>NZ_JAMDLH010000009.1 GCF_023721755.1 Pleomorphomonas sp. NRK KF1 | reverse complement strand
TGCTTCACCGCCACCACCACCTCGCCAGCCCCGGCAACCGGCTCGGCGATCTCGTGAAACGAACTCAACCCACTGCCGTCGATCTTCAATGCAAGCATGGCCGCCTCCCGCCGAAACGCAATCCGCCGGCAATCGACCATGGCGCGTTTCTGTCTATTATCGATATCTAGACAAACTAGCCTTGCGTTGTCAAAGCGTATTTTGGCGCGCTGACCAGCCCATTCGCGCTATCGCGCCCGACGTGCTACCATGGATCGACGCCGCCAAGACCGCCGTCGCATCCTTCGGCCCGGCCGGTCAGGTCCAGCAAGGAGGTGTGTCATGACGCCCGCCGCGCTCTATTGGCTGTTTGCGCTTGCCATTACGGTTCACAATCTCGAAGAGGGGCTTTTCCTGCCGGCCTATGCGGGCGCCACGTCGCGCCTTTCCGGTCGGGTCACGCCGTTCGCCTTCCGCTTCGCCCTGGTGGTCCTGACCGCCGCCGCCTATGTGGTGGTGGCTCTCGCCGTCGCCGGCAGTCACCAGGCGACCCAACTGCTGGCCGGCCTCGCCGTGGTGATGGTCGTCAATGCGGTGGTTCCACACCTCGCTCTGACCGTGGCGTTTCGTCGCTACGCGCCGGGAACGGGCACGGCCCTATGCATCATGCTGCCGTTGTCGTTGCTCGTCATTGCCCACGGCCTTGCCGCCGACGCCATGAGCGGAAGAAGCCTGTTGATCGCCACGGTCGTGGTCGCTGTGGTGCTGATCGTAGTCATCCCCTTGCTGTTTGTGGCCGGACGTTTCGTTGAACGGTACGCTTCCCGCCTGTCGGCAAACGGAGCGACGTAGCCACGTACCACACCGGTCGCCTCTCCGAAGGGGGCTCTGCGGGATTGCCCTAATTGCAAGTGCATCGCAACTGCAATTAGGTTTCATCAAGGTCGAGGCCGCAAGGCTCCGTCGCAGCAGAGAGGAAAAGGGAAATGACCGTTCACGTGATCTATGGGTCGGACTCCGGCCGCACCAAGGCGGCTGCCGGCAAGATCGCCGCCAAGCTCGACGCCAAGGTCATCAACATCAGCGATGCGACGGCGGCCGACTTCGAGGGGTGCGATCTCCTCGTGCTCGGCTCGCCCACCTACGGAGAGGGCGATCTCCAGGCGGATTGGGAAAGCGGCATCGACGTGCTCGGGGAGGCCGACATCTCGGGCAAGAAAGTGGCCCTGTTCGGCCTTGGCGATCAGAGCACCTACCCGGACAGCTTCGTCGATGCCATGGGCACGCTCTATGAAGCAGTGCTGAAAAAGGGCGCCGACGTCATCGGCTTCACCGACACCAAGGGGTATGAGTTCGAGGGCTCGACCGCCGTCCGTGACGGTCAGTTCGTTGGCCTCGTTCTCGATCAGGACAACCAGGCGGGCAAGTCCGAGAAGCGGATCGCGGCATGGACCAGCCAGATTCTCTGACCTCCGTCAGCGGCCGCATCGTCAACCACTCCCTCTACGAGTTGGACAAGGGCGTGCGGCACCTGTTCATGCTGACCGTCTCCTGGGCGGATCTGCCGGGCGTCGTCGCCCGGCTGGCCGCCGACCGGGTGGACCATTACGTCCATCGGCTCAACGATAGCCGCGTCAACCTGTTCTTCGGGCGGGCGGCCCTGGTGGAGACGGTCCGCCGCTTCGTTGACAAGCCGCTTTGCGAGCTGACGGCGGAAGAGGATTTCATGCTTGGTACGTTGCTCGGCTACGACCGCGAACAGCAGTGCCGCCGCTATCTCGAACGGACGGCCATGTCTGACCGGCAGCCTTATGTCGGCGACGGGATGTCTGCAACGGCGTCCCTGTGCTGAGCAACCGCCTCAGCCGCCGATGAGCGAGGCCGCCAGCGGCACCAGAACCGCCGTCAGAAGGCCGTTCAGGCTCATACCGACGCCGGCGAAGGTGCCGGTGAGCGGGTGCACCTGGAAGGCGCGCGCCGTGCCGACGCCATGGGCGGCAAGACCGACCGCGAAGCCGCGTGCCCTGCGGTCGGTGATGTGCAGGACGTTCAGGAGCGGCGTCGCCATCACGGCGCCGGCGATGCCGGTGGCGACCACGATGATCGCCGTCAGCGAGGCGTCACCCCCGACCGACTCCGAGATGCCCATGGCGACGCCCGAAGTCGCGGATTTCGGCAGCGACGAGATGGTGATCATCGCGGGCAGGTCGAAGATGGCGGCGCAGACGATCACCGAGCCGATGGTGGCTGCCGATCCGACGGCGAGCGCGGCGACGATCGGCACCAGAGAGCGCAGGACGACGCGCCGGTTCTCGTAAAGCGGCAGGGCGAGCGCGACGGTGGCCGGTCCGAGCAGGAAGTGGATGAAGTAGGCGCCGTCGAAATAGGTTTCGTAGGGCGTGCCGCTGGCGACGAGGATCGTGCCGATCACCCAGACCGAGTGAAGAACCGGGTTGGCAAGCGGGTTACGCCTGGCCAGCAGCGACAGGCGATCGACGATCGTGTAGACGACGAGGGTCAGCGTCAGCCAGAACAGCGCGCCGCCGGTAAGGTGGGCCCACAAGCCTTCGGACGCGTTCATTCCTGGCTCTCCGTGGGGGCGGGGAACCAGCGCGAAACGAGCCGGAAGGTGTAAGCCGTCACGGCGATCGAGAAACCCGTGGTCACCACGATGATGGCGAGTACGCCGACGACGTTCGCTTCAAGGATGCCGAGGCGCTGGACGATGCCGACGCCGGCCGGAACGAACAGCAGCGCCATCTGCTGCACCAGCGTTTCGCAGGTCTTGTCGATCTCCTCGCTGCGAAGAGAAAAGGGCAGCCATTCCCAACGATCCCGCACCAGGAAAAAGCCGAACAGCAGCACCAGACCTACGACCGGGGCCGGCACGGGCAAATGCGTCGTATAGGCGAAAATTTCACCGAGGAGCTGGCAGAGCAGCACCACCGCGAGTCCGACGACCATGGGAGATCCTCAGGCAGGTTTCAACGTGGCACCCGAATAGTCGACCTTGCCGACCTCGTCCAATGCGTAGTTCGCGACGCAGCCGCGCGCTTTGCTTCGGTGACGGGTCAGGCCCCGCGCGCAATCGACTGCAGCACCTCGTCGCCCGTCAGACGGGCGGGGCGACCGAACAGGAAGCCTTGCGCCTCCTCGCAGCCTTCCTCTTCCAGGATGCTGAGCTGGCCGACGGTCTCGACGCCCTCGGCCAGCACCGGTACGTCCAGGCTGCGGCCGAGCGCCACCACGGCCTTGACGATGGCCCGCGAGTCCTCTTTCTCCTCGGCTTCCGACAGGAAGGAGCGGTCGATCTTGATCTTGTCGAAGGGGAACGAGTTCAGCGTGTCGAGCGAGGAATAGCCGGTCCCGAAATCGTCGAGCGCCACGGTGACGCCTAGCGCCTTGAGCTGTCTCAGGACATGCAGGGCATGCGCCTTGTCGCCGATGATGGTCGACTCGGTGATCTCCAGCTCGAGTCGTTGCGGCGCGAAGCCGGTCTCGAGCAGCGTTTCGTGAACCAGCTTGACGATGTCGTCGTTGGCAATCTGCACCGGCGACAGGTTGACGGCGACGCGGAGGTTGTCGCTCCAGGCCGTGGCGTCCTGGCAGGCGCGCCTTAGCACCCAGCGGCCGATCGGCAGGATGGCGCCGCACTCCTCGGCTATGGGGATGAACGCGTCCGGCGGCACGGCGCCACGCGTCGGATGCGTCCAGCGGATGAGGGCCTCGTAGCCGATGGTCTCGCGGGAGCGGATATTCTTCTGCACCTGATAGGTCAGATGGAACTCTTCCCGGTCGAGCGCGTCCCACAGGTCCCGTGCCATGGTCCGCCGCTCGCGCGAGGCTTCGTCCATTTCCGCCTCGTAGAAACAAACGTTCTGCGTCACCGACCGCTTGGCCCGATACTTTGCGAGATCGGCGTTGTTGACGAGCTGTTCCGCATCGACCGCGTCATCGGGATAGATGGCGACGCCGATCGACACGCTGACGGAAATGTCGTTCTCCTCGACGCGTATGGGATCGTCAAAGCACCGTTCCAGGCGGGCGATGAACTCGCCGACCTCCGTCTGGTGACTGAACTTCTTCAGCGCGCAATACTCGTCGCCGCCGATACGACCGACGAACTCTCCGTCCTGGGCCACGCTTTCCAGCCGGCGACCGATCGCCACGAGAACGGCATCTCCGGCGCCATGGCCTCGCTGGTCGTTGATTTCCTTGAACTGATTGAGGTCGAGACCGATCGCGGCAAGCTTGACGCCATTGTCGGCGGCCCATGCGAGGTCGAGGGCAAGGCGGTCATTGAACTGGGCGCGGTTGGGCAGGCCGGTGAGGGCATCGAAGCGCGACAGATAGGCGAGGCGTGCCTCCTGCGCCCGACGCTCGGTAACGTCCTCGACGGTGGTGACCCAACCGCCTTCGCCGGTGATCACGTGGGTGAAGGAAATGATCCGATCACCGAAGGTGTCTTCGCCTGACACCGGCTCGGCCTGCGTGAACAGGCGGCCGAGATGGCGGCCGAACAGCTCGGTGGTCGCGAAGTGGTGCTGGAGGTCGGGCGCCGCGGCGATCCGCCTGGCAATCAGGTCCTCGACGTCCTGCGCCGACAGCCTCGCTCCAAAGTCGTCTTCGGCCAGATCGAAGATATCCAGGAAGCGCTCGTTGACCAGCAACAGACGGTATTGCGCGTCGAAGAGAGCGAGCCCCTGGGTCATCGCGCGAAGCGCCATGTCGAGGTTGCCGGTTGCCTTTTCGAGCTTGCGCAACGCGACCACGTTGGTGGCTTCCAGCTTGTTCTTCTGGGCGAGATTGTTGCGAAACACCACCAGCGCCTCGGACAGGTCGCAGATCTCGCGGGCATGATCGGTGGGCTCGGGAACCTCGACCAGCTCGCCGGCGGCGAGGCGACGGGTGAGGCGGCTCAGTCGTTCGAGCGGGCTGACCACGATCACCCGCATAAGGAGCACGGCGAGCATCAGGACCGACAGAACGATGAAGGCGGCGAGCTGGATCCGATCCAGAATGCTCCGGCGCCAGTGGGCGTAATCGTCGTTGAGATCGATACGAGCCGAGAAGAAACCGGAGATACGAGTTGCCCCATCACCGAGAGTAAAGCCACGCCGCACGCTGAGATCGGTCTCGCCCCAGGTCACCATATCGTCGTTCGATACGGTGGAGTGTCCGTCGGAAGGTTCGCCGATCTCGATCCGGATCGTTTCGCCGGGATGGTTGCGGGCATAGATGTCGGCAATGGCGCGAAGGGAGCCGAGCGCGGCCTGGATGTCGGTCTCGTCCTGGCGGTTCTCCGCCTTTCCGGCCGGAATGGCGGTGAGCAGGTCGAGGCCGGCCTTCGCCCGATACATCGCCTCCGACTTGATGCCGTCAAGCTGCCGAGCGGTTTCGGTCACTCCGACGGCTAGCTGCAGGACAATGAGCATCAGGCCCACGATGGCGACCACGATCGCCTGCAACGACAGGACGCGAGGCCTGCGGAGGACCGCATCCTGAGGAGGCTGCATTTCCGAGAACGTTTTCATGACAACGGCGCCCGCCACCCGACCCGACATGTCGGCCGTCGAAAATAACCGTCTCTTTGATAACAATTCGCTAAGTCGCCTTGGCGTCATAGCCGGCCAGAAGATAGTCTCAGGATTGGAATTGCCAAGTTGCGTATATTTGAATATTATGAGGTTGCTAAAGCACGAGGGTACAGACTATGCCGGCGTCGGTCGAATCCAGCCTTTGCGAGCCATTCGCCAATCCGCTCGATGTCATGGAGTCGCGAGCCGAGGAGGCTGCCCGGCTGCTATCGGCGTTGGGCCAGTCCAAGCGACTAATGGTTCTCTGCCGTCTTGTCGATAACGAGATGTCCGTCGGGGCGCTCGCCGAGTCCGTCGGGCTCGGCCAGTCGGCATTGTCGCAACATCTCGCCCGCCTGCGCGATCTCGGCATCGTGGCGACTCGTCGTGAAGCCCAGACCATCTACTATCGCCTGGCCTCGGACAATGCGCGCCGGCTGATCGGCTTGCTTTACGAGCTCTACTGCGCTCCGGCGGCGCAGAAGGGCTGATATCGGGCCGACGGTGCGATCGTCTCCGGGGCGACGGAGGAGTAGGTAAAATCCTTGACAGGTTATTTATATTAGAATATTCGTATCTACGGCCGTATCATATGAACAGGTTGGAGTTCCAATGCTCTCCTTCTTCAATCGCAACGCTCTCAAGACGCTGACGCCACAGGAGGTCAAGGACCTTCTCGACCGCGAGGCCATTCATCTCGTCGATGTGCGCGAGGCGCATGAGTGGAGCGACGGGCACATTCCAGGTGCCCTTCATCGTCCACTTTCCAAGCTGTCCGCCTGGGTCGGTGAGCTGCCGCAGGACAAGCCGGTGGTCCTCTACTGCCTCTCGGGCGGGCGATCGGGGCAGGCGCTCTCCTTGTGCAAGTCCGCAGGGCACGCAGTGGAAGGTCATATGGGCGGCGGCATCAGCGTCTGGCGGATGAATGGACTGCCGGTGACGCGGGACTGATTCGGTCTTTGCCGATCAAGCCGAAAGGCAAGTAAACCCTTGCCAGTCTTGCGCGAAAAAGCCAATAGTGGCCCTCACGCGCCGGCGACGAAGGGATCTCGTTCCGGCTACCTCAGCGACGGAGGATCCTTTCATGCAGGTTGTTGCGAGGGCGGCGGCTGCCGCCGCCGTTCTGTTGTCCGCTTTCGTATCCCAGGCCAGTGCCGCCGAGTTGCCCGATCTCGAGGGACGTACCATCATCGCGGTCACGGAGAATGCCTACGTTCCGCTCAACTTCGCCGATCCGAAAACGGGCGAGGGGATCGGGTGGGAATACGACGCCTTCAACGAGATCGCCAAGCGTCTCAACGCAAAGGTCGAGTGGAAGCTGACGTCGTGGGACGCCATGATCCAGGCGGTGCGCGACGGGCAGTTCGACGTCGGCATGGATGGCATCACCATCAACGACGAGCGCAAGCAGCAGGTCGACTTCTCCGATCCCTACATGGTCTCCGAGCAGCTCATGCTGGTGCGAGCCGACGAGGATCGCTTCACCGACGGTCCCTCCTTCGCCGCTCTCAAGGATGGTCTGGTTGGGGCCCAGCCCGGCACCACCAACTTCTACGTCGCCATCTACAACGTGCTCGACGGCGACGAGAAGAACCCGCGCGTCAAGCTGTTCGAGACGTTCGGCGCTTCGGTGCAGGCGTTGAAGGCCGGCGATGTCGATACCGTGCTGATGGACAAGACCTCGGCCGACGGTTACATCGGCGCCCAGCCCGGTGCCTTCAAGGTCGTCGGCGGTCCGCTCGGCCGCGAGGAATTCGGCTTCATCCTCAAGAAAGGCTCCGACCTTACCGCCCCGATCAATGCCGCCATCGCCTCCATGAAGGCCGACGGCACCATCGATGCGCTCAACAAGAAGTGGCTCTACGACTACAAGAGCCAGAACTGAGCCGACCTTGAGCTCGAATGAGACCCGTCGCCGCGAACTGCCCTTGTGGCTGATCGCGGCGATTCTCCTTGCCATCGCCTTTGGCCTCGTCATCGGTTCCGACGAGAACTACCGCGTCATCTTCGGTGCCGTGGCGACCGGCGTTTGGGTGACTGTCTTCGTGACGGTCATCGCCTACGTTCTTGCCTGCGTGATCGGTCTTGGCGTCGCTTCGGCCGGCCTGTCGAAACACCGCCTTCTGCGCGAAGCCGCCACCTTCTACGTCGAGATCATTCGCGGCGTGCCTGTGCTGGTACTCCTGTTCTACATGGCTTTCGTGGCCGCACCGGCGCTGATTGTTCTGTGGAACCTCGTCACCGCGCCGTTGCAGGCCGCTGGTATCCTGGAGCCGGCCAGCGTCCGCGATTTCGACCTTCTGTGGCGTGCGGTGGTGGCGCTGGTCATTTCCTATTCGGCCTTCCTGTCGGAGATCTTCCGCGCGGGCCTGCAATCGGTCGATCGCGGCCAGATCGAGGCGGCCAAGGCCCTAGGTCTCAGCCGCTTCAAGGTCTTCCGTCTGATCATCATGCCTCAGGCTTTCAGAACGGTCCTGCCGCCGCTTGGCAACGATTTCGTCGCGATGATCAAGGACTCGTCTCTGGTCTCGGTGCTCGGCGTGCAGGACGTGACGCAACTCGGCAAGGTCTACTCGTCCGGCACCTTCATGTTCTTCGAGACCTACAACGTCGTTGCCTACGTCTACCTGTTGATGACCGTCTCGCTTTCGCTTGCCGTTCGCGGCCTGGAAAGCCGCCTGCAGCGCCACCGCGATTTCATCGGGGATCGTCGTTGACGACGGTGGGCTGCTGACGCAACCGGGCAGGGCTGCCGATATCATGCGGCTCCCGAAACCGGAGGCACGCTATGATCTGCGGATACATTGCTTCGACGCTCGACGGCTATATCGCTGCTCCCGACCACAGCTTTTCCTTTCTCGATCCCTATCCGGCCGAGGATGCCGGTTACGAGGAGTTCTATGCCGGCATCGGCACGCTGGTGATGGGGCGCACGACCTATGACGTTTGTCGCCGGACCATGCCGTCCTGGCCTTACGCCGGCAAGCGCCTGATCGTCGTGACCTCACACGCGATCGAGGATTTGCCGCCCGATGCCGAAACCTGGTCGGCCGGCGTCGATGCCCTGATCGATCATCTCCGCGCCAACGTCGAGCAGGATGTGTGGATCGTCGGCGGCGGGCGGCTGCAACAGGCTTTCATCGACCGCGACGCGCTGGATCGGCTCGACCAGTTCATCGTTCCGGTCGTCCTCGGCGATGGCATCCCGCTTTATCCCGATGTGGCGCAACCCCGAACGCTGAAACTTGCCGAGGTCGGGCGCTTCGGCCAGATCGCCCATCTTCGACTCGAACGGCAGTGAACGAGAAACGGCGCCGAGCGTGGCCGGCGCCGTCAACTCCTTCGCCGAGCGGAGATCTCAAGCCGCGACAGCCTTGGATCGGCCTTTGCCCACCAGGTAGCGCAGGCGGTTGGACGCTGCCGGCGTCATTTCGGCGACCTTGAACTCGACGCCAATGTTGTTGTCGCGGATCCAGCGCACGGTGCCCGGCACCGCGATGTCCTTTTCGCCCGAGATCCGAATCTCGTCGCCGATCTTCAGCGGTGGCAACTGGCCGGCAAATCGGGCACCGGTCAGGGAAATGTCGACACAGGTGGCCGTCGCGGTTCCCCTCTCAGAGGTGATGGTCACGGTGTGGCCGCCGGGCACGCGCTCTGCGGCTTGACGGCGATCGAGCGGTCCGCGCCGCAACCTGACAAGGAACTCGCGCACGGTGACCGAAAGGCGATCACCCTCGGAGGACAGAGCGCCGGAGGTCGAGAACAGGCTTTGCGCCAGCGTGGATGTTTCGCGGGCGATGCCGGTGATCCCCGATATTCGGTCCGACACCTGCCTGGTGCCCTCGGAGGCGTTGTTCACTCCCTCGGCGATCTCCGTTGTGGCGGCGATCTGCGCTTCGATCGAGCCGCGCATGTCCGACGTGATGGAATTGATTTCGGCGATGGTTCCGCCGATGCCGGCGATGCTGCCGACGGCGGCGCGGGTTGCCGACTGGACGTCGGAGATATGCCGGGTGATCTCGCCCGTGGCCGCGGCTGTCTGAGAGGCAAGCGCCTTCACTTCCTGGGCGACCACGGCAAATCCCTTGCCGGCTTCGCCCGCCCGTGCAGCTTCGATGGTGGCATTGAGAGCCAGAAGATTGGTCTGCTCCGCCACCTGCTCGATCAGGCCGATGACGGTGCCGATCTTCTCGGCGGCATCCGACAGGCCGGCGACGATGCGTTTGGTTTCCTCGGCGCGATTGACGGCATCCTGGGCAATGGCGGCCGAACGTTCGATCTCGCGGCCGACGTCGCGAGCCGAACCGGTGAGTTGCGCCGCAGCCTGAACGACCCGCTGAACGTCGGTGGAGGCCATGCTCGAGCTGGACGCCGCGTCCGTGGCGCGCTGGTCCGTCGAACTGGCGCCTTCCCCAAGGCGCGTCGCCGCGCCGCCCATGTCGCGCGAGGCGTTGACGAGGCTTTCGACGATCGAGTTGATGGTGGCGCCGAACTCGTCGGTGGAAACCTCGAAGGCCTGGACGCGATCCTGGATCATGTCGGTGGCTTCGTTGATGGTCGAGGAGGCGCGGAGCAGGGCGCCTTCCATGCCGTTGGGCAGAATGCGGCGGTAGTAGCGGTTCAGGCGAACGGCCTCCATGGCGGCACTGGCTTCGCGCACGAAGGCATCGATGTGGTCGGCCATGTCGTTGATGGCCTCGGTAAGCTGACCGGCCTGGCCCCATTGATCGAAAATCAGGTCGCGGGTCTCGAAGTCGCCCTGACCGAGGGCGCGTGCTACCCGGATCGACCGTCCGACGGCGGCATGGAGGCGTATGGCGATGACAAGACTTGCCGCAGCGCCGACGATGCCCGCGACGATCAACGAAAGGGCCAGCACAGGCATGTCAGCTACCAGGCTGCCGGCCGCGCCTGCGAGCAGCAGGATGATCGCCACGCCCGGGGCGAACGCTTCAAAGCGAGAAGATGAGTTCGTCATAGCTGGCGGCTTTCGATTTCACGATGCTCATGAGCTGGGCGAAAGAGGCAGCCAGTCCCTCCTTGGGGCTGGCATGCGAGGCTTCGATGCGAAGCAGCTCTCCGTAAAGCGGCTCGATCACCTCCCGAACCACGCGGCGGTCGGGCACGCGTCGGCTGGAGTGATAGCCGGCAACCCGGCCCTCGCTGTCAAACGAAGGGGTGACGTGCGCGAAGACCCAGTAGAAGGCGCCGTTGCGTGCCATGTTCTTCACATAGGCGAAAATCTCGCGCTCCTCGCCGATCTGGTCCCAGAGCAGCTTGAAGACGCAGCGCGGCATGTCGGGATGGCGAATGATCGAGTGGGGCGCGTTCATGAGCTCGGCGCGGCTGTAGCCGCAAATCCTGGAGAACGTTGAGTTCGCGTAGGTAATCCGCCCCTTGAGATCTGTTTTGGAAACAATGATTTCGTTGGGAAGAAACGTGATTTCCTCAGAGGTCGGCTGAACGCGCGGCTTCATGAGCTGCACCTCGATGCACCAGGCTATTATCGATCAACCATGGCCGGGCAGTCGTAAACAAAGCATAACGCGCTCGAAATATGTCGCCTGACCGAGACGAAAAGGTAATTTTACGTATATGGCCTTGCGCGTTTCTTCAGGTGCGGCAAGCAGATAGTTCTATCCGCTGAAATAACAATCCCTCACGACCAAATGGGTGGTCGGGTGCTGAGGAATGGTTCGTCGAGCAAGAAAAAGGGCGCCACCAAGGGCGCCCTTCCGGATTTGTTCTTGAACGTCGACGATCAGCCCAGAACGGCTTCGACCTTGACCGTCTTCACGCCCTTGGCCGGCGGCGGCACGATGTCGCCGTCAACAGGCTTGCCGTCGACCGTGAGCGACACCGTGTTGCCGGCGCCGTTCCGCTTCACCGAGATGTCGTAGGTGACGCCGCGGAAGGTGCGGCTCGCCGTGAACCCGGTCCAGCGCTCCGGCACCACCGGGGCGATCCTGAGGCCGGTGTACTCGGGACGGATGCCGAGGATCCACTGTGTGATGGCGTAGTAGTTCCAGGCTGCCGTGCCGGTCAGCCAGGAGTTCTTGGCTTCGCCATGAGTCGGCGCGTCGCGGCCGGCGATCATCTGGGCGTAGACGTAGGGCTCAAGCCGATGAACGTCCGATATGTTCTCGCGCACCGACGGCGAGATGCGGCTGTAGTAATCGAAGGCTGCGTCGCCGTTGCCAAGCACCACTTCGCCGATGATCACCCAGGGATTGTTGTGGCAGAAGATGCCGGCGTTTTCCTTGTAGCCGGGCGGGTAGGTCGAGATCTCGCCATACTCGATGTAGTAGCGGCTATAGGCCGGCTGCTGCAGCACGATGCCGTGCGGCGTGGCGAGATGCTTGCGCACCGCGTCGAGTGCCGAGCGGGCCTTGCCGTCGTCGACGCCAATGCCGGCCAGCGCCGCGAAGCCCTGGGACTCGATGAAGATCTTGCCTTCCTCGTTCTCCTTGGAGCCGATCTTGCGGCCGAAATCGTCATAGGCGCGCACGAACCACTCGCCATCCCAGCCATGGGTGCGGACCGTCTCGTCCATCTTCTTGGCGACGTCAGCGTAGAAGGTGGCGTCGTCGGCCTTGCCGATCTGAGCCGCCAGGGCGGACAGCTCGCGGGCCGACAGCACCATCAGCGCGCCGATGAATACCGACTCGGCCACCTTGCCGTCCTTGCTGGTGGTCGTTTGGAACGACTGGCCGGGCGTGTCGGAGAAGCAGTTGAGGTTGAGGCAGTCGTTCCAGTCGGCGCGACCGATCAGCGGCAGGCCATGCGGGCCGAGACGGTCGAGCGCGTATTGGATCGAACGGCGCAGATGCTCGTAGAGCGGCGCTTCGGTTCCCTGCTGATTGTCGAAGACGACGGGCTCGTCGAGGATCGAGAAATCGCCGGTCTCCTTGAGATATGCGGCGACGCCGATGATCAGCCAGTGCGGATCGTCGTTGAAATCGCCGCCGATGTCGTTGTTGCCCTTCTTGGTCAGCGGTTGGTACTGGTGATAGGCGCCGCCGCTCGACAGCTGGGTCGCCGCGAGATCGAGAATGCGCTCGCGTGCCCGCGACGGCACCATGTGCACGAAGCCCAGAAGATCCTGGTTGGAATCGCGGAAGCCGAGGCCACGGCCGATGCCGGTTTCAAACGACGACGCCGACCGCGACATGTTGAAGGTGGCCATGCACTGGTAGGCGTTCCAGATGTTGACCATGCGGTTGGCATGCTCGTCGGGCGAGGACACCTGATAGACGCCCAGCAGATTGTCCCAATGCTTGCCAAGAGCCTCGAAGGCCGCCTCGACGTTCTTGACGTCGCGGTACTTGGCGATGATCGGCTTGACGGTTGTCTTGTTGACTGTCTGCGAACCCGGCGGATCGAACTTCTGTTCGTTCGGGTTCTCGTGATAGCCGAGCACGTAGATGATCTGGCGGCTCTCGCCGGGCGCGAGCGTCAGCTTCACGTGGTGCGAGCCCATCGGCGACCAGCCGTGGGCGATCGAGTTGCGCGACTTGCCTTCCTCGACGGCGACCGGCTTGTTCCAGCCGCGCCACGGCCCGAGGAAGCTTTCGCGCTGGGTGTCGAAACCGGCGAGCGGCTCCGAGCAGGAGAACCAGGCGAAGTGGTTGCGACGCTCGCGATACTCGGTCTTGTGGTAGATGACCTCGTCTTCCACTTCGACCTGACCGGTCGAGAGGTTGCGCTGATAGTTGGTGGCGTCGTCGTTGGCTTCCCAGAGACAGAACTCGACCGAGGAGAAGAGCGAAACGTCGGCCGGCGTCAGGCGCTCGTTGGTGATCGTCGTCTGCCAGATCTCCAGCGTCTCGTCGAGCGGAACGAAGTAGCGCGTGGCGGTCCGGATGCCGGAACGCTTGGCCGAGATGGTCGAGTAGCCCATACCGTGCCGGCAGCTGTAGTCCTCGAGTTCTGACTGGGTCGGCATCCACGACGGCGACCAGTAGTCGCCGCTGGCATTGTCGCGAACGTAGACGTAGCGACCGCCGAAATCGGCCGGCACGTTGTTGTAGCGGCCACGGGTCAGTCGGCGCAGGCGGGCGTCGCGATAGTAGGAATAACCGCCACCGGTGGCGGACAGGATGCCGAAATAGCCCTGGCAGCCGATGTAGTTGATCCACGGCAGCGGCGTATCCGGCCGCGTGATCACATACTCGCGGGCCTTGTCGTCGAAATAACCATACTTCATGGCGGCATCCTGCTTGTCGATGCTATGCTCCCGCCTGGGCGGGCAGAAAAATCGAGGCGAACGCGTCCTCCCCGGGGCAAGCCGAGCAGCGTTCGGCGCACCTCTTAGCACAGTTGCGCCCAAGGCAGAAGCGTAACGTTTCGAATTTGGCAAACCCTAGGAATTCTACCGGGTGGAGGCCGGCCGAAAACCTCCGGTCCCTCCCGGTTTTGGCGGAAGAGGCGGAAAAACCTGGCCGCACCCGCCAATTGCGAGGTAAGCTTCTGCAGCAACTCATCCTGAACACTGGAAACGTTCAGGATGGGCATGTCATTTCTACTCGGAGCGCCGCCGCGCCGCGTAGACTCCGAGGTGAATGGCCGCCAGATGGAGGTAGGGCGTGTTCACGCCGACCGAGGCTGCGCGAGCAAGCAGATCGTCTATGATCTCATCATTCTCGACCGGCAGCCCCTTGATGAGGTCGCGGTACATGGAGGCGGTCATCGGCGAGCCGGCGGCGGTGAGCAACTGGCGCGTCGCCTCGAGATAGCCAGGATCGGGCGCCTTGCCATGGGCGGTGGCGACCGCCGTCACTTCATCGAGCAGCGCCTCGATGAAGGCGCGGCCGCCCTGGCGGGCGACGATGTCGCCGACGGTGCCGCGCATCAGGCAGGTGGCCGCGCCAAGGCTGGCGAGGAGAACCCACTTCTCCCAAAGCTCGCGACCAATGTCCTCGGAGAGCCGTGCATCGAAACCGGCTCCCTTGAAGAAAGCGTCGATCGCCTCGATGCGCGGGCTGCGGCTGCCGTCATGTTCGCCGTAGACCAGTTCGTGCAGCGGCGACATCTGGATGATGCGGCCGTGATCGTCGAGCCGGGCGTTGATCTTGCAGAAGCTGCCGATCACCTTGTCGGCGCCGAAGCGTTCCGACAACACGTCGAAGTGCTTGAGGCCGTTCAGCACAGGCAGGATCAGGGTATCGGGGCTGATCGCCGGAGCTATGTCGTCCATCGCGGCCTGGAGCGAGTAGGCCTTCACGCTCATCAGAACCAGATCGTAGCTCTGCCCGAGCGTGTCGGCGGTCGCGATTTTCGGCTCGATCCGGGTCTCGCCCTTGGGATCGACGATGACGAAGCCGTTCCTGGCGATTTCGGCCACTCGCTTGGGGCGGATGAGGAAGGTGACGTCGCGACCGGCGGCAGCCAGCCGTCCGCCGAAGTAGCCGCCGGTGGCGCCGGCGCCGACCACGAGTAGCCGCATGAAGCATCCTTTCGAAAACACACTGTCCGGCGCGCAAGACGCGGGCGTGGCGGCACGATAGAGGATTCCAGCCACTGGCGTCACGTGTTTGGCACTGGCGTCCAACGAAAAGAGCGGCAATCCCCCTGCGAAGCGGATCGGCTGCTATACTCCTGCCGCACCCACCGATCATGTTCGTTCAATCTGCTTGGCGAATGCGCTGGAAAACCAAAGGAGATGCCGATGAAGACCGTTCGTTTGCCCGGCGGCGAGGACGTGCCGACGTTGGGGCTCGGCACCTGGATGATGGGCGACGATCCTGGCCGGCGCGCCGAGGAAATCGCGGCGCTTCGCCGGGGGCTCGACCTCGGCATGACGCTGATCGACACCGCGGAAATGTATGGCGAGGGGGCGTCCGAGCGGTTGGTGGGCGAGGCGATCGCCGGCCGGCGCGACGAGATCTTCCTCGTGTCCAAGGTCTATCCGCACAATGCCTCGCGAGAGGGTACGGTCGCCGCCTGCGAGCGGTCGCTGAAACGCCTTGGCACCGACCGGCTCGATCTCTATCTGCTCCATTGGCGCGGAAAATACCCGCTCGCCGAGACTGTGGCGGCCTTCGAAGGGCTGAAGTCGGCCGGCAAGATCCGTCACTGGGGCGTATCCAATCTCGATGCCGATGACATGGAGGAGTTGCTGGCCGTGCCGGGTGGCGAGGCGGTGGCCGCCAACCAGGTGCTGTACAATCTGTCGCGTCGAGGCATCGAATGGGATTTGCTGCCCGCCATGCAACGGCGCGGCGTGCCTGTGATGGCCTATTCGCCTGTGGAACAGGCGAGACTTCTGAACAACAGGCAGCTTCTGGCGCTGGCTGCCGACCATGGCGTCAGCGGTGCGCAACTGGCGCTTGCCTTCGTGCTTGACCGCGATGGCGTCATCGCCATTCCCAAGTCGGGGCGCGCCGCTCACGTCGAGGACAACGCCGGAGCGCTCGATGTCGTCATGACCGACGAACTGCGCGGAGCCCTCGATGGGCTGTTCCCGCCGCCCCGCCGGGCGACGTCGCTGGAGATGATCTGACGAACGGAACCTTTGAAGGACGCGGTTGTTGCGGCCGCTCCGGCGATAGCCCATAAATCGCCTCTCCGAGATGTTCTGACGGGAAGCCCGCCCTGTGACCGATCCGCGAAGTCTGCCGCCGAAAGATCAACTCCGCTGGCTGGGCGCCGTCCCCTCGGGTCGTGTGCCCATTGTGCCGTTGATCGCCGCGGCGCGTTGGCTGCTGCTGCTCGTCGTCATCGCCGGAATCTACTTCTTCAGCGGGTTCGTCGTGCCCGTGCTCGCCGCCCTGGTGATCGGTTTCGCCACATGGCCGCTGTTTCGCGATCTCACCCGGCTTTGCGACGGCAACACCAAGCTCAGCGCCTCGATCGCCCTCGTCTGTATCTTGCTGTTTCTGATCGTACCGATGCTGGTGGCGGTGAGCTTTGCTCTGGAAGAGTTCCGGGGGTGGTTCAGCTGGCTTGTCGAGGCCAACAGGAGCGGCGTGGCCGTTCCGCCCTGGATCACCGCCCTGCCGATGGTTGGAGACTGGCTGACCGCGCAGTGGAACCTTCACGTCGGTCCGCCCGGCGCCATCGGCGAGCTCATCCAGATCGTCTCCGGCGCCAACATGGGCAACATCTACAGGGCCGTCATGACGGCCGGTGGCGAGGCCTTCCGGCTGTTGCTGATGCTGCTGTTCATGATGATCGCCCTGTTCTTCGTCTACAAGGACGGCAGTGTCCTCGTTGAACAGATCGATCTCGTTGGCGAACGCATTCTGCCGACGCGCTGGGCGCGCATTTCTCGCATTGTTCCGGCTACCATCAGCTCCACCGTGACGGGCATGACGCTGATCGCCATCGGCGAGGGTATCGTTCTCGGTGTCGCCTACTGGATTGCCGGCGTACCGTCTCCGGCCATATTCGGCGTCATCACCGGCGTCATGGCGCTGATCCCGGGCGGGGCTCCGCTCAGCTTCACCCTGATTTCGATCTACCTTGCGGCCAGTGGGCATCTCGTCGAAGGTGCCGCTCTTTTTACCTGGGGAACGGTCGAGCTGTTTATCGTCGACAAGACGCTGCGGCCACGCCTTGTCGGTGGCCCTATCAAGCTCCCTTTTCTGCCGACCTTTTTCGGCCTCGTGGGCGGCGTGAAGACCATGGGTTTCCTCGGCTTGTTCATCGGCCCGGTTCTGATGGCATTGCTGGTCGCCATCTGGCGCGAGTGGCTTACCGAGTTGCGGGGGGAGGGCGCGAGGCCGGCCGAGCCGCCGAGCGAGCCACCGCTTGCGTGAAGGGCCGATCAAAAACTCTACTTGAGCGGAATGGCCGTCTCGGCCTTGCCACCCTGATAGATGTCCGACAGCTTGGCATACTCCGCTCGAATGGCATCGGCCCGGGCCTGGAAGCCCGCACGGGCGGTGTCGTCGCATACCGCGATCAGGTCGGAGATATGCTCACTGTGCCAGAAGGCGTTGGTGCGCCGGTAGCCGCCGGGCTCCAGGGTGAAGACCTCCTGCAATATCCTGAGATCGTGTGGGATGGCGAAGGCATCCCTCGAGTCTTCATGACTGAAGAAATAGAAGAAATTATCGAATCCGGCCCAGGTGATTGCCGACAGGCACATCGAACAAGGTTCGTGCGTCGACAGGAAAAGCAGATCGCTGGTGCTTGGTCGATCCTTGAGTTCATAGAATGTCTTGATGGTGTGTACTTCGCCGTGCCAGAGCGGGTTCTCGGTCTCGTTGTTCGTCCCCGCGAGCACGACGGAATAGTCGCTCTTGTCGAGCAGGGCGGCGCCAAACACCTTGTTTCCGGCGGCAATACCGTCGCGCGTCAGCGGCAGTATGTGCCGTTCGATGGCGACGAGCAGTGCATCGACCAGCCGTTCCCGTCGTTCTCCAGCCAACTCTGCCCCTCCAACTTCCTGAACATCCGTCGATCATCGCCGGTCCCCTTTGGAAGCACAAGAAGCAACGGCCGAAATCGTCCGCTCGCCCGGCGGTTTGGCTACTGCCGAACGAAGTGAGGCTTTGGCTCGCTCAGTCGTTTAAGTGGATGTGTTTGTACATGTATTGAGTGGCGAGAATCTTGATGAAAACTACGATTACTGTGACCAGTATTATCCATCCAGCTCATTGCGTGTAGAGGCGGATTCTGTGAACCATGGATTGGTGTGAAAAAATCGACCAGATGACCCACTTGTACGATGATATTCTGACCGTAGGACGAAGATGCCATGCGTTGCGGATTGAATGCAAAGGAGGGACTGGAAGCCGGCTTTGAACAGACCGGAGATTTCGGAAATGAGGACAAGGATTCGCATTGCCGCGATGTAACGGTTTTACTTGAGCGAATTCGCTTTCTTGGCGACAGGGTGGATGCCCTGATGAATATCCATCACGCATCAATCCTTGTAATTGATCCTCAAAGTGGAAAAATCATTGATGGGAACAAGGAGTCCGTCACCCGCTATGCCGGAAGCCGGGAGCGGCTGCTTTCGATGTCGGTGGACGAGATAAACACGCTCTCCAGATCCGAGATTGCCGCCAGAATGAAGCAGGCGGTCTCCAACCGGCATCACTTCGAGTTCAAGCACAGGCTGGTCAACGGCGTCGTGCAGGACGTCGACGTCTACAGCGGCCCGATCATGTTCGACGGGCGACAAGCCCTGATATCGTTCATTCATGACGCGACCCGTCGCAAGGCGACGGAGCGCAAACTGCATCTGCTCGCCACCACCGATCCCCTGACAAAATGCTCCAACCACAGGCACTTCCTCTCGGGTCTCCGTCGGGAGTTTCGGCTGGCCAGGCGCCGACGGGCCGGGCTGGGCTTCGCAATGGTCGACCTCGATCATTTCAAGCGCATCAACGACACGTTCGGGCACCAGGTTGGTGACCGCTTGCTGAGACGTGTTGCCGGTGTGCTTCAAAAGCGGCTTGCGGGTCACGGAGCCTTGGGGAGGCTCGGTGGCGAAGAGTTCGGCATCGTCTTGTCGGAGACAGCCCTCGACCGTGCGGATCGTGTCTTGAACGATCTCAGGACGTCGGTGCGCGCTGTTGTCGTCCCGACCGATCTGGGGCCGGCTTCATGCACCATAAGCATCGGTGCGGCGCTGCTTTCATCGGACGACTCGAACGAGATGTCGCTCATGAGTCGGGCCGACCAGGCGCTCTATAGCGCCAAGGCCGCGGGCCGCGACCGCGTGGCAGTTTTCTAGCCCGGCATCATGGCGCGGGTGTCGCGCTTCGGTTCGGGCGAGCTCGGATAAAAGCACTGGAAGGAAAAGGACTCAGGGGCTTCCGTGAGGAAGGAAGTGGCTGGGGTGGCAGGATTCCAACTTGGTGCGCAAGTTATATTAAGTCATTGATATTTATGGATATATTACGATTTTCATTGAGTGTCGATTTAGCGATTCTATCCCGATTCCTATCTCATAATCTATCTCAGGCGTTTCACTTTCAATCAAACCCTCTGTCGGCCGTCAGCAGGGCTCGGGGGAGGGCGATTGCCCTCCCCAATAGATCGCTATCGCGAGCCGGCTCTCCCTACCGACAGGACGTGATTATCAGCTCCTTTGCCTCTGTTTGCCCCTTGCTGCTCAACGAGTAGGACAGGCCGACAGGCTCCAAATTGAAGCCCGCGAACACCTCACGCACTTCCGGGCGATCGTTGATGGAGAGGATAAAACGTCCGCGAATCGTCCGCAGTTGCTCGGCGAGGCGTTCGAAGTCAGCACGACCGAAAACGCCCGGACCGTAGTCGCTTTCCGAGCCCCAATAGGGTGGGTCGAGATAGAACAGCGTCTCCGGCCGATCATAGCGCTCGATGAACGCCGCGTAGCCAAGGTTCTCGATGATCACCCCGGCGAGCCGTTCGCTGATGTCTGCCAGCATCGGGCCGAGCTTGGTAACGTCGAAACGGGCAGGGTAGCCGACGGACACACCGAAGTTTCGGCCGGCGACTTTGCCGCCGAAGGCTAGGCGCTGAAGGTAGAGGAACCGGGCCGCCCGTTCGAGATCGGTCAGTGTCGCCGAGTCGACGGCTAGCAACCTCTGAAACTCCTGTCGACTGGTGAGCTGGAACCGAAGCATGTCCATCAAAGCCACATAGTGCCGTTGAAGGACGCGGAATAGTGTGACGACATCACCGGAGACGTCGTTCATCACTTCGGCCTTCGGAGCACGGCGCCGACGCAGGAACACGCCGCCCATGCCAACGAACGGCTCGGCGTAGGTTTGGTGGGGGATTTCCTCGATCATACGAACGAGACGCGAGGAAAGAAGCTTCTTTCCGCCGATGTAGGCGGCCGGCGGCGTGACAGGTTCCACAGAACGATAGGTGAGCGAATCCATTGAGAACATTCCATGAACATGCTATCGCACCGCCCGCGCACCGGGCGCTCGGCGGATAGCCTCCATGAGATGAGCAGGCTGGGCAGGCCTTGGGTAAAAGAAGGGCCTGCGGCGGAGGGGCGTTGGCGCGCCCCGATGCTCCGCCGGTGTTGGTGTGCGAGAGACGACGAAGCGCTCTCCTCAGTTGGGAAGATGTGAGCTTGGCGATGCGACTTCGGCTGGCTGTAGGGAGCAGGCTAGATCAAGCCGAATTCAGCAAAACCACGATCCGCACCAGCCCCTGACTCCTCTTGTCAGTTGACAATAAGCAGCATCTAGAAAGAGAACGTAAAGAGAACATTGTGCGGCAGCGTAGCGCTGCGGCACTGATCGCGAGACGACGGAAATGCGGAAGCCTGATACGATAGAGCGCTTATACCTTGATTTTGATGGCTTTTTTGCAAGTGTCGAACAGCAATGCGACAAGCGGCTGAGAAACCGCCCGGTTGGCGTCGTCCCATTCGAGGGGCTGGGCGATCGGGGGATGCTGATCGCTGTCTCGCGCGAGGCGAAAGACGCCGGCATCACGTCGCTGATGTCTGTCCGGGACGGTTTGGCCAAGTGTGCCGATCTGCTCACTGTTCCGCAGAAGCCCGACCTTTACAGGCGGGCGCACAACGCCCTGCTATCCGAGATCGAGACGGTTATTCCTATCGATACCGCGAAGAGTATCGATGAGCTGACGTGCATTCTCGACGAGGATGGACGGCTTCAGCCCGAAGACTTGGCGCATCGTGTGAAGGCCGCGATCCGCGAGAACATTGGCCCGTTCATCACCGCGACCGTAGGCTTTGCCGCAAACCGGCAGCTGGCGAAGATGGCGTGCAAGGCGGGGAAGCGCTCACGAGGTCGCTACGGCGATGGTTTGGCGATCTGGAAGCCGGAGGACATGCCGGCCCCTCTTTTCACGGTGCGAATGGAAGACATACCCGGCGTGGGCAGCCGTCTGGCCTCGCGCCTACGCGGCATGGGCATTTTCAGCACCGAAGATCTGTACAACCTCCAGCCAAAGCACATGCGCAAGATCTGGCGCAACGTCACCGGCGAGCGGCTTTGGTACGCCCTGCACGGCTATGACATTCAAGCCCAGGCCAGCCAGCGCGGCATGTTCGGCCATGGGCGGGTTCTTCCGCCAGAAGCGAGGAACCCCAAAGCGGCGCGGGAGATAACGCGGCTCCTGCTTATCAAGGCCGCGCGGCGCCTCCGTCGTGAGTACTATTACGCTGGGGGCATCTGGCTTTGGCTTTCCATCACTGATGGCTCTTGGTTTCGTCAAATGCCGCTTCCGATCGTCAATGACGATCAAGCCATCCTCTCCGCCCTCAGTTCTCTTTGGGGGCACTTCGCCGACGATCATCCGGGGCGAACAACAATCTTCCGGGTTGGCGTCACCCTGTACGACCTTTCGCCGGCCAGGGAACGACAGCTCGATTTCCTGTTGGCTGACGACGAGGAGCGACGCCGTTGGGAAGCGGCCACCACGGCAGTCGACGAACTCAACGCGAAGTATGGCGGCACCGTCGTCTCGCTCGGGCCTTGGAACCCGCCGGCCGGCGGCCACGTTGGCGGGAAGATCAGCTACACGCGCATTCCCTCGGCAGAAGATTTCTGGTGACATCATGGGCGGCTGGCAGACGAAGTTTCAGGTTCAGGATCTGGCAGACGGGCAGCGGCTCGAATGCCTGTGCCGACGGTGCGGGCATTTGCACTATCTGACCAAGGCCAGTCTTCCCGGCCGAGGCCAGGAGTTCATTGACGAGATCCAGCGTGGGGAGAAATGCCGCGCGAGAGGGTGCGGCGGGCCGGTGAGGATCTCTCTCGTGCGGCTCGACGAAATGTCGGGATTCGTTGGGGGTATGGCTTAAGCTCGGGAACACAAAAAAGCCGTCCACCAGCTTCCCGGCGGACGGCTCAGCCAACGTTGTAATGTATCGCCCTTGGTTTACTTATAGAAGCTCACGAACGAGTATTTCGACAGGAGCACCTCACGCGAGATGTTTAGGTGGAATTGCTCCATCTTCTCTTGCCAGTATTTTCCCCCCTTTTCCTTCCCTCGTAGGTCGCTCCGCAGAGCGCGCAGGCTCATGAAGTAGATAAAGGGGTAGACAATCGGAAAAAACCAAACAGAGGTTCGACTGATCTCGTTTTTGTGAACTTTGACACCGCTGAAACCAGCAATCTTGGCAAAGGCGCGCATTTGCTGAATTCCGATCAGGAAGAGGTGGCCATAGTACTTCTCGCCTTTGTCGTTTGTGCCCCATACACCATCGCAAGCACCCCAAGGAGTGTGCCTAACATGCTCGCTCTCAAAGGTGAGGAAGCTCAATCGAGACTGTATCGAGCTTTTGCTCGGCGTCGTAAGGAAGAGCTCCCCGCCAGGTTTTAGTATCCGGAAAATCTCCTGAAACACGAACAGCTGATTTGGAATGTGCTCGATCACCTCTTGAAAAATGACGATGTCTGCGGACTCGTCAGCGATCGGGAGTGGCTTCATAACGTCGACTTGCGCCGGCTTGTCTTCGAGCTTGCAGGAGTCGGGGATCAGATCGTAGAGCGAAACTTCCGCGCCCATGCTCCTGAGTATGGCGGCGGTGACACCATCACCACAGCACAGATCCACAATCTTCTTTCCCTTGAGATCGTCTCTCGAAGCCAGGTGTTTGGCGACGTTCTTTTTCACCCCCGTAAAGGGGCGGAGAGAAAACGGATTATGTGTGATGATGGAGGTCATAAAGTGCCTACTTGTCCTGCGCCAAGGGCTAGATATCGTTCGCAAGGTGAAGTTGTTACGCCACCCACGATGCATGGATCGTTCTTTCCGCAACCCTCCATGTCAAGCCTTCGTATCGATCTAGTAACAACTGCCGCGTTACGCCAAGCGTTTTTCCAACCACTTCCTCATGTAGTGGAAGCCTCCCTCCACGGCCGTCATACCGGTCAACCCCACCAGGAACGCGGCCAGCAAGTCACTCTGTCCTCGGTTGACGAACTCGGCGACGTCGACCACACCGACGAACCCGCCGGCCCACTTCAGAACCGCCCACGTTGCACCGGCCGCGACCTCGCCGGCATAGAAGACCAGCAGCACCCCGCCGGCAGTTTCGAGCAGCCGTTGCCGCCACGACTTGCGCGGCGGAAACAGGTTGCGGATGTAGGCGCCCGCAAGCGCCGGTGCCACCTTGCCCATGATCACCCCCAGTATTTCGGCCGCGCCAGGGATATGCGGCCCGATGTCTGCCATGTTCGCCCCATTGATCTGATTGCTTGGACGGCGGGGCGCTCAGCTCCGCCGCCTTGTTCGTCCGCTTAGCGCGACCGCTTGATCATCTCGTCATTGCCAAGGATGCGCCGGAGCGCGGCCGGGTCGGTCTCGGCGAGACAGACGGCCGCTGCCGGCCGGAGAGGCGTGACGAGCTTCAGCCCGTCACCGAGCCGGCTGGTCACCGGATTGCAGGCCGAAACAGTCAGCGCCGCCACCGGCACGGCGGCACAGATCCTCAATCGTCGCCCGATCGAGCTTTTCATCAATCACCACCCTTTCCCGGTGAGCTTCGAGGCCGCCGGCGCTCTGCCGGGCAAGCTCGGACGCGGCGCCGGCCGCGTAGATGCGCCAAGCGGCCAAGCCGAGCCCGGCCGCCAGCGCGAGGAGGAGGACAAGCCGCCAGTCGCTTTTGACGAAGGCGATGGCGGTGCCGACGAG
This sequence comes from Pleomorphomonas sp. NRK KF1, assembly GCF_023721755.1. Lineage (GTDB taxonomy): Bacteria > Pseudomonadota > Alphaproteobacteria > Rhizobiales > Pleomorphomonadaceae > Pleomorphomonas. The sequence continues at coordinate 168,977 of NZ_JAMDLH010000009.1, read as the reverse complement.
GCCGGTCACGCCAGCGCCTCGGCAAGTTCCGTCCGGCGCCGACGCGCCCACCAGCCGTAGACGGCGCCGCCGATCGTCAGCACGGCCGAGATCACGACGATGCCGGCGACGATGTTGCTGATGGTCGCGCTGCCGGCGGCAAGTGGGGCGAGCTGTTCCTGTGCCGTCTGGAGCGTGCCGACGATGGCGCTTCCGCCGATCGCGCCGCCGCCGGTAACCGCGTCCGCCAGTGCCGCCGAGGGCGCCGCCTTGGCGTCGGATGGAAGCGCCTTGGCAGCGCCGGCCGCGTCATAGACCACGTCCGGGCCGACCGAGCCGCGCGCCCACGCCTGCCCCACGGCGAGCACCTGCCGGAGGCGGTTGGTCCAGCCCTTGCCGAAGGTCGACCACGTCTTGAGCGCCTTCAGGAAGGCGTCACGAAGCTTCAGAATGCGCTCGATCAGCGCATCGTGGTCATTGACGGCGGCTACGGCTTGCAGCGTCTGCGGGCCGATCAGGCCGTCGACACGATCGAGGTCGAGCGCGCGCTGGAGCCACTTCACCGATTGCGCCGGGCCGGAGTGGACCGCACCGTCGAAGACAATGAAGCCAACCCCCGGCGGCAGGCTGTCGCCCTTGATGAGGTTCCAGTAGCGGCTTCGATAGATTGCCCTCACTTCGTCATCGGAGATGCAACGGACACTCTGCCGGCCGGCGCCGACCGACGTCCGGTAGGTGTCATAGACGGCCTGAGTGATGCCCTTCATGGTGGCGCGGCCGGGGTCTTTGGGGTGGTTCACGAAGCCGCCCTCAAGGATGAGTTCCTTGGCGAGCGCGCGGTCGAATTCGGTCGTGATAGCAGTCATGTTGCGTCCTTTCAGGCAACAAAAAACCCGCCTCGAAGGGCGGGCATCGGTCATTCGGTGGTGTTGGGGCGGGCTATTCCGGCCAGACGATCGCCGCCGCCGCGTTGATGGCCTCGGCGGTCTCCGCCGCGTCGATCGCCGCTTTCGCTGCGAGACGAAGGCGCTCGATCTCGGCGCTTTTCACCTGCCACGCCGCATGCATGTCGGTCACCACCTGGGCGACGGCCTCGGCGGTCGCACCGGTGATACCGACCTCGGCGAAGATGTGCGGGCACTCGGCGGCCGTCAGGCTGGCGTCGGCGAGATAGGCTTTCGCTTCCGTGAGCTTCTGCTGATAGGCCATGGCTTGCCCGGCACCCGGCGTGATGTAGGTCAGGCGATAAGTCTCGGCGGAGGCGTCCACGGCGGCCTTCGCCGAACCGCGGAGATCTTCGAGCGGGATGGTTGGGCCGATCGGCGGCGCCCAGGTCTCGCCATCAAATGCCCACCCGATGCCGGCGTCTTCGGGCCCTAGGATGGCCCCGAAGTCGGCCGGATTGGCGTCATCGGCCACGATGATGGAATTGACGACAATGCCGTTGGCGACGATGTGAGCGGTCTTCATGCGCCGATCTCCACAATGGTGACGTATCCAGAGAGGCCGGCCCATCCTGCGTTTACACCGCCTCCGCTGCCACCATCTCCGCGCCGCGCCCCGCCCATCCAGGTCAACGCTTGCCCCCCCGCCGATGTAGTGAAACCTCCGAGGCCCGCTCTTGCCTCCAGGAATGAACCCGATGGCACGCCTCCCGCGCCGGCGCCATTCTGGACACCAGCTGCGCCACCTCCGGCCGAGTAGACGACACCATCGACAGTGATTGTAGTTGCGCCGCCGGGGTTCCCATTCGCCCCCGTGTTAACAGGGCCGCCCCCGCCACCTGCTCCGACGATCACTGGATAGCTGGTTCCGGCTACGACATTTAAGAGAGCAATCGCGAAGGCTCCGGCACCGCCCCCGCCCGGAGTTGCTGAATTTCCAGCATAGCCCCCAGCGCCGCCACCCCCAGCACCCTGCAAAACCACAAAGGCCATCGTTGTGCCCGGCGACGGTGTGTAATTGCACGACGCGGCGATCTGGACGATCCTCTTTATCCTCGCCCCACCAGTCGGAATGCCCGCAAGCGCCGCCGCGATGGCAGCGTGAACGCCATCCGGTGCGGCCGGCTTGTTGCCGATCTCGCCGGCAACGGTCTCCGCCGGGGTAGCGAGGTCGAGCCCCACCGTGACGGTCCCGGCTAAGGTCGCGCTCTCGCCGCCGTTGATCCTGACGCCGAGGCCGCTGGCGATCGTTCGCGTCTCCGGCACCCATTGGCTCAAGGCCTGATGGGTCTCCGGGTCGATCGCAGCAATCGCCACATCGCCCGCGCCGTCATAGAGGTTGAGCAGCCACTCCGAGCCGGAGTCGTCGATCCACATCATGCCCGGCTGGATGTAGCCGGGCCGCGCCGGTCCCTTGTGGTTGGTCACGAGCGCCGGCACCACGCCGTTGACCCGCTCAAGTAGGGTCGATCCGCTGTCGTCGGGCGACAGCGGCTCATAGCCATATTGTGTCATTGATCACCTCAGGTTCTAAGCTGCCCGCCCGTAGCCGGCAGCCACATAGTCGAAGGTTCGCGCCACGGCCGCGCCGCTGGCGTCCCGGAAGGCGATCGAGAAGCCGCCTTCCCCTTTGTCGGTCAGTTCGTAGTAGTCGCCCGTCGCCATGCCCTGCGCTGACACCGACAACCCGGTCAGGCGCTTGTAGGGCGGCGCGAACTCCACCCTCAGGCCTTCGATCGGCACGGCGAGATCATTGCCGCTGACGATGCGGTCGGGCATGTCGACCAGGAGCCGCGCCCGGCTCACCACCGGCGTGATGGATGGGGCGCCGCTCGTCAGCACCAGCCGCGTACGGTAGGCGCGGGCGACCATGTCGCCAGTCGCCGCTTGCCGCCACTCACTCCAGACGGGGTCGGCCTCGGGATCGTCGTTGGTGGTGCGGATCTCCATCGCCGCCCCCCAGAGGGTCGAGCCCGCGCCGGACAGGCTCTCGACGTCGCCGAGGCGCGCCCATGACCCGATCGTGTTGGCGAGGTTGTCGCCATAGGCAATGATCTCCGGGGTGACGCGCGAGGTGTAGACCTCGCCGAGATCCAGGACGGTTTCGCTCGTGTAGATGCCCGAGGGGCGGATGCCATTGATGCCGAGGGCGATGCTCATCACCGCGCCGAGCGTCGACCAGTCAGCCAGCGTGTCGACGCTGTCGAGCCGCAAGGCGCCGCCTGCGGCATAGGTGCCGTCGTGGTGCCCCGTCCAGGCGGGATCCTCAGTGATCACATCGACGACGTTGCGTGTCGCTCCTTCCACCGTCGAGACAATCAGCGCTGCCGCCAGGCTTTCGACACCCTGCGTGCTCACCGCCTTGATGAGATAGGTTCCCGGCCGAGTCGGCACTTGGGCGCTTGTGCTGGTCACATGCGGCAACAGCACCGCCGCGCTCCCCCATGTCGCGCCAGCCGTGGCCGGGGTATAGCGCACCAGGTAGTGCGACAGGTTGAGCGAGGCGACCGCCCGCCATGACAGCGTGGAGAGATCGCCGAGCACGGCAATGCCGAAGCCGTCGACATCATCAGGTGGCGCGTTGACGCTGGAGATCAACAGCGCGGGGGTTTCCAGCCATTGCGAGCGCAGACCGCCGAGCGAGGCGACCGATTGCACCCGGAAGCGATAGAGGCCCGGCAGAAGATCCCGTCAGGAGGCACGCCGCCATTGGCGTAGAGACCGAAGGCGGCGCCCTGACCAGACAGCCCCCAACCGCCGCCGAACAACCCACCGAACAGCCCGAACAAGCCGGAGCCGCCGCCACTCCCTAGGCCGTTGAGCAGCATCGAAAGAACGTTGCCGAAGCCCGGAAGGAAGTTGTCGACGAGGCTACCGAGCCCGCCGGTCAACTGCTCGAACACGCCCGACAGTCCCGATAACTGCTGGTTCGCCCAGCCGGTACCATAGGGCGACACGCCGGCTGGCATCATGGCCGCTTGCGACGGGGTGAGCGGCAGGCTTGCCGGATAGTTCCCGCCTTGCCCGAGCTGGTTGCCGCCGTTCGTCGCCTTGGAAGCGAAGCCTTCCAGACCGCTCGTCGCCCGCCCGAGTGCTTGGTTGAACCGGTCGACGTAGACGCTGCCTGTGGTGCCGGTGATATCGGCAAGCCCAGCGCCAGAGGCCAGCGGCCGGCCGGTGAACCACATCGACGCCGCGTCGTTGGCGTTGCCGAACTTCGACAGATAGGAGCCGAAGTAGCGGTTGAAGACGGCGTCTTGCGCTTGCGGGTTGCCGAGGAACTGTTGCGGCGTCATCGAGTAGCCGAGCGTCGCCTTGGTCCAGCTCGGAACGTTGGCGCCCATCACCTGATAGGCGCCATAGGCCCGATCGCCGTTTCGGGTTAGAGGGCCGAGCGCGCCGTAGTTGCCGCCGCTCTCGATCTCCGCGAGTGCCTTGCGATAGATCGAGAGAGCGTCGGTGCCACCGATGATGCCGAAGCCGTTGGTGTTGGCGGCGCGCGACGGCAGCACTTGCGACCAGAGGTCATCTGCCGTCCCCTTACCGCCGAACAGCGAGGATAGGCCGCCGCCGCCGAAGGTCACATAGACGGGATTGCTCGCCGAGGCGCCGCGCGCGCCGCCGCCGAGGAGCCCCATTACCGAACCGCCGAACAACCCGCCTCCGGCCTCGCCATCACGACCTAGGAGGCCTTGCGTCAACTGCGTCGAGATCTGATCGACAAAGAAGCTACTGAAGCTCGACAGCGCGCTCGACCAGTCGCCATTGATCAGGCTGGCGATTGCCGACTTGCTCGCCGAGCGGAAGCCGTCCATGCGGCCGATGGCGTCCGATTGCGCCTTGTTCACCTGATCGATCTTGCCGGCGAGATCTCCATAGCGATTGCCGGCGGCGGCGATCTGGCTGGCGAGCTGCGGCGTGATCTCCACCCCGGCCCGGACATACTGGTTATAGAGGCGCATCTGTTCGTTGAGACCGGCGGTCTCGCCGACCGAGCGGCCGAAGGTGGCCTGCGACAGCGCCAGCGACCGCTCAAGCTCGTCGGCCGAGCGGGCAGCTTCCTGCAACGGCTGAACTGTCGCCGAACGCGTCGCCGTCTCGATCTCCAACCGCCGCGCCCGCTCCAGCCGTTCGACCGCCTCGGCGGCGCCGGTGGCGTCCCGGATGGTCTCGGCATACCGCGCATTGATGGCGGCGATCTGTGCCGGCAGTCCGACGAGGCCGACCTGTGCCGCCGACGTCTGAGCGCCTTCGAGCGTCCGCCGGGCCGACGACAGCGCGTCGGCCGCGACCTGTGCCCGCGCGCTGGCCTCCGCCTGCCGGGTCTCCGGCAGATCGGCACCGGCGGCGCCATATTGCCGGATCGCCTGAAGGCGCGCCTGCATGGCGGCAATCTCGGCTTTCTCGGCGACGGTTCGGGCGAGAACGGCGCGGGTTCCGAGTTCGTCGAGCTGACGGGTGACTTCAAGTTGCCGGTTGAGTTCGCCGATCGCCGCCGCGCGCGCGGCCGAGACGTCCTCGCGCTCATCGCGATTGGTCGCGTTCGCCATCGCCAGGGCGGCCCGCTGGTCGATCGCAGCGTAGGCCGTGGTATCAGCGCGGCCGAGATCGGCGAGCGCCTTCAGCGCCTCGGGGAAGGCCTGCATCTTCGCCGCGAGAACGTCGGCGCGCCGCGAGGCGGCATCAATCGCCTGCGCCGCCTGCGGCAGCATGAGGGCGAGTTGAGAGGCGCTTTCGGAACTCTTGAGGAGTTCCATGGCGAGGTTGCGAACGCGCACCGGCGTCTCGGGGTTGAGGTAGATCTCCGATATCGCCCGCTGGAAGGCCAGGACGTCGGGCTTGCCAGCCCGAACCGAGGCCATCAGCGCGTCCACCGGCGCCGCCAGGGCGCTCCTGTGCATCACGTCGTTCGCCGCCGCGATACCCGTCATGGGCCGGTTTGCCATGGCAAGATCGCGCGCCGCCTCGTTGTAGCGGGCACGGAGAACGACTTCGTTCTGTTTGGCGTAGGCGGCGAGGACGCCATCGGGCGCGTTCAGCGTCATGTCGTCGAGCGCCGCGCCCGACTGCCGGTACTGATCACCGATCTTCTTGATGAGTTCGGCGTGACGCTCCAGGGCCTGCTCGGCAGTCGGCATGCCGTTGCGGGTCGCGGCATAGAAGGCCGTCATGGCCGCACCGGCGGCGAGCGCGCCCGCCGTCACCAACGGGAACCGGCCGACCAGCGAGACGAGGTCCGAGCCGATCTCCCGGAGACCGCCAACGACGCCGCCCTTGGCCATCTGGAGCGACTGGAAGATCTGGCCGCTCTGCGAGGCGATGATCTGGCTCGGGTTCGCCCCCATCATCCCCATGGTGATGATGTCGTTGATCTGGAACGACAGGTTCCGATAGTCGACCGAGCGGCCGGCGCCAGTGACCAGAGCCGATCCGGTCGCCGAGCGGGCGCTCGCCTCGATCGTCGCCCGGTTCTTGGCCGCGAGCGCCGTCCGCTCGTACTGCGTCTGGACGAGGCCGAGCACGCGGGCGTGTTCGGCTTCGGTGATCGATCCTTGCGCCATGGCGCGATCGAGGAGGCGCATGCTGGAATCAAGTTCCCGCGTCGCCCGGAACAGCGGGTCGACGCGCCCCTGAAGGCGCTAAAGCTGCCGCTCGACCGACAGCGTCGACCGGCTCACCTTGTCCTCGTTCGCCGCCATAAGGGCGCCGGTTTCGGCGACGGCGCGCTGTCCGTCGGCGACCGTCTGAAGATCGCGGGCGACCTTGTCGACGCCATCCGAGCGCGCTTCGACCGTCAGCCGCCGGATCTGCGACAGAGCAACCATTGGTCATTTCTCCGGAGGATGGCGACGGCGGAAGTCGTCGAGCAAGACGGCGTCCATGCGGCGGATCAGCGTCATGAACAGGCGGAAGTCGTCCGGCGCGTCGAGCCCGATGCGCCGGGCGTAAGTGTCGATGGATGTGAAGGGAATGGCCCCGATGCCGCCAAAGCCGGTCGGCCGGTCCTGATCGAGATCCATGAAGGCGTCGAGGTAGAGTTGAAGCCCCGGCGCGATCTCCGGCCTTTCGAGGAGAGCCTTCGGCGGCGGCTCTCCGGCTTCGATCTTGTCCTCGGCGAGCTCGATCAGGAACTCTTCGCGCCCGCCCCATTCGAGATGCCAGGCGAGCGCGTCACTCAGTTTTTTACCGCGTCCTCGGTGCCGAGCTTGCCGACCTCCTTGACGATCGCCGCCGCCATGCGAACGGCGCTCCGGAGCGGCTCAAAGTCCGGATCGGTCAAGAGTTCGCGCGCCTTGGTCGGCGAGTAGGCAATGGCGCCGCCGTCGTCCTCGTCGAGGCCGTCCCAATCGTGAAGGATGGCGAGGAGCACCTCGGTTTCGACGAGGTCGGCATCCTCCGGCGACAGCGCCGCGACGCGGCGGCCGAGCGGGATGTCGCGCACCGCGCTCGCCTGCGCCTTGCGAGCCGTGAAGCCGTCGATGGATTCGACCTTGAGGCGAAGGCCCGGCATGTCCGGGATGTCGTTGACCCAGGCGCCGAGGGCGGCCAAACTGGCGCGCCGCATTGATCGCCTTGCCGATACCCTGTTCGACGAGTGGCGGGGCGCCTCCGCGGCAAAATGGGCGCTCGCGTTGATGATCATCATTCGCGATCTGCACGACAGCGGCCAGCTGATACTCGTCGAGGGCTCGGCGATGCACCGCGCCTATCTGCTCTTCGCCCCCATGCTCGAAGACGCCCTCGACGATCTGGCCATCTCCAAGTCCGCCGCCAAACAAGCCCGCCACCTTCGCGACCGCTTCACCCGCGACGGCTATTTCCGGGAGGCAGCATGAGCGTCTCCCTCACCGAACTGATCGAAGCCCGCGACGGCCTCGCCGTCATCATGTCGTACTGCGACGACGAGGAAGCGGCATTGTATGTGCCGATTTTCGAACGACTTGAGAGGGAGGTGGAGGCTGCACAGGCCAAGCAGGACGCGCTTGGGAGGGCGAGAAGGCTGGCGGCAAGGAAGAGGGCGGAGCAGGCAAAATTGGAAGCTGGGGGTGCAGGATTAGGCGCCTGAAAACGATACGCTTAGGGTAACTCACAGAGTAACTTTACGCTTTCCAGTTTTGGTTGAGTCTTTTAGCTTTGATCTCGCGAAGCCGATGGCGAGATCGTGTCATGAGCTTTTTTGAGACTGGGCTGGATAAGGTCGCGGCGGTTTGTGTGGGGTCGGCAGCTGTTGCGCTCGGTGCCCCACCATCAGGCGCCATCGAAGCGTCTGTTGGAGCGGCTGCCCTGATTGGTTTTGTTTTAGGACGAAGGGAGAAATTCGGGCCAGAGTGCAAGCGAGTGCGAGCCCGAATCCAAAAGGAGATATTGGCCCAGTACAGCCATCTCATTTCTGGCGGTGACGGCAATTTTGCAGTTCAGTCCGACCTACTAGCCGCAAATGATGCTCTAAACGATTCTCTAGAAACGCTGATCATTGATCGCGCCGCCCTGGCAAAATCTGCCATTAGCCCCGAGGGGTTTCCGGGGCGTGCAGTGGCCATCATCATGTCAGGGCTAGGGGAACGGAATCCCGATCTTTTCAGCGAAACCCACTCGTCTTTAGTTTCGTATCGCTTCGCGAAGGATGTCGTGACTGCGGGAATTACAGCCGCCGTGGAGGATGCGGCCTATTACCGCCAGCTTGAGCCGTTGCTCATGTTCGAGCTTGCTAGAGCAGCCGGAACCACTCTGGTGAAGCTAGAAAATATCGAGAGCGGTGTCGATGAGATCAGGCGAGCCTATCCAGAAATTTCATTTCTGCAGCAAAAGCTACAGGCGACTGAAACCGATCTCATTTCACTATTGTCATATATCCTGCAAAAGCGAGTTCCGCGGGAGCAAGTGACCGTTTCCCTAGAGCAGTCATACCAACGCTTGACCGAGTTGCGAGACAGCGTCGGTGACCTGCGGTCGATCGCCAATGAAGCCCCTGAGATTGCCTCGCTTTTGGATGAGGCGGACGTGGCCTTGACCTCTGGGGATGCCTTCTCTCTAGAGAGGGCTGACGCATCCCTCGCCGAAGCTGATCGACGCTACAAGCAAGTTATTGTAGATCGCGAAGAGACCGTTAAGTTCGACAAGCAAAACCGTGCCAACATTCTTGGGAAGCGCGCCGAGTTGGCTGCGGTGAAATTCGATTATGGGAAAGCCGTCGCCTTTTATACTGAACAGTGCCAATTACTTTGTGAGGCGCTCGGCGACGCCCATCCGGATATAGCGAAGTGCTACAACAACGTCGCCTCCAACCTCATTGCGCAAGGTCGCTACGAGGAGGCGGAGCCTCTCTTGCGCAAGGCGCTTGAGTTGAGGCGTGCGGCGCTCGGCGAGGTCCATCCCTCCACGGCGTCGAGCTACAACAACTTCGCTTACATTCTCAATGCGCAAGGTCGCTACGAGGAGGCAGAACCGCTCTATCGCAAGGCACTTGAGCTGAGTCGTGCGTCGCTCGGCGAGGCCCACCCCTCCACGGCTTCGAGCTACAACAACGTCGCCTCAAACCTCAATGCGCAAGGTCGCTACGAGGAGGCGGAACCACTCTTCGGCAAGGCGCTTGAGTTGATGCGTGCGGCGCTTGGCGAGGCCCATCCCGATACCGCGACCAGCTACAACAACGTCGCCTCCAATCTCAATTCGCAAGGTCGTTACCAGGAGGCGGAGCCGCTCTATCGCAAGGCGCTTGAGTTGAGGCGTATGGTGTTCGGCGAGGGCCATCCCACGACAGCTTCGAGCTACAACAACGTCGCCTACAACCTCGATTCGCAAGGTCGCTACGAGGAGGCTGAGCCACTCTTGCGCAAGACGCTTGAGTTGAGGTGTGCGGTGCTCGGCGAGGGCCACCCCTCCACGGCGTTGAGCTACAACAACGTCGCGTCCAATCTTGATGATCAAGGTCGCTATGAGGAGGCGGAGCCGTACTACCGCAAGGCGCTTGAGCTATTGCGTGCAGCGCTCGGAGAGATCCATCCGGATACGGCGTCGAGCTACAACAACCTCGCCTCCAACCTCGGTGGGCAGGGGCGCTACGATGAGGCGGAGCCGCTCTCCCGCAAGGCGCTTGAGTTGAGACGGTCGGCTCTCGGCGAGGCCCATCCGGACACGGCTTCGAGCTACAACAACCTCGCCTTTATTCTCAATGGGCGGGGGCTCTACGAGGAAGCGGAGCCGCTCTTCCGCAAGGCGCTTGAGTTGAAGTGTGCAGTGCTCGGCGAGGGGCACCCCTCCACGGCGTTGAGCTACAACAACGTCGCGTCCAATCTTGATGATCAAGGTCGCTACGAGGAGGCGGAGCCGCTCTTCCGCAAGGCGCTTGAGTTGAGGCGCTCGGCGCTCGGCGAGGCCCATCCCGCCGTGGCGTCGAGCTACAACAACGTCGCGTCCAACCTCAATGCGCAAGGTCGCTACGAGGAGGCGGAGCCGCTCTTCCGCAAGGCGCTTGAGTTGAGGCACGCGGCGCTCGGCGAGGCCCATCCCGCCGTGGCGTCGAGCTACAACAACGTCGCGTCCAATCTTGATGATCAAGGTCGCTACGAGGAGGCGGAGCCGCTCTTCCGCAAGGCGCTTGAGTTGAGGCGCTTGGCGCTCGGCGAGGCCCATCTGGATACGGCGTTGAGCTACAACAACGTCGCCTCCAACCTCAATGCGCAAGGTCGTTATGAAGAGGCGGAACTTCTCAATCGCAAGGCGCAGGAAGTGCTGCAGTTGGTAACAGGCGACCTCACCAGATCTCTTGTCTAGAGGCTCAACCTTTAAAAGGGGGCGGATAGAGCCCGATGGTCTCTCAGGGAACTATGTCGTCCATCCCAGGAGCTCACTAACCTTGTGGTTTGGTGGAATATGCAGGAACTAGCTAAGTCGGGGATGGGAAGCGTGATGACAACTTCTGGCGTTAATCGGTGACCGCACCCAAGCTCCACCACTATGTCCCGCAGTTCCATCTTCGACGGTTTGTTGACGAACGAAGTATGCTGTGGGCGTGGGATAAGCTAAGTGACCGCATCTTTCGGACTCCGCCAAAAGGGGTTGCCGCCGAGAAGCAATTCTACCGCCTAACTCAATATGAGGCTGACGGCCATGACCCCTTGGCAATGGAGAAGCAACTGTCGGAGATGGAAGGAGAGGTCTCGCTGATTACCGATCAGTGGCTTAAATGGTTGCCTCAGATGGCCCCGCTCGACAAGGTGCCAATTCCAAGCATCAATCGTTGGATCGTTGCACGCTTTCTCGCAGTCCAGGTTCTGCGCACGCGCGACACGCGCGAACTACTGTCGGCGTTGGTTCGCGCCCAGGGCGGCGAGCCGATAGATGTACAAGAGCTGCACACAGAACTCATATGGAACTTGGATGTAGTTGAGCGGCTCGCTAAAAGGTTCAGGCGTTCAATCTGGATCTTTGCCCGCAACAAATGTGCGACACCGTTCGTGACCTCTGATAATCCGGTCGCGTTCCGCAGCCCGGACAATCGTCAATGGCTGCGGTCGCCGTTTTGGGTGCCCGGTGCCTACCTTGTCTTCGCGATGTCGCCTAGCGCGGTACTCTACTGTCACCCGCGCGAGGGGGCGTTCCGCAAGCTCAACAAGTTTGCCGATTGCCTGTCACCGGTGGTCCTAGATGACGGCATGGTTGAGAGTGAGAATAGCGGACAAGTCTTTATGGCGTCCCGGCTGGTGCTTTCGAACCGGCGGGAGTTCGAGGCCGAACGTGCTTTCGCGTCAACAATTGGCACTGACATTAACGCGCCTGCATCGACCTCAAGCGCTGGATCGGAATCAGATTTTGTCCTCAAGGACTAGGCAGTTCTGAGCTCACGCTTGGTGTTAGTTCTATTGCGCCGCGTGGCGATGTCAGCCCCAGGGTGGAACCTTTCGGTTGGCTAGCCGCCAAAGCCGAAGGAGGTACAAGTAAAAACGTCAGTTTAGTCTACAGCAAAAGAGATGATTGATTGCTGGACTTATGTTGTATCATTCCAACTATTAGTCACTGATCTGGGCGTCTTGAATGAGTACCCATGGCAAGGAACATCCCTTTCTGAGGTAGCTCAGTACCAAACTTCGTGACAATTCTATCTAGTGCTTCTGTCTCGCCATAGGTCCGAGACCATTTGAAGTAAGTCGCCCCGATTTCCCAGTCTTGACAGGTTCCCTCGTGTGTTCCTTCTTGATCGCGGAATGTGTACTTAAAGCGATACGGGCAAGGCTTATATGTTGCCAAGGTTTGCTTTGAAAATAGATCGCCTTGCGATCGAACTAGTTCAAATTTATTCCCTTCAGCGGTGACCTCATCATCGGGTCGTTTTTCGTACCAGAAGTCCTCAATCTCGGCGCGAAGAAGGGCTAGACTGCGCCCCTTCTCTCTCTGAATCCGCAAACTATCGACTATAGAATTATCAATTAGTTTTTGGCGTTCTTCTGGCGAAACCTTACCCAAGAGAACAATGCTGTCTCCTTCCACACGTCTGCTCTCGGTTCGATCGTCGTCTCTTGGAAGGCGCCAGTTGAACTCTATAAGGTCCCATCTCCCGAACTGCTGGGCATCTTCTAGATGTCGGAACGATACTGGGTAAAGACGCAGCCAATTTCCATGCATGTCCACGCCAGCACAACATACGGTCTCACCGTGGCGTTCACCTGCGTGGGGCGACGCTTTAACCAATATCATTGCCCGCGTACTGCCAGAGGTCTCCGGTTGATCCGCCATCGCAAACGTAACTCCGTGTGCGGTCGAAACTGGCTTGTCTTACTCCGGCGTGAACAATACGGAAATCGCCACGTGCGCCCATTTCATCCGCTACCAAACACCGATGACAGTGGTGATGATCCCGTTCAAAGCAAAGCAGGCAGCTAACCTTTGTCTCGGCAAGTGCAATCGCGACGGACAGATCCGTTTCGGCTGTCGGCGTCTTCATGTGTTCCGAGAAGATCTGACGAAATCGGTCATACTCACCGCTTCGCGCTGCCATTCTCCCCTCTTTGGGGTCTCCCAAGCCTCTAAGGTGTATATATTCAATATTGCAGGCTTCTAGTTGAGTCGCCAGAGCCCGTTTTGAGAAGCCTTTTTTCCTTGAAATAGGGACTTCCCGGATATCGATGAGGAGTTCGATACCTAGCTCGCGAATGGTCTCCAAAAAAGAGGCGATATCGCTACCCTCGTAGCCGATCGTGTGGAGTATTGGCATCACTGTTGCCTCTTTTGTGTTGCGTATATTTCCTGAAATTCAAACACAGCAATGTGGCGCTTGTTGGTTAACTTGGCGTAAAGATGCAACCAAGAGTAGATGAGAACCAGTTATCTATAGGGTGTGCCCTGCGGATGAAGTTTGCTCACCGTCTGACATCGTGTCACTAGGCGGCCAAGCCACAATAAGGTCTAGGGATTATGAGGCAGTACCAGCTCGTCGAAGTGATATGCCATTCTATTGAGGACCTTATGCGTTGCGGCCAACGTGTGGCCTCGGCCGTATTTTTCTCGATCAAACTTATGACCCATTAGGTCGGCCTGCATTCTCTCTGGAGCCTGAGCGTCGTTGAGACGATCCTGGAAGCTATGCCGAAGCGAATAGAGGCTGTGCCCTGTGCTTGGCAGCAGGTTGTTTTCCCGCAGGAACTTGTTAATGGCCGTGGACAGGGAGGCGTTCTTCTCAAAGTAGCGCTCAATCCCATTCGGGGCGAACCGTGCTGCCATTAACGACACGCCAACCAGCGGGATCACCCGGTCGCGATACTCGGTTTTCTGTGTGGCGCCCATTCGGCTTGCCACGTGAACATAGGGCACATCGTCGAAAGCGTGGATATCCTCCGGCCGGAGCGAGCAGATCTCTTCCGGCCCCATTCCTGTTTCCACGGCAAGGTAGAATGCGAGCCGGGCATCCCTGTTAAGCCCAGCGAGGGCGCCGGGTGCAAGCAGCCGACCTTCGACCCATTCTCGCGTGAAGCTCTTTCGTCTCGATTTGATCTGAAGGATGGTGAGGCCGGCGAAGGGAGCTCCGATGTTGACGCGAAGTTCGTCGGCGACACGGGCCACCATTGCCGCCACTTGCCCGATTTGTTGGTTCGCGGCGTTGGCGCCGGCTCCATTGGCGGCCTTCACGCGGTCGGCCCACCAGCCTTGGAACAACCTGGCGTCATCACGCGTCACTTCCGTGATCGGTTTATCACCTACCATGGCAATGAAGTTCTTGATGGAGAGGCGCCGCGCATTCGTCCAGCGCCGGATTTGTTCCGGGCGCTTGCCGATATGCTCGGCAGCCATCAGCCGGGCGTATTCGTCGACCACGTCGGACAGCATGACTTGTGGTCGATCCGCTCCGCCCAACAATGCTTTCCGTGCTGATTTGTCGGCCGGTCGATCAATCAGCGATTGCACCCGCCGAACGATCTCTTCGGATGCGCCTACCGCCAGATCTGACGAGGGGCGATATGAGAACCCCTCAAGCCGTGCTCGCTCCACGGCGGCGTTGTAGTGCGCCCAGGCGTCTTCGCCTTCACCCGCGAGTAATGCCGCCCAGAGCTGTTCAAGGCGGTCCTCGAACTCCACCGCCTTCCGAGCTGCTTCGACTCTATCGCCCGTTCCAAGTGAAGCCCTGACGATTCTGCGTGTATCGAGGTGGGCGACAGCTTTTGGTGTCCAACGGCGATAGAAAAATATTCCATCACGAAGCCACAATCTCTCAAAAGGGGCTTTCCCGATGGTCATTTCCCAAAACGCCTATCCCAGAAACTATCCCAATTTCTATCTCACAAAATTGAAAACCATCCAAGATGCGTAAGCGGTAAGTCAATTAGTGTGTTGTTTTTATTGGATAAATTCTGGTTTCGATGGGGGAGATTTTGGCTGGGGTGGCAGGATTCGAACCTACGAATGGCGGAATCAAAATCCGCTGCCTTACCACTTGGCGACACCCCATCCGGCGGCCTCGGCCGCAGTCCGCTCGATATAGCCGCAACGTCGGCGGACTGCAACAACGCCGGCATCACTGAATGAGGAGCTCTTGAGCTTTGATGCCCAGCTTTCCGGGCGTTTCGCTGTGTGTGTCAGCGGGAGCAGAATCCCCGATCCACAAGTGTGATTTTGGGGCTTGCGGAGGCGGGGAGGGGACGCTATACACCGCCCCACCGACGGTTACGGAGTGTAGCGCAGCCTGGTAGCGCACCTGCTTCGGGAGCAGGGGGTCGCGTGTTCAAATCACGCCACTCCGACCATTCTTCCCGCAAATTCAGCTCGTTGACGATAGCGCCTATCGGATGCTCGTGCGACTCCGGTTCGCCGGCAACATGCTTTGCCGTGTATGCAAGTCGCTACGCCGGGCGTGCGAGGGCAAACCGTTCACTGCGATCACCCGCTACCTTGCCGCAAGCGACGATTCGGGCTTGGTCATCTCGGCGAAGGCGCGCATGGCCTCGATGCTGCGGCGGGCGAAGCGGTCGAAGTCGCTGGGGTTGTCATGTTCTGCAACCAGTAGCGAGGCGCCGGCGGCGACGGCGGCTTTCCAAAGCTTGGGCCAGGGCATGATGCCGGAGCCGACGTCCGCCCAACCATCCTCTTCGACGCGGCTTCCGCGGGGTGCGATATCCTTGACATGAACGGCGGCGATGCGGCCGGCGTAGCCCTCCAGCCATGGCTGGGGATCTATGCCGGCGAGCGCCACCCAGGCGACGTCGACCTGAAGGTGCACGGCCGGATCGGCGGCGATGTGCTGGATCGGCATGGATCCATCTCTGAGTGGCCGGAACTCGTAGTCGTGATTGTGCCAGGCAAAGTCGAAGCCGCGCGAACGCAGCAGGCGG
This sequence comes from Pleomorphomonas sp. NRK KF1, assembly GCF_023721755.1. Taxonomy (GTDB): domain Bacteria; phylum Pseudomonadota; class Alphaproteobacteria; order Rhizobiales; family Pleomorphomonadaceae; genus Pleomorphomonas. Next base: position 153,235 of record NZ_JAMDLH010000009.1, on the reverse strand, counting down.
GCGATCGTCGCCAGACGGTCGCCAAAGCGTCGCCAGTCATCGGTGACGGCTGGTCGCGACTCGACCGGCAGGAAGGGGCAGACGATAAGGCGCATGCCCAGGATATCCGCGATGCGGCAGGCCGCATCCGGGGCGCCCTCGAGCAGATGCAGCGGGAAGTGACCGCTCAATGCGGTGAGGTCGCTTTCGTCCAGCGTTTCGCGCAATGCCGAGGGGTCGTCATAGAAGGCGTCCGTTGGCTCGACGTTGGTGTAGCCGAGTGCGGCAAGGTGCGGAAAGTGATCCGTCGCGGGCGGAAATAGCCGCGCGGAATGCAGCTGAATCGAATACGGCAGATCACACGCCAAGTTGCCCTCCCATGCCCGACCTTATGTTTGTCTGGCCGGTGATCTTGTTCGTTGCCGTCACAGCTTCCCACTTCGGTGTGGGAAAATCGAAACGTTGCTATACGCTGAGTCCTGACCGGAAAAAGCCACACACCCGCACCTCCCTGCGGATTGCGCGGCTTCCGACACCCGGGCGAACTCCATCCTCAGCAATCGATTTCATCGATGCTAGCTTGTGCCGTCATCCCGTGGCAAGATATTCTTTATAGGGGTCGAAAAAACAACCAAGGGTTTGACGCCACCTGACACTCTGCGGGCGAGGGTCAGGCGACGGGCTTTTGCAAGCCTTGCGGTCGGCCACCGACGAACACTTCGCACACATTCCGCTCGCCACCGAGCGTCATGAGCACGAACAGCTCTTCCTCGAGATTGCAGTCGCCGGCGGCAAGACGATGCGCCATCGCCGGCGTCGCGGCGGTGTCGAGTACCACCAGATCGGCGTGGGCGCCGGCGGCGATACGGCCAAGTTCGGGCTCGCCGATCGCCTCGGCATTGCCACGGGTCATCAGGTGGAAGGCTTCGATGGCCGACAGCTTCTGCCCCTTGAGTTGCATTACCTTGTAAGCCTCGGCCGCCGTCGCCAGCATCGAGTAGCTGGTGCCGCCGCCGACGTCGGTGGCGAGCGCTATGCGAACGGGATGCTCGCCGCCTTCGAGGCCCTTGTAGTCGAACAATCCGGAGCCGATGAACAGGTTCGAGGTCGGGCAGAACACCGCGACGGCGCCACTGTCCGACATGCGCCGGATCTCCCGTGGTGTGAGGTGAATCGCGTGGCCCATCAGGCTCTTGGGGGCAACGAGTCCGTAGTGGTCGTAGACGTCGAGATAGTCGGCACGGTCGGGAAAGAGGCGCCTGACCGTATCGATTTCCTCCGCGTTTTCCGACAGGTGGGTCTGGACGAGGCAGTCCGGGTGGGCTTGGGCGAGGCTGCCCAGAGCTTCCAGCTGCTCGGGGGTCGAGGTGATGGCGAATCGCGGCGTGATCACCACTTTCTGCCGGCCGCGACCGTGCCAGGCGGCAATCAGGGCCGCGGTGTCGTCATAGGCCGATTGGGCGCTGTCGAGCACGTCCGGCGGCGCATTGCGGTCCATCGCCGTTTTGCCGACGAACATGGCCGTGCCTCGCCGTTCACTTTCGGCCAGAAGGGCTTCGGCAGACCCCTTGTGGACCGAGCCGTAGCAAACCGCCGTCGTGGTGCCGTTCCGGAGTAACTCGTCGATGAAGAAGCGCGCCTGTGCCGCTGCGAACACCGGATCGCCATAGCGCGACTCGGCCGGGAAGGTGTACTTCGTCAGCCATTCGAGCAGTCGCTCGCCATAGGATGCGATCACCTGCGTTTGCGGGAAATGGATATGGGTGTCGATGAAGCCCGGCAGGATCAGCTTGCCGGAGAAATCGTGCAGGACGGCGCCCTCGCCATCGCTTGGCCCAATCTGTCCGGCGTCGGCCACCTCCGTTATTCTGCCGTCCTTGATGACGACGATGCCGTCTTCGAAATAGGTGTAGGCGTCGGTATCTCCGGCCCCCTGCGGGCGCCGCTTGAAGCTCAGCACGCGACCACGTACGAGGGTGCGGTCGGAATGAAGTCGATCGGAAGAAGTCAACGAGGGCTCCGTCAGGGAGTGCGAGGGGCAATGGCCATCTCGCGGCCCAGAAAAGACGAGATGTCCGGCGGAGACAACAGAAAAGTCGGATCCGGCTACATCTTTTCACTTACTGGCGGCTGGGCGGAGGAGCGACCGTCTCTCGCCGAAAACCACGAGTGCGCCTATGTTTGACGATATCGAGATTGCTCGCGCCGCCCGCCTCAAGCCGATCGGGGAGGTGGCGGATCGTCTTGATATCCCCGGCGATGCGCTCATTCCCTACGGCCGACACATTGCCAAGATCGAGCACGGCTTCGTCTCCGAGGCGCGCCGACGTCCGCGCGGCAAGCTGGTTCTGGTGACTGCCATCACCCCGACGGCGGCTGGCGAGGGCAAGACGACCACCACGGTCGGATTGGGCGATGCACTTTCCCGACTCGGGCGCAAGACGAGCATCTGCCTTCGCGAGCCCTCTCTCGGTCCGTGTTTCGGCGTGAAGGGCGGGGCGGCCGGTGGTGGTTACGCCCAGGTGGTGCCGATGGAGGCGATCAACCTTCATTTCACGGGTGACTTCCATGCCATCACGTCGGCCCACAATCTCCTGTCGGCGATGATCGACAATCACATCTACTGGGGCAGCGAACCGCGCCTCGACGGGCGGCGCATGACCTGGCGGCGTGTCCTCGACATGAACGACCGCATGCTGCGCCACCAGATCAACGGCCTCGGCGGCAGTGCCAACGGCTTCCCCCGCGAGGACGGCTTCGACATCACCGTCGCCTCGGAGGTGATGGCGATCTTCTGTCTGGCGACGGATCTCGCCGATCTCGAGCGTCGCCTGAAACGCATCGTCGTCGGCGAGCTCGATGCTCGTTCCTACGCGACGGCCGACCTCGTCAGCGCCGGCGGCGCGATGGCCGTGTTGCTGAAGGATGCCTTGCAGCCCAACCTCGTGCAGACGCTGGAGGGAACGCCGGCCTTCGTCCATGGCGGCCCCTTCGCCAATATCGCTCACGGTTGCAACTCGGTGATCGCGACCGAAACGGCGCTTGGTCTGTCCGATATCGTGGTCACCGAAGCCGGCTTCGGCGCCGATCTCGGCGCGGAGAAGTTTCTGGACATCAAGTGCCGCAAGACCGGCCTTCAGCCGGACGCGGCGGTGCTCGTTGCGACCATCCGCGCGTTGAAGATGCACGGCGGCGTCGCCAGGGAAGATCTGGGCGTCGAGAACGTCGCTGCCATGGAAGCGGGCTTTGCCAACCTGTTGCGCCATCTCGACAACCTGCGCAAGTTCGGCCTCGACGTTGTCGTCGCCATCAACCGCTTCGGTAGCGATACCGACGCCGAAGTCGCCCGTCTCAGCGCGCTGTGCGCCGAAGCCGGGGCGCCGGTGGCCCTCGCCACCCATTTCGCCGACGGTGGCCGGGGCGCGGAGGATCTGGCGCGGGCGGTCCTGGAGGTGCTCGATGCGCCGCGCCGCCAGCCGTTCGGTCTGCTCTATCCCGACGAGTTGCCGCTCCCTGCCAAGATCGAGACGGTGGCGCGCGAGATCTATGGCGCCGCTGCGGTGGAGTACGATGCCCGGGCGGCGCGCAAGCTGGCCGAGTACGGCGAGCGCGGGTTCGGAAACCTGCCCGTCTGCATCGCCAAGACGCAGTCGTCCTTCAGTGCCGATCCGCAACGCAAGGGAGCCCCGACCGGCCATATCCTGCCGGTGCGTGACGTGCGGCTCGCAGCCGGAGCCGAGTTCGTCGTTGCGATATGCGGAGCGATCATGACCATGCCTGGCCTGCCGCGCGTGCCGGCCGCCCATCGCATCGGCCTCGATGCCGAGGGACGGGTGGTTGGTCTGAGCTGAGCTCCAAGCACGGTGTTGTGATGGGACCGCAAGCGGTTTGCGCTTTCGCGGCGGGGGCGATGATCCTATCTCAGGGAACAACGGTATACTTTTTGGACGTCATTTGGAGAGTGCGATGTCTTTCGACCTCGGGACCGGGCCGACGGAGTCCGGCCGGCTCAACTGCTCGGTCGAGCTGCAGGAGTACCTCGCGGTTGTCCAGCGCGGTCTCAAGGCCATTACCGGCAAGTGGAAGGGCGAGATCATGTGCCTCCTTGCCGAGGGGCCGAAGCGCTTCAACGAGCTGAGGAGGGGCATTCCCGGTGTGACCCAGCACATGCTGGCGGCGCAACTGCGCGATCTTGAGAAGTCCGGTCTTGTCGTTCGTCACGATTACGAGCAAGCGCCGCCGCGCGTCGAGTACGAGCTGTCGGAAGCCGGCAAGGCGCTGCGCACCGTTGGCGATGCGCTGCACGACTGGGCGAAGGTCTATACTTCGGACTCGTCAGCCAACACGCACTGACCCTGGGCTGCGCCCTCACATGAAGCGGAAGCGCGCATGTCGGGGATCGTGGCTTTCGTGGATGTAGACCGGCTCGCCGGTGAACTGCAGCCCGAGCTCGTTTTCGCGCCGCCACATCACTTCGGCACGGCGCAGGGATTGTTCCGTCGGGTCGAAAATGAAGAAGTCCTGCGGAATCTCGCGGGCATGGTCGCAACGGATGCGCATGCCGCCCGAGCTGGTGTCTCGCACGACGCAATCGACGATATAGCGATAGTCGCCATAGACGACCTTCGCCGCTCTGAGCGTCCTCCGTCTGACCCCGTTTCTCTGTTCAACCGACATCGCACATGTCCCACCTATCGTGGGAATGTTCGCAGTCACAGGTTAAGATTTGCCGAAGTTCGCAAGCTCGCGGTGCGTAGGGCCCTCGTTCCAAACGACTATCCTTGCAGTTCGGCCCGCCAAGGCGGATTGGCACCGGCGCGCGAACAGGTGATGGCCGCGCAGCGGGTGCCGAAGGCGAGGGCGGCGGCGAGTTCGTCGCGGGTGATCGCCTCCAGCGACGGCCGTGCGATCCGGTTCGCCTCCTTCAGCGCCACAAGGAACGAACCCTGGAACGTGTCACCGGCGCCGATGGTGTCGATCACCTTGGTCGCGGGCGCTGGAACCTCAACCCGACCTGCGGTCTTGTGCCAGGCAATGACGCCATCACCGCCACGCGTGACGATGAATAGAGCCGCCCCGCCGGCCAGGATGTCCTTGGCCTTGCCGTCGAAGTCGTTGCCGCCGAACAAGAAGTCGAAGTCCATGTCGGACATGCGGACGATGTCGGCCGTCCGGGCGAACTCGGCCATGCGCGCGGTGTAGGCCGCCTTGTCGTGCGTCAGCGTCGGCCGGCAGTTGGGATCGAAGGACAGCGTCGTCTTGCCCTTCGCCGCCTTGAACAGCGCAAGATACTCTGACGCCACCGGTTCGTTGATCAGCGTGGTCGAGCCGACGTGCAGCGCCTCGATGGCTGGGAAGGGGATGCTGCCCGGTTGGTAAGTCCAAAGGCGGGCGGCGGTCGTCTCGTCGTAGAAGGCGTAGTGCGGCTCGTTGTTGACGAAGCGGACGAAGGCCAGCGTGGTTTCGTCGTCCGAGCGCCGAACGTAGCGAAGCGACGCGCCGGAGGCAGCCAGATGGTCGGCGATCATCGTCCCGAACAGGTCGTTGGAGATGCCGCCGACGAAGCCCGTGAGTGCACCGAGGCGCGACATGGCAACCGCGATGTTGAGACAGGAACCTCCGACGGCTGGTACATAGGCGTCCCTGCCGTCTGCAGACTTCACAGGCACGAAATCGATCAGCGCGTCGCCGCAGGCCAGTAACATGTGATTCCCCCCGAGTGCTGCTGGGCATTCCACACGCAGTGCTAGCCAATCGGCGAGGCGGCTTCAATCTCTCCGATGGGCATGGGGAGAACTTCTGATCACGTTGACGGTGGCAGCGCTCAATATCGGTCGATGGACAGGTCGTTCGTTTCGATCTCCGGCTTGCGGCCCGAGATCAGGTCCGAAAGCGCACGGGCCGAACCGCAGGCCATCGTCCAGCCGAGCGTGCCGTGGCCCGTATTGAGCGAGAGATTGGCGTATCGCGTGGCGCCGATGATCGGCGTCCCGTCCGGCGTCATCGGCCTGAGGCCCGACCAGTAAGTGGCTGCCTTGAGGTCGCCGCAGGGGAACAGGCCGCCGGCGACATGTTCGAGCGTATCGCGCCGGGTGGGCGGCAGGTCGGTGCTGTAACCGCCGATCTCCGCCATGCCGCCGACGCGCAGTCTGTTTCCGAGACGGGTCAGGGCGACCTTGTAGGTCTCGTCGAGTACGGTGGAGATGGGCGCACGCGTCTCGTCGGTGATCGCAGCAGTCAACGAATAACCCTTCACCGGATAGACCGGCAACCTGAGACCGATATCCCGACCGAGCGGCGCCGACCAGGAGCCGAGCGCCAGCACGTAGTGATCGGCCTCTATGCGTCCGCTGGAGGCGATCACCCCGCGCACCGCGCCGGCTTCCGCGTCGATGCACGAGATCGAGGTGCCATAGCGGAAGCGGACGCCCAGTCCCTCGGCGATCTTGGCCAGCGCATTGGTGAACAGGAAACAATCGCCCGTCTCGTCGAGCGGCAGGCGCAGGCCGCCGACGAAGGCGTCTTTCACGGCCGCCAGCGCCGGCTCGGCCCGGGCGACGCCTTCACGATCGAGCAGTTCGAACGGCACGCCGTCGGCCGCGAGCACTTCGGTGTCGCGGCCGGCATGATCGAGCTGCTTCTGCTGGCGGAAGAGCTGCACCGTGCCCTGCGAGCGGTGGTCGTAGGCGATGCCCGTCTCCTCGCGGAGCGCGATCAGGCATTCGCGAGAGTAGCCGGCGACCCGCAGCATCCGGCTCTTGTTGCGGGCATAGGCGGCCGACGTGCAGTTGCCGAGCAGCGACAGCATCCAGGGTAAGAGGTGCGGGTCGAGCGTCGGCCGGAGGATGAGCGGCGCGTGGCGCATAAGCAGCCATTTCACGGCTTTGAGCGGAATGCCCGGCGCGGCCCAGGGCGTCGAGTAGCCGGGCGAAATCTCTCCGGCGTTGGCAAAGCTGGTTTCCAGAGCCGGACCGGGCTGGCGGTCATAGACGGTGACGTCGTGGCCGGCCTTGGCAAGATAGTAGGCAGTGGTGGTGCCGATAACGCCGGCGCCGAGCACGGCAATTCTCATGTGAACATCCCTGCTTCACAAGTTCCGGTGCTGCGGGGCGGGTGGCGAAATCACCGTCTTCTGCGGCGTCTCTGGCATCGCCTGGCTCGACCTCGGCACGTGCCTGAAGTCTAGGTAGGCGGCCCGGATGGGTCCACATGAAATAGACCGCGGCTGGCGCTTGGGAGGGTTGCAGGATTTCACGGTCGGGACGGTTGCGCTCGGCGGCGCCCCCTCGCTTCAATCGGTGAGATAGCTATGCTATCGAAAGGTATGACTCATGTTCGTGACCTTCTGCGCCTGTCCGGCGTTCTGATGTCGGCGGCCCTTGCGGGCTGTTCCATCCTCGGCTCCGACTCGGACTTCGCCCCGCCGCCGTCGCGTGCCGCCACCTTCCGCATCACGTCCGCCGGCGTGCCGGGGCTGCCCCCGGGAACCGCCTTCTCAAAGAAGGCGATCGAAGCGCTGGAGCCAGGCTATACGGTGTCGTCGGTGACCATGGCGACCGAACAGAGCGAGAGCGTCGCGGCCCTTGCCCTGTTCCGCGATGGCTTGCAGGTGTTGCAGGTGTTGCCGGGATCTGGCGGGCGGATCGGCGCCGTTCATGGCGTTTCCGAAAGCCTTGTCGGCCCCAATGGCGAACGCATCGGCATGACGTTCCGCGAGGCACGCGTCGATCGCGCCTCCTGCCGGGAGGGGCGGGGCAACTGGCTGGCGATGCCGATCTGCACGGCACGCGGCGCCCCCAATGTCACCTTCGTTTTCGCCATTCCCGGTTACATCGCGGCGGGCGCGCTGCCGGATGACGAAACGCTCGCCGGCGCCACGTTGCAGCGCATCATCTGGGTGCCGCCGGTGGGGTGAGCGCCGAGGTGAAAGCGCCATAACGAAAGAGGCCGGGTTTCCCCGGCCTCCTCTGTTTTGCGACAGCTCTGCGCCGATCAGCAGAACTGGTTGACGATCGCTTCCAGCTGTTCCTGCTTGCCGCTCTTCGGCTCGGGATTGATGTTGTTCTTGGCAACATAGTCCGCGAGGTCTTCGAGCGAGCGCTTGCCGGCGAGAATGGCCTGGCCCTCGGCGCCCTTCCAGCCCGCGTAGCGAGCTTCGAGGTTCTTGGCGAGACGGCCGTCCTCGATGATGGCGGCGGCGTTGAGCAGCGCCTTGGCGGCGGCGTCCATCGACGCGGCGTGGGCGATCACCAGATCTTCCGGGTCGAGCGACTGGCGACGAACCTTGGCGTCGAAATTGAGGCCGCCGGTGGTGAAGCCGCCCGCCTTGATGATCTCCAGCATGGCCAGCGTCAGCTCGGGCACGTTCATGCCGAACTGGTCGGTGTCCCAGCCGAGACGGTCGTCGCCGCGGTTGAGGTCGACCGAACCGAAGATGCCGAGAGCGCTGGCCAGCGCCAGTTCATGCTCGAAGCTGTGGCCGGCCAGGATGGCGTGGTTCTGCTCGATGTTGACCTTGACTTCCTTCTCGAGGCCATAGGCCTTCAGGAAGGAGTACACCGTGGCGACGTCGAAGTCGTACTGGTGCTTGGTCGGTTCCTTCGGCTTCGGCTCGATCAGGATGGCGCCCTTGAAGCCGATCTTGTGCTTGTAGTCGACGACCATGGTCAGGAAGCGACCGAGCTGGTCCTGCTCCTGCTTGAGGTCGGTGTTGAGCAGCGTCTCGTAGCCCTCGCGACCGCCCCACAGCACGTAGTTTTGGCCTCCGAGCTCCTTGGTGATGTCGAAGACGTTCTTCACCTGCGCCGCCGAATAGGCGAACACGTCCGGATCGGGGTTGGAGGCGGCGCCGGCCATGAAGCGGCGGTTGGAGAACAGGTTGGCCGTGCCCCACAACAGGTTGATGCCAGTCTCTTCCTGCTTCTTGGCGAAGATGTCGGCGATGACGCGGACATTCTTGTTGGACTCGGCGAGCGTCTTGCCCTCCGGCGCCACGTCGCGGTCATGGAAGCAGTAGAACGGCACGTCGAGCAACTGGAACAGGTCGAAGGCGACGTCGGCCTTCACCTTGGCCAGCTCCAGTTCGTCGGAGCCGTTGAACCAAGGACGCAGGAAGGTGCCGTTGCCGAACGGATCGCCGCCGCCCCAGGCGAACGAGTGCCAGTAGGCGACGGCGAAGCGCAGATGATCCTCCATGCGCTTGCCGAGAACGACCTGATCCTTGTTGTAGTAACGGAAGGCGAGCAGATTGCGGCTTTCGGGGCCTTCGTACTTGACGGGCTTGATGTTGCCCCAGAACGGATGGGTCATGTCTTTCCTCTCTTTTGAACTCTCTTGCGATAAAGGTCAGGCCAGCGCGTCGCGGACGGCCGGGTAGAGCGCGCGATACTTGGCGTAGCGATCGGCATAGGCGGCGACGAGCGCCTTGTCCGGTTCGACGGTGCGGGCAACCGGCGGCGGGGTCAGCGTCTCGAAGGGATCGTCGCCGGTGGCGGCAATGCGGCCCATGCGGGCGGCGCCGAAGCCGCCGCCGTAGTCGCCTTCGGCGGTGATGTCGAGCGGGCGGTCGAGCACCGCCGCCATGATCTGCAGCCAGGCTTCCGAGCGCGAGCCGCCGCCGACCGCGAAGGCGCGATCGATGTCGGTACCGGCGTCGTTGAGGACGCGCAGGCAGTCGCGGAAGGCGAAGGCGACGCCTTCCAGCACCGCCTGTGTCAGCTCGGCGCGGCCGGAGGTGTGGCTCAACCCGACGAACACGCCACGGGCGGCAGCGTCATTGTGCGGCGTGCGCTCACCGGAGAGATAGGGCAGGAAGGTGACAGGCGACGGCTTGGCCGGCTTCGGATCGAGGCCCTTGGTCAGCTCAGGCGCCGGCGTTTCCAGGAGATGCGACAGCCACTGCAGGCTGTCGGTCGCGGACAGGATCACGCCCATCTGGTGCCAGGTGCCGGGAACGGCATGGCAGAAAGCATGAACGGCGCCCTCGGTGTTGGGCGAGAAGGAGGCATTGGAAACGAACAGCACGCCCGAGGTGCCGAGCGAGGCGAAGGCGGCCCCGGGCTTGACGGCGCCCATGCCGATGGCGCTCGCCGCATTGTCGCCACCGCCGCCGGCCACCACCGGCGCCTTGGCGATGCCCCAGCGCGACACCAGCTCGGCGCGCAGCGCGCCCGAGGACTCGGTGCCCTCGACGAGGCGGGGCATGTGGTCGAGCGAGAGGTCGGTGGCAGCCAGCAACTCCTTCGACCAGGCGCGCTTGCCGACATCGAGCCAGAGCGTGCCGGCGGCATCCGACATGTCGGACACATAGTCGCCGGTCAGCCAGAGCCGAACGTAATCCTTCGGCAGCAACACCTTGGCGGTTTTGGCGAAGATCTCGGGCTCGTTCTTCTTTACCCAGGCAAGCTTGGGGGCGGTGAAGCCGGGCATGGCGATGTTGCCGGCGATAGCGCGCAGGTCCGGGCAACGGGCCTCGAGCTCGCCGCATTCGACGGCCGAGCGAACGTCGTTCCAGAGGATGGCGGGACGAAGCGGCTTGTCGGCCGCATCGAGCAGCGTCGCGCCGTGCATCTGACCGGAGAGGCCGATGCCGGCCACGGCGGCGAGCTCCTTCGGATGGCTTGCCTTCAACTGGTCGATGGCGCTCTGCGTCGCCGCGATCCAGCTGTCGCCGTCCTGCTCGGACCAGCCGGCGTGCGGGCGCGACACTTCGAGCGAGGCCGAGGCGGTGGCGATGATCTTCTCGCCGTCGCCGACAAGAACGGCTTTCACCGACGACGTGCCGATGTCGAGGCCGAGATAGGTGGTCATGGGCTCCTCCCAGTGTTGTTTCGGGTCCGGCGCTACAGGAGATTGTCGCGCAGGAAAATGTCGATGCGGATGCGCTCCTGCTCGTCGATGATCTGCCAGTCCGACGTCAGCGACATGAGCACGCGGGCCGCCGATCGCACCTCATGGCCAGGATCCTGGTTGATCACCGCGTCGATGGTCCCTCTCACCAGCGCTTCGCGGTTCTCCTCGATCAGTTCATGGGCGATGTAGACGATTTCGCGCGCCCGGCCGCTCGCTTCGAGCGCCGAGATGACGCCGGCATTGCCGGCGCCGGCGTTGTAGATGCCGGCAAGATCGGTGTGCTGACGCAGAAGGTCCTCGACCAGCTTGTGAACGCGGGTCGGATCGTCCCGCCCTTCGCGCAGGGCGATCACGTGAACCTCGGGAAAGTCCTGGGCGATCACCTGCTCGAAGCCGAACCGGCGTTCGGCATGGTCGCGCAATGCCAGCGAACCGGCCACCAAGGCCACCTTGCCGGCATGGTTGGGCAGGAAGCGACCGATCAGCGAGCCGGCAGTGCGGCCGGCGGCCGTATTGTCGATACCGATGAAGCGGTCGCGCCGAGAACTCGGCACGTCCGACACCAAGGTCACCACCGAGACGCCGTCGGACTTCAATGCGTTGATCGCCTCGCGTACGGCGGGGTGATCGAGCGCGGCGACGGCGATGCCCGCGTAATCGTCTTGCCGAATTTCCCTCAACGCTTCGGCAAGGGCTTCGCCGTCGAAGACGTCGACATGGCGGATATCGAAACTTGCTCCCTTGTAGGGAAGCCAGTCGCCCATGCGTTGAATGGCTGTTTCAAGCGCCTCGAAGAACGGATTGTGGCCGCGTGGCAGAACGAAGGCGAAATGGCTGGTTGCCGGCTGCACGCGACCGGCCAGGCTCGATGGCGCATACCCCAGCTGGCGGATGGCGTTTTCCACCTTCTCGATGGTCACCGAACGCACACCATCGCGTCTGTTCAAGACTCGATCGACCGTCGCCACACTAACGCCAGCCGCCTCGGCGACCGTTCGCAAGGTGATCTTCATTGAGGGGTCCAGCCTTCCAAATGATTTTTTTCACTCAATAAGGCTATGCAATTCCCTCGTCAATGCGCAATGAGCCGGTTCAAACACTCATCCGATGAAAAGAAGGATCGAAGGTGACGGCCTGGGAGCTGTGCTTGGGTGACGCCGGCAGACGCGTTGCCGGCGTCTCTTTCAGGCCTCAGGAGGCGAGGGCGTTGAGGACGCGGACCCACGAGCGGATGCCGCCATGATAGCTCGACACCTCGTATTTCTCGTTGGGCGAGTGAATGCGATCGTCGTCGAGGCCGAAGCCGATCATCAGGCTGTCCATGCCGAGGATCGACTTGAAATGTCCGACCACCGGGATTGAACCGCCGGAGCCGACAAGAGCCGGCGCCAGGCCCCATTCGGCTTCCAGCGCCGCGCGCGCCTTGCGCATGGCGTCGCCGTCGATCGCAACGTGAACGGCGGGGCTGCCACCATGCTCACGGAACTCGACCTTGGCGTCGGGCGGCAGTCGATCCGTCACATACTGACGGAAGGCGGTGCGGATCTTGTCCGGGTCCTGCCCGGCGACGAGGCGGAAGGACACCTTGGCTTCCGCCGACGCCGGCAGCACCGTCTTGAAGCCCGGCCCGGCATAACCGCCGGCGAGACCGTTGATCTCGCAGGTGGGGCGCGACCAGATCTGCTCAAGCACCGACCGGTCTTTCTCCCCGGCGGGCGCCGTCAGGCCGGCGCCGCCCAGAAAGGCGGCGGCATCGAAGCCGAGGTTGTCCCAGTTGGCCCGGAGTTCCGGCGAAATGTCGGCAACGCCATCATAGAACCCGGGCACCGTGACGCGGCCCTTGTCGTCGTGCAGATCGCCGAGAACCTTCGTCAGCACGTGCAGCGGATTGAGCGCCGCTCCGCCAAACGCGCCCGAGTGGAGGTCGTGACTGGCGCACCGGAGCGAGATCTCTTCGCCGACCAGTCCGCGCAGCATGCTGGTGACGGCCGGCGTCTTGCGATTCCACATTTCGGTGTCGCAGACGAGTGCGACGTCGACGGAAAGCTCCTCCTTGTTGGCTTCAAGGAATGGAATCATCGACGGCGACCCCGACTCCTCTTCGCCCTCCGAGAAGAAGGTGACGTTGACCGGCAGCGCCCCCGTTTCCGCGATCAAGGCGCGGCAGGCTTCCAGGAACGTCATCAACTGTCCCTTGTCGTCCTGCGCGCCGCGGGCAAGGATGCGCTCGCTGCCGTCGGGGAGCGTCTTCACCACCGGCTCGAAGGGCGGCGAATCCCACAGCTCCAGCGGATCGACCGGCTGGACGTCGTAGTGGGCGTAGAACAGAACATGGGGCTTGTCCGGTCCGGCCTTGGTGTAGTGACCGACCACCATCGGATGCAGGGGCGTAGGCCTGATGGAGGCGTCAAAACCAAGCGCGGTCAGTTCGTTGACCAGCCACTTCGCGGCGCGGACACAGTCGTCCTTGTAGGATGGGTCGGCGGAAATCGAGGGAATGCGCAGGAAATCGAACAGGCGATCAAGGCTTTGGGGAAAGTCGGCATCGACACGGGATAGAACGGCATGAATGGTCATCACGGCCTCCGATTGGGGTGCTCCGTTATAGGCCATTCTTCGTCGTCGAGACGAGCCCTGAAAGGCAGATGTCGAGCTTGCGGGGCGGATTGTCGGGACGATTGCCGGGCCTTTTCAAACATATGGATGTGGTGCGACCTGCAGACACGCTGGGGCGACTCCCGCTATGTCGAGAGGCGCCGGAGGGCAAGTTTTTCTACGCCGCAGGCTTTACCGGCCCATGACTTTCTAAAATTCTGGGTGGTAAAATGCATGGGCGTAATCGGAAGGCGTGTTTTCGAGGGCGCTGCAATGGAAGGCTGCTAGTCAGGTAATTGAAACTGGAACATGCGGGTTCACGCGGGGTTTGTTTCTCGGATAATACATTTTGTTTTTTTAATGTGACCTATCGATAAATTTCAATTTGAAAGTTGATACTGAGGAAGACTCCGGAAAAACTATCTTAATTCCATTAAAATCTGAGTTATACGAAAGTTTATGTGTCATCGATAGGTAGGATAAATCGATGTATCTGGCATTTCTTGCGGCCGAGGGCATAGCAATTCGTGTGATATTGTCCGCTTTCGCTCGTAAAGCCTTTATCTGGCTGCCAATGTGCTCTAGAAGGAACCTGTTCGGGTGTTTATGCGTTTTCATGCGAAAAGCAGCTAAAGGCTGCGAGCGTATCCCCCGAACTGACGACCTTTTGGGCGGCTAGAGGTAGGGTCGAAACCATGAATACACCAGACGACATCCTCGCTGACGCAGTCGGTCTCCGGACATACTCGAGTGCGAACAAGATATTCGAGGTCATCGAGCGGCGTCTTCTGGGCCATGGAGCCAGTCATGTGCTGATCTCCGGACTGCCGATGCCGGGCCGTCCGGTGGAGCCGCTGGTGCTCCACATCCGCTGGCCGGATATCCGCTCCGAGCGCGGGCAGCTCATCACGATTTCGAAGGGCGATCCGGTTTTGGAGCGTTGCCGTGTCGCCCATCGGCCTTGCCTCATCGACGGCGTCAGCATTTCCGGACACTCCGACCTGGTTGCCGCTGCCGGCCCCGAGGCGTCGGCGCGTATCGTGGCGGTGCCGATCACCTCGATCCCGCCCTATCAGGCGGCGGTCATCGGTCTCGGCGAGGCTCTGTCGCTGACGGAGCTCGACCTCGTCGCCTTCGATTTCCTCTGCAATCAGGCGTTCCGCCGCCTGAGGGCGCTCGGCTATCTCATGGACTCTCGCCCCGGCGACCTATCGGCTCGCGAGCGGCGGGTTCTGGAGCTGACGGCGCTCGGCATGACGGCCCAGGACATCGCAGAGAGTCTCAACATTTCCCAGCGGACAGTGCACGCCCACCTTCAGAATGCTGGCGAGAAGCTCGACGCGACCAACAAGACCCAGGCGGTCGTCGAGGCGTTGCGCTACGGACAGATCTCGCTCGCCGGCTGAAATCGTTTCGCGCTAGATGATATGATCAAGGCCCGTTGGTTCGCCGGCGGGTCTTTTCGTTTCTCGCCTGGAAGACGCTTCCGTCCATTGATGGCGTTGAGGGGCGACCTTGGGCCGGGTAAAAGCCTGTTCAGGGTACCGAGCGCATCGGGAAGGAGCCGTGCATGCTGGAAGAGGGCAAGGTCTATCTGGGAACGGGCACGAAGCCGGAATATCTGACGCTGAAGCTCGCCAACCGGCATGGTCTCATCACGGGCGCCACCGGCACCGGCAAGACGGTGACGTTGCAGGTGCTGGCCGAGGGGCTGTCGGATGCCGGCGTGCCGGTGTTCTGTGCCGACGTGAAGGGCGATCTCTCGGGGCTTGGCGCTCCCGGCGAAGCCAAGGACTTCCTTGAGGAGAGGGCGCGCTCCATCGGCTTTACAGACGAGTACCAGCTCAGGGCGGCCCCGACCGTCTTCTGGGACCTGTTCGGCAAGAAAGGACACCCGGTGCGGACGACGGTGTCCGAAATGGGCCCTCTTCTTTTGTCGCGTCTCCTGGATCTCAATGAGACGCAGGAGGGAGTGCTCAACATCGTTTTCAAGGTGGCCGACGACGAAGGTCTTCTGTTGCTCGATCTCAAGGATCTGCGGTCGCTGCTCGTCTACGTTGCCGAAAACGCCGATGCCGTCGCCACCAGCTACGGCAACGTCGCCAAGGCGACGGTGGGGGCCATCCAGCGACAGCTCCTGGTGCTGGAGCAGCAGGGCGGCGAGAATTTCTTCGGCGAGCCCGGCTTGCAGATATCGGACCTGATGCAGGTGACGGACGATGGGCGAGGCGCCGTCAACGTGCTGGCCGCCGACAAGCTGATGCAGACGCCGCGCCTCTACGCTACCTTTTTGCTCTGGCTGCTCTCGGAGCTGTTCGAGGAGATGCCCGAGGTCGGCGATCTCGACAAGCCCAAGCTGGTCTTCTTCTTCGACGAGGCGCATCTCTTGTTCGACGAGGCGCCGAAGGCGCTGGTCGAAAAGGTGGAGCAAGTGGTCAAGCTGATCCGCTCCAAGGGCGTCGGCATCTATTTCGTCACGCAGAATCCGCTGGATATTCCCGAGAGCGTACTCGCACAACTCGGCAACCGCGTGCAGCACGCGCTACGGGCCTACACCCCGCGCGAGCAGAAGGCGGTGAAGGTGGCGGCCGAAACCTTCCGGCCCAATCCGGACTTCGACACCTTCACGGCGATCACCGAGCTCGGGCAGGGCGAGGCCCTGGTCTCCATGCTGGAGGGCAAGGCCGTGCCGTCGATCGTCGAGCGTACGCTGATCAGGCCGCCGTCTTCACGGCTGGGGCCGCTCCAGGATGAGGAGCGAGCGGCTCTGATGGCGGCGAGCCCTCTCCGCGGCATCTATGACGAGGCGGTCGACCGGGAGTCCGCCTTCGAGGTGCTGAAGGCGCGCGCCAACGGTTCCCAGAAGCGGCACGAACCGGTCGATCCGCCACGTACGAGGCGTGAAAGCCCTGGTTTCAGCGTGCCCGATTTCGGCTGGAGTCGCAGCCGGCCCAATGCACCGACGTCGGAGACCCGGGATGACGAGCCAGCCCGCCGGCCGCGCCTGGACGAGTACGAAAGCGCCGCCGAACGTCGACGCCGCGAAGAGCGCGACGAGCGGGCCGCCCGCCGCGACACCTATGGTTATGGACGCCGGCAAACGGTGACGGAGGCGGCCATCAAGTCGGTGGTGCGCTCGGTATCGAGCCAGGTCGGTTCGCAGATCGGCCGAGCGCTGGTGCGCGGCGTGTTGGGAAGCCTGCTGAAATAAGCCGAGACCGGGGCGGGGATCCGGTACGATACCCGCCTCACCAACTGTCCGCCGGCGGCTCCGTCCTCGCCGTGGCCAGCGCGTTGATCCGCTGGGCGGTCTCGGGCCGAGCGAGCAGATCCTCCAGCGGCGCCTCCATGCGGCGGCGCCAGTTGGGATGCTCGCTGATGGTGCCGGGCAGGTTGGGCTGCTCTTCGAGCGCCAGGATGTCTTCGAGCGGCGCGAGGGCGATGCGTGAGCGTGCCCGTCCGATGTGGCGGAGCGCGGCTTCGACCACCGGGGCGGTCTCCTCAGGAGCCGGACGAGGCTCGCTGCCGCCGAATGTGGCCCACAACAGCCCGCGATCCCACGCTCGTCGTTCGTCCTCGCGCTCGCGGTTGGAATCGACCGGAAGACGGCCGAGCTCATCGGCCCAGTCGAGGTCGCGCCCGGCCCACCAACCGGCGACGGTGGCGGTGTCATGGGTGCCGGTCATGGCGACACTGTCGGGCGGATAGTCCTGTGGGCCGATGAAGCCATGGTCGAGCGCACGCTCGAACCACAGGACCCGCATCCCCAACATGCCCGTGGCGTCGATCGCTTCGGCAAAGCCTCCCGGCTTGGTGCCGAGATCCTCGGCGACGATCAGTGCCTTGGCCCGGTGCGATTCGAGCGCAGCCAGGCGCGTGAGGTCGTGGAAGGGATAAATGAGGTAGGCGCCGTCGCTCGACGACCGTCCTTCCGGCATCACCCAAAGACGCGACAGGCCGAAGGCGTGGTCGATCCTGAGGCCGCCGGCTCGGCTGAGGGTTGACCGGAGCGTGGCGATCCACGGTGCATATCCGCTCTCCCTCAACCCGCGCGGCGAGAAGGTGGTGAGCATCCAGTTTTGCCCGAGTGGACCAAGCGGATCGGGCGGCGCTCCGATGGTGAGACCATCGAGAAGGTGGTCGCGGAGCCCCCAACTGTCGCTGCCACCGGTGTGGACGCCGACGGCAAGGTCGGCCAGTAGCCCGACCGCCATGCCCGCCGCCTTGGCACGGCCCTGTATGGCGGCAAGGCTCTCGTGGGCCAGCCATTGAACGAACAGATGAAAGGTGATCTCGTCTGGATTCTCGGCCGCGAACTGACGTACGGCTGCACCATCGGGGGCATGGAACGGGGCAGGCCACGCCCGCCAGCCGTCGAGGCCGCGCGCCCGGAAACGAACGTCGAGCGCATCGAAGATGGCATGGCGGCGCAGTGCGTCGCCGCCGGCGAGACTGTCCCCGACGACGCGTGACCGAACGTCGGGGGGCAGCGTGTCGAACACCTTCCGGAGCTGGGCAAGGCGCCTTGGCAGCGCGCCTTCCCAGTCGATGAGGGCTTCGCCGTCCTCGCCCGGCGGCAAGGGCGGCAGACCGACCAGCG
This sequence comes from Pleomorphomonas sp. NRK KF1, assembly GCF_023721755.1. Classification (GTDB taxonomy): domain Bacteria; phylum Pseudomonadota; class Alphaproteobacteria; order Rhizobiales; family Pleomorphomonadaceae; genus Pleomorphomonas. Next base: position 135,210 of record NZ_JAMDLH010000009.1, on the reverse strand, counting down.
CCGGATCACCCATGGCGCCGTTGAGGAAAAGCCGACTCGACGGAGAGTAGGGGCTGAAGCCGATGCCATGGCCGGGAAAGAGGGCATGCACCGGGTTGATCATCACCACGTCGGCGCCACGTTCGGCGAACTGCTTCACCGCGTCGTCGAGATGACCGAAATGGCCGAAGGGCTGCGGCTCCCGGCCGCGCAACGACGGAATCTGGACCGACGGTCCCCAGACGCGGCGATCGGCCTCGATGCCATGACAGCGAGGCGGGGCAACGGCGAGCGCCACCTCGTGCGCACCGATGGTCAAACGGTAGTAACCGGGTTCGACGATCGGCGGCAGGTGGCCGCCCTCGATCTGGAGCGCCTGGCTCGTGCCGTCTTCGGCAACGAGGTCGGCGCGCGCAAGACTGAGGGGGAGAGGAATGGGTTGCCTCGCGTCGGCGACAATCAGGGCGGGCGGTCGCCTCCGCTCGTCTTCGATCTGCTCCAGGCTCCGCGCTATGGCCGCCGCGCTGTCGGCGGGATAGCCGAGCGCGGTCGCGATGGTGCCGAGCGCCTCGTCGCTGACCGTCTGCGGTTTGCCGGCCACGTCCCACCAGTTTCGCACCAGGCCGATTGCTTCGGCGAGCGCGTGAAGCTCGGTCATGTCTGCCTCCCCTGGGCGACGATGGAGCAGGTCCAAATCGCCGAACCTTTGGCCCGGACATTAGAGTTTTTCCCGTGAACTTGGGTTCGCCGGAAAAACTCTATCTCTTTGTTAAGACGCAGTTCCGGACGCAAAACCGGTACCACTTTTGCTGGAACTGCTCTAGCGAGACGAGGTTACGGCTTCCGAAACATCGGGGCAAATGCCTCTCAGAGCTTGGTCAGGCCGGTCAGGTCGGGCAACTCCGCCGCCGGGCGCATGTCCTGATACTCGTCGGGCGCGCCGGTGCGATTGATCCAGACCGTGCGGAAGCCGAATCGCGATCCACCGGCCACGTCCCAGCGGTTGGACGACTGGAAGGAGATGGCGCTCGGGAACACGCGAAAGTGCGTCGTCGCCATCTCATAGACCCGCGGGTCCGGCTTGTAGCAGCCGATCGTATCCACCGACAGCACGTCGTCGATGATGTCGCCGAGGCCGGCGGCCCGGATCGCCCGGTTGAGCATCAGCGGACTGCCGTTCGACAGGATGGCGATGCGGGTGCCGGCAATCTTGAGGTCGCGCAGGACGGCGGGCACCTCGGGGAAACAGTCGCAGCTGCGATAGGCTTCGAGCAACGTTTCGCGCAGACCGGGGTCGACCTGGGGGTAGACCGCGAAGGCCGCGTCGAGCGCATCCTTGGTCAGCGCCCAGAAATCCTTGTAGGCGCCGGTCGCCGACCGGATCCACGAATACTCGAGTTGCTTGGTCCGCCAGAGCTCGGACAGGCGCTGTGCGTCGGACCCGAGCTCGGCGGCGTGCCGACGGACGGCCGAGTGGACGTCGAACAGCGTGCCGTAGGCATCGAACAGGAAGATCGGATGGTACATGCCGCTGTCTCCGCTTTCAGCCGTCGATTCGTGAATCCAGCGGCTTTCGCAACTCTGGTATCGGATATATCGGTTATCTGGAAACCGGCAAAACAGACATGCGGAAAAGCCTGCAGAGGGGCGGGTTTTCATCGGGCCGTTGCCGCGCCGCCGCGTTCGGCGACGACGGGGCATCGGACGCAACGAGAAACGGAAGGACAGTATCGTGGCTTGGTCTCAGACCTGGACGTGGTTGGATGGCAAATGGCACGAGGGCAACGTGCAGATCATGGGCGTCAGGACGCATTCGTCCTGGCTCGCCTCGTCGGTGTTCGACGGCGCCCGCTATTTCGAGGGTGTGGCGCCCGATCTCGACCTTCACTGCCAGCGCGTCAACCGTAGCGCGCTTGCCATGGGCCTCGAAGCCCTGCGCCCGGCCGAAGAAATCGAAGCGCTGGCGCGCGAGGGCTTCTCTCGCTTCTCCGGCGACGCGGCGCTCTACATCCGCCCGATGTATTGGGCCGAAGACGGCGGCTTCATGGGGGTGCCTCCCGAAGCTGCGTCGACCCGCTTCTGCCTCAGTCTCTATGAGGCGCCGATCCCGTCGATCGACGAGGGCTATGCCGTCACCACCACGCGCTACCGCCGGCCGCTGCCCGAGACGGCGCTGGTCAACGCCAAGGCCGGCTGTCTCTATCCGAACAACGGCCGCGCCATGCTGGAGGCCAAGGCCAAGGGCTTCGATAACGCCGTGCTGCTCGACGTGCTCGGCAATGTCTGCGAACTCGGCACCGCCAACCTGTTCATCGCCAAAGACGGGGTGGTCATGACGCCGGTCGCCACGGGCGTGTTCCTGGCGGGCATAACGCGTTCGCGCATCATCCAGCTCTTGCGCGACGACGGCTTCGACGTGCGCGAGTGCATCCTGAAAACCGAAGACCTGGCCTCGGCCGACGAGATCTTCGCGGCCGGAAACTATGGCAAGGTGACCCCGATCCTGCGTTTCGAGACCCGCGAGTTCTCGGTTGGCCCGGTCACCCGGCGTGCTCGCGAACTCTACTGGGCCTACGCGCACGCCTGAACGACGGGCACTTTCCTTGGCCGTCCCCTTGAAAACGCCACTTTGACGGCGGATTTCAAGGGGATGCGGCGTCTGCCGCTCGGAATGCGAGGAGGAAAGCATGCGGACGGCAACGATTCTGGGGCTGGCGGTCGCGCTCGGCACCGCCTCTTCGGCGACGGCTGCCTCTTTCATCGCCAGACCGACGGAGCCCTTGGCCTGTCCGGGAGGAGCGGCGGGAGCGAAGCTCTGGCAGGGCTATTTCCACGGCCGCAAGGAAGTGGAGAGCGGCTGGAAAAGGTATGAGGACGTCGCCGAGCGCTACTGCTTCAGGACGGAAAAGCTCTGCCGCAACTGGCTCTACAACATGCAGAGCGAGTACACCTACATGGTATGGTCCGCCGTCTGCGCCCCCGGGGGCGGCTGACGATCAGCTGCCTCGCGACGGCTGAGACGGCCCGCGCGGCCGCTTGGAACGTTTGACCACCACGGGAACGGTCGGGTTGGCGCGCGCGCCCACGAGATCGCCGTAGACGGCTTCGTTCGACTTTTCGCGGAAGGTGATGTGGGTGACCAGGAACCCGGGATTCTCTGGCAGCGGAACACTGGCCGGCGCTTCCGGCAGCAGGCCGCGATTCCGCAGGGAGGCGGCTTCGCGCAAGGCGAGCAAGCGCTCTTCCGAGACGATCTCGGCCGGCTGGCCCGAGCGGCGCTCGGGGCCTCGGTAGCTGGGATCGTTGCGCCGCCGGCGATCGGGGCCGAAATACCCGGAGCCCGTCTTCACGTAGACCCGTGGCCGCCCGAACACGGTGAGCAGGCGTTCGACGAGATAGTTCGACGACATCGGCTTGACCGCGATTTCGTCGATGCCGGCCATCACCGCCTTCTGGACGTTCTGCCGGCTGGCGTGCCCGGTCATCAGGAGAATCGGCACCATGCGGTTGACGACGGCTCCGCCGTGGCGGATGCGGTCGGCGAAGGCGAAGCCATCCATCGGTTCCATGCCCAGATCCGACATGACGAGATCGACGTGCCGGCCGGTCAGAAACTCGAAGGCCGTGTCGGTGTCGGAGAACTCGTGAATGTCGTAGAAACCGAACTCGCTGAGCATGCCCGCCACGAAGCGCCTGAAGCGGGGACTGTCGTCGACGATGACGATCGTTCGAGCGATGTAATCCGTCAGCTTTGGCATAGGGCCCCGTCAACCGTTGCACGAGTGGAAACAATAACCGAGGTGCGAACCACTCCGGTACCCACAACGACAGTGATAGTGGCTAGCGCTGCGTCGGACAACAGATATCGCTGAAAAAGACAAAGGGCTCCGACCAAGCCGGAGCCCCAAGTAAATCCGTATCGTTTTCAGGCGCCAGGCAGGCGCCAACTGGTTCAGCCGGCCTTGGCGTAGAGCTCGGCGACGAACTCCCAGTTCACCAGATTGTCGAAGAAAGCTTCGAGATACTTCTGCCGCAGATTGCGATAGTCGATGTAGTAGGAGTGCTCCCACACGTCGACGCCCAGCAGCGGCGTGGCGCCGGCGACCAGCGGGTTCTCGCCGTTCGGCGTCTTGGAAATGGCAAGCTTGCCATCCTTGAGCGACAGCCAGGCCCAGCCAGAGCCGAACTGCGTCATGCCGGCCTGGATGAAGTCGGCGCGGAACTTGTCGAGACCGCCGAGATCCTCGTTGATCTTCTTGAGAAGCTCGCCGGGAATGGAACCGCCGCCGTTCGGCTTCATCCACTGCCAGAAATAGAAGTGGTTGTAGTGCTGGGCGACATTGTTGAAGAGGGCGGGGTTCTTTCCGAACGAACCCTTCACCACATCCTCAACGCTCTTGCCTTCCCACTCTGTGCCCTTGATGAGGTTGTTGCCGTTGTTCACGTAGGCAAGGTGATGCTTGTCGTGGTGATACTCGAGCGTCTCGCGGGACATGTACGGGCCAAGGGCGTCGTAGGCATAGGGAAGGTCATTCAGCTCGAAAGCCATGGTCGTCTCCTCTCGGGAAAAAAGAGCGTTCTAAAACTGAGCATCGCCGTTCAGCGGTGGTGCATGCGAGATAGATAGGAACTTTTCCTGATGGCGGCAATGCGCCACGAGTCGATTCATGGCTCCCATGCGCGTTTCGGTTAGCAAAACGAGTTAGTTAGCCTTGCCCATCACCTTCAGGGCGAAGGCGTACTCGAGCGCCGTTTCCTTCAGTTCGTCGAAGCGGCCGGAAGCGCCGCCGTGACCTGCGTCCATGTTGATGTGCATGACCTGCGGGTTGTCGTCGGTCTTCAGCGCCCGGAGACGGGCGATCCACTTCGCCGGCTCCCAGTAGGTGACGCGGGGATCGGTGAGGCCGGCCAGCACGAACATCGGCGGGTAGGCCTGCGTCATCAGGTTCTCATAGGGACTGTAGGAGGCGATCAACTGGAAGTCGGCGACGCTTTCGAGCGGGTTGCCCCATTCGGGCCACTCCGGCGGGGTGAGCGGCAGCGTGGCGTCGAGCATGGTGTTGAGCACGTCGACGAAGGGAACCGCAGCCAGCACGCCGCCCCAGAGCGAGGGCGCCATGTTGGCGACCGCGCCCATCAACATGCCGCCGGCCGAACCGCCATGGGCGACGATGCGTCCCTCCGAGGTAAAGCCTTCGGCGGCGAGATAGCGGGCGGTGGCGATGAAGTCCTTGAAAGTGTTCGGCTTGTTCTCGCGCTTGCCGGCCAGGTACCAGCGGTGTCCCTTCTCGTTGCCGCCGCGGATGTGGGCGATGGCGTAAACGAAGCCGCGATCCACCAGTGACAGGATGCGGGTCGAGAACGAGGCGGGAATGGCTATGCCGTAGGCGCCATAGCCATAGAGCAGGCAGGGCGCCGAACCGTCGAGAGGCGTGTCGGCACGGTAGAGCAGGGTGACCGGCACGCTCTCGTCATCGGCCGCCGGCGCCATGACGCGGCGCGTCACGTAGTCGGAAGGCTCGTGGCCGGACGGAACCTCCTGCGTCTTCCTCAGGAATCGTTCGCCGGTTGCCATGTCGTAGTCGTAAACCTGCGCCGGCGTCGTCGGCGAGGAGTAGGTGAAGCGGACGATGTTGGTGTCGAACTCATAGGAGCCGGACAGACCGAGCGAGTAGGCCTCTTCCGGGAAGTCGATGGCGTGCTCGTGCCCGCTCGCAAGCTCGCGGATCACGATGCGCGGCAGGCCACCCACCCGTTCGAGACGTACCATGCGCCCCTGGAAAATCGACATCGACAGGATGAGGCGTCCCGGTTCGTGGGCGACGACATCGACCCAGTTGTCTCGACCCGGGCTCTTGAGCGGCGCGTTGACGATCTTGAAATCCTCGGCGCCGTCGGCATTGGTGAGGATGTAGACGCGGTCGTCGCCATCGTCTTCGATCGAATACTCGACCTCGATTTCACGCGCCGTCACCAGGCGGGGCGGGCTATCCGGCGCCGTCGCGTCGATCAGGCGCACTTCCGAGGTCTGGTGGTCGTGCGAGTCGATGACGATGAAGCGACCGGACTGCGTCTTGTCGACGCCGCAAAAGAAACCGGAGTCCTCTTCGAGATAGACGACCGTATCCTCCGAGGCCGGTGTTCCGATCACGTGCCGCAACACCTTCTCGGTGCGGTGATGGTCGTTGATGTAGGTGTAGAAGAAGGATCGGGAATCGGCCGCCCAGGCGAGGCCGCCGGCCGTGTTGGGAATCTCGTCGGGGAGATCGACGTCGGCGTCGAGATCGCGGATGCGGATGACGTGAAACTCCGAGCCGGTATCGTCGACGCTGTAGGCGAGCAGCTTGTGGTCCGGACTGTGGCTGGCGCCGCCCAGGCTGAAATAGGCCTTGCCCCGCGCCAGTTCGTCGGCGTCGAGCAACAGTTCCTCCGGCCCGCCGTCGCGCAGCGTGCGGACGAGGCGAGGATGCTGCGCGCCGGTGAGGTAGCGGCTGGCATAGGCGTAGGGACCGTCGGGAAGCGGCACCGAGGAATCGTCTTCCAGGATGCGAGCGCGCATCTCGGCGACCAGCTTTTCCTGCAGCGAGACGGTGTCGGCCATGTAGGCATCGCAGAAGGCATTCTCTGCGTCGAGATGAGCGCGGATGCCAGGATCGAGAAGCTCGGGATCGCGCAGGACGTCCTGCCAGTTGTCGGCGCGAAGCCAGGCGTAATCATCGACGAGATCGACGCCGTGAACGGTCGTGACGACGGGCCGCTTCTCGGCGCAAGGGGGCTTCATCTCGGTCATGGATGCTCCGAAAACTGCAAAACGGCTGGAGGGATATCCCCAAAGATGCCGGCGGGGCAACAGGCAAACACACGGCCGGACGGTCAGGTTCCGATGATATCGAGATCCGACGTGCCCTGCCGGTCCTCGGTTTCGACGATCCAGCAGTCGCCATCGAAGCGCCGCTCGGATCGCAGACGGGCATCGACGTCCGCCTCGGGCGTTGCGGCAAGCAGCCGCTCGAACACGCGCCCTCCGGCCATCGCCGGGTCGACGTCGTCCAGATAGACCTGGGGCGCCGGACCATAGAGATCGGCAGTGCCGTCGAGGCGCGATACCTTGACGAAAATGGCTCCGGCTTCCGCGGCTCCCCTGCCGACCACCGCCGTGAAGAAGCCGCCGTCGTTGCGACGGCGAACATAGGCCGAGACGAAGAAGTCGGATGTGATGCGGGCCATGGCCATGCTCGACAGCGTACCCTGTCGTTCAAACCACGGGTTCGCGCCGAGGGCAAGACCTGCCGGGTCCCACCCCGCCAAAGAAGGATGACAAGCGCGTGACTAGAGCCTTCGCCGACCAAATTGAAACATCTGGTCTCCAAGCGAAGACTCTTGGTTTGTTTGCTGGAGCAGCCGCATTTCGATCAGGTTGATTCAACCTGATCGGCGGGTGCTCTAGAGGCCGCCGACCTTGACGAGCTGGGAAACGAAGGCTTCGTCGATGGCGCCGGTCTGCGGCAGGTTGTAATAGGCCTGGAAGCGCTTGATGGCCGCACGGGTCTCGGCCGACATCAGGCCGTCGATGGCGACGGGCCCGAATCCCTGCTGTGACAGCGAGCGCTGGATACGCGCGAGGTTGGCATCGGCGGCCGCCGCCGCAGGCGTGGCGGTTGCGGCCGGGCTCGCATTGGCCTTGGGCGGAACGACCGAGGCTATGAGATCGCCAATGCCGTCGAGCGAAATCTCTGCCGGCTGGGCCTCGGCGGGTGCCGCCTGAGCCGCGGCGGTGTCGGGCTTCGGTGGGGGCACCGGCGCCCCGGCGTTGGCCGGCAGCGATCCGACGGTCAGCGGATCGCTCGCGACAGGGCTTTCGCCGTTCAGGCTGGTTTTCGGCCGCACCGACCGGATCGCCAGCAGCACGTTGTTCGACGGTTCGCCGGTTGGCGTGAGACGGAAGGCGCGTTCGAAAGCCAGGATGGCCTGCGAGGTTTGCGGACCGGCGAGGCCGTCGACATCGCCCTTGTAGTAGCCGAAGTCCTTGAGGCCCTTCTGTATGTCGGCGATCAGGCTGTGATCGGTGGCCCCGACGGCGGAACCGTCGGAGGAGCGCAACGTCGGGGCCGGAGTGGCGGCCGGCGTCGTCGGGGCAACGGGACGGGTTCCGACGAACAGCGGCGCCGGATGGACGCCCGGCTGCAGGGCGAGGGCATTGGTCAGGATGGCAATGGCGGTCGCCGTCATCATCAAGCCGCCGGCGGTGGCCATCGGATTCCCGACGGCGCCCCGGAGCAGAAGGGCGACAAGTCCCGATTTTCCCTGGGTCTTGCGTCCTGCCATCAATCAGGCCCTCCGCGCCACGCGCTGGATCTGGTCGACATCCAGAACGCGGGAAATCGGTTCGGCGCCATCGCGCGACGGGTGCATCGGCAGCAGGACGGTGACGGTGGTGCCCTTGCCGAGGTCGGAGTCGATCATCACCTGGCCGCCATGCAGCGCGACGAGGCCTTTCACGACGGAGAGGCCGAGGCCTGTGCCGGCCTGCTTGCGGTCGTAGCCGGTCTCCGCCTGGAAGAACGGACTGCCGACACGACTGAGATCCTTCTCGGCAATGCCGATGCCGTTGTCGCGCACCGAAATCGCCATGCGACGCCCCTGGCGGCGGACCGAACAGGTGACCTGACCGCCGCGGTTGGAGAACTTCACGGCGTTGGAGAGGAGGTTGAGCACGATCTGTCGGCAGGCGCGCGGGTCGGCAACCAGCTCCGGCAGGTTGGGCTCGATGTCCGAAATCAGCAGGATGCCGGCCTTCTCGGCCTGAGGGGCCATCATCTGTCGGCAACGATCGACCAGCGGGCCGACGCGGAAGGCTTCCGGGTTCACGTCGAAGGAACCGCACTCGATCTTCGACAGATCGAGAATGTCGTTGACCACCTGCAGGAGATGCTCGCCCGACTCCTTGATGAGGCCGGAGTATTCCCGATGCCGATCGAACTCGAACTTGCCGAAGAGCTCCTGATTGAGAATGTCGGAGAAGCCGATGATGGCGTTGAGCGGCGTCCTGAGCTCGTGGCTCATGTTGGCGAGGAAGCGGGTCTTGGCCAGGTTGGCGGCCTCCGAGTCGGCGCGCAGCGTCTCGAGTTCCGCTTCATGCTGCTTGCGCTCGGAAATGTCGCGGGTAACCGTCACGACCGCGTCGTCGCCTTGCTCGTCGGCGAGGTGGCGCATGTGCGACTCGACCCAGATCCAGCCCTCGGAGTCGATCTCGTCGCCGCAGCGCAGACGATACTCCACGCGCGCCGCGCCCTGGTGAAGCGCCACCGAGATGGCCGAAAGATAGGCCGGCCGGTCGCCGATATGGACGCGCCGGAACAGGCCGTCGGCGGTCAGATCGGCTGGCCGCACCGACAGCAGGCGCATGGCGGCAGGCGATACGAAGGTCACGTCGCCGGACGGATTGTGGCAGGTGACGAGGTCGCTCATCGCCTCGGCAAGCAGGCGATAGCGCTGCTCCTGACGGGCGATGGAGAGCGAGGTCGCCCGCTCGCGCCGCTCGATGCCGATGGCGACGCCGGAGGCGTAACCGAGGGCAACCACGCAGGCGAGGAAGTTCATGGTCGTGCCGTCACCGGCGAAGGTGAAGGCACGGCTGGCGTCACCGGTGAGGGTGAGAACGGCCGTGAGCAGGAAGCCCGCGCCACTGATCAGCGCAGCGCCGGCGACGGTCGACCGCCGGCCGGAGAGGGCCGCTTCGATGGGCGCGATGGCGAACCAGACCACGGCGAACGAGGCCAGGCCGCCGGTATGGAGCGCAACCCAGACGGCCAGACTGGTCAGAATGGAGGCGGACAGAAGGTAGCCCAGAGCCAATCGGCCTGTGCGGGAGACGAATAGGGCGACGAGAATCTCGAGCCCGAGAATGGAAAGGGCCGTCGCCGTGAAGCCGGCCGAGGACGGGTCGACGGCGAGTGCCGGCGGAATGAGGCCAAAGGCGGAGAAGCCGCTGACCAGATGGGAGCCGATGAATCCTCTGTGCCTGTCGACCTCGACCGGATCGTCGACCACCGAGCTGTGCACGAGGTGATCAAACGAGCGCTCCAGCGCGGCTCTGAACTCACAGTTACGCAACACGCATCCCCATCGCAGGCGGGCCGGCACCGCCACGGGAATCGCCCGGGGGTACCTCCGACATGCTGGTCCTGAGTTTCCGAAAGTTGCCGGCTGTGCCGGCTACGCTTCGGGGACGGACCATTTGTCTTTTCTGACGCCACGGTGCCATGCGCCCCTTTATGGAATGTTGATGGGAGACATGACGCGAGGGGGTGAGACGCCCTCAAAACGGGATTTGGTCGGAAAGATCGAATTCACGGTTAAGCGCAGGTGAACAGGCGCACGCTGTGCTTGGAAGTTCACGATAAAGCTGACGAATCTCTCGTGCTGCTCGACGAAAGCGGCCGATCGATAAAATTCGACTCAAATTTTCGTCGAATTTCCCTGCGATTTGAATGATCGGCCTAATTCGATCCTAAAACGTCCCTGCTAGAACCGGGAACATCGAACGGACAGCGACGGTTTCGGCCGCGAAAGATCCGGACGCCCTCCAAGGGCGATGAACAACAGGGAAGTGCATTATGATGTTTCTCCTGAGGACGGCATTCTGGCTGTCCGTTGTCATCTTTCTCATTCCCGTCGACCATTCTGCCGAGCAGCAGGCCGAAGCCGCGAGAGTGCAGCCGATCGGCGCGCTGGAAGCGGCGAGTGCGGCCCAGGCGACCATTTCCGACATGAGCGGGTTTTGCGGCCGTAATCCGACCGCTTGCGAGATCGGCGGACGCGTGGCCACCACGTTCATGCTGAAGGCGCAGACCGGCGCCCGCATGGTCTACGAATTCATCGATCAGTCGCTCGCCGACAATCCGGCCGGGGCGAATGTCGACCATGGAACGCTCACTGCCACCGACCTCAGCCCCGCCTGGCGCGGACCGGGCAAGGCGCCGCAGGGCATTTGATACGGCCACTCCGGCCAAGACCGGTGGCCGATGTTTCCCTGCCCGACGGCAAGCCCGCCGGGAACTCGACCGCCGCGACCTCAGGTCCGGCGGTCTCTTTCTTTACGGGTGATCGCGGTCTATACCGAAGCCGCACGGCAGACATGGAGACCGGACGTGGCGACGACCCTCGACGAAATTCGGGACAACTTCTCGCTTCTCGACGATTGGGAGGATCGCTACCGCTATGTGATCGAGCTCGGCAAGGAGCTGGAACCGCTCGCCGATGACGATCATGACGAAGAGCACAAGGTGCGCGGTTGCGTCAGTCAGGTGTGGCTCAAGCCGAGTCTCTCCGACGACAAGGCCGATCCTGTCGTGACGTTCATCGGTGATTCCGACGCGCTGATCGTTCGGGGGCTGATCGCCATCCTGCACGCCACCTACTCGGGCAAGCGGGCCTCGGAGGTCCTGTCCATCGATCCCGAAGCCATCTTCAATGAGCTGAACCTGCGCGAGCACCTGACGCCGCAGCGCTCGAACGGACTGAGATCGATGGTTGAGCGCCTGCGCAAGATTGCCGAGCAAGCCAGAGCCTGAGACATCGCCCCTCGGCAGGATCGAAGCGGCACCGCTCAAAGAAAAACCCGGCCTCGCGGCCGGGTTTGTCATGACTGGTAAGGCGAAAGCCGATCAGCGGGTGCGGCGGCGCTGCTGGCCGAGGCCCATCTTCTTGGCGAGATCCGAACGGGCGGCCGCGTAGTTGGGGGCGACCATCGGATAGTCGGCCGGCAGGCTCCACTTCTCGCGATACTCTTCCGGCGACATGTTGTAGTGGGTGCGCAGATGGCGCTTGAGCGACTTGAACTTCTTGCCGTCTTCAAGGCAGATGATGTAGTCGTTGGTGACCGACTTCTTGACCGGAACGGCCGGACGAACCGGCTCGGCTTCGACTTCCTGCGGTGCACCGCCCTGCACGCGATTGAGAGCGCCCACGACGTCATAGATCAGGTTCGGCAGTTCCGCGGCCGGAACGGAATTGTTGCCGACATATGCGGCGACGATATGCGCGGCAAGGTCGATTATCGTCAGGTCGTCTTCCATCTCGCTCATCTTTGTACCTGTTCTGCTTGAATTCGGATATTTCTGTTGCGTCTCGTTAACTGCTCCACCATCGGAGAATTTTTTGAAGATTTCTACGTGTGAAGCTGCAACAAACCCATGATCTGCTGTCGGACATGTCATTACAGCGCTTCAAAAATGAAAACAAGTGGAACTTGGAAAAGAGTAACACCAATACGATGCAAATCGAGTTCATGCCCTGCGAATGCTAGGAAAAGCCACACAAGACGCTTGCTGCACATCAAAGTTGCCTGTGGCTGGATAGGAGGCGAGGAACGGAGACTCTGACGCTCTTGGAGAGAAGACGGCCTTCCGCACGGGGGGCGGACGAATCGACGCTCCATTTCGGACAGGATTCCGCTACCAACCCAGGGAAGCCGGGAGGCGAACGAGTTCGAACGGTCCGCCGGAACGGAGATCGGAGTCGACCCGATCAACTTGCAGGCGCATGACGCCTTCCCTGCGTCAGGCGCGATCGCGCCTGGCCTGAGGCATGGCCTCCGGGGTCTGGTCGCGGCCGGCCCCGGTTGCGGTCGACCGGACGGGGGTGCCGGCCTGGGTCTGCGGCACATGGACCGGTGTCCGCTTGGCGGACGGGAGTGCGCCGCGCCAACGGTCGACAAGCAGTAGAGCGGAGCGAAGCGACACCATCTCGTAGAGATCGACGAGGCGCTTGACGTTGAAGTAGTTGCGCGTGTCGTCGACGCCGGAGAACAGGATGACTCGGGTGGCAATACCGCTGTCGAGGCCGGCGGCCTTCAGACAGATCGACAGCGGTTCTCCGCCGGGATCGGCGAGCAGGCGAACCAGAAACGGGGCTTCGAGACCGGTGAAGTCCGACAGGATGCGCGACATGGCCTCGGTGTTGCGTTGCAGGCAGGCGCGCGCCAGCGTCGCCACCTTGTCGGGATCGGGCATCGGTACGCGCGGTAGCGGCCGGCGAGCGGCGAACTCCCTGAGGGCGGCAATTTCCAATGCCTGGATGACGCGGCGGCGACCGCGACCGTCAAGGTCGAGGAACAGGTCGATCAGGTCCGTGTCCTGCACGTCATCCATGCGCGCGGCAAGCTGTCGCGCCAGCCTGGGATTGTCGTGGGCGTTGTCCACCAGCAGGCGGACGGCGCTGGGCGGCAGGCTGATGCTCAGGTTGGCGGCCAGCGCCGAGAGGCCGTCGGCGCGCATACGCCCAAGCAGGGCTTCCACCACGGCCGGCTGGAGGTTCCTTCTGGCCGCGATCATCTCGAGATGGCTCGGCGAGGTGGTTGCGACGAGCGCCAGCAACTGGCCTTCGGAAATGCTCTTCGACTTCTCGATCATCACCGATGAGACGGGGAAGATGTCATGCAGCAGAGCCCGCATGACGGAAGCGGGAACCTCGTCGTAGTCGGCGAGCAGCGTCGCGATGCGAACCCGGTCCTGAAGCGCCGTCACCTTGAGGAGCTGCGCCACCAGTTCTTCGTACATCGCAACCTCGGAACGCGTGTGCACGGGTTCGGACACGTAGAGTTCGGTGGCTTCCTTGAGAAGCGAGCGGGAGCGTGCGCCATCGGTGCCCTTGACGAGGCCGAAAATGCCACTTGAAAAGGGGGGCGACGCCATTTCGAACCCATCCCGCTCGTAATTGTCTCGCCCGCCGGTCCCTGCAATGACGGTCGGCGGCGCACGTGATGAGAATGCCGCCGAAATCGTAAACCATTTGTTAACTCTGAGGGCTGAAAGATGGTTTTAAGAGCGAAAGTACACGGGCGTTAAAGCCGCCCGAGCAATGCTGTTCGCAGTGAACCGTTCCGGCCCTGGAGGGTGCCGTGGGTGAGGTGATCGCATTCGGCCTGCCAGTTCTGCGCGCGCGTCGGAAGCCCACGAGCGGTTTCTGTGAGGTCACTGTTCTGCCTGCCCGCCTCGCCGATGAGCGTGACGCCATGAAATCCCACCGATCGCCCAAGCGCGGCTCGGACCGGAAGCCGGACGGCCCAAAGCGTCCGGCCGGCGTCGGAGCGAAGTAACCTCAAGCCTGCGAACTGCCGAGCAGGCGACGGAAGGCCGCCAGACCTGCCTTGCATCGGTTGTCGATGTCCCGTTCCGACAGTGCGGTCCGCTCGTGGATGACGCGGCGGATCTGCAGATCGCCGACCAAAAGGCTGAGGAACCAGTCGGTGGCATCTTTCGGGTTGCTGCCCGTATCGAGACAAAGCCGCCGCATGAGCTCGTCCAGAAGGGGCATAACTTCGTTGCGGCCGCCTCCGGAAATGGCCGCTCCCAAGGCTCCGCTTGGATCGGCCGCGGCCGCGCGGTTGAGCAGGATCGCCTTCTCCCCCAGGATCATGCGGAGGAACACCGGGGCAACGCTCTCAAGCGTCGTCCATGGATCGGTGCGGCTGCTCAACGCCTCGTCGAGCAGCCGCCTTGTTTCCGCGGCGTTTTCGCGCACCATGGCTTTGAACAGACCGTCCTTGTCGCCATACCAGCGATAAAGGGTTTCGTTGGACGCTTTCGCCGCCTTTGCGATGCGCAGCATCGACGCGCCGCCGTAGCCGTTCTGCGACAACAGCTCGTAGGCCGCCTCGTAGATTTCGACTTCCCGCTTCCGCCTTGTCCCGTCGTCCATGTCTCTCCTCGCAGGCTTTACTTTTACCGTACACTTCTATACGGATCGGTAAAGACGTACATATCTGTACGCCTCTTGTCGGCGGATGTCTTCCCAGGGAGCGTCAAAGCCGACAAGCGACTGGAACAGAAAGGGGAAATAGGATGATCCGGCCTCGCTTTCTCGCGCTCGCAGCCTTTGTCACCGTCGCCGTGGGCGCCGTGACCATCGTCGGCATCTCGTCCTTCCTGACCGAACGCGAGATCGAGGGGCACAGGGTGACCGTCGGCCGAATAGCCCGGACCTTCCAGCCGGCGTCGGTAGACCCGGCCGCGATGCAAGCCCTGCCTGCGCCGGTGAGGCGCTATCTCGAGTTCGCAGTTCCGGACGCGACGCTTGGCTATCGCGTCGTGAACATCGCAGAGGAGGGGGACTTCCGGCGGCCTCTCACGGAGGACTTTGCCCGGACGACGGCCTCCCAGACGATCGCCGTCAGGACGCCGGCACTTCTGTTCGCCGCCACGACGCCCATCGTGCCTGGGGTTTGGGCGCGCGCCTATGACTTTTTCGCCGATGGACGAATGGAGATGCGCGCCAAGATCGCCTCGACGCTGACCGTGGTCGACGAAAGCGCGACCGACGAGCTGAATCGCACCTCGCTGCGCCGTTGGCTTCTGGAAAGCCCGCTTTACCCGATGGCGTTGCTGCCGGGCGGCCCTGTTCGCTGGGAAGGCATCGACGATACGCACGCCCGCGCGATCGTCTCCGGTTTCGGCCTCGAAGCGGCGTTGGTTGCGACGTTCCGCCCGGACGGCAGCCTTGCCGGGTTCGATGCGGAGCAGGACGGCGATCTGACCACCTCCTACCATGGGTCTGGCGAGCATGTGAGCCGCGACGACTATCGGCCGGTGGCGGGCATGATGATCCCCCACGCGTTCATGATTGCCCGCGCGGCGGGCGGCAAGACCTACCCCTTCTGGAAGGGGCGGATTACATCCATCGCGTTCGAGTGAATCCGGCAAGTGAAACCGCATCCGGCTGGGAGGTCCGGAAATGGGTGGGCTTGCGCCCGCCGCGCGAATCCGGAAGACTCCGGCCGAATTGACCGGAGAAGCATTTTGGCCGCGCGGTTGGGTAACATGAGGGCTGGCGGTGCGCTGGCTCTGGTTGTGCTTGCGGTCACCGCCTGCGGCCGGCCGACGGGTGACTTCGGGCGTGCCGAGCCCTCTTTCCTGCACGATACGCTGTTGCCGACGGCCGGCAATCTGGTTGCGGAGCATGTGCGAAAGGAACCGGTGTCCGGCTTCCCGCTGACCGATGACGAGATCGAGCTGCGCAATCGTGTTTGGGCTTTCGTGCGGGCGCCGCATGTGCGGGACTGGTGGCTCGACAGCCTGGTCGAAGGCGAGCGGACGCGTATCCTGCCGATCCTGAAGGGGGGCGCCTCGATATCGGCGGAGACCGCCGCCATGTTCCCGGAGATCGCCTTGCCGCTCCTGGAGCCGGCCTACGATCGCGGTCGCTATCATCGCTATCTGCTCTCGGACGGCCGCACGTCGACCGAGACGCTCTGGACGCGGGTCATAGATGACGCCGGTTCCGATACCGCCCTGATCCCGCCTTTCTGCCAGGTCGCGGCCCGCGTACGCCGCGCCGACGTCGAGCGACTCGGCGCCCTCAGGCGTCAGCGTCTCGTCGAGGCCCGGCTCCATGAGGGGGCCGAGGCGCGTGTATGGGAGAATGAGGAGGCCATTTCATGGGTCTGGCAGGCGCTGGGCTATCGGGCGGCATCCTATCGATACGCCATCGACCACTTCCAGGTGGAAGCGCCCTCCGATCAACTGTTCGCCGCCAACCGCGCCTATGACACGCTGGTCTTTTCGAAGTGCGTCGGAGCTCCGCCGATACGGACGGCGATTCCGAGTGGTCCGCACCGACACTCTCGCCTGTTGAACGCACCCGATCCGTTCGACGAGCCGGTGCCGCAGAAGTAAACGCCGCAGTCACTCCGAAAGGGCGGGGCGGCACCGAAGATCCTTGAGGGCTTCTTCGGCGCGGCCACGATCGTCGAGGCTGCCGGCAAACAGGCGGAGCAGCAAGAAACCGCGATCGACCGGCAATGACATCGTCTCGATGGACTCAAGGCCGGCCGACTGCCTGACGGCGTCGAGCGTGGCGGTGCGGCCGACGAGGAGATCCATGTCGGTGCCGCGCAAATCTTCTCGGGACAGGGTCGAAAGAATCCGACCGTCCTCCGACATCGCCGCGACGGACCAGTATCTGCCGGGCATGGTGCCCGTGAGGCGAACCGGTCCGGTTTCGTCATCGAAGCGGCAGACGGCGTTGAGGAAAGCCGGATCGAGATCGGCCGACGTATTGCGGTTGTCGACGAGAACGAGCGTGCCGTCCGTCTTGCTGAAATCGACGCCGGTGAACGCCATGTCGCGGGAATGGCTGGGCGCGAGAAGGATGGCTGCGATATGGGTCAGCCCGGCGATGCAGAGCGTCGCCGCGAACCAGCGAAGACCGGTATCGATCATGACGCTCCCCTCTGATCGCAGCCGAGCGGCATGACCGATGGCAACTGGTCGCGGCTTGGCGCGCGCGCGGCCAGCGTCGGCGAATAGAGGCGAAGGGTCAATCGCAGGCTTGAAAGCCCGGTCGTGGCCACGAAGTCGCCCGGCCGAACCTCCTGTCCGATCGATATGCGAACCTGACGCGCGGGACCGAACGTCATGGCGTCGAGCGAGGTGAAGCCGAAGCGGCGGGCCGGATTGACCGGCAAATGACCGTCGCGATCGGAGACCGTCAGCGTCCAGAGCACGCCCTGGGGCATCGGACCGGTGACCAGATAGGCGCACGCCGCCTGAAGAGGCTTGTTGTCGGCGGAGGTCTCGGTGATGAGCTCGATCCCCTCGCTCGGCCCGAGGCCACCACCACCGCGCCGGGCCGCCCTTGCCGCTTCGTAAGGGTTGGCCTTGGCGTCGTCCTCCAGCATCGACCACTGCCCGATGGTCTGGGCGCCATCGAAATGGATGTTGGCCACGGCCCACCAGGCCGAAGCAAGGCCGAGAAAGACGCCGGCAAGCGTGACCAGAATGAGGCGGATGGTAGCAAACACTGGCGCGACCGGTCAGCGAGGGAGAGCGGCGTCGGACGCGCCGAGCAGCGAAAGGCCGTCGAGAAGACTGTTCGATCGTCCGGCGTCCGATGGCGTCCGGAGGCTGATCGACTCGTCGCCGGCAGCGGGTACGAGGGCCGCTTCCCGAGCCTTCGCCGCCGGAACGCGGGCACGCATGCTGTCGCCGACATCGCGGATCACCGCCGCCGCCGCCGGCGTCAGGGCTTGCGGCGAAACGGTTGCCGTCGGCGCGGCCGCAGCCACTTCGGCCGGTTTTCCGACCGACGCTAGGACGTCGGCCGACACGGGGACGCCGGGGATTGGCTTGAAGGCGAGGCCGGCGTGGATAGGTTCCATGATCGAGTGCCAGGTTATGGCCGGCAGGCTGCCGCCGGTCATGTTGGCGGTCGAGGTGTAGTCGTCGTTGCCGAACCACACCGAGGCCGCGTACCAGCCGGTGTAGCCGACGAACCAGGCATCGCGATAGGCCTGTGTCGTGCCGGTCTTGCCGGCCTGCATTTGCCCGGGAAACCTTGCGCGCCCCCCGGTGCCGGCGTTCACCACCGTCGACAGCACGCTGTTCATCTCGTAGGCGATCTCCTCGGGCAACACCTGTTCGGGCGGCGACTCGTCGCGCGCCCGATCATAGGTGGTCACGCCGGCACGCGTCTTGGTCCATTCGATGGCGTAGGGTGTCGACTTGATTCCGCCGGTGGCGAACCCCGAATAGGCGCCGGCCATGTCGAGGGCTGTGACCTCGGCCACGCCGAGCGGCAAGGCGCGCGTGATCTTGAGCTCGGTCCGGATACCTAGCTTGTGCGCGGTATCGACGATCTTGCCACGTCCCAGGCTCTCGGCGAGCCGCACCGGAACCGTGTTGATCGACTTGGCGATGGCGGTTCTGAGCGATATCCGGCCGGCATAGGAGCGGCCGTAGTTGCGCGGGCTCCAGTTGCCGATGGTGATCGGCGCGTCGGAGATCATGTCTTCCGGGGCGTAGCCGTTCATGAAGGCCGTGGCATAGACGAAGGGCTTGAACGACGAACCTGGCTGGCGCAACGCGTAGACGGCGCGGTTGAACAGGCTTTCGCCGTAGTCGCTGCCGCCGACCATGGCCCGGACGGCGCCGTCCAGGCTCTGGACGACGGTGGCGGCCTGCTTCACCTTGTATTGCTGACCATACTTCCGGAGGCTTTCGGCAATGGCGGCGTCGGCGGTCTTCTGGACCGAAGGGTCGAGCGTCGTTCGGACGGTGATGGTCCGATCACCCGGCGGGGCGATGCGCTTCACCTCCTCGAAGGCCCAGTCGAGGAACCAGTCCGGAGCGTTGCCGCTTGCCGAGGGCACCGGCGTCGCCGGATTGCGGCGCGCCGAGGCAACCTGCGCCTCCGTCATGAAACCGCCCTCGACGAGATTGGACAGGACCTGGTTGGCGCGGGCGCGCGCGGCGGCGAGGTTGTTGTTGGGCGAGTATTTGGTGGGCGCCTTGTAAAGGCCGGACAGCATGGCCGCCTCCGCCAACGTCAGCGACCTGACCGACTTGCCGAAATAATACTCCGAAGCCGCCGCGACGCCGTGCGTGCCGCCGCCCATGTAGGCGCGGTCGAGATAGAGCTTCAGGATCTCGTCCTTGGACAGCTGCGCTTCGAGCCAAAGGGCGAGATAGGCTTCGTTGACCTTGCGCTGGAGGGTGCGCTCGTTCGAAAGGAAAAGGTTCTTGGCGAGCTGCTGGGTGATGGTCGAGCCGCCCTGGACGACGCCGCCGGCCTTGGCGTTGGATACGATGGCGCGCATGGTGCCGAGCGGGTCGATGCCGAAATGGTCGTAGAAGCGTCGATCCTCGGTGGCCAGCGTCGCCTGGATGAGGTAGGGCGGCATTGCCGACAGTGGAACGCTGTCATCGAGAAACATGCCACGCCGACCAATGATGGCGCCCGTCTTGTCCTCGAAGGTGACGGCATAGTCGCCGCGGGCGCGCCAATCGCCCTCCGTCGCCTTGAAGGCCGGAATGGCGAACAGCAGCAGGACGATGGAACCGGCGGCGCCGAGCGTCGTTCCCTCGGACGCCAGCTCGAAGAAGGCGCGCTTCCACCCACGCAGGCGGATCAGGCCGGAATAGTCGACAAGGCCGCCCCAGAACCGCGAGAAACCTTTCGAGGCGTTCCAGGCAGCCGAGTCGACGAAGGCATCGATTCGGAGAAGCCAGAGGCGCCAGCGCGGATTGCTCTTGAATTCCGGCACGGTAGAGCCCAAGCGTTAGGAATGTTCGGAAGCCGAAAACTAACCTTTTCCGGCCCCGGTTACCAGATCGCAGAGAAAAAGATGGCTGACGACACCGGCAACGACGACAAGCTGCCTTTCTGGCGCACCAAAAGCCTCGAGGAAATGACCGACGCGGAGTGGGAAAGTCTGTGCGACGGCTGCGCTCGCTGCTGCCTCAACAAGCTGGAGGACGAGGACACCGGCCGCGTCGTGTACACCGATATCGGCTGTTCGCTGCTGGACGGCGAAAGTTGCCGCTGCCGCGATTATGCCCATCGCTCCGAGAAAGTGCCGGAATGCGTCCGTCTGACGCCGCATGAGGTGCGCACGCTCACCTGGCTTCCCACCACCTGCGCCTATCGTCTCGTCGCCGAAGGGCGCGATCTCTACGACTGGCACCCGCTCGTCTCGGGAGATCCGGACAGCGTTCATCGGGCCGGCGTGTCGGTTCGCGGCAAGACGGTGCGCGAGGAGGACTGGCCTGTGGAAGACTGGCAGGACCGCATCGTCACATGGCCGACGCGGTTGCCGGGTCTTTTGGGCCGCAAGCGACGCCGCCGGGCGTAGGGTGCGCCAGGCGGTACGCCGGTTATGGTGAGTCATGGAGACTCACGAAGGCTCATGTGAGTCCGCCGGCAGTGCCGGTGGGTCAGTCGATGGCGACGAGCACGTCCGATGCCTTGACTACCGCCTTCGCCGCATCGCCGACCTTGAGGCCCAGATCGTCGACCGCTTCGTTAGTGATCGCCGCCGTGACCGTGGCACCGCCGACGACCTCCAGAACGACATGGGCGGTCGTGGCGCCCTTGGTGACCTTGACAACCTTGCCCTCAAGGACGTTGCGCGCCGAAATCTTCATGGTGACACCCCTGTTCGAGTCGGCATTGCCGCCGGCAGCGTTGCGCCGTCGAAGAGACGCGCGCGAGAGGAAGGATAAGCCGCGGTCCGCGTTCCGCAATGTCAGAATGGCGGCATCTCGCCGCCAGTGGCGCGGCATTTGCACAGCGGTTGCGCAATTCTGGCCGGGGCAGGCATGCCGCGGCGCTCCGCGTCCGTCACGCCACTGGCAACGACCGAGAGGATGTGACAGAGAGCGAGAGGCGGGTTCGGGAAAGGCTGGCATTCATATGGTGAGCATCGACAGAAGCGACGACGGCAAGCACGGGATTTGGGACGACGTGCAGGCCATTGCCATGGGAACGTTCTTCGCCGCTGTCGGAATCGAGTTCTTCCGTGACGCTCATCTCGGCACGGGCGGCACCGCCGGTGCCGCCTTTCTCATCCACTATGTCACCCAGTTCGGCATCGGCCCGGTCATTTTCCTGCTGAACTTGCCGTTCTACGCCTTCGGATGGGTGACGCTCGGTAAGGAGTTCACGCTGAAGACCTTCGCGGCCGTGGCCCTGCTCGCCGTCGAGAGTTACTTCATGCATGACGCCTTCGCCATCGGCTACAGCGCCCCCTGGTTCTCCGCGATCACCGGAGGCGCGCTGACCGGCGTCGGCATGCTGATGCTGTTCCGTCACAAGTCAAGCCTGGGCGGGATCGGCATCCTCGCCGCCTTCGTTCAGGAAAAGCTGGGCTGGCGGGCCGGCAAGTTCCAGCTGACCACCGATCTCATGATCCTCGCGACGTCCTTCCTCGTGCTCGACTGGAAAAACGTCGCGTTGTCGGTGCTGGGCGCCGTGGTGCTCAACCTCGTTCTGGCCGTCAATCACAAGCCGGGGCGCTACAACGGCTACTGAAGCGCGCTGTCAGGCCGACTTCCGGCGCGGCACCGCCACTGGGTCGGCCGCGTCGGCCACCTCTCTCCAGGCGGGCTCGGCGCTCTCGATTTCCCGCCACTCCTTGAGGAGAACGCGACGGCGGCGCGGATAGCGGACGCCGAGGTCGATGGCGTCCGACATGCGATCGACACGGAAGTGGCGGTAGTCGGCCCTCAGTTCGCACCAGGCGGTGAGAACGCGCACACGCTCGAAGAAGGCGACCGCGATCGGCCAGACGACGCGACGGGACGCGAGGCCCTTCTCGTTGACATAGGAGAACTCGAGCCGGGTCTCGTTGCGGATGGCGGCGCGCACCAGCGACAGGTCGACCCCGTCTCGATTGGCGTTCCAGGCCGGAGCGACGATCAGGCCGGTGGCGTCCATCCGGTCGGCGAGGTCGGGCGGCAGCACCGCGGCGATCTTGGCGAGCGCGTTCTCGGCGGACGAAGCCAGCCGCTCGTCGGCTCTCGTCGCAGCGAGACGCGCGCCGAAGACCAATGCCTCGATCTCGTCCTCGGTGAACATCAGCGGCGGCAGCATGAAGCCCGGCCTCAGCACGTAGCCGATGCCGGCTTCTCCGTCGATCGGCGCGCCCTGGCCGATCAGCGCCTGAATGTCGCGATAAAGCGTGCGTAGCGATACTCCGAGCTCGGCCGCGAGCTCGGCCCCGGCGACCGGACGGCGACGACGGCGCAAGGCCTGGACCAAGGTGAGAAGACGCTCGGCGCGGGACATGGGGCGACCCAGAAGTTCGGCAATGGATTCGGACGATAAATGCCTGCCAATCATGACAGCATGCGCGGGCCGCGTCCACCACAATGATCCTGTTTTGTTCCGAGTCGCATTTTGCGATTTGTCCACACGGCTCTTTAGGCATGTATCTGTCGGACAGGATGGTCATCTTCTTCTCGAACCGACGGTCTTGACGGGCTGTCTCCGGCTGACGGAGTGGCGGTCCTTTGGCCCCGACACTTCTCCACCAGTCGATGCCCTCGATCATGACATGGCGGCTGGCGCGTCGTACGCTCTGCCTTGAGGGCGGCTTCGTGTCGCAGGCGTGTTTGGAATATTGATCAGTCTGTGTTTACTGCCGACACTTTCAGTTGCCCGTGGCGACCAGGGTTGGCTCGGAAGCGGGGCGTGTGGACCTCCGCGGTACGGGGCGACGCTACCCCCGCCCAGTGGCGGTCGTTGACCGATAGACGATCTGGTTTCCGACGCGGGCTCGCCTTCAGAACGAGGCGCGAGACCCAATTGGCAAATCGTCGCGGCTCCTGATGGTGGCGCACGCCAGTTCCCGATTGATTGAAGTGCCCGGTTCTCTCCGGTGAGGCTGGCAGTTCCAGCCGCCCGCTGGCTGCATCTTGAGGTAGTGTCCGTCCTGTGCCTGACATGCTTCACCCGGCTCTCGTACGGCTTGCTTGCGGCCTGTCCACGTCTCGTGCCTGGCGGCGGTGAAGCGATGGTTTTGTCGGGGATCTGATCGAGAGATGTACGGCGACGCTTCAAGATCGGCGTCTCTTCTCTAAGGTGCCTGTCGTCGCGGCAAGGCGGTGTCTGTTGTGAGGTGAGCGTGTCTGTTCGCCATGCCGGCGGTCGGTGCGGTGACGCGGGCGAGGGCGGAGATGGACGACCCACAAAGTCGGTTCTTCTTGCCGGCGGGACGTGGTTGATGCCCTGAGAATATCCGGCGTCATGCGCTGGTGGCTGGCCGTGAACTTGGCCGAAAATGGCGGCGTTTGGCGGCTTGGGGCGAGGCTGCGAGCGGACAGGTCAATCACCTGAATCACAGCATGAACTGCCGAAACAAGGCATCAAGAACCCCTCGCAAGTGACTCAGGAGACTCAATGTTTCCGCTTCAACTTGAATCAAAGCCTGAACGGCGAGCGGGCGTTTTGGGCGGCTTTTCTGAATCAGGACATCAGACGTCGGAATCACCATGCGAGCTTGCTGAATCACTTTGCGAAGTGGCTGGTTGGGGCGTCGCTTCCCTTGTTTTGTCGAGGAACGATCTGGTCTTGCTCGTGCAGGCCGCAGTTTGGAGTCTGCCCGCGCAAGAACCTCTGAACGCTCGCTCGCTGGCCGCGTTGAATCTTCATCTGAACCGAGCGTCAACGCCGCTGGGTACGAGTCCTTTCAGCACCCAAGCGGTTCGAGCCGACCCATGGCGCACTTTCGTCAATGCTTGTCTGGGAGGCGCGAAGGGGCCTCTCCCGACATGTGGCTGCGGCCGGCTCACCGCCGCTCGACCGGTCGAGCAGGGGGAGCGCGAGTGGGCGTGGTGAGGTCTCGAACTCCAAGCCAATGGGTGATCGTGGCCTTAATCACAGGTTGTAATCGGTCGCCTGCCTGCGAGTTCCTCTCGACAGCTTGCAGCCATCCGGGGGCGACGGATGCCACCGTGTCCTGGGCGCGGCGGGTCGAGGCCGAGGCGAAGCGGTTGCCTTGTGGAGCTGCGCTGGGCGCTGCTCGGGGGCGAGCTCCCGGCTTGGCGCTCGTTCGGGAGGGCTTCTCTCAAGCGAGCGCCGCCCGAATGGACGGTGGAGGCACCGAGTGGCGCTGGTGCCGAGGATCGATGAGAGACAGTGGTCTGCCGTGCTTGTGTTCGGAAAGATGAACGGTTGCGCTCAGGTGGGCTGGGCAGACCAACATGGCTGCATGCCCTGGAACCCTCGGTGACGCGCGGTGTGCGCGTCAGCGCTGCCCCCGGTCCGATCATGAGAATGAGAAGATGACGAAGCTAGCCCGCGCCGTCGGACGGGGACGGCGCGGGCTATAGCGCAGGGGCCCAACGAGGAGGGGTGTCAAGCCACGGCGCGTCTGGACGCGGCAACGGCGGCCGCGATTTCATCCTTGAGCAGGGACCGGTGACGTTTGAGGTCGGCGAGAACATCCGGCTCGGCCGGCTCCTCAAGCGACTCGATGCGGTAAATGCGCCGGTTGATCTCCTGATAGGCACTGGCGAGGTCGCAGAATGCTGCATCGAACAGCATGAGCTGTTCGATGGCGTCCCAAGTCTCGGGGAATTCCACGGAAAGCTCGTTCGGGATGCTCATGTCACTGCCCCCTCTGTTTATCGTGCCAAGGCTAACCTCCTTGTCGCAACAAGGCCTTGAGGTGGATCAAAAGTCGTATGCGTGCCTTACACCAACAGGAGTTTTCCTATGAAGCCACTTGGCACGGGCGGCCTCGAGCGGAAGCTTCTGGTGCAGGAGCGCCGCGCCGGTTTGCGGATGAACGCCGGGCACTATCGGTGTTCATGGACCATTCAGGCTCGGGTGACTAATCTTCTGCTCATGAACACCAATCGCAAGCGATTCACTTTCGCCCTGGCGTGTTTTCTGGCGGTGCCGATCGTCTCGGGATACGCCGTCGAGGCGCGCTGCCTGACGCCCGCCGAGGCGCAGGCCGTCGTTGGCGGAGGGGGCGTCCAGAGGCTGGGCGTCATTGCCCGTGCCGTTGGCGGCGAGATCGTCGATGCGCAGCTCTGCGAGGGGGGCGGAGGGCTGGTCTACCGGCTCGCCGTCATGCGCGAGGGCGGACGGGTGGAAAACGTCATCGTCGATGCCCGATCGGGTCAAAGACTGCGCTGAATCGGGAACCAGAGCATGCGGATTCTTGTGGTCGAGGACGACCAGGACCTCAATCGTCAGCTCGTCACCGCCTGTCGTGACGCCGGTTATGCCGTGGACGCCGCCTTCGATGGCGAAGAGGGGCATTTCCTGGGGGACACGGAACCCTATGACGCCGTCATCCTGGATATCGGCCTGCCCAAGATGGACGGTCTTAGCGTTCTGGAGGCCTGGCGGCGGGATGGCCGGCTGGTCCCGGTGCTGCTCCTGACTGCCCGCGATCGGTGGAGCGACAAGGTGGCCGGCATCGACGCCGGCGCCGACGACTACGTCGCCAAGCCCTTCCACATGGAGGAAGTGCTGGCGCGCCTCAGGGCTCTGACGCGCCGCGCCGCCGGACGTGCGTCCAACGAACTGGAGGTCGGGCGTGTCCGGCTCGATGTCAAGGCCGGGCGCCTCACCGTCGACGGCAACCCGATCAAGCTGACCTCGCACGAGTTCCGCCTGATGCAGTATCTCATGCTGCACATGGACAAGGTGGTGTCGCGCACCGAGTTGGTCGAGCATCTCTACGATCAGGACTTCGATCGCGACTCCAACACCATCGAGGTGTTCGTCGGGCGTCTGCGCAAGAAGATGGGCATCGATCTCATCGAGACGGTGCGAGGCCTCGGCTATCGAATAGCGTCCGGAAAATGAACGCTCGCCTCAGAACACTGGGCGAATGGCTGAAGAGTTCGTTGGCGCTGCGCCTTATGCTCGCCTCGGCGCTCTGGGCGACGATTGCTCTGGCCGCGTTCGGCTGGCTGCTGACCGAGCTCTACCGCGCCAGCCTCATCCGTTCCTTCGACGAGCGCATCATCGTCTATGAGAAGACGCTGGCCGGCGTGGTCGCTTCGACACCCGACGGCAACGTGCCCGATCCCGGAACCATGGGCGATCCGCGCTTCGGACGTTATCAGTCCGGCTGGTACTGGGTGGTGGTCGACGCCAAGTCGCAGCTGACCGTGGCTACCAGCCAGTCCCTCTTCGGCGAAGTGCTGGCGCTGCCGCCGCCACCCAACAACGGTGTGGCGGTGACCAACGACGCCCGCGATCCGGCCGGCTTCGCCCTTCGCCATGTCGCGCAGCGCATCTTTCTCAGCAACGGCCGCATGTACGATCTTCATGTCACCGGCAACATTGCCGAGCTCGCCGACGAGATCTCCACCTTCCGTTTTCAGGTGTTCGCCACGCTGGCGGCCTTCGCCCTCGGCCTTGTCGCCGCCGCCGGCCTGCAGGTGAGCTTCGGATTGCGTCCTCTCGCGGCCATGAGCCGGCGCCTCGCCGACATCCGCGAGGGCCGTGCCAATCGCCTCGAAGGTCGACTGCCGCGCGAGATTGCCGCCCTTGGCAAGGAACTCAACGCGCTGATCGAGACCAATACGTCCATCGTCGAGCGGTCACGGACGCAGGTTGGCAACCTGGCTCACGCGCTGAAGACGCCCCTCGCCGTGATCTTGAACGAAGCCCGTGCCGAGGGCGGACCACTGGCCGACAAGGTCGTCGAGCAGGTGACGGTCATGCGGGCCGAAGTCGATCGCTATCTCGATCGGGCACGGCTCGCCGCCGATCGCAAGGTGGTCGGCGCGGTGGCCGATGTTCGCCGGTCGCTGGAAGGCCTGATCCGCGTCCTGAGCCGGGCCTATCCGGACCGTAGCCTGTTTCTGGAGGATGCGGGTGCCGGACAGCCGAAAGCCCGCATCGAGCGGCGCGATCTCGAGGAACTGGTCGGCAACCTGATGGACAACGCCTGCAAGTACGGCCGCGAGCAGGTCCGCATCGAGCTGGCGATCGACCACTCCGACCGTGACAGGCCGATGGTGGAAATCCGTGTCGAGGACGATGGGCCGGGCCTGCCGCCGTCCGCCTACGCCGAGGTGCTCAGTCGTGGAAAGCGGCTGGACGAGACGCAGCCCGGATCAGGCTTCGGGCTCGCCATCGCGGCGGAAATCGCCGAAACCTATGGTGGATCGCTGGTTCTCGGTCGGGGTGGGCTCGGTGGCTTGTCGGTTACCTTTCGTATTCCGATGAGTTGATTTTCATTGACAGGAAGCCGAGCGATCGGAGCAGTAAACTCAAGGGGGAGGGCGTTTGTGACAAGAATAAGTTGTAACCAAAATTCGGCCATGGTTTCAGGTCATTACGAGTAGCAAAAGGCGATTCGCCCAAACGATTGGTTCCAATCTCGGAGACCCGGTGAGATGTTGTTGAAGAAACTTGTGATCGTCGGCCTGGCGGCCTCCATGCTGGCGGGCTGCGCGACGGGCCCCAACCAGAACCAGACGCTCGGCACGCTGGCCGGCGCTGTCGGTGGCGCGGCCATCGGTTCGGCCTTTGGCCAGGGCAGCGGCAAGGTGGCGGCGATCGCCGCTGGCGCCCTTGTCGGCGGTTTCCTGGGCAACCAGATCGGCGCCACGCTCGACGCCGACTCGCAGCGCTACAACTACAATGCCAGCGTTCAGGCGCTCGACAGCGGCTATCCGCAGCAGTGGCAGAACCCGCAGACCGGCACCTACGGCACGGTTCAGCCGGGTCCGGTCGCCTATGTCAACAACCGCACCTGCCGTCCCTATACCAACACCGTCTTCATCGACGGCCAGCAGCAGGTGGTCCGTGGCACCGCCTGCCGCAATCCGGACGGTAGCTGGCAGGTGGTCGGCTGATCCTGGTCTGTCATTTCCGGGTCAAATCTTCGATGGGCCGGCTCGTAAGAGCCGGCCTTTTCGTATCTGCTCGTATCTGCTCGTATCTGCGCCCTTCTCGTTCCCCTTCGTTACCAGTCATCAACCATCTTGCGGCAGGATCGTTTGGTAAAGAAGCAGTTTACGGGATTCGTCATGGACGGACGGGCGGTGGTGACCGACAAGGCCGAGACCTTCCTGCGGGGGCTGACCCCGCGGGCGCGCGGCATGCTGGTTCGCCGGCTGGAAAGTGACCGTTCCGTTCCCTCCGAACTCGAAGCCCGCCGCCGGCTCATTCTGGAGGCCGCCCGCGCGATTGCCGAAAGCCGGGGTGCAGCCCGGCAGGCGGCGACCGGCGCGCCGCCGGATATGCGCAGGCTGGTCTTCTCCGCCTTCGAGCCCTACGTCATCGAGGAGAGGCTGGTCTTCCCCGTCCGTGGCTTCGTCTCGGCCGCCACGCTCTCCCACGTTTGGTCCTATGCGGCCAACGAGCTGCGGTCCGCCGAAGTGGCGGCCTGGAACACCCCCGAGACCGCCCCCAAGCTGCCCAACGAGGCCGCTTTCCGGGAAGAGGCCGCGAAGCTGGAAGCGCGGTTGTTCGATACCTTGGCGCGGCACATCGCGGCGATAGCCGACGAGCCGAAGCTGCAGCAACGCTTCATGTCGCGCATCGGCGGCGAGGTGGCCCGCCGCGAAATCGACGAAATGATCGCCGTACGTGATCGCCTCCAGGATCTGCCGACGCTGAGCGCCGCCATCGTGCATCTGCTCGAGACGAGGTCGGTCGACATGGGGCTCCTCGAACAGATCGCCACCTATCTCGCGACCTATCCCAATACCGCCGGCTGGGTCGCCGGCGGCGTGTTCCGCCGTCAGGGCGCCGTGACGCCGCTCATCGCCTTTGCCAAGCTGCTGGCTCGTGGCGAAACGGCCCGACGCGTCCGGGCCACGCCGGCGGCGGCGGCCTTCGTCGATCTCGGCCTCGCCGTGGCTGATCGCTCCGCGTCGCGCTTTCAGACCATCCTTCGCGGCAGCCGCAACGCCGCTGACGCCACTGCGCAGATCGGGGTGTTCCGTTCGACCCTCGGTGAACTCACCACCGGCCTGGACATCGACAACGACGGGGGTTGGCAGCCTCGCATGGTCGCCATCAAGCGACGGTTCTCGGACATGCTGTTCGTCGAGTTCGACAAGCTGCTCCCGGCCATGCGTCGCGCCTTCCGGGTCCAAGAGACTCCCTATCCGGGGCCGGCCGATGGCGCCGAGGCGGCGTTCCTGTGCGCCCTGTTCGCGGCGACCGGCAAATCTCGCGACATCCTCGCGGTCAATGGCCTCGTCGGTCGCCTGACGCCTCTGGTCGATCAGGCAATTGAGCTCTATGCCCTCGATCTGCCGACCAAGCTGCGGGATCTCGATGGCGAGGCGCGGTTGGCGGCGCTGTCGGCTGTCGACCATCTGATCAAGGCCGCCGGCTTCCTCTACGGCGAGGACTATGCGTCCCATCTTCGCCGAAGCAAGGAGCAGCAGCTCAAGGCATCGCGGCCCGCGGCTTGAGGCCGGATCGCCTTTTCTGGAATCCTTCTCAAATTCGCCCAGAAGTCGATTGAGAAAGCGCCGGCATTGCCCTATTCGGCATGGGGTGTTGGTCTGTGCCGGCGGTTCGGGAAAGAGCGGCGAATGGTCTTCTGGATATTGCTGGCATTGCTGACGGCGGCGGTCGTTCTTGTCGTCATCGCTCCCATGGCGCGGCCGGCAGGCGCCTTTTCGGTCCCCAGCGGCGAAGAAGCCCGCGTCTATCGCGATCAGTTGAGCGAACTCGACCGCGATCGCGAACGCGGCCTGATCGGCGGCGAAGAGGCGGACGCTGCCCGCGCCGAGATCGGTCGTCGTCTGCTGGCCGCCGCGCATGTTCCGGCTGACACCGGCAAGCCCCGGCCCGCTGCCAATCGGCTGGTCGCGCTGATGACCGTCGTCGCCGTCCCGGCCATCGCCCTGCCGCTTTACCTCCTCATCGGTCAGCCGGACATGCCCGACGCGCCGCTGGCGGAGCGCCTGACCTCGGCGCCCGCCGCCGGCAATGTCGCCGATCTGGTCGGCCGCGTCGAGAAACACCTCGCTGCCAACCCAGACGATCTCTCGGGTTGGCGCGTCATTGCGCCCGTCTATGCCCGTCTGGGCCGGCTGGACGATGCCGTGAAGGCATGGGGGCGGCTGGTCGCGGCCGGCGAGGCGGATGCCGCGACGCTTGAGAACTATGGCGCCGGCCTCGTCGACACGAACGACGGCATCGTCTCTCCCGAGGCGCAGTCGGTCCTGGCCCGCGCCGTCGCCGCCGATCCGGAACGTGTGCGCGCGCGCTTCTATTATGCGGAGGGGCTGCGTCAGACGGGCGCCTTCGAAGAAGCTCTGCGGCAGGTCGACGAACTGATCCGCCGCTCGCCGGCCGACGCGCCCTGGCTGGAGACCGCACGCGGAAAGCGCGGCGAAATCCTGACTGCGCTCAAGAGGCCTGCCGATACGCCGGAACCACCGACCCTGCCGGCATCGGGAGTGAACAGCGCGGCGATCGAAGGCATGGTCGACGGTCTCGCCGCCCGGCTCGCCGCCGAGCCCGACGATCGCGATGGCTGGATCCGGCTGATGCGTTCCAACGTGGTGCTCGGCCGGAGCGACAAGGCCAGCGCGGCGTTCGCCGACGCCCGGAAAGCCTTCGCCGGCAACGCCGAGGCATTGGCGGCGATCGATGCCGCGGCGGCCGAACTCGGCATCGCCAAACCGGAGGGACGATGACGATGGCCATGACGCGCAAGACGCGGCGCCTCATTCTGATCGGCACTGTCGGCGCGGTTCTCGCCGCAGCCGTCGGCCTCGTTCTCTTTGCGCTCTCGGGCGAGATCACCCTTTACAAGACGCCGACCGAAATCGTCGAGACTCCCATCACGGAAGGGCGTCGTCTCCGCATCGGCGGCCTCGTCGAGGTCGGTAGCGTGGCGCGAAAGGACGGCGGTCAGGTCGAGTTCAAGGTGACCGACACGGTGAATGCGGTGACGGTGACCTACCGTGGCTTGCTGCCCGATCTGTTCCAGGAGGGGCAGGGCGTGGTCGCCGAGGGAAAGCTCGACCAGCGCGGCCTGTTCCTGGCCGATACCGTTCTGGCCAAGCATGACGAACGCTACATGCCGAAGGAAGTCGTGGACGCGCTGAAGGCTCAGGGCGTTTGGGAAGAAGGCCAGCCGGGTGGGCTGATGCCGCCTGCGGCGAAGAACTAGACGAGGGCGGCATGATCGTAGAATTCGGCCACTTTGCCCTGATTCTGGCCCTGGCGGTCGCCCTCGCCCAATCGGTCCTGCCGGTTGTGGGGTTCCTCCGCCGTGACCCGGCGCTGATGGCGGTGGCGCCGCGCGCTTCGATGATGCAGTTCCTGCTCGTCGCCATCGCCTTTTCGGCGCTCACCTATGCCTATCTCGTCTCCGACTTCTCGCTTCTCAACGTGGTCGAGAACTCGCACTCGGAAAAGCCGCTGATCTACAAGTTCTCCGGCGTCTGGGGCAATCACGAAGGCTCCATGCTGCTCTGGGCGCTGATTCTGGCGCTGTTCGGCGCGGCCGTCGCGGCCTTTGGCGGCAATCTGCCGCAGACGCTCAAGGCCAACGTGCTGGCCGTGCAGGGCTGGATCAGCACGGCCTTTCTCGCCTTCATCCTGACGACATCGAACCCGTTTCTGCGCCTTGCCGAACCGCCGATCGAGGGCAAGGATCTCAACCCGATCCTGCAGGATATCGGCCTCGCCATCCATCCGCCGCTCCTCTATCTCGGCTATGTCGGCTTCTCCATCGCCTTCGCCTTCGCCATCGCGGCGCTGATCGAAGGGCGGATCGACGCCGCCTGGGCGCGCTGGGTCCGGCCCTGGGTTCTCGCCGCCTGGATCTTCCTGACTGCCGGCATCGCCATGGGGTCCTACTGGGCCTATTACGAACTCGGCTGGGGCGGCTTCTGGTTCTGGGACCCGGTGGAAAACGCCTCGCTGATGCCCTGGCTGGTGGGAACGGCGTTGCTGCATTCGGCCGCCGTGATGGAGAAACGCGAAGCGCTGAAGGTCTGGACCGTGTTGCTGGCCATCCTCGCCTTCTCGCTGTCGCTGCTCGGCACCTTCCTGGTGCGGTCGGGCGTGCTGACGTCCGTTCACGCCTTCGCCACCGACCCGACGCGCGGCGTCTTCATCCTCGCCATCCTCTGCCTGTTCATCGGTGGCGGACTAGGCCTGTTCGCTTTCCGCGCCGGCACGCTCAGGCAGGGCGGTCTGTTCGCACCGGTCAGCCGCGAAGGCGCGCTCGTCCTCAACAACGTGTTCCTGACCGTGGCGGCCGGTGTCGTGCTGTTCGGCACGCTGGTGCCGCTCATCGTGTCGGCCTTCGGCGGCGCCATTTCGGTGGGCGCCCCCTATTTCAACACCGTGTTCGGGCCGCTGTTCGGCGCCACGCTGCTGGTGGTGCCGCTCGGGCCGTTGCTCGCCTGGAAGCGCGGCGACCTGCTCGGTGCCCTCGAACGGCTGTGGGCGGTATTCGCCATCGCCGCGCTGGTCGCCATCATCGTCGCCTGGATGAGCGGCGAGACCCACATCGTCGCCCTCTTCGGCCTCGGCGTTGCCGTCTGGGTGCTGGTCGGCGCCTTTGCCGAGTTATGGACCCGCGCCCGCCTTCGGGAAGCCGGGCTTTCGGTCGGTCTCAGGCGTCTCGCAGGCTTGCCGCGTTCGGCCTTCGGCACGGCGCTCGCCCATGCCGGTCTCGGCGTGACGCTGCTCGGGATCGTCGCGACATCGACCTTCCAGAGTGAAGCGATCCTGGAGATGAAGCCGGGCGATACGGCGACTGTTGGCACCTATTCGGTGACCTTCGACGGGCTCCGCAACACGGCCGGCCCCAACTATTCCGGGGTCGTCGCGTCCATGACGGTCCGGGAAGGCGGCGTTGTGCGCTTCGTCGTCGAGCCGTCGCGGCGCTTCTACGCGGTGCGCCAGATGCCGACCACGGAAGCCGGCATCCGCACGCATGGCCTGTCGCAGTTCTACGTGACGCTCGGCAGCGAAGGTCGCGACAGCGGATCGGTGGTGGTGCGCATGTGGGACAAGCCGCTGGTGACGCTGATCTGGCTGGGCGCGCTTGTCATGATGGCCGGCGGCGCCTTGTCTCTCACCGATCGTCGCCTGCGCGTCGGAGCGCCGAAGCCTGCTCGGCGCGCAGCGCCCATGGTCACCGCCGAGTGACGGAGGAAAACCGATGCGTCTTCTTGCTGCCTTGGCCCTTCTGGTTGCGCTGACCGTACCCGCCGCCGCCGTCGATCCATCCGAACGGCTGGCCGATCCGGCTCTCGAAGGACGCGCGCGCGCCATCTCCGAGGAGCTGCGCTGCCTCGTTTGCCAGAACCAGTCGATCGACGCTTCCGATGCCCAGCTCGCCAAGGATCTGAGACTCGTCGTTCGAGAGCGCATCGCCGCCGGCGACAGCGACGACGAAGTTCGCGACTTCCTGGTTGCCCGCTACGGCGAGTTCGTGCTGCTGAGGCCGCGTGCCCACGGGGTCGGTCTTCTGCTCTGGGTTCTGCCGCCCGCCTTGCTGCTCATCGCCGGGGCAGGGCTGTTTCTCGCCTTCCGCAGGCGTCCCGATGCCCGGGGGACGGAAAGACTGTCCGCCGAGGAAGAAGCGGCGCTGAAAGCGCTGTCCCGAGAAGAGGAAGGGACGCCAAATTATTGAAATAAGGCGAGTTTTTGGCAGTTTTTCTTACGAAAGTTTAATGCCGTCGCAATCTTCAGGTTAGGCTCGGGGTGGCTATATGACGCCATGGAAACCGGATCGACAGCCGGTGCAGAGTTCATACCCTGGAGTTTCTCCCATGCACAGGACTTCCGACAAGCCGACCAAATCCCGCGTCAAGGCTCTCTTGATGGGTTCAGTTTTCGCCCTGGCTCTCGGCGGCATCGTCGCCGGCGAAACGGCCTTCATCTTCGACAACACGGCTCAGGCTCAGAACCTGTCGCAGCCCCAGACCCAGGCGGTGTTCAGCTTTGCCGACATGGTGCAGCGCGTCCAGCCGGCCGTCGTCTCCATCCGCGTCAAGACGGACGAGACCGTCGGGCAGGGCGACAGCGACAATGAAGGCCTGCCTCCCGGCCTGACGCCCGACAGTCCCTTCTACGACTTCTTCAAGCGTTTCGGCATGCCGGGCATGCCCGGTGGCCGCGACCGTGGTCCGCAGCATCGCTACGGCCTTGCCCAGGGCTCGGGCTTCTTCATTTCGGCCGACGGCTACGTGGTCACCAACAATCACGTGGTGGAGAATGCCACCGACGTGAAGGTGGTGACCGACGATGGCACCGAGCACGCCGCCAAGGTGATCGGCACCGACCCCAAGACCGACCTGGCCTTGATCAAGGTGACGGACGGCAAGGACTTCCCGCATGTCACCTTCGCGGCCAACGAGTCGCGCGTCGGCGACTGGGTGGTGGCCGTCGGCAACCCGTTCGGCCTCGGCGGCAGCGTGACGGCGGGCATCATCTCGGCCCGTGGTCGTGACATCGGCGCCGGTCCCTACGACGACTTCCTGCAGATCGACGCGCCGATCAACAAGGGCAACTCCGGTGGTCCGGCGTTCAATGCCGGTGGTGAGGTGATCGGCGTCAACACCGCGATCTACTCGCCGTCGGGCGGTTCGGTCGGTATCGGCTTCGCCATCCCGGCGCGGACGGCGCAGCAGGTGGTCGCCTCCCTGATGGAGCACGGCAAGGTCGTTCGCGGCTGGCTCGGCGTGCAGATCCAGCCGGTCACCGAGGAGATTGCCAACTCCCTCGGTCTCGACAAGGCCCACGGCGCCCTCGTGACGGAGCCGCAGGACAACTCGCCGGCCAGCAAGGCGGGCATCGAGGCCGGCGACACCATCCTCTCGATCAACGGTCTCGAGGTGGAAGACGCCAAGGATCTGGCTCGCAAGATCGCAGCCTTCCCACCGAAGACGGTGGTCGACGTCACCCTGTGGCGTGACGGCAAGGAGGTGACCGTCAAGGTGGATCTCGGCGAGCTGCCCAATGAGCAGGTGGCTTCGGCGCAGAAGAGCGACGGTTCCGAGGAACACACCTCGCTTGGCGACTATGGATTGACGCTCGCCCCCGCCGACGCCGTGGGCGCCGGCGACAGCGGTGCCGTCATTACCGACGTCGATCCGGCCGGCAAGGCCTCCGAGCGCGGTCTGCGCCAGGGCGACATCATCCTCCAGGCCGGCGGCCAGACCGTCGAGGGTCCCCGTGACGTCTCGAAGGCGATTTCCGGAGCCGAGAAGGCCGGCAAGACGGCCATCCTGCTCCGCGTGAAGTCTGGAGACAGCGTTCGCTTCCTTGCCCTCCCCTTGGGGAAGTAAGGCGCTGATCTCCACCTGGTACCGGCGAGCGGGCTCGGCGCCCGCCGGTACTCTTTTTCCTTGCGCCGGCCCGTGTCGGCGCTAAACAACTGTCAGCGACCACCTTTGCGAGGCAGGGCGACATGCGCATTCTGGTGATCGAAGACGACAGGGAAGCGGCCGCCTATCTCGTCAAGGCGCTGGCCGAGGTCGGGCACGTCGCCGAGCACGCGGCCGATGGCGAGGCCGGCGCCTTCATGGCCGAGGAAGGCGGTTTCGACGTGCTGATCGTTGATCGCATGCTGCCCAAGCGCGACGGTCTTGCCATCATCGAGGGCATGCGCCGGGCCGGCGACCAGACGCCGGTGTTGGTGCTGTCGGCGCTCGGTCAGGTCGACGACCGTGTTCGCGGTCTCAAGGCCGGCGGCGACGACTATCTCACCAAGCCCTACGCCTTTACCGAGCTCCTCGCCCGCGTCGAGGCGCTGGCCCGCCGCAACCGGCCGGCCGAGGTCGAAACCACCTATCGCGTCGGCGATCTGGTGCTCGACCGCCTGTCGCATACCGTGACGCGTGCCGATACCGAAATTCCCTTGCAGCCGCGCGAGTTTCGCCTGCTCGAGTATCTGATGCGCAATGCCGGGCAGGTGGTCACGCGCACCATGCTGCTGGAAAATGTCTGGGACTACCATTTCGATCCGCAGACCAACGTCATCGACGTTCACGTCTCCCGTCTGCGCGGCAAGATCGACAAGGGCTTCGACAAGCCGCTGCTGCACACCGTGCGCGGCGCCGGCTACATGATCCGCGAGGCCGGTCCCGACAGGGGCGGGGAGGCCACATGGGCGCGCTCGGGCGGCTGATCCGGACGACCGCGTTCAAGCTGTCGCTGGTCTACCTCGTCGTCTTCTCCGGGCTGACGCTGTTCCTGACCGCCTACATCTCCAACAACACGGCCGAGCTTCTCGATTCCCAGATCAGCGATACCATCGACAGCGAAATCAACTCGCTGTCCGACCAGTACGAACGTGGCGGCCTTCGCCAGCTCGTCAGCGCCGTCGACCTGCGCAGCCGCCGTCCCGGCGCCAGCCTCTATCTCGTCGCCGATTCCTCGGGCCGCACGGTGGTCGGCAATGTCGCCGACCCGCCACTTTCCATCCTCGGGCTGTCGGATGGCGACACCACCTCGGTCACCTATCAGCGACTCGATGGCGATACCAGCCGCAGTTACCAGGCGATCGTGCGGGTGTTTGCCCTGCCGGGTGGATTCAAGCTTCTGGTCGGCCGCGACATCAGCGAGATCGGACAGCTCCGCTCCCTGATCTTCGAGGCGTCCCGCTACGCCATCATCGTCATCGTGGTGACGGGCTTCGTCTCCTGGTTTTTCGTCGGGCGCTCCGTTCTCAAGCGCGTCGAGAACATGGCCGAGACGTCGCGTCGTTTCATGTCCGGCGACCTTACCCATCGCCTGGCCGTCAAGGGATCGAACGACGAGTTCGACAATCTCGCTCTCAGCCTCAACGAGATGCTCGATCGTATCGAGGCGCTGATGACCGGCCTGCAGGAGGTGTCCGACAATATCGCCCACGACCTCAAGACGCCGCTCAACCGGCTTCGCGGCCGCCTGGAGGAAACCTTGCGGCGCGGTGGCGAGGTGGAGGACTATCGCGAGGCGATCACCTCGGCGATGGAGGAGGCCGACAGCCTCATCCGCATTTTCGACGCGCTCCTCAAGATCGCCCGCATGGAGGCCGGTTCTTCGGGCGACAGCTTCGAGCAGCTCGACGCCGCCGGCATTCTCGACGAAATCGTCGAACTCTACGAGCCGGTGCTGGAGGACGTCGGCGGTCGGCTGACGCTCGAAACGGAGCGGCCATTGCCGCTGAGGGGAAATCGCACGCTCCTGAGCCAGGCCCTGTCCAACCTGATCGACAACGCCATCAAGTATGGCCGTCACGAGGGCGGGGAGGGGCCGACGATCAAGCTGACCGGCACCGTCGAGGGCGGTGACCTCTGCCTGATCGTCACCGACGATGGCCCCGGTATTGCCGAAGGCGACCGGCAGAAGGCGTTGTCGCGCTTCGGCCGGCTCGATGCCGCGCGCAGTCGGCAGGGGTCGGGACTCGGCCTGTCGCTGGTGGCGGCCGTTGCACACCTGCATGGGGGCAGTGTGACGCTCGGCGATGCCGAACCCGGCCTCAAGGCCAGCCTTCGCCTGCCGAAAGCCGAAGGCAACCCCGGCTAGCGCGTCCGTCCTGAATGAAGCCCAGTTCCGACTCAGAATAGCGCTCTATGGCGTATCGCGGCGCCGTTAGGATTTATGCCAGAACAGGGCGATAAGGTGCGTTCGACCAAGAGGCGCATGATATCAGGGCGGAGCGGGCAATGGGGGATGGAGAAGGCATGACGCAGCGGACTGAAGGCGCCCTCAAGGACCGCATCGCCATCGTTCCCCCAACCGGACCGGATTCGGCAATCGCGGCTTCCCTTCTCGACGACTGCCTGGCAGGACCGGGGGGCGAAGCGCTGTCGTCGTTGTTTGCGAACATGCCTGTTGCCCGCGATCTGGTGCTCGCGGTCGCGTCCAACAGCGCCCACTTGCGGGACGCGGCGCTGCGCGACGGCCAACGTCTCCACCGCATTCTCGCGAGCGATCCGGCGGCGCACGTCGACGGCCTGATCGCCTCCCTGTCCGAACCCGTCGCCGACGAGGCGTCGCTGCGGCGGCGTCTGCGGCGTGTCAAGGCGGAAGCGGCGCTCGCCATCGCCCTGGCCGACATCGCCGATCTCTGGGACGTCATGGAGGTGACCGGCGCTCTCACGCGCCTGGCCGATGCCTCTCTGTCTGCCGCCATCCGCTTTCTCCTGCTCGAAGCCGACGCGGCCGGCAAGCTGAGCCTGCCGGACCGTTCCGATCCCGAAAAGGGCTCGGGCTGGATCGTGCTCGCCATGGGAAAGCAGGGCGCCTTCGAACTCAACTATTCCTCGGATATCGACCTTATCGTCTTCTTCGATCCGGCCGTGGTGCCGGCGGCCGACAAGGACGATCTGACGACGCTGTTCGTCCGGCTGACGCGCCGTCTCGTCGCCATCCTGCAGGAGCGCACCGCCGACGGCTACGTGTTCCGCACCGACCTGCGGCTCAGGCCCGACGCCGGCGCGACGCCGGTCGCCATGTCAACGACCGCGGCGCTGATCTACTACGAGAGCGCCGGCCAGAACTGGGAACGGGCGGCCATGATCAAGGCGCGCCCGGCGGCCGGCGATATCGTGGCGGGCGAGCATTTCCTGGCCGAACTCAAGCCCTATGTCTGGCGCAAGTATCTGGATTACGCCGCCATCCGCGACATCCACTCGATCAAGCGACAGATTCACGCCCATAAGGGGCATGGCGAGATCGCTGTTGCCGGCCACAACATCAAATTGGGACGCGGCGGCATCCGCGAGATCGAGTTTTTCGTCCAGACGCAGCAGCTCATCGCCGGCGGCCGCAACGTCGACCTGCGCGGTCGCCAGACTCTCGCCATGCTGGACGCGCTGGTGGTTCAGGGCTGGCTCGGCGAACCGGCGCGCGATCTTCTGGCCGAGGCCTACCGTTTCCTGCGCCGCGTCGAACACCGCGTCCAGATGCTCAACGACGAGCAGACCCACACGCTGCCCGACGAGCCCGAGGGGCTCGCCCGCGTCGCCCACCTGATGGGCTACGAGGATCTCGATGCCTTCGCGGCAACGACGAGGGAATGGCTGATCGTCGTCAGCGACCAGTATTCCGAGCTGTTCGAGGAGGAGGCCGACCTCTCCTCGCAGCATGGCAACATGGTGTTCACCGGCAACGACATCGACCCCGGCACACTCGATACCTTCACCCAGCTCGGCTTCGCCCGGCCCGAAGACGCCATCCGCATCGTCGCCTCCTGGCATTTCGGCCGTTACCCGGCCATGCGGTCGTCGCGCGCCCGCGAGCTTCTCACCGAAATCACGCCGCGCCTCATCGTCGCCTTCTCCGAGACCGAAGCGCCGGATGCGGCGCTGATCGCCTTCGACCACTTCCTCGCCCGCCTGCCTGCCGGCGTCCAGCTGTTCTCGCTGCTCTCCTCCAACCAGTCGCTTGTGACGCTGCTCGCCATGGTGATGGGTAACTCGCCCTATCTCGCCGACACCGTCGCCCGGCGGCCGCATGTGGTGGACGCACTGCTCGAACCCCAGTTCTTCGGCACTCTGCCGGGCCGGGAGGAGTTGACGCGCAGGCTCGATGCGTTCTTCGGTGAGGCGCGCGGCTACGAGGATGTGCTCGATCGCGCCCGAATCTTCGCCCAGGAGCAGAAATTTCTGATCGGCGTCCGCGTCATCACCGGCACGGCGGCGGCCCGACAGCTCGGCCGGAGCTTTTCCCGTCTCGCCGACCTGCTGCTCGAACGCGTGCTCTCGGCAACGGCGGCCGAGCTTGAGGCCCAGCATGGCCTCGTGCCGGGCGGGAGGGTGGCGCTGCTCGCCATGGGCAAGCTTGGCAGCGAGGAGTTGACCGCTGCTTCGGACCTCGACCTCATCCTGCTCTACGATCACGACCGCGACGCCGTGCAGAGCGACGGGCGCCGGCCGATCTCTCCGAACCAGTATTACGCCCGGCTGACACAGCGCCTGGTGACGGCGATTACCGCGCCGACGGCCGAGGGCACGCTCTACGACGTGGACTTCCGCCTGCGTCCCTCGGGGAATGCCGGGCCGCTCGCCACCCGCATCGACGCCTTCGAGCGCTACCAGCTGGAGGAAGCGTGGACCTGGGAGCACATGGCGCTGACCCGCGCCCGTGTCGTCGCCTCCACCGGCGGGCTCGGGCAGGAAGCGGAGCGCGTGATCGCCGAGACGCTGTGCCGGCAGCGAGACCCCGAAAAGGTGCTCGCCGACGCCTCGGACATGCGGGCCCGACTCGAACAGGAAAAGGGCTCTTCCGACCCCTGGAATCTCAAGCGGGCGCCCGGCGGGCTTGTCGATCTGGAATTCGTCGCCCAGACGCTGCGCCTCGTCAACGATTGGCGCGAGCCGGCGATCCGCCTGCGCAACACCGAGGCGATCCTGCTGTCGGCGGCGACCCACGGCCTGCTTTCACCCGCCCATCGCGACGTGTTGCTGCCGGCCATTCGTCTGTTCGGCGACCTGACGCAGGCCCAGCGTCTCACGCTGCCTGTGAAGGCAGCGGTGGTCGAGGCACCGCGTGGCGTTCACGACGTTCTCTGCCGCGTCGCGTCGGCGCCCTCGCTTGCCCAGCTCGAAGCCGAGCTTCGCGAGCGTCAGGCGGCAGTGCGCGAGGCCTTCGTCGAGATCGTCGGACCGGTGGTTCGGCGCGCCGGTTGATCGTCAGTGGACGGTGCGCCGTGGCTCGGTGAACGCGTCGGGCGCGGCGACCACGCGCGGATAGGCGGTTGCCACGGCCGAGCCGGCCTGCGACGTCGCCACGGCGGCGGTGCCGTCGCTCGCGGTCGGCGCGGCGATGCGCGGCATCGAGATGGTGACGGTCGTGCCCGCCCCTTCCACCGACTCGATCGTCATCTGGCCGCCATGCAGGGCCACCAGCGACTGGGCGATGGCGAGACCGAGACCGGAGCCGGGGTGCTTGCGCGTCAGCTGGTTTTCCACCTGCACGAAGGGCTTGGCGATCTGGTCCAGCGAGGCGGCAGGGATGCCGATGCCGGTGTCGCTCACCGAGAACAGGACGTTGTCGCCCACCTGCCGGGTCCGCACCGTCACGGTGCCGGATGCCGGGGTAAACTTCAGTGCATTGGACAGAAGGTTGAGCGCCACCTGCTTGACGGCGCGGCGATCGGCCACCATCGGCTCCGCCGCCTCGAAGTCGGTGGCGAGGATGATCTGCCGCGTCTCGGCCTGCGACGACATGATGCGTACGCACTCGCCGAGCACCTCGTCGACCACCACCGACTCCAGCGTGAGGTTGACACGGCCGGCCTCGATCTTGGACATGTCGAGGATGTCGGAGATGACGTTGAGCAGGTAGATGCCGCTGTCGTGAATGTCGCGGCAGTAGTCGGTGTACTTCTCCGAGCCGAGATCGCCGAACATGCCGGACATCATGATGTCCGAGAAGCCGATGATGGCATTGAGCGGCGTCCTGAGCTCGTGGCTCATCGAGGCCAGGAATTCCGACTTGGCCCGGTTGGCCGCCTCGGCGCGCGCCTTCTCCTCGGCGTACTTCTCGGCCAGCTCGACCAGCTGGGTCGTCTGAAGCTGCATCTTGTGGCGGTGCTGGCGAAGGTCGGCGACGGTCGCCATCAGTTGCCGCTCGCTTTCGAGGAGGTTCTCCTCGTGGCGCTTCAGCTGGGTGATGTCGGTTCCGACCGACACGAAGCCGCCGTCCTTGGTGCGCCGCTCGTTGATCTGCAGCCAGCGGCCGTCGTCGAGGCGCGCCTCATAGGAGCGCTCGCCGCCGGTCATCGAGTAGCGCAGCCCCTCGCTCGATACCTTGGGCTGGCGGGCCGCCGCCATGACTTCGGCATAGGGCGTGCCCGGCCGGGCGACGCTGTCGGGCAACTGGTGCAAGCTCTGGTACTTCGAGTTGCACATGACCAGACGGTTTTCCGAGTCCCAGATGACGAAGGCTTCGGAGATGGTGTCGATACCGTCGCGCAGGCGGATGGCGGCGGTGGCGTTTTCCTGGGCGAGCGTCTTCTGCTCGGTCACGTCGACGGTGATGCCGATGAGGTGATGGGAGCCGTCATGGTCGCGAACCACCTCGGCACGCATCCTCAGCCACACCCACTCGCTGCTGGCGTGGCGGATGCGGAACTCCAGGTCGACGGAGGGCTGGCCGGTTTCCAGCACCTCCTTGGCAAGCTCGTAGAGGTCGACGTCGTCGGGGTGGATCATGCCCTGCAGGTCGTTGAAGCCCATCAGGTCAGAGTTGGGCTCCATGCCCAGGATGACGTACATGGACGGTGACCAGAACAACCGACCCCGGGCGAGATCCCAGTCCCAGAGGCCGCAGCGGCCGCGCCGGAGCGCCGTGTCGACGCGCGCCTGCGTGGCGTTGTAGATGCGGTCGGCCTCGCGGGCCCGGCTCATCTGGGCGAAAAAGGCATAGACCACCGCGATCAGGATCAGGGATGTGCCGACGAACAGGACGGCCGTCATGGTGACGTCGTGCCGCCAGCTGACATAGACCTGCGCCAGCGGCTGATAAACGGCGATCGTTCCGCGGTCACCGGCGAGGTTGCGCACGGTGGCGAGCGCTTCGGTGCCGCCGGACAGCGTCACGTCCAGTACGCCGGCGCGCTTGCCGAACACCAGCATCGGCTGGTCGGCGCCGAACAGATCCGCGACGGTGCCTTTGCCGACGAACGCTCCCTCCGGCGCCGTCGCCCGGATGGTGCCGTCGGCATCGGCGAACAGGATGACGCGGCCGTCGCTCGTCGCCGACGGCGGCAGGCTGTCGCGCAGGGCGGCGCGCATCACGCCCGAGTAGCCGCCATCGACCTTTTCGAGCGAGGGATGAATCGAAAGATCGGCGTCGAGCGCTTCGGCCAGGAGCGCCACCATGTCGGAGGCCGCACGATAGGTGTCGGTCCGCTGCTGCAGAAGATTGGAGACGTGGAAGATGCCGCCCATCAACAGGAAGGCGCAGATCAGAACCGGGATCGAGCGCCGAAACAGCGGCTCGGCCTGCAGGAGGCGCAGATAGGACGGGCGCACGAGAAGGCCGGCATGTCCCTTGAGAAGCCTCTCCGTTTCGGCATCGCCGAAAAGGCGTGCC
Organism: Pleomorphomonas sp. NRK KF1; assembly: GCF_023721755.1. Lineage (GTDB taxonomy): Bacteria > Pseudomonadota > Alphaproteobacteria > Rhizobiales > Pleomorphomonadaceae > Pleomorphomonas. The sequence continues at coordinate 91,959 of NZ_JAMDLH010000009.1, read as the reverse complement.
TTCCACGTTCCCGACCCTCGACTGAGGTCGTTGCCCGCCATGTCGTTGCCCCGCCGCCGCATGTTATTGGGGAACGCGAAACAACCCCCGAATCACGGGCAGTTTGAATCATCGGGAATCGCTCTGTCCATAGGTTAAAGAGCGTTGAATCTTCTTTTTGAATCGCCGCGGGCGAATGGGGGTATGTGTGACATTCCTGCCGAATCCGCAGGTGGGATTCGGACTGGAAATGAAGAGCTTTTTCGATTTGTCATCCCCTCCCGGCCATCCTCCACAGAAGATGTGGGGGAGGGGATATCTCGCAAAATCAGCCGATCAGGCCAGCGTCCGCTCCAGAATGTCGGCGACGTCGCGCGACAGTTGCGGCTTGGTCTGGATCGAGCGCAGCGCCGTTTCCGCCTGGGCCCGGCGCTTGGGTTCGTAGGAGCGCCAGGATCGGAAGGTGACGAGCAAACGCGCGGCAAGCTGCGGGTTCGTCGCATCGAGCCGCGAGATGATGCCGGCGACGAAGCCGAAGCCCTTGCCATCCGCCCGTCCGAACTGGGTCGGGTTGGAGGTGGCGAAGGCGCCGACCAGCGCCCGCACGCGGTTCGGATTGCCGAAGGAGAAGGCGGGATGCTCCGTCAGTGCCGTGATCTTGTCGAGCGTGCCGGGCAGTGGTGCGGATGCCTGGGCCGACAGCCACTTGTCGACGACCAGCGGCACCGTTCCGAAGCGCTCGAAGAAGGCGGCAAGCGCCGCTTCCGCGCCCGCATCTCCACGATGGACCAGAATGGTCAGCGCCGCCATGCGGTCGGTCATGTTGGTCGCCGTCTCGAACCGCTTGCGCACCAGCGCCATCGCTTCGTCCGATCCCGTGATCGACAGGAGATCGAGCGCGGTGTTGGCGAGCGACCGTCGGCCGGCGCCGGCCGCATCCGGCACGTAAGGCTGTCCTGACGCGGCGCCGTCGGCCTCGACGATCGCCTTGAGGCGTGCCCCGAGCCGGTCGGCGATGGCGCGCCGATAGGCCTGATGCGCGGTCGCCACGGCATCCGGATCGACATTCTCGGCCACCTCGCGGGCGACGTCGTTCTCGCTGGGCACGGAGATGAGCAGCGCCTTGAAGGCGGCGTCCAGGCCCGGGTCGTCGATGAGGGCGGCGAGAGCGTCGATCGGCGCCGTCTCGAAGCTGGGCGCCTGGCCGGCGCGCACCTGTTGCGTTGCCTTGACCAGCGCCGTCATGGCCAGCGTGGTGCCGGCCTGCCACCGGTTGAAGCTGTCCGTGTCGTTGGCCAGCAGGAAGATGAGGTCGGACGACGACAGCGATTGCCGCACCTTGACCGGCGCCGAGAAGCCCCGGAACAGCGATGCGACCGGTCGTGACGGCAGTCCGTCGAAGGTGACGGTGTGCGACGGCTGTGTCAGGATCAGCGTGTCGCCGTTCACTTCGGCACCGGCGATCCCGGACGGCTGCATGTCCCCGCCATCGGGGCCGACGAGGCCGAAGCGCACCGGAATGACGCGCGGCTTTTTCGTCTGCTGGCCGGGCGTGGCCGGCGTCTCCTGCGTGAGCGTCAGCGTGAAGCGCTTCGCCGCCTCGTCCCAGGTTTCCTCAATGGTGACGACGGGCGTTCCCGCCTCGCGATACCAGACCATGAAGGGTTCGAGGTCGCGTCCGGACGCTTCGGCGAAGCAGGCGATGAACTGCTCGATCGTGGCCGCTTCGCCGTCATGCCGGGTGAAATAGAGATCCATGCCGCGCGCGAAGGCGTCGTCGCCGATCAGCGTCTTCAGCATGCGAATGACCTCGGCGCCCTTCTCGTAGACGGTCGCCGTATAGAAGTTGTTGATTTCCTTGTACTGCTCGGGGCGCACCGGATGGGCGAGCGGGCCACCGTCCTCGGGGAACTGCTGGCTCCTGAGCAGGCGGGCATCGGAAATGCGCTTGACCGCCCGCGAGCGCATGTCCGAGGAGAACTCCTGGTCGCGGAAGACGGTGAGACCTTCCTTGAGACACAGCTGGAACCAGTCTCGACAGGTGATGCGGTCGCCGGTCCAGTTGTGGAAATACTCGTGGGCGATCACCGCCTCGATGCCGGCATAGTCGGCGTCGGTGGCGATCTCCGGATCGGCCAGCACGTATTTGTCGTTGAAGACGTTGAGGCCCTTGTTCTCCATGGCGCCCATGTTGAAGTCGGACACCGCCACCACGTTGAAGACGTCGAGGTCATACTCGCGGCCGAACACCTCTTCGTCCCACTTCATGGAACGCTTCAGCGAGTCCATGGCATAGGCCGCCTTCGGCGCGTTGCCCTTCTCGACATAGACGGCAAGCATCACCTTGCGGCCGCTCATCGTCGTGAACTCGTCCTCCAGGGCGTCGAGGTCGCCGGCGACCAGCGCGAACAGGTAGCTCGGCTTGGGCCACGGATCGTGCCAGATGGCGAAGTGACGTCCGTCCCCGAGGTCTCCGACCGACACCGGATTGCCGTTGGAGAGCAGGATCGGCGCCTCGGTCTTCGGCGCGGTGATCTTGACCGTGAACACGCTGAGCACGTCCGGCCGGTCGTAATAATAGGTGATGCGGCGGAAGCCCTCCGCCTCGCACTGCGTGCACCAGGTGCCGGACGAGCGGTAAAGGCCCATCAGCTTGGTGTTGGCGGCCGGGTCGAGGCGTGTCGTCATCTCGAGGCGGAAGGCGCCGTTGGGCGGCACCTTGATGGTCAGCTGGCTGGGGCTGGCCTCGTACTCGTCCTCCGACAGGTCCCGCCCGTCGATCGCGACGCGAACGAGCGTCAGCTCGTCTCCGTTGAGGACGAGCGGCTCGCCGAATGTACCATCGCGCGGCGAAATGGCCAGCGTCGCAGCCACGAGAGTCGCCTCGGGCGTCAGATCGAAATCGAGGTCGACCTTGTCGATGGCGTAAGGAGTGGGCTTGTAGTCGGCGAGGCGGATGACGGGGGAGGATTCCTGGGACACGGGCGCAACCTATTGTCAAAGCATGCGGCGCAAGGCGCCGAAATCGGGTGGCCGACGATGGCCGGCGATGCAAGGGTTGTAAGATCGAACGGGGGAAATGCAAACTCCTCTTTGCGAATGTGTCGCGATGTTGATCTTCTTTACAACCCGACGCGCTTCGCCTATGGGAGAAGCCATGAACGGTTTTGTCGCCCTGAACGCTTCGTGGTGGTGGCGCTTCTCTTAAGGAGAGCGGCCGACGCGGTGTGTCCAGGTGGACGAAATGAGCGAGGGCTGCTCCGGGAGACCGGACCGGCCCTTTTTGTTGAGGTGTCCAGGCGGTCTCTCCGGGTGGCGACAGGGGAGATTGCGATGGTCAAGAGCGACGCCGAAACCGGATTTTCAGGCAAGAGAGAGTCATTCGTCACCGCCGGTGGCGTGGAGGTGGCGCGCAGCGCGCGGCCCGACCACTACAAGACGGCCATTTCTGGCTATTTCGACAAGCTCGATACGCGTCGTGGCGCCGTGCTGTCATCCAACTACGAGTATCCGGGCCGCTACTCGCGCTGGGACATCGCTTTCGTCGATCCGCCGGTTGCGATCACGGCCCGTGGTCGAAAGGTGACGATCGAGGCGCTCAACGCACGCGGCCGTATCCTGCTCCCCGCTTTCGTCGCCGCCGTGCGCGGTCCCGATCTCGCCTCCCTTGCCGTCGATGACGCGCTGATCTCGCTTGAGGTGAAGACGCCCGGGGGCGGCTTTGCCGAGGAGGACCGCTCGCGTCAGCCGTCGGTCTTCTCCGTGCTTCGCCGCATCATCGCCAAGTTCGCAACGCCCGAGGACGACAAGCTCGGCCTCTGGGGCGCCTTCGGCTACGATCTCGCCTTCCAGTTTGACAGCGTCGATTTCAAGCTGCCGCGTCCCGACGACCAGCGCGACCTCGTGCTCTATTTCCCCGACGAGATCGTCGTCGTCGATCATCACCGCGCCGCCGCCACCATCTATTCCTACGATTTCGTCGTCGAGGGTCGCCTCACCGTCGGCCTGCCGCGCGATGGCCAGGAGCAGCCGTTCAAGGTGACCGATCGCGATCCGGGGCGGGGCGACCACCAGCCCGGCGAATACGCGGCGTCGGTCAGCAAGGCGGTGGAGTATTTCAAGCGCGGCGACCTCTTCGAAGTGGTGCCGGGGCAGGTGTTCTATGAGAAGCCGTCCTCGCCGCCGTCGGCCATCGCTCGCCGGCTTCAGCACATCAATCCGGCGCCCTTTGGCTTCATGTTCAACCTTGGCTCTTCCGAATATCTGATCGGCGCCAGCCCCGAGATGTTCGTGCGCGTCACCAACGGCAAGCGCGTCGAAACCTGCCCGATCTCGGGCACCATCCGGCGTGGCCGCAACGCCATCGAGGACGAGGAGCAGATCCGCATCCTGCTCAACTCCAAGAAGGACGAGGCCGAGCTCACCATGTGCTCGGACGTCGACCGCAACGACAAGAGCCGCATCTGCGAGCCGGGGTCCGTCCGCGTCATCGGTCGCCGCCAGATCGAGATGTATTCGCGCCTCATTCACACCGTCGACCACATCGAGGGGCGGTTGCGCGACGGCATGGATGGGCTCGATGCCTTCCTGAGCCACGCCTGGGCGGTGACGGTGACGGGCGCGCCCAAGCTGTGGGCGATGCAGTTCATCGAGGACAACGAGAAGAGCTGCCGCGCCTGGTACGGCGGGGCCGTTGGCGCCTTCCTGATGAACGGCGATGTCAACACCGGTCTCACGCTCCGGACGATCCGCCTCAAGGACGGCATCGCCGAGGTGCGCGCCGGCGCGACGCTGCTCTACGACTCGGTGCCGGAGGATGAGGAGAAGGAGACCGAGCTGAAGGCTTCGGCGCTGATCGCCGCCATTCGCGAGGCTGGCACCGCGCCGGTCGCCGCCGCGTCGGTGGAGCGTGAGGCCGTCGGTGCGGGCTTGCGGATCGTGCTGGTCGATCATGAGGACAGCTTCGTCCACACGCTGGCCAACTATTTCCGCCAGACCGGCGCCGAGGTGAAGACGCTGCGCGCCTCGAAGGGGAAGGGCATCGACACGGCTTTGATCGCCGCCGAGAAGCCGGACCTGCTCGTCATGTCGCCGGGGCCGGGAAACCCCTCCGACTTCCAGTGTTCGCGGACCATCGCGGCGACGCGGCAGCTTGGCTTGCCCGTGTTCGGCGTCTGTCTGGGCTTGCAGGCGATGGTCGAGGCTTTCGGCGGCAAGCTGGCGCAGCTCGCGGTTCCCTATCACGGCAAGCCGTCGAAGATCGCGGTGTCGGGCAATTCGCTGCTGTTCAAGGGCCTGCCGTCCGAGATCGTCATCGGCCGCTACCACTCGCTCCATGCCGATCGGGCTCATCTGCCCGACGCATTCCGCGTGACGGCGGACACCGAGGACCGGGTGGTCATGGCCATCGAACATCAAAGCGAACCCTTCGCCGCCGTCCAGTTCCACCCCGAGTCGATCATGTCCCTGTCGGCAGACGCCGGCCATGTGATCATCGAGAATGCTATCCAGGGTTTAGTTCGGTTCAAGAGGGGCGGACAATAGAGACGATGCGACTGGCAATCGTCCATCGGCTAGCAACCAATCGAGCATTTGTCGCCACGGACCATCACAACCGTTGATCCGTGGCGGTGGGCGCGGTCCGTATCCTGCGGTGCCAACGTGCGCCGAGGGCTCGACCTTCGCGTCAGATGGGACTGGATGATCGATTTTTGTATTATGTATCAATCGTATAGATGGAAGAGGCATGCGCCGATTCCTGTCATGCGGCCTGTTGCAAGGATGTCGCACTCGAATGGTGTTTTGAATGTTTCTGCTATGTTGTGAGCGAAAATCGGCGCCTGGCGGCTTTTGGCGCTGGAAGATTGCGAACGACGCGCTATCATAAAAATTGCGACAACGTTGCTGGCTCAACTCGTCGCGGGGTTTAGCAGCCCCTTTCCGCGGTTTCGCGGACTAGCGGTCCAAACAACTAGAGGGCGCAAGCCCTCTTTTTTTGTCCTGCCTCCAAGCCAAACACTTCCGACGATTGCACCTGTCCGATCTCTGACGGGCTCTGCCTCCACGGCCGAGGTCGATCCTCTGCCTGCCGCTCAGGGAAAAGGCTCGATCCCGGTGTTTCTGCTCAAATTTGCGCCTTGACCCTTCGTTTTTTTTACCGAAAGATCAAGGAAACAGAAGGGCGGAGAAAAACCGCCGGGGAATAGCGGACAAAGCAATCGGAAGATCTGGTTCGAGCCGGTTTTGACGGTTCTGAATCACGTTCGGATCAAGGACATCGGGTACGCCAAATCGGCTGATCCGATGAACGGGAGCGCTTTGTCTTCGTCGTTACTGTGCACCAGCCACGGGACCAACATCCATGCCGGACATTTCTGCGGGACGCCTCGCGGCGGACGATTACGGTAAGAATTTCTCGGACGTTCATCCGCCGCTCGGCGCACACGAGGCGGTCGTCGAAAGCGACCGATGCTATTTCTGCTTCGATGCGCCATGCACCAATGCTTGTCCGACGTCGATCGACATACCACTATTCATCCGGAAGATCGGAACAGGCAACGTCGAGGGCGCCGCCGAGACGATATTTGCGTCCAACATTCTCGGTGGCATGTGCGCGCGCGTTTGCCCGACGGAGACGCTGTGCGAGGAAGCCTGCGTCCGCAACGTCGCCGAGGAAAAGCCGGTGCGCATCGGCCTTCTTCAGCGCCACGCCACTGACCGCTATCTCGAAAGTCATTCGACCTACGGCATCCGCGCGCCTGCCACCGGTCGCAAGGTTGCCGTGGTCGGCGCCGGCCCGGCGGGCCTCGCCTGCGCCCACGAACTGGCGCTGAAGGGCCACGACGTCACCATCGTCGAAGCGCGCGGCAAGGCGGGCGGGCTCAACGAGTTCGGCATCGCCGCCTACAAGGCCACGGACGGCTTTGCCCAGCGCGAGGTGGACTTCGTGCTCGGCATCGGCGGCATTACCATCGAGGCTGGAAAGGCGCTCGGTCGTGACTATTCGCTGGCCGATCTTCGGGCCAAGTACGATGCCGTTTTCCTCGGCCTCGGCCTTCAGGCCGTCAACGCCCTCGGTGTCGAAGGCGAGGAAACGGCGGGCGTCGTCGACGCGGTCCGCTGGATCGAGGATCTCCGCCAATCGCCGGACAAGTCGACCATCGAGGTCGGCTCGCGCGTCGTCGTCATCGGCGGCGGCATGACGGCGGTGGACGCCGCCGTGCAAGCCAAGAAGCTCGGCGCCGACGAAGTCACCATCGCTTATCGGCGCGGCCCGGCCGAAATGGGCGCCAGCCGTTACGAGCAGGAGCTGGCGCAGGTCAACGGGGTCCGCATCCTGCATTGGGTGGCGCCCCGGCAGGTGGTGTCCGAAGGCAATGCCGTCGCTGCCGTCGACTTCGAGCGGACGGCGCTGGATGCTTCCGGCCGACTGACCGGAACCGGCCGAACCCTCCGCCTCGCCGCCGACCAGGTGATGAAGGCGATCGGCCAGACCTTCGTTTCCGGACCGGTGGAGACGGTTGCCCTCGATGGTGGGCGGATCGCGGTCGATGAGGAGATGCGCACCTCGCTTGCCAAGGTCTGGGCCGGTGGCGACTGCGTTCGCGGCGGAGAGGATCTCACCGTTCAGGCCGTCGACCACGGCAAGCGCGCCGCCCTGTCCATCCACGCCGCCCTTTCCGCCTGAAGGAGTTCCGATATGGCCGATCTCCGTAGCAATTTCCTTGGCATCAAGTCGCCGAACCCCTTCTGGCTGGCCTCGGCGCCGCCCACCGACAAGAAGTATAATGTCGAGCGCGCCTTCCGTGCCGGTTGGGGCGGCGTCGTCTGGAAGACGCTCGGCGAGGACCCCGCCGTCGTCAACGTCAATGGGCCGCGCTACGGCGCGATCCACGCCGGTGACCGCCGCCTCGCCGGCCTCAACAACATCGAGTTGATCACCGATCGTCCCCTGGAACTGAATCTGCGCGAAATCGCCGAGGTGAAGAAGGCCTGGCCGGACAGGGCGCTGGTCGTCTCGCTGATGGTGCCTTGCGAGGAACGAAACTGGAAATCGATCATCGCCCGCGTCGAGGAAACCGGCGCCGACGGCCTGGAGCTCAACTTCGGCTGCCCGCATGGCATGAGCGAACGCGGCATGGGCTCGGCGGTGGGGCAGGTGCCCGAATACATCGAGATGGTCGCCCGCTGGTGCAAGGAAGCGACCCGCATGCCGGTGATCGTCAAGCTGACGCCCAACATCACCGACATCCGCTATCCGGCCCGCGCTGCCAAGAAGGGCGGAGCCGACGCGGTCTCGCTCATCAACACCATCAACTCCATCGTTGCCGTCGATCTCGACAGCTTCGCGCCGGTGCCGACCATCGACGGCAAGGGCAGCCACGGCGGTTATTGCGGACCGGCCGTCAAGCCGATCGCCCTCAACATGGTGGGCGAGATCGCCCGCGACCCGGAAACCTACGGCCTGCCGATCTCCGGTATCGGCGGCATCGAGACCTGGCGCGACGCGGCGGAGTACATCGCGCTTGGCTGCGGCACCGTGCAGGTTTGCACGGCGGTGATGACCTACGGCTTCAAGATCGTCGAGGAAATGATCGACGGCATGAAGAAGTACATGGATAGCCATGGCTTCTCCACCATCGAGGATTTCCGCGGCCTCGCGGTCAAGAACATCTCCGACTGGAAGTATCTCAACCTCAACTACATCGCCAAGGCCAAGATCGACCAGGATCTCTGCATCAAGTGCGGCCGCTGCCACATCGCCTGCGAGGACACCTCGCATCAGGCGATCACCCACATGGTCGACGGTGTCAGGCACTTCGAGGTGAAGGACGAGGAGTGCGTCGGCTGCAATCTCTGCGTCAACGTCTGTCCGGTCGACGGTTGCATCACCATGCAGCCGATGGCGCCGGGTTCGGTCGATCCGCGCACCGGCAAGGTGGTGTCGCCCCAGTATGCCAACTGGACGACCCATCCCAACAATCCTTCGGCCGTCGCGGCCGAGTGAAGCAGGGTCAGGCTCTAAGCATTGATCCGGAGCGACAACGACATGGTGGCGCCGTGAGACTCCCCCCATTTGAAGGGCGCTGGCGGACGAGCCTCGGGCTCGCGGCCAAGTGGGGGGAGAAACGAATGCCGCATCGCTGTCCTTGGTATCTGGGCTATTTTTTGCTCAATCCGTTGCGAAGGCTGGTCCAGCATCCGGCTCGACTGCTGGAGCCTTATGTCAAGCCAGGATTCCGTGTGTTGGAGCCCGGCCCCGGCATGGGCTACTTCACGCTGGAGTTGGCGCGTCTCGCCGGACCGACCGGCAAGGTTCATGTGGTCGACATCGAGCCGCGCATGCTGGCCGCGCTGGGGCGTCGCGCCAGATCGGCGGGGCTGGAGACGAGGGTCGACATGCGCCTCGGGCGCGACAACAGCCTCGGCGTTGCCGATCTTCCCGGCGAGATCGATTTCGTTCTCGCCTTTGCCGTCGTTCATGAGCTCGGCGATGTCGCCGCTTTCTTCAACGAGGCGGCGGCGGCCATGAAGTCCGGCGCAAAGCTGCTTCTCGCCGAGCCGGCCGGCCACGTTTCCGAAGCATCGTTTGCCGAGGAGTGCGCGATGGCGGAAGCAGCCGGTCTTGTCGCCGCCGATCGTCCGGCCGTCTGGCGAAGCCACGCCGCCGTGTTCAGGAAGCCGTAAGGCCCCGATCCGGGCTAACCGTGCGCCGGTAGGATGCCGCGCATCAGGACACCGATCACCGTGTCGGAGGCGGCGCGGAAGGTCGCCGGATCCTCAATGCCGCGCCCCAGCACCGAGCGGATCTGCGCGTCGAAGTCGGCGTAGTGCTGCGTCGTCGCCCAGATCATGAAGATGAGATGCACGGGGTCGACGTCGAGAAGCTTGCCGTCGCCGATCCAGCGGCGGATGACTTCGGCCTTCTCTTCGACGATCGACTTGAGGTCAGTCTTCAGAACGGCGTCGAGATGCGGGGCGCCCAGCAGAATCTCGCCAATGAACAGCCGGCTTTCGTGGGGAAAGTCGCGCGATTGTTCGAGTTTCTGGCGAATGTAGCCGGTGAGTTCGGCCTCCGGGTCGCCATCTTCGGCCATCTCGCCGAAGGGGGCCAGCCACATGTCGAGCGTGCGCGTCAGCACCGCCGTATAGAGATCGTGCTTGCGGCGGAAGTAGTAGAGAAGGTTCGGCTTGGACATGCCGGCCTTCTCGGCGATCTGGTCGACGGTGGCGCCACGGAAGCCATAGCGCGAGAACACCTCCAGCGCCGCGTCGAGGATTCGCTCCTCGTTTTCCGCCTGAATGCGCGTCCGCTTCTTGGAGCCGCGCGCGCGGGCGAGATCCTGACCTTCAATCGCTGTTTCGTAACTCATGAAGCGAATGTCCACGCTATCGAGCAGTTCGGCAAGCCCGGATCGGTGGCAAAACGCCGGTCGCGGTGGAAGAATTTGTCCGGATGGTCAGAAGTTCCGGGTCAGGCAGCCCGTGGTGCGATCCGGTGAAGATCGTCGCCAATCTCCCGGCGTTTTTCCATCAGGTCGTAGTCTGCCTGAAGGCCGAGGAAAAATCCTTCCGACAGGCCGAAGTAACGGGCAAGTCGCAAGTCCGTATCGGCGGTAATTGACCTCTTGCCCAGGACAATCTCGTTGATGCGACGCGGAGGCACCAAGATGGCTCTGGCGAGGGCGTTCTGGCTGATGCCCATTGGGATCAGGAACTCTTCCAGAAGGATCGTGCCCGGCGTGGGGTTGTCGAGAAGATCAGGCGTGATAGTCGACGATTGAGACATCGGATGGTCCTCCTTCGGCCCAGATGAAGCATATCCGCCACTGGTCGTTGATCCTGATGGATTGCGTGCCGGTGCGGTCGCCTTTGAGAGCCTCCAGGCGGTTGCCAGGCGGGACACGAAGATCATCGAGCAGCTTGGCCTGGTTGAGCATGCGCAACTTGCGAAGCGCGACGGACTGAATGTCGGACGGCAGCTTGCGACTGCGACGCCCCCTCCAGATCAGTTCGGTCTCTCCGTCCGCGAAGCTCAGGATCATGATTGATTGCTGGTTATAACGCTTAACGTTATGAGGTCAACTCTTCTCAGAAGCTCGGCGGTGTGCAGACCGAGATGACCTCGCAGATGTCGTCGCCGACGTTGCGGAAGCGGTGGGGTTCCTGGCTCTTGAAGTAATAGGCCTCGCCGGGGCCGAGGACCTGGCGCTTGTCTCCCACGATCACCTCAAGCTGACCCTTCAGCACGATGCCGCCTTCCTCGCCTTCGTGGCGAAGGTGAATGCGGCCCGAGCTGCCGCCGACCTCGTAGCGCTCCGACAGGATCTGCAGCGCCTTTCCCGAGAGGTCGCGCCCCACCTGCCGATAGGAAACGCCGCCGCGCCCGATCTCCATCAGGTCTTCCGCCTTGAAGAAGATCTGCTCGGCTGTCGGCTCATCCTCTGCGAAGAAGTCGGCCATCGCCACCGGCAGGGCGTCGAGGATGCGCTTCAAGGCGCCGACAGACGGGCTGATGGTGTTGGATTCGATCTGGCTGACAGTGGCGTTCGAGATGCCGGCCCGCCGCGCCAGCTCGCGTTGCGACAGGCCGCGCGCTTCGCGAAACCGCCTGAGCTTGCCGCCGAGATCGAGTGCCATGACGTTCTCCGCTGTTTAGTTGTTCACTTTCCCGAACAGGTCCGCACAAACGGCCTGCATTTGCAAGGGGCGCGATCTGCACAAGATAACTGCTTGTTCAGGAAACGGGCATGTCGTTATCTACGTGTCGATCCGGACGCTGCTCGACCGCTATTCAGGCTTCGCCGTCCGCTTCGCTCGGAGATTTTCATGAACGTTCCCGTTCCCAACAACCTTGAAGCCTTCTGGATGCCGTTCACCGCCAACCGGCAGTTCAAGAAGGCGCCGCGCCTGCTCGCCTCGGCCTCCGGCATGTATTACACCACCGTCGACGGGCGGAAGCTGCTCGACGCGGCCGCCGGTCTCTGGTGCGTCAACGCCGGTCATGGCCGTCGTGAAATCGTCGAGGCGGTGGCGTCCCAGGTCGGTGAGCTGGATTATGCCCCGGCCTTCCAGATGGGCCACCCCAAGGCCTTCGAGCTGGCGGCGCGGCTGACTTCGATGATGCCGAAGCCGCTCGACCACGTGTTCTTCACCAACTCCGGTTCGGAGTCGGTGGAAACGGCCCTGAAGATCGCCGTCGCCTATCAGCGCGCGCGCGGCAAGGCCAGCAAGACCCGCCTGATCGGCCGCGAGCGTGGCTATCATGGCGTCAACTTCGGCGGCATTTCGGTGGGTGGCATCCCGACCAACCGCAAGTTCTTCGGCTCGCTGCTCACCGGCGTCGACCACATGCGCCACACCCACGATATCGAGCGCAACGCCTACTCGCGCGGGCAGCCGGAATATGGCGCCGAGTTCGCCGACGAGCTCGAACGCATCATCTACCTGCACGACGCCTCGAACATCGCCGCCGTCATCGTCGAGCCGATGTCGGGGTCGACCGGCGTGCTCGTGCCGCCCAAGGGCTACCTCGAACGCCTTCGCGAGATCTGCACCAAGCACGACATCCTGCTGATCTTCGACGAGGTCATTACCGGCTTCGGTCGTCTCGGATCGCCGTTCGCCGTTGACCATTTCGGCGTAGTGCCGGACATGGTCACCACGGCCAAGGGCATCACCAACGGCGTCATTCCCATGGGCGGCGTGTTCTGCTCCTCGGAGATCTACGACGCCTTCATGACCGGGCCGGAGCATGCCATCGAGCTGTTCCACGGCTACACCTACTCGGCGCACCCGGTGGCCTGCGCCGCCTCGATGGCGACGCTCGACATCTACGCCAACGAGGGGCTGCTCAATCGCGGCCCGGAACTCGCGCAGTATTTCGAGGATGCGCTGCATTCGCTGAAGGGGCTGCCGCACGTCATCGACATCCGCAACATTGGTCTCGTCGGCGCCATCGAGCTGCAGCCGATGGAAGGCGAGCCGACCAAGCGCGCCTTCGCCGCTTTCCTCAGCGCCTACGAGAAGGGCGTCATGATGCGCACCACCGGCGACATCATCGCCCTGTCGCCGCCGCTGATCGTGACCAAGGAACAGATCGACTTCCTGGTCTCGGTGATCGCCGACGTGCTGAAGACGCTGCCCTGAAGCACGAGCACGACAGGGAACCAGACGACGCCGGCCGGGCTCCCCGACCGGCGTTTTGTCATTAAGACCGATTATTGTCATTGCGCCGGCCGAACACTTGGTTCACGATATGTTCCGTATTGGCCCATTGAGAGGAGAGTGCCATGACCATGCACGGCAGTTTTTGCTGGAACGAGTTGATGACCCCGGATGTCGCCGCCGCCAAGGCTTTCTACGGCGCCGCCCTGGGGTGGACCTTCACCGAGGAGGACATGGGGGAGAATGGTCTCTACACACTGGCCTTCGCCGCCGGTCAGGAGAAGCCGGTTGCCGGCATCTTCGAGTGGCCGGAAAGCCAGCCCGGCACGCGCGACTGGTTCCCCTACGTCACCGTCGACGACATTGACGAGGCAGTCGGCAAGGTGGAGCACGCCGGTGGCAAGGTCATGCGTGGACCCTGGACCATCCCCGGTGTGGGCAAAGTCGCCATCGTGCTTGATGCCGCCGGAAGTGCCATCGGCTACCTTGAAGCCGAGCCGATGTGACCGGAAGACACCCTCGACGGTACCGGCTCGTCGATCCGTTCCGGCGAGCCGGCTTCCTGTATGGTCGCGGCAAGTTGATCGCAGCCTTGGGGTTTGATCGTTGCCCGCCATTTTTCGGCCTGACACCGGAACAAGCCTGTCGGCGTCGATCGGGAACGAGGAACGGATCATGTCACAGGTGACCGTCATAACCATGCTCTTGGCGTCATTTTGTGGGCTGTCTCGTCGGTTCGTCGCTTCGCTCGCCGGAGCGTTCATGCTGGTCATGATCGGTGTTGCCCATGTGATGGCTCGACAGCCGATGTCGGTCCATCACATTCTGCTGCATGGGTTCCACCTGCTTCTGGTGTTCAACGCCACCTACGCCGCGTTTGCGCTCGTTGCTGCGCTGGTATTGTGAGAGTTTTGCAGGCGAGTGCCTGAGCCTCGCGCCCAGCAGGTGCCGAGTCAGGCGGCAGGATTTCCGGAATCGCTGAAAACTGAGGCTTTTGTCTGTATCGTTGCCCAAAAATCGCCCTTGACCAATTCAGGGGCAAATCGGACTATGCCTTTATCAATTGGTAAAAGTTTTGCCGATCCGCCGTTCTGACTGACGGCAGGATGGCCGGAGATGCCGGGGGCAGCTCAATCGGCTTCGCCCTCGCGAGCAGGGGAACACAATGACGACGCCGACCGATAATTTGCGGGTCAACGGGGCGCGGCTGTGGGACAGCCTCGAGGAGATGGCGACGACCGGACCGGGCCTGAGGGGTGGCTGCAACAGGCAGACGCTGACCGATGCCGATGCCAAGGGCAGGGCGCTGTTCAAGGCCTGGGGCGAGGCGGCCGGCATGACGCTCGGCATCGACAAGATCGGCACCATGTTCTTCACGCGGCCCGGTACCGATCCCGATGCCTTGCCGGTCTATGTCGGCAGTCATCTCGACACCCAGCCGACCGGCGGCAAGTATGACGGTGTGCTCGGCGTGCTGGGTGCCCTCGAAGTCGTGCGTTCGCTCAACGATCTCGGCGTCAAGACCAAGCACCCGATCGTCGTGGTCAACTGGACCAACGAGGAGGGCGGCCGGTTCGCGCCGGCCATGCTGGCCTCGGGCGTCTTCGCCGGCGTCCACACCCTCGACTACGCCTATTCGCGCAAGGATCTCGACGGCAAGGTGTTCGGCGACGAACTGAAGCGCATCGGCTGGCTCGGCGAAGAAGAGGTGGGCGCGCGCAAGATGCACGCCTATTTCGAGTATCACATCGAGCAAGGCCCCATTCTGGAGGCCGAGGACAAGCAGATCGGCGTCGTCACCCACTGCCAGGGTCTGTGGTGGCTGGAGTTCACGCTGACCGGCAAGGAAGCGCACACCGGCTCGACGCCGATGGACATGCGCGTCAACGCCGGTCTTGCCATGTCGCGCATCTTCGAACTGGTGCAGAAGGTGGCCATGGACAGCCAGCCCAATGCCGTGGGCGGCGTCGGGCAGGTGAAGTTCTCGCCCAACTCGCGCAACGTTCTGCCCGGCACGGTGGTCTTCACCGTCGATATCCGCTCGCCCGATCAGGTAAAGCTGGACCGCATGCGGGCGATCATCGAGGCCGAGGCGCCCAAGCTCTGCGATCCCTTGGGCGTCAAGTGCGCTGTCGAGGTTGTCGGTCACTTCGATCCGGTCACCTTCGATCCGACGCTGGTCTCCCGCGTTCGTTCGGTGACCGAGAAGCTCGGCTACAGCCACATGAACATCGTGTCCGGCGCCGGCCACGACGCTTGCTGGGCTGCCAAGGTGGCGCCTGCCACCATGATCATGTGCCCCTGCGTCGATGGCCTCTCCCATAACGAGGACGAGAAGATCACGCCGGAGTGGGCGGCGGCGGGCGCCGACGTGCTGCTGCACGCCGTGCTGGAAACCGCGGAGATCGTCGCCTGATGACGGCTGCGCTGCACGACATAGCGGTGGAAGCTCCCGATCGGCCCGACGTCGTGGCCCTGATCGAGGCATCCGACGCCTACTCGCTGGAGCGCTATCCGCCGGAAGGGCATTTCGGCACCGACATCGCCGGTCTGAAGTCGCCCGATATCAGCTTCGTCGTCGCGCGGCGAGATGGAGTGGCTGAAGGGTGCGGCGCGGTGAAGTGGTTCGACGACGCCACTGCCGAACTGAAGCGCATCTTCGTGTCGGAGGCGGCGCGCGGCCTGGGGCTCGGTCGTCGCATCATGGCGCGGCTCGAGGCGATCGCCGCCGAGCGTGGCGCAAAAACGCTCTATCTCGAGACCGGCCCGCTCAACACCGAGGCCGTCACGATGTATCGTCGGCTCGGTTACGTCGAATGCGGGCCTTTTGCCGATTACGCCGCGAACCCCTACAGTCTGTTCATGACAAGAAAACTGACGGATGAACCGTCCAACGAGGGTTGAACCATGTCGAAGGTCATCAAGGGTGGAACCATCGTCACAGCCGATCTGACGTATGAAGCCGACGTCCTCATCGAGGGCGAACGCATCGTCGCGATCGGTCCCGATCTCAAGGGCGACGAGGTTCTCGACGCGACCGGCTGCTACGTCATGCCCGGCGGCATCGATCCCCATACCCACCTCGAAATGCCCTTCATGGGGACCTACTCGGCCGACGATTTCGACAGCGGCACCCGGGCCGGCCTTTCCGGCGGCACCACCATGGTGGTGGACTTCATCACGCCACGCCCCGACGAGTCGATGCTGAGCGCGCTTCAGAGCTGGCACAACCGGGCGAGCCGCGCCAACAGCGACTACTCCTTCCACATGTGCGTGACGTCGTGGAACAAGACCGTCTTCGACGAGATGAAGGTGGTCATCGAGGAGAAGGGGATCAACTCCTTCAAGCACTTCATGGCCTACAAGGGCTCGTTGATGGTGGACGACGACGAGATGTTCCAGTCGTTCCAGCGTCTGGCCGAGCTCGGCGGTCTGCCGATGGTGCATGCCGAGAATGGTGATGTGGTTGCCCAGATGCAGGCCAAGCTGTTCGCCGAGGGCAACACCGGTCCCGAGGCGCATGCCTACTCCCGCCCGCCGGAAGTCGAGGGTGAGGCGACGAACCGCGCCATCATGCTGGCCGACATGGCTGGCGCGCCGCTCTATGTCGTCCATACGTCCTGCGAGCAGGCGCACGAGGCGATCCGCCGCGCCCGTCAGAAGGGCATGCGCGTTTATGGCGAGCCGCTGATCCAGCATCTGCTGCTCGACGACAGCGAGTACGGCAATCCCGACTGGGACCATTCGGCCGCCCGCGTCATGAGCCCGCCGTTCCGCAACAAGCTACATCAGGACAGCCTTTGGGCCGGCCTCGCCGCCGGTTCGCTGAGCTGCGTCGCCACCGACCACTGCACCTTTACCATTGCCCAGAAGCGCAACGGCCTCGGCGACTTCCGCAAGATCCCCAACGGCACCGGCGGCCTTGAAGACCGCATGCCGCTGCTGTGGACCTATGGCGTGCGCACCGGCCGCCTGACGATGAACGAGTTCGTCGCCGTCACCTCCACCAACAGCGCCAAGATCCTCAACATGTACCCGAAAAAGGGGGCGGTGCTGGTGGGCGCCGATGCCGACCTCGTCGTCTGGGATCCCAAGCGGTCCAAGGTCATCTCTCCGAAGACCCAGCAGTCGGTGATCGAATACAACGTGTTCGACGGCTACGAGGTGATCGGCCTGCCGCGCTTCACGCTGTCGCGCGGCAAGGTGGTGGTCGAAGAGGCGACGATGAAGACCGAAGAAGGCCACGGCAAGTTCGTGCCGCGCAAGCCCTTCACGGCCGTCGCCAAGGCGCTGAGCCAGTGGAAGGAAATCGTGTCGCCGCGCCGGGTCGAGCGCGCCGGCATTCCGGTCACCGGCATCTGAGATCGGTCTGCCCGGCCCGCTTCTTGCTTGGATTTTGGCCGGATACCGGCCGATGTGGTGAGCGAGCGGACGTCGGCCGGGACAGGAGTTTGCATATCTGGCCGTGCCGCCCCGTTCAGTCGGGACGGCGGACGAGGTGGTCGCGCATGGCGGCCGGCCAAGCGAGCGGCTGTGTCTTCACAACCGGGGTGCCGGCAAGCATGAACGTCATCGACATCGAGGCGCTATCCCTGACTTTCGAGACCGGCGACGGGCCGGTCCAGGCGCTCTCCAACATCGACCTCAAGATCGCCAAGGGCGACTTCGTTTCCTTCATCGGGCCGTCGGGCTGCGGCAAGACGACGCTGCTTCGCGTCATCGCCGACCTCGAACAGCCGACCGGCGGCTCGATTTCGGTCAATGGCACCACGCCGGAGCTGGCCCGCCTCGACCGTGCCTATGGCTACGTGTTCCAGGCGCCGGCCCTCTATCCCTGGCGCACCATCGCCCGGAACGTGGCGCTGCCGCTGGAGATCATGAGTCTCACCCGCGCCCAGCAGGAGGAGCGCATCGCGCGCAACCTCGCCCTGGTCAACCTCACTGGCTTCGAAAAGAAGTATCCTTGGCAGCTGTCGGGCGGCATGCAGCAGCGCGCATCGATCGCCCGCGCGCTGGCCGTCGAGCCCGACCTTCTTCTGATGGACGAGCCCTTTGGCGCCCTCGACGAAATCGTCCGCGACCATCTCAACGAGCAACTGCTGCAGCTCTGGGCCAAGACCAAGAAGACGGTGGTCTTCGTCACCCACTCCATTCCCGAGGCGGTCTATCTCTCCACCAAGATCGTGGTCATGAGCCCACGCCCCGGCCGCATCCACGACATCGTCGAAAGCGATCTGCCGCGTGGGCCCCGGCCGCTCGACATTCGCGAGACGCCGGAGTTCCTGAAGCTCGCCCAGCGCGTGCGCGACGGCCTGAGAGCGGGGCACAGCTATGACGACTGAGCTGGACCCGAGGCGGAGGGGCGCCGCATGACGAAGCCGTCCTTCCTGCGCGAAAGCGTCGTTCCGGTGCTGACGGTCCTCGCCGTCCTCGTTGCGTTCTGGTACGTCGCCGCCCTGTTCATGAACCATTCGATGGTCGTCGCCGAGGCCCAGCTCAAGGGTCTCGCCTTCACGCCCTCCGAGACCTGGCTACGCTCCTGGGCGCTCGACAAGCCGCTGCTGCCGGCGCCGCATCAGGTCATCGCCGAACTCTGGCGGAGCACGGCCGGCCTGTCGGTCACCTCCAAGCGCAGCCTCGTCTACCACGGTTGGGTGACGCTGTCGGCGACGCTCTTGGGCTTCCTGCTCGGAACGCTGCTCGGCATCCTGCTCGCCATCGGCATCGTCCACCAGAAGGTGATGGACAAGTCGCTGATGCCCTGGATCATCGCCAGCCAGACGGTGCCGATCCTTGCCGTGGCGCCGATGCTGATCGTCGTGCTCAACGCCATCGGCATCTCCGGCCTGCTGCCCAAGGCGCTGATCTCCACCTATCTGTCCTTCTTCCCGGTGGCGGTCGGCATGGTGAAGGGTCTTCGGTCGCCGGAAGCCATCCACCTCGACCTCATGCGCACCTATAACGCCGACGATTTCCAGGTGTTCACCAAGCTGCGCTGGCCGGCGTCGGTGCCCTTCCTGTTCGCTTCTCTCAAGGTCGGCATCGCCATTTCCCTGATCGGCGCCATCGTCGGCGAGTTGCCCACCGGTGCCATTGCCGGACTGGGTGCGCGTCTCCTGTTCGGCTCCTACTACGGCCAGACCATCCAGATCTGGGCGGCGCTGTTCGCGGCGGCCTTCCTGGCTGGGCTGCTGGTTCTCGTGGTCGGCTGGTCCGAGCGTCTCGTCATGCACCTGATGGGTGCCCGTCCCGAACGGAGGGCCGGTTGATGCTCCCGCTCCTGCTCATCGCCATCCTCGGCGTGGCCCTCGGCATTTCCTGGCTCTGTGTCTATCTCGTCCACCTCGGGGACAGACAGCCGGCGGCGCGGCGCTTCGTCGATCTCGCTGTGCCGCTTCTGTTCGGCGTCATGCTCGTGGCCGAATGGGAACTGGTGACCCGTGGCTTCGGCATTCCGGAAATCCTGTTGCCAGCGCCGTCGATCATCGTGGCAGCTGCTGCGAACGCGCTGCCAACCCTCCGGGAGGATGTGGTTCAGACCTTCGTGAAATCCGTGTTGTCCGGCTATGTCGTCGGCTGCGGTCTCGGCTTCCTCGCCGCGCTCCTCATCAACCGTTCGGGCTTCCTGAAGCGTGGCCTCTTGCCGCTCGGCAACTTCGTGTCGGCCCTGCCGATCGTCGGCGTGGCGCCGATCGCCGTCATGTGGTTCGGCTTCGACTGGCAGTCCAAGGCGGCGGTGATCGTGCTGATGACCTTCTTCCCGATGCTGGTCAACACCGAGGCCGGACTGACTGCCGCCGGCCACATGGAACGCGACCTGATGCGCACCTACGCCGCCACCTGGGGCGACGAGATGCGCCGCCTGCGTCTGCCGGCCGCCTGGCCCTTCATCTTCAACGCCCTCAAGATCAACTCCACCCTGGCGCTGATCGGCGCCATCGTGGCCGAGTTCTTCGGCGCGCCGACCTATGGCGTTGGCTTCCGCATCTCCACCGAAATGGGCCGCATGAACACCGCCATGGTCTGGGCGGAAATCGGCGTCGCGGCCATCCTCGGCTCGGTCTTCTATGGCGTCATCGCGCTGATCGAGCGGCGCGTGACCTTCTGGCATCCGTCTGTCCGCAAAGGGCAGAGGTGAATCCGGCGACGGCAACCGCCGCCGGCAATCAAAAAAGGGGAACGACATGACCAACACCATGACCAAGCTGGCGCTGGCCAGCGCCCTGGCGCTGACGGCATTCGGCGCCGAAGCCGCTGACAAGCTGACGCTGCAGCTGAAGTGGGTGACGCAGGCCCAGTTCGCCGGCTACTTCGTCGCCAAGGACAAGGGCTACTACGAGGCCGAAGGGCTCGACGTCGAAATCAAGCCCGGCGGCCCGAACATCGCCCCCGAGCAGATCATCGCCGGCGGCGGCGCCGACGTGATCGTCGACTGGATGGGCGCGGCGCTCGCCGCCCGCGAAAAGGGCGTGCCGCTCGTCAACATCGCCCAGCCCTACAAGAACGCCGGCCTGGAAATCATCTGCCCGGCCGACAGCCCGATCAAGAAGGTCGAGGACTTCAAGGGGCACACCATCGGCGTCTGGTTCTACGGCAACGAGGTGCCCTTCTTCGCGCTGATGAACAAGTATGGTTTGTCGACCGAGGGCGGCGTCGACGGCGTCAAGGTTCTGCAGCAGAGCTTCGACGTGCAGCCGCTCATCCAGAAGCAGGCCGACTGCATCCATGTCATGACCTACAACGAACTCGGTCAGGCCTACGACGCCGGCTATACGCCCGACAAGCTGACCGTCTTCTCCTACACGGAGATGGGCGACAACCTGCTTGAGGACGGCCTTTACGTTCTGGAGCCGAGTCTCAAGGACGACGCCTTCAAGGACAAGCTCGTCCGCTTCGTCCGCGCGTCGATGAAGGGCTGGTCCTACGCCAAGGACAACCCGGAAGAGGCCGCCGATATCGTGCTGGAGAACGACACTACCGGCGCCCAGACCAAAGAGCACCAGCTCTACATGATCAAGGAAGTCGCCAAGCTCCTGGGCGACTCCGATGGCGTGCTCGACGAGGCAGCCTATGCCCGCACCGAGAAGGCAGTGCTCGATCAGAAGATCATCACCAAGAAGCCGGAAGGCGCCTGGACGCACGAGATCACCGACGCCGCGCTGAAGTGACGGCTCGTCCATAGCCGGACTGCCGAGCCGCGCGAGGGAGACTTCGCGCGGTTCTTCATATGCGGGATCGCGTGGAGGGCTCGGCTGTGCAAGACGGTGTCGGCCGGAACCGGCTCAAACGAGCAGGCGGTTCAGTCCGGCGAGAAAATCGCCGATGCGCTGACGATGCGCGCAATAATAGATGGTCCGTCCCTCGCGACGGGTCAGGACGAGACCGTCGGACCTGAGGCGGGCGAGCTGTTGGGATACCGCAGGTTGCGGAAGGTCCAGCTTCCGCTCGAGCTCGCCGACCGAACACTCCTTGCGGGAAAGATGCACCAGAATGGTCAGGCGCTGTTCGTGCGAAAGCGCCCTGACCGTTCGGCAGAGGTCATGAACCAACAATGGGATCACAGCCCTTCCGTCGTCGACTGTATCGTTCTGACTTGTGTTGTGCATGGCTCAGTTCACCTCAACGAAAGAGGTGCCTTCCCTGACAATAAATCGTCAACCGTACGGAAACACAAGGCGAGTCAGAGCGGTTCGCTCGGCTACGGTGGGGTAGTCCGATCGCAAGTGGTAATTTTAGCGAGTAAAAGTAACGAAGAGAAATAAAAACTGGAATATGGTGAACAAAATATCGCTTCTGGAAGCAAGTGGTAGGATTTTAGAAACGATGTTTTTTGCCGGGGATTTCAACTGCGTAGGACGCGGCGCCGAAAGATGGCCTCGGCCGATGAGGGAAAAGCCCAATCCGCAGGTCCACAATACATAAACTCATGGTTGTTTTTCCTCTAGTAAATTTTCTTGAGGAAATCGTTGCGGCCGGTTGAAGGCGCGTCGTCAGCAAGCGCCTCGGTCGATCCGGTCTCGGTTGCCGTTCGCATGGAATCGCAACGTCGCCGTGTCTTGGATGACACGGCGACGTCAGGGATGGATCAGATCACTTCAAAGAACCAACGAGCGATGCGCGAGCGTCCTCGATGAGGTCCCAGGCATTGGGATCGCGTGTCGATTGGCGTTTCAGATAGGTGTAGGTCGTATCGGCCCAGACGAGGATCTTGTCGGTCTTGTTGTCGAGCACCACGTCGCCCCGGTTGGTGCGGGCGGTCAGGACCGCGTGGCCCGAGCCGGTCTCGTCGCGCACCACCGTGATCAGCAGCGCGCTTTCCGGCCACCCCAGGCGCATCAGCTCCCGACGCTTCTCAAGAACGTAGTCCTCGCAATCGCCGGCAAGCTTGGGGTAGTCCCAATGCTCCAGAACGCCGTAGATCTCCATGTCCGTCGCCGGCAGAACGGCCGTGTTGACCGCCGTGTTGATCTGGTTCAGCTGGTTCCACACCGCCTGGGTGAGGGTGACGACCTGGTCGACATCCGTCGCGGTACGACAGTCCGCGGGGTAGGTCGCGCAGAACTGTACGTAGCCGACTGGCGGAGCCGCGGCGCCATGGGTGCTCATCAGCCTTTCCGCCGCCATCGCAGTGTCGGTAACAAGCAAGGCAAAAGCCAATAGAGCCGTTCTCTTTAGCGTCGCGATCTTTTTCATCGTCGTGACGTCTCCCTGTTGTTGTCAGGAGAATGGCACATTTGTTTTTCGGTCGCGTGAAATCGCAAAATCAAAACGGACGTATCGAGGAAATGATCTGTTTACGAAAATTTTGATCTTGTTTTATGGTTTGTTTATATTGTTCTCCGTGGAGAAATTTACTTTCTATGCACCATGGATCTACGCTCCAGCACAGGTGTTAACGCATCAGCGCCCGATGGGTTGCCCTGCCGGGCCGGACTCTCTGGACCTGTCCGACTTCGGCACGGCCGATCAAGGACGGTGCATTAACCCTGCCAGGCGGATGTGTTCGCCATTGGCACAGGTCGCTCGAGTGACGGGTGGGAAAAGAGGGACACTACGAAGCGGGCTCTTTGCGCGGCTTCGCCGTCATCGCCCTGCCGAAAAGGCGGCCGGACAGTGTCGGAATGGCGGTGTGGTTATCGAAAAGGAAACGCCGGACGAGGGCTAGTTGCCAGGTCCGTCAGAGATTGTTCTTCAGCATGTCCTCGGACTGCAGCATCGCAAACTCAACGGCGATGCCGTCGCCGAAGTGGCGGACGACGCGCGCCCGCATGCGACCGAGCGTGATCGAGGTACCGAGCGGCGGCTTGGCGGTGGTGGCGATGGCCGCACCGGACAGGGACACGTCGATGATCTTGCACCGGCTTTCCTGGCCGTCGGGCAGCACCAGATTGGAGAAGGGGCGCTGCGGCGTGATGCGCTCGTGGCGACGATCCTCGGGCAGGCTCAGGGTGTCGCGGTTGGCGAGCCAAGTCAGCTGCGCGGCCAGCTTCTCGCGTTTGCCGGCCGTGGCGTTCACCGTCATGGCGAAACCACCTTCGAACAGGCGCGTGATCTGCCCTTCGATGCGGCCAACGTGGTCGATATAGGCGACGACCCTCTGGCCCAGTTCGCCGGCCACCGGCGTGATCAGCGCGGCGCCGCCGGGCGACATGTCCTGAACCTGGCAGGGATACTCGGTGCGGTTGGGCAGCATGAAGCGGCCCAACACGTCGATCTTGACGCGTTGAAACCGCCGACGTTCCGGCTTGGGGAATTTGCTCGCACGAGGAGGCGTCGGAGCCGCGAGGGTTGCCATGCCGCTTTCCACTGGTCGGCCAAACGCGGCCGCTCAGCCTGCAAAGCTAAGCACGCAACCTTAAGATTGAGTTTAGTGGTCGGCCCCGGCGACCTGTTCAGTCGGCCCGGCCGCCTTCGATCACCCGGAAGTGGCGGAAGGTCCGGCCCGGCAACATATGCGGCGCCGGACGGCGGCGATCGATGCTGATCGGCGGCGGCTCGTGGCGCATGGGCGCCCGGGCGTGGGTGCCGTCGACCTTCTCGCTGGTGAGCAGGAAGGCCGGCTTCTCGTCCGGCCAGATCAGCCGGAGGCTCTGCAGGGGCTGGCGGACCACCGGATAGAGGCCGAGCCAGTAGGGCTGGTCCATGGGGGCGAAGCAGCCGAGAATGCGGGTGTGGTTCGGTCCCTGATGACGAAGCGGCAGGAACATCACCTCCACCGGCATCAGTTGACCGCGATCGTTGGTCGCGTTGAGGCCGAACACGGCGGCGGCGCCGTCCTCGACCACAGCCGCCAGCAGGCAGGCGATGGATTCCCGGTCCTTGCCCGACCAGAAGTCGAGCACATTGCGCCCCTTCAGTTCGCGGCCATAGGCAGCGCAGATGCGCGTGCCCGCGAGGCGGAAGGAATAGTTGTGGCGATCGAGCGCCTCGAGAATGAACGTGTCGCCAAGAATACCGCGAATGGCCGCCGGGTCCACCTCGTTTCGCTCCGGCGCCGCCCGCTGACCGCGCAGGCTCGTCCAATAATCGTAAAGAGAACGCGCGACGACGCTTTTCATCGAAATCCCCGCAAGACCAGACCGACAAGGCTCATGTTGCCTGTGGCGGACGAAGCGCCATGCCATTTCGGCACAGGGGCACCCCGTCCTAACCCAACCTGGCGATTCCCGAGCAGGCCTCGTGCCAGGAGACGCCCGTTGTCCCCAATCTTCTCGGATGGGCGGGGACCGGCGGTTGAAAAGCGATGGACCCTCGGATGGCCGTTTCCCGGCCTTTTGAGGGTAAAAACGGGCCATGACGCGGGGGTAACTCCGCCGGAGCGTCTTGGTTACCGCGATCGGGCCTCAGGGCCCAATAAGGGTTTACAATCGGTTATCGCGATTGTTGCGTTTTGAGTGATTCTTCCATCTGCGTCATCGCGGCACTCGCTGGCCCCTACTGTCTCTTTTTGAAGACGCACTGGCACGGCTCCCGCCTTTGCGATAAAGCGCTGTCGTGGCTCGCGGCAAGGCGGGCGTTGAGGAAGCCGCGATGCAGGGTGACAACGACAACCACGAGCCGATGTTCAACCTGCCGCGGGTGATCCTGGCCTTCATCCTGTTGTCGGCGGGCATATTCATCGGTCGCACCTGGTACCTTGGTGGGGACGGGGCGGCGACCTTTCTGCTCACCTTCTGCTTCACGCCGATGCGCTACCAGTATCTGCTGTCCGGGGATGGCTTCCCGGGTGGCTGGCCGGCCGGCATCTGGAGCCCCTTCACCTACTCTTTCATCAGTCCTTCGCTGCAGAGCCTCATCTTCGACATGCTTTGGCTGACCGCCTTCGGCACGGCGGTGGCGCGGCGGTTCGGACCCTGGCGCTTCGTCGGCTTCTCCGCCGCGGCATCCGCGATCGGCGCCGCCTTGTTCTGGCTGTTGGCGGGAAGCGGCGAAACGGTCCTGCTCGGGCCTAACTTCGTGGTCGCGGCCCTGCTCGGCGCCGCCATCCGCTTCATCTACGCGGCCGGGCTCGGCGGCATCATGACCATGGGCGGCGACGCCTGGCGCCAACCGGCCCTCGGCATCATCGAGATGTGGTCGAACGTTCGCGTGCTGCAACTGCTCGGCTTCATCTTCGCCGCCAACGCGCTTTTTGCCATACTCTATGCCTCGTCCGGCCTCGACGGCCGTGCGCTTCTGCAGAACGCGCTCGGATACATCGTCGGTATCCTCCTGTTTTCCCTGTTCGATCCCAGGCCGTCGGCCATAGATCGGGCCAGCTAAGGGAAAATCCCTAGGTCGGCCTTGCCAGATTCCGCGTTTCACTCCATTCTGTGAACGGGGCGACGGGACAGGACCGCCGAAAAACGGGCGGCCTCCTTGTCATGGAACGAGCTGGAGGGATGGACATGACGACTGTCAGACAGATTCTATCCGTCAAGGGCGATGACGTGGTCACGGGCGACCGCTCGATGACGCTCGGGCAGGCGGTGGCGCGCCTCGCGGGCAACAAGATCGGCGCGTTGATTTTCGTCGATGACGACCGCCGCGTCATAGGCATCCTGTCGGAACGAGACATCGTGGCGTCGCTGGCGCTGCATGGCGCACGGGTGCTGGAAGAGCTCGCGACCGCGCACATGACGCGCAAGGTCAGCACCTGCACGCGCGACGACATCGTCGAGGATCTCATGGACATGATGACGGCCGGCCGCTTCCGCCACCTGCCGGTGGTCGAGGACGGAAAGCTGGTCGGAATGGTGTCGATCGGCGACGTCGTCAAGCATCGGGTGGCCGACATCGAGCATCAGGCGTCCGAGATACGGAACTACCTTTTCACGACCTGAGTCCGCCGTTTCGGACAGATCCGGGCAGGGTTTTCCACGGCTTGCGGCGTGGAACCGGGGCGTGTGGAAAGAAATTCCGGTTTTATGGCAGACGGTTAGAACACCATCGCCTTATTGCCCATGGCCGCGAGGCCGAAATTGGTTGCGCTTCGTCAAGAGCTGGTTAAGAATCTGCTCAAGCCCGATCGCTTGGGTGGGCGGCCTCGCATGGTGCGGCGGCCGCGTGAAAAAACGGTTCCGCCGTCGGCGGAGCTCATGAACAGGTTGAAACGTACTGTTTTGGCGACCGCCAGGGAGATGCCGCACAGGCAATGGAACGGTCGCGAAAGCACGAAGGAGACCCGCGATGAGCCTAACCCGTAGTCTCAACACCCTCGTCGTCTGCGCGGCATTTCTATTCGTCGTCGCCATTGTGGCCGGCGTGATCTGAGCGCGCAGTCCAGCCCTTGAGAAGCCGATCGGTGGAGGCCCGCCGGTCGGCTTTTTCATGGGGCTCTCAGGCGGCGATGATGATCCGCTCGACCTCGGCACGACGGGAATCGAACCGACCGAAGATGCGCGCGGGGAGAGAGCGCTCGCCCTTCAGGATGATAGTCGCATTGCCGTCGAACAGGCAGTCGACGGTGCTGATCGTGTTGGAATGCGGCTCGATGTGATCGAGCTCGGGCGCATCGCCGCCGGCAGCAATGCTGGTCCAGGCCGGCGTGGCTTCGATCTGGAAGCGACGAAGGGCATCGGCGATCATGGTCTTGGTCGGGTTCATGGTAGGTCCTTGGCTCCCGCTACGGGAGAACACATACGCTAGAAGCGTTGTTTGTTGGCTAATGACGACAAAACTAAGGCGTTCGGCGCGCCCTAGACCTTTGGAACTCCTCTGAAGTGCGGAATGTTCCAAACCATTGCAGCGAAGATGCTTTTCCCTGGGCGCATGGCAGCGGCCCATGTTTTTCCATGGACAAAACGGGAACATTCGGTCATGTTCCGTCAACCCTGTCCCAAGATTTGTTGGACGACCGCTATCATCAGCCGGAGTTGTCATGGCCAAGCGCACCACCCAATTCGTCTGCCAGTCCTGCGGCGCCGTCAGTCCGCGCTGGGTGGGCAAGTGCGAGGCCTGCGGCGCCTGGAACTCGTTCGTCGAGGAAGTGGGCGGCGGCGGCAGCATCGGCTCGGCCGTCTTCGGCCAGAAGGGCAGACCGATGCGCAAGGGGCGCGTCGTGCCTCTGGTGGAGCTTTCCGGCGAGATTGCGCAGACGCCGCGCCTCGAATCCGGCATCGCCGAACTCGATCGCGTCACCGGCGGCGGCTTCGTGCGCGGGTCGGCCTTGCTGGTCGGCGGCGATCCCGGCATCGGCAAGTCGACGCTACTCATCCAGGCGGCGGCGACGCTGGCCCGCAAGGGCGCGCGCGTCGTCTACGTCTCGGGAGAAGAGGCGGTGGCCCAGGTGCGCCTCAGGGCCGAACGACTGGGGCTGTCCGACGCGCCGGTGGCGCTCGCCGCCGAAACCTCCGTCGAGGACATCCTGACGACGCTTACCGATGGCCCTGTCCCGGATCTGGTCGTCATCGATTCCATCCAGACGTTGTGGACGGAAGTGGTCGAATCCGGGCCGGGCACCGTGACGCAGGTGCGCACCGCCGCCCAGGCGATGGTCCGCTACGCCAAGGAAAGCGGCGCCACGGTCGTGCTCGTCGGCCATGTCACCAAGGACGGCTCGATCGCCGGTCCGCGGGTCGTCGAACACATGGTCGACGCCGTCCTCTACTTCGAGGGCGACGGCGCCCGTCATTTCCGCGTGCTGCGCTCGGTCAAGAACCGCTTCGGCCCCACCGACGAGATCGGTGTGTTCGAGATGACCGGCGGTGGCTTGCGCGAGGTGCCGAACCCGTCCGAACTGTTCATGGGCGAGCGCGACGGCTCGTCGGCCGGCGCCGCCGTCTTTGCCGGCATGGAAGGCACGCGCCCGATGCTGGTCGAGATCCAGGCGCTGGTGGCGCCCACGTCGCTGGGCACGCCGCGCCGCGCCGTCGTCGGCTGGGACGGCAGCCGCCTCGCCATGATCCTGGCCGTTCTGGAGGCGCATTGCGGCGTACGATTCGGTCAGCACGACGTCTACCTGGCGGTGGCGGGCGGGCTCCGCATCCAGGAGCCGGCGGCCGATCTCGCCGTCGCCGCGGCGCTGGTCTCCTCGCTGGCCGGCACGCCGCTCGGGCACGACTGCGTCTATTTCGGTGAGGTCAGCCTGTCGGGGGCGGTCCGCCCCGTTGCCCACGCCGCCGCCCGCCTCAAGGAGGCCGAAAAGCTGGGCTTCGTTCGCGCCGTGGGGCCGAAGCTGACAAGCGGCGAGGCGCCGAACGGATTGAAGCGGGCAGCGGTCGCCCAACTCGTCGATCTCGTCACGCGCATCGCCGCCGACGGCACGGGCGCGCCTCGCCGCGAGCAGCGTGGATAATCCAAACGAGGATACATGTCGTTGCTGTCATTGATTGAATTTGCCACTTCGGGCCATTACCGTTAATTCGGTAACGGCGTGAAGGAATCAGGGGCCGGGCTTCAGCCGCCAAAGGGGCAGAGATGTCGATTACTCTACTCGACGGGATCCTCATTGTTGTCATGTTGATCTCGGCGTTGCTCGCCATGATCCGCGGTTTCGTGCGCGAGGTCCTGTCGATTGCTGCCTGGGTCGCAGCGGCGGTGGCTGCGTTCCTGCTCTATGACGACGTCCTTCCCTTTGTTCAGCCGCACATCTCGCAGAAGCAGCTGGCGTTGGTGGCGTCGGCCGGCGGCGTTTTCGTGATCACGCTGATCATCGTCAGCTTCATCACCATGCGCATCTCCGATTACGTGCTCGACAGCCGCATCGGCCCGCTCGACCGGACGCTCGGCTTCGTGTTCGGCGCCGCGCGCGGCCTGCTGCTGGTCGTCGTCGGCATGCTGTTCTTCAACTGGTTCATTCATGACGAGGCCTCGCAGCCGTCATGGGTGGCTGAGGCCAAGTCGCGGCCCCTGCTCAATGCCCTTGGCGCCCAATTGATGGCGGCCCTGCCCGAAGATCCCGAAAAGCAGATCCTCGATCAGTTCCAGAATCCGAGCATCGATGACGGCACGCCCATGCCGGATGGCGACGATGCGCCGCCGCCCGTCGATGACGCCGCTCCCGGAACCGCTCCGCCGGCCGTCGCGCCCAATGACGGCGCCTACCGGCAGGGCGAGCAGAACGGCCTCGATCAGCTCATCCAGTCGACCTCTTCGCCCAAGCCGTGAGCCGGCTTCAGGCCGCGATATGCGAATGCGTCGGATCCGTCCGGCGCATTTGACGTTTTGAAGACTGGGCCGAATGCTTTATATGCCTGCCTGCGCGAAGGACTCTGGCGCTCGGAGCGCTTGCGGGACGTGCGTGCCGCCGATGTGAAATCCGGCCAAGGCCGGCTTTTGATGTTTGCCTTTCGGAAAGTCCGGCGAGACGCCTCGGATTTTTCGGCATCCCCGGCCTTGCGAGGCAACCAGCCGGGATCAGATGAAATCTCGAAAGTGGGTAGGCCGACCATGGACGATTTCACCCTCAGCCCATTCTCCGCCGCCGACGATGACGACCGATTCCACGAGGAATGCGGCGTTTTCGGCGTGTTCGGCGTGGAAAATGCCTCCGCTCTCGCCGCGCTGGGCCTGCACGCCCTGCAGCATCGCGGACAGGAGGCGGCCGGCATCACCACCTTCGATGGCAAGGAGTTCTACACCGAGCGGCATATTGGCCTCGTCGGCGACAACTTCACCAAGGCCAAGGTGTTGGCCCGCCTGCCGGGCAACCGGGCGATCGGCCACACGCGCTACTCGACCACCGGCGGCTCCGGCCTCCGCAACGTCCAGCCGCTCTACGCCGAACTGTCGGCCGGCGGCTTCGCGCTGGCCCACAACGGCAACCTGACCAATGCCATGACCATCCAGCGCGATCTGCAGCGCCGGGGGGCCATCTTCCAGTCGACCTCCGACACCGAGACCATTCTCCATCTCGTCGCCACCAGCCAGAAGGCGGCGCTGGTCGACAAGGTGGTCGACGCGCTTCGCACCGTCGAAGGCGCCTATTCCATCGTCTGCATGAGCCAGGAGAAGATGATCGGCTGCCGCGATCCCTTCGGCATCCGTCCCCTGATCCTGGGCGATCTCGATGGCGCGGTCATCCTCGCTTCCGAAACCTGTGCGCTCGACATCATCGGCGCCCATTTCGTCCGCGAGATCGAACCGGGCGAGATGGTGGTCGTCACCGAGCGCGGCATCGAGAGCCTTCGCCCCTTCGACCGCCGGCCGTCCCGCTTCTGCATCTTCGAGTATGTCTACTTCGCCCGGCCGGATTCGGTCTACGCCGGCACGTCGGTCTATCAGGTCAGGAAGCGCATCGGCGCCGAGCTGGCGCGCGAGACGCCGGCCGACGCCGACGTGGTAATCCCGGTGCCCGATAGCGGCACGCCGGCGGCCATCGGGTTTGCCGAGGCGTCGGGCATCCCGTTCGATTTCGGCATCATCCGCAATCACTACGTCGGCCGCACCTTCATCTCGCCGACCGACACCATTCGTCACATGGGCGTCAAGCTGAAGCACAATGCCAATCGTACGGTCATCGAGGGCAAGCGCATCGTCCTGGTGGACGACAGCATCGTGCGCGGCACCACGTCGCTGAAGATCGTGCAGATGATGCGCGAAGCCGGCGCGTCCGAGGTGCACATGCGCATTGCTTCGCCGCCGACAACCGACTCGTGTTTCTACGGCGTCGACACGCCGGAAAAGGGCAAGCTCCTGGCCTCGCGTATGTCGATCGAGGAGATGACGCGTTATATCCAGGTGGACAGCCTCGGCTTCCTGTCGATCGACGGCCTCTATCGCGCCGTCGGTTCCGCCGCCCGGAACAACGAACTCCCGCAGTACTGCGACGCTTGTTTCACCGGCGACTATCCGACCGCGCTGACCGATGCCTCCGGCTCCGGTCCCGTGCGGCAGCTGTCGCTTCTGGCCGATGCCGGCTGATCGCGAACCGGGAGGGGTGAGGTGACCGAAAAACGCATCGTGGTAGTGACCGGCGCCTCGCGCGGCATCGGTTACGAGGCGGCCTTGGCGCTCGGACGCGCCGGTTGGCACGTCGTCGCCGTCGCCCGTACGCAAGGTGGGCTTGAGGAACTGGACGACTCCATCCGCGACGCCGGCGGCTCTGCCTCGCTGGTGCCGCTCGATCTCGCCGATCCCGCCCGCATCGATGAACTTGGCGCCGCGCTCAACCAGCGCTTCGGCCGCATCGACGCGCTGGTCGGCAACGCCGGCCTTCTCGGCGGCCTGGCGCCAGTCGGCCATATCGATCCGAAGAAGTGGGATCAGGCCTTCTCCATCAACGTGACGGCCAATTACCGCCTGATCCGTTCCTTCGATCCGCTTCTCCGTCAGTCGTCGGCTGGCCGCTGCCTGTTCGTTTCGTCGGCGGCCGCCTGGAAGGGCGCCCCCTTCTGGGGCCTCTACGCCTCGACGAAGGCGGCGCTCAACGCGCTCGCCATGGCCTATGCCGAGGAAGTCAGGAACTTCGGCATCTCCGTCAACCTTCTCAACCCCGGACCGCTCCGGACGCGCATGCGCGCCCAGGCCATGCCCGGCGAGGACCCGGACACGCTCGCTACCCCGGCCGATCTCGCGCCCCACATCGTCTCGATCCTCGAGGCGACCGACGGGCGGACCGGCGCGCTCTACGACTTTCCGACGCTCTCGTGGAAGAAGCTGCAGCCGCCGCAATGACCCCCCATGACATCGATCGCGCTTGGTCTTCGCCCAACTCGGGGCATCGGCCGCCCGGCAACGCCATCGATCATCTGGTTCTGCACTACACCGGCATGCGCTCCGAAGAGGGCGCCCGCGACTGGCTGTGCGACCCTCGCTCGCAGGTATCGAGCCACTATGTCGTCTTCGAGGACGGCCGCGTCTTCCAGCTGGTCGACGAACACCGCCGCGCCTGGCACGCCGGCCGCTCGTTCTGGCGGGGCGTCACCGACCTCAACTCGCGATCCATCGGCATCGAGATCGCCAATCCCGGCCACGAGTTCGGTTATCGTCCGTTTCCCGACCGGCAGATTGAGGCGGTAATCGGGCTGTGCCGCTCGATCTTCGCCCGCCACTTCATTCCGCCGCATCAGGTGGTGGCCCATTCCGACATAGCGCCCGATCGCAAGGAGGATCCGGGCGAGCTGTTCCCCTGGGAATGGTGCGCCGCCTTCGGCATCGGCCTGTGGGTGCCATCGGCGCCGCTCGATCATGGCGACAGTCTGGGCTTCGGCGACGAGGGCGACAAGGTACTGGATCTGCAACGTCTTTTGTCGGCCGTCGGGTTTGATGTCCCACCAAGTGGCATCTTCGACGAGCGTACGGAAATCGTCGTCCGCGCCTTCCAGCGCCATTGGCGGCCGACCCATATCGACGGTCGAGCGGACCTTTCGACGCTCGATACGCTCGAACGCGTCGCGGCCGCCTTCGAGGCGTCTCGCGGGCTCTGATCCTTCGCCGGCTGCGCGATCAATGCGGCGAAGATCGGGACGATTCCGGGGCTGCATGGCTGTCATGTGCCACATTGACGGCCCTGCATGGCCCGATTTGTCCGGCAGTTCCTTGCCCACCGCTGGGAGGGCAATGGAACAGAGACCGCATGACCCTGATCAAGACGTTTGCAGCCACCACCATTCTTGTCGGTGCCTTCGTGGTGCCCGCCATGGCCGATGCCACCCTTTCCGACAAGGCCGACGTGCCCACTGCCGTCGCCGACGCCGACAAGCCGGACAGCCTTTTCGAACTGTGGTTCGGCACCAAGTCCAAGGCCGACACCGTCACGACCGAGAATTTCGATACCTCCGTCCCTAAGGGAGGGGCCAGTGCCGCTCTCCGTGCTCGCATCGCGGCCCATGCCAAGGCCGCCGGCCTGCCGGCCGAACTGGCCGAGGCGGTGGTTCGCCACGAGAGCCGGTTCAATCCGAAGGCGCGTGGTCGCCACGGCGAAATCGGCCTCATGCAGATCAAGCCGCAGACGGCGCGCGGTCTCGGCTATTCCGGCTCAGCTGCCGGCCTCTACGACGTCGAAACCAACCTCAAGTGGGGCATGGCCTACCTGGCCGGCGCCTACAAGCTGGCTGGTGGCGACACCTGCGGCACCATTCTCCGCTACAACGCCGGCCACGGCGCGACCCGCATGAACCGCACGTCTCGCGCCTACTGCTCCGAAGTGACCACCTACGTCGCCTCGCTCTGAAGCCGCCATCCCGAAGCCGCCTCCAGCGGCTTCCGGCGCCAAGCGGCGCCGCGCGAAGCGAGTCTTTCGGTGCGCAGCCTCCCGAAAGACGGAAGCGGAGCGAAAGCCAAGCGCCGGAGGCGCGCCGGCGACTGAGGCTGAGATCTTGACCTTCCGGCGGGGGCATGCCACACGGCTCCCGCCAGTCGGTTGGACGACCGCGCGGACAAGGGGCGAAAGCCCGTCCGGGAGGAAAGTCCGGGCTCCACGGAAACACGGTGCCGGGTAACGCCCGGCGAGGGCGACCTCAGGGAAAGTGCCACAGAGATCGGACCGCCCCGGTGCGCCGGGGTAAGGGTGAAAAGGTGGTGTAAGAGACCACCGCGGGCCCGGTAACGGGACCGGCAGGGCAAACCCCACCGGGAGCAAGACCGAATAGGGATGACGCGGGCCTCGGCCCAGCCTGTTTCCGGGTCAGTCGTCCGGGTTGGTTGCAAGAGGCGTTCGGCGACGGGCGTCCCAGATGAATGGTCGTCGGGCGGGAAACCGCTCACAGAACCCGGCTTACAGACCGACTGGCCTTTTCCCTCACGTCCGCATTCCGCGCCGAGCATCGACAGGTAGTCGAAGGTTTTGTTCACGTCACATTGACAATGTGTTGACTGCGCCGGAACGTGGCTTCTCTTGAAGCCCGACGATCGTGAAACTATTCCTATATTCGCAATTCGGATTAAGCACTTTTTACAGGGCGCTTCATGGCGTTGCGTTGCGCGATTGGCGCCGCGAACCGTCCGGATTGCACCAGTCTCGCGCCCATGGGCGCTCATCGAATGACGGGGTCGTCACCCCGACAAGGAACAGGTTTGATATGGCCAAGGTCGCAATCGTTTATCATTCGGGATATGGGCACACGGAAGTCGTCGCCAAGGAAGTCGCCGCCGGCGCCGGGGCAGAACTGATCCCCATCGATGCCGAGGGCAACGTCAGCGAAGCGGGCTGGGCCAAGCTGGATGCGGCCGACGCCATCATCTTCGGCACGCCGACCTACATGGGCAACTCGAGCTGGCAGTTCAAGAAATTCGCCGATGCCACCTCCAAGGCCTGGTTCACCCGCAAGTGGCAGGACAAGGTGTTCGGCGGCTTCACCAACTCGGCCAGCCTCAACGGCGACAAGCAGGTGACGCTGATCGGCCTGCAGACGCTTGCTTCTCAGCATGGCGGCATCTGGGTCAGCCTCGGCCTGATGCCGGCCAACACCAAGGCGTCGACGCGCGACGACGTCAACAACCTCGGCGGTTCGGTGGGGTTGCTGGTTTCGGCGCCGTCCGATGCCGGAACCAACGAGATCCCGACCGGCGACCTGGAAACGGCTCGTGCCTATGGCGCGCGCGTCGCCTCGGTCGCGGGCAAGCTGCTGCACTGAGTTTTCTGCGATATCGACAAGAAGGGCGGTGGCCTCCATGGGGTTGCCGCCCTTTTTCTCGTCTCAGGCCGGCGGTAGCATGCCGCCGTTTTCAAGGAAGACCTTGGCCGTCAGGAAATCGCGCCAGGCTTCGCGCTTCTTGATCGGCGTCCGCAAGAGATAGGCGGGATGGAACGTCGGCAACGCCTTGAAGCGCTTGGTTCCGACTTCCAGCTCGCACCAGCGCCCGCGCAGCTTGTTGATGCCTTGCTTCACGGCGTCTCCGCCCAGAAGCGCCTTGGCCGGCTGTGCGCCGAGAAAGACGATCAGCTCCGGGTCGACCAGCTCGATCTGCCTGAGGATGAACGGCCGGCAGATGGCGACCTCTACGTCGGACGGGTCGCGGTTGCCCGGTGGACGCCAGTAGATGACGTTGGCGATATAGGCGTTTTCGGCGCGGCCGTAGCCGATGGCGTGCAGCATCCGGTCGAGCAACTGGCCGGAGCGGCCGACGAAGGGGCGCCCTTCGATATCCTCGTCGCGGCCGGGCGCTTCGCCGATCAGCATCAGCTTCGCCGCGGGGTTGCCGTCGGCGAACACCGTGTTCTTGGCGGTAAGCTTGAGGTTGCAGCCGTCGAACGCCTGAATCAGCGCCTTGAGTTCGTCGAGCGTCTTGGCCGACTGGGCGGCCGCGCGCGCCTCCATCACCGTCGCCTCGGTCGGCACTTGCGCCGTCTGACCCATCGGGCTCAACGGACGGACACCAGCACCCTGCGGAGCAAGATCGACGGTCGGAGCAGGGCCTCGCGGGGCGACCGCCTGCTGCCGGCGGGCCGCCCGGCTTTCCGCCGCCTCCTTGGCCTTGGCGCTTTCCGCGAACCGGTCGACCGGCGCGTCGGCCAAGGTCACGTCGACGCCCATCGCCGCGTACCATTCGAGAAGGGTCGCGGCGGCATCGAAGCCGGGGGGGAGGGGCGTCGGATCGGACGGCATGGCCCTTCTATAGAGCAGGATGGCCGGCGAGGAAACGTCGCACCCCACCCAAGGCGACAAAGCCCGTCCCGAAAGCGTTTGATCGCATCACCGGATCGTGGTTGAAGGGCTGCCGTGCGCACCATCCGTGTTTCCACCCAGGTGCCGCCGGGCGACCTTGGCGCGGATGATGCACGCGCCATGGCGATCCGCTACCCGAACAGAGAGACACTCATGATCACCGAGCTGCCCGAGCGCGAGTCCATGGAATTCGACGTCGTGATCGTCGGTGCCGGCCCGGCCGGACTTGCCGCCGCCATCCGCATCAAGCAGCAGGCTGCCGTGAGCGGGCAGGATGTTTCGGTGCTGGTGCTGGAGAAAGGCTCGGAGGTCGGGGCCCACATTCTCTCCGGCGCTGTGGTCGATACCGCCGGCATCTCGGCGCTTCTGCCCGACTGGCGCGACGATCCGGACAACCCGTTCAAGACGCCGGTCACGGACGACCGGTTCTTCTTCCTGTTCAAGACGTTCGGCATCCGCCTGCCGAATGTCCTGATGCCGCCGCTGATGAGCAATCACGGCGCCTATGCCGTGTCGTTGGGCAACGTCTGCCGCTGGCTGGCGCAAAAGGCCGAGGCGCTCGGCGTCGAGATCTATCCGGGCTTCGCCGCCGCCGAGGTGCTTTACGACGACGACAATAAGGTGATCGGCGTCGCTACCGGCGACATGGGCGTGAAGAAGGACGGAGAGCCCGGCCCCACCTACCAGAGGGGCATGGCTCTTCTCGCCAAATACACGCTGTTCGCCGAGGGCGCGCGCGGATCGCTGTCCAAGAAGGTGATCGAGCGCTATCGGTTGGATGAGGGCCGGGAGCCGCAGAAGTTCGGCCTCGGCATCAAGGAGCTGTGGGAGGTCGCGCCCGACAAGGCGAAGCCGGGCCTTGTCCAGCACTCCTTCGGCTGGCCGCTCGGTAGCGGTACCGGCGGCGGTTCGTTCCTCTACCACCTCGACAACAATCAGGTGACGGTGGGCTTCGTCGTCCATCTCAACTACGAGAACCCCTACCTCTCGCCCTTCGAGGAGTTCCAGCGCTTCAAGACGCACCCGCTCATCCGGGGTACGTTCGAGGGCGGCAAGCGCATCTCCTACGGCGCACGGGCCCTCACGGAAGGCGGCTGGCAGTCGGTGCCCAAGCTCGTCTTCCCCGGCGGAGCGCTGGTCGGCTGTTCGGCCGGCTTCATGAACGTGCCGCGCATCAAGGGCAGCCACAATGCGGTCCACTCCGGCATCCTCGCCGCCGACTCGGTCGTCGAAGCCTTGGCCGCCGGCCGATCCGCTGACGAACTGGCATCCTACGAGGCCGGCTGGCGGGCGTCCGCCATCGGCAAGGATCTGAGGCGCGTACGCAACGTCAAGCCGCTGTGGTCACGGTTCGGCACGTTGTTCGGAATCGCTCTCGGCGGCCTGGACATGTGGCTGGAAACGTTGCTCGGCGTTTCGCCCTTCGGCACGCTGCGCCACGGCAAGACCGATGCCGACTGCCTGAAGCCGGCGGCGGGCTTCAAGCCGATCGACTATCCCCGGCCGGACGGCAAGCTCACCTTCGACAGGCTGTCCTCGGTCTTCCTGTCGGGCACGGCCCACGAAGAGAACCAGCCAGTGCATTTGCGGCTGCTCGATCCAGACCTTCAGAAGATGTCCGAACTCGATGTTTTCGCCGGTCCGTCCGCCCGCTACTGTCCCGCCGGCGTGTACGAGTGGATAAGCGAGCCAAATACCGGACCGCGTTATGTAATCAATGCCACAAACTGTGTTCACTGCAAAACTTGTGATATCAAGGACCCCAACCAGAACATCGATTGGGCGGTCCCGGAGGGAGCGGGGGGACCCAATTATCCGAACATGTAATGGTCATTTCGTTCCAGCGGGTAGGGTGGATTGATGAACGAGCGGGTAGAAGACGCACAGCCGGCCGACGTCGGCCAGAATTGGACGGCGATCGTTGCCGAGGACCATCCGATCATCCAGTCGGCTGTGGTGCGCATCCTGAAGAAACGCTTCGGCTTCAGGCAGCCGATCCTGGCAACCAGCTATGACGAACTCGCCGACGCCGTGCTCGATACCGGGGACAACACGCTGGTCATCACCGACCTCGTCATGCCCGGCATGCGCGGCCTCGACACCATCAAGCACATCCGTTCCCTGGCGCCCAAGGCCTTCGTCGCGGTCTACTCTTCCAATTCCGGCGAGGAACTGGCGCAGGGCTGCCTCG
Source organism: Pleomorphomonas sp. NRK KF1 (assembly GCF_023721755.1). Lineage (GTDB taxonomy): Bacteria > Pseudomonadota > Alphaproteobacteria > Rhizobiales > Pleomorphomonadaceae > Pleomorphomonas. The sequence continues at coordinate 53,595 of NZ_JAMDLH010000009.1, read as the reverse complement.
ATCTCGGCTGTCGCGCCTTCATCGGCAAGCGTTCGTCCGAGGACATGCTGGCGGCGGCCATCGAGACCGTGCTCGACGGCGGCACCATCATCGAAGTGGGCGCCGACAATTCGGCCGTGTCCCAGGCGGTGCTGGAGCGTTCGGCGCTGGTGGCGGAACTGTCGCCGCAGCAGCTCAAGGTGTTCCAGCTGCTTGGCGACGGTCTCCTCAACAAGCAGATCGCCTATCAGCTCGGGATTTCCGAGGCGACCGTCAAGGCGCACGTCGGCAAGATCCTGGAAACGCTGAAGATCACCTCGCGCAGCCAGGCCGCGATCACTTCCGCCTGGATGGCCGAGCACGGGTTGATCTAGAGCAGTTTCAGCAAAAGTGGGAACCGGTTTTGCGGTCGAAACTGCCTGACGACAAAGGGCTGGAGCATGTTGGCGAACCAGAGTTCGCCGAACAGGCTCCAGCGATGGTGGACATTCGCCCCCTTGAAAGCCGCCTCGTCTACGAGAACCGATGGATGCGCGTCCGCGAGGACGCCATCGAGCGGCCCGATGGTTCGCGCGGCATCTATGGCGTGGTGGAGAAGCCCGACTTCGTGGTCATTGCCGCCGTCGACCGGGCGCGCGGCCTGATCCACCTCGTGGAGCAGTATCGCTATCCCGTCGCCGGTCGCTACTGGGAGCTGCCGCAAGGCTCCTGGGAAACACGACCGGATGTGCCACCAGAGGAAGTCGCCCGGGCCGAACTCTCCGAGGAGACCGGCATCGTCGCCGGGAAGATGACCAGGGTCGGCGAGCTGTTCCTCGCCTATGGCTACTCGTCGCAACGCTATCACATCTTCCTGGCCGAGGAGCTCGTGCGAGGCGCGACGGCCCTGGAAGCCGAAGAGGCCGATCTGGTCTCGCGCGCCTTCTCCCTGGCCGAGGTCGAGACGATGATCGCGGACGGCACCATTCGCGACGCGACGACGGTCGCCGCGCTGGGGCTGATGCGGCTCAAAGGCCTGCTGTAGGCCGCTGTCAGATCTCTTCGAGCAGGTCGTTGTAGAAACGTTGCAGCCGCGCGTGCCGCTCGGCCGCGAGGCGACGACCGGTTGCCGTCTTGAAGCCCTCGCACAGCTTGAACAGCTTGGTCATGAAGTGATCGAGCGCGAAGCGGCTGTCGTTGAGGGGCCGCTCCTCGGCGGAAGGGTCGCCGGCGTCGTAGAGATGGTTGTTGAGGCGGCCTGCGACGTAGAAGCAGCGCGCGGCCCCGATCATGCCGATGGCGTCGAGCCGGTCGGCATCCTGAACGATGCGTGCCTCAAGCGTCACCGGCTCGATGCCGCCGGAGAAGCTGTGCGCCTCGATGGCATGCGCCACCTTCTCGCGCCTGTCCTCCGGCCAGCCGATCCCGGTCAGGATCTCGCGCGCCCTGTCCGCCGACATTCGCGAGGCCAGCGGGCGCTCGGGCGAGTTCTTTTCGACGGCGACGCAGTCGTGGAGCAGCACGGCCGCCGCCAGCACCTCCGTATCGCCGCCTTCATTGTCGGAGATGACGGTCGCGTTCTTCCACACCCGCAACAGGTGGGACATGTCATGGCTGCCATCTGTGGAACAGACGCAGGCGCCGGAATGCGGCAGGAGGATGGAAGCGAGGCGGTCGTGCGGAGAGAACAGCGAAAAGGTCAACAGCGCTCATCCGGTTGGCGATAGATGTTGAAATCAGAATACGCCGAAAGTCGTATATGCCAAGTGTTTTCGCAAAATATGCGCGCAAAAAAAGCAAAGCCGAATTTGTAACGATTTCAAGTTGATTTGGTTCTGCGGACGAACAAAAAAGGCCGCCCGCCCACAGGGGCAAGCGGCTTGAATTGTCTGACGTAATCGAGATCAGCCTTCGATCTTCGAGAAGTCGGCCACCTGGTGGCAGGCGTTGCGCAGCACCGTCAGGAGGGCGAGGCGGTTGGCGCGCACGCGTTCGTCGGCGTCGTTGACCAGGACCTTGTCGAAGAAGGCATCGACCGGTGCGCGCAACGTGGCGAGCGCCTTCATGGCGCCTTCGAAGTTCTCGGCGTCGACGGCATCGTGGGCGGCCTGCGCGGCCGTCTCGATGGCGGCGGCGAGGGTCTTCTCCTCGGCTTCCTTGAACAGGCTCGCGTCGACGGCGTCCGCGACGGTGGTGCCCTTCTTCTCCTCGGCCTTGAGAATGTTGGCGGCGCGCTTGTAGCCGGCCAGGAGGTTCTTGCCATCGTCGGTGGCGAGGAGCGCTCCCAAAGCCTCGACGCGCTTGACGATGAGCAGCAGGTCGTCCTGACCGCCGAGCGCGAAAACCGCGTCGACCAGATCGAAGCGGGTGCCCTGTTCGCGCAACTGCACCTTCAGCCGGTCGGCGAAGAAGTTGAGGAGATCGGGCGTCTTGCTGGCATAGGCGGAGAGCGGCAGGCGCACCCCGTTGTCGAGGATGATGCGGATGACGCCGAGCGCCGCGCGGCGCAGCGCGAACGGGTCCTTGCTGCCCGTGGGCTTTTCGTCGATCGCCCAGAAGCCCGTGAGCGTGTCGAGCTTGTCGGCCAGCGCCACGGCGATGGAGACCGGCGCCGCCGGAACGCGGTCGGACGGTCCTTGCGGCTTCCAGTGCTCTTCGATGGCGGCGGCCACGGCGGCATCCTCGCCGGCATGGGTGGCGTAGTAGCGACCCATCAGGCCCTGCACTTCGGGGAACTCGCCGACGACGCCGGTGAGCAGATCCGCCTTGGCGAGCAGGGCGGCGCGGGCGGCCTTGTCGGCGTCGGCGCCGACCAGCGGCGCGATGTCGCGGGCAAGCGCCACGACGCGGCGTACCCGGTCGCCCTGGCTGCCGAGTTTCTCGTGGAAGGTGATGCCTTCCAGCTTGGGTACCAGCGTTTCGAGCGGAATGGCGAGATCGCCATCCCAGAAGAACTTGGCGTCCGACAGGCGGGCGCGGATGACGCGCTCGTTGCCGGCGATGATGGTGGCGCCACCATCGGTGGCGGCCATGTTCGATGTCAGGATGAAGCGATTGGCGAGACGGCCCGTCTTGGGGTCGCGCAGCACGAAGCACTTCTGATTGGCGCGGATGGTGGCGCGGATCACCTCGTCGGGCACGTCGAGGAAGGCGGCATCGAAGGCGCCCATCAGCACGACCGGCCATTCGACGAGACCGGCGACCTCGTTGAGCAGCCCCTCGTCCTCGACCAGCTCAAGACCGGCGGCGAAGGCGAGGTTGCGGGCGTCGGCGAGGATGATCTCGCGCCGGCGGGCCGGATCGAGCACCACGTTGGCCTTCTCGAGCTTTTCGACATAGTCGGCAAAGCGCTTCACCTTGATCGCCTCGGGGGCGAGGAAGCGATGGCCGTAGGTGACGTTGCCCGAGCGGATGCCCTCGACCTCGAAGTCGATGACCACGGGCTCTTCGGTCTCGGGGCCGAAGGTGCAGACGATGGAGTGCAGCGGCCGCACCCAGGTCAGGCTGCCCGAACCCCAGCGCTGCGACTTCGGCCAGGGGAAGCTGCGGATGACCTGCGGCATCAGCTCGGCGATGATCGTCTCGGCGGCGCGGCCGGGCTTGACGAGGTCGGCGACGTAGAAGTCGCCCTTCTTCGGATCGGAGACGACGCGCGCCTTGGCAATGTCGTCGAGGCCGGCCCCGCGCAGGAAGCCCTGGATGGCGCCGGCCGGCGCGTCGGTGCGCGGGCCCTTCTTCTCTTCGCGAATGTCGGGCGAGCGGGTGTTGAGGCCGTGAACGGTGAGGGCAAGCCGGCGCGGCGTCGCAAAGGCGCCGGCGCTCTCATAGGTCAGACCGGCATTCACCAGACCGTTCGTCACCAGACCCTTGAGATCGTCGGCGGCCTTCGCCTGCATGCTGGCGGGAATCTCTTCGGAGAAGAGCTCAATGAGAAGATCGGGCATGGTGGTCCTCGGGTCCTCCCGGCCTGTCGCCGGTCGTCTTGCAATGCTGCGTCTGATTAGTCGGTTCGAGGAAAAATGTCATCCCCGAATAGACGCGCGAATGGACAAGAAACCCGATGGATCGTCACCAAAACCGGCCGGCCGAGCCTCTCGGCTCAGCTCCAGCCACCATTGATCGTCTGGTAGAAGACGTGCAGGCCGATCTTGGCCTTCTTCTTGAAGACGCTGGCCCAGTTCGGGCGCACGTAGGTCGCGTGATAGTGGGTGGCGGTGCCGACGTCGTCCAGCCAGGCCGCGCCGCTCGTCACCTCGCCGGCCAGCTGCTTGGCCCGCCGCCAGGATGCCTTGTCGAAGATGACGTCGCGTCGGCCGTCGCAGGCGAACGAGAACTGGCACTCGTTGCGCATGTCGCGGTTCTGGTAGACCACCTTGCAGATGGTTTCGGGATAGGCCGGGTTCTTGACGCGGTTGAGCACCACCTGCGCCACGGCGATCTGGCCCTTGCGCGGTTCGGAGCGGGACTCGAAATAGATCGCCTCGGCCAGGCACTTCTGCTGGGCGTCGTCCCAGACGTTGGCCGGCAGCGGATTGGCCGCCCACCAGTGATCGCCCGGGCGAACCACCGGTGGCGGCGGCTCGGGCTTGTCGCCCGGCATGGCGAACAGCGAGGCGAACATGTCCTGGCTGACTACCGAGCTGTCCGGCGCGTAGGCGGCGAGCAGCGCCGAAGCGGCGGCGCCGGTTTCGGCGGGCGCATAGGCGCGGGACGGATAGCTCGCGGCCACAAGAAACGTCTGGTCGGGCTTGGGCTGCGGCAGGGTGGTCGGTGCGAGATCGGCGACGGCGGTCGTCGGCTTGGGGCCGATGAAGCGCGACACCGCCAGAACCGACAGCGGCGCCGACGACGCCGAAAAGGCCATGGTCGGCAGCACGGACGGCGGCGTCAGGCGGCTGGCGTCGCCGAGCGTGAGCGAGCCGGCGGAAAAGCCCCGCGCCGTTGGCGGCGTGGTGACGCTCATCGGCAGATCGCCCTTCCAGCTGCGGTCGATGCGGTCCTCGTCGGGGACGAAGGCCGAGTTGCTTACCGCGCCGGTGATGACGTCGCCCATGCCTTCGATGACGATGGAGCCGTCGTTCATCTCCAGTCGTGCCGATGAACCGTCGACCTCGCCGAGGCGGGGAGCGACCACCTTGCTTTCTCCGCCGGGGCCGACGCCGAGCGTTACGGCCCAGCGGGTCTCGGGGCTGATGGAGTTGACGACGAGACTGGCAATGTCCTGATAGGCGACGGACGTGGGGAAGGCGACCGCGACGACGAACAATGCGCCTGCGGCGGCGAGCCCGACGCGCCCGTGTCCGGGCCGGACTCTGGTACGAGGAACGCGACGCATGGACTGACGGCCTCCGGCGGGAACAGGACTGGGACAAACGACGACGGAAACGAAACTGCTCCCTGCGCTGACGTTGCCGGATTAACCTTGAAAAGCCGTTAATGCGCTCTGGCCGATGGGACGGCCGCGGCGGGTTTCCGCGATAAACGCCGACCGCCTAATGGTTTGAGGATATCGGCAGACAGGTCATCGTGGTAAATGACCGGATGACTTTGAAAGGACTGAGTATGACGGGTTTTGCTGCGGTGGTGCTTGAACAGGATGGGGAAGGGAAGACTGAGGCGCGGTTCGGCCGTCTTTCCGACAGCGACCTGATGGACGGAAACGTCACGCTTGCCGTCCGTGCCTCCGCGGTGAACTTCAAGGATGGCCTCGCCATGACAGGCCGCCTTCCTGTGGTGCGCCGCTGGCCGATGGTACCCGGCGTAGACGTCGCCGCTACGGTGACGACCTCGGAAGACGCGCGCTGGCGGCCGGGCGACGAGGTGATCCTGACCGGCTGGGGCGTCGGCGAGACGCATCTCGGCGGCTGGAGCGAGCGGATGCGCGTTTCGGGTGACTGGCTGGTCCGTCGTCCTCCGACGCTGTCGCCGGTGCAGGCAATGGCGCTGGGCACAGCCGGCCTTACCGTTGCCGAGGGGCTCGACAGGCTCGGCCGTTTCGGTCTTGCGCCTGCCGACGGCCCGGCGGTCGTGACCGGCGCGGCCGGCGGCGTCGGCTCCCTGGCGGTCATGCTGCTGGCGCGGGCAGGATGGAGTGTCACGGCGGTGACCGGGCGTCCCGAACAGGCTGAACGGTTGCGCCGGCTCGGCGCCGCCGAGGTGATCGGCCGCGAGGCGTTCGCCGGGGCGGTGAAGCCGCTTGCCCACGAGCGCTGGACTGTCGCCCTCGACACGGTCGGTTCGACCGTGCTGGCGCATGTGCTGTCGATGCTGAAGGCGGGCGGCGCGGCCATCGCCTGCGGCAACGCCGCCGGCATGGATCTTCCGACCAGCGTCGCCCCCTTCATCCTTCGCGGCGTCAGCCTTGTCGGCGTCGACAGCGTCCATGTGCCGACGGCGCGGCGTGAGGCGATCTGGAGCCGGCTTGCCGATATCGTCGATCGTGACCGCCTCGCGGCGATGACGCGGGTGATCGGATTGCCTGAAGCGATCGACGCCGCCCGACGCATCGCCGACGGCGGCATCGCCGGGCGGACGGTGGTGGCGATCGGCGACCGATGAGATCCGTCTCCGAGACGTCGTGAGAACGATCGGCTTGCCGTGAATCGTTCCATGAACGATAGTGCGCCGAATCGACCGCTTTGAAGGCGCCTCCCACCAAATGACCGACTTTCGCGACACGTTGCGCGGCATCGTTGCGATGCTGCTCTGCTGCCTTTTCTTTCTCATCAACGACACCATCGTCAAAGCCGTGGCGGACGACCTGCCGATCGGCGAGGTGCTCTTCATCCGGTCGCTGATTGCGACGGCCATCGTGTTCGCCGCCGTCTGGCGCATGGGCCTCCTGCCCAGCATGCGGACGCAGATGTCGCGCTTCGTGGTGACGCGCTCGATCTGCGAGGGCTTTGCGACGGTGGTCTACCTCTCGGGCCTCGTTCACCTGCCGATCGCCAACGCGTCGGCCATCTCGCAAGGGGCACCGCTGGCCATCACGGCTGCCGGCGCCCTCGTTCTCGGCGAGTTCGTCGGCTGGCGGCGCTGGATGTCGGTGGTCGTCGGCTTTTTCGGCATCCTCATCATCGTTCGCCCCGGTCCCGAGGGCTTCAACAGCTGGGCGCTGCTGCCGCTGTTGTCGGTGGCCTTCGTCACCGTCCGCGAGCTCTCCACCCGCTTTATCGCGCCGGACACCAACTCGGCGGTGGTGACGCTGACCACCCAGATCATGGTCACCATCGCCTGCGGCCTGCTGTCGGCGACCGAGGTCTGGCAGGCGATGACGATGATGCAATTCGGGCTGATCGTGATCGCCGGCCTCACCTGCATCTTCGGCGTTCAGTTCTCGGTCGACGCCATGCGGCATGGCGACATTTCGCTGGTCGCCCAGTTCCGCTATTCGACCATTCCTTTCGCCATCGTGCTCGGCTGGATCATCTGGGGCGACGTGCCCGACCTCCTGACGCTTGTCGGCATCTCCATCGTCGTCGGCTCCGGCATCTACATCTTCTACCGCGAGCGGGTCCGCCACCAGACGCTCGCCAGCCGGGCCGATCCTGCGGTCTAGAAAGGAAAAGGGCGCCCCGCCGATTGGCGGAAGCGCCCCTTTCTTGCCGGGGTTTCGTTTGCCCTTACTCGATGACGATGCGCGGCGCCGCCCGCTCGGGCTTGCCGGCCAGCGTGTCGAGGACCCGGTCGGCGATCGCGAGGTAGGATTCGGCGTGCGGGCCGCTCGGTTCGGTCGCCACCACCGGCAGGCCGGCGTCCGACGTCTCGCGGATCTTCATCTCCAGCGGCACCTCGCCGAGGAAGGGCACGCCGATGCGGCGGGCTTCCTGCGCGGCGCCGCCATGGCCGAAGATGTCGTGGTGGGTGCCGCAATTGGGGCAGATGAAATAGGCCATGTTCTCGACAATGCCGAGCACGGGCACCTCGACCTTCTGGAACATGGCGACGCCGCGCCGCGCGTCGAGCAGCGCCAGATCCTGCGGCGTGGAGACGATGACCGCGCCGGTGAGCGGCACCTGCTGGGCCATGGTCAGCTGCACGTCGCCGGTGCCCGGCGGCATGTCGACCACCAGCACGTCGAGATCGCCCCAGGCGCTCTCGCGCAGCATCTGCGTCAGGGCGGAAACCGCCATCGGCGCCCGCCAGATCATCGGCGTTTCCTCGTCGACCAGGAAGCCGATCGACATCACCTTGAGGCCGTAGTTTTCGAGCGGCGCCAGCGTGCGGTCCTCGTTGACCTCGGGCTTGTCGCCGGAAAGGCCCATCAGGCGCGGCACGGACGGGCCGTAGATGTCGGCGTCGAGAATGCCGACCTTGAGGCCGCGCGCCGAAAGGGCCAGCGCGAAGTTCACCGCCGTGGTCGACTTGCCGACGCCGCCCTTGCCGGAGGCGACGGCGATGATCGACTTGACGCCGGGGATGCCGTTCTTGGCCGGCATGGCGTGGGAATGGCCGTGGTCCTGCGCGGGCGCCTTGGGCGGCGTGCTGCCGGGCGCCACCTCGGCGGTCAGCGCCACCGTTGCCTTGACGACGCCGGGGATGGCCTTCACCGCCGCTTCCGCCGCGGCGCGGATGGGCTCGAACCGAGCTGCCTTGTCGGCGGGCACCGAGATCGACAGCATCACCTTGCCGTCCTTCTCGTAGATGTCGGACACGGCGCCGGCTGAGACGATATCCTTGCCGGTTCCGGGCATGGAGAGCTTGCTGAGGGCGGCGGCGACCTGTTCCTTGAGGCTTGGCATGGCGTGCTCCGATTTGTTTGGCTCTTACCTAATCCATAAAGCGAGCGATCGGGAGTGTATTTGCGACAGGGCAATCATGCGGATGACTCCGGAGGGCTTGCCGGTTTTCCTCCTATGCCGTTCTATCGCCCGATGAACAGATTTGCCGGTCTCATCCTCGCCGGGGGGCGCTCGAGTCGCATGGGCGGGGAGATGCCCAAGGCCCTGATCGAACTCGCCGGCACGACGCTGCTGGCGCGCGCTGTGGCGGCGCTGGCGCCGCAGGTCGGCGATCTCGCCATCAACCTGCCGCCCGGCCTCGGCTTGCCCGATCTGGCGCTTCCCGTCGTCCATGACGAGAGCACCACCTTCGACGGACCACTTGCCGGCGTTCTCGCCGGCCTGGTTCGCGCGATGACCCTGCCGTCATCTCCCACCCATCTCCTGACCGTCCCGGTCGATCTGCCGTTCCTGCCCACCGGGCTGGCCGACGCGCTCGCGGCCGGCGCCGATGGGTCGGACACCATCCTGTTCGCCGAGGGGCCGAGCGGGAAGGCGCGGCTCTGCGCGCTGTGGCCGCTATCGGTGGCGCCTAGGCTTCGGGCGTTCCTCGACGGCGGGACGGAGCGGCGCGTTGGGGCGTTTCTCGCCGCCGAGGGCGCGCGCGGCGTTCCGTTCGCGCCCATCCGCATCGGCGCCGGGACGGTCGATCCGTTCTTCAACATCAACACGCCCGACGACCTTTCCTTCGCCGCCGAACTGATCGGCTCGGGTCGTCCGTGATCCTCCCGGCGTGCAGAATCTGGGCAGCCGCAATAATGTCTCCCGTTGCATCCGATCGCGGAATGAGATGAAGATGCAGGCGGATCGCCGTCAGCCCAAGGTTTAGGCAGAGCGTCGGTTCGCCGAAGGTTTGGCAGTGCAGGTCACGTCAAGGAAGGACACCAGTTCCTCCGATGGCCGCGCCGAGAACGAACAGGGAGCCGCCTGTCGGCCGCAACGATCGTCGGGGCGATCGCTTGTGCCGGATGGGGCGGTCGATCAAACAGGTTCAGAGGGGACAATCATGAAGTTTGCCAAGACACTCGTCACCGCCGCCGCCTTGCTCGCGCTGTCGCTCGGCGGCGCGTCGGCCAAGGAGTGGAAGAAGGTCGTCATCGGCACCGAGGGCGCCTATCCGCCCTTCAACTACGTCGACACCGACGGCAAGCTCAAGGGCTTCGACGTCGACATCGCGCTCGCCCTTTGCGAGGAGATGAAGGTGGAGTGCGAAATCGTCGCCCAGGACTGGGACGGCATGATTCCCGCACTGCTCGCCGGCAAGTTCGACGGCATCATCGCCTCCATGTCGATCACGCCGGAGCGCAAGAAGGTCATCGACTTCTCCGAGAAGTATTACAACACGCCGCCGGCCATCGTCGCCCCGAAGGACACCGACATCAAGGGCGTCACGCCTGAGGATCTCGCCGGCAAGACGGTGGGCGCGCAGGTGTCGACCATGCACGCCGACTATGTCGAGAAGAAGCTGACCGAGAGCGAGCTCAAGACCTATCCGACCGCCGACGAGTACAAGCTCGACCTCGCCAACGGCCGCCTCGACGCCGCCAACGACGACAGCGTCGTCCTTTCCGAGTGGCTGAAGACCGAGGCCGGCGCCTGCTGCAAGCTGGTCGGCATGGTCACCCCGGTCCTCGAGATCCATGGCCCCGGCGCCGGCGTCGGCGTGCGCAAGGAAGACACCGACCTGCGCGACATGTTCTCCGCCGCCATCAAGGCCATCCGCGCCAACGGCAAGTACCAGGAGATCAACAAGAAGTACTTCGACTTCGACGTCTACGGCGGCTGATTACGAGTACTCATAATCACCGATTGAAACGGCGCGGGATTTGCTTTTTGACGGCAGTCCCGCGCTTGTTGTAAGGCGAGAGTCCCGCAACGACGGGAAAACGTGGTGGCGGAACGGGCCATCATGGCAGGGGTGTGGACGGGGAGACCGGCCGGATGGCCAATTACATGGAACTGCTGGCCTTCGGCGACAGCGGATGGGGCGACGAACTGGCGCATGGTGTGCTGGTGACGGTGACGCTGGCGCTGGCGACCTTGCCGCTCGGCCTGCTGATCGGCTTCCTGATCGCGGTCGCCAAGAACTCGTCCGAACCGCTCCTGCGCAACGCCGCCCACGTCTACACGACCATCTTTCGCGGCCTTCCCGAACTGCTCACGCTGTTCCTGATCTACTACGGCGGCCAGATGGCCATGTCGGCGCTCTGGCGCCTGCTGTTCGGACATCCCTTCGAGGTGAACAGCTATCTCGCCGGCATGATCGCGCTGGCCCTGATGTTCTCGTCCTATGCCAGCGAGGTCTTCCTGTCGGCCTTCAAGGGCATCACCGTCGGTCAATACGAGGGCGCCTACGCCCTTGGTCTGTCGCGCTTTCGCACCATGCTGCTCATCATCCTGCCGCAGCTTGTCCGGTTGGCCCTGCCGGGGCTGTCCAACCTGTGGCTCATCCTGCTGAAGGACACGTCGCTGGTGTCGGTGATCGGCCTCACCGATCTGCTGCGCAACACCAATATCGCCGTCGGCGTCACCAAGCAGGCCTTCTTCTTCTTCTTCGTGGCCTGCTCGCTCTACCTCGTCATGTCGATCATCTCGTCCGTCGGGCTGCGCCGCGTCTCGGCCTGGGCGGAGCGCGGGCAGGGGAGGCATTGATGACCTATATCGACGCCCCCTCCACCGAGCGGCCCCCGGCGGCAAAGCGCCGCACATGGACGAGCGCCCGGATCACTGGGCTGCTCCTGATGATGCTGTGGGCGGCCCTCGGCCTCTCGATCGTCTACATGCTCGTCTCCGGCTACGACCCGGAGAAGGTGACCAAGTACGGTCCGCGCATCCTGAGCGGAATCTGGGTAACCGTGAAGCTGGTGGCGATGTCCATCGTGCTCGGCGCGCTGATCTCCATCCCCGTCGTCATCGGTCGGCTGTCGCACAATCCGATCATCGGCGGCATCGCCTTCGGCTATTCCTATTTCTTCCGTGGCACGCCGCTTCTGGCCCAGACCTTCCTCGTCTATTACGGCGCCGGCCAGTTCACCGACGTGCTGAAAGCCGCCGGTCTCTGGGTGTTCTTCCGGGACGCCTACTTCTGCGCCATCTTCACCTTCTCGCTCAATACGGCGGCCTATCAGGCGGAAATTCTCGCCGGCGCCATCCGGGCGGTGCCGTCCGGCCAGTGGCAGGCGGCCGACGCGCTCGGGTTGCGGCCCTTCACCACCATGTTCAAGGTCATCCTGCCCCAGGCCCTGATCACCGCCCTGCGCCCCTACGGCAACGAAGTGATCCTGATGATCAAGGGATCGGCCATCGCCTCGATCATCACCGTTCTCGACCTGATGGGACAGACCCGCTACGCCTTCTCCAAGAGCTACGACCTGCAGATCTACATCTGGGCGGCGGTGATCTACCTCATCACGGTGGAGGTGCTGCGACGCCTGTGGGAGATGATGGAGCGTCGCCTGACCCGCCACCTCAGGCGCTGAAGGCTACAAACGACAAGGCCCGAAGCGGGTGCCTCGGGCCTTGCAGACGTCGGGAAGAGCGCCGGATCGTTTAGCGGCAGGCGGTGCGGTAGGGCTTGCCGTAGCGGTCGTAGGCGATGCAGTCCTCGCGCGGCGCGGTGGCGCCGGCAATGGCAGCTCCGCCGATGCCGCCGATGGCAGTGCCGATCAGGGCTCCCTTGCCGCCGCCGGCAATGGCACCAACCGCCGCGCCGCCCAGCGCGCCGACGGCCGCGCCCGTGGTGACGCGCTGCTGGGTGGGCGTCTGGTTGGCGCAGGCGCCAAGGCCGAGTGCCAGCACGGTAACTGCTGTAGCGAGAACTTTCATGATTGCCTCCAAATCTGGTCCTGTCGGTGACTTCAACGCGTCAGCGGCGAAAGGGTTCCCCGCGCCGCGGCATCGCCGCCATCTGGTTTGCCACCGCGTCATTTGCTAGATGCGGCAAGAACAAGCGCCTGCGACAATAAGCGAAAACACTGCAAATGAATAGATGAGGTTCATGATGGCAAAGGTCGTATTTCTCGGGCTCGGCGTGATGGGCTACCCGATGGCCGGTCACCTCCGGACGCGGGGTGGGCACGAGGTGACGGTCTACAACCGGACCGCCGCCAAGGCGCAGGCCTGGGTCGAGGCCTTCGGCGGGCGGGCCGCGCCGACGCCGCGCGAAGCGGCGGCCGACGCCGATTTCGTGTTCGCCTGCGTGGGCAATGACGACGATCTCCGCTCGGTCGTGCTCGGCCCCGACGGTGCATTCGCCGGCATGAAGCCCGGCGCCGTCTTCGTCGATCACACCACCGCCTCGGCCGGCGTCGCCCGCGAGCTTCAGGAAAAGGCCGCCGCCCTGGGCCTCGACTTCCTCGACGCGCCGGTGTCCGGTGGTCAGGCCGGTGCCGAGAACGGCGCGCTGACGATCATGGTCGGTGGCGATGACAAAAGCTTCGCGGCGGCCGAACCGGTGATGAACGCCTATGCCAAGATGATCGTTCATCTGGGGCCATCCGGCTCGGGACAGCTCGCCAAGATGGTCAACCAGATCTGCATCGCCGGCGTGGTGCAGGGCCTTGCCGAGGCCATCCATTTCGCCAAGTCGGCCGGCCTCGACGTCGAGAAGACCATTTCCGCCATTTCCAAGGGCGCCGCCCAGAGCTGGCAGATGGAGAATCGCTGGCAGACCATGACGGCCGGCAAGTTCGACTTCGGCTTCGCCGTCGACTGGATGCGCAAGGACCTCGGCATCGTGCTCGACGAGGCGCGCCGGACCGGCGCCCGCCTGCCGCTCACCGCCCTGGTCGATCAGTTCTATGCCGATGTCCAGGCTTCCGGCGGGAACCGGTGGGACACGTCGAGCCTCATTTCCCGACTGGAGAAGTGATCTCGAAGAATCGAATCGGTCAGCGGTGCCTTGGTGTCGCTGGCCGCTTCAGGCATGGGTGCCATTCACCTGCCGCAGGGCTGTCCCCCAATCGTATCCGGGGGATGGATAGATGAATCGAGAAGGACAGTTTTGTCAGGGCGATAGCGACTGGGGTCACCTGTTCTCATGTGGAGCACTACTTGCAAATGAATGTCATTTTCATATAAGTATTTGAAATTGCTTGATTTTGAGGACGGTGGCCGGTATCCGAACCCCATCGGGGAGTAGCCACCGTCGATTGAGACGGGATCGCGTCAACATGCTCGCACTCATTGCGTGGCGCGGTCGGCCGAAAGGTCCGGCAAGACCGTGGTGGCGCCATCTACGGGCGAGATGTGACGACGCCATCCGGTTCTGCGCTCGACTGGTACCCGCCGATGTCTCCGATCTCCATCGCCGTGCTCGCCGTAGGCATGTCCATCGACAGCCTGCTCGCCTCCGTCGGTGGTGGCGCCAGCCTGCGGCGCCAGTGCCGCTTCTGCGATGCCCTGCTGGTCGGCGCAGTCTTCGCCATCGTGCAGATGATCACGCCGCTGCTCGGCTGGGCGGCGGGCGCCGCCGCCAGTTCCTACGTGGCAAGTTTCGACCACTGGCTGGCCTTCGGCCTGCTGACGCTGGTCGGCGGCCGCATGGTGCTCCTCGCCTTCCGCGAGGAAGAGGAGGGGGCTCCGGAGGCGAGCTTCATCGGCACCCCGGTGACGCTGGTGCTGACCGCCGTCGGCACCTCCATCGACGCCATGGCCGTCGGCGTTTCGCTTGCCTTCGTGAAGGCCAATATCCTTGTCATCGTGGCCGCCATCGGTGCCACCACCTTCCTGATGTCGGCCGGCGGCGTGATGATGGGCCGGCTGATCGGCAACAGGTTCGGGCGGTCGGCCGAGGTGGTCGGCGGCCTGGTGCTGATCGGCTTGGGCTGCCTGATTCTCCGCGAGCATCTGATGGCGTGACGGTCCTCACCTCCTGGCTGCGAGCCGCTCTCCGAACGCGAAGCCCGCGAGCGACAGGATCGACAGGCCGGCCACCACCGGCGCCACCGTCGACCATCCCCAGCGGCTCGCAACGTAGCCGACGAGCGGCGGACCGATCAGCGACCCCGCCGCGCCGAACTGGGCGAACACGCCGTTCGAGGCGGTGATCAGCGACAGGGCCGCGCCGCTTCTGCGCAACAGCATCGGCAGACGGGCGAAGGCGACGGCGGCGACGAGGCCGGAGACGGCGTTGGCGGCGATCACCGCCGCCGCGACGGCCGAACCCGACAACGCCGACGCAAGACCTTCGCCGGGAAAGCCGACGAAGAACAGCGCTGCCGGCACCACGAGACCGATGGCGACCAGCGCCAGCGGACGTTGCGCGTCATCGCCGTTTCCGATCAGGCGCGCCGCTGCGAAACTGCCGGCGATCGTCGCGGCCGACGCGATGCCGGTCATGACGCCGGCCGTGCCGATCGACAGGCCCCAGGCGTCCGACAGATAGGCCGGCAACATGCCGAGGACGCCCACCTCCAGCGTGGTGTAGAAGCCGAAGCCGAGGGCGAGCGCCCAGATTGCCAGCGGCGGCACCGCGAACCCGGTCTGGCGATGCTCGGCCATGGCCGGCAGGCGGAGGGTGCCCGGCAGCGTTGTCAGCATGGCCAGCGCCCAGAACACCAGCATCAGACGCCAGTCGACCCAGCTGGCGGCAACTCCGGACAGGATGGTGCCCGAGGCAATGCCGATGGGCACGAAGGTGCTCCAGAGGGCCAGCGCCGCGCCGCTGTCACGGCCGGCCGTCATGGCGATCAGGCTCGGCGCGGCGATGACCACCATCAGGTAACCGATGCTTTCGATCAGGCGGGCGGCGTAAAGCAGCGTCGCATCGGGCGCCAGGGCCGCCGCGATGCCGGCCGTCGCCACGAGGATCGCGCCAAACGCGAGCACGGCGCGGCCGGAGAAGCGGGCGGCCAGGATGCCGGCGACGGCCCCGAGGCTGGCGCCGCCGGCTTCGATCAGCGACACCATCAGTCCGGCGCTCGTCAGGGAGAGGCCGAGATCGGCGCGAATGGCCGGTATCAGTGCCGCCATCTTGCCGAGTTGGGCGGCGGCAAGCACCCCCGCGAACCAGAGGAGAAGAATGGTCGGCCAGCGTCCGGTCATCATCGTCAGTCCTTTTGGACGACGGCTAGCAACGCCTTCAGTCAGATTCCACGCATGTTTTATGCGGGCCGTTCATAGAAGGATGTGACGAGCCGCCCGGCCGAACCGTCGGACAGCCGCACCCGTTCCCACAGCATCGGGCCGGGCCGGATGGGAATGTCGGGGTCGCCGTTGGCGCTGGTGTCGAAGGCGAGCGATCCGAGCTCTCCGTCGTACCAGCCAATGTCCTTGAGGCGGGCCTCCGCCGCCAGGATCTCGTCCGAGGCATAGACCAGCAGCGACCGTCCCAGATAGTCGTCGATGTTGGCCCGCCAGTCTGCGGCGCGAGCCGGTGACGCCGCCAGCAGGCGGTGCGTGCGGTCGCAGATGAGATGAACCGGGCTCATCGACGTCTCGACCAGCCGTTTCAGCGCCGCGTCCTGCGCCGGATCGGGCCGCGCCGCGAAAATGGCCTGCAAGGCGCGCGCCTGTTCCACCGTCAGCGACAGGCTGCCGCTCTCCCAGCGCGACACGGTGGACTGTGTGACGCCCATCAGGTCGGCGAGGTGCGACTGCTTCATGCCGGCGAGGCGGCGCAGGTGCCTGAGCGGCAGGGTGGGAACCATGGCGAGGGCCTTGATGAACGGGCCGAGAGGGTACGTCCGCCTCAGCTCTTCGGCAAGCCACCTCGCTGGCGACGCAGTATCGTCTGGTAGGCGAGGCCGATGGCCACCAGCACGCCGCCGAGGCCGATGAAGGAGAGGGCCCTGAGCGCACCGGTGAGACCGGCGGTGTCGATCAGGAACACCTTGGCCACCACGCCGGCGACGATCACCGCCGCCACCGTGCGCACCGTCCGGCTGGCGGTGACGAAACCGGCGGTGAGCACGACGAGGCCCAGCACCAGCCAGACGGCCGAATAGGCGTAGAGTTCGCCTTCCTCCACGCCGCCCCAGCCGAGGTTGCCGCCGTGCCAAGCGGCGCGTACGGCGAGCGTCGCCCACATGGCGATCAGCAGGCCGCCGACCGTGGCGGCGATGGCGACGGCATAGCCCGGCAGGTCGGTGCGACGACGCGCCACCCCGGCGATCAGGAGGGCGAGCACCGCCGGGCCGAGATAGCCGAGAAGCAGCGTGCCGTCGAAGGCGCCGCCGTCGATCCGCTCGCCCGTCAGCACGGGGTTGTTGACGATGAGAAGGCCGATGGCCGCCATCACCAGACCGAAGCCGCCGAACAGCGGAACGCCCCAGATCATCACCGGCGATGGCCGGCGGGCGCCGAGCCAGTTGAGGCCGAGCGAGATCGCCAGCATCACCATGGTCAGCAGGCTTTGCTCGGCAAGGCTGGACACCGGGGCGAACAGGTCGCCGCCATTCATGGCATGATGGACCTCGACCGTTGCCGTCAGCGCCGTGAAGACGACGGCAAGCGCCTCGAACACCGGAACGGTTCGCGGGTCGCCGGGCGTGCGGCCGAAGCGCCAGGCGGCGTAGGCGAAGGCCAGCGTCGGCACGCCATAGCCATAGAGTAACGGGTTGAACAGCACGGTCGTGCCGAGATCGTCGCCGACGATGCGCGGGTCCCAGGCGATCCTGGCGACCACCACGACGGCGACGGCCAGTGCGGTCGGGCGCAGCGCGGCCACCGGGCGTCGCGTCTCGACCCAGGCGATGGCGGCGACGAGCAGCGCCAGAGAGACGGTCAGCATGCCTCGCTCGAAGGCGATGGTCAGCGCCGCGCCCAGCGCGGTGATGCAGCCCACGGCATAGGCGGCGATGGCGCCGTCGCGCCCCTTGGCGTCCGAGGCGAGGCGGCGGCCGAGATACTCGGTCACGGAGGCGAGATAGATGGCTGCCGCCAGCGCCGCGACGGCGAAGGCGGGCGAGGCCGTGAGGTCGCGGCTGGTGTTGAGGTAGGCGAAGGCGATCAGCCCCGGTGACGCGAAGGCGCCGGCCACGGAAAGTTGCGGTCGGCCGCGCGCGGCGATGGCGCCGGCAAGGCCCGCCACCGTCAGGATCAGCCCGAGCAGGATGCCGATGCCGAGATAGTCGCTGCTGGAAGGCGAGGCCAGAAGGTCGGCAAAGTCGGCTACGGTCGGCTCACCGGTGACCGGATCGATGACGATGTTGGACACCGTCACGTTGAGAAGGCCGTAGGCGAGGAGGGTGACGACGAGAGCCGTCACCGCGAGACCGCGCGCCGCCGGCCATTCCGAGGCGAGCGCCATCAGCAAGAGCGCCAGAATGGCAATGAGCGTGACGGTGAGCGTTCCCGTTCCGGCGGCGGCCACGAAGGCGATGAGCGGCAGCGCGAACAGGCTGAGGACGACGAGGGCCGTCCTGTCGAAGGCAGTATCCGCCGTACGATCGCGCGGCGCGTGGCTGGTCACGAAGACCACGGCGGCGAGGAGCAGCGATATCAGGAAATGGGCGGCGACATAGAGCTGGTCGGCGGCGTGGCTGACGGTCACGACGGTGGCCGACAGCAGCAGTGACCACAGGATGTTGGCGACCGTCACCGACACAGCCAGCCAGCGCCACAGGCGCAGGCGCGCGACGCCATAGGTGGCGGCGGAGACCACGGCGAGGTAGATCACCAGCGGCAACAATGCCGGTTCGTTGCTGGAGACGAGAAGCGGCGTCGCATAAGCGGCGAGGAGACCGAGCGCCGCCAGCGCCGGTCCGTGCCGCAGCGCCAGCACCAATGTGGCGACGCCGACGGCGCCAAGCGCGACGAAGGCGAAGGCCGGGCCGATCAGGCCATAGAGGCCGTAGGCGGCATAGACCGACGCGAAGGCCGACACGGCGCCCGCGGCGGCCAGCACGCCGGGAACATAGGCGCGTCGCGCCGGACCGGAGTCCTCGGCAAAACCGGAGCGGCGCAGCCACTCACCACCGGCCAGCAGCAGGCCGGAGAAGACGAGGCCGAGCAATACGCGCGCCGCCGGGCCGAGCAACCCGGCTTCGATCGAATAGCGGACGAGGAAGATGCCGCCGAGGCCGAGCGCCAGCCCGCCGACCCAGACGGCCCAGCGGCTGCCGATCTTTTCTTCGAGCGAGGTGCGAGCGGCGGCCGGCGTTTCTTCCTCGTTCGGTGGGGAGGGCTCGCTTGCGGCCTCTTGCTCTTCCGACGGCTCGGGCTCGGCGATGGCTTCGACCTGTTCGGGCGCCGCTTCCGGTTCCTCGGCGACGACGGATTGGGCGGGGAGGGGCGCGGAGGTCGGTTCCGCCTGCGGCGCCGGCGGTCTCGCCGCGCGCAATGCCGCTTCCAGGTGCTCGACGCGCTGCCGCAGTTCCCGGGTCCGCGAGAAGGCGATGATGCCGAGCACCGAGCCGACGAAGATCGTCAGGACGATGAGGGCGGCGAAAAGCAGAAGCTCATCCATGGCGTCACCGGCTCCGGTTCGGGTGTCAGTGATAGCCTATTGTTGGAAAGGACGAAATGGCGCTCAGGCGTAGCGGCGTTGTCCGGCCCGCTTCCCACGCCCGGAAGAGCCTTCCTCGATGGGCGGCATCACTTCCATGACGCGCGACGGCGGGAAGGTGATGGTCACCTCGGTGCCCTCGCGAAGCTTGGACTGAAGATCGAGCGTGCCGTCGTGCATCTGCATCAGCGCCACGCAGATGGGAAGGCCGAGACCGGTGCCCTGTTCGGCGGTCTGGATGGCCAGCGAGCCCTGGCCGAAGGCCTGGAGCACGATGGGGATTTCGTTCTCGGGAATGCCGGGGCCGTTGTCGCGCACCGACACATACTGGCCGCCGCCGGCCGTCCAGCCGAGACGGATGAGGATCTCGCCGCCGGGCTGGGTAAACTTTACCGCGTTGGAGAGCAGATTGAGAATGATCTGGCGCACCGCCCGCTCGTCGGCCCAGATCTTCGGCAGGTCCGGCTCGAACTGCTCGATGATCGTCTGGTTCTTCGACTTGGCCTTGAGCTTCAGAAGGTGGTGGCATTCCTCGGCGAGGAAGGAGAGGTTTACCGCTTCCTCGTTGATCTGGTAGCGGCCGGCCTCGATGCGCGACAGGTCGAGGATCTCGTTGATCAGCTTGAGGAGATGCTGGCCGGAGGTATGAATGTCGGCGGCATATCCCTTGTAATGGTCGTTGCCGACCGGCCCGAATACCTCGTTCATCATGATCTCGGAGAAACCGAGAATGGCGTTGAGCGGGGTGCGGAGCTCATGGCTCATGGTGGCGAGGAAGCGCGACTTGGCGAGGTTGGCTTCCTCGGCCCGGCGGCGGCTGTCGTCGGAGATCACCTTGGCCTGTTCGAGTTCGACGATCAGCGCGTCCTTCTCGACGCGGAACTCCATCATCGTCAGCGTCGACTCGTAGAGACGATAGGCGAGCAGCACGAAGAAGACTTCCGCCAGCACCAGGAAGCTGGCCATCGAGTAGTCGACGAAGCCTCGGCCCATGGCGAGTTTCAGCGCGCCGCCGATGGCGATCGGCAGCGTGCTCAGGACGACGGCGCGCGGCAGGTTGCTCGCCACCATGGCCAGCACGGCGATGGCGGTGAGCAGCGCGCCGAAGGCGAAGGTGCCGGTGCCGCCGATGATCGCGCCGGGCAGGAAAAACAGGGACGAGAAGACGAGGCCGAATAGCCCCTCGGCAATCATGAACTGCCGGCGCCAGTACTTGAGACTTACCGCCCCTGCCGGCGTCTGGCTGAAGCGTCGCGCGGTGAGGCCGATGAGCGTGTGGGCGATGAACACCGCGCCGGCCCAGATAGCCACATACCGGTAGGCCATCCAGTAGGCGGCGGTGCCGCCGAGCGCCAGGATCAGCAGACCGACCGGCAGCCAGCTCGACAGGCGGTTGCGGGCATACTCCAGCAGGATCTCGTAGTCGAAGGCCGGTCGCGTGCCGGACTCCGATGACAGGCGTTCGCGAACGTCCCGCACCGCACGCGTCACGTCGCGCCGACGCATCGATCGTTGCCTGTTCTGCTCCAGGCGAGCGGTCTGCGACTGGTCCGAGCCCAGGATCATGCGTGATGCCAACTTCCAGCCAATTGTTCGGCCACACTTAAGCCCCATTTTCCCTAACGCCCGGTTCGTTCTTATGGTTAATGATTGGTATTCGGAGCCGGGAAGGAGCTCGTCGAGTCAGGCGGGGCTTGACAAGGATGGGAAAAAAATTCTTATTTAACGTTACATTTTCTTGCAAAATAGAAAGTCATTTCGGACGAAGGTGGGGCGCACGATCATGCTGGACCGGTTGGACAGGAAAATTCTCTCGATCCTCCAGGAGGACGCCACCATTCCCGTGGCCGAGGTGGCCAAGAGGGTCGGCCTGTCGACCACGCCTTGCTGGCGGCGCATCCAGAAGCTCGAGGAGGACGGCGTCATCCTGCGCCGGGTGGCGCTGCTTGATCCCAAGTCGGTCAACACCAAGGTGACGGTGTTCGTCTCCATCGTCACCAACCAGCATTCGGAGGAATGGCTGCGCCGTTTCGCCGAGCTGATCCGCGAGTTCCCCGAGGTGGTCGAGTTCTACCGCATGAGCGGGCAGGTCGATTACCTGTTGCGCGTGGTGGTGCCGGACATCGAGGCCTACGACGCCTTCTACAAGCGGCTGATCGCCAAGATCGACATTTCCGACGTCTCCTCGGCCTTCGCCATGGAGCAGATCAAGTACACCACGGCCATGCCACTGTCCTACATACCGCTCGACAAGGACAAGCAGGTCTAGCTCCGACGCGCTCAAAGATGAGCGTCGGTTGGAGGTTTTCTCGACCGGCCGCTTGGGCTATCGTGACTGCCCCGGTCAGTCCGGGTTTAAGGTGAGCGCAGCCCCATGCAGCAGGCATCCAACCTGATCGATCCCTTCGGCCGTCGCGTCGACTATCTGCGCGTCTCCGTGACCGATCGCTGCGACTTCCGTTGCGTCTATTGCATGTCCACCGACATGACGTTCCTGCCGCACGGCGACCTTCTGACGCTGGAAGAGCTCGATCGACTGTGTGGCGCCTTCATCCGCCGTGGCGTCCGCCGCATCCGCGTCTCCGGCGGCGAACCGCTGGTCCGGCGCGGCATCATGGCGCTGTTCCGCTCGCTGAAGGCCTATCTCGACGACGGCAGCCTCGACGAAGTGACGTTGACCACCAACGGCTCGCAGCTCATCCGCTTTGCCGACGAACTCGCCGCCTGCGGCGTCCGCCGCATCAACGTGTCGCTCGACAGTCTCGACG
Organism: Pleomorphomonas sp. NRK KF1; assembly: GCF_023721755.1. Classification (GTDB taxonomy): domain Bacteria; phylum Pseudomonadota; class Alphaproteobacteria; order Rhizobiales; family Pleomorphomonadaceae; genus Pleomorphomonas. Next base: position 31,642 of record NZ_JAMDLH010000009.1, on the reverse strand, counting down.
CCGACAAGTTCCGGGCGATCACCCGCACCGGCAGCCTCGACAAGGTGCTCGCCGGCATCGACGCGGCGGTGCGCGCCGGGCTCAAGGTCAAGATCAATACGGTGGCGTTGAGAGACGTCAACGAGTTCGAACTGGCCGACATGCTCGCCTGGGCGCACGGGCGCGGCTTCGACATGACGGTGATCGAGACCATGCCGCTCGGCGAGATCGACGGCGATCGCCTGTCGCAATATCTGCCGCTGACCGAGGTGCGGGCCAATCTCGCCCGTCGCTTCACGCTGGACGATACGACCTATCGCACCGGCGGCCCGGCGCGTTACGTCACCGTCCGTGAAACGGGCGGCCGCCTCGGCTTCATCACGCCGATGACCCACAATTTCTGCGAAAGCTGCAACCGCGTGCGCGTCACCTGCACCGGCACCGTCTACATGTGCCTGGGACAGGACGACAAGGTGGATCTCCGCGCGCCGCTCCGCGCCTCGGAGGCTGACGATCTGCTCGACGCAGCGATCCTCAAGGCCATCGCCCACAAGCCGCGCGGCCATGACTTCGTCATCGACCGCACCGGCATCCCCTCGGTCAAGGGGCGGCACATGAACACGACCGGCGGGTAGGGGAGCCTCATTTGCGAGGCTCCCTTTCTCGCGTCAGCTCTTCAAGGCAACGTCGGCCCAGTTGGAGACCGCCCAGCGTGGGTTGCTGGCGACGTTCTCGACGCTGTCGCGCGCCACGGTGATGAAGCCCCACTCGGCGACGTTGATCAGCGGCAGGTCGGCGGCGACGTCCTTCTGGAACTGCTTGTAGAGCTCGGTGCGGGCGGCGGTATCCACCGTTTCCGCCGCCTTGTCGATCAGCGCGTCGAGCTCGGCGTTGGCATAGCCGCCCTGGTTGGAGAAGGGCACTCCATCAGGGGTGCCCGAGCGCACCAGGATGGTGGTCGAGATGGCCGGGTCGCCACGGAATACCGGCGGCGCCACGGCGAGATCGAAGGCGTGGTCGGTATAGACCGCCTTCTGATGGCCGGCCGCGTCGTTATTGACGATCACCGCGTCGATGCCGACGGCGGCCAGCGCCTGCCGGAGATAGTCGCCGAACTGGCGAGTCTCGTTGAAATAGGGCGCCGGCAAGAGCTTCAACTGGAAGCGGGTGCCGTCCTCGCCGCGCTTGTAGCCGGCCTCGTCGAGCAGCGCGTTGGCCTTGTCGACGCTGAACTCGTAGGTCGGCACGTCCCCGGTGTAGAACTCGGGCGCGTTCTTGGGCACAGGGCCAGTGGAAGCCGCCGCATAGCCGAGGAAAATGGTGTTGACCACGAAATCGCGGTCAATGGCGTGGGCGATGGCCTGCCGCACCTTGAGATCGGAAAGCTCCTTGCGGCGGTGATTGATCTCGACGACGAGCTGGTAGGTCAGCGCCTCATACCCCTTGGAGATCACCTGGATGCCCGGAACCTTGGAAATGCGATCGAGGTCGGCGAGCGGCACCGCCGAGAAGGCGGCGAGGTGGACTTCCTCGGCCTCCAGCGCCGCGCCGGCGCCGGCCCGGTCGGGCAGCACGCGGAAGACGATCTCGTCCACCTTGGGTTCGCCCGTCTCCCAGTAACTCTCGTTTTTGGAGAGGAGGTAATACTCGCCGGGCTTGTAGTCGGTGAACTTGAACGGGCCGGTGCCGATCAGCTTGTCGATCCCCGGCGCTGCCTTGAGGTCGGTCCCGGCGAAGACGTGCTTGGGCAGCACGGCGGTGACGGCCGGCAGCGCATTACGGATCAGCTGGATCGGCGTCGGCTTGGAGAACTTGAACACGGCGGTGTACGCATCGGGCGTATCGACGGCTTCGAGGTTGGCGAACACCGAACGCCCGAGGTTCTGCAGCGGCTTCCAAACTTCCAGTGCCGAGAAGGCGACGTCCTCGGAGGTGAAGGGCTGGCCGTCGTGCCAGGTGACGCCCTCGCGCAGCTTGAAGGTGATGGAGAGGCCGTCATCGCTGCCCGTCCAGGAGAGCGCAAGGCGCGGCGCAAGGCCGTTCTCGCCGTCGAAGGAGGCCTCGGCCAAGGGCTCGATCACCTTGCTCGACAGGAAGAACACGCCGTTGGAGGCGACGACCGCAGGGTTGAGGTTCTTCGGCTCGCTGTCGGCGGCCACCACCAGGCGCGTCTTCTCCTGTGCCAGCAGGCGGGTGGTGGACAGAGCCGTCGAAGCGGCGAGGAGCAGGGAAGCCTTGATGAGGCCACGGCGGGAAAGGGCGGCAAGGGTCATGGGGGACTCCGGCGAAAGCTTCGGCGATCGGACGGTCGCGGATGCGATCGTGGTGACACTGTCGATCCGCCTGCGTGGATGTTACAGGGATGAATTTGCGGGCGGCAACGGTGCCGAGAACTATTTTTCGCTTGAAGCGGATTTATGGCGGCGCACGCTCTGCAAGAGGCCGTGCCGACCCTTTCCCACGCGAATTCCTTCCGCTTTTCATGGCAGTAACTTGCCTGTACACCGGAGCGACAACCGGGGCCTTCCATGCAGCCGCACGATTTCTGGCAGACCATCCTTCCGGCCGGCGCCGATGCCGGCCGAGAACCCTTCTCGGACGCTTATGCCGCCCGCCTCGCCGATGGCCGGCAACTGCTGTTGCCCATACGCACGCTCGCCGATGGCCGGCACGGGCTGGCCTCGCTGATCGTCAACCAGGCGAGCTTCCAGGTGCTGTCGGCACTGGCCGACGATCTCGCCGCCCGGCTGCGGCCCTTTGCGCCCGAGGTGGTGGTCGGCTTGCCGACGCTGGGGCTGACGCTGGCCGCCGCCGTTGCCGAGCGGCTCGGCCATTCGCGCTACGTTCCCTGCGGCACATCACGAAAATTCTGGTACGTCGAGGAACTGTCGGTGCCGATGAGTTCGGTCACCACACACCATGTGAAGCGTCTCTATGTCGACCCGCGCATGCTGCCGCTCCTCGAAGGGAGGCGGGTGGCGCTGGTCGACGATGTGATTTCCTCCGGCACCTCGATCGTCGCCGGCCTTCGCCTGATGGCAACCGTCGGCGTCGAGCCGGTGGCGATCGGCGCCGCCATGCTTCAGACGAACCGCTGGCGGGCGGCCCTTGCCGACCTCTCGCCGACATGGCCGGAGCGTGTTGTCGGATCGTTCGCGACGCCGCTTCTGGAGCGCGCGGGCGACGGCTGGCGGCCCGCCGTTTGAGACGCGGACGCGCACCGGATCGGCCGTCCCGAAAAAGACGAGGGCATACGGAATAAAACGTAGCGGGCGGTGTTGTTGTCTTCGGGAGCTGGATCCTTAGCGTCTCCCGAGGAGGGTTACCCCATGAACAAACTGATCGTCTCCGCTTTGCTCGCCGGCCTTGCCGCCGCCACCGCTCCGGCCTTCGCCGAGGACTATGTCTCCGGCGCCATCAAGACCATGGAGACGGCCAAGGGCGAGGTCCTGACCGACGCCAATGGCATGTCGCTCTACACTTTCGACAAGGATGCCGCGGGCGTTTCCAACTGCTATGACGGTTGCGCCGTGAAGTGGCCGCCGGTGACGGCCGCCGCCGGCGCCATGGCCGCTGACGACTTCTCGCTGGTGACGCGCAAGGACGGCTCGCAGCAGTGGGCCTTCAAGGACATGCCGCTCTACCTCTGGCAGGGTGACAAGAAGCCGGGCGACGTCAGCGGCGACGGCGTGGGTGGCGTCTGGCACCTCGCCAAGGAGTAATACCAAGACGCATTGAAAATGACTCTTGGTACTCCGCTTGCGGATTTCTCATGCACCTGATGCAAATGAGAAATCCGCAATGGCCTCAATGAGCGGATGCGTCAGCATCTTCGCGAGTTGTTATAAGGTCGATCATGCCGGGCTTCCTGGACGATATCGAAACGCTGGTGCCCGCCTTGCGACGTTATGCGCGGGCGCTCACCGGCAATGCCGACCGGGCCGACGATCTCGTCCAGGATTGCCTTGAGCGCGCGATTGCCAAACAAAGCCTGTGGCGGCCCATCGGCCCGGTCCGCCCGTGGCTCTACAGGATCATGATCAACCTCCACCGAAACGACCACCGCCGGCGGCGCGGCTCCCCCGAGCCGGAAGCGCTGGAGCTTCTGTCCGTCGAGCCGGCAAGCCCGGCCACGCAAGGCGCGCGCCTCGCCCTCGCCGAGACGGCGGCGGCGCTCGATCGTCTGCCGGCCGAACAGCGCGAGGCGCTGCTGCTTGTCGCGCTGGAAGGACTGAGCTACGCCGAGGCGGCCGGCGCGCTGGACATACCCGTGGGCACCCTGATGTCGCGCATATCGAGGGCGCGTGAGGCCTTGCGAGCCATGGTGGACGGACCGGGACCGAGACTGAGGTCGGTGAAATGAACAGCAAGACCACCATCACCGAGGCCGATCTCAACGCCTATGTCGACGGCGAACTGACGCCCGAGCGGCTGGCGGCGATCGAAGCCCACCTCGCCGATCATCCGAGCGATCGCGAGCGCGTCGCCGCCTGGCAGGCCCAGACCGCGACCTTGCGCTCCCTTTACGGGCACCTGGCCGAGGAAACGCCGCCGCTGCGGCTGTCGCCCTGGCGCCTGGCCGCCGAACGACGCCGAAACCTGCGGCGCGTTGCGATGGCAACGGCGGCGGCGCTGGTGCTTGTCGTTGTCGGTGCCGGCGGTGGCTGGGTCGGCCGTGGCCTCGTCATGCCCGATGCGACCGAGATGACGCTGGTGAGCGAGGCGGAAGCCGCCCACACCCTCTACACGCCCGAAGTGCTGCACCCGGTGGAAGTGGGCGGCGAGGAGGGCGCACATCTCACCAAGTGGCTGTCCAAGCGCCTCGATCGCAGCCTGATCATTCCCGATCTCGCGCCGGAAGGCTTCTCCCTCGTCGGCGGCCGGCTGTTGCCGGCGGCGCGCGGCGCGGCGGCGCTCCTGATGTACGAGAACGTCGAAGGAGCCCGCGTCACGCTCTACGTCGTGCCCCAGGCGGGCGGAGAGACGGCGATGCGCTTCACCACGAAGGGCGACCTCACGGCGGTCTCCTGGCAGGTTGAAGCGCTGGGCTGCGTGCTGGTGGGCAGCCTGCCGCGCGACACGCTGATGAAGCTCGCCAAGGCAAGCTACGGCAGCCTCGAAACGGGGGCGAACATCTGACCGGCGCGATAGCGTCTCGGCTGGAAGGCCCCTAAAGCCTTGTTTCCTCGGTGCGTCTGCGGCTGCGCATTTCGCGCCAGGCCTTCATCCTCGGGGCGATGCCCATGGCGACGGGCACGGCGATGATGAAGGTCAGGCCGACCACCCATGGCACCAGCACGTCCGCCTGCTCTTCCAGCGGGGTCGCCATGACGATGACCATGCCGATGCCGAACAGGACACCTTGCACGATCAGGTAGATCAGCAATGTGAGCATGATGCGGATTCTCATCGTCGTCTCCTTGAAGGTCGCCTTTACCCTCAACGCGGAAACCGCCCGCCGGGTTGCACCGGGAGCGGGAAAGCGCCGGGAAAATGGGCAATCCGGAGGTCTTGTTGCAATTGACGCCCCATTCGACCTATCGTTATATACTTCATGATATAACGTATTCGGCGGTTCGGCGGCCGCTCCCGCCACTGGATTTCGACGACGGACGCAGGTCCGGGGACGGCGCGCCGAGCCGCTTCCGCGAGAAGGGGATCGGAATGGCTTTCTTGACGCGACGCGCCTTTGTCGGCGCTGGACTGACGCTCACGGCGGTCGGCGCAAGCCGCCTCTCCCTTGCCGGTCCGCTTGCCGGTTTGCAGGTGCTCGGCGCGCCGAACGGAGCGACGATCGTGCTCTCCGACCTCGTGGCCAACGGCGGCCTCGACGAGGTAGCACCCGACGCCGGCTTTCGCCTGTGGCGCACCACCGACGACCTCAGGGCGGCCATCGTCTCCGAAAGCAGCCTGCTTTACTCGACGCCCAGCCATGTGCCGGCCAACCTCGTCAATCGCGGCATGCCGCTGAAGCTCGCCGCCATCATCGGCATGGGCCACCTGTCGGTGGTCGCCGCCGACGAGGGCATCACGTCGATGCACGATCTTGCCGGCCGCACCGTGCTGAGCTTCTTCCGCCACGACATGCCCGACCTGGTGTTTCGCGCCATCGCCCGCCTGGAGGGCATGGACCCGGACAGGGACTTCGATCTGCAATACGTCCAGACACCCGCCGAGGCGGCGCAGATGCTGGCCGCCGGCAAGGTCGACGTCGCCGTGCTGTCCGAGCCGCCGGCCACCGCCGCCATCATGATGGCCGGGCAGAAGGGGCGGGTGCTGAAGCGGGTGCTCAACCTCAACGACCTCTGGGGCGCCCACAAGGGAAAGGCGCGCATTCCAATGGTCGCCGTCGCACTGCACCAGAAGCTGATCGATACCGCGCCCGAGGTGGTCGCCGCCCTTGGCAGCGGGCTTCGCGCTTCCAGGGATCGCGTGTTCGCCGACCGAAAGGCCGCCGCCTCCCTGGCCGAGAAGTCCATGGACATGAAGCCGCAGCTGTTCGAGAAGGCGTTCGACCACTTCAACATCGACGTCGTCTCCGCTGCCTCGGTCAAGGGCGAGCTCATCGCCTTCTACGAGGCGCTTCTGGAGCTTGAGCCGGCCTCGCTCGGCGGCAAACTGCCGCCCGACGACTTCTACATGGACCTGCCGGGATGAACCCCCGAAGCTTCCTGGCCGGTGACGGACTGTTCGGCGGCCTCGGCCTGCTGCTGCTGGCCGTCGGCTGGAGCGTCGTCAATCGGGTGTCCGGCCCGTTCGTGCTGCCGTCGCTGGGCGATACGGCCGGGGCCTTCCTCGCCCTGTTCGCCTCCGGCAGCGTCGGCCGCGAGCTTGGAACCACGTTGCTTCACGCCGTGGGCGGTGCCGCCCTGGGCACGACGATCGGCTTCGGTCTCGGGCTTGCGGGCGGCCTGCGGCCCTCCGTCGGCGCCACCCTGCGGCCGATGGCCGTCACGGTTCTGGGCATCCCGCCGGTCGCCTGGGTGGTGCTGGCGCTCCTGTGGTTCGGCCCGGGCCTCTTCAGTCCGCTATTCACCGTGACTGTGACGACCGCGCCGATCCTGTTCGCCTCCACCCTGCAAGGCGTCGAGGCGCGCGACCGGGGCCTCGTCGAGATGGCCGACGTCTTTAGGCTGTCGCGCCGCACGAGGCTGTTCCGCCTGCTGCTGCCGGAGCTGGCGGTCCACGTGGCGCCCGCCCTCTCCACCACCTTCGCCCTCGCCTGGAAGGTGGCCCTGACGGCCGAGGTGCTGGGCGACGGCAGCGGCGTCGGCGGCGCCTTCGCCACCGCCCGCGCCCATCTCGACCTCGCCGAGGCGATGGCGTGGATCTGGCTCGTCGTGGTCTTCCTGCTGGTGACCGACGGCCTGCTGCTCGGCCCGCTCCGGCGCTGGATTCGCGGCAACCGGGCCACCGACGCCGCCGCCCGCGCCGCCGGCCCGACCTGCGTCGGCATCGGCTACGCCAAGGAACGAGGCTGATGCTGCGGTTCGAGAAAGCCACCTGGCAGGCCGGACATCAGTCGGTTCTCGAAGAGCTCGACCTCACCATTCCGCCCGGTCAGCTGGTCGTCATGCTCGGCGCCTCCGGCGTCGGAAAGACCTCGGTGCTGCGCCTCTCCGCCGGCCTCTCCCAGCCTTGGTCGGGCAGGGTGGTCAATGGCTTTGCCAGCACCGCCATGGTGTTCCAGGAGCCGCGCCTGATGCCCTGGGCGACCGCCCTCGGCAACGTCGCGCTGGTGCTGGAAGGCGAGGAACCCTCCCGCCGCGCCGAAATCGCCGCTGCCTGGCTGAGGCGCCTCGGGTTCGGCGAGGGCGACATGGGCAAGCGGCCGCGGCAGCTGTCGGGTGGCATGCGCGCCCGCGTCGCCATCGCCCGCGCCTTCGCCACCGGGGCCGATCTGGTGCTGATGGACGAACCTTTCGCCTCGCTCGACCTGGGCCTCCGGCGCAACCTTCAGGTCGAGGTGCGGCGCCTTGCCAGCGAAACCGGCGTGGCGGTCCTCTTCGTCACCCACGACCTCACCGAAGCCGTCAGCCTCGCCGATCGCATCGTCGTCCTGGCCGGCCGCCCGGCCCGCATCGTCGCCGACCTCAAACAAACCCCGCCCGACCGCCTCTCGGCCGTCTGGGAAGCCGCCGCCGCTCTTTCCACCCGCCCGGAGCTGGAATCGGTGATTGCCGGATTGGGGGCGTAGGCGGCAAGACGGGGTCCCGCTACCCGATCCCCTTTTTATGGGCGCCCACGGCCACTCCCAGCAGAAAGCCAAGCGAGAAGACCGTACTGACGGCGATAATAGTCAGGATCGTCATGCCAGACCCTTTCGATGTACTTCGGCCCGCTAGATTTCGATCTGCGGCGTGATGTCGGAGAAAAGGCGACGAGTTTGAACAGATACCGAAGATGTCCATGTCACTTCGGTCTTAGCCACATGCGGGGGTTTTTGGCCGACTGGATCGAGGTAAACCGCATGGTCGACTGTTCGGCGGGCTGCACGGCGTCGGTCAAGTTGTCGAGGACATAGGTCTGACCGGAGAGCGTGACCAAGAGGATGGCGTGGTCGCCGCCCTTGAACTCCGCCACGGCAATGCGGGCATTGGCACTGCCGACGCCCCTGGCAATGAGAAGGCGTCGTTTGGTGATTGCATAGTCCTCGCAGTCGCCATCCTTTGGACCCATCCGCCAGTCGTCCTTGCCAGGAGATTCAGCCTTGGGATGGATGGATGCGTTGACGATTCTGTTGACGTCCTGAACCTCCTCCACCGACAGAACGCGCGTCTGTACGACTGGGCGGCAGTCGGATGGGCTGTCCAGGCACATGCGGTAAAACCCTGCGGGACCTATCGTATAGGCAGCCATGACTCCGGCAATAAGTGCGGATACGGCACTCATGATTATCCCTTCACGCGCAATGGTGGTGGCGGCTTCCAGAGATGTGGCAGGGAGGCGGCATCGTGCTTCTCATCCGAGCCGTTGCCTCCTCCCTGCGATGACTTGCACTTTCTAGTGAACAACGTTGCAGCGGCGCATCTCCCAAATGGGGGATGTGTTCATTCGTCCTGCAGTTTAATCGAGCAGTGATCTCGGTGATCCGGAGTCGAAGACGATCTCCAGTCGTCCGGAGCGCCGCCGCGGCATGTAAAAATCAGTGGCCAGAAGCAGGGCGACCGACGACGTTGGTAGTCGCGCGGAAATGTCAAGCCAACGAGGTGGAGGAGAGGAAAGTAACGACTTTGGTAGTGAATCCTGCAGATAGGGGAATGTTGAATTTACTTGGAATGAACTTCGTGATTTCCATGGGTGAATAGATACCCAAGTATGCAGAGTTCGCTACCATCTCCTACACGCCGTTGGACTGAGGCGGAAGCAGAAGGAATCCGAGTACCGTAGGGTGCCGATAAATGAACCAGGCCGATGCGAGCAGAGTTCTGGCTGTCGTGTCCGAGGAAATAGAAAGGGCTGCGTTCGGTCTTTCTTCATGGGCCGATGTCGCATTGCGTCTTTCGGAGGGATTCCCTGGGGCATCCTGCTTTATATTAAGCGAAGACCAGGTAACGAAGACACTAAGGCAATCAGAGGCGATCAACATAGAGCAGCGTTATGTTGACGCATACGCGCAGCACTTTGCCTTCCGCAATCCTTGGCTGAAGGTGTGGGATTTCCTCCCTGATGGCGCTTGTGCTGTATCGGAAAGGGATTTTCCTGTAAAACTCATCGAGAATACAGAATTTTATAATGATTTTGTCAAACGTATTCCAAATTTCGAAGCATCCACTGGGCTGTCCCTGGATGTTGACCCATATACGACGTTTCGAATTCCGATTCATTATTCGAAAGCCTATGCCGAACGCTACGATCCGTGGGCAGAATGGACGCTCTCGAGGTTGAAAGGTGTCCTGAGACGAACTGCCAATGGCATTCTCACCAGAGAGGATGAGAACAACCTGCAGATTGCACGAGCTGCGCTGGCCAACAGGGCGAACGATCTGGCCATCGTCGTGAACAACGAGATGAAGATCATCGAAGCCAACAAGGCAGCGGTGAGTGCTTTGGTCAGGTCCGATGTTATGTGGGACAGGCAGGGCAAGCTGACGTTTCGCGACCGCAGGTTGGCCGAAGCGATCCCAGCGGCTGTCAGGAGCATCGCGGCGTCGGCGAGTTCCGAAGTCGCGTCCGTGGGGGCCCATTTGGACAGCGGACACTGGATTGTCCACTTCTCGCTGGTGGCTGGGTCGAGAGCGAATCCTCTTGTATTTTCCCGGCCTCTCATTCTGCTGCAAGCGCGAAACCTGTCAGCGGTGTCGCCGGTCCAGCCGCTTACCGACGCAGCCCGCATGCTCATGCTCACACCGGCGGAGGAGCTGTTCTGCCGCCACCTGATGATGGGTATCGCCGTCAAGGACATCGCTGTTGCGACGGGCATCACGTTCGAGACGGCCCGCTTCCGCCTTCGGGCGATCTTTCAGAAGGCTGGAGTTCACAGACAAGGCGAGCTGGTGTCGTTGCTTTATCGAAGCGTCGGGTATTGAGGCCTTTGACAATGCCTGTCCGCTAGCTGGCACTTTGCCGCCTGGCATCAAGGTGCAGGCGTACGCGAAGCACCCGTCAACCCGGCGTCACAGTTCGATGCTCACAAGGAGCTGCGGGGGAAATGGTGGGAGAAGTAGGACTCGAACCTACGAAGGCCTAGCCAGCGGATTTACAGTCCGCCCCCTTTGCCGCTCGGGACATTCTCCCATCCCGCTCCGCCGGTGCCCGAAGGCGTCGGCCGAACGGGCGCTCTTATGGCGACCATGCCGGGCGCTGTCAACCCCATGGCCCGATTGTTTTGTCGACAATGCGATTGTCCCGCGTAGGAAGGCGGAAACGCTCGGGCACGCCGATAGCGGAAGCGCAAGAAAAAGCCGCGCCACTGGCGCCGGCCGGGCGCCACGGCTATAAGCGCCGCATGTCCGACGATACACCCTCTCAGAAGCGCCCCCTCAGGAAGCCCGGCCGCCCGCAGGGCCGGCCAGACGGCAAATCCGGCCCGCGCGACTTCCGCCCCCGTCCCAAGCGCGAGCGCGAGGCCGGCGAGGCGCTGTGGCTCTACGGCCTGCACACGGTGGAGTTCGCGCTGAAGAATCCGCGCCGCGCCGCCCTGCGCCTGCTCGCCACGCGCAACGCCCAGGCGCGCCTTGCCGAGCGCTTCCCCGAGGGCAAGCTGCCGATCGCCGCCGAGGAGGCGTCTCCCTACGTGCTCGACCGGCTGCTGGGTTCCGAGGCCGTGCACCAGGGCTGTGCGCTGGAGGTCCAGCCGCTCAAGCCGCTGACCACGCTGGAAATGGCCGGCGCCCGTGTTGTGCTGGCGCTCGACCAGGTCACCGATCCGCACAACGTCGGCGCCATCCTGCGCTCGGCCACCGCCTTCGCTGTCGATGCCGTGCTGACGACGACGCGCCACAGCGCCGCCGAGTCGGGCGTGCTGGCGAAATCGGCCTCCGGCGCGCTCGATGTCGTGCCGGTGACCTCCGTCCGCAACCTCGGCGACACGCTGGAGGAAATGAAGGCGGCCGGCTTCACGGTGGTCGGCCTCGATTCGGAAGCGCCGGAATCGCTCGACGAGGTCCGCCTTTCAGCGCCGGTGTGTCTGGTGCTCGGCGCCGAGGGCAAGGGGCTGCGCCAGCGCACCCGCGAACTCTGCGACGTGCTGGCCCGCATCGACATGCCCGGCGAGATCAAGAGCCTCAACGTCTCCAACGCCGCCGTGCTGTCGCTCTACATGGTCCGCAAGGCGCTCGGCTGAGAGCCCGACGTGGAAACTCTACTGGGATGGGCATCTAGCTTCGCTTTCTGCGCTTCCGGTGCTCACGGACCTTTAAGTCCGCTGCGCTCCGGTTCTCGAAACCATCGCCATCTGCCTCGCCCCAGCGAGTTTCGAGTCGAGCTCTGAGGCGGCTGATGAAGATGCGTCCAGGGTTGCACCTGACCGTGCCTTCGGCTATTCGAAACTCCGCGCCGGCGTAGCACAGCGGTAGTGCAGCGGTTTTGTAAACCGAAGGTCGGGAGTTCGATCCTCTCCGCCGGCACCATCAATCCAGACGTACTTATTTCCCAATCCACTGCGCCATGCCGATGGACGCGGGTGCCGTCGGCTCGAAGCCGTATTGGGCGTAGAGGTGCTTGGCGTCTCCGTCGGCGATCAGGCTGACATAGGCTTCTGCCGGGGCGAGTTGCCGCAGTTCCTTCATCAGGGTCGACATGATCGCCTTGCCGAGGCCGCGCCCCTGGTGGGCCGGTTCCACGGCGATGTCGACGACCTGGTAGCAGAGTCCGTCGCCCATCACGCGCCCCATGCCCACGACCTCGGCATCATGCCGGACGAGCACCGCCACCACCGTGTTCGGCAGGCCGGCCGCCGCCGCTTTCTCGCTTCTCGGCGTCAGGCCGGCGACCCGGCGCAGGCGGCAGTAATCCTCGACGCCAGGTGTCTCGACGGTCACGGTATAGTCGCACGTCATGTCGGATCGTCTCCTTCCGTTGGCAGTGGACGATGTCCGTTTTTGCGAGGTGACGCAACGGCAGACGCCTGCCAAGGCCGAGCGGGAGAATATTTTACCTTGCCTTGATACGGCCCGATGCTCTTCAAGGATGATGTTCCAGATATCCGGGCCGGATCGAGCCGGGAGACTTGAAGTTTGCGTCGCGCCTTGACCCTTGTCAGGCGGCGGGCCATCAGCGCCATTCCCGTGCTGCTGATCGTCGTGGTCGCCACATTTCTGATGCTTGAGGCGGCGCCGGGCGACGCGGTCGACGCCTACCTGCTCTCCGCCGGTGGCGGCGACGCGGCCCTGGCCGCCGGCCTGCGCGCCCAATACGGCCTCGATCAGTCGCTTCTCTCGCGCCTCATTCTCTACATCACGGCCCTCGGCCGGCTCGATCTTGGCTGGTCCGTCGCCTTCGAGCGGCCGGTCTTGGCGCTCATCGCCGAACGGCTGCCGACGACGCTGATGCTGATGGGCTCGGCCACGGCGCTGTCCTTCGGGCTCGGTTCGCTGCTCGGCGTCGTCGCCGGCAGCCGCCCCGGTTCCTTCCGCGACCGGGCGCTCTCCATCGGCGCGCTGACGCTCTACGCCATTCCCGGCTTCTGGCTGGGGCTCGTGCTGGTGCTGGCCTTCTCGGTGTCGCTGAGGTGGCTGCCCATCGCCGGCATCGAGACCATCGCCTCCGGCAAGCACGGCCTTGCCCGCGCCGTCGACATCGCCCGCCATCTGGCGCTGCCGGTGGCGGCCCTCGGCTTCATCTATCTAGCTCTGTTCCTCAGGGTGATGCGCTCGGCCATGGCCGAGATCTGGCGGCAGGACTTCGTGCTGGCGGCCCGCGCCAAAGGGCTGACGCGCCACCGCATCGTCTGGCGGCACGTGGCGCGCGCGGCGCTGCTGCCGCTCGTCACCGTGCTCGGCCTGCAATCGGCCGGCATGCTGGGGGGATCGGTGGTGATCGAGAGCGTGTTCGCCATTCCCGGCTTCGGGCGCCTCGCCCAGGAGGCGGTGGCAGGACGCGACGCGCCGCTCCTCATCGGCATCATCCTGACGTCGGCGGTGCTGGTGATCCTGGTCAACCTTGCAGTGGATCTCGTCTACGCCGTGCTCGACCCGCGCATCGGCGCCTCGGAGGCCAGGGGATGAGTTTCTTCCGCCGCCTCGTTTCCAGCCCCACCGGCGCCCTCGGCATGGCCCTGCTCGGCGTCATCGCCGCCACGGCGCTGCTCGCCCCGTGGCTGTCGCCCGGCGATCCCCTGCGCATCGCCGGCCCGGCGCTGTTGCCGCCCTTTACCGATCCGGCGTTGCCCTTCGGCACGGATCGCCTCGGCCGCGACGTGCTGGCCGGCCTGCTGCACGGTGCCCGCACCTCGCTGATCGTCGGCCTCGCCGCCGCCGCCGCCGCCGTGCTGATCGGCTCCATCGTCGGCACCGTCGCCGGTTTCGCCGGCAGGCTCGTCGACGAGGCCTTGATGCGCGTCGTCGATGCCTTCCAGATCGTGCCCGGCTTCCTGTTGGCGCTGGCCTTCGTGTCGGTGGCCGGCGGCTCGCTCGGCACGGTCATCCTCGCCATCGCGCTCAGCGCCTGGGCACAGCCGGCCCGCCTCGTGCGCGCCGAGGTGCTGTCGATCCGCGAACGGGACTATGTGGCGGCTGCCCGCGTCATCGGCATGCATCCGCTGGAAATCGCCTTCAAGGAGATCCTGCCCAACGCCCTGCCGCCGGTGCTGGCGCTCGCCGCCGTCATCGTCGCCGCCGCCATCCTCACCGAAGCGGCGCTGTCCTTCCTCGGTCTCGGCGACCCCAACGTCGTCACCTGGGGCTCGATGATCTCGGAGGGGCGCAACGTGCTGCGCGCCGCGCCCTTCCTGTCGGTGATCCCCGGCATCGGCCTCGTCGCCGCCGTGCTCGGCGTCTACCTCGTCAGCGAGGCGGCCGGCGAAGCGCTCGGGCGGGGAGGGCGGCCATGACCGTGCTCGCCAGCATCGCCGATCTCGCCGTCACCTATCGCCGCGCCCCGCAGCCGGCGCTCACGGGCGTGTCGCTCGACATCGAGGCAGGCGAGATCCTGGCGATCATCGGCGAAAGCGGCTCGGGCAAGTCGACATTGGCCCGCGCCATCGCCGGCCTGCTGCCGGAGCGGACGAGCGTCGCGGGCCATCTCGCCTGGCCCGGCCTCGACGGCGCCCCGCGCGCCGGCCGCGACATCGGCTACGTGTTCCAGGATCCCGGCTCCAGCCTCAATCCGGTGCTCGCCATCGGCGAACAGGCGGGGGAGGGCGCCCGCCGCCATCTCGGCCTCGACCGCCGCGCCGCCGATGCCGAAGCCGTCCGCCTTCTCGCCCGAGTTCACCTGCCCGAGCCGGAGCGCATCGCCCGCGCCTATCCGCACCAACTGTCCGGCGGACAGCGCCAGCGAGTGGCCATCGCCGCCGCCATCGCCGCCCGGCCGCGCCTCCTCATCGCCGACGAGGTGACCTCGGCGCTGGACGTGCTGGTGCAGGCGGCCATCGTCGAGCTGCTGGTCGAGCTGGTGCGGGCCGACGGCATGACGCTGGTCTTCGTCACCCACGATCTGGCGCTGGCCTCCGGCATCGCCGACCGCGTCGCCATGATGGCCGGAGGTCGCCTCGTCGAACTCGGCCCGACCTCCGAGGTGGTCGGCATGCCCAAGGCGGCCGAGACGGCGGCGCTGGTCGCCGCCCACATCGACCTCGCAACGCCACCGTTGATCGGGGAGGCGTCGTGACCGAACAGCTCCTCGTCGCCCGCGACCTTCGCCGTAGCTTCACGAGCGGCGGCCGCCACGTTCTGGCGCTCGACGGTGTGTCGCTGACCATCGCGCCCGGCGAAACGCTGGGGCTCGTCGGCGGCTCCGGCTGCGGCAAGTCGACGCTGGCGCGCGTGCTGACCCGTCTCATGGCGCCGGAGGCTGGCTCCATCGCTTTCATGGGCGAAGACTGGCTGGCGCTGGATGGCGCCCGCCTGCGGGCCGCCCGCCGACAGATGCAGATGGTGTTCCAGGACCCGCTCGCCGCCTTCAACCCGCGCGCCACGGTCGGCGGCGTCATCGCCGATGCCCTGCGCATTCACGCCGTGGTGCCCAGGGCCGAGCGGCCGAAGGAGGTGGCGCGCCTGGTCGAGCGCGTCGGCCTGCCATCCGACCTTCTGGGGCGGTCGATCCGCGAGATTTCCGGCGGCCAGCGCCAGCGGGTGGCCATCGCTCGCGCCATTTCCGTCCGGCCGCGCCTCGTCATTCTCGACGAGGCGGTATCGGCGCTCGACGTTTCGGTGCGCGGCCGTATACTGGAGCTGTTGGTCGGCCTGCAGCGGGAGACCGGTGTCGGCTATCTCTTCGTTTCGCACGACCTCGCGGTGGTGCGCGCCGTCTCGCACCGCATCGCGGTGATGGCGGCGGGCCGCATCGTCGAGGAGGGGCCGGCGGCCCGCGTCATCGCCGCGCCGTCTTCCGACGTTCTCATCGACCTGATCGGCGCGGTGCCGCGCCTGAACCGGAACCCGCGATCATGAGCGACTTCGATTCCGCCAGCCTTCTCGATCCGCCGCCGTTCCCGGCAGAGCGCGTGGCCGGCCTAGCCGATCGCCTCGCCCGGCTGATGGGCACGTCGGGCGACGTGCTGCTGGTGCAGGCCGAGGCGGTGGTGGCGCTCGAGGCGGTGGCTGCCAGCCTCGGTCGTCCGGGTTTCAAGGCGGTCAACGTCGTCACCAGCCCCTACGGTGTCTGGTTCGGCCGTTGGCTGCGCCGGGCTGGCGCCAGCGTCGTCGAGATTCGCGCCGAGGCGGCGCGGCCGGTCAGCGCGCGGGCGGTGGCGGCGGCGCTCGATGCCCACCCAGACGCCAAGCTGCTGGCGGTGGTTCACGCGGAATCGGCGAGCGGCATCCGCAATCCGCTGGAGGCCATCCTTCGGCTCGCCCGCGAACGCGGCATCATCAGCGTCGTCGACGCCGTCGCCTCGCTGGGCGGGCATGTCTTCGCCGCCGACAAGCTGGGGGCGGACATCGTCGTCACTGGACCGCAGAAGGCGCTCGGCGGGCCAGCCGGCATCTCCGCGGTCGCCGTCTCCAAACGGGCCTGGGCCGAAATCGACCGGCCGGACGCGCCGGTGACGTCCACCCTGTCGCTGGTCGACCAGAAGCGCCTGTGGCTGGACGCCGGGCGCGGCGCGCTGCCGGGCACGCCGTCGCCGCTGGAACTCTGGGCGCTGGAAGCCGCGCTCGATCGCGTCGAGGCCGAGGGTATCGCGCAGATCGTCCATCGCCACGCCGAGGCGGCGCTCGCCGCGCGCGACGGCCTCAAGGCCCTGGGCCTTGTGGCGTGGGCCGTGCCGGAGGAGGCCTCCCACCTTATCACCGCCTTCGCGCCGCCCCCCGGCGTCGATGCCACCGCCCTTCTCGAAAGCCTCAAGGCCGCCGATCCCGAGTTCTCCTTCGGCGTCGGCGCCGGGGCCGACCGTCTCATCCGCCTCAACCACACCGGCCGCCGCGCCGATTCCGTCGTGGTTCACGCCATGATCTCGGCCATCGCCGCCGCCCTGCGTCCCTGACGTTGACAAGGCGGCCGCACCTCCCTAAACATCCGGTCCTCGAAGCGGGTGTAGCTCAATGGTAGAGCAGCAGCCTTCCAAGCTGAATACGAGGGTTCGATTCCCTTCACCCGCTCCAGCACTTAGCTCATTTCGTGCGACGTTCCGTGCGAGGGCGCTTTCATACAGCCCGATTCGAGCATTTTAGATCGCCAGTTGCGTACTGTAGCGCGCAAAATCAAATGGCAGCGCGCGCAAGATCAAATGGCGATAATTATAGTCTATATTATTCAGTGAATTAGAGTCTTTTTCAGACGCAAACGGCAATGCCATTTGTTCTTGCGCGAAATCACAAACAAAAGCTACCAACGCTTTGGAAAATATCCAGAAAGCCCAATAAGCTAAAAGTGCCATTTGTTCTTGCGCGCTACACCCGACGGCCATCACAATGGCGTTAGGCGGGCTTGTTTGGCTCTGCGCCGGATTTACAGTTGTTCCCCGAACAACGCCGCTCGCCGGAAGGGTGAGCGCCGATTGCCGAAAGGGAAGATCTTGGCCAAACATCGCTTCCGCGTCACCGTCGACGCCACTCCCGAGGCTTCAGGGCGACCGCTTGTTTTCGAGTTCGACAGTCACGACGATCTGATCGCGCTCGCCGACCGCATTGGCAAATCCGGCGACGACGATCTTCTGTTCTTCGTTGGCCTCAAGCTGTTCGGCGAGGCGCTGCTCGCCCGCCGGGACGATCCGCTCCTCAAGGAATTTCGCCCGCATTTCGGCGAACTCATGAAGGCCATCAAGAGCAAGGGATGAGCGTAAGGCTCCCCGAAGGGCGATGCGGGGGGACGACCCGTGCCGCCTCGGGGGCAATCCCGGAGCGCAGGGAAGGGCGCGAGGGTGCGTTCGGGCGTTGACCACGCCTGCCCGCAATTTGGCTATCGCCAACGGAAATGGTCTGAGCTAGGCTCGGTGAAAATGACAAGCATCTCCGCTGCAAAGCGCTTAATTCATTGCATTTTAGTATTTCATAAGCCCTTGCCGGGCGTCGGTGAACGCGACGGATTCATCCGGCAAGGTCGCCACGAGGAGCCGCTCATGAGCAAGACTGCGTTTGCAACCGTTACTGCCTTGGCTTTGGCTTGCGTTCTTTCAGTCCCCAGCGCGCTCGCCGCCGAGCAGACCGTCACGCTCCAGGTCGACGGAAGGAAGATTGTCGGAACGCTGAACATTCCCGACGACGTCGAGACGCCGCCGGTGGCCCTTCTGCTGCATGGATTCACCGGCAGCCGCGACGAACTCGCCATCCCCTCGGCCGACAACGAGGGCATCTTCCGGCGCACCGCTCGCATGTTTGCCGACCGGGGGATCGCCAGCCTGCGAATCGACTTCCTGGGCAGCGGTGACAGCGAGGGCGATTACGCCGATACGACGCTTCAGGGGCAGGTCGCCGACGCCATGGCCGCCGTGGATTTTCTTGGCGCGCGCACCGACATCGACCCGAGGAAGATCTCGCTTGTCGGGTGGAGCCTAGGCGGCACGGTCAGCGCCGTCGTTGCCGGACGCAGCAAGACGCCGATCGCCTCCGTCTCGCTTTGGCAGCCCGCCAACAACCCGGCAAACGCCATGGCTTTCCTGATGGGCACGGATGCCGTGAGCAAGGGGTTGGCGACAGGGGATGTTCCGCTGGAAGCCAAGCTGCCCTGGGGCTCGACCGTCAGCCTCAAGGAGCCCTTCTTCAGGAGTTTGACGCAGATCGATCCGGTGGCGGAGAGCGTTGCCTATCACGGCCCGTTGCTGGTGACCGCAGGCCTCAACGACGCCATCGTCTTCCCCCAGCCGGAGTCCGCCCAGGTCTTCCTCTATTATCATCAGGGGCCGGGGGAGCTCTGGACCCGGCCGATGGATCACTCCTTCAACTCCTTCCAGGACCACGTCACGGTCGACGAACTGATCGACAAGACGGCCGACTTCATTGAGACGGCGTCGAAGTAAGCGGGAGCTGTCTGCCCGTCACGCCGCCGAGGCGCGCTTTCCTTCGATTTCGCGGCGCGCGAGATCGGCGATAAAGGCTGACCGCGTCAGTCCGCGCGCCTTGGCGATCTGGTCGATGGCGGCCAGCAAGCCGGCGTCCATGGTGATGTTGGCCTTTGTCGTTCGCCCGGTCAGGCTGATCAGCGGAACGGCCAGCAGAAAGGCGCCTGCCGCCAGATCCTCTTTGACCTCTTCGTCCTCGCGAATGACGTCCAACGGACGGGCCTCGGGCAGGGGCTCCCCCTCAAGATGCAACGATAGCGCTTCGCTGGCATTGCTCAAGAGGTCGTCCATCTCATCGGCCGCCGAGAAGCAGCCGGGAACGTCGGGGAAGTGAATACCGAAGGCGCTGTCCGCGTCCTTATGCACAACGCCGATATAGTGGCGCATGAGAGGCCTCCTACAGCCATCCGGCTTGCTTGTAGATGTTCCGGACCGTGCCGACAGGTAGATCCTTCTTGGGATGAGGAACGGTGACGATCTTGTCGCCTTTCCTGAACTTGTGGTGGGAACCGGTGACTTTCACCAAGTCGAAGCCGTCCGTCTCCAGACGCTTGATGATGTCCCTGCTGTTGGTTTCCACCGAGTGCTCTCCCGATGCGCATATAAATACGTCTTGCCGGTGCGGTTCACAAGTGGCGTCGGTCCTCGCTTGAGTATGACAACCCCTTCTCCCGTATGAATCAGCCACATCGCAAGCGCACCACGCCTTGCAATGGACAGTTTCCTTCTTGGAACGGGAGGTGGGCATGCGGATGCGGGCAAGCGGGGGCGATCGATGAGCATTGCCGGCCTGATCGAACAGATGGCCGCCGCCGGCGCGCCCATCGATGCCATCGTCATCGCCGTCCGGGCGGTGGAGGAGGGCAATGCCGTCGAGACGGAACGTCGCGCCAGGGCGACCGAGCGCAAGCGCCGGCAGCGTGACAGGCAGCGTGACGGTCACGCGACGGTCACCGGACGGTCTCAGGGCTCCCCCCATCCCCCCTCTTTCCCCCACACCCCCAAACACCCCCCTATATCCCCCCAGACTACACCGGACGAGGCACGCGACCCGGTTTCCGAACGTCGGTCAGGGCCGGAGCCCGAACCGCGACCGATTTCGAAGCCGGATGGCGATACGCTGGGCGATGAACTGGCGGAAGCCGGGGGAGGGGCGCTTGCCAAGCCCGCCTCGGCGCCGGGGCTCCTCGTCCTCTCCGAGCCGATGAACTGGATCCGCAACGGCTGCGACCTTCGCGCCGACATTCTCCCGACCATCCGGGCCCGCTGCAGTCGGGCCGGACCGTCGAGCATCCGTTCCTGGAGCTACTTCACCGAAGCCGTCTACCAGGCCCGCGACAATCGTCTGAAACCCGCACCGGAGCCGAACCGTGCCCAATCCTCCCGCACTTCCCGCAGCCCTTGCCAACCTTCTCCAGCATCGCCCCACGACGCTCTCCTTGCCGCCTTCGCTCGCCGAGCTGGAGCGCACCTTGCAGCCCACGGAGGCAGCGAGCCGAACCCCGACCCTGAGCCGGGCTCTCACGCCGGACGAACGATCGATCTTGTCGCAGTTGGTGGATGAAGTTGCCCCTTATGCCGAGGCCAAGCCCGACGCGTTCAGTGCGCTGAGGCACGTCGCCAAGCTCCTCGCCGCGTTCCCCGCCGGCAACATGAGCGACGCGGTCATCGATGCCCGCTCGGAAGCCTACGACATCGCCCTCGAAGACGTGCCGGCCTGGGCGGTCGAGGTGGCGGCCAAGCGCTGGATCAAGGGCGACGTGGCTCCCCTTGGCGACAAGCCGAACCTCTCCTTCCCGCCATCGCCGCCCCAGCTCCGCGCGCTGGCGCTCGATGAACTGGCCAAGATGCGCGGCGCGCTATGGCGCTACCGGCGGCTCCTGGCGGGCAAACCGGAGCGCGTGGTGCCGCCGGAGCCGCGGCGGGAGGTGCCGGCCGACATTCTCGGGGCACTCGGCCTCGGGGCGTTCGGCCGGTGGCCCGACGCGGCCAGGCCGACCGGCCCCGACGACAGCGCTTCGCCAAAGAGAATCTGAAGCCGTCCTTCAGAAGTTGCGATTAGGTTGCAAGCCTTTCCTCGCCTATATTGAGGGCGTCAAAGAGATGAGAGAAAAGAGGCCGGAAACCTCCGGTCTGAGAGAAGGAAAACCGAGATGTTCGCCACCCTCAAGCGTACCGCCAAGGCCCTCCGCGTTCCCACCCAGGCCGAGCGCGATCTGGCCTACCTGAACGAGGCCGGTGACCGTTACGACCTCGAGGCTCGCGAGCGGAACCTCAGCCGCCGCAACCTCAACCGGACCCTCGGTCTCTGAGGATCGACCGGCCACGCCGGCACGCAAACCGACATCGAGCGCTCGAAACCTGGCCGGTTCGGGCGCTTTGTCGTACGCGAGGCATTGCGAGCCGGAAGCCGATGGAGCCGCCTTACCCTCCGTCAGTAATCGCAGTAGCCCCCATCCATGTCGATCATCCCCCGTTCTCCATCGAACATGAGACGCATGTCGCAGGTTTCCGTGTCGGGAGCGGAAATCGGCCCGGCGCAGAGGGCCTCGTCCGACATGTAGAGTTCCGCATACCAGCGATGATGCACATAGGTCTGGAAGCCGACCGTCTCTTGCGGCTGAACCAGGCCGTAGTCCTTCAGCTGGCCGTCGAAGTCCGACCAATAGATGCGAACCATGGAGTTGGTGTCGTTGGTGAACCGGACGCCGGTTGGAATGTTCGTTTCGGGCGATGGCGGCTTCATGTCTCCGCATCCGCCGGCGGACGCAAGGGATGCCTGAACGGCAACCATCGAGAAAACAACGGCACCAAATAGATATCGCTTCATGATCGGCCTTCCCCGGGGCTCTTGTCGACACCTCATCATCTGCACGGAAAGCTCAACATTGGCAATGGCTTTCTAAGTAAAATTGCCCATACCAAGGTTCTTGCCTGACCGGCGAGCGACAGTCATCGCCCCACGGCCGACCGACAGAGAATCTGAACGTGGCTTTCAGAACTTGCGATTAGGTCGCAGAGACTTTTGGAGCTATGTTTTGGGCGTCGAAAGAAATGAGAGAAAGAGGCCGGAAACCTCCGGTCAGGAAAGGAAAAACGAATTGTTCGCCACCCTGAAGCGTGCCGCCAAAGCCCTCCGCGTTCCGACCACCGAAGAGATGGAACTGGCCTACATCTACGAAGCCGGCGACCGCTACGATCTCGAGGCCCGCGAGCGCAACCTCATCCGCCGCAATCGCACCCTCGGCTTCTGATGGCACGGCGGCCCTGTCGCCGCCATCGATCACGATGACGTCCAGCGCTCGACACCTGACCGGTTCGGGCGCTTTGTCGTATCCGGACGATGGTATCCGAAAGCGCCGCCCCGAAACGCGAAATCGGCCGCCCTCGCGGACGACCGATTTGCTGTGACTCCAGTGCTACTCGAAGTGGATCGGGGGCTGGCCGGCCGCTGGAGTCGACGGCCGGCCCCTCCCTCAACCGGGCGATCTCCTAGATCGAGATCAGCCGCGGAGGTTGTGTTCCCATTCTTCGCTGGCGTTGCGGTAGAAGACGGGCTTCGGATAACGGGCGGCATCGGCCTTGGCAGCCTCGGCGTTGGCCGGGTTGTCGATCACGACGGTGCTGCTGAACTGCGGGTCGTTGTCGCGGGCGGCCGGATCGAACGTGGTCACCACGCGGGCGCCGGTGGCCGAGCCATGGGTGCCGATGACGGCGCCGGACTTCGCAGCCTGCGCGGCTTCGGCATAGCGGGCCGCGTCGGCCTTGGCGGCAAGCGCGTTGGCGCTGTTGACGTTGGCGGGGGCCGCAACGAAGTTGGGATCGTTGGTGCCGGCCGCCGGGTCGAAGGAAAGCGAGCCGGCGCTGGCGAGGGAGGGAACCAGGACGGCGGCGAAGGCGAGCGAGGCAATCAGGGAGGTCTTCATTTCAAAACTCCAGTTTCCGTATATGTCTTGTTTCGTGTCTGGCAGCGGGGAGGTCTTTATCGCTGCCCGATGACCGTCATTTAGGTGGCTTCCGTTCACGCTCAAATGGCCCTTGGATGACACTTGCGGGCGGTCGATTTGATCGCTGGTCGCGAAGCCGTGTTCGAAAGGTGAACGGCGCGGTTTGGAATAGGCGCAGGTCGCCCGAGCGCCGGGACAGGTCCGGCATGCGCCGCCAGGAGCGGCGTCTGGGGGCCTCCGACGCCGGGGAAGCGGCGTGTTTCCGGGGCCGAGGCGGCGATGCCGGCGCGGCCGTCGCCAAACGGCGAAGTGATATCCAACATATGGAAATTTAAGAGTTTCTCGGTTAGCTTAATGTCCAGGGAGAGGTATCAGGGCTGTGCGACGGCGGCCTGTGATCACGAGGTTCGGCGATGGACGAGCGGCATTTCTCTCGGGCGGAAACACGGGATCCGGCCTCCGCCTGCGCCACATCCGAATGCACTCGGATGCTGTTGCGCTGCCCGACGATGAACGATACCCGCTGCATCCTCTTCGACACGCTGTTCGGAACCAACTCGGCGCCCATCGTTCTGATCGACCCCGCGAGCGACGGCGCCATCGTCGATGCCAACAGGAAGGCGCTGGAGTTCTACGGCTACAGCCGGGAAGAGTTCCGGGAACTTCACGTCTATGACATCAACACGCTCGGCCGGTCGGTGCTGCCGGTGATGCGCGAGATCTCCTCCTGGTCGGGCGGGCATTATCCGCAGCGCTTCCGCCACAGGCTGGCCGACGGAACGGTGCGCGACGTGCAGGTCTATGCCGGCCCCGTCGATCTGATCGACCGGAAGCTGCTGCTCTGCGTCATTCAGGACATCACCCAGGTGATCGAGGCCGAGCAGTTCAATCGTCTGCTGCTCGAAAGCGTCAACATCGGCGTCTGCGGCATCGATGGCGGGGGGATGTTCACCTTCGTCAATCCCGAGGCGGTCAGGGCCTTCGGCTTCCTTCACGAAAGCGAAGTCATCAAGCTCGGCATTCATCGCTTTCTCGGCGAGGCCGACCGGCCTCTGGACGGCGAGGCGCATCGCGTTCTCGAGGCCGTGGCGACGGGAACGGCCGTGCAGGGGCTGGAATGCATGATGCGGCGGGAAGACGGCACGCCCTTTCCCGTCCGACTCGTCGCGAGCCCGATCCGCGTCGGTGATCAGGTGAAGGGGGCAGTCATCAGCTTCACCGATCTGACGCGGGAGAGAGAGCGCGAGGACGAGGTCGCCGACCTCATGAACGCCATACCCGGCGCCGTCTTTCAGGCCGTGATGAAGCCGGGGAAACACTTCGAGATCACCTATTTCAACGGCGCCGCCAAGAGCTTCCTCGGTCTTGCCGATGGTGACGATCCGACGTCGGCCGCCGTGCTTTCGCCGCTGCTGACGCGGTCCGGCTGGGTCGATCTGCTGCGCAGCCTCAGGCGATCCGCCGGTCGGCTCCAGGCCTGGGAGCGCGAGTTCCCGATCAAGGGCGCCGACGAGGGCAGATGGCTGCTCGGTCGGGCAAGCACGCGCCGCCAGCCCAACGGCGACGTCGTGTTCAACGGCGTGCTCCTGGACATCACCGACCGCAAGCTGCTGGAGGCCCGCCTGGAGGATGCCGCCCTGACCGATCCGCTGACCGGTCTCCGCAACCGGCGCCATTTCGAGATCGCCTTGAAGGAGGCGGAAAAGCGCCAAGCCGCCGCCAGCAGTCCCTACTCGCTGATGGTGATCGACATCGACCACTTCAAGCAGCTCAACGATCGGCATGGCCATGACGCCGGTGACGACGTGCTGCGCCGCGTGGCCGATACCCTTCGGCTCCGGTCCCGCCAGTCCGACTGCGTCGCGCGCTGGGGTGGCGAGGAGTTCGCGCTCCTGCTGCCGGGCACGGCGCTGGGTCTGGCGTCGGCGCTTGCCAACGATATCCGCGGCGCCGTCGCCGAGGCCGGGCTGTCCGTGGATGGGTTGTCGGTCAGCATCGGCGTGGGCGAGGCCGCCCAAGGCGAAGACGCCGGCGACTTCTTCAGGCGCATCGACGCCGCGCTCTACCGCGCCAAGGCCAATGGCCGCAATCGGGTGGAACTCGCCTGACAGAGCCGCCTCGTACGCCCTGGGCGCCTTGGCCTTTCGGCTTGAGGTTTGGCTTCGATATCGGAAGGCACAAGACGAGACGCCATGAGATCCGTACGTTTTGCCTTGAGCGGCGTGCTGCTGCTTTTGCTCTTGCTGGTCTGTGGCGCCGTCATTCCGCGGCCGTTTCTTGCACCGGTGAAGGCATCGTCCGGTTCCGACGACCTTCGACGCATTCTCGTGCTCTCCGGGCCGATCCATTCCGACATCGCCATTCCGCTCGACGACGCGACGCGCTCGGCTTTCCCGTTTCTCGCCCCGGCGGGCATTCCCGTCGGGCACCCGGAGGCGCGATGGCTGATCGTCGGTTGGGGCGGCCGTGCCTTCTATCTGGAAACGCCGACCTGGGCCGACTTGAAGCCGCTGCCGGTGTTGCGCGCCCTGACCGTCGACAGGTCGGTGCTGCATGTCGATGTCGCGGGAAGCGCTCTTGCAGCCCAGCCCGGCGTTGCGGCATTCGATGTAGCCCCGGAAAGCCTTGCGCGGCTGATCGCTTTCGTTGCCGGCAGTTTCGCCCTGGAGACTGGTACGGTAGCGATCCCGGACGCCGGCTACGGGCGCTATGACCGCTTCTTCGAGGCCAGGGGCTTCTTCAATGTTCTGATCGGCTGCAACACCTGGACGGCCGCCGCCTTGCGGACGGCCGGCCTGCGGTCGGGGCTGTGGACCCCGCTGCCGCAGTCGTTGGTTCTCTCTCTCCGGCTGTTCAACGGACCGGACGATGCGCCTTGATCAGCTCTTGGGATCGACCCATCCGCCGACGGGCTCGAAGCCAGCCATGGCCTCCCTCGGGCCCCAGGTGCCGGGCTTGTAGAGCGACGGGGCGGTGCTCGCTTCCAGCACCGGCTCGACGATCTGCCAGGCGAGTTCGGCCATGTCCTCGCGGGTGAACAGCTGGCGGCGGCCGTTCATCGCGTCGCCGATCAGCCGCTCGTAGGGCAGCACGTTGTCCATGCCGTCGCTGACGGCGGTGAGCTCCACCGCCTCGCCGACCATGTCGCCACCGTTGGCCTTGCGGCGGGCGCCGATGCCGATCGACACCTCCGGCCCCAGACGGAAGCGCATGGAGTTGGCTTCGCCCGGCCGGATCGGGTCGAACACTTCCAGCGGCGGGCGCTTGAAGCGGACCACCACCTCGGTGGCGCGCACCGGCAGGTTCTTGCCGGCGCGGATGTAGAAGGGCACGCCCTGCCAGCGCCAGGTGTCGACGAAGAGGCGCACCGCCACGAAGGTCTCGACGCGCGAGTTGGGAGCGACGCCCGGCTCGTCGCGATAGCCTTCGAACTGCCCCCTGACCACGTCGCGCTCTTCCAGCGGGCGGATGGCTTTCAGCACCTGCACCTTCTCGTCGATCAGGTCGTCCGACAGCGCGTTGACCGGCGGCTCCGTGGCGAGCAGCAGCAGGATGTTGATGAGGTGGTTCTGCACCACGTCGCGCAGCGCCCCCACCTCCTCATAGAAGCGGCCACGCCCCTCGACGCCGAAGTTCTCGGCCATGGTGATCTGGACGCTGTCGATGTAGTTGCGATTCCACAGCGGTTCCAGGAACGAGTTGGCGAAGCGGAAATAGAGAAGGTTCTGGATCGCTTCCTTGCCGAGATAGTGGTCGATGCGGAAGATCTCGTCTTCCCTGAAGACCGTGTGCAGGACACGGTTGAGCTCCTGCGCCGAGGCAAGGTCGCGGCCGAACGGCTTCTCCACCATCAGCCGCGCGCCGGCCGAGAGATTGGCCTGCTTGAGGCCGGCGGTCACCGAGACGAACATCGACGGGGGAATGGCGAGGTAGTAGAGCACGCGTCGACGGTCCGACAGCGCCTCGCCGAGGCGGGTGAAGGTCGAGGGATCCTGGTAGTCGCCCGGGACGAAGCGCATGAGGCCGGCGAACTTGGCGAAGGTCGCCTCGTCGATGTCGCCGCAACTGGCGGCGATGCTTTCCCGCGCCCGCTCCAGCAGCTTTTCGACACTCCACCCGTCGCGGGCGACGCCGACGATCGGCTCATTGAGATTGCCGCGCCGCACCATCTGGTAGAGCGAGGGGTAGATCATCTTGCGGGCGAGGTCGCCGGTGGCACCGAAGATGACCAGCGCGTCCGACCGGCCGTTACGGGTTTCCTTGATGGCTCTCGGCATGTCAGTGGCCCTCCCCAGATTTTTCGATGTGGCCGCCGAAGGCCTGGCGCATGGCCGACAGCACCTTGTTGGCAAACTCGTCGTTGCCGCGCGAGGCGAAGCGGCTGTAGAGCGCCGACGACAGCACCGGAACCGGTACGCTGGTGTCGATGGCAGCCCTCAGCGTCCAGCGCCCCTCGCCGGAGTCGGAGACGTGCCCCTGGTAGGACGTCAGGTTCGGGTCGGCTGCCAGCGCCGACGCCGTCAGGTCGAGCAACCACGAACTGATGACGCTGGCGTGTCGCCACACCTCGGTGATGGCGGCCACGTCGAAGTCGTAGCGGTAGTATTGCGGCTCCTCGAGCGGGCTGGTCTCGGCGTCGGCCTTGCGCGCCACGGCGCCGGCATTGGCCGATTTCAGCACGTTCAGCCCCTCGGCATAGGCCGCCATCATGCCGTATTCGATGCCGTTGTGGATCATCTTGACGAAGTGGCCGGCGCCGGCAGGGCCGCAGTGGAGATAGCCGCGCTCGGCCGTGCCGAACGACGGATCGCCGCCGGGGGCGAGCGAAGCGAAGATCGGGTCCAGCCGGGCCACAGCGT
Organism: Pleomorphomonas sp. NRK KF1; assembly: GCF_023721755.1. Lineage (GTDB taxonomy): Bacteria > Pseudomonadota > Alphaproteobacteria > Rhizobiales > Pleomorphomonadaceae > Pleomorphomonas. Next base: position 3,758 of record NZ_JAMDLH010000009.1, on the reverse strand, counting down.
CGGTGTCGCCACCAATCATCAGGCAGTAGCCGCGCTCGGCGCCCCAGACGCCGCCCGACGTGCCGACGTCGAGGAAGTGGATCCGGGCGGTGGCGAGTTCGCCGGCCAGATCGACGGCCTTGCGATAGTTGGAGTTGCCGCCGTCGATGATCGTGTCGTCGGGCGAAAGCCGAGTCGACAGGTCGCGCACGGCGCTCTCGGTGACGGCGGCGGGCAGCATGAGCCAGACGGCGCGCGGCGGCTTCAGCTTCGCCACCAGATCGTCGACCGAGGCGGCGGCGACGGCGCCTTCCTTTTCGAGGGCGGCGACGCTGTCGCGGTTGAGGTCGTAGGCGACCACCTCGTGGCCGCTGGCCATCAACCGCCGCGCCATGTTGTAGCCCATCCGGCCCAGTCCCATCATTCCGATCTGCATTGTCATTCTCCGGAAAGCCCTCGTGGATTGGCGGCTGCTCTGCCAGGTCAACCGTGAACCTTCGCCTGGTGACCAAATGTCTCGATCTGGTCGACGAACGCTCCGGGCCCGGGGCGGTGCATCGCTGCCGAACTGCCAGTCCGTTGCAACCGAATAAGTATATTACCTAGGCCGGGAGTAAATGGCCCGTGCGATCACGTTCGGAGGAGATTTCGGTGAGCGCCGGTCGTCCGGGCGCGCGGCGCGGGTAGGGGAAGGGGCGCCTCTAGGGGGTGATGGTCTCGGCGCCGCTCAGGATCGCCGACAGTTGCTGCGGCGGCATAGGCTTTCCGAGGAGGTAGCCCTGAAGCTCGTCGCAGCCGAAGGCGCGCAGGATCTCCCGCTGTTCGGCCGTCTCGACGCCCTCCGCCGTCGTCTTGAGGCCCTTGGCGTGCGCCATGGAGATCATGGCCTTGACGATTTCCGCATCGCCCTCGGATTCGGTGATGCTCGTCACGAAGCTCCGGTCGATCTTGATGCGATCGAAGTCGATGTTCCTCAGCCGCTCGAAGGTCGACGATCCCGTACCGAAGTCGTCGATGGCGATGGCGATGCCGGCCGCGTTCAGCGTCCTGATGTTCAGCATGCCGACTTCCTCGGTGCCGGCAAAATCCGTTTCCGTGATCTCCAGTTCGAGCCGGTCGGGCGGGAATCCGATCTTCTCCAGGGTGCCCAGCACGGTCTCGGCGAAGCCGGCGGCGCGTAACTGGACGGGCGACACGTTGACGGCCAGATGCTCGACGGGCCAGGCGATCGCGTCCCGGCAGGCGGTCTCCAGCACCCACAGGCCCAGGTCGGCGATGAGGCCCGCTTCCTCGGCGATCGGAATGAACTGCGCGGGTGAAATCGCCCCGCGGTCCGGATGTTGCCAGCGGACGAGCGCTTCCACGCCCAGCATGTGGCCGCCATGGCCGGCAAATTTCGGCTGGTAGACGACGGACAGGGGCGCCTTGGTCCGAAGCGCCTCGCGAAGCTCTGTCTCCAGGGCCGCTCGGTTCTGGATGGCATCGTCCATCTGCGTGCCGAAGATCGAGAAGCGCCGGCGCCCGGCCGTCTTGGCGTGGTAGAGGGCGACGTCGGCCTTGCGGTTCAGCTCCGCCCGGTCGGTTCCGTCGTAGGGCGCCATCGACACGCCGATGGAAACGCCGACGAAGGCGCGCCGGCCGTCGATGTCCATCGGTTCGGCCAGACTTTCGACGAGCCGGCCGCAGAGCTGCTCGATCTCGCGCCGGGTCCTGTTGGGGATCAGGGCGGCGAACTCGTCGCCACCGACGCGGTAGATCGGTGCATTGGCCGGCAGGATCTCGGACGTTCGCCGGGCAAATTCCACCAGCACGGCGTCGCCGACCTGATGCCCCAGGATGTCGTTGACCTGCTTGAACCGGTCGAGATCCATGAACAGGAAGGCGAGGGGATCGGGCTGCTGGCGGTTGGAGAACTGCTCGATCATTTCGTCCGCCGCCCGTTCGTAGGCCGAGCGATTGAGCAGGCCGGTGAGAGGATCGTGGGAGGCAAGGTAGCGGATATGGGCGTCGTTCCTGAGCCGGTCCAGCTTGCGCCGGTAGGACGCCGACGAGATGATCAGCGTGCCGACCAGCAACACCGATCCCACCAGGGCCAGTACCGGCGAGAGCGAGGCGAGAAGACGCTGGCCTGGCCGGAAGGGCAGCCACTGGAACGCGACGACGACGTCTCCGCCGTCGCTGGACAGGGATATCGACACATGGCGGGGATCTTGCTGATCCGACGGAACGAACTTCAGATCCTCAAGGACGTGCGCCTGCCCAACCCTGTCGATGATGGAGCCATCCAGATACTGCACGGCGACGTGAACCCGAATTGACGAAAGGGGCTGTTCCAGCTCTCCCGAGTCGGAGAGGATCGGCTTGACGCTGACGACCGCCGGACGACCGGCGATGTAGACATAGTCGGTGACGCCGATGGACTGTTCCTGGCTTCCCTCGGGTGGGGTCTCGGCGGCGGCGAGCTTCGACCGCAACGCTTGCAGGTATGGCTTCAAAAGGTCGCGGCGCAACTCGAAGAAGGCGGCCGGCTTCACCTGCTCCTCGGCAAAGGCATAGATCGGACGCTCCTGCCCGTCGAGGACATAGGCTTCGTCGAAGCCGAAGAACGAATGCATCCACGTGCCGAGATTGCCGTCGATCCACTCCTCGTTGCCGCTCGTGGCGGTTCTCTCGACCGCTTCGTCCCAGAAGGTGGAGCTTTCCTGGTTGTGCGCGAGGTTGGTGCGAATTTCCCGCAGGGCATAGCCGGCGATTTCGCCCTGTCGCCGGATGTCCTCGTTGTCGACCGAGCGGGCGACCCACACCAGGAACGCCCCCATTGCGGACAGGGCGAGAACCATTGCCAACAGGGAAGCGACGACGCGGGACAGGAATAGAGAGAACTGCTGGTTCATCGAGGCGTCCGAAATCCCGGTTGGCGTGCTTGTCCGCCCTGCGCACCGGCTCTCTTCTTGCCCACCTAAACGCCATGCCCATTAAGAACCGGTTATTTCCCCTTGCGAATGCTGAACATGTTCAAGCAACGGCACGCGCGCGTTCCTCCGGCATTCGGCACGGCGCGCATGGGAGATGCCGCCCGCGGCCTCGATTTCCCGGAGCCGGCGAGCCCTTTCAAGGATCGGTTTTCGCCGCCGCGTCGGTGAGCGAGCGGCGGGCGTGCGGCGAGCAAGACTTTAGCCCTGTGGCGAGCTTGAAATTTCAAGGAAAGCGGTCCATATGGCTCAGCCTTGGCGCCGATTGCTCTTTGCGGGGAGAGCGGCGCTAATCAGGGCTTGAACCTTGCGTTAAAAGGCACTATTCGACCCGCCGACCGGCCGCCCCGGTTCGGGGGCAGCGCACGAAAAGGCCCCATCAAACCTTTCGAGAGAGACGAAGCGATGGCCAAGGAAAAGTTTTCGCGGACGAAGCCGCACTGCAACATCGGCACGATCGGTCACGTTGACCACGGCAAGACGTCGCTGACTGCGGCGATCACCAAGGTGCTCGCCGAGACCGGTGGCGCGACGTTCAAGGCCTATGACCAGATCGACGCGGCTCCGGAAGAGAAGGCGCGCGGCATCACGATCAACACGGCGCACGTCGAGTACGAGACGGAGAACCGTCACTACGCGCACGTCGACTGCCCAGGCCACGCCGACTACGTGAAGAACATGATCACCGGCGCCGCCCAGATGGACGGCGCGATCCTGGTGGTTTCGGCCGCCGACGGCCCGATGCCGCAGACCCGCGAGCACATCCTGCTCGCCCGTCAGGTCGGCGTTCCCGCCATCGTCGTGTTC
>NZ_JAMDLH010000008.1 GCF_023721755.1 Pleomorphomonas sp. NRK KF1 | reverse complement strand
CGCCGTCGCCAGAAAACTCATCACCATCCTCAACGCCCTCATCCGGGACAATCAACCATGGCGCGAACAAAACGCTTGACCGACAAGACAGTCGCTCTCCCCAGAGCCCGATATCACCCTCCCTACCCCTTTCTGCCTGAGATCCACCTTGAATTCGCTCGCGAATTCAAGCCGCCTTCGCAGAGGAGGACAGCTGGATGGAGGCGGGAGTTAGCTGGATGGACGGAGAGGCAGCTTGATGGGGGCGGGAGACAACTCGGCAGCGACGAGCACCACGAGCTGCGAACCGCCATACACATAAGATATTGTTTCATATCACTTTCCTGTCACCCTCTGCGAAAGCAGAGGGCCTCAGGAAGGTGGAGATCCCCGGCCCCTATCACGCTCCTTTTCCCGGGCGCCCGATATCACCCTCCCTACCCCTCTTGCCTGAGATCCTCTGCCTTCGCAGAGGAGGACAGCTTGATGGGGGCGGGAGACAACTCGGCAGCGGCGAGCACCACGAACCACGAACCGCAACCGGCACACCGATAACCTATTGTTTCATATCCCTTTCCTGTCACCCTCTGCGAAAGCAGAGGGCCTCGGGAAGGTGGAACTCCCCGCTCATATCGTGCTCCCTCTCCCCGGAGCCGATATCACCGTCGGCGCCCCTTTCTGCCTGAGATCCACCTTGAATTCGCTCGCGAATTCAAGCCGCCTTCGCAGAGGAGGACAGCTGGATGGAGGCGGGAGTTAGCTGGATGGACGGAGAGGCAGCTTGATGGGGGCGGGAGACAACTCGGCAGCGACGAGCACCACGAACCGCGAACCGCAACCAGCACACCGATAACCTATTGTTTCATATCCATTTCCTGTCACCCTCTGCGAAAGCAGAGGGCCTCGGGAAGGTGGACCTCCCCGCTCATATCGTGCTCCCTCTCCCCGGAGCCGATATCACCGTCGGCGCCCTTTCTGCCTGAGATCCACCTTGAATTCGCAGAGGAGGACAGCTGGATGGAGGCGGGAGACAGTTCGGCAGCGGCGAGCACCGCGAGCTGCGAACCGCCATACACATAAGCTATTGTTTTATATCATTTTCCTGTCATCCCCGCGAAGGCGGGGACCTCAGGAAGGTGGATCTCCCTGGCCCCTATCACGCTCCTTTCCCCGGCGCCCGATATCACCTCAGCGCCCTTTCCTGCCCGAGATCCTCTGCGTTCGCAGAGGAGGACAGCCTGATGGGGGCGGGAGATCGCTGGATGGATGCAGAGGCAGCCTGATGGGAGCGGGAGATAGCTGGACGAATGCGGCGGCAGCCTGATGGGGGCGGGAGACAGTTCGGCGGCGACGAGCTGGGCGCACGGGAACGCCGCTTCACGGATGCGGCCGTTTCTCCCGCGGCGCGTTACCCCCCTACCCCTGCCGCACCACCGTGCCGATGGCGTTCGTCACCAGCCGGGCGGCGGTGAGCGCCGAGACGTTGCCGACATCCGCATCCGGAGCGAGTTCCACGATATCGAAGCCGACGATCCAGGCGCGGCGGCCGACGCCGGCGATCAGGTCGATGGTTTCGGTGTAGGTGAGGCCGCCGGGGCTTCGCGCCGCCACGCCGGGCATGATGCCGGGGTCGAGCCCGTCGCAGTCCAGCGTGATCACCACCCGCGCGTCCTCGGGGATCAGCCTGAGCGCCGCCTCCACCCCGGCGGCGTGGATCTCGCGCGCCGTCACCAGGTGGCTGCCGAAGCGCCGCGCCGCCTCGATCTCCTCGGCCCGGGCGCTGCCGACGCCGCGCATGCCCACCTGCACGATGCCCTCGACGTGACCCATCTCGCTCGCCCGCCGCATCGGGCTGGAATAGCCGTGGCGCTCGCCCTGAATCTCGTCGCGCCAGTCGATGTGGGCGTCGATCTGCAGCACCCAGATCGGCCCGCGAGCCTCGGCATACCCGGAGAAGCCGGCGAGGAAGGGGATCACCACGGAATCGTCGCCGCCCAGGAGGATCGGCACGGCGGAGGCGTCGAGCACCGCCGCCGTCTGCGCGGCGATGGCGGCGCGGTTGCCGGCGGCATCCTCGGCCACCGTGGCGACGTCGCCGATGTCGACGCAGGAGACCGGCTCGCCCCCGAACAGCGGCCCGCCGAGGTCGAAATCCCAATGGCCGATCAGCGGCGCGTCGTCCTGGCTGGCGGCGCGGATGGCCGCCGCCGCCGTGGCCGAGCGGCTGGGCCGGCCGGGATAGGCGCTGCCGTGGCCGGCGCCGAAGATCATGGCGCGCGGCTTCCCCTCGGCAAGGTGGCCCGGCAGGCCGAGGAAGGATATGGGATCGGTCATGGGCGCCTCAATCTGCGGAATACACCGGGATAGTCGAGCACGAAACCGGCCGCGTCCACCTCGATCTCGGCGGAGAAATCGCTGTCGAGCCCCTCGTAGAGATAGCGGCCGAGCCCGTCGAGGCGCGTGTAGCGCTGCATGACGCGCCTCGGGGCGAGGCCGCCCTCGCCGTCGGGCAGGGGAATGTAGGCAACGCTGATCTCGCGGCTCTCGCCCACGTCGAGCATCAACCGGCGGATCGGCAGCGCGTTGGTGGCCGGCGTGATGCGGATGTCGACGTCGACGCAGCCGTCGAGCTCTGGCAGCGGGCGCCCGTCGGCGGCGACCCGCCAGCCGCCCTCGCCGTCGGCCCTGAGGTGCAACGCCGGCCCGCCGACGAAGGCGATCCGCACGTCGCGGGTGCGGAAGGCGGCGTCGGCGCGCACCAGATAGTGGCCGCCATAGCCCCCTTCGTGCGTGCCAGCCACCACGCCTTCCAGCATCAGGCCGGTCTCGTCGAGGCGAAAGGCGCCGTGCTCCAGCCCCTCGCCGTCCCACTCGCGCCAGCAAACGGCAGTTGTCATCGGCGTCTCCTGCGATTGCCGGATGAATCCTAAAGCAACTCCGGCAAAAGTGGGAACCGCTTTTTCCCTCCGGTGCTGCGGGAAAATGAGGCGGCAAGCTTCGCGGGGGATATCGCGCGCATCATCCACACCCCGACGCCCCGCCCCACAACCGCCACATCCGGGGTCAGGATCGCCGGCCGGGGCTTCATGAATCGATAAAACAAACAAGAGGCATTGATGCGCGATCTCCTTTTCCCGACCCGCCGTACGCTGCTCGGCGCCGCCGCCACCGCCGGCCTCGGCCTGACGCTCGCCGGCAAGGCGCTGGCCGCCGACGACGATTTCGCCGCGCTGGAACGCCGTGGCGGTGGCCGCTTCGGCATCGCCGCGCTCGACAAGGCCACCGGCGCCCGCCTCGCCCACCGGGCGGACGAGCGCTTCGCCATGTGCTCGACCTTCAAGATGGTGGCCGCCGCCGCCGTGCTCGCCGCCGTCGACAGGGGCGAGACGACGCTGGACAAGACAATCCCCTACGGCAAGGACGACCTCCTCGACTACGCCCCGGTCGCCAAGGAGCACGTCGCCGAGGGCTCCATGAACCTCGAGGCGCTCTGCCGCGCCGCCGTCGGCGTCAGCGACAACACCGCCGCCAACCTGATCCTGAAGGAGATAGGCGGCCCGGCCGGCTGGACGGCCTACGCCCGCACGCTGGGTGACGCCACCTCGCGCCTCGACCGCGACGAGCCCTCGCTCAACACCGCCGACGAGGGCGACCCGCGCGACACCACCACCCCCGGGGCCATGCTGGGCAACCTCGATACGCTGCTCCTCGGCGACGCGCTCTCCAAGGCCTCGCGCCAGATGCTGGAAGACTGGATGCTCGAGGGCACCGTCACCGGCCCCTTGATCAAGGCGGGCGTGCCGAAGACCTGGCAGGTGGCCGACAAGTCGGGCGGCGGCGGCCACGCCACGCGCAACGACATCGGCATCATCTACCGGCCCGACAAGGCGCCCATCCTGGCCTCGATCTACTTCACCGGCTCCACGCTCGACATGGCCGGTCGCAACAGGGTGATCGCCGACGCCGCCGCCATCATCGCCTCCCGCTTCGGCTGACCGGAGCCTTTTCCGGCAAAACCGGGAACATTCGCTGGAGATGGCGGTTCCCCGCACTCGGCGCCGCGACGGACCAGCCGCGCGGCCCGAGCCCAGCAAACAACCAGGAGGCCGCCATGCAAGTGAGCGAAGCGATGACGCGCAACGTCCGCGTCGCCAACATCGACGAAACCATCGAAAAGGCCGCCCAGCTGATGGCGGGGCTCGACGCCGGCGTCCTGCCGGTGAGCGATGAGAAACGCCTCGTCGGCATGATCACCGACCGTGACATTGCCATCCGCGCCATCGCCCAGGGCAAGGGCCCCGACACCAAGGTGCGCGACGTGATGACCGACGACGTCAAGTATTGCTTTGCCGATCAGGAGATCGACGAGGTGACGCGCGACATGGGCAACGTCCAGCTGCGCCGCCTGCCGGTCATCGACCGCGACAAGCGCCTCGTCGGCATCCTGTCGCTCGGCGACGTAGCCGTGACCACCGGCAACGGCATCGCCGGCGAAGCCCTGACCAACATCTCCCGCCCCAGCGGCGACCACAGCCAGAGCGCCTGACCGCGCCGATACACGGAGGGGGCGGGTTTGCCGCCCCCTCGCGCTCGCCGGGGGAAAGCCGCGGTGAAGCGAAGAAGGGAGCTGGATAGAGGCCGCTCGCATCAAGCGAGCGCAAACATGGCGGACGCGTAACGGGAGTCCTATAGAAGCCCAGAGCCTTTTTCTGCCTGAGGTCCTCGCCTACGCAAGGATGACAATTTATATAAATGGAACAATTGGATAGAGCGTATCGCCTCGCCTCTGAGGTTTCCCCCTCCGTATGTGGCAGCACGATGCGCTCCTCATCGCGGATCGCGGGTTATCCAACTGATTCCTCTATATAAATTGTCATCCTTGCGCAGGCGAGGACCTCAGGCAGAACGGAGCGCGACGCCGCTATCGCGCTCCCCCTTCCCTCACGCCAGCACGCGCTCGGCACCCTCCATGGCCGCCACGGCGTCCGCCCCTGCCGGAATGCGCATGGGGGCGCTCGGATCGGTGGCCGCGCGCCACACCGCTTCGGCCACGTCGCCTGCGTGCGTCACCTGGTCGGCCGGATAGGTGCGCCACTCGGCGAACACGCCCTCGGCGATCTCCGAATAGGCGTCGGGGATGCCGAAGGGCATGCGCTTGCTGTGGTTCCGGCCGAAGGAAGTCTCCGGCGCGCGGCCGGGCAGCACGATGCGCGCGCGGATGCCGAACGGCTCCACTTCCAGCGCCAGGCACTCGGTGAAGGCGTTCACCGCCGCCTTGCTGGCCGTGTAGACCGAGAGAAGGTGCAGCGGCGCCACCGTCACCGTCGACGTCACGTTGACGATCACGCCCGCCTTTCGCTGACGGAACTGCGGCAGCACCGCCTTGGCCATGGCAATGGTGCCGAGCGTGTTGGTCTCGAACGCCAACCGTACCGCCTCCATCGGAATGCCCTCCAGCGCATTGAGCAGGCCGACGCCGGCATTGTTGACCAGCACGTCGATCGGCCCGGCCGCCTCCACGCAGGCGGCGATGCTCGCCCCGTCCGTCACGTCGAGCGGCAATATCCTGAGCCGCTCCGACGCCGGCAGGACGTCCTCGCGCGGCTTGCGCATGGTGGCGATGACGTTCCAGCCGCGCTCCAGGAAATACGCCGCCGTTTCAAGACCGAAGCCCGAGGAGCAGCCGGTGATCAAGACCGTCGTCATGGGATGTCCTTTCGTGTTGCGATGGATTGAGAATAGATCGCAACATCAGGACGTGCTACGATGCATCGTCCGCTATCCTTTTATGAAAGTCCGGAAATGACCGATCCGCTCGCCGAGGTCGTCACCCTTCTCCAGCCGAGTGCCCGCTATTCCAAGCTGGTCTCGGCCGCCGGCGCCTGGCGCGTCACCCGCGTCGAGGCCGGCCGCCCCTTCTATGCCGCCGTGCTCGACGGCGCCTGCCGCCTGGCGGTGGACGACCACCCGCCGCTGATCGCCGAGAAGGGCGACTTCGTGCTGATCCCCTCGGCCAACGACTTCACCACCACCAGCCTGACGCCGCCGCCCGAGGGCGTCGTCACCCAGCCGGTGGAGCTGGGGCCGCGCCACTATCGCATGGGCCGGGCGGACGGGCCGGCCGACACCCGCCTCGTCGTCGGCTATTGCGCCTTCGGCTCGGCCGACACCGCCCTCCTGCTGTCGCTCCTGCCGCGCTTCATCCACGTGCGCGGCGCGTCGCGCCTTTCGACGCTGGTGGAGATGGTCGACGAGGAGGCCCGCGCCGACCGCCCGGCCCGCGACGTGGTGCTCGCCCATCTCCTGGAGGTGCTGCTGATCGAAGCCTTCCGCGCCCTACCCGGCGCCACCGCCTCGCCCGGCCTCATCCGCGGCCTCGCCGACGAGCGCCTCGCCACCGCGCTGCGCCGCCTGCACGAAGACCCGACGCGCCCCTGGACGGTGCCCGACCTCGCCCGCGAGGCCGGCCTCTCGCGCACCGTCTTCTTCGAGCGCTTCCGCCGCGTCGTCGGCCTCACGCCCATGGACTACCTCTTGGCCTGGCGCATGGCGCTGGCGAAAGACATGCTGCGCCGGGGCGCGGCCGGCGTCGCCGACGTGGCCGAACGCACCGGCTACGCCTCCGCCAGCACCTTCACCATCGCCTTCTCAAGGCACGTCGGCGTGCCGCCGGCGCGCTACGCGCGGGGGGCGTGACGCGCGGGAGGGGGCGCGAGACTGCACGTTTTGCGTTAGTTGTTCATTAGTGATAAGTTGTGCCCCGCGACATGAGGAGGAGGGGCCGGATGTCGACCTACGTCATATTCGTTCATGGCGTCGCCAACCGTAAGGGAGGCGACTACGACAAGACCGTCGCAAAGCGCACCGAGCGCTTTCGCAAGTTGGTCTTCGGCGACACCGCGAAGATCGAGAACCCCTATTGGGGCGAGTTCGGCGCGAACCCGGCGGGTGGGCGCTACAAGTGCCTGCCGGACTACCGCGACCCCGGTGCCGGCGGCGTCGAGGTGCTGGCCGTCGCGCCGCATCCCGCCCACGGTCCGGCGCCATCCCTGATCGAACTGGCGCGCGAGGATTTCCCCGAAACCGTGGACGCCATTTACGCCGAAGCCCTGGACGAGGCGCAGGAGGGCGGCAACTCGGCGCTTCCCGCCGATCTGGTCAGGGAAGCCCGGATGGCCGCCGCCTATGCGTCGGCGGACCCAAACCCGCCCTGGCTTGCCGGCGATCTCTCCGACGAGGCGTTTCTGAATGAACTGACCAAGCGCTCGGCGCTCTACGCCCAGTCGATCGGTGAGGCGGCGGCACCGGCCGCCAACGTCGAGCTGCTCGGTGTCGGCGACTGGCTGAAGAAAGGCGCGAAATCCCTGGAGGAGCGCATTCTCAACGCCGGCGGGCGCCTGGCGCTGGCCGTCGGCCGCGAGCGGGTGCACAACCAGGTCGCGGCCTTCGTCGGCGATGTCTTCAGCTATCTCAAGGAGGGGTCCGGGCGCGAACCCATCCGCAAGCTGATGAAGGACGCGCTGACGAAGGCGGTCGACAGCGGCGATCAGATCGTCCTCATCGGCCACAGCATGGGCGGCGTCATTCTGGCCGACTGCCTCGGCGACCGACAGTTCTGCGACAGCGTCGGCCTGAAGGACGGCCGCAAGGTCAAGGCGCTGGTGACGGTCGGCTCGCAGCCCGGCTTCTTCCAGGAGATCAACCTGCTCGGCATGCAGCCGATGCCGTCGCTGGCGGTCGCAGAGAACTGGATCAACGTCCTCGACGAGCTCGACGTCCTCTCCTTCCTGGCTTCGCCGCTGTTCGGCGGCGGCGTGAAGGACATGATGTTCTCCAGTCGCACCGGCATCCTCGACGCCCACAGCGCCTATTTCTCGCGGGTCCAGTTCTACGAACGGCTGCGCGAGCGGCTGAGGCAGATGGGCGTGTCCGTGGTGAAGGCTTCATGACGCTGGTCTTCCACCGCGCGTCCGACGCCCCTCAAACCCACGCCATCGTCATTGGCGTGGGCCGCTTCCCGTATCTGAACGGGACGAACGACAGGCTGATGAAGGAACTGCGCTCGGTCGCCGGCGTGACCAGCCCGCCCAACAACGCCCATGCCATGGCCGAGTGGCTGGTCAAGGCGGCCGACCGGCTCGTGCCGCCGCTCGGGTCCATCGAGCTTCTCGTCAGCGAGACCGACGGCAAGGTGGCGCAGTTTCCGCGCGGCCCGCATTCGCCGGCCACGCGGGAGAACGACGACGTCGACGCGGCGACCGGCGACAACGTCGAGGTCGCCCTTGAAGCGTGGCTGGCGCGTTGCGAGAGCGATGCGAACAACCTCGCCGTCTTCTTCGGCAGCAGCCACGGCATGCAGTCGCAAGAGCATATTCTCCTGCTGGAGGATGCGGGCGCACGGGCGAACGATCAATGGCGAAACATGCTGTCGCTCAATCACCTGCACCGCAACCTCTACAAGAAGGCGCACAAGCGAAGCCTCCTGTTCGCCGATTGCTGCCGCAACCTGCTGGAAGCCGGCATCACCTCGCTCGACAACTTCTCCGGCCGCCGCATCGGCGAGATCTCCGTCGAGGACTACGCCAAGGCGCGCAATGAACCGGATCGGTTCGTCTACATGCTGCGCGCCACGCCGCCGGGCGTGGTCGCGAAGGCGACCAGGGACGGCCTGGGCTATTTCACCGCCTCGCTGCTCAAGTGCCTCGACGGCGGCGCCGGCCAGCCGAAGCCGCACTACGGCTGGTGCATTTCGCCGGGAAGGCTGCGCGGCTGGGTGGAGGCGGCGGGACGGTATGGTCTCGGCATTCCCGATTCCGACATCCGGCCGATCGACGACGACAGCTCGTGGGACGACAGGCCCATCCTCCAGCTCGAAGCCATGCCGCGCTTTCCGGTGCGGGTGCGCGAGGCGGAACTGCTCGACTTCGGGCGCGCCACCCTTCGGCTGGCCCAGCAGGACGCCGCCTTCGCGGAGGAACGAAGGCCGTGCTTTGCCAACGTCACGGCACTGCACGCCTGGGTGCCGCCCAACTTCGCCACCTACGAGGCCACGGGCGAGATCGTCGAAATCGACGCGGCCATCAGACTGGAGACGGTCGCCGTTCCCGTGTTCAGCGAAGGTCACGACGTGCCATTGAGGCGGATATGATGACGGACGAGGCATTTCTGAAGGTCGAGAAGGCCAATGCGATGCCGTTCCAGGAGGTGACGGTGCTCGACCGGACCTTCGCGATCCGTGGCAGCAAGACCCTCAACGAAGCCGACCCGACGCTCTCGCTCGTCCTGGAACCGGGCAGCTATCTGGTGACCGGCATGTCGCCCAACGGCCGCAGAACGAAGATCCCGGTCACGGTGAGCGCCGGAGACGCCCTGTCGGTTGCCGCCGACGAGCAGAACATGCCGGCGCCTGAACAGCTGATCGCAACCTCGTCCGAGGGGCAGTCGGCCCAACTCGGGCAAACCATCGGCGGACCCCCGAGCTCCGCCCCGCCTGGGGGCCTCTCCGGCAACGGCCCGCGCCGGGTGCCGGGCATACTCCCGGACATCCTTGCCGGAGCCGCATACGCCGGACTCGGCATCCCGGCGGGTCTGGAGGGCAGGCTGAGCAGATACCGGGACCTGGAGGAAGAGCGGCGGAAGGCGGCGTGGCAGTCGAAAGCGATCGACATCCGCACCTATGGCTGGGACGCCGCCACCCCTCGCTGGCTCCGCTCCGACCTCGTCGACCACGCGCTGATCACCCGCGAACCCGACGCCACCCGGCTGGTCTTTCCCTCGCGCTTTGTCGTCGACCCTGCGCTGAAGAGGAAGATCCATCTGGTTGCCGCCTTCCGAAAGGGCGCGCCCGCAAGGTTCCTCGCGCTCCCGCTGTTCGCCGAGGGCACCCAGCTGGTCCTGTCGAACGCCGACCCCGCGACCGGCTCGGAAGCGGCGCCCGGCGACACGCAAGGCTGGGATTTCTCCTGGCGCCTTTCCGCCGCCGATCCAAGGGTCGACGCGCTCCTTCAGGCGCTCAACGGGCGAGACTACGGGGATCGCGACGCCGTGTCCCAGGAAGCGTTCAAGGTGGCGGACGACACGCTGAGACGGAAGATGGAAGACCCCGAAGCCGCCGTGGTCGCCGGCCTTTTCTTGCTGCAATACCGGCGGCTCGACAAGCGCGCGCGATGGGTCGAAAACCTCGCCAGCCGGTTCCCGTGGTCGCCGGACGCCATCGTCCTCGGGGCCTGGGCGAACATTCTGTTCGGCACCGGCGGCGAGAAAGAGGCGCTGTCGAAGCTGGCAAGGATCCACGCCGCCGGGCCGCCGCAGTTCCTGCCCTCGCGCCGCCTGCTCAGGGACCTGATCTCGATCCTCAGGGGCAGTGACCGGAAAACCGGGCTGCCCGCCGAGACGACAAGGCTGCTGAACGACCTCTGGGCGCGCCTCGGACGCGAGATGCGACGCGAGATCCCCGGCGGCCCGTTCCATTCCTTCGCCAGGGGATGCGGTTCGTAGAGCAAGAGCTAGCCCGCACGGCCCAACACCGAGGACGCGCCACCATGGCGGACATCAGACCCGCGACCGCCGACGACGATCTCGGCCGGGGGCGGCATCGGCCGGGCGATCACCGAGTGTCGCGCGGACGAGATATCGAAGAGCCATATCAGGCTGGCTCGGCTTTTGGAGCACGATATCGGCGTCGCTCTCCATCCTGCCCGAGGTCCTGGCCTTCGCCAGGATGACAACTTGATAGAAAGAGGAAACAGCTGGAGTGCACGCCATACAGCTTGATGCCGCATGAGCGGCATGCGTTGCGAATGACAGCGCGATGAAAGTGACCCGTACCCGGGGCAAATTCCCGGGCAAGCAGGTGCAATATTTCCGATCTCGCAGGTGCGAGATTACACAATCTCAATGACTTGGCGGATGTTGCCGTCGCCTTCTGGGTGGAGTTTGTCAAGCTTGCCCGGGAATTTGCCCCGGGTACAAGTGACCCCACCTAACCGATTGTCATCACTATATATAATGCCGTCATCCTGGCGAAGGCCAGGACCTCAGGCAGGATGGAGCGCGACGCCGATATCGGTCTCCAAAAACCAAGCCAGCCTGCTACACCCCTTCCTTCCATTCCTAGATCCTCTCGCCGCAGATGCGCGCATGCCATAGCGCCACTGCGGCCCTGACCATGCCCCGACGGCCCGGCAACAACCGCTACTCCGGCGGTTGGGCCGGTATGGCGCCCGGTGGGATGACCGGGGTCTTGCCCTTGTCGGGCGGATCCATCGGCATTTCCTGGTCTCCGACCTTGGGCGGCACGAGCACGCCGTTGCACTCGTCCAGCGACGCCTGCGGCCGGGTCTCCGCGTTGGTGCCCTCGCCGCCCTTGGCCTGATCGTCGGGCCTGGCCACGCAGGGGCGCGCCGGCTGGATGTCGCCGCTGCCATCGGATTCTTGCGCCGGCGCCGCGCCAAGCGTTGCCGCCCAGCCCAGGAGGGCGGCCGCCGCGACGACGGTCACCCGGCGGGCGGACGGCCAGGCGGCCGATTCCCCCGACGGTGATGGAACGCCGGGCAGCCCAAGGGGTTGTCCCGTCAGGCGGGACGGAACAACGGACCGGCGCCCGAACGATGTCGCCCGGCGGTGGTCGCGGGGTGTTGGGGTCGTCTGCGTAGGTCTCATCATCGGCTCCCTTTCAAGGTCTACCTAGACCATCAATCCCTCCGGGGGCGATGTGTTCCCGATGCCGACAAATATTCGAGAGATGAAAGGCCGAGGTCATGAACGACAGGGCAGCGCAACTCGACATGATGGATCGTTACTGGCGGGCGGCGAACTACGTGTCCGTCGGCCAGATCTATCTGATGGACAACCCGCTGCTGCGCGAGCCGCTCGCGGCGAACCACGTCAAGCCCCGGTTGCTTGGCCACTGGGGCACGACGCCGGGCCTCAACTTCATCTATGTTCACCTGAACCGGGTGATCAAGGCGCGCGATCTCGACGTTCTCTTCGTCTGCGGCCCCGGCCACGGCGGGCCGGCCATGGTGGCCAACACCTGGCTCGAGGGCAGCTACAGCGAGATCTACCCCGAGATCGGCCGCGACGCCCAGGGCATGAAGAAGCTGTTCAAGCAGTTCTCCTTTCCCGGCGGCGTGCCCAGCCATGTCGCGCCGGAAACGCCGGGCTCCATCCATGAGGGCGGCGAACTCGGCTATGCGCTGGTGCATGCCTTCGGCGCCGCCTTCGACAACCCGGACCTGATGGTGGCCTGCGTCGTCGGCGACGGCGAGGCCGAGACGGGCGCCCTGGCCGCGTCCTGGCATTCCAACAAGTTCCTCAACCCGGCCACCGACGGCGCGGTGCTGCCGATCCTGCACCTCAACGGCTACAAGATCGCCAGCCCGACGCTGCTGGCGCGCATGAGCGACGACGAGCTGAAAAGCCTGTTCACCGGCTATGGCTACGATCCCCTGTTCGTCGAGGGCAGCGACCCCAAGACGATGCACCGCCAGATGGCGGCGACCATGGACGAGGCCGTCGCGCGCATCGGGCAGATCCAGGCCGAGGCCCGGTCGGACGGCTGGTCCGGGGAGCGGCCGCGCTGGCCGATGATCGTGCTGCGCAGCCCCAAGGGCTGGACCGGCCCCGAGGAGGTCGACGGCAAGAAGGTGGGGGATTTCTGGCGTTCGCACCAGGTGCCGGTCGCCAACGCCCGGGGCGACGCGGCGCACCGCGAGATCCTGGAAAACTGGATGCGCAGCTACCGGCCCGAGGAGCTGTTCGACGCCGACGGCCGCCTTCTGCCGGAGATCGCCGCCCTCGCCCCCGAGGGGAACAAGCGCATGGGCCTGCTGCCGCACGCCAACGGCGGCCTGCTCAAGCAGGACCTTCGCCGTCCCGACTGGAAAACCTTCGCCATCGACGTGCCCCATCCGGGCGGCCGGACGGCGGAGGCCACCCGCATTGCCGGCGCCTATCTGCGCGACGTCATGGAGCTGAACGCCGAGACGCGGAACTTCCGCCTGATGGGTCCGGACGAAACCGCCTCGAACCGCCTCGACGCGGTGTTCGAGGCCACCGACCGCATGTGGATGGAGGAGATCCGCCCCTACGACGTCCATCTCGGCCGAGAGGGTCGCGTGATGGAGGTGCTGTCCGAGCATCTCTGCCAGGGCTGGCTGGAGGGCTACCTGCTCACCGGTCGGCACGGCCTGTTCTCCTGCTACGAGGCCTTCATCCACATCGTCGATTCCATGGTGAACCAGCACGCCAAGTGGCTGAAGGTTTCGAGGCAACTCCCCTGGCGCGCGCCGATCGCCTCGCTGAACTACCTGCTCACCTCCCATGTCTGGCGGCAGGATCACAACGGCTTCAGCCATCAGGACCCCGGCTTCGCCGACTTCATCACCAACAAGAAGGCCGACACGGTGCGGCTCTACTTCCCGCCGGACGCCAACACCCTCTTATGGGTGATGGACCACTGCCTCGCCACCTGGAACCGCATCAACGTCATCACCGCCGGCAAGCAGCCCTCGCCGCAGTGGCTGTCCGCCGAGGAGGCCGAGACACACTGCGAGGCCGGCGCCGGCATCTGGCACTGGGCCTGCAGTCCGGGCCTCGACGGCGAGCCGGACGTCGTCATGGCCTGCGCCGGCGACGTGCCGACGGCGGAGACGCTGGCCGCCGTCGACATCCTGCGCGCCGAGCTGCCCGACCTGAAGGTCCGCGTCGTCAACGTCGTCGACCTGATGACGCTGCAATCGAACAGCGAGCATCCGCACGGCCTCACCGACGAGGCCTTCGATGCGCTGTTCACCAGGGATCGCCCGGTCATCTTCGCCTATCACGGCTACCCCTATCTCATCCATCGGCTGACCTACCGGCGCGCCAACCACGCCAACTTCCACGTTCACGGCTTCTGCGAGGAGGGCACGACCACGACGCCCTTCGACATGGTGGTGATGAACAAACTCGACCGCTTCCACCTGGCGCAGGCGGCCATCCGGCACGTGCGGGGCCTGGGCGTGAAGGGCACGGAGCTGATCGCCGACCTCGAAGACAGGCTCGGCGCGCACAAGCGCCATGTCCGGGAGCACGGCGAGGACATGCCGGAGATCCGCAACTGGACCTGGCCCCACGGCGCCGTGGCCGAGGGCGGCAAGGGGTGAGCACCCCGATAGCAGGAGCGGGAACAATCCTCCCGTGCCTTCGTTGTCTCTCATCCACCCTGTCAAAGGAGATTGTCATGACGACTGCAAGCGGACACACCGACGCGATCCTGGCGTCGAGGGTCATCGGAACCAACGTCTACAGCGCCGGCGGCGACCAGATCGGCGAGATCAAGGACGTCGTGCTCAAGAAGGCCTCGAACGGCGTCATGTTCGCCATCGTCGGCTTCGGCGGCTTTCTCGACATCGGCGAGAAATACTGCGCCGTCGGTTCGTGAGCACCGGAAGCGCAGAAGACAAAGCCAGATGTCCGCCCCAGTAGAGTTTCGGGCCAGGCTCCTAGGCGAGAAATACTGCGTCATCCCCTGGTCGTCGCTGGATTACAACGTCGATGCCGGCGGCTACGTGGTGCCCTTCACGAGGGAGCAGATCGAATCTGCCCAGCACTCGTCGATCAGCGAACTGACCAGCGACGACGGCGTGCCGGCCCGCGATCAGGCTTACGCCCACTACGGCGTTGAGCCATACTGGCAGTGACCGGACAAGCGCTGACCGAACCCCGTTCCGCTTGATCTGGCCCCCAGCTCAAGCGGAACGCTTGTGAGGACACCATGCCCGACCAGCCGACGCCCTCAGCCCTCATCGACCTGAAGCTCGAAAGCCTCGGCGACTGGCGGGCCGAAACGCTGAAACGCATCCGCGCCCTGATCCACGAAGCCGACCCCGACGTGGTCGAAGCCGTGAAATGGATCAAACCCACCAACCCCCAAGGCGTCCCCACCTGGGAACACGCCGGCATCCTCTGCACCGGCGAGGCCTACAAGACCTACGTGAAGCTCACCTTCGCCCACGGCGCCGCCCTGGAAGACCCGGCGGGCTTGTTCAATGCCGGGCTTGGCGGCGGGACGCGGCGGGCGATCGATGTTCGGGAGGGGGAGATGGTGGATGAGGAGGCGTTCAGGGAGTTGGTGAGGGCGGCAGTGGCGGTGAACGTGGGGAAGGGGAAGGCGGGAAGCAGCTAAGTCAAAATGCTTCGATGGCTGCAGATAGCTGCGCCGGCCTCAGCCGGGTAGACTGTTTACTCGCTTACCCATCGCGCTAGCGAAGGACTATGTTGCAACATGGCGGCTTGGCTTCGCCGAAGTCATTAAAAGCTTCCGCCATTCTTATTTTGCTATTTTCCCAGTTCCCTGTTCCAGGGAGACACACCTTGGTCGCTGCATCCACTCTCCTTGGCGCCGCCGGCGAGCACTACGTGATGTCGCTGTTGCTGCGCCACGGTTTCATCGCCGCTTTGGCGCCAGTCGGTGTGCCCAACTGCGATATAGTAGTAACGGACGACATCGGCGACCGGCTCTGCGCCGTTCAGGTCAAGACACGAGTCGATAAGGGAAGCGACGGCGGCTGGCACATGAGCAAGAAGCACGAGTCGATTAGCTCCCCAAGACTATTCTATTGCTTTCTCGATTTCGGGACATCCCTGACAGCCCCGCCAGCGTGTTTCGTTGTGCCGAGCGAAGTTGTCGCCGATGTGATCAGCCGATCGCATCAAGCTTGGCTGAAGACTCCCGGAGCAAAGGGGCAGGAGCGCAACGACACAGATTTTCGTCGCTTCCTCCCTGATTTCGAACGCAAGGGGCTGATGATCGGATGCGGCCCGGGTTGGCTAGAACCCTATAGGGAGGCATGGCAAACCCTTGCTGCGCGGACGTAGGACCACGCCCGCATTCCCCCAATCAGCAAAGATCACCCGCAGCCCTAACGTCCACCGCATTTCAGTTATTGCAGTTACACCGCTTCCACACTACATGTCGAGGTCAGGAGACTTCGTCATGACCCGCCATGTCGTCCGGTTCACCGGGCTATCGAACCAGGATCACCAGACCGTATCCCCCCTGCCGAAACGCGGAGAGGGCGATCGGGTGGAGCTGCATGTCCGCCGTCGCAACGGGCGCAGCGAAACGCTGGCGCTGCCGGCCGCCGCCGCCGACGCGGTGGAGACGCTGATCGACCGTTTGCTGAGCGGTGAGCGCGTGGCGATCCTCACCGAGGACCAGGAGCTGAGCCCGACCGAAGCCTCCGCCATTCTCGGCATGTCGCGGCCGCTCGTCGTGCTGCGCATGGATCGCGGCGACCTGCCGTTTCGCTACGTCGGCAAGCACCGCCGCGCCGCCTTGAAGGACGTGCTGGCGCTGAAGGCGCGGCTCGACGCCCGGCAGAAGGCGATGGACGCCCTCGCCGAGGACACGGAGGACCTCATCGTCAACCATGGCCTCTGAACCACCGGTCGCGGTCTACACGCCATCGACCGCCATCGCGCGGCTGTCGCTCAGTATCGCCTGTGGGTTCGCAGTATGACTCCAACAGGCGCCCCATCATCCGGGTTCACGGCGACGACGACACGGGTCTTCGGTTCTTTCAGTGTCTTGACGGCATCGAGGAACGACGATCCCGCCGGCATTGGCCGAAAGCCATCGGTGACCGCAGGATCGTTCAAGATGTCCGCTACGGCGTGGTCGTTCAGGTCGATCATTCCGCCCGTTTCCTGGGCTTTGGTCGCCAGGTAAAGCGCAAGCTGCCGGTGCGTGAACGCCCCGACAACGCTGCCCTTCTCCATGCAAATGAATGCTGCGTTTGCTTGCGTCTCTTCTCTCGCAAGGTGAACCAGCTTGGATGTCGGCTCGACGATTTCGAACCTTGGATCGGCCCTGCTCGCCAACGTGACAGGCGCGGATCCCGCCAGATTTGGCCGGGTACGCATCGCGACGCTTACGGTTGAATGATGCCGCATCCAGTCAGCCGTGATTTGGCAGCGCAGTTCCACCAGCTTGATGATTTTGGAATGCAGATCGGGGACGTTCATGTCCAGAATGGGCTCATGATGCGCGACCCTGTTTCGGAAGCGGTTGATCTCTTTCACAAGCAACTGGATTTCACGTCGCCCCTCGCCATGGGCAAGACCAGGGAAGGCGATATTGGCCTTTGTTCGCCAAAGGCCCGCGTACTCGTTGCGAAACAGATTGGACCAGAAATCGAAGGTGAGCTCCGCGATCACCTTGCCGCGCGCGGTCGACTGAGCTCGTTTTACCGCCCTATCCAAAGCATCCAAGCTCTCTTGCGTCAGGACCGTATTGCGAAACGTTGCATCCTGATGCCAGGTATCCCCAAAGAGCTGAAGCAAGACGCCATCCACGGCATTGCGCAAAGTCACTTCCGCTACGCTCAGAGGAAACAGGAACGACTTCGCCAATCTTGCGTTATAAAGGTATAGCGCGAAAGCAAAGGCCTCATTCCCGCTGGCTTTCGTAAGGTATGTCTTGAACCTTGGCTCAGAAAGCGATGCCTTGAGTGAAGCAATCGTTGCCGCATCGTACGGGTATGGAACTTGACTTTCGGCCATCGCGGCGGTACATACCCTTCAGAGCAGTCGAACTGGCCCCACTGGCTTTTGCTATGCGCCGTCGACATCAGATTAGAGCACCAGGTCGGGCGAGCCCCACCTGGTGTTTTTCTTTGTGGCGACATAGCTTCCTGATTTCAACCGCTTTGTCTCTCAACCCTCGATAAACCTTTGCGTGTGGTCCTCGCGGGTGCTTACGCCCCTCAAACCCTCACCCGATAATACACCTTCATCTGCTCCGGCCGGTCCGACGGGTGAGACCCCACGTGCTCCACCTCCCCGCCCACGTTCTCGACGACCGCCCGTGAGGCCGTGTTCTCCACGTTGCAGAGGATGTGCAACTCGGTGAGGCCCTTGGCTCTGGCGAACGTCATCAGCGCCCGCAGCGCGGCGGTCGCGTAGCCCTTGCCCTGCTTCCACGGCACCACAGAGTAGCCGACGTGGCCGGGCACGCCGTCCGGTACGGCGCCGGTGGCGGGGACGAAGCGCAGGTCGGCCTTGCCGGCGAATTCGCCGTCCAAGATCCAGAGGGCATGGTTGACCGGCGTCGTCGGCGAGTCGCTTTCCGCCGGGGCGGGAAAGGTGAGGAGCCGGGCGAGATAGCCGGCCCGGTCGGCCCTGAGGGTGTCAAGTTCGGCCGCGATGTAGGCGGCGTCGCCCGTGCGCCTCGGGTCGGGCGCCCAGCCCCTCGCGAGCGCGTCCTCATAGCCGCCGAGCGCGTCGAGCGTCGGCCTCACCAACACCGGGTTTGTCGCCAAGATCGTCATCGCAGTGGGCCTCCATGCCACACGCCCAGTTTGATTGAAACCAAACGACTATACAAACCAGAGTTTGTCTGCTTCATAGGCATTTGCCGAGGGGAAGCGGCGGATGCGGCGGGCCGGCGAC
Organism: Pleomorphomonas sp. NRK KF1; assembly: GCF_023721755.1. Classification (GTDB taxonomy): domain Bacteria; phylum Pseudomonadota; class Alphaproteobacteria; order Rhizobiales; family Pleomorphomonadaceae; genus Pleomorphomonas. The sequence continues at coordinate 197,182 of NZ_JAMDLH010000008.1, read as the reverse complement.
GGGGATTGGCAAGCGGCTGCGTCACCCGCCATTGCCGGCTCGCGTTTTGCGTCCCCGCCCCGGCAGCGTCATCGCCACCACGCCGGCGAGCACGCACGCCAGCCCGGCCCAGGCCGTCGCGCTCGGCGTTTCGCCGAGGAACAGCACGCCGATGGCGACGCCGATCGGCACCCGGAGATAGCTGGGCGGTGGCGCCGACCGAGCCGAGCGTCCGCACCAGGCGGAAGTAGATGGTCAGCGCCAGCGCCGTCGAGAACACCGACAGGGCCAGCAGCGCCAGGACGGAGGCCGCCGTCGGCGCCAGCGTCCACGGCCGGTCCACCACCAGGCTGACCGGCAGCAGAATGACGGCGCCCGCCAGCAGCGATCCGGCGGCCGGCGCCATGGGGTGCAGCCCCTTGAAGGACTTGCCGAAGATCGCCGCCCCCGCGTAGCAGATCGTGGCGGCGACGATGGCGAGCTGCGCCAGGAGCTGCTGCCCCAGGCCGCCGAGGGCCTCGACGCCGACGATCAGCGCCGTGCCGACCAGCCCGATGACGACGCCGAACAGCTTGCGGCCCGTCACCGCCTCGTGCCGGATGATGAGCGCGGTCAGCAGGAAGGCGAAGATGGGCGAGGTCGAGTTGAGGATGGCCGCCAGCCCGGCGTCCGTGGTCTGTTCGGCCCAGGCGATCAGCGTGAAGGGCACGACGCTGTTGAGGCAGGCCTGCGCCGCGAACCGCCCCCACGTCGTCCGGTCGCGCGGCAGTGCGAGGCCGCGCCAGCGCATGACCACCATCAGCAGCGCCCCGGCGATCAGCGTGCGCGCCGCGATCAGCGTCAGCGGCGGAATGGTCTCCACCCCCACCTTGATGAAGCCGTAGGAAGCGCCCCACAGCGTCGACAACAGCAGCAAGAGCGCCAGCTCCGTCGACGGGCGTGTCTCTCCGGTCATGTTCTCCCCCGCAACCGAGCCTCTTGCAGGGTGGATCTAGCCCCATTCGCCGCCCGGATGGTTCGGCCACGGTCGAACCGTCGGCCGTGGGCAGGCGCGCGAAGCCCTGCCTACCGCTCCGTCGCCGTCCAGATCCGGGCCCAGTCGTCGGGGGCGGCGGGCGCGATGCGCCAGAGGTCGGGTTGCGGGCGGGGAAGGCCCATGTCGTCCATCGTCGAGGCGATGTGGCGGCGGACGCTGGAGGCGGTTTCCTTGTAGTCGGCCCGCAGCGAATCCGTCCAGAAGCCGATGTTGAGCGTGATGGCGCTGGCGCCGAGGTCTTCCACGCGCACCGTGACGGGCCGGTCCGGCAGCACGCCCTTGACGGAGGCGACGGAGGCGCGCAGCCGCTCGATCAGCGCCCCCAGCTTGACGTCGTAGCCCACCTGCAGCAGCACGTTGCCCCGGCGCACCGGGTCGGCGGTGTTGTTGACGATGCGCGAGGTGAACACCTCGGCATTCGGCACCAGCGCCACCCGGCCGTCATAGGTGCGGATCTGCGTCGCCCGGAGCTCGATACGCTCCACCCCGCCCTCCGTCTCGCCGACGACGATCTGGTCGCCCAGCTCGAAGGGCCGCAAGGTCAGGATCAGGAGGCCGCTGACGAAGTTCGACAGGATGTCCTTGAGGGCGAAGCCCAACACCAGGCCGGTCAGCCCCAGCCCGGTGACCAGCGCGCCGGGGCTGAAGCCGAGCGCGTCGGCCGCCACCAGTGCCCCCAGCAGGATCAGCGAGTAATAGGACAGCTGGCGGATGAGGTTTTCCAGCGTCCGGTCGGTGATGCGCCGCTTGAAGATGAAGCGCTGGACGCGGTTGACCAGCGTGGCCAGCAGGATGGCAACACCCATGACAAGCGCGGCGGCCAAAAGCTTCGGCACCACCTTGACCGCCGAGCTGCCGGCGCGCGACAGCACCGTCTGCAGCGCGCCGAAGGTGTCGGCGAAGAAGCTGCCGGCAAAGCCCGTCCGCCGCGCGATGGCCGCCGTCAGCCCCTTTTCGATCGCCGAGGCCCAGCGGCTGGCCAGGCCGTCGATCTCCGTCAGGTTGTCCTCGGCGTCGATGGGGTAGACGGTGGTCACCCGCACCCCCGACACCACGATCACCCGCTCGTCGCCGGCCGTCTCGATCCTGGCCACCGGGTTGGCCTCCAGCCCCCGGACGAGCACCGCCAGCCGCTGCTCCACCCGCCTCGCCCGCTGGTCGGCGTCGAGCGTGTCCGTGCCGCTGAGGGCGAAGAGCGGCTCTCCGTCGAGCCGCACCGTCGCCCGGTCGTCCTGGGCCGCCGCGCCACCGACGAGCAGGGCCAGAAGGATGAGTCCCACGAGAAGCGCCGGGAAAGCCGCCATCCGCCGGCAGGCGCGCGCCACCCGGCCGCCCGCCCGGCCGGATCGATCACGCCATTCACCCGGTCCTCCAGTGGGGCGCATCGCCTTCTCCCGCCGCGCGGCTGCCGCCTCCGGGCGCCGTCCGGTCGGCGGCGGTTGCCGGTGGCTCGTCCCGGTTTCGGAGGGAACGGCTGGCGACGATCATGGTTCCCCTATCCCTCGAAGCCCTTCAGGAACGCCAGCAGCGCATCCGTCACCGCCTCCGGTCGCTCCTGCTGCAGCCAGTGGCCCGCGCCGGGGATCACCTCGGAACCGCGAAGGTCGGGCACCAGGGCGGGCATGGCGGCGATGATGTCGGCCATGCCGGGGATGGAAAGGCCGGTGTCGCGCTCGCCGATCAGGAACAGCGCCGGCACGTCCACCCTGGCCCCGGCCTTCGCCTGCTGGAGTTCGAAGTTGCGGTCGAGATTGCGATAGTAGTTGAGCGCGCCGGTGAAGCCGCTGGCGGCGAAGGCCTCGGCCAAGAGGTCGAGCTCATCCTCGGGCAGCCAGGCCGGCAGCGCCGGCGGCTCGGGCAGATCGGCGAGAAGCCCCGCAGCGCGCCGCACCATGCCGAAGGGGTTGGGCGTGTCGTCGCCGGGGTGGCGCGGGCCGGCCTCGCCGCTCGCCGCGTGGAGGATCTTGGCAAGCGTCAGGCGCGGATCGCGGGCGAACTCGGCGTCGGCCACGCCGGGCCCGTTGAAATAGAGCGTGTAGAACAGCGCCTCCTCGCTCCTCGGGAAGATCCGCGACGGCGGCAGCGGCGGCAAGCCCATCATCGGCACGCCCAGCGCCGCCACGGCTCGGAAGCGGTCGGGCCGCATCAGGGCCGCCTGCCAGGCCACGGTGGCGCCCCAGTCGTGGCCGACGATCACCGCCTGCGCTTCGCCCAGCGCGTCGAGCAGCGCCACCATGTCGCCGACGGCATGCACCGCCGTGTACTGGTCTTCCCGCGCCGGCGCGTCGCTGCCGCCATAGCCGCGCATGTCCGGCGCCACGGCCCGATAACCGGCCGCCGCCAGCGCCGCCACCTGATGGCGCCAGGCGCGCTTGCCCTCGGGAAAGCCGTGGCAGAACAGCACCAGCGGCCCCTCGCCGGCTTCGATCAGGCTCATGGAGATGGTCCGCGTGTCGATCAGCGTCTCGCGCATGGCACGGCTCCTTTCTTTCCGTAACAAATGGTGTTACAGAAAGGCAGGAGAGTCAAGATAGCGTAACTTCAATTGTTGCGGAAAGGCGATGGGGATGCGAAGCGACAGTCGGCTGGCGCGCATGCTGCACGTGCTCGTTCACATGGCGCTGCTCGGCGGCCGGGAGACCTCCGAGCGCATCGCCGAGATGCTGAACACCAACCCGGTGGTGGTGCGCCGCACCCTGGGCGCCCTGCGCGACCACGGCATCGTCGCCTCCGAGGGCGGGCGCGGCGGCGGCTGGAAGATGGCCAAGGGCCTCGACGAGATCACCGTGCTCGACGTGCAGCGCGCGCTCGACGCCGGCCCGATCCTGCCGGCCGCCACCTCCAGCGATCACCCCTCCTGCCCGGTCGAGCGCGCCTCCAACGCCGTCCTCACCGCCGCCCACGCCGCCGCCGAAGCCCGCCTCGTCGAAATCTACGCCACCACCACCCTGGCCGAAATCGCCCGCACCGCCATGGCGACGGCGAAGGGCGAGGCGTGAAGCCCCCGGGGGCTGATATCAGCTGATCGCTCTACCGTCCTAATGTCCACAATGAGTTCGCGCGAACTCAAGCGGTCTTCGCGAGGGACAGTCTATGTTGATGAGACAATCGGATAGTGGCGCGCACTCATAGGCCGCGATGGCCCGCGCGCCCACGGGATGCTGCCGCAAGGGAAGTGTTCGAGCGGCAACAGACTGATCCATATATATAAATTGTCATCCTTGCGAAGGCCTCTTGAATTCGCGCGCGAATTCAAGGTTGACCTCAGGCAGGATGGAGCGAGCGGCTGATATCGGTCTCCCCTCGTTTCATTGAGCGTGATAGGGGCTAATGCGACTTCTCGTCCTGAGGTCCTCGCCTTCGCAAGGATGACAATTTATATATACGGAACAATGGGATACACCGCTATCGAACCCCGCCACCGCATCTTACGCCCCCGATGACGGGCAGAACGCCGCGCACCCACGTGTAGCGATCTATCTCTTTGTTCCCTTTATATAAATCGCCACCCTACGCTTTAGGCGCAGGACCTCGGGCAGTAAGAGGCGCGACGCCGATATCGCGCTCCCTGATCCCCGCTCCCCCTTCCCCCTACATCACCCGCGGCATGTTGGCCGCGTCGATGCGGCGGTGGATGAGCGAGATGAGGCCGAGGAGGTCTTCGGCGTCTTCCCGGCTCATGTGCCAGTGCGGGCGCGGCTCGGTCTCGGCCGGGTCGTGGAACATGGCGAACAGGCCTTTCAGGAGCTCGGCGAAACCCATCTGCTCGCCGGCCTGCCCCTCGCTCGCCAGCGTGTTGATCGCCAGCAGCGGCGGGTCGCCCGAGAATGCCCGGTCGACGAGGTCGGGCCCGTCGCCGTCGAGGCCGGTGCGGCGGCGGACCTTGTCGGCCAGCCCGCGCACCGCTTCCTGCACGGCCGGGAAATAGCTGTCGGCCAACAGCTCCTGCTGGCAGAAGCGCATCACCTCCGGGTGGGCGTCGCGATAGGTGAGGTCGGCCCTGAGCTCGCGCGCCCGCCGGGTGGCTTCGCTGAGCTTCGAGGCCTCGCGCACCGCCTCCAGCTTGCCGTCGACGCTGACGACGAGGCCGGCCAGCGCCAGGGCGCGGTTGACGTTGTCGCGCATCGCCTCGAAGCGCTCGGGCTCCTTGGCGAAGCGCTCGGGCCGCATGGCCGTGCAGATGAAGGCCAGGATGTGCGTGCGGTCGTTGCGCGTCGTCTGCACGTCGGCGAAGGCGTTGAAGAGGCGCTGCCGCGTCTCGAGCCCCGCATCGGGGTCGGGAATGCTGGCCATCTCGAACAGGACCGAAATCTCGCCTTCGGTCAAACCGCCGGGCGTGTCGCCGAGCGCGCCGGCTATGGCTTCCAATTGGGTCTGGGTAAAGGTTGGCATGATGTCTCGCCTTGGCTGAACCGCCCGCGACTGAAAACATTCTCGGAATCCAACTCGACCCCACCGGCGCCAAGCGAAAGGAACGAAACCAGACGCAAGCACCAGTAGAGATTCGGATCAGACTCTCATCGGACAATGATTTAACGTGGCAAGTATGCCCGCTGTTCCATAAAGAACGAGTGCTTCAATAGTATATCATCCGAAATGCGGCCGTCGTTTTCACGAGGCATCGTCTTTTTCTACAGGAGAGCACGGCGCGGGTGGTCGCGCGGCGCGCAAACCGCCCCGGTGAAAGGCGCCGGCCTCGGCGCATCGACGGCTCGCGACGCCGGCCGATTTCGGCTACCGTCCCGCCACTTGCCGGATAGTCTCCAAAGGGGTTGAGGATGCGCGGAACGTCGATACTGTTTGCCATGGCCGCCGAGCAGGAATACGGCCCCGGCCTCCGGGCGCGCATCAGGCCGGTGATGATCGGCGTCGGCCCGGTGGAGGCCGCCGTCAACCTCACGGCCGAACTCGCCGCCCGCGCCCATCGCGGCGACCTGCCGAAGCTGGTGGTCAGCCTCGGCTCGGCCGGCTCGCGCAAGCTGAAGCATTGCGAGGTCTACCAAGTGGCGTCCATCGCCTATCGCGACATCGACGCCTCGCCCCTCGGCTTTGCCAGGGGCACCACGCCGCTCCTCGACCTGCCGGCCACCATCCCCCTGCCGCTGCGCGTGCCCGGCGTGCCGGAGGCCAGCCTCTCCACCGGCGGCAACGTCGTCTCCGGCGCCGCCTACGACCTCGTCGACGCCGACATGGTCGACATGGAAACCTTCGCCCTCTGGCGCGCCGCCCAAAAATTCGCCGTTCCCCTCCTCGGCCTGCGCGGCATCTCCGACGGCCAAACCGAACTCACCGGCTTCCACGACTGGACGGAGTATCTCCACATCATCGACGAGAAGCTGGCGGAGATCGTCGACAGGATACTGGCGGGGGACGTGGTGGGGCTGGGCTGAGGCGGCCGGTTCGTGCGAAGCGGCGCGCCTTCAACGTCACTCGCCCCGGCAGCCTCCTCACGGAGGGCGACCACCCACCGGGCAGCCGAGCCGCCTGTCCCACGGCATCCTTTCCATAAATCTGTCCTCCTCTGCGAAGGCCGCTTGCATTCGCGTGCGAATGCAAGGTGGACCTCAGGCAGGATAAGGCGATCGGCCGATATAGTGTTCCGAGCACGTTCGACTGATATCGCACGCCCTGCATTGGAGCCTGATACGCCCCTCGTCACCTTCTCGTCCCGAGGTCCACCTTGAATTCGCGCGCGAATTCAAGAGGCCTTCGCCAGGATGACAGCGTGATAGGGAGGGGAGCCCTTCCCCCTCCCCCCTCAATACTGCACCACCTTCACGTAAACCACCGCCCGCCCCTCACGAACCAGCCCAACCCCCTCGTGCCCGTGCGGCCCGGCACCCACTCGGCTTCGGCAGAGCCACAGGCTGTCGCCCTCGCGCATCTCGCCATAGAGCGGCGCCAGCCCTTGCCTCAGCAGGTCGGGGTCGCGGATGTGCTGGAGGACGTGTTCGGGCGGGTCTTCGAAGCGGTGCATCAGCCAGCTTGAGATCTGCGGCAGCGTCACCTCGACGACGAGGGCGATGTCGTCGGTGTCGTGCGTGACGTGGGACGGTGAGAACAAGTCGCTCATCGCTGCCTGCCGCTTCCGGTATTGTTTTTCACCCTAAGGCCACCGGCGATGTCCGCGCAATCGGCCAACCGTCGCCCCTTCCCATCCCTCCGCCCCTTGCCTAGACTGGCGGCCCTTTCCCGCCTGCCCCGGAACACGCGTCCCCCATGCTCGATCCCCTCGATCACCTCTCGGCCCTGCGCGTGTTCGAAGCCGTCGCGCGGCTTGGCAGCGTGCGGCTGGCGGCCATGGAGCTGGGGGTCACCGATGGGGCGGTATCCAAGCAGATCCGGGCGCTGGAGGCGGCGCTGAAGACCGAGCTGTTCATCCGCGCCCATCGCAAGCTGATCCTCACCGAGACGGCCGAGCGGCTGGCGCTGTCGCTGGCCGCCGCCTTCGAGAGCATCGTCCGCTCGGTGGAGACGGCCGAACGCTCGGGCCAGCGCGACCGGCTGGTGATCGCCGCGCCGGCCACCTTCCTGGTCCGCTGGTTCCTGCCGCGCCTGCCCAGGCTGCTCAAGCGCCTCAAGGGCACGGAGATCGACGTCGTCGCCTGGAACAAGGACCCCACCGCCACCGACCGTTCCATCGACATCCACGTGGTGGTCGGCGGCGAGATCGCCATTCCCGGCATGGCGCGCCACGTCTTCGGCCCGGAAACCTTCGGCCCGGTGGCCAGCCCGGAGATCCTGCCCGAGGGCGGCGCGCCCGGGGACATCCTCTCCGTGCAGCGGCTCACCACCGTCTGGCCCACCGCCATGTGGTCCAACTGGTCGATGGAAAGCGGCCACGCGCTGCCCGACAGCCCCATGCTGCGCTTCGAGCGGCTGCTGTTCGCCATCAAGGCGGCCGAGGCCGGCGTCGGCGCGGTGCTGGCGCCCGGCCCCGCCGTGTGGGACGCCATCGCCGGCGGACGGCTGGTGGCGCCGCTCGGCCTCTACAAGCGCGACGGCACCTGGGCGCTGCTCTGGCGCACCGACCAGACCTCGGCGCTGCACATGTCCACCCTGCGCTGGTTCCAGGCCGAATTCGCCGCCGCCGAGGCCGCCGCCTTCCCTGAGACACCGCGTCCCTGAGGGGCCGCCCCTCCGGGCGGAACCCGATGGAAGCGGAAGCGCCCGACCGGGCGCCGGCCGGTCAGGCCGAAACCCGCTTGATCTGGATGCATCCAGATCAAGCGGACGGACATAATTGAGCGCGCCTCAACTGAAACCTCGAAAACTCGGTTGCCGGTCGGGGCCGGCACGCTGAAAGTCTCCATAAAGGGAGACTGCCCCATGCTCGTCGATGTGACCGCCGCGCCCGATTTCACGCTGAAGCCCAAGGTGGAGCTGCACCTCCACCTCGACTGTTCGCTGACGCGGACGGCGCTCCACCGCCTGGGCAACCCCATCGGCGAGGCCGAGTTCCGCCGCCTCTACACCGCGCCCGAGCGCTGCGACAGCCTGATGGACTACCTCCGCGCCATCGGCCCCTCCTGCGAGGCGCTGCAAACGGCACCGGCACTGACCATCGCCATGGACGAGCTGTTGCGCGCGCTCGCGGCCGATGGCGTCATCTACGCCGAAATCCGCTTCGCCCCGCACACCCACCAGCGCGGCGGCCTCACCCTCGATCAGGTGATGGAGGCGGTCACCGAGGGGCTTGTCGCCGGCACTTCGGCCACCGGCATCGAGGCGCGCCTCCTCCTCTGCGCCCTGCGCGACTATCCGCCGGCCGAGAACCTCAAGGTGATCGAGCTCGCCCACCGCTGGCGCGACCGGAGCGTCGTCGGCGTCGACCTTGCCGGCGACGAGGCCGGCCACCCGGCCGCCGCCAACCGCGCCGTGTTCGACCGCGCCCACGCGCTCGGTCTCCCCGTCACCGCCCATGCCGGCGAGGCGGCCGGGCCGGACAGCCTCCGCGAGGCGATCGCCCTCATCGCCCCCGCCCGCATCGGCCACGGCGTCCGCGCCATCGAAAGCGAGGACCTCCTGGCCGAGATCAAGGCGCGCAACCTTCACCTCGAGGTCTGCCCGTCGTCCAACATCCAGGTCGGCGTCTTCGGCGACTATGCCGGCCACCCCGTCGACCAGATGTCGCGGCGCGGCCTGTCGCTCTCCATCAACACCGATGCCCGCACCGTCGCACCGCTCAGCCTGTCGCTGGAATACCGCCGCCTCGCCGCCGCCTTCGGCTGGCAAACCGGCGAGTTCCTCGCCCACAACCTCGAAGCCCTCCGCCACGCCTTCCTGCCGGAAGAGGCCAAGCCCGCCCTCGGCGGCCGGCTGGTCGAGGGCTGGGGCGTCTAGCTCCGGCAGAAGTGGGTGGATCTCAGGACGAGAGGGGAGCGAGGGCCGTATCAAGCTCCCTTGTGTTGCTGGAGCGCTATATCGGCGTCGAGTTTCATCCTGCCTGAGATACACCTTGAATTCGCACGCGAATTCAAGAGGCCTGCGCAAGGATGACAATTTATATAGAGGACTCAGTTGGATAACCCGCGATCCACCATGAGGAGCGCATCGTGCTGCCTTACACGGAGGGGGGGGGAAACCTCAGAGGCGAGGCGATACGCCTATCCCATTGGTTCATATCTATAAATTGTCATCCTTGCGCAGGCGAGGACCTCAGGCAGAACAGAGTGCAACGCTGATATAGAGCGCCCGTGCACGCATTGCACAACGATAGCGACATGGGAAAGGCGGACCCGATATCAGAGCCTGACCCGAAACTCTACTGGGCCGGGCATCCCTGGGCATCCGCTTGACCCGAAAAGTCTGCAACTTTTCGGGCGGATGCCTTGGCTTCGATTTCTGCGCTTCCGGTGCTCACGAACCCCTGGGCATTGGCGGTTCACCGCCAATGCCCTACCTCTTGCTCAACGCAACTCCGGACGCAAAACCGGTTTCCACTTTTGCTGGAGTTGCTCCATGTTCGCTCCGCTCCGGTTCTCGAAATCATCGCCATCTGCCTCGCCCCAGCGAATTTCGAGTCAGGCTCTCAAGCCCCTCGCCCTTGCGGCTCTAGCGGGCGGCGCGGTGGGCCCTGACCGCGCCCTGGAAGCGTGGATCGGCCTTGAGCCTTTCCAGCGCCCAGTGCTCTTCCAGCCACTCCGTCTTGCCCCACCAGCCGCGTTCCACCAGCCGCTCGACGGTGGTCACCGCCTTGCCGGGCTCGCCGGCCAGAACCCAGGCCACCGCCGCGTGAAAATCGAGCCAGACGATATCCCGGGCGCCGGCCTCGAATGTCGCGGCCAGCTCGCGGCAATAGACGGCATCGAGGTCGCCGTCGTTCTCGGCCGGCACCCTGGCGCTGAAGGCCAGGTAGCGATCGGTCACCGCAAAGCCCAGAGCCATGGCGACCGCCTGCGACCGGCCGTTCGACGCGTGGCAGTGCCAGCCAAAGGTGGAGACGCCCTGCTCGCCGGCCCGGCGAAGGCTGGCGGCGGCAGCGGCTTTCGCGAGGCCCCGCCCTCGATAGTCCGGATGCGTCCAGACGCCGAACTCGGCATAGCCGTCGACGGCCATATCCACCGAGCAGCGCGAAACGACCTCGCCCGCATGGGTGATCGATGCCTCCACGGACTGGCTGTCCGCGACAAGCTCGAAGCCGTCGGGCACGGCAAAGGACCGCGCGCGGCTTGCGTCCAGGGCAAGCCGCACCCGGTCATGCGCGATCATGAACCGGTTGGGCAGAACCTCGCCGATGACCGGCAGCCAGGGATCATCGGGATACACATATTCCCAATCTTCAATCTCGTCGGCGAGGCCGCCGAGGTCGGAACGGGGATCGCCGGCGAGATACAGCCCCTCCGGCCCCCGCAGAATGGCATGACGCGGCGACGCCAGATCGTCGACCCAGATATCGCCGAGAGACGGATCGCGGAGAACGGCCCTGACGCTGCCGTGGCGAAGGGAAAGGTTGTCAAAAAGCGGTGCGATGGCCGCAAAGCCATCCGGTTCGAGTTTGAACATGAAAGACAGTCCTGAGCTCGGCTCCCTAGAGCACCCGCCGATCAGGTTGAATCAACCTGATCGAAAAGCGGCTGCTCCAGCAAATGAATCTGGAGCATTCGCTGGCCGACCAAATGTTTCAATTTGGTCGGCGAATGCTCTGAGGAGCCGCAATGAAAGGAAGCTGCGACGACACCGTCGCGCGAGACACGCCGGACGACCGGCGGATAGCATCGGTCTTTTGCATGTGTGCCTCCTTTCCACTCAGACTTGCAGCAACCCTATCCCCACCCCGCTCCCATGGTCAACGAGAACGAAGCGAGGCGGGCTCGGTTGCGCAAAAATTCTGGCCCGGCGCGCGTGTTGCACGCCGGGCTGCCGGCCGTTACCTCTGGCCCAGGATGTGTTTGTCCACGAACAGGGCGGCGAAGCCGTTGTCGCCCGACATCTTGAGCTGCGCGATCACGTCGGTGACGGACTTCTCTTCCTCGACCTGCTCGGTGACGAACCATTGCAGGAAAATCTCGGCCGCCACATCATCGTTCTTGGCCGCCAGCGCATAGAGCGCGTTGATCGACTGGGTGACCTTCTCTTCGTGCGCCAGCACCTGCTCGAACACCTCCAGCGGCTTGCCGAACGCCACCGGCGGCTGCTCGATCGCCGAAAGGACGACCTTGCCGCCGCGATCGTACACATAGTCCCACAGCTTCATGCCGTGGCCGCGCTCCTCGTCCGACTGCTTCTTCATCCACGATGCGAAGCCCGGCAGGTTTGCAGCTTCGAAATGGGCGGCCATCGCGAGATACAGATACGAGGAATAGAACTCTTTCTGGATCTGCTCGTTGAAGCCGTTCTGAAGGGCATCACTCAACATCTTCACTTCTCCTTGTGTCGCCGCGCCGACGATGCATCACCGCTCCTGGCTTCTTGTTTTATCGCGCCTTTTTCCTGAAGAGCGTCTCCACTTTTCCCAATACGCACTAGTGCTGAGGGAAATCGGTAACCGCGCCAGCGAGGCCGCCGAGGTCGGAACGGGGATCGCCAGCGAGATACAGCCCCTCCGCCCCTCGCAGAAGAGCCTGACGAGGCGACCCTAAATCATCGACCCAGATCTCGCCGAGAGACGGATCGCGGGGGATGGCTGATCGAGGCCCGCCGCTTTCTTCTTGGCTGAGCCATCGGTTGCCTTCCTGCTGTGAACCAATCTCGGAGCACTGATGACGTTTGCTCCACTGGGCTTGGTACAGTTCTCGGCCTCTGGGGAGCCGGACCGTAGCTATTCTGTCGCAAGAAACTCGCTAGCGATCCAACCGACTACACCATTCCCAAAATCGACGTGGCTCCAACCGCCGCTCTGCCCAAGAATTTTTACAGCAGCGCCCTTGGGAACCGTCACTAAAATCTTGTTCTTCGTGCTTGGCCCCTCACGAAGGTTAACTGCCTTCCGAGCACGCCTCGTAAGGCTCACGGCCGATTTTGTTTCGCCCGCAGGAGAAACATCTAGCAGTTCGGTTTTGACGGCACTGGATGACCGGCTCGACAATGGCGGAGATGCCGCTATTGCGACGGAGGCCGCATCCTCTGAGGGCGAATCTGACGCATGTTGAGACTGGGGGGCGGCGACTAAGGGGGCTTGATTAAGTGTATTTGGAACGCTGGTCCGACTCTCGTCGGCTACAGGAGGTTTCCATTCAGCCGCTAGGTTGGGCTTTTCGCCGACCGCGGCCGGGTCTTGTTTTAACGGGGGATTGGGGAAAAGTATCCCGAGCATCGGCAAGCCGACAACTATGGCGAGTGGGATGAAGAAATAGGTAGGAAGCGATCGGTGCTGCCTCGCCTCATGCTGCACCTTGAGAGCATCGGGTGGCATTGACGACTGGGCAGCAGGTAGCGACGCGCGAGTTGTCTTTTCTCTCGGAAGACGGGAGAGGCGTTCACAACCGTCAGCAAAAGCGGCGGCTTTACCCGTCTTCGAAAACTCCACCAGTTCGTTGACGCCACTATTGCTATGAAAGTGAATCGTCTCATACAGGCAGATTGGAATTTGCCTGTTATCCCTGAAGCGTCTGTCCGGCCCACCATCCCTGTTGGGATGCTTCCAAGTGTGACCAACGACACGGGCATCACTTGGCACCCGCCCCTCTTCGATGAAACGAGTATCTTGCCAGCGGAGCGTAAGATCGCCATACGGCACGGCACCAAACCGCGTTCCATCCTGAACCAGCACGATATCGGGCATGAAAAACAGCGTTTGCTTGCCTACACCAAGTGCAGGCGGAGTGACGTTACTTTTGATGACAGCAGGCAATCGGTACGAGAGCGTGGTCGCACTCTTTCTTACAAGATGAGAAGCACCAGCGTTGCGTTTCCAGGCCGTCAGACTTGTAACAGCACCACCCGCCTCAATGTGCCACTTGCCAGCGCAGCCAATAAGCCCGTCGAAGCCTTGCGCAAGCTGCTTGTAAGTTTCCTCTGCATCACCTTCGAGATCATAATAGAGCACTGTGCTGCGACGATAAGAGTCAAGCCACCGCCCTATTGCTAGGCCAGGAAGGGCAAGCAACGTCAGAACCAAGCCGTTGGCGCCAAACGCAAGTCCAGCAATCAAACCAATAACGATCGCCGTCCAGCAAAACGCGACCGACATCCGAACCTGGCTGCTTTTCTCGTTGACTTCATCGAGCAGCTCACCGAGAGTTTCATCTCGCATTTGGATGACGTCGCCGGAATCGATATCGATCATGGCAACATCTGTTTGGTCGCACATCTCTCGCGGTAGTTTGGGCGCCGTCTCCCCTACCGATACGCGCCGTCCGGCTCTTCTAACTGAGGATCTGTAATAAAGGCCGCCAACACCGGCATGAATATAGTGCCCCCTTGGACCGGTTCCTATTCGCAGTCCGCGTACACCGACAGAAACTCCAACGCCGGCTTTCGAGAAATTGAAGCGAAACGGCCCCGCAGACACCGATTGACGAACATAGAACGGCACTGTTGCCCCTAACTATGCGGCTGAGATCGCATGTGGGGATAAGCTTACAGTTGCAGCTCGTTCTCGTTAATCCGCCAATGGGCTGCTAGCACAAGTAGCGGGTGTATGTAGTCCATCCCTTGGGCTGTCGCTGGTAAGAACGAGGGTTCGCATGGCCCAACGGGATTACGGCGAGGCGTGATGTGGGCCACCATTAAGCTTGGCACTGGGCTGCTTGGTCAGTTTCTCACCGCCAACAAACTAACGATGGATCATTGCCATCTTGCCCGATGCCTTCCAGCATCACGTAACTGGTGCGTTGGACGGCCCATTCGTCGTTCATCAACTCTATTCGGCAAGCCAGGCCGTCAACTCTTTGATGTGGACTGCGAAATCGCGGGCCATCTCGGGGCCACCTTTGTGATTGATTCCAATGACATTTCCATGTGCATCGAGAAGCGGGCCGCCCGACATTCCTTGGGCTATTTTCTGCGTGACCTCCACGAGTTGCACGCCACTTTTCTTTGGGAGGGAGCTAACAGTTCCTGAGCGGACATTTAGTTTATCCCCCGGTCCGTAGCCGGGGTAGCCCAAAGCGACCGTTGGAGTGTCCGCGACGGGGAGGTGCTCTGAGCCCGTCAGCTCAAAATACTCGGTCTTGGGAAGCGCGGGCTCCAGCAGCGCTAGGTCGCGAAGCTCGTGCCGCTTCAAAACTTTCACCTTAAAGCTATTAGACGTTTTGCTTGGATGATAAATTTCAACCGTTTCGACATTTTCGACGCAATGAGCTGCCGTCACAAGCCCGATGTCTTTCAGGAAAAAGCAAGTGCCCTGCGTGCCAGCGTCGCCATCATGCTCGACCAACCACACAGCGCGATCACGCATCTCGATCTCAGTAGGTTTTACCTTGAGCGGAGAGTCGGGGAAGCAATGATTAAAACGCAGCATAATGGAGCGCACCAACGGATCGGTTGACCCCTTGATGAAGCCGAGCCACGAAATCTTGCCTGCTAGATGAGCAGAAAGGCTTGTGCCTCCGCCATACTTGGATTGGAACTTGATCTGAGCCTCTTTAACCCCGATCACCTCCACCGAATGGAGTGCCGCACGCAGGTTGCGTACATAGCGGCGATCAACGTTGATGAGTTCGTTAATCTTTAGGCCGGTTACCATGCGACGCGCGTGACGATCAGCATAGTGCGCTTTGTCTGGGTTGATTACGAAGCCGTTGTCCGCCATCGCCTTTAGCAGGTTCACCGCCAACGCCTCGGGCGCAAAGCGACCAGAAGGTGGCACTCCGGCTTCAAATAACCCAACGGGTGGCTGGAAGGTCGAGAACGTAATGTCGTCAGCATAGCGCGTATATATAGCGCGAGCAGTCTTCGCAATCTGCAAAAGGACTGTGTCGAGCCGGAAGCAGATCATGTTTGACAGAATCGGGCTGGTCGGTGCCCCTTGGGGTAAATGTCCATTGAGGCAGCAGAGACGCGCGACAATCTCTGACACGCGATGATCGACGCCAAGTGCCCGCAACAGACCTTTTACCCGGTTCTCCGTGATTGATGGAAAGAAGTCCTTCAGATCAATGTTGACCACATGTCGTCGGCACATGTGTGCTTCCGCATTCGACCTTACCGAGCGATCCAGTACAAATCCATGTACAGGATTGCGAACGCGATAGAGCTGATCGAGGAGCGGTGCCAACTTCCGCTGTAGGATCTTGAGCCGATTGTCGGGGGCGGAGATGTGACGCAGCTTCCCCGAGCCTTTGGCAATCGAGAAATTCTTGTACATAGCATCTCTATACCACCAGATTTTCTTCAGTTCTTTCGGGGAAACACCCAGATATGCGAGTAACGTGGCTTCACTGGCCAAATCCGGAGGGACAGAGATAGGGATGTGCTTTCCAAAAAGCTGAGTAAAAGATGGCAACGAGGCCTTCCTTCCAATCACGCCAAGGCGCATATCGGATCATCCGGCGCGCATGATTCTGTAGAGACTTTTGCTCGTAGGCCGCAGTTACACAGCCCGTATGCGAAGGAAGACCCCGTTGAGACGATAAATATCAAAGCGGATATTGCAAATCTACCCCGAGGTTGGTTCCTAACCAGCGTATCTGCGCAACCAACCGGCATGCCCACCGCCCTCCGCGCGCCCCCCTCCCCTCCGCTTCCCCCTCCCCCAATCCTTGAGCCAAACTCAACCGAACGCACAAACCATCGGTTTTGCCGTCGGCTGAAACGCCGCATAAGTTCGGCCCCATGAACACCTCCCCGACGACCCGCCGCCGCCTGATCATCGACTGCGACCCCGGCCACGACGATTTCGCGGCCATTGCGCTGGCGGTGACGTCGGGCGCGTTCGAGATCGAGGCGATCACTGCCGTTTGCGGCAATGCGCCGCTCGATTGCACCTCGGCCAACGCGCTGGCCATCGCCGATGCGCTGGGCACCAGCATTCCCGTCTACGCCGGCGCCGTGGCGCCGCTTCTCCACCGCTACGAGTTTCCCGCCGCCTTCCACGGCGTCACCGGGCTGGATTCGGCCGGGGCCACGCTGCCGCCGCCGCGCCGGGCGCTGGCGCCGGGGCACGCGGCCGAGGAGATCGTCCGCCGGGTCAACGCCGCGCCGGGCGAGATCACGCTGGTCGTCCTCGGCCCGATGACCAACCTCGCTCTGGCCATCGCACTCGATCCCGAGCTGCCCGGCAAGGCGCGCGAGCTGGTGTTCATGGGCGGCGGCATCGTCGGCGGCAACGTCACCCCGCGCGCCGAGTTCAACCTGTGGGCCGACCCGGAGGCCGCCGCCATGGTGCTGCGCTCGGGCATCAAGGCCACCATGTTCGGGCTCGACGTCACCAACGACGCCTGGATCGACCGCGACGACCTCGCCCGCCTGCGCGCCGCCGTGCCCGGCGCCAACCCCGTCGCCGACATCATCCAGTATTACACCGAGCGCTCCGGCGACATCGCCGCCGGCCGCGTGCCCGGCCCGGCCCTGCACGACACCTGCCCGCTGGCCTGGCTGATCGACCCCACGCTGTTCACCATCGAGCAGCTGCCGGTGACGGTGGACACCGTGCCCGGCCCGCACTATGGCGCGACGGATGCCGACCGCCGCTCCTGGGTGCCCGAAGGCGGCGCCCGCATCGGCGTGGCGCTCGGCCTTGACCGACCGGGCGTCGCCAGACTGGTCACCGATGCGCTGGTGGACGCCGCCCGCCGCATCGCCCAGAGATAAAGAAGACAAAAGAACAGTAGTTTGGACCGCTAGGACCGCAAAAAAGAAAAGACCGTTGGACCGCTGGTACCGCATAAAAGACAAAAGCGTTGGACCGCTAGTACCGCAAAGAACAAGAAGACCAGAGGAGAACACCATGACCCGGCTGCCGCTATTGACCACCGCTCTGGCGATTGGGCTCACCGCCACCGCCCACGCCGAGACCACGCTGACCGTGCTGATGATCGAGGGCCTCGACAAGGGCTCGATGGAGGCGGTTGCCGACGCCTACATGGCCCAGCATGCGGATGTGAAGGTCGAGATCCAGAGCCTGCCGTGGAACCAGTTCTTCCAGGTGTCGGAGATGCGGCTGAAGTCGGCCGACGCCGCCGTCGACCTCATCTACACCGACGCGCCGGTCGTCGCCGCCTATGCCGCCAACGGCTACATCCTGCCCTTCGACGCCGCCGTGGCCGACGAAGCCAAGCAGAAGCTGGTCGCCTCCTCGGTCGCCACCGGCACCTATGACGGCAAGCTCTACTCCCTGCCGATGAACTCGTCGGCCCAGGTGCTCTACTACAACGTCGACCTCCTGAAGGCCGCCGGCGTCACCCCGCCGAACGGCCTCACCAAGGACAGCGTCACCAAGCCCGACACCATCGTCAAGCTCGCTACCGAGGACCGCTGGACGTTCGAGCAGGTGGCCGAGGCGGCCAAGGCCGTCTCCGGCGACGAGGGCGGCAAGGGCAAGCCCTGGGGCTTCGCCTTCGAGCAGTTCGGCGAGCTCTACCAGCTGCAGCCGCTGGGCGGGTCGCTGGGTGGCGAGCTGATCTCGGCCGACGCCATGACCGCCGACGGTTACTTGAACGGCGACGCCTGGACCAAGGCCGCCAGCTGGTGGTCGGACCTCTTCAACAAGGACAACGTCAGCCCCCGCTCGCTCGGCTTCGGCGAAGCGGCGCAGATGTTCACCAACGGCCAGCTGGCCATGTTCGTCGGCGGCACCTGGAACGTGCCGGCCGTCGCCGACTCCAGCATCAACTTCGGCATCGCCCCGCACCCGAAGTTCGCCGAGGGCAAGGCCTCGACGCCCACCGGCAGCTGGTACCTCTCGGTCACCAAGGTCAGCCCGGACGCAGCCGCCGCCGCCGACTTCGCCAAGTTCGCCGCGCTGAGCGACGAGGGCACCGACGTCTGGTTCAAGACGCTCAACCAGCTGCCGGTCACCAACCGCCTGCTCGATCAGATCAACAGCGACCCGGCCTATGACGCCTTCCCGGCCTCGGTCATGCGCCTGTCGGCCTGGGAGTCGCGCAACACCGCCGCGCCGCGTCCGGTCACCGTCGCCTTCAGCCAGCTGCAGGACGCCTTCCGCACCGCCTTCACCGACATTGCCAACGGCGTGCCGGTGGACGAGGCGCTGGATACCGCCGTCGATGCCTACGATCAGGCTGCCAAGCGGCTGAACCGCAAGTAAGCTCACGAAAACAGATGGCCGCGCCCTCGGGCGCGGTCGCTTTCGGGGAAGAGGTGCATTGAACCGCTCGCCTGTCGCCCTCCTGGTCCTGACGCTCGCGCCGGCCTTGCTGGGGCTGGCGATCTTCCGCGCCTATCCCATCGGGCTCGCCCTCTACGAAAGCCTCTACACCACCATCGCCGGCGAGCGCACCTTCGTCGGCCTGGAGAACTACGTTGGCCTCCTCACCGACTCGGGCTTCTGGAAGTCGCTCCGCGTCACGCTGTGGTTCAACCTGATCATCAACCCGTTGCAGGTGGCGCTCGCCCTGGCGCTGGCCTTGATGTTCGTCCAGAAGCTGCCGGGCATGGCGGTGTTCCGCCTGTTGTTCCTCATCCCCATCGGCATTTCGCTGCCGGTCGCCGTCATCATCTGGCGCATAGTGCTGCTGCCGGAAGGCTTCCTCAACGGCGCGCTCGGCGCCATCGGCCTCGGCCCCTACCGCTTCCTGACCAGCCCTGATTTCGCGCTCTATTCCATCATCGCCATCGCCACCTGGAAGGGCATCAGCTACTGGATGATCTTCCTCGTCGGCGGCTTGCAGAACATCCCGCCCGAGATCAACGAGGCGGCGCGGCTCGAGGGCGCCTCGGCCTGGCAGCGCCTCTGGCTCGTCACGCTGCCGCTCCTTCGCCCGACGCTCTTGTTCGTGCTGGTGGCCGACATCACCATCAACTTCCTGCTGTTCGCGCCGGTGTTCATGCTGACCGGCGGCGGCCCGCGCGGCTCCACCAACGTGTTGATGTACGAGGCCTACAAGTCCGGCTTCGTGTTCGGCGACATGGGCCGCGCCATGGCCATCGTCGTCTGTCTGGTGGCGATGCTGCTGGTCATCGTCGCCATCCAGTTCCGCCTGTTGTCGTCGGCGCCGGCCAAGGAGGCCCGCTGATGTCGCCCGCCCTCCGCAAGCTCCTGATCTACGGGGCGATGGCCGTCGCCGCCTTCGTCTTCGTGCTGCCGCTCTGGTGGGCGATCGCCTCGTCCTTCCGGCCCAACGACGCCATGTTCGCCGACCTCTTCCCCTTCACGCCGCGGGCGCTGTTGCCCGAGCCGTTCACGGTCGAGGCCTATGTGGCGATCTTCGAGCGCGGCTTCGGCGCGATCATCGCCAACACGCTCCTGGTTGCCGGGTTGACCACGGCGCTCGGCCTCGTGGTCAATGCGCTCGCCGGCTACGCCTTCGCCCTGTTTGAGTTTCCCGGCAAGTCGGCCGTGCTGGGCATCGTGGTGGTCAGCTTCATGCTGCCCTTCGAGGCCATCGCCATGCCGCTCTATTCGGTGGTCAGCCAGCTTGGCTGGATCGACCACGTGGCCGCCCTGGTGGTGCCCTCGGTCGCCAACGGCCTCGCCGTTTTCCTGTTCTACCAGTTCTTCCAGCAGGTGCCGAAGGACTATTACGAGGCGGCGCGCCTCGAAGGCGCCGGCTGGCTGCGCATCCTCTGGTCGGTCTACGTGCCGCTGTCGCTGCCCACCTGCATATCGGCAGGGTTGATGCTGTTCATATTCCAGTGGGAGGCCTTCCTGTGGCCGCTGCTCGCCATGCCGGCCCAGCAGTTCAAGGTGATCCAGGTCGGCATGGCCGCCTTCCAGGACCAGTACACCACGGCGTGGAACCAGCTGTTCGGGGCGGCCGTCATCACGGCGCTGATCCCCATGCTGCTGCTCATTCCGCTGCAACGCTATTACGTCCAGGGCCTCGCCGGCTCCGGCATCAAGGGATGACGCCATGAGCGGTCTTCGCCTCACCGGCCTGCGCAAGGCCTTCGGCCCCACCGAGATCATCACCGGCGTCGATCTGGAGATCGCCGATGGCGAGCTGGTCGTCTTCGTCGGTCCGTCCGGCTGCGGCAAGTCGACGCTCTTGCGCCTCATCGCCGGGCTGGAAAGCGTCAGCGCCGGCGAGATCCTGATCGGCGAGCGCGACGTCACCCGCGTCGATCCGGCCAGGCGCGGCGTCGCCATGGTGTTCCAGTCCTACGCGCTGTTCCCGCACATGACGGTGCGCCAGAACATGGGCTTCGGCATGCGCGTCAACCGGGTGCCCAAGGCGGAGGCCGCCGAGCGGCTGGAGAAAGCCGCCGCCCTCCTTCAGCTCACCGAACTGCTCGACCGCAAGCCGGCCCAGCTCTCCGGCGGCCAGCGCCAGCGCGTCGCCATCGGCCGCGCCATCGTCCGCGATCCGCAAGTGTTCCTGTTCGACGAGCCGCTCTCCAACCTCGACGCCGAGCTGCGCGTGCAGATGCGCGCCGAACTTTCCGCCCTGCACGCCCGCCTCGGCGCCACCATGATCTACGTGACCCACGACCAGGTGGAGGCCATGACCCTGGCCGACCGCATCGTCGTGCTGCGCGCCGGCCGCGTCGAGCAGGTCGGCGCCCCGCTTCACCTCTACGACGACCCCGACAACCTGTTCGTCGCCGGCTTCCTCGGCTCCCCGCGCATGAACTTCCTCACCGCCGAAGTGCAGGCCAGCGGCCGCCTCCGCCCCGAGGGAACCGAAGTCGACCTCCCCTCCCCCATCCCCAACCTCCGCCCCGGCCGCCGCGTAGTGATCGGCTGCCGCCCCGAAAACGTCGAACTCGGCGACGGCCCGCTGGAAGCCAAGGTGAGAACGGTCGAACAACTCGGCAACTCCACCTTCGTCCACATGGACTGCGCCAACACGACCATCGCCGCCGAACTGCATCAGCGCTGGGGCACCCAAGGCGATGCCACGCTGCGCCTGACGCTGCCAACAGCCAAGACGCAGCTCTTCGACGCCGAAACGAGCCTGAGGATCAGGGGGTAGGGGCGAGGGCACGCAAGGCGCCATCTCCCTGTTATATATATCAATCTCCTGTCATCCTCGCGAAGGCCGCTTGAATTCGCGAGCGAATTCAAGGTGGACCTCAGGACGAGATGGCACACCGGCCCATATCAAGCTCCCTAAAACAGGGCGCCCGATATCAACCTAGCGCCCCTTCCTGCCCGAGGTCCTCGCCTGCGCAAGGATGACAATTTATATATATGTTTCAATTGGATAAGCCGCTCACAAACCCAGTGACCCGCTTGCCTTCCCCAATGGAAGCCGCCCGCTCCCCTCACCCAAGCGAAACGCCTATCCCCTTGTTTCATATCAATTTCCTGTCATCCTCGCGCAGGCGCAGGACCTCAGGACGAGAAATCGCTGCGGCCTATATCACGCTCCCCAAGCCAACGGCGCCCGATATCACCCTGCCACACCGTTCAGTTTGCCCTCCACCTCGGCCGTCCGCGCTTTTCCAAGGCCGGCTTCGTCGGCATGGTGCCGCCAGCGGGCGATGGCTTCGCGCACCTCGTCGATGATGCCCAAGGCCTCGCGCTCCGGGATCGAGGCGTCCTTTGCAACGGCCTGCAGATGCTCCCGGCCCGGATGGCGCCCCTCGCCGGCAATCGCCGCGCTGTGTTCGCCGGCCGGCCCGTCTGACCATGTGAGGTCATAGGCGGGCGCGAGAATCCATCTGCCATCGGCGCCCATCAGGAAGGCGTGGTTCTTGGCGTGGTCGTCGCGGTTGTGCGCCAGCACGTTGAACGTCATGTGGCGGAACATCCGCGCAACGTCCCGGCTGTCGCGCGTCAGCACGGCGGTCAGCTTGTGAAGGGCGCCGTAGTCGAGCGCGGCCTCGCGATGGCTGGCGTTGAGAAGCCCGCTGGCCGTATGCATGTGCAGGCGGCCGCCCGCCGTTCGGTCGAAGCGCTTCGTCGCGAACAGGCGATTGCCCCGCGCGGTCTCGATCACCGACGTTTCGGCCATCATGAGCCCGGCGGCACGCGCCATCAGGGCGTAGGCGTGTTCTTCCACGCCGATGTCGTCCCTGTCGCCGAGGGCGCGGCCCTTGACTAGCCATGGCTCGAACCCACCGGGCAGGCCGAGGCCGTAGTCGAGGCGGAAGGATTGCTTGCCCCTGTCGAGGCCGATCATGATCTTCGGTCTGGCGCCGGCCGAACCGCCCTGCGCCGCCTGCAAGGCTTCGATATCCGCGATCTCCCGCTCGCTCTGCACGCAGTCCACCTGCTCGACGAACCAGTCGAGATCGTCCTGCCCGCGCTCCCGGCCCGGCAACTCCGGCACGAAGACCAGCGCGCCCATGCCATTGCCGCCCACCGCCGTGAGACGGTCGATCGGGCTCACGTCCCCCGCCTTCGCGCCGATGTTGGCGAGCCGCCGGTCGAGCAGCAACCGGCCCCAGCCGTCGGGCACGCTGTCGTTGAAGAGGCCATGCAGCCCCTCGAACTCCGGTGGAACCCGGCCGGCGGCCGAAAGTCCGGCCCTGACCGGCAGGCGGAACGGCGAGACCGGCAGCGGCGCGGCGACGAAGCCGGGGGCATACTCGAAATAGGCCTGCCGCTCCTCCGCGCTCCACGCCAGCGTTCCAAGGTCGCGCCGCGTCCCCTCGAGGTCGAGCAGAACCTGCATTTTCCGGATGGGGACGAACTTCATTTTCGCCGCGCCCTCTTCCGAGCCGGCCGGCCCACCACCTCGTCCAGGGTCTTCGCCGGCCGTGGCGGAAACAGCGCCTCGAACTCCGCTTCCGCCTCCAGAGCGAAGGCGATCTTCACCACGGCCTCGAACGACGCCTTGCCCGTTTCCTCGAACAGCCGCAGCGACCCGTAGGACACGCCGGACCGCGCCGCCAACTCGCGCTGCGTCAGATCCAGATCGAGGCGCCGGCGCTTCATGCGCGCCGCGACGCCCTGGATGATGTCCGATGGGGAGGTGAGGCTAAGTGCGAACATGAGGCTGATTATAGCTGATTATCGAATTTATTGCTATTATAATGGCATTTAATGCGACCGCCAATGATCCCCCTATCTCCCTGCGGCGAAGGGAGACCGATATCAGCCTCTAGCCCCTTCCTGCCCGAGGTCCTCGCCTGCGCAAGGATGACAATTTATATGTATGTTTCAATTGGATAAACCGCTCGCAAGCTCACCCACCGCTTGCCTTCCCAGATGGAAGCCGCCCGCTCCTCTCGCCCAAGAGAAACGCCTATCCCCTTGTTTCATATCAATCTCCTGTCATCCTCGCGCAGGCGAGGACCTCAGGACGAGATGGCACATCGGCCCATATTAAGCTCCCTGAACCAACGGCGCCCGATATCAACCTCCTGCCCTTTCCTGCCCGAGGTCCTGCGCCTTCGCGCAGGATGACGAAATTATATAGATGGAACAGGGGGATAAGCCGCTCACGAACCCAGTGGCCCGTTTGCCTTCCCCAATGGAAGGCAACACTCACCTCACCCACGCGAAACGCCTATCCCCTTGTTTAATATCAATTTCCTGTCATCCTCGCGAAGGCGAGGACCTCAGGACGCAAAATCACTGCGGCCCATATCAAGCTCCCCGAACCAACGGCGCGCCGATATCCCCGCCCCACATTGCGCCCCGCCGCGTCCGTATATATCCTTCCCCACTCACGCGAGGGCGACCTCCGCCCACCCGGCACCAGGAGGTTGCATGCGTTCTTTGCCTGACCGTATCCGTCATGTCGTCAGCTTCGAGATCATCGGGCTGGCGCTGGTCACGCCGCTGGGGGCGCTGGCCTTCAGCCAGCCGATGCTGGACATCGGCGTGCTCAGCGCCATCATCGCCGTGGTGGCCACGCTGTGGAACCTTGTCTACAACTACCTGTTCGACCTGGGCCTCCGCGCCGCGCGCGGCAACACCGCCAAGGGCACGGTGATGCGCGTGTTCCACGCCATCCTCTTCGAGGCCGGCCTGCTGGCCGTGCTGATGCCCTTTATTGCCGTCTATCTCGGCATATCTCTGTGGCAGGCGTTGATGATGGATATCTCGTTTGCGGCCTTCTACATGGCCTACGCCTTCGTGTTCAATTGGGCCTACGACCGCCTTTTCCCGCTGGCCGAATGGCAGACGCAGGCCTGACCCATCTTTCGAGGACAAACGCATGTTGAGCGCACTTCACCGCAGCTTCGGCGACCCGGCCGAGGTTCTGACGCCGGCCGACAGCCCCATGCCCGAGCCGGGCGAGGGGCAGGTGCGGATCAGGACGATCCGGTCGCCCATCCATAACCATGACCTCTGGACCGTGCGCGGCCAGTATGGCTACAAGCCCGATCTGCCGGCCATCGGCGGCAGCGAGGCGGTGGGCATCGTCGAGGCGCTCGGCCCCGGCGTCACCGGCATCGCGCCCGGCGCCCGCGTGGCGGCGGCCGGCGTTCACGAGACCTGGGCCGAATTTTTCCTCGCCCCGGCCGCCAGCCTCGTTCCGCTGCCCGACGCCATCCCCGACGAGGCCGCCGCCCAGCTCATCGCCATGCCCTTCAGCGCCATCACGCTCCTCGACTTCCTCGGCGTCGACAAAGGTGACTGGGTGATCCAGAACACCGCCAACGGCGCCGTCGGCAAGACGCTGGCCATGCTGGCCAAGGCGCGCGGCATCCACGTCGTCAACCTCGTCCGCCGCGACGAAGGCGTCGACGAACTGGCCGCCCTCGGCATCGCCAACGCCGTTTCCACCGCCTCGGACGGCTGGAAGGAGCGCGTCACCGAGATCACCGGCGGCGCGCCGATCCGCGCGGCGGTGGATTCCATCGGCGGCGACGCCAGCGGCGACCTGATGCACCTCCTTGGCGACAACGGCCTGCTCGTCTCCTTCGGCAGCATGGCCGGCGAGCCGATGCGCATTCCCTCGGGCGCCACCATCTTCAAGCAGGCGGTCGTCAAGGGCTTCTGGGGTTCCAAGGTCAGCGCCGCCATGGCGCCGGACAAGCGCGCCGCGCTGATCGGCGAGCTGATGCGGCTGGTCGCCTCGGGCGAACTCAAGCTGCCGGTGGAGGCCGTCTTCGGGCTCGACCGCATCAAGGACGCCGTCGCCGCCTCGCTCGCCTCGGGCAAGGCCGGCAAGGTTCTGCTGCGGCCCTGAACCAGGATGGGGCCGCCGGCGCGGCCCCGCCCCTTCCAAAGATCAGCCTTGCACAACCCTGGCCGCTTACCATCTAGCGCTGAGGGAGATCTTCGCATGACCCTACGCGTGCTTCTCGCCGGCGGCACCGGCCTGGTCGGCAGCCTTGTGCGCAGCCGCCTCGCCTCGCGCCTCGATATCAGCGCCACCAGCCTTGTCCGCCCCGGTTCGCCGGCCGGCGGCCACGAGGTGGAGTTCGAGCGGCTGGCCGAGGCGCCGGCCGCCGTGCTCGGCCCGCTGGCGCCCGAGGGCATCGACGTCGGCATCTCCTGCCTCGGCACCACCATCCGCGCCGCCGGCTCGGAAGACGCCATGTTCCGCGTCGACCACGACTATGTGCAGGCGGTGGCGCAGGGCGCGCGGGCGCTCGGCGCGCGGCAGTTCATCCTGGTCACCTCGGTCGGCGCCGGCGGCCCCGGCTTCTACCTCAGGACCAAGGGCGCCATCGAGCAGGCGGTGACCGACCTCGGCTTTGCCCGCGTCGACCTGATCCGGCCCGGCATGCTGATCGGCGAGCGCCGCGAGCAGCGGCCGATGGAGGCGATCGGCCAGCGCGTGTTCGAGGTGCTCGCCCCGGTCATGACCGGCCCGCTCAGCCGCTACGCCGGCATCCGCGCCGAAACGGTGGCCGACGCCATCGTCGCCCTCGTCGGCCGCGAGGAAGCGGGCCGCTTCGTCCACGAGAACGACGAGCTGGAAGCGCTCTCTCGCCCGTAAGGCGCGACCGGCCCGCCACTCATCCCGCCGAAGGCGCCGGCCCCGTCGATGTGCCGACAACCAGGGCCGCCTCCAGAAGGATGTGCCGGTCCTTCATCTTGGGGTTCGATATCTTCTCGATCAGCAGCTCGGCCAGAAGCCGGCCCGCCTCGCGCACCGACGACCTGGTGGAGGTGAAGATCGGCACGTCCCGGCCATTTTCGAAATAGGACAGATCGTCGTCGTGGCAGACGACCGAGAAGTCCTTGCCGAGAACCAACCCGCGCTGCTCGGCCGCCCGCCGCACGCCAAAGGCGGAAATGAGCGACGACACGACGAAGGCGGTTGGCGGCGCGTCGGTTTGCAGCATCTGCTGCGCGCGCTGATAGCCGAAAGCCTCGGTCATCTCGTCGCAGCTCATCAGCGCGGGGTCCACCTCGATGCCCGACTCCAGCAAGGCTTCCGTGTAGCCCTCGCGGCGGCGGAAGGCGTAGTCCATGTGCTCGAGGCCGTTGATCAGGCCGATGCGGCGGTGCCCGAGATCGATCAGGAACTGGGTCGCCCGCTTGAAGGCCGCCCGGTTGTTGACGTCCACCCAGGAGTAGGACTCCGTCAGCTCGCTCGATCGGCCGTGGACCACGAAGGGGATCCCGATCTTCTTCAGGATGGGGATATGGGCATCCTTGACGGTCGGTCCCTGAACGACCAGGCCGTCCAGCACCTGCCTTGCCTTGAGCTTCAGATACGACGCCTCCTCGTTGCCGTCCTCCACCCGGGTGAACATCATGTCGTAGCCATACTCGGCATAGGTTTTCGACGCGCTGGCAACGAAATCGCCGAAGATCGGATTGACCATCTCGTGGCGCGTCCTCGTCGCCAGAATGTGCCCGATCATCATCGACCGGCCGGTCGCCAGCCCGGTGGCACGGCTGTTCGGGTGATAGTTGTACTGCTCCGCCGCCTCGCGAATTTTCCGCCGGGTCGCCTCGTTGACCTCGGGATAGCCGCCCAAGGCGCGGCTGACGGTCGTCTGCGACATGCCGATTGTCTTGGAAAACTCCTTCAAGGTCATCGTCATTTTAAACCGCTTTCGAAATCCGAGCCTCACCCTGACATGGATTCCCTTGCCAGCGACGAACAAGCCGAAACAATCAGGAGCCTAATATCAAGCGTTTTCAATGAGATTGTAGCAAAATCCCCACAATATGGGAACGCCCTTCTTGACGATACCCCGCAGATGTCGCTATAGGTCAATTCGAAAGCGCTTTCAAATTCGGTCAGCGCTTTGTCTTATGGGAACCTGGGAGGGAGTCATGAAAAGCCATCTGATGGCCGGCATCGCTTGCCTTGCGATGTCCGCCGGCGCGGCGCATGCCGAACAGCTCACCGTCCTCGGCGGCTGGCTGGGCGAGGACCAGAAGTCGCTGGAGGCCATGCTCGACGCCTATTCGAAGGCCACCGGTCACGCGTATTCCTACGTCGGCTCCGACAGCATGGAGCAGCAGATCATCATCGACGTGGAAGCGGGATCGGCGCCCAACATCACCTTCGTTCCGCAGCCCGGCCTTGCCGCCGACCTCGCCAAGCGGGGCGCGCTGACCCCGCTTCCCGAGGGAACGGCCGACTGGGTGAAGGACAACTACGCCGCAGGCCAGTCCTGGGCCGACCTCGGAAGCTTCCCCGACCAGACCGGGCAGAAGCACCTTTACGGGCTGTTCTACCGCGTCGACCTCAAGTCGCTGGTCTGGTACTCGCCTGAGAACTTCGAAGACGCCGGATACGAGGTCCCCACCACGATGGAGGAACTCAAGGCGCTGAGCGACAAGATGGTCGCCGACGGCAAGACGCCCTGGTGCATCGGGCTCGGCTCCGGCGCGGCGACCGGCTGGCCGGCGACCGACTGGGTCGAGGATCTGCTGCTGCGCATGCAGCCGCCCGAGGTCTATGACGGCTGGGTGTCCAACAAGATCCCGTTCAACGATCCGCGGATCGTGGCGGCCATCGAGGAATACGGCAGCTTCGCCCGCAACGAGAAATACGTCTCCGGCGGCGTCGGCGCCGTCTCGTCGACGGACTTCCGCGACTCGCCGAAGAGCCTCTTCACCTCGCCCCCGCAGTGCTACATGCACCGGCAGGCGTCCTTCATTCCCACCTTCTTCCCCGAAGGGACGAAAGTGGGCGTCGATGCGGACTTCTTCTACTTCCCGTCCTACGCCAGCAAGGACCTCGGCTCGCCGGTTCTCGGCGCCGGCACCATGGCGGTGATCACCAAGGACAGCCCGGAAGCGCGCGACTTCATCAAGTTCCTGGAGACGCCGGAAGCCCACGAGATCTGGATGGCGCGGGGCGGTTTCCTGACGCCGTTGAAGAGCGTGGACAAGGCCAAATTCCCCAACGACGAAGTCAGGAAGATGAACGACATCCTGCTCAACGCCACGACGTTCCGCTTCGACGGCTCGGACCAGATGCCGGGCGCTGTCGGCGCCGGCACGTTCTGGACCGGGATGGTCGACTACACATCCGGCGCCAAGACGGCCGAACAGGCCGCCGACGAGATCCAGGCCAGCTGGAAGAACCTCAAGTAAGAACCTCTCCCGAAACGCCCTCTCCCGGCCCCGGCCGGGAGGGGGTTCGGCCTGAAGTTCAGTGATACCGGTGTTGGGAGGGCGCAATGCACCCGGCTTTACTCGGCATTGTCGCCATCGTGGTCGCGGTCGGAGCGTGTACCGCCTACTTCTACCTGTCGAACCTGTTGCTCGATAAGGTCATTTTCCCAGCCCGCGGCGTCCACGCCGGCCGCAACATCAACCGCGCCAACATGATCCGGCCGTGGTTGTTCCTGTTTCCCGCGCTGTTCGTCCTGGGCGTCTATCTCGCCTATCCCGTCGTCGCGACGCTGTGGCTGTCGGTCACCCGGCGCGTCGGCAGCGGAGAGGAATGGGCAGGGCTTGCCAACTACGGCCAGATGCTGTCCGAGCCGAAGTTCTGGGAATCCATCCGCAACAACATGCTCTGGCTGGTGATCGTGCCGGCGGCGTCCACCGCCTTCGGCCTTCTGGCCGCCCAGCTGACCGATCGCATCCGTTGGGGCAACATCGCCAAGTCCTTGATCTTCATGCCGATGGCCATATCCTTCGTCGGCGCGTCGGTCATCTGGAAGCTCGTTTACGACGCGCGTCCGGAGGGAACCGAGCAGATCGGCATTCTCAACGCCGTCTATCTGTTCTTCGGCGGCGACACTCCGCAGCACTGGCTGACGCTGCCCTTCTGGAACAACTTCTTTCTCATGGCCGTCCTGATCTGGATTCAGACCGGCTTTGCCATGGTCATCCTGTCGGCGGCGCTCCGGGGCATTCCCGAGGAGACGGTCGAGGCGGCGATCATCGACGGCGCCAACCCGCTGCAGGTCTTCTTCCGCATCAAGGCGCCGCAGATCATGGGCACCATCGTGGTGGTGTGGACCACGATCACGATCATCGTCCTGAAGATCTTCGACATCGTCTTCGCGATGACCAACGGCCAGTGGGAAACCCAGGTTCTTGCCAACTACATGTACGACAAGCTCTTTCGCGCCAACGACTGGGGCGTGGGCTCGGCAAGCGCCATGGTCATCATGCTGCTGGTGACGCCGATCCTCGTCTGGAACGTTCGCAACGCGCGCAAGGAGATGCGGTGATGGAACATATCGCGGGGCGCAAGAGCGCCCTGACCTGGGCGGTTCACATCTCGGCGGCGCTCCTGGTCATCCTGTGGTCCCTGCCGACGCTCGGCCTGCTGGTGTCGTCCTTCCGGACGGCGGACCAGATCGCGACGAGCGGATGGTGGGATGCGCTGTTTCCGCAGGAGCAGACGCTGACGCTGAGAACGGCGGACGCGCAGGCCCAGCGCCAGATCGACGGCCAGTATGTGATCGAGGGCCAGTTGTTCGAACCGGGCCAGACGATGACGATCTCCGCCTGGGGCACCTCCTCGAACGACATTGGCGCCAACAAGCCGGGCGACAGCGTCAGCCTGCGCGATGGCGGAACCCTCAGCGTCGACGCCGATGGCGCCTACCGCATGACCAGCGACAAGGTGTTCACCGGCGCGCGCGGCCAGCGCGTCTTCGTCACCGCCACCGTGCCGCCGAGCTTTTCCTTCGAGAACTACCGCGGCATTCTCTTTGAAGAGGGCAATGTCGACGGCATTGCCAAGGCGTTCTACAACACGCTCACCGTCACCATTCCCGCCACCATCATCCCCATTCTCGTGGCGGCCTTCGCCGCCTACGCGCTGGCGTGGATGGAGTTTCCCGGCCGAAGCCTGATCATCGCGGCGGTGGTGGCGCTTCTGGTCGTGCCCCTGCAGCTGGCGCTCATTCCGCTCCTCAGGCTGCACAACGAGATCGGCATCGGCAAGGGCTACATCGGCGCCTGGCTCGCCCACACCGGCTTCGGCATGCCGATGGCGATCTATCTCCTTCGCAACTACATGGCCGGCCTGCCGCGCGACATCATCGAGAACGCGCGCGTCGACGGGGCGACGGAGTTCGAGATCTTCGCCAGGATCATTCTGCCGCTGTCCTACCCCGCGCTGGCGAGCTTCGCCATCTTCCAGTTCCTGTGGACCTGGAACGACCTTCTGGTCGCCATGGTCTTCCTGATCGACAGCTCCGGCGACACTACCGTGATGACGAAGCATATCGTCGAGTTGCTGGGCACGCGCGGCGGCAACTGGGAAATTCTCGCAAGCAGCGCTTTCGTGTCGATTGCCGTTCCGCTCGCCGTATTCTTCTCGATGCAGAGATATCTGGTGCGCGGCATGCTGGCCGGATCTGTGAAATAGTGGACAAGGGACTGGTATGAACGTCGTGACCCCGCTCAATTCTGTGGCAAAGCTTGAAAACGACCGCGACTGGTGGCGCGGCGCCGTCATCTATCAGATCTATCCGCGCAGTTTTCAGGACAGCGACGGCGACGGCGTCGGCGACCTCAAGGGCATCACCGAACGCCTTCCCCATGTCGCCTCGCTGGGCGTCGACGCCATCTGGATCTCCCCCTTCTTCACCTCCCCGATGAAGGACTTCGGCTACGACATCAGCGACTACTGCGATGTCGATCCGCTTTTCGGGCAGTTGGCCGACTTCGACGCCCTGCTGAGCCGCGCCCATGCCCTCGGCATTCGCGTGTTGATCGACCTGGTCCTCAGCCACACCAGCGATCAGCATGCTTGGTTCAAGGAAAGCCGGGCCAGCCGCGACAACGCCAAGGCCAACTGGTACGTCTGGGCGGATGCCAGGGACGACGGAACGCCGCCCACCAACTGGCTGTCGATTTTCGGCGGGCCGGCCTGGCAGTGGGACACCCGGCGCGAGCAGTATTACCTGCACAACTTCCTGACCAGCCAGCCGGACCTCAACTACCACGAACCGGCCGTTCAGGACGCCGTTCTCGACGTCGTGCGCTTCTGGCTCGATCGCGGCGTCGACGGCTTTCGGCTGGATACCATCAACTATTACTTCCACGACGCCGAACTGAGGAACAATCCGCCGCTGGCCCCGGAAAGGCGGAATGCCTCCGTCGCGCCCAAGGTCAATCCCTACAATCACCAGGAACACATCTACTCCAAGAACCGCCCGGAGAACCAGGGCTTTCTCAAGCGCTTGCGCGCGCTGATGGATGGCTACGGCGCGCGGGCCTGCGTCGGCGAGATCAGCGACGCGCAAAGGGGGCTGGAGATCCTGGCCGAGTACACGGCCGGAGGCGACCGCGCCCACATGTGCTACGCCTTCGAGTTTCTCGACGCCGGCCGCGTGACCGCCCAGCTGGTGAAAACCGTCTTCGACAAGCTCGACGGCTACTCCCCCGACGCCTGGGCCTGCTGGGCCTACTCCAACCACGACGTCGTCCGTCATGGCACGCGCTGGGGCCTGTCGCCGGCCGCCCTGCGCACCTATGTCACGCTGCTCATGGCCCTCAAGGGCTCGGCCTGCCTCTATCAGGGCGAAGAGCTCGGACTGCCGGAAGCCGAGCTGACGCTGGATCAGGTGCGCGACCCGGCCGGCCTGGAGTTCTGGCCCGAATACAAGGGACGCGACGGCTGCCGCACGCCCATGGCCTGGACGACCGACACCGGCGCCGGCTTCAGCACGGCGACGCCCTGGCTCCCGGTTCCGAAGGCGCATCTTCCCAGCTCGGTCGCCGCGCAGGAAGCCGACGCCACCGCCCTTCTTCATCACTACCGGCGGGCGATCGCGCTGCGTCGTCGGTTCCCGGCGCTGCGGAACGGCACGATGGACGATCTGGTCGCCGACGGCGACGTGCTGCGCTTCGTCCGTCGCGGGCCGGCGGGCGACATCTTCTGCGCCTTCAACCTCGGTGAGACGCCGAGAGAGATCCTCTTGCCGGAAGGCGACTGGCGTCCGGTCGGCGGTGAATTCGGTGACGCCGCCATGGTGTCCGGCAGTGATGTCCGGCTTGAGCCCTGGCAGGCATTTCTGGCAACTCGAGCATAGTTGGGGGGACGATGACGAGCCTCAAGCTGACCGGGATCGAAAAGTCCTATGGCGGAACCGTTCGCGTATTGAACGACATCAACCTCGAAATCGAGCAGGGCGAGCTCATCGTCTTCGTCGGCCCGTCGGGCTGCGGCAAGTCGACCTTGCTGCGCATGATCGCCGGCCTGGAGAAGATCACCGGCGGCACGCTTGAGATCGACGGGCAGCGCGTCAACGACGTGCCGCCCGCCCAGCGCGGCATTGCCATGGTCTTCCAGTCCTATGCGCTCTATCCGCATATGACGGTGCGCGAGAACATGAGCTTTGCGCTCAAAATCGCCCGGAAGCCCAAGGCGGAGATCGCCCGCGCCGTCGAGCACGCCGCCAAGATCCTGCAGCTCGAACCCTATCTCGACCGCCTGCCGAAGGCGCTGTCGGGCGGGCAGCGGCAGCGGGTTGCCATCGGCCGCGCCATCGTCCGCGACCCCAAGGTCTACCTGTTCGACGAACCGCTCTCCAACCTCGACGCCGCCTTGCGCGTGGCGACGCGCATCGAGATCGCCCAGCTCAAGGAATCGATGCCCAAGAGCACCATGATCTACGTGACGCACGATCAGGTGGAGGCCATGACGCTGGCCAGCCGCATCGTCGTTCTGGCCGACAAGGGCATTGCCCAGGTAGGCACGCCGCTCGAACTCTACGAGACGCCGAACAGCGAGTTCGTCGCCCAGTTCATCGGCTCGCCGTCCATGAACCTGCTCTCCGGCGAAATCACCGGCACGGGCAGCATGACCACGGTCAGGCTGGATGCCGGCGGCGCCATCCAGTCCGCCGTCGCCACGCGGGACGGCGACCTCGGCAAGCGCGTCAATGTCGGCATCCGGCCGGAAGACTGCCGCGTGACCGATGGCGAAGCGGCCTTCCGGGGCAAGGTGAAGATCACGGAAGCGCTGGGTGAAGTGACCCTGCTCTACTTCGAGGCGCGGGACGGCGAGGCGCCGGTGATTGCCAAGCTGGGCGGCTCGCACAAGGAGCTGCGCGGCGCGTTGGTCGGCCTGTCGGCTGACCCGTCCAAGGTCCACATTTTCGCGGACGGGCAGTCCCTTCTCTACCGGCCGGCCGATCTGGCGGCGTGACCACCAAGCGGGAGCTCGGTGGGAGCGGCAGCTCCCGCCCGCTCACTCCCCCGCCAGCCGCGTCCAGGCCATCTCCTTGCAGACGATGCCGGCGAGAACGCAACCCTCGGTGATCATCCGCGTCTCGCCCACCTTCAGCGTCATGCGATAGGTGAGGTCGCGCTGGCGGTCGAAGGCGGTGCCGGACCACTGGCCGGGCTGCTCGGGCTTGACCGACATCACCAGGATGTCACCGGCCTTCTCGCCCT
This sequence comes from Pleomorphomonas sp. NRK KF1, assembly GCF_023721755.1. Classification (GTDB taxonomy): domain Bacteria; phylum Pseudomonadota; class Alphaproteobacteria; order Rhizobiales; family Pleomorphomonadaceae; genus Pleomorphomonas. Next base: position 162,980 of record NZ_JAMDLH010000008.1, on the reverse strand, counting down.
TGGTGCCCTGGCGCACCCAGGTGTTGGTGGCGCAGATGTTGTCGCCGCAGCGCTCCACCTTCACCTTGGCCTTGCCGTCGCCGCGCGCCCACAGGCCGAACAGCGTGGCGTCGGAGGCGGCCAGCGTAGGCGCCGCCGTGAGAGACGCAAGCATGGCGATCAGGATGCGTGAGGTCATGGCATACTCCTCTCCTGTCGTTGGCGCCTCCGGCGGCGGGAACCGGTCGCCGGACGCTGCCTGAACCAATCAATAGAGCACCTCGGCCAACCGAAGCTTGCCGGCCCTCCATCGGACAGACATACGCGCGAGCCGGCCGAACGGTTCAATCCGCCGCCGTTTCCTCCAGTTTTTGTCGGCTTTACGCCGCCGTAACCCCGCCCGGCTAAGGATGGACGAGACGGAGCTGGGCGAAGGCTCGCCCATGGGGGCCACCATGCAGACAGGATGTCAGGGCTGCCGGCGCGACAGCGGGTTCCCGCTCGCCTTTTCCATGGCCTTCCAGCCCATCGTCGACACCCGCTCCGGCACGATCTTCGGCCACGAGGCGCTGGTGCGCGGCACGGCCGGCGAAGGCGCCGGCAGCATCCTCTCCAAGGTGGACGCCGACAACCGCTACTGGTTCGACCAGCAATGCCGCGTCAAGGCCATCGAGCTAGCCTCGCGCCTGTTCCCGGCCGGCGGCGACGCCAAGCTGTCGATCAACTTCCTGCCCAACGCCGTCTACGAGCCGCGCGCCTGCATCCGCCAGACGCTGGAAACCGCCGAACGCGTCGGCTTCCCGCCCGAGGCCATCATCTTCGAGTTCACCGAAAACGAGCCGCTCGACACCGCCCACCTCCTCCGCATCCTCACCACCTACCGCGAGATCGGCTTCAAGACCGCCATCGACGACTTCGGCGCCGGCTACGCCGGCCTCAGCCTGCTCGCCAAGTTCCAGCCCGACATCGTCAAGCTCGACATGGACCTCATCCGAGCCATCGACACCAACCCCGCCCGCCGCGCCATCGTCGCCCACACCCTCGCCATGCTCGCCGACCTCGGCATCACCGCCCTCTGCGAAGGCGTGGAAACGGAGGCCGAGTTCGACACGCTGAGGGAAATGGGGGCGTATCTCTTCCAGGGGTATTACTTTGGCAAGCCTGTGTTCGAGGGGGTGGGGCTTTGACGTGGGAGACTTATTGAGCTCTTCTCGTTAGGTCGATGCCCACAACATAAACATCTTCCACATTGGGGAAGCGGCTTGAAATTGCGCGCCAATGCTCAGCCAACGCTTGAACCAAACCCGTGAAATCAACCATGGTCTCCCTGTTAGGAACCCTCCAGCCTTCTCCGTCAGTATAAACCAAGACGAAAAGGCCGCGGTTTGACCGATTATCACGCAGGTAATCGCCACAAAGTTGATTTTCCAATCTCTCAAACAGTTGAGGACCTGTCCATTTCTCGGCAAGTTTCAGTTCGACTGGCACCGGACCATCGAATCCCATACCCATAAAGCGAAGGTCCGGTCTTTTATCGTCGGCAAGCTGCTCTTCTTGCGGCACAGAATAGCGCCCGTTTGCTCTCTCACGCATCTCATGTCCCAAGTATTTTCGTACCTCGGTTTCTTCCTTTCTCATCAAGAGAGACGCCACACTGGAATCTCCATCTTCGAGATCATCCTTAAGATCCAAAAAACGCAGGTGGACAAGCTCTGCCAAGTCGCGGTGATTGCTTGGGGTCCGCTCAATCTTGTATGCAAAACTAAAAACTTGCTCGGCCCTCCAAGCCACCAGATCACCATCCTGCTCAGCCTTACGTTTGGCATATTGCAGTATCCGGGGCCGCATCGTCTCGGTCGGATGAAGCTGGGAAATCTCCATAAGGGAGAGAAAAGCCCGCTTTCCTGGTATCTCAGTCAAGGCGCTCAACAAAGCATTGCGTGCCTCCTGAGCGTGATCACGTAAGTTTGGAGAATAGACCCCGGTTCCCGCCCGTTCAACGTCGTCCTCTATCCGAACGTACTCATGAACCAGAAGATATAGCGCCTTAAGATGTTCAGGTTCACGGTACGCACCGCGAGCGTTAATGGACTCATCGTGTCGCCCGCCCCAAAGGCCACTTAAAAATCTCATAACCAATTCTAGTCGCATCTCTGCGATATCGATGCTGCCAAGCTTACCTTTAAGCGCCTAAATGGCTGGGCCGGGCTGGAGACCACACCACACCGCGAACCAAAGAGCCAGATTGTTGAGTGTCTGAACGGTTTGGCACTTAGTAATCGCCAACTCCGCTATCGCACTGTCAGGTACAGTCGATCCCAGCAGAACCTTAAGTAGTCTATTCAGATTCTCCGCGTTAATTGGCTCGCGCTCTTGCAGCAATCTCAATATAGCGGGACCTAGCTCGTCCCAGGCCCATTGAGCCGACCAGCTCACGTCGCTCAGAATGTAGTGTGAATCGGTATCAGCCTCCTCAGTGGAAATTTCATATTCTATTTCTTGCATCAAAAAAGTAGAGACAATATTGGGGAACACGTTAAATAAACTTGGGAACCAGAGTGGAAACCCATTCAACTCAAACGACGCAAACCGACAAGCTTGGACGACTTCCTCTTCGCTAAGATTACTAAGCCAACGCCCCTCCGATTCGACTGCTTCTATCTCAAGACCAGTAAGGCCAATGATAGTAGACGTTGCAGTAGTGCTGGCGGGATACCCCTCCGATCGAAGTTGAGGACGGAAATTGCGCCAATGTCGAACCGCGGTGTCCCGATAGAATATGGCCACCGGCTCACCAAATCGATCAATTAGTGATCTCCAGTTATACTCCGTCCAACGATTGTTTACTTTATTCTCATCTCGCGTTTCCTGAAAGAGATAGAGCATGGCTTGAGATAAAAGCCCAGGAGACCGTTCTTGCGAACTTTTTATCTCATCTAGCTTATCGGCAAGGAAGGACTTCCATTTTTCATGATAGGCCGCCTCACTCTTCTGGCGCCGTTCGGACGCGCGCTTCCACCGCGCCTCACTCTGTTTGGAGCGCCTCCGCTCAGCACTCTGCGCGGGCGGGTGGAGATACTGACTTAACCGCTCATCAAGAGTGGGATCCTTGGCCGCTCGACGCTTGAGCTTTTCTCTCCAGCGAGCAGTTCGGCCAGAGTTGACATAAATAGAGAACGCTATTGAAAGAGCGACCAATCTGTTGTCGCCCTGTTGCTGGGTCATCTGTTCAAGAAAATATTCAAAATCATCGGATCCGAAAGTGCCAAAACTACACCACAGCGAGGACTGCCAGTGTTCGGTCAGACGTTCTCCCTTTCTCTCGTCCAATGACTGGCGAGAGGCCTCGATTTCGAACCATATTAAGGCGCGCCGTAGTTCAGCCCACGCTGCGACTCCAGCTTGAAGTTCTACCTTGGCATCTTGGAGATCCTGAATTTCATATCCAAGTCCCGCTCCGATGCTCCTAAGTATCTTCAGAGAAGGAGGAGTAAGGGCTGCAAAATGGCGCTGCTGGATCAATCGAGCGACAACTTTTCCGGCCACGGGAAGTAACCACTGATTCTTCTCCGAAACCTCACAATGACGCCGCTCGATCACAGGCGGCAATCGCAATAGCTGACTAAGGCCATCAGCTATTTCTGGCAGTAGGGTCGTGTCGGCATCGAGAATGAAAGCGGCCAAATAAGTTGGAGCAGGATCGAGGGAGTAACGCCTCTTCGGTGCTAGCTTTTGCAGGCAGGCTAGCATCCAGCGCATAACCTCGTAGGAAGGCCGGGAGCGCCTGAGAAGCTCAGCAAACAAATCCCGATCGAGTTCCAAGCCTTCAGCAAGGAAGCTTTGTCTTACCAAAGCAAGATCAGATGCGCTTCCGACTGACGCTAAAGCGCGAAAGGCTGAAACACGAACATACCTCTCGTTCGACGAGTCGATCGCTTTCGCGAAGACTACAGAACGAAGTGAAGATAGCTCACCAAGCCAGACCATTCTGAGCAAAAACGCTTGAATGTCGTTATTCTCAGCATACCGCCAAAGTAGATACTCAATGTCTTTCTCAACATCCAAGTTCGCAAAGCGCTGTACAGCTGCATAGCTATGCACACTGCGTTCGGAACCACCCGCCGCGATCTGCTCGCAAATATCAACCAGCACTTGGCGGCGAGCGTCCAAGGGAAGACGAACCGGATCGCCACCTTCAAAAAAAACCTCAGGTGCAGATTCACGGACCCGATCGCAAATCTTCTCATCTAGAAGGGCAAGCCAGGGAAGAACCGGTCGGAGAGCTGGGACAACGATCGCGATGCCATATTGCTCACGGAAGAATAGGCCCTCAATTGCGCGACGCGAAGTCTGCCTCGCCAACAATTGGGCAAACCATTCGGCCGTCAAATACTCGCGAACTGAACGATGATGAAAACGGACGGTACCATAGATTGCTTCGTCAAAGATCGGCCGCGAAAGCAGTGTGAGCTGGTCCCTATCGTCCCACTCCGGCAGAATCTGGTGAATACTCAAACCTAAGCCATTCTGCGAGCCATCGGGAACGCAGATGGTTTGCACGCCCGTTAGGGTCACAGCAGCCGCAACCAGTCGGATCCCTTCTCGTGCCCTTGCTGCCGCCAGCGGCCTGTAATCGCGTCGAGACTGGTCACGCTCTTCAAGTCGCCTCTCGATGCTGTTTTGCAGCATTTCAAGACGGCCACCAACTCTGCCACGGTCGATCCAAAACTGTATTAACTCGGACAAGTCTTCAGGTCGCGCAGTGAACGAAAATGCATCGGCGCGTTCAATTGCATTGATGAATGCTTGAGTGTCGACAACGCCTTTTTCTTTAGCGAAAATACCGACTTGTAACGTATTTAGATCATCGAGTGAGACGACGAGAAACGTTGTTTCTTCGTCAACCTCCTCTGTAGTTACTTTAGAAAGGCTTTCTGACTCACCACTAAATTCAGAGGTAAACTTCTCTCGAGTTAATTCTGAGGGGGGCGGAAACGCCTTGACGCAGGTTTCGAGATCCGACTTAGCGCGCCAAGCGCTTGTCCGCCCGGTAATGATCACATGTGTCCGGTCTTTTGCTGTGTTGGCCAGTCGACCCAGTTTACGAATAGCAAGCTCAAAATCACCGGGGTCACGTAGCCGTGCCTCATCAACGGAATCGAGCAGCAGCCATCCTTCTCGACCAGAGGCACGCCACCTCTCGAATTCCTCATATGTGCCAGTGCCTTCTTCAAAAGCGTCCTCGAAATTGTGAGCGACGTGTTCGAGGCGAAGGAAGAACGCGGCCTTGCCCTGTTTGCGTAGCATCTGTGTTGTGTGCCGTATCTCACGGGTTTTTCCAGAGCCGGCTTCGGACAAGATCACAACACGGTAACGCGTAATTAGCTTGGCCCATGTGATCCGATCCCCAACCTGGAAAGCTCGCCCCATGTCGATGTCATCATTCTCGCGCCCCGAACGGGACAGCTCGTGAAAGGTCCGACTTAGGTCGACGAAATCGCTGAAGGCGCCGGAGGCAAGCGGTGTGAGTGAGTTGGCCATGCAGCCACTATTACCAATTGCACAACCAAGAACAAGGTAAGAACATTGCCACAGAGGTTTTGTTCACTATGAAGCGGCGAAGTTGCACGGGTAATTCGACCTCCCGCCATCTCTCCCTCCCCCCATCCTTCATCCCTGCACCCCGTCGTTCATTTCTGCACACTTAAATCGCTTCACTCCTGCGTTTATGTCGGCAGGGCAATCAGGGAGATTTGCCATGCGGTCCACGCAACACACGCTCACCCCATCCACCCCCGTGGAGACCATCACGCTCTGGAACGGCGCCGTGGTGCCGCGCATGGGCCTTGGCACCTGGGCGGCCGGGGGGATGATGATCTGGCCGAGCGGGCCGAGTAGCTACGGGTCGATCTCGCGCGACGACGCCATTGCCGGCATCCGCCTCGCCTACGACCTGGGTATGCGGCTCTTCGACACCGCCGCCGCCTATGGCGCCGGCAACTCCGAGCTGATCGTCGGCGAGGCGCTGAAGGACAAGGACGACGTCGTCATCGTCACCAAGTGCGGCTACATCGGCGACCCCGTCACCCGCGTCATCGAGCACCCCGACGACCTCAGCCCCGCCGGCATCCGCCGGGGCGTGGAAGGCTCGCTGAAGCGGCTCGGGCGGTCGTCGGTCGACGTCGTGCTGCTGCATCACAACGACCTGGCGGTCGACCTGGCGCGCCCGGTGTTCGATGCTCTGGAGGCGATGCGGACCGAGGGGCTGATGACATGTTATGGCTGGAGCTGCGACTTCGTGCCGCTGGTCTCCGCCGTGGTCGACTACCCCGGCTTCAAGGTGGTGGAGCACGACCTCAACGTGTTCGACACCGCCCCGGAAATGCTGGACCTGGTGGACCAGCACGGCCTCTACTCCCTGGCGCGCATGCCGCTCGCCATGGGCTTGCTCGGCGGCAAGTACGGCCGCAAGGCCACGCTGGGCGGCACCGACGTGCGCGCCGGCTCGGCGCCCTGGGTGAAGTATTTCAAGGCCGGCGCCGCCAGCGAGGACTATCTCGCCATCCTCGACAAGATCGCGCCGCTGCTGACTGCCGATGGCAGGAGCATGCCGCAAGGCGCGCTGGCGTGGGTGCTCGGCGCCTCCGAGCGGACCATCCCCATCCCCGGCTTCACCTCGGCGGCGCAGATCCGCGACAACGTCGAGGCGGTGTGGCAAGGCCGGCTCCCGGCCGAGGCGATGGTCCGCATGAGGGAGATCGTCGCGGGCAGGTAGACCGATCGCGGCGGGGTCTCCGGCTCCGCACCGACCGCGTCCCGTCATACGCGTTCCGCTTGATCCGGACTCATCTGGCTCAAGCGGATTACGGCCTGAGAGCCGCCCGCCGCCGACCTGTTTCCCACCTCCATCAAGCTGTCCTCCTCTGCGAAGGCAGAGGATCTCAGGACGGTCGAGCGAGGGGGCAATATAGGGCCCCCAATCACCAACGGGAGCCCGATATCAGCCTCAGCGCCTCTTCCTGCCTGAGGTTCACCTTGCATTCGCTCGCGAATGCAAGCGGCCTTCGCAGAGAATGACAGGAGAAGGATATGAAACGGGAGCTTGGCCGGAGGCCGCCCGGCCACGTGACACGCCCCGTCGCCGCCGACCTATCTCCCCCTCCCCATCAAGCTGTCCTCCTCTGCGAAGGCAGAGGATCTCGGGACGGTCGAGCGAGCCGCCGATATCGGGCTCCGTCCCGTCGCTTTCGGCCACCCTGCCGGCCCGCGCAAGGCCATGGACACCTCGCCGGGGCTGATCGGTTCGGCACCGAACTTGATCGGCTCCGGCGCGCGGTCGTCCGGGCCGCCGCCTATCCTCAAGCCGTTGCAAAGCAAGAGGATAGCCCCCATGAAAGCCCTTTATCGCCTCTCCTCCGCCGCCCTCGCCCTCATGCTCGCCGGTGCCGCCATCGCCGCCGAGCCGCTCAAGGTGACGATTGGCGGGCTCGACGACACCGGCCGCCTGCCCGACAAGGCCGCCTTCTGCGCCCCCGGCGAGGGCGGGCCGAAAAACGTCAGTCCGGAAGTGACGTGGTCGCCCGGCCCCGAGGGCACGCGCGCCTATGCGCTCACCATGACCGACCCCGACGTGCCCAAGGACCTCGGCCTGATCAACAAGCCGGCCACGGTGATCGCCGACAGCGAGCCGCGCATGACCATCCACCACTGGGTGCTGGCCGACATCCCCGCCACCGTCACCACGATCCCCGAGGGCGCCGAGAGCGACGGCGTGGTGCCGCACGGCAAGCCGGTGGGGGAGACGCCGCACGGCCTTCGCGGCGCCAACGCCTTCACCGGCTTCTTCACCGGCAACGCCGACATGGCCGGCACCTATGGCGGCTATGACGGCCCCTGCCCGCCGATGAACGACGCCCGGCCGCACCACTACACCGTCCGCGTCTATGCTCTCGACACGCCCTCGCTCGGCCTCACCGGCGCCTTCGACGGCCCGGCGCTGGAGGCGGCGCTCGCCGGCCACGTGCTGGCCGAGGGCGAGGCGATGGGCACCTATTCGCTCAACCCGGCGGCGCGGTAGACGGGAACCGTTTGCCCCCCTCGCGCATTGCCTTTTCGCGCGGGGCACGGTTGCGAAGGGGGGCAGGCTTGGAGTTGTTCGGCTGGGAGATCGACGCCTATCCGGCGGCCATGGCCGGCGCCGGCCTGTTGATCGCGCTGGTCGCCTGGCTGCCGCTGGCATTGCGCCGCCTGCCGCTGTCGCTGCCCATCGTCTGCCTGATCATCGGCGGCCTCGTCTACATCGGGCCGCTGCCGGCGCCCAACCCCTCGCCCATCGCCCACCCCTACCTCACCGAGCGGCTGACCGAGTTCGTGGTCATCGTGGCGCTGATGGGCGCCGGGCTGAAGATCGACCGCCGCTTTTCCTTCCGCGACTGGGGCGCCACCTGGCGGCTGCTCGCCGTCACCATGCCCTTGTCCATCCTCGCCATCGTGTTCACCGGCGTCACCGTGCTGGGGCTCAGCGCCGTCGCCGCCCTGCTGCTCGCGGCGAGCCTCGCCCCCACCGATCCCGTTCTCGCCGCCGACGTGCAGGTGGGCGACCCGCTGGAGGGCAAGGAGGACACCGTCCGCTTCGCGCTGACCTCCGAGGCCGGGCTGAACGACGGCTTCGCCTTCCCCTTCGTCCACCTCGCCATCGCGCTCAGCCTTTCCGCCACCACCGGCGAGCCGTGGCTCGCCCACTGGCTCGCCGTCAACGTCGTCTGGGAGATCGCCGCCGGCATCGCGGTCGGCTGGCTGGTGGGGCACCTGTTCGGCTGGGCGACGTTCAAGATGCCGGGCGACACGCTGGCGAAGACTGGCGACGGCCTCGTCGCCATCGCCGCCACCTTCGTCTCCTACGGCGTCTCGGAAATGCTGCACTGCTACGGCTTCTTCGCCGTCTTCGTCACGGCGCTGACGCTGCGCAACTCGCACCGCGACCACCACTTCCAGCGCGACATGCACGACATCACCGAGCAGATCGAGCGCATCACCATGATGGCCCTGCTGCTCGCCTTCGGCGGCGCCATCATGGGCGGCCTGTTCGCGGGCGTCGGCTGGGTCGACATGCTGGCCGTGGCGCTGATCCTCCTGGTCATCCGCCCGCTCGCCGGCCTGGTGGCGCTGATCGGCGCCCCCGCCACCCTGTCGGAAAAGCTCACCATCGCCTTCTTCGGCATCCGCGGCGTCGGCTCCTTCTACTACCTCGCCTTCGGCCTCAACAACGGCGACTTCCAGGAGGGCGAACGCCTGTGGGTCATCCTGTCGCTGGTCGCCTTCATCTCCATCCTCATGCACGGACTGACGGTGACCCCCGCCATGCGCTGGCTCGACCGCCGCCACGGCCGCGAGGTGGATTGAGGGGTTGGGGCGGGCGGCCGGGAGCGCGATATGAACCGCTCGCCTTTTCCTGCCTGAGGTCCTGCGCCTTCGCGCAGGATGACAATTAATTTATATAAAACAAATGGATAGCGTCGCGCACTTGAGAGGCTGAGATTACGCGCTCCATTGGGGCACTCGCTGCGCCACGTGAGTTGGCGATCGGCTTATCCCGTTGTTCCCTATATATAAAGCCGTCATCCTGGCGAAGGCCAGGACCTCAGGCAGAACGGAGCTCAACGCCGATATCGCGCCCCAAATGACCTGAACCCGATACCCGAAAGGGATCGCTGGACAGCGCCGCCGCCTTGCGCCATGTCTTGGCAATGCGCCCCACGCTCGAACTTATCGCCGATGAGCCGACCGCCGACGAGCGAGACCAGCTCCTGAAACTGTTGCTGGACTTCAACGCCCCGCACACCGGCCACATCGTGGAGCGGCCCAATCTCGGCATCCTGCTGAGACGGCCCGACACGGCCGAAATCGTCGGCGGCCTCTACGCCTCCGACGAGTACAACTGGCTGTTCATCAAGTATCTCATCGTGCCGGACGCCCTGAGAGGCCAGGGCCTCGGCCGCGCGCTGATGACCGAAGCCGAGCGGATCGCCCGCGAGCGCGGCTACCTCGGCCTGTTCCTCGACACCTTCGATTTTCAGGCGCGGCCGTTCTACCTCAAGCTCGGCTTCGAGCAGTGCGGCGAGCTGGAGGGCAACGCCGACACGCCCCGCCGCTTCTTCCTGAAGAAGCTGTTCTCGAAGGAAGCATGACGCCCGATATGAACCGCGCGCCTTTTCCTGCCTGAGGTCCTGCGCCTAAAGCGCAGGATGACAATTAATTGATATAAAACAGATAGATAGCGTCACGCACTTGAGAGACTGAGGTTGCAATCTCCGTTGAGGCGCGCGCTGCGCCACATGAGTTGGCGATCGGCTTATCCCGTTGTTCCCTATATATAAAATCGTCCTGCGCGAAGGCGCAGGACCTCGGGCAGGACGAAGCTCAACGCCGATATAGCGTTCCAAACAAAACATCCCCAGCGACGCGCGGCCACCGGGGATGCTCTTGTCATGGTTTTCCGAACGATCAGCTGATGGCTTCCGTGGCGGCCTTCTGGATCGCCAGACCCGCCTCGTACTGCTTCAGCCAGGCGCCGTAGCCCTTGACGTCTTCCGCATCGGGCTTCGCCACATCCAGCTTGGCGCCGGCGAACACTCGCTCATTGAGGTAATCGCCGAGAACCTTGCCCTTGCCGCTCCTGAGATACTCGGCCAGCACGGCGATGCCCCAGGCGCCGCCCTCGCTCGCCGTGTCGCCCACCGTCACCGGCGCGCCGATGGCGGCGGCGAGCAGACGCTGCGCGACGCCGGCCGTCTTGAACATGCCGCCGTGGGCGAACATCGAGTCGAGCTTCACGCCCTCGCCATGCAGCACGTTCATGCCGAGGCTCAGCGTGCCGAAGGCGGCGTAGAGCTGGGTGCGCATGAAGTTGGCGAGGGTGAGGCGGCTGCCGGGGGTGCGCACCACCAGCGGGCGCCCCTCGGTGAGGCCGGTGATCGGCTCGCCGGCGAGATAGTTGTAGGCCAAGAGGCCGCCGCCATCCGCCTCGCCCTTCAGCGCCGCCTCGAACAGCGCGCCGAACACGGCGTTGGCGTCCGACTTGCCGCCGATCGCCTTGGCGAATTCGGTGAACACGCCGGCCCAGGTGCCGAGCTCGCTGGCGCCGTTGTTGCAGTGGACCATGGCGACGAGATCGCCGCCCGGCGTCGTCACGATGTCGAGTTCCTCATGCACCGTGGTCAGCGGCTTTTCCAGCACCACCATGGCGAAGATCGAGGTTCCCGCGCTGATGTTGCCGGTGCGCGGCGCCACGGCGTTGGTCGCCACCATGCCGGTGCCGGCGTCGCCTTCCGGCGGACAGACCGGGATACCGACAGCGAGCTTGCCGGTGGGGTCGAGCAGCTTGGCGCCCTCGGCGGTCAGCGTTCCGGCGTCCTCGCCGGCGACCAGCACCTTCGGGAACAGCTTGGGCGCGTCGAGGCCCGGCTTGTGCGCCTTCACCATCTCGCCGAAGCGCTTCATCATCGGCGCGTCGTAGTCGTGGGTGGCGGCGTCGATCGGGAACATGCCCGAGGCATCGCCGACGCCGATCACCTTCTGGCCGGTGAGGCGCCAGTGGACGAAGCCGGCCAGCGTGGTGATGTAGGCGACATCGCCCACATGCGGCTCGTTGTCGATCACCGCCTGATAGAGGTGACTGGCCGACCAGCGCAGCGGGAAGTTGAAGCCCAGCGTCTTGGTCAGTTCGGCGGCGGCGCGCTCGGTGTTGGTGTTGCGCCAGGTGCGGAACGGAACGAGCAGCTTGCCGGCGGCGTCGAAGGCGAGATAGCCGTGCATCATCGCCGAGAAGCCGAGAGCGCCCACCTTTGTCAGATCGACGTTGTAGCGCGTCTTCACGTCGGCGGAGAGCGCGGCGAAGGAGGCCTGCAGGCCGGCCCAGATCGCCTCTTCCGAATAGGTCCACAGGCGGTCGACGAACTGGTTCTCCCAGCCGTGCGTGCCGGTGGCCAGCACCTCGTGATCCGGCCCGATCAGGCAGGCCTTGATGTTGGTGGACCCGAGCTCAATGCCCAGCGATGTGCGTCCCTCGGCGATCGCCGCGGCCATGGCCTGCTGCGTCATCGGCTTTCAACTCCCTTTTCTCTGGCGTCCGCCCTCCAGGCGGCGACCTATGATCGTTATCCTCACCATACCCCAGGACGCCTGTCGATGAGTAGTGACAGGTATCGAGAGGATATGGAGGATCTTGCAATTTCACGCTGGCGGCGCGTGACTGGCTGTTTTCGGCTGTCACAGTCGCCCACGACGAGAAACGGGTGTCTGGCGCCCCACCCCGTTTCCTATGTCGGTCTCCCCCACACAAAGGAGAGACAGATGGGAATCCTGGACAACAAGGTGGCGATCATCACCGGCGCGTCGTCGGGCATCGGGCGGGCGGCGGCGCTGCTGTTTGCCGCCGAGGGCGCCGCCGTCGTGCTCAACGCGCGTGGGGCCGAAGCGCTGGAGGCGGTGGTTCTGGAGATCAAGGGCCGGGGCGGCAAGGTCAGCCTGGTCGCCGGCAACGTCGGCGAACCCGCCTGCCACGACGCGCTGGTGGCCGAGGCCGTGAGCGCCTTCGGTGGCCTCGACATCGCCTTCAACAACGCCGGCACCGTCGGCGCCCTCAAGCCGCTGGCCGATCTCACGCCCGACGAATGGCAGGCGACGCTGACCACCAACCTCACCTCGGCCTTCCTGGCCAGCCGCGCCCAGATCCCCGCCATGCTCAGGCGCGGCGGCGGCTCCATCGTCTTCACGTCGAGCTTCGTCGGCACCAGCGTCGGCCTGCCGGGCATGGGCGCCTACGCCGCCGCCAAGGCCGGCCTGATGGGCCTCGTCAAGGGCATCGCCGCCGACTACGGCGCCAAAGGCATCCGCGCCAACGCCCTCCTGCCCGGCGGCACCGACACCGGCATGGCCGGCGATCAGGCCCAGAAGGACTGGGCCGCCGGCCTCCACGCCATGAAGCGCATCGCCCAACCGGAAGAGATCGCCCAGGCCGCCCTCTTCCTCGCCGGCCCACAATCGAGCTTCGTCACGGGCTCGGCGCTCTACGCCGATGGAGGGAATGCGGCGGTGAAGTGAGCGAAGACAAGAGGGGCGTCGGCCACGGCCGGCGCCTACCTACTTGACGAAGGGGGCTGATCGGTCGGCTCGGCTTTTGGAGCGCGATATCGGCCGATTGTTTCTTTCTGCCTGAGGTCCTGGCCTTCGCAAGGATGACAGATTGATAGAAAGGGAAAACCGCTGGAGTACCGCCATCGAGCTTGATATCGCATGAGCGGAGCGGCAAGCGTTGCGAGTGGCGGCGCGATGAAAGAGCCCCACCTAACCGATTGTCATCCCTATATATAATGCTGTCATCCTTGCGCAGGCCAGGACCTCAGGCCGGAAGAGGCGGGAGGTTGATATCGGTCTCCCAATACCGAGCCAACCTGATACACCCCTCGTTCCGTCGCCCCACGACCAGCCCATGGCGTCATCTGAGCCCGTCAGGAGACTATGGTGCCCGGCCAGGAGAACCGCAACCGGGAGCTGACGCTTGTCAACCGATGCGCGCGGCCAAGGCCGGCGCCCCCCGCTCAGCGCACCGAACTTGCCTTGAGGCGCTCCACCTCCGCCTTCACCCGGTCGAGCGACAGGCCGGCGACGCCGAAGCGCTCGTAGAGCGAGGCGGTGAGCGGCAACAGATGTTCGGCGAGCCGCCCTTCGATGTCGGCGGCCGGGATTTCCGCTTGCAACTCGGCCTCGTCGCTGCGGGCGGCGTGGCCCTGGATGACGAGGTCGCTCAGCGGGTTGGCCCAGGAGCGGAGAACGCGGCCGCTCAGCCCGGTGTAGAGCGCGCGGAAATGCACGGTTACCGCGCTGTCCGCAGTCTTCTTGAGAAGGGAGGCCAGCCGTTCGGCGTGCAGCAGCACCTCGCCCATCCGCCAGATCGGCAACGTCGTATCGAGGATGGCCCCTGCCGGAAAGGTGCCCGCCCCGTCTTCCTCATAGCCGCGCATCAGAACCATCCGCCCCGTGGTCCTGGCACTCCAGAATGTATAAAAATCGGGAGTGTCGAATATATTGTGGGCATCCTCGCTGGGCGGCGACCACCAGCACTCGATCACCCCTTCCCCCTCGCGCATAAAAGTGTCCACGCCGGCCGGAGCCCAGAATACCGGCCAACCACCTTTTTTTACGACCAACTTTTCAAGAAGCCGCTCGAACGCTGCAAGGTCGGGCGTCCTGAGGTCGCCTTCCAGCCAATAGTCGATCCGGTACCAGCCATTCGGGAAACGGGCCGGCGCGTCCTGCGCCAGCGGCGCCACCAGCGCCTGCCAGCGCTCGAAGGCTTCGCGCACGAAGCGCGACTGAGCGTCTTCCGGCGACGGCTCGTCGACGAGGCCGACCACGCGCAGGATGTCCATCGCTTTCGCCAGAGTCAGCGTCGTCTCGCCGCGCTCGAAGGCCGCCATCGTCGGATGGCTGACGCCGGCCAGCGCCGCATGGTCCTTCTGCGTCAGCCCCTCCGCCTTGCGGCGGCGCAACGCCTCCTCGACGAGGCGCGGCCAGGACAGCGGCGCTATGGAAGAAGTCTGAGACATGAGCGGTCCACGATCTCCCTGAAGCGATGGGTGAAGCCATCCTCGGGCTCGGCCTCCGGCGGCCGAATGACGGATGCCGCCCGCTCGACGCCGCGCTTCACATCCCTGAAGGCCAGCTCGACCGCCCGGTCCGGCAGGCCGATCTCCTTGCCGAACGCCCGGAACAGCGCCTGATCGGCCGCCTCCAGTTGCACGCGCCGGCCGCCGATCGACAGCGCCAACACCTGATCGAAGCCGTCATAGAGCGCGGTGTTCACCACGTCATAGGCGGGCGACAGGCGCAGGCCATCGGGCGTTTCCAGAAGCGAGAAGTTCTTGAGGTGGGCGTCGCAATTGCCGATCAGGACGAAGGCGATCAGCCGCCTGAAGAGGCGCGCAAGGTCGATCTGCGGCCGCGACGAGTATTGGCCGATGACGGCCGCCACGTCCTCATAGGCGGCATCGTACTTGCCGGCATAGTCCTGCCCTCTCGGCTTTTGCAGGATCTGCGCGCAATCCTCGAGCCGCAGCTTGCCGCCCTCCGTCGTCCGGTCAAAACGGCTGACGACCAGCGCGATCTCGCCGAGACCGGCGACCATCGCCGTGGTGAACTCGGTCACCTCCGCCTTGCCCAGCACGGCCGCCGTCCACCTGAGGCTGAGCGCCTCGTTGCGAACGAGGCTGCCGATCCGCTCGGAGTTGAACTTGGCGATATAGGGCGCCGGCCCCGTCGCCGCGGCCGGCAGGAAACGCCCGTCAGCGTCCCTTGCGACCAGCAGCTTTCTCTGAACGCCCGACACGGTACGGCCAGGGTTGACCGTGGCCTCGGTGATCGCCGGCAGCGGCTCGGCATCATCGGGCGGGAGAACGCTCACTGCCCCGATGCAGTCGGCGCCATAGCGCAGCAGCAGGCCGAGATCATCGTCGCCAACCACGTGCGCCGCCCGGGCCTTTTGCTCCCGAAGCCAGCCTTCCGAACCGATATGCTGGAAAAACGGATGCAGCCCGACCGGCCATTCATGCTCGCGCCGGAGCGACGGCAGGCAGCAGCCGATATCGCCGCCGCGCCAGTCGGCCCGATAGGTAAAGCGCGTGCCGCCACCGGCCGTCTCGACCAGCGTGCCGGCCGGCTCCCCCTTGAACAGAATGTCGGCGCTTCTAGGGTCCATGCAGCTGCACCTTCACCTTTCACGGCAGAGCATAGCACATGACACCATTATGAAGCTATAGCTTATCTAGAAAGCTGAATAACCAACAAATCAACTCATACATCGATATCAACCCATCCAACGCGCAGAATGCAGCCGTGATTTCACATTTGATGCCTGCGCTGACAGAGTGGCGCCCACATGAAGCCACGACTGAACCATTACCCCCTCACCGCCAGTTGGTCTTGGCCAGCTCGATCAGTTCATCGCCCCGGCCGCTCAGGATCGCCCGCATCATGTAGAGCGAGAAGCCCTTGGCCTGTTCCAGGGTGATCTGCGGCGGCATGGCCAGCTCCTGCTTGGCGGTCATCACGTCCACCAAAACAGGGCCGGGCGTGGCGAAGGCTTCGTCGAGGGCCGCCGGCAGCGCCTTGGCGTCGTCGACGCGGATGCCCTTGATGCCGATCGCCTCGGCCACCTTGACGAAGTCGGGGCTGTTGAGGTCGGTGTCGTCGGAGATGTAGCCGCCGGCCTTCATCTCCATGGCGACGAAGCCGAGCGAGCGGTTGTGGAAGATGACGATCTTCAGCGGCAGGTCCAGCTGGCGCACGCTGAGGATGTCGCCCATCAGCATGGCGAAGCCGCCGTCACCGCAGAGCGCCACCACCTGCCTGTTGCGGTCGACGCCCTGGGCGCCGATGGCCTGCGACAGGGCGTTGGCCATCGAGCCGTGGTTGAACGAGCCGATCAGCCGCCGCTTGCCGTTCATCGTCACGTAGCGCGCCGCCCACACCGTGGGCGTGCCGACGTCGCAGGTGAAGATGGCGTCGTCGGCCGCCTTCTCGCTGACGAGGCGGGCGAGATATTGCGGGTGGATCTGGCCCTTGGCGCCATCGTCGGTGGCGAGGTCGTCCAGCCCCTTGCGCGCCTTGGCATAGTGGTCGAGCGCCGTCTTGAGGAAGGCGTCGTCACGCTTCTCGGGCAGCTTGTCGAGCAGCGCCGCCACCGTCGCCTTGACGTCGCCGACCAGCCCCAAATCGATCTGAGTGTGGGCGCCGAGGCTTTCCGGCCGGCTGTCCACCTGGGCGATCTTCGCGCCGGCCGGATAGAAGGCGCGGTAGGGGAAGGACGAGCCGAGGATCAACAGCGTGTCGGCCGCGTCCATGGCGTGATAGCCGGAGGAAAAGCCGATCAGCCCGGTCATGCCGACGTCATAGGGGTTGTCGTATTCCACGAACTCCTTGCCGCGCAGGGCGTGGACGATGGGCGCCTTCAGCCGGGCGGCCAGCGCCACCACCTCGTCATGCGCCTCGGCGCAGCCGGCGCCGCAGAGCAGCGTCACCTTCGAACTGGCGGTGAGCATGTCGATGAGCGCATCCACCTGCGCCGCCGACGGCACCAGGCGGCCAAGCTCCGGCTCGCGCCAGCGGATGTCGACATCGTCAGGCATCGGCTTCAGCGCCACATCGCCCGGCAGCACGATGACGGCGACGCCCTTCCTGGCGATGGCGGTGCGCACGGCAACCTCCAGCACGCGCGGCATCTGCTCGGGGTTG
Organism: Pleomorphomonas sp. NRK KF1; assembly: GCF_023721755.1. GTDB lineage: Bacteria > Pseudomonadota > Alphaproteobacteria > Rhizobiales > Pleomorphomonadaceae > Pleomorphomonas. The sequence goes on along the minus strand of NZ_JAMDLH010000008.1, from coordinate 145,712 downwards.
GTCACCAGCTCGCAATAGACCGAGCACTCGCGGAACAGCTCCTGCGGGTGCGTCTCCTGGAAATAGCCCGAGCCGATCTCCGACGAGGGAATGTGCGCGGCGATCGCCAGCACCGGCACATGGCTGCGCTGGCAGTCGAACAACCCGTTGATGAGGTGCAGGTTGCCCGGCCCGCACGAGCCGGCGCACACCGCCAGCTCCCCGGTAATGTGCGCCTCGGCCCCGGCCGCAAACGCCGCCGCCTCCTCATGCCGCGTCCCCATCCAGCGGATCTCGCCCAGCCGATGCAAACTGTCGCTGAGGCCATTCAGGCTGTCGCCCGTCACCCCCCAGATGCGCTTGACCCCGGCCTCGCCAAGAAAGCGGGCGATGTAGTGGGCAATGGATTCGGCCATGAATGTCTCCTGAGAAATGGATCGGCGGCTGGCGGGGGCCGTGTGTGCCGCCCGGCCGCGCCGCGAAATGCTGAACACGTCAAGCAATGAACGTGGGACGCGAAAGCGCGAGATTCAATCGGCGGGCCAATGCGCTGAAAGGGCGGCAGCCATGCCGACGGGCAACAGGAGAACGCGCCCGCCCGGGCAATCGTTCCCCCAACGGACGCGGATCACCGCGAGAATAACAAACATTGCCATTCTCTGTTATCGCCGCCATCATCGAAGGGAAGGAGATCTTCGACATGGGCAACCTCAATGTGTCGCTGACCGACGAACTGGTGAGCTACGTCAAGACCAAGGTGGAGTCCGGCCGCTACGCCTCGTCCAGCGAGGTGGTGCGGGAGGCCCTGCGGCTCATGGAAAAGCTCGACCACGCCGAGGGCGAGAGGCTGCGCTTTCTTCAGCAGGCTTGGCAGGACGGCATCGAAAGCGGCGACTTTCGGCCGCTCGACGCCGAAGCCGTCAACGCCGAGGGCCGCAAGCGCCTGATGGCCAAAGAGTAGGATGTCAACCGTCACCTACTCCGCCATGGCGCGCACCGACATGGTCGACCTCTGGGTCTGAATCGCCGGCAAGTCAGGTCCGGACGCCGCCGACACGATCACCGACCGCATCGAGCGCCGCATCGCCATGCTCGCCGACAACCCGATGCTAGGCCCTGCCCGCCCCGACATCGCCGAAGGCGCACGACACCTCACCTGCGAGCGCTGGCTCGCCCTGTATAGGGTCAAGCCAGACAGCGTTCAGATTGCCCGTGTGGTGGATGGCGCGCAGGACGTGAGGCATGTGTCTCTCGGGGGAGCCGGACTTTGAAGGCGCGTTCAGCGTATTGGCAAAACTACCGGCAACCTTCCCAGCCGTCGAGCTCTGGCGCGCCGCCAGCTAAAGGGCTCCGCGCCTACGCCCGACATCACCGCCCGTAAGGGCAAAACTAATGCCGGAAACAAACTCAGACCTGAATGGAACCTAGGGGCATCATCACCACCTATCGACCTGTCGGCCGTTTCCATGCCGCACCACTGTTGGACCCACTCCCAAACATCGTTGTCTTTCCAACATCCAAAACGGCAATCTCGAAAGTAATGAGTCAACAAAAAGAAAATATTCACTCATGCATATGGTTAGTATACTAAAAAACCCAATCTTCCTCTTCGATTAGCTCTAAAAAATCTATATGGCGAATCCCCTCCTGATCACAAACAAACGGAATTTTAGGCTTATCGAGGGATCCACCCAACTCCTGAGTAACAACTACCAGCCGAGGTCTTGCAGCAAGAGCCTGCGCTATGACAAAGGGGTCACCCCCCGATTTCCCCTTCCCAGTATCGACGAGCTTAGGATAAGCTTCCATGATGCGAACAACTTCGCTCTGCACGCCGTCATCAATCTCGCGAAACAATAGTTCTCTTCGAAATTTAGCCCACTCGAAAAGACCATCGTCCTTCTTTTTCAGCTCGTAGAGAACCTCAATCGTAGCGAGCAACCGCCCCTCGTCTATTAACCTATCGAGCGCACCCCAGAGACTTCCGAAACGCTTTGGTGGATAAGCACGAAACCAAGCATGCAACAAAGAACTGGTATCGATGCAGTAGGTCGCATGCCGATCCATCATAGCTTAGAAGTCCAACTGTCGCTCGATGCCGGGAACGTGGCGGACCTTTACCCCTAAATAACCTGACACCTCCGAGAGACTTATCCGATCCTGGCGATAATTCTCTATAACCCAACGAGCGAACGGCTTGCCTACATTTGCAACGGTCTCGAGCGGCATATTGCGAGGGATCTCCTTGCCCGCATTTTTCTCTTTTTCTCGTTCTCGTTGTTGTTGGTACTCTAGGGCGTACTGCTGACGCTTCCGGCCATAAAAATCCTCAGTCGCACGGCGAAGGGTCAAAAGCCTGCGAACAATGGTCTCCCGAGAAACGCTGTATGTTAATGCGAGCGACTTGATTTCTGGATCGCTCCACTCATGGCGACCGAAACCTCTTTCAAGTACAATTGTTTCGCCCAGAAGTAGATCTTCGGGCACTAACGCCGCGCCAGCGACATGATTGCAAAACATCTCAAGCCGCTCATCATCTATCGGGCGAGCGCCGTTTGCGTCCAAATCCGAAACGCCACTTTGATGCAACATCAGATGTGTAAGTTCGTGCAGGAGGGAGAAAACCCTACGCGGATAGACGTCTTTACGGTTTACAACGATAACAGGCAACACATCTGCCCATACAGCAAATCCCGACGCTTCACTGCTTTCAACTCGCGACGCCTGAAAGACAAGGACACCTTTGTCCTCAACTCTCGATCGCCATGCATGAAACGCAACTCGAGGGTCGCGCCAGCGAGCCTGAAGCTGATAATCAATGCCTAGAGCGCCGCGCACAAAAGCCCCGACCTTCTCAGGATCCTCCTTAATACTTGTGGAAAGCTCGAAGCGCTGAGGCGCACCATCAGCGTCGTCAATCAGCTCAAGCGCGAGCTCTCGGCGCTGCTGGGCAGAGCGGATTTCAAGAGTCAGCTCTGGCGAGAAATGGCGTCCCCCAAAATCAGGCAAACGTCGAAAGTCATGCATTGGTTGAAATGTGAGCGGGGGCGCCGAAAGATAGAAAACTGCGAGGGGACGTTTATAGAGTTCAGCCAGCTTGCGCAGTTGCGGAATCGACGGCTGATCCTCCCCAGACTCCCAAGCAACAATCTTTACTTCTTCGACGCCGAGCTTTTGAGCCGCCGTCAGAAGATCATATCCTGCGGTTTCTCGAGCCCACACCAAAAGCGCAGGCTTGATCGTTGCTCTCGGTCCCTTGCTCATCTCGGTCCATGTTGCCCATTAAGGCCAGAGATCACTTTCAGATCGGTTTGTAAATAAGAAGTGAATGCCCCAATAGCCAGATAGCTCCATGAGAAGTAAGCGATTCCAAACACCCCCTCCCCCACCCTTGCCTCTCCCCCGTCCTTGATGTACGCTCCTCAGGACTCGCTTGAATCCCCTCATTACACCTCAATTCTCTACCGAAAAACTCCCCTTTTTTCTTTCGGTAGCGTACCTCAAACATTTCAAGCGACTGCGGAGGAGAGACCTGATGGCCAAGCAAATGACATTCGGCGTGATCGTCGGAAACCGTGGATTCTTCCCCAGCCATCTGGCCGCCAGCGGCCGGCTGGAGATGATCGCCGCTCTGGAGAAGCAGGGCTATAAGGCGATCGTCGTAACGCCGGAAGAGACGGCCCACGGCGCGGTGGAGACCTACAAGGAAGCGGAGATCTGCGCCGCCCTGTTCAAGAAGCACGCGCAGGATATCGACGGCATCATCATCACCCTGCCGAACTTCGGCGAGGAGCGGGGCCTCGCCGACGCGCTGCGCCTTGCCGGGCTCGACGTGCCCGTGCTGATCCAGGCGACGCCCGACGACACCGGCAAGATGGCCATCACCCACCGCCGCGACAGCTTCTGCGGCAAGATGTCGATCTGCAACAACCTTCAGCAGTATGGCATCAAGTATTCGCTGACGACGCTGCACACCGAGGCGCCCGACTCGCCCGAGTTCGAGGCCGACCTCAAGTGGTTCGCCGCCGTCTGCCGCATCGTGCGCGGCTTCAAGAACCTGCGCGTCGGCGCCGTCGGCGCCCGCCCGGCCGCCTTCAACACCGTGCGCTACTCGGAGAAGCTGCTCGAGCGTTCGGGCATCACCGTCGACACGCTCGACCTCTCCGAAGTGCTCGGCCGCATCGGCAAGCTCAAGGCCACCGACGCCGCCGTCGAGCAGAAGATCGAGGAGATCAAGGCCTACGTGCCCACCGGCCACACGCCCAGGGAAGCCCTCATCAAGATGGCCAAGCTCGGCGCCGTGCTGGACAACTGGGTGGAGACCAACCGCCTGACCATCACCTCCGTGCAGTGCTGGACGAGCCTGGAAGAGTTCTTCGGCATCGTGCCCTGCACCGTCATGAGCATGATGAGCCAGAAGCTGCTGCCGTCGGCCTGCGAGGTCGACACGCTGGGTTCGCTCTCCATGTACGCGCTCGGCCTTGCCAGCGAGACGCCGTCGGCTCTCCTCGACTGGAACAACAACTACGGCGGCGACCCCAACAAGGCCGTCTGCTTCCACTGCTCGAACCTGCCCAAGCACTTCTTCAATGAAGGCGTGAAGATGGACTACCAGCAGATCATCGCTGGCACCGTGGGCGCCGAGAACACCTATGGCACGCTGGACGGCAAGGTGAAGGCCGGCGCCATGACCTTCCTGCGCCTCTCCACCGACGACTTCACCGGCAAGATCAAGGGCTACACCGGCCAGGGCTCGTTCACCGACGACCCGCTGAACACCTTCGGCGGCGCCGGCGTGGTGGACATCCCCAACCTGCAGAAGCTGCTGCGCTACATCTGCGAGAACGCCTTCGAGCACCACGTGGCGACGAACTTCTCGAGCTCGGCCGCGGCGGTCACCGAAGCGGCGACCAAGTATCTCGGCTGGGACATGTACGTCCACGAGTGAGCCTGCCCGAAACTCTACTGGGGCGGGGATGTCTACCTGCCCCAGCGAGGTTCAGATCAGGCTCAGTGCCTCGCCTTGAATGGGCTGCGGTATGCATACATCTGCGATGAAGCCCCCTCAGGACAATGGAACGAAGTGGGGCGACTGGCCGTCTCGGTTTGGGGAGCACGATATCGGCGGCTCGCTCAGTTCTGCCCGAGGTCCTCGCTTTCGCAAGGATGACAGCATTATATATAGGAATGACAATCGGTTAGGTGGAGCCCCTTTCATCGCACTGCCATTCGCAACCCTTGCCGCCCATGCGGCATCAAGCTGTATGGCAGCTCTCCAGCTGTTTCCCCTTTCTATCAAACTGTCATCCTTGCGAAAGCGAGGACCTCGGGCAGAACGGGGCGAGCGGCCGATATCGTGCTCCGAAAGCCAAGCCGGATCGCCGCAAATGTGTGCATTCCGTAGTTGAATTTGCGTTCCGGCGGCATCGCTGCCGGAACCCGTTTCTCGACATGATCAGTATGATCTTGCCCGATGTTGACAGCGGGCGGATACAATGTGGATGATTACATTCTAGTTTAGAAGCCTTTGAAAACTATGGGATTCGTTCGGAACGGCCAATCGGCCGCCTGAGGTGAGTTTACGTTTCCAGGAGCACGCATGCGTCCCACCGTCCACGACGTTGCCAAAGCCGCCGGCGTCGGTCTCGCCACCGTGGACCGCGTGCTGAACGACCGGCCCGGCGTGCGCGCCGCCACGGCCGAGCGGGTGAAGGCAGCCGTCGACAAGCTGGGCTTCGTGCGCGACGCCTCGGCGGCGGCGCTGGCGCGCAAGCGGGTCGACCGGCTGGTGTTCATCATCCCCGACGGCCCCAGCGATTTCATGCGCCACCTGGAGGCCGAGGCGCGCGAGGCGCGCAAGCGGCTGGCCGGCAGGCGTGTCGACATCGAGGTCCGCACCGTGCCCGCCTTCGACAGCGACGCGCTGACCGACGCCCTGCGCGCCATCGACACCGAAGCGGTGGCCGGCGTGGCGCTGGTCGCCACCGAATCCGCCGCCGTCCGGGCCGAGCTCTGCCGCCTCAACGCCGCCGGCGTGCCGGTGGTCACCCTGGTGTCCGACGCGCCGCGCTTCCCTCGCCACCGCTATGTCGGCATCGACAACGTCGCCGCCGGCCGCACCGCCGCCAGCCTTCTCGGCCAGTTTCTCGGCGGCCGCGAGGGCAAGATCGTCGTCGTCGCCGGCTCCATGCTGGTGCGCGACCACGTCGAGCGCCGCATGGGCTTCGACCAGGTGATCAGCGCCGAGTTCCCGCACCTCCAGTCGCCGGTCATGCTGGAAGGCCGCGACGAGCGCGAGGCGACGCGCGAGGCGCTGCGCGACTGCCTGAAGCGCGAGGGCGACATCGTCGGCCTCTACAACATCGGCGGCGGCCACCAGGGCATTCTCGACGTGCTGGCCGACCTGCCGCCCGAGGCCCGCCCCGTCGTCGTGGCGCACGAGCTCTACGACGTGACGCGCGCCGCCCTGCAAAACGGCCTCTTCCACGCCGTCATCAACCAGGACGCCGGCCACGAGATCCGCAGCGCCATCCGCGTGCTGCGCTCGCTGATCGACGGCACGCCGCTCAGCGCCAGCCAGGAAACCATCCGCATCGAAATCTACCTCAGGGACAATTTGCCGTAAGGGGGCAAGGGCATGGCGCCACGCGCCCCCTTTCCGCCGCCGGCATAAGCTTCCCGCCAACGCTAACCACCTGTTTTATATCAATGAACCGTCATCCTGCGCGCAGGCGCAGGACCTCAGGCAGAATAGAGCTCCCGGCCGATATCGCGCTCCAAAACCGTTAGGCCGCCTGATAGATCCCTCACCACCTTCTCGTCCCGAGGTCCTGCGCCTTCGCGCAGGATGACGGCCTGATAGAAACGGAAGCCCCGTCCGGTCACCGAACACACGTCGGAACCACGACGCATCTCCTTGTTTTATATCACTTTCCCGTCATCCTGGCGAAGGCCACTTGCATTCGCATGCGAATGCAAGGTGGACCTCAGGACGAGAAGTCTCCTTCGCCCCTATCAATCTCCAGAACGGCGGGAGCCCGATATCACCCCCTCGCCCCGTCCGGCCTGAGGTCCTGGCCTGCGCCAGGATGACGGCCTGATAGAAACGGGAGCCCCGTCCGGTCACCGAACACACGTCGGAACCACGACGCATCTCCTTGTTTTATATCACTTTCCCGTCATCCTGGCGCAGGCCACTTGCATTCGCATGCGAATGCAAGGTGGACCTCAGGACGAGAAGTCTCCTTCGCCCCTATCAATCTCCAGAACGGCGGGAGCCCGATAGCACCCTCGTCACCCTCTCGTCTCGAGATCCTCAGCCTTCGAGAGAGGAGGACAGACTGATAGAGGCGTCCCCCGTTTCGGCACTGCGGAACACTTCGGCCAGCCAATCGATGAACACCCGGAGCCGTGACGACAGATGCCGGCTGTGCGGATAGAGCACCGACACGGGCACCGGGGGCGGCGGAAAGGCTTCGAGGACGGGAACCAGCACCCCCTCGGCGATCTGCTGGGCCACGCGATAGCGGGGCACCTGGATCAACCCCAGCCCCGCCACACCTGAAGCCGTGTAGATTTCCGCGCCCCGCACGACGACATCGTAGGCCAGCGCCCGCTCCTGCACGCCGTCGTCGGTCTGGAACTCCAGCGGATAGGGCTGGCCCGTCGCCGAGGCGGCATAGGCGACCATCCGGTGCCCGGCGAGGTCGTCCGGCGTCATTGGAACCCCGTGGCGCGCCAGATAGGCGGGGCTTGCCAGCGTCAGTTGCTCGAACGTGGTGATGCGGCGGCCAATCAGCGTGGAGTCCGTGAGGTCGCCGGCCCGCAGAACGCAGTCGACGCCCTCGGTGATCAGGTCGACCATCCGGTCGCCCTCGCTGAGGTTGAGCGCGACCCCCGGATAGCGGGCGATGAAGCCGGGCAAGGCCGGCAGCACGAAATGCCGCGCGATGGTGCCCTGCATGTCGACGCGCAGCGGGCCCTTGGGCTCGGCGGCGTGGAACACGCTTTCCACCTCGTCGAGGTCGGCGAGCAGGCGAACGCAGCGCTCGTGATAGAGCGCGCCGTCGAGCGTCGCCCGCACGTTGCGCGTCGTCCGCTCGAGGAGGCGCACCCCGAGGTCCGCCTCCAGGCGCTGGATGGCGTGCGTGGCGCTGGGGCGGGGAACCTGGAGATCGCGCGCCGCCTGCGCGAAACTGCCGCGCTCGACGATCCTGACGAACAGCCGCATGACGTCGATGCGATCCATCACCCCACTCCGATTGTTATGATATCCGGAATAGTGATGTTGAAATACGCTTTCTAGTGCAAGATTTCAAAACAACTACCTTCCTCCTCGTCAGCCGGTCGCTGGATCGCCCAACAGGAGTGAAGACATGCCCTTCGCCAACTTCAAGGTTCCCGAAGCCGCCCTTAGCCGCGCCCAGAAGGAAGAGATCGTGCATCGCACCACGGCGATGCTCGTCGAATACTTCACCGAGGCCGCCCGCCCGCACACCATGGTGCTGATCGAGGAGGTCAAGGACGGCGGCTATGCCCGCGCCGACGAGGTTTTCACCATCCCCGACGCCTACCGCGCCCCCGACGCCTGAGCCACGACAAACGACAAAGGAACAGCCACAATGACCCCTTCGACAAACAAGGTTGCCATCGTCACCGGCGCCTCGCGCGGCATCGGCGCCGCCATCGCCCGCCGGCTGGCGAGCGACGGCCTCTCGGTCGTCGTCAACTACGCCGGCAGCGCCGGGGCCGCGGCCGACCTGGTGGCCGACATCGAAAAGGCCGGCGGCCGGGCCATGACCTTCCAGGCCGACGTCAGTGACCCCGAGGCCGTGACGCGCCTGTTCGATGCCGCCGAGGCAGCCTATGGCGGCGTCGACGTGCTGGTGAACAACGCCGGCATCATGAAGCTGGCGCCGCTGGCGCAAGTCGACGACGCGGCCTTCGACCAGACGATCGCCATCAACCTCAAGGGCACGTTCAACGGCCTCCGCGAGGCGGCGAACCGCCTGCGCGACGGCGGGCGCATCGTCAACCTCTCGACCAGCGTCATCGGGCTCTATCAGCCGGGCTATGGCGTCTACGCGGCCAGCAAGGCCGCCGTCGAGGCGCTGACCCACATCCTCGCCAAGGAACTGGGCGCGCGCGGCGTCACCGTCAACGCCGTCGCCCCCGGCCCCGTCGCCACCGAGCTGTTCTTCGAGGGCAAGGATGAGGCGACGCTCGACCGTATCCGGCAGATGAACCCGCTCGGCCGCCTCGGCGACGTGGGCGACATCGCCAGCGTCGTCTCGCTGCTGGTCGGCCCGAACGCCGGCTGGATCAACGGCCAGATCGTCCGCGCCAACGGCGGCGTGGTCTGAGGGGCTACGATGAATGAGGTCATTCTCGTCACCGGCGCATCGAGCGGCTTCGGCCGCCTGATGGCCAACGCCCTGGCGATGTCCTACGCCGTCATCGACCGGGTGCGCGCGGAGTTCCTGCACCGCATCGGTTTCGCCGACCTCCTGAAGCCGAGGGATCATCAGGCGGGCTGAGGCGATCGAGCCATCCCCTACCAATGGATGAGCCGCGCCGGGCCGCCGGAAAAGGCCCGCGCCCATTCGATTGCGCTCCGACCGGAGAAGTGACTCCAAGTTGAGTCAGGTCAAAGCCGCACTCATTAGGAAATCGCCGGCTTTCCTGTCAGGTGTCCGGACCGGTAACCAAGATGACAAAGAATAAAATTCAGATAAAATAGTTCCGTACAACGTATGACCCGCTCCAGGCACGACAAAATGAAGCGTTTTAAAGTCGATAATATTCTAACGAGCGTCGATTCTCGATAAATCTATCTGCAAATCGGCGCCACCTACGTTCTATTCCGCATGGGCGTCAACTTTTATAGAAACTCGACGAAACTATAAACATCGTTAACCACTCTAACGTCATGGTCTACTGGATATCGGACCACCGCGACCGTCATACCTGGGGTGCGGCAGATAGCGATGTGCTCCCGAGCCATGGGCTTGGAGGTCAAGCTAGCTGCCCGCCCCGGTTTCGTTTTGGCGAGCGTCTCGGACCACCAGAAGGGTGTACCATGGACCGCCTGAAGATCGCCCACCGGCTCTACGCCGGCTTTGCGCTCATCACGCTGATGCTGATCGCCGTCAGCGTGGTGGGCTACGTCTACCTGACCGACGCCGCCAACTACACGCGGGAGTCGGTCCGCGTGCTGTCCCAGACCGGCAACATCGAAACCGCACTCAAGTTCATCGCCAAGGGCCGCGCCGGCTTCTACGAGGCGGCAAACCAGCCGGCCCGGCAAGCCGAGCTGTTCGCCCAGATGGACCAGGCCTTCGCGTCCGCCGTCGCCAAGCTCGAGGAGGTCAGCAAGTCCACCCGCGATCCCGGCCGCAAGGCCAAGACCGCCGAGCTGGAACAGACGCTGAAGGACTACCACGCCGGCGTCATGGCGCTGGCCGGCCAGATCCAGAGCGGCGACAAGGCCGCCGTCAACTCCGACCTGCGCTCGAAGTTGGCCGCCACCTATCCCGTCATCGACAAGCTCGGCACCGAGCTGTCCGACGCCTACGGCAAGCGCGGCGTCCAGATCGGCCAGGACAGCGCCGCCGCCGTCCAGCGCGGCATCGCCATCGAGATCGCCATCAGCGCCGTCGCCGCGCTGCTGGCCGTGATCATCGCTGCCATCAGCGCCCTGTCGGTGACGCGGCCGCTCGGCGTCGCCATCAACTACGTGCTGGCGCTGGGGCGCGGCGAAAAGGACGTGGTGGTGACCATCCTCGGCCGGCGCGACGATTTCGGCGTTCTCGGCGGCGTGCTGGAGCAGTGCCGGCAGAGCATGATCGCCGACGATGAGGCCCGCGTCGAGCGCGAAGCCCGCGAGCGCGCCGAACGCGAGCAGCTGAACCGCCGCCAGAGCCTGGCCGACCAGTTCGTCGCCGAAATGCGCGACCTCGCCGCCAACTTCGCCGAGTCGTCCGAGGAGATCGCCGACAGCGCCCGCAGCCTGTCCGCCACCGCCGAGGAAACCGCCCGTCAGGCCCAAGCCGTGGCCGCGGCGGCCGAACAGGCGGCCAGCAACGTGCAGACCGTCGCCGCCTCGTCCGAGGAAATGGCCGCCTCCGTCCACGAGATCAGCTCGCAGGTCGACCATTCGGCCGAAGTGGCCGAGCTGGCCTATGGCGAGGCCCAGGCCTCCAACGCCCGCATCTCCACCCTCGCCGCCTCGGCCGCCGCCATCGGCGACGTGGTCAACATCATCCGCGGCATCGCCGAGCAGACCAACCTCCTGGCGCTCAACGCCACCATCGAGGCGGCGCGCGCCGGTGAAGCGGGCAAGGGCTTCGCCGTCGTCGCGGCGGAGGTAAAGCAGCTGGCCGACCAGACGTCCAAGGCCACCGGCGACATCGAGACCAAGGTGGCGGAAATCCAGGATTCGACCGGCAACACCGTCCACTCCATCACCTCCATCGTCAAGACGATCACCAACATCAAGGAGGTCGCCTCGGCCATCGCCGGCGCGGTGGAGGAACAGGGCGCGGCAACCACCGAGATCGCCAGCAACTGCCAGCAAGCCGCCGCGGGCACCGCCGAAGTCACCGAAAACATCACCGGCGTCGGCCAGGCGGCGGAAATGACCGGCGCCGCCTCCACCCAGCTGATGAACCTCTCCACCGGCCTGTCCTCGAAGGCCAAAGGCCTGCAAACAGTGGTGGAAACCTTCGTCACCAAGTTCGCGGCGGCGTGAAGCGCCTCACTCCCCCGGGGCACCGCTCCGGGGGAGGCCCCGCATCCGGCTTGCCTCCGCCGCGCGGCGCGGCCTAATCTCGCCGCATGACCGCTTCATTCGACATCCGCGACGCGCGGGCGGCCGACGCCGAGGGCATCGCCGCCATCTACAATCACGCCGTCCTCCACACCACCGCCATCTGGATCGAGGCCACGGTCGACGTCGCCAACCGCGCCGCCTGGCTGGCCGATCGCCAGCGCCAGGGCTACCCGGTTCTGGTCGCCGTCGACGCGGCCGGCGCCGTGCTCGGCTACGCCGCCTTCGGCGACTGGCGCCCCTTCGACGGCTACAGCCACACGGTGGAACACTCGATCTACATCCACCACGACGCGCGCGGTCGCGGCATCGGCAAGGCCCTGATGGAGGCGCTGATCGCCCGCGCCAGGGCGCTCGGCAAGCACGTGATGATCGCCGCCATCGACGCCGGCAACCCCGCCTCGCTCTCCCTGCACAAGAAGCTCGGCTTCGTCGAGGTCGGCCTTCTGCCGCAAGTCGGCATGAAGTTCGGCCACTGGCTCGACCTCGCCTTCCTGCAACTGACGCTGGATGACAGGGAGACGCCGGAGGGGTGACGGGAGGGGGATAGGAGCGGGAGATTCATCTGGCAGCGTCGGGAAGGCGCGATAGGAGCGGGAACCTCACCCAGCAGCGTTACGCACGCAGGCCAATCCAGAACGCGAGCCGATATTTATCGTCACATATCAATCACCCGTCATCCTGGCGCAGGCCAGGACCTCAGGACGAGAAATCTCCCCGGCCCCTATCAATTTCCATGAACCATCAGGAGCCCGATAGCACCCGCTCGTTTCATCCTGCCCGAGGTCCTGGCCTTCGCCAGGATGACGGCCTGATGGGAATGGGAGATTCATCCGGCAGCGTCGGGAAGACGCGACAAAGTCGAGAACCTCCCCCGGCGGCGATACGCGCCCCTACTTCAGCGTCTCCATCAACAGGCGCGCGGTTTCCGCCGACGATTGCGGGTTCTGGCCGGTGACGAGCAGATCGTCCCGTACCGCGTAGGATGCCCTCCCCCGCATAGATGGTGTCGCCGACGCGCTCCGCCCCCCCACGGCAAAAGCGGGGCGATCGCTCGCCCCGCTCTGCTTCAGCGCCGCGCCTCGATCACTGTCCGAGGCCGATCTGCTTCATGAAGTCCTGATTGTCCCAGAACAGGTATTCCTCGTCCATCACGCCGGCCTTGGTCCAGTGGCCGATCGTCGCCATGGACAGCTTGAACGGCTTGCCGGTGGGCGGAATGGTCTTGCCGCCACCGATGGGCATCGGCTCGGTGAACGTGCCTTCCAGCTGGCCGATGACGCCGGTCCACTCGCCCTTGCCGAACTTCACCGGGTGCTGCTCGATCCGCGTGTCGGGGGCGAAGACGAACATCGGCTTCAGCGCCTCGATGTGGTCGTGCAGGCCCTTGGTGGTCGTGCCGTCCGGGTAGTGCACCAGGATATCCGTGGCGTGGCTCTCGCCGAGGCGGTCCCACTTCTGGTGGGTGTAGACGTCGAAATCCAGCGTGTCGAAGGTGTCGAGGTTCTTGGCGACGGTGGCCTCGTCCTGCTGGTACTTCGACAGCTCCTCAAGGAGCGCCGGCACCGGCTTGGCAACTTCGGCGGCGACGGCGGCCGAGGCGCCGGCGGCGATGGCGAGGGCGGAAACGGCGATGGCGATCAGCTTGGTCATGATGGTGCGTCCTGAAAGAGTGCGTGAGAGGAGAGAGAGTTTCAGCCGGCGACCGGCAGCCAGATCGGGGTGACGGCGGTCCCGAGCCCGGCGCCGTAGCCAAGGTAGATGTTGAGGCCGGCCAGCGCCTCGAGATAGCGGGCGTTCTTCAGGCCGCCAGCATCGACCACGCCGAAGCCGATCGACCGGGCCAGCTCGGCGGCGACGGCCTTGGCCTCGGCGCTGTCGGAGGCGAGGTAGGCCGGCACGTCGTGGCCGCCGGCCACCTTGCCGTCGCCGGCCAGCACCTGGGCGAACACGGTGTTGAAGCCCTTCACCAGCGCAACGCCCGGCACCGCCCTGGCGATTTCCTCGGCGGCCGAGGTGGTGTGGCCGATGGTCAGGCCCATGTAGTCGGCCGTCAGCGGGTTGGTGATGTCGATCACCACGCGGCCCGCGATATCGCCCAGCGCCTTCAGCGCGTCGACGGCGGCATCGAAGGGCACGGCCAGCACGATGATGTCGGCCTTGCCGGCCTCGGCGGCGCTCACCGCCTTGGCGCCGATCGCCTGCGCCACGTCGGCGGCCTTGGCGGCGTCGCGCCCATGGACGCCGACGCTGTGGCCGGCCTTGACCAGACGGGCGGCGAAGCCGCGACCCATGTTGCCGGTGCCGATGACGGATACTTTCATGATGAACTCCTGTTGGGTTTGATGTCCGCGTCGCCGTAACGGCGTTGATTGATACCTACGGCATCCGGTCCCCTTGAAAAATCGCCCTGAATGAAAGAGATTGTTGCGACTATCGCAATAATGGGTCGATCATGGACATCATCAGGGGCATGGAGGCCTTCACCGCGCTGGCCGGCGCCGGCAGCTTCGTGGCGGTGGCCGACAAGCTGGGCACCTCGACGGCGGCGGTGTCGCGGCAGATCGCGGCGCTGGAGGCGCATCTCGGCGCGCGTCTGGTCCACCGGACGACGCGGCGCCTGTCGCTCACCGAGGCCGGCGCGCAATTCCTGGAACGGGCCGAGCAGATCCTCGCCGATCTCGCCGAGGCGGAGGCGGCCGTCGGCCGCGAGGCGGTGACGCCGGCAGGCCTGCTGCGCGTCAGCGCCCCGCTCTCCTTCGGCATCTCGGTGCTCGCCGCGCTGCTGCCCGAGTTCCGCCGCCGCTTCCCCGACCTCCGGCTCGACATCGACCTCAGCGACCGCGTCGTCGACCTCGCCCATGACGGCATCGACGTGGCGATCCGCATCGCCCAGGCGCCGAGCCCCAACCTGATCGCCCGGCGCATCGCCTCCATTCCCATCGTCACCTGCGCCGCGCCGGCCTATCTGGCGGCGCGCGGCCACCCCGCCCACCCGGCCGACCTCGCCGCCCACGAAACGCTGAGCTACTCCTACCTCTCAAGTGGCGACACCTGGACCTTCCGTACCGCGGCCGGCGACACCGCCGCCGTGCGCGTCCGCCCCAGCGTCCACGCCACCAATGGCGACCTGTTGCGCCGCCTCGCCGTCGAGGGCGGCGGCGTCATCGTCCAGCCAGGCTTCATCGTCGAGGACGACCTCGTCGCCGGCCGCCTCGTCCAGGTTCTGCCGGAGTGGTCGCTCGGCACCTTCGCCCTCTACGCCGTCTACCTCAGCCGCCGGCACCTGTCGGCCAAAGCCAGGGTGTTCATCGACTATCTCGTGGAAGCGCTGGGACGGGAGCGCCGCCCGTCCGACGCCGACCAAACTTGAGGCAGGCAGGCTTTCATGATATGTATTTATAGATCAATCATTGCATCATGATATGTAAAGACAGATCACGCCGTGACCTACGAGACCGAACGCATAGCCGCCGAACTGAAGCAGGCTCGCGAAGCCAAGGGGCTCAGCCAGCGCGAGCTGGCGCGGCTGTCCGGCGTGCCGCAGTCACACATATCGAAGATCGAGGCGAATGCCGTCGACCTCAGGGCGTCCAGCCTCGTCACCCTCGCCCACGCCCTCGGCCTCGAACTGATGCTTATCCCGCTCAAGGCCGTGCCCGCCGCGCGCTCCATCGCCCGTGGCCTGACGGCGCCCGAAGCCAGCCGCCCCGCCTACAGCCTCGACGACGAGGATGACGATGCCTGATGTCTCCATTCTCAACGTCGATCTCCACGGCCGGACCATCGGCACGCTGACGCGGGTAGCCGGCGACCGCGTTCTCTTCGCCTTCAACGAGGCTTATATCGCCGATCCCGAACGCCCGACGCTGGGGCTGTTCTTCAAGGACCAGGCCGGAGCCTTGCGCACCGACTTCCCGCCCGTCCAGACCAAGCTGCCGCCCTTCTTCTCCAACCTGCTGCCGGAAGGGCCGCTGCGCCGCTACCTCGCCGACGCGGCGGGCGTTCATTCCGAGCGCGAGTTCTTCCTGCTCTGGGCGCTGGGGCGCGACCTGCCCGGCGCCGTCACCGTCACCCCCGCCGACGGCGAGGCGTGGCCACCCGAGGCGATGGCGCCGCACGGCGAAAGGCATCCGCCCCAGAGCAACATGCTCCGCTTCTCGCTGGCCGGCGTTCAGCTCAAGTTCTCCGCCGTGGCGGGCGCGCGCGGCGGGCTGACGGTGCCGGCTTCCGGTGTCGGCGGCGACGCCATCGTCAAGCTGCCCTCGTCCGATTTCGCAGGCGTTCCCGAAAACGAATACTCCATGATGCGCCTCGCCGACCTCATCGGCATGGACGTTCCAAGGGTCGACCTCGTGGACATCGACGCCATCGACGGCCTGCCCGATGGCGCGGGGCGCTTCGGCGGCAAGGCCTTCGTCATCGAGCGCTTCGACCGCCTGCCGGGCGGCGGGCGCGCCCATATCGAGGACTTCGCTCAGGTCTTCGGCGTCTACCCCGACGACAAGTACCGGAAGGCCGGCATGCGTTCGGTCGCCCGCGTCATCGCCGCCGAGGGCACGGATGCCGACATTCGGGAGTTCGTCCGCCGCCTGACCTTCAACACGCTGATCGGCAACGGCGACATGCATCTCAAGAACTGGTCGCTCATCTATCGCGATGGTCGTACCGCCTCGCTCGCCCCCGCCTACGATTTCGTCTCCACCGTCGCCTATATCCCCGGCGACCGCTTCGCCCTCAACTACAGCCGGTCGAAGGATTTCGCGGCTTTCGACGAGGACGAACTGTCCCACCTCTCGGTCAAGGCCAGCCTGCCCGCAAAGACCGTGATCGACACCGCCCGCGAGACGGCCGCCGACTTCCTGGGCGTCTGGAGCCGGGAGAAGCACCACCTGCCGATGTTCGCCAACGTCCGCGACGCCATCGACGACCTTCTGTCCACCTTGCCGATCGCACGGAGTTGAGCCCACCATGACGCCTGCCCTCGCCGACGCCATCGCCCGCTGGGCGCTGACCTCCCCGGCCTTCGTCACGGAAACCGCCACCAGCGTCATCTACCGTGTCGGGCACGCCGCCCACGGCCCGGCCGCGCTGAAGCTCCTGAAACCCGGCGCCGGAGACGACGAGGCGAAGGGCGGCGCGATGCTGGCGTGGTTCGGCGGGCACGGTGCGGCGCGGGTGTTCGACCTTGCGCCGGACGCGGTGCTGATGGAATGGCTCGACGGGGAAACGATGGGCGACGTTGCCCGCGCCGGCCGCGACGACAGGGCCACCCTCATCCTCGCCGATGTGGTCGAGCGGCTGCATGCCCGACGCGACGCGCCGCCGCCGGAGCTGACGCCGCTCCGTCGCCGCTTCGCTTCGCTGTTCCGCACCGATCCCCAGCGCTGGCCGGACGACGCCCGCCCGCTGGTCGCGCGGGCCACCGCCATCGCCGCCGACCTTCTCGACGCCGACGCGCCGGCCACCCCGCTGCACGGCGACATCCACCACGACAACATCCTGCGCTCGGGCGACCGCTGGCTGGCGATCGACCCCAAGGGCCTGATCGGCGATCCGGCCTACGACTATGCCAACAGCTTCCAGAACCCCGAGCGGGCCGAAGCGCTGGTGCTCGACGCGGCCCGCGTCGCCCGCCATGCCACGGCGCTCTCCGAACGCACCGCCCTCCCCCGCCGCCACCTCCTCGCCTGGGCCGTCGCCCACACCGCCCTGAGCGGCGCCTGGAACATCGAGGATGGCGCGCCCTTCACCCATCAGGCGACCATGCTGGCGCTGTTGCTGGCGGAGTACGAAGCGGGGTGAGACAGGCGGTCACCTTCACCCACCCGCGCCCTGATAGCGCCGTTGGCATGCCTGCCAGACCAGCATGGCGACGACCACCATGACCGGGCCGGCGAGAATGGCGGCGAAGGGCGCGGCGGCGCCGATCAGCGGCACCGGCTTGCCGAGGAGGGCGGCCACCGGCACGTAGGCCATGTAGCCGAGCGGCACGATGGACAGAAGCGTAAGTTGCAGCGGCAGGGCGAAGATGGTGAGCGGGTAGCGCGACAGCTCCCAGAAGTCGAAATAGATGCCGAACAGGTAGCGCGAGCGGGTGAGCACCAGCGCCATGGCGGCGATGATGGTCAGCGTGGCGCCGGTCAGCAGCGCGGCGCTGATCAGGCTGGCCACAAGCTGCGCCACCGTCAGCACCGACCAGTCGATGCCGAGCTGCGGCAGCGCCCAGGCGATCATGCCCACGCCGAGCGCGATGTGGCCGCCGTACTCGATGTTGATGCCCGAAAAGGCCAGGAAGGCCCACGGGCTGACCGGCCGCACCATGAGCGTGTCATAGGTGCCGAGCCGCACCAGCTCCTCCATGCCGCGCAGCTGCACGAAGGTGAAAAGCGCGCCGAGCGCGTAGCCCAGAACGTGGAAGCCGAGCATCAGCGCGATCTCCGGCCACACCCAGCCACCCAGCCGCTCGAACCGGCTGGCGATGATCCAGATGGTGCCGTAGACGCTGGCGTAGCCGAAGGCCTGCGCCACCCAGCCGATGAGAAGATTGGCGCGATACTGAAGACGCGTCCTCAGCTGCAGGCGGACGAGATAGAGGTAGAGCGACAGGGTCTGCATCGCTCAGCCTCCCTGCACGACCATGCGCCGACAGGCGGCGCGCCAGAGCAGCGCCAATAGCCCGGCCGAGGCCACCGCCCAGCCGAGCCCGTAGAGAAGCGTGACGACGCTCTCCATGAGATCGAGCTGGCCGAGATAGATCGCCAGCGGGTAGAAGGCGATCCAGGCGAAGGGAAGATGATGAACGGCGTTCGCCACCCCGTCCGGGTAGAACCACAGGGGAACCAGCCCGCCCGAGAACAGCGCCAGCGTGCCGCGCAGGAACCAGTCCAGCGCCAGCGTGTCCATCACCCAGAAACCGATCGTCGCCACGGCGGTGGCGAGGGTGAAGAGAAGGAACAGCGACAGCGCCACCGACAGGGCGAACAGCAGCGCATGGCCGAGGCTGGCCGGCGGCTGAAAGCCGTAGACGGCGCCCATGACGACGGCGACCGGCAGTCCGATCAGCAGCGTTTCATGGGCGCGTCCACCGATCAGCCGGGCCATCAGCGAAACCGGATAGCTCGCCGGCCGCATCAGGTGGCTGACGACGTTGCCGCTGCGGATATCCGCCCCCATCTCGCGCACCAGCTGGCTCGCTTCCCAGGTGGAGAACACCGTGGCGCCGAGGATCGCATAGGTCACCATCTGCGGCAGGCTGATGTCGGCCGACCCCGTGCCGTGCTGGAACACCGACTGCCAGATCGAGACGCGGGCGACGACGTTCAGCACGCCGCTGAGCAGCAGGAACCAGAACTGGGCGCGAAAGCTGGCTTCGGTGCGGAAACCGGCGACGGCGAGCGCGAGATACATGGCTACCCCGTCCGTTTCGAGGGCGCTGCCTGCCGCTGGCGCGACTGGTAATAGGTGCGGATCACCTCCTCGATATCCGGCTCGTGCAGGTGCACGTCGACCAGTTCGGCGTCGGACTTCAGCGCCGCGATGATGTCGACCAGCGAGCGCCTGTCGTCGCTCATCAGGAACGTGCGGATCACGCCCTCGCCGCCGGCGGGTTCGGCGCCGGCCAGCATCACCGTCGCAGGTTCGCTGGCGAACTCCAGCGTCAGCTTCCTGCGCGCACCGAAGGAGGCATTGAGGTTGGTGAGCGGGCCGTCGAACAGCAGTTTGCCGTCGTCGACCATGATCAGCCGTGGACAGATCTCCTCGATGTCCCTGAGGTCGTGGGTGGTGAGCATGATGGTGGTGCCGCGCTCGCGGTTGACCCTCGAAATGAGCTTGCGCACCACGTCCTTGGCGACGACATCAAGGCCGATGGTCGGCTCGTCGAGAAACAGGATCTTCGGGTCATGCAGCAGCGTCATGGCGATTTCGCCGCGCATCCGCTGGCCGAGGCTGAGCTGGCGCACCGGCCGTTCAAGAAACGGCGCGATCTGCAGCATGTCCACGAGCTCCGCCCGCGCCCGGTCGAACCGCCCCTTCTCGATCCGGTAGATGCGCCGGTGCAGCTCGAAGCTCTCGAACAGCGGCAGGTCCCACCACAGCTGGCTGCGCTGGCCGAACACCACGCCGATGTCGCGCGCGTTGACGATGCGCTCCTCGTGCGGCACGCGGCCGAGCACACGGACGGAGCCGGCCGTCGGCACCAGCACGCCGGTCAGCATCTTGATCATCGTCGACTTGCCGGCGCCGTTCGGCCCGAGATAGCCGACGGCCTCGCCCGCCTCGATGGCAAAGGAGATGCCGTCCACCGCCTTCACGTCGCGGGTGACGGGCTTGAGGAAGTTGCGAAGCCGGCCCGTGAAGCCGGACTGCGGCACCTTCTGCGCAAACCACTTGGTCGCGCCCTCGGTCTCGATGATGGGGGGCATGTCGACGAATCCGGAAAATCGGGATCTCAGCACATACACGTATCAGTATGCCGCTTTTACGACAGCCGACAAATGATCTCCGCTTCGGGTCCAGCGGCGACCGTTAGCTCGCCAACTTCTCCCTGATCGGAAACAGCAGATCGAGCTGCAAGTCTTCCATCCGGCCGCCCTTGCGGACGAAGGTGTAGAAGTTCAGCGTCTCCTCGAAGCCCTGCCCGGCCGCCGTTTCCGGCGACACCCAGCGCGGCGCGTCCCAGTCATTGGCATATCTGTCGCTGGCGTCGACCCAGTCCTTGATCAGGCTCCAGTCCTGGAAGTCCCACGAGCGCAGCACATGCGCGGCATAGAGCCCGCCATGAAAGGTCCGCCGGATCAGCGGCGCCGGCACCGCCATGCCCTCGGGAATCGACACCCAGACCTCGTAGACGCGCGACGGCTCGCCCACCTTCGCCTCGCCCTTGGAACAGTCGAAGCCGAAGCTCCGCGCGTCGGGCTTGATCTCCAGCAGCCGGCTGTCGGTGACGAAGCGCGTGATCGCATCGAGCGCCCTGCCCTCGCAGCCCTCGCCCGACGCATAGGCGGCGGCCACCGTCATCGGCGGCAGCCAGACGATCCGCACATCCCGGTCCTCGAGCCTGCCGAAGCTCTCGCTCGCTGCTTTCAACTCCCCCATCCAAGCCTCCCCTGACGTCAGCACCGGATTAGCGCCTGCGTGAATTGCCATTACCACGCGCTACCCACGGTTATGTCAGCAGTGAGATGCGGGACCAATGGAGTGCCATGCAGTTCAGTGTGGAAGCGGAATTGGCGTTGCTCGCAGTTCGCACCAGGTGGCGATATCGACCGGATCAAAGCGCTCGCACGCGTTCTCCTTCTCAATATGGAAATATTCCCACGTCGTTTCGGAAAGCGCGTAGTAGCGGGTACGATCGCTCCCTCGGAGCCAGAAACTCCCCGAGCCTGCGTTGTCAACGTCGACCTGGAAGGTCCAGATGCTGCTTTCTTCCGGGATGAAATAGCTCCCGTGTCCTTCAAGCAGGCCCCATGCGTTCTGCGGAAGCTTGGTCGTCAGCGTCAGAACGATCATCATCCCGAGAACAAGCAGGGCTACACGTTTCACCTTGGACTATATCCGCGCCTGGAGGATTGTCTGAAAGACCTTAGCTTGTCCGAACGGATCTCATCAAGATGAAGGCGGCGGCGGCCGCGCAAAGGCAGGCCGCGCCGCGCTCGGGCTGTCAGCGACCATATCTCGGTCGATCTCGCCGCCCTACCTCTCGTCCTCGCCTTTCTCCTCCAGCCTCTCCCGCTTCTCCTCGTCCAGCTCGGCGCGCTTCAGGTCGGCTTCGGTTTGGAAGTCGTCTCCGGCGTTCCTGGTGTTGACGCGTTCCTCGATGATGCGGATCTGCTGCTTGTGGGTCTTTGGGCCGGCCATGTCGGTCTCCCTCACTTGTTGGTGCGTCCGGTCTGGTTCGGATTGACGCCGCCCTGCGGGGTAACGTCGTTTTCGACATCGCCCTCGAAGGTGTTGTCGCCGTCGAGGCCGCCGTTGTCCTCCAGGAGTTCGCCGCCATCGGTGGTGCCCTTCGAGCTGCCGATGCCGGGGTTCTCCTTGAGGTCCTTGTCGGTGGGGCGCTTGGTCTTGAAGTGCTGGTCGGCCATTTTCGCCTCCTCTCTTTGGTGTCTTCACCTTGAGAACCCGCCGCGTCCGCCAATGTTCCGGAACAAATGCCGCCGGCCGGGGTTGACGTTTTCCAACCTTCCCAACCCTTCGAACCCAAGGAGACGCGCAATGGTCAGCGGCAAGGGCGACAACAAGCATTTCGGCAAGGGAACGCAGGGCAAGGGCGACGGTTCGGGCGCCATGACCGAGCTCGACAAGGATCTGGTGGGCGAGAACGACATCCTCTCCAACCGCGACAAGCAGCGGCACACCAAGGCGCGCGGCCAGGACGGCAACGCCATCAAGACCCAGCAGGAGCAGGACCACGCCGCCAACCGCCTGCCGCCGGAGGACTGACCTTCCCTACTTGATCGCCACCCAGATCATGTGCCGCGCGCCGCGCTTCTTGCCGGCGCGCGTCGGTACCTCGGTCACCGTGAAGCCCACCTTCTTGAGGCGGCGGGTGAAGGCGGGGTCGGGCGCCGACGACCACATGGTGAAGACGCCGCCGGGCTTCAGCGCCTGCAAGGTCGCGGTAAGGCCGGCGGTGGAATAGAGCGCGTCGTTGCCCTGCCGCGTCAGTCCCTCCGGCCCGTTGTCGACGTCGAGCAGGATGGCGTCCCAGGTGCGGGCGGCGGCGCGGATCACCACGCCCACATCCTCCTGCCGGACGATGACGCGCGGGTCGTCAAGGCTGCCCTCGAACACCTCGGCCATCGGTCCCCTGGCCCAGTCGACCACCTCCGGCATCAGCTCGGCCACCGTAACGCGGGCGTCAGGGCCGAGCGTGCGGAGCGCCGCGCGCAAGGTGAAGCCCATGCCGAGGCCGCCGATGAGGACGCGCGGCTCCGGCCGGCCGCCGAGTTCGGCCGTCGCCAGCGTCGCCAGCGCCTCCTCCGAACCGGAGAGCCGCGAGTTCATCAGCTCGTTGGTGCCGAGCATGATGGAAAACTCGCTGCCGCGCCGCATCAGCCGCAACTCGACCCCGTCTTCGGTGGCAACGGAGCCAAGCTTTACCCAGGGAAGCATGAGAAACACCCGCTGTTGAAAGAAGCCGGCACCCTACACGAGGGAGCGGCGGACGGACAGGGCTGGAAATCCGGGTGATGCCGATGGAAAGCGGCGCCCTATATGGATGGTGCGCCCCATCCTGCCTGAGGTCCTGGCCTTCGCCAGGATGACAGCATTATATATAGATATAACAATCGGTTAGATGGAGTTCTCCTCTCATCGCGCTGTCATCCGCAACGCTTGCCGCTCATGCGGCATCAAGCTGTATGGCGCGCACTCCAGCTATTTGCCCTTTCTATCAAGTTGTCATCCTGGCGAAGGCCGCTTGCATTCGCGCGCGAATGCAAGGTGGACCTCAGGCAGGATGGAGCGAGCCGCCGATATCGGTCTCCCATCAGCCGCTCGCCGACCGCCCAAAGCGACCCTAGAACAGCTCGTCCAGCATCAGGTGGAACTGCAGCTTGCGCCGGTTCGGCTCGGCGATGCCGTAGGCGCGAAACAACCGCCGCTGCATGGCGGGGCCGAATTCGTCGAGGCAGTTCCAGAGGATGGCGAGGTCCTGGTAGCGGTCGGCGATGCCGGCCCGGCCGACGTCGATGCAGCCGACCACGGCGTGCCCGTCGACGATCAGGTTGTCGAGCGAGCAATCGCCGTGCGCCACCACCGGATCGGGGGCGAACGGCAGAAGGCCTTGCAGCCCCTCCCACACCGCCTCGGCCGTCCAGCCGGTCCGTTCCTCGTCGAAGTCGTCGGCGTCGACGCGGCCGGCGTCGATGCGGGCGCGGGCGATGGCGAGGCGGTGGGCGTGGTCGCCGGTGAAGGGGCAGTCCTCCACCGGGATGGCGTGCAGGCGGCGAAGGAAGGCGGCGAGCGCGTCGACCACGGCCGGACGGCCGGCGGGGTCGGAGGCCAGCACCTGATAGGCCGTGCGGCCGGGAATGGCCGTCGTCAAGAGCCAGGCCTCGTCGGCCGTGCAATCGAACCGGACGAGACGCGGCACCGGCAGGCGGCCGGCGAGCCAGCGCAGCCGCGCCATCTCCTCGGCGATGGCGTCGGCCACCGCGTCGCGGCCATGCTTGAGGTAGAGGTCGGGCGCGCCGGGCTTGCCCGAAAGGCGATAGACGGCGGCGCCGGCCTCACCGATGCTGTCGCGCGCCCAGGCATGGCCCGCCACGTCAGGCGCCATGCCGGCGGGAACGGCCACCGCCGCGCAAGGTTCTTCCCGATCGCTGTCGATCATCTCGATTCCAGTTGAGGTCCGGAGGCCGGCGGGCTGGGCGCCCCTCAGTCCGGCTTGTAGCCCGGTCTCTTGTAGAGCCGGTCCATCTGCGGCTCGATCTCGGTGCGATAGACGGCGGCGGTCCAGTCAGCGGCCGGCACGTCCTCGATGGCGACGGAAACGGAGCTTTCCTTGCAGCCGGCGCCATCCATGATGGCCTTGGTCACCAGCTCGGTCAGCCGCTGCTTCTGCTCTTCGCCCCGTCCCTCGATCATCTTGATGACGACATGCGGCATGACTGTCTCCTTGGCAAACCTCCCCCGAAAGCGGCGAGGCGAAGCGAAAATCGAAGCGCTGGCCGGCCCTCCTCCCGCGATCACAGAGGTTTTCCGGCGACTCAGGCTGACCGACAGATCTTAAAGCCTCACCCAGATCTTTCGCACCGGCTTTCCGAGGCAATCGCCGATCCGCCTGTCCTGGTCCTCCGTCGTATCTTCCATGAGAAGGGGATTGAGGGCTTCAAGGGCGAAGCGACCGAAGGCGGCGGGCCATCCATAGCGCAGCTCGTTGAGCGAAACATGGGCGCCGCAGCAGGGCGCCACAAGGTCGAGCTCGGTGAACCCGCTGGCAAACGACGCCTCCATGGCCCCATTCCACCAGGGCCAAGCGTCGGCTCCGCAGGCGTTGCACGCCACGCCCGACCAGCTCTCGCCGGGATCGTAAAAGCGCACCTCGTCCTCGAAGTTGGCTTCGACGCTCTCTGCCTTCGGCGCCATGGCGCGCAACAGCGCAACCGCCTTCTCGGCATTCTCGGAAGACGGCTGCCAGAAAGGATCCTTCGGAACGTAACGCAGAATGCTGTCGGACATCGGGGCTCCATCGCTGTGGGGGTGCGGACACGGCGCGCATGCGCCGGCATACTGCCCCGTTTGGACGCCTCATGCCACAGGATACGACAAGACCGGTGGCGCCCCGCGCGTTCCACAGGCCTCGCATGATATTGATATCAAAGGAAAATCCGAGCGACGACTAAGGCTTGTCCGCCTTCTGGCCTTCGAGCGCGGCAAGCGCTGCCGCGAAGCCCGTCCATGACAGGGTGATGGCCACCGTCCGTCCCTGCGCGTCGATGAAGCGCAAGGCGCCGGTCTTTTCCTTCTTGGCCGCCGCGACCAGGGATGCCTCGGCATCGGCCTGGGCGAAACAGCCGCCGGGCACGCAGCGCCTGAACGACAACGCCAGCCCCGGCCCAGCATCGGCGCCGGTCTTGGCGGTGCCGAAAACGCCGACGCGGCCGGGCAGCGACACGTTCACCGGCAGCACGGCGGTGACCATCATCTGGTCCGCCGCCAGCGTTTGATAGCCGAAAGCCAGTCTGGCCACCGGCGCCGCCCCCCCATCGGCGACGATGGTCTGGACGATCTCACAGCTCGTCGTCGGCGCGGCGTCGGCCTTGGCGTCAGCGTCGGCGGAGGCCGCCAGGCCAGAGCGGGTGCAATGCAGCACCCAGTCGCCATAGGTCGCCGTGCTCTCCTGCGGCTGCGTCTCCGCCCGCAGGTCGCCGGGCGCCAGCCCGACCGCCACCGCCAGGGCCAGCGTCAGCCGCCCCGAAGTGCGCCTCCCGCTCCCCATGATCAGAACTGGACCTTCAGCCCGGCATTGCCCGTCACGGACCAGCTGTCGTCGGTGTAGCCGGTGGCCGACACGCCACCGAACAGCGTGGCGTTCGCATCCAGCTTCAGCTCGGCACCGAGACCCACTCGACCGCCGAACTGATTGCGGTCGCCCATGGTGGAAACCGTGAGATCGGTGCCCGACAGCGACGCGTTGAGGTCGGCGTCGCCGAGATTGTAGGTGTCGAGCGCTGCGGCGGTGACCGACAGCGTGGCCACCTTGCCGCTCTCCAGCCGGTGCGCCTTGCTGATCTTCAGTTCGAAGGCGCCCTCGACGGCCTGGGTCGAACGGTCGTCATAGGAAAGGTTCATCGTCGAGCCGGTTTCGGTGTAGCCCTGGAACGAGCCATAGGTGTAGCGCACCGAGCCGCGCGGCGTCAGCGTCCAGCCGCCCGACAGGGCATAGGCACGCGACAGGGCGATCTCCGGCGAAACGAACCAGCCGTCGTAACTGCCGCGGGCCGTTTCCGTGCCCGAGTTGACCTCGCGCGTCGTGTCGGCGAACATGCCACCGGCGATCACCGAGGCGTCGAGCGTGAAGCTCGACAGCGGCTGGCGCAGATAGACACCGGCGAAAACCGTATCGCCACTGGTCGTCGCCGTGTTGTCGCCACTGTGGTTCGTGAGCTTGCCGAGGCCGCCCATTACGCCGACGCGAGTCTTGTCGAACATGTGGTCGACGCCGAAGGCCACGCCGAAGTTGTGCGCCGACGTGTCGGAATAATCGTCGTGGCTGACGCCGCCGAAGGCGCGCATCCAGAACAGGTTGCCGCGCGGATCGACCGCCAGACCGTCGCCGACCATGGTCGAAATGGCCTTCTGGCTCTCGCTCTTTTGCTCGACGTCGTCATAGGCCAGGGCGATGCGCGACGAGATGCTGCGATCGACGTCAACCGACAGCACGTCGGCCGTCACCGTGGCGACGGACGAGGTGATCGTCTGCACGCTGGTGAACTGCGAGGCCGTGGTGCCCGTATCGACCACGTTGATCTTGCCCGAACTGCCGGCGGCGTTGGAATAGAGCACCGTCTGGCGTGTGTTGCTAAGCGTGACCGTGTTGCCGCCCTCGAGGTAGTAGGCCACCGGGATGGAGAAGCTGCCGTCGCCGAAGCTGGTCGTGTTGCCGGTGGTGAGGCTGTAGTCGACCACATTGCCGAAGCTGGCGCCGGACAGAATGGTCAGGCGGTTGCCGCCGGCGGAGTAGTGGATCGCCGCCAGGTCGCCGTCGATCGAGCCTGAGGTCGTGATCGCGCTCGTGTACCCGCTGGAAAGCTCGATGCCAAACCGGTTGCCGTCGATGGAGCCGGTGTTGATCAGCGAGCCGCCGTTCAGCGTCACCGTATCGGTTGCGTTCGACACCGCGCCCGTCACTCGCAGCGCGCCGCCGTCGTTGACGGTAAAGGCGTTCTGCGTGAAGCTCGACGTATCGACCGACAACAGGCCGCCGTCGACCGTCACCGCGCCGGTGTAGGCGCTGTAGTCGCCCGTCAGGCTGGTGACGCCCGACAGCGACTTGATCGTGCCTGCACCGGTAACGGCGGAACTGAAGGTGTAGGCGCTGTCGGTGTGGTTGAACACCAGCTTGCCGGTTCCCGCCCCGAACGCCAGTGTGTCAATGTTCAGCTTGCCGGCCGACGTCGCCGTCTGGCCCTCGGCGGCACCGACGACGACCGTGCCGGTCGCCCCCGAGACGGCGGCGACCTCGACCGTTCCGGCGTTCAAGGCGCCACCGTTGGACACCGTGAGGCTGCCGGGTCCCATGTTGCCGACGTAGACCGTGCCGTTGGCCTTGAGCGTCGAGCCCGCGCCGGTGACGATCAGCTCGCCGGCCGAGCCGGTATCATAGGCCACCACCAGTTCGCCCGAGACGGTGACGCTCGCCCCCTCCGAGACCACGGTCTTTCCAAGGTTGCCGTAACCGACATAGAGGCCGTTCTTGAGCGTCGCCGTGGTGCCGCTGCCGGTCACGGTGAGGGTGCTGGAGGAACCTCCGGCATAGGCAAGCACCACGGCATCCTCGACGGTGAGGGACGAGCCACCGGAGACGGTGATATCGCCGGTGGCAGCGTAGGCGCCCGCGACGATCTGCCCGCCCACCGTCACATTCGAGCCGGAGGTGATGTTGAGGTTGGCCGTGACGCCATCGGCGTTACCGACGAAGACGTGGCCGGTGAGGTTCGCGGTCGACCCATTGGCGATGTTGACGGTGCCGGTGCTGTTGTCGCCGTTTCCGATGATGAGCTGGCCGGAGTTCAGGACGTTGAGGGTGCCGTTGTCGACCTCAATCGTGCCGGTCGAGCCGGCGCCCTGCCCCACGGCGACGTGGTAGTTGGTCTCGAAGGTGCCGCCGTTGGAGACGGTGAGGATGCCGGTCGCGCCATCCTTGAAGCCGACGTTGGTCCAGCTGCCGTCGGTACCTTCGACCACCAGCTTGGAGCCCGCCCCGGTCACGGTCATGGTGGAGGTGACGCCCGATGTCCAGCCGACGGCGATGGCCGCGTATCCCGTGATCGTGCTGGTCAGCGTGGCGCCGCCCGAGATCACCAGCGAGCGCGGTCCGTAGCCAGGGGCGTTGACCGAGTTGATATCGGTGGCGATCGTCGCCGACGACGTCGTCACGTTATGTGCCCCGTCGATCACGAGGTCGCCACCGTTGAAGTTGCTGTCCCAGTTCTCGTAGACGTTGAACTCATTGTTGAGGTTGCCCGTCCAGTTGGTCTCGGCCAAGGCGGCCGGCGTCGTCACCAGCACCAGCGCCGTCGACGCCATCAGTGCGCGGGAAAGACCAAACCTGCCAACAGAAGAACCCGTCCTACGACCGTCGATAACGCCGCGACCCATCATAACCCCCGAAAACAGCCCATGGCGGCGCCCACCCAAACGCAAAGGCGCCGAATGTTGGGGAGACGAATCCGCTTATCGTTGATTAGGGCATGCTGCCGAGCCGGCAGTCTTTCGCCAAACGCACAAAAACCTTTGCCAATCGCAGAAAGGCTCGGGAAAAGCGATGGTCCTGTCGCTTTGGCGACCAAAACTTGAGTATGATAAAAGGGAAATAAGGGACTGTTTTCGTGGACAATATTTTCCAATGGGACAATTTTATTCAACTTATAAGCGCAAGTATTGTCAACGAGTCCCAGATCATCCGAAAGCATAGCGGCCGATACGAGTTTGCTTCCAAAACGTTATCGGAGAGTGAGGGCGAGGGCACACTAAGCTTCGTGCGAACGCCCGATTGCGCCATCCTGATAGCCGACTGCGCCTTCCACCAGGATCGGCACTACGAAGTGAGCGACGACGGCCTCGTTCGCTTCCACTTCAACTTCGACGTCTCGATCGACAGCCGCGCCGACGACACGACGGTGGCGGAGATCGTCAACCATAGTGCTGGCATCCTGATGATGCAGCCAGACCGGATGATGGCCGATCACATCCCCAGGGAGCGGCGGCAGAGCTTCGTCACCATCGCCTGCGACCCGCGTTGGCTGTCGGACTTCTTCAACTTCCGCCTGGAAGACCATGTCGAACGCCAGGATCGGGGCGACGCCCCGTTCCTGTACCAGGAGCTGGCCTTCACCCAACCGATCCGGAAGGTGATCAATACGATCGCCGCCCAGCCGGTGAGCGGATTGGGTGGCGCCCGCATCGTCACGCTGGCGCAGAAGGCGCTGCTTCTCTCGCTTGAATGTCTAGCCGACGACCACCGGCAGCGGCCGGCGCGGCTGTCGCCGGGTGACATCGTTGCCATAGAGCAGGCGCGCGACATCCTTCTCAGCAACCTCGCCGCCCCGCCGAACATCCAGGCGCTCAGCCGGCGGGTGGGCATCAACCGCACCAAGCTGCAATACGGCTTCCGCGACCTCTACGGCATGTCGGTCATGCAGTTCGCCGAGAAACAACGGATGGAGCGTGCGCGCGTCCTGCTGCGGGATACCGACATGTCGGTGTCGGCGATCGCCCTCGAACTGGGCTACGAGCACGCGTCGAGCTTCTCGACCCGCTTCCGCCACTATTTCGGCCACCCTCCCCGCCTCATCCGCGTCCAGCGCTGAAGAGGGTCAACCGCCCAATACCAGACTCCCCGCGATCGCCCACATGATCGCGGCGATGGCGCCTTCGAGGAGCCGCCAGGCGGTTGGCTGGGCGAAGATCGGGCGGAGCCTGGCCGCGCCGTAGCCGAGCGAGAAGAAAAAGGCGAAGGACGAAGTCATGGCGCCGAGCGCGAACGCCGCCTCGCCGCCGGGATACTGGGTGGAGATGGTGCCGAGCAGCACCACCGTGTCGAGATAGACATGCGGGTTGAGCCAGGTGATGGCGAGGCAGGCGATGAGCGTCGGCATCAGAGGCGTCGCCCCGTTGTCGCCGGCGACATCCAGCGCGCCGTGCGATTTCAGCGCCGACATCAGGTTTCTGAGACCATAGAAGCCCAGGAAGGCGGCGCCGCCGAAGCGCATCACCGGGTCGAGCCAGGGCAGCCCGGCGGCAATGCGCGAGAAGCTGCTGACGCCCAGCACGATCAGCGCCACGTCGGACAGCGCGCAGGTGAGGCACACGGCGAAGACGTGCCCGCCCTTCAGCCCCTGCCGGAGCACGAAGGCATTCTGCGCGCCGATGGCAACGATCAGGCTGAGGCCCATGCCGAGCCCGGCAAGATAGGGTGAAAGATAAGCCGAGAAATCCACGTGTCGCCCCCGTTCGGTGCGTTTCCACTATCCGCACCAAACGGATTAGACAAATTAAAGATGCTTAGCTTGAGTTAGCCAGACTGATCCGCCTCGACCTGCCGGCCCCGCCCGTAGACGGCGTCGCGGATCTCGACCGGAAAGGCGCCCGCGCCGGCCATGCCCTCGAAGGCGGTGTTGGTCAGCGCCACCACGGTCAGCGCGTTGGCGCGGTCGACGAACCAGCTGTGACCATAGGCGCCGCCCCATTGCAGCGTGCCCGCCGCCTGCGGCGTGCCGGTCGGCGCCGGGTCGACCAGCACGGCCCAGCCATAGCCGAAGCCCCAGCCCGGCCCCTGCGTCTCGGCCTCCGCGCCGACCTGATCGCTCGCCATCCGTTCCACCGTTTCGGCGCTGAGAATGGGCGCGCCGCCCGTGCGGATCGCCTCAAGAAACGTGAGCACGTCGCCGGCCGTGCCCGCCATGCCGGCGCCGCCCGACGGGTAGGACGCGGCGTCGAGAATGCGCGACGGCGCGAAGCTGGCAAGCGTGTCGTAGACCGGCACCCGCATGCCCTCGGTCATCGTCACAGGCTCGGGCGTGCCGTCGGCGTAGGCCTTGGCGAGACGCCCGACGTCCCGGACGCCAAAGTCGGTGTCGGCGAGCCCGAGCGGCGCCGTCACCCGGTCGCGGACGATCTCCGCAAGGCCCCGCCCCTCCAGCACTTCCAGCACGCCCCCGAGCACGTCGAGGCCGAGCGAGTAGCGCCAGCCCGCACCGGGCGTAAAAGAGAGCGGCGCCGCCGCGAGGCGCGCGAGGTTGTCCCGGAGCGACAGGCCGGGCTGGTCGAGGCCGTCCGAGATGTTCAGCCGATGATAGGCGCTGTCCGCCGGCTCCAGGAACCCATAGCTGAGGCCGGCGGTGTGCGTCAGGAGCTGGTGGATGGTGATCACCGGCACCGTTCCGTCCGGCAAGGCGGGGCGAAAGTCCGGCAGCCAGCGTGTCACCGGCGCGCCGAGGTCGAGCCGCCCGTCCTCGACGAGCCGCATGGCCGCCGCCGTTACCAGAGGCTTGGTGATCGAGGCGATGCGAAAGATGGCGTCCTCGCGCATCGGCACCCCCGCCTCGCGGTCGAGATGGCCGGCGGCGCGGCGGTGGACGATCTCGCCGCCCTTTGCGACGAGCACGACGGCGCCGACGATGCGCTTCTCGGCCAGCGCCCTGTCGATGGCCGCATCGATGCGGACGGGGGAAATTGGGGAGAGACTCATGGCGGGCAATCTCCTATAATCACAATGACCATTCCCGAATAACCCAGGCGCGACGGTATTTCTAGAGTGACCATTGTGAAAAATGAAGGGCAAGCCACGCGGCGCGGCCGACCGCGCGCCTTCGATCGCGACGCGGCGCTGGAAAAGGCCGTGGAAACCTTCTGGCGGCACGGCTACGAGGGCACGTCCATCGCCGACCTCACCGAGGCCATGGGCATCACGGCGCAGAGCCTCTATGCCGCTTTCAGCTCGAAGGCCGACCTCTACCGCGAGGCGCTCGCCTGGTATCAGGCCCACGTCGGCAGCCTCGGCGCCGACCTCGGCGAGGCGGGCGACGTAGTGGCTGAGATGGCCGCCCTGCTCGCCGGCTCGGCGCATGCCTTCACCCGCCCCGGCCGGCCGCGCGGCTGCATGGTCTCCACCTCGGTGCTGACCTGCGCCCTGGAGAACGAGCCGATCGCCCGCCACGTCCAGGGTCTGCGCGGTGCCTCCATCGACAGGCTCAGGGCGCGCATCGAGCGCGGCATCGCTGAGGGCCAGCTGAAGCCGACCACCGATTCCCAGGCGCTTGCCCGCTTCATCGGCGCCATGATCCAGGGCATGTCGGTGCAGGCGCAGGACGGCGCGTCGGAGGCCGCCCTCAGCGCCATCGTCGGCCACGCCGTCGCCGAGATCGGGCGCCACCGCGCCTGACCACATCCGTTGCGTCCGGCGACCGGCAGGGATTAGATGAACTGATCCGCTTTCGCTCGGTTCAGCAGGGCTAATCCGATGATCGACTATTCCGCCGCCCTCGCCGTCGCCGCCATCGTCCGCACCGGTAGTTTCGAGAAGGCGGCGCGGCAGCTGTCGGTCACGCCGTCGGCTATCTCGCAGCGTGTGCGGCAGCTGGAGGAGCGGCTTGGCGCCGTGCTGGTCGAGCGCGGCACGCCCTGCACCGCCACCGAGAAGGGCGCCTGGCTCTGCCGCCACGTCGAGCTGGTGGGCATGCTGGAAAGCGACCTGATGGAGCGCCTGCCGGGCCTCGGCGATCCCCTGTCCGGCCCCGTCACGCTCGATATCGCCGTCAATGCCGACAGCCTGGGCACCTGGTTCAT
Source organism: Pleomorphomonas sp. NRK KF1 (assembly GCF_023721755.1). GTDB lineage: Bacteria > Pseudomonadota > Alphaproteobacteria > Rhizobiales > Pleomorphomonadaceae > Pleomorphomonas. Next base: position 112,888 of record NZ_JAMDLH010000008.1, on the reverse strand, counting down.
GCCGGCCGCCGCCGCCTTTGCCGAGCGGTCCAACACGCTGCTCAGGATCGCCGTCGACGATCAGGACCACACGGCCGACTGGCTGAGGCGCGGCCGGGTAGTGGCCGCCGTCACCTCGCTGTCAAAGCCGGTGGCCGGCTGCAAGACCAGCCCGCTCGGCCGCCTGCGCTACCACGCCACCGCCAGCCCCGCCTTCATGGCCCTCCACTTCCCGGACGGTGTCACCGCCGAAGCGCTGGCCCGCGCCCCGGCCCTCACCTTCAACCAGAAGGACGGGCTGCAGCAGGACTGGGCGCGCCAGACGCTGGGCGCCGCCGACCCCGGCCCCACCCACTGGCTGCCCTCGACGCAGGGCTTCGTCGACGCCGCCCTGCTCGGCATGGGCTGGGGCCTCAACCCCACGGCGCTGGTCGAGGGCCACCTCGCCGCCGGCCGCCTCGTCGAGCTGGTGCCCGGTGCCAGCCTCGACGTCACCCTCTACTGGCAAGTGAGCCGCCTCGTCTCCGGCCAGTTCCCCGAGCTGACGCAATCCGTGCTGGAGGCGGCGAAGAACGCGCTGGAATGAGGAGAGCCGCGACCGCCACTCGATAGCCGTGTGGAGGGCGACAAGACAGCCGCCCGAGGCCAGTCAGGCCGCGTTGACGTCAAAATCCTCACCCAACTCCTCAAGCGGGAGGCGATGGTGATTGACCAGCAGAGTTCGGATCGTGAGCGGGGATACGTCGAAATGCTCCGCAGCGTCGCGCTGCCCCTCGGACGAGTAATCGCCCCCCAGAACGGCCTCGACCTCATCGAACGGGCTCAGGAACTCGGCTGCGAAGGCTCGCTGCATTTTCTGCCGGTAAGTACTGGCGCGCGTTGCGGGAAACAGTCGGTTCGCAGGGGACGCAAGCAGACGATCGCCGAGCAAGCGGGCAAGTTCAAAGCGTCGACCTTCATGCCATTTGGACCGCAGGATCAAATGGCCGGCATCTCTTTCATCGTTGATGATGAAGGACAGGTTGGCCTGCCGATCTTGCCGAGACTCCAGCGCGGCAGCCGGCACGCCAGCCATATCCGCCAAGCGCCTATTGGAAATCGGTTGTCCGTCCAATCTTTCCTGCTCGCGTAGGGCTCGCGCCGCCAGCGCCCCCACAAGCCAGGCCGGCCGGTCCTCCGATGGCGCAAGTCCATCGCGCACACGAAGGCGCACGGCGTCTCGAGGCGACGCCTCGAACCCGCTGTCCCTCGCAAGGCGTCTGAGTTCGGCGAGTGCCGGAGCGTCTCCGGTTTGGGCACGAGCGGCAGCAATCTCCTGGATCGCATCGATCCCCGCCTCGCGACCATCGGAAAGCAGCCGCTCGACGATGGCCGGATCGGCTTCATCCGGATCCTCGCCCAGCAAAGCCTCCAGCTTTCGTCTGGCGGCAAGATCGGGTGTCCGTCTCTCCTCGCTCAAGCTCTCGAATATGGCGTGGAAGTTGGTGCAAAGGGTGCGCTGAGCGTCGAGCCGATCGATGACCTGGGCGAAAAACTCGTCAAGGCCGGCCTCGAACTGTCCGGCAGGCAGCACGGCGGCGTAATCCGAAATGTATCGCAGCGGCGTATCGGGACGCTCGGAGGTTGGGCGGGAAACGAGCGCGGTGCGCTCACCATCGGAGAAAAAGGAGATATTAGGCCAGATGTAGCCTTGGCCGATGGTGGCCATGCAGTGGCTTTGCGCCCACTCCCGCGACGACGAGCGCGGTTCCCAGCGGAGCCGCCACCAGTTCCAGGCCAACCATTCGGCAAGGTGGTAACCGGACAGATAAGGCTTGGTTCTCAAACGATTGGCGAGATAGTCCTGCCCTTCGGTCATCCAGCGCTCGTTGATCCGGAGGCCGATGGCGCCGAAGCACGCCCGCTCCTCCGCCGGCGCGCCCTGCAAGGCCTCCCAATCGATCTCGATACGCCAACTTACCGGCATCGCCGCTTCCACTCGGTGGCTATGTAGTCTCGGACAGCCTGTTCGTGCTCCAAGGGGTAGCCATGGTACCGACCGGGCGCATCGGGATCACACTTGGCTTCGTACACCACGCCGTCGGCCGCCACTGTCCATACGTACTTGGGAAAGCCGTTCTCAACTCGGCTGACCATCCTGGCACGAATCCCCTGTTCAAGCAGTTCCTGCGCCTCACTGAGGCGGACCGGCCGCAACACATCACACAAGGACTTGGTCGGAACCGGGTTGGTCCGCTCGAAGCCGTAGTCGAGCGGATAGCGCTTATGATGTCCGCTACCCACATAACGGGCCTGGGCGATCAGGGACTCGACCTGCTCGTCAGAAACCCTTTCCGGCTCCTCAACCCGCCGTTTCGGATTGTTTCCTTGTCGTGCCATGCGCCCACCTGTCCATACCCGACAATCGCATGGGCAGGGCAAAAAGTCATTGACAGAAATGCGACTTCCATTACTGCGCGAAGGTTCCGGCATCAGGTTGATCAGGTGAGGCCCGAACAAGAACAGCCGCCTCCGTGGTCCGGAAGCGGCCGCCTTGAGTATTGTTAGCGAAACTATGACCTTCGGCTGACGCCCTAGTACTAAAATAACGCGGGAACGCGTTCTCTCCCCTCGCCCTGCGGTGTCGACAATAGCGGCGGAATCGCTCGTGGATACCACGGGAATCCGTGGTGCAACTTTGATGCGAGTTCTCGCAAATCGCATGAAATCAGTTATTTGGCGAGAATTGCGCGCAAAGGGACGCATCCGGATTGCCGACGATTTAAATCGAAATAGCGCCGATCTGCACCGCCCTCAGCACGGCGACCACCTTGTCGTTGCAGCGCAGCTTGCGGAAGATCTGCCTGAGATGGTCGTCGACGGTGTCCTCGCTGATGCCCATGATCTCGGCGATGTCGGCGCGCGTCTTGCCCGTCGCCGTCCAGCGCAGAACCTCCTTCTGCCGGGCCGACAGCTTCACCTCGGGGCGCTCCGGTTTGTGAACGAGCGCGGTGTAGACCAACTGGAACTGCCCGGCCATGGCGTAGAGCTGGCTGAGATGGTCGCGGCCGAAGGCATGCCGGCAGGAGCTGGCGAAACCGAAGCCGATGAGATTGCCGTAGCCGAGATGGATGGAGGCGGCGGCGCCCGATTTCAGGCCGGCGTCGGCGGCCTCGTTCATCAGCCGCGCCTCGTCCCTGGACAGCGGCTGCGACTTGCCCATCGACGCCCAGTCGAACACGCCGCTCTTCTCCCAGCCGACCCGATAGACGGGGTCGAAGGCCATGTAGTTGTTGCTGGTGTAGTGGTCGAGCCAGTCCTGGGGGTAGGTCGACAGCATGCCATGGCCGGCGATGTCGTTCTGGTGATGAACGTAGCTGAAGGCGAACATGTCGATGCCGAGGCGTGCGAGGTGATCGCCGAACACGGCGCTCAGCTCCCCCTGGTTCCGGCACCTGTTGGACGTCTCGATGAACGCCTGCAGCGTCTGGTAGCGGGACTGGACGAGCATGCCGGCTACCGCTCCAGCGACCGGAAGGGGGCGAAAACAACCATCTTGCAAAAGGACGCGGCGATCATGGCAAGGGCATCGGCTGACTGAAGCCCAGGGTACAGTCCATTGCTAAAAATACAGCCGTAAATGCACCTATTCACACGTTTATAGTTGCGAAGGGGAATGACCCCACCGAGCGACGTCAAGCCCTCCAGCGCAGGCGGTCGATCACCAGGCGCAGCGCCGAGCTGACCTGCCGCCGGCCGGAGTAGAACAGGTGGAAGCCGTCGAAGGGCGGGCACCAGTCGTCGAGCACACGGCGCAACGTACCCGCGGCGATGTCGGCGGTCACCTCGGTTTCCAGCACGAAGGCGATGCCGTGCCCGGCCCGCGCGGCGTCGAGGCAGAGGTCGCTGTCGTTGAAGATGAACGGCCCCGCCACCTTGCGGACGATCGCCTCGCCGTCCTTCTCGAACTCCCATTCATAGGGCGGCGCGTGCGGGCTGAAGCGAAGCGCCAGGCAGTCGTGATCGTCGAGATCGCACGGATGGCCGGGCAAGGGTCGCCCCCGGAAATAGGCCGGCGCGGCCACCGCCGCCATGCGCACCGGCGGCCCGATCCGCACCGACACCATGTCGGGCCCGACATATTCGCCAAGGCGCACGCCGGCGTCGAAGCGGTCCTCGGCGAGGTCGGTCAGGCGGCTCTCGACGCTGAGCTCGATCCGCACTTCCGGATAGTCGCACACGATCTGCGACAGCACCGGCCAGAGAAGGCCACGCGCCGCCGTGCGGCTCGCCGTCAGCCGCACCAGCCCGCGCGGCGTATCGCCCAGCTGCCGTAGTTCCTCGATCCGCGCATCGATCTGTCCGAAGCCCGGCCGCACCGCCGCCAAGAGCTTCTCGCCGGCATCGGTGGTCGTCACGTGGCGAGAGGTGCGGTTGAGAAGCTTCAGGCCGATGGACGCCTCCAGCCGGCGGATGGTGTGGCTGACCGCCGATTGCGAAATGCCCAGCCGCGCCGCCGCGCGGGTGAAGTTGCGATCTTCCGCCACCACCTGGAACACGGCCAGATCGCTCAGTTCCTCGCGCTTCATTCATGGACCTCCGTTCAACCACGCGAGATTAGCCCGAAACGCCGCAGGCGTCACGCCCGATGAATGAATATCATTCATACTTGCAATGGCCTGCCGGCCGATTGTCGCACCATGGGGCCACCCCTAGATTCCTGACCGACAAGCCGCCCGGTCCCGATGCCGGATAGCGGCCGAAGCCCCATCAGGAGAAGACCATGAACGGCAACATCAAGGACAAGGTCGTCATCATCACCGGCGCGTCGTCGGGCATCGGCGAGGCGACCGCCAAGCTTCTAGCCGAAAAGGGCGCCAAGGTGGTGCTCGGCGCCCGCCGCGAGGACAGGCTGAAGGCCATCGCCGGGGACATCGCCAAGGCCGGCGGCGAGGCGGCCTACCGGGTGTTGGACGTCATCAGCCAGGCCGACAACGACGCCATCGTCAAGCTGGCCAAGGATCGCTTCGGCAAGGTCGACGCCATCCTGTTGAACGCCGGCATCATGCCGGTGTCGCCGCTGTCGGCCATGAAGACCGAGGAATGGCACCAGATGGTCGACGTCAACATCAAGGGCGTGCTCAACGGCGTCGCCGCCGTGCTGCCGACCTTCACGGCGCAGAAGTCCGGCCACATCCTGGCGGTGTCGTCGGTCGCCGGTCTCAAGGCCTATCCGGGCACCGCCGTCTACGGCGGCACCAAGTGGTTCGTGCGCGACTTCATGGAAGTGCTGCGCATGGAGTCGGCCACGGAAGGCACCGGCATCCGCACGGCGACGCTCTATCCGGCCGCCATCAACACCGAGCTTCTGACGACGATCACCGACGAGGGCGCCGCTCAGGGCATGGAAGGCCTCTACGCCCAGTTCGGCATTTCGCCCGACCGCATCGCCAGCGTCGTCGCCTTCGCGCTCGACCTGCCGGCCGATACCACCGTCAACGAGTTCACCGTCGGGCCGGCCAGCCAGCCCTGGTGAACACAGGCATGGGCGGGCGTGACCCCGCCCCGCCCCACCCATCCGGCCGTCATCCGGCGACCGCCACGAAAGGAACGATCATGAAAATCTCCCGCGTCGGCACTGCCCCGTCCGGAAAGGGCCCGGCCGACTGGTTCACCGGCACCGTCCGGATCGACCCGCTGTTCGCCGCCGAAGAGCCCGGCCGCGTCACCGGCGCCACCGTCACCTTCGAGCCCGGCGCCCGCACCGCCTGGCACACCCACCCCGCCGGGCAGACGCTGATCGTCACCTCCGGCCTCGGCCGCGTCCAGCGCGAGGGGGGCCCCATCGAGGAAATCCGCCCCGGCGACGTCGTCTGGTTCCCGGCTGGCGAAAAGCACTGGCACGGCGCCGCCCCGGAGGTCGCCATGACCCATATCGCCATCCAGGAAGCGATCGACGGCTCCGCCGTGACCTGGATGGAGCACGTCAGCGACACCCAATACGCGCCGAAGTAAATGACGCCCCGCATCCTCCCGAAACTGGCGACCGCCGCGCTGGCGGCGATCATCGCCCTCGCCCCGGCCCATGCCCGGCAACAGCCCCCCGCCATGAAGATCAGGATCGTCACCGGAACCGAGGTCGCCCTCGGCGAACTCGACGACAGCGCCGCCGCCCGCGACTTCCTCGCCCTGCTGCCGCTGAAACTCACGCTCACCGACTACGCGGAGACCGAAAAGGTCGCCGACCTGCCGGTCAGGCTCACCACCGGAGGCAGCCCGCCCGGCATGGCGCCCACGGTCGGCGACATCACCTACTACGCGCCCTGGGGCAACCTGGCGATCTTCATCCGGGATTTCGGCCATTCGCGGGGCCTCGTGAAACTCGGCCGGATCACCTCCGGCCTGAGGCACATCGGACGCGCCGGCCCGGTACCCGTCACCATCGAACGCATGACCGACTGACGCGATGCACGGTTAAGCTGACACAGAACGCAGAATATAAATATAGATACGACAAAAAGCCAATCTTCGTATAGAATTCAAGTTTCAGCCCCACAACAAGTGGGCGCGCGACGACCCATTACACCTTTGTACACTTCGATACAGACTGCCGGAACAATCGACACTACATCTTGCTTCGTCGTGCGCACTGGACGTGCCGCACATAGATCATCCGATCCGGTGCGGACTTTGCCCTTCGGAGGCAGCGATGAGCAGGATTTCCGCCACCCTGGGGCTGTTCAACCTCGTGCTGCTCGCCCTCTTCGTCGTCAGCGTCGCCGGTCTGGCCAACGGGGTCGGCTCCGGCGGCGGCTTCACCCAGCTCACCGGCCTGCTGTCGCTCGGCATGATGGCTTTCGCGCTGATCCTCGCCACCCGCCCCCGCTGGATGGAACCGGGCATCGGCGGCCTCGACAAGATGTACCGGCTGCACAAGTGGCTGGGCATCGGCGCGCTCTTCGCCGCCCTCGTCCACTGGCTGATCCGGGGCGGCCACTATCGCCATGGCGCGCTCGGCTGGGCCGGCGGCGCCGACACGCTGTTCCCCGCCCTGGCCGGCCCGGCGCGCGGCCTCGCCGAACCGCTGCTGGTGGTGATGATCGTGATGGTCGCCGTGGCGCTCGCCCGGCTCGTGCCCTATTGCTTCTTCCGCCGCTGCCACGTGGCGATGGCGGGCCTGTTCGTTGTCTTCGCCTTTCACTCGCTGGTGCTGATGCGGCCGGCCCTCTGGCCGACGCCCTTCGGCTGGGCCACCCTGGCGCTGTCGGTCGCCGGCACGGTCGCCGCCATCGATCTGATCGTCCGCCGTTTTCGCGGCGCCCCCGGCAGCGAGGCGCGCGTCGTCGGCTCGCGCTACTTCCCGGAATTGAAGGCGCTGGAGATCGAGCTTGAGGTCGGCGCCGACTGGAAGGGCCACCGCGCCGGCCAGTTCGCCTTCGTCACCACCGACCCCAAGGAAGGCGCCCACCCCTTCACGCTGGCCACCGCATGGAACCCGGCCACCCGCCGCGTCGGCTTCATCGCCAAGGAGCTGGGCGACTACACCGCCGGCCTCCGCCGCGCCTTCCGCGACGGCGCCTGCGCCCGTATCGAAGGCCCCTACGGCCGCTTCACCTTCGACGACGACAAGCCGCGCCAGATCTGGATCGGCGCCGGCATCGGCATCACGCCCTTTATCGCCAAGCTGCGCGAGCGCGCCGGCAATCCCTCGGGCCCGACCGTCGACCTGTTCCACGCAACGCGCGCCGTGTCCGAGGACGCCCTCGCCCGACTCCGCGCCGACGCCAGGGACGCCGGCGTTCACCTGCACGTCCGGATCAGCGCCCGCGACGGCCGCCTCGACGCCCGCCAGATCATGGACGCCGTGCCCGACTGGAAGGCGGCCAGCGTCTGGTTCTGCGGCCCGGCCGATTTCGGCGACAGCCTGCGCAAGGATCTGGTGGCGGCCGGCCTGCCGCCCGCCAACTTCCACCAGGAACTGTTTGAAATGCGCTGATGGCCGGGACCCGACCATCGGCGCAAAGGCCGGGCGCTTCATCGCGATCGAAGCGAAGATCGACAAGATGATGCGTTGCAGACAACGGCTTGGGCCACCGATCTGACTCGGTCAGACGGAACAGCGGCTGCTCCAGCGGATACTCTAGTGATACAAAAACAGGAGACTGGAGGAGTTCTCCAGCACGGTGCGCGTACAGGAGCCGAAGATCTCGCGAATACCCCTGTGCCCATAGGCGCCCATCGCGATCATTCCGGCGCCCAAGGCTTCCGCGGTCCCGAGGATCGCCTCCGCCGGGCTTCCTGCTTGGCGGTCTCCCAGTCCAACTCCGTGCGTCTGCGTGGCGCCGTGCCGCCGCAGCAGGTCACAGGCGCGCGTAGCCGTCGCGACAGCGACATCCTTGGAGCTGTTGTCCACCGTGAGGACATGGATCTCCCGGTCCACGGCAAGCCCCAGCAAGGCGAACATGTGAAGGGTCCGCGAAGCCGCCGGGCTTCCATCGAAGGCAATGAGCACTGGCGCGGCCAGATCTTCACCCGGTTGCCCCCTCTTGGCTGGAGGCACCAGAATCACTGGCCGGGGCTCGCCTCGAATGACCTGATCGATGCAGAGCGGCATATCAAAAAGTTCCCCGCCCACATCGAACAGGCTGCCACGACCGACCACCACCAAGTCATGAACGGTCGCTTCAAACTCGATCTGGATGCGTGGGTCGCCGTCCACCTTCTTGGTGTCGAACGCAGTGAAGCCCTCCTCCTTTGCGCGCTCACCGAAGGCGGTCAGAACGGCGCTGACGCGATCGGACGCGGTCTTGAGCAGTTGCAGATCAAGCGCCCTCTTGTAGGCCATGCCGCCGATCGGAACCGGCTCGGGACGCTGGATCCATGCGGAGTTGACGATGCCCAGCCCTTCGACACGCGCGCCGTGGCGTTTGCCGAGTTCGAGCGCCACCAGCCCTGCCTCGACGCTGGAGTCGGATCCGTCGAGGGCAACGACGATGCTTCGTAGCATGATGCTCTCCGTGACCGGATGACGGGCTTTTCCGTGCATCGCAGCCAACCCGACAACGCGATCGCCGTCAATCGACTACAGGGCTATGGGCGCGCGGCTCCTCAGCTGCGGAACGCGTATCAAAGCGCAGGTGGCTGTTCGAAAACGCCGGTGGGTTCGGTCACGACGCGGACGTCATACGCGTTCCGCTTGATCCGGACTCATCCGGCTCAAGCGGGCGGCTCAAGCGGGTTTCGGCCTGACCGGCCGGCGCCCGGTCGGGCGCTTCCGCTTCCGTCAGGTTCCGCCCGAAAGGTCGAAACCCGACGGAAACGGTATCAAGCGTCCGGCCTCAATGACCATGCAGATAGACGGCATAGGAACTCAGCAGATAGACAACCAGAAGCGACAGGCTGACCCAGCCAATCCTGCCATGGAAGCGCGTCTCCGGCCGGTAGAGCAAAGCCACGATGAAAAGGCCGGACATGATCACCGCGCCGAGGGCCGTGAACGTGTGGGCGGGTGAAACGGATGCGAGCAGGGGCCCGCTCGTGTAGGCCATATCGTCGATCGCCAGGATCAGCACCGCGAAGAGATTGCTTCCCAGCAAGTTGCCGATCGCCATGTCGACCGCGCCAATACGGAGCGCGCCGATCGTCACCACCAGTTCGGGCAGCGAGGTGGTGCCGGCGATCAGCAGCGTACCCACGAAGGTGGTGCGCCAGCCCATCGTGTCGGCAATGTCCTGACCGATAAACGGCAGCCAGCTACCAGCGCCGCCGACGACGGCGGCAGCGACGGCATAGCGAATGATGGCGGCCTTGAGGGTGATCGTCGGCATGTCCTGGGCGATCGTTGGCTCGCGCCTGCTGCGCCTCTCGTAAACGAAGGCGGCGCGCATCGCGACGAGATACAGGACGACGAAGAATGGCGTGTAGATACCGACATGCAGGAGTTGAAAACCGGTGTTGTCGCCGCCGACCAGGACAAGCGCGCCAGCCGATCCGATCAGGATCACGCCGAAGCCGGCCGTCAGGATGTGGCCTTGGTCGATCCTCCGGTAGACCGGTTCGTCACGGCTCAATGCGTCCAGCACGACCAGCATCGCAAGGTTGAAGATGCAGCTTCCCAAAGCGTCGCCGACCGCGATGTTCGGGGCGTCGACCACGGTTACGGCACTGACGCCGGTGAACAGCTCCGGCAGCGACGTGGCGGTGGCAAGGAGGACCAAACCGATCCACGTACGCGACACGCCGGTCCGCTGGGAGATGATGTCACCATAGCGCGCCAGCGCCGGCCCGGCGAAGCCGATCAGGATGGCGCAAACACCAAACTGGAACCAGACCACAAGCATCGGTGTCATCTGGGGCCTGCCGTTGCAACCGGAACCAGGCCGGCCTTGGCTCGACCATTACGGTTGAGAGCCGCCGGTATAGATCGCGATGTCGCCCAGGTGGAACGCGATCACATCCTCGCTCACGAGGGTCATGATGTCCAGAGCACCCGCCGATCAGGCGGCGCGCACCGTGCCGAGGAACTTGTCGACCTCCAGCTGCAGCGTTTCCGCCTGCCGGCTGAGTTCGGACGCCGCCGACAGCACCTGCACCGAAGCGGTGCTGGATTCGCCGGCCGCCACCGTGACGCTGGTGATGCTTTCGGAAACGGAGGTGGTGCCGATCGACGCCTGCTGCACGTTGCGGGCGATTTCCGTCGTCGCCGCGCCCTGCCCGTCGACGGCTTCGGCGATCGAGGCGGCGATGTCGCTCATGGTTTCGATGGTGCCGCCGATGCCCTGGATGGCGGTGGCCGCTTCCGTGGTGGCGGCCTGGATGGCGGCGACCTGGGCGCCGATCTCGGCCGTCGCCTTGGCGGTCTGGTCGGCGAGCTGCTTCACCTCGGCGGCGACGACGGCAAAGCCCTTGCCGGCTTCGCCCGCCCGCGCCGCCTCGATGGTGGCGTTCAGCGCCAGAAGATTGGTCTGGCCGGCGATGGTGTTGATGAGGTCGACGACATTGCCGATCTTCTCGGCCGCCGCCGCCAGCCCTTGCACCTGCTGATTGGTGTGCTCGGCTTCCGAAACGGCGCGTGTGGCGATCTCGGCCGACTTGCCGACCTGACGGGAAATCTCCACCACCGACGACGACAGCTCCTCGGTCGCCGAGGCGACCGACGCCACATTGGCCGACGCCTGTTCCGAGGCCGCCGCCACGGTGGCCGACTGGCCCTGCGTGGCCTCGGCCGATGCGGTCAGCGACCTGGCCGACGCCTGAAGCTCGGTGGCCGCCGAGGCGACCATCTCGACGATGCCGCCCACCGCGTGGTCGAACCGGTCGGCGAGCGCATGCATGTCGGCCCGCCGCTGCTCGGCCGCGAGGCGGTCCTGGTCGGCCCGCTCGGCCCGCAGCCGCTCGGTCTCCAGCATGTTGTCGCGGAACACGGCCATGGTCTGGCCGAGAGCGCCGATTTCGTCGTGACGATCGGTATAGGGCGCTTCGGTCTCGAAACGGCCGTTGGCGAGCGCCATCATCCGGTCGCGGATCACGCCGAGCGGACGCACCACGCGACCCTGCACGAGAGCGACGACGGCGGCGGCGAACAGCAACGCGCCGATGAGGAAGGCGACCTGCATCCAGAAGGTGGCGAAGGCCTGGACGCGCTCTTCGGCGGCGTTGGCTTTCGCCGCTTCGATGGCCGCCGTGGCGATGCCGAGCAGCGCCTCGAGGCGCGGCTGGTTGCCCTTGCTCCAGTCGATCGGCTGCATGTCAACCTTGGTGCCGGCCATCACCTTGGCCAGAATGTCGGCCTGCTGTTCGATGACGCCGGACTTGAAGTATTCGCTGTCGGCCTTGGCCAGCGCATCGGCGAGGCCACGCGGCAGGTCCAGCCCGCCCACCTGGTCCTGGATGGTGGCCCAGGCCGCCCTGGCGGTGGCCATGTTGGAGAGATAGGTCTCGAACGCATCCGCGGACGCCCCCTTCGGGCCCAGCGCGCCGCCGGTAATGACGGACGCGTCGCCCGCCGCGTCGCGCAGCGCCCAGGCCTGGGTCTTGACGTCGAGCAGCCGATCGGTCCAGCCGTTGAGGAAGCGCACGTCGCGGGAGATGTCCGCCGACACTTCGCTCAGCCTGTCGATCATCGCCGAGGCGAGGTCGGAATAGGCGGCGCCGGCATCGGCCGGACGGTTGTCCTTCGGCAGACGGAAGGCTTCGGACGTCTTGGCCTGCGCCGCCTTGAGCGCGGCGGTCTCGGCCTCCAGCTTGCCGGCCAGCGTGTCGGCATTGGTGATGTTGGAAGCCCTCAGGAGCCCGATGGCCTCTTCGATGGCCGCCATCTCCAGCTTGCGCGCGTTCTCCGTACGCTCGATATAGGCCGCCGCCTCGCCGTCGGCCGCCGACAGGGCGCGCATGGTATTGCTGCGATCGACCCGAAGGTTCGGCAAGGCATCGAACATGGCGGCGGTAGCCCGCGCCACCGACTCGATCCGTTCGCTATCGGTCACATGCTTCCAGGACTTCCACGCCCCCAAGGAGAACTGAACCAGAATGACCCCGAGCAGAAGCCCGACAACTGCCTTCAGAATGAGATTGACCGACAGTCGGCTCATGGATGCCCCCGAAATTCTTCGAATGACGCATCATCAAGCCCAATCCCCTAATTCTCTATGAACACGAGTTCCACACAACTGACATAAACCAAGTCAATCCAATGACCTATCTCTTTCGACAACAAGGCCGCGCCACCCTAAAGCTTTAGAAAACAAGTAGAAACGGCAGTTTACTACAGGGGGTAAAATCAATCTCGGATTGCAATGCGCAGGAAGGAGCAACCAATGTAATCGCGGTCCATCATCCGGCTTAACAGGCTTTGCGAGTGTTTGCGCCACAGAACAATCAAAGAAAAAACTATACTTCTGAAGACAACAAAATGTTTTGTCTATGAAATTTGTTTATGCGCCTACGTTGTTCTCCACCCTCCGTTAACGCCTCCGCCAGCAGAATCGCCGTTCCTTTCTGGAGACTCTGCATGGCGACCACCTTCGCTTCGGCTACCATGGCCCCTTCCACCGCGCTTTCCTCCCCCGCCGGGCGACCGGCCCCGTCCACGTCAACCGATCTCGCCGCCGCCATGGCCGGCCTGTTCGAGACGAAGGAGCCCGACGGCCGGATCGCCGACCTCATCGCCGGGGGCGCCGACACCGTCACCCTCGCCGCCGCCATCGAAGCGCACATGGCCACCGCCCTGCCCGCCCTGATGCGCCGCTCGGCGCTGTCCTTCGGCCGGTCGAGCGCCGTCTCCGAACTCTGCCTCGCCTATGCCCGCGTGACCAAGGCGCTGGAGCGCGCCGAGGCCGAGCGCGCCCGCCGCGTCGAGACCGAGGCCCTGGAAGGCTGCTACACGCGCAACACCATCGGCCGCCTCGCCACCACCATTTCCGACGTCAACGCCATCGGCGTGGAGCTGTCGGGCCTGTCCTACAACATGGACGACCTGACCAAGTCGTCGCAGGCCATGGCCAGCTCCACTGCCGAGATGGTCGCCTCCATCGGCGAGATCTCCCGCGCCAGCCACGAGGCGCTGGGCGAGTCCCGCAACGCCTCCGACGCCGCCGCCCAGTCCGCCCATGCGGTGGAGAAGCTGCGCGGCGCCATGGGCAACATCAGCGCCACCACGCTGGACACCAAGACCAAGGTCACCGAGCTGGAAGCGGCCTTCGACCAGATCGCCGAGACGCTGAGCGTCATCGACACCATCGCCAGCCAGACCAACCTCTTGGCGCTCAACGCCACCATCGAGGCCGCCCGCGCCGGCGAGGCCGGCAAGGGCTTCGCCGTCGTCGCCTCCGAGGTGAAGGTGCTGGCCAACCAGACCGCCAGCGCCACCGAGAACATCAACGCCCGCATCGAGAGCATGCGCCACGTCATCGAGGGCATGACGGCGGCCATGGGCCACACCGACACCGCCGTCGGCACCGGCGAGACGGTGATCGACGAGGTGACGACCACCATGGGCATCATCGGCGACCGCGTCGGCGCCGTGCTGACGCGCATCGACTCCATCGCCGCCGTGCTGGAAGAGCAGCAGGCCGCCAGCGCCGAGATCGCCACCGCCGTCGATGCCGCCGCCTTCCTCGCCAGGCACAACCAGGACCTCCTCAAGCAGATGGCCGACAAGATCGAGGCCAGCAACAAGCGCAACACCGAGGAATCGACGCGCCTGTTCACCGACGCCACCAACCCGGCGCTGCTGCTCGAAATCGCCAAGATCGACCACGTTCTGTTCAAGAAGAAGGTCATCGACACGCTCTTGGGCTACGACAGCCTGCAAAGCGCCAAGCTGCCCGACCACCACTGCTGCCGTTTCGGCCTCTGGTACGACAAGGTGACCGACCCCAGGATCAAGGCCACCGCCGAGTTCCGCGCCATCGAGGCCCCGCACGCCCGCGTCCACCAGGAGGCGGTGGAAACGCTGAAGCTGTTCGAGGCCGGCCGCACCAAGGACGCCCTCGCCCACCTCGTCACGCTCAACGCCGCCGGCGACGAGGTGTTCAAGCGCCTCGGCGATCTGGGTCAGTCGGCCTTCGCCTGCGATTGAGGGGCGGAGCGGCCGCCTCTGCTGACACCCCCTGGCAAGCCCTGGGATGATACCGAAACCGTCATCATCCCAGGGAGATTGCCTTGAAACTCTTCATGTTCCAGCTGGGCGGAAACTTCCGCAACTCGAACGTCGAGTTGCACGACATCCGCTTCTCGGTCGGCGAAAAGCCCGAGGATTGCCATGCCGACCTCAGGGCGCAGTGGTGGGGCGATCAGGCCAAGCTGCATGTCGACTGCTGGGGCGCCGTCGAACAGGCCGACGGCCATGACGTCACGCTCGTGACCGACGCGCCCGAGCCCACGCCCAACCGCCTGTTCTTCGTCAACCTCGGCGGCTACGACCCGGCCGAGTTCACCGAGCTGCACAAGAACGTGCTGATCGTCGCCGAAGACGCCAACGCCGCCAAGGCCCGCGCGCTGGCAGAGGTGAAGACCTGGGCGCGCCCGCACAAGGACAACCTCTTCGAAGTCGACCAGACCGTCGACCTCTCGAACGCCCTCCGGCAATCCGGCGTCCATATCCGCCTGACCAAGGCGAGCGAGGAAAGGCCGTTCAGGTTCGTGGCGGACTACATCCGCATCGACGGGGCGTGAGGGAAGGCAACTCTGGCGACAGCCCTATAAGAGCCTCGCGCCCCTTTCGGCCCGAGGTCCTGCGCCTTCGCGCAGGATGACGGGATTATGTATTTGTTTTCATTCATATAATTTTGTCATCCTGCGCGAAGGCGCAGGACCTCAGGCCGAAAAGGGCGAGCCGCCAATATCACGCTGACGACCTCCACGCACCACGCCTGCCGGCTGGCGTACGGCGCCTGTCCGTGCTATCTCCCTCCCATGGACAACCGCCGCGCCCCCGCCCTGTCGATTATTCGCGCCATCGAGTGACGGTGGGCGCTGCGACTTGTCCTTTTGCAAGCAACCCGCCCGCGAGGCGGGTTTTTCATGCCGTCTCCGGGCCAGAACTGGAAGACGACCATGTCCGACCACGACCTGAAACAGCTGATCGAAGCGGCCGACCAGGCGATCACCGCCGAGGACTTCGACGCGCTGATGGACTTCTACGCCGAGGACGCCGCGCTGGTGGTCAAGCCCGGCATGGTGGCCACCGGCAAGACCGCCATCCGCAAGGCCTTCGTGGCGATCGCCGCCCATTTCAAGAACACCATGAAGGTCCGCCAGGGCCGCATGGAAGTGATCGAGGGCGCCGACACCGCCCTGGTGCTGATGGAAACGCTGCTCGACATCGACGGCCAGCCCGACCCCATCGTCCGCCGCGCCACCTACGTCTTCCGCAAGTCGGACGCCGGCCGCTGGCTCTGCGCCGTCGACAACTCCTATGGCACCACGCTGCTGGATGGCTGACGGACCGCTCGGCGGAGATCCCCTACTCCGCCGGGCTGCCGAACCGTGCCACGCAGTGCCAGACGCGCTTCAGCGACTGCCAGTCGGCGCGGCCGTCGCGGCGGGCGAGGGCGATGTCGCGCGGGGTCAGGATGCCGTCGTTCATCAGCGCCGCCGCGAGGTCGGCAAATTCCTGGCCGCGATAGGCGACGCAGTCGGCCACGCGCGCCGCCGGCATGCGGAAGCCGGCGTGCCACTCCACCGGGCAGGCGAGCGTTGCGGCGGCGGCCTCGATCTCCGTGCCCCGATAGCAGGCGTCGAGCACCAACGCCTCGACGTCCTCGCCGAGGGTGAGCGGCCCGTGGACGTGCGCCTCGACATAGTCGTCCAGCACGTCGGTCGACGCCCGCTGCCGCTCGGCCAGCGCGACGAGCCCCATGCGGTCGGCGACGCCGAAATGAGCGGGGCTGTAGCAGCTGTCGGGATAGCAGAAGGTCGTCCGCTCCAGCACATGCGGCCGCAGGCGGAGGTGGGCCGAGCCGAAGCGCGGCGATCCGCCGGTCATCCGGCCCCAAAGGTTGAGCGCCCCGTATTTCGGCCGCAACGCCGGATCGGCCCCGTCATAGGCGCCACCGAAAATGTCCTGCTCCCACTGCCAGCGCTCGCCACCGGGATGGGCCGTCAGCCCGCCGTTGCTGATGCCGGTCTCGAACTGCGACCGATAGACGCACTCCTGCGCCAGCGTCTCGATCACCCACCGCCCCTGATGCAGCGCATCGGGGTGGAAGTTGATGGTGACGGCGGCGGGCTGGGGCAGCGGCCCGCCCTGCGACCTGTCGCGGACATGGGCGAGAGCGGCGGCGATGGGTGAAATCAGCATCCCTCACCGGCCTTGGCGCGAGCCGGCAAAGCTGAATTTCTCCTCCCGAACACCCTGGCGGCCGGGTTCAGCCCGAAGGCCTGCCGGCCGAAACTCTTCTCGATGTTGGGCATGGTCTCCTCCGTCGGCGAGTTAATCCTCGCGCGACGGAAGAGGCAAGGCGCCTTGGCGCCCCGCCCTCTCCGATCCGGGCGTCGGCCGAAGCCGGCCTCAGATCACCTGTCCGCCCGACACCTCGATCCTCTGCGCGGTGACCCAGCGGTTGTCCTCGCCCAAGAGGCTGGCGATCATCGGGCCAACGTCGTCGGGTAGGCCGACGCGTCCCAGCGCGATCATGTTGGCGAAGGCCTCGTTGTATTCCGGCGTGTCGCGCACCGCGCCGCCCAGGAAATCGGTGGCAATCGCCCCGGGCGCCACGCAGTTGGCGGTGATGCCGCGCGCCCCGAGTTCCCTGGCGAGATAGACCGTCAGCACCTCGATCGCCCCCTTGGCGGCCGAATAGGCCGAGAAGCCGGGGTAGGAGACGCGCGTCAGCCCCGAGGAATAGGTGACGATGCGGCCGCCGTCGGCAATGAGCGGCAACAGCGCCTGCGTCAGGAAGAACACGCCCTTCACATGCACGGTGAACAGGCCGTCGAACTGCGCCTCGGTGGTCTCCGCGAAGGCCGCCATCTCGCCATGGCCGGCGTTGTGAACGAGGTGGTCTAGATGATCGCGCGCCCAGACATCCTTGAGCGTGGCGCCAAGCGTCTCGGCGAAGGCGGCGAAACTGCCGATATCGCTGACGTCGAGCTGCAGCGCCACCGCCTTGCGGCCGAGGGCGGTGATCTGAAACACCAGTTCGTCCGCCTGCGCCTTGTTGCCGCGATAGGTGACGATCACGTCGCCGCCGCGGCGAGCGATGCTGGTGGCGACGTTGCGGCCGAGGCCGCGGTTGGCGCCGGTGATGAGAGCGATGGTCATGGGTCGTCTCCTTGGTTGGTTGACGACGCGATCATTGCCCGATCCGCTCACGCGCGGTTGCCCGATGCTGGCCGCTTTTTGCCCGATCCTCCATAGATGGCGTCATGGCGGAGAACGAAGGCGGGGAACACGCCGGGGCGCCCTATATGAACGCCTCGCTAGATCCTGCCCAATGTCCTGCGCCTTCGCGCAGGATGACGGAACTATATAATAAAAACATATACATAATCTATCATCCTGCGCGAAGGCGCAGGACCTCAGGCAGAAATGGGCGCAACGAGAATATCGGCGCCCCGTTCGACAACGCGCCCGCCGCCTTTGCCTAAACCTTGCATCTCCTTGCCTGTTTCTCCGCACCCTCTTGCGCGCGACGGCCTGTCGCACCTACCTTTCCGCCATGACCGAAACGCTGCTCTCCGCCGTCCGCCGCCACGCCGCCGTCCATGCCGACGCCTCGGGCATCGCGCCGACGCCGATCCCCGGCCTTTCGGTCGTCCGCGCCACCATGCCCAGCGCGCTGCAGTTCGCCATCAACCGCCCGCTGGTGGCGCTGGTGCTGCAGGGCGGCAAGCGGGTGACCACCGGCCCGGAAACGCTCGATTTCGGCGCCGGCGCCTCGCTGCTGATCTCGGCCGACGTGCCCACCGTCAGCCAGATCACCGAGGCCAGCCCCGCCGCGCCCTATTTCTCGCTGGTGCTGGAGCTCGACCTCGGCCTCGTCGAGGCGCTCGCGGTGGAGATGGCGGCCGTGCCGTCGCCGCCCGGCCCGGCCGTCCGGGTGGAGCCGACCGACGCCGAGGTGGCCGACGCCGCGCTCCGCCTGATGCACCTTCTCGACCGGCCCGCCGCCCTGCCCGTGCTCGGCCCCCAGCTCCTGCGCGAGATGCACTACTGGCTGCTGGCCGGCCGGCACGGCGGCGCCATGCGCGGCCTCGGCGTCAAGGGCAGCCACGCAGAGCGCATCTCCCGCGCCATCGCTGTGCTGCGCACCGACTTCGCCGCGCCCATCCGGGTGGAGCGGCTCGCCGACGTCGCCGGCCTCAGCCCCTCGGCCTTCCACCAGCATTTCAAGGCGATCACTTCGCTGTCGCCCTTGCAGTTCCAGAAGCAGCTGCGCCTCATCGAGGCCCGGCGACTGATGCTCTCCGAAGGCCGAAGCGCCAGCCTCGCCGCCTACGAGGTGGGCTACGAAAGCGTACAGCAGTTCACCCGCGAGTATGGCCGCCTGTTCGGCCTGCCGCCCGGCCGCGACATCAAGGCCTCGCGCGAGCGATCGGTGGCGGCGTAAGGGAACGAGGTCAGCCGCCGGTCTTACCTCGGGGCCCCGCCAATCCCAAGAACACCAGCATGGCCCGGTTGAGGCGCAGGATGTCCTCGTCGGCGAGCCGGCCGATCCGCTCGCCGAGTTTGGATTTCGGAACAGTGGTGATCTTGTCGACCATCAGGCGCGACGCAAGGCGCAAGCCGTTGCCCTCATCGGCCTCGACGAGCAGCCGAAACAGCGGCGCTTCGGTCGTATCGGATGTAAAGGCGCAGATGGTGACCGAGGCCGTTCCATCGAAGCTGTCGTCCTGAACGATCACCACCGGCCAGGGCTTGCCCGCATAGTCCTGCCCGCCGGAAGCGGTCCAGATGTCGCCGCGCCTCATTCCTCGCCCCAATCGCTCACGGCGTCGATAAAGGCCTGATCCGCCGCCGCCTGGGTGCTGTCCGCGACCGCTTGCGACTGGCGATGTGCCTCTGCCTTGAAGGACGGCGACCGAACGTCCGGCACCCAGATTTGGATCGGGCGCAACCCTTGGGCCCGCAGACGGGCGCGATGCTCGCCGACCTTCACGCGCGATGGCTTGGGGTTGGATGTGGAGGACATGCCGTCGTCCCTCTAGAGGTTACATGTAACCTTACCACATTCGGCCGGTTTGCCAAGAACTCGCCGCCGCTACTCCGTCACCTCGCAGATCACCTGAGCGCTAAACTTGCGGGCGATCTCGGCCACGTCGGGGGTCTTCATCTCCTCGCCCGGCGGCTCCACGGAATAGCGGACCCCGTGTTCGTCGAGGAAGTCGCGCGCCTCGCTGGCCTTGATGGCGAAGTTGACGTTCTGGATCACCTCGATGTCGTCCTCGTCGCCGGAATCGTAGCTCTGGATGTTGGCCTTGGCGACGACGACGCCGACGACGCGGCCCGACTGGTCGACCACGGCGCCACCGCTGTTGCCGCTCTGCACCGGCGCCGAGATCTGCATCTGCGTTTCGTCGTCGCCGGCCCCGGCCAGCGACGCCACGAGACCGGTGGCGAGGTTGCCGGTCTTAGACAGGAAGTCGGTGAGGGGGTAGCCGAACACCACGACGGTGTCGCCGAGGCGGATCGGCGGCGCGCCACGGAAGGTGCCGAAGGCCGGGTTGCCCTTGGCGGTCTTCAGGAGGGCGAGATCGCCCGTCTCGTCGCGCGCCACGATGGTGGCCGGCTCCAGCACGCCGCCGTCGCGCCGCACCTCGGCATCGCCGCAGCCTTCCACCACATGGGCGTTGGTGATGAGATAGCCGTCGCCATTGACGAAGAAGGCGGTGCCGGAGGAATAGCTCGTCTCCTCGTTCTTGCCGCCGTCGTCGGGACGGGTGGCCGACCTGTCGTCGTCTTTGCGCTCCGGCTTGGCGTCGGCCTGGTCATCCCGCTCGATCTCCTCGAGCGAGATGGAACCGTCTTCGACGGCCTCGATGCATTCGCGCATCCTGGCGAGCCCGCGCCGGGTGCCGGCGAGATTGTACTTGCCGTAATCCTTCTTGCCGATCTTGAGGTGAAGCGTGCCGGAGCCGGCGAAATCCTCGACGGCCTCCTCCGTCACCCCCTCGACGGCGACGCCCTTGTAGTCGTTGACCCTGACGCCGACGCCTTCGCCCGTCCAGATGCTGCGGTCGTATTCGGTGACGACCTCGTAGTCCCGGCCTTTCCTGTAGGACCAGGACGTGTTGCCGAACATGAAGAAATGCGTGAGCTCGCCGTCGCTGTTGTCGCCGCCGACCTCGATGACGGTGTCGTCCTCGTAGATCATGTGCATCACGCAGGACTTGCGGGTCGTGTTGACCGACACCGTCCACTTGCCGTCGTCGTCGTAGACCTTGTCGCTGGTGTAGTGGTCCTCGCCGAAGGCCGCGGCCGGCCCGGCGAGCAGAACGAGAAGACAGGCGGAACGGCAGAGGACGGACGGCGAACACACGGCCATGGCGCACCCGGAAATTTGGACCTTCGCAAGTTCAACAGGAACTGCCCCGAAGGCACAAGGGGAGGCCCGCCCGGTCACCAGAATTACCAGTGGCGGCCCTCCTACTCCTGCGCCTCGCAGATCACCTGGGCGGTGAAGGCGCGCGCGATATCCGCCACGTCGGGCGTCTTCAGCTCCTCGCCCGGCGGCTCCGTCTCGTAAGCGACGCCCATGTGGTCGAGGAAGGTCTTGGCCACGTCGGCCTTGATGGCGAAGTTGGCGTTCTGGATCACCTCGACATAGTCGTCGTCGATGGTCGTCGTGTTCGACTTGGCGACGACGACGCCGACGACATGGCCGGACTGATCGACCACCGGGCCACCGCTGTTGCCGCTCTGAACGGGGGCCGAGATCTGCATCTCCGCCTCGTTGTCCTCGACACCGGCCAGCGAGGCCACGAGCCCGGTCGAGAGGTTTCCGCTCCTCGACAGATAGCCCGACAGGGGATAGCCGAACACCACCACGGATTCACCCAGGCGGATCGGCGGCCCGCCACGGAAGGTGGCGACGGCGGGGCTTCGCCCGCGCATTTTCAGAAGGGCGAGGTCATGGTCTCTCTCCCGCGCGACGATGAGGGCTGGCTCGGTTCGCCCTTCGAACCGCAGCCTGGCGTTGCCGCAGCCCTCGACCACATGGGCGTTGGTCAGCAGGTAGCCGGCCTCGTCGACGAAGAAGCCGGAACCGCTCACCACGACGGGCTCCTTGCCCTTACCGGGTAGCGGCCCGCCGTCGTCCCTGCCGTGCGGCGCATCATCGGGCCGGGTTTCGTCCTCTTTCGGTGTGGGAGCCGGCACCGAAGGAGACGGAATGTCCGCCCTCTCTCCCCCGCTGATCTCCGCCAGCGAAATGCGTCCGTCATCCACCGCCGCGATGCACTCGCGCAACTTGGCAATGCCCGCCCGGCTGCCGCTGAGGTCGAACACGCCGTGTTCGCGACTGCCGATCTTCAGGCCGAGGGTCTTCGCAGCAGCAAACTCATCGACGGCCTCCGCATGGACGCCCTCGAGAGCAACACCATTCTGCCCGGTGAGCACCACGCCAACCCCATCGCCAGCCCACGTGCTGTGTCCATCGTAGTCGACGGTCACCTCATAGTCTTTCCCCTGCTCGTACTCCCATGACGCCTTGGAGAACAAGAAGAAGTAGGCCAGCTTGTCATTACGACGGTCGCCGCCGACCGTGATTTCGGCATCGCCCGCAAAGGTGGCAGCCATGGAACAGGATTTTCGGGCTCGCGTGACCCAAATCCACCAGTTGCCTTCCTTGGCGTATATCCTGTCACTGGCGTAATAGTCTTCGCCGAGCGCGGTGGATTCCGGGATGGATTCCTTGCCGTTTCCAAAGGACGAGCCATCCTCGGCGCCGCCGGGCAATGCATCGCCGTGTTGGACGTCTCCCTCTTTCGGTGTCGGGGTCGGCCAGGCGACGTTTTCTCCATTCCCCCCGGCAATTGCTGCCAGCGAGATGTCGATGATGTTCATCGCCGCGATGCATTGACGCATCTTGGCAAGAGCCTTTCGACTGCCAGCCAGAGAAAAATTGCCGAGGTCGCGATCGTTGACTGTCAGGTTGAGGTATTTCGCATCGGCGATTTCATTGATGACTTTTACGTCGACGCCTTGAATGCCGACGCCACTGTGATCACCGAACGTCAAACTAAAGCCATTGCCGACCCATCGGCTGCGCTGATCGTACTTGATGGTGACGACGACTTTTTCGTAGTTCCTGTATGTCCCGGGCGGCGTATCGAACAGGAAGAAGTAACTCATCGTGCCGCTACGTTGGTCGCCGCCAACCTGGAAGCCGGCTTCGCTCTTGGAGCCGCTAGCCATGAAGCAGGATTTTCGGGCCAAATTGACCGAAATCCTCCAGTTGCCCTCAGAGGCATATGGCATGTCGTGGCGGTAATATTCTTCCTCGGAAGCCGAGGCGGAGCCGGACAACAAGGCCAGGAACAGGGCGAGCCATGCACTGCGGCTCAAGATAGACATCAAGGACACAGCCATACCGCACCCGCCGAGAGAGCTGGATGTGAGCGCCAGCCGCGCCTGACCGGAAGTCCCGCAATCCGCCCCTCGGCTGCGACAAACCAGTCCCCTGATCATATCGTGAGAGTTGCAAAAGACAGATTAAACGGCCAACCCGTCCACAGCTTGCAATCCATGGTTCGAGCGCTGGCGCCTTCAAACAACCTCGAACACCGCGTTCGCCCCGTCCGCCTCGTAGCGCTTGACGAAATCCACCCGCGCGCCGTTCCAGTGGTAGCAGTAGTGCGCGCCCTGAACGGGGATGGGGATCACGTTCGGCCAGAAGATGCCGATGCACCAGCCGCCGGCCCGCCGCACGCTCGGGTAGACCACGCCGTCGCTGCCGGCGGCGCGCAACTGCCGCCCCAGGGCTTGCGAAGCGCTGTAGTCGTCGGGGTCGAGCGCGCCGGGGACAGTGCCGACGTCGTCGAGATCGGCATCCACCGCCCCCACCAGCACGCGGAAATCCGCCGTCCAGCCCGGCGCTTCGCGCGTCGCCGCCATGAAGCGCTGGTGGTGGTGGATGGTCTCGGCGATCGCCACGTCCTCGCTGTCGCCGGCGTAGTAGAGGCCATAGCTGCCGTCGGTGAAGCGGCCGGGGCGGAGCGGCGATGAGTGGACGAAGGGCGCCATCAGATAGCTGGCGCCGGCGCCGCCGACGCGCCGATGCTTCGGCACCTTGGCAAGGTCGCCGATCACACCGCGCACACGCGGATTGGTCTTCTCCTCGACGGCGGCGAGCGCCTCCCAGTCGCGCGGGTCGGCGATATCCTCGAACAGGTCGATCGGCGGATGGATGGAGCGGATGATGCGGTAGGTCCTCGGCCACGTCACCCGCCGCCGAACCACACCAGCAATCATCCTGGCCGCCTCCGTCACCACGCGCCCCGTTCGGCGTCGAGATAGGCGCGCATATCCTGGAGGTCCGACAGCTCGCCGCGCAGCATCAGGTCCAGCGCCGACCGGCCGTCGAAGGTGTCGTTGGGCTTCTTCACCCATTCATAGCCGCGCGCCGGCTCCTTGAAGAGGTAGCGCAGCCCCTTGTGGATGCCCATCAGGTGCGCCATCCGCATGCGGAGGTCGCGGTCGATCCGCCCGATATTGCCTTCCTTCCAGCGCGCCCAGGTGCGCGTCGACAACCCGCCGAGCAGCGTCGTCGCCTCGGCATCCGTAAGCTTCCACGCCTTGAACAGATTGACCGTCGCCCGCGCCAGCGCCGCCGCTTCCTCTTCGGTGATGCTGGCGTTGTCAGTGCGCTCGATCGGATAGGCTTCGATGGGTTGCAGCATCATGGCTCGTCCTGTCATTTGACGTGAATATAGGCTCAATCCGCCAAATGGCAAGAACATATGCCAAGTTGGGATTCACGCTGCCGTTGTTGGGACGCGTGGCGGGGTGAAAGATACCAGCAAGACGACGTTGAATCAGTTCTAAGGCGCGAGAAATTCCGATCTGAACAATCGCCGATTTGCCGAACCAAATGCGACCAGCTTGTATTCGATGATCTTCCTTCCATCGAACACCAAGGGCTTGCCGGGGTCGCTCTTTTCAAAAACATCCGCTGTTGAAAAGCCCTTGCAAGTCGGGTCGAGACGATATCCGAGCTGAAACTGGATTTTGTAGTCATCACTCGGCAGGCCCGTAATGTCGATGTTGCCATCTCGCTTGAGAAAGGCGCTCGCGACAACCGCCGACGTTCCATCCCGGATCTTGACGACGGCGTCCTGAAGGGAGGTATTCCGAATACGCAAGGTCAGGTCACCGCCTGTCTTGATCTGAGGCGCCAGCAAGCCCTCCTCAGGCGGGTGAGCACAAAACACGTCGGCTATGCCATCCACCATGGCGGGCCTCGCCGGCACCGCGTTCCCTTGCCCGTTGTAGAAATACAGGGCGACGATGATCACCGCCGGCACGATGAACCCCATCATCCGGTAGAGCCGCTTGCCCTCTTCCGACAGGGCCCAGTCGTCCTTGATGGTTCAGCCGGAGGTATCGGCGCCGGACGCATCGATGATGCGGACGATCTGGGCTGCCTCGCTGGCGATCCCCTCGTCCCCGGATGTCCGGATCAGCCTCGCCAGGCCATAGGCCGTCCTGATGTCGCCCTGCTCCAGGAAGGCGCGTACGTTATGCAGGATCAGCTTCGCGTCGGTGATCCTATCGTGCTTCTCACCCATCCCGACCTTGAAGAGCCCCACGACGGAATGGCGAAAACGGTTGCGATCAACGGAGTTCGGATGGATAAACAAATCAAGCACACCGCTGACGAACTCGCCGAACGAGTTGAAACGCCGGCCGTCCCTGGCACAATCGACGCACAGAAAATCCTCTCGGCCGACCGCCTGCGAATAGCCGTCCACCTCCTCGACATACCAGAGCGTGACGTAGCGAGGCTGCAGCGCGACCCTGCCGCACCGTGAACAGTGGAGCGGCCCATCGGGAATGAGCTTGAGGTCATACCGGACGGAACCATCGGGCTCGATGGCTTCCGGCGGCAGGTTGCGGGCAAACCAGTCGTAGTTGGCCCGGCGCGCCGGGTCGCTGAGAACCGCGTGAGCCTCGGGCGTCCGGCGAAACGCCTCGGCGAAAACCTTGTCGGATTCATCGCCCGAGGGAATGTAGTGGGGGCTATGACTGGCCTCCCTGATCCTCTTCATCGGAGCCCACGGAGGCAGGCCCAACAGGCGATAGTATCCAAAGGGGTCGTGCGTGTTCATCCAGGTCTCGGAAACTCGCCTGCAGGTGGATCGCCCTTGGGGAAGGATCTACGGCCCCGTTGGGCTGCGATTTCGTTACTGCGCCGAAGTGTTGGCTGTGATTTCGGAAAGAGAACCCCATACCGACCGAGACGATGGCGGACTGCCCACCGGCATCCGTCCCAGCCGCCTTAGGGCTTGTCGAACTCCCTGCTTGTTATTCTACGGCCAGCACGGTGGCTGCCATATTCCATCTGATAAGCGTCAATATTCCTGTTTCCATATTCAATATAAAATGACTCCGCGTCCACCTTTCGAAACTCCGCTTCCCAATCCGGATCAATGATCTCCTTGCAAGAAGCGTCCAATCTGTTGCCAAGGGCATATTGCAGTCTATAGCCTCGGCCCGTGAAAGCCTCGAAATCATAGCTGTTCTGGTACGCAACAAAAACGGAGGCCAACACTGTCCCTGACTGACCGTCCCTGATCTTCAGTATGGCGTTCTGGTTGGTCTTGTTCCAGATCCTGAGGGTGATCTCCCCGCCGCCGGGCGTCTGGCGCGTCAGGATGTCGCCATTTCGCGGCAGTTCCCTGCACACCGGGATGGAGACGCCGTTTACCGCGACCGGACGAAAAGCACGCTCATTCTGCCGCGCAGCGTAGCCGTAGATGAAAGCGATAAAGGCCGTCACAATGGCGAACGGCAGGATGGCATAGACGGCCCTTTCGCCTGCCGGCACGACCCAGGGGTCCGGCAACTTGTAGTTCCAGTAATCGCCCCCTGCCGCCTCGATTTCCCGCATGATCGCCGCCGACTGACCGGCGGTATCCTCATCCCTGGACTTCGCGGCAATCCTGGCCAGGGCGTAGGCCAGCTTGACGTCGCGCCGCTCCAGATAGGCACGGGCGTTGTGCAAGGCCAATCGCTCGTCAGTCGCCTTGAGATGATGCCCGCGCTGGCCGTTTTTCAACCAGCTCCAGGTGGCCTTGTAAGGTCCCCCCTTCGACAGGAAGCCGGAAAACAGCGTCGTGAGCGCGCTTTTCCGCGTAAAGGTCTTGGCGCAGTCGGCGCAAAGCAGGCCTTCTTCCTGTGTCGTGCGGGCGTAAGCGTTGAACGATCTCGTGACCTCGGAGATCTGAACATAGCGCGGCAGAGGCGTCACTCGTCCGCAACTGGAACAATGGGTCGGACCGTCGACGATGGACCTGAGATCGAACTTGTCAGCCCAGTCGGTTTCCCCGTCCACCTCGGGCAGGTTGCGGGCGAACCAGTCGTAATTGGCCTTGCGAGCCGGGTCGTTCAGGATGTCGTACGCTTGGGGAGCCAGGCGAAGAGCTTCCTCGAACGGCTTGTCGGACTCGCCCCCCGAACGCAAGAAAAAGGGATATCTGACAGCCCGCTTGAGCTCTTCGGTCGTGGCTGCCGGCGTCAAATCGAGGGCGCGGTAAAGTCCGAAAGGGTCGCTATGGTCCATCTACGCCTCGGAAACGCCCAGCAGATTGTAGCAACCTTGTTATGCACGCTGTGCGAACAGCGCGCCATCACGGCCTATTGCGGAGTCACTAGTTGGAAAACAAGGCGTCCAGTATTCCATCAATCAGCCCGAACTCAATGCCATCGCTGATTTTCTCGCCAAGAGATCGCTCGGAGCCAGTTTCCTGCCCATCGGAAAACTCCGGGTTGTTGGTAAGTTGGCCGGCAGAGCCTTGCTCGGAATCATCGCTCGCGGGCGTATGCTCAGGGCTGCGATGAGGAGCCCGGATGTGTTCCAGTGCGGCGGACCGCGCTAAACCCAAGGCGTCATGGAAGCCGGACGGGTCCTTCTCATACATCGATGCCTCTGCCGCCTGATTGTCACCGCTCACCATATGGTGAGACTCGAAACATGCGCCAGTCGTGAGCACAACTTATTGACGTAATCGTTCCCCTCACGGGTGCATCTCCGCCCCCTTCACGATCTTGTCGACCACCTTCGTCTCGGCCCGCACCGCGATGCCCCAACTGCCTCGCCTCCTCCGGCCAAAACTTGGCGAACACGACCGCGACGCGATACCACCGACATATGAAACACAAGATACCCAGACTATACTTTCGGTACAGCCCCGACTGCCATGCCCCGTCAAGATTCAAAGTACCAGGAAATAGCCGGATAACGCCAAAAACGCACGCAATCGCCCCCGACCGGCGGCACGTTTACGTAATTTCACCTAGAAAATGAATCACTTAAACAGAAAGCAACAGGAATATACAGAGATAATACAATTAAAACAAAAGAAGAATACAGCAGAGACCCATCCCGACTCCAAATATAAATTTTCGAATTGCTTTCAGAAAATAATGCACTAGAGTGTGTACCGGGACAGCCATAAATCTAGAATTGAGATCAAAAGCAGTCCATAGCCTCGCATGAGAATGGCTGGAATGTAACCGGCCGATAGAGCATACCCATAAACAATATATAGTATCTATAAGACAAATATACGTCCAAGACGGCTTTTCCGCCTGAATTTTCACGACACAAAAAAGCAGAAAAACTAACGTTCAGCCAAAACAGGAATGGCAGGGGGTCCTCAATGAAGACTATTCTATCGACTATCTGCGCCCTTACGCTGGTTACGGGGTGCAGCACCGTTGTCCCACATTTCGATTACCCCGCCACATCGCTCGGGGTTTACAATAGTGGGCTTATTGAGGTCGGTCAGCTTTTCCTCTGGGACATGAAAGCGAACACGCTGACACAGCTTGACCCGATACCCTTCCCTGCCACGCCGTCCACTTCGGGCCCCACAACCATGGTCGCCTCGAAAATATCTTCCATTTCCTTCGATGCCGGCGTCACGGCGACCGTCAAGGCCAACGCATCGGCCGCTATCCGAAACAACGTCTCGATCAAGGCGTCCAATGCCGTCAACAGAACCTACAGCTCGGTTATCACGGCGATATCGAAAGAAATCGTCAGAAAGAGAAACGAAGGAGAGGATGTTGACGGAGGCTGGCTTCTGGAACAGGCCGCAAAGCCGAACTCCGGCCTCGCCTACCTTATCGTTCGCGGCGTAATCGTCAGCGACAAGGCGGAACTGCTTGCCACAAACACCGCCGAGGGGAAACTGGAGCTGACGGTTCCGGGCGACAAGGGAGGCAAAGCAACGATAGACCTCTCGAGGGAGAAACTGGCGAGCTGCACAGGAAAAGAGTCGCCGTGTTTCATCAACTTCCAAGCCTATCGCGCCTACATCAACAAAGACAAGAACTATGGCTTTGCGTTGATCCCCAACGTGAGCACAGAAAAAGTCGCCGATCTTCTAAAGACTCTCTAGTCAACGCCGGAGACGATCTCGGGAAAGCTGAACTTGTACACGAAATGCAGGTTCAGCTTTCAGCATCGCGGCGAGTCGCCGAGGAGTAGCCCCCACCGCCGCGTCCGGCCTAGCGTCCCTCAGGGCGGGGGTTGCTGTGGTCCATCAAGGTCTCGGAGTCGTCCAACAGATTGTAGCAGCCTTGTAATGGACGCGGCGCGGCAGCGCGCCACCATGGCCTACTGCTGAGTCACTAGTTGGAAAACAGGGCGTCCATTACTCCGTCAAGCAGCGAGACCGCCATGTCATCAATGACTTTCTCGCCAAGGGATCGGTTGGAGCCAGCTTCCTGCCCCTCGGAAAAATTCGGGGCGTTGGAAGGTTGGCCGACAGAACCTTGCTCGGACTCGTCGCTCTCGGGCGCACAGTCGGAGTTGCGATGAGGAGCCCGGATGTGTTCCAGCGCGGCGGACCGCGCTAAACCCAAGGCGTCATGGAAGCCGGACGGGTCCTTCTCGTACATCTATGCCTCTGGCGCATGCCTGATTGTTACCGCTCACCATATGGTGCGGCTCGAAACATGCGCCAGTAGCGGCTACAACTTATTGACGAAGCGCTCCCCTCACGGGTGCATCTTCGCCCCCTTGGTAATCTTGTCGGCCACCTTCTTCTCCGCCCGCAGCGCCAGCCCCACCAGCTTGGCATCCTCCGGCGAGAACTTGGCGAACACCTCGCGGTTGGCGGCGTCGTGGCCGGTGGCGAACATTTCCTCGACATAGGCCGACGTCGTCACCCCGCGCTCAAGCGACCGCCTGTGGATGGTGCGCAGCGTTTCCTGGTCGGCCACCAGCACCACCATCGGCTGGATGGACATCGGGTTGTAGACATTCCCCGCCGCGTCCCGGTAGGCTTCGCCGATGATCGTTGGCGTTTGCGCGACGATGCCGCTCGTCAGGAAGGCGGTGACGTTGAGCTTCTGCCAGGTGGCAAGGTCATCGCGGACGACGAGGACGATCTTGGTGTCGAACATGCCGGCAAACTCCGTGCGAGGGGTCGAAAGAGCCGACGAGATAATGCCCGGCACCGCCGCCGGTCTTGAACGTTCGTGCGGCCGCTTCAGCGATCGGCTGCGGGTTTCCATCGACGATGGCGGCGTCGAGCGGCTGGAGGCGCGCTTTCACGGCAACGGCTTCTCGCCGCACCGCCACGACACCTACGCCTTGGGACTGACGCTCCACGGCGTGCAGACCTTCCGCTATCGCGGCGCCGAGCGGTTCAGCCGCCCCGGCAACGTCATCGTGCTGCACCCCGACGAGCTGCACGACGGCGCGGCCGGCGACGAGGCCGGCCTCATCTACCGCATGATCTATCTGCCGCCGGAGATGATCGCCGCCACCCAAGCCTCGCCCGGCGCCCTGCCCTTCGTCGCCGATCCCGTGGTGCGCGACGCCGGCCTCTGGCGGGCGCTGGCCGACATCCTCGCCGATCTGGATGGCGAGCCGGGCGACCTTCAGATGGACGACGTGTTGATGCGCGTCGCTACGGGCCTCGCCCGGCAGGCGGGGACGATGCGGCAGCGATCATCGGCCACCGCCGAGGCGGCCGTGCGGCGCGCCCGCGACTATCTCGAAGCCCATGCCCTGGAGACCGTCCGCTCGGAGACGCTGGAGGCGGTCACCGGCCTCGACCGCTACGAGCTGGCGCGCCAGTTTCGCCGCCTCACCGGCACCAGTCCGCACCGCTTCCTGGTCATGCGCCGGCTCGACCGCGCCAAGCGGCTGATCGCCCAGGGAACCCGCCTCGCCGACGCGGCTCTCGACGCCGGCTTCGCCGATCAGGCCCACTTCACCCGCCATTTTCGCAACGCCTTCGGCATGCCGCCCGGCCGCTGGCTCGCCATGCAGATGGCGACGTGAGGCTCAGCTCCGTACCTTCACCTATAGAAAAACTGAAAGCGACCTTCAGAACTTGCGATTAGGTCGCAAGCCTTTCCGCGCCTATATTGAGGACGTCAGAGAGAAAAGAGAAAGAGACTGGAATATGCCGGTCAGGAAAGGAAGACAGAATGTTCAACGCTCTCAAGCGTACCGCCCAGCTCCTCCGCGCCCCGACCCAGGCCGAGCGCGACATGGACTACCTCAACCAGGCCACCGACCGCTACGACCTCGAGGCCCGCGAACGCTACCTCGACAGCCGCGCCTTCCAGCGGACCATCGGCCTCTGAGGCAAACCTGACAGACCACACGACGTCGAGCGCTCGATACCTGACCGGTTCGGGCGCTTTGTCGTATGCGGTCCGTCAGGCCGGGCACAGGTGCAGCTCGCCGCTGACGCGATTTCGCCCGCCGTCCTTGGAGCGGTAGAGCGCCTCGTCGGCGCGCTCTATGGCCTGCTGCGTGGTGGTTCCCGGCAAGGCCACGGCATAGCCGATGCTCACCGTGACGCGGCCATGCGGCGAGTCCGGATGCGGGATGTTCAGGTCCTCGACCGCCCGCCGGAAGGCTTCGAGATGCGCCCGAAGCTGATCCGTATCGCCATCGCCGACCACCAGCGTGAACTCCTCGCCGCCATAGCGGGCGGCCATCTCGCCCTGGCGCTTGCCGAACCGCCTGAGGGTCTGCCCGACGCTGCGCAGCGTCCGGTCGCCCGCCGCGTGGCCGTAGCGGTCGTTGAACAGCTTGAAATTGTCGATGTCGATCATGGCGACGGCGATCGCCCCCTTGCCCTCGGCGAGCAGGCGGTCGCATACGCCGAGATGGCCGTCGAGCGCCCGGCGGTTGGCGATGCCGGTCAGTGCGTCATGCAGACTGGTATCCTCCAGCGTGTCGACCATCAGGTTGAGCGCCGACGTCAGCCGGTTGAAGTCGGCGATGGGCGAGCGGACGGAGATCCGCTGCCCCGGCTTGCCGGCGCTGATCTCGCCGGCGAGAGCGCCGATGCGGCGCAGGTTCCGGATGAAGAAGAACTCGGCCAGGAACATCATGATGGCGGCGAGCACCACCGTTTCGCCGACCGAGGTCAGGACCGCCGACTTCAACCTGCTCCAGGCGTGATCGTTGACGACGTCCAGCGAGGAGAGGACAAGCAGCCGGGAATTGTTCATCGGCAGCTTCAGCGTGCCGACGTAGTAGGGCGCGCCGCCGTTCAGGTTTTCCTGCCGGACATCGAGAAAGCTGCCCAGGTTTCTCTCGACGAGGTCGCCGCCGATGACCGGCTGTCCGGCCGAAAAGAGCTTGGAGATGAGGATGCCGCCCTCGGTGCCGATGATCGCCGCTTCCGCCAGGGCAATGTCGAACAAGGTCAACGCCTTGTTGAGAACGGTCTCCGCCTTCAGCGAGGCGACGACGAGGTAGTCGACGTCGAGGTCGTTGCGGATGGCCGTCACGGATGGAACGACCAGCGTCCGGGATATGTGGCTGACCTGCGGATCACCCCAATAGGTATCGTTGTTGTGCACGCTCTTGAAGAATTTGTCCGTGGTTTTCACCTGCAGCCCGTGCGCCTCGGCAATGGACGAACAGTAGACGATCGCCTTCGGCGTCAGGATGGAGAGATGCTCGATGCTGGTATAGAGGTTCCCCAGCTTGGAAAGCCGCCTTGAGCATTGCTCCGGCGAGGTGTTCTGAAACGAGTTGCTGATGGAGATGCTGGACGCGATGTTCTCAACATCGGCCTGGGTTTCGAGCAGCATGTCCTGAACGCGTTCGAGAGATGTGCGCATGCTGCGCTCCATCTCCATCAGAGACTCCGCCCTCTCCCGGTTCGCCACGAGGATCTGCTTCACCAGGAATGGCGCAAGGCAGACAAAAATGACGAACACCACAACAAGCCGAATGCGCATCAGCACCCTTTGCAAATTTTGGTTGCGTCTGACCTGGGTCACTCCAAGGAAAGACTATCCGCCACGGCGATAAATATCGGTTAATCCACCTGGCAGACGAAAGTATAGCCATCGACAAGCCGCTTCCTTCCTCGCGATTTATTGCATGAGGATGGTGCGAAACTGAAAGCGAGCGTCGAGGACGCGAAAGCATATTCGGCCGCTGCGCCGACACCGGCGGCGACGGCGTCATACCGTTTCCGTCGGGTTTCGACCTTTCGGGCGGAACCTGACGGAAGCGGAAGCGCCCGACCGGGCGCCGGCCGGTCAGGCCGAAACCCGCTTGAGCCGGATGAGTCCGGATCAAGCGGAACGCGTATCAATGGGGTTTTTACCTACAGGAAAACTGAAGGCCACCTTCAGAACTTGCGATTAGGCCGCAAGGCCGAGAGGGCCTATATTGAGGGCGTCAAAGAGATGAAGAGAAAAGAGGCCGGAAACCTCCGGTCTAGGAAAGGAAAAATCAAGATGTTCGCCACCCTCAAGCGCGCCGCCAAGGCCCTCCCCCTTCCCGCCCAGATCGAGCGCGACATGGCCTACCTCAACCAGGCCCGCGAGCGGCCCCTCCACAGCCGCGCCCGCCGTGGCTACGGCCTCTGAGGACAGCACGGCATCACGCCGACACTTCGATACGACGTCGAGCGCTCGATACCTGACCGGTTCGGGCGTTTTGTCGTACCGGATCAGGCCGGTTTGCTTGCGACCAGCCCATACATCAGCGGTATCAGCGGCATATCCTCCGGCGGCGCCAGACGCCGGCCGCCGAGGTCGCGCATCCGCTCGAAGCCGCGCCAGCCGTTGGCGTAAGGATACTCGGTCAGCCGATCGAGCCTGAGTCCGGCGGCGAGCAGCGCCGACACCACGTCCGCCAGCCCCCAGGCGAACTCGTAGGAACGATGCGGGTTCTGGAAGTCGGCGACGCCGACCAGCGTGCCGTCCGGCGTCAGGCCGCCACCCGACTGGGCCACATAATCGCCGACACCCGCCTCCTCGATCACCGCGCCGCCGAAATAGTCGTAATGCGGCTGCCAGCGCTCGTTGAACACCATCACCAGCGGGTGGAACTCCACCAGCGCGAAGCGGCCGCCCGGCTTGAGCACGCCGGCGATGCCGCGCGCCCAGGCCATGAGATCCGACAGCCAGAGAATGGCGCCATAGGAGCTGAACGCCCGGTCGAACGACCGGCCGGCGCGGCCCGCCGCCTCCAGCCAGTCGAACACGTCGGCGCGCTCGAAGGTGGCGGCAACGCCGCTCTCCCTCGACAGTCGGCCAGCAAAATCGATCGCCTCGTCGGAAATGTCGACGCCGGTCACCTCGGCGCCCAGCCGGGCAAGGCTGAGGCTGTCCTGTCCCGAATTGCATTGCAGGTGGACGAGGCTCAGCCCATCGAGATCGCCGAGCAGATCGAGCTCCTCGGAAAACAGCGTCGAGCCGCCGTTCCGGAAGAACGCCGCCTGATCGCCCTTGTGGCTGTTGTGCGCCACCGTCGCCGCGTTCCAGGACAGGCGGTTCGCCTGATGAAGATCGGTGCGCATGATGTCCCGCCTTGCCCGAAAATTTGCGACAGACCATGCCCGCGCGACGGCCTTGAGCTCAAGCCTCTCGATCGGCCTGTCGAGGGGAACTCCGGCGCAAATGGCGGAACCAGAACAGATCCGGCAAAAGCGGGCATCGGTCTTGTGTCCGGAGTTGCGCGAAAACAGGCTCCGGATCGAGCCGACAAGCGCCGCCCATGCGGACAGTCCCGACGCATCACTGCTTGGCCAACTCTATCTCCGACCGAATGGCACCGCTGAAGTAGCGGGATAGCAAGGATCTTGGCATGTGCCGCATGATGAAGTTGCGCATGCGGAAAGCGAAAGCCGTCTGGGGAATGAAGACGCGCGCCATCTTGCGGCTCCGCGTCTGAAGCCGTCCGATGATGGGCCGCAAGCGTGCCTCATGGCGGGCAAGGGCCGGAAGAAGATCGCCGGTCTCGGTCAAGGCCCGCTCCAGCATTTCGGCGGAGGCGAGGGCCATGCCGGCGCCCTGCCCCGAAACCAGCGTCAGACAGTGGGCGGCATCGCCCAGAAGCAGCACCCTGCCCTTCGACCAGTTCGGCAGGTCGATCATGGTCAGGCTGTCGACGACCGGGGTTTCGCCGGCCCGCTCTGCGTGATCGAGCAGGTCGCGCACCTGTCGATGGCTGCGGGCGCTGACCTCTCTCAGCAGGGCGAGCTTGTCCGGCGCGCGTTCGAGCCCCGGTCGCCGGTCGCGCCAGACATGCATGGCGGCGAGGCGCCCGTCGTGGAGCGCGTAATACTCGGCAAGGTGCCCCGGCTCGGCATAGGAGACGAAATCGGTCGTGAACGCCTTGGGCGCATCGACGTCGTAGACCGAGAAGTAGTAGCCGAGCGGCTGAAGGCAGTCGCGATCGGGGCCGAACAGCACCTGCCGGGTGGCGGAGCGAAAGCCGTCGGCGCCAATCAGTAATGCGGCCTCCACCCGCTCGCCGCCGGCCAGCGCCACCTCGACCCGGTCGCCCTTGTCCTCGAAGCCCGCAACCGTCTCGCCGAAACGGATCTCGGCGCTGTCCGGCAGGTTTTCGGCCAGCGTGCGAACCAGGTCGGTCCTGCGGATGGCGACGTAGGGAAGGTCGCGAATGAAATCGCGGTAGCGCAGCCGCAGCAACTCGCGACCGCTGCTGTCGCGGTAGACGTTCTCGTCGATCCGGAAGGAGGCGGCCTCGAGCCGCTCGACGAGCCCCATCCGTCGGGCCGTCTCGAAACCGAGACCGGACAGGCCCAGCATGTAGCCGTTCTCCCGCAGCTCCGGCGCGCGCTCGACGACCAGCGAGCGCCACCCCGCCCTGTCGAGCCACCAGGCCGCGGCGAGGCCGGCGACACCGGCGCCAACGATGACGGCAAGCGGCCTGGTCATGCGGGAACTCCTTTATCGAGACGAGCCTCCAGGCGGAGGAGCAGCAAGGGAACGCAGGCAGCGCCAGCCAAGGCGATGCCGAACACCGGGCCGTAGCCGAAGCGCGACGCGAGCATGGCCCCGCCCAGGCCGCACAGCGCGGCGGCAACGGCGCTGGCGCACTGAAACAGCGTGAAGTCGACACCGGGCTGCGACGAAGAGGCAAAGGCCATCAGGCGGGCATAGCTGACGACGAAGCCGGCGGCCATCATGCCGCTTTCGAGCACGAACAGCCCGGCCAGCAGCCACAGCCTGTCGGAGGCGAACAGGACGACGGTCAGCGCGCCAAGCGAAACGGCGTGCAGGCAGGCGACGCGGAACATGGCCGTCCTCGCCCCGAACCGATGCGCCAGCAGGCCGCCGAAGGCCGTGCCCAGCAGGCCCGCCCCGACGCCGCCCACGCCATTGATGAGCCCCAGGCTGGTCAGCGACAGACCGGCGTCGATCAGGAACGGACCGGCAAGCGCCTGCGCCAGACGCCCTCCCGCTTCGAACAGGATGGTCATGACGATACCGATCCTGACCTCGCGCCGCAGCAGCGCCGTCAGCAAGGCCGGGGCCTGCGAGGGTGCGCGCCGCGTCGTCCCACCCTCCCGGACCAGGGCCATCGGAATGCTGAGGACGACGACAAGCCCTGCCAACAGCAAGGACGCTGCCATCCAGCCGATGGCAGCGCTCGCCGCAACGAACAGCCCGCCGCCGAAGATCAGACCAAGATAGCCGCCTCCCACCTGGGCGACATTGGCAAGTCCCCGCTTTTCTTGGGAGAACTGCTCGATCAGGAAGGCATCGCAGGCGATGTCGGCCGTGGCCGAAGCGACCGCCATGAGGACCAGCAGGGCGAGAAGCAGCGAAAAGCCGCCGCTGCCCACCATGCCGAAAGCCGCCAGCGCCAGCACGACGACGGTTTCCCCCGCCAGGATGACCATGCGGGAGCGGCGCCTGCCGTCGGCCGCGACCCGAAACGCTTCCACCGGCGCCGCCCACAGAAACTTCAACGCCCACACCAGCATGGCCAGGGAGACGAGGCCGATCCGGTCGAGAGCCACGTTCTCGGCGCGCAGCACGGCGGGAAGGCCGAGAAAGGTCAGTCCTCCGACAAGGCTCTGTGCCGTGTAGATGCCACCCGCCGCCACGAACAGCCCCGGCAGCGACCACGAGGATTTCTGCCGCCTCACGGATCAGAATTCCTTGCGCAGCGTGAGACCGATGGTGCGCCCCTGGCCCAGCGTGCCCAGTTCGGAGGCGCCGCTCACGTAACCCGAGGTCTTGTAGGACTTGTCGGCTATGTTGTTGACGTAGAGCCGGGCCGAGAAGCCATCGTCGCGCACGAAGTCGAGGCTGGCATCAAATGTCGCATAAGCCGACTGTCCCGTGGTGTTCGCCTCGTCGAACCAGGTCTTCGAGGCTATGTTGGCGGCGCCATTGGCCGTCAGGCTGCCGCCAAGCAGATCGTCGGTCAGCACATAGGCGACATTCAGATGGGCGGTCGCGTCCGGCGCATAGGGAATCCGGTTCCCGTCGTAGCTGACACCGGTATAGGGGTCGGTGAAGTCGGTGAACTCGGAGCGGCCGAAGGCTGCGTTGCCGGTCAGCGTCAGTCGATCGGTGGCGTGCCAGCTGGCCTCCAGCTCGATGCCGGTACTGGTCGCCTCACCGGCGTTTCGGATGAACTGCTGGCCGATCGCGCCGACGTAGATCTGCTTGTCGGTCGAGCGGATGTGATAAAGGCTGGCCGAGAGATCGACAGTGCCGTCGAGCAGCGTCGACTTGACGCCCGCCTCGAAGTTCCAGTTCGATTCCGGATCGTAAGAGGCGGCGTCGATCGACGACGAGATGCTGCGATTGAAGCCGCCCGGCTTGTAGCCGCGCGAGACGATGCCGAACAGGCGCATCTCCGGCAGGAGCTGATATCCGACGGCGAACTTCGGCTGCAGGCTGTTGAAGTCGGCCTTGCGGTCGAAGTCGAAGCCCATGCCCGTGCTGTAGGCGTCGGCGCGGAAGGCGTCGATGGTCGAGCGGTCGTAAGTGGCGCGCAGGCCGCCCGTCAGGTCGAGCGCCTCGGTTGCATGCCAGGTCAGTTCGCCGAACGCCGCCACGCTGTCGGACACGACGTTGTTGGTCGCCGCTCCGTAATAGGGCGCGATCGCGCTCTTCCAGCCCATGAAGTCGTCATGGCTGAGCCACAGCCCCGTCACGCCGCTGAACTGGTCGCCTTCATAGCTCAGGCGCAACTCCTGCGAGATCATCTCGTCATCGTGCGGCCAGTGGTACCGGCTGCCGGCCCCGGCGGAGAAGTCGCGCTCCACCTCGCTCTTCTGGTAGCCGGTGATGCTGGACAGCGTGAAATCGCCGAAGCGATAGTTCATCTGGCCGGAAAGGGTCGTGACGTCGCGCCTGAGATCGGGGATCTCGCCATAGACGCCGCTACGATAGATGCGATCGTCGACATCGGCCTGATAGGAGTAAAGCTCTTCGTGCGACAGCAGCTTTTCCTTCGAATAGCTGATCGCTGCGTCGAAGGGGCCGCCCACCGGCGCGTAACGAAGTGTGGCCCTGCCATAGCCGTCGTTGGACGTGTTGATATCGTCCTTTCCGGTCGACGCATCGTCGATGTCGCCGGAGAAGTGCTGGAAGCGGCCGGCATAGTCGAGAAAGAGCGCGTCCGGCGCGAGAACCGCCGTTCCCCCGATCTCGACCGACGGCTCATCGAGCGACAGGTTGGTCTCCACGTAGAAGCGGTTGGCCGTTTTCTTCTTGGTGACGATGTTGATCACGCCGCCATAGGCGTTGGCGCCGTAGAGCGTGCCCTGCGGGCCGCGCAACAGCTCGACGCGCTCCACGTCCGCCAGCATTTGCGAGAAGGTGGACGGCACCTGCGGAACACCGTCGACATAGACCTGGACGGTCGGGTTGAAATAGTCCGGCGAGGAAATGCCGCGCACCGTCACGTTGGAATAGACGCGGTTGCCCCGGTTGCCGATGCTGACGCCGGGAAACACCTTCTGAAGATCCTCGACCGTGCGCACGCCCCGCCTGGCCAGATCCTCGCCGCTCACCACGGTCACGGCGGCGTCGAGCTTGGCGACGTCCTGTTCGCGCTTGGAG
Organism: Pleomorphomonas sp. NRK KF1; assembly: GCF_023721755.1. GTDB lineage: Bacteria > Pseudomonadota > Alphaproteobacteria > Rhizobiales > Pleomorphomonadaceae > Pleomorphomonas. The sequence goes on along the minus strand of NZ_JAMDLH010000008.1, from coordinate 73,938 downwards.
GCCGTGACGGTGATCGGCTCCAGGGCCGTTTCGTCGACGACGGGCTCGGCGCGGGACGGCGAGCCTGCGATCACCACAAGACAAGCCGAGGCCAGCAAAGCCATTTTTCTGCCGCGCACCATATTGAACCCCCAGAACCAGCCGATTAAACTTGGTCTCTATATTCCAGTTTAAGAACGGCGGGGCTAACGGTTTCCGGACGGGAATTGACGGAAACCGGACTAAAGACCTCGGAGCGGTGGGACCGATGAACTCCATGCTGACCTCGACAAACGGCACGGCCATTCACCGGGAGGCGGAGGGCCGGACGAGTTGGAAAGCGTCGGTCGATACCGAGATCGACCAGCTCGGCTGGCGACAGGCGACGCGGGTGGAACAGCCCGGCGACGACGTGACGATCTATGCGATCGACGCGCTGCCGGCGGAGGATCTTGTGTCGGAGATGGAGGGGCCGGCCACCTTCTCGCTGTCGATCTTCCTCGACGGCGCCGGCACGATGGCCATCGACGGCGCCAAGCCCTTGCGCATCCAGCCGGGCATGGCGATCTTCTTCGCCTGCGACAGGGTCACCCGCGGCGTCAACCGGATCGACGCCGGGCGGCGGCTCAGCTTTCTGGACATCCGCCTGGAGAAGCCGCTGCTCGAAAAGCTCGGCGGCATTTCCCTCGCCCGCCTCGGGGGCGCGGTCATCACCGAGCACAGCGTGCCCGAACAGGACGTGTTCATGATCGGCTTCACGGCGCCGCCCGAGCTGCTCGCCATCGTGACCGGCATCCTGCACTGCCGCCGCGGCGACGACCCGGCGCGCCGCGCCTACCTCTACAGCAAGGCCATCGAGGCGGTCAGCATCGGCCTCGACGCCGTGACGCGCCAGACCGGGGGAGCGCCGCTCAAGCCGCTGACCGGCGAGGAAATGAAGCGGCTCAATGCCGCCATCGACCTGATCGAGCGCCACTACAGCGCCGACTGGACGATCGCCAGGCTGTCAAGGGAAGTCGGCCTCAACGAACGCCGCCTCAAGGAGGGCTTCCGCCTGGCCATCGGAACCTCGGTTCACGCCTATCTGCGCGCAACCCGGCTGGACGCGGCGGCGGCGATGCTCGCCGCCGGATCGAGCGTGACCGAAGCCGCCTACGCCGTCGGCTTCGACAATCTCAGCCATTTCAGCAAGGTCTTCCGGGAGGCGAAGGGCGTCTTGCCGAGCCGCTACTCGGTTTAGGTCCAGCAAGAGTGGAAACCGGTCTTGCGCCCGGAACTGCGTCTTGACAAAGAGTTGGAGTTTTTCCCGACGAACCCGAGTTCGCCGGAAAAACTCTAGCGCGCGTCCGCCGAGCCCGGGTTTCCGGGCCGGACGGAGCCATTCTCGATCCAATCCCTCGGTGGCCGGAACCAAACACCGGTCATCTGCGCTTCTATCTTGAAGCCGGAGGTTCCGATGGGATTGCTTGATGGCCGCGTCGCGCTCGTCACCGGAGGCGAATCCGGCATCGGTGCGGCCACGGCAAAGGCATTGGCGGCCGAAGGCGCCGCGGTCGCGATCACATTCTACGCCGATGCCGCCGCTGCGGGCATCGTTCGCGACGGCATCGTCGACAAGAGCGGCAAGGCGATGACCGTCCACGCCGACGTCGGCGACGAGGCGCTGGTGGAGCAGGCCTTCGCGGCGGTGACCGCCGAGCTGGGCCTGCCCGACATCCTGATCAACAGCGCCGGGCTCAACATGAGCGGCGTGACCGTCGCCGACATGGACCTCGCCCAGTGGGAAAGGCTGATCCGCACCGACCTTACCGGCGCCTTCCTCACCTCGCGCGCCTTCGTGCGCGGCCTGCGCGAGACGAGACGTCCGGGGCGGATCGTCAACATCAGCTCGATCCACTCGGTCGCGGTCCGCTATGGCGGCGCCGACTATTGCGCGGCCAAGGCCGGGCTCGACAGCCTCACCCGCACCATGGCGGTGGAATGCGGCCCGATGCGGATCGGCGTCAACGCCATCGCGCCCGGCATGATCCTGACGCCGATGAACCGGGAGGCCGAGGTCCATCCGCAGATCCTGGCCGAGGCGCGCGAACACATTCCCTGGGGCCGCGCCGGCGAGGCCGAGGAGGTGGCGACGCTGGCCGTCTATCTCTGCTCGGACAAGGCCGAGTACATCACCGGCGCCATCCTGACGATCGACGGCGGACTGACGCTCGAACAGGCGCTGGGAGCCTGACATGGTAGAGGTCGATTTCAACGTCGAGACCATAGAGCCCGTCGTGGTGCACGGCCCCGACGCCATCACCCAGCGCGACCTGATGAGCCCTTATGTCTGGAAAGGGCCGCATGGCCGCGACTTCCGCATGATGGTGCGCGCGGTGCCGCGCATGGGCGAGACGGGCGACACCGGCACCATCTGGTACGCCAAAAGCGACGACGGTCTGACCTTCACCGCCACCGGCAAGCCGGTGATCGCGCCCGGGCCGGGACCGGACGATGCCGGCGGCTGCGAGGACCCGACGGTCGTCCAGCTGCCAGACGGCGGCTACGTCGTCTACTACACCGGCGTCACCGCCGACCGCCGCCATGGCGAGATGCTCTATGCCGCCGGTCCCGGCATCGAGCACCTCAAGAAGAAGGGCGTGGCGATGGCCTCGACCCCGTCCGAGGGCAACGTCAAGGAAGCCACCGTCGACCGCACCAAGGCCGGCCGCTGGCGGATGTTCTACGAGTATGCCGCCAACGGCGCCTCGCTGATCGGTCTGGCGACGGGCCCCGACGTCGACGGTCCCTGGCAGCACGAACGCCAGCCGTTCGCGCCGCGCGACGGCATGTGGGACAACTTCCACCTCTCCACCGGCCCGCTGCTCACCACCGACAAGAACCAGCCGGTGATGTTCTACAACGGCGCCACCGAGGACGCCCGCTGGCGCATCGGCTGGATCGCCTTCGACGCCGAGTACCGCAAGGTGATCGACCGCTGCATCGAACCGCTGATCGCCCCGCCGCCCTCGCCGAACCGCATGGCCACCGACATCGCCTTCGCCGCCTCGGTGGTGGTCAGCGGCGACGACACCTGGCTCTACTACTCCCGCGCCGACAGGGCGCTGTTCCGCGCGGCAATCCGCAGGTATGGGCGGTGACCGGCTTCAGCCGTAGACGATCTCGCCTGGAGGCACCTCGCGGAGTTCACTTGTCTCGGATGCCAACTACCTCCTACCGAAGCCGGCACAACTCGCCTAAACTGCGAAAAGCTGGCGGAGGCAACCTTGGGCAAATATTTCCTCGTGCTCGTTTTGGTGGGCCCATTGATCTGGGGGATCATCGCTCTCATCAAGGCAAGTTCGATCGTTGAGCAATACGACAAGCAGGCCAAGATATTTGTGTTGGGTGGACTAGGTGTCTACCTGCCGACCAAGCTGATTGAAAGAAACCAAAAATATCGAGAAAAATACGAAAAACAGATGGGAATTGTCTATAAGTGCTTTCTAGCTGAGATAATTATAGCCATGGCTTTCGATCGCTATATTCATTTCTTCGGGCACTAGAGCGCGTCTGGCGAACCTTGGTTCGACAACGTGCTCCATCTCTTTGTTTTGTCGCAACTCCGGACGCAAAACCGGTTCCCACCTTTGCTGGAGTTGCTCTTAGTTCGAGCTTGGAAAGGCGTCGAACAAGGGTCTGCCGCCCCATTCCGGCTTCCCCGCTCCTCCCCCTCGTCGTGGTTAGCAAATCCTTATCCATCTGCTGGGATGCTTGGGCGTCGCGACGGTTCCACCGTCGCGTTTCGTCTTTCAAGGGTTTGTCGATGGCCTTCTCCCGCTCGTTTTTCCCCCGCTCGGCCGTGCTGGCGCTGTCGGCGCTGATCGCCGGCTGTTCGGCGCTGAACTTCGACGATGGCCCGGTGCGCGCCACCCCGCATTTCCGGGGCGACACCTTCGAGATCCGCCATCCCTCGAAGAGCACCATCGAAGGCATCGACGTCTCCTATTTCCAGGAGACGGTGGACTGGCACGCCGTCGCCCGCGACGACATCCGCTTCGCCTACATCAAGGCCACCGAGGGCGGCAACCGGCTGGACGAGCGCTTCAACGAGAACTTTGCCGGCGCGGCGCGGGCCGGCGTGCTGCGCGGCGCCTACCATTTCTGGTACCATTGCCGCCCCGGCATCGAGCAGGCGGCCTGGTTCATCCGGAACGTGCCGCGCGACGCCAATGCCCTGCCGCCCGTGCTCGACATCGAGTGGACGCCCACCTCGCCCACTTGTCGCAAGCGCCCGCCCGCCACCGAGATCTACGCCGACATGCAGGCCTTCCTCGACGCGCTGGAGGCCCACTACGGCAAGCGGCCGATGATCTACACCTCGGTCGATTTCTACCAGGACCGGCTGGTCGGCGCCTTCGAGCGCTATCCGCTGTGGGTGCGCTCCACCGCCGTCAAGCCGAAGGAGGCTTATGGCGACCGCCACTGGCACTTCTGGCAATACACCTCCACCGGCCGTGTCGCCGGCGTCAAGGGCGACGCCGACCGCAACGTCTTCTACGGTTCGGAAGAGGACTTCCGGAAGTTCCTCGCCGACAGCGTGGTACGGCCGGCCATGGTGGCGGAGAGGTGAGCGACCATTCCGCCGAGTTGGGTTCGGGCGGAGCGGGCTGTAAGGGGGACGGAGCGCGATATTGCCCTCATTGCCCTTTCCGGACTGAGGTCCCCGCCTTCGCGGGGATGACAGGTTATCTATATGTTTTGTTTATATAATTCTGTCATCCTGCGCGAAGGCCGCTTGAATTCGCGCGCGAATTCAAGGAGGACCTCAGGCAGAATGGAGCGCAACGCCGATATAGGGCTCCCCTACCCGATCCACTCCCTGAACCGCCGCTCGCCCTCCGGCGTGAAGGCCACCACGCGGGACGCCGGCAGCCGCCTTGCCCAGCTCAGCGCGAACAGCCGATCCAGCGTCGCCTTGCCGATCAGCCCGGCAAGGTGGTGCCTCCGCTGGCTCCAGTCGAGGCAGGCGCGGCACGGCGGGCGGTTGCTGCGCGGCAGGCTGTCCGGCGTCACGCCGATGGCGGAGAAGCGCGACCAGCCCACCTCCGTCACGCCGAGATCGTCCGTCAGCCAGCCGGCCTCGCGCGCCCGGTCGTAGAGCGCCACGCCCATTTCGCCGGCCAGATGATCGTAGCAGACGCGCGCCTTCCTGAGCGCCGGCTCCTTCGGCCCGGTACGCACCGGCGACGCCGCGTCGGACGAGAACACCATCAGCGCCTCGATCAGCGCCGCCACATGCGCGCCTGCCAGGCGGAAATAGCGGTGCCGCCCCTGCGCCTCCACGGCCAGCACCTCGCCGTCGACCAGCTTGGCGAGATGGCCGCTCGCCGTCTGCTTGGTGACGCCGGACAGGCTTGCGAGCTCGGTGGCGGTCAGCGCCCGGCCGTCCATCAGTGCCAGCAGCATGGAGCTGCGAACCGGGTCGGCCACCAGGGCGGCGATGCGGGCGATGTCGGGACCTTCTCTCATGGTTCGATGATAGCCGAACCATCGTCGAGCGCCAGTCACCTATGACGGCGGAAAGGAGATGCCGATGATCGCGGTGATTTTTGAAGTGGACGTGCCGGCGGACGCCAAGGGCGAATATCTCGATTGGGCGGCCGAGCTGCGACCGCTACTCGCGGAGATCGACGGCTTTCTCTCCATCGAGCGGTTCCAGAGCCTGACGACGCCGGGCCGGCTGCTGTCGCTGTCCTTCTGGCGCGACGAGGCGGCCGTCGCCAAATGGCGCGCCCTCCCCGAGCACCGCCGGGCGCAAGCCGCCGGCCGCGACCACGTGTTCGCGGGCTATCGCCTGCGCGTCGCCGAAGTGCTGCGCGACTACGGCATGACCGAGCGGGCCGAAGCGCCTGCCGACAGCCGCGTGTTTCATATCGGCGGGGAACAGAATGTTTGACGTGGAGTTCGATCTCGCCAACCGCCCCGGCGCCCTGGCCGATCTCGGCGAGGCCATGGGCCGCGCCGGCGTGTCCTTCGAGGGCGGCGGCGTGTTCGCCAAAGGTGGCCGCGCCGTGGCGCATTTCCTGTTTCGGGACGGCGAGGCGGCGCGCGCGGCAGCGGAGGCGGCGGGCATTCCCGTGATCGCCATACACCGCCCGCTGATCCGTCGCCTGAAACAGGGCACGCCCGGCCAACTCGGCGTCATCGCGAGGGCGCTGGCGGAGGCGGGCGTCAACATCCTCACCCAGTATTCGGATCACCACAACCGCCTGATCCTGATCTGCGACAGGCCGGAGGCGGCGGCGGCGACGAGGGATTGGGAGGATGGGAGATAGGGAGCCTTATAAGTCCCTTGAGCTCTGTTCTGCCCGAGGTCCCCGCCTGCGCGGGGATGACAGGTTATCTATATGATTTGTTTATATAATTCTGTCATCCCCGCGCAGGCGGGGACCTCAGGACGAGTAAGGCGATCGGCCTGTATCGCGCGCCAGATCGCTCCGCCGCCTACTCCGGCGCCCGCATGAAGAAGGCCTCCAGTTCGACCGCCAGCGCCTCCGGCGCCTCCTCGGCCATGTGGTGGCCGCAGTCGATGCCGGCGCCTGTGACCGGCAGCTTCACCCAGGGCTGCCAGAGGGCGAGGAGGTCGCCGTAGAGCTCTTCGAGGTCGTCCTTCCTGGACCAGACGACGTGAACCGGACAGCGCAGCCTGCGGCCGGCCTCCTGGTCGTCGAGGTCGTGCAGCGGATCGACGTAGAGGCCGGCGCGATAGTCGCCCAGCATGCCCCTGACGGTGGCGGGATCGTGGATGGCGGCGCGATAGTCGGCGTAGTTGTCGGCGCCCATCGCCTCGGGCGAGCCGCCATACCAGGCGTCGGGGTCGGCGAGAATGGCCTGCTCGGGCTTGTCGTGCTGGGCGTAGAAGAACCAGTGCCACCAGCGGGCGGCGAAGCGCGCGTCGCAACGCTCCAGCGCATTGAGGATCGGCACGCCATCGAGCGCGGCAAGCTTCATCACCCGGGCCGGATGGTCCATGGCGGTGCGAAAGGCGGTGTATGAGCCGCGATCGTGGCCGGCGAGGTGGAAGGCGGAATAGCCGAGGTGGCGCATCAGGTCGACGCAGTCGCGCGCCTTGGCCCGTTTCGACGACCACTCGTGATCGTCCGGGGCGGGCGGTTTCGACGACTGACCGAAGCCGCGAAGATCGGGGCAGACCACCGTGAAGCGGCGGGCGAGCAGCGGCGCCACCCGGTGCCAGGTGGTGTGCGTCCTCGGGTGGCCGTGCAGGAGCAGCAGCGGCGGGCCGGAGCCGCCGTGGCGCACCCTGAGGCTCACCTCGGGCAGCTTGATCGTCTCCAGCGTGAAGCCGTCGAACATGGCCGTTTTCCCTTGCTCCGGAGCGCGGCTTCAGCTGCGGACAAAGCCCTCGTCGGTGAGGCGCAGCGCCCGGAGGTCGACGCCCAGTTGCTCGCGGAAGCGGGCCACCGCCGCCTTGGCGAGCCGATCGGCGGCGGCGCGGTCGCCGCGCGCCAGGGCATCGGCGTGGGCGGCATGCAGCACCAGGAAGTCCAGCATCAGCGCCTCGGACAGCCGCTGCCGCGCGGCGTCGTCGAGCCGCTGGAAGCCGGGGCTGGCGACGATCATCCGCCGCACCTGCCGGCGCACCGCCTCGGCCTCTTCGCGGTCGCTGTCGGCGCCGTTGGCGATGGTCCAGTTGAGCAGCCAGTAGCCGGCCACCGCGTCGGCCATGTCTCCGGGGTGGAGGCCATCGTCGCCAACGATCTTCGCCCAGCCACGCACCGGGTCGCGGTCGCCGAGGGCGGCGGCGACGCGACGGCCGTTCGGAGCGCTCCTCATGAGCGACATCCACTCGGCATAGGCGCGCCGGGCCTCGGCGCCGGCCTCCGGCGCGGTGCGATAGGCGGTGGCCGATGCCGGGGGACGCGCCTTCGCCTCGCCGCGCCCATCGAGGACGTCGGCGATCGCGCCGCTGTCCGGCAGCACCGTCGGCAAGCCTCCCGCGCCGGCCGGCGCAGCCAGAAGCAGGGGAACAAGAGCCAGAAGGCGAGCGAAGCGGTGCGTCATGGGCGGACCTCCGATGAAATTGGTCCAACCCGGAAATCGGCCGTTTGTTCCGCCGCGCCCCGCTGCCTGCCGGCGCGTGCCTGCGGGGTGTGATGATCAGAAATGATAGCCGAGGCGGAAGCCGGCGCTTTCGTAGCCGTTGTTCTCGTCGCAAAGGTCGGCGTTGGACATGTGGCTGGCGTAGAGCTGCGCCGACCAGTTTTCCGTCACGCGCCAGTCGACGTCGAGGCCGAGGTGGAACAGCGCCCGGCAGCCCAGCTCGCGGCCGGAGGGATCGCCGCTCAGCTTGGCGTCGTGCAGGGCGCCGCCGAGCTGCCCTTCCAGGCTGAGGTCGCCATACCTGAGGAAGGTGAAGGTGAGGCCGGCATAGACGTCGCTGATCCCCTCGCGCTCGGTGGCGACGTCGACGCCCAGCGTCGGCCGGGGCGAGCCCAGCCAGGACGGCACGTCAAGCGCCGGCGCCCGCAGCTCGACATTGGCGAGCGCGCCATCGACATCGCCCGCCGTGAACAGCCCGGCATTGCTGGCGCCGACCCCGCCGTAGACGGTCCAGCCGGTGGCGTCGGGACTGGCGGCATCGCCGGCGCTGGCCGGCAGCGGAACGCCCACGGCGGCGAGGATCATGGCGACGGCGAAAAGGCGGTGGCGGCCAAGCTGCATGATGGGCGGCTCCGGGTCGGAGGGAAGGTCGAATCGCGTCCGTCAGCACGCTACACGTGTAGTCGCCGCAGGGAAAGCAGTCAGGCCATCCAGACCGGAAGCGGCACCAAGCGCCGAAAATCAAAGCCCGCTGCGCTGCGCTTCGCTTGAGGGTTGCCTGCCCGGTCACAGATGGCGAACCGCCATCGGCGACAAGACGCAACCCAGGATTGATGTTGATCTCCCCGCCCGCGCCTCTCGCAAGTGCCAAATGAGGCAAGAATGCGACACCCGCATGGAACCTCCGGCAAGGTCAGGCGTCTTTATGGCGAGGGATTATGTCGCGCTCGCACCAGTCGTTTTGCCAATATCGGGAAAACCAACAGTACAGTTTCCTGTTTTTCGGAGATCCCTCCAGCAACCTGGCCACCAAAGGAGGTGCTCGGCATGAACATGGAGGACCTCTACCGCCTGCTGCGCACCGGCCATGTTCAGGCGCAGGGCATCGTCGACACCGTGGCCGACCCGATGTTGCTTCTGGACGAAAGACTTTGCGTGCAAAGCGCCAGCCGCGCCTTCTTCGAAGTCTTCCAGGTCGATCGCTACGAGACGATCGGCCAGCCGATCTACGAGCTCGGCAACGGCCAGTGGGACATCGCCGACCTCCGCCATCTGCTCAAGCAGGTGATCCCCCGGAGCACGGCGGTGATCGACTACCGCGTCGAGCACGACTTTCCCAAGCTCGGCCCCCGCACCATGCTGCTGACGGCGCGAACGCTGCACCACCCCGACAACAACAGCCACCTCATGCTGCTGTCCATCGTCGACATCACCGAGCGCGCCGAACACGACGCCGAAAAGGACATGCTGTTCGGCGAGCTCAAGCACCGCATGAAGAACTTGCTCAGCGTGGCGCGGTCCATCGCCCGCCAGGCCACCACCGAGGGCCGCACGGCGGCCGAGTATCGCGACGAATTCCTCGGCCGCTTCGAAGCGCTGGTGGAGGCGCAGGAGCTGGGCTTCATCGGCGACGAAGCCACGGACCTCGCGGCGCTGATCGAGCGCGTGCTGGCGCCCTACGCCAAGCACCCCGAGGCGGTGACCGTCACGCCCGACGGGCCGGTCATCCTGGGGTCGAGCGCGCTGACCTCGCTCGGCCTGGTGCTGCACGAGCTGGCGACCAACGCCGCCAAGTATGGCGCGCTGTCGGTGCCCGGCGGGAAGGTGTCGATCGGCTGGCAGGCCGACACGGCAAGCGGCTACCTCCAGATCACCTGGGTGGAAAACGGCGGGCCGCCGGTGGTCGCGCCGTCCGCCACCGGCTTCGGCACCAAGCTGATCCGCACCGCCATCTACCACGGCGAGGTGAAGCAGACCTACGCGCCCGACGGCCTGGAGGCGGAAATCCTCATCCCCTTCGGCTCCGCCGTCATCCCGAGGTGACGAGACGGATGGGCCGGCAAGGGAGCCCCACGAGAAGCCCCTTGGGAGTCCATGGGAGTCCAACCGCGCCTATGCTGAGTCAAAACCGCCACGTCACCGAGGCGGGGTCAGCGGGCCGGGGATGGGAAGAACCGTCGCCCGGTTCACGATCTCGTCGAAGAGATCCGCCACCGCCCGTTCGTCCGACGCATCGACCACCCGCAGCCCCACCTCCCGCGCCTCGGCGAGAAGGGCGGCGTTCTCCCTCAGCGAGCGGTCGATGAAGGCATCGATGGGCACGCGCTCGGCCGGCCCGCGCGTGTCATAGGCGGCGGCCATCCGCATGCGCTCGACAAGGAAGGCGTCGGGCGCGTGCAGCAGCACGCCGAACACCTCGTCCGAGAGGAGCGGGGCGATGAACGCCGGCCTCAGCGCCGCGCCCTCCAGCACGAACGGCCGCCCGGCCGCCCGCTCCGCCTCGATCATCGGCCGCACCTGCCGCCACATGTTCTCGTGGTGCACCCCAAGGAACCAGTGGATCGTCTCGGGCGTCAGCCGCTCGTAGAACTCCAGGACCGGTGCCGGCACACTGAGCCACGGCCGCCCCGGATGCCGCCCCAGCCCATCCGTCGACAACCCCGCCCACCCGAGCCGCTCGGCCAGCCTTTCCGCCAGCGTCGACTTGCCGACATGCGAGGTGCCGGAAATGAGGATGGCCTGCAAGGGTAAGGGCATGGGGACCTCGCGTTGCGCCATGATCCACAAACGGATCGCGAGGCCCCTTTATGGACCATTTGTGGGCGATCGGGAAACCGGCAAGGCGGCGCAATGGGCGTCAGTCGGCAAGGCCGAACACCCAAACGGCTCGCAAAGGCGGGCCGTCAGGCGTAATCGTGGAAACCGTGTCGGAGGTTTCGATGATCACAAGCAAGCTGACGGCCAAGGGCCAGACGACGATACCGCTGCCAGTCCGACAAGCCCTGCGTCTTCGCGCAGGCGACGAGATTTCCTACAGCATCGAGGGCGACGGGGTGACGCTGCGCAAAGGTCCGGACACGGGTGCCAAAGCTCCATTCGAGACATTCAACGAATGGGATAGCGACGCAGACCGAATTGCCTATCGGGATCTGTGAGCTTGGCCTGTAGAGCGTTGGGCCTGATCGTCCCCCCACTCAAACGCAGCGCCGATAAAGCCCAGCGCCTCGGCCTCCTCGGCCCGCCCGCTTAGGATGAGTCCCTGCCGCCTAGCCTCGACAGCGAACTCCGGCCGGTTAGGATCGGGCACCCAAATCCGCAACTGCTTCATGCCCCGGCGCTGCTTTTGCTGCCGGTAGCGCTGAAACTTGGTCAGCCCGTCTTTTGTCTGCTTGGCGTGGGGCATAAAGCCTCCAAAAGCTTGCGCACGACCTTAGCGTGAAAGGTGCGCGCTGCCTAATCGCTATCCGTAAGGCAGCTCAAGAGGGAAGTTTGGACACAGCGGTGAACAACGGTTAGTTCAGATTGGATATCAAGCCAGATCAAGATCAGCAACTGACCCAAGCTCAGAACATAGCCCCACCCTTGCTCGAGGCATCGCGACCTATAACGTCTTTATTGGTATCTAGGTGGAACCGCGGCTTCTTTGGATCTATTCGCACTCATGAGCAGCGCCGTTACGAACTGTCGGCAAGAAGGCAACGGATGGCGCCAAGTAGCCCAAGATCAATCCGCCAAACGGATGGCAGTTTAGCATGTGCGAGTTCTGACGAACGCACAGCCAGCAACATATGCTCGCTTTCTTTGGTCCCGCCGTCCAACGAGGTGACGAAGAGACGGGTCATGCATCGCGCGTACTGCTCAGTATCCCAGCTATTTCCAATCAGCTCCCATGGGCTGAGAGGTTCGATCACAATCGTGACGCTAGCCAGTTCCCACCACTCTTTGATCTTTTCCGAAAGCAAAGTAATCACGGGGTGATAGCTCGTCAGGGCGACCAAGTCGGAGGCCCTTCGTTTGGTGAGGGCCGACTGGAATAGTTCGAGCGCCGCCTGGGGCGATTCCGGGTTCAGCCTGGACAGGTTGGCGGTCAAGAACCGGGCGTTCCATTCCTTTTTAGAGGCTTCATTCTTAGGCTCAGGAGCTATGTCGCGCGCCCATTCCACTACTGCTGCCAAAAGATTCATAGCTTTTGCGGCAGTCACTCGGTTTGCATAGTTCAGTCGAGTGCCGTGAAGAATGCCATTTCGAAACGGCGTCGTGAGTGGTTGTTCAGAATAGCCCCGTTGGCTGCTTCGCAGATAACCCAAGAGTTTTTTCAGCGCCGACGGATGTCCAGCTACGCTTTCCGACGACTGAAAAAGCTCATCAAGCTCGCCCTGCTCCGAGAACATACTTTTCGTGCCGGTAGCCGACACACCGAACCCATCGACAAGCATAAGAACAAGAGGAACGAATACTATATAATCACCCGATTCATATGCTTCGAATACTCGTTCAACGATTTTAGCACGTACCGGAAATTCCGGTTCCACCATACCGCCGCCCAATACTTTGAGAGCCTGCCACTTGATTGCCTCTATCCGAAGCAGCGACTCGGCGAGGTACGCATCAACATCGGACTGATCTGCACCGCCACGATGCATAGTAAGCGCATGTTCCGCAGCTTCATGGCCACAAGCAAACATGACGTAAACCCAGCCATGCTCACAGAGCACGGCATTAAACCGGTCCGGCAGGCTCGGCAGGTCACGAATGGCCGTTGCCAATTGATGCGGTTCAGACTCAACAGGAAAGAGGCTCGCAAGGCCGACGCGAGAAGCGAGGGCTTTGAGCTCGGCATTGTCGCTCTCGATTGTGCCCCGCATCTTGTTGGACATTCGTGTCCCCCTCTTCTTAAGTCACGCGGTCAAAGAAAGCTGTGATACTATCACTAATGGCCCGCATGTCATTGTCGCTATTAAGCGAGAACGCTAAAGTCGCTTTTATAGAAGCGCGGTTGGTGCTGACTGGTGTCTATCAAACGAGAAACGGCAACAACACACAGGTTCGAAACCGCAACGGTGCGTGCACTAATAGAAAAGCAATACTAGATTTACTGCTCTTGCGGGTCTCAGGCCAGCCTGCTTGGTGACGGCTGTAATTTTCGGTCAAGCATGGCGAACATCGGAACACCAGCCCCCTCTCCCTACCCCCTCAAGAAATACAGCGTCTTCCTCGGCCCTCCGCCCTCCGTCGCCACGCTCTCCCTTGTGATCGCGCCCGTATCCTCCAGCGTCTCGATCACTTCCCTCAGGTCCCTTGCCTTCAACCTGTTCTTCATGCGCGCCCTCAGGGTCTCCTGGGAGATCTCGCCGCCTTCCTTGTCGATGATGCGCAGCACCCTGTTCGCCTCCGCCTGGAACTCCGTTTCGGAGATGTAGAGGCGGCCCATGCGGTAGAGGGTGCGGGCGGACCAGAGGGCGACGGCGCGGCCCCATTGCATGTCGTCTTCGGAGATGCGGGGCATCACCGGGTCGCGGCCACCGGCGCGGATGGTGGCCATGCGGACGGCCATTTCGGCGGCGCGGCCGATGAAGTTCTCGGCGTCTCCGTCGCGGTCCTGCCAGGCGAGGATCTCGCGCTGGAAGGCGGTGTAAACCGCCTCGGCGCCCGGCCCCCAGGGGATGACAAAGGGCTCGATCTCCACGTCCGTCTCGTGCAGCTTCGAGGCGACCACCAGCGGATTGCCGCCGCCGAACAGCCGGCGCAGGCTTTCCGACAGCTTCTCGGGCACGACGAGCGGCGGCTCCTTCGGCTCGCGGTCCTCGGTGCGGCTTGCCACGGTGAGCAGGGTGAAGCGGTTGAGGAAGCCGTTGCTGACGTCGCCGCCATCCAGCGCCTCGAAGAAATCCTCCGGCGTCGAGGCGCCGTAGATGGAGAGCGACGGCGCGCGGATGGTCCGAGCCGGCGTCGCCGCCCATTCCGGCGTGGTCATCAGGCCGAAGTTGGTGCCCCACACCGAGCGCATGATCTTGGAGATGCCGCGCTCGAAACCGGAGGCGCGCTTGGCGTTGATGCGCTTCAAGAAGGCGCCGAACTCGTCCATCGGGCAGAGCGACAGCGGCTCGCGCTCGATGAAATGGATGACGGCCGGCATGGAGATGAACTCGTCCGGCCCGATGGTGCGCGCCATCCTGGCGGCGGACAAGAGCCGCTTGATCTGCTGCAGCGCGTGGTCCTTGCCGACGCCGGACGGCGCCAGCGCCAGCATGTAGAGCACGGTGGAGCTGAGCGTCGGCCCGGACCAGAAGCGGCCCATGGCGGTGCCCACCAGCGTCAGCGCCGCCCCCAGCGCCAGCACCCGGTTGGGCCGGCGGGCCGTGGCGCAGATCCAGTCGACGATGTCGCCGACGAGGCCGGGCACGTGGGTCAGTGCGTCGGGAAACTCCACGGCGGCGCGGGCGCGCTTGGCCTCGTGCACCACCTCGCCGGTCGCCTCGTCGACCACCGCGCCGGAGCGCTCCTTGACGAGGCGGCGGGGGCCCTTTCCGGCACGCGACGGCTCCGGGCGAGTATCCCTCGGCGCTTCGCGCGGCAAGGCGCGACCATCCTTCAGGCCGCTGCGGATGGTGGCAAGGCAGGCCGGCAGGCCATCATCGGCGGCAAGGCCGCAATCGGCCGCCGCCGCTGCGAGCAATGACGTCGCCGTCGCTTCGGTCAGCCAGCCGGCGCCCACCATCTGCCCCAGCGCGAAGGCGCTGCGGTTGAGCTGGTTGTTGCGGCCGCCCTTGCCGGCGCCCTTGAGGGCGGCGATCTCCGCCGCGATGGCCGCCTCGGCATAGCGGCCCAGCCGGGCGTCGGCGAGCGGGCGGGCCTCCGACCTCTCGGCGACCTCCGGCCTGGCGGCGGGGGGATCGATCAGCGCGTAGAGCCAATCGGGCGCCAAGGGCGCGGCGACGATCGCCTCGGCCGCCACCGGCTGGTAGGCGCCCTCCCCGTCGGCCCGGAGCGCGCCGGGCGCCACCACATAGCCGCCGTCACCGCGAATGTTGATGCCGCGCCCCTTGAGCGCCCCCTCGCGGTTGCCGTGGGCGCGCCCCTCGGGCTGGCGGAAATAGATGTGCCGACCGCCGCTCGGCGTGTCGACGGCCGGCGCGGCTACGCCCCGGTTCACCTCGCCCCAGGCGGCAAGGCCATCGGCGCCGCCCTCGTGGCGGTCGAGATCGACCACCAGGAGATGCGAGCGCCCCAGGTGGATGGCCGGCATGGCGTCGGGCCAGCGCCGCCACCACGCCTCGATCGACGCGGCGTCGGTGGTGGCGTCGTCACCCCAGCGCACGTTCGGGCAGGGTTTCTTGGCGTCCGGACCCGCCCCACGCACCGGGAAAACGAAAAAACCCGCCCGCGCCAGCTCGAGCGCCAGCGCCCGGTTCGGGGCCGGCGGCAGGGCGGAAATGGCGAAGGGCGCGGTCAGCGGGGCCATGGTCAGGCAGGCTCCACCAGCCGCCGGATCTCCTCGACGAAATGCGTCTGAAACGTTTTGAGAAAAGCCTCGTACTCTTCACACGTCAGGCAGGC
This sequence comes from Pleomorphomonas sp. NRK KF1, assembly GCF_023721755.1. GTDB lineage: Bacteria > Pseudomonadota > Alphaproteobacteria > Rhizobiales > Pleomorphomonadaceae > Pleomorphomonas. The sequence continues at coordinate 58,299 of NZ_JAMDLH010000008.1, read as the reverse complement.
GAAGTCGGTCTTGCCAATGGTGTCGAGAAACTGTCCGGCCCGCTGCGCCGCCAGCGCGAAGGCCTTTCGTTCGACGACGTCGAAATCGCGCATGCGCGCCGCCCGTCGGGCTCGCTCCGGTCCGCAATCGTTGCAGACCCAGACGGCCGGCATCCGACCGTCGATCGCGTAGCCGACGCCGTCGGCCCGCCGGCCGCAGATGCCGCAGGTGGCGTAGTGGTGCAAGGCAGGCCCTCTCATGTCGGCACGTCCCGGAGGTCGCGCCACATTCTCGACCAAAAATTGTGCTTCCATTTCTGGAACAAATAAGACAATATTAACTGGTCAGCGAGAACCCGGCGTTTTGCCGGCTTTTCGATGGTTGTCCCCACCATCGCGCCCAACGCATAGCCGAAAGGAGGACGACCTCTGATTGTACGACCGACCGCAAAACGAAGGGTCCGCCTCGAACTCGACGGGCGTTGTCCCATACCACTCGCTTTCCGGACCGACGCCTGGCTCCGCAGTGACGGCAGCCTGATCGTCGAAGGCAAGACCAGCGTCGAAGAGGATTTGACGCTGATGATCGGCGCCCGCGGGCGCATTGACATCAACCACGAGGGCGTCAGGCTCGGCGTGAGAATCGCGGCAACAGACCCCGACCACGGCATCGTTCGCTTCCTCGTCCAACCAAGGGAAATCTTGTGATGGACAGCTTTCAAACCCGGCTGGTCTCCGACGACGTTCAGGCCGTCACGCCGCGGCAAGCGATCGAGCTCGTCCGGAACCTGGCGGAGGCCAGTTTCGGACCGATCGGCGTCGTGAACTTCGAATTCATCCCGCTGCCCGACAGCGCCCGCGACGCGGCCAACTGGGACCTGACCTTCCGCTCCGCGCCGGCCGATCCGGAGCTTCTGAGCTATCCGCGCCGGCTCGCCATCCAGCGCGCCATCGATGAGGTGCGCGCCGCCTACCCGGTGATCCGCTGGCCCTGAGGCGAGACCGATCACGTCCGCTCGCCGATCAGCGCCAGCACCAGGCGCTTGCTGTCCTCGCCCATGGCGTAGCCCTGGCCCCAGATGGTGTCGATCCGCACCTGGTATTTCCGAAGCTTGCCCCGGATCTTGCAGACGAACACGTCGACGATCTTCGGCTCCGCCTCCGGCGCCACCACGGCGTGGAGGTGCGGCCGGGTGCAGGCGCGCGCCCGCATCAGGCATTGAAGCAGTCGGCTCTCGGCCGGGGTGAGGCCGAAGGTCGCCTTGCAACTGGCGAGGAAATCCGGCCGCTCGTCGAGGCGGATCGGTTTCGTCGTCGGCTTGCGTGAGCGAGAGCCGGCCGGCCAGTCGGCCTGCGGCATGTCCACGATCACCCCATCCTCCAGCGCCTGCCGCACGATGCCGTGGGCGCTGTCGTAGGGGATCTTGAAGGTGCGGCTCAGCGCGCCGATCGGCACGCCCTCGTCGGCGAGGCGGACGATGGAGTTGCCCACGAAGGTGCCGCGCAGCGGATGGGTCATGGCTGCTTCCTCTCGGCCAGGGCCGCATCGGCCAGATCCAGCGCCTCGTCGATGGTGAAGGCGCCGAGGCGATGGCCGTCGTGCGACACGGTGAAACGGGTGGTGAGTTCCAGAAGGCAATAGGGCCGGATAGCTTCCAGCACCCTGGCGGCAACCAGAAGGGCCTTCCTGTCATCGGGCATCGGGGTATCGGTCATCGTCACGCCTCCGTGCGATGTTGGGGGGAATGGGGATGTCGGGAAGTCCCGGGGAAGGTCAGGAATCCCAGGGGCGCCGGCCGGTGGCCGTGGGCCTCGGCGGCGGCTTTGTCACCACCAGGGGGCGATAGTCCTTGATGACGTTGCGATCGCCATAGCCGTCGCTGCCCGGCCGGATGTCCACGCGGATGACGACGGGGATGCCGTGCAGCTCGTCGCTGTCGGCGATGCCGGAAAGGCCGGCGGCGGCGCAGAGGCGCGCCAGCATCTCCTGGGCGATGCGCTGCGCGGTGGCGTGGGCGTTGACGATGTTGAGCCGCTCGACGATCCGGCGACCTCGGACGTCGCCGGCCATCACCTCGAACACCAGCTTCAGCATCTCGCCGCTGCCCGACGCGGTGGGCACCACGGCGCTCTCCACCACCTTGGCCTGATAGTCCCCCTTGGGGAGGAGGCCCGGCGCGGCGTCGGCGGGCGGTTGGCGTGTGCGCGGTGTCATTGTCCTGTCCTTGCCGATCGGCGCGCGGAATATGGGGGAGGCATCGCCGGAAAGGTCAGCCTCCCCCGCCCCACGACGAGCCTGTCGGCCGTCGAATTCTGATGTGATGCGGCCCGTTCAGCCGGGCCGGTCGGCGTCCCGCGCGAGAGCCGCCTCGACGCGCTCCATGGTCTTGAGCGTCATCGACCGGCCGGCCCTGAGGCGCGCCACGAACTTGCCGTCGTTGACGACGTAACGGCCAAAGGTGCTCTCCGCGATGCCGTGCGCCGCGCAATGGCGCTCAATGCGGAGGAGAAGATCGGTTATCGGGTTCATGCGTAAATTGTAATGGTCAAAATCCCATCGTGTCAATGGGCATAAACCCGTTGACGGGACGGTAAACAATGGGCATAATCCCACTATGGAACAGACATGGAAATCACGCCTCGATCTTCTGATGCGCCAGAAGGGCTTCAACATGAAGTCGCTGTCGCTCAGGGCCGAGCTGGGCGAAACCTACGTGCGCGATATCCTGAAGCGCGGGCGCGAGCCCGGCGTCGAGAAGATGCGCGCGCTGGCCGAGGTGCTTGGCGTCCGCCTCAACGAGATCATGAGCGAGCCCTACACCGTCACCCCCGAAGGCGGCGAGGACCGGGGCTTCCGCGAGGCCGACGCGCCCGAGCACGTTCCCTTCGACGAGGACAGCGGCAACGGCTGGACCGAGGGCTGGCAGGCCCGCCTGCCCGGCGGCTCGGCCGAGGTCGACGCGCGGGCCGGCGCCGGCGACGGCTCCTCCGGCCAGGTGCTGACGCTGCGCTCGGGCGGCATCCAGTCCGGTCACCTCGTCACCGGCGAATGGGTGGTGCCGCGCGCCCATCTCGGCACCAACCCGGCCCGCGTCATCTTCATTCCCGTCATCGGCACGTCGATGCAGCCCATCCTCAACCCGTCCGACGTCGTCGCCGTCGACACCACGGTAAGCGACATCAAGGACGCCGAGATCTACGTCATCGACGAGGGCGACGGCCCCTCGGTGAAGCGCCTGCGCCTCAACCACGACGACAACCCGCGCACCGTCGACATCATCTCCGAAAACGCCGCCGTGCCGCCCAAACGCCGCCCGGCCGAACTGGTGCGCGTCATCGGGCTGGTGATCGGCAAGTGGTCGCGGATGTAGGGCGCCCCATAGACACCGCCCGCCCCATCCGGCCAATCATTCTGTCCTCCTCTGCGCAGGCAGAGGATCTCAGGCAGAAAGAGGCGCAGATCCGGCTATCAGACTCCCCGACGGCCTCGTTCAGCTCAAGCCAGACGCGTGTCAGGCAAATGCGTAAGTTTTGAATTTTCCCCGAAAGACTTTCGTAACGCTGATTTGCAGGATCGGTGGTGTTCAACCACACGTTAATCCCAGACGCCCAGGTTTACCCTATTGGTATTTGCGTAGTTGGCATTCGTCGAAGCTGAAACCTCGCCCTCCCGAGGCAGCGGCGCCGTTCGGATGCCGGAGCAGTCGCCCGCCGACCATATCGGGTCGCATGGCCGGCGAGTGCTCCCCGAAAGGGCGACAGGACATGATGTTCGACAGATTGATTGCTCTCAGCCAGGGGAAGTCGCGCGAGAAGCGCCGCGATCTCCTTGTCCTGATCTCCGAGTTGTTCACCGACGGCGCGGAAACCCACACCGACGCCGAAACCCGGCTGTTCGGCGACATTCTCTGCCGCCTTGTCGATCAGGTGTCTGTCGATGTGCGCGCCCAGTTTTCCGAGCGGATGGCGCCGCTTTCCTGCACGCCGCACGCGGTGGCGCTGCGCCTTGCCCAGGATGAAGAGCTTTCCGTGTCCGGCGTCATGCTGGAGCAGTCGGACGTCCTCACCGATTCCGACCTCTGCGAGATCGCCGGCGCTCTCTCGCAGGGCCATCTTCTGGCGATCACCCGCCGCAGGGACCTCAGCGAAACGGTGACCGAGGTGCTGGCCGATCGTGGCAACGCCGAAGTGCTCGAAGGCGTCACCCGGAACGAGACGGCCCGCTTTTCCGACTTCGGCCTGAAGCGGCTGGCAACGCGCGGCCTCGATCACCCCACGGTCTTGCGGGCGCTGTGCAAGCGGGCCGACATGCCGGCCGAGCGGCTGGCCCGGGCCATCGCCGCCTTCGACGCCGAGGCGCGCGGCAAGCTCGAGAACCTCGTGGCCCTGTCGCCCGACTTCGCGGCGCTGCTGGTGACCGAGGCGGCCGACATCGCCCGCCGGCAGAAGCAGGAACTCGAACAGGAAATCACCGCCCTCGTGCGCCGGATCGGCCAGCGGCTCAGCACGCTCGACGAGGCCATCGACGTCTTCGCCAGGGACGACCGGCTGGACGCGGTGGCCGAACTGCTCGTCCAGGTGAGCGGCCTTGAGGAATCGCACATCGCCAACGTGCTCAACCACGACAACGGCTATGGCATCGCCGTCGTCTGCCGCAGCCTTGGCATCGGCGACAAGGCATACGTGAAGCTGTCCGAGCTGCGCGCCAGCCACCTGACGCCGGCGGCGGTGGATATCGACGCCTGGATCGCCAACTACGCCGAAATCGACCGGCAGGCGGCCGACCGCGCCCTCTACTTCCACCGCATGCGCATGGCTGTGCTGAAGGCCGAGAAGAAGTAGGCGGGCAAAAGCGCCCCAAGTTTCATATGAATGTCATTGTGCCTTCAATGCAGCGTCACGGAGGCCCGATAGCGTTCCTCATGTTCATTTGAGCATGACGGGACGCACATGAACCTGAGCGAGCGGCAGAACGGCATCCTGGTTGAAGTCCGCCAGAGGGGCTTCGTGAGCATCGAAACGCTCGCGGCCAGCTATGGCGTGACGACGCAGACCATCCGCCGCGACGTCAACGCGCTCTGCGGCGAGAACCTGCTGCGCCGCCGCCACGGCGGGGTCGAAACGGTCAACGCCAGCGGCAACCTCGCCTATCAGGCCCGCCAGATCATCAACGTCCACGCCAAGCGCGCCATCGGCCGCGCCGTCGCCGCCCTCATTCCCGACCGCGCCTCGCTGCTGATCGGCATCGGCACCACGCCCGAGCAGGTGGCCGTGGCGCTGGCCGGCCACGAGGAACTCACCGTCGTCACCAACAATCTCAACGTCGCCGACGCGCTGGCGATCACCGGATCGAGCCGCGTCATCCTGCCGGGCGGCACGCTGCGCCTGCCCGACCGCGACCTTCTCGGCCCCGACGGCGACCGCCTGTTCCGCGCCTACCGGGCGGATTTCGCCATCTTCGGCGTCGGCGGCATCGACCACGACGGCGCCCTGCTCGACTTCAGCCCCGAGGAAGTCTCGGCCCGCCGCGCCATGCGCGAGGGCTGCCGCCGGTCGATCCTGGTCGCCGACCTCTCCAAGATCGGCCGCGCCGCGCCCTGCCGGGGCGGCGAACTGAGCGAAATGGACACCGTGGTCTTCGATCGGCCGCCGCCGGAGCCGATCGTCCGCCTGATCGGCGAGGCCGGCGCCGAGCTGATCGTCGCCGAGGAAGTGTCGCAATGAGCAAGCCCCCCTTCATCCGCCTCGACGGCGTGTCGAAAAGCTGGGGCGGCAACCGGGGCGTCGAGCGCGTCGACCTCGCCATAGACGAAGGCGAGTTCGTGGTGCTGCTCGGCCCGTCCGGCTGCGGCAAGTCCACCACCTTGCGCATGATCGCCGGCCTCGAAACGCCGGACACCGGCCGCGTCGTCATCGCCGGTCGCGACATGACGGCCGAACCGCCCGCCGCGCGCGGCCTGTCCATGGTGTTCCAGTCCTATGCGCTGTTCCCCCACCTGACGGTGGCCGACAACATCACCTTCGGCCTGTCGGTGCGCCGCGTGCCGCGCCGCGAGCGGCAGGACGCGCTCGCCAAGGCGGTGTCGCTCACCGGTCTGACCGGTCTCGAGGGACGCAAGCCCGCCGCCCTGTCCGGCGGCCAGCGCCAGCGCGTCGCTCTGGCCCGCGCCATCGTCGCCGGCCATCCGATCTGCCTGATGGATGAGCCGCTCTCCAACCTCGACGCCAAGCTGCGCCACGCCGTGCGCCAGGAAATCCGCGCCTTGCAGCGCGAGCTCGGCATGACCGTGGTCTACGTGACGCACGACCAGACCGAAGCCATGGGCATGGCCGACCGCGTCGTGCTGATGAACGGCGGCCGCGTCGAGCAGGCGGACACGCCGGACGCGCTCTACCTTCACCCCGACACCGCCTTCGTCGCCACCTTCCTCGGCAGCCCGCCAATGGTGCTGATGCCGGCGGAAAGCGTGCCCGAGCGCCTGCTGCCGCCGGGCACACCGCGCGACGACCTTGCCGGCCTCGACATCGGCATCCGCCCGGAAGCCATCTCGCTGGCCGAGCCGGCGCCCCACCGCCACCGGGCGACCGTGCGCGACGCCGAGTTCCTGGGCGCCGAAACCCTCGTCTACCTCACCACCGGAACCGGCGAGGCGATCGCCCGCCTGCCGGGCCGCCTGACGATCCGTGCCGGCGAGCCGGTCGGCATCGACTGGGCGCCCGGCGCCGCCACACTGTTCGAACGTGCCACCGGCAAGCGCCTGTCGCTGCCGCCCCGCGAGCATCGCCATGCCGAGGCGGGGGCTTCGCATGGTGGGAGCGCCCCTCCGAGAGCGATGGGCGCGACAGGTCATCCTCCCCATTTTCAGACGGAGACACTTCCATGATTTCGCTCAACAGGCGCGCCCTGCTCGCCGCGATGCTGGCCACCGGCGTGGCTTTCCCCGCCGCCGCCAAGGACGTTTCGCTGACCATGTATTACCCCGTCTCGGTCGGCGGGCCGCTGACCAAGGTCATCGACGGCATGATCGACGGCTTTGAGACCGAGCATCCCGGCATCAAGGTCGAGGCCGTCTACGCCGGCAACTACGACGACACGCGCGTTCGCGCCCTGTCGGCCATCAAGAGCGGCCAGCCGGCGCAGCTGTCGGTGCTGTTCTCCATCGACGCCTACGACCTGATGGAACAGGACCTGATCGTTCCCTTCGACGACGTGGCGAAGACCGACGCCGACAAGGAATGGCTGAAGAGCTTCTACCCGGCGCTGATGGCCAACGGCCAGATCGAGGGCAAGACCTGGGGCATCCCGTTCCAGCGTTCGACCATCGTCATGTACTACAACAAGGACATGTTCCGTGAGGCCGGCCTCGACCCCGAGAAGCCGCCGAAGACCTGGGACGAACTGGTGACCGACGCCAAGGCGCTCGCCAAGGACGGCCGCTACGGCATCATGGTGCCGTCGACCGGCTACCCCTACTGGATGCTGCAGTGCTTCGCCATTCAGAACGGCAAGGAGCTGATGAACAAGGACGGCACGGAGGTCTATTTCGACGATCCCGCCGTAGTCGACGGCCTCGATTTCTGGCGCTCGCTGACCACCGAGCACAAGGTGTCGCCGGACGGTCTCGTCGAGTGGGGCACGCTGCGCCAGGCCTTCGTGCAGGGCCAGACCGCCATGATGTGGCACACCACCGGCAACCTGACCGCCGTCAAGAACGAGGCCAAGTTCGACTTCGGCGTCGCCGAGCTGCCGGCCCACAAGCAGCCCGGCTCGCCCACCGGCGGCGGCAACTTCTATCTGTTCAAGAACGCCAGCGACGACGAGCGGGCGGCCGCGCTCGACCTCATCAAGTACATGACGGCGCCCGAGCGCGCCGCCGAATGGTCGGTCGCCACCGGCTATGTCGGCACCAGCCCGGCCGCCTACGACACACCGGCGCTGAAGACCTATGGCGAGGGCTTCCCGCAGGCGCTGGTCGCCCGCGACCAGCTGAAGGTGGCCATCGCCGAGTTCTCCACCTGGCAGACCGCCCAGGTGCGCGAGGCGCTCAACAACGCGGTCCAGGCGGCGCTGACCGGCACCAAGACGCCGGAAGAAGCACTGAAGGATGCCCAGGCGACCGCCGACCGGCTGCTGAAGCCCTACAAGAACTGATCGCCCAAAGCCGGCGGGGTGCGGCGCAATCCGCCCCGCCGGAGTTTTTGTATGTCGCGAACCAAGGCGTACCATGGAACAGCTTGCCACCTACCACCGGCGCCGGCAGGCCCTTTACGGCTGGTTGCTGGTTTCCCCGGCGCTCATCCTGCTGACGCTGTTCGCCCTCTCGCCGACCGTCGCCACCTTCTGGGCCAGCCTCCACTCGCGCGGCACCATCCGCCGCCCCTCGGCGTTCAGCGGCTGGGACAACTACGCCGATCTCATCGCCGACCCGAGCTTTGCGACGGTGGTCGGCAACAACCTTCTCTATGCCGGCGTCACCATTCCCGCCTCCATCGTCATCGCCTTGGCCATGGCGCTGTGGGCCAACGCCAAGATCCCCCTGCGCGGCGTGGTGCGCGGCGCCTTCTTCACGCCGACCATGCTGCCGATGATCGCGGCGGCCAACATCTGGCTGTTCTTCTACACGCCCGGCCTCGGGGTGATCGACGCCGTCACCGGCCTGTTCGGCCTGCCGCCCGTCAACTGGCTCGGCCAGCCGCAGACGGCGCTGTGGGCGGTGATCGTCGTCACGGTGTGGAAGGAAGCCGGCTTCTTCATGATCTTCTATCTGGCGGCGCTGCAGACCATTCCGCCCGACCTCAGGGAAGCGGCGGCCGTGGAGGGCGCCGGGCGGATCACCTATACGCGCCGGGTGCTGCTGCCGCTATTGATGCCGACCACCGCCTTCATCTTCATCAACGCGCTGATCAACTCGGTGAAGCTGATCGACCACCTGTTCATCCTCACCAAGGGCGGCCCGAACAACGCCTCCAAGCTGGTGCTCTACTGGGTGTGGGAAATGGCCTTCGCCTACTTCGACGCCCCGCGCGCCGCGGCGATGACCGTTCTGGTGCTGCTGGTGCTCGGGCTGATCGCCGTGTTCCAGTTCCGCGTTCTCGACCGGCGGATCCACTACCGATGACCGCATCCCTCCCCCGGCGGCGCGCCTTGCCACGTGCCGGCGAAGCCTTCGACACCATCGGCGCCTGGCTGCTGGCGCTCCTGTGGGTGGCGCCGCTCATGTTCGCCATCTGGGCGTCGCTGCGCCCCTCCGGCGCGGCGCTCGGCTTCGGCGACACCGGCTTCACGCTCGACAACTACCGCAACGCCTGGAACGCCGCTCCCTGGCTTACCTATTTCGCCAACACGCTGATGCTGGTGAGCTTCACGTTGGTCGGTCAGTTCGTCCTGTGCACGCTGGCCGGCTATGCCTTCGCCCGCTTCGCCTTCCCCGGCCGCGACGTGCTGTTCGTCGTCATCCTGATGCAGCTGTTCATCCTGCCGGAGGTGCTGATCGTCGAGAACTACGCCATGATCGCCCGCCTCTCGCTGTTCGACAGCATCGCCGGCATGGGCCTGCCCTATATCGCCAGCGCCTTCGGCATCTTCCTGCTGCGGCAGGCCTTCAAGTCGGTGCCGGTCGAGCTGGAGGAAGCGGCGCGCATCGATGGCTGCGGCTGGCTCGGGGTGTTGTGGCGGGTCTATGTGCCGGCGGCCCGTCCGGTCTATCTCGCCTATGCCCTGGTCTCGGTGGCGACCCACTGGAACAACTTCCTGTGGCCGCTGATCGTCACCAACTCGCCGGACCGGCGCCCGCTCACCGTGGGATTGTCGCTGTTCGGCGCCCCCGAGAGCGGTGTCGACATTGCCATCGTCAGCGCCGCCACCGTCATGGTCATCGCCCCGCTGCTGATCGCCTTCCTGATCTTCCAGCGTCAGTTCATCCAGGGCTTCCTGCGCGCCGGCATCAAGTAGGCCTAAAATGGTGGTGGGGCGTGGCGGCCTGCCACGCCCCACGTCGGCTTGTCAGGCGCTCCGACCCGGCATCATCGACCGCAGCGCCGAGTCCTTGTCGAGGAAGTGGTGCTTGAGCGCGAACAGCAGGTGGCCGAGCACCGTCAGGCCCAGCGCCCACGACAGGAACCAGTGGGCGGTCACCAGATAGGGCGTCAGCTCCGGGTTCTTCGGTCCGAGACCGGGAATGGTGAACAGGCCGGCGACCGGAATGGCATAACCGGCCGACGAACTGTTGGCCCAGCCCGACACGGGAACGGCGATCATAAGGAAATACAGCGCCGCATGACCGAGATGGGTCATGTGCTTCATGATGTCGGGCATGTCGACCAGCGCCGGCGGGCGGTGGTAGGCGCGCCAGATGAGGCGGCCGACGATCAGGAACAGCGTCGTGGTGGCGATCGACTTGTGAAGGGTGATCGCCCAGATCTTCTGCGCGGTCTCGGCGTCACTCACCCCGTAGTGCAGCACGGCGCCGCCATAGTAGCCGACGAACCAGGCGACCACGATGATCGCCGCCATCAGCCAGTGAAAGAGCTTGGCGACCGGGCTGTATTCCCGCGCCTCTGAGTTCTGCATTGCCAATCCGTCCTATGCAAGAGCGCCTCCCTGTTCGAAAACGCAAACGGTAACCCGCCCGTCGTCCGCCCCGGCCCCGCCGGCGGCTACGCCACGACACAGGTCTTCGCCCCTCAACTGCGTTTCACACTCAACTTTATGAGGGACCGGGCAGGCCGCATTGATCCTTGTCAATTTTATCTAGATCGAACGTCGCACAAACCCCACACGGCGACGGAGGACACGGACACCGCGCGAGCAGGAAAACGGTCTTTTGCCCATTATCGGCGAACGAGCCATTCCAGCCCATCGACACGCCAGCGGCAAGGACGCCACCTCATGCTCAACACCGACGCCATCTGGGCCAACCGCCTCGCCGCCTATCCCGACCGCCTCGACGGCCCCCACCTTGCCGGCCGGACGGCGGAGGTGCCCGCCCATGTGGAGCTGATCGGCCGGGCCGGAGTGCTCATCGGCGGCATCGACTGCATCGTCACCCTGGAGCATGACGGCGACGACTGGGAGATCGCGGCCATCGCCTACCGCTCGGAGTTCGGCGGCCCCGGCCATGACTTCGACGTGGCGCGCCTCAGGAACCGCGAACCGGACGGCACGCTGGCCGACCTCGCCGAACGCGAGATCCTCCGCCTGATCGACGGCGAGTACAACGCGCTGGCCGACGCCGCCACGGCCGAGGCGCGGATGGCCTGATCGATCGGCGCTACGACCTCCGGTCGTTCACCCACCCCACGAATCCGCCTCATTGCCGGGCGAAGGTCGCCGTCGATCGGGGCTGGCCCCGAAAGAAGAGACGGAGAGACTGACGATGATCGCCTTTTCCCGCCCGCTGCTGGTCGCCACCGGCCTCGCGCTGCTGCCCGCCGCCGCCTTCGCCGCCGAGCCGGCAACCGCGACGCTGACGCTCACCGCCGACGGCGTCGTCAGCGCCACGCCGGACACCGCCATCGTGTCGCTCGGCGTGGTCAAGGAGGCCGACACCGCCGACGAGGCGCTCTCGGCCAACAACAAGGCGATGCAGGAAACGCTCTCCGCCCTCAAGGAAGCCGGCGTCGCCGACAAGGATATCGCCACCTCCTCGTTCACCATCGATCCGGTGATGGTCTACCCGCCGCAGAAGGACGACGGCTCGCAGGATGCGCCGAAGATCACCGGCTACCGCGTCTCCAACGCCGTCACCGTCAAGCTGCGCGACATCGCCAAGGCCGGCGGCCTGCTCGACAAGGTGATCCGCGTCGGCGCCAACGACGTGCGCGGCGTCAGCTTCACCGTCGACGACCAGGACAGCCTGATGGACGAGGCGCGCGTCGAGGCGATGAAGACGCTGGAAACCCGCGCCGAACTCTACGCCAGGACGGGCGGCTTCACGCTGAAGCGCATCCTGTCGATCTCCGAGGGCGGCGAGAACACGCCGCCGATGCCGATGATGATGGCCAAGGCCGCACCTCAGGCCGAAGCCGTTCCCTTCATGGCCGGCGAGCAGGACATCCGCGCCACCGTTCACATGACGTGGGAAATCGAGCCGGCCGCGAAATAAGCAGGCATCTTCGGTTCGTTGCAGCTGGCGGCGGGTCTTCCGAGATCCGCCGTTTTGCCGTCAGGCCACCGGATCGACCGGCCGGGAGCGGCCGTTCTCGTCGATCGCCACATAGGTGAACTCGCCCTCGGTCACCTTCTCGTGCTGGTCGGTGATGAAGCGGCGCACCCAGACCTCGATGCGGATGTGCATGGAGCTACGGCCGACGCGGACGATGTCGGTGTAGACGCAGAGGATGTCGCCCACCTTCACCGGCCTGTGGAACACCATGGCGTTGACTGCCACCGTCACCACCCGGCCGCCGCAGCGCTGCACCGCCGCCATGCCGCCGGCCGAGTCCATCTGGCTCATCAGCCAGCCGCCGAAGATGTCGCCGTTGGCATTGGTGTCGGCCGGCATGGCGATGGTGCGGATGGTGAGTTCGCCGTGCGGCTCGTCCGACATGATTTGCGACCCGATTTTGTTAGCGCGTGAAGCGGTTCTAAGCCAAACCACCTACGCCGCGCAACAACCGGCTCACTGCGGCTCGCCGCTCCCCGACAGAAGCCGCGCCGCGCCCCGGAGCGCCACGCGGAAGGCGTCGTCGAAGCTGACGCCGCGCACCTGCCAGCGGTGAACCGCCCCGCCCGCCTCCAACGCCCAGTCGGCCACCCAGCCGTGGTCGGCGTCGCTCCAGACGAGCCGTCCTGCAAGCGGCAGGTCGCCGCCGGCCGCCTCGGCCGCTTGCTTCAGCGCCGATGACGCGGGATCGAGATGGGCGGGATCGAGGTTGAGCGCCGCCGTCTCCGGCGGGAACACCACATCGAGGGCGATCAGGTCGGAGGCGTTGCCGAACGACTGGCGCATGGCGAGGTCGCGCTCGTTATTGGCGGCGACCGTGTAGCGGGCGGCCGGCTTCTCGACATCGAGAAAGACGGCGAGCACCGGCCGGCGCATCAGCCACGGCTTGCCGCCGAGATCGGCGATCAGCCGGTCGAGCGGGCCGGCCTTGAAGCGGCAGGTGAGGTTGTGCGGCCGGTCGTAGGTGCCCTGCTCGTCGTGGATCGGCCGGCCTTCGAGGCGGTCGCGGTAGGAGTAGGCCGCGACATAGTCGGCCCCTCTAGCCATCGCCGCCTTGGCCTCGGGCTTGGCCGCCAGCGCGGCGTCGCCGGTGACGCGCGTCAGCACCCGTTCGAGGCAGATGCCGAAACCGGTCAGGCGGTTGGCCTCGCCCTGCCCGCTCACCACCACTTGAGCGGTGTAGATGTCGCTGGGCTCGAAGGCGGCGGCCGGGCCGGCCAGCGCCAGCAGCGTGACGACGGCCGGAAACAACGGGATGCGTCGCATGGTTTCCCTCGACAAGTTTGGGTGCAACACTGGCGAAGAGACGATAAGGGGGTTAAGTAACCCCATAAAAGGTTACAGGATGTCACGGAAACGATCAATGGACGACGCGGCCTACTATTCGGAACTGGGGCGGCTCAGGATGCTGGGCGGAGACGCGGCGCTCGACTTCGCCAACACCCGCCACTGGCGCGACGGCCGGGAGATCGACTTCCTGACCGGCTACAGGGCGCTGGTCGACTGGGCCATCGTCGCCGGCCTGCTGGCGGAGAGCGAAGGCGACCGCCTCAGGGAGGGCGAAGGGCTCATGCCGTTGCAGGCGGCCGACGTCTTCTCGGCCGCCATCCGCCTGCGCGACAGGTGGAAGATCCATCTCGGCGAGGCGACGCGCGCGTTGACCCCCGCCCGTCGGCCGCCCGAGGTATTGCGCCATATGGTGACCACGGCGCTCGGCCCGCCGGATCTCGCCATCGCCGGCTTGCCGGCCGACACGCTCACCGGGGCGGACATGGCGCTGCCGCTCGCCCGGGCGGCGCTCGCCATCGGCGCCTTCCTGGCCCTGCCGCATGCCGGCACGCTGCGCATGTGCGAAGCCGATCCCTGCGGCGGCGTCTTCCTCGACACCAGCCGGTCGCAGAAGCGCCGCTGGTGCGCCATGGACTCCTGCGGCAACCGCGTCAAGGCACAGCGCCATCGCCTGCGCATGAAGGCGGAGGCGGTGGAGCCGGCGAAGGGTTAATTGAAGACGGACTTGCCGAGCTGATCGACGATCAGCCGGCCCTTCTCGAAGGCCATTTCCTTGGCCTGGTCGGCGTCGGAGAACTTGTCGGCGCGGATGAAGCGGTGCTCGCGGGTGACCCCGTTCTCCTCCAGGCTGACGACGCCGCAGAGCTGCCACTGTCCGCCGTCCTTGAATGGCGTCGCGGCGATCTTGAAGCCCTTGTAGTCCTGCGTCTCGGCCGGCGTTTCCGCCGCCGGCGCGCTGCCACCGAGGCCGAACAGTTTCTTCAGGAACGACATGGGCTTCCTCCGTTTCGTGGGTTCCCCCAGCAATAAGGCCGCGAGGGGATGAGGGCAAGGCGGAGGGGCGGCTCCAGACGGCCGACAACCAGGTCCATCGTTGACGAACCGGATGGATGCGCGAATAATCGAGACAAACCATGTTGAACCACACAGGTTGCAAGCCATGACCGCGTTCACCGTCCGCCTCGATGACGAGAAGACTCGCAAGCTTGATCAGTTGGCAAGCAAGCTCGACCGGTCGCGCTCCTACCTGGCCGCCCAGGCCATAGACGACTTTCTGGCCCGTGAGGAATGGCAGATCGCCGAGATCGAAGCCGGTTTGGCGGAAGCCGATCAGGGTGAGTTTGCGACGGCCGACGACCTTTCCGCTGTCGTCGCCAAATACGTGGGATCCGACAGCAAGACATGAGCCGCGAGATCCGTTGGACGAAGCGAGCGGTTCGGCGCCTCGACCAGATTGGAGCGCATATCACCGCCGATGATCCCGCCGCCGCAGCCCGCGTGGTCGCGCGGATCATCACCGGGGTGGAACGTCTGGCAGACCATCCAGCCATCGGCCGGGTGGGACGCATCAGAGAGACGCGCGAACTGGTCTTTGCCGATATCCCCTATATCGTGCCCTATCGGGTCCAGACTTCGTCAATCGAAGTCCTGACGGTGATGCACACGGCGCGAAAATGGCCGGAGACTCTGTAACCCTTCCATCCCGCCCCTGAACACCGCGAGAGGCGCCCGAACGCGCACCGATAGAAGAGATCACCCTCGCCGCCGCTCAGGGGCCAAGAAACGGCAATATTCCTCAGGCGGCGAGACGCTGACCCAGATGAGAAGCGGTCACACATAATTCAATCGCCGAATCTCCCGGATCTGATACTTGAGAAATGCGCAAGAAATCTCGCGAGAATCCACTCGTAATTTGAATTATTCTAAATTTACATTTGTGGACAGATCCGATACCCAAGTTAAAACACTTCCAAAGTCGCGCTTTCGCGTTGACTGGCTTTCTCCGCCCCCTCTAAGTTGAGTCATAGACTCATATTAACTGCGCATCCGCAAGCGGATGTTTGGAACTTGAAGGGGGGCTCCGTGCACCGAGCCATTGCAAATCACTCGTCCCGGTCGGCCGGCGCCGCCCGTGGCGCCGTTCTGTTCTCCGGAACGAGCCTCGTCGTCATCGCCATGCTCCAGGCGACGCCGGCCCTCGCCCAGTCCGCCGACAATCCGTCGGCCGTCAGCCTCGAACCGATCGTCGTCGAGACCGGAACGGGCGACAACCCGGCGACGTCGATCGTCTCCGCCACGTCGCAAAGCGCCACCAAGAGCGACACGCCGATCCTGAGGAGCTCC
The DNA here is from genome assembly GCF_023721755.1 of Pleomorphomonas sp. NRK KF1. GTDB lineage: Bacteria > Pseudomonadota > Alphaproteobacteria > Rhizobiales > Pleomorphomonadaceae > Pleomorphomonas. Next base: position 42,523 of record NZ_JAMDLH010000008.1, on the reverse strand, counting down.
AACTCCGTCTCCGTCGTCACGGAGAAGGAGATCGAGACGCGCGCCGCCCAATCGGTGCAGGCAGCCGTGTCCTATACCTCTGGCGTGTCGGTCGACGAGTTCGGCTCGGACGACCGCTACGACTACTACCGCATCCGGGGCTTCGATCAGACCTCGCTCGGCACCTATCGCGATGGCCTGCCCGCCCGCATTCCCGCCTGGTTCACCGCCGCTCGGCTGGAGCCTTACGGGCTTGAGCGGGTCGAGGTGCTGAAGGGCTCGACGTCGACGCTGTTCGGTTTGAACGGCCCCGGCGGCCTGATCAACGCAGTGACCAAGAAGCCGACCACGACGCCCTTCGGCGAGGTCTACACCACGCTCGGCACCGACAACCACTTCGAGACCGGCCTCGACATCGGCGGTCCCTTGTCGCCCGACAGCCCCTGGGCCTATCGCATCACCATGAAGGGCCAGAAGTCAGACGGCCGAAGCTACGACTATTCCAAGGACGACCGCCTCTATGTCGCGCCGGCCCTGACCTACAGCCCGGATGCCGCCACCAGCCTGACGCTTCTCACCAACTACTCCCGGCGCAACGGCTCGCCGGCCCGCGGCATTCCCCACGGCGTGACGGGCTTCGACATCGACACCTTCCTGGGCGAGCCCGACTTCAACAAGTTCGACACCACCCAGGCGGACGCCGGCTACGAGTTCATGCACCGCTTCGACAACGGCGTCACCTTCCGCCAGAACGCCCGCTACTCGCACGTCGGCCTCGATTACCGGGAGGTCTACGGCGCCACCACCGACCCCACCGCCGACCGCACCTCCTTCGCCGTCGACGGCAGCTCCAACCGCTTCGCCATCGACAACCAGCTGCAATACGACCACGACATCGGCGGCGCCCGGAACAAGCTGCTGCTCGGCACCGACTTCACTTATGACAACACCCGCGAGGACATCGTCTCCGGCACCGTCGGCCCGATCGACATCTTCAACCCCGTCTATTGCGGCCTCTCCTGCATCACCACCGCCCCTTACGTGAACTGGCGCGTCAAGCAGAGCGCCCTCGGCGTCTATGCCCAGGACGAGCTGACCCTGTTCGACCGGCTGACGCTGACCGGCGGCCTCCGCTACGACTACGTCGACAGCACCGCCGACTATGTCGACAGCGGCACCAGCGACCACGGCACGGAAAACGCCCTCACCAAGCGGCTCGGCGCCAGCTACCTGCTGACGCCGGGGCTCTCCGCCTATGCCAACTATTCGGAGTCCTTCCAGCCGCTGGTGGCGCCCACCGCCAACGGCTATGCCGTCGACGGATCGCTGAAGGCCCAGGAAGGCACGCAATACGAGGTCGGCCTGAAGTTCCAGCCGGAGGACTTCAAGGGCCTGTTCACGCTGGCCTTCTTCGATCTCACCCAGACCAACGTACCCTCGTGGAACGACGCCCACACGGTGCAGAGGCAGATCGGCGAAGTGCGGGTGCGCGGCGTCGAGCTGGAAGGCAAGTTCGAGGTCTTCGACCGCCTCAACGCCACGCTCGCCTACTCCTACTGGGATGGCGAGATCACCAGCGACGGAAGCAGCGGCCTCATCGGCAACACGCCCGAGCGCGTGCCCAGCCACCTTGCCTCCGTGTGGCTCGACTACACGATCCCCGGCAACGGCACCTTCGGCGACCTGACGCTGGGCGCCGGCGCGCGCTATGTCGGCTCGACCTGGGGCGACGCCGAGAACACCGTCAAGGTTCCCTCCCACATCGTCTTCGACGCCATGGCCGCCTACAAGATGACGGAAAACGTCACCCTCCAGGTCAACGCCACCAACATCTTCGACGAAGAGTACGTCTCCACTACCTACTACGGCACCGACTACTACGGCGACGGTCGCGCCATTTTCGGCAAGCTGAAATACAGCTGGTAATGACTGGAGAGTTGGACGATCTGCTGGCCCGCGCCGAACCGGCGCTGGCCGGCTACCTCACGGGCAAGCTGCGCCTCGCCGCCCCGCCGGGCGGCGGGGTGGTCGCCTGCCGCGACCTGTTCACCGCCGAAGGCTTCGACGGCGCGCTCGCTCCGCTTCTCGACCGCTACCCCGAGAGCGACCGGCGTGCGGTGGCGTCGCTGTGGTCGCTCTACTATTTTTCAACGCTCGCCATCGCCCCAGTCGTCCTGTGGCGGCGGCTCGGCCTCGTGCTGCCGCTGGCGCTCGGCGATCTCAGGATGATCGCCACGCCCGACACGGGGTTGCCGGACGCATTCGTGCTGCCACATCGCGGACACGTCGCGCATGGCCTCAAGGCCAGTGACGCCCTGGGGACGATGATCGAGGATCACCTCCGCCCGGCCATCGCCTTCCTGAGCGGTCACTGCCGGCTGTCGCCGCGCCTTCTCTGGTGCAACGCCGCCGGCTACATCGACTGGATCGCCAGGGAACTCGACCCCGGCAGCGACGATGCGGCAGGCCTTCAGCTGTTCGGCAAATACAAGCTCGCCGACGGCATGGACAACCCGCTGCACGGCTCGATCAAGCGCATTTCGGTCGGTGATAGCGTGCAATCGCAGCGCAAGGTCTGCTGCCTGCGCTACATGCTGCCGGGCATCGGCGGCTGCGGCGAAACCTGCCCGCTGCCGCAAGGACGGGGCTGATTACCCACGCCTTATCAAGGCCAGCAGCAGCGGCGTGCCGATCAGCGCCGCCACCAGGCCGGCCGGCATCTCGTAGGGGAAGGCGAGGTTGCGGCCGGCCCAGTCGGCCAGCACCAGGATGCCGGCTCCTGCCAGCGCCCCGCCGACGATCTGCGAACCGGCCCGCTTGAGCCCCAGCTCGCGGGCGATATGCGGCCCCATCAGCCCGGCGAAGCTGAGGGGACCTGCCGCCAGCGTCGCCGCGCCGGAGAGGATGCCGGCCACCAGGAACAGCAGCAGGCGGGAGCGGCCGAGGTCGATGCCGACGCCGGACGCCGTCTCGGTTCCGAGCGGCAGGATGTCGAGCCAGCGCCGCATGGCGAGAGCGGCGACGGCCAGGACGAGGCCGCTCACGAGAACCGTCAGCGACAGCGTGAGATCGGCCGAATAGGTCGAGCCGCTCATCCAGCGCAACAGGATCATCGCCCGGGGATCGCCGTTGACGGCGATGACGCCGCAGATCGCGTCGACCAGCGCGCTCAGCGCCACGCCGGCCATCAGAAGGCGCTCTGGCTCGAAGCGCTTTCCGAAGCCCAGCGTGAAGATGGCGGCAAGCACGGCGAGCGAACCCAGCGATGCCGCCAGAAGCTGGAGCGGCAGCGTCGGCACGGCGGCGACGAACAGCAGCACGGTGACGCCGACGGTCGCCCCGGCGCTGATGCCCAGCACTTCCGGGCTGGCGAGTTCGTTGCCGGTCAGCCGTTGCAGGATGACGCCGGCCACCGCCAGCATGGCCCCGGCCGACAGCGCGGCGACGACGCGCGGCAGGCGCAGCGCCAGGATGTCGTCGAGCACGGGAAGCGGCGGCAGGCTCCAGCCGCCGGTGAGCGGCGCCCTGCCGACGAACAGCGCCAGGGTCAGCAGCAGGAGGAAGCCGAGGGCGAGGACCACCCAGCGCCCCCTGCCCCAGCGCTCGACGCTCGCCGCCATCCTCTGCGGACGGGCGGCCGGCAGCGGTCGGTGACGCGCCTTCAGCCCGCCGAGCAGCGCCAGAAGAAGCGGCGCGCCGATGACGGCGGTGACGGCGCCCGTCGGCACGAAGTCCTTCATGCCGCCGGCCATCCACTGCACCAGCCCGTCGGTGGCGGACAGAAGCCCGGCGCCGAACACGCCCGACCAGAGCAGGATCGCCGCCGGACGCCGCGCGCCGGTGAGGCGGGCGATGGCCGGCGCGACGAGGCCGATGAAGCCGATCACGCCCACCGTGCTGGTCACCAGCGCCGCCAGCACCACGGCGATGGCGACGGCCATGAAGCGCAGGCGCGGCACGCGGGCGCCCAGCGACGACGCCGTCACGTCGCCCGCTTCCAGAAGCGCCAGCGGCCGCAGCATCAGCCCGGCGAGCACGGCGGCGACCAGGAGCTTCGGGGCGAGCGACAGCACCGGCTGCCAGCTCTGTTGCGACAGAGACCCGGCGCCCCAGATGAACAGGCCCGCCAGATAGCGGTCGTTCATCAGGATCAGGATGGCGGCAAGCGCGCCGCACCAAAGCGACACGATGAGGCCGGCGAGGATCAGCACGAAGGGCGAGAAGTCGCGCCTTGCGCCGAGGCGCAGCACCACGGCCGCCGCAATGCCGCTGCCGGCCAGCGCCACCACGTCGCGCCCGAGCCCCATCAGGGCGGGCGCGTACAGCATGGCGACGACCAGCGCCAGATTGGCGCCCGCCGACACGCCGAGCGTGGCGGGCGAGGCCAGCGGGTTTTTCAGGACGAACTGGAACAGCGCGCCGGAGAGCCCCAGCGCGGCCCCGGCGAGCAGCGCCACCGCCAGCCTGGGCAAGGCCGAGTTCATCAGAAGGAGACTGTCGACCGGCCCGGACGCGGCGAGAAGCGGCGCCATCGTGAGCCAGGCGAGCCATCCGGCCAGCGCCAGCAGAAGGGCGGCGAAGGGCGCCGGATGCCTGGATGGGAACGGCGGGAGAGAAACCGAAACGCTCATGTCACCCGCCTTGCATACTCGGCCATCTGGCCGGCGAAGCGCATCGCCTCGTTGACCATGCCGAACATCAGCGTGATCGGCAGAACGGCGAAGCGTCTCTCCCGCACGAAGGAGAGGCTCGACCAGATGGGGCTGTCGCTCAGCGTCGGCAGCGCCTCGCGCGGCAGGGGTTCGAGCGCGATCAGATGCGCGCCGGGCGCGTCGATCTCGGTCAGCCGTTCGATGCCGATGGTGTCGAAGCCCCAGTATTGCCCGGCGCGAGGCCAGGCGTTGCGCATGCCGATGCGGCCGAGCGTGTCGTCGAACAGGCCGGGCGCCGTGTAGATGCGAGCGTGCCGCGCGTCGAGAAAGCTGATCACCGCCACTGGCGGCGCGCCGGCTGCCCGCACCGCCGCGCGGCACGTATCGAAATGCCGGTCGGCGCGTTCGAGAAAGGCTTCGGCCTCGGCGCGCCGTCCCAAATGGTCGCCGAGAAGCCGCGTTGCCGCCTCGGCCTTCGGCAGCACCGGCCCGCCGCTGGCGTCGTAGACGGAGAGCCTGAGGACGGGCGCGATCGTCTCCAGCATCGGCGTCAGGCTGTCGAGATAGGGCGTCGACAGGATCAGCGTCGGCGCCAGCGCCGTCAGCGCCTCCCGGTTGACCATCAGCGCGTCGCCGACGTCGGCCACCCCCGGCGGCAGCGGCGGCTCGACCACCCACTTGCCCCAGTCGGCGACCCCGGCGATGCCGACCGGCGCCAGCCCCAGCGACAGAAGCGTCGAGGAGAGGCCGTAGTCGAGGCTGACGATCCTCGGCGCTTTGGCGCCGGCATGGGTGGGCAGCGCCCAGAGGCTCGCGCCGGCCGCCGCCAGCAGGCTCCGTCGTGAAAGAGATCGCATGCCCAGCCTCATCAACCGACGTAAGCCAGCGGCATGTCGAGCTCGGGGTGGCGGGTGATGCCCATGTTCACCCCGTAGATCTCCCTGAGCAGCGCCCTGTTCATGATGGTGTCCGACGCGGCGTCGATCAGCAGCCGGCCGCCCTTCAGCGCCAGGATGCGGTCGCAGAAGCGGGCGGCCATGTTGACGTCGTGCAGCACCACGATCACCCCGAGGCCGCTGTCGTGGGCGAGCGCCCGGACCAGCGTCAGCACCTCCACCTGATGGGCGATGTCGAGGGCCGACGTCGGCTCGTCGAGCAGCAGGAAGCGGCTGTTCTGCGCCACCAGCATGGCCAGCCAGACGCGCTGGCGCTCGCCGCCCGACATGGTGCCGACGATCCGGCCAGAGAGCCCGTCGACATGCGTCCGCGCCATGGCCTCCTCGACCGCCCGGGCGTCCTCCTCGCTGAACCGGCCGAGGGCGCCGTGCCAGGGGTAGCGGCCGCAGGCGACCAGCTCGCGCACCGTCATCTGTCCGGTGTCGCCGCTGTGCTGCGGCAGATAGGCGACCTCCTTGGCGAAGGCGCGCGGATCGATGGCGGCGACCGGCCTGCCGCCATAGGTCACCGATCCCCCGGAAGGGGCGATCTGGCGGGCCAGCACCTTGACCAGCGTCGACTTGCCCGAGCCGTTGTGGCCGATCAGGCCGATCATCTCGCCCGGCGCGAAGGCGGCGGAGATATCCTGAAGAAGTGGGGTGCCCGCGATGGCGACGTCGAGGTTGGAGACGGAGAACACGCGCTTATCCCTTGACCACCGGCCGGCAACGCACCGGCCGCGGCCCGGCACGGCGGGCCACCCCCTCGCCAATCTCAAAGATGATAGGGTGAGTCAAGTTTATTTGCACCGCGGCGCAAACATCAGAATGATCCTAAATTTGCAACTGCACCAACGACCGTGGCGATACGAGAAGACGCAGGAAGTGAGCCGGTCGGAGACGAGCCCGACGCCCGCCACGGGCATGCGCGGCATCTCCGGACGCTTGCCCAAACGACCAACAGGCGGCCTGCTTGATCCGGGTTTTGTCAGGCCGAGGTGGCGACACCAACAGCTTCACGGATGGCCGATACTATCTCGTCCTCGCCGCGTCCTCCGTTGATGGCGATGCGTCCGCCGAAGACGAAGTGAGGAACCGACCTGACCCCGGCCGCCATCGCCCGGGCCGCCTCTTGCTCGACACGCCTGTGTTGCTCGGGGTCAAGCGCGATTGCACGAGCTTCCTGGCGTTCGAACCCATGGGCCACGGCAATGTCCGCGAGGACATCGGCGTCCGAGATGGTCTTGGCTTCCAGGAAATGCGCATGGGTGATCGCGACGGTGAGCCGATGCTGCGTACCTCGTTCCCGCGCCGCAAGGACCAACCCGTGCGCGGCCTGCGTCCTGTAGGTCCAGGGTTGGCGGCTCAGGTCAAGATCAAGGCCGGACGCCCGTGCCTCCGCCTCAGGCCGGGCGAACGACGCCTTCGGATCGGTCACGCCATAGCGCGAGCGGAGAAGATCGGGAATGTAGAGGCCTTCCGCCGGCGCATCGGGAAGCAGAAGGACCGGATGTTGACGGATATCCGCCTCAAGCTCGGGGAAGCGCTCCGCCAAGACCTTGTCGAGGCGGTGATGGCCGATGATGCACCAGGGACAGGTGATCTCGGTATAGAGATCGATTTGCAGCGGCATGTCATCTTTCCGGTCGTTGAGCGTGCAGCTCCGGGGGTATTCCGTGCGCACGCTCATCGGAGTTGGGTTCAGGACTGCGGCGGCTTGGGCAGGATCACCTCGACCCGGTCCCGCTTGATGACGAGGTTCCGGATCTCCTCCGCAATGGTGTCGGGATCGATCACCTGAAGCCTCGGATCGAGTGGCGCACCGCCGGCTGTCGCAGCGCGCATTCCGGTCGAGCGGTCGATCATCGCGCCGATGCTCACAGATCCGGCGAACACGCCTTTTTGGGCCACTTCGGCATTCAGCGTGAGGATATAGTTGCGCGCCGCCGTCATCGCAGGGCCAACGCCGCTGAGGCCGGGCACGATGTGAATGGCCGTGAGGCCGGTGACGAGGATAATCGCGCCGTCACCACGAGCCAGCATGCCCGGCAGCAGCGCATGCGACAGCTCGATCGGCGCATAGGTATAGATCGGCGTCATCGACTTGAGCGTGGCGCTGTCGAGGTCCACCGCCGAAACGAAGCCGAGGTTGGAGGGTACGGGCGAATAGACCGCAACGTCGATCGTGCCGAAGCGTGCTTCGATCGAACGAACGAGCGCGGGGATGCCCGCCAGATCCGTGAGATCCGCGGGGAACGCGGCCGCTTCGATACCTTCCTCGTCCAGTTCGGCCGCTCGTTTCTCCAGCGGCTCGGCAGACCGCGCGACGAGCGCGACGCGGTAGCCTTCGCGACCGAAACGCCGTGCAAGAGAAGCTCCAAGTCCGGTGCCCGCGCCGAATATTGCGATCGTTTTCTTGGTGGTCATGAGAGATCCTTTTCGCTGCCATCTGTTTGCGCTCACAGCCTGAGCAGTTGGCCGGCTCGCCTGCGGGCGGCCTTTACTCCGACGTGAGCCCGGTAGTAACTTCCTGTTACTGGCGCTATTAAAGTGACCACCATCTCCTCCGCAAGAAGGCACACCCATGACACTTGGTGACACCGATTTTCCTACCCCCGGCGAGGGCGACGACTGTCGGATGGTTCGGGAGATCCTCGATCTCGTCGGCGACAAGTGGACCCTGTACATCATCGCGACGCTCAGAAGCGGACCGGTTCGGTTCAATGAACTGCGGCGCCAGATCGACGGCATTTCACAACGAATGCTGACGATCAACCTGCGGGGGCTGGAACGTGACGGCTTGGTGAAGAGGACAATGTTTCCCACCATTCCGCCGCGCGTGGACTATGAGTTGACGGAGCTTGGACGGACCCTTCTTGCGCCAGTGATGGCTCTCGTGACCTGGGCGAGCAGCAATCAGGAGAATATCCGGGGTGCTCGTGCCCGGTTTGATTCAAACTGAAGGGTGTGGGGGGGAAGTCGAACCGGTGTCTGGCGATGGCGCGAGTGACCGCACCGCGCGACGAAATCACCCAGCCGGCACAGGTGATCAATAGTCCACCAAGAAGACCTCAGATCCCCTCCCGGAACACCTTGAGCTGCGCCTCGAACGCCCGTTGATAGGCGGGGCGGGATTGGCCGCGCGCCACGTAGGCGGCGAGGCTCGGGAACTCGTCGAGGATGGGCGGCCCGAGGCGCATCAGCACCGACACCATCAGCAGGTCGCCGGCACTGAAGGCGCCGTCGAGCCAGTCGTCGTCGCCGAGCTGGGCCGAGAGCTGCGACAGGCGGACGCGGATGCGCTCCTCGGTGAGGCGCAGGCGCGCCTCGCCCCAGGTCTCGCCGCGTTCGCTGAGCGCCGTCGTTTCCCGATCGAGGATGGGCGGCTCCACGGTGTTGAGCGCCGCGAACATCCAGGTGATCGCCCGCGCCCGTCCGTTCGGCTCCTTGGGAAGCAGGCCATCGTGGCGCTCGGCGATGTGGAGGATGATCGCCCCCGTCTCGAAGAGGGCAAGGTCGCCCTCCTCATAGGTCGGGATCTGGCCGAAGGGGTGCAGCGCGAGGTGATCGGGCTCCTTCATGGCCTTGAAGGACACGAGCCTGACCTCATAGGGCTGGCCCGTCTCCTCCAGCGCCCAGCGCACGCGCATGTCGCGCGCCAGGCCCCGGCCGCCGTCGGGCGACCGCGCGAAGGCGGTGATCGTCGGGATCATCCGGATCTCCTCAGGCAGCCGCCGCCTTTTCCAATGTGGCGATGTCGATCTTCCGCATCGTCATCATGGCGTCGAACACCCGCTTGGTCCTGGCGGCGTCCGAGCCGGCCATCAGGTCGAGCAATACCCTCGGCGTGATCTGCCAGGAGAAGCCCCAGCGGTCCTTGCACCAGCCGCACTCGCTCTCGGCGCCACCGCCGTTGACGATGGCGTTCCAGTAGCGGTCGGTCTCCTCCTGGGTCTCGGTGACCACCATGAAGCTGACGGACTCGTTCGGCGTGAACACCGGCCCGCCGTTGAGACCGACGAACTTCCGGCCGAGAACGGTGAACTCCACCGTCAACTCATTGCCCGCCTTGCCGCCGGGAAAGTCGCCGGGGGCGGCGTTGGCCTGGCCCACATGGCTGTCGGGAAAGGTCGCGGCGTAGAACTCCGCCGCCTTGCGGGCCTCGCCATGGTCAAACCACAGGCACGTCACGAGATCGGTCATGATGGTTCCCTCCTCTTGAAACCCTGAGCCATTGGGCGCCCGGCGACCGTCCTCGCCGGTGCCCCGCGTCATGCCGCCGGCACCCGGCCGAACAGCAGCTCGATGTAGCGCCTCAGATGGTCGACGCTGTCCTTGGCCACCTCGGCCCCGCCCTTGGCCTTGGCCAGGATGAAGGCGCCCTGCAGGACCGCCTGCGTATGGAGGGCCAGCGACTGGGCCGTCCACCCGGTCGCCACCATGCCCCGTTCGGCCATCGCCGCCTCGATGTCGGCGACCAGCGTCGCCGCGTGGCCGCTGATGCTGCGGTCGCAGGCGTCGCGGATCCCGGGCGCCGTCTCGTAGGTCTCCTGCACCATGGTGCCGACGAGGCAGGTGAAGTCCGGCACCCCGCCGGCGATGAGGCTCTTGCGGAAGTCGACATAGGCGAGCACGCGGTCGAGCGGGTCGGCGTGCCGGTGATAGGCCGCCTCGGCAAACAGCGCCGAGGTGGTCTCCGACCAGTGGTCCGCCGCGGCGACGCCGAGCGCATCCTTGCTCTTGAAGTGGTGGAAGAAGGCGCCCTTGGTGACGCCGGCCGCCGCGCAGAGCTCGTCGACCGTCGACGCCGAATAGCCCTTGTGGCGGATTACCGACAGCGCGGCATCCAGGAGCTTCGAACGGGCATCCATCTTCGCGGCCAGCCTGAACATCGCCTCGCCTCCTGGCAGTCTACATACCAACTAGTCGGTATAGAAACAAGTGGAGATTTCCGATGAGGCCGGGCGATCGCGACGACCGCTTGTTCCCCGCCGACAAAATTGCATCAATGTGTAACGTGGACGGCGATTTCCATGAATTGCCACAGTTGTTTCGTCACTCATCGACCAAAGTCGACATAGGCTGGCGACACCCGCCACGACGGTGTGCGACTCCATCCAGACCGACAAGACGAAACGGACCATCGGCGATGAAAAGAACGCTTGGAATCATTCTGGCCGCCACCGCGGCGGCCGGCCTCTACTGGCGCGACGGCCTCGTCGCCGTCACCACGCCATACGTTTCCAGCGCGTTCGCAGCCGTGTCGGCCACCGCGACGCCCGTTGCCCCGGGCAACGGAAAGGCCGCCCCAGCCACCTCCGGCAATCGCCGTGGCGCCGCCCCGACGCGCGTCGCCACCGTGGCGGCAACGGCGGAGGACATGCCGATCGAGCGCCGCACCATCGGCGCCATCGCCTCGCCGGCCAACCTCACCGTGACCACCGAGACCTCGGGCCTCGTCACCGACATCCTGGTCGCCGACGGCGCCGACGTGAAGGCCGGCGACGTGCTGGTCCGTCTCGACAGCCGCATCGCCGAGGCGACCGTCGAGAAAGACCGGGCGGCGCTCGCCCGCGATCAGGCCACGCTCGACCATGCCCGGGAAACCGCCGCCCGGCAGCAGAAGCTGCTCAGCAACGAGGCGGTGTCGCAGCAGTCGCTGGAAGACGCCGACGCCGCCGTCAAGACCGCCGAGGCGACGGTGGCCGTCGACCAGGCGAGCCTGAAGTCCGACCTCGTCACCCTCGACCAGAAGACCATCCGCGCCCCGTTCGACGGCCGCCTCGGCGCTGTCGGCGTCGTGGAAGGCAGCCTCGTGCAGCCGGGCACGGCCATCGTCCGCCTGACCCGTCTCGACCCGCTCTATGCGAGCTTCGCACTGTCCGAAAGCGACGCCGCTCTGGTCCGGTCGGCGCGCGCCGCCGGCAAGCCGATCGAGGTGTCCGTCACCCCGCTCGGCGCCACCGACGCCTTCACCGGCACCGTCGATTTCGTCGATGACGCCGTCGACGCCGCATCCGGCACCTTCCTCGCCCGGGCGACGCTTCACGGCGTCGCCGACCGGCTGGTGCCGGGCCAGTCGATCGCCGTCGAGGCGGCCATCGGCTCGATGCCCGTCGTGGCGGTGCCGACGGTGGCCTTGCAGGCAACGCAGCAGGGCAGCATCGTCTATGTCGTCGGCGCCGATGGAACGGTGGCCGCGAAACCGGTGACGGTCGCGCTTTCCGTCGGCGACCGCTCCGGCCTGTCCTCGGGCATAAACGCCGGAGACCGGGTGGTGGTGGAAGGACAGGTGCGCCTTGCCGATGGCATGAAGGTGATCGACACCTCGGCCGACGCCGCCAACGGCAAGCCCGGCGCCGGCAAGCCGACCAGCACGGCGGAGGCGCAATGATGAGCCTCCCGGCCCTGTTCATCCGACGGCCGGTGGCCGCCATCCTCCTGGCGCTCGGCCTGTCGCTCGCCGGCTTCTTCGCCTATCGGCTGTTGCCGGTGGCCGCCCTGCCGCGCGTCGATTTCCCGACGATCACCGTGTCGGCCCAGCTCTCCGGCGCCTCGCCGGAAACCATGGCGACGGCGGTGGCGACACCGCTGATCAAGCAGTTCCAGACGATTTCCGGCATCGACACCATCTCCGCCCGATCGTCGCTCGGTTCCACCTCCATCACCCTGCAGTTCGAGCTCACGCGCGACATCGACAGCGCCGCCGCCGACGTGCAGTCGGCCATCGACTCGGCGCGCCGCCGCCTGCCCGACAACATGACCTCCGACCCGAGCTACCGGAAGGTCAACCCGGCCGACATGCCGATCCTGCTGTTGTCGATCACCTCGCCGACGGTTCCGCTCACCGAGATCGACTCGCTGGCCCAGAACGTGCTGTCGCCAGCCATCTCCACCATCAGCGGCGTCGCCCAGGCGCAGATCTTCGGCTCGCAGAAATACGCCGTCCGCATCGAGGCCGACCCCGACCGCCTCGCCGCCCGCGGCATCGGCCTCGACCAGCTCGCCACCGCCATCGCCAACGCCAACAACCAGTCACCGGTCGGCAGCATGGACAATGCCGCGCAGACCATCACGCTCGACGCACCGACCCAGCTGACCTCGGCCGATGGCTTTCGCACGCTGATCGTCGCGTCCAGCTCCGCCGGCCCGGTGCGCCTCGGCGACGTCTCCACCGTCATCGACAGCGTCGAAAACCGCAACTCCGCCAGCTGGTACGACGGCACGCGCGCCATCACGCTGGCCGTCCAGCGCCAGCCCGACGCCAACACCGTCGAGGTGGTCGACGCCATCAAGGCGGCGCTGCCGGCCATCACCGCCCAGTTGCCGGCCTCGGTCAGCGTGTCGCTGATGAACGACAACTCCGCGCCGATCCGCGCCGCCGTCGCCGACGTTCAGTTCACGCTGCTGCTCACCATCGGTCTCGTCATCCTGGTGATCTACCTGTTCCTCGGCAAGCTTCTCACCACCGCCATCCCGGCCATCGCCGTGCCGCTGTCCATCCTGATCGCCTTCGGGGCGATGTACGTGCTCGGCTATTCCATCGACAACATGTCGCTGCTCGCCCTGACGCTGTCGGTCGGCCTCGTGGTCGACGACGCCATCGTCATGCTGGAGAACATCGTCCACCACATCGAAAAGGGCGAGAAGCCGATGGCCGCCGCCTTCAAGGGCGCCGCCGAGGTCACCTCCACCATCATTTCCATGTCGCTGTCGCTGATCGCCGTCTTCCTGCCCATCCTCCTGATGGGCGGCGTGGTCGGCCGCCTGTTCACCGAATTCGGCATGGTGGTGTCGCTGGCCATCACCGCCTCGGCGCTGGTCTCCCTCACTGTGACGCCGACGCTGGCCGCCCGCCTGCCGACCGGTATCGGCAAGCCACCGGCCCGCTACAGCCTCGCCGGCCTGTTCGACGCCGGCTTCGCTCGGGTGCTCGCCGGCTATTCGAAAAGCGTCGGCTGGACGCTCGGCCACCCGCTGCCCGTGGCGCTGGTCTTCCTCGCCACCTTCGCCGGTTCCGCCTGGCTGTTTGCCGACCTGCCCAAGAGCTTCCTGCCGCAGGAGGACATCGGCCAGCTCTCCATCTCCACCCAGGCCCGGCAGGACATCTCCTATGACGCCATGGCCAAGCTGCAGAGGCAGGCGGCCGACGTCGTCGCCCGCGATCCGGCCGTCGCTCACGTCAACGCCCAGGTCGGCACCTCGCAGCTCAACTCCGGCAACATGAACGTGCAGCTGAAGCCGCGTGACGAGCGCGATGCCATGGACGCGGTGGTCGGCCGGCTGCGCCAGTCGCTCGGCCGCGTCGTCGGCCTCCAGAGCTTCGTCACCCCCTCGCAGAGCCTGCGCCTCGGCGGCCGCTCCAGCCAGAGCCAGTACCAGCTCGTCGTGCAGTCGCTCGACGCCACCGAGCTCGGCGACTGGGCCGAACGGCTGCGCGGGGCCATGGCAGCGGAGCCCGGCACCTTCACCGACGTCGCCACCGACTTGCAGAACAACGCGTTGCAGGCCCGCATCGTCATCGACCGCGACCGGGCGGAAAGCCTCGGCATCAACGCCGCCACCCTGCGCAAGACGCTGGGCGAAGGCTTCGGCGAGCAGTCGGTCGCCGACATCCAGTCGACCGGCGACAGCTATTCGGTGATCCTCGAATACGATCCCAACCTCGCCTGGAGCAACGACCGCCTGTCGGAGCTGCGCGTCCGCTCCTCCACCACCGGCGCGCTGGTGCCGCTCACCGCCTTCGCCTCGGTGGAACGGAAGGCCGGCCCCGTCACCGTCAACCAGACGGGGCAGCTCACCTCGATCACCGTCTCCTTCAACCTGCCGCAGGGCGTGTCGCTCGGCACCGCCACCACCCGCATCGAAACCCTCAAGCAGGAGATCGGCCTGCCGTCGACGGTGTTCACCTCGTTTGCCGGCACGGCGCAGGTATTCGCCGACTCGACGGCCAACACGCCGCTTTTGATCCTCGCCGCCATCCTCACCATCTACGTGGTGCTCGGCGTGCTCTACGAGAGCTTCATCCACCCGCTGACCATCCTGTCGGGCCTGCCGTCGGCCGCCCTCGGCGCGCTCCTTGCCCTCAAGCTCACCGGCATGGACCTCTCCATCATCGCGCTGATCGGCATCCTGATGCTGATCGGCATCGTCAAGAAGAACGCCATCATGATGGTCGACGTGGCGCTTCAGCTGATGCGCGAGGATGGCGCCAAGGCCAGGGACGCCATCCACGAGGCGGCGACCCGGCGCTTCCGCCCGATCATGATGACCACCTTCTGCGCCCTGCTCGGCACGCTGCCCATCGCCATCGGCCACGGCGCCAGCGCCGAACTGCGCCAACCCCTCGGCGTCGCCGTCGTCGGCGGCCTCGTGGTCAGCCAGTTCCTGACGCTTTACATCACCCCGGTGATCTTCATCGGCTGCGAGAAGCTCCGCAGCATGGCCTCAAGGCGCCGGCGCGAACCGGCCGTGGCCGAGCAGCCGGCGGAATGATGACATACGCCAATGATCGTCTGTGGCCCTCGTGGGCCACAGACGATCGGCTTCACCTGTTCGAGGGCGTATCCGGACGAGGTCGCTGGCTCAACGTCGCCGGACTTACCGCTTGGTGGGGAACTGCAGGGCGACGGTGATGACGCCGAGCAGGATCCCGAAGGCAGCCATCGCCGTCGCCCAGATGGCAGCGGTGATCGGCATCAGCGATGCCGGCCCCAGCTGCGGATAGGAGCTGGTGAAAAACACCGCCAGCCCCATCGAGATGCCGTTGAAGAACGGCAGGCTGCCGTCGATGAAATGATGCGACCACTTCATCGAATAGACCATGAAGGCGATGACGACGAACAGCGACACCGCCGTGGGAATGTCGCCCGGCGTCACCATGGCCGGCAGGAAGCCGAAGATCGGGATGATGGCCAGCGAAAGACCGGTCAGCACGGCGGCATAGCCGAAGCTGATGAGGATCGTCGGGATGACCTTGGGCTTGGCGCCGAGCGCGAAATACTCCGCCCAGGCGATGAACGCGCACCAGAGCGTGAAGTTGTATTTGCCGAGCCACAGGCCGAACGGCAACGATATGACGACGGTGATGGCCACCGCCAGCCAGAGCGGAACCCGGTTGATCACCACCGGTCCGGGTGTTTCGACAGCTGCTGCACTGTTGCTCATGACGTTTCCTCCCGTTTTATCTGATATCTGCTGAACTCCCCTGCCGCGGAAATGCCGCCTCGTTTCAACTCCCTCATGCGGCAAACCCCTCCCGTCCGGCCGGACGCAGCCGGACGGAAGATGGCCATCCCGCGACAGACGATCCGCGTCAGCGGCGGATTGTCTTGAAGCGCTTGGTCTGCTCGGTGAGAGCCCGCTCGGTCGGCAGGCGCTCCATGCTGGAGGCGCCATAGAAGCCGTGGCAGTTCGGGCAGTTCTTCAGGATGTAGTTGGCGTCATCCGGCTCGGAAATCGGCCCGCCGTGGCAGAGGACGATCACGTCCTTGCGCACCTTGAGCGCTGCTTCCGCCCACTCGTTGATCAGCTTGGGGCAGTCTTCGAGCTTGCGCGACGTCTGGGAACCGATGGCCCCGCCGGTCGTCAGGCCCATGTGACAGACGATGATGTCGGCGCCGGCCTTGGCCATCGCCCGAGCCTGATCGGGATCGAACACGTAGGGCGTGGTCAGCATGTCGAGTTCGTGCGCCTTGGCGATCATGTCGATCTCCAGGCCGTAACCCATGCCGGTTTCTTCAAGGTTGGCACGGAAGATGCCGTCGATGAGGCCGACGGTCGGGAAGTTCTGCACGCCCGAAAAGCCGAGGTCGCCGAGCTTGCGAAGGAAAGGCTCCAGCAGCATGAACGGATCGGTGCCGTTGACGCCGGCCAGCACCGGCGTGCGCTTGACCACCGGCAACACTTCCGACGCCATTTCGACGACGATGTCGTTGGCGTTGCCATAGGCCATCAGGCCGGCCAGCGACCCGCGTCCGGCCATGCGATAGCGGCCGGAATTGTAGATGACGATGAGGTCGATGCCGCCGGCCTCCTCGCACTTGGCGGACAGGCCGGTGCCCGCGCCGCCGCCGACGATCGGATCGCGGGCAGCGATCATCTTGCGGTATTTGTCGAGCAGGGCCGCACGTGTGAACTTGGGCATCATGAAGTCTCCTTGATCAGGCTATTTCGAGGAAGTTGGCGACCAGCGCCGCGATGAAACCGGCATCGTTGATGTGCTCGGGACGGCGGATGAGGCGGCGGTTCGCCGTCTGGACGACGGTCCGCTCCAGCGCGTCGAACAGCGCCTTGTCGGCTTCCGGGTCGTGAAACGGTTGGCCGGGCCGGTCGATCATCGAGACGCCGCCTTCCGGGATCAGCAGGCGAACCGGTCCTTCCATCCTGTTCAGCCGCTCGCCGATCCACACGCCCATGCAGGCGTTTTCCTCGGCCGTGGTGCGCATCAGCGTGACTTGCGGATTGTGAGGGTAGAAGCAGCGGCCGCTGTAGTGAGCGGGCACCGTTTCCGGCGCGCCGAAATTCACCATGTCCAGAGCGCCGCAGGACACCACATAGGGCAGTTTGGTGCGAATGATGGCGCCGAAACGGTCCTCGGTGCAGGCAAGAACGCCGCCCATCAACAGGTCGCACACCTCGGTGGTCGAAATGTCGATGATACCGGCCAGCAGCCTGGAGTCGGCGAGCTTCTCCATCGATTGGCCGCCGGTACCGGTGGCGTGGAACACCAGACAATCGTAGCGATCGGCCAGGGCGGCAGTGACGCCCTGCACGCAGGGCGTTGTGACGCCGAACATGGTGAGGCCGATGGCCGGCTTGCCGGCGGCGCTGGGCGTGCGATGGTGGGCGATCATGCCGGCCAGCGCGTTGGCGGCGTTGGAAAGAACCTGTTCCGAGATGCGGTTTATTCCGGAGACGTCGGTCACCGAATACATCATGCAGATGTCGGAGGGGCCAACATAGGGACGGACGTCGCCCGAGGCCATGGTGGACACCATCACCTTGGGGACGCCGACAGCGAGATCGCGCATGGCCGGCGTCACCAGCGCCGTACCGCCGGACCCGCCGGCCGAGATCAAACCGCCGAGGTCGGTCCGTGACGTGATGAAGCGGCGGAAGGCCAGCGTCATCGCCGCGATGGCCGATCCTCGATCGCCGGTAAACACGGCGGCGGCTCCTTCTGGGTGATGCCCGGCGACCGTGGCGGCCGAAATGTCGGCCGAGGACTTGGCACCGGTGGTGCTGAGATCGACGGTGACGGCCCGAACGCCGGCAGTTCGCACGCAGTCGGCGATGAAAGTGAGTTCATGGCCCTTGGTATCGAAGGTGCCTGCGACGTAAGCTACGCCGGGACCGGCGGATGACGATGGCATCTGGATTTCCTCCCGAAATGAGGCGGACTCCCGCGCCGCCTTGACTAAAAAGAACGCAAGTGCCGTGCCATGAGGCAAACCAGCAATAACAAGGCGTTTTGCCCGCGCCCAATGGGTAAAGAGGAGAGAACTTCCCAAAAATACCCATTTTTACCCATTCATTGACAGACCTTAACCAACCGCCCCAGCGCGGGCGATCCGGCGATCCAGGGAGGAAAGGCGTGCTGAAAAACGGAGAGATCGTCGATCGGGTCACTCGGAGCGCGGGCGGATTTCAGATCGTCTGCCCTCACTTCGCCGGGCTGAGCGCGGAAGAGGCCGATCTGGTCGGCTGCCTTCCGACCGGCGACGCCAACGGCGCCCTGCTGGCCGCGGCCGGCAGCCTTGGCGGCAAGGACGGCGTCTTCGCCGGCATCCTCGCGGCCGATCCGTTCCGGCCGGCGCCGATGCTCCTCGGCCTCATCAAGGAGGCCGGCATCCGCGGCGTGACCAACCTGCCGACCGTCGCCGGCATCACCGACGGCCTCGCAGAAGCCCTGAGCCATGCCGGTGTCGACTATGCCGCCGAGCTCGAGACGCTCGCAATGGCGGCGGAACAAGGCCTCGACGTCATTGCCGTGGTGAGGACGGTAGCGCAGGCCCGTGAGGCGACGGCGGCGGGCCTGCGGCAGCTTCTCGCCTATCCGCCTTTCGCTGGCGACGATCCGTCGGACAGAACCCGCTCTGCCGCGATCACGCTGGACACAGCCCAGGTCATTCGCGACGCCGCGCCCGAGGCGACTATCCTGGCCTTCCGCCACCCGGCCTATGGCTCCATCCTGGCTCCGCTGATCGCCGCCAGCGATGGCGTTGTCGACTGGTCGATCACGCGCCGCGAGATGAGGGATCGGGCCGGCTGACGATCACTCGATCCCGTATTGGCGGAGCTTGTTGTAGAGCGTCTTGCGCGACAGGCCGAGTTCCTGTGCCGTGGCGCCGCGCCGGAAGCGATTGCGGCGGAGCGCCTCGAGGATCCAGTCCCGCTCGGTTTCGGCGGTGACGGCCGATGTGTCGGCGATCGTTCCGGCGTTGGCGACCCGGATCGGAAGCTGCGTCACGTCGCGAGCCGCCGCCCTCTCGCCGAGCAGAGGCACCAGATCGGCAGCGCCGATGACTTCGCCGTCGGTAAGGATCGCCGCCTGTTGCACCACGTTGCGCAACTCGCGGACGTTGCCCGGCCAGGAATGGCCGATCAGCAGTTGGTAGGCGATATTGTCGATCACCTTCGGGCTCGCGCTGTGGCGGGTGGCAAAGTCCGCCAGGAAATTCTGCGCCAGGAGCGGAATGTCGTCGATCCGCTCGGAGAGGGCGGGAACGCGGATCTCCAGCTGGCTCAGGCGAAAGAACAGATCCTCGCGGAACCGGCCGTCGGCGCTCATCGCCCTGAGGTCGCGATGGGTGGCGCAGAGCACCCGCACGTTCAGTTGATGCGCCTGGTTGCTGCCAAGCCGTTCGATGACGCCGCTTTCGAGAACGCGCAGCAGCTTGCCCTGCAGCGACAGATCGAGATCGCCGATCTCATCGAGGAACAGCGTGCCGTTGTTGGCCTCCTCGAAGCGCCCGACGCGCGCCCGACTGGCGCCGGTGAAGGCGCCGCGCTCGAAGCCGAACAGCTCGCTTTCCATGAGATCGCGCGGGATGGCAGCGCAGTTGACGGCGACGAACGGACAGTCGCGCCGCCGGCTGCCCCGGTGGAGCGCCTGTGCCACCAGCTCCTTGCCGGTGCCGCTCGCTCCGCGGATCAGCACGGTCAGGTCGCTGTCGGCGAGGCGCTCGATCATGCGAACCAACTGCGTCATCGCCGCCGATCGCCCGTAGAGACCGAACCGCCGCCCGTCGCCCAGCATCGCGGTCTTGAGCGCCTCGACCTTGCGCGTCAGGCCGGCCACCGCCTTGAAGGCCGCCGCGGTATCGACGACCGCCGTTTCCAGCGGAATGCGATCGAGCGTGGAGCTGGCGATATAGCCGTCGGCGTTGCCGGCCTGGCAAACTTCCGCCGCCGCCTGCGGCGTGACGATGGGCCCGCCTTCGACGAAACAGAGCGTCTTGGGATTGAGGCGTCGCACCTGCCGGAACACCGCCTTCGCCTCGGCCGCCGCGCCGGCCGTATCCTGCGTGGCCGGTTCGCCGGCAAAGCCACCGGCCGTCCAGCCGAAATTGACGCAGACGAGCCGGCTGCCGGCCGCCACCATGTCGGCCGCCTCCTGGCCGGTACGAACATAGGCGGCGGCCAGGAGACCGGCGTCCTTCGCCGCCGAAATCAATTCGACCTCGCGCTGCCAGCCAAGGCCGGCCCGGGCCATCCGGGCCCGCCTGTCGCCGTCGAGCAGAATGACGCTCGGGAAGTTGATGACGCCATCGAACCCCCATGACGCGATCTGCCGGACGAGCTCTGGAATATCGGTGCGCGGATCGAGGGTCGAGGCGCCGAACAGCACGGGCACGTCGACGCGGCCGAGAATTTCGGCCCTGGCGAACTCCGCCACGAAGGCGTTGGTCTGATGGATCGGCAGCATGGAGACGACCGACGGCGCACCCATCACCCGAACCCGCCCGGCGCTCAGAGCCAGGATGAAATCGGCGCCGCCCCGCACCGCCGAGCGCGCCACCAGCCCAGCCCCGATCGCCGCCCCGATGGCAAACCGACCGGCCGCGCCGATCGTGGGGCGCTCCTGGGCCGACCGCTTCGGCGCGGACGCCGTGGCCTCCTCACGCGCCGCGCCATCATCGTTCGAGCGCTTCATCATGACCAACCTTGCCCTTCGCGCCAATGGAGCGACACAGCCATCTTCCAGCCGCACCCGCCGCTTCCAGGGCCTCCCCCATCGCGACCCATTCTTCCGTCATGGCGTTTTGTTTGTCCATCCGACGGCATGATGAGCGGACGGCCAACATGGTCCCGCCCGCTTGGGCGGCTCCCTAGCTTCTCGACAAGCGGGCCTGGCTCACCGCCCGCTCCGGCGCCTCACTCCCAAGGCACCCCACCCCGATGAGCGTCGCCCTGATGGCCTTGTCGAGCGGGGTGCGCGGCTCGGCGCCGAGCGTTGCCACGAGCCTGGCATTGTCGAGCCGCACCGGCACCTGCCAGAGATAGCGCATCTCCATCACCTCCCTGAGGAAGGGCACGAAGGGCGACGCGAGCCGCATCAGCCACCAGGGCATGGATTTCACCGGCAGGAAGGGATCGTCGAGGGCGTGGCGGATCGCCTCCGTCATCTTCGTGCCGTCGGCGTCCCAATGGCCGTCCATGTGGAAGCTCTCGAAGTCGGCGAGGCCGTCGTGCTCGACCAGCCGCGCCATCGTTTCCGCCACATCGGGCAGATAGGCCCACTGATGGCCGATGCCGCGCTTGCCCGGATAGCCGATCGAGCGTGGCCGGCTGCCGGCCTTCACCAGCCCCTGGCTGAACCAGTTGTTGGCCGCCCTCGGGCCGAAGAAGTCGCCGGCCCGGACGATCAGCACCCTCGCCTTGCCGCGCCCTGCCGCCGCTTTCAGTCGCCGCTCCATCTCCCGGCGGATCTTGCCCTTGCGGGTCAGCGGGTTCTGCGGCGCGTCTTCGGCGATCACCGGGAAGGCGTCGGGGCCGTAGTTGTAGACGGTGCCGGGCAGGACGATGCGGGCGCCGTTCGCCTCGGCGGCGGCGATGGTGTTGTCGAGCATCGGCAGCACCAGCTTGTCCCAGTCGCTATAGCCGGGCGGGTTGACGGCGTGAACGATCAGCGACGCGCCTTCGGCCGCTGTCGCCACGTCGGCGGCGACCATGGCGTCGCCCTTGATCCACTGGAAGCGGTCCTCCTTGCCGGCCCTGTCGGGGTTGCGGTTGAGCGCTCGCACCTGCCAGCCGCCGGACGCCAGCCTGGACGCGAGTTCGCCGCCGATACCGCCGGTGGCGCCGAGAACGAGGGTTATCCTGGTGTTCATTGTCCGTCTCCATCTGTTGATGGGATGAAGATGGCCCCGGCAGCACATGAACGAAATTGTCGAAATCTCTGCATATGCTATACGGAAATAGATGAACCGCGAACCAAGCTGGGACCTCTACCGCACCTTCAACGCCGTGCTCGCCGAGGGCTCGCTGTCCGGCGCGGCGCGGTCGCTCGGCCTGACGCAGCCGAGCATCGCCCGCCACATCGACGCCCTGGAGGAGGCGGTGGGCGCGCCGCTGTTTCTGCGCACCGCGCGCGGCCTCTCCCCCACCGACGCGGCGCTGGAGCTGAAGCCCTTCGCCGAGCTGATGGCCTCCACCTCCGCCGCCCTCCTCCGCACCGCCGAGGGCCGCAGCGGCGAGGTGGACGGCACCGTCCGCATCAGCGCCAGCGAGATGGTCGGCCTCGTCCACCTGCCGGCCATCCTGGCGCGGCTGCGCCAACGCTACCCCCGCCTCACCGTCGAACTGTCGCTGTCGAACGCCGTCGACGACCTCCTGAAGCGGCAGGCCGACATCGCCATCCGCATGGTCCGACCCGAACAGCAGGCGCTGCTCGCGCGGCGCGTCGGCGTCTTCCCGGTGGGCCTCCACGCCCACAGGGACTATCTCGCCCGCCGCGGCACGCCCCGGAGCATGGACGAGCTGACGCAGCACGACATCATCGGCTATGATGCCGAAACGCCGGCCATCCGGGCCTTCGCCGAGCGCCATCCGGGCCTCGACCGGGCCATGTTCGCCCTGCGCGTCGACAGCAACATCGCCCACCTCGCCGCCATCCGCGCCGGCTTCGGCATCGGCATCTGCCAGACCATCATCGCCGACGCCGAGCCCGACCTCGTGCGCGTGTTGCCGGACGCCTTTCACGAGGATCTGGAAACCTGGGTGGTGATGCACGAGGATCTTGGCGCCAACACCCGCTGCCGGGCCGTGTTCGACGCGCTGGTGACCGAGCTGACCGAGCTGGTCAGGGGGCGGTAAGGGCCAAACTGCCGGCGGCTGAGCTTTGCCCCCGACGGACCGGACCATGAGGCGGTGGCCGAGCTGTTCCTGCCGCTGAAATGATTCAAGGTATGCAAAAAGGAACCATACTGTACAGTACGGTTTATTAATGGACCGGACTTAGCTTCTCCCAAAAGCACCGCTCGAAGCGCGCCTTCGAGACGGCGCAGCGGGCGAGGAGTAAGCGGCCAATGGCCCAGAAGAAGCGTGGCGGCGGCGGCGACGGTGGCGGCCATGGCGGAGCGCCATGGGTCATCACCTTCGCCGACCTCATGAGCCTTCTCATGGCGCTGTTCGTGATGATCGTGTCCTTCTCCAGCCAGGACGAGCAGAAGCTCAACGAGGCCGCCGGCTCGATGCGCGACGCCTTCGGCTACCAGTCGGTGCAGCGCCCCGCCGGCATGATCGAACAGAACGGCCTGCCCGAGCGCAAGTATCTCCGCAACGTCGAGGCGATGTCGCTGTCCGAGGCGGTGGAGTTCGCCACCGACTTCAACGACCAGTATGAAAAGCAGGGACCGGAGGTGAACACCAACCGGTTCGAGAAGGCGGCCGAGAGCAAGCCGCGCGAGTATCTGACGGCGTCGGAGTCGCTACGGCAGGCGCTGCAGGACCTGCCCGACTACGCCGAGCTTTCCAAGCAGATCATCCTCAAGATCGCCGACGACGGCCTGCACATCTCGATCATCGACCAGGACGGCCGGCCGATGTTCGCCTCGCAGTCGCGCGAGCCGACCGAGCGGCTGAAGATCATCCTGTCGCGCATCGCCCCGGTCATCCAGCAGATGCCGGGCCGGCTCAGGATTGTCGGGCACACTGAATCCGTCGGCCACATGGCGGTGGCCGGAGGCGGCGCCTGGCAGCTCTCGGCCGACCGGGCGATCTCGGCCGCCGGCATCCTCGGCAGCTTCGGCCTCGGGCCGGGCAGCCTCGCCGAGGTCACCGGCGTCGCCGACAAGGACCCGATGTTCCCCGACGACCCCTTCCTCTCCGGCAACCGCCGCATCGAGCTGATCATGCTGAAGGAAGCCGCGCCGCTGCCGACAACCGACGCCTTCCCCTCCGGCTTGCCGTAAGGCTCACTCGTCCTCGAACAGCGTGGCGTGGAACTTTTCGGGGTTGGCAAGGAAGCGCCCGTAGAGCTTCCAGTGCTCGCTGGCCTTGAAGGAGATTTCCCTGAGCTCGCCGTCACCTTCGAAGGAGAACAGCTCGCCGAAGGGGTAGCTCATCAGGATCGGCGAATGGGTCGCCATGATGATCTGGCACTGCGTCGTCAGCTCCATCCGCCTGAGGATCGTGAGGAAAGTGAGCTGCCGGGCCGGCGACAGCGCCGCCTCCGGCTCGTCAAAGATGTAGACGCCGCGACCGCCCAGCCGTTTCGAGAACAGCGCCAGGAACGCCTCGCCGTGCGATTGGTGGTGCAGCGACCGGCCACCCGTCAGGCTGTAGGCGTCCGTGCGGCCCGCCGACACCGCGTCGATGTAGTTGGAGAAGGCGAAGAAGCTCTCGGCCTGGAAGAAGAAGCCCGTCGTCACCCGTGGCAGCCACGAGAAGCGCAGGGATTCGAGCACCGGATCGACGTCGCTTCGGCCGTGCGTCTGGTGATCGCGGCTGCCACCCTCGGCGTTGAAGCCGCAATGGAGCGCGATCGCTTCGAGAAGCGTCGACTTGCCCGCACCATTCTCGCCGACGAAGATCGACACCGGCTTCAGGAACGCCATGACGAAGTCGCGGGAGAACAGGGGAACGGTGAAGGGATAATCGTCGCCCTCCCCCGCCGGCTTGCGGAAGGAAAGCGACTTCAGGAACGGCGCGCGGGATGATCTGACGGGCGTCTTCAAGTCCGGCCTCCCAAAGATGAACCGGCCGCAGGGTCGCATCCATTTCGGGCGCCACTGCGGCCGGATATCGCCGCCATCGCCCAAATAGAAAAACGGCGGGCCTTTCGACCCGCCGTCCCGATTTCTTTCGCCTGTCGCTGCCTCAGTTGTCGAGGAAGCTGCGGAGCTTGCGGCTGCGGCTCGGGTGCTTGAGCTTCCTGAGCGCCTTGGCCTCGATCTGGCGGATACGCTCGCGCGTCACCGAGAACTGCTGGCCGACTTCTTCCAGCGTGTGGTCGGTGTTCATGCCGATGCCGAAGCGCATGCGCAAGACGCGCTCTTCGCGCGGCGTCAGCGAGGCGAGCACGCGCGTCGTCGTCTCGCGCAGGTTCGACTGGATGGCCGCGTCGATCGGCAGGATGGCGTTCTTGTCCTCGATGAAGTCGCCGAGATGGCTGTCCTCCTCGTCGCCGATCGGCGTTTCGAGGGAGATCGGCTCCTTGGCGATCTTCAGCACCTTGCGCACCTTTTCGAGCGGCATCGCCAGCTTCTCGGCCAGCTCTTCCGGCGTCGGCTCGCGGCCGATCTCGTGCAGCATCTGGCGCGAGGTGCGGACGATCTTGTTGATCGTCTCGATCATGTGCACCGGAATGCGGATGGTGCGGGCCTGGTCGGCGATCGAACGGGTGATCGCCTGCCGGATCCACCATGTGGCGTAGGTCGAGAACTTGTAACCACGGCGGTACTCGAACTTGTCGACCGCCTTCATCAGGCCGATGTTGCCTTCCTGGATCAGGTCGAGGAACTGCAGGCCGCGGTTGGTGTACTTCTTGGCGATGGAGATGACGAGGCGCAGGTTGGCCTCGACCATTTCCTTCTTGGCGATGCGCGCTTCCTTCTCGCCCTTCTGTACCAGGTGGACGATGCGGCGGAACTCGCCGGGCTCAAGACCGGTTTCCGACGACAGCGTCTGGATGGTCTGGCGCAGCTCGCGGATGTCTTCCTTCTCGCGGGCGACGAATTCCTTCCAGCCCTTGGACGACAGCGAGGCGACGCGGCGGATCCAGTTGGGATCGAGCTCGGAGGCCTGATACTGGCGCAGGAAGTCCTCGCGTCCCACGCCATAGCTCTCGGCGAGGCGGAGGAGCTTGCCCTCGTAGCCCATCAGCTTCTTGTTGATGTCGTAGAGCTGTTCGACCAGCGCCTCGATGCGCGCGGCGTTGAGGGAGAGCGACTTGACGTCTTCCTGGATCTCTTCCTCGAGCTTCTTGTAGCGGCGCTCCTGCGACGGGCTGAGCGTGGTGTTCTTCAGCCGGTTCTCGACGTGCTGCTCCTGCAGCCGGCGCAGCTTCTTGAAATTCTCGGCGATGCGGTCGAAGGTTTCGAGAACCTTCGGCTTCAGCTCGGCTTCCATGGCCGACAGCGACACGTTGTTCTCCATGTCGTCTTCGTCGGACATCTCGCCTTCGGGCAGTTCGCCCTCGGGCCGTTCCTCGCCATCCTCGCCGCGCGGACGGGCCGGCTGTTCGCCGCCTTCGGCTGTCTCTTCCGAGCCCTCCTCGCCGCCCTCGAAGGGCAGCGCGCCGGCCTTGCCGTCCGGTCCGGCATAGGTCGCCTCAAGGTCGATGATGTCGCGCAGGAGGATCTTGCCCTCGTTGAGCTCGTCGCGCCAGAAGATGATGGCCTGGAAGGTCAAGGGGCTCTCGCAGAGACCGGCGATCATCGCCTCGCGGCCAGCCTCGATGCGCTTGGCGATGGCGATCTCGCCCTCGCGGCTGAGAAGCTCCACCGAACCCATCTCGCGCAGATACATGCGCACGGGGTCGTCGGTGCGGTCGGTCGGCTCGCGCGTCGTGGTGGTCTTGGCGACGGCGGTGCCGGTGGCCTCGCTGACTTCGCCCTCTTCCTCGCCGGCGGCGTCCTCGGCCGGGCTCTCCTCGGCTTCCTCGGAATCGACGACGTTGATGCCCATGTCCGAGAGCATGGCGTAGATGTCTTCGATCTGGTCGGACGAGTTCTGGTCCGACGGCAGCACTTCGTTCAGTTCGTCATAGGTCACATAGCCGCGCTTCTTGGCGAGCTTGATCATCCGCTTGACGGCGGCATCGCTGAGGTCGAGAAGAGGCCCGTCCGGACCTTCGTTGCCGGTTTCCTGGACTTCGTCGTTTTCGGTGGCCTTGGTTGCCATAGTCATCTCCGCCGTCCGCGCCGGGCCATTACGCCTCGCGTCTCATTCCGCTCAACTCGCCACGAGGCCAAAAGGTCCCGTCAAGAGGCTCGCGCTACCAATACGGGCGAGGCCTTAAACGCAACTTAACCCTGACGCTCTTGAAAAGACGCACGGCATCGCTGCGGCCATAGCCAAACAGGCGGGCCGTTGCCGACCCGCCGAAAATCCCCGGAAAGGTGTATTTAGCGGCGCAAACGGATTCCGCAAGGGTGATTCGAAAGAGAATCTTTGATTCGGCGCTGATTCGGGTG
Source organism: Pleomorphomonas sp. NRK KF1 (assembly GCF_023721755.1). GTDB lineage: Bacteria > Pseudomonadota > Alphaproteobacteria > Rhizobiales > Pleomorphomonadaceae > Pleomorphomonas. The sequence goes on along the minus strand of NZ_JAMDLH010000008.1, from coordinate 15,316 downwards.
CCGCAGGGGTGATTCGGTGGCGGGGTGCCGGGGTTGGCGCCCCCTTTGCGAAGCCCGATATATGCCCCGTACCTCTTTCTGGCTGATCCGCCTTTCTCGCGTCGCTATCGTTGCGCGCTGCATCCATGGGCGCGCTATATCAGCGTTGCACCCCTTCCGGCCTGAGGTCCTCGCCTTCGCAAGGATGACAACTTGATAGAAAGGGGAAACAGCTGGAGTGTGCGCCATACAGCTTGATGCCGCATGAGCGGCAAGCGTCGCAAATGACAGCGCGATGAAAGAGCTCCCACCTAACCGATTGTCATCCCTATGTATAATGCTGTCATCCTTGCGAAGGCGAGGACCTCGCGCAGGATAGAGCGATCGGCCCATATAGGTCGTCAGAATCACCCCGAAACCCAAGCTAAATGCCCGCCCCAGCGAATTTCGGTCACTTCCAAAGGGCGGATTGCGACGAGCCGCCTCCGGTGGTGGCGTCGCGGATGGCCTTGGCTTCCTCGGCCAGTTCCTGCTCGCGGCGGAACAGCTCCTCGCGGCGGCGGTTGAGGTCGCGCGTCAGCTCGTAGATGTAGGCGGCGAAGCTCTCGTCGGTGTCGGCCGTCACCGTCTTCATGTCGCGCTCGATGTCGGCGGCGAGCGCCCGGAGGCACAGCCGCTCGATCAGAAGGTCGAGGCAGGTCTCGACGAAGCTCTCCGGCGGGTGGAAGCGCAGGATCGGCAGCCGTTCGCGCAGCTTGTGGCCTCGGCCGATGCTGACGCCGTCCTCGCGTTTCATCTCGTCGCCGTGCACCTCGTTGAGCACGAAGTAGAAGCGGGCATCGAGCCCCTCGTAGAAATCGCTGACGGAGTCGGCGTCGAAATCGACGGCGATGCGATAGAGCGCCCGCTTGAAATCCTCCAGGGCGGCCACGTGGAAATCGAGCCGGGCGAGCCGCTCCATGTTGGCCTCATAGAGGTCGGGATACTCGACGGCGAGGCCGAGCAGCACCCGCTCGATGTTGGCGAGATCCGGCTCGTTCGGCTGCTTGAGCTCGGCCTCGACGGCAAGCCCCTGCTTCTCGCGCCGTTCGCCCCGGCCCTCGCCGCGCCCCTCGCCCCTGAACTCTCCGCGCCCCTCACCGCGCCCCTTCCGGTCGTGGCTCCAGAACAGCTCGGACATGTTGACGCGCAAAGCGAGGCGATAGCGCCGCGCCACCCGCTCGTCCTTGATCTGGCGGACCAATTCGTCGATGCGCGCTTCGAGCGCCGCCTTGCGCTCGGGCGTGTCGACGCGGGCCTCAGTCGCCTCGCGGTCCCACAGCACTTCCGACAAGGGCCGGGCCTTGGCCACCTCGGCAAGAAAGGCGTCGGCGCCGCCGGAGCGCACGATGTCGTCGGGGTCCTGGCCGCCGGGCAGGAAGCAGAAGTTGAAGGAGTAGCCACTTCTCAGCGCCGGCAGGATGCGATCGATGGCGCGATGGGCAGCCGACACGCCCGCCTTGTCGCCGTCAAAGCAGATCACCGGCTCGGCGGCGAAGCGCCAGAGACGGGCGATGTGGTCCTCGGTAAAGGCCGTGCCCAGCGCCGCCGTGACGTTGCGGATGCCGGCCTGATAGACCGAGATGGCGTCCATGTAGCCTTCGGTGACGATGATCGTGCCGGACTTGTGCGCCGCCTCGCGTGCCCGGTGGACGTTGAACAGCATCGTCCCCTTGTGGAAGAGCGGCGTCTCCGGCGAGTTGAGGTATTTCGGCTGCCCTTCCGGATCGAGCGTGCGGCCGCCGAAGGCGACGACGCGGCCGCGCTCGTCGTGGATGGGGATCATCAGCCGGCCGCGGAAGCGGTCGTAGGAAGCGCGCCCATCCTCGGGCTTGATCAGCAGGCCGGCGGCGATGCCCGTCTCCTCCTTGACGCCGTTCTGGATCAGATGGCGCTTCAGGCCGTCGCGCTCGTCGGGCGCGTAGCCGAAGCGGAACTCGATGGAGGTCTTCTCCAGGATGCCGCGCCTCAACATGTAGTCGCGCGCCGGCTTGCCCTCGGGCGAGCGCAGCTTCTGCTCGAAGAACTTGGCGGCGATTTCGCAGGCGCCGGCCAGATCGACGCGCACCGCCTCGCGCTCGCGGTCGCGCGGGTCGGCCTTCGGCAGCGGAACACCAGCCTCCTCCGCCAGCCGCTCGACGGCCTCGGGGAAGGTCAACCCTTCCGTCTCGGTCAGGAACTTGAAGTGATCGCCCGTCGCCCCGCAACCGAAGCAATGATAGATGCCGCGCCGGTCGTCGCAGTGGAAGGACGACGTCTTCTCCTTGTGAAACGGGCAGCAAGCCCAGAAATCGCCGCGCGCCGGCTGGCTCTTGCGCTTGTCATAGGTGACGCGCCGCCCCACCACCTGGCTGATCGGCAGCCGGGCCCGGATCTGGTCGAGAAGGGACGGTTCAAAGCGCATGGCCGCCATATAGTCAGAGCGGGGGAGCGATGGAAAGCGCGACAAGTGGGAGGCTGCCCCCGGAATGCAGGAGACCGATATCGGCCCCTCGCTCCATCCGGCCCGAGGTCCTGCGCCTTCGCGCAGGATGACGGTATTATATGTTTGTTTTTGTTATATAATTTAACGTCATCCTGCGCGAAGGCGCAGGACCTCAGGCAGAATGGAGCACAACGCTGATATAGAGCTCCAGAAACGAACCAAGATATTCATTGCTCCGCACGCGGCGTCACATGCCCATCCCCCGCTCACGGCATCTTGCGCAGACGGCCGCATCCTGAACAGATAATACCACTATTGGCGCGCAGCGAATCCGAGCGGTTCGCTCGCCAGCATCGTTCGGGAGCACCGATGTACACCGCATTCTATGAAGCCCATCGCGGCTTCGCCATGCTCGGCTGCCTTGCCACCGTCGTCTGGGCAGCCCTCGCCCTCATTCCAACGCTTCAACAGAAGCCGGCCCCGCGCCTATGGAAGCCGACCTACATCGCCGCCATGGCCACCACGGGCCTCTCCGGCGTTACCGGTCTCGTCATCGTCTGGATGGGCGGCTGGCTGACCTTCGTTTTCCCCTGGCTCGGTCTTCTCGCCGTGGCGCTGCACGGCGTCGCCGGCGTTCGCGGTCGCAAGGCGCTGGCCGCCGGCGCCAGCGGCAGACTTGCCACCGCTCTGTTCATCCAGATCGTCACGCTCATCGCCGTCTACGGCCTGATGACCGTCAAACCCTTCTGAACCACCGAGGACATTGCCAATGACCACCGCCCTGTTCGATACGCCGCTCGCCACGCTCGACGGCCTGCCCACCACGCTGAAGCCCTGGCTGGGCAAGGTGCTGCTCGTCGTCAACACAGCCTCCAAGTGCGGCCTGACGCCGCAGTATGAAGTGCTGGTCAGCCTCTACAAGCGCTACAAGGATCGCGGCTTCGAGGTGCTGGGCTTCCCGGCCAACGACTTCAAGGAACAGGAGCCGGGCACCAACGAGGAGATCGCCACCTTCTGCTCGACCACCTTCGGCGTCGACTTCCCGATGTTTTCCAAGATCGCCGTCACCGGCCCGGACAAGCACCCGCTCTACAAGGCGCTGATCGCCGAGAAGCCCGAGGCGCGTTCCCTGCCCGGAGCCGATTTCCGCAGCCAGCTCGTCGGCTATGGCATCACGCCCACCGAGGCGCCTGAAGTGCTCTGGAACTTCGAGAAGTTCCTGATCGGCCGCGACGGCAAGGTGATCGACCGCTTCTCCCCCGACACCACTCCCGACGCCGACATCATCGTCGAGGCGATCGAAAAGGCGCTTTAACGTGGAAGGCAGCCAAGGCCAGAAATACCGCAGCGATGCGCTGGAGGTCTTGCACGAAGCCATGTCCGGTCTGCATCGTCATGGCGTCATCGACAAGGCGACGATGCGGCATTTCGACGTTGGCTGCCTGACCCCGGTCGAAGAGTTGGATGCAGCCGGCATCAAGGCAATCCGCGAGGAAGCCGGCTTCAGCCAAGCGACGTTCGCACTGGCTCTTAACGTCACCACTTCGCTGGTCAGCAAGTGGGAGCGCGGCGAGAAAAAGCCCAGCGGCCCGTCGCTGAAGCTCCTGGCACTCGCCAAGACCAAGGGCATCGACGCTATTCTGTAGCTTCTCGCCGGCATCATCATCGAGGCCTTCGAGAAGGCGCCGTGACCGGGGCCTGAAGCCGTCCTTGATCGCGTTCGAGGTCTCCGGTTGCGTCCGCATCCGGCAAAGATCAGCCATTCAGTCCTCGCCGGAGGAACCGTGCTCAGATCCGCCCTAACCACCGCCCTGCTGACCGCCCTTTCGCTCACCGCCGCGCAAGCCGCCGACGCCGTCGGCTTCCGGGAAACGACCGTGCCCGACGCAAGCGGCGCCCGGCCGCTCCACGTCAGCCTCTGGTATCCGACCGACGACAGCGCCCCCACCGTCGAGGTTGGCGCCAACGTCGTCTTCCATGGCATCGCCGCCATCAGGGATGCCAAGCCGGACGGTGACGCCCACCCGCTCGTCGTGCTGTCGCACGGCTACGGCGGCAACTGGCGGAACCTCAACTGGCTGGCGGGCAGGCTCGCACGCGAGGGCTACGTCGTCGCCGCGCCCGATCATCCGGGCACGACCACCTTAGACAAGTCCCCGGCGGAGGCCGCTCGCCTGTGGGAGCGTCCGCACGATCTCAGCCGGGCGATCGACGCCCTGATCGGCGACCCCGGCCTTGGCGGCGCCATCGCGCCCCACCGTATCGCCGCCATCGGCCATTCCCTTGGCGGATGGACGGTGGCTGCCCTCGCCGGCGGGCGCTTCAGCCCCAGCCGCTTCGCCGAGGACTGCAAGCTCCACCCCAACCCACGCACCTGCGGCCTCGCCGCCGAGCTCGGCATAACCCCGGCCAACGCCGCCGCCTTCGAGACCGGCATGAGCGACCACCGGATTGGCGCCATCGTCTCCCTCGACCTCGGGCTGGCCCGTGGCTTCACGCCGGACAGTCTCGCCGCCGTCCGCGTTCCGGCCCTGATCTACGGCGCCGGCATCGACATCGGCGACCTGCCGGCAAAGCTGGAGTCGGGCTATCTCGCCGAGAACCTGCCCAAGCCGACCACCACCGAGATCGAAATCCCCGACGCGCTGCATTTCAGCTTCATGCAGCTCTGCAAGCCGGGCGCCGTCGACCTGCTGGAAGCGGAAATGCCGGGCGAAGGCATCGTCTGCAAAGACGGCGACACCCGAAGCCGAAAGGCCATTCACGACGAGGTCGCCACCGGCATCCTCGACTTCCTGGCCAAGGCCATTCCCGACCGATGAGCGGCGAGCCATACGCGCCGCCGTTTTCCAGCACAAATTCGCTCATGATGGTAAAAGATGGCAAAATCTCCGGAACATAGTCGCAGCATATTATTCCCCATAGAGGTAGGCTCCCTGTTTACGGGACACATCTGACGCGCTAGGAGAAAGGCGACGCCGCCCCGGCGCCGTTCCGAGTCGCCGTCCATGTCGCTTCCCGCCGATCTCACCCCCGCCTCGCTGACGCTGCTCGTCGCCACCGTCTTCGTCGCCGGCCTCGCCCGTGGCTTTTCCGGTTTTGGCGCCGCATTGATCTTCATGCCGGTGGCCAGCGCCCTGATCGGCCCGCGCCTTGCCGCGCCGGTCATCCTGATCATCGATGCCATCACCACCCTCGGCCTGGTGCCCGGCGCCTTCCGCCGCGCCGACCGCCGCGAGGTGGCGACCATGGCGATCGGCGCGCTGGTCGGCGTGCCCGCCGGCGTCTATCTCCTCACCCACCTTGAGCCGCTGACCATCCGCTGGGCGATCATAGGCATCTGCGCCGCGCTTCTCATGCTGTTGCTGTCGGGCTGGCGCTACCATGGCCGGCCGAAGCCGCCACTCACCGTCGGCGTCGGCCTATTGTCCGGCCTGTTCTCGGGCGCGAGCCAGGTGGGCGGGCCGCCGGTGATCGCCTACTGGCTGGGCGGCGCCATTCCCGCCAATATCGTACGTGCCAACATCGTGCTCTACTTCGAGGTATCGACGGCGCTGACGCTTCTCAACTACCTCTGGGGCGGCCTGTTCGTGTCGGCGCTGGTGCCGCTCTGCCTGATGACGGCGCCCGCTTACGCCATCGGCCTCTGGGGCGGCTCTCGTCTGTTCGGCGTCGCCTCCGAGGTCACCTTCCGCCGCATCTGCCTCAGCCTGATCGCCCTCGCCGTGGTCATCGGCCTGCCGCTGCTCGACGGCATCCTGCGCTGACAGCAAGCCGCCGCATTTGGTCGCTACCCCTCCGACTGGGGCCGGAAGGGAGAGCTGCATGCGCGGAAAGAAAATCCTGGCTGGCGTCGTACTCGTCGCCGGCGCCGTCTACCTCCTGAATGCCTCCTGGTTGGCCGAGCCGGCATCGCCCGGCACGCCGCGCATCCTCGCCCATCGCGGCGTCCACCAGACCTATTCGCGCGTCGGCCTCGACGCGGAAACCTGCACCGCGGCCCGCATCGATCCGCCCAGCCACGCGTTGATGGAGAACACTATTCCCTCCATGCGCGCCGCCTTCGCGGCCAGCGCCGACGTGGTGGAGCTCGACATCCACCTGACGCCGGACAAGGTGTTCGCCGTCATGCACGACTGGACGATCGACTGCCGCACCGAAGGCCACGGCGTCACCGAGGAGACGCCGTGGACGACGCTCAAGACGCTCGACGTCGGCTATGGCTACACCGCCGATGGCGGCAAGACCTTTCCCCTGCGCGGCAAGGGCGTCGGCCTGATGCCCCGCCTCGAAGACGTCTACGCCGCCTTCCCGGAGGGATCCTTCCTCGTCAACTTCAAGAGCCGGCGCGTCGAGGAGGGCGAGGCGCTGGCCGCCCTGCTCAACGCCGACCCAAAGGCCCGCGCCGCCACCTTCGGCGTCTATGGCGGCTCCGAGCCGACGCAGGCAGCGCTCAAGGCGGTGCCCGGCCTCAAGGGTTTCGACCGGACGATGATCAAGGGCTGCCTCCTGCCCTATGAGGCCTACGGCTGGACCGGCATCGTGCCGAGTGGCTGCCGCAACACCATCGTCGCCCTGCCGATCGATTACGCACCCTATGCCTGGGGCTGGCCGCACCGTTTCCTGAAGCGCATGCGTGACGCCGGCACCACGGTGATCCTGGTCGGCCCCTATGATGGCGGCGGCTTCTCCACCGGCATCGACACGCCGGAGCTGGCCGCCAAGATCCCCAAGGGCTTCGACGGCTACGTCTGGACCAACAAGGTCGAGACCATCGGGCCGCTCCTGAAGGGCGGCTGAGCGTTTCGACGCCGAGGCGAAACCCGGCGAGCCTAGCCCGGAAGACCATCCAGTTTCGGGATGGTTTCCAGGTTGTCGTCCCACTCCGCCCGGCTCGAACAGCAAATATGGGCATTGGGGCGGATGTCGATGGCGCTGTCCAGACTGCCGGCAGGCACCACCAACAAAGCCCCACCCGCCTGAACGCTCGGAACGGCGGCCCCGCATGTCACGCAAAAGCTCTTTTCGTGACGCGTGTCCGGAACGCGGTAGGTCCGGACGCTGTCATGGCCGGAGACCCATTTCAGCGTCGCCTTCGACGAGAACAGGTTGGACGCATGCGCGGACCCCGTGTCCTTCCGGCAACGCTGGCAGTGGCAGAGGAAAAAGGCCTCGAACTCACCCGAGACCTGAAACTGGACGGCGCCGCACTGACAGGAGCCGGACGTGGTAGAGGGCATCGCGATACACTCCTGATGGTTGGTGCGGAATCGACGCGGTCGCCACAGTCTGACAGCTTGTCGGCCGGAAAACGAGATACCGCCCCAACCCGCCGACCGGCGGCGCCGCGTTCGGCGCCGCGCGGCGTGGCGGGTCAGGACGGAGAGCCCGTCACAGGGCGGTGTCGAGCATCGGCATGTTGGCGCGCTTGCGGATATCCATCTGGGCCTGGGCGGCTCTCTCGATGACCGCCGCCACGTCGAAACCGGTCAACTTGCCGGCACGCTTGCGGATGATGCCGTCGATGATGACGGTGTCCACATTGGCCGGTTCGCCGTGCTGGACGAGCTGATAGGTCGGGTTGGTGTTGGCTGCCGGCAGCATGTTCGGCGCGTCGGTGCGGACGAGGATGACGTCGGCCCGCTTGCCCGGCTTGAGAGATCCCACCTGATCGTCCAGGCCGAGCACGTGCGCCCCGCTCAGCGTACCCGCGTGGATCGCGTCCCGATAACCGAACATCCATTTGAGACCGGCGCCCACAATCCCCATCATGTTGCCGGTCAACTTGTTCGCCTCGGCCTGCTGAATGCGGCCGGAGTTGACCAGCGTGCGCAGGCTGGCGAACGGATCGGCGGGCGCCTGAGAGGTCACGTCGACGCTGAAGCTGATGTTGTCGAGCGAAACTCCCCCCGATAGCAGGGCGTGAACCGGCGGCAGGCCATTGCCGATCATCGGATCGGTGCTGGGGCACAAGGCGACGCCGATCTCCTTCTGGGCAATGAGCGCAATGGCCTCGGGCGCGATGCCGGCTCCATGGGTGAAGATGAACTCCGGACCGATGAGATCGGGGAAGGCCAGGAAGCTGCCGTGGTCGGTGATCGGCCGCAAGCCGAGCTCGCGCGCCACCTTCACCTGCGGGGCGAAATGCTCGCCGGCCCCTTCCAGCTCCATGCCCAGACCGAGCCGCCCATGGCCGTTGGCGGCGATCCAGTCCTGCGTACGCCGGAGATCGGCGACCGGGGTCGGAGCGCCTCCGATGACGCCCGCGTAGCTGAACTTGGCACGAATGCCCGTTTCGGCCAGCGCCTCGAGCTCGGCCTGCGCGTCGTCGTAGTCCCGCAGCCCGTGCGCCCAGTTGTGGCAGGTGGTGATGCCGGCGTTGATGCCTTCGAGCGCGGCGTACTGAACCGCCGTGCGATGGTCGTCCACGCTGTAGAAGGGCAACAGCTCGTGGTAGTGGAAATAGTCGGTCGCGTCGTCCGCGATACCCCGCCAGAGGCTGTTCCACATGTGCCAGTGGGTATCGACGAAACCCGGCATCACGATCATGTTCGAGGCATCGATGACCTCGGCGTTCGGGGCGTCGATCCGCTCGGAAACGTCGATGATGACGCCGTTCCTGATGTGAACGTCGCCCTTGACCAGGTCCTTCATGCCCGGCTCGACCGGAAGCACATAGCCGCCACGGATGAGGATCTCGCCGCTCGGCTCCGCCTCCGAGCCGTTGTCGGCGGCAAAGGCCGATCCCGACAGGCTGCTGGCGATGAAGGGGGTGAACAGGGTGGCGCCCATCGCGGTCAGGGCGCGGCGGCGCGTCAGGTTCGGGGCGTGCAGCTTACACATGTCTCTTGGTGGTCCCGGCAGTTGCTCTCACATGTCGACGAGAGCTAGCAGCCGGAGAGACAGCCACTCAAATCGTTTCCAGCGCGAGCCGGTATAAGCGGGATTTATACTGCCGGTGCGACGCGCTCAGCCCCTGCTTGATGCTGTCGCGCAACCAGGCGAGGCCGGGATCGTTGTTCGCCCGCGAATGCCATTGCATCATCAGTTGCACCCTGGGGATTTCGAAGGGCGGATCGAACAGTTTCAGATCGGCAATGGATTGATAGAGTTCGGCGGTCATGCCGGGAAAGGTCGCCAGGCGTTTCGTGCCGGTCAGGAAGAACGGAACGAGGGAAAAGTTGTCCAGCCTGACCGTTATCCGGCGCTGGATGCCGTGAGCCGTAAAGAGGTGGTCCGGCAGATAGGGCTTCTGGGCTGGGCCGACGAAGACTTCCACGTGGTCGGCCTGGGCATATTGTTCCAGCGTCAGCGTATCCGCTTCGAAGCTCTTGCCGCAGGCGATGACGCAGTGGTCCTCCTCGGCGAGCAGCTCTTTCGGATGGTTCGGCGCGCAGTGGGCGTCGGGGGCGACGATCAGGTCGACCTGTCCGGCATCCAGCCGTTCGGAAATCTCGCCGCGCAGCGTGGTGATCTCCAATCGCAGATGCGGCGCCAGCTGCGAGATATGCTGGAGCGGTTTGGCCAAGAGCCCCGCGACCACCGTATCGGCCGCCAGAAGATTGAAAGCCCGGTCGGCCAAGGCAGGATCGAAGGCCGGCTGGGTGATGATGGTGCGATCGATGGTCCGGAGCATGTCCGAGACCGGCGCCGCCAGCGTCTGGGCGAGCGGCGACAGAACCGAGCTACCATTCCGGCTGATCAGCAGGGGATCGTCGAAATACTGCCTGAGCCGCGCCAGCGCCGAACTCATCGCTGGCTGGGTGATGTTGACGGCGCTGGCGGCGCGCGAGACGCTCTGCGTCCTCAGCATCGCGTCGAGCGCCACCAGAAGATTGAGGTCCAGCCCCCGATATCTCATTGTCCCAACGTCTCATATCGCTCGAGAGGCACAGCAACGGGGTCTGCGGCGCATGGCGGGTTGGAAGAGCCCTTGTTGACGAAACTAGTCCAAGTGGAAGGCTGCCTCAACCAACCGACTGCGAACGCGATGGTTCGCCAACTGGGCGCGATGGCAAAACGGATGAAGCGATCAGGTCCTCACAGGCGCCCGCGTCAGGCTTCGGCGCAACTCATCCCCGGCATGATCCCCAGCGCGGCGGCGCGGGCGGCGAAGTCGTCGCGCAGGTCGGACACTCGGATATCGGAAAAGCGCCGGAGCAATAGCGCCCGCGCCTCATCCAGCGTCTGGCGCAGCGCCGTGTTGACGGCCTGCTCGACGAGACATTGCGGCTGGTCGTCGGCAAGGCCCAGCGCGAAAACCTCTGGCGCCCCCACCGCGTCGTAGACGTCGCGCAAGGTCATCTCGGAGAGCGGCTTGCCCAGCATCCAGCCGCCGCCATGGCCGCGCTCGGAGACGACGTAGCCGCCCTCACGCAGCCCGGCCAGCGTCCGCCGCACCAGGGCAGGGTTGGTGCCGAGCATGCCGGCGATCTCATCCGAGGTCATGGGACGCTGCTGCTCCTCCATGTGAAGCAGCACGTGCAGCATGCGGGACAGGCGGCCGTCGTGTCTCATCGTCGTCTCCCTAAAACGGGCGCACCCTATCACGAAACAACAGAAGTTACATGAGTGGTTGACGCGCCCTCTTTCGTAACTTATGAAGTTTCGAATTATTCCCCCATGGAGGTCGTCATGTCCGCCTCGCCGTTCGACTCCCGCCACCCGCACCTGGCGCTCGTCGTCGTGCTGTTCGCCGCCGCGACGACGATCATGGACATCTCCCTCCTGATCATCTCGCTGCCGGCCATCGGCCGCGACCTGCTGCCCGGTGCCGCAACGTTGGCGCTGGTGCCGCTCGCCTTCTCGCTGGCCTTCGCCCTGGGGCTGCTGCCGCTCGGCCGGCTTGGAGATCTTGTCGGTCGCCGAAAAGTGCTGCTCACCGGCGCCGCCGTCTGGGTCGTGGCCAGCCTGTCGATGGCGTTGGCACCGTCCATCGTCGCTCTCTTGGCGAGCCGCCTCCTGGCCGGTTTCGCCGCTGCCGCCATCCTGCCACAGGCCATGGCGCTGGCCGCCCGGCTCGGGCCATCCGAGGGGCGCGTGAGCGGCATCGGCCTGTTCATCGCCACCACCGCCGGCGGCTCCATCCTCAGCCCGCTTCTCGGGGGCGCCGTGCTGACGCTCGACCCCGGCGGCTTCGGCTGGCGGCTGATCTTCCTCTACGAGAGCCTGGCCGGCCTCGTCATTCTCGCGGGCGGCGTCCTCACCCTGCCCGACACCGCCAGGAACCATGCCGGCTTCGACGGCCTGGGCACTCTCCTGTTCTCGTTCGCCATCCTCCTGGTGGTGGTGCCGCTCGCCGTCGGCCGCCTCGCCGGCTGGCCGATCTGGATCGCCCTGCCCATCGCCGCCGCCCTGCCGGTCGCGTTCCAGCTCCGCCGCCATCTCGGCCGCGCCGCCGCCTTGGGCAAGCCGCAGATCCTGCCGGCCTCGCTGGTCAAGCAGCCGCTGGTGGTCGGCGCCGTAGCGCTCACCGCCGTCGTCTTCACCACCAGCCCCGGCATCTTCGCGGCCATGTCCACGGCTCTGCAGGCCGGCGTCGGTCTGACGCCAGGCCGCACCGGCCTCGTCCTCGCCGCCTTCCCGGCCGGCGTACTCACCGCCTCGCTGATCATCGGCCGCATCGCGCGTCAGCCGATCGCCCGCCAGCTCGCTCTCGGCGCCCTGCTGTTCGCGCTCGGCATGCTGGCGATCCGCGCCTTGTTCGGCAGCGCCGAACCGGCGCCCGGCCCCTTCGCGGCGGCGCATTACCTCAGCGGCCTCGGCATGGGCACGCTGGTCAACGCGCTGTTCCGGGCGGTGATGGCCGCCGCGCCCCCGGCCGACCATGGCGCGGCGGCCGGCGTACAGCAGGCCTTCCAGCAGGTGGGCGCCGCCCTCGGCTTCGCCATGGTCGACCTCGTCTTCCAGAGCGCCCGCCTCGCCGCCCTCTCGAACGGTGCCGACGCGGCCGAGGCCTTCAGGGCGGCGGGGCGCGGGGCCTGCCTCTACCCTGTCACCGTCTTCGCCGTGATGATCGCCGGCCTCGTCCTCCACCGCCTCGTCCGAAAACCGGTGGCTGCCGGCGTCAATGACGGCCGTCGTCATTGACGCCACCGGCCGGCTCGCCTATGTAGCCTGAGATCTGCCGGGCGGCCCGCCGTGCCGGCCTTTCGGTGCGCCTTAGCGCCGATCCGCGATGCCTTTTCAGCCCAAAGGAGCGTCCGCCATGACCACCGCCGCCTGGCAGGAACCCACGCCCACCGCCGTCCTGGTGCTCGCCGACGGCACCGTCATCGAGGGCTTCGGCATCGGCGCGCGAGGCGAGGCGGTGGCCGAGGTCTGCTTCAACACGGCGATGACCGGTTACGAGGAGATCCTCACCGATCCCTCCTACGCCGGCCAGATCGTCACCTTCACCTTCCCGCACATCGGCAATGTCGGCGTCAACGACGAGGACATCGAGACCGTCAACATGGCCGCCGAGAGCGGCGTGCGCGGCGTGGTGCTGCGGGACGAGGTCACCGACCCCTCCAACTACCGCTCCCTCAAGGGCTTCGACGCCTGGCTGACGGCGCGCGGCATCGTCGGCATCACCGGCGTCGACACGCGCGCGCTCACCGCGCTGATCCGCGAGAAGGGCATGCCCAACGCCGTCATCGCCCACGCGCCCGACGGCAAGTTCGACATCGAGGCGCTGAAGGCCAAGGCCAAGGCGTGGTCGGGTCTCGAAGGTCTCGACCTCGCCATCGAGGTCACCAACCCGCAGAGCTACGACTGGACGGAAGCCAGCTGGGCCTGGAACAAGGGCTACGGCCACCAGATCGACAAGAAGTACAAGGTCGTCGCCCTCGACTTCGGCATCAAGCGCAACATCCTGCGCCTGCTGGTCGACGAGGGCTGCGAGGTCGTCGTGCTGCCGGCCACCGCCACGGCGGAGGAAGTGTTCGCCCACCAGCCCGACGGCGTGTTCCTGTCGAACGGCCCCGGCGACCCGGCCGCCACCGGCGACTATGCCGTGCCCACCATCAAGGCGGTGATCGAGTCCGGCGTGCCCACCTTCGGCATCTGCCTCGGCCACCAGATGATGGGCCTCGCCCTCGGCGGCAAGACCAAGAAGATGCATCAGGGCCACCACGGCGCCAACCATCCGGTGAAGGACTACACCACCGGCAAGGTCGAGATCACCTCGATGAACCACGGCTTCGCCGTCGACCCCGACAGCCTGCCGGACAACGTCGAGCAGACCCACGTGTCGCTGTTCGACGGCTCCAACTGCGGCCTGCGCGTGAAAGACAAGCCGGCCTTCTCGGTGCAGTACCACCCGGAAGCCTCGCCCGGCCCGCAGGACAGCCACTATCTCTTCAAGCGCTTCGTCAACCTGATCCGCGAGAAGAAGGGCGAGGCCCCGGTGCCCGAGCGGGCGTGAGGCGAGCGATAGACGGACGACGAGCCGGCCCCGAGGGGCCGGTTTTTGTTTGGGCTAGCTGCGGACGCTCTCACGCCACCTTGAGCGTCGGGATGGCCGAGACGTCGACCTCATGTTCGGCCTTCCAGGCATCGTGGGCAGCCTGCATGCGCAGCCAGACGCCGGCGCCATCGCCGAACAGCTTGCCCAGACGCGCCGCCATCTGCGGCGAAACGGGCTTGCGCTCGCCAATGATGTCGTAGAGCTGCTGGCGGGAAATCCCGAGGAGAGCGGCAATCTCCACCTTTGTCTTGCCGGTCGCGGGAATGATTTCGTCCAACAACGCACCCGGATGGCTCGGACACCGATCGGCGCCCCGCTTGGCGATATACTCGGTCATGTCGAACCTCTCAGCGATACTGCTCGAAATCGACGCGGACGGCATCCTGCCCGTCGAACTCGAAGGTGATGCACCACGGCCCATTGACGTGGACCGTGTAGCGGGTTGGGTTGAAACCGTTCAGGGCATGAAAATCGAACCCGGGCAGGTTCATGTCCTCTGGCCGTTGAGCGGCGTCGAGCCGATCGAGTCGCAGGAGGATGCGCTTCCGCATCTTCACATCGATCTTGGCCGATAGTCCTGCCTCGAACAGTTCGGCCAGTGCCTTGTTCCTGAACGTCCTGATCATGAGGTAATGTAAGCAAACGGCTTCCAAATGTCAATCTATAGCTTACATAAAAACGTGAGACGTGATTGCCTGACGACGAACCGCAGGGCAGCTATTGGGACGCGCGACGAGCTAGATCACGAGGTCGTCGACGTAAATCGACAGTGCCCATTGCGGAAGGTCGGGAACGACCTGGGTCAGGCGTCCGTCCGCAAAGACGAGGACCTGTCGCGGCGGCTCGTTGAGTCTTGAGTTGTCGTAGACCAAGCCGCGATCGGCACGCAGCACGGCCTGACGGATCAGGGGACCTCCACGGTCGAAGCGGGCGCGAACCTTGTCCTCGGGCACGTCGTGACCGCCTTCGGAGACACGTCCTCGGACGCGGGCAACCGAAAGATCGGGGCTGTCGACCCCGACGTGCATGACGATGACGATGTATCCCCGCTTCCGAGCAACCTCGATGACATCAAGTTTCGAGGGATGGGAGAAGACCGTCTCGGTCGCGAAGCTCCTGCCCTCGGTCAGCATCTCCAGCCGACGAGCCGCTGCGATCTCGGCCGCCTTGTAGGACGCCTCTACGGAAGCGTCCTTGAGTTCATCGCGCTGGATGACATCGGCATTGATGAAAGGCCCGGCAAAGCTCGGAGCAACGCGCGTTTCGTAGAGCGTGGACTTGCCGGCGCCGTTGGGGCCGGCAAGCAGAACGAGGCTCGGCCTCATTCGGCCTTACCCCTTTTCATAGCGTCTCGGATGGCCGCAGACTGTCCCGGCGCAGGTGAGGCGGATATGGCTGTCATTCTGGCTGTCCTCGAAGGCTCC
>NZ_JAMDLH010000007.1 GCF_023721755.1 Pleomorphomonas sp. NRK KF1 | reverse complement strand
CGCACGCAGGCGCGTCACCGTCCTCTGGACCATGATCCACACCCGCCGGGCCTTCGATCCAAGCCGAAAAGCTGCTTGACTTGCGCATTACTCAGCCGCTTCACCTTTCGCATAGACGAGGTTGCCGCCGGCATCGAGACCGACGCCGCGACCGAGAATCTTGCGCTTTTCGAAAAACGCCGTCTCGGTGGTCGATGGATCCGCCATCTTCGCGGTGAACTCGTCGAGCCAGGCGGCCTCTTCTTCTTCGCTCAGCTCCGTCGTATCGAGCCCGGCTTCGAGCGCGGCCGTAATCCGCGCATAATCGAAGTTGCCAGAGCGTTCGATGGCTCGGCCGATCTTGATCCAATGTGTCAGTTGGCCGGCAACGGAGCGGCTGTGAAGATCGGCCTCGCGCCGGACAAGGGCCATGATGTCGTCAGCAAGCTTCACGGACTGCGCCATTGCCGCCTCCTATGCTCGAAAGGTAGCAAAATGCCACCTACCCTTCAAGATCCTTGCGGGCTGGGCACACTGACGCATCCTATCATCGCATCCTGGTCTAGACGAAACAGAGAACCATACCCTCTATATAATCCTGCCCTCCTCTGCGCAGGCAGAGGATCTCGGGAAGGTAGAGCGAGCCGCCGATATAGCACTCTCCGAGCCGCAGAATGCCCTATATCAACCTCTCGTTCTTTTCGGCCTGAGATCCTCTGCGCAGGCAGAGGAAGACAGCTTATATAACTGTTTTTCTTTCCGAATCAGCGACGCACCCTTCGGTCCATCCCGACCACCACCAGCGCGATCGCCATCAGCACCGCCGACAGAAGGAACGGCGCGCCAGCGAAGCGCATTGGCGCAGCGTCGGACGTGAAATAGCCGAACAGCTCGGTCATCGGGATCGGCGCCAGCGCCATGGTGATACCCTTCACCGCGCCGATCGCCCCTTGCAATTCGCCCTGCCGGTCGGCCGCCACGCGCCGGCTCATCATCGCCGTGAGCGACGGCCCGACGATGCCGATGAAGGCGAAGGCGGCGATGAACGGCGTGATCGCCGTGCCCGACGTGGCGAAGGCGAAACCCAGGAAGCCAACGCCGGCCACGGCCAGCCCGACCATCGCCGCGCTATGCTCGCCGAAACGCTTCACCGTGGGGCCCACGACGAAGCCGGTCACCGCCGTCATCACCACGCCGACCAGCGTCAGCGTCAGACCGATCTCCCGCTCGCCCCAGCCGAAGCGCTCCTTCAGCGAGAAGGTCCAGACGGCCGGCAGCGAGTCGTGCGCCACCTGCATCAGCACCAGCACGACGATCAACAGGCCGATGCCGGCTGCGCCGGCGATGAAGCGCAGCGCACCGAAGGGATTGGCCTTGGCGAGATCCAGCGACCGACGCCGCTCGACCGGGAGGCTTTCTTTCAGGAAGGCCCAGCCGAGACCCGCATTGACGAGCGCCAGCAGCGCGGCGACCAGGAAGGGTGCGCGTGGCGACAGTTCTCCGACAAGACCGCCCAGCGCCGGCCCCAGCATGAAGCCGGCGCCGAAGGCCATGCCGACGCGGCCGAACCGGGCGGCGCGATCGTCGGGCGCAGTGGTGTCGGCGACATAGGCGCCGATCACCGGCCCCGTGCTGCCGGAAATGCCGGAGAGAATGCGGCCGAGGTAAAGCCAGGCGAGCGACGGCGCCAGCGCGCAGATCAGGTTGTCGAGCGCGAAGCTGGCGACGGCGAGGATCAGCAGCGGCCGCCGGCCGAAGCGGTCGGACAGGCCGCCGATCAGCGGCGAGACCAGGAACAGCATGGCCGCGTAAACGAAGGTCAGCCGGCCGCCCTCGACGGCCGCCGCGCCCATGCCGTCGCCGGTGAGCGAGGCGATCAGCGCCGGCAGAACCGGCAGCACCATGCCGAAGCCGGCCGCGTCGAGAAAGGCGGTGGCCAGCACGAAGGGAAAACCGCTCCGCCGGAGATGAAGCGTCGCGTCAGTCACGGCCACTCTCCCCCTCGCCGCGTTCGGTCAGCTTGTGGCTGGCGCCGGCGTCGAGATCGAGGCCGTAGATGGCCTTCAGTTGCGCGATCACCTCCAGCGTCGCCGGCGAGAACGGCGTCTTGCCCTCGAAGGCGTGCAGCACGATGCCCTCGACCAGATCGCCGAGCGTGATGTCGCCATGCTCGGCCAACGCCTTCAGCACCTTCAGGATGCGCTTTTCAATCCGGATGCCCGTCTGCACCCGCTCCACCACCATGCCGGTCATTGTTGCCCTCAAGTTTAGTACATGTGTACCTATGTACCAACGGACCCAACCAACGTCAACTGATGGACAACCAGCCTCATATGAAGCACTTGAAACAGTCCTTAAAAGGAATAATATTCCTCCATACATTGGCTGATCGAATACACCGAAGAATTCGGGAGATGGTGGGATACGCTCACCACATCCGAGCAAGTCAGCATCGACGCCCATGTTCGCAAGTTGGAGCAGCGCGGTCCAAACCTGCCGTTCCCTATTCGAGCGGGGTCAGCGGATCGCGTCACGCCCATATGCGCGAGCTGCGCGTGCAAAGCGGTGGCAAGCCATTGCGGGTGTTCTACGCCTTCGACCCACGTCGCTCGGCGATCCTGCTGATCGGTGGAGACAAGACGGGCGACAAGCGCTTCTACGGACGAATGATCCCGGTGGCCGACAATCTCTATGACGAGCATCTGGCCGAACTGGAAAAGGAGAATCCTGATGGCCGGTAGGCGTTCCTTCGCGGAGCTTCGTTCTCGAATGACCCCGGAAGCCCGCGCCGAAGCCGAGGCGTTGGCCGCGCAGCTCGACGCTGAGATGAACCTTGCAGAGGTTCGGCGGGCCTTGAGACTGTCCCAGGAGGAGATCGGCCAGACGCTGCAGATCAATCAGGGGTCGGTCGCCAAGATCGAGAAGCGCGCCGACATGTATGTCAGCACCCTTCGTCGCTTCATCGAAGCGATGGGCGGTGAGCTGGAGATTGTTGCGCGGTTCCCCGATCACGCGGTCAAGATCAACAACTTCTCAGATCTTTCCGAGAAGACGCGCGCCTGAATTCCTTACAGCCGCTTGCCGGAAAACGTGTCGCAGGACTCCATGTCGCCGGTGTCGAAGCCGATCTTGAACCAGCGCTTGCGGGCGGCGGAGGAGCCGTGGTTGAAGCTCTCCGGCACCACATAGCCCTGGGTCCGCTTCTGGATGGCATCGTCGCCGATCTGGGTGGCGGCGTTGAGCGCCTCTTCAAGGTCGCCGCGTTCGAGGATGCCCTTCTTCTCGGCGTAATGGCCCCAGATGCCGGCGTAGCAATCGGCCTGCAGTTCCACCCGCACCGACAGCGCGTTGGCGTCGGCTGGGTCGAGCTGCCGGCGGCGCTCGTTGAAGGCCGGTAACAGGCCGACGAGGTCCTGCACGTGGTGGCCGACCTCGTGGGCGATCACATAGGCCTGGGCGAAGTCGCCGGGCGCGCCGAACTGCTGGCGCAGCTCGTCGTAGAAGGCGAGGTCGATGTAGATCTTGCCGTCGCCGGGACAGTAGAACGGCCCGCTTGCCGCGCTGGCGAAACCGCAGGTCGACTGGGTTTGGCCGGAGAACAGCACCAGCGGCGTCGCCTCGTAGCGCTTGCCCTCCGCCTTGAAAATCTCCGTCCAGGTATCCTCGGTGTCGCCGAGCACGGTGGCGACGAAGTCGCGCATCTCGTCGGGTTCGCCGCCGCGCGGCCGCTCGATGGCCGTCGAGCCGCTATAACCGGACCCGCCCATGCCGCCGTCGAGCAGCACCAGCGGGTTGATGCCGAGGAACCACAGCACGAGGCCGACGACGATCAGCCCGCCGATGGAAAGCCCGCCGCCGCCGCGCCGCCTGCCGCCGGGGAAGCCGCCACCCGGAAAGCGTAGGCCGCCGCCTGAAAAGCCGCCGCCTCTGCCGCGCATGTCCTCGATGTTGCCGCTCTGGCGGCGCCCCTTCCACAGCATGCCCGGCCCTCCGTTGGTCAGGCAATATAACAGCAGAGCGAGCGGTGAGTTCCAGTCCCGCCGACATGGAACTGTCGTCTCTTCGGCGCATGTAGGGCGCTCTTTTCTCAGCCCGAGTCGAGTTCCGACCATGTCCCAGATCGTCGCCCCCTCCCCGCTCATCGCCACCATGATCGCCGCCGCCCGCCTGGGTGGCGACATCGCCCGCCGGCATTTCTCCGCCTGCGGCCAGGCGAAGGTCGACGAGAAGGCGGCGCGCGACTACGTGACGGCCGCCGATGTGGCGGTGGAGGCTGCCATCGCCGCCGCGCTCGCCGAGGCCTATCCGGACTGGTCGATCAATGGCGAGGAGAAGGCCGGCGACCGCGACCACGGCCCCGACGCGCCGCGTTTCCTGATCGACCCCATCGACGGCACCACCAACTTCGCCTGGGGCATCCCCTTCTTCGGCGTGGTCATCGCGCTCCTGCGTGGCGACCGCATCGACGCCGGCGTCGTCTACGACCCGATGCGCGACGAACTGTTCCATGCCGAGCGCGGCCAGGGCGCCTTCCTCGACGGCGTGCGCCTCAAGGTCCGCGACGACCGCAACATCGACCACGCGGTGATCGGCGCCAGCCTGCCGATCCCCGGCCAGGTCAAGTCGATGCACGTCGCCCGCTACCGCGAGATCCTGATGGAGGTGATGGACCACGCCGCCACCATGCGGCGGATGGGCTCGGCGGCGCTCTCCATTGCCTATGTGGCGGCGAACCGCCACGACGCCTTCTTCGAAGACGGCCTGTCGCCGCACGACTACGCCGCCTCGGTGCTGATCGTCGAGGAGGCCGGCGGTGTGGTGAGCGGCTTCGACGGCAACGCCATTCCGAGAACCGGCGCCGTGCTCGCCGCGACGCCGGCGGTTCACCCCTGGCTGGTGAAGCGGTTCAGGGGGTGACGGAAGCCTGGAGAGCGAACGCTATAGTCGCCGATTGCCCCTTCCGGCCTGAGGTCCTGGCCTGCGCCAGGATGACAGTCTTATAGTTTTGGAACAAATACTTGGCCGAGCGGCCGTCCCTATCAGGCTGTCATCCTGGCGCAGGCCAGGACCTCAGACAGGATGGAACGAGACGCCGATATAGGTGGTCACTCTAGCCGGAACGCCCTTTTACCCTGACGTCGATTCCCGGCTCCGCCAATCCCAGCTCGGCCGCTCGCCGCGCCACCGCGTCGGGCTCGTTGGTGGTGATCTGGTCGGCCTTGAGTTCGATCAGCCGCGTCAGGCTGTCGTCGGCGCCGGGGTGGTGGAGATCGAGCGTGTAGGCGTCGATGCGCTTGCCTGCCGCGTGGAAGGCGGCGATCAGGTCGACGCCACGCCTGTCGGCGGCGAGCACGGCGCGATAATCGAGATAGATGAGGCTCGCCTCCGGCAGGGCCGCCAGCGCATCGGCCACGAAGGCCTGGAGATCGGCGCCCGCCTCGATCTCGCCCACCGTTCCCTCGTTGCAGGGATCGAAGCCGAGGTTGAGGCCGGCCGTCGCCCGGCCGAGCCGGCCTACCGCCACGCGGTCGCCGCCCGACAGGATGAACCTTGGCGCGATGCCCGAGAGCGTCGCCGCGAAGGCTTCGACGCTCTCCTCGTCGATCACGTCGGCGCCCACCTTGAGGTCGAGCTGGATCAGCGTTTCCGGATGGGCCGAGCCGGCCCGCACCAGCGCCGCGAGATCGTCGAGCAACTGCACCTTCTCGTCGGTGATTTCGCCCGAGGGGCGGCGCAGCTTCAAACGCCTGAGCGCGTCCGGCTCCGCCGCGATCACCTGCCCGTGGCCGTCGGTCTCCCGATCCAGCGTTTCGTCATGCAGCACCGCGAAGCCGGCGCCGGCGTGACGGTTGAGGTCGACCTCGAAACTGGCGCCGAGCGCCATCGCCTCGGCCGTGCGGCTGGGCGTGAACGGCACGTCGGACCG
Organism: Pleomorphomonas sp. NRK KF1; assembly: GCF_023721755.1. Classification (GTDB taxonomy): domain Bacteria; phylum Pseudomonadota; class Alphaproteobacteria; order Rhizobiales; family Pleomorphomonadaceae; genus Pleomorphomonas. Next base: position 326,749 of record NZ_JAMDLH010000007.1, on the reverse strand, counting down.
GACGCGCCGGCCCATGTGCCACTTGAGGCGGGTGCGATGGCCGTCGCGGTATAGGTCGAGGCCGGGCGAGTCGAGATCAAGCATAGCGCGCCTCGCGAAAGGGCCGCACCGTGTCGGAACTGTAGCGGCGCGGCGCTTCGCCCTCCGCGAACACCGTCCACCGCTCGACGCGGATGCCGACGCGCTCGCCGGCCTCGACGCGGATGGTCTTGTCGGTCTGGATGCGCAGATGCGTGCCATCGACCAGCGTGCTGTCGATGACCACATGCGAGCCGAAGTCGATCATCCGGCGCACCGTCACCGTGCGTCCCTCCTCCGGCTCGGAGAGCGCGATGTCCTCGGGGCGGATGGCGAGGCGGGCCGCGCCGCTGCCCTCGGCGGCAAGGCGCAGACCGCCGGCCGCGATCTCGCCGTCGGCGAGCGTGCCGTCCAGCATGTTCATGGCGCCGATGAAGCCGGCGACGAAGGCGGTCTTCGGTTCGGCGTAGATCTCGCCGGGTCGGCCGACCTGCTGCATGCGGCCGTCGGCCAGCACCACGATGCGGTCGGAGATGGCCAGCGCCTCGTCCTGACCGTGGGTGACGAACACGGCGGTGATGCCGAGGCGCTGCTGGATGTCGCGCACCTCGTCGCGCAGGCGTTCGCGCAGGTGCTGGTCGAGGCTGGCGAAGGGCTCGTCGAGCAGCAGGATCTTCGGCTCGATCACCAGCGAGCGGGCGAGCGCCACGCGCTGCTGCTGGCCGCCGGAGAGCTGGCTCGGCAGGCGCGCGCTATAGCCCGCAAGACCGACGAGATCGAGCACCTTCTCGACGCGCTCGCGGATCTCGGCCCTCGGCAGGCGGCGCAGCTTCAGCCCGAAGGCGATGTTGCCGTGAACGGTCATGTGGCTCCACAGGGCGTGGCTCTGGAACACCATGGCGGTGGGGCGCCGTTCCGGCGGCAGGTGGGTGACGTCGACGCCGTCGATGGCGATGGTGCCCTCGCTCGGCGTCTCGAAGCCGCCGATGAGGCGAAGCAGCGTCGACTTGCCCGACCCCGAAGGGCCGAGCAGGCAGACGAGCTCGCCGTCGTCGATCATAAGGTCCATGGCGTCGAGCGCCGTGACCTTGCCGAATGCCTTGGCGATGCCGGTCAAACGAACCTGAGCCATTGGAAATGTCCTTGAAAAGCGTGGGTGTTCAGCCACCGAGGCCTTTTGCAAAGGCATCGGCACCCATCACGCGGCGGGCCGCCAGCATGAGCAGGAAGGACGGCACCCAGAGGAAGACGAACAACACCGCGCCATACTGGACTTCGAGGGCGTTGTTGATGAAGGCGATCATCACCATCGGCATGGTGCGCACGTTGGGCAGGCCGATCAGCCAGGCGGCGTCGGTCTCGTAGAACGTGTTGACGAAGGTGATCAGGATGGCGGCGAACAGCGTCGGCGCCGCCTGCGGCAGGGTGATTGACCAGAACACCCGCATCGGCGAGGCGCCGACGTCGCGCGCCGCCTCTTCCAGCCGCCGGTCGACGCCCTGGAAGGCGGAGACCGGGATCCAGATCATGTAGAGCAGCGTGCCGACGAGCTGGATCAGCACCACGCCCCAGAAGGTGCCGATGAGATTGAGCGTCAGGAAGATCGTCGCCGTGGCGATGATCAGGCCGAACTTGGGGAAGGCCTGCACGGAGAGGAAGGCCAGGAACAGCATGTTGCGGCCGGGGAAATCCAGCCGGGCGAAGGCATAGGCGGCCGGAAAGCAGATGGCCGCCGAGATCACCGTCACCGTCGTGGTGATGCGGAGCGACAGCCACAGCGCCTGCCAGACGTCGGTGCGCGACAGCGTCTCCTGCCAGTAGCCGAGGCCCATGCGCTGCGGCACGATGGCCGGAAAACGCCAGACTTCGGCGAAGGCCCAGACGGCGGTGACGACGAGCGGCAGCAGGATGACCGCCGCGAGGCCGACGAGGAAGGCGATGCCGGTCCAGTCGATCGGCGCGCGCCGGGCGATCCGCCCGACCGCCGACGGCGAGGCATCGAAAGGCGAAACGGGAGCGAGATCGGTCATGCCGGTCCCTTTCTGCCCTTGGCGATGGCGCGCACGTAGATGAGGCCGAAGGCGGCGCAGAAGGCGAAGGTGATCACCGCCTGCGTGGTGGCGTTGAGCGGATCGGCGTTGTCGGAGAAGGTGCGCTGCATGTAGGGACCCATCATTTCCGGCGAGGCGGGGCCGAGCAGGAAGGGCAGCGTGAAGGCCGAGAACAAGCCCAGCACGTTGAAGGCCAGCGTCACGATGATCGAACTCTGGATGCGCGGCAGGATGATGCGGGTGAACAGCGTCCAGCTGCCGGCGCCGAGGTCGCGGGCGGCGTCCACCGAGGCGATGGAGACGCGGCCGAGGCCGGACAGCAGCAGCAGGAGCGTCAGCGGCAACCCGTCCCAGACGAGGCCGATGATCGGGCCGGCCGGCGTGAGATAGGGGCTCATGAGCTTGGGCAGATGCAGCGCCACGAGGACGGTATCGACGATGCCGTTGGGGCCGAGCACGCGGATGAAGGCGTAGGCCACCAGCACCGACGGCACGAACATCGGAAACAGCGCCAGCGCCTGCACCAGCGCGGCGACGGACCCGGTGCGGAAACGCAGGTAGAGCGCGATCGGCATGGCGACAGTCACCCTGAGCACCGAGGTGAGCGCGGTGACCCATAGCGTCAGCCAGAGATTGCGCAGGCTGTAGTCGTCGGTGAAGAAATAGGCGTAGGAGGCGGTGCTGAAGCCGGTGCCGGGGAAATAGACGGTGCCGACCATGGCCTGCAGCACCGGCCACAGCACCAGCCAGATCAGCAGGGCGACCGGAAGGGCGACGAGAAGGAGGCCCGAAAGCCTCCCTCCCATCATGCCGGAGCGGAGCGCGGCGATCATCGCGGCAGGTCAGGTGCGCGAGATGTTCGGGGCGACGTTGCGGTACCAGCCGTCCTGCACCGCCTTGGTCCATTCGCCCGACGGGAAGGTGGGGATGGAGGACGGGATGACGTCGGCATACTTGTCGTGCAGCGCCTTCGGCAGGTTCGACCAGTCGACGCCGGGGAAGCCGCCGAGCTTCTCGATGACGGCGGTCTGCATCTCCTGGCTCAGCATGAAATCGGCGAACTTTAGCGCCGCGTCGCGATGGGCGGCGTTGGTGGGAACGACGGCCTGCGAGAAGCCGCCGCACAGCGCGAGGTCGGTGAGCTGCACGAGGCCGGTGGTCTCCGGCAGCACGCCCTTGGCGATCGCCTGCAGCACCTGGTCGGACCAGGCCGGGATCATGGTCACCGCGCCCTGGGCGAGCAGTTGCAGCGAGGCGGAGTTGCCGGAGGTGTAGGCGCCCTTCTCGTAGAGCGACGGCGCGAGGTCGTTGAGCACGGCCCAGGCCTTGGCGAGCACCTCGTCGGCCGAGGCTTGCGTGTAGTTGTCGACCTTGAACTTCAGGGGATCGCGGCCCGACACCTCGTGTACGACACGGTTGATGAAGTTGCCGCCCGAGCCGCCCTTGTCGGGACGGTTGTAGATGAACTGGCCAGGGTTGGCCTTGATCCACGCGGCGAGGTCCGCGAAGGTCTTGGGCGCCTTGTCCCGCGGCAGCTTGGTGCTGTCATAGGCGAGCAGCACCTGCGAACCGCGATAGGGAAGACCGTAGGCGGTCTGGATCGCCAGCTTGTTGACCGCGCCATAGTTGGCAAGGCCGGCCTTCTGGAAGTCGGTCCACAGGCCCGCCTCGATACCACCGTTCGGCAGCATCGGCTCGTACTGCTCGATGATGTCGAGCTGCGGGTCGGACTTGGTGGAAAGCGCCGCGAACGCGCGCTGCACCACCGCGTCGAGCGCCGCCGCCGGGCGGGCGATGACGACGTTCAGCTCAAGGCCGGGGTTGGCCGCCTCGAAGGCCGGCTTGACCACGTTGTTGAAGAAGTCGGAGATGTTGGCGTCGGACGCGGTGTAGAGGTCGAGCCGCGTCGCGGCGGCGGCAAAACGCGTGGACGCGACGAGGCCGGCGGCCGCGCCGGCCATGAGGAATTCACGACGGTTCATGACAGTCTCCCGATGAGCAGGTGTGCAAGCGGTCCGTTCCTTGTGGGGATGAACGGTTCGGGAGTGGACGCTAGGGGGCCTGGTTATCGTTTCGATGACGCTTGAGCGGCGGTTCCGTGAACTCTGACCGCCATCCGGCGATAAAGTGAAAGCGCTATCAATCTCCGATCGATCCGCCGGAGTGGCGCAAGTACCGGACGCAAGCATCGCCGGCAAAGGTGTTGGCGCAGCCGTGGTCGCAAACTGGCTCACATGCCGAACGCGCCGAAAATTCCCCTTTTCCAGCCCGAACGCCCGCCGAACCTCGACTTAAGTCGCGATCGGAGTCTACCGGATGTGAAGGCAAGCATATCTGATATATTAGATATGCAAGAACGATGAGGCAGGCGATCGAAGTTGGCGGAGTGAAGCGGTATGTCGGATGGATTGATCACAGGCGGATGGGGTGTTGGCAGGCCGGCCAGCCCGACCCGTGTGATGAACTCCGCCCAGCTCATCCACTTCCATCTGCGCGACGACATCATCTCGATGCGCCGCCGCCCCGGTGAGCCGATCGCCGAGAAGGACATCACCCAGACCTACCAGGTCAGCCGCACCCCCGTGCGCGAGGCCCTCTTGCGCCTCTCCGAGGAGGGGTTGATCGACATCATCGCCAAGTCGGGGACGATCGTCTCGCGCATCCCGGCCGACGAGCTCCCCGAGGCGATCCTCGCCCGCAAGGCCATCGAGCAGATGACGGCGCGCATGGCCGCCGAACTGGCCGCCAAGAGCGACGTCCTCAAGCTGCGCGCCATCGTCGAGCGGCAGAAGGAAGCGCTGCGGTCGAACGACATCGACGGCTTTCACGACGAGGACGAGGCGCTGCACCGGTCGATCATGGCGGCCGCCGGCCTGCCGGGCATCTGGCGCTTCGTCGAAGGCATCAAGGTGCAGCTCGACCGGTTCCGCCGGCTGACGCTGCCGCAGGCGCACCGCATGGAACGGGCGCTGGCCGAACATGTCGAGCTGGTCGACGCCATCGGCGCCGGCCAGTCGGAGAAGGCGGCGTCGGTCATCGGCGATCACCTCGACTGGCTCGGCGCCAGCCTGGCCAAGATCCGCGAGATCGGCCCGGACTACTTCTCCGGAAACCTGGAAGACGCGCAGGTTCGCTGGGGCAGACGATCGTCCTCTCCAGCGGTCGTCCCGGCGATGACCGTGGGCAGCCAGATCGACGCATCGGATATCGCCTCGCTAGCGGGGCACATGGAAATCAAGAGCCGAGAGGGCGCTTGAACGACGTCGAGCCGGCTCGCCGAGCCGGCGGACGATCTTGAAACCGACTTAACAAGACGGAGGAAACCCATGAAATACGCTTCCTATCTCTCAGTCGTCGCCGGAGCCATCGCGCTGTCCACGGCCCTTCCCTTCGGGATCGGCGCGGCGTCGGCCGCCCCCGTGAACTTCGAGATCGCCTTCAACCAGACCGAGACGCATCCGCAGTTCAAGGCGCTTCAGATGTTCGCCGAGGGCCTCAAGGCCCGCACCAACGGCGAGTACACGGCCGAGGTGTTCCCCAACGAGCTGCTCGGCGCCCAGAAGGAAACCGTCGAGATGGTTCAGACCGGCACGCTCGCCATGTCGGTGGCCGCCGCCAGCCTCCTGGAAAGCTGGAACCCGGACTTCTCGGTGTTCAACCTGCCCTATCTCTTCAACAGCATCGACGAGCAGAAGAAGGTCCTCAACAACCCCGAGATCGTCGGCGACCTCTACAAGTCGGTGTCCGACCAGGGCGTGATCGTGCTCGGCTCCTTCACCGCGGGCGCGCGCTCGGTCTATCTCAAGGACCGCTTCGTCAAGACGCCCGCCGATCTGGCCGGCGAGAAGATCCGCGTCATGCAGTCGGACACCAACGTCCAGATGCTGAAGCAGATGGGCGGCGCCGGCATCGCCATGGGACAGGGTGAGGTCTACACCGCCATCCAGACCGGCGTTCTCGACGGCGGCGAGAACAACGAGATCGTCTACTCCTCGCTCAAGCACGTCGAAGTGGCCCCGTACTACTCCTACACGCGCCACCTGATGATCCCCGACTATCTCGTCATGAACGTCGACCTCTTCAACGGCCTGCCGGACGACATCAAGACCATCGTCACCGAAGAGCTGGCCAAGGCCTTCGACTACGAGTTCGACGCCTTCGCGGCCGACGCCGCCCAGGCCCGGGCCGATGCCGAAAAGGCCGGCGGCAAGTTCAGCGAGGACGTCGACATGGATGCCTTCCGCGCCGCGGTGAAGCCGCTGGTCGACAGCAAGCTGACCTCCGACGTCACCAAGACGATCTACCAGAAGATCGAAGCGCTGCGCTGATCCTGTGAAGCCCCCCGGCCGTCTCGCCCCAGCGGCGGACGGCGGCCGGGGGACTGCCCGCAAACTCCAGGCGCCCCGGAACCCCGGGCCGCCGCCGGTCCCGGGACGGGGGTGGAACCAATGGAAACGATCAAGCGAAGGGTCGACCAGATCCTTGCCTTCTGCTGCATTCTCTTGTGCGGACTTCTCACCGTCGTCGTGACCTGGCAGGTGGCCAGCCGCTATCTCTTCAGCAGCCCCGGCGCCCAGTCGGAAGAGCTGGCCAAGATCATGTTCGTCTGGCTGACGCTGTTCTCGGCGGCGCTGCTGTTCGGCGAGAAGGGCCACATGAACATCGGGCTGCTCTGCGACGCGCTGACCGTCCGGTGGCGGCTGTCGCTCCAGATCCTGACCAGCATCCTGATCCTGGGCTTCTGCGTCGCCATTCTGGTGGTCGGCGGATGGGACGCCGTCATCCGGACCATGCGCCAGACCAATGCCGCCATTCCCTACCTCAGCACCGGCCAGATCTACCTGGCGCTGCCGATCTGCGGCGTCTTCTCCAGCTTCTACTGCATCTACAACATCATCTGCGATGGCCAGCGGCTGAAGGCCGCCATGACAGGCGATCGCGCGCCGACGGAGGGCTGACCGATGCCGAACGCAGCAGACATCGGGCTGATCATGCTCATCAGCATCCCGATCCTCCTCGCCATCGGGGTGCCGATCAGCATCAGCATGGGCATCGGGTCGGTCCTCGCCATGGCCACCATCTTCACCTTCGACCGGATGGCGATCACGGCGGCCCAGCGCATCTTCACCGGCGTCAACAGCTTCTCGCTCCTGGCGATCCCCTTCTTCGTGCTCGCCGGCATCATCATGACCAACGGCGGCATCGCCCGACGATTGATTAACTTCGCCAAGGCGCTGATCGGCTTCATTCCCGGCGCGCTGATGCAGACCAACATCGTCGCCAACATGCTGTTCGGCTCGATCAGCGGCTCCGGCGTCGCCGCGGCGGCGGCCATCGGCGGCGCCATCGGCCCTCAGCAGACGGACGACGGCTACGATCCGGCGGCGGCCGCCGCCGCCAACATCGCCTCCGCCCCCTCCGGCATGCTCATCCCGCCCAGCAACACCTTCATCATCTACTCGCTGGCGAGCGGCGGCACCTCGGTCGCCGCCCTGTTCCTCGCCGGCTACATTCCCGGCATCCTCTGGGGTCTGGCCTGCATCATTCCGGCCCTGATCTATGCGCGCCGCGCCGGGCACAAGGCGCAGGGCATGGGCCGGTTCAAGGAAAACTTCCGGGTCACCATGGAGGCCCTGCCGGCGCTGTTCCTGATCGTGCTGATCGTCGGCGGCATCATCTCCGGCATCTTCACGCCGACGGAGGCGAGCTGCATCGCGGTGATCTACGTCCTGGTGCTGTCCTTTGCCTACCGGACCATCACCGTCGACATGATCCCGGGCTTCCTGCTCGACACCGCCAAGACCACCGGCATGATCATCTTCATGATCGGCATCTCCGCCGTCATGGGCTGGATCATGGCCTATGCCAAGATCCCCAACATCATCGCCACGTCGCTGCTGGGCTTCACCGACGACCCCATCCTCATCATGGTGATGATGAACGCCATCATGCTGCTTCTGGGCTGCGTCATGGACCCGACCCCGGCCATCCTGATCTTCGCGCCGATCTTCCTGCCGATCGCCACCTCGCTCGGGATCGACCCCGTGCATTTCGGCGTCATCATGGTCTTCAACCTGTGCATCGGCACCATCACGCCGCCGGTCGGGCCCATCCTGTTCGTCGGCTGTCGCATCGCCAAGCTCAGGATCGAGGAGGTGTTCAAGCCGCTGCTGCTCTACTTCCTCGTCCTGGTCGCCATGCTGTTCGTGGTGACCTTCATCCCCGCGCTGTCGCTGGCGCTGCCGCAGGCGGCGGGGTTCGTGAGGTAAGCTGACGCGACCGAGGAAACCGCTCGCCGGCCTTGCCCGCAACGGCAGGGCCGGCGAGCCTTCGTCAATCCCGGATCAGTCCGCCGAAGTAGCGCAACCCGTAGGCGCGGACGTCCCGCACCCGGATCTCCTCGAAGCCGAAGAAGGCCCGATAGTCGCCGTCGCCGATGTCGATGTAGTCGTGGCCATCGCGGCGGAAGCGAAAGCCGCCGAGAAAGCGACGCTCTCCGTAGAGCGTGGTGAGCGCCGCCTTGATGGTGGCGCCGGCCTCCGCGCCGGTGATCAGGTCGTCGCGCAGCACCCGGCCGTGGTAGCCCATGGCCCAGACGGGGCGGTCACCCTGCCAGACCACCTCCTGCCCGGAGAAGTCGGTGCCGCCGAAATAGCTGTCGAGATAGCGGAAATCGCCGTCGGCGAAGGAGAGATCGTGCGAGCCGGGCCGGCAGCTGACGGCCGGTGCGCCGTCGCCGGCATAGGTGGCCGCCTTGGCGCGGATGATGAAGTCTTCGAGGGCGTCCATATGGGGCCTCCGGTTTCCCGACATGGAACCTAAAGCCCCCCACTGTCGTTTCATGGCAGCAGGAGTGGTGTGGCGATTCCTTGCCGGCTTGGCTTTTGGCGCGGTGGACAAATCGCCCGGTTTGATGCACTTTCTCCTTCGGGTTGTGAGGACATGAAAGCGGCATGAACGCAGAGACGTTTCGCGCCTGGCGGCAGAGCCAGGGCCTGACGCAGGACGAGGCGGCGCAACACCTCGGCCTCAAGCGAAGAATGATCCAGTATTACGAGCGGGGCGAGCGCGGCGGGCGGCGAGTGCCGATCCCCAAGCACGTCCGCCTCGCCTGCTGGGCCATCAGCCAGGGCATCCGCGATTTCGACGGCCGGGAATCGGGCGAGTCGAAGGCGGCTGGGTAGGGTCGTCGCAGCAGCTTTCGCGTGGACCCGTCACGATGGCTCATCCGGTTCAGCTTCGAACTGGGGAACCATGGCGACCAGCATTTCTGCGACTCGACGAGCACGAGCTTGATCGCCGGGGGCCAGACCCATGTGTCGCGTCTCGATGTCGAGCAAGAAGGCCGCGATGTCGTGTGCTGCCGCTCGCTCGTCCATGGCCATGACATAGACGGAACCGACATAAGCGTCGTACTCGTCCGAGGCTTCCTCAATGCCGAACACCCCGATGGGGTCCCATTCCCTCATCAGCAGGTCGCGCACTCGCGCCCTGTTCCTTCGGGAACGGTATTTATCTTTGCCGTAGGCCATTTCAATCACCCGATGCGAAGCGCCATCAAGCTGTCATCCAATTCCCGCCCCTCATGCATCAGAGCGCCGGGAACGCGGCCGATCTCGGCGAAGCCCTTGCGCAGATAGAAGCGAACCGCCGACAAGTTCTCGGCGGTGACGGCGAGTTCCAGTTGCACGATCCCCATGGCGCGCGCCTCTTCGATGACCGCATCGACGAGGCCGTCGGCCACGCCGGTCCCGCGCTGGCTCTTGCGCACGTAGACCATGACGATGCTGGCGCGGTGGACCATCTTGCTCGCCCCCTGCCGCACGAGGCCGGCCAGCCCCACCGGCTCGTCGGCCCGGAAGGCCAGGAAGACCGGCTCGCGCATTCGGTTCCGCCAGTCCTCATCGGTCAGGGCGACCGAGTCCTCGTAGCTGCTGGCGTAGGCCGAGGGCTCTTCGCGCAACGCTTCGAGGCGAATGCGCCGGAACGCCTCCACATCGTCGGCGCCGATACGCCGGATCATCAAAACGTCTGTCTCCACCGCCCCATCCCCTTTTGCCCGCCCCATCGGCCGGGCGCCATTTTCAAACCTGCCTAACAAAGCCGCCAATTCGAACCGCAGCGGGGTTTGCGACCGCGCTCTTTTCATCTATAAGCCCGGCAACGGTCCGAACGACGATCACCCTTCTTGCTGCCCGCCCCGGTCGGTGCCCCGCGCACCGGCCGCGTTTACACGCGAGTGAAGATGCCCAGACGCACCGATATCGACACCATCCTCATCATCGGCGCCGGCCCGATCGTCATCGGTCAGGCCTGCGAGTTCGACTATTCGGGTACCCAGGCCTGCAAGGCCTTGCGAGCGGAAGGTTACCGCATCGTCCTCGTCAACTCCAACCCGGCCACCATCATGACCGACCCGGAGATGGCGGACGCCACCTACATCGAGCCGATCACCCCGGAGATCGTGGCGCGCATCATCGAGCGCGAACGGGCGGAGCGGCCGAACGACCGCCTCGCCCTCCTGCCCACCATGGGCGGCCAGACGGCGCTCAACACCGCGCTGTCGCTGAAGAAGATGGGCGTGCTCGACAAGCACGGCGTCGAGATGATCGGCGCCACCGCCGAGGCCATCGACAAGGCCGAGGACCGCGAGCTGTTCCGCGAGGCGATGACGCGCATCGGCCTCGACACGCCGAAGGCCGCCTTCGTCAACACCTCCGCCCTCAAGCAGCAGTTCCGCGCCGAATACGAGGCACGCCGCTCGGCCGCCATCGCCGCCCACCCCGAGGACGACGCCCGCGCCAAGGCGCTCGCCGCTTTCGAGGGTGAGTGGGCCGCCGACGAGAAGGCCCGTCGCGAGGAGTACAACCTCACCGCCCGCCTGCAGGCGCTGAAGGCCTACAAGGTGACCGGCCTGCCGGCCATCATCCGCCCGTCCTTCACCATGGGCGGCACCGGCGGCGGCATCGCCTACACCATCGAGGAGCTCTACGACCTCGTCATGTCCGGCGTCGAGGCATCGCCCACCAACGAGGTGCTGGTGGAAGAATCGGTGCTCGGCTGGAAGGAGTATGAGATGGAGGTCGTCCGCGATCGCGACGACAACTGCATCATCATCTGCTCCATCGAGAACGTCGACCCGATGGGCGTGCATACAGGTGATTCGATCACCGTGGCGCCGGCGCTGACGCTGACCGACAAGGAATACCAGATCATGCGCAACGCCGCCTGTGCGGTGCTGCGCGAGATCGGCGTCGAGACCGGCGGCTCCAACGTGCAGTTCGCCATCAACCCGGCCGACGGCCGGATGATCGTCATCGAGATGAACCCGCGCGTGTCGCGCTCCTCGGCGCTGGCCTCCAAGGCCACCGGCTTCCCGATCGCCAAGGTCGCCGCCCGCCTCGCCGTCGGCTACACGCTGGACGAGCTGGCCAACGACATCACCGGCGGCGCCACGCCGGCCGCCTTCGAACCGACCATCGACTACGTCGTCACCAAGATCCCGCGCTTCGCCTTCGAGAAGTTCCCCGGCGCCGAGCCCAATCTCACCACCGCCATGAAATCGGTGGGCGAGGTGATGGCCATCGGTCGCACCTTCCAGGAATCGCTGCAGAAGGCCCTGCGTGGCCTCGAAACCGGCCTCTCCGGTCTCAACGAGATCGAAGTGCCGGGCGCGCCGGAAGACGAGCGCAACGCCATCCGCGCCGCCCTGGGCACGCCGACGCCCGACCGGTTGCGCCACGTGGCCGAGGCGATGCGCCGCGGCTTCACGCTCGACGAGATCTACGACATCTCCCACATCGACCCGTGGTTCCTGCGCGAAATCCACGGCATCGTCGAAACCGAGGCCAAGATTCGCGAGAGCGGCCTGCCCGAGACGGCCGGCTGGCTGACGCGCCTCAAGGCGATGGGCTTCTCCGACGCCCGCCTTGCCGAGCTCGCCCACAAGCCGGTCGAAGAGGTGAAGGCGCTGCGCGAGACGCTCGGCGTCCACCCGGTCTACAAGCGCATCGATACCTGCGCCGCCGAGTTCGCCTCGCCGACGGCCTACATGTATTCGACCTACGAGATGCCGTTCGCCGGCAAGCTGGCCGACGAGGCGCAGCCCTCCGACCGCAAGAAGGTGGTCATCCTCGGCGGCGGCCCCAACCGCATCGGCCAGGGCATCGAGTTCGACTATTGCTGCTGTCACGCCTGCTTCGCGCTCAGCGACGCCGGTTACGAGACCATCATGGTCAACTGCAACCCGGAGACCGTGTCGACCGACTACGACACCTCCGACCGCCTCTACTTCGAGCCGCTGACCGGCGAGGACGTGCTGGAGATCCTGCGCGTCGAGCAGCAGAACGGCACGCTGGCCGGCGTCATCGTCCAGTTCGGCGGCCAGACGCCGCTGAAGCTGGCCGACACGCTGGAGCGGGCCGGCATCCCCATCCTCGGCACATCGCCCGACGCCATCGACCTCGCCGAAGACCGCGACCGCTTCAAGCGCCTCCTCGACAAGCTCGGCCTCAAGCAGCCCAAGAACGGCATCGCCTATTCCATCGAGCAGGCGCGCCTGGTGGCGAACGAGCTGAAGTTCCCGTTGGTGGTTCGCCCCTCCTACGTCCTCGGCGGCCGCGCCATGGAGATCATCCGCGACGAGGCGGGCTTCGACGCCTACCTCTCCGGCACGCTGCCGGCGCTGGTGCCGGCCGACGTCAAGGCGCAGTACCCCAACGACAAGACCGGCCAGATCAACATGGTGCTCGGCAAGAGCCCGCTGCTGTTCGACCGCTACCTCTCGGACGCCATCGAGGTGGACGTCGACGCCCTCTCCGACGGCAGGGAGGTGTTCGTCGCCGGCGTGATGGAGCACATCGAGGAGGCCGGCATCCACTCGGGCGACTCGGCCTGCTCGCTGCCGACCTACTCGCTGCCGGCCGCCACCGTCGAGGAACTGAAGCGCCAGACCCGCCAGCTCGCCCTGGCGCTCGACGTCGTCGGCCTGATGAACGTCCAGTATGCGGTGAAAGACGGCGCCATCTACATCCTCGAAGTGAACCCGCGCGCCTCGCGCACGGTGCCCTTCGTCGCCAAGACCATCGGCAAGCCGGTGGCCAAGATCGCCGCCCGCGTCATGGCCGGCGAGACGCTGGACGGTTTCTCCCTCAAGGAGGAGAAGCTCGGCCACGTGGCGGTCAAGGAGGCGGTGTTCCCCTTCGCCCGCTTCCCCGGCGTCGACACCGTGCTCGGCCCGGAGATGCGCTCGACCGGCGAGGTCATGGGCCTCGACCGCAACTTCTCGGTCGCCTTCGCCAAGGCGCAGCTCGGCTCGGGCACCAAGGTGCCGACCGCCGGCACGCTGTTCGTCTCCATGCGCGATGGCGACAAGCCCCGCATCCTCGATTCGGTGCGTGGTCTCGTCGAGATCGGCTTCAAGGTGATCGCCACCGCCGGCACGCACGAGTATCTGGTCGAGCACGGCATTCCCGCCATTCTCACCAAGAAGGTGCGCGAGGGACGTCCGCATTGCGTCGACGCCATCAACAATGGCGAGGTTCAGCTCGTCTTCAACACGACCGACGGCGCGCAGGCGCTTGCCGATAGTCGTTCATTGCGCCGTGCTGCCCTCTTGCAGAAAGTCCCGTATTATACCACCTTGGCGGGGTCGATCGCGGCGGCGCGCGGCATCGGGGCTTGGTCCTCCGGCGTTCGCGAGGTTCGCCCGCTGCAATCCTACTTCGGCCAGGCCGGGTAGGACGGAATTGGCGTGTCGCCATGCTGACCGCAGAGGAGTTGCAAACTCCTCGTAAAAGCGGTTAGGCAGGGTGGCATGCCCGTGTCACAGAGTTGCCGACAGGGTTCCGGGAGGAGCTTCACCACGGCGACACAGGAAACATCGCGGCCCGGTGCCTTTGGCGCCGGGCGCTGTGATTTTTTGAAAGGCCTTGAGACCGATGGACAAAGTCCCGATGACCGCCGGCGGACATGCCGCTCTGGAGAGCGAGCTGCAGCGGCGCAAATCCGAGGAGCGGCCTCGCATCATCGCGGCGATCGCCGAAGCGCGTGCCCATGGCGACCTCTCCGAAAACGCCGAATATCACGCCGCCAAGGAGCAGCAGAGCCACAACGAAGGCCGCATCTCCGAGCTCGAGGACATGCTGTCGCGCGCCGAGATCATCGACGTCGCCAAGCTCACCGGCAAGACGGTGAAGTTTGGCGCCACGGTGAAGCTGGTCGACGAGGACACCGAGGAAGAAAAGACCTACCAGATCGTCGGCGACGCCGAGGCCGATGTGAAGGGCGGCCGCATCTCCATCTCCTCCCCCATCGCCCGCGCCCTGATCGGCAAGTCGGTCGGCGACCAGGTCGAAGTCGCCGCCCCCGGTGGCGCGAGGGGGTACGAGATCCTCGACGTCGTTTTCCGCTGACAAAACAAGGCGCGTCCTGTCCAGACGGCGCTGGGCGCGCCCCTTTATCCACCGCCCTGAAAGAGGGTGGATGCAATAGTCCGGCACCTCGGCTATGGTTCGCCATACCGCCGCGGGGGGCTTCTGGGGTGGCCGCAAGAGAACTGACCGTTTGCATTACCGCCATCACCCGACCGGCGGTGCTGGCATTGACGTTGCGCAGCTTTGCCAGACGTTGCTTTCGCTACTACGACAGCCTGCGCATCATCGCCAACGTCGACCCGCTCGGTTCGGATACCGCCTCGCGCGACGATGTGGTGCGGCTTCTGAACACCTACGACAGCCGAGGACAGGCGCGCGTCAACACGCCGGAGACTGGCGGCTTCGCTCGCGCGGTGAGGTGGGTGTGGAACGAAGTCGACGCGCCCTATTTCCTCCACCTAGAAGACGACTGGTTCCTGAACCGCCCGATCAACGTCGACCGCGTGTCCCGTATGCTCCTCGGGGGCGAAGCGGACATCCTGCGCCTCTATCTGCGCCGCTATTCGCCGTCGCCGTCCACGGGCGAGTTCTCGCTCAACCCCTTCTTCATGACGTCGGCCGCCGCACATGACCTTGCGAGCCGGATGAACGACCAGGCCGACCCGGAAAAGCAGATTCGCGGGCTGTTCTTTGGCGGAGCCGCCAACCTGCCGAGGATCGCCTTCCATGGCCAAGCCGGCGATCCGGCCGACGTCATCGACATCGGAACGCTCTGGCGCAAGTCGCACAACCTCAGGAAAAGCTACATTGCGGCCGACGATGGCAGCGGCTCGCTGTCGGTTTGGCAGAAGACGACCGCCACGAGCTTGCGCAGCCGCCTGTCGGACCTCAGCTATGCGGCGCGCTTCAATCTTTCCATGCTGCGCTACCGCATGCGCCTTCTCGGCAACTGATACCGCTCAGCCGATCAGTTCCGCCGCCTCGGCGAGCGGCCGCACCACTTCGGCCAAGGGTCCGAGCCGCAGGCCGATGCAATCGGCGGCCGGCGAGAACAGCTTCGACACCCCCGCCCCCATAGCCGCCTGAAAGTCGCTCTCTCTGTCGCCCACCATCAGCGAACGCCCGAAGTCGAGGCCGGTGAGCCGCCCCGCTTCGACGAACATGCCCGGGTTCGGCTTGCGCATGGGGTGATCGGCGACGTCAAGCGGCGGCCGTCCCTGGCCGTAGTAGCCGCAGCCCAGCACCAGATCGAGCCGGGCACCGCGCGTCGCCAGTTCCGCGTCGATATGGGCGGTGACGTCGGCGAAATCGTCCCAGCCGAACAGGCCCTGCGCCACGCCCGACTGGTTGGTGACCACCACCACCGGCCAGCCGGTCGCATTGGCCCGCCGGATCGGCTCGATGATATCCTCGAGAATGCGGATATGCTCGGGCCGCGAGGGATAGCCGGTATCCTCGTTGATGACGCCGTCGCGGTCGAGAAACAGCGCCGGTCGTCCGGCAAAGCGCACCGCGTCTTCCGCTGCCTCGATCCAGAGGCCGGGATCTGCGCCCGGCCAACGCGGGTCGTTGATCGCCCGACGGCTCATGCCATCCCCACGAGGCGTTCCTCGATGGCGCCGCAGAGATAGTGATAGAGGCAGAGATGGCCCTGCTGGATCACCGGCGTGAAGCGCGAGGGCACGTCGAGCAGCACATCGGCCAGCGGCGCGAGCTTGCCGCCGCCCTCGCCGGTCAGCGCGATCACCGTCATGCCCTGCTGGCGCGCCACCTCGGCGGCGGCCAGCACGTTCTTGGAGTTGCCCGATGTCGAAATGGCGAGCAGCACCGCCCCCTTGCAGCCGTGCGCCTCCACCTGGCGGGCGAACAGGCTTTCGAAGGAATAGTCGTTGCTCCAGGCCGTCACCACCGAGGTGTCGGTGCCGAGCGCGATGACGTTGTAGGCCTTGCGCTCCCTCAGAAACCGGCCGACCAGTTCGCCGGCAATGTGCTGGGCGTCGGCGGCCGAACCGCCGTTGCCGCAGACCAGCATCGGCTTGCCGGCGGAGAGCGCCGCGACGATGATGTCGATCGCCCGCTCGATGGCGCCGGAAAGGTCGTGATCCCGCAGGGCGGCCAGTCCGTCGATGGACGTCTGAAGGTAATCTTGCAGTCCGGCCATGCCGTTCCCCTTTTCCGTTATCCCAGCGAAACGATCTTCTTCAGCGTCGCCGTGGTCGAACGCCCGGCGACGATCGGCGACAGATGCACCTTGCCGCCTCGGCTCAGAACGAAATCGGCGCCCACCACCCGGTCGATCGTGTAGTCGGCGCCCTTTACCAAGAGGTCCGGCATCACCGCCTTGATGAGGTCGAGCGGCGTTTCCTCGTCGAACAGCACCACCGCGTCCACCGCCTTCAGCGCCAAAAGCAGCCGCGCCCGGTCGTCCTCGCTGTTGACGGGGCGCCCCTCGCCCTTGTTGCGCTTCACCGAGGCGTCGGTGTTGAGGCCGACGATCAGCCGGTCGCAGCGCGACTTGGCGTCTTCCAGCTGGGCGACGTGGCCGACGTGCAGGATGTCGAAGCAGCCGTTGGTGAAGCCCACCCTCAGGCCCTCGGCCCGCCAGGCGGCGGCAAGGCGCGTGATGGCGTCGCGATCCGCCGGGCCGTCCGAGCGGCCGGCCGCCGCCAAGCTGCCGAGCAGTTCGTCCGGGTCGGTCTGGGCCGTGCCCGGCTTGCCGACGACGATGCCGGCCGCCGCGTTGGCGATCTCGGCCGCCATGCCGGTGGCGCAGCCGGCGGCGAGCGCCAGGGCGAAGGTGGCGATCACCGTGTCACCGGCGCCGGAGACGTCGAACACCGCCCGCGCCTTGGTCGGCATGTGCAGCGTCCGCTCCGCTTCGACGATGCTCATGCCCTCCTCGCTGCGGGTGGCGAGCACGAAGTCGAGCCCGCAGGTCTCGCGCAACAGGCGGCCAGCCGCCTCGACCTCGGCATCCGAGCCGGTCGCAAGGCCTGTGGCCTCGCCGAGTTCCTTGCGGTTGGGCGTCACCGCGGTGGCGCCGCGATAGATGCGGTAATCGGTGCCCTTGGGATCGACCAGCACTTGCTTGCCGGCGGCGCGACAGAGCGCGATCAGCTCGGCGGCGACGCCGTCCGCCAGCGCGCCCTTGCCGTAATCGGAGAGGATGACGATGTCGGCGCGCGGCAGCTCGGCGGCGAAGGCGGCGAGCACCGCCGCGCGGTCGGCCGCCGTGAGCGGCGACACCACCTCCTCGTCGAAGCGGAGAAGCTGTTGTTGCTGGGCCACGAAGCGCGTCTTGCGCGTGGTGCTGCGCGCGGCGCTGGAGACGATCCTGTCATGGCCGATGTGGCGGGCATCGAACAGGCGTCTGAGCTGCGCGCCGGCCTCGTCGTCGCCGATCACCGTCACGGGCACCGCCCGGCCGCCCAGCGCGGCGACATTGGCCACCACGTTGCCCGCCCCGCCCAGCATGACGTCGTCGCGGCCGTGGCTCAGCACCGGAATGGGCGCCTCCGGCGACACGCGGTTGACCTTGCCGTGGACGAAGCGGTCGAGCATGAAGTCGCCGGCCACCAGCACGGTCAGCGCGGAAAACTTCGATACGGCGGCATGATAGGAAAGACCGGCGTCGGGCATTTCAGCGCGTGCAAGGCTCCTCTTGGGGACAGTCGCACTCCTTCTAGAGCATCGCACCGAAAAGTGTTACCAGATTTTCCGACCGCGCCCCGAGGGGCCACCCTGCTGAGGACAACCGCATGATCATCGTCACCGGCGGCGCCGGAATGATCGGCAGCAACATCGTTGCCGCTCTCAATGCCGAGGGACGGAGCGACATCCTCGTCGTCGACGACCTGACCGACGGCACCAAGTTCCGCAATCTCGCCGACCTCGCCATCGCCGACTACGAGGACAAGGACACCTTTCTCGCCCGCGTCGAGCGCGACGAGGTGATCGAGATCGATGCCATCTTCCACCAGGGCGCCTGCTCGGCCACCACCGAGTGGAACGGCAAGTATGTGATGGAAGTGAACTACGCCTACTCCAAGGCGCTGCTCCACTATTCGCTGCGCAACGGCATTCCCTTTCTCTACGCCTCCTCGGCGGCCACCTATGGCGGCGGCGACACCTTCCGCGAGGAGCCGGAGTTCGAGCGGACGCTGAACGTCTACGGCTATTCCAAGAAGCTGTTCGACGATTACGTGCGGCGCAACGTCTTCACCGCCGCCGAGCACTCGCCGGTGGTCGGCCTGCGCTACTTCAACGTCTACGGCCCGCGCGAGGGCCACAAGGGCAGCATGGCCTCGGTGGCCTTCCACCTGTTCAACCAGGTCAAGGCCGGCGAGAACCCCAAGCTGTTCGACGCCTATGGCGGCTACGGCCCCGGCGAGCAGCGGCGCGACTTCGTCCATGTGGCCGATGTCGCCGACGTCAACCTCTGGTGCTGGAAGCGCGGCGTGTCGGGCATCTTCAACTGCGGCACCGGCCGGGCCGAGCCCTTCCGCGCCGTCGCCGAGGCGGTAATCGGATCGCTCGGCCAGGGCGCCATCGAGTTCATTCCCTTCCCCGAGCATCTCAAGGGGCGTTACCAGAGCTTCACCGAAGCCGACCTCAGCCGGCTGCGCGGGGTGGGCTACAATGGCGCCTTCCGCGACGTGGCGACCGGGGTGAAAGAGTATATGGAATGGCTGAAGGCATCCTCGTAATCGGGCCGCGCTGGGTCGGTGACATGGTCATGGCCCAGTGCCTTCTGTCGGCACTGAAAGAGCTCTACCCGGCCGCGCCGATCGACGTGATGGCGCCGGCCTGGGCCGCGCCGCTGATCAGCCGCATGCCGGAGGCGCGCGACCGCATCGACGCCCCCTTCAAGCCCGGCGAGTTCGGCCTTGGCGAACGCTTCCGGGTCGGTCGCTCCCTCGCCGGCCGCTACGGGCGCGCCTATGTGCTGCCCGGCAGCTGGAAGTCGGCGCTGGTGCCATTCTTCGCCGGCATCCCCACCCGCGTCGGCTTCCGGCGCGAGATGCGCTACGGCCTCCTCAACGCCATCGTGCCGCTGCCCAAAGAGCGCAAGCGACGCACGGCGGAAATGTTCCACCTGCTTGCCGGCGGGGGCGCCTTCCGGCAGCCGCATCTTGCCATCGACGCCGCCAATCAGGCCGCCCTTTTCGCCAGCCATCGCCTTGAAGCCGGCGGCTACGCGGCGCTGATGCCGGGCGCCGAGTTCGGCCCGGCCAAGCGCTGGCCGGAGGACAAATACGCCGGCCTTGCCCGCCATTTCGCCGACCGCGGCCTCAAGACCATCCTGCTCGGCTCGGCCAAAGACCGGGAGGTGGGCGCGGCGATCACCGCGCTGGTGCCCGAGGCGATCGACCTCACCGGCCAGACCCGCCTCGAGGACGCCATCGACCTCCTGGGTGCCGCCCGCATCGCGGTTGCCAACGACAGCGGCCTGATGCACGTCGCCGCCGCCGTCGGCGTGCCGGTGGTCGGCGTCTACGGCTCCACCTCCTACGACAACACGCCGCCGCTAACCGACCGGCGCGAGCTCATCTCGCTGCACCTTGCCTGCTCGCCCTGCCACAAGCGCGAATGCCCGCTCGGCCACCTCGACTGCCTGAAAAAGCTCGGCGTCGACGCCGTCGCCGGGGCGGCCGACCGCCTGCTGGCGGTCCCCTCATGAAAATTCTGGTCGTCAAGATGTCGTCGATGGGCGACGTCGTCCACGCCCTGCCGGCGCTGACCGATGCGCTGAAGGCACGGCCGGACATCGTCGTCGACTGGTGCGTCGAGGCTGCCTTCGCGCCGCTGGTTCGCCTGCATCCCGGCGTCCGCCACGTCCACGAGATCCGCCTGCGCGCCTGGCGCAAGGCGCCGTTCAAGGCCGAAAGCTGGCGCGCCGCCCGCGCCCTGATCCGGTCGATCCGCGCCGAGCGCTACGACCTCGTCATCGACGCCCAGGGGCTCTTGAAGAGCGCGCTGGTCGCCCGCATCGCCGGTGCGAAAGTCGCCGGGCTCGACGCGGCGAGCGCCCGCGAGCCGCTGGCCGCCCGCTTCTACGGCGAGCGCCACGCCATTGCCCGCGACCGCCACGCCATCGACCGGTTGCGCCTCTTGTTCAGCGCCATCCTGGGCTACGAGCCGGACCTTGCCACCCTCGACTACGGCATCGCCAGGGGAGCAGGCGAGCCCGACCCCACCGTCGTCCTGCTGCACGGCACCACATGGGCGAGCAAGCGCTGGTCGACGCAAAGCTGGATCGAGCTCGCCAATGCGCTGACCGCCCAAGGGCTGCGGCCGCAGGTGACCTATGCCGACGCCGCCGAGGAGGCCACCGCCCGCGCCATTGCCGCTGGGGCGCCCGGCACAGAGCTGATCCCGCGCGCGCCACTCGATGAGGTGGCCAGCCTGATCGACCGCGCCAGCGCCGTGGTCGGCTGCGACACCGGCCTTACTCACCTCGCCGCCGCCCTCGACCGGCCGACCGTCGCCCTCTTCCTGAGCACCAAGCCGGGCCTCACCGGCGTCGCCGGCCGCCGGGCCACCGTGCTGGAGGCCGCCATCGACTGCGCCCCCTGCCGCAAGCGCGACTGCCCGCTTGTGCCGCCCGGCACCGTGCAGCCCTGCGTCGACAGCCTGCCGCCGCCGCGCGTGCTCCAAAGCCTCCACAGTCTCCTGGGAGACGCGCCATGACCGCTCCCCGCCTCAGCGCCATCCTGATCGTCAAGGACGAAGCGCGCGACCTGCCGGACTGCCTCGCCTCGCTCGCCTTCTGCCAGGAGATCGTGGTGGTGGATTCCGGCAGCCGCGACGGCACGCAGGAGATCGCCCGCGCCGCCGGCGCCACGCTGCTGGAGACGCCCGACTTCCCCGGCTTCGGACCGCAGAAGCAGCGGGCGCTCGACCTTGCCACCGGAGACTGGGTGCTGTCGATCGACGCCGACGAGCGCATTCCGCCCGACCTTGCCGCCGAGATCCGCGCCGCCATCGCGGCGCCGGCCGCCGACGGCTATCGCATCGACCGTCGCAACCAGTTCCTCGGCCAAGTCATGCGCCATGGCGGCTGGTCGCCCGACCGCGTGCTGCGCCTCGCCCGCCGCGACCGCGCCCGCTTCTCGACCGATATCGTCCACGAGAGCCTGATCGTCGACGGCAAGGTGGCCGACCTCGCCGCCGCCATGGATCACTTGAGCTATCGCGGCATCGACGAGGTGCTCGACAAGCAGCGCCGCTATGCCCTGGCCTCGGCCAGCGTGCGCCGTGCCCGCGGCAAGCGCGGCGGCCTCGGCCCGGCCATCGTCCGCTGCGTCTTCGCCTTCTTCAAGCACTACATCCTGCAAGCCGGCTTTCTCGACGGCGCGCGCGGCTTCGCCGCCGCCGCCACCAAGGCGCAGGAGACCTTCTGGCGCTATCTCGCCGTCGGCTGGGAGCGCTGAGCGATGCGGCTCGCCATCATCCGCAAGCGATTCGATCCGCACGGCGGCGCCGAGCGCTTCATCCTGACCGCCGCCGGCGCGCTGATTTCGGCCGGCGAGAGCGTGACGGTGATCGCCGAGGACTGGGCCGGCGGCGACGCATCCGGCCTCGAGCGGCGACAGGTGGCGCGCGGCGGCTTCACCCGCGCCGGCCGCAACCGCCACTTCCAGAGGGCGGTCGGCGACCTCATCGCCGAAGGCGGCTTCGATCTCGTACAGAGCCACGAGCGGCTGGTGGGCGCCGACATCTTCCGGGCCGGCGACGGCGTGCACGCCGCCTGGGTCGACCGGCTCGGCCGCGAGCGCGGCCCGCTCGGCGCCCTAGCCCTCAAATTCGACCCCATGCATCGCCTGGTGATGGACACCGAGCGCCGCATGGTGGCCGACGGACGCACGCTGTTCGTCGCCAACAGCGAGCTGGTCGCCGACGAGCTGCGCACTTGGCTCCAGGTCCCCGAACAGCGCCTCCGCGTCATCGAGAACGGCGTCGACCTCGACCGCTTCCGGCCGGCAAGCGCTGAGGAAAAGGCGGCCGCGCGCCAAAGCTTCGGTCTGCCGAACGACGCTCCGGTGATCGCCTTCGTCGGCTCCGGCTTCGAGCGCAAGGGCGCCTTCAAGCTCGTTGAGGCGCTGCGCGCACCCAGCCTTGCGGGCGCCCATCTGCTGATCGCCGGCCGCGACCGCCGGGCCAAGGCGCTGGCCGAGCGCATCGACCGGCTCGCCCTCGCCAAGCGCGTCCGCCTGCTCGGCGGCCTCGACGACGTCAGGCCGGTCTACGCCGCCGCCGACCTCTTCGCCCTGCCCTCGCTCTACGACCCGATGCCCAACGCGGCGCTAGAGGCCATCGCCTCCGGTCTGCCGGCCGTGGTAACGCCCGACACCGGCATCGCCTCGCACATCGCGGCAACCGGCGCCGGCGCCGTCGCCAGCCGCGACGCCGACGATCTTTCCGCTGCGCTCGCCACGGTGATCGCCGACCTGCCGGCCCGCGCCAACAAAGCGCGGACACTTGCCACCCGCTTCGACCTCACCGCCGCCACGAACCGCTGGCGCGACCTCTACCGGGACTTCCAATGACCGACCGACCGCTCACCATCCTGCACACCGAGGCGTCCGAGGGCTGGGGCGGCCAGGAGATCCGCGTGCTGACCGAGGCCGCCGTGTTCATCAAGCACGGCCACAAGGTAACGATCGCTGCCAATCCCACCTCCGAGATCCTGAAGGCGGCTCCCGCCTATGGCGTGCCGGCCATCGCCATGCCGCTCCGGAGCAAGGGCCTCGGCGCCGTGCACGCCATGCGGCGCCTTCTCGCCGACATGCGGCCGGATGTGGTCAACACCCACTCGTCGATCGATTCCTGGGTAGTGGCGCTGGCCCGCCTCGGCCTCAAGCCCCGGCCGCGTGTGGTACGCACCCGCCACATCTCGGCCAACGTGCCGCGCAACTTCGCCAGCCGCTGGATCTACCGCCACGGCTGCGACTTCGTGATGACCACCGGCGAGGCCATCGTCGAACAGCTCACCGCCGACGGCTTCCTGCCGAAAGAGCGCGTCGCCTCGGTGCCCACCGGCATCGACACCGACCGATTCTCGCCGGGCGATAAGCACGAAGCCCGCCGCGCCCTCGGCCTGCCGGAAGACGCCTTTATCTTCGGCATCGTCGCCACGCTGCGCTCCTGGAAAGGCCACGCCTACCTCCTCGACGCCTTCGCGGCCACAGGCGTGCCCAACAGCCACCTGGTGATCGTCGGCGACGGCCCGCAGGAAACCAACCTCAAGGCCCGAATCGCCGAACTCAACCTCGCCAACCGCGTCACCATGGCCGGCCGCCAGTCCGACGTCGTCCCCTGGCTGCGCGCCCTCGACGTCTTCGTCCTGCCAAGCTACGCCAACGAAGGCATCCCCCAGGCCGTCCTCCAAGCCATGTCCGTCGACCTCCCCATCATCTCCTGCCCCATCGGCGGCATCCCCGAGTGCACGGCAGGGCTGGCCGGCGTGACGCTGGTGTCGCCGAAGGATTCGGGGGAGCTGGCGAGGGCGCTGGCGGCCGCGCCTGCGGCGGCGCCGACGCCTGTGATTCGACGCGACCGAGCGGTGGAGCGGCACTCGCTGGAGGGGATGTATCGGGCTGTTGGGGGGAGATTCGTTGAACGTTAAAGACCAATCGGCTCTTCCAAATAGCGAGGAACGCCCATCCATAACAGCACAGGGAATTGCATTTTGACCCTGCGCTCATGCTCCCCATTTTTCTTACGAGACTAGCCGCCCTTCGACTGGAAAAAGGGCAAGGACAACGGTGATCCTCGAAATTACCGGAAACGTGGTATGCATCGCTAGGTCGAGTCGCACGGATACAGTAATGCCTAATATTCACTACCTAACATTCGGTGGAGGACGCCCCTCGTTCAGGAAGGCGCTCAAGAGCCGCAGTCGTCAAGCCGAGAGATCTCAGTTTTTCTCATCAGTAACAACGGTGAGCGATATTGATATCAGAAGAGAGGAATCCTTCTGGCAGAGTCACGGTGATTTTATAGAGAAAAATCCAAAGGGCTATGGGTACTGGCTCTGGAAGCCATACATACTAATTCAACAAATGAAAAAAATTCCCGATGGGGACATATTATATTATATTGACGTCGGCTGCGAGGTCAATAAATTCGGCAAAAGGAGACTTGATTACTACAATTCAATGATAGAAGATAGAGATATACTAATATTTGAACTAGGTTTACCCGCGGAATCATGGACAAAAGGCGACCTACTGCACCTGTTCCCTGGTGTACGAGGGCATAATCAATTTATGGGCGGGGTGATTGGCATAAAAATTGGTCCGCGGAGCAGAGAGTTCGTGTCTCGGTGGTTCAACCTATGCTGTCAGAACGAGTATCGTTACCTCGATGACTCACCCTCTACAATGCCAAATGACTCAACATTTCAGGAACATCGTCATGATCAGGCTTGCCTTACTGCAATTGCAAGGGATTGGAAAAACGTCGCAGTCTTGAATGCAAGCGAATTCGATCTCGACACGATCATGGATAAGCCGTTCCTAGTCCTCCGCAACAGGTCCAAAAGGGTAAAGACAATACAGTTCAGCCTATTCAATACAAACTACCTCATTTTAAGACGGAAACACAAGCGATGGAAAATATTTAAATCAGAAATTGAATAAAACGTCAGCTCTTTCTGAGCTCAAATATCCCGCAACCATTGCGCAAATTAAACGTGAGAGAGGCATCGTCAGAGTGGACCGGGACGTTAGCATGTAGAAGTCCTTTATCATCAATATAGTGAAAATCCGCAACCGAGAGACCGTTATCGCCGATTAGCGACAAAAGATACGGCAATGAGAAAATGCGGTGCGCGTCAAACTCAATACGCTGCTTGGCTCCGATTGGGACCGAGAAGTAGAAAACTCCACCAGGCTTCAACATCTTGGCCATGTTTCTAAACCCGACAACGTGCCCTTCGAAGTCAATGGAATCGCCATAGCGCCCCAAACCAAAGTGTTCAAGCGCGTGCAGACACGACAACGATTCAGCCGAATCCCACCACTTCGGGTCATCAAGCATTATGTCCCGCTTTTGAAACTCAATATTTACATCCGTGCTATCGACATCTCTCAAGTCGAAAATGAGTATTTTCATAAAAACAGCGACATGGGCTACGAAGCCGTCAACTCTGGACCCGATATCAACATGTGAGGTCGGTCTTCTCTCATAGATCCGTCTCGCCACCAAAAGATCTTGAAAGAAATACTGGCCTCGCGCGATCCCCCCTTTATCCATACGATCCCAAAGGCACGGAAGAGCGCTTCCGGTAGAAAAAAAATGGCTCGACGTTTTGGCTTGTTTGAAAAAAGCTTTTCGATTAGCTCGGTAAATAGACCATAGCGCCCAAGAGCGGAAGAATTTGCGGAAGTCCAATCCGGATAATTTCAGATACTTCCTGAAGCTAAGACGACCACTCATTAGCTAATACCCCTCGGAGGCGGACCGACGCCGAACGTTGACCAACAATAAGATACTCAGATCACAAGCGAGACGTAGAACCGCCACATCTAACACAGTGAAAACAACACGACGAACAAAAGTCCTAGAACTCACTATTACGTCGAACGGTTCCGCAACGATTGACGGCAGTGTTCAAGCCAACGCAGAGAGGCGATCACGGTTTCCCGCGATCCAATTCGATGCACCATTATAGTATTCGTAAATCTCTCTATACCTATCTATTACATGAACGGAACCGTCTGGCTTAATTATGCCCAACACCATTCCATACCTCTCAAAAAGGTAAAACATATCCTGAAAATTGGTATGCGTATCCAGATAGGTTCCACCAAACTCAAATTGGACAAAGTCAATAATGCCAGAGGCAAGTGAATTGACGCTTCCCTTTAGGACGTCTATTTCGAATCCCTCAACATCAATTTTGAGCAGATCAATTTTGGCAATTCCAATCTCTGCCACCACCTCATCCACGGTCGTCACGGTGACATCTTCAACAAGATCCATCTTTATATCGAAATGATCGAGTCGACGCTGAGCAAAGGAGGCCAGTCCAGACACTTCGCTGGCTTTAAACAAGTTTCGACGCCCCACTTTCTCGGCCAACCCGACATTAAAAAGCTTGGCGCGGGAGTCACCCGAAAGGGCATTCTGTAATCTTGCAAAGTGCGCGTCGGAAGGTTCAAAGGCGTAAACGGTTGCCGATGGCAGATTTTCGAGAACCATAGCCGCATACTCGCCGACGTGGGCACCAACGTCAAAGACAACAGGGTCCCGTCGCGAGATTAGCTTTAGGATCCCAGCCTCCCCACCTTTTTGGGCCGCCCCACCAGATCCGAAACCTTGCCGCAGCATCAGGTATTTTGAAAAGTACATTGCCTCATCAAAATCTAGTCGACGGAGTATTTTTCTAAGAATACTATCTCTAATCCGTGCCAACATGACGCTACGCAGTCCCATTTGTTTCATTACAAACTATCCGCCGAAGCAGTGACCTCGTCAACCGTATTTCCCGTTCACTGCTACTTGTCCGCTCCGACCAGCCTACCGCAGATCCCGACCATCCTGTTATCTTACACGCCTAAACTCGCTCAACGCTAACCAACCCTACAAGTTAGTCAGGCCGTTGGTAAAAACATAGGTGCTCGAGATACCCGTCAAAGTCGAACCCAGCGTTCAGGAACCAGATCGCGAGCATCGAAATTGTCCGACAAAAACCAACGGGAAGGCGCCACAACTCGAGAGTCTTCACGCGGATCTAGCCAAGCCCCCCACCAACTGAAGGAAGAATTTGCAATCACGTGAGCGCGGCATGCAGCCATGAGGTAAAGGTCTTCGGCGTCGCGTTTATCGGGTAGAGGCTCCACCCATTCGACCCTGCCTGGCAGGCCCAAGTTCTCCTTCGCCCATTGCATATCGTCGGAGAACACAAAAAAGACCACGTCTGTCAGCCCTTCGGACGCAATAGCGACAGCGCGTCGATACCACTCGGGAGTACATGTTCCAAATATACTCGCATACTTCGGAACGCTTACATAGTCACCCCGCCTGACGTGAACGGATATGGAATTACAGGCCGAAATTCGATCTAGCACGGCTTGTCGCTTGGATGCCATCGGACGCACCAAGGCAAAGTCTGCCCGGATCGTGTCTGCCACATCGGAGAAATATTTTTCGCTTTGCCAGTAACCGATAAGACGAACCGGAGGTTTTAGGTTCAGAATATCCGGATCAAATCGAAAACCTCTCTCGCGACGATCTCGGTACGTCTTTGTGACCTTACGCCAAAGATGTACGAGTCCCCTTCCCTTGGAAAAGGCTTTTCCGTCGATCGGCCTTGCGTTGGGCGTTAGGACAAACTGGTTGAGCCCATATATGCGTTTGTCGTAATCTGCCATAGCAGTAAGGTCAATTCCCAGAGATACTCCCGCAGAGATGGCCGCACGCCTTCCAGCAGCATATTGGAACATTTGGTTTCCGAGCCCACCGTGGATACGGGTCACGATCATGAGTATTTCATCCATAAGTAGACTGGGAAACCGACCTGGACAGAAAATTCAACGCTGGGGCGGATAGGAAGGGACCCTAATTTTCTCGAACACGGATATGCCTGAAAGGCGCAGGCCAATACGGCCAACATCCCTCAGAATTCTGCGCAGAGCCCGCACTAGGCGAGAACCCATCCGACGATCACGTGGAGGCTGCCCCTGGCGCCGGTTGAGAATCGGTCCAATCGAACTGGTTGCGACCTGAAGCTCTTGCTTCGTGAGCAAATGGAAATCCTGCATGCAGAGAGCCGGCGTCATTTGAAGAATGGGATAGCCGGCGGATGAAAGCTGCGACGGGTGAAAGAGAAGTTTGTCAGCGGGCTCACAGCGGTCACGCGTCCATTCCACCAGAAACTGTGCGCTCTCCCTGTCGAGAATGTATCCTGCGGCACCGATATGGTCATCCTTCAAGCGTCGCAACTTATACCCGTCCTTTCGGGCATACACTCGTGCTGAGAGCTCGACCCGATTCCCCATGGTTTCAAATTTCACGACATGAGAACCTTGAGGAAACCAATCGGAAGAGGAGAGCACCTCACCGGCGTCCGGAGAGAAAACCACGTCATCCTCGACCACCATCGCCCATGGATCGGAGCCAGAAGCAATCTTCTGCCAGACGCCACGGTGGGATAGAAAGCAGGCGACTTCCGTGGGCAACAATGGCCCCCATATTCTCGAGCGCTGTTGCCAGAAATCTACGACATCGTCCGAAAGCTGCTTCCCGTCAATTGCCGGAAACCGCTCGAAGTTGAGGCCGACTCTCGCTGCTCGTTCCCGAAAGAGAGTGAGGCGCTCGACAGACCGATCTAAGTTGATGACGTAGCCCTTCATCTTTCCGAACCGCTCTCCCTTCATGCACGCACTGTCTAGCGGGAACGAGACGATAAGGAAAGCGTCGCTCGAAATCAGGCTGTATTTGCGCAACGAGAAACAGACGCGGCCTCAGCAAGTCGCTCAAAAGCGGTGGCCGCCGCCTCAACGGAGAATCGTGACAAATCGGTTACTCCGATACGCGGCTCATCTAGAACCGCCCGCATGCGACGAGCCAATGCAACAGCGTCTCCCACCGGCACCAAGTTGGCCGACAAATCCCCGATCAGTATTTCTGATGGCCCAGACGGGCAATCGGTTGACACCACCTTGGTGCCACAAGCCAGCGCCTCAACCAACACATTGCCAAAACCCTCCCAATCGGAGCACAAGACGAGCAACTCGGCTGCCGCCATCCATGCGTAGGGGTTGGACCTAAATCCAGCGACGATTATCGAGTCAGTCCGTGGAGAAGAAGAGATCAAGCTCTTAAGCCGGTCGTCCGTTTCGGTTAGAAGCACTAGTTTCTCATCCCCCTCCATCATCGAGAAGGACTCGATCAGCAAGTCTATCCTCTTCTGGGAGTTGTTTCTTCCAGCGAACAATATAAACTTATCATGAGGGATATCAGCATCCGCTCCGTTTGCCATTATCATAATTTTCTGAAGATCAAATGGGTTATAAACAATATCGATATTATTAGCCGGAACGGAAAACTCACGCGACAAGTCCTGAGCCACCCCACGAGATACCGCCACTAGATGGCGCTCGCGAAACTGCCGAACCAGCCTGGCCCGCTGCCTCGCGGCCTTCTGCGGTCGACGAAGCGCCAACCGGCCGAGAGGGACAGACAGAGTGTTATGAACATGAAAAACGGTACCGGCGACACGCGCCAAGTGGCAAATCTCGTAGGCGAACGGCAAGGACGCCACATGAAGGTCAGCGGGGTGCTCCTTGAACATCTTCCAAAGATGCCAACGCAACCGAAACGCCAGGCCGATTTTCGCAAGCAGGCCGCTGCTGAATCTCTTGCCGGGGCGGAGAAGGCTCTCCACGACGACGCCGCGCGGCACGTCATAAGCAACAACGTATTCTACCACCAGTATTTTAACCTTGTGTCCGCGCTCCGCCAAGGTCCCTGCCACAGTCAGAACAACCCGTTCAGCTCCGCCTCCAGCCAGGTTGGGAATGAAAAAAAGAAACCTCACTTCCGCCCCCCTGCGGAGTTCATATCGACGAAATCCATGCGTTCCGGCTCAAGCGAAGCATAATCGAGTAAGCTCACGGCCGTATAAATCCTCTACCCAAAAGCCAGAGTCGCCTCTTTAGCCTCCGACGAGCATTCTTGAAGTCATTGTTCGGAAGGACCACTGCGTGAACCCGGATGGGAGGAGGCGCGTCCATGCCCCCGAGGACATCGGCAAGCTTCGAGAATAGATTGGCCTCGTGCATCACGCGACGACGCGCCTCCGCTATCGCTGCAAGCCGATCTTGATTGATGGGGCATTCGAAGCCAGCAACAACTCTCTCAACGGCGTCCGGGGAATCAAGGTCGAAGCAGATCATCGAGTCCTCCGGGAAAAAGTCATTTATGTTCTTGCAACCGGAGAAGATCGGGAGCGCCCAGCCGAGATATGCATCAGCGGTCTTCTCCGTGAAGAAGCTATCTTCTGTGTTGTTCTCTATCACAAGATGATGGGTATAAGGCAGAATGGCTTCAGCTTTGTCCTCAATACGTGAGAAGCCGCGTCCAAACAGACAAAACTGGTCCCCCATCTGCTCCGCCAACGCTAACACGAACTCGACACGCCGACGGTGTCGAGGAAGCTTGCTTTTTGTTGATACGACCGCGGACAGCCGATGCTGTTTCTCGCCAACGGGCATCGCTTCCAGTTCTTCAAACGTCCAACGTGACGGCACCGGATAAGACGGATCCAAAAAGTTCAGACCAATATGCCATGGCAAGCCAACATCGGTTTGAATGAACCGCCCTTCAAAACCGGGAACGGGAAAGGGAGACAGCATGACTCCGAACTGTTTCAGGAAGCCATCGTAGTAATTCTTCAGCCCAGGTGGCTCCGTAATGACTATTACGCGCCGGGAACGAGGCAGGTCGGTTTCCACTGGATCATGGGGATTATCATAAACGACAAGCCAATCGTCGCCCACCGCCCGGCTATAGCCACGCTGGAGATCTTGTGAGGGTACCATCTGGAAGACAAAGTCCCCCCACCGCCCATTGCCGTTGGGCGTCTGACGAAGAAAGGGCGCCTTGTCGTGTTGGGTGGAAAGAGCGACTCGGGTCATGCTATTTTCATTCAGCTTGTTGTTGGTAGGTGCCCGCAAGGCGATTAACTATACAAGACCTTGTAAGTCAATAGCATGATTCGAAAGAATTGGCTGTGCGAGAGAAGTTTCCCCGCGGAGCAAAGCACGCCCTCACGAAATATTTTCTAAGAAGTCACGGACAGACGAAACGTACTCATGACCAACCGCATCAGAATGATCATAAGACGCACCACCGACATGGCAGAAGGACAAGTCGAGGCACTGAAGTGCATAGCTGACATCCAGATTATGAGAGAGAATCGTTTTTCCCGAAGAGGTTGCGAAACTCATTTTCTCTCTGGGCAGATGCCTGTATAGGCCAGCCCAGTTTCGCCCCCCTGTGTCCAGGCGCCGCATCTGATCGTGATTGAAGTCGAGATGAAATCGCTCGATAACTGCACCGTCAAAAAACATATAGCCGGCCCATAGATTCCATACCCCCTCCACTATTTTTGAAGGACGGAGGTCGCCATATGCCAACTGCTCATCAAGCCGTGCGTCTATGGATGGAGGAGCAATCGGAAAACAATCATGGTCCAGAAAGCCGAAGCGGAGCGGACGCACCACCGAGATAATGTTCCTGTATACCCAGTTTAGCGCAAGCGCGTGCGAGCGATTTGGGCTCCACTCGGGGTTCTTAGGCAAGCCCAGATACGGCGTATTATATCTTGCACAAATTGCCGAGATTTCCGCCCGCGCCGCTTTGTCATTTGAGTTATCGAAGATGGCCAACTGCCAATCCGGCAAGAAACGGCTGCAGCTTCGGATCATCAAATCCACTGCCCATGGCAGGTTGAATGAAATAACACAGAGCACTTTCCGCCGCCCCTCTCGATCAAGAGCAGCCAGGAAGCTCTGCAGTCCGCGCGCCTGAAATTTGCAGTATAGCCAACTCGTGAACGTATTTCGGGGAAGCTTCACCAATTGAAGAAGTGTTCTAGGGCCGACCTTTTGCGGCAGCCCATGCTTGCGCAGAAGACGCTTAAGTCCTCGCATAGTCACCTCTTCCCTTCGCGCCCATCGCATGGTTGGCAGCGAGTATGTGCAGGCATAATCGACGCTGCAAATCTCACTGGAGCCCCGCCTGGACAAAACATGCGTACGTTGACGCGATGCCCTCTGCGAGGGATATCTTGGGACGCCAGCCGGTCTCGATGATTTTCTCTATGCTCATCAGTTTCCTTGGAGTTCCATCCGGCTTGCTCAGGTCGTGAACAAGGTCGCCTTTGAATCCCACCTCCTTACAAATCAACTTCGTGAGATCGAGGATGGAAAGATCTTCACCCGAGCCCACGTTCACATGCTCAGAGTCCGAATAGCCCTTCATCAGGTGCACGCAAGCGTCGGCGCAGTCATCGACATGCAGGAACTCGCGAAGCGGCTTGCCAGTGCCCCAGACGGTAATTTCCTTGTCGCCACGCAGCTTCGCCTCGTGCGCCTTGCGGATCAGCGCCGGCATCACGTGGCTGGAGTTGAGGTCGTAGTTGTCGCCGGGGCCGTAGAGGTTAGTTGGCATGGCGGAGATGAAATCGGCGCCGTGCTGCTTGCGATAGGCTTGACAGAGCTTGATGCCGGCGATCTTGGCGATCGCGTACCATTCGTTTGTAGGCTCCAACTCGCCGGTAAGCAGTGCGCTCTCGACGATCGGCTGGGGCGCGAACTTCGGATAGATGCAGGATGATCCGAGGAACAACAGTTTCTCGACGCCGGCCCGGAACGACGCCTCGATGACGTTGGCCTCAATGATCAGGTTGTCGTAGAGGAAATCCGCCGGATAGGTATTGTTGGCGAGAATGCCGCCCACCTTGGCGGCGGCCACGAACACCGCGTCGGGCTTGCGCCGGTCGACCCAGCCTCGAACCGCGGCCTGATCCTTTAGGTCAAGCTCGCTGCGATCGGCCGTCAGGATCTCGCAGTGTTCCGAGGCAAGCCGGCGGACGATGGCCGAGCCGACCATGCCGCGATGACCGGCCACCCAGACCTTCTTGCCCATGAGATCGTAGGACGCCATCTCAGGCCTCCTTCATCACGGTCGCGGTCTGCATCACCTTGAGATCTTCGTTGACCATCTCGCGGCAGAGTTCGCGCACGCTCGTCTCGTGTTTCCAGCCGAGCTTGGTGTGTGCCTTGGTCGGATCACCGATTAGCAGCTCGACCTCAGTCGGGCGGAAGTAACGCGGATCGACCTCGACGATCACCTTACCCGTGAGGCTATCGATACCTTTTTCCTCAACACCATCGCCACGCCATTCCAAGTGAATGCCGACATCTTCGAAGGCCCAGGTGACGAACTGGCGAACTTCCGTGGTCGCACCGGTGGCGAGCACGTAGTCGTCCGGCTGGTCCTGCTGCAGCATCAACCACATGCCGCGCACATACTCACGAGCGTGCCCCCAGTCGCGCTTGGCGCTGAGGTTGCCGAGATAGAGCTTTTCCTGCTTGCCCAGCCGGATGGCGGCAGCGGCGCGGCTGATCTTGCGGGTAACGAACGTCTCACCGCGGAGCGGGCTCTCGTGATTGAAAAGAATACCGTTCGAAGCGTGCAGACCATAGGCCTCTCGGTAGTTCACGACGATCCAGTAGGCGTAAAGCTTGGCGGCCGCGTAAGGCGAGCGCGGGTAGAAGGGCGTTGTCTCACGCTGCGGAACTTCCTGAACGAGGCCATAAAGCTCGGAGGTTGACGCCTGATAGAAGCGCGTCTTCTGTTCCATGCCGAGGATGCGGATGGCTTCGAGAAGCCGGAGCGTGCCGATACCGTCGGCCTGGGCCGTGTATTCCGGCGTCTCGAAGGAGACCTGCACATGCGACTGAGCCGCAAGGTTGTAGATCTCGTCAGGCTGCGTTTCCTGGACAATGCGGATCAGGTTGGTCGAATCCGTCATGTCACCATAGTGGAGGTGAAAGCGGGCATTTTCGACGTGCGGATCCTGATAGATGCCCTCGATGCGCCCCGTGTTGAAGGACGACGAACGACGCTTGATGCCGTGGACGATGTAACCCTTGTCCAGCAGGAGCTGCGCAAGATAGGCACCGTCCTGGCCGGTTACACCAGTAACGAGCGCAACTTTCTTGTCCACGGGCATTCACCTAACTCCTTACCCAGGGCCTCGGGCTGTCATCACGATGACGCAAGCACCCCTTTGAACGTTCCTCGCCGACGGCGCCAACAGCGTGCCAGGTTCTCCTAGGAATCCGACAACTGAACATCGGATCGCGCGACCAGCGCGTTACGCCGGGAATGCATCAGTCACTCCAGCGCGACTTGCTTCTCCGCCCTCCCGGAACTGCAACGCCCTCAGGTGCGCGTAAAGCCCACCTTCCGCCATCAGCTCTTCATGCGTGCCCTTTTGCACCACCTCGCCCTTGTCCATGACGTAGATGATATCGGCATCGCGGACGGTGGCAAGGCGGTGGGCGATCACGAAGGTGGTGCGGCCCTTCATCAGGCGGGCGAGGGCTTCCTGGATGTCGCGTTCGGCCTGGGCGTCGAGGGCAGAGGTCGCCTCGTCGAGCAGGAGGATCGGCGCCTGACGGAGGATGGCGCGGGCGATGGCGATGCGCTGGCGCTGGCCGCCCGAGAGGTTGCCGCCGCCTTCGCCCACCAGCGCGTCGAAACCGCCAGGCATGGCCATGATGAAGTCGTAGGCGTTGGCGTCGCGCGCCGCCGCCTCGATCTCGGCGCGGCTCGCTTCCGGCCGACCGTCGGCGATGTTGGCGGCCACGGTACCGGCGAACAGGAAGGTGTCCTGCGTCACCAGCGCCACGTGCCGGCGCAGCGATTCGACGGTGAAGCGGCGGATGTCGGTGCCGTTGATCAGCACGGCGCCGGCCGTCGGGTCGTAGAAGCGCTCCACCAGCGAGAACACCGTCGACTTGCCGGCGCCCGAGGGGCCGACCAGCGCCACCACCGAGTTCTCCGGCGCCGTCAGGCTGAGGCCCTTGAGCACCGGCGCCTCGCCATAGGCGAAGTCGACGCGGTCGAGCGTCACGATGGCGCGGTCGAACGTCGCCTCCACCGCGTCGGGCGCCGACTGCAGCTCCGGCACCAGGTCCATCACCTCATACATCATGCGCACGCCCACCAGCGCCTTTTCGAGGTCGAGATTGAAGCGGGCGAGGCGCTTGGCCGGCTCGTAGGCCAAGAGCAGCGCCGTGATGAAGGAGAAGAAGGCGCCGGGGTCGGCGTTGTAGTGGACGATCTGGTAGCCGCCGAACATCACCACGAAGGCGATGGCGAAACCGCCCAGCGTCTCCATCAGCGGGCTGGAGCGGGCGCCCAGCATGGCGATGCGGTTGGAAAGCTTCTCGACGTTGGTCGTCGCCACGTTGAAGGCGGCGCGCAGCCGGTCTTCCAGGCCGAAGGACTTGACCACTCGGATGCCCTGCACGCTCTCCTGCACGATGGTGACGATCTGCGCCGAAGTCATCACCTCCTTGCGGGCCGCCGTCCGCACCTTCTTGAGCAGGTAGGTGACGCCCAAAATGGCCGGCGGGGCGATCAGCAGCGACAGAAACGACATCACCGGGTTCTGGATCACCATCACGGCGACGAGCGAGATCAGCGTGAACAGGTCGCGGCCGAGGCTCATCACGATGAGGTCGATCGCCTGCCGCGCCGCGCCCGCGTTCTGCGAGATGCGCACCATGATGTCGCCGAGCGCGTGGCTCTGGAAGAAAGCGATGTCCTGCCGGAGCACGGCGTCGTAGAGCTGCCGCTGCAACCGCGCCACCATGCTGTTGCCGATCTTGGTCAGAGTGATCGACGAGAAATAGGTGGCGAAGCCCTTGATCAGATAGATGCCGACGATGACGCCGGCAATGGTGAAGATCAGCCCCTCGTTCTTGTCGATGAAGATCTTGTTGATGATCTCCTTGATGATGTAGGCGCTGCCGGCCGTCGCCGCCGAAACGATCAGCATCATCGCCAGCGCATAGGCATAGCGACCGGCATAGGGGCGGAAGTTGGAGCGGAAAAGGCGCACCAGCGGACCAAGCTTCTGATCCGGCCCGAGGAGACTGGCGAAACGGCCCTTCAGGAAATCCAAGTGCACACTCCAGGTCTGGCCCGCCAGGGCCAAGGCATCCGCCCGCGGGGCCGGGAAACCGGCCCGTCTGCCTGGGCGGCAACACAAGTCGCCGGGACATGCTACGCCCGACGGCGCCTGTCAACCGCGCGGCGAACGCTTATACCACCACCGGCTCGTTCTTGATCTGCCTCAGCGTCAGGCTGGTGCGCACCTGGCCGACGTTGGGCGTCGCCGTCAGCTGCTCGATCACGAAGTTCTGACAGGTCTTGAGGTCGGGGGCGACGCATTTCAGGATGAAGTCGATCTCGCCCGACTGCATCCAGCTCTCGCGCACCAGCGGCCAGTTCTTCACCCGCGCCTCGAAGCCGAGAATCTCCGCCTCCGACTGCGAGGTCAGCGAGATGAAGGCGAACAGCGTCACGTCGAAGCCCAGCGTCTTCTCGTCGATCAGGGCGCGGTAGCCCTGGATGACGCCGGCTTCCTCCAGCGCCCGCACGCGGCGCAAACACGGCGGCGCCGAGATGCCGACGCGGCTCGCCAGCTCGACGTTGGTCATGCGCCCGTCGGCCTGCAACTCGCGCAGGATCTTCCAGTCGATGGCGTCGAGACGGGCCTTCATGTCGCATCCTCCGGAGGACTCGCAAGGCCCTCGCTTCGGTCCGGAACATACCGTTCCGGTCGCCGCCGCGAAAGCATCTTTCAGGCGCACGAACACATATTATAAGGACGCCGCCTGAAGGCTGGGGCCATTCGGCAGGGGACGACGCACCGCGCCTGGCCCCGCCGATGCTCCACCGCCTTGAAACCGGGGAGCCGGACACCTACCATTCCATCGATTCCGGACGCCGCCGACCGGCGCCCTGCCACCCGCCTCGCGGGGCCGGCGAACGAAACGAGACGAGCATGACGCACACCCACACCAAGGTCCTGATCATCGGTTCCGGCCCGGCCGGCTACACCGCCGCCATCTATGCCGCCCGCGCCATGCTGGAGCCGATCCTGATCGCCGGCCTGCAGCAGGGCGGCCAGCTCACCATCACCACCGACGTCGAAAACTATCCGGGCTTCGCCGAGGCCATCCAGGGGCCCTGGCTGATGGAGCAGATGCGCACCCAGGCCGAGCACATGGGCACCCGCCTCGTCTCCGACATCGTCACCACGGTCGACCTTTCCAAGCGCCCCTTCGCGCTCACCTGCGATTCCGGCGATACCTACACGGCGGATGCGCTGATCATCGCCACCGGCGCCCAGGCCCGCTGGCTCGGCCTGCCGTCGGAACAGAAGTACCAGGGCTTCGGCGTCTCCGCCTGCGCCACCTGCGACGGCTTCTTCTACCGCGGCAAGAACGTGGTGGTGGTCGGCGGCGGCAACACCGCCGTCGAGGAGGCGCTCTATCTCACCCACCACGCCGACAAGGTCACGGTGGTGCACCGCCGCGAGGCCTTCCGCGCCGAGCGGGTGATGCAGAACCGCCTGTTCGCCCACCCGAAGATCGAGGTGGTCTGGAACAGCGTCGTCGACGAGGTGCTGGGCAAGGAGGGCTTCCCGCCGTCCGTCACCGGCGTCCGCCTGAAGAACGTCGTCACGGGCGACGTGCGCGACATCGCCGCCGACGGCGTCTTCGTCGCCATCGGCCACGCACCGGCCACCTCGCTGTTCACCGGTCAGGTTCGCATGAAGTCGTCGGGCTACATCTGGACGGCGCCCGATTCGACGGCCACCTCGGTGCCCGGCGTCTTCGCGGCCGGCGACGTCACCGACGAGCATTTTCGCCAGGCGGTGACGGCAGCCGGCATGGGCTGCATGGCGGCGCTGGAGGCCGAACGCTACGTCGGCGCCCTCGAAACTGATACCAAGGTTGCGTAACCAACTGGCAGGGCGACGCATTTCAGGGCTTGCACCAGAACGCGGATGCGCCAAGGTAGAAACATGAGCCCGAAAAGTTTTCACACTTTTCGGATAAATGGGTGTCATAGGAAGAAATGACGAGCCCGTTCGAAAAGTCGCCAAACTTTTCGGACAAGCGAATGCGGTAGAACAAGGACGCGGCAAGGCCGGCCCGCTAGACCGGCCCCTGCCCGATACGAGCAAGCGATGGCCGACAGCGGCCAGCGCCATCAAGGGGGCGGCAAAGGGGGTAGCGATGGATTGGGACAAGCTCAGAATATTCCATGCCGCCGCCCATGCCGGGAGCTTCACCCACGCCGGCGACACGCTGAACATGAGCCAGTCCGCCGTCAGCCGTCAGGTCAGCGCCCTCGAACAGGATCTCGGCGTACCGCTGTTCCACCGCCATGCCCGCGGCCTCATCCTCACCGAACAGGGCGAGCTGCTCTACCGCGCCGCCCATGACGTGCTACTGAAGCTCGAGGACGTGCAGGGCCGGCTGACCGACAGCCGCGAACGCCCCTCCGGCTCGCTGCGCGTCACCACCACCGTCGGCATCGGCTCGACCTGGCTGACCTCGCGCGTCGACGAGTTCGTCGACCTCTACCCCGACGTCCAGCTGCAGCTCATCCTCAACGACGACGAGCTCGACCTCGCCATGCGGCAGGCCGACGTCGCCATCCGCCTGCGCCAGCCGACACAGCCCGACCTCATCCAGCGCAAGCTGTTCACGGTGCACTTCCACCTGTTCGCCTCGCCCGCCTACATCAAGCGTTTCGGCAGCCCGAAGACCATCGAGGATCTCGACGAGCATCGGATCATCACCTTCGGTGTCGCCGCGCCCAACTATCTCAGGGACATGAACTGGCTCGAAAGCGTCGGCCGCCCCTACGACAACCCGCGCCTGCCGGCCCTCCGCGTCAACAACCTCGTCGCCATCAAGCATTCGGTGCAGCGCGGCGTCGGCATCGCCCTTCTGCCCGACTATCTGGTCGAGGAGGACTCAGGGCTGCAGCAGCTGATCCCCGAGGTCGATCTCCTGTCCTACGACACCTATTTCGTCTACCCCGACGAACTCAGGAACTCGGCGCGTGTCCACGCCTTCCGCGACTTCCTGGTGTCCAAGGCCCAGCGCTGGTCCTACTGAGGATCGTCTGCAAGCCCGTCCCGGCTAACTCAGTCGCCGCCGCCTCGGCGCGCGCAGGGCGGACGACATTCGGTTCGGCGAACAACCCCACGTAACGTTGTGCGCCTCGTGCAATACTCGCGTTTCCCCCTAATGGAAAACACCAACAAACCGTAAAGACTTCACGAGGATGTTACGGTTTGGGCAAAATAACCGGGATATTGCATAGCAGATTTGCAGTTTGCCTCCTTGTTTTGCACCGGGCGCGGGTGCATATAGACCTCAGCTGATGTGTTGGTTCCCTCGCCATCCTCCCGGCGAAAGCGAATCTTCAGCTGTTCCCCTCTGGAAGGTGCGGTATCGTCCCTGCGATCCGCATTCCAAAACTTAATAGCCGGGCTCACGCCCGGCTTTTTTTTGCCCTCAAAAGCCCGCCTCTCCCCGCCTCTGGCATCGAGCAGCCCCGGATTACCGGCGCCTGCCAACCGCCGGGTCGAACCACGGCCTCGGGAAGTCGATCCCGCCTTTATCCAAGAGAAGGTTAGCCGCAGAAGTTGTTCTCCGAAGCTATTGATTAACCTCGAATTAGACATCTTCGGCAATCATCGTTCCATCCGCCGAACTCTATCGACCGAAGGCGCCAGCCGATGAAGAACATCTCCATTGCCCGCAAGATCCTGGCCGTCGTGCTTCTGGTCGGTCTCGTCGCGGTGGCCATCGCCATCCTCGGCTGGGCCGAGCTCAAGTCGACAACCGAGACCTACGCCGACGTCGGACGCTCGGAAGAGGCCGCCCGCGAGGCAATGGACCTGCGCGTCGACATCATCGCCATCAGCCGCATGACCTACCAGTTGGCCCTCGCTCCGGAGAAGGCGGCGGACTTCAAGGCCGAGGCCGCCAAGCGCTCGGCCGAGATGCTCGACCGCCTGCCCAAGCTCGAAGCGGTCGCCGACGCCGCCGAGAAGACGCAGCTGTCGGATATTCGTGCTTCGCTTCAGGCCTATTTCAAGGCCATCGACGCCATGGTCGAGGTGGCCGCCGCCGGCGACCCGGCCGCCATCGCGCCGGCGCTCGCCAAGGCGCTGGACGGCCAGAAGGACGTCACGGCCAAGGTGAAGGTCTACAGCACCTACTCCTCGGAGAAGATGGCCGCCGCCCGCGCCGACGCCACGGCCAAGGCCGATCGCTCGGCCATCGTCCTCATGGCCACGGCCGCCGCGGCCATCCTCGTGGGCATCGGCGTCAGCCTGCTGCTTGCCAATCG
Source organism: Pleomorphomonas sp. NRK KF1 (assembly GCF_023721755.1). Classification (GTDB taxonomy): domain Bacteria; phylum Pseudomonadota; class Alphaproteobacteria; order Rhizobiales; family Pleomorphomonadaceae; genus Pleomorphomonas. The sequence goes on along the minus strand of NZ_JAMDLH010000007.1, from coordinate 286,335 downwards.
CGGCATCGCCCGGCCGATCGTCGCCATCACCGACGCCATGCACCGCATGGCCGGCGGCAACCTCGCCGTCGAGCTGCCCGCCGCCGACCGCCGCGACGAAATCGGCGCCATGATCGGCGCCGTCACCAGCTTCCGAAACGATCTTGCCGAGCGCCATCGCCTGCAACGCGAGGCCGAACGGCGGGACAGCGAACAGGCGGTTGAGCGTCGCCGCATGATGGAAGAGATCGCCGCCAACTTCGAGCGCCAGGTCGGCGAACTGGTCTCCTCGCTCTCCGTCGCCGCCACCGACATGCAGGCGACGGCCATCGCCATGTCCGGCAGCGCCGGCGAGACGAGCAACGCGGCGGGCGAACTGTCGCAGGCCGCCGGCCAGACCACCGACAACATCCAGACCGTGGCCGGCGCCACCGAGGAGCTGGCGACCAGCGCCCGCGAGATCGGCGACCGCATCCTGACGGCTTCCAGGCTTGCCGCCGAGGCGGTGGGTCAGGTCGACCGCACCGATCACGACGTCCAGACGCTGGCCAGCGGCTCCCAGACCATCGGCGACATCGTCCAGCTGATCCGGGGCATCGCCGAACAGACCAACCTTCTTGCCCTCAACGCCACCATCGAGGCGGCTCGGGCCGGCGAGTCCGGCAAGGGCTTCGCCGTCGTCGCCCAGGAAGTGAAAACGCTCGCCAGCCAGACGGCCAAGGCCACCGAGGAGATCTCCGCCCAGATCGACCAGTTGCAGGCCGCAACGCACAACGCCGTCGGCAACATCAAGGGCATCGGCGAGGCCATCAAGCGCATGCACACCGCCTCGAACGACGTGGCGGCCGCAGCCGAGGAGCAGCAGGCGGCGACGCAGGAAATCGCCCGCTCCATCTCCGAAGTGGCGAGCGGCACCAACGGCGTCGTCCAGCGCGTCGAGACCGTCTATCGCAACGCCGCCGAGACCGGCACCGGCGCCGACAAGATGCAGTCGACCGCACACATGCTGGCCGACAACGCGACGAAGCTGAAGGAGCAGTTCAAGGCCCTGCTCGACGGCATCCGCGCCGCCTGATCGGCGGAGTCTCGCCGGTCCCTCACCTCGGGCTTGATAATAGTTATTGGCCCGTGTCATGATGGACGCGTGGAGACCATCGCCATGGCGCAGAGTGTCGATCTTGGAAGTCTGGAAGGCTTCGTTGCCGAACTAGTGAAAACCGGACGCTACAATTCCAAGAGCGAAGTGCTGCGAGAGGGCGTCCGTCTGGTGCAGGAACGCGAAGCAAAGCTCGCCGCCCTTGATGCTTCGATCCGGCGTGGCCAGGCCGATTCCGCGGCCGGGAGGGTCAAGCCGGCGGACGAAGTGTTCGACCGCCTTGAGGCGAAGTATCGGTCGATGGCGGATGCCAAGGGGCAATGATCGTCGTCATTACCGGCGAGGCGGAAGCAGACCTGGAAGAAATCGGCGACTGGATCGCCGAGAACAATCCGCTTCGGGCGGTCACCTTCGTCCGAACACTGCATGAAAAGTGTTTGTCACTCGCCAACGCGCCCGAGGCCTTCCCGCTGGTGCCCCGCTATGAACTGAGCGGTGTGCGCCGCCGGCCTTATCGGGACTATCTGATCTTCTACCACGTCAACGACGATGCCGTTGAGATCCTGCATGTCCTTCACGCCGCGCGGGACTATGAAGGCATGCTGTTCCGGGAGACTGAGTAACGGAACCTCCGAAGGGGACGTTTCAGGCCGGCGACTGCCTCCACGGTGCGGTTTGACCTTGCGCAACCGGGCGCACCGCAATAGATCAAAGAGGTCGTATTTAAACCGATACGATTGACCTCCTCACCGTTCGGAGACGCCTTTCAATGTCTTTCCTTGCCCAGTCGCTTGCCCGCGTGAAGCCCTCCGCCACCATCGCCGTCACCAACAAGGCGCGTGAGCTCAAGGCTGCCGGCCGTGACGTCATCGGTCTCGGCGCCGGTGAGCCGGACTTCGACACACCGGACAACATCAAGGAAGCCGCCATCAAGGCGATCCGCGACGGCAAGACGAAATACACGGCGGTCGACGGCATTCCAGAGCTGAAGACGGCCATCGTCGACAAGTTCAAGCGCGAGAACGGCCTCGTCTACAAGCCGGCCGAGATTACCGTCGGCACCGGCGGCAAGCAGGTGCTCTACAACGCGCTGATGGCGACGCTGAACCCCGGCGACGAGGTGCTGATCCCCGCGCCCTACTGGGTGAGCTACCCGGACATGGTGCTGCTCGCCGGCGGCACCCCGACCTTCGTCGAGGCGTCGATCGAGACCAACTTCAAGCTCACCGCCGAGGCGCTTGAGAAGGCGATCACCCCGAAGACGAAGTGGTTCATCTTCAACTCGCCGTCCAACCCGTCGGGCGCCGCCTACACCCGCGAGGAGCTGAAGGCGCTGACCGACGTGCTCGTCCGTCATCCGCAGGTCTGGATCATGACCGATGACATGTACGAGCACCTCGTCTACGACGACTTCGTGTTCACCACGCCCGCCCAGATCGAGCCGGCGCTGATGGAACGCACGCTCACCGTCAACGGCGTGTCCAAGGCCTATTGCATGACCGGCTGGCGTATCGGTTACGCCGGCGGCCCGGCCGCGCTGATCAAGGCCATCGCCACGATCCAGTCGCAGTCGACCTCCAACCCCTCGTCGATCTCGCAGTATGCGGCGCTTGAGGCCCTCACCGGCCCGCAGCACTTCATCGCCGAGAACAACAAGGTGTTCAAGGAGCGTCGCGACCTCGTGGTGTCCATGCTGAACCAGGCCACCGGCATCCACTGTCCGACACCGGAAGGCGCCTTCTACGTCTACCCGTCCTGCGCCGGCCTGATCGGCAAGAAGACGGCGGCCGGCAAGGCGATCGCCTCCGACGACGACTTCGTCACCGAACTCCTGGAGTCCGAGGGCGTCGCCGTGGTGCAGGGTTCGGCCTTCGGCCTCGGCCCCAACTTCCGCATCTCCTACGCCACCGCCACCAAGGACCTCGAGGAAGCCTGCATCCGCATCCAGCGCTTCGCCTCCTCGCTGTCGTAAGCTTCGGACGGCGGTCCGAGACCTCAATGAGCGGCCCGGCATTGCCGGGCCGTTTTCGCATCCGGACCGTGCCGGACACGCCCTGAGGCGCGCCGTCGCGCCCCGCGACAATCTCTGCTACGGTCGCCTTTCGCCGCAAGATCTCTCTTTCCCGTGACGCAGGCATGGTCTTCATCCCGCTTCCATTCGTCGTCGCCATCCTGCTCGTGGTGTTGCTGGTCGCCGTGGTGCGGCGCACCGATGGCGAACCGGCCAACCTGCCCTTTCTGATCCTCGTCCTGGCGAGCGCCGTGCAATCGACGCTGCTCGGCCTGCGTTGGGGCTACGGCGTGCGGGAGGTCACGTACCTCACCCCGATCATCGCCGCCTCGGTGCCGCCGCTGGCCTATTGCGGCGTGGCGCAGCTGGTTCGTCGCAGCCGCTTCCGCCTCTGGCAACGCATCGGCCTGCACGCCCTGCCCGCCGTGGGGGTCGCGATCCTGCTGGTTGTCAGGCGGGACGCCATCGACGCGGCGCTCATCGCGATCTTCATCGGCTATGCGACCACCATCCTGCTTCTGATGCGCCCGGGAACCGACGCCCTCCGCATCGCGCCTTTCGAAGGCGCGGTTCCGGCCTATCGCGCCATCATCTTCGCGGCGGCGGCCCTGCTGCTGTCGTCGACGATCGACATCCTCGTCATCGTCGATCTGGCGCTGAGCGGCGGGCGGCATACGCCCCAGCTGGTCAGCGTCGGCAACGTGGTGGCGCTGATCATCATCGCCATCGCCGGAGCTGCGGCCAGCCGAAGCCGAACCCCCACCGATAGCGCCGAGCCAGTCCCGGCACCGCCACCGGCCGAACAGGACAACGAGACCATCGCGCGGGTCGGGGCGCTGATGGAGGACAGGCACGTCTACCGCGACCCCGACCTCAACCTCGACAGACTGTCGCGCAAGGCCGGCATTCCGGTTCGCCAGATTTCCAGTGCGATCAACCGGGCGACGGGCAAGAACGTGTCGCAATATGTCAACGACTACCGGATCGCCGAGGCCTGCGCCCTGCTGAGCGAGACCGACAAGCCGGTGACGGCGATCATGCTCGACGTGGGCTTCCTGACCAAATCCAACTTCAACCGGGAATTCCGCCGCGTCACCGACACGACGCCGCAGGCCTGGCGGAGCAAGACGGCCAAGCCGACCTGAGCCCCCCGAGACCAGCTTACCCGCGGATAGGCGCAAGGGACTAAAACGCGTTTCAGTCCGTCCTGAAAGGCGTTCGAGGTCGAAAACGCGGCCCGGCCGGTCATGCTTGCGGCATGAACACGCTCACCGAACACGACCGCAAACTCTCGGAGACGCTGAGGTCGCTCTCCCTGGATGCTCCCGCCGCATCCACCGGCCGCCTGCCGCGGCTCGCCCTCCTGTCCGGCGTCATCCTCGCGGTCGCCGCCGGTCTTGCCATCGCCCTCTGGCCACAGGCTTCGGCCTATTGGGAGAGCCCCGCCACGACCGGTGGAAGCCAGACGCGAACGGAGCCGGCCGACGCAACGACGACGGGCGCGCCGCCACCTGTCCCCGTCCACGAAGTGACCGGCTCCGGCTACCTGATCGCACCGCACTCCACGACGGTCTTCGCCAAATACGAGGGGCGGATCACCCAGGTGGCCATCGAGATCGGCGACCGCGTGGCGGCCGGCCAGCCGCTGGTGGTCCTCGAAGACGCCGGCGCCCGGTTCTCCCTTGATGAGGCGAGGATCGGCCAGGCATCGGCCAGGCTCGCGCTCGCGGCAAGGCGCATCACCGCAGATCAGGCGCGTGCCACGCTGGAACGCAAGGAAGCGCTGGCCAACGTCCTCTCCCGCCAGGAGGTCGAGGACGCCCGAACCGCCTTGGCGCGGGCCGGCAACGACGTGGCGCAGGCCGAGCAGGACGTGGACAAGGCCAAGCTCTCCGTCGCCATCGCCCGCGAGCGGATCGATGCCCTGACGGTGCGGGCTCCGATCGCCGGCGTCGTCACGCGGCTCGGCGCCCACGTTGGCGACACGGTGCTCGCCCGCGCCGACAGCACGCTGGAAAGGCTGAGCCTTGCGACGATCGTCGACACGAACAGCATGGTGATCGAGGCCGACGTCGCCGAAGCCAACATGGCTCTCCTTCGGCCCGGTCTCCTGGGCGAAGCGGTGCTCGACGGCTTTTCCGACCGCCCCTTCGCGGTCGAAGTCCTGCGCGTCTCTCCCTCCGTCTCCCCCGAGAAGGGCACGGTCGGCCTGCGCCTCCTGCCCAAGGCGCCGCCGGAGGGCATGCGTCCCGGCATGGCCGCGCGCATCCGCCTCGCCACCACCGATCCGCAACGAGGAGCAAAGGACCGATGACCGACACGAACGACCAGCCCCCCTACATCGACCTGAAGGGCATCCGGAAGGGATATCGGATCGGCGCCGAGATGGTGTCGATCTTCTCAAGCCTCGACCTTGCCATAGCCGGCGGCGAGTTCGTCGCCATCATGGGCCCGTCCGGATCCGGCAAGTCCACGCTGCTCAACATGCTCGCCGGCATAGACGGCCCGGACGGCGGACAGTTGCGCATCGGCGGCAAGCGGCTGGACCAGATGGGCGAATCCGCCCGGTCGGCGTGGCGCGCCCACAACATGGGGATCGTCTTCCAGTTCTATAACCTGCTGCCGATGCTGACGGCGGCGGAGAACGTCGAGTTGCCTCTGCTTCTCAAGCCCCTTTCCGCCAGGGAACGGCGAATTCGGACGGAGAAGGTGCTCGACCTCGTCGGGCTGGCGGGGCGCGAAAAGCAATACCCGACCCTGATGTCCGGCGGCCAGCAGCAGCGGGTCGGCATCGCCCGCGCCATCGTCTCCGACCCCGGCCTTCTTCTCTGCGACGAGCCCACCGGCGACCTCGACCGCAAGTCGGCCGACGAGATCCTGGCCATGCTCGGCTTCCTCAACAAGGAGATGGGCAAGACGATCGTCATGGTGACGCACGATCCCCAAGCCGCCCGCCACGCCAGCCGAACCCTGCATCTCGACAAGGGTGAGTTCGTCGAGGAACGGAGCGCCGCCTGATGACCTTCTTTCGACTCGCCTGGAGAAACGCCTGGCGCAAGCCGCTTCGAACCCTGCTGCTGGTGGTCTGCGTCACCGTGGCTTTCCTGATCTACGGACTGACGGCGAGCTTTCTCGCCGGCTCGCAGGGTGCGGCCGGCGGCAGCGACGACATCCTCGGCGTGATGAGCGCCGCCGGTCGGTCTACCCCTATGCCGCAGGCCATGATGGCCCGCATCGCCAGCACCCCCGGCGTCGCGACGGTCACCTACACCACGCGCCTGCGCGGCTTCGTCGGCGTCGAGAAGAACGTGGTCAGCCTGACCGCGACCGATCCGGCAGCGCTTCTCGCCATCAACGGTCGCGAGCTCGGCCTGACGGCAGAGCTGGTGGGGTCGCTCGGCGCGGCGCGCGATCGGGTGCTGGTCGGCCGGGCGCTGGCCGACGCGCAAGGCTGGACCGTCGGCCAACACGTCGCCATCACCGCCTTCCGGATGGCCCGACAGGACGGCGGCCGCGACTGGCGTTTCGAGATCGCCGGCATCTTCGAAGGTGGAAACGCCAGCACCGACACCTACTTCATGATCGGCCGCTACGACTACATCAACACGGCGCGGGCGCGGGACAAGGACACGGTGGACGCCTTCATCCTGCGTCCGCGTGACGGCGTCTCGACCAGCGAGCTGGTCGCCCGCATCGACGCCGCGTTCGCCAACTCCGCCTCGCCGACGCGCACCCAGTCGGAAAAGCAGTTTCTCGAGGCCTTTCTCCGCCAATATGCCGACGTCGGCCTGATCATCGATCTGGTGGTCGGCGCCAGTTTCACGACGCTGCTGCTGATCGTCGTCAACACCATGGTCTTCGCCATCCGCGAGCGGACCTTCGAGATCGGCCTGTTGAAGACGCTCGGTGTCTCGCGCCGGCGCATCCTTTCGCTCGTTCTCGGCGAAACGCTGCTGATCTTCCTTGTCGGCGGCATCCTCGGCCTGGCGTTGGCAAGGCTCGGCTCGGGGATCGCCGGTCCGACGCTCGGCCTGGTGCTCTCCCTCCTCGTGCTTGCCAAGGCGCTGGCGCTGATCCTGGGCCTCGGTCTCGCCACAGGCGCATTGCCGGCAGCCAACGCGATGCGCACCCCCGTCACCGCAGCCTTCCGAACGAGGTGAACCCATGGCCTCCCTCATCAGACAAACCCTCGTCATGACCCGCGCCAACCTGCTCAGCCTGCCCCGGCGCCGTGCCATCTCCCTGTCGATGAGCCTGTCCATCGCGCTGGTCGTCATGGTGCTCGCCGGCTTCCTGTCCATGGCCAAGGGCTTCGAGCAGGCGCTGAAGGGAACCGGCTCCTCCGCCGTAGCCGTCATCCTCGGCGGCGGCACCAACCAGGAAACCGGCTCGGATATCCCGCCGGATGTCGTCCGCTCCATCGCGGCCAAGCGAAGCGATCTCGGCTTGGTTCGCAACGCGGCGGGCGAACTGGTCGCATCGCGGGAAATCGTCGTCCCGGTCGATGTCCGCCACCCCGGAGACAACCTCGGGCAAACCATGGCGCTGCGCGGGATGGACCTCTCCGGCCTTTCGCTGCGCGACGGGGTCACGCTCTCGGCCGGCCGGCCGTTTGCAAGGGGCAGTCGGGAAATCCTCGTTGGCGACCGTCTGGCGCACGACGTTCCCGGCTTCGGCGTCGGCGACACAGTGCGTCTCGGCGCGGTGGACTGGACGGTGAGCGGACATTTCTCCGCTGGCGGCAGCGCCTTCGAATCCGAGCTGTGGGCCGACCTCGATGCCGTCCGCGCCGGCTTCGACCGGCAGGGCGAGGTGCAGACGCTGCGTCTGCGCCTCGAAAGCCCCGCTTCCATCGCGACGTTGAGAGACGCCCTGTCGGACGTCACGGAGACCCCGCTCGTCATCACGTCGGAAACCGATCTCTACGCCGGCCAGTCGGGCCGCACCTCCGACCTCATCCGCCTGTTCGGCTGGCCTCTGGCGCTGCTGATGGCGGTGGGCGCCGGCGCCGGGGCTCTCAACACGATGATGAGTTCGGTCGCCGACCGTGCCAGCGAGATCGCCGTCGTCCGGACGCTGGGGTTCGGCCGCATGGCAGCCTTCGCCTCGACCTGGATCGAGGCGGTGCTGCTGTCGCTGGCCGGAGCCGCCATCGGCGTCGCCGCGTCCTGGGCCCTTTTCAACGGCTGGCAGGCGAGCACCGTCGGCGTCAACAACACCCGCATGATGTTCCAGCTCGCCGTCACCGGCGACGTGATGACGATGGCCGCCCTTCTCGGTCTGGCGATCGGTGCGATCGGCGGCGCTCTTCCGGCCATCGCCGCCACCCGGCGGCGCTGATCGGGGCGTCGCAACCAAGGACCTTCGCACGACGCGGAGGCAGTACGGGGATCGGACGTCGGCTCCGGTCCCTTTTCATTTTGAGCGTCGAACAAAGCGCTGCTCCACCAGTTCCCGCCCCCATTGCGCGCCGACCTTCTCCTCGACGAGCACGAAACCGCGCGACTCGTAGAAATGGCGGGCGGCGTCGAGGCCGGCGAAGGTCGCAAGGTGCGTCTCGGCAAAGCCGTGCCCGTCGACAAAGGCCAGCGCCGCGTCCAGCAGCCGCTTTCCCGCCCCGCCACCGCGCAGACCGTCGGCGACGATGAACCAGCGCAGGTGGGCGACGTCCTCACCCATGTCCTCGCCGTCGACCGCCACCGAGCCGACGATCATCCCGTCCCGCCGTGCCGTCCAGATCCCGTTGCGCGGATTGTCCGGACGCAGGCAGAAGTCGGCGAGCCCGCCGGCCACCAAAGCTTCGAAGCGCCGGCCCAGACCGTGTTCCCGGGCGTAGTAGCGCATGTGCATGTCGGTGACGCGGGCGACGAGACCCGGATGATAGCCGGCGACGATCTCGATCGCCGAAACGCCATCGCCATCCGCTCGCCTTTCCAGGGCCTTGCTGTAGAGCCGCAGCCCGTCGAGCACGATTCGATCCTCGCCCGCCCCGAGACGCTCCAGGGCGCCCGCGACCTGCCGGCGGGCAAAGGCGTGGATGGCCGCCACGCGCGCGCGCCCTTCGCTGGTGAGCGACAGCAGCTTGATGCGGCCGTCGGTGGCGTCGGGCGTCTCGCTCACGTCACCCGAGGCGACCAGCTTGCGCAGCATGCGGCTGACGCTGGATTTTTCGAGGCGCAGGCGACCGCCGAGGTCGCGCGCCGTGAGACCGCCCTTCTCGATCTCGATCAGCGCATGGACGGCCGACGGCGACAGATCGGTGCCGGCGAAGGCGCCGCCCATGAACCCCCAGTCGCGAACCAGGGCACGCGACAGGGCGCGAATGTCCTCGATGACGGCAAGGTCGATATGCATGGCAAGCTCCGACGATATAGTTGTATCGTACAACCATATCGTCGCAGAATGCAATGGTCGCTCTTGCGCCCCGGGCGATCGGGCAAGCGGACGGCAGCGCCCCTCGGCCCCGAAAAGATGCCGAAAAAGCGACCCTTCGGATTTACGGATCGTTAACCAGACGACGCGGTCTTTACCATGCAAGTCATTGAAAGAAATCGGAATTCCAAAACGCTCAATCTTCTCCACCGGCGCTCCACCGCCCAAGTGTTAACCCCGCCACGAAATCGCCACGACATCTCCCGTCACCCACCTCAATCCCGGCTTCGGCGCGACCCATTCGCAAGGCATCAATTGCCCATCGGAAGACACCGACCGAAGGCCCGGTTCGGTGACGAAGCGATAAAGCGGCAAGGACGAGAAAGATGATGGACAGGATCGACGACACCCCCTTCAATGCAAACATCGGCCCCCACGAGCTGTCCGTCGGCGCGGGCGCGTCCATCGTCGTCGCCGTCGCCGCCTCGCTGATTTTGGCGGTCACGCTGCTGTTCGCCAGCCTCAGCCCGGTACGGGCGGCCGAGACCGTACCGGCCATCGCGACGCTGGATACGGAGACCGGCGCCATCCGCCCGGCCGGCGATCCCGTTCCCTTCGTCAAGGCGTTGCCGCGCGACATGAGCTATTCCATCACGCCGACGCCGGCCCCCAACCGGTCGAACAGCCTTGCCATGATCGTCGTCATGGCCGTTGTCGCCGGCTGGCTCGCGGTTTCGGCCGACCTCTGGCGCGCCCTGTTCAATCGGGTTAAAAGCTGGGATCGCTCGCACTCGTGACCCCGGTATCCAATGTCCCCTTTGCGTTTCCTCGGTTTGGTGCTCGCGGCCCTGTTCGGAGCATTCCTGCTCCTGGTGCTGGCCTTCTATACCTACGGCCGGGAAGCGAGCTGGGACGCGGTGTTCGGCGCGGCCGATCTCGGCCCTTATGATTTCGCGGTGCCCTCGCGCACCGGCAAGCTCAACGACACGCTCGCCTGCCCGGCCGACGACTGCAAGAAGGGCATCCCCGACATCGAGACGCGCCGCTACAACCTGCCGCCGGCCGTGCTGTTCGCGGTGGCCGAAAAGGCGATCAAACGCCTGCCGGGCAAGGTTCGGATGGTGGGCGCCAATCCGGTCAACACCCGCTTCCGGGTGATCGTCTATTCCCCCCTGCTGCGCATGCCCTCGACGCTGTCGGTGATGGTGACGCCGGCCCGCGGCGGCGGCTCGTTCCTCTATGTCTATTCGCGCAGCCAGATCGGCTATTACGACCTGGGGCGCAACATGACCAACATCGTGTCGCTGCTGTCCGGCATCGACGCCGAGCTCGCCGCAGCCCAGCCAACGGCCCCTGCCGCCGCCCAGCCCTCTCCCGCGCAGTGACGGGGACCGCCCCCGGCTTTGCCGAAAGCGGTCCCCGATCGATCGACGCCAGCGTCTATTCCTCTTCCGGCACCAGATCCATGATCTTCATGTCGGGCTGGCCTGCGCACTCGTCGGCGATCTTTTTCACGTTGGCGATCAGCTGATCCAGGTCGATCACCGTGTTGCCGCTCTGGTGGCTGAGATAGCCGTCGATCCAGACCACCGTCGGCAGGATGCCTTCCTCGTCGGCCAGGAACTGCTGACAGGTGAGGTCGGCCATGTCGACCTTCTCGCCGGCAACCGCCAGCGTCGGCAGCGCGGTGACCAGCGCGCCGGCAACAAATGCAAACTTCATGATGTTTCCCTTCCGGATGGACCGGCCGCCGCGGATTCTCATGCCCCCGGCCACCGGCAAATCCTTCATAACATGAAATAATCGGCTTCGTGAATTCCCCTACTGCGGGCTGCGCTACGCCGCGTTCACGCGCCCGCACACGCTTTTGCGATCAATTGTCAAATCGCCTGCCCGCAAGTGTCATCCGGCGCCCATTTGCGCGTGATCGAAAGCGACCTAAATCACGGTCATCGGCAGCGAGCACAGACCTCCAGTGACCTCCCCCGCTGCCACACCATGAAACAAATCAGTACGTTACGTCTTTAGGAGTTTTGAAAATGAAGACCTCCCTCCTCGCCTCCCTCGCCCTGGCCGCCGCCCTTCTCCCCTCGGTCGCCAGCGCCGCCTCCCTCGTCCAGTTCGACCCCGCCGCCCGTGACAACGACCCGCAGTTCGTCGCCGTCGTCCACACTGACGGCGTCAACGCCGCCGCTGCCAAGGCCGACGCCGCTCGCTACGCCGCCGCCGAGCAGAGCGTGAAGTCGGGCGCCGTCATCGGCACCCATGGATCGGAAGGCTACGGCGTCGTGACGACCTTCGACCCGGCCGCCCGTGACAACGACCCGCAGTTCGTCAGCGCCGTGGTCGTCAAGGGCTCGACCAACGCCGCTGCCGCCAAGGCCGACGCCGCCCGCTATGCGGCGGCCGAGCAGAGCCTGAAGTCCGGCGCCGTCGTCGGCACCCACGGTTCGCAGGGCTACAGCGTCGTGACGACCTTCGATCCGGCCGCCCGCGACAACGAGCCGCAGTTCAAGAACACGATCGTTCTGACCAAGTAAGGCCGAGCGTTCCAGGATCAAACGAAGACGGCTTCCCGAAAGGGGGGCCGTTTTTTTGTTGCCGGAAGCCGGATACGACAAAGCGCCCGAACCGGTCAGGTATCGAGCGCTCGACGTCGTATCGAAGTGTCGGCTTGTTGCCGTCCAGTCCTCAGAGGCCGAGGCCCCGGTTCGGCGCGCGGCGGCTGAGGTTGCGCTCGCGGGCTTCGAGGTCGTAGCGGTCGCCGGCTTCGTTCAGGTAGGCGAGGTCGAGCTCGGCCTGGGAGGGAACGCGGAGGGCCTTGGCAGCACGCTTGAGGGTGGCGAACATTTCTTCTTTCCTTCTTTCCTGACCGGAGGTTTCCGGCCTCTTTCTCTCATCTCTTTGACGCCCTCAATATAGACCCGTCAGCCGCCCTGACCTAATCGCAACTTCTGAAAGCCGCTTTCAGATTTCCTATAGGTAAAAATCCGTTCTCAGCCGAGAAGGGCTTGGGTGAGCCGCTCTCCGAGTTGTTCCACGTGGGCGATGTCGGCAAGGTAGAGCGCGGCTTCGCCGGCTTCCACGTCCTCGACGAAGGTCTCGTCGCCCGCCTCGGCCCGTCCCCGCATGAAGGCGACCAGCGTCCGCAGGCGCTCGACAATCATGCCCGGCAGCTGCCACCGCTCGTCCGCCGTCGCGCCGTAGGCGTCGCAGAAGATCCGCGCCCGCGACAGCTGCATCTCCTGATCGAACACGCCGCCCTGATGGCCGGGCGAGAACAGCGGCGCCCATCGGTAGACCGCATAGGCGAGATCCCACAGGGCCGGCGCAGGATGGATGGTGTCGAAGTCGATGAGGCCGACGGCCACCCCACCCTTGCCGGCGACGTTGTAGGGCGCGAAGTCGCCGTGGCAGACGACCTCGCGTGGCTCTCTCGGCTCCAGCATCCAGACCTGCGCCTGGCGGTCGCGCTCCAGGAAGCCCCGGGAGGCCGCATGGAAAGCACGCAGCAGCCCGGCGGCCGACCGAAGCATCCGCTCGGAGCCGACGAGCGGATCGCGGAGGTCCTCGGAGACGCGCCCCTCGACGAAGCTCACCACCTCCTGCCCCGCCTCGGTGATACCGATGGGAACGGGAGCGCCGGTAAATCCGGCCGTGCGGATGTGGGCGAGGAAGCGATGCACCGTCGGCGTCCACGGGCCGGCCGGCCGCGTCACGCTATCGCCGTCGCGCCAGATCTTCCCCTCGCGTCCGCCTTCGAGCGCCTGCACGCAAACCTCCCCAAACCGCCCGCGGCGAAACTGCCTTCCGCCGCCCCGCCGTTGTTTGGTTCAAGTCGACCGGCGACGCAAGACCGCTCGGCCGCTGGCCACCCCGAGAGTCAGCGCGTGGCAAGCCGATAGACGGATACGTGCGAGCCGGACTCGGCGGTGAAGGGCGTTCCCGTCCAGTCCGCCGACCGCTCTTCGAGATCGAAGCCGGCCAGCTCGGCCATCAGATCCAGCTCGGACGGCCAGATGTAGCGGTGGGCAGACCGCAGCAGGTTCGCCTGACGGTCGTCGCCGAAGCGGAAATGGTGCGACACGACGCGCTGGTTGAGCACGTCGTAGGTGTCGAGGCCGATGTAGCCGGGCTCGTCGGCGAAGACGACGGCGGTCTGGCCGGGCGGCAGTTTGCGCAGGTCGGGAACGCCAAGTTCCACCACGAAGCGCCCGCCGGCCTCCAGGTGCCGCGCCGCGTTGCGGAAGCAGGCGACCTGTTCCTTCTGGGTCAGGAGGTTGGTTATGGTGTTGTAGACGAGGTAGACGAGGCTGAACCGGCCCGGCGCCAAGACCGTGGCCATGTCTCCGACGATCACCGGGATCGCCGCCTCGTCGGCCTTGGCGCGCAGCTCGTCGATCATCGCCGTCGACAGCTCGATGCCCGTGACGGAGACGCCTCTTTCACGGAGCGGGACGGCAACCCGCCCGGTTCCGATGGCGAACTCCAGCACCCGGCCGCCACCGGCCAGCGCGGCCAGCCGATCGACGGTTTGCCTGAGGAGTTCGGGCGCGAACATGCCTGTGTCCGGCGTGTCGTAGGACCTCGCGGTCTCGCGGTCCCAAGGATCGGAAGGGATCATGCTTGCGTCTCCGGGACGGTCGGCCCGCCATGGCGCCTCGGCTTCGGGCTCAGTATAGAATGACTTATTGCTCAAATGACTGGCACGTTCAGCCACGGGAAAGCAAATGTCATCTGTTGCCTGATGTGTTACAGTCTGCCTCGGCAGAAACCTAAAAGGTCATCGAGTCCCTTGCAACGTTCTATCCTGTCATATATACGGAGAGCATATGCCTGACGCGCCTCGAACGCGCGAAGGGATTCAGGCGTTTTGCCGTTGCATTTGTTTTGAAACTTTTTCGTTCGTTTTATCGGCGACAGAACCACGGGATGGGTTTTCATCATGACCGTCAAGTCCGTCATTCGACAGCGCGTTTTCAAGTCGTAGAAAAAGCGACGCCCACCCGGACGCGACGGGCTCGATCACGCCCCAGGCTTCCGGAACAGATCCGGCAAGATGTGAAAACAGGTTTCGCGCGCGGAGTGGCGTGACCGCAAGTAGCGGGCACATATCGGCCGGGCACCTTCCGAAAGACCGACGAAAAGCGCGGTCTATCGGACTTTCAGAAGTTGATACTGAGAAGCATTACTCAAGAAAAATAGTTCCAAATACCGAATTCCCTTTCATCGTCTTTGTTTCATAGAACTATATTGAGGACGTCATGCATCCGAAAATAAAGGAGAGGCGTGGGGCCATACTGTCCAGGCAGCTCGCCCAGGTGGACCGAGACATCAAGGCCGCATGTCTCTCTCTTGCCCACCGGGTTCGGCTCGCCGGCTCGATATGTCTCGGCGAGCAGGAAGCGAGCCTTCTCGAGAGGCAGTTTCGAGCCAGCGTGGACCACGTCGTCCGGATTCCGGCCGCCTCGGAAGATGGCCGGATCGTCCGTCGAGAGCTGATCGGCAAACTGATCGAGCTGGAAGACCACCTCTCGGCCGTGTTCCAGGCCCCTTGGGCCAGTGCGGCAATGGCCTCCCGGCGCGGCGAACTCGACCGGTTCAGGCATGACTTGGACCGTATCCATGACCGCGAGTACAGATAAATCGATCCGGTTTTGTTGTTTTTATCTCTAGCCTTAAGGTAGATCGTGAAATGGCGCATTGCCCGTACTGCCTAAGCCCCGTTTCGAAGAAGGACGTCGTCTGCCCCGCCTGCGGCGCCGAGAAGGGTTACCTGTATTTCAACCGGAGATCCCGGGGCCTCGTCTTCCTGTTCGCTTTCGGTCTTCTGATCCCGCTGGCCGTCGTGCTGCCATTCCTGTTCTACTTCCAGGGCATGGGCCTGCCCTTCTGGCTGGCGGCCACCGTTGCCCTGGGGCTGGCCATCTTCACCATCCAGCGGCTGGTGGTCGGGCCAACCTGGTACCGCTGACCGGCGCATGAAAAACCCCGCCGCGCACAGGCGCAGCGGGGTTCTTGTCGTTCTAGAGCAGTTCCAGCAAAAGTGGGTACCGGTTTTGCGTCCGGAACTGCGTCTTAACAAAGAGATAGAGTTTTTCCGGCGAACCCAAGTTCACCGGAAAAACTCTAACGGATCGATTACTCGGCGGCAACCTTCTTGGGCTGCACTTCGTCGAGATAGGCGTGCATCAACAGCTCGCTGATCTTCGCCGGCTTGAAGCGATACTCGCCGATCTCGGAGATCGGGGTCACCTCGGCGGCCGTACCGACCAGGAAGGCCTCGGTGAAGGTCGAGAGCTCTTCGGGCAGGATGTGCTTGCGATTGACCCTGATGCCGTGGCGGGCGGCGATCGCCTCCACCGACTGGCGGGTGATGCTGTCGAGGAAGCAGTCCGGATCCGGCGTGTAGAGCTCGCCGTCGCGGACGAAGACGATGTTGGCGCCGGTCGATTCCGCCACATAGCCCCGATAGTCGAGCATCAGCGCATCGGTATAGCCCTCGGCCTCCGCCGCGTGCTTGGAGATGGTGCAGATCATGTAGAGACCGGCGGCCTTCGACTTGCACGGGATGGTCATCGGGTCCGGACGGCGATAGGGCGCCCAGGTCAGGCGGATGCCCTTCAGCTTCTCGGCCGGGCTGAAGTAGCTCGGCCACTCCCAGACGGCGATGGCCATGTGGATGGTATTGTTGGGGGCGGCGA
This sequence comes from Pleomorphomonas sp. NRK KF1, assembly GCF_023721755.1. Lineage (GTDB taxonomy): Bacteria > Pseudomonadota > Alphaproteobacteria > Rhizobiales > Pleomorphomonadaceae > Pleomorphomonas. Next base: position 270,173 of record NZ_JAMDLH010000007.1, on the reverse strand, counting down.
CGCCCATGGCTTCCGAACCGCGCCAGGCGATCGGCCGGACATAGGCGTCGACGAGACCCGAACGGGCGAGCGCCTCGTTGGTCGCCGCCTCGATCTCCTCAAGGCTGTAGGGCAGCTTGAAACCGAGGATCTCGGCCGACTCGATCAGGCGCTGGCTGTGCTCCCGGAGCTTGTAGACCTCGCCGCCATAAGCGCGCTCGCCCTCGAAGACGGCGCTGCCATAGTGAAGCGCGTGGGTCAGAATGTGCACCTTGGCGTCCTTCCAGTCGACGAACTTGCCGTCGTACCAGATCACACCGTCGCGGCTGTCAAAGGGGACACTGGCCATCTTGAACTCCCAGACCTTTTCTTTTGTCTTTGCCCGACAGGCGGGCGACCTCTTGCACGGGACACGTTTTGCCTCGGCGTCGACAAGCGGCTATGCTCGCGGATCAGTGGATCCCTTGTGTGCCGGATGTCCCTTGCGACCGCGTCGTGCGAACGATCGTTTCGTCGTGACGGGTATTCTAGTAACAAATGAATCGAAGTATGTCAACATGACTGCCATAAATTTTCCCTCCGACGCCATTCGTCCGTCCGAAAAGCCCGAAGCGGAACACCCCGGCGGCAGCGGCGGAGAGCTCGACCTTGAGCTGATCGAGCTTTTGTTCTTTGCCTATCGCGACTTCGTCGGCGAGGCCGACCACATCCTGGAATCGATCGGCTACGGCCGCGCCCATCATCGCGTGGTCTATTTCGTGATGCGCAACCCCGGCCTGCGCGTCTCCGACCTCCTGGATATCCTGCAGATCACCAAGCAGAGCCTCGGTCGCGTGCTGAAGCAGCTCGTCGACGACGGCTACATCGAGCAGCGCCCCGGCCCGGTCGACCGGCGCGAGCGGCTTCTCTATGCCTCCGAGAAGGGCGAGCAACTGGCAAACGATCTCTCGGCCCGCCAGCATGTCCGCATCGTCAAGGCGCTGGCCACGCTGCCGCCGGGCTCGCGCGCCACCGTGCGCGACTTCCTGAGCAACATGATCGATGCCCGCGCGCCCGGCGCGCCGGCCGGCAGCGAAGGCTGAACCATGGTCTCCATCGCCCCCGCCGACAGCGCCAGCCATGTTCTCGTCGTCGATGACGACAGCCGCATCCGCCAGTTGCTCGCCAAGTATCTCGGCGGCCACGGCTATCGCGTCACCGCTGCCGCCGACGCCGCCGAGGCCCGGCGCAAGATCTCCGCCATCGAGTTCGACATCCTGGTGGTCGACGTGATGATGCCGGGGGAAGACGGCCTCAGCCTCACCCAGTCGCTGAGATCGGAGCAGGACGTGCCGATCCTGCTGCTCACCGCAAAATCCGATGGCTCCGACCGCATTCGCGGCCTCGAAGCCGGCGCCGACGACTACCTCACCAAGCCGTTCGAGCCGCGCGAGCTCCTGTTGCGCCTCAACAACATCCTGAAACGCCGGCCGCTCCCCGAGGCGCCGCTCACGCGCGAGGAGATCCGCTTCGGCCGCTTCGTCTTCAACGCCAAGCGCGAGGAACTCTGCGACGGCGAGATGCCGGTACGCCTCACCGACCGCGAGCGTCAGTTGCTCGGCCAGTTCGCCGCCAGTCCGGACGGCACGCTGTCGCGCGAGGCGCTGAGCGGCGAAGCCGGAGAGGTGGGAGAACGGACCATCGACGTGCAGATCAATCGCCTGCGCCGCAAGATCGAGACCGACCCCGGCAACCCCATGTTCCTGCAGACCGTGCGCGGCGTCGGCTATCGCCTGCGCTTCGAGTGAGCGAGATGTCGCAAACGCCAGAACCGACCGAGCCCCGTGGCCGAGTCGCCGCCGGTCTCGACCGGATCGACGACGGCATCCGCCACGTCCGCAACTTCATCGCCCGCAACAGCCCCACGGTGCTGCGGCGGGCCTGGATCGGCACCGGCCATGCCATCAACCGGGCGCTGCCCAAGGGCCTTCTCGGCCGGTCGCTCCTGATCGTCGTCGTGCCGATGCTGATCCTGCTCGGCGTGCTGACCGGCGTGTTCATGGATCGCCACTGGATGCTGGTCACCCAGCGTCTGTCGGACGCCGTCGCCGCCTCCATCCTCGGCCTCGCCAACATCGCCGACAACACCGCCATCCCCGATGAAGTCAGGATCGACACCGTCGCCACCACCGGCCAGGCCATGGGGCTGACCGCCGAGGTGCTTCCGCCCAGCGAGATCGGCCGGACCCGGCGGGCCTCGGCCGACATCGTCCACACCATGCTGGCCGGCGCGCTCCAGAAGCGGCCGCTGTCCATGCCGTTCTCGATCCACGACCTGCCCGACGGCAAACGCATCGAGGTGCGGATGATCGTCCATGCCGGCGTGCTGCGCGTGGATTTTCCGCGCAGCCTCGCCTATGCCGCCAACTGGCACTTCTTCCTGGTGTGGATGGTCAGCACGGCCCTGTTCCTGGTGCTGGTGTCGCTGATCTTCCTGCGCAACCAGATCAAGCCGATCGAACGGCTGGCCGCCGCCGCCGAGGCCTTCGGCCGAGGGCGCCCCGTGGAGGGCTTCGCGCCGACCGGCGCCCGCGAGGTGCGGCAGGCTGCGCACGCCTTCATCGGCATGCGCCGGCGCATCGAGCGCCAGATCGAACAGCGCACCACCATGCTGGCCGGCGTCGGCCACGACCTCAAGACCATCCTCACCCGCTTCCGCCTCGGCCTCGCGCTGCTGCCCGAAGGCGAGGAGACCGCCGACCTCCGCGCCGACGTCGCCGAGATGGAGGCAATGCTGGAAGCCTACGTCGACTTCGCCAGGGGCGACGCCGACGAGGCGCCGCAACCGCTCGACGTCGAGGCGACGCTTGCCGACTGCCTGCGCCAGATGGCCGAGCCGGTGGGACGGGAGGCCCACTTCGCCTTCACCGGCGACGGCCACTTGACGCTGCGCCCCACCGCCTTCCGCAGGCTGATCGCCAACCTCGTCGGCAACGCCGTCCGCTACGGTCGCGCGGCGGTGTGGGTGACCGGCGAGCGGCGCGAGGGCTGGCTGTCGATATCCATCGAGGACGACGGCCCCGGCATTCCCGAGGACGAAATGGAAGCGGTGTTCCGCCCCTTCTATCGGCTCGACGCCGCGCGCAACCAGGATGTCCCCGGTACCGGCTTGGGCCTTGCCATCGCCCGCGACGTCGCCCGCAGCCACGGCGGCGACATCGAACTCGGCCAAAGCCCGCACGGCGGCCTCAAGGCAACCATCCGCCTGCCGGCGTAAGGAGGGCCTGGAGCGGTCACTCGGGCGGCCGAATGCCCGCCGCCCTCAGGGCTTCGAACTCGGACAGCGGCATGGCGCGCCCGAACAGGAAACCCTGGGCGTAATTGCAGCCGCACGCCTTCAGGAACTCCAACTGCTCCCGCGTTTCGACCCCCTCGGCGATGCACTCCTTGGACATGGCGAGGATCATCTGGATCAGAGCCACGATCATCGCGTCGCCGCTTTCGCTGTGACCGATGTCGCGGATAAACGAGCGGTCGATCTTCACGACGTCGATCGGCATCCGCTTGAGATAGCTGATCGACGAGAAGCCGGTTCCGAAGTCGTCGATCGCCACGCCGCAGCCAAGGCGACGAAACATGCCCAAGGTTTCCACATAGTCGGCATAATCGGAGAACTTCACGCTCTCGGTGATCTCCAGCTTCACCAACCCCTGGGCCGTGAGCGGACTGTCTTGCAGCAAGGACCGCAGCTCTTCGATGTGTTCGTGCGAGACGAATTCCACCGCTGACATGTTGAAGGCGAGACTGAGGCCGGGCTGAACCCTGGAATACGCCTCCCATGCGTCAAGCCCGTTCTTGAAGACCCACTTGCTGATCTGAAGTATGGAGCCGTTCTGCTCGGCGATCGGAATGAAGGTATCCGGAGCAATCATGCCATGCGCCGGATGCCGCCACCTCAGCAAGGCTTCGGCGCCGACGATGTCCAGATCGGAGATCCGAATGATCGGCTGATAATGCAGCTGCATGTGGCCGGCCTGTACGGCCGCCGTCATCTCGCTGCTGATCCAAAGCCTGCGGTTCGCCTCGTCCTGCATCTCTTGGGTGAAGAAGCAGTAGGTGTTGCGGCCGTGTCTCTTGGCCTCATACATGGCCCCGTCGGCGTTCTTCAACAACTTGCCTGGGGTGTCGCCGTCCATCGGATAAACGGTGATGCCGATGCTCGCCGACGTCTGCACGGTGTGACCCGCCGCGGAAAGCGGCAGGTTGACCGTCTGGAGAATGCCCCGGACGATGGGCAGGATATCGTCGATGCCGGTGAGATTGTTCAGGAGAACGATGAACTCGTCACCGCCGAGCCGCCCCACCGTGTCGGTGTCGCGCAAGTTCTGAGCGATCCTGCTGCCCGTCTCGATCAGAACCGCGTCTCCGACGGTATGCCCCAGCGCGTCGTTGATATCCTTGAAATGATCGAGGTCTATGAACAGCACGGCGAACAGGCGACCGTTGTGGCGGTTCGACACCAGCATCTGCTGCAATCGATCCGACGTCAGGCTGCGGTTCGGCAACTTGGTCAGGGCGTCGAAGTTGGCCTGGCGCTGGATCGTGCTCAGCGCCTTCTTCTCCTCGGTCAGGTCACTGAAGACGGCGACGTAACGAACGATCTTCCCTTCCGCCGACCGGACTGCGCAAATGGAGAGCCACTCCGGGAACGTCTCTCCGCTCTTGCGGCGATTGGTGATTTCGCCTTTCCACACCCCGGTGCCGTGAATGGCCTCCCACATGGCCCGGTAGAACTCGGGCGGATGCTCTCCGGCCGACAGCATGCTTGGATTGCATCCGACGACCTCTGCCTCCGTGTAGCCCGTTATGCGCGTGAAAGCGGGATTGACCGACAGGATCCGATTGTCGGCGTCGGTTACGATGGTGCCCTCGAAAGCGTGCTCGAACACCGATGCCGAAAGCAGAATCTTTTCTTCCGCTTCCTTTCGTTCGGTGATGTCGTGAATGCAGATCACAACGCTCTGGGCTTTCGTTCCTCGATAGGAGTCGAGATAAGGAACAAGGCGGAACAGGTAGACGCTGCGATTCTCGTGGCGGAATTCGAACTCTTCGATCCGGCGCTTGCCTAGAACGCGCTGGATCCTGGGCAGCAGCTCGGCGACCGGAACCCCGGTCAACGCCAGCGTGAAGTTGGGCGGGCTGTCGATGGGCAGCCTGAAGAAAACCTGAGCGATGGCGTTGTAACGCACAATCTGCAACTGCTGATCGACGACGAGAATGCCATGGTCAAGACTGTCGAGGACATTGGCGAGATCGCTGCACGCCTCGCTCAGCTCGCCGGTCCTTGAGGCAAGCTCGTCATTGACCGTCGTCAGCTCTTCGTTGGACGCCTGAAGCTCCTCGTTGGCCGTCTCCAGTTCTTCATTTGAGGCCTGCAGTTCCTCATTGGCCGATTGAGCCTCCTCGTTGGTCGCCTGCAGCTCCTCGTTGGCGGTCTCCAGCTCCTCGATCACCGTCTGAAGATACTCGCGATTGAGAACCAACTCGTGCTCGAGCTGCCGGACCCGCTCGGCTACCTCCAGGTCGACAGCAGCCAGATCCTGAGCGACCGGCGGCCGGCTCTCGACCTTCTCGAAACTGACCAGAAGCAGGGCCTCATCCTCGGCGACACTCTCGCCGCAGTAGTGTACCGCGAGCCGCATGAACTCCGACTTGCCGTCGATCATCACCTCGAAAACGCCGGAGACCATGGTTTGCTTGTCGCGCGACACCCGATAAGCAAATGCGCGCAGTTCCGGCCTCGCCGACGGCAGGATCAGCGAGAAGGCGTTGAAATCGGCCTTGCCCACGCGAACGGCGAGAAAGGCCGAGCAATCTCCGAATATCTCGACGATCTCGCCGGCCGTGGTCATCAGGATGCTCGGCGGCGCATAGATGTCGAACAGCCGGTTGCGTCCCACCGCGGCGCTGTTGAGGTGCTCGACGTCCTTGTCGGCCAGTGGGAACGCATCGCTCTGCATGCTCCCGGCGCCCCGCGTTCGCGAGAAGCCGGCAATGATCGGTGTGGCGATGGCCCGCTTCAGGTAGACCTTGCCCCTTCGATCCAGCTCGATGAACAGACCGCCGAGGCGGGCCACCGACTCCGACTTGCCGAGGAACAGCAACCCATTGTCCCGCAGCGAGTAATGAAACAGTTTGAGGACGCGGTCTTGCAGGTCATGCTTGAAATAGATCAGCAGGTTGCGGCAGCTGATCATGTCGAGGCGCAGGAACGGTGGATCCTGTACCAGGTCCTGACGGGCAAAAAGCACGCTGTCTCGCAGCCACTTGTGAACGACATACATGCCGTCGCGTTCGCTGAAATAACGGCTGATCCTGTCCGCGTCGATGTCGGCCAGCGCCGCTTCCGGATAGACGCCGGCACGGGCCACGGCCACCGCGTCGTTGTTGATGTCGGTGGCAAAAATCTGGATGCGATATCTGTCTCGCGCCTCGCCCAGCTCCTCGTCGAGGATGATGGCGATGGAGTAGACTTCCTCGCCGGTGGCGCAGCCCGGAATCCATATGCGGATCTCGTCGCCCGGCCGCTTCTTCTTCAACAGGTCGCGGAGAAACTTCCGGACCATTTCGAAAGCGTCCGGATCGCGGAAGAAGGACGTCACGCAGATCAGGAAGTTGCCGGCAAGGATCTCCAGCTCGTCGCGCTGGCTGGTGACATGCTTGCCATAGGCCTCCAGCGTCGGAATCTGAAGTGCCGCCATCCGACGCATGATCTGCCGCGAGATGGTCGCATCCTTGTAGTTGGCGAAATCCATACCCGTCTGCGAGGCGATCTGCTGGATGATTCCCTGGACGGTTGGCGGCGGCGGATCGAGTTCCTCGTCGTCGGTCGACAGGCGCTGATGCGGCCACTGCACCAGCGAAGGCAGCTTGTTGGCGGCATCCTTGGGCGACAAAACCAGATCGGCCCCACCGACTCGAATGGCGGCGCGCGGCATCGAGTCATACTTGGCTGTCTTGGGATCCTGGGCAATGGAGATGCCACCGGCCGCCTTGATCGCCTTGAGGCCATGGGCGCCATCCGAGCCCGTTCCCGACAACACGATGCCGATGGCATGATCGCGCCGGTCTTCGGCGAGGCTCATGAAAAAGCGGTCGACCGACGGCTTGGGGCCGATCGTGTTCGTCGGCCGGCTGACGCGGAAGCGCCCCTTGACGACGGTGATGTCGGCGTTCGGCGGGGCAACGTAAATGGTGTCAGGCCGGGGAATCTGATTGTTGGTCGCCTCAAGAACGACAAGAGCGGTTTCCCGCGCCAGCAAATCGACCATCAGGCTCTTGTGATCGGGCGACATGTGCTGGGCGACGACATAGGTCATGTCGGCCTGTTGCGGCAGGTTGGCGACAAACGGCCGAAGCGCCTCCAGGCCACCGGCCGATGCCCCGATACCAACATAATAAAGGTTGTCGTTGACGGCCCCAGTCAACTTTGTCTGCTTGCCGGCGACAGCGTCCGAGGAAGGCCCGGAATCGTCGGACTCCTCTCTCTCTGCCCCCAGTTCCTCAATTTCGTCGTCAGCCATTCGTGGATCCACCAAACCCGCAAGCCTAACTGAACAAGTATATATTCCTTTACGGCACAGCTTTTCGCAACCGAGTGGTTCCCCTCCCCACACAACAATTTTCCGAATGATTTGGTATGCCTGACGCTATATTGAGCAGCTAAGTAGAAACGCGCCATCGACGATGGCATCTGACAATCGACTGTTCTCTCCGACATCCCTTATTGGGACGTGGAAGCCTGAACGGTTCCGGCTGCGACACAAGTTCGCGCAAGACACCTCAAGTCGGCGGAAACACCGCATCTCCGCAGAATCGTGCAACCCCAAAGCGCATCGACTATGCGTAGTCTATCGACGGATTTCCTTGTTTCAATAAATTTCCTTCGATGTTATGGGTGGCTGCAATCTATTTCACGGAGGTCGATCTGTCAGAGTCCATGGGACAGGAGTCGGGTTCGTCGCGCGCGCTGCTGCACACCGTCGCCAAGTTGTACTACCTGTCGAACATCCCCCAGAACGAGATCGCCAGACAGCTCGACCTCTCGACAGCCACGATCTCGCGGTTGCTCAAGCGGGCGCGCGAGGAAGGCATCGTCCGGATCGAGGTGCGGGATCTGGTGGGACCGGACGATCTGGCACGAGACCTTGAACGCGCCCTCGGGCTGAAGCGGGCCGTCGTCGCCGAGGTTCCCGAGGCCAACGCGGTGAGTTCGCTGGCCGGCGCCGTTTCGGGCTGCCTTGCCGACGCGGGGCTGCACCCCGGCTCGGTGGTCGCCATCGGTTGGGGCCGCGCGGTCCGGGACATCATCCAGGGCGGCCTGCAAAAATGTCCCGGCGTCATCACCGTCCCGGCCAACGGCGGTATGCAGGAGACGGCGGATCACTTTCAGATCAACGAGTTCGTCCGTCTGGCAGCCGAGCAGATGGGCGGCACGCCGCGCTTCCTGCACGCCCCTTACCTGCCGTCGACCGCTCTGCGCGAAGCCTTCCTGAGCGATCCCAGCATCCGCGAGACCATTGCGCTCTGGGAAAAGGCGGATGCGGCTCTCGTCGGCATCGGTCTGCCGCACGTATCGCCGACACCCGGCCAACTCGGCGTAACGGCCGACGAGCGTCAACTCACCAATGCGGTGGGCGACGTCATCCGCCATTACTTCGACGCCCACGGACAGCTCGTCTCCTGGAGCGGGGCCGACCGCCTGATCGCCCTGTCGGTCGAGCAGCTGAGGCGGATTCCGGCGGTCATCGGCGTTGCCGTCTCCACCGCCAAGGCCGCCGCCATCGTCGGCGCCGCCCGGTCTCGGCTGATCAACACCCTGGTCACTGATGTGCGAACCGCTCAGGCCGTGCTCGATCTCTGCAGCTAGATGATCGCTGTCAGGGACGAGGCAGACGGCAGATAGCCCCAGCAATACAATCACATAGTCGACCTGCCACGGCGCGCGGCTCCCTGAGTTCACGCCGGGGCAAACCAACGAAACGCCACCGGCTGTTCGCCGGCGCCGCATCGTCATGCGGTCGTCCCATCGTGCCGGCATAACCCTGATACCGGTCTCCGCAAGTTATTTCATAGCAGCTGGACGATTTCAGAAATTTTCGTCACGACCTATTGAAATTTGTTTCGGAAAGATGTTACGCATGTGTCGCCGATCTCGTGCGACCAACATGGCCGCCCAGGCGGAAGGCGCGTTTGAGGAAACGTTGCCGGATTTGGGAGGAAACACATGAAGAAGATTGCAGCCGCGCTCGCCGCCGTTCTCGTTTCGACGACCGCCGTCACGGCGGCTTCGCTGAAGCCCGCCGACGTCACCATCGCCCTCATCTACGGCATCAAGGGCGACCCCTTCTACGTCACCATGGAAAAGGGCGCCCGCGCCAAGGCCGAAGAGCTCGGCATCACGCTGGTCGCCGACGGCCCGTCGCAGTGGAACCCCAGCCTGCAGACGCCGCTGATCGACGCCATGATCGCCAAGAAGGTCAACGGCATGGTCGCCGTGCCCAACGATCCCACCGCCATGATCGCCGTGCTGGAGCGCGCATCCCAGGCCGGCATCGTCATCGCCACGGCCGACACGTTCGTCGGCGACGGCGACTACAAGACCGGCAGCGTGACCTTCCCGGTGGCCGGCGTATCGTCCGACAACTTCGCCGGCGGCGAGACGGCCTGCAAGGCGCTCATCGACAGCATGGGCGGCAAAGGCTCGCTCTACGTGCTCGTCTCGACGCCGAACGTTCCGTCCGACACGCTGCGCCGCGATGGCTGCAAGGCCGCCGTCGAGGCGACCAACGGCGCGGTGAAGCTGGCCGGCGTCGACTACACCCAGAGCAACGCCACGACGGCGACCAACCTGACGCAGGCCGCGCTCCAGCGCGACAAGGACATCGGCGCCGTCTTCGGCGGCAACCTGTTCAGCGCCCAAGGAGCGGCAGCCGCCGTTCGCACGGCCAACCTGCAGGGCACCGTCAAGATCGCCAGCTTCGACGCGCCCGAAGAAGCCATCGCCAGCCTGAGGGACGGCCTGATCGACATCGTCATCGCCCAGCAGCCCGGTCAGATCGGCGCGGTCGCCGTCCAGTCGGTCTACGACTCTCTCATGGGCGAGACCGACATCGCCGCCAAGATCGCCATCCCCTTCGTGACGATCACCCGCGACAACGTCGACAGCCCGGAAGCGCAGTCGGCGATCTACAAGGCCAAGTAACCCCCAAGGCCCGCCCGGGAGACTCCACTCTCCCGGACGACCGCCCAGGCGCGGCGCCGGGTCATCCCCTCCAAGCGACCCGGAGCCGCCTCGGCGGCCTCTGATCCGCCCATCGACAGATCGATGGCGCTCGGCGCGGTGTGCCCCTCCTTCACCTTCCAGCTCAAGGACGCGCTCCATGAGTGTCAAATCAACCAGCCTTTCGTCCCCGGCCTCAGAAGCATCCGCGTCGCAGGACGAAGTTCTGGCGCCCTCCAATCTCGTCGCCTTCGCCGGCCGGATGTGGGCGGTTCTGTTCCTGATCGCGCTGATCGTCTTCTTCTCGATCGCCGCGCCGGGCTTCTTCGACCTGTTCAACTTCCAGGCCGTCGGCGCCAACATGGCCGTGCTGCTGGTGCTCGGCCTGGGGCAGACCTTCGTCATCATCTCCGCCGGCATCGACCTGTCGACCGGTTTCGTCATGGGGCTTGCAAGCGTCGCCAGCGCCATCGTCATGCAGTCGCTGACCGGCTATCCGCTGCCGGTGATCATCCTGCTCGGCCTGATGACGACGCTGCTCATCGGGCTCGCCGCCGGCACGGTCAACGGCGTGCTCGTCGCCTACATGCGCGTGCCGCCGTTCATCGCCACGCTCGGCACCCTGTCGGTGGCCGAAGGCGTCGCCTACGTGCTGTCCGGCGGCCCGCCGGTCTCCATCAGCACGCGCGGTCTCGGCTTCTTCGGCAACGGCTTCCTCGCCTACTTCCATCCCGAGGCCGGCGTCAGCTTCCTGGGCATGCCCGACAGCGTGACGGGAACGGCCGTGCGCGATGTTGTCGGCTTCTTTCCGCTGCAGGTCCTCTACATCGTCGTCCTCGCCTCCTTCTGCGGCTGGCTGCTCGGCAGCACCCGCTTCGGTCGGCACGTCTACGCCGTCGGCGGCAACCCCAAGGCCGCCTCCCGCGCCGGCATTCCGCTCGCCTGGACGCTGTTCAAGATCTACGTGCTCTGCTCCGTCTCGGCGTCGCTCGCCGGCTTTCTCTACGTGCTGCGCTTCAACGGTGGCGTCGCCAATGCCGGCGACGCGCTGATGCTGTCGTCGGTCGCGGCCATCGCCATCGGCGGCGCGTCGATGCTGGGCGGGCAGGGCCGCATCCTTGGCACCGTCGTCGGCGCCCTGGTGATCGCCGTCATCCAGAACGGCCTCGTCATCCTCGGCATCGACCCCTTCTGGCAATACGTCGCCGTCGGCGCCGTCATCATCATGGCCGTCCTGGTGGATCAGGCCAAGGGGAGGTTCTTCCCATGACCACGCTCGCCCCCCACCCCGTCTCCGCCCCCGTGTCGATCCCCCAGGTTCCGCATCCCGAAGGTCTCACCCCGGTCCTGCGCTGCCGCAAGATCACCAAGCGCTTCGGCGGCCTCGTCGCCGTCGACCAGGTGGACTTCGACGTCTACCCCGGCGAGACCGTCGCCCTGCTCGGCGACAACGGCGCCGGCAAGTCGACGCTGATCCAGACGGTCGCCGGCGTCCACCGGCCGGACGGCGGCACCATCGAGCTCGACGGCAAGGAAGTCGACATTCCCTCGCCATTGCAGGCGCGCGACCTCGGCATCGAAACGGTGTTCCAGGATCTCGCGCTCTGCGACAACCTTGGCGCGGCGGAGAACATCTTCCTTGGCCGCGAGCTCCCCGGCAAGGCCTACGGTTTCCTGCCTGGCCTCAACAACGCCCGGATGCGTTCCGAGGCAAAGACCGTCCTGTCGGAACTGCATATCAACATCCGCAACCTCGAAGCCCCGGTTCGCACGCTGTCCGGCGGGCAGCGCCAGGCGACGGCCATCGCACGCGCCGTCTACTGGAAGGCCAAGCTGATGATCATGGACGAGCCGACAGCCGCCCTCGGCGTGCCCGAGCAGAAGAAGGTCCTGTCGCTGATCGAGACGCTGAAGTCGCGCGGCGTCCCGGTGATCGTCATCTCCCACAACATGCAGGACGTTTTCGAGGTCGCCGACCGGCTGTTCATCATGCGCCGCGGCCGGGCCGTCGCCGACCTCCGCGCCGCCGACACCAACGCCAACGAAGTCGTCCGCCTGATGGTCGGCTGACCGTCGTCCGGCAAATCCAATCAACACACGACAGGAACACAAAATGCCCAACAGGATGACAACCGCGGAATATCGCGGTTACCAGCAGATTTGCGGCCCCGACGGCCACATGATGGTCGTTGCCTGCGACCAGCGCGGCGCCATGCGACAGATCCTCGCATCGACCCCCGAGGAGCGGGCCAGGATCGACGAGAACAAGCTTGGCGACGTCAAGTCCGACATCGTCGCCTATCTCGCCAACTCGGCCTCTTGCGTGCTGCTCGATCCCGTCTGCGCCGTGCCGCGCGTCATTGACGAAGGCGTTCTCGGCCGGAACACCGCGCTGCTGATCGGCCTCGATGCGTCCGGCTGGGACGTCGACGCCAAGGGCTACCGCCTGTCCAAGCTGGTGCCGGGCGTCGACGCCCGCCGGGTCCGCGAACTGGGCGGCACCGGCGGCAAGCTGATGGTCTACCTGCGCCCCGACCGCCCCGAAGCCAACACGCACAACATCAAGATCATTCGCGATTGCGTCGCCGACTTCGCCAAGGAAGACCTGCTGCTGGTCGTCGAGATCCTGACCTACGCCTTCGACGGCGAGGACGAGGCCGCCTACAAGGCGAAGTTCGGCGAACTGATCGTGGGCTGTGCCCGCATCGCGCTCGACAACGGCTCCAAGGTGCTGAAACTGCCGTTCCCCGGCAGCGCCGCCTCCTGCCGCGCCATTTCCGACATGGCCGGCGACGTGCCGTGGGCCGTGCTGTCGGCCGGCGTCGACCACAACACCTTCCTCGGTCAGGTGGAAACGGCCATGCGGAACGGCGCCTCCGGCGTCATCGCTGGCCGTGCGCTCTGGAAGGACTGCATCTCGCTCGATCGCAAGGTCGAGCAGGACCGGCTCGCCAACATCGCGACGCCGCGCCTCAGGGAGATCCAGAAGATCCTGCAAGCCTTCGCCGCGCCGGCGCTCGTGCCGGCTTGAGCATAGCCGAAAGGAGCGGCCGAAAGGCCGCCTCCTCGCACGCGCTTTCGTGCATTCTCAAACTATGCCTCCCGCGAAAAAGACGAGGTCCCCATGACGGATAGCGCTACCGCTCTTGGAATCGACGTTGGCGGCACGAACCTGCGCATCGCCGAAATCGACGCGGCCGGTCGCATCCTGTCGCGACATGCCGAGCGGGTGACCAACGGCCGGGACGCCTTCTCGAACCGGCTGGCCGAACTCGTCGCAACCCACCGGAGCCCCAACGTCGCGGCCATCGGCATCGGCATTCCGGGCCGCGTCGACGCGGCGGCCGGGCTGGTCCTGTCGGCGGGCTATCTGGACATCGGCGGACTGCCTCTGGCCGGATGGCTCGGCACCGCCACCAGGCTTCCCGTCGTTGTCGAGAACGACTGTTCCATGGCGCTGATTGGCGAATGCGCCGTCGGCGCCGCCCGTGGGGCCGAAAACGTGGTCATGTTCACCATCGGCACCGGCATCGGCGGCGCCATCATCCAGGGCGGCCGCCCGCTCCATGGGCACGCCACCGCCGGCCAGCTCGGCCACATCACGGTTCGTCCCGGAGGGGAGCGGTGCAACTGCGGTCGGCAGGGCTGCGTCGAAACGACCAGTTCCGGCACGTCGCTGGGGCGGCTGATCCGCGAGGCCGGACTCGCCACGGACACGACGGTGCAGGGTCTGTTCGCCCGGTCCGACGCCGGGGACGATGTGGCGACGGCCGTATTGCGGGCCTGGGCGGAACCGATGCGGGACGCGGCCACGTCGATGGCCGCCGCGTTCGACCCCGACCTCGTCGTGTTCGGCGGCGGTCTCGGTGGTGCGATGGTCCGGGCGCTTGGACGCCTTCCACCCGAGACCAGTTGGTACAACTACGACATCCGACCGGCCGCGCTTGGCGACGATGCCGGCATCATCGGCGGCGGCCTCTGGGCGCTCGCCTCGCTCCGTCGCGGCAAGGCGCCCCAAGCGAGCCTGCCGGCCTTCGCGGCCGAGGCCGGCCACCTACCCGTTTTCAATCCGCAGCCGTGAGAGCCCCCATGCATCCGGTCTTTCTCGTCAATGGCGTGCCCGCCAGCGGCAAGTCCACCGTCGCAGCCATCATCGCAAGGCGCATGTCCCTGCCCATCCTGACGGTCGACACCATCAAGGAAGCCTTCTTCGACCATCTCGGCATCGGTGACAGGGACTATAGCCGCAAGCTCGGGCGGGCGAGCTATCACGCGATCTTCTCGAGCATCGCCGGCTTTCCGGACGGTCTCGGCGCCGTTGTCGACGCCTGGCACAAGTTCGTGCCCCTCGACGTGCTGGAGGCCCATCTTGCCCGGGCAGGAGCCGGCCCGGTGGTGGAGATCTGGTGCCACGCCCCGCCCGAGGTCTGCGCCGAACGCTATCGTGCCCGCGCCGCGTTTCGCCACGCCGGCCATCCGCCCGCCAGCTACGCCCCCGAGCTAGCGGAACTGGCGGCCCGCGCCACGCCCATCGGACTCTGGCCCGTCGTCGACGTCGAGACGCTTGCGGCCGCCGATGAGGACGAGCTGATCCTGCGGATCGGAAGGGCCGCCGGCCTCTCCCCCGAGGGATGAGGGTTCGAGTGTCTTGACCGGCGCTTCTGGGAACATCCAGCCTGGAAGGCCACACAATGAAAACGCCCCGGCGCGGTCGGCACCGAGGCGTTTCGAACTGCTTGAGATCTTGGATCCGTCAGGCGGCGCGCTTGTGCGGCGGTTGGCGCAGGTTGGCCACCGGCTCCCAGACGGCGCGGTCGAGCTCGCGCTCGGCGGTCTCGCGACAGAAGCCGACGTCGTCGAGCAGATACGGATCCTCGACCAACCGCTGCAGGTCGTGCCTGAGCAGGCTGCGCTTGCGCCACTGCCGATAAAGCTGCCCCGGGTTGAAGGTGCTGCCGGCCCATTGGCGGAGGGACATCGAGAAGATCATGATAGAACTCCGTGAGCTTCGCTTGGCTTCTATATGACGATGCGACTGTGCCGCTTCAAACGCCTTTTTCGCCCGCTTGACGTTCCAAAAACTCAACCGTAAACAAATCCTTGCCAAACGCGTCCGGCCGGTCGGCGCGAGGGGACGATCTCTAGGTGAAACTGCGTGTCGATCTGCCATATTTCTGACAAACCAGCCCTTTTTCGGCTGCAGTCTACGGGATTTGCAGGATGGTGGTACGCCGCTGATACCTTGGTCGATACACGATCGCCGTAGGTTCCCGCGGCATTTGCTCGTGCGTGAAAATCAACCGGAACCGACTACGGGGAGTGCCGAACGTGGCCGTCAGCCGCCTGCCCAGCCTCAACGCCCTCAAAGCCTTCGAAAGCGTCGCCCGCCTCGGCGCGCTCAACCGCGCCGCCGAGGAACTCAACGTCACCGAGAGCGCCGTCAGCCGGCAGATCCGCGCGCTGGAGGACGACTTGCGCGTCGAGCTGTTCCGCCGCGTCCATCGTGGCGTCAGGCTGTCGCCGGAGGGCGAACAGCTGGCGCTGTCGCTCGGCACCGCCTTCGAGGCGATCCGGCGCGGCGTCGAGCAGATCCGCGCCCGCCCCGGCGTCGTCCGCGTCCGCACGCCGCCCACCTTCGGCGCCCGCTGGCTGCTGCCGCGCCTCAGGAGTTTCGAGACCGCCAACCCCGATCTCTCGGTGCGCGTGTCGGTGCTGTGGGAGAACATGGATCCCAGCGACGTCGAGAACGACGTCGGCATCCTCTACGAGTCGCGCCAATGGCAGCCAGAGGAACTGGTGCCCTTCCTGATGGAGCGGCTGACGCCGGTCTGCTCGCCGGCCTACTACCAGACCGTCGCCCATCTTGAGCCGCCCGAGCGAATCCGCCGCGGCCAGATCCTGCATGGATCGGGCTTTGCCGACTGGAAGCGTTGGGTGGCGAGAGCCTTCGGCGACGAGGCGCTCGACGTCGAGCATGGCGAGATCTTCGACACCATGGACACGGCCCTGCGCGCCGCCGAGGCCGGGCGCGGCTTTGCCATCGGCGACCTCTCGATGATCGGTGACGACATCGCCCTCGGCCGCTTGGTGGCGCCGTTCAACATCGTCACCGGCGGCGTCGACAATCTCTACCTCGTCCGCCGCGACCGCATCCGCCCCAAGCCCGAAGTGACGCGCTTCGTCGAGTGGCTCTACGCGCAAGTAGAGGAGATGAACGAGGCAGGGTGAAACTCCAGGCACTCGCCTTCATGCACAGGAGAGAGGCAGCGCATCGGTCGACGAGGACTGATGCCGTTCTTTCCATCCTTGACAGCGGCAAAGAAGCTCAGATAACATACATGCCTAATTGATGGGCGGCGATGTATCGCGCCCATGACATGAGCTCTTCCAGAGCAACGGGCAGCATGGCCCCATGACCTTTCGGCGATCGTTCGAGCGAGCCGGAGCGTGTCATGGGGCTTTTTGCGTTGGTCGTTGCATTGAGGTTTGCAATGGTCGGCACGATCAAGGTCGGGATCTTGTTCTCCTGCACCGGACCCTACAGCTCCATAGGGCGCGATTGTCGCGATGGTGCGGCGCTTGCCTTTGCCGAGGCCAGCGAGATGGCCGGCGAGGGGATGTCGTTCGAGCCCGTCTACACCGATCCGGAAGGTGAGCCGCGCGCCTATCTGGAACAGGCGCGCGCCATGCTGCGCGACGGATGCCGCCTGATCATCGGGACCATCACCTCGCTCGCCCGCAAGGAAGTCATTCCGCTCATCGAGAAGCACGACGGCCTGCTCTGGTATATCTGCCCTTACGAAGGCTTCGAAGCCAACGAGAACGTCATCTACACCGGCGCCTGTCCCAACCAGCACCTGATGCCGCTGTTCGAGCATCTGCTGCCCAAGCAGGGGCGGCGGGTTTATCTCATCGGCGCCAACTACGTCTGGGGCTGGGAGATGAACCGCATCGCCCGCGACCTCTTGCGGGATGCCGGCGGCGAGGTGGTCGGCGAGCGTTGCCTCCCCATCGAGGAAACCGATGTCGACAGGCTGATCGCCGACATCCAGAGCCGCCGTCCCGACTTCATCCTCAACAACATGATCGGCCCCTCGAGCCATGCCTTCCTGAGGGCCTACAAGGCGCTCGGCGATGCCGATCCCGCTTTCCGGCCGGAGGTGCGGCCAGTGGTGAGCTGCGATCTCACCGAGGCCGAGATCGGCGAGATCGGCCTTGGTCTCTCCACCGGCCACCTGTCGGCCGCCAGCTACTTCGGCACCCTGGCAACGCCGGAGAACGAGCGCTTTCGGGCGCGCGCCGCCACGGCTCTGGGCGCCGATCGTCGGCTCTCGTCCTTCGTCGAAGGCGCCTATGTCGCCGCCCACATGCTGATGGACGCGGTTCGGTCCGCCGGAACCGATGAGCCGGCCGCCGTGCGCGCGGCAGTCCACGCCCGCCTGTTCGAAACGCCGCACGGGCCGATGCGCATCGATCCGCGTACCAACCACGCGGCCCTGCCGTTCCATCTCGGCCGCATCCGCGACGATGGAAACTTCGACATCATCGCCAGCCGCCCCGCCATGGCGGCCGACCCCTACATGACGGCGCCGCGCGACGGCGGCCGCTCCAGCCTGAGGGTGGTCTCATGACGGTGATCCCCGACCTCGTCGGCCTGAAGGCCGCCATCCTCCACCGCCCAGACGAAGGGACCGCGCGCCTCGTCCGTCAGCTTGGTCTGCTTGGTCTTGAGGCACATGTGCAGTGGACGCCGCTGGATCTTGAGGCGACGCCGGCCGACATCGTGCTGGTGGATGCCGACCAGGGCTGGTCGGGCCTGCTGCCCTGGGCGGGCGAGCCGGCGCCGGTGCCGATGGTCGCCTTGCTGCAATCGGAAGCGCCCGGCCGCGTCGCCTGGGCGATCTCGGAAGGCGCGCTTTCCATCCTGCCCAAGCCGGTGGTGCCCGCCGCAGTCTATCCGGCGCTGGTGCTGGCCGTCGCCGCCCATGCCCGCGCGGTCGAAGCGGCCGCCCGCATGGAACGCCTGGAGGAGCGGCTCCGCATGCGCCCCCTGGTGCATGCCGCCGTCAGGTCCATCGAGATGGCGGCCCAGTGCGACGAGGAAGCGGCCTACGCCTCTCTCCGCCGCGCGGCCATGAAGCGGCGCATCACCATCGAACAGACGGCCGCCGAGATGCTGGCCGGCGTCATTCCCCTGTCGGAGGCCGGCTGATGCGCATCGCCCGTGAATTCCTGCGCCGCCCCACGGCCGTTTTCGGCCTCGTCGTGGTGCTCCTGGTGGTGATCGGCGCCCTCACCGCCCCGCTGATCGCCCCCTATGCCCCCGACGAGCAACTGTTCGACGGCCTGACCCTCGAAGGCGCGCCCATCGGCCCCGACGCGGCCTTTCTGCTCGGCACCGACACGCTCGGCCGCGATCTCCTGACCCGCCTGCTGTTCGGCGCCCGCACCTCCCTGATCATCGGCGTCGTCGCCAACGGCACGGCCGTGACCATCGGCCTCGGCATCGGCATGCTGGCCGGCTACCTGCGCGGCCCGGCGGGCAATGCCCTGATGCGCTTCACCGACCTGATGATGGCCTTTCCCGCCCTGCTGCTCGCCATCGTACTGGCGGCGCTGTTCCACCCCAGCCTCTGGATCGTCGCCATGGTGATCGCCATGGTCAACTGGGTGCAGGTGGCGCGCATCGTCTACACCGAAACACGCGGGCTGGTGGAGCGCGACTTCATCCTCGCCGAACGGTCGCTCGGCGCCGGACACGGACGCATCGTCTTCCGTCATATCCTGCCGCACCTGATGCCCACCGCCATCGTCTGGGGCACGCTTGGCATTGCCACCACGGTTCTGCTCGAGGCAACGCTGTCCTTCCTCGGCGTCGGCGTGCAGCCGCCCGAACCTTCCTGGGGCAACATCATCTTCGAAAGCCAAAGCTTCTTCACGGCGGCGCCCTGGCTGGTGATCTTCCCGGGCATCGCCATCCTGCTGACGGCTCTCTCCTTCAATCTGGTCGGCGATGCCTTGCGCGACATCCTCGACCCGACCCAGCGTGGGAGGATGTGAGATGATCGAGCTGATCCTGCGCCGGCTCGGCGGCGCGCTGATGATCCTGTTCGGCGTCGCGGCGATCACCTTCGTGCTGCTCTACGCCTTGCCGGCGGACCCGGCGGTGCAGCTTGCCGGCCGCTCGGCCACCGCCCAGACGGTCGCCAACATCCGACACGAGCTCGGCCTCGACCAGCCGCTGATCGTCCAGTTCATCCATTATCTCGGCAACCTCGTGCAGGGCGATCTCGGCCGCTCCTACACCCAGAAGACCGAGGTGATGACGCTGATCCTTGCCCGCCTGCCGGCGACGCTGATCCTGATGGTCTCCGGCATCCTGGTCGAGGTGGCGATCGGCCTGACCCTCGGCACCGTCGCCGCCCTCAATCGCGGCGGCTTCGTCGACCGGCTGGTGATGACCGTCTCCTTCGTCGGCGTGTCGGCCCCGCAGTTCGTCGTCGCCCTGCTGCTGCTCTACGTCTTCGCGGCGACGCTGCAATGGTTCCCGATGTCGGGCTTCGGCACCTTCAGCCACGTCGTGCTGCCGGCGCTGACCCTCGGCGTGCTGGGCGCCGGCTGGTATGCCCGCATGGTGCGCTCGGCGATGATCGACGTGCTCAACCAGGACTATGTGCGCACGGCACGGGCCAAGGGCGTCGCCGAGCGCGCGGTCATCCTGCGCCATGCCGTGCCCAACGCACTGTTGCCGATCGTCGCCATGATCGGCATCGACATCGGCCAGTTCATGGGCGGCGTGGTGGTGGTCGAAGCCGTCTACGGCTGGCCCGGCATCGGCCAGCTCGCCTGGCAGGCGATCCAGCAGGTCGACATTCCCATCATCATGGGCGTCACGCTCATCTCCTCGCTCGCCATCGTGATCGGCAACCTGGTCGCCGACCTTGTCGCGCCGCTAATCGATCCCAGAATCCGGGCCCGATAGGGCCCGGGGAGCAAAAGAAATTCGGGCCCGATAGGCCCCGATGACGCCGGGCCGCAGCCCGGTCAACGACAACAAAAACCAGTCAAACAACAAAGGGGAACCCGCATGACACATTGGCTGCAAAGAACCGCGCTGGCCGGACTGATGGCGCTGACGCCACTCGTTGCGCTGGCCGACGAGACGCCCGTCAAGGGCGCCACCATCGTCGTCACCTACAAGGACGACATCGCCACCCTCGACCCGGCCATCGGCTACGACTGGCAGAACTGGTCGATGATCAAGAGCCTGTTTTCCCGCCTGATGGAGTATACGCCCGGCACGGCCGATCTGGTGCCGTCGCTGGCCGAGAGCTTCGAGATCACGCCGGACGGCCTGACCTACACCTTCAAGCTCCGCAAGGGCGTGAAGTTCTCCAACGGTCGCGAGGTGGTGGCCTCCGACGTCAAGTATTCCATCGAACGCGCCGTCAATCCCAAGACGCAGGGCCCCGGCGCCGGCTTCTTCGGCGCCATCGCCGGCTTCGAAGACCTCTCCGGCGGCAAGGCCGAGGGGCTCTCCGGCATCGAGACGCCCGACGACGGCACCGTCATCTTCAAGCTCAGCCGTCCCGACGCCACCTTCCTGCATGTGCTCGCCATCAACTTCGCCTCGATCGTGCCGAAGGAAGTCGTCGAGGCGGAAGGCCAGGACTTCGGCAAGAAGCCGGTCGGTTCGGGCGCCTTCGTCCTGAAGGAGTGGGTGATCGGCCAGAGGCTGGTGTTCGAAAAGAACCCGAGCTTCTACGTTGCCGACACGCCGAAGATCGACGGCTTCACCGTCGAGGTCGGCCAGGAGCCGCTGGTGGCTCTCCTGCGCCTTCAGCAGGGCGAGGTCGACATCGCCGGCGACGGCATTCCTCCGGCCAAGTTCCTGGAGATCAAGAATGGCCCGGATGCCGCCGACATCATCGTCGATGGCGAGCAGCTTCAGACCGGCTATGTCGCGATCAACACCCGCGTCAAGCCGCTCGACAACGTCAAGGTGCGCCAGGCCCTCAACATGGCCGTCAACAAGGAGCGCATCACCCGCATCGTCAACGGCAGAGCCACGCCGGCCAACCAGCCGTTGCCGCCGCTGATGCCCGGCTACGACAAGGACTTCAAGGGCTACGCCTACGACATCGAGAAGGCCAAGGCGCTGCTTGCCGAAGCCGGCTTCCCCGATGGCTTCGAGACCGCGCTCTACGCTTCGTCGACCGATCCCAATCCGCGCATCGCCCAGGCGCTGCAGCAGGATTTTGCCGCCATCGGCGTCAAGGCCGAGATCAAGGCGCTGGCCAACGCCAACGTGATCGCCGCCGGTGGAACCGAGGGCGAGGCGCCGATGATCTGGTCGGGCGGCATGGCCTGGATCGCCGACTTCCCCGATCCCTCGAACTTCTACGGCCCGATCCTGGGCTGCGCCGGCGCCGTCCAGGGCGGCTGGAACTGGTCCTGGTACTGCAACAAGGATCTCGACGCCCGCGCCATCGAGGCCGACTCGATGTCCGATCCGGCCAAGAAGGACGAGCGCGCCAAGCTCTGGGGTTCGGTGTTCACCGACCTCATGGCCGATGCGCCGTGGATCCCGGTGTTCAACGAGCGCCGCGTCGTCGCCAAGTCCAAGCGCATGGGCGGGCCGGGCAACATCTACATCGATCCGACGCGCGTCATCAACTACGACGCCATCTATGTGAAGCAATAACAAGGATTTGACCGCAAGTCCGCGCCAGCGCGGGGGGAGACTTGTCTTCCCCCGTCAACTGGCGACAGGGAGAAATCGCCATGTGCGTTGCCTGCGACTACACCATCCATCGCCGCGATCATCATTATGGCTGGAGCCGCGATTTCACGCCGGCCGCCTTGGCGAAATCCGGCTCGACCATCCATTTCGAGTGTCTCGACAGCTCCGGCGGCCAGCTCGGCACGGGCTCGACGGTGGCCGACGTGGTCAACCTCGATTTCGCCAAGGTCAACCCGGTCACCGGCCCGGTCTACGTCGAAGGCGCCGAGCCCGGCGACGTGCTGAAGGTCGAGATCCGCGAATTCGTTCCCTCCGGCATCGGCTGGACGGCGGTAATCCCCGGCTTCGGCCTGCTGGCCGATCAGTTCACCGATCCGGCGCTGCACGTCTGGACATACGAGCCCGGCACGATGGCGCCTTCGCTGTTCGGTCCCGGCGGCCGCGTACCGCTCAAGCCGTTCGCCGGCACCATCGGCGTCGCCCCGGCCGAGCCGGGCGTCCATTCGGTCGTTCCGCCACGCCGCGTCGGCGGCAATCTCGACATCCGCGATCTCTCCTCGGGCGTTACGCTCTATCTGCCGGTCGAGGTCGAGGGCGCCCTGTTTTCGGTCGGCGACACGCACGCCGCCCAGGGCGACGGCGAGGTCTGCGGCACCGCCATCGAAAGCGCCATGAACGTCACGCTGACGCTCAGCATTCTCAAGGGACAGACGCTCGAAAGCCCCCGCTTCACCACGCCGGGACCTGTGACGCGCCATCTCGACGCCGCCGGCTACGAGGTGACCACCGGTGTCGGTCCCGACCTGCTGACCGCGTCGCGCGAGGCGCTCAGCCGGATGATCGATCTTCTCGCCGCCGAGCACGGCTACAATCCGGCCGACGCCTACATGCTCTGTTCGGTGGCCGGCGATCTGCGCATTTCCGAGATCGTCGACATGCCGAACGTGGTGGTGAGCTTCTATTTCCCAAGGATCGTGCTGTCGTGACGGACATGAGCGGAGACTTCAAGGCAGCACCGGTTCTCACCGTCGACGGGCTGACCGTGGACGCGTTGACCGATCGCGGGGCAAAGCGCGTGCTCGACGCCGTGAGCTTCGAGCTGGCGGCGGGAGAGACGCTCTGCCTGGCCGGCGAAAGCGGCTCCGGCAAGTCGGTCACGTCGCTGTCCGTGATGCGGCTTCTGCCGCGCGCCTCGCTGCGCATCGTCTCCGGCTCGATCAAGCTTGAGGAGCGTGACCTCACCACCCTCGGCGAGCGGACCATGCGGGAGGTGCGTGGCCGCGACATCGCCATGATCTTCCAGGAACCGATGACATCGCTCAACCCGGTGATGACCATCGGCAAGCAGCTTCTGGAGCCAATTCTGATCCACCAGGGTGGCAACGAAGCTTCCGCCCGCGCCCAGGCGCTGCGCATGCTGGATGCGGTGCAGCTCACCGAACCGGCAAGGCGCCTCGGTCAGTATCCGCACGAACTCTCCGGCGGCATGCGCCAGCGAGTGATGATCGCCATGGCGCTGTCCTGCCGGCCCAAGGTGCTGATCGCCGACGAACCGACCACCGCCCTCGACGTCACCGTGCAGGCGCAGATCCTGAAGCTGATGCGAGAATTGAAGGGCGAGTTCGGCACGTCCACCATCCTGATCACCCACGACATGGGCGTCGTCGCCGAGATGGCCGATCGGGTCGCGGTCATGAAGGATGGGCGCCTCGTCGAGATCGGCTCGGCGGTCGACATTTTCGAACAGCCGACCCAGACCTACACGCGCGAGCTGATCGCCGCCGTCCCCCGCATCGGCGCCCGCACCGGCACCGATGGGCCGCCGGCTGTCACGGCGGAAGCGATGGCGGCGCCGCGAGCCGATAAGTCGCTTGAACCGGTCCTCGCCGTCCAGAACCTCAAGGTCACCTATGGCGCCCGCGCCAGCCTGTTCGGCCGCAAGGCCGGCCAGCTCGCAGTCGACGGCGTTTCCTTCGAGCTCAGGGCCGGGCGGACGCTCGGCCTCGTCGGCGAGAGTGGCTCGGGCAAATCGACCACCGGCAAGGCCGTGCTCGGCCTGATCCCCTACGAAGGCTATGTCGCCATCGGCGGCGAAGAGCTGATGGACTTCTCGGTCAAGGCGATGCGGCCGGTCCGTCGTCTCGCCCAGATGATCTTCCAGGACCCCTATGCCTCGCTCGACAGCCGCATGACGGTGGGCGCCGCCATTGCCGAGCCCATGGCGATCCACGGCATTGGCGACAGGTCCGATCGCGCCGACCGGGTCGCGGAGCTCTTGCGCCGCGTTGGCCTGACGCCGGATGTGGCCAGCCGCTATCCGCACGAGTTTTCCGGCGGCCAGCGCCAGCGCATCTGCATCGCCCGTGCGTTGTCGCTGAAGCCCAAGCTGATCGTCGCCGACGAGAGCGTCGCCGCGCTCGACGTGTCGGTTCGCGCCAAAGTGCTCGATCTGATGCTGGAGCTTCAGGAGACGGAGGGGCTGGCCTATCTGTTCATCTCGCACGACATGGCGGTCATCGAGCGCATGTCGCACGACGTCGCGGTGATGAACGGCGGCCGGATCGTCGAATACGGCCCGCGCCGCGCCGTCTTCGAAAACCCCGGGCAGGACTACACCCGACGCCTGATCGACGCCGTTCCGATCCCCGATCCGTCCCGACGACGCCTGGCGATGGCGGGCTGAGAGAGAGGACGAGGGGCCGCGAGCCTCCCGTCAGCGCTTCATCAGCGCGAACACGCCCCACCCCAGATACTCTCGAGTGTAGGCGGCGTAGCGCTCGGGCTCCGAGGTGAGCTTGGCGCGCACCTCGCCCGCCAGTTCGTCGTCCGGGTTGGCGTCGAGCCAGCGGCGCATGGTCAGCCATTTGGCCGCCTCGTAGCGGTCCCAACCGTCCTGGTCGGCCAGGACCATTTCGACGACATCGCAGCCGAGAGCGCCGAAGGACGCCACGAGCTCCGGCAGTGCGAGGAAGTCGGAGACAGAGTGGGCAAGACAGCCCTTGGCGACCGCATCCGTCGCAGGCAGCGTCCGCCAGTAGGGCTCGCCGATCAGGATGATGCCGCCCGGACGCAGGCTCCGCGACAAGAGCTCGATGCAGCCGCCGACGCCACCAGCGATCCATGTGGCGCCGACGCAGGCCGCCACGTCGACCTTCTCGTCAGAGACATGGCCGGCGGCGTCGCCATGGATGAACGTGACCTTGTCGGCAACGCCGAGTTCCGCGGCCCGGCGCTTCGCCTGCTCGGTGAACAGCCGGCTCAGATCGACGCCGGTGCCGACGACGCCATGATCGCGCGCCCAGGTGCAGAGCATCTCGCCCGAACCGCTGCCGAGGTCGAGCACGCGCGCGCCCGGCTCCAGGCGCAGCGCCGCGCCGAGCGTGGCGAGCTTGTCGGCCGTCATCGGATTATGGATGCGATGGGCGCTTTCGGTGATGTTGAATATTCGCGGAATGTCCACTGAGAACCTCAAATTTGAATTGATTCAAAGTCCGCGCGAAGTACCTCCGATGCGCAAGAATGTCCACAATGCCTTTAGTAGAGACGGCCGCCGACCACGGCGTCCTTGTCCGGCACCACCAGCACCACATGCCCGGCGGCGTCGGGAACGCCCAGCGTCAGCACCTCCGAGCGCATCGGCCCGATCTGCTTGGGCGGGAAGTTGACGACGCCCAGCACCAGCCGCCCCACGAGGTCCTCGACCTTGTAGTTCTCGGTGATCTGCGCCGACGAACGCCGCTCGCCGATCTCCGGCCCGAAGTCGATGCGGAGCTTGTAAGCAGGCCGCCGCGCCTCCTTGAACACCTCGGCCGCGATGATGCGGCCGACGCGGATGTCGACTTTCAGGAAGTCGTCGTAGTCGATCAGGTCGCTCACCGCTCAGCCCGCCAGTTCGCGCGAGCGATGGGTGGCGGCGGCGATGGCCGCGTCGACCAGCGGCTGCCAGCCTTCCTCGCCCATCAGCACGGCCAGTCCGGCGGCGGTGGTGCCGCCGGGCGAGGTGACGTTCTTCCTGAGCGTCGCGGCGTCGGTCGGCACGCCGCCAAGCAGTGCGCCGGCGCCGACGACGGTCTGCCGGGCCAGCTGCATGGCGAGATCGGGCGCAAGGCCGGCCTTCTCGCCGGCCGCCGCCATCGCCTCAACCAGCAGGAAGACATAGGCAGGCCCGCTGCCCGACAGGCCGGTCACCGCATCGATCAGCGACTCATCGCCGATCCAGGCCGACTTGCCGACGGCGTTGAGCAGGCTGGTCACGACGCGCCGATGCGTCTCGGTGACGGCGCCGTTGCCGACGGCCACCGACATGCCCTGCCCCACCTGGGCCGGCGTGTTGGGCATGACGCGGATGATCGGTCCGTCGCCCAGCGCCGCCGCGAGAGTGGCCAGCGTCGTGCCGGCGGCGATCGACACCACCAGCGTCGACGGCCCCACCACGCGCTTCAGCGCCGGCAGCGCCTCGCCCATCTGCTGCGGCTTGACGGCGAGCATCACCACGTCGGCCGGTTCGGAGATGTCGGCGGCGTCCTTGTAATGGCTGACCGAGTATTCGATCAGCATCGAGAAGGCTTCGGACCCGATGTGCGGGTCGACGATCGACACCGACTTGGGGTTCATCCCCTTCTTGAGCCAGCCGTGCAGCATGGCGCCGCCCATCTTGCCGGCACCGACGAGCACGAGCGAACCGATTTCCGAAAATGGCATGATGATCTCCCCGTCCGGCCCCGACCTCATGCGCGGGGCCGACGATCCGACTGCCTCCGGTCTGCCACAAATCGGCTCGTCAGAAAAGCCGAGGCAGGCCGCGCGAGGGTCGTGAAGGCTCCGAATCGCCGAACGTCCATCCCCTCGCTCGCGCCCCTCCCCTCCGGAGCAGCCACATTTATGGTTAATCGAATGTGACCGACAATCGCGAAATCGTGATAATATTCATTTGTATTAAAGTTCGATTGATGCACCGTTTCAGATCAGTAACCATACTGTTGCATCAATACATCAACCAAAATGCGCCGTCGTCTTGCCCCGATTTCGTCAAATTCTCGCATGGACATCGCCTCATTTGAACATCATCTTCAACCCATCGAACAGCCGGGCAGCAATTGCTTACGGCCTGATGGAAAGCGTGCGGGACGTCCTCCCAGTGTCACCGCACCGGATGTAAGGAGTGAAAGTAATGAGCAAGCTGCTTCTTGGCGCCGTCGCCGGTTCGGCCCTTCTCCTGTCGGCTCCCGTTTTCGCCGCCGACCTCAACGAGCCGATCCCCCAGGCTCCCTATGCGGCCCCGGTGACCAGCTCCACCTTCGACTGGACCGGCGCCTATGTCGGCGCCAACGTCGGCTACACCTGGGCCAACCAGCCCGAGGCTGGCGGCAAGGATCGTGACGCTGCCGTTGGCGGCGTGTTCGCCGGCTATAACTACCAGATGCCGAACAACGTCGTCGTCGGTGGCGAAGCCGAAGTCGCCTATGGTGGCGCCGACCCGCTGGCCACCTGGACGGGCGCCGTCCGCGGCCGCGCCGGCTATGCCTTCGACAACATCCTGGTCTACGGCGCCGTCGGCGGTCTGGTCGGCCAGGGCGAGATGAAGAACAGCGGCGGTGACGAGACCCGCACCCACGTCGGTTATCAGGTCGGCGCCGGTATCGAAGCCGCTCTGACCACCAACATCACGGCCCGCGCCGAGTACCTCTACACCGACACCAACAGCCGCGACTACAACGGCGACAAGGGTGATCTGGACGGCAACGCCGTCAAGGTCGGCGTCGGCTACAAGTTCTGATCCTCTTCGGACCGAACAATGGAATGGCCCCGGCAGCTTCGGCTTCCGGGGCCTTTTCCATGAGTGGCCTGGGCTTATGCCGAGAGCGGCCCATCGCGCATCGTGGACGCGAGAACCTTCTGAAGATCCGCCTTGGTAAACGGCACGCAATAGGCCGGCGTTCCCCGCTCGAACCGCCACCCCTCGGACAGCGGTCCGACATCTACCGCATCGAACCCGAACTCGTCATAGAGTTTGACGGCCACCGCCTTGGTGTCGGCATCGTCCCCCGCCAAGGGCAGGGCGCGGCGGTCGGGCACGCCCGCCGGCTTACCCTCGCTTTCCAGATCCTTCATGGTGATGGCGTTGAACGCCTTGACGATCTTCGATCGCGGCAGGTGACCGGCCAGCAGTTCGCTGGTCGTCGTCGCGCGCGCGTCGAGTTCGGGAAACCGGCCATCCCGCTCGTGATAGTAGTTGTTGGTGTCGATCACGATCTTGCCGGCAAGCGGCTCGACCGGCACCGCGCGATAGGCCGAAAGCGGAATGGCGACCACAACGACGTCGCCAAACGCCACCGCCTCGTCCACCGTGCCGACCTCGGCGCCCACCGCGTAGCGCAGGCTGAACATCGTCTGAGGCCCGCGCGAGTTGCTGAGCATCACCTGATGCCCCGCCTGAACCGCCAGCTTGCCGATGGCGCGCCCGACAAAGCCCGCGCCGATAATACCAATCTTCATTCCGTTTCTCCGTGTGTCCCGTCACATGGAGGTTTAATTGAGCACGCAAACGCGATAAATATCCTTGAACGAACTACATTCCACACCAGAAGGGAATAATCGTGGATCGGCTCACCAGCATGGCGGTCTTCGTGAAGGCCTCCGATCTAGGCTCCTTCGCATCCGCCGCCGAGGCCATGGGCATGTCGCCCCAGATGGTGGCCAAGCACGTCGTCTTTCTGGAGGACCGCCTCGGCGCCACGCTGCTTCATCGCACGACGCGCCGGCAAAGCCTGACCGACGTCGGGCGCGCATACTATGACCGCTGCAAGCTGGTACTGGCCGAAGCCGAGGCCGCCGACACGCTGGCGCTTGACATGCGGTCGCGGCCGGAAGGCGTGCTGCGGGTCAACGCGCCGGTGACCTTCGGCGCCTTCAGCCTCGCCCCCTTCGTCACGCGCTATCTCGACCGCTACCCCGGCATGCGGGTCGACCTGACGCTCAATGATCGGTTCATCGACCCGCTGGAAGAGGCATTCGAGGTGATGATCCGCGTTGGCGAGGTCGACGACAACGCGCTGGTCGTCCATCCGCTCGCGCCCTATCGGCTCATCGCCTGCGCCTCGCCCGCCTATCTTCAGCGACGCGGCACGCCGGAAACGCCGGTCGACCTCGAAGGGCACGATTGCCTCGCCTATGGCTATTGGTCGCCCAGCATCCCCTGCCGATGGCTGTTCTCGCGCGCGGGCAAGACCGAGGAAGTCAGGGCGAACGGCCGCTTCCGCAGCAACGACTGGAAGGCCTTGCTGCACGCGGCCGTCGAGGGTTTCGGCGTCACGCTGGGGCCGGAGAGCATATTGAACGGCGAGATCGCCGCCGGCCGCCTCGTGCGCGTGCTGCCGGACTACGAAGGACCGGCCAAGCCCATGCACGTCCTCTACCCCGCCGGTCGCAGGCCGACCGTCAAGCTTCGCAGCTTCGTCGACGCCGTGGTCGAGGAGTTCGGACCGGGGAGCAGGCGGGCCGGGGAGCGGTAACAACGCATGGCGTCCCAACGGTACCTATGCTTCAGAATCTGAACCGGGCCTCCACTGGGCGAACATCCAGCTTCGATTTCCGCGCGTCTGCCGCTCCAATGTCTCGTGCCGAAGGGTGCCCTTATGGCGTTTGCCGTCCCGTCAAGGAGGTTGGAGGCAAGACGTCCGTATCCCCGATGCTCAGCGATTCAATCACAGCTTCAAAGCCGTGCTCCGCTCGCCATCCGAGGTCTTCGGCAGCGTTCATCGACGCGTACACACGGTCGATCCCCAAAGGCAGCGCCCAACCGCGTCTGGCAAAGTCCTCAAACAGTCCTGGAGCGCGTCTCGCGATGACACGAGGCGCGTCTATCGCGAGTTCTGGCAGATCTTCTCGGGAGAACGGCGTTTGGGCCGAGATCACATAGCGCTGGAATGCCGCCCCACCATTCCGCAGCGCCATCACATGCGCCTCGACAGCGTCACGCAGGTCCACGCCTCGGTGGAGGCGGTAGAGCGCCATGAGATTTGCCGGTTCGGGAAAGCAGCGCGACAATCGCAAGATGCGAATGGAGAGGTCCGGAGCGGCCATTTCTTCGAGGATATTCTCGGCCGCGAGTTTGGTTCGATGGTAGACGGTCCTGGGAACTGGACGAACCTCCTCGTCTATCCAGGCACAGGCGCCAACGCCGATCACCGCACCATAGAGCGCCGTCGTACTGGTGAAGACCAGCCGTCGAACCCCCGCATCCCGCGCCATCGCTGCAACTAGAAACGTTGCATCCACATTGATCCGCTGAAACTCGGAATCCGGCACAGCGCCCACGTGTGGTGCATGAAGCGCCGCCGTATGAATGACGGCGTCGGCACCCTCCAGCAGCCTTGCCAGAAAGACCCGGTCGGAAATGTCGCCCACGAAAGGCGTCGCAGACGAGGGGCGATTATCGGCTCCAACAATCTCGCAGACGGAGCCCAAGGCCCTGCAGATGGCGCTACCGATCCGCCCTGAACTACCGGTTACGACGACGCGCATCGGCAAATCTCCAACATCCGCCCCTACTCGCTTGCCACCAACTCCGGACAAAACGGCAGATCGGCGCGCTCACGCTCCGTCATGCGAGCGATATCCGGATGAATCAGCGGATCCCGCCGCCAGACGGCGTCTGGGCGACGTTCCCTTTTTGCGTGCCGAAAGAAAGTGAGAATCCGTCTCATGATGGGCCAGCATTGCCCGGTTCCTCGGTCGAGGGGAATCGACTTCTTGATCGATCGCATTTAGATTTTCTAAATGCGAAACCTCAATTCCGTGTCCCTTTCCGCCATCCGCGTGATTGAAGCCATCGCACGAACCGGCTCGCTCGTTCGCGCGGCGGAGGAACTGGGCGCCACACCCGGCGCGCTCAGTCAACGCCTTTCGAAAGCGGAGGCGAGCCTGGGACAACCGCTGTTCGTTCGCTTGTCGACCGGCTTGCGCCCGACGGAAAGCTGCGCCCGCATCGTTCCCCGGCTCACGCTGGCCCTGACCGAGTTGTCCGCGTCCCTGACGGAACTGAAGCGGTCGGAAAGCACGACGCTGACAGTCACCGTCGCACCAATCTTTGCAAGCCGCTGGCTGATCTGGAGGATCGGCAGGTTCAATCAGAAATACCCAACCATCAGCCTGAGGCTGCTGCCAACCGCCGACGTTATCGACCTCGATCATTCGGATGTCGACGTGGGCATCCGCTTCGGCCGCGACTCCGCGGCGATGGACGGAGCCTTCAAGCTTATCGACCAGCGCGTGTTTCCCGTCTGCTCACCCGAGCTCTCCCGATCCATCCAGAAGCCCCAGGACCTGTTCCAGTTTCCGATCATCCGCGAAAACGATCAGCTTTCGGGGTGGGAGGTGTGGCTCGCGGCACTTGGCCTCGGCCACCCGGAAATGAAAGCCGGTCCAACCTACGCGGACGGATCGCTCTGTCTGGATGCGGCAATGCTAGGGCAAGGCATATTCATGGCCTGGCAGACACTGGCAAGCGACGCCCTGGAAAGGGGGCAAGTCGTGGCGCCCTTTCCGAACCGCGTGCTCTCCGGAGCCAGCTATTGGTTCATCACCAATCGATGGTCGGTTCAAAAGCCGGCCGTGCGTCAGTTCCGCGAATGGTTGGGCGAGGAGATGGCCTGCTCGCTTCGCTATTGGGAAACCTGCTGACCGGCACCGTACATTGAGTCTCAACGCGGCGCGGTCTCTGCAAAGCCGGGACAGCGGGCGGCGAAGCGCTCGTACCAGCCGGCAAGACGCGAACGGCCCGCCCGCCAGTCGTCGCCAAGGCGGAAGTCGATGAAGCCGAGGCCACAGGCAACCGCGATCTCGCCCACCAGAATGTCGGTGTCCGACGGCGGCGCCATGTCCAGCACATCAAGGGCGCGGTTCATCTTGCCGCTCTGGTAGCCGAGCCAGCGCTGCGACCACGAGGGCTCGTCGCGGAACAGGGTTTCGAGCCGACGGAGCACGCCGGCATCGAGAATGCCGTCGCCGAGCGCCTGCAGCTTCAGCGCCGCGAAGCGCGCCTCCGGCTCGCTGGGAATGATGCGGCCGCCACCGGCGAGGTGGTCGAAGTATTCGAGGATGACGCGGCTGTCGTAGAGCGTCGAGCCATCGGCGAGCACCAGCGTCGGCACCTTGCCGAGCGGGTTCTGCGCCCTGAGGCTGTCATTGTCGTCGAAGGTGTCGGCCGGCGTCACCTCGATCCATCCGGACAGGCCGAGAACGGCGGCGGCAAGGCGCGGCTTGCGGCCGAAGGGGGACGTGAGACTGGTACGCAGGATCATGTCGGCCATGGCAAAAGTCCAGTAAGGTCAACGCGCCGGATAGACATCCGTCCAGCCGGACGCGGCGCCGCCGCAGCTGGTGGCGGCCGAGAGACGGTCGAGGCGAAATGCAGTGTCGGTGAAGGTCCAGCCGGCTCGGAAGGCGCAGCCTTGGTCGTCGGCGCCACTCGCCTCCAGGCGGCGGCTCTCCGCGTCATAGGCGACGTCGAACAGCACGTCGACGCCATACCAGCCGAGCCGTTCGGAGAAGCCGGCGAAGAGGAGCGGATTGATGCCCCCGATCTCGCCTCTATCGATCGTGTAGAGGCGGGAGGCGAGCCCCGAGGCGTTGCGATAGCAGGGGATGACATAGAGCGTCGCCGTCTCGCCAAGCGGCGCGATCAGCGGTTCCGCGCCGGCGATGTCGGCCGCATCGGGCTTCTCGCAGGCGGCCGAGGCCAGATGCAGCTCCAGAAGGCGCGGCGGCACGCCGGCCGCCGAGAGGTGGGCGCCGGCATCGACGTCCGGCGCCTCCGGCAGGTTCTCCGGTGGCCCGGCGCGACGGTCGCCGGGAATGCGCCCCTGCTGGCGGTCGATCTCGTTGAGGGCATCCGCCAACCCGTCGAGCGGGAAGCGGTCCGTGTGCGCGTTGCCGGCGATATCGATGAACGAGAAGCGCAGCATGTGACCGCGCTGGATCTGCAGCATCAGCCGCCCGAGCGCGGCGGGCGACACGATGTAATAGTCGGATGGATGGACGAAGGGCGCGTAATCCGAACCCGGATAGAGCGTGCTGTCGACGCCGTTGTCGACCGAGAGCGCCACGGGGCGGTCGCGATCGGCAAGCACGCCCAGCGTCGAGATCGACACCGTCCAGCGCGCCCGGCTCTCCGGCGACCGCTGAAGCACGACGACGCTGGCCTTGTCCGCGTTCGCCGCCTGTATGCTGGCGGCGCAATGCCGCTCGTCGTCACAGGTGACCGTGACGGAGCCGAACCGCTTGGAGACCGCCGCCGACGCATCGGCTGCCGCGCCGAGGGCGAAAGCGAAAAACGCTACTGCAAAAACCAACCGCCGCGACATGACTCCCCCGATCGCCTCACCTTACCGGCGGCAGAACCACCCGGCTGGCGCGGCAGGCCCGCCTGTCGACCTCCTCGCAGGCGCGAAAGCCAAGGCCGCGCGTCAGGCAGACACGCACCTCCCTGAGACGACGCCCGTCGCAGGTGACGGCGACGCCGCCGGGCCGGAGCCCGGGATTGGCGGCGACGAAAGCCGCCTCCACCTCGGCGGGGGAGACCATGACATAGTTATCGAGCCGCCGAAAGGCGGCCGGAATGCGGACCGCCTCGCGCGCCGCCCGGACCGTCTTGAGATAGTCGGCGGGCGAAAGGCCGGAACAGGATCCGTGCTTGCGCCATTCGTGACGAACGAGGCCGGGCGCCGGCATCAGGTCAGCAACGGCGCGGATCTCCGCCGCATCCGGCGTAAGGCGCGTCGGGCAATCCTCGGGATAGCCGCGCTCGTATTGCGGCCACAGGCCGTGCACCAGGAAACCGTAACGGCGGCCGGTCTCGCATTGGGCGTCATTCCGCGCGCCACCCTCGGCCTCGCAGTAGCTCGGCGACCAGGTGAGCGACAGAACGTAGAAATCGAACCGCCCCGGCGCGTCGCCGGCCAGCGCGGCAACCGGCCACGCGGCCAGCAGGATCAGCAGCCGAACCAGACGGACGATCACTTCAGGACCTGGCAGTCGGCACCGTAGACCCTGTAGGGATCGTGGCCGGACAGGCAGAACTCGACGTTCCAGCCATAGCCGGCAAAGCCCTCGCCCGCCGACACCACGTAGTAGAGCGTCGTCGGGCGCGCCGAGGTGAGCGCGGCACGGGCGGCGCAATAGCGTCGGTCGATGGCGCTGAAGCCTTCGGTCACCAGACGCCGCTCACCCACCCGGTCGAGCACGGCGATGGTGACGCCGTCCTTCCAGGTATGAGCCTCGGCCCAAGCCTGCCGGCTCGACAGGGTGGAGAGAACCGAGGCGTCGTCGCAGCCGGGAAGTTCCCCGGCGGCGGCCATCACGGTGGAGCTTGTAAGCGCGAGCAAGGCAAAGGCAAGGCGCATGATCGATCCTCGGAGGGAAAGCCTGTTCGGAACACTAGCTCATTTCCCGCGAGGTTGGAATCGCGGGCACGGTTGCGGGCTCACCCGTCACGCCATCACCGTGGCGACCGGGCGACGCGGCGAAAGCGGCATGCTCGCCCCATGACCGAAGCGCATGACGATGTCGGGGCGCAGACCGGGTTCTCCGGCCAGCGATGCGAGTTCGGGGCGCAGACGCACCACCTCGACCGGCTGGTTGACGAACGCGTGCCTGAGCCCGAGCAACGTCGCCGTCAGGGCGAAACGCTGGCAGGCTTGGCCAACCTTGACCCAATGGAGAGGGTCGGCCCGATCGCCCAGGAAGATGGCAATCCCAGCCGAGGAATCGATCTGCCTTGCATACTTGTCGTTCTCGGCGGCGGCCGTGACGAACAGGTCGAACGCACGTCGGTCAAGAAAATCCGGCAGGGCCGGGTTGCCGCTTGCCGGCGCATAGAGCCCATCGCCCGTCGCCATGGCACTGCGCGGGCTGAAGCGCAGCCACTGCTTGAGTTCGGCCAGGAAGGCCGGATCCCGCATCTGCGCGTCGTTGCCGGCGACCACGAGGTCCCGGACCTGATCGATCCGCGCCCGGTCGTCGATGAGGACGAGGCGCACGCCCTCCATCTCTCCGGCACGGCGCAAGGCCTCCATCTCCCCGGCGGCAATGGCGCGTCCGTCATAGACGCCGCGTGTCGACTGGCGCTCGGCGATGGCCGCCAGCAGCGGGTCGGGCTGCGGCGCACCCCGCGCGTACGCGTAGCGCGAGCTGCCATCCGGGGCGGTCTCCAGCACGCCGGGCATGCCGGTTGCCGCGCCGGCAATGACCAGATTCTCCGCCGCACAGCCGAGGCTGACGAACAGGTGGTGGTCGTCCGGATCGACCACCGGCGTGGCGCGCGACGGGTCGGGTCGGATTCCGATCTCCGCGTCGGTGACGTGGAAGCGCCATGGTTGCGTGTTGTGGCCGTTGGCGGCGAGCGTCGCCAGACGGACGAGATCGGTGACGCCGGGCCGCGCGACGAGCGCGCGCAAGCCACCGGCATAGCGCGCATAGGCGGCGGCCGAACCGGTCGTCGCGTAAAGCCCTGCCCCGCCAGCGCCGGCCAGCACCGCGAGCCCACCAAGCCCAAGAAGAACGGATCGTCTGTTCATCGCTCAACTCCGCGAGGCTGAACATAGGCCTATTGGATGACGACGGCAGGAAAAACAACCATTCCGCGACGCGTTTTCGCCAAAGCCGAGGCACGTTGCTAACGGAATGGGTCGTACACCAGCTCCCAGAGGTGACCGTCCGGGTCGGCGATGTAGCCCGAATAGCCGCCCCAGAACACCGTCTGCGCCGGTCGGCGCAGAACTGCGCCGGCCGCGAGCGCGTGGGCCATCGCCGCGTCGACGGCGGCTTCGGACGGGTAGCCGTGAGCGAAGGTGATGCCGTCGAAGCCATGACCGTCGTTGGCGACTGCGGCGTCCTTGGCCAACAGCGTCCTTGGAAAGAGCGAAAGCTTCAGATTTTCGAGCGCGTAGATCACGTACTCGTCGTTCGATGCCGGGTCGGCCACGAAGCCAAGGGCGTCGTAGAAGGCGCGGGCACGAGGGAGGTCGGCCACGCCGAAGGTGATGCTCGACACGACTCGGAAGGGCTTCTGATCGTCAGCCATTGGAAGGATCTCCGCCGACACCCGGTTCGGCGCGTCGCGCTTTCGGTTCGGCGGGGGATCATAGCGCGATCTCGAGCGGAGCGGATGCCGCTGCGTTCAAAGAAACTACGTAGATTCAAAGGACTGAGATACTTCCGCGACACAGGAAAATGTTTCTGGACCATGCTGCCCGCCCCTCGCGCCTTCCCGGCAGACGATGTCCGCCGGGAACACGGGTTCGGTTCAGTGCCGCGTCGCGCCGGAATGGGCGCCCCAACGCCTCACGCGGCGCGGATCGAGCCGAGGAAAGTCGTGAGCTCGTGCCGCAGCCGCTCGGCATTCTTGCTGAGCTCGGACGCCGAGGCCAGCACCTGGGTCGCGGCGCTGCTCGACTCGCTGGCGGCCATGGTGACGGACGTGATGTTCTCCGACACCGTGCCCGTTCCGATCGAGGCTTCCTGAACGTTGCGGGCGATCTCCACCGTGGCGGCGTTCTGCCCGTCCACCGCGCCGGTGATCGACTTGGAGATGTCGTTCATGGTTTCGATGGTGGCGCCGATGTCGCGAATGGCCTCCGCCGCCTCGGTCGTCGCCGCCTGGATGGCGCCGATCTGAGCGCCGATCTCGGCCGTGGCCTTGGCGGTCTGGTCGGCGAGCTGCTTGACTTCGGCGGCGACCACGGCGAAGCCCTTGCCGGCCTCGCCGGCGCGCGCCGCCTCGATGGTGGCGTTGAGCGCCAGAAGGTTGGTCTGGCCGGCGATATTGTTGATGAGTTCGACCACCGCGCCGATCTTCTCGGCCGCCGCGGCCAGCCCCTTGACCTTGTCGTTGGTGTGTTCGGCCTCGCTCACCGCCTTGGAGGCGATCTCCGACGACTTTTCCACCTGCCGGGCGATTTCCGACACCGACGACGACAGCTCCTCGGTCGCCGACGCCACCGAGGCGACGTTGGCCGACGCCTGCTCGGCGGCGGCGGCCACCGAGGCCGACTGGTTCTGCGTCGAGTCGGCCAGCGAGGTCAGCGACTTGGCCGACAACTGAAGCTCGGTGGAAGCGGAGGCCACCATGGTCACGATATCGCCCACCGCCTCATCGAAGCGCAGCGCCAGCGCGTTCATGTCCGCCGCGCGGCGCTCCTGTTCGAGGCGCTCCTGATCGGCCCGCTCGGCGCGCAGCCGCTCGGTCTCCTGCATACTGTCGCGGAACACCGCCATGGTCTTGCCGAGCGCGCCGATCTCGTCGTTGCGCTCCGTGTAGGGCGCTTCGATCGAGAACTCGCCCCTCGACAGCGCCATCATGCGGTCGCCGATGACGTCGAGCGGCCGGATGATGCGCCGCTGCACCAGAATGGCGACGCCGATGGCCAGCGCCAGCGCACCGACGAACAGGCCGAGTTTCGTCCACAGCGACAGCGTCGCCTGCCTGTTGACCTCGATGGCCTTGGTTTCGGCGATGGAGAGCGCGACATTGGCGACGTTGAGCAGCGACATCAGCCGAGGCGCGTTATAGGTGCTCCAGCCCAGCGTGTCGGTGTCGGCCGTCTCGCCGGCGATGACCGTCTTGAGCAGCTTGGTCTGCCGCTCGATGGCGCCCGAGCTGAAATACTCCCGATCGGCGGCGGCGACCGCGTCGGCAAAGGCCGGCGGCAGGTCGACGCCCGACGACATGTCCTTGATGGTCGCGAACGCCACCTGGGCGGACGCCATGTGCGTGAAGTAGGTTTCCAGGCCGTTTTCGGGAACGCCGATCGGACCCAGGGCGTTGGCGGTGATGGAGGAGGCGTCGCCGGCGGTGTTGCGCATCACCCAGGCGAGCGCCTTGATGTCGAGCAGCCGGTCGATCAGCCCGTCGGCCAAGCGGACTTCCTCGGCGATCCTGGAAGACGCCGAAGACAGCTGGTCGATCATCGCCGTCGCGGCCTTGGTGTAATCGTCGGCAAGCGATGCCTGGCGGCTGGCCTTGTCCTGCTTGAAAGCGTCGTCGGTCTTGGCCTGAAGCGCCTTGAGCGTGTCGAACGCGCCGCGAAGCGACCCGGCGAGCTTCCCGCCGTCGGGAAGGTCGGCGCCCTGGAGCGTCGCGATGGCCGCCTCGATGGCCGGCATCTCGGCATTCCGGGCATCGCTCAACTGCTTGACGAAACCCTCCAGCCCTTCTTCGGCCTTGATGGCTCTGACGGTGCTGCTTCGATCGATCCTGAGGTTCGGCAGGGCCTGGAACATCTGCGTCGTGGCGCGAGAAACCGTTTCGATGCGAGCCGCCGTCCGGGCGCTCTGCCAAGACGTCCAGGCGCCGATCCCCAACTGGACCAGAATGCCGGCCACGAGCACGGCGATGGTTATTCTCAGAGTGAGGCTGACGGTCAGGCGGTTCATTTCGGCTCCTGCTGCGAATTCTCTCCAGGCTAATAAAAATTTACTTAAGAATGTTTAATCTATCCTTGATAAATATTACCGCGTCATCTTTACCCAGGGTAGCTTGCGCGAAGCCGACGGCTCGACGTCGGACATTCCCCGGCGCCGATCACGGCAGATAGACGATGTTGGTTTCCGGTTCCTCGAACACGTCCGGCTCCCGCGTCGTGACGAACTCCGTTTCGGCCACGCTGTAGAGATTGTGCAGCACTTCATCGACATCCCTGGCGTAGAAGGGTTTCTTGAGGAAGAAGTCCACGCCGATGTGGGCCGCCGCGCGACGGATCGCCTCGTCAGCCTTGCCGGACATCAGCACGACATGCGCATCGCCGGACGAATACAGAATTTCGCCCGCCGCCTCGAGGCCGTCGATGCCCGGCATCTCCACGTCGATGAAGGCGAGATCGAAACCACCGCTCCGAAACTGACGGATGGCGTCGGCGCCGTTGGCCGCTTCCTCGACGTCGAGCTTGAACCGGCTGTGCTTGATGATGCGCTTGACCACCGAGCGCACGGTGGCGCTGTCGTCGACGATCAGCACGCGGCGCGACTGGACCATCTTGACGACGCGCAGCAGCATCATCGCCACTTTCGACTTGTCGAAGGGCTTGGGCAGCAGCGCATAGGCGCCGCGCGCCTTCAGTGCTTCCAGCGTGGCCTGCCGCATGTCGGTGGAGATGGAGACCACGATAGGAGGCCGCCGCCCACCGAGCACGGAATCGAACTTCTTCAGCAGCTCGATGCCGTTGATATGGGGCATGTTGAGATCGAGGAACAGCACGTCGGGCACGCCGCGCAGCAGGAACCGCCCGGCTTCGAGAACGCTTTCGACCTCGAAGACGTGGCAATCCGGCACGATTTCCCGGATCTCGTTCCGCAACTGCGTTCGGACGATCGCGGAGTCGTCCACAATGAGTGCCCTGAGGTTCAGCATCTTCTTTCCTCGGTCGAACCGAACAACCTTGCCACGTCTTGCGCCTCGCCCCCGTCAGGCAGCCGACAGGACGGGCCGACGGCCGCCGTCGCATTCGGCGGCCACTCTCTCGAACACGCGCACCAGATCCGGATCGAGCTTCGCGCCAGCCATCGACAGGAGGATCGAGTAGGCTTCCTCGGCCGGTTTGGGCGGCTTGTAGGCTCGCCTTTCGGTCAGCGCCGCGAAGATGTCGCAGATGGTGATGATGCGGGTAATGTCGTCGATCTCTCCGGCGCGGATGCCCAGCGGGTAGCCGGAGCCGTCGAGATACTCGTGGTGATCGCGGGCGACGCGGGCGATTTCGCCGTTCGTATCCGCATCACGGGAGAGAATGTCGTAACCGTGAACGACATGCCGCTTCATGATCTCCCATTCGGCCGCGTCGAGCGCACCCGGCTTGTCGAGGATCTCCAGCGGGATCATCGCCTTGCCCACGTCGTGGAAGAAGGCGGCGTCGAACAGGCGCCCCGTCTGCCGTTCGCCGGCGCCGAGCGCCCGCGCGAAGGCGAGCGTGTATCCGGAGACGAGCGCGCAGTGCTGCGCCGTGCCGTCGTGATAGTTCTGGATCAGATCGATCCACACCGACATCGGCGACTTGCCGATCAGTTCGTTCATCGCCCGGCGCTGGCGCGCCGACTCTTCGAGGGCCGGCGCCACGGGGTTGGCCCTGAGGCGACCGAACAGGTCGACGACCGCGTCGGCGATGCCGTTCGATACCGACGACCGCAAGGCCGCCGCCTTGGACGCCTGGTAGACCGCGTGCGGATCGACCTGGGCAATCAATGCGACAAGGCTCTTCGCGCTCAGGTCGGTGGTGACGTTGATGAAGGAAAAGCCCGCCTGCTCGAAGGCGACGAAACTGCGCGGATCCATATCGCTGAGGAACAGGATCGTCCGCGCCTTCAAGGGTCCGACGAGATCCGAAAGGCGGGCGGGGACATGGTGATCCGGCCGGTACCTGCCGGCGAACACCAGAATGTCCTGCTTGCCGGCCCTGGCAATCTCGCGCTCACCGGGGGACATTCGGCGCGCCTCGAAACCGTGCGACAGCAAGCCCGCGAGATACACGTCGACCTCCGCCTGGGGCTCGCCCATGAGCTGGATGCCAACACGAGATCGTCCCATCTGACCGCTTCCCGGTAGTGTTTGTGTCGCGCCTGGCTCGCCAAGCCTCCCGGCCGCGCGTCGGACGAAGCGGGCGTGGCGAAGGCAGCAAAGCGTTCTGGATCGTGGCCGCTGTCCGCGGCCTTCAGTTGAACCGCTTGGCCCCGGAAGTCCCGGCGGCCCGGCTGTTCCTGCCAGATGGAGGTGCGCCGCCAAGGCGGAACGCCAACCAGGCCACGCCGTCCGACACGCGAATGGAATTCGCTTCGGCGGACGCGGCTTTCCCCGTTGCCTTACGGCTTGTAATCCTTGCACATTGAGAAACTATTACCGCGTCTCGGCGGAAATCCGGGAGAGAGCCGAGTGTCCTGGCCGATCAGCCGTCTTCGGCTAGTCTCAGAACGCGGCCGCCCGCGCCATCGTCGAGGGCAAGAAGGCGGGTCAGTTCCGGCAGGATGGCCTCGGTTTCGTCCGCCAGCGTGAAGGGCGGGTTGGCGCAGAGCACGCCGGCGCCGGAGAGCGGCCCGTCGCCGCCCGGCTCGCGCACCCATTGTTCGATGGCGACGAGGCGCGGATAGCCGGCCTCGGCCGCCCCTTTCAGGAAGGCGTCGACGGCGGCAATGTCCTTGATCGGATACCAGATCAGCAGGCAGCCGGTGGCGAAGCGCTTGCGGGCGTCATGAACGGCGCGGAGCAGGCGGTCGAACTCGCCGGGTTCCTCGAAGGGCGGATCGATGACCACGACGCCGCGCCGCTCGCGCGGCGGCAACTGGGCGCGGACGGTGACGTAGCCGTCCTCCGAGCCGACGCGCACCCGCCGGTCGCCGGCAAAGAGCGCGGCAAGCGTCGCCGCGTCCTGCGGGTGCAACTCGTTGAAATGGTAGCGATCCTGCAGCCGGCCGAGCGCCGTGGCGATGGCCGGCGAACCGGGATAGACGAGTAGATCGTCGCCGCCGTTGACGGCGCGAAGGGCCGATTGCCAGGGGGCAAGCCAATCGCCAAGCGCCGGCGACAGGCGCGCCGCCCGGATGCGGCCGACGCCGCCCTCCCATTCGCCCGTCCTGAGCGCCTCGTCGGCGGCGAGGTCGTAGAGACCGATGCCGGCGTGGCTGTCGATGACGCGATAGCCGGCGTCCTTGCGGCCGAGATAGGCGAGGATGCGGGCGAGCACGGCGTGCTTCAGCACGTCGGCGAAGTTCCCGGCATGAAAGGCGTGGCGGTAGTTCATGGCGCGAGAGCTAGACCAGGGGCCCGGTCGCCGGCAAGGAAATTCGCCATTGTCGCCGCCAGCCGCACTGCCGCCGCATCTGCCCTCCAGATTTCGGATCGAGCCTTGAATCGGACATGAACGGTTCATGAATGACCAGTTCAGCCCACGCTCAAGGCAAGGGTGAGATAAGGTTGACCATTGAATATCCGGTCGCCCGGATCGACCCAGGAGCAAGAGCCATGTTGAAACCCCTTCTGTCGATTGCCGTGCTCGCCGCCGCGACCATAGCGGCTCCGGCGGTGGCCACGGCGGCACCCGCCCGCGTCACGGCCAACGTCAACCTCCGGGCCGGTCCGGGAACGCAGTATTACCCGATCCTCGTGCTGCCGGCCGGCGCGCCGGTCAACCTTTACGGCTGCCTGCAGGGCTACACCTGGTGCGACGTTTCCTACGGTCGCGAGCGCGGATGGGTGTCGTCGCGCTATCTCTCCACCTTCTACCGCGGCCCGGTCTATCGTCCGCGCCCCTATGCCTCGGTGCCGTTCCTGACCTTCAATTTCGGCTACTGGGACAACCACTATGCCAAGCGGCCGTGGTATCAAGATCGTCCGCGTCCGGGTCGCCCCGGCCCCGACTGGAACCGCGATCGCGACCACCGCGACAGGGATCGGGATCACCGAGACTGGGACCGCTGAACCCGGATAGGCGATCGTGGCTCGCAAAGAGCCACGCCATGATCGAGGATGGAACACGATGAGGATGCGACGTCTGGCCGCGACGCTCTGCCTGGCCTGCCTGATCTCCTCGACGACCGGCGCGCTGGCCGCGCCGGCCGAAGTGCTGGCCGCCGTCAACCTCCGCACCGGGCCGGGCGCGCAGTACTATGCCATCATGGTGCTGCCACCCGGGACGCCGGTCGAGATCTACGGCTGCCTCAACGACGACAACTGGTGCGACGTCGGCTACGGGCGGACAAGAGGCTGGATCGCCTCGCGCTACCTCGGCACCGTCCGCAACTGGTCGCCCGAACGACGCATCCTGCGGCCGCCGGTGCTGACGCCGCCGCCGATCTATCGCGAGCCGCCGGTCTATGCCAACCCGCCACCCGTCTACCGCGAGCCCGAGTGGGGACCGCCGGACGTCTACCAGGGCGAGGTCTACATCGAACCGCCGCCGGGCTACGTCTACCGGCCGCCGGTGGTGGTCGGCCCGCCGATGCCGGCCCTTCCCCAGCCGGACGTCGGCATCTACCCCGAGCAGCCGCGCGCCCAGACCGCGCCACCGGCAAGCGCGCGACCACCGGTCGTCGCCAGCACGCCTCCGGCGACCCAGCCGACCTCACCTCCCGCGACGGTCACCCAGCCGTCGGCAACGCCCCAAGCCGGTACGACCGGTCAGTCGTCCGCCAGCTCCGCCCAGCCGGCAGCACCGACCACGCCGTCGCCGACCGATGCCAAGCCGAAATACGGCAGCGCCGTCGGCAAGCCCGGCGCGCCCTGCAAGTGGGTGAACGGCGTCTGCCGCAACGATTGACGGCCCGCGCCTCAGTCGAAGGCGCGGCCGGCGAGGTGCATCAGCAGGTAGAGATAGAGCTGCGTCGTCTTGCGCAGCCGCTTCGGCAGGAGTTTGCCCGAGGCGCGATCTCGCAGCGCGTCGATTTCGGCGACCGTCACCCGGCGGAAATCGCTCTCGGTCGTCAGCCCGGCGATCTGCTCAGGCGTCGCCTTCCATTTGCGGATCGGGAAGAGATCGTAGACGAAACGGGGATCGTCGGCCGGCGTCAGGTTGCCGTCCGGTCGTTGTTCGGGGTTCCAGCCGCCGATCAGCGGCATGTAGATCCGCTTGGCGTCGGACATCCACGCCGCCAGCCAGGAAAACGTGCTGAGACTGACGACGATGTTCTGCGAATTGCGAATGATCTGGAAATCGCGGATCGGCGTCGTGTGCGGGACGTAGATCGCGTCGGGGAACTCCGCCCGGATCATGTTGCTGTAGTAATCGTCGAACAGCTGGCCCATGAAGACCGGTGTCTTGCCCGT
This sequence comes from Pleomorphomonas sp. NRK KF1, assembly GCF_023721755.1. Classification (GTDB taxonomy): domain Bacteria; phylum Pseudomonadota; class Alphaproteobacteria; order Rhizobiales; family Pleomorphomonadaceae; genus Pleomorphomonas. Next base: position 226,391 of record NZ_JAMDLH010000007.1, on the reverse strand, counting down.
CTCCTCGATGATCGATCGATAATAGGTGAGCGGGATCGGCCCGTAGTCGGCGGACTTGCCGAACAGGATATCCTCGCCGCGGATGTTGATGACGATATGCGCGTCGTCGAAACCCGGTGCGTCTTCCTCTGGGAGAGGCCGGAACAACGCATTGGCGTCCTCGCGCGACAGGAAGCGCCGATAGTCGACCGTAATCGACCGCATCATCACGGAGGTTGCCAGCCCCGACCGACAGAGACGATACACGTGATCGGGTGAAACGGCGCCGCCCCGAACCAGCAACGGCACGTAGGGCTGGCCGACGATGACCGGCTTCGACAGGCGCCACTCCGGCATGTGGTAGCCGAAGACCTCGAAATTGGGCAAATCCTCGGTCAGGCGCTTGGCCACCATCAGCTGCATCATCTGGTTGCCCAGGCGCCCGCTGCCCTGGTCGATGACGAACTTCTTCACGGTCGAACTCTCCCCCGTCTCAACGCTAGCGCCATAAACCACACTTCATCCCGATTGAAAATCGCCGCCCAATCGCCAACAGCTGTCGCCCTGCTGCCATGCTCTGACCGCAGTCAATGTGATAAGCTCTTCGTTCGCTCAGGAACCGACGAGTCTGCTCATGGCACCCCGCAAGCCCGCCTCCGCCCCCGATAACGATCCGGCGCCCGGATTTTCCGAGATGCCGCAGGCGCCGTTCGAGGGAACGCCGATGAAGGGGTCCTTCTCGGACTGGCTGAAGGACGTCTCCGACGAGCCTCCCAAGCCTCAGCCTTTCGAATCTCGCGTGGTCGAGGAAACGGTCGTCAAGCCCGGCAAGCGCAAGGCCAAGGCGGAGCTGACCTCGCGCAAGTCGTCGCGCGGCGGTTCGCTGGGCGGCTCGACCGATCCCAAGGTGCGCGCCGCCGGCGGCCTCAACCCCGTTTCCGGCATGTCCGTGTCGATGGAGGAGGCCCAGGCGCTGCCGCTCGGCGGCGTCACCGCCACGGTCAAGGCGCTGGAAGAGATGATCCAGAAGGGCCGCGACATCTTCCGCGACGGCCAGCCCTGGGTGCCGCACCGGCCGGAGCGGCCGCCCAAGTCGGAAGGCGGCATCACCTTCAAGCTGTCATCAGCCTACGAGCCGAAAGGCGACCAGCCGACCGCCATCGCCGACCTCTTGGCCGGCATCGAGCAGAACGACAAGACGCAGGTGCTTCTGGGCGTCACCGGCTCGGGCAAGACCTTCACGGTGGCCAACATCATCGCCGCCACCAACCGCCCGGCCCTGATCCTCGCGCCGAACAAGACGCTGGCCGCCCAGCTCTATTCCGAGTTCAAGAGCTTCTTCCCCGACAACGCCGTCGAGTATTTCGTTTCCTACTACGACTACTACCAGCCGGAAGCCTACGTTCCGCGCACCGACACCTATATCGAGAAGGAATCGACCATCAACGAGCAGATCGACCGCATGCGCCACTCGGCGACGCGCGCTCTGCTCGAACGCGACGACGTCATCATCGTCGCCTCGGTGTCCTGCATCTACGGTATCGGCTCGGTCGAGACCTACACCGCCATGACCTTCGGCCTCGAAGTCGGCGACCGCATCGACCAGCGGCAGCTCCTGGCCGACCTCGTGGCGCTGCAATACAAGCGCGCCGACGTCGGCTTCGCCCGCGGCACCTTCCGGGTGCGTGGCGACACCATCGAAGTCTTCCCGGCCCACTTGGAGGACCGTGCCTGGCGCATCTCGCTGTTCGGCGACGAGGTGGAGGCGATCACCGAGTTCGATCCGCTGACCGGCCACAAGTCGGCCGACATGAAGTTCGTCAAGATCTACGCCAACTCGCACTATGTGACGCCCAAGCCGACGCTGGCCCAGGCCATCAAGTCGATCAAGGCGGAACTGCGCGACCGCCTGGTCGAACTCAACGCCCACGGCCGTCTTCTGGAAGCGCAGCGCCTCGAACAGCGCTGCACCTTCGACATGGAAATGATGGAGGCCACCGGCGCCTGCGCCGGCATCGAGAACTATTCGCGCTACCTGACGGGCCGCGCGCCCGGCGAGCCGCCGCCGACCCTGTTCGAGTACCTGCCGGACAACGCCCTCGTCTTCATCGACGAGAGCCATGTCACCGTGCCGCAGATCGGCGCCATGTATCGTGGCGACTTCCGCCGCAAGGCGACACTGGCCGAATACGGCTTCCGCCTGCCCTCCTGCATGGACAACCGCCCGCTGCGTTTCGAGGAGTGGGACGCCATGCGGCCGCAGACCGTCTGCGTGTCGGCCACCCCCGGCGGCTGGGAGCTCGACCAGTCGGGCGGCGTGTTCGCCGAGCAGGTGATCCGCCCCACCGGCCTGATCGACCCACCGGTGGAGATCCGTCCGGCCCGCACCCAGGTCGACGACCTCCTCGGCGAAGTACGGCAGGTCACCAACGCCGGCTACCGCACGCTGGTCACCGTGCTGACCAAGCGCATGGCCGAGGACCTCACCGAATACCTGCACGAACAGGGCGTGAAGGTGCGCTACATGCACTCCGATATCGACACGCTGGAGCGCATCGAGATCCTGCGCGACCTGCGCCTCGGCGCCTTCGACGTGCTGGTCGGCATCAACCTGCTGCGCGAGGGCCTCGACATTCCCGAATGCGCCCTGGTCGCCATTCTCGACGCCGACAAGGAAGGCTTCCTGCGGTCGGAAACCTCGCTGGTCCAGACCATCGGCCGCGCCGCCCGTAACGTCGACGGCAAGGTCATCCTCTACGCCGATAACATGACCGGCTCCATGGAGCGGGCCATCGCCGAGACCAACCGCCGCCGCGAAAAGCAGATGGCCTACAACGCCGAGAACGGCATCACGCCGGAAAGTGTCAAGCGTTCGATCGGCGACGTGCTGAACTCGGTCTACGAGCAGGATCACGTCCGCGTCGATACCGGCCTCGCCGAGGAAGGCGAGATGATCGGCCACAACCTCAAGGCCTACATGGCCGACCTGGAAGGGCGGATGCGCAAGGCCGCCGCCGACCTGGAGTTCGAGGAAGCGGCGCGCCTGCGCGACGAACTGAAGCGCCTTCAGGCGGCCGAGCTGACCATTGCCGAAGACCCCATGGCCCGCCAGAGCGACGTCGACGCCGCCGGCGGCGGCTTCGGAGGCGGCAAGAAATACGGCAAGTCCGCCAACACGCCGCCCTCCCGCATTCGCAAGAACAACCTCGACGAAATGACCGTCGGCCGCACCGAGGTGCCGATGGGTAGCGAACCGCCCAAGCGCCCACCGCCGAGCACGGCGGCGGGGACGGTGGCAGGCAAGAAGCGCGGGCGGTGGGGGAAGTAGGCGATCCGCCTCATGCCAACCCGGAACATGTCGAGAGGACGAGAATGGCAGCGAACGCTCCGGACGCAGAGGTCTTTCGCCGTCTTGAACAGAAGCTGCACCGACCGGAGGTTCGGCGCTCGCCGGACGCCGTGCAAGCGTTGCTGGCCGACGAGTTCATCGAGTTCGGCAGCTCGGGTCGGGTCTACGACAAGGCGTCCATCATCAAGGCATTGGCCGAGGAGTCCATGGCCGAGGCAGCTCTCGTCCCGGATGTGCATGATTTCGTCGCTCGCGAGATATCGTCCGACCTCGTGCTCGTGACCTACCGCAGCAGCCGCAATCTCCCTGAGGGAACGGCGGCAAGGACCACGCTGCGCAGCTCGATCTGGAAACGGATCGATGGCCGTTGGCAGATGCTCTTTCATCAGGGAACGATTGTCCCGCCGATCTGAACGGGCAAGCCACATTCAGATCTCGCAAGTTGCGTACAATGACACCATTATGGTATAATTCAGATTATGAACGACAAGCGGAAGCCTTCGCACGATCTGGCCGCGTTCAAACGAGCGGCAAGCTCAGGTGAAGGCTTCTTCGTTACGCGAGTTGCCCTTGTCGGCGCGGCAGGTCTCGGCTTCGACATGGGCGATATCCGCCGGGTGATTGACACCATGGAGGCGCGGCACTTCTACAAGTCTACGACCTCGAACTTCGATCATCGCCAGTGGCAGGATGTCTATCACGTGCCGTCCCCTGCCGGCGTCGTCTATGTGAAGTTCACGGATGGCAAGCTCGCCGCCTTCCACCTCTTGTCGTTCAAGGCGAAGGAATGAAACCCGAGGATAGCGCCATGGACACCATGATTTCTCCCGAGACGGGCCGTCCGCTGACTTTTGAGATCCGGCCGCTGACAATCACCTTCGGCGGTGGCAGCCTGACGGTCGACATGCCCGGCTGGTATGGCGAAGACGAGGACGACGCCATCTTCGACAAGGCTGGTCAGACTGCCTATCACCGGGCGATGACGATCCTGAAGGCGCGCGCCGGCGGGCTGCTGGAGCCATCCGATGTCAGGCGCATCCGCCGCAAGCTGAAGCTCAGCCAGCGCGACGCATCGGCCCGGCTTGGAGGCGGCCCCGCCGCTTTTCAGAAGTACGAAGCCGGTGATGTCCTGGTCAGCCAGGCGATGAGCAACCTTCTGCGTCTGCTTGATCGTGACCCCAGTCTGCTGGACGTCTTGAGCCAAGAAGCCGCGTAAGCGGCGTCCTTACTCCTGCCTCCCCCGCCGCAGTCCCCTCTGCCCCAGCACGATGCTGCCGAAGATCAGGGCGATGCCGAGCCACTGCGCGAGCGACAGGGTCTCGTCCTTGAACAGCCAGCCGAGGGCCACGGCCGTGACCGGGCTCAGGAATCCGAGCTGCGCCACGAGGTTGGGATTGAGGCGGGCGATGCCGCGGAACCAGACGACGTAGGTGAGGCCGGCGCCGATCAGGCCGAGATAGGCGATGCCGATCAGGTTGTCGGTCGTGAAGGCGGCGAGCGCCGGCATGTTTCCGATGAGCGCTGGCAACAGCAGGATGCCGCCCGCCGTCAGTTGCCAGGCGGTGAAGGTGAGCAGCGGCACCGGCGGCTGCCAACGCCGTGTCAGCACGGTGCCGAGCGCCATCGACAAGGCGCCCAACAGCCCCGCCGTGATGCCGATGGCGTCGAGCTCCGCGCTTGGCTGCAGGATCAACAGACCAACACCCAAGGCGCCGCCCACCGCCGCGACGATCGAGACGGACATGATCGGCGTGCCCACGAAGAACCGCGCCAGGAACACCACCACCAGCGGCTGGATCGCGCCCACCGTAGCGGCGACGCCGCCGGGCAGCCGATAGGCGGCGATGAACAACATCCACCAGAAGAGAGAAAAGTTGAGCGCGCCGAGCACGAAGACACGCGGCCACCAGACACCCGCCGGCAGTTGCCGGGTGACCAGCAACAGCAGCAGACCGGCCGGCAAGGCCCGGAGAAGAGAGACCAGCAGCGGATCGAGCCCCGGCAGGAAGGTCACCGTCACGATATAGGTGCTGCCCCAGATGAGCGGCGCCAGGGCGGTGAGCGCGATATCGGACGGCCGGTTCATGATCACTCCAGTTATCTCGACATCAAGATAAATAGCTTCCGGCCGCTGTCAATCGGTGGCGCGATCACACCTGCGGCATGAGCGGCAACAACGGGTCGGATATCCGCGAGACTCGGGGCCGGTTCGGAAATCGGGTAGGCGGGACAACGTGAACATGCCAAGTTCGTGCATCTTCCTCCTCCCGAGTCCCGTCCATGAAATGCCTTGTCGTCGTCGCCCACCCGCTGCCGGACAGCCTCTGCCGTTCGCTGGCCCGCTTTGCCATCGAGCGGCTCGAAGCGGCCGGCCATGAGGTGACGGTGGAGGATCTCTACGGCAACGGTTTCGGCGCCGCGCTTACGGAGGCCGAGCGTCGCAGCTATTACGCCGACGCCTTCGATAGCTCGGCCGTAGCGGGCGAGGCGGCGCGACTCACCGAAGCAGAGGCGCTGGTGCTGGTGTTTCCCACCTGGTGGTACGGATTTCCGGCCATTCTCAAGGGCTGGTTCGACCGCGTCTGGTCGCCGGGCATCGCCTTCGACCATTCCAGCAATTTCGGGCCGATCAAGCCGCGCCTCAAGCTTACACACGTGCTGGCGATCACCACGCTCGGCTCGCCCTGGTGGATCGACACGCTGGTGCTGTGGCAGCCGGTGCGGCGCATCCTGCGCATCGCCATCCTCGGCGCCTGCGCCCGGGGCGTCCGCTTCAACATGCTGTCGCTTCACTCGGCCGAGAAGCCGCCAGCCGAGCGGGTAGTGCGTTTTGAGCGGCGCATCGCCAACGTCCTCGACCGATGGGGCCGGGCCGACGAACGGCCTCCCCTCAGGCTTTGATGGCGGTCTCCGCCGCCCTGTCGCCACGCACCAGCGCCATCGAGACCACGCCGACGACGAGGACGAGCGCCAGCACGTAGAGCCCGGCCCGATAGTCGGCGGTGGCGCTCTTCAGCCAACCCATGACGTAGGGCCCGAAGAAGCCGCCGGTGTTGCCGATCGAGTTGATCAGCGCCACGCCGACCGCCGCGGCAAGGCCACCCATGCGCGCGGTGGTGAAGGCCCAGAACGGCCCGATCACCGACCAGAGCCCGATCAACGCCAGCGACAGTGCGACGAGGGTCCCGACGAGCCCGGTGGCCATGCCGGCGAGAACGCAGCCGACGGATGCCAGGGCGAGCGCGCCGATCACATGCAGCTTTCGCTCGCCGAGACGGTCGGAACTCCAGCCGATCGCCAGCATGCCCAGAATCGCCGCCAGGAACGGTATGGCGTTGTACCAGCCGAGCAGCGACAGGTCCGCGCCGCCGAGGATGTCCTTCAGGATCTGCGGCATCCAGAAAGCGACGCCATACATGCCCAGCACCATGCAGAAATAGACGAGCCCCAGCAGGCCGACAGTCCAGAACAGGTTCGGCCCGAGCCGGTTGAACTGGTGGAGCTCCAGGTATCCGGCTTCCCTGTCCAGCGCGGCCTGGAGAGCCGACTTCTCGGCGCTCGTCAGCCACTTCGCCGCCATCGGCGTGTTCGGCAGCGTCAGGAGAATGGCCGCGCCGAGGATGACCGCCGGCAGGCCTTCGAGGACGAACAGCCATTGCCAGCCGCGCAAGCCCCAGAGGCCGTCCATGCCGAGGAGCCACATCGACAACGGGCTGCCCACCAGCCCGGCCACCGCCGTCGAGGACGCAAGCACCGACAAGGCCCGCGCCCGGTCCTGCGGCAGTAGCCACTGGTTGAGGTAGAGGATGACGCCCGGCAGGAAGCCCGCCTCCGCGATGCCCAGCAGAAAGCGACAGAGATAGAACGTGGCCTCGTTGTGGACGAAGGCCGTCAGGGCGGAGATGACGCCCCAGCTGATCATGATCCGGGAGATCCACAGCTTCGCCCCGACGCGCCGCAGGATGAGGTTGCTCGGCACCTCGAACAGCACGTAGCCGGCAAAGAACAATCCGGCGCCGAGGCCATAGGCGGCCGGCGACAGGCTGAGATCCTCATTGAGCTGCAGGGCGGCGAAGCTGACGTTGATGCGGTCGAGATAGGCGGCCACATAGCCGAGACAAAGCAGCGGCAGGAGCCTCAGGACGATTTTTCTCGAACCGGACCGCATCACGTCTTTCATGTCGTCCCCGCCTTCCGGCGCCAGCCAGTTTGCCTTGTGGAGCGCCGTGCATGCCTCATAGCCATCTTCGCGCCGCCTGCCGAGACCTTTCTCCGCCGGTGCGCTCGCGTCGCTTCGCCTGGAAGATACCGATCGATGCAAGTTGCCCGTTTCCGAATGTGGCCTATATTAGGCGGAAGTGCGTAGCCAGCCGGAAGGGTCCTTCATGCGTAGCGTTCTCGCCGTCCACCCTGCCCATCGCGACGACATCGCCGATCTCGTCACCCGCCGGCCGCTGCCGGGACCGGACGTCGAGCAGGTGGATCCCTTCCTGTTCCTCAACCACCACGGTCCGCAGACCTACCCGCCCGGCAATCGCGGCCTGCCCTTCGGCCCGCACCCCCACCGCGGCTTCGAGACGGTGACCTTCATTCTCGAGGGCAGCCTCTCCCATCTCGACACCGGCGGCCACGAGAGCATCATTGAAGCCGGTGGCGTGCAATGGATGACGGCCGGCTCGGGCCTCGTCCACGCAGAACTGTCGCCCGACGCCTTCAAGCGCGAAGGCGGACCGCTGGAAATCTTGCAGCTCTGGGTGAATCTGCCGCCGTCTCTGAAGATGACCGATCCGCACTACACCGGCGTGCAGCGGGCCGACATTCCCGCCCTGTCGATCGCCGCCGGCAAAGGCACGCTCAACCTGGTCTCCGGCGAATTCGGCGGGGCAACCGGCCCGGTCAAGTCGCTGACGGAGGTCTTCATGTCCTGGGTGGAGCTGAAGGCCGGCGCCAAAGCGGCCCTTCAGGCCGCGAAAGGGCGGCACGTCTTCCTCTATGTCGTCGCCGGCCGAGTCGACGTCGCGGGCACGGCGGTCGACAAGTACCACCTCGTGGAACTCACCGACGATGACGACAGCTTCGTGGTCGGCGCCGCCGACGACGCCGTGCTGCTGTTCGGCCATGCCACGCCGATCGACGCGCCCCTGGTGGCGCACGGCCCCTTCGTCATGAACAGCGAAGACGAGATTCGCCAAGCCTACGCCGACTATCGCGACGGCAAGTTCGGCGACCCGGCCAAGCTGATCAGGGCGGGCTCCTAACCCTTCTCGCCCCACCGCTCGGCCCACGCGTCGTCGTGGGCTTTGGCACCTACAGGAACAGGGCTATCGGTGATACTGTCTTACCGATAGCCGATCGATCGTGGATGCTGCCAATGTCCGAAACCGCCACTCTCTCATCAAAGTTCCAGATTTCCATCCCGAAGGCCGTCCGAAACGCCCGGAAGTGGAAGCCGGGCCAAGAGTTCGCATTTATCCCCAAGGGCTCCGGCGTCCTTCTCGTTCCCGTGCCGAAGATCGAAGACCTCGCCGGTACGCTGGCCGGCGTGGACGTTGAGGATTACCGCGACCGCAACGACCGTTACTGATGCGCGTCGTCGACACATCCGCATGGCTCGAGTACATGAGTGGCTCCACGACAGGGCAACTCATTGCCGCCGAGCTCCCGGGCCGTCATGAGTGGCTGGTTCCGACCATCGTGCAGCTCGAAATGGCGAAATTTCTTCTGCGCACCGCAGGAGAGAGCCTGGCCGAAGACGTGGCCGCCTTCAGCCAGAAGTGCATTGTCGTTCCGCTTGACACCGATATGGCTCTGACAGCCGCCGAAATCGGGCTGCGACACAAGCTGGCAATGGCCGACGCCATCGTGTACGCGACAGCGCAGCTATTCGAGGCTGACCTCCTGACTTGCGATGCGCACTTCAAGGACCTGGATGGCGTCCGATACGTGCCGAAAACGGCCGCTGCGGCAAAAACTGACGAGGCTAGATCCTAACCCTTCTCGCCCCAACGCTCGGCCCGCGCGTCGTCGTGGGCCTTCGCCTCCACCCAGCCGCCTTCGCTGCGGTCGGCCGGGTGCTCCTTCTTCCAGAAGGGGGCGCGGGTCTTGAGGAAGTCCATGATGTAGTCGCAGGCGGCGAAGGCCGCCTCGCGGTGGCTTGACGACACGACGACCAGCACGATGCGTTCGCCCGGCCTGATGCGGCCGCCGCGATGGATGACGGTGACAGCGAGAAGCGGCCAGCGGGCGACGGCCTCGCCTACCACGCGGCCGATCTCCGCCTCGGCCATGCCGGGATAATACTCCAGTTCCAGCGCGGAGAGACGACCACCCTCGTCGCGGCAATAGCCGACGAAGCTGGTGACGGCGCCGACGGCGGGGTCTCCGGCCTGCAGGGCGTCGATCTCGGCGCCGACGTCGAAATCGTCGGGCCCGACGCGGACGGTGATGCGCGGCGTCGCGGCGTCCATGGCGTCAGCCGCCCGTCATCGGCGGGAACAAGGCGATCTCGCGGGCGTTGCCAAGCGGCTCGTCCTGCTCGATGTGCAGTTGGTCGACGGCGACGCGGATCGTCTCGGGCGCCTCGAAGGCATAGGCATAGGCCTCGCCGCGCTCCGACAGCCAACGGACGAGATCGCCCGCCGTCGCCACCGTCTCCGGCAGCGCCAGTCGCTCCTCGGAAAGACCGATACGCTCGCGCACCCAGGCGAAATAGCGGATCAGCACCGGCTCACGGCTCATGGCTCTCCTCCATCAGGTAGACAACGCCGCTGCGGAAGTAGTCGTAGCCCGTGTAGAGCGTGACGAGCGCCGCCGTCCACAGCATGGCGATGCCGAGCTCGGTGATGCCGTTCACCAGCTTGTCGCCGGTCGGCCCGAGCAGCAGGATGCCGATGGCGATCAGTTGCAGCGTCGTCTTCCACTTGGCAAGGCGCGTGACGGGCACGCTGACCTTGAGGTCGGCGAGAAACTCCCTGAGGCCGGAGACGAAGATCTCGCGCATCAGGATGATCACCGCCGCCCACAGCGAGAAACCGCCGATGGTGCCGTGATAGGTGAGCACCAGCAGGCAGACCGACACCAGAAGCTTGTCGGCAATCGGGTCGAGCATACGCCCGAGCGTCGATTGCTGCTTCCACAGGCGGGCCAGATAGCCGTCGAAATAGTCGGTGATCGACGCGGCGGCGAACAGGCCGAAGGCCAACCAGCGCCCCGTGTCGCCTTCCAGATAGAAAGCGGCGACCACCGCCGGAACGGCGACGATGCGGAGATAGGTGAGAATATTGGGCAGGGACCAAACGAATTTCATGGCGCCGACATCTGTTGATCCGCCAATGACATTGCACGATGCCATCCCGAGGGCAAGGGTCGGAGCGAGGAAGAAACGCGCCCGCCGAGAGTTCGGCGATCACCGTGGCGTGAAGCCATCACACGCGCATGCGTCCCTTGAATGACGGCCGCTCCGGCGCTTGAAAAGAAACCGACCATCCGGTATCTTTTCAATCGCTTTCAGGAGCCAATAATGAATCCACCGCTCGCCGCCTACGGCTTTCTCGCGCTTGCCATCGTCTCGGAAGTGACGGGCTCTTCGCTACTTCAGAAGAGCGAGCAGTTCTCCAAGGCGCTGCCCACGATCGGCATGGCCATCTGTTTCACCGCCGCCTTCTTCTTCCTGTCGCAGGCGCTGAAGGTGATCCCGCTCGCCATCGCCTATGCGATCTGGAGCGGTGTCGGCATCGTGCTGACCGCCGCCGTCGGCGTTCTCGTCTTCCGTCAGGCCCTCGACCTCTGGGCAATGGTCGGCATGAGCCTGATTGTGCTAGGGGCCATCGTCCTCAACACCATGTCGCGAAGCGCAGTTCACTGAGATGAAAAAGGAGTATCCGGAAACAGGCTACCGGCGAAGAAAGCAGCCGGAGCTCGTGCACCGTGCCCTCCTCGATCACGCAGCAAAACTGGCTGTCGAACAGGGGCTTGCCGCCGTTACCATGCAGTCCGTCGCCGACGCGGCCGGCGTCACCAAGGGCGGCCTGCTCCATCACTTCCCGAACAAGCAGGCCCTGATCGACGCGGTCTTCAACGACCTGCTGGAAGAACTCGACCGCCAACTGGACGAAAAGATCGGCGCCGATCCGATCCCCCAAGGCGCCTTCACACGAGCCTATCTCGACTCGGTCTTCGATCTAGAACCGGAGACAGGTGGCGCCGCCTGGGCGGCGATCGCCATCTCCATGCTGACCGACCCGCACCTCCGCGAACGTTGGGCGAACTGGGTGCAGGGCCGATCGGACCGACATCGGACCACCGACGGCACGGTCGCACTTGCCGCCATCCGCCTCGCGGCGGACGGCGTATGGCTGGCCGACCTGACCAGCGTCAATGTCGAGGAACGGGCCGAGCTTCGCGACTTCCTCTTGCGGCAAACGCTGGTCGAAGAGGCCTGAGCGCAAGGGGGCGACCAGCCACCCCGTTACGCCCGGACAATCGGAGCGTCAGCGATCGGAGAACGACCGCCAACCCCGCCCCCTTCAGAACACCTTGCGAAGCCGCTGGTCGAGCGAAAGCCAGCCCCCGCCGAACGCCGCGAACAGAAACGTCGCGCCCGCCCAGAACAGCGAGGCCTGCTCCGCCTTCGTCTGAACGGTCTCCAAGAAGGCCTTGCCTCCGTCCGCCAGACGAGCGATCGCCGGCGGCGTGAAGAGATCGCCTCCGGCCTTCAACGCGTCGATGCCGGCCGAGGTCAGAAAGGTCTCGCCATAAGGATGGGCAAAGTGAAACCACAGGGTGACGGCCAGCATTACGCCATTGGCCAGAGCCGCCGCCCGGGTGAACAATCCGATGGCGATCAAAATCCCGCCGAAGAACTGCAACGCAGCCAACACCGGCGACCACACCCAACCGGGATGAAAGCCGATGCCCTCGACGAAGCCGACCTGGGCCAGCGGCGCGGCAATCTTCGGCCACCCCTCGACAGCCAGTGTCAGGCCAACGGCAATCCGAAGCGCCACAAAGGCCAACGGCTGGGCAACCCTCTGGTAAAACGGCCCGAGCGCCGGGATGATGAGGCGGTCGCGGTCTGTATCGGTCGGATGAGGCATGATCAATCTCCATTGCCGTTCAGGGCATGTGGACAGCCTGAACTCACGCCAGATCGACCTCTGTGATTCATGTCAATTAATATGAGCTATAATATCATCTTTTTCAGAACAGACTGTTCATAGAACGGAGACAATCGTCGCAGGAGTGCGAGACGAACACCGATTGCTTCCGGCGGAAAGCCGGATCAAGCTGCGGCAACCAACCGCCACCGCGAGGCGCCATGATCGTACCCAAGCCTCGACGCCCCTTCGTTCTCCGAGGACTGCATGCCCTCAAGATAAGGCCGCGTCTGTTGACCAGCATTGCCGTCGGCATCGCCGCCGGCATCGCCTCGTCAACCGTCTTCACCGGCCAGAGCCGCCTGCTGGTCGGCTGGGACGCCGGCGTCGCCCTCTATCTTGCATCCACCTGGACGATGATGATCCGATCCGACGTCCATGAGCTGCGGCGCCGGGCCGCCCAGCACGACGAGGGCGAATGGACGATCATTCTCCTGTCGATGGCGGCGACGCTGTCGAGCCTCGTCGCCATCGGCGCCGAGCTCCTGCAGGCCGGCGCCGGCGATCCCTTCCGCTTCTGGCGGGCGGGAATCGCCGCCCTCACCATCGTGATGAGCTGGCTGTTCGTCCACACGATCATGGCCCTGCACTATGCCCATGACTACTATCTGCGCGAGGGGTATCTCAGGGAAAAGCCGGGCCTGATCTTCCCCGACCGCATTGAGGAACCCGGCTACTGGGACTTCGCCTATTTCGCCTTCACCATCGGCGTCGCCGCCCAGACGGCCGACGTCGCCATCGCCTCGCCGCGCATCCGCCGCGTGGCGCTCGCCCACTCGGTGCTGGCCTTCTTCTTCAACACCGCCATCCTGGCCCTGGCGATCAACGTGGGCGCCAGCCTGCTGTAGGTGCCGCTCCTCTCTCTCCGAACAGCAACGGGCAATCAGTACTGGGCGGTCGGCGCCGGACGCCTGTCGGTCCACTCCGGCGGCGCGCCGACCTTGCCGGCAACGACGCCGGCCAGCCCAGGCGCCCGGCCGAATGCGTCGCAGGCCGGATACTTGGGCTTGCCTCCGAACCAGGACTGCAGCCGCTGCCCCGACGGCAGCGACAGGTCCAGTCCCTCGGGTTCCTTGCCGAGCACCAGCAGTCGCGCAAACTCGTTGCTGAAACTGGCGGCCATGCCATAGGCGTCGCCGACCTCGGAAACCAAGGGATTGTCCTGGATGGAGTTGGCGCCGCGCGCCCAGACGATTGCGGCGCGCTGCACCCCCGCCTTGTCCAGCGCTTCGGCTTCGACGGCAAGTCCACCCAGCCCGATCGGAAGGCGCGGAATGCCCACGGGCAGGACGAAGCCGGTTCCAAGCGAGACCACGGCCGAAACCCCGGCCATCGCCTTGTTGGTCGGCACGACGTCGGTGACCACGGCCCGCACCGTCAGGTCGGCCGGTTGTCCGGTCGGCACCATCTGGTACCTGTCGCTGAGGGCGACACACAGCGCACGATCGATGGCGTTGGTCACCAGGGTTCGATCCGCCGGGTCCGCAATTCGCGGCAATGCACCGAAGGCAAAAACCGTCGGCACGATCCGGGCCTTCTGCAACGGGGCGAGGCCGTTGCCGTCCACATAGACCCGTGCCTTCGACAGGCTTCCCTTCGGCTCGCCAAGCCTGTCGTAGGACGACAGCGTGCCCGCTTGTTTCAAGGGAACGGAAGCGCAGCCTGCGATCAACAGCATCAGCGGCAGGGCCAGACCAAAAGCCTTCAGACCTATCATCGGAAACTCCGGGCAACGCCAGACCGCCACGCTCGCGATTCGCAGACAGCCGACTTTCTTGTGCCCGGATTCTCTCGGTGGCGATAGCCGAAGCGCCGCCGACCCTTACCCTTTCCGGAAATAGTCGTGGATGGCCTTGGCGGTGGCGGCTGAGATGCCGGGCACCTTTTCGAGATCGGTGAGCGCCGCACGCTCGATTTCCTTCAGCGTGCCGAAATGGTTGAGCAGCGCCCGCTTGCGCGTCGGGCCGACGCCGGGGATCTCCTGCAGGCCGCCCTCGGAAATCTGCTTGGAGCGCCTGACGGCATGGCTGCCGTTGGCGAAGCGGTGCGCCTCGTCGCGCATGCGCTGGATGAAGTAGAGCACCGGGTCGCGGGTCGGCAGCATGAAATCCGGCCGGCCCGGCACGAAGAAGCGCTCGCGGCCGGCGTCGCGGTCCGGCCCCTTGGCGACGCCCACCAAGGGGATGTCGGTGATGCCGAGTTCGTCGATGATCGATTTCACCGCCGACAATTGACCGGCGCCGCCGTCGATCAGCACCAGGTCCGGCCATGGCCCGAAGCCGTCCTCGTCGCGCGGCGCCTCGGCGCGGCTGCCATGCTCCTTGACCAGGCGGGAGAAGCGCCGCTCCATCACCTCGCGCATCATGCCGAAGTCGTCGCCCGGCGTGATGTCGGTCGAGCGGATGTTGAACTTGCGATACTGGTTCTTCACGAAGCCGCCCGGGCCGGCGACGATCATGCCGCCCACCGGGTTGGAGCCCATGATATGGGCGTTGTCGTAGACCTCGATGCGCTTCGGCGTCTCGGCAAGACCGAACACCCGGCCGACCCCTTCCAAGAGCTTCAGCTGACTCGACGTGTCGGCCATGCGGCGGGCCAGCGCCTCGCGGGCGTTCTGCACCGCCTGCTCGACGACCTCTTTCTTCTCGCCGCGCTGCGGCCTGAGAACCTCGACGCGCCGGCCGGCCTTCTCTGTGAGCGCCTCGGTCATCAGCGCCATGTCCTCGAAGGCATGGCTGACCAGGATCAGCGATGGGCATGGCTTGTCGTCGTAGAACTGGGCGATGAACGAAGACAGCGCCTCGCCGGCCTCGGTGCCGCCGGCCTTGGGGAAGAAGGCGTGGTTGCCCCAGTTCTGGCCGGTGCGGAAGAAGAACACCTCGACGCAGGTCTGCCCGCCCTCCTGATGGACGGCGAACACGTCGGCCTCCTCGATGCCTTGCGGATTGATGCCCTGCCGGCTCTGCACGTGGGATAGCGCGGCGAGGCGATCACGGCAGCGGGCGGCTCGCTCGAAATCGAGGTTCTCGGACGCCGCGTGCATCTCGATCGCCAGCTGCTCCTTGATCTGGCGGCTCTTGCCGGAGAGGAAATCCTTGGCCTCGCCCACGAGCCGGGCATAGCCGACGGCGTCGATCTCGCCGGTGCAGGGCGCCGAGCAACGCTTGATCTGGTAGAGCATGCAGGGGCGCGTCCGCGTCTCGAACTCGCCGTCCGAGCAGGTGCGGATCAGGAAGGCCTTCTGCATGGCGTTGATGGTGGCCGTCACCGCCGATGCCGAGGCGAAGGGGCCGAAGAAGCTGCCCTTGCGCGAGCGGGCGCCGCGATGCTTGACGAGCTGCGGCGCCACGTGATCGCCGGTGATCAGGATATAAGGGAAGCTCTTGTCGTCGCGCAAGAGCACGTTGAAGCGCGGCCGGAGCTGCTTGATCAGGTTGGCTTCGAGAAGCAGCGCTTCCGTCTCGGTCTTGGTGACGACGAATTCCATCGCCGCCGTCGCCTGCACCATGCGGATGATGCGGGTCGGCAGCTGGCCGAGCCGGGTGTAGTTGGTCACCCGCTTCTTGAGGCTCTTCGCCTTGCCGACGTAGAGCACGTCGCCCGACGGCGACAGCATGCGATAGACGCCGGGGCTGTTGGGCAACAGGCGCACCATGGCCTGCACCACCTCGACGCCGCGCCGGGTCTCCGCCGTCGACAGATCGATCTCGCCCCCCTCTTCCTCCACCGCGTCCTCGAGCTCGGGCAGCTCGGCGGTCGGGGCGTCGTCGGCGTCGGTATCGGCAGTGAAATCGGGATCGTCTGTCATGGTCTCTGGGATTCGTGACGGGGCGGCTCTCTATCATATCAGCGACCGCTGCGTCAGCCGATGGCGGCAGCATCACCAAAAAGAAGGCCCATGGCTGAGCGACCGGGCTGAGCGACCGGGCTCAAAAGCAAGGTCCCGACCGCCGACGCGACCGGGACCTTGGTCGTTTCATGCCTGAAAGGCTCAGGCCTCGCCGACGGTTTCCATCAGCGCCAGGGTCAGCGCCTCCTTGGCGTTGCGACCGCCGCGCACCGCGAAATCGAAGGCGAGGCGGTGCCGTTCACAGGTGTCGACCGCCGTTTCGATCAGCGCCTCCATCTGTTCGTTGGTCACCTCGGCCTGCCCAGTCAGCAGCAGCGTGTTGCGGTACATGACCACGCCCTCGGCCTGCCAGATGTCGAAATGGCCGATCCAGAGCTGCTCGTTGATCAGCGCCAGGAGCTTGGTCACCTCGTTCCGGCGGGCGGCCGGCACCTTGATGTCGAAGGCGCAGGCGACATGCAGCGCCTCGATCTCGGAGAGCCAGGTGACGGCGACGTTGTAGTCCGTGTCGTCGCCAGCGATGGAGATGGCGATCTCGTCCTCGTCGGAGCGCTCGAACGTCCAGTCGTTCTGCGCGGCGAGGAGCTCGATCTCGTCCACGGGATTGGCGGTTCGCTCGGGATGCACGTCGATGAGGGTCATCTTGACCTCCAGGGTTGCCGCTGCGGAACAGCGTGTGCCGATACCGATGTCGACCTTCGTTGCTCCGCACCGGGGCGGGAACGCCGACGCCGACACCTTTTAGCCGGTGGCCGCAAAACGCCTACCGACAACACCGAAGCGGCCGAAACCGCCCCGGAATGCAGCAACCCGACATGCGCCGATCCGAAATACAGGAGCGCACGAATCTCACGTTGACGACAGGATAAGCCGGAAGGGCATGAAAACGGAAGCCCTCACGGGCCTTCGGGACCCACGGCCTCCTCGGCGACGGCTGCAACCTCCGCCTCGTTGTGGGAAAGCCGCTTCTCCAGCTCGGCGACGCGGGCGTTGAGCCGCTCCACCTCGGCCAGCGCGCGCGTGGCGATGTCCTGCACCGTTTCCAGGTCTTCGCGACGCACGAGATCGAGTTCGGACGCGAACTTCTCGCCCTGGGCACGGAAGACCGAGGAAACCTCACGCCCGGCCGACTGGGCGAGGCCGGCGGCGTCGTTCATCAGCTTGGCGAATTCGTCGTAGATGCGTCCCTGCGGGCCGGTCGTCATGGCAGTCGTCTCCGAATGGCGGGCCAGACCCTCTATTTGGCCCCTCGCCGGCTCCGCTTCAAGCGGAAGATGCAGGGAGACCCGGAGAAGTCGTCGGGAGGGCCGATAACCCCCATATTTTGGCTGGAAGACCAAAACCGGACGGGCGATTGCCAAAGTTAAGCCCTGATCAGGCTTGACGAGTCCGGAAACGCCCATCAATCCTCGCTCGCGGGAGATGTCACCTTCGGGGTTCCGCGCCGACATCCGACAGAAGGACCACGATGCCGCTCTTCGCCCTGCCCTTCCCGCCGATCAGCCCCGTTCTCCTGGAGTTCGGTCCGATCTCCATCCGCTGGTACGGACTCGCCTACGTGACCGGGCTGATCTTCGGCTGGTGGTACATCATCCGCATGGTCGACAAGGAGCGGCTCTGGGACGGCCTCAAGCGGCCAAAGGCCACCGACATCGACGATCTCCTGGTGTGGATGACGCTCGGCGTCGTGCTGGGCGGCCGCATCGGCTACATCCTGTTCTACAATTTCGAGGCCTATCGCGAGAATCCCTGGGAGATCCTGCAAATCTGGCACGGCGGCATGTCGGTGCACGGCGGCTTCATCGGCACAGCCATCGCCCAATACCTGTTCGCCCGACGGCGCGGCCTCAACGTCTTGACGGTATTCGACCTCACGGCCACCGCCGTGCCCGTCGGCCTCTTCCTCGGCCGGCTCGCCAACTTCGTCAACGGCGAGCTCTACGGCCGCGTCACCGACGTGCCCTGGGCCTTCATCTTCCCCAACTCCGACGGCCTGCCCCGCCACCCGAGCCAGCTCTACGAGGCCGGTCTCGAAGGCCTCCTGATCTTCGCCGTGCTGACGCCGCTCGTCTGGAAGGCCGGTATTCTCAAGAAGCCAGGTCTTGCCGTCGGCATCTTCGGCCTGATCTATGCCGCCGCCCGTACGCTGGTCGAAACGGTGCGCGAGCCCGACCCGCAGGTCGGCTTCCTCTTCGACAACTTCCTGACCATGGGCATGCTCTTGTCGATCGTCACCGCCATCGCGGCCGTCATCCTGATCGCCCTGGCGCTCGGCGGCCGGACGCGGCGGCCGGAGCCATCGTCATGACGGCGCTCGAAGACAAGATCATCAGGCTGATCGGCGCCGTCGGCCCCATCTCGGTCGCCGACTACATGAGCCTCGTCCTGTCCGACCCGGACCACGGCTACTACACCACCCGCACCGCCATCGGCCTTGAGGGCGATTTCATCACCGCGCCTGAGATCAGCCAGATGTTCGGCGAGCTGATCGGCATCTGGTGCGTCGCCGCCTACGAGGCGCTGGGCCGGCCGGCGCGCCTGTCGCTGGTCGAGCTTGGCCCCGGACGCGGCACGCTGATGGCCGATCTGCTCAGGGCCGGCCGCGTCGACCCCGGCTTCATCCGCGCCGCCGAGGTCCATCTCGTCGAGATCAGCCCCGAGCTGCGCCGCCGGCAGGCCGCCGGCCTCACCGGTCTTGCCAGCCCCATCTGGCACGACCGCATCGACGACCTGCCCGACGGGCCGCTGATCGTCGTCGCCAACGAGTTCTTCGACGCCCTGCCGATCCGCCAGTTCGTCCGGAGCGAACGCGGCTGGCGCGAGCGCGTCGTCGGCCTCGACGATGACGGCAATCTCGCCTTCGGCATCGGCGCCGCCGCCCCCGATCTGGCGCTGCTGCCGGCCGGCGCGGCCGAGGCGCCGCTCGGCGCCGTGGCCGAAATCAATCGACCGGCCGAGGCGATCGTCGGCACGCTTGCCCACCGCCTCGTGCAGCACGGCGGCGCGGCGCTGATCTTCGACTACGGTCACGTGAAGAGCGGCTTCGGCGAGACGCTGCAAGCGGTGCGCGCCCACCACTACGCCGATCCGTTGCGCGAACCCGGTGAATGCGACCTCACCGCCCACGTCGATTTCGACCGCCTCGCTCGCGCCGCGACTGCCGAGGGCGCCGCCGTGCTGGGGCCGGTGACGCAGGGCGACTTCCTGCTGGCCATGGGCCTCACCGAACGGGCGGGCGCGCTCGGCTCCGGCCGTAGCGCCGAGGATCAAGCGAACATCGTCGCCGCCGTGGAGCGGCTGGCCGGCCCGGACGAAATGGGCACGCTGTTCAAGGCGATGGCGGTGACGCACCCGCCGCTGGCCCTGCCGGGGTTCTGACGCACGGCGTGGCGATCCATGCAGGCATCTTCGCGCAAGCTTCTCGGGCAAGCTTCCTAGGGCAAGCGTCCTCGGGCACGTTTAGGGAAACTTCACCCTCTTTCCCGAAGGCCGCCCGAAAATCGTCGCGATTGCATCGTCATTTGAGGAAGATAAGCCGCACCAAACGCCCTTCTCCGGAACACACCGATGATCGTCCGTTCGCCCGTCCTTTCGGCCCTCCCCGGCATCCGCCACGGCTGGTTCACCCGCGAGGGCGGCGTGTCGGGCGGGCTCTACGCCAGCCTCAACACCGGCTATGGCTCCAAGGACGCCCGCGCCAACGTCACCGAGAACCGCGGCCGCATCGCCGATGCCATCGGCGTTCCGCGCCACAAGCTGGTCACGCTCTACCAGGTGCATTCGCCCGACGTCGTGGTGGTGACCGATCCCTGGGCCGTCGAGGACAATCCCGAGGCCGACGCCCTCGTCACCCGCGTTCCCGGCATCGCGCTGGGCACCAGCCACGCCGACTGCGGCCCGGTGCTGTTCGCCGACGCCGAGGCGCGCGTCGTCGGCGCCGCCCATGCCGGCTGGAAGGGCGCCTTCACCGGCGTTCTCGAAGCGACCATCGACGCCATGGTCAGGCTCGGCAGCCGGCGCGGCGACATCATGGCCAGCCTCGGCCCGACGATCTCCGCCGCCGCCTACGAGGTGGGGCCGGAGTTCGTCGCCCGATTCCGCGAGGCCGGCGAGGCCATCGACCGCTGGTTCTCGCCTTCGAAGCGAGCGGGGCACGCCATGTTCGATCTGCCCGGCTACATCATCTTCCGGCTGGAGCGGGCCGGCATCCGCGCCACCAACCTCGCCCTTTGCACCTATGGCGACGAGGCGCGCTTCTTTTCCTATCGCCGCATGACGCTGAACGGCGAGGCCGACTACGGCCGGCATCTCGCCGCCATCGCGCTCGAGGGATCGTGACGCCTGTCCTCCAACCAAGGGCTACACAACGCAAAAACGGTTTCCAGACGAGCCGAAAAATGCTCTAACCGCACACGGCTGTGATTTGCCGGGAGGCTGATGGATGGGTTTTCTGAGCGGAACGAAGCGTACCGGATCGCTCCGGCTGCCGGGCGTGGTCCTGGCGATCGCCCTCGCCTCCGTCCTCGCCGCCTGCCAGTCGACCGCTCCCGCCCGGCCGAAAGCCGCCGCCGTTGCCGGACCGACCGTGCCGGCGCCGCCCGAGGCGACCCAGCCGGCCGCGCCCGCCGTCCCGGCGGCCGTCGCCACCTTCTCCTTCGATCAGATCAAGGGCGTGCCGACCAACAAGCAGGATGAACTGGCCCGGGCGATCGCCAAGCACGCCCAGGCGCGCAACCTGCGCCTCGTCCGTCGCACCGATCCTTCGGCCACCTATCACGTCTGGGGATATCTGTCGGCCGTCGGTGGCGACGTCGGCACCAACGTCACCTACGTCTGGGACATCATCGATCAGAGCGGCGCTCGCGTGTTGCGCTTCTCCGGCGTCGAGATCACCGGCGCCGCCGGCAACGATCCCTGGAACAGCGTCGACGGAACGGCGCTCGACAACGTGGCAGCCCGCACCGTCGAGGACGTTTACGCCTGGATCAACCGTCTGCCGCGCCCGTCCGTGGCGGGCGCCCCGACCGCCCAGGCAGGCACCGCCCAGACGAACCCGCTGGCCGGCACGCTCTGACTCATTAATAAGTCGGCGCAAAACGCCGGGAGCATGGCTGCATTCGCGAGATCGCGTGTTTACGCGTCCCCGCCGCGCTGCTAAAAGGCGCGCAAATCTGAGCCAGCCAGCCGGTCGCCGCCCCGTTCAGGGCGGCGTGGTCTTTTCGCGAGGTCGACGTTCATGAAACTTGTCGCTGGAAACTCCAACCCGAAGCTGGCCGAACAGGTCTCCGATTATCTGGAGAAACCGCTCACCAAGACCTCGGTGCGCCGCTTCGCCGACCAGGAGATTTTCGTCGAAATCCTCGAGAATGTGCGCGGCGAGGACGTCTTCGTCCTCCAGTCGACCAGCTACCCGGCCAACGACAACCTGATGGAGCTGTTGATCATCACCGATGCGCTCCGTCGTTCCTCGGCCAAGCGCATCACGGCCGTCCTGCCCTACTTCGGCTACGCCCGGCAGGATCGCCGCTCGCAGGGCCGCACGCCGATCTCGGCCAAGCTGGTCGCCAACCTGATCACCAACGCTGGCGTCGACCGCGTCCTCACCCTCGACCTGCACGCGGGCCAGATCCAGGGCTTCTTCGACATCCCCACCGACAACCTGTTCGCCGCGCCGGTGTTCGTACGCGACATCAAGGAGCGTTACGCCACCGACAACGTGGTGATCGTGTCGCCCGACGTCGGCGGCGTGGTCCGCGCCCGCGCGCTGGCCAAGCGCATCGACGCGCCGCTCGCCATCGTCGACAAGCGCCGTGAGCGGCCCGGCGAGTCGGAGGTGATGAACATCATCGGCGACGTCAATGGCCGCGACTGCATTCTCGTCGACGACATCGTCGATTCCGGCGGCACGCTGTGCAACGCCGCCGAGGCGCTGCTCGCCCAGGGCGCCAAGTCGGTCACCGCCTACGCCACCCATGGCGTTCTGACCGGCGGCGCCATCGCCCGCATCACCGCCTCGAAGCTGAAGGAAATGGTGTTCACCAACTCCATCCAGCCGACCGAGGACTTCGAGAACAGCCCCAAGCTGCGCTGGATCTCCATCGCCCCGCTGATCGGCGAGGCCATCTCGCGCACCGCCGCCGAGCAGTCGGTGTCGAGCCTGTTCATTTAGATGGTGGGCGCCAGGTTTGGGCGCCCTATATCGATCTTGCGCTTCTTCCGGCCCGAGATCCTGCGCCTTCGCGCAGGATGACGACTATATGTTTGTTTTAATTATATAATTTTGTCATCCTGCGCGAAGGCGCAGGATCTCAGGCAGAATGGAGCGCTCGGCATATATAGGGCATCCAGCCTCCGAGCTTTCCACGCCTCTCTACGCGCTCACCCCTTGAGCCGGGCCAGCATCTCGAAGCAGGCGCGGGCGTTGTGATAGGGGCACTTCCACGGACCGGCGAGGCAGGCGTCGGCATCTTCTTCCGCCGTGTAGGGCCGTCCGTCGGGCGTCAGCTTGGCATGCCATTCGCCATGGGCATGGTCGGCAACATGATCGCGGATGAAGGCCCAGACGTCGCGCACCGCATCCCGGAACGCCGGGTTGCCGGTCATCTCCCAGGCGTTCTGGAAGCCGACCAGCGCCTCGGCCTGTGGCCACCAATGCTTGTTGGCGTCGATCAGGCTGCCGTCGCCATGCGCCTCGTAGTGAAGGCTGCCGTCGCGGTCGCGCCCCTCGGCCAGCGTCCGCTCGGCCATCATCACGGCGGCCGCCCTCGCCCTTGCGATCAATACCTCGTCGCCCAGCACCTCGGCGGCCTCGACCAGCAGCCAGCTGCCCTCGATGTCATGGCCGTAGGAAACATGGTCGTTCAGAGAGCGCCAGCCCATGTCGAAGAACAGCTTGAAGTGCCCGGTGCGGCTGTCGACGATGCGGTCGAGCGTGACGGCGATCAGCGCCGACTGCCGCGCCACCAGCGCCGGATCGCGCCAGATCCTCAGGAGGTTAGTGTAGGCCTCCATGATGTGGAGGTGGGTGTTCATCGACTTCGGGCTGTTGATATCCTTCTCCGACAGGCGCATGTCGTCGAGCGCGCCCCAGGCGCGGTCGAGCGCCTCGATATAGCCGCCGCGCTCGCGGTCGGCGGCATGCTTCTCGATCAGCCGGAACAGCTCGATCGCCAGCCCCAGGGCTTCGCGGTTGCCGGTGGCGCGGGCATATTCGGAGAAGGCGTAGATGGCGAAGGCCTGGGCGTAGATCTGCTTGCGGTCCGACAGCGGCCGCCCCTCGGCGTCGACGAGCCAGTAGAGCCCGCCATGCTCGCCGTCGATGAAGCGGCTGCGAAGGTCGTCGAAGGCCCAGTCGGCGGTGGCGGCGTAACTCGCGCCGAGCACGCGCGTCGCGGTGGCGAAGGTCCAGAGAATGCGGGCGTTGACCACGGCGGCGCGCGGCGCGGCCTTGTCAACGATACCATCGCAATCGGCGGCGCCGAAGAAGCCGCCCTTCGGATCGCGCATGCGGCCCTGCCAGAAGGGAAGGATGTTCTCCGTGAGCTCGCGAAAAATCTCTTCCCGCATGCTCTTGCCGTCCGTCGCCATCGCCCCTGCTCCTGTCATGCCGCACGTGGAAATGCCAGCCCCGCCTTTCCTAAACGTTTTCATCGAGTTTTCCAGATCGGAATGCCGCGCATCCGTCCGATGACGCAGGAGATGCCCGTCCACCGGCGGGTGGTTCGAAAAGGCGGCCGTCTCCCGCCGCCCAATGGCCCGGAAACCCTCGCATTCCCTTGCCTTCGCCGAGCGTTTCCGCTATAGCGCCCGCATCCGCGCCGACCCCCCTGGAGGGAGCGCCGGATCGGCATCGGCCGCGTGGCCGCCGCCGCCAGTAATCCGAAGATGAAAGCACGAGAAAATGGCTCAGACCTACGAGCTCGTCGCCTCGCCGCGTGACCGGGTGGGAAAGGGGTCCGCCCGCGCCCTGCGCCGTGAAGGCAAGACGCCCGCCGTCGTTTATGGCGACAAGCAGCCGCCGCTGTCGATCGCGGTCGACACCAAGGAAACCTTCCTGAAGCTGCACGCCGGTGGCTTCCTGACCCACGTCGTCACCCTCAAGGTCGACGGCAAGGAGATCAAGGCCCTGCCGCGCGACTACCAGCTCGACCCGGTGACCGACTTCCTCGTCCACGTCGACTTCATCCGCGTGTCCGACACCACCAAGGTGACCGTTGACGTGCCGGTGCATTTCGTCGGCCAGGACAAGTCGAACGGCATCAAGCGCGGTGGCGTGCTGAACATCACCGCCCACGAAGTGGCGCTCCTGGTGTCCGCCAACAACATCCCCGAGCACCTGACGGTCGACGTCAGCACGCTCGATATCGGCGATTCCGTGCACATCTCCGCCGTGACGCTGCCGGAAGGCGCCAAGCTGGTCGATCACGACGACTTCTCCGTCGCCACCATCGTCGGCTCGGCTGCCGGCACCTCGGAAGAGACGGCCGCTCCGGCCGCCGCCGAGGCCCCCAAGGCCTGATTACTCAGGTCTTCGGTTTGACATTCGGGGTTCCGGTCGCAAGGTCGGAACCCCTGATCTTTTCGGGAGAGGCGCGTGCTCATTCTGGTCGGTCTCGGCAATCCCGGCGCCAAGTATGCGTCGAACCGCCACAACATCGGCTTCATGGCGGCCGACGTCATCCATACGCGCCACCGCTTTCCTCCCTGGCGGAAGAACTTTCAGGCCGAGGTCGCCGAAGGCACCATCGACGGCGAACGCGTGCTGCTCATGAAGCCGCAGACCTACATGAACGAGAGCGGCCGTTCGGTGGGCGACGCCGTGCGCTTCCTGAAGCTCGCCCCGTCCGACGTCGTCGTCATCCATGACGAGCTCGACCTGCCGCCCGGCAAGCTCCGGATGAAGGTCGGCGGCGGCCATGGCGGCCACAACGGCCTGAGGTCCATCACCTCGCAGATCACCGACGGCTATCGTCGCATGCGGCTCGGCATCGGCCACCCCGGCGACAAGGCCCTCGTCCACGCCCACGTTCTCTCCGACTTCGCCAAGGCCGACCGCGACTGGCTGGTGCGCCTGCTCGACGCCATCGCCGACAACGCCGGCGAGTTGGTGAAAGGCGCCGACGCCACCTTCGCCAACCGCGTCCACGCCATCACCGAGCCGAAGCCCGAGCGCAAGCCCAAGCCGGACGCGACCGTCGCCCGGCCGGCATCGGCCGGCGAGACGACAGAGGAAAAGCCGCCGGAAAAGAACGCCATGGCCGCCATCCTGAAAGGTCTTCTGGCCCAGAGAACCCGGCGCTGATGGCGACCGCCTCGGCACGCCTTCACAGATAAATCGCTTGACGGCCGGCGGCAGGCTTCCCTAACACCTCGGCCAACACATCGCTCCAGACGAAAGCCTGATCACCATGGGTTTCAAGTGCGGCATCGTCGGCCTGCCCAACGTCGGCAAGTCCACGCTCTTCAACGCGCTCACCAAGACCGCGGCCGCCCAGGCGGCCAACTATCCCTTCTGCACCATCGAGCCGAACACCGGCGAGGTGGCCGTTCCCGACCCGCGCCTCACCGTGCTGGCCGAGAAGGGCAAGTCGGCGCAGATCGTGCCGACCCGCATCACCTTCGTCGACATCGCCGGCCTGGTGCGCGGCGCCTCCAAGGGCGAAGGCCTCGGCAACCAGTTTCTCGGCAACATCCGCGAGGTCGACGCCATCGTCCACGTCGTCAGGTGCTTCGAGGACGACGACATCACCCACGTCGAGGGACGCATCGATCCGGTGAGCGACGCCGAGACGGTGGAAACCGAGCTGATGCTCTCGGACCTCGACAGCCTCGAGCGTCGCGTGGTGCCTCTTCGGAAGCGTGCCCAGAGCGGCGACAAGGACATCAAGGAACAGGTCGAGCTGATGGACCTCGCCCTCGAGGAGCTGCGCAACGGCCGCCCGGCCCGCACCGCCAGCATCCCCAAGGGATCGGAGGCAGCCTTCGACGCGCTCAACCTCCTGACGTCCAAGCCGGTGCTCTACGTCTGCAACGTCGAGGAAGCGGCGGCGGCCACCGGCAACAGCCAGTCGGCCCGCGTCTTCGAGATGGCCGAAAGGCTCGGCGCCAAGGCGGTGGTCATCTCGGCCGCCATCGAAGCGGAAGTGGCCCAGTTGGACGACGCCGAGCAGAAGGAGTTCCTGGAAACGCTCGGCCTGGAAGAGCCCGGCCTCGACCGGCTGATCCGTGCCGGCTACGACCTCCTCGGCCTGATCACCTATTTCACCGTCGGCCCGAAAGAGACGCGCGCCTGGACGATCGTCAAGGGCACCAAGGCGCCCCAGGCCGCCGGCGTCATCCACACCGACTTCGAGCGCGGCTTCATTCGCGCCCAGACCATCGCCTATGAGGACTACATCGCCTATGGCGAGGCCAAGGCCAAGGAACTCGGCAAGGCCCGCGACGAAGGCAAGGAGTATGTCGTCGCCGACGGCGACGTCATGCTGTTCAAGTTCAATACCTGACGCGCGTCATCAGACCCGTTTTCGCCACATTTTTGACGCCGCCATGGAACTTTCATGGCGGCGTTGGCGTTTCCAATGCCGGTATCGCTTTGCCGTTTTCGGCCCAAACAGCCCGTTTACCATTCGTTTACTGCGATGAACGGCAGATGAACGACGGGTTCGGGGCTCGTTCAAGCCGGTGGCAATAAGGTGACATCATGGCGCGGAAGGGGCCGCGCCCGACGAGAACGGCAGCACGCCATGGCCCGCAAGACCAAACTCCTGAGCTGGATCGCCGCCGCGCTGGTGGCGCTGACCACCGTGGTCGCCGCCCGCGCCCTGCCCGACAGGATGTGGCCGGGCGACCTCACCGTGACGATCGAGATCTCGGGCACCGCCGGCGCCGGTGTCGCCACCAGCTGGCAGGCGCCCTGACCGACGCGAGGTTCGGTTAGCCGAACGAAAAGGCGGGCATGCTCGGCATGCCCGCCCGAAAACGATCCGGAGCGATTGAAAGACGACGAAAGCCGGCCGATGAATCAGCCGGCGTGATGATAGGAGCGGCGGGCCGCCACTTCGTCGAGCGCGTCCTGCTCGGCCGCGTCCTGGGCCGTCTTTTCGCGCATCTGATCGCGCTCCTCCAGAAGCTCGATCTTCTTCATCTCCTCGACGGCCTCGCTGAGCGCCGCCTGCGCGGCCTCGAGCTGCCCTCTGAGATCGTTGGCCGACCCCATGAGGTTGTCGCGACGGCTCATCGCCGCCTTGGCGAAGGTCGGATAGGCGAAGTGGGTGATGTCGGTAATGCCGCTGCGCTTTTGCTCGGCCAGAATCTGCTCGTCGAGCTCGGAGGCCATGCGCTCGAACTCGGCGATCATCATCTCGATCTGCATCACCTGCCGACGCTTCTCGTCGACCTGAAACCGCTTGAGTCGGATGAGACTGTTGCGAGATTTCATTTCAAGTTACTCCCCGGAATGCCCGTATCGTAAACCGACAGTGCTTTCCAAAAGGTGAGCAAGATCGCGATAGCCATCATAACGACGGGTGCATTCGTCTTTTCCCTGCGTCAGGAAGGCCTCGAGCGGGGCGGAGACGTCGATCGACTGGTCGACGTCCGGGTTGCTTCCGCGCCTGTAGGCGCCGAGGCGGATCAGTTCCTCCATGTCGGCGAAGGTGGCCATCAGCCGTTTCGCGTCGCGGATCATCGGCCGGATCTCCGGCTCGACGCAGCCGGGCATGGTGCGCGACACCGTCTTCAGAACGTTGACCGCCGGGTAGCGGCCACGCTCGGCGATGGCGCGCTCCATGACGATATGGCCGTCGAGAATGCCGCGCACCGCGTCGGCCACCGGCTCGTTATGATTGTCGCCGTCGACCAGAACGGTGAAGAGACCGGTGATGGTGCCGCCGCCCACCGGGCCGGGCCCGGCGCGCTCCAGGAGGCGCGGCAGCTCGGCGAACACCGTCGGCGTATAGCCCTTGGACGTCGGCGGCTCGCCGGCCGACAGGCCGATCTCGCGCTGGGCCATGGCAAAGCGCGTCACCGAGTCCATAAGACAGAGGACGTCCTGCCCCTGGTCGCGGAAATACTCGGCGACCGTCAGAGTCATGTAGGCGGCCTGGCGCCGCATCAGCGCCGTTTCGTCGGAGGTGGCGACCACCACCACCGAGCGGGCAAGCCCCTCCTCGCCGAGGTCGTCCTCGATGAACTCCTGCACCTCGCGGCCGCGCTCGCCGACGAGACCGATCACCGATACGTCGCAGGCGGTGTAGCGGGCCAGCATGGACAGGAGAACCGACTTGCCGACGCCCGAACCGGCGAAGATGCCCATGCGCTGGCCGCGACAGCAGGTGGCGAACGTATTGAGGACGCGCACCCCGAGGTCGATCGGATCGCCCACCCTCGCCCGCTCGGCCGCCTGGGGCGGCGAGGCCCTGAGCGGCATCTCGCTCGGCCCCAGCGGCAACGGTCCCTTGCCGTCGATCGGTTCGCCGAAGGCATTGATCACCCGACCGAGCCAGCCTTCCGAGGGGCGCACCGATGCCGACGACGTGGCGATGGTCGCCTTGGCGCCGAGCCGCACGCCCTCCATGGAGGCGAAGGGCAGACACAGCGCCTTGCCGTTGTTGAAGCCGACCACCTCGACCGGCACCTGGGCGCCGCCGAAACCGCTGACCGACAGGCGGGCGCCGACGCTCATCTCCTGCACCGGACCGGCCACCTCCACCAGCATGCCCTGCACGCTGGCAACCCGCCCGTAAATCTCGAGCGGGCGGAGGGCGGCGATTTCAGCGGCGAGACGATCCAGCGTCATCGGCGTGTTCCGGGCAAAAGGTTTCCGAAATGATTCGCGTCCATGGGGGGAGTGTAACGCTTCGTTAAGGTCCGGCGTTAATACTTTGCTCATGAGTGCGATGGAGACCGGCGCGGGGCGACCGGGGTGTGGACAAGGAATCTTCGTGGAGTCGGCAGAATCGCTTAGGCAAATTTCTTAATTTGTCGCATGAGGACAACCGAAGCCAATTTATCGTTGATTCTTAAGGACCTGCCCGGACTTTTGGCGGAATGGCGTCAAAAAGCTTGCGGCCGAGAATCATTGTTTGTTAACCATTCGGTACTAGCCTTGGCCCCGATAGCCCATGTCCGGCGGAAGACCGGACACGCTTCCGACAGAAGGTCGGGCCCGAGGCCCTAGAAAAAGGGGATAACGGAATGCGAGTTTTGCTGATCGAGGACGACAGCGCGACCGCACAAAGCATCGAGTTGATGCTGAAGTCCGAGAGCTTCAATGTCTATACGACGGATCTTGGCGAGGAAGGTATCGACCTCGGCAAACTCTATGACTACGACATCATCCTGCTCGACCTCAACCTGCCGGACATGTCCGGTTACGAGGTTCTCAGGACGCTGCGCGTGTCGAAGGTCAAGACGCCGATCCTCATCCTGTCCGGTCTGGGCAACATCGAGGACAAGGTGCGCGGCCTCGGCTTCGGCGCCGACGACTACATGACCAAGCCGTTCCACAAGGACGAGCTGATCGCCCGCATCCATGCGATCGTTCGCCGGTCCAAGGGTCATGCCCAGTCGGTCATCGTCACCGGCGATCTGGTGGTCAACCTCGACACCAAGACCGTCGAGGTCAACGGCAACCGCGTGCATCTGACCGGCAAGGAATACCAGATGCTGGAGCTGCTTTCCCTGCGCAAGGGAACGACGCTCACCAAGGAGATGTTCCTCAACCATCTCTACGGCGGCATGGACGAGCCGGAACTCAAGATCATCGACGTGTTCATCTGCAAGCTGCGCAAGAAGCTGGCGAACGCCACCGACGGCCGCAACTACATCGAGACCGTCTGGGGCCGCGGCTACGTGCTGCGCGAGCCGGACGAGATCCAGGAAGCGGTCTGACACGATCGAGCCAAGCGAGCAGCGGCGCGTTTTCCCCTTTCGCGCCGCGCTCGGTTTCGCCCCGGCCTCGCCGGGGTTTTTTGTTGCCCGAAAGAGGCACCCGCACCTACTCGACGGACTTGAACCCCTTCGGCAGCGCCGTGCTGCCCTCCCCACCGGTTTCCGCCCGGATCCAGGCGGCGACGCCACGACCGACGCCGGCTAGCGCCATCACCTCGATGGCCGGCTGTTGGAAGGGGTGGTTGGCGACGATGGCGGTGAACAGCGACTCCACGAAATCCTCGCGCGTCTTCATGGTGAGGAGCACCTCGTTGTCCTCGCTGATCTCGCCCATCCAGCGATAGACGCTGCGCACGCCCGGCACGATGTTGGCGCAGGCGGCGAGGCGTCGATCCACGACGAGGCGGGCGATGGCGAGCGCCGTCGCCTCGTCCGGACAGGTGACGCTGACGATACGCAGGTCGTCGACGGATTTCGACATGGCTTCTCCCGCAACTTCCGAAGGTTGCCGGGTCGGCGAGAATCGGGGGCCGGCGCGGCACGTTTCCTTTTCAACGGGGCCATGCTAGATCATATCCTACGAAAGTGGACCCCCAATTGCGGCGGGCGCATCGTCCGAATGTCGCGTGTGGCAGGGGACGGTGGCGGCCTGTCGGAGCGATTGAACCACCGGACGACTGACGCGACGGACCTGATGCCGCATAACGGACGCCCTTCCTTCGAGCACCTTTCCTTCGTTGCCAGCGACACGCCAGAGGCCCAGGAAGCCAGGGCCCTCCTCGTCGCCGAATACGGCGATGTCGATGCCGACGACGCCGACACCATCGTGGCGCTGGGCGGCGACGGACTGATGCTGCAGACGCTCCACCGTTTCATCAACTCCGACAAGCCGATCTACGGGCTCAACTGCGGCTCGGTCGGTTTCCTGATGAACGAGTTCCGCGTCGAGGGGCTTCGGGAGCGCCTGGCCGATTCGGTCGTCACCGCCCTGCACCCGCTCGCCATGGAGGCGAGGACGGTGATCGGCGACACCCATCTCGCCCACGCCTTCAACGAAGTGTCGCTGATGCGGCAGACCTATCAGGCGGCTAAGCTCCGGATCTCGATCGACGACAAGGTGCGCCTCGAGGAAATGAGCTGCGACGGCGTGCTGGTGGCGACGCCTGCCGGCTCGACGGCCTACAATCTGTCTGCCCACGGCCCCATCCTGCCGATTCACGTGCCGCTGCTCGCCGTCACGCCGATCAGCGCCTTCCGTCCGCGCGGCTGGCGCGGCGCTGTCATTCCCGACCGCTGCTCCATCGTCATCGACGTGCTGGAGCACCAGAAGCGGCCGGTCTCGGTGGCCGCCGACCACCAGGAAGTGCGCGACGTGCTGCGCGTCGCCATCAAGGCCGACGTGCGCCAGCGCAGCCTCATCCTGTTCGATCGCAACCACGGCTGGGAGGAGCGCGTCCTGACCGAACAGTTCCGGACCTGAGGTCCGTTACGTTTCCTTAAGCGACGACGACGACAATCGACCCTTGCGGTCTTCTACCGTGCAATCGACGGAACCAACGCCGATGTCCAAGCCTTCCGACGCTCCCGAGTACATCGAGGCCAAGAACGACCTCCGCAAGAAGGTGCGGGAGATCCGTCGTCGCTCGCCGGCCGACGATCCGGTGAAGCGCGCCGAGGCGGCGCTGCAGATCCTGTCGACGCATTTCGACGACTGGATGCTCGACGAGGTCAAGACGATGTTCGCGACGCGCGACGCCTGGGCCGCCATCGACTATCGCGAAGGCGAGGAAAAGCGCGCCTTCCACCGCGCCGTCCACGACATCAAGGGCCAGTCGACCACGCTCGGCTTCCCGCTGGCCACCCGGGTCGCCGGCAGCCTGTGCGCCCTGCTCGAACGCATCACCGACCGCGCGCTGACGCCGATCGATCTCGTCAACCAGCATGTCGACGCCATCCGCGCCATCGTCCGCGAACGCGCCAAGGACGAGCAGAACCGCGTCGGCTCGGCGCTGACGCAGACGCTGCTCGACGTGACCGAGGCCTATATCGCCAAGCATGGGCACGTCGACGAGGAAGACGACGGCGTCATCATCCGCGATTTGTGAGTCGCCGCCGGCTCGCCTGTGCGAGCGGCTTGCCACGCGTCCGCTGACTCAGATGAAGTGAACGTCCCTCGTTCGCAGCGACACCTTGGTCTCCTCCCCCGTTGCGAGGTAATTCCCCTCGGCCGACGTCTGGCCTTCGACCTTCAGCGGAACGCCGGCCGCTTCCAGCAGGTAGCGCACGGTTGCGCCGGCAACGCTGGTCTCGCGAACGGTCGCACGGAGGACCAGGATATCCTCGCCCTTTTCCTCGCCGATCCGCATGGCATGCGGCTGGATGACCGCGGTCCTTTGCTCGCGCCGGCCGGTGAGACGCCCCAGGTCCGAGGCCTCGATGATGTTCGCGTCGCCGATGAACCTTGCCACGAACAGGCTGGCGGGGCGGTAGTAGATGTCCGTTCCATCACCGGTCTGGGCGATCCTGCCGCCCTCCATGACGGAAATCCGGTCACCCAGCGTCAGAGCCTCGTCCTGATCGTGCGTCACCAGGATGCTGGTGAGGCCGATGTCCCGCTGTATGCGCTTCAGCTCGTCGCGCAGACGTTTGCGGATCTGGGCGTCGAGCGCCGACAACGGTTCGTCGAGGAGCAGCAGCTTGGGTTCGAGCACCAAAGCGCGGGCGAGCGCCACGCGCTGTTTCTGGCCGCCCGACAGCTGGTGCGGGCGCATGTCGGCCCGGTCGGTCAGGGACACCGTCTCCAGCACGCCGTCGACCTTGTCGGCGATCGCCCGCTTGTCGATGCGGCGATGCTGCAGGCCGAAGGCGAGGTTCTGACGCACCGTCATGTTGGGGAACAGCGCATAGTGCTGGAACACCATGCCGATGCCGCGATCCCTTGGTGCCAGCCGTCCGATCGACCGGCCATCGAGCACCATCTCGCCCTGGCTTGGACGCACGAGGCCGGCGATCGAGCGCAGCAGCGTCGTCTTGCCGCAACCGGACGGGCCGAGCAGCACGTGCATCTCGCCCTTGCCGACCGCGAGGTCGATGTCGTCGAGGATGGTCACGCCGTCATAGCCGGCCGAAATGCCGCTGAGAGAAAGGTGGCTCATGGCCGACGCTCCGTTTCCCGCACCAGCCGGAACGCGCCCAGCGTGATGACGAGGATGATCAGGAAGTAGAGGATGACGATGACGCTGGAGACGCGGCCGCTGAGGCTGCGCTGCGCGAACATGTACATCTGCAGCGTCTCGAAGTTGCCGCCGACCAGCATCTTGGCATAGACGAACTCGGAGATGAGGCCGGCGAAGTTGAGGACCACCGCCAGCGCCACGCCGGGCAGGATGCATGGCAGCACGACTCGCCACAGGATGGCCAGGTCGCTGATGCCGAGCAGACGGCCGGCGTCGAGAAGTTCGGCTGTATCGAGGCCGCGCAGGCTGTTCTTGAGGCTGATGTAGAACATCGGAAAGCAGGCCGGCACGTAGGTCAGGACCAGCACCAGCGGCGTGCCGACGATCTGCAGTGGCGGCCCGGAGAAGACCCGGAGATAGCCGACCATCAGGATGATGCCGGGCACCGCATAGGGCAGGATCACCAGTCTTGCCATCCACCGGTCGAGCATCGGCCAGTAGATGTGGGCGGCAACAACCGCCGGCACCATGATGAGCGTTGCGAGCACCAGGGCGATCGCCGACACGGCAACCGACCGCAGGACGGCGGCGTGGAAACGTTCGTCGGAAAGGATGTCGGCGTAATAGCGCCCTGTCCAGCCGGCGGGCAGCGCCGTGCCCGACCAGTCGGAGGCGATGGAGTTGAGGAAGGTGGCGACGAGCGGCAGCAGCAGCGCCAGAGCCATCAATGCCAGAAAGACGCGCGACGCGTCGATGCGCGGCGCTCTCATGATCGCCTCTCCCGTGCGGCGAACTGACTGCCGACGATGGGCACCAGCAGCACCGCCAGCAGCAGCATGGCAATGGCGTTGGCAAGGTTGGGATCGGAGAAGACATCCCCGGACACCAGCTCGCTGATGCGGATCGTCACGACATTGACGCTGGTGCCGGTGAGCGCCGTGGTGGTGGCATAGGTGCCCATGGCGTTGGCAAACAGCAAGGTGGCGACGGCAATCAATTGCCGCGCCACGCCGGGCAGGCCGATCCGGAGCCAGAAGCGCAAGGGGCCGCACCCCATCAGCATCGCAGCCTCCTCGAGGTCACGGCCGACGGAGTCCAGAAGCGGCGTGATCAGCAGCGTCGCCAGCGCCACCTGGAAATAGCTGTAAGCGATGACCAGCCCGGTCACCGAATAGACGTTGAACTCGCCGATCAGCCCGAGTCCCTTGAGGATGAGCGTGAACGCGCCGTTCATGCCGAACAGGAAAATGATGGCCATGGCGAGGGGCACGCCGGCAAAGTTGGCGCCGATGTTGGCAAAGGCCATGGCGCTGCGCCGAAGCCGACCGGACCGGCGACGAAGGCTGACGGCGGTGAGCAAGCCGAGCAGCACGCCGATCGCCGTGGTGACCACGGAAAGGGCGAGCGAGATGATGAAGGACTGTCGATAGTAAGGATCCGACAGAATGGACTGGTAGTTGTCGAACGACCAGGCACTTCCCGACAGGAAACTGTCGCGCACCACGCTGCCGAGCGGCCAGACGACCAGCACCGCCAGCACGATCAGGAAGGGCAGCGCCAGAAGGCGCATGGAGAGGTTATGCACGCCCATGGCCCCGCCCCTCGGACCTCAGCACCCCCTCGGGAACCGGCAAGCCGTGGTCGGCAATGCCAAGGACAGCGCAGGCGAGGCCGGCGATATCCGTCTGCGCCGGCTTGGCATCGGGCGCCAGCGTGAAGACGTCGGCGCCGACGGTGTAGAGCGGCACATGGGTCTCGGTCTCGTGTGGCCCGCCATGACTGCCGTCGTCGCTCATGCCATGGTCGCTGGTGACCAGCACTGCATAGCCTGCCTGCCGCCATTGCGGCAGATAGCGTGCCAGGAGGTCGCCGGCATTGCGGGCGGCATTGCGGTACTCGCGCGAGGCTCCGCCATATCGATGGCCGGCATCGTCGATGTTCATCGGATGCAGCAGCAGGAAATCCGGATCGTGGCGACGGATGAGTACGTCGGCATCTGCGAACAGATGGTCGTCGGGATAGGGATCGGCCCAGTAGAAGCTGCCGTGCCGGATGTCGCCGGGAAAATCCTCGACATGCCGGAACTCCGGGGAGAACGGCGCCTGATTGTAAAGCTCGAAATACCAATGATAGGCCGCCGCGGCGGTGGCGAGGCCGGCTTCGGTTGCCAGCGAGAAAACGTTTCTCACTTTGGAGCGGCGCACGACGGCATTGCTGGTGACTCCATGGACGACCGGCGGCAACCCGCTCATCAGCGTCTCGTAGAGCGGTCGCGATATGGACGGCAACTCGCTTCGCACCTCGTAAACCTGCGCCTCGCCGGCCGCCACCAACCCTTCCATATAGCCGAGGCAGTCGCGCGCCGTGCCGTGGCGCAGCCCGTCGAGCAGGATGAAAACCATCTTCGTCATGCCGTGTCCCCCATGGCCCGCCATCCGCGGGTGGATTTGACGATGCCTCCGGCGCCGGAGCGGCGCCGAAGGCGATCCTGAAGGGCGAGCCCCTCAAGCCGTCACAGCTTGGGAACGACCAGTTCGCGCCACAACCGGGTCAACTCGGTCGCTTCCTTCTTCGTCCACAGTTCCGGGTTGATCGGCCGGGCCTTGGCATACTGTTCGGCCGGAAGCAGCTTCTCGGTGGTCTCGGCCGGCAACGTCAGGCGATCGACGCGGATCGGACGGGCATAGCCGTTGGCGAGGTTGATCTGGCCGGCGTCGCTCAGGATGTACTCGCGGGCCAGCTTGGCGGCGTTCGGCTGCTTGGCGTACTTGTTGATGATCGTCGCATAGCCCGAGGTTACCGAACCGTCGGCGGGGATCACCACCTTGAACTTGTCGCGGCCGACCACGTCGCGGTAGTTGAGGGCGTTGAAGTCCCAGATCGGCGCCACCTGGACCTCGCCCTTCTCCATCATCGCCGGATTGACGCCATTGGCCAGAAGCCGGCCCTGCTCGGCCAGCTTGGCGAACAGCTCGACGCCCGGACGCAGGTCGCTTTCGCTGCCGCCCATGGCGATGGCGGCGGCCAGCGCGGCGGCGTTGTCCTGCGCGCCTGAGCCCACCATGCCCATGGACACCTTGTAGTCGCCCTTGAGGAGATCGGCCCAGGAGGCCGGCGGGTTGGCGACGTCGGCGGCGATCAGGAAGGCGATGGTGCCGGTGTAGCCGATGATCCAGTGGCCGTCAGCGTCCTTGGCCCAGGCCGGAATGTCATCCCAGGTGGTGGGCTTGTAGGGCTGCGTCACCCCGCGCGCCACGGCGATCGGGCCGAATTCCAGGCCGACGTCGCCGATGTCGGCGGTGGCGTTGACGCCCTCGTTGGCAAACTTGGCGATTTCCTCGCCGGAGCTCATGTCGGTGTCGCTGTGCTTGAGGCCGTATTTCTCGGTCAGCTGGGCCCAGGTGTCCTTCCAGTTGGCCCAGCCGTCGGGCATGCCGACGCTGTAGATGGCGCCCTCGGCGCGGGCGGCGTCTTCAAGCGCCTTGATGTCCTGGGATTGGGCGCTACCGGTGCCGATGAGAAGGGCGAAGAGCGGGAGCGAAATAGCGGCGTGACGTTTCACGACTTGCCTCCTTGGTCTAGACCAGACGACCTGCTATTAGCGAGAGGCGATGACAGGCGCATGACGTCGACGCATGGAGGACGCGAGGCGATGGAAACAGACAGGGCCGAGGATGGTCTGGAACAGACCCTGCGGCGCGATCTCGCGGCGGGGCGCCTTGCCACGACAGGGCGCCTGCCGTCCGAGCGGCGGATGGTGGAGATCTACTCGACGACCCGCATCACGCTGCGCGAGGCGCTGCTGCACATGGAAATCGACGGGTTGATCTTCCGGGAGAATCGCCGCGGCTGGTATGCCACCGGCCCGCGCATGGTCTACAACCCCTTGCAGCGATCCAACTTCCACGTCATGGCCGCCGACCAGGGGCGACGGGCGGAGACCGAACTGATTGAGGCGCTCTCGGCGCCGGCACCGGCCACCGTCTGTCGCCTGATGGAATGCCCCGACGGCACCGAGTTCTGGCGGGTCCGGCGCCGTCGGCGCATCGACGGCCGGCTGGTGCTGTTCGTCGAGCATTATCTGTCGAAGGCGGTCTTTCCCGATATCCTGGAGTTCGATCTCAACCGCTCGCTGACCGGGATTTATCTCGAGCACTACGGCATCGACTACGGTTCGGCCTATTTCGAGATCACGCCCATCGCCCTTCGCGGCCTGCCGGCGGCCGAACTTCGCTGCGCCGACGGCGCCTATGGCCTGAAGATCACCCGCATCAACCACGACCAGCGCGGACGCATCATCGACTGCGATCTCGAATACTGGCGCCACGACGCCATATCGGTGCGGATCGAAGCGACCGACTGATGGGTCACGCTGCCCTTGAGCGGCCCTCGCGTCGCGATTCGAGGATCTCGCGTGCCGCCGTGCGGGCGCTCTCGGCGGCGAGCCGCCTCAGCATCGCGAGGAGGTCGTCCACCTCGCCCGGCGCAAACTCCTGATAGCGGGTGAGGATGCGCTCGACCATGCGGCGGCCGAAGCGCGGCTTGTCGCCCTCGCGGCCGTCGTAATCGAGTTCGCGCCAAACCTCGAGAGCGGCGAGAAACGCGGCATGGCTGCGCTCCGGCAAGCCGGCCCGCGTGAACAGCGCACGGAGCGCGCCGGCCCGGCCGTCCATCAGCAGGGCGTAGACGCGGGTGGCCGGCAGGCCGGACAGGCGGGCGAGCGCCGCCTCGAGAAAGCGGATGTGGCCCTCGCACATCGAGCGGATGAGCAGGGCCGTCGTCAGTTGCCCCGTTGACCGCAGATGCTCGACCAGTGCGGACAGCTCGGCCTCCTCTGCGGAACCGGCGAGAAACACCGTCGCCTTGTCGCAGGCCTCGCGCAGCACGACACCGGCTCGCTTGGGCGCGATCCAGGCGCGGCCGACCAGGAAGCGGCCGAGTTTTTCGCCCAGCGCCGAAATCAGCGACTGACGCACGGCGAGCGGCAGGTCGCGGCGGGCGAACAGCGCCTCTCGGATCTCGCCGTCGGCGCCCAGGCGGTCGGCAATGGCGGCGAAGGCCTCGCCGTCGAGATCAGCGCCGGGGTTGGCGAGCATGGCGAGCACGGCCTCTCGGTCGCCCTCGGCGGCGATGGCGTCGGCCACTTCGAAGGAAATCCAGGGACGGCTGGCGACGGCCTTGACGATCGACGGCGTACCCAGCGCGACCGCTGCCGTGAGTTCGCTGTCGATCAGGCAGGGCGAGCGGCGGAAGATCGGCTCGGCGATGGCCGGCAGATCCTGCGACAGCGCTACGATCAGGTGGCGCGGCGCCGTCTCGTGGATCGACAGCGCCTCGGCAAGCGCGCGGCGGACGTCTGGCGAAGGGTCGTCGGCGATGAGCGTCAGCGCCGCTTCCATCATCTCGCGCGCCTCGGGCGTGAGGTCGCCGTGGACATAGCTCCTGACCAGTGCCGGCACCGCCGACGCCCGCGCCGGAGCCGGTGCGTTGTCCATCCAGTCGATGAGCCGAAACCGCCCCATGCCCTCGCCCCGTTACGCTCATGCGCCGGCATCACGCGCCAGCGGTCATCGACGGGATGATCCCATGCCGACCCTTAAGGATTGGTTCACCATGATATTTGGCGGTCGCGCTCAGATCACGCTGAGGGTTGCCGCCGCCAGAACCGCGTAGCGGCCGACCTTGGCGACGGTGACCAGGGCGAGGAACACGGGAAGAGGCTCGCGGGCCAGGCCGGCGACGACGGTGAGCGGATCGCCGACGATCGGAGCCCAGCTGAGGAGCAGCGACCACTTGCCATAGCGCCGGTACCAGCCTTGGGCGCGGTCGAGGGCGGCGGGCTTCACCGGAAACCACGGGCGATCGCGGAACCGCTCGATGCCGCGCCCGATGAGCCAGTTGACGAGCGAGCCGAGCACGTTGCCCAAGCCGGCGATTGCCACCAGAAGCCAGGCCGGATGCGTGCTGGCAACGAGAAGCGCGACCAGCGCCGCCTCCGACTGCATCGGCAGGACGGTGGCGGCCATCAGCGCCGCCAGGAACAAACCTGCGAGGGCGGCGAGATCGATCATGACGGCATCCGCCCCGGCAGGCGGATGCGTCGCAGGCTCGGACAGGACGCGGCGAACACGTCAGCCGTCGTTGAGGAAGCTGGCGAGGTCGAGCGGTCCGCTGGCCTTGAAGCCGCGATTGAGAATCTGTCCGGGCTGGCTGGCCCTCAGCGCCGCGCTGGTATCGGCCGCCTGGGCGACGGTGGCGGCGAGGCTGGAGGCGTCGTCGGAGACGGCCGTGTGGAACAGGTTCGGCGACAGACTGAAGCCCTGCCAGAAGGCGGAGGCGGCCGTGGTCGTGGCAGGCGCGTCAGTGCGATAGATGGCCGAGAAGGCATCGGTCGGTTCAGCCGCCGTCCAGCCGGAGCTGGGCGTGCTATCCGTCGAGGTGAGCGCGG
This sequence comes from Pleomorphomonas sp. NRK KF1, assembly GCF_023721755.1. Lineage (GTDB taxonomy): Bacteria > Pseudomonadota > Alphaproteobacteria > Rhizobiales > Pleomorphomonadaceae > Pleomorphomonas. The sequence goes on along the minus strand of NZ_JAMDLH010000007.1, from coordinate 186,544 downwards.
TGAGCGCCGATTCCGCCTCGGCGATGCGTCGCGACGCGCCGCCGCCGGTCTCGGCATCCGTATAGCCGAGCGCCGGATCCCATCGGGTGGAGACCGGCTCGTCCGGCCTGTCCAGCCGGGCGACGACATGACCGGCATCGACGGCGACCGGCGCCGAGCCACCGTGCTTGCCGGTCAGGTTGGCGTAGACCTCGGCGACGGTCCGCTCGCGCCCGCCCTCGTAGAAAATGGCCGGATTGGCCCGCGCCGCCTGCGGGAAAAGGTCGGCGGCGCTCGACGTCGGATCGCTGCCAGCGGCGCCGATCAGCGACGAGGCGCCCTTTGCGCCGAGGAAATGGGCGATGTAGAGCTCGCCGGCCGTGGCGTCGCGGCCGATGTCGTCGCGCAAGGATTCGGCATTGCGGCGGGTGAAGGCGCCGGCCACCAGAGACGAGACGTCCGGATCCTCGCGCAGCGCCAGAATCTTCTCCCGCATGGCCGGGTCCGCCACCTGATAGCGGCCTCCGGTCGTCCGGGTGATTTCGGCGCTGTACTGCCCGAGGCCCAGCGACGGCCCCTCTTCCTTCAGCGTCTGCAGCCAGGTGCCTTCGACGAACTGGAACAGGCCGGTGGCTGAGGATGTCGCGGCCTTGGCGTCGGGCCGCAGCGAGGATTCCCGCTGGGCGGTGTCGAGAAGATACTGGAAGGAGGTACCGGTGGTATCGCTCGCCGCGTCGAACGCCTGCTCGATGCGACCCGAAATGCCTGTTGACGCGGTCGGCGGCGCCGTCGTCTTCTGCGCCGGCGTCCCGTAGACCCATTGGAAAACCGGATTCATGGGCATTCACCAGCAAGAGCCCTCCGAATACTCCAGCAAGTCGAAGGGCGAGGCTCTGCAGCCTCGGTTAGTTATTTGTTAATCATTCTCATCAAGAATGGTTAAGGATTAGTAAATGTCGTTCATCTTCCAGTTACTCAGCAGAAACATCAGAAAAGACTTGGTAAATCGACCGACCTTGTTATGGCCGCTGATTGCGAGCGGCGACGAGGTGCCGGGCGTCACCTTCACCGTCGCAACGGCCGACCCCGACGCCGCGCGCGCCGCAATCGCCGTCGGCGCCCGGGCGGTTCTGGTTCCGGTTCACGACGATTTCACGCCGGCCGACCGGATGGCGGTCGCCCTGTCGGTCACCGAGGCGGAACTCGGCCTCGCCGACGGCGCCCTGTCGCTGATCCTGGAAATCGCCGGTCCGGCGGCCGCGCTCCGGCTCGGTCGAGACCACCTCGCGTCGCGCCGACTTGCCGCCATCGGCATCGATCTCGACGGCTTCGCCCTCGGCGCCCCCGGCGGCATTGATGCTCCGCGTTCGGTCGCCGCCGGCCTCGTGGCGCTCGCGGGCGCGGCCCTGCGCCTGCCCGTCTACCTTACAGGCGCCGGCAGCCTGTCGCCGGCCGGCAAGCCGGCCATCGCCGGCTTCACCCATCTGCTCGTCGACGCCGAGGGGATTGCGCACTCCCCGGCCGGCGAAAGACGGTCGATTCGCCGGTGATAGATCGGGCCGCCGCCCGGCGCGACGCAAATGTCGGCGTCGAACCCCTAGCGGGAAGGCCGAACAGCCTGTATTTTTCGTGGACTTGCAACTTGTGACGGAGCAGCCGGGTCACCCCCGCACCCCATGGGCTACCTCTTTGAAATCGGCGTTATCTTCATCCTCCTGATATTGAACGGTCTTTTTGCCATGTCCGAGCTGGCGGTGGTTTCCTCCCGCCGTCCGCGCCTCGAAGCCATGGCCGGCAGGGGATCGAAGGGCGCAGCGACGGTGCTGAAGCTCGCCGCCAATCCCGGCCGTTTCCTGTCCTCGGTGCAGATCGGCATCACGCTGGTCGGCATCCTGGCCGGCGCCTATTCGGGCGCCACCCTGTCGGAGCCCTTCGCCGAGTTCCTGCTGGACGAAGGCGTTCCCGCCTCCTTCGCCTCGGCCCTGTCCATCGCCGTCGTGGTCGGCCTCATCACCTACTTCTCGCTGGTGATCGGCGAGCTGGTGCCCAAGCAGATCGCGCTCACCAACCCCGAAGCGGTCGCTTCCCTGATGGCGCGGCCGATGCTGGGCGTCGCCTTCATCGCGGCGCCGCTAGTCTTCGTGCTCGAGCGCTCCAGCCGCCTCATCATCGGCATTCTCGGCCTGAAGGCGACCGGCGAGAGCACGGTGACCGAAGAAGAAATCAAGGCGGTGATCGCCGAAGGCACCAACTCCGGCATCCTCGAACCCGAGGAGAAGGAGCTGATGGCCGGCGTCATGCGCTTCAGCGACCGGTCGATCCGCGCCGTCATGATCCCCCGCCCCGACATCACCGGCATCGACCTCGACTGGGACGACCGGCGCATCATCGAGGCGATCGCCACCTCCTCCCACTCGCGTTATCCGGTGTTCACCGGCTCGATCGACATGGTGCAGGGCGTCATCCAGGCCAAGGACCTGCTCGACCAGCACCTGAAGGGCGAACCGCTCGACATCCGGAGCCGCATCCGCCAGGTGGACATGGTGCCCGACACCGCCTCCGCGCTGGACGTGCTCGACACGCTGCGCCGCTCGCCGCTGCAGATGGTGATGGTGATCGACGAATACGGCTCGGTGGAGGGCATGGTGACCGCCGCCGACATCCTGACGGCCATCGTCGGCAATCTCGGCGGCGAGGCCGACGAGGAGCTCAGCGAGATCGTCCAACGCAGCGATGGCAGCTGGCTGATCGACGCCGACCTCGGCGTCGATCTCGTGGCCGAGAAGATCAACTGCAAGGGTCTCGACGATCCCGAGCGCGACTACGAGACGCTGGCCGGCTTCGTGCTGTCGGTGACCAAGGCCATCCCGTCCACCGGCGACGTCGTCGACTGGCGCGGCTGGCGGTTCGAGATCGTCGACATGGACGGCCGCCGCATCGACAAGGTGCTGGTCACCGCGCCGGCGCAGCCGCAGAGCTGACAAAAATCCGCCGGGAGGTCCGTCAAGACGGCACACCCGGCGGAACATCACGCAACACGAAGATGAAACGGCTTTCAGTCGACGCCGGGACGGGCGCCGATCTGCTCGACGATGCCCGAACAGGCGGCGGCACAGGCGTCCACCGCCTCGCGGCCGACGGCGCCGGCGATGCGCTGGCCAAGCTCGGCATAGGCCGTCTCGATCGGCGCGATCGTCTTGCGACCGTAGTCGGTCAGCGACACGAGCGTCTTCCTGAGATCTTCGAACTGCTGGGCTCGGGCGATCAGGTCGCGCGCCTCAAGGTCGCGCAGGATGCGCGACAGGCTGGACGCCCTGACGAAGGTGTTGGCCGCGAGCTCGGAGGCGATCATCGGAGACCGCGCTCTCAGCTCGTGCAGAACCCGCCACTGTGGCTCGGTGAGGCCGGCCACCTTCATGCTCGGCCGGAGTGTCTCGATCACCGACTCATAGGCGAGCAGGAAGGTTTTCATGAGGTCGGGCTCGGCCGCGACGGCCGCCTCCCCTGCATTTTGCCGAACGGAGGAAAAGAGGATGCTGGTGACCACTTGCTGCGACCTTGGGGGAATCGTGTTGCCTTTTATACCTAGTAAACAATAACCTCCGAGACTTCAAGCATGCACCTCGCATATGTCGTAAATAGCTCTTGCTCGGCGAAGGCTTCCATCAAGTTTCCGTTAACCGAACTATCTGTGAAAATTGTTTCCTGTTCGCTGACATAATTACATTTACATACAGGAATGTATGTGGATGATCTTGCCGGGTAAATAAGATTTGATCCGCGCCACTCTCGATGCATTTTAAGGTACCCTGCGGCACAGCGGTGACGGCAGTTGACCGGCAAAACGTTATACTATAACGGTTTCCGCCTCGATCTTGCCTTCGAGCCCGGGGCCGCCATGCCGCAATCCTCCCTTCGTTCCAGGTCTTCCTCGTCCGCCGACCCCGGTCGATCCGTCACCATCGCCATACGGCCGTCGGTGTTGCGCTTCGGTCTCGCTGCCCGCCTCGCCGGCGCCGGCCTTCTCGTCGCCGGCATCTGGACGATCATCGGATGGGTGCTGCGATAATGGATTTCGCCCGACAGGGCCGGCCGACCGGCGGCGCCTCGCTCACCCTCAGGAACGCCACGATCGGCTATGACCGCCACCCGGCGCTTCACCATCTCTCCGCCAGCTTTCCCGCTGGCAGCATGACGGCCGTCGTCGGCCCCAACGGCGCCGGCAAGTCCACCCTGCTCAAGGCGGCGATCGGGCACATCCGGCCGATCGGCGGCGAGATACATGTCAGCGGCTGTCGGCGAACCGAGATCGCCTATTTGCCGCAACTCAGCGAGATCGATCGCACCTTCCCGCTGCCGGTGTTCGACTTCGTGGCCATGGGCCTGTGGCAACGGCGCGGCGCCTTCGGCGGCTTCCGCCGCGATGACGACGAAGACGTGGCGCGGGCGCTTGCCGGCGTCGGCCTCGTCGGCTTCGAACAGCGCCCGCTCGACACGCTGTCAGGCGGCCAGCTGCAGCGGGTGCTCTTTGCCCGCCTTTCCCTCCAGGACGCGCCGCTGATCCTGCTGGACGAACCGTTCACAGCCGTCGACGACCGCACCATCGGCGAACTGATGGATCTCATCGATCGCTGGAACGCCGAGGGGCGCACCGTGGTGGCCGTGCTGCACGACCTCGAACTGGTGCGCCGCCGGTTTCAGCGGACGCTGCTGATCGCCCGCCGATTGATCGCCGAGGGCGCCACCGCCGACGTACTGACGGCCGAGAACCTCGCCGCCGCCCGCCGCCACATCGAAGCCTGGGACGAAGCCGCCCCCTTCTGCGAGGCCGAGCCCGCCCCATGACCGCCGCCGATCTCCTCGCCGCCTTTTCCGACTTCGCCTTCATGCGGCGGGCGCTTGCCGGCTGCCTGGTGCTTTCGGTCGCCGCAGCGCCCGTCGGCGTGTTCCTCATGCTGCGCCGCCTGTCGCTGACCGGCGACGCCATGGCCCACGCCATCCTGCCGGGCGTCGCCGCCGGCTACCTGCTCGCCGGGCTCAACCTCTGGGCCATGACGGCGGGCGGTCTCGCGGCGGGCCTCGCCATCGCCCTGATGGCCAGCGCCGTCACCCGCCTGACGCCACTCCGCGAAGACGCCTCGCTCGCCACCCTCTATCTCGTATCGCTGGCGCTGGGCGTCATCCTGATCTCGGCGCGCGGTTCGGCGGTCGACGTGATGCATCTGTTGTTCGGCTCGGTGCTGGCCATCGACGACACCGCGCTCGTCTTCATCGGCATCGTCGCCTCGATCACCGTCCTGGCCTTCGCCGTCATGTGGCGGCCGCTGGTGCTGGAGTGCGTCGACCCCGGCTTCCTGAAGGCGGTTGGAGGTCGCGGCGCGATCATCCACGTCGCCTTCATGCTGGTAATGGTGCTGAATCTCATTGCCGGCTTCCAGGCGCTCGGCACGCTGCTGTCCGTCGGTCTGATGATGCTGCCGGCCGCCAGCGCCCGCTTCTGGACGCGCTCGCTCGGCGCCATGACGGCGCTGGCCATGGCCTTCGCAGCGCTGTCGTCGGTCGCCGGCCTCACCGCGTCCTTCGCCGCCAACCTGCCGTCAGGACCGGCGATCATCGTCGCCGCCGGCATCCTCTACGCGCTGTCCGTCGCCTTCGGCCCCACAGGCGGCCTGATCGCGCGGCTGCGGCCGGCACGCCACCGCACCGGCTGAAGGCGCGGCTGGACCGCCCTCGGCAAAATGGAAGGGGTCAGGAGGAGCCCGACTGAGGGGCGTCGCCCTTTCCGGACGGCTCGGTTCCCTTGGCGAGCGCCGACTCGATGCGCTGGCGCGCGACGGCATTGCGGGCGCGCAACAGCTTGAGCCGGTTGGCGAGGTCGTCGATGCGGGCCTCGTCGTCCGCCTCGTCGGCAGCGTTGCCCTTGGCCGCAGGCTTGTCCGCCTGCCGCTCGGCCTTCGCCCCGAAGTCGACGTGAATGACCGGAGCGGGCGGCGCACTGGAAACCGCCGACGGCTGGATCAGTGGCGGCGTGTGGGTGAGATCGGCGATGGTCTCGGACAACACGGCGATGCGCGCCTCGGCCTCGACCAGCGCCATCTTCATGTCGGCGGCCAGTGACTCCGCCTCGTCGCGGCTCGTTTCCGCCTCCATGGCCCGGGTGCTGATCTGGCGCTGCAGGTCGCGCCGTTCGGCATCGACGCGCGCAACCGCCTCGTGGGCGTAGCGGGCGATCGAGTGAGCCTCCTCGAGGCGCTTCTCGTAATCGGCGATGGTCGCCTCGAAGTTCGCCTTCTCCGCCTCGAGTGCGCGGGTCAGCCGCCGGTCCTCGGAGCTGCGAAGTTGGGCGCTGGCCACCGCCCGTCGCGCGATGTCGAGCTCGACCTCGATCCGCGCCATGCGCGCGGCCATCTCGGCCCGGATCGCGTCCTTTGCCGCCGCCATCTCGGCGACCGAACGGGGCAGTTGCTGGTCGAGCCGGCGACGATAGAGACGCACGGCGCGCGAGTTGATCGCCGGCATCAGCAGCAACGCGCCAAGCCCCGCCGTCAGCATTCCCGCCAGAAAGATCAGCACCGTCTCGATCACGTCATGCCATCCCGCGGCAGATCAGTCCCCGACCAATCCACCTTTTGTCGCGCATTGGTAACGAAACGGTCAAGGGCGGACCGACATCCGCGCCCATCCCATGGCGAAAAAAGTGGCGGACGCCGCCGTTCGTTGCCGTTCGACCGTCAGAATGGGTTCCAGGTGGCCTGCGGCGTAAACTTGAGATAGCCAACATTGATGCCGAGGCGGGCGCCGACGCCGGTGCGCACCGGGACCAGGGTGATGTTGCCCTGGCGAAGCGCGGTAATGCCGAAGCCGCCGACCAGATAGGCCGAGCCGTTGACGCCGCCGAAGCGCTGATAGATCGACTGAACCGACGGCAGATTGTAGACGAGGATCATGGTCCGGGCGCCATCGCCGCCGAAGTCGATGCCGAAGGTCGGCCCCTGCCAGTAGACGCGCGTGTTGCCGGCATTGCGGGTGTAGAGAACGCCCTCGCCGTAGCGCAGACCGCCGAACACGGCGCCCGAGCCTTCCTGGCCGAGGATATATCCATTGGGCTGTCCGTATTCGGACGCCGCCCGCTCGATGGCCGAGGCAAGCCCACTCGACATTTCGCCGAAGAACTTGTGGCCGGTGTCGACCAGCTCCGACGACGAGTAGGTCTGCTGGGCCTGCTGGGCGGCGGCAGGCACCACCGCCGCGACAACGAAGGCCAGCAGGAGGAACGGCAGCGCTTTCAGCGCCGACAGACGCAACGACATCGGCATTCCCTCCATGTCCCGCCTGCCAACCGCCCGTCATGACGGGGCGACGAGACCTTCCTAACATTAACCTAGCCGACACCCGGCCCTGCCAAGATGAACCCTGGGGACGGCCGGTGGCATCATGAGCATACAGACGAATCAGACATCACGACGGCAAGATTGGGCGAGTTTTATCGCCCGCGCCATTGTCTTGTCGCTGTTTCTCCTCATCCCCTGCCAGCCGGTAAACGCACTGGACGAAAGGATAGTGTTCGATCCCTACACCGGTTTGTCGCTCGGTGGCTACGACCCGGTGGCCTTTTTCGTCAGCGACGCGGCCATCCAGGGCCTTCCCGATTACGAAGTCGTCTATGGCGATACCTACTGGCATTTCGCCAGCGAAGCCAACGCCGCCGCCTTCCGCGCCGCCCCGGCGGCCTACATCCCCGGCTTCGGCGGCTACGCGCTGGCGGCCGTGGCGCGCGGCGTCGCCCAGCCCGGCAATCCGACGCTGTTCGCCATCCACCGCAGCCGCCTCTACCTCTTCGCCTCAGAGGACGAACGACAGACCTTCCGCGCCAACCCCGACGCGATGATCGCCGCCGCGGCGGCCCGCTGGCCCGAGGTGCTGAGGGTGCTGGCCTACTGAAATCGTCAGGTTTCCCCGCGCGCCGGTGCATGCCGCCGCCACAAACCGGGCGCCCTGACCAACATGTCATCGATCTTTGCGCTGTCTGCCGGCTTCCGATGCTTGTGAGCACCGGCAGCGGGCGTTATCCATGAGCCCAAACAATCGCCCGATTCGTCGGTGGGCCATGCCCGTCGTCGGCCCTGAACCCAATGGAACCGCCCATGTCCGACCTGGCCAAGCTGGAAGCCCTGGATTTTGCCGCCCTGCTCTGCTCGCGCGTCTGCCATGACATCATCTCGCCGGTCGGCGCGATCACCAACGGCCTCGAGGTTCTCGACGAGGAAAACAACGAGGAAATGAAGGCCTTCGCCTTCGACCTCATCCGCAAGAGCGCCCGCACCGCCTCCTCCAAGCTGCAGTTCGCCCGCCTCGCCTTCGGCGCCGCCGGCTCTGTCGGCGCCGAAGTCGACCTCGGCGACGCCGAAACCGTGGCCAAGCGCTACATGGAAAGCGAGAAGGCCGACATCGACTGGCAGGCGACCCGCCGCCTGTTGCCGAAGAACCAGGTCAAGCTGCTTCTGAACCTGCTGCTGATCTCGCTGCAGGCGGTTCCCCGCGGCGGCCGGGTGGTGGTGCGTGTCGAAGGCGACCTACCCTTCCCGACCCAACGCATCGAGGCCACCGGCTCCGCCTCGCGCATTCCGCCCCGCGTCGCCGAGCTCCTGGCCGGCGATCTCGGCGACCATGTCGACGCCCACGCCATTCAGCCCTACTACGCCGGCGCACTCGCCCGCGAGGCCGGCCTCGCCATCGACATCTCCAAGGACGGCGACACCGTGATCTTCGAGGCGAAGGCGATCGAGACCGCCCTTCCGGTCGAGCAAACTGAATAAAGCGTTAAGCGCCTCCACAATTACTGATAGTCCCGGCATCCTCCTGATGATCATGCCATGTGGCGCGCGTCGACCCTCGTCGACATGTGCGCCGCAAACGCACGTTTGAAGCCGACACTTCAATCAATATTAACAGTTTGACGGGACACTTCCTCCCAAAGCGGCTGGTAGAGCGAGCGCCCCAGAAGGATGCGGCGCCTCCGGTTCGGCCTTCCCTGGGGGTGAAGTATGGACGACCTTTTGCGTGAATTTCTCACCGAGACAAACGAGTCGCTCGATACCGTGGACGTGGAACTGGTGAAGTTCGAGCAGGAGCCGAACAACGCCCGCATTCTCGACAACATTTTCCGTCTCGTTCACACGATCAAGGGAACCTGCGGGTTCCTCGGTCTGCCGCGCCTCGAGGCGCTGGCGCACGCCGCCGAGACGCTGATGGGCAAGTTCCGCGAGGGCGCCGCCGTCACGGAAGAGGCCGTGAGCCTCGTCTTGCAGACCATCGACCGCATCAAGGGCATCCTGGCCGAGCTCGAAGCTGCCGAAGGCGAAGAGCCCAAGGGCGAAGACCGCGACCTGATCTCGCAGCTTGAGGCCATGTCGATGGCCGAGGCCGCGCCCCGCAAGGAGCCGCCCAAGAAGGACAAGAAGGAGACCGCCGGCACGCTGGTGGCCCAAGTGCTGGAGCGCGAGCTTCGCCCCGGCGAAGTGTCGCTCGACGAGCTTGAGCGCGCCTTCCGCGAGACGGCCGTCGAAGTGGAGGTCGCCGCCGACGAACCCGCCGCCGAGGAAGCGGCCGCCCCTGCCCCCGCCGGCATCGACTTCGCCCGCGTCGCCGCCGAGATCGAGGCGCGCATGAAGCAGGCCAATCCGGACGACAAGCAGGGCAAGGCCAAGTCCGCCGAGGAAGGCGAGGCCGAGGCCGAAGCCAAGAGCGAGAAGGGCTCGGTCTCCAGCCAGTCGATCCGCGTCAACGTCGAGACGCTCGAACACCTGATGACCATGGTCTCCGAGCTGGTGCTGACCCGCAACCAGCTCCTGGAAATCGTCCGTCGTCACGAGGACAGCGAATTCAAGGTGCCGCTGCAGCGCCTTTCCAACGTCACCGCCGAGCTGCAGGAAGGCGTCATGAAGACGCGCATGCAGCCGATCGGCAACGCCTGGCAGAAGCTGCCGCGCATCGTACGCGACCTCGCCCAGGAGCTCGGCAAGCAGATCGAGCTCGAGATGGTCGGCGCCGACACCGAACTCGACCGTCAGGTGCTGGAGCTGATCAAGGACCCGCTCACCCACATGGTCCGCAACTCTGCCGACCATGGCCTCGAGCGTCCCGAGGACCGGCGCAAGAACGGCAAGACCGAGAAGGGCACCATCCGCCTCGCCGCCTACCATGAGGGTGGCCACATCATCATCGAGATCGCCGACGACGGCCGCGGTCTCAACCTCGACCGCATCAAGCAGAAGATCGTCGAGAACGGCCTCGCCGGCGAAGCCGAACTCGAGAAGATGAGCGAAAGCCAGATCTACAAGTACATCTTCGCCCCCGGCTTCTCGACCGCCGCCAAGGTGACGTCGGTGTCCGGACGCGGCGTCGGCATGGACGTCGTCCGCACCAACATCGAGACCATCGGCGGCACCGTCGACCTCAAGTCGACGCAGGGCAAGGGCACCACCTTCACCATCAAGATCCCGCTGACGCTGGCCATCGTCTCGACGCTGATCGTCGAAAGCTGCGGCGACCGCTTCGCCATCCCGCAGCTCTCCGTGGTCGAGCTGGTGCGAGTGCAGAACAACTCCGAGCACCGCATCGAGCGCATCAAGGACACTCCGGTCCTCCGCCTGCGCAACAAGCTGCTGCCGCTGGTGCCGCTGGCCGGCCTCCTCAAGGTCGACGTGTCGGCCGAGAAGAGCGAGGACGAAGGCTTCATCGTCGTCATGCAGGTCGGCAACGTCACCTTCGGCCTGGTGGTCGACGGCGTCTTCCACACGGAGGAAATCGTCGTCAAGCCGATGTCGAAGATGCTGCGTCACATCACCATGTTCTCGGGCAACACCATCCTCGGTGACGGCTCGGTGATCATGATCGTCGATCCCAACGGTGTCGCCAGCGCCATCGGCACGGCCGTCGCCACCGACGCGCTCGACAACCACGCCGATGCCGACGCCGCGCGCGGTGTCGACAACGACGCCAAGATCTCCATGCTGCTGTTCCGCGCCGGTTCGCCCGAGCCGAAGGCAGTGCCGCTGTCGCTGGTCACCCGCCTCGAGGAGTTCGAGATCGAGAAGATCGAGCATTCCAACGGCCGCGACCTCGTGCAGTACCGCGGCTCTCTGATGCCGCTGGTCTACCCGAACTACGACGTGCGCCGCCGCGAGGAAGGCACCCAGCCGATGCTGGTGTTCTCCGACGCCGGCCGCTCGATGGGCCTCGTCGTCGATGAGATCGTCGACATCGTCGAGGAGTCGCTCAACATCCAGGTCGGTTCCGACGTGCCGGGCGTGCTCGGTTCGGCGGTGATCAAGGGCAAGGCCACCGAGATCCTCGACATCGGCCACTACCTGCCGCTGGCCTTCGAGGACTGGTTCAAGCGCAAGGAAATCTCGTCGGCCGCGCTGACGCGCAAGCTCCTGTTCCTCGACGACAGCGCCTTCTTCCGCAACATGCTGGGCCCGGTGATGAAGGCGGCCGGCTTCGACGTGACGGTCTGCTCGTCGGCCACCGAGGCCATGCGCCTCCTGGGCGAGGGCGCCGCCTTCGACGTCATCGTCTCCGACATCGAGATGCCGGTGGTCAACGGCTTCGAGTTCGCCGAGATGCTGCGTCGCGACGCCCGCTTCAAGAACACGCCGATCATCGCCCTGTCGGCTCTCTGCACGCCAGCCTCGATCGAGCGCGGCCGCCAGTCCGGCTTCGACGAATATGTCGCCAAGTTCGACCGTCCGGGCCTGATCGCCGCCCTCAAGGAAATCACCAGCGCTGACTATGGGATTGCAGCATGACCGCCACCAGCCACACCCCGGGCGCTGCCGCCAACGACAGCCACTCCGGCCAGATCCAGTATGTGACCGTGTTCATCGGCGGCCAGCTGTTCGGCCTGCCCATCCACAAGGTGCATGACGTCTTCGTGCCCGAGAGCATGACGCGCGTGCCGCTGTCGGCGCCGGAAGTCGCCGGCGTGCTGAACCTGCGCGGCCGCATCGTGACGGCGATCAACATGCGCCGCCGCCTCGGCCTGCCGCAGCGCGAAGGCAACCACGGCATCATGGCCGTCGGCATCGAGTATCGCGGCGAGTCCTACGGCCTCATCATCGACGAGGTCGGCGAAGTGCTCAACCTCGACGCCGCCGGCCGCGAGGCCAACCCGGCCAACCTCGATGGTCGCTGGGCCGAAATCTCTGGCGGGGTCCATCGCCTGTCGGGTCAGCTGATGGTCATCCTGGATGTCGAGCGCGTGCTCGGCCGCATGCAGGGCGACATGGCCGCCTGACGTCACGACGCAAGAAAGCCGGCTTCACCGCCGTGAGGAGCGAAACAATGAAGACCTGTCTCGTGGTCGACGACTCGAGCGTCATCCGCAAGGTGGCCCGGCGCATTCTCGAAGACCTGTCCTTCACCATTCTCGAGGCCGAGGATGGCCAGCAGGCCCTTGAGAAGTGTCAGGAGACGATGCCGGACGCCATCCTGCTCGACTGGAACATGCCCGTCATGGACGGCCTGGAGTTCCTCGCCCAGTTGCGCAAGCTGGATGGCGGCGATACGCCGAAGGTGGTGTTCTGCACGACGGAAAACGACGTCGGCCACATCGCCCGGGCCATCCGCGCCGGCGCCAACGAATACATCATGAAGCCCTTTGATCGGGAAATTGTCGAAGCCAAGTTCCAGGAAGTCGGGCTTCTCTGACGGTTCACAGATCGATGCGAAATTGGAGACCGATTTAATGTCGGCCATCGCGCGCGCGCCTTCATCTTCCGGAACCGTAACCGACCCCATCCGCGTGATGGTCGTCGACGACTCCGTTGTCATTCGCGGTCTGGTCGGCCGCTGGCTCGACGAAGAGCCGAACCTCGCCGTGGTCGCGAGCCATCGCAACGGACGCCTCGCGGTGGACGACGTCCTGCGGTCCAACCCCGACGTCGTGATCCTCGACATCGAGATGCCCGACATGGACGGGCTCACCGCCCTGCCCCTTCTCATCGAGAAGAAGAAGAACCTCGTCGTCGTCGTCGCCTCGACGCTGACCCGCCGCAATGCCGAGATCTCGCTCAAGGCTCTGTCGCTCGGCGCCGCCGACTACGTTCCCAAGCCCGAATCCAACTCCGGCGTCACGACGTCGGCCGAGTTCCGCCGCGAGCTCATCGAGAAGGTGATCAACCTTGGCCAGCGGGCCAGGAAGCGCGGCCTGCCCGGCCAGACTCTTGGCGGGCGGCCGATGGCCCGGTCGCTGACCGGCGCGATGCAGTCCAACGCGCCCGTCCCGCCGAGCGCGCTGCGCGCCTCGCGCCCCGCCAGCTTCACCATCCGATCCTATTCCTCGGTGCGCCCGCGCATCCTCGCCATCGGCTCGTCCACCGGCGGTCCGCAGGCGCTCAACACGCTGTTCGGCGAAATCGGCTCGTCCATCGGCATGGTTCCGGTGGTGATCACCCAGCACATGCCGCCGACGTTCACCGCCATCCTGGCCGAACACATCACCAAGGCGGCCGGCCGTCCGGCCAGCGAAGGCCGCGACGGCGAGGTGATCCAGCCCGGGCACATCTACGTGGCGCCCGGCGGCAAGCACATGCTGCTGGTCAAGAACGGCAACGACGTCGTCGTCAAGCTTTCCGACGCGCCGCCGGTCAACTTCTGCAAGCCGGCCGTCGACCCGCTGTTCAAGTCGGTGGCCGAAATCTACGGGACCGCGACGCTGGCCGTCGTGCTGACCGGCATGGGCTCCGACGGCGCCGAAGGCGTGCGCAAGATCGGCGAAATCGGCGGAAGCGCCATCGCCCAGGACGAGGAAACGTCGGTGGTCTGGGGCATGCCCGGCGCCGCCGCCCATACCGGAATGTGCTCGGACGTTCTGCCGCTCAACGAAATCGGCCGGAAGGTGTCCAAGATCCTGCTCGGAGGCCGTCCATGAGTCCGGCGGAATACGACTACCTGCGTCAGTTCCTGAAGAGCCGTTCCGGCCTCGTCCTGTCGAACGAGAAGCAGTATCTCATCGAAAGCCGTCTTCTGCCGGTGGCCCGCAAGGCCGGCCTGCAGTCGATCGCCGCGCTGGTCGCCAAGCTGAAGGAACCGCGCGAAACGGCGCTCGCCGAGGCCGTCGTCGAGGCGATGACCACCAACGAGAGCTTCTTCTACCGCGACAAGACGCCCTTCGAACACTTCACGCAGATGATGATGCCGGAGCTTCTGAAGGCCCGCGCCTCGCAAAAGAAGATCCGCATCTGGTGCGCCGCCGCCTCCACCGGCCAGGAGCCCTACACGCTCGCCATGTGCCTCAAGGAGATGGAGAGCAAGCTCGCCGGCTGGCGGATCGAGATCCTCGGCACCGACATCTCCAACGAGGTGCTGGATCGCGCCAAGGCCGGTACCTACACCCAGTTCGAGGTGCAGCGCGGCCTGCCCATCCAACTGCTGCTGAAATACTTCACCCAGCAGGGCGAAAGCTGGACCATCTCGCCGCAGCTCCGCTCCATGGTGCAGTGGAAGAAGTTCAACCTGCTCGACAGCTTCGCCAGCTTCGGACAGTTCGACATCGTCTTCTGCCGCAACGTGCTGATCTACTTCGATCAGGCCACCAAGGTCGACATTCTCGGCCGCATCGCCAAGACCATGGCGCCGGACGGCTACCTGGTGCTGGGCGCCGCCGAGACGGTGGTCGGCCTCACCGACGCCTTCAAGCCGGCCCCCGACCGGCGCGGCCTCTACGTTCCGGCCACCGCCGCGACCGCGCAGCCGGCGCCGCGCTTCTCGGCCCTCGCCGGTGCCGCTCGCGTGTGACTTCGGCCTTCTTGAGTTGAACGAGCGCCGCGGGACATCCCCGCGGCGTTTTTTTTGTGGCCTGCGGCGCCGAAGGTGCTGGGGCCCGCCTCAATCTCCAAAGCGGCTGACGATATCTTCCAGCGCCGGACGCGGTCGGTCGGTCGGCGTAATGGTCGGTGTGCCGATGTGGATGAAGCCGACCAGGGTCTCGCCTTCGGCCAGCCCGAGCGCGGCCCGCGCCTCTGCGTCATAGGCCGGCCAGTCGGTCAGCCAGCAGGCGGCATAGCCCATGGCGTGAGCGGCGATCTCCAGGTTGAGGCAGACGGCACCGGCCGAATAGATCTGTTCGATGACCGGAATCTTGGCATGCTCGGCCGCCCGGCCGACGACTGCGATCACCAACGGCGCCATGGAGAAGCGACGACGCTCTTCATCGAGCCGCGCCTCGGAGATTTCCGGGCGGCGCTCCACGACGATCTCGCTCAGCCGTCGCCCGGCCTCGACACGCGCCTCACCCTCGAAGACGATGAAACGCCACGGCGCGAGCTTGCCGTGGTCGGGCACCCGCGAGGCGATGGTCAGGAGCGTTCGCAGCTCATCGGAGCTCGGACCGGGCGCGGCGAGCATCTGGGCCGGAACGGAACGGCGGGTGAGCAACAGGTCGAGCGTGGCGTTCATGAACGGAGGGCTCCGAGGAGAATGGGATCGCCGAAACGACATATCCCCGTTCGACCCTCATGGAAATACCTAGATCGGAAGCCACTCGGGTTGAACCCTATGATTGCAAGAGCATCAGGGCAGCGTCGATGGTGGTGCCCGCACCCCGAGCCGGACTTGAAATCAACACGATGATCGGCCAAGACTGACGCCATGAAGAGCTTGGCTGTAGCGAGACTGCGACGCATGGCATGGTGGAACGTTGCCCGCGACGGATGGATCGTCATGGCCGTTGCGCTGGCGACCGTGGTTGCGACGCCGGCCCTGGCCCAGACCCCACCGCCGCCCGGTGGGTTGGCGTCACCCGGTGGACCGGGCGATGCGCCGATGCCCGGCTTCATGCAGCCGGGATCGGGCCCGTTGCAGCTCATGCCACCGCCGAGCGACGGCTCGGCGCCGGCGCTTCCTGAGGCGGCGACGCCCTACGCGCCCAGCACCGAACCCACCATCGAGACGAGACCTCTCTCCACCGTCGCTCCTCGCGAAACGGGAACGCTGTCGATGACGGCGCGTCTCACCCCCGACGGTCCGCCGCTTGGCGCCGGCGTCGTCTGGCGGGTGTTCGCCGAGGCGCAGGGGCCAAACGGCAGCCGTGAGCTGGTGGCCGAACGGCGCGGCGGTTCGGCCGACTTCGTTCTGAAACCGGGTGGCTATTTCGTCTATTGCGGCTTCGGCTACGCCGGCACCACCGAGCACGTCGTGGTCGGAACCGGCCTGAAAGCGGAGTCGGTGATTCTCAACGCCGGTGGCGTGCGCCTCGCCGCAGTGACGGGCAAGGACCGGCCGCCGCTCGATAGCAGCGATCTCAGCTTCGACATTTTCTCCCAGGAGCTCGACGCGCACGGCGAGCCGAAGGCGGTCGCGCTCGACGTCGCCCCGGGCCAGATCGTGCGCCTGCCGGCCCAAGTCTACAACGTCGTCGCCAACTATGGCGATGCCAACGCCCGCACCACCGCCGATATCGACGTCAAGGCGGGCAAACTCTCGGACATCACGCTGACCGAGAAGGCCGCCAAGGTCACTCTGAAGCTGGTGAGCACGGAGGGCGGCGAAGCCATCGCCGACACCCGCTGGTCGATCCTGACCCAGGCCGGCGACCTCGTCACCACCGGCGTCGGCGCCTTCCCCTCCTTCGTCCTGGCCGAAGGCGACTACACCGTCATCGCCAACCATGAGGACGGTCAGTTCCAGCGCGTGGTCAGCGTCGTCTCGGGCGAAAACGCCGATGTCGAGGTGCTGGCGACGGACGGCCAAAAGGTTGCCAACTGACTGACAGCGCGCCGGCCCAGCCGATTTCCCCATCCTGAGGACTCGCTGAAGTCCATGCGGGTTCATCGCGATTCACCGGGAGTCACTGCCGGCCATGATCCGCCATGATACCGCTTCCGTCAGGTTCCGGCCGAAAGGTCGAAACCCGACGGAAACGGTATCAAATGCTGCGGCGGCCCCGGGTTCTCCCGAGGCCGCCGCCGGCATGTCTCACTCCGTGCGACCTATCCGGATCAATTCGCCGCCCAGTCCTTGCCGAGCTTCAGGAACAGCGTCTCGCCCGAGGAATCGTCGACACCGTCGTTGTCGGTGACGACATAGGCGTCGCCGGCCGCGTCGATGGCGAAGCCCTCGGCCTTGTCGACCACATAGCCGTTGAACGCCTTGAGATCGGGGATGAGATCACGGGCGACGGTCTTGGTCACGAGCGGCAGGTCGCCGCCGAGCGCCGCAGGCTTCATGGCCGCCGCGTCGACGATGGTGAGCGCCTTGAGCGCTGCCTTGCCACCGATCTGGTTGTCGCGTTCGATCAGCACGAACTTGTCGCCCGCCGCCGTGATCTCCGACAAGCCGATCCAGGCGCCATCGGCCGCCTTGTCGAGCGGATAGCGCACCGCGCCCCAGCTCTTGCTGGCCGGCGTGTAGGCGAGGAGCTTGGTCTCACCCTTGGCATCGTCGGCCCATGCGCGCTGGACGGCCAGCCAGACCACCTCGTCGGCACCCGAACCGACCGTCGTCACGCCCTCGAAGCCGTAGTTGGTGGCGCCCTTGACGAGGTCCGCCGGCAGCTCGATCTCCTCAAGGATGGCGCCGTCGGCGGCAACCTTGAGGAGCAGGTTCTTCACATCCTTCTTCGGATTACCCTCGGAGGCAAGCCAGAAGCCGCCGTCGTCGCGGGTGGCGATACCCTCAAGGTCGAGACCTTCGGCGGCGGCGCCGTTGCGGGTCACCGGCGTGGCGGCGACGATCTCCGCAGGCGACTTGCCGGCATCGATTGTGAGGATGCGCGGCGCGGCCGAGTAGAAGCTGTCGGTGACGGCGTAGAGCTTGGCCGCCGTGGTCCGGTCGGCGGCGAGGCCCGACAGGGCGCCGAACGGAATGGTGTCGGCACCGGCCGAAGCCGAGCGAATGGTCGGATATTGCGCGACGCCTTCGGCGCGCTCGTAAATCATCACGTGGGCGCGGACGCCGCCGTCCTCGACGAGATCGGTCTCGTTGGCGGTGACCAAGAGGTTGCGCGACGGGATGGCCAGCACACCCTCGGGACCGATACCGGACGGCAGCACCTGCAAAAGCTCTGGCGCCGCGCCGGTGTCCTTGTAGACGCCGACGACTGAGGCGCGCTCCGAAGCCGCGAAGATCAGACGGTCGCCGCCGTAGGTACCAGCCTCGACGCCCTCGATCTCGATGCCCTTCTTGTTGCGCTTGTCCGGATAGTGACCGAGCGACACCACCTCGTGTTCGAGGCTGGCGCCCGATTCCCAGGCGACCGATCCGTCGGCGTTCCAGATGGTGAAGCCGCGCGAACCGCCTTCGTAATCACCTTCGTTGGCGGTGACGAAACGGTCGTCGTCGAGCCAGACCACGCCATCGGGCTCACGCAGCGCGCCCTCGATCTTGCCCGTCAGCTCAATCTTGCCGTCCTTCTTGGTGTCGATCTTGTCGAGATCCACCGCGCCGGCCGAGAAGTGCCGCGCCACCTTCGCCGTGGCGAGGTCGATGATGGCGATGTGGTTGTTCTCCTGCAGCGTCAGAACGGCTTCATTCTTGCCGTTGATCGCCACGAACTCCGGTTCCGGATCCTCCGGCGCCACTTCGGTGATGCCCGTGAGGTCGACCCGCTGCAGGCTGGCGCAGTCGGCAACGCCGCCCTTCACGGCGAGAACCGCCAGGAAGCCGGCCGGCATCTGCGGCAGCTTGCCTTCGTTGAGATCCTCGTCACGCTCGTTCTCGATGGCGATGGCGAGATAGGCCTTGTCGGGTGACACGGCGACCGAATCGGGCTGGCCGCCGAGGTCGCACTTCGCCTCGACCGCCTTGCTGGCGATATCGACGATGGCGAGATGGCCGGACGGGTTCGTCTTGCTCTCAGAGGTGACGACGCCGACGAAGGCCTTGCCGCCCACCACCTTCACCGAGGTCGGCTCACCTTCCAGCGCCACCACGCCGGCCGGCTTCGGGGCCTTGGGATCGGCGATGTCGACGAGACCGAGCCGCTTGCCGGGGCTATCGGTATAGACCAGCGTCATGCCGTCCTCGGTGGCGCTGATGATCTCGGAAACGCTCGGATTGCCCCGCTCGTCCTCCGGCAGGTTCTGCGTCGTCTCAAAGGTCGCGACACGGTTGAACACGGGCGCGGCGACCGCCGGACAGGCAACGAGCACGGTAGTGGCCAACAGGCCAGCAAGCAGACGAGATGTCATCGGGATCCCCCATTGTTGTAGAGGATCGCAGTCAATGGGGAGGAGATGACGCTGCGATGACGCAATCATGACAATGCGGCGAAGGCGGGCCGCCCCGTTTTCCGCAAATAGACAGATTCAGCCGAGTCCATGCAGGTTCACGGCGATTCACTCGGACTCCGGATCGTCCATGACCGACCATGGGCATCGGGGATGGCCGCCAATCCCTCCCTGCCGGTTTCCCCACCCTACCCGGTCAATTCTCCCCGGTTATTCCTCGATGTAGCGGGCGAAGGCGTCCTTGAAGTCCGGGTGCCAGCGCGACAGCGCCGGGCGGTTGTAGATGACGTCGCCGATCGCCCAGGCCATGCGCTTCTCGTCGAGACGGCGCGGCGTCTCGTTGTCGGGGCAGAGGATGTAGAAGTCGCCCTTGGCGAGCGAAGCCAGCATGAAGTCGATGACCTCCACCGCATGCCAGGCGCCGTCAGGCTTTTCGGCCGAGGGATCGGACGCCGTCAGGCCGGTAAACGTCCAGCCGGGAATCAGGAGGTGGGCGGAGAGCCGGCTGTCGCGGCCGCGCAACTCGTGGGCCAGCTGCTCGGTCACCACCTTCACCGCCGCCTTCGAGGTATTGTAGGCGGCGTTGCCCGGCGGCGTGGTGATGCCCTGCTTGGAGCCTGTGTTGATGACGTAGCCAGGCCTGCCGGCCTCGATCATGCGCGGCACGAAGGCCTGGGTGCCGTTGACGACGCCCCAGAAGTTGACATCCATCAGCTTCCGCCAGTTGTCGGGATTCTCGAGCACGCCACCGCCCTCGCCGATGGCGGCGTTGTTCATCAGGAGGTCGACGTCGCCGAAGCGCTCGAAGGCCGCGTTGGCCAGCGCCTCGACCGCGATGCGGTCGCCGACGTCGGTGGGCACGGCGATCGCCTCCGGACTGCCGGCCGCCTTGGCCGCCGAGGCCGTGGCGGCCAGCTCTCCGCCCACCACGTCGGCCAGCACCAGCTTCATGCCCTTCTGGGCGAGGCGCAGCGCCGCCGCCCGTCCGATGCCGCGCGCCGCGCCGGTGATCACCGCGACATTGCCCGCTTTGACGATCTCGTCGGCCATGTTGCCCCCCTTGTTGTCTTGGTTGTCTCTCGTTGGGTCGCGGCCGTCGCCGCGTGTATCAGCGCGCCAGTTCCTTGAGGCCCTGGCGGATCAGCTGGGTGGTGGTCGCCTCGCTGCCGATCGACTTGGCCGCGGCCTGAACGGCGGCGGCGGCCTGCAACTGGGCATAGCCGAGATTGACCAGCGCCGACACCGCCTCGGCCACCGGACCGGAGACGCGCGCTTCGGCGACGTCGGCGGCGACGCGGATCACCGACGGATCGGCGTCGGCGAAGGCCGGCGCCTTGTCCTTGAGCTCGGTAGCGATGCGTTCGGCCACGCGCTTGCCGACGCCGGGCGCCCGCGAGATGGCCGTGAGGTCGCGCATGGCGATGGCCGTGGCGAGCTGGCCCGGATCGAGCACCGACAGCACGGCGAGCGCCACCTTGGCGCCGACGCCCTGCACCGTCATCAACAGGCGAAACCACTCGCGCTCGATGTCGTTGGAAAAGCCGTAGAGGCGGATCATGTCCTCGCGGACCATGGTCTCGATGGCCAGCGTCGCCGCTTCGCCGGCCTTGGGCAGGCGCTGCAAGGTCCGCGACGAGCAGTAGACCTGGTAGCCGACGCCGTGCACGTCGAGGATCATCCAGTCGTCGCCGAAGCTGTCCACCACGCCCTTGAGCTTGCCGATCATGCTGCCCTGCCCTCCACTCACCCGGCCGCCAGCTTGGCGAGCCGCCCCACCACCGAACCCCGGTGATGGGCATGCGTCAACGCGATGGCCAGCGCGTCGGCGGCGTCGTCGCTATCGAAGGTCGCCTTCGGCATCAAGACCTTGACCATGACTCGGATCTGCCCCTTTTCCGCGTGCCCGGCGCCGACGATCGCCTTCTTCACCGCGTTGGGCGCGTACTCGCCAATCGGCAGGCCGCGCCGGGCCGGCACCAGAAGCGCCACGCCGCGCGCCTGCCCCAGCTTCAGCGTCGCACCGGCGTCCTTGTTGACGAAGGTCTGCTCGATGGCCGCCTCGTCCGGCTGGAACTGATGCAGCACCGCGTCGAGCCCGTCGTGGATCTGGACAAGCCGCGAGGCGAGATCCATGTCGCCATCCGAGGTGACCGCCCCTGAGGCGACAAAACGCACCGAGTTGCCGAGGCTGTCGATGACGCCCCAGCCGGTGCGCCTGAGCCCGGGATCGATGCCGATGATTCGCGTGACGGTAGTCATGGCGGCACGCTAGCCGTGCGTTCATGGTTTGTACAGATAGAGCCTGGGAGACGTCCACCGGTTACGGGATAGCGGAGCACGAGCGGCCCTGGGAGCGGGGCGACATGGCCGCCCCGGATCCTTTGCTACCAGGCAGCGGCTTCCTCAAGCGGCGGTCGTCCGGGTTCTCTCGATCGCGATCTCGGCAAGGCGCGCGGCGAACTCGATCAGCTGATATTCGGCCTTGACCGGCTCCCGCACTGTCCTCGAATACATGGCGAACGTGCCGAGGACATCGCCCTTGCGCGAAATGATCGGCGTGGACCAGCAGGAGCGGAAGCCGTGAGCGCTTGCCACCAGCCGATAGTCGTTCCACAGGGGATCGCTCAGGATGTCGGACACGACCACCATCTCGCGTCGATGGGCGGCCGCCCCGCAGGATGCGTTGTACGGGCCCACGCGGATCCCCTTTGCAGCCCCCAGAAACGGCTCGGACACGCTGGGCGCCGCGCCGCGCCGCAAGGTGACGCCGTCGGCATCGAGCAGCAGCAGGGAACAGAACAACCCGGTGCTCTGGGACTCGGTCAGGAGAACCACCTGATCGAGCACATCTTCCAGAGGCGCATCGGCGACGATCTGTTCCAGGATCTTGATCTGTCCTGCCTGCAAGGCCGAGGCAAGTCTCCGGGAGGTGATGTCGCGGGCGATCCCGACCAGGCCGATCACCTCGTTCCGGTCGTTGCGAAGCGGAACCTTGGTGGAGGATATCCATTTCTGGGCGCCGGCCGCGTCGGTGACGAGTTCTTCCCGATCGACCATGGGAATGCCGCTGCGCATGATCTCGACTTCGATGGCCCTGAACTCCTGGGCGATCTCGGGAGCGTGGAGCTGCGCGTCGCTCGTGCCGATCATGTCGCTGGTGCGGGCGTAATGCGTATCGACTGCGAGAGCCCGGTTCACGACGACGAAGCGCCCCTCGGCATCCTTGACCCACAAATAGTCGGGAACCAGGTCGATCAGGAGCTGCAGGGAGATGCGCTCGGATGCCAGGGCCCGCGCGGTCGTGATCTCGGTCACGTCCTCATGCGTCGACACCCAACCGCCGCCCGGCATGCCTTGGTTCGAGATATAGATGAGCCGGCCGTCGGGGAGTTCCGTGAGCCTCGACGTCGGGGGACCTGAGGCGTTGATCTCCTCCCCCAGACGCAGATACTCCTCCGCCGACACGGGCGACGTTCCAACGGCGCACCGGGCTTCAATGATGTCTTGAAGAGACGTTCCCGGACGCACCTGCTCGGGCCTCAGGCGATAGAGCTCGGCATAGCGGTCGTTGCAGAAGACGAGTTTGCGAGAGCCGTCAAACAGGCAAACGCCCTGCGAAATGTTGCCGAACGCCATTCGGTAGTTCGAAATCTGCGCTTTGAGCGCAGTGATTTCCGCCTCGTACTCGCGCGCCTCGACCTTGGTGTTGGTTCGCGCCGGCTCAACTCGGGCAAGGGGGTCAGTTTGCACTTCCGGATGCGTGGTGTGACTGGTTCCCATAATACGCTCCCCTGAATCGGGCGGTCCTCTGGAAAAATCCTGGCTCTCGGATGCGGCAAAGCAAGCCGAAGATTGAGCCTACGCCGGAACAGTTATTAAAACTTGTATAATTCACAAAGAAATGCACTCAAAGCCAACCTTTGAGTGCAGTAGCGCCCCGCTTGCCTGACATGGGCGCAATCGCCCGTCAAATGACGAAGGGCAGCCGCTCGTTGGCGGTCACAGCACGGTGGCGAACGCGTTGGTCTTCACGATCCAGCCGTGGCTCTGCAGTTGCCGCACTGCCAAGACCGAGGCCTCCCCGGAGATGCGGATCTCCTTCCGTCCGCCTTTTCCGCCGCTGCCAGCCAGCATGGCTTCCACCTCGGAGAGCAAACCGGCATTGGGCGCCGTCCAGGCAAGTTCGTCGGCGGTGAACAGCGCAACCCTGCCGCCAGCCACCTCTAGCATCGGCACGCCGCCAACGATCTGCATGCCATCGATGCGGTTGAGATCGGACGGACGAAAGGCCAGATAGGCGAGCGTCTGCAACGCCGCGAAAGCGCCAATCCGGGTGTCACCGTCGGCGATGAAGCCTGCCAGATCGGCAAGCCCTGGCGTGCCCGAGAGGCCGACCAGATAGCCAACGGCCTGTGTTTTCTCCGTCGGCGTCAGCTTGTCGTTCAGCAAGAACCGTTTGATCGTCGCTTCCGGAACATGGAGAGCCGTCAGACGATTCCGGTTGACGGCGGCACTTTCGCCCGGGTCCATGTCGAGTGTTCGCTCCGTCACGGAATCCAGCGTCCCGAGACCGGACATGATTGCGCCACCGACGCCGGGAACAAAGCCGATGGCCTTGTCGATACCGAAGCCGCCGACCGCTGAGTAGGAGGCAACCTTGTCGAGTTCACCGGCCAGCGGCAGATAGTGCGTGTAAGGATCGACCTTCAACTGCGCCGCGAGACGGCGTTTTGTCTTCGCTATGCCGACGAAACTCTGGAGCAGGCTGTCATCTTCCCGATCCGGCCGCTTTTTCTCCGGATGGCCGAGGGTGGTGATGAACTCGCCAGCGCCGGACACGCCGCGCCGGACCGAATGGACCTTTCGCGTGATGTTGGAGTAGCCGGCCTTCGTGGCGCCGATCGGATCGGTTACCGTGTGATAGACAGCGACAACCGGACTGGCCACGGCGCCTCCGACGCCCTGGATGAACTCACCTGCGGGTGATCGCTTTTCGAGAGCATCGAGCGCGAGCAGTTCCTGCAGATGTTTGCGGGCAAGACCGTCGCCGGTGACCGTATAGGAACCTGCCTTCGTTGCGAAAGCATAGATGTTGTACCGCCCGTCGCTCGCCACGTCCGGCTGCACCTCATAGCCGGCCCCCGTCCGATAGGTTCCGAGCAAAGCGGCCGCCGAACGAGGCTTGGGCGCTTCCGTCGTCTCTTTCGATTTCGATGATCTCGCCTCCGCCGCTTGTGCCGGAGGCGAGGCATAGTCGAAGAACTTGCCGTTGGCGTCTCTGGAAGCGCATCCCGCCAGCACGGGCAAGACGACGAGGCCGACGGATATCAGGCTCGGCAGGGACCGGCGCGACGCCGGCCTGCGACGGGAGACACGTCCGAGAAAACTCTTCATATCGCGCTTTCCGCTAGAAGGGCCGGAAGACCAACCGTCATCATCTATTGTTTCCGCATCGCTTTTTCGGAGGTGTCGGGTCCGTCTCCGCGCAATGCCCTAATGAAGATCCAGAACCTGCTGGCAAAGCGGGGAGAACTGTGCCTGCGAGGTGGACAAGCAGCGTCTGATCGTGAGTGGGAAAAGCCCGCCGCAGATCGTCTGCATTTCGAGTTGGCAGGCATGCGCGGTATCCCAGAAGCTTTGGCATACCGGCGAGAGGTTCTCGCGATGCTCGGCGACACAACTGGCGATGGAGCTCGGCATCAGCCGCCATGGACGCAGACAAAGCGACCGAATTTCGGCGCCGCATTGTTCCTTGACGGCCGCCGACGGGGCGCCAGCCAACCCGCCTTCGGAAGCGACGCCGTCCGTCATGAGCGACAACAGGACGAGGCCGAAACGAGCGGGCCGGATCAGCTGCGGGAGGACGGGAGCACGCACTATTCTACCGATACGCGTAAACATAGGCGTACTCCCATAAAATGGGGGGCGAAGGCCGATCGATCAGCGGACTTTCCCGTTCGAAGGAAGACGCGATACCGGGCAACGCAGCCATCGACAGCGTAGCGGCACAGAAGGTCCTTCGGCTCAGAAGAGATTTCTCGCGTGCCGGGGGGGCGCCCGAGCCGACACCGCGCTCCGAGTTTCCGTTCGTCATGGCGTTCATCCGATGGCGACGCCGACCGGTTCGTTCGAGCGGCTGGAACAGGCGGATTTCTTGTCGATTTCCGAATTGGCTCAGAACGGCCTACCCGGATCGGCCAGCAGCTCCGGGTCCGGAACGAGCGACTTGCTTGCCACGTTGGCCAGCATCTGGTGCGCCATGTGGAAGCCGAAATCTTCGGCGATCGCCTTCTTCCAGGGCCGCGACACGATGTTATGCGTGGCCCAGCGCGCGTAGCGCGGCCGCTTCATGATGAACCGGGCGATATCCCAGGCCTTCTCAAGGAGGTCGCCGCGCGCCACCACGTCGGAGATCGCGCCAAGTTCCAGCGCTTCGCTCGCCGGGATGGGCTTCGCGCCGTAAATGGCCGCCGCCGCCCGCTTCTGTCCCATAAGTGTTTGCAACGCCATGCCATGACCGTCTCCCGGCGGACTGCCCAACCAGAAATGCGGGTCCATGAAATCGGCATCGGGGACTGCCAGGGTGACGTCGCAGAGCAAGGCGAACTCGGTGTGGACGCCGGGACCGTTGACGGCCGAAATGGTAGGAATGTCAATGTTGTAGACGAAGCTCTCGATATGCTTCCAGCCATCCATCATCCGCTGGAAGATGTGATCGGGGTCGAGATCGGAAGCCGGCTTCGGATTGAGCCCCTTGGCGTCACCGGTCATCCACTTGTCGCCTGTGCCGGTAACGATGAGCACCTGATTCTCGGGATCGTTGCCGATGTCCTGCCACACCCGGGCCCATGCATTGTGCGCCGCCGGGCTGTGCCGGTAGGGACCGTCGTCGGTATGCATGCGGGCTTCGATGATGCCATCCCGGCGGCTCATCCCGAAGAACTCCGCATAGCGCCGCGAGTACTCCTCGAACGGGGTAGGCGGAACATAGCCCGCCCATTCCTGAGCCGGATTCCACGTCATGGGGAGGTCTCCAAGATTCGAGTTTCGGCAGCCGGCTTTCGTCGCAAATCCGACGTTCGCCGTGGCAAGCGGAAGCAGCACGCAGGATGGTTGCCAGGGCAACAACAACGATTTAAGATGCACTCATGGATCTAGTAGCGGCCTCACGTCGCGCCGTCAAGATTCATGAGTGCATCTTATTTTTTGGGGCAAACGATCAAATGGCGGAACGGCGTCGGGGAGAAAGTCTCGAACGCGCCATCCTCGAGGCGGCTTGGGCCGAACTGGTAGAGCGGGGCTATGCGGGGCTGACGATGGAGCGGGTCGCAGAAAGGTCCGGCACAAGCCGTCCCGTGCTCGCCCGACGTTGGGAGACCAAGTCGGAGCTGGCCGTTGCCGCCATCCGACAGCAACTGACCAAACACCCCATGGAGGTCGCCGACCGAGGCGATCTGCGTACGGAGCTGCTGGAGTTTCTCGAACGGGCATCGGCGCGCGCCTTCGGCATCGCCGCTGCCTTCACCTTGATCTCGAACGAGTATTTCTCGGAAAGCTCATCTGCTCCCAAGGACTTGCAGGCGGCGCTCGCACAGGGGGAGACGCGGTATCTTGCCATCATCCTGCAACGAGCCGTCGAGCGGGGCCAGATCGATGCAGAGCGACTGGTTCCCCCTGTTTCATCGCTGCTCAGCGATCTCTTCCGCTATCACGTCGTCATGAACTTCGCCGCGCCTCCGGAAGCCTTGCGGCAAGCCTGGGTGGATACGATTTTTCTGCCGCTGCTTCAGGCCAAATAGGGAGCAGCAGCGGACGCCTGTCAGCTCACCACCTTCTTCCTCGGCCTGATGTGGGCCTCCTCCCGGCGGTTGAAGCCGGCGTGACCGACCATTGCGCCGCCGCCACAGACGACAACCCAAGATGACGGATCGACCATTGCACGGTTGCACCCGCCGTCGGCCATGCTATGAGCGGCTTCCCTTGAATGGACACACGAGGCGTCGCCTTGCCGTCGTAATGCCGGTCTCATCCCGCAGTACCCGCATTTTCGGAAACCCCGGTTTCCGGATGACTTTTGACGTCCATCGGGTGGCGGATCGAGACCGGCCTGGCCTTGTCGCCGTCGGCATCCCGCCGCACACGAACTGATCCGCGCACCCGCCATGCCGCGCCCGCTCCGCCGGGCCTCGTCCGCCATGCCGCTGGACTTCCTTCAAGGAAGACCCTGGCATGTCCGACTGTCTCCACGTCCGCTGGACCATCGTTCCGCGCGACTGTCCCCGTCCCGTTCTCGCCTGTCCGACCTGCGGTGGCGACCGCCCCTACCACCCGAGCGGCAAGATCCGCCTCAATGCCAACGGCAAGCGGCTCGATGCCTGGCTGATCTACAAGTGTGACGATTGCGACCGCACCTGGAACCGGCCGTTCCTGGAGCGGCGGCTCGCCGCCGACATTCCTCCGGCCGAGCTCGCTGCCCTGAGATCCGGCGACCCGGCCCTTGTTCGTCGCCTCGCCTTCGATCTCGCCGCGCTCCGCCGCAAGACGCCAACCATCATTCAGTCCGAAAGCGTGGCGGTCGACAAGGCGGTGCTCGGCGGCACCGGCGCTTCGACGAACGTCGAAATCGCACTCGCCATACCCTACCCGGTCGGCCTGCGTGTCGACCGCCTGCTGGCGGTCGAACTCGGCTGCGCACGCGGCCGGATCGCTGCCCTGGCGAAGGCCGGCCGCCTGACTGTCGGAGACGGCGGCAACGCGCTGAAGCGGCCACCTCGCGACGGCCAGGCCATTTTCCTCGACCTCGTGGGGCTCGACGACGGACGCGCCATCAGCGACGCCGCCCGACAGCCGACGAACCGTTTGACGGGTCACGCGTGACGACAGATATTTCTGTTTGACGATGTTGAATTATTGAATTACGATAATTTTGTCAACGCAGACAAGGTGTGGACATCATGAACTCGCTTACACTCTCTGACATGGCGCAGGTTTCGGCCGGCACGTCGCGCCGTCGCCGCCTGACGCGGCTCGCCGGCTTCGCCTCATGGGCCAGTTTCGTGTCGACGGCGCTCATCGCGCTCGCCACCGCCTACCTCTGGCTCATCGAGGGAGCGCTTGCCGAATGGCTTGTCGAGTCGGCCGACGGCGTCATGGTGACGCCCTCCCCGATGATGGTGGGCACCGCCGGCGCCGTTGCCATGGTGCCCGTCGCATTGCTGGTCGCCATGCTCGTCGAACTCGGACGGCTCTTCCGGCTGTTCGCGGACGGTTCGGTGTTCGATCCGGTGGTGCCGCGCCGGCTCGGCCGCGTCGGCTGGCTGGCGTTTTCAAGCTGCGCCGCCACGGTCATGTGCAAGACGCTTGTGACGCTGCTCATGACGTCGGCCAACCCGCCGGGGCACCACATGCTCACGATCGGCGTTGATTCGCAGGCGCTGGCCGCGCTGATGTTCGGCTTCCTGTTCCTGGTCTTCTCGCTAGTGATGCAGGAAGCGCTCGGCCTGGCCGAGGAAAACCGGAGTTTCGTCTGAGCGATGCCCATTGTCGTCAATCTCGACGTCGTTCTGGCGCAGCGCAAGATGCGCTCCAAGGAACTCGCCGCCGCCATCGGCATCACCGAGGCCAACCTGTCGCTCCTGAAGTCCGGCAAGGTGCGCGGCGTCCGCTTCGAGACGCTGGCCAAGATCTGCGAGGCACTGGAGTGCCAGCCCGGCGACATCCTCGAATACCGCCTTGAGGCGGAGGGAGCCTGAACGGTCTCATCCAACATGACAAACGCCCCGCGACGATCCTGCCACGGGGCGTTTTTGTTACACTCGACTTGCGTGTCTCTCAGACCGAAACGGTTTCGAGCGCCGGGTAGTCGGTATAGCCGAGGGCGCCCTCGGCGTAGATCGTCTCGGGTACCAGCGGGTTGCGCGTCGAACCGGCCCGGAAGCGCTCGACGAGATCGGGGTTGGCGATGAACTCCTTGCCCCAGGCGACCGCGTCGGCCCGGCCGGCGGCGACTTCCGTCGTCGCCTGATCGAAGGTGAAGCCCTCGTTGGCGATCAGCGCGCCGCCGAACTGCTCCTTGATGTGGGGCGTCAGGCGATCGTCGCCGAGATGCTCACGGGTGAAGATGAAGGCGATGCCACGCTTGCCCGCCTCGCGGGCGACGTAGCCGAAGGTGGCCTTCGGATCGCTGTCGCTCATGTCGTGGCTGTCGCTGCGCGGGGCGAGATGCAGGCCGACGCGGCTGGCGCCCCAGACGCTGATCGCCGCATCCACCGCCTCCAGCATCAGCCGGGCGCGATTCTCGACCGGGCCGCCATAGGCGTCGGTGCGCTTGTTCGTCCCGTCCTGCAGGAACTGGTCGAGCAGGTAGCCGTTGGCGCCATGGATCTCGACGCCGTCAAAGCCCGCCTCGCGAGCGTTCTCCGCTCCCTTGCGATAGGCTTCGACGATGCCGGGCAGCTCGTCGATGTCGAGGGCGCGCGGCGTCGGATAGGGGCGCATCGGCCGGAGCAGGCTGACGTGGCCGGCCGGCTGGAGAGCGCTGGGCGCCACCGGCAAATCGCCATCCAGCAGCGACGGATCGGAAATGCGGCCGACGTGCCAGAGCTGCATGACGATCTTGCCGCCCTTGCGATGCACCGCGTCGGTGATCGGCTTCCAGGCCTCGACCTGAGCGTCGGAGTAGATGCCGGGCGTCGCCGCATAACCGGCGCCCTTGGGCGTGACGATGGTCGCCTCGGTGAGGATGAGGCCGGCCGACGCCCGCTGCTCGTAATATTCGCGCATCACGTCGGTGGGGATGCGGTCGGCGGTGGCCCGCGCCCGCGTCAGCGGCGCCATGACGATACGATTGCGGAGCTCGAGAGCGCCAAGGCGCACAGGATCGAAGAGTGTGGGCATGGAACGGTTCCTGGCGGGCTGGACGGAAGGACCAACCGGAATTAGGGGTATATGCACGCTTTTCTAGTGCACACCGCCGCTCGGGCCTAGGGCCGAGCTGTGAACATTTCCGTGAAGTCCAGAAATGACATCGGAACCAATGCCTTGCCCTCAACACCGGCAGGCGCGGTCCCGGCATGTCAACCTGCCAGGACGCCGGATCGCCGCTCGTTGAGGGAGTTGAGAGCTTCCCGGGTCCCTGAGAGACCCGAGAAGTTCTCGAACACCAACCGCCGCTTGCGACGACGTTGGGTCTCAGTCCTTGGGAACGCCGTCCTTCCACACATCCCAGTCGGCAATGATGGCGCCGGTGAGCGCCGATCCGACGCGATAGGCATTCTCCAGCGAAGGCATGAACCCGCCGGAGTTGGCGTTGAGCGAGTCGCTGGGCAGTTGCCCGGGATGCTCCTGATCGAAGTTCGAGGCCGTGCGCAGCACCGCGATCCGCTTGAAATCGAGCCGTCCCATGTCGGCGCCGCGCTTCAGCGCCGTCAGCGTGGCGTTATCCTCTTGCTGGGTGGTGCAGTAGTTGGCGGCGCCGTCGGTCAACAGCTTCGCCCAGGCGTCGATGGCATCGCTCATCGCCTTGCCGTGCCACCACGTATCGCCGGAAACGGTGTCGCAGATCGACACCGTCGGCGCGGCGTTGGCCGGCGCGGCCGGATAGAGCGCCCGGTAGGCGCGCGCATCATCGCTGTCGGCGAGAGCGACGTCCTTGCTCAGCGCATAGGCCTTGTCGACCAACGCGTCGTCGAGATGGTAGATCTCGGTGCCGTAGAGCGACTTCGGCTTCTCGCCCGGCGCCTTGGAGTACATGCCGAACAGGCCGGTGTTCCAGCCCTCCGGCAGCGAACGGGCGTCGACCTCCCACTGCAGGCCGCCGTCGATCGCATAGCGCGCCCAGAGAGCCGACCCCGTGGTGCCGTCGGCCGGATCGACCCCGGCGATGCCGGCGATCAGGAAATAGGTGTGGCTGAGGTCCAGCTTGTCGGAGTGGACCAGCGCGGAAATCGAGCTGGCCGCGTTGGCGTAGCCCATCGCCGTCGTGACCAGGCAGAGACCGGCCGCGTTGCACGACAGGTCGGGAAAGGCTTCGGACAGACCGGCAATCGGCGTCTTGGTATCGAGCTTTTCACGCTCGAGCCAATGCGTCGCCTCGTGCTTGAACATGCTGATCACCAGCACCTTGGGCGCAATCGGCGCGTCGGTCGCCATCGCCGGAGAGGCGGCCATCAGCGCACCGGCGGCGGCAAACAACGGAAGAGACGGGTTCATGGCAGCTCCTTGACAGCGGACGACGGGGTGGATGCCACAGCGGGCAACCGTCGCGGGGCTAACAGCCGCCTTCCCCCATCTCAAGGACAAACAATGGGCATGGGAGGTCACCAAACAAGCAGGCGTCGTTCCCTCAGGTGTCGTGGTCGGGATGCTGGAAGGAAACGATGTCGGCCTGGAAGCGGTCGACCTTAGCCTGCTCCTCCGGCGGCCGGGTCGGCAGGTCTGCGAGGCGGGAGAACCAGCTCATCCGGTGTTCGAGACCGACTTGTATGGTCGGCGGCACGCTTTCGGGATCGTCCAGGGCGCCGATGGCGAGTTCCAGCGCCGGTCCGCCCCAATCGTAGGCGAGCGGCGTGCCGCAATGATTGCAGAAGCCGCGCCGAACCTTGTTGGAACTCTGGAACCACGCCGGTTCGCCGCGCGTCCAGGAAAAGCGATCGTTGGGAGCCGACACCAGCGGCCCGAAGAACGAGCCGAACGCCTTCTGGCACATGCGGCAATGGCAGATGCTCGCTCGCCCGAGCGGTCCGTCGACATGAAAGCGCACCCGTCCGCACTGGCATCCGCCGGAGTGACCGTCTTCACCCATCTCGCACCTCCGAAGGGAGACGATAGCATGGAGCGGACAGGCATGCCGAGAGCGCGCTGCGCCCCTCTCCCTGGTCCCTCCCCCACAAGGGGGGAGGGTACGATGGGAACTGCCGACCCATTTTCCGGGCAAGTCGAGCCTTCCAGCGGCGGGTAGGCCCAAACCGTGTACGAACCGGCAGGCACATACGAGAAGCCCGCCGTCACCCCTCAGGCAACGGCGGGCATGAACTGTCCGATCGTCGAAGCCAGCCTCAGCTCGCGAGCTTGGCCGCCACTTCGTCCGAGACTTCCATGTTGGTGTAGACGTTCTGCACGTCGTCGTCGTCTTCCAGGAGATCCACCATCTTCATCAGGCTCTGGGCCTTCTCCTCGTCGAGGTTCGACGTGGTCTTCGGCTTCCAGACCGACTTGATCGAGGCGGCGGCGCCCAGCGAGGCTTCCAGCGCCTTGGTCACTTCGCCCATCGACTCGAAGGCGCAGTAGATGAAGTGGCCTTCCTCGTCGGATTCGACGTCGTCGGCGCCGGCCTCGATGGCGGCTTCCAGCACGGCGTCATTGGAGCCGGCGCTGAGCGGATAGCTGATCTCGCCGAGGCGATCGAACATGAAGCCGACCGAGCCGGTCTCGCCGAGAGCGCCACCGGCCTTGGTGAAGATCGAGCGGACCACCGAGGCGGTGCGGTTGCGATTGTCGGTGAGCGCCTCGACGATGACGGCGGTGCCGCCCGGGCCGTAGCCCTCGTAGCGCACCTCGTCGAAGTTCTCCGTGTCGGCGCCGGCCGCCTTCTTGATCGCCCGGTCGATGTTGTCCTTGGGCATGTTCTCGGCGCGGGCGTTGAGGATGGCGAGACGCAGACGGGCGTTCATCGCCGGATCCATGCCGCCGATCTTGGCCGCCACCGTGACTTCGCGGGCGAGCTTGGCGAAGATCTTCGACCGCTTGGCGTCCTGCGCGCCCTTGCGGTGCATGATGTTCTTGAACTGTGAATGACCGGCCATAGTGCCTCCTGAGGGAGCCGCGAAAGGGCGCGGGGCGCATGCACACGCCTCCGCGACCATCGATCACGGCACAAATCCACGAATGGGCCGCCTTATAGGCGTTTGTTGGCCTTAAATCCAGCCGGGGGTCCTACCAAAACGTCGGCAGCGCCTCCGCGAGACGACCGCCGATCCGGACCGGAGCGATCGCCTCGGCGAGCCCGGTGGAATCGCTCACCTCGACGGCGACGCCGCACAGCGTCGGCTCGCCCAGCGCCGGCTGGAAGCGCGCCGTCGGAATCTTGCGCAGGAAACGGTTGACCGGCTCATCCTTCTCCATGCCGAGCACGCTGTCGTAATCGCCGGTCATGCCGGCGTCGGAGAGATAGGCGGTGCCGCCATCGAGGATCTGGTAGTCGGCGGTCGGCACATGGGTGTGGGTGCCGACGACGAGCGACGCCCGGCCGTCGAGATAGTGGCCCATCGCCTGCTTTTCGCTGGTCGCCTCGGCGTGCATGTCCACCACCACGGCATCGACCATGCCGCCGAGCGGACAGGCATTGAGCTCGCGGTCTGCGGCGGCGAAGGGGTCGTCGAGCGCGTCCATGTAGACGCGGCCCATGACGTTCACCACCAGCACCCGCGCGCCGTTGCGGGCGATGGCCACGGTGGCGCCACGTCCGGGCGTTCCGGGCGGATAGTTGGCCGGACGGAGAAGCTGCGGTTGCCGCTCGATGAAGACGAGCGCCTCGCGTTGGTCCCAGGCGTGATTGCCGGTGGTCACCACGTCGGCACCGGCGTCGAGGAAGTCCTGGCAGATCTCCTCGGTGATGCCGAAGCCGCCGGCGGCGTTCTCGCCGTTGACCACCACCAGATCGAGACCGTAGTCGGCGATCAGGCCGGGCAGGATGTCGGAAATGGCATTGCGGCCCGCGCGGCCCACCACATCTCCCACGAACAGCAATCGCATCGTCCGGCGGTCTCCCCCATGTGCTGTCAGGCTCAAGGAGCGAAACGGAACACGTCCCGCTCGGTGACGATCATGTCGAGCGGCGCATCATGGGGTTCCATGGGCACCACCGCCACTTCCTGCACCGAGAAGGCGATGCCGATCAAGCGGGGAAAACGGCCAGCAGCGCGCAAACGCGCGACGGCGCGGTCATAGTAGCCCCGTCCGTAGCCGACCCGGCCGCCGTTGCGGTCGAAGGCGGTGAGCGGCATCAGCAGAACGTCCGGCTGGATTTCCGGGGCATCGGGACCGGGTCCGCGCGTGCCGAAGCCGAGCGGCACCAGCCTGTCGCCGGGGCGAACGCGCCGGAAGACGAGGCCGCTTTCCACCATCACCGGCAAGCCCACCGGATGGCCGCGCCCGTCCAGCCCGGCGATGGCCTTGGTGAGATCGACCTCGCTCAGGATCGGCAGAAAGGCGGAAACCGCGCACCCCGGTTCGAGATCGAGAGCCAGAACCGATGCGACGATGGCGGCCGAGCCGTTCGCCCTCGCCATGGCGTCGAGCCCGTCGCGGCGGGTCAGCGCCGAGGCGCGGACGCGCGCCTTCTCGGTGGCAACGAGCGCACGGGAAGGGACGGAGGAAGCTTCGATGGAAATGGCACGCCTCCGGAAATGCGGAAAGGCCGAAAGCCTGAGAGGGTGTGGCGCCCGCGAACGACCGTCGGAAGTGTGATCCCGGGAAACCTACAACGTAGGTGGGCGCCGTGTGCCCAAACCCACGGGTTCGGGCGGGGACAGCTCCCTTCAGGATCATTAAGGCCCCGGGGATATTGATTCCTAACGAGAAGCGCAGCTACGCCACTGCATCTATATAGGCGAGACCGTCGGTCCGGCAAAGAGCCCAACTGCGACAAAAAGCCTCAAGATTAGTTCGGGCAAAAAGAAGGGGCGGCAGGAAAGCCCACCGCCCCAGTCGCTGCGCGGATCGCAGTAGCCGTTTACCGACCGGCCGTCATGACGACGAGCGTTGCAAGCATCGCCGCCGTTCCGGCCAGGGCGAGGACGATCAGGGCGGGATAGCCGAACAGCGCCACCGCTCCGATGCCAGCTGCGAGGACAACGACCATGGCCCCGAGTACCGTCCAGGCGCTCGCACCGCGATGTTCGTTTGCCGGCTCCTGACTGGCCATGAAAGTCCTCCGAGTAATCCTGTCGAGCCCCATATATGGAATTATCCGTAGCGAGGCAACGGTGCTTTCGCCGCATCAGCTCTGCGCCGCTTGCATGGACCTCCGAAGGAAATACCGAGCCATTCCAATGAAGAAGGTGCCCCTATTTCGTCTCTGCCACCAGTAGACGAAAGCTCATGTCCATCCGACGTTTGGTCGGCAGGCAAGGCGACGCGGCGGTCGGGAGGGCAGAGCCTGGCTCGAAACTCGCTGGGGTGCCGCAGATGGCGATGAGTTCGAGCACCGGAGCGGAGCGAACTTGAGCAACTCCAGCAAAAGTGGGAACCGGTTTTGCGTCCGGAGTTGCGTCGAGCAAGACACAGGGCATTGGCGGTGAACCGCCAATGCCTAGGGGTTCGTGAGCACCGGAAGCGCAGAACTCGAAGTTCAGGCATCCGCCCGAAAAGTTGCAGACTTTTCGGGCCAAGCGGATGCCCGGGATGCCCGCCCCAGTAGAGTTTCGGGCCAGGCTTTCAGACCATCTTCTCGGCGATGACCTCAATCCGGGCCGCGGCCGTGAGCACCTTCTCGGCCAGGCGGCGTTCCACCTCGCCTTGCCGTTCGAGAAGTGCGTCGCGGCTCTCGCGCAGCGAACGCACCTCGGCTTCGAGGCCCTTCAGGCGCCGCTCGGTCTCCGACAGTTGGTCGAGCACGGTGATGGCGCTCATCACGGTCAGCCGCTGGTCGCCGATTTCGCCGAACACGCCGCGGATCTCGTTGATGATGGCGTCGAGGCGGCTGGCAAGCCCGTAGAGATGCTCCTCCTGGCCGTCGTCGCAGGCCATGCGGTAGGTCTTGCCGGCAATCGTCACGGTCACCTGGCTCAAGGGGTCAGCCTCCGTGGGCATCGAGAACGGAGCGGATCGACTCCATGGCGGCGACGAGGCGGCGGGACACTTCGCGATTGGCATCCTCGAGGCGGCCGGCCTTGGCG
This sequence comes from Pleomorphomonas sp. NRK KF1, assembly GCF_023721755.1. GTDB lineage: Bacteria > Pseudomonadota > Alphaproteobacteria > Rhizobiales > Pleomorphomonadaceae > Pleomorphomonas. The sequence continues at coordinate 150,441 of NZ_JAMDLH010000007.1, read as the reverse complement.
AGCGCGTCGTCGAGGTCGCCGGCAAGGCGCGACCGATCCTCCCCGAGGCGGAACAACTCGTCCTCGAGACCGGAAATGGTGCGCTCGCCGGCAAGCCGCCGTTCCACCGCAAGTTCCAGGCGCCCCAGTGCCTGGTCGAGCCTTTCAAAGGCCGCGTCCAAAGACGCCGCTCCGGCCATGACCGCCTCCGGATGCTCTACCGGGTCGACGGAAGATCGGCCGGAGAACTCATCACTTGTCTGGCTTGGTTGCCACAAAGATAATGACCTGACAACGGTCCGTTTGCCGGCGATCTGGGAAAATACCAGCTTTCCCCTTTTTTGGCCTGCGAGCGCTTTGGCAAGGGCCCGTCGTCATTGACAGATGATACCGCCCTGCTATTGATCGGCCGCTTTAGCCGAAAGACGTAATGGCGCGTCGTATCTGCCGGAAGATACGTATTTGTCCGTCATTTGGCTTGCCCAAGGAGTTTTCCGGCCAAATCCTGTCAGGAAATAACAATGACTGACTCTGCCCGGTACAAGAATATGGCCAACGCCATCCGCGCTCTTGCGATGGATGCTGTCGAAAAGGCCAAGTCCGGCCACCCCGGCATGCCCATGGGCACCGCGGACATCGCCACTGTTCTTTTCGGCGACGTCATGAAGTTCGACGCCGCCGCCCCCGCCTGGCCCGACCGCGACCGCTTCATTCTGTCGGCCGGCCACGGCTCGATGCTGCTCTACTCCGTCCTCCACCTGATCGGTGTCGAGGACGTCAGCATGGACGATCTCAAGACCTTCCGTCAGTGGGGCTCCAAGTGCGCCGGCCATCCGGAATACGGTTATGCCCAGGGCATCGAGACCACCACCGGTCCGCTCGGCCAGGGCCTTGCCATGTCGGTCGGTTTCGCGCTCGCCGAGCGCATGCTGAACGCTGAGTTCGGCGACGACCTCGTCGACCACCGCACCTACGTGCTGGCCGGCGACGGCTGCCTGATGGAAGGCATCAGCCACGAGGCGATCTCGCTGGCCGGCCACCTCAAGCTCAACAAGCTCGTTCTGATCTGGGACGACAACGGCATTTCAATCGATGGACCCATCTCGGTTTCCGAGAGCGGCGACATCCCGGCCCGCTTCCGCGCCGCTGGCTGGAACACCGACGCCGTCGACGGCCATGACCCCGTCGCCATCCTCGCCGCCCTCGAGCGTGCGAAGAAATCCGACAAGCCTGTTCTGATCGCCGCCAAAACGACCATCGGCTTCGGCGCTCCCAAGAAAGCCGGCACCCATGCCGTTCACGGCGCCCCGCTCGGCGCCGAGGAAATCGCCGGCGCCCGCGAGAAGCTCGGCTGGCCCTACGCGCCCTTCGAGGTTCCCGCCGAGATCCTCGCCGACTGGCGTGCCGCCGGCAAGCGCGCCGCCAAGGACCGCGAGGCCTGGCTTGCCCGCTACAACGCCCTCGACGCCAAGACGCGCGCCGAGTTCGACCGCCGCGTCAAGGGCGACCTGCCGGCCGCCTTCAACGAGGCCATGGCCGCCTACAAGGCCAAGCTGGTCGCCGAACTGCCGAAGGTCGCCTCGCGCAAGGCCTCCGAGATGGCCCTCGAAGTCGTCAACGGCTCCATCCCCGAGATGGCCGGCGGCTCGGCCGACCTCACCGGCTCCAACCTGACCAAGACCAAGGGCCAGGAAGCGGTGAAGGCGCCCGACTACAAGGGCAGCTACATCCACTACGGCATCCGCGAGTTCGGCATGGGCGCCGCCATGAACGGCATCGCCCTGCACGGCGGCTTCATCCCCTACGGCGGCACCTTCCTGGTGTTCTCCGACTACGCCCGTCCGGCCATGCGCCTGTCGGCCCTGATGCACCAGCGCGTCGTCTACGTCATGACCCATGACTCCATCGGTCTTGGCGAAGACGGCCCGACCCATCAGCCGATCGAGCACCTGGCCTCGCTGCGCGCCATTCCGAACATGACGGTCATCCGTCCGGCCGACGCCTACGAGACGGCCGAGGCTTGGGAATTTGCGCTCAACCACAAGAAGGGCCCGACGACCCTGGCGCTGTCGCGTCAGAACCTGCCGGCGGTCCGCTTCGAGGTCAGCGCCGACAACAAGGTCGCCAAGGGCGCCTATGAAGTCGCGGCGGCCGACGGCCGGGCGGAAGTGTCGATCTTCGCCACCGGTTCGGAAGTCGCCATCGCCATCGACGCCAAGAAGCTGCTCGACGCCGCCGGCCATCCGACCCGCGTCGTTTCGGTGCCGAGCTTCGAGAACTTCCGCGCCCAGTCGGACGCCTACCGCGCCGAAGTCATCGGCGGCGCCAAGGTGAAGATCGGCGTCGAAGCCGCCCTGCGCATGGGCTGGGACGAGATCATCGGTTCCGACGGCATCTTCGTCGGCATGACCGGTTTCGGCGCTTCGGCGCCGATCGAGCTGCTCTACGAGAAGTTCGGCATTTCCGCGAGCCGTATCGCCGAGCTCGCCTCGGTCAAGTTGGGTTGACGGCATTGCCCGATGGGGACGGCGGGCCTTCCGCCTTTCCCACCGGGTGAGGAAAGTTGGGGGAAGGTCCGGAACCCGCCGGACTTCCTCCGTTCCAAACGAGGATCGGGCCGAAAGATGCCCGCCTCAGCATCAGGAGACAGACAATGGCAGTAAAGGTCGCCATCAACGGCTTTGGTCGTATCGGTCGTAACGTTCTGCGCGCGATCGTCGAGTCCGGTCGCAAGGACATCGAGGTCGTCGGCATCAACGACCTGGGCCCGGTCGAGACCAACGCCCACCTGATCCGCTTCGACAGCGTTCACGGCCGCTTCCCGCACGAAGTGACCACTGGCGCCGACTGGATCGACGTCGGCACCGGCAAGATCAAGGTCACGGCCATCAAGGATCCGTCGACGCTGCCGTGGGGCGAGCTCGGCGTTGACGTCGCCATGGAATGCACGGGCATCTTCACGGCCAAGGACAAGGCCTCGATGCACCTGACCGCCGGCGCCAAGCGCGTCCTGGTCTCGGCCCCGGCCGACGGCGCCGACCTCACCGTCGTCTACGGCGTCAACCACGACAAGATCACCAAGGACCACATCGTCCTGTCGAACGCCTCGTGCACGACCAACTGCCTCAGCCCGGTCGCCAAGGTGCTCAACGATGTCATCGGCATCGAGAAGGGCTTCATGACGACGATCCACAGCTACACGGGCGATCAGCCGACGCTCGACACGCTGCACAAGGATCTCTACCGCGCCCGCGCTGCCGCCCTCTCGATGATCCCGACCTCCACCGGCGCCGCCAAGGCCGTCGGCCTGGTGCTGCCGGAGCTCAAGGGCAAGCTCGATGGCGTCGCCATCCGCGTGCCGACCCCGAACGTGTCGGTCGTCGACCTGGTCTTCAACGCCAAGCGCGCCACCTCGGTCGCCGAGATCAACGAGGCCATCAAGGCCGCCGCGACCTCCGGTCCGCTGAAGGGCGTCCTCGGCTTCACCGACCAGCCGAACGTGTCGTCCGACTTCAACCACGACAGCCACTCGTCCATCTTCCACCTCGACCAGACCAAGGTCATGGACGGCACCCTCGTCCGTATCCTTTCCTGGTACGACAACGAGTGGGGCTTCTCCAACCGCATGGCCGACACCGCCGTCGCCATCGCCAAGACCCTCTGAGGTCGATCCAACACGATCGAGCCCGCTCTTCGGTCGGCCCCACGGGGCCGTCTCGGGGGGCGGGCTCGACCGCTCCATCCAGCGGCCGACCTGTGGTCCGGTTCCTCGTCGCGCAAGAGCGACAGACACCACCGGCTCCCGGCGGCGCACGAACCTGGGACCAAAGCCATGAGCAGCTTCAAGACCATCGATGACGCCGACGTCGCCGGCAAACGCGCCCTCGTCCGCGTCGACCTGAACGTTCCGATGGAAAATGGCGTCGTCACCGACACCACCCGCATCGATCGTATCGTCCCGACCATTCTCGACCTCGCCAACAAGGGCGCCAAGGTCGTCCTCCTCGCCCACTTCGGCCGCCCGAAGGGCGAGCGCAAGGCCGAGGACAGCCTGAAGCCGATCGTCGCCCCGCTGGCCAAGGCCATCGGCAAGCCGGTCGCCTTCGCCGACGACTGCATCGGCGACGTGGCCGAGAAGGCGGTCGCCGCCCTGTCCAACGGCGAGATCCTGCTGCTCGAGAACACCCGCTACTACAAGGGCGAAGAGAAGAACGACCCGGCGCTGGTCGACGCGCTCGCCAAGCTCGGCGACATCTACGTCAACGACGCCTTCTCGGCCGCCCACCGCGCCCACGCCACCACCGAAGGCCTGGCCCACAAGCTCCCGGCCTATGCCGGCCGCACCATGCAGGCCGAGCTGACCGCCCTCGGCGCCGCCCTCGGCACGCCGAAACGTCCGGTGCTCGCCGTCGTCGGCGGCGCCAAGGTGTCGACCAAGATCGACCTGCTCGAAAACCTCGTCGCCAAGGTCGACATCCTGGTGATCGGTGGCGGCATGGCCAACACCTTCCTGGCCGCCCAGGGCGTCAACGTCGGCAAGTCGCTCTGCGAGCACGACCTCGCCGAGACCGCCAAGCGCATCCTGGCCAAGGCCAAGGAAACCAAGTGCGAGATCGTCCTGCCGGTCGACGCCGTCGTCGCCCGTGAGTTCAAGGCCGGCGCCGCCAACGAGGTCGTGTCCGTCAACGCCGTTCCGGCCGACGCCATGATCCTCGACGCCGGTCCGAAGTCGATCGACGCCGTCAAGGCCGCCATCGACAAGGCCCAGACGCTGGTCTGGAACGGCCCGCTCGGCGCCTTCGAGATCGAGCCCTTCGACAAGGCCACCGTTGCCGCCGCCCAGTATGCCGCCTCCGCCACCAAGGCCGGCAAGCTCCTGACGGTCGCCGGTGGTGGCGACACCGTCTCGGCGCTCAACCACGCCGGCGCCGCCGAAGCCTTCACCTACATCTCGACGGCCGGCGGTGCCTTCCTCGAGTGGATGGAAGGCAAGGAGCTGCCGGGCGTCAAGGCGCTCGAAGGCTGAGGCCCCGCGGCTTCGGGAGTTCAGCCGGGACTAACTAGTTTTTGTTGAGCTCCTTTGTGATATGAAGCGCCCCGTGCCCCTTTCCGGGCACGGGGTTTTTTGTTGCCGGAGGTTTCCTTGCGCGCCCGCCTGTTCCTGATCACGCCCCGCGTCGTCGATGTCGCCGCCCTTGCGCCCCAGCTCGAAGCGGCGCTGGCCGCCGGCGACGTCGCCTCGCTGCTGATCGCCCCCGATGCCGCCACGGAGAACGAACTTCAGGCCATCGCCGAAGTGCTGGTGCCGATCGCCCAGAAGCACGACGTCGCCGCGCTCGTCCTCGGCAACAGCCGCGTCATGGGCCGCGCCCGCGCCGACGGCATCCACATTGAAGCCGGCGAAGAGGCGCTGAAGGAAGCGGTCGAGGCCTTGCAGCCGAAATCCATCGTCGGCGCGGGCAACCTGCGCGCCCGTCATGAGGCGATGGAGGCCGGCGAGGCCGGGGCCGACTACATCTTCTTCGGCCTGCTCGACCTTGAGGAAGGCGAGGATGCACACCGCAAGACCATCGACCTCGGCGCCTGGTGGGCCGAACTGTTCGAGCCGCCCTGCGTGCTGCTGTCCGGCCGATCCATGGCGTCCGTCGAGACCTGCGCCCGCACCGGTGCCGACTTTGTCGCCGTCCGAACCGCCATTTGGGAGCACCCCGACGGACCGGCCGCCGCCATCGCCGAGGCCAACGCCATCCTCGACCGCGTCGCGCTCGAATCGCCAGACGCCGAGTAGTCGCCGCATTGCCGGCCAACTTGGCCGGTAACCCTGCCGCACGTTTCCAGCCGAGCCGAGACTGCGATGCCGATGCCGCCTGAAATCCGCGCCGCCTGCCTAGCCGCCGCGTTCGGCCTTTCGGTTCTTGCCGCCCCGGTTGTCGCCGCCGAAACCGCGCCGACCCCGCCGAAGCCGCCGTCGACCGAAGCCGCCGTTCCGGACCTGTTGGCCTCGCTGCCCGACAACGACAAGATCGACTATGCCTTCGGCGCCTTCCAGCGCGGCTACTACCTCACCGCCTTCGAGATCGCCGTCGAGCGCGCCAAGCTCGGCGACGCCAAGGCGCAGAGCCTGATCGGCTACCTCTATGCCAACGGGCTCGGCCTGCCGAAAAAGCCCGAGGAAGCGATCATCTGGTACCAGCTCGCCGCCAGGAACGGCGATCCGCAAGCGCTCGTCGAACTCGCCAACCTCGCCGCGCTCGGCGTCGGCATGCCGGTCGACAAGAAGAAGGCGGCCACCTATCTGGAGGAAGCGCTCGGCAAGGGTGTCGTCGAGGCCAACTACTGGCTGGGCCTCCTCTGCATCGACCCATCGTCGGGCATTCTCGACTACGCCCGCGCCGCCGCCCTGTTCAGGGCCGCGGCCGACGAGGGCAACGTCGACGCCACCTACGCCCTCGCCGCGCTCTTCCGCGAGGGACAGGGCGTTGTGAAGAACGAAGCGGAGGCCGCCCGGCTGATGGGCGAGGCGGCGCGCGAGGGCCATATCGCCGCCCAGGTCGAATACGCCATCATGATGTTCAACGGCACCGGCGTCGCCCGCGACCAGAAAACCGCCGCGGCCTGGTTCAAGGTGGCAGCGGAAGCCGGCAACCCCGTCGCCCAGAGCCGCCTTGCCCGCCTTTACGCCAGCGGTGAAGGCGTGCCGCGTGATCTGGACAAGGCCCGCCAGTGGAATGGCTATGCCAGGCGTGCCGGCCTTGTCGACGACTGGCTCGAACAGCAACTGTCGGCTGAGGCACAAAAGACGGCGGAGAAGCCACCTGCCCTGCCCGGCGTCGATGCCGGAAACTGACGGCGGGCGATCGTTGAAGCCGAGGAACGCCTGTTGTATCCTCGCGCCCAACAGAAGGAGATTGATGCGCAGAGACCTCAGTTGAACCCGCCGAAGGCGGTTTTCGTAGCGCCCGTGTCGGCGCAGTCTTTGTTGCATTCTCTCCGGAAACATCATGAAAATCGAAAGTCTGACGATCCGCGCCTATGACGAGGCCAAGGATCTCCACGCGCTCTCGACCATCTGGTTCGAAGCCTCACGCCTCGCGCACGCCTTCATCGGCGAGCAGCGTTTGGGCGAGCAACGCATCCTCATCGAGGAGAAGTATCTTCCCAACGCCGAGACCTGGGTCGCGTGTCTCGAAGGCGCCCCCGTCGGCTTCATCAGCCTGCTCGGCAACTTCGTTGGCGGCCTGTTCGTCGCGTCGAACCGGCAAGGCCACGGCATCGGGCGAGCCCTCATCGCCCACGCGCTGGCTCTCAAGGGCGAACTCGAACTGGAAGTCTACACCGACAACACCCAGGCCGTCCGCTTCTACAGAAGCCTGGGTTTCGCCGAAATGTCCCGCCGGGCCGAGGACGACGAGGGACAGCCGTTCGAAAACGCCCACATGCGCCTGACGCGCTGGCAATAGATCGCCCCCCGGAAGTCGCCACCGGCGGCTTCCGGCACCAAGGGGCGCCGCGCGGAGCGGCCTTCGAGACACGAAGCGTCTCGAAGGCGTCTAGCGGAGCGGAAGCCTAAGGGCCGGAGGCCCGCCGGCGACTGAGGCAGGCAACAAACAAGCCCGAACCCGGCAATCGCTTTTAAGCGAATACCGGGTTAGGGCTTGCGCTCGGCGGCGGTTTGTGATGGCTACGCAGCCAACGTTTTTCCTGAAGGATCTCCCCAAAATGGCTCGTTCCGCCCTCCTCAACGTCATGGTCCAGGCCGTCCGCAAGGCCGGACGCGGTCTAGCCCGCGATTTCGGCGAGGTCGAGAACCTGCAGGTGTCGATGAAAGGCCCGGGCGATTTCGTCTCGGCCGCCGACAAGCGTTCGGAGCAGACGCTGTTCGAGGAGCTGAAGCGGGTGCGTCCCACCTACGGCTTCCTGATGGAAGAGCGCGGCGAGGTGGCCGGCGAGGACGAGCAGCACCGCTGGGTGGTCGACCCGCTCGACGGCACGGCCAACTTCCTGCACTCGATCCCGATCTTCTCCATCTCGGTGGCGCTTGAGCGCAACGGCGTTCCCATCGCCGGCGTGGTGTTCAACCCGGCCACCGACGAACTCTACACCGCCGAGCGCGGGGCCGGCGCCTTCGTCAACGACCGCCGCCTGCGCGTCTCCGCCCGCCGCGACATGCCCGACTGCGTCATCGGCACCGGCGTGCCGCATCTCGGCCGCGGCAACCACCCGCGCTATCTCAACGAACTCAGGCAGGTGATGGCCAACTGCGCCGGCATCCGTCGCCTCGGTTCGGCAGCCCTCGACCTCTGCTACGTCGCGGCCGGCAAGCTCGACGGCTTCTGGGAAGACGACCTCAACCCGTGGGATACGTCGGCCGGCTGGCTGATGATCAAGGAGGCCGGCGGCTTCATCACCGACAAGGCCGGCAAGGACGACATGCACGCCTCCCGCACGCTGGTGGCCGGCAACGAGGCGATCCACGCCCAGCTTCTCGCCACGCTCAAGAAGGCCTGACGGCGCAGCATGATCCGAGCCAAGTGGCTTCCCCCGAAAAATTCGGGGGAACCGCCCGTACGCCTTGCTCTTTCTGCCTTAAATCGCGTTTACTATGCCGCGATCAGAGAGAGCAAGCGATAGAGCCATGGCCAAAGACGCGTCCGGTATAAAGCTCACCAGCCCCCAGGTGTACCTCTGGCGGATGGCGGTGTTCCTGGTCATCGCGGCCTTCGTCGGCCTCCTGCTGTCACGGCAGCTCAAGACCGCCTTCATGGCCAATCCCGGCCTCAACGGCCTGATCTTCTCGGTGGCGCTGGTCGGCATCCTGCTGATCTTCCGCCAGGTGATCCGCCTGTTCCCCGAGGTCCGCTGGGTCAACTCCTACCGCTACGGCGAGCCCGGCCTCGAAGTGCGCAAGCAGCCGGTGCTGCTCGCGCCCATGGCGACGCTGCTGGGCGACAGGCTGGGCCAGCGGGCGATTTCCGCCTCGGCCATGCGCTCGCTGCTCGAATCGATCGCCACCCGCCTTGACGAGGCGCGCGACATCTCGCGCTACATGACCGGCCTCCTGGTGTTCCTCGGCCTGCTTGGCACATTCTACGGCCTGATCTCCACCGTGAACTCGGTCGGCTCCACCATCCAGAACCTCGACGTCGGCTCAGGCACAGCCAGCGTCATTTTCGAGGACCTGAAGAGCGGCCTGCAGGCGCCTCTCTCCGGCATGGGCACCGCGTTCTCGTCCTCACTGTTCGGCCTCGCCGGCTCGTTGATCGTCGGCTTCCTCGACCTTCAGGCGGGACAGGCGCAGAACCGTTTCTACCTCGACCTCGAAGACTGGCTGTCCACCCAGGCCGAGCTCGATTCGGCCGGCGACGTCGGCGCCAGCATCCGCGACGCCAAGAACCTCGACGATCTCCGGGGCGCCCTCGAACACCTCTCCAAGCAGATCCACGAGGGTGGGTCCGGCGGTCGGTCCAGCCAGGCGATGGCCAATCTTGCCGAAGGCATTCAGGGTCTCGTCCAGCACATGCGCGCCGAACAGCAGCTGGTGCGCGCCTGGGCCGAGAGCCAGGGCGAGCAGCAAAAGGAAATCCGCCGGTTGCTCGAACTCTTGACCGGCGCCGTCGAGCGGTCGGAACGCGGCTGAACGGAGTTCTTTCATGGCCCTCGGACGCCGCAGGTTTTCGACCCAGCAGGACTACTGGCCGGCTTTCGTCGACATGCTCACCACGCTGGTGCTGTCGATCATCTTCCTGCTGTCCGTCTTCTCGCTGGCCCAGTTCTTCCTGAGCCAGCAGATCACCGACAAGGACACCGTGCTCGGCCGCCTCAACGCCCAGATCGCCGAGTTGACCGAACTGCTCGCCATGGAGCGCGCCTCCAACCGCGACCTGCAGGACAACGTGTCGCTCCTGGAATCGAACCTCCGGGACGCACTGGCCGCTCGCGACAGCCTTCAGGGCCTGATCGCCAACCAGTCGGGCGCCGCCGACGCCGCCGACAGCAAGGTCCAGTCGCTGACCTCCCAGCTTTCCGACGAGAAGCGCGTCAGCCAGCGGGCGCTGGCCCAGGTCGAGCTGCTCAACCAGCAGATCGCCGCGCTCCGCCGCCAGATCGCCGCCCTTGAGGATGCCCTCGACGCGTCCGAGTCGCGCGACAGGGAAAGCTCGGCCAAGATCGCCGACCTCGGCCGCCGCCTCAACGTGGCGCTGGCCCAGCGGGTTCAGGAACTGGCCCGCTACCGGTCCGACTTCTTCGGGCGCCTCAGGGAAATCCTGTCGCAGCGGTCCGACATCCGCGTCGTCGGTGACCGCTTCGTCTTCCAGTCGGAGGTGCTGTTCGATTCCGGCAACGACGAGATCAACCCCGCCGGCCAGGGCGAACTCGACAAGCTGGCCGAGGCGGTGCTGCAGCTCGAAGGGCAGATCCCGCCGGAAATCGCCTGGGTGTTGCGCGTCGACGGCCATACCGACGCCCGGCCGCTCTCGGGCACCGGCCGCTTCCGCGACAACTGGGAGCTCTCGTCCGCCCGCGCCATATCCGTGGTCAAATACCTGATCAGCAAGGGCATCTCGCCGAACCATCTGGTGGCCGCCGGCTTCGGCGAGTTCCAGCCGCTCGAAGAAGGCAACAGCGAGGAAGCCAACGCCAAGAACCGGCGCATCGAGCTGAAACTGACCGAGCGCTGACGCCAAGCCGTAACAGTCGTTCACAATTTTTGACTCTTTGCCGTTCACCGGCCGTTTATCATCCGGGCCGCAGATAAGAGCGAGGCGCCCGAGAGCGGCGCAGGACTGGAAAGCGCGGACGAACGACATGGCACGCAGATTTTTCGGAACCGACGGCATCCGCGGCACGGCGAACACCTGGCCCATCACCCCTGAAATCGCCCTCAAGGTCGGCATGGCCGCCGGCCTCGCCTTCCATCGCGGCGACCATCGCCATCGCGTCGTCATCGGCAAGGACACCCGCCTCTCCGGCTACATGATCGAGCCGGCGCTGACCGCCGGCTTCACCGCCGTCGGCGTCGACGTCTTCCTGACCGGCCCGGTGCCGACGCCGGCCGTCGCCATGCTGACGCGCAGCCTCAGGGCCGACCTCGGCGTGATGATCTCCGCCTCGCACAACCCCTTCGCCGACAACGGCATCAAACTGTTCGGACCCGACGGCTACAAGCTCAGCGACGAGGTGGAGCTGGCCATCGAGGAGATGCTGGACGGTGACTTCACCGGCCGCCTCGCCGCCCCCGCCGATCTCGGCCGCGCCAAGCGCGTCGACGGCGAGCGCGCCCGCTACGTCGAATCCGCCAAGCGCACGCTCAGCCGCCACATCTCTTTCGAAGGCCTGCGCGTCGTGGTCGACTGCGCCAACGGCGCCGCCTACAAGGTCGCCCCGGAAGTGCTCTGGGAGCTTGGCGCCGAAGTGGTGGCGCTCGGCGTCGATCCCAACGGCCTCAACATCAACCGCGACTGCGGTTCCACCAGCCTCGCCGCCATCACCGAGAAGGTGCGCGAGGTCCGGGCCGACATCGGCATCGCGCTCGATGGCGACGCCGACCGCGTCATCATCATCGACGAGAAGGGCCAGGTGGTCGACGGCGACCAGCTGATGGCCGTCGTCGCCGCCTCGTTCAAGGACGACGGCCGCCTCGCCCGGCCGGGCATCGTCGCCACCGTCATGTCCAACCTCGGCCTTGAGCGCTATCTCCAGGGCATCGGCCTCGAGCTCGTCCGCACCAAGGTCGGCGACCGCTACGTCGTCGAGGCCATGCGGGCCGGCGGCTACAACGTCGGCGGCGAACAGTCCGGCCATATCGTGCTCTCCGACTACGCCACCACCGGCGACGGTCTGGTCGCCGCCTTGCAGGTGCTGGCCGTCGTCAAGGCCTCCGGCAAGCCGGTGAGCGAGGTCTGCCACCGTTTCGATCCAGTGCCGCAACTCTTGAAGAACGTTCGCTTCAAGGGCGGCAAGCCGCTGGAGGACGAAGGCGTCAAGGCGGCGATCATTGCCGCCGAGGGTCGGCTCGGCGCCGGCGGCCGCATCCTTGTTCGCGCCTCCGGCACCGAGCCTCTGATCCGCGTCATGGGCGAAGGCGATAACGCCGATCTCGTCGCGGCGGCCGTTGGCGACATCGTCGACGCCATCGGCAACGTCGCCGCCTGATCCTCGTCCCAGACACTTCGAAAAACGCCCCGGCCGCTCGACGCGACCGGGGCGTTTTCGTCGGATTCATCCACCGACTGATCTTTTTCATCGATCATCAAGGTTAAGCAACGTAGTTAAGTCGAGATTAACCGACTTGCCCTAAAAATCCCTCTCAAAGCGATGATGAACGGCGGCTCCCGCCTGGCGATCATGCTTTAGCGGAAGGATCATCCCATGCGCAGTCTCACAATCAACCTTTCACTGGCCGTGGCTGCGACATTCGGCCTCTCGGCCTTCGCCGGGGTCGCCCGAGCGGCCGACATGCCGGTGGAATATCCGCCGATCATCGAAGCGCCCGAACCGATGCCTCTGGCCGCCGTCGGCGGTTGGTATCTCCGCGGCGACATCGGCTACAAGCTCTATGAGAAGCCCAAGGGCTCGATCGGCAACACCCGGTGGGGCGGCTATGACGACGGCAACGACAACGGTGGCGTACCCGACACCTGGCCGTACACCACCGGCGGTCATGACCAGATGATCAACGAGAAGATGCTCGGTGCGTTGGATATCGGCGTCGGCGCGGGCTACAAGTTCAACGATTACCTCCGGGCAGACGTAGTGCTCGACTACGAGACGCCGGCCAAGTTCAAGGGCTCGATCTGGTGTCAGGACGCAGGCACCTGTGCGACCGGAGCCTACATCGGCAGCGAGAGCGTCAAGATCGAAGCCTATAGCGCGCTTGCCAACGTCTACGCCGATCTCGGCAACTTCCATGGCGTGATTCCCTACATCGGCGGCGGCATCGGTGCGTCCTACCTTCGCACCAGCGACGTCCAGAGTGCGGCCAAGGGGCTCGACGGCAACAGCCCGAAGGGCGACGGCAAGTGGAACTTCGCTTGGGCGTTGATGGCCGGCGTGGAATATCCGATCAGCGACCGCCTCAGCGTCGACCTCGGCTACCGTTACCTGAACCTCGGCGACGCCCAGACCGCCTCCGTCACGGACGCGCAAGGTGTTTCGTCCCGCATGAAGTACGAGGACATCACCGCCCACGAGGTGCGTGTCGGTCTGCGCTACTACCTCAACTGAACCCAAACGAACCGGTCTGAAGCAAGCGGCGGGGCTCATGTCCCGCCGCTTGTCTTTTTGGCAACACCTTTGGTCGAGCCATTGAGGCCCGACTTGACGGCGCATAGCCTTTCCGATAGCTCAGGCGGCGGGACACTCCTCCCCACCGAGGAGCGCCTATCTGAAAGGATAGTTACATGACTGACGCGACCGCCGCGCCGGCTCTCAAGCCGGCTAATCCCCGTTTTTCCTCCGGCCCCTGCGCCAAGCGCCCAGGTTGGACCGTCGAGGCCCTCTCGGGAGCGCCGGTCGGCCGCTCCCATCGCGCCAAGATCGGCAAGACCAAGCTCGCCGAGGCGATCGACCTCACCCGCAAGGTGCTGCGCGTTCCCGCCGATTACCGCATCGGCATCGTCCCCGCCTCCGATACCGGCGCCGTTGAAATGGCGCTGTGGTCGCTGCTCGGCCAGCGCCCGGTCGACATGCTGGCCTGGGAGTCCTTCGGCTCCGGCTGGGTGACCGACGTCGTCAAGCAATTGAAGCTCGATGCCCGCGTCCTCGAAGCGCCCTATGGCGACATCGTCGACTTCGCCAAGGTCGACTTCGACCGCGACGTGGTGTTCACCTGGAACGGCACCACCTCCGGCGTGCGCGTGCCGAATGGCGACGCGATCCCGGCGAACCGCCAGGGCCTCACCATCTGCGACGCCACGTCCGCCGCCTTCGCGCAGCCCCTGCCCTTCGACAAGCTCGACGTCGTCACCTTCTCCTGGCAGAAGGTTCTTGGCGGCGAAGGCGGCCACGGAATGCTGATCCTCTCCCCGCGCGCCGTCGAGCGCCTGGAGAGCTACAAGCCGGCCTGGCCGCTGCCGAAGATCTTCCGCCTCACCTCGGGCGGCAAGCTGATTGAAGGCATCTTCAAGGGCGACACCATCAACACGCCCTCGATGATCTGCGTCGAGGACTACATCGACGCGCTGAAATGGGCCGACGCCATCGGCGGCCTCGACGCGCTGATCGCCCGCGCCGACGCCAACACCAAGGCCATCGCCGACTGGGTCGCCAGGACGCCGGCCGTCGCCTTCCTGGCCAAGACCGAAGCGATCCGCTCCAATACGTCGGTGTGCCTCTCCTTCGTCCACCCCGAGGTGGCAGCCCTCGACGTCGCTGGCCAGCAGGCCTTCGTCAAGACGCTGACCGGCCTTCTGGAGAAGGAAGGCGTCGCCTTCGACATCGCCTCCTACCGCGATGCCCCTCCGGGCCTCCGCATCTGGTGCGGCGCCACCGTCGAGACGTCCGACGTCACCGCCCTGACGCCGTGGATCGACTGGGCCTTTGCCAAGGCGCTGGCCGGCCTGAAGGCTGCCTGACGGATAGTTGCCGGAGAGGGAACGAAGCCTTCGGCCCACCCCTCTCCCTGTCCCTCCCCCACAAGGGGGGAGGGGACCCAAATGATCCAGCGTCGCGCCCCATAACTTATGATTTGCGCCCAAACCGCGTCCCCTCCCCCCTTGTGGGGGAGGGATAGGGAGAGGGGTAAGCGACGAAGCCACTTCACGCTGTCTCAGGAGAGTATTCTCATGGCTCCTCGCGTTCTCATTTCCGACAAGCTGTCCGCCACCGCCGTCCAGATCTTCAAGGACCACGGCGTCGAGGTCGACTACCAGCCCGATCTCGGCAAGGACAAGGAAAAGCTGGCCGAGATCATCGGCAACTACGACGGCCTCGCCATCCGCTCGACCACCAAGGTCACCGAGAAACTCTTGGCCAACGCCAAGAACCTCAAGGTGATCGGCCGCGCCGGCATCGGCGTCGACAACGTCGACGTGCCCGCCGCCACGGCGCGCGGCGTCATCGTCATGAACACGCCCTTCGGCAACTCGATCACCACCGCCGAGCACGCCATCGCCCTGATGTTCGCCCTCGCCCGCGAGCTTCCCGAGGCCAACGCCTCGACGCACGCCGGCAAGTGGGAAAAGAACCGCTTCATGGGTGTCGAGCTGACCAACAAGACGCTCGGCGTCATCGGCTGCGGCAACATCGGCTCCATCGTCGCCGACCGCGCCGTCGCCCTCAAGATGCGCGTCATCGCCTACGATCCGTTCCTGTCGAACGAGCGCGCCGTCGAACTCGGCGTCGAGAAGGTCGAGCTCGACGAGCTGTTCCGCCGCTCCGACTTCATCACGCTGCATGTGCCGCTGATCGAGAAGACGCGCAACATCATCGACATCTCCGCCATCCTGAAGATGAAGAAGGGCGTGCGCATCATCAACTGCGCCCGTGGCGGCCTGATCGTCGAGGCCGACCTCAAGGCCGCCCTCGATTCCGGCCATGTCGCCGGCGCCGCCCTTGACGTGTTCGAGACCGAGCCGGCCACCGCCCATCCGCTGTTTGGCCACCCCAAGGTGGTCTGCACGCCGCATCTCGGCGCCTCCACCACGGAAGCGCAGGAGAACGTCGCCCTGCAGGTCGCCGAGCAGATGTCGGACTACCTGATGAAGGGCGCCGTCTCCAACGCCCTCAACATGCCGTCGATCACCGCCGAGGAAGCGCCGCGCCTCACCCCGTTCGTCAAGCTCGCCGAGCTCCTGGGCTCGTTTGCCGGCCAGCTCACCGAGACCGGCCTCAAGTCGATCCGCATCGAGTATGAAGGCGAAGTCGCCGGCATGAACATCCGCGCGCTCAGCGCCGCCGCGATCACCGGCGTGCTGAAGCCGCTGCTGCAGTCGGTCAACATGGTGTCGGCGCCGGTGATGGCCAAGGAACGCGGCATCGCCGTCGCCGAGGTCCGCAACAACGCTTCGGCCAACTTCGAGAGCCTGATCCGCCTGACGCTGACCACCGACCGTCAGGAGCGCTCGATCGCCGGCACCGTCTTCGCCGACGGCCACCCGCGCATCGTCGAGATCAAGGGCATCAAGATGGACGCCGAGTTCGCGCCGTCGATGATCTACGTCACCAACGAGGACAAGCCGGGCTTCATCGGCAAGTTCGCCGGCATTCTCGGTGACGCCGGCATCAACATCGCCACCTTCGCCCTCGGCCGCCTGGAACAGGGTGCCGACGCCATCTGTCTGGTCGAGGTGGACGGCGACGTGCCGGCCGACGTGCTGGACAAGGTCAAGGCCATCCCGGTGGTCCGCCAGGTCAAGGCCCTGAAGTTCTGATCATTCGGAAAAGGCGATGACACAGGAAAGGGCGTCCGGCAGGGCGCCCTTTTGCCATTTCAGGGTCGTCGCGCTGTCGTTTCACGCATCCTCGTCCGGCAGATGATCCAGCGGCAGTGACGCCTGTGCCTTCACGGTCTGGATAGCGAAATTGCTGCGGATGTCGCTGACCCCTGGCAGCTTGAGAAGCGTGCCGAGCAGGAAGCGCTCGTAGGCGGCGAGATTGGGCAGGACGACCTGCAACAGGAAATCGGACTCTCCCGAGACCAGATGGCAGGAGACGACCTCAGGCAATGCGCGCACGGCTTCCGTGAAGGCCGCTGCCGAGTCGTCGTGATGGCGCTCGACCTTGATCCCGACGAAGACCGTCAGGTCGAGCCCGACGCCACCGCGATCCAGAGTGGCATGATAGCCACCGATCACGCCGGCTTTCTCCAGAATCCGGACCCGACGCAGACACGGCGATGGCGACAGTCCGACCTCCTCGGCCAGCTCCACGTTGGTGAGACGGGCGTCCCTCTGGAGCGCGGCCAGAATCCGACGGTCAATGGCGTCAAGCTTCATCGTTGGCATATTCAGGCAGCTCCAGCCCCTTCTCTTGGCACAACATGCTAATCCGAGGTCCGATCGAAGCGCAACACGCAAGGACATGCCCCGACCTCAAGCGCTAGCTTTCAAACAAGCAAGAGCGAGGAAGACCGCATGGGCATGACCGATTTCTGGATGTTCGCCGGCGCGCTCGCCGTCGCCTATCTCGTTCCCGGACCGGACATGGTGCTGGTGTTGCAGACCGGCCTGCTTAAGGGCAGACCGCAGGCCCTTGCCGTGGCAGCGGGGCTAGCCGCCGCCCGCGCAACCCACGTGCTCTTGGCGGCGGCCGGATTGGCGGCGCTTCTCAACACGGTGCCCGCCGCCTTCGAAGTCGTGCGTTTTGCCGGAGCGGCCTATCTCGTGTGGCTCGGCCTCGCCATCCTCAGGACTTCATCCTCTCCGCCGGAAGATCCCGCCCCCCGGACGAACGATCGCCGGCAATCCTGGTCGAGCGCCATGCTTCGCGGCTTGCTGACCAATCTTCTCAATCCCAAGGCGCTGCTGTTCTGCTCGGTTCTGTTGCCGCAGTTCGTCCGACCGGACAATGGAAGCGTGGCGCTGCAGTTCGCGGTGCTCGGAGCGATTCTCGTTGCCATCGGCGTCATGTTCGACGTCGTCTATGCCGGCGCCGGATCGACGCTCAGCCGGTGGGCCGGACGTCATCCGCTGGCGCAGTTCGTCCAGCGCTGGACCTTCGCCGCGTTTCTGATCGGCTTCGGCCTGCGTCTCACCCTGTCGCAACGGCCGGTGTGAAGCTGCCAGAGCAAGCCCGCCAAACCGAACGACCGGAATCAGGCAGCTGCCCGCTTCCAACCCACGGCGAGGAAGCCGGCGCCGATCATCAGAGAACCGCCAACGCGGTTGACCAGCCGCTGGACGCGCGGCTTGCGGATCGTCTTGCGAGCCATGGAAGCCAACAGGCCGTAGGCCGCGGCGTTGGCCGCAGCCAGCACGAGGAAAGTCGCCTCGAAGACGGCCATCTGGAGGCTGACCGGCTCGTTGCGGTTCAGGAACTGCGGCAGGAACGCCACGAAGAAGATGATGCTTTTCGGGTTAAGGGCGGTGACGGCATAGGCGTGAAGGAAGATGCGGAGCGGCCGCTCCTTCTCGGTCGGCGCTGCCTCTGCCGAAGCATCGACACGTGCCACCGGCGCGCGCCAGAGCTTGATGCCGAGATAGATCAGGTAGGCCGCCCCGATCCATTTCAAGACGACGAACAAGGTGGCGGACGCGACGAGAAGCGCGCCGAGGCCGAGCATCGAGGCGGTCATCGCGGTGAAGTCGCCGAGGGCGACACCCGTCACCGTCGCCACGGCGGCGCGTTTGCCATGACCGAGCGCGTAGGAAATCACCAGAAGAACGGTCGGTCCCGGGATGGCCAGCAGGACCGCCGATGCCGCGACGAAAGCCAGCCAGAGTTCGATGGACATGCTCATGCTCCAAGCTACCAGAACATCGAGCAATTCACAGGATCGGCTATAAGGCAAGCGCGCAGGTCAGGTTTTCTTGGTGGCTTCTGGTCCGCCACACAACAAGCCGCAAAGCGGCTTCCGGCGCCAAGCGGCGCCCGCGCGGAGCGGCATTCGAGGCAAGAATCGCCTCGAATGCGGAAGCCTAAGGGCCGGAGGCCCGTCGGCGACTGAGGCTAGCCCAGAACGCTCTTCAGCTCGTTGACGATGTTCGGATCGATATCGGTGCGCTCGCTGCCATAGGCAATGTTGGCCTTGAGGAAGCCGAGCTTGGTGCCGGTGTCAAAGGTCGTGCCGCGGAAGCGCACGCCGCAGAACGGCTGTTCCTTGGCAAGCCGCAGCATGGAGTCGGTGAGCTGGATCTCGCCGCCGGCGCCCGTTTCCTGGTTGCCCAGAAGCTCGAAGATGCGCGGCTGCAGGATGTAGCGGCCGGAAATGTAGAAGTTGGACGGCGCGTCCGCCGGCTTCGGCTTCTCGACCATGTCGGTGACCTCGAACACGTCGGTCGACAGCGTCTTGCCGAGGGCGACGATGCCGTAGGACGAGGTCTGGGCGGGATCGCATTCCTCAAGGCTGACGACATTGGCGCCGCTCGCCTCGTAGGCGTCGACCATGCTCTTCAGACACGGCGTCGTGTGCTTCATCAGCATGTCGGGCAACAGCACCGCGAAAGGTTCATCGCCGACGATGTCGCGGGCGCACCAGACGGCATGGCCGAGGCCGAGCGGCTCCTGCTGGCGGGTGAAGGAGGTGGTGCCGGCGGCCGGGCGCTCGGCGCGCAGCTCTTCGAGGGCGGCCATCTTGTTGCGGGCGGCGAGCGTCGCCTCAAGCTCGTAGGCGAGGTCGAAGTGATTCTCGATCACCTCCTTGCCGCGGCCGGTGACGAAAATGAAATGCTCGATGCCGGCCGCCTTGGCCTCGTCGACCACATACTGAAGTGCCGGCCGATCGACGACGGTCATCATCTCCTTCGGCACGGCCTTGGTGGCGGGAAGGAAACGGGTGCCGAGGCCGGCAACGGGAAAGACGGCTTTACGAATACGTTTGGACATGAAGCACTCCTGAGCGGCAACTTTGGTGACGGTCCGAACGTCTGGACGTCTGCCGCGTGGGCGGGACCATCAATAGCGGAAAAATGTTTAATTTTGGAAATGTCGGGTCGATTGAAAAAATTCCCCTCATGAAAGGCCGCATGCGAGCGACCAAGACCAGACGATACGGAACTTAACTTATCGTTTACCATAAGTCCCGTCTCTGAAAAGACAACACCGGTCGAAGAGAGGAGCGCGTCATGACGAAGGTATCACGGGCCATCCGGGGCGCCGCCGCCCTCACGCTCGCCGCCCTCCTCGGTGCCTGCGCCATCCTCGGCAACGAGTTCGACGCCGGCGATCGCACCGGCCTGCCGCCGCTGGCCGATGGCCCCATCCCGCCGGCCTTCACCGCCTTCGTCGAAAGCCAGTGGCCGGCCGCCGAGGCGCGCGGCGTCTCGCGCGCCACCTTCAACGCCGCCTTCCGCGGCGTCGGCCCCGACAACGACGTGCTTGCCAGGGCGAGCAGCCAGCCGGAGTTCTCGCGCGCCATCTGGGACTACCTCGACGACATGGCGGCGGAAAGCCGCATCGCCACCGGCCGCGACATGCTGGTCGGCCATCGTGCGCTACTCGATCGCATCGAGGCGACCTATGGCGTCGACCGCGAAGTCGTCGTCGCCATCTGGGGCATGGAGAGCAGCTACGGCGCCATCCTGCGCGACCCGACCAAGGTGAAGAACGTCGTGCGGGCGCTGGCGACACTCGGCTGGCGCGGCGGCTCGCGCGCCGCCTATGGCCGGCAGCAGCTCAACGCCGTGTTGCGCATCCTGGAACACCACGACGTCGACGCCCGCCACATGACCGGCTCCTGGGCCGGCGCCATGGGGCAGACCCAGTTCATTCCCACCACCTACCTCGCCTATGCCGTCGATTTCGACGGCGACGGCAAGCGCAACATCTGGACGTCGGTGCCCGACGCGCTCGCCTCCACCGCCAACTATCTCCGGAAATCCGGCTGGCAGCCCGGCGCCACCTGGGGCTACGAAGTGGTCCTTCCGCCCGGCTTCGACACCTCGATGGAAGGCCGCTCGGCAACCCTCGCCGACTGGACGGCGCGTGGGATCGCCCGCGCCTCCGGCGCCGCCTTCCCGCGCCCCGGCGATCAGGCCACCTTGCTGCTGCCCGCCGGTTCCGGCGGCCCGGCCTTCCTGACGCTCAGGAACTTCCAGGCGATCAAGCGCTATAACAACGCCACGGCCTATGCGCTCGGCGTCGGCCACCTCGCCGACCGCCTCGCCGGCGGCGCGCCCTTCATCACGCCCTGGCCGCGCGGCTACACGCCGCTCGACGAAGCCGGCCGAGCCGAGTTGCAGGCCCGCCTCAAGGCGATCGGATTCCCTCTCGAGAAGATCGATGGTAAGGTCGGTCCTCAAACCATCGCCGCCATCCGCGCCTATCAGGCGCAGCGCGGCCTCGCCGTCACCGGCAACGCGTCGCTCGAACTTCTGACGATGCTTCGGGGCGGCTGAAGCCGGCCTGATGGCCGACAGCGACGGTGTCGGAGGCTCGTCACATGCCGTTCCGCCGGGCAAAGGCCCTGACGGTCCTCATCCTTGCCATGCTGATCGCGGGCCTGCCGGCGCTTGCCCAGCAGGTCGTGGTGCAGCGCGGAACCCAGGTTGAGGTCGTCGAGCCAGCGCGCGACAACCGCCCCTTCCTGATGCGCCTGTTCGGGTTGGGCGAACCGCCGCCAGCGCAGCCGCCGCCGGGCGCCCGCATCATCAAGGTGCCGCCACCCGGCCAGCAGCGCAAGGCGGCCCGCCCTCCGGCCGTCGTCAAGCCGCAGAACCCCAAGAACGACGACGCGCGCGTCGTCCTGGTGATTGGCGACCGGCTGGCCGCCGACCTCGGGCGTGGCCTCGACGTCGCCTACGCCGACCGGCCGGATGTCCGCATCGAGACCAAGACCGTCGACGACGCCGGGCTCGCCACCACCGGCGACACCGACTGGAAAGCGTTCCTTGAGACGCGTCTGACCGACAAGCCGCGTCCGGCAGCGGTGGTCGCCATGATCGGCCGCGCCGATGGTCGCCCCATCGACCTGCCCGACCGCACCGTCGAGTTCCCCTCCCCCGAGTGGGAGACCATCTACAAGGCCCGCCTCAACGAGCTGACGCGCGTCGCCCGCGAGCACGCGGTGCCGCTCCTCTGGGTCGGCCTCGTTCCGGTCGCCAGCCCGCAGGCGACCAACGACGTCACCTATATCGACGGCGTCATCCGCGTCGAGGCGAACGAAAAGGGGGCAACCTATATCGACGTCTGGGAGCCGTTCTCGCAGAACGGCGCCTTCGTCGCCAGCGGTCCCGACCTTGACGGACAGGTGCGACAGCTGCGCCTGAAGGACGGCGTCGGTTTCACCCGCTCGGGCGCCCGCAAGCTGGCTTTCTATGTCCAGCAAAACCTCGGCACCGTCCTCAACGTCGCCGCGGAAACCGCCAGCCTGATGCAGCAGATCTCCGGCGACGGACCGGTTCTGGTCCTGAACGATCCGGCCGCCACCGGCGAGGACAAGCTGATGGCCGCCACCGATCTCGTGCCGCCGAAACCCGGCACCGCGCTGCACCGCCTCGTCGTCGAGGGGCTGCCGCTGCAGCCGGTCGCAGGCCGTTTCGACGCGACGGCGCTGAAGTAGCTCTCTCCCACAGACAGAAACGGCCGGACTCCCGTGGGAACCCGGCCGCTTGATCGATCGCCTGTTGCCACTCAGCGCGGCAGAACGCTTGCGCCCATCAGGAACTCGTCGATGGCGCGCGCCGCCTGACGGCCCTCGCGGATCGCCCAGACGACGAGGCTCTGGCCGCGCCGCATGTCGCCGGCCGCGAACACCTTGTCGACCGAGGTGCGATAGTCGACCTCGGTCGCCTTGACGTTGCCGCGACCGTCCTTGTCGACGCCGAGATCGTTGATCATGCCCTCGTGCACCGGGTGCACGAAGCCCATGGCGAACAGCACGAGGTCGGCATCGAGGCTGAACTCCGAACCGGGGATCGGCTGGAACTTGGCGTCGACCTTCACGCAGTTGACCTTGTTGACGACGCCGTTCTGGCCCTCGAAGGAGACGGCCGTGACGCCGAACAGGCGCTCGGCCCCTTCCTCGTGGCTCGACGAGGTCCTGAGCTTCAGCGGCCAGTTCGGCCAGGTCGTGAGCTTGTCTTCCTTCTCCGGCGGCTTCGGCATGATCTCCAGCTGAACGACGGCGGTCGCGCCCTGGCGGTTCGAGGTGCCGATGCAGTCCGAGCCGGTGTCGCCGCCGCCGATGACCACGACGCGCTTGCCGAGCGCCGAGATCGGATCGACCGAGCCGAGCGGCTCGCCACCGACGCGGCGGTTCTGCTGTGGCAGGAACTCCATGGCGAAGTGCACGCCCCTGAGCTCGCGGCCCGGCACCGGCAGGTCGCGCGACTTTTCCGAGCCGCCGGCGAGCAGCACCGCGTCATACTCGGCCTTGAGGTCGTCGACCTTCACGTCGACGCCGACGTTGACGTTGAAGTGGAAGACGACGCCTTCGGCGACCATCTGCTGCACGCGCCGCTCGACGATATGCTTGTCGAGCTTGAAGTCGGGAATGCCGTAGCGGAGAAGGCCGCCGGCACGGGCGTTCTTCTCGTAGACATGCACGTCATGGCCGACGCGGACGAGCTGCTGGGCGGCGGCAAGGCCCGCCGGCCCCGAACCGATCACCGCCACCTTCTTGCCGGTCTTGACCTTGGCGATCTCCGGCTGCACCCGGCCATCCTTCCAGGCCCGCTCGGCGATGGTGTATTCGATCTGCTTGATCGTCACCGGCGCCTCGAACAGGTTCAGCGTGCAGGCCGCCTCGCAGGGCGCGGGGCAGACGCGGCCGGTGAACTCCGGAAAGTTGTTGGTCGAGTGGAGATTGCGCGAGGCCGTCTCCCAGTCGCCGTTGTAGACGAGGTCGTTCCAGTCGGGGATCTGGTTGTTCACCGGGCAGCCGCGATGGCAGTAGGGCACGCCGCATTCCATGCAGCGGGCGCCCTGGGTCTGCATGTCGCTTTCCAGTGGGGGAACGGTGAACTCGTTGTAGTGGCGGACGCGGTCCTCCACCTTCTGGTACTTGAGCTCCTGACGCTCGAACTCGAGGAAGCCGGTAGCCTTGCCCATCTTTCACTCCGTCTAGCCTGTGTGGCCCATTCGCCGACCGGGAGCGCCGTTCTGCGGCGCCGCGCGCGGGACGATCTTGTCGGGCCTTTCCTGTCTCGGTGGGGGCGGGACGGCCCGTCGGCCGTCCCTCTCGGTTACTCGGCGGCCATGCGGCTCGCCTCGAGGGCCTGCAGCGCCTTGCGGTACTCGACCGGCATCACCTTGACGAACTTGCCGCGGTAGGCCGACCAGTCGTCGAGGATCGCCTTGGCGCGCGGCGAGCCGGTCCAGGCGTGGTGCCGTTCGATCAGCGTCCGGAGACGTTCGCAATCGTGACGCGTCATGTCGCCGCGAATGTCGACCTTGCCGTCGACGCCCATCGGCAGCGCCAGCTCGTCTTCGAGCATCTCCTCGAACTCGACCATCGACATGTTGCAGCGCCTGTTGAAGCTGCCGTCCTCATCGAGCACGTAGGCGATGCCGCCGGACATGCCGGCCGCGAAGTTGCGGCCTGTCCCGCCGAGCACCACGACGATGCCGCCGGTCATGTACTCGCAGCCGTGGTCGCCCACGCCTTCGACGACGGCGATGGCGCCGGAGTTGCGCACCGCGAAGCGTTCGCCGGCCACGCCACGGAAGTAGCATTCACCGGCAATGGCGCCGTAGAGCACGGTGTTGCCGACGATGATCGACTTCTCCGGCACGATCTTCGACTTGGGGTTCGGACGAACCACGAGGCGAGCGCCGGAGAGGCCCTTGCCGACGTAGTCGTTGCCGTCGCCCACGAGGTCGAGCGTCAGGCCATGCGCGCCCCAGGCGCCGAACGACTGGCCGGCGGTGCCGGTCAGCGTCACGCGGATGGTGTCGTCCGGCAGGCCGGCATGACCGTAGCGCTTGGCGATCTCGCCCGAGAGCATGGCGCCGACCGACCGGTTGACGTTGATGACCTCGGTTTCGATCTTCACCGGCTTGCCGCTCTCGAGCGCCGGCATGGCCTCGGCGATCAGCTTCCGGTCGAGGATGTCGTCGATCGGATGCTTCTGCACCGTAGTGTGACGCATCTCGGTCGGCTCCGCCTTCGGCAGGTAGAACAGACGCGAGAAGTCGAGTCCCTTGGCCTTCCAGTGGTCGATGCCCGCCTGCTTGTCGAGGATGTCGGTGCGGCCGACGATCTCTTCCAGCTTGCGGAAACCGAGCGCTGCGAGATAGCGGCGCACTTCCTCGGCGATGAAGAAGAAGTAGTTGATGACGTGCTCCGGCTGGCCGACGAAGCGCTTCCTCAGCACCGGATCCTGGGTGGCGATGCCGACCGGGCAGGTGTTGAGGTGGCACTTGCGCATCATCAGGCAGCCCGAGGCGATCAGCGGCGCGGTGGCGAAGCCGAAGCCGTCGGCGCCGAGCAGCGCACCCACCAGAACGTCGCGACCGGTGCGGACGCCGCCGTCGACCTGAAGCTCGACGCGCGAGCGCAGGCCGTTGATCACCAGCGTCTGCTGCGTCTCGGCAAGACCGATCTCCCACGGGGAGCCCGCGTGCTTGATGGAGGTCAGCGGCGAAGCGCCGGTGCCGCCCTCGAAGCCGGAGATGGTGATGTGGTCGGCGCGCGCCTTGGCAACGCCGGCGGCGACCGTGCCGACGCCGACTTCCGAGACGAGCTTCACCGACACTTCGCCGGTCGGGTTGACGTTCTTCAGGTCGAAGATCAGCTGGGCCAGATCCTCGATCGAGTAGATGTCATGGTGCGGCGGCGGCGAGATGAGCTGCACGCCGGGGGTGGCGTGACGCACCTTGCCGATGACCGCGTCGACCTTGTGGCCGGGCAGCTGGCCGCCCTCGCCGGGCTTGGCACCCTGCGCCATCTTGATCTGCATCTGGTCGGAGTTGACCAGATACTCGGTGGTGACGCCGAACCGGCCCGAGGCGACCTGCTTGATCGCCGAGCGCAGGCTGTCGCCCGACGGCAGCGGCACGAAGCGATCGGCCTCCTCGCCGCCCTCGCCGGTGTTTGAGCGTCCGCCGATCCGGTTCATGGCGATGGCGAGGTTGGTGTGCGCCTCGCGGCTGATCGAGCCGTAGCTCATGGCGCCGGTGGCGAAACGCCGCACGATGTCCTGCGCCGGCTCGACCTCGTCGAGCGGCACCGGCGTGCGGCCGATCTCCTCGGCCGACTTGACGCGGAACAGGCCTCGGATGGTCATCGCCTGTTCGCTCTGGGCGTTGACGGTGTCCGAGAACTCCTTCTGGAACTGCTCGAACGAGTTGGCGCGCACGGCGTGCTGCAGGCCGGCGATGACGCCCGCCGTCCAGACATGCGCCTCGCCGCGCATGCGCTGCGCATATTCGCCGCCCACTTCCAGCATGGTGGTGAGCGTCGGATCGGCGCCGAAGGCGCGGGCGTGACGGGATACCGTCTCCTTGGCGATCTGATCGAGACCGACGCCTTCGATGCGGGTAGCCGTGCCGAAGAAATACTTCTGCACGAAGCGCGACGACAGGCCGACGGCGTCGAAGATCTGCGCGCCGCAGTAGGACTGATAGGTCGAGATCCCCATCTTCGACATGATCTTCAGGAGACCCTTGCCGATCGACTTGATGTAGCTGTAGACGAGCTTGTGCTCGTCGAGCCCCTGGGGCAGCTTGTCCTTCATGGCGATCAGCGTATCGAAGGCGAGATACGGGTTGATCGCCTCGGCGCCGTAGCCGGCGAGGCAGGCGAAGTGATGCACCTCGCGCGGCTCGCCCGATTCCACCACCAGACCGGCCTGGGTGCGAAGACCCTTGCGGATGAGATGATGATGCACGGCCGCCGTGGCGAGCAGCGCCGGGATGCCGATGCGCTCGCGGCCGACCATGCGGTCGGAGAGCACGATGATGTTGTAGACCTGACCGGCCGCCGACATGCGCACCGCCGCCTCGGCCTGGATGCAGATGGCTTCCAGCGCCGGCCGCATGCCGGCCGGGCCGTTGGCCGCCGGATAGGTGATGTCGATGGTGATGGTCTTGAAGCCCGACCCGTCGATGGTCTCGATGGAGCGGATCTTCTCCAGATCCTCGTTGGTCAGGATCGGCTGGCGCACCTCAAGCCGCTTGTGCACGTCATCGCCGCCGCGATCGAACAGGTTCGGGCGCGGGCCGATGAAGGACACCAGGCTCATGACCAGCTCCTCGCGGATCGGGTCGATCGGCGGGTTGGTCACCTGGGCGAAGTTCTGCTTGAAATAGGTGTAGAGCAGCTTGGACTGCGACGACAGCACCGAGATCGGCGTGTCGGTACCCATCGAGCCGGTGGCTTCCATGCCGGTCAGGGCCATCGGCGCCATCAGAACCTTCAGGTCTTCCTGGCTGTAGCCGAAGGCCTGCTGCAGATCGAGGAGGTTTTCGGCCGACTTGGGCGCGCGGGCGCGCACCGCCGGCAGGTCCTCGAGAACCAGCTGGGTGTCCTGGATCCAGTCGGCATAGGGCTGCGCCGTCGAGATCGTCTTCTTGATCTCGTCGTCGGAAATGATGCGGCCCTCGACGAGGTCGATCAGCAGCATCTTGCCCGGCTGCAGGCGCCACTTCTGGACGATCTTCTCTTCCGGGATCGGCAGGGTGCCGCTCTCGGAGGCGAGGATCACCCGGTCGTCGTCGGTGACCACATAGCGGGCCGGACGCAGGCCGTTGCGGTCGAGCGTCGCGCCGATCTGCCGGCCGTCGGTGAAGGCGACGGCCGCCGGGCCGTCCCACGGCTCCATGATGGCGGCGTGATACTCATAGAAAGCCTTGCGCTCGGCATCCATGCTCTCGTTGCCGGCCCAGGCCTCGGGGATGAGCGTCATCACCGCGTGCGGCAGCGAGTAGCCGCCGCGCAGAAGGAACTCCAGCGCGTTGTCGAAGCAGGCGGTATCCGACTGGCCCTCGTAGGAGATCGGCCAGATCTTCTCGATGTCCTCGCCGAACACCTTGGACGTGGTGGTCGCCTGGCGGGCGTACATCCAGTTGACGTTGCCGCGCAGCGTGTTGATCTCGCCGTTGTGGGCGACCATGCGATAGGGGTGCGCCAGCTTCCAGGACGGGAAGGTGTTGGTCGAGAAACGCTGATGGACGAGCGCCAGCGCCGACTCGAACCTGATGTCCGAGAGGTCGGGGTAGTAGCGCTTGACCTGATAGGACAGGAACATGCCCTTGTAGACGACGGTGCGCGAGGAGAAGGACACCACATAGAAGGAGTCCTGGTCGCGCTTGGTGGCGCCGTTCCAGTCGGCTTCGTAGACGTCGCCCGAGAGCACCTTGCGGGCGATGTAGAGCTTGCGCTCCAGATGCTCGAAGTCGGAGACGCCCGGCAGCGTGACGAACAGCTGGCGCTGCACCGGCTCGGTCGCCCGGACGCCGTCCGACAGGGCGGAGTTGTCGACCGGCACGTCGCGCCAGCCGAGGATTTCCAGCCCCTCGCCCTTCACCGAGCGTTCGACGATCTCGATGGCGCGGGTCCGCTCCGCTTCGTCCTGCGGCAGGAACAGCTGGGCAACGCCGTAGCTGCCGGCCTCCGGCAGGCTGAAGCCGAGCTTCCGACACTCCTCGGAAAAGAAGAGATGCGGGATCTGCACCAGAATGCCGGCGCCATCGCCCATCAGCGGGTCGGCGCCGACGGCGCCGCGATGCTCGAGGTTTTCGAGCACGTAGAGGGCGTCCTTGACGATCTGGTGGCTCTTGCGGCCCTTGATGTCGACGACGAAGCCGACGCCACAGGCGTCGTGCTCGTGCTGGGCGCTGTAGAGGCCCTCCGCCCCGGCCTGTCGCCGGATGTCGGCGATCGCGTCGGCCGGCGTGCGCGTGGCGCTCGTTGCGGCATTCGGCGCGGCGGGCGCGAGGTGCGGCATCGGTTGGTCGAGCGTCTTCATGGCGAAGTCCTCATCAGTGTGCGGCGGAGTTGCTCCGCCGTAGGGTGTCTCTTTCCGGGCGCCTCCGCGCGAGAAGCGGTATACTCCTTATATACCCGCTTACGATCGCGCTGTGGACCGCCCGTCCTCGTTGGCAATGCCGCCCGGCGCTTTCGCCGGACGGCGCGACAGCGACAGCCGTCGTCCTCATCCCGCTCAACCGGAACAAGGAGACAGCTTCGATAGCCGTTTCGCCAGATGATCCCGAAGCTCACTCCTCCCCCGGAACCCTCCCGTTCGCGCTTTGCACCCGTTGCCCCGTCGAGGCAAGCAAAAATCGCAAACGATGGATTCGGGAAAACGCGCCGGCCGTCCTTTCCTCCGAAAATCAGGCCCGAGCCCCCAGATCCGCTCACTTGGGGCCAAACTATCGCGGTCCCGAATGCGCGATGCGTTATTTGCATAACCTTACTGTCCCGTCAACCATCCTGACCCATTTATTTGGGGGCGAAATCAGGATTGACGCCGGCATGAACGGTCTGCATGGGTGGTGCGCAAACTCGGCGGCTGTCGCCCGAGCTCGACAAGGCTAAACTTGGCTCCATGTACTTTGCCAGCGACAACTGGGCCGGCGCTTCGGCGCAAGTGGCCAATGCCCTCATGAACGCCGGAAACGGCTCCGTTCCCGCCTATGGCGCCGACGACCAGACGCGGGTCGCCGTCGACTGGTTTTCGGAAGTGTTCGAGCACGACGTTTCCGTCTTCTTCGTTGCCACCGGCACGGCGGCCAATTCGCTGTCGCTCGCCTCGGTGATGAAGCCGGCCGGCATCGTCCTTTGCCACGACGTGGCGCACATCGCCTGCGACGAGGCGGGCGCGCCGGAGTTCCTGTCGGGCGGCCGCCTGGTCAGCATTCCCGGCGCCCGCGGCAAGCTGACGCCCGACGGGCTCGAAGCGGCGATCTCGCGCTACTTCCCGGCCGCCGTCCATCACGGCCGTCCGGTCGCCGTCTCCCTCAGCCAGTCCACCGAATGGGGCACCGTCTATACGGTGGAGGAAGTGACCGCGCTGGCCGCCGTCGCCCACGCCTACGGCCTCAAGGTCCACATGGATGGCGCCCGCCTTGCCAACGCGCTCGCCTTCCTCGGCTGCCAGCCGGCCGACATCACCTGGAAGGCCGGCGTCGACGTGCTGTCCTTCGGCGGCACCAAGAACGGCTGCTGGTGCGCCGAGGCCGTCGTTTTCTTCAACGCCAAGAAGGCCGAGGATTTCGGCTACATTAGGAAGCGCGCCGGCCAGCTGTTCTCCAAGAGCCGCTTCGTCGCCGCCCAGTTCCAGGGCTATTTCGACCGCGGCCATTGGCTGGACAACGCCTTCCACGCCAACACCATGGCCAAGCGCCTCGCCACCGGCATCGGCCAGCTGTCCACCGCCCGCGTCGTGTGGGAGCCGGAAGCCAACGAAGTCTTCGCCATCTGGCCGAAGGCGGTCAGCGCCCGCCTCAAGGCGGCCGGCGCCCAGTTCTACGAGTGGAATCCAGACGGCCTCGCCGACGAGGAGAAGCCTGGGAACGACGAGGACCTCGTCCGCCTCGTCACCTCCTTCGCCACCGCCGCCCACGAGGTCGACCATTTCCTCAAGGCGCTCGGCAAGTAACCGCGCCCGTCCGGGTGAACATGCAAAAAGGGCGTCCCTCGCGGGGCGCCCTTCGTCGTTCAGGCCATCTCGTCGATCGGCGAGCGAAGCGGTCTCCGCCCGCCGTCGCCTCTCAGGTCAGTTGAGGGTCGCTTCGATCTGCGGGGCCTCGCCCTTGCCGATCGGAATGGTGCGCGCCCGCTTGCTCTCGGGAATGTCGCGCACGAGATCGACGTGCAGGAGGCCGTGCTCGAGCGAGGCGCCCTTCACCTCGACATGATCGGCAAGCTGGAAGCGGCGCTCAAAGGCGCGGGCGGCGATGCCGCGATAGAGCATCTCGTGGCCGTTGTCCTCGGCTTCGGGCTTCTTCTCGCCCTTGACCGTCAGCACGGCTTCGCGCGCCTCGATCGTCAGCTCGTCCTCGGAAAAGCCCGCCACGGCGATGGTGATGCGATAGGCATTCTCGCCGGTGCGCTCGATATTGTAGGGCGGATAGGACTGGGCCGACGCGTCGCTGGTCGAAACCTGGTCGAGCAGCGAGAACAGGCGATCAAAGCCGATGGTCGAGCGATAGAGCGGAGAAAGGTCGAAATTACGCATGATGTCCTCCAGTTGAGCGACAGTCTTGGGTTGGCCGGCCGGTTTTCTGTTCCCCTCTCCGAGGCGGAACGTCCGGTCGCCGCGGACCCGTGGGGCGTCCGCGTTCCTTGATTTGGTAAGGCCGGAACGCTTTTCAAGAGGCGGGCGACGATGCGTTTTCACCCCCTCCCGGTGATGGCATCGGCCCTCGGCTCCGTGCTAGAACCGGCGCGGCGGCGACCGGTGTGGTCGCCGGGGAGCGCCCATGGAACTTCTCGAACTGGCCGACAATCCGATCCCGTCCGGCTGCCGGCTGGAGATGATTTCGACGTCGGATGGCGTGCGCCTGCGCACTGCCCGCTGGCCTGCCTTGCCGGGCGGCGCCAAGGGCACGGTCTGCCTGTTTCCCGGCTGGTCGGAGACCATCGAGAAGTATTTCCACGTCGTCACGCGCTTGCGGCAGCGCGGCTTTGCGGTGGCGATCATGGAGTGGCGCGGTCAGGGCGGATCGTCGCGCCTTGCCGACGATCCCGGCAAGGGTCACGTTCGCTCCTTCCGCCATTACCTGCGCGACATCGAGGCCTTTCGCCGCCGCGTCGTGCTGCCGGACTGTCCGCCGCCCTATTTCGCGCTGGGCCATTCGATGGGGGGCGGCATTCTTCTCGCCGCCGGCCGTTTCCTCGCTCCCACCTTCGACCGGCTGGTGCTGACGGCACCGATGCTCGGCCTGCCGCAACGGACGACCATGCCGGGCTTCCGGCGCATGCTGCTGCGCCTCCTCGTCCATTGCGGCGCAGGTTCCCGCTATATCCCCGGCCAGCGCCGCCGGGCGAGCAAGGCGAGAAGCTTCGAGCGCAATCCGCTCACCTCGAACCCCGAGCGCTACCGGATCAACGAAGCGATCTGCGCCGCCCAGCCGGCCTACCGGCTCGCCGCCCCGACGCTGGGCTGGGTATCGGCAGCGACGCGCATGTTCGATCTCCTGTCGGCCCATGACCTTGCCGACACCGTGGCGGCGCCGGTCATGCTGGTCAACTCGGGTGCCGACACCGTGGTGAGCCGCCTCGCCATCGAGACCATGGCAAGACGCCTACGCAACCCGGCCTACGTCCTCGTCCACGGCGCCCGCCACGAAATCATGATGGAGCGCGAGGTCTATGCCGCCCAGTTCTGGGCGGCCTTCGATGCCTTCATCCCCGGCTCGTCGGAATGACGCCGAGCGCCGTCGCGGCATCCGACAGGCCCGCGGCCAGAAGCTTCAGAACCTGCTCGTGGAGGCGCGGGTCGCCGCTCGCCACCACGCGGCCGCCGTCGACGGCGCTGCCGCCGGACCACGACGTGACGACGCCGCCCGCCCCCTCGATCACCGGGATCAGTGCGGTGATGTCGTAGGGCTGCAGCCCCGCCTCGATGACGAGATCGGCCTGCCCCGCCGCGACCATGCAGTAAGCGTAGCAGTCGGCGCTGTAACGAACGAGCTTGGCCTGCCCCTCGATCGAGAGGTAGGCCTCCCGCTCGCTGTCCGAAAACGGGCGGAGCGAAGTGGTGAACAGCGTTGCCTGGGAAATATCGCCGCAAGGCCGCGCCCTGAGCGGCCGCTCGCCGCCCGGCCCGGTATAGGTGGCCGTGACCCCATCGCCATAGAAGCGCTCGCCGGTGAAGGGCTGGGCCATCATGCCCTGCACCGCCTTGCCGCCGGCCCTGAGGCCAATCAACGTACCCCAGAGCGGAATGCCGGCAATGAACGACCGCGTGCCATCCACCGGATCGAGCACCCAGACGCGCTCGCGGTCGAGCCCGACGTTGCCGAACTCCTCACCCAGGATGCCATGATCGGGATAGGTGGCCTCGATCAGTTCGCGCATGGCCACCTCGCCGGCCTTGTCGGCGACGGTCACCGGATCGAAGGCGCCCTCAAGCTTGTTCTCGACGGCGAGCTCGGTCCGGAAATGCGGCAGGATCGCCGCCGAAGCCGCGTCGGCCAACCGGTCGAAGAAGGCCTTGGAGATAGGTGTGATCTGCATATCCGATATGTTTCCCACATGGAGCGAAAACGAAGCAACGTTGCGACCCGTTTCGCCGGCCCGGTTCATCCCGTTGTTTTTATTTTTGGTTTCAAAGAAATGCAATTTCCCGGCTCGCACCAACCTTTGTATCCAATGATGTCATCCCCACCAAAACGCGAGTAGCTGACGCACTTTCTACCGCGAGGGGTTGACCAATACGACGAAAGTAGGCATTGTAGAGGGGTGCAGCGTGGGTTTCCGCGCTGCCCGCCCTCCTTGGGCGTTTCCTCCCTAAGACTTGGGCCGCCGCTTTTGCGACGGCCCCTTTTTCTTTTAAGCCTATCCCGCCAGGTCGGCCTGCGCCAGCACCGCGATTTTCTGAAAACGTTTCAAAGTTTGCGACGTCATTCGGGGATGAAGCGCAGCAAGGGCATTCGGAGCGGGAGCGACTAGAAATCATCCGGCGGCCGAGCGGCCCATTCTGGTTACTCGGCCGCGAAGCGGGCCCATTCTGGTTACTCGGCCGCGAAGCGGCCGGGGGACGGACAGACCACCTCGAGCGGCAATCGCGTCAGACCCTCGATGAAGTCGGCAAGCTCGGCGGTGAGGCGAACGAAACCCGAATGCGGCTCCAGCGTCTTCTCGTCCATGTAGAGCGACCGGTTGATCTCGATCTGCAGGGCATGCAGCCCCTTGGCGGGCCGCCCGTAATGCTCGGTGATGAAGCCGCCGGCATAAGGTCGGTTGATCGCCACCTTGTAGCCAAGCGCCGTGAGCGCGCCGGCGGCGTGATCGATCAGCGCTCGCGAGGCCGACGTGCCGTGGCGGTCGCCGAGCACGAAGTCGGACCGCCCCTTGGTCTCCTGCCCCCTGACCGACGACGGCATGGAGTGGCAATCGATCAGAACGGCGCGGCCGAAGCGCACGTGCGTTTGGGCCAGAAGCCGCGTCAGCGCCGCATGATAGGGCTTGTAGAGCGCCTCGATGCGATCGAGCGCGACCTCGATCGGCATCGGCCCGGCGTAGATCTCCTCGCTCTCGGAGATGACGCGCGGCACCGTGCCCAGGCCGCCCGCCACCCGGATGGAGCGGACGTTGGCAAAGGCGGGCAACCGTCCATCGAACATGCGCGGATCGAGCTCGTAGGGCTCGCGGTTGACGTCGAGATAGGCGCGCGGGAAATGCGCTCTGAGCAGCGGCGCACCCACCGTGACGGCATGCATGAACAGCTTGTCCACATGCGCGTCCTCGGACAGGCGGATGCGTCGCCTGTCGAGTCGGCTCGCCGCGAGAAAGTCTTCCGGATAGGCATCGCCCGAGTGCGGCGAGTTGAAGACGAAAGGATGCACCTGCTCCGCGGGGGACAGAATCTCGAAGGGCGGTTCCGAGCGGAAATCGGTGACGACGCGCATCCCTCTCCAGTCCGTGGAGCCTGCCACCCGGTCCGCTAGCGGCCGGGAAAACAGGGCTTTTGTACTCCTGATTCTGAAATCTGCCCTGTTTTATCAGGCCTGTCTATTATTAACGTGGCTGAGCGTCGTCCCGACGCCGCCCGAACCAGACCGCGACAGCCCGAGGACGGCGCCGACGTCGCGCGGCGTCCGATGAAGGGCGCCGGACCGGAAGTCTCGGTCCTGCGCTTGCGCCGACGCGCCCGCCCTCGCCCGACGGCGAAAACCAAAAGTCAAATTCGCTCCATTACGGGGTTTGAACGCCCCCCTGAAAAGTTCTACATAGAGGGGAACGGCCTGAAACGCGGCCTGCTAACCGCAAGTTTACCGTACTGGTGCTCTTGTGAGATAGTTGGAGCATCGCGCGGCCCGCCGCCGCTTCTCATCTGACCGGAACTGCAAATGAACCGTATTCTCCTGGCCGAAGACGACAACGACATGCGCCGTTTCCTGGCCAAGGCGCTCGCCAACGCCGGTTACGACGTCGTCTCCTATGATAATGGCCGGAGCGCCTACGAACGCCTGCGCGAAGAACCCTTCACGCTGCTTCTCACCGACATCGTCATGCCGGAGATGGACGGCATCGAGCTGGCCCGCCGGGCAACCGAGCTCGATCCCGATCTCAAGATCATGTTCATCACCGGCTTCGCCGCCGTGGCGCTCAATCCCGACAGCCAGGCCCCCAAGGACGCCAAGGTGCTGTCCAAACCCTTCCATCTCAAGGATCTCGTGCGCGAGGTCGAAAAGATGCTGGCGGCCGCCTGACGGCCACCGGTAGATTTTCGGACGGAAAAGACTTTTCAGACAAAGGGTTGAAGGGGAATTCGGAAAAGCGTCTCAAGCCCCTTGCGTGGGGAGGGAAAGGACGCTATATCCCCGCCCACGCCACCGACGAGGTGGCCCCGCAAAAACGGAAACGGGCGTGTAGCTCAGCGGGAGAGCACTACGTTGACATCGTAGGGGTCACAGGTTCGATCCCTGTCACGCCCACCATCCGGTTTCCAGAACGACAGAGATCATGGCGCCTCGGGCGCCATTCTCGTTTCTAGCTCCGCGCCAAGGAGCTTTTCGGTTCCGAACCGTCGAAGACCATCGCAAGGCTCTCCGACGGGTCGAAGCATCCGCTCGTCGCTTCTCCACAGTCACCCTCGCGCATGAAAACGTTGTGGGAGCGCGCCTCTTACAAATATGGCGACAAAATGGATAAATGTTACAATGCGAAAGATGCGCGGATATATCGCAATAATGTCCGATAAGAAACTAGTTAATATTTAACTATGAAAATTCTTTCGGGCCAACGCTTTAGATTTCAACTATACTTTCAATAATTATTTGTAGTTATAAATATAACTAGATTTATGCGGGATTCCATAGTGGGAACCTCAAAGTTAAGCTAGCGTCACCCATATTCATAATACATACGATCCATAGAATATTATTTTAAATTAGGAGCCTGTTAACCAATTTGAATCGACACATAAGGAATTCCGGCAGCGGCGAGTCGCGAGTAAGGGCCGTTCTACCTGAAGTTGGATTCATTATTGGCCGACAGGAGGAAGCGACGAACATGCAGACGCAGTCCCACACCGCCGGGTTCCGACGGTCCATGACCATTTCAACGCGCATCGGGCTCGGCTTTGCCGCCATTCTGGTGATCCTGGCCGTCACGGCCGGCATGTCGCTCAGAAGCCTGACGGGCATTGGCGGCGTCATCGGAACGTTGTTCACCCAAATCGATGTCACCGACAAGGCCAACACGATCCAGACCACTTTTCTCGAATACCGACGGGCGGCGCGAGAGGTCATCTACACGACACTCCCCGACACCGAGGCCGCCGTGACCGAACGCGCCTCGGCCATGCGGGCGGCGCTCGCCGACGGATTGAAATCGGCCAGCGACGCGGCGCAGCTCGACCACCTCAAGGCCATGCAGGCCAGCTTCGAGACCTACGACGGGCTGCTCGCCGCGCTCATCAAGACCCGCAACGACGTCAACGCCCTCTCGGCCGAGAAGCTCAATCCGCTCGGCGTGGCGCTGCGTACCGACCTCGAAGCGATCATCGACGAAGCCGGCCAGGGAACGCCGACCGCCATCGCATCAGAGCGGGCCCTGCGCTTCATCCTCACCGGCCGCATCTTCGCCACCAAGGCGACGGCGAAAAGCGAGGCCGACGCCGACAAGCACGCTCTCAACGCCTTCGCAGACGCCGACGCCTCGCTTGTCGAGGCCATTGCCGGCGCCTCTCCGGCGCTCGCCAACCGCCTTGGCAGCATCCGCGACCACATCGGGCAATATGTGGAGAGCTTCAACGCCTCCCTGGCAATGACCACCAGCATCGAACAACAAGCCACGGAGATGCGGACCTTCGTCGCCAGGATCGCCGACGACTTCGCCGGCTTCCAGTCGGCCGTCCAGGCCGCGCAGGTCAAGCTGAAGGCCGACACCGAGGCGACCCAGGCCTCGACGACCACCAGCCTGTGGAGTTTCGGCGTCGGCGGCCTGCTGCTCGGACTTGTGCTCTCCGTATTGATCGGACGCAGCCTGTCGCGCCCCATCGTATCCATCACCCAAGCCATGCAGCGAATCTCGGAGGGCGATCTGTCGGTGGCCGTTCCGGGCCTCGGCCGCAGCGACGAGGTGGGCACGATGGCGGCGACGCTCCACGTGTTCAAGCAGGGCCTCGAAGAGAACCTGCGCATGCGCGCCGAACAGGAGCAGGCCAAGGCGGAGGCCGAGACCCGTCGCCGTGCCGAGATGAAGGAAATGGCCGACGCCTTCGAAACGGCCGTCGGCGGCGTCGTCGAAATGGTGGTTGGCGCCTCGACGCAGTTGCAGGCGTCGGCGCAGTCGATGTCGGCGGCGACCGAAGAGGTCTCCAACCAGTCCGTCACGGTGGCGAGCGCCGCCGAGGAGGCGTCCACCAACGTCGAAACCGTCGCTGCCGCCGCCGAGGAGCTTGCCACCTCGATCGCCGAGATCAAGCGCCAGGCCGACGAGAGCACGGTCGTCGCTTCCAAGGCCAGCAAGGATGCCCAGCTGACGGCCGAACGGGTGCGCGAACTGGCCGAGAGCGCCAATCGCATCGGCGAAGTCGTCAACCTCATCGACAGCATCGCCAGCCAGACCAACCTTCTGGCGCTCAATGCTACCATCGAGGCGGCGCGGGCGGGCGAGGCCGGCAAGGGCTTCGCCGTCGTCGCGGCGGAAGTGAAGCAGCTCGCCGACCAGACGTCGCGGGCGACCTCGCAGATCTCCAGCCAGATCGGAGAGATTCAGTCGTCGACGCAGTCGTCGGCCGAGGCGATCGTGACGATTACCGGCGTGATCGAGCACCTCAACCGCATCGCCACGTCGATCGCCACCGCCGTCGACCAGCAGGGCGCCGCCACATCGGAGATCGCCCGCAACGTCAGTCAGGCGTCGATCGGCACCCATCAGGTGTCGCAGAACGTCGTTGGCATCACCCAGGCAGCGACCGAATCTTCCGGCGCGGCTTCTCAGGTTCTGGCCGCCGCCACCGATCTTGCCCGGCAGTCCGACACCCTGCGGCGCGAGGTCGACACCTTCCTCTCCGGCATCCGCGCCGGCTGAGGAACGCCCCGTCCCTGCAGGCCAGCCGCTTACGAGCGGCTGGTCGGGGGTTTGAGGTTCCAGTCCCAACGCATGGCGGCGAGGCGCAGCAGGATGGACAGGCCGCCGCCGACGATGGCCACCGGCACGCCCGGCAGATTGTAATAATCGCCGATCGACACCACCAACGCGCCAAGCAGCGCCGCCAGCGCGTAGATTTCCTTGTGCAGCACC
This sequence comes from Pleomorphomonas sp. NRK KF1, assembly GCF_023721755.1. Lineage (GTDB taxonomy): Bacteria > Pseudomonadota > Alphaproteobacteria > Rhizobiales > Pleomorphomonadaceae > Pleomorphomonas. The sequence goes on along the minus strand of NZ_JAMDLH010000007.1, from coordinate 112,502 downwards.
ATCGGCGTCTGCGCCGCCAGGATGTCGCGGCCGATGCCGCCGCCGATGGCGGTGAGCATGCCGAGCACCGCCGCCATCAAGGGCGACAGTCCGGCATCCATCGCCTTGCGCGTTCCCACCACCACGTAGAGCCCGAGGCCCAGCGCATCGAACACCGCCACCGGCGCGGCGAGGCGCGCGATCAGGTGGTGGGCGAAGATGCAGCAGAAGCCGGCGACGCAGGAAATGGCGAAATAGTGCCAGGTCGCAAAGGCAACCGGCGGCACGGCGCCGATCACCACGTCGCGGATGATGCCGCCGAAGGTGGCGGCGACAAAGGCCAGGAAAACGATACCGAACGGATCGAGCCGCCGCTCGACGGCACGGGTGCCGCCGCTCAGGGCAAAGGCGAAACAGCCGACGAAGTCGACCAGGGTGAGGAACATGATGGGTCTACCGGTCTTTCCGGAGGGGGATGCCCACGCCGGATCACATGAGTTTCTGGCTGCCTTCTCTCACGTCGGCGCGTCGGACGGAAGATGGTCAACGACCGCACCTGTCCGTTGCGTCGATCGCAGCGTCCCGGCATGATCCCGTCACCGGCCCCCGCCCGGCCAGGAGGAGAACCCGATGCCCCGTTCCGTGCCTCTCGCCCGTCTGGCGGCGGTTTGCCTCGCGCTCCTCACCGTGCTGCCGGCCACGGCCGCGCCCGTCCTCAAGCGCGGCATCAATTTCGAGGTCTGGCAGACGTGGACCGCCCGCGACGCCTTTCTCGCGCCCGAGTTCGACAGGAGCAACTTTCCCGACTGGATGGGACGCATCGATGATCGTCAACTCGCCAACCTGAAAGCCGAGGGCTTCGACTTCGTCCGCCTCAACATCGACGCCGCCGCCCTGCTCTGGGCGGGCGACGACGGCGCCGGTCCGCTGATCGGACGCATCGTCGCGGCGACGGAGCGGCTTCAGGCCGTGGGCTTTGCCGTCATCGTCGACATGCACCTGCTGCCTGTCGACCAGGAGCGGCCCGACGGGTTGCAGGACGTGCTCGGCACCGATGACCATCCGCCCATCCTCTGGGACCGCTACCTCGCCCTCGTCACGCGCCTCGCCGGTCGCCTCGCCACCCTCCCCCCCGACAAGACCCTTCTCGAACCGATCAACGAGCCCAACCAGGATTGGGGGTCCTACCTCGCCCTGACCGACCGCTGGCCCGACCAGTTGGCCGCGCTGCGCGAGGCCGCGCGTCAGGCGGCGCCGACGCTGACGCTGGTACTGACCGGCGGTCGTTCGGGCGGCATCGACGGGCTGACGCGCCTGGACCCGGCGCCTTTCGCGGACGACCCCAACATCGTCTGGACCTTCCACTATTACGACCCCATGGCCGTCAGCCACGCCGGCCGCCCCTGGGTCGACGGTCCCGGCCGCTACCTCACCCACTTGCCCTATCCGGCCAGCCGACTCGACGAGGGCGCCGGCAAGCGGCTCCTGCGCGCGGCAAGAGGCCGCATCGCCAAAGAGGTGGCCGATCCGGCGCGCCGCCGGGAACTCGATCTCGCGGTTGGCGAGGCGCTCGACGTCTATCGCGCCAGCGAAGCCGGCCCGGCGACCATCGCCGCCGACTTCCAACGGGTGAGCAACTGGGCGAGCGAGAACGGTGTTCCGCCCGAGCGCGTCCTGCTCGGCGAGTTCGGCATCTTTCAGGACGAGGCCGATCCGGCGGCACGGATCGCTCTCATCGAGGCGACGCGCGCCGCCGCCGAGGACGGGGGATTTCCCTGGACGGTCTACTCCGCCGGCCTGACCAGCGCCGGGAAGGGCTTCGCGGTGATCGGCGACGACCGGAGCCTCACCCTCGAGCCGAAGGTGAAGGCGGCCCTGGGCCTTGGCGCCGAGTGATCACTGGCGCACGAGCCGCTCGCCGACGAACAGGAAAGCCACCGCCGCGACGGTGAGGACCGGCAACACCGATATGGCCGTCAACAATCCCACGCGATCGGCCAGCGCTCCGATCGCCCAGGGGATGACGAGGATGGAGAGACCGCTCGCCAGCGAGGCGCGCGCCGTCGCCAACTCGCCGAACGGACCGGCGGTAACGATCGCCTTGGTCAGCGTCAGCGGATACTGCAAGGCGCAGCCGAGGCCGACGGCGAACAGGCCGACCACCGCGACCGGCAGGTTCGGCGCGCTCCAGAAGAGGAAGAAGGCCGGCACCGTGACGATCGCCGAGAGATAGAGCGCCCGCGCCGCCGCTATGCGGGTCAGCACGAAAGCCGACGACAGGCGGCCGACCAGCATGCCCAGCGAGAAGGCGCCGGCAGCGATCGCCGCCGAGGCCACCGGCACCTCCTTGACGCGAACAAGAAACTCCGTCGCCCAGACCAGAACCGACTGCTCGACGCCGACGAAGGCGATGATGGTCAGCCAGTAGAGCCAGTAGGCCGCCGGCAGGCGGCCCCCGCGATTGCCCGTGTCGGTGGCGACCGGCACTTTCGCCGCCGGCATCGGCACGCCGCGCAGGAACAGGAGCAGCAGGCCGGCCAGGACCACGCCGAGCAGCAGCGCCGCCCGCCAGCCGAAACCGATGGCCACGAACAGGCCGACCGCCATGGCCGCCGTCAACGACGCCACATAGGAAATGCCGTTGGCCTCGCCGATCGCCACCGAGCGATTGGCGCCATGCCAGTCGGCAAGCAGCGTCGGCACGACGATCAGCACCAGGCAGCCGACCGCGCCCATCAGGAAGCAGCCGAGGATGCTGACCATCGGATGCGGCGCGGCGATGATGGCGATGGCGCCGAGCGCCATTCCCGCGAGCCCCAGCATCACCGACCACAGCCGACCGTACCTGCGGGTCAGCCGTTCGCCGAAGAGGCCACAGACGATCAGCCCGGCCGCCACCGCCGCCGGATGCAACGTCACCACCCGGTAGCTGAGGTCGAACTCGTCCTTCAGGAAGGGGATGATGTTTCCCTGGATATTCAGGAAAAAGGTGAACTGGGCGAGCGCCAGGTAGGCGGCCCAGGTCAGCCGGTCGCGCCGAATGGGCGCCGGAACGGACGGGGTGATCGATGGGGCGGTCATGGGATCCACACGAAGAAGGCGCCCTCCGCCACCGGTCACCGGCGGACGGCGCGACGCCTCCTTGAAACGATACAGATTGCTAGGCCGACACCCGTTCGCTGTCAAGCGCGGAGAAGAGGCGTCTTCCAATCTTGCCAGGCCATCGCGATGGCCTCAGTCGACGGTGGACGCCAAGAGCCCGCTTACACCATGCCGAGCGCGTTCATGTAGAGTTCGAGGATGGCTTCCGCCTCCTGGCGCTCGTCCGGGTCCTGCTTGCGGAGCTTCAGGATGGAGCGGACCGCCTTGACGTCGTAGCCGCGACCCTTGAGCTCGGCCATCACGTCCTTAATGTCGTCCTGGAGCGCGGCCTTTTCCTCTTCGAGGCGCTCGATGCGCTCGATGAACTGCCGGAGCTCACCCGCCGCGACGCCGCCCTGCGATTCTGCCGATTCCATGCTCATGGGATATTGTCCTGCCGATCTTGATATTGGGTCCGGGCGGGGCCGCCGCCCGTGAGGGCGGCATGAAGTCCGAACTTCATGGGCCCGTCAACCGTTTTCGAGCGTCCATTCACACGCGTACGTCATCCGTGCGCGATCCGTAAAAGGCGGTCTTGCGCATCTCCGGCCGCGCCGCCAGCGGCGCCACCACCTCGAAAATCGTCTTCGCCCAGTGGGTTGCGCCGGCCTCATCGGCGATGTGGTCCTGCCGCACCTCGACGAGAAGGTGGGCGAGGCCGCGCGCCGTACCATGGCGATAGAGCGTATCGTTGCGGAGCGCCCCGTCGTAGGGCTGGTTGTCGCCGACGACGAGGCCACGGTCGCGGAAGGCGGCGAGCGCCGGCGCCACCATGCGGTCGTCGCGATCCCACAGGATCGCCATGTCCCAGGGACGCGGCACGCCCTTCCAGGCCGGCGTGAAGGAGTGGATGGACAGGATCACCGGCGTGACGCCGGTGGCGAGCATCCGATCGATCAGGCCGTCGATGGCCTCGTGATAGGGGCGATGGAACAGCGCGATCCGCCGCTGTCGCTCGTCGGCGTCGACGCGGGCATTGCCCGGCACGATCGCCCCGTCCGACAGACGCATCACCAGCGTCGGGTCGTCTTCGCCACGGTTGGGATCGATCAAGAGGCGCGAGAAGCGGGTGAGCAGCGTCGGAGCGCCGGTGAGGGCGGCGAGGCGCCGGACCAACCATTCGGTGCCGATATCATAGGCGATGTGCCGTTCGAACTCTGCGGCCGGCAGGCCGAGGTTGCCGTAAGGCGGCGGCACCCGGTTGGATGCGTGATCGGCGAGGATCAGAAGACCGCCCGCCTCATTGCCGGGAAGAAATGTGAAAGGAGCGTCGTCCGTCGGGTCCTGCATGGCGAACGATCCTAAATGCTGCTATCGGTCGGATAAAGTCGAGATCCACCCGCTGGCGCCGTCGACCTGCCGACCGTTGCACTTTCGCCGCGGCCCGCCCCACGGCTGCCGTCTACAGGTCCGTTCATGTCCGTCGCCAGATCGTTGCCGTTGTCCGCCCGCCCCGGTGAGGTCGTGGCCTTCCTCGCTCTCTGCCTTGGCGCCGTCGCCATGGGTATATCGCCGGTCTTCGTCCGCATCGCCGACGTCGGCCCCTTCGCCAGCGCCTTCTGGCGCGTCGCGCTCGCAGTGCCGGTGCTGGCCATCTGGGCGGCAAGCGAAGGCGGCGGCAAGGCGCTGATCGCCGCCTTTCGCTCGAAGGCCATCTGGCTCGCCGGCGTCTTCTTCGCCGTCGACCTGTTCTTCTGGCACCTCTCCATCCTCAACACCTCGATCGCCAACGCCACCTTCCTGTCGTCGATGGCGCCGATCTGGGTGCTGCTGTTCTCCGGCCTGTTCATCGGCGAGCGGGTGGGCCGGCGCGAGGCGGGCGGCGTCATAGTCTGCATTCTCGGCGGCGCGGTGCTGCTCGGCGGCTCCTACACCCTCGATGCCGACAAGCTGATCGGCGACATCTACGGCATCGGCACCTCCTTCGGCTTCGGCACCTACTTCCTCGCGGTTCGCGCCGCCCGCCGCCAGCACAGCACGGGCACCGTCACCTTCGGCGCCACGGCGGTCACCGCGCTCTGCCTCGGCGCCATCGCCCTTGCCTTCGAGCCGAAGCTTCTGCCGTCTTCGCTGACCGGCGTCGCCACGCTCGCCGCGCTGGCCTATGTCAGCCACATCGGCGGACAGGGCCTGCTCGCCTTCGCGCTCGGATATCTCTCGGCCGCCTTTTCGTCGCTGGTCATCTTCATGGAGGTGATCGCCGCCGCCACCCTCGCTTTCCTCGTGTTCGGCGAGGCGATCGGCTGGAGCCAGGGGCTGGGCGGCCTGATGATCCTTGGCGGCATCTGGATCGCCCGGCCGCGATCATGACCCCGCGTCCTCCGGACGCGACCAAAGACTGGAGCGTAAGCCTTTGAGGATGCGTGTTAATGTTCATGGGAGACCGGATACGGCGGGACAGTGCGGCGCCTTGCGTAATTATACGTTGACATTTTGCCGTAGGTCACGCGATAAGGCGGGGCATTCTCCGATGAGCACCGGACAAGGATCGTTGGCGGACGGAAAACCGATGGCGGCACATGAGGGACCGGTACGAAAGACGCGGTCGGCGCTTGTTGCTGCGGCATTGTCTTTCCTCGTCCTCGCCGGCGTGACGCCCGCGAAGGCCGACCTCAGGCTCTGCAACAAGACCGACGGCACCATTTCCGTGGCGATCGGCTACAAGTCCGAGGACGGCTGGCGCTCCGAAGGCTGGTGGAACATCGGCGGATCGAAATGTGGAACGCTGCTCTCCGGCGCTCTCACCTCGCGCTATTACTACCTCTACGCGGTCGACAGCCAACACGGCGGCGAATGGGGCGGCAAGGCGTTCATGTGTACGAGACGTAAGATGTTCACAATAGGCGGCGTCGAAAACTGTGTCGCCCGAGGCTATGAGCGGACGGGGTTCTTCGAGGTCGACACCGCCGAACAACGCAGCTGGACCGTACACCTCTACCAGCCGACCCAAAAAGGAAACGGGGCGAAATGAGACGTAACCGCAAGGTCAAGATTCTTGCAACTTTGGGCCCCTCCTCCTCCGACAAGGACATGATCGCCCGGCTCCACCAGGCGGGTGCGGACTGCTTCCGCATCAACATGAGCCACACCAATCACGAGAAGCTGCGCTACTACGTGTCGACCATTCGCGAGGTCGAGGCCGAGGCCGGTCGCCCGATCGGCATCCTCGCCGACCTGCAGGGCCCCAAGCTCCGCGTCGGCACCTTCGCCAATGGGCCAGTGTTTCTGGAGATCGGCGCCAAGTTCGCCTTCCATCGCGAGAAGTTCGACGGCGACGTCACCGGCGTCACCCTGCCGCATCCGGAAATCATCGACGCGCTCGAGCCCGGACATCGCCTGCTGATCGACGACGGCCGCCTTCGGCTGCGCGTGGTCGAGAACGACCGCAAGGTGGCGATCGCCCAGGTCGAGGTCGGCGGCAAGATCTCCGACCGCAAGGGCGTCAGCCTGCCCGACACCATCCTCACCTCCGGCGCTCTCACCGAAAAGGACCGCGCCGACCTCACGGCCGCCCTCGACGCCGACGTCGACTGGATCGCTCTGTCCTTCGTCCAGCGTCCGCAAGACCTGATGGAAGTGCACGAGATCGTCGACGGCAAGTGCGGCGTCATGGCCAAGATCGAGAAGCCGCAGGCCGTCGAGCGCTTCAACGAGATCCTCGAACTCAGCGACGCCATCATGGTGGCGCGCGGCGACCTCGGCGTCGAGCTGCCGCTCGAACAGGTGCCGAGCGTTCAGAAGAGCATCACCCGCACCACGCGCAAGGCCGGCAAGCCGGTGGTCGTCGCCACGCAGATGCTGGAATCGATGATCCAGTCGCCGGTACCGACGCGCGCCGAGGTGTCCGACATCGCCAATGCCGTCTTCGAAGGCGCCGACGCGGTCATGCTGTCGGCCGAATCGGCCGCCGGCGCCTACCCGGTCGAGGCGGTTCAGACCATGAGCCACGTCGCCGAGGAGGTCGAGGCCTCCGAGCACTTCCACTCGATCCTGGCCGGCCAGCGCGGCGAACCGGACGCGACCCCGGCCGACGCCATCTCCGCCTCGGCCCGCCAGATCGCCGAGACGCTGGGCATCGCCGCCCTCGTCTGCTTCACCGCCTCCGGTGCCACCGGCCTCCGCGCCGCCCGCGAGCGCCCGTCGACGCCGATCCTGGCGCTGTCGCCCAACCGCTCGATGGCCCGCCGCCTGGCGCTGGTCTGGGGCATCCACTCGGTGGTGACCGACGACGCCCGCTCGCTGATGGACCTGGTGCAGCGCGCCAGCCGCATCTCCGCCGAGGAGGGCTTCGCCAAGCCCGGCGATCGCATCATCATCACCGCCGGCGTGCCCTTCGGCACCGCGGGCGTGACCAACCTCCTGCGCATCGCCAGCATCGGCGCCGACGGCAAGTCGGGGATCTGATCGCTAGCAATGCACGCGAACTGAAAAGGGGCCGGAGCGATTCGGCCCTTTTCTTATGGCGGAGTGCTTAAATATCGCGCCCGTGACTGCCGGCCACGATGGCCTCGATGGCCTCGCTGAGCCCGTCGAAATGCGGATCGACCGCCTGCAGACGGCGCAGCACTTCGAGCGCCCGCTCGTGCTGGTCGATATCCTCAAGCAAAACGGCAAGGTCCTTCATCGCCATGAAATGACGCGGCTCGATGCGCAGTACGGTCTGGAAGTCGCCGAGCGCCGGCGACAGACGTCCAGCCAGAAGATGCAAGGTGCCGCGCCGATAGTAGGCCTCGGCGAAGGCCGGCTGCCGCACCGTCAACTCGTCGAGAATGTCGAGCGCTCCGGCAGCGTCGCCGGCCGCCACGGCCTTCTGCGTCCACGACAGCATGAGATCTGAGGTGGCGCTGCCGCTCGATGCCCAGCGCCGCCGGATCTCCGTCTCGATGGCAGCGGCCTCCCTGCGATCGCGGGCGGCCGCTAGGCGGGCAAACAGATCGTTCAGCTCGGCAGTCCTGTCGGCCGGAACAACCGAGGTCAACCGCTCACGCCCGCTCGACGCAGGCGGCGGCAAGCCGTCGTCGGCGGAAGCCGATCCGACGGCAATCACGAGGAGCAACACGAAGGGCACAAAAACACGCATACCCGGGAAGGTACCTCCCCGGGCAGCGATCGTCGAGTGCATCCTGGCGCCAAGGCGGGCGGCAAGCCCGCCTAACATCAGCCCTGGCGGGCCTTGTAGCGCGGATTCTTCTTGTTGATGATGTAGATGCGGCCCTTGCGACGGACCATGCGATTGTTGCGGTCGCGGGTCATCAGGGCCCGGAGAGAGTTCTTGATCTTCATTTGGTCCATCCTTGCCGACACGCCCAACGGCGTCAGCGTCCGAAGACGCGCCGCCGACGGGTCGATGCCCGACGTCATCAATCCCGATGCCAGGAGGGCTGAACCCCCTTGCCCGAATTCGGGCGGACCATACGTATCGACCTCGAAGATGTCAATTGCGCCTTGACCGACTTTTCGGGGAGAGCCGGCTGATTTTGCACCGGCGCAAGTCGGCCCCGCCACAGGCATTCCGACTAGCGGCTTTCGCTCGTCTTCCCGGCCTTCTCCTCCATCTCCTCCGCTCGGCGGTCGGCCACGCCTTCCAGCATCTCGGCCTTCTGTTCCAAGGCCTCGCTGACCTCGCGGATTTCATCCTCGTCCAGCTTTTCGATACCGATGAACTTGTTCTGGGCCTTCGAGGTCAGGATCAGCTCGTCGAGCTTGGCCTGCAAGGCCTTGCCGTCCCGGTTCTGCGAGTTCTGCAGCACGAACACCATCAGGAAGGTGACGATGGTGGTCGACGTGTTGATCACGAGCTGCCAGGTTTCGGAGAAGCCGAAGAACGGCCCCGAGATCGCCCAGACCACGACCATCCCCACCGCGAGGATGAAGGTCGTGGGGCGGCCGGACAGCTCGGATATCGTGGAGGCAAATTGCGAAAAAAGGCGCGACGCAGCGGAACCGTTCATGGTCACCTCGTGTTGCGAAAGAGTGCCGCCCTTGTCGACGCGGGATCCGGATGGGATCCGGGCCTCGCATCGCGCGGCGAAGGGGTGGCACGCACGCCGAGACAACCAGATCCCGGGGAAGCGGTTCCGCGCGATCCGGCGGTTTCATCGCCCCCGCCCTTTTCTCGCCGCCATTCCGCTGCTATCGCATGAGCACGGGAACCGACGCCCATCCATCTGGAGATTGGCTCCCTAAATCGGACGATGAGGCTCGAACACCATGGCCGGGCAGTTTGCCAGCCTTTCCCGCCTGCTTGACGGCGTCGGCCGCCTGGTCCGGCTCGGCCGGGCGCCCGATGCCGCGGCGGTGGCGCCGGCCTGCGACGGCTGCGACCTCGTCCGCGTCGCCAGCTACAACATCCACAAGGGCATCGGCAACGACGGCACCTACGATCCGGCCCGCACCATCTCGGTGATCGCCGAGATCGACGCCGACATCATCGCGCTGCAGGAAGCCGACCGCCGGCTGGGCGACCGCAAGGGCCGGCTCAACCTCGCCACGCTTGAGCGGGAAACCGGCCTTACCCTGGTGCCGCTCGCAGCCCGGCCGATGAGCCACGGTTGGCACGGCAATGCCCTGTTCTACCGGCGTGGCACCATCATCCGCGCCGAGCGTCTTCACCTGCCGCATGCCGAGCCGCGCGGGGCAGTGCTGGCCGAGTTCGACATCGGTGGCCGCCCGTTGCGCGTCGTCGCCGCCCATCTCGGCCTGTTGAGCCACACCCGGCGCCTGCAGATGGAACGCCTGCGCTCCCAGCTCGAAGCGCGCGAACCGATGCCGACGCTCCTGTGCGGCGACTTCAACGAATGGAGGCCCGGTCGGGCCAACTCGCCGCTGGAGCGCCTGTCGCCGCTGTTCCAGACAGCCGACGCGGTGCCGAGCTTCCCCTCGCGCCGGCCGGTGTTTCCGCTCGACCGCATCTTCGGCTGGCCCGACGGACTGGTCGCCGATTTCGGCGTGCACGACAGCCCGGTCGCCCGGCGCGCCTCCGACCACCTGCCGGTCAAGGCAGTGGTCGACCTGAAGTCGGCGGGCGGGCTATTCGGCGACGCCTCAGTCCTGCCGCCGAGACGCGAGCGCGACGCGCGCGGCGGCGAGGTCCTCGACAGCGAGGCCAACCGACTTGAACAGCGTTATCTCGGACGCTGAACGCCGCCCTTCGACGCCACCACCGCAGAGATCGTAGAGCGTACCGGCGATCTCCTTCAGCGCGCCCGACGCCATCGGTCCCTTGATGTCGCCCGATTCGACCGCCGCCGCCGGACCGTCCACGAACACCCGGCCGCGCGTCACGGCGCGGTCGTCCGCTTCGCGCATCTCGGGTGTGAAGGAGCCGACGAGATCGAGATGCTGGCCGGGCCTCAGCCAGTCGCCATGGATCAGCGGCGACCGGGAAAGCGTGGCGCAGGATATGATGTCGACCTCGCCGACCGCCGCTTGGAGATCTTCGCGCGTTTCCGCTTCGATCCCCTTGTCCCGAAGCCGGGCCACCAGTCGCTCGGCCCGCGCCGGCGTCGGATTCCACACGAGCACCCGCTCGATGGGCCGCACGGCACGGTAGGCATCCGGCATTTCCGAGCCGACATGGCCTGCCCCGACCACCAGCAGTGTGCGGGCATCGGCACGCGCCAGATAGGACGCCGCGAGCGCCGAAGCCGCCGCCGTTCGCCGGCCTGTCAGCGTGGCGCCATCCATGAGAGCCACATGGGCGCCGGTCGTCTCGTCGAATAGCAGATAGCTCGCTGTCACCGCCGAAAGGCCACGGCTGGCATTTCCCGGCACGACGTTGACGATCTTGACGCCGCCGTGGCTGCCGTCGCCCATCCAGGCCGGCATGACGAGCAGCGTGGCATCCGGTTCTCCTGAACGCGGCAGCCCGTGGACGTGGCGAAGCGGCGCCGTCACTCCGGCCGCGAACATCTCGCGCAGCCCGGCGATCAACGCCGAATAGTCGAGTGCGGCCGAGGTGGCATTGGCGTCGAGGACGAGCATGATCGGCTCCCGGCTGCGGAAACCGGGAGAGCATAGCGTTCCGACAAAGGATTGAAAGCCCGCTCTCGCGCCATCATCCACCCAGACTGCACATCATCAAGCCAAGGACAGACGCGGCGTCGAGCCATCCATTTTCCGTATATGTGCCATGCAAAGCCAAGCTTAACGATAAAATCGCCAAACGGATAGTTTTTGTCGCCCTCTCACCAGACTATCATTGAATATATAAATCTAGACAACTCACCGAACGAATTCGAGTTTTGCTTCATTGAATTGCGCTTGATCGAGGCGAAGACCATAAACACGGCCCGTTTTGTGCGCATTAGCCTCGCAAAGCAGCATCGACGATCACCCTCCCACCTCCCTCAGGAGAGATCATGACCTATCGACGCATCACCCTGCCGCTTTTTCTGGTGCAGGAGCAGCGCCGGCTCGGCGGCAGCGGCATCTTCACGGCGCTGATGACCGACATCTGCACCACCTGCAAGACGATCTCCAACGAGGTGAACCGGGGCGCCATGGCCGGCACCATGGGTTACGCCGGCTCGCGCAACGTGCAGGGCGAGGACCAGAAGGAACTGGACGTTCTCGCCAACGACATCTTCCTCTACATGACCGACCAGAGCGGCAACTGGGCCGGCGTCGCCTCAGAGGAACTGGAGGACGCCCGGATCTCGCGCGGCTCCGACGGTCGCTATCTCCTGCTGTTCGATCCGCTCGACGGCTCGTCCAACATCGGCGTCAACGTGGCGGTCGGCAGCATCTTCTCGATCCTGCGGCTGCCCGAGGGCGCCGATCCCGCCGACGAGACCGTCTATCTGCAGCCCGGCGTCAGGCAGGTGGCCGCCGGCTACACCATCTACGGCTCGTCGACCATGATGGTTCTGACCTCGGGCCATGGCGTCAACGGCTTCACGCTCGACCACAACATCGGCGTCTTCGTCCTCACCCACCCCAACATGCGCATTCCCGAGGACACCGGCGAGTACGCCATCAACGCTTCGCGCGAGCGCCACTGGCCGGCGCCGATCCGGCGCTATGTCCGCGAGTGCGTCGCCGGACCGGAAGGACCGCGCGGCCGCGCCTTCAACACTCGCTGGATCGCCTCGATGGTGGCCGAGGTGCACCGCATCCTGATGCGCGGCGGCGTCTTCATGTACCCGGTCGACCGCGACAATGCGCCAAGGGGCGGCCATCTGCGCCTCCTCTATGAAGCCAACCCGATGGCCTTCATCATCGAGCAGGCCGGCGGACTCGCGATCTCGGGCCACGAGCGCATCCTCGACATCGCGCCCGAACGGCTGCATCAGCGCACCGGCGTCATCCTCGGTTCGAAGAACGAGGTCGAACGCATCGGCCGCTATTACGCCGAAGCCGGAAAAGACGAAACCTCCGCCGCCTGACGCGTCTCAAGTCCGGCGCATCAAGGCTGGACAAGCGCCGCGCAAGAGGTGACACTTGACCGCGTGATCGGCTTCCGCGGGAGGGAGGTGCCGTCCATCTCCCTCCGAACGTTTCGATGGAACGCAGGCCGGCGCGCTGCGTTTGGTCTCCGGGTGATCCGGGCAATGTCGGCCATCGCCCGCAGTTTGCCGCCGGCATGGCACCACTGCCACCTTTCGGCAGTGCGGCTGCTATTTTTGACGCCCCTCGACGAGGCAGCAGGACCAACCCCGACCAGACCAGCCAGGAGATCAGTGATGCCCCACTTGAAATATGCCGCCGCTGTGCTTGCCCTTGGGCTTTTCGCCGGTACCGCCGACGCCAAGGTCGTGGTGTCCTCGAAGATCGACACCGAAGGCGGCGTCCTCGGCAACATCATCCTCATCGCCCTTCAGAACGCCGGCATCGAGGTCGAGGACCGCATCCAGCTCGGCGGCACGCCGGTGGTGCGCCAGGCCATCACCGCCGGCGAGATCGACATCTATCCCGAGTACACCGGCAACGCCGCCTTCTTCTTCAACAAGGCCGACGATCCGCTCTGGAAGGACGCGACCAAGGCCTATGAGGAAGCCAAGAAGCTCGATTACGACGCCAACAAGATCGTCTGGCTGACGCCCTCGCCGGCCAACAACACCTGGGCCATCGCATTGCGCAAGGACGTGGCCGAGAAGGCCGGCGTCAAGTCGCTCAGCGATTTCGGCGCCTGGGTCTCCAAGGGCGGCGAGGTGAAGCTGGCCGGCTCGGCCGAGTTCGTCAACTCGGCCTCGGCGCTGCCGTCCTTCCAGACCACCTACGGCTTCAAGCTGACGCCCGACCAGCTGATCGTGCTGTCCGGCGGCGACACTGCGGCCACCATCAAGGCGGCGGCCGACCAGACCAACGGCGCCAATGCCGCCATGGTCTACGGCACCGACGGCGCCATCGCCCCGTCCGGGCTCGTGGTGCTGGACGACGACAAGTCGGTGCAGCCGGTCTACCAGCCGACCCCCATCGTCCGCGAAGAGGTGCTGACCGCCAACCCGTCGATCGCCGACACGCTGAAGCCGATCTTCGAGAGCCTCGACCTGACGACGCTGCAGGATCTCAACGCCCGCGTCCAGATCGGCGGCGAGCCGGCCAAGGCAGTCGCCGAGGACTACCTGAAGTCCAAGGGCTTCCTGAAGTAACGACTGGTTACGGCGGAGGAGGACATCTCCTCCGCCCCGTTCCAAAGGATCTTCATGACGACGCTCGCAAACGCCGAAACGAGCCGGGCCGCCACGTCGCGGATCGATCGCTTCGGCGTCGTCATCGCCGCCTTCCTGATCGGCGCGCTCGCCCTTCCCTTTGCCACCTTGCGGGCCACCCGCATCGCCTCCGGAACCGGCCTCCAGCTGTTCGATGCGTTGCCGGCCACCACCATGGTTGCGGTTCTGGCCGTACTCGCCGCCACGATCGGAGCCGCGCTGGCAAGCCGCCGACCGGCAGTGCGCCTCGCCCTCGGCGCGCTGGCGCTCGCCGCCCTGGCGCTCGCCGCCGGCGCCGCCGGCGCCCATCTGATGCCCGCCGACAACCCTTACGCCCGCGTCGCCCCGGCCAGCGGATTCTGGGTCGCCCTGTTCGGCGCCGCCATGCTGGTCACCGATGCCAGCGTACGGCTGAAGCTCGGCCCGGCCGGGCGGATCGTCGCGCTGGTGGTCACCGCAACGCTCATCGTCGGCCTGTTCGCATCCGGCGCCTGGAGCCATCTGTCGATCGTCGCCGAGTACCGAAACCGCGCCGACGTGTTCTGGCGCGAAACAATCAACCACGTCATTCTCGCCGCCGGCTCGCTCGCCGCCGCCATCGCCGTCGGCCTGCCGCTCGGCATCCTCGCCTACGAGATCAAGGCCGTCCGCGACCCGCTGATCAACGTCCTCAACGTGGTCCAGACCATTCCCTCGATGGCGTTGTTCGGCATCCTGATTGCGCCGCTCGGCTGGATCGCCATGAACGTTCCCGGCGCGCATGCCCTAGGCATTCGCGGTATCGGCATGGCGCCGGCCTTCCTGGCGCTGTTCCTCTATTCGCTGCTGCCGATGGTCGCCAACACCGTGGTCGGCCTCAACGGCGTGTCCCGCGCCGTGGTCGACGCGGCGCGCGGCATGGGCCTCACCGGCCGCCAGAGGCTTTTCCAGGTGGAAATGCCGCTGGCCCTGCCGGTGCTCCTCACCGGCATTCGCATCGCCCTCGTCCAGAACATCGGCCTCGCCACGGTGGCGGCGCTGATCGGTGGCGGCGGCTTCGGCGTGTTCCTGTTCCAGGGGCTCGGCCAGACGGCCACCGACCTCATCCTGCTCGGCGCGCTGCCGCCGGTGGCCCTGGCCTTCGCCGCCGCCGTCGTGCTCGACGCCATCATCGAGATTTCCGGCAGAGGCAAGGCATGATCGAACTCAGCCATCTGACCAAGGTCTACGGAGACACGGCCGTGGTCAACGACGTCAACATGGAGATCGAGGCCGGCACGATCACCGTCATCGTCGGCACCTCCGGCTCGGGCAAGTCGACGCTCCTGCGCATGGTCAACCGACTGGTCGAGCCGACGGAAGGCCGCGTCTTTCTCGAGGGCAACGACGTGTCGACAATGCCGCCCCACGAGCTCCGCCGCTCGATCGGCTACGCCATCCAGAACCACGGCCTGTTCCCGCACTGGACCGTCGCCCGCAACATCGCCACCGTGCCGATGCTGCTCGGCTGGGATCGCAGGAAGGTCGAAGCCCGCGTCGAGGAGCTGATGGAGCTGTTCCAGCTCGATCACGCACAGTTCGCCAACCGCTATCCGCACGAACTCTCCGGCGGCCAGCAACAGCGCGTCGGCGTCGCCCGGGCCATGGCGGCCAAGCCCGCCCTTCTCCTGATGGACGAGCCCTTTGGCGCGCTCGATCCGATCATCCGTTCCAAGGCCCAGTCCGACCTCAAGGCCATCCAGCGCCGGACCGGCACCACCATCCTGCTCGTCACCCACGACATGGCCGAGGCGGTCCATCTCGGCGACCGCATCGCCGTCATGGATGCCGGCCTCCTCAAGCAATACGCGCCGGCCGCCGACATCCTGGCCCGGCCCGCCGACGCCTTCGTCGACGACCTGATCGGCAGCGCCGACCGCCCCTTCCGCTACCTGACGCTCGGAAAGGTTCGCGCGGCGGTCGAGCCCGGCGATGCCGAAGGGGCGCCGCTTGCCGCCGACGCGAGCCTCTACGAGGGCCTCGGCGAGTTGCTCTGGTCGGGCCGCGACGCGGCGCCGGTGATCGACACCGCCGGGGCGCCGCTCGGGCGCATCAGCCTTGAGAGCATAGCCGAGCGGGCGGCGCGGCCGAAATGAAGCGGCGCATGATTCGCACCGGCACAGTCCTTCGCCTTCTGGTCTTCGCCGCGCTCCTTGCCTTCCTGCTGGCGCCCGATCGCTTCGCCGGCCTGCTGACGCCGCTGACCAACAACGGCGCACCGGCCATCTACAATCAGGGTACGCTGCTCGACCTGACGCTGTCGCATCTTGTCACCGTCGGTCTGTCGACGGTCGCTGCCGCCATCGTCGCCATCGGGCTCGCCATCTTCGTCACCCGTCCGGCCGGCGCCGAGTTCCTTGCCCTGTCGCGCGCCATCGTCAATATCGGCCAGACCTTCCCGCCAGTAGCGGTGCTAGCCCTGTCGGTGCCGATCATGGGGTTCGGCGAGGGGCCGACGCGCGTGGCGCTGTTCCTCTACGGTCTGCTGCCGATCTTCGAGAACACGCTCGTCGGTCTGTCGACGCTGCCGCCCGCCGTGGTGGAAACCGCCTCGGCCATGGGCATGACCGGCCGCCAGCGCCTCCTCAAGGTCGAGCTTCCGCTCGCCATGCCGCTGATCGTCGAGGGCATCAGGCTGTCGACCGTCATCGGCCTCGCCACGGCGACCATCGGCTCGACCGTGGCCGCCAAGGGTCTCGGCGAGGTGATCGTCGCCGGGCTCCTGTCCAACAACCTCGCCTTCATCGTCCAGGGCGGCGTCATCACCGGCGTTTTGGCGGTGCTGATTTCCGACGGGTTCGAGGCCCTGGCGCATCGGATGGCGAAGCGGCGCGGCGCCTCCTCCGAGGCGCGCCAAAGCGATCCGGACGGGCAAAGGTCCGGCGCCTGAAGTTCGAGCCGGCTCAGCGCCAGCCGCGACCGCCGCGCTCGCGGTTATGGGCGACGGCCGCCAGGACGCGCTGGCGCGACAGGCCGAGCAGGCGGCGCATCGCCGCTTCCGCCCGGTCGCCATCGCGCGCCAGAATGGCCGAGAGAACCTCCTCGTAGGGCGCCAGATCGATCGGCGTGCCGCTCGCATCCTTCTGCGTCAGGCTGAAAGACGCCTTCAATGCCGTCTTGACCGCCCCGCCGATGGTGACGAACAGGCCGTTGTGCGTCGCCGCGATGATGGCGAGGTGGAACTCGCTCTCGGCCCCGGCGGCCAGCGGCGCCTGATCGAGCATCGACACCATGTCGGAGTAGCGGCGACAAATCCTGTCATGGTCGTCGGTGGTGCCGGAGCGGGCGGCGAGATAGCAGGCGCGCGGCTCGAAGCACTGGCGCACCTCGTAGAGGTCTTCGACGATCCGCTCGTCGAACTGGGCGCTGAGCCGCCAGGACAGCACATCGGGGTCGAGGAGGTTCCAGTCGGCGAACGGCAGCACCCGCGTGCCGAGCTTGGGCGCCACCTCGATCAACCGCTTGGCGGCAAGGTTCTTCACCGCCTCGCGCACCGTCGAGCGACTGACGCCGTATTCCTGGCAGAGTTCGGCTTCGATCGGCAGCGAGTCGCCGGGGCCGAACTCGCCTGAGACGATCCGGGTGCCGATGATTCGCGCGACCTGGGCACTCATGGTGCCGATGGTGGAATCTCTCTCGAACATACTTCTCTTTCCCGGAGCATCCGCCAAAGGGACCGAACCGGTCCGATCGAAGCGCGTCTGCTCAGCCACACCAATTCGAGCGTCCGTCTGCCCGGCCCGGCACTTGAGACCTGGCGGGCGGACACCCGGCCGTCCGGCGGGCTGGCCGCCCGTTCGGAAAGCGTGTCCGGTCGAGGCCCCGGCGAAAAGCGGCACCGTGCGAGTCCCGCTCTTCCGCCGGAAGCGCGCTCTAGCTGTACCTTTTTCTCGCCAAAAATGTCCAACGCGAGGATTGACAAGGCCCCCTCTCGCCGTACAATCTTATCATCATACCATAAGAAGAAAACTGGTTTTGTGGAGGAGAATGCAGGTGAGCAGCATCGAACTGGATTCGGTGTCCAAGCGGTTCGGCTCCGTCGAGGTCATCTCGGAGCTGTCGCTGACCATCCACTCCGGCGAGTTCATCGCCTTCCTCGGACCGTCGGGCTGCGGCAAATCGACGCTTCTGCGCATGATCGCCGGGCTGGAGACGGTCAATGGCGGCGAAATCCGCATCGGCGGGGAGCGGGTGGATCACCTCCCCCCCGGCGCGCGCGGCGTCGCCATGGTGTTCCAGCACTACGCACTCTATCCGCACATGACCGTGTTCGATAACTTGGCATTTGGTCTCAAGAACATCGGCACGCCGCATGACGAGATCGCCCGCCGCATCGAGGAAGCCGCCCGCATCCTCGAGATCGGCCATCTTCTCCAGCGCAAGCCCGGCCAGCTCTCGGGCGGCCAGCGCCAGCGCGTCGCCATCGGCCGCGCCCTGGTCAAGGACCCGAAGGCCTATCTCTTCGACGAACCGCTTTCCAACCTCGACGCCGCGCTGCGCGTTCGCACCCGCGTCGAGCTGGCCCGTCTGCACCAGCAGACGCGCGCCACCACCATCTTCGTCACCCACGACCAGGTCGAAGCCATGACGCTGGCGAGCCGCATCGTGGTGATGAACGCCCGCAAGGTCGAGCAAGTCGGCACGCCGATGGACATCTATGGCCGCCCGGCCACCGAGTTCGTCGCCCGCTTCGTCGGCTCGCCGGCCATGAACTTCCTGCCCGTCACGATCCGCGATCGCGCCGGCCTCGCCACCGCCGTGCTCGGCGACGGCTCGACCATCGACACCGACGTTCCCCTCGACATCCTGCCGACCGGCGGCGACCTGCGCGTCGGCATTCGCGCCGAGGCGATCCACGTCCGGCCGGACGGCGCCGTTCCCGGCAAGGTCGAAGTGGTCGAACGCCTCGGCGATCGCACCCACCTCCACATTCGCCTGACGGACGGCAACACGCTGGTCGCCGAGGACAAGGGCGTCAGCCAGGTTCAGCCCGGCGACACCGTCCCCCTCGCCGTCGAGGGCGCCACCGCGCACCTCTTCGACGACGCGGGCCTTGCCTACCACGCACGCCAGTGACGGAGGCTGAGATGACGGACGCAACGCTATCGCCCGGCAAGGCGGTCGCGGCGGTCAAGCGCCCGACGGGCGCCTCGATCGGCCCGCGCTGGACCAACGCGCTGTTCATAGCACCTTACATGGTGTTCTACCTCGCGCTGCTGGTCTATCCGCTGTTCAAGGGCATCTGGATGTCGATGCTCGAGTCCGACATGTTCGACGACACGTCGAAATTCACCGGACTGGCCAACTATTACCGCTTGTTCAACGACAAGATCTTCATCGGCACCATCTGGAACACCGTACTGTTCGTGCTGATGACGGTGCCGGTGTTCGTGGCGATCGGCCTTCTGCTGGCGCTCGCCCTCAACCGGAGCGACCGCACCTCGGCCAGCCTGCGCGCCATCTTCTTCGGCACCTCGGTGCTGTCGGTCACCATCGTCACCATCATCTGGAAGATGATGTACATGCCCGGCAACGGCGCCATCGCCAGCATCATGAAGCTGTTCGGCCTGGAGCCGATCGCCTTCATTACCTCGTCATCACTGGCGCTGCCGGCCATCGCCATCACCACCATCTGGTGGATCATCGGCCTGCCGATGATGCTGTTCCTCGCCGCCTTGCAGCAGATCCCCGGCGAGCTCTACGAGGCGGCCGCCCTCGACAACGCCAGCCGCTGGCGCTCGTTCTGGTCGATCACCCTGCCGTCGATCCGGCGCACCATGCTGGTCGTGGTCATCTACGAGATCGTCGCCCAGTTCCAGCTGTTCGGCCAGGCCCAACTGCTCACCCAGGGCGGCCCCAACAACGCCTCGCGCCCGATCGTTCAGTTCATCTACGAGCAGGGCTTCCGCTCCTGGAACCTCGGCTATGCCGCCGCCGCCTCGGAAATCCTGTTCCTGATCATGGCGGTTGCCGCGCTCGCCCAGTTCTTCGCATCCCGCAAGCGCGTGGAGGAATAAGCCATGGCTGCCAGTGAACACATCGTCGGCCGCGGCATCGGCAACAAGCTGATCCTTCTGTCCGTCATCCTCGTCGCCGTCATCTGGATGCTGCCGATCGCCTGGACGCTTCTCCTGTCGTTCAAGCCCAATTCGGAACTGATGATCTCGACGGCCTCGGCCTTCCACCCGCCCTACACGCTGAAGAACTACACCGACATCTTCCAGAGCTCGGGCGTCTTCCGCTGGCTGTGGAACAGCGCGGTGGTGTCGATCGGCGTCACCGCCGGCATCCTGATCCTGTCCTCGCTCGCCGGCTACGGCTTCGCCCGCGCCGAGTTCAAGGGGCGCGACATTATCTTCGTTCTGGTCCTGCTCGGCCTCGCCGTGCCGGAACAGGCGGTGATCATCGCCCGTCACCAGATTTTCTCCGACCTGAAGATGCACAACACCTACCCGGCGATCATCCTGCCGGGTCTGTCGAGCGCCTTCGGCGTCTTCCTGATGACCCAGTATTTCAAGGCGATCCCCAAGGATATCGACGAAGCGGCGATGCTCGACAACGCCTCGCGCTTCAAGATCTTCTGGAAGGTGCTGCTGCCGCTCACCGTCCCCGCCCAGGCGACGCTCGGCATCTTCTCCTTCCTCGGCGCCTGGAACGACTACCTCTGGCCGCTGATCTCGGCGACCAAGCCCGAGATGTTCACCATCACCGTCGGCATGGCTTCGACCCAGACCAACTTCGCCCAGTCGGAAGGCCTCGGCTTCCTGATGGCGCAAGCGATCTTCGCGGGCCTGCCGGTGTTCATCGTCTACCTGTTCTTCCAGAAATACATCGTCCGGGCCGTCGCCGGCGCGGCGATCAACTGACCCCCGGAGGAGGGGTTCAGCGACGCGGAATCCAGCGCACATCCGGCCGAGCGCGAGGGTTTTTCAAGGAGATCGGCCGTATTGGAGGAGGTCCAATGAGAAAGCTGACTACTGCCCTGCTGGCAGGCCTGGTCGTCACGGCCGGCGCTAGCGCCGCCCTGGCGGCCGACAAGACGGAAATCTCTGTCGCTCGCTTCTTCGGCGCCTGCGAGGCCGACTACGGCTCGGTTACCGACGTGACCAAGGCCAACGGCGAGTGCGGCATCATCACCGCCCTGATCAACAAGTTCAACGCCGAGAGCACCACCACCACCGTCAAGCCGGAAATCGTCGAGTGGCCGGGCTACGACCAGCTCACCGCCCGCATCCGTTCGGGCGAGCCGCCGGTCATCTCGGTCATGCACGAGGCCGTCATCTCCGACTATTCGTCGCGCGGCCTGCTGGAGCCCCTCGACGAGGACTTCGCCAAGGCCGGCATCGACGTCAACGACATGACCGATGCGTCCCGCCAGGGTGTCACCAAGGATGGCAAGATCTACGCCATGCCCTTCGACACCCACACCTGGCTGTGGCACATCAACATGAACCTCTTCAAGGAGGCCGGTCTCGTCGACGAGGCGGGCAAGCCGATCCTGCCGAAGAACACCGACGAACTGTTCGCGCAGGCCGAGCAGTTCAAGGAGAAGACGGGCAAGCCCTACTTCATCTCGACGCTCGCCAACGAGACGGCCTTCTACACCCGCACCTTCGACACGCTGCTCTACCAGCAGAACGTCGATTTCTTCGCCGATCCGAACAAGGTGAACTTCTCCTCGCCGGAAGCGAAGGGCGCCCTGCAACTGCTGGCCGACATCTTCACCAAGGATCTGACGACCAAGAACCAGGACTATGCGGCGTCCGTGTCGAGCTTCGCGGCTGGCGAGGGCGGCGTGTTCATCTGCGGCACCTGGCTGATCGACACCTACGACCAGGAGTCCAAGAAGGACGGCCCGCTGGCCAACGGCTATGCCGTGACCGCCTTCCCGCAGATCTATCCCGGCAGCCCGCGCGTTTGGGCCGACGGTCATAGCTGGGTGCTTCTGAAGCAGGACCTCTCCGACGCGCAGCGCGCCTCGGCGATCGAGTTCATGAAGTTCCTCTGGGACAACAACTACGAGTGGGCCCGCACCGGTCACCTGCCGGTCCGCAAGTCGATCATCGACAGCGCCGAGTTCAAGGGCCTGCCGCACCGCGACGACATCGCCTCGCTCGCCGTCAACGGCACCGCCCTGCCGTCGGCCGTCAAGCGTCAGTTCTCGATCCAGGAGATCGAGGGCGAGGAAGTCGGTTCGGCCATGCGCGGCGACAAGTCCGTCGACGAAGCCCTGACCGATGCCGAGACCCGCATCAACGAGCTGCTCGCCAACGCGAAGTAAGCCGACGAAACCTGCCCGGCCGGATCACACCGGCCGGGCGGAACACCGCCGCCGACCGTCCGGCCCCTCCCGCCGGTCGAAAGCGGACGGCAAGCGCCTTCCGTGCCTTGCAGCCGGCAGTCGCCAGGGATCGCCGCCCCTTCCCCAGCCGGGGCGCTGCAACCATCCGAGATCATTCAAACCCGAAAGCTGAAAGCTCATGACGTCCGCTCGTCTCATCGTCGACGCCGACTTTGCCATTTCCGACCTCGACCGCCGCGTGTTCGGCACCTTCGTCGAGCACATGGGTCGCTGCGTCTACACCGGCATCTTCGAGCCGGGTCACCCCACCGCCGACGAGAACGGCTTCCGTCAGGACGTTGCCGAACTCACCAAGGAACTCGGCGTCACCATCGTCCGCTATCCCGGCGGCAACTTCCTCTCCGGCTACAACTGGGAGGACGGCGTCGGCCCGAAGGAACAGCGGCCGAACCGCCTCGACCTCGCCTGGTTCTCGACCGAGACCAACGCCTTCGGCACCAACGAGTTCATCGACTGGGCCCGCCAGGTCGGCGTCGAGCCGATGTTCGGCGTCAACCTGGGCACGCGCGGCATCGACGATGCCCGCCGCTTCATCGAATACTGCAATCACCCCGGCGGCACCGAGCTTTCCGAGCTGCGCAAGAGCCACGGCTACGAGAAGCCGCACGACATCAAGTTCTGGTGTCTCGGCAACGAGATGGACGGCCCCTGGCAGATCGGCGCCAAGACGGCGGCCGAATACGGCCGCGCCGCCCACGAGACGGCCAAGGTGATGCGCTGGGTCGACCCGTCGATCGAGCTGGCCGCCTGCGGTTCGTCCAACCGCGACATGGCCACCTACGCCCGCTGGGAATACGAGGTGCTCGACCACTGCTTCGACCACGTCGACTTCATCTCGCTGCACACCTACTTCATGAATCCGCACGACTCGACCGAGGAGTTCCTCGGCAACATCGAGCTCCTGGACTATTTCATCAAGGAAGTGGTCGCGATCGCCGACGCCGTGGCGGCCACCCGCCGCTCGCAGAAGCGCATCATGCTGTCGCTCGACGAGTGGAACGTCTGGTACAAGGCGCGCGGCCATGACGACCTCAGGAAGCCCGGCTGGCCGGAGCATCCGCCGCTGATCGAGGAAGTCTACAACACCGAGGACGCCCTCCTGATCGGCGGCGCGCTGATCACGCTGCTCAACAACTCCGACCGCGTGAAGTGCGCCTGCCTTGCCCAGCTGGTCAACATCATCGGCCCGATCATGACCGAGCAGGGCGGCCCGGCCTGGCGGCAGACCATCTTCCACCCGTTCGCGCTGACGGCGAAATACGCCAAGGGTCGCGTGCTGCGCACGCTTGCCACCTCCGGCAGCTTCGCCGGCAAGACGGCCGAGGAGATGCCCTACCTGATCTCCGCCGTCACCGAGGACGAAAGCACCGGCGAAGTGGTGATCTTCGCGCTCAACCGCAACCTTGCCGAGCCGATGGACCTCAAGGTCGAGCTGCGCGGCTTCGGCGGCACGCGTGAGGTGACCGAGGCGCTGCAGGTCTCTCACCCCAACATGAAGGCGGTGAACACCAAGGACGCCCCGAACACCGTCGCCCCGGCGCCGATCAAGCAGGTCGGCATCGACAAGGACACGCTGACCGCCAAGCTGGTCCCCGGCAGCTGGAACGTCATCGTCACCAAGCCGAAGGCCTGATCGAGACATCGAAACGGGTGTGCGGCGGCCTCTTCCCGGGTTCGCCGCACCTTCCGGCCCGATCCCTTCGCCCCGGATCCCTCCACCCGGCGACCGATCGAGCCGCCCCGCATGAACGCCGCGACGCCCCCCGTCGCGGCGTTCGTTGCGTCTTGAAGGCGGCGTCTTGAGAACTGCGCCTGACTGTCAGTCGAGGAGATGGAAGATGACGAAGTGCTCGATCGGCTCGATCACCACCGTGATGTTCTTCGCCTTTTCCTTGTCCCGGAAGCCGAGGATCGTCTTGCCCAGCGTGGTCTTGGGCTCGCCGATCTGCTCCCACTTCCTGACGTTCTGAACCCAGGCCCGCAGGTCGCGCACCGTCGAGACGGGAAGGATGTCGTCCTCCATCCCCAGCATGGTACGGGCGCGGTTGTTGGCCAGCAGGATGGCCGCATCTTCCAGGGTCTTCTCCTCGCCGATGGTCTTGGCGGCAGCGACCATGCCGACGGCCGACCTGTCGAAGGCAGCCTGCAGGATCTCAAGCTTGTCGTCGAGCGGGACCGAGTAGATGAGCAGAAACTTGGTCGTCTGCCGCTCGTCGGAGACCAGCGGCAGCACGATGCGCTCCCATCGCACGTGACGGGACGAGAAGTCGGTCCGGAACTGCATGTAGCGCGGCCGCATGTCGGCCGCCGCCGCGTTGTAATGGCGCCGGAACGACACACTCATGGTGCCGGGAATGGACGACAGGAGGACGCCGCGGAACACCTTGCCGTACTCTTGGACGGAGTTCGTGCCCTGGTGAACATAGATGAAGTCGTCGCCCTGCTGCAGAAGCAGCATGGAGTCGTCGAGATGGGTCTCCTCCTCGAAGCCGTAGAGCTCCTTCAGAAGCGGCGGCTTCCCGGCGGATCGGCTGGCCTTGATCCAGTTCTCGAGCCGGCTGCGCAGGAACAGCGATCGGCAGACGCTGAAAACTCCGGTGCCTTCCCAGACCTGGATTTCCGACCCGCCAAGCCGGGTCAGATCGAGCCGGCTCGAATGCATGGCCGGACTGTCCGGATTCTGACGGCGATATAGTTCGGTATTGGCCATTTCGAACTCCTGGAACGTAAATATCTTTGCGGGCTTAAATATTCGTGAACCAAAGGTTGTATCACCGCCACAAGCAATACACCCGAAAGACGCGATGACAGGCCACCGCCGCCAAGCAACAGGCGCAATGAAGCGGCCACTTGAAAGTATTCCGGCAGCCTTCTCTCCGAGTCGGACCGAGAACAAAGAATACGAGAGGGCGAGAACGCAGGCGGTCTGTCCAGGTTATACAGATCAAACCTCTCCGGCGAAGACGTCTCCCCTTTTTATCTCGGCTTCAGGAGATCACCCCCCACCCGAGCCCGCGGAAACTTGTCAGAACATCAGACCCGTCGGCGGAACACCGATCGGCCGGTCGGTGGCGCCCCCCTGCCTCAAGGAACGCACTACGCTGAACCCCTTAGCTAATTCCGACAATACATCGGGAAATACATCCCCGTGAAAAATGCCGATAAGGAGACAACGCCACAAGGACTTGGTCATTTACACGACCTACGGTGATATTTACTCGGCGTTCTCAATTTTGACTTACAACAGCGGCGATCAAACTCCTCCTGGGGAGACATGAAATGCAGACCATTCGCGGCCGCCTGATCGCCATCGTCGGCGTCCTTTGCCTCAGTTTCATCCTGCTCGCGGTGTACTCGGTGGTCCAGTTCCGCTCCACCCTCTACACGGAGACCGACCGCCGTCTGCAGAACATGGTGGACAGCGCCTACAGCATCTTCACCGGCTATCAGGAGCGGGTCGCCAGCGGAGAGATTTCCGAGGAGGACGCCAAGGCCCAGGCGCTCGCCGCCATCAAGAGCATGCGCTACGACGGCACCGGCTACTTCTGGGTCCACGATCTGCACCCGACGATGATCATGCACCCGACCGTGCCCAAGCTGAACGGTCAGGACCTCACCGGCTACAAGGGCCCGGATGGCGTCGCCATCTTCGTCGGCATGAACGAGGCCATCAGCGCCGCCGGCGGCGAAGAAGCGGCCTACAGCTATCAGTGGTCCAAGCCCGGCGAGGAAGCGACGAAGCTGTTTCCGAAGCGCTCCTTCGTCAAGCTGTTCAAGCCCTGGGGCTACGTGGTCGGCACAGGCCTCTACGTCGACGACCTGGATGCCCGCAGCTTTCGCCTGACGGCCATTCTCGCCAGCATCTGCACCGTTCTGCTGGTCTTCGCGGCCATCCTCGCCGTCCTCATCATGCGGTCGATCCTGAAGCCGCTGGCCACGGCCGTCGACGAGCTGCGCACGCTGGCCACCGGCAACACCGACATCTACCTCGAGCAGTCGGGCGGTCTCAAGGAGATCGCCGCCATGCGCCACGCCGTCGCCTACTTCCGCGACGCCATCATCGAGCGCAAGAAGCTGAGCGAGGAGCAGGAGATCGAAAACCAGCGTCAGCGCGAACGCCAGCAGCGGGTCGATACGCTGGTCGACGCCTTCCGGGGCGAGATCACCGGCTCGCTCGGCACGGTGGTGACGACGGCCGATGCCATGACCAGCACGGCCAACACCCTCAACGGCATCGCCGACGCGACGTCCAGCCAGGCCACCAGCGCCGCGTCCGCCTCGGAAGAAGCCGCCGCCGCCGTCGATGCCGTCGCCTCGGCCACCGAAGAGCTGTCGGCCTCGGTGCGCGAGATTTCGCGCCAGGTGGCGCAGACCAAGGACATCGTCCGCAACGCCACCAGCGCCGCCACCTCCACCAGCCAGAAGATCGATGGTCTCGTCAGTTCCGTCGAGCGCATCGGCACGGTGGTCCAGCTGATCTCCGACATCGCCGAACAGACCAATCTCCTGGCGCTCAACGCCACCATCGAGGCGGCCCGCGCCGGCGAGGCCGGCAAGGGCTTCGCCGTGGTGGCCTCCGAAGTCAAATCGCTCGCCTCGCAGACCGCCAGCGCCACCGGCGAGATTTCCGAGCAGATCTCCAACGTGCAGTCGTCGACGGGAGAAGCGGTCGAGGCGATCCGCCAGATCACAGAGATCATGACGGACATCGACCACAGCACCACGGTCATCGTCACCGCCGTCGAGCAGCAAGGCCTCGCCACCCAGGAAATCTCTCACAACATCACGGAAACGGCCAATGGCGCCAAGGACGTGGTGCGGGCGATGACCGAGGTATCCGGCCGCGTCGGCGAAACCCTCCACTGCGCCACCGACGTCCTCGACGCCTCGAAACTGGTCACCGACCGCTCCGGCGACCTGCGCAAGACGGTCGAGCAGTTCCTGAGGGATGTCGCGGCGGCGTGAGGAAGCCTCACTGGAGATCATAACGAAGGACCGTCATCCCCGAGGGGTGGCGGCCCTCTTCAATTGGCGGCCAGCAACGACGGAATGCGCTTCGGAAAGAATCCAAGCGGCAGCAAATCGATATGGATATCTCGGGAAAGATTGGCACTCCCAACCGGACTCGAACCGGTGTTTTCGCCGTGAGAGGGCGACGTCCTGGACCGCTAGACGATGGGAGCGCGGACGCTTTTGAAAGCGTGGGGCGGATATAGCGAAGGCCCTTGGAGAGCGCAAGGGGGAATTTCATTTTCCGGCTCGGCTTTCGTGGAGCCTTGCGTGAGGCCGGTCGCCGTTGGCGGAAAGCCGCCCTTGCCCGGCCGTGCGCCATGCCGCCGTTCGCCGCTTTACCCCGCGCGGAACCGCCATCGATCCCGCCCGTCTCGGCCCGTCGGTCCCTATGCTCTGGACATCGGCGCCCCGGGCGGTCATAACTGTCGCCGTTCCGAGGGGTGTCCTCCATCCGGGAGGGCTGAGATGATCCGCAAGGCGGATCGAACCCTTCGAACCTGATCCGGGTCATACCGGCGAAGGGACGGAACCTCATGGCCCCGCCGCATGCGTTGCGGCACATCCGGCCATGTCTCCCCCAACGCCGCAGGCCCATTCGCCCCTCGGGGCGCGGCGCGATGGGGATGGAAATGCAGCCGAAGACGATGTTTGCCGCCAGTCGAGGCGTCGCCATCCAGGCGCTGGCCTCGTTCGGCATCGTTCTGGCGCTCTGGCAGGCGGCGGCGACCGGCCTCGCCCTGCCCTCCTTCCTGCTGCCCTCGCCGGCCGACGTGGTCGCCGCCTACGGCGCCTACGGCCCGCGCCTTCTGACTGAAGCCGGCATCACGCTGATCGAAACGCTGCTCGGCCTCGCCGCCGGCATCGCCTTCGGTCTCCTGGCCGGGCTCGCCGTGTCCGCCTCGCCGCTCGCGGGCCGGCTGCTGTCGCCGCTTCTGGTCGTCAGCCAGGCGCTGCCGGTGTTCGCGCTGGCGCCGCTCCTGGTGCTGTGGTTCGGCTTCGGCCTCGCCTCCAAGGTGGTGATGACGACGCTGGTCATCTTCTTCCCCGTCGCGTCCGCCTTCGCCGACGGCCTCCGCCGCACGCCGCCGCATTTCCTCGACCTCGCCCGCCTCAATGGCGCCGGTGGCTTCCGCACGCTGCGGCTGATCCGCGTGCCGGCCGCCCTGCCGGCGCTGGTCACCGGCATCCGCGTCGCCGCCGTCTACGCGCCGATTGGCGCCGTGATCGGCGAGTGGGTCGGCGCCTCGCGCGGCCTCGGCCTCCTGATGGTGCAGGCCAACGCCCGCATGCAGACGCCGCTTTTGTTCGCCGCCCTCGGCGTGCTGGCGGCCGCCACGCTGCTGATCAAGATCGCCGTCGACCGGCTGACGCTTCGCCTCATCCCGTGGATCGAAAAAGACTGACCTTCGAAAGGACCCGTCATGCGCCTTCTTCCCGCCCTCGCCGCCGCCCTGATGCTCGCCGCCGCCCCGGCGTCGGCCGCCGAAAAGCTCAGCGTGCTGCTCGAATGGTTCGTCAACCCCGACCATGCGCCGCTGGTAGTGGCGAAGGAGAAGGGGTTGTTCGCCGCCCACGGCCTCGACGTCGATCTGGTCGCCCCGGCCGACCCGTCGGCGCCGCCGCGCCTCGTCGCCGCCGGACAGGCCGACGTGGCCGTGCACTACCAGCCGAGCCTCGACCTCGACGTCGACGCCGGCCTGCCGCTGGTCCGCTTCGGCACGCTGGTCGAGACGCCGCTCAACACGCTGATCGTCCTGAAGGACGGGCCGGTGAAGTCGCTCGCCGACCTCAAGGGCCGCAAGATCGGCTACTCGGTGTCCGGCTTCGAGGACGCCATGCTCGGCCAGTTCCTGAAGACCGCCGGCCTCGGCCTCGACGACGTCGAGCTGATCAACGTCAACTTCGCGCTGTCGGCGTCGCTGCTCGCCGGCCAGGTCGACGCGGTGGTCGGCGGCTATCGCAACTTCGAGCTCAACCAGATGAAGATCGAGGGGCGCGAGGGGCTCGCCTTTTACCCCGAAGAAAACGGCATGCCGGCCTATGACGAGCTGATCTACGTGACGCGCAAGGATCTTCTTGCCGACAAGCGGCTGCCGGAGTTCCTCGCCGCCGTCGAGGAGGCCACCATCTACCTCACCAACCACCCGGACGACGCTTGGACGCTGTTCGCCAAGGCCTACCCCGACCTCGACGACGACCTCAACCGCCGCGCCTGGGCCGACACGCTGCCGCGCTTTGCCAAGCGCCCGGCCGCGCTGGGCGCCGGTCGCTACGCCCGCTTCTCTCAGTTCATGAAGGATGCCGGCCTGATCAAGTCCGTGAAGCCGGTCGAGGACTACGCGGTGGAGCTGCGTTGACCAAAAACAAAACCGCCCGGAAGCCTCGGCTTTCGGGCGCCTGTTCGAACGGAGATGAGAAAGGCCGCCTCAGCCCTTGCAGACGGCGAGCTTGACGGGCGGTTCCGCGCAGCCGCAGTCGTCGCCGCGGCAGGTGTCCTCGTCGGCGCCACCCGGCGGTTCGGCGGCGGTTTCGATGGCAAAGCGGATGCCGGCGATTACGTCGTCGATGCGCGGCTGGGCCACCGGCACCGTCTGCACGAAGCCGGCATAGAGGCGGCCGTCGGGCTTGATGAAGAACATGCCCGGTTCGACGTACCAGCTCGGCTCCTCGATGCCGTCGAAGACCTTGCCCCGGCCCTCGCTGAGATAGAGCCCCCAGTCGCGCGCCTGATCGATGGTCAGGCCCCAGCAAACCGTCAGCTCGTCGAGATGCCAGTCGCGCACCGTCTTCTCGGCTCGCTCGCGGTCGTCGGCCGAGACGGCCAGCACACGGACGCCGAGCTTGCGGAACTCTTCGTAGCGCGCCTCATAGGCCTGGAGCTGCGTCTTGCAAAAGCCACAGTGCAGGCCACGATAGAACAGGACCAGCGTGAAATGCTGCGGCTTCTGGTCGCACAGCCGCCAGCACGGACCACCGACGGTCTTCACCCTGAGCGGGGGAACCGGCTGGTTCGGAATGAGGCGGGCGGGCATGGACATTGGAACGCGGCACTCGCAGGGCTCGTCGCAAGACTATACGACAGGAATGGCGGACATCGCCACTCTTCTTGACGCCCCTAATCTGCTTATTGTGCGTTCACAGGTTAAGAAGTCCACCATCACGATTCGCGGAGCTAGCCGAAAGTCTCGTAGATAGAGGGGCTTCCCAAGCTCTTTAGATCGATCTCAGGCCCGGAGCCCATCAAGAACGGGCCATTGTCCACTCATGCGACCGGTCGCCCCGTGCCGATCAGCCGGCGAGACCGGGGATTTCCAAGCCCAGGGCGCCCGCCACCAGCACGGCGTTGAGCGACAGCACCAGGACGGTGGCGGCGATCGCCAAGGCGTCGATCAGTCGGCCGTTGGCATAGGGGCCCATGATGTCGGCCCGGCGGGTGATCAGCACCAGCGCGATCATCGGCACCGGCAGCGACAGCGACAGCACCACCTGGCTGATCACCAGAGCGTCGGTGGCATTGACGCCGGCGGCGACCACGGCGAAGGCCGGGATCATGGTGACGAGGCGACGCACGACCACCGGGATCTCCATGCGGACGAAGCCCTGCATGATCATCTGACCAGCCATGGTGCCCACCACCGACGAGGAGATGCCGGAGGCGATCAGCGACACCAGGAACACGCCGGCGGCGGCGGCGCCGAGCAGCGGGGTCAGGGTGTGGTAGGCGGTCTCGATCTCGGCGACGTCGCTGTGCCCGGCGTGGAAGGCCGAGGCGGCCATCATGACCATGGCGATGTTGACGAGGCCGGCGACGGCCAGCGCGGCCACCACTTCGATGTTGGAGAACTTCAGGACCTTGCGGCGCTCGCCCTCGTTGCGCACCGGCGCCCGGTGCTGGGTGAGGCCGGAGTGCAGATAGACGGCGTGCGGCATGACGGTGGCGCCGATGATGCCGACGGCGAGGGTCAGGGCACCCGCGTCCGGCAGGACCGGAGTGACGGCGCCGGTGACGGCGGCCGACCAGTCGACCGGGGCGATCAGCATCTCGATCAGGTAGCTGACGCCGATGACGCCGACCAGACCGCCGATGATCAGCTCCATCGGGCGATAGCCGCCACGATCGAACATCAGGAGCGCGTAGGTGACCAGCGCGGTGATCACCATGCCGGTGAGAAGCGAGGTGCCGAACAAGAGCGACAGGCCGATCGCCCCGCCCAGAAACTCGGCGAGATCGGTGGCCATGGCGGCGATCTCGGAGACGATCCACATGAAGATCACCACCGGGAAGGGGAAGCGATCGCGGCTCATTTCGGCGAGGTTGCGACCAGTGACGATGCCGAGCTTGGCCGACAGCGCCTGGAACAGCATGGCGACGAGGTTGGCCATCACCACCACCCAGATCAGCGCATAGCCGTAGCCGGCGCCGGCGCCGATGTTGGTGGCGTAGTTGCCGGGGTCCATGTAGGCGATGGAGGCGATCACCGCAGGCCCCATGAAGGCCAGCATGGCCCGTGGTCCTTTGAGCCTTCCTGCCAACGCTTCGGAGATGGCCAGCGACGTGCGGCTGGTCATTCCGGAGGGGGTTACGCTGACGGCGGACTGGGAGAGAACGGACATGGGAGGCACCGGAAGTTTTTCCTATGCTTTGAAATATAGCATCGGCTACATTTCTGTCAAGCTAGATGCGACTGACTTGCAATAAAATCTAGCCAGACCTCTTCGGTTCCCCTGGGGATGCGCGCCTGATTGTCGATTGCAAATGGTAGCCGGGGCTGCATAGTGTGCCGCCACGTCAAAGCGTCGCGGCGGCAAAGCCCGCCGCAGCCTCAGGAACAGGACCCGCGAAGGACAGGACATGTCGAGGGAAGATCTCGCGCCCGGCCCCGAAACCGCTACGGAGACGACCGACGCCGACCGCTTCACCAACGCGCGCGCCATCCGCTCGACCGCCCTCTTCGAGGACTATACCGAGCTGATCGCCGATCTCACCGAGGAGTTCGGCGAGGCGCGCATCACCGACATTGCCCGCCGGCTCGGCGTCACCCACCCCACCGCCAACAAGGCGGTGCTGAGGCTGAAGCGCGAGGGCCTCGCCATATCCCGGCCCTATCGCGGCGTGTTCCTCACCGAAGCCGGCGCCGCCATGGCGCGCGAGGTCAAGGCCCGCCACCGCCTGGTCGTCCGGCTGCTGATCGCCGTCGGCGTGCCGCCCGAAGCCGCCGAAATGGACGCCGAGGGCATCGAACACTATGTCTCCGAAACCACACTCAAGGCCTTCGAGGCCTATCTCGACGGTCGCGGCTGAAATCGCGTTGACAACCAATCCGCGAAGCCCTACTTGGGCGCCGGTTCCTGGCACCGGCCGCCCGCATGCCCCAGAGCATTGGTGAAGCCAGCTTTCTTGTCTCCATCGGTTTTTCGCACTCCGACGTGCGGCAACGCGGGCCCCTCATCTGTTTGCCGGAGTGAACCGGGGGCAAGTCATGTCCGAGAAAGACAAAACGCATAATCCCTATCTTCACGGGTCGCTGACGCGCGTCTTCCTGCGCACCGCCGCGCCCATCGTGCTGTTCATGACGGTGAGCGGCCTCTACACCGTGGTCGACGCGCTGTTGCTCGGCCGCCTCGCCGGTCCGAAGGCGCTCACCGCCGTGACGCTGATGTTCCCGGTGATGATGCTGATCGTGGCGCTGCAGACCATGGTGTCCTCGGGCATGGCGTCGATCGCCGCCCGCGAGATCGGCGCCGGCGACATCCGCGCCGCCGAGGGCACGCTCAACGCCGCCAACGCCCTGGCCCTCGTCGTCTGCGGCGGACTGATCCTGGCGCTTGTCTTCGTCGGCCAGCCGCTGACGCGCGCCCTGTCGGAAGGCGATCCCGAGATTGCCCGCATGGGCCTTGAGTTCACCGCCATCATGGTGGTGTTCTCGCCCTTCAGCTTCTTCCTGGCCATCCAGGGCGACGCGCTGCGGTCCGAAGGCAAGGTGGGCACCATGGCCGCCGTCGCCATCGCGGTGACGCTGCTCAACATCGTCTTCAACTACATCCTGATCGGCCCCTTCGGCCTCGGCGTCGTCGGCTCGGCTGCCGGCACCGTTCTGGCCCAGTTGGTGGCGATCGGCGCCGTGCTGTTCCTGCGTCTCTCCGGCCGCACGCGGCTGCCGCTCTACGCCCACGGCACCGGTTCGTTTCTCGCCAACTGGAAGAAGATGCTGGCGCTCGGCGCACCGCCTTCGCTCGGTCTTCTCGGCATCAGCCTGTCGAGCGGGCTGATCATCGCCGACATCCAGCTTTGGCCGACCGCCGAGCTGGGGGCCACCGTCGCCGCCTACGGCGTCATAACCCGCGTCCTGACCTTCGCCTTCCTGCCGATGCTCGGCATCACGACGGCCTGTCAGTCGATCGCCGGCAACAACTACGGCGCCGGTCTGCACGATCGGGTAAAGGCGACGCTGAAGATCGCCTTCTCCGTCGCCGTCGTCTACGGCGCCGTCTTCGAGAGCATGTTCGTGTTTCTCGCCCGGCCGCTCGGCGCGCTGTTTGTCGACGACCCGCAGGTCATCGCCGAGGTGGCGCGCATCATGCCGATCACCACCGCCACCTATGCCCTGTCGATACCGCTGATGGTGCTCGGCGGCTATTATCAGGCGCTCGGCATGGCCGGCAGCGCGGCAATCCTCAACCTCGTCCGCACCTATGTCATCGGCCTGCCGTTGCTGGCGCTGCTGCCGATGGTGGCGGGCGAGCTCGGCATCTGGATTGCCGCTCCGGTCGGCGACATCGCGATGCTGGGCGTTGTCGCCGCCCTGCTCGCCTGGAACGCCCGCCGCCATCGCCTCGCCTGGGGCATCTTTCACCCCAGGCCGGCCTGATATCCGGAAACGAAAGGGCCGCCGCGTTCACCGCGACGGCCCTTTCTCTTTCAACCGGTCATAAGCCTCATTCGAGGTTCTTGACGATGGTCTCCACCATCTTCTTGGCGTCGGCGAACAGCATCATCGTGTTGTCGCGGAAGAACAGCTCGTTCTCTACGCCGGCATAGCCCGAACCCATGCCGCGCTTGACGAACAGCACCGTGCCTGCCTTCTCGACGTCGAGGATCGGCATGCCGAAGATCGGCGAGGTCTTGTCGGTCTTGGCGGCCGGGTTGGTCACGTCGTTGGCGCCGATGACGAAGGCGACGTCGGCCTGCGCGAACTCGGAGTTGATGTCCTCGAGCTCGAACACTTCGTCATAGGGCACCGACGCCTCGGCGAGCAGCACGTTCATGTGGCCGGGCATGCGGCCGGCCACCGGGTGAATGGCGTATTTCACCTCGACGCCTTCCGCCTTCAGCTTGTCGGCCATCTCGCGCAGGGCATGCTGGGCCTGGGCGACCGCCATGCCGTAGCCCGGCACGATGATCACCTTGGAGGCGTTCTTCATGATGAAGGCCGCGTCCTCGGCCGAGCCCTGCTTGACGGGCCGCTGCTCCACATCGCCGCCGGCCGCCGCCGTCTCGCCACCGAAGCCGCCGAGAATGACGGAGATGAACGAGCGGTTCATGCCCTTGCACATGATGTAGCTGAGGATGGCGCCCGACGAGCCGACCAGCGCGCCGGTGACGATCAGCGCCGTGTTGCCCAGCGTGAAGCCGATGCCGGCCGCCGCCCAGCCTGAGTAGCTGTTCAGCATGGAGACGACGACGGGCATGTCGGCGCCGCCGATCGGGATGATCATGAGGCCGCCGAAGACGAGCGACACCAGCACGATCAGCCAGAACACGAAATGGCTTTCGGTGTTGACCAGCACCACCACCAGCACCACCAGCAGCACCGCCAGCGCCGCGTTCACGATGTGGCGGAAGGGCAGGATGATGGGCTTGCCGCTCATCCGGCCGTCGAGCTTCAGGAAGGCGATCACCGAGCCGGTGAACGTGATGGCGCCGATGGCGACGCCGAGACTCATCTCGATGAGCGCCTGCCCGTGGATCGAGCCGGGCAGACCGATGCCGAAGGCCTCCGGCGCATAGAGCGCGGCGGCGGCCACCAGCACGGCGGCGAGACCGACCAGCGAGTGGAAGGCGGCGACCAGCTGCGGCATGGCCGTCATGGCGATCTTGCGGGCGATGAAGGCGCCGATGCCGCCGCCGATGGCGAGGCCGACGACGATCAGCGCGTAGGCGCCGAACGACGGCTTGATCGAGGCCAGCGTCGTGACGATGGCGATCGCCATGCCGAGCATGCCCAGAAGGTTGCCGCGCCGGGCCGTCACCGGGCTGGAGAGTCCCCTGAGCGCCAGGATGAACAAGGCGCCGGAGACCAGATAGAGGACGGCGGAAAGATTGGCTGACATGTCCGTCCCCTCAGTGCTTCTTCTTGTACATGGCGAGCATGCGGCTGGTGACCAGGAAGCCACCGAAGATGTTCACCGATGCCAGGATGACGGCGACGAAGCCGAAGCCGCGCGACACGCCGGTGCCGGGCGCCAGGAACTCGACGCCGACGGCCAAGAGCGCGCCGACGATGATCACCGAGGAGATGGCGTTGGTCACTGCCATCAGCGGCGTGTGGAGAGCCGGCGTCACCGACCACACCACGTAGTAGCCGACGAAGATCGCCAGCACGAAGATGGAGAGGCGGAAGACGAAGGGATCGATCACACCGCCCGACAGGGCATGGGCGGCGGCGCCCGCCGCGTCGGCGGCGACGCCCGCCTGACCAGAGGCGACGGCATCGGCGGCGGCGTTGGCGGCGGCTTCGGCGGCGCGGGCCGCCTCGGCGGCGGCTCGCGCGGCCAGCCGCGCCTGTTCGAGGGCCTGATCGGCCGTGAGCGTAGAGGACATCGGACGGTCTCCGCGTCAGTTCAGGAAAGCGGGATGGATGACGGCGCCGTCGCGCGTCAGCGCGGTTGCCTTGACGAGTTCGTCGTCCCAGTTGACGGCGAGAATCTTCTCCTTCTTGTCGATCATGGTCTCGACGAAGGCGAAGAGGTTCTTGGCGTAGAGCTGGGACGCGGTGGCGGCGATGCGACCGGGCACGTTCTTGTGGCCGACAATGCGGATGCCTTCGGGCGTCATCACGATCTCGCCGAGCCTGGCGCCCTCGACATTGCCACCGCGCTCGACGGCGAGGTCGACCAGAACCGAGCCGGGCTTCATCGACTTCACCATCTCGGCCGAGACGAGGCGTGGCGCCGGCCGGCCGGGGATCAGCGCCGTGGTGATGACGATGTCCTGCTTCTTGATGTGCTCGGCCACCAGCGCCGCCTGCTTGGCCTGATATTCGGCCGACATCGGCTTGGCATAGCCCGCCGCCGTCTCGGCCTGCTTGAACTCTTCGTCCTCGACGGCGACGAACTTGGCGCCAAGGCTTTCCACCTGCTCCTTGGCGGCGGGGCGGACGTCAGTCGCGGTCACCACGGCGCCGAGGCGGCGGGCGGTGGCGATGGCCTGCAGGCCGGCGACACCGGCGCCCATCACGAAGACGCGCGCCGCCGGCACGGTGCCGGCCGCCGTCATCATCATGGGAATGGCGCGGCCATATTCATAGGAAGCGTCGATCACCGCCTGATAGCCGGCGAGGTTGGCCTGGCTCGACAGGACGTCCATCACCTGCGCGCGGGTGATGCGGGGCATGAACTCCATGGCGAAGGTGGTGACGCCCGTCTCGGCCATGGCCTTGATGGCGGCGTCATCGCCATAGGGATCCATCATGGCAATGGCGAGCGCGCCCTTCTTGAGCTGCGACAGCACCTCATGTGACGGACGCCGCACGGTCAGCACGATGTCGGCCTCGCGCACCGCGTCGGCGGCAGTCCCGGCCATCACGGCGCCGACCATCGTGTAGTCGAAATCCAGAATGAGCGACCGCAGGCCCGCGCCGGCTTCCACCAGCACCGTCGCGCCAAGGCCGATAAAGCGCTTGGCCGTCTCCGGTGTGATGGCAACGCGCCCCTCCTCGGAATCGGGTTCTTTCAACACCGCAATCTTCATTGAGCTTCTCCAGGATGTCGTTCGGGCGCCGGCATCGGGAGAGCCGCCCGCAGGCACCCCCTTTTCCCGCCATCCCTCCCCGGAAGGCGAGCCGAGGCCGACCGGACCTCCGGAAAAACTCCTAGAGCCTTTTGCTTGCGTAATGCAACGTAACGTTCGACCTGTGTAAAACGAAGCCCGGCCGCATTCACGGGGGTTTCCCTGATAAGTATTTGGCCCAAAAGGAAAAACCCGCCGGAGAACCGGCGGGCTTTTGCGTTTCCGCGCAAATACTTATGAACGATGGGCGGTGCCGTTACCCTTGTCGAGCGATCTCGGCGTCGAGCACTTCCAGCTCGCCGATCATCCGCTCGATCACCGAAAGCCCCATCTGCCAGAAGGCCGGATCGGTGGCGTCGAGACCGAAGGGCTTGAGAAGCTCGGTGTGGTGCTTGGTGCCGCCGGCCTCCAGCATGGCGAAATACTTGTCCTGGAAGCCGGCCTCGGCCTTCTCGAATACGGCGTAGAGCGAGTTCACCAGGCAATCGCCGAAAGCGTAGGCGTAGACGTAGAAGGGCGAGTGGATGAAGTGCGGGATGTAGGCCCAGAAGGTCTCGTAGCCCGGGCCGACGGTGATGGCCGGCCCGAGGCTCTCGCCCTGCACCGACAGCCAGGCCTCGTTGATCCGGTCGGCGGTGAGCTCGCCTTCGCGCCGGGCCGCGTGCACCTTGCGCTCGAAGGAGTAGAAGGCGATCTGCCGCACCACCGTGTTGAGCATGTCCTCGATCTTCGAGGCGAGCAGCGTCCGCTTCTCGGCCGGCGTCGCCGCACTGCCGAGCAGCGACTGGAAGGTCAGCATCTCGCCGAACACCGACGCCGTCTCGGCCAGCGTCAGCGGTGTCGGCGCCATCAGCGCGCCCTGCCGGCCGGCCAGCACCTGATGCACGCCGTGGCCGAGCTCGTGGGCGAGCGTCATCACGTCGCGCGTGCGGCCAAGGTAGTTGAGCAGCACGTAAGGATGGGCCGACGGCACGGTCGGATGGGCGAAAGCGCCCGGCGACTTGCCCGGCCGCACCGGCGCGTCGATCCAGTTCTCGTCGAAGAAGCGGCGGGCGATATCGGCCATCCTGGGCGAGAAGCGGCCGTAGGCGTCGAGCACCGTCGCCTTGGCCTCGCTCCAGGACACCAGACGCGTGACGGCGCCGGGCAGCGGCGCGTTGCGATCCCAGTAGGGCATGGTCTCGCCGCCCATCCAGCGCGCCTTGAGCTGGTAGTAGCGATGACTGAGACGCGGATAGGCCGCCCGCACCGCCTCGACCAGCGCGTCGACCACCTCGCGCTCGACGCGG
Organism: Pleomorphomonas sp. NRK KF1; assembly: GCF_023721755.1. Classification (GTDB taxonomy): domain Bacteria; phylum Pseudomonadota; class Alphaproteobacteria; order Rhizobiales; family Pleomorphomonadaceae; genus Pleomorphomonas. The sequence continues at coordinate 74,039 of NZ_JAMDLH010000007.1, read as the reverse complement.
TTGGCGAGGTGGCGCGAGTCGGCGATATCCTTGAAGCCGCGCCAGCGGTCGGAGATTTCCTTGTCCTTGGCCAGCGTGTTGGTGATGCGGGCGAAAATGCCGATGTTCTCGCCGAACACCTTGCCGAGCGCCTCGGCCGCCGCCTTGCGCTTGGCCGGGTCCGCCTCCTGCAGGAGATGCAGCGTCGGCTCGATGGCGAGCTCCTCGCCGTCGACCGGAAAACGAAGGCCGGCAATGGTCTCGTCGAACAGGCGGTTCCAGGCCGAGTAGGCCGTGATCGACTTCTCGTGGAACAGTTCCTCCACTCGATCCTCGAGCTGGTAGGGCTTGTCGAGGCGGATGTCGGTGAGCCAGGGCCGATAGTGGGCGAGCGCCGGGTCGGCAAAGCCGGCCTCGATCAGGCCGTCATCGATCCGGTTGAGCTCCAGCTCGAAGAACAGGAGACCCGAGGAGATGGCGGTGATCTTCTCCTGCACGTCGCCATAGAACTTCATGCGCTGGGGATCGGTGGTATCACCCGAGTAGAGAAGACCGGCATAGGACATCACCCTGCCCAGAAGATCCTGCAATCTTTCGTAGTCGGCGATCAGCGCGGCGAAGGCGGCGGCGCCGTTCGGCGCCTTGAGGATCGCCTCCAGTTGCCCCTTTGCCCGGCCAGCAAGATCCTTGGCGGCATTGGCCGCCGTCTCGATATCGCGCTCGATGGCCGGATCGTCGGGCGAGGCATAAAGCGCCGACAGATCCCACTCGGGCAGCGCCTCGGCAACGGCGCCGGCGTCGGCAGGATGAAAGGCGGGACGGGGCAGACGGAAACGGCTCATCGAACGACAACTCCAAATGCGGCGCAGGGCACCATGCGCAAGACTACGTGCTCGGACCGCAAGGGATCAACGGAAATGTCGGCGAAAATGGGGGACGGGGCGCCACAGCCTAACCTTCTCTTAACCCTTGGACCGGCACAGTGCCCCGAATTGGCACAGACGCGGAAGGACGAACTAACGCATGGCCGCTCGCATCCTGATCGTCGACGACGATCCGATCCAGCGCCGCCTCCTCGAGGAGGCCGTCAAGCGCTTCGGCCATGAGGCGGTCACCGCCGACGGCGGCGAGGCGGGTCTCTCCATGCTGGCCGCGGCGCGGGGCGATTTCCAGCTGATGATTCTTGACCTCGTCATGCCCGACCTCGACGGCATGGCGGTGCTCGAACGCCTGGCCAAGGCCGGCGAGACCCTGCCGGTGATCGTCCAGACCTCGCGCGGCTCCATCGACACGGTGGTCGGCGCCATGCGGGCCGGCGCCTTCGACTTCATCGTCAAGCCGGTCAACCACGAGCGGCTCGCCGTCTCGATCCAGAACGCACTGAAGGTCACCGCGCTCGAAGGCGAGATCCGCCGCGCCCGCCGCCCGGCGCAAAGCGGCCTCGGCTTTCGCGACATCATCACCAAGAGCCAGGAAATGGCCCGCGTCCTCCGCCTCGGCGAACGCGCCGCCACCTCCGGCATCCCCATCCTGATCGAGGGCGAGAGCGGCGTCGGCAAGGAACTGGTGGCCCGCGCCATCCAGAATGCCTCCGACCGCCGGACCAAGCCCTTCGTCACCGTCAACTGCGGCGCCATTCCCGAGAACCTCGTGCAGAGCACGCTGTTTGGCCACGAGAAGGGCGCCTTCACCGGCGCCGTCGACCGCCATACCGGCAAGTTCCAGGAAGCCCACACCGGCACGCTGTTCCTCGATGAAGTGGGTGAGCTGCCGCTCGACATCCAGGTGCAACTGCTGCGCGCCATCCAGGAGGGCGAGATCGAGCCCGTCGGCGCACGCCGATCGCAGAAGGTGGACTTCCGCCTGATCTCGGCCACCAACCGGCGCCTCCTCGACATGGTCAAGGAAGGCCGTTTCCGCGAAGACCTCTACTACCGGCTCAACGTCTACCCGATCTTCGTGCCGCCGCTGCGCGATCGCCGCGAGGATATTCCCCTGCTCGTCGACCACTTCGTGACGCGCTTCGCCGCCGAGGAAGGCAAGCGCCGCATCACCGGCATTCGGCCCGACGCGGTCGCCATGCTCGGCGCCTTCAACTGGCCGGGGAACATCCGCCAGTTGGAGAACGCCGTCTTCCGCGCCGTCATCCTGTGCGACGGCGGTGAGCTGACGGCCGACGACTTCCCGCAGATCGCCGCGCAAACCGGCCACGTCTCCGCCATCCGTCGGGTCGAAGGCACCGATGCGCCGCCCGCAAGCGGACAGGTGACCATCGAGACCGCCCCATCCACGGTAGCGGCCGAGGACGGCCTCATCGGCGTCGCCGTCAACTCCGGCCCCGGCAACGACCCTGCCCCCTTCGGCTTCCTGCGGTCGCTCGCCGACGACGGCCATGTCCGCCCGCTCGTCGCCATCGAGGAGGAGATGATCCGCCTCGCCATCGACCACTACGGCGGCCGCATGGCAGAGGTGGCGCGTCGGCTGGGCATCGGCCGCTCGACGCTCTATCGGAAGCTCAAGGAATACGGCATCGCCGACGATGACCAGGACGACGCGGGTGTTGCCGCGGAGTAACAAGAAGCACGTAATCGACCTTTGGCGGTGTGTTGGCCTTGTCGAAGGGCCGGCGAACCGCCAAACAGACCTTCTATGACATTTCTTGTCCGGCCCCAGAGCCTCGCAGGAATGGACGTGGTGAACGTTATGATCTCCTCGCTGACCCGGTTTCTTCTCTCCACCGCCGTGATCGGCCTTGTCGCCGTGCCGGCATTCGCCGAAACCGGCTTCGACCCTCTGGGTGCCAAGGCGACCGAAACCACAGTGCCGGGAGCCGTCGAGAGCAAGGCTCTGCCGCCGGCCAACGACGCCGCGACGCCCGCCTCGGAAGCCTCCCCGCCGGCTGCGACCACGCCGACGACGGACACCGATGCAGCGCCAGTTGCCGCCTCGCCCACGGTCGAGCCCTCCACGCCCGCGACGGAAACCGCCACGCCCGCCGTGACGACGCCGGCTGTCGAACCCGCATCGACGCCCGTCGTCGCAACCACGCTCCCCGGCATGCCGATCGATCAGGCGATCGTCGCCGAAATCGCCAAGGTCGTCGCCTCGGCAACCGGCGATGCGCGCCGTCGGGCCGACGCCGTCGCCAAGGTCTACGAGGCTCGCGGCAACCAGCCGCTCTGGGTCGAGGGCGATCATTATTCCGACAAGGCCAGGGCGACGATCGCCCGCCTCGCCGACGCGGTGGAAGACGGCCTCAACCCGATCGACTATGCGCTGCCGGAAGCCGACCTCACGGCCGCGACCACCGAGCTCGTCGCCAACGCCGATCTTCGCGTCTCCATGGCCGTGGCAACGTTCGCCGAGCAGGCCTCCGGTGGCCGCGTCGCGCCTCGGTCGATCTCCAAGGACATCACCCGCACCCCCGAGCGGATTCCCGCCGGCAAGGCTCTGGCCACGGTCGCCGATGCCGCCGATCCGGCCGTCGCGCTCGAAGGCTTCAACCCGCCGACCGAAGGTTTCAAGCGCCTCAAGGCCATGCTGGCCGAGGTGCGCGCCGCCAAGGACAAGGCGGAGCCGGCGCCCGAGCCCGTGGCGCTCGCCAAGTCGCTGAAGCCCGGCATGAGCGATGACGGCGTGCCCGGCCTGCGCAAGCGGCTCGATCTCGCCGCGCCGATCGAAGGCATCGACCCGACGCTCTACGACGACGCGCTGGTTGCCGCCGTCGAAACCTTCCAGAAGGAAAACGGCCTCGCCGCCGACGGCGTCGTCGGCGCCCGCACGCTCGCCGTTCTCAACGGCGCCCACCGCGACGTCGAGGGCGAGATCATCGCCAACATGGAAATGTGGCGCTGGATGCCTCGCGATCTCAGCCAGGACTACGTCTTCGTCAACATCCCCGAGTTCAAGGTGCGCGTCATCCGTCACGGGCTCAAGGTGCACGAGGCGCGCGTCGTCGTCGGCAAGACCGCCAACCAGACGCCGATCTTCTCCGGCGAAATGCAGTATCTGGTGGTCAACCCCTACTGGCACATTCCGGAATCGATCAAGGTCAAGGAAATGCTGCCGGCGATCCAGGCCGATCCGGCCGGCTATTTCGCCCGTCACGGCTACGAGGTGACATGGGACGGCCAGCTGATCGACCCCACCCGCATCATCTGGGACGAGAACGCCGTAAAGGCGGTCGGCATCCGCCAGGTTCCCGGTGAGGCCAATGCACTCGGCAACATCAAGTTCATGTTCCCGAACAAGCATGCCGTCTACCTGCACGACACGCCGCTGAGGAGCCTGTTCAACCGCGATGTCCGCGCCTTCAGCCACGGTTGCGTGCGCGTCGACGACCCCATGTCCTTCGCCGACGCCGTGCTGCAGGGCGATCCGCAGTGGACGGTGCCGAAGCTGCAGGCGATGTTCGGCGGCGACGAGCGGCGGGTGGACATCGCCACCCATCTCAAGGTGCACCTCGCCTACTTCACCGCCTTCGTCGACGACGGCGGCAAGTTGCAGCTCCGCGACGACATCTACGGCCACGTCCAGGCCATCAAGAAGGCCTTGGGCATGTCGCAGATCTGACTGGCTCGCCCCGGTCAACCAGGCTGAAAACCTGCTTTGTCCTTGGCAAGGCAGGTCTTTTGGCATTTCCACCATGCCATGAACTACCCACTTGGCCTTTTGACCGGCGCCGGGTATTGTACGGCCCGTGAAATCCAGGGGATATTTCCGACCATCGGGACCCAAGCCGGCCGTGATCGGCTTACGGTAAACCGTTGCTTAATTTCTCAGCCCAATAATCCCTGCCGGCTGGAGACGAGAGCAAGCGGATAGAGACGCGTGAAAACCCGGACAGTGAACACATCATCAGGGAGAGGAACAGCTTCGATGAAAGCAGCCAAGGCTTTCGGCGCATTCGCGGGCTTATCCTCCTCCCGTCTCGCCATTGCCGCCGGCCGTGCGACGCTCTGCGCCTTCGTGGGCTCCGCCGCGGCGCTGTCGATCCTCACCTCCGTGGCCAAGGCGGCCGATAGTCGCACCCTCGATCTCTACAACATGCACACCAAGGAGCGGCTGACCATCGTCTTCAAGAAGGATGGTCGCTACATCCCCTCGGCGCTCAACGAACTCAATCGCTTCCTGCGCGACTGGCGACGCAACGAGGCGACGCGGATGGACCCACGCCTGTTTGACACGGTGTGGGAGGTCTACCAGAAGTCCGGATCGCGCCAGCCGATTCAGGTGGTCTCGGGTTATCGCTCGCTCGCCACCAACAACATGCTGCGATCCCGTTCCTCGGCCGTGGCCAAGCACAGCCAGCATTCGCTGGGCAAGGCGATGGACATGAACATTCCCGACGTGTCCGTCGACAAGCTGCGCATGATCGCCGTGCAGATGCAGAACGGCGGTGTGGGCTGGTATCCGTCGGCCAACAGCCCCTTCGTACATATCGACGTCGGCTCGGTGCGCGCTTGGCCGCGTCTCAGCCGCACGCAGCTCGTTGGTCTGTTCCCCGACGGCAAGACCGCCCACATCCCCTCCGACGGCAAGCCCCTGCCCGGCTACCAGCAGGCGCTCGCCGAGCTGCAGCGCGAGAAGGGCGCCACGTCCAACGTCGCCATGGCCTCGGCCGAATCCTCGTCCTCCAAGTCCAGCAAGGGCGGCGGCCTGCTCGCCATGCTGTTCTCCAACGACGAGGAAGATACCGCAGAGGAGATCGGCGCCGCCGACAATGACGAGGCGCCGGCCGTTGCCGCCAAGCCGGCTCCCGTCGCCCCGAAGGCCACCCCGCCGGCTGCCGCGCCGACGGCGCCCGTGCTGACCGCCGCCTTCACGCCTCCGCCCGCTCCCGAACGCCGGATCACCAGTCTCGCCGATGCGACGCTGCCGGCCGGTCTCGAACCCGGCGCCGCGCCGAAGCTCAGCGAAGCCGACCGATTGGCCATGGACAACGTGCCGTTGCCGCAGGCCAAGCCTTCGGAGATCGCCGCCGTCACCGAACTGGCAATGCTCGACGCGCCGATGATGCTGCCGCCGCAGAAGCCCCCGGTCCCCGTGGAAGCGCCCCTGCCGCCCGTGGCCGCCAGTCGCGACGACGCCATCGCCGCCCAGTTGGCGCTGGCCGAGGTCGCCCAGGACCGGGAGCCGTCCGCCTCCGCCCTCTCCTTTGCGCCGCCGGCCGCTCCTGCCCACCAGCCGCTGCAGACGGCAGCCCTTGTGCCGACGCCGCGCAAGCCCGCCGCGCCGGCGCCGGCGCCCGAGCTCGCCCGACCCGTGATCGATGGCGGCAAGAGCGACATGTTCGCCAACATCGAACTGCCGGAAATCACCTCCGAGGATGGCCCCTCGCTTCTCGACGGCGGCCAATCTGTCTATTGGGGCCGCTTCCGCACGCTGACCCATCCCGATCAGTTGCACATCGCCACGCTGTTCGAGGCGCCGGTTCAGGCGGTGAATGCCACTTTCTCGGCCCAGCCCTACGGCATGCTGGTGTCGACCCGCTTCGCCGGCCCGGTGGCCGCGCCGACCGAGGTGATCGACTTCAGGTCACGCCAGCTGGCCATGCGCTGACATCAACACCACGAAACGCACAACGCCGGCCCTCGCGGCCGGCGTTTTCGTTTGAAGCCTCGGCGATACGGTCGCCCGAAGCAGGCTTCATACGCGTTCCGCTTGATCCGGACTCATCCGACTCAAGCGGGTTTCGGCCTGACCGGCCGGCGCCCGGTCGGGCGCTTCCGCTTCCGCCAGGTTCCGCCCGAAAGGTCGAAACCCGACGGAAACGGTATCACTGAATGACCGTTGCCTCGCCGTCGAACACCCTGAGCACCGTCAGGTGACCGGTGGCGAATGCCCCCGTGTCGATGCCGATGCGCCCCGGCGCGAACACCGGTTCGTTGGCCGGCGTATGCCCATGCACCACCGTGAGCCCCAGCCCGTGCGGCTGGCTGACGAACGGCTCGCGAATCCACATGAAGTCGTCGTCGTCCTGCTCGTCGAGCGCTACGCCGGGACGAACGCCAGCATGGACGAACAGGACATTTCCGAAACGCACCGATACGGGCATCTGCTTCAAGAAGGCGACATGGGCTTCCGGCACCCTCGACTGCAGGATGTCGCGAAGACCGGTTCCGCCGCCGCGATGACGAGCCAGCCGGGTGAAGTCGATGCCATAGGACTCAAGCGTCTCCTCGCCACCGAAGTCCAGCCACCCCATGTTCCCCTGAGGATCTTCGATAAAGGAGAGGAAGGTTTCGTCGTGGTTGCCGCAGAGCGACAGGCGTTCGAAACCGTTCGGCTGCGCGCCGGTCAGATGATCGAGCACGTCGGCCGAACGAGGTCCGCGATCGACCAGATCGCCGAGGCAGAGAATGATACGGCGCTTGGCGGAGATGTGAGCTGCATCCTCCGCGATCCGCTGTTCGGCCGCCCTCAGCTCGTCAAAGCAACCGTGTACGTCACCGATCGCGTAGACGACGGCGTCCTTCGCATCGATCTCGATGCGATCGCGACCACCTTCATTCGGAGCCGGCACAGTTTTGCCGCCAAAACCGAAAAACGATCGAACCCTTGTGAGCAATAGAGCGAGCTCCATTCCGACAAACAACTGTCCGCTTCGCCGAAACGGACGCATCGGCCGACGGCAAAGACCGCCAACACCTCTTGTCTTTAAGTATTTATCCGGTCTACCCTATAAAAGGTCCAGCGGTTTTTTGCCAGCTGCCGGCGAATTTTCCCGAGACGGTTAAGGCTGTCCGGGGTAGAGAGACGGAAGAGCGACCATGTCGCTCCAAGTCCGCGCCGCGGCCGGTCGAGAGACCTGATGTTCCGCCATGGCCGGCATGCGTCATTGGGGAAGTTGGTGATGATATCGCTGAAGCTGTCGGCACCCTTGATCGGCCTGTTCTCGGGCGGATTGCTTTGCCTCGGCCTCTATGGAATGAGCATCGAGGCCTCGCCGTTCCTCACCACGTCAGGCAACTCCGCCGACCGGCTGCAGTCGGTGGCAGCCGATCCGGACGTACCGTTCCTGTCGAGCAAGCGCGCCCTCAGCGTCTTCGAGTATGATTGCCGCGCCCTGGCTTTCGGCCTGACCACTCCCCCGATCGTTGCCGAGGATCGCCCGCGCCTCAACGAGGCCTGCTACGAACGCGCCCGCTCACTGGTGACGACGGCGCCCGGCAACGCCCGCCTGTGGCTGACCCTCGCCCAGTTCGCGGTCACCCTGCCGGACAAGCGCGACATCGCCTTTCAGGCCCTTGAACGCAGCCGTGCCTACGGCCCCTGGCAGTACTCTCTGGCCATCGAGCGGACGCGGCTCATCGCCACCATGCCGGACGCGCCGCCGGCAATCAGGGCCATCGCCGACGACGACGCCCAGACACTGGCCGCCAGCTATCGGGGGCGCGAGGCCCTCGCCCAGATCTACGTCACGGAGCCGGACCGCCGCGATGTGATCACGGCGGCCATCGAGAAGCGCCCGCCCAACGAGCAGCGTCACTTCGTGAGCCGCATCCAGCGCACCATGCGGTGACGAGCTGGAGCGGGCCTTCAAAGGGAACAAGCGTTATCGAACCGAGCGCCTGACGTCCGCGAGCACGCGTGGCAACACCACACCGACCTCGGAGCGGGTCATTCCGGGGCGGATGCGCCGGTCATAGAGCATCGACACCACCGCCCGATCGAAGGGCATGAAGCGGTCGTGACGCGAGCGGTCGTTGAACACGGACGCATAGAGCGCCGCATTGTCGTTCATCGGGCCGAGACCCTGCAGGATCTCTTCCACCATGCAGCGGCGGAACAGGCTGTTGCCTTCGTCGGACACGATCACTGCCGTGGAGCGAACGATGCCGAGCGAGCCCGGGTAGACCCGAACCAGGCACTGCCCCGGCACGGAACCGTGCGTCGAGCCGAGCACGTCGGTCCGCACGGTATCGACGTAATCGGCGCGATCGACGACGTAGACGGTGAAGTTGGGGTTCTCGCCGGGTCTCGCCATGCGAATGTCGAGGCCGCGCACGAGACGGGGCAGACGCGACACGAAGCCGGCGACCTCGCGCTGGCGGTCCTTGTCGGCCAGATTGATGACACGGACGCGCACGGCGCCGTTGAACTTCTTGACGGCGCTGCCCGCCGACGCGCCGCCATACTCGACGCCGAACACCGTTTTCTGGAAGCCGTCCATCAGCTCGTCGTCGGAAAAGCCGACGATGCTTTCAGCGCGCACCGGGGTGGAAAGAAGGCCGCCGACCGTCGCCAGCGCGACCACAAACAGCAAGCACCCGAAAATCGTCCTGAAAGCTGCCATGACCACCTCGCCGGTGATGGAACCCCTCGAACCCAGGGAAAGATTAACCTGTCTTTACCGAGGGTCAATGCGGTCTATCACGCTGACGTGATGGAATTGTGATCAATGGCAGTCAACAAATAGGCGCATTGACAACCGATGCGGCACTTCCGGTCGACGCCAGCCGTCGCGGCTTGGCAAGGGCCTGCCTTTCGTGCAAAACGAAAGGCGAACAGCCGACGCCGCGCGTCGATTCGGCTGGAGAAAACGACGCGGCATTCGCCATGAGCCCTGCGTCGGACCAGCGCTGTCGACGCCGAGCAACCAGGACCGCCGGAGACGATCGGACCACCATGAGCGAAGAGAGCCGTCTCGTCTCGGGCGACAAGCGCCCCGAGGATTTCGAGCAGTCGATCCGGCCGAGCGCGCTCTCCGAGTTCGTCGGTCAGGCGCCGGCGCGCGCCAACCTCCAGGTCTTCATCGACGCCGCCAAGACGCGCAAGGAAGCGCTCGATCACGTGCTGTTCGTCGGCCCGCCCGGCCTCGGCAAGACCACGCTGGCACAGATCGTCTCCCGCGAGCTCGGCGTCAATTTCCGCGCCACTTCCGGTCCGGTGATCGCCAAGGCCGGCGACCTCGCCGCCCTCCTCACCAATCTCGAGGAGCGCGACGTCCTGTTCATCGACGAGATCCACCGGATGAGCCCGGCGGTCGAGGAGATCCTCTATCCCGCCATGGAGGACTACCAGCTCGACCTGATCATCGGCGAAGGGCCGGCCGCCCGTTCCGTCCGCATCGACCTTGCCAAGTTCACGCTGGTCGGTGCCACCACCCGCCTCGGTCTCCTGACCACGCCGCTGCGCGACCGCTTCGGCATTCCCATCCGTCTGGAGTTCTACACCACCGAGGAGCTGGAGCTGATCGTCCGGCGCGGCGCCCGCATCTTCGGCATCGGCATCGCCGACGATGGCGCGACCGAGATCGCCAAGCGGTCGCGCGGCACCCCGCGCATCGCCGGCCGCCTGCTGCGCCGCGTCCGCGATTTCGCCATCGTCGCCGGCGCCGAGACGATTACCGCCGAGATCGCCGACCGGGCGCTGACCCGGCTCGACGTCGACCCCATCGGCCTCGACGCGCTCGACCTGCGCTATCTCAACACCATCGCCCTGAGCTTCAACGGCGGCCCGGTGGGCATCGAGACCATCGCGGCGGCCATCGCCGAGCCGCGCGACGCCATCGAGGACATCGTCGAGCCCTATCTCATCCAGAAGGGCTTCGTGCAGCGCACTCCGCGCGGGCGCCTGCTGACGCCGCATGCCTTCCGCCACATGGGCTTCGCCGTGCCCAAGACCGCCGAGGAGGCTCAGTTCACGTTGTTTTCCGGCGGTGAGGAAGAGTGACATGACGCGCGCCCTCGTCATCATCAACGTGCAGGCCAACCTTTTCGACGAACCGCGCGCCTACCGGATCGACGAGGTGGCGGCTCTTCTCGACGGCAAGGCGGCCGAGGCACGCGCCGCCGGCGCGCCCGTGATCTTCATCCAGCATGAGGAAGCGGGCTGCGAATGGGAGCGCGGCACGCCCGGCTGGGCGTTCCACCCTTCCCTCGCTCCCAAGCCCGGAGACACCGTCGTCGCCAAAACCTTCTGCGACGGCTTCCGCGACACCGAACTCGCCGCCACGCTCGATCGGCTGGGCGTCGACGGCATCGTGGTCGGCGGCTATGCCTCCGATTTCTGCGTCGACACCACCGTTCGTGCCGCCGCCTCGCGTGGCATTGCCACCACGGTCATCGCCGACGGGCATACGACTTCGGACCGACCTCATCTGCCGGCGGCCGATGTGGTCCGCCACCACACTTGGGTCTGGTCGCGATTCGATGCGCCCGTCTCCGTCGCAGCCGCCAAGGACATAGCCTTTTGACCGTCCATCGCCTCGCCGTTCGTGTCTATTTCGAGGATACCGATGCCGGCGGCATTCTCTACCACGGCAGCCACATGCGCTTCTTCGAGCGCGGCCGCACCGAGTTCCTGCGCGATCTCGGCATCAGCCAGAGCGCCACGGCCGACCGGACCGACCCGGATGCGCTGCTGTTCGTCGTCCGCAAGTTCGCCATCGAGTATCTGAAGCCTGGTCTTCTCGACGACCTTCTGACCGTGGAGACGGAAATCGCCAGCATTTCCGGCCCCCGCTTCACCGTCGCCCAGCGGCTTCTGCGCGAAGGCGCTCTCCTCGCCTCGGCCGAGGTCGAGGTTGTGGCCATCGGCGGCAACGGCAGGCCGCGTCGCCTGCCGCCGGCCATGGCGGCGCTGATCGAAGGCGCGCGCTGAAATAGGGCGCTTCGGTAAACCTTCCTTAACCATACCATAGGATGACAGAAACGGGACTCCGGCGCCGTCGGCGGCGGAACCCGTCCCGGCGGCAGAGGGGCGAAATACCCCGGTTTTCCTGACCGTCAAGTCCCGTTTTCGCCAAATTTCGGCGGCATGTGGAAGCTCAGGCATAAACGCATGCCGCCACAGCCAGCCCCGGCCGACGCGACTTGGCGCCTAGAGATTGCCGCTTCATCCTGAGGACAACGGAAGATACCCATGAATCCGGTCGAACTGACCCAGAACGCGCTCGCAGCACCGGCCGTCGAGGTGTCCATCTGGGCATTGTTCTGGCAGGCGAGTTTCGTCGTGAAGGCCGTCATGCTCGGTCTTCTGGCAGCGTCGGTATGGTGCTGGGCGATCATCGTCGACAAGATCGTCGCCTACAACCGCGCCCGTCGCTCGATGGACCGCTTCGAGAAGGTGTTCTGGTCCGGACAGTCGCTCGAGGAGCTCTACCGTTCGCTCACCGCCCGCTCCAATGAGGGCCTCGCCGCCATCTTCGTCGCCGCCATGCGCGAATGGAAGCGCAGTCACGAAGCCGGGCGCGTCTCCTTCCAGGGCATTACCGACCGCATCGGCAAGGTGATCGACGTCACCATTTCCCGCGAGATGGAGCGCCTGGAAGCGCGCCTCATCTTCCTCGCCACCGTCGGCTCGGCCGGCCCGTTCATCGGCCTGTTCGGCACCGTCTGGGGCATCATGAGCTCGTTCCAGGCGATCGCCACCTCCAAGAACACCAGCCTCGTGGTGGTGGCGCCGGCCATCTCCGAAGCGCTGCTCGCCACCGCCATGGGTCTGGCCGCCGCCATTCCGGCGGTGCTCGCCTACAACAAACTCTCCGCCGACGCCGCCAAGCTCGGTTCTCGCATGGATGGCTTCGCCGACGAGTTCGCGGCCATCCTGTCTCGCCAAATCGACGACAGGAGCTGAACCATGGGCATGGGTGTCGCAGGAGGATCGCCAGCCGGCAGCCGTCGCCGCAGGCGTCGCCATGCCCGGGGCGTCATGAGCGAGATCAACGTGACGCCGATGGTCGACGTCATGCTGGTGCTGCTGATCATTTTCATGGTGGCGGCGCCGCTGCTCACCGTCGGCGTGCCGATCGATCTGCCAGAGACGGCCGCCAAGCCGATGGAAGGCCAGACCGACCCGATCAACATCTCGGTCGACGCCTCCGGCAAGGTCTTCATCCAGGACAGCGAGATCGCCTTCGACGAGCTGGTTCCCAAGCTGATGGCCGTCGCCAAGAACGGCGTCGAGGAACGCATCTATGTGCGCGGCGACAAGACCGCCGACTATGGCACGGTGATGCGCGTCATGGCACGCATCTCGGCGGCCGGCTTCAAGAAGATCGGTCTCATCACGCAAGAGGAAACGGGGACGGCTGCGGCGCCGTCCAACTGATACATGCGCATAGGTCTCACGACATCCGTCATCGGTCACGTCCTGCTCTTCGCCTGGGGATTTGCATCCTTTTCCGGCGCGAAGCCGTTCGACGCCGCGCCGGTGGACGCCCTGCCGGTCGACCTCGTGCCGATCTCCGACGTGTCGCAGATCGCCGAAGGCAACAAGAACGCGCAAAAATCCAACAACGCCTCCCAGGCCAAGGTGAAGACGCCGGTGCCGCGCCCCGACTCGCAACGGGTCGGCGCCGCCAAGAACGACCAGTCGACGCCGATCACCGAGAAGGCGACCGACACCGCCGCCGCCAAGTCGGCCGAGGCGCCACCGCCGCCACCGCCCAAGGCCGCGCCGCCCAAGCCGGCCGAAACGCCGCCGGCCGAGAAGCCGGAGGAGACGAAGACCGCCGCGCTCGAGGAAGCCCCCAAGGCCGACACCGGCGAGATCGCCGAAAAGATCAAGGAAGCCGACAAGCCGGCGCCGGTGCCGCCCAAGCTGCCGCCCGTGAAGCCCAAGCCGCCGGCCCCGACGCCGGCCGAGGACGCCGCGGACCAGCCCGACAAGACGCCGGCCAAGCCCGTCAAGGAAAAGCCCAAGCAGACGCAGAAGGATTCCAAGAGCGAGGAGTTCGACCCCAACGAGATGGCCGCGCTTCTCAACAAGGTGGATCCCTCCGGCGGCGGCGACCGCGAGTCCGACCAGGAGGCCTCGCTCGGCTCGGAGAACCGGACGGGACCGGTGGCCGAGATGAGCCAGAGCGAGCTCGACGCGCTGACGGCCGCCGTGACCGCCTGCTTCAATCCGCCGGTCGGCGCCGAGGGCGTCGACCAGATGGTCGTGCCGTTGCGCGTGACCTTCACCATCGACGGCGACCTCGCCGGGCCGCCCGAGATCAAGGCCATTCCCGCCGGCCCCGCCGGTCAGGCGGTCGCCGAGGCCGCCGTGCGCGCCGTTCAGCGCTGCGCGCCCTACCCGTTCCTGCCGAAGGACAAGTTCGACAACTGGCAGGTCGTGAACATGAATTTCACCCCGCCGTCGTCCTATTGACGCGGCGAGCAAGCAAGTCGAGCCGGACTGGGCCGCATCGTTCGATCGGAACACGTCCGGAACACCCGTCTGGGAGCACCTCAGGATGCGAAAACTGGTCCGCACTCTCTTCGCCGCGCTGGCGGCCCTCGCCGCGGTCACGGCGGCGGCGCCATCCAGCGCCGAGATCACCATCAACATCAACGGCGGCAACATCCAACCGCTGCCGATCGCCATCCCGAACTTCGTCGGCAGCGGCGACACCGCCAACGTCGGCCAGCAGATGGCCGGCGTCATTGCCGCCGACCTGCAGCGCTCGGGCCTGTTCCAGGTGCTCAACCAGGCCTCCTTCGTCGACCGCATCACCGACCCCAACGCGGTGCCGAACTTCCAGAACTGGCGGGTGATCAACGCTCAGGCGCTGGTTTCGGGCGGCATCGTCCGCGCCGCCGACGGCCGCCTGCAGGCCGACTTCCGTCTGTGGGATGTGTTCGGCGGCACCCAGCTCGCCGGCCAGCAGTATTTCACCACGCCGGAGAACTGGCGCCGCATCGCCCACATCATCGCCGATGCCATCTACGAGCGGCTGACCGGCGAGAAGGGCTATTTCGACACCCGCATCGTCTTCGTCGACGAGAGCGGCCCCAAGGGCAACCGCGTCAAGCGTCTCGCCCTGATGGATCAGGACGGCGCCAACGTCCGCTTCCTGACCAACGGCCGCGACCTCGTGCTGACGCCGCGCTTCTCGCCGACTTCGCAGCAGGTCACCTACATGTCCTTCGGGGCCAGCGAGCCGCGCGTCTACCTGCTCAACATCGAGAACGGACAGCGTTCGCTCGTCGGCAACTTCCCGAACATGACCTTCTCGCCGCGCTTCTCCCCCGACGGCAACGCGGTGGTGATGAGCCTCGAGCAGAACGGCAACGCCAACATCTACGCCATGCCGATCGGCGGCTCGCCGGTTCGCCTGACCGATGCAGCGGCCATCGACACGTCGCCCTCCTACTCCCCCGACGGCTCGCGCATCGTCTTCGAGAGCGACCGCGGCGGCAACCAGCAGCTCTATGTCATGAGCGCCGGCGGCGGCAACGCCACCCGCATTTCCTTCGGCAGCGGCCGCTACGGAACGCCGGTATGGAGCCCGCGCGGCGATCTCATCGCCTTCACCCGCCAGTCGGGTGGCGGCTTTGCCATCGGCGTCATGAAGCCGGACGGCTCGGGCGAACGCATCCTCACCGAAGGCTTCCACAACGAGGGCCCGACCTGGGCGCCCAACGGCCGCGTCATCATGTTCTTCCGCGACTCCGGTGGCCCGAACGGCGGTCCGCAGCTGTGGTCGGTCGATCTCACCGGCCGCAACGAGCAGCGCGTTCCGACGCCCAACTTCGCCTCCGACCCCGCCTGGTCGCCCTTGCTCAAGTAATGAAAACGGCGGCGGCGGACGCTCGTCCGACGCCGCGTTTACCATCAAAAGGCCGCGAACCCGAGTTTTAGTGCTTCGTTAACCACGTCTCTGAACGTGGGCTTAACCAAAGCCGTTTACCAAGACTCTCGAAACATCCGGTCAGAACGTATTCGAGGATTACCGGTATCATGACGACAGCCACCAGACTTTTCAGCCGCCGTGGAGCGCTTGCTCTCGGTCTTGCCCTCCTCGCCGCAGCCTGCGCCAAGAGCCCGAGCGAACTCGACGGCCAGCTCGCGGGGGGTGCCGGTGGCGCCGGCGCCGCCACGCCCGGCAGCGCCCAGGACTTCGTGGTCAATGTCGGCGACCGCGTGTTCTTCGACACCGATTCGACCTCGCTCAACACCGAGGCCCAGACCGTTCTCGGTCGTCAGGCCCAGTGGCTGGCGCTCTACCCGAACTACACCGTCACGGTGGAAGGCCATGCCGACGAGCGCGGCACGCGCGAGTACAACCTCGCCCTCGGCGCCCGCCGCGCCAAGGCCGCGCAGGACTTCCTGGTCGCCCGTGGCGTTGCCGGCACCCGCATCCGCACCATTTCCTACGGCAAGGAACGCCCGGTCGCCCTCTGCGACCAGGACAGCTGCTGGGCGCAGAACCGCCGCGCCGTCACCGTGCTGAACACCGGCGGCTGATCTCCGTCCGCCGCCGCCGCCATACCCCAGGCACGATCATCCCGGATTCCCGCATGGGGGTCCGGGATTTTCGTGTCATGGCCGCAATGCCGCCGAAGTCCGGCGCTTTAGTGCCGGCGGAGGGACTGAAACGACTGCCGCGCTGTCCGGAAGTCCGTCCGCCGTCGTCGTCGGGGTTGCGCCGACAGCGGCATCATGGTCCTGTCTTCGACGAAGGCGCCCTCCGCCCGGCGGATCACCGGCCTACGGGAGGGCTCCGTCAGAATTGCCTGGGATAACCGCGCTGATGACCAGCCGTCTTTTTCGTCCACCGAGCCATTTCCGTTCCGCCACTCTGGCGGCCGCGCTTGGCATCGCCTTGTTCGCCGCCGCTCCGGCATCGGCCGGCCTCTTCGGCTCCGACCCGGTTCCGCCCGCCTCCATCCCCGGCCAGCAGGACGCCGCGCAGCAGGCCGTGCGTCTGGACAACGTCGAACAGCAGATGCGCCAGCTGAACGGCCGCATCGACGAACTGACCCACCAGATCGAGCAGTTGCAGAACCTCCTGAAGCGAGCCCAGGAGGACAACGAGTTCCGTCTTCAGCAACTTGAAGGCGGCAAGGGCCAGAAGCGATCCGAAATCGCTCCTCCCGTGGCTACCCCCGGCGTCGGCGCCACAGCGACCGCCACCGCCGACGCGCCGATGGATTCGGTCGGCAGCGGCGAGACTCTGCAAGCCGGCTTCGCCATCGACGCGCCCGGAACGGTCGGCGCCGCCCCGCCGCCCGCCGACGGCACGCTGGGTACTCCACCGGCGCCGCTCGGCACGCTGCCAGGCGCGATGGCCGAAAGTGCCCCACCGTCGGCGAGCGCCGTCGGGGGGCCGCTCGACCTGTCGGCGATCGCACGTGGCGATTTCACCCCTGACAACTCGGCCATCGCCTCCTCCGGCGGTCTGGCCGCGGCAGCGGGCCAGGATCTTGCGGCCGGAGGCGTGCTTGCCGCTCCGCCGGTCGCCGACCCGACCGCCGCGCCGCAGCAGATGGCTTCGGTGCCGCCGCCGACCGTGGATCCCGGCGCCGATTACGATCGGGCCTATTCCTCGATCGTCAGCGGCGACTACGTGGCGGCCGAGACCGGCTTCAAGAAGTTCCTCACCGACTTCCCCGGCGATCCGCGCGCCGCCGATGCCCAGTATTGGCTCGGCGAGAGCTACTATTCGCGCCAGCAGTATCGCGACGCCGCCACGTCCTATCTCGCCACCTACAAGAACCACCCGACAAGCCAGAAGGCCCCCGACAGCCTGTTCAAGCTGGGTCTGTCGCTCGAAGGTCTCGGCGAAACCAGCGCCGCCTGCGCCACCTATGGCGAGCTGACCAAGAAATTCCCCAAGGCGCAGTCCGGCCTTGTCTCGCGCGTCGCCACGCGGAAGCAGAAACTCGGCTGCAGTTGACATGACCGGCTGTTCCGCTTCGCCCGCCCCCCTCACGGCGACGTCGCGGGCCCGACTGTTCTCCCCTCTTGCCGGCCTTTGCCGTGTCGGCATCGCCGTCTCCGGCGGCCCGGATTCGACGGCTCTTCTGGTTCTGTTCGATCGCTGGAAGCATGAGAGCCCGGCAGCGCCCGCTCTTGTCGTGTTGACGGTCGACCACGGTCTCCGGCCGGAAGCGGCCCGCGAGGCCGACGCCGTCGTGGCCTTCGCAAATCGCCTTGGCCACCCGGCTGAAAAGCTGGTCTGGCGCCACGACGGGCCGCCGCCCGTAACCGACATCCAGGCCGAAGCGCGCACCGCCCGCTACCGCCTGCTCGTCGAAGCGGCCCATCGAGGCAAGCTCGACGCCGTCCTTCTTGCCCACACCCGCGACGATCAGGCCGAGACGCTGCTGATGCACCTGGCGCGCGGCTCTGGCGTCGCCGGCCTTTCCGGCATGCCGGCCGAGCGGACGATCGACGGCGTCCGCTTCCTGCGCCCGCTCCTCGACGTCACCAAGGCCGATCTCGTCGCCTTGCTGGACGATGCCGGCATTCCCTACGTTTCCGACCCATCCAACGCCTCGGATCGCTACACCCGCGTCCGCTTCCGCAAGACGCTGCCGGCCATCGCCGACCTCGGCCTCACCGCCGAGCGCCTCGCCGGCACGGCACGACGCATGGCCCGCGCCGAGGCGGCGCTGCAGTCGGCGACCGACGACCTTGCCCTGAGATCGGCCGTGAGCCATGGCGGTATCTGGTCGGTGGACACCGCCGCGCTGGCCGCCGCGCCCGATGAGATCGGCCTTCGCCTCATCGTACGGCTGATCCGCGCCATCCGCCCGTCCGAGCATCCGCCGCGCGCCGATGCGCCCGAGGGCTGGCATGCCGCCTTCCGGGCCGGCACCGTTCCCCGGCGCGCCACCATGGCCGGCGTCGTGCTGCACCTGCGATCGGATCGCCTCTGGCTCTATGCCGAGGCCGGCCGCACCGGCTTCCCCGAACTGGTCGTCGACACCGACGGCGACCACGTCTGGGACAACAGGTTCGCAGTGTCGATCGCTGGCGCGGAAGGTCGGCGCCTCGTGATCGCCGCGCGCGGCCCCGGCGCCCGCAGCGGCGACATGCCCGCCGCCGCCGCCGCCAGCCTGCCGACCGTTCGCGCGGCCGACGGCGGCGACCTTCCGGCCGGATTGACGATCGCGACCCGGCCGATCTGCCGGCAATCGCCTGGCGCAAGCGAGGATTGCCGGTCCGTGGCTTGGCAAGGCAGCACCGACAACCTATCTTAACCCGACACGGGCTAGGGTGATGGGGGCCGAACCCGCTCTCCCGGCTCCTTCCGCATCGCGCGATGCGCCTCAAAGGTCGACGATGAACGCAAATTTCCGCAATTTCGCACTCTGGGTCATCATCCTGCTGCTGCTGGTGGCGCTCTTCCAGCTGTTCCAGGGTTCGGACACGCGCCAGCCCGGCAATGACGTGGCCTTCTCGGAGTTCCTCAAGAACGTCGACCAGGGCTCCGTGCGCGACGTGACCATCGTTAATCAGACGATCACCGGTCACATGCAAAACGGCGCGACCTTCCAGACCTATGCCCCGTATAACGCCGACTACATCGGCGAGCTGACCAAGGCCGGCGTCACCATCGTCGCCCGTCCGCCCACCGAGAGCATCTCGTTGATCGGCACGCTGCTCAACTGGCTGCCGATGCTGATTCTGCTCGGTCTCTGGATCTTCTTCATGCGGCAGATGCAGGGCGGCGCCGGTGGCAAGGCCATGGGCTTCGGCAAGTCGAAGGCCAAGCTTCTGACCGAAGCGCACGGTCGCGTCACCTTCGAGGACGTGGCCGGCATCGACGAGGCCAAGGAAGACCTTCAGGAGGTCGTCGAGTTCCTGCGCGACCCGCAGAAGTTCCAGCGTCTCGGCGGCCGCATTCCGCGCGGCGTGCTGCTGGTCGGCCCTCCGGGCACCGGCAAGACGCTGACTGCCCGCGCCGTCGCCGGCGAAGCCAACGTGCCCTTCTTCACCATTTCCGGTTCGGACTTCGTCGAGATGTTCGTCGGCGTCGGCGCCTCCCGCGTCCGCGACATGTTCGAGCAGGCCAAGAAGAACGCTCCCTGCATCATCTTCATCGACGAGATCGACGCGGTCGGCCGCCATCGCGGCGCCGGCCTCGGCGGCGGCAACGACGAGCGCGAGCAGACGCTCAACCAGTTGCTGGTCGAGATGGACGGCTTCGAGCAGAATGAAGGCGTCATCATCATCGCCGCCACCAACCGTCCGGACGTTCTCGACCCGGCCCTCTTGCGACCCGGCCGCTTCGATCGCCAGATCACCGTGCCGAACCCCGACGTCAACGGCCGCGAGAAGATCCTGAAGGTCCATGTGCGCAAGGTGCCGATGGCGCCCGACGTCGACCTCAAGGTTCTGGCGCGCGGCACGCCCGGCTTCTCCGGCGCCGACCTGATGAACCTCGTCAACGAGGCCGCCCTGCTGGCTGCTCGCCGCAACAAGCGCATCGTCACCATGACGGAGTTCGAGGACGCCAAGGACAAGGTGATGATGGGCGCCGAGCGCAAGTCGCTGGCCATGACGCCCGAGGAGAAGCGCAACACCGCCTATCACGAGGCCGGTCACGCCATCATCGCGCTGATGCTCGACAAGACCATCGACCCGATCCACAAGGCGACCATCATCCCCCGAGGCCGTTCGCTCGGCATGGTGATGACCCTGCCCGAGAGCGACCGCTACAACTGGACCTACGAGAAGGCATTGGCCCGCCTGACCATGCTGTTCGGCGGCCGCGAGGCGGAGATCCTCACCTTCGGCCCGGAAAAGGTCACTACCGGCGCCGCCGGAGACATCCAGATGGCCACCGGCCTTGCCCGGTCCATGGTGATGGAATGGGGCATGAGCGAGAAGCTCGGCCGCGTCCGCTACCGGCCCAACGAGCAGGAAGTCTTCCTCGGCCACTCGGTCAGCCAGTCGACCAACATGGCCGACGAAACCGCCAAGCTGATCGACGAGGAAGTCCGTCGCTACATCGAGGAAGGCGAGACGAACGCCCGCCGCATCATCAGCGAGAACCACGACAAGTTCGTCGCCATCGCCGAGGCGCTCCTGGAGTTCGAAACGCTGACCGGCGAGGAGCTGCGCGGCATCATGAACGGCCGCCCGCCGGTCCGCGACGCCTTCGACGACACGACGCCGCCGCGCGGTTCGGCGGTGCCCACCACCAAGCCGCGCCCGAAGGGCGAGGAGCCCGACGGCGCCACGCCGCAACCGACGGCCTGAGCGCTTCGCGCACCCAGATGAGTCACAGAAGGCGCCGGAACACATCGTTCCGGCGCCTTTCGTTTTCTCTGGCGCGAATGCAAAACGGCCGCCCGAACAGGCGGCCATCATGATCTTTGAATGAGGGGGCCTGGATCAGCCCTGCGCCATCGTGGTCCGGAGCGCATCGCGGGCCGGGCCGTAGCCGGGCTTCAGCACCAGCGCCCGATTGATCGAGTCGCGGCCGCGCTGCGCATCGCCGGTGCGGATCTGGGCGATGCCGAGATTGGTCCAGAACTCGGCCGACTGCTTGTTGCGGTTGACGGCCGCCGCGAAGTCCTGCAGCGCGTCCTTGTCCTTGCCGACCTGAAGGCGGCTGAGACCGCGCGCGTTGTAGGGCTCGGAGGCATTGGCGTCGAGGGCGATGGCGGCGTCGAGGTCGGCAATGGCGCGAACGTGGTTGCCGCGGCTCTGGAAGACCAGCGCCCTGTTGTAATAGGCCTTGGCATCGGACGTGTTGAGCGTCACCGCCCGGTCGAAGTCGGCCATGGCGAAATCGAGCTGGCCGGACTGGCGATAGAGGGTGCCGCGACCGAGATAGGCCGGCTGGTAGCCGGCATTGAGCGCGATCGCCTGATTGTAGTCGGCCAGCGCCGCCTGCGGCTGGTTCAGCTGGCGATAGATCAGGGCACGGTTGTTGTAGGCTTGGTAGAAGCCGGGGTTGAGCTGGATCGCCGTGGTGAAATCGGCGAGCGCCTCCTGGAACTGCCCGGCTTGGCCATAGGCCGAGCCGCGCACGTTGTAGTTCACCGGGTTCTGCGGCTCACGCTGGATGGCCGTCGAGAGAGAGCCGATATTGGCCGTCGACCCGGCGTTGGGGTCGACCACCCAGATCGGCTCGTTCGTCGGACCGGACGTCGTGCAGGCGGAAGCCAGAAGGCCGAGGGCAACGGACCCCAGAAGACCGCGTAGGGCCGAAGACGTCGCAATGAACCGCATCAATCCATCCCTTTCAGGCAATACCGGACACAGCCGGACCGGCGAGCACCCTTACTCGGCGCTGTCGTCCGCACAATGAAACCGAAGAGCGGCCTTTAGGTGCCACACAAGCGGTTTGCGCCGGACAAAACAAAAGAGACGGCCGACTCGCGTGACCGTCCCTCGACTTCGACAAACAGCATCGGGCGACGGAGCCCGTGTATTAGTGGGTGCGACCCTTGACCGAGATCAGGCCTTCGCGCTGAGCCCGCTTGCGAGCCAGCTTGCGCGAACGGCGCACGGCCTCGGCCTTCTCGCGGGCCTTCTTCTCCGACGGCTTCTCGTAGTGACCGCGCAGCTTCATCTCGCGGAAAATGCCTTCGCGCTGCATCTTCTTCTTCAGCGCCTTGAGAGCCTGGTCGACGTTGTTGTCGCGAACGAGTACCTGCACGCCTGTTCTTCCCGTGGTCGGTCACCGTGAAACCCATCTTGCCGGGGCGGTCACACCCGCGGCTTCGCGTCTCAGGCGACATGATGAAACCAATCTCGCGGAAATGACAGATTTCCGCCGCGGCACGCCAGGGCGCCGCAAGAGTGGTGGTTCTCTAGCAAATCGCCGGGGACCTGTCCACTGGAGATCGGGCCGAATGGAGCGGAAAATGCGATCCCGGCCCGACCGAGGAGGTCTGTGGCAACCGCAAAGCCACACCGCCTGTTCTTCATGAAGCCGGTAGGTCATGGTTAACGCAATTTTGCCAAGATGGTCGGCATGGGTCTTGCGAGTGAGAAGTCGGGTCAGAATGGCTGACCTGCTCAACTGATGCGTCCGCGTCGAGGTCGCCCCTGTCATGTGCCGTTGGCTCGCCTACTCCGGTCGTCCGATTTTCCTGGATACCCTGGTCTCCAAACCCTGCCATTCGCTCATTCACCAGAGCCAGTCGGCCACCGAATGTCTCGCCGCCACCAACGGCGACGGCTTCGGCCTTGGCTGGTACGGCGCCTGGAAGGAGCCCGGCCTGTTCCGAGACGCCATGCCTGCCTGGAATGACGACAATCTGAAGAGCCTGACGCATCAGATTTCATCACCGTTGTTCTTCGCCCACGTGCGTGCGTCCACGGGCACGCCGACCACCCGCGTCAACTGCCACCCGTTCGCCAGCGGCCGCTGGATGTTCATGCACAACGGGCAGGTCGGCGGTTGGGACCGAATTCGTCGTCGCCTTGAGGCGCGCCTCTCCGACGCCCGCTATCGCGAGCGCCACGGATCCACCGATTCCGAAGTGCTTTTCCTGCTGCTCGACGCCGACGACCTCGATGCCGATCCGATCGGCGCCATGCGCTCGGTGCTCGCCGAGACGCGTCGGGCCATGACCGATGCCGGCGTGGACGAACCGTTGCGCCTCACCGCCGCCCTGTCCGATGGCGAGCGGCTCCACGCGTTCCGCTACTCCTCCGACGACCGCCCGCCTAGCCTCTACTGGCGGCACGGCGACGACGGCATCACAGTGGTGTCGGAACCGATCGACGCCGCCCACGACCAGTGGACCGCCGTCGCCCCGAACACCGTGCTGACGGTGGAGCCGGGCGGTCGCGTCAGCTTCGACAGCTTCGAAGTCGAGACGGTCCGCCGGGTCGCCGCCCGCGTTGCCATCGCCTGATGACAGTCAGACGCCCACCCGGTTGACGTGCCCCATCTTGCGTCCGGGGCGGCTTTCGGCCTTGCCGTAGAGATGGAGCCGCGCCTTGGGATCGGCGGTGATCTCGGCCCAGGCGTCGGCCTCGGCGCCAATCAGGTTTTCCATCACCGTTGGGGCAACGCTCTCGACCGAGCCGATCGGCCAGCCGGCGATCGCGCGCACGTGATTCTCGAACTGCGAGGTCACCGCACCGTCTTCCGTCCAATGGCCGGAGTTGTGAACGCGCGGCGCGATCTCGTTGACGACGAGGCGCTCGCCCCCGGCATCGCGCACCACGAACAGTTCGACGCCGAGCACGCCGACATAATCGAGCGCATCGGCGATGCGGCGACCAAGCGTCACGGCCGCGTCGGCGGACTCCGGGCTCACCCGCGCCGGCACCCGTGTTTCCTTCAGGATATGGTTGGCGTGCGAGTTCTCGCCGATATCGTAGACGGCCGACTTGCCATCGGCGCCACGCACCACGATGGCCGAAACCTCCAGAGCGAAGGGCACAAGCGCCTCGAGAATGAGATCGCGGCCACCGAGCTCGGCCACCGCCGCGACAAGCGCCTCGCGGCTGTCCACCTTGCGCTGCCCCTTGCCGTCGTAACCGAAGCGACGGGTCTTGACGATGGCCGGCAGGCCGGTCACGGCAATCGCCGCGTCGACATCGTCAACGCCGTCGATGGGGGCGAAGGTCGCCACCTCGGCGCCGGCCCCGCGCAAAAACATCTTCTCGACGAGCCGGTCCTGCGATGTGGCGAGCGCCAGCGCGCCGGGTCGGAGCAAGGTCTCGCCCGCGATCACCTCGGCGGCGCGGGCCGGGACGTTCTCGAACTCGTAGGTGACGACGTCGCAACGGCCGGCGAAGGCGGCCAGCGCCGCCTCGTCGTCATAGGCGGCGACGGTTTGCGCCTTCGACACCTCGAAGGCAGGGCTGTCGGGGTCCGGGCAATACACATGAACCGACAGGCCGAGCCGGGCGGCGGCGAGCGCCATCATGCGGCCGAGCTGGCCACCGCCCAGCATGCCGATCACCGAACCGGGCGGAAGCATTTCAGGCGACATCGACGGGCTCCTCGGCGACGGCCGCCGTCTGGCGGGCGCGGAACGCGTCGAGCCGGTCGGCCAGGGCGGCGTCCGACAGTGCCAGCACGGATGCGGCGAGCAAGGCCGCGTTGATGGCGCCGGCCTTGCCGATGGCCAGCGTGCCCACCGGGACGCCACCGGGCATCTGGACGATGGACAGAAGGCTGTCCTGCCCCTTGAGTGCATGGCTCTCGACGGGAACGCCCAGCACAGGCAATGGCGTCAGCGCCGCCACCATGCCGGGCAGGTGCGCCGCGCCGCCCGCTCCGGCGATGATCACTTTGAAGCCATCGGCGCGGGCGCCCTTGGCAAAGGCGACCATGCGATCGGGGGTACGGTGGGCGGATACGATCATCGCCTTGTGCGGCACACCTAGCCCATCCAGCGTATCGGCGGCGTGTTTCATGGTGGCCCAGTCGGACTGGCTGCCCATGATGATGGCGACAGGCGGCTTATCGGTCATCTCTGGAAATCCCCGGCTCGCGGCGTCGCCCAAGGCGGTAGGGTAAATACCGGGCGAAGGCAAGCCTTCGGCGCGATTCTCGTGCGGCCGAGCGAAAGCGCCGGCCCCTCGACTCGCAAGGCACACCCCACGTCTCGGCTCAGGCGATGATGTCGGGAACCTGCTGGTCCTCAAGCTGCTTGATGCGGTCTTTCAGCACCAGCTTGCGCTTTTTGAGGCGCTGGATCTGGATGGAATCGGCCGAGCCAAGCGACACCATCGCGTCGATGGCCGCGTCGAGGTCCCGGTGCTCCTGGCGAAGCTGCGCCAGTTCGAGCTGCACCTGTTCATTGGCTTCTTCCTGCCCCGTCATCCAGAAAACCCTTCGCCTTGTCCCCGCCGGCCGCCACGCGTCGGCTCTCGCGACAGTTTAGCAGATCGCCATTGCCTTTTCATGGTCCTCGGCGGAAAAGCCCCCCGTCTTTGCCAAGCGATTTCGTGGTGGGAGCGAGAAGCCCGGCTCACCCGCCGTCCAGACAGGCGGAGCTTAGCCGCCTCATGCCGATGCACCCGCTTTTCCGGGGAATCCGACAGCCACGCGCTTTCTCCATCTTGCCGCCTTCCACCGAATGTGTCTAAGCAATGACGGTTTCCCGCGACTGCCAGGGAGAGCGGCGCGCGGGTGACGAGTTCCTCCCGGAGACCGTCCGTGTCCGACCGGCAAGCCCGGCTACCGTCCCAAGCGGCGAATGACGACGTGCGGTTTCCAAATCGATACAAGCCGGCGACCGCCGTGCAAGCCCGTCGCCGCCGCGCCGGGACAGGTGACGACGCGATGATCGACGACCCTCTTTTCTACCTCGCCGCCATTCCGGCCGTGGTGCTCACCGGTCTGTCGAAAGGCGGGCTCGGCGCCGCCTTCGGTCTCGCGGCGGTACCCATCCTCGCCCTCGTCGTCTCGCCGGTCCGCGCCGCCGGTCTGATGCTGCCGATTCTTCTGATCTCCGACGTCGTCGCCATGTGGTCGTACCGGCGGCATTTCAGCCTCGACCTGGTCCGCCACCTGATGCCGGCGGCGGTTTTCGGCACCTTCCTCGGCTGGGCAACCGCCAGCTATGTGTCGGACGATGCCCTCCGCCTCGTCGTCGGCGGCCTCGCCATCGCCTTCGTCGCCCGCATCTTTCTCCTTGAGCGGGCACACGCACGGAAGGTCGCGAACGGCGGCGCCGCCGGGTTGCCGCCGCCGACCGAGAAATCGACGCTCGGCGCCTTCGTCTGGGGCACGCTCACCGGCTACACCTCCTTCGTCGCCCACGCCGGCGGGCCGCCCTTCCAGACCTATGTCCAGCCGATGCGGCTCAGCCCCACGCTGTTCGCCGGCACGGCGGCCATCTTCTTCGGCGCGCTCAACATGATGAAGGTGATCCCCTACGCCATGCTCGGCCAGTTTACCGCCGAAAACCTCTTGATGTCGGCCATTCTGGCGCCGGTGACCGTCGCTTCCACCTATGTGGGCGTGAAGGCCGTCAAGCGGATCGACGAGCGGCTGTTCTACCGAATCCTGACCATTTCGGTGTTCGCCGTCGGTCTGAAGCTGATTTACGACGGCGCTATGCATCTCTTCGGCCTCTGACGCGTTTAGGCGTTGCGGCCACAGTTCCGCCGCGCCTTTGCCGAGGTCGGCGGCTAAGCTTTTCGGGACACGATTGCGCGGAAGGCCCACGAGGCGGACCGAGACGGGAGAATGGAATGAATATCAAGCCGCTCGGCAAACGGGATCACCGCATCGACATCCTGCGGGCCCTGGCGCTTCTGTCCATTTTCATCAACCACATTCCCGGCAATGTGCTCGAGCCCTTCACGCACAAGAACTTCGGCCTGTCCGACTCGGCCGAAGCCTTCGTCCTGCTGGCGGGCGTCGCATCGGCCTTCGCCTATTTCCCGCGTTTCGCCGCCGGCGCCATCGCCCTGCCGCTCGCCAAGATCGCCAAGCGCGTGGTCGTGCTCTACGTCGCCCACCTTGCCTCGCTGATGGTCGGCCTCGGCATCTTCTGCATCGGGCTCCAGCAATGGGGCATGCCGATCCTAGACATTCCCCTCAACATCGACACCATCTTCGCCCAGCCGACCAAGGCCTTCATCGGCATTCCGCTGATGACGCAGCAGATCGGCTATCACAACATCCTGCCGCTCTATGTCTGCCTGCTGATCTTCCTGCCGGTCCTGATGGCGGTTGCTCGCTTCTTCGGCCTCGGCGCCATGCTCTTCACCTCGGTCGCCATCTACGCCGCCGCCCATGTGTTCGGCCTCAACATGCCGGCCTACCCGGGCAACGGCGGCTGGTTCTTCAACCCGATCACCTGGCAGCTCATCTTCGGTGTCGGCTTCTTCGTCGGCGTTCGCGTATTGCGCGGCCAAACGCCGGTTCCCTACTACCGGCCGCTCTGGTGGCTGGCGCTCGCCTACCTGGTCGCCACCTGCATCTACCATCGCTACAATCTCTACGGCACCATCCCCAGCGTCAGCTGGCTGCCGCACAATTTCCAGGTCAACGAGAAGCCCTGGGTGGCGCTGCCGCGCCTTCTGCACATCCTGTCGCTCGCCTATGTCATCGGCCACAGCCGACTGATCATGGGCTGGCTCGGCCGGCTGTCGCCGGACGGCGTTCTGTCGCGCATCGGCAGGAACTCCCTGCCGGTGTTCTGGCTCGGCACGGCGCTGTCGGTGGTGGGCCAGGTGACGATGTTCGCGGCCAAGCTGGGTGCCGTCGGCCAGATCGCCTTCATCGCCTTCGGCATCCTCGCCCAGGCCGCCCTCGCCTATTTCCTGGATTATCTGGGCAAGGCCAGCAAGACCAAGCCCGCTCCGAAGCCGGTGCCCGAACAAACCCAGGAGCCGATCGCAGCCTGATCCACACCGCCCCAAAACAAAACGCCACGGACCAGAGGCCGTGGCGCTTGCCGGATCAGTGGATTCCGAACCGCAATGTCCTTAGTGGAGGACCTTGGTATCGGACGAAAGCTTGACGATCTCGTCCTTCAGGGCCAGCTTTTGCCGCTTCAACTCGCGCAATGTCGTACCGTCCATGCTCGGGTGCTGGTTGGCCTCGTCGAGCTCGCGCTCGAGGGCGGCGTGACGGCGTTCGAGCTCTGCAATGTGCGACTGAACAGACATTCGGGCCTCCTTGCTGTGGGCTAAGCCTCAACACACTCATCGTGTCACAATTTTGATATGAAGTCGATGCCCGCGGAGTTCAAGGCGCCCGGCCACGTTTATAAATTGCGCTTATCCAGATAATTATTGTGTATAATTGCGCACATTGACCACATGTGTTTCCGATTGTTGCGCTATCGACCAAGGTCTCAATCAATCACCCCGACGGAAGAGACCAGGATCAGTAAAAAGCCGGACAGCCTCAACAGGCTCCATGGCAAGGGTTGGTCCCACGCCAAACGTCTTGCGCCGGTGCGGCCGGCACGAAGTCACCTCTGCCTTCTCCGTTCGAGCAGCCACGCTCGCGAAATGTGCGGGGCGTGGTGCCGAAGCGTTCCTTGAACGCACGATGGAAGTGCGCCGTGGCGACGAACCCGCACGAAAAGCCGATCCACTCGATGCTTCGCAGGGCGTATGCGGGTGCCAGAAGATACTCTTCCGCGCGTGCCAGACGCTGAGACAACAGCCAGGATGAAAACGTCTCGCCCTCGGCGGCAAAGCGGTTCTGCACGGTGCGCTCCGAACAGCGAAAGGCGCCCGCCACCGCCTCGATGCTCAACCCCGGTTCCGACAGGCGGCTCAGAACGTAGCTTTTCAGCGAGGCGATGCCGACATTCGGCGCCCCACGCCGCCGACCGTCCCGGTCGGCTACCTCGCCCAGCGACAGAAGCATCGCCTTGGTCGCATTGGCCGCCGCGTGGGCAGCGACGACGTTGTCGAGTCGCAAGGCCTTGACCAGCACGCGATACTGATCGGAGATCAGGGAGCCAAGGCGGGAGTCGGACAAGCTCGAGTTGATTTTGAGGAACGACACATCGTCGCCGAAGGCCATGCGCGGAATCTGGAAACAATGGAGAACAACCCGCTCTCCCCTCGGCAGGCGCAGCTCGAACTCGTTGGCGTTGTCGATGATGCGCAGCGCCCCGTATCGAACGTCGCCGCTCCCCAGCGCGTCGCTCAGGAAATAATCGCCGCCGTCGCAGTAGTTCACGCTGACCCTGTCGCCGGGCGAACAGCGCAAGGCCGAACTGGAGCGCCGCACTTCATGCTCGGAACCAGTGATCCGACAGACCTGGATGTCGCCGATGTCGATCGTATCGAACCGGGCGTCCAGCGTCTGGCCCTTGGGCTCCACCAGTTCAAGCCCGTCGAAACAGGCGGCCACCCTTTCCCGGAAGTAGGAGAATCTGTCGTCCTGAGCAACATCGGTCGTCGACACGATCATCCGCGATGACATTTGACCTCGGCTCCCAAATGATGGTTCCGAACCACGTTCGTTCGTGCCGATCGGAACACCGGCGCCATCCTATCTTGATTGCGAACTGACCCTTATCAGACGAACGTCTAGAGCATATCGGCGAACCCAGGTTCGCCGATATGCTCTATCTCTCTGTTTCCGCGCAACTCCGAACGCAAAACCGGTGCCCACTTTTGCTGGAGTTGCTCTAGCTGCCCGATTCCAGGCAGAAGCGCGTGAAGACGCAAAAGCCGGCGAGTTGCCCCGCCGGCTTGAAGATCGACGCGCGTTGGCTCAGGCGAAGTGCGTCGCCGTCCCCACCGTCAGGTACCAGGTCACCAGCAGGCCACAGATCAGCGCGCCCGGCAGCGACGACCCCGTACGCCGCCAGGTGAAGGTCGAGATGAACCCCACGGCGGTGAAGACGGGCAGGAAGTTCAGGCCGATGATCGTCGACAGCGGCATCAGCGGCGGGTTGGAGGCGATCGGATTGATCAGCTCGCCCGTCAGCCAGAGGTGCCCGTACTGAACGGCTTCGAGGATGGCGAAGCCGAGGACAAGCGCCAGAACCGTCACGGCATAGTGACGGGCTGCCGGCATGCCCGGCGAGCTGAAGTTGCGATGCAACATGTGCAAGGACACGACAAAGAAGGCCGTGAACGGCAGCAGGTAGAGAAGGAAAGCCTTGAACTGGGCCACGCTGGGCAGTTTCAGGGCAAAGAACCAGAACCGCAGGTCGATCTTGAACGCCGCATCCGCCAGCCAGACGGCCACATAGCCGATGGCGACAACGGCGATGGCGATGAGCAGGGAGGGAAGGATGACGCCCCGACGCTCGAAAGACCTGGGGGCCCAGCGCAACAGGACCAGGGTGATGATCAGGTTGACGATCGCCCAGGTCATGACCTGGCTGGTGAACGTCTGCCGAAACACCGCCGACGCCGGCAGGATGACCTCGCCAAGCATGAAGGCCGGATAGTAGGTGAGCGGCGGGATCAGCACGGTCATCCAGAAGGCCGCATGGGTCCGCTTGCCCGACTGGGGCTCGACGGCCGCGGCAGCCGGATTCCCCGAGCGCAGGGACGCGAAGACCGGCAGGCCGAGCAGAATGTCGAACATGCCGAGCAGCAGCACCACGAAGCCCACCAACGCCATGCCGGTTCCGATCTCCTTGTGGAACCAGATCTGATCGTCCGTGGGCAGCGCCGTGCCGCCGGTCAGCGTCCTGCCGAACCAGTCGACCGCATAGCCGATCGCCTCGTGGCTGATGTGATCGCCCGGATGGGTAACGGCCGGCTGCTGGAGGACACGCGCCGTCCCCTGGGCGATGTCGCCATAGATCCTGCCGACCTCGATGGGCTCCTGCACGCCGAACACCGCCTGGATCTTGGGCGTCGCCCCGAGTGCCGTGGGCTTGGGGCTACCCCACATGAGGGCCGAGAACTCGTCGTACTTGGAGAAGACGACCGCGAGATTGCGCGGCCAGCTCGGATCGCCCTCCTTGGCGAACGGTGCCCCGGTCGACGAGCCCTCCAGCACGACGGCCTTGTAGGCATCGGGCATCTCCGCCGCCGCCGCGAGAACCGTCCACCCTCCCATGGAGTGCCCTTCGAGGCCGATGTTGTCCTTGTCGACGAAAGGCAGGCTGCGCAGATAGCGCAGGCCGTCCGGGCCGCCGAAGCTGTAGCCGAACGCCGGCGGATCGCTGTAGCCATGGCCGGCCTGGTCGAGGGCGACGACGACGTAGCCGCGCCGGGCAAATTCGATGGCGAAGCCGCTCTGCGCCTCGCGCGAGTTGAAATAGCCGTGTACGGCCAGGATGCCCGGCGCCGGATGCTCTTCCGTGGCCGTCGGCGGAATGTAGACGAGGGCACTCATGGTGTTGCCCTTCTCGCCGACAAACCGCACGTCCTCGATCCGAATGCCGCCCGACGTCTGAGTGAAATAGGCCAGCACCCCGCCGACCAGCATGATCACCGCGCCGATGATCGCCAGCAATGCCCTGCGTCTCATTTACCCCTCCCGTGATCCGGCCCGGTCTCCGCGAGGAGAGAAGGTGTCGCCGGCACCCTCCTCCGGGTGGCGCGACCGATCCGCACCTCTCCCTGCACGGACGGACTCATCCAAGTCATAGGATCGGCCCGCCGGGTCGCCTAGTGACGACCGGCGCAAAACAGTGACGGAAGGCGAAAAGAACCCGCCGGCACCCGTTCGCCCCGACGGAAACAAAAAAGGCCCCGGAAACCCGGAGCCTTGTCTTGCCAACGTCGCCGAAGCGACCGTGCATTCCTCGTCGGCTTCAGAGATCGTCGTCCTCGTCGGACTTCGGGCTGGAAAGAGCGTTGAGCTTGGCGAACACCGCCTCGGCGTCGAGCTCCTCCTCGTCGTCGCGCGACGGGGCGCGGAAACCGGTGAGCGCATCGGGAGACGTCGTCTCTTCCACCGGCAGCAGCGTCTGCGTCAGCACCTTTTCCGGCGACGCCTTGCCCGCCTTCTCGACTTCCATGTCCAGCTCGATCTGCGAGCAGAGGCCAAGGGTCACCGGGTCGGCCGGCGTCAGGTTGGCGGAGTTCCAGTGGGTCCGGTCGCGGATCTGGGCGATCGTCGTCTTGGTGGTGCCGACGAGGCGCATGATCTGCGCGTCCTTGAGTTCGGGATGGTTGCGCACCAGCCAGAGAATGGCGTTCGGCCGGTCCTGGCGGCGCGACACCGGCGTGTAGCGCGGACCACGGCGCTTGGCCTCGGGCACACGCACCTTGGGGTCGAGCAGCTTCAGGCGGATAGAGAGGTCCTTCTCGGCCCTCTCGATATCGTCGCGGCTGAGCTGACCGGTCAGGATCGGATCGAGCCCCTTGATGCCCTGGGCCGCCTCGCCGTCGGCGATGGCCTTGACCTCAAGGGCGTGCAGCTTGCAGAAGGCGGCGATCTGGTCGAACGACAGAGCCGTATTCTCGACCAGCCAAACGGCGGTAGCCTTGGGCATCAACGGGGTCGACATCGATAAATCCTCTTCGCTGGTCCACCGACTCTCGCCGGCGGCCCTCCGTCTCGTATCACGATGACTGGGGAATGGTTACCTATATACAGATCGCTCCCCTGTTCTGCAATCGCAACAAGCCGGAAAAACCGGACTTCAGCCAAAGGTCAGCACGATCTTGCCGATATGATCGTCTTCGAGACAGGCATGCGCCTCCGCCGCCTGCTCGGCCGGCAGCACGCGATCGATCACCGGCGCGACGGTCCCGGAGGCCAGAAGCGGCCATACTCTGTCGTGAAGCGAAGCGGCGATTGCCGCCTTGAAGGCCGGCTCGCGCGGCCGCAGGGTCGAGCCGGTATGGACGAGCCTCTTCTGCATCAGCTTGGCGAAGTTGGCGGACGCCTTGGCCCCGCCGAGAAAGGCGATCTGCACGATGCGGCCGTCGATGGCAGCCAGCTCATAGTTGCGATCGACATAATCGCCGCCCACCATGTCCAAAATGACGTCGACGCCCCGCCCCTCCGTCGCCGCCTTCAGCACGGTGACGAAGTCCTCGTCGCGATAGTTGACGGCGACCTCCGCGCCAAGGAGGCGGCAGGCCTCGCATTTCTCGGCGCTGCCGGCCGTCGCGAAGACGCGCGCGCCAAAGGCGCGGGCAAGCTGGATCACCGTCGTTCCGATGCCGGACGTGCCGCCATGGACGAGAAAGCTCTCGCCGGGCCCGAGGCGCCCCCGGTCGAACACATTGGACCAGACGGTGAAAAAGGTCTCCGGCAAGGCAGCCGACCGCACCGCGTCGAAGCCATCCGGCCAGGGCAGACAGTTCCCGGCTGGGGCCACGCAGTATTCGGCATAGCCACCGCCGGTCACCAGCGCCGTCACCTTGGCGCCGACGGACGCACCGAGTACGTCGGCGCCGACCGCCACGACGGTGCCCGCCACTTCAAGGCCCGGGATATCGGACGCGCCGGGCGGCGGCGGATAAACGCCTTGCCGCTGCAAGGCGTCGGGCCGGTTGACGCCGGCCGCCTCGACGGCGATCAGCACGCCATCGGCCGGCAGGGCCGGTATGGGGCGGCGCGTCGGCCTCAACACCTCCGGCCCGCCGGGGCGGGAAATCTCGATCGCCAGCATGTCGGATGGCAGGACGGTCATTGCGGGCTCCCTTCTCCCGTGCGAACAGGCGGCGAATCGCCGATCCGGAGTGTCTCCCGGCAAGCCTATCCACTCTGAGCCGACTTGACACGTCGGCCGGGCGAGCCTTCACTTCCTTCAGCCACAACGAGGAGGGTTGAGATGACCATCGATGACGATCGGCCAGAAACGCCGCCGCCCGCCCATGTCGTCGGCCAGGATCTGTCGCGCCTTTCGGTGGCCGAGCTCCGCGCTCGCGTCGGCCTCCTGCACGCCGAGATCGCTCGCATCGAGGAGACGTTGCGCCTCAAGGACGACGTTCGCACCGCCGCCGACTCCCTGTTCAAGTTCTGAGACATATGGCTAACGGGAGCCATCGAAAAATATTCATTGTTAAGGACCCGTTTACCAGTTTCGTTTATCAAGAATTCGATCCGTATGGTTGGATCACGAGTGGCTCCTGTCACTCTTTTGACGCCTCCCTGTTCAACTTACGAAGGGCCGCCCTTGGCGGCCTTTTTTTTTCGGCCTTCCTCGCAGCGAGATCGTCGCGCGTCCTGGGCCTCGACCTTTTGACCGAATCGGCGGCGCCTCAGGATTTGTCGAGACTCCCTCCCCGCTTTGCGTTAACCTTTCGTTCACGTTCGAGCCGGGCCTTGCCGTTCCTGGCATGCCGGTTGCGACCTTCATCGCAAAGTCGGACGACTGTTCCGGAAGGGGATTCAAGTCTCCCTTTTGGGGATTGCGGGGAAGAGCGACGGCGTCCGCCAGCTTTTCCTTTGCGACGGCGCTTTCGCGGTCCAACTCATGGGCGTGAAACCGGCCGGGCCAATCGTCCGAGTGTCTGGTGCAGAGGTAGCGTGATGAGTGATTTTACCGGCAAGTCCCATTTCGGAACGGAAGCGATCGCCTTCGGCGCACGCGCGCTCAATTCGGAACTGTTCCGTGAGTTGTTCCGCGAGGGCATGGCGCTCGTCGAGGAGACAGCCGCCTATCTCGACGGCGACGGCCGGAACGAGAGCCGCACGCTCAGCCGTGCCGCCACGCTGTCCTATTCCACCGAGTCGATGCGCCTCACCACCCGCCTGATGCAGATCGCCTCGTGGCTCCTGATGCAGCGCGCCGTCAACGAGGGCGAAATGTCGCCCGAGCAGGCCCGCAGCGAGAAGAACAAGGTACGCCTCGACTTCCAGCCGCCGGTCATGTCCGGTCCGCTCTGGAACGAACTGCCGGAAACGCTCCGTTCGATCATCGAACGCACCGACCGCCTGCATGGCCGCATCGTCCACATGGACAAGGCCATCTACGACGTCGCCGTCGAGCCGACCGCCAACCTCGTCGCCCGCGACCTCGACCGCCTCGCCAGCGCCTTCGGCGCCCGCCGCGTCGACAACTGACCGCCATCCGGAGGGCGTCGGCGTCGGGAGGCGCCGGCTCGTCCGATACCTTTCGGTCCGGCTATAGCGATCCATAGAAAAACCCCGGCGAGCAGCACTCGCCGGGGTTTTTCGTGTTCGTCCTGTCGTCCAGCCTTACTTGGCGGTGAACAGGCCACCGAACTTGGTGTTGAAGCGCGACAGACGGCCACCGCGGTCCATCAGCTGCTGCTGACCACCGGTCCAGGCCGGATGCACCTTCGGGTCGATGTCGAGGTTGAGCGTCGCATCCTTGGCGCCGTAGCACGAACGGGTGACGAACTCGGTGCCATCGGTCATGACGACCTTGATGTCGTGATAGTCGGGATGAATGCCCTGCTTCATCTTGTCGATCCTTTCGGGCGTCGCAAGGACGCGATCAGTGACGCCGGCCTTGTCGGGGCGCCCGGTGTTGGGTATCGGCCGCGCGGCGGCTCATCAGAGGAACGAGCCGCCCCGAGGATGCCTCGAGCGGCTCGTCTCCGGTCCACCGCATGGCCCGGTCGGGCGCCTCTATAGCGCAAAGGCTCGGCGCGAACAAGCGGTCGAGCAAGCCCGGCTGCGCTTTTCGCGCCGGTTCGCGCCGCTTTCCGTCAACCGGCGTCGACGACGGCGGGGACTTGCTCGCGGGCCTGGGCCTTGACGGCCTCCTGCACCTTCTCGAAGGCGCGCACCTCGATCTGCCGGACTCGCTCGCGGCTGACGCCGAACTCGGTGGAAAGGTCTTCGAGCGTCATCGGGTCCTCGGCGAGCCGCCGCGCCTCGAAGATGCGGCGCTCACGCTCGTTGAGCACGCCAAGCGCCCGCTTCAGCATGGCACGGCGCTGGTCGAGCTCTTCGGTCTCGGCCATCACCGTTTCCTGGTTGTCGCTATCGTCGACGAGCCAGTCCTGCCATTCGCCGCTCTCGCTGTCCGAGCGCAGCGGCGAGTTGAGCGAAGCGTCGCCCGACAGACGCCGGTTCATGGACACGACGTCGTCCTGGGTCACGCCGAGCTTGGTGGCGATCGCCTCGACCTGGTCGGGCTTGAGGTCGCCGTCGCCCAGCGCCTGCAGCTGGCTCTTGGCCTTGCGCAGATTGAAGAACAACCGCTTCTGGTTGGCCGTCGTGCCCATCTTGACCAGCGACCACGAGCGCAGGATGTACTCCTGGATCGCTGCCTTGATCCACCACATGGCATAGGTCGCGAGACGGAAGCCCTTGTCGGGCTCGAAGCGCTTGACCGCCTGCATCAGGCCGACGTTACCCTCGGAAATAACTTCACCGATCGGCAGCCCGTAGCCGCGATAGCCCATGGCGATCTTCGCGACGAGGCGCAGATGCGAGGTGACGAGCTTCTGGGCGGCGTCGCGGTCGCCGTAGTCCGCATAACGCTTGGCCAGCATGTATTCTTCCTGCGGCTCAAGCATCGGAAAGCGACGAATCTCGTCGAGATAACGGCTGAGGCCGCCTTCCCCCGCGGCGATCATGGGCAATGTGGATCGGGCCATCGAGCACCCCCCTTAACGTTCTTGGGACCGCTCCCGAACGGACACGGCATCCCCTTCAGCGCCTTGCCGAGCAAGCACACTGAGAGACGAATATAGGAACGATCCCGGCGATTTCATGGGTAACCTATGAAAAAGCCTAAAGTTCCCGAAACGCCGACACCAAGTCTGCCATATCCGGCGGCAATCCGCTCTCAAATTTCAGGAGCTCCCCGGTCACGGGATGCTCGAAAGCGATCAAGAATGCGTGCAACGCCTGCCTTTGGAAGGCCCGGACTGCCGGCGCTGTCGCTTCCGGCAGACGATTGACCTTGGTCAGAAAGTGCGAGCCGTACACCGCATCGCCGACCAGCGGATGCCCTGCCGCCGTCAGGTGCACGCGGATCTGATGAGTCCGTCCCGTTTCGAGATGGCACTCGACGAGCGAGGCAATGGCGCCGCGCCCCGATTCGGCCGGAAAGCGCTCGACCACCTCGTAGTGGGTGATCGCTTCCTTGCCGCCACTGCCCTTGACGATGGCCATCTTGGTGCGATCGGACGACGAGCGGCCGAGCGGCGCCTCAATGGTGCCGCGAAACGGCTCGGGGCTGCCCCAGACGAGCGCCAGATAGCCGCGCTCCAGCGGACCGGTGCGGCCATGATCGGCAAACTGCGCAGCAAGGCCGGCGTGCGACCGATCGGTCTTGGCCACCACCATCAAACCCGTGGTGTCCTTGTCGAGCCGATGGACGATGCCCGGCCGCCGGACGCCGCCGATGCCCGACAGGCTGTCGCCGCAATGGGCGATCAGGGCGTTGACCAGCGTGCCCGTCCAGTTGCCCGCCGCCGGATGCACCACGAGACCGGCCGGCTTGTCGATGACGATCAGTTCGTCGTCCTCATAGACCACGTCGAGCGGAATGCTCTCGCCCTGCGGCTCGGCATCCTCGGCCGGCGGCACCAGAACGGTGAGCGCCAGGCTGCCGGACATCTTACGGGCGGCGTCGGTGACGACGGTGCCATCGACGGCCACGGCGCCCGCCTCGATCAGCGCCTTCAGGCGCGACCGGCTGATGTCGGGGAAGGCCTCGGCCACCAACTTGTCGAACCGCGTCTTCGCCACCGCCTCGATGACGGCCGCCCGCGCCCCACCGGCGTCGTCTTCCGAGACGATATCGTCCTCGTCGGCCATGACCACTCCTGAAACCCGCCCGTTTGCGTCCCGGTGGGCGTATGACGACGGAGGACCCGAGCAAAAGGTCGATTCGCCCCGAACGTTGCCGATGGTGACGGCGCGTCGACAAACCGCGCCGGATTCGCTAAATGCCGCCTATCGCAGAAATCCGCGCTGAAGGAAAGCATCATGGCAGACCCGACCGACGACGAACGCGAGGCGCCGCTCGATCCGGCCATCGCCCGGGTGCAGGCCCGCCTCAAGACCATGATGCTGATCGCCGCCGGCACGCTCGGCATCGGCCTGATCGCCGTCTTCGTCGCCATCGCCTTTCGCGTCGCCAAAAGCGGCGACGGCGCAGCGCCGGCCGGCACGCCGTTCCAGACCCTGGTCGAGGTGGCGACGCCCGGCACCGTCGTCGCCACCGACGTCGACGGCGACCGCCTGTCGCTGACCATCGAAGGCCCCGAGGGCAAGGTGATCGAGATCCACCACCTGCCGTCCGGCAAGCTGATCGGCCGGGCCGTCCTCCTGTCGAAGTAACGGCGACCGCCGCTTGACGGCAACCGGCCGACGACCCATTTTCGCCCCGAGGCCACGCCCTCCCTCACCCACAGGGGTGAGTTCCAAGTCCGGGACGGCCCGGCCCAACCGAAAGGAGGGCCGCCATGGCCTGGGTCTATCTTCTGATCGCCGGACTTCTGGAAGTCGTCTGGGCCTACGGCATGAAGCTGTCGGCCGGCTTCACCCAGCTCGGCGCCAGCATCGTCACCGTCATCGCCATGCTCATGAGCTTCGGCCTGCTCGCCGTCGCCATGAAGTCGCTGCCGCTCGGCACCGCCTACACGGTGTGGACCGGCATCGGCGCGGTCGGCAGCTTCGCCGTCGGCGTCGCCGTACTGGGCGAGGCCGTCACGGCGACGCGGCTCCTCGCCGCGACGCTGATTCTCGCCGGCCTCGTGCTGATGAAGCTATCTAGCCCGCAATAAGGACGCCTCACTGCCCCCAGGCGGCAAAGGCCTCCGCGAACACCTTGTCGCCGGGCGCGCCCTTCTCGAACGTCAGGATGGCACGGCGGCGGTTGCCGTAGCGGATCGGGATGTCGATCCACGGCCGGTCCTTCAGCAGCTGGATGTTGCGGGCGACGTCCTGCTCCAGGCCGGACAGCGCCAGCCAGAACAGGCTGTCGGATACCTTGGCGACGGCGCCGGCGATGGTGTCGCCCCGCGCTTCCTCGGTCTGCTTGGCGATCATGCCGGGCGCCGCGTCGATGAACTTGCCGGCAAACGACGGCGGCACGTCGAAGGACATTTCGACGATATGGCTGGCCGGCAGTGCCTGATCGTCGTTCTTGTGGATCGACAGGCGCATCTTGAGGCCAAGCTCGGGCACCTCGATGTCACCGCGGATCTGCGGCACCGGCTTGTCGCCGGGCAAGGCCGGCTCGTTGACGAAGGACCAGACCACCGAGCCGTCGAGCTTGGTGCCGGGCGAGCCGGGGATGGGCTCCTCGTAGAGAATGGCCTTCTGGGCAACGCCGATCGCCTCGCCCGCCGCGGCGGACGCCAGCGGAGCCTCCGAGGCGGCTGGAGCCGAAATCGCGGCACCGGCGTCAGAAGACGGCGCAGCTTCGGAGGGTGTCGTCGGCGCCTCGGCCATCGCGGTGCCACCGGGCGGCGGCGGTAGGTCCGGGTCGACGGCGGCCGGCGCGGGAACCGCTTCCGTCTGGACGGTCACGGCGTCGGGGGCGACGGGCTCGGCCGGCGTCTCGCCTTCGGCCGGCAGGCGATCGAGGATCTTCGACGACAGCCCGTCGTCGCTGGGCGTCGCATCGCTCGTCTGGGTTTGCGGCTGGCCGGCGACCAGGTCCGCCAGCGGACCACGGAAGGTGTAGGCGACCGCCGCGACGAGCACCACCAGCGCCACGACCGCGACGCCGATCAACACCGTGCGAACCCGGCGGGCTGCGCCGGCTCCGTCGTCCGGCCATGGCAAAGTGGCCGCCTCGCGCTGTCCCGGCAAACGTTCGGCCTCGGGCCTGTCGCCCGCGACGCCAACGGATACATCCTGGCGCGAGCCGACCGGCCGGGCAGTGCCGAGATCCGGCTCGACCCGTTCGCCCCCGGTTGGCTCGTCGACCTCGTCCACCTCGTTCATGGCATGACGCGCGGCGCGCACGGCGGTGGATGACGCCTCGCCGAGCGAGTCGGCCTGCTTCAGGGTGCGCGTCAGCGCGCTGACGCCGACGCCGATGCGCGGTTCGCCGCGTTCGTCGGGCAGCCGGACGCTGCTCGGCAGGCGCGGGCGTTCGGTCGGCAGGCTGACGGGCGCGCGATCCTGAGGCCGATCCTGGGGCGCGGCGCGGTTGGATGCGCTGCCGCGAGCCGGCAGCGGCTCGATGTGGTGGAAGGGGTTCATCTCCGGCTGAGCGAGCGGCTCGATGTGCCGGAAGGGGTTCATTTCCGGCGCGGCAAGCGACGTCAGCCCGCTCCGGCGCGGCGACGCCGGCTCTTCGCGCTTGGTCTCCGGGCGCGGCTCCGGCTCCTGCCGGGGAGAAGCTTCCCGGGCCGGTTCCGCCTTGGCGGCGGGCTCGGGCGCGGCGGGTGGCGGCGGCGCGGCCGGCGCAGGCGTATGGGAGTCGGCACTGGAGGCCGCATCCTCGGGAACGTCGGCGACCTCGGCCTCGACCCGGCGAATGCAGTCCTCAAGCGCCACGCGCTGATCTGCGATGTCGGTCGGCGACAGCGGCGGA
This sequence comes from Pleomorphomonas sp. NRK KF1, assembly GCF_023721755.1. Taxonomy (GTDB): domain Bacteria; phylum Pseudomonadota; class Alphaproteobacteria; order Rhizobiales; family Pleomorphomonadaceae; genus Pleomorphomonas. The sequence goes on along the minus strand of NZ_JAMDLH010000007.1, from coordinate 33,600 downwards.
TTGTAGGAGCTCAACTGCCGGAGGAGGGCGACACGGGCCTTCTCGTAGACCGCGCGCCGCGCCTCGCCGGACCCCGACGGCAGCGAGGAAATGGCACGCTTCAATACGGGATAGTAGTCGGCCATGTACCGCATCTCTCGGCTTGGCGCCCCGCCCCACGGCGGAACGCTGTTTCGATAGGACACCCTGCGGCCAGCCTTGCGACGGCCGCCGGGCTTTTTTGCGGCGGGAAGGCCGGCAAAACGTGGTGAATCACTTAATCCTGAAACGGATCACGCACAAGAATCGTATCGAGACGATCGGGACTGGTCGACAGCATGGCCACCGGCGCGCCGATCAGCTCCTCGATATGGCGGACGTACTTGATGGCCTGCGCCGGCAGCTCGGCCCAGGAGCGGGCTCCGGCCGTCGATTCCTTCCAGCCTTCCATGGTCTCGTAGATCGGCTTCACACGCGCCTGCTCCTCCTGGTTGGCGGGCAGATAGTCGAGCGTGCGACCGTCGATCTCGTAGCCGATGCACACCTTGATCTCGTCGAGACCGTCGAGCACGTCGAGCTTGGTGAGAGCGATGCCGTTGATGCCCGAGGCGACCACCGTCTGGCGAACCAGCACGGCATCGAACCAGCCGCAGCGACGCTTGCGCCCCGTGACGGTGCCGAACTCGCGGCCACGCTCACCAAGGAAATCGCCGACCTCGTCGAACAGCTCGGTCGGGAACGGGCCGGAACCGACGCGCGTCGTGTAGGCCTTGGTGATGCCGAGCACGTAGTCGAGCGCACCCGGCCCCATGCCGGAGCCGGCAGCCGCCTGGCCGGCCGTGGTGTTTGAGCCGGTGACAAAGGGATAGGTGCCGTGGTCGTTGTCGAGCAGCGCGCCCTGCGCGCCTTCGAACAGGATGCGGGCGCCGGACTTGCGCTTCTCGTCGAGCAGCCGCCAGGTGACGTCCATGTAGGGCAGGATGAAGTCGGCCACCGCCATCAGCTCGTCGCGGATGGTCTCGGGCGCGATCTCAGGCTGGCCAAGGCCCCGGCGCAGCGGATTGTGGTGGGACAGCAGCCGCTCGATGCGGTTGGTCAGAGTCTCGGGATGGGCGAGATCGACGAGGCGGATGGCCCTGCGGCCGACCTTGTCTTCATAGGCGGGGCCGATGCCGCGCTTGGTGGTGCCGATGCGGGTGGTGGGCGAAGCGGCGTTCTCGCGCAGCTCGTCGAGCTCCTGATGGATGGACAGGATCAGCGTGGCGTTCTCGGCGATGCGCAGGTTGTCCGGGCTGATCTTGACGCCCTGCTCGCGGATGCGCGTCACTTCGTTGACGAAGGCGCGCGGATCGACGACGACGCCGTTGCCGATGACCGACAGCTTGCCCGGCCGGGCGACGCCCGAGGGCAGCAGCGACAGCTTGTAGGAAACGCCGTCGATCACCAGGGTGTGGCCGGCGTTGTGACCGCCCTGGAAGCGGACGACCACATCGGCTCGCTCGGACAGCCAGTCGACGATCTTGCCCTTGCCCTCGTCTCCCCACTGGGAGCCGACCACCACTACGTTCGCCATTGAAAAGGTCCCGTCGTTCAAGTTTCAGACCTTTCCGCGCCGCGCCGCCGACGGCAGCACGCACACGGAAAGCCCCGATACCATGGGCACCGGGGCTTGACCGACTATAACGGCGCCCGCCCGCCAATGAAAGCCGCGATGTCGGAAATCTGCCATTTGTCCCGCTTCGGGCGTACCGGATCTCGCCAAAGAGGCGTGCGGATGGCGACCGGACACTCTAGGAAGGAGACGACAAAGTGTTTTGGCGAGAGGTGTTTCGTGGCTGATGACGGTCTCTGGTCGCGTCTCTATGGCCGTCCCTACCTGCTGCTCGTGCTGTCGCCGCTGTTCTGGGCCGGCAACACGGTGGCAAGCCGTCTCGCCGTCGGTGAGGTGTCGCCGATGGCGCTGACCACCTACCGGTGGTCGGGCGTGTTGCTGCTGCTCACCCTGTTCGCGCGTCGCTCCGTCCTCGCCGACTGGCCGGCGATGAGGGCGCGCCTTCCCTACATGCTGGCGATGGGCGCGCTGGGCTTCACGATCTTCAACGCCTTCTACTACATCGCCGCCCATTTCACCTCGGCGGTCAACATCGGCATCATCCAGGGCGCCCTGCCCGGCCTCGTCTTCGTCTTCGCCTACCTGATCGTCGGCACACGCGCCGGCATGGGCCAGCTTGCCGGCATGGCGACGACGCTCGTCGGCGTCGGCGTGATCGCCATCAAGGGCGACCTTTCCACCCTCGCCTCGCTCGATTTCAACGCCGGCGACCTGATGATGCTCGGCGCCTGCGTCGTCTACGCCCTCTACACGGTGCTGCTGCCGCGCCGGCCGAAGATTTCCGGGCTCTCCTTCTTCGCCGGGCTATCCGTTGCCGCCCTGCTGACTTCGCTGCCCTTCCTGGCCGCGGAAATCGCCATGGGTCAGTATGTGGCGCCGACGGCCTTCGGCTGGGCGCTGGTGGCCTATTGCGCCGTCTTTCCTTCGGTGGTGTCGCAGGTCTTCTTCGTGCGCGGCGTCGAGCTGGTCGGTCCCGGCCGGGCCGGCGTGTTCATCAACCTGATCCCGGTGTTCGGCTCGATCCTCGCCGTTCTCGTGCTCGGCGAGAGCTTCCGCCTCTATCACGCGGCAGCGCTGGCGCTGGTGCTCGGCGGCATCTTCTGGGCGGAATGGAGCAAGCGCGGAGAAGCGGGTTAAGTCGCGCTTCTTATTGGCGCAGGGTCAATGTGGCCGTCACGCTGCTGTCGGTGTAGTCGCCCCCCGCCTCGCTCGACCGGACGATCTTGTGCTCGCCGTCGAGGCCGAGCTCCACCGAGCGATTGAGCTTGTAGCCGACACCCGCCTTCAGCGCCGTGGTCGTCACGTTTCGGTCGATACCGACGTAGTCCTCCAGCGTCAGCTCGCCGCCGGCCACCACGAAGGCATTGGGCGCCAACGCGTAGGTGACGGTGGCCTCGCCGATGCGCTTGACGACACCGGACGCGCCTGCCGTGGACGTCGGCTCGAAACTGGTGGTGGCGGTCGTCGTCAGGCGAAGAAGCTCGCTGGCGTCCCACGAGAGCGAGGCCGAACCGATCAACCCCGACATGTCGTCGAGACCATCCGCCCTGAGCCATTCGTAACCATAGCCCAGGGCGATCTCGCCGGTCAGGTCGTCGTTTACCACGGCAACACCGACCTTCGCTTCGCCGCCGACGCCACTGCGGTTGATGCCGTCGCCCGCTGCCGGCTTGTCGAAGTCCCGGCCGAATGCGCCGACTTCCACGAAGGGCTGCAAGACCGCGCCGCTGTCGTGCGACAGCCTCAACGACAGGGAGAGCGTGGTATTGTCGAGCGTCGGATCGGTCTCGTTGACCGTCCGGTCGATGCCGAGCCCCGTCTTGAGGCCGATCAGGCCGCCAAAGCGTTCGTAGCCGAGGGAGCCGGAGAAGATGTTTTCCTTGCCGTCCCCCGACGCTTCGTCGCGCAATGTCCAGCCGGCCACCGCCGTGAGGCGGTCCGCGTCGGTGATGTCGAAGCGGCCAGCCAGGCGCGCGTCCCCTTCCGGCAGCTTTTCCTCGATGCCGGAGAGTGAGCGGCGAAAGGCCCCGCCAACGCTCAGATCCACGCTGTTGCGTTCCCAATCGGAGCGGGCTGCAAGCACGCCGGTCGAACGCATGAAGGTCTCGTCGCCCTGTATCGAATGATGGCGCAGGCCGATGCCGGTCGTGGCGGTTGCGTTCACAACGAAACTGCCGAAGCGAAGCCCAAGCGGCTCGTACTCGGCACGGGCGTCGGCCTCGCGAGCGACGACGGGGAGGCTCGGTGCCACCGCCGGCAGTTTGGCCGACTGGTTGGGCGGCACGGGACGGACGACGGCCCTGAGCTCGGACGAGGGAAGGCTGCCCCTGAGCACGGAACCGGTGACGGCGACGCTTTCGGATTGGCTGACACCCGAGCCGGCGGCCGCACCCTCCTCCGTCTCGCTCAACATCGGATCGGCGATCGGATCGACCGGCTTTGCCGGCAACGCGCCCTTGAGAACCGGCACGGCCTCCGTGTCGTCGGTCTCCTGAGCAAAAGACGGCAAGGCGAGGAGAACCGACGCCATCGCCAGAGCCCGAAAGGTCTGCCGCCGATGCACGCCCGCCTCCGTCGCCGCGCCAACCGCCCCGAGCGGTATCCAGTGTTGACGAAAGGTAAAGGGAATTGGTTAACGACCCGTTAGGCGGCTGCCCGCCGCAATGTCGGGCCTCAATCCGCCGTCGCTGACTCAACCAGGAAACGACCGTCGCGATGCCCGATGATTCGCACGCGCGCGCCCACCGGCAAATCCGGCCCGTCGGCCCGCCAGATGGTGTCATCGAGACGGATGTGACCGGAACCGCCCTCGATGGCCCGCTCGACGACGGCGAAACGGCCGACCTGCCGGCCGAGCCGGTCATTGGCGAAGCCGTCGCCTTCGTTGGATGCCCGGCCGTAGAAGCGGCGACCGACCAGCACCGCCACCGCCGACAGCACGACGAACAGCACCAGCTCCACCTGCCAGCTCATCGCAACGGCAAAGGCAATGAGGCCGACGATCAGCGCCGCCGCGCCGAACCAGATGAAGAAGGTGCCGGGCACCACCACCTCGATGCCGGCGAGCACGAGCGCCAGCACCAGCCAGGACCATGGCCCGAGATAGACGATCGATCCCTCGATGAGCCCCATGATGGCGCCCTCAGCCGCCGACCGGCGGCACGGCGCCGCGGCGACGCGGCGTTCCATCCTGCGGCCCATCGCCGCCGAAGGCCGCACGAGCCAGCTCGGCGATGCCGCCGAGCGAGCCGATCAGCGCCGAAGCCTCGACCGGCAGCATCAGGATCTTCTGGTTGGGCGACTGGGCGAACTGGCCGAGCGCCTGGGTGTACTTGTCGGCGACGAAGTAGTTGAGCGCCTGCACGTCGCCGCGCGCCACCGCTTCCGACACCATTGCCGTCGCCTTGGCCTCGGCCTCGGCAAGACGTTCGCGCGCCTCGGCGTCACGAAAGGCGGCTTCGCGCCGGCCTTCGGCCTGCAGCACCTGGGCCTGCTTCTCGCCTTCGGCCTTCAGGATGGCCGACTGGCGCAGGCCCTCCGCTTCCAGAATCTGGGCGCGCTTCTCGCGCTCGGCCTTCATCTGGCGGGCCATGGAGGCGACGAGGTCGGCCGGCGGATTGATGTCCTTGATCTCCACGCGGGTGATCTTGACACCCCAGGCCTCCGTCGCCGCATCGACCACGTGCAGCAGGCGGGCGTTGATCTCGTCGCGGTTGGACAGGAGATTGTCGAGGTCCATCGAACCCATCACCGTGCGGATGTTGGTCATGGTGATGTTGAGGATCGCCATCTGCAGGTTGGACACCTCGTAGGCGGCGCGCGCCGCGTCGAGCACCTGATAGAAGGCCACGCCGTCGACCGTGCAGGTGGCATTGTCGCGGGTGATGATTTCCTGGCTCGGAACGTCCAGCACCTGCTCCATGCGATTGAGCTTGGCGCCGATGCGGTCGAAGAACGGAATGATCAGGTTGAGGCCGGGCTGAAGCGTCCGAGTATAACGGCCGAAGCGCTCAACCGTCCAATTGTAGCCCTGGGGCACCTGCTTGATGCCGGCGAACAGAACGATGATCGCGAACAAGACCAGCGCGATGACCGCGATATCGCCACCGCTCAGAAACACGTCCATGGAAAGCCTCCCGGAAAGACCCTGCAAGTCTATGCATTTCCGAAAGGACTTTCAAATGGCAAACAGCTCAGGCGGCAACCGTCGCGAGCTCGTCGGAGGCAAGGCGGCCGGTCGGCCGGAGCACGCCGGAAACGCCTTCGAGCGCGCCGGGAACGAGCTCAAGGCCGAGGAAGCGGTCGCGCTCGAAAGGCCCGGGCATCGCGAGTCCGTCCATGCCGCGCGTCGAGAAGCCGAAGCGACGGTAATAGGGCTCGTCTCCCACCAGAACAACCGCGCCATGACCGAGCGACCGCGCCCTGTCGATGGCGAGCCGCATCAACCCGGCCCCGACGCCGGCGCCACGGCACGCGTCGTCGACGGCGAGCGGACCGAGCAGCAACAGCGGCGCCCGGTCGGCCGCCGCCTCCCACAGGCGCACGCTGCCGACGAGACGATCTTCGTCCCGGGCAACGAGCGCCAGTCCCTCGGAGGGCAGACGCCCCGAGCGAATTTTCTCCGAGGATTTGCGGAAGCGGCCGGGCCCGAAGGCACGGTCGAGCAGCGTCTCGCGGGCGAAAACGTCACCCGCCTGTTCATTCGTGTAGGCGATCATCGAGGCAACCCCGTCCCCCGCCGCAACCGGCGGGGCGATGAAGTCACAAAGGGTACCGGTCGGAAACTGGCCGCCCGGAGCGAATTCAGATGATGTACGACTTCAGCGGCGAGAAGCCGTTGAAGGCCACCGCCGAATAGGTCGTCGTGTAGGCGCCAGTCCCTTCGATCAACACTTCGTCGCCGATTTCCAGGCTGATCGGCAGCTCGTAGGGCGTCTTCTCGTAGAGCACGTCGGCGCTGTCGCAGGTCGGGCCGGCCAGCACGCAGGGCGCTGTGGCGGAGCCGTCGTGACGGGTGCGGATCGGATAGCGGATCGCCTCTTCCATCGTCTCGGCGAGACCGCCGAACTTGCCGATGTCGAGGTAGACCCAGCGCTGCTCGTCGTCGCGGCTCTTCTTGGAGATCAGCACCACTTCAGCCTTGATCAGGCCGGCGCCGCCGACCATGCCGCGCCCCGGCTCGATGATCGTCTCGGGCACATGGTTGCCGAAGTGGCGGCGCACCGCTTCGTCGATCGAGCGGCCATAGGCCTCGGTCGCCGGAACGTCCTTGAGATAGCGGGTCGGGAAACCACCGCCGAGATTGACCATCTTCAGCTGGATGCCGCGCTCGGCCAGTTCGCCGAAGATCGCGGCGGCCGAAGAGAGCGCGCCGTCCCAGGCGTCGAGGTTGGCCTGCTGCGAACCGACATGGAAGGAGATTCCATAGGCGGTGAGGCCGGAGCGATGGGCATGCTCGAGAACTTCGGAGGCCATCGACGGATCGCAACCGAACTTGCGGCTCAGCGGCCACTCGGCGCCGGCACCGTCGCAGAGAATGCGGCAGAACACCCGGGCGTGGGCCTTGCCGGTCGTCTCCGCCTGGCGGGCGATCTTGTCGACCTCGGCTTCGCAGTCGACGGCGAACAGGTCGACGCCGAGTTCGAGGGCGCGCGCGATGTCGCGCTCCTTCTTGATGGTGTTGCCGAAGGAAATGCGATCGGCCGCGGCGCCGGTGGCCAGCACCATCTCGATCTCCGGGATCGAGGCGCAGTCGAAGGACGAGCCGAGATCGGCGAGCAACTGCAACACTTCCGGCGCCGGGTTGGCCTTCACCGCGTAGTAGATGCGGGTGTCGGGCAGCGCGTGGCGGAACGCGTTGAAATTGTCGCGGACGACATCGAGGTCGACCACCAGGCAGGGGCCTTCGGGTCGTCGGCTGGCGAGAAAGTCGAGAATGCGCGCGGTCATGGCCCTGGAACTCCGTCGTCCAAAGTCTACTTCGAGGATGAGCAACCCTCTCTCCGCGACCGGTGTGGACCCGGCACGCGCGAGCGAATGCACCCCTCATCGCCTCCCGTTTCCGGAAGACGGCGGATATCAGTGCGACCTTGAAAACTCAGCGCCCCGGCGAAGATGCACCGGGCGGTCGAGACTCTTGGTCGTGCAGCCTTTGATTGGACGGATTGCTCCTGTCCGCACGTCCGGCAAGGATGTAGTGCCTCTTCAGTAACGCCAACGTTTGGAGCGCCGGCAGAGACCAAAAAAGCCCTCTACGTCGTTGCTTTAAGTCGCGTCCGCCGCTTGAGAAGCAGCTTAGACCCGGTTTAACTCCGGTCACCGGTTGCCCTCGCCGGAACCGCGGTTAGCGGCCCTAGCGAAACCGGCACGCAACCACAGGCACGTGCGAAATTGGGCAAGGACGCATGTACTCTGCGTCGCCCTCTTCTGCAAGACCTTGTGCTTCGAAAATCCGTTTGTGACGTCAATTTCATGTGGTGTGCCCCTGCTGCGACACCTCGGCCGGCGGGTGCGGCGGCCTCTCCCAAGCCGCCACCGGCAAGTGCAAAGGGCGCTGCTCAAGCGGCATTAGTTCAGCAGGAAGAATTCGATTGTCCACTCACGGTAAACTATACGTATAAAAGCAGAAAATCGCATGATTCTGCGACGCAGACCCGATTTTTCATATTGACGGAAGTCATTGAATTCAGGTCATTAGAGTTAATGGGCGTGACTGCCGGTTGGCCGATTGCTGGACCGTCACATGGTCGGCCCTAAAGCGCTTTCGTCAGCGTGCGGGCGTTCCGGAGGCCACGGAACCGATGTGCGGCGTCGTCGAAAGGCGGAACTCCTCAAACTGGCGGCGGATAATGGATACATTCACTCGCATGCGGACCTTCGTGGAGGTCGTCGAAGCAGGCGGATTCTCCGCGGCGGCCCGGAAGCTCGGCCGGTCCAAGGCCTTGATTTCAAAATACGTAAAGGAACTTGAGGACGAGTTGGGCGCCCGCCTCATGAACCGTACGACGCGCCGCCTCTCCCTGACCGAGCTGGGCCAGGCCTACTTCCGCGATGCCGGCGAGATCCTCCAGCGCGTCGACGACCTTCAGGACATGGTGCGGGAGCGGCATGGCGAACCGACGGGCCTCTTGCGCGTCGCCGCCCCGCGCACCTTCGGCGATTCGCTGCTGGGCCAGGCGATCATGGACTTCGTGGCGGCCAACCCCGCCATTCGCCTCGACCTCCGGCTGGACGATCGCTTCGTCGACCTGATCGACGAAGGCTTCGATTGCGCCATCCGCGTCAGCGAACTCTCCGATTCCAGCCTGATCGCCCGCAAGCTTGCCGATTATCGTTTCGCGACGGTGGTCCACCCCGACGTCGCCGAGACCCACGGCCTGCCCGCCGTACCGGAAGACCTGACGCGGCTTCCCTGCATCATCGATTCCAATCTGCGCAACCGCTTCAACTGGCGTTTTCTCGTCGATGGCGCCCGACAGACGGTGGCGGTATCCGGCCGCGTCGAGGTGAACTCGCCGTCGGCAGTGCGCCTCGCGGTTCTGGCCGGCCTGGGCTTCGGTTCGGTGCCCTACAAGATGGTGGAAGACGACATCGAGGCCGGCCGGCTCAAGATCGTGCTCTCCGACTTCGAGTTGGGCGCAGCCAACATCTACGTCGTCTATCCGCATCGCCGGCACCTCTCGGCCAAGATCCGCGCCTTCGTCGACTTCATGGCCGACTGGTTCCAGAAAAACGGCGAGGGATGCAGCGACGGCCCGACGAGCCAGGCGACGGTGGCCGACGAGCCGGGTTGACATCGTCCCGCCTTGTTTGGCAGCGATGTCTCGCCGGAGGCGCCGACCCGTCGCCGCCATCTCCACGGATGCCGCTCGTGATCAAGAGGACGATTGCCTTCGCCGCCGCGCTCGCCGCGGCCTTCGCCGCCGCGCCGGCGCTTGCCCATCCGCACGTCTGGGTCGATGCCAAGGCCGAGGTGGTGTTCGACGGCAAGGGCGAGATCACCGCCATCCGCAACATCTGGCGCTTCGACGACGCCTATTCGGCCTTTGCCAGCCAGGGCCTCGACACCAACGGCGACGGCAAGCTCAGCGTCGACGAACTCAAGCCGCTGGCCGACATCAACGTCGACTCGCTGAAGGATTACGCCTACTTCACCTTCATCACGGCTGCCGATGGCGAAGACGTCGACTTCGACAAGCCGACCGAATACTGGCTGCAGGACGACGGCGGCCGCCTCATCCTGTTCTTCACCCTGCCGACCAAGGCTCCAGTCAAGGCAGCCGGCTCGACTCGGCTGGAGATCTACGACCCCACCCTGTTCGTCGCCTTCCGCATGATCGACGACAAGGACGGACCAATCGTCTTCGATGGCGCGCCCAAGGGCTGCGCCGCCAAGACCTTCCGCCCACCCGACATGGACCCGGCCACCGCCGCGGCCCTGGCCGCGATTCCACTCGACCAGCGAGAGCTTCCCCCCGCCTTGCAGCTCCTCACCGAAGGCCAGACCAACGGGGCCGACATCGCATGTCCTTGACCGGTCGCCGCCTTGGCCTTGTTGCCATCCTGCTCCTCGCCGCAACACCGGTTCTCGCGTCGACCGGACCGTTCGGCGTCGGCTTGCCCGAACCCGCTGCCAGCGGCGGCGGCTTCCTTCCCGGCCTCTTCCGTACCATCGCCGCCTGGCAGGCGGGTTTCTACCGGGACCTTACGGCAACGCTTGCGGCCATGAAGGCCAATGGCAACGCCGGCATCTGGCTGATGACGCTGTCGTTTCTCTACGGCGTGCTGCATGCGGTGGGGCCGGGCCACGGCAAGGCCGTGATCTCCACCTATGTCCTCGCCAACAGGGAAACGGCCCGGAACGGAGCCATCCTCGCCTTCGTCTCCGCGCTCGCCCAGGCGGTGACGGCGGTGGTCATGGTGCTGGTCGCCACCGTGCTTCTCGGCGCCACCTCAATTGCCATGACGCGCGCGGCCGCCCTGCTCGAGACGGGCTCCTTCGCGCTGATCGTCCTCCTCGGCCTCTGGCTGGTCTGGCGCAAGATCGCCCGCCCACTCGCCCGCTGGTTTGCCGAACGCTACGCGCCCGTTGCCGTGACGGTGGGTGGGGCACCGGTCGTTCTCGCCACCAGCTTCGCTGCGGCGGAGGATCACGACGGCTGCGGTCACGAGCATCGGCTTGGTCTGAAACCTGCCCGGCATGTCCACGACGCGACCTGCGGTCACGTCCATGCGCCGCCGCCGGAGATCGCCTCCGGACGTCTTGACTGGAAGAAGGCGTGGTCGGCCGTGGTGGCCGTCGGCCTCCGCCCCTGCACGGGCGCGCTGATCGTTCTGGTCTTCGCGCTCAGCCAGGGCCTGTTGATCGCCGGCATCGCCTCGGCCTTCACCATGGCGCTCGGCACCGGCCTGACCGTCGCGCTTCTGACGCTCGCCACCGTCACGACGCGGGGACTTGCCGTCCGCATCGCCGCCGCCGGAGGTGGAGAAGCAGCCCGGCATCTTCACACCGTCGTCGAGGCGGGCGCCGCGATCGCCGTGTTGCTGTTCGGCCTTCTGATGTTCGGCGCCTCGCTCTGGGGCTGAGGCGCCATCGGCATCAGCGCTTGTCGGCCTCGGCGGCGATCGCCGCCCCGAAGGCTTCAAGAATGGCCTTCGACGGACCGTCGGTGGTCGCCCAATACTCGGGGTGCCACTGGACGCCCAGCGTGAAGCCGGACGCCCCCTTCACCGACACCGCCTCGATGGTTCCGTCCGGCGCCGTCGCCTCGACGGAAAGACGGTCGGACAGACGCGCTACCGCCTGCCGGTGCAGCGAGTTGACCTGGATCTCCTCGTCGACGATGCGGCCGAGACAGCCGCCGGCGGCGATCGTCACGCCATGACGGATGGCGAACTTGCCGTCCATGTCGGCAACGTCGGGGTGGCGGTGATCCATGCGCTCCGGCAGATCCTGGACGTCCGAGGCAAGCGTGCCGCCCAGCGCGACGTTGAGCTCCTGCAAGCCGCGACAGATGCATAGAAGCGGAATGCCGCGCTCGATGGCGCGCCGGATCAACGGCAGGCTGGTGGCATCCCGCACCTCGTCGTAGGGCCCCATCGCCTCGGTGGCCGCGACGCCATAATGGGACGGATGGACGTTGCTCTTCGACCCGGTCGCAACGACGCCGTCGACCCGATCGAGCACGGCGTCGAGATCGAGGCGCGGTCCGAAGGCCGAGAGGATCAGCGGCATGCCGCCGGACACCGCGAGCACCGCCTCGAGATAGGTGGTGGGAGCGCAGTGCCAAGTGTAGCCGTCGAAATCACGGGAGTCGGAAGTGAAGAGGACGACGGGTGTGGTCATGGGAGGATCCGAAGCGTTGAAGGTGCCTTCTTGTTAGCCGATCCGACGGACCGTCAGGAAGACCATTCTTTGGGCGCGGCAGCCTTTTGGCGCCGCCACGACGATTTTGCGCAACTTTCGGAAAAGTTTGCAGGATTGGAGCATCACCTAATTGCGCAATGCCGGTTTTTCCGCTTTTAATGCCCGCCGTGCCGGCTCGGCCCGCTCGCGGATCGGGCCGGCGCTTTCGAGTTTCAACGATGCCGCCGCGCCGCGCGGGGCCAGTGAATAAGGGGCAAGGGGAGGATCGCATGGATCGTCGTCAGTTCATCAGGAAGGCCGGGCTCGTCTCCACCGGCGCCGCGGCGAGCGTGGGAACGCTCGCCATGCCGGCCATCGCGCAGTCGCTGCCGGAGATCAAGTGGCGCCTCGCCTCCAGCTTCCCCAAGTCCACCGATGCCATTTTCGGTTCGTCCGAGCTGTTCGCCAAGACCGTGTCCGAGGCGACCGACGGCAAGTTCCAGATCCAGGTCTTCCCGGCCGGCGAACTGGTTCCGCCGCTGCAGGTGCTCGACGCCGTGCAGAACGACACCGTCGAGATCACCCACACCGCCTCCTACTACTTCATCGGCAAGGACCTGACCTTCGCCATCGCCACCTCGCTGCCCTTCGGCCTCAACACGCGCCAGCAGCAGGCCTGGATCCTCCAGGGCGGCGGCCTCGATCTCTTCAACGACTTCCTCGCCAACTACAACGCGGTGATGCTGCTCGGCGGCAACACCGGCACGCAGATGGGCGGCTGGTTCCGCAAGGAAATCAACACCGTTGCCGACCTCAACGGCCTGAAGTTCCGCGTCGGCGGCGTCGGCGGCAAGGTGCTGTCGTCGCTCGGCGTGGTGCCGCAGCAGATCCCGGCGCCCGACATCTACCCGGCGCTGGAAAAGGGCACCATCGATGCCACCGAGTGGGTCGGCCCCTACGACGACGAGCGGCTCGGCCTCTACCAGGTGGCGAAGTACTACTATTACCCGAGCTTCTGGGAAGGCTCGTCGGCGCTGCAGTACATGATCAACAAGAAGAGGTGGGAAGAGCTGCCCGACGCCTACAAGGCCGTGCTGAAGGCCGCCGCCGCGCTCGCCAACGACGACATGACCGCCGCCTATGACGCCCGCAACTTCGCCGCCCTGAAGCGGCTTGTCGCCCAGGGCGTGCAGCTCCGGCCGTTCAGCCGCGAGATCCTCGACGCCGCCTACGACGCCGCCTTCAAGCTCTACGAGGACGAAGCGGCGAAGAACCCGGCCTTCAAGAAGATCTACGAGCCGTGGAAGCAGTTCCGCGCCGAGAGCTACCAGTGGTTCCGCGTCGCCGAGTACAACTTCGACAGCTACGTCTACTCGCAGCAGGCCGCCGGCAAATAAGCGACCTCGCCCGAAACGCCATCGAGAGCCGCCCGCCCATCATGGCCGGGCGGTTTTCATTTTGATCAGCTGCCGAGCTGATCGGCCTCGGCATGGCGCGCGAACGCCTGTCGCACGAGGCAGTCGATGACCAGACGCATCGGCGTGCCGCTTGCCGCCATGGCCATCGGAAACATGCTGATGTCGGTGCAGCCGGGAATGGTGTTGATCTCGTTCACGACGAAGCGGCCATCGGCGCAGACGAAGAAGTCGACGCGGGCGCATCCGTCGCAGCCGGCAGCGCGGAAGGCGGCGGCGGCAGCCCGCCGCAGCTCTCGCTCGATGTCTTCCGGCAGGTCGGCCGGCACCATCAGCGCCGCGCCGTCCTTGTCGACATACTTGGCGTCATAGCTGTAGAAGCCGTGCTTCTCCGCCGGTGCGATCTCGCCCGGTCGCGACACGACAAGCGTGCCATCTTCATCCTCCAGCACGGCGCATTCGATCTCGCGGCCGCGGATGAACTCCTCGGCGAGCAGCTTGCGATCGTACTTGAATCCGGTGGCCACCGCCGCCGTATAATCGCCGGCGCTCGCCACCTTGCTGACACCGACCGAGGATCCCTGCGACGCCGGCTTGACGAACAGCGGCAGGCCGAGATCATGGGCGAGCGTGTCGAAGGCCGGTACATCGCCCCGACGGATCGTCGCCGACCGTGCGACCGGCAGACCAGCGTCGCGCAAGAGACGCTTGGCCACCTCCTTGTCGAGCGTCGTCGCCGAACCGAGCGTGTCGCAGCCGACAAGCGGCAGACGCGCCACGCGGGCAAGCCCCTGCAGCGAGCCATCCTCGCCGTTCTGGCCGTGGATGAGCGGATAGAGGAGGTCGATGGGCGGTACGTCCGCATCACCGTCGATGACGACCAGCCGGCCGCCGCCACCCGGCAGCAGCGCCAGCTCCGGTCCGCTCTCCGGACGGGCGAGCTTGCCGTCCTCGAAGCTGCTCAGGCGCCACACGCCCTCGCGATCGACGTAGATCGGCACCGCCTCGAAATGATCGGGATCGATCGCCCCGATCACGTTCACGGCGGACATCACCGACACCCCGTGTTCGGTGGACCGCCCACCGAATACGACGGCGAGGCGGGGACGGCTCGACTTCAGCTGTGTCACGGGAAACCCTCACGCTTGGCAGCGTGGAAGCCGCCGACCTTCAATGGCAGACGTGCCTGTCGATTATGGCAAAATTGTCCGACCGCCAACTCAGGGCGCCGGAGTCGCCCCGAAATCGGGCTGTGGCAGACCCGACGGCGGCGGTGCGGCGGGCGCAGCGCCAAAGTCAGGTGCGGCCGGGCTGCCGAACGAACTTGCCCCGGGGGCGGCAGGCGCAGCACCAAAGTCCGGCGCGGGGCCGCCGAAGGACGGAGCGGCGGGCGCTCCGAACGGGCTGCCTCCCGCCGCGGCAGGATCGCCGAAGGCCGGTGCGGCCGGCGCAGGCGCCATGATGTCGATCTTGACCTTGTCGAGGTCGATCTCCTGACGGTCGGCCTTGTAGTGCGTCACCACGCCGGGGAACAGGATGACCAGCGCCACCATCACCACCTGGATCAACACGAAGGGGACGGCGCCCATGTAGATCTGCGACGAGGTGACCGGCGCCGTTCTCACGCCGGATATCTTGTCGACGTAAGGATGGTTCGGCGCCACCGAGCGCAGGAAGAACAGCGCGAAGCCGAACGGCGGGTGCATGAAGGACGTCTGCATGTTGATGCCGAGCAGCACGCCGAACCACACGAGGTCAATGCCGAGCTTTTCGGCGACCGGCGCCAGCAGCGGGATGATGATGAAGGCCAGCTCGAAATAGTCGAGGAAGAAGGCAAGGAAGAAGACGAGGAGGTTGACCACGATCAGGAAGCCGACCTCGCCGCCCGGCAGGCCGGCCAGCAGGCTCTCCACCCAGAGGTGGCCGTTGATGCCGTAGAAGGTCAGCGAGAAGACGCGCGCGCCCAGCAGCACGAACATGCAGAAAGCGGAGAGCTTGGCGGTCTGTTCCAGCGCCTGCACCACCATGCGGAAGGTCAGGCGACGATTGGAGATGGCGAGCAGCAGCGCCCCCACCGCGCCCATGGCGCCGCCCTCCGTCGGCGTGGCGACGCCGATGAAGATGGTGCCGAGCACCAGGAAGACCAGCACCAGCGGCGGCACCAGCGACGTCAGCACCTTGCCGGCGAGCCGCCAGCCGCGCAGCGTCCGCGCCTCCGGCGGCAGGGCCGGCACCCACTTCGGCCGAACGATCGACACGACGAACACGAACAGCGCGTAGAAGACCGTCAGGATGAGGCTCGGATAGAGCGCGCCCTCGTACATGTCGCCCACCGAGCGGCCGAGCTGGTCGGCCAGCACGATCAGCACCAGGCTCGGCGGGATGATCTGGGCCAGCGTGCCCGAAGCGGCGATGACGCCGGAGGCGACGCGCCGGTCGTAGCCGTAGCGCAGCATGATCGGCAGCGAGATGAGGCCCATGGCGATGACGGAGGCCGCGACCACGCCGGTGGTGGCGGCGAGCAGAGCGCCGACGAAGATCACCGCGTAGGCGAGGCCGCCGCGGATCGGGCCGAACAGCTGGCCGATGGTGTCGAGCAGGTCCTCGGCCATGCCCGAACGCTCCAGCACCAACCCCATGAAGGTGAAGAAGGGGATGGCGAGCAGCGTGTCGTTGCTCATGATCGACCAGACGCGGTCGGGAATGGCCTGGAACAGGTTGGGCGACAAAAGGCCAAGCTCGATGCCGATCAGGCCGAAGCCGAAACCGCAGGCGGCGAGCGCGAAGGCGACGGGATAGCCGATCAGAAGGAACAGCAGCATCGAGCCGAACATGATCGGCGCGAGGTTGGCGACGAGGAAGGCGGTCATGGTGGGCGGTCCTCGTCCGGTCAGTTATGGGCGGCGTGGGCCGGAGACGGGTCCGGTCCGTTGCCCGAAAGGAAGGCGAGGCGCTTGATGATCTCGCTGATGCCCTGCAGGCCGAGCAGGGAGAAACCGATGGGAATCAGGATCCAGGCCGGCCACAGCGGCAGACCGCCGGCGCTCGACGACACCTCGCCGGACAGAACCTTCGACACCACCTGCGGCCAGCTCAGCCAGATGGCCGCCACCGTGAACGGCAGCAGGAAGAACAGCGTACCGAAAATGTCGATCACGACCTGCGTCCGCCGGCTGAGGCGAGAGGCGAGAATGTCGATCCGCACGTGCTCGCCCTTCAGCAGAGTATAGCCGGCGCAGAGCAGGAAGACCCCGGAGAAGAGGTACCACTGCCCTTCCAGAAGCGAGTTGGCAGAGTAGTTGAAGACCTTGCGAACGATGGCATTGCCCGCCGACAGCAGGATCGCCGCCAGCACCAGCCAACGAGCGAAATAGTTGACGCCGACGTTCAGTGCGTCGATCGCCGCGCACACCTTGAGCAAACCTCGCATTGTATTCCCCTGGCCGGATGTCGCCGCTCCCCGTGAGCGGCGCGCGTCATCCCCGCCACCTCCCTGGCTTTTCTTGCGGAGGCCGGGCTTCCATAGCTCATTTTCGGCGAGAAGCACAAGCAACCCGCAGGGAATACGCAATACCCATATGGTCTTGGCGGATTTTCGTCATGAGCGCGGAGCGCCGCGCCAAAAGGGCCCATCCTCTTGCTTGGGGCCTCGCGCGCCGCGCCGCTTTCGGCTAGAAATTCTCTAAAGTCACAGCCTGGATCGAGCCGAAATGTCGTTGCCGCCCAATCATCCCGTCGTTCCCCATGGCAAGGTCGGCGTTCTTCTCGTCAACCTCGGCACGCCCGACGGCACCGATCGCCGATCGATGCGCCGCTATCTTGAAGAGTTCCTGAGCGATCGGCGGGTGATCGAGACGTCACGTCTCATCTGGTACCCCGTTCTCTACGGCATCATCCTCAACACCCGGCCTCAGAAGAAGGGCCGCGACTACGACACCATCTGGAACCGCGAGCGCGACGAAAGCCCCTTGCGCACCTACACCCGTTCGCAGGCGGAGAAGCTGGGCGCCCGCCTCGGCAACGCCGTGACCGTCGACTGGGCGATGCGCTACGGCAATCCCTCGATCACCAGCCGCCTCGACGCGTTGCAGGCCGCTGGATGCGAACGCATTCTTCTCTACCCGCTCTATCCTCAGTATGCCGCGGCCACAACGGCCACGGTCAACGACAAGGCCTTCGCGCACCTCATCACCAAGCGCTGGCAGCCGGCGCTGCGCACCGTGCCGCCCTACCACGACGACCCCGTCTACATCGACGCCCTCGCCCGTTCCGTCGAAAGCCATCTCGCCACGCTGGCCTTCGAACCCGAGGTGGTGCTCGCCTCCTTCCACGGCATACCCCAGAGCTATTTCCGCAAGGGCGATCCCTACTACTGCCACTGCCAGAAGACGGCGCGCCTCCTGCGCGAGCGCCTCGGCTGGAACGAGGATCGGCTCCGCGTCACCTTCCAGTCGCGTTTCGGACCGGAGGAATGGCTCCAGCCCTATACCGACAAGACCGTCGAGGCGCTGGCCCGGTCGGGCGTCAAGTCGCTTGCCGTCATGACGCCGGGCTTCGTCGCCGATTGCCTGGAGACGATCGAGGAGATCGGCGTCGAGAACGCCGACATCTTCCGCGAGAACGGCGGCGTCAACTTCGCCCGCATCCCCTGCCTCAACGATGGCGACGACGGCATGGCGGTCATCGAGAACGTGGTGCGTCGCGAACTCCAGGGCTGGATTTAGTCGGTCGCATTGCGGTCTTTCGAGCGCCTGCGAAGTTCACCGCGCCACGCCTCCGCGCCGTCGCCGACTACCATCGGTTTTCTCGGCCGAGCCGAATGTCGAACCTCGGAATTTCTTCCGAGGGCGCGACTGGAAAACTTTGCGACGGCATGCTCTAATGTCTGCCGGGTACGGCATGGAAGGCACAGGCGCCGCCGTTTCACCCATGATTAGCTATTCCCGTTGACCTGCAAGACGCGGAGATCTTCCGGCACCAGGGGTGCCGCGACAGGAGAGGTTTGAATGAATTCATCGCCCGTGCATGGCACGATCACCGGTCCCATCGTCATGATCGGTTTTGGCTCCATTGGACGCGGTACGTTGCCGCTCATCGAACGGCACCTTGAATTCGACCGATCGCGCTTCGTCGTCATCGATCCCAGCGACGCCGGCAAGGACATCCTTGCCTACCACGGCATCCGCTACATCCAGGCGAAGATCACCCCCGACAACTATCGCGACATTCTGACGCCGCTGCTCACCCAGGGCGGCGGCCAGGGCTTCTGCGTCAACCTGTCCGTCGACACCGGCTCGCTCGACATCCTAAAGCTCTGCCGGGAGATCGGCGCGCTCTACATCGACACCGTCGCCGAACCCTGGGAAGGCTTCTACTTCGACAAGGAGATCGAGCCGGCCCATCGTACCAACTACTGGCTGCGCGAAGCCGTTCGCGCCGAGAAGCGGGCCAATCCGGGCGGCACCACGGCCGTCTCCTGCTGCGGCGCCAACCCCGGCATGGTCTCGTGGTTCGTCAAGGTGGCGCTGGAAAACCTCGCCCGCGACATGGGGATCGCCTACGCACCGCCCAAGGGTCGCGAAGACTGGGCGAAGCTGATGCAGACCATCGGGGTCAAGGGCATCCACATCGCCGAGCGCGACACCCAGCGCACGCTCATCCCCCATTCGATGGACGTCTTCCGCAACACCTGGTCGGTGGACGGCTTCGTGTCGGAAGGCCTGCAGCCGGCCGAACTCGGCTGGGGCACCGGCGAGACCTGGGAGCCGGAAACGGCGCGCCACCACGACGGCGGCTGCCAGGCGGCCATCTATCTCCTCCAGCCCGGCGCCAACACGCGCGTCCGCACCTGGTGCCCGACGCCGGGTCCGCAGTTCGGCTTCCTCGTCACGCACAACGAGGCGATCTCCATCGCCGACTACTACACCGTCGGCGAAGGCGCTCACCCAGAGTACCGGCCGACCTGCCACTACGCCTATCATCCCGCCAACATCGCCGTGCTCTCCCTGCACGAGATGTTCGGCCAGGGCGGCCAGGTGCAACAGGCGACCGAGGTGCTGTCCGAGGACAAGATCATCGATGGCGCCGACGAGCTCGGCGTGTTGCTCTACGGCCATGGCAAGAACGCCTACTGGTACGGCTCGCAGTTGACCATCGAGGAAGCGCGCAAGCTCGCCCCCTACCAGAACGCCACCGGCCTCCAGGTCACCTCGGCGGTGCTCGCCGGCATGGTGTGGGCGCTGGAGAATCCCGAAGCCGGCATCGTCGAGACCGACGAAATGGATCACAAGCGTTGCCTTGAGATTCAGATGCCCTATCTCGGACCGGTGAAGGGCTACTACACCGACTGGACGCCGCTCGCCGGTCGTCCCGGCTTCTTCCCCGAGGATATCGACGAAAGCGATCCCTGGAGCTTCCGCAACATTCTGGTGCGGTAAAACTTCAGCGGTCGGCTCCATCCACCGTTCCAACGATCGGAACCAGGATTTCGACGCCCTCGCCCCCATCCGGGCGAGGGCGCTCGATGACGAAGTTGGCGGCCAGCCGATCTCCGGCCGCCGGCAACAAATCCTCGTAGATCGCCTCATAGGCAGCCGCCAGGGTCTCGTCCGGACGTTCGATCACGAACCTTCGGCAAAGAGCGGCTGGAACGCGCAGCAGGGCGAATGGCAGCGGCAGGTCCTCGCCCGTGCCGCACACGAAGCCGACGGCGCAGGTGTAGCGTGTCTGCGGATCGCCGCGCCAGAACGCCACCTGCCGCATGTCCCTTCTGTCGACTCGCAAGCCAGCCTCTTCCAGGTGCAGCAACACGGCCCGCCAGAGACCGCCAGGCGCCGCGGTATCGTCCAGGACATCGACCGTCAGCGCCGAGAGGCAAAAGGCCGGCGACGCAACGGTTCCAGCCTCACGGACCAACCCGACCGAGCACCCGCCATCCGCCCTCAGTGCCCGACGGTAGGCGCTGGGCGACAGGCCGGTGCGGCGGCGGAACGCCCGTGCAAAGGTGGTCACGTCGACAAAGCCGCACTCCAGAGCGACGTCGAGCACGTGCGCCCGGCCGGACCGCAGGCGCTCGGCGGCCCGCGTCACCCGGCGGCCGGTGAGCCAGGAAGCCGGGCTCTCGCCAGCCACCGCCAAGAACAAGCGTGAGAAGTGGGCCTCCGAGTAACCGGCGCGCTTCGCCATGGCGGCGACGCTCAGATCGTCGGCAAGCCGCTCGTCGACCCACCGCATGATGTCCTCGATGATCTGCCGGTTCGCACGCATGGCGTCAGCATGCAACGGCCGCCCGGCAAACAAAAGCGCCACCTCATACGCGTTCCGCTTGATCCGGACTCGTCCGGATCAAGCGGGTTTCGGCCTGACCGGCCGGCGCCCGGTCGGGCGCTTCCGCCTCCGTCAGATTCCGCCCGAAAGGTCGAAACCCGACGGAAACAGTATCAGTCGGTAAAGACGGAAGACCAGTCGAAGGCGCCCGACGTTTCCACCGAACGCGGCCAAGCGGCACACCATGCTGGCGGCTCCGGGATCTCGACCCGGTCCAGACTCGGCTGGTACGGCTTGATGTCGAGGATCGGCGTACCGTCATCGCAGTCGATCCAGCCGGGGCGGACAATGCCGGCAGCCATGTCGATGCCGACGAGTTCCACCACGGTCATGCAGAGCGGGTTGGGGCGAAGCGGCGACCGCGTCGCGAACACGCCCAGCCGTTCCGGGGCGCCGCGATAAGGTGCAGGCAGCACGAGCGGCGTCTCCCTCGCCCGTTCAGCCTTGTGGGCGAACCAGTAAACGACAATCCAACGAAAGGCGTCGAGACCGACGAGACCTTCCCGATACCTGGATTCGATCTCCATCAAAGAACCTTCGCCGGTTTGGACGACGCGGCCGATGGGAACAAGGCGGCAGGCAGTCATGGCGTTTCTCCATCTGGGCAGTGACGGAACAATCGGTCACCACGGAACCCGAGGAGAGCTAGGCCATGCCGAGCCAAAGAGCGCGGCGGTTTCCGCCGGTTCCGCGCCAAAGATCGGCGTTCTCTGATGAAAGCGGACCAGTCGCTTCATCAGGTTGCCGCTGTATTTTTACTTATTATGCAGTATGATCTTTCTGACCGGACTTTTTGCCGGCATGGAGACCATTGTGAGCAATCCCATTTCGCTCCTGTACTTCCGCACCGCCGCCGTCCTGCTGATCGTCGGCATGTTGTTCGGCATCTACATGTCGGCGAGCGGCAATCACGCCGCCGCCGGCGCCCACGCCCATCTCAACCTGATCGGCTTCGTGGTGATGGCCGTCTACGGCATCTTCTTCGGCCTCAATCCGGCCAGGAGCACCGGCCGCCTGCCGAAGATTCTCTGGGCGCTCAACACCATCGCCGCCGTGGTGATGTTTCCTTCGCTCGTGCTGCTGCTCAACGGCAACCCGAGTTTCGAGCCGCTGGTCGCCGCGGCATCCTTCCTGGCCCTCGGCGGCGCGATCCTGTTCGCGGTGGTGCTGTTCCTGCCGAAGGCGACGGCCTGATCAGCCTTTCCAGAGCAGCGTGTCCCGGTCGCCGGGAACGTCGAGCTCGTTGGGAAAATCGGGGAAGACGAAGCGCTGGCCGGCCTTCTCGAAGGTGACGAGGCCAGCCGATCGGTCGCGCGCCACGACATGCTCGCGCCGGACCTTGCCGACCGGGCTGTCCAGGGTGAAGCGGACGGCATTGATCCAGCTCGGCGTCGTGGCGGTGAGCTCGTCCTGCAGCGCGAAGAAGCGGTCGAGCGTCACCCGGAAGGGCGCCGAATGACGGATCGGTTCGGGTACGTAGACGGACAGCGTGCGCACCCGGTGATCGTCGAGCGTCTCGATGAGGCGCGCCAGCACGTCGCGATGGTCGTTGACCCCGCGCAGCAGCGGAAAGTGATTGTAGAGCCGGATGCGATGCCGATCGAGCCGGTCGAGCACCTCCGCCACCTCGCCACAGATCTCGTAAGGGTGGGCGAAGTGCAGGACGAGTCGAACGTCCGCTTCGGCGAGAAGATCGAGCTTCTTGTCGTCGCCGAAGATCTTCGGGGCGAAGGCTGGCGTGCGGGTATGCAGGCGGATCGACCGAATGGTCGGAACCGTGCGAATGCCCTGAAGCACCAAAGCAAGGTCACGCAAGGACAGCGTCAGAGGATCGCCGCCAGACAGCACCACTTCCGACACCTCGGGCCGCGAGCCGAGATAGGCCGTCAGCCGCTCCACCTCGGCGCCAAGGCCTTTGAGGTCGCCGCCTTCGGCGTGGGCATCGGTCAGCACGTCCTGCCGGAAGCAATACTGGCAGTGGCCGGCGCAGACCGATGTCGGCATGAACAGCACGCGGTCGGCATACTTGTGGATGATCGCCCGCGAGCCCGGCACCGGCATGTTGGCGCGGTCATCGACCCAGTCCGGCACCTCGCCGCCGGCCGGGGCGCCGAAGCGCTCGCGCGTCGGCCGCACCATGCGATGAAGCGGCCCCTCCGTGTGACCGAGCGCCGCCGCTTCCTCGTCGAGCTTGCGCTGGTAGAAGGCCGGCACCTTGATCGGCAGCAGCCGCTCGCGGATGGCGAGCGCCGCATAGGCGGTATCGAGTTCGCCCTGTTTGGCCGGCGTGGTGCGTGAGGAGACGGAGGAGCGAAGAGCGGTCATCAGCGTGTGAGGTCGATTAGGCCGGCGGCACCGCTTTCGCAGCCAAAAGCCAGCTCCAGGCCGTTGCCGCTCCAGGCGAGCGCCGACAGCGGCGAGCCGTTCGGGCGGGCGAGCAGCACCTCCTCGCGATCCGAGAAGCGGCTCAGCAGGATCATGCCGTCGTCATAACCGAGCGCGGCGATCTCCTCGGCCGGGTGGCAGGCGACGCGGGTCACCAGTTCCTGGCGGCCGCCGAGTTCCAGCGGCCTCTGCCCCATCGGTCCATCCTTGTGGAAAAACGGCCACAGTACCGAAACGCCGGCGCCGGAGGTGGCGAGATAACGCCCCTTGACCGACCAGGACATCGACTTGACCTTGGCCGGATAGCCGGACATGCGCATGTGCTGGCCGTCGCGCAAACGCCAGCCGTGCAGCGCCATCTCCTGCATGGAAGTGACGACATTGGCGCTGTCGGGCGACAGCGTCACCGCGATGTGCGAGCCCTTCCATTCGAGTTCCTGCACCGGCGCGGCGGTGCCGGGGAACCACAGGCCGACGCCATTATAGCCGGCTATGGCCACACGGAGCCCCTTGGGAAAGAAGGTAAGGCCGAGCGCGGCGCGCGGCCGTTCCAGCTCGTGCACCTTGCCGCTGCCGTCGACCACCACAACCGTGCGGCCCGATGCAAAAGCGACGGCGCCGCCGGGGCCGGCGGCGATCACGTCGATCCACTTGCGGCCACGCTCGGCGACGAGGGTGCTGGTGCCATCGACCGTGGTGCGCATCACCTTGCCGTCGTCGCCGCCGGTGATCACCGACTTGCCGTCGGCGGCGAGCGCCGAGGAGAGAATGCCACCCGCATGCGGCTTCACCACACGACCGGCCGTGCCGAGCGCGATTGCGCCGTCGCCGGTGACGAAGGTCGGCACGCCGGCCACGTAATGGATGTCGATGACATAACCGGAAAGCGGAAGCGGGGTAACCTCGGGCACGACGGCGGCTCCGGATCATTGGTGGGAATGACGTGACCGGAGTGCGTCATCCGGCTGGCAAATGCAAGAGCGGCTGTGAACCAGAAGCCGCGAGGCGGCTTCCGGCGCCAAGTGGCGCCCGCGCGAAGCGCGAAAGCCAAGGGCCGGAGGCCTGCCGGCGACTGAGGCAGAAAGACCAGAAGCCGCGAAGCGGCTTCCGGCGCCAAGCGAGCCTGACGTGGCGAGCATCGCCCCGTCAGGCGCAAAGCGAAGCGGAAGCCAAGGCGACGGATGTCGCCGCCGGCGCCTGAGGCTGGATCAGGCAGCCGCGGCCTTGAAGCCGGCTTCCAGCTCGGCATGATCGAGCTTGCGACCGATGAAGACGAGACGGCTCTCGCGGGCTTCGCCGGGCTTCCAGTCGCGCTGCAAATCGCCTTCGACGATCATGTGCACGCCCTGCACCACGTAGCGCTTGGGCTCGTTGGGGAAGGCCAGGATGCCCTTGAGGCGCAGGATGTTGGGACCTTGCGCCTGGGTGATTTCCGAGATCCACGGCAGGATCTTGTCGGGGTTGAGTTCGCCGGTCTTCAGCGACACCGATGTGACCTCGGTGTCATGATGCGTCTCGTGGCCATGATGGTGATGATCGTGGTCATGATCATGGTGGTGGTGATCGTGATCGCAGTCCGGTCCGCAGACGTGATCATGGTCGTGCTCGTCGACCTCCAGGAAGGACGGATCGAGTTCCAGCACGCGATCGAGGTCGAACGAACCGCGGTCGAGGACGGCATCAAGCGCCACGCCCGAGCGGGTGGCCTTGTGAATGCTGGCGTAGGGGTTGAGCTGACGCAGCGTCTTCTCAACCTCGCGCAGCTCCTCCGGCGTGACGAGATCGGTCTTGTTGAGCACGATGACGTCGGCGAAGGCCACTTGGTCCTCCGCTTCCGGCGCGTCTCCGAGGCGATCGAGGAAGAACTTGGCGTCGACCAGCGTGACGACGGCGTCGAGATGAGCGAACTTCCTCACTTCCTCGTCCATGAAGAAGGTCTGGGCGACCGGCACGGGGTCGGCAATGCCTGTGGTCTCCACCAAAATGGCATCGAAGCTGCCGCGCCGCTTGGCGAGGTTCTCGACGACGCGGATCAGATCGCCGCGCACGGTGCAGCAGATGCAGCCATTGTTCATCTCGAACACTTCCTCGTCGGTATCGACCACGAGGTCGTTGTCGATGCCGATCTCGCCGAACTCGTTGACGATGACGGCATAGCGCTTGCCATGGTCCTCGGTGAGGATACGGTTGAGCAACGTCGTCTTGCCGGCGCCGAGGTAGCCGGTGAGGACGGTGACGGGGATGGACGGGGTGGCGGCCGAAGCGGACATGCGCATCTCCACGGATAAGAGGACCGCTGTCCTAGCACGCCCTCCTGACGGACGCACGACAAAGGCGGACGGCGGCTTATGGAAAAATCTTCGGCCCCTAAATAAGTGTCATAGTTCCATGTGAAAAGGGGATCACTCAAAGGTGTAGAGCGACGGCCCGTCGGCCGGCGCCGACGACGGAGACGAGGGGCATGAGCTTCAACCATCGCAAGAGCGTCACTCACCGCCTGGTGCAGGCGGCTCGCGTCCATCGTACACGCGCCGCAGTCCATCTCGGCCGCATCGGCCTGCATCCCGGCCAGGAGGCCGTGCTGAAGGCGCTGGCCGAACGCGACGGCCAGTCGATGTCGGAGCTCGCCGCCGAGCTCGCCGTGCAGCCGCCGACGGTCACCAAGATGATCTCCCGCCTGGGCGCGCAGGGCCTGCTCACCCGCCAGACCTCCAGCGCCGACGGCCGCCTTGCCCGGGTGTTCCTGACCGATGCCGGCCGCGAGCGGGCCGGCGCGGTGGATGCCGTCTGGAAGCGCGTCGAGAAGGAAGCGCTGGCCGGCCTCGACGAGAAGGACCGCAAGCGCCTCAAGAAGCTCCTGCGCCAGATCGAGAAGAACCTGCTGCCGACCGGCGTTGCCGCCCATGCGGACGATGACGACGACGAGATGATTGAAGCTGCCGCCAAGCCGGCCGCGCCGATCCTGCGCGAGGAGGCCGAGGAAGGCGCCACAGACTGACGGCGCCGTCGACGAACGGGCTTACATCGGCCAGAACAATACTTTAGTATGATTTTGAATCGATCCGGTGGCGATCCCGCGCCGGTGCCCAGCCCGTCATTCGCCAGCGAAATCCCCGATGTCCTTTCCCGGGCCAAGCGCGCCCTCGCCCCAGCCGCCCGTTCCCCCCACCCGCGCCCCCCTCAAGGCCCTGATCCCGCTATTCGGCTCGACCATGGTCTTTGCGTGCCTCGACACGACCGCCAAGGCGATGAGCTATCATCTGCCGGTGATCGAGGTGTCCTGGTTCCGCTACGTCATCAACCTTCTGATGGCGATGGCGGTGCTCAACCCGCTGTCCTCGCCCGGCGCCTGGCGCTTCGAACGCCCCGGATTGCAGATCTTCAGGGCTTTGCTCCTGACGATCATGACGCTCGCCAACTTCAGCGCCCTGCACTACCTGCAGGTCGCCGAGGTGACCTCCATCGGCTTCCTGTCGCCGATGGTCATCACCCTGCTGTCGGTGATCTTCCTGCACGAGAAGATCGGCATCCGCCGCGTCGGCGCCATCGCCGTCGGCTTCCTCGGCGTGCTGCTGATCACCCAGCCGGGCTTCGGCACCTTCCACCCGGCCATGCTGCTGGCGCTGACGTCGATGATGTCCGGCGCGGTCTACAACCTCGTCACGCGCCACCTCGCCACGCGCGTCAATCCGGGCTCGCTGGTGATCTCGCTCGCCGCGGTGCCGAGCCTCTTGTTGATTCCCCCGCTCCTCTTCGTCTGGCAGACGCCGTCGTCGCCGCTTGTCTGGGCCGGCCTGATCTTCATGGGCGCCGCCGGTGGTTTCGGCCACTTCCTGGTGATGACCGCTCATCGCTTCGCGACGGCCGCCACCCTCGCCCCCTACGGCTACGTCCAGCTCATCTGGACGGTCGTCTCCGGCTACCTCGTCTTCTCCGACGTGCCGTCGATCTGGACGCTCGTGGGAGCCGGCGTCGTCGTCGCCTCGGGGCTCTATCTCTTCCACCGCGAGCGCGTCGTTCACGCCCGCGAGATGGCGGCCGCGACGCGTTCCTGAGGGAAGCGTCGGCGGCCGGTTCCGTACGTAGGCAATTCAGTTGACGCCGCCCGTCCTTATGTTTCATGTGATCGATTGAGACGGCAGAAAACAGGACGCTAGATGACCACCAACAAACGGGAAGACCTTCGCCGATTCCGACGCCGCCGCGTGACGCTGAGCCAGCTCGCCGCGCAGCTCGAGGTGTCGACTGCGACGGTCTCCCTGGCGCTGCGCGACAACCCGGCCGTCTCGGCCGAAACGCGCAAGCGCGTTCAGGCGCTGGCCGCCGAGATGGGCTACATCTACAACCGGCAGGCCGCCTCGCTGCGCACCGCCCGCACCGACATCGTCGGCGTGGTGGTGCACGACGTGCTCAACCCCTATTTCGCCGAGGTGTTTCGCGCCGTCGAGAGCGAGCTCGAGACCTACGGCCTCACCATCCTCATCTGCAATCACCGCGACAGCATCGAGCGCCAGCGCAATTTCGTCCAGGTGCTGCAGCAGCAGAACGCCGACGGTCTGGTGCTCTGCCCGTCCGTCGGCACCACCGTCGCCGACATCGAAGCCATCATGCGCACCGGCACGCCGGTGACGCTGGTCTGCCGCGACATCGACGGCGCCAACGCCCCGAGCGTGCGCGGCGACGACCGCCACGGCATGTACGAAATCACCCGCCTCCTGATCGGCAAGGGCCACAAGGACATCGCCTTCGTCGGCGGCCTGCGCTCCACCTCGTCGGGTCGTGACCGTTACGCCGGCTTCCGCGAGGCGATGACCGAAGCCGGTCTGACCCCGGTGCTCGACATCCCCGAGCTGATGACCCAGGGCGACGGCCGCAAGGCGGCGGAAATCATCGCCAACCATTCGCCGCGCCCGTCCGCCGTCGTCTGCTTCAACGACGTGCTCGCCTTCGGCCTGATGAGCAGCTTCGCCCGCCTCGGCATCCGCCCCGGCGTCGATATGGCCGTGACCGGCTACGACGACGTCGATGGCTCGGAAACCTGGGCACCGGCCCTGACCACGGTCGAGAACGGTTCCGAGGAGATCGGCCGGGAAGCGGCGCGTGCCATCTACGCGCTGATCGTCGGCGAGGAGCCGCCGTTCGAGCATAAACTCATAGCTCCGCATCTGGTCATTCGGGAATCGAGTGGCTGATCCGGTCGTTTTCTGCCATACCAGCGTGGAATGGTAGGATGCTCGCAGCGTTGCCGACGATCCTGCCGCCCTCTGCCGGTTGGTGCGAACCGACGCCTGCATGCCGTCAGGCGTGACCAGCGCGCCACGATCGACGATACCAAAGGACACGCCATGTTCGACACCTCCGCCCTTCTCGCCGTTCTCCGCCGCGCGCCGGTGGTTCCGGTGCTGATCATCGACCGCCTGGAAGACGCCGTGCCGCTCGGCACCGCGCTGGTCAAGGGTGGCCTGCCGGCGCTGGAAGTGACGCTGCGGACGCCGGCGGCGCTCGACGCCATCCGGGCGATGAGCCGGATCAAAGGCGGCGTGGTCGGGGCCGGAACCGTGCTCGACCGTGCCCAGGCCAAGGCTGCCGTCGAAGCGGGCGCCAAATTCCTGGTCAGCCCCGGCGCGACGCCCGATCTGCTCGACGCGGCGATCGAGCTCAACGTTCCGCTCCTGCCCGGCGTCGCCACGGCATCGGAAGCGATGGTGGCCCGCGACAAGGGCTACCGCATCGTCAAGTTCTTCCCGGCCGGTCCGGCCGGCGGCCCGAAGTACCTGCAGGCGCTGGCCTCGCCGCTCGGCGAGATGGTGTTCTGCCCGACCGGCGGCGTCAGCCTCGACAACGCGGCCGACTATCTCAAGCTGAAGAACGTCGTCTGCGTCGGCGGCTCCTGGGTGGCGCCGACCGACGCCGTCAAGGCGGGCGACTGGGCGCGCATCGAGCAGCTGGCGAGAGAAGCGGCGGCGATCGCCGCCTGACAGCTGCAACGAATCTGGAAATGCCGTATCGCCGATCGGGTCAAACCGGTCGGCGAAGTCGTTTCGCGCTCAGGCACGAACTTGGGCGGCGGTCATGCTGACCAGCCCCGACGCCTCGATCTGCGCCGGCAGCATGGCGCGCGAGAACAGGTAGCCCTGCCCGAAATCGACACCGAAATGCCGGAGCATGTCGCGTTGGGCCGAGGTCTCGACGCCTTCCGCGATCACCGGGATGCCGAGGTCGTGGGCAAGCGCGGTGATGCCGCGCACGATGGAGCGGCTTTCGCGTTCCTCGGTCAGCGTCGCCACGAAGGAACGATCGATCTTCAGGAGGTCGACCGGGAAATCCTTGAGGTGACTCAGTGAGGCATAGCCGGTGCCGAAGTCGTCGAGGGCGATCTTGATGCCCTTGTCGGCCAGTTGCGACAGCGTCGTCTGCACCTCGTCGGCCACCTTGGACAACAGGACGTTCTCCGTTACCTCGACCATCAGCGCCGCCGGCGGCACGCCGAACTCGTCGAGCGCGGCGGTGAGGCAATCGCATAGGTCGCCGCGCCGGAACTGGGGCGTGGCAACGTTGATCGCCACGTGATCGAAGACGATGCCGCGCGCACGCCAGTCGGCCGCCTGACGCACCGCCTCGCGGATGACAAGGTCGCCGATGGCGAGGCCGAGTTGCGGATCATCGAGGGCGATGCCGAAAAAGCCGGGACTGGCGATGAAGCCGTCCGGACGGTGCCAGCGCAACAAGGCTTCGAAGCCGGCCAGCACGCCCGTGCGTAGAGAATACTTGGGTTGGTAGTGGAGGCGCAGGTCGCCCCGGTCGATGGCCTGGCGGATCGCCCTGAGGATGGAGTGGCGCAGCTCGATGGCTTCCCGCATCGCCCGATCGAACAGCACGAAGCGGTTCCGCCCCTCGCCCTTGGCCTCGTAAAGGGCGATGTCGGCATCCTTGAACAGCAGATCGGCCGGCGTACCGGAGGGCGAGCGCGCGATACCGACGGAGATGGTCACCGGTATCGACTCCGCATCATAGGCGATGGGCTCCTGCAGGCCGCGCATCATCTGTTCGCCGATGGCGATCAGCTCGCTCTCGCCGCCGCAGTCCGGCATCATCAGCGCGAACTCGTCGCCGCCGAGCCGGGCGACGATGCCGAGTTCGCCGACCGCCTCGCGCAATCGCCGCCCTACCTCGGCGAGCAGCACGTCCCCGGCATGGTGTCCGAGTGTGTCGTTGACCGATTTGAAATGGTCGACGTCGATCAGATAGAGACCGACGGTCCGAGCCGGCGTCCGGAAGGCCAAGGCCCGGTCGAGCCTCTCCTGGAATACGGCGCGGTTGAGAAGCCCCGTAACCATGTCGTGGGTGGCGATGAAGTTGACCTCTTCCTCGGTCGCCCGCTGCAAGGTCGTGTCCTGCACCGTACCGAGAAGACGAACGACCTTGCCGCGCTGGACCTCCGCCTCGCAGACGCAACGCGCCCAGCGTCGCCGGCCGGACTCGGTGGTCAGCGGGATTTCCGTTTCGAAGGACTCGCCGCGCGTCAGAACGCGAACGATCAGCCGCTTGACTTCGCCTGCCGCTTCTTCCTGGCAATAGCCCAGCAACGTCAGGAGATCCGGTGGCGTGCCCGCCTCATCGAGTTCCAGCAGGCGATAGATTTCCGCCGACCAGATCATGCGGTCGGCGGCAACGTCATACTCCCATCCGCCAATGCGGGCGAGACGGGCGGTCTGCTCCAGAAGGCGCCGCTGCTTGCCGATCTCCCACTTCTGGGCGGCAATCTCGGCATCCTTCTTGGCACGAGTGATCTGGTCGACCTCGCGTTCGATACGAATGCGGCGGAGGTGCAGCCGGTCGACAATGGCACGCGTCAGGCGCTGCAGGTTCTCGATATCGGCGACCGAGATCTTCCGCGGCTCGTCGAACATCGCCACGACCGCGCCAATGCAAAGTCCCCTTTTGACCTCGATCGGTACGCCGACGGCGGCGCGCATGCCGTTCTCGCCCTGAACGAGCGGATGATCGCGGAACAACGGATCACTGGCGAGATTCTCGTAGACCACTGCCTTGCCGGCCACGACGACCTGCTCGCTCACCGAAACGGAGCGCGGAAGCGTGGCTACGTGCCGGCCAGCGAAGGCCTTGCACCACGAACGGTCGGTGTCCTGAAAGGTGATGACGGCCGCCTCGGCGCCAAGCAGGCTACGGGCGAGATCGCAAAGACCGTCGAACTCGGGCTCGGGAGGCGTATCCAGAATGCGGTAGCGATAGAGCTCGCGCAGCCGCTTCTTCTCGATTGCGCCCGATCTGATCATCGCCCTCGTCACTCCTCGGCTCGACAGAATGGTCGCAGCCGCCCCCGCGGGTGAGCAGTTTGCGAGCTGATCGTTTCCAAAGCCTGAATCGGAGCGCAGAAAAGCGACTTATCTCCATAAAACGGCGGCCGCCGGGAAAACCGGCGGCCGCCTGAACGTTTTCTGAAATGAGCCTGCCTCAGAGCGCCGTCGAAAGCGACAGGCGCCCCAAGCCGCGGGCGACCGCCACGGCCAGCACGATCTTCAAGACATCGCCGAGAACGAACGGAACGAAACCGTAAGTAACGGCGCTCTCCACGCCGATGAGCCAAGCGAGGAAAGCGACGCCGAGCACCATCAGCACCGCTTCACCAGCGACGGCGGCCACGACGAGGCCCCAGATGCGGCCGGCGGTGCGCTCGGCAATCAGTCCGGCAACAAAGGCGGCGCCCACGAAGCCGACGAGATAACCGGAGGTCGTCGGCTTGACGAGGAGCGTCCACAGCGTATCACCACCCGACAGCACCGGCAGGCCGATGGCCGCTTCGGCCAGATAGGCGACAACAGCGGCGGCGCCGAGGCGGGCGCCGAACAGCAGACCGACCAGCAACACGGCGAACGTCTGCATCGTCATCGGCACCGGGAAGAAGGGCACCTCGATCTGGGACGCGGCGGCGATCAGCAGCGAGCCGAACACGACCGCCGTCACCTTGACGGCGCGGCTGGAGCTGGCGAGCGAACGGGTGAAGGCGGTGGACGATTGGTTCAGAGTGATCAAGTCTCGGTCCTTTCCGGCGTGGCGTCGCGGCCCCGTCGATCACGACATGGCGCCCGCGATCGCGACAGCTTTCCTGCGGACAAAAACATCAAGCCGGTGCGTCGTCAAGATGACCGGGCACCAAACCATACGAGACACTACGTATGCAAGGCAAAGTCTCCACCGGTGGATAAGCTCCAAGCCCGTGCCATCGTCAACCAATACCGCTTCCGTCAGGTTTTGACCTTCCGGGCGGAACCTGACGGAAGCGGAACGCGTATAGCCCGCGTGCTTGTCCCCGGTTGCCCGTTGCGAACGCCTCGCATAGTCTCGTTCTCGGAAATGGGCGCTCTCGCCCACCGCGACGAAACGGTTTGGTGCATGCGTCAGGCCTATTTGATCATCGGCTGCCTGATGGTGGTCATCGGGGCGATCGGCGTGGCGCTTCCGCTTTTGCCGACGACGCCCTTTCTCCTGATTGCCGCCGCCTGCTTCGCGCGCTCGTCGCCTCGCCTCGAGGCGTGGCTGCTGTCGCACCGCCGTTTCGGGCCGCTCCTCGCCGCCTGGCGGGAGCGAGGCGCCATTCCGCGCTCGGGCAAACTTCTGTCGACGGTCGGAATGGCGCTCGGCTTCTATGCCTTCTACAAAGGGAGCCAGCCCGGCCTGATGCTCATGGCGATCGTCGCCTCGACTTTCGTGTTGATTGGCATCTACGTCTGGTCGCGCCCGGAGTGAATGCGTTGCAGCTGGCCTCAGTTACCAATCAGACAGGGTGCAGATGTCCTTGAACATTGTCGACACCGAACGGATTCGCTTGCGCCCTCTTGAAGCGAAGGACGTTTCTCGCCTCGTTGAAGCGCTGAACGACTGGGACACTGCGCAATGGCTGCCTACGGTGCCTTTCCCCTATCGGCGTGAGGATGCCGAAAGCTTCATTACCGACAACGCAAGCATGAACCCGCCTCAGGCCTACGCCATCGCGTCGAGAAGATCGGATGAACTCATCGGCGTCATCGGCCTGGTCAGAAGCGGCACCACCGCTGAGCTCGGATACTGGCTCGTGCCGAGGCATCGCGGCCTTGGACTGGCAAGCGAGGCTATCCAGCACCTGATCGCGGCTCAGGATGCATCTCTCGCCTCGATCTTCGCCACCGTGGATCGGGGGAACATCCCCTCGATGAAACTTCTTGAACGGGTCGGCTTTCGCCTGACCGGTGAGCACGCCAGGGAGACACCCAACCGCCGCGGCAACATCGTCGTACTTCGCTATGAGCGCGACATGCGGTAGCCATCCGCGGCCGGACAGCTGCGATTGTAAAGACGCGTTAGCGTTTCTACGTTTGAGGTTCGTGATACGACAAAGCCCTCCGGAGATTTCTCTCTCGGAGGGCTTTGTGTGTTTGTTTGTTTTGTGAAGAGGTTTGTGTCGTGTGTTTTGTTGTCTTGTCTTGCCCTTTGCAGGCCTGGCAGCGACCTACTCTCCCGCGTCTTGAGACGGAGTACCA
>NZ_JAMDLH010000006.1 GCF_023721755.1 Pleomorphomonas sp. NRK KF1 | reverse complement strand
GTTCGTTCTGAGCCAGGATCAAACTCTCATGTTCAAGAGTTCTTTCCCGAAATCACAAGTTCACTTGACGAGGTCCATTCCAATCAAACCCCCGAAAGGATCCAACCGAAACGGTCCTTAGTATCAAGAAACGTGAATTCCGGACTTAGCTCTTCTTGGCACCCGACAAACCCCGAGAGGCCTGTCACGTGCCGAATGCCCCAAGCGCCGGCCACGTTTCTCTTTCTTCCTATTCACTTGTCAAAGAACCGAGGAGAACCAAGCCCCTCAAACCCGCCACCTCAACGCCACCAGCTTACCGCCAGGAACAGGCAACAGAAACTCGCCGGCACCACGTCGCCGCAGCGCCGCCGTCGATGAACGTGCTTATAGGGGGACATTCTTGCCCTGTCAACACCATCTTCGCCGACGGCCAAAAAACATCTGAAATTCGGCATAACCCATCAATATCAGCGGCTTATAGATTGTCCAAACGGTCAAGAAACCGTCATGCCCGCAGCCGGCGGCGAAAAAATTCCAGAAATTTTCTAATGGGCTCGATACGGCCCGACAGCCCCTACCTCAGAGGTCGTCTTTGAACTCGGCCGGGCAGCCGGCAGCGATCCAGGCCGCCTCGCGGCGGCGAAGTTCGGCACCCAGCGCCGGTCCGGGCGCATAGCCTTCAGCAATCAGGCGGGCGGCCGTCACGGGCGATTCCGGGGGGCGGAAGGTTCGGGCGAGCGGCACGAGGTCCGTCGCCGAATCGCGCCCTCGTTCGGCTGCCGCGAGAAGCAGTGCGGCGGAGGCTACGTCATTGCCGGTCCGAATGACGGCGAGGCGAACGGTCATCTCATCCATGCGTGCGGCGAATTCTTGGCTCCACAAGACGATCGCTGCGATTTGCTTGCTCTCCCGACCCGACAGTCGCAAGGCATCGGCGAGCGCATGCCGATCCACCGCCAGCGCGGCGAGCCTTGCCTCCAGCCCAAATGGTGAATCATGCCGGTTTGCCAGGTCGATCGCCGTCGAGAGGCGCGCCAAAGCGCCGCCACCGGGCAGAATGCGGGCAAGGATGCCCGTCTCGTCCATAACAGCGAGCGCCGGCATAGCCCCCATGGCCATCACCAGCTTGCGCATCTCGGCACCGATTCGTTCGCGCGACAGCCGGCCGATTCCCTCCTGCAGGCTGACGGCCGCATCAAGCCCCACCGCGTCGAGTTTGCCGCGACCGTAACGGGCATGGAACCGAAAGAAACGCAGGATGCGGAGATAATCCTCCTCGATTCGTTCGATCGGGTTCCCGATAAAGCGGACGCGGCCGGCAAGCGCATCGGCGATACCGCCGACGGGATCGTGCAGACTGCCGTCGGCATCGGTATAGATGGCATTCATCGTGAAATCGCGACGTCCGGCATCACCGGCCCAGTCGCGGGTGAACGCGACGACGGCGTGCCGCCCATTGGTTTCGAGATCGGTCCTGAGCGTCGTCACCTCAAAGGGCCGTCCGGACGAGACGACCGTCACCGTACCGTGTGCGATCCCGGTCGGAACTGCCTTGAGGCCAGCAGCCGTGGCCCTGGCGGCGACCACCTCGGGCCTGGCCGTGGTGGCGATATCGACGTCGTCGACCGGCACGCCGATCAGGGTGTTGCGTACCGCCCCCCCCACGACACGGGCCCGGTCGCCTTCGATCTCGACTGCCGCGATCACCTGCCGAAAGGCGGGATCGCCAAGAAACGGCGCGCCGGCAATCGAGACGGGCAGGCTCATCGGAAGACTTCCTCGTAGAATCGACGCAGGATGTTGCCGGTAACGCCCCAGATGCGATGCCGGCCGTATTGCAGCGAGAAAAAGTGTCGGCGTCCGCTTGCGTGCTCGAAGAACTCCTCGCGGTGGTTGCCGGGGTCGAGCACGAAATCGAGCGGCACCGAGAACACCTCGGCCACCTCCCCGGGATTGGGCACCAGCGCCGGCGCGCCGCCAACGAGGCCGATCACCGGAAAGACGCGAAAGCCGGACGGCGTCGGATAGGGTGCAAGCAGGCCGACCGGCTCGACGACCGACGGATCGAGTCCGACCTCTTCCTCCGCCTCGCGCAACGCCGCGTCGACGAGGGAAGCGTCGTCCGGTTCGATCTTGCCCCCCGGCAGCGCGACTTCGCCGGAATGGACTCGCAGGCCTTCGGTGCGCCGGATCATGATGAGATCGAGGCCACGGGCATCCGGCCGTTCGACGAGGCCGATGAGAACGGCGGCGTCGCGGAGCGGTTCGGTGGACGCAGCCAGGCTGGCCGCCACCTGCCCCTCGCCCGAAGCGCGCAAGGCGCCGGCCGTGGATAACGGCCTCATCCGGCCCGCCCTGGCAAGGATTTCGTCGGGACCGACTTCCTCCGCAATCACGTCCGCCTCCCGGCGGGACGCGCCTGCCTTGATTTTGCTTGCCTCATGGGTTGAAACCAGATCCAGCACCATCGCCAAAAGGTGATGCGCCGCGCGGCGGGAGATGTCAAACTCGACCGCTGTGCGCAAGCCGAGCAACGATCGAAGCGGAAACAAGAGGCCTCGGAAGCGGGTTCCGGCGCCAAGCGGCGCCCGCGAAGCGTAAGCCAAGGGCCGGAGGCCCGCCGGCGACTGAGGACGAAAAAGGAGCACCCTGCGATGAACGCAGAGATCAAGACGGCCACTGACGCGGTTGCCGAGGCGGATGCCGCATTCGAGCGGCTTTCGGCGGTCCGCGCCGCCGTCGCCCGCGTCATCTTCGGGCAGGAGGCGGCCGTCGAGGCGGCGCTGGTGACCTTGCTCTCCGGCGGCCACGGCCTGATCGTCGGCGTGCCGGGCCTTGCCAAGACCAAGCTGGTCGAAACGCTCGCCATCGTCCTCGGCCTCAGCGAACGACGCATCCAGTTCACCCCGGACCTGATGCCTTCGGACATTCTGGGCTCGGAAGTACTGGATCAGGCGGCCGACGGCAGCCGTTCCTTCCGCTTCATCCGCGGACCGGTGTTCGCCCAGCTCGTCATGGCCGACGAGATCAACCGCGCGTCGCCGCGGACCCAATCGGCGCTTTTGCAGGCCATGCAGGAGCACCACGTCACCGTCGCCGGCGTCCGGCACGACCTTCCGGCGCCATTCCACGTCCTTGCGACGCAGAACCCGCTGGAACAGGAAGGCACCTACCCTCTCCCCGAAGCACAGCTCGACCGCTTCCTCCTGGAAATCGACCTCGATTATCCCGACCGCGACACCGAGCGTCGCATCCTCATCGAAACCACCGGCCGCGTCGA
Organism: Pleomorphomonas sp. NRK KF1; assembly: GCF_023721755.1. Lineage (GTDB taxonomy): Bacteria > Pseudomonadota > Alphaproteobacteria > Rhizobiales > Pleomorphomonadaceae > Pleomorphomonas. The sequence continues at coordinate 332,210 of NZ_JAMDLH010000006.1, read as the reverse complement.
AACGGCGGCCGAACGGCTGCTGGCCGACGGCGAACTCCAGGCGCTCCAAGCTCTGGTGCGTCGCATGCCGGTCGGCGATCGAATCGTCGAAGCGATTCTCGATCTGGTGCGCGGCGCCCGCCCCGGCGCCGATCTGGTGCCCGAGGCAGCCCGCGACATCGCCTGGGGACCGGGGCCCCGCGCCGCCCAGTCGCTGATGCTGGCCGTTCGCGCCCGTGCGCTCTTGACCGGTCGTTATGCCCCATCGCTCGACGACGTCGCCGTGCTGGCCATACCGGTGCTGAAGCACCGCATGGCGCTGACCTTCGAGGCCCGCGCCCGCCGCCGTACCGTCGCGGAGGTGGTCGGTCTCATCCTCGCAAAGGTAATCTGAGCATGACGGGGCACGATGCCCTGACGCCGGAAGGCGTCGCCTCGGCGCGCGGCCTTGCCGCCGCCCTGCCCGATCTCCTCATCGAGGCCCGGCGCGTGGCGGCCACGGTCGCTGCCGGCTGGCATGGCCGCCGCCGGGCCGGCCCCGGCGAAGACTTCTGGCAGTTTCGCCCCTTTCTTTCCGGAGAACCCATGCGCGGCATCGACTGGCGACGGTCGGCCCGCGACGAGACGCTCTATGTGCGCGAGCGGGAGCACGAAAACGCGCACACCATCTGGCTGTGGGTCGACCTCACGACATCCATGGATTTCCGATCCGAGCTCGCCAACACCAGCAAGTGCGACCTTGCTCTCACTCTCGCTCTGGCGATCGCCGAGCTGCTGGCGCGCGCCGGCGAACGCGTTGGTGTCGTCGGCGACCCGGAGCCGACGACCCGGCGCGACGGCGCAGAGGTGATTGCCATGAAGCTTGCCCGACTCGGTTCGATCGATGCGAACCAAGGACCGGCGGCCATGCGCCGTCGCGACGATGCGGTGCTCATCTCCGACTTTCTCGGATCGCAGACGGAACGCGACTCGCTTCTCGCCGACCTGGCAACACTTGAAAGCCGCGTCCACCTGGTCGAGATCGCCGACCCGGTCGAAGAGACCTTTCCTTTTGTCGGGCGCGTCGATTTCGTCGACCCCGAGACTGGCGGGCACCTGACCGCCGGTCGGGCCGAGGCTTGGCGCGAGACTTATCTCAACAGCCGGGCCGAGCATCGCGCGCGTCTCGTCGCGGCCTGCCGCCCCGGCTGGAGCCATACGATCGCGCGGACCGATCGACCGGCTACCGAGACGCTGATTGCCCTCTGCGGCCGGCTTTCGGCGCCCGAAGGAGCGGGAGCATGAGCGGCCTGTCCTTCGCGGCTCCGTTGGCTCTCATCGGCCTCCTGGCGCTCCCCGCCATCTGGTGGCTTCTGAAGGCGACGCCACCGCGCCCCGTGACGCGCATCTTTCCGCCGCTCGCCCTGATCGTGCGCCCGAAGCGAGACGAGGACACACCGGTCCGCACGCCTTGGTGGCTGATTGCCTTGCGTCTCCTGATCGCCGGCTTGGTCGTGCTGGCGGTTGCCGGTCCGGTGCTACAACCGGCCGAACGCGTCATCCGCGGGCAAGGTCCGTTGTGGCTGGTCATCGACAACGGCGCCAGCGCCGCGCCCGAATGGCCGGACCGCCGGGCCACTGCGGTCGCCATCCTCGGGGAAGCCGGCGATGCCGAGCGACCGGTGTTGCTCGTCGCCACCGCCGATGGACCGGACGGCATCGGGGCGCAAACGACGGCGACCGAAGCGTTGAGGCGCGTCAACGCTCTTGCGCCGCGCCCCATCCTGCCCGACCGAGCTCCATTGCTGCCCCCCCTCGCCCGCCGGGCCGCCGAAGCACCTCCGGGGGAGATTGTCGTCCTGTCGGAGGCGGGCGACAACGGCACGGCCCGCGATTTCCTGGCCGGCCTTGCGCGCCTCTCGGCCACCGCGCCCATGACGCTCGCAACGTCGAGCCGGCCGCCCCCCGTGGCAGTCGATGGCGTCGATCAGGACGGCGCGGCCGTTACTGTTCATCTCAAGCGGCCGGCGGTCGGTGCGCCAGAAGAAGGCAAGCTCCGGCTCCTCGACCGAAAGGGCCGGCTTCTCGATGAACGCGAGTTTACCCTGGCCGGGGGCGCGGCCCAAGACAACGTCCGCTTCGAACTGCCGCTCGAGATCAGAAACGACATTGCCCGCGCCGAAGTGACGGGGGGCAACTCGGCTCTCGGCGTTCGCCTTCTCGACGATCGTTGGCGGCGTCGCTCGGTCGCCATCGTCACCGCCACCGGCAGCGACACGGCCCGGCCATTGATCGCTCCCGAGTATTTCCTCGAGAAGGCGCTTGCACCGTTTGCCGAAGTGGCCGTTCCCGCTCAAGGCGCCCTCGCGGACGCATTCAAGGCGGCGATCGACGCGCGACCGAGCGCCATCCTCGTCGCCGATGTCGGCCGCCTCGGCTCGAGTGAAGCAGCACTTGCCCACGCCTTCATGGAAAAAGGTGGCGTGCTCGTTCGTTTCGCCGGTCCCCGGCTCGCCGCATCCGACGAGACAGAGGTTCCCACCCCGCTGCGTCGCGGCGACCGCGCATTTGGGGGCTCCCTGTCCTGGAGCCAGCCCCAGTCGCTCGGCAGCTTTGCCGAGAGTGGCCCCTATGCCGGTCTCGCGGTTCCCGACGACGTGACGGTTAACCGACAAGTGCTGGCCGAACCCGGTATCGATCTCGCCGACCGGACGTGGGCCAGCCTGTCCGACGGAACGCCGCTGGTCACGGCCGCCCCCGTCGGCGACGGCTGGCTGGTTCTGTTCCACGTCACCGCCGACACCCGCTGGTCCAACCTGCCCATATCCGGCGTGTTCGTAGAAATGCTGCGACGGACCGTAGCCCTTGGCGCCACGGGCGGCGGTGCGCGGGAGATCGGCGGTAGCACCATTCTACCCCCGCTTTCCCTTCTTGACGGCTACGGACGCGCGTCTGCGCCGACAACCGGCGTAACAGGCATCCGCGCGGGGGATATCGCGACGCTCCGCCCTTCGCGATCAACGCCGCCCGGGCTCTACGGCAGTGACGACGGCTTCCGGGCTCTCAATCCGATGAGACCGGACATGATCTACGTATCCCCCGACTTTGACGGTCTGGGAGACGGCGTGCGCCGAATCGGTCTTGCCGCCGAGACGGCCATCGACCTGTCCCCCTTCGGCTTCGGTCTCGCCTTTCTTCTCCTGCTCGTCGACGGGCTTGCCGTCACCGCCCTTGCCGGCGGGTTCAGGCGGCGCCGACCGGTCGTGGCAATGATCCTGATCGGCTTCGCCCTTCTCCTTACGCCGCCTCACGCCCATGCGGCCGACGACGCTCGCCTCATGGAAGCCCTGTCCACAACCCGGCTCGCCTATGTCGAAACCGGCGTCGCCGACATCGATGAGACCAGCCGGGCCGGCTTGTCGACGCTTTCGCGCTTCATTGGCTCGCACTCCTCGCTTGAGCCGGGCGAGCCGATGGCGGTCGATCTGGAACACGACGAGCTCTCGGTCTTTCCACTGATCTACTGGCCCGTGGACGCGGCGGCGCCGATGCCGTCGGCCACCGCCATGACCCGCATCGAGGCCTTCATGAAAGACGGCGGTACGATTTTGTTCGATAGCCGCGACGCCGCCGATTTCTCGACCGAATCGCCCAACACCGTACGCTTGCGCGACATGCTGGCCATGATCGATGTACCGCCTCTCGAACCGGTGCCGTCCGATCATGTGCTCACCAAGTCTTTCTACCTGCTCGGCGCTTTCGTCGGCCGAACCGAGGGGTCGCCGCTTTGGGTCGAGGCACCCGATGACAGCGGGAACGGCGTTGACGACGCGGAGCGGCCGGTCCGGGCGGCCGACGGTGTGTCCCCGCTGCTGATTACCGGAAATGACCTTGCCGGCGCCTGGGCCGCTGACGAGCGTGGCGCCTTCATGAATCCTCTGGTGCCCGGCACTCCACGCCAGCGGGAGTTCGCCTTTCGCGCCGGCGTCAACATCGTCATGTATGTCCTGACGGGCAGCTACAAGGCGGATCAGGTACATATACCGGCCCTCCTCGAACGGCTGGGAGAATGAGACCGTTATGATCTGGTCGCTCTCCTTCACGCCCCTTCTGCCCGTCCCCGTTCTCGTCGGCGGCGGTATCATGGCACTCGTCGTTCTCGCCCTGATGGCCTTTCGCCGTCGACCGGGCGTGGTCTTGCGGGCGCTTGCCCTCGCTCTCCTTCTGCTCGGTGCGGCGAGGCCCGAACTCGTCGCCGAGGATCGCAAGGCTCTCCCCTCCGTGGTAGCACTGGTTGCCGATCGCAGCGCCTCGCAGTCGCTGGCCGGCCGGCCGTCCGACACCGACGCCGCCTACACGGCTCTCAAGGAGAGGCTGTCCCGCCTTGCGGGCGTGGAACTGCGCGAAGTGCCGACCGCGGCCACCGACAACACGGACGGCACGCGCCTTTTCGCCGATGTCGGCCGCGCCCTCTCCGACGTGCCGGCCGATCGGATCGGCGGCGTCGCCGTGATCACCGATGGCCGGATCCACGACGTGCCGAAGGATGTCGCCGGGCTCGGCTTCTCCGCCCCCGTGCATGTCCTCGTCACCGGCGACCCAGGCGAGTACGACCGTCGCATCGAACTGACGTCCAATCCCAAGTTTGCGCTCGTCCGGTCAACGCAGCGCCTCGGCTTCCGCCTGGTCGACGACGGACGCTCACCCGACGGCGCGGCAGTGCCGGTCATCGTGCGCCGCGACGGCGAGATCGTGGCGACGGTGACCATGGCGCCGGGCGAGGAACGTACCGTCGACATCGCCATACCCCATGCCGGCGACAACATCGTCGAGGTGGAAGCCCCACCGCTGCCCGGCGAGATTTCGCCTCTCAACAACACCGAAGTGGCCGTTATCGACGGCGTGCGCCAGGCGCTTCGCGTCCTGCTGGTATCGGGCGAGCCGCACTCCGGCGAACGCACATGGCGCAACCTCCTGAAGTCTGATGCCTCGGTTGACCTCGTTCACTTCACCATCCTGCGACCACCGGAAAAGCAGGACGGCACGCCGATCGACGAGCTGTCGCTGATCGCCTTCCCCACCCGCGAGCTGTTCGACGAGAAGATCGACGACTTCGACCTGATCATTTTCGACCGATATGAGAAGCGCGGCGTGTTGCCGCTCCTCTACTTCGACAATATCGCCCGCTATGTGGCCGATGGCGGTGCGCTGCTGATGGCAGCCGGTCCGGACCCGCTCAACGCCGACAGCGTCTACGACAGCCCGCTTGCGCCGCTTCTGCCCGCCATTCCCGACGGCAACGTGATCGAGACGCCGTTCAAGCCCGCGATCACCTCTCTTGGCGCACGCCATCCGGTCACGGCGAACCTGCCGGGTGGAGACGTCGATCCGCCCCGCTGGTCGCGTTGGTTCCGCCTCGTCGAGGCCCGCGAAAGCCGTGGCGACGCGTTGATGTCGGGGCCGGACGGCAAACCGCTGCTCGTGCTGTCTCGAGAAGGCAAGGGCCGCGTCGCCATGCTGCTGAGCGATCAGGTCTGGCTATGGGCACGCGGCTTCGAGGGCGGCGGCCCACACGCCGAGCTGTTGCGCAACGTTGCCCACTGGCTGATGGGCGAACCCGAGCTGGAGGAAGAGGCGCTTCGCCTGTCCGGCGAAGGCGGTCGCCTCACGGTCGAGCGGCGGACATTGAAGGACGCCGCCGAACCGATAACCGTGACTTTTCCGGACGGTGCGGAGCGGCGGTTGTCCGACCTCCCTACCCTTGGCCCCGGCCGTTTCGGCGTGACGCTCGACGCGCCGCTACCCGGCCTCTACAAGGCGACGGATGGCACGCTCACCGCCCTTGCCCACGTCGGTCCGGCCAATCCGCGCGAGTTTCGAGCTCTCGTCTCGACAACGGAACCGGCACGACCCATAGCCGAAGCGACCGGTGGCGCGGCGGTCCGACTCAGGTCGAAAGCCAGTGGCCCGGTTGATATTCCCACGGTTGCACTCCGCCGACCGGCCGCGGGTGCCTATTCGGGCAATGGCTGGATCGGTTTCAAGGCGTCGGAAGCCTACGAGGTCGCGGGCATCGAAACCGTGCCGGTCTATCTGGGACTGCTCGCCGGCGCCTTGCTGCTGCTGGCTATCGGCGGCCTCTGGTGGCGCGAAAGCCGGTAATCGCTCGACCTCAGGCGGCTGGACCGGTCGCCCTGACCGAACCGGCGACACCGTCGGAAGCGCCCGGCGTCAGCTCGGCCCACAGAAGGCGGGCCGGATCGACCGGTCCCGGCAGTTCCACCCGACCGGCCGGCACGACACGAAAGCCGAACGGCCAGTAATAGGGGAAGTCGCCGACCAGGACGACCAAACGATGGTGGCGCTGCCGCGCCGCCTCCATGGAAAGCCGCATCAGCGCTTTGCCGACGCCGAGGTTCTTGAGCGCCGGCAACACCGCGAGCGGCCCTAGCAGCAGCGCGGGCGTTTCGCCCACAACGATCGCTGTCTGCCGCACGGAACCGATGATGTTTCCCTGGTAGACCGCGACAAGGCTGGTCGGACCGTCCGGCGCATGCCCCTCACGAAGGCGGAACGCTGTGCGACTGTAGCGACCGGGACCGAAGGTCACGTCATGGATGGCGTCGATGGCGGCGGCATCATCGGCCGCTTCTGGACGAAAGGTGACATCCTCGAACACAAAGGTGCCGATGGAGCGGGCAAGCGAGAGATCGATGGCGGTCATGTCGAACCGTGGGAAAGCGGGGTGCGGCGCCATCGATCCGCAGTCCCCAAGGGGCGACCGATCAGGCGCAGGAAGACGCGGAAGCGCGCTCAAAAGCGCGTGCGTCGCGTCGTCGTCGCTGATCGTGGCCGAGGAGCATGCGAGCTCTCCCAAAAGGTTCGCTGCCCCTTAGCACGACGAAGATAGGCGCACAAGCGCGGCGTTCTCCGTCAGACGGTAGAAGATGGAAGATTCGAGACGATCCGGCCGGCGTCGAGTTCCACGACACGATCCATGCGGTGGAGCGCGGCGCGGGCATGAGTGATCAGGATCACGGTTCGACCGGCCATCCGGTCGAGCACGCGATCGAGCACGGCGGCTTCCGTCTCCGGGTCGAGCCCCTCTCCCGGTTCGTCGAGAACAAGTATGTCCGGATCGATCAACAGAACGCGGGCGATGGCGACACGCCGCGCCTCGCCGCCCGACAGCGTGGTTCCCGCAACTCCGACCGGCGTCGCAAGCCCCTGTGGCAGCCGGGCGACGAAATCGGAAAGCCCGGCCACGTCGATGACGGCGGCGAGCTCCTCGTCCGTCGCCGAAGGACGACCGAGGCGGAGATTGTCACCAAGCGTCGCAGTGAAGAGATGCGGCTTCTGGGCTACCACCCCGATCGTCCGACGAACGTCGGCAAGTGCGAGTTCTCTAGTCGGAGTGCCACCCAGCCGAATTTCTCCGGCGTCGGGGTCGCGCAGCCGAGCGAGGAGGGCCGCGACCGACGACTTGCCGGCGCCGCTTTCGCCAACAAGCGCCACACGGCTGCCCTGGGGTATGTCGAAGGTCATGTTCTCGAGCGCTGGCCGGATAGCACCTGGATAGCTGAGCGTCACGCCATCGAGGCTGATGTCGCACCCCTCCGGCATTGGTTTGGGCGCTGCGCAGTCGATGACCGGCGGTTCGCGGTCGAGGATGGCGAACAGCCGCCGCGCAGAGGCAAGTGTCGATGCAACGCCGAGAAAGGCCACCGGCAGCCCCATGAAGGCCTCGGCCGCCGATAGCGACAACAGCGCGGCCATCGCCAGATCCGGCCCTGCCATGCGCCCCGCGGCGACGAGCGGCACACCCACGGCGAGCGCCACGATCAGCGCCAGATCGCCGGAGAGCCGGCCGAGTGCCTGTCCGAACGCCGCACGACGAGCAAGCCGGCGCTCGATCTCGACAATCGAAGCCATCGTTTCCACGAGTCGGTTGCGATGCTCGACGAAGGCGCCGACGACCATGAGGGGCATCAGGCCGGAAAGATCGTCGACGACCAGCCGACGGAGATCGGCCGAGCGCAGGGTCAATGTGCGTCCGGGGCCAGCCGCCGCCACCGCGGCAAGCGCCGGTGCGAGAAGACCGCACGCGGCGAGAACCGCGAGGACGCCGGCCGACAGAAGCCCGTCGTGCAGGAAGAGCACCAACCCGACGGCGGCGAGCGTCAGCACGGCGACCACCAACGGGGACAGAAGCCGTAGGAACGTCAGCTCCAAGCGATCGATGTCGGCCTTGAGTCGAGCGAGCAGATCCCCGGAGCGGAGATCGTCGAGAGCGGCCGGAGCGAGCGGCACCATCATGGCGAACAGGTGAGTACGGGTATCGCTGAGAAGGCGCAGCGTCGCTTCGTGCCCGACCACCCTGTCGATATAGCGACCGCCGGTGCGCAAGATGGCCAGCCCACGGATGATCGCCGCCGGGGTGAAATAGTTCATCGTGACGCCGGCAAGACCGGCGGCCGCCATGGCGGTGATGAACCAACCGGATGTCGCCATCAGCCCGACATTGGCGAGCGTCGCAATAAGCGACACCAGCATCGACAGCAAAATCCATCCGACATGCCGCCGGTAGAGGCCGAGGAGGCGGAACAGATCTCTCACGCCGAGCCTCCGCCATCCAATGTTGCCAGCATCGTGGCGAATTCTCCACCGCGCGCCTTGAGCTCGTCAGGCTTTCCCTCTTCGACGAGCCGCCCGGCGGAAAACACCAACACCCGATCGGCGGCCTCCACGGTCTTGAGACGATGGGCGATGGTGAGGCGCGTGCGACCGGCGGACAGCCTGGCGATCGCCTCGCCGACCACCGCCTCGGTGGCGGCGTCGAGGTGAGCGGTGGGCTCATCCATCAAGACGAGCGGCGCCGGAGAAAAAAAGGCACGGGCCAACATCAACCGTTGCATCTCGCCGCCCGAGAGACCGGCACCGCCTTCGCCAAGCCGGCTGTCTGCACCGTTGGAAAGGCGCCCGACGAACTCGTCGGCATGAGCCGCCCGAAGCGCCGCCGCAACATCGCCGGAGCGTCCCATCGCGACATTCTCGGCCACAGATGCGTCGAACAGGAAAGCGCGCTGCGGAAGGAAGGCGATATGGCGCCTGACATCGGCGATATCGAGCGAAGCGAGCGGCCGGCCATCGATAAGGATGGTTCCCGCCTCAGGCTCCAGGAACCCGGCAATCAGCGACAGGATGGTCGACTTGCCAGCGCCACTCTCGCCGACGATCGCGATCTGCTCGCCGGCTCGAACCTCGAAGCTGACGCCATCGAGGGCAAGGCGACCATCCCCATAGCCGGCCGAGACATTGTCGAAGCGCACCGAGACCGCTTCTCCGGCGGCGAATGGCTCGCTGCCGGATCTTCCGGACGCGGGACGTGCCAGAAAATCGGCAAGCCGCTCGGCGGCGGCAACAGCTTCCATCCGCGCATGCCGTTCGGTGCCCAGCGTCCTGAGCGGCGCATAGAACGCCGGAGCGAGCAGAAGCACGGTAAGGCCATCCACAAAGGCGATCTCACCCCAGAGAAGCCGAAAGCCGATCAGCACCGCCGTCACCGCGATGGAAACGGTGGCAAAAAACTCGAGAACCAGGGCCGACAGGAAGGCGAGACGCAGGACTTTCATGGTCTCGCGCCGATAGCCGTCGGCTGTTCGGGCGACAAGCGCCACCTCGCGCTTGGCAGCACCGAGCAACACGAGGTCGGCAAGTCCGGCAACCGCGTCGAGAAGATGGCCGCCGAGCCGGGCCATCGAAGCCCATTGTCGCTGGTTGGCCCGTTCAGCCGAACGCCCGGCCAAGACCATGAACAAGGGCAGCAACGGCAAGGTCACGGCAAAAACCACCGCCGATCGCCAGTCGACGGGCAATACCGCGAGAAGGATCGCAGCCGGCAGCACCGCGACGGCCGCAGTTGCGGGCAACCACTGTCGCCAGTAGGGCTCGATGCCGGAGACGGCATCCGTCAGCGTCGTCGCGACATCGCCGGTCGCTGTGCCGGAGAGCCGCACCGGACCCAGCACTGCGACATGATCGAGCAATCGGGCAAACAGGCTCTGCCTAGCCTTGGCCGAAACGGCGAAGCCGACCTGGGCACCGGCATAACCGATGACCGACTTGAGAAGAGCGATGCCAAGAAGCTGAATGAGAGTGGGAAAGACGGCGGCAAGATCGGCGCCTTTAAAGACCGCCGCGTCGATGACTCGGGCGGTGAGGAAGGCCGCGATCACCCCCAACAATCCTTCGGCAACGGCAGCGGCAAGAAGCAGCGCCGTCTCCTTTCGCACGCTGGCCGAAAGGTCTTCGAGAAGGGTCTCGGGTTTGCTCATGCGAAAAGGAACGGGCCGGTGCTTGGAATGGGGCAAGCCGGATTGCCACGCGCCGACCGAAACCGCAAGGGCGGCTGCTTTCACATGGGCGCGACTGAAAAGGCGGCCGGCGCGGGGGCGGGACAACCGCGCCGGCCCCGGTGGCGCGGCGGGAGGGCCGCCGCGCCAGGCTGTGTCATTCGGACGCGTCGATGTCGAGACCGTCCTGGAATTCGAACCACATCACGTTGATCACGCCGATGGCAGCCGCCGCCGTGACACCGAGAATCCAGGCAAAATACCACATTGTCCGTTCTCCTATGTCAGTAGGCCGAATGCGAGCGGGCGGTGATCTCTTCCGCCGTGACGCGTCCCCACATCCGCCAGTAGCACCAGACGGTGTAGGCGAGCACGATCGGCAGGAAGATCACCACGGCCCAGAACATGACGTTGAGCGTCAGATGGCTGGAGGTGGCATCCCACACGGTCAGGCTGGAGTTCGGGTCAAGGCTCGACGGCATCACGAAGGGGAACATCGAGAGGCCGGCCGTGCCGATGATGCCCGCCATGCCGAGTGCCGACGTGACGAAGGCGAGACCGGGCCGGTCGGCTTTCGCCAGAAGGGCAGTCAAGAGCGGTCCGAGAATGCCGATGACCGGCGCCAGTATCGCGATGGGCATCGTCGTGTAGATGTCCAGAAGCGCGCCGGACGCCACTACGACCTGCTTGTTGAGCGGGTTGGGCATGGCATCAAGCGGGGGCTGCGACACGATGCGATAGCCGTCGATGCCGAGCCAGACCCAGACGCCGGCGACCGCGAACAGCACGGCGATCACCGGCGACAGCCGGACCGCCAGAGCCCGCGACCGCGCCGCGACGTCGCCGGAAGCGCGCAGCTGCAACCAGATGGCGCCGTGTGCGACAAGCATGCCCAGCGAGATCAGTCCGGCCAGGAGCGCAAAGGGGTTGAGCAGCGGCAACAGGGCGAAGATGAACGAGCCCTGATAGTGAGCGCGCAGGATTTCGTCCAGATAGAACGGCACACCCTGCAGCAGGTTGCCGAAGGCGACGCCGAAGATCAGCGCCGGAATGGCACCACCAGCGAACAACCCCCAGTCCCAGGCGTTGCGCCACTTCGGATTGTCGAGCTTCGAGCGATAGTCGAAGCCCACCGGCCGGAAGAACAGGGCGAACAGCACCAGAAGCATCGCCATGTAGAAACCGGAGAAAGCGGCCGCGTAAACGGCGGGCCAGGCGGCGAAGATGGCGCCGCCGGCGGTGATCAGCCACACTTGGTTGCCGTCCCAGTGCGGACCGACGGTGTTGATGGCGATCCGCCGCTCGGCGTCGGTCTTGGCGACGAAGGGCAGAAGCGAGCCAACGCCCATGTCCATGCCGTCGGTGATGGCGAAGCCGATCAGCAGCGCGCCGACCAGAATCCACCAGATGAACTTCAGGATTTCATAATCGAACATGGTGATTTCCTCACTCTGCCGCTGCGACGCGGACCGACTCCGGCATCTGAGTTTCGAAGTGATAGCGGCCGGTGCCGAGCGAACTTGGGCCGAGGCGAGCGAACTTGAACATCAGGTAGACCTCGATCACCAGAAGGCCGGTGTAGAGCACCAGGAAGCCGGTCAACGAGAAGATCAGGTCGGTGGTAGTGAGGCTTGATGTCCCGAGGAAGGTCGGCAGCACTTCGCCGATTGCCCAGGGCTGGCGACCGAACTCGGCAACGAACCACCCGAGTTCGCAGGCAAGCCAAGGCAGCGGCAGGGCCCACAACGCGGTCCTGAGCAACCAGCGATTCTTCTCGTGGCTGCGCCGAGCGCTGACGTAGAAGGCCGAAGCGAAGATCACCAGCATGATGAAGCCGAAGCCGACCATGAAGCGGAAGGCCCAGAACAGCGGCCAGACCTTGGGAATGGTACTATCGGCGGCTGCCTGGATCTGCTCCTCGGTGGCGGTGGCAGGATCCTCGACGAACTGCTTCAGCAACAGTCCGAAACCGATGTCCTTGGCGTGGGCGTCGAACACCGCGCGCGTTTCCGGCGTCGTGTCGCCACCGCGGATCTTCATCATTGCCGCGTAGCCTTCCTGACCCGAACGGATGCGGGCGAGATGCTGATCGCGCAGGTCGTTGAGGCCATGGACGGGTTCGCTCAGTGAGCGCGTGGCGATCAGGCCCAGGACGTAGGGGATCTCGATCGCCCCATGGGTCACTTTCTCTTCCTGCGAGGGGAACCCGATCAGATTGAAGGCCGCCGGAGCCGGCGCGGTTTCCCATTCGCCCTCGATCGCGGCGAGCTTGACCTTCTGCACGTCGCCGAGCTCGTAACCGCTCTCGTCGCCCAGCACGATGACCGAGAGACAGGAAGCGAGGCCGAAGCCGGCAGCGACGGCGAACGAACGCTTGGCGAAGGCGACGTCACGTCCCTTCAGGAGATACCAGGAGGAAATGCCAAGCACGAACATCGCAGCGGTGGTGTAGCCGGCAGCGACGGTGTGGACGAACTTGACCTGGGCCACCGGATTGAACAGCACCTCGGAAAACGACTGCATCTCCATGCGCATCGTCTCGGGCGAGAAGATGGAACCGACCGGGTTCTGCATCCAGCCGTTGGCGACCAGGATCCAGAGAGCCGACAGGTTCGAACCGATCGCCGTCATGAAGGTGACCGCGAGATGCTGCCGCTTGGTAAGTCTCTCCCACCCGAGGAAGAACAGGCCGATGAAGGTCGACTCGAGGAAGAAGGCCATCAAGCCTTCGATGGCCAGCGGCGCACCGAAGATGTCGCCCACATAATGCGAGTAGTAGGACCAGTTCGTACCGAACTGGAACTCCATGGTGAGGCCGGTCGTGACGCCGAGGGCGAAATTGATGCCGAACAGCTTGCCCCAGAACTTGGTCATGTCCCGGTAGATTTCCTTGCCGGTCATCACATAGACGGTTTCCATGATGACCAGCAGCCAGGTGAGCCCCAGCGTCAGCGGAACAAAGATGAAGTGGTACATTGCCGTGGCGGCGAACTGCCAGCGCGACAACTCCACGAATGTCTGATCGAACATGATGGTCGACATCCTCTCAGCGAAGGCAGCCCTATGAGCGCCTGTCGCGCTCGGACCGCCGTGTTCTTCCTCAAGGGCTCGCCGCGTCGCCGGCAGGCCGGCGGAGGGCAGAACTCATCGATCCGGAGGACGAACAGGCAGCGCCAACCGCTCGCTCCCGGCGAAAATCACCGACCGCGACGGCGTGAACGACCATCATCTTTGCGACCCCCGTGGCCGGCTGGCACCGGCGGACCGTCGGAATCCCCCTCCGACAATCGACATGGACAGAACTAGCCATATAAAGCTATACAGTCAATATACCTTTGGAGGAAGGTCGCCATGAAAATCAACGCCGTGACCCACGGCGCCCTTCGAATCCTGATGATCTGCGGCGACGGCGAGCCGGTGACGCTTCCGGAGATGGCCAGCCGGCTGGGAATGCCGGAGGCGCGTGTCACTCGCTCCTGCAACGCGCTTGCCCGCGCCGGCCTTCTGGTCGGTCGCCGAGGCCGTGGCGGCGGCTATCGTCTCGGCCGGCCGGCGGAGAAGATTTCAGTGTTGTCGGTGATCGATCTGTTCGAACCGGAAGACGACATGCGCATCTGCGGGCGAACCGACACGACCGCTTGCCGGAGCTGCTCCTTTGCCGCCGCCTGCGGCGAGGCTTACCGGGCAATGCGAGACGAACTCGCGGCCATCTCGGTCGCGGACATCCTGATAGATCACACCCACCAGCATGCGCAGGAAATAGCCTAAATCGGGGAAAAGCTCGCCCAAAGGCGAGCGGAGCGGTCAGGCGCGCGCGACGAGCAGCTCGTCACCACACGCGGCACCCCGAACAGGCTTCGCCGACGAGGCTCCATCGAGCAAAGCCCTGAACTCCGCCTCGTTGCCGGCCACGTCGGCGAGGGTCAACCGATCGAGCACATCGAGGAAAGCGTCGGTGGCCCGGCGAAGCACTTGGCTCATTCGACAGCGATCGGTCAGCGGGCAGGTGTTGGTCTCAGGGTCGAGACACTCCACCACGGAAAGGCCATCCTCGGTAAGGCGCACCACCTCGCCGATGACAACCGACTCCGCCGGCCGCTTGAGCCGGAAACCGCCCCGGTTGCCCCGCACGGTCTCAAGATAGCCCCAGGTCCCGAGCTGGTGGACGCACTTGACGAGATGCGACTGAGGCAGATCGAAGGCCTCGGCCACTTCGCGAATCGTCGTCAGGCGGGGGGAACGGGCAGCAGCGGCCAGCAGCACGCGCAGCGAATAATTGGAGTAGCTGGTCAGTCGCATAACGCCCCCGGCTTCCTCTTGCATCGGGATGTCCCTACGGGGAATCGCACGCTCCGGACTGCTTTTCAAGACTGCAACAGTCTCATGGCTCGATCACACGGCGATTCTGCCGCGCACCGCCTCTTCGTCCATGCTATCGCGATTGCCGGCCATCACGACTTCGCCGCGCTCCATGACCACGAAATCATCGGCGAGATCCCTGGCGAAATCGAAATACTGCTCGACCAGGACGATCGCCATGTCGCCCTGGCGGCGCAGGAAGGAAATGGCGTGGCCGATGTCCTTGATGATCGACGGCTGGATGCCCTCGGTCGGCTCGTCGAGCACGAGAAGACGCGGCCGCGTCACCAGCGCCCGGCCGATGGCGAGCTGCTGCTGCTGTCCGCCGGAGAGATCGCCGCCGCGTCGACGCAACATGTCCTTCAGCACCGGAAACAGGTCGTAGACCATGTCGGGCACATAGCGGTCGGCCCGCTTCAGCGTGGCAAACCCGGTCTGAAGGTTCTCCTCCACCGTCAGGAGGGGGAAGATCTCGCGCCCCTGAGGAACGATGGCGACGCCGCGCCGCACCCTTTCGTAGGGCGACAAGCCGGTCAGGTCGCCTCCATCCAGGCGAATCGCACCGGCCGAGATCGCCTGCAGGCCGGCGATCGCCCGCATCAGGGAGGTCTTGCCGACGCCATTGCGGCCGAGCACGGCGGTGACGCGTCCCGCGGCGGCGGACAGCGACACCTTTCTGAGCGCCTGGGCGGCGCCATAATGGAGGTCGACGGTTTCGACGTTCAGCATTGTTTCGGGTCCTTCACCGCCCAAGGTAGACCTCGATCACCTTCGGATTGGCCGATACGGCATCGAGCGATCCCTCCGCCAGCACCGAGCCCTCGTGCAGCACGGTCACCTTGACGCCCAGGGCGCGAACGAAGGTCATGTCGTGCTCGACCACCACCACCGACTGCGTCTTGGCAATCTCCTTGAGCAGGATCGCCGTTTCCGCCGTCTCCGCGTCGGTCATGCCGGCGGCCGGTTCGTCGACAAGAAGAAGGCGCGGCTCCTGGGCGAGCAGCATTCCGATTTCCAGCCATTGCTTCTGGCCATGTGACAGGCGGGCCGCCAGAAGATCGCGCTTGTCGGACAGCCGGATGGTCGCCAGCAACGCGTCGATGCGCCCCTGCTCGGCGGCCGAGCGGCGGTGAAACAGTGCGGCGAGGGCGCCCCGCCTGCCCTTCAGGGCCAGGGCGATATTGTCCTCGACGCTGTGGCTCTCGAACACCGTCGGCTTCTGGAACTTGCGGCCGATGCCGAGGTTGGCGATGGCTGCCTCGTCGAGACGGGTGAGATCGACGGAACCGTCGAACAGCACATCGCCGGTATCAGGGCGCGTCTTGCCGGTGATGATATCCATCATCGTGGTCTTGCCGGCACCGTTGGGACCGATAATCGCCCGCATTTCCCCCGGCTCCAGCACCAGAGACAACCGGTTGATCGCCCTGAAGCCGTCGAAGGACACCGAGACATCATCGAGATAGAGAAGCGAACCTTCCGCCTTGCCGGTCATGCCGCCTCTCCCGCTTTCTCGCCCGCCTCATCCGGTTCCTTGGCCGGTTTTGATCGTCCGGTCACCACCGTCTCCCAGAGGCCGACGATGCCGCGCGGCAGGAACAGCGTCACCACCACGAACAGCGCACCAAGCGCATAGAGCCAGACCTCGGGCAGGACGCCGGTGAACCAGGTCTTGCCGAAGTTGACCGCCACGGCGCCGATCAGCGGCCCGACGAGCGTGCCTCTGCCACCGACCGCCACCCAGATCACCGCCTCGATGGAAGCGGCCGGGTCGAACTCGGACGGATTGATGATGCCGACCTGCGGCACATAGAGCGCCCCGGCGATGCCGGCCATAGCGGCGGACAGCGTCCAGACGAACAATTTGTAGTGCTCGACCCGATAGCCGATGAAGCGGGTGCGACTCTCGGCGTCGCGGATGGCGATCAGAACCTTGCCAAGCTTGGACCGGACGACGGCCGACGCGACGACGAAGCCGAGCGCCAGCATCAGCGCCGAGGCGGAGAACAGCGCCGCGCGGGTGCCGGGCGCCTGGATCGGGAAGCCGAGGATATCCTTGAAGTCGGTCAGGCCGTTGTTGCCGCCGAACCCCATGTCATTGCGGAAGAAGGCAAGCAGCAGCGCGTAGGTGAGTGCCTGGGTGATGATGGAGAGGTAGACGCCGGTGACGCGGCTTCGGAAGGAAAGCCAGCCGAACAGGAAGGCGAGGACTCCCGGCACCAGCGCCACCATCAGGAACGCGTACCAGGCCATGTCGAAGCCCTGCCAGAACCAGGGCAGTTCCTTCCAGTTGAGGAAGACCATGAAGTCGGGCAACACCGGGTCGGCGTAGACGCCCCGCGAGCCGATCTGCCGCATCAGATACATGCCCATGGCATAACCGCCGAGCGCGAAGAAGGCGCCATGACCGAGAGACAGGATGCCGCAGTAGCCCCAGACGAGATCGACCGACAACGCCAGGAGCGCATAGGTCAGATACTTGCCGCAAAGCGTGAGCTGATAGGTGGAGACGTGAAAGGCACTTCCCTCTGGCACCAGAAGGTTGCCTGCCGGAACCAGGAGCGCCAGCGCAACAAGCAGCGCCACGACGACACGCCCCCGCCGATCCAGACTGTCAATGAGGAAGGTTGTGATCATGCCTCCACCGCCCTGCCCTTCAGGGCGAACAGGCCACGCGGCCGCTTCTGGATGAACAGGATGATCGCCAGTAGCAGGATGATCTTGCCGAGCACTGCGCCGGCGTAGGGTTCCAGGAGCTTGTTGGCGACACCGAGCGTCAGCGCACCGACCAGCGTCCCCCACAGATTGCCTACGCCGCCAAACACGACGACCATGAAGCTGTCGATGATGTAGCCGCGCCCGAGGTTGGGGGACACATTGTCGATCTGGCTGAGCGCCACGCCGGCAAGGCCGGCAATGCCCGAACCGAGGCCGAAGGTCAGTGCATCGACCAGCGGGGTATGGATGCCGACGGCGGCGGCCATCTGCCGGTTTTGCGTCACGGCCCGCATTTCGAGGCCGAGCCGCGTACGCTTCAGTACGGCGAGCAGCGCCAGAAACACCGCGAGCGCGAACAGGATGATCCAGAGTCTTGTCCAGGTAATCTGGATGTCGCCCAAGGCGAAGGAACCGGACATCCAGGAGGGATTGCCGACCTCGCGATTGTTGGCGCCGTAGAGCGAACGCACTGCCTGCTGCAGGATCAGCGATACGCCCCAGGTGGCGAGCAGCGTTTCAAGGGGCCGACCATAGAGCCAGCGGATGATCGACCGTTCGATGAGGATGCCGGCGAGCGCGGCAGTCAGGAAAGCGGCCGGCAGGGCAATCAGCAAGGAGTAATCGAAAAGGCCCGGCCAGTAGGTGCGAATCGCCTCCTGCACGGTAAAGGTGGCATAGGCGCCGAGCATCACCATTTCGCCGTGCGCCATATTGATGACGCCCATCACCCCGAAAGTGATGGCAAGGCCGATGGCGGCAAGCAGCAGCACCGAACCAAGCGACAGGCCGTACCAGAGATTCTGGCCGACATCCCACAGCATCAGCCGGCTCTCGATCGCCGCCACAGCCTTGCGGGCAGCTTCACCGACCGCCCCCTCGGCGGAGGCATAGCCAGACAGGAAACCGAGGGCATCGCGGCCGCCCAGATCGGCGATGGCGACGATGGAGTCCAATTTTTCGGCCTCCGACGCATCGGAAGCAAGCAACGCCGTGGCCTTGGCCGCCAACATCGTCGCACGGATGTCGGCCATCGTCTCCTCGGCGATCGCCCTGTCGAGCGCCGGAATCGCCGATGCGTCGGCCGACTTCATCACCGCTTCGGCAGCCGCCCGGCGCGTCGCCGGATCGGGGCTCATCAGCGTCAACGCGCCCACTGCCGATGAAATGGCGCGCCGGAGGCGGTTGTTGACCTTGATCTTCTCGACGCTTGCCTTCCGCGCCACCCCCGCGTGGGCGCCCGTCACCGGGTCGGTGAGGCGAAAATCCTTTCCGGCCTTGTCGGCGAAGAACACCGCTCCATCGGCCTTTCGTACCATCAACTCGCCTTCACCGAGGCGATCGAGGATCGCGGGCACCCGCTCGTCACCGGTCGCGGCGAGGTCGGCAATGGCCTTCTCAGCAGCATCGAACCCGCCGGAGCCCAGCGCGGCGACGCGAGACGACAGCGCGGCGTCAGCAATGCGACCGGCAAACGCCGGCTGAAGACCGACGACCAGCACCGAGAGAATGGCAAGAAAGCGCAGGAAACTCATGGCAAATCCGTTTCGATCCGCTTGAGCGGCCGCGGTCGGTGAATGAACGCAACCGATCGTCGGATGCTCCCGTCGGCGAAGATCCGTCCGGGGCCAGGGGCAGCCCCGGACGGCGGGCGCGGAGGTCAGGAATCGCCGCCGCACTTGCCCGTGGCGACGTTGAAGTTGCCGCAGGACAGCGGCTTGCGCCAATCGGAGATCAAGTCCTTCGAGCCTTCGAGATAGTCCGACCACTCGTCGCCGACCACCGGCGCCGTCTCGGAGACGATTTCGAACTGACCGTCATCCTGGATCTCGCCGATCAGCACCGGCTTGGTGATGTGGTGGTTCGGCATGATGGTGGCATAGCCGCCGGAGAGGTTGGGCACGGTGGTGCCGATCAGCGTATCGATCACCGGATCGACGTCGGCGGTACCGGCCGCCTCGACCGCCTTCACCCAGGCATTGAAGCCGATGTAGGTGGCTTCCATCGGATCGTTGGTGGTGCGCTTGTCGTTCTTGATGAACGTGTGCCAACCGTCGATGAACGAGGCGTTGGCTTCGCTGTCGACCGACTGGAAGTAGTTCCAGGCAGCGAGATGGCCGACCAGCGGCTTGGTGTCGATGCCGGCGAGTTCCTCTTCACCGACGGAGAAGGCCACCACCGGGATGTCCTCGGCCTTGATGCCCTGGTTGCCGAGTTCCTTGTAGAAGGGCACGTTGGCGTCGCCGTTGATCGTCGAGACGACGGCGGTCTTCTTGCCGGCCGAGCCGAACTTCTTGATGTCGGCGACGATCGACTGCCAGTCGGAATGACCGAACGGCGTGTAGTTGATCATGATGTCGTCGGCGGCCACGCCCTTGGCCTTGAGATAGGCCTCGAGGATCTTGTTGGTGGTGCGCGGGTAGACATAGTCGGTGCCGGCCAGCACCCAACGCTCGACACCTTCCTCGTTCATCAGGTAGTCGACGGCGGGAATGGCCTGCTGATTTGGGGCAGCACCGGTGTAGAAGACGTTGCGTTCCGATTCCTCGCCCTCGTACTGAACGGGATAGAACAGGATCGAGTTGAGCTCCTTGAACACCGGCAGCACCGACTTGCGGCTGACCGACGTCCAGCAGCCGAACACCACCGAGACCTTGTCCTGCGAGATCAGCTCACGCGCCTTCTCGGCGAACAGCGGCCAGTTGGACGCGGGGTCGACGACCACCGCCTCGAGTTTCTTGCCGAGCACGCCGCCCTTCTTGTTCTGCTCGTCGATGAGATAGAGGACGGTGTCCTTGAGGGTCGTCTCGGAAATGGCCATCGTGCCCGACAGCGAGTGCAGCACGCCGACCTTGATGGTGTCCTCGGCAGCGTAACCGGACGCCGTGGAAGCGAGAAGAGCGCCGAGAACGGCAGCGAGCGTCATGCGACGCCGATCGAAGATCTGCGACATCTGTGGTTCCCCGTTTTTTTGTCTGGAGGCCGAGGCCCCTTGCCCCGTCTGGCCTTCTCTTCGACTTTCGACCAAGCCGGCCCCACACCCTATACGTCGATTGACGTAAGCCCGCCGTCGAACCGGCACGAACCCTGCACACAGCCCGCAAGAGAGACCGCCCGTTGCCCTAAAGGCCTGGAAACGGGCGAAATGATCGCACGCGCGCCGATCCATCTGCCGGAAAAGCGGGCAGTCTGCCGCATATGGGGGCGCGGAACAGGGGGAAGGTGGCGCATGGCGGCGCGGCAGCGCATCATTCCGATCCGGCGCCAGTACAATCGTTGGGTCGCCGACGAAACGCTGGAAGACTATGCGCTCCGCTTCACGGCAAAGTCGGCCCGGCGTTGGTCGCAGGAGCGCGTCGCCCAGACGGCCATCGGCGCCATCTCCTTTCTGGCGCTGGAGGCGATCGGCGGCGCCATCACCCTTTCCTATGGCACGGTGAACGCCGTCGCCGCCATCTTTGCTGCCAGCCTCGCCATGCTTGTCGTGGGATGGCCGATCGCCCGCACCGCCGCCCGCCATGGCGTCGACATCGATCTGCTGACCCGCGGCGCCGGCTTCGGCTACATCGGGTCCACCGTTACCTCGCTGATCTATGCCAGCTTCACCTTCATCCTGTTCGCCATCGAGGCGTCGATCATGTCGACGGCGCTGGAGCTGGCCCTCGGCGTTCCGCTCTGGGTCGGCTATGTCGTCTCGACGCTTCTGGTGATTCCCCTGGTGACCCATGGCATCGCCTGGATCAGCCGCTTCCAGATCCTGACGCAGCCGATCTGGATCGTCCTCAACATCCTGCCTTTCGTCTTCATCGCTTTCTCCGACGGCGCCAGCTTCGCCGATTGGGCAACCTTTCCGGGACGCGATGGCGCCATAGGAGGCGGATTCCATCTTGTCGCCTTCGGCGCGGCGAGCGCTGTGATCCTGGCGCTCACGGCCCAGATCGGCGAACAGGTCGACTTCCTTCGATTCCTGCCGGCGCGCTTGCCCGGATCCGGTCGGCGGCGCCTCGTGGCGGTGTTCCTTGCCGGCGCCGGCTGGGTGGTGCTCGGCGTGCCCAAGATGATCGCCGGTTCGTTCCTCGCCGTACTGGCGCTCGAAAGCGGCGTGCCGGTCGAGCATGCGGCCGAGCCGGCACGCATGTACGCCGTCGCCTTCGGCTACGTGTTGCCGGAAGGAACCTGGCTCTACTTGCTGACCGCCGCCTTCGTGGTGGTGTCCCAGCTCAAGATCAACGTGATGAACGCCTACGCCGGCTCGCTGGCGTGGTCGAACTTCTTCTCCCGCCTCACCCACAGCCACCCCGGCCGCGTCGTCTGGCTGGTGTTCAACGTCTCGATCGCCCTGCTGCTGATGGAAATCGGCATCTACCAGGCGCTCGAACAGACGCTGGCCGTGTTCGCCATCGTCGCCGTCGCCTGGTTGTCGACGATTTCCGCCGACCTTCTCATCAACAAGCCGCTCGGTTTCAGTCCACCCGGCATCGAGTTCAAGCGGGCGCATCTCTGGGACGTCAATCCCGTCGGCGTCGGCGCCATGACGGTCGCGGCGCTGGCAGGACTTCTTGCCCATGTCGGTCTCGCCGGTCCGGTGGCGGAGGCCTTCGCTCCCTTCGTGGCGCTCGTCGTCGCTTTCGTCGTCGCACCTCTGATCGCCTGGCGGACGAAGGGGCGCTTCTATTTGGCCCGCAAGCCGCGCCGAACCTACACCCTGGCGTCGACCCTGACCTGTTCGGTCTGCCAGCACGACTTCGAGGCGGAGGACGTTTCTTACTGCCCCGCCTATCAGGCGCCGATCTGCTCGCTCTGCTGTTCACTCGATGCCCGCTGCCATGATCGTTGCAAACCCAAGGCGCGACTCGGCGCCCAGGCGCGAACAATCTTCGAGCGCCTTCTGCCGTCGTCGTTCATCGCCGCCGCCAACACGCGCCTTGGTCGCTATCTGATCGAGCTTTCCCTGTGGGTCGCCCTGTCGGGCCTCATCATGTGGTTCGTCTTTCGTCAGGCCTCCATTGAACACCCGGAAGAGGCAGCCCTCATCGGCCGAACGCTTGCCGTGGTGTTCTTCGTCTTCTCGGTCGTCATCGGAGTTGTCGTCTGGTTCTTCGTTCTGGCCCGCGATTCGCGCGCCGTCGCCGAGGAGGAAAGCGCCCGCCAGACTCAGGCGCTGTTCCAGGAGATTGCCGCGCACAAACGGACCGACGCCGAACTGCAGAAGGCCAAGGAGAAGGCTGAGGCTGCGAGCGACGCCAAAAGCCGCTATGTCGTCGGTCTGAGCCATGAGTTGCGAACCCCGCTCAACGCAGTGCTCGGTTATGCGCAGATTCTGGAACGCGACCCGGCCATCGCTGATGGACGGCGCAATGCCGTCGGCGTCATCAGACGATCGGCGGAACACCTGTCAGGCCTGATCGACGGGCTCCTGGACATTTCCCGCATCGAGGCGGGTCGCTTTCGCATCCGCCTGACCGACGTCCGAATCCACGACCTTCTGGACCAGCTCGAGGGCATGTTCGCCCTGCAGGCCGAAGCCAAAGGCCTGGCTTTCAGCGCCAGCCGGGCGACCGATCTTCCTGCCGTGGTGCGCACGGACGAAAAGCGCCTGCGTCAGGTACTCGTCAACCTCCTATCCAACGCCATCAAGTTCACGCCGAGCGGCACGGTCACCCTCACGGTCGACTACCGAAATCAGGTTGCGCGGTTCACGGTGGCAGACTCCGGCATGGGAATTCCGGAAGAAGACCAGCGGCGTGTATTCGAGCCGTTCGAACGCGGCAGGCAGGCAGCTTCGACCAATGTCCCGGGTCTCGGGCTTGGCCTCACCATCACCCGCCTGCTCGTCGAGACCATGGGCGGCGACATCGCCTTCACTTCGACGCCCGGTGAAGGCACCATGTTCCGCGTTCGCCTGATGCTCGGCGCGGTGGTCGGAGGAGCGGCCGTCGACGGAGATCGCCCGGTGACCGGCTATGTCGGACCGCGTCGTACGATTCTGGTGGTCGACGACAATGCCGATCATCGCGACATGATGGTGGAGATGCTCGCACCGCTCGGCTTTGCCGTTCTGACGGCCGCCAGTGGCGAGGATTGCATCGTCCTCATGGAGACAGCCCGGCCGGACATCTTCTTCGTCGACATCCGAATGCCCGGAATGTCTGGCTGGGAACTCGTCGGCCGGCTCCGGGCCGAAGGCATCAGGACACCGATCGTCATGCTGTCGGCCAATATCGGCGATGGCGCGATGCCGGCCAGCGATCTCGGCCACGACGATCTTCTGGCCAAGCCCTTCTCGCTGGCTGACCTCCTGGATCGGCTGAGCCGTCACCTTGGCCTGACCTTCATAGAGGCGAACGCTCCGAACGAGACCTCGATCGAGGAGACTAGCACGGACAAGATGGCGTTCTCCGACGCCGATCTCGCCGAGCTGAAATCGCTGGCCGAAATCGGCTACGTGCGCGGCCTGGAGGGCAAGCTTGCCGCGCTCGCCGAGGCGGATGCCGACCCGGCGGCGATCGCGACGCTCGGTGCCCACCTCGCCGCCTTCGACCTTGCCCGCTTCTCCGCCACCCTCGAGAAAATGACCGCGTCATGACCCAGACCCGCGACACCGTGCTCGTCGTCGACGACAGCCCTGAGACGCTCGGCTTCCTGACGGAAGCCATGGAGGCCGAGGGGGTCACCGTGCTGGTCGCCACGTCCGGCCGTCAGGCATTGGCGATCGCCGGGCGTGTCACACCCGACGTCATCCTGATGGATGCGGTGATGCCGGAAATGGACGGCTTCGAGGCCTGTCGGTCGTTGAAATCCCTGCCCGCGCTCTCCAATGTGCCGGTGATCTTCATGACGGGACTGACCGAGACCGAACATGTCGTCCGGGGCCTCGCCTCGGGCGGTGTCGACTATCTTACCAAGCCCATCGACCTCGACGAGCTCAGGGCGCGCATCCGCGTCCATCTTGCCAACGCCCGCGCCAGTCTCTCCGCGCAATCGGCTCTTGACGCAGCGGGACGCCACCTCGTGGCGCTGGACCCCGATGGCCGCATCGTCTGGGCAACGCCCCAGGCAAGCCGCCTCATCGACAGCCTGGGACTTGCCAGCACGATAGAGACGGTGGCCGCACGCGAGGACGGCGCGCTGGAGTTCTCGGTGCCGGGCGCCCCGCCCATGCTTCTGGCGCCTATGGGCGCCTCCGGTCCCGGCGAACGTCTCTACCGGCTCGCCCGCAGTGAAGCCGGAGAGGCCGATCTGCTCAAATCCAGCTTCGGCCTCACCGCACGCGAGGCGGAGGTTCTTCTCTGGATCGGTCGCGGCAAGACCAACAAGGACATCGGCGAAATCCTTGGCCTGTCTCCCCGCACCGTCAACAAGCACCTCGAACAGATCTATGCGAAGCTCGGAGTCGAAAACCGGGCTTCGGCCGCTTTGAAGGCGGCGGGGGCGCTCAGGGAGGGATGACGCCAAGCGATTGGCACATCCGACACGGGGGAACCGCCGATTGTCGGAAACGTTGTCCCGGCACAAGTGCTTGTTGCCGGGAAGGCTGCAACTTTCAAGATCGATCCTCTAGCTCCCGATTGGCGAAATGGCTAGAGTGCCGCCGTCATCGAGGAGGATCGCCGAACGTGGCCAACCGTCAGCACAGGGTGCACCGGAGCAGTATGTCCCGCCGGTCGAAAGGCCACGACTATCTCGGGTGGGCCTTGGTAGTGACAGCGCTTCTCGCCCCCCTGCCGATGGGCGGGATTCGCGCTTTCTTTTTCATGCTTTACGCCGCTGTCGTCGCCGTGTTGGGTCTTTCCTACGCCATCGGCCTCTATCGAGGGCACGTTCGTCCGCGTTTGCCGCTGTCCGTCTTCGCGGTTCCGGTCATCCTGTTCAGCCTGGTCATCGTCTGGATGCTGATGACGCTGCTGCCGTTCGGTCTCGCCGCCGCACCCGAATGGGCGGCGCTTTCGCCCTTGGCCGATCCGGCGGGCCGGATCACCATCGGCCCGGGCGCCACCTTCGACATGCTGGTACGTTACCTGACCTATGGCCTGTTCTTCGTACTGGCCTTGCAGGTCGCCGTGGAGAAGAAGCGGGCGAAGACGCTGTTCCGTGTGATTTACCTGGGCATTGCCGCCCATGCGCTCATCGCCTTGGCTTCGCTGAGCTTTTTCGGCGATGTTCTGCTATTCCTGCCCAAGGATGCCTACGTCGGCGACGCCACCGGGACGTTCGTCAACCGCAACAGCTTCGCGACCTTCGCCGCCTTCGGCGCCATCATGGGCGTAGCGCTGATCTTCGGCGTTGACGAAGAGGACGTGTCGCGTTCGCAGCTCAGCCGCATTCTGATGCAGCTCGGCTTCAACGTGGCCCCGCTCGCCCTGATCGGCCTGGCTCTTGCCTTCTCGCACTCGCGCATGGGCATGTTCGTCGCCGCTTTGGGCGCCGGTCTCGTCGCCTTGGTCGCCCTTTTCAGATCGAAGGGCGCTCGGCGCGTCTTCGCAGGCCTTTTGATCTTCGCCGGTCTCGTCACGGGCGTCGTGCTCGCCAACACCAGCGGCATCCTGTTCGAGCGCATGGCCAGTATCGATCGCGATACCGACGTTCGCTTGGCGGTCTACGAGCAAACGCTCGATCTGATCGCGGCGCGACCAATGAGCGGCTACGGCGGCGGCACTTATGAAGATGCGTTCCGCGCGATCAAGTCCGACCCCATCAGTCCGGACGTGACTTTCGACGCCGCTCACAATCTCTACCTCGAGCTGGCTGCCGAACTCGGCATCCCCGCCGCGATCGCCGTCGTGCTGTCGGTCCTTCTTCTTGCCGGCACCACCGCGGTCGCCGCGATGCGTCGTGAGAACTGGACGATTCCGGCCGCGGCGGCAGCCGTCGTGCTTGCCGGAAGCGTTCACTCGCTGGTCGATTTCAGCCTGCAGATCCCAGCCATCGTCCTGATGATGCTGCTGATTCTTGCCCTCGGATTTGCCCAGAGCCGGCCAATCCAGCAGACAGAATGAGAGTGATGGACCGGGCAGACTGTCTCCACCCGGTCCTGCTTGGTCTTCAGCGGCCGCCGGCAAGCTTGCGGTGGCGTTGGGCGACACCCTGAATGCCATAGGGATAATCGGGCGGCGTCGGCGCACTGATGGCGGTAAGACGCTCCATCGCCTCATCGCTCAACCGGAGATCGGCCGCGCGAAGATTGTCGGCCAGTTGCGCAGGCGTGCGAGCCCCGAGAATGACCGACGTGACGGCGGGTCGGGCCGCCAGCCAGGCCAGCGCGATCTGCGCCATCGATACCCCTAGGCTTTTGCCAATCTCCTCGACCGCTCCGATGATGGCCCAGGTGCGTTCTTCTGCGTTGCGCGGGCCATAGGCCTCCATACCCCGATTGGGATTCTCGCCGAGACGCGTTGCTCCTGAGGGCAGCTGATCGCGCTTGTACTTGCCCGACAGCCAGCCACCGCCCAGCGGCGACCAAGGCAAAAGCCCCATGCCGGCGTCAAGACAGGCATCGACGATTTCCAGTTCGATGTCGCGAACGAGGAGACTGTACTGCGGTTGCAGAGTCACCGGCCGGCTGTAACCCCTTGCCTTGGCGATCTCAGACGCCTTGGCGATGTGCCAGCCGACATAGTTGGAGAAGCCGTAATAGGCGATCTTGCCGGCGCTGACTGCATCGTCGAGGAAGCGTAGCGTTTCCTCAATGGGCGTCAAAGCGTCCCATGCATGCATCTGATAGAGATCGATGCGTTCGACGCCGAGCCGCCGAAGCGAAGCATTGAGGGCATCCCCAAGATGGCGGCGGGACAATCCGACGTCGTTCGGCCCCGTCCCCATCGGGAAGCGCCCCTTGGTGGCAAGGACCGTCTGCCGGGCCTCGGTCGGCCGCGTCTTGAGCCAACGACCGACGATCTCCTCCGAAATGCCCGCCGAGTAGACATCGGCCGTATCGACGAAATTGCCGCCGGCGGCGAAAAACTCGTCGAGTAGGCTAAACGACGTCGCTTCGTCCGCTTCCGCTCCGAACGTCATGGCGCCGAGGCAGTGCACCGACACGATGGTGCCGCTCGGACCGAGCTTGCGATATTCCATGGAGCTCCTCCAGCTTCTTTCATAGAAAGCGAACCCGACACGCGAACCAAAGCGATCCGGGCTTCGGTCATTTATCACACAAATACCACAGCGCGCAGTACGGCCTTTTCGGGCGGCATACGTCTATTTTGTAGGAACCCACCGTCTCCCCGATGTGAGCCGGGATTGGCTCCATAGTGTTCAAAAGAAAGCCCCGGACAAATGCCGGGGCTTTCTGTTCATCGCCTTGGACGGCCTCAGATCTCGGCCGCCGCCTCGTCCTCCGGCGGTCGATTGTTCCAGCCGAGGCGCTCGCTCGTCCGCATGACGATGTAGAACAGGAGCGGCACAAAGAACAAACCGACAGTGACGGAGGCGATCATGCCGCCCATCACGCCGATACCGATGGCGTTCTGCGCCGCCGAGCCGGCGCCCGTGGCAATGGCCAGCGGGGTGACGCCAAGGATGAAGGCAAGCGACGTCATGATGATCGGACGGAGACGGATGCGCGCGGCGTGCAGGGCCGCCTCGATCAGCCCCTCGCCCTGCCGCTGGAGATCGCGGGCGAATTCAACGATCAGAATGGAGTTCTTCGCCGCGAGGCCGATCGTCGTCAGCAAGCCGACCTTGAGGTAGACGTCGTTTGACTGCCCGAACAACTTGGCCGCCAACAGCGTACCGAGCACCGAGATCGGCACCGACAACATGACGGCGAACGGGATGGTCCAGCTCTCGTAGAGGGCCGCGAGACACAGGAACACCACAAGGAACGACACCGCATAGAGCATGTTGGCCTGAGCGCCGGACAGCAGTTCCTGGTAGGAAAGACCGATCCAGCCGGCGGTATAGCCGCCTCCCTGCTTGGCGATCAGGCTTTCCATTTCACTCATGGCTTCGCCCGAAGAAATGCCGGCGGCAGCGTTGGCGCTACCCTGGATGTTCACCGCCGAGACGCCGTTGAAACGCGACAGCTTCGGCGCTCCGAACGACCAGTTGGTCTCGACGAAGGACGAGAAAGGCACCATCTCTCCCGAACTGTTGCGGGCATACCAGCTCTTGAAATCGTCCGGCGTCATGCGGAAGGGCGCATCTCCCTGGAGATATACCGGCTTGATCTCGCCACGATCGATGAAGTCGTTGACGTAGGAACCGGCCCAGGCGGTGGTGATGATCGAGTTGATGTCGGCGAGGCTGATGCCCAGCGCCGTCGCCTTCTCCTGATCGATGTTGACGTGCAGCTGCATCTGGTTGGCTTGCGCATTCTCGCGCACGGCCATCAGCTTGGGATCTTGATTCGCCTCCATCAGCAGTTGGTCGCGAGCCGCTTCAAGCGCGGCACGGCCGGTGCCGGCATTGTCCTGCAGGTACATGTCGAAGCCGCCGGAGATCCCCAGGCCCGGCATGGCCGGCGGCAGCAACGTGAAGACCATGGCGTCCTTGATCTGCGATAGGGCGCCCATGGCTCGTCCGACGACGGCCTGCGCCGACAGCCGGGGGTCGGTACGCTCCTTGAAATCCTTGAGACGAATGAAGGCGAGACCGGCGTTCTGACCGGAACCGGCGAACGAGAAGCCGGTGATTCCCATCACCGCCTCCACCGCGTCCGGCTCGTTCTTCAGGAAATAGTCGGTCATCTGATCGGTCACCTGCTTGGTGCGCTCCATGGTCGCACCCGTCGGCAGCTGGATCATGGCCAGCAGAACGCCTTGGTCCTCTTCGGGGATGAAGGAGCTCGGCAGTTTGTCGAACATGAACGCTGCACCGCCGACCAGGGCCAGGAACACCACCACCATGCGGACCGGTCGACCGATGATGCCACGAACCGTCCGCTGGAACAGCGACGAGGAGTCGTCGAACCGGCGGTTGAACCAGCCGAAGAACCCTCGATGGGCGCCGTGGCTCGGTTTCAGCATGGTGGCGCAGAGCGCCGGCGTCAGAACCAGAGCCACGATGACCGACAGCAGCATGGCCGACACGATGGTGACCGAGAACTGTCGATAGATGATGCCGGTCGAGCCGCCCATGAAAGCCATCGGCACGAACACGGCGGACAAGACGAGCGCGATACCGACCAGAGCGCTGGTGATTTCGCGCATAGACTTCTGCGTCGCCGCCTTCGGGTGCAGCTTCTCCTCGGTCATAATGCGTTCGACGTTCTCGACCACGACGATGGCGTCGTCGACCAACAGACCGATGGCCAGCACCATGGCGAACATGGTGAGCGTATTGATGGAGTATCCCATCACGGCCAAAACGCCGAAGGTGCCGAGCAAAACAACCGGCACGGCAATGACCGGGATCAGCGTCGCCCTGAAATTCTGAAGGAACAGATACATCACGAGGAAGACGAGCACGACCGCCTCGATCAGCGTCTCGACCACCTTCTCGATCGAGAGCTGCACGAAAGGCGTGGTGTCATAGGCGTAGACATACTCGACGTTCTGCGGCAGCGACGGCTTCAGACGATCGAGTGTTGTGCGCACGTTCTCCGCCGTCTGGAGCGCGTTGGCGCCGGAAGACAGGTTGACGCCGAAGCCGGCCGCCGGCTTGCCATTGTAGTACGCATCGGCCGCGTAGCTCTCGGCACCGATCTCGACACGAGCCACATCGCCCAGCCGAACGATCGACCCGTCCTGCTGCGTCTTCAGGATGATGTTGCGGAACTGCTCGGGCGTCTGCAACTGGCTCTGGGCGGTGATGGTCGCGTTGAGCTGGGCGCCTTGCGCCAGGGGACGTCCGCCAATCTGGCCCGCCGAAACCTGGGCGTTCTGAGCCCGAACGGCTCCCGCCACGTCGCTGGGCGTCAGTGCGAACTTGTTGAGCTTGCTGGGGTCGAGCCAGATGCGCATCGCATAGCCGCCGCCAAAGGTCATCAGGTCGCCGACGCCGTCGACGCGGCGGAGCTGATCCTCGATGCGAGTGGAGACGACGTCGGCCAGGTCGGTACCGTTGAGCTTGCCGTCGGTGGAAACGAGACCCACCGCCATCAGGAACGAGCTGGTCGACTTCGTAACCGTGATGCCCTGGTCGATGACGGCGTCGGGCAGCAGCGACTCGACGAGTTGCAGCTTGTTCTGCGTCTGCATCTGAGCGATGTCGGCGTCGGTACCGTTGGAAAAGGTCAGCGTGATCGAAGACGAACCGTCGGACGTCGACGACGATTCCATGTACTCCAGATTGTCGAGGCCGTTCATGTTCTGCTCGATGACCTTGGTCACGGCGTTTTCAACGGTCTCGGCGCTGGCACCGGGATAGACAGCGGAGATACGCACTGTCGGTGGTGCGATCTCCGGATACTGCGAAATCGACAGCGTCGATATGGCAAGGATACCCGCCAGCATGATGGTGATGGCGATCACCCAGGCGAAGACGGGACGATTGATGAAGAACTGGGCCATGCCTTGCCTCGACGAGGTCGGTCCGCCGCAACAGGGCGAATCCGGAAGCGGAATCGATGGGCGCACCGCGTGCGCTACGGGTCGAGCCGAAGGCGGCCGTGGCCGCCAACCGGCCCGTATTGGGTAATCAGGGCGCCTTGGCCGGCGCGGCCGCAGGAGCGGTCGGCTTGACGAGGCCGTCGGCGCCGAGCTCTACCTCGGCGAACTTGACCTCCATGCCGGGGCGGATCTTCTGCACCCCCTCGACGATCAGCCGATCACCATCCGAAATGCCCTTGTCCACCACCCAACTGAAACCATGGGCTCGGTCGGCGGTCAGCATCCGTAGCTCCACCTTGTTGTCGGGCGTCAGGAAGTAGGCGGTCGCCTGTCCCGCGACGTTGCGGCTCACGGCCCGCTGCGGAAGCAGGTAGACATTATCTTCCGTGCCGACCTCGACGGCCGCTCGCACATACATGCCGGGCAGCAACAGCAGCTTCGGGTTGGCGAAGCTCGAGCGGAGAGTCACGGTATCGGTGGTTTCGTCGACG
This sequence comes from Pleomorphomonas sp. NRK KF1, assembly GCF_023721755.1. Lineage (GTDB taxonomy): Bacteria > Pseudomonadota > Alphaproteobacteria > Rhizobiales > Pleomorphomonadaceae > Pleomorphomonas. The sequence goes on along the minus strand of NZ_JAMDLH010000006.1, from coordinate 300,845 downwards.
TTGGCCTCGGTCGAGATGATCCGGCCGACCTCTTCGTAGGTCGTCTTGTCGTCGAGCTTGAGGGTGACCTTGGGTCCTTCCTTGCCTGCGGACACGCCCTCGCGCTCGATCGTCTCCCGCATGCGGCTCATGCTGGTGCTCGAAGCGCTGAGGTCGACATAGATCGGGTCGATCTGGCGAATGGTGGCAAGCGCCGTCGCCTGCCCCGCTGTCACCAGCGCGCCCTCGGTCACCGAGGAGCGACCGATCAGTCCGGAGATCGGCGCCTTGACTTCGGTGTAGCCGAGATTGATCTCGGCCGTGCGGACAGCGGAGGCGGCGGCCGCAGCAGCGGCCTTGGCCTGCAGCAGAGCCGAACGCGCCTCGTCAATGTCCTGCTTGGAAACGCCGTTGACGTTAGCAAGTTCCTGGTAGCGATCGAACTTGGCCTGCGCGCTCGGCACGCTCGCCTCGGCTCGTTCGAGGTCGGCCTTGGCCGCGTCGAGAGTCGCCTCATACGACCGGGCATCGATCCGATAGAGAACGTCGCCGGCGTTGACGCGCGAACCTTCCTCGAACACCCGCTTCTCAATGATCCCGCCAACCTGCGGCCGAATCTCGGCCACCGCCGATGCCGCCGTTCTACCGGCCACTTCCTCCACGATCGGCGCCGAAGTGGGATGAACGACGATGAACCCGACTTCCGGCGTCGGCATCTGCATACCCGCCGGCATTCCGCCGCCGGGCGCGCCGGCAGGCGCACCACCGCTCTTGGCACCCAGCATGTCGCCGGCCTTATGCAGCACGGCGCCCACCTGTTCGCAGCCGGAGACCAGCGGCAACGCAAGGCCAAGCAGCAACACGCCGCCAGCCAGCTTCTTGAGGTTCGTCACTTCTTCTCTCCGGATACGGAAGGCATTGTCTTTTGAGGATCGGTGTTGGCCAGTGCGACAAGGTTGTCCGGCCGGTTCCACCAGCCGCCACCCAGGGCCTCGAACAGCGCCACCGCGTCGAGATAACGTGAGGCCTCGGCCGAAGCACGGGCAAGCCGTGCCGACTGGTAGGTCGACTGCGCCGTCAGCACGTCGGTGTAGGACGCGGTACCGGCCTTGAACAGCGTCTGCGACAGGTCGAGGCTTTCCTTGGCGGCCTTCTCGGCGGCAAGGTAGCCGGCAAGGGCCTGCCGGTCGTGCTGCAGTGCGCGAAGTGCGTTGGCCACATCCCTGAAAGCAGCGAGCACCGACGAGCGATAATTGGCAAGGGCCGCTTCGTAGGCCGCTTCGGCCGCCCGCTTGTTGTGCACCAGTGTGCCGCCCCGGAAGATCGGTTGGGCAAGGCCGGCCGCTATGCTCCAGCCGGTCGTGGTGGACGCGAACAGATCTCCAAGCTCCGCTGCCGACGTCGGCAGCGAGGCGGAAAGTGTCAGTTGCGGCAACATGGCGGCTGTCGCAACGCCGATCTCGGCCGAAGCGCGATGCAATTGCGCTTCGGCTGCCCTTATGTCCGGCCTCTGTTCGACAAGCGCCGACGGCACGCTGAGCGGCAACGCATGCGGCAGCCTCAGGCCGGAAATGCGGAACTTGCGAGAGGCATATTGATTCGGAAAATCGCCGATCAGCGCGGCGATGGTGTTCTGTTGTAGCGCCAGGGCCTTCTGGAGAGCCGGCAGGGAGGCCTGGGCCTGCGCCAGTGCCGCCTGTTGCTGCAGGACGTTGGCCCGTGCCGCAGTACCGACACTGACCTGATTGTTGAGAACGTCGAGCAACTCCCTGTAGGAGGCGATCACTTCCTGCGAGGCAGCGATCTGCTCGCGATAGGAAGCCTCCTGAATGACCGCTCTTGCCAGACTGGACGTCACCGTCAGGTACGTTGCCTCGGCAGTGAAGCCTTGCGCCTCGGCCGAGGCTTGCGCCGCTTCCACCGACCGGCGAGTGCCGCCGAAAATATCGAGCGGATAGGAGAGGGACGGCGTGACGCTGTAGAGCGTATAGATGCCGACGTTGGTGGATCCGGTCGAATCGGTGCGCGCTGCGTTGCTCGATAGCGACAGGCTGGGAAACAGGCTGCCTCCCGCGGCCAGAGCCGTCTCGTTGGCTTGCTTGAGAGTCGCCCGCGCCGCATCCAGATCGGGATTGTTCTCGATCGCCTGCTTCATGAGGGCGTCGAGATCCTTATTGCGGAAAAGCTCCCACCAACGCCCCGGCACGTCTGCAGCGTAGGCAATGCTCACGCCGGTCGCACGACCAGCCGTGGCGTCACCAGATCCGAGATATCCCGCCCCTGGATCAAGCGCGGGTCGCTCGAAATCCGGACCAACCGCGCAGCCGGCGAGCATCGTCACCGACAGAAAGAGAGAGACAAGCCGAGCCGGTGTCATAAACGCCCCCACCCCACAAGACGAAACATCCGACGGGATATGCGCCCCGAACGGTCATAGCACAACCAAGAGACGACCACACGATCGACCGCTGGTATGACAAGGTCGGAAAACTCCGACCAGCCGGCGATGGCGACCAAAAGTCGTGATTGCATGCGGAATCGGAGAAGACGTTCGCCAGACCCCAAAGTCAATCCGCGAGCAAGGCCAGAACGACAATGTGAACAATCCAAAGTGCCCGACTTTACCCGCCGGCTGTAGCGAACCGGCAAAAAGTACCATATTCGGCAGATTGTCACTTTTCAAGCGCGATGGCTGAGCCCCCGGATCACGAAATCGATCAGGTGATCACACTTTCTCGTCATCTCCTCGATCGTGAAAATGCTGCGACCGCGCAGCACGGCGGCCGGATCGAGAATGGTGATCAGACAATCGCAAACGGCGGCAGCGGTGACAGGACCATCGCAAGGCGCAAACTCGCCGGCGGCGACGCCCTCGTCGATCAATTTCTCCAGCCGTTGCAGCAAACGATGGAAGAAAGCGAGTGCGCTCGGAGGCGGAACGGAATCGAACCCGATCATGATGGCGAGACGCGCCGGCATCTCGCCGCGAGCCAGATGGGTCTCAAGGATGAGATGCGCCATAACTCGGAGCCTCCGCGACGCCGACGGTATGTCGGCCGTGGTCTCGATGGCGGCATCTATTTCCATAACCCAGCGGAGCGCCACCGCATCGATCAGTCCCGCCTTGTTGCCGAAATTCTTGAAGACGTTGGCCGGCGACATGCCAAGCGCCTTGGCGATCGATCCGATCGTCACGGCGGCATAGCCGACCGCCTGCAGTTGGCGCTCCGCCTCGTTGAGAATTTCCGTGCGCGTATCGGCGCTCTTATGCCAGGACCGTCTTGCCATAAGCGTTGTCTACAGCTTTCGGTGCGCATCGACCATCGGCGTTTAGTCAAGCCACACAGCGACAGAGCGACATTGCCCAAAGCCACTCGACAATGACGGTCCGTCGTGAAATGACGGCGCCGAAGTAGAGTAGAAACCGAGCCACTTCGGCGCCGAACTGAAGGCCAGACGACGCGCCGTTTCAGGAGAGCTTGCCGTGAAGATCGTGATGATTGGTTCTGGCTACGTCGGCCTTGTATCGGGAACGTGCTTTGCCGATTTCGGCCATGACGTGGTCTGCATGGACAAGGCGGTGGAGAAGATCGAGGCGCTGGAGCGTGGCGAGATCCCCATCTACGAGCCGGGGCTGGATGCACTGGTCGCCGCCAACGTCAAGGCGGGCCGGCTGACCTTCTCGACCGATCTCGCCGGCCCGGTGGCCGAGGCCGACGTGGTGTTCATCGCCGTCGGCACGCCGTCCAGGCGCGGCGACGGCCATGCCGATCTCTCCTATGTCTATGCAGCGGCCCGCGAGATCGCCGCGGCGGTCAAGGGCTTCACGGTGGTGGTCACCAAATCGACCGTGCCGGTCGGTACCGGTGACGAGGTCGAGCGCATCATTCGCGAGACCAACCCGGCCGCTGACGTCGCCGTCGTCTCCAACCCCGAATTCCTGCGCGAAGGCGCCGCCATCGACGACTTCAAGCGGCCAGACCGCATCGTCATCGGCTACGAGGACGAGCGGGCCAAGGAAGTGATGACCGAGGTCTACCGGCCGCTCTATCTCAACCAGGCGCCGCTGCTGTTCACCAAGCGCCGCACCTCAGAACTGATCAAGTATGCCGGCAACGCGTTTCTCGCCATGAAGATCACCTTCATCAACGAGATCGCCGATCTCTGCGAGAAGGTGGGCGCCGACGTGCAGCAGGTGGCGCGCGGCATCGGCCTCGACGGTCGCATCGGAGCGAAGTTCCTGCATGCCGGTCCCGGCTATGGTGGCTCCTGCTTCCCCAAGGATACGCTGGCGCTGGTCAAGACCGCCCAGGATTATGACAGCCCGATCCGTCTCATCGAGACCACCGTGGCGGTGAACGACACGCGCAAGCGGGCCATGGCGCGCAAGGTAGTCCAGGCGGTGGGTGGCGACGTGCGCGGCAAGACGGTGGCCGTGCTCGGCCTGACCTTCAAGCCGATGACCGACGACATGCGCGACAGCCCGGCCATCTCCATCATCCAGGCCTTGCAGGATGCCGGTGCCAAGGTGCGCGGCTTCGATCCCGAGGGCATGGACAACGCCAGGAAGCTGATCGACGGCATCGCCTATGTCGGCAGCGCCTACGAAGCGGCCGAGGGGGCGGATGCGCTCTGCATCGTCACCGAGTGGAACGAGTTCCGCGCCCTCGACTTCCCCCGCCTCAAGGGGCTGATGAAGGCGCCGGTGCTGGTCGACCTCAGGAACATCTATCGCCCCGAAGAGATCGAGAAGCACGGCTTCAGCTACGTGAGCGTAGGACGAGGCGCCGGGCTTGCCGACGCCGCAGCCAAGGCGGCCGAATAATGCGCTTCCTGATCACCGGCACCGCCGGCTTCATCGGCTTCCACCTTGCCAAGCGCCTGCTCGACGCCGGTCACTTCGTCACCGGCTTCGACGGCATGACCCAGTATTACGACGTCCGCCTCAAGGAAGCGCGGCATGCCCTCCTGGAGCGGTCGAACGGCTTCCGTGCGGTGATCGGCCAACTTGAGGATGCCGTTGCGCTGCAGCAGGCGGCCGAGCTCGCCGAGCCCGAGGTGATCATCCATCTCGCCGCCCAGGCCGGCGTCCGCTACAGCCTCGAGAACCCCAAGGCTTATGTCGACGCCAACCTCACCGGCAGCTGGAACGTGCTGGAACTCGCCAGGCAATGCGAGGTCAAGCACCTGATGCTCGCCTCGACGTCGTCGGTCTATGGGGCCAACGACAAGGTCCCCTTCGCCGAGAGCGACAAGACCGACGAGCCGCTGACGCTCTATGCGGCAACCAAGAAGGCGATGGAGGCGATGGCGCACTCCTACGCCCACCTCTGGAAGATCCCGACCACCGCCTTCCGCTTCTTCACCGTATACGGCCCCTGGGGGCGGCCGGACATGGCGCTGTTCAAGTTCGTCGACGCCATCGAGAAGGGTGAGGCGATCGACGTCTACGGCGAAGGCAAGATGCGGCGCGACTTCACCTATGTCGAAGATCTCGTCGAGGCGATCATCCGCCTGGTGCCGGTTGCCCCGAGCGAGGACAACCGCGTCACGGCTGAGGGCATCATCGACACACTATCCCGCCAGGCGTCATTCCGCATCGTCAACATCGGCGGCGGCCAGCCGGTCGGCCTTCTCGACTTCATCGCCGCCATCGAACAGGCGCTCGGCAAGCCGGCCGTCCGCAACCTGCTGCCCATGCAGAAGGGCGATGTGCCGCAGACCTACGCTGCGCCGGATCTTCTGAAAGCCCTCACCGGCTACGTGCCGCAGACCGACGTGCCGACCGGCGTCAAGAGCTTCGTCGAATGGTACAGGATCTGGAAGGGCTGAAAAGACAACGGGCAAGCGAACCGAAACGTGTCCGCTTGCCCGTGATCTGAAACACACCTGGTCGCCAATCGGCTTTTTCAGCCTCTTCGATAGATGTCCTCGAGGCGCTCGATATCGTCCTCACCGAGATAGGCGCCGGACTGCACTTCGATCAGCTCCAGCGGGATCTTGCCCCGGTTGGAGAGGCGATGTTTGGCACCGAGCGGCACGTAGGCCGACTGGTTGATGGTGAGAAGGCGGGGCTCTTCTCCTTGGATCTCGATGGTCGCCGTACCGTTGACCACCACCCAATGCTCGGCCCGGTGCTGATGCCGCTGCAGCGACAACACACCGCCGGGATCGACCACGATGTGCTTCACCGCAAAACGCGGCCCCGCCACCAGCGCTTCGATATAGCCCCAGGGACGGTAGTCGCGACGATGCAGCGTCGCCTCGTTGCGTCCGCCTTCCTTCAGCGCATCGACCAATCCCTTGACGGCCTGCGCCTGCTCGCGCGGCGCCACCATCACCGCGTCGGGCGTGGCCACGACGAGCAGACCTTCGGCGCCGACTACGGTCGTCAGAATGCCTTGGCTATGAACGAGGCAGTCGCGCGAGGCCAGGATCACGCCGTCCCCATGGACCGCATTGCCCTCCCCGTCGTGCTCGCTCACCTGCCAGATGGCATCCCAGGCGCCAACATCCGACCAGCGGAAGCGCCCCTTGACCACGGCGATCTCATCGGTCTTCTCGATCACCGCATAGTCGATGGACGTCTTGCGTGCGGTCGAGAACGCTTCGGGATCGAGACGAACGAAGCCGATATCCTCGGAAGCCTTGTCGACGGCTTCAGAAGCGGCGGCACCGATGTCCGGCGCATACTTGCCGAACTCGGCCAGCATCTGGCTCGCCTTGAACAGGAAGTTGCCAGAGTTCCAGAGGTAGCCCTGCCGGAGATAGTCGAGCGCCGTCTCCGCGTTCGGCTTTTCGACGAAGGCATCGACGAGGCAAAGGTCGTCGTTGTCATCGAGCGCCTTGCCCGGGCGAATATAGCCGTAGGCGGTCTTCGGTTCGGTCGGAACGAGGCCGAACACCACGATCTTGCCGCCCTCCGCCGCCTTGAGACCCAGTCGGACCGCGTCGCGAAACACGTCGTCGTCGAGCACCACATGGTCGGCGGCAAGCGCCAGCACCGCGCTGCCCGGGCGAGTTTTCTCGACATAGGCGGCAGCTGCTGCGACGGCGGCCGCGCTATCGCGGCGCGCCGGTTCCAGTACCACCGTGGCGTTGACGCCGACGTCGGCCGCCTGCCGACGGGCGAAGAAGCGAAACGCGTCCGAAGTGATCACCACCGGATCATCGAACAGCGTGGGATCGGCAACGCGCCTCAGCGTTTCCTGATAGGTCGAGAGGTCGCCGGTCAGCGGCTGGAACTGCTTGGGGAAAGCGTCGCGCGATGCCGGCCACAGGCGGGTACCGGAACCGCCGGCCAGGATGACAGGAACGACCTTGGGGGATCCTTGCGACATCATGGCCTCTCAGGCTGCGAAATGACGATTGAGGGCGGCCAACATGTCGCCGAGCAGGGCATCTGTCGCCTCGACGCTGTCGGTCTCGACGTAGCAGCGCAGCTCCGGCGCATTACCCGACTGACGGAAATGGACGATATCCCCGTTCTGAAGGACAAAGCGGAGGCCATCGGTGTGATCCACCGCCACCGGCGCGGCGAGACGAGGATCGAGTGCAACGCGTGCCTCGCGCGAAGCGTCGAGCGCGGAAATAAGCTTTGCCCCGTCGGCCGGCGCGATCTTCTTCAGCCGGTCAGCCTTCATGACGCGCGGCGGCAAGTCGGCCACCAGCGCCGACAAAGGCCTCTTCGCTTCGGCGGCGGCGACCAGAGCTGCGACCATCGGCAAAATGGCATCGCGCGTCGGCAGGCGCGAAAGCGAGCCGCCGGACAGCGCGATATCGCTTTCCGTCAGGAAACCACCATTGGCCTCGAAGCCGACCACCGGCGCTGCCGTCGCGGCGGCCATGCCGGCCACCACATAGGGCGAGCCAATGCGGGTGCGAACCACCGTGTCGAACCAGCCGGTCATCTCGATGGCCGATGTCGAGGAGATCGGCGTCACCACCGTCTTTGCACCGAGCCGGCGGGCGGTGAGAATGCCGAGCACGTCGCCGTTCACCTGCCGACCGGCCTCGTCGATCACGAGCGGCCGGTCGCCATCGCCGTCGGTGGACACCACGGCATCAAGTCGATGGGCAGCGATCTGGTCCTTGGCACGCGCGAGATCGGCCGGATCAAGCGCCTCGGTATCCACGGCAATGAAGTGGTCGGAACGACGATACGAGAAGACCTCTGCGCCGAGGCCTTCGACAATGCGGGCCGTCAGGTCGCGGCCGACGGCGGAATGAAGATCGAGACCAATCCGCAAGCCCTTGAGCGGCTGGCCAGAAAACGCGTCGATGTAGCGCGAGACATAAGCCTCGGCGATAGCCGGATCGACCGGTGGCAAATCGCCCGTACCCGCCGAAAGCCCCTCCCCAAGCAGAACCTCCGCCCGATTGCGCACAGGCGCCTCGTCCTCTTTCAGGAACTCGCCGTCGGGGCGATAGAACTTGATGCCGTTGTAGTCTTCGGGAATGTGGCTGCCGGTGACCATCACCGCCGGGGACTGGCGTGCCAGGGCGTAGGCTGCCAGCGCGGGGGTCGGCACGTTGCCGGCATAAACGGGTGTCCGGCCGGCGGCGGAGATGGCTGCCGCGGCAAATCCTGCGATCTCCGGGCTCGACGCCCTCAGATCAGCGCCGAGGTAAACCGTTCGCGACGACAAGCCGGAGCAAATGACTTCCAAAAAGGCGCGGACGTAAGCAGCTGTCGTGGGGCCGGTGAAATCGATGGCGGGGCCTCGGAGGCCCGACGTTCCAAAACTGACGGACATGGCTTCTCACAATCTGGAGGACGACAATCAGGGAAGTTGTTGGAATCTATCGAAAGAAAGAAAAAACCGCGTACAGGATCTATGTAGTCTAGCGGATCGCCGTAGGCAATGCTCGCTCGTTTCCTCTCACGCCGCCCCATCGGTGGGTGAACGTACCAGGAGATAGGCCGGTTCCCTCGTGTCAACGCCGACGATGACGAGGCCAGCTGAAAAAGCCGCCTCGATCTCCTCCCGTACCCGAAGGCGCTCGGCGCCTGCCGTACCGGGATCGGTCTTGAGCAAGCCCGCGAAGTCCGCAGGCAGAATGATGCGGTGAGCGGCGGCGGCCTCGGCTGCCGTCAGCATGGAGGCCCCGGCCCGGCAGCGCGCGTAACGCTCGCCATCGAGACGCCAGTCGGCAAGAAGACGATCGGATGCGGTGCCGGCGTTGATGCCCCCCATCTCGCCATAGTAGTCGCGATGGTAGATGGCGGCCGTGGCTCCGAGGCGGCCGATGTTGAGCGCGGCGTTGGGAAGGCGCAGGGGATCGTAGGTCCACCGCACGTGCCGAATGCCGCGCCGAAGGCACCAGTCGGCCTGATAGAGCTTCAGCTTCAGTCCAAGTCCGAGCCCGCGCGCCTCCGCGCGCACGGCAAGGCGGTGCGAATGCTGAACGCCGGGCGTGGCCGTTGGAAAGGCGAAAACGTAGCCGATCAGGCGATCCCCGAGAAAGGCGCCAGCGGCAAGTCCGCCCTCCGCCTGGATCACCATCATCAGGTCGCCGGGATCGGTCTTGTCGTCCGGACCCCAGACGTCGCGTTGCAGCTCCTCGGCAGCAAGGAACTCGGTCATGCCCTGGAGATCGCGAATGACCGGCTGCGTGTCACCGACGCTCATGCCGAAAAGCTCCGAACCGACCGGGTGACATCGTCCAGAACGTCGCGATCGAGGTGAACGCCGATGCCCGGCCCCTCCGGCACCGGCATGCGACCGTCCTTGGTCTCCAGTTTCTCGACGATGATGTCGCGATGGAAGTACCGGCTCGCCGACGACGTGTCGCCGGGCTTTCTGAAGTTCGGCAGCGTCGAGAGATGGATGTTGTGCGCGCGCCCGATGCCCGATTCCAGCATGCCGCCACACCAGACGGGGACATCGAAAGCGGCGGCGATGTCGTGGATACGGATCGCCTCCGCGATGCCGCCGACGCGACCGACCTTGATGTTGATGACGCGGGTGGCATCGGCCTGAAGCGCCCGCCGGGCATGGCCGGCGCTCCGGATGCTCTCGTCAAGGCAGAGGGGTGTCCTGAGCCGGCCTTGAAGCGTCGCGTGATCGGCGATGTCGTCGTGGGCGAGCGGTTGTTCGATATACTCGAGCCGGAAATCGTCGAGCCGGCCGAGAACGGCCCAGTCGGAAAGACGATAGGCACTGTTGGCATCGACCGACAGCCTGATGTTCGGAAAGGCTTGCCGCACAGCCTCCAGAAGCTCGATGTCGTGACCCGGCATGATCTTCAGCTTGATGCGCTTGTAACCCTGCGCCACATGGCTTTCGACGCGCGCCAGCGTGCCATCCACCGGGCCGATGCCGAGCGAAACGCCAACGTCGACCGCATCGCCCGAACCGCCGATCAGGGTCTTGAGGGGAAGGCCGAGCCACTTGGCCCACAGGTCCCAGAAAGCCATTTCGACAGTGGCAAGCGCCATGCGGTTGCCGCGCCAGGGCGAGAGCAGCCTCTCGACGGCCGCCGGACTTTCAAACGGTCGCCCTACCATCGACGGCAGGACGGTCTCACCGATCAGATCCATGGCGCCGGCGATCGTCTCCTCGAGAAAATCGGGTAGAGGGTCCATGACGCCTTCGGCATAGCCCTCAAGCCCGCCGGCGAACAGCGTCACCAATGGAAAGACGCGCTCCGTCATGGTCCCGGTCGAAATGGTGAAGGGATTGATCAGCGGCAGCCGGACGAGTCTCAACTCGGCGCGCTCGATCGGCGGGAGGGAACGGGTCATGGCAGGACCTCCGAGAATGCCCCGGGACCCTAGGCCTCTGCAAGTTTCTTTGCAAGATTGACAGTTCGCAATTTCCCTGTCAGCGTCACTCATCTCGGAAACGGAGGAGTCTGGCGTGAAGGAACAAGGCGACGCAAGGGAACCGGCGGAGCTGGGCGCCGACCTTCGGCGCCGCATCGAGGAGAGTCTTGCCGCCGCCACACGGACGGAAGCAGCCATTGCCAGCTTCTTCCTGAGCGATCTCGCAAGCCTGCCCTTCGAGACCGCCGGCTCGGTTGCCCGACGCATCGGAGTTTCCGAAGCTTCGGTCGGCCGTTACTGTCGCGCCATCGGCTTTCGCCATTTCAAGGATCTCAAGGCGTCGCTTCGAGGCGATCTCGGCGATCGCGCCTTTCTGATCGGCGATCGGCTACGAGATTTCGCCAAACGCAACCGAAGCGGAGAAAGCCGAGCTCTCGAAAGAGAGATCGCAGCGATCGTCGCCAACCACGAGTTGGCGGCAACACCCGCCTTTCAGGCCACAGCCACACGACTCGCGCACTCGAAGAAGGTCTTCGTCGCCGGTTTCCAGACCGAACGCGGCCATGCCGCCTATCTTGCTCACGGCCTTTCCTATCTCAGGCCGGGCGTGCATCTGATGGACGCCGCCGACGGTACCTTCGCCGAACTTCTGCTCGATACCCCTTCGGAAGCGGCTTTGGTCATCATCGACGGCCGCCGCTACTCTCGCCTCGCACGCCATCTCGGAATCGCGGCCCGCGCCGCCGGCACGCACGTAACGCTGATCACAGATCCCTATTGCACCTGGGGGCGTGAGGCCGCCGATGAAATGTTCGTCGTCCGCACCGACTTCGACCAGTTCTGGGACGCCACGTCGGCCATGGCGAGCCTGATCGGTCTTCTCTTCAATGCGGTGTTTGCCGAGCTGGGACCCGGGGTGGAAGCGCGCCTGAACGCGGTATCCGCCCTTTATGGCGACTTCATCGGGCACACCGCGACCAATGGGCGCAGCTCCGGCCGCCCGGTGAAGCGGCCGGCAACGCACCGCCCGCGCCGCAAGATCGACATCGCCAGGAAATAGCCTCGCGAAGAGAAGGCAGACGAGTCAACCGGCCAGCAGTTCGGCATCGCGGCACCCCTCGGCCCGAAACGGTTGCCGCCGCGTTGGGCCAAGACCGACGGAAGCGAGCTCTCCGTCAAGACGAGCGAGATCATCGTCTTTCAGCAACGATGCATGCACCGTCGTACGAACATCGACGGCAACTCCGCTCTCGACGAGCGCAAGGAGACTTGCCTTCGCGCGCTCGCCGCTCCCCGCCACGCCGGTGATCCTGTCATAATCGGAGAATGGCGCCTTGACGTCGAAGCCGACCCAGTCGACGAGCGGCAGCACACGGACGAGCCGCCCGGGATAGGGACCGGCGGTGTGCAAACCGACCTGAAAACCCAGTGCCCTCACGGCAGCGGCAGCCTCCGGCAGAGCCCTCTGCAAGGTCGGCTCGCCGCCAGAGAACACCACACCGTCGAGAAGGCCGCGCCGCTTGTCGAGCAATGCCAAGATCGTCCCGAAATCCGGCCCGGCACCAGGGCCGGGCGGGATCAGGTCGGTGTTGTGGCAATAGCGGCAGGCGAAGGGGCACCCTTGGCAGAATACCGTGGCAACCAGTTCGCCCGGCCAATCGCAGGTGGACAGCGGCGCAAAGCCGCCCACCGCGAGGTCAGCGGGCAACATCGCCTTGGCTCTTCGCCTCGGTGAAGGAGGTACGCTCGGCGAACTCGGATCTCTTGCCCTTGTTGAAGGACGAGACGGGGCGGTGATAGCCCATGACCCGCGTCCAGATCTCGCAAGGCTGGCGCTCGTCATCGGTGAGCTGGATGGAGACGGCGGTATCGACGGTGGAAAGCGGCTTGTTCATGTCGGATCTCCTTCGGTGGGGGTCATTCGGCTGCGGCACGCTTGGCGGCCAGCCGTTCGGCATCGCAGATCGGACAGAACTCATGCTCGCCGGCGATGTAGCCATGCTTGGGGCAGATCGAGAACGTCGGCGTCACGGTGATGTAGGGCAGCCGAAAGTTTTCGAGCGATCGCCGGATCAGCTTCTTGCAAGCCTCCGCCGACGAAATGCGCTCCCCCATGTAGAGGTGGAGCACCGTTCCGCCGGTGTAGCGTGTCTGGAGCGGTTCCTGCCGACGGAGCGCCTCGAAGGCGTCATCGGTAAAGCCGACGGGCAGCTGGCTGGAGTTGGTGTAATAGGGCGCATCCGGCGTACCGGCCTGCAAAATGCGGGGAAAGCGCTTCTTGTCCTCCCGGGCGAAGCGATAGGTCGTCCCCTCGGCCGGCGTTGCTTCGAGATTGTAGAGATGCCCTGTCTCTTCCTGAAAAGCGACCATCTTCGCCCGCACGTGATCGAGCAGGCGGATGGCAAAGGCTTCGCCCCACTCCGTCGTGATGTCCTCCGCATCACCGGTGAAGTTGCGGACCATCTCGTTGACGCCATTGAGGCCGAGCGTCGAGAAATGATTGCGCAGCGTGCCGAGATAGCGCCTGGTATAGGGGAAGAGCCCTTCGTCCATCAGTCGCTCGATCGTCTTGCGCTTGATCTCGAGGCTGGTGCGCCCGATGGCCAGGAGCTCGTCGAGCCGATCGAACAATCCGGCCTCATCACCCTTGTGAAGATAACCGAGCCGGGCGCAGTTCACCGTGACCACGCCGACCGACCCCGTCTGCTCGGCCGAGCCGAACAATCCGTTGCCGCGCTTCAACAGCTCCCGGAGATCGAGCTGCAACCGGCAGCACATGGAACGCACCATGTTCGGCGTCAGTTCGGAATTAAGGAAGTTCTGGAAGTAGGGCAGCCCGTATTTGGCCGTCATCTCGAAGAGACGCGCCGCATTCTCGCTGTCCCACGGAAAGTCCTTGGTGATGTTGTAGGTGGGGATCGGGAAAGTGAACACCCTGCCCTTGGCGTCGCCCGCCGTCATCACCTCCATGTAGGCGCGATTGATGACGTCCATCTCCGCCTGGAGATCGCCGTACCGGAAATCCATTTCGACCCCACCGACGACCGGCACCTGTTCCTTCAGATCATCCGGACACACCCAGTCGAAGGTGAGGTTGGTGAAGGGCGTTTGCGTCCCCCAGCGCGAGGGAACGTTGAGATTGTAGATCAGCTCCTGGATCGATTGCCGGACATCCTCGTAGGAAAGCCGGTCCTTGCGGACGAAGGGAGCCATGTAGGTATCGAAGGACGAGAACGCCTGGGCGCCGGCCCACTCGTTTTGCAGCGTGCCGAGAAAGTTGACGATCTGGCCGACGGCGCTCGAAAGATGCTTGGGCGGTCCGGCCTCCACCTTGCCCGGCACGCCATTGAGGCCCTCGGTCAGCAGAGTGCGGAGGGACCAGCCGGCGCAATAGCCCGACAGCATGTCGAGGTCGTGAATATGGATGTCGCCGTTGCGATGCGCCTGCCCCACCTCCGGCGGATAGACGTGACTGAGCCAGTAGTTGGCCGTTACCTTGCCGGAAACGTTGAGAATGAGGCCGCCGAGCGAATAGCCCTGATTGGCGTTGGCATTGACCCGCCAGTCGGCTCGTTCGAGATACTCGTCGATCGAAGCGACCACATCGACGACAGTGTTGGCGTCGCGCCGCAGACGCGCCCTCTGCTCCCGATAGACGATATAGGCGCGCGCCGTGGCGAAGTGGTTCGCGGAAATCAGAACCTGCTCGACGACGTCCTGAATCTCCTCGATCGACGGGACGCGTCCGGCAAAGCGATGGGCAAGCACCTTGACCGCCTGCAACGCCAGAAGCTCCGCCTCGCCGCCGGAAAACTCGCCAGAGGCGGCACCGGCGCGTTCCATGGCGGAACGGATCTTGCCGGCATCGAACGGGACCAGCGCCCCCGAACGCTTGAGGACGTGTTGAGGCGGTTTGACTGGACTGATTTCCGACATCGCTCTTCTGCACCCGGTATGGAGGCAGGGAACGAAAGGGAACGCTATCGACAGGGACGAAGCGCGCTCCGGCCATGCATCGACGACGATCCACCGGTGCACCCCGCCCGAGGAAACTTCTCATAGGCCGGGGCAGGTCTCCTGGCTCGCGGGTCTTGGCGGCCGATCCGTCTTCCCAGTGCGTCGCACCAGTGACATTCCTGGATCGTCCACTTCCCGCCTACAGTTGCGGGGGCAGCGCCGGCATTGCACCGGCTTCCCTCTTAGCTCCAGATATTGTGGCATCTGGAGAACCTCGGCTCAATTGATGGTATTGACCGGGAACTGAGTCGGGTCAATCCAGCGAGCTTGGACATCGTATTCTTCCGTAGGAAGCTCCAACATCATCTGGGGAGGGCCGTCTTCGAACCACCAGCAGATCCGGCCCTTCCTCCGTAAGAATGCGGAGAGAGGAACCCTCCCAGCCCGCGTGAGTTTCGCACCGGTAACCCCATCCGAGCGTCTCGCCCTGTGAGATCAGGCAGCTGACGGCACAGGTCAGCCCTTCACAAGGCAACCCGCTCGGCCGGTCAGGACATTCGCGAGCGAAGGAGAGTGAAAATGAAGACCCACAATACGCTGAAGTCGAACGCCAAGAAGGTTTCGATCGAGGTCCTCGGCGCACTGCTCGCCGACAGCATCGATCTGGCGCTGCTGACCAAGCAGGCGCACTGGAACCTGAAAGGGCCGCGCTTCATCGCCATTCATGAGATGCTCGATGGGTTCCGGACCGAAATCGACGGCAACATCGATACCGTGGCCGAGCGCATCGTTCAGTTGGGCGGGATTGCCAACGGTACGCTGCAGGGCGTCGCGACCGCAAGCCGCCTTCCCGCCTATCCGGCGGACATCACTGCCGAGGATGAGCACCTCAAGGCGCTGACCGAACGCTACGCCAAGGCAGCAACGGCGGTCCGCGACGGCATCGACCAGACCGACGAAGCAGGGGACGCCGACACCGCCGACATCCTGACCGGCTATTCGCGTGCGCTCGACAAGGCGCTGTGGTTCCTCGAGGCGCACCTGCAGAACTGATCGGTTCCGCCGCACGAAGGTAGCCCCGCGCCTCGGCAAGGGGCTACCCCCAACCAAGCGACGGCTTGCCAAAAAAGGCAAAGCGCCCGACATCCAAAGGACCGGGCGCTCGGCGCAAGCAGTTCGGCTATCGTCCGTACCGATCAGAGACCGGAGACCCGGCTACCGCCGGTGCGGACATATTGACGCTCACGGAACTCGGAACCGAAACCGCGCACATAGGTGGTGTCCCGCTCGACGGCGCGAGACTCGCGGAACGTCCTGTTGAGGGGAGCCTGGGCGAACATCTCGGTTTTCCTTTCGTTGCGCCGAACAACCTCGTTCGACGCCCTCCATATAGGCGTTCGCCCACATATACGAAAGTCGAATTCGCTGAAGGCCGCCCAAAGAAAATCTAAAGGCGGCATTAGCTTATCCTTTACCTTTCCGGAACGCCCCGGCGCTCAGCTTTCCAACGTGAACCGAATAGGCTCGAAGCCTTCGATCGTCGCCACCGCCGTCTCGCCCGATACGATGGCGTGGCCGCCACCAAAGGCACCGGTCGTCACCACACTTCCCGCCAGAAGCGGCCGACCGGAAGCCGCCAGCGTGTTGGCAAGCCAGGTCAGCGGATGGGATGGCACGCCGGAGGGATGGCCGCCCCGTTGGTCGACGACAACGCGCCCTCCAACTTCCAGCCGAACGGCCACGTCGGCGTGGACGAGGCGCCGCCAATCGGCGACGGGCGAGCTCTTCACGAGGCCCCAGTTGCCCATGAAGTCGGCGCGCGCCAGAAGTGGCGACGGAAGCGGATCGTCTGCGAGGCGGCTTTCCAGAATTTCGAACGCGGCAAAGGCTCCGGTGATCGCCTCGGCCACGTCTTCGGCCGTATAGGCCGCCCCGCCCGGTTTGCCGGGCAGATCGCGTCCGAACTCAAAGGCAATCTCGGCTTCGACCTTGAGCGAAGAGGTCGAGTAGGCCACCTTGGCAGGTGCCGTGAAGATCCGTTCAGCAAGAACGACGCCCCAGCTACCGGGAGCATCACCCACCTGAAGCACCTTGTAGCCGCCAACCGCACCGAGCTTCGCGGCGACTGCGAGTTGCGCCGCGTCGGCTGCCGCCGCATCCGTCGGGGCAAATTTTCCGATCGCGTCACCAGTGAGCTTCTCACCCTTGAGGCGTGCGGCGATCAGCAGGTCGGCAAGACCGGCGGCGGACTCCATTTTCTCAGACACTCGAAAAACTCCCAACTTCGGCCCGACGGCCACGTCTCTACGGCGAACGATACCTGCTCGCCGCTATGTCTTCTGCCCCGACCTGTCAACTCGTCCGAGAGTGCTTCGCGCATCGACAACGCCACGGAAGAGGCCTTGTCGTCATCCCCTGGCCGAATGACGCGACATGCGAAGATCGAGCAGCCCACCGCCGAACAGGCGGTCACGCGAGTGCTCGAGATGGGCTCGCATCAGCTCGCAAGCCCTTTCCCCGTCGCCGGTCGATATCGCGTCAAACAGACCGTTGTGCTCGGCCAACGTTTCTTCAAGCCCCCCGCCGGTCATCAGCGACATGCCGTGGAGGCGCATGCCGACATTGATGTGTTCCCTCAGAGCTCGGAATGTCGCCTCGAAGTATTGATTGTTGGACGCCTGGGCGATCGCCAGGTGAAAGGCAAAGTCCGCATCCTCGCGATGCTGGTGGGAGCCGGTCGCCGCCCGCATCAGATCGAGCGCCTCGGCAATGCCCGCGAGCGCCGTCTCGTCACGCCGCACGGCGGCAAGCGCGGCCGCCTGGGTTTCGATCGTCAACCGGAACTCGTAACAGCGCTGAATGTCGGCCAGCGTCTCGACGGGAGAAAAGCCGACCGGGGTCGACACGGGCCCACGCACGTAGCTGCCGGCCCCCTGTCGCGACTGGATCAGCCCCTCCTCGCGCAGCCTTTCGAGAGCCGATCGGAGCACGGGGCGGGACACGCCGAACTCCTGGGACAGCACCGCCTCCGGCGGCAGCTTCTGGTTTACCTGGTATTCGCCGTTGGAGATTCGACCAAGCAGGGAGTGATAGACGCTGTCCGACAGCGTCGTCCGGCGCCTTGTGTTCTGGTTCGTCACGATCTCTGGCCTCGGATAGGAACGGCAAGAAAGGGCCAGGAAACAACTAATCCCAATTTGTAAACTTGTGCAAGCAGCGGTCGCCCGTCACGCTCCGATGCATCGGGCGTCGATCTCGGTCAGCAGGCTTTCATCTCCGAAGCCGCCGGCTTTGGAAATGAACCACTCTATGTCGCCGTTTGGCCGGTTGCAGGCACCGACGACGATACCCGGCATGATTTCGTCGATGAGATCGACCGATTCGATGCCGAGCGCTTCGGCAACCGCCATCGACGTGCTGCCACCGGTCGAGACGATCGTCCGGCACGATACGAGATCGCAGATGCTGGCGGTGGCATAGCCGAGCTTTTCGGCGACCCGCTCGCCATCCTCGCGGGAAATCTTGCCCGATCGCTCGCCATTCACCACCCGGAGAAGAATGTTCGGCTGGCTCCCGTCGGGTTCGCTGAGCCGCGCCTCGCAAGCGCTTCGAATGTCGGCCGGCGGTGCATCCGAGCGGATGTCGATGGTCCGGAACAGACCGCTCTTGTCGGCATGGGTCGCCTGGCGACGCGATACCTCCGTCAGGCTGCCGACCACGGAAACGATCGGCCGATGGAGCGCTACCCTGCGCGCCGCCACCGCCAACCCCTCCGGTGCGCTGAGGCGCGCAAGCGCCTCGGCGAAGCCTCCTGCCCCAACGGGCAGCAGGTCACCTGATTTGAGTTGCTGCGCCAAGGCCGCCAGATGGCCATCCTCGACGGCGTCGGCAACGATCAGCCTGACGCCACGGTCCAGCATGGACGCTATCGTCCGCCGAAGTGTCGCCTCACCCGCTTCGATGTCCTTTAGCCCGATGAATCCGATCGGCAGATCGGTCTGCAGGCGGAGCAGGTCGGCAACGTTCGAGCTCGAAAGAGGATGGAAAGGATCGCGCCCGATCTCGCTCAGGTGCAGCGGTACGCCGTCAAGATAGATCACGCCGTCAGCACAGGTCCGGCCGGTTTTCGGCATGGCGGTGCAGATGAGGGCGGCGGCAAGCCCGGTTCCCAACAGCACGGCTTCCACCTCGCTGCCCGGATTGCCGCGCATGGTCGAGTCTATCTTCTTGAAAATGCGTTCGTATCCGACAGCCCGGCACCGCCGGACCATGTCGAGAACCACGTTTCCCGCCTCCGCGGGATTGAGGAAGCGCGTCTCGCTGGTCAGGGCGATGTCGGTATTATCCAGACACCTCCGATCAATCGCGTCAGCATGCAGCAATAGTTCGATCTTGCGACCGAAACGGGCGAAATGAATACCTGCATCTCCAGCCCCGGTATAGTCGTCTGCAATAATCGCGATCTTTTCATTTTGCATCATGACGAGCTCCCGCTCGGATTCGGCTTGAGTTCGAGCAACAACGACTAGGTTAAAAGCGTCTCATGCTTGATGTAGTCACGCAGATACGAGTAGCTGACCTGCACCAACCCATCCGATGTCTGGATGATCGAGGGATAGGAGTAATCACCGACAAAGGCGCCTCGCTCGTCATGGACCGAACGCAGGGCGGCATCGGCCTCCAGGACCAACTCCTTGCGCCATGTGAGCCCAAGGTCGGTCGAAGTGGAGAGAACGAGTGGATTGCGTGGAACGCCCCAGATGGCGCCGTTCTCGATCGTTCCGCAGGCCGAAAGGAACGCCTCCCGGTCCTTGATCCAGGGGGGAACGGCGCTCTCGCCAGGGCGTCCGGCGGCGGCGATCTCGTTGTAGACGATGGCAAGCCGCCCGTCGTCGAGCTCGCGGGCCTGTATCGACGAGTTGTTGTTGGGCAGTGTCGTCGGCTGCGGCGCCGACCAACTGAGCCCGCCATCTTCCGACACGCAGCGGAAGATGAAATCGGACTGGCGCCGCCGGAAGAAAGCCACCCGGCAGTTCTCAAGAATGTCCATGTGGACGCAGCCCCGGCTGTCGGGCACCTCGACCGCATCCCAACTGCGCCCGCCGTCGGCCGAAACCTGAACAAGGCTGTAATCATCGCCGAACGCATTGTGCATGTCGCTGTGCCAGATCGGCAGAAGCAACAAGCCGGCCGGATTGACGACCGGCGCATGGCGAATGAACGTGCCGGGCCGCCCGATGAGGTCGACGGTCTCGCTCCAGATTCGCCCTTCGTCGGCCGACCTGCGGAGGCGAACGACGGCCGTGCCCTGGTCGGCCTTCTCCTGAGCCGTGTAGAGAAGCCAGAGCTCGCCCGAGGGATGCCGAAACAGCGCCGGATTCTGCTCCGAGCGCATCGCATCGTCGGACATCCTGACGGGGTCGAGCCAAGTATCACGGCCGTGGTCATAGCGCGCCATGTAGATGCTGATGTCGGAGGAGCCCTCCATGGAGCCGCCGAACCAGGCGCACAGGAGATCGCCGTTGCCAAGTTCAAGGAGATTGGAGGCATGATTGCTCACGCAGGGCGTCGGAATTGTCCGCTCTTGAAGCACTTTCATTGGCGCGTTTCCGTTCTTTTGCTCGCCGCTCGTTGTCCGGCGGTCTCCTCACAGCCGGTCGCCGGGCGCATCGCGGGTTGCCTTAACGAAGACAAACCCTCCCTTTCCCGATCGCCACTGGCTTGGCGACCGGGGCAATGCGTGCGTTCCGACATGTTCGTGATCGGACTAGGCGGTCTCTTTCTCGATTTCGGCCAAGCGGAGACAGGCGACCCGGTGCCCGCCTCCCTGGTCGGTGAGTTCTGGGATCGACTGGGAGCAGATCTCAGTCGCGTAGGCACAACGGGGATGGAACCGACAGCCGGAGGGAGGATCGATGGCGTTCGACACGTCACCCTGCAGGATGATGCGCTTGCGCGTTCGCTCCAGATCCGGATCGGCCTCGGGGACAGCCGACAGCAACGCCTTGGTGTAGGGATGCATCGGATGTCCGAACAGATCGTCCTTGCTGGCGATTTCCATGATCTTGCCGAGATACATCACGGCGACGCGGTCGGAGATATGGCGGACCACGGCGAGATCATGAGCGATGAACAGGTAAGTCAGGTTGTACTTTTCCTGTATGTCCATGAGCAGATTGATGATCTGCGCCTGGATCGACACGTCGAGCGCCGAGATCGGTTCGTCGCAAACGATGAACTCGGGATCGCTGGCCAACGCCCGGGCGATGCAGATGCGCTGCCTCTGGCCGCCCGAGAACTCGTGCGGATAGCGGTTGGCGACGTTGGGGTTGAGACCGACGTCGCGGATCAGTTGTGCGACGCGATGCTGGATGTCCTTTTCGGGACAGATCTTGTGCACGCGCATCGGTTCGGCCAGAGCTTCGCCGATGGTCATGCGGGGATTGAGCGTCGAATAGGGATCCTGGAAAACGATCTGGACCCGCTTGCGCATGGCCCGGAGTTCCTTGGCCGGCAGTCGGGCGATATCGACGCCGTCGAACTTCACGCTGCCGGACGTCGCCTTGTGAAGCTGTAGCAGCGCGAAACCGGTGGTCGACTTGCCACAGCCCGATTCACCCACGAGGCCAAGGGTTTCACCCTGGTAGATCTCGAAGCTGACCCCGTCGATGGCATGAACCACAGCCGACTGATTGCCGAAGGCGCCGATCTTGATGGGGAAATGCTTGACGAGGTTCTCCACCACGACAAGCGGCTTCTGGTTTGCATGCATGGTCATTGCTCCACCCCCCTGCCGCGCATGTCGACCCAGCAGGCGACGCGATGAGGCCTGTCTCCGCTCGATCCCGGCACGGCGGCCAGCGCGGGCACTTCGGTCTGGCAACGATCGATCTTGTGTTCGCACCGGGGTGCAAACGGGCATCCGGTGGGTACGGTGAAGAGGTTAGGCGGCGCGCCCGGAATGGACGGCAGACGACTGCCGGCCTCGGTCTTGAGGCTCGGGATCGATTTCAGCAGACCGATCGTGTAGGGGTGCAGCGGCGAGTTGTAGATGTCGTCGAGCACCGCCTCCTCGACCACGTAGCCGCCGTACATGACCATGATCCGATCGACCATGCCGGCCAGAAGGCTGAGGTCATGGGTGATCCAGATGATGGACATGTTGAGCTTTTCGCGCAGGTCCTTCACCAGTTCGACGATCTGCGCCTGGATGGTCACGTCGAGCGCCGTGGTCGGCTCGTCGGCGATGACCAGCGACGGCTCGTTGAGCAGGGCCATGGCGATCATCACGCGCTGGCGCATGCCGCCAGACAACTGGTGCGGATACTCGGTCAACCGATGCTCGGCGTTGGAAATGCCGACCATCTTCAGATACTTGGCGGCCTGCTTCAGCGCCTCGGCCTTCGTTATCTTCTTGTGATAGACGATGCCTTCGACGAGCTGGTCGCCGATCTTCATGAACGGATTGAGCGAGGTCATCGGATCCTGGAAGATCATGCCGACCTTCGATCCGCGGATGGAGTTGACCCGGCTCACGCTGGCGTGGGTGATATCCTCGCCATCGATGCGCACTTCGCCTTCGGTGATCTGCGCCGCCGGCGGCAGCAGACGGATCAGGCTCATCATGGACACGCTCTTTCCGCAGCCCGATTCGCCGACCACGCCCAGCATCTCGCCCTTGTCGAGGCTGAACGAAACGCCGTTGACGGCATGAAGATAGCCGTTCCTGACCTTGAAGCGCGTGTGCAGGTTGTTGACTTCCAGAAGCTTGGTCACGACGCCCTCCCTTTCTTCTTGCTGTCGCGGGCTCATTTCCACTGCCGCGGATTGAGAGCGTCGTTCAGGCCGTCGCCAAGGAAGCTGAACGCGATGGTGACGATCGCCAGCACCGCCGCCGGCGCGGCGAGAACGTGCGGATAGAGCTGCCAGATGCGCAGGCCGTCGCTGATCATGTTGCCCCAGCTGGGGATCGGCGGACGGACACCGACGCCAAGGAAGCTGAAGGACGACTCCAGCACCATGGCCTCGCCCAGAGCGGCGCTGATGTAGACGATGATCGGCCCGATCGCGTTGGGGATGACGTAGCGACGAACGATCTTCGACGTCGGCACGCCGAGCGCCTCCGCCGCCAGCACGTAGTTCTTGTTGCGGATCGACAGGATCTGGCCGCGGATGATGCGCGCGGCCTTCGGCCACTTGATCAACGCCAGCGATCCGAACACCAGCACGAAGTCGACCCAGATGGTGTTGCGATAGAACTCGTTGCCGGTTGCTAGGAACTGAGCATCCATCCAGTTCACCAGCGGCGGCTTCAGCGACACGTTGATCACGATGACCAGGAGCAGTGACGGAATCGACATGGTGATGTCGATCAGCCACACCACGAAGGCGTCGACCTTGCCGCCGAAATAGCCGCCGAGCGCGCCCATGAAGAGGCCGATGACCAGGCTGAAGGACACCGTCGAAAACCCGACGATCACCGCCGTCCGCGACCCGTAGATGACGCGGCTCATGATGTCACGCCCGAGGTCGTCGGTGCCGAACCAGTGCTGCCATGAAGGGGCCTGGTTGCGCGCCATCAGATCCTGACTCAGGAAGTCGTAAGGCGTGAGATACGGTCCGAAGATGGCGACGAAGAACAGGAAGGCGACCAGGACCATGCCGACGATGGCCAGACGGTTGGCGATCAGGCGGATGAAGGCGTCCTTGGCCAGGCTGAACTGTTTTTCTTCCTGCTGCAGAGGGATAGCTTGGTCCGTCATCATTCATCCTCCGTCTTTTTCGCGGCGGCGCGGGGGTCGAGCAGCGGGTAGGAAATGTCCACGAGAAGGTTCGAGGCCATGACGACGATCGAGAAGATCAGGACGATCGCCAGGATGACGGGATAGTCCGACGACTTGATCGCCGTTTCCGTCATGCGACCGAGGCCCGGCAGGCCGAACACCTTCTCGATGAGAATCGAGTTGTTGAGCGTGGCGATCACCAGAAGGCCGATCTGGCTGACCACCGGGGTCAGAACGGGCCGCATGATGTGGCGCATCACCACCTGATAGTTGGGAATGCCCTTGGCGCGGGCGGTGCGCACGTAATCCTCGCTGAGCACCTCCAGCACGCCGGCGCGCGCCTGGCGGATGATCAGCGCCATCGGGTTGAGACCGAGCACCAGAAGCGGCACGATCACCTTGACGTCGAACAGGCCTGCCCAGCCGTAGGGAACGTTGAGGTTCAGCACCAGAACCATGAACACGATGATCAGCGGGCCGGCGACGAACACCGGAATGCCCCAGATGATCAGCGCGAAGCCGACGATGAGGTTGTCGAGCCACTTGTTCTGGTTGAGGGCGGCGATCACGCCGAGCAGGATCCCGACCAGAGACACGATCAGGATCGCCGCGAGACCGATCTTGAGCGTCACCGGCAGCGCCGCGGCGACCATCGAGTTGACGGAGCGGCCAGATACCAGGGAGTTGCCGAAGTTTCCCTGGGCGACATTCAGGATATAATCCCAGAACTGCACCAGGAATGGCCGGTTGAGACCGGCCGCCTCGCGGATCGCTTCGACGCGCGCCGGATCGTAGGCGACGTCGCCCGGAGCCTGCAGGAAGATGAGCTTGATCGGGTCGCCGGCACCGAAATAGACCAGTGCATAGACGAGCAGGAGAAGGATGAAGACAGATGGTATCCACCTGACAAGTCTACTGATTACGTAGCGCCCCATGGGACATTCCTCCGGCAATATCCGGAGCATCCGCCGACCGGACCAGAAGTCCGGCCGCCAAGCGAATGCACCAGTGTCTTTTTCTTGAGTGGCCGCTTTGCGGTCAGGCCGATCGAGACCGATCAGCACGCCTTCCGGACGTCGTGGGGCGGGCGAGGAGTCGCCCTGCCCGCCCCTTTTCGAGTTGGCCTTTACGGCCGGTTCTCTTCGTCGATGGTGACGTTCCAAGGCTCGATGACCTGCCAGTCATCGTTCTTGTCGAAGTTCTGCACCCAGGGCATCGCCCACTTCGACATCACGTCATAGTAGTAGGGGATGTACATCCAGTCTTCGCGGAAGACGCGCTGCGCCTTCTGGGCGAAACCGATGCGGTCCGGGTCTTCGACGCCCTTGGCGGATGCCTCCTCGAGGAGCTTGTCGACTTCCTCGTTCTTGTAGCCGCCCATCTTGTTCATGGCATTGCCTGAGCCCGAGTGGATGGACCCCATCAGATAGGAGACCGCGTCCGGCACGCGCGTGCCGACGTCGTCGCGGAACACCTGGACACTCTTCTGGTCGGGCCCCGAATAGGTCTCGATGGCCGGCTTCATCTCGGTGCCCTGGATGCCCAGGATCTTGCGCCACTGTTCGGCGATATACTGGGCAGCCGCTTCATGCGTCGGCGTCGAAATGCCGACGAACATGATCTTCGGCAGATGGCCGGCATCCTTGTACTTGGATGCGGCGAGCGCTGCCTTGGCCGCTTCCGGATCGAACGGGTACTTGGGGAAATCCGGGTCGACGCCGGGCACCTTGTTGAGGATCTGCGTGGCAGCGGTAAACGGCCCCTCAGGGAAGGCCGCGATGGCCAGTTCCTGGGAGTTGACCGACATGGTCAGCGCCTTGCGGACGTTGATATCGTCCATCGGCGGCTTGGAAAGATCGAACCAGAACTGCTGGCCCTTGGCGAGCGCCGGGCCGCCGAGGAAGTCGGCACCAAGGTCCTGAATGATGGTGGGGGTGATCAGCTCGGTGGCGGCGTCCATCTCGCCGCGCTTCAGCATCAGCGTGGCGGTAATCGGATCGGACACCGTGGTGATCACCACCTTATCGAGCTTCGGCTTCGGCCCGAAGAAGTTCGGGTTGGGAACCATCGTCACGATGCCCTGGTCGAGGTCCATGCTCTCGGGCATGAACGGGCCGGACACGACGACGCCGTTCTCGGGCCGCCACCAGTCACCCTTCTCGGCGCCATTCTCGTCGACGGCCTGCGACACCTTCACCGGGGGAATGAGCGCGGTGGCGATCTTCTGGTCGAAGATCGGATCCGGCGTCGACAGTTTCACGCTGATGGTACCGTCGGCGGCAATGGACAGACCGGTCATGTCCTTGGCCTTGCCGACGATCACGTCGTTGAAGCCTTCGACGTCCCCGAGGAACAGGTTGACGCGGGCATGCTTGGTGGCCGGACGGGCACAAAGATTCCAAGTTCCGACGACATCCTCGGCCGTGATCTTGGATCCATCCGAGAAGACGGCCTTCGGGTCGATGGTCAGCGTCCAGTTCTGGAAGCTATCGTCATGGGTGGCGCTCGACAGCACGTAGGACGTCAGCTTGCCATCCTTGTCGAAGTACATCGGCGCGGCCCACCACAGCGATTGCCAGCGCGCAACATGTCCACCGCCCTGCAAGGGCGACCAGCTCTGCTCAAGCGCGGGATGGGCGATGTTCAACACCTGATCGGCCCAGGCAGGAAGACCCGTGGTCGACAGCGTCGCCGCCGCGAGGCCGATCATGAGGTATTTTCGCAAGTTCTTCATGGATGTCTCCTCTCCAGATTTCATCATCCCTGCTCGGCGCTTCTCCTCTCGCCTCGCCCCCTCGAAACGCAAGCACCATGCCAAATCGTCTAGTAAGTTGAATCTTCTCATTTTTCTATTGGATCAAGGTGGCAGCCGGTGGACAATTGATGCGAATTGCCGGCGTGACTGATGCACTACGCAACGGTGGCATCTTGTCTTTCCTCGATAGGCACCTCATCCTCCCAACCGGGAGGACACCATGGCCATTGCATTCATTGCGCCGCACGAGCGCATCAGCATCGCCGCCCAGAGTATCGTCGACGCATCCGGCTATCCGGCGAAGGTTTACTTGGGAGATCTGCAGCAGGGCGTCAGAGCGGCGCGGCAAGCCCTCGCCGAGGGCGCCAAGATCTTCATAAGTCGCGGCGGCACCGCGCGCCTCATTCGCCAGGAACTCGGCGTCGAAGTCATTGAGGTCGAGGCGTCGGTGCAGCGCACCCTCGCCTATGTCTACCAGGAGACCACGGAGACGACGAAGATCGCCGTGGCCGGTTTCGAACCGCTCATCAACCTCGTCGCACCGGTATGCGATGTGCTCGGACGCACCTATCGCTCCTTCGAACTGAAGGAGAAGTCGTCCTTCCAGGCGCAGATGGATCGGATCGGCGAATGGGATCCGGATGTCGTGATCGGGGACGCCATCGCATATCACTGGGCCCAGGCGCGAGGGCTGGACGCCTATCTGATCGAGTCCAGCCTGGAGACGTTGCTCGACGCTTTCGAGCGCGCCATGCTGGTCTACAACAACCTCTGCCGCTACATCCTTGCCGAGGAGAAGCTCGCCACCGTTCTCAATTGCTCAAGGGAAGGCGCCATCCTGATCAATCGGGAAGGCATCATCGAGGAAATCAACCGCCAGGGCTGCGATATCCTGTCCCAGCCGCGCGACGAACTGATCGGCACCCTGCTGTCGGACTATTTCGACAGCGCCGAACTCAACAGGGCCTTTCGTAAGAACCAGACCGCCCGCAACATGCTGGTCAACTATCGGGACGAGAAACTGGCGCTCGACCACATCACGGTCTCGGCCGACAATGTCACGGGGGGCGCCTCGGTCATCCTGTTCCAGCCGGTCCAGAAAATTCAGGATGCCGGCAACGTCATCCGCAGGAAACTCGCCGACAGCGGCTTCTATGCCAAGTACACTTTCGACGACATCTTCTTTGCCAGCGAGAAGATGCGCCGACTGGTGGCGGTAGCAAAACAGTACAGTCAGACCGACAGCAACATCATGATCGTCGGGGAGACGGGCACCGGCAAGGAGCTGTTCGCGCAGTCCATCCACAACGCCGGCCCTCTTGCCAAGGGTCCCTTCGTGGCGGTGAACTGCGCGGCGCTGCCGGGTGCGCTGCTTGAAAGCGAGTTGTTCGGCTACGCCCCGGGCGCGTTCACCGGCGCGGCCCGCTCGGGCAAGATCGGTCTTTTCGAGCTCGCCCACGAGGGAACGCTGTTCCTCGACGAGCTGACCGAAATGGATTTCTTCCTGCAGTCCAAACTGCTCAGAGCGTTGCAGACACAGGAGATCATGCGCGTCGGCGGCAACAAGATCATCCCGATCAAGGTCCGCATCATCGCCACCACCAACAGAAAGCCGCTTGAGGAAATCCAGCAGGGGCGTCTGCGCGCCGACCTCTTCTATCGCCTCAACACTCTGGACCTGAAGATCCCGCCACTCAGGGAACGAGAGAACGACCCCGAACAGCTGTTCGCGCTGTTCCTCGGCAGGAAGTGCGAGCGTCGCGGCATTCCGGTGCCGACGATACCCGAGAAGATCCTGGCGACGTTGCGCCACTATTCGTGGCCGGGCAACGTCAGGGAGCTCGAGAATCTCGCCGAGAAATACACGACCTTGCACACCCTTTCGCCGTTCGACATGCCGTTAATGACGGAGTTTGCCGACATGGGCATGGCCGGAGGGGACGACAAGGATGAATCCGACGCGACGCTTGACGACTTCATCGCCGCCAAGGTCGCCAAGGTTTTCAGGACCGAGAACGGCAATGTCACCCGCACCGCTCAGCGGCTCGGCATCGATCGTAACACCGTCAAGCGTTGGCTGGACAAGGCCCAGGACAAGGAGCCTGCCTGAGACAGCTTGGAAACACGCGTCTCGCCCGGAAAGCGCTTGCTCCGGGCGAGACGACCCAAGGCTTCGGAAAAAGACCGACGGGCAACCGTCCGCCCTGTCTCAGGCAACAGCTTCGGCGAAAGCCTTCGAAACGGCCGCCACCTTGTCGTTGACTTCGTCGGTGACCACCGCCGGGCTGCGGCTCTTGCCGACCTCCGGCATGGCGAGATAGAGGGCGCGCTTGACCATGGTCGGGGGAAAACCGTGAGCATAGAGCGCCTTGCGAAGCTCGCCGTAGTGGGCCTGGGCGGCATCCGCAGCGGCGACATCACCGGCGACATGGGCCTTCCAGATGGCGTTCAGCGTCAGCGGTGCAATGTTGCCGAGGCCGGAAATGCAGCCGGCCGCGCCGTTGCGCAGACCATGCAGGATGAGATGGTCCGGCCCGACCAGCACGTCGAAGTCCCGGCGTGACCGGGCAACGGCCAGGAAGCCGTCGAGGCTCTCCTCGGAGCCGGCGCTGTCCTTGATGCCGACGATATTCGGATGATCGGCGAGCCGCGCCGCCGTCTCGGGCTCGATCTTGTTCCCGGTGCGCGCCGGTATGTTGTAGAGATAGACCGGCACCTTGAGGGCATCGGCAACCCGTGTGTAGTGGCCGACGAGTTCATCCTGCGAGCAGGCGATGAACGACGGCGCCACCACCGAGACGGCGGCGACCCCCAGCGTCTCCACCGCCTTGCCCAAGACGATCGTCTGATGCGTCGAGATCTCGCCGACATGGGCGAGCACCGGCACGCGGCCGGCGGCGGCCTCGACCGAGGTCCTTGCCACCAGCACCTTCTCGTCGAAGGACAGGGTGTAGAACTCGCCGTTGGTGCCGGCGCAGAAGACGCCGTTACCGGCTGCCGCCTGACGCTCGACCTGCCGGGTGAGCGCGGCAACGTTGACCTCCTCCCGGCTATCGAACGGCGTGACAATGGCGACGAAGGGACCCTTGGTCGTGCTCATGAGGCTTTCCACTTCCATGCAACGCGTCAGAAGGCGGCGCGATAGATCGAGAGAATGTCAGCTTCGGCGAGATCGCGCGGATTGTTGTCGAGGAGCCGGCGGATGGCGTGCGCCTCTCCGGCCATGGCCGGCAGATCGTCGGCCGGCACTCCAAAAGCCGACATCCGCATCTCGCAGCCGAGCCGCACGCACCAGTCGTTGGCGGCGTCGAACACCTTGGCCGAGTCGGTCGAGACGGGCAGTCCCAGCGCTTCGAGAATTGCCGCCGTCCGATCCGGCGTGGCCGGTGCGTTGAAGGCCAGAACGTGTGGGAAGATCAGCGCGTTGGCAGCGCCATGCGCCACATGGTAGCGAGCGCCCAACGGATAGGAAACGGCATGGCCGCCAGCGGTGTTGACCGGTCCGAGGCAATAGCCGCCATAGAGCGAAGCGAGCGCCATGCCGGCGCGCGCATCCGGGTCGTGGCCGTCGTCGGCCGCCTTCGCCAGCCAGAGCCCGACGAGCCGGATACCTTCGAGAGCGTAGAGATCGATGACCGGATGAGCCTTCCTGTTGGTGAAGGCCTCGACGCAATGGGCGAGCGCATCGACGCCTGTCGCCACGGTAATCGAGCGCGGCATGCCGAGTGCTAGATCGGGGTCGACGACGGCAAGGTCGGCCAGCATGTGCCGGCTCTGGACAGCGCACTTGGCCAGGGCCGCCACGTCGGTGACCAACGCGCGCGTCCCGACCTCGCTGCCGGTCCCGGCCGTGGTCGGCACCTGGACGATCGGCAGCTTCCTGCCCGCCACCCTCTCGGCGCCGACGACTTCGGAAAAGCTTTGCCCGCTGCCGGGCAGAACGGCGACCAGCTTGGCGAGATCCATGGAGCTGCCGCCGCCGAAACCGATGACGGCATCGACGCCCGCTTGCTCGGCGGCTGCGACGACGCGGGCGAGATCGTCGGTGGTCGGCTCGCCGGCGAGGTCTCCCCACACCAACGGATCGCCCGGCAGATCCAGGCCGCCGACGCGGGCGGCATTGAAGGTGTCGGTCACGACCATGGGGCGGCGGATGCCATGGGAAGCCAGCCAACGCCCGGCTTCGGCCGCGGTGCCCCGACCGAAGATCAGGCGAGGCGGCTGGATGAGATCGATCGGCGCTCCCAGCGCGTTCAGCGGAGCGATCATGGCTTGCCGGCTCCCTTGAGCCCGGAGACGCGCGTCGCCGCCAACCGAAGCGCATAGTCCACCGCCTCGAGCAAGCTCAGCTCGTTGGCAATGCCCTTGCCGGCGATGTCGAACGCCGTGCCGTGGTCGACCGAGGTGCGGATGATCGGCAGGCCGAGCGTAATGTTGACGCCGGACAAAGAGTCCCATTTGCCGGTCTTCGGATCGACGTTGAAGCCGAGCAGCTTGACGGGGATGTGACCCTGATCATGATACATGGCAATCACCGCATCGAACTGGCCAGCGTGCAGCTTGACGAACACGGTATCGCCCGGCACCGGCCCGACGACATCGAGTCCCTCGGCCACGCACTGGGCGATCACCGGTTCGCTGACCTCGATATCCTGACGGCCGAACAGCCCACCCTCGCCCGCGTGCGGATTGAGCGCGGCAACGGCGATGCGGCGGCGCGGCAGCCCGAGCCCCTCGAGCGTCTCGGCCGTGAGGTCAATGACGTAGCGCAGGCGTTCCGGCGTCAGCTTCTTCGGCACGTCCTCGAGGGCGATGTGGGTCGTCACGTGGCTGACCCGCATGTTGCCGTGGGCCAGCATCATCACCGATCCCTTGGCGCCCGTGAGATGGGCGAGAAGGTCGGTATGACCCGCGAAATGGAAACCGGCCTTGTTCAGGGCCTCCTTGTTGAGCGGCGCCGTGACGATACCGTGGATGCGCCCCGCCTTTGCCAGTTGCACCGCCTGCTCGACGGCGTGATAGGCGAAGCGCCCGCCGTCCGTCGACAGTACGCCGGGCAGGATCGGCTCCCCCTCTGGGCAGGCCTGCAGCGCGGCGAGCCCCGGCCAGTCGCCATCCGCGTCCACTGAGGGGATGTCGAGTTCAGGCGCGAAAGTCCGGCAGGCCCGGTTGAGCGCGTCATTGGAGCCGATGACCAGAAGGCGCAGCTCATCCGCATCGAGCTGCGGTTTCAGAACCTTGCAGGCCTTGGCGATGATCTCGGGCCCGACGCCGGCGGGGTCGCCCATGGTGATTGCCAGATGTGGGATCAACGGTGGTTCCTCTCGTATCCGGAAAGCGCGCGCTGCCGGCAATGTGGCGGAAGGCAGGAGCCCCTCCTCCGGCCGCGTGACGCCGGAATCCCAGCCATCAAGCCGAAGTCGTCCGCGGCGCAACTCTTGAAACGGATTGCCGCTCGATCCTCTCTCCCACCCTCAGAAGACGCGTCATTTGATCGGTTGTCAATATGTTGTAATATTATTGGTGTTTCCCCTTCTCCAGAACGAGCCATGCCAACCTTAAAAGGTAGGAAAATCGGCCAGCTTCTTGCGTTTTCGCGATGGATCGCTTCGTTGGAAACTTGTCACAACGGCGATGCTGCGGACGGGATCTCGGACCGGGATTCGAGGTAACCCAACCTGACCTGGCGTTCGGAAAAGATTATTTGATTGTTAAAACAAGAGATTATAACGGCGTTGAACCGGGGATCCGAAATCAGGCCCCGCCCCTTGACAAGACAGCTTAAGTCCAAAATTTTACAAGTTGAGAACAAGTTGAGGCAGATGAGCCGAACGGCTGTAGTTGTTACCGAGAGCTCTTGCACTCATGGCGGAACGCGCCGCCTTGCCAGATGGTTGTTCGTCGGGTTGTAGGAGCCCTCCAGGCATGATGAAATCGGCCTGGGAACCGACGGGCGCCCTTCATCGTCCCCGCAGGCGCCATGGGAAGGATCTGCTCAATCGTGACGACCGAGCCTCGGGACACACACTCCAGCACTTCGGACAACTACCCTGACGACGGGCCCAGCGTCGAAGCGCTTTTGCATTTCCGGCCTCGTTACGACGACGAACCGGAAGAAGCTCTCGATCGCGCGGCCTGGCGCCAGCGCCTGCGCCAGCTTTATGTCGGAACGGATCCGGTAGCGACCCGCTTCCAGTGGGCAGTCGCGACGGTCGATCTCGTCATCATCGGCTTCTTCATCCTCAGCCCAGTCCTGCAGGATTTGGGCGCCTTCCTCTGGTTCGATTACGCCGTCGCGCTCCTGCTTGTCGCCGACCTGACGGCGCGGGCGGCGGCGGCCATCAGTATTCGTCAATGGCTCCGACGGCCGGCGGTCTGGGTGGACTTCGTCGTGCTTGCGACGCTGCTGGCCCCCCTTTGGCTCGCCAATCTCGGTTTTCTGCGCATTTTGCGTTTATGGACACTGTCCCAGAAAGGACTCTTCTGGCGCGCGCTCCGCCGGTATGGCTATCCGGAGTGGGAAGACGTCGGTCGGGCGGCGATCAATCTCATCACCACCCTCTTCATCATCACCGGCTTCGTCTACACCGCCTTTGCGAGACCGGGCTCAGGCATGGAAGGCTGGGTCGACGCCCTGTATTTCACGGTGGCGACTGTAACCACCACAGGCTTTGGAGACATCACCCTCCCCGGCACCGCCGGGAAGCTGACCTCCATCGTCACCATGATCGTCGGCATTTCGCTGTTCGTGCGCCTCGCGCAGGCGCTGTTCCGACCCTACAAGGTCACCTTCCGCTGCCCGAAATGCGCCCTCATGCGGCACGAGCCGGACGCCGTCCACTGCAAGGCGTGCGGCCATCTTCTGGCGATCCCCGACGAGGGGGGCGGGTAAGTCGCCGAACGATACGCATGGACAGGTGATCGGTAACCCTCCGGCTGGACAAGCCTTCGTTTATCTCGCTTGATGCGCCAAATCATGGTCTCCGCTCCCGGAGCGGCGTATCATGCTTGCGCCCGACAACGAGGAACCGCCATGACCGAAACGCTGAGCCAGCTGCGCCGGATCGCGCAGAACCCGACCCTGAGCTTCAAGCAAAAAGAACATGCGCTGGCGGTCGAGGCCGAGAACATGCTGCCTTACGTGCTGCTTGATGCCGAGACGCGCGCCGCGCTCGACGCGCGCATCATCTGCGACATGTACGAAGGCAACGCCCCCTACAAGCCGCGCTACGTGCTTCCGGACTATGAGGTGGTGCTGAAGAACGGTTCCACACATCTGGAGCTGCCCAAGCCGGAAACCCTCGACGAAGCGATCAACACGCTGCAGATCGCCTATCATCACGTACCCTCGGTCACCGGCATGCCGGTGTTCATCGGCCATCTCGACGCGCTGCTTCTGCCTTTCTGCGACGGTGTCTCGGACGACGAACTTTACCGCAAGATCAAGCTTTTCTGGCGCTACATCGACCGCGTTCTGCCGGACGCCTTCCTGCATGCCGACATTGGCCCCACCGACAACCGCGTCGCCCGCGCCATCCTGAGGGCCGACGCCGAGCTGAAGCAGGTGGCGCCCAACCTCACCTTCCTCTACGACCCCGAGGTAAGCGGCGAGGACATCCTGCGGCTTTGCACCGACAACATCATCGCCTGCTCCAAGCCCCACATCGCCAACCACCCGATCCACCGGGAAGTGTTCGACGAGCCGGGCTATGCCATCGTCAGCTGCTACAACGCCCTGCCGCTCCGTGGCGGCGCGGCATCGCTTGCCCGCATCAATCTCAAGAAGGTCGCCGAGGCGAGCTCTGGCGAAGCCGATTTCCTCGATGTCCAGCTGCCGCGATACGTCCACCTCAACGCCCGCCTGATGCGCGCCCGCGTCGACTATCTGTTCCGCCAGTCGGGTTTCTTCGACGGCAACTTCCTGGTCGAGGAAGGCTGGATCGACAGGGACCGCTTCACCGCCATGTTCGGCATCTTCGCCATGGCGGAGGCGGTCAACCACTTGCAGGATCTTGCTGGTCGCCCCGGCCGATACGGACATGACGCCGCTGCCAACGAACTCGGGCACCGCATTTCGGCGCGGCTCGCCGAACTGGTCGAGCGAGAGCCGATGGAGCACGTCTGGCGCGGCGTCGCCATGCTGCATGCCCAGGCGGGCTTGTCCAGCGACGCCGGCACGACGCCCGGCGTGCGCATTCCCTACGGCAGCGAGCCGGACCCGGTGAGCCACGTGCAGGCACTCCTGCCACACCACAAGCATTATCTCTCAGGCGTCTCGGAAATCCTCACCCTGGACGAGACGGTGCGGTCCAACCCGGAAGCGGTGTTCCAGCTTGCCAAGGGCGCCCTGCAGCTCGGCTTCCGCGAGTTCACCGCCAATGTGACCGGCAACGACCTCGTCCGCGTCACCGGCTTCATGATCCGTCTGTCCGACGTCAAGCTCTACAACGCGGCCAGGGGATCGCGCGTCAACACCACGGCGCTCGGTGCCGAAGCGGCCGAGACCGTGCACATTCTCGACCGCAAGCCGCGCGTCGTCGGGCTTGAGCTGATGGCAGGTTCGGGTGTCTGACGGCGTCGCCGCCGTCAGCAAGTTCCTGACCTGGTCGGTTGTCGACGGGCCGGGAAACCGCTTCGTGCTGTTCCTGCAGGGCTGCAACTACCACTGCGTCACCTGCCACAACCCGCATACCATCGGCGTCTGCAGCGACTGCGGCGCCTGCGTCGCCGTTTGTCCGTCCGGCGCCCTGAAGAAGTCCGGCCGCAAGGTCGTCCACGATCCAGGCCCTTGCATTTCCTGCGACAGCTGTCTGTCCGCCTGCCCTACCCGTGCCAACCCCATGGTGCGGCGCATGACGGTGAACGACGTGCTCGAGCTTCTTCGCCGAAACGCGCCCTTCCTCAACGGCCTCACCGTATCCGGCGGCGAGGCGACATTGCATCTCGACTTCCTGATCGATCTGTTCACAGCCATCAAGGCAGCGCCGGATCTTGCCCATCTGACGCTGTTCATCGACAGCAACGGCAATCTGCCCGCCGAAGGCTGGCAAAGGGTTTTGCCAGTCACCGATGGCGTGATGCTCGACATCAAGGCCTTCGATCCCGAGCGCCATCGCCGGTTGACGGGCGCCGACAACGACTTGTCGCTCGCCTCGGCCAGACTGCTTGCCGAGGCCGGCAAACTCTATGAACTGCGCTTCCTTATGATTCCCGGCGAAACCGATTCTCCCGAAGAGATTTCCGCGCTTTCCGCACTGGCGCATGAGCTCGGTCCGCACACGCGCCTCCGCCTCAATGCTTTCCAGCACCATGGCGTGCGCGGGCCGGCTGCGACCTGGGCGCCCATGCCGCGCGCCGGCGTCGAAGCCGCAGCGGGCGTTCTGCAAGCCAGCGGCCTTGCGGAGGTGGTCTTGCCGTCGGTCTGGCTGCCCTGAGGCGTCGGGGCCGGCGGCGACGAGCTGCACGATCGTCAATTGGCGGCATTCAATGAACTCTATGTCGGGCGTCGAATTTCCTTCGTCCGCCAGCTTGCCCATGGTCGACCCGACTGACGCCGCTCGTCGAGGGAAATGCAAGACCATGCTGATGCACCATTTGCTCTACCGCGCCGCCGAGCGCGCGCCTGACAACGTCGCGTTCAACTGGGTCGACCGCGATGTGGCTCTGACTGCCTCGGAGGCAGTTGACGGCATGGAGACGATGGCGGGCGCTTTGGCCCATCTCGGCGTCGCCCCGGGAGACCGCGTGCTGATCTTCGCCCACAACGGCATGGACTATCTCCTCGCCATGCTGGGAACCTGGCGGGTTGGAGCCATTTCGGCGCTGGTGAACGTCAAATATGCCGACGATCTCGCCTACTACGTCGACGACCACCGCCCCAAGGCGATCATCTACACGCACGACATGGAAGGCCTGGTGAAGACCGCCGCAGCCGCCGTGGGATGCGTGTCTCATCTCATCTGCATGGACGGGCCTCAGGAGGGCGCCCATGCATTGCCCGAGCTTCTGGCGGCCTGCTTCACGCCGCCCAACGATCCCGAGGATGCCTCGGCGATCGCCCATCTGTCCTATACATCCGGCACGACCGGCAAACCCAAGGGCGCCTGTCTCGCCCATGAACCGACGGTGACCGCCGCCCGCTGCATCGGCGAGCGATTGCGCATCCGGGCAGACGATCGCTCTTTCGGTCCGACGGCTCTCTCCAGCTCCTATCAGCTCGTTGCCAACCTGCTGCCGCCAATGGCCGTCGGCGCGACGGTCAACGTCATGGGCAAATGGACCCAGACAAGCGGCTGGGAAGCACTGGAACGAACCGGCGCCACCGTCTTCGTCGGCAATCCCGTGGTGCTGACCGAGCTTCTTGAGGAATCGCAGGCACGCGGCCGTTTGCCGTCGCCGCTGCGCTTTGGCCTTTCCGGTGGCGGACCGGTGCCGCCGACGCTGCGGAAGGCCTTCCGCGACGTGTTGAAGCTGCCATTGGTGGAAAGCTTCGGCCAGAGCGAGATCGGCGGCTTCTTCGCACTCGGCTTCCCAGAACTCGAGCCGGACGACACCAAGCTCGTGCGCATCGGGCCGGGCACCCCCGACAAGGAAGTGGCGATCCTCACCACCTCCGGCACACGCGCCCCGATCGGCACCGTCGGCGAGATCTGCCTGAGGGGCGGCTTCATGGCGGGCTACTGGGGACGGCCGGAAAAGACGGCCGAAACGACGCGCGGCGGCTGGCTTCATTCGGGCGATCTCGGCAGCATCGATGCCGATGGTTATGTGACCATGCGAGGCCGGGTCGCCGAACTCGTTACAGTCGATGGCATCGACTGGTTCCCGCGCGACGTCGAAGAAGCGCTCGCCACCCAGCCCGGCGTCTTGCTGGCCGCCCTGGTCGGCATTCCCAACCCGAGCGGTGGGGCGACGCCGATAGCCTTCGTCACCGAG
The DNA here is from genome assembly GCF_023721755.1 of Pleomorphomonas sp. NRK KF1. Lineage (GTDB taxonomy): Bacteria > Pseudomonadota > Alphaproteobacteria > Rhizobiales > Pleomorphomonadaceae > Pleomorphomonas. Next base: position 263,668 of record NZ_JAMDLH010000006.1, on the reverse strand, counting down.
CGCCCCGGCCAGACGGTCGACCCGATCGCCCTCAAGGCGGCTATTGCGCCTCTCGTTTCCTATGACCTGACGCCCCTCGTCATCCGCAAGGCGGTAAGCCTGCCCATGACCCCGACCGGCAAGATCGCCAAGGCGACGCTTGCCGCCGAAGCCGCCGGATGAACAGCGCCATGACCTCCTTTTCCTGGTGGAGCCTCTCGACTGCCGAGTTCGCTGGACGCGACCTCTCGAAAACCGTCGTCGTGCTGCCCGTTGGCGCCGTCGAACAGCACGGGCCGCACTTGCCGGTCTGTGTCGACGCGGCAATCAATGCCGGCGTGTTGTCGGATGCACTTGGTAAACTTGCCGCCAATGCCGACGTGCTGGTGCTACCGCCCGTGCCCTATGGCAAGTCCGACGAGCATCTGGCCTTTCCCGGCACCATCGCCGTATCGGGCGAAACGTTGGCGCGCATCTGGTTCGAGATCGCCGAGAGCGTTCATCGGGCCGGGGTGCGCAAGCTGGTGTTCTTCAATGCCCATGGCGGCCAGATCGCCCTGATCGACATCGTCTGCCGCGACATCCGGGTGAAGCTCGGCATGCTGGCAGTCGCCTGCTCGTGGTTCCGCATCACGGCGGTCGATGACATCATTCCAGCTACCGAGTCGGCTCACGGCATTCATGGCGGCGACCTTGAGACCAGCGCCATGCTGCATCTGCACGGCGATCTCGTCGCCATGAACAAGGCGGAGGATTTCGTGCCGCTGACGGTCGAAATCGAGGCCTCCGGCAGCCTGCTCACGGCCGAAGGCGCCGTCGGCTTTGGCTGGCAGGCGCAGGATCTTCATCCCAAGGGCGTTGCCGGCAATGCCAAGGCAGCGACCGCGGAAAAGGGACGGATCATCGTCGATCGCGCCGGCTCCGCCTTCGTCTCGCTGCTTGCCGATGTCGCAGCGTTCGATCTCGACCGCCTGACACCCAAAACCGCCTTTTCCCGCTGAAAGGATTAGGCCTCCGCCGCCAGCCTGCGCAGCCGTCGGCGGCGGTAGACCTCGCTGAGGCCGACCAGCAGCGCGGTCAGCGCCAGAACGACCACCTGCATGGCGTTGAGGTCGGGTCTGAGCTCGCGACGAAACTCCGAGGCGACCATCAGCGACAGCGGCTGCGTCCGGCCGGCTAGGAACATGGCGATGGTCAGGTCGGCCAGCGACAGGATGACGCCGACCGAATAGGCCCCCGACAGGGCCGGCCGGATCTGCGGCAGCAGCACGCGCAGGAACGCCTGCCAGGGGGAGGCGCCAAGATCGCGCGCCGCCTCGATCAGCCGTCGATCGAAGCGTACCATCACCGCCGAGATCAGCGCCGTGGCAAACGGCAGCGCTACCAGCGACTGCGCCAGGATCAGCGCTGTGGCGCCGCGCTCGAAACCGACGCGGCTCATGATCATCGCCTGGGCGATCGACAGCACGCTCTTCGGCACCAGGAAGGGGGTCAGCAAAAGAATGGCGAACAGACCGCGCCAACGGAATCCGGGAGCCGTCAGGGCGAGGGACGCCATCAGGCCGAACAGCATGGCCAGGATGCCAACCGGCTGAGCGATCAGAAAGGACGTGGCGAATCCGCTGAGGAAATTGTCGTTCTGCGCCAGCTCCCGATACCATTGGAGCGTGAAGCCGCTGAGCGGGAATGCCATCAGCGCCGAGTCGTTGAAGGAAAACACCGCCAGCACAACGAGTGGCAGATAGAGAAATCCAGCCGCGACGATCAGTACGGAAAGTCCGATTCGTCCCATCACGCCCTCCCGATCACGGCGCGTGCGCCCTTGAGGCGCAGCAACAGCCCGGCCATGGCAGAGGCAACAAGGAACAACGTTGCCAGCAGCGCCAAGGCAAGTGCCGAGGCGAGCGGCCAGTCGAACGCCGTGCCGAAGAGATTGTCGACGAGCGCCATGGCGGTAGCCCCCGACGTTCCGCCCAGAAGACTGGGCGTCAGCATCTCGCCGGCCGAAAGTGCGAAGACGGTCAGGCTGCCGGCGGCGAGCCCCGGCGTGGTGAGCGGAAAGATCACACGGAAGAAAGCGTCGACCGGCCGGGCGCCGAGATCGCGCGCCGCCTCGATCAGACGCCGATCGACCATTTCGGCCGACACCCAGATGGCGAGCACCATGAAGGGCAGATTGTTGTAGGTGAGGACGAGACCGATGGTGAACGGCGAAAACAGGAGAAACTTCAGCGGTTCGTCGATCAACCCCAGCGCCAGAAGCAGCGTATTGACCAACCCCTCGCCGCCTAACACGATCCGCCAGGCGTAGATGCGGACGATCTCGCCGGTATAGAGCGGCGTCAGCAGCACGATGATGGCAAGCCCTTTTGCCGACGCGGCAAGGCGCGTCAGCGCCAGCGCCACCGGAAAGCCGAGAAGGGCCGTGAACACGGTGGTCGCGACGCCCGACAGCACCGCCTTGCCGATCAGGAACCAGTCGGTCGTCGACGTGGCGAGATCGCCCCAGGCCCGGAACGAGAAAGCCGGGATCAGATCGAAGTCTTCCACCTCATAGAAGCTGAAAGCGACGAGGACGGCCAGCGGCGCGATGCAGCCGGCCACGATCGCCACCACCACCGGCAGCGCGAGATGGCGCTGGCGGAAGGTCATGTGGCGATTCTCGTGATGAAGCTGTGGTCGGCGTCGAGCCAAAGGGCGACCGATGTTCCGGCGACATGAGGCGCCTCGGCGGTGAAACGCAGTGACACGTCGGCGACCTCCGCCTGAACCATGTTTCGTTCGCCCTGGAAAACGCAGTTGCTGACGGTGCCGCTGAAGGTTGCCGGTCCTTCGCCGCGCGTTGAAAGCAGCTCGGGCCGAATGACCAGCATGGCGGCCTCTCCACCGGCAAGACCGTCGGCAACCGGGGCCGTAATATCGCCAAGCGGGGTGCCGATTGTCGCCATATCGCCACGACGTTCCAGGATCCGCCCCTCCACCAGCGTCGAATTGCCGATGAAGTCCGCGACAAAGCTGTCGGCCGGGCGGCTGTAAATCGTCTGGGGATCGGCCTTCTGGGCGATGCGGCCCTTGTTCATCACAACGACGATGTCGGACAGCGCGAAGGCTTCCTCCTGATCATGCGTCACGTAGACGAAGGCGATGCCGAGGCGTCGTTGCAGCGCTTTCAGTTCGATCTGGAGATGACCGCGCATCTTGCGATCGAGGGCCGACAGCGGCTCGTCCAGCAAGAGCAGACGCGGTTCGGCAATGATGGACCGCGCCACGGCCACGCGCTGTTGCTGCCCGCCGGACAGCTGGTGCGGATAGCGGTCGCCGAAGTCGGTCATGTGGACGGCTTCAAGTGCCCGTCGCACACGCGCCGGAATGTCGGGAACGCCGCCCCTGAGCTTCAATGCAAAGGCGACATTCTCGTTGACGGTGAGGTGGGGGAAAAGGGCATAGGACTGGAAGACCGTATTGACCGGGCGCCGTTCGGGCGGCACGCCGGCAAGCGGCGTGTTGTCGAGACGCATGTCACCGGCATCCGGCGTCTCGAACCCGGCGATCATCCTGAGAACGGTTGTCTTGCCGCACCCCGAGGGACCGAGCAACGTCAAGAACGCCCGCTCCGGAACGTCGAGGTCGATGCCATCCACCGCGGTCGAGCGTCCGAATGTCTTGACGACACCGCGCATGGCCAGAAGCAGCGGCGACAAGGCCGGCTCCGTCCGCTTTTCCATCCTGCTGTTCACCAATATAGCGTCCTGGTCTCCGAGGCCGGACGGTTCCCGCCCGACCTCGTTTGACAAGCAAATCCCGCACCGCATGGTCTTCTGCGGAGGACGCGGGCGATGGATCAGGCCGCCTTGACCTCGTTCCAGACCTTCAGCCACTCCGAGTAGTTCTCGGGGGCTTCCGGCCACATGAAGTTCTGCATGACCGAGAGGTCGTCGATGAAGATGGCTTCCTGCTTCTCCGGCGTCAGCTTGTCGCGGATGATCGAGGAGGTGGTGGCGTAGTTGCCGATCTCGGCGATGGTGGCCGCATAATCGGCACCGAGGAGATAATCGGCGAACTTGTAGGCCGTCTCGATCTTTTCATCCGGCAGGCTCGACGGAATGGCAAAGCAGTCGCACCAGCCCATGATGCCGGCCTTCGGCTTGGCCATCGCCACCTTCATCTTGTCCTTCAGCGCGTCATAGGGCACGCGCCAGGAGAAGGCCGCCGTCACTTCGCCGGTGGCGATGAGGTTGGTGAGATCGCCGATGGTCTGCCAGTAGGTTCTGAGCAAGGGCTTCTGGGCGATCAGCGCCTTCTTCACCTCGGCGAGTTCGTCGCTGGTGAGCAGGAAAGCGCGGTCGCGCGGAATACCGATATGCAGGGCGGCGATGGCAATCGATTCGAGGGCATAGTCGCGCATGGCGAGCTGTCCCTTGAACTTCGGGTCGAACAGCGTCGAGTAGGTCGGTTCCTCGGTGTGGATGTCCGCACGGTAGACAATCGGGTTGAGGCCCCAGAGATAGGGGATGGCGTAGGTCTGGCCGTCCTCGCCCTTGACCTTCTCGGTCGCCTTGAACACGTCGTACATGTGGGCAAGGTTCGGCACCTTCGTGAGGTCGAGCGGCATCAGCTCGCCGGCCTTGATGTAGCGCCGGGCCTGGTTGAGCGACGGATTGACGACGTCCCAGTCCGAAGCCGAACCGGTCTTCAGCGCCGCGAACTGCGCATCCTCGCTCGACAGGAAAGACAACTTGACCTTGGTGCCGGTCGCCTTCTCGAAAGCCTCGACATATTCGGGATGACCGTTGGAGTCCCAGGTCGCCCAGACGATTTCCGAAACGGCGGCGGAAGCCCGGCCCATCGGACCGAGGAGCGAAAGCCCGGCTCCGGCGGCGAGCCCTCCGAGCATCTGGCGACGGTTAAGAATGAAGCGCTGCATGTGAAACCCCTCTTCGCTTGCGGTCAGGCGGTCCTGTTCCCCTTGTTTTGGCGAAGTTTGCATTGGTCTCACCGGCAGCGTCCATTCGACGGCCGCAATAGACACTATAGGCGGACGCCAAGTCGGGACGCCTTTGACCACGAGAAATCTCCGCTAAGATAGCCGGCGATGCCCTGCTTGTTCCGGACCGCCATGCCGCTTCCCGATCTCGACCACGAAGCCCACCTTCGCCACGCCTTTGCCGTCGCCGCCAAGGCGGCCGACACCGGCAGTCATCCCTTTGGCGCCATTCTGGTCGGCGGCGACGGAACGGTGTTGATGGAACAGGGCAACGCCTATCTGCCCGATCACGACATGACCGGCCATGCCGAGCGCGTATTGGCGACACGGGCATCGCAGCGCTTCCGACCGGCCGAACTGGTGGACGCCACGCTCTATTCGTCTGCTGAACCATGCGCCATGTGCGCCGGAGCTGCCTATTGGGCAGGCATTGGCCGCATCGTCTATGGGCTTTCGGAAAGCAAGCTGAGGCAGATCACCGGCAATCACCCGGAGAACCCGACGCTCGACCTGCCCTGTCGGCTGGTGCTGGAAAGCGGCCAGCGAACCGTCGAAGTGATCGGCCCGATGCTGGAAGACGAGGCCGCAGAGCTCCACCGGGCTTTCTGGGCAAGCCGCTGAAGCGACATCATTCGGCAGCGACACGCAGTATCTGCGGCACCGAATCGGCCGAATCGCGAAGCGCCGAGACGGAGGCCTTCACCAGATGCCGGAACCAGATATGGGCCGGCGAATGGTGCTTGCAGTCATGCCAGAGCAGATAGAAGTCCATGCGGCCGAACTCGACCGGCGCATCGATGACGGCAAAATCGCCGCCTTGCGCCATTTGCTCGGCAAACGGCGCTCCTGTCGTGAAGATCAGATCGGAACCGGCCAGCATGTGAGGAACGATGGCATACTCGGGCACCGAAGCGGCGATATGTCTGCTGAGCCCGAGTTCCATCAGGCGCCCGTCGATCGGACTGTACTGCTTCATGACGTCGGCCGAAGGCGACAGGTGTCGCTCCGCGAGATAGCGATCCATGCCGAGCGAACCGATGGTACCGGCAAGCCGGTGATCGGCGGCCACCACGCATTTGATCGGTGTGGAAAGCAGCGGCGCCAGGCGCAGTTGTTCCGGCGGCCGTGGCCAGTTGCCGACCACGAGATCGAGCGATCCGTCGGCGAGATGGCCCATCAGGTCGTCATGCCCCGGCAGCGTCGCAATATCGATCGACGCCTTCGGCGCCTCCTCGGCAAGCCGGGCGAAGATCCGTGGCAAAAACTCCGCGTCCAGGCAGTTGGCAGCCGCGATTCGAAACCGCCGCTCGGTCCGCTCGGGCTCGAAACTGGGTGGCGGGGCCAGAAGAGCGTCGATATCAGCGAGGAGACGCTGCAATGTAGCCCTGAGCTCCAGGCCGCGCTCGGTGGGCACAAGCGAGCTGCCCGAGCGCACCAGGATCGGATCGCCGATCAGCTCACGCAGTCGCTTCAGCGCCAGGCTGACGGTCGGCTGGGTTTGGCCGAGAATCTCGGCGGTGCGCGACACGCTGCACTCGGTCACGAGCAGAAGAAGGGTCCGCATCAGGCGGACGTCGAAGGCGCCGTTGACGGGCTCCATGGACGGTTCGATCCTCGATAGAGGGAAGCAACAACGTCCTTGACGAAGCACCAAGCGTGCCAAGCCGAAAATCAACCGCCGATCGATCAGACCGACCTGCAAGCGCAATGAGGGAAAATGGCGGAGAGGGAGGGATTTGAACCCCCGATACCCTTGCGAGTATGCCGCATTTCGAGTGCGGTGCAATCGACCACTCTGCCACCTCTCCGCGGTGCTTCTGGGATGCGATCCCGGTCGAAAGCGGCGCGGACCATACCCGCGAGCAAAGCCTCTGGCAAGGGGGTGCCAAGCGTCCAGTAGCGGTTTTTTGACCGGCGCGGAAACACTTTCGGCGATCTGCGGGCCAACATCCGGCCGAAACGCGGGCCTTCCGGCGTTGACCGGCGAAGCCTTTCCGTGTACGGAGATGCCGGCTGAATGGGAGCCTGGTCGATTGTCCGGGCCATCCTGTTTTGTCGATCAGTCGCGCGCTCGAAAGACGCGGCGCGGCCAAGAACCATATGAAGAAGGACTGGCATGACCATGTTCGCAGTTATCAAGACCGGCGGCAAGCAGTACAAGGTTGCCGTTGACGACGTGTTCAACATTGAAAAGATCGAGCTTGAGGACGGCGCCGCCGTCACCTTCGATGAAGTGCTGGCCGTCGGTTCCGACGCTGGCGTGACCGTTGGTGCCCCCACCGTTGCCGGCGCTACCGTCGTCGCCGAGGTGGTCGAGCAGACCCGTGGCCCCAAGGTGATCTCCTTCAAGAAGCGCCGCCGCCAGAACTCCAAGCGCAAGCGCGGTCACCGGCAGCTTCTGACCACGGTGAAGATCACTGCGATCAACGCCGCCTGACGAAATTCCGTTCCGGCTCACTGCTGCCGGAACCTGACCCGACCACCGTCCATCAAGGTGTCGAGCGCCGAACGGCTCCGCCAGTGGACGATACGACAGACAGGAGACTGAAATGGCTCATAAGAAGGCAGGCGGTTCGTCCCGCAACGGTCGCGATACGGCCGGTCGACGCCTCGGCGTGAAGAAGTTCGGCGGCGAAGCCGTCATTCCCGGCAACATCATCATTCGCCAGCGCGGCACCCAGTGGCACCCGGGTACCAACGTTGGCATGGGCGTCGATCACACGATCTTCGCCCTGACGGAAGGCAACGTGTCCTTCGCCACGAAGAGCAACGGCCGAGTGTATGTCTCGGTCGTACCGACGGCGGTGGCAGCAGAGTAAGCCGGATGGAGCGAAAGCGACCCGCCGGCGTCCCACGGACCCGAGCGGATCGCGCTCCCAGCGCGCGATGTGACAGGGGAAGTGGGGCACCACTTCCCCTGATTTCATTTGGAGCGCGAGGAGAGCCCCATGTCGGAGCTGAGCGAGACCGAAGAACCTGACAGTCCCTGCGGCTGGCCGTTGATGGCAGCGGTAAGGCCAGCCATTGAGACGCGACGGCTCATTCTGAGACCGCCAACAGACGAAGATGCCGAGACGATCTCCCGGCTCGCCAACTCGGCCGCGGTTGCCCGCAACCTCGTCGGCATGCCCTACCCCTATCGCATCGAGCATGCGCGCGCCTGGCTCGCCGAGCCGGTCGATCCGCGTGGTCAGCGTCATCTCATCTGCCGCAAGGGCTTCGACGCGGCGCCGACACCCATCGGCGTTCTGACGCTCGACATGCATGGGCGCATCGGCCCCGGCTGGATCGGCTGCTGGCTCGGCGAACGTCACTGGGGACAGGGCTATGCGACCGAAGCCTGCCATGCTGCGATCGATTATGCCTTTCTTCACCAAAGGCATGAGAGATTGTTGTTCGCCTGTCGGGTTACCAACCAGACGGGCCGGCGGGTGATCGAGAAATGCGGTTTCCAGATGGTGGCGCAGGAACTGGCCTCTGCAGTCGGCAGCGGCGTCGCGGTAGCCATCGACCGTTTCCGCATTGATCGCAGCACGTGGGAAAGTATCAGGGCCTGGGAGCCGTTGCGCATTCACGATCGCGAGGCCGAACGAGCCGAGTGGGGAGAAGGGCGCGCCGAGTTTCAGGCTCCGGTGGAGCGAATTTGATCTGACATCGGATGGCCCTTGGGCTACCGATCAACCGATCGACGTCTTCATTGGAAACAAAGCGTACTAGTGGTTTATGTACCGCGTTCATGCAACGGCCTGCATCGTCGACGCGAGCGCCGGGATCGGACCACTAGAGAGTGAGTACGGAATGAAACTGCTTTCCGGTGCCTTAGGCTCTTGGCGGCCGCGCTCGGCTCTCTCTCCGCGCATAGAGACCGGTCGTCTGGTTCTTCGACCGCTCGAACCGGTCGACGCCGAGGCAGTCGCCACCTATCTCGACGATATCGAGGTTGCGCGCTGGCTTGTCCGCGTGCCCCACCCCTTCACCGTCGAGGACGCGACCGCCTTCATCAGCCAGTGTTGCGCCACGTCCAGCCTTGGGACGGCAACGACGCTCGGCATCGTGCTGCGCGGCGACGATCGCGCCATTGTGCGAGGCATCGTCGCCCTGCATAGCCTGGACACCCGACCGGAGATCGGCTTCTGGCTCGGCCGCCCCTTTTGGGGGAATGGCGTGATGAGCGAAGCGGTCGAGGCAACGCTTGCCTGGGCCTACGCCGAACTCGATGTCGACGCCATCATCGCAGGCGCCTTCGAGGGCAACATCGCCTCGCTTGCCATCCAGGCCCGTCAGGGCTTCGAGATTATCGGCATGAGCCGCCGTCCCTCCCTGATCGAGGAGCGTCTGCTCAATCATGTCGACACGCGTCTTACGCGCGCGCGCCACGCCGTCCGACCGTGGCGACCGTGACGTTCCAGCCTGCCTAAGCCAAAAATCCGTTCATTTTCGCCGCGCGATGCTCTAAAGGGCAAGCAGCGACCCGCGTGAGAACCGCGGGCGGCGCGGCTACCGTCTCCAATCTCGAGCTGCCGGCAACGCAAAGACGCGGCCATGCCGCCATTCCAGGAACCCCCCGATGAAATTCCTCGATCAAGCCAAGGTCTACGTCCGATCCGGCGATGGCGGTGCCGGCGCCGTGTCGTTCCGGCGCGAGAAGTTCATCGAGTTCGGCGGGCCGGACGGCGGCGATGGCGGTCGGGGCGGCGATGTCTGGGCCGAATGCGTCGGTGGCCTCAACACATTGATCGACTACCGCTACCAGCAGCATTTCAAGGCCAAGACCGGTGGCCACGGCATGGGACGCGATCGCCACGGCGCCAAGGGCGCCGACATCGTGCTGAAGGTGCCCGTAGGCACCCAGATCATCGAGGAAGACGGCGAAACCCTTCTTGCCGACATGGTCGAGATCGGCCAGCGCGTGCTGATCGCCAAAGGCGGCAATGGCGGTTTCGGCAACGCCTATTTCAAGACATCGACCAACCAGGCGCCGCGCCGCGCCAACCCAGGTCTGCCGGGCGAGGAGAAGTGGCTCTGGCTGCGCATGAAGCTGATCGCCGATGCCGGCCTCGTCGGTCTTCCCAACGCCGGCAAGTCGACCTTCCTGGCGCGAACCACCGCCGCCAAGCCCAAGATCGCCGATTACCCCTTCACCACGCTGCATCCGGGCCTCGGCGTCGTGCGCATCGACGCTCGAGAATTCGTGCTGGCCGACATTCCCGGCCTGATCGAAGGCGCTCATGAAGGCGTCGGCCTTGGCGATCGTTTCCTCGGCCACGTCGAGAGATGCGGCGTGCTTCTGCATCTCATCGACGCCAGCCAGGACGATGTGGTCGGAGCGTGGCGTACCGTTCGGGCTGAGCTGGAAGCCTATGACGAGGCCCTGGGCGAGAAGCCGGAGATCGTGGCCCTGTCCAAGTGCGAGCTCTTGCCGGAAGACGAACTCGCGACCAAGGTCAAGAAGCTGAAGCGCGCCGCCAAGACGACGCCGCTCCTGCTTTCCGCCGTCACCGGCACCGGGGTGGAGGCCGTGCTGCGCGCCATGGCGACAGCGGTGGAGACAAGCCGCGCCGAGAACGATGAATCGCGCGCGGCGACCGCCACCCGCATCTGGCAACCCCTCCACAGAGACCGCGACGACGACAGAGACGACGATGACGACGACTATTGAAGCCTTCACCGGGCCGCTGTCCGGCTACCGTCGCGTGGTGATCAAGATCGGGTCGGCGCTGCTCGTCGAGGGGCGCACCGGCACGCTGAAACGCAGCTGGATGGAAAGTGTCGCCGCCGATGTCGCCCGTCTTCGGACGAGTGGCGCCGCCGTCCTGCTCGTCTCGTCGGGCGCCATCGCCATGGGACGCGGCGTGCTGAAACTGCCGAAGGGCAAGCTGAAGCTCGAGGATAGCCAAGCCGCTGCCGCTGTCGGTCAGATCGCGCTGGCGAGAGCCTGGGCCGAAGTGCTCGGTGACCATGGGATCACCGCCGGACAGATTCTTCTCACACTCGGCGACACCGAGGAACGCCGCCGCTATCTCAACGGCCGCGCCACCATCGGCAAGCTTCTGAAGCTCGGCGCCGTGCCGGTGATCAACGAGAACGACACGGTGGCCACCACCGAGATCCGCTATGGCGACAACGACCGGCTCGCCGCTCGCGTCGCCGCCATGATGGGCGCCGACCTCCTCGTTCTGCTCTCGGACATCGACGGCCTCTACACGGCCCCACCGCAGATCGACCCGAATGCCACGCTGATCCCCGTGATCGATCGCATCACGCCGGAGATCGAGGCGATGGCCGGGGGCGCTGCCTCCGAACTGTCGCGCGGCGGCATGAAGACCAAGATCGACGCCGGAAAGATCGCCACCGTCGCCGGCGCAGCGATGATCATCGCCTCGGGCAAGGTTGCCGCGCCGCTCTCGCGCATCGACGCCGGCGGGCCACATTCGCTGTTCCGTGCCGAGGCCACTCCGGTCACGGCACGCAAGGCCTGGATCGCCGGTCATATCGAGGCGCCCGGCGTTCTAACCATCGACGCCGGCGCCGTCCGGGCGCTGAAGCAGGGACGCAGCCTGTTGCCGCCCGGCGTCACGCGCGTCGACGGCGATTTCCATCGTGGCGACACCGTCATCGTGGTCGACGAAGCCGGCGTCGAGCTGGCTCGCGGCCTTGTCGCCTATGACGCCGTCGACGCTCGCCGCATCCGGGGCCAGAACTCGACGGTGATCGAAGATATCCTCGGTGCGCCGGGCCGGACCGAAATGATCCATCGCGACGACCTCGTGCTGAAGGGCGATCTCGGAGACTGACCATGACCGCATTGACCGACGTTTCCGTTCACGACCTGATGGCCGATATCGGCCGACGTGCCCGCATGGCGGCTCGCCGTCTGGCCGGCGCCTCCGGAAAACAGAAGGCAGCCGCTCTCGTCGCAATGGCCGCCGAAGTGCGCGCACGGCGGGATGACATACTCAAGGCCAACGCCATCGACGTGGCAGCCATGAAGGAAAACGGCGCCGCCGCCTCCTTCCTCGACCGGGGAACACTCGATCCGGGGCGGGTGGAGGCCATTGCCAAGGCGTTGGAAGAGATCGCCGCCCTGCCCGACCCCGTCGGCCGCGTGCTGGCGTCCTGGACCCGGCCGAATGGCCTTGCCATCGAGCGCGTGGCCACACCGCTCGGTGTCATCGGCATCATCTTCGAGAGCCGGCCCAACGTAACGGCCGATGCCGGTGCCCTCAGCCTGATGGCGGGCAACGCGGCCATCCTGCGATGCGGCTCAGATTCGCTTGGTTCCTCGCAGGCGATCCTTGCCGCGCTCGCCGCCGGTCTTCGCACCGCAGGCCTGCCCGAAGATGCCATCCAACTGGTGCCGGTCAAGGATCGCGCCGCCGTCGGCGAAATGCTGACCGGCCTCGATGGTTCGATCGACGTCATCGTGCCGCGCGGCGGCAAAAGCCTGGTCGCCCGCGTACAGGCCGAAGCGCGCGTTCCGGTGTTCGCCCATCTCGAGGGCATCTGCCACGTCTACGTCGACAAGGCGGCTGACCTCGACATGGCCGTCAATGTGACGGTCAACGCCAAGCTGAGACGCGTCGGCGTCTGCGGTTCGGCCGAAACCTTGCTCGTCGATCGGGCCGTGGCGGACAGTCATCTGCTGCCGATCCTGAAGGCGCTCCACGAACGCGGTTGCGAGATCCGAGCCACGGATGAGGTTCGCGCTCGCTTCCCGGCAGCGGTTCCGGCGACCGAGGCGGACTGGTCCACCGAGTATCTGGCGCCGATCATCTCGGTGGCGCTTGTCGACGGCGTCGATGCCGCCATCGAGCACATCGAAACCTACGGCTCTCATCACACCGACAGCATCCTCACGGCCGATGAGGCCACGGCGGCCCATTTCCTCGCCGGGGTCGATTCGGCCATCGTGCTGCACAACGCCTCGACCCAGTTCGCCGATGGCGGCGAGTTCGGCATGGGCGCCGAAATCGGAATCGCCACCGGCAAGATGCATGCGCGCGGCCCGGTCGGCGTCGAGCAACTCACTTCCTTCAAGTACCGCGTACGCGGAACCGGCCAGACGCGACCGTGACGACACCCCGCCTCCCCGTCACGCTGCCCGGCATGCGCGTCGGTCTCTACGGCGGCTCGTTCAATCCGCCGCATCGGGGCCACGCTCACGTTGCGCATCTGGCGCTCCAGCGGCTTCGGCTCGACCGCATCTGGTGGCTGGTCACGCCCGGAAACCCGCTGAAGTCGGCGGATGGCCTGCCGGACGTCAACCGCAGGCTCTCCGCCGTACGGGAGGTCGCACACCATCCGCGCGCCATCGTCACCGATCTCGAATCCCGGCTCGGAACGCGCTACACCATCGACCTTGTCCGCAGACTGAAGAAACTGAGGCCTTCGGTACGATTCGTGTTGGTGATCGGTGCCGACAACTGGGCAACCTTCCATCGGTGGGGCGGATGGCGGGAAATCGCCCGGACGGTACCCATTGCCGTCGTCGATCGGCCGGGGGCCACATTTGCCGCCTTGGCTTCTCCAGCCGCCCGAACCTTCGCCGGGGCCCGGGTCGCCGAACGCGACGGCGCCTTGCTGCCGGACCTAGCGCCTCCCGCCTGGGTGTTCATCGCCGGCGTCAAGGTCCCCCTCTCATCGAGCGATCTTCGCCGATCCGCAGGGCAAGCCTAGCCATTGGTACCGGTCGATCTTGAAAACGTCACCATCAAGGTTCATCCTTTCATTCGTCCGCGATTGCCGGCATGGGGCCGGACATAACGGACCACTTCATGAGGTGCACCCCTGAGCATGCCCTTCACCGAGGGCGCCTTCAGCGCCAATCCGTTTGCCGACGTCGCCGCGTTCTCCGGCGATGCCACCCCTTCCCCGCGATCCCTGCTCGACACGATTCTCGCCAGCCTTGACGATGCCAAGGCCGAGGATGTCGTCGACATCGACGTCGCCGCCAAAACACCGATCGCCGACCACATGGTGGTCTGCACGGGTCGTTCCAGCCGCCACGTCGGAGCCATCGCCGATCATCTGGTGAAAGACCTGAAGGATGCCGGCTTCGGCACCGTCGCAGTCGAAGGCCAACCGGCTTGCGACTGGGTGCTGATCGATGCGGGATCGATCATCGTTCACGTCTTCCGCCCGGAAGTGCGCGAGTTCTATCATCTCGAAAAGATGTGGGCGCCAGATCCGGCGCCAACGAGCGGCCGCCGCTGACGAACGGCCTGAAGGTTCAGCCTTCCCAGGCGGCGAACGCCTTGGACGGATCCGTCCGTTCTTCAATGCCGCGTTTCCCTGGGTAGCGGCCCCTTCTCGATGACCCCGGTACGCGGGGCCGCTGGCCCCGCCGGTCAGGCGTGCGCCCGAACCAGAAGAAACCCATGCGCATCGCCATTCACGCCGTTGGAAAACTGAAGGCCGGTCCCGAGCGCGAGCTGGCCGACCGCTACCTCGATCGTGCCGACAAGGCCGGACGAGCCATTGGTTTTTCCTCGGTCACCGCCCGCGAAATCATCGAAAGCCGAGCGCGCGAAGCGATGCAGCGCAAGGAGGAGGAGGCACGCGGCCTGCTTGCGGACCTGCCGCCGGGCGCGCTTCTGATCGCCCTCGACGAGCGCGGCGAGTCGCCAACCTCCGAGCGATTCGCGGAGATGCTGGGTGAAGCGCGCGACCGTGGCACACCGAACGCCGTTCTGATGATCGGCGGACCCGACGGTCACGGCCAGGAACTCCTGTCTCGCGCCGGCCATCGCATTTCCTTTGGCCGGCTGACCTGGCCGCACCAGATCGTCCGCATTCTCGCCGCAGAGCAGGTCTATCGTGCGGTTACCATTTTGAGCGGCCACCCCTATCACCGCGCCTGACCCGCCGACGTCTCGTCATCCTTGGTTGACGGAGCGTTAACGGAAAGACCGATAGGGTCAACCGCTCGACCGTACCGCCACCGGACAGCTCATCCCGTCCATGCCGCTCGAAACGCGACGTTCCGGAACCCGCCGCCTCGTCCTCGCCGCCCTTCTGGCGGCGTTGCCCGGTCATGCCGTTTCCCAGGATGGTTTGCCGGCAGAGGCGACGGCCTTTGCGCCGGCAACCGAGTTGATGCGTCCGGCGTCTCTCTCCGGCATTGCCGGCGGCTCCGAGCAAGCGCAGGCCGAGCGGGCATTGAAGGATCAAGAGCTTGCCAAACTCCGCGACGCCATGGAGTTGTCTGCGGAAAAGCAGGCGGAAATCGCGGCCGAAATTGCCAGCCTCTCGCGCGATCAGCAGGCGCTCCACGACCAACTCGTGACCTCCGCCGCCCGTGTTCAGGCGCTCGAGCAATCGATCACCGACAGTGAAGAGCGTCTCGCTCGCGGGGCCGAGAACGAGGCTCGAATCCGGGCCTCGCTCGCGACCCGCCGCGACGTGCTGATCGCCGTGCTCTCCACCGCCCAGCGCATAGGCCGCCAACCGCCGCCGGCACTGGTGGTCAGCCCTGAAGATGCGCTGAAAGCAGTTCGCTCCGCGGTGGTGCTCGGGGCCGTGCTGCCCGAGATCCGCCTTGAGGCGGAGGCGCTGCAGTCAGATCTCGACGCCCTCGTCGCCGAGCGGACCCGCGCCGCCGCCGAACGCGATCGCCTTCGCGCCGACGCCGCCTCCATCGCCGAGGAACGCCAGCGCCTTACGCTGCTCATCGACAAGAAGAAGCAGGAAGGCGAGGCACGCGCCGCCGATCTCGCAGCCGAGAAGGCGAAGGCCGAGGAACTGGCAAAGAATGCCCGAAGCCTCGAAGAGCTGATTGCCGGCATGAAGAAGGCTCTTCCCGCAGCCAGGCCCGAATCGCCCGCTGCCGTCGCGCCCGCGCCGAATACGGGCAGTCGTCTTGGGCCGGCCATTGCCTTCGCCGACGCCAAAGGGCGATTGATTCCGCCGGCACGCGGCGTCAATCTGCAGTCTTTCGGCGACGATAACGGCCTTGGAGGCATCTCTCAGGGCCAATCGATCGCGACCCGCGCTGGCGCTCGAGTGGTGTCGCCGGCCGACGGCCGAGTCGTCTATGCCGGTCCGTTCCGGTCCTACGGACAGCTCTTGATCCTCGACGCCGGCGACGACTATCATGTCGTGCTTGCCGGCATGGAGAGGATCGACGTCCAGCTGGATCAATTTGTTTTGACGGGCGAGCCCGTCGGTGTCATGGGAAACCAGCGGTTGGCCAGCGCGGCCGTGCTGGATGCCAGCGTTACGCAACCCGTGCTTTACGTCGAATTTCGCAAAGGTGGAACTTCGATCGACCCCTCTCCCTGGTGGGTCGCGTCGCAGGATCGGAAGGTCAGCGGATGATCAGAAAACTGTCGCTACTCGCAGCGGGCGCCGTTATCGGTGCCGGCGTCACCACCCTGACCCTCGAACACCGTCTTCCCGGCTTCGGGTCGGCCGTGGCCGCCGGCGTCGACACCTACCGTCAGCTCAACCTGTTTGGCGACGTGTTCGAGCGCATCCGGTCGGATTACGTCGAAGAGCCCGACGAGCCGGCGCTGATCGAGGCGGCCATCAACGGCATGCTGACCTCGCTCGATCCGCACTCGAGCTACATGAACGCCAAGAGCTACCAGGACATGCAGGTCCAGACCAAGGGCGAGTTCGGCGGGCTCGGCATCGAGGTCACCATGGAGGACGGCCTCGTCAAGGTGGTGACGCCGATCGACGATACGCCCGCCGCCAAAGCCGGCATCCGCGCGGGCGATCTGATCACCGCCATCGACGGTACCGACGTGAAGGGCCTCACCCTCAACGACGCCGTCGACAAGATGCGCGGCCCCGTCAATTCGTCGATCACCCTTACCGTTGCGCGCGGTACCGACAAGCCCTTCGACGTCAAGATCGTTCGCGACGTCATCAAGATGCAGTCGGTGCGCTACGAGGTGAAGGAGGATGTCGGCTATATCCGCATCTCCCAGTTCACCGCCCAAACCTTCGACGGCCTCAAGACGTCGATCGACAAGATCAATGCCGCGGTTCCCGAGGACAAGCTCAAGGGCTACGTGCTCGACCTGCGCAATGATCCGGGCGGCCTGCTCGATCAGGCGATCGCCGTCTCCGATGCCTTCCTCGACAAGGGCGAGATCGTCTCGACGCGCGGCCGTCAGGACAACGACACCCGTCGCTATGCCGCCAAGACCGGCGAGCTGGTCGGAAACAAGCCGGTGATCGTGCTGATCAATGGCGGTTCCGCCTCGGCGTCCGAAATTGTCGCCGGAGCGCTGCAAGACCATCGCCGGGCGACCATCCTCGGCACCCGTTCCTTCGGCAAGGGTTCGGTGCAGACCATCATCCCGCTCGGTTCGAATGGCGCCATCCGTCTGACCACCGCCCGCTACTACACGCCGTCGGGCAACTCCATCCAGGCCAAGGGCATCCATCCGGACATCGAGGTCCTTCAGGATCTTCCCGAAGACCTGAAGAACCAGATAACCGAAACCAAGGGCGAAGCATCGCTGAAGGGCCACCTCAAGAGCGAGACCGAGGGGACCGAGGCCTCCGGCAGCCAGGCCTACGTGCCGCCGGATCCCAAGGACGACAAGCAGCTCAACCTGGCGCTCGATCTACTGCGCGGGCTGCAGGCCAACGCCGCGTTCCCGCCCAAGGGCAACGACCCCGTCGCCAACTGAGCCAAGGAGCCACGAGAGATGCCGGGCCGGAGAAGATCTCCGGCCCGTCGCGTTTCGGCGGCATACCGTGCCGCCCGGGATTGAACTAAGCTCCGAGGGACCGAATCAGAGCAGTCGCCTGCAGCCGGACTTCGCGCCATGAACGACCTCACCAATCCTCTCGGCTTCGGCGGCTCCGGCGGCCGGAAGTTTCGCGTGCCGGTGGGCGCCATCGCCGCCGTCGTCACGGCTTGCCTCTTTGCCGGCCTTGCCGTCTGGCTGATGGTCGTGAACGACCCGCTCGGCGGCGAGCCCTATGCGCGCGCCAAGATCGAGACCTCCGAAACCGGCTATGCTCGGGCCGACATCGCAACGGTCGGCGTAAAATCCGGCACCGGAGAACTTCTGCCGCCACCGGACGAGACACAGCCGGAGGCAGGGGTGACGCTGGAAGGGCCTTCGGGCGCGGAGATCGCCGTGGCCCTGCCCGTCGAAGCCGACACTGCCCTCATCGAAACCTCGCCCTTCGGCCCGTTGCCGCGCGTCGGAGCCGATGGTCGCCGCCCGGCCGACGTCTACGCCCGGCCAGTGCCGGGCTTCGTCGGCGCCTCCCCTAAGATCGCCATAGTGGTCGGCGATCTTGGCCTCAGCCAGACCGGAACGCAGGAAGCGCTCAACGTTCTGCCCCCCGAAGTCACGCTCGGCTTCGCGCCTTATGGCGCCAGTCTCGACCGCTGGACCGCCAAGGCGCGCCAGGATGGGCACGAACTGCTGTTGCAGGTGCCGCTTGAGCCCTTTGACTATCCGGACAACGACCCCGGCGAGAACACGCTGCTCGTCGGCAAGGACGCACGCCAGAACATCGAGAACCTGCACCGCGTCATGGGGCGCATCACCACCTATGTCGGCGTCGTCAACTACATGGGTGCCCGCTTCACATCCGAGGCCGCCGCCCTCGACCCCGTCATGCAGGAGATCGCGTTGCGCGGCCTCCTCTATCTCGATGACGGCAGTTCACCGCGCAGCGTCGCCGAACAATCGGCCGGCAAGTTCAAGACGGAGTTCGCCAAGGCCGATCTCGTCATCGACGCCGTGCCGACCCCTACCGAAATCGCCGGTCGTCTGGCCCAGCTCGAGCAAATCGCCCGCACGCGCGGGCTCGCGGTGGGCGTTGCCAGCGCCCGACCGGCAACGCTCAAGACGCTCTCCGGATGGACAAGCGGCCTTGACGGACGCGGCATCACCCTTGTGCCGATCACCGCCGTACCACAGCAGAACTGAGACGCTTCATGACCTCCCGCGCCGACCTGCCCTATCGCCCCTGCGCCGGGGCCGTGCTGATCAACCGCGCCGGCCTCGTCTTCGTCGGCCACCGGGCCGACCTCGAGGGCATCCCGGACGCAACGCCTTGGCAAATGCCTCAAGGGGGCATCGACAACGGCGAAACCCCTCTCGAAGCCGCTCGGCGCGAGCTTTGGGAAGAAACGTCGATACGTTCGGTCGAACTACTGGGCGAAGCGCCCGAGTGGTTTCGCTACGAGGTACCCGACAATCTCGCCACCGGGCGCTTCCAGAAGAAGTGGCGAGGCCAGACGCAGAAATGGTTCGCCTTCCGCTTTCTCGGCGAAGACGGCGAGATCGACATTCTCCATCCAGGCGGCGGCGCCCATCCGGCGGAATTCTCCCGCTGGGCCTGGAAGCCGCTGTCCGAGGTTCCGAGCCTCGTCGTGCCCTTCAAGCGGCCGATCTACGAGCAGATCGCGACCGCTTTCGCCGCTTTGGCGGTGCCCGCGTGACCGGCCGTCTTCCGGCCGCAGTCGCCCCGCCGGATCCGGCCGAGCGCGAACCCCTCCTGCCCGATCTTCCCTATCGCCCGAATGTCGGCATCTGCCTGTTCAACTCGCAAGGGCTGGTCTTCTGCGGCAAGGCTTTCGCCAATCCATTCGGCTGGCCCGATCCCGAAGTCTTCTCGGAGGGAGCCGATTGGGCGTTGCCGCAGGGCGGAATCGATCCCGGAGAGGATATCGTCGCGGCGGCACGGCGAGAACTCTGGGAGGAGACCGGCGTCACCAGCACCGAGCTGATTTCCGTTACCGACGACTGGTGGAGCTATGACTTTCCGGCCCGCGGCGCCAGAATCCACAAGCTGCATCCCTTCCGCGGCCAGCGACAGCGCTGGGTCGCTTTTCGCTTTACGGGCGTGGAGGATGAAATCACGGTAGCGGCCGCCCACACGGAAGAACCGCCGGAGTTCCTCGAATGGCGCTGGCGGCCACTCGCCGAGCTACCGTCCTTGGCGCCCCTGCATCGGAGGCAACAATACACTCGCGTGTTGGATGCTTTCGGCCATATAGGCCCGGTCTGATACCTATCGGCGGCGACGACCAGCCGCCTGATCGGCGGCGCGGGCGAGCGTCAGAAGCGTCTCGCCGACGATATCGGCGGCAAGCGTCGAGTTGAGACGGGCATCGCGTGCCGCCTCGCCAAGCACGATGATCGCCCGCGCAAGCCTTGCAGGCGACCACAACCCAAGGGCCGTTTCCACCCGGCCTTTGCGCTTGAAGAAAATGGGCGGCCGGGCGCCGTTCACAGCGTCGCCGGGGGAAACGCCACCATCGACCGCTGCGCGCAACTCGTCGAGCAGCATGAAGTGTCGCAGAGCCGCGCCGGCGATCTGGCCGGCATCGACCCCTTCGGCCCGCGCCTTGGCCAGACCTTCCACCAGTGCCGGCAATGCCCCGCCCGCAGTCGCATCGATCACCTCGTCGATGGCGAAGGTGGAACTGTCGCCGATCAGCGTTTCGACGTCGGCAATCGAGATAGCTCCCGTGCCATGGGCGTGCAGGCAGAGTTTCTGGATCTCGCCGCGCGTCATCAGCCGGTCGCCCCCCAGAAGAGAGACGAGAAGCGTGCGGGCCTCGGAAGAAATGGACAGACCGGCTGCCTTTACTTCCTCGTCGACCAATGCGCCGATCGATCGTTCGTCATCGGCGAAGCAAGGAATGGCGTAGGCTCGGCTTTCCTGCTCGAACAGCACCCGGAGCGGACTGGACTTCTTGAGGTCTCCCGCCTCGACGACAATTGCCGTATCGGCCGGTGGCTCCTTGAACAGCGGACGGACCCGACCGGCCAGGTCGGCGCGGCCGCCGTCGCGCAGCAGAATCGCCCTTCGGCTCGAGAACATCGAAACCGCGTAAGCTTCGTCGGCAAGCCGGGTGGGATTTGCGGTGAGTTCCGATGCCTCGATCCGGACCAGAGCAAAGGGGTCGCCGGGATCGGCGAAGGCCTTGGCGATCGTTCTCGCCCGCTCGGAAACAAGCCCGGTATCCGGACCGTAGACCAGATAGAAGGTTACGTCTTGCGGCGGCCGCGCAACGAGGCGATCGGCCTCCTGGGCGCGCGCCGCCACCATCGTCTTAGCCCTTGCCGATCAGCGCCGAGGAAAGACGCAGCCGAATGTCGGCAGCGGCCGCACGCGCCGCGCGATCCTCGGCATCTCGCTGCGCCCGCACATTGGCATAACGTTGCGAGCTGACGTCGAAAGACGACGTCGCATAGACATTGTCCGACGTGACCACCCTGCTCGTGGCAACCTCGGTCAGCGTGTAGGTGGCCGTGAGCGACACCAGCTTGGCAACCGGAATATCCTCGCGGGCGCGAATGGCCAGATCCGAAACGCGTGTCGTCAGGATGAGATCCAGACGATACTTCGGCTCCACCAGTGCACCGCCGCCACGTAGCTGGAAGATCAGCTCGTTGATCAGCGCCTGCGCCACGCGTTCGGTCTGCCCCTTGATGGCGATCGAAGCGAGCTCGGTAACCATGGCCGGATTATTCCCCGCCACCGCAGAACCGGCCGGCGCATAAACGGGCCGAACCTGACAGGCGGCGAGAAACCCGGCGGCCGCGAGCAGCAGCACGCCCCGGCGGAAGAGATCAGACGACCACATTGACGATCCTCTGGGCGACGACGATGACCTTCTTCGGGCTCTTGCCGTCGAGCGCCTTGATCACGGCTTCGAGCTTCAACACCTCGGCCTCAACATCGGCGGGCGACGCGGAGCGCGATACGGTAACGTCGGCACGCTTCTTGCCGTTGACCTGCACCGGCATGGTCACTTCATCCTCGACCAGCAGCGACCGGTCGACGAACGGCCAGTCGGCATGCGCCACCAAGCCGTCATGACCGAGTGCCGCCCAGCTTTCCTCGGCGAGATGCGGGGTCATCGGCGCCATCATGCGAACCAGAAGGCCGGTCGCCTCGACGAGCGCGGCAGCGGCGGCGCCGTCGGCGGACAGCACCGCCTTCTCGTTGGCGAGCGCGCCACCCAGCGTGTTGACCAGCTCGTAGATCTTGGCGAGCGCTACGTTGAAGCGCAGGCCCTCGATGTTCTCCTCGACCGCGGCCAGCGCCTTGTGCGCCGCCTTGCGCAGCGCGAGCGCCAGCTTGTCGCCGCCGTCGGCCCGACCGGCGGTCGGCACCAGCTCGGACGCCTCGGAGACGATGCGCCAGACGCGCTGCAGGAAGCGCGCGGTGCCCTGGGCGCCAGCCTCGGTCCACTCGACGTCGCGCTCCGGCGGGCTGTCTGACAGCATGAACCAGCGCGCGGTATCGGCGCCGAAACTGTCGATGATGTCGGTGGGGTCGACGGTGTTCTTCTTCGACTTCGACATCTTCTCGATCGGGCCGATCTTGACCGGCGCGCCGGAGGCGATCAATCGCGCCTTGCGTCCCCCGGTTTCCTCGACGATCTCGACATCGGCCGGCGACAGCCACTCGCCGTCCGCCGACTGATAGGTCTCGTGCACCACCATGCCCTGGGTGAACAGGCCCCGGAACGGCTCGTCAAAGCCGACATGACCGCACTTCTTCATCGCGCGAGTGAAGAAGCGCGAATAGAGGAGGTGCAGGATGGCGTGCTCGATGCCACCGATGTACTGGTCGACCGGAAGCCAGGCATTGACCACATCCGGCACGGTCGGCGTCTGGGCGCGCGGCTCGGTGAACCGGCTGTAATACCAGGACGAGTCGACGAAGGTGTCCATGGTGTCGGTTTCGCGCCGCGCCGGCTTGCCGCACTCGGGGCAGACGCATTTCGTGAACGTCGGGTGCCGATCGAGCGGGTTTCCGGGCCGGTCGAACTCGACATCTTCGGGCAGGCGCACCGGCAGGTCCTTGGCAGGGACCGGCACGACACCGCAAGCTTCGCAATGAATGACCGGGATCGGGCATCCCCAATAGCGCTGGCGCGAGATACCCCAGTCGCGCAGGCGATAGTTCACCTGGCGCTTGGCCGCCGGAGCCCCATGGAGCGTCGTCGCCTCGAGCTTGCTCGCCACGAGATCCTTGGCCGCTTCGACCTCCATCCCGTCAAGGAAGGCGGAGTTGAACAGCTTGCCATCGTCGGTGTAGGCGACATCGCCCACCGCGAAGGCGGCCGGATCGGCGCCTTCAGGCAGCACCACCGGCGTGACGGTGAGCGCATACTTGCGGGCGAAATCAAGGTCGCGCTGGTCATGCGCCGGGCAGCCGAAGATGGCGCCAGTGCCGTAATCCATCAGCACGAAGTTGGCGATGTAAACCGGATAGCTCTTGCCGTTGAAGGGATGCTTCACCGACAGGCCCGTCGCCAGACCCTTCTTCTCGGCCGTCTCGAGCGCCGCCGCCGAGGTTCCCATGCGCCGGCATTCCTCGCAGAAGGCCGCGACAGCCGAATCCTGATCGGCCAGCGCCCTGGCCACCGGATGATCGGCCGAGAGCGCCACGAAGCTCATGCCGAACAGCGTGTCCGGACGCGTGGTGAATACCTCGATCGTCGGCTCGCCGGCCACCGCCGCCCCATCGATCTCGAACCGGACGCGCAGGCCTTCCGACCGGCCGATCCAGTTCTTCTGCATGGTCCGGACCTTCTCCGGCCAGCGGTCGAGCGTGTCCAACGCCGAGAGCAGTTCATCCGAATAGTCGGAGATCTTCAGGAACCACTGCGTCAGCTCGCGCTGCTCGACCAGCGCTCCGGAGCGCCAGCCGCGACCGTCGATCACCTGCTCGTTGGCGAGCACGGTCATGTCGACGGGGTCCCAATTGACCTTGGACTTCTTGCGGTCGACGAGGCCGGCCTTCATGAAGTCCAGGAACAGTCTCTGCTGCTGGGTGTAGTAGTCCTCGTCGCAGGTGGCGAACTCGCGGCTCCAGTCGAGCGACAGTCCCATGCTCTTGAGCTGGCCGCGCATGGTGGCGATGTTCTCGTAGGTCCACGTCTTGGGATGGACATGCCCCTTCATCGCCGCGTTCTCGGCCGGCATGCCAAAGGCATCCCATCCCATAGGATGCAGCACGTTGAACCCCTTGGCGCGCTTGTAACGGGCTACGACGTCGCCCATCGTGTAGTTGCGCACATGCCCCATATGGATGCGGCCGGACGGATAAGGGAACATCTCGAGGACATAGTACTTCGGACGCGGATCGTCGTTCTTCGTCTCGAAAACCTTGGCCTCGTTCCAGGCCCTCTGCCAGCGCGTTTCCGCTTCACGCGCATTGTATCGCTCGGTCGCCATCGTCTCGTCTTCTGCTCTGATCCACGCCTGTCGCGGGTCGGCGGCGCCAAGGGCGCGCGGCCGCGCGAAAAACTCACGGCATGACCATCATCAGAAACGGTCCCTAGGGTCAATGCTTTGGAGCACCGACGCCGGTGTTTTCCGTCCGGCCGCGGTGAGATGGGCAGAATCGCATCGATGATCAGGCGCCGACGAAATCCGTCGCGTGGTCCTTGACGAAGGTTTCAAAGAAGCGGGGTTGCCGACCGGTCATCTTCTCGACGGCCGGGCTGACGATGGACGCCTTGCCGCCACGGATGGTTTCGAACTCTGCGACACGCTCGGCGATCAGCTTTTCCGACAAACCCTCCTCGTTGAGACGCGCCTCATAATCGGCAACCGCGATCGGTCGGAAAACAATCGAACGGCCCGTTGCGTGGCTCATCACCTCAGCGGCGCGCGACAGTGACAACGCGGCGGGTCCGGTGAGGACGAGCGTCTGGCCGTCGAAGTCTGAGGTGGTCAGCGCAGCGGCCGACGCCGCCGCGACGTCACGGCCATCGACAAAGCTGATGAGCCCCTCGTCAATCGGCAATGCCAGCTCTCCGGTCCGGACGGCATCCTTCCAGACGGTCCGGAAGTTGTCGGCAAACCAGTTGGCCCGAAGAATGACGAACGGCAGACCAGAGTTCTCCAGGACCAGCTCAAGGCGGCGATAAGGGTTGTCATCGGACTCGTCGGCGGCGATCGTGGACAGCAGCACCGCCTTCACCTTGCGATCGACCACGTGCCGCATCACCGGCATCAAAGCATCGATGATATCGAGCGGAGCCGAAGGCATCAGAACGAAAACGCGGTCGACTCCCTCGAAAAGCGGCGCAATGCTGGCCGGATCGCGATAGTCGAACCGCAGCACCGAGGCGTCCGGATGCGTCTGACCATCCAAAGCGGCCGCCTTCACGGTTTCGCCTTTCGTCACCAGCTCCGAAACGACCAACTGGCCGATCGTACCGGTGGCACCGAGAACGAGAATACTGTCTGCCATGGGTGTCTCCGTCAGGACGTCCGTTCCGGCCAGAAAGCCGGTTCAAGGGAAACGTCCTTGCCCCGCATCGGGTTCCCGTCATGGAGAGTGGGCAATGGCCTCGGCAAGACGATCGATCTCATGGTCGGCGAAGACACGAATGCCATGAGCGGCAAGAAGCGCGGCGACGACGCCGGCTCCCGGGACCTGTTGACCCGAGAAGGTACCGTCATAGATCGAGAGACTGCCGCAGGAAGGACTGCGGTCGATAAGGAGCGCATGGTCGCACCCCGTGCTCCGGGCAAGATCGAGAGCGACCTCGGCGCCGATGAGGAAAGCCGCCGTCACGTCTTCGCCGGTGGCGGCCAGGACGCGCGCCCGGCCGGCCAGGACATCGCTGCCGGAGCCACCGACGATTTCGGCCGCCGGACGCGGCACAGGAAGTTCTCCCATGAGCTCGGGACAGATCGGTACCAACCGCCCCTCGGCGTGCCAGCGCTCGACGCGCGGATCGGCGAGCCGCTTTCCGGTGCCGTCATAGCGAACCGGTCGGCCGAGCAGGCAGGCGGAGATCAGAATACGACTCATTGGACCATCGGTGACATGACAAAGGGCGTCTTCCGCCCAGTGGCGAAGGACGCCCAGTTGTCTCGTCCCGGAGAGCTGCCGTCAATCTTCGTCGGTGCGCATCAGGATTTCGCGCTTGCCCGCGTGATTGGGCGGGCCGACCAATCCTTCCTTTTCCATCCGCTCGATGAGCGAGGCGGCACGATTGTAACCGATGCCGAGCCGTCGCTGGATGTAGCTGGTGGTGGCACGCTTGTCGCGCAACACCAGCGCCACCGCCTGATCGAAGAGGTCAGCGTTCTCATCGACCTGAGCCGGTTCGCCACCGCCACTCTCTTCCTCGTCATCGGCCGTGATCGCTTCGAGATAGTCGGGCGTGCCCTGGGTCTTGAGATGGGCAACGATTGACTCCACCTCGCCGTCGGAAACGAACGGGCCGTGGACGCGCTGGATACGCCCGCCGCCCTGCATGTAGAGCATGTCGCCCTGCCCGAGGAGCTGTTCGGCGCCCTGTTCGCCGAGGATGGTGCGGCTGTCGATCTTCGACGTGACCTGGAAGGAAATGCGCGTCGGGAAGTTGGCCTTGATGGTGCCCGTGATGACATCCACCGACGGGCGCTGCGTCGCCATGATGACGTGAATGCCGGCGGCGCGCGCCATCTGGGCGAGACGCTGCACAGCGCCCTCGATTTCCTTGCCCGCCACCATCATCAGGTCGGCCATTTCATCGATGATGACGACGATGAACGGCAGCGGCTTGAGTTCCATCTCCTCGGTTTCGAAGATGGGCTCGCCGGTCTCCTTGTCGAAGCCGGTCTGGACGGTGCGGTTGATGCTTTCTCCCCGCTCGATCGCCTGCGCCACGCGGGCGTTGAAGCCCTCGATGTTGCGCACACCGACCTTGGACATCTTCTTGTAGCGGTCCTCCATCTCGCGGACCGTCCACTTGAGCGCCACCACCGCCTTGCGCGGATCGGTGACCACCGGTGTCAGGAGGTGGGGGATGCCATCGTAGACCGAGAGCTCCAGCATCTTCGGATCGATCATGATCAACCGGCACTCCTCCGGCGTCATCCGGTAGAGAAGGCTAAGGATCATGGTGTTGATCGACACCGACTTGCCCGAACCGGTCGTGCCGGCCACCAGCATGTGCGGCGTGCGGGCCAAATCGATGATCACGGGCTCGCCGCCGATGGTCTTGCCGAGAGCCAGAGCAAGCCGGCCCTTGAACTTCTCGAAGTCCTGGCTGGCGATCAGCTCGCGCAGATAGACCATTTCGCGCCGTTGGTTGGGCAGCTCGATGCCGATGGCATTCTTGCCCGGGATGACCGCAACACGGGCGGCGACCGCGCTCATCGAGCGCGCGATGTCGTCGGCAAGGCCGATGACGCGCGACGACTTGATGCCGGGCGCCGGTTCCAGTTCGTAGAGCGTCACGACAGGGCCGGGACGGACATTGAAGATCTCGCCCTTGATGCCGAAGTCCTCGAGCACGCCCTCCAGCAGACCCGCGTTCTGCTCCAGACTGTCTGGCGTGTACTGGACGCCATTGCCGCCCTTGGGTTCGGCCAGGAGCTCGATGGCCGGAAACTCGAAGCGGTCCGCGTCGAGAAGGGACAACTGCGTGCCACCCTTGGCCTTTTTGCTGGGCTGCATCGGCGGCGCCGGTGCTTTGACGCGCGCCGCGGGCTTCTCCGGCTGAGCCGCCGGCTTGCCTATGCGAGAGGCAGGACCACGAAGCGGGGCGGGACGCTGTTCGAAGGTTCGCGGCGCCGGTGCGACGGCAACGGGCTCCGGCGGCGCGATCAGCTCCGTCTCGTCGTAGTCGGACAGGCGGTCGTCCATATCGAACGGCGGTGGATCGTTCTCTTCTTCCTCGAAGATGGGCTCGGCTGCGGCGGGGCGTGGCCGTTCGGCCGGGGAGAAAGACGGCTCGACGCGGCCGCGCCGATCGACGACAGGCGCCTCGTAGTCGTCATCATCTTCATCGTCGGCCACCGGTGCGACGACGGGCCGCGGCCTTGCGACGTGGGTAGGTTCGGCCCTCCGAGCAACCGGGGGCTCGTAGTCGTCCTCCTCGTCCTCGTACTCCTCACCCGGATAGGCAAAGGCCGGCCGACGGAACAGGCGTCGGGACAGGCCGGCGCGCATCGTCAGCCACCAATGGCCGGCTACGCCTATGAGAGCTGCGAGGCGGCTCTCACCTTCATCCTCTTCCTCGTCGTCTTCATCGTCATCGACGGCCGCCGCCGAGCTGACGATGCGATGGCCGGGCACGCCCGAGGCGTAGATCATGGCGGCCAGCGCCAGTGGTCCCGTAACGATCAGCACGATGAGACGCAGCGTATCGGTGAGGACGCCATTGTTGAAGGCGGCCGGTAGTTGCAGCAGGAGGTCGCCGATGGCGCCGCCAAGGCCGGTGGGCAGAGGCCAACCGGTCGTCGGCGGCAAGGCACCCATGAACGCGGCGCCGATCAGCGTGCCGATCAACCATCCGATCAGCCTGTTGCGCGCCACATGCGGAATGCGCCCGATGGTCAACTGCCAGCCCCAGATCACCACCGGCGCCAGGAACAGCGCGGCATTGAGGCCGATGAGCTGCATGATCAGGTCGGCGACCACCGCGCCCCCCGCCCCCATGACGTTGCGGGTCGGTCCATCGGCAATGTGGCTCCAGCTCGGATCGTCCACTGACCAGGTGGCGAGCGCGGCGGACAAGGCTGCGACGCCGGCGATCAGCATCAGACCGGACGCACCGGCGATGTTGCGGAGCATCGCCTGCCGCAAGCGGTCCTCGCGCGTCGGCGCGGCGCGGCGTATCCGTTTGTCGAGTTCCTTGAGATTGGCGGCGCGGCGTGCATTGACGGGGCGCGGCTCGTAAGGACCGTCGAGCCGTCCGCCGGCGTCACGGAAGCGGGGGCTGGTTCTCATTTCAGCTCTCATGACAGAACCTCCGAGAGACGGCTCAGCGCCTCGCGACTCGTCTCCAGGCTTTCGACCATGGCGATTCGAATGAAATCCGCACCGGGATTGACGCCGTCGGCCCCGACTGCCGACAGGTAGCCACCCGGCACGACCTTGACGCCTCGGTCTTTCCAAAGCCGGGCCGTCACCGCTTCACCGCCACCCCAGCGACCGACGTCGAGCCAAAGAAAGAAACCGCCCGGCGGCACGAGATGCGGGAACCGGTCACCCAGTATCTCCTCGGCGACGACATACTTGAGATCGTAAAGCCGACGATTCTCCACAACGTGCTGTTCATCGGCGAGCGCGGCGACGGCGACCGCCTGGATCGGAATCGGGACTTGTGGCGCCGTCACGTTTCTGAGGGCCGCCCACGCCTTCAGGAAGGCTGGATCACCGATCGCAAAGCCACAGCGAGCACCGGCGAGGTTGGATCGCTTGGACAACGAGTTGAAGGCAACGACACCGGAGAAGTCGCCATTGATCCCGAAAGCGGCGTTCAGCACGCCATCCGGCGCCCGGCCGCGCCAGATTTCGGAGTAGCATTCGTCCGAGAACAGAAGAAAGCCATACTCCTGGGCCAGCCGGACCAGCCCTTCAAGCCGTCCGAGATCGGCGACCGCGCCCTGAGGGTTGGCCGGGCTGGCGTGGAAGGCCGCCACGGTTCGAGCGAGCAGATCGGCCGGCAGTGCTTCGAAACGCGGCAGGAAGCCGTCATCGCGATCGGCCGCGACGAACACCGGCTCCGCACCCGCCGCCTCGGCGGCGGCGGCGTAGACGGCATAAAAGGGATTGGGCAACAGGATGGCTGGCTGCGAGCCCTTGCCGGCGCCAGCAAGCCGCAAGGCCGTGAGCGTTGCGTGAAAGAGCCCCTCTCGCGAACCATTGAGCGGCAATATGCCGTCGTCTCGATCAAGCGTGTCGCCAGGAAGGCCGAAACGCCGCTCGGCCCAGCCGGCAACGGCCGCGCGAAAGGCCGGGGTCCCCTTGATCGGCGGATAGCGGACAAAATCCGCCAGTGCGGCCGAGATAACCGGGCCGACGAAGTCCGGCACGGGATGGCGCGGTTCACCGACAGAGACGTCGATCGGCGGGCGCCCCGGCTCGACACCGGCGATCAACCGGCCGAGACGCTGAAAGGGAGAAAGAGGAAGCGACGCGCAGGACGACATGAAACCAGGGCTCGGGCAACGGGTGATTCGGCCCGCCGCCGAGAGGCGGCCGGACCTTTTCTGCTGCCGGCCACTCTAGGCATCCATGGTTAAACGCTCTTTAACCCTATGCAGCCCGTTTCCTCAAAGCGCCTCTTCGTCCTGCTCGCCGGTGCGGATGCGAAGGGCGTGCTCGATCGCATAGACGAAGATCTTGCCATCGCCGATCTGACCGGTCTTCGCCGCCGATGCGATGGCTTCGACCACCTTTTCCGCCTCGACCGTCGGCACCGCCACCTCGATTTTCAGCTTGGGCAGAAAGCTGACGGCGTATTCGGCACCGCGATAGATTTCGGTATGGCCCTTCTGGCGACCGTAACCCTTGACCTCCGTGACCGTCAGGCCGTGGACGCCAAGCGAGGTCAAGGCATCTCGCACCTCGTCGAGCTTGAAGGGCTTGATGATGGCCGTCACGATTTTCATGGGGCACCTCTTTTCCGGTGTGTCTCAAGATTGCTCGGAGCGGCACGCCGCCTCCGGTCGATGCGACGACCATAGCGTGGCGAACGCGAGCGCCAAGAGGGAAATAGGATGAAAATCAACCGACACACGAACTTCCGCGACCATTGCGCCGAAAGGATAATCTCGCGCAGCCCGACAAAACGCCAACGGGCGGGGCTCCATTCGGAGTCCCGCCCGTCCGCAGATTGCCGTTAAGCCCGAGTAAGGCTCAGTTGTAGGCGCGTTCGCCGTGGGTCGTGACGTCGAGACCCTCGCGCTCGGCGGTCTCGGTAACCCGAAGGCCGACGATCGCCTTGACGATGGTGAGAGCGATCACCGACACGATACCCGACACGAGGATACAGATGATGACCGCCACGACCTGCGCGGTAACCTGGGTGCCGAAACCGGGATAGTCGGCATAGATGCCGCCCAGCGCCGGATTGGCGAACACACCGGTCAGGACGGCGCCGACGATGCCGCCCACGCCATGAACGCCGAACACGTCGAGCGCATCGTCGTAGCCGAACTTCGACTTGACCCAGGTCGAGGCCCAGAAGCAGATCGCGCCAGCGGCGAGACCGATGATGATCGCGCCGAACGGACCGGCGGTACCACAAGCCGGAGTGATGGCAACGAGACCAGCAACCACGCCCGAGGCGCCGCCCAGAAGCGAGGCGTGACCACGGGTAAGCCATTCGGCGAACGGCCAGGCGATGGCCGCAGCAGCAGTGGCGACGATGGTGTTGACTAGGGCATAGCCCGCGACGCCGTCGGCAGCGAGCTCGGATCCGGCATTGAAGCCGAACCAGCCGACCCACAGAAGCATGGCGCCGATATAGGTGAGCACGAGGTTGTGCGGGGCGAAGTTGTCACGGCCGAGACCGATGCGCTTGCCACCCATGATGGCGATGACCAGACCGGCGATACCGGCGTTGATATGCACCACGGTGCCACCGGCGAAGTCGAGGGCGCCCCAGCCGGAGCCGATGTAGGAGCCGTCGCCGCCCCAAACCATGTGGGCCATCGGCAGATAGGCGAAGGTGAACCACAGGATCAGGAAGAAGATCACCGCCGAGAACTTAACGCGCTCGGCCGAGGCGCCGATGATCAGCGCCGGGGTGATGCAGGCGAAGGTCATCTGGAAGGCGACGAAAACGATCTCCGGAATGGAACCGGACAACGAGTCGGGCGTGATGCCGGCCAGCATGACCTTGTCGAGGGTGCCGATGAACGGCGAAAGCGCGGTCGCCTCACCGGGCATGGTGAAGGCGATGGAGTAGCCGTAAGTGATCCACAGAATGGCCATCACCGCGAAACCGATGAGGCACTGCATCAGGATCGACAGCACGTTCTTGGAGCGGACGAGACCGCCGTAGAACAGCGCCAGCGCCGGCACCGTCATCATGATGACCAGAACGGTGGAAATCAGCATCCACGCCGTATGTCCGGGATCGGCGGTGGGAGCGGGGGCGGCGGCCTCAACGGCCGGCGCGACGGCATCCTGGGCGAAAGCCGCAGCAGCCGAGAGCGCCAGTACAGGCGCAGCCGCGAGAAGTGGCTTGAGATACTTCATCGAAATCCTCTTGGATCGGTTGTCGACTGTCCGCTCGACGTCACCCTTGGGCGAAACATCGGCGGCGTGCCTTGGAAGCCCGCACGGGCCTCCCGAATGGATCAGAGCGCCTCCCCGTCGGTCTCGCCGGTACGGATGCGAACGGCGTGTTCGATGGACGTGACGAAAATCTTGCCGTCGCCGATCTGGCCGGTCTTCGCAGCCGTGGAGATGGCCTCGACGACCTTGTCGACCTGATCCGTGGCGACCGCGACTTCCACCTTCAGCTTGGGCAGGAAGCTGACGGCGTACT
This sequence comes from Pleomorphomonas sp. NRK KF1, assembly GCF_023721755.1. Taxonomy (GTDB): domain Bacteria; phylum Pseudomonadota; class Alphaproteobacteria; order Rhizobiales; family Pleomorphomonadaceae; genus Pleomorphomonas. The sequence continues at coordinate 231,473 of NZ_JAMDLH010000006.1, read as the reverse complement.
CAGCGCCGCGATAGATTTCGGTATGGCCCTTCTGGCGACCATAGCCCTTGACTTCCGTCACCGTGAGGCCGTGCACGCCGAGCGCGTTGAGCGCGTCGCGCACCTCGTCCAGCTTGAACGGCTTGATAATGGCCATGACGATTTTCATGGGGTTCCTTCCATCGATTGGTCCCCCGGACCGAACGCGCACCCCCGCGATGCGCCCCGTCGCGGAACTCGATGCCGTCGATAGAATCAATCTTTGTGCCAAGCCGACGTAGGATGCGGCACATTCTGCTTTTTCTTAACCAAACGCCTTGTTTTCGCCGGTTTTGACGGTCGCCACCCGAGTTCCAGTGACCATTTCCCTGGCAAAAACTCGAGTGTGCCCATCTTGAAATCAGTTTGGCGGACCACAGATGCCTATTCGATGGGCAGTAATTGCCCGTATGGAGCGCCATCGCCCGTCGACGCCCCCCAGAAACGCTCAGAAAGTCACCACGCGGCTTCTTGGCCGGTATCCGCAATCCCACTATGCTCACGCCGTCATCCACGGCCGTGAAGGGAAGATGAGATGATCGAGAGTATCGAAAGAGTGGACGTCCTGGTTGCGGGTGGCGGTTATGTCGGTCTCTCGGCCGCGCTTGCCATTGCCGCTTCGGTTCCCGGTGCCCGCGTCGCGCTCGCCGACCCCCGACCCTGGCGTGAAGCGTCGGGCGATTTGCGCGCCTTCGCGGTGGCGGCTGCGGGACGGCGCATGCTCTCGGCCCTCGGCGTCTGGGAGAATCTTTCCGTCGAAGCGGAGCCGGTCCGCGAGATGATCGTTACCGATTCTCGTCTCGACGACCTGATCCGGCCAGTGTTTCTGACCTTCGAACGGCAGCAGGACGGAGACGCGCTCGCACACATGCTGCCCAATGGGCCGCTGGTCACAGCGCTCGGGGCAGCGGCGGAGACCGCCGGCGTCCGGTTCCTGACACCGGATAGCGTACTGGCCACCGAGCAAACCCAGGGTGGGCGCCGCGTGACGCTCGCATCCGGCAAAACGCTCGTCGCTTCCCTGGTGATCGCCGCGGACGGTGCGCGCTCGCGCCTCCGGTCAGAAGCCGGCATCGGCATCAACTCCTGGAGCTACGGGCAATCGGGGATCGTCACCACCATCGAACATGATCGGCCGCACGAAGGACGCGCCGAGGAACACTTCCTGCCAGCCGGTCCTTTCGCCGTGCTGCCGCTCAAGGGCGGCTGTCGATCGTCACTCGTCTGGAGCGAGCGAACCGAAATCGCCGACCGTCTCGTCGCCGGCACTCCGTTCCTGTTTGATGCCGAGCTCCTCCGTCGCATTGGCCACCACCTCGGCGAAGTGCGCGCAGTTGGGCGACGCCAGGCCTTCCCGCTCGGACTGACGCTGGCCCGACGCTTCACGGCCGATCGGCTGGCACTGATCGGCGATGCCGCGCACGCCATTCACCCGATCGCCGGTCAGGGCCTCAATCTCGGCTTCAAGGACGCCGCAGCGCTGGCGGAAGTGGTGGCCATTGCCCTGCGTGCCGGCCGCGACCCCGGCACCACCGATGTCCTCGACGACTATCAGCGCTGGCGCGGCTTCGACACGCTGCGCATGGCCGCGATGACCGATGGGCTCAACCGCCTATTTTCCAACGATCTCGTTCCGCTGCGGTTGATCCGCGATTTCGGGCTCGGCCTGGTCGATCGGTTGCCGTCGATCAAACGTGTCTTCGCCGACGCCGCCGCCGGCGCACCGGGCCCCTCGCCACGCCTCGTCGACGGCGAGCCGATCTGAGGCTTTAACCAAACGAAATGATCGTGCGGGTCGACAGTCGCGGCAGCAACTTCAGCATGTCAGGGCCGCTCAACGCCAGACAACCCGCCGTCGGCCGGGAATCAGGGTGCGCGAGATGAAAGAAGATGGCGCTGCCACCGCACCGAACGCGGGGCCGAAGGTTGAAATCGAGTACCAGTACGATGTCATAGGCGTGATCGTCACGCCACATCGCCTCATGGCTTCGAGGGTATGGACGACGGACCGGCCGGTTGTAGTTGGCGTCGGAAGGGTCGTCACACCAACCATCGTCAGGTCGCAGGGGATGAAGGGAAATGCCGCAACGAGGCCTGGCACCGAACCGATCCGGCCGATAGAAACCGCCGACAATGCGAAAACTCCCCCGCGGGCTTGCCCCGTCTCCTTCCCGCTTCAGCGCCGTCAGGCCTGATCGACCGATCGTCGCCGCCATATCCACCCCGCCACCGACAAGCCGCCCATGCGTGGAATGGGCCGATTTCACGCGAGCGTGAAGGCGTGTGAGCGCCGCCCCTTTCGGTCTCAACTTGCCGTGCATATTTTTCGCCTTGCTTGACAGACGATCGCGAAGGATCGACAGACGGTATAATTTTGTGAAGTATCCGATCTGCCATGGTAATCTGGCAGGGATCGGATGAATCGCCAAGCCGGTGCGATGCACCCCGAAGACGAGGGGCGGGCTCTCTGGCAGCGATCATCTTTGACGGGGATGACATGACTGCTCGAAAAATTCTGATCGTCGACGACGACCCCGACCTCCGCGAAGCGCTGGTTGAACAGCTGTCGCTGTTCGACGAATTCGAGCCGCTTGAGGCGGAGACCGCCACCAAGGGCATGCAACTGGCCCGCACAGCCCACGTCGACCTCGTGTTGATGGACGTTGGCCTGCCCGACATGGATGGCCGCGAAGCTGTGAAAATCCTTAGAAAGGGCGGTTTTGCGGCACCGGTCATCATGCTGACCGGGCATGACACAGACAGCGATCAGATCCTGGGACTCGAAGCCGGCGCTAACGACTACGTCGCCAAGCCGTTCAAGTTCGCCGTTCTGCTCGCTCGCGTGCGCGCCCAGCTGCGTCAGCACGAGCAGTCGGAAGAGGCAGTCTTCACGATCGGCCCCTACACCTTCCGTCCCTCGGCCAAGCTCCTGGTCGACGCCAAGGGCGGCAAGATCCGCCTCACCGAGAAGGAAACCTCGATCCTGAAGTTCCTTTACCGGGCCGGCGACAAGGTGATCACCCGCGACGTTCTGTTGCACGAGGTGTGGGGCTATAACGCAGGCATCACAACCCACACGCTCGAAACGCACATCTACCGTCTCCGCCAGAAGATCGAGAAGGACCCGGCCAACGCCCAGCTCCTTATCACCGAAGGCGGCGGCTACAAGCTCGTGCCCTGATCCTTGACGACCCTTCGGGGTGGAAAACCCGGCCGACGCCGGCAAGCCGGGGATTGGGCGGTTAACCTTCTGCGGGCGGCATGCTAGGGAATCTGTGTCATGTGCCGTATGAGCGGCGCATGACTGACAGTTGCCATCGTCGTTTGTCTCGCCCGCGCCAGGCCATTCATGAGTCTCGAGTCCGACATAAAGCTGCTCGGCACGGTGTCCATGCTCTCCGATTTCACGGAGGACAAGCTGCGCCTGCTCGCCTTCTCGGCCGAGAGCCGCGACTTCCGGGACGGGCAGCGCCTCTACTCGGCGGGAGACCGCGCCGATTGCGCTCACGTCATTTCGTCAGGCGAAGTCGCGTTGTTTCCGCCGGGGGACTCCGATACGGCCGCTGAAGTGGTCGGCCGCGGCGCTCTGCTTGGCGGCCTGGCCCTGATCGTCGATGGCGAACGTACGATGACCGCCGTGGCGCGCGGCCGGGTCGAGACCATTTTGATCCGCCGACCGCTGTTCCGTCGAATGCTCGACGAGTTTCCTGAGATTGCTGCCGGCCTGCATCGCCGCCTGTCGGCCAATGTCCGCGAAACCACATCGCGACTGATGACGGTGCGGGATCGTCTCGACCGTCTCGGAAACTGACCCCGCCTGAGTTCAGACCTCGATGCTGACCACGACGGGCGCGTGATCCGACGGGCGATCCCAATCGCGCGCATCCTTGAGAATGCGGAAGTCGCTCACGCGCGCGGCCATGTCCGGATGCGTCCATATGTGATCGAGCCGGCGCCCCTTGTCGGCCGCCCGCCAGTCCTTGGCGCGATAGCTCCACCAGGAATAGAGCTTCTCCTCCAGCGGCACGAACCGCCGGGCGATATCGACATAGCCGACAGCCGAGCGAACCGCCTCCAGCTTCTCGCATTCGATCGGCGTGTGACTGACGATCTTGAGAAGCGCCTTGTGCGACCAGACATCGTGCTCATAGGGCGCCACGTTGAGATCGCCGACCACCACGTCCGGCAGTCCATCACTGGCTGTCGGCAAGAAGTCCTTCATCTCGTCGAGGAAGCGCAGCTTGTGCTCGAACTTCGGGTTGATGGCAACGTCCGGCTCGTCGCCGCCGGCCGGCACGTAGAAATTATGGACACGGAACGCCGAGTTGCCCTCGCCGATCACCGCCGAGATGTGGCGCGGATCGCCAACCTTTTCGCAGAACTCGTGAACGCGAACGTCGCCGAGCGGCAAGCGCGACACGATGCCGACACCATGATAGCCGCCGCGGCCGCCGTTGAGGGCAACATGCTCGTAGCCGAGCTTGCGGAAATCGGCAGCGGGAAACTGGCCGTCCTGGCACTTCGTTTCCTGCAGGAACAACACGTCGGGAGCCGCCTCGTTGAGCAGCCGCTCGACGATAAGCCGGCGCATGCGGACGGAGTTGATGTTCCAGGTGGCGATCTTGACCTGTCGCATGGGCTTTCGGGATCTCCGCATATGAAAAGGCCCGCGAGCGAAGCACGCGGGCCTGAAACGATCAGTCAGCCGTCGGCTGAGCTCACTTGTCGGCCTTGGCGGCTTCGTTGAGCTTGCGGGCGCGCGCGTTGTTCGCCTCGAAGATACGGGCCGCCTTGCCGCGCAGGTCGCGCAGATAGTAGAGCTTGGCCCGGCGCACCTTACCGCGGCGCACCACCTCGAGCGAATCAATCATCGGCGAGTAGATCGGGAAGACGCGCTCGACGCCCTCGCCGTAGGAAATCTTGCGAACCGTGAAGCTCTCGTTGAGGCCGCCACCCTTGCGGGCAATGCAGACGCCTTCATAGGCCTGGACGCGACTACGCGTGCCTTCGGTGACCTTCACGTTGACGCGAACGGTGTCGCCGGGGGAAAACTCGGGCAGCTCGCGCTGGGCCTTGACCACGGCCATCTGCTCGGCCTCGAGCTCCTGGATGATCTTGCTCATCTTTGGATTCCTTCTTCTTCCTGAGCCGACCAGAGCGCCCGAACATCGTCACATCGAACGAGGGGCGATACGTCAATCAACTATGGGCGGGGTTCCTACACGAGGCGGACAGGTTTGTCGACCACTTCCCACCAGATTCTTTGCCGGAAACTGCTCATTTCCGGCCTTTGGCCGGGCGATAGTCGGCCCAGAGGTCCGGACGCCGCTCGGCCGTCACCCTTTCGGCGTCAGCACGGCGCCAGGCATCCACTTTCGCGTGATCTCCCGACAAGAGAACCTGCGGGATCGCCTCATCTTCGAACACCGGCGGCCGGGTGTACTGAGCGTGCTCGAGCAGTCCGCCCTCGAAGCTTTCGGTTACACCCGAGAGATCGTTGCCCATGACGCCGGGCAGCAGACGAACCACAGCATCGAGCAGCACGATGGCCGCCACTTCGCCTCCCGACAGCACATAGTCGCCGATCGACACCTCTTCGAGCTGCCGGCGGCCAATCAGCCTCTCATCGACGCCCTCGAACCGGCCGCAAACAATGACAACCCCGGGGCCAGCGGCGAGTTCGCGCACGCGCGCCTGTCTGAGCGGCGCCCCGCGCGGCGTCATCAGAAGACGCGGTCGGGGATCATCCGCCGGCGACACCGCATCGATGGCCCGCGCCAACACGTCGGCGCGCATCACCATGCCGGGCCCACCGCCCGCTGGCGTGTCGTCGACGTTGCGATGACGCCCCTCGGCAAAGTCGCGGATCTGCGTCGGCCTCAGCGACCAGCCTCCCTCGCCAAGCGCCCGGCCGGCTAGGCTGACCCCGAGCGGGCCGGGAAACATCTCCGGATAGAGCGTCAGAACGTCGGCGGCAAAGCCAGTCACGATGCCTCCTCCCCCTCCGGTTCGCCGGGATCGTCGAGAAGGCCATCCGGCGGCTCGATGATCGCCTTGCCGGCAGCAAAATCGAGAGTTGGCACGATAGCGCGCGTAAAGGGCACGTAGACCGACGCGCGTCCCGGACGCTTCACATCCAGAAGGTCATCCGCTCCGAAGTTGACCACCGCAACCACCGTGCCGATCGCCTCGCCGGCCGTCGTCTCGACAGCCAAACCGATGAGATCGGCATGGTAGAACTCGTCCTCGTCCGGCGGCGGCAGTGCCGAGCGATCGACGTGAAGCTTGGTGTGGTTGAGCTTCTCGGCAGCCGTTCGGTCGGTCAGCCCCTCAAAGGAGACGACCAGCATGTCGTCCTTGAGGTGCCTCAACGACTTGACGCGAAAGGCCACCCCACGGCTGTCGTGCAGAGGGCCGTAGTCGGCCACGGCCAGGGGATCGGCGGTATGCGCCTTGACGCGCACCTCGCCGCGCACGCCATGAGCGGCGCCGATTTCGGCAATGACTACGGACTTCTGCGCTTCGGCCACGGGCCTGCCTCCGTCAACGAAAAGGACCGCCCCGCGGAACGGGACGGTCCATTATGAGATGATCTCAGGTCGAAATCACTCGGTCGGAGCTTCGACGGCAGCGGCCTTCTCGGCACGCTCGGCGGCGCGCTCCTTGGCCTTGTCGCCCGGCTCGGCCTTCTTGGGGTTGCTACGGGCCGGACGGTTGGCAAGACCGGCCTTGTCGAGGAAGCGCAGAACGCGATCGGTCGGCTGGGCGCCCTGATCGAGCCAGTACTTGGCCCGGTCGGCATCGAGAACGACGCGGTTTTCGGCGTCATCGGCCAGCATCGGATCGAAGGTACCAATCTTCTCGATGAAGCGGCCATCGCGCGGCGAGCGGGCGTCGGCGATGACGATCGAGTAGTGCGGACGCTTCTTGGCGCCACCGCGGGCGAGACGGATCTTGAGGGACATTGTGAGTACTCCAGCTTGGTTGTCTTGAGATTGCTTGTCTTGGGTGGGAAGGAGGCGACGCCTAGAGGCGGAGCGCCTCGTGGTGCCTGATCACTTCCGTGATGATGAAGTTCAGGAATTTCTCGGCAAAATCCGGATCGAGCCGGGCATCGGCAGCGAGCGCCCTGAGCCGCTCGATCTGGACTTTTTCCCTTGAGGGATCGGCCGGCGGCAGACGGTGCTCGGCTTTGAGCCGACCGACCTTCTGCGTGCATTTGAAACGCTCGGCCAGGAGGTGAACCAGCGCCGCGTCGATGTTGTCGATCGAGCCTCGCAGTTCCAGCAGTTCGGCCATCACCGGATCGGGTGTCGTCATTTCTTCGGCCCCTTCGGCAGGCCTGGGAGACCCGGAAGGCGACCGCCCGGAAGACCCGGAAGGCCGGAGAGACCCGGCGGCAATGCGCCCGGCAGTCCAGGCGGCAGACCGCCCTTTCCACCAAGTCCACCGCCCATGCCCATGTCGCGGGCCATCTTCTCGAGCTGCGCCGGGTCCATTTTGGACGGGTCCGGCATGCCACCGCCACCCATCATGGCGCCGAGCTTGCCAAGGCCACCGAACAAGCCACCCTTCTGCTTGCCCATGGCCTTCATCATGTCGGCCATCTGCCGGTGCATCTTCAGCACCTTGTTGACGTCGGAGACCTCGGTGCCGGAGCCGGCCGCAATGCGCTTGCGGCGCTTGGCATCGATGACGGCGGGCTTGGCCCGTTCCTTCTTGTTCATCGACTGGATGACGGCGAGCTGGCGCTTCAGCAAGCGATCGTCGAACCCGGCGGCTGCGAGCTGGTTCTTCATCTTGCCCATACCGGGCATCAGACCGAGGATGCCGCTCATGCCACCCAGCTTCTGCATCTGCCCGAGTTGTTCGGCGAGGTCGTTCATGTCGAACTCGCCCTTGCCCATCTTGGCGGCCATCCGGGCCGCCTTCTCGGCGTCGATGTTGGCGGCGGCCTTCTCGACCAGCGCAACGATATCGCCCATGCCGAGGATGCGGTCGGCCACCCGTTGCGGATGGAAGTCCTCAAGCGCGTCGGCCTTCTCGCCGACACCCATCAGCTTGATCGGCTTGCCGGTGACGGCACGCATGGACAACGCGGCACCGCCACGACCGTCGCCATCGACACGGGTCAGCACGATGCCGGTAATGCCGATCTGTCCGTCGAAGGCGCGCGCCGTATTGACGGCGTCCTGGCCGGTCAGCGCATCGGCGACCAGCAGCACTTCGTGCGGCTGGGCAATGCGCTTGACGTCGGCCGCCTCGTTCATCAGGGCATCGTCGACGGTAACGCGACCGGCGGTATCGAGCAGAACCACATCGTAGCCGCCAAGGCGGGCGGCGGTCATCGCTCGCGCGGCAATTTCCTGCGCCGACTGTCCGACGACGATCGGCAGGGTATCGATGCCGTTCTGCTCGCCGAGAACCTTCAATTGCTCCATGGCCGCCGGACGCCGGGTGTCCAGCGACGCCATCAGCACCTTCTTGCGCTGACGCTCCGTCAGGCGCCGGGCGATCTTGGCCGTGGTCGTCGTCTTGCCGGAGCCTTGGAGGCCGACCATCAGGATGGCGACCGGCGCCGGCGCTTCGAGGTCGATCGGCTGGGCGTCCGAACCCAGCGTTTTCACGAGCTGGTCGTGGACGATCTTGACGACCATCTGGCCGGGAGTGACCGACTTTACCACGTCGACGCCGACCGCCCGGTTCTTCACCTTGTCGGTGAAGGACTTGACGACGTCGAGCGCCACGTCGGCCTCGAGCAGAGCCCGGCGAACCTCGCGCATGGCTTCCGCGACGTCGGCCTCCGACAGCGCACCACGACGGGTAAGCTTGTCGAAAATGCCGGCAAGGCGATCGGAAAGGCTTTCAAACATCGGCGGTCCTCGTCGAACGGTCTGTCGGACCGCTCATATGGTCCCGACCGCCACGAAACCCAAGCACCGCAGGCATCCGCGGGCGCAACGCGCTGGCGGATGTTGACCTCCGGGATCGCGCCCCGGTCGGCGGCTCGGCTGTCGCAACAGGACGAGAATGGAGCGGCATTAGCGGCAAGACGGCGCCGAGTCAAGGAAAAGCGGCTTTTCGCTCGCCCGAGGTCGTATTCTCCGCTCCGGACACGCCCGCCGCTTCCTCTGCCGTCGGCTATCGTCTAAAGATGGATCGAAAGAACGAGGCCGCGATGAGCATCCCTTACGTCAAGATGAACGGCATCGGCAACGAGATCGTCGTGCTCGATCTGCGCGGCAGGCCGGAGACCGTGACTGCCGAAGCCGCCCGAGCAATCGGTGCCCGCGAGCCCTTCGACCAGCTCATGGTGCTCTACGCGCCTCGCCGGGCCGATACGCTCGCCTTCATGCGCATCTTCAATATCGACGGTTCGGAAAGCTTCGCCTGCGGCAACGGCACGCGCTGCGTCGGCCGACGCCTTTTCGAGGCGGGAGCACCGTCGCCCTGCTTCGTTGAGTCGAGGGCCGGACGCCTGCGTATCGAAAAGGCCGGCGATCTCGTCACCGTCGACATGGGCGAGCCGCGTTTTGCCTGGAACGACATTCCGCTCGTCGAGCCTTTTGCCGATACCCGCGCCATCGAACTGCAGATCGGGCCGATCGACGCCCCGATCCTGCATTCGCCCTCGGTCGCCAATATCGGCAACCCGCACGCCATTTTCTGGGTCGACGACGTCGAGGCCTATGATCTCTCGGCCATCGGCCCCATGCTTGAGAATCACCCCATTTTCCCTGAGCGCGCCAATATCTCTCTTGCCCATGTGACGGGCTCGGACGCATTGACGCTGAAGGTGTGGGAGCGCGGTGCCGGCCTGACCCGCGCCTGTGGGTCGGCCGCCTGCGCCGCCGCCGTATCGGCAGCCCGCACGCGCCGGACGGGGCGCAAGGTGCGCGTGACGCTGCCGGGCGGCGACCTCGTCATCGACTGGACGGCGGAAAACCGCATTCTGATGACCGGCGCCACCGAGTTCGAACATGACGGCCTGCTGCCGGAAGATATCTTCGCCTCGGCTGCGGCCTGAGGCGCCTCGTTTTCGAGGCATTTCATGGAACACGGCACACCCAGTTCCACCGCCTTGGTCGTCGCAGCCCTGCGAGCCGCACACCAAACCTATGACGATGGCCGGGTGTTTCGCGATCCCTATGCCGAGGACATGCTGGGACCCGAGGGCGCCCCTTTGATGATGGGTCTGCCCATCGTGCCGGGCTATCGGACGATGCGCTTCTTCATGGCGGCTCGCAGCCGGTATGCCGACGACGCGCTGGCCGAGGCGGTGGCTCGCGGCTGTCGGCAGGTGGTGGTGCTCGGCGCCGGTCTCGATACCCTCGGCCTCCGAAATCCCTATCGCGCGATCGGGCTGCATGTTTTCGAGGTCGACTATCCCGCGACCCAAGTCGACAAGCGTCGCCGCCTGCTGCGCTTCGGACCGAGGCTACCGACGAGCCTTTCGCTGGTGCCGGCCGTATTTGGCGAGACTGATCTCGCGGCGGCCCTGACCACGTCGGGTTGGAAGGCGGACGAGCCAACGTTCTTTCAGATGTTGGGCGTTGTGGTTTACCTGCCCGCCGCGACTCGGCAGACGCTTTTCGCCTTCATTGCCGATCTTCCTGCCGCGGAGGTCGTACTCGACTATACGACGCCGCCCGAAAGCCAGTCGCCGGAAGGCCGGGTGATCACGGTGGCGCAGATGACCGAGGCGGCAAAGGTCGGCGAACCCTGGCTCGGTCTTGTCGCGCCGGCAGCGCTCACCCGCGAGTTTGCCGATTTCGGGCTGTCCGATATCGAGGATCTCGATCTTCCGAGGCTCCGGCAGCGCTATCTGGGTGAGAGGCCGATCGAAGGCGCGGCCGATTTTGGCCTCCATATTCTCCACGCCCGGCATCAGGCCTGAGCCCGCCCGCCATGCGGTTTCCGCTCTGGCAATTTCCGCACCTTTCCGCCATATAGCCGGTTTGGACATCAGCATCGGAACGAAAGCATGGCAATCGAGGTGATCACCTTCGGCTGCCGCCTTAACACGGCGGAATCCGAAGTGATGCGACGGAAGGCGGTCGAGGCGGGCCTGACGGAAGCCGTGCTGGTCAACACCTGCGCTGTCACCGGCGAAGCCGTGCGACAGGCCAAGCAGGCGATCCGTCGGGCGCGCCGCGCCAATCCCGATGCCAGAATTGTGGTGACCGGTTGCGCCGCCCAAACCTCGCCCGAACTGTTCGCCGGCATGGAAGAGGTCGATCTCGTGGTCGGCAACGCCGACAAACTCAGCGAGGCAGCCTACCAGGCGATCCCCGACTTCGGCGTATCGGCGGAAGAGAAGACTCGCGTTAACGACATCATGAGCGTGCGCGAGACGGCGCTGCACCTTGTTGATGGCTTCGAGGGACGCACCCGCGCCTTCGTTCAGGTGCAGAACGGCTGCGACCATCGCTGCACTTTCTGCATCATCCCCTTCGGCCGGGGGAATTCCCGCTCGGTACCGATGGGCGACGTGGTCGCGCAGGTGCGTCGCCTCGTCGAGAACGGCTATGCCGAAGTGGTGCTGACCGGCGTCGACCTCACCTCCTATGGCGATGACTTGCCTGGCAATCCGCGCCTCGGGCGCCTGACCCGATCCATCCTGAAGGAGGTGCCTGAGCTTTCCCGCCTGCGCATTTCCTCGATCGACTCGATCGAAGCCGACCCGGACCTCATGGCGGCGATCGCCGAGGAAGAGCGGCTGATGCCACACATGCACTTGTCGCTCCAGCATGGCGACGACCTGATCCTGAAGCGCATGAAGCGCCGCCATCTGCGGGCGGATGCCATCCGCTTCTGCGATGAGGCGCGACGCCTCCGGCCCGACATGGTGTTCGGCGCCGACATCATCGCCGGCTTTCCAACCGAAACCGAGGACATGTTCCGAAACTCGCTCGCCATCGTCGACGACTGCGGCCTCACACACCTGCACGTCTTCCCCTACTCGCCACGCCCGGGTACGCCGGCGGCACGCATGCCACAAGTTTTGCGAGCTGAAATCAAAAATCGCGCGTCCAGATTGCGGGAAAAGGGCGATGCCGCGTTCCGCGCCCACCTTGAAGCCGAGGTCGGCCGCCGTCACTCCGTTCTGGTCGAAAAGGACGGGCTCGGCCGCACCGAACAGTTTACGCTCACAGAGATCGACCGGGGCAAGCCCGGCGAGATCGTATCGGCCGTCGTGGCAGGCCATACCGACCGTGCCCTTATTTCCAAGGCCGCCTGAGGCAGAGGACCAACGAACATGTCGGACGACAAGAAGCCGGGTCTCATCGGGCGTTGGTTTGGCGGCGGGCGCGAGGCGCCGGATCCACGTGAATCACCGGTCGAGCCGGAGGCACCGGTTGCTCCCGACCGCCCGTCCTGGTTCCATCGCCTCACCTCCGGCATGTCGCGCTCGTCACAGGCGATCGGCGGCGGCATCGTCTCCATCTTCACCAAGCGCAAGCTCGACGCCGACACGCTCGAAGAGCTCGAAGATGTGCTGATTCAAGCGGATCTGGGCGTCGCCGTTGCCTCGACCATTACCGATCGACTGTCCGCCGAACGTTACGGCAAGGACATTACCGACGACGAGGTCAAGACCATTCTGGCCGACGAGGTAGAGAAAGTGCTCGCCCCGGTCGCCATTCCGTTCATGCTGAAATCTGGCGAAGCGCCGCAGGTGGTTCTGGTGGTCGGCGTCAACGGTTCGGGCAAGACCACCACCATCGGCAAGCTCGCCTCGAAGTTCAGTGCCGAGGGCAAAAAGGTCATGTTGGCCGCCGGAGATACCTTTCGTGCCGCGGCCATCGATCAGTTGAAAGTCTGGGCGTCGCGCACGAACACACCGATCGTCGCTCGCGACGTCGGCGCCGACTCGGCCGGTCTCGCCTTTGATGCGCTGACCCGGGCGAAAGCCGAGGGCATCGACGTCCTGATGATCGATACGGCCGGCCGCCTGCAGAACAAGGCCGAGCTGATGGCCGAGCTTGAGAAGGTCGTTCGCGTTCTCCGCAAGATCGATCCCACGGCGCCGCACGACGTGCTGCTGGTCCTGGACGCCACCACCGGCCAGAATGCCGTCACCCAGGTTGAAGCCTTCAGCCGTACGGCCGGGGTCACCGGCCTCGTCATGACCAAGCTGGACGGTACGGCGCGTGGCGGCATCCTCGTCGCCATCGCCGAGAAGTTCGGTCTTCCCGTACACTTCATCGGCGTTGGCGAAGGGATCGACGATCTCGAACCTTTCGCTGCCCGCGACTTCGCGCGCGCCATCGCCGGGCTTGGCGACTGACGTTCGCGGGAAGCCCCCTTCGCACCGGTGCGGATTGCCGGTCGCGGGCGAAGCCGCTATGTGTGCAGTCTGGAATACGTCGAAGCCGCGACTGGCGGCCGTGCACCTACGCCCCGAGGCAAGCATGCTCCTCGCCGATCTCGCCAACCCCACACGCTTCCTGGCGCTTGCCGGCCGCCTGATCCCCTGGCTTGCCGGCCTCACCGTCGTGTTGTTCGCCGGCGGTCTTGCGTTGGTCGTCCGTTCGCCAGCAGACTATCTGCAAGGCGAGACGGTCAGGATCATGTACATCCACGTGCCCGCCGCCTGGCTCTCCATGCTGACCTACGCCGTCATGGCCGTCTCCGCGCTCGGCACCCTGGTCTGGCGGCATCCGCTTGCCGACGTCGCGGCCCGAGCCGCTGCTCCGATCGGCGCCACCTTCACGGCGCTGGCCCTTGTGACCGGCTCGTTGTGGGGCCGACCGATGTGGGGCACCTACTGGGAGTGGGATGCGCGCCTCACCTCGGTGCTGGTGCTGTTCATCATGTATCTTGGCCTCATCGCGCTCTGGCGGACCATCGAGGATCCGACGCGCGGAGCGCGGGCCGCCGCGATCCTGATCCTCGTCGGTTCGGTCAATCTGCCGATCATCAAGTTTTCGGTCGACTGGTGGAACACCCTGCATCAGCCGGCTTCGGTGTTCCGCATCGACGGCCCGACCATCGATCCCACCATGCTTCTGCCGCTCGCCGCCATGGCCTTGGCCTTCACCGTCCTTTTTGTCACGCTGCATCTGGCTGCGATGCGCAACGAGATCCTGCGCCGACGCATTCGCGCCCTCGGCCTGACCGCCGCCGGAGCCGTCCGATGATCACCTCTCTCGGCCCCTACGCCGGTTTCATTCTGCTAAGCTACGGGGCAGCGACGCTCGCCGCCCTCGGCCTTACAATCTGGGTGGTTCTGGACCATCGCAGGCTGAAACAGACGCTCGCGGCCCTCGAAGCGCGTGGCCTGACCCGCCGTTCGGCCCGTGCCGCCGCCCGTATCGCGCCCGAAACGCCAATGGATGCCAAGCTGGAGACGCAGGCGTGAAGCAGCCACCGCGCCGCCGCGCCAAACTTCTCGCGCTCGTCCCGCTCGCCATCTTTCTGGCGCTGGCGATCCTGTTCTACGCGAAACTCGGGGCAGGCGATCCGTCCGAGATACCCTCGGCACTGATCGACAAGCCCGTGCCGGCCTTTCAACTCGAAGCCATCGCCGGCCTGACGCGGGAGGGAACAGCCGTTCCCGGTCTTTCGACCGCCGACCTCGCCAAGGGCGTTTCGGTCGTCAACGTGTTTGCCAGCTGGTGCGCGCCCTGCCGTGCCGAGCACCCGCTTCTGTCCGATCTTGCCGGGGATCGGCGTATCCGTCTCTACGGGCTGAACTACAAGGACACCGACGATCAGGCCCTGCGCTTCCTCAACGGCCTTGGCAATCCCTATGCCGCCGTCGGCGCCGATCGCAAAGGCCGCGTCGGCATCGACTGGGGTGTCTATGGCGTACCGGAAACCTTCGTGGTCGCCGACGGTCGCATCGCCGCCAAACTGGTCGGGCCGCTCACGCCCGCCAGGATTTCGGCCGAGCTGATGCCGGCCATCGAGAAGGCCGTCGCGTCTCAGTCGGCTCCGTAGGTGCGGTAGCCGAAGATGGCGCTGCCGACGCGGACGTGCGTTGCACCCTGCCCGATCGCCGTCTCGTAGTCCGCCGACATGCCCATCGAGCGAAAGGCAACCCCGGCGCGGCGAGCCAACTCGTCAAGCAAAGCGAAATGCGGCGCCGGCGGATCCCCAACAGGCGGAATGCACATCAGTCCCGCAATGGCGAGGCCATGCACGTCGCGGCAGCGTTTCACGAAGTCCACCGTCTCGCGCGGCGCAATGCCGGCCTTCTGCGGCTCCTCTCCGGTATTGACCTGAACGAGCAGCTTCGGGAAGCGCTTCTGCGCCTGCATTTCCTTGGCGAGGGCCGCAGCGATCTTGTCCCGATCGACGCTATGGATGACATCGAAGAGGGCCACCGCCTCGCGCGTCTTGTTCGACTGTAGCGGCCCGATCAGATGCAGCTCCACGGCGGGAAAATCGGCCTTCACCGACGGGAACTTGGCAGCGGCCTCCTGCACGCGGTTCTCGCCGAAGACAAGCTGTCCGGCGGCGATGGCGGCGCGGACGTCGGCTTCCGGAAAGGTCTTGGAAACGGCGATGAGGGTCACCGAGCCGGTTGGACGACCGGCTTCCTCCTCGGCACCCTCGATCACCGCCCGCACCCGTCCAAGCGCTTCGGAAATGGTCATGCTGGCCTCTCCATTCTCCGCAAAGCCCGCGAAGGCCCAAGCCCTGAGGGCAGAAGACAACGCCTGCCACCCAACGTGACGCCTGTCTTTGGCGCATGCCGCCGCCTTGTCAATACGACGCTGGAAACTCTACCTTGTTTCGCCATCTTCTGATCTTTAAGTGGGTAAGGCGTGTGCCGCAGCGCCTTCATTGCCTGCGGAAGGCAACAATGGAGAGGGTGTCCGCGATGTTTCAAACCCTGAGGATGGGGCGCCGCGCGTTCCTGAACGGCCTTGCCGGAGCCGGCATGACGCTGGCGCTCGCCACTGCGGCGGTACCCTTTGCGGCGACGGAAGTGGCTGCCAAGCCCAATCTCGCCAACCTTTCGCCCGAGCAGCTCGCCACGGTTCAGGCCGTCAACCGCTACTTCAACTCGATCACCACGTTTGAGGGAAAGTTCCTGCAGACCGCTCCCGATGGCGGTGAAACCACAGGTTACTTCGTCATCGATCGCCCCGGAAAGATGCGCTTTCGCTACTATCCGCCGGCGCAGCTGGACATCACCGTCGATGGCCGGACGGTCGCGGTCGATGACAAGGCCATGCAGTCGCAGACGCTCTATCTGCTGTCCGAAACGCCTTTGCGCTTCCTGCTGGACAAGAACATCAATCTTCTCGAGGAAGCGGTGGTGCAGTCGGTCAGCGCCGACTCCGATTTCATCGTCATCCGTCTTCAGGATCCCGGCACCTTCGTTACCAGCCATCTGACGCTCTATTTCGACGCGCGCACCACCGAGCTGAAGCAGTGGACCGTAACCGACGACCAGGGCTTCGACACGACGGTGGCCATCTACGAAACCAAGGTGGGCAACCCCACCAATCCCGAGTGGTTCGAGATCAACTATTCCAAGTACAAATGACGCGGCCCTCCAGGAGTGAACGATGACCGAACTGCCCGCCGCTGACCGCAAGGCCGAGAATCCTTGGCTCAAACTCGCCCTTGAGCTGGGGCCGCTTCTCGTCTTCTTCTTTGCCAACGGCCGTTTCGGCATCTTTGTCGCCACCGGGGCCTTCATGGCGGCAATGGCGGTGGCGCTCATCGCTTCCTGGCTGATCAATCGGCGGCTCGCCATCATGCCACTGGTGACGGGTGTCGTCGTTGCCGTCTTCGGCACGCTGACGCTGGTGCTTCATGACGACACCTTCATCAAGATGAAGCCCACCATCGTCAACTGCCTGTTCGGTGGCGCCCTTCTCGGCGGTCTGCTTTTCGGCAAGACGCTGCTCGGCTATGTTTTCGACGGCGCCTTCCACCTGGACGAGGCCGGCTGGCGCAAACTGACGATCCGCTGGGGCCTGTTCTTCTTCCTCCTGGCCGTCCTCAACGAGCTGATATGGCGCACCCAGACGACCGAGTTCTGGGTCGCCTTCAAGGTCTGGGGCATCATGCCGCTGACATTGGTGTTCTCGATAGCCCAACTGCCGCTTCTGTCGCGTCACGCCGTCGAGCCATCCGAGATTTCCAAGGATCCGGCATGACACGGACGATCGCCAGCCTGGCGCTCGTTGTCGCCGACTATGACGAGGCGATCGCTTTCTATGTCGATACGCTCGGCTTCTCGCTGATCGAGGACACGCCGCTTGGTGGCGGCAAGCGGTGGGTGCGGGTCGGTCCTGGTGAAAACGGAACCACCCTGTTGCTGGCCCAGGCTGACGGACCCGAGCAGGCGGCGCATATCGGCGACCAAACCGGTGGCCGGGTCTTCCTCTTCCTCGAAACGGACGATTTCGCCCGCGATCATGCGCTGTTCCTGGCCAGAGGGATCCGTTTTCTGGAAGAGCCGCGCTTTGAAGCTTATGGCACTGTCGCCGTCTTTCAGGATCTCTATGGCAACCGCTGGGATCTCATCGAACCAAAGCGACCCTGACGGCTTTCCATGCGATCAGTCTTACCACATCCGAGACTGGATCAGGTCCGGCCTTTGGGTCTAGTGTCCCCTGAACTGTTTCGACGATAAGGACTTTTGTTCATGGCCCCCCACGACTTCGACACCGTCATCGATCGACGGCAGGTACCTACGTCCAAATGGGACCGCTATCCCCAGGGCGTTCTGCCGATGTGGGTGGCCGACATGGACTTCCCGGTGGCCGAACCGATCGCAGCCGCCTTGCGCAACCGTCTCGACCACCCGGTATTCGGCTACGGCGGTCCCGGTCCGACATCGCTCCGCGATGCGATCGCGTCTGACATGCTGGATCTCTACGGCTGGTCCATTTCGCCTGCCGACGTTGTGTTTCTGCCCGGCGTCGTGCCCGGCTTCAACCAGGCGCTCAAGGCCTTCACCCAGCCAGGCGACCGACTTGTGGTGGAAACGCCTGTCTATCCGCCAATCCTCGCCGCAGCCGGCAACTGGGACCTCAAGCGCATCGATGTCCCGTTGCTCTCGGTCGGGCAAGGATCGGCCGTCGATCTTGACCGCCTGACCGGGGCGCTTGCGGACACCGCGGCTTTCCTGCTCTGCAATCCGCACAACCCTACCGGCCGAACAAGAACACGACCCGAACTCGAAGCCATCGCCAAGGTCTGCCTCGACTCCGGAACGGTGATCATTTCGGATGAGATTCATTGCGACATCGTCTACGGCAGCACAAAGCACGTGCCGATTGCCTCGCTGTCGCCGGAAGTCGCGAGCCGCACCATCACCTTGATGGCGGCCAGCAAGACCTACAACATCGCCGGCCTGAAGACCGCCTATGCGATCATACCGGACGCAGAGCTACGCCGGCGGTTCATCGCCGCCAATCTCGGCATGAGCGAGGGCGCCAACGTACTCGGGCTGGTCGCTACCGAAGCAGCCCTTCGCCACGGTCGCCCGTGGAAGCAGGCGCTTCTTGCCTATCTCGAGGCGAACCGCGACCATCTGATCGCCCGCCTCCAGCGAGAGATTCCGGAAATCCGCATCAATGCACCGGAAGCGACCTATCTTGCCTGGCTCGATTGCACAGCGCTCGACCTTGGCGATGCCTACCGTTTCTTCCTCGACAAGGCCAAGGTTGCCTTCAACCCCGGTCCGAGCTTCGGCAGCAACGACCATCATGTTCGCCTCAACTTTGGCTGCCCCCGTTCGCTCCTTGATGAGGGCATCGACCGCATGGTGAAGGCGCTTTCGCAACGCTGAAGGTCAAGCCATCGAGCTTCCAAAGTCCGAAAAACGGAATCGAAATGAAAGCGCCCCGGCGAGAAATCGTCGGGGCGTTTCGTTTGCGAATCGATCGGCTATGAAACGAAGCGTTTCAGCTTTCCAGCCGGCGAATGATCTCGTCGAGCTGGTCGAGGTTGGCATAGCCGAGCCGAAGCTCTCCCGAACCGTTGGGCTTGTGGCGGATTTCAACGGACAGCCCGAGCGCATCGGACAGCCGCTTCTCGAGGGCACGGGTGTCCGCATCCTTATCCGGTTTTGCCGCTTTCGCTCGGCCATGCGGCTCGGAAATGGTCGCCTGGGCCATCGTTTCCGCCGAGCGCACGGTCATCCCCTCTTCGACGATGCGTTTGGCAAGTGCCGCCGGATCGGGGGCGGCGATGAGCGCACGGGCATGACCTGCAGTCAGCGCACCGTCGTTGAGATACTGCTTGACCGGCTCGGGCAGCTTGAGAAGGCGCAGCGTGTTGGCAACATGGCTTCGGCTCTTGCCGATCACCGAGGCGAGGTCGTTTTGGGTGTACTCGAACTCCTGAATGAGCTGGTCGTAGCCCATGGCCTCTTCCAGCGGGTTGAGATCCTGCCGCTGAACGTTCTCGATGATGGCGATTTCCATCGCCTCGCGATCTGTCACGTCCTGGATGATGACCGGGATCTCATGCTGGCCAGCCTTCTGCGCTGCCCGCCACCGTCGCTCTCCCGCGATGAGTTCGTATCCGTTGCCGCCGGCCGGCGCCGGCCGAACCACCACCGGCTGAATCATGCCGTGTTGGCGAATGGAGCCCGCCAGCTCTTCGAGGTCTTCCTCCTTGAACAGACGGCGCGGGTTCTTGGGGTTCGCCTTGATAAGGTCGATCGCCACCTTGCGAATGCCGCGCACCCGCTCGACCACCTCGAACTCGGAACTGGCATCGCCAATCAGCGCCGCCAGTCCCCGGCCGAGCCGCCGACGTCCGCTCTCGTCGCTGACGCTGCTCATGACTTTCCCTTCGCTTTCTCCGGCCTCTGCATCCAAGGGATTGCCGAGACCCTAAGTCCTTGTTACCAAAATATTATTACGCCGCGACAGCGCGGAAACGCCGCTCACGCTGGATGATCTCGGAGGCAAGCTTCAAGTAGGCCTGGCTACCCGTGCACTTGAGATCGTAGAGCAGCGCCGGCTTGCCGTAGGAGGGCGCCTCGGAAACGCGGACGTTCCGCGGAATGATCGTCTCGTAAACGGCGTCGCCCATATTGGCTCGAACGTCCTGGACCACCTGCGCACTGAGATTGTTGCGGCCATCATACATGGTCAGCACGATCCCGTGGATCCCGAGCTCCGGGTTGAGGCTGCGCTTGACCTGCTCGACGGTGGAGAGAAGCTGCGACAAACCCTCCAGGGCGAAGAATTCGCACTGCAACGGCACCAGGATGGAGTGAGAGGCCGACAGGGCATTGATGGTCAGGAGATTGAGAGACGGCGGACAATCGATCAGCACGTAAGTGAAGCTCTTCTCACGGCCGCCTGTGCTCTCAACCGCCTCCACATGCCGGGCGATGGCCTTTCTGAGACGGTAGGCACGATCCCCCGACCCGGCGATTTCCAGCTCGACGCCGAGATTGTCCAGTGTCGACGGCGCCACGGTAAGCCGCGGCACGGCCGTCGGAACAAGACATTCCCGCAGCTCCGCTTCGCCAATCAGAACGTCGTAGGTCGACACCTTGCGCGACTTGCGATCGATGCCGAGACCGGTCGAGGCGTTGCCTTGCGGATCCAGATCGATGATCAGCACTTCCTCGCCTATGGCCGCAAGAGCCGTCCCGAGGTTGATGGCGGTGGTCGTCTTGCCGACCCCGCCCTTCTGGTTGGCCAGCGACAACACGCGGGGACTGTGCGGAAGGCGGTTCATCGGCGGGCATCCTGTTCTGGAAGACCGGCAGTTGGCAGCCGGCGGACATGATCGACGAGAATGATGCGACTGTCGGCTTCGATCCGGCTCTTCAGTTCTACCAGATCGAAGCTCCACGAGAGAGCCGCTTGCCTGTGCTCGGTAGCAAAATCCTGTCCCTTGTGGAAAACACCCGTCGCTCCGGCGCCTAGCCAAGGTTCGGCATAGCTGAGAAGACGATCGAGCGAGGCGAGAGCCCGAGCCGAAACGGCATCGAATCGAATTTCTCCGGCCGGTAGTCGTTCCGGAAGCGACTCGATGCGTTCCGAAACGATCTTCGCTGGCAGCCGCAGCTCGCGAGTGACGGCCTGAAGGAAGGCCGCCTTGCGACCATTGGACTCGACAAGCGTCACCGACGCGCCCTCCACGTCTGCCAGCAGGATGGCAGTCACAAGTCCCGGAAACCCGGCGCCGGAGCCGAGATCCAACCAGCGTCTGGCCTTCGGCAGAGCAGCGAAAGCCTGTGCCCCATCCGCGACGTGCCGACGCCAAATGTCGGGAAGCGTTGAAGGAGCAACCAGGTTCTTGACGGGTTGCCACTTTCGAACAAGGCCGACATAAGCCACGAGGCGCTCTTCCATCGCCGCGTCCAACGGCAGAATAGCCCGCACGGCGTCGAGATCGTTGGCAACGTCGATCGTGCTTGCTGCCTTGCCAGCCATCAGGCAGCCTCCCCTTTCTGTCGTGTGCCGAGTTTGCGCAAGTGGGCAAGAAGCAGTGTCAAGCTGGCCGGCGTTACACCATCTATCCGACCGGCCTGGCCGAGAGTGGCCGGCCGTACTGCCTCCAGCCGTTGCCTCACCTCGTTGGAAAGCCCGGTTACCGCCCGATAATCGAGATCGGCCGGCAGCACACGCGCCTCATCTCGCCGGAAAGCCGCGATGTCGGCCTCCTGACGGTTGAGATAGACGGCGTAGAGAGCCTCGGTTTCGAGCGCAACACTCGTCACGCCATCGAAACGTCCAAGGTCCGGCCAGATGGTGGCAAGGCGAGCCAAAGACATGTCCGGATAGGACAGCAACTCATAGGCCGTCCTGCGGACGCCGTCCTGGTTGAGCGCAAGACCGTGTTCTTCACCCTCGCGCGGACTTAAGGACAGCGAGAGCGCCAACTGCCGCGCCATTTCCAGAGCCGACATCTTCGCCGAGAAGGCGGCGGCGCGCCTGGGTCCTACGACGCCAAGATCCAACCCCTTGGTCGTCAGCCGTTGATCGGCGTTGTCGGCCCTCAGAGAAAGGCGGTACTCGGCACGAGAAGTGAACATGCGGTAGGGCTCGTTCACACCCTTCGTCACGAGGTCGTCGATCATCACGCCGAGATAGGCCTCGGCACGATCGAACACGACGCCGTCCGTACCTGCGGCCCGCCGCGCTGCGTTCAGACCGGCGACCAGGCCCTGAGCCGCTGCCTCCTCATAGCCGGTCGTACCGTTGATCTGGCCGGCGAGGAACAGGCCGATCAGCTTCTTGGCCTCCAGTGTCGGCTGCAGCTCACGAGGATCGATATGGTCGTACTCGATGGCGTAGCCATACTGGACGATACGAGCTCGCTCCAGCCCGGGAATGGAGGCAATGATGGCGTCCTGAACATCTTCGGGCAAAGACGTCGAGATGCCGTTCGGGTAGACGAGATCGCTGTCGAGCCCTTCCGGTTCAAGGAATATCTGATGACCATCGCGGTCGCCAAAGCGGACGATCTTGTCCTCGATCGACGGGCAGTAGCGCGGACCACGACTGCCGATCTGACCCGAGTACATTGGTGAGCGGTGAACGTTGTCTCGGATCACCCGGTGGGTCGCCTCACCGGTCCGGGTAATGTAACAGGCCACCTGTGGCTGTTTGATCGTCGTTGTCAGCGTCGAGAACGGCTCTGGGCTGTCATCACCCGGCTGCGCCTCCAGCGATGCATAATCGATCGAGTGACGGTCGAGACGAGGCGGCGTACCGGTCTTGAGCCGACCCAGTCTTAAACCAAGCCGTGCCAGTGTTCGGGACAACCCCATCGCCGGCTGTTCGCCGATACGCCCGGCGGGTGTCGTTTTGGGACCGAGATGAATAAGCCCGGACAGAAAAGTCCCGGTGGTCAGAACAACCGCTCCACAAGCCAGTCGGCGGCCGTCAGCCATGATGACAGCCGTAACCCGCCCGTTCGATACCTCGATGTCGTCGGCCTCGCCTTCGATGACCGAGAGATTGGCGGCCGAAGCTATCTCGGCCTGCATTGCCGCTTTGTAGAGTTTGCGATCGGCCTGTGCGCGCGGGCCGCGTACCGCCGGCCCCTTCCGGCGATTGAGCAGGCGAAACTGTATGCCGGCGGCATCGGCGACTCGCCCCATCAAGCCGTCGAGCGCGTCCACTTCGCGAACGAGATGACCCTTTCCAAGCCCCCCAATCGCCGGATTGCAGGACATCGCACCAATGGTCGAGAAGCGATGCGTGATCAGCGCGGCCCTGGCCCCACTACGTGCGGCGGCATGTGCGGCCTCGACACCAGCGTGGCCACCACCAATAACCATTACGTCGAAGCGTTCCAGATCGCCCACTGTCGTTCCGATATATGCAAGTTTAGCTGTGTATTCGAATGGTTCGATCGTCGATCGCCTTGAGGCTCCGATCGATATCCAGCCTCATCCCCGAAGGATCACCCCCGTATTGAGAGGCCGGGTGGGCTTACATAGGGCAATTGAGGTCGCGAGGTCAAAGCCGAAAGCGCTGTTTTCCGGTCATTATCGCTTGAACTTCGCCGTGTATGGCCCGATTCCCTAATTCGGATCGGAGGCGAATCCGTGAGGTTTTCCACAGGCTGTGGAGTGTTTCACGTGAAACACCGTTAATTAAGTCCAAACCGTCCTGCCCCTCCACGACAGTCTCTTGCAAGAATTCCCCCCGCTTTGGAGAATCGTTTCGGATAGGAATCAGTTATTTTCCGATGCAGAAAGTCGAGAATATCGAGCCAAGCACATCTTCGACGTCGATGCGGCCCGATAGACGGCCAAGCGCATCTCCCGCCCGACGAAGCTGATCGGCCATCACCTCCGCCGGAAGATCCGAGCGCTCGGCCTCTCGCAACGCGGCCTCGGCCTGTTCCAGACACTGTCGTTGCCGGACGCGGCTAACCAGGGGCGCCTCGCCCCCGAGCTGGCGGGAGGCTTCCTCGGCAAGCCGACGGAGCAACCAGTCAAGGGAGGCCCGATCATGGATGGAAACGGACTGAGCGAGTTCCCCCTCCGGGGCCAAGTCAGCCTTCGTTCTGATACCAATCACCTGACATTCAAGCGAAGTCACCTCTTCTGGGGGAGTAGCATCACTCTCGTCCAGCCATAGAACGATGTCGGCCATCGCCGCCCGAGCCCTGCCTCTACGCATTCCCTCAACCTCGATGACGTCACCGCCCTCGCGAAGACCGGCCGTATCGACCAGGGTTACAGCGTAGCCGTCCAGATCAAGACGAACTTCCAAAAGGTCTCGGGTGGTACCGGGAATGTCCGTGACGATGGCAACATCGCGCTCGGCCAGCGCATTGATCAGGCTGGACTTGCCCGCATTGGGTTGGCCGAGCACCACAACATCCAGGCCGTCGCGAATGCGCTCCCCACGCCGCCCGGCCACCAGCTCCCGCTCGAGCTCAGCGCGCAGGTTGCCAATGGCAGTCACAACGCCACTCGAGACGTCGACAGGAACGTCTTCCTCATCGGAGAAATCGAGATCGGCCTCGACATGGGCGCGAAGCTCTATGAGCCGCTGGCGCCATTCTTCCGCCTTCTGTCGAAATGCCCCTCCCGCCAAGCGCAGAGCCTGTCGCCTCTGAGCATCGGTTTCAGCGGCGATGAGATCGGCGAGCCCTTCGGCCTCCGTCAGGTCGAGCCGGTCGTTCTCGAAGGCGCGGCGGGTAAACTCCCCCGCTTCCGCCAGTCTCAGACCGGGAAGACCTCCCAGAAGCTCAAGGAATGCTGATACCACGGCGCGGCCGCCATGCAGGTGGTACTCGGCAACGTCCTCTCCCGTAAAACTGCGCGGTGCGGGAAAGAACGCCACAAGGCCACGATCAATAGGATCATTCTCGCCGCCGATGGTTTTCAGCTCAAGGCGCCGGGGAGCAGGCAAGCGGCCGATCGTTGTTTCGAGGACGAATCGAACGCTGGGTCCGGATATACGAACCACCGCAACCCCACTCGGCGGCACTCCCGATGACAAGGCGAAAATCGTGTCGGTCACGATTCAATCCTCCGAGGGTCGGACCTATCTGCTCCTGCTCTCAATAAGGCTAAAGTTTTGAGAGCTGCGTCAGAAATTGACAAGGGCCCCAGTGGGGCCCTTGGTATCGTCAGAATTGGAACGGCAACGAATCGATAGCCGCCCACTGATTCACGTGAAACACCGGCAAGAGCTCAGGTGTTCATAGAATCGAAGAAGTCGCCGTTGGTTCGCGTCTGCCGCAGCTTGTCCAGCAAGAACTCGGTGGCGTCGGTGGTTCCCATCGGGTTGAGAATGCGGCGGAGAACGAACGTCTTCTTGAGCTTGTCCGGAGCCACGAGAAGGTCTTCCTTGCGGGTGCCGGAGCGCTGGATATCGATCGCCGGGAACACACGCTTATCGGAGATCTTCCGATCAAGAATGATTTCCGAGTTGCCGGTGCCCTTGAACTCTTCGAAGATCACCTCATCCATGCGGCTGCCGGTATCGATCAGCGCCGTGGCGATAATGGTCAGCGATCCACCCTGCTCGATATTGCGCGCGGCGCCAAAGAAGCGCTTGGGCCGCTGCAGCGCGTTGGCATCGACACCACCGGTCAACACCTTGCCGGAAGACGGCACCACCGTGTTGTAGGCGCGGCCGAGACGTGTGATTGAGTCGAGAAGAATGACGACGTCGCGGCCATGTTCGACCAGACGCTTCGCCTTCTCGATAACCATTTCCGCGACCTGGACGTGACGCGTCGCCGGTTCGTCGAACGTGGAAGACACCACCTCGCCACGCACCGAACGCTGCATGTCCGTCACTTCTTCCGGACGTTCGTCGATCAACAGAACGATCAGATAGCATTCCGGATGATTGGTGGTGATCGAATGCGCGATGTTCTGCAGCAGCACCGTCTTGCCGGTGCGTGGCGGCGCCACGATCAGGGCACGCTGGCCCTTGCCGAGCGGCGCCACGATATCGATGACGCGCGCCGAAAAATCCTTCGACGGTACGCCTTCGACTTCCATGCGGAAGCGCTCGTCAGGATAGAGCGGCGTCAGGTTATCGAAGTGCACCTTGTGGCGCGCCTTCTCGGGGTCTTCGAAATTGACGGTGTTGACCTTGAGTAGCGCGAAATAGCGTTCGCCTTCCTTAGGGCTCCTGATCTGCCCTTCGACGGTATCGCCGGTCCTGAGCGAAAAGCGACGAATCTGAGCCGGGGAGATGTAGATATCGTCGGGACCGGGCAGATAGTTGGCATCGGGAGAACGCAGGAAACCAAATCCGTCCTGCAGCACCTCGACGACACCCTCGCCGATGATATCGACCTCTTGTTCGGCGAGCTGCTTCAAAATGGCAAACAGAAGCTCCTGCTTGCGCATGGTCGAGGCATTCTCCACCTCGACTTCTTCCGCAACGGCCAGAAGTTCGGTGGGGGTCTTCTTCTTGAGATCCTGGAGCTTCATCTCCGACATGGATACGGCATCTCTTGGCTGGAAAAAGGAATCGAAGTCGAAAACAAAAAACTCCCCTGCAGGGGATACGCATCGACAATCTTTTCCGAAAGACGCGAACTGGCAGCGACGGTGGGGAGCCGCCGCAGGAGAACCTTTCCGAACCTCCTCGTCCGGAAGACGCCTGCCCGCGAAGTGAGGGACAAATTCGCTATACCCTGTTCCGCCCGGCACGGCAAGACGGAGGACCGTCTACGCCCATCTCCAGCTCAGAACGGTTTCAGCACCACCAGTACCAGAATACCCAGGAGAAGAACGGTCGGCAGCTCGTTCATCATCCGAAAAAAGCGAGAGCTGCGGCTGTTGACGTCGAGTTCGAACGCCTTGCGCCAAGCATCGAGC
This sequence comes from Pleomorphomonas sp. NRK KF1, assembly GCF_023721755.1. Classification (GTDB taxonomy): domain Bacteria; phylum Pseudomonadota; class Alphaproteobacteria; order Rhizobiales; family Pleomorphomonadaceae; genus Pleomorphomonas. The sequence continues at coordinate 204,709 of NZ_JAMDLH010000006.1, read as the reverse complement.
TGGTAATGGTAGACAGTCAGACCGAGCACCAGAAGGCCTTTCAGCCAGAGCCAACTCACGCCTGAGAACCATCCTCCCTTCAGACCGAGCCAAAGGCCAAAGCCCCATGTGCCATACATCGCCGGCCGCATGATGCCCTTGAAAAGCCGACGCTCCATCACCTTGAACGTTTCCGACTGCACAGACCCTGTCAACGCATCGGCGTGGTAGACGAAAAGCCGGGGCAGATAGAAGATTCCGGCCATCCACGCGATCACCGAAAACAGGTGCCCGATCTTGATCCAGTCGTAGGCCAGACCCATCACCTTCTCCCCGCGGCGCGCACGCGTGCCAACATGTGTGAAACATTGTCGATCGAGCCATCCGGCGTGATGCCATGGCCCAGATTGAAGATCAGCCTTCCCTCGCCCAAGCGATCAAGAACCCTATCGACTGCGGCATCGAGCGCTTTCCCTCCGGTAACAAGATGCAACGGATCGAGATTGCCCTGTACGGCTGCGAGCGGCTGCACAGCATCCCGCACGAAGTCGAGCGAGGCCTGCCAGTCGATACCGACAGCGTCGACACCCGTCTCCCGCACATAGACGGGAAGATGACCGCCCGCCCCTTTCGGAAAACCGATCACTCGGGCTCCGGATACATTTGCACGCACACCGGCGACGATCCGCTTTGTCGGCTCGATCACCAGGCGCTGAAAACCGAAATCGTCGAGCACTCCCGCCCAGGTATCGAAAATCTGCACCGCATCGGCGCCGGCGCGAAGCTGCGCCGTCAGATAATCGATGGAAGCATCCACCAGAATGTCGATCAGCCGGTCGATACCCTTCGGATCCGTAAACGCCGCCCGCCGTGCCGGCATCTGGTCGGGTGTGCCGCGTCCGGCAACCATGTAGGTGATGAGCGTCCAGGGAGCTCCGCAAAAGCCGAGCAGCGTCGTCTCCTTTGGAAGCTCGGCCCGGACGCGAGACACCGTCTCGATGACTGGCTCGAGCTTTGAAAGCACGCGATCGGATTCAAGAGCGAGGCGAGGCAGATCGACCGGTTCAAGCCTCGGTCCTTCCCCCTCCACGAACCATACCTTCTGACCAAGCGCATGCGGCACCACGAGGATGTCCGAAAACAGGATGGCGGCATCAAAGCCAAAGCGGCGGATGGGTTGAAGCGTCACCTCGGTGGCAAGTGCGGGTGCGTAGCAGAGATCGAGAAAGGAACCCGCCTTGGCACGTGTCGCCCGATATTCAGGGAGATAGCGGCCGGCTTGCCGCATCATCCAGACGGGGGGCGGCCATAGCCGCTCGCCATCGAGAACCTTCAGGAGACGACGTTCATCCGTCGCCTTGCCTTTCATCGCACGGTCGGCCGTTTCCAAGACAAGAATCCTATTTGAAGAGATTTTCTTTTTCTTATTGCCGAGGGATAGCAGGGATTGTCGTCTCTCCACAATCCGAACCGTTCGAACGATCCTCCCAGACTCCGGTTGCGAACGCAGGAGATGCTTGCCTGTGGCTTTCGTGGAAAACTTTAGCGGATGGCGGAATGCCGCAAGTCCTAACGAATGGTTAATGGGGATGACCGTCTAAAAGTTAATGAACCGTTAAGCATCAGGCTCGCTTTTGCACAGCACCCACAGGGGCGGCAGGAGAGAGGTGTTTTTCGTGTGCCTGTTGACGGTTTGGCGCCTTACCCACAGGGGTCGACGAGGCCGCCATTTCCGGCCCTTCTTGTTCACGCTCATCCACGGGGCGACGACGGATCTGTGGATATTGACCGATCGAATGCAGCCAAGTCCTTGATCGTAGATGGCAAAAAAGAGCTCGCCAAGCCTGGTCTCATCTGAGATGCTGCTCCGCCGTCCATCGGAGTACGCCGGCCATGAAGCGGGGCCAGACCTATTTCCATATCCATCTCGTCTCCGACTCCACCGGCGAGACGTTGCTTGCTGTCGGCCGGGCGGCCACCGCTCAATATGAGTCGATGGTGGCGATCGAACACATCTATCCCCTGGTCCGTTCGGTACGGCATATTGAACGCGTCATCGCCGACATCGAGGCGGCGCCGGGCATCGTACTCTACACGCTGGTGCAGCAGGACCTCGCCGTGCGCCTGGAGGAAGCCTGCCAGGCAGCATCAATTCCCTGCATCGACGTCTTGCGCCCGGTGTTCGATGTGTTTCGATCTTTTTTCAACGTGCAGGCGATCGGCAAGGCGGGCGCCCAGCACGCCATGGACGCCGATTACTTCAAGCGCATTGATGCACTGAACTTCACCCTGGCCCACGATGATGGCGCCCTGCCCGATGACATCGAGGAAACCGATGTGATCCTGATCGGCATCAGCCGCACGTCGAAGACGCCGACATCGATCTATCTCGCCAACCGCGGCATACGCACCGCCAATGTACCTCTGGTGCCGGGCATACCCATCGCCGAAAAGGTCGTCGCAGCGCGGCGGCCGCTGGTGGTCTGTCTGATAGCCACCGCGGAACGCATCATGCATGTTCGGCAGAACCGCTTGCTGGCGCTCGCCGATCAGAACCAGAACTCGACGTATGTCGACAAGGCGTCGATTGCTCAGGAGATTCTCTACTCTAAACGCCTGTGCACCGAGCATGGCTGGCCGATGATCGATGTCACCCGTCGGTCGATCGAGGAAACCGCCGCGGCCATCCTCGCCCTTTGGGATCAGCATCGGTATGGCAAGGCGCTGGAGCCCTTTTCGGATGCCGGTTGAAAGATGAGCCTCTTACTTGCATCGGCGAGCGCCGCTCGCTCTGCCCTCATGACCAGCGCCGGCCTGATCTTCAAAAGGATCCCGGCCGACATCGATGAACGCCTCATCGAAGAGGATCTTGTCGGCCTATCCGCCGCAGACGTGGCGCAAGCACTTGCCGACGTCAAAGCCGTCGAGGTGTCCCTGCGCAGGCCCGGTGATCTTGTCATCGGCGCCGATCAGACTCTGTCGCTGGGCGAAGAGCGGCTTCATAAGCCCAGAGACCGAGAGGAAGCCAACCGGCAACTTGTTCGTCTCTCCGGTCGCACCCATGAGCTTCATTCCGCCTTGTCACTCGCCCGCAATGGTGAGGTTCTCCATCGCGCCGTCGACAGCGCGAAGCTGACCATGCGACCTCTGACCACCCGTTTCATCAGCCATTATCTCGCCGTTGTCGGCGATACGGCGCTGGGTTCGGTGGGTGCCTATCAGCTTGAGGGGTATGGCGTTCAGTTGTTCGAGGCCATCGAAGGAAATCATTTCACCATTCTTGGTCTGCCTCTCTTGCCGTTGCTCGAGTTTCTGCGTGAGGAAAGGATGATCGAACAATGATCCGCGCTGCCGTCATCGGCTGGCCGGTGAGCCAGTCGCGTTCGCCATTGATCCACGGTCACTGGTTGAAGCGGTTCGGCATTGAAGGCGACTATGGCCGCGTCGCCATCGAGCCGGAGCGGGCCGGTGACTTCTTCGCCCACTTTGCCGATAGCGACCTGGCTGGTGGCAACGTCACCATTCCCTATAAGGAAATCGCCGCCGGCGCCGCCTACCACCGCGAGCCCGTTGTCGAGCGCGTTGGAGCGGCCAACACGCTGTGGGTCGAAGATGGCGTTCTCTGCGCCGACAATACCGATGGAAGCGGATTTGTCGCCAATCTTGATGAACGCGCACCGGGTTGGGACAAGACGCCCGGCGAAGCGCTCGTACTTGGCGCTGGCGGTGCCGCCGCTGCCGTTGTGGACGCTCTGGTCGAACGCGGCTTCAGCCTACGCATCGTCAACCGTACGCTATCGAGGGCCGAGGCTCTGGCGGCCCGCTATCCCGGGCGGGCACATGCCGATGTCCTTTCGGAAGCGAATCGATACGCGTCAACGGCCGGATTCATCGTCAACACCACCTCGCTTGGCATGAAAGGAGACGGGGTCATCGACCTCGACATGAACGTCGTCCCGGCCAATGCCGTGGTGACCGACATCGTCTACGTGCCCCTGATGACACCCTTCCTCACCGCTGCCGCGGAGAGGGGCCTGCGTACCGTCGACGGTCTCGGCATGCTGCTCCACCAGGCGGTTCCCGGCTTTAGGCGCTGGTTCGGTCAACAGCCATCGGTAACAGCGGACCTCCGAGCCTTGATTGAGGCCGACCTTTGATCGTCATTGGCCTCACCGGCTCGATCGGCATGGGCAAGACCACCACCGCCGATCTGTTCCGGCAAGCGGGTCTGCCGGTCTTCGATGCCGATGCGACGGTGCACGCCCTTTACGAAGGCTCGCTCGCCGACGACATCGAGGCAGCCTTTCCGGGAACGACTGTGGGAGGTCGGGTGGATCGTGCCCGGCTGGCCGAGTGCCTTTCCGGCGATGCCGATTCCTTCCAAAGGCTGGAAGCCATCGTTCATCCAGCGGTACGACGGTCCGAAGACGACTTTGTCGAACGATATCGACGCGCCGGTGCGCCGGCTGTGGTGCTCGACATCCCTCTTCTCTTTGAAACCGGCCGCCAGGGCGACGTCGACAAGATAGTCGTGGTGTCGGCCCCGGCAGAGGTGCAGCGAACCCGCGTGCTCGCCCGCCCCGGCATGACGCCGGAAAGACTCGAGGCAATTCTCGCACGGCAAATGCCGGACGCCGACAAAAGAGCCCGAGCCGATTTCATCGTCCCCTCCGGAAACGGTATCGATGTGGCCAAGGCATCGGTCGAGGCCATTCTCCGTCAACTGCTTCTCTAGGGAATTGCCGGGGGACAAGCAGGCCGGATTTCCTTGAAATCCTTGTCGCCGGCAGGCAGGATTCATCCATGCGTGAAATCGTCTTCGATACCGAAACCACTGGCCTCGATCCCAAGACGGGCGACCGTCTTGTTGAAATCGGCTGCGTTGAGGTGGTCAATCGCTTCCCGACCGGCCGCAACTTCCATGTCTACATCAATCCGGGTCGGTCGGTCCCGCAGGAAGCCTTCGACGTCCACGGGTTGTCCGACGAGTTTCTGGCCGACAAGCCGCGCTTCGAGGAGGTCGCCGACGCCTTTGTTGATTTTGTCGGCGAGGCCCAGCTGGTTGCTCACAATGCCAGCTTCGACATGGGGTTCATCAACTTCGAACTGAAGGCGTCCGGGCGTTCGACTTTCGGCCCCGAGCGGGTCATCGACACGCTAATGATGGCGCGTCGCAAGCATCCAGGAGCGCCAGCCAGCCTTGATGCATTGTGTAACCGCTACGGTATCGATCGCTCCAAGCGCATCAAGCATGGCGCTCTGCTTGATGCCGAGCTCCTGGCCGAAGTCTATCTCGAGTTGACTGGTGGCCGGCAGGCCGGCCTTGATCTGACGGTATCCGCGCAGTCGGCCTCAAGCGGCGATGTCGGTGGTCGTGTTGCCTTGCGTCCGCGCCCTTCCCCCTTGCCTCCACGTCTTTCGGTCGCTGAAGCGGAGGCGCACGTCGCCTTCATCGCGGCTATCGGAGAGAAGGCGCTCTGGAACACCTATCTCGACAATGGCGAGCAAGCGGAAACGGCCTGACGAACGCAGCCAGGTCAGCATTTTACCGGGGCTGCCCGGTTAGGCTGTCCTTAGCCGGCGAATTATGTCATAGAGCGCCCCAGCGCTCGTTCCACCCGCTTGAACGGACGGGAGGCGCTTGTGGTGATCAAGTCTCCGAAAGGGTCGGTTGTGGCTAAGGCGACGCCCGAAAAGTTCCGGCAGGTCGCCGCCCTGCCCTATCGTCTGACGGCCGAGGGCTACGAGGTGGTGATGATCACCACGCGCGACAGCGGCCGTTGGATCTTGCCCAAGGGCTGGCCGATCAAAGGCTTGAAGCCGCACGAAAGCGCGGAAACCGAAGCCATGGAAGAGGCTGGGCTGATCGGCAGCGCGGCCCCGAAGTCCATTGGTCGCTTCACATATGTGAAGCAGTTTCCCAAGCGCCAGGAAAAGGTCCTGGTCGATGTCTTTCCCCTGGCCGTCGAACGGCAACTCGATCATTGGCAGGAAAAGGATCAGCGCGAAGTGCGATTCTTCAACCCGGTCGATGCTGCGGCGTTAATCTCGGATGCCGGGGTTGGCGACATCATCCTCGCCTTCTTCGTCGATCTTGCCAAGAAGAAGGCGGCCGGCACCCTGAAGGCACCGACCGCCGAAAAAGCTCCGTCCCTGCTCGCTCAAGCGGACGCCGATCAGGCAAGCCCCTCGAACAAGGCGGTCGACAGGTAACGTTCGGCAAAGGACGGCACGATCACCACGATGGTCTTGCCGGCGTTTTCAGGCCTCTGACCGAGCTTGATCGCCGCGGCCAGCGCCGCGCCCGAAGAAATTCCGACCGGCACGCCTTCGAGCTTCGCAACCTGCCGAGCGGTAGAGAGCGCCTCTTCCGAGGGGACCGGCAGGATCTCGTCATAAACCTTGGTGTCGAGCACCGACGGGACGAAACCGGCGCCGATGCCCTGGATCTTGTGCGGTCCGGGATTGCCACCCGACAGCACGGGGCTCTCGTTCGGTTCGACGGCAACCACCTTCACCTCGGGCTTGCGTTCCTTCAGCACGCGGCCGACGCCGGTAATCGTGCCGCCGGTACCGATGCCGGAAACGAAGATGTCAACCTTGCCTTCGGTGTCGTTCCAGATTTCTTCGGCAGTGCTGACGCGATGGACCTCTGGATTGGCGGGGTTCTCAAACTGCTGCGGGATAATGGCGCCGGGTATGGTGGATGCCAACTCGTTGGCCCTGGCAATGGCGCCTTTCATGCCCTTGGCGGCTTCGGTCAGTTCAAGCTCGGCACCGAGAAGCTTCAGCATCTTGCGGCGCTCGAGAGACATCGATTCCGGCATGACCAGTATCAACCGGTAGCCCTTGGCCGCCGCGACGAAGGCCAGCGCAATACCCGTGTTGCCCGAGGTCGGTTCGATCAGGGTGGATTCGCCGGGCTTGATCTTTCCCTGCGTCTCCAGCGCCTCGATCATCGCAACACCGATGCGATCCTTGACCGAGGCGATGGGATTGAAAAACTCGAGCTTGCCGAGAATGGTCGCCTTGACACCGTTCTCCTTGGCCAGCTTGTCGAAACGGACAAGCGGCGTGTCGCCGATGGTGTCGGTAATGGAGGCGTAGATCTTGCCGCGACCGCGGCGGGAAAGATCGCTCATGGGAAAATCCTCGTTGTGCGGGCCTTCTGAAGTTGGACCCATTCTATCGAGGGCAGCAGAACGTCACCAGTCAACCGAGGTCGCAACGAGCGATAGGATTGGAAAATGATTCCTCACTTCAGGAGCAGGCGAGAATGAATTGCCCTTCCATCAGGAACGACCTGTCGACCCGAAGCCGCCGGCGCCTCGAACCGTCGCGTCAAGTGCGTCCGTTTCGACGAGGCGGGCACGGCTGACCGGCGCGATCACCATCTGGGCGATGCGCTCCCCGCGTTCAATGGGGAAGGGCGTGTCGGAGAGATTGATCAGGATGACCTTTATCTCACCGCGATAGTCGGCATCGATCGTGCCGGGTGAGTTGAGCACGGTCACGCCATGTTTGGCTGCAAGCCCCGATCGCGGCCGAACCTGCGCCTCATAACCGGATGGCAGTGCCAAGGCGAGACCCGTCGGTACCAACGCGCGCCCGAGTGGTTGCAGGGTCATGGGCTCTTCGACGGCCGCCAGAAGATCGAGACCGGCTGCATCCTCGCTCTGATAAGCGGGGAGCGGCAGGTCCTTGGCATGCGGCAGACGTAAAAGAGCAACCTCGATCATGAAGAACCTCAGAAAAGCTGGCTTGTTGCGGGGGCGAATCGAAAATCAGCGTAGCCGATCGGCGACCAGCGCAATCAGCCGCTCGGCCACCTCTTCCTTGGACAGTGTCGGCCAGACATCCATACCCGACTTCGACAGGATGCGGACCCTGTTGACATCGCTGCCAAACACGCCGCCAGTCGCCGACACGTCATTGGCGACAATGTAGTCGGCGCCCTTGGTCGCAAGCTTTCGGGCGGCATTGGCTTCTATGGAGGTCGTTTCGGCGGCGAATCCAACGACGATCTTCGGCCGTTGAGCGCCATGGCCGAGCGTCGCCAGGATATCCGGATTCTCGACGAACAGGAGTGGCGGCGGGTCGCCGGCCGTTTTCTTGATCTTCTCGTGCGCCACGCTCGTCGGTCGCCAATCGGATACGGCCGCGGCCATGATCGCAGCGTCCGCCGGCAGGGCGGAAAACACGGCCTCGAACATCTGTTGCGCGGTTTCAACGCGAACGACATCGACTCCACTGGGATCGGGAATCGAGACCGGACCGGAGATCAGGGTCACGCGAGCGCCAGCGCGGGCGGCGGCGGCGGCAACGGCATGTCCTTGTTTTCCCGAGGAGCGATTGGTGATGAAACGCACCGGGTCGATCGGCTCGATGGTCGGGCCGGACGTGACGAGCACGTGCCGACCGACCAGCGGCTTTGGCTGTTCCGCCTGGGCGAAGAAAGCCTCTACGCCGGCAACGATCTCCATCGGTTCGGACAGGCGGCCGACACCGGTTTCGTTGCGCTCGGCCATTCGTCCTTCTGCCGGACCGATGAAGCGGACACCGTCGGCGGCGAGCTGTGCCGCATTGCGCTGAGTGGCTGGGTGCGCCCACATGCGCTGGTTCATGGCAGGGCAGACGATGATCGGCGCGGCGGCGGCAAGCAGGCTGGCCGTGGCAAGTTCGTCGGCAATGCCGTTGGCCATGCGGGCTATGAGGTTGGCGGTGGCGGGCGCCACCAGGATCAGGTCCGTGTCGCGCGACAGCACGATGTGTCCGATGTCCTGCTCTTCTGTCGGGTCGAACAGGTCGCTGAACACCTTCTCGCCCGAGAGCGCTCCGACCGTCATCGGTGTCACGAACTCCTTGCCCGAATGGGTCAGGATCACGCGGACCTGGGCGCCACGCTCCTTGAGGCGCCGGATCACCTCAAGCACCTTGTAGGCGGCGATACCACCGCCAATGACGATCAGAATGCGCTTGCCCGCCAGCATTTCAGGTTCCCTCTCGGATGACGGAAGGGAACCTAGACCATCGGGCCGCGAAGCGTAAACGAGAAAAGCGGACGGGATCGTCAAGCCTGGAATGACAAGAACGACTTAGCTGGCGGCGAACTTCTCGTCGAAGGAGTAGCCCGAACCGCGGACCGTGCGGATCGGATCGCGGGCGCGGCCACGGTTGATCGATTTCCGGAGGCGGCCGACGTGCACGTCGACGGTGCGTTCGTCGACATAGACATCATGGCCCCACACGCCGTTGAGCAGTTGTTCGCGCGAGAACACCCGACCGGGCGACTGCATCAGGAACTCCAGAAGCCGGAACTCTGTCGGCCCGAGATGGATCTCGCGCGCCGAGCGGCGGACGCGCCGTGTCTCGCGGTCGAGCTCGATGTCGCCGGCCATCAGCAGGCTGGACACGGCTTCCGGCTTGGCGCGTCGAAGCATTGCCTTGACGCGGGCGATCAGCTCGGGAACCGAGAACGGTTTCACCACATAATCGTCGGCACCGGTCGCAAGTCCGCGAACCCGTTCCGATTCCTCGCCACGCGCCGTCAGCATGATCACCGGCAGCCGTTCGGTTTCCGGTCGCGCCCTGAGGCGACGACAAAGTTCGATGCCTGAGAGACCCGGCAGCATCCAATCGAGCAGCAGCAGATCGGGGGTGATCTCCTTGAGGCGAATATCGGCCTCGTCGCCGCGGAAAGCCTGCTCCACCTCGAAGCCCTCGGCTTCGAGGTTGTAGCGCAGCATCAGCGATACTGCCTCTTCGTCCTCGACGATCATCACCTTGGCCATGGTCGTCCTCAACTCCTAGGCTTGTTAGGAACCGCTGATGGTGCTGGTGATCGAAGCGTCGGCCTTCGGCCGCTCTTCTTCGTAGGACCGGCCCGTCACGACATAATGCACGGACTCGGCAATGTTCGTAGCGTGATCGCCGATCCGCTCGATATTCTTGGCGCAAAACAGCAGATGGATGCAGAAGGTAAGGTTGCGCGGATCCTCCATCATGTAGGTGAGGAGTTCGCGGAACAGCGACGTATAGAGCGCGTCGATCTCGTCGTCGCGCTGGCGCACCGCCCCTGCCGCCTGGTCGTCCTGGCTGGCGAAGGCATCGAGCACCCGCTTGAGCTGCTGCAAGGCGATTTCGCACATATGCTCGACGCCGGTGATGAGCTGCTTGTTGGGGAAGACGCCGTTGATGGCGACGACGCGCTTGGCAATGTTCTTTGCGAGATCGCCGATGCGCTCGATGTCGTTGGCGATGCGCATGGCGCCGACGATTTCCCGGAGGTCGTTGGCCATCGGCTGGCGGCGGGCGATGACCAGGATCGCCTTTTCCTCGATCTCGTGCTGCAGCCGGTCGAGTTCCTTGTCGCCCGCGACGACGCGCTGGGCGAGAGCGAGGTCGAGGCGGGTCAAGGCCGCGACCGAATCGCCGACGGCCCGCTCGGCGAGGCCGCCGATTTCGGTGACCATGCGCGCGATCGCCTTGAGGTCGTCGTCGTAAGCGGAAACCGTATGTTCCATGGAAATCTCCTGCCGTTTCCGATTAGCCGAAGCGGCCCGTGATGTAATCCTGCGTCCGCTGCTCAAGCGGATTGGTGAAGACGTGGTCCGTAGGACCTTCCTCGATCAGGTGACCGAGATGGAAGAAGGCCGTCCGCTGCGACACGCGTGCCGCTTGCTGCATGGAATGCGTCACGATCACGATGGTGAAGTTGGCCCGAAGTTCGTCGATCAATTCTTCCACCTTGGCGGTGGCAATTGGATCGAGCGCCGAGCAGGGCTCGTCCATCAAGATGACTTCCGGAGAGACCGCGATCGCGCGAGCGATGCAAAGTCGCTGCTGCTGGCCACCGGAAAGACCGGTGCCGGGCTCGCTGAGCCGATCCTTGACCTCGTTGAACAACGATGCCTTTTGCAGCGAGGTGACGACGATTTCCTCCAGGTCGGCCTTGGAGCGGGCGAGGCCGTGAATGCGCGGCCCGTAGGCGACATTGTCGAAGATCGATTTGGGGAAGGGATTCGGCTTCTGGAACACCATGCCGACGCGGGCCCGAAGCTCCACCACATCGAGATCGGGATCATAGATATCCTGATCGTCGAGCTTGATGGTTCCTTCGACGCGCGCGCCGGCGATGGTGTCGTTCATGCGATTGATGCAGCGCAAGAAGGTCGACTTGCCGCAACCGGACGGGCCGATAAAGGCGGTCACGGCCTTCTCGGGGATGTCGATGGAAACGCCGTGCAGCGCTTCCTTCTGGCCGTAGGTCACCTTGACACTGGCCGTGTGGATCTTAATCGGGCGGTTCGCCGGATCGGGAGTGCGGACTGTGTCGAAGGCCGTCGTGGCCTGGACTGCGGACATGGCGAAAACTCCGGGAACGGGTTACCAGCGACGCTCGAAGGCGCGGCGGAGAATGATGGCGAGACTGTTCATGGCGAGCAGGAAGGCGAGCAGCACGATGATTGCCGCCGAGGTTCGCTCGGTGAAGGCACGCTCGGGTTCGGTTGCCCACATGTAGATCTGGGTAGGCAGCGCCGTCGCAGGGTCGAAAGGCGTCGTCGGGTATTCGACGACGAAGGCCTTCATGCCGATCATCAGCAGCGGCGCCGTTTCGCCAAGGGCATGCGCGAGACCAATGATCGTTCCGGTGAGCACGCCGGGCATGGCCAGCGGAAGAACATGGTGAAAGACCGTCTGCATCTTCGAGGCGCCGACGCCCAGGCCGGCCTCGCGGATCGACGGAGGCACCGCTTTCAGCGCGGCGCGGGTGGCGATGATGATGGTTGGCAGGGTCGTCAGCGTCAGCACCAGACCGCCGACCAAGCTTGCCGAGCGCGGCAGGTGGGCGAAGTTGATGAAGACGGCGAGACCGAGAAGGCCGTAGACGATGGACGGAACGGCCGCGAGATTGTTGATGTTGACCTCGATCAGATCGGTCCAGCGATTCTTCGGAGCGAACTCTTCGAGGTAGATCGACCCAGCCACGCCGAGCGGCAGCGACAGCACCAGCACGACCAGCATCATGTAGAGCGAACCGACCAACGCCACGCCGACACCGGCCATTTCCGGCCGCGTCGAGGCACCGTTGGTGAACAGCCCGGTATTGAAGGCAAGCCGCAGGGCCCCCTCATTCTCGAGCTTCTCGATGAGGGCGATATGCTTGTCCTTGATGAGGCGCTGGCTTTCGGGAATGTCGGCCCTAATCGAGCCCTTGATGAAGGAATCGACGTCACCGGTGGCGTAGAAGTCGACGTTTCTCTTGGTGCCGATTAGCGAAGGGTCATTGGCGATCATGCTTCTCAGCATCGGCGCCGAGCCCTTGGACAGCAGATCGAGAGCGTCGTAGAGGGCATCCTCGTCGTTGGGGTCGAGTTCCAGCGTCTTCTGGAGCGAGGCGGCGATCAGATCGTCAAAGCGAAAGGCGTTGCCGGACATGACCGCGTCGGCGGACCGATCACCATCCGGTGCGATGATGTTCGGGTCGAAGTCGACGATCATGCTGATGCGCGTCTGCTGGAAGGCGGTGTAGCCCCGAGACACGATGGAGCTGAACAGAGCGACCAGGAAACAGATGGCAATGGTCACAGCCAGAACGCCGTAGGTGCGGAAACGGCGTTCGGCTGCGTAACGACGCTTCAGGCCAATATCGATCTTGGAGATCTTCCGGACTTCCGCGCCGCCGAGCCGGGAGGCGGGAACTGTAGAAGCGGCTTCCGTCATTCGTATTGCTCCCGGTACTTGCGGACGATGGTCAGCGCCAGCACGTTGAGGCCGAGCGTGATGACGAACAGCGTGATGCCCAGCGCGAAGGCCACCAGGGTTTGCGGACTGGTGAACTCGAGGTCGCCGGTCAGCTGATTGACGATCTTCACGGTTATGGTGGTCATTTCCTCGAATGGATTGAGCGAGGCGCGAGCTGCGACGCCGGCCGCCAGCACGACGATCATCGTCTCACCGATGGCGCGCGACACGGCGAGCAGGATCGCACCGACCACGCCGGGCAGCGCCGCTGGCAGGATCACCTGCCGCATGGTTTCGGACCGGGTGGCGCCAAGGGCCAGCGAGCCGTCACGCAACGAGCGAGGAACGGCCGTGATGATGTCGTCGGAAAGCGAGGAGACGTAGGGAATGATCATGATGCCCATCACCAGACCGGCGGTGAGCACATTGTTGCCCGAGGTGCCGAGGCCGAGCGGCATGGCGATGTAATCGCGAATGAGCGGCCCCACCGTTGTCAGGGCGAAGAAGCCGTAGACGATAGTTGGGATGCCGGCCAGGATCTCGATGAGGGGCTTGGCGACCGAACGGACCTTCGAGGTGGCGTACTCGGCCATGTATACAGCCGAGAAGAGACCGACCGGCACGGCCACGACCATGGCGAAGAATGAAATGTAGAGCGTACCCCAGAAGAGGGGCAGGAAGCCGAACTGACCGCTCTCCGTCGAGCCGGCGGCGGCAAACCGCGGGTCCCAGACCGTACCGAAATAGAAGCTGACCGGTGACACCATGGAAAAGAACTGCAGAGCCTGGAACAGCAGGCTAAGGACGATGCCGATGGTGGTGAGGATGGCAACCGATGACGCGGCGATCAACAACACCAGAACGGTGTTCTCGACGAGGTTGCGGGCTCTGAGGCGCGGCTTCACGCGGACGAAGGCGAAGATCAGGCCGAAAGCGAGAGCGGCGACAACCGCCGCGTCGACCGCGGTATCGAGACCATCCGAAACGAGGTTGAGCGCACCGGCGGCGGTCAGCTGGTAGGGCTTGACATCCTGGCCAAGCGGCAGGCCGTGCTGGGCGAACACCGAACGCGCCGACACGACGCCGATGCGGATGTTCTCAAGTTCCTCGGGAGTTACGAGCTTGAGCCCGGCGGCCACCTGCTCGACGCCGGAAACCTCGAGCGACAGCTGTGTGGAGTTGGCCAGAACCTGCTCGGGCAGGTTGGCGCGAACGGTATGCTCGATGAGGATCGGCTTGGCGATCGACAGCGCGACGAGGATCAGCAGCGCCGGCATCGCAGTCCAGATCAGCACATAGGCGCCGTAGTAACCGGGGCGGGCGGCGAGCGTTCCGCGCCCCTTGCCTGAGAGGACGACAGACTTCCAACGGCCCAGCACGAAGCCGAAGAACGAAAGACCCGCGATCAGCGCGAGCAGCCAGAGCGGACCCATGCGGCCTCCCCGATGTTTCGCCCGCCGATCGGCGCGGCGCAAGAAGGAAGGGCCTCCGAGGAGAGGCCCTTCCGAAAATCGTATCGATCGATCAGAGGGTCTTGCCGGCCTGGAAGTCGGCCAGGACCTTCTGGCGTTCGTCCTTCGGCGCCGGGACGAGGCCCTTGGCGACGGCCGGCGAGCGCGGGCCGATCATCTGGTCGGCAAGGAAGAACTCGACATATTCCTTGAGACCCGGAACGACGCCGAGGTGGGCCTTCTTCACGTAGAAGAACAGCGGACGCGACACGGGATACTCGCCCTTGGAGATGGTCTCCACCGACGGGGCGATGCCGCTCATCGTGGCGACCTTCAGCTTGTCCTGATTGTTCTCGTAGAAGGCAAGGCCGAACACGCCGATGCCGGTCTTGTTCGAGTCGATGCGGGCGAGCGTCTCGTTGTACTCGCCGTCGATGTCGACCGCCTTGCCGTCCTTGCGCACCTTGTAGCAGGCCTTCTCGGCGTCGCCCTTGGCAAGACCGGAAGCGATGAAGGCGTCATAGGCCTTGGTCGCCTTGCAGCCGGCGAGAAGAACGTTGAGCTCGAACACTTCGCGCGTGCCATGCTTTTCGCCGGGAATGTAGGCGGCGATCTCCCAGTCCGGGAAGTCGGCCTTGACGTCGGACCACTTGGCATTCGGATTGTCGACGAGCTGCCCGTCCTTCAGAACCTGGGCGCCGATGGCGTTGAACCAATCGGCCGGCTCGAAGGCGAAGTCCGGACCCTTGATGTCGGACGCGAAGACGATGCCGTCATAGCCGATGCGAATTTCCTGGACTTCGGTCACGCCGGCCGCCTTGCAGGCTTCGAGCTCGCTGTCCTTGATGGGACGGGAGGCATCGGCGATGTCGATGGTGTCGTCGCCGACGCCCTTGCAGAACTCCTTGAGACCGGCCGACGAACCGCCACCCTCGACGATCGGCGCCTTGAAGTTCGGGTTGGCTTCGGCGAAGGCCTCGGCGACGATGGTCGCATAGGGCAGAACGGTGGAGGAGCCGGCGATGTGGATCTGCTCGGCGGCGAAGGCGGCCGTGCCGGTGGCGCAAAGGCCGAGCACGAAGGCGCTGGCGGCGGTGGAGAATTTCACGGGAGTACTCCTAAAGGTTTAGGATCATGACGGTCGGAGCCCTGAAAGCCCGTTGGCTGTCTCGTCCCCGTCACGTCGCGGACCCTATCGACCTGGCACTACCCTTCTATGACAGATGGGCTACAATATTGTGACAATATAAGAAATTGAAATAATTATTGAAATCTAGGTATTGAGTTCTTCGATGACGGCTGTACCTGTCTCTTTCGTCATCTCGGAACCGGATAGGTCCGGCCGCCGGGGCAACCAGACATTGACAGTGGTGCCGACTCCAACCTCCGAACGGATGACGAGCCGTCCCTGATGGCGGTTGATGATGTGCTTGACGATGGCGAGGCCGAGACCGGTCCCACGCTGCTCTCGGCTCCGCGCAGCATCGACGCGGTAGAAGCGTTCGGTCAGACGCGGCAAATGTTCGGCAGCGATGCCCGGGCCATCGTCGGATACGCTGACCCGGAAACCGGGCCGTCCGTCGTCGCCCACTTCCTCTGCGAGCGTCAGAGTGACGTTGCCGCTCTCGTGGCCATACTTGACTGCGTTCTCGACCAGGTTGGCAAAAACCTGCGTCAGTTCATCACGATCACCGGCGATGGGTGCATCGGCTGGGCTGCTTCCCATGACGATCGCGGCCTTTCGAACGGCTGCGACCGGCGCCAGCATGTCGGCCACCGACGGGAGCACCTCGGCCAGATCGACGGTGCCGGTCGGACGGAGGTGTGCCTTCATCTCGAGCCGCGACAGCGACATCAGATCGTCAATCAGTCGGCCCATGCGCCGGGCCTGTTCCAGCATGATGGTGAGAAATCGCTCGCGGTTGGCTTCGTCGCGTCGGGCCGGGCCGAGCAGCGTTTCGATGAAGCCCGTAAGCGAGGCGAGCGGGGTTCTGAGTTCATGACTGGCGTTGGCTATGAAATCGCTGCGCATGCGGTCCAAACGAACGGCATCGCTCTCGTCCCGGAATCGCAACAGAACGAAATCCGGCCGCCGCTTGGGTTCGGGGCGAGGCAGGCGTAGCGGCGAGCAACGGACGACGAAGTGCCGCTCCCCTCCCGTGCCACGTTCGACGAAGCGCACCGGTGGTAGGCTTTCTCCCTGCCCCGCGCGCTGAACGGCGTCGAGGATCTCCGGCACGCGCAGGCGGAAAGCGAGCGGATCGCCCATACGGGCCGATCCGAACTCGGCGGCGGCGGCGGCATTCTGATAGCGCAACGTACCATCGGCGTCGGTCAGGAAGGCCGGTTCGTCCATTCCGTCGAGCAGCAGCTTCATGCCGGTGTCAGGCCAGCGGCGAGCTGGAGAGCGATCGGCCGGACGCGATTTTGCTGCTTTTCCTCCTGTCGGCAGGGCGCAGACGGCGGCGGTTGCCGTGGAGACAAGCCCCAGTATCGCCACGACCGGTTCAAGATCGGCTGCGAACAACATGACCAGCCAGAAAGCGGCTGCCGCTGCGAGCACTGTCTGCAAGCGGCCTTCGGCAATCGATTCAGCAAAGCGTCCCCGTCCGTCACGCACCGCGTCGCTGTTTTCCGGCCTGTCCGGCGTGGGGCTCATGATGTTCATTGGTCCTTAAGCGGAAACGCGGAGTCTGTCATATTGATAGACGTCTTTTATGACGGTTGTGGCGCGGCTCGCCGTGCCCGCCGCCAAGGCGGGCACGCGGATTCTGGGGGAAAGCCGATGGGAAAGAAAGACAAATCGACGAATGACATGGGGCGTCGTTTCGTGTCGAGCGTCGAGCTGATCGCCGCCCGCGAGGGCGCCGCCGTATTGGCGACGCAAGCGCCCGACGCGCCGCCGATCACGCTTGGCAAGGTCACCTTCGATCTCGACAATCCCTATCTCCCCGAGGAGATCGAAATGGAGGCGCTCGGTTCCGGTGGTTATCCCTACAAAGAGAGCCTCAAGGAAAAGCCCTATCTCGAGGAGCTGAGGGTTCTGCAGATCGAACTGGTCAAGCTGCAGAAGTGGGCCAACGACACCGGCCAGCGCATTGTCGTGCTTCTGGAGGGTCGCGACGCTGCCGGCAAGGGCGGCACCATCGGCACCTTCCTTGAATATATGAATCCGCGCTCCGCCCGCCATGTGGCGCTCACCAAGCCGTCGGATGTCGAACGGGGCCAGTGGTACTTCCAGCGTTACGTCAAGGAACTACCGACAAAGGGCGAAATCGTGTTCTTTGACCGCTCCTGGTACAACCGCGCCGTCGTCGAGCCGGTCATGGGCTTTTGCACGGCCGAGGAAACCGAGCTTTTCCTTGAGGAGGTCCCGCATTTCGAGCGCATGTTGATCCACGACGGCATCGTGCTGATCAAGATATGGCTCGACATCGGTCGTGAGATGCAGCTCAAGCGGTTCCACGACCGCCGCCACGATCCCCTGCGCATCTGGAAGCTTTCCCCGGTCGATCTCAAGGCGCTGGGCATGTGGGATCAGTACACCGCCGCCCGCGACCACATGCTGAAGGCCAGCCACTCCGACCTCAGCCCCTGGATCGTCGTTCGCTCCAACGACAAGAAGCGGGCCCGCCTCAACGCCATCCGCTACCTGCTGTCGAAGCTGGACTATGATCGCAAGAACCTGGCCGCCATCGGCGAGATCGACGACAAGATTCTCGGCAAGGGGCCGAAGTTTCTGAAGATCAAGAACGGCAAGGACAAGGAGTAAGGCCTCTGCCGGGCTGCCGTCATGGCTGTCCGGCGTCCCTTATGCGAGCCTCAGGTACCAGTGAATGTCGCGATCGCTTATCTCGGCGAAGAAGCGGTCGCATTCCGCTTCCTTGATGGTGAGGTAGATATCGACCAGCCGCTCCCCGAGCCGACGCTTCAGGAACTCGGAGCCGCGTGCCCGCCGAAGCGCCTCCGGCCAGAAGCGCGGCAGCGACGGCGGCACCTGCGAGTAGCCGTTGCCGCTGATCGGCTTTGACGGTTCGCGTTTTGCCTCAATGCCCTCGATCATGCCGGCGATCACCGCGGCGAGCGCCAGGTAGGGGTTGGCATCGGCGCCGGCCACGCGCTGTTCGAGATGTCGCGTCTCCGGCGGCCCACCGGTGACACGGATCGGTACAGAGCGGTTGTCGATCGCCCAGGCTGGCCCAAGCGGTGCGTAGGAGTTGGGCTTGAATCGTCTGTAGCTATTGGCGTTGGGGGCGAAGATCGCCATGCTTTCGGCCATCGTCGCCTCAAGTCCGGCAATGGCCTGTCGGAGAAGCGCGTTGCCTTCCGGCTCGCGGCCCGCGAAAAGGTTCTTGCCGGTCTCGTCGCAAAGGCTGACGTGGAAATGGGCGCCGGAGCCGGCGAACGCTTCGTAGGGCTTGGCCATGAAGGTGGCGACGAACCCGTGGCGCTCGGCAACGCCCTTGACGAGACGCTTCCAGAGGACAGCGTCGTCGGCGGCCCGGAGCGCGTCGTCGCGGTGTTCCAGAACGATCTCGAACTGGCCGGGCGAATACTCCGAGATCAAGGTGCGAGCCGGCAGGCCGGCCACTTCGGCAGCGGTGTAGACGGCCTCAAGGAACTCGGAAAAATCTGAGAGATCCTGGACGAGATAGGCCTGGAGGTCGGTCTGGCGGAACCCGTTCAGTGCCGTCGGGGGCGCCACCCTTCCCTCGGCCGCGGCGCGACCGTCGAGAAGATAGAACTCGAGCTCGACTGCGGCGACCGGTCGCAAACCAAGTGACATTGCCTCGTCAACGACCCGCGCGAGGCCGTGACGTGGGTCGCTGGCCGACCCCGTCCCATCGCCTTCAAAGGATGTGAGGATGAACTGGGCAGTCGGAGTCTCCCGCCAGGGCGAACGGGCGAGCGTGCCCACGACGGGGCGACAAACGCGGTCCGCGTCGCCCTGTTCCCAGAGCAGCCCGGTTTCCTCCACATCGGCTCCCTTTATGTCGAGTGACAACACCGAGCAGGGCAGCGGCCGACCTGCGCGATAGGCTCCGACTAGTTCGGACCGGCGCAGCATCTTGCCGCGTTGTACGCCCGAGCAATCGGTCAGGAAGCACTCGAACTGGACAACGTCCGGATTGGCAGCGAGGAAGGCCTCGGCTTCCGCGACATCGGCGATCTTGGCGGCGGACATGGATGACGACCCCGGCATGTCGTCATTCGAGAACGGCGACGACAGGATGGAAAAATCTCGGCTGTCATGGCATTTCCCGCAGCCTTTTGTCCAGCGGGCCAGTTCGGGCTTGGCCTGTTCGCATCCGCTCGGCTAGAACAGGGTGCTCCTTGCTGCTGGGTCGCCATGCGCTTTCGTTTCGCTCTCCTCCTGCCTATCCTTTTCCTCGCGGCCTGCGCGGGGTCGCGGCCCGACGGCGGCGCTCTCGAAGTGACGACCGCGCCGGCGCCCGACGCCATCGAGCATGAGCTTCTAGTGGCCGCGACGCGCGAACGGGTGACGACGGGGCCCGCGATGTTCAACGGCGAGCGGGCGAGCGGGCTCGATTTCGCTGATCTCTCGATCTCGGTGCCGCCGAGCCACAAGACCGGCAATATCGAGTGGCCATCGCCGTTGCCCGGCGATCCGAAGAAGCAGTTCGTGGCGCGTTCGCTCGCCTATGTCGACAGCGCGACGGCGTTCAAGACGCGTCTCTCAGCGCGGCTGGCTTCCCTGCCCAAGGGACGTCGCTCGGTGGCCGTCATCGTTCACGGTTTCAACACCGATTTCGACGAGGCCGTCTTCCGCGCCACTCAGATCGTGCACGATACCGGTTTCGACGGCGTGCCGGTGCTGTTCACCTGGGCATCGCGCGGCTCCGTGTTCGACTACGTCTACGACCGTGACAGCGCCACCATCGCCCGCGACGGTCTGGAAGAGTTGCTGCACCTCGCCGCCCAGAGTGGCGTCGAGGATCTCTATGTTTTTGCCCACTCGATGGGGAACTGGGCGACCGTCGAGGCGCTGCGCCAAGCCAAGATCGCCGGCGATGGCGATTTCGGAGGCAAACTCCGAACGGTGGTTCTGGCCGCGCCCGACATCGACGTCGATGTCTTCAAGTCGGAAATGGAAGTGATCGGTCGGCCGAAGTATCCGTTCGTGCTGTTCTCCTCGTCGGACGATCAGGCGCTCTGGTTGTCCGGTCTGATTGCCGGCGAAAAGCCGCGCCTTGGCGCCTATACCGAAGACAAGGAAGCCATCGCCGATTTCGGTGTCATCGTCATCGATCTCTCGGCCACCGAGGCGAACGATTCCCTGGCTCACAACAAGTTCGCCGTCGTTTTGCCCGAGTTTGTGAGCCGCCTCGGCGATCGCCTGAAACGGGGTGACCGTCTGGCGACGGCGCAAGGCAGTTTCTCGGAGACGGCTCGAGGCCTGACCGGATCGTTTGGCAGTCTCATCGGCTCCACGGCTGGCGCCGTCGTTACCTTGCCGGCCTATCTTCTGACGCTGCCGGCCCGAGCGGCGGGTGGCTGATCGGGCGGATCAGCGCTTGCCGATCAGCTCGATCAGTTGATCGAGCTTGCTCTCGTCGAGGCTGCCGATTCGCTCGGCAAGACGATTGGCCACTTCCGTCGCCTTCGGCGTAAGCCCCTCGGTGTCGATGACGACACGAGGGTGCGATAAATCCGCCAACCGCTCGAGCTCCTCGGCCTCGTCCCAAATGATGTTGAGGTGGCCGATGATCCGTTGCAGGAGGTCCCAGGTCGGTCGACCGCGCCGGCCGTGCTCGAGCGCCGACAGATAGGCCGGCGATACACCGATCGCAGCCGCCATCGACTTCAAGGTCATGCCGCGCGCCTCGCGAATATCGCGCAGGCGGGCGCCGAACGGGGTCATGTCACTTCCTCTTGCGGATCCGCACGTAGAGAGCGCCGCCGCCGCCGTGCACCGGCCCGGCATCCTCGTAGCCCAGCACCACACGCCGAAACTCCGGCAGGCTCAGCCACAGTGGCACGACACGCCTCAGCACGCCACGTTCGTGATCATGCAAGCTTTGAAAGTCGCCTCCGGGCCGCCCTTTGCCGGTGATCACCAGCACTACCTTCCAGCCCATGGACTGCGCATAGGACAGAAAGCCGGAAAGACGGGCATGCGCTTCATCCTGCCGGTAACCGTGCAAGTCGAGACGGCCGTCGATGGCGGTGCGGCCCCGGTTGACCGCCTGCCGCTCGCGCTTGCCGAACGGATGCAGCTTCGGCAAGGCTGGCTTGGGAGCCGGGGCAGTGGAAGCGGTCGTAGGCAGCTGGACCAGGGACCGTTGTGGTTCGGGTTGTGCGGCGAGCGCTGCCGGCGGTGGCGGCGCGGCCTTTTCAGGGCGAAGTGGCGTCACGGTTTTCTTCACCGTTCGCCAGAGTTCCTCCTCCTCGGGAGCTAGCGATCGGCCTTTGCGGCGGGACATGGCTAGACCTCCCGCGGTACGAGCAGGGTAAAGCGGGCGTTGTCACGCACCCGGGCCGCCAGCGCAAAGGCGGCGTCACCCGAACCGAAGAAGATGTCGCCACGGGCCGGACCGACGATCGCCGACCCCGTATCCTGCGCCACCATCAGGCGGCGGAACGGTCCGGCAGCAAGGTCGGCCTCGACGAACACCGGTGCATGAAAGGTGATCTGCGAGCGGTCGACGGCCAGTGACCGACCTGCCGTCAGCGGCACGCCGGCGGCGGCGATCGGGCCAAGCGAAGGATCCTCGACCGGTGCCTCGCGAAAGAAGATGTAGGAGGGATTGCGGGCGAGTGCCGCCCGCCTCTCCTGCGGGGCGAGACTTTCGAGCCATGAACGCAGCGTGTCGGCGGTGGCATCGGAGGCCCTGGCCACGACACCGCGTTCGAGCATCAGGCGCGCCACCGGGAAGTAAGCGTGCCCGCTCTTTCCGGCGAATGAAATCCTGAGGAGGTCACCATCCGCCAGGCGAAGCCGGGCCGCGCCCTGAACATGAATGAAGAAGGCCTCGATCGCACTATTCACATAGGCAATCGGCCGTGCCCGTCCATCCAGGGCGCCGGCCATGATCGCCCGTCGGTCGGGGCATGCGATGAGAATTCCTTGTCCGTCGTCGAGCGCCCACGTCAGGGACGGATCGAGGTCCCGCCCGTCGTCGCCGGCATCAATCTCGCGCAGGCCGCGAGGCGGCTCATAAAGGGGGACCGGGAAGGCGAGCGATGGCTGGAGGCGTGCGTCCACTTCGGGTTCGAAGAAGCCGGTGACGAAGCCTTCCCCTGTGACGGGCTCAACGCGGAGCGGTCTGAAGTGCGCCTCGAAGAAAGCGCGGGCAGCGGCACGATCGATGGTTTCGCCAAGCGCGAGTGCCGCTCGGCCCTGTCGAAGCAGGGCCGAACCATCCGGACCGAGCGCCTTGGTCGTCGAGGGTTTCTCGGCCATCCGGATTGCCGAACGGCGGAAAGCCTGGAAGGCGGCCGCGTGGTCGTCTTCGGCCCAGCCGGCGAGGTTGGCGAAATCAACCTCTACGAGGTGCGCGGCGGGAAAAACGTCGGGCAAGATAAGGTCAGGCCCCGGCGTCGGTGGCGACCAACTTCCAGTTCGGGTCCGACGACCTGACTTCGCGCGCGAAGGTCCAGACATCGGTCACCTCAGCGACCTTCTGCGGATCGCCTTCGACCACCGAGCCATCGCGACCTCGGGTTACGGAAATGAGCTGCGAGGAGAAACGCACTGTCACCTGCGCGACGCCGCCTTCAACGCCGGCGTCGACCACGTCCGACTTGTCGATGCCGACGAAAGTAAAGTCGATCTTCTCTCCGCGTCCTTCGCGCTCGCCGATCGCGCCGGAAAACCCATCGAAAACCTCACGCGATAGCAAAGGCTTCAACGTCGCGCGGTCACCGGCGGCAAAGGCCGAGACGATCATTTCATAGGCCGCGCTGGCGCCGCCCATGAAGCTGTCGAGGTCAAAATTTCGATCGGCGGCGGCGATCGCCTTGAGGCCGGCGTTGGCCGCGCCCTCGGGAATCGCCTCGTCGATGCGGGCAAGCACCGCTTCGCGCGGGTCCGGTCGCCCTTCGCGCGGCAGCGTCACCACATTGTCTCCCGCCGGCGGCGGCTCGACTTCCGCCTTGCGGCCGGCGAACGGATCGAAGGGGGGCTTCTCGTTGCCGGTGCGAGTGCCGAGCACGCTTCTGAGGCGCCAGAAGATAACGACGGCGATCACGAGGAAGATGAGGCTGGTGAGATCGAGGAAGGCGTTCATCCGAGCATCGTTTCCCTCAGTTGGCGCCAAATGGCGCATCATCGCGTTTCTGTCGTCTGCCTATGTAGGCGACGGCGACGGCGAGGGAAAGACGGACATGCGGTGAATCTACGGCGATTTCGATTGCGAGCCCGCCGCTTGCGATCGCCAGTGCTCCGACCATATGCACTGGAAGCTCCCCTTGCGCCGGGCAGGCCGCCCTGCGCATCATGGCTGAACACATACCCCGAACCGGAACCCACATGCGCCTTTCGCCCTACCTGCCTTTCCTTCTCATCGCCTGGCCGATCGCCGAAATCGCGACACTGGTCTGGGTCGGTGGACATCTCGGCGTCATCAATACCGTCGGCCTGGTTCTGCTCGCCGCTTTTGGCGGTCTGGCGCTGTTCCGTTATGTTGGCTTCGGTCTCCTGCGCCGTGTGCAGGGGGAACTGACCGGTGGCCGCATGCCCAGCGGCACGCTGCTCGAAGGCTTTGTCGTGCTTCTTGCCGGCGTGCTGCTGATCCTGCCCGGCTTTCTCTCTGACGTGCTGGCTTTCCTGCTGCTGTTCGCGCCCATTCGCCGGTTGATCATAGGGGCGGTCGCCGCTCGCGTCACGGTGTCGACGGCGACGTCCGGCTATGGCCGCCCGAAGGAGGACGGTGTCGTGGACCTTGACGAGAACGAGTGGGAAAGCCGGGGCAATGGCGACTCGCCCTGGTCGGATCACACGCCGATCCCACCCCCCGATCGTGACGGCGATCGGTCTTGATCTCGTCTCCCAAGCCTGATAGCGCTCGGACCCGCGGAAAAACCGGGAAACGGCCATCGAACGCCGCCGGTTCCACCAAAACAACGGGTCACCTTGCGGGTATCGTCGCCCGGGCTGGCCGGAGGAGTGCGGAGAATGAGTTCGGTTCAGCCCGAAAATGGGGCCGCTGAAGCCCAGCCGTCGATGAGCGTCGTCGCTCAGTACGTCAAGGATCTGTCCTTCGAAAACCCCAAGGCGCCAGACAGCCTCAGGGCTCGCGAGACCGCGCCGCAGATTTCCATCGGCGTCAACGTCAACTCGCGTCAGCGCAGCCAGAGCGACTATGAGATCGAGCTGCATCTCGAAGCCAAGGCCGCCATCGGTGAAGAGGTGTTCTTCAACGTCGAGCTGACCTATGGCGGTCTCGTCACCGTGCAGAACGTGCCGGCTCAGCATCTCCATCCTTACGTGAACATCGAAGGCCCGCGCCTTCTGTTCCCGTTCGCGCGCCAGATCATTGCCGACGCGGTCATCCGTGGTGGCTTCCCGCCGCTGCTGATCGATCCGATCGACTTCGTCGCGCTCTACCAGCAGTATCTTGCCCGCCTGCAGCAGGCGCAGCAGCAGCAGGGCGCTGCCACCAACTGAGGCAGGCGTCTTGCCGGTATTGTTGCGGTGCGTCTCGAAAGAGGCGCGCCGTTTGCTTTTGTCGCGGTTGCCGCTCAAGCCTTGAGATCGGCGAGGTAGGTGTTCTCGGCGCGCGAACGCGCGTAGACCGAAGGTTCGATGCTCGCGAAAAGCAACGTCTCATCCCGACCGGGCGGCGCTGCGAGAATGGCGCCGTCGGGCGCGGCTATACGAGAAAGGCCGGCATAATCGAAATCGCCATCGCTGCCGCAGTTATCGACATAGGCGACGAACATCTGGTTCTCGAAGGCACGAACGGCAATCATGTGGGCGGCGATGAACTCGCCCGATCCACCCTTCGGCAGGGCCGTCGGTACCAGCACGGCGTCGGCACCGGTCTGGGCAAGACGCCGGACGTTCTCGGGAAACTCAACGTCGTAGCAGATCAAAAGGCCAAAGCTCAGCCCGTCGTGACGGACAAGCACCGCCGAAGGCGGTGCGGCGCGAAACCAGCGCTTTTCATACGCACCGTAAAGGTGGCTTTTTCGATAGACCGCCCGTTGATCGGCTGAAACGAACAGGGCGCTGTTGTAAATCGCATCGCCATCGCGTTCGGCAAAGCCGGCGACCACAGCCAGCGAGTGTCGGCGGGCGATCGCTGCGAGGCTTTCGGCCAGCGGTCCGTCGGCCGGCTCCGCCAGAAGCGGAAGGTCGGGGCCTGCGCCATAGCCGACGAGGCCGAGTTCCGGCGTCACCAGGAGGCGAGCGCCGCCCGCCGCTGCCTCGGCGGCGGCTTTATCCAGCCGGTCGAGGTTCGCAGCCACGTCTGAGGGGCGGGATTGCATCTGAAGGGCGGCGAGAAGCATCGCTGGCTCCGCGGAAAGAAACGACCTCACGAGGGATACAGGCCGAGGTGCTGTCACTCAAGCTGCGGCCGGAATGGAAAAAGCTTCACATTTAGGCGGACTTGGGAGGCTGCCGGACTGGATCGGCTTGGAAATTGGCGTAAAACGGGACTGCATCGCCGGCGGTGACCGGTGCCTTCCGGGAGTTTCAGAGATGGGTCCGCAGGTCGATACCGTTCCGTCAGATATCGCCATGCCGAAGGAGGCCGACGTCGTCGTCATTGGTGGCGGGATCATTGGAACCAGCTCGGCGCTCTATCTGGCCGAACGCGGCCTTAAGGTGGTGCTCCTAGAGAAGGGGCATATCGGCGGCGAGCAGTCGAGCCGCAACTGGGGTTGGGTCCGGCAAGCCGACCGCGATCCGCGCGAGTTCGACCTCATCCGTGAGGCGATGCGTCTATGGCGGGAGATGGGCGCCCATGGTGTTGGCGACACTGGTTTCCGCGAGACCGGCATTTTCTTTGCCACCCGCAAGCAGCGCGAAGTCGATGGTTATCGGGCCTGGGTCAAGGCGGCGGCCGAGCATGGCATCGCCGCCGAGGTGATCGAGGGAGAGGCTGCCAAAGCCGTCATGAAGGACGATCTGTCGCCGCCGCCGGCCGGTCTTTGGTGCCCGAGCGACGGTTGCGCAGAACCGCAGAAGGCGGCTCCCGCCATTGCGCTGGCTGCTCGTGCCAAGGGGGCCGTCATCGTTACCGATTGCGCGGTGCGCGGCCTTGAGACCGCCATCGGCGAGATCGTTTCGGTGGTCACCGAGCGTGGTGCCATCAAAACCAAGCGAGTGGTTCTCGCCGCCGGCGCCTGGTCGCGCCGTTTCCTCAAGGATCTCGGTGTCACGTTGCCGCAGCTCAAGATGCGGTCGACGGTGTCGCGCACCAATCCGGTGACCGGTGGTCCCGATGCCGGTATCTGGGACGACCTGATCGGTATCCGCAAGCGCGCCGACGGTGGCCTTACCGTGGCCAACGGCGTCGCCAATGTCGCCGATCTCACGCCGGATCATGTCCGCTTCACCCTGGACTTCCTGCCGGCCCTGATGGCCGACTGGAAGCATGTATCGCTATCCTTCGGTTCGCGTTTCTTCCGCGAGATCGACGATTGGCCGACACGGCCGCTCGACAGGGTCTCGCCCTACGAAAAGATGCGCGTTCTCGATCCGAAGCCCGATGTCCGCTTCCTGCGGCGCACCATGACCGAGCTGAAGCGGCGGTTTCCGTCCTTCCGCGATACGCGCATCGTCCAGTCTTGGGCCGGCTATATCGACGTGACGCCCGACGTGGTGCCGGTGATCTCGGAAGTGGACGATTACGCCGGCCTCGTCGTTGCCACCGGCTTCTCCGGCCACGGCTTCGGCATCGGGCCCGGAGCGGGTTGGCTGGTTGCCGACCTCGTCACGGGGACGACGCCCTTCGTCGACCCGACTCATTTCCGCCTGTCGCGTTTCTCGGACGGATCGAAGCCGAAACCGGCGTCGCGACTCTGAATTTCGAGAAATCAGGCGGCGAGATCGGCGACCACGGCGTCGAGCACGAAGGCTCCGGCCGGCGTGGTGCGGATGCGGCCATCGGGCAGCACTTCCACCATGCCATGGGTGACGAGGTCGGAAATCCGGGCCGGATCGAAGCCACGGCCGGACAGCCGCCGGTAGCGCGCCGCGTCGATGCCTTCGACGAGGCGAAGGCCCATCAGCAGCATCTCGTCGCCCGCCGTCTCGCCGAAAATCTCTTCGGTCTCGATCACGCCGTTGCCCGTCTCGGCGATGCGCCGCATCCAGGCCTCCGGGTTGCGCTCGACGATCGTGGCGAGGCGACCGCGATCGTCGCCCTGGACGATGCGGCCATGCGCGCCCGGTCCGAGGCCGACATATTCTCCGTAGCGCCAGTAGAGGAGGTTGTGCCGGCTTTCGCCGCCCGGCGCCGCGTGATTGGAGATTTCATAGGCCGGCAGGCCGGCCGCTCCGGCAACCGTCTGCGTCAACTCATAGAGGTCGGCGGCTGCGTCCGCATCGGGCACCACCAGCTTGCCGGCGGCATAGAGCTTCTCGAAGGCGGTGTCCGGCTCGATGGTCAGCTGGTAGAGCGACAGATGGTCGGCCGCAAACCCGATGGCTTGTCGAAGCTCCGCCTCCCAGGCTTCGAGGCTCTGGTCGGGGCGGGCGTAGATCAGGTCGAAGGAGAGACGCGGGAAGGTCTCGCGCGCCAGTTCGAGGGCGCGTAGGGCCTCACCGACATTGTGCAACCGACCGAGGAACTTGAGATCGGCGTCGTTGAGCGCCTGCACGCCGAGCGACAGGCGGTTGACGCCCGCCGAGCGGTAGCCACGGAAACGCTCGGCTTCCACCGACGACGGATTGGCTTCCAGCGTGATCTCGGCGTCGGCGGACATCTGCCAATGATGGCCGATGAGATCAAGCAGGCGGCCGACGCTTTCCGGCTTCATCAGCGACGGCGTACCGCCGCCAAGAAACACCGAAGTTACCGTACGTCCCGGCGTCAGGCGGGCGTGAGCGGCGATCTCCCGCTCCATGGCGGCGAGATAGCCGGCCTCGTCGATCCCTTTGGGACGGACGTGGCTGTTGAAGTCGCAGTAGGGACACTTGCGGGCGCAGAAGGGCCAATGGACGTAGACACCGAACCCGATGTCCGGCGTGCCCTCGGCCGCCGCTTCCATCCCCGAAAGGAGATCCCGTTCGCTCATCGGCTCACCCGCGCGGCCCGAAGCCGATGGGGAAGGCGCCCTCGACGAGCAGCTTCAGCGATCGCGACCGGTGCGACAACGGACCCGGCGCGCCCCAGATGGAGCCGTGCTTTTCGGCCTCGGTCATCTCGCCATAGGTCCTGGTTTCTCCGTCCGGCATGAAGACCGGATCATAGCCGTGGCCAAAGTCGCCGGAGCGCGGCGGCCAGACGAGCGTGCCGTCACGCGTGCCGAGGTACTCCTGGGTATGTCCGTCCGGCCAGGCGAGGCAGAGCAGCGAGACGAAGGTGCCCTTCCTCTGCTCCGGCGTCGTGGCGCCTGCCTTATAGAGCTCTTCCTCGACAAGGCGCATGGCCATCGACCAGTCGCGGTTCGGCCCGGCCCAATCGGCCGTGTAAACCCCTGGACGACCGTCGAGCGCTTCGACGCAAAGGCCGGAATCGTCGGCCAGCGCCACTTCGCCAGCGGCGCGGGCGGCGGCCAGCGCCTTGATGCGGGCATTCTCGACGAAGGTCTCGCCATCCTCGACCGGCACCGGCAGGCCGAGATCGCCGGCCGAGACAAGCTCGATGGAAAGGCCGCCCAGCAGGAAATAGAACTCCCGGAGCTTGCCGTTGTTGTGCGTGGCGACGACGAGGCGCTTGCCGTCGATGCGGCGCTGTTCGGTCATATCAAGCCCCTTCAGGACGCGATGGCCGCTTTCTGCAGCTCGATCAGCTGGGCGATGCCGCCCTTGGCGAGGGTGAGCAGCTTTTGCAACTCGTCTTCGGAGAAGGGGGCGCCCTCGGCCGTGCCCTGGATCTCGACGAGGCCGCCGGAGCCGGTGATCACAAAGTTGGCGTCGGTCTCGGCCGAGGAGTCCTCGATATAGTCGAGATCGAGCACAGGCACGCCGTCGGAGATGCCACAGGAGATGGCGGCGACATGGTCGCGCAGCACCTTGGCCTGGGCGGGCACCAGGTTGCGCCGACGCATCCATTCGATGGCGTCGTAAAGCGCCACATAGGCACCGGTGATCGAGGCGGTGCGGGTGCCGCCGTCGGCCTGGATGACGTCGCAATCGATGACGATCTGCCGCTCGCCGAGAGCGATCAGGTCGACGACGGCGCGCAAGCTGCGGCCGATCAGCCTCTGGATTTCCTGGGTCCGGCCCGATTGCTTGCCGGCCGCTGCCTCGCGCTTCATGCGTTCGCCGGTGGCGCGCGGCAGCATGCCGTACTCGGCGGTCACCCAGCCCTTGCCGCCGCCCCTCAACCACGGTGGGACCTTCTCGTCGACCGATGCGGTGACGAGCACGTGGGTGTCGCCGAACTTGACGAGGCAGGAACCTTCGGCGTGGCGCGACACGCCCCGCTCGAGGCTGACGGGACGCAGTTCGTCGGGGGCGCGACGGGACGGGCGCATGGCTTCTCCATATGCAACGGGAGCGGAACGCGCGGGCTCCGCAGGGTTGCGCCCTTGTATCCCTGTCGGGGAAGCTCCGTAAAGGGCGGCGAGCGATGTGCGACGGGGAAAGCGGCGCTTCATTCCGGCCGAGGGGCGTGTATAAGGGGCCAAAGACCCTTTCTGCCGGACAATCCGCCTTGGCCAAGCCGCCCTCCCCCGTAAAGCCCGCTTCTCGTGCTGGTCGCCCTCCATTCCGCAAGCCGAACAAGCCCCAGGCTCCCGGAAAGGATGCGGAACGACAGGAGTTGCGCAGTCACGAACCTCGCGGTCCGGCTCGTCCGTCCGGCGCCGCGGTGCCGAAACGGCCGATGCCGGCCATTCTCGGCCCTCGCCTCGCTCGCGAAGAGGTCGGTTCGCTGTTGGTCACCGAGGGTTGGGACGAATATCGCCTTCTCGACATGGGCGAAGGCGAGAAACTCGAGCGCTACGGGGCTCTTACCGTCATCAGGCCCGAGCCGCAGGCCATGGGGCCGCGCCGCCTGGCGCCTTCGGTCTGGGCAGCGGCCGGCGCCGCCTTCACAGGCGACGTCGAGGAGGATGGTCCCGGCCGTTGGCGCACCGAGCCCGGCATCGGCACCTCCTGGGAAATGCGGGTGATGGACCTGCCGGTCGTCTGCCAGCTGACCGCCTTTCGTCATGTCGGCATCTTCGCCGAGCAAATCGCACATTGGGCCTGGATGTCCGAGCGTCTCAAGGCGCATCGCGGACCGGAGAAGCCGAAGCTTCTCAATCTCTTTGGTTATACCGGCATCGCCTCGCTGATCGCGGCCGAGGCGGGCGCCGAAGTGACCCACGTCGATGCCTCGAAGAAATCCGTAGCCTGGGGACGCGAGAACCAGGCGCTCGCCGGCCTCGACGCTGCGCCGATCCGCTGGATCGTCGACGATGCCGTGAAGTTCGCCGAGCGCGAGGTGCGTCGCGGCAAAAGCTATGACGGTATTCTGCTCGACCCGCCGCGCTTTGGTCGTGGTCCGGACGGCGAGGTCTGGTCGTTGGAAGCCGATTTGCCGCACCTGCTCGACCTGACGCGACAGATCCTTGCGCCGGGGCCGTCCTTCGCCGTGTTGACGGCCTATGCCATCCGCGCATCCTTTCTGTCCATCCACGAGATCACCGCCGATCTCCTCGGCCACCGGCGCGGCACGATCGCCTCGGGCGAACTTGCTGTCCGCGAGACCGGCGACCCGGAGCGGCCGGGCCGGCTGCTCGCCACCTCGATGTTCTCACGTTTTATCGGAGCCTGAGCCATGGCCGACAGGGAAGGGGCGCCCGGCGCCGTCCGGCAGATCACCTCGCTCACCAACCCGCTCGTCAAGGACATCCGGGCCTTGGCCATGAAGAAGGTGCGCGAGGAAACGGGCCGCTTCATCGGCGAGGGCCTGAAGCTCGTCACCGATGCGTTGGAAGAGAACTGGCCGATCGCCGCCATCGCCTATGCGCCGGCGGTGCGCGACCAGCCGCATGTCGCCAAGGCCGCGGCTGCCGTCAGGGCGCGCGGTGGCGACGTGCTGGAAATGTCGGAGGCGGTGCTCGCCAAAATCACCCATCGCGATAACCCGCAAATGGTGGTCGGCGTGTTCGGCCAAAGGCTGAAGCCGATGGCCGAGGTCAAGGTGGGCGAGGCCGAGGTCTGGGTGGCGCTCGAACAGGTGCGCGACCCCGGCAATCTCGGCACCATCATCCGCACCGTGGATTCCGTCGGCGCAAAGGGTGTCATTCTCGTTGGCGAGACCTGCGATCCCTTCTCCTTCGAGACGGTGCGCGCCACCATGGGCTCGCTGTTCCATGTGCCGCTGGCAAAGACCGGCCGCGACGCCTTCTTCGCCTGGGCCAAGGCTGCGGGCGTTCGTCTCGTCGGCACCCATTTGAAAGCGACACACGACTATCGCAAGGTCGAAAGCCACACGCCGACGGTGCTGGTGATGGGCAACGAGCAGGCCGGCATGACCGAGGAGATGACGGCCGCCTGTGATGTCCGCGTCAAGATCCCGATGGCCGGTCAGGCGGACAGCCTCAATCTGGCGGTCGCCACCGGTATCATGCTCTATGAACTGAGGCGTGGTCAGCTCAGCTGAGCCAGTTCCTTGTAGTAGTACAGCGTGCCGGTGTAGCCGCCATGCGGCTTCAGCGCGTAGTTGGGCACCTCTCCGGCGAGGCGGAAGCCGCAGCGCTCGTAAAGTGGCCCGGCGCCGCCGTCGCTCGCGGTGTCGAGTACGATCAGCGTTCGCCCCTTGTCGTGGGCAATTCGCTCCGCCGCGCCGATCAATGCTGTGGCAATGCCTTGGCCGCGATGGCTCGGGCGCGTCATCATCTTGGCGAACTCCGCCCGATGCGGCTGGTTGGGAGGGCAGTCGAGCAGCAAGGTCAGCGTGCCGACCAGCATCTCTCCGTCGAAGGCGCCGAGGATAACGCGCTGATCCTTGTCGGCGGCGGTCAGCGATCCCCGCCAGAACGCCCGCGCGTCATCCATGGCAAGCGGATGCATGAAACTGACCGAGCCGCCACCGGCAACCGTCTCCACGATCATGGTCGCCAGCGCGTCGACGGTGGCGGCACCAAGGCCGAGTGGGTGGATGGTGATGTTCGACATGTCAGCTCCTCGTCAGCGCGACGACATAGCGGGCCGGTGCATCGCTCTGGTTTGCAATGGTGACATCGGCTGGCGGCCCGAAGCCCAGGCAGTCGCCGGCGGCGAGGCCATGCCGCCCGTCGGCATCGGTGACGACGAGCTCGCCCTCGATCAGCCAGACCACCTGGCGGATGAAGGCGTAGGAGGCGGCGGGCAACACGGCGCTTTTGCCGGGGGGCATGGTTACTTCGACGAGTTCCAGCGGATGATCGGGACGGAGAAACACCTGCCGACGCAGATAGCCGGTGTCCGGATCGCGCCAGACCGCCTGATCGGTCACCCGGACCAGCCTGTCAGCTCCGGCCTCGGCCCGGACCAGCAAGCTCGCAAGCGTCAGGTCGAAGGCCGCCGCGAGACGAACCAGCACGCCCGCCGTCGGCGAGGCGTCACCGCGTTCGATCTTGGAAATGGTGGCCTTGCCGACACCTGAGCGTGACGCGAGGTCGGCCAGAGACCAGCCCCGCCCTTCGCGTTCGAGCCGGATGCGAGCGGCAAGCCGGGCGCTGGTTTCGTCTTCAAAAGTATCCATACGTCTCTTTTAGGAGACGAGTGGGTGAAAGACAACGAGAAAAGCGGCCGCCTACGGCGACCGCTTTCGCAGCTTTCCGGTCGCTACCGATCAGGCGTCGATGTCGACGCCGCTCGTTTCCTTGCCGAGCACCAGCGAGATGAAGGTGAGGCCGGCCATTACCGTCAGGTAGACGCCGACCCAGAACGGGCTGCCCGCTCCATATGTCCAGAGCGCCACGGCAATGAATGGCGCCACGGCGGCGCCGAGGATCGACGAGACGTTGTAGGAGATGCCGGAGCCGGTGTAGCGGACATTGGCCGGGAACAGCTCGGGCAATAGCGCGCCCATCGGGCCGAAGGTCATGCCCATCAGCGTAAAGCCGATGATCAGGAAGGCCATGACGCCGAAGTTGCCGAGCGACAGGATCGGTACCCAGACGAGGCCGAACAGCATGATGGCGGCGGTGACCCAGAGCAGCGTCCGTCGGCGGCCCCAGCGATCGGCCCAGGGGCCGGACACCATGGTGAAGATGCCGAAGAACACCACGCCGACGATCATCATCATGACGAAGGTGCGATAGTCATAACCGAGGCCGGGGATTGGCGCCGTGGTGGCGGCGCGGCCATAGCTCAACGAGAATGTTGTCATCAGGTAGAACAGCACGTAGGTCGCGAGCATGTAGAACGTGCCGAGGATCAGCTCGCGCCAGTGGTGGCGCACGGCGTCGGCCATGGGCAGTTTGCGTACCTTGCCGGACTTTACCGTTTTCTCGAAGGCTTTGCTTTCAACCAGACTGAAGCGCACCCAGAGCCCGACGATCACCATCACGGCCGAGAACAGGAAAGGAATGCGCCAGCCCCAGTCGAGGAAGGCCAGCGACGGCCGCGTCGGATCGTCGGACGGCAGTGCCGCCGAGATGATCAGGAACAGGCCGTTGGCGATGATGAAGCCGATCGGCGCGCCGAGCTGCGGGAAGGTACCGTAGAAGGCCCGCTTACCCGCCGGCGCGTTCTCGGTGGCGACCAGTGCCGCGCCGCTCCACTCGCCGCCGATGGCGAAGCCCTGGGTCAGGCGCATCACCACCAGCAAAAAGGGCGCGAACCAGCCGACCGAGGCGTAGGTCGGCAAGCAGCCGATCAGGAAGGTGGCGATACCCATGGTCAAGAGGGCGGCGACCAGCGTCACCTTGCGGCCGCGCTTGTCGCCTAGGTGTCCGAAGAACACCGCTCCGAGCGGTCTGGCGACCATGGCGGCGCCGAAGATGGCGAAGGAGGAGAGCAGCGCCGTGGTGTCGTTGCCGGTCGGGAAGAATAGGTGCGGGAACACCAGCACGGCGGCCGTGGCGTAGACGTAGAAGTCGTAGAACTCGATGGTGGTGCCGACGAGACTGGCGAGGATGACGCGTGCGCGCGAATTGCCGGCGCGGGCGGCGCCGGACGAGCCGGCGAGAGTGGTACTGGACATGGCTTTCCGTTCGTCAGAGGCATCCACCCGAAAGCTTGAGATCCCTCGGCGACAGCAGATGCGCGAAAACAAGGACGGGGAGCGAAAGCCTCTTCGGGCCGGTCAGCTTCAGCTCCCTTCTTTGCGATGTCTGCGACGGCGTTGGCAAACCGAACAGACACCGTAGGAAGCGCGCTTATTAGACGAAGGTCGTGCTCATGTTAAGCGGCCGACAAGTGCTCCAGCAATTTTGTTGCGCATGGCTGCCATGTTGAGACCGAACCATTCGCGATCGATGATGCTTTTGAAAGAAAGCAAATGAATACCGGGAGCATCCTCACGCAGTTATGCCTGCTTCAAGGGAACAGACGACCCCCCTTTGTTCCCTTCTCGTTCTTGACAGGTCGGTGGGTATCCGCCTAGGTTGTAGCGGCTCGGGAGTAAAGCAATGGTCGCGCATGTCAGGACCGTGTGTTTTCAAGGCGTCGAGGCAACGCCCGTCGACGTTCAGGTCCACATGGGGCCGGGTAGGGTATTGTTCAACATCGTAGGCCTTGGCGACAAGGCGGTCACGGAGAGTCGTGAACGCGTTCGTGCGGCGCTCGCCGCTTCCGGGCTCGCCCTGCCCGCCAAACGCATTACGGTCAATCTGGCGCCCGCCGATCTGCCCAAGGAGGGCAGTCACTACGATTTGCCCATAGCGCTGGGTCTCATGGTGGCGATGGGTGCCCTGCCGGCCGATGCCCTTGCTGACTATATCGTGCTCGGCGAGCTTTCCCTCGACGGCACCATCGCGCCGGTGGCCGGCGTGCTGCCGGCGGCAATAGCCGCTAATGCCGAGGGGCTGGGCTTGATGTGTCCGCGCGCGTCGGGACCGGAAGCCGCCTGGGCCGACGCCGAAATGCCGATCCTCGCACCCATCAGCCTGATCGCCGTCGTCAATCACTTCAAGGGGACCCAGGTGCTGTCGCGGCCCGAGCCGAAGGTGGCCGATGCCATGGCGACGCTCCCTGATCTCGCCGACGTCAAAGGCCAGGAGAGCGCCCGGCGGGCACTCGAAGTGGCGGCGGCCGGTGGGCACAACCTGTTGATGATCGGCCCGCCGGGTTCCGGCAAGTCGATGCTGGCGAGTCGCCTGCCTTCCATCCTGCCGGCATTGACGCCGCAGGAACTCCTGGAAATCTCGATGATCGCCTCGATTGCCGGCACGCTCGCCGACGGGCGGCTGTCTGATCGTCGGCCCTTTCGCGCGCCGCACCATTCGGCCTCCATGGCGGCCTTGGTTGGCGGCGGCGTCCGGGCAAAACCGGGCGAGATCTCGTTGGCCCATCGCGGGGTGCTGTTTCTCGACGAACTGCCGGAGTTCAATCCGGCGGTGCTCGACAGCTTGCGCCAACCGCTCGAAACCGGCGACGTGGTGATCGCTCGCGCCAACAATCGCGTCACCTACCCGGCCCGCTTCCAGCTGATCGCCGCCATGAACCCCTGCCGCTGCGGCCTTGCCGGGACACCGGGCCATACCTGTCGTCGTGGCCCGGCCTGCGCTGCTGAGTACCAGGAGCGCATCTCGGGTCCGCTGCTCGACCGCTTCGATCTTACGGTCGAGGTGCCGGCCGTGTCCGCCTCCGATCTGATCGGTGCGCGGCGGAGCGGTGAACCGTCTTCCACGGTTGCTGCCCGCGTCGCTGCGGCCCGTGTCATCCAGTCCGAGCGCTACGTTTCGCTTGGTCTCGATTCCTCGGTCACCAACGCCACGGCGCCGGCGGCCGTGATCGACGGCGTTGCCGAGCCCGACAGCACCGGGTTGGCATTGCTGAGACAGGCTGCCGAACGGCTGTCTCTCTCGGCGCGCGGTTATCATCGCGTGCTCAAGGTCGCCCGAACGCTTGCCGATCTCGACGGGGCGGATAGTGTTGGTCGCCTGCATGTCGGCGAGGCTCTCGCCTATCGGACCGGTCCCGACCGGCGGGTGATGGCGGCGTAATCGCCCCTGGACGATTTGAGCCGAAGCCTGGTTATGGTGCGGAGTTTGCGTCGAGGCGGGAGCTGGCTTCCCCGAGCATCAAGCATCGCGGGTGAGCGACGCCAAGTTCGGTTCGCTGTCAGGCACACCTCGGTCGAGTATGTCTCGAAACCGAGCCACATGCATTGTTAAACCAAATGGTTGACTATATCGGGTCGGTCAGATATAAAACCATATGGTTGAACGAAATCTCGATACGACATTTATGGCTCTCGCCGATCCGACGCGCCGGGCAATGCTCGTAGCGTTGTCGACGGGCGAGAAATCGATCGGGGAACTTGCAGCACCCCATGCCATGAGTTTTGCCGGAGCGTCCAAGCACGTCGGCGTTCTGGTTCGCGCCGGCCTCGTTCGTCGCCGCAAGATCGGACGTCAACAGGTCTGTACGTTGGAAGCCACTCCTCTTCGAGACGCGGAACAGTGGTTGCGTCGCTGGGAAGGTTTCTGGACGGATCGGCTGGATGCCCTGGAGGCGGCTTTGAAAGAGAAGCCGCAATAAAGGGTACTTTTCCTTGGCCACCCGCTACGAAAGGACAGGAACATGGCCGACCACATCTCGACCTCACAGCTTGTTCTGGAACGCCATCTCGATGCTCCCATCGAGCGGGTCTGGCAGTTCATCGTCGATCCCGACCTCAGAGCGCGCTGGTTCATGGCGGCGCCTGACGACCTGCGTCCAGAGGGCATCATCGGCTTCACCATGGATCACGATCGGCTGTCGGATCAGTCGGTTCCCACACCATTGCAGTATCGTGCCTTCGTCGGCCAAAGCTGGACCGAGCGCATCCTGGCTTTCGAGCCGCCGTGTCGCATTCTGTTGACCTGGGAAAACGGCGAGGCTGGCGAAGTTGAAATACGCCTCTTCGCCGACGACGAGGGCACGCGGCTCGTCCTGACCCACTCGCGGCTGCGCGGACGGGAGGACGTTCTCAACTTCGGCGGTGGCTGGCACTCGCACCTCGCCGCCCTCACGCTGCGGATTGCCGGTGAGAGCGTTCCGAACTTCTGGGCGCTGGTTTCGGATGGACAGCGTGCGATGACGAATGCGCTTGACAGCGGGCAGAAGGTGACCCCGGGAAGAAACATCGCGATCAAGGTGCCGTTGTATCGCTGGGACGAAACGGTCGCTTTCTACCGGGATCGCGTCGGGTTGGAGGTCGTGCGCGAACTCGAGGCGAGCATCGGCTTTCGCTTCGGCGACATGACGCTCTGGATCGATCGCGTTCCTCATCAGTCCCAGGTGGATATTTGGCTGGAGCTATTTTCAGACGACCCGGATGGCTCGATTGCCGCGTTGGCCAGTCCGCGACGCGACGAACTGGAACCACTGGATGATGTGACCGGTCACTGGACATCCGATCCGGCGGGAACAGTACTTCTCGTGAGGCGCCCGGCGGGCTGAGGGGGCCTCATCGCGGAGATCGTCGGGTCTTTGATCGCTCAACGTCCGGCGCAGTGGCCGGACCGATCCGCAAAGTCGCGCCATTCCGCCGAAATATCGAATTTCGCCGGGCCATCAACCGATTGGCAACCTTGCCAGCCTAGCCTTTGTGTGCCCTGTCGAGAGCGGCCGGGTGGACGCACTCCCTTGTCGGGAACGTCGCACGATCGCGCCGCACCTTCGGGACGGACATGACCGACCAACCGCACGCTTCGACCGAAGACTCCTCGTCGCCCCACCCGTCTGCCGGATGGTTGCACAGGTTGCATGCCCGCTGGCGCCGTGGCCTGTTCCTGACCGCGGCGGCGCTGGCCCTGACCACGGCCGCGGGTACCGTTCTGCTGTCGCTCGTCGACTCACCGTCACTGCTTGTGGCAGCCGCGGCCGTCGCTTGCGGAGGTGCATTGTTTGAAGCGGGTCGTCGCACCGCCCGGCGAGACATCGGCCGTCTCTATGATGCCGCCGTCGGCTCGGCCGAGGAGGGCGACGGATTTGGCGATCTGGTCATCCGTTGCGATACGTCCGGTCGGATTACCTCCACCAGCCCGGCGACCACCGCGCGTCTCGGTCAGCCACCCGGCGCCTTCGTCGGCCTCGACTACTCCACATTTGCAGCCGACCTCGCCGCCGGCGAGCTGTTCGAAGCCTCCGACGTCGTCTCGCATGATGCAAGGCAGCTGCGTGCCGACCCTTGGCAGCAATTGCGCCGCCGCCTCACAACCCTCGCGGCCCTATCGGGCCACGGCGTAGTTCGGCAAGGCCCAAATCGCCTCGCCGGCGATATCCGCATCGAGACGATCGACGGTCCCCGCTGGTTCTCGTTTTCCGAAGCCCCGATCATCGAGGACGGCAGGATCACCGGAACCCGCACGCTTGGCCGCGACATCACCGAACGCAAGGCAATCGAAGCAGCGCTTGAGAAGACGCGCGACGAGGCGGAGGCGGCCAGCGCCGCCAAAAGCCGTTTCCTCGCCATGGTCAGCCATGAGATCCGTACGCCGCTCAACGGCATCCTCGGCATGACGGCGCTGATGCAGAAAACGCCCCTGTCCGCCGAGCAACGAACCTACGCCCGCGCCGTCGAGACATCGGGCGAAGCCTTGCTCACGCTGATTGAGGACCTTCTGGATTTCTCGAAGATCGAGGCTGGCCGGTTGAGTCTGCAGCTTGAGCCGACCTCGCTCGTTGCCGTTGTCGAGGATCTCGTCGAGCTCATGGCGCCGCGCGCCGAAATGAAGGGGATCGAACTGGCGGCCTACATCGATCCGCGACTCGATCGTCTCGTCCAGGCCGACCCCACTCGCGTCCGACAGGTGCTCTTCAATCTCGCCGGCAATGGCATCAAGTTCACTGCCGAGGGCGGCGTCGCCATCGAACTGCAAATGGTCGAGGAGGCGGAGGGTACGGTTGGCGTGTCGTTCCTGGTGCGTGACACGGGCATCGGTATTGCCGAGGCCGACCAGCAGCGCATCTTCGGGGAGTTCGAACAGGCCGATCCCGGCCCGGCCCGCTCTCATGGCGGCACCGGGCTCGGCCTCGCTATCGCTCGCGAGTTGACGCGCCTAATGGGAGGCGACATTCGTCTGATATCGACGCCGGGCGAGGGGGCGAGTTTCAGCTTCATGCTCCGCTTCCCGTTGATCGAGGCGAGCATACCCGTAGGCTCGGTTGCTCCGGCTCAGCCCACCCCGGTCCAGGTGCTGGATGAGGCGGAAGCGCCCTCCTCCAGCGATGCTGTCGGCGCGCGCGCCGCCTTGGCCTTGCTCGCGGCCAGCTTCGCTACGAAGGATGACACATCGATCCCGGCGCCGGCCGCCCCCGCCCCGACAGATCGTCGGTTCGCAGGCCGTCGCATTTTGGTCGTGTCACATGCCCTCATCGAAGGTCCGTTCCTGATCCGTCGGCTTTTCGACGCCGGCGCCGACGTCACCCTTGCCACCCAGAAGGATATCGAGCAGGAAGTCGTGGGTTCCTGGCAGCCCGATGCCGTCCTTATCGACGCCGCCGCTGGCGATCCGCTGGCGGTCATCGAGCGGATTCGCGCTTTCTCGTCGACACCGGTCGGCATTCTGATCAGCGCGGCCGAACGACCGATGCTTCCGGAGCTGCAAGCTGCCGGCTACGGCGGTTATCTGGTCAAGCCGGTCAGGGCTCGGTCTCTTTCCGCCGTCATCGAGACCTTGCTCGGTCACGGTCAGTTCGCAGCGGCGGCCGAGCCGACCGCCACCGAGCCTCCTCCTCCTGCGCATCGTCTCTCGGTGCTGCTCTGCGACGACAACGAGATCAACCT
The DNA here is from genome assembly GCF_023721755.1 of Pleomorphomonas sp. NRK KF1. Taxonomy (GTDB): domain Bacteria; phylum Pseudomonadota; class Alphaproteobacteria; order Rhizobiales; family Pleomorphomonadaceae; genus Pleomorphomonas. The sequence continues at coordinate 164,541 of NZ_JAMDLH010000006.1, read as the reverse complement.
TCTGCTTGGCAGGGCGCTGGTCGAGAAGGCCGGCCATGCCGTGACGCTGGGGGCGGACGGCCAGAAGGCGCTGACGGCCACCGCCGCCATGCTGTCGTCGGGCGGCAGTTTCGACGTGGTGCTGATGGACCTGCACATGCCCGAAATGGATGGTATCGAGGCGGCTCGTCGTATACGCGCGATGATCGCCGACCGTGACGGCCGGCAGCCGGTGATCGCCGCGCTGACAGCCGATGCGTTGCCCGAAACCAGGGCGCGTTGCGAAGATGGCCTGTTCGACGCTTGGCTGTCCAAGCCGTTGAGGCCCGCCGATCTCGAGACGCTGCTCGAGGCGAGCGCTAAAGGTGAGATCGCCCACGCGTCCTGATGCTGCGGCGAGATGAAAAGCAAAGGCGGCGGAACCCTGGGCTCCGCCGCCTTTGCTTTTGGTCGGTTGCTTCCTGCCTCTGACCTCAGCCGCGACGACGGCGCAACTGGTCGAAGTAGACGATCAGGATGATCAGCAAGCCGGTGATGATGCGCTGCCAGAACGAGTTGACGTTCAAGAGGTTGGCGCCGTTATTGATGGTTGCGAGGATGAAGGCCCCGATCAGCGGGCCGTGGACCGAGCCAACGGCGCCGAACAACGACGTGCCACCGATCACCGACGACGCGATGGCCTGGAGCTCCCAGCCGTCGGCCTGCATGGCGTTGCCGACGCCGATACGGGCGGCGAGCAGCAGTCCGACGAAGGCGGCGCAAGTCGAAGACAGTGTGTAGGCCAGGTAGACGGTCAGCTTGACGTTGACGCCGGAAAGGCGGGCAGCCTCCATGTTGGAGCCGACGGCGAAGATGTAACGGCCATAACGGCTATGGTGGAGGAAGATGTAGGCCGGCACTCCGACCAGAATCACCATCCAGAACAGGTTTGGTAGCCCCACGAAGTCGTTGCGCGAGAACTCGGTGAAAGTGTCGTTGACGATGTTGATCGTGGCGCCGTTCGTGACGAGGAGGCCGATGCCCCGCAGGGATGTCAGCGTTGCCAAGGTGATGATGAAAGGCGGCAATCCCATCTGCACGATGCCGAAGCCATGGAACATGCCGATCGCCACACCCACGCCCAAGGTGATGATCACCGTCGCGAAGATGGAGAAATCATGGGTCAGCAGCCACGCGGCGATGACGGTGCAGAAGCCGACCACCGCGCCGACGGACAGGTCGATGCCGGTGGTAATGATGACGAAGGTCTCGCCGACGGCCAGAATGGCGATCATCGACCCCTGGCGCATCAGGTTCATGATGTTGGCTTCGGTCATGAAGCTCTTGGTCGTCAGGCTCAGGACGATGCACATCGCGAGCAGAAGTCCCAGCAGCGTCAGGCCGAACAGCCAGTTGGCGCTGCTTTTGCGGACGACCGCCGCCGACTTGGTATCCGTGGACATGTATTTCTCCCCCGTGAACGCTCCCCGTTCACACACCGATCGCTTCGGACAGAATTTCCTCATGGCTCGCCGCGTGGTAGGCGTGCCGCGCGACGTCCTCGCCCCGCCGGAAAACGTGCAGCTCATCGGCGAGCTCGTAGACCTCGGGCAGGTAGGACGAGATCAGGATGATGCCGGCTCCCTCTGCGAGAAGACGCGCCAAAAGGCGATAGATCTCCGCCTTGGTGCCCACATCGACGCCGACGGTCGGCTCGTCGAAGATGAACAGCCGTGCTCCGTGGTTGAGCCACTTGCCGATGACGATCTTCTGCTGGTTGCCGCCTGACAGCGACGACACCAACGCTCCGCGCCCGGACGTCTTCACCTGAAGATCGCTGATCTGCCTTTCGGCCCGCTGCCGGTCGGCGGAAAACGGGACCAGACCGGCCATTGTGATATGCGGAAAGATCGGCAGGTTTAGGTTGAAGCCGACCGGCAGGTTGATGCAGAGGCCCTGATCGCGCCGGCTTTCCGGGGCGAGCGCGATGCCAAGGTCCATCGCCTGACGTTCGGAGCGTATGTCCACCTCCTTGCCTTGCCAGAAGATGCTACCCCCGGTCTTGCGGTGGCGTCCGAACAGCGACAGCACGAACTCCGAGCGACCGGCTCCGATCAGTCCGTAGAGACCAACGATCTGGCCCGCACGGACGCTCAGCGACACGTCGTGGAAACCGGGGCCGCTGAGATTTTTCGTCTCGAGCAGCAGGTCGCCTGCCGGGAAGAACTCCTTGTGGTAGATCTGTTCGAGCGAGCGGTTGATCATGAGCGAGATCAGCTCTGTCTCGTTGGTCTCGGCCGTGATGCGCGTGCCCACCAGCGTGCCGTCGCGAAGGATCGAAACGCGATCCGACAGCTCGAACACCTCCTCAAGGCGATGGCTGATGTAGACGATGGTGACGCCGCGCTCCTTGAGGCGACGTATCAGTGCGAAGAGCTGCGCTGCCTCGGTCCGGGTGAGGTAGGCGGTCGGCTCGTCGAAGATCAGGAAGCGGGTGCCGCGGATGGAGGCGCGGGCAGTTGCGATCAGCTGCTGCTGCCCGATGGTAAGGTCGCCCAGCAACACGTGCGCCGGCAGTTGAAAGCCGAGATCCTCAAGGATCGACTGCGCTTTTCGGGTCATCTCGCCCTTCCGCAGCAGCCCGAAGCCGACGTCTTCGTCGCCGAGGAACATGTTGGCGGCAACCGTCAGATGGCGGCAGAGTACCACCTCCTGGTGAACCGCGTTGATGCCGAACTCGATGGCCTCATGTGGCGTGGCCAATGCGACCGGCTGGCCCTCCCAGAGAACCTCTCCGGATGTGCGGGTGATGACGCCGGTCAGAAGCTTGATGAGCGTCGACTTGCCGGCACCATTCTCGCCGACAATCGCGTGAATTTCGCCTCGGGCGAAGGTGAGATCTGCGGGCTTGAGTGCGTGCGTGGCGCCATAGCGCTTCTCGAGGCCCCGTAGTTCGAGAATTGGCACGTTCGCGGCGGCGACGGCGGTTTCGGCCGCCTGCCCGTGGGGATTGGTTCCGACCATGATCGACCCGCGTCAGTTGGAAATGCTAGACATGCAGCCACCCCAGCCCCGGCCGCGTCCCGGCATCGATCGGGAAAGGCGGCGAACCACTGGTCGGTCGGCATGCAGGAGCGCCGAAAAGGTCCGGCGTAACGTCCTCGGCGTCCGGCTGGCCCGCTTGGAGCCAGTCGAACGCCGAAGCCGGGCTCACTTCACCTTCGGATACAGCAGTTCCTGGGCGCGCGGCTCGTTCATGTTGGCCGTGGTTACCAGGTTGGCGCCGGTGTCCACGAAGGCCTCGACCTTCTCACCCTTGACGGCGGAGAGCGCCGTCTTGATGCCGTCGTAGCCCATGCGGTAGGGGTCCTGAACCACGAGCGCGTCGATCACGCCATCTTTCAGGAAGCCGACCAGCTTGTCGTCATTGTCGAAGCCGATCAGTGCCACCTTGTCGCCCAGCTTGTTCTCCGCGATGGCCTGGCCGGCGCCCTGGGCAGCGATCAGGTTCGAGGCGAACACGCCCTTGAGGTCCGGATTGGCGGTGAGGAGGTCGGTCATGATATTGAGGGCGGTGGTCGCCTGACCGTCACCGACCTTGTCGGCTACCAGCTTGAGCCCGGGGTACTTGGCGGCCAACTGCTCCTTGAAGCCCTGGGCACGCTGCTCGAGCGAACCGGCGCCCGGCAGGTTGGTGATCAGAGCGACATCGCCTTCCACCTTGCCATCATTGGCGGCGCCGATGGCGGCAGCGAGACCGTCGGCGGCGATACGGCCGCCCTGGACGTTGTCGGTGGTCAGGAAGGACGTGAAGGCCTTCGAGTCGGCAGCCGAGTCGATGCCGATGATCGGTACCGATTTGGCGGCTTCGTCGATCGGCTTGCCAAGGGCCTTGAACTCGGTCGGCGCTATGACGAGAGCATTGGCGCCCGACGAAACGGCATTCTCAATGATCGAAATCTGACCATTGATGTCGGCTTCGGACTGGGCACCGAGCTCGGGCACGTTCACGCCAAGATCCGCGCCGGCCTTGCGAGCGCCGGCCAGAACGATCTGCCAGTAGAAGGAGGTGGTGTCCTTGACGATGATCGGAATCGTGTAGTCTTCCGCCTGAGCGGCGGCCGGGGCGACGGCCGACAGCGCGACGGCGCCCGCCAGCGCGACAAGCGTGCGACGTGTAATGCCAACAGCTTTCATGATGCGATCCTCCCGAGATCAGCGTCGCTCTCAATAAAGCGCGATCCAAGCTCCTCAGCCATCGGACTTTATCGATAAAAAACAGCGACAGATGACAACTAGCCGAAACTCCCCTGCGACGCAAGGCCCGCAAGCCCTTGGCGACCGACCCTTTGGTCGACACCGCCCGCATTCCCCAATGCCGCCGTCAAACGAAGTTGGACGACTGCTTCTTACCTCATTTCAGGCAAAAATGAAACGAACTTGTTTCGTAGTCCAGACCACCCTTCGTATTTTCTAATTGTCAGAACATTTCATATCGTTTCAATATCAACCAATGTCATATATTTCAATATGTTACTGTCTCATATCGACTTTTGGCCAATATGTAGTTCGGAATTTTTATTCTAACTATCCACTTTGTGGTCATTGTTATTCCGAACAGAAACTGTGTCTTGAAGTCGGGCCGCCGTAGAACCCCCTGTAGTTGCTGTCATGGTTTCTCCCCGTCCCAACGCACCTGCGCGGGTGTCCGAGCTTCAGCCGACGCCAGAGCGGCGTGTCCGGCGTTCCCCGACCTATCGCGAAAGACCAGTTTCGTTCTGTGTTCTTTGTCGATAATGTGCAGCCCGCAAGTTGCCCCGTTTGACGGAGAGGGTGTAGCGCCATCTGGCCCCAGGCTTCGGGCTTCGGACCATTTGCCCGGGTCGTCGTGAACCTCTCCCTGTCGGACAACGATTTGACAACAAACTCGGCCTATCGATTGGGACTCTGGGCGACGCCTTTCAACGAGGAGGCACGCCGGACACGAGGTTAACATGCCGAAGCAGAATACCGTGTTCAAGGATGCCTACAACAGGTGCCTGCGGCTGCTTGTCGTGGGCGAAAGCCTGCCCTCCGAACCGGAACTCTGCAGTCTGCTCGGCGTTTCCCGCACGACGGTGCGTTCCATACTCTCGCAGATGGTCGAAGCCGGCCTCATCGAGTGGAACAAGCGCTCGAAGTCTGTGCAGCGGTTGCCGGTCAAGACCGACTATTTTCCCGAACACGAGACCAGCTCGCTGTCGGACGTGATCGAACGCACGTTCATGAAGCGCATCCTGATGGGCGGCGCCGAGCCCGGCATGCAGATCAACGAGCTGGAACTTGCTCGGGAAATAGGCGTCGGTACCACGTCCGTGCGCGAGTTCCTGATCCGCTTCAGCCGCTTCGGGCTGATCGAGAAGCGGCCGAACAGTCACTGGGTGCTGAAAGGCTTCACGCGTCAGTTCGCCGAGGAACTGATCGACGTCCGTGAAATGTTCGAGCTGAAGTCGGCCGCTGCCTTTGCCGCCTTGCCGACGGACGACCCCGCCTGGGCAGAGCTGGAAGCCCTTCGTCGCGCCCATGTCGAAGTACTGGCCGATATCGACAGCCGCTATCTCGAGTTCTCCGAACTCGACGATCGCCTTCATCGCCTCATCCAGCAGGCTTCCGACAACCGCTTCATCATCGACTTCTATGACATCATCGCCATTGTCTTCCATTACCATTATCAATGGAACAAGGCGAACGCCCGCGAGCGTAACGGCAAGGCGATCTTGGAGCACCTAGACTATATCGAGGCCCTCAAGACGCGTCGGCCGGAAGCCGTCGAGGCCGCGTGCCGGCTGCACCTTTCGTCGGCGCGTCTGTCGTTGATGCAGTCGCTGGCGACGGCCGCGTAAGAGCCAGGCATGGCTCAATAGGTCGCCACCTTCTGGCGCTGCTCGCCCAGCCCCTCGACGGAAAGGCGCAGCACGTCGCCCGCCTTCAGGAACTCCGGCGGCTTCCTGCCCATGCCGACGCCCGGCGGCGTCCCGGTGGTGATGACATCGCCCGGCTCGAGCCTGACGAAGCGAGAGATGTAGGACACCAGCGTTCGGACGCCGAACACCATGGTTGCCGTATTGCCGCGCTGGCGCGGCGCACCGTTCAGGTCGAGTTCCATGGCGAGCGCCTGCACGTCGGCGATTTCGTCCGGCGTTACCAGCCACGGACCGAGCGGGCCGAATGTTGGAGCGCTCTTGCCCTTCAGCCACTGGCCGGTGCCTTCCATCTGGAACGCGCGCTCGGAGACGTCGTTGCAAAGCACGAAGCCGGCAATGTGATCGAAGGCATCGGCTTCCTCGACTTGCCAGGCGGTCTCGCCGATCACGATGGCGAGTTCGACCTCCCAGTCGAGCTTGGTGGCACCGGGAGGAATGAGGATGTCGTCATTCGGGCCGACGATGCAGTTGGGCGCCTTGCTGAACAGAAGAGGTTCAGGCGGCACGGTGCCGCCCGTCTCTGCGGCATGATCCGCATAGTTCATGCCTACGGCAATGAAGTTGCGCGTGCCGGCAACGGGCGCACCGAGGCGTGTGCCCGCCGGCAACAGTGGCAGGCTCTCGGGATCGACCGCGGCTAGCTCGGCCAAGGAAGCCTTCGACAATACGGCTCCGGATAGGTCGGCGATGTGGGAGGCGAGATCGCGGTAGCGGCCTGCCGCATCCACGAGGCCGGGCTTCTCGGCGCCGACTGCGCCATGACGAATGAGCTTCATGAAGATCTTTCCGGAGAATAAGCGGTCTTTGCTTCTACCGCAGGCGCCCGGTGACGGAAAGGCCGCAAACGGCACCCCTTGCAACCTTCGTCGGACTTCTGAGGCCGCTTTTTTCCTTTACTGTCGGGACAATGGCTGCCGTTTCTCACTTGCCCGAGGCTTTTTTCCATGAGCGTTCCGACGCGCCTGATCGACACGCATCTGCATCTCGTCTACCGGGACAGTATCACCTATCCCTGGCTTGGAAGCGAACCGGCTCTTGCCGCGCGCGATTGGACCTATGAGCTCTATGCCGCCGAGGCGCACCCGCATGGCGTCGCCGATTGCCTCCACATGGAAGTCGATGTCGTCGAAAAGGACATCGATCGGGAGACCGAGTTCGTTCGCAGCCTCGCCGGCGACCCCGCTCGGCGCATTCGGGCCGCCATCTCCAACGCGAGGCCCGAGAAATCCGGCTTCGCTGAACTGGTCGATCGTGCACGTGCCGATCCGTTCATTCGAGGCTTTCGCCGTATCCTGCATGTCGTGCCGGATGATCTCTCGCGAACGCATGTTTTCCGCGAGAATGTCGGTCGCCTCGCCGATACCGGGCTGACATTCGACATCTGCGTTCGCGCCGACCAGCTCGGTCTCGCGGCGGAGCTCGTCGATGCCTGCCCCGGCGTGTCCTTTGTGCTCGACCATTGTGGCGGTGGCTCGGCGTCACGGCCGGAGCTTTTTACGGCCTGGAAGTCCGGTCTGATCGAACTGGCGCGCCGCCCGGGCATTGTGGCGAAGGTGTCCGGCGTCATCGGCACGGTCGGCGAAAACTGGACGGTGGACGACCTGAGACCCGTGGTGGAAACCACGATCGAAGCTTTTGGTTGGGACCGGGTGGTCTGGGGAAGCGATTGGCCGTGGTCCGCGCAGCGGGCCTCTCTGACCGACTGGATCGAAGCCACACATAGGCTTGTCGAAGGCGCCAGCGAAACGGAGCGCGAGAAACTGTTTCACCGCAACGCCACCCGCATATACGGAATAGGCTGACGGAAACCGGCAAACTCCGCGGTTTGGCGGCAGAAGGGAGGTTCGCGATGGAAGACGACGCACTGTTCCTCGGCTTCGATCTCACTGCCGTCGAGCCGGACGACGGTGGTCCCGATCCCGACAGGATCATCAAGGGCAATCCGAGGAGCCGGACTTGGCTCGTCGAGGAGCGCGACGCCGAGAAACTCTATGCCGGCGTCTGGGAATCGACACCGGGCGCCTGGCGCGTCGTCTATGACGAGTGGGAATTCTGCACCATCCTTTCTGGAGTGTCCATCGTGCACGAGACCGGAAAGGAGACGCCGCGCGTCTTGAGGACCGGGGACAGCTTCATCCTGCGACCGGGATTCTCGGGCATATGGGAAGTGGTTGAAACCACGCGCAAACTGTTCGTCGTGCGCATGCCGTGAGCAGGCACAACCGAAAACGCCGACAGTGATGTTCTCGGCCTGAGCTGCGGCTACCTCAAGAGCCCGAACGACAAAAAACAACGGGCGACGACCAGTGCCGCCGCCCGTTATCTCTGATTGCGTCAGGATCAGTCGAGAAGGCTGATCTCGACCGCCTCGCGCCCCTTCGGGGTCTCGACGATCTTCATGGCGACGCGCTGACCATCGGTCAGCGGGCCCATGCCGGCCGACTGCAGGACGGAGATATGGACGAACACGTCCTTGCCACCATCCTCGCCGGCCACGAAGCCGAAGCCCTTCTCGGGGTTGAACCACTTGACGGTACCGTCGAGCGGGGTCGCCGAAGAGGTGTCAACCGACCGACGGGGCGGGCGCGGTGCGCCGAAACCACCACCGCCGAAGCCGCCACGATCGCCGCCGCCGAAACCACCCGGACGCGGACCGCGATCGCCGAAGCCACCCGGACGCGGACCACGCGGCGCCTGCGGCGTCGCGGTCGTTTCGTCGACCTCGAGCACCTTGACAACCTGCTTGCCCTTGGCGCCCTGGGCCACCTGGACCTTCAGCGTTGCGCCCGGCGGAACGCTGTCGCGCCCCATGGCCTGCAACTGGCCGATGTGCAGGAAGGCATCGCCCGAACCGTCGGTGAGTGCGGTAAAGCCGAAACCCTTCTCCGGGTTGAACCAGGATACCGTCGCCTCGACCACCGGGCCGGTCGGCGGGGCGCTGTCATACGGCGAAGGGCCGCCGAAACTGCGCGCCGGTCGCTCGGGACGAATGTCGAACGACGGCATCATGTCGTCATCAAATCCGCCACGCCGCCGCGGCGGGCGGAAATCCTTACCCTTACCCATTCTGTCTTCTCGTCTCCGCCAAAACATAGCTCCAGACCGATGCCCGCGGAGAGTTGCATCGAGCCAGTTCGTTTCAAGAGAGCTATTCCACCGCAGAATTCGTCTTTTTTACCCGGCACATCGCACCATCACCTAGGCAATGGCACACCAGACCGCCCGCACTTCAGAACCGCTCCACCCCTAGTCTTACCACAGATGTTAGCGTTTCTGCTGCTTGAAAATCGCGCCGAGGGTGGTCAGCAGGTCACTTTTTGCGTTTTTTACGTGCTTGACGCACCCTGTGCGCCGACCAAAGGCGAGGACCAAGACGAATCGCCAATACGGCGCGCTGCGGGCCGAAACGAGCACGGAACATCAACCCGGTACATGCCGCCGAATCGTTTTGAGCGCAGCCCTGCTCGCAGATGCAAGATCAGAATGGTTCCAAGCCCTGTTCCAAAAAAGTCCTCGCCCGCCCTTGAAGGTGGCTTTGACCGGGGCCACTTCGGTATCGTTGCTCGGAACACTCCGAAAGGGAAGAAAAATGAGAAGCTGCGTGATGAGACCCGGCTTTCATCCGCTATCCATCGCGGCGATGATCGTCGGTTTCGTGATCTTCTGGCCGATCGGCCTGGCAGTACTTGCCTATATACTTTGGGGGGATCGCATGCGCGCCCGCTGGAACGACCTTCGCCCGGACCTCGAACGCGCCGCTCGCCGCGCTGGCTTCGAGCGTGGTGGTTTTCAACACTACCGTGCCGGCTCGACCGGTAACACCGCCTTTGACGCCTACCGGGAAGCTGAGCTGAAGCGCCTCGAAGAGGAACGCGCAGCCCTCGACCGGATGCGGGACGAGTTCGACGAGTTCCTGGCCAACCTGCGCCGCGCCAAGGATCAGGAAGAGTTCGATCGCTTCAAGGCGAGCCGCAACCCCACCGCTTGACAGAGTCTCGTCCGGGCCCCTCCACGACCGGCAGGCTGACACAGGCCCCCGCGCCCATCGGCGTGGGGGCTTTGTCGTGACTGGCGCTGCTCCTACACTGTTGTCATGCCGATTCGTCTGCCCTTCCTGCAAACTCCCGAAAAGAAGCGCTCGCCGCCGACGAGCTTTCCCGTCCTTGCCGGTGATCGCGCGATCGAGGTGACGGTGCGGCGAAATGCCCGCGCCCGGCGTTATACGTTGCGTCTCGATCGGAAGAGCGATGGGGCCATCGTGACCATCCCGCGCCGCGGCTCGCTCGCCGAAGCCAAGGCGTTTGTCGCTCGCCATGCCGGATGGATCGCCGAACGGCTCGCTTCGCGCCCGGATGTCCCGGACGTGCCGGTGGCGGTTTCCGTCCGGGGCGTCGTTCATCGCGTCATTCCCACCGGATCGTCGCGTGGCGGCGTTCGCCTTGTCGCGAGCGACGACGGTCCCGCCATTGAGGTGTCCGGCGAGGCACCGCATGTTCGCCGACGTTTGATCGATTATCTCAAGAAGCAAGCGCGCGCCGACTTGACCGCCGCGGTGGCCGGCCACGCTGCCGCGCTCGGCGTGCGGCCCAGCGCCATCCGGCTCAAGGATACGAGCTCTCGCTGGGGATCATGCACGGCGCGAGGCGTGCTCGCCTTTTCCTGGCGGCTCGTCATGGCGCCGCCCTTCGTGCTCGATTACGTGGCAGCTCATGAAGTGGCCCATCTCAGGGAGATGAACCACTCCGACCGCTTTTGGGCGATCTGCGAGGGCCTTTGCCCGGCTGCCGATGCGGCCAAGGATTGGCTGAAGAAGAATGGCGCCGGCCTGCACCAACAGCCCTGAACTCCCGGCTCAGTTTCCGAACAATCGCTGCAAAAGCCCCTTTTCTTCCGGGCTCGCCGACGTCACAGGCACGTTGAGCGGCGGCGGCGCATTACCCGGCAGCTGGGGGCCTTGCATCGGCAGGCCGTCGGTCTCGGCAAAGCTGACGCCGACATTGGTCGGGGGCGGCACAAGCTCCACGCCCGGAAGCGGCCGGGCGGGCAACCCGCGAGTCGCCTCGGTCATGAAGCGATTCCAAAGCAGCGCGGTGAGCGCGCCGCCGGTGGCTTTCCTGGTCGGCGTGTTGTCGTCGTTACCGAGCCAGACGCCGGTCGTGAGGCCATTGGTGTAGCCGATAAACCAGGCGTCGCGGAAATCCTGGCTTGTGCCGGTCTTGCCGGCGACCGGCCGGTCCGGGAGCGCGGCCTTCTGACCGGTCCCGTTGGTGACGACCGTGGACAGCATGCGGTTCATGGTTCCGACCACGACGTCCGAGATCACCCGGCCGGTGCCGTCGCCCTGGCGATGGAACAGCACCTTGCCGTCCTTGGTCCTGATATCCTCGACGAGATAGGGAATGATGCCCCAGCCGCCGTTGGCGAAGGGCACGTAGGCGGCGGTGATCTCGAGCGGCGTCACCTCCCCCGTCCCCAGGGCGATCGACGGGTTGTCATGCAACTGGCTCACGATACCGACGCGTCGGGCCGTCTGGACCACGCTGTCCGGCCCGAGCGTTGCGGTGAGGCGCGCCGCCACGGTGTTCAGCGATCGTGCCAGCGCCGTGGTCAGCGTCACGGGACCAAGATACTCATTCTCGTAGTTCTTGGGAGTCCAACCATTGATGGAGACCGGTTCGTCGACGACGATGGAATCCGGCGTAAAGCCGTGCTCGACGGCAGTGAGATAGACGAAGGGCTTGAACGCCGAGCCCGGCTGGCGCCGCGCCTCGATGGCGCGGTCGAACTGGCTGGCCGCGTAATCCTTGCCGCCCACGAGCGCCTTGACGGCGCCGTCATTGTCGATGGCTACCAGGGCGCCCTGGCTCGCCTTGTACTTGACGCCCTCCTTGTCGAGCGTCGTGCGGATGGCATTCTCCGCCGCGGCCTGCATGCCAGCGTCGATGGTGGTGGTCACGACGAGGTCGGTATGATAGCGGGCGACATAGCCGGGCAGCAGATCCATCACCCAGTCGGCGACATAGTTGGCCGCCGACCCGTTTCTGCTGGGTTTTGACGGAGCGCCGACGGCTGAGGCCTGTGCTGCCTCGTCGCGACTGACATAGCCTTGCTCGGCCATGGCGCCGAGCACGACCTTGGCGCGCTCGGCGGCCAGCTTGGGCGAGTTGGTCGGAGCGTAGCGCGATGGCGCCTTCAGAAGACCGGCGATGGTGGCCGCTTCGGCCAGATTGACCTGGCGGGCCGATTTGCCGAAATAGCGCCGCGCCGCCGCGTCGACGCCATAGGCGCCAGCGCCGAGATAGACGCGGTTGAGATACATCTCCAGGATCTGGTCCTTGGAGAAGCGCCACTCCAGCCACAGCGCGAGCACCGCCTCCTGAAGCTTCCGCTCCAGCGTGCGGTCGGGTTGCAGGAACAGGTTCTTGGCAAGCTGCTGGGTCAGCGTCGAGCCGCCTTGCACCACCGAGCCGGCAAAGAGATTGGTGACCATCGCACGCGAGAGGCCGATCGGATCGACGCCGAAGTGGTGATAGAAGCGCCGGTCCTCGATGGCCACCACCGCTTCGGGCAGGAAGGGCGACATCTCCGACAGTGACACTTCCTCGCCGCCGGTATCGCCACGGTTGGCGATGATGGTACCGGATGCGTCCACGATTTCCACGTTGGGTGGCCGGGTCGGCACCTTCCAGTCGTCGATCTGCGGCATGGTGGCGACCGTGTAGCCGATGACGCCGGCGATGCCGATCAAACCCCAGATGCCGAGGACGATGCCCCAGTAGAAGAGACGGCCGATCAGACCCATGCCCGAGCGCCGACTCCGCTTCGCCTGTCGCTTGGAGGATTTGCGGCGGCGTGGCCGCCGTTCGGTCATTTCCAACTCCTCGGCGTCACGGTCGTCATCGAAGCTGGGCTCCATCCGTTCGGCTGGCGCCGTCTTTCCGCTGCGCGAGTTGGGCAGGCGACGGGGTGGCGTGAAACGGTCGCCGTCGCGGGCGGCAAGGTCGCCGTCCCGGGCAGGCGCCTCGAAGCTTGGCTCGGCTCGCTCGCGTCGAATGTCCCGTCTGTCGCCCCGCATCGTCCGCCGCCACTCCTTGGATCTCGGCCACTTCGGCCCATGGAGCATCCGATTCACCCTAAATGAGGCGGTTTAAGGGGTCGTAAAGGATAAGCGTTGCCATCGCTTGGTTGACTTTAGCTCGCAACAAGCCGCAAATGGCCCGGCGCGACGGTCCCTCCTCCCGGAGGAGGGCGAAAGAGGGAACGCGGAGTCGGGAGACCGAAAGCCGCGGCTGCCCCCGCAACTGTGAGCGGCGAGCCGGATGCTCAGCGTGCCACTGATCTCAAGATCGGGAAGGCCGCATCCGGCGACGAACCGCGAGCCAGGAGACCTGCCGCCGCGCGCGCATGTCAGGACCGCCGGTGGGGCGGGAAAGGACGAGAGATCATGACGCTTGCCCCGGCAGCTTCCCGCTGCCGCTTTTCGACGTTTCCGGAGTGCCGGCCATGACGGCGCATCCGGTCACGCTGCACGTTTGCCTTGCCTGCCGCGCGGCGGGCGACGACGACACCCTCCGGGCGGGAGCCCGTCTTCATGCCGCCCTTGCCGCCCGGCTCGATGGGCAAGGCGATGTCCGTCTTTCTGGCGTCGAATGCCTTTCTGTCTGCAAACGGCCGGTGACCGTCGCCTTCGCCGCCCCCAACAAGTGGACCTACATCGCCGCCGATGCCGTTGATCCCGATGAGGTGATCGACGCCGCCGAGCGCTACGCCGCGAGCGAAGATGGCCGCGTACCCTGGCGCGAGCGTCCGCCACTTCTGAAATCGGGCCTCGTTGCCCGCATCCCGCCTCAGCCGGAGACCCGCCGATGAATGCCCAGCCGAAAATCCCTGTCACCATCGTCACCGGTTTCCTCGGGTCCGGCAAGACGACCCTGATCCGCCATGTCATTGAGCGCGCCGGCGGCCGCCGCCTCGCGCTGATCGTCAACGAGTTCGGCGATGTCGGCGTCGATGGCGACATCCTGAAATCCTGCGGTGTGGCGGATTGTCCGGAGGACGCCATCGTCGAGCTCGCCAATGGCTGTCTCTGCTGCACGGTCGCCGACGATTTTCTGCCGGCCATCGAGGCGCTGACCAAGGGGGATCGCCGTCCGGACCACATCATCGTCGAAACGTCCGGCCTTGCGCTGCCCAAGCCGCTGATCAAGGCCTTCGACTGGCCCGACGTGCGCGCCCGCCTCACGGTGGATGGCGTCATCGCCGTGGTGGACGCTGCCGCCGTGGCCGCCGGCCGCTTCGCCGACGATCCCGAGGCCGTGCTCGCCCAGCGGCAGGACGATCCGTCGGTCGATCACGACAATCCGCTTGAAGAGGTCTACGAGGATCAGCTTCTCGCGGCCGATCTGGTCGTGCTCAACAAGGCCGATCTTCTCGCCGCCGACGAGCTGGCTCGCGTTTCCGGTGATATCGAGGCTTCATTGCCGAAGGCGGTCCGCATCGTGCCGACGTCGGAGGGCGAAATCGCCCCGGAGATCCTGCTCGGCATTGCCGCTGCCGCCGAGGACGACCTTTCCAGTCGCCCAAGCCACCACGATGGCCTCGGCGATCATGACCATGACGATTTCTCGACCTTCGTCGTCGAGATCGGCGCCGCCGCCGATCCGGACAGCCTGATCACCCGGCTGAAGGCGGTGGCCGAAGCGCACGACATCCTGCGCATCAAGGGCTTCGTGGAGATTGCCGGCAAGCCGATGCGCCTTCTGGTGCAGGGCGTTGGCGGTCGTTTCCGCCACGCGTTCGATCGACCGTGGCCCGCCGGTCCGCGCCGCAGCGCGCTGGTGGTGATCGGCGAAAAGGGCATCGACGAAGCGGCCATCCGCGCCGCTCTCGCCTGATCAGAGGAAGACGACCGTGCACATTCTGGCCGAACAGATCCGTTCGCTCGACGACAGCGTCGCCGCGGTCGATCTCGGCCAGACTCCGGCCGACATCGTGGTGCTGTCCTTTTCCGACAGCGATCTCGGCCTCGTCGCCGACGTGCATGGTCGGCTCGGTTCCGGGGCGCCGAGCCTCCGCCTCGCCTCGCTTGCCGCCTTGCGTCATCCCTACTCTGTCGATCTCTATCTTGAAAAAGTGGCCGCAAAGGCGCGCTTCGTGCTGGTGCGGCTTTTGGGCGGCGCCGACTACTGGCGCTATGGCGTCGACGAACTCGCCATGCTCGCGCGCTCCAAGGGCATTCACCTGGCAATGATTCCGGGCGATGATCGGCCCGATCCGCGGCTTGCCGAGGCGTCGACATTGCCGCCTGAAGACCTTGGTCTTCTCGAACGCTGGTTCGCCTTTGGCGGTCCCGACAATGTCGCCGCCGCACTCGCCTTCATCACGGCCCGCCTGGGATGCGACACGACTTGGGAGGAACCGGCACCGCAGCCCGCCTTTGGTGCCTTCCCGGACGCGGAAGGCAATGGTGACCGGCGGGTGCTCGTGGTGGGCTATCGCGCGCTCGTCAATGCAGGTGATGCCGCGCCGATCGCGGCGATGGCCAAGGCGCTGGCAGCGGCCGGCTTCGCCGTGTTGCCGGTCTGGGTCACGTCGCTGAAGGATCCTGAGGTTGCTAGCCCGCTCACCGATGCCATCGCCGCCTTCAAGCCCGACGCCATCGTCAATTGCACTGCCTTTTCCGCCCGCCGCGATGATGGCTCCACGATTCTCGACAATGCCGACGTGCCGGTGATCCAGGCGCCCCTTTCCACCCTGTCGCAGGAGGCCTGGGCGACATCGTCGCGCGGCCTGTCGGCCACCGATCTCGCTATGAGCGTGGTGCTGCCAGAGGTCGACGGTCGTCTCGACGGCCCGGTGATCAGCTTCAAGGCGCCAACCGATCGTGCAGAGGCCTTAGAGTACACACCGATCCGTCACCGGCCGGATGCAGGCGGTATCGCCCGCCTCGTGAGGCTCGTCGATGGCTGGACGCGGCTCAGGCGAACGCCGTGCGCCGATCGCCGCATCGGCTTGGTGCTGTCCAACTATTCCGGCAAGGGCGGCCGAACCGCCTACGCCGTCGGGCTCGACGGACCGGCATCGCTGATCGCCATTGCCGATGATCTCAGGGCCGCCGGCTATCGGATCGAGGCGCTCCCCGGCGAAAAGGTCCTGATCGTCGCGCTGGAGAGTGGAACGGCGACCGTCGACATTCCGCTGGCCGCCTATCGCGGCTGGTTTGCCAAGCTGCCACAGGGGTTGCGCGCCTCCATGACGGCGGCCTGGGGCGCGCCGGAAGCCGACCCGCTGGTCGACAACGGCGCTTTCCGTCTCTCTGCGATCGTCGCCGGCAATCTCGTCATTGCCGTGCAGCCCGATCGCGGCCGATCCGATAGCCGGGCCATCGATCATCATGATCCCAACCTTCCCCCGCGCCACGCCTATGCCGCCTTCTATCTCTGGCTCCGGCATGGTTTCGATGCCCATGCCATGGTCCATCTCGGCACCCATGGCACACTCGAATGGCTGCCGGGCAAGGCGGCCGGCCTTTCGGGCGATTGCGCGCCGGCGGCACTCACGGGTGGTCTGCCAGTCATTTATCCGTTCATCGTCAACAATCCCGGCGAGGCGGCCCAGGCCAAGCGCCGCATTGCAGCCGTCACCCTCGGGCACCTGACCCCGCCGCTCACCCGTGCCGGCGTCCATGGCGACATTGCCGACATCGAGATGCTGGTCGACGAGTTTGCCAATGCCCAAGCCTTGGATCCAAGGCGGGCCAAGCATCTTGCCGCCGTACTGACCGACAAGGCGGAAGCTGCGGGCATCGCCGAGGCGGCAGGCCTCTCGGCCGATCTCGATCCGGCCGACAAGCTGGCGCGCCTCGACGCCTGGATCTGCGACGTCAAGGACATGCGCATCGCCGACGGTCTGCATGTGTTCGGCCGCGCCCCGGACGAGGCTCGCGTTGCCGCTCATCTCGAGGCACTCGGTGGCGATCTCGCCGCTGCTGGCGCTTTCCTGGCTTCCGCCGATACCGAGCGCGAGGGACTGCTGGCCGCGCTGGACGGCCGGCGCATCGCACCGGGCCCTTCCGGCGCACCGGGGCCGAGGCGGCTCGACGTGTTGCCGACCGGGCGCAACCTTTACGCCATCGATCCGCGCGCCGTGCCGACGCGCACGGCCATGGAAATCGGGGCCCGCACGGCCGAAGAGGTCGTCGCGCGCTATGCCGAAGACCATGGCGACTGGCCGAAGTCCATCGTGCTCGACGTCTGGGCATCGGCGTCGATGCGCACCGGCGGCGACGACATTGCGCAGGCCCTGGCGCTTCTGGGCGTTCGGCCGGCCTGGGACGCCGCCTCCGGCCGCGTCTCCGGCTTCACCGTGCTGTCACCTGCCCGGCTCGGCCGGCCGCGCGTCGATGTGACGTTACGCGTTTCGGGCCTGTTCCGTGACGTCTTTCCCGGGCAAATCGCGCTGTTCGACCAGGCGGTGAAGGCGGTGGCGGCGCTCGATGAGGACGCGGAAACCAATCCGCTCGCCGCAAGGCGCGAGCTAGCGCCATCTCGCGTCTATGGCGCGGCGCCTGGCGCTTTCGGCAGCGGCCTCGGCGAAATGGCGCCAGACGATCTCTCTGCCGACCGGAGAGCGCTCGCCGACGCCTACCTCTCCGCCTCTGGTTATGCTTACGCAACCGACGGAGAGGCGGCCGACGCTGAGGGGTTTGCAGCGCGCGTGGCCGCCGCCGATGCCTTCGTGCATGTTCAGGATCTCGACGGTCAGGACCTTCTGTCCAACGACGCCTTCCCCGCCCATGAGGGCGGCTTTGCGGCTGCATCGCAAGCACTCGGCGGCCGGGCGGCGCTCTATCACGTCGACACCACCGGCGACGCGCCGAAAGCCCGCAGCCTCAGCGAGGAAATCGGCCGCGTCATCCACGGCCGCGCCGCCAATCCGCGCTGGATCGCCGGGCAGATGCGCCACGGTCATCGCGGCGCTGCCGAAATCTGCGAGGCGGTCGCCAATCTCTGCGCCTTTGCGGCGTTGTCGAACGCGGTCGACTTCCGGCATTTCGACCGGCTGTTCGATGCCACCTTCGGTGACGACCGAGTGCGCGACTTCCTGGTCGATGCCAACCCTGCCGCCGTTCGCGACGCGCTCCAACGCTTGAGGAAAGTAATCGATCGGGGCGCCTGGGTGCTTCGCCGCAACTCGGTGGCCGCCCGTCTCGCCGAAACGGAGGCCCGCCTCGGATGAACCAAGCCCTCATCCGTGGCTGGTGTCCCGGCGCGCGTCGCCCCATGCGGAGCGGCGACGGATTGATCCTGCGCCTTCGGATCAGCGGCGGGCGACTTGCGCCGGAGCCGGCGCGCGCCATTGCCGGCATCGCTCGCCACCACGGAAATGGCGAACTCGACCTCGGTCGGCGTGGCGGCTTGCAGCTTCGAGGCGTTCGCGAAGGCGACTTTTCGGCCGTCGAGGCTGAACTCGCAGCGCTCGGCCTTCTTGATGCGGACGAAGGCGCCGAGGCAGTGCGCAACGTGGTCGCCTCTCCGCTGTCCGATCTCGACGAGACGGCCCGGGGCGATGCCTTCGCGCTGGCGAAACAGATGGAAGCCGCACTGGTTGCCGACGAATCTCTCCGTCTGCTACCCGGCAAGTTTGGCTTCTCGATCGACGACGGCGGACGGTTCGGCCTCACTGGCGTGTCCGCCGATATACGCCTGCGGCTCATGCAGGACGGGGTCGCCGTTTCGCTCGGGGGCGATTCCCAAGGGATCCTAATTCGAACCGAAGATGCGGTGGCCGGCGCTCTCCGGCTCGCCCACGCCTTTCTCGACCTGGCATCACGCATCGATCCGCCACCGCGCCGCATGGCAGCGTTGGTCCGTCATGTCGGCGCCGAGGCCATTTTTGCCGCCGCCGGCCTCGGACGGGAAAGCGTTATGCTGGTCCCCCGTTCGGATGTTGCCCCGCTGATCGGTGCGTTCCCGACCCACGTCGGCGTCGGCCTGCCCTTCGGTCGGCTCTCGGCCGATCAGCTTCATCTTCTTGCCGACCTCTCCGCATCCAATCTGCGGCTGACGCCCTTCCGAGCCGTCCTGTTGCCCGGCGTTTCGGTCAGTGTCCTGCCGCGCCTCGCCAAAGCCGGCTTGATCACCCAACCCGACGATCCGCTCCTTGCCGTCGCCGCTTGCCCTGGTGCGCCCGCTTGCGGTTCGGCGATCACCGAGACGCGCGGCCTCGCTCGCCGTCTTGCAGCGCTGAAACCCGACGCCCATGGCACCTGGCTGCACGTTTCGGGCTGCGAAAAGGGCTGCGCCAGTTCCGCCGCCCACGCCGTCACCTTGGTCGGCCGTGACGGCGGCCTCGACCTCGTGCTAGACGGCAGGCCAACCGATCCACCTCGCCACGCGGGTCTTTCACCCGAGGCGGTCGAGGCGCTTTTCCGTTCCGGGACATTTGAAAAATGAGCCACGACTACATCCGCGACGGTGCGGAAATCTACCGCCGCTCCTTCGCCATCATCCGGGCAGAGGCGGATCTCGCGCGTTTCCCGCCGGAAGAGGAAAAGGTGGCCGTCCGTGTCATCCACGCCGCCGGCATGGTGGAGGTGGCTTCTGATCTCGCCTTCGGCCCCGGCGCCGTGGCCGCGGCGAAGGCAGCGCTGGAAGCCGGCGCACCGGTGATCTGCGATTCCCGCATGGTGGCCAACGGCATCACCCGCGCCCGCCTGCCGGCCAGCAATGAAGTGATCTGCACGCTCGACGACCCCTCCGTTCCGACGCTGGCGCTAACCATTGGCAACACCCGCACGGCGGCGGCCATGATGCTGTGGGGCGACCGCCTCAAGGGCGCTGTCGTCGCCATCGGCAACGCGCCCACCGCGCTTTTCCACCTGTTCGAGATGCTTGACGCCGGCGCTCCCAGGCCGGCGGTGGTGATCGGCATGCCGGTCGGCTTCGTCGGCGCCGCCGAATCCAAGGAAGCGCTGATATCGGATGGCCGGGTGCCCTATATTGTGGTGCGCGGGCGGAAAGGCGGTTCGGCCATGGCCGCCGCTGCCGTCAACGCGCTGGCGAGCGACCGCGAATGATCACCCCTGGAACGCTTCATGGTGTCGGTGTCGGTCCCGGTGATCCCGAACTGGTCACTGTCCGGGCGGCAAGACTGATCGGTTCGGCGCCCGTTCTTGCCTATTTCGCCAAGAAGGGCCGGCGCGGCCACGCTCGCACCATCGTCGACGCCTATGTGCGGCCGGGCACCGAGGAGTTGCCGCTCCACTACCCTCTCACCACCGAGATGAGCTTTGCCGATCCGCTCTATGTGCGGGAGGTCGGCGGTTTCTATGCCGAGGCGGCCGAGGCGCTGGCGGCGCATTTGGCGGCCGGGCGCGACGTGGTGCTGATCGCCGAGGGTGACCCGCTGTTCTACGGCTCCTTCATGCATCTCTACATACGCCTCAAGGACCGCTTCCCGGTCCGGATCACGCCGGGCGTCACCGGCTTCTCCGGTTGTGCGTCGGCGGCCGGCCTGCCGATGACCTGGGGCGACGACGTTCTGGCCGTGCTGCCCGGCACGCTCGCCGAAGACGATCTTGCTGCCCGCCTCCAGGGCGCAGACGCTGCGGTGATCATGAAGCTCGGCTCCAACTTCCCGAAGGTCAGGCGGGCGATCGACCGGGCTGGCCTCGCCCATCGCGCCATCTACATCGAGCGCGGCTCGATGGAAGGCGAGATCGTGCTGCCGCTTGCCGGAAAGACCGATGACGCCTCGCCTTACTTCTCGCTGATTCTGATCGGCGGCGAGGGGCGGCGGCCATGAACGGAACGGGCGAGATTCTGGTGGTCGGTCTCGGACCTGGCCCCGAGATGTGGCGAACCCCGGAGGTGAGCGCCGCGCTCGAACGGGCGACCGATCTCGTCGGCTACGAGCCCTATATCGCCCGCTGTCCGGAACGGCCCGGCCAGGCGCGACACGGCAGCGACAATCGTGTCGAGCTGGAACGGGCGCGCTTCGCCATCGATCTCGCCCGCGCCGGGCGCGTCGTCGCGGTGGTTTCGGGGGGGGACCCCGGCGTCTTCGCCATGGCGGCGGCCGTCGTCGAAGCGGTGGAGGCCGACGACACGGCCCGCGAACTGCCCATGACGGTGATGCCTGGCGTGTCCGCCATGCAGGCCGCCGCCGCTCGGCTCGGTGCGCCGCTCGGTCACGACTTCTGCGCCATCTCGCTGTCCGACAACCTTAAGCCCTGGGCGCTGGTCGAAAGGCGGCTTCGGGCGGCCGCTGAAGGCGACTTCGTCATCGCTCTCTATAATCCCGCCTCGAAGGCGCGACCGACCCGTATCTTCGACGCTTTCGAGCTTCTGCGTGGTCTGAAAGCCGGTGCGACGCCGGTTGCCTTCGCTCGGGCCGTCGGTCGACCGGACGAGCGGATCGTCGTGACGACGCTCGCCGAGGCCGACCCGTCCATCGTCGACATGGCGACGATGGTCATCATCGGCTCATCCGAAAGCCGGTTGATCGACCGGCCGGGCGGAACGCCCTGGATTCTCAGTCCGCGTCAGGCGAGGGGAGGGGCGACATGAGCAAGCCGCGCCATGATGTCCGCCATCACGGCGTCGAGCTCGTGGTAGGTGGTGACGGTCACCGGCTCGGGCGGCGCCACCATGATCACCGGCAGGCCCAGGCGGCGGGCGGCCGCGACCTTGCCGTAGGTGGCATCGCCGCCGGCATTCTTGGTGACCATGATCTCCACGCCTTCGGCCTGCATCAGCCGGGCCTGCGATTCCTCGTCGAACGGTCCGCGCTCAAGCAGCAGCCGGTAGTCCGGAAGGTTGAGTTCGTGCGGCGGGTCTATGGAGCGGACGACATAGTGATGCTGCGGCGCGGCCTCGAAGGCGGCAAGGCCGAGCCGGCCGACGGTGAGGAAGACGCACTTCGGCTCGGGACCAAGCGCCGCGCAGGCAGAATCAAGGTCGGGAACTTCCAGCCAGTTGTCGCCCGGCACCGGCCTCCACGGCTCGCGCGTATAGCGGATGAGCGGCACGCCGGTCATCACGCTGGCCGCCACGGCATTGGCGGAGATGCGGGCGGCGAAGGGATGGGTGGCGTCGATCAGAAGGTCGATCTGCTGGTCGCGAAGGAAAGCCGCGAGCCCGTCAATGCCGCCAAAGCCGCCAACGCGGGTGTTGAGGGCCTGCGCCGCCGGTTCATGGGTACGGCCGGCCAGCGACAGCAGCGCCCAGATATCCTGGCGCTTTTGCAGCCGCTCGGAGAGGCGCGAGGCCTCGGTGGTCCCACCCAGGACGAGAATGCGCATCGGTCTTGCGGAGTCCCCCATGGCTGAAACCTCCCTTTCACCCTGGCTGACGATCGTCGGCCTCGGAGAGGACGGTCTCGACGGTCTCTCTCCTGCGGCAGTTTCTGCCATCGCACAAGCGGGTTTCATCGTAGGTGGCCGTCGTCATCTCGATCTCATCAAGGCAGATCCGGCGATCTCCCTCGCTTGGCCGTCGCCGCTCAAGGACGCTTTTCCGGCCATCCTGGCCCGGCGCGGAAGTCCGGTGGCGGTGCTCGCGTCCGGTGACCCCTTCTTCTATGGCGTGGGTTCGCTTCTGGCCGAGACCGTCGACCCTCGCGAAATGATCGTCCTGCCGGCGCCCTCCGCCTTTGCCTTGGCCGCCGCCCGGCTCGGCTGGCCGGGGCAGGATGTCGTCCGCATCAGTCTGCACGGCAGGGCGCTCGAGCGTGTTTTGCCGCATGTCCAGCCCGGTGCGCGGCTCTTGGCGCTGTCCTGGGACGGTACGACGCCTGCAAAACTCGCCGCTCTGCTGGCGACGCGCGGCCTCGGCAAGAGTCGCCTCACCGTGCTCGAAGCGATGGGCGGTCTCAGGGAGCGCCGCCGTTCGGCCTTCGCCGATGCCTTTGACATCGATGATATCGATCCGCTCAACCTCGTTGCCGTCGAGGTCGAGGGCGGTCCGAACGCCCGCGTCATTCCCTTCACGCCAGGCTTGCCGGACGATTGGTTCGAACACGACGGCCAGATTTCCAAGCGAGAAATCAGGGCGTTGACCGTCGCCGCGCTGAGGCCGACGCGCGGAGAGACGCTGTGGGACATCGGTGCCGGCTCGGGCTCCGTCGCCATTGAGTGGATGCTCTCAGATCCGTCGCTCCGCGCCTTTGCCGTCGAGGAGAATGCAACGCGCGCCGCTCGCATCACGCGCAACGCCCTGAGCTTCGGTGTGCCGGATCTCAGGGTGATCGAGGCGAAAGCGCCTTCCGGCGTTGACGCGCTCCCCGATCCCGACGCGATCTTCATTGGCGGCGGCTCGGGCGATCCGGGCGTTGTCGACGCCTGTATCGATCGGCTGAAATCAGGCGGACGTCTGGTCATCAATGCCGTCACCGTGGAAACGACAGCCGACGTCTTTGCCCTGCAGGCGCGGCTCGGCGGCGAACTCACGCAGATTGCCATCTCTCGCCTCGACCGCATTGGCGGCTTCCATGCGCTACGGCCGGCCTTGCCTGTGGTCCAATGGGCCTGGGTAAAGCCGTGAGCGGCCGGATGGCCATTGGTGTCGGATGCCGCCAAGGCATTCCCGCTGAGCCGATCGTCCGGCTGATCGGGGCTGCGACAACCGGGTTGGCACCTGCCATTGGCCTTTTCACCATAGAGGACAAGCGCGGCGAAGCCGGACTGCGCGAGGCAGCCGAGAGCCTCGCGTTGCCGCTCGTTTTTCTGTCCCGCGAGGCGCTCGCCGCCATGGCCGACCGGATTGTCACGCCGTCATCCGCCGCGCTCGCCCGCTTCGGCGTCCCATCGGTGGCGGAAGCCGCCGCGCTCGCTGCCTTTGACGGCCGGGCCCGCCTGATCGTTCCGCGCCGCGCCGAAGAGGGCATCACCGTTGCGGTGGCCGAGGAGTTACTGGAATGACCGTGCATTTCATCGGCGCCGGCCCCGGCGCGCCCGACCTTCTGACGCTACGCGGCCGTGACCTGATCGCCGCCTCTCCCGTTTGCCTCTACGCCGGTTCGCTGATTCCGCCGGCCATCCTGGCCCATTGCCCAGAAGGCGCACGCATCGTCGACACGGCGCCGTTGTCGCTCGAAGAAATCGAGGCGGAATATCTCCGGGCGTATCGGAATGGCGAGGATGTGGCGCGGCTTCACTCCGGCGACCTCTCGGTATGGAGCGCCCTCGGCGAGCAGATCCGGCTTCTGGAAAGGCACGCCATTCCCTACACGGTAACGCCTGGCGTGCCGGCCTTTGCCGCAGCGGCGGCGGCGTTGGGGCGCGAACTGACATTGCCGGAAGTTGGCCAATCCCTGGTGCTGACGCGCACGTCCGGCCGCGCCTCCGCCATGCCGGAGAAGGAAAAGCTTTCAGCCTTTGCCGCCACCGGCGCGACGCTTGCCCTGCATCTCTCCATCCATGTTCTCGACCGTATCGTCGAGGAACTCGTTCCCCACTATGGCACCGATTGCCCTGTTGCCGTCGTCTATCGGGCGAGCTGGCCCGACGAGCGGATCGTCAAGGGAACGCTCGCCACCATTCTTGGCGAGTTGCAGACTGCGCCGATGGAGCGCACGGCGCTCATCCTGGTGGGCAAGGTGCTCGGCGCCAAGGAGTTCAGGGCGAGCGCTCTCTACTCGGCCGATTATCAGCGCCGTTTCCGGGGCCGAGACTCGCGGGCCGGGGAGGGTGAGGACTAGGCTTGTCTGAAACCGGTGCTGGCAAGTAGCCCGCCGTTTCGATCGAAGAGCACGACCTCCAGTTCCATGCCGCTGCCGGCGACCACTGTAGCGGCAGTCGCAAAGCCGCGCTCGGCCACCGCGTCGGCGATGGGAATGCCGGCGTCGCGGCAAAGCATCAGCGCCTCCAGGGCGGTGTTGGCGTCGCCAACGGCCCGAATGAGCTCGTCGCTGCCACCGAGGTCGGCGGCGATCGACGACAGCGCCGCAAGGTCGACCGACCCACGCTTGGAATGAAGGTCGAGAAGCCCCTGGCCGAGTTTGACGCACTTGGCGAAGCCGAGCGCCAGAGTCACCCGTGGCACCGGTGCTTTCCGGAGATACTTCAGCGTGCCGCCGACGAAGTCGCCCATGTCGATCAGCTGCACATCGTCAAGCCGGTGGAGCGCCTTCACGGCCTGTTCCGACGTGTTGCCGGTCGAGGCGGCGACATGGATGAAGCCCGAGGCGCGCGCCACGTCGATGCCGCGCTGGATGGAGGCGATCCAGGCGGCGCAGGAGAAGGGCACGACGATGCCGGTGGTGCCGAGGATGGAAAGGCCGCCGATAATGCCGAGCCGGCCGTTGAGCGTCCGCTCGGCCAGCTTTTCACCATTCTCGATCGAGATCTCCACCTCGACATCTTCGGGGCCGCCGATCGCGACGCGCGCCTCGTCGAGCGTTCGGGCGATCATGGCGCGTGGCACCGGATTGATCGCCGGCTCGCCGACGGCGAGCGGCAGACCAGGGCGGGTGACGGTGCCGACGCCGGGGCCTGCCCGGAACACCAGGCCCGCGCCTGCCGGAGCCGGCCGGACCGTTGCGAGAACAAGGGCGCCGTGGGTCACGTCGGGATCATCACCGGCGTCCTTGACCACGCCCGTCCGCGCCCAGCCTTCGCCGGAAGCGGTGGTTGCCAGCGCAAAAGCCGGCGTCTGCCCCCCCGGCAGAGTCACCGTCACGGGATCGGGGAAACGGCCGGCGACAAGGCCCTCGAAGGCAGCGCGCGTCGCAGCGGTGGCGCAGCTGCCGGTGGTCCAGCCGCGCCTCAGATGCGGCGTTCCGCCGTCCGCTTCCTTGTCCAGGTCCGCCATAGATCTGCCCGATCCTTTCGGGCGACAAGGTCGACGCTGTCTGCTATCGGGTCAAGGGGGAAAGGTGAGAGGCGATGAAAGGCTTTCTGATCGCATCGGTGCGCTCCGGCGCCGGCAAGACGACGGTGTCGCTGGGGCTGATGGCCGCCCTCGCCCGCCGCGGGTTGAAGGTCGCACCGGTCAAGTGTGGCCCCGACTACATCGACCCGGCCTTCCACGCTGCCGCCGCCGGCCGGCCCGGTGTCAACCTCGACAGCTGGGCGATGACGCCAGCGCAGGTGATGGGACTCGCCGCCCGGCAGGCCGAGGACGCCGACCTGCTGGTTGCCGAAGGGCTGATGGGTCTTTTCGACGGCGTCGGTCACGAGTCCGGCCGGACCGGATCGTCGGCCGACATTGCCGCCGCCCTCGGTCTGAAGGTGCTGCTGGTGCTCGACGTGACGGGCCAATCGACCTCCGCTGCCGCCGTCGCGCTGGGCGCCAAGCTTCTCGATCGTCGCCTGACCATCCTTGGCGTGGTGCTCAATCGCGTGGGCTCCGAGCGGCACCGCCGGCTCTGCGGCGAGGCGATCGAAGCGCTCGGTCTCCCCGTGTTGGGTGCATTGCCGCGCGACACGACGGTCGAGTTGCCGGAGCGGCACCTCGGTCTCATCCAGGCGGAGGAGACGGACGATCTCGCCCATCGGCTCGAAGCGCTTGGCGATTTCGTGGGCCGTCACGTCGACATCGACCGCCTGATCGACCTATGCGACGGCACGACACCGGCGGTGGCCGGCCCCGCGTCGCTCCTGCCGCCGCCCGGTCAGCGCATCGCGCTCGCTCGCGACGCCGCCTTCAGCTTCGTCTATCCGCACCATCTCGCGGCCTGGCGGGCGGCCGGAGCGGAAATCCTGCCCTTTTCGCCGCTTGCCAATGAGCCTCCCGACCCCACGGCCGACGTGTGCTGGCTGCCGGGAGGTTATCCTGAGCTTCACGCCGGCGCCCTCGCGGCTGCGGATGGCTTCCTTGACGGCCTCAGGGCCTTCGCCTCGGACAAGCAGGTGCATGGCGAATGCGGCGGCTACATGGTTCTCGGTGCCGGGCTCGTTGACGCCGACGGAACCCGCCATGCCATGGCCGGTCTGCTCGGCCTCGAAACGAGTTACGAAAAGCGACGCCTGCATCTCGGCTATCGGCGCGCAAGGTTGTTCTCAAACGGTCCGCTCGGGCCGGAGGGTGCCGTACTCAGCGGCCACGAGTTCCACTACGCCTCGATCTTGGCCACCGGCGGCGATGAGCCGCTCGCCGACGTTTCCGATGCTCATGGTGGCGCGTCTGCTCCGGACGGGTCGCGACGCGGCACCGTGAGCGGCAGCTTCTTTCATGCCATCTCGCGCATGGATTAGAGCATCATCCGACCGGAGTGAAACGAGGATCGACAAGATGATGCATTGCAAACAAGAGCTTAGGGCGCCTATCTGATTCAATCAGATCGATCAGCGCTCTAGGAATCAAGTGAAGCGCGCTGCCTCATCGATCAGGGCGGTGAAGACGCGTTCGAGCTGCGCGGCTGCCTTGTCATTGGCAAGGTTGCCTCGCTCGTCGAAGGCCTTTTCGGCATAGGGCACCGCCACCTGTTGCGTGAGGACTCGCGCACCGAGAGCATTTTCCAGGATCAGTCTCAGGTGCATCAGCGAGCGGATGCCTGCGAAATGACCGGGCGAAGCAGCGCCGATGGCGAAGACACGGTCTTTCCATAGGCCGCTATAGTGGTCGTCGCGGATGCGGCTCAGCCAGTCGATGGTGTTCTTGAGGAGCGGTGTGACCGATTGATTGTACTCCGGTGACGCGATGAACACGCCGTGCGACGCCATCATGAGATCCGCGAGCTTGAGGGTCGGCTCGGGGACTCCCCGTTCCGCCTCCAGATCGCCGTCATAAAGCGGCATCGGATAGTCGGCGAGCGATATGAGCCGCACCTCGGCATCGCGCAGTGCCAGCTCGCGCGCCATGAGCGCCGCGAGACGGCCGTTGTAGCTGCCGCCCCGCGTCGACCCGGATAACACGAGCAGGTCGGGCCGGCCCCTCAAGATGGTGCTCCGGCGCCGGGCATGGGACAGGCGACGCCCGTGCCGCCGAGACCGCAATAGCCGCTGGGGTTCTTGGCGAGATACTGCTGGTGGTAGTCCTCGGCAAAATAATAGGGTCCGGCCGGTTCGATCGTCGTGGTGATTTCTGCCGGCCGGCCGGCCTTGGCAAGCGCCTTGGCATAGGCGTCGCGTGCCGCCTCGGCCACGGCGCGCTGGGCTCCGTCATGCACGAAGATCGCCGAGCGATACTGGGTGCCGACATCATTGCCCTGGCGCATGCCCTGCGTCGGGTCGTGGCTCTCGAAGAACAGGCGCACCAGTTCGGCGTAGGAGACGGCATCCGGATCGAACACCACCTGCACCGCCTCGGCATGACCGGTACGGCCCGAGCAGACCTCTTCATAGGTGGGGTTTTCGGTGAAGCCGCCGCTGTAGCCGACCGAGGTCAGGTAGACGCCGGGCAGGCGCCAGAACAGCCGCTCGGCGCCCCAGAAGCAGCCGAGCGCGAAGGTGGCGACGGCATGCCCTTCCGGTATCGGCCCCTTCATCGGCCGTCCATTGACGAAATGGATTTCGGCGGTGGCAATCGGCTGCGTACGGCCAGGCAGCGCCGTTTCTGGCGTCGGAAGGGCCGCCGGCTTCCGGAACGTCTCGAAAAAGGCCATGGCTGTTCCTTGTCTCCTCCGTCCGGTCAACGAAGCGGTCCGCCCCCGGAACCGGCTTCCCAAGATGGGACTGTCGCTATTGCTTTGCAAGACAGGCTGGCTGGCGCTCGACGGCTGCTTTGCTATAACGGGCGGCAAGAGGAGTTGTTTATCCATGGCGTCCCGCAAGCTAGACCGATCGCTGATCCGTGGCTTCGACCTGTTTCGCGACATGACGGAAGAAAACCTCGACGCCGTGCTCGCCACCGTGCAGGTGCGCACCGTCGAGCCCGGCGAGCCTGTGTTTAGCCAGGGGGCGCCGGCCAACGAGTTTTACCTGCTTCTCCACGGCCACCTCAAGGTGATCCAGATCACGCCGTCCGGGGAACAGGTGGTGGTGCGCCACGTGCTGCCCGGCGAGGTGTTCGGCATTGCCAAGGCGATCCGTCGCACCGATTATCCGGCCACCGCCGAGGCCGTGACCGAGAGCATCGTTCTCGCCTGGATGTCCTCGCAGTGGCAGGATTTCGTCGCCCTCAATCCGGTTCTCGCCTTCAACGCTCTGGAGGCCGTCGGCGAACGTTTGCAGGAGGCTCACACCCGCATTCGGGAGCTGTCGACCGAGGAAGTGGAGCGCCGAGTCGCACATGCACTGCTGCGCCTCGTCCGGCGCGCCGGACGCAAGGAGCCCGACGGTAGCATCCTCATCGACTTCCCGCTGACCCGGCAGGATATCGCCGAGATGACCGGCACGACGTTGCACACGGTCAGCCGGTTGCTCAGCGCCTGGGAAGGACAGGGCGTCGTCAAGAGCGCCCGCCGCCGCATTGCGGTGACCGACGAGAATCGTCTCGCTGCGCTGGCCCGGGGTTGATGTTCTCAGAGCCAACCGAGGCTTGAGGCGGCGATCACCGCCAGCGACAGCGCGCCGACCCAGAGCGGCAGGACGACCGAGCGGCGCCGGCGCCGACTCTCGTCGGCCGCCTCTGTCCGGGCGGCGATCGTCTCGATGGAGTCGAAGAGGCGCGGCAGACGCGGGGCGAGGGCGAGAAGATCGCCGGCCGCCGACACCGCCGTTTCGATGCGGCCGATCGGGCCCAGGTTGCGAGCGATCCAGGTGCTGACCACCGGCTCGGATACCTTCCACATGTCGAGATCGGGGTCGAGGCTGCGCGCAACCCCCTCGACCACCACCATGGTCTTCTGCAGGAGAATGAGTTCCGGCCGCGTCTGCATGGCGAACAGCTCGGTGGTCTCGAACAGCTGATTGAGCAGCCGCGACATGGCGATTTCAGAGGCCGGAACGCCGTGCAGCGGTTCGCCCACCGCCCGAAGCGCCTGGGCAAAGGTCTCCAGCTCCTGTTCGGGCGGCACGTAACCGGCCTCGAAATGCACCTCGGCAACGCGCCGGTAGTTGCGGGTGATGAACCCGTGCAGGATCTCGGCGAGGAAGCGACGTTCGCGCGGGCCGAGGCGCCCGACGATGCCGAAGTCGACGGCGACGATCCGTCCGGCAGCATCGACGAACAGGTTGCCTTGGTGCATGTCGGCGTGGAAGAAGCCGTCACGCAGCGCATGCCTCAGGAAGGACTGCAGCAGCGTGGCGGCGAGCTTCGGCAGATCATGGCCGGCGGCCCGGATCGCAGTAACATCCGACAGCTTGATGCCGTCGATCCATTCCATGGTGAGTACCGAACGGCTGGTGCGCCTCCAGTCGACGGTCGGCACGCGAAAATCGTCGTCATCGGCCGTATTCTGCGCCATCTCCGACAGCGCCGCCGCTTCGAGGCGCAAATCCATTTCCAGCGTCAGCGAACGGGCAAGCGTGTCGACCACCGCGACCGGCCGGAGGCGACGGACCCTTGGCGCAAGCCGTTCGATCAATCGGGCGGCGAGATAGAAGCCGGCGAGGTCCGAAGCGATGCGTCGGCCGATGCCGGGGCGCAGCACTTTTACCGCCACGTCATGGCGGCCATCGCGGTCGGTCACCGCTGCCTTGTGTACCTGGGCGATCGATGCCGCCGCGATCGGTCCGCCGAGCTCCGGAAACAGTCGGGTCGCTTCCGGGCCGAAGCTGTCTCCAATGACCGCCCGGGCACCGGCAAGGCCGAAGTCCGGCATGGCATCCTGCAATTCGGCAAGATCGGTCGCGAGTGCGGCACCAACCACGTCGGGCCGGGTGGCGAGGAACTGGCCGAGCTTGACGTAGGAAGGACCAAGACGGGAAAAGGCGATGGACAGCCGTTCGGCGCGACTGGCGGCGCCGCGCCGACAGATTGCCCCGGCAAGAAGCAGCGCAGCGGATACGGCGAAGGGTCGCGGCTCAGGCAGCGGCAGTGCGTTGATCACCCCCTCGCGGGCGAGCACCCAGGAGGCGCGGACGAGGCGAGCGATATCGACGGGGAGCATACGGGCGGTTCCTTGAGGAGCGTCAGATCTTGACGCCGACGTGGAGCGCCACGACGCCGAGCGTCATGTTGGTATAGCCGACTCGGGAAAAGCCGGCCGTCTCGATCATCGCCTTGAAGCGTTCCTGGTCCGGGAAGCGGCGGATCGATTCGACGAGATAACGGTAGCTCTCCTCGTCCTTGGCGACGACGCGGCCGATCTTCGGCACCAGATGGAAGGAATAGAGGTCGTAGACCTTGTCGGCGAGCGGTGCGTCGACATGCGAGAATTCGAGGCAGAGGAAGCGGCCGCCCGGCTTCAGCACGCGAAAGGCTTCGGAGAGCGCCTTGTCGATCTTGGGTACGTTGCGGATGCCGAAGGCGATCGTATAGGCATCGAAGCTGGCGTCCGCCCAGGGCAGGTCCTCGGCATTGGCCTCGACGAACTCGATTCTGTCGAGCCCGCGCGCCCGCGCGCGATCGCGGCCGACCTCCAGCATCGAGGAGTTGATGTCGGCGACGGTGATGTCGGCGGTGCGGTTCGACCGCTCGGCGATGCGGAAGGCGATGTCTCCGGTGCCGCCGGCCATGTCGAGCACCTTGAACGGTCGCCGCCCTGAACGAGGCGGGGCGAGGCGGGACACCATGGCGTCCTTCCATAACCGATGCAGACCGCCCGACATCAGGTCGTTCATCAGGTCGTAGCGACCGGCCACCGAATGGAAGACGCTGTCGACGAGGCCCTGCTTTTCGCCTGGGTTGACCTCGCGAAAACCAAAGGAAGTGCTGTTGTCCGTCATCGTCCGTCCCGTCCTGCCATAAGTCTCGCGCCAGCGGCGCGCCCGCGACCATAGCCGAAGAGAACGGCGGGCGCTATGTTGGCGGCGCGGTGGGGCGATGCGTAAAGGAGAAGGTCTGGGAATGCCTGAACTGCCGGAAGTGGAGACGGTGCGGCGCGGCCTTCAGCCCGTGCTCGAAGGGGCGGTTGTCTTGGCAGTGACGTTGGCACGGCCGGCGCTCCGCTATCCCTTTCCGGAGCGATTTGTCGAACGGCTCGCCGGTCGGCGGATACTCGGCCTCGGTCGCCGCTCGAAATATCTTCTCTGGGAGATCGAGGGAGGCGAGACGCTGCTCGCCCATCTCGGCATGTCCGGCTCATTCAGGATAGAGGGTCTTGGTGCGCCGGGTTCGCAAACCTCGCCTGGCGCTTTCGCTCTTGCCAGATCGAGGGATGTGCGCCACGACCACGTTCGTTTCGAGCTGAAGGGCGGCGCGACGGTCGTCTACAACGATCCCCGGCGCTTCGGCTTCATGGATCTTCTGCCAACCACCGACCTGGAGCGGCATCCCCGTCTCGCGGGGCTGGGCATCGAGCCGACGTCCAATGCTTTCGCGGCCGCAACGCTGGCTGCCTTCGCCGACAGACGGACGCCCCTGAAGGCGGCCCTCCTGGATCAGGCCGTCGTTACCGGCCTCGGCAACATCTATGTCTGCGAGGCATTGTGGCGTGCCGGGCTTGATCCGCGCCGGCCAGCCTCGGTGCTTGCCGACCAGAACGAGGCGGAGAAACTGGCGTCCGCGATCCGCGCCGTCATCGCTGAGGCGATCGAAGCCGGTGGTTCGACCCTGCGCGATCACATGCGGACCGATGGTACTCTGGGCTATTTTCAGCACCGCTTCGCCGTCTACAATCGTGAGGGCGAGCCCTGCCAACGGCCGGGCTGCGATGGAACGGTCTTGCGGATTCGCCAGTCGGGGCGATCCACCTTCTTTTGTCCGTCCTGCCAGCGCTGACGGCGTTGACGCCGGGCGCTCCAACGTCTATAAGCCCGCCCCAAGGACGGTGGCCGGCGGTCGTCGGCCGCCTGATAGTTTTATGTCGTCCGTGTGGCCGGTCCCGGCAGCCGCGGCGGCTCAACAACAAGTCCCGGCGCGGCCGGGAGAGAGAAAGGCTTGAGAATGGCCAATACGTCGTCGGCCAAGAAGGCGACCCGCAAGATCGCGGCTCGTACCGAAGTCAACAAGGCCCGTCGCAGCCGCATGCGGTCCTTCGTTCGCAAGTTCGAGGAAGCCGTCGCTTCCGGAGACAAGGCCGCCGCCACCGAGGCCTTCAAGGCCGTCGAGCCGGAGATCATGAGGGCGGCCACCAAGGGCATCGTTCACAAGAACACCGCCTCGCGCAAGGTGTCGCGTCTCGCGGCCCGCCTGAAGTCGGTCGGCGCCTGATACAAGGCGTCTAACGGCATCTTTGCGACTCCTTTGTACCGAGTGACAAGCCTATTTGGGCCCGGCTCTGAGCTGGGCCCTTTTGCTTTTCCGGCTCGTACAGCCGGTGCGAGTGGCCTCTTCGCCCTGGGAGTCGGATGACAAATTTTTCTGTTTTAAAACAATCACTTAGAAATACGTCAGATTCACGCAAGGAAGAATCCGGGGCCACGGAAACGAAAACGCGGCTAATGAATGGCGAGGCAGCCGGCGTACGACCAAAGAGGGTTTGGCGGGAAGGGTGCCCGCAAATCTTTGAATCCCCTAGCGTTCGCCGTCGACTCTTTCGGGGCCATCCTCCCCGGTAAAAAGCGGGTTAACGACATAGGGAGATTCGGCTCTTGCTCCCCCCATGGGGCCTGTGTATGGTCAGCCCAGTTGAAGCGGGCGAGCCAATAACTCGCTTGTCAAAACAAACTAAAGCAGGGGGCTAGCCGTCGGTAATTCATAAAGTGCGATAACCGAGGCAAGTAGCCAGCCTAATCCAGGAAAGGTAATTCAAGATATATGCGCATTTTGCGCATGGATTTGTTTTGTCTTTTCTGTTTGATCATTTTGGGGTGGTGGGGCAATCTTGGGTGCGGGATCATTCAACGAAGATCCGGGCTATGCGGGGGACGTCGGCGCGCGCGAAACTTGGGAGGCGCTTGCCGCCGATCCCTCGGCGGTGCTGGTCGATGTTCGGACGGTGGCGGAATGGAACTTCGTCGGGCTTCCGAACCTTGAAGGCATCGGCAAGCGCGTGCTTCTCATCGAGTGGCAGCGCTTTCCGGATATGGCCGTCAACTCGGCCTTTGCCGACGAGCTGAGGGAGGCGCTCGCCGATCTCGGCGCTGGTGCCGACGCGCCGCTCTATTTCATTTGCCGGTCGGGAGCGCGCAGTCGATCTGCGGCAACCGCGGCAACGGCCGGCGGTTTCACGCGGGCCTTTAACGTGGCAGGTGGTTTCGAGGGCGCGCTCGGTCCGGATCGACACAGGGGCTGTGTCGATGGCTGGAAAGCGAGCGGTTTGCCCTGGATCCAGAGTTGAACCGATGCGCTGGACAGGGGTGGCCATACGGCCGGCGTGGTGCGCGCAGATCGGGAGAGCTGTCACACTGATCACATGCTGAATTCCGGAGCCTGAGGTTCCGGTGGATGGCGGGTTTCTGCCCGCCATGCGTGTTGCCGTCGGCTCTTGCGGCCGAAGAACGATGAAAGGGCGCCTTCTGAACAGGAGGCGCTCTCTCGCCCGCCGCTCATTCAGCGGCGGAAGCAAAAGGTCTTCCGGAGCTTTGTTCGGAAGACCGACGAAGAGCGTCCCTGGCGGAGGCGCCTTTCGAACGAAAGACTGGTATAGAGTTTAGGATGGAGGCCGAGAATGTTGGAAGCGGAAGCCTGCGGCGTCGCTGGAGCGGCAGTTGGTCATGCCGATGCGTGGGCGCGCGTACGTGGCCGCCTCAAGGCCGATCTCGGCGACGAGGTGTTTTCCTGCTGGTTTGCCGGCATGAATGTCGAGCAGATCGACGGTGGCACCGTCTGGCTTTCCGTGCCGAGCCGTTTCCTCAAGACCTGGATCTCCACTCATTATCGCGACAAGCTGGCCGCTCTCTGGCAGGCCGAAGGGCCGGCCTATCGGAAGGTCGAAGTGTCGGTGCGTTCCGCCATGCGGGCCAAGATCGAGACGCCGGCCCGCTTCTCGGCGCCTGAAGCGGCTCGTCCCACCGGAGCGCAGTCGCCGCGTGTTACCGCTCCAGTGCGACAAGCCGCCGATGCCGCCTCCAGTCGTCTGTTTGATGACATCTCCTCCCCGCTCGATCCGCGCTACACGTTCGAGAACTTTGTCGAAGGCGCCTCCAACCGACTGGCGCTGGCCGCCGCCCGCCAGGTTGCCGACGGTTCTGCCTCCAGCGTCAAGTTCAATCCGCTCTACATCCATTCCTCGGTCGGTCAGGGCAAGACGCACCTTCTTCAGGCGCTCACTCACCGCCTCAAGGCTGAGCACCCGGAAATGCGCGTGCTGTATCTCACGGCCGAGCATTTCATGTACCGCTTCGTGCAGTCGCTGCAGACCCAGTCGGCGCTCGCCTTCAAGGAGGCGCTCCGCACCATCGACCTGCTGGTCATCGACGACATGCAGTTCCTTCACGGCAAGCAGATCCAGCAGGAGTTCTGCCACACCGTGAACACGCTGATCGACGGCGCCCGGCAGGTGATCGTGGCCGCCGACCGGCCGCCGGTCGAGTTGGAGACCATGGATGAGCGCGTTCGCTCGCGTCTCTCCGGCGGTCTTCTGATCGAGATCGGTGCGCCAGACGCGGCGCTCCGCCGGTCCATCGTCGAGCGTCGCATCGCGCTCACCGCCCAGCATATGCCCGGTTTCTCAGTCCCCGACGACGTCATCGACTTCATCGTTCGCAACGTCACCACGTCGGGTCGCGACCTTGAGGGGGCGGTGACGCGCCTTGCCGGCCACAATCAGCTCACCGGGTTGACGCTGTCGCTTGCCATGGCCGAGACCACGCTGAAGGACCTCATTCGCGTGACCGATACCCGGCGCGTCAAGATCGAGGACATCCAGCGCGTCGTCTCCAAGCACTATAATGTGTCCAAGCAGGATCTCCTGTCGTCGCGTCGCACCCGCTCCATCGTCTGGCCGCGTCAGATCGCCATGTACCTGGCAAAATCGCTGACGCTGCGCTCGCTGCCTGAAATCGGTCGGCGCTTCGGTGGTCGCGATCACACCACCGTTCTGCATGCGGTGCGCAAGGTCGAGGAACTGCTCGGTTCCGACGAGGCGCTCACGCAGGAGATCGAGGTCCTCAAGCGCATGCTCGAGGCGTGACGCTCTGACGCCCAAAACGGCCGGGAGCGAAAAACGCCTGCGAAAACCCGCGCCGTTGACGGCATGCTGGCTTGCGGAAATCGGCAGTTGCCGTAATGTGCTCTTCCCCGCAGCCGCCCCGGCGGCGACGGGGAGAACGGCCACTAGCGTTCGCCGGCCTGACTGCAACAGCGGGCGGAGAGGCGGACGCTTCGGATTGCTTACGGGAGCAGCCGCATCTCGGGAAGGCAGGGTCTGCCTGATCGACGGGTGCTCATCGCCAGATTTTCCGGAGGCCGCGCCGGTCGTGCCCAGCGCGACCGACCTGTGCGCGGCAGCCACGACAAGACGGGTTTATCCATGCGCGTTACGCTGGAGCGGTCGCACCTCCTCGCTTCCCTTACCCACGTCCACCGTGTCGTCGAGCGTCGGAACACGATTCCGATTCTCTCGAACGTGTTGATCCGGACCGACGAAGGCCAGCTCAAGCTGAAGGCTACCGACCTCGACCTTGAGGCGCAGGAATCGGTGCCGGCTATCGTCGAGCGTCCGGGCGCCACCACGGTGCCGGCGCACATGTTCTACGACATCGTGCGCAAGCTGCCCGAAGGCTCGCAGGTTTCGCTGGAAGGGTCGGCCGATGGGGCCACGCTTTCCATCTCGTCCGGTCGCTCGCGCTTCTCGTTGCAGATGCTGCCGGAAAGCGACTTCCCCGACATTACCGTCGGCGAGCTCAGCCACGCCTTCACGCTCGAAGCCGGCGATCTCAAGCGACTGATCGATCGGACACAGTTCGCCATCTCCAACGAGGAAATCCGTTACTATCTGAACGGCATTTTCCTGCACACCGTCGATGGACCCGAGGGTCCGCTGTTCCGGGCCGTCGCCACCGACGGTCATCGCCTCGCCCGCGCCGACATCGCCGCGCCGAAGGGCGCCGAGGGCATGCCGGGGGTCATCGTGCCGCGCAAGACGGTGGGCGAGATTCAGCGTCTCATCGAAGATCCCAAGGCCGAACTCAAGGTCGAGCTGTCGGATGCCAAGATTCGCCTGACGGTCGGCAACGTGGTGCTGACCTCCAAGCTGATCGACGGCACCTTCCCCGACTATGGCCGGGTGATCCCCCAGGGGAACGACAAGGAGCTTCGCGTCGACAAGGCCGAGTTCGCCGAGGCCGTCGATCGCGTTTCCACCATCTCTTCCGAGCGCGGTCGCGCCGTGAAGCTGGCGCTTGCCGAAGGGCGTCTGGTCCTCACCGTCGTCAACCCGGACTCGGGCACCGCGACCGAAGAGGTGATGGTCGACTATGCCGACACGCCGCTCGAGATCGGCTTCAATGCCCGCTATCTCCTGGACATTGCCGGGCAGCTGACGTCGGAAACGGCCGTGTTCCACCTTGCCGACGCCGGCTCTCCGACGCTGATCCAGGATGCCGGGGACGGCGCCACGCTCTACGTGCTGATGCCGATGCGGGTGTAGCCGCCGCCGCTGGAACGCCATGACAGAACCCCGTCCGGAGGCGAAGGTGCGCGTGAGCCGCCTTCGCCTCAACGATTTCCGCAACCATGCCGACCTTTCGCTCGACTTCACGGGCCGGTCGGTGGTGCTCGTCGGCCAGAACGGTGTCGGCAAGACAAATGTCCTGGAAGCCCTTTCGCTGCTTTCCCCCGGTCGTGGCTTTCGGCGGGCGACGCTGGCCGAAATGGCGCGACTCGGCGGCTCCGGTGGCTTTTCCGTGCTGGCCGAGGTGGAGGGGGCTTACGGAGCGGTGCGGATTGGCACCGGTTCGGTTCCCGACGAAGCGGGGAGGCGGCTTCTTGTCGATGGCGAGCCGCAGAAGGGCAGCGAGCGGCTGTCCGATCATCTGCGCCTCATCTGGCTCATTCCGGCCATGGATGGGCTTTTTACCGGCCCGGCCGGTGATCGTCGTCGCTTTCTCGATCGTTTGGTGCTGGCGGTCGATCCGGCGCATGGTCGGCGCGTGTCAGCCTACGAGCAGGCAGTGGCCTCCCGCAATCGTCTGCTTGAGGCGCGCGACACGGATCCCGCCTGGCTCGACGCGGTTGAAACCGAGATCGCCGCGACCGGAGTTGCCGTTGCGGCGGCTCGCCGCGAAACGGTCCATTGCCTTGCGCGGCTCATCGCGACGCGTCCGGACGGCGACGATGCTTTCCCGCGTGCGGTTGTCCAGCTGACCGGCGACGTCGACACGGCGCTCGATGGCGCTGCCGCCGCCGATGTCGAGGACTGGCTGAGAGCCGACCTCCGGGCGGGGCGGTCCCGTGATCGCGCAGCGGGCCGGACATTGGTCGGCCCGCATCGCTCCGACCTTTCCGTTCGCCACGCCGAAAAGGACATGCCGGCCTCGGCTTCCTCCACGGGCGAACAGAAGGCGTTGCTCACCGGTCTCGTGCTGGCGCAGGCGGCGCTGGTCACCGAGCTAACCGGCAGCCCGCCGGTGTTGTTGCTCGATGAAGTGGCCGCCCATCTCGATGCCCGGCGGCGGCGGGCGCTGATCGATCTTGTGGCCGCGCTCGGCGTTCAGGCGTTCATGACGGGGACCGATTCCGCCCCGTTCGAGGTCTTTGCCGGCGAAACCGAAATCATAGCGATTCCAGACCCTGGCGAGCCGGAATTCCGGGAATTTTGAGCCTGATTCGCCGCATTTCCACCCGATTGGCGGACCATGGTGCGGCCGCTATCGCCCCTGTGGAAGACTTGCTCCGCGAGGTTGTTGAAAAATAAAGGGTTTCAGCCCTCCGCCGAGGGTGGTTGAAGCCGCTCCCGCCAGCCTTTAAGAGAACACTGGCGGGATGTTCCCGAGACGAGAAACGAAGGCCTCCATGACCGACACCACAGCCTACGACCCCGACGACTACGGCGCCGAATCCATCAAGGTGCTGAAGGGGCTCGACGCGGTGCGCAAGCGCCCCGGCATGTATATCGGCGACACCGACGATGGCTCCGGACTCCATCACATGGTCTACGAAGTGGTGGACAACGCCATCGACGAGGCGCTGGCCGGCCATGCCGACGTGGTGAAGGTCCGCCTCAATGCCGACGGGTCCTGCACGGTACGCGACAACGGTCGTGGCATTCCCACCGACATCCACAAGGAAGAGGGCGTGTCGGCGGCCGAGGTCATCATGACCCAGCTCCATGCCGGCGGTAAGTTCGACCAGAACTCCTACAAGGTGTCGGGTGGTCTGCACGGCGTCGGCGTTTCGGTGGTCAACGCGCTGTCGGTCTGGCTGAAGCTCAGGATCTGGCGGCATGACCAGGTTCATGAGATGAGCTTCTCCAATGGTGTGCCGGATGGCCCGCTCACCGTGACGGGGACCACCGTCGGCGAGAAGGGCACCGAAGTGACCTTCATGCCGAGCCACGAGACCTTCAAGGGCGTCACCGACTTCGATTTCGCAACGCTGGAGCGTCGCCTGCGCGAGCTGGCTTTCCTGAACTCCGGTGTGCGCATCGTCCTTGAGGATAATCGCGGCGTCGAGCCACGCACGGAGGAGCTGCACTACGAGGGCGGCCTTGAAGCCTTCGTGCGCTATCTCGACCGCTCGAAGAAGCCGGCGATCACCAAGCCGATCCTGGTCTCGACCGAGAAGGACGGGATCACCGTCGAGGTCGCCTTGTGGTGGAACGACAGCTACCACGAGAATGTTCTCTGCTTCACCAACAACATCCCCCAGCGCGACGGTGGCACCCATCTTGCCGGCTTCCGCGCCGCGCTGACTCGCCAGGTGACCAGCTACGCCGAGAGCGCCGGCATCTCCAAACGCGAGAAGGTGACGCTGACCGGCGATGATTGCCGCGAAGGTTTGACCTGCGTGTTGTCGGTGAAGGTGCCCGATCCGAAGTTCTCCAGCCAGACCAAGGACAAGCTGGTCTCGTCGGAAGTGCGCCCCGTTGTCGAGGGCGCGCTCAACGAAGCCTTCTCGACCTGGTTCGAGGAGCACCCGGCCGAGGCGCGCACCGTGGTCGGCAAGGTGGTCGAAGCCGCCGCTGCCCGCGAGGCGGCGCGCAAGGCGCGCGAGCTGACCCGGCGCAAGGGCGCCCTTGACATGGCGTCCCTCCCCGGCAAGCTCGCCGAATGCCAGGACCGCGACCCCGCCAATACCGAGCTTTTCCTCGTCGAGGGCGACTCGGCAGGTGGTTCGGCCAAGCAGGGCAGGAACAGAGAGTTCCAGGCGGTTCTGCCTCTCAGAGGCAAGATCCTCAACGTGGAGCGGGCGCGCTTTGACAAGATGCTGTCGTCGGCCGAGATCGGCACGCTGATCACGGCCCTCGGGACGTCGATCGGCACCGACGAGTTCGATCCGGACAAGCTCCGCTATCACAAGATCATCATCATGACCGACGCCGACGTCGACGGCGCCCACATTCGCACGTTGCTGCTCACCTTCTTCTTCCGGCAGATGCCGGCGCTGATCGAGCGCGGACACGTCTACATCGCCCAGCCGCCGCTCTATAAGGTGACACGCGGCAAGTCCGAGCAGTACCTGAAGGACGAGCGGGCGCTTGAAGACTTCCTCGTGACGCAGGGTCTCGACGAGGCGGTGCTGAAGCTGGCCGACGGCGAGGCCAGCGCTGGGCAGGACCTTCGCGCCATCGTCGATCGGGCGCGGGCGGTGCGCAGCCTGATCGAAGGGCTGCACCATCGCTACAGCCATGAGGTCGTCGAGCAGGCAGCGATCGCCGGCGCACTTGATGCCAGGCTCATCGACAATCATGCGGCGGCCCAGAATGCTGCCGACAGCGTTGCCGCCCGGCTCGACGTCATTGCCGACGAGTTCGAGAAGGGCTGGACGGGAGAGGCCATGCCCGATGGCAGCCTAGCCTTCCGCCGCGTCGTCCGTGGCGTCACCGAAACCAGCATCATCGACGCGGCCCTGCTGTCGTCGGCCGATGCTCGCAAGCTCACCGCTCATCACGAGCATCTTGCCGCCACCTATGGTTCGGCCGCCGTTCTCCGGCGCCGGGACAGCGAAATCACGGTGCGTGGTCCGCGTACGTTGCTGGATGCCGTCTACGCCGCCGGTCGCAAGGGTATTGCCATGCAGCGTTACAAGGGCCTCGGCGAAATGAACGCCGAACAGCTCTGGGAAACGACGCTCGACCCCAACGCCCGGTCGTTGTTGCGCGTGCATGTCAGCGAAGCGATCGAGGCTGACGACATCTTCGAGCGGTTGATGGGCGACGAGGTGGAGCCGCGCCGCGAGTTCATCCAGGCCAACGCACTGTCGGTCGCCAATCTCGACGTTTGACGTCGGTCCTGACCGGGTTCAGATATGGCGAAAATGGCGCCTTGGCTGGACGCGCCAAGGCGAGGCGCCCTGATGACACAATGCATGAGGCACCGCGGAGCTACCGCAGAAGCTCCGGGTCGTCCTGATCCATGGCAGTGAAGCGCGCCGGTACCGCCCACCTGTCAGGAAGGTTTCGCTCGCCCCAAGTGGCGAGCGACTTCAAGACGGGCAGCAGCTCCGCCCCGCTCCGGGTGAGGCGATAGGCCCCCCGCTTCGATCCCGAACCCTTCTCGACCAGTGCGATGATGCCGTTCTGCTCAAGGCGTCTCAGCCGTTCGGTGAGTATGTTCGTTGAGATGCCCTCGGGCATGGCGAGCAGGTCGGAAAAGCTTCGGGCGCCAATCATGATCGACCGTATGATGACCATGGACCAGCGGTCCCCGAGGATGTCCAGCGTCGATGCGATGGGGCAGCCCGACCGAAACTCCATCTCTGCCTCCGCGTTCGTGGTGCTTGCATAATGCAAGGACGATGGTATCGTGGCAATATTGTGTTTCGAGGAGGTGCGGCTATGCTGTTCGTATCAAGCATAACGGCAGCCATTGCGGCCATCTTGCTTGTCGCCCTGAGTCTTCCCATCAGTTTTCGGAGGATGGCTGTCGGCGTCGATATCGG
Source organism: Pleomorphomonas sp. NRK KF1 (assembly GCF_023721755.1). Lineage (GTDB taxonomy): Bacteria > Pseudomonadota > Alphaproteobacteria > Rhizobiales > Pleomorphomonadaceae > Pleomorphomonas. Next base: position 122,711 of record NZ_JAMDLH010000006.1, on the reverse strand, counting down.
CCCAGGGTCGGATGAAACCTTGCTTCGCCGGATCAGGGCTCAGGGGAATTTTATCGAGTATGTACCTATCAGTCTTTTATTGCTGGTTCTGAACGAGTTTCGCGGCGTTTCCTCGGTTTGGCTCTGGTGTCTGGCGGGGCTGCTGCTAGTGGGGCGGGTGTCCCATGCTGCGGGTATTCTGACGGCGATCGCACCTCTTCGCGCCGCCGGCATGCTTGGGACCTATGGATCGCTCCTGCTCGGGGCCGGCCTTCTCGTCATCGGATAGTCAGAGCGAGGAGCCTGGGAAAGCCCGCAAAACCGCTTCGGTCAGGCCGAAACCCGCCCGAGCTGGATGAGCCGAGGTCATGCGGAACGGGTGTCGGTTGCATCTGTTGCCGCGTGACGACGGCCATTCGGCACCCAGACCGCCGATGTCGCATCGCCATATGGTTGCGCCCGACCGTCGAGCACCATGGCGCCGGCAAATGCGGCGATCACGGCGTCAAGGCGATCCTCGAAAGCTTTGAGGCTGCGGCCGCGTGTCCCCACCGGCGGGAGCGAAAGCGCAGCGGCGCTACCGATCAGAACGCCGTCGAGAGCGGTGACGATCGTCTTCCAAACTTCGTAAAGGCGAACACGCCGCTCGGCGAGCGGCTGGTCCCGCCAGTACTTGCCGGTGTTGCCCGCCTTGTAGGGTAGGCGATAGGTGGCGCCGAGAAGCTCGATCAGCGCCGGGTGCGGATATATCTCGACGCGACAGGGCGGTCGGATGTCGAGAGTCGCAAGAGGGTAGCCGGCGGCGGAAAGCCCTGCTTCCAGCGCTCGTCCCACCGCGCCGGGACGATCCATGGTCGGTGAATGGGTACCGGCGCCTCGGCCCGCATAGGCCCGATTGACGGCGTTGTCGGCGGCCCGTCGTGCGCGGATCGGCGCATCCATCATCGGCATGTCCACGGCGACGAGATCTGGCGATTTTCCGGCAAGACGGCGAGCGGTAGCGATCAGCCCGGCCGGCCCGTTTCCCAAGCCCCCGTTTGCCAAACCATTGTCCGCCAGGCCGACGAACTCCTCGAGTGATGCCGCTGCGGCAATCAGGCGCCAGGCCGTACCGGTCGTGGCAGCAAGGGCAACGCCGCTCGGATTGGCCAAGGTCCAAGCCGCATCGATACCGAGCACGACCTTTTCAGATTGTGAAGCCGACATGGCTCTTCGTCGGGCGTGGCGAACGGCGGGCTCCGGCCAGCATCAGAAAGATGCCCGAGATGCCGGCAACGGCGAGAGTCGGCCAGGCGAGCACCACGGAGCCCCACTCGGTCCACGTCGCTTCGCCGACGAGGGGCTTCAGCACGGCCTCGATCTGCTCTACGAAATCCGGCGCAATGAGCGACAGGCTCTCGGACAGCGGCGTCATCACCACCGCGTCGGCTGCGATCGACGAAATGCCGTCTGAAATCAGCGCAACGACGCCGATGGCAAACAATGCAAGTCCGAACACGCGCGCAACAAATGACAACATACGACGTGATCCCCCCGAACACGAGGAGCATCTTGCGGCCTTCGCGTCTTTCGTGCAACGTCGACGATGAGTATTTATTTCTATTTTGAAGTTTCTTCAGCCTCCGGTTCCCCTCCGCGACGGGGGCGGCTATCATCTGCCACCATGATTGGAGAGAATCACGCCGGGAGCCACGGCGCCCTCTCTTCGTCCCTTGGGAGCCTCACCTGATGCGCATCACCGCCGCCGCCGCCGTCATTTCCGTCCTCGCACTTGCTGCCTGCGGCAGCTACGCACCGCCTCCGCCGCGCATCGCTCCGCTGGCACCGCAGCCCGTCAATCCCGTGGCGAGCCAGGCTCTGCCGGCACCGGTTGCTCCGGTCATGTCGCAGCCGACGACCGATGTCGCGATGGCCGCGCCGACAGTCGATCCGGCCGCCGCGACCGAAGTGCGCAAGGCCGATCTGATCGGTGGCTGGACGTTGGCCTCGGCCGGTGAAACCTGCCAGCTGTCCATGAATCTGACCACCTGGAGTGGCGGCTACCGCGCGTCGACTCGCGGGTGCGTGTCCGACGAGTTGAAGGCCATCGGCGCCTGGGACGTCGCCGGCAAGGAAATTCTGCTGAAGGATGCGTCCGGCGCCGTCGTCGCTCGTCTCTACACTGCAGCTCCCAATCGCTATTCCGGCCTGACCGACGTCAGCAAGCGCGGCGTACAGTTCTTCCGCGGCTGACCGCCGGAATGGTGGTGGGCGGCCCGGCCGGCCAAATCGTCCATTGGCTCGATGGCGAAGTGGCCGCCGGCCGGTTGATTGCCGACTCCGCGCAGCGGCAGGCTGCCTTGGCCTTCGATCGACTGCTTGGGAGGTTTGCCGTCCCGCGCCCGCGCCGTCGTCTCCTCGGTCTCATTCCGGTAGGGGCGGCGCCATCGGTGCGCGGTCTGTACGTCTGGGGCGGCGTCGGGCGCGGCAAGACGCTTCTGATGGACCGTTTCCACGAGGCGGCGCCGGTCGGCAGGAAGCGTCGGCAGCATTTTCACGCCTTCATGTCCGACATGCACGAAGCCATCGCCGCGGCGAGGCGGGCCATGGCGGCCGGCGACCAGCGCGATCCCGTCGAGATCGTGGCGCGGTCCCTCGCGAACGAGGTGGAGCTCCTCTGCTTTGACGAGTTCTCGGTGACGGACATTGCCGACGCCATGCTGCTCGGCCGTCTGTTCGGGCGCCTCTTCGACCTTGGCCTCACTCTGGTCGCGACCTCCAACGTCACCCCCGATCGTCTCTACTGGAACGGTCTCAACCGCCAGAGCTTCCTTCCCTTCATCGGCATCCTCAGGGAGCATTGCGAGGTCGTTCATCTTCGGGATGGCGTCGATCATCGGCTTGAGGGGCTCTCGGCGGCCGACGTTTATCTTTCTCCCCTCGGACCAGCCACGGATGTCGCTGCCGAGCGTCTCTGGCATGACTTGTCGTCCGGCGGCGAGGCCGAATGCGATCTGCGCGTCAAAGGACGGCTCATCCATGTAGGGCGCGCCGCCGACGGGCGTGCCCGCTTCACCTTTTCCGAGCTTTGTGACCGGCCGCTCGGCGCCGCCGACTATCGCGCGATCGCACGCCGTTTCGAACTTGTCATGGTGACCGATGTGCCGCGTATTGCGCCCGGCGAGCGCAACAGGGCAAAGCGCTTCATCACTCTGGTCGACGTGCTCTACGATGCCGGCTGCGCGCTCGTCCTGACGGCCGATGCCGAACCGACCGAGCTTTACATCGCAGCCGAGGGAAACGAGGCATTCGAGTTCGCCCGCACGGCGTCGCGACTCGTCGAGATGCGGACCGAGGTGTGGCTGCGCCGCGCGGCCAGTCGGGCTGCTGAGCAGTCAACCAGAGGGAGCATTACCCGAACGTCACCTACTCCATGAAGAACTGGGCCGACAAACCGGTATCGTCTTCGTGAAAAGTTGACTTTCCCCGATAGTCTCGCTTGCACGCGACTGTCGATCATTGTAATTCCATGCCGATCGATTTCGATCTAACTAACCTTTACGTAAAGGGAAAGGTAATAATCAATGGCGCGGAAAAAGATCGCTCTCGTTGGTGCTGGCCAGATCGGCGGCACGCTGGCCCTGCTGGCCGGCCAGAAGGAACTCGGCGATGTCGTTCTGTTCGACATCATGGACGGCGTGCCGCAGGGCAAGGCCCTGGATCTGGCGGAAACCGCCCCTGTCGAAGGCTTCAATGCCAAGCTCTCCGGCACCAACAGCTATGAGGCGCTCGAAGGCGCCGACGTGGTGATCGTCACCGCCGGCGTGCCGCGCAAGCCCGGCATGAGCCGCGACGATCTCCTCGGCATCAACCTCAAGGTCATGGAACAGGTTGGCGCCGGTATCGCCAAGTATGCTCCGAAGGCCTTCGTGATCTGCATCACCAACCCGCTCGACGCCATGGTCTGGGCGCTTCAGAAGTTCTCGGGTCTGCCGACCCACATGGTCGTCGGCATGGCTGGTGTGCTCGACTCGGCCCGCTTCCGCTATTTCCTGTCGGACGAGTTCGGCGTTTCGGTCGAGGACGTCCATGCCATGACCCTCGGCGGTCACGGCGACGACATGGTTCCGCTGATCCGCTACTCGACGGTCGGTGGCGTGCCGCTGCCGGAACTGGTGAAGATGGGCTGGACCACCCAGGAGAAGCTCGACGCCATCGTTGACCGCACCCGCAAGGGCGGTGGCGAGATCGTCGCCCTGCTCAAGACCGGTTCGGCCTTCTACGCCCCGGCCGCTTCGGCCATCGCCATGGCTGAGTCCTACCTCAAGGACAAGAAGCGCATCCTGCCGGTGGCTTCCTACCTCAAGGGCGAGTTCGGCGTCACCGACACCTACGTCGGCGTGCCGGCCCTGATCGGCGCCGGTGGCGTCGAGAAGATCGTCGATCTCGAGCTGTCGTCCGACGAAAAGGCCGGCTTCGAGAAGTCGGTCGCCTCGGTCAAGGGCCTCATCGAAGCCTGCAAGACCATCGCGCCTGCGCTGGCCTGATCTGCTGAAAGCATGGGCCGGGCCGCCAGACGGCGACCCGGCCTTTTCGTCTCTGGCGAATCCATCCGCATTTTCACTCAGTCAGCCTCTCCCACCTCAGCCAAGGACTTCCGGATGAACATCCACGAATACCAGGCCAAGGCCCTGCTCAAGGGGTTCGGCGCGCCTGTAGCCGCTGGCGTACCCGTCTTTTCCGCCGACGCGGCGGAGGCGGCCGCCCGGTCTCTCCCCGGTCCGCTCTGGGTCGTGAAAAGCCAGATCCATGCCGGCGGCCGTGGCAAGGGGCGGTTTAAGGAGGCTTCGGCCGGCGACAAGGGCGGTGTCCGCTTGGCGCGTTCGGTGGATGAGGTTGTGGGATTTGCGCGCGAGATGCTGGGCGCGACGCTGGTCACCAAACAGACCGGCCCGTCCGGCAAGCAGGTGAACCGGCTCTATATCGAGGATGGCGCCGACATCGCCCGCGAGCTCTACTGTTCGTTGCTGGTCGATCGTGCCGTCGGTCGCATCGCCTTCGTGGTTTCCACCGAGGGCGGCATGGACATCGAAACCGTCGCCCACGATACGCCCGAGAAGATCGTTACCGTCGCCATCGATCCGGAAGCCGGCGTTACTCCCGCCGACGTCGCAGCCATCGTGTCCGCGCTGCAGCTCGAAGGCGCGGCGACCAAGGATGCCGAGACCTTGTTTCCGCTGCTCTACCGGGCCTTCGTCGACAAGGACATGAGCCTTCTCGAGATCAATCCGCTGATCGTGCTGAAGGACGGACATCTGCGTCTGCTCGATGCCAAGGTGTCCTTCGACGGCAACGCGCTGTTCCGTCACCCCGACGTCGAGGCATTGCGCGACCTCACCGAGGAAGACGAGAAGGAGATCGAGGCCCACAAGCACGATCTCGCCTATGTGGCGCTCTCCGGCAACATCGGCTGCATGGTCAACGGCGCCGGTCTGGCCATGGCGACCATGGACATCATCAAGCTCTACGGCGCCGAGCCGGCCAACTTCCTCGATGTCGGCGGTGGCGCGTCCCGCGAGAAGGTGACGGCCGCCTTCAAGATCATCACCGCCGATCCGGCCGTGAAGGGCATCCTGATCAACATCTTTGGCGGCATCATGAAGTGCGACGTCATCGCCGAGGGCGTCATCGCCGCCGTGCGCGAGGTGGGGCTGAAAGTACCCCTGGTCGTTCGCCTCGAGGGTACGAACGTCGCCCTCGGCAAGAAGATCATCGCCGAAAGCGGCCTCGACGTCATCGCTGCCGACGATCTCGACGATGCCGCCCGCAAGATCGTCGCCGCCGTGAAGGGAGCCTGACGCGATGTCCATCCTCGTCAACAAGGACACCAAGGTTGTCGTCCAGGGCCTGACCGGCAAGACCGGCACGTTCCACACCGAGCAGGCCCTCGGTTACTGCGGCACCAAGATGGTGGCCGGGGTCACTCCTGGCAAAGGCGGTTCCACCTGGGAAGGCACGTTGCCCGACGGCAGCAAGGCGGTTCTTCCGGTGTTCGACACCGTGGCCGAAGCGCGAGAGAAGACCGGCGCCAACGCCTCCGTGGTCTATGTGCCGCCCAAGGCCGCCGGAGCATCGATCATCGAGGCGATCGACGCCGAAATGCCCCTGATCGTCACCATCACCGAAGGCATTCCGGTGCTGGACATGGTGAAGGTGAAGGCCCGGCTCGACCGCTCTGCATCGCGCCTGCTCGGCCCCAACTGCCCCGGCGTGCTGACGCCCGGCGAATGCAAGATCGGCATCATGCCCGGCTCCATCTTCCGCCGGGGTTCGGTCGGTATCGTGTCGCGCTCGGGAACCCTGACCTACGAAGCGGTGTTCCAGACTACGAACGAAGGCCTCGGCCAGACGACGGCCGTCGGCATTGGCGGCGACCCGGTCAAGGGCACGGAGTTCATCGACGTGCTGGAACTGTTCCTCGCCGATCCCGAGACGACGTCGATCGTCATGATCGGCGAAATCGGCGGCTCGGCCGAGGAGGCGGCGGCCGAGTTCCTGAAGGACGAAGCCAGGCGTGGCCGCATGAAGCCGACCGTCGGCTTCATCGCCGGCCGCACGGCGCCGCCGGGCCGCACCATGGGACACGCCGGCGCGGTGATCTCCGGCGGCAAGGGCGGAGCCGAAGACAAGATCGCCGCCATGGAGGCGGCCGGCATCGTCGTGTCGCCGTCACCGGCACAGCTCGGCCGTACGCTGGCTGAACGCCTGAAGGCTTGAGGCGTCACGCCTCACCATCCGAAAGGACCTCGCGGGGGCCGGTTGCCGTCGCCCGCGAGATCCCCTTCTACCCACGGCGAAGCGATCCTGCTGTCGCCGGAACGCGAGGACGGAGCGGACGGCTCCGAAACGCACATGGCACGGCAGAACGATAACGACGCTTTGGCCGGAACCTCGTTCCTCTATGGCGGAAACGCTGCCTATATAGAGGAACTAGAGGCTCGCTACCTCGCCGATCCCAACTCGGTCGATCCCGAATGGCGGGGGGTCTTCGACGCGCTGTCCGAGCCGGCGACGGCGCGCAGCGCACGGGGGGCCAGCTGGTCACGATCCGACTGGCCGCCGAAGGCCAATGGCGAACTTGTCTCCGCGCTCGACGGCAACTGGCCGGAAGCCAGCAAAATTCTCGAGAAGAAGATTGAGGCGAAGGCGCAGCCGGCCGGCATCACCGCAGACGAGTTGCGGCAGGCGACGCTCGATTCGGTACGCGCCATCATGATGATCCGCGCCTATCGCATGCGCGGCCATCTCCACGCCGATCTCGATCCGATCGGTGTCGCCAAGAAGCTCGATCACGAGGAGCTGCATCCGGCGAGCTACGGCTTCACCGAAGCCGACATGGACCGGCCGATCTTCATCGACCACGTGCTCGGCCTCGAGTACGCCACCGTGCGCCAGATGATCGAGATCCTGAAGCGCACATACTGCGGCACCATCGGCTACGAGTTCATGCACATCTCCTCTCCCGAGGAGAAGGCCTGGATCCAGGAGCGCATCGAAGGGCCGGACAAGCAGATCGAGTTCACCGAGAATGGCAAGAAGGCCATCCTCAACAAGCTGATCGAAGCGGAAGGCTTCGAAAAGTTCCTCGACGTCAAGTACACCGGCACCAAGCGCTTCGGCCTCGACGGCGGCGAAAGCCTGATCCCGGCGCTGGAGCAGATCATAAAGCGCGGCGGCAATCTCGGCGTGAAGGAGATCGTGCTGGGCATGCCGCATCGCGGCCGCCTCAACGTGCTGACCCAGGTGATGGCCAAGCCGCACCGGGCCCTGTTCCATGAGTTCAAGGGTGGTTCCTACGCTCCCGACGATGTCGAGGGCTCGGGTGACGTCAAGTACCACCTCGGCGCCTCCTCGGATCGCGAATTCGACGGCAACAAGGTGCACCTCAGCCTGACGCCCAACCCCTCGCACCTCGAGATCGTCAACCCGGTGGTGCTCGGCAAGGTCCGCGCCAAGCAGGACGTTTCCGCCACCGTCTGGGAAGGCGACATCATCCCGCTGCACGAACGGGTCAAGGTGCTGCCCCTGTTGCTGCACGGCGACGCCGCCTTCGCCGGCCAGGGGGTCGTCGCCGAGTGCTTCGGCCTCAGCCAACTGCGCGGCCACCGCGTCGGCGGCTCGATCCACTTCATCGTCAACAACCAGATCGGCTTCACCACCAACCCGCACTTCTCGCGGTCGTCGCCCTATCCGTCCGACGTGGCCAAGATGGTCGAGGCGCCGATCCTGCACGTCAACGGCGACGATCCCGAAGCGGTGGTCTATGCCGCCAAGGTCGCCATCGACTACCGGCAGAAGTTCCACAAGCCGGTGGTGGTCGACATGATCTGTTACCGCCGCTTCGGCCATAACGAAGGCGACGAGCCTGGCTTCACCCAGCCGATCATGTACTCCAAGATCCGCGGGCATGCGACGACGCTGCAGATCTACGCCAAGAAGCTGATCGACGAGGGTGTCGTCTCCCAGGACGAAGTGATCGGCATGCAGGCCGCCTTCCGCCAGAAGCTCGACCAGGAGTACGAGGCGGGACAAGCCTACAAGCCCAACAAGGCCGACTGGCTCGACGGCGCCTGGGCCGGCCTCAGGGTGGCCGACAGCTTCGACGAACAGCGGCGCGGCCAGTCCGGCGTCAACATCGATACGCTCAGGGAAATCGGCCTCAAGATCAATACGGTGCCGCCGACCTTCAGCGCCCACCGGACGATCCAGCGCTTCCTCGACGCCCGCAAGAAGGCGATCGAGACTGGCGAAGGCATCGACTGGGCGCTCGGCGAGGCGCTGGCTTTCGGGTCTCTGGCTCTCGGTGGTCACAAGATCCGACTGTCGGGCCAGGACTGCGAGCGCGGTACCTTCAGCCAGCGCCATGCCGTGCTCTACGATCAGGAGACGGAAGCGCGCTATATCCCGCTTGCCAATCTGTCTCCGGAGCAGGCGCCCTTCGAAGCCATCAATTCGATGTTGTCGGAAGAGGCGGTGCTCGGCTTCGAGTATGGCTACTCGCTGGCTCGTCCCAATGCGTTGACCCTCTGGGAAGCGCAGTTCGGCGACTTCGCCAACGGCGCACAGGTCGTCTTCGACCAGTTCATTTCGGGCGGTGAGCGCAAGTGGCTCAGGATGTCCGGTCTCGTCTGCCTCCTGCCGCATGGTTACGAAGGGCAGGGGCCGGAACACTCGTCGGCTCGCCTTGAGCGCTGGCTGCAGCTTTGCGCCGAGGACAACATGCAGGTCGCCAACTGCACGACGCCGGCCAACTACTTCCATATCCTCAGGCGTCAGCTGACGCGCGATTTCCGCAAGCCGCTGATCCTGATGACGCCCAAATCGCTCTTGCGCCACAAGCGGGCGGTGTCCAGGCTCGCCGACATGGGGGCGGAGACATCGTTCCACCGTCTGCTGTGGGACCACGCCGAGTCCGATCCCGGAACCGTGACCGTGCGCCTGAAGCCTGACGCCGAAATTCGCCGCGTGGTGATGTGCTCTGGCAAGGTTTATTACGATCTCCTCGAGGAGCGTGAGAAGCGGGGCGTCGACGACGTCTATCTCCTGCGCGTCGAGCAGCTCTATCCTTTCCCGGCAAAGGCGCTGGTCAACGAACTCGGCCGTTTCCCGAACGCCGAGCACGTCTGGTGTCAGGAAGAGCCCAAGAACATGGGGTCGTGGACCTTCATCGACCCTTATCTCGAATGGGTCCTGAAGCAGATTGGCGCCAAGAACCCGCGCGCCCGCTACGCGGGGCGTGCGCCGGCCGCAGCCACGGCCACCGGTCTGATGTCCAAGCACCTCGCCCAGCTCGCCGCCTTCCTCGACGAAGCGCTCGGCTGAACGGTCCTCGGGGGCGGCCATACGGCCGCCTCCACCCCTTTTCGCATCTGGAGAGAAGCTCAAATGAGCAACGAGATCCGCGTCCCGACGCTCGGCGAATCGGTTACTGAGGCCACCATCGGCCGCTGGTTCAAGAAAGTCGGCGAAGCCGTCAAGGCGGAAGAGCCTCTGGTCGAGCTCGAAACCGACAAGGTCACCATCGAGGTGCCGGCGCCGGCCAATGGCACGCTGTCCGAAATCCTTGTCGAGGCCGGTGAGACCGTCGGCGTCGGCGCCCTTCTGGGGTCGCTCGGCGCCGCCTCCGAGGCTGCTCCCGCGCCGAAGGCAGCCGAGCCGGCCAAGCCGGCGGAACCTGCCGCTGCCGCCAAACCGGCCGAGCCCGTCAAGGCCGCCGCGCCGGTGCCGCCGTCGCCGGCCGCAGCCCGTGTCATGGCCGAAACCGGCACCACTGTGGAGAGCGGTTCGGGCAAGCGCGGCCAGGTGCTGAAGGAAGACGTGCTCGCCGCGGTCGCCGCCGTTCAGAGTTCATCCTCACCTGCCGCCGCTCCGTCCGCGCCCCGCGCCCCGGTCGCGACCGACGACGCCGGCCGTGAAGAGCGGGTCCGGATGAGCAAGCTTCGCCAGACCATCGCCCGCCGCCTGAAGGAGGCGCAGAACACCGCCGCCATGCTCACCACGTTCAACGAGGTGGACATGACCGGCGTCATGGCGCTGAGGGCTTCCTACAAGGAGCTGTTCGAAAAGAAGCACGGCGTGAAGCTCGGCTTCATGGGCTTCTTCGTGAAGGCCGTGGTCCAGGCATTGAAGGAGATCCCGGCCGTCAACGCCGAGATCGATGGCGAAGACCTCATCTACAAGAACTACTACCACATCGGCGTTGCGGTCGGCACCGACAAGGGTCTGGTCGTACCGGTCGTCCGCGATGCGGATCAGCTTTCCATCGCCGGCATCGAGAAGAAGATCGGCGAGTACGGCAAGCGCGCCCGTGACGGTCTCCTCCGCATCGAGGAGATGCAGGGCGGTACCTTTACGATCTCCAACGGTGGCGTCTACGGCTCGCTGATGTCGACCCCGATCCTCAACGCGCCGCAGTCGGGCATCCTGGGCATGCACAAGATCCAGGAGCGGCCGATGGTGGTCGGTGGCAAGGTCGAGATCCGTCCGATGATGTATCTGGCGCTGTCCTACGATCACCGCGTCATCGACGGCAAGGAAGCTGTGACCTTCCTCGTCCGCGTCAAGGAGAACCTCGAGGAGCCGCAGCGGCTCGTCCTCGATCTCTAGCTCAAGCGGACGCCGCATGATCTCGGTCCTCCTCCCAAGCTGAGGGAGGAGGACCGCTGTTCTGGCCATTGTGCTCCGCCGACGAGCGGTCCGACAACCGAAAGGAAGCCGATGTCTCCCTATCTCGGTGAACTCGCCAGCGTGATGGCGGTCTTCTCTTTTGCCATCGTGGCGCCCGGCGCGGACACCGCCATGGTCATGCGGCAGAGCCTCGTTCACGGCAGGCGAGCCGGTATCCTCACGGCCTTTGGAGTCGGCACCTCGCTGCTGTTCCACCTCACCTACACCATCCTCGGTCTCGGGCTGATCGTCTCGCAGTCCTTGCTGCTGTTCTCGGTGATCAAGTGGGCCGGCGCAGCCTACCTGGCCTACATGGGCATCATGGCGTTGCGAGCGCCTGCGCCAACATTGCCCGAGCCCGGCGTCCGGCTTGAAACGCCCATGAGCAATCTCCGCGCCTTCGGTCTCGGTTTCCTCACCAACGCCCTCAATCCCAAGCCGATATTGTTCTTCCTGTCCCTGTTCTCCGCGCTGGTCAGCCACCAGACACCCGCGCTGGTGAAGGGTGTCTATGGCCTCGTCATGGCCGCCTGTCTCATCCTTTGGTTCTCGGCCGTATCCTGTTTTCTGACCATGCCGAAGGTGAGGAATGCCTTTTCGCGAGCCGGTCTCTGGATCAATCGCGTAACCGGCGCGGTCTTCATTGCCTTCAGCGTCCGTCTCGCTCTTTCGCGAGCCGAATGATTTTTGCGTTGCGCACCTGAACACAAGCCGCCGCAGCTTCAGAGGAGTGCCTTCATGTCCTTCGATCTCGTTGTCATCGGTACCGGTCCCGGCGGTTATGTGGCTGCCATCCGGGCCTCCCAGCTCGGCATGAACGTCGCAGTCGTCGAAAAGCGCGCGAGCCACGGCGGCACCTGCCTCAATATCGGCTGCATTCCGTCCAAGGCGCTGTTGCATGCGTCCGAGATGTTCCACGAGGCGGGGCACGTGTTCGCCAAGCTGGGCGTCAAGGTGGGGACGCCCGAGCTCGATCTCGCGGCCATGATGGGCCACAAGGACGCCACCGTCCGCAGCAACGTCCAAGGCATCGATTTCCTGTTCAAGAAGAACAAGATCACTGTCCATCGCGGCACCGGCCGCATCGTCGCCGCGGGCAAGGTGGAAGTGACCTCCGAAGGCGGCGACAAGACGGTTGTCGATGCGAAGAACATCCTGATCGCAACCGGCTCGGATGTGGCGGGCGTGCCGGGCATCACCGTCGACGAGAAGAGCGTGGTGTCCTCGACCGGTGCGCTGTCGCTGGAAGAAGTCCCCGAGCATCTGGTGGTGATCGGTGCCGGCGTCATCGGTCTCGAGCTTGGTTCGGTCTGGCAGCGCCTCGGCGCGCGCGTCACGGTGATCGAATATCTCGACCGCATCCTTCCTGGCCTCGACGGCGAGGTGGCGAAGACATTCCAGAAACTGCTGGAGCGCCAGGGATTCACCTTCAAGCTCGGGCGCAAGGTAACCGGCGTCGACGCCGGCAAGGTTCATTTCGAGCCGGCCGCCGGTGGGGAAGCGGAAACCCTCGATGCCGACGTCGTGCTTGTGGCGGTCGGCCGCAAGCCCTTTACCGAAGGGCTCGGCCTTGCCGAGGTCGGCGTCAAGCTCGACGGCAAGGGGCGTGTGGAGATCGATGGGCACTATGCGACGAACGTGCCGGGCATCTATGCCATCGGCGATGTCGTCGCCGGTCCCATGCTGGCCCACAAGGCCGAGGACGAAGGCATCGCCGTGGCGGAACTGATGGCCGGCAAGGCCGGGCACGTCAACTACGACGTCATCCCGGCCGTGGTTTACACCTCGCCCGAGGTCGCCGCCGTCGGCCGTACCGAGGAAGACCTCAAGGCCGCCGGCGTTCCCTACAAGTCCGGCAAGTTCAGCTACATCGCCAATGGCCGCGCCAAGTCGATCCTCAAGACTGACGGCTTCGTCAAGGTGCTGGCGCACGCCGAAACCGATCGCGTGCTCGGCGTTCACATCATCGGCCCTGGAGCCGGCGAGGCGATCGCCGAGGCAGCGGTCCTCATGGAGTTCTCAGGTTCCGCAGAGGATCTTGCCCGCACCTGTCATGCCCATCCGACGCTGTCGGAAGCCGTGAAGGAAGCGGCGCTCGCAGTCGACAAGCGAGCGATCCACGCCTGACCGCTCAACGGCGTCGATCGACAACGGTGAACAGACCGACGCCGCCCACCACCAGCGCCGTACCGAGAAGATCGACCGCGCGAAGCGGCTCGTCCAGGATCAGGACGGCGAGGAACAGCGTCACCACCGGCGACAGCGTGCCGATGGTGGAGTTGGCGGCGGCCGAAATGCGCGACAGAGCCGCGCTCATCAGGAAACTCGGCAGTATCGTGGCGCCGATGGCCAGTGCCACGGCGAGCGCAAAGGCTCTCTCGGACACGAGAAGTGCCGACAGCGGATGCGTGAGCAGGAACAGCACCAGGATCACCACTGCGGCGCCGGTCATGGCGACGGAGGTGAACAGTGGCGCGCCCATCACGGCGATGCTGCCACCTGCGAGCAACTGGTAGAGCGCGAAGGTGATGGCGGCGCCCAACACCCAAAGGGCACCGACGACAATGTCACCGCCGCCCGCCTCGAAATCGGCCAGGAACACCACGGCAAGGCCGAGATAGGCCAGGCCGAAGGCCGCGAGCGGTTTCCATCGCAAAGGCATGTGAAACAGGGCCGCGCCGATCAACAGCACGAAAAGCGGATAGGTGAACAGGATCAGACGCTCGAACTGTGGCGTCAGCGTCTCGAGACCCTTGAAGTCGGCGTAGGAGGAAAACCAGTAGCCGATGACGCCGATCAGCAGCGCCTTGGCATAGGCCGGCATCGGGACAACCCGCTGGCGCTCCCGAGCGTAGGCCAGGAAGCCGACGGTGACATACACTGGTACGGATAGGCCCATCCGCAGCGCAAGCAGCGTCAACGTGTCCACGCCCTCGGCGAAGGCGAGCTTGATGAGGATACCTTTGGAGGCGAACAGCACTGCTCCGAGGGCGGCAAAGCCGTACCCGAGCCAGGGTGTACCGGCGGAAGTGGCAGAAGAGGCGTTCAAGAAAGGTCGCGGCCCGGACGGGCCTCCCGGCAGTTGGGCTTAAGTAGCAATCCTTAAGCCATCGGGTTGGCTAAGGAAAGCCAGCCGGCGAGGGAAGCGTCGGCTTCACGCGCGCGGATGCGCGCCCTTCCAGGCGGCGACCAGCCGCTCGGCATCGACCGAGGTATAGACCTGCGTTGTCGAAAGGTTGGCGTGGCCGAGCAGTTCCTGGATGGTGCGAAGATCTCCCCCCGAACCGAGAAGATGCGTGGCGAAGGAATGTCGGAGGGCGTGTGGCGTCGCTGTCTCGGGAAGGCCCAGGGCCCCGCGCAGGCGTTGAATGGTGAGCTGGATGATGCGCGGCGACAGCGGCCCACCCTTTACGCCGCGGAACAGCGGTTCATGCGGGGCGAGGCGAAAGGGCACGAGGCGAACATAGGTGGCCACGGCCCGGCCGACGGCGGGCAACACCGGCACCAGACGTGTCTTGCCCCCCTTGCCGGTTATGCGCACCGCGCCCCCCGTTTCCGGTGGCGCTTCGGCGGCGGTCAGCGAAAGGGCTTCGGAAATGCGCAGGCCAGCCCCGTAGAGCAATGCCAACACGGCGGCGTCGCGCGCCGCGACCCATGGTTCTTCCGCCAGAGCGCCGGCATCGGACACCATCGTGAGCGCGTCGGCGACACCAAGCGGGCGTGGTAGCCGGCGGGGCGTTTTCGGCGCGGCGACGGCGCTCACGGCAGCGCTCGTCGCTTCTCCGCGCTTCTCGAGGAAACGAATCAGCGAGCGTATGCCGGAAAGCCCACGCGCAAGACTCGGCGCGGCAAGTCCATCGCGTCGACGGCGTGCCAGGAAGGCGCGATAATCTGCCGGCGACAGCCGGCCGAGGTCGGCAATGGCGGGAGGGGCGCCAAGGTGACCCGTCAGGAAGCGAACGAAGTCGTTCGCGTCGTGGCCATAGGCTTCCACGGTGCTTGGGCTGAGGCGACGCAGATCGGCCAGCCAGCGCTGCCAGTCCAGAACGGCGGCTGCGAGGTCGGGCGCCATGGTGATGAGGGGAGCGGGTTCGGTCATCGGCCTCAGCTTTCATGGTGAACTGTCGGCTGAAAAGCTGAATGGCCGATGAACGCGAGCCTCAGGGTTGGTTCAAGGGAAACGGTGTAGAAACACGTTCAAGATGACCCTCCGGCGGGAAACCGGAGGGTTCGCGCTCCAAGGAGGGCCGTCCATGTTTCACAGGCGTCTTCTCGCTACCCTTGTCGCCTCCCTCGCTGTGGCGTTGGTCGCCGCCGCGGCCCTTGCCGGAACTGCAACGACCGCCGCGGCTGACGGCGTCTATTTCGGCTTCGGCTACCACGATGGTCCGCGTGTGCCGCCTCCACCCCCGCGGTGGGGCTGGGGACCGCCTCCGGGGCCGGGCTGGGGCCGGCCGGGTTGGGGACCGCCGCGTCATAGCTGGGGCCCGCCGCCGACGTGCCGGCCTCGCTGGGTCAACCGACCGATCGTCGATCCCTGGGGTCGGATCGTCCGCTATCAGCGGGTGGAGATCATGGATTGCGGCCCGCGCCGTCATCGCTGGTAATCGGGCATTATGGGGTGACGACGTCTACCCCGCCGCTGGCGATAACGTCGATGACCTCCAGGCCACCACCTCGGTTGTAGGTATGCAGACCTGAAAGCGGCGGTGCCGGCCGCAACGCGACAAGGGCCGTCTCGGCGTAGCCGCCGGTATCGAGACGATCGATGCGGGCGAAGCCGAGACCGGCGCCGTAACCGCCGGCGCTATCCTGGAAGGGGCGGATGATGCCGCCGGCCGCCGAAAACATCCGGCCGGCCGGCCGAGCCGAGGCGACATCGACCTTGGCAGGGCCGGCGAACAATGGAATCCACGGCCCGGCAAGTTTCTCGGCGGTGAATATGGCAAGTCCGTCCCAGCTGGAGCCCCAGTGTGGACGTACCGAGCCGAACAGGTAGCGGCGGCCGCCTGCCTGAAGAAGGGTGGCATCGCCAAGATCGATGTCGTCGATCAGGACGGCTACCTGCTCCCAGCGATCGGGAAACTCGACTGCCCGCCAAAGCTGAACCTGGCGTTGGCCGGACGTTTCCGGAATCATGTAGAGCGTACCGTCTTCCTCGAAGGCGAAGGGATAGGACAGGTGGCATTCGGTCTCGATCACCGGCCGAGGCGTACCGATGGGGCCATCGGCGCCGACGTCCAGAGCGGATATGATGCCCTTTTGCGTGGCGAACGGAAACTCTTCCACCAGTAGGACGGTGCGGTCACCATGTCGTACCAGGAAGGGGTCGGCATAAAAGCGACCGCCGTCATCGGCGATTCGTCGCCAGGGACGGCCGGCAATGATCGGCAGCGCGCCCTCCCCGGTTTCATCGATCCGCCAGGCGACAGCCCAGTTGGGCGGGTTGCGCACGAGGCGCTCCAGGCGGTTGGCGAGGGAGCGTGCGAAGATTGCGGCGGCGAAGCGGCCGGGATTGCCGGTTCGGCGCGGTGGCGGGGCGGCCTCGACGCGCGGCAGCGTGAGATCATGAAGAGTGGCGCCGCCTGCCAATCGCCCGGCCGCCAAGCTTAGCATTTCGATCGCCCGGGCGGTGGTGATGGACATTCCGGATCCGAGCTGCCGCCGATCCTCAACGGCGATGTGCCAACGGCCAACAAGGCGTTGTGTATCGCCGATTATCGCAATGAGATCGAGAAACGGTTCTTCGCCGGCCATGATGGCATCGGCGGCGCCGGTGGCTACCCCGGCGCCACCCACCGTGATCAGCAGCCGGTCGCCGGAAATCTCGGTCGCCGCGGCAAGGTCGATGACGAGATCGGCATCCGGATCGCCAACGGGTAGATCGAGCGCCGACGGCGACAGTCGGCCGAGTGGTTCGCTGAGAGGCCGGCGAAAGGCGAGGGCCTCGAAGGCAAGACAGAAATCGAGCAGGCCGGCGGGTGGAGGCCCGGCTACCGCCGCAATGGCGCCGCTGCCTCCGGTGGCGGCCAGCACGCCGGCAATCGCCTCGGCCTGCCAGCGTCTGAGATCAGTGGAATCGATTAAGAACAAGACGCGCATGCGGCCCTCCCCCGCCGATGCTGCCGCGACGATAGCGTCTGCTACGCGCCGCCACCGAGCCGCTACCCTTTCGTGGCGTGCGTTCGCCGGGCGGCGGTCCGACGGTGGTCCCCGTGAGGAGTTCGGTGCCGAACTCCACCAGAATGCAGGAGCGGACCGGCTTGGGGACCATAAGCCGCGATTCCATGATCGCGAGAGCTGACATGGCGAGCTGCTCGTAGCCGACGCTGACCGTGACAAGGCCGGCCGGTCGGGCCTCCCGTATGCCGTCGCAGCCAATGACCGACACGTCGGCCGGCACATTGAGGCCGGCCGCCGAAAGGGCTCTCATGGCACCTTCGGCCAGCGGATCGGAGAGGCAGAAAATGGCGGTCACGCCGCCGAGGTCGCCGGTTTCGCCAAGCTGTGCCGCTATGGCGGCCTCGCCGGCCTCCGCGCTGTCCTTCTGGGCCACAATGGCGTCGTGCGAGCCAAGGCCCAGGGCTTCGATCGCTTCGATGAAGCCGCTACGTCGTGCCGCCAGATGGTCGCTACCCGTCGTGCCCAGCATCTGCACCTGGCTGTGTCCCGCATCGATCAGGTGCCGGACCGCGACCCTGGCGGCGAAGCGATTTGCCGGCACCACCGCGTCGGCGCGACGCAGCCGTTCCTCACCGTTCATCACCACCATCGACAGCCCCGTCTTGACGAGGTCGCTGAGATCGAGCTGGCCGCCACCGCTCATCAAGATGATGCCGCTGGCCTTCTCGGTGCGGGCGATCTCCTCCACCTTGCCCGCGTCGAAACCGGCGCCATCCGAAATGAAGGTCGTAATCTTGAGCGACCGGCGCTCGCATTCCCTCTTGAGCCCCAGATAAAGGGCCCGATTGCGGAAAGCGGCGTCACCCGAAGTTTCGAAACTCCGGTCGAAGGCGACGACCACGCGTTCCATGGTGGCGATCGTCGCCTTGGCGCGTCGCTGGTCGAGATAGCCGAGCTCGCGCGCCACGGCCAGAACGCGGTCGCGCACCTCGCGGCTTATCGAGGCGGTCCCATTGAGGACATGCGATACGGTGCTGACCGCAACGCCCGCCTCCCTGGCAATATCGCGAACCCCGACTTTCATCACATTCTTTCCGCGCCGCGCAGCTTGCGTCGGACGACCGAAGGCCCAAAGCAACGCCGGCAAAGGTCCGGAAAGACCTTTGCGTCCGGGTGTATGTAACTATCGTTTCTGACCGTTCATTCATCATCCGATTTGGTCGGCGGATGCAAGACCGGCAACGGAAGATGGAGGCAATTTCAGTGAACGACGGTTTTTGAGGTAAATGCCTTGAAGAAAACCGCTCCGAGGGCGCGCCATTACGACCGGTCAGTCTTCGTTCCGGTCAAGGCGATAGCGGAAATCGCAACGTCGGCCACCCGTCATGATGGTTTCGGTGCGCTCGAGGCGCATGGCTGGATTGTAGCCTTCACAAAAGGCGGCGTCGCGGTTGCACGAGAGCAGTGCGCCGATCTCGGCGAGCCCCATTTCCTTATAGGTCTCGGCGTACCGGCAGCGAGTGACGTCATAGGAAAGGACATCCGGCCCGACCTCTTTTACTTCGATCGTCAGGGCATCCTCGGCCGTCCAGGCTGGCAGGATGGCCTCGAAATCCTTGAAGTCCGGCATTCGACCGAGGTCGGCTCGGCAGTTTTCCCCATGAGCGATCGCCGCTTTGCGAATGGCCGCGTCGATGACGTCCCGTGCCGGTCCTTCGCCTATGCGCAGAACGAGTTCGCGATAAACATGGCCGACGATCTCCGCTTCGATCCGGCGGCGTTCGATGATGGGTAGCGGCATGGGGTTCTCCTGGAGCGATCCGAGGCTAACCCGGCCGGAGGCCGCTGAAAAGCGTCGTCTCGGTCGTGGGGGATCTGGCGGTTTTGCCCCGTGGCGAAACGGCTTTGGTCCCGGGGAAGGCTGTGCTATGAGAGCCTCGACGAAGGAACGGCGGCGCCCCGAGGCTGGCTGCGGCCGGTTCCGCGCCGGGAACGGCATGGCCGGCCGGCGTTCCGCGAGCAAAGGTCGAAACTCCCCGTGAACTGGATCAACAACGTCGTCCGCCCGAAAATCCGTTCCCTCTGGTCCGCCAAGCGCGACGTGCCGGAGAATCTCTGGGTGAAGTGCCCCGAGACGGGCGAGATGGTTTTCCACCGCGACCTCGAAGCCAACCAGTGGGTGATCCCCAACTCCGGCTATCACATGCGCATGCCTCCGAAGGAGCGCTTCGTGCAGCTGTTCGACGAGGGCGACTACGAGGCCCTGTCGACTCCGGCCGTGACGCAGGATCCGCTCAAGTTCCGCGACGAGAAGCGCTATGTCGATCGTCTGCGCGACTCACGCGCCAAGACCGGCAACGATGATGCCGTTCTGGTCGGCGCCGGTCGGGTCGAGGGCAACGCGGTGGTTGCCGCGGTGCAGGACTTCGACTTCATGGGCGGTTCGCTCGGCACCGCCGCCGGCGAGGCGATCATTCGCGGCATGGAAGAAGCCGTGGCCCGCTCGGCAGCCTTCGTCATGTTCACCGCTTCAGGTGGCGCCCGCATGCAGGAAGGCATTCTGTCGCTGATGCAGATGCCGCGCACCACTGTGGCCGTCGAGATGTTGCGCGAGGCGGGCCTGCCCTACATCGTCGTGCTGACCAACCCGACGCTCGGCGGCGTTACCGCCTCCTATGCCATGCTGGGCGACGTTCATCTCGCCGAACCGGGCGCGCTGATCGGCTTTGCCGGTCCTCGCGTCATCGAGCAGACCATTCGAGAGAAGTTGCCGGAAGGCTTCCAGCGCTCCGAGTATCTCCACGAGCACGGCATGGTCGACCTCGTGGTGCACCGGCACGAGTTGCGCGCCACCATCGGTCGCCTGGTTCGCCTGCTTACCCACGCCAAGGGCTCCGCGCTCGTCCCTGCCTGACGGGGTGCGGCCTCGTTTTTTCCAGTTCATCGCGCCGCCGTCAGGGCGGCGCGTGTCTTTCGGGCGACCCGCCCGCATCCGGACCGCTGCCATGGAAACGCCGCTCGACATCATCGACCGCCTCGGTGCCCGTTGGCCTAAAGGCTTCGACCTTTCGCTCGGCCGCATTCGCCGCCTGCTTGGCGCGCTCGGTAATCCGGAGCGTCGCCTGCCGCCGGTCTTTCACATCGCGGGCACCAACGGAAAGGGCTCGACAGTTGCGTTCCTTCGGGCGATTCTGGAGGCCGAGGGCCTCCGGGTCCATGCCGACACCTCGCCGCATCTTGTTCGCTACAATGAGCGTTTTCGTCTTGCCGACGGGCCGGGTAGGTCGAGCTTCGTTGAGGACGAACCCTTTGCCGATGCGCTGGCCCGTACCGAGAAGGCGAACGGCGACGAGGCGATCACGGTGTTCGAGCTTCTGACGGCAGCAGGTTTCCTGCTGTTTGCCGAGCGGCCGGCCGATGCGCTGCTGCTTGAGGTCGGCCTTGGCGGCCGTTTCGATTCCACCAACGTGATCGATCGCCCGGCGGTGTCCGTCATCACGTCGATCTCACTCGATCACCAGGCCTATCTCGGCAATACCGTCGAGAAGATCGCCTTTGAGAAGGCCGGCATCATCAAGGCCGGCGCACCGGTCGTGTTGTCACCGAACATCGATGGCGTCGTGGCCGTGGTCGAGCGCGTGGCGGCCGAAGTCGGCGCGGGAGCGTTGATGATTGGCGGCCAGGATTGGACGGCGTACGAGGAACATGGTCGCTTGGTGTTCCAGGATATCGATGGCCTATTGGATCTGCCGAGGCCCCGTCTTCCCGGCGGCCATCAGGTTGTCAATGCCGGCACGGCCATCGCCGCGGTGCGGGCCGCCGGCTTCCGTGCGGGACACGACGCCTTCGAACGAGGGATGGAGCGTGTCGAATGGCCGGCACGCCTTCAGCGCCTGACGGCAGGCGCCATTGTCGACGCCGCGCCGCAGGGAGCGGAGATCTGGCTCGATGGCGGCCACAATCCCGGCGCTGGCGAGGTGATCGCTTCGGCGATGGCCGATCTTGAGGAGCGTGTCGCGCGGCCACTGGTTCTCATCGCCGGCATGCTGGCCACCAAGGACCCGATCGGCTTCTTCGAGGCATTCGCCGGCCTCGCCCGACGCGTCTATACGGTGCCCATTCGTGGATCGGATGCGGCACGCGAACCGCAGGCACTCGCTGGTGAAGCGCGCGGCGCCGGTGTCACCGCCATGGCCACCACCGGGGTCGACGCCGCGCTGTCTCATCTTCGCGACACCTGGTCCGGCCCCGCGCCGCGCATCCTGATCTGTGGCTCGCTCTATCTCGCCGGCGAGGTGCTGGCCGACAACGGAACGCCGCCGGTTTGACCGGCCGTCAGGTCCGGTCTTGTCGCTCGGTGAGCTTCATCACGTGGACCATCAGCGCCGTCGCATAGAGCGGCGTCAGGATGTTGACGATGGGCACGGCAAGCACGGCGGCTATGGTCAGCCCGCCCAGCATGACCTTCCCGGAATGGGCGCTTCGGAGAGCCCGCGCCTCCGCCGGAGGACGAAACCGCATGGCTACCTGTTCGAAGTACTCCCGGCCCAGGAGATAGGCATTCACGACGAGGAAGATTGGCACGTTGATGCCGGGCAGGAACAGAAGCGGCAGCATGGCGACGTTGACCAGCAACACGAAGCCGGTAAAGCGCAACGCCGAAAGAAGCCCGGTCATCAACGGTTGGGATACGCCGGGCCGGTCGAAAGGATAGCGTGTCTGCTCCACGACCTCCGCGACTTCATCGGCATAAAGGCCGGCGAACAGTGCCGCCACCGGCGCCACCAGAAAGCCGAGGCCGACGAACAGGAGGAGACCGGCCAACCAGTCGGCCGCCGTATGCCATTCGGTCGGAAGCATGGCTATGAGGTAGTCCGCCGCGGCGAAGGTGCCGATCCAGACGACGGCGAGCAGGGCCAGTGTCAAGCCGATCGACTTCCACAATACCGACCGGAAGGGCGGTGTCGGGATGTCGCGAAGCGCTGTCAGCACGGCGTTCAACATTCTTGGAAATCTCCATTCGATGCCGTATTGGCGCGGCTTGCCGGTCACTTGGGAATGGTCTAGGCCAAATGGAAGAGCCGTCCGCGTCAATGCCGGACAAAGGAGACGTTTTTCCCATGAGCCTCGATTTCGATGTGCTGACCATCGGCAACGCCATCGTCGACATTCTCTCTCCCACCGAAGAGGATACATTGGTGAGGCTCGGCGTTACCAAGGGCATGATGCGATTGATCGATGCCGAGGAAGCCGGGCGCATCTACGACATGATGGGACCGGCCGTCGAGGCCTCGGGAGGCTCGGCAGCCAACACGGCCGCCGGTGTCGCCTCGTTCGGCGGCCGTGCCGCCTATATCGGCAAGGTGGCGACCGACGCATTCGGCGAGGTGTTCACGCACGACATCCGTTCCCAGGGCGTCCACTTCGAGACGCGACCGCTGTTCGACGGCGCTCCGACCGCGCGCTGCATGATCCTGATCACGCCGGACAGCGAGCGGACCATGAACACCTATCTCGGCGCCTGTCATCACCTGACGGTCGACGACATCGAAGAGAAGACGGTGGCTGCCGCTCGATACACCTATCTGGAAGGATTCCTTTGGGACCCGCCGGCAGCCAAGGAGGCTTTCCGCAAGGCGGCGGCCATCGCCCATGCGCACGGCCGCCTTGCCTCGATCACCCTTTCCGACAGCTTCTGCGTCGATCGCTTCCGTGCCGAGTTCCTGGACCTGATGCGCTCCGGCACCGTCGACCTCGTCTTCGCCAACAAGGAAGAGGCCAAGGCGCTTTACGAGACGCACGATCTCGACACCGCCGTCAGCTGTCTCCGGCGCGATTGCAAGGCGGCGGCGGTGACATTGGGCGGCGATGGCGCGCTTGCCTTCGAGGGTGACGAACTGGTCTCGGCGCCGGCTTCGGCGGTGGACGAGTTGGTCGACATGACCGGTGCGGGCGATCAGTTTGCCGCCGGCTTTCTCTACGCTCGCTCGCGCGGTCTTGCGCTCGCCGAGGCAACCCGTCTTGGTTGTCTCGCAGGCGGCGAGTGCGTCGGCCACATCGGCCCGCGCCCGGCGGTGAACCTCGCCCAGCTCGCCCGCGACAGCGGCCTGAAGCTGCCGGCCTGAGTCCAACCTGATCAAGCTGAAGCCGCATCAGCGGCTTCCGGCGCCGAGGGCGCCGCGCGAAGCGGCATCCGAGACACGAAGCGTCTCGAATGCGTCTAGCGGAGCGGAAGCCTAAGGGCCGGAGGCCCGCCGACGACTGAGGCCGGAATCAAAGCATGGCCGGCAGCACGCGGTCGGGCAGATGGTGCTCGTCCATGAAGGCGCGGATGTTGACGATCACCTTCTCGCCCATCTCGATGCGGCTCTCGATGGTGGCTGAACCCATGTGCGGCAACAGCAATGCGCGGCCACACTTGACGAGCTTCGGGTTGATCGACGGCTCCTGCTCGTAGACGTCCAGGCCCGCACCGGCGAGCTCGCCGGCGACCAGCATGCGCGTCAGCGCCGCCTCGTCGACGATTTCGCCTCGGGCGGTGTTGATGAGATAGGCCTCCGGGCGCATCAGCTTCAGCCGCCGCGCCGACAGGAGGTGGTAGGTCGCCGGCGTATGCGGGCAATGGACGGTGACGATGTCCATTCGGTTCAACATCTGATCGAGGCTCTCGCACCAGGTGGCGGCGAGCTTGTCCTCGGTCTCAGAGGCCAGGCGATGGCGGTTGTGGTAGAAGACCGAAAGGCCGAAGGCGCCGGCGCGGCGCGCGACGGCCTGACCGATGCGTCCCATGCCGACGATGCCGAGCTTCTTGCCGCGAAGGCGGCTGCCAAGCATGCCCGTTGGCGACCACCCCTGCCATTCTCCAGCCTGGAGCGCCCGCATGCCCTCGGCCATGTGACGCGGCACGGCGAGGATCAGAGCCATGGTCATGTCGGCCGTGTCCTCGGTGAGAACGCCGGGCGTGTTGGTGACGGCGATCCCGCGTTCGGTCGCCTTGATGACGTCGATGTTGTCGACGCCGTTGCCGAAGTTCGCAATCAGTTTCAGGCTTGGTCCGGCCTGGGCAATCACGCCGCTGTCGACACGATCGGTGACGGTCGGCACCAGAACGTCGGCCACGCGGCTGGCCTCGACGAGTTCGGCCTGCGTCATCGGCTGATCATTCGGGTTGAGGCGGACGTCGAACAACTCGCGCATCCGCGCCTCGACAACGTCGGGCAGTTTGCGCGTCACCACCACCACGGGCTTCTTGCCGGCCATAGCTTCGTTCCGTCCTTCCTTGGGGCCACCGGCAGGCGGCAGCCTGTCGCGGCGAGTGTCGGCCACCCTTTGCCGGGCGTCAATCCGGCGGAGGTCCGATCCGGATCATTCCATGCGACGGCGGCGTTGACGCGACGTTAACTTCGACCGGTAACCATTGAGAGGAGCGCCGTCGTTTTGAACGGCGGGTGTTCTGGCATGGAAGGTGGACGACGATGGGGGCGGCGAGGTCACGGGCAGCGGCGATTCTGGCCGCGGGACTGATGCTCGCGAGCCCCTCGTTGGCGCAAACCGTCGGCAGCTCCGGCCTGCCGGTGCCGCGCTTCGTCAGCCTCAAATCGGACTCGGTCAACGTTCGTCAGGGGCCATCGCGCGATCAGGCGGTGATCTGGCGCTACGTGCGAGCTGGCATGCCGGTGGAGATCACCCAGGAGTTCGAAAACTGGCGGCGCATCCGCGACTTCGAAGGCGGCGAGGGCTGGGTGTTTCATTCGCTGCTCTCCGGCACGCGAACGGCCATCGTCGCGCCCTGGGCCGCCGACAAGACGATGATCGATCTCCATTCCGACCCGGACGAGACGAGCCGTGTCACCGCGCGCGTCGAGCCGAAGGTTCAGGCGCCGGTCGAGAAATGCGATGGCACCTGGTGTCGGCTCGACGGTAAGGGCTTCTCCGGCTGGATCGCCCAAGCCTCACTCTGGGGCGTCTATCCCGACGAGAAGTTCTGATCTCTCGGGCTTAGAAATGTGACTCGATGGCGTCCCACACCAACGCCGCCACATCGGGACCGCCGAGGCGCCTGATGGCCCGGATGCCGGTCGGCGATGTCACGTTGATCTCGGTCAGCTTGTCGCCGATGACGTCGATGCCGACGAAGATCAGGCCGCGATCCCTGAGCTCCGGCCCGATCGCCTCGCAAATCTCTAGGTCGCGCTTGCTCACCTCGGTGCTGGCAGCCGCTCCGCCGCGCACCATGTTCGAGCGGAGATCGCCCTCCGCCGGCACGCGGTTGACGAGGCCGGCGAACTTGCCGTCGACGAGAATGATCCGCTTGTCTCCGGCCCGAATGGCGGGCAGATAGCGCTGGGCGATGAACGGATCGCGCGACTGCGTCAGGAACAGTTCGAGAAAAGCGCCGAAATTGTCGTCGTCAGGCTTCACATGGTAGACGCCCTGACCGCCGGCGCCGTAGAGAGGCTTCAGCACGATATCGCCGAACTCGGCCCGGAAGGCCCGAATCTCGTCCGGATCTCGTGTGATGATCGTCTCCGGCATCAGCTCGGGGTAGTTCATCACCAGGAGCTTCTCCGGTGCGTCGCGCACCTCGGCCGGATCGTTGACCACCAGCGTCCCCGGGTGAATGCGTTCGAGCATGTAGGTTGTGGAAAGGTAGGCCATGTCGAAGGGCGGATCCTGCCGAAGCAGCACCACGTCGAGCGTCGAAAGGTCGGTCTTCTCGGGCGAACCGAGCGTGAAGTGATTGCCTGGTTCGTCGCGCACCGCCACCGGCTCGATCGCGGCGGTGACGCGGCCCGATCGGAGAGTCAGCTTGTCCGGGGTGTAGTGGAAGAGGCTATGGCCTCGCTTCTGCGCCTCCAGCATCAGCGCGAAGGTGGAGTCGCCGGCGAGGCGGATCGAGGCGATGTGGTCCATCTGGACGGCGACGGAAAGGCTCATGGCGACAACTCGTCTTCGGAAACGGGATGCCGCCGTTTATGGGCGGCTTCCGATCGGCGTGCAACGGGAAAGCGCTTCACGAAAACGCGTTCTCGAGGTGGTGCGGCCAGCGGCGCGGACTGACCACCACGAGGTCGAAGCGCAGCGTGAAATCGACGAACTGCGGATGTCGGGACAGGTAGAGATCGGCGGCCGCCTCGATGCGGCGATAGCCTTCGGCGGCGATGGCTTCGAGACCGGCCTCGACGGTGGGTCGCGCCTTCACTTCCACGAAGGCCAACACCTTGCCGCGTCGGGCTACAATGTCGATCTCGCCGAGCGGCGTACGATAGCGGGTTGCCAGCACACGATAGCCTTTGAGGCGCAGCAGCCAAGCGGCGATGCCTTCGGCCACGAGGCCGCGTGCATGGCTGGCCCGGCGGTCGACGGGCATGCCTAGCCTCTTTCCAGCGCGAGGCGGGCGCCAAGGCCGATGAGCAGCGAGCCGCCCGCCCGCCTGAGCCATTTTCCCCACGACGGAGAGGATCGGAGGCTGGACAGGATGCCGCTGGCGCCGATGACCGCGACGAGGTCGGCGAGAGAGAACATGACGTTGGTGATCACGCCAAGGAAGAAAAACTGCAGCCACAGCGGCGCTACGGCTTGGGCGCTGACGAACTGCGGAAGAAAGGCGAGGAAGAAAACCGCCGTCTTCGGGTTGAGCAGCTCGACAAGAACGCTTTGGGCGAAGGCGCGTCTGGGTTCGCCTTGACCGGTACCATCCGTGGCGGCACCCCCGTGCCCGGCGGTGGCGAGACGCCATCCCATGACGATCAGATAGGCGGCGCCACCCAGCTTCACGATCGTGTAGGCGACGGGAACGGCGTGAAACAGCACTGACAGACCCATCGTCGCGGCAAGCACGTGGGCGTAACCGCCGACGTGCACGCCGAGAGCGGCCATCAGGCCGGCCCGTCTACCGCCGGCAAGCGTGCGGGCGGCAGCATAGAGCATCGCCGGGCCGGGGACGAATGCGAACAGCGCCGTCGACACAAGAAAGGCGATCAGAAGATCGATCGGCGGCATCTCGTTTCTCCTGCTGGTTCAGTTCCCGGTCGGCGGGGCGTCATCGTCACCACCACCGGCATCGATGATCGCCTTGAGCTTGAGGGCCAGGGCATAGAGTTCCTTGCGCGGCCGTCCGGTGGCCTTGGCCACCTCAGCCGCGGCCTGTCCGGCGCCCTGGGTTTCGAGAGCCGCGGTCAGCAGCGCCTCCAGGTCGGCTTCGCCGGCCTCGTCGCCGAGCGGCGCCCCGACCACCAGAACGATCTCGCCGCGCGGCGGACCGGCCTCGGCGCCTTTCGCCAGTTCGGACAGCGAACCGCGCCGAACTTCCTCGAAGCGCTTGGTCAGTTCGCGGCAGAGCGCCGCCGGCCGGTCTTGTCCCAATACTTCGGCCATGTCGGCGAGTGTTTCGGCCGCTCGGTGCGGCGACTCGTAGACCACCAGCGTCGCCGGAACCGCCCGGAACTCGCCCAGGCGATTGCGCCGGGCACCGGCCTTGTGCGGCAAGAAGCCGAGGAAAAGGAAGGTGTCGGTCGGCAGGCCGGCGGCCACTAGCGCCGACAGGATGGCCGAGGCGCCAGGGATGGGAGTGACGCGGATGCCTTCGGCGAGAGCTTCTTCCACCAGCTTGTAGCCGGGGTCGGAGATCAGTGGCGTGCCGGCGTCGGACACCAACGCCAGGCGCATGCCGCCTCGGAGCATGGCCAGAAGGCGCGGCCGTTCGCGAACGGCGTTGTGTTCGTGGTAGATGGCAAGCGGTTTCCTGATGCCGTAGCGGTCGAGGAGGACAGCGGTGACGCGGCTATCCTCGCAGACGATGAGGTCGGCGCCGGCTATTACGTCGAGCGCCCGGAGCGAAATGTCCGAGAGGTTGCCGATCGGCGTTGCCACCGGATAAAGGCCCGGCTCGACCGGCTTGCCGGCAAAAGCAGTGCCGTCGATGGCGTAACCCGTCGTGGTGGTCTTGCCGCCTGCCTCGCTCATGACGATTGCCGTTCCGTTCTGGCAACGACGTCGGCCGCCATCCTGAGTTCGCGAAGCGGCCGAACCGCG
Organism: Pleomorphomonas sp. NRK KF1; assembly: GCF_023721755.1. GTDB lineage: Bacteria > Pseudomonadota > Alphaproteobacteria > Rhizobiales > Pleomorphomonadaceae > Pleomorphomonas. The sequence continues at coordinate 94,370 of NZ_JAMDLH010000006.1, read as the reverse complement.
GCGATCGAAGCCTCGTAGCTCGGATGCGCCTTGAAGGCATCGAGGGCGGTAGCATCGGCAAACTCACCGTAGACCACGAAGTCGACTTCATTGCCAATGCTGTCAAGCTTCAGGTTCTCTTCCACCTCGAGAATGAGAGCGTGCGGATTGGCCTCAAGCAGACGAAGTCCCTCAAGGACACGCTGGCGATCGTCGGTGGAACGAACGGAGAAATAGACGATGTGCCTGATCATGAAATTCCCTTGGCCGGCGTCCAGGCGCCGTACTTTCTAGCTCCCAAAACCACACTTCGGCGGGAAAATCGAGCCGTCCGGGCCGATTCCTCGCCTCTCCACCGGTAAATGGCATGTAAGGAGTTGCATCTACGGTCATTTGTCATTGAAATGGCGCCGATGCTTTTGCGGCGGAAGGTAAGATGATGACCCGTGACGATGGCAGGGTTGCGAGCGGCGTGGCTGGCACGGCTGAGTCCCCGGAGATGAGCGACCAGCGTTTGGAGACAACCGGGCTGAACCGACGTCTCGTGCTTGTCCTGATGGGCGGCGCGGCGCTCGCTGCTTGTTCTCCGACGAGCCGGCCGAGCGGCGAAGGCTTCCTGCCGGCGCCGACCGGCCCGGCCATATCGGGCGAGGTGCTGGGCACCGGCACGGTGCGTGTTGCGCTCCTGCTGCCCAAGACGGCGCCGGGTAATGGCGCCGCACTGGCCGTGGCGATGCAGAATGCGGCGTCTCTCGGTCTCAACGACTTCTCGGGCAATGATCTCACCGTTCTGGTGAAGGACACGCGCGGCACCGCCGAAGGCGCGGCCGAAGCGGCGCGCCAAGCCATTTCCGAAGGTGCGGAGCTGATCATCGGACCGATCTTTGCCGCCGAGGTGGGTGGTGTCGGTCCGGTGGCGCGCGCGGCCTCCGTGCCGGTGATTGCCTTTTCCTCCGATCCTTCCGTGGCGGCCGCCGGCGTCTACATCCTTGGTTTCCTGGTCGACGGTCAGGTGCGCCGCGTCGTCGCGGAGGCAGCCAAATCGGGTCGCAAGTCGATCGCCGCCATCATGTCGCAGAGCGCTTTCGGTAACCTCGCCGAGGCGGCGCTGCGCCAGGAAGCGGGCCGCTACGGCATGCGTGTCGTGACCGTCGAGCGCTTCGCTGCCGGCGGGGAGGCGAAGGCGGTGGCTGCGGTCGCGGCCGTCGCCGCGCAGATCGATTGCCTCCTTGTGCCCGAGGGGGCAGGCGTGGCGCCGAACATTGCCCGTTCGCTGCGAAGCGCTGGCGTGGATCTTTCCCGGATCAAGTTGCTCGGCACCGGTGTCTGGAACGATCCGGCCGTCTACAACGATCCGGCGCTCACGGGCGGCTGGTTCCCGTCGCCGGAGATATCCGGCTTCTCGGCCTTCGCCAGTCGGTACCGGGCCACCTATGGTAGCGAGCCGCCGCTCACCGCTTCGCTCGCCTATGATGCGGTTGTATTGGCTGCCGGCCTGACGAAGACGGCCGGCGCCCAGCGCTTCCAGCTCTCGGTTATCACCAACCCCGAGGGGTTCCTGTCCTCGGTCAACGGCCTGTTCCGCTTCAATGCCTTCGGCACCAACGATCGCGGGCTCGCCGTCTACGAGGTGACGGGCTCGACCCCGTCGCTGGTCTCCGCCGCTCCACGCGCCTTTACCGGCGCCTGACGGGGGCGGCATTCTCTTCGAGCGGACTTGCGGCGGCCTCGGGTCGCCGCTGTCCTTCAGGCTGTGGTCCAGATGTCCCCGTTCCTCGTCAAGATCTGCGGTCTCTCCACGCCGGAAAGCCTGGAATGGGCGCTTTCCGCCGACGCCGATCTCGTGGGCTTCGTGCATTTCCCGAAAAGCCCGCGCCATGTCACCGCCGAGATCGCCGCGGCTCTCGCCCGTCAGGTAGGCGGGCGCGCCAAAACGGTCGTTCTGACCGTCGATGCCACCGACGATCTTCTCGACCATCTCGTTGCGACGATTGCCCCGGACGCCATCCAGCTGCACGGTCGCGAAACGCCGGAACGGACTGCCGATGTACGGCGACGCCTCGGATTGATGGTGATCAAGGCCCTTGGGATCGGCTCCGCCGAGGACGTGGCGGCGGCCCGTCCTTATGCCGGGACCGCTGATCTCTTGCTCTACGACGCCAAGCCGCCGAAGGACGCGACTCGTCCAGGCGGGTTGGGCGTCACGTTCGACTGGTCGCTGCTGGCGGGGGCGCCGACGCCCTTCTTGCTTTCCGGCGGCCTTGATCCTACCAACGTCGAAGATGCGGTGCGAAGGGTGCGCCCCTTCGGCGTTGACGTTTCGTCGGGCGTCGAGAGCGCGCCGGGCAAGAAGAACGAGACTCGCATCCGCGCCTTCGTGGCGGCGGCACGCGCAGCGAATGAAGAGGGGTGACGATGAAAGAGGCGACGACGCTGAACTCCTACCGGACCGGCCCGGACGAGCGCGGCCATTTCGGCATTTTCGGCGGTCGCTACGTCGCCGAGACGTTGATGCCGCTGATTCTCGAACTCGATCAGGCCTACGAGGCCGCCAAGGCCGATCCGGCCTTTCAGGGCGAGCTCAAGGCGCTGCACGCCACCTACACCGGTCGGCCAAGCCCGCTCTATTTCGCCGAGCGTCTCTCCGCCCACCTCGGCGGCGCCAAGATCTATCTGAAGCGCGAAGAGCTCAACCACACCGGCAGTCACAAGATCAACAACTGCCTTGGGCAGATCCTGCTCGCCCGCCGCATGGGCAAGACGCGCATCATCGCCGAAACCGGCGCCGGCCAGCATGGCGTTGCCTCGGCCACCGTCTGCGCCCGCTTCGGCTATCCATGCGAAGTCTACATGGGCGCCACCGACGTCGAGCGGCAGAAGCCCAACGTCTTCCGCATGGAGCTTCTGGGAGCGGAGGTCCATCCGGTCACCTCCGGCAATGGCACGCTGAAGGATGCCATGAACGAGGCGATGCGCGACTGGGTGACCAACGTCGAGACGACCTACTACATGATCGGTACCGCGGCTGGCCCTCATCCCTATCCGTCCATGGTGCGCGACTTCCAGTCGGTGATCGGCAACGAGACGCGCGAGCAGATCATGGCGGTCGAGGGGCGGCTGCCCGACATGATCATCGCCGCCGTTGGCGGCGGCTCCAACGCCATCGGCATCTTCCACCCCTTCCTCGACGATCCCGACGTTCGCATTGTTGGCGTCGAGGCGGGCGGTCACGGCATGCAGGTCTACAATGGCCATGCCGCGTCGTTGAACGGTGGCAAGCCGGGCGTGCTGCACGGCAACCGCACCTACCTGCTGCAGGATGATGATGGCCAGATTCTCGAGGGGCACTCGATTTCCGCCGGCCTCGACTATCCCGGCATCGGCCCCGAGCACTCCTGGCTGAGCGACACCGGCCGCGTCACCTACGTACCGGCTACCGACCAGGAGGCGCTCGACGCCTTCCAGACGCTGACCAAGGTCGAGGGCATCATCCCGGCGCTCGAAAGCGCCCATGCCGTGGCCGAAGCGATCAAGCGCGCGCCGCAGATGGCCAAGGATGAGATTATCGTCGTCAACCTGTCCGGTCGCGGCGACAAGGACGTCTTTACCGTCGGCAAGATCCTGGGAGTCGACCTGTGAGTTCCCTTCCCGTCACCCGTATCGACACCCGCCTTGCAAAGCTGAAAGCCGAGGGACGGGCGGCTCTGGTCACCTTCGTCACGGCCGGTGATCCGGATACTGAGACCTCGCTGTCCATCCTGAAGGCACTGCCGGGCGCCGGGGCCGACATCATCGAGTTCGGCATGCCCTTCTCCGATCCGATGGCGGAGGGGCCACCGATCCAGGCCGCCGATATCCGGGCGCTCGCCGCCGGTCAGACCATGGTGAAGACGCTGGAGCAGGTCCGCGCCTTCCGCGCCGGCGACAACGAGACGCCCATCGTGCTGATGGGATACTACAACCCCATCTACATCTATGGTGTCGAGCGCTTCGTTGCCGATGCCAAGGCGGCCGGCGTCGACGGCCTGATCGTCGTCGACCTGCCGCCGGAAGAGGACGAAGAGCTGTGCCTGCCGGCGATCCGGGCTGGCATCAGCTTCATTCGCTTGGCAACGCCGACGTCGGACGACAAGCGTCTGCCGGTGCTGCTCCGGAACTCCTCGGGCTTCGTCTATTATGTGTCGGTGCTCGGCGTCACCGGCGTCAAGTCGGCTGCGGCCGGTGACGTTGCCGCCGCGGTCGCCCGCATCAAGGCGCATACGCCGCTGCCGGTGATGGTCGGGTTCGGCGTCAAGACCGGCGAACAGGCGGCGGCCATCGCAGCCCATGCCGATGGGGTGGTGGTCGGTTCGGCTCTGGTAAACGCGGTGCGTGATTCGCTCGACGACGGCAAGGCAACCGCCGCCACCGTTCCGGCCGTCACGAGCCTTGTGGCCGATCTGGCCTCCGGCGTCAGGCGCGGCCGGGCCTGACTCGGGGTGGGCGGCCTTAGTCTCGCCTGGCTTTGGGGTGGTGAGAAAGGGTTTCCGGTGAACATGGATTCACCGGAAGCGCTTGATCTCATCGAACACACAGGGCGCGAGACCCCAACGATCTTCATGATGGAATGAGAGGTGGCGCCAGTCACAAAGGCCCGCCCTTTTGTCATGGAGGTGTGCTTCTCATGGGGCGTGTGGCGCTTATCATCGCCAGAAGCTGCCCATTCAGTTGGCGCCGTGCGAACGGCTCGCTCCGAGCCAGGGCGCCCTTAGATGTGCCGCTCAATCTCGGCCATTGCTTCCGCTACGCTTATGAGCGAGGGTGCTTCCCCTTTTGACCTGTCACCTCAGATTTTTGCGGCGAGAATTTTGGACGCTGGCGTAGCTGTGAAACGAACAGGACCCTACGGCCCTTCATTCGGCGGCAGCGAGGCCCGCGTTTGCCTTGACCCGAACAAAGACATGCACTCTTGGATGCCCGTGTTCACGATCTACGCGATCTATCGAACCTGTGACACGTTGCCCGCGCAGCCATTCTTGGAACGCGGCACACTGGAAGCGGTTGATGTAGCCAATCTTTTGGCCCCGCGCTGTCACCATAACGGCCTTTGAATCATGCGGATTGTTCGCCTCTGGTTCAAACCGGACTGGCTCTCCAAGTGCTCCTGTCAGATCGCAAGTAGCGGCGTAGTGACGATGCCCTACAGCTTCAACTACAAGCTCCCGGCGACTATTCGTGTCATCGAGCGGGTCGACAATCGCAAAGCCATCTGAAGGAAGCTTTGCTTCTGTTAATCCTAGAAGCGCAAAATCTGAAACTGACATGCCAGCGTCTAGGCGGAAATGCCGTGTGTAGTCGTCAAAATCCGCTCGCTTGCGCGGGGGCAGACGGCGCATAAACGCGTCAAGCACACCAACGTGGACGGCGCTTTTGGGACTAAAAGCTGGATATTGAGAAAAGCCCAGCTCGCGAACATAAGCTAATGGGTGACCGTTCAGGGCCTCAAACTCCTGCTCCGAGAAATACCGGAACAGAATTTCGCGGCTCTTTTCAATTTGGCCAACAGCGAACCGAGTTCGGGTCGCCTTCTCATCAGAAGACTGCCACGTCAGCAGGAGCCGGGTCGGCTCAACGATGTGCCTGATGATGTTATTCATTTTCCCCGCACAAGGCCGTTAAGAGTTCACGACGTCGAATCAGTAGCGAACGAAGGAATTCGGCACGCACCTGGGAGAACTCTATGCCGCAGTTGAAGTTCCGGCACCAACCCAGGACATCAGAGATCGCCTCGTCCGAGAATCGAATCACAAAATCATCTAGCATGCCAGCGGGTTTGAACGTCTCGATGTACAAACCGCACAATTCAATATGTGCGCTACCCTCCTGCTCGTTCCTCCACCAACAATGATGACGTCCTCTTTTAATATAGGAATCGAGATCACGTTCTATCTGGTGGAGCCGCTCATCGGGGTCGCCGTAGCTAAGGCTGGACCCATGATCAAAAAGGGGTGCCATCCTGTAGTCGGGTGATGGCATGGCTGACGGTAGCAGTAAGCCCCAGTTGTCTGGGTGCCGGTCAACATTTCCAATCAACGCGTCAAAAAGGAAGGTACGCCCCCACCACTCCTTATAAGCCGGGATGCCTAAGCTGCGAACGATCGTGAGGTTTGACCTCACGTCATGTGGGCGGCCTCGCTTTCGATCATAACTGCCGGACCGCCAAGCATGCATAAAGTCAGCGCCAGGAATAAAGCGAAGTGCTGGCTCCCCCTGATAGCCATAGAAGAACTCGACTAGCACTCCGGTTTGACCGGTGTTCCCATCGATAGCAAGAAAGCATGGCGGCACATCGAGGTCGGCACATCGCGAGAGTTCGTAGGCGATTAGTTCTGACCAGACCTGACGCTCCTGCCATCCCCGTGGGGTCTTAAAAAGATACCGGTGCCCAGGCAATAGGAACGGCGGTAATCCCTCTTCGGGAGAGACAAGAAGCTTCTTTGGCTGCTTGCCCTCTGGGTATGTCGGAAAGTCCGGGTCAACGTCCCAACTAGAAATATCAACGACCTGAGTTGAGGGCTGTCGAACACGATGCTTAGTGACCACGGTAGCGTAGCCCTTCTACTTCGGCTTCCTTTCCGCCAACTGAGCTGGACAGCCGGTATCCAAAGGCTTGGCCGTGCGACCTAAAGGTGTCAAGCATTGGCTGACGAGAAAGCAATACCCATTTTCCAGCGCTCTCGGAGGGCGGAGGAGAATTGGTCGGAATTGGTCGGAACTCTCCGCCAACGACCACGCTACAGTCTTGAAACTGCTAAGCTTTTGGGAGCGCTGAGAAAATTGGTGGAGCTAAGCGGGATCGAACCGCTGACCTCCTGCATGCCATGCAGGCGCTCTCCCAGCTGAGCTATAGCCCCATCAGGTGCCGTTTCCGACTTCGGAAGATGCCGTCCCGCTTTCGCTTCCTGGCACCGCCGGTGTGGGTTCCGGCTCGACGAGGCGGGATATACTCAGCATTCCCTCGCCGATCAAGAGGTTTTTCAACCTCGAGCGATTTTTCCGTCATCTTTTTGGAGAAAAGGCGGATTTCCAAGATTTTCTAATAGGTTGCTGCCGCGCGGGTCGTTCTTCGCCAAAAAGAAAGGCCGGCTGGGATCGCCAGCCGGCCTTTGCTTGGATCTGAAAAGGTGGAGAGCTCAGTGCTCTTCCTCGTCGCCGACATCGCCGATCAGGTCGGACATGTCGCCGCCGTCCTCATCCTCTTCCTCGAGGAAGACGTCGTCTTCCGGCGTCTCGTCCTCGATATCGGGATCCTCGATGTCGGGTACGTCGTCACCGTCGGCATCCTCGGCATCTTCAAGGCTGACGAACTCGGGGGTGAGCGCGCCGACCTCGGCGATCTCCTCCTCGTTGTCCTCTTCGTCGTCGATGGCTGTCGCCGGGCGCGCCCGCGCAGCCAGTCCGGCATCGAACTGGGTGCCGCATTTCGGGCAGAGAATGGGGGTCCGGTTGAGATCGTAATACTTCGCGCCACAGCTGGGGCAAAGACGCTTCAGCCCAAGTTCAGGTTTCGCCACGGTCGGCCTCGCGTTTGTCAGGTAAATCGGGCAGGCACATATAGGCAAACCGGGGGCTGTGTCAAAGGTGAATTGGTGGCGGCAGGCTCGCGATCCCGGCACTTTGCCCGCGACGTGAGCCCGAGGCTGGCGAGTGACGCAGCCGAACGGCCGTGCTAGAGCCGGCCCTGAGTAGGCGACAAGTCGCCGTGGCCGGAAGGCGTCGTGCCGGGAACCAGCGACAACGGCTCCTGACTTTTCGTTGCGGATCGCCCGAGCCTCAGGCATTGAGAGATCCGTCAGTCTCGATGCGCGAATGCATCCGCATCTCGCAAGTTGGTATCAGGTGTTCCGCTCCATGGCTTCTCACGCGACCGCTCGTCCGCTGATCGCTCGGAAATCCGACCCGCTCAAAGGTCGTGTCCGTGTTCCAGGCGACAAATCGATATCTCACCGCGCGCTGATGCTCGGCGCTCTCGCGGTTGGCGAGACGGTGATCACCGGTCTCCTTGAGGCCGAGGACGTCATGAACACCGCGGCGGCCATGCGCGCCTTCGGTGCCACGGTGATCCGTGGTGACGACGGCGTCTGGCGGGTGCGCGGTCTCGGCGTCGGTGGTCTGCTGGAGCCGTCGGGCATCGTCGATTTCGGCAATGCCGGTACCGGCGTTCGCCTCACCATGGGACTTGCCGCCGCCCAGCCGATCGCCGTTACCTTCACCGGCGACGCCTCCCTCATCAAGCGCCCGATGGGGCGGGTGCTGGAGCCTCTGTCCGAGATGGGCGTCGAGGTCATTGCCCGCTCCGGCGGACGCCTGCCGCTGACGATGCGTGGGCCTCGCCTGCCGCTGCCGATCACCTACCGGCTGCCGGTGCCCTCGGCGCAGGTGAAGTCGGCCGTGCTGCTGGCCGGTCTCGGCACGCCCGGTGTCACCACGGTCATCGAACCGGTGTTCACGCGAGACCATACCGAACGCATGCTGAAGGGATTTGGCGCCGACATCGAGATTGCCGACGAGCCTGATGGCGGCCGACGGATCGCCCTCGTGGGGAGGCCCGAGCTGAAGCCGCAGGCGATCGACGTGCCGTCCGATCCGTCTTCGGCCGCCTTCCCGATCGTGGCGGCCACTCTCGTGGAAGGCTCCGACGTCACCGTCGAAGGCGTCCTGATGAACCCGGCCCGTATCGGCCTCATCGATACGCTTCTCGAAATGGGCGCCGACATCGAGGTTGTGGGCGAGCGGACGACCGGCGGCGAGCGTCTCGCAGACCTCAGGGTTCGCCATGCCGAGCTTAAGGGCGTCACGGTGCCGGCCGAGCGGGCTCCTTCGATGATCGACGAGTATCCCATTCTGGCCGTGGCCGCGGCCCTGGCCAGTGGGGAGACGCGCATGCCCGGCATCGGCGAGATGCGGGTCAAGGAATCCGATCGCCTCGCCGCCGTTGCCGCCGGCCTCAGGGCCAATGGCGTCACCTGTTCGGAAGGCCCAGACTGGCTTTCGGTTCGCGGCGGCCGGGTTACCGGCGGCGGGCGGGTGGTCACCCATCTCGATCACCGGATCGCCATGAGTTTCCTGGTGCTGGGCATGGTGGCCGCAAACCCGGTGAGTGTCGACGACGCGTCGATGATCGCCACGTCCTTCCCGACATTCGAGGCTTTGATGACTGGTCTAGGTGCCTCCTTCGAGGACGCGGAGGTCGCCGATGCCTGAGGCGTCTTTGGAGCAGTCGCGGAAATTGCCGCTCATCGCCATCGACGGTCCGGCGGCGGCCGGCAAGGGGACGCTGGCGCAGAGTCTGGCGACCCGGCTTGACCTGCCCTATCTCGACACCGGTCTTCTCTACCGGGCCATCGGCAAGCTGATGCAGGACGCCGGCCAGGATCTCGACGATCCCGCGGCGGCGACGGCATTTGCCGAAAGGCTCGCGCCGGACGATCTGAGGCGGACCGATCTTCGGGGACGCGAGGCCGGCGAGCTGGCCTCGCGCGTTGCCATTCATCCCGGCGTCCGCGCCGCCCTCGTGGCGTTTCAGCGCGATTTCGCCCATGGTCCGCGCGGGGCCGTGCTCGACGGTCGCGACATCGGCACGGTTATCTGTCCCGACGCCGACGTGAAGCTCTACGTCACCGCCAGCCCCGAGGTGAGGGCGCGCCGCCGGACCGACGAACTGCTCGCCAAGGGCAGGGCTGTCGACTACGAGGCGATTCTGGCCGAAGTGAAAGCCCGCGACGACCGCGACAGCGGTCGTGCCGAGGCGCCTCTGCGCCCGGCCGACGACGCCATCATCATCGATACCTCTGCGCTCGGGCCGACCGAAGTGCTCGCGACCGCGCTGTCGATCGTCGAAAACTGGCGCGAGGGACGGCACGTGTCCGCCGTTGCCGGGAAAAGGCGCTAAATTCCGCCTTTTTATGCCTTGAAGCGGCCGGCATCCTCCGCTATAGAAGCCCGACTTTCGGGCGGAGCCTCTGGCCCCGCCCGTGAAGCCGTTTATCCTCGTCCATCCGGTCGAAGTCGCGTCGGCACCCTGCCTATGGCTGGGTCAGGTGTTTCACCGGATCGGAGGGACGGGGCAACTCTTACCTGCCGACGCCGCCGGGCGAGCCCGGCACCCCAGGAGTTTCAATGTCTCAACTCAATCCCACCCGCGAAGACTTCGCCGCACTGCTCGCCGAGAGCCTCACCGCTTCGGACGTGGCCGAGGGCACCGTCGTCAAGGGCACCATCGTCGCCATCGAGAAGGACCTTGCCGTCATCGACGTCGGTCTCAAGGTCGAAGGGCGCGTGCCGCTCAAGGAGTTCGGCGCCAAGGCTCGCGATGGCGAGATGAAGGTCGGCGACACGGTGGAAGTCTACCTAGAGCGCGTCGAGAACGCGCTCGGTGAAGCGGTTCTGTCGCGCGACAAGGCTCGCCGCGAAGAGAGCTGGGTCCGTCTCGAGGTTGCCTTCGAGAAGAACGAGAAGGTGGTCGGCCAGATCTCCAACCAGGTCAAGGGTGGCTTCACCGTCGACCTCGATGGCGCCATGGCCTTCCTGCCGCGTTCGCAGGTCGACATCCGTCCGGTGCGCGACGTCGCCCCGCTGATGCACACGCCGCAGCCCTTCCAGATCCTGAAAATGGACAAGCGTCGCGGCAACATCGTCGTGTCGCGTCGCGTCGTCCTCGAAGAGACCCGCGCCGAGCAGCGCTCCGAGCTGGTTTCGAGCCTCGAGGAAGGCCAGATCGTCGACGGCGTCGTCAAGAACATCACCGATTACGGTGCGTTCGTTGACCTCGGCGGCATCGACGGCCTGCTGCATGTCACCGATATCGCCTGGCGCCGCATCAACCACCCGTCCGAGGTGCTGTCGATCGGCCAGCAGGTCAAGGTGCAGATCGTTCGCGTCAATCAGGAGACGCATCGCATCAGCCTCGGCATGAAGCAGCTCGAGAACGACCCGTGGGATGCCATCGAGGCCAAGTACCCGGTCGGCGCCAAGTTCTCCGGTCGCGTCACCAACATCACCGACTACGGCGCCTTCGTGGAGCTGGAGCCGGGCATCGAAGGCCTGATCCACGTCTCGGAAATGAGCTGGACCAAGAAGAACGTCCATCCCGGCAAGATCGTTTCGACCAGCCAGGAAGTGGAGGTCATGGTTCTCGAGGTGGATTCGGTCAAGCGCCGCATCTCCCTCGGCCTCAAGCAGACCCTGCAGAACCCCTGGGAAGCCTTCCTCGAGAAGTATCCCGTCGGCGCGGTGGTCGAGGGCGAGGTCAAGAACAAGACCGAGTTCGGTCTGTTCATCGGTCTCGACGGCGATGTGGACGGCATGGTTCACCTCTCCGACCTCGACTGGAACCGTCCGGGCGAGCAGGTCATCGAGGAGTTCGGCAAGGGTGACGTCGTCAAGGCCGTCGTCCTCGACGTCGACGTCGAGAAGGAGCGCATCAGCCTCGGCATGAAGCAGCTCGGCGGCGACCCGATGGAATCGGCTGGCGAGATCCGCCGCAATTCCGTGGTCACCTGCGAGGTGGTCGAGGTCAAGGAAGCCGGGCTCGAAGTGCGGATCGTCGATACCGACATCACCGCCTTCATCCGTCGTGGCGACCTTGCGCGCGACCGCAACGATCAGCGCGCCGAGCGTTTCGCCGTCGGCGAGAAGTTCGATGCCCGCGTCACCCAGTTCGACAAGAAGACCCGCAAGGTCGGCCTGTCGATCAAGGCTCTGGAGATCGCCGAAGAGAAGGAAGCCGTCGCTCAGTTCGGATCTTCCGACTCGGGCGCGTCGCTCGGTGACATCCTTGGCGCCGCCCTCAAGGCCCGCCAGGAAGGCGAATAAGCCGGCTCAAGCCGTTGTTTTTCCGACATGAAGGAAGGCCCGCTCGCTGCGGGCCTTTTTTCTTGCTACGAATTATTACCATTGCTCCCAAGGTATCCTTGACGAATGCAAGCATCAGGGCAATATTAGTAACTGTCCACTCGATGAGAGTCCGGACGTCAAGACGGGCCTCAACCTTCGAGGCTTGCCGACCTCAAACGATGCTTGGCATCGCAAGGTCAGAAATGAGGGCGTCGCTGAACACGACGCCCTTTTTCTTTTTCGGATCGTCTTGATGCCTGGATAGACTTGACCTCCACTTCCGGCGGAATCATTTCGGATCGTGACGCCCCCCGTCGGTTTGCCTTGCCCGTTGATCGGTGGGCTGCTACCTCAGGGCAATCGGAACCGGCAAGCGGCGAGGTGCCTGATGACCCTTGATGCGGATGCGATCGTGGAGCGGCGACGGTTGCGGCGGCGCCTGTACGTTTGGCGTGGCATCACGCTTGTGCTTGCCTTGGGCCTCGCGGTGGCTCTGGGGCTTTTCGCGAGCGGCGGCATGTCCGACAGGGGCGGGCCTCACATTGCTCGCGTCACCGTTTCCGGCATGATCCTCGCCGATAACGCCCAGCGCAAGATGCTGAAGGACATCGCGTCCTCCGACGCCGTCAAGGCGGTGATCGTCGCCATCGACAGCCCCGGCGGTACCACCGTCGGCGGCGAGGAACTCTACGACGGCCTTCGCCGCATCGCCGAAAGGAAACCTGTGGTGGCCACCATGGGCACGCTCGCCACCTCGGCCGGCTACATGACCGCGATCGCTGCCGATCGCATCTTTGCCGAGCGCACATCCATCACCGGCTCCATCGGCGTGCTTTTCCAGTATGGCAATGTCGGCGCGTTGATGCAGAAGATCGGCGTCGACGTGAAGACGATCAAATCGGCGCCGCTCAAGGCCGAGCCGTCGCCGTTCACCTATCCGGAGCAGCCGGGCGCCGCCGAGATGATCCAGCGCCTTGTCGATGACACCTATGCCTGGTTCATCGATATCGTAGCCGAGCGGCGGGGACTTCCGAGACCCGACGTGCTCCGCGTTGCCGATGGATCGATCTATTCCGGCCGGCAGGCGCTAGACCTCAAGCTCGTCGACGAAATCGGCGGAGAGGATGCGGCCGTGGCCTGGCTGGAGGGTAGCAAGGGTATCGAGAAGGGCCTCAAGGTCGTCGACTGGTCGCCCGAGCGACCCTATGCTGGTCTGGGGCTTGCCGACCGCGCCATGGCGGCGGTAGGACGCATGATCGGCATCGATCTTTCGGCATGGAACAGCGAAGGTCGGCTTGACGGGCTCGTATCGGTTTGGCACCCTCAACGCTCGAACCTTCAATGATTTTTTCCATTCGCTCAGCCGGCAGGGAGCTTTAAGCCCATGATCAAGTCTGAACTGGTTGCGCGTATCGCGGCGCAGAACCCGCACCTTTACCAGCGCGACATCGAGAATATCGTCAACACCATTCTTGGCACCGTCGTCGACGCCATGAAAAGCGGCGACCGCGTCGAGCTCCGGGGTTTCGGCGCCTTCTCCGTGAAGAGCCGGCCGGCCCGCACGGGTCGCAATCCGCGCACCGGAGAGAAGGTGCCGGTGTCCGAGAAGTTCGTGCCCTTCTTCAAGACCGGCAAGGAAATGCGCGAGCGCCTCAACGACGGCAAGGTGAGCTGACCCTAGGGTCGGCGCAGGAGTGACGCCCCGTGAAAACCTTTCTCCGGATCGTCGTTCTCGGCCCACTGGCGATCGTGGTGGTGGCGCTGGCCGTCGTCAACAACCAACCGGTGACGCTGGTGCTCGACCCGTTCAACCCGTCGGCACCCTTCTTCTCGCTCACGGTGCCGCTCTACGCGGTGTTCTTCGCCGTGCTGGCGCTCGGCGTGCTGGTCGGTGGCGTCGGCTCTTGGTTCGGCCAGGGGCACGTTCGGCGTGCCGCTCGGCAGAGCCGCAGGGAAGCCGAACGCCTCAAGGCCGAGGTGGAGCGCCATCGCGCGGCCGATACCTCTGATACGCTGAGCATCGGCGGCCCCAAGGCTGCGTGAGCAAGCTAGCGGCTTCGGCTGAAGGGGGCGGCTGTCTCGTGATCACATGCAAGTTTGAGAGCGGCCATGAGGCGGCGCTGCGTCATGCGGTGACCGACAATATTGTCTTGCGCGGTGACGAGGTCTTGCTGGTCAAGCGTAGTCAGCGGCTGCTCGAAGGCGGCAAATGGGCCTTGGTCGGCGGTTTTGTCGAACGCGACGAGACGCTGCCGGAGGGCGCTATACGCGAGATTCTCGAAGAAACCGGCTATCGGGTCCGCGACCTGACACTGTTGCGGATCATCGATCGCCCGGACCGACCAGGCGAGGATCGCCAGAACATCAGCTTCGTGCATTTTTGCAATGCGGTGGAGAAGGTCGGGGCGGCCGACGACGAGAGCGATGAGCAGCGCTGGTTTTCGCTTGCCGCTCTACCCTCGGCGTCCGAGTTCGCCTTCGATCATTTCGAGAGCCTGGAGCTTTTCCGCGCCTATCGTCGCGAGCCTTTCGGCTTGCCGATCTATGGAAATCCGGCGCGCTGAAAGAAGGCGACAGCCTCAGGACCTCAGGCTTCTTTGCCCGTTTCGAACTCCTGCGGGTCGAACTCATAGTGTGTCGAGCAGAACTCGCAGGTCACGCCGATCCGACCGTTTTCCACCATGTCCACGCGCTCGGCTGGCGAGAACGAGGCGATCATCGACCTGACGCTGTCGCGTGAGCAGCGACAACGCTCGACGAGCGGCTGCGGCTCGAACACGCGGGCGCCACGCTCATGAAACAGTCGATAGAGCAGCGTCTCGGCGCTGACCGAGGGATCTGTCAGTTCGATATCTTCCACTGTGCCCGAAAGGCTCTGTGCCTCCACCCAGGCATCGTCCTCTTCGATGGCTGATAGAGCCCCCTCGGGGGCATCGCCGGGGTGCAGATCGCGATGTCCGGTGCGCTCGGATGACTCCGGAAGGAACTGCAGGAACAGTCCGCCCGCCCGCCAGGCACGACGCGGTTCGCGACCCGGATCGCGCGTCAGCACCTCGGCTACGGCCAGGCGGACACGGGTCGGGATCTGTTCGGACTGGAGGAAGTAGCCATGAGCCGCCTCTTCCAGTGACCGGCCGTCAAGTTCGACGATGCCCTGGTAGCGGCTCATGTGGGCGCCCTGGTCGACGGTCATTGCCAGGTGTCCGCGACCGAGCAGATCCTCCGGGCGATCGTGCCCGGCAGCCACGGCTGCCGCCACGGCGTTGGCATCGAAGCGGGCGCAGGCGCGCAGAGCGTCCGGGGCCTCGAAGTCGACGACCAGCATGCCGACCGGCCCGTCGGATTGCGTTTGCAGGATGAAGCGCCCCTGGAACTTCATCGACGTGCCGATCAGGGCAGTCAGGGCGACTGCTTCGGCGAGAAGGCGCGAGACGGCCGGCGGATAGTCATGACGGCCGAGCAGAGCGTCGATCGCCGGCCCGAGCCGCACGACGCGGCCTCGCACGTCGAGGGCATCGACAGCGAACGGCAACACGGCGTCATCGCCGTTGGCGGCCATGAGGGGGCGATCGACAGAGCTCATCAGTCCTCCATGGCTCCAAAGCACCAGGCGAGGATGCCCTTGTGGGCGTGCAGCCGGTTCTCGGCCTCGTCAAAGACGATCGACCGCGGCCCATCCATGATCGACGAGGTCACTTCGTCTCCGCGGTGGGCCGGCAGGCAGTGCATGAACACGGCGTCCTTGTCGGCAGCGGCCATCAGGCGGTCGTTCACCTGGTAGGGCGTGAGGAGGTTATGGCGGCGGCGTTCGCCTTCCTCGTCGCCCATCGATACCCAGGTGTCGGTGAAGATGGCATCGGCGCCGTCGACAGCCTCGAAGGGGTCGTTGGTTACTTCGATCCTGCCGCCGTTGGCGCGCGCCCAGTCGATCGGCGCCTGAGCCGGGGCGAGTTCCTTCGGGGTCGCGATGCGCATCGTGTAGCCGAAGCGGGCCGCCGCATGCACCAGCGAGTTCAGGACGTTGTTGCCGTCACCGGTCCAGGCGAAGGTCTTGCCCGCCACCGAGCCGCGATGCTCTTCGTACGTCATGATGTCAGCCATGACCTGCGTCGGATGGCTGACCTTGGTGAGACCGTTGATCACCGGCACGGTGGCATATTCGGCCAGCTCATGCAGGGCGTTGACGTCGAGAATACGGATCATCATGGCGTCGACATAGCGCGACATGACGCGGGCGGTGTCGGCGATGGTTTCGCCGCGGCCGATCTGCATCTCGGCGCCGGTCAGCATGACGGTCTCGCCGCCAAGCTGGCGCATGCCCACGTCGAACGAAACGCGGGTGCGCGTCGACGGACGCTCGAAAATCATCGCCAGCACCTTGCCGGCCAGCGGGCCTACGCCCGGGCGGCAGCCGTTTACCTTCGACTTGAGATCGCGGGCGCGGGCGAGGATGGAGCGAAGCTCGTCGCCGGAGAGGTCGGTGAGGTCAAGGAAATGCTTCGGAGTGTGGTCGGTCATGTCTGTTATCTCGCTCAGGCCGACTTGGCGGCGGCCACCCCATGGGCGGCGGAAGAAGCTGCGGTGAGGGCGGTCGCGGCGGCGTCGATGCGCTTCACCGCCTCCAGGATCTCCTCATCGCTGACGATCAGCGGCGGCAGCAGACGCACGACGCCGTCGCCGGCTGCGATGGTCAGCAGGTGCTGGTCGCGGAAGGCGGCGTTCATCTCGGCCACCGGTCGCTTGCACTTGAGGCCAAGGAGCAGGCCTTCGCCGCGCACGCCTTCAAAAAGGTCCGGATGACGATCGACGATGGCGGCCAGGGCTTGCTTGAAGCGGAGGCTGGCAGCGCGTACCCGCTCGAGGAAGCCGTCGGCCAGAACCACATCGAGAACGGCATTGCCGACAGCCATGGCCAGCGGGTTGCCGCCATAGGTGGTGCCGTGCACGCCGGCCTTCATGGCTGCCGCCGCCGCTTCGGTTGCCAGGCAGGCTCCGAGGGGGAACCCGCCGCCGATGCCTTTGGCTACCGCCATCACGTCGGGCGTGACGCCGGCCCACTCATGGGCAAAGAAGCGGCCCGTCCGCCCGTAACCGCACTGAACCTCGTCGAAGATCAGCAGAAGGCCGTTGTCGTCGCAGATCTGCCTGAGCGCCCGGAGGCTTTCGGACGGAATGACGCGCACGCCCCCCTCGCCCTGGATCGGTTCGACCAGGATGCCGGCGGTTTCCGCCGTCACCGCCGCCTTGACGGCCGCGATGTCGTTGAAGGGAACCTGATCGAAGCCGTCGACCTTCGGTCCGAAGCCTTCGAGATACTTTTCCTGACCACCGGCGGCGATGGTCGCCAGGGTACGACCATGGAAGGCGCCTTCCATGGTGATGAAGCGATAGCGCTCGGGATGACCGTTCGCCCAGTGAAAGCGGCGCACCGTCTTGAAGGCGCATTCGAGAGCCTCGGCGCCCGAGTTCGTGAAGAAGCAACGGTCGGCGAAGGTGTTGGCGACCAGCCGCTCGGCCAGCCGCTCCTGATCGGGAATCCGGAAGGCGTTGGAGACATGCCAGACCTTCTCGGCCTGCGCCTTCAGCGTCTCGACGAGATGCGGATGGGCGTGTCCAAGGGCGTTTACGGCGATGCCTGATCCGAAGTCGAGCCAGCGCTCTCCTCGGCTGTCGATGAGCCAGGCCCCCTCGCCTCGTTCGAAGGCCACGTCCGCGCGCGAGAATGTCGCATAGAGCGGAGAGGTGGAACCGGGGGCGGTCATGACAGTTTCCTTTTCAGTGATAGAGGTTTTCCTGCGGGCGCCGGTGCCGATACCGCGAGGCCGGCGAATGAAAAAAGCAGGCCGCGCCCCCGGCTTCTCGGCGGCGCGGCCTCTCGCAAGGCGGCTCTATACCACGGGAAACGCCGGATCTGTCAAGGTTTTTGAGCCTTGGCCGCCCGAAATTGAAGCAGCCCGACAAGCATTTCCGGCCCGAGCGAATCAGACGCGGGGAGATGGCGGTTGAACCGAAACGCCGGCGCCACGATATTTGTTGAAAAGTCGTAAAGCGCCGCGAGGCGTGACTCAGTGGTCATTGCGCCGAAGAGAACGCCCATTGTAGCGTAGATGTCGTCGCCACGAGATATCGTGGCGGGACGCTCCAGCGATACAATCGCATGTGTTTTGCGTTGCCGGACCTATTGGTGGACCGGGCGTATCCCCAGGGATTCCCCGGGTGATGCGGCGAAGAGAGGGTGAGAAGATGTCCTGGACCGACGAACGCGTCGAGCGCCTCAAGACGCTCTGGTCTGAAGGGTTGAGCGCCAGCCAGATCGCGGCTGAACTCGGCGCCGTGACACGAAACGCGGTGATCGGCAAAGTGCACCGGCTGGGATTGTCGGGTCGTTCGAAGCCGCAGGTACAGCCGGCGCGCCCGACCGTTGCCGCGCCGCCGCGCGTCAAGTCCGCTGCCAGCCGTCCGGTTGCCCAAGCCCAGCCGACGAGCCGGCCGACGGCGCCTGTTCGGCCGATCACGATTGGCGCTACGGCTCTCAAGGCGGATTCCCAGGCCGAGGAGGCGCTGGCAATGGCTCCGGTTGCCGAGATCGAGCCGCCCGTATTCGAAAAGGTCACCATCCTCTCCCTCACCGAAAGCACCTGCAAGTGGCCGGTGGGTGACCCCGGTAAGCCGGACTTCTTCTTCTGCGGCCGCAAGTCGGAGGTCGGTATTCCCTATTGCGCCTTCCATGCCCGGATCGCCTACCAGCCGTCGGCCGAGCGTCGCCGCGAGCGCGATCGCAAGGCCGCCGGCTGATCGCCGGTCGTGGTCGATGGGAACACGGTGAGGCTGAGGGGGCACCACCTCCTCTGCCTCCTGACCTACAAGGGGCTTGGCTATTCGCCGGAGTTCGTCGCCGGAATGACGGCGACCGCTGCCCGGCTTGTGGCGGGCGCGAGGGTCGAGATCGTCGAGGGGCCGGACGACATCTGCGAGCCTCTTTGCCGCTCCGACGAACACCCCCATTGCAATGAAGCAACGGTCCCCGAGCGTGACCGGCGCGCGCTTTCTCTCGTCTCCAGTCTTCTCGATAGGCCGTTCAACTTCGGCGATCGCCTCGCGTTCGATGAGGAACTTCGGGCGCGCCTGCGATCGGCCTATCGGGACGGCGCGTTTGAAGCTGCTTGCGCCCTCTGCGAATGGCAGCCGCTGTGCCGCGACATCGCCGCTGACGCCTACAGGGGCACGCTGTTCCGGTCGGCCCGCGATCCCATCTAGGTTTCCGCAGCGACGCTGCCCACTGCCTCCAAACGGAACGCCGCAGCCATCAGTGCTTGCGTGTAGGGCTCTTTCGGTGCGGCGAATACCTCGGTGGCCGGCCCCGCCTCCACCACCTTTCCCGCTTTCATGACAATGAGATCGTTGGCCAGCGCCCTCACGACCTTGAGGTCGTGAGAGATGAACATGTAGGCCAGGCCATGCCGCGCCTGAAGGTCGCGCAGAAGGTCGACCACCTGAGCCTGCACGCTCATGTCGAGGGCCGAGGTCGGCTCATCGAGCATGACGAACTTGGGTTTCAGCACCATGGCGCGGGCGATGGCGATGCGCTGTCGCTGACCGCCGGAGAACTCGTGCGGGTAACGGTGGCGCGTTTCGGGGTCGAGGCCGACCTCGACGAGCGCTTCGACGACGCGCGCGTCGCGGGCCTCGGCACTGAGTCTTGGCTCGTGTACCGCCAGCCCCTCGCCAACGATGTCGGCCACCGTCATGCGTGGAGACAGCGAGCCATAAGGGTCCTGGAATACGGCTTGCACGTCGCGTCGCAGCGGCCGCATGGCGCGAGAGTCCAGTCCGTCGATGCGGCGGCCGAGCACCGCAATCGGTCCTTCCGAGGAAATCAGGCGAAGAAGGGCAAGGCCCAGCGTCGTCTTGCCCGATCCGCTTTCGCCGACCACGCCCAACGTTTGACCGGCCCTGAGCTTGACGTCGACGCCGTCCACCGCCTTCACGTGGCCGACGGTCCGCCGAAGGAAGCCGGCCTTGATCGGAAACCAGACGCGCAACTGGTCAGCCTCGACGATGACCGGAGCCTCCATCGAGGCAGCCGGTGGCTCGCCCTTTGGCGCCGCCGCCATCAGGTGGCGGGTGTAGTCGTGCTTCGGAGCGGCAAACACTTCGGCCGTCGGGCCCGCCTCGACCACCTCGCCACCGGTCATCACCACCACGTCGTCGGCGAAGCGCTCTACGATGCCGAGGTCATGGGTGATGAACAGGATGGCCATGCCATGCCGCGCCTGCAGCGACTTCAACAGAGTCAGGATCTGCGCCTGCACGGTGACGTCGAGCGCGGTGGTCGGCTCGTCGGCGATCAGGAGGTCTGGCGCGTTGGCGAGCGCCATGGCGATCATCACGCGCTGGCGCTGGCCGCCGGAAAGCTGGTGCGGATAGGCAGAAAGCCGGGTCTCCGGATCGGGAATGCCGACTTCGTTCAAGAGTTCGATCACCCGACGGCGCACGTTGGCGTCGCCGCTGGCGCCATGCAGCTTCAGGATCTCGCCGATCTGCCGCTCGATCGAATGCAGCGGGTTGAGCGAGGTCATCGGCTCCTGGAATACCATGGTGATGTCGGCGCCACGGATCTTTCTGAGCTCGGCTTCCTCCGCCTTCAGGAGGTCATGCCCCTTGTAGAGGATCTCGCCGGACGGATGCCGGGCCGCCGGATAGGGCAGCAGGCGTACGATCGACAGGGCTGTCACCGATTTGCCCGAGCCGCTTTCTCCGACGACGGCCAGCGTCCGGCCCTTCTCCAGATCGAAGGAGACGCCGGAGGCGGCGAGCGTTTCGCCATGCTCGTGGCGGAAGGCGACGGAGAGATTGCGGACGGAGAGAAGGGCGCCGCCGGAGGTGTCAGTCATGGCGGGCCTCACTGGAACGTCTTGCGCGGGTCGAAGGCGTCGCGCACCGCCTCGCCGATGAAGATCAGCAAACTCAGCATGACGGCGACCACGCAGAAGCCGGTGATACCGAGCCAGGGCGCGAAGACGTTGGTCTTGCCCTGGCGGAGCAGTTCGCCAAGCGACGGGTAGCCCGCCGGCAGGCCGAAGCCGAGATAGTCGAGCGAGGTCAGCGTCGTGATCGATCCATTGAGGATGAAGGGCAGGAAGGTCAGCGTCGCCACCATGGCGTTGGGCAGAAGGTGCCGCCACATGATGGTGAGGTTGCCGACGCCGAGCGCCCTCGCCGCGCGCACGAATTCGAAATTGCGGGCTCTCAGGAACTCGGCGCGCACGACGCCGACGAGATGCGTCCATGAGAAGGCGAGCAGGATCAACAGCAGCACCAGGAAGGACGGCGCGATCACCGAGGAGACGATGATCAGGAGGTAGAGCGTCGGCACCGCGTTCCAGATTTCGATGAAGCGCTGCATCAGGAGATCGGTGAGGCCGCCGTAGTAGCCCTGCACGGCGCCGATGGCGATGCCGACGAGCGAGGAGATGACGGCAAGCGTCAGGCCGAACAGGACGGAGATGCGGAAGCCATAGAGGGCGCGAGCGACGACGTCGCGCCCCTGGTCGTCGGTTCCGAGCCAGTTCATGTTGCCAAACACGCACTCCCGGTCGTTCACGCCCTCGGCGTAGGCGGCGCAGCGCTCGGCGGGGGAGAGAAGGAAGGCGGGTGGCGAGGGCGCCGGCGTCGGCGCGTCGGTGTTGGGCGTGTCGAAGGAATAGCGGATCGGAGGCCAGATCATCCAGCCGTTGTTCTCGATCTCGTCGCGATTGTAGGGATCGCGATAATTGGTGATGGCGAGGAAGCCGCCGAATTTCTCCTCCGGGTAGTCGACCAGCACCGGGAACAGGATCTCGCCCTTGTAGGAGACGACGATAGGCCGGTCGTTGGCAATGACGTTGGACAGAAGCGTCGCCACGAACAGCACCAGGAAGATCCAGAACGACCACCAGCCCCGGCGGTTGGCCTTGAAATTCTGCCACCGGCGGCGGTTGACGGGCGAAAGCCAGGGGCGTTTTCCTGCGGGAAGGGCATTCATGGACGTCATACCTCCCGGCTTTCGAAATCGATGCGCGGATCGATCCACATGTAGGTGAGGTCGGAGAGGATGTTGATGACGAGGCCCATCAGCGAGAAGACATAAAGGGTCGCGAACACGACGGCATAGTCGCGATTGATCACCGATTCGAAGGACAGCAGTCCGAGACCGTCGAGGGAGAAGATCGTCTCGATCAACAGCGATCCGGCAAAGAAGGAGGCTATGAAAGCGCCAGGGAACCCGGCGATCACGATCAGCATGGCGTTGCGGAACACGTGCCCATAGAGCACCTTTCGTTCAGAAAGTCCCTTCATGCGCGCCGTTAGCACATACTGTTTGCGGATTTCGTCGAGGAACGAGTTCTTGACCAATAGCGTCGTGGTCGCAAAGGCATGGGTCGCCATGGCGAGGAGTGGCAGCGCCATGTGCCAGAAATAGTCCAGGATGCGCTCGGGCCAGCCCATGGCGCCCCAGCCCTCGGATGTCAGCCCGCGCAGCGGAAAGATCGACCAGAACGATCCGCCGGCAAACAGCACGATCAGCAGGATGCCGAACAGGAAGCTTGGAACGGCATATCCCACGGCGATGACGAAGGACGTCCAGACGTCGAAGCGCGAACCGTCGCGCACCGCCTTGGCAATGCCGAGCGGAATGGAGATGCCGTAGGACAGAAGCGTCATCCAGAGGCCGAGCGAGATCGAGACCGGCAGCTTTTCCTTGATGAGGTCGATCACCGAAATGGAGCGGAAATAGCTCTCGCCGAAGTCGAAGCGGGCGTAGTTCCACAGCATCAGCCCGAAGCGTTCGAGCGGCGGCTTGTCGAAGCCGAACTCCTTCTCGAGTTTCTTGATGAACTCGGGATCGAGCCCTTGTGCTCCGCGATACTTGGACGTGATCGCCTCGCCCGACATCTGGTCGGGCGACTGCCCCCCGAGATCTGCGCCGGCGCCCGTAAAGCGATCGGTGGCGCCGATGTCGGTGCCCTGAAGCTTGGCGATCACCTTCTCCACCGGCCCGCCGGGCGCAAACTGCACGACGGCGAAATTGATGGCCATGATGCCGATCAGTGTCGGAATCATCAGGAGAAGGCGTCTCAGAATATAGCCAGCCATGAAGCGGAAACCTCGTCTCGGCGTCGTCAGCGGGAAAGGCCGGCCGCCGAAGCCACGGCTGGGTCGTACCACCAGACATCGGGGAAGCCGACGGAATACTTCGGCAACGTCTCCGGATGGCCGAAGCGCTTCCAGTAGGCGTAGAAGCTGTTCTTCGAATAGAAGAGCGGGATGACGTAGTTGCCAGCAAGGAGCACCCTGTCGAGCGCGCGCGTCGCGGTGACGAGCGCTTCCCGGTTCTCGGCGTAGATCACCTTTTCGATCAGCGCGTCGACGGCAGCGTCCTTGATGCCGGCCGTATTGCGCGAACCGGGCAGGTCGGCCGCCTTCGATCCCCACATTTCGCGCTGCTCGTTCCCCGGCGACAGCGACTGGCCCCAGACATCGACCGTCATGTCGAAATCGAAGCTCCTGGTGCGGTTCAGATACTGGGCATCGTCGACAAGGCGATAGTCGAGATCGATGCCGATGCGGCCGAGTGACTTGGCGAAGGGAGCGACGTAGCGTTCGTCGAGCGAGCTGAAGGTGAGATACTCAATGCGGAAGGGTTCGCCCTTGGCATTGCGCATCTTGCCGTCCCGGATGGTCCAGCCGGCCTCGGCGAACAGCGCAACTGCTTGCCGTAGGTTCTCGCGCACCGCCTCGGGCGTACCCCCGACCGGGTTGGCGTATGGGGTGGTGAATACTGCGGGCGGCAACTTGTCGCGCAGGGGTTCCAGGAGCGCCAGCTCATCCGGGCTCGGCAGGTTCCTGGCGGCCAGTTCGGTGCCGAAATAGAAACTGTCGATGCGGTCGTAGAGATCGAAAAAAACCGTCCGCTTCAGCGTTTCGTAGTCGAAGGCGAGGTTCAGCGCCCGACGAACGCGCGCGTCCTGATACTTGGACAGCCGAAGGTTGGGAACTAGCGCCTGCATGACGCCCGAGGCGTTGCGCGGGAAGGTCATGGTCACGACCTTGCCTTCGTTCTTCGCCGGGAAGTCGTAGCCGGTCGCCCACATCTTGGCCGAGCGCTCGGACCGAAAATCGTACTTGTCGGCCTTGAAGGCCTCCATCAACACGGTGGGGTCGACGTAATAATCGTAGATGAGTCGGTCGAAGTTGTTGGTTCCAATGACGACCGGCAGCGTCGCACCCCAGTAGTCGGGATCGCGAACAAGCGTGACCCGCCGGCCGACATCGACGGCCGTCACCTTGTAAGGGCCCGATCCGAGCGGTGCTTCAAGCGTCGTTTCGCGGATATTTCGAGGCTTTCCGGACTCGTCCTTGCCTTGCCACCAGTGCTTGGGGAGAACATAGAGCTGTCCGAGAATGTGCGGTAGCTCGCGGTTGCCGGGCGCATCGAAAATGAAGCGAACGGTTCGTTCGCCGGCCGGCTCGGCCTTGACGACGTGGTTGTAGTAGTTGGTGAAAAGCGGGTAGATCTCCTTCAGCGTGTCGAAGGACCAGATGACGTCGTCCACCGTCACAGGCTCGCCGTCCTGCCAGCGCGCCCTCGGGTCGAGCCGATACTCCGCCCAGGCGAAATCGCTGGGGTAGCGCATGGCTTCGGCAAGAAGCGGGTAGGTGGCTGAAATGTCCACTTCGTCCAGCGACGACGTGAACAGCGATTCGTAGGCGGAGGCGACCGCCGCGGCCGGGGTTCCCTTGGTACCGAGAAACAGGTTGGTGCTGTCGAAGTTGCCCTCGACGCCGAACCGAGCCTCGCCGCCCTTGGGGGCGTCGGGATTGACGTAGTCGAAGTGGGCGAAGTCCGCGGCATAGCGCGGTTCGCCGCCCAGCGCGGTGGCCGTTCGCCACTCCGGCTCTTCGGCCCACGCCGTTGTGGCGGCCGAAAGCGACAGGAGAACGGAGAGGGCGGCAACGAGGCGCCGGCCAGGGAAGCTCAGGGCAAAGGGTCGAATCATTGGGCATCCCCGCGCGTTTGTGATCGTCCTGAAATTTTCATCATTGCGGCACGAAGGCAATGGTTTCGCGAGATCGCATCTTTTTCGAGGCCTCTTCGCCGAGCGGCGATCAGTGCGGGAATGGCGGTTGAACGAACGAAGGTCGGACCGTGACGGTGGGCTTCATTGAAACCGCCTCTTGCATTTTGCCGGCAACACCGCGATATGTGGCACGGGAGGTTGGCGGTGGACGAACCACTCGCCAACCGGGTCAGGTCCGGAAGGAAGCAGCCCCAACGAGCTTCGGCTCGGGTCACTCGTCGGCCTCCCACCCTCCATTTCCCAGGTTGCGAGCATGCCGGACACTCTGACGCCCGCCGATCAGACGGCCGCTTCGCCCTACAGGGTCCTTGCCCGCAAGTATCGTCCGCAGAGCTTTGCCGACCTGATCGGCCATGGCGCCATGGTGCGCACGCTCGAAAATGCCTTCGATACCGGCCGCATCGCACAGGGCTGGATGCTGACCGGCGTCCGTGGCGTCGGCAAGACGACCACCGCTCGCATCCTGGCCCGCGCTCTCAACTATGAAGTTCCCGGCGAGATCGACCGGCCGACCGTGCACATGGATCGCGAGGGCACCCATTGCCGCGCCATCATGGAAGGCCGGCACGTCGACGTCATCGAGATGGACGCCGCCTCGCACACTGGTGTCGACGACGTGCGCGACATCATCGAGGCGGCTCGCTACAAACCGGTGTCGGCCCGCTACAAGGTCTACATCATCGACGAAGTGCACATGCTGTCGACGCAGGCCTTCAACGCGCTCCTGAAGACGTTGGAAGAGCCGCCCGAGCACGTGAAGTTCGTCTTCGCCACCACCGAGATCCGCAAGGTGCCGATCACGGTGCTGTCGCGCTGCCAACGCTTTGACCTGCGTCGTGTGCCGACCGGCGAGCTCGCCGCTCATATCGAGCGCATCATCGCGTCCGAAAAGGTTACGGCCGATCCGGAGGCGGTGGCGCTAATGGCTCGCGCCGCCGAGGGTTCGGTGCGTGATAGTCTGACCATTCTCGACCAGGCGATCGCCCATGGCGGCGGCCATGTGTCGGCGGAAGCGGTGCGGAGCATGCTTGGTCTGGCCGACCGGGTGCGCGTGGTCGATCTCTTTGAGGCGGTCATGAAGGGCGACGTTGCCAACGCGCTCTCCATCCTTGCCGACCAATACGACACCGGTGCCGATCCGGTGGCCGTGTTGTCCGACCTTGCCGCCTTCGTGCATCTCGTAACGCGCCTCAAGCATTTGCCGGAAGGTGCCACCGACCTGTCGCTCACCGAAGCCGAGCGGACGCGTGGTCGCGATTTTGCCGAAAAGCTGTCGGTGCGCATCCTCTCGCGCGCCTGGCAGTTGCTGCTCAAGGGCATACAGGAGGTGCAGACGGCGCCGAGGCCGTTGCCGGCCGCCGAGATGGTGCTGGTTCGCCTCGCCTATGCCGCTGATCTGCCGACGCCCGACGAGGCGTTGAAGATGCTGCGGGATGGCAGTTTCCCGGGAATGAACCCGCCAGTCGGAGCGCCTCCGGGTGGTGGAGATGGCGCGCGCGCGCGCGCTGGGGGCGGTTTTGCCGGGACTGTTGCCCGCCGTGCCGAGCCAGAAATGGTCGCGGGGCCGCGTCTGGACAATTTCGAGGCCGTGGTCGCCCTGGCGGAAAGCAACCGTGACATCGGTCTCAAGTTCGCACTGGAACGGCACGTCCGGCTCGTTCGCTTCGAGGATGGACGCATCGAGTTCTCGCCCGTCGAGGGCGCTAACCCAGGTCTCGCCGGCGAGATTGGTCGCAAGCTGACCGGCTGGACCGGCCGCCGCTGGATCGTCGCCATCTCGCGTGAGGAGGGGCGTCCGACGCTGGCCGAGACGCGCGAGGTGCGCCGGCGCGAAGCCGTCGACGATGCCCTGGCCGATCCCGTGGTCGCAGCCATCTTCCGCTTGTTCCCCGGCGCCGAGATCGTCGACGTCAAGTTCGGCGAGGAGCCAGAGCCGTTGCCGGCGGGTCCTGCCGGCGGCGGCGCGACCTTCGAGGACACCGGCGACTGGACCGAAGGCTTCATCGACGAAATGCCCGATCCCGGCTTCGGCGACTTCGACGATTGATCCGGTGCCGTTGACAAGGGCGGCCGGAGCGGCCATCTGGCGACAAGACTGATCCACCGGGAGAAGAGACATGTTCGGCGACATCGGCAAGATGATGAAGGAAGCTCAGGCGCTTCAGGCCCGCATGGCCGAAGCGCAGGAGGAAATCGCCAGGACCGAGGCAACCGGCACCTCCGGCGGCGGTCTCGTTTCGGTCACCGTCACCGGCAAGGGCGAGATGAAGGGGCTTCGCATCGATCCCTCGCTGTTGAAGCCGGAGGAGGCCGAGATCGTCGAAGACCTGATCGTTGCCGCCTTCACCGATGCAAAGGCGCATGTCGACGCCCTTGTTGCCGAGCGCATGCAGGCGGTCACCGGCAAGCTGCCGCTGCCCCCGGGTTTCAAGCTGCCCTTCTGACAGGTTTTGCGACGCACGGGACTGTCCGGACGATCTTGCCGTTTGGGTGGCCGTGCTTGGAGCGGAGATCGCCTTGGTCCGACGCGTCACAGGTCCGGAAATCGAGCGGCTGATCCAGCTCCTTGCCCGTCTGCCCGGACTCGGGCCGCGTTCGGCCCGTCGCGCGGCGCTGCAGCTCGTCAAGAAGCGCGACCAACTCCTCGCGCCGCTCACCGATGCCATGCGGACCGTCCATGACCGCGTGCGCGTCTGTTCGGTTTGCGGCAACGTGGACACCGCCGATCCCTGCGCCGTCTGTACCGACCCGACGCGAGACGGCTCGGTGATCGTCGTGGTGGAGGACGTTGCCGACCTCTGGGCATTGGAACGGGCGGGCGCCGTCAATGCCCGCTATCACGTGCTCGGCGGTGTGTTGTCGCCGCTTTCCGGCATTGGCCCTGACGATCTCGACATCGCCGGTCTCGTCGAGCGGGCGTCCGATCCGGCGGTCAAAGAAATCATTCTCGCCGTCAACGCCACCGTCGACGGTCAGACGACCGCACACTACGTGACGGACCGCCTCGACGGCCTCGGCGTCAAGGTGACGCGCCTTGCCCACGGCGTGCCGGTCGGCGGAGAACTCGACTATCTCGACGAGGGCACGCTCACGGCGGCCATCCGCTCGCGGACGCCGTTCTGACCGGTTGACCGTTCCTCGGCTTGACTTTGGCCGTCCAAATGCCGATCTTTCCGGACATGGAACCGCGGACCGATCATCTTCGAGTGCTTTGCAGGATCTATCCCCTCGGGGGATACTGATCTCACGGTCCCGCATTGTCGCGCGCAGGCCGTGAGGCACTGACGCCGGTTTTTCGACAGCCAGCGTAGCGCGACACTCAGCCTAAATCTTTCTCAAATCAGATCCGCCTGAAGGCGGGACGTTATTCTTTGGAGGAACGAACATGACTACCGCCACACGCCGGCGGCGCCCGCCGGCCATCACGCTTGCCCGTTCGGATCACGAGCGTCTTGCAAATCTCGCCGACGCGCTTGCCGACCGTGATGCCGCCGCCGCCGACCAGTTGGCCGCGGAGCTTGATCGGGCGCGCGTCGTCGCAGACGATCGTCTGGCAGAAGGAACGGTGCGCATGGGCGCGGTCGTGCGCTTCAGCCTGGACGGAGCCGAGCCAAGGATCGTTCGTCTCGTCTATCCGGGCGACGCCGATATCGAACAGGGGCGCATTTCGGTGCTGACGCCGGTCGGCGCAGCCCTGATCGGCCTGACGGCCGGCCAGAGCATCGACTGGACGGGGCGGGACAATCGCTCCCACCATCTCCATGTTCTGGAGGTCACGGCCGAGACTTCCGTCGACGCCTGATGGCATTTCCGTCAGCTTCGGATCTTCCGGGAGGAGCCTGACGGAAACGCCCGCCCGGTAGGCCGAACCGCTTGAGCAGGATGCGCCCAGATCAAGCGGAACGGGGGCCAAGACCAGATTCAGCCGGAAGGGGAGGAAAGGCGAAGCGGCACTTCCAGGACGTGTCCGTTCCTGGCCGAGAAGGTCACCACGCCACCGCAAGCTCGTGCCAGCCCCTCAATCAGCAAACGCCGCTCGGCAGCCGCTGCCCGCGCTTCGGCGTCCGTCGCAATGGGCTCTCTGCCTGACCGGCGAACCGTGGCGATAAGTCTGCCGGCTGAAGCCCTGAGCGAAACCGTGGCCGCGCCTCCTGCCGCCGCCGCATCGCCCGCTTCCGCAAGAAAGCCTTCGACGAGATCGGCATAGAGCGTCGGACTGGTCTCGATCGGCAGCGGCAGCGAGGGAGCAAGGAAAGTGACGTTGCCCCCCGCCTCGGCCCTCAGATCTTGCTTCTTCACCGCATCGACGAAAAAGGGAATGGCGTCGAAGCGCTGAACGCCGGCGCCGAACCGGCTGGCGGCTTCAAGGTCGGCGATCGAACGGGCGAGGGCGGTTCGCCTGGCCTCCTGGTCCGCCGTCCGGTTGTTGCCTCGCTGCGGGCGAAGCGCAAGTCCGGCCGCATAGAGGTTGGACATCAGCGCCCTGAGCATCGCCGCCGCATCGCCGCGCGAGGCCTGGCGTCGGGGAAGCAAAGTCGAGAAAATCCTGTCGAGCGTTGCCACCGCGAGATCGCTCTTGGTCAACAGCCCGTCGGCACCGGCCCGGCGACCGATCAGTTCGATGTCGTCGTTGTCGAGCGCCGAGGTCAGGATCACCGGTACGTCGGAAACCCTCTTGATCTCGTCGATCAGCGCCATGGTGGTGCGACCGGCCATCCAGAACTCGCAGAGCACGACGTCGCAAGGCTGGCGCGACAGTGCCGAAAGCGCCGCCTCGCGTGTGCCGGCGGCAACGAAAGTGGCGGCGAAACTGGGCAGCGCACCGACGAGACGGCCGATCAGAAAGGTATCCTCCGGCGTGTCACCGATATGAAGAACGGTGATCGCCCGCCGTTCCACGCCGGTATCCGACGCGTCGACGAGACGGAGGCGCCGCATCGCCGCGTCTTCGATGGCTGGAATGAACGGCCCCGACAGTCGAGCCATGAACGATCCTCTTCCCTCTCCGGCCCCGGCTATCGAATCGCATCTTCACCGCGGACATTGAAAAATATGCAGGAAACTGCGAAAAAAGTAGTTAACGAGCCGTTAATTTCCCCTGCTGGCTGAAAATGTGCACATGAATTTCGATGGCCATGTCCTCGACGGACAAATGCGCCTCCTCGGTATCCCCCCACTGGAAAAGCAAAGCCAAACGGGCGATAGAGAAGTCTCGCTTCCGGTGCCCTCGAAAAGGCGCCGACAGGATCCGAGGAGTTCTCCATGTCCATTCTGGTGACCGGTGGCGCCGGCTATATTGGCAGCCACATGGTTCATGCCCTCGTCGACCGCGGCGAGAGCGTTGTCGTGCTCGACAACCTTTCGACCGGCTACGATGCCGTCATTCCCGGCGCGGCGACGCTGGTCGTCGGCGACATCGGCGACGGCGATCTGGTCGACAAGCTGATCGCCGATCACGGCATCACCGCCGTCGCCCATTTCGCCGGGTCGATCGTGGTTCCCGACTCGGTGACCGATCCGCTGTCCTATTACGAGAACAACACCGTGAAGTCGCGCTCGTTGATCGCGGCAGCCGTGCGCGGCAAGGTCAAGGCCTTCCTGTTCTCCTCGACGGCAGCCGTCTATGGCGAACCCGGCGTCGACTTGATCGACGAGAAGGTGCCGCTCGGACCGGTTTCGCCCTATGGCTCGTCCAAGTGGATGACCGAGATCATGCTGCGTGACAGCGCTGTCGCCTACGGCTTCCGCTACGCCGCGCTGCGCTATTTCAACGTCGCTGGCGCCGATCCGAAGGGCCGCACGGGCCAGTCGAGCAAGCGCGCCACCCACCTCATCAAGATCGCCGCCCAGGCCGCCCTCGGCCAGCGCGACGGCATGGACGTCTTCGGCACCGACTATCCCACGCCGGATGGCACCTGCCTCAGGGACTACATCCACGTGAGCGATCTGATCGAGGCGCACGTGTTGGCGCTCAAGCATCTGATGGACGGAGGCGACACGTTCGTTGCCAACGCCGGCTACGGCCATGGCTTCTCCGTGCTCGAGGTGATCGACGCCGTCAAGCGCGTCTCCGGTGTGAACTTCCCCGTTCGCATGGCGCCGCGTCGCGCCGGTGATCCGCCGTCATTGGTCGCCGACTCCAGCCGGTTGCGGTCCATCACCGGCTGGCAGCCCAAGCTCGACGATCTCGACACCATCGTCGGCCATGCGCTGGCCTGGGAAAAGTCGCTGGCTGGCCGCAACATCCAGCGCTGAGCAGAATGCGCCGCGCCCGGCCACTTCAAGGCCGGGCGTCACCCCTTCGGAAAGGTTCCCCGCCCATGGCCGTCGCCACGCCGCAAAAAGCCGTCACCGTCGGCTCCGTCACCTTCGACAACACCGCTCCCTTCGTGCTGATCGCCGGTCCATGCCAGATCGAGAGCCGCGAACACGCGATGAAGATTGCTGCCTTCCTGGCAGACACGGCCAAGGCGGCCGGCGTGCCTTTCGTGTTCAAGGCCTCCTATGACAAGGCCAACCGCACGTCGCTGAAGGGGACGCGTGGGGTTGGCATTGAGGCTGGCCTGTCCATCCTCGCCGAGATACGCGACCGCCTGGGGTGCCCTGTCCTCACCGACGTCCACGACATCGAGCAGACGCGCCGGGCGGGCGAAGTCGTCGACGTCTTGCAAATTCCGGCCTTTCTCTGCCGGCAGACCGATCTCCTGATCGCCGCTGGCGAGACCGGCAAGGCGGTCAACATCAAGAAGGGCCAGTTCCTGGCTCCGTGGGACATGCAGAACGTTGCCGACAAGGTGGCCTCGACCGGCAACGAACGCATTCTCCTCACCGATCGCGGCACATCCTTCGGCTACGGCGCCTTGGTCACCGATTTCCGCGGGCTGCCGACCATGGCCGAAACCGGCTATCCGGTGGTCTTCGATGCAACTCATTCGGTGCAGGAGCCCGGCGGCCGCGGTTCGTCATCGGGCGGAAAGCGGGTCTTTGCTCCGGCGCTAGCCAGGGCGGCGGTCGCGGTCGGATGCTCGGCCGTGTTCATCGAAGCGCACGACGACCCGGACCGGGCGCCGTCGGACGGACCCAACATGTTGCCGCTGCCGTGGATCGCGCCGCTTCTGACCGATCTCAAGGCGCTCGACGCCGTCGCCAAGCGGCGGGCACTCACCGAGGCCTACTGAACGGTCTCCACCTCATTGGCCTGGGGTGTCCTGGCGAACCCCGCCTTGAGACCGGCGACGACGCTGCCGGCTCCAGCGATGGTCATCATGAGCTTGCCAAGGGCGCCGACGTCCGGATCGGGCAGCTCGGCCATCAACGCGGCCGCCTGCCGCGACAGGTCGTCGAAGCCGACGTTGGCCGATGCGCCCTTCAGCGTATGCAGGCTGCGCTTGGCGAGTTCCGCGTCGCCGCGTTCAAGCGCCGCCGACAGGTCGGCGAGCAGGCTCGCGACGTCGGTGGCAAAGGAATCGAGCAGGAACGCCGTATCCTCCGGACCGAGCTCGCGCAGAAGGGCGTCGATCCGGCGACGATTGACCGCCTCCCCGCGCGCAGCCTCTCCAGAGGAAGTCGTCGGCCGCGTCACGGGCACCTTACCCTCGGGCAGGGCAGCGAGAACGGAAAGCAGATCGTCCCGTTCGACGGGCTTGGGCAGGAAGCCGGTCATGCCGGCCTTGCGGCATGCCTCGCGATCGGCGGCAAAGGCGTTGGCGGTCATGGCGACGATCGGCACGTTGCGGCCGCGCCCGCTCGATCGGCGGATGGCCCGCGTCGCCTCGAGCCCATCCATCACAGGCATCTGCATGTCCATGAACACGATGTCGAAATCGCGCGCATTGACCATGGCCAGCGCCTCGGCGCCATTCTCGGCCAGTGCGGCTTCGATGCCGAGGCGGGAGAGAAGGCGTAGCGCCACCTGTTGATTGATGCGGTTGTCCTCGACCACCAGCACCCTCAGTCCTTTCGGTACGGCGGCATCTTCGCCGGGGGCGCGACGCTTGTCTTCCGTCGTGAGGCTTCCGGCGATCGAAGCGGCGACAATGGCCGGCGTCAATGTGTTGGCAGGACGGCCCGGCTTGCCGGCGACACGGGGGGCCGTTTGCGAGAAGGCGATGTCGAGGCGGGCTCGCTGATGATCGGGGGGCAGCGGCGTGACGACGATCGCAATGTCGGCGCCGCTCTCGCTGTCCGTGGCAGCGGCCCCGAAATAGGCAAAGGTGGCGGCGATTGCAGCGGTTTCGGTGGGGGTTCGCCCTTTCACCCAAACACTGGCGCCGTGCAACGGAGCCGGATCGACATCGGCCGCTTCGGCCCGCTCAAGCGGTAGTTCGAAGAAGAAGGTGGACCCCCGCCCTTCGCGGCTCTTGACGCCGATGGTCCCACCCAGTCCCTCGACGATGCGCCGGCTGATGGCGAGCCCGAGGCCAGTCCCTCCGAAGCGACGGGTGATCGACGCATCGACCTGCGAGAACTCCTTGAACAGGCGCTTCTGCCCCTCTTCGGAAATGCCGGTTCCCGTATCTTCCACCTCGAAACGCAGGATCGGCCTCTCGCCGCCGCCCACTTCGCGGATTCGCACGGCAATCAGGCCGCTCTCGGTGAATTTGACGGCGTTGGAAAGGAAATTGATCAACACCTGGCGGACGCGCGTCGAGTCGCCTGAATAGCGGGCGCTCATGGCGATCTCGGGCGCCAGCACGGCGACGAGCCCCTTCTCGCGGACGGACGCCTCAACCATGGACATGGCCGCCTCTGCCGTGCCAACCGGGTCGAAAATGACCTTATCGACGTCGAAGGAACCGGCTTCCAGCTTGGAGAAATCGAGGATGTCGTTGACGAGGGCGATCAGGCTGCGTCCGCAGGTCTCGATGTTGGTGGCAAAACCGCGCTGCTCGGCATCGAGTCGCGTGTCCTTGAGCAGATGCGCCATGCCGAGGACACCGTTGATCGGCGTGCGGATCTCGTGACTCATGGTCGCGAGAAAGGCCGATTTCGCCTGATTTGCCGCTTCGGCGGCGGCGACGGCCTGCTTGAGTTCGGCAGCCATCGCTTCGAGGCGCAGCCGCGAACTCCAGATTTCGCGGATCTGCCGGATCAGGCTGAAGATGAAGATGCACATGGAAAGCGTCAGCGCGCCGACGAGGACGACAAGCACGCGGTAGAGCTTCTCGCGCAGCATCCGCTCCTCGCTGCGCGCCGCCGTCTCCGCCGCTTCTGCGAAGGCGGCCTGCCGCGACGTGATGGTGGGAAGATCGCTCAGGCGGGTGCCGAGGGCATCGAGGGCCTGAAGGTCCATCTTCCGTGCGCCGTCCAGACGATCGACGAATGTCCTGGCGTCAGTAACGATCTTCGTTACTGCGTCGATGCCGGTGCGATCGGGGGCGGTTGTCATGAAGTCGCGCGCCGTGGCGCCGAACAGCACAAAGCGCGCTATGACCGTCTGTGCATTGGCCTCCGAAGGCTCCCGTCGGGCCGTTTCCACCGAGCGCAGCAGTTTCTCGGCGGCCCTATCGAGCCGATAGGCAGCGGCAAGCGTGCGCGTCTCCTCGAGATTCGCCACGTCGGCTTGTTGGCGGATCAGGATGGTGAAGACGGCGACGGCGGAGACGAGGAAAAGGAAACCGACGACGACGTAGAGGAGCGCGCCCCTGAGCGGACGGTCTTGTACCGTGGACTTTCCGGCACGCATCCCGGCTCCAGGTCCGGATGAAAAAGGAGTGGTGGTCGTCACGATGGATCGTCCGGCAGGAAACGACGGTGAAGGTCAGGCGGCGAAGCCGAAGGGCGCTCCGCCTTGTTCCCGAATCTTCAGTATGCGGAAGTAGCGCAGCGAGAACGCCCTCGCGACCTCGGGATCGAACTGTTGGCCGGAGTTGTCGGCGATATACTTGGCAGCCTCTTCGGCCGTCCACGCGGCTTTGTAAGGCCGCTCGGAGGTCAGAGCATCGAACACGTCGGCAACGGCGACAATGCGCCCGGCGAGCGGGATCGCCGTCTCCTTGAGGCCGCGTGGATAACCTGAGCCGTTCCAGAATTCGTGGTGGGTCTCGGCGATCTCGGCAGCGAGGCGGATGACACGCGATTTCGAGCCTTCGAGGATTTCGCCGCCGATCAGCGTGTGTTCCTGCATTCGGCGCCGCTCCTCGGTCGTATAGGGGCCGGATTTGTAGAGGAGGTCGTCGGACAGGCCGAGCTTGCCGATGTCATGCATCAGCGAGGCGATGTAGAGATCCTGGCAATAGGGTTCGGCCTGACCGAGCTCCTCGGCTAGCTCGCGGGCCGTGCGGGCGACGCGTACAAGGTGACTGCCGATCGAGGGATCGCGGCGCTCGACGGCGCGAGCAAGGCGCAAGATGATCTCTTCTTCGAGGCCCGATCGGTCGTAGGTGGCCTTCTGTACCTCGGTTTGCAGCCAGTCGGCGCGATCGCGGAGCTTGTTCTGCATTTCTCGCAGCATGGCGAGATTGCGGAGCCGAGCCTTGGCCTCGGCCATGTCGACGGGCTTGGTCAGAAAGTCGGTGGCGCCGGCTTCGAGCGCGGCGTAGCAGATCTCCCGCTGGTCCACGGTGGTGACCATGACAATGGGCACATCGACATAGTCTGGAAGGCTGCGCACCTCGCGGATGAGCGTGAGCCCATCAATGCCCGGCATCATGTAGTCGACGATGATCAGGTCGAACTGGGTCCGCCGGGCCTCGTCGAGTGCCTGCAAGGGGTCGCGAAACGACTGCACGTCGGCAATGCCGGAGCTCTGCGCCAGTTTGCCGAGCATGAACAGATTACTTGGGTTGTCGTCGACCAGGAGGAGCTTCATGTCGGTTTCCATGCGGATTTTTCTGAGAGATAACGTATCCGGGAAACATGAAGCTTCAGAAAATGAGCATGAGAAACGGATGTGAACTTGGTTGTGTTCTATTCTATTGAAGGCATAAAGATAATATTCACCCTATTGCCTCCAGGAGGCCGAAATTTAGGCAAATTGGCCCAAGTAAGCTTGCCGCTTTCTAGCTGTCATCGTCAAAAATAACAGGGGTAGGCGGATCTCGTTCACGACTTGGCAAGACTTGGCTGCCGGGCGGCGATTGCCGCTGGCACGACTACGGAGACCGGGGCATAACGTCAACATCGAGCCGACGGAAACCCAGCTCACTTTCCGAAAGCACGCCTCTCGGTTACTGCAGCCGCAAGGTTGCAGACTTGCCAACCCGGACATGGCCAGGCCAAGTCCGGGTTTTTCTTTTCCCTCGATGGTCACCTCAGGGGTGGAAGCGAGCTTGCACCGCTTCGACGACTTCGTGCGTCAGTTCGATGTCAACGCTGCCGCGCGGCGCGGCCGAGGAAGAGGCGGCGATCAACCGGTAGCGCCCCTTGTCCGAGACGAAGGCGTTTCGCTCCGTATCGAAATACGAGAACGCGCGTGCCGAAAGCGCCATCACGGCGTCTGCCGTTTTGCCAGGTGCGATCTGAAGCTTGGCGAAGGCCCTCAGCTCCTTGACCGGCCGGTCGACGCGGTCGGCTAGCGGCGCCACATAGAGCTGTACCACCTCCGAGCCTGAACGTTCGCCGCAGTTGGTCACCCGGACGCGAACGGTGACGTTTCCCTCTCCATCGAATGACGGTCGGTCCACGGTCGGGGCCTCCCAGTCGAAGCGGGTGTAGCTGAGGCCGTGTCCGAACGGGAACAGCGGTTCGATGCCGGCTCTCTCATAATGTCGGTAGCCGACAAACACACCTTCTCGATAGACGACGTGACCGTCTTGCCCGGGGTAGGTCAGCGGATCGCCGGTTTCGACAGGTGTGTCCTTGATGTGCCGAGGAAATGTCTGGGCGAGTCGCCCGCCCGGCTCGGCGGCACCGGTCAGCACGTCGGCAATTGCGTTGCCGGCTTCCTGTCCCGGATACCAGGCCTCGATCACCGCCCGCACCTTGTCGAGCCAGGGCATGGCCACCGGTCCGCCGGTCTGCAGCACGACAACGGTGTTGGCATTGGCGGCAGCGACGGCGGCAATCAGTTCATCCTGTCGGCCCGGCAGTTCGATGCCGGGAAGGTCATTGCCTTCCGTGTCCCATTCGCCCGAGCGGCCGGCATAGACGATGGCGACATCGGAGACGCGGGCGAGTTCGACGGCATCCGCGAAAGCCTTGTCCCCCAGTGGCACGGCGACACCGACGCGAATGGCCTTGAGATTGAGAGCGATGGCCTGCACGAAGCGATATTCGACGACGACGTCGACCGCGCGCCCCGCTTCCAGCGCGATTGATCCGCGCGCTTCGCGATTTCCGCACTCGAAATAGTTGTCGCCCGGCGCCCAGTCGTCCCGCAGATCGACCACGGTCTTCCCGTCGACGATCAGCCGGCTTGGTCCGACGCTGACGAGGCCGAAGACATGCTCGGCCGACTCAGTCGGCGTGAAGCGAGTTGTAGCCCTCAACGAGAAATCGGCGTCGGCAACGCCTGGCGCGACCTCGTTGAACCACATTACTTCGCCGAGCGGATGGCTTTGATGTTCGACGACGGGGCCTGTGAAATCGGGCCGCCCGTAAACGTCGACCTCGAAGGGGCCGGCAATCAGTGGCATCAGCCGGTTTGCGGTCACGCCGGGCGTGGCTCGCAACTGGTTTTCGGACGTGAGAACGCGAAGGCCGTCGGCCGGTGAAACGGCATAGTGAGGATTGAGCTGGGCACTGCCGCCACCCATGATCTGTGCCGCCTCGGCGTTGGGGCCGATCGCGGCAATCGTCCGGCCGTTGAGATCGAGCGGCAGAATGCCATCGTTCTTGAGGAGCACGATGGCTTCGGCGCCTGCCCTGCGGATCAGTGCTCGATGCGCCGGCTTGTCGATGGCGCGCTCGGCCGGAATGTCGGGTGCGTCGAAGCCGCCGACACGCTCGATCAGCTTCAGCACGCGGCGCGCCGCCTCCCGCACTTTCTCCGCCGCGACTTCTCCCGCCTCCACCGCGGCAACCAGTTTGTCGCCGCGATCGCGCGTCGGGCCGGGCATTTCGAGATCCAAACCGGCCTCGACGGTTGGCGCGGTCGAATGGGAGCCGAACCAGTCGGACATGACGATGCCGGAAAAGCCCCACTCGTCCTTCAGAAGGTCGCCCAGAAGCACCTTGTGTTCTGAGGTGAAGGTCCCGTTCAGACGGTTGTAGGAGCTCATGACCGCGAAGGCGCCAGCCGTTTTCACAGCGGCTTCGAAGGGCGGCAGATAGATCTCGCGCAACGCGCGGTCGCCGATGTCCGAACTCATGGTCGTCCGCTGAATCTCGGATTCATTGCCGACGAAGTGCTTGACGGTGGCACCGACTCCACCTTTCTGCAGGCCCGTCACATAGGCGGTTGCGAGCTCCGCCGCGACATAGGGGTCTTCCGAGTAGCATTCGAAATTGCGGCCGTTCACGGCGGATCGCTGGATGTTGATGGTGGGCGCAAGCAGCACCGAGGCCCCCTTCGAGCGCGCTTCCTCGGCGAGCGCTCCGCCGATTTCCTCGACCAGCGCCGGGTTCCAACTTGCGCCAAGGGCTATACCGACGGGGAAACTCGCGGCCTTGACGCCACCGACGAGCGAGCCGCCGCCTCGAGCGCCATTGGGGCCGTCCGACACCTTGATGGCTGGAATGCCGAGCCGCGGTATCGCCACCGTCGTCCAGAAGTCGGCGCCGGCAAGCAACGACACCTGCTCCTCCAACGTCATGGCATCGAGAAGTGCCTCGATATCTCGTTCCGCCACGTAAACCTCCCGATATGAAACGATACAATTGGCTCCTCATATCACGTTCCGGTCGCCGTCGCGAGCCGGCTGGCCGCCAGTGATCACAACCTCGACCAACGGTGTACGGCGCAGGGCTGGTGGCTCCCGGTTCGGCGGGCTAGACCGAATGCCGGAAGGAACGGGAGGGGACTGTGGACGACGCTTGTTTCCTGGGGATCGATATCGGCACGTCGGCCGTAAAGGCCCTGATTGTCGATTCAGGTGAGAGGCCGGTGGCCGGCGCCGAAGTGGCGCTCACCACCAGCAGACCCGCGCCCGGCTGGTCCGAGCAGCATCCGGACATCTGGTGGCAAGCCGTGCAACAGGCGCTCGCCGAAATGTCCGCTGCGATGCCCGGCGTGCTGGGGCGCGTCACGGCCGTGGGGCTCTCCGGCCAGATGCACGGGGCGGTCTTGGTCGGCGACGACGACAGGCCCATCCGTCCGGCCATCCTTTGGAACGATGGGCGAGCCGCCACCGAGGCGATCGCGCTCAATGCGGCCATGCCCGATCTCGGCGAGATCGCAGGCGTTCCCGCCATGGCAGGCTTTCTCGCCCCGAAGATTGCCTGGTTGCGCCACAACGAACCCGACGCACTCGCGGCGACCAGACGCGTATTGTTGCCGAAAGACTGGGTGCGTCTCCAGCTGACAGGCGAGTTTGCCACCGACATGTGCGACGCCGCCGGCAGCCTTCTCCTCGACGAGGCGAAGCGGCAATGGTCTGCGACCATCGTCGAGGCGGTCGGGCTGCGTCTCGAACAGCTGCCGCGTCTTCTCGAAGGACCGGATATCTCAGGCCGGATTACTGCCGCCGCGGCTGCAGCCACCGGCCTTCCCGAAGGCATCCCGGTCGTCGCCGGCGCCGGCGATGCCTCTGCCGCCGGCATCGGTATCGGCGCGGTTGCCGACGGCGACGCCTTCATTTCGCTCGGCACCTCGAGCCAGCTGTTTCTCACGACTGCCGATTATCGACCCAATCCCGCCGCTCTGGTGCATGCTTTCGCCCATGCCCTCCCCGGCCGATGGTTTCAGATGGCGGCGATGCTCAACGGCGCTTCGGTCATGGCCTGGACGGCCGGCGTTATCGGAGTGCCCGACCTCGGCGCAGCGCTTGAGGCCGTGGCGGAGCGGGGACGGGCCATTTCCCCGGTTACCTTCCTTCCATATCTGCAAGGCGAACGGACGCCGCACGACGATCCGGCGGCGCGCGGCGTGTTCTTCGGCATGGACGGCGGCACCGACGGTATCGATCTTCTGCAAGCGGCTGTCGAGGGCATGGCCTTCACGCTCGTCGATGCCGTGGCAGCCCTGGAAACCGCCGGTCCGGTACCGTCGACGCTGGCCGCCGTCGGTGGCGGCAGTCGTGGTCGCTTCGTCATGGAGGTGGTGGCAAGCGCCCTTGGCCGTCCGATCCGGCGTTACGCCGGAGGCGAGCGTGGCCCGGCTTTCGGCGTCGCACGCCTTGCTCGGCTGGCGGTAACCGGCGAGACCGTCGCCGAGGTCTGCGTCAAGCCGGAGTTGCGCGACGTCATCCTGCCCAATGCCGAACGGCAGGCGGCGCTTGCCGCCCGCCTGCCGCTCTATCGCGATCTTTATCGCACGCTGAAGCCGTTGTTCCCCAGATGAGGGCCTTCGTCAGCCCTTGAGGAAGGCTTCGATCTCGGTTGCCGTTGGCATCGACGCGGCTGCTCCGCGCCGCGTCACCGAAATGCCGGCCGTCGCCGAGCCGTAGCGAGTCGCTTCGACCGGATCTAGCCCCTTGGAAAGCGCCGCGGAGAAGCCGCCGAGGAAAGCGTCGCCGGCTCCTGTGGTATCGATCACTTCGCCGGCAGCGCGCGCCGGCAGATGCACCGATTGCGTCGCGTTATGCAGCAGAACGCCATTGCCGCCGAGCGTGATCAACGCGTTCCTGGCCCCCTTGGCGAGAAGGACGTCGCCTGCCTTGCGGGCGTCGTCCACCGTTCCCGGCGCAATGCCGGTCAGCATGGCCGCTTCCGTTTCATTGGGCGCGATATAGTCGGAGAGGCGATAGATCTCGTCCGGGAAGGCCGTGGCCGGTGCCGGGTTGAACACGGTGATCGTGCCGGCGTCGCGGGCAATTTGGAGACCGCGCAGGGCGGCGTCGATCGGCTGCTCGAGTTGCGTCACGAACACTTTCGCCCCGGCGATCGTCTCCTGCTCGAGGTCGAGATCGGCAGGCGAGAGCGTGCCCGACGCGCCGGCATAGACGATGATGGCGTTCTGGCCGTTGGCGTCGTTGACGAAGATGAAGGCCGAACCGGTCGGGTGGGTGTCGATCCGCTGAACGCGGGCGGTGGCGCCGGCCTCGGCCCAGGTCTTGAGACCGATGTCACCAAAGGCGTCCTGGCCGATCTTGGTGATGAAGCTGACCTTGCCGCCGGCCCGCGCCGCCGCGACCGCCTGGTTGGACCCCTTGCCGCCGGGACCCATGACGAAACCGGAACCGGCCAGCGTTTCGCCGATGGCCGGCAAGCGGGGAGCGAGGAACGTGACGTCGACGGCAAAGATGCCGAGAATGGCAACGCCGGATTTCTGGGTATCGGTCATGTCGTTGGTCTCTTGT
Organism: Pleomorphomonas sp. NRK KF1; assembly: GCF_023721755.1. Classification (GTDB taxonomy): domain Bacteria; phylum Pseudomonadota; class Alphaproteobacteria; order Rhizobiales; family Pleomorphomonadaceae; genus Pleomorphomonas. Next base: position 53,059 of record NZ_JAMDLH010000006.1, on the reverse strand, counting down.
CGACTTGCGAAGAAGCCGAGGCCGTCCGCGACGAAACACTCGGGTCTTTCCGATTGCGTCGGATCGTGGGGAAACACGTGAAAGCGATATCTCGGCCGCTTCGGGCGCTCGATGTCAGGCCTTCGGCGGAATCACGCCCTTGGTGAGGAGGAAGCAACCATAGAGGCGTCCCTCGCCGGTCTGAAGCACGGCAAACGACTTCTTGGCCGCCTCGTAAAAGGCGAAGCGCTCGATGCCTCCCAGTTTGAAGGTCGGTCCCTCGGCATCGAAGACTTCTTGCTGGAACTCGTGCTGAACGTCGGTCCACTTTTCCGGCTCTCCCACGACTTCCATGCGGAAAGCGGCGGTGGGGATGAAGGTGTCGAGCGGCAGGACCGATAGCACCGCCCGGGCCGCGCGCGGCGCCGATACGCCGTCGAGACGCAGCGGATGGCCGTAAACGGTCTCCTGCGCCACCGAATGAATGGGGAAGTTGCTGTCGACGATGGCGATCGTATCGCCGTGGCCCATGGAAGCCAGCACGTAGAGAAGGTCGGGATTGAGAAGCGGATCGATGGCCTTGAGCATGTTTCCTCCTGACGCATCCCCTTGCGAACCCAAGTTTTCTATGGGAGCGAGCGGATGCGTGACAACAGAACTGTGTCGGTCCTCGTCCAGCCGCGATACCGCAGCTTCGGGGACTCGTTGGGCGTTTCCTGCGCCGTGTCATCCATAGGCCGTTGGCGCCGTTTTGTCAGGTCCGCACGGGTACAGTCCGGCAAAAACTTAAGTTGGCGGACTCTTTCGCGGACGAGTTAACCGCTCGGAAGATAATTCGGGCAATAGTCGCGCAAACCCCGCCATTGGTCTTTCCAGATTTGTTGCTCAGAAGCTTCTCCGGACCCTTCCGCTCCTTACCGAGGCCGGTTGCCGCAGGCGCCGTAGCCGGCGTCGTCGTGCTTGGCGCGCTGTCTTTGATCGTGGCGACCGATTGGATCCGCGTGTCCGAGACCCGCCGGTTTGCCGGCGAAGCCGCCGCCATTGCGGCTCTGGCGGCCGCGAAGGTGCCGGAGGCTCCGATTGCGGCTGCGGCCAACGCTGCCAGAGCTCTCGCGAACGGTGCCGACATTGTCGTCACGACAGAGCGGGGCAAAGCGCTGCCTGGACCATCCGGCCTCGTCTTTGTCGAAGGGCCGGGCGAGGTCGTACGTGTCACCGTTTCGGCAACCGCTCGCAGTTTGCTCGGCACGCCAGTCGGTTTGGGGCGCAGAACCATCGTCGCAACGGCCATGGCGTCGCGGGCGGGCGTCGCCGCGCTTACAGAACGGACGACGGCCATGCCGGAGCTGCCCATGGTGCCCTCGGCCATCGAGGCGCGCCTGTTCGGGGCGACCGGTGCGCTTACCGTCGGCGAGCGGACCATGCTCGGTCAAGCGACATTTCGCGTCGCCGATCTCGTGACGGAACTCGGCCATATCCTCGCCAAGCGCGATGGCGGCACCGAAGCCGATGTGGCGGCGGTGGCCGAAGCGTCGTTCACGCCGGCCGAGTTGCTGACAGCGCTCGCTTCCCTCTATCGCGACAGTGCCAGGAGTTCGGCGGAAGCCGCGGGCATCCTGGAACTTCTCCGCCGCCTCGCCGGTAGTGGAGCGCCGGACGAGACGACCTTGCCGTTCTCCGGCGTGATCAGTCTTGGCGGAGAGGGGGTCGACCTGACGCTTGCCTCGCCGCTCCGTCCCCTGGAGTTCATCCAGGCGGTCATGCGCGCCCGTCTCGCGCAGGGCGCCATCAGCGTCGAGTTGAGGTCACCAACTACCGGCATCGATGCGGTTAGTCTGACGATGGTGTCGGAAAAGGCCTCGGCGGCAGTGCTGATTGGCGGTGAGGATGGCGTCGTCGGCATTCCCAGCATTCGCATAGCCACGCGCTTCATCGTCAGCGGACTCGCCATTCCGGGCGCCGATGCCTTGGAGCTGCCCCTTGAGGTCACGCTGAGTTCCGGGGATGCGCGCATCCGACGTATCGTCTGTGGCCCGGCTGGCCCGGAAGTGGCCGTTACTGGCCGACCAGTCCGGGCGAGCGTGGCATTTGCCGCCGAGACTACGGCGTCGCCGGCCGGCGCGTCGGACTATGTTCGGCTTCTCGCCGCTGGCGGCCTGACGGCCTGGGGCAAGGGACGTTCCTCCTTCGCCGAGGATCCGCCGGTCGACATGGTTTTCCGTCCTGGAGCCGGAGACACGGTTGCCAGTCTCCGGGCACCCATCGACTTCAGCAACCGGCTGGAGCGACTGGCCACCGAGACGCAAGTGCTGGTGTCGCTGGAGGGCAACGCGCGGGGCGTGATGTCGGAGGGCGGCGTGCGCGACGAAATCGCACGGCTGATCGCTGGTAGCGTCAAGCCCGTCGATGCCGTTTTGTCCAGCATCTTCGCGACCTTCGGCATCGTGCCCGGAAAGATGGACGTGGTGGCGGCTGGCGCCGCCTGCAACACGGCGACGCTACTGGGCGAGGTGAATTGACTTCGCTTCCTTCGCCCTTCGGGTTATGAAGCCGTGACGGCGCAATATCGCCGGGCACCGGATTTTTTCATGACCGACGACGAGTTGATTGCCCGCATTCTCTACCGTGATGGCTCCGTCCTCATCGTCGACAAGCCCGCGGGCATTCCCGTGCATGCCGGCTTCGGTGGCGGCGAGACTCTCGACCAGCACTTTCCCGCCTTGCAGTTCGGCCTGCCCAACCCGCCGCAGCTTGGCCATCGCCTCGACAAGGACACGTCCGGCTGCCTGGCACTGGGGCGACACCGCCGCGCCGTTCGTGAGCTCGGCGAAATCTTCGCGGGACAGAAGGCGCAGAAAACCTATCTTGCCGTTGTTCTCGGCCATCTGCCCGGCGACGAGGGGCGCGTGGACGCGCCGCTCGCCAAGGTTTCACACGAAAAGCGCTCCTGGTGGATGAAGGTCGACCCATCGGGGCAACCGTCGGTCACCGACTACAGGGTGATTGCGCGGGGGGACCGTCTGACAGTGGTCGATCTGATGCCGCGCACCGGTCGTACCCATCAACTTCGCGTCCACATGGCCCATCTCGGCTGTCCCATCGTCGGTGACGGTGTCTACGGCGGTGATGCCGCGCGGTCCGTCGATCGAAACCTTCATCTCCATGCCCGTCAGCTGGAGCTTCCTTATTATCGCAAGAAGCCGCCGATCCTGGCACAGGCGCCAGTGCCTGCCCATATGTTACGTCTGCTCGGCCGTCTTGGCGCCGTCAACGACGAAGGCGCGCTGCTGCATCTGCCGATCAACGCGGCACCGGACTTTGCCGGTCGGGACGTTGTCTGAGGCATTGCACGACCGGCAAGGCCGAGCCGCACTGCCACAAAGCAAGAAAGGCCGCTGCCATGACGCTACAGCTCAAGGATCCCTCGCTTCTCGTGGAAGCTTGCCTGATCGATGGTGAGTTCGTCGGCACTCCCGCGCTCGACGTGACCGATCCTTCGACCGGTGCCGTGGTCGGGCGCGTGCCGCTCACCGATGCGGCCGGCACGACGCGGGCTGTCGAGGCGGCGGAACGTGCCCTGCCGGCCTGGAAGAGGCTTTTGGCCAAGGAGCGATCGCGTCTCCTGCGTCGCTGGTACGACCTCATGATTGAGCACCGTGACGACTTGGCCCTCATCATGACCTCCGAGCAGGGCAAGCCGCTCGCCGAGGCCTTGGGCGAGATCGACTACGCTGCCGGCTACGTCGAGTTCTACGCCGAGGAGGCCAAGCGCATTGCCGGTGAAACGCTGCCCTCGCCGAAGGATGGGGCGCGAGTTCTGGTGATTCGCGAGGCGGCCGGCGTCGTGGCCGCCATAACCCCCTGGAACTTCCCGGCGGCGATGATTACCCGCAAGGTGGCGCCGGCCCTTGCCGCCGGTTGTACGGCGGTGGTAAAGCCCGCCTCCGAAACGCCGCTGACCGCCTTGGCGCTTGCCCGCCTCGCGGCCCGCGCCGGTCTGCCGAAGGGCGCTCTCAACGTCGTCACGGGCAAGTCCTCGGTGATCGGCGATGTCCTGACCAGTCACCCGGCGGTGCGCGTCGTCTCCTTTACCGGCTCGACTGAGGTCGGCAAGAAGCTGATCGTCCAGTGTGCTGGCACCGTGAAGAAGGTCTACACCGAGCTCGGCGGCAACGCGCCTTTCATCGTCTTTGATGACGCCGATCTCGACGCCGCGATCGAGGGGGTGATGGCCTCCAAGTTCCGCAACATGGGCCAGACCTGCGTCTGCGCCAATCGTCTCTATGCCCAGGCAGGTATCCACGACGCTTTCGTGGAGAAGCTCACGGCGGCGGTGAAGGCACTGAAGCTCGGCGACGGCCGCGCTCCCGGCGTGACGCAGGGGCCGCTCGTCAACGCCAAGGCGGTGGAGAAGGTCGAGGCGCACGTTGCCGACGCCCTTTCGAAAGGGGCGAAGGTGATAACCGGCGGTGCGCGGTCGTCGCTCGGCGGCAGCTTTTTCGAGCCGACCGTGCTCACCGGTGTCACCGCCGAAATGGCTGTCGCCCGCGAGGAAACGTTCGGGCCGCTTGCCCCCGTGTTCCGCTTCGACACCGAGGAGGAAGCAATCCGGCTCGCCAACGACACCGAGTTCGGCCTCGCTTCCTACTTCTATGCCCGCGACGTCGGCCGCATCTTCCGCGTGGCCGAGGGGCTGCAGGCGGGCATGGTCGGAATCAACTCCGGCGCCATTTCCTCGGAGCTGGTGCCGTTCGGCGGGGTCAAGGAGAGCGGTAACGGGCGTGAGGGCTCGCATCACGGTATCGACGAATATGTTGAGAAAAAATATCTCCTAATCGCCGGGCTCGACCGATAAGCGCCTGCCATCCGGACTCTTTCATTTGAGCCCGACCATCAGATTGGACTCCGCTTCGGACTCACTTTTGGACTCCATTCCGGACTCATCAGACGGACTCAAGCCGTCGTTCCAGAACAAGCCATTCCTCGGGAATCCTGCCGACTCAGCCGGTCTGTCCGGGCTGCCCACGGAGATAGTCGTTGATACCGCATTGAGACCGATTGCCAGCCGGCGGGAGACGGTCTTTGCTTGGCTTCGGGTTATGGGAAGCGTCTTCGAAGACGGCGGCGGGGCATCATGGGGCGGCTTTTTCTCGGCATGGACGGAGGCGGCAGTCATGCGCGGGCCCGCCTTGCTGACGGTGCGGGGCGCCGGTTGGGCGAGGGCTGCGCAGGCCCGGCCAATGTCGGCAACGATCCTGACGGTGCCATGACGGCGTTCGAAGCGGCGGCGAAAATGGCCTTCACCACCTCTGGCCTTGCAATGTTCGATCGAGCCGATGTCGTGGCGGTGATCGGCGCCGCCGGTGCCGCGAACCCCGAAACGGCTGCTCGGCTCTCCAATGCTCCGTTCGGATTCGGTCGCCTGCGGGTCGTCACCGACGCTGAGATCGCTCTTGAGGGCGCATTTGGCGGCGGTGATGGAGGTGTTGTGATCGTCGGCACGGGGAGCCAGGCTTATGGCCGGCTGGGCGATCGACGCATCCGCTTCGGTGGCTGGGGATCGGCTCTCTCCGATGGTGGCTCCGGCGCGGTGATCGGCAGGAACGCGGCGCGTCGAACACTTGAAGCCCACGAGGGGCTTGCTGCTTCGTCTCCGATGACGGCGATGCTTTTCGATCGTTTGGGTGGATCGGCAATGGCTCTGTCGGCTTTCGGCAAGGCGGCGCGTCCGACCGACTGGGCGGTTCTTGCGCCGGTCGTCTTCGATCATGCCGATGCCGGAGATCCCGTTGCCGCCGCGATCGTTGCCACCGCCGTGGCTGAAATCGAGGCTCTGATCGCGCGTCTTGCCGCTGAAGGCGTCGATCGGATCGCTTTGATGGGCGGCCTCGCCTCAAGCTATCTGCCGCGACTATCTCCCCGACTGACCAATCTTGTCGCCGAACCTGCCGGAGATGCCCTGGACGGCGCGCTCAGTCTCGCGAGAAGGGATGCCAACGCATGATGGAGCCCTTCACCCGGGTGGTCGGTCAGGATTGGCGCGAACGCGGTGGCGACGCGCCGCTTTGCCGCTGCCTAGAGGTGGCTCTCAGGGCTGCCATTTCCAGCGGGCGTCTCGTGGCAGGCATGCCGCTGCCGTCCGAACGGGCGATAGCGGCTGGCCTTTCCATCTCTCGCATCACCGTTCGGCAGGCAATGGCGCCTCTCGTGGCAGAGGGCCTTGTAACCACGCGGCCGGGGGGCGGATCGACGGTTGCTGGCGGAGGCGCGGCCGGAAAAGAGGAGGCGCGGCCTTCAGACGCGGCTCACAGACGTCAAACGGTGCTGCGCTCCCACGCCGACGAGTTGGCGGAAAAGGGCGAGTCTGTTGAGACCCGGCTTGTCGACCGCCTGACCGGGCCACCATCAGCTCCGGAGGCAATGACGCTGGGGCTCGGGCCTGGAGAGCGCGTCCTTCGGCTCTATCGCCTCCACTGCGTGGAGGGGCGCCCGCGGATTCTGGAACTCACGACGCTGCCGGCGGCGTCCGTTGACGTGGAGACCGCCACGGTCTCTCCAGCGGCGGCACTGGCCAATGCCGGACTGCCGGCGACGCGCGGTGTCGAGAGGTTTAGGGCTGTGGCGCTCGGGGCGGTGGAGGCCGGGCTGCTCGAACTGCCTGAGGGAACGCCGGCCATGCGCGTGGAACGAGTCAGCTACACGGCGGGTGGTCGTGCGGTCGAGATCAGCCGGGCCTTTTGTCGCGGCGACGGTTACGAGGTCGTGGCGGCGCTCTCGGGAGAGTGATCTCCGAATCGCCACTTGCTCAGCGCTTGTTGCGAAGGCGGACGACCACATCGACACGGACGATCTCCATGCCGGCAGGTGCCGGCGGCAGGTCGCCGATCTCCACGTGAGGGCCGGGAATGTCGAACACCCGGTTTTCGTCCTCGACATAGAAATGATGATGATCTTCGGTATTGGTATCGAAATAGGTCCGCGTGCCTTCAACGGCCACCTCGCGCAGCAGGCCGGCTTCGGTGAACTGGTTCAGCGTGTTGTAGACGGTGGCGAGAGACACCGGAACCTTGGCGGTCAAGGCCTCGGCATGCAGATCTTCGGCCGAGAGATGACGGTGGCCGTGCGAGAACAGGATCTCGGCAAGCGCCACGCGCTGGCGGGTGGGCCGGAGACCGACGTCCCGCAGGCGCGTTCGCACCGGTATCTTGGCGATCATGGAAGCGCCGGCTGCCGATTGCGTGCCGACGGCGGTGCGGCGTGCCATGTCCGTCGCGGCAGTGGACGGGCTGGAGGGAAGCGGGCGGTCCATGATGTCGTTATCCTGGGTGGTCGGCTGAGGCCAGACGGCTTTTTCGATTGCGACATATTAGCAAAGTGGGTGGAGACTGCAAGAACACGCCAAAAAGGCCATTGCCGCGTTTGTACCAAGGCTTTCGAGGACGCCTTGCCTGTGTTAGAGATCGACCCACCACGAACACCGTCCTCACGGACGGCGATTGGCGCTGCCTTGGGCAGGCCCGAAGGGATAAGGTACGGACAGCAGCATGAGTCTTCGCAAGAACAGCTACGAGTATGAGGATCTCCTTTCCTGCGGACGTGGGGAGTTGTTCGGACCGGGTAATGCCCAACTGCCGATGCCGCCGATGCTGATGTTCGATCGCATCTCCGAGATCGCCGAGGTCGGGGGCGAGTTTGGCAAGGGCCTCATCCGTGCCACTCTGGCGATCCGGCCCGACCTCTGGTTCTTCCCCTGCCACTTCAAGGGCGACCCGGTCATGCCCGGCTGCCTGGGCCTCGACGCTCTCTGGCAGATGCTCGGCTTCTTCCTCGGTTGGTCGGGCTCTCCCGGCAAGGGACGGGCTCTTTCCGTCGGCGAGGTGAAGTTCAGCGGCATGGTCACCCCTGCCGTCAAGCTGGTCGAATATGGCGTCGATCTCAAGCGGGTTATGCGCGGCAAGCTGGTGCTCGGCATTGGTGACGGCTGGCTGAAGGCCGACGGCGAGACCATTTACAAGGCGACGGATCTCCGCGTCGGCCTGTTCAAGGCCGCCTGAGCGCCGCCCGCATCAGAACAAGGAAAGACAGCCATGAGACGCGTCGTCGTCACCGGCATGGGCATTGTGTCCTCGATCGGCAACAATACGCAGGAGGTGCTGGCGTCCCTCCATGATGCCCGCTCCGGCATCACCTTCGCCCCCACCTTCGCCGAGCATGGTTTCCGCTGCCAGGTTCATGGTGCGCCGTCTCTCGATCCCGCTACGGTGGTCGACCGGCGTGCGATGCGATTCCACGGTGGCGGAACCGCCTGGAACCACGTCGCGATGGACCAGGCCATTCTCGATGCCGGTCTCGAGGCCGGCGACGTTTCCAACGAACGCACCGGCATCATCATGGGATCGGGCGGTCCCTCGACGCGCGTCATCGTCGAGTCGGCATTGAAGACCATCGAAAGCGGTTCGTCCAAGAAGGTCGGCCCGTTCGCGGTTCCCAAGGCGATGAGCTCCACCGCCTCGGCGACGCTGGCGACGTGGTTCAAGATCAAGGGCGTCAACTATTCGATCTCCTCGGCTTGCGCGACGTCCAATCACTGCATCGGCAACGCCTACGAGATGATCCAGTACGGCAAGCAGGACGTGATGTTCGCCGGTGGCTGCGAAGAGCTCGACTGGACGCTGTCCGTGCTGTTCGATGCCATGGGTGCCATGGCGTCCAAGTACAACGACACGCCGGCCACGGCCTCGCGCGCCTATGACAAGAACCGCGACGGTTTCGTCATCGCCGGCGGTGCCGGTGTGCTGGTTCTCGAGGAGCTGGAGCATGCCAAGGCGCGCGGCGCCAAGATCTATGGCGAGATCGTCGGCTATGGCGCCACCTCCGACGGCTACGACATGGTCGCTCCGTCGGGCGAGGGCGCGGTGCGCTGCATGCGCCAGGCGCTTTCCACGGTGAAAGAGAAGATCGACTACATCAATCCGCACGCCACGTCGACGCCGGCCGGCGACGCCCCGGAAATCGAGGCGATCCGCACGGTGTTCGGCGGTGCCGACAATTGTCCGCCGATTTCTGCGACCAAGTCGCTCACCGGCCACTCGCTGGGGGCCACCGGCGTGCAGGAAGCGATCTATTCGCTTCTGATGATCAACAACCGCTTCATCGTGAAAAGCGCACACATCGAGGAAATCGATCCGGCTTTCGCCGACATGCCGATCGTGCGCGATCGGATCGATGATGCCAAAATCGACACCGTGCTCTCCAATAGCTTCGGCTTCGGCGGCACAAACGCCACGCTGGTTCTCCAGCGCTACGCCGCCTGATCCATCCGCCCGGCTCCGCCGGGCGGTTTCTTCTTCTCGGGACGTCAGATCATGAATGGACTCATGGCCGGCAAGCGCGGCCTCGTTATGGGCGTCGCCAACGACCATTCCATCGCCTGGGGTATTGCCAAGGCTCTTTCCGCCGCCGGTGCCGAACTGGCCTTCACCTATCAGGGCGAGGCCTTCGGTCGTCGCGTCAGGCCTTTGGCCGAGGAGGTTGGGGCGAAGCTCCTTCTTCCGTGCGATGTCGAGGACGAGGCGTCGGTCGACGCGGTGTTCGCTGCCCTCAAAGCCGAGTGGGGGCAGCTCGATTTCCTGGTGCATGCGATCGGCTTCTCCGACAAGAACGAACTCAGAGGTCGTTACGCCGACACCACGCGCGCCAACTTCTCGCGCACCATGGTCATCTCGGTGTTCTCCTTCACCGAAGTCGCCCGCAAGGCGGCCGCGATGATGACGGCGGGCGGCAGCCTGCTCACGCTGACCTATGGCGGCTCGACGCGCGTCATGCCGAACTACAACGTCATGGGCGTTGCCAAGGCGGCACTCGAAAGCTCGGTGCGCTATCTCGCCGCCGACTTCGGCGGCGACGGCATTCGGGTCAACGCCATCTCGGCCGGTCCGGTTCGGACGTTGGCCGGTTCGGGCGTCACCGATGCTCGGCTGATGTTCAATTTCCAGAAGAAGAACGCGCCGCTCAAGCGGACCGTCACGATCGACGAGGTCGGCCGTTCGGCCCTGTATCTGTTGTCGGATCTGTCGTCGGGCGTCACCGGCGAAGTCCATTTCGTTGATTCCGGCTATTCGATCATGTCGATGCCGCGCATCGACGAGCTGAAGGAACAGGATCGCCGCGAGTCCGCCGAGACGCCTGCCGGCTGAGCGTCGGATCCACAACTGCCACAAAAGCCGGCGGCCGCTCCCGCCGGCTTTTGTGCGTCTTGGGCCCTGCCGTCAGTCGCTGTCGTCAGTCCCTTCGGGCGCCAACGAGTCGGGAACCTCGCCCGACGGCTGCACCTGACAGGCCTGCACGGCGGTGGCGAGCAGAGGGCCGAAGGAAGGATCATCTTCGCGACTCTCCCAGATGCCGGTGTCGTCGACCGAGGCCGCGACGCAACCGCAGAAGCGCTCGGACATCTCCTCGGTCGCGCCGTGTCGCTCGTACTCGAGGCGACAGTCGGTGACGAAGCCTGCCCTCTGGACTGCTGGATCAACCGGAATGAGAGTCGCGAGGCCTACGGCCAGGCCATAGAGCAACGGCTGGTGCAGCAGATAGAACAGAAGCGAATGCCGGCCAATCCAGGCGAGCCAGTGTGTGCGGCGGGGCAGCGGCCATGCCTGGCGTTCGCCAAGGCGCGTCAGCGGGCCTCCGGTAACGAGACCGACGATATAGGGAGCGATCCAGGGAAACAGCGGCACAAGATCGTTGGCGACCGGTGGCGTTTCCGCGAGACCCAGGAAACCCCAACCGATGCCGTCGAAGGTGGGCGACCGCCATACCTGAGGCAGAACGAGGGCTCCGGCCGCGAGAAGGATCAAGACCGCATTGGGCAGGCGAACGAGCAGCGGCGCGAGAAGGCTGGCCAGCAGCATCATATGCAGGATGCCGAAGAATACCCAGGCGTCGGGAAAGACGAGATAGGTCGCGATCGATACGGCTGCGGCGGCGATTGCAAGGCGCAGGAGCCGGTTTGCGTAGCGGAACAGATCGAAGCCATTGCGCTCGGCCAGGCGAAAGGAAACGCCGGACAGCAGCAGAAAGCTGCCGGCGATCGCCGCGGCATAGGCGCGCCAGAGCGGATCGCTGGCGACGCCCCAGCTGACCAGCCTCACATTGGCGAGGTCCCATGAAAAATGGTAGGAGGCCATGGCGAGAAGCATTACGCCACGGGTGGCGTCGATCAGCGGCAGTCGCGGCGAACCGCCGCTGCCGTGCTCTCCTTGGGGTAGCGAATCAGCCATGTCCCGTCTCTCCAGCGTCGATCATGGGTGTGCTGCAGTGACGCGGCCATGGCAACCGGCGGCTTTCCGAAAATGACAGCTTCCTTGCTTGAGGGAGAGGAAGACGGCCTCGCCAGTCGATTCCATCTGGGAAGCGACACGCTGGTCGTCGTCTTCAGCCAGGTGCGTGTCCCCAGCGGAAAGTTCGGCCTCGAGCGCCTGTTCGCGACCACCACGCACAGCCGTCTGTTTCTCAACGAGCCGGAGAACAACTGGTACCGAAATCGAGACGCGTTCATCGACCGATTGATCGGCGAGGCGGCATCGGCTGCAAGGGCCGCGCGCATCATTCTCTACGGTAGTTCGATGGGTGCCTTCGGTGCTGGGGCCGCCGCCGCCAGGTATCCCGAGGCCGAGCTTTACGCGTTCGCGCCGGACTTCCGGATCGGCGAGCCTGGCAGTCAGTCGGCCGCGGCCGGCCTCTCGATGAGACAAGGAGAGGCCGATCTCGGAGAGTTTCTGGCGGTTCCACGAAGGGGCGCTGCGCGGGTGATCGTTCCCCTTTACGATCCTTACGACAGCGGTGTCGGTGCCCGTCTCGCCGCTCTGAAGCTACCGGACAATGCGACCCTGGTGCCGCTTCGCTCAAGTCACGAGGTTCATGACCACCTCTACAGCCTGAACATCATTCGCAAGGTCATAGCGACGTTCCGTCGCGACATTGCGGTTGAAGCGGCCGCGCGCGGCTTGTTCGTTCCTTCGGTCGATTGGCTGGCTCACGCCCGGTTCGCCGCCGCCCGAGCCGCCATCGACGGCGGAGCGGCGCTTGATCCGGATGCCTTGATGGCACTCTTGCCGGAAATCAACCCGGGCCTTGCGATGCTTGCGGCCGAGGCAGCGGAACGGGCGGGCGACCTTGTCCGGGCGGAGGCTTTGCTTGCCGGGCTCGACGCAGCCATCGCTGCCGACGCCATCCTGTCGAGCCTTGTCAAACGCTACCTCAAGGAGGTGCCGCGTCGGCGCATCCGGTTTCTGAGAGACGCTGGCGAGACTGCTGCGGCACGTCGCATCGCAGCCGAGGCCGCAACGCGCTTTCCGACCGACGAGGGCTTCGCCGCCCTCGCCATCGGTTCGGACTAGATCCGATCAGTGCACCATCATCGGCGTGAGGTCGGCCTCGGTGGCGTTGGCGATGGCCGCCTCGCGGCTGTCCGTCAGCATGATCGGCTGTCCGTCGGCCGAATGCAGCGCCCACAGCTTCATGCCGGGCCTAAGGTCGAGATACCCGGGATGGGCAGCGATCACGTCATCGGAGGAGACGCGGCGTAGATAGGCAACGCTGCCACCACCGAGTTGCCGGAAGGCGGCATCGGGCATTATCTTCCGGTCGTCGGCGGAAGTGGTCTTGGTGAAAGTAGCCATCGCTTTACTCCTTTCCCCTTGCCGGTCTTGACCGGACAAGAGGAGAGACACCGTTCGCCGGCGAAGGGCGGTCGGGTCTGAAACGCAGTCTAGTGGGAAAAGGTGACCGGCGCGTTTATCGTCAATCCTCGGCGTTGATCTCGATCCGCCGAATGACGCGTTCGAGCGGCGGTCGCACCAGATCGATCGACAACAGACCGTTTCGGAGGTCGGCCCCAAGGATTTCGATGCCTTCGGCAAGGACAAAGGTGCGTTGGAACTGCCGCGCTGCAATGCCCCGGTGGAGATAGAGGCGCGATTTGTCGTCCGCCTGCCGACCCCGGATCACGAGCTGGTTCTCTTCGACGGAAACGTCGAGTTGCTCACGCGTGAACCCGGCTACGGCCAGCGTGATGCGCAACACGTCGCCTTCCGGACCTTCGCGTTCGATGCGTTCGATGTTGTACGGAGGATAACCATCGTTCGCGGCCTTCGACACGCGGTCGAGCGCACGCTCGATCTCATCGAAGCCCAGAAGGAACGGGCTCGAGAAGCCTGCCAATCTCGTCATTGTTCAAAGTCCTCGCAAGGAAGCGACCTTGACCGGGCCCCTGAGGCACCCGGTGATCAGCGTTCTATATGGCCTTGCCGTCTACGCCGTTCAAGATCGCCCGACCTCACCGAGGCGAAAGCGCGCCTCGCGTGCGAGTTGGGCGGCGAGCGGGTGGGCCATTGTCCCGAGGCGGCGGTCGAGCTCGCTCGCCGAGGCCTCGTCGAGCCGGGCGAGCTGATAGACGAAGTAGATGCCTTCCCGGTTGAGCCGGCCAACAAGTGCAGGGGTGAGCCCGGACAGCTTCAGGAGATCCTCGACCTTGCAGGGCTTCGAACGTCCTGGCGGATCGGCGTGATTGGATATGAAGTCGGCGACACGCGGAAACACCGAAGCACGCCAGCGCGCACCACTGAAGAGAGCGAACCGGCCAGCCTCATCCTCGGTATGGCGACATCCTCCTTGCGGCGAACCGGTCATCAGGTGAGCCGCATGCGTTTGGCCGCCGCCGCCGAAAACATCGCGTCCTGCCTCCACCGTCATCAAGGGGATGCCGGAGAGCGGCGGCGCGGCGGCGGGCAGGAACGCCTTGCCGAGATCCGGGGCGAAGGGCAGGTCGATCAGGACCGCCTCGATCCACTGCAGAACGAATTCGGCAGGCACGTCCATGACCGCCAGAAACTCTTCGAAGAAGCCGCGGTGGCCATCGGCGCCGTCGCCATCGCCGGAAACAAGCCCCAGGAACAGTTCCTTATGGTCGACGGTGGAGCGGTCGAGGTTGCGCGTCAGGAAGCCTGTGAGGGCGAAGAAGCCTGGAAACACTTCGCGATAGGCGCCTTCGAAGGGAGGTGGGACCGGAGCAATCACCGCCCGCACGAGCCAATCGAGTCCGCGCGCGGCCGCCTCGGCGGCAAGCCCGGCATGGTCGGCGCGGCAATCGATTGGCCCGCCGATCAGTGTCAATGAAGCGGGCGCGCGATTGCTCCTTCCAAGCAAGGTGGCGGCTGCAATGCCGACGACGCCGGCCTCGGCGATGGCAACCACATGCACCGGCCCTCCGATCTCCGTGATCATTTCGGCGACGGCCTCCACCGCCTCGCCTAGCCCGAAGGCGCCGGCCGAAAGCGGCACGCGCCGGGCATCGGCCCAGCCTGCGACATGCACCGAATGATCGGGTAGGAAAGCAGCCACGGTATCGCGGACAAGGGTTGGAAAGTGACCGGCATAGGGCGGCAGCACCAATACCGAGGGAACGGTGCCGTCGGCTCCGGGCGCCAGACGATCGAAGGCGATAAGCCTCCAGAAAGGCGTCGCCCGTCGCACGCGCTCGATGACGGGGCCACGCACCCCGGAGAAAAAGGCGGTGCCGAGATCGAACGCCGGAGGGCAATAGCGGCGCGCGACGCGAGCGTACAAGTCGGCCGAAGGGCCGGACGCCTCCGGCGGCCGACGATTGGATGGCAGCGGCGGTTTGGCCGCTTCGGACCCGGAGTAGCTATGATAATACGGCACGCCGTCCTCCAGGCGGTTATGACCGCCCCCCTTGCGATGTCCTCCGCCGCCCCGTTGTCGGTGAAGAAAAGGATAGCGCCCGCACGCGCCGCGGCAAGCGGCGCCACCCCCGCTCTTAGTCGCGAACAGGCGCTGAAAACCGCGTTTTAGGCATAGACTTCAGTCTGTTCGCCCTTTGGCCCAGCGCCCGCAGCATGAATGCGCTACCGATTTCAGCCCGCTTGGCGAACGTTCTAGAGTTTTTCCGGTGAACTTGGGTTCGCCGGAAAAACTCTATCTCTTTGTTAAGACGCAGTTCCGGACGCAAAACCGGTACCCACTTTTGCTGGAACTGCTCTAGAAGGCGCCCATGTCGGGAAGTTGCGGGTCGATCAGTTGCTGGATGCGACGCGCCGCCACTTGGGCGATGCGCAGGGTCATCGCCCGACGCGTCGCGGCGGCGAGTCGATGGCTGGGTGCCTCCCGAAGGATCGCTCCGCCATAACCGTCGGCAACGATCAGCCCAGCGTCCTCCGGAAAGATATCTGCGGGCACGCCGGCGTGGGTGGCAAAGAACAGGTGGTCGCAATGGAGGCGATAGTCGGGCCACTTGCGGTCGGCGCGGAAATCTTCCACCGACGACTTGATCTCGACGATGAAAATGTCACCGTTGCCGCCCAGGGCCACGACGTCGGCCCGCCGCCCCGATGCGAGCGGCAGTTCGTAAAGAACGGAAAATCCATGGCCCGCCAATAGACGGCCAACACCGCGTTGCACGAGGCGCGCGGCTTCCGATTGTCGCCCGTCGTTGACGAAGCTTTCGATCGGGGAGGAAAATGCGGCTGTCGGCAGGGGCATCATCGAGTCTCCACCCACCATTGTTCATGATTTGTTTTCAGAAATCAACAGCCGTGGATACAATCGCAGCACACCGCTCCGGGCATTCCGAGGTTAGGATACGGACCTCAGGCGGCGTCCGAGCGAACGTTCTCGGTGAGAAGCGCATACATCGCCGTGGCATCGTCGGCAGCACGAAGTTTGGCAGCCGTCTCGTCGTCGCGCAGGACACGAGCTATGCGGGCCAATGCCTTCAGATGATCCGCACCGGCGCTTTCCGGCGCAAGCAGCAGGAACACCACGTCGACCGGTTCGCCGTCGAGCGAATCGAAGTCGATCGGCCGATCGAGAAGGGCAAAGACCCCGACCAACCGTTCGAGGCCCACCAGCTTGCCGTGAGGAATGGCAACGCCGTGTCCCACGCCGGTCGAACCCAGCTTCTCGCGCTGCATCAGCGTCTCGAAGATGTCGCGCTCGTCCCGTCCGGTGAGAGCGGCAGCCTTGGCGGCCATCTCCTGAAGCGCCTGCTTCTTGTTGGCGGTCTTGAGCCGCTGCAGGATTGCATCGATCACAAGGAGGTCGCTCAGATCCATCGTCTTGTTCCAAGTTTGGCAGAGGGCCGGGTAACCCCGACCCTCGCCTTCATATAGGTCTGAACCGAGAAAGGACAGATGGGATGAGCCCCGTCAGCCGGCGATTTCGTTGAGCGAGGGGTCTACCCAGCCGATATTCCCGTCATTGCGGCGGTAGACGACATTGACGCCGCCATTGCCGGCATTGCGGAAAATCACCAGGGGCGCACCGGTGAAGTCGAGTTCGCTGACTGCCGATCCGACACTCATCGTACGGATTTTCTGGGTTGTTTCCGCCACGACGGTTGGCGCGAAGTCCTCGCCGAGCTCCTCGTCGTCGAAGGCGGCGAACACCGTCGCCTGGGCATCGATATCGCCCCAAGACCGACCGCCCGGCGTCTGGTCGCCGGCTGCCGATTCACCGCCCTTGAAGTTCTTCAGCTTGCGCTTGTGGCGCCGCATCCGCTTGCCGATTCGCTCGACCGCTTTCTCGGCCGCCGGATAAACCTCGAAATCCTCGCCCCGCGATTGCAGCGTCGTGCCGGAGGCGAGCTGGATCGAGCAGTCGACAATGTAGGCCTTGCCCTCCTTCTGCACCACGACATGCCCGGTGAAGGCTTCGTCGTAATACTTGCCGAGTTCCTCGGTGGTGCGTGTGGTGATGTGCTCGCGAAGCGCCTGGCCGATGTCGACGTTCTTTCCGGTAATGCGAAGCGGCATCAGAGTCCTCGTTTCTCGCGCCTTTATGAACCGACCGGGTCACTGGCGATGTCTCGTCCAGCACCTGCGTCTCCGGCCGTCCGCGCTTGGCGGGTCTCGGCCGGCGCCGACGAGCGGGGGCGCGGCTTTCCGTCTCGTCGGTGGGTGGTGTTGCCGCTTTCCCCCTTGCTCCTCAGCTCTTGGCTGGGGCAAGCGCCGATCGGGGTTTGGAAGCGGAAAAGCCGAAAACCTCCCCTGAGCTGGCGTTGCCGGGCGACGCGCCCGCATGCATCAGATGTGGCGTCGGCCGGTGGCGATATCAATCCGCCTTCCGGATGACCCCCGATTTCCGAAAGGTTACCGCGATTCTACGCCCCGGCAAGCTGCTTCAGGCGCCGGCGCTGCACGGAGGAAGGAATGCGTAACGCTTCCCGATACTTGGCCACCGTACGACGGGCGATGTCGATGCCGTCGTCACGCAGCATCTTGACGAGCGTGTCGTCGGAAAGCACGTCGTCGGCAGTCTCGGCGTCGATCAGCTGCCGGATGCGATGGCGCACGGCTTCGGCCGAATGGGCGTCGCCGCCTTCGGAGGAAGCGATCGAGGAGGTGAAGAAGTACTTGAGCTCGAAGATGCCTCGCGTCGTCGCCATGTACTTGTTCGAGGTAACGCGCGACACCGTCGATTCGTGCATGCCGATGGCATCGGCGATCATCCGGAGATTGAGCGGCCTCAGGTGGGCGACGCCGTGGGTCAGGAAGCCGTCCTGCTGGCGGACGATCTCGGTTGCCACCTTCAGGATGGTCTTGGCGCGTTGATCGAGGCTCTTGGTCAACCAGTTGGCCGACTGGAAGCATTCACCAAGGTAGGTCTTTTCTTCCTCGCGGGCCGTTTTCGACACTTCGGCATAATAGGTCTGGTTGACCAGCACCTTCGGCAGCGTGTCGGTGTTGAGTTCCACCGTCCAGCCTCCATCGGCGGCCGACTGGACCATCACGTCGGGCACCACCGTCTGGACCTGCGTCGAACCGAAGGCATGACCCGGCTTGGGGTCGAGCGCCAGGATCTCCTTGATCATGTCGCCCAGATCGTCGTCGTCGACGCCGCAAAGTCGCTTGAGCGCGGGGAGATCGCGCCGTGCGAGAAGGTCGAGATGGGCGATCAGCGCCTGCATTGCCGGGTCGAGCCGGTCCTTCTCGGCAAGCTGCAAGGCCAGGCATTCGGCGAGGTTGCGAGCGCAGATCCCGGTCGGCTCGAAGGTCTGGAGCACGGCGACCACTTTCTCGACGTCCGAAAGCGGAGCGCCCAGCCGTTCGGCGGTCGCGGCGAGATCGGCCCTGAGGTAGCCGGCTTCGTCCACCTGGTCGATGAGATCGTGGCCTATGAGACGGAGCGCCGGGTCCGTGATCGCAACGGCCAGCTGCTCGGCGAGATGATCGCCCAGGCTGATTTCGCCGGCCACGAAGCTTTCGAGGCTGTAGTCCTCGCCGGTACCGCCGCGGCCCACCGACGCCCAGTCTCCCCCGGCAAGCGCGCCGACGTCGAGAGGCTGGCGTTCGGGCTGGCCGGCATCGTCGGGGTAGACGTTGCCGATATCGGTATCCAGTACGTTGGAAACCCGTTCCGAGCTCGGCGCGCCCTCGGTCTCGAACCAGTCCGGCGCGTCGGCCCGTGCCGGCAGGTCGGTATCGACCGGTTCGGCGACAGGCGCCTCGCCGTCACCGCCGTCGTCAGCGCGTTCGAGCAGCGGATTGCGCTCAAGCTCCTGCTCGATATAGGTGACGAGATCCATGTTGGACAGCTGAAGCAGCTTGATGGCCTGCATCAGCTGCGGCGTCATCACCAGCGACTGGCTTTGCCTGAGTTCGAGCCGCGCCGACAGCGCCATCGAGCAACCCCCGTCCATCCCGCGCCGACGCGGAAGCCATGAAATCAGTGAGGCGGCCGAAGGTGGTCCGCTTCTTGCTTCATAACCTAGGCAGAGGGCAGCTTCAAAGGGTAAATTGCTCGCCGAGGTAAACGCGCCGCGCGTCGGCGTCGGCGATGATGTCGTCGGGCGTTCCTTCCACCAGCAGCATGCCGGAGTGCAGGATGTAGGCGCGGTCGATGAGGCCGAGCGTCTCGCGAACGTTGTGGTCGGTGATCAGCACGCCGATGCCGCGTCCGGTCAGGTGGCGCACCAGCGCCTGGATGTCGCCGACGGCGATCGGGTCGACACCGGCGAACGGCTCGTCGAGCAGCATGAAGATCGGCCGGCTGGCCAGCGCTCGGGCGATTTCGGCGCGTCGCCGCTCGCCACCGGAAAGGGCGATCGCCGGCTGGCGGCGCAGGTGGGCGAGGTGAAACTCGTCGAGCAGCGCATCGAGTTCCGCCTCGCGGGCGTCGCGATTCGGCTCGACCAGTTCGAGAACGGCGCGAATGTTGTTCTCGACGGTGAGGCCTCGGAAGATCGACGCTTCCTGCGGCAGATAGCCGATGCCCAGTCGGGCGCGGCGGAACATCGGGTAACCGGTGATGTCATGCCCGTCGAGGAAGATCCGACCACCGTTGGCCGGAATGAGCCCCGTGATCATGTAGAACAGCGTGGTCTTGCCGGCGCCGTTGGGGCCGAGAAGGCCGACGGCTTCGCCACGCCGGACCTGCATGGAAACGCCGCGCACCACCGGCCGCTGGCCGAAGGTCTTGACGAGATCGAAGACGGCAAGATCGGATGTGTCTGCCACCTCGGACGGCGGCGGGGTCTCGGTCTGGGCGAAGCGCTTCAGCAAGGCTCTGGTATCCGGCAGAAAGGGGGCATCAGCCCTTGGTGTCGAGCGATTTCGGAGCGATCAGCATCTGCACCCGGCCGCCGAGCATCTTGGCCTGACTGGTATTGATGTCGATCAGCAGCTTCGAACCGCGGATGACATTGTCGCCCTGGGTTAGCACGACGTTACCGGTGAGCATGATCGTATTGGCTGCGGTGTCGAAGGTGGCCGCATCGCCGCTTGCCGTCTGGTTGGCGGAAGTCACCAGCACGCTGCCTTTCGCCTCGAGGCGACTGACCTGCTGCGGTCCCTCCCCGGTGGGCGAGCCCTGGTAGAACACCATGAGGCGGTCGGTCTTCAGAACTGTTTCCCCCTGCCGGACGATGACGTGACCGATGAACGTCGCGGTCTTGTCCTGATCGTGTACCTCAAGCTGTTCCGATTCGAACTGGATCGGCTGGTCGGAGGACATGCCAAGACCCTGGTAGGCATTGGGTGGCAGCTTTCCCGTCTGCTCGGCCGCGAGGGCCGGGGAGAGTGCGAGGGCGACCAGCAGGCCGGCGGCTGCGGCCCGGCTGAAAAGGCTGGTGCGAGGCATGCGGGTCATCTTGAGTTGCCTTCTGCCTTCTTGAGGCGGCTAGAACGTCGTGGACTCGGGTGAAGCGCGCCGAGCCGACTGATTGTTGTCACGGAGCCGCTTCCGATGCGCCTCCGGCGCCTTGCTCGGTTCGGCCGGGAAGTGCTTTGTCGCCGCCGCCCGGGCGTACGGTCGGATCGACGGTCATGCGAACGCCGCCCGAAAAGGTAACGGTGCCCGCCCTCTTTTCGACACCCATCTTCTCGGCGCTGATCTCGCCGAGGCGTGATGAGAACGCCACCGGACTGTCGGACGTCAGCGATCCGGTGGAAAGGTTGATCTCGGCTCTCTCCAGCGCGCCGCCCGAACCGTCGGAGTTGCTCAACCGGATGTTCTCCTTGAGCACCACCGTCTGCGCTGCGGAATCGTAGACGCCGCTGTCGGCGAGAAGGCGGGCGCGGCTGCCGTCGGCCTGGGTCACGGTCGCCTCGATACCTTTGAGACGGATGATCCGGGTATCGCCGAGGTCCTGCACGGCGCTTTCGGCGCTAACGGCATAGGTACGGCCCTTGCCGTCGCTGCCCGACAGGTGCGGCGCATCCATGGCGAGCCCCTCGGTCGTGATCTTCAGGTCGCCGATGCTGAGGCTGATGCTGATGCGGGTGATGACCGTTGCGGCCACCACGATCAGGCAAAGCAAAGCGCCGACCGCCGGCAGGATGACGCGCAGGCGGCGAACGCGTCTGCTTTCCCGCGCCGCGATGGCAAACTGCCGCGCCCGCTCGGCGGTGTCTCCGAACGGTCCCAGATCACTGCCATCGAAAGCGCGGTTCGCCGCGATGCCGCTCATCCCTTGTTCCCGTTTTGTCGACGGTGCCCCTGTCTTCGGTCTTGATCGAGCCTCGATGACCCTCTCTGGCCGGGCAGATCGATTGTTGCCCGGCACACCTTAAGCATAAAAGATAAACCAACGCTTGCCGTGTCGCGAGAGGCTTGCGATCACATTCGGGCAATCGCCTGACGACGATCGCCTCGCTTTTCCGTCATTTCGACGTCCGACCGACCTTCGTTCGCCGGCTCCCTCGCACAACCGAGCTCAGCTGTGGGAGAAAATGTCCTCGTCTGCCCAGCCGGCCAGATCGAGATCGGCACGGGTCGGCAGGAAGCGGAAGCAGGCCTCCGCCATTTCCATCCGCCCCTCGCGTTCGAGCATCGCCAGAAGCCGCTCGCGCAGCGCGTGAAGATTGAGAACATCCGAAGCGGCGTAATCGAGCTGCGCCTGGCTGAGCGTCGTGGCGCCCCAGTCCGACGATTGCTGCGCCTTGGAGATGTCGATGCCGAGGAGTTCCTTGGTGACATCCTTCAGGCCGTGCCGGTCCGTGTATGTCCGTGTGAGCCTTGACGCAATCTTCGTACAGAAAAGGGGCGTTACGGTGATGCCGAAAGTGCGCTTGAGAATGGCGACGTCGAAGCGGGCGAAGTGAAACACCTTGATGCGCCGGGGATCGGTGAGCAGACGGACGAGGTTCGGCGCGGAGGTCTGGCCCTTGGCGATCTGCACGACATCGGCCGATCCGTCACCCGGCGATAGCTGCACGACGCACAACCGGTCGCGATGCGGGTTCAGGCCGAGCGTTTCGGTGTCGATGGCGACAACGTCGCCGTAGGCGTCGAGATCGGGAAGGTCGCCGGTGTGAAGGCGAATGGTCATGGTCGAACTCTGCAAGCTGGCGCTCCATCCGAACGGTCGGAGGACCATTGCGGACTGTGGATACGCAACGGCGACCGGTGGCATGGCCACCGGTCCCAGGAAACGATTTTCCGTATATGCGGACGCCGACCGGACAAGCGCAAGAAAATTGTGCGCCGGTCGGCTGACCGGCAATCAGGCCGCCACTGCCTCTGTGGCTCGGAGTCCGGCGATTTCGTCGGCGAGCCGACCGATTTCCTCGAGGGTCTCCGCCCTTGGCAGTCCCTTGGTCATGACCGGCTCCAGAACCTCGGCCTTGAGGCGGGGCAGGAGAGCGATCACTTGGTCCGGCAGGTTGCCCTCCCAGCCAAAGGAGCCCATGACCGCCACCTTGGCCGTCTTCGGCGACAGGGCGTTGATGAGGATGGCCGCCGCCGCAAGACTCGGATGTGGTCCCGACAGCACGGTCGGAGAGGCGAAGACGATGGTCGAGGCGTCGACAATGCTCATGGCCAAGGCGCCGCTGTCGAGATCCACCACGTTGACCGGCTGCGCGGCGACGCCGCGCTCGGTGAGGCGGTCAACAAGAATGGCGACCATCTTCGCCGTGCTTTCGTACATCGACACGTACGGAATGACGACCAGCGGCTTGACCTCATCGGACGTCCAGCCCCGATAGAGGTCGAAGATAAAGGACGGGCGATCGTGAACCGGGCCATGGCTGGGCGCCACGAACAGCGGCGCGAGCGCCTCGACCTTGCCGAGCGCTTCGGCCGAGAAGCTGCGGTAAGGCATCATGATCTCGGCATAGTAGCGCTTGGCGGAGATGGCGACCTGCGCCTCGTCGCGAGCGAACAGCTCGGTGGTGGCGAGGTGAGCGCCGAGGAAGTCGCATGTGAAGGCGATTCGATCCTCGATCGCGAAAGTCACCATCGTGTCCGGCCAATGCACCCACGGCGTCAGGTGGAAGGACAGCGTCTTGCCGCCGAGGTCGAGGGTGTCGCCATCGCGCACGGTGACGAAGGCGTCGCGGTCGACCGGTAACGTGTCGAGGATGAAGCGCTTGCACTTGGCGTTCGTCACCACCTTTGCGTCCGGAAAGAGGGCAAGCAACGCCGGAATGGAACCGGAGTGGTCCTGCTCGGCATGATTGGCGACGATGTAGTCGAGCCGCTCGACGCCGGCCGCCTTGAGCGCGGCGAGCAGTTCCTCGGCCTTGGGCGGATAGACCGTGTCGATCAGTGCGGTCTTGTCCCGCCCGCGGATCAGATAGGAGTTGTACGTCGTTCCCTCGGGCAGCGGCACCAGTTCGTCAAACAGCTTTCGGTCCCAGTCGATGGCACGAAGCGAATGGACGTCGTCGGTGATGCGCTGGGCAATCATGGGTATCGTTCCTCGAAAATAGGCTCTCGTCGCGGCCGAATGCCGCGTCGGCGCTTGTCGTTGTTGGCAGGCAAGGGATTATGCGCATTGCCGAATTTCGGCAAGCATGGAACCGTTCTAAAACGATGTGCCGCAAGGCTGCTCCGCGCTGGACGCGGGCATGAAAAAACCCGCCGTGAAGGCAGGTTGTTTTCGCATGCAGAATAATGAGACCGACATCTCGTCGATCGATGCCGATCGACGATGGTGCCCAGGAAAGGACTCGAACCTTCACGCCTCGCGGCACACGGACCTGAACCGTGCGCGTCTACCAATTCCGCCACCTGGGCACAGGGGTCGTCGGCTGGCGGGGTGAATACGGGGTCGGCGCGATGTTGTCAACCGCCATTTCGATCCCTGCCGAAGAAATGGCGCCGGCTACGGAATGCTACGCGGTGCGGTCTGTACAGGGCGCGGCTTCCTGCCTTAATAAGTTGGTTTTGCAGGGACGCCGGCCATCATGAGCGCCGGCGGCCGGGTTCGTTCATCGCAACTGTTCGCAGGAAGGGATCGCCATGCCCGTCGTTCGGGAAGAAAAGCCGATCGTTACCGTTTTCGGGGCCTCCGGCTTCCTCGGTCGTCATGTCGTGCGGGCATTGGCCAAGGAGGGCTGGCGCATACGAGCGGCGTGCCGGCGGCCCGATCTGGCGGCGCATCTGCAACCTCTCGGCAGTCCCGGCCAGATCATGCCGATGCAAGCCAACCTGCGCTACCGCGCTTCGGTCGATCGGGCCGTCAGCGGTGCGGACGCCGTCGTCAACCTCGTTGGCATTCTGTCTCCCACCGGCCGCCAGACTTACGCCGCCGTCCAGGCTTTTGGCGCCCGGGCAGTGGCCGAAGCCTCGTCCGCTGCCGGTATCTCTCGCCTCGTCCACGTCTCCGCCATTGGCGCCGACGCCGCGTCGCGCTCGGTTTATGCCCGTACCAAGGCCGCGGGTGAAGCGGCGGTCCTCGATGCCATGCCGAATGCTGTCGTGCTGAGGCCGTCGGTCATTTTCGGACCCGAGGACCAGTTCATCAATCGATTCGGCGAACTGTCCATGCTCAGTCCGGTGCTGCCACTGATCGGCGGCGGTCTGACGCTCCTGCAGCCTGTGTTCGCCGGCGATGTTGCCGAGGCCGTTGCTCGTGCCGTGAACGGCGGCATTGCGGGCGGCCGCATCTACGAGCTGGGTGGGCCGGAAGTGCTCACCTTTCGTGCCATTCTCGAACGCCTGCTCGCCGAGACCGGCCGTCGGCGGCGTCTGCTGACGATTCCTTTCGGGCTGGCCTCTGTGCTTGCTCGATTGACCGCCTGGGTGCCCGGTGCGCCTCTGACGCCCGATCAGGTCGAACTCCTGAAAGCGGGAAGCGTGGTATCGGCCGCCGCCGTCGGCGAGGGCCGTACGCTCGAAGCCTTCGGCATATCGCCGACATCGCTCGGCGCGGTGCTGCCGGAGTATGCCGTCCGCTTTCGCCCGCACGGTCAGTACGATCGGGACGGCACTCCGGCCTGAGCCTTCAGGGTCAGTGGACCCAACCGGTCAGGATCATGGCGAACAGCAGCCCGCCGAACAGCACGCGGTAGACGGCAAAGGCGGTGAAGCGGTTGGTCTGGATGTAGCCCAGCAACCACTTGACCGAAACGAAGGCAGTGATCGCCGAAGCGACGAAGGCGATGGCGAGAGCCAGCCAGTCCTCGCTGGCTGTCGCGGCGCCATCCTTGAGCGTCGAGACGATTTCGAAGGCGCTCGCCGCGTACATGGTGGGAATGCCGACCAGAAAGGCGAACTCGGTGGCGGCGGCCCGATTGCCGGTGCCGAGCAGCATGGCCGCGAAGATGGTCGAGGCCGACCGCGACGTGCCGGGAAAAACGCCTGCCACCACTTGCGCCACGCCGACCACGACGGCGACTGTCCAGCTGATATGGCTGCTTTCGGGTCTCTTGGCTGCGAAATGCTCCGCGAGAATCATCCAGAAGCCGCCGATGACCAGTGCCCAGGCGATCGGCACCACGGTTTCCGGCAACTTGAAGCCGAGTTTCTTGGCAAGCAGGCCCAGCACCGAAGTGACCAGAAAGGCGACGATCAGCTTGCCGAGATAAAGGCGTGTCTCCGGGTCGCGCCAACCCGTGAGAAAGCCAAGAAGTCGTTGCCAGTAGATCACCGTCACCGCCAGGATGGCGCCGGCTTGGATGACGATGTTGAACATGTCCGAACGAGCCCCGAGCCACTGTTCGGCAATGATGAGATGGCCGGTGCTGGAAATGGGCAGGAACTCGGTGATACCTTCAATGATGCCGAGGATAAGCGCTTGAATGAGGCCCGTAAGATCCATGTCGCGAAACTTTCGGTCAAAATGGGTGGATCGAATGCGATAGGTCGGTAACCAGTTGTTCATACATGTCGTCGGCTCTATAGGCCAGTCTCACGGCCCTGCTGCCAGTCCGTTTCGGAATGGCGCGGAGCCTTGCCAGATACTCCAGGCGAACTGTTTCCACCTTCCTGTCTGACGCCGGCGCCGCCGGCGATCCGGGTCCGCGATGCTCAAGCTCTATCATCATCCCTTTTCCACCACGTCCCGCTTCGTTCGGCTGATGCTCGCCGAGCATGACGCGAAAGTGGACCTCATCGTCGAGAAAAGCTGGGAACGGCGCCCGGAGTTCCTGGAGCTCAATCCGGCGGGAAACGTGCCGGTGCTCGTCGAAAACGATGGTCCGCCGATTGTCGGCGCCGGTCCGATCATGGAGTATGTCGACGAGACGCGCGGCTACGCGCTCGGGGATCGTCGCCTGATGCCCAATCATCCCGAAGCGCGCGCCGAGATGCGTCGACTCGTCGACTGGTTTCTGCACAAGACCCATGAAGAGGCGGTGCAGTATTTCCTGCACGAGAAGATCACGAAGCTGGAACTGCCGCGTGAGTTGGGCGGCGGATCGCCCGACAACCAGGTGCTGAGGGTTGCCCGCGTCAACATCAAGCATCATCTTCACTACGTCGGCTGGCTGGCCGGCTCGCGCAACTGGCTCTCCGGCGAGCAGCTCACCTTCGCCGATCTTGCCGCCGCCGCCGAGCTGTCGGTCGTCGACTATGTCGGCGATGTTCCCTGGGACGAGGATCTCAATGCCAAATACTGGTATGCCCGGATCAAGTCGCGCCCGACCTTCCGCACCCTGCTGGCGGACCGGCTGCCCGGTCTTCCCGCGGCGCCGATCTACACCGATCTCGACTTCTGACGCGGCCCTTGAGGGAGCGGCGCGGTGACTTGGCGGGCGCGCGCTCGCGATCTCGGGTTTTCGGCGATCGGCATCGCCCCGGTCGACCGGCTCGGCGATGCGGCGCGGCGATTGCGCGCCTTCGTCGATCTCGGGCGGCACGGCTCCATGGCCTGGATGGAGGAAACGCTCGACCGTCGGGCCGACCCGCGCGTGCTCTGGCCCGAGGCGAAGTCGGCCGTTGTCCTTGCGATGAACTACGGCCCGGACAGCGATCCGCTGGACAACCTCGCAAGGCCCAACGTCGGCAACATTTCCGTCTATGCCCGCCATCGCGATTATCATGACGTGCTGAAAGGGCGCCTCAAGGAAGTGGCCGGCCTCATCGCTCGTGATACCTGCGCCGACGTCAAGGTATTCGTCGATACGGCGCCGCTGATGGAGAAGCCGCTCGCCGCGCTGGCCGGCATCGGCTGGCAGGGCAAGCACACCAATCTGGTCTCGCGCGATTTCGGCTCGTGGCTGTTTCTCGGCGTGATCCTCTCGGCCGCCGAATTGACGCCGGACGAGCCGGCCTCCGACCGCTGCGGCGCCTGCCGCCGCTGCCTCGACGCCTGTCCGACTGGGGCCTTGCCGGCGCCCTATCAGATCGACGCACGCCGCTGCATCTCCTATCTGACCATCGAGCATGCCGGTCCCGTTCCGGAGGATCTGAGACCTCTGATGGGCAACCGCATCTATGGTTGTGATGACTGCCTCGCCGTCTGCCCCTGGAACAAGTTCGCCAGTGAGGCGGCGGAAATGAAGCTGCGGCCGCGCACCGATCTCGAAGCGCCATCGCTCGCAGCGCTGGCGACTCTGGACGATGCGGCCTTTAGGGCACTGTTTGCCGGTTCTCCGGTGAAGCGCATCGGTCGCAACCGATTCGTGCGCAACATCGCGATCGCCATAGGAAACTCGGGGGATCGATCGCTCGTGTCGGCGCTCGCCTCGCTTCTGGACGACAGGGACGAAGTGGTGGCCGAGGCAGCGAAATGGGCGCGGAGCCGACTTCTGGGAGAAGGGCCTTCTAGCGAGCGGTTGCCGCGCTGACCTCGCGGCCGAAGGCCTCCGGTACCCTGAGGCCGGCGATGGCCCCAACGACGGCGAGGACGGCCATGATCCAGAACGTTCCTTGAAGTTCGGGAAGACCGATGGCGTCCGTGCCCAATACGGCCTGAAGGGCCGACAAGCTGAAGGCCGCGACGGCGACACCGGCGGCCTGGGTTCCCTGCTGCATCATGGCGATCAGGTTGGATGCGTTGCCGCGTTCCACTTCGGGAACATCGGCAAAGGCGAGCGTGGTCAGAGTGGTCAGCTGTATGGAGCGGACGCTACCTGCAAACAGCAGGATCGCCACGACCAGAACCGGTTGATCGAGCGATCCAACCAAGGCGCAGGCCACCATGGACAACGCCACCAGCACGCCATCGCCGACAAGCACACACCGGAAGCCGAACCGTCGCGTCAGCGGCGTGGTAATCACCTTGATGCCGAGGTTGCCGACGAAATAGACGAGCACCCAAAGGCCGGCCGAGGCCGGGGACAATCCGAAGCCGAGCTGAAACCACAGAGGCAGCAGGAATGGCGCTGCCGAGAACAGGATCCGATAGAGCCCACCTGGATGGAAAGCGTACCCAAGGCTTGGATGCGACAGCGCGCCAAGCGACAGAAGGGGCGCCGAATGCCGCCTCAGGTGTCGGATCGCGGCGAAGCCGAGAAGCGTGCCGAGGCCGATCATCGTCAGGGCAACAATGCGTTCTCCGCCGGCTTCAGCCGATCGCTGGAACCCGGCCAGCAAGGTTGTCAGGCTCGTTGCGCACAGTGCGAAACCGACGACATCGAACGGTCGAGGGTCGGGGTTGCGTTCATTTGGAACCAACCTGAGGATCGCCAGCAGGCCACACGCGCCAAGCGGCAGGTTGAGCCAGAAATTCCAGTGCCAGCTCAGGTGCTCGGTGATGAAACCGCCCAAAACCGGCCCGACGATCGGCGCCATCAGGGCAGGCCAAACCATCAGTGCCGTGGCGCGCACGAAGTCGGCTCTGGCAGCCCGGCGCATCACGACGGCAGTACCGACGGGGAGCAGCAATGCGCCGCCCACTCCCTGCACGACGCGGGCCGCGATCAGCTCCGGCAATGTCTGAGACAGAGCGCACCATATCGACGACAGAGTGAAGGCGACCAATGCCGCTACCAGTATGTTGCGCGCGCCAAAGCGGTCCGCCAGCCAGTTGGCGAGCGGGGAAGCGGCTGCGGCGGCCAGAACATAGGCGGTGACGGCCAGCGACAGGTCGATTGGTGCCACCCCGAAACTGCGCGCCATCGTCGGCAGGGAGGTGTTGATGATGGCGCTGTCCAGGATCTGCATGAAGCCGATGGCTGCCATGGTCAGGGCGACGGCGGGCGAATAGCCCGCGGCGGTGGTGGCAGGAGAAGGAGGAAGATCGGCCATCGGCGTAGAAATGCGGGCGGACTGGATTCGTTAGCCGCCCTCTGCCCGTAATCGGGCGTCACGGTTGGAAAGGCGGCGATGTTTTTTGGGGCATCGAGGGCAAAAAGGACAGCTTGGAAGCCGCTCTCTTGTTCACTCTTCAGTGAACCAACACACAACCGACCCAGGCGGACCGTTGCAGGCGGGCGGCTTTTGTCGTTTTCATTTCCTTCTCCCCCTGATAGAAGCCGGATAATCCCGCCGAAGGAGTGACAGCGAGCCATGCGCACGGCCAGCCTCAGCCGCTCGACCCGCGAAACCGAGATCTCCGTCCGCCTTGATCTCGACGGTCGTGGCGAAGCCGACATCTCGACCGGCGTGGGCTTCTTCGATCATATGCTGACCCAGATTGCCCGCCACGGCCTGATCGATCTTGAGATCAAGGCGAGGGGCGACGTTCATATCGACGATCATCACACCGTCGAAGACGTCGGCATCGCGCTGGGGCAGTGCTTCCGCAAGGCGCTCGGCGACAAGGCCGGCATCACCCGCTATTCCGACGTGACGCTGCCACTGGACGAAGCGCTTTCACGCGTCGTGGTCGACATCTCCGGCCGTCCGTATCTCGTGTTCCGCACCGCCTTTCACGCGGCCAAGATCGGCAGCTTCGATACCCAGCTCGTCGAGGAATGGTTTCGCGCCTTCACCATGCAGGCCGGATTGACGTTGCACGTCGAAACCTTCTACGGCTCGAACGACCACCATATCGCCGAAAGCTGCTTCAAGGCGCTGGCGCGAGCCCTGAGGTTCGCCGTCGCCATCGATCCGGCCCAGGGCGGTCGCGTACCGTCCACAAAGGGCGTGCTGGAAGCCTGACGGAGACGCTTGATGGCCATCTTCAGCGTTCACTTGCCGGACAAGGTCGCGCCGGAAGCTATAGCCGATCGCGCCGTCTTCGTGCGTGACGGTTTCGCGGTCTGGGCTTTGCTGTTCGGGCCGCTTTGGTTCCTGCGACACCGTGAGTGGCTGGGCCTTGTCGGCTGGATCGCGCTGGCCGTCCTGATCACGCTCTCCGAGCGCTGGCTCGGACCTGTCACCACCACCGGCTTCGAACTGATTCTGGCGATCGCAACCGGCGTCGTCGCCAACGACGTTCGACGCCTCTCGCTGAGGCTGCGCGGCTTCCGGGAAAGCGGTGTCGTGGAAGGGGAAAGCCGCGATGCGGCCGAGCGGCGCTTCTTCGACGCCTGGCTCGTCCAGCCGCGGCCTGCCTCGTCGCCGACGACTCCTCCTGCTCTTCACCCAGGCCGAAGCGTCCCGCCGGGCGTCCTCGGCCTCTTTCCCGAAAGTGGAGCGCGGCCATGACTGTCGCCATCATCGATTATGGGTCCGGCAACCTGCGGTCGGCGGCCAAGGCGTTCGAACGGGCGGCTCGCGACGGGGCTGACGATACCATTCTGGTCACGTCCGATCCCGACGCCGTTCGTGCTGCCGAGCGCATCGTATTGCCGGGCGTCGGTGCCTTCGCCGACTGCAAGGCGGGGCTCGCCGCCGTTCCCGGCATGATCGAGGCTCTGACCGAAGCGGTCGTGCGGAAAGGCCGGCCTTTCCTTGGCATCTGCGTCGGCATGCAACTGATGGCGCAGCGTGGCCTCGAGAAGACGATCACCGAAGGCCTCGGCTGGATCGATGGCGACGTCGAACCGATCGCGCCGGGCGATCCGGCGCTCAAGGTGCCGCACATGGGCTGGAACACGCTGAATCTCGTGCGCCCTCATGCTCTTCTTGAAGGATTGGCGACCGGCGACAAGGGGCTGCATGCCTATTTCGTCCATAGCTATCACATGACGCTGCGCGAGACCGACGCACTGGTCGCGGTTGCCGACTACGGCGGGTCGGTCACGGCCATGGTCGGCCGCGACAACATCGCCGGCACCCAGTTTCACCCCGAGAAAAGCCAGACGCTCGGTCTCGGTCTCATTGCCAACTTCCTGAGGTGGCGCCCGTGATTCTCTATCCCGCCATCGACCTCAAGGACGGCGCCTGCGTCCGCCTGAAGCTCGGTGATATGAATGCCGCCACCGTCTACAACGCCGACCCGGCTGCCCAGGCGCGCGCTTTCCATGGCATCGGCTTTCCCTGGTTGCACGTCGTCGACCTCAATGGCGCCTTTGCCGGCCGCTCGGTGAATGGTGCGGCGGTCGATGCCATCCTCGCAGCGGTGGCGCCGGGCATGAAGGTCCAGCTCGGCGGCGGCATCCGCGACATGGCGGCCATCGACGCCTGGCTCGGCAAGGGCATCTCCCGCGTTATCCTCGGCACGGTGGCCCTGCGTGATCCGGATCTGGTGAAGGCGGCGGCAAAGGCTTTCCCTGGCCGTGTCGTGGTCGGCATCGATGCACGCGGCGGCAAGGTTGCCGTCGAGGGCTGGGCGGAGAGCGCCGAATTGACCGCCACCGAACTCGCTCGTCGCTTCGAGGACGCCGGCGTCGCCGCCATCGTCTACACGGATATCGATCGCGATGGGGTACTGAAGGGGCTGAACCTTCCGTCCACGTTGGCGCTCGCGCGAGCCGTATCGATCCCGGTGATCGCCTCCGGTGGCCTTGCTTCGATGGACGACATTGAGGCGCTTTGCCAGCCGGAATCGGCGGTCCTCGACGGTGCCATCACGGGCCGGGCGCTTTACGACGGGCGTCTCGATCCGCGAGCCGCCCTCGACCGGCTTGCCGACATCCGCCCGGCGTCGGCACCGTCCGCTTCGTGATAAGGGCACACGTCCGGTTCAATCAAATTTGAGCTATTTTTGTAAGCGGGTCCTAAGCGCGGTCTGCCATAGTTCGGATATCAGGATTTGTCCGGAGTATGGCCATGCTGTTCATAGTCGCTATGTCGGGTTTGATGGGGTTTGTCGCCGGTGTGCGGGTCCGCCTCGTTGCACTCGTCTTGCTGGCGGCGATCGTGGCCTTCGGTTCCGGCGTCGGCGCGTTTGCGTTGGCATTGCCTGGCTGGAAAATTGCCCTTTCGGTGGTTCTCGCCGTCACGGCGTTCGAACTGGCCGCCTTCGCCGCCATGTCCGTACGCGCCGGCCTGTCGCGCACCGCCTCCGGGGCGCAAGAGGTTGGCGCCAAGTCTGCGCGCCCCTCGCGGGCGGGTGCTGCCGCACTCCGCTGAGACCATCGCGAGGCTTGGCCACACTGTGGGTGGGACTTGTTTGCCCGCTCTGCAACTCAGCCATGCGGCCTCGTCGGCGGTTTTTTCCTTGGAATGACTGGAATTTGCAACTCGTTTGCTTCATTTAGGAAGGGAGTGGGTGCTATCACCCTTGCACGTGATCATGGCCCGACGACGCGGTCTTGCGTTGGTCGCGGCCGGATATGCACAGGCAGAGGAAGCCGACCTTGAACGCCTACACGTCGACAGTTGCGACCAGCGCCGAGGGCGCCCAGGCCTTCCCGATTCCCGACAACGTCTTCGCCGAGACGGTGACTAAAGTTCGTCATTACACCGACCGGTTGTTCCGCTTTCGCACGACGCGTCCGGCGAGCTTCCGCTTCCGCTCGGGCGAGTTCGTGATGATCGGTCTGCCGAACGCCGAGCGACCGGTGTTTCGCGCCTACTCTGTGGCAAGTCCGGCCTGGGACGACGAACTCGAGTTCTTCTCGATCAAGGTGCCGGGCGGCCCGCTCACCGAGTACCTGCAGAAGGTCAAGGTCGGCGATACCATTCTGATGCGCAAGAAGCCGACGGGAACCCTGGTCATTGACGCGCTGCTGCCGGGCAAGCGGTTGTATCTTCTGTCGACTGGCACCGGTGTCGCCCCCTTCGCCAGCCTCATTCGCGACCCCGATGTGTACGAAAAGTTCGACGAGGTCATTCTCGTCCAGACGTGCCGTGAGGTGGCCGAACTCGACTATGCTCGCGAGCTCTACGAAGAAGTGGTCAATCACGAGTTTCTCGGCGAGCTCGCCGCCGGCAAGCTTCGCCTCTATGACTCGGCGACGCGCGAGCCCCACCCGCGTCAGGGCCGCGTCACCGACCTGATCGATTCCGGCAAGCTGTTCTCCGACCTCGGCGTGCTTCCCTTCGACCCCGCCACCGATCGCGCGATGATCTGTGGATCGATGGCGATGATCAAGGACACCAAGGATCGCTTGGAGCATTTCGGCCTCGTCGAGGGCGCCAACAACGCCCCCAATACCTTCGTCGTCGAGCGCGCCTTCGTCGGCTGACGTTCCACTGCGATAAGCTGAATCAAGCGAAAAGGGCGTCCCTTTCGGGGCGCCCTTTCCGTTTTGCCGAGCATCGGTCAGGCGGATTTCAGCATGGCTATGAAGCCGGCAACGTCCTGTTTCAGCCGTTCGGACCGGCCGGCGAGGTCGCCGGACAGTGTCTCGAGGGTCCGGGATGCTTCGGCGGTGGTGCCGACGTTGCCTGACAACGCGTGGATGTTCTGCGTCACCGTTGCAGAACCGTCGGCGGCAAGCTGCGTGTTGCCGGCGATCTCCTGTGTCGTGACGCTCTGTTCCTCGACGGCACCGGCTATTGCCGCTGATATGCTGCGGATGGAGTCGATGGTCTCGACAATGCGGCCGATCGACTGAACGGTATCGCCGGTCGCCTTCTGGATGCCGGCGACACGGGCGGAAATGTCTTCCGTTGCCCGGGCGGTCTGCGAGGCGAGCTGTTTGACCTCGCTCGCCACGACGGCAAAGCCCTTTCCGGCCTCTCCGGCCCGCGCCGCCTCGATGGTGGCGTTGAGCGCCAGGAGGTTGGTCTGTTCGGCGATGGAGTTGATCAGCGCCACCACTTCGCCGATCTTGGCCGCCGACTCCGACAGGGCGTTGATGTCGACTTCGGTGCGGGTGGCTTCCTCGGCGGCAAGGCCGACAACCTTGTTGGACTCGGCGACCTGCTTCGCGATTTCCTCCACCGACATGGCGAGCTGTGTGGTGGCGGCTGCCACGGTCTCGACGTTGCGAACCGACTCGTCGGCCGCGTCGGCCACCGTACGAGCATTGGAGAT
Organism: Pleomorphomonas sp. NRK KF1; assembly: GCF_023721755.1. Lineage (GTDB taxonomy): Bacteria > Pseudomonadota > Alphaproteobacteria > Rhizobiales > Pleomorphomonadaceae > Pleomorphomonas. Next base: position 19,146 of record NZ_JAMDLH010000006.1, on the reverse strand, counting down.
ACCCGCGTCGGCGGCTTGCGACAGCTGACGGGCCGAGCCGAGCAGGCTGTCCGACGATGCGACGAAAGCGCGGGTCATCTCGCCGATCGATTTCTCGAAGTCGTCGGCGAGCAGAAGTCGATTGCTGGTCACCTGAGCCTGCATCTCCTCGCGCAAACGCTCGCCGGCGGCGCGATCTTCCTCGCCGCGCGACAGACTGTCGCGCAACTGCGCCAGCGTTCGTGCCATGTCGCCCAGCTCGCCATGGGCGCTGGTGTCGATTGCGAAGTGATAATCTCCGTCTCCGACCGCCTTGAGGGCGGCCTGGATACGGGCGGTTGGCTGACTGATCGATCGGGCGATCAGGACAACGACCGCGGTTAACGCAAGGGTCAGCAGCGCGGCCAGTCCTGAGTAACGCCCCGCGGCGGCGCGGATCTGCGCGTTGACATCGGCCACGACGGTCGTCGCGGCGACGGTAACGCCCCCAAAGGCATCCACATGACGCACGATGGCTGCCTTCGGTTCGCTGGCCCCGGTGTTGGCGTTGGTCCAGTCATAGGTCATCGATGCCGCGCCCTCCTTGCGGGCCAAGGCGACCATTTCCTGGATGACCGCGCGGCCGTCCGGTCCCTTGCGGGTGTAGGCGGTGTCGTTGCCACGCAGCTTGGGGTCGGGATGGGCGAGCATCTGGCCATTGTCGTCGATGACGAACACGTAGTCCGACGTGTTGAAGCGCATGTTGGACATGGTGTCGGCGACGATCTTCGCGGCGGTCTTGTCGTCCGTCTCACCGGCCGATACGCGCTTCGCTTCGGCCGCCACCATCGACGCGGCGCTGTCGACGACGGCCTGCAACTGGTCGAGGCGTCCGGCCCTTATCTCGGCAGCCAGCTGCCATAGCCCATACCCGGCCATGAATCCCAATCCGAGCAAGACAAAGGCGACGATCGAGTAGCAGCGTACGGATACGCGGGCGAAAAAGTTCCGCATGAAGGCTCCCTGGGGAGGGGTGGGCAAAGCGTCGGCGCCTTCCCTTGCGGGCAAGGGAGGGAGAGACATGGCTTGCGATGGAGAGACGAGACCCATTGCTGAACCACGGGCAGACGCGTGGAGTGCATTCGGTCCTCGGAGCCCGCATGATCGGCAGGGCGAACTAATATCGTATTAAAGAGATATGTTGTTTCGCTTTTGATAGTACTTTGACGTAGTCATTTTTCAGGTAATGAACAAGTAAAGAAAAGGCCGCCGGTTTCCCGGCGGCCAAATCAACTTGCATTTAGTAGCCGATTACTCGGCAGCGCTGGTCGCGGCGCCCTTCAGCGTCTCGATCTCCGCAAGAGCTTCGTCGTAGCGGCTCTGCAGGGCGTCGAGTTCGGCCTGATGGGCCTCGTCGAGCTTGGCAGCGTCGATGCCGGCGAGGTTCTGGAGCGTGCGCCAGAAGCGACGGCGCTCTTCGACCAGGCGAACGATCTGGGCCGGCACCGGGAAGCGGATCAGCTTGCCCTTCTTGACTTCCCAGATGAACGGGATCTTGCCGACCCGCTCGTCGTCGCTGAGGTCGATGAACTCGTCGATCGACACGGCGTTGTTGACGTCATCGGCAAGCGGCTTGCCGGTGAACTGCTTCTTGAAGCGGCCTTCCTGATGAGCGAAGTGGGCCGGGGTGAGCGGCACTTCCTTCGTCTGCTCGTTGCCGTCGGCGTCGGTGTAGGTCAGGACGAGGGTCGTCCAGTCCTGCTCGACGTCGGGGTTGCCGTCCAGCGAGAAGCGCTCCTTCAGCACCGAGCCGCCGTCCGGATTGTGGACGTAGACCGGGCTGGTGCGGCTCTCGACGGCGAGGCGGGCATGCTCGCTCGACACGTCGTCACCGATGCCCTGCTCGCCCTGGCAGGGCGTGTAGACGTCGATGATGGCCGGAGACGTCGTCCGCGACAGGGCGGAGAGGACGTTCTTCAGGAAGTGGCCCTGGATGGAGGTCGCAGTCTGCACCACCATCACCGCCGGGTGGAAGGCGGCGATCAGGCCCAGTTCCTTGCGGTTGTCAGTCTTGCCGGCATGCGCCGCGCCGTAGCGGGCGAGGTCGGAGTCCTGACCGATCAGCGACGAGGTCGAAGCCTGGCCACCGGTGTTGGAGTACACGCCGGTGTTGACCACGATCACCTTGATCGGTGTCTTGGTCGAGAGCAACCGCGACAGCGCGCCGAAGCCGATGTCGTAGGTGGCGCCGTCGCCGCCGATGGAGAACACGGTCGGCAGGCGGCCGAGTTCGGTGTCGCTGAACTGCTCCCAACCGAAGGTCCGGAACATCTTGTCGTGGACTGCCGGATCATACTTGTCGTCGAGCTCGAGCTCGGCGATGCGCATGGCACGGAAGTTCACCAGCACGTCGGCCGCGATGCCTTCGTAGATACCCTTGGCGAGCGCCGGAGCATCCTGGAACAGGCTGTTCACCCACGGATCGCGGTAGGGGTTGTACGGGAAGGTCGAGGAGTACACGCTCGAACAGCCGGTCGAGTTGGCAACCACCGCGGCAGCCGGGCCTTCGCCCGTCGGACCGCTCTCCAGAAGGAAGAGGTGATGGTTGATCGTCTCGAGCGCCGACTTGATGCGGGCGGCACGCGCCTCGTCGGTCACGCTGGCGAGCTTGGTCTCAAGCTTGCCGATCAGCGCTTCGACCTCGGCGATGTGCTCCTTGCGGGCGCGGCCCTGGAGAGCGTTGTTCGCCGCCATGATCAGGCGCAGAGCGGTGACTTCGCCACAGCCACGGCAACCGCCGTGACCACCGGTCATGGCATAGTAGTTGTCGCGGTCGAGGATGAGACGCTTGGCGTTGGCGCCGGTGAGCTGCTCGGTGAAGCGCGACGGCGTGTTGGCCGTCTTGGTCAGGAACTCGAAGCGAGCCTGAAGCGTCTCGAGCAGCGCATCGTCCTGCTCCGTCTGAACCAGGGCATCGGAACCGCAGACGGTGGTGCACTCGAGACAGCCCGAGCACTTCCACGGGTCGAGGCCAACCGAATAGAGGGCGCCGGAACCGGGCACCTTCTTCTCGGCCTGGTCGAAGAACAGGCGGGTACGCGCCACCGGGAAGTTGGCGAGAACCGTCGTCATCTTGTCGAAGTCGAGGGCGAGCGACGCGTCGCCGGCAGCGATGCCGGGCGCCACCTGGGCGAAGATCTCATGGAAGGCGCGGGCCTTCGGCTGAGCCTTGTAGACTTCGCGGATGGCGGTGGCGATCGCCGGCGCCTTGCTCACGATTTCGGCGCGGCGGGCTTCCGCGACGTCGATCTGGCGAGCGGCGGTGGCGACGAGATCGTCGATCTCGTGCACCGTCGACGGCATGGCGGCGTCGGGGCAGACCAGAGTGCACTCAAGACAGGCCGTGCACTTCTCGGCGTCGAACACCGGCACCTGCCGGCGGAACAGGCCCTTGTCCTTCATGGCGGCGGAACCGGCCGGCATGAACATGCCGGTGCCCGGCAGAACCGGCGACTCGCCGATGGTGCCGTCCTTGAAGGGACCAGCCAGCATGTCCTCGTAATACTCGGCATCGAAGATACCGGCAGGCGAGGAGGCTTCGAGGCTGCACATGGAGGCGGAGATCGCCACCGAGCGGCCCTGATGCGCCGGAGCGTCGGCCTCGGCCTTGACGAAGGCCGGATCGTTGTAGGCGACTTCGTGGGTCGCCTCGGCACCCTCGGCGATGACCGCCATGTTGCCGGCGACGACGGCTTCGCCCTTGGCGCCGAACTTCTTGGAGATCTGCTGACGCACTTTCTCCAGGATGGCGGCACGGTCGGCACCGGCCGTGATGCGCTTCTCGTGGCCGCAGAGCGCGCCGATGAAGGCGATGCCCATCATGCGGGTGGCGAGTTCCGGCGAAGGCGCATTCTTGCTGGCGACGGCGAAGGCGTCGACCACCAGGAACTTGATCTCACGATCACGGATCGTCTTGCGGGCCGAGGCCGGCATGTCGAGCCACGCCTCAAGCGGCGACTTCGAGGTCTGCAGGATGAAGGTGCCACCCTTGGCAAGACCGCGCAGCGGGTTGGAGTGCGCGAAGACCTTGTGGTCCGGCGAGATGACGATCTCGACGTCCTCGATCTCGGCGTTGGTGATCTTCACCGGCTCCGGAGACAGGGTGATGTAGTAGTTGGTGGGCGCGCCGGACTTCTCCGAGCCGTACTTGGGAGCGGCCTTGGAGTAGAGGCCGAGGGCGCCGGCCAGGATGTCGGTCAGGAGCTTGCCGGTGGCGATGGTGCCGTAACCGCCCACCGAGTGGAAGCGGACGCGGAAGGCATCGTCGGGCAGCAGGCGCGGATTCTCGCCCGTCTCGAGAGCCATGAACTCGGTCTGCGGATAGGCAGCCTTGAGCTTGGCCTGGACTTCGCTCATGCGCGCATTCGGATTCTTCGAGAAGAACTGCGAGCCGAGGTAGACGAACGGGTTGTTGCGGGCCGCTTCCATGTTGTCGAAGGCGGCGACGATGTGGCGCGACTGCAGGTCATGACCGCCGAGACCGAAGATGGCCGTGGTGACCTTCGGCAGCTTGTCGATGGCGGGGATGCCTTCGTGGCGGCCGCCGTCGGCATTCTCGCGGGCCTTGAACAGGGCCTGCGTGACGAAGCCGGTGAGCGCGGTATCGTCCGAACGCTCGAGCACCGTGACGGCCTTCTTGCCGGCGATGGCGGCGATCAGTTCGGCTTCCGGGAACGGCTGCAGCAGCTTGACGGCGATCGAGCCGACCTTGCGGCCCTTCGAGCGCAGGTAATCGACAACCGCCTCGACGTCATCGGTGACCGAGCCGAGGCCGATCATGACGTAGTCGGCGTCTTCCGTCTTGTAGGTCATGATGGGCGAATAGTGGCGGCCGGTCAGCTCACCGTACTCGTCCATGGCCTGCTTGACGAACTTCGGCACGTCCACGACGAAGTGGGTGCGATGGTCGGCGGCGCCGGACTGGAAGTCGGGCTGGTTCTGCACGCCACCGGTCAGGCCGGGGTTGTGGATGTCGACAAGGGCCGGGACCAGCTGGCGGGTGCCCTTTTCCCAGGCATTTAGCCACTGGCGCTTGAACTGGCCCTTGAGATCGGCCGGAACCCACTTGGCGGCGGTCTCGATCAGCTTGCCTTCGTTGTCGGCCTCGATGGCGTCTTCGTTGGCGTCAATATAGGCCTTGAGCGAGGTGGCGTCGGCGGCGACGAAGGTATCCTTCTTGCGCACCAGCCACTGGCGTAGCTGATAGGCGCGACCCTTGGCGCCGAACAGGATTTCCTGAGCGACGGTCGGGCACTTGATGCGGCCGGTCGGGTCGCCGAGGAACTCCTTCAGCAGCGCCGGTTCCGGCATCTTGGCTTCCGACAGCATGTGCGAGGTCGCGAAGCCGTCCATCGAGTTGGCGACCGGCACCAGCGACAGCGCGGACACCTTGTAGGAGATGGCGGCGAGGTCGGCCGCTTCCTGCGGGTTGGCGCCGAACAGGATGGTGTAGCCGGTGGGCAGCAGCGAGTAGACGTCGTCATGGCCGGCCATGACGTTGAGCGAGTGCTTCGACACGACGCGGGCGGCAACCTGCAGCACGAAGCCGCCGGCCTTCTTGCCGACGGTCACGTAGTGCGACTCGAGGCCATAGAGGATGCCCTGCGAGGACGAGGCATTGGAGATGAACTTGCCGCCGGTCAGCGCCGCGCCCAGGGCGCCCGACTGGGCCGAATGCTCACCTTCCGGCTCGTAGAAGAACGGGTGACGACCCCAGACGTTGCAGCCGCCGCCAGCGCGGAAGCTCTCGTAGATTTCGGAAATCTCGGTCGAGGGCGTAATCGGGTAGCCGATGACGCCGCCGCATACGTGGCCCATGACATGGGCAACGGCGCCGTTGCCGTTGATGACCGTGGGAAGACCTGGATATTTCGCGCTCATTTGCTGCATCCGTCCTGCTGCATCTGGTGTTCCTGCCCGCCCCCGTCCGATCAGTCACTGGCCGAGGTCCGGGCAACGATACGCCGATGTTCAGCTGCCGATGGAGTTCTGACCTTGATTTCAGTCAAAACTATACGAAACTTACTTGGGCTTCGGTGTTGTTACCGATAGACCCTTCTGCCGTTATAGAGGCGTGGCGGAACGTTGTCGTAAGTACTCAACCGGGGACTACGTGAAACTGCGAAGGTTTTACTGCTATGCGTTTTTTGCAGGGCACCTTCCTTGCCCTCCAATCTCCGGTTTCCCACTCCCGTCTGTCAACACGCTGGTCTTAAAGCAGGAATCCATCAAGGGCAGCGCCCATTGAGTGATCTTGTCCGGTCTTCCCGGTCAGCGACCGATCATCCGCGCAGCAAGAGCGAGGACAGTATTCGTCGGCGGATTAATCGGTTTATCTATGAGATGTTCATCGACCGCCTACCGCTGTGAACCGTCGACATTCAAAGTTCACTGCAGAAAGCAAGTTTAGACCGGAGGAAATCGAATTTCCAGCCTCCTTTCGGCGAGGGTGTCGTCCAAGGCGACCAGGAACGGGCGGATTCTACACGCGTAGAGCGTTGTTCTACTGCCATGTTTGCACGCGCACGACCGCCGAAAACACTGTGTTTTTTCTGCACCCTCCGTGAGATTCGTTAAGTCTAAGGTCGAATACGAATTGAGAGGCATCTGCACGAGGACATATACAGTTGAGAGTGAGTTGCAGTGTCGATGCTGCCGGCTGGGATAATCCGGCCGGGCGCTCCACTGGGCGGAGTGCGAATGAATGGGCCTTTCGATCGAAACGATGAAGCCGGGCGACAGCGCCCGCGTCACGGGCCTGGTGGCCGGCGATCGCGGTTACCGGCAGCGCCTGCTCGCCATGGGACTGACCCCTGGCGCGGTGCTGGAAGTTCGGCGCAAGGCGCCGCTCGGCGACCCGATCGAAATCTCCGTTCGCAACTTCACGCTGACCCTTCGCAAGTCCGAAGCGGCCATCCTTGAGCTGGAGGCCGTATGATGGTCGCGGAAAAGCCTCTCGTCGTCGCCGTCGTCGGTAATCCCAACTGTGGCAAGTCCACGCTGTTCAACGCCTTGACCGGTGCGACGCAGAAGGTCGGCAACTGGCCGGGCGTCACCGTCGAAAAGCGCGTGGGCCGCTTCATCTTCGAAGGCCAGTCGGTGGATGTGGTCGATCTGCCGGGCGTTTACCTGATCGGCAGCGCCGACGCCGGTTCGCAGGATGAGCGGGTGGCGCGCGACTTCGTCATGTCCGGCGAAGCCGACCTAGTCCTCAATATCGTCGATGCGTCCAACCTCGAACGCAATCTCTACCTCACCACCCAGCTCATCGAGCTCGGCGTGCCGATGCTCGTCGTGCTCAACATGATGGATATGGCCAAAGCGGACGGCGTCGAAATCGACATCGACGAACTGTCGAAGCGGCTCGGCTGCCCCGTCATTCCGACGGTCGCGACGCGCGGGCTCGGTCGTCATCAACACGCCCATCACCACGGTCATCATCATGGCCATGGTCGCCGTCGCGCCATCAAGTCGGCGATCGTCGAGGCTGCTCGCGCAGGACAGAGGCCCGTTGCCCGGCCCGAGCAGGACCCGGCAGTCGTCGCAGCCATTTCCACCTTGGTGCCGCTCGTCGCCGATGGCGCCCTCGTGGCAAAGGCCGACCCGGCCTGGGTGGCGCTCAAGCTGATCGAAGGCGACACGCTGGCCGAGGCCATTGCCGGACCGAGCTTGGCCGGCGACGTTGCTAGTGCCCGCGCCGCCATCGAAGCGGCGACCGGCGAGGATGCCGACATCGTCATCGCCGACGGCCGCTATCGCTTTATCGGCGAACTGATGACCGGCGTCTTCCGGCGGACGCAGCGGTTGTCCGCTTCAATGTCGCAGATGATCGACCGCATCGTCCTCAATCGCGTGCTGGGCGTCCCGATCTTCCTGTTCGCCATGTACCTGATGTTCCTGTTCACCATCTCGGTGGGCGGAGCCTTCATCGATTTCTTCGATCAGGCGTTCGGCGCCGTCTTCGTAGACAGCTTCGGCGAGCTGCTTGCCTCCATTGGCACGCCTCCCATCGTCGAGGCGGCTCTCGTCGGCTTCGGTTCGGGCATCCAGACGGTGTCGACATTCGTGCCGATCATCGCCTGCCTGTTCCTGTTCCTGTCCTTCCTCGAGGACTCCGGCTACATGGCCCGCGCCGCCTTCGTCATGGACCGCGCCATGCGGGCGATCGGTCTGCCGGGCAAATCCTTCGTGCCGCTGATCGTCGGCTTCGGCTGCAACGTGCCGGCCATCATGGCGACGCGTACTCTCGAAAGCCGCCGCGACCGCATCATGACGTCGCTGATGGCGCCCTTCATGTCCTGCGGCGCCCGCCTTCCGGTGTTCGCACTGTTCGCGGCCGCGTTCTTCCCGGTGAGCGGCCAGAACATCGTTTTCGGCCTCTATATCGTCGGTCTCGCCTTTGCCGTGCTCACTGGCCTCGTCCTGAAGTCGACGCTGCTTGACGGCGAGCCGACCCGCTTCGTCATGGAGCTGCCGCCCTACCACATTCCCACCATCCGCTCCGTCATCGTTCAGGCCTGGCAGCGCCTGCGTGAGTTCATCCTCCGCGCCGGTCAGGTGATCGTGCCGATCGTCATGGTCCTGTCTTTCCTGTCGGCGATCGGTACCGACGGCAGCGTTGATCGGGACAATACGCGTGGCAGCGTGCTGGCGGTCGTCAGCCAGGAGCTGGTGCCTGTGTTCGAGCCGATGGGTGTGACCCGCGACAACTGGCCGGCCGCCGTCGGTCTGTTCACCGGCATTTTCGCCAAGGAGGCGGTGATCGGAACGCTCAACGCCCTCTACGAGCAGGTTGGCACGGAAGGGGCGGCTCCCGCCGCGACCGAAGGCGCCGTAGCTACCGAGGAAGAGGTTGGTCTCGGCGGCAAGCTTCTCGACGCGCTTGCGACCATTCCCGAGAATCTCGGTGCGCTTGGCGGCAGCCTCGTCGATCCGCTCGGGATCAATGTCGGCTACGTGGATGACAGCGCCGCCGCCGCCGAGGAGCTTGAAGTCGATGGCTCGGTGTTCGGCGCCATGCAGTCGCACTTCGGCGGAACCGCCGCGGCTTTCTCCTACATGCTGCTGATCCTGCTCTACACTCCGTGCGTCGCCGCCCTCGGCGCCATGCGTCACGAGATCGGTGGCAGGTGGACAGCTTTTGCCACCGTCTGGACGACCGCCATCGGCTATCTCGCCGCCGTTTCGTTCTATCAGGCTGCGACGTTCGCTGCCCACCCGGCCAGCTCCACACGCTGGTTGTTGGCGGCCGCCATCATCTTCGCGGTGGGCATCGCCGCCATGTGGATGGCGGGTCGGACGCGGGGACGTTCGCTCGCCGCGCAGCCGGCGGAGTGAAGCCCATGATGACGCCTTCCACCGTCCGTGACTATCTGAAGGAGCGGGGCAACGCGTCCCTCTCCGACGTCGCGGTGCACTTCGATGCCGGCGAGGACGCCGTCCGAGCCGTGCTGGATCTCTGGGTTGCCAAGGGCAAGGTGCGCCCGTTGGCCGCCGGCGCGACCTGCTCGCGGGCCGGCTCCTGCGGCTGCTCCTGCAAGGCCGAAGAAATCTTCGAATGGATCGGGGATATCAAACTGGCCAGCTGAAACCCGACCAAATAAAAACCCCGGTTCCGCGAGGCGAAACCGGGGTTTTCTATGTCATGACGACGGGACTTCAGATCGCAGCCTTGATCCAGGCGGTGAGGTCGCTCTTCGGGGCTGCGCCGACCTTCATCGCGGCGGGTTCGCCATCCTTGAAGATGATCAGCGTCGGGATCGAGCGGACGCCGTATTTCATCGCCGTGTTGCCGTTCTCATCGACGTTGAGCTTGGCGATGGTGATCTTGCCGTCGAGCTCGCCGGCGATCTCCTCGAGCGCCGGAGCGATCATGCGGCAGGGGCCGCACCACTCGGCCCAGAAATCGACGAGGACGGGCGTCGACGAGGCAAGCACGTCGGTGGGAAACGACTGGTCGGTGACTTTCTTGGTCGACATGACAGACCTCGCAAGATGGACAACGCGGCGCCGACTCATCGTCGGGCCGCGCCTGTTGACAGAAAGCTAAGGAGCAGACCCCGCAGCGTCAAGCAGGGCTATGGCAGGGTGGCGATGCACCATTGGTTTGTCTGAAGAGAGATCTCTGTCAAAACAATGCCTTGGGCCGAAGCGCCAACGAATTCTTGCTTCAGGGCCGATCATCGATTTCGTATTCGTGATCGATGGGCTCCGTACCGGCGTCCATGCTCTTGAGGTAGGTTGCGAGCACCGCGTCCAATGTGTCCGTCGCTACCTCGTCGAACCGCGCGGTCGCAGTCCAGAGAATCGCTGCGCGAATGGATCGGTCGGGCCAGAGGCGCGTGAGCACCGCCCGATAGAGGGCGAGCTGCAGGGCATACCTTGGGGGAATGGCGCGCGGAGGGCGGGCGGCCGTCTTGTAGTCGACGATCGTAACGGTGTCCGGCTCGACCAGCAGTCGATCGACGCTGCCGCTGACGGAGATCGATCGGCCTCTCGGCGTCGCGATGTTGCCGGCGATCGCCGCTTCGGCGCGCGCGTCGGGGGAAAACAGGCGCGCGAGATCCGGCCGCGCCATCAGGGCAACGGTGTTCTCGACCAGCGTGTTGCGATCGCTGTCGGCCAGGTCTGGAAAGAGGCGGGTGAGGTAGCTGTCGGCTGCGCTGGCGCGGGCGGGTGGTTCTATGTCGGGCAATAGCTCGAAGAGGCGATGCAGCAATGTGCCCTGGGCCGCGGCAGCCGGATCGAAGGCGTCCCCCGGCGCGCCGTTCTGGCTTGCCCTGGCGGCGCGCGACGGCGCGATTTCGGTAGCGGTAGGAGCGGCCTCCATAACCTTGCGGGTCAGCCAGTCGGGCAACGGCATGGGGGCGTCGGCGTTCGCTCTGGCTGGCTGGGGCGGCGCAGCGGAAGCCTCGTCAGGCGCATGCCAGCGCCAGGCGATGATGGTGCCATCGCTGTCCTTCACCGTCTCGGCTTCGGTTCGGAGCGCCGCCTCGACAAGGCCGTGCCAACGGCGGTCGGCGCCTTCCTCGGCGCCCTTGAGACCGGCGACAATCAGTCGGTCCCGCGCGCGCGTCAACCCGACATACAGCAGCCGCTTGTATTCCTCTTCCTGGGCGGTGATGAAGGCCGCCGCCGCCGCTTCCACGGGCGCCGGGCGGAAGGCGCCTGCCTGCCGCCAGACGATCGGCGGGTTGGGACCATCGCTTATCGCAAGAATGTCGGGCAGGTTCTTTTCGCTGGCCGGCTTGTCGCCGGGATCGATCAGGAACACGACCGGCGCCTCCAGTCCCTTGGAGCCATGCACCGTCATGACGCGGACCTCGTCGCGCTCGGCATCGAGCTCACGGCGGATCAGTTCGCCGCCCTTGGCGAGCCGGTCGACGAAGCCGTTGAGCCCGGCCGTTTCCTCGCCCTCATAGGCCAGCGCCAGCGTCAGCAGTTCGTCGATCACTTCGTCGGCTTCGCGGCCGAAACGGGCGCGGTAGGACGCGCGACCGCCATCGAGACCGACGATTCGCGACAGGAAGGCGAAGGGCTCGCCCCGGTCGGCCCGGCTCATCCAGAGCATGACGGTGGCCCGCAGCCTCTCGGCGTCAGCGTCCCCCTCGGACGCCCGCTGCCGAACCACGTCCCAGAGACGGCCCCGTCGGCCGTGAGCAAGGCGAAACAGCGCTTCTTCCGAGAGGCCTACGAGTGGCGACTTGGCAACGGTGGCAAGCGTCAGGTCGTCTTCGGGCAGAAGCGCGACTCGGACGGCGGCCAGCAGATCCTGGGTGACGATGTGGCCGACCACGTCGAGCCGGTCGGCGCCGGCCACCGCCACGCCGCGCTGCTTCAAGGCCCGGTTGACCGCCTCGACGAAAGCGCCGCGCTTGCGGACGAGCACCAGGATGTCGCCGGGCCGGATCGGCGCGCCGGTGGCGGCGATGCGAGTGCCCGAGCGCAGCCAGCCGGCGACCTCGTCGGCAACACGGGCGGCGAGGCGCACGGCCGGGCTCGCGGCGGCGGTGGCATCGACCGGGTCTTCCCAGTTTCCGGGCGGCGGCGCCGGCAGTTTCTCGACCGCTGGCCAAAGCTCGACGAGCCCTGGCTCGCGACCGCGCACCGTCTCGTGAACGGTCGGACCGGGATCGGTGGAAAGGCCGGCATGCGCTGCCGGATTCCGGAACACGGCATCGACGGCGCCGACCACGGCCGCCGTCGATCGGAAGGACAGGGTAAGGCGGAGATCGTGGACCGGCAGCCCGGCGTCGGCAAGTCGCCGGCCCAAGGTCCTGCGCGTCAAGCCGAACAGATGAGGCGCCGCGCCCTGAAAGGAATAGATGGACTGTTTCTCGTCGCCGACCGCGAAGACGGTGCGCCGACGGCCGGATCGCGCTCCTTCGCCGGCCGAGAACTCGCCGGTGAGCGCCTCCACGATCCGCCATTGGCGCGGCGAGGTGTCCTGCGCCTCGTCGACGAGCACATGGTCTAGGCCCTCGTCGAGCTTGTACTGCACCCATTCGGCCGCATCCGAGTGCGACAGGAGGGCGGCGGCGCGTTCGATCAGATCGTCGAAATCGAGGAGGCCGAGCCTGGCCTTCTTGGCTTCGATGAGACCGATCATCCGGTCGGCAAGGCGAAGGAGAGCGGCGCTGCGCGTTCCCCACAGAGTCGCCGACAGCGCTCGTTCCAGCCCGATGAGCCGTCGCGCTTCCTCTTCGAAACGCTCGCTGGCTTCCGGCAGCACGTCGAGGACGTCCTTGGTGAACGGGCGCTTGCGCGGTTCGCTTCTGGCAGTCAGGAACAGCGCGCGCCACAGTGGTCGGCGCGCTTCGGCGTCGGCGGCAGCCAGCGCCGTACGAAAACCCTCGCCGAGCGTCGTCATGGATTTCGACTTCGACGCGTCCAGAACATCGATCAGCCGGCTTAAGAACTGGCCTGAGAACGCGGGAGATGTTGCCATTTCCCCGACGAGACTCTCCCGGCTTGCCCCGCTTGGCGCACCAAGGACCTGCGGCAAGGCGGCCAGGGCCTCATCGACCGACGCCGTACCGTCGAAGTAGGCGGCGAGCTCGTCACGGGCCGCGACGACGGCGGAAAGCGCCCGATCGAGCGCTTCATCGCCGGCGATCGCCACCAGCTCGGAGAGGGCGCGACCTTCGGGACTGTTGGGATGGGCGGCGCAGTCAGTCAGAAGCTCGGCCCTCGCCTCGGCGTAGAGGTCGGCCGCACGGGCGTCGTCGAGAACGCGGAAGCGGCCGTCGAGCCCGGCTTCAAGCGGGAAGCGCTGCAACAGGGCCTCGGCGAACGCGTGGATGGTCTGGATCTTCAGGCCACCCGGCGTTTCGATGGCACGGGCGAACAGCCGCCGTGCCGGCGCCAGTCGTTCCGGCGGCACCGGCTGTCCCTCCAGCTCCGACAGAACGCCAACCAACTCATCGTCGGCAAGACCGGCCCAGCGGCCGAGCTCGTCGAAGATGCGACCGGACATCTCGACCGCCGCCGCCTTGGTGAAGGTGAGGCAGAGGATGCGGCCGGGGTCGACGCCGTCGAGCAACAGGCGGATCACCCGGCGCGTCAGCACCCACGTCTTCCCCGACCCCGCGTTGGCCGACACGAAGGCGGAGGCCTTGGGGTCGGTGGCGAGAAGCTGCGTTTGACGCGTTGCGGCCGGGATTTTCATTCCTCGCCTCCGTCGTCCTCGATGCTCCACTCGATGACCCGGGCGAGATGGTCGTAGTCGCCGCGGTCGGTCTTGCGGAAGGGGCGCGCGCGCGACAGGTAGCCTCGCTTCGGATCGGCATAGGCGCGCACGAGGCCGCGCAGGCGCAGTTCCGCCTCGGCTATGGTCTCCTCCAGTGTCACCGGATCGCCACCGCGCGGCGCGTGACCGGTATAGCTTTCGATCTCGTCGCGCCCTTCGAGGCCGCGCAGGACAACGTGCACGAGTTCGGCCGCTTCGCGCGGGCTCGTCAGGCGAGCAAAGCCGCCGTGGCGGGCGATGACCGCTTCGAGCGGCAGCTGCGGCGTCAGCTGCGCGGCGATCTGCGCCGCCGTGGGCGCCCGGCCGGTTTTGAAGTCGATGATGGTAACGCGGCCATCCTCTTCGATGTCGACCCGGTCGGCTCGACCGGTCAGCGCGAAGTCGTCGGTGACATTCATGCTGCCTTCGATCTCGGGATGGCGAGCCAGTGGCGCGCGTTTGGCTTCGAACTCCAGCACGATGAAGCGGGCCAGTGCCTGAAAGCGCGGCCACCAGAGCGCGTGGACTTCCGGATGGGCGGCCAGCGCTTCGGAGAATCGCCCCCGGCCAAACTCGATCAGCGCTGCGACGGCCGCCTCATCCCAGGGCGCGGTCCAGGTCGCCGCGAAGTCGGCGAGAACGTCGTGGATGAGCGTCCCACGCGTACCGAAATCGGGCGTTTCGCCGAAGCTGTCGAGCGGCCTGAGTTTCAGGATACGCTTGGCATAGATGGCGTAGGGGTCGCGGATCAGCGTTTCGATGTCGGTGACCGGCAGCATGCGCGGCCTTGCCGCCACCGGCGGTGTGGGATTTGGCCGCTGCGCGCGCGATACGGCCGTCCGGTCGTCGAGCCGGCGCGCCCAGTCGATGAAGCGGTCGCCACGCGCCATCATGGCCTCCGTTCGCGCCGGACCGATCAGGCTGGCCAGGCGCTGGAGAAAGCGGGTCGGCACCGTCGGTGCGCCGCCGCGTCGCGCCGAGCGGATCAATACCGTGTCTTCTGCGCCAAGGGCCGAGGAAAAATCGTGCGCGGACAGGCCGATGCGGACCTCGGGCGGGCTGAGGCCGAGACCGGCGCGCATCGGCCGCGACAGCCAGGCGCCTGTGTCGGTAACGGGCGGGAAAACGCCCTCGTCGAGGCCGACCAGCACGAGGCGATCGGTCGGCAGAAGTCGCGCCTCGATCGGGCCGGTGGCCATGACGCGAGCGCGCCGGCTTGGCGTCAGCACCAGGACATTGCCGATCAGGGCGCGCAGGACGGGGGCGAAATCGGCGCCGGTGAGCGCCAGTCCGGCGTCGGGAGCGCGGAGGTGCTCGTCGAGAATCGACAGAAGCTGCCGTTCCGCCCGGGTCGGTTCGTCTTTGTCGTCTTCGGGGCGGCGGGTGACATGAGCCAGCGTCTCTCGCAGGGCGTCAAGAAAGTCGACCAGAGTCGGGGCCGGCAAGGTTGCCGCGGCGACGAGCGGCGCCATGGCGTCACCGAAGGCGGAGGCAAGGGCAATCGCATCCGACAGGAGGGTGCTCTCGCCCCCCGCCTCGGCCTGCTCCGCCAACGCTTGCAACGCCTTCGAGATAGCGGGAACGCCGCCGGCAAGCCGGGGGCCGCGCAATACCTTGCGGGCGATCAGACGTCCGGCCGGGCGGATCCGCGCTGCGGTCCAGCCGAAGCGCGCCTCAGGATGACCCAGGATCGCAGCCACCTTCACCGGCGGGAAATCTTCGGCGGCGGCCTCGACCAGAAGCAGGGCGAGCTGACCGTAGGAGGTTTGAGGCAGCGGCTGGCCGGCGGTGTCCTCCACCTCGATGCCGAACCGCTCGAGCTCGGCGACGACACGGCGAATGATGGTGCGGTCGGGCGTGACGAGGATCGATCGCGCGGCCGGGTTCTCGAGGCATTGGCGGAGGGCGATGGCGGCTGCGAGTGCCTCTTCGGCCTCGTTGGCGGCGACGACGAGAGAAATCCCGGCCAGTGCGGCATCAGTACCTTCGGGGTCGGCATCGAGGACGGCGGCATGCTGCGGCCAGAGATCGGTAACGGCGGCCGGCACAAGGGCCCGCCGGACGATGTCGAAGCGGACGGCCATCGCCGCCTCCGGCTCACCCAGCTGACCGATGCTCTCCCGCTCGACGCCAAACCGTTCGACGAGCTTGTTCATGGTGTGCTCGGGGTGGGCACAATCAAAGACGCTGGCGGCGATCGTCTCGGCCGGCGCGGCAATGTCGAGGCCGGGCAATACGACCGCGCCTTCGGAAAGCGACAGCACCGCGGACATCAGATCGGCAGTGCTCGGCACCGAGCCGGTCGAGCCGGCGATGATCACCGGACCGGACGGCGGCCGGACCTGCCAGCGAGCTATGGTCGCCTCGACCATGGCGCGGTGAAAGGGCCCGGCGCCGATCCGGCCACGCTCGGCGATGGCGGCCGGCAATGCCTCGGTGGCGATCCTGAGAAAGTTGAGCGACAGCTGCCACCAGGCCGCATAATCGTCCGGAACCAGCGCATCGAGCTTGCTCCAGTCGACGCCTTCCAGCTCGGCCTGGTCGAGGAGTGCGAGAAGGTCGGCGGAAAGATTAAGCGCTTCCGCCGGCGAGCCCGGTACGACAACCGGCTGACCGGCCGGTGTCAGCAACTGATCGCTCGCCACGCGTTCGCGCCAGCGGGCGACGAGGCGGGCCAGCATCAGCCGTCGTTCGGCGGCGGCGATGACAGGCGGCAGGTCGAGCGCTTCCGGTGCCAGGAGGTCGTCTTCCGCCTCCAGCACGTCGGATATCGACAGGATGCGCGGCAGCATCGCCGCCCCGGCTCCGAAGGCGTCGCGAAACGCCTGTCTCAGCGCCGCCCCGGCCCGGCGGGTTGGCAGGTAGATGCTGACGTCGGCAAGGTCGAGAGGGTGGTGCCGATAGTCGCGGCCGGCAATCAGGCGGCCGTCGAGAAGCGCTTCGGCCAGCGTGGCGAGGAAGGGCGCACCGGGGTGGATGGTGAAGACGCGCCCGGTCATTGCCTACTCCGCCGATGTCAGGATGGTCCGCTCCGCCTGTCTGATCGCTTCGGGCGTGCCGACGTGCAGCCAGGTACCTTCCAGCCGGACGCCATGCAGGCGTCCCTGGCCGATCAGTTCGTCGAAAATGCGATTGAGCGAGAAGGGGGCCAGCGGGCGATCGGCAAATATCTCCGGCTTGAGAATGGCAACGCCGGCGTAGACGAAGGGGGCGACCGTACGCTCGCGCCGCCGGGTCAGGCGTCCGTCTCCGGCCATGTCGAAATCGCCGACGCCGTGATAGCCGACCGAGCCGACGATGGGGGCGAGCAGCAGCAGCCCGTCCATGCGATCGCCATCCCAGGCGCGGGCCAGCAGCGGCAGGTTGGCGGAAACGCCCTCGATCCAGATGGAGTCGGAGTTGAGATGATAGAAGGGCTCGGCGCCGAGATGAGGCAGCGCCTTGACGACACCGCCGCCGGTGTCGAGCAGCAGGCCGCGTTCGTCGGAGACGACGACGGAAAGGTCGCTGCGCTTGCCGACGTGGACCTCGACGAGATCGGCGAGGTAGTGAACGTTGACGACAGCCGTCTCGACTTCAGCCTCAACCAGGCGATCGAAGACCCGATCGATCAGGCTGCGGCCGAGCACTTCCACCAGCGGCTTCGGCGTGGTCGCCGTGATCGGACGCATCCGCTTGCCACGTCCGGCGGCGAGCACCATGGCCCGGCGAGGGCGGAAGGCGGAGGGGAAAACAGCATCGGTCATCTTGAAAAGGTCGGGCTCTCTGCGGTTGGAAAGAACGGGCTCACGGCCGTTGAGCGAGTCCGAGCCGTTCATACCAGAGCTTGACGCCGGCGAGAACCTTGTCGTCCAGCGCTTTTTCGAGGTTGCGGCGCACGCGCGGCAAGAAGCGAAGATGATGGGTGCGGCCGGTGCGCGCGGCATACTCGACGAAGCGACCAAGAATCTTGGCGTTGCGCTGGGCGCCGAGGATCGTCGCGCGCTCAAGGAAGTCGGCCGCGTCGAAGCTCGCGTCGAGGGTTCGCCGGCGGTCGACATAGGCAGCGATCATCGCGGCCGCGAGCTCGTCCGGGATGTCGACGCGGGCGTCGGTGACGAGGGCCCCGAAATCGTAGGCCGGCGAACCGAGCAACCCGTCCTGGAAGTCGATCAACCCGATGGGGTCGCCGGAGGCCTGCCAGAGAATGTTGGGCGAATGGTAGTCGCGCAGTACCAGCCGTCCCTGTTCGTCGTCGAAGCGGGTCAGAAGCCCGTCCCAGAGGTTGTTCCATTCGGCAAGGTCATCGGCTCCGAGCGACGCGCCCGTCAGATGTGGGACGTACCAAGCGGCGAAGAGGCCAACCTCGGTCGCAAGAGCCCGCCGGTCGTAGCGCGGCATCGGCCAGCGATTCCCCGCATCATCGGCGGCG
Organism: Pleomorphomonas sp. NRK KF1; assembly: GCF_023721755.1. Lineage (GTDB taxonomy): Bacteria > Pseudomonadota > Alphaproteobacteria > Rhizobiales > Pleomorphomonadaceae > Pleomorphomonas. The sequence continues at coordinate 991 of NZ_JAMDLH010000006.1, read as the reverse complement.
ATCTCCGGCCAGACCACGACCGCGAGGTCGGCGAGCCGCCGTGCGGCGGCGAGGTAGCGCTCGGTGATCGGCACGCCGTTGTGCACGATGCCGTCCGAGCCCAGATCTTCGACCAGCATCAGTCGCCGTTCGGTGTCGCGATCGAGAACGCGCGGGCTGCGGAAGCCGTGACGGCGCAGCGTGTCGGCAATGGCCGAAAAGGCAGTGAGGCTATCGGCGAGGTGGACGATTTCCTCATAGCGGTCGTCGTCGCTTCGCTTCAGGTAGGCACGCCAGGCAGGCCAGCGCATCACCACCGCCGCCTGACCGCCAACCGTCGCCCGCTCGAAACTGCGCGTCGAGGCGTCGCCATGCAGATGCCGCCGTTCGGCGCCTGCCAGGCCCGCCCGATCGAGAAGGTCGCGAACGGCGAAGGTTTCGTCGAGCCTCTCCGCCCAGCCGTCGCCGTGCGCTTCCAGCGAGAAGCGGCGGCCGTTGAGGTCCTTGCCTTCGGATATGGCGATGTCGAGCCGCTCGGCCGGCAACTCGTCGCCCGCCCGGTCGGGCCACTCGATCAGCGAGAGACCCTCGCCGATGGCCTCGGAGAAGCCGATTTCGATGAGCTCGTCGGGATCGGCGAGACGATAGAGATCGAAGTGATGGACGGGGAAGCGGGCCGTCTCGTAGCTTTGCAGCAGCGTGAAGGTCGGGCTGGGCACCTCAAGATCCGGTTCGCCGGCAAGGCGCCGAACGACGGCGCGCGCAAACGCGCTCTTTCCCATGCCGAGGTCGCCGTGAAGGGCGATGAGGTCGCCCGGACGGGCGATGGCGGCGATGTCGTCGGCAAGGCGAAGTGTGCCGGCCTCGTCGGCCACGCTCACGATTCGGCGAAGTGGCGCGCTCATCGTGGCGGCGCTCACTCGGCCTTACCCCTTTTCATAGCGTCTCGGATGGCCGCAGACTGTCCCGGCGCAGGTGAGGCGGATATGGCTGTCATTCTGGCTGTCCTCGA
>NZ_JAMDLH010000005.1 GCF_023721755.1 Pleomorphomonas sp. NRK KF1 | reverse complement strand
CGGGTGTGGAAGCGCAGCAATGCGTGAAGCTTACCGGTACTAATAGCTCGATCGGCTTCATCGCTCTCATTATCCCTGTCCATCCATCAGGATGTACAAGACACAACACAACACGATCCGGCAGCCAAAAGCTGCCGCCAAAGACCATGTCATTCGCTCAGCTCTCCCCAACAAAAGGGAAAGCCGAGCTCTTGCCCTTCGCCGGCCTGGTGGTCATGGCGGGGAGAAATGCACCCGATCCCATCCCGAACTCGGCCGTGAAACTCCCCAGCGCCAATGGTACTCCGTCTCAAGACGCGGGAGAGTAGGTCGCTGCCAGGCCTGCAAAGGGCAAGACAAGACAACAAAACACACGACACAAACCTCTTCACAAAACGAACAAACACACAAAGCCCTCCGAGAGAGAAATCTCCGGAGGGCTTTGTCGTATCCAAAACGCCGAACAGTACCAGAGCGACGCCGCCAGGGTTGAGATGGGCGTCAGATATCAGCGCGCCTTGTAGACGCAACCGGGTGATCCAGCAGGCCTGACCTCGCCGTCACGGTAAATGAACGAGACCTTGCCGCCGCGCGACGCAGGCCGCCTCGTAAGCGTCGGCCGGTTTCAGAGTGGGCACACACACCATACCGGCGATCCCCACGGATGCCCGATCCGAACACATCGGCGGTCCTTCACCACAAGGTGAAGCCGACTGTCGGCCATCCTCGGAACCGACTTGTCCATCCGACGTTTCATTCACGGTTCCCCGAACCGAAACCAAGCTAGACGTGAAGGGAGACAGTCATGGGTTCCACCACCGACAAGATCAAGGGCTACACGAATGAAGCCGTCGGCAAGGCCAAGCGGGCCACCGGTGAAGCGCTCGACGATACCGAGCTGAAGGTCGAGGGCGACGCCCAGGAAGCCAAGGGTGACGCCCAGAAGGCCGTCGGGAAGGGCAAGGAAGCCCTCAAAGACACCATCGACAAGGTCTGACCGACTTTGCCTCCGCGTTTCCATGACGCTGCCGATCCTTTTGGAGCGGCAGCGTCTTTTTTATCGATCAAGATCTGCTGCGCGCAGTTGGTGCGCTCCCGACCTTGAGGCTGCAAATGGTCCAAAGAACGTTGCTGCAGGCATTCCACTGGTACTATCCCGGAGACGGACGTCTTTGGCCAGATATCGAGGAGAAGGCGGCCTCCCTCGCCGATATGGGCGTCACGGACGTTTGGTTGCCGCCCGTCTACAAAGGGGCCGCCGGAGGGCAATCGGTCGGGTACGACGTCTATGATCTGTTCGACCTCGGCGAGTTCGACCAGAAGGGCGGGGTTCCCACGAAGTATGGTGACCGGGGTGCGCTGGAGCGTGCCGCGCATGCCCTTGAAGAAAAGGGCATCGGCGTCATCTACGACGTGGTGTTCAATCACAAGATGGGGGCCGACGAGACCGAGCGGGTGCAAGTGCATCGCGTGAACCCCGACAATCGCGAGGAAATCGATTCCGAGACCTTCGAGGCCACGGCGCACACGCGCTTCACCTTTCCGGGACGACAGGGGCGCTATTCTGAGTTCATATGGGATGCTAAATGCTTCAGCGGCGTCGATCGCATCGAGGATCCGGACGAGAACGGCATCTTCAAGCTCGTCAACGCATATGACGACGGGTGGAGCGTCGAAGTCGGCGAGGAGTTCGGCAACTTCGATTACCTGATGGGCTCGGACATCGAGTTCCGCAACAAGGCGGTATACGAGGAGCTTAAGCACTGGGGGCGCTGGCTGATGGACGAGCTGCCCTCAGCGGGTTTCCGCCTCGATGCCGTCAAACACATTCCGGCCTGGTTCTTTCGCGACTGGATCGGACACATGCGAGAGAGTGCCGGCAAGGACCTGTTCGTCGTCGCCGAATATTGGCTTCCGGACCTTGATGCGCTGCGCGGTTACCTTGATCTAGTCGATCATCAGCTCATGCTGTTCGATGTGGCTTTACACTATAACTTCCACGATGCCTCGAAAGGCGGCGCCGATTACGATCTGCGCACCCTGTTTGACGGCACGCTGGTCGGAGCCATGCCGGAGCACGCCGTGACCCTGGTCGCCAACCACGACACGCAGCCGCTGCAATCGCTGGAGGCGCCGGTCGAGCCATGGTTCAAGCCGCTTGCCTATGCCCTTATCCTGCTCCGGGAGCAGGGTGTGCCTTGCGTGTTCCATCCCGATCTCTATGGCGCCAAATACACCGACAAGGGCGGCGACGGCGAGAACCATGAGATCGAGATGCCGGCGATCGCCTGCCTGCCGGCGTTAATCGCTGCGCGTCAGCGCTTCGCTCACGGCCCGCAAACGGATATCTTTGATGATCCGAACTGCATCGCCTTTGTCCGGCACGGAACAACCGAGGCGCCCGGCTGCGTGGTCGTCATGACCAATGCTGGCGAGGCCGCAAAGTCCGTCGAACTGGGGCAGGAGATGGCTGGCGTCGCCTTCCGCGATTTCCTCGGACATCGCGACGACGAGGTCACCACCGACGAGATGGGACGCGCAGGCTTCCCTGTGAATGCCGGTAGCGTCAGTGTTTGGGTGCGTGGCGACACGCTCTAGGACTTGGCGATTGACGCTTTGGTCCTTGCGGGCGCCGCGCTTGTGACCGTGAAGAAGGAGATATCGATTGACTTCAGAAGCGCTCCGGCCGAGCCCCATGGGCAAGCTTCCAGCCGCACTCGCCGCCGTTGCTCCGGTCGCCTCGGCGGCGATCATCGGCAATCTCGCCACCATGCCCAACCTGACGCCCTGGTACGAGAGCCTTGCCAAGCCACCATTCAACCCGCCCAACGGCGTTTTTGGCCCCGTCTGGACGCTGCTCTACCTGCTGATGGCCTGGGCGTTCTTTCGCATCCTGCGCAGCCCTGACGGCGCTTCGCGTCGCCGTGCCATCATCTTCTTTCTGGTGCAGATGGCGTTGAATGCGGCGTGGTCCGTCGCCTTCTTCGGATTTCATTCGCCACTGGCGGGACTCGTGGTGATTCTATTGCTCATCACGACCATCGCAGCGACGATTCACGCCTTTCTTGCCGTCGATCGTATCGCGGGCGGGGCGCTCGTTCCCTATCTCGGATGGGTCGCCTTTGCGACGCTTCTCAACGCTTCGATCCTGTGGCTGAACTGACCGATCCGATCGGGACGAACTGTCGGGAAGGAAGAGTCGAGCCGCCGTGGAGGCCAAAAACAAAAAGGCCGCCCTAAGGCGGCCGCTTTGCAAGTCACTGACTTCTCTTCTGAAAATGGAGCGGGCGATGGGATTCGAACCCACGACCCTAACCTTGGCAAGGTTATGCTCTACCCCTGAGCTACACCCGCGCTCCGCTTTTCAGCGCGCTCCGTCGCCGGAGCGAGGGGGTATATCGCCCAAGTCGGCGGCGAATGCAACAGGCTTTTCCAACTTTTTTCGCCAGGCACGCTTTTTTGCTGGGAAAAGGAACCTCCAAACTCGTCAAGGCCCGGATTTTTCAGCGGTTTTGGCTTGCGCAAACCGGGCGTTCCCTGAAATATCGCAGGGACTTGGGGCATTTGCCCGTCCGTTGCGAGGTTGTCATGGCTGCGACGCGCGCCGATCTTTTCGCCTTTCTCGATCGTCTCGGCATCGCCCACAGGACGATCGAGCACCCGCCACTGCCGACCGTCGAGGCTGCGATGGCCATATGGGGTGGCATGAGCGGCGGGTTCGCCAAGAACCTGTTCGTCAAGGACAAGAAGAGCCGCCTCTTCCTGATCACGCTCAGGAAGGACGCGTCGCTCGATCTCAAACATGTCCAGACGGTGATCGGCGCCTCGGGTCGGGTATCGTTCTGTTCGGCCGACCAGTTGATGGAACATTTGGGCATTCTGCCCGGTTCGGTGACGCCGCTCGGCGTCATCAACGACACGGCCGGTATGGTGACGGTGGTCCTGGAAAGGGCGTTGCTGGAGCTCGATCCGGTCCATGTGCATCCGCTTGAAAATACGGCCACCACGGCGCTTTCGGCCGAAGGGCTGGTCGCCTTCCTTCGGGCGACCGGCCACGAGCCGCTTGTTGTCGACCTGCCGCTTGTCGCCTGAAACGGCGGCGACTGTTAAACTTGGTCTTGCCGCCCTATATAGGGCGGACGAATTACCCTTTGCCGTCTCCTCCCGAGGGAGACCGGCGCCCAGCAGTCGAGTGAGAAGATGAGCAGCCCGACCTTCACCTTTGGCAACGGCTTTGCCGCTCCTGACGCAGCTCAGGCCCCGGCAACCAACGACGTGATCGAGACGACGACCCGCGATTTCGCGCGCGATGTGCTCGACGCCTCGAAGGACAAGCCGGTGTTGGTGGACTTCTGGGCGGAGTGGTGCGGTCCCTGCAAGCAGCTGACGCCGATCATCGAGAAAGTGGTACGCGACGCCAAGGGCAAGGTGCGCCTCGTCAAGATGAACATCGACGACCATCCCGAGGTGGCGGGGCAGCTTGGAATCCAGTCGATTCCGGCGGTCATCGCCTTCGTCAAGGGGCGCGCTGTCGACGGTTTCATGGGCGCCCAGCCGGAGAGCCAGGTAAGGCAGTTCATCGAGCGTGTCGCCGGTCCCATGGGGCCGACGGACCAGGAAAAGCTGATCGCTGCCGGTCAGGAGGCCCTGACTGCCGGCGACTCGCAGGCCGCCGCCGATGCGTTTCTCGCCGTGCTCGACACGGAGCCCGAATCGCTCGTTGCGATCGCTGGTCTCGTCCGGGCGCTGACGGCGGCCGGTCAGCTTGAGGATGCACGCACGGTGCTTGCCCGCGTGCCGGACCTGAAATCGGGCGATGCGGCCATCGCTGGCGCGCGTGCCGAGCTGGAGCTGGCCGAACGGGCAGCCAGCGTCGGAGATACCGATGCGCTCTCTGCCGCCGTGGCCGCCAATCCTGCCGACCATCAGGCCCGGTTCGAACTGGCCGAGGCGCTTGCCGCCAAGGGCGACAGGCAGGCGGCTGTCGACCAACTGGTCGAGATCGTCCGGCGCGAGCGCGCCTGGAACGACGAAGCGGCGCGCAAGCAGCTGGTCAAGTTCTTCGAGGCCTGGGGCATGACCGACCCCATGACGCTCTACGGGCGCCGCAAGCTGTCCTCGGTTCTGTTCTCCTGATTCACGAAAGGCATTCGATGCAAGTCGGCAACGCAAGCTATGTCGGTCCCGCCGATCTTCCCGGCGAGCTGCCACTCTTCCCTCTGAAGGGCGTGCTTCTGTTGCCGCGCGGCCTGCTGCCGCTCATCGTGTTCGAGCCGCGCTATCTTGCCATGGTCGACGCCGCGCTGGCAGGCGACCGTCTGATCGGTATCATCCAGCCGCGCTTCGACGCCGACGAGAGCATCGAAGAGGGGTCGGCGCCGCTTTGCGACGTCGGGACCGTCGGCCGGATCACGGCGATCGCCGAGACTGGTGACGGCCGTTATCAGGTGACGCTGACCGGCGTCTGCCGCTTTCGGCTGACGGGGGAGGCCAAGTCCGATCTGCCCTATCGCGTCGGACGTGTCGCCTGTGACTTCCCTGTCGATTTCGAACCGCGAACCGGCGAGGAGGACGTGGACCGCACCGCTTTTCTCGAGGTGTTCGAGGCCTATCTCGAGGCCAACGAGATGGAGGCGGACTGGGATGCCGTCGAGAAGGCGTCGACCGAGGCGCTGATCAACACGCTGTCGATGATGAGTCCCTATGGTCCGGCCGAGAAGCAGGCATTGCTTGAGGCGCCCGATCTTAAGACGCGCGCCGAGACGCTGATCGCCATCACGGAGATCACGCTGGCGCGCGCCGCCGACGGTGCTCCGACCACTTTCAACTGAGGATGCCGCAATGCTGGAGAACGACGGCCGACGGACCGGCGAGGTCGATCCCAAGCTCCTGGAGATCCTCGTCTGCCCGCTCACCAAGGCAACGCTGGAATGGTATCCCGAACGCCGGGAGCTGGTCTCCCGACCGGCGCGGCTTGCCTATCCCGTACGCGACGGCGTGCCAATCATGTTGCCCGACGAGGCGCGGGCGCTCGACCCCGACGAATAGTCAAGGGGTATCAGGCTGGAAGGCCGCAGGCCGTCTTGAGGCGGGCCTCGGCTTCGTCATCGGCACCCGATAGACGGATGGCCTTGAGGCGCGCCGTTGAACCGGACACGACCGCGGCGGCCGACTTCGGCAGGCCGGCCGTCGTGGCCACAAGCGCCGCAACGGCGGCGTTGGCCTTGCCATCCTCAGGCACTGCCTTGACCCTTGCTGCCACCACTGTCCGTCCATCGGACAAGGTCTTCACGCCATCTATGCGGTCGGTGCCGCCGCGCGGCGTCAGGCGCACCTCTACGACGAGGTCGCCGCCATCGCGCCGGATCGGGGCGTCGGCCATCGGATCAGAAGACGTAAGGATAGATGTAGCGGATGATGATCTGCTGCAGAAGGATGATGCCGAACCAGAGCACGAGGAAAGACAGGTCCAGCCCGCCGGTGTTCGGCATGAAGCGCCGAATGGGTCGCAGCAGGGGTTCGGTCATAGTGTAGAGAAAGCCGGCAATCGTCGCCACCACCTGGTTGCGCAGGTTGACGACATTGAAAGCGACGAGCCAGGACATGATCGCCGAGGCGATCAGGATGTACATGTAAAGACTGAGCACCTGGAGGAGAACGTAGAGAACGGCCTGCATGAAGGGGTCTTTCGCGTCACGAGTTTTCCGAGATGTAGCCATGACACCGGGTGCCCGCAAGGCCGCTTTACGGTACCAACGGCCAATGATCGCCCGAGTTGGTAAAGGACGAAGCTCGTCCTTGTGCCGAAGGCCGCCGATGGGCGACGGCCTGTCGCTTTCCGGGCGACTATCGCCGGCCCGAGTTTCGCCACTTATCTCAGCCGGGAACGGGATGTGGAAAGGCTTGACAGCCTCGGTGCCTCACCCTAAAAGCGGCTCACCCGACGCCGGGTTCGCGGCCGAAAAGCCGTGCCGGATGGGGCTGTAGCTCAGATGGGAGAGCGCTGCAATCGCACTGCAGAGGTCAGGGGTTCGATTCCCCTCAGCTCCACCAATTTCCTTTGGAAATGGTGTTCAAAGTCATCGAGAGATGATCGAGGTCTTGCCGTCAGTTCTGGCTCTGCGGTGAGATTGCCGCCAGGCGGGTGACGCTTGAGCCTCTCCTGCCCGGCGGGCGATAGTCATTCCAGAACGACCGAAATGCGGTCGCCGCGATACTCGACCGGAACTCCGGACGAAGGCGCCATGGGTGGTACTCCTGGACGAACGCGGCGGATCGTCAGATGGTGAACCGGCGGCATGCCCGGATAGGATCCCTGGCACTCGCCGATCTCGAGGATGCCCTGGGCATCGTCCCAGCGGAACGGGATACGGGCGGATTCTCCGCGCTCGTAGCCGAGGCTGAGGCCATCATCCTCGTAGAGCTCGAACGAGCCATCGGATCCCGGAAATACGAGGATCGTCAGAGTGTCCGAGTTCATGCCGGCCGTCGATTGCCGGGTCGGACCGAGAGGGAGAATGCTGCCAGCCCGAGCATGCAGCGGAATGCGATCGAGCGGGTTGGGAACTTCGTACGTGCAGCCGCCGGCGCGGTACTCGCCGGTCCAGACATCGAACCAGCCGCTCTCCGTCTCGGGCAGATAGACTGGCCAGGTATCCGCTCTCTCGGCCAGGACCGGAGCGACGTGCAGGGCCTTGCCGAACATATAGGTGCGGGTCTCGTCCAGCGCGCGCGGGTCGCCGGCGAAATCGAACACCAGCGGCCGTATCATCGGGGCTCCGGTCGCCGCCGTCTCGGCGGCCGTCGCGTAGATGTAGGGCAGCAGGCGATAGCGAAGCTCGAGATAGACCTTTGCGATGGCTTCCACCTTCTCCCCATAGCGCCAGAACTCGGTATCGGTCTCGAAGCCATGGACGCGCTGCATCGGCAAGAAGGTGGCAAACTGGAACCACCGCAGGAACCGCTCGCGATAGGCCGGGTCGTCATATTGGCCGGGCCCGGGGCGGAAGAAGCCGCCGGCGTCCACTGTCCAGTAGGCATAGCCCGCCGCTGCCATGTTGAGGCCGGCCGCCACCTGATTTCCGAGCGTAGCCCAATCGTTGCCGACGTCGCCCGACCAGGTGAAGGCGGGATAGCGATGCTGGCCGAGGAAGGCGCTGCGGGTCAGGATCAGCGCTCGCCTGTCCGGTACGGACGCCTTCCACGACTCCGACACGGCGCGGGTGACCTCCAGAGGGTAGGCGAGCTGGACGTGTTCGCCCCGGCCTGCGGCTGTCATACGCCCGGCGAGATCGTCGTTCTCGGGCTCGGTGGCGTCCTGCCACCAGGCGTCGATGCCGAAGCGTCTCAGCCGTTCTTCCTGCTGGGCGGCGTAGAAGGTGGCGGCCTCGGGGTTGAAGAAGTCGACCCAGTCGGTACCCTCGATGAAATACCCGCGATGGACAAACTTCTGGCCGAGCTCGGACGACGGATCGATGCGCGCCCAGACCGACAGCATGAAGCGCGCGTCGCGCCGATGCACATCGTCGATCAGCTGTTTCGGGTCGGGGTAGTGGGCCTCGTCGAAGCGCATGGCATTCCAGCCGTGAGAACCCCAATATTGCCAGTCCTGCACGATGACATCGAGCGGCAGGCTGCGTCGCCGGAACTCGTCGAGCGTCTCGATGATCTCGTCCGATGAATGGAAGCGCTCGCGACAATGGACGTAGCCGAAGGCCCAGATCGGCAGCATGGGCGTCGCACCGAGGAGTTGGCGATATCCGACCATGACTTCGGAGGCGCTCGGGCCGGCGATCACCACATAGTCGATGGCATCAGCGACCGGTGAGCGCCAGACCGTGCGATCGCCGACGGGGCCGTGATGGAGAACCGGAGCGTCGGCCTCGTCGGCTTCCACTGTCACCATGTGAGAGCCGGGCGCAAGGTCGGCAAAGAAACTCGTCGTCGGTGGAAGCCAGAAGTTGTCGTAGTCGGCGTAGGTCCGGCCATCGATTTCGACCCGGTAGCGCGTTCCCATCTTTCGCCCGATATCAAGCAGCATCGCCTGGCGGCCGTCGGTCGCTATCTCGATTTCGCCCTCGAACCTGGCCGTCCGCCGCTCCACAGAGGCTCCACCCGAGGACGTCGTGACGGTGGCGGTTTGTGCCTGTCCGATAGAATGCTTCGCCAGAACCGTTCGGTTCGGCGGCGGATTCAGTTCGCTGCGGCCGCGATGGTGCCAAACAAGACCATAACCTCGGCTGGAGAGGAGGAACGGCAGGCTGATCTGGGTGTTGACCTGGGTGAGACGACGCGGCAGGCCGCGCAGGTCGAGTGCACCGTCCTGGAAGCAGCCGGTTCCGTAGAGGTGCTCGTCGGGCGGGGAGTCGAAGGCCTGTTCGGCAATGTGGATCGGTTCGTCGCCGAGCCGGTCCGGCGACAGGCTGCGCCCCTTCTCTGACTCGGAGAGCAAGAGCGCCCCGTCCGCCCCGAAGAAACGCAGACGTCCGGTGGCTTCGACTACCTCGCAGACGATATGCGGCAATTCGAGGCGGGTGATTCCGTTGTCGGGTTGTATGGAGGCGGCCACCTGCGGCTGGTTGCCGAGCAGTATCCTGCTTTCCGGCATCGCTCTCTCGTGCCCGACCGGTACGAAGCGAACCCTCAGGGCCCGCTCGCTCAGCACCGAAATGCAGAGTGCGCCACCGGCGTAGGCTTTGACGAAGTCAGGCGTCCTGCCTGCGTGGGAAAGAGCGATCTTGGTCATGCTGCCCGGAATGTTGACGTGTGATGGAAGGGGGCGATCGGCACCGGCGTTCATCCCTTGACCGAGCCGCTCGTCATGCCGGCGATGATGAAGCGCTGGCCGAGAAGGTAGATGACGATGACCGGGATGATGGTGAGCAGGATGTCGGCGGAGACGAGATTCCAACTGCTCTGGTACTGGCCGAAGAAGTTGTAGACCGCGAGGGTCATCGGCCAGTTGGCGCTGCTGTTGAGGTAGTAGAGCGGTATCATGAAGTCATTCCAGATATTGAGGAAGTTCAGGATACCGGCGGTGACGAGGACCGGTTTCAGCAGTGGCAGGACCACGAGAAAGAACAGCTGGAGAGGCCGGCAGCCATCGATGATGGCGGCCTCGTCGAGTTCGCGGGGGATGGTCTCGACGAAGCCGTAGATCAGGAAAATGGAGAACGGCACCTGCAAGGCGGCATAGAGGATGATGACGCCGATCTTGGTGTTGATGAGGTGGGTCACCTGCATCATCGTCGTCAGCGTGAAGAAGTTGATGGGCAGCGCGATGCCCATGATCAGGAACAGGTAGAGGAAGCGGTTGAAGCGCGTCCGGTGCCGCGACATCACGAAGGCGGCCATGGCCGACACCAGCGTGGCGATCACGGTGGCCGACGTGGCGTAGAGCAGGCTGTTGAAGAAGCTGGCGACCAGCTTTCCCTTCTCGATGGCGATCAGGAAGTTCTCGAAGTGGAGCTCGGTTGGCAGCTCCATGCTCATCGTGCTCGCCTCGGTGGACGATTTCAGCGCGTTGAGGGTGATGAGATAGACCGGCAGGATCATGACCAGACTGGCCAGAAAGGCGGCGAGATGGGCGGCGGGAGCGCGCAGGTTCCTAGGCATCGGCGTTCTCCTCAGTCGCGGTCCGTCTGGCGTTCCATCACCCGGATGACCAGGTATCCGGTGACGACCAGGATCAGGAACAGGATGCTGGAAATGGCGGTGCCGAGCCCGAACTGCCCCTTGGAGAAGGCCTTGAAGATCTCGGTCGACAACACCTCGGTGGCGTAGCCCGGCCCGCCGTTGGTCAGCGCGTAGACGATGTCGAAGACGCGCAATCCGTAGAGGACGTTGAGCACGGTGACGATCATCAGCGCCGGCATCAGCATGGGTAGGGTGATGTGGCGGAACTTCGCCCAGGCTCCGGCGCCGTCGATTGCGGCAGCCTCGTAGAGGTCTTTCGGGATGGTCTGCAGGCCGGCGAGCAGAATGACCATGATGTAGCCGATGCCCTTCCAGCTATCGACGCCGACGACCGAGTAGAGCGCGATGTTCGGGTCGATGAGCCAGGGCAAGGCGAGGACGTCGAGGCCGATGCCGCGCAGGAAGCTGTTGAGGAGCCCGGCGGCGGGATCGAGAATCGAGCGGAAAATCAGGGCGACGACCAGCGTCGGCAAGATGACCGGAAGGTAGATCAGCACCCGATAGCCGTTGACGAACCAGCGGACGCCCTGATTGAGCAGCAAGGCGAGCGCAAGGCCGAACACCGTCTTGATGATGATCGTCCAGAAGGTGAACAGCAGCGTGTTCGCGATGAAGGACAGATAGTTCTCGTCGGGCGACAGGATGGTCCGGTAGTTGTCGAGACCGATGAACTCGACCTCCTCCGAGTAACTGCTCCAGTCCGTGAACGAATAGGCGATACCGCTGAGGCTCGGAATGATGAAGAACGTTACGTAAAGGGCGAGCGCCGCGAGAACGAAATAGAGCGGGTAGGGGCTGTGCGATTTCATTGCGGTTTCCGGTTGCTCGCGGTCGCACCCCCGGCCCGGGAGCGTCGCTCCAGGAGAAGGCCGGGGATGGGCGCCAGTCTCTCGGCGGGGGCAGTCCGGCTGCACAATAGCGGCGCACCTTTGCCGGAACTGTTCGGGTCGAGGTGAAGCAGGAACGGACTACTTCTTCCAGGCGGGATCCCTGGCGGCCTTGGCGAGATCGCCGCGACGCTTGTCGATGTTGGCGAGCACCTTTTCCGGATCCATCGCCCCGGTGAACATCGCCGTCAGGTCGGCGCCGATGTCCATCCATTGCGGATTCACGTAAGTGACGGCGGTCTGGTAGACGGTGCCGCGCGCATCCTTATGGGCATCGAACAGGGCCTGAACGTCGGCGCTGAACTTGCTCTTCGCCCCCTCGAAGGGCAGCGTCATCGCCGTTGGCGTATTGTCGATGAAATAGTCGACGTTCTCGGGCTGGGCGAGGAAGTCGAGATACTGCTTGGCCGCGTCGATATGGGCCGATCCCGAGTAGATGAAGTGGGTGGGGCCGGCCGGATTGATGTTGACCATCTGGTTGTCGGCGAGCGGTATCAGGAACACGCCGATGTCGGATGCCTTCATGTCGGGATAGTCGTGCTCCACCAGCGAGGCGAAGCCAGTGTTGGCGAGGACCATCGCCACCTTGCCGCTGGCCATTGCCTTGGACGCACCGGTGTAGACGTCGGCGAGGGCGTTCTTGCCCATGAAACCGAGGTCGTACACTTCCTTGAGCTGGGTGACGGCGGCGAGCATGGTGGGATTGCCCGCGAAGGTCGCCTTGTTGGCGTTGAGAGCGTCGGCGAGGCCCGGCGTCACCTCTTCAAAGCGCGGTCCCAGTTCCGGGAACCAGAGCACGTGATGCCAGCCGTCGGCAACCGGCTCATAGAGCGGCTGAATGCCGTTGTCGGCGAGCGTCTGGCACAGGGCCTTGAAGTCGGCATAGCTCTTGGGAGCTGAAAGACCATGTTGGGCGAACAGCGTCTTGTTGTAGCTGATCACCCAGGTATTGCCGAGCACGTCCCAATAGGTGAGACCATAGAGCTTGCCTCCAACGGAAGACTGGGCGGCAACCAGCGGGTCTTCCTTGGCGGCCCAAGGCTCGTTCGTGAGATCGACGGCGTTTTTCTCGACGTTGTACTGAAGCTTGAGATCGGTGACGCCGCTTTGCCCGCCGAACAGGTCGGGTCCTTCGCCAGAGTTCAGCTTGGCCTGGAGAACGTTGAAGTACTGGCCCGACGGCAGGATCTGGAAGTCGATGGCGATCCCGGTCTTCTCCTCGAACTTCTTGGCGAGCGCCTGTTCGGCGTCCTTTACCCAGTCCTGGCTCGCCATATAGGTCAATGTCACCTTGTCCGCCGCGAACCCGACGCCGCTGGTCAGGGCAAAGGCCAGACAGGAGGCGCCGGCAAAAGCCAGCAAGCGCTTTACGCCTCTTGTCGGAAATTGGTTTCTGTAGGTCGCTGTCATCAAATCCTCCCTCGTTGCAGATCCGACTGGACTGCTCCGTCCTCCGACGGCCCTGAACCGAAGACCTTCGCGGTCGCCTCTTGCAGCACGCGACTCCTTCGCGTGCCGCCGACATCATCCCGGTCTCCGGCTCGTTCCCTCGATTGTAAGCGCTTACAATCGGTGTGCTATTCTCTTGAGCCCGCCTTTTTCTCCTCGCCGGGCAGGCTTGAGATAGTCACCATGTTGCTGTAAGCGCTTACAATGCTAAGTTCGTCGCTGGATGTCTGTCAATGGGCAACGCGGAAGGCCGGAGGAATTTATGAGAGGCATCGCCCGTCTGGCGCGTGAACTGGGGGTGTCCACGGCCACGGTGTCCCGCGCTCTCAACGGCAATCCCAATGTCAATGAGGCGACGCGTCAGAAGGTTCTGGAAGCGGCGCAACGCCTCGGCTATGCGGCCAACCAGGCCGCCCGATCGCTTGCTCAGGGCGTCACGCACTCCGTCGGCTTCATGATTGAGCTCGACCAGGAGAGCACCACCAGCACCGACTATTTCTTCATGGGGGTCGTCGAAGGCATGCAGGCCGTTCTGGCCGCCCATGGTCTCGATCTCCTTGTTCTCCCCTGCGCCAAGAGCCAGGACAACTTCACCTTTCTCCAGCGCTTCGTCTCCCGGGGGGCAGTCGACGGCCTGATCCTGGCCGAAACGCGACGGATCGACAGGCGTATCGATCTCCTGAAGTCGTCGGACATCCCGTTCGTCACGCTGGGACGAAGCGACAGCGGCAGCGGCTATTCCTGGATCGATCTTGATTTCGAGGGTGTCATGGCCACCGCCGTCGAACGTCTGGTTCGGCTTGGTCATCGGCGCATTGCCGTGACGGTGCCGTCCAACGACGCCAACTACGGGGCGATTTTTGCGCAGGCCTATCGGGACAATCTCGCCAGACACGGCCTCGACTTCGATGAAGCACTGGTTTTCCCGACCCGACGCCGGGAGGATGACGGTGACAGCATCGTCGATGGCATCCTGGACAGACCCGATCCCGCGACGGCGATCATCCTGTTTTATGAAGTGACCGCGATCGGCATCTACAGGCGTCTTGCCGAACGTGGACTCAAGCCAGGCCGGGACTTGTCGATCATCGGATTCCGTCGCGAGGAGTCGGTCCGATTCCTCATGCCGCAGGTGACGTGCTTCCAGATGTCGCTTCAGGATCTGGGAACGGCCGCGGCTCGCGCGCTACTTGCCCAAATGCCGATGACGGTCAGGGCTTTTCCCTCGGGCATCGTGCAAAGCCGGGTGCCGTTGTCGCTGGTGCCGGGCGAGAGCGACGGGCCCGTTTGCCTTCGCGAGGGTTAAGGCGAGCCTCTCGGAGGTGGCGCGGATAGCGTGACGCTCCACCCCTGCCGGTTGCCTGCACTTTCAACGGACGTGATTGCGCTTTACTGGCGGGGCCATACTTGATCGACCTTCGAAATCATCCATATTGTTCTGAGGTCTATCGGCCCGGCCTGCCCGCGAGGTGAGTCATCCACTGAAAATTCAACCTTGACGGAGGGCTGCAATGCCGCACGACACGTCCCTCATTTCGACGATTGTCGGCGGCCTTGTCCTCGCCTTCATATTTGGCGCCATCGCCAATCGTTTCCGCCTGCCGCCGCTGGTCGGCTATCTCGTTGCCGGCATGCTGGTCGGGCCACATACGCCGGGTTTCGTTGCCGATCAGGAGCTGGCGCCTCAGCTCGCCGAACTCGGCGTCATTTTGCTCATGTTCGGCGTCGGCCTGCACTTTGCCCTGAAAGACCTCTTGTCGGTCCGCTTCATTGCCGTGCCGGGCGCGATCGGCCAGATCGCCATCGCCACGCTGCTTGGCTGGGGGCTCGGCTACAGCATGGGTTGGTCGACGGGCGGCAGCGTGGTGTTCGGCATCGCCCTGTCCGTTGCCTCGACGGTGGTGCTGCTCAAAGCCTTGCAGGAGCGACGCCTCGTCGACAGCGAACGCGGCAAGATCGCCGTCGGCTGGCTGATCGTCGAAGACTTGGCCATGGTGCTGGTCTTGGTGCTCATTCCGGCGGCGGCCAGCGTGGCCAATGGCGGCGCCAGTGCCTATTCCGACCCACTCGCCGCGGTCGCCAGCCGATTGATCGGGATCGATCTCGGCGTCGGCGGCATCGTGGCGGCGACGCTGATCAAAGTCGCCATTTTCGTCGCGCTGATGCTTGTTGTCGGCCGGCGCGTGATCCCGGCCATCCTGCACCGCATAGCCCACACCGGTTCCCGCGAGCTGTTCCGACTGGGGGTTCTGGCCATCGCGCTCGGCGTCGCCTTCGGCGCGGCGGAGCTGTTCGGGGCCTCGCTGGCGCTCGGTGCCTTCTTTGCCGGAATGGTGCTGTCGGAAAGCGAGCTCAGCCACCGGGCCGCTCAGGAAAGTCTGCCGCTGCGTGACGCCTTTTCGGTGCTGTTCTTCGTGTCGGTCGGCATGCTGTTCAACCCCAGCATTGTCGTCAACGAGCCCTTCGTACTTCTCGCCACACTGGCCATTATCCTCGTCGGCAAGACGGTTGCTGCCTTTGGCATCGTCCTGCTTTTCCGGCGTCCGGTGAAGACCGCCCTCACCATTTCGGCCAGCCTTGCCCAGATCGGCGAGTTCTCGTTCATCCTGGCGGAAATGGGCGTCGGCCTCGGTTTCCTGCCTGAAGAGGGGCGGGATCTCATCCTGGCGGGCGCTCTGATTTCCATCATTCTCAACCCGGTGATGTTTGGCTTGGCCGACCGGCTGCGCCCCACATTGGAAAGCTGGTTGCAGCCCAGATCGGAGTCCGTGTCCGACACCGTCGTTCCCGCGGCAGCGACCGAGAGCGATCCTCCGAAGGCGGAAGGCGATGGCGACCCGGACGAAGAGGCGGTGGAACCCACGACCCTCGCCGGGCATCGCGTGGTGGTCGGTTACGGTCGGGTCGGCAGCGTTATCGCGGACGATCTCGCCGGGCGGAACGTGCCCTTGCTGGTGATCGAAGATGGCGAGGATCGGTTGCGCCGTCTACGCGACAAGGCCGTCGAGACCATCGCCGGCAACGCTGCCGACGGTCGCGTTCTCGCGCTTGCCGGTCTGGAACGGGCAAAGGCCCTGCTGGTCGCCATTCCCGAAGGCTTCGAGGCTGGCCAAGTGGTCGAGCAGGCGCGCCGGATCAACGCGAGCCTTCTCATCGTCGCTCGCGCCCATTCCGACGAAGAGGTGGAGCACCTGTTGCGCCATGGCGCCGACAGGGTGATCATGGGCGAGCGCGAAATCGCGCTCGGCATGCTCAAGATGCTCGACGACCAGTCCGCCGCGCCGCATGGAGCAGCCGCCGAGACGCCACCATCGGATGCGACGATGCCGCCCGATACGGACGAAGGAAAGCCCGCCGCGTGACCTCGGGAGCCGCGCCAGTCCCCTTCTTCAAACGCTGCTTGACGGCGCCGAAGACGGCTGTCGCCCTTCTGTCGGCCCTTCTCTTTGTTGCCGCCCTACACTTCGGCTTCGGCACAGAGGTCGGCTCATCGCTATCGACGACGCTCGGGGCCGGCGATCAAGCTGTCGTCCGCCACTCGGCTCTCCTTCGCGACGGGCTGAGACCTGTCGTGGCCGCCGAGCATGGCGACCGGACCTCGGCTCCGCCACCCCGGTTGCCGGCAGCTTTGGTCCTTGCTGCCGTCGTCGTGGCAGCTCCCGTCTGCGGGCGCGTTTTGCGTGCCGTTGCCGGGACCATTTCCTGCCACAGCCATTTCCCCGGCCATCGGCCTCGGGCACCGCCCATCGCCACCTGATTTTCCGAACCCAAATCAGGTTTCGCGGCCGCTCGTCTTCACGGAGACGCAGCGACGTCGCTCGGCATGGACACGCATATGAAAACTTCCCGCTGGCTGGTGGCGCTCTACTCGGCCATCATCGCCCTCGGCATCATCGTCACGCTTCCCAACGTGGTGCCACAATCCGTCCTCGACAACTTTCCCTCTTGGCTGCCGCGCGACCGGGTGTCGCTCGGGCTGGACCTCAGAGGCGGCTCGCATCTCGTACTGGAGGTGGATGCCGCCGATCTCGTGAAGGAGCGACTGCAAACGCTGACGCAGGATGCGCGCCGAACGTTGCGCGAGGCGAAGATCGACACGACATCGATCCGCCGCGCGGGCAACGCCGTGACCGTCAACCTCGACGATCCCGGGCAGACCGCCCGCGCCGCCGGAGAACTCGGCAAGCTCGCCGCATCGATCGGCAATCCCGGGCTTGGCGTGACGGCCAGCGATCTCGACATCCGCCAGAGTAACGGCACGGTGACACTTGCTCTCACCGACGCCGGTCTCACCGATCGCGCGGCGGCGGCGGTCGAGCAGAGCCTTGAAATCATCCGCCAGCGCATCGATCAGGTGGGTGTCGCCGAACCGACCATCCAGCGCGTGGGCAGCGACCGCATCCTGGTGCAGCTTCCCGGCGTGCAGGATCCGGCACGTATCCGGGAACTGCTCGGTTCGACGGCCAAGATGGGCTTCCACCTGCTGTCCGACGCGGCGACCGCCGATTTCATGCCGCCGGGCGTGACCATTCTTCGCGATGACGAAGGGCGGACCTATCCGGTCGAGGACCGCGTCGAGCTATCCGGCGACCGCCTGACAGACGCGCGCGTCGGTTTCGACCAGAACACCAACGAGCCGATCGTCTCCTTCCGCTTCGATTCGGCCGGCGCTGCCCGCTTTGCCGACATCACCCGCGCCAACGTCGGTCGCCCCTTTGCCATCGTGCTCGACGACAAGGTGCTGAGCGCGCCGGTGATCCGCGAACCGATCACGGCCGGCTCGGGTCAGATTTCCGGTAATTTCTCGGTGCAAAGCGCCACCGACCTCGCGGCCATGCTCAGGGCGGGCGCACTCCCGGCCAAACTGACGGTGATCGAGGAACGCACCGTCGGCGCCGATCTCGGTGCCGACGCCATCGAGATGGGCGTTGCCACCGGCCTTATCGGCTTCGCACTGGTGTTCGGCTTCATGCTGGTGCTCTACGGCGCCTGGGGATTGCTCGCCAACCTGGCTCTCGGCCTCAATGTCATCCTCACCTTCGCCGGCCTGACTTTGCTGGGGGCGACGCTGACGCTGCCGGGCATCGCCGGCATCGTTCTGGGCATCGGTCTCGCCGTCGACGCCAACGTGCTGATCAACGAACGCATCCGCGAGGAGTCGCGCAAGGGCATGAGCGCCATCGCCGCACTCGATGCAGGCTTCAAGCGCGCCTACTCGACCATCGTCGACGGCAACGTCACGGCGCTGATCGCCTCGGTGCTGCTGTTCTGGTTCGGCTCCGGCCCGGTGCGCGGTTTCGCCGTCACCATGGGCATCGGTCTTGTCATCTCGATGTTCACCGCCGTGTCGGTGGTGCGCGTGCTGATGCTGGCGATCGTCCGGCGCCGCAAACTCAAGAAGATGGACATCCGGCCGCTGCTGCCGATCAAGCTCATCCCCGACGGCACGGCCATTCCGTTCATGCGGGCACGCTTCTTCGGCATCGGCTTCTCGGCGCTCCTGTCGCTCGCCTCGATCGGCCTCTTCATCTACCCGGGCCTCAACTACGGCGTCGACTTCCGTGGCGGCATCCAGATGCAGGTGGAGACGACGGGGCCGGCCGACCTCGCGGCCTTCCGCTCCGGTCTCGATGGCCTGGGGTTGGGCGAGGTGGCGCTGCAGGCCTTTGGCGACGACAACCACCTGCTCGTTCGCGTCGAACGACAGGACGGGGGCGAAGAGGCACAGACGGTGGCGGTCGAGCAGCTCCGGCAGGAGATCACCAAGATCGATGCCTCGGCCAAGGTCATCGGCACCGAAGTGGTCGGCCCCAAGGTGTCGGGCGAGCTCGCGACGGCCGGTGTTCTCGCCGTGATCTTCGCCAGCCTGGCCATGCTGGTCTACATCTGGGTCCGCTTCGAATGGCCATTCGCCGTGGGCGCCATCGCCACGCTGGTGCTGGACGTCACCAAGACCGTCGGCTTCTTCGCGCTGACGGGGCTCGACTTCAACCTGACGGCCATTGCCGCCCTGCTCACGCTGGTCGGCTATTCGGTCAACGACAAGGTGGTCGTCTACGACCGCATGCGCGAGAACATGCGGCTTTACAAGGCGATGCCCCTCAGAGAACTGATCGACAAGTCGATCAACGAGACGCTGGCGCGCAGCCTCTACACCTCGGTGACCGCCTTCCTGTCGCTGCTCCCGATGGCGATTTGGGGCGGGAGTGCGGTGGAGAGCTTTGCGGTGCCGATGATCTTCGGCATCGTGATCGCCGCGTCGTCGTCGGTATTCATCGCGGCGCCGATCCTTCTGTTCCTCGGCGACTGGCGGACGCGTCGGCGGCGCAGCCAGCCGGTGCCGACCAGCGGCGCGCCTTCCGAAGCGTGAGGCCAACGGGGAGGCCGGATGCGGCCGGCCTCCTTTCCTCTCACATGACCCGCCTTCCTTAGAAAAAATCTCAAGTCCGTAGGGCATTTCACGGGGTTGTCCCGATACTCGGGCATGGATCGCCGGGCTAGTCTCGTGGGCTGGGGACCCGCGACGTCCCCGCGTCGCTCAATCAAAAAAGGCAAGCACCATGCCCACCACCACGGACAACCTCAAGGAAGCCTTTGCCGGCGAAAGCCAGGCCAACCGCAAGTACCTCGCTTATGCCGAAGCCGCCGTCCGGGAAGGAAAGCCGGGCGTCGCCAAGCTGTTCCGCGCCGTCGCCGCCGCTGAGACCATTCACGCCCACGCTCACCTGCGCGCGCTCGGCGCCATCAAGGGCACGCTCGACAACCTCGCCGATGCGATGGAGGGCGAGAGCCACGAGTTCACCTCCATGTATCCGGCGATGGTGGCGACCGCGAAGGCCGAGGGTCACAAGCGCGCCATTCGCTCGATGACCGAGGCGATGGAAGTCGAGAAAATCCACTACGGCCTGTTCGGCGATGCGCTGGAGGCGGTGAAGGCCGGCAGCGATCTCGGCGACGTCGTCATCCGCATCTGTCCGAACTGCGGCCATACGGTGATCGGCGATGCGCCCGACGCCTGCCCGGTCTGCGCCTGTGCCGGTGAACACTACAAGATCATCGAGTGATCCCATTCCGCGCCGCCGTGGACGGGCGGCGGCGCTGGCCTCATCAATGCGCGCGATTGCCATCGGACACGCGAGGCGTTCCGATCGATGACGAATGCTGTGGGCGGAAAGGCAGGAAATGGTGCCGCACGACGGCATCGGAATCCATACTCGCTTGAATTCATTCATGTTCATCCGTGAGCGAGCACGGAAAACGTTGCCGGATATCAATGAGATATTGAGGCGACGGTAGTCAGGCTGGTTCAACGATGGCCGCCCAAGCCCATGTCGAAAGGTGGAGCGAAGGGTGGAGCGATGTCGAGGCCTTTGAACAAGCTGGGCGCGCGAGCGGTCCAGACTCGCCCCTCTGGCAAACACAGCGACGGCGGCGGGCTTTGGCTCGTCAAGACCGACCAGAAGTCCGGCTATTGGGTGCTGCGCTTCACCATTCACGGCAGGCGCCGGGAGATGGGGCTTGGCTCGATCGCCGTTGTCTCACTGAAAGCGGCGCGCGAGGATGCGACGAAGTGGCGAGCCGTGGCGGCGAGTGGGCTGGATCCTATTGTCGAGCGCGAACGGCTGGCGCGCGAGGCGGCGCGCAATCTGCATCTACTGAAGGATTTGACGGACGACTGTTTCGAGGCGCTGAAAAAGTCGCTCAAGAAGGAAGGTAAGGCCGGCCGCTGGCGCTCGCCGCTCGATCTTCACGTTCTGCCGAAGCTGGGCAAGACGCCCGTTTCGCAAATCGGGCAGATCGACATTCGCGACGCGCTCAAAGGCATTTGGACGACGAAGCCGGACCCGGCAAGAAAGGCGCTCAATCGCATCAGCGTCGTTTTCAAACATGCCGCAGCACTCGGCCTCGATGTAGATCTTCAAGCGCCGGCAAAAGCCAGGGCGCTACTCGGCGCACAAGGACACAAATGGGAGCATATCCCCGCCGTGCCGTGGCCTGAGGTGGCGGACTTCTATGCTTCGATCGGCGACGGCACGGTAACGCACCTCGCTCTCCGTCTCCTCATCCTGACCGGCGTTCGTTCCGCGCCTTTGCGCTTCATCCGGCTAGACCAGATCGAGGGGGACGTCTGGACCATTCCGGCGCAGAACATGAAGGGACGAGAGGGAAAGACCGAGGATTTCCGCGTTCCACTTTCGGCAGAAGCGTTGCGCGTCATCGAGCAGGCGAAGCCGCTCGCCCGAGATGGATGGCTGTTTCCGTCGGTGAGGAAGGGCGTCATTTCCGACGCGACCATGTCTCGCCTGATGGAGCGTCGCGGCATGAAAGAGCGGCCGCACGGTTTCCGATCGTCTTTGCGCGATTGGATGGCGGAAGCGACCACCACACCGCACGACATCGCGGAGACCATGCTTGGCCACAGCGTCGGCGGATCTGTCGAGCGCGCCTATCGCCGCACCGACTTTCTTGCTCAGCGGCGCGCCATCATGGAGCAATGGGCGTCGGTCGTGACGGGCAAGACCATTGCCGAAAGCTCCGTTGCCGATGCGGCTTGATTCGCGGGAACCGACAAGATCAGCCGGCGACGGGCCGTAACCGCTCGCCGGCTACCGGTTCGTGAACTCCGACACTGGTCCATTTCCCATCAATGGGCACGGCGCAAACCACCTGATGCAAGCCTAGCCACATCGGATCAAACCAACCCGATGAGGTGAAAATGAATCAGGTCATGGTCAATACGGCTCATCCAGACCCGTGGCTTTCTGACGCCGAAGCCGCCGCGCTTATTGGCATCAGCCGAACAACCTTCAGACGCGGCGTCGTGGCTGGGCGGTTCCCTAAGCCCGTTCGTCTCGGCGGGTTTGTTCGCTGGCCGCAGTCCGAAATCTTCCAGGCGTTGGAAGACCTCAAAGCCAAGCGGCAATGAGGGCTTTATGCAATCCCGGAACAGCACTTCGAAAATCGACTTCGACGGCATCAACCGGGCGGCGTTGCGCTGTCTCCCGGCCCTTCTTGCGCGCTGGCTCCCCGACGGTCGGCGGATCGGTCACGAGTGGACCGCCCGCAATCCCCAGCGGGCGGATCAGCGCGCCGGCAGCTTCCGCATCAACCTGAAAACAGGGAAATGGGCGGACTTCGCAACGGAAGACAAGGGCGGCGATGTGGTCTCGCTGCTGGCCTATCTCACTGGCGAAAATCAAGCCGATGCGGCCTGCACACTGGCCGGTATCGTAGGGGTCGACATCCATGAACATTGATCTGTCGCCCCTCACCGCAGACGAGCGAGGCAGCATTCCGGCCGACGCGGCAAGCGCCGAAGAGTGGCGCCCGGTCATGCCGGTTCCCGATACCGCCCCGTCGCTGACGGGCGCCTTGCTCGACCAGTTCGCCCCGCGCGGTTTCCAACGGGCCGGCGCCTGGAAGTATGTCGACGCCGAGGGACGAATGCTCGGCGCTGTCGCGCGCTTCGATCGGCCCGGCAACGCACCGGCAAAGCAAGTGCTGCCGATCACCTATTGCCAGGGTGTCGGCGGCCGGGGCGAGTGGCGCGCCAAGGGGTTCCTGGCACCGCGTCCATTGTTCGCCCTGGACTTGCTCGCCGGCCGGCCCGACGCGCCGGTTATCGTGGTGGAAGGCGAGAAGACGGCCGCAGCGGCCGGCAAGCGCTTTGCGGACTATGTCGCCACTACGTCGCCCGGCGGCTCCAAGGCAGCGCGCAAAGCCGACTGGTCGCCGCTCAAGGGTCGGCGCGTCATCATCTGGCCGGATGCCGACGCGCCAGGCGCTGCCTATGCTGCCGACGTTGCCGAACTCGCCAAGGCGGCCGGCGCCGTGTCGGTGGAGACCGTCAAGCTACCCGCTGGCCTTCCCAAAGGCTGGGATGTCGCCGACGAGCTACCGGCCGGAATGAACGACGCGGATCTCGCTCGCTTGCTGGAAGCGGCGGGCCGGCCCGCCGCCTGGGCCGCTCCCGTCGCCATCACATCGAGCCTGCCGCCTGTCGATCCGTTCGATCCGGAAATGCTGCCGGAAGCCTTGCGCGGCTATGTGTTCGACGTGGCCGATCGTCAGCAGTCGGTGCCCGACTTTGTCGCCGTCGCCGCGCTGTGTGGTCTGGCGGCGATGATCGGCAACCGGGTTCGTGTCGGACCGAAACAAAACGACGACTGGATCGAGGTCCCGAACCTTTGGGGCGCCATCATCGGCCCGCCGTCCGCCATGAAGTCGCCGGCCATGCAGTCGGCGCTAGGCCCGGTCTACGCCCTTCAGGACGAGATGCGGCGAGTTTGGCAAGCCACCATCGAGGCTGGCGACATCGACGACTTGCTCACGAGCTTCGACGAAAAGGAAGCCAAGAAGCGCGCGGCCAAGGCGATCAAGGACGGCGACCGGGAAGCGGCTCGCTCGATCCTCGCCGGTCTTCAGAAGGACGACGAGGACGAACCGCCCTGCCCGCGCATCGTCGTCAATGATGCGACGGTCGAAAAGCTCGGCGAACTGCTCAACGAGAACCCGCGCGGCCTGCTGCTGATGCGCGACGAGTTGCCGGGCTTCCTCGCGAGGATGGAGAGCGAGGAATACGCCAGCGAGCGCGCATTCTACCTCGAAGCCTTCAATGGCTCCGGGCGCTTCACCTATGACCGCATCGGGCGCGGCACGGTCCACATTGCCAACTGCACCTTGAGCCTTATTGGCGGCGTGCAGCCGTCTCGGATTGCGCCGATCGTGCGCGGCGCCATCACCGGCACCTCTAACGACGGCCTTATCCAGCGCCTTCAACTCGCCGTCTGGCCGGATCTCCGTTCGTCCTGGCGGTGGGTGGATCGCCATCCCAGCAAGGAAGCGCGCGACGCTTTCGAGAAGGTGTTTCGAGATCTGCACGAATTCCCGCTCGGGCGCCCCGATCAACCGTTGGTGCTGCGCTTCTCGCCGGATGGACAAGACCTTTTCAGGGCGTGGATGGAAGAGATCCAGTCCGACGCAAGGGCCGGCAACCTGTCGCCCGTCTTGGAAGCGCACTTGCTCAAGATGCCGAAGACCGTCGCGAGCCTCGCCTTGCTGTTCGAGCTGATCGACGGCGGCAAATTCGAAATTGGCCGAACAGCAACGCTGCGGGCGCTCGCCTGGGCCGACTATCTCCGCAGCCACGCCCGCCGGCTCTACGCGTCCGGCGGAACGATGATCGAAGACGGCGCCCGGCTGATCGTCGAGCGGCGCGGCCAGCTTCCCAATGAGTTCTCGGCGCGAGATGTCTATCGGAAGCATTGGGCCGGCCTTAGTGACGGTGAGACGGTGGCGGATGCCATCGAGCTTCTCATCAAGACGAACCATTGCCGCGAGACCAAACGGACTGAAACACAGATGGGCCGGCCGGCAATCGCCTACCAGTGGAACCCGACGCTCGGAGCGTCGGTCCAATGAACCGATGGATCACGGCGCTAAAAAAACACGGGAACGCGCCTGAGACGGAGCGCCAAAAGTGCCAAAATGCTCCTTGGAGGACTTATGGCACTTTTGGCACTGCCGGTTCTGGGCGAAACGTGGATTTTTCGGAGCAGCGAGACGACGGCGCGAGGCGCTATTCCGACTGGACCGAGGAGGGGCGGCGCGACCTCTACGAGGAGCGCGCGGCGATCATGGAGTTCGATGGAGGGCTTGCGCGGGAAAATGCCGAAGCGACGGCGCGGAGGGACCTATTCGGCTCGACCTCTACCATTTCCGCGTAGATTTCTCTGTTGAGACTCGCACGTAGTAATTGTACATCGGGTTAAAGCTAGAATGATCCAGGGCATGAGGGCGTGATGGAGGAAATCGTCAGCCGCATACTTCCGTTCTTTTCAACACCTAAAAGCTACGAAGATGTTCTGAAGAAACTCGCTGGAACAGCCTTTTATGAAGTATATATTATTACTCTCATCCTCCGGAGCAATCCCCATGTTGATGAGTTGTTCCTCTCAATAGAGAAGTGGGGTGCGATCGGGCGATTAATATCCCTGATTCCACATTATGAAGTAATCAATATATCCGGCCTTTTTATAGCGTTTGCCGTCTCCACCTTGACATATGTGTTCGAATTCCACGACAGATTATCTGACTTGGTTGGAATACGGGAGACTTTCGACACAGAGAGCATTATTTTTCCATTGGCCAGAGGCGTTGGTTTCGATATTGGCGAAGACCTTAAGCAGAAGATTATAGCTGATAGGCATAAAATTATGCACTCAGCCTTCTATAGATTTTCTTCAAGTAGAAATGAGAAGCCCCTTGTAGACAAACATGATATTGAGCATGCGCTAAACGCTTGGTCGTGGTTCTGGATATTTGTCGAAGGCGTTTCGTATTTCCTGGCCGGATGCGTCGTTTCAATCTTTTTCCGAGACAGCGAAATCGGGTTCATTCTTGCTTGCGTTGCCGTCGTGACGTTTGTTTTGGCTTTGCTCCAGCACTCTCGGCTAAAAAAATACGCAGCCCCTCAAGTTCAACGCATACTGTCCGACGCCGACGCATCAAAAGTAGTAAAGTCCGTTTTCGATGCGTTATAATCTTTACGACGGCGTCGAAATAAGAACGGAAAACGCGGCAAAACCTGCGTCACAGCCGTCAAAATATCTCTTGTCGATCATGAGTAATTTGGAAAACGTCGAATCATCATTCGACTATGGATGCGGTAAACTACGCTATTCCGAACATATATTGAAATCGACCAGCATTTTGACTGTCGTGGATTCTGAATGCCAGTTATCGAGGGAGCAGTATTTATTTGGGAGGAAAACCAGCATCAGGTCGCTCTACGAGCGAGCAAATGTCGTTGATGTGTACAACCAAGAAGAGTTTGATTTGGTTGAGCGCAAATATGACCGCGGGTTTTGTATCAATGTGCTATCGGCAGTTCCGTCTTACGAATGGAGATGGAAAATAGTAAAGTCCATACATAGAAAATTAGCTACGGGCGGAGAAGTGCTTTTTGTTGTTCAATACAGAAATTCTGATTTCTCTAGAATGATGCGAATGGAGAACACAAGACCTTGGCTTGACGGGTTTATTATTGACTCTCGCAGGGGCTATTCATTCTATGGGCTTCTTCCTCCTCAGCGACTACACCGCTTTTTGCTGAGAGCGGGATTCCATGTCACGGACTTCAAGCTAAATGAAGGCAGCGCTTATATGTGGGCTACTGCCCGCTAATTGAATACTGTTCTTAGACACCTGCCGACGCGCCTATAATAGCCGCGCCATCCCGGAATCGCCCCTTCACTAAACTAGCAATCGTTAGTGAACGAGGGCGACATATGCCAAGGGGATCGGCACCTGGAGAGCGGCGGGGCGGACGGCAGAAAGGCACACCGAACCGGCCGGCGTCCGTGCGAGCCTTCCTGGAAAGCGCTGGCGTCAATCCGGCCGAACGGCTGATTGTCCTCGCCAAGCGGGCCGAAAGTGCCGGCCAGATCGCTCTTGCCGCTGACATCTGGAGCAAGCTCGCCGCCTTGGCATATCCGAGGCCGCAGCCGGCGACGCCTCCCGCAACTACCGACCCGCACGACAATCCGTGACGCGCTGAACCGGCGCGGCTCACGCTCATCTCATGACATTTCCAGGGGGCTCAATGCCTGTTGTACCGACCTACGGCGAGCCGCGCGTTCAGCTTCAACCGGGGCTGAATTTTCGCGACAACACCCACGCGACCGGCGCCATGTTCGGCGCTCAGATCGGCCAAGCTCTCGGCACCCTAGGCAAGGGGCTGACGGACGTTGGCGAGGTCATGGCCCAAGTCAGGGACATCGACGGCACCAACTACGCCAAGGAAGCCGACAACACCTTCGCAGGCGTGGTCCGAGATCTCGGCTATGGAGAAAACGGGTATTTCGGCAAGCAGGGCGCGGCGGCGGTCGAGGGCCTGAAGCCCTTGGAAGACGCATTGCGAGAGGCAGCGGAAAAGAGCGCCGCTGGCTTGCCGCTCAATGCGCGGGAGAAGTTCCAAAGGGCAGCCGAACAGCGCATCCAGTCGGCACTTCAGACCGCCTACGTATACGCGATGGACCAACGGAAGACCTGGACCATTGCAACCGGCAATGCCCGCCTGGACAGCTTCCAGAACGACGCGCTCACCCACTACACCGACCCCGACGCGATCAATCTGGCGATCGCATTGGGACAAGCCGAGATCCGCAGCAACCCGGCCTATTCTCCGGACGTGGTGGCGATGAAGGAACGCGAGTACGTCTCGACCGTTCGCTATAACACCGTCCTGCGCTTGCTCACCGACGATCCGAAAGCGGCCGAAGCCTACTTCAACGCCCACAAGACCGAATTTTCCGGCGAAGATCAGTACAAGTTCACCGAGGCGCTGAAGACGCCCTTGCTCAATGCCAATGTGCGGGCGAACACGGCGAGCTATTTCAAAGGCGGCGCCGGAGATCAGGCCGCGCCGACCGATGCGGCGAGCCTCATTCGCGCCAGTGAGGGCTTCCGCACCCAGCCTTATTGGGATGTGAACGCCTACCGCATCGGCTACGGGAGCGACACCATCACCAGGGCCGACGGCTCGATCGTCAAAGTCGCGCCTGGGATGACCGTGACGCGCGAGGACGCGGAGCGCGACCTGGCGCGCCGGATCAACACCGAGTTCGTGCCGGGCATTATCAAGAGCGTCGGCCAGGAGGCTTGGGCGAAACTGCCGGCGAGCGCGCAAGCGGCTCTCGCCTCCGTCGCCTACAATTACGGCTCTCTGCCCTTCCGCGTCGCCAATGCCGTGGTCATGGGAAGCCCCGAGGAGATCGCGCGCCAGGTCGAGGCGCTTCAGACCGACAATGACGGCGTGAACAAGGACCGGCGTTTGCATGAAGCGGCGATCATTCGCGGCGCGGCCGGCATTGGCGCCACCCAGCTTTCGGACGGCGGCACGGCTCCGGATGTGGAGGCATTCGTTTCCACCATCGCCAACCCCGATGAAGCGGCGCTGACGCGCAAGGCGATCTATGAGCAGATCGGCCAGCAGCAGACGGCGTTCAAGGCGATGAGCAAGGCTCAGGAAGATCGGTACGAGAACCGCATTGCCCTGGGCGACGGCTCGCTGACGATCGACGAGATCCAGGGCGACCCTCGGCTTGATGACGGACAGCGGGCGAAGCTCACCAACTCGCTGAACGCGAAGAACAAGGACATCGTCGAGACGCGCCAAGACGTGGACGCCTTCGCCGCCGGCCGCTTGGTTGTCGACGGCTACAGCGAGTCAGGGCGAAAGAAGAACGATGCGGTTTGGCAAGCCGTGTCGGCAAGCGCCCCGCCAGAGCAGCGGCCGAAGCTCCTCGATGCGCTCATCGGTCAAACCGGCGTGGTTCCGACGCCCGTCATCAATGCGATGCGCTACAACCTTTCCAGCGGCAACACCGAGAACGCCCAAGCGGCGCTTCAACTTGGCTCGCACCTCCGCTCCGTCGATCCGGGGGCGCTGGCCCGCTCGCCGTCGGGCGGCGCGCTGGCCGATCAAGTCGCGCTGTTCGATCACTACACGTCGTCGGTCGGGCTCTCTCCGGCCGAGGCCACGCGGCGCATTCTCGATGCCCAAGATCCGGACAAGGTCCGCCAGCGCGCCGCGCTGATGAACACCGAACCGATGAAAAAGGCGATCGACGCGGCAGCCACCGAAAGCAACGTTCGCTCGCTGTTCGGCGGCGGCTGGTTTTCCAGTCCGCCAACGCTTGGCAAGACGGCCGCGCAATCGGCGGCGATCGTCAGCGACTACCGCGAGACGCTGACCGAAGCCGTCTTCGATGCCGGCGGCTACATCGACGCGGGGACGAAGCTCGCCAACGATCGGTTCCAACGCCGCTACGGCACGTCCGCCCTGTCGATGGATGGACCCGCTGCCGTGATGTTCCTGCCGCCGGAGAAGACCTATCCGGCCGACCCCAAGGGAAGCCACGACTACATCCGCGAGCAGGCGCTTGCCGATCTCACCGCCGATGGCATTCAGCCGAAGGCCGTTTTCCTTGTCCCCGATGAGACGACCGAGGCCGACGTTCGCGCCGGCCGCGCGCCGCGCTATCAGGCCTGGTACACGGACAGGGACGAGATATATCACCTCGCCCCCACGCGCTTCTTCGCCAAGCCGCCTGTGCTCGATTACCAGGGGCTGACCGAACAAGGGCAAAGGCAGTTTGTCGAGTCCGGTCATGCCGCTCGCCAAGAGCTCGCAAAGGCAATCGCTGAAGCCGGGTCCGCCTCGCCGGAAGCCGTCGCTGATCTACGGCAGCGTATCGAGCAGCAAGTCTACGTCGACCCGCAACATGCCCATGCGGTTCTCTCCGATGTGTTGTCTGGCGAGTTGACGCCGGCCGAAGCCATCCGCCGTCTAAAGTGAGGTTCCGATATGCCATTTGACGAGACCAGCATTGTTGGCCCGGTTGCCGACTACGGCTTGAACCAGAAGATCGGCCCCGCCCCCGAAACCGACCCTAGCCTTGCGGAGTCCGCCGCCGCCTCTCTCAGGCAGAATAATACGGTCATATCGACCCTGACGAACAAGACCCTCTACGACAAGGCGACGGGCGATTTCTACGACCACATTCCAGGCTACACGCCGTTCACGCCCGAGAACATGAAAGGATATGAGGACGAAAGCGAGCGGTTCCTCAATATCTGGAATCCGGGCGCGAACGCCCAGCTGAAGGCTCAGATCGACATGGAGCGGCGCGACAAGGCGACACGCGCAAAGTCGGGCTGGGTCGGCACTGCGTTCGACATCGGCGCCGGCATCGTCGATCTGCCCACTCTTCTTCCCGGCGGCGTCGGCCTGCGTGGCGGACGGGCCGCCGTTGGCCTTGCTCGCGCCGCGCTCGATGCGGGGATCGCCGCCGGTGGCGGCGCCGTGGTTCAGGAGTTTGGGCTCCACGCGACCCAGGAGACGCGGACGGTCGAGGATAGCCTCTCCAACGTCGGCGGCTCGGCACTGCTCGGCGGCATCCTGGGAGGCGCCAAGTATGGCGCGCTGTCGGCGATCGACTATTTCAAGGGATCGGCGGCCATCGACAAGGTGAAGGCGCCTGACGCCGACGCGGCGACCGATGCTCTTCACCGGGAAATGGCGGCCTATGCCAACGAGCTCGGCGGCAACCAGCCCATGCCGCAGGGTATCGGCGCCCAAGGCGTCGCCCCTGAAAGGCTCGCCGATTACGACATCGCCGGCAAGGCGGCACGGGCGACGGCCAAGGCGACGGCGCAACTCAACCCGCTGCTGCGCACACTCCAGAGCCCGGCTCTCACCGTGCGCCAGGTCGCCGCCGGGCTGATGGAGAACCCGGTTTATCTCACCAAGAACCTCGACGGCGCGGGCGACGCGGCGGCGGAAAGCGCCATGCGGCAATGGTCGATCGGCGCCGCCGCCGACGCCATCGAGGCGAACCGCGCCGCCTACGCCGACGCCCGAAAGGCCGGGCTCGCCATGAGCCTCGACGACTTCAACGCCGAGGCCGGCCGGGCCATGCGGCGCGGTGATGCGAGCAGCGTTGCCGGCGCCACCGAAGCGGCCGAGGCTTGGCGCTCAAAGGTATTCGATCCTTTGAAGCAACAGGCGATCGACGCCGACCTTTTGCCTGCCGATGTCGATGTGAAAACGGCCGAGAGCTATTTCAGCCGCATGTGGCGCCGGCCGGTGCTGGAAGCGCGCGAAGGCGAATTCCGCGACATCGTGCGGCGGTGGGTCTCGGACACCATGGACGAGATCGAGGCAAAGACGACCAAGGAGGCAGACGCCACCCGCGCCCGCTTGGCAGAGGAGAGAGCGCGCATCGAGACCGATATCGCACGCCGCGCAAAAGCCTCGCGACGGAAAGGCCGATCCCAACCCGATGACGACGTTGCGAACCTGATGGCGCGCGTCAATGCCGGTGAGAAGCTGCCCAAAGGGCAGGACTTGGCAGCGGTCGTGAAGACCGCCAGGGCGGTGCGGCGCGTGCTCAGCGACATGGACCGGGCACGCATCGCCGCGCTCGATGCCAAGGCGGCGGACGGGGGCCGTGGCAGAAGCGTTGAATTCGTGAACGCTGCCGACCGGGCCGACTACATCAACGGGATTGTCGACGACATTTTCGCCCAACTCACCGGGCGCGGCGGCGCGTCGACCAACTTCCAGCCGGTCATGGCGGCGCGCGGCCCGCTGAAGGAACGGACGTTCAACATCCCCGATCACCTCGTCGAAGACTTCCTGGAGAGCGATATCGAGTTGGTCGGCCGGCGCTATGCCCGGATCATGGCCGCCGACATCGAGCTCGCCAAACGCTACGGCTCGCCAACGCTCAAGGACCAGATAGCGGAGATCCGCGACGAGTATGCCCGCCTTCGAGAGGTGCCAGGGGCAGACCGGAAGAAGCTGGGCGCCCGCGAGCGCGCCGACATCCGCGACATCGAGGCGGTGCGCGACATGTTGCGCGGCGTCTATGGCATGCAGTCGGCCGGCGAGCCATGGGCGCGGACGCTCGCGGCGGCGCGCGTCTTCAACTACACGCGGATGATGGGCGGGGTTGTCATCGGCTCGCTTGCCGATGCCGCCCGGCCGGCCATGGTGCACGGGCTGCGCTCCTACGTGAAGGACGGTCTCGCCCCGCTGCTCCATGGGCTCCAGGGCGTCAGGATGAGCGCCAAGGAGGCCCGGCATGCCGGCGCCCTGGGCGAGACCATTCTTCATTCCCGCATGGCGGCGCTGTCGGAAATCACCGATCCATACCGGCACGGCACCGTCATTGAGCGACTGATGGAAAACCTGTCGACGCGGTTTTCCAGAATGACCGGCCTCGATCTCTGGGACGATTTCAATCGGACCTTTGCCTCTCGCATGACGCAGAACCGCATTTTCGACAATGTGATGAAGGCGGCGAAGGACGGCTTTGCTTCGCTGCCGGAGCGCGAACGCGCCTACATGGGCTATCTCGGCATAGGCCAGGAGCGCGCCGAACGGATCGGCGAGCTGTTCATCAAGCACGGCGAGACGGTCGACGGCGTTCATGTCGCCAATACCGAGGCCTGGGGCACTGAGGCGGCCGGCGACGCCTTGCGCCAGGCGTTCCGTGCAGCCGTCGCCAAGGATGTCGGCTCGATCATCGTGACCAAGGGCGTTGGCGATGTGCCCTTGCTGGCAACCACGCCGATCGGCAAGTCGCTGCTCCAGTTCAAGAGCTTCGCCATCGCCGCAAATCAACGCGTGCTCATTCGCGGCCTTCAGGAAGGGCAGACGCGTTTCATCGGCGGCGTAACCGGCATGGCGACGATCGGCATGTTCATCTATTGGCTGCGCCACGTCGCTTTCGGCACGGACGTTTCCGACAATCCGGGAACGTGGCTCGCCGAAGGGCTTGACCGCAGCGGCGTCTTCTCGGTGCTGTTCGAGGCGAACAACACGTTCGAGAAAATGGGGTTGCCGGGCATCTATACCGGCGCGGCGGCGGCCTTCCCCGGCCGCAGCCAGCGAGCACCGGCGAGCCGGTTTGCTTCGCGTGGCGTGGTCGACAGCCTGCTAGGTCCGACAGCCGGCACGGCGCGGGATATAGCTTCGGTACCCGCGACGATCGCCAACATCATGAAGGGAAACCCGGCGACGCACTCCGACTATGTGCTCGCCAAGCGCTTGGCGCCGTTCATCGGACTTTGGTTCGTTCGGCCACTGTTCGCGCATGTGATAGATCCGGAGCCGCAGAAGCGGTGAAGAAATCAATAGCGACTCCACCGCAATTGCTGCGCCCTGTTGCCGCAACGATTAGGGGCCGCTAGATTCCCTACGTTTCCGATCTGCTGCAACCGACCGCTGGGGTGCTCGCGCGCGGCTTTATGGATGGCGCGCGACTTGAAGGATGGTCTAGGTGTTAGCTAAGTGCTTTTTCCGACCGTCGATTGCCTCGTTTGTCTTCTGCTTCGCAGCAATTTGGGGGGCGGATGTCGCGACCGCTTCCCAAATGAAGATGATTTGCGAGAACCCACGACGGGAGTATGTCGTCCATTTTGACGATGTAGCCAAGACTCTCTTCTCGAATGACACTCAATATCGCGTTTTGGCCATCGAGAACACGGCAACACGGTTTGTTGTTGTTGGCCTTACCATTGATAACGGGCCGACTTTCCGAGCCCACTTCCGTCCTTATAAGAAAATGGAGTTCTTTGCGGAAAACCAGCTATTTCAAACGGACGGCTGTCGGTAGGAGACATGGGCGAGCTGGACTGATGGCTTCCAATAATACGCGTTCCGCTTGATCCGGACTCATCCGGCTCAAGCGGGTTTCGGCCTGACCGGCCGGCGCCCAGTCGGGCGCTTCCGCTTCTGTCAGGTTCCGCCCGAAAGGTCGAAACCCGACGGAAACGGTATAAGTTGCTCGGGAAATAAACTGCCGCCCGACGTCCCGCAGACAACACAGTGAGGTGGCTTTCGTTGTAGCTGCATTACTGAAGGCCTAAGGAAAGCTCATTCATTGCGTGGTCGGATGGAAAGCGTCGATGATGCTTCGACTGCCGCAATCACGCCTGTCTGATCTGGGTTCCGTTTACAGGCGCCGAATATTGAGGCCCATAGTTCCATTCTTGTCCGAGAGCCTAAGTCGTATAGTGGCTCGCCTTTGTCGGACCGCTCGACGTTCATGCCGGTTATATAGCCTTCGGTCCACGTTAGCATCCAACTCGCGACCACATTGTTAGTCGGCGTTGTCGAGTCTTTCATATCTTTTATAAGGATTTTGCAATACTCAGCCATTATGCCGCCGCCAAAAGCGTGCGTATCTTGAGCCATCGCCGAAGACGAAGCGCAGAGACACACGATGCTGTAGACTGCTACACATTTGTAATACATCTTACCTTCATTATGAAGCCCTCTCTCCGCCAAATAATCCGAAACCAAGCACGAAATTTCGAATGCTATTAAAACCGTCTATACTCAACAAGCCCTACGCCTGAACTTACACGGCATATCGAACAGTATCGCCCACATTCCAAGCCGGCCCACGCGTGCCCTGCCCTGCTCGTCGGTGTATCGCCCTTTGCTATATTTCGGCCAATCGATCGCATAGCCCACGGCGCGGGACTGCCGTGAAGGCAAATAGAAACCCCGCCAAAGCGGGGTTTGTGGATCAGTCGAGCGTGCGCAGGCGTTTATGCCGCAGCCTCTACCTCGGCATCCTTGGCGGCAACGACCAGCAATTTGCGCACATCATCCGGGCAGCTCTTTATGAGAAGCAGATAGGCGCGGACGCCGCCCAGCGGGCGCGACCGGCCCTGCTCCCAATCCCGGATTTGGTTGACAGAAAACCCGAAAGCCGACGCAAAATCGTCCTGCGACATTCCGATCGCGCGGCGGATTGCGCGCACGTTGATCTCGGCGGGGACATGCAGCTTAGCCGGGGAGGCCTCACCGCGCGCAATGGCCAGCGCTTCGGTAAGACCCTCACTGATCTTGTCGAATGCCTTTTTGCTCATCGGTTCTCTCCTACTCTCGCCATCCGGCCATCATACTGTTCGACGATCAATGCCGTCACTTTCTTCAATTCGTTCCTCTCTTTAGCAGAGAGGTTAGCCCTCTCGCCTTTTGAAAAGACCGTAATAAGAAATACCGGCAACATGTTCCCGGAAAAGAACGTGATCGTGCGGTACCCGCCGCTCTTTCCCTTCCCACGACCTGCCACGCGGAGCTTGCGACATCCGCCAGTCCCGACGATCTCGTCGCCAGCCATGGGATTGTCGGCCAGAAAGGAGATCAGCTCTGATCTTTCTTCCTCAGTCATCCCGGCTTGATCGGCTGCGCGCCGAAATGCATGGGTTTCACAGATCGTGTGCATGGATATAAATACGCAAGTTACGTAGTCTGTCAACCGAAGGGCGACATTTTGTGGCACATGGCTGATATCACGTAAACGCGCGGAACCGCCGCAAAGAGGTGTTCCGCGAGCCTTCTCGCGAAATGCGCCGGCACAATTCAAACCGCCCGCCCCAGATCCCGAGCCGCCCGGCTCGCGGTCGGTGTGTATGAAGCACTTTTCTTGCGGTATCTGAGCGTAGAGCGAAAGGTGGAGCAAAAGAGGGAGGCAAGTGGCGAAAGCACCGCCAATCTATTGTTTTATCTAGATTTACTTGATAAAAATGGTGCCGCACGACGGATTCGAACCGCCGACCCCATCATTACGAATGACGTGCTCTACCAACTGAGCTAGTGCGGCGCCGGCGCGGGAGTTGACCCCCGCGCGACGGGGCGTTGATACCGGCATCCCCGGCTAATTTCAAGCACCGCTTCGGAAGAAAATGAAGCTGGTGCCGATCGCCTCACGAGAAGGGCGATTCCGGCGTCAGGCTGCGCGCCAGGCCCTTTCCGTTGGCCGGTCCCGGATCGTCGGGCGGCGGCGGCAATACTGCCAGAGGATCGACCGCGACACTGCCGGCTGCCGGGGGTGGTGTGACAACCGCTGCCGGCTTCGCCTGCTCTTTGGAAACGATCGGGAGAGGGGGAGCCTCGGCCTTTTCCGCCACGACGGCCGGCTCGTCCTTGGGTTCGGCGTCCGGTTCCGGCGACCGCTCTTCGATCTCCACGACCGAGGATGGATCTTCGGGCGTTTCCTTCGCTTCCGTGACCGGTAGCGCCTCGGGGGGCGCTGGCGGGTGCGGCGTTGCCGCGATGACGGCAAGGTCGTTGCCGTCGATCGCCTCGCCGATTTCGCGCTCGGCGGGCACACGCCATTCCACCGCGTCGAGCCGGCCGGACAGCGGGGAGAGAGGCTGCCATGCGTCGAGCACCAGACCATCGGCTGTCCAGGCCGCGTCGCGCGGCGCGCGAACGGCGCGCGCCAGCCATTCGCGGACACGACCGACGTCGCCGCTCTCACTTTCCTCCAGTTCCGCCATCATCAGGCAGACGCGCTCGGTCGGTGACTGGCGGAGCGCCTTGGCAAGCGCTTCGCGGGCCAATGTGAACTCGCGTGCGTCAAGGGCGGCACGGGCCACGGTCACGGCGCCTTCGGGGTGAACCGGCTTCAGGTTCTCCAGCATGTGGGCGCGCTTCAGGCGATCGCGCGCCGAGTCGCCCGGGCGCAGATGCAGATAAGCGATGGCAAGATCCGGATGCGGGTTCAGCTTCCATGTGGCCTCCAGGACCTTGGCCGCCCGGCGCGTATCAAGCTGGCGCGCCAACGTGCGGGCGGCAACGGTGGCTGCCGGCACGAAATCGGGCGCGATCTTGTGCGCTTCGAGGGAGAAGGCGCGCGCCTTTTCCGGCTCGCCATCCTCGATTTCCAGGGCGCGTGCCGTAAGCAGCACCGCGCGCGTGCGGTTGGCGTCTCCCTTGCCGACCAGGCGCCCCGCGACACTCTGGTCGAGCACGGACAGCGCCTCGCTCCAGTTCCGGTCGGCGGAGAGATAGTCCATCATGGCGGCGCCGGCCCACGGCAGGGCGGGGTTTTCCTTCTGCGCCTCGGCGGCGAACTGACGGGCGGCCGCGACCTCACCGGCGCGCGTCGCTTCGATATAGAGGCCTCGGAGACCGAGCAGGCGCGTCTCCGGCGCTTTCAGCATGCGCGTGAAGGCCTGCCGGGCCGAATCGCTTCGGCCTTCGAGCTGGGCGGCCTGAGCGGCCAGCAGCAACACCAACGGCTCGCTCTCCAGAAAACGATTGGCTTCGGTGGCTTCGCGCTGGGCAAGACGATAGTCACCCGAGCCGACGGCGATCATGCCCCGCGACAGCGCGCGGTAGCCACGGTCGCGCCGACGGCCGGCGAAATAGGTGCGAAGGCCGCGTGGGGCACGCCAAAGGCCGGACGAAATCTTCCAGATGACAAGAAGGGCAACCGCGAGAACCAGCAGCGCGACCACGACGACGCGCAAGGGCGGCGCTGCGGCGCCGCCCGGCCAGCTGACCGAGACGGCTACCGGCACGCCACCCAGCCAGTCGAAGGCAAGAACGGCGAGAAACAGCGCGGCGACCGACAGAAGAATGCGGATCATCTCGGAGCCTTTCCGAAGCGGGCGGCGGGGTCAGTCGGCGGCGGGCACCGACAGACGGTCGACGATACGGGCGGAGATGGCCTTGATGCCGGCGTCGACGCGAACGCGCGCATCGAGCTCGGCGAGCCAGCTCTCGGCCGGAGGGCGGGCCCAGGCGGGCAGGGTGTCGGCGGCCGCTTTTGCCGCGGCCGCGTCGCCGCGCTTCAGGGCGTCACGGATCGCTTCGACGGCTCCGGACGCCGGGTCCGTCGCGGCCGGCCCGGTCTCGCGATAGTTGACCAGGGACTTGGCGCTGTCGAAGACCCCCTCCATCCAGCCCTTGCCGGGCTCGACCGGTCGCCGGGCCAGCATGGCATCGACCGGCAGCGTGGCCAGAAGCCGGTCGCGCGTCGGCACTCCCTGGTCGGCCACCGCCCTGAGATCGTCGAGGCCGGGGAGATCGGGGGCGGCCGCCGCGATCACGGCAAGGTCGGCTGAAAACGGCAGACCGGCGTCGATCTTGCCGGACAGTGAGGTAAGGGCGAGCGACAGGGCAGCGATCTCGCCGCCCTTCGGTGCGTTGGCGAGGCGCTCTTCGATGGCTGCGAGCCGAGGCGCCAGTGCGGCGCTTTCGGCCTTCAGCCCTTCCGCCTCCGTGGTCAGCTCGGCGAGGCGGCCTTCCAGCGTGGCGATCGCAGCGGGATCGACGGTCGGCCTGTCGGCCGTGGCTTTCTCGGCCGCATCCAAGCGGGCGGCAAGCTCGTCAACGCGAGCGCCGAGCGGGGCGAGGTCGACGGCCGGGGTTTCGCGCCCTTCAAGAGTGGCGATGCGGTCGCCGAGTGTTTCCATTGCCGCCTGTCCGGCCGCCAGCCTGTCGGCGACCTCGCCCAGGCGCGTTTCCAGCGTCGCCGGGTCGATGCTGCCTGCGTCCTCGCCGCTGCCGCCAACCGGCAGAATGGCAAGCAGTACCAGGGCTGCCGCACAGCCGCCGACGAGACCGGCGCCCAGAAGAGGCAGCAGCGTCTTCATCTGGCTGGGACGGTCGGTGCGCGGTGGCGCGGCGGCTTCCGTCGCCGCATTCGCTCCGGTGTCCTCCGAATCCATCATCGGTCTGTCCGGCTGCGGAGGATCGCCGATGGGTGGCTGATCTCCCGGTGGCGGCTCGATCGGAGGAACGTCCGGCCCGGGCGGTTCGATGATCGGCTTCTCCGGTTCCGGAGGTTGGGGAGCTGGCGGCTCGGGAACGGGTGGTTCGCGAGGCGGTTCCTGGGGTGGCTTGGGCGGCTGGGCAGCCTTTGCCACCTCCTTCGCTTCAAGGTCGATGAC
Organism: Pleomorphomonas sp. NRK KF1; assembly: GCF_023721755.1. Lineage (GTDB taxonomy): Bacteria > Pseudomonadota > Alphaproteobacteria > Rhizobiales > Pleomorphomonadaceae > Pleomorphomonas. The sequence goes on along the minus strand of NZ_JAMDLH010000005.1, from coordinate 367,505 downwards.
CGGAGCTTTCGGGCGATTGCGCCGGCCGGCAGCGTCCTTGCGGTGGTCTTCGGATGTCATGGTCTCAAGTCCCTCCGCTTCTTGCTCGCCGCCGACAGTTTCGCGCAGCCGGGCGGCGAGCGCAACGCTGGCGTCAACCAGAGCCGGGCCTGTCGGTTCCGCCGCCACCACGAGTTCGGCGACGCGGCCGGCTAGCGGCGCCGCGGCGGCCTCCGATAATGCCACGACGCCGAGACGGGCGAGGCGCGGCGTCCAGCCCATCGTGTCCATGAGATCAAGGAAAGCTTGCGCGGAGCGGCGCGAGGCGACGATCAGTCCGGTAATGCGCTCCTGGGCAAAAGCGTCGGCGACTTCGGGCGCGAGCGTTTGTCGCGGTTCGGCACGGTAGAGTTCCGCTTCGGAGACCGTGACGCCGAGCGTCGCCAACCGTCCGGCGATGTCGCCGGCCTTGTCGCGTCCACCGGCGTGGACCAGCCGGTGGAACCCGGCGCGGGCGACGAGGTCGACGAGATCATCGGCATTGCCGTCGGCCGACCGAACATCGGTGAAACCGGCGGCGCGGGCGTCGTGGGCGGTGCCGCCGCCGACGGCGATCACCGGCAGCCGGGTGAGCGTATCGAGGCCGTCCGCGCCCTTCAGGATCGCCACCGTCTGGCGCGAGGTCAGGATCAGTGCTTCGGCGTCGGGGTCGGCCGCCCGGACGCGATCGACAGGATCGGTCGCCGGTTCGATGCTCAGCATCGGTTCCGCAAGGGCCGGAACACCTCGGCCAGCGAGGGCGGCCACCATGTCGCTCGCCTGCGGTTCCGGACGAAGGACGAGTAGAACCATGGCTCAGCTCCCGCTGAAGAAACCGGGGCCGGCCAACGCGGCAAGGCGGGCGCCCAGACGGTCTCCGACACCTTCGGGATCGGTGCCACTCTCCCGCCCCTCGTGGGCAACGCTCCCATCCGGCGTCAGGATCAAGCCATGGAGATCGACGCGTCCGTCCGTCACTACGGCATAGCCGGCGATGGGCGTGCGGCAGGATCCGTCGAGCCGGGCGAGATAGGCTCGCTCGCAGGCAAGCGCGGTGGCCGTTGGTGCATGATGGATCGGTGCCAGCAGTTCGGCCACCCGCGCGTCGTCGATCCGGCTCTCGATGCAGATTGCGCCCTGACCGACCGCCGGGGGAAAGGTCTCGCTATCGAGAATCTCGGTTGCAACGCCGGGCATGCCCAGGCGCTTCAGGCCGGCGATGGCGAGCAGCGTCGCGTCGGCGACGCCTTCACCCAGCTTGCGAAGCCGTGTCTGGACGTTGCCACGATAGGGGATCACGACTACATCGGGACGGAGACGGCGGACGATCGCGGCGCGTCGAAGCGAAGCCGTGCCGACCACGGCCCCCTCGGGCAGTTCGGAGAGCGAGCGGTATTTCAGCGAAACGAAGGCGTCACGCGGGTCCTCGCGCTCCAGGAAGTGCCCCAGCACCAGGCCGTCGGGCAGAACCGTCGGCATGTCCTTGGAGGAGTGGACGGCGATGTCGAGCGCTCCGCTCAGCATGGCGGCCTCGATCTCCTCGGTGAACAGGCCCTTGCCGCCCACCTCGGCCAGCGGTCGATCCTGGATGCGGTCGCCGGCCGTGCTGATCGGCACGATCTCCACTTCCGGCGCACGAGCTCCCCAAGCGGCGATCAAGCGGTCGCGGACCTCATGGGCCTGGGCGAGAGCGAGCGGGCTGCCGCGCGTGCCGAGGCGGATGGGTTTTGGTTGCACCGGTTCGCTCCCCGTGTGATAGAGCCGTGAAACGAAGGCGTCGGCCGGCCGACGGTCGAAGACGGCGGCGAATCGTCCCAAACGTCTCGCCTTGTCATGGCAACACTTGGACCATGGGGCGGCGCGAGGCAACGTGTTCTTGGGTCTCGTCTTTCGAGATCGCGTCGACATCGGCGAAGAGGGATTGACCAGGATGGGCGACCTTGGGGATATCGTCGTTCTCGGCCTCGAAAGCTCCTGCGACGAGACCGCCGCCGCCGTCGTGCGGCGCCGCGCCGATGGTACGGGCGAGATCCTCTCCAATGTGGTCTTCTCGCAGATCGAGGAACATGCGGCCTTTGGCGGCGTGGTGCCGGAAATCGCCGCCCGCGCCCATGTCGAGGTGATGGATGGCCTTGTGGAGGCGGCGCTCGCCGAGGCGGGGTATGCACTCGCCGACATGGACGCGGTTGCGGCGACGGCCGGACCCGGCCTGATCGGCGGCTTGCTGATCGGCCTCACCACGGCCAAGGCGCTGGCCTATGCGGCGAGAAAGCCGCTCGTCGCCGTCAATCACCTCGAAGGGCATGCGCTGACCGCCCGCCTCACCCACGGCGTCGCGTTTCCCTACCTGCTGCTGCTGGTCTCCGGCGGACATAGCCAGATCCTGAGGGTCGATGGCGTCGGCCGATACACGCGCATCGGCACCACCATCGACGATGCGCTCGGCGAGGCGTTCGACAAGACGGCCAAGCTGTTGCAGCTCGGTTATCCCGGTGGGCCGGCCGTCGAGCGGATGGCGGCCGACGGCGATCCTCGCCGCATTGCCTTGCCGAGACCGCTCATCGGTCGTGACGAGCCGAATTTCTCCTTCTCCGGCCTCAAGACGGCGGTCCGTCATGAAGCGGAAGCCTTGGCTCCGCTGTCCCGCCAGGATGTTGCAGACATCTGCGCCTCTTTCCAGGCAGCGGTTTCGGATGTGGTCGCCGATCGGGTCGGCCTTGCGGTGCGACGGTTTGCCGAAACACTCCCCGACGGTCATGCGCCGGTGCTGGTGGTGGCCGGTGGCGTTGCGGCCAACAAGGCGATCCGCAGCCGACTGGACGCTTTGATGACCGGTCTCGATGGTCGTCTCGTCGTACCGCCCGGCAACCTCTGCACGGACAATGGCGCCATGATCGCCTGGGCCGGCGCCGAACGGCTGACGCTTGGCTACGCCGACGGGTTTGACGTGGCGGCGCGGCCGCGCTGGCCGCTCGACGACGTTGCCGCGCCGCTGGTCGGTCACGGTCGGCTGGGGGCGAAGGTATGAGCGACAGGATCGGCATTTATGGCGCCGGCGCCTGGGGCTCGGCGCTGGCCTTGACGGCGGCGCGGACGGGGGCGGAGGTGATCCTCTGTGGCCGGGACGCCGAAGAGGCCGAGAGACTGAACGCGACGCGGCGCAGCTCGCATCTTCAGGACGCCGTGTTTCCGCCATCGGTAACGGCTTACGCCGATCCGGCCTCTTTGGCAGATACTGATCTGCTGCTCCTTGCCGTACCCGCTCAATCCTGCCGACGTGCGGCGACGACGCTTGCCAATGTCGTCGGGTTGAAAACGACGGTGGTGTCCTGTGCCAAGGGCATCGAACAGGCGACCGGTGCGCGGCCGTCAGTCGCGATCGCGGCGGCACTTCCCGGCCGACCGGTCGCCGTGTTGTCGGGACCTGGGTTCGCCGATGACGTGGCGCGGGGCCTGCCGACGGCGGTGACCATCGCCGCCGAGGACGCGGCACTCGCCGACGCCATTTGCCGCCGGCTCGCCGGTCCCACGTTCCGGCCCTATGCCGCCACCGACATCGCCGGTGTCGAGATGGGCGGCGCGTTGAAGAACGTGTTGGCGATCGCTGCCGGCATCGTCGCCGGCCGTGCGCTCGGCGCTTCGGCGCAGGCGGCCGTCATTACGCGCGGCTTTGTCGAAATGCGCCGGCTCGCGGCCGCTTTCGGCGCCGAGGCCGAAACGCTGATGGGCCTCTCCGGCTTCGGCGATCTGGTGTTGACCTGCTCGTCCACCCAGTCACGAAACTATTCTTTCGGGCTTGGCATCGGCCGGGGAGAGCCGCCGGCAAGCTTCGGCAAGCTGGCCGAAGGCGCTGCTACCGTCGGGATCGCCGTTCAAAAGGCGACCGACTTTTCGGTCGAAGTGCCGATCATGGAAGCGGTCGCCGAGGTGCTCGCTGGCCACCTTTCGGTCGAGGATGCGGTCGATCGGCTGATGGCGCGCCCGCTCAAGCGGGAAAACATCATCTGAAATCGGCCGGTCGTTGCATTTTGCAACGCGAGCGGAGCCGTGCTGCCGGGATGATCAACATATAGATTTTTGTGGTCTGTAGCGGCGCTGCATGTTGATGCCGGTGAAATCGCGCCCGGAAACCGAATCGCAACCATGATCGACGAAACTCCTCTGCGTCGGCATCAGGTCGCGCGTAGCCGGCCGGTCCGAATGGACACCGGGTCCGCCCTCGTAATGTTCTTGCGTAGAGGGCGGCCCGAGCCCCATCCCCTGATTATCCCAAGAGCTCCTTGAGCGGCTTCGTCTCGATGTCGAGCCTGGAGATGCTCTTGCCCGCTTCCAGAAGCTTTTTCGCCGTCACGAAGGCGGCGGGGAAGTTGAGGGCGTCGACGGCAATCATCGCCCCTTCTGCGAAATACCAGACGGCATGACTGCCTGGGCGCGGGCCGTCCACCGTCAGCGTGTCGTCGTAGCCGTGGTGCAGGCCGGCGATCTGCAGCTTGGCGTCGTACTGGTCGGACCAAAACCAAGGCTGCGGCGCATAGGCGCCGTCCATGCCGACGAGGGCTGCGCCTGCGGCCTCTCCCTGATCGAAGGCGTTCTGCACCGATTCGAGACGAATCTGGCGGCCGCCATAGGGAAAGCGAGCACAGTCGCCGATGGCGAGAATGTCCGGGTCGGACGTGCGCGCGCACTCGTCGACGACAATGCCGTCGTCAACGGTTAGGCCCGATGCCTCGGCGAGCCCGGCGTTCGGGGCGACACCAATGCCGACAACGGCGAGATCGGCGGCAATCGTCCGGCCATCCATAAGCTCGGCGCCGGCAAGGCGACCTTCAGTGCCGACGAGGCGAACGATGGCGGTGCTCTCGAGGATGTCGACGCCATGGCTTCGATGGAGTTCACGAACCAGATCCGCCGTCCCGGCCGCGGCGACGCGCTTCAGGATGCGGTCTGCGAGCTCGATGACCGTGACGTCGAGACCGCGCGTTCTGGCAACGGCCGCCGTTTCGAGGCCGACATAGCCGCCACCGATCACCAGCAGGCGACGTCCGGGTTGGAAATCCGCCATCAGCGCGTCGGCGTCGGCCTTGTCCCGCAGGGTGTAAACGCCTTGCAGGTCGCCGCCGATCACGGCCGGCAAGCGGCGTGGCGTGGCACCGGTCGCCAGAACCAGGGTGGCGTAGGAAATCTCCTCGCCGCCATCGAGCGTAACGATCCGCCGCGTCCTGTCGATCGCTGTGGCCTTGCGACCGGTCAGCACCGTCACGGCGTTGGTCTCGTACCAGGCCGGCGGCTTAAGAAGCAAACGGTCGAAGGTCGCCTCGCCGACGAGGTATTTCTTGGACAGCGGTGGCCGCTGGTAGGGCAGCACCGGCTCCTCGCCGACGATCGTCACGGGGCGGTCCGATCCAAGCGCGCGGAGCTTGCCTGCGAAGGCCGCGGCCGCCTGGCCGGCGCCAATGATGACTATGGGATCGCTCATTGTTTTCTCCCGCTTCGACCGAGCCTGCTTCGGGGCTGTGGGGCAAGCTATATCGGGATCGCGCCCTATGCGGAAGCGGAGGCGGTTGGGCGCGAGGAGGGCGTCTTCCGTCTTTGGTCGCATCGGCCGCCAAGCTCTGCTCGAAAGCCGCCTTGCGATCGTGACGGGGGCTTGTCACCTGCATTGAACCGTCACAACATGCGCATTGGGCGTACGACGGTCTCCGGACCGAAGCGTGGCCCGAACGCAAGAAAACGAGCCGTCTCCCAGCCGTTGGGCGGGATGGCGGGAGGAAACGTGGAGCCGAGCGGCCGGGGAGGCCTGGCACCGGCGGATTGGAGTGATCGATGTTCCGTCTTGACGAGAAGCTTGCCCGCATCCGGGCGGGCGCCTATACGCGCGCCGATTTCATCATCGCCGATGCCAAGGATCCGGACATGGGGCCGTCGATCCCCGGCGCCGGCCCGCTCAGGGCCAAGGATGGAACGCTCGGCCGCTACCAGACGCGCCCGGAGTTCCTGAAGAACGTTCAGGCGATCGTCGAGCAGGACATCGTCGACATCATGTTGACGTCGGCCTCCAGTTTCGAGCTGCTCAACGAGCAGGGCGTCTACAAGAATTCGAAGGTGAAGCCGGCCATCCGCGCCAACGACACGACCGACATCTGGTTCGTGCGTGGTGGCGTCTACCCCAAGAAGCCGTCGCGGCCGTTCCGTACCGCGTCGCTGTCGCGCGTGACGACCGGCACTGTCGATCCGGCGCCCGGCGCGCCGCTGGTCGGCACCGATCTCGGCCTCTATTCGATGACCTTCAACAACGACCTCGATCACGACTACGCCTCTCTCGAGGCGTTCGCCGAGTTCCGCTATGAAGCCTCGCTGAACGGCTTCAAGTACTTCCTTGAGGTGTTCAATCCCAATGTCGACACCGGCATCGACGCCGATCTCGTGCCGCACTACATCAACGACTGCATCGCCCGCTGCCTAGCCGGCGTGACGAAGGCCGACCGGCCGGAGTTCCTTAAGATCGCCTACAACGGTCCGAAGGCGATGGAGGAACTGGCCTCCTACGATCCGACGATCATCGTCGGCGTGCTTGGCGGTGGCGCGGGCACGACGCGCGATTGCTACGAGCTGCTCTTCCAGTCCGAGAAATACGGCGCCCGTGTCGCCCTGTTCGGTCGCAAGATCAACCTCGCCGAAGATCCGCTCAGCATGGTCAAGCACATGCGGGCGGTGGCGAGTGGCGATCTCTCGCCGTCCGAGGCCGTGAAGTCCTATCACGGCGATCTCGCCAAGGCCGGCATCAAGCCGAGCCGAGAGCTTGCCGCCGACCTTGAAGTGACCGAGAAGCCGCTCAAGGCCGGGCTTGCCTGACCATGGCAGCGGCAAGACGCGGCATCGTCACCGGAGGGACCTGGTGCGTCGATAACAACCGCTTGGTCAGCTTCTGGCCCGAGGAAGACGGCATTGTCGAAATCCTCTCCCAGGAATTGGCCGGCGGCGGTTCCGGCTGCAACCTTGCGGTCGATATCCGCCATCTCGATCCGAACATGCCTGTCGAGACCATCGCCATCGTCGGTGACGACGAGGGCGGGCGGTTTCTGCGCGGCATCGCCGAGGAAGCTGGCATCGATCACCGACAAATGCACGTCGACGGTTCGCTGCCGACGCAGTTCACCGACGCCTATGCCTCGGCGGCGACCCACCGCCGTACGCACCTGTTCGCCAAGGCGGTGGCGGCGGCGCTCACGCCCGATCATTTCGATCTCGCGGCGACGACCGGGCGCATCCTGCACCTGGGGTTGCCGGGCTTCCACAAGCAGCTCGACGGCGTCTGGGCGGATGGCGAAAATGGCTGGGTAACGGTCCTCAAGAAGGCGCATGCGGCTGGCCTCAAGACCAACATCGAGCTGGCCAGCCTCGAACCGCGCATCCTCGCCGACACGGTCATGCCCTGCCTCGGCCATCTCGACTATGTCGTGGTCAACGACGCGGAGATCGGCGCACTGGCCGGGCTTCCCACTGTCAGCCATGGCATGACCGACGCCGATCTCTGTGAAGCGGCGGCGCGGAAGGTGCTCGACGATGGCGCCATGGAACTGGTGGTGGTTCACTGGCCGAAGCTCGCTATCGCCGTGACGCGCGATGGTACGGTTGCCCGGAAGGCGTCGGTCTCCATCCCGGCCGAGTTGGTCGTCGGCGCCAACGGGGCCGGCGACGCCTTTGCCGCCGGCATGATCTATGGCGTTCATGAGGACTGGCCGCTCGAGAAGTCGCTGGCGCTGGCGCACGCCACGGCGGCTTGTTCCTTGCGGTCGGTCACCACCTCCGGTTCGGTGGTTGGCTGGCAGGAAACGCTGCGATTGGCCGCTAGCTGGGGCTGGCGCACCTGACGATACTCCCCGGCGGGGCATTGACCTGCCGGGGGATTTCCGCTGCCGCTACCAGGCGGTGAAGGCGGTGCGCGCGGCGTTGAACGGCTTCAGCGCCGAATAGAGTGTACGGTACTCGCCGTAGAGAAAGTCCATCCGCTCGCGCCGCGACGGGTCGGGCTCGAACATGCGGTCGGTCACCACCAGCCGGTTCGCCGCTTCGCCGATGGACGAAAAGCGACCGGCGCCGACGCCGGCCAGGATGGCCGCTCCCAGCACCCCGGCATCGAGCGTCTTGAGGCGGCGGATCGGTCGGCCCAGCATGTCGGCGCGGATCTGGCACCACGGGTCGGAAGCAGCCCCGCCGCCGGCCATGGAAAAGCCCGTCGCCGCCCGCCCGGCCGATGCCTCCAGCGCCTCCAGCAGCCAACGCACCGATGACGCCACGCCCTCGAAGACGGCGCGCGTCAGCTCGGCCGGCCCCATGGACCCATCAAGGCCAATGCAGGCACCGCGTGCGCCAATGTCCCAGATGGGGGCGCGTTCGCCCTGGAGATGGGGCAGGAATAAGGGCGTGGGGCGGTGGGGATCGCCGGCAGCGACGAGGGCCGATAATTCCGACGGCGCGCGTCCCGTGAGGTTCGACAGCCAGGCGAGCGAGGCGCCGCCGGCCTGTGTCGGACCGGCATGCATGGTGATGCCCTCACAGGTCGGGAAAGCGATGACGCCGGCGGCCGGATGGCGCAGGCTCGATACCAGGCCAACGATCTCCGACGTACCCGAGAGATACATGCATTCGCCGTCGCGCAGGACACCGGTGCCGATGAGGCCGGCCCAGGCGTCCATGGCGCCGGTGACCATCGGAGCGCCGGCAAGCGGCAAGCCCGACCGGATGCGGCCGGCCGTCTGGGTGAAGCCTCGAAGCGGCGGCAGACGGTCGGCAACGCCCGGAACGAGGTCGAGGAGGCGCGGCACGTAGGTCAGCGACTGGTCGATGACGCCGAAAGCGGCCATCGGGTCGGCGGTGGCCTCGCCGGTGAGTTGAAGGATGCTATAATCCTTGGGCGCCATCAGCCAGCGCGTGCGCGCCCAGAGGTCGGGGTGGTGTCGCTGCAGCCAGAGAGCGCGCGCCAGTGGATGGCTGGCATCGATCGGCAGAGGGGCGCCCCACCAGCCAATGCGCTCTTCGGCGGAGATCAGTGCATCGAGTTCGGCCGCCTCTGCGCCGGCGCGGCCGTCCTGCCAGGTGATGGCGGGCATCAATGGCGCGCCGTCCATGCCGATGAAAACGTGGGTGTTGACCTGGCTGGTCAACCCGACGGCGGCGACCGCTCCCTCCGGCAGACCGTCCGACAGCAGCCTCAACGCCGCTGCGACGCGGCTCGTCCAGTCGGCGGGGTCCTGTTCGGCCAATCCCGGTGCTGGTCGCTTCATGGGGTAGGGGTCGGCGAAGGTCCGGATCGCCGTGCCGCTGTCATCGAACAGCGTGGCCTTGACGGAGGTGGTGCCGACATCGATGCCGACGAGAAGAGGCGTCATCATGTAAGAGGTCCGGGAGGCAGATAGTTCGCTGCCGAGATCACCACGCCGGCTGCGGCCTGTCCATCGCGGTTTGTCATTTCTCGTCCGAAAAAGCTCGCTTGGCGAGTGGCTTGGCCTTGTCTTCGCGTCATGAATCGAGGGCCATCGGCAGGCTTCGTGTTGAATGGCCTCCATCCGGCTGATAACTGTTTTGAGGCCGGCGGGGAGAAGGGGGACGCGTGCCTCCGACGACCGGCCTCAGAGAAAAATGGGGAACGCACACATGACTGCTACGCTCCGCATGCGGCTTCCGGCCGCCGCGCTGTTTCTTTCCGCCGTGTTCGCCACCGGCGCCGCCGTGGCGGCCGGCAAGATCGCGGTGATCACGCCCTATCTCGCCCAGCCGGGCACCCAGTTCTACGTCGAAGCTTTCCAGGCGGCCGCCAAGGACAAGGCCTGGGACGTCAACGTCATCGACACCAAGGGCGATGTCGCCGCCGTCATTTCCCGCCTCGAGGACGCTGCGACGCAGAAGGTCGACGCGGTGGTGATCAACGTCGATCCGGCACAGGTCGAGGCGGGGCTCGCCGCCGTCAAGGACGCGGGCATTCCGGTGGTCGGCATGGATGCGGGCGCCAGCCCCTATCTCGTCACCAACGTCACGTCGAACGGCTATGCCATGGCGGCCGACACCGCCGCCTATGTCGCCAATCGGATCGAGGGCAAGGGCAGCGTCGTCATGTTCGTGTTCGACGCCTTCCCGCCGGTGCAGGTGCGCGGCGTGATCGCCGATGCCGTCTTCGGCAACAATCCCGACATCAAGGTGCTGGACCGCGTGACGCCCGACGTGTCCGACGGTGGCATCGCCGACAGCCGCGCCAAGATGGAGGCGATCCTCGCCGCCAACCCGGACAAGGGCTCGATCTCGGCCGTTTGGGCGGCCTGGGACCAGCCGGCGCTCGGTGCGTTGCAGGCCATCGAGGCGGCAGGACGGCAGGACGAGGGTATCGTCATCACCGGCATCGACGCCAATCCGCAGGCGCGCGAGGCGATCGCCGCCGGCGGCAACTTCGAGGCGTCGATGGCGCAGGACTTCCATGGCATCGGCGCTGCCGCGGCCGAGGCCGTCGCCCAGACGCTCTCCGGCAAGCCGCCGAAGTCGTCGGTCACCTACGTGCCGACCAAGCTGATCACCATCGACAACGTCAAGGAGTGACGGCGTTTCGCAATGGATGGGCGGCGCTGCCGCCCTCCCGACCGGGTTTCCGACATGACGCTGCTTTCGATTAACGGCCTCGACAAGAGCTTTGCGGGCGCTCGGGCGCTCGGCGGTGCCTCGCTTGAGGTACGGGCCGGCGAGGTGCACGCCCTAATGGGCGAGAATGGTGCCGGCAAATCGACGCTGATCAAGGTGCTGGCCGGCGTGGTGAAGCCGGACGCCGGGGCGATCGCCATTGACGGCGCGTCGGTCACCATCGGTTCGCCGGCCGATTCGCTCCGCCTCGGCCTACGGTTCATCCACCAGGAACTCTCGGTGGTGCCGCACCTTTCGGTAGCCGAGAACATCTTCCTCGGCCGTGACTATCCCCGTCGTTGGGGCGTCATGATCGACTGGGACGGTCTCAACCGCCGCGCTGCTGCGGTGCTCGCCGGCCTCGGCGTCAACCATATTCCGCCTGGCCGCAAGATGGCTCGCCTCTCGGTGGGCGACCAGATGCTGGTGAAGATTGCCACCGCCTTCCAGGACGCCAGCGTCGAAGGTGGCGCGCCGGCCCGTCTCTACGTGATGGACGAGCCGACGGCGGCGCTGTCGGCCGAGGAATCGCAACGTCTTTTCGCCGTCATCCGGCGTCTGCGCGCGGCGGGAGCCGGCATCATCTACGTGTCGCACCGGCTCGACGAGGTGATGGAGCTTGCTGATCGTCTCACCGTTTTGCGCGATGGCGCCACGGTGGCGACGCGCGACATCGCCGGGCTTCAGAAGCTCGAAGTGATCGAACTGATGATCGGGCGGCGATTTGCCGAAGGATATCCGCCACGCCTCGCGCCGGTTTCGAGCGAAGTGGCCCTCAACGTCGAGGGATTGTCCACAGCTTATCTACAGGATGTGACGTTCGAGGTCCGCAAGGGCGAGATCCTTGGTCTCGCCGGCCTTGAGGGCGCCGGCCAGAGCGAGGTCATCCGGGCGATCGTTGGCGCCGACGGCGGCCATGATGGCGCCGTCAGCCTTGCCGGACGGCCGGTCAAGATCGAGGAACCGGTCTCCGCCTGGGCCAAGGGGCTCGCCTTCCTGCCGCGCGAACGGCGTCAGGAGGGGTTGGTTTCGTCGGCATCGATCGCCGGCAACGTGTCGCTGCCGCATCTCGACGATCTCGTTCGCTTCGGGCTGGTCCTCGACCGGGCTGCGGAGGCGGAGCAGGCGGTTGATCTTGGCCGGAAGGTCAAGCTGAAGTCCAAGGGGCCGAGGCAGAAGGTTCGCGAGCTTTCCGGTGGCAACCAGCAGAAGGTGGTGTTTGCTCGGGCGATCGCCGGTTCTCCAGACGTGCTGCTGCTCGATGAGCCGACGCGCGGCGTCGACGTCGGCGCCCGCTATGACATCCACGCCCTGCTTCGCGAGCTGACGGCTGAGGGAAAAGCGGTTGTGCTCGCCTCCTCCGACCTGCCCGAACTCGTCTATATGGCCGACCGCATCATCGTCTTCCGGGACGGCAAGGTGGCGACCACCGTTTCCACCGAGGGCCTCGACCAAGCCGGTCTTGCCGCCCTTTGCTTCGGGACGCCGACCGCGCCCTCCGCCTGAAGGAAATACTCGTGGCTTCCGCGCTCAAGACTTACGGCACGTTGATCGGCTTCGTCCTTGTCGTCCTGTTCTTCTGGATCGAGATTCCCGACACGTTCATGACGGCGAAGAACTGGCTGAACATCAGTCAGCAGGTGTCGATGCTGGCGGTGGTCGCCTTCACGATGACCATCGTCATGGTCATGGGCGACTTCGATCTTTCCGTCGGTTCGATGGCGTCTCTGGCCGGCATTGTGGCGGCGCTGGCCTTTCGCGACGGGCACGGGGTGTGGGTCGGTGTCGCACTGGCGCTCGCCGTCGGATTGGTTGGTGGCCTTCTCAACGGCGCGCTCGTGGCCTATGTCGGCATTCTGCCCTTCGTCGCGACGCTCGGCACGCTGACCGTCTACAGCGGCCTTGCTTTCCTGGTGTCGGGCGGCAAGACCATCTTCGGCCGCGACATTCCCACGGCCTTCTCCGGCTTTGCCCGCTCGGGCATCTCGCTAACGGATACGGTGAGTCTGCCGAGCCTGACAATCGTCGCGGCGCTGGTGCTGCTGGTCGTCTGGTTCACGCTGGAGCAGACGACCTTTGGCCGCCGGCTTTATGCGATCGGTGGCAACAAGGAGGCGGCGCGTCTTGCCGGCATCCGCGTCAGACGGTTGCGCTTCCTCGCCTTCGGTCTCAGCGGGCTCGGCGCGGCGACGGCCGGCCTGATGTATGCGAGCCGGGTTGCCTCGGCCAATCCGACGCAGGGCTCGGGCCTGATGCTCGACGCGATCGCCGCCGTCTTCCTCGGCATGACCATGAGCGAGGAAGGGGAGCCTCACGTGGCGGCAACCCTGATCGGCGTGCTGATCCTCGGTGTGCTCGGCAATGGCCTTACCCAGATGAGCATCGACAGCTACGTGCGCGAGGTGCTGATCGGCTCGATCATCGTGCTCGCGGTCGCCTCGTCATCGCTGGGCAAGACCAAGGGCTGAACAGGAAAACGCCGCCAGCACGGCCGGCGGCGTTCGCAGTTATTTTGAAATCGTCAGATCCGGATGCCTTCGTTCATCAGTCCGTTCACGAGGCTGCCGGAGGTCGGCAGCAGCGGAATGAGGCAAGCCTGAACCGAATGGTAGATGTCGGGCCGACCGTAGAAGGGGTTGGTGGCGGACCTGTTCTCGGCATCGAGTTGCGGTATGAAGGCGCCAGTCGCCCGGTCGATCAGGTGATCCGTGGTAAAGTCCCAGATGCGGCGATACCAGTTCTCATAGAATGGATCGCCGGTGATCGACGCCAGGAAGTGGGCGGCGCCGATGCCTTCGCAGCACGGCCACCAGAAGCGGTCGGGCACCGAGGGTTTGCCGTCCCAGCCGACCGTATAGTAGAAGCCGCCGCGTTCGCTGTCCCAACCTTCGGTGACGGCGAGGCGGAAGAGGCTTTGCGCGGCTTCCGGCAGCCAGAGCAGCTTGCGGCCGCCGAGCTCCCACAATTGAAGCAGCAGGCGCGCCCATTCCAGCCAATGACCGGGCGTCGAGCCATAAGGCTTGAACATCGGGTTGCCGACATAGTCGAGCGTGACGTTCCATTGGGCGTCGAAATGTTCAGGCAGGCGCCAGCCGTTGCGTGAGGCGAAGCGATCGATGATCAGCTCGGCGATGCTTTCGGCCCTGCGGAGATACTCCGCGTCGTCGGTCACCTCGAAGGCCGCCATCAGCGCTTCTGTAAGGTGCATGTTGGAGTTCTGGCCGCGATAATCTCCGATCGGCTGCCAGTCGGCTGTGAACTCCTCGGCGACGGCGCCTGGCTGCGCTTCCCAGAACCGCGACATCAGGATGTCGGTCACATCGGCGATCAGCCGGTCGGCGTTGGGATGGCCGGCCGCCTTGGCGGTGGCACCGGCCAGAAGGACATGGGCATGGCCGTAGGCCTGCTTGGTCGGGTCGCTCAGGGTTCCATAACCGACGCCCCAGTGATAGCCGCCATTCGAAGCGTCCCTGTGGCCGTTCCAGAGAAAGTTCATGCCCTGGTCGACGATGTTGGCGGCGCCCGGCCGTCCCATCAGAGAGGCGATGCCGAAGGCATGCACGAGGCGGGTCGTGATGTGAAGATTGCGCGACGGCGGCAGACCTCCGTCGGCACCCGGCGCCATCGGCCGCCCGGCTTCGTCGAGCTCGAAATAGCCGCCCAGCGGGTTGCGGCAACCCGCCTCGAAGAAGGAAAACAGCGCGTCGGCGCGTCCGAGCAGCCAAAGGCGATGAGGCGCGCGCTCCACCCAGCGGCTGCGCGCGGCGGATTTCAGTTGCCTGAGCATTGTTTTCCCTCCCTGGGCGGCGGTGCGTCGGCCCTCCAGCCTCCTTTTCTTTTTTAGCACTGCCCGCCGTGGGGACAATCTCAGGAGATCACCGAACGCGGCCTTTCGACTGAAATGGTTGATTTACCCGGCCGGCGTCAGTTCGAGCAGAAGGGCCGTTTCCGGCCGCTGCATGGGCAACGGCAGGCCGGCGCTTGCCAGTGCCGCAGCGCTGAAGACCATTTCCCCGGACAGCAGTTTTTTCTGGCCGTCGCTCATGCGAATGAAGCCCGAAGGGCAGTCGCCGTGGGCGGCGGCGATCCGCCACATCCGCTCGGGTGAGCCCGGCAGGCGGAGGACGAGCGGTTCCGGCTGTTCCGAGACCATGGTCGGCCCTTGCGCCACGAAGACGGCGGCTTGCTCGGACGTCATGGCGCCCCAGACGTAACGACCGTCGCGCGGGTCGAGATTGAAGTTGGCGCCCGGCGCGTGGAGCAGTGGCCTGAGGCGCTTGTGAAGGGCAATGAAGCCGGCCAGCTCCGTCCGTTCGGCCGGGCTCATGTCGAGCGGGTTCAGTTCGACGCCGAGATGGTAGGCCAGCGCCACCATGGCGCGGAACGTCAGTGACAACGTCCGCCCGGATTGGTGGCTGGGATTGGCCGAGACGTGGGCGCCCATGATCTCCGGCGGCAGGAACAGGCTGGCGCCGCGCTGGATTTCAAGACGGTCGAGGGCGTCGGTGCAGTCCGACGTCCAGACGCGCTGGGTATTGGCGAGCGCGCCATAGTCGGTGCGACCGCCGCCCGAGGCGCAGCTTTCGATCTCGACATGGGGGAAGGCGCTGCGAACGCGAGCCATCAGGGCATAGACGGCGCGGGTCTGGCGGGTGGTCACGGCCCGGCCGTCGACGCCGCCAACGTGCGTGAGGTCGCGGTTCATGTCCCACTTGATGTAGGAAATGGCATGCGAGGACAGCACGGCCGACAGCTTCTCGAACAGATAGTCTGACACCTCGGGGCGCGTGAGGTCGAGAACCTGCTGGTTGCGCGACCGCAGGAAGGGGCGACCGTCCACCTTCAGCGCCCAATCGGGGTGGGCGCGATAGAGGTCGGACTCCTCGTTGACCATCTCCGGTTCGAACCAGATGCCGAACTGCATGCCGAGCGAGACGACGTGGTCGACGAGTGGCTTCAGGCCGTCGGGATACTTGCGACGGTCGACGATCCAGTCGCCGAGCGACGTGGTGTCGTCGTCGCGGCGGCCGAACCAGCCGTCGTCGAGAACGAAGCGCTCGATGCCCAGGGCGGCGGCGGCATCGGCTTGCGCCTTCAGCGATTCGAGGCGGTGGTCGAAATAGTTGCCTTCCCAGGTGTTGAGTGTCACCGGACGCGGGCTCATGGCACCGCCTGTCCAGGACAGGATCTCCGATCGCACGAAGGCCTGCAGCGCCGCCGCGTCCTCGGCGGCATAGACCACTGGGCTCTGGTAACTGTCTCCCCGCGAAAGGCGGATCTCGCCCGGCTCGAACAGAGCGCCGAGGTGGACGAGGCGGCGGCCGTCGTCGAGCGTGTCGATGGCGACCAGGTGGTTGCCGCTCCAGCCGAGATGGAAGGCAAAGCGGGCGTCGCCAACGGTGACGCCGAGGTAGGGTTGCCGGTCGTGGCTGGTGCGGCCGCGGCGGTTCTCCTGCAGCGTGATGCCGGGTGCGAGGCGGTGGCGCTGGATCTGAAACTCCCGTCCCCACATGCCGGTGAAGCGGGTGGCGGTCGCCTCGCCTGCCGGCAGAAGGAAGCTGCCGGCCATGCAGCGATCGAGCGTGTAGACACCGTCCTTGACCGAGGTCAGGCGAGTTGACAGGCCGAATACGCCCGTCTTGCTCGCCAGGATGGAAATCTCGATGTCGATGCCGGCCACTGCGTCGCTAGCTGCGAGCACGGTGATCGCGCCGTCACGTCGGCTGGTCCAGCTGGAAAAATCGAGGAGAAAATCACGGCCGTCGCGATGGCCGAGGATGGCCGGCCATCCAAAGGCGCCAAGTCCGGCCACCGGCAAGAGCACCGCCGAGGGGACGTCGACGTCCATGCCGTTGATGCGGCTCGAACGCGGCACGTTCGGCCAGAAATCGGGGGTCGCCGCGCCGCGCCCGAAGCCGAGGATCTCCGGCATGCCCCGGTCGGGCAGGCCGATCGAGAGCGAAAGCGGACCGGCGGTGAGAGTGACGGTGGACGGCATGGACGGCCTCGGCTGGTGAACAAGGAGAGGGCGAAGGGGCGGCACAGGATTCCCCTTGCCGCTCCCATCGCAACCTTTCTGCCGATATAGATCGTCCTTAGGCCGCCATTCCAAGGGTTTTTTGTGAAAACAGACCTTTTGAGCCGAGATTCCCTGTCGTTAGCACAAAATTCCTTTCCCTGTTGCAATCCGCATGAGCGCCGTCACCGCTTGGACGCCAAGGCTTCGGTAAGCGTGCCGATGTTGTGCCGGATCATGTCGACGTAAGTCGGCGCGGGGCCATCCTTTGCCGACAGTGCGTCGGTGTAGAGTTCGCCGCCGACCACGGCGTTGGTTTCGGCGGCAATCTGGTCGATCAGCCGGCGATCCTTGATGTTCTCGACGAAGATGGCGGGAACGGCATCCTCGCGGATCTGGCGAATGATGTCCGCGACGTCGGCGGCCGTGGCTTCGGACTCAGTACTGATGCCCTCCGGGGCCAGGAGCTCGAGCCCATAGGCGGCGCCGAAATAGTCAAAGGCATCGTGACTGGTGATGATCTTGCGCCGATCGGCCGGCAGGGCTGCCATGGCCGTACGGACTTCGGCGTCGAGCGCTTCGAGTTCGGCGACATAGGCGGCGGCATTGGCGTCGTAGGTTGCCTTGCCCTCGGGATCGGCGGCGTTGAGGCCGGCGGCGATGTTCTTGATATAGATGACGGCGTTGGCGACGTCTTGCCAGGCATGCGGGTCGACGCCGTGGTGATCATGCTCGGCGTGGTCTGCCTCGGCGTGATCGTGGTGATCCTCTTCCTCGGCCATTTCATGGGGCGCGACGCCCTGTGACGCCACGGTCACCGGTCCGGCATAGCCGGACGCTTCGGCAAGACGGTCCATCCATCCCTCGAAGCCGAGACCGTTGACGATGAGGAGCTTGGCTCCGGCGACGGCCTTGACGTCGTCCGGTGTCGGTTCGTAGACGTGGGCGTCGCTGTCGGGCCCGACGAGTGTGGTGACCGAAACGCGGTCGCCGCCCACGCGGCTCACCATGTCGCCAAGGATGGAAAACGAGGCGACCACCGGCATGCGGTCGGCGGCGAAGGCGGGGCCAGCGGTCAGCATGGCGAGGACGGAGGCAAGCAGGAGGCGGTTCATGGAGTTCTCTATGTTATATTATAACATAACCATGGTTGGACCGAGCCGCGCAAACTGTCAAGGCGAAAGCGCGATGGCCCGACCCGCCGCGCGCCCTGCCGGAGCGTAAAGTCAGGACCGCCTGTCAAAATTCCCGAATGAAATCAATCGCCCTTGGCGATGGCGAAGCGCAGGATGGATCCGTCTCTTTCTTCGGCCGTCAGGCGGTGGCCCTGTTCTCGGCAAAAGTGGGGGATGTCGATCGCGGCCATCGGATCGGTTGCCTCGACGATCAGCACGTCGCCGGGCGCCATTCCACGCAACGCCTTGCCGGCTCTCAGTACGGGCAGCGGGCAGTTGAGCCCCCTGACGTCAAGACGCAGCGGTTCGGCCATGGTCACGGCAGGGCGGTGCGACAAAGATCGACAAAGGCTTGGACGCCGTCCGACCCGGCCGACAGGGCGACCCCCAAGGCTATGACCGCCAACGGCAAGGCGAGCGAGGCCAGATGGTCGGACAGTCGGGTGCGCTTGGTGGCGTTCTTCTCGGTGTCGGGTTGGCTGGACATCAGCTTAGCTCCCGGAGATCAAGGTCTTCAGCTTCTTGAGAGCGGCGTCCTGTTCTTCCATGTAGGCGATGGTGCCGCGGAAGCGACCGTCGGCATCGAACATGAAGCTCGACGCCGTATGATCCATGCCATAGTCGCCGTCGGTGCCGGGTACCTTGCGGGCGTAGACGCGGAAGGCCTTGATGGCGGCATCGACCTGTTCTCGGCTGCCGGACAGGCCAAGCACGATGTCGCCGAAGGACGACAGGTAGTCCTTCAGCACCTCCGGCGTGTCGCGCTCAGGGTCCACGGTGACGAACAACAGATCGACCTTGCCCGCATCCTGCCCGAGCTGTTCCTTCAGTGCCGCATACTCACCGAGCGTGGTGGGGCAGACGTCAGGACAGTGCGTGTAGCCGAAGAAGATGACATGCGGCCGGCCGGCAAAGGTCTTGTCGGTGACGGGTCGGCCGTTCATGTCGACAAGGCTGAAGGGGCCGCCGATGTCGCTCGCCGCGACGCTGGCGTTTTCCATGAAGGGAAGTCGACCCCCGAACACGAGCCAGCCGGTGGCGCCGAACAGCACCGCGACGAGCAGCCAGACGATGATGCGCAGAGCTTTCACTTCTTCTCCCAACGTCGATGGCATCGGATCGCGTCGAGCCTAGCGAAGAACGACTTCGCGCGAAACAACCAATTTCTGGCGTGGGTGAGTGTCAGATCAGAGCGTCGCGCCGGGCGAAGATTCCGCGCCAGCTCATGATGCCGACGAACAGCGTGGACAGCACGTCCCAGCCGGCGAACGACAGGCCGAAGAGGTTGATTGGCGCTTCGGAGCAAGAGACGAGGCGGGTACCCTTCACGGCCGCCATCAGGTCCGTGGCGCTGGTGATGACAGTCGGCGCTCCGCCACAGTCGGACGGACCTTCCCACAGTTTCCACTCGGCGCCGACATGATAGCCGGCGAGCGCCGAGCCGACGAAGAAGATGGCGCCGCCGACGAAGTAGAGGAGGCGCGCGAGGCGCGGCATTCGATGCGACAGCAGCAGGCCGACCAGCAGGATCGGCAGGCCGACGTAATAGGGAACGCGCTCCTGCAGGCAGAGCTTGCAGGGCAGGTAGCCGCCGATGATCTCGAAGCCCCAAGCGGCGATGATGGCGAAGAGGCCGGCCAGGAAGGCTAGACCGGGAGCACGAATGGCGGCGGGAGCGGACATGGAACACCTGAACGACGACTGCGGCGGTTCCGGCCTAACAGCTTGGAACGAGCCACGCAATCGACGATTGGGTTGTTCGGGGGCAGCCGCCGGTCGAAAAGCGCCCCCGGCCGCGCCTCGTAAGGCGCAACGCAGGCAGAAACGAATTCCGGGGGGCTGGGGGGCTGGATTGAGCCGGAACCCGTCCGCAGCGTCATTGCCGGGGGACGAGTGCATCCTGCTTGCTTCCCTTGGCAGGGCCAAGGCGGGAATGGGGCCAAACTGTGAAAGACGATCAGGGCTTCGTGATGAAGCTAGAAATCGGCCGCGATGCCCTTCACTTCCCAGTCGCCATAGCGGGCGGGTTCAAGGCCGCCCCGGCCGCCGATCTCCTTCGGACGGCTTTCGCCGGCCGCGCGGCGACGTTCCTCGGCTTCGGCCAGCGCGCGGCGGGCCGCGGGCGACAGTTTTTTCTCGGTTGCCGCGTTGGGATTGCTTTCAGTGTCGGCCATGGACGCG
The DNA here is from genome assembly GCF_023721755.1 of Pleomorphomonas sp. NRK KF1. GTDB lineage: Bacteria > Pseudomonadota > Alphaproteobacteria > Rhizobiales > Pleomorphomonadaceae > Pleomorphomonas. Next base: position 347,450 of record NZ_JAMDLH010000005.1, on the reverse strand, counting down.
TCCTTGATGGCGGGTGGATGGCGTACCATCTTCTCTTTGGCAAAATCCGGAGCAGCATATCAGCCGGAGACCGGAAGGACAGATGAATTTCTTCAAGACCTCCCTCCTCCTCGCCGCGATGACGGCGATCTTCATGGGCGTCGGCTACCTGATCGGCGGCCAGGGCGGCATGCTGATCGCGCTGGTGGTCGCTGCCGGCATGAACCTCATCTCCTATTGGAACGCCGACAAGATGGTGCTGGCGATGCACCGCGCCCGCCGTGTCGACCGGGCCAGTGCGCCCGAGTACTATGGTATCGTCGAGCGTCTCGCCGCCAACGCCGGCCTGCCGATGCCTGCCGTCTATGTCATCGACAATCCGCAGCCCAACGCCTTCGCCACCGGTCGCGATCCCGAGCACGCCGCCGTCGCCGCCACAACCGGTCTTCTGCAGATGCTCGATCGCGAGGAGATCGCAGGCGTCATGGCGCACGAGCTCGCCCACGTGCAGAATCGCGACACGCTGACCATGACGGTGACGGCGACGATTGCCGGCGCCATCTCGATGCTCGCCAACTTCGGCCTGTTCTTCGGCTCGATGAGCCGCGACAGCGAGAACCGCAGCCCGCTTGGCGGCATCGGCTTACTTCTGGCCGCGATCGTGGCGCCGCTTGCCGCCATGCTGGTGCAAATGGCCATCTCGCGGACGCGCGAGTATGCCGCCGACCGCCGCGGCGCCGAGATTTCCGGCAATCCGCTGGCGCTTGCCTCGGCTCTCGACAAGATCGCAGGCGCGGCGCATCGCGTGCCGAACATGACAGCGGAGCAAAATCCTGCTACGGCGCATCTGTTCATCATCAATCCGCTGTCCGGCGCCAGGATGGACAACCTGTTTTCGACCCACCCGGATACCGGCAACCGCATCCGCGCCCTGATGGCGATGGCGGATGGCGGCGGTTTCGGGCGGCGCAGTTCCGAACCTGTGGCTGATGGTCCCTGGACCTCGCCGCGCGGCGCTCGGGGCGGGCCGTGGGGTGGGGGCGGCTCTGCCGGACGGCCTTCGAACCGTGGACCGTGGGGATGACCGCAGACAACAATGGCCGCAAGGGCGGCGGGAAAGCCGGCAGCACCTTCAGGCCGGCACGCCCTCATGACGGCCAGAAGGGTGCGGCGTTCAAGGGTGGGCGTCCGCCCCAGGGCGGCCGTCGGCCGCCACGGCCGCAGGGCATGGAGGCCCGCGCCGTCGCGGTCGGTCTTGTCGACGGGGTGCAGAAGGGCCGTCTCCTGGATGCGCTTCTCGACAAGGGGGCGACCGCCGAACGCTACCAGCGCCTCGACCCGCGCGATCGTGGTCTTGCTCGTGCCATCGTCGGCTATGCGCTGCGCCGCCACGGCCAGATTGATGACGCGGTCGGCCGCTTCCTGACCCGGCCGCTCCCCGACGATGCCGGCACGTTGAAGGCGGTGATTGCCGTTTCCGCCGCCCAGATCATGTTCATGGACGTTGCCGATCACGCCGCCGTGGCGCTCGGGGTCGAGCTTGCCGGCGCCGACAAGGCGTCCGCGCCCTTCAAGGGCGTGGTCAACGCGGTCCTGCGCCGCGTGTCCGAGAACAAGGCGGCGATCCTGGCCGAACAGGACGCCATCACGCTCAATACCCCTGCCTGGCTGATGGAGCGCTGGAGCGCCAACTATGGGGCCGATACCGCCCGCGATATCGCAGCGATGAATGCCCTGGAGCCGACGCTCGACCTCACCGTGAAGTCCGATCCGGAAGGCTGGGCCGCCCGGTTGGGTGGGGTCAAGCTTCCCAACGGGTCGGTGCGGCTTCCCGTCACCGGTGCCGTCGAGAAGATCGACGGCTATGAGGAGGGCGGCTGGTGGGTGCAGGACGCCGCCGCCACGCTGCCGGTCCAGCTTCTGGGTGACGTCAAGGGCAAGAAGGTGGTCGATCTCTGCGCGGCGCCCGGCGGCAAGACCGCCCAGCTGGCGGCGCTCGGTGCCGACGTGACCGCCATTGATGTGTCCTACCACCGTCTGCAGCGCCTTGAGCGCAATCTCTATCGGCTCGGTCTCAAGGCCAACCTCGTCAAGGCCGACGCCACCGAATGGCTTGGCGGCACCTTCGACATGGTGTTGCTCGACGCGCCTTGCACGGCCACCGGCACCTTGCGCCGCCATCCCGACGGGGCGGTTGGCAAGAAGCCTGCCGACGTGCCGACGCTGGCCGCCGTACAGCGCCGCCTGATCGATCAGGCGATCCGCATGCTCCGGCCGGGCGGTCTCCTTGTCTACTCCACCTGCTCGCTGGAGCCGGAGGAAGGGCAGGACCAGATTCGCCGCCTCAGGCTGATCGAGGCGCCGCTTGACCTGGTGCCGGTGACGGCGGACGAGGTGTTCGGTCTGTCGGAGATCGTCACGCCCGAGGGGTTCATTCGTACCCTGCCGTCACACCTCAGGCTGGACGATGCCCGGCTTTCCGGCCTCGACGGCTTCTTCGCCGCCCGCCTCCGCCGTCAGTGACGGCGGACCGTCGGCCCGGCCATCGGAAAATTTGATCGGCTCCGCTCACCACTTGGTAACCAAGCTGGGCGTCTCATGCCGTGATGAGCGCCTCCGGTTTTCCGGAGGGCGAATGATTCTTGCTCCAGCACTGAAAGGGGGCCTGACGATGCGCGCACAAGTCGCCGGCACGGCCCGGCTGGTGCTGTTCGCCGGTGAACTGGCCCTCCGTCGCGCCGTGACGGCGCTAGAGCGCGGCCCCTTCTCGCGCTGGCGCTGGCCCGGATCGACACCCGAACGGTTGGTGATTGCGCCGCAGGATATTCGCACCACCGACCCGACGATCGCTGCCGACATCTATGCCGGTCTCTACGCATTTGCCGGCAAGATGGTGGAGACGGGCGGCCGCTCGCCCTTCGACATGCCATCGCCGTCGGCCGAATGGACGCGGGCGCTGCACGGTTTCTCCTGGCTGAGGCACCTCAGGGCCGCCGAGAATGCGCTGGCTCGCCAGAATGCCCGGGCTCTCGTCGCCGACTGGATCGCCCAGGAGGCGCATGCGCCGCCGGAAGCTTTCGAGACGGAGAACATGGCCCGGCGGGTCATTGCCTGGATCACCCAGTCGCCGCTGATCCTGAGGGATGCCGATCGTGCCTTCTATCGTCGCTTCCTGCGGTCGCTGGTGCGGCAGGTGCGCCGGCTGCGCGGCCGCCAGAGCGACGCCGTGGATGGGTATCCGCGCCTTCTCGCCGCCGTTGCCGTCGGCGTCTTCGCGCTGTCCGCCGACAATCAGGGGCGGCTCGCCCGCCAGGCCGGCCTGCGTCTGGAGCAGGAACTCCGCCGGCAGATCCTGCCGGACGGCGGTCATATCAGCCGCGACCCGTCGGTGATCGCCGACCTCCTGACCGATCTCTTGCCGTTGCGGCAGGCCTATTCCAATCGCGGCGTCAACCCGCCCCAGGCGCTGATCGTCGCCATCGACCGCATGATGCCGATGCTGCGCTTCTTCCGTCATTCCGACGGCAGCCTGCCGCACTTCAACGGCATGAGCGCCAGCCACGCCGGCCAGCTGGCAACGCTGAACGCCTATGACGATACCCATGGCCGTCCGGTGGAGAACGCCAGCCATTCCGGCTATCAGCGGCTCGAAGCGGGCGGCACGGTGATCCTGATGGACGCCGGCCCCATTCCGCCGGTCGGGGTCAGCCAGAAGGCGCATGCCGGCTGTCTGTCGTTCGAGATGTCGAGCGGTCCCAACCGCTTCATCGTCAACTGCGGAGCGGCAGACGATCCGCGCTGGCATTCGGCCGCTCGCTCGACGCCCGCCCATTCGACGCTGTCGCTCGAGGACGTATCTTCGGGCGCCTTCCTCGACACGCCCCGCCTCGTTCGTCGGCTCGGTTCGGTGATGATCGACGGTCCGCGTAACGTGCCGGTGGTCCGCGAGGACCGTGACGACGTCATCGCCCTGGTGGCAAGCCATGACGGCTATTCGGGTCGGTTCGGCGCCATTCACGAGCGGCGTCTCGTCCTCCGCATCGATGGTGGCGAAATCGTTGGCTCGGACCGCTTGAGTTTCGGTGGCCGCAAGCCGCGCCAGGATCGGTTCGCCATCCGCTTCCACCTGCATCCGCTGATCCGGGCGAGCCGCACCGCTGGTGGCGACGTGCTGCTCGTCGCTCCCGATGGCGAAGCCTGGACCTTTACCTGCGGTCTGATCGCGCCCGAACTGGAGGACAGCGTGTTCCTGTCCGACACGCTCGGCCGTCGCAAGAGCCTGCAGATCGTGCTGCCGGGACGGGCGCGGGTGACGCCGGAAGTGGCCTGGGCGATGACCCGTACCGCCGACGGACAACGCGGTCGGTCGCGCGGGCGCGACCCCAGGCTGGGACCGGATCTCTTCGCTGGGGGATGAGGGCCGGATTTCGGCGGAGAAAGCGGCGATTGTCGACCCAAATCGATTGGGCGCGGGTTCCGCGCGGCGACCATTCGTGCTATCGCGCCGCCATCCCCACTCCCGGAGACATCCCCATGGCTGGCCATCCCGATCGCGTCGCTCCCAAGCGCGCGCTGCTTTCCGTTTCCGACAAGACGGGCCTCGTCGAGTTCGCTCGCGCCCTCGCGGACCGCGGCGTCGAGCTGCTCACCACCGGCGGCTCGAAGAAGCTCCTGAGCGAGGCCGGCATTCCCGTCACGGAAGTCGCCGATTTCACCGGCTTCCCGGAAATCATGGATGGTCGCGTCAAGACGCTGCATCCCAAGGTGCACGGCGGACTTCTCGCCGTCCGCGACGATGCCGGCCACAAGCAGGCGATGGCCGACCACGGCATTCAGCCGATCGACATCCTGGTGGTCAACCTCTACCCCTTCGAGGAAACGGTGGCGCGTGGCGCCGGTTACGAGGAGACCATCGAGAACATCGACATCGGTGGTCCCGCCATGATCCGCGCCGCCTCCAAGAACCATGCCTACGTGACGGTTCTGGTCGAGCCGGCCGACTATCAGTCGGTGATCGACGAGATGGATCAGGGCGGCGTCACCTTCGAGACCCGCAAGCGCTTCGCCGCCAAGGCCTATGCGCGCACCGGCGCCTATGACGCGGCGATTTCCGGCTGGTTCGCCGGCGTGCTCGGCGGCAAGACCGGCGACTTCGTCGCCGTCGGCGGCAAGCTCGCCGAGGACATGCGCTACGGCGAGAACCCGCACCAGTGGGCGCGTTTTTATCGCTCGACCGAAATCCGGCCCGGCGTTTCCACGGCGACGCAGCTGCAGGGCAAGGTGCTCTCCTACAACAACATCAACGATACCGACGCCGCCTTCGAGCTGGTGGCCGAGTTCGACCGTGCGGTGCCGGCCGTCGCCATCATCAAGCACGCCAATCCCTGCGGCGTTGCCACCGGCGCGACGCTGCTCGAGGCCTATGTCAAGGCGCATCGCTGCGATCCGGTGTCGGCCTATGGCGGCATCGTGGCGCTGAACGGCACGCTCGACGCCGACACGGCGAAGAAGATCGTCGAGATCTTCACGGAGGTGATCATCGCCCCGTCGGCGACCGACGAGGCGATCGCCATCGTCGGCGCCAAGAAGAACCTGCGTCTCCTGGTCACCGGCGGCCTGCCCGACCCCAAGGCGCCCGGCATCACCGCCAAGACGGTGGCCGGCGGTCTGCTCGTCCAGTCGCGCGACAACGGCGTCGTCACGGCCGCAGACCTCAAGGTGGTCACCAAGCGCGCGCCGACCGACGCCGAGCTCGCCGACCTCCTGTTCGCCTTCAAGGTCTGCAAGCACGTCAAGTCCAACGCCATCGTCTATGTGAAGGATGGCGCCACCGCCGGCATCGGTGCGGGGCAGATGAACCGCGTCGACTCATCTCGCATCGCCGCCATTCGCGCTGCCGAGGCGGCCGTGACGGCCGGCTTCAAGGAGTCGCTCGCCAAGGGATCGGTGGTCGCGTCCGACGCCTTCTTCCCCTTTGCCGATGGTCTTGAATCGGCGATCGCCGCCGGTGCCACCGCCGCCATCCAGCCGGGTGGCTCCATCCATGACGCCGAGGTGATCGCCGCCGCCGACAAGGCGGGCATCGCCATGGTGTTCACCGGCATGCGCCACTTCCGGCACTGAGGGTAATCTACCCTCCCGACAGGTATCCGACAGGTTCCACGAGCCAAGGTGAGCGGGCCGGCGCGATCGACGCGTCGGCCCGTTTTTCGAGGAACCCAGCATGAAGACCACCCTGATCGCCGCCGCCTTCGCTCTCGTTCTCACGCCGGTCGCCGCCTTGGCCGACGACGAGAATGCCAAGTGCACCGACGCCGCCAAGGATACCTGGCTCAGCATCGACACCGTCAAGGCCAAGGCCGAGGCCGCCGGCTACAAGGATATCAAGAAGGTAAAGGTCGAAGGGACTTGCTACGAGGTCTACGCCTTCGACAAGGCCGGCAACAAGGCCGAGGTACTGTTCAATCCGTCGACCGGCGAGAAGTCCGGCGACGAAGCGGCTGAGTGATCCCATGTCCGAGACGTCCGCCGGCGGCAATCCGCCGCGGACGGTCCGGGTCTGGGATCCGGTCGTCCGCTTGTTTCACTGGACGGTGGTCATTGCCGTCGTTCTCAATCTCTTCGTCCTGAAACCGGGCCGCCTCTATCATCGCTATGCCGGCTATGTGGTGATCGGCGCCGTGCTGATCCGGCTCGTCTGGGGCTTCGTCGGTACCCGCCATGCCCGCTTTGCAGACTTCTTCCCGACGCCTCGCCGCCTCGCTTGCTATCTCAAGGCGCTGTTTCGCGGTCAGGAGCCGCGCTTCCTCGGGCATAATCCAGCGGCAGCGGTGATGATGCTGGCACTGATGGTTCTGCTGCTCGCCGTCGGAGCAACGGGCTGGATGATGACACTGGACGCCTTCTGGGGAGAAGAGTGGTTGGAGGAGTTGCATGAGGGCTTTGCCAACGCCATCATGGTGCTGGCGCTGGTCCATGCGGCCGCTGCCATCGTTGAAAGCCTGCGCCACCGCGAGAATCTGGTCTGGTCGATGGTTACGGGCAGAAAGCGCGCCTGATGCGTCTTCTTCTCGTCGAAGACAGTGCCCGCCTTGTCGCCTTGCTCGGGGAAGCCGTGCGCGAGGCGGGCTGGCGCCTCGATGCGGTCGGCTCGCTGGCCGAGGCGGAGGCCGCCATTGCCACCACAAGCTTCGACCTGATCCTTCTCGATCTCGGCCTGCCGGACGGTGATGGGCTCGATCTGCTGCGTGCCATCCGCCGGGCCGTCGATGCGACCCCCGTGCTGATCCTCACCGCGCGCGGCACGGTCGAGGAGCGCATCGCCGGCCTCGACGCCGGCGCCGACGACTATCTGGTCAAACCATTCCATCACCGCGAGTTCCTGGCGCGTTGCCGGGCCATGCTGCGGCGGTCGCCGACAGCGCTTCAGCCGGTCCTGGTTGCCGGCCGTCTTGCCTATGATCCGGCCACGGCCGTTCTGACCGCGGGCGAGGAAACCGTTGCGCTGCCTCCGCGCGAGAGGGCGCTTTGCGAAGCGCTCATGCGCGATGTTGGCCACGTGGTGCCGCGCCGCCGGTTGGAGACGACGCTGTCCGACTATGACAGCGAGCTTTCCGCCAATGCGCTCGATCTGGCGGTCTCCCGCCTGCGCAAGCGGCTCGACGGGATCGGCAGCGGTGTCGAGATCGCCACGGTGCGCGGTCTCGGCTACCTGATGCGGGAGTGCGTGTCGGAAAATGCCGCCGAGGGGCGGTCATGAGCGGACATCGCCGCAAGCGGCTGGCCGGGCTGGTTGCCCGGCGCATCCTTATCTTCGCGCTGCTGGCCATGGTGTTGCAGATAGCCATGGTCTTTACCCGCTACTGGCTCGACGACGAGGAGCTCGGCCATATCCTCGTTGAACGCGAGACGGAGGCCATCGCGACTTCCGTCCATCGCGTGGCCGGTGTGTTGACGCTCGATCCCGGAGCGCCTGTGCTCAGCCGCTATGTGGGCGACATCGACGACTGGGACGACGCCGGCCATGCCGATGACGACGAAGCCGCCGTTGGCCATCTGCCGCCGGCCACCTTCGTTCGTATCCGCGATGGCGACGGCCGCACCATCTACTCCAACTGCGGCGAGGAGTGCGAGGAGCACTTCCTGCCTCCGCCGGGTAATGCGCCCGATTTCTGGCAACGGGCGATCGAGCCCGGCAAACCGCTCAGCGTCGCCGGCGGCCGCGCCTTCGTCATCGAAGGCGAGCGGGTGCTCATCGACGTCGCGGTGCTGCATGACCCCGGCAACTTCCTCGGCTCGATCCTCGCCTACGAGATGATCGATCACATGCTGGTGCCGATGGGGCTGGTGCTGGCGCTGACCATCGGCGCCAGCATCCTGTCGATCGGCGCGGCGCTCCGTCCCGTTTCCGCCGCCGCGCGGGCCGCCGACGCCCTGGATCCGAGATCCCCCAAGGCCTTGTCGATCGACGCCGCCATGCCCCAGGAAATCGCTGGCCTCGTCGAGGCGATCAACAGGCTGTTTGCCCGCATGGCGGAGATCATATCGGCCCAAAAAGTGTTCTCGGCCGCCGTCGCCCATGAGATCCGGACGCCGCTGGCGGTCTTGCGCCTTGAACTCGACCGGATCGCCGGCCCGCGCGCGCGCCAGGCCGAAGCCGACATCGAGCGCCTGTTGCACATCCTGGAACAGCTGACGGCGCTCGCTCGGCTCGACGTCGTCGATGAGGCCGCCTTCATCAGGACCGACCTTGCGGCTCTTGCTGCGGACGTGGTGGCCGACATGGCTCCTCTCGTGATCGACAGGGGTGCCACCATTGCCTACGAGGGCGACGGTCCGGTGATGGTGAGATTGGTACCTTCGCTGATACAGAACATCGTGAGAAATCTGATAGAGAACAGCCTCAAGCATGCCGGTCGCGGCGTCGATGTCGTCGTGGCGGTCGGTGAGGATGGCAGTCTTGCTGTCTCCGACAACGGCTCGGGATTTGTCCCAGGCGAGGTGCGGGGAGAGTTCGGCCGAGTGAAGGCGTCGGGCTCGCTCGGCCTCGGCCTGACCATCGTCGAGCGGATCGCCAAACTGCATGGCGCGACGCTGTCGATCCAGTCCGCACCGGGCGAGGGGACCTGCGCCCGCATCGTCTTCGTTCGTTCATGAGGGAATGATGTTCAACTCACTTGGCAATCGCCGCCGCTTTTCCGATCTCAGCGAGCAGGAGATTCTGGCGCTGGCCATCTCCAGCGAAGAAGACGACGCCCGCATCTACGCCAACTATGCCGAGAAGCTGCGCAAGGACTATCCGGCAACGGCAGCGATGTTCGACGAGATGGTCAAGGACGAGGACGGCCACCGCCGTTTCCTGATCGCCGAGCACGAACGGCTGTTCGGACCGGTGATCCCGCTGATCCGCCGCGAACACGTCGCCGGCTATTATGCCCGCCAGCCGGTGTGGCTCGTCGAGAATCTCGGCATCGAGCGCATCCGCGAAGAGGCGGCGCGCATGGAGGCGCAGGCCTACGCTTTTTATACGGAGGCGGCAAAGCGCGTTTCGGATGCTGGCGCCCGCCGTCTGCTCGGCGATCTTGCCGAGCAGGAGCGCCACCACATGGAAGGCGCGGAGGTAGCCCGCGAGGAGAATGTCGGGCCGTCGGACGAGCAGGAAGAGGCGATGGTCGCCCGTCGCCAGTTCATCCTCACCTATGTGCAGCCGGGTCTCGCCGGACTGATGGACGGTTCGGTGTCGACGCTGGCGCCGATCTTCGCCACCGCCTTCGCCACGCAGGACTCCTGGACCACCTTCCAGGTGGCGCTCGCCGCCTCGGTCGGCGCCGGCATTTCCATGGGCTTCACCGAAGCGGCCCACGACGACGGCGTCATCTCGGGTCGCGGCTCACCGATCAAGCGAGGCCTTGCCTCCGGCGTCATGACGGCGATCGGTGGTCTCGGCCATGCGCTCCCCTATTTGGTGCCGAACTTCCACCTCGCCACGGTGATCGCACTGGTCATCGTCTTCATCGAACTGTGGGCCATCGCCGGCATTCAGAACCGCTACATGGAAACCCCGTTCTTCCGGGCGGTGATCCAGGTGGTCATCGGCGGAGCGCTGGTGCTTGCCGCCGGCATCCTGATCGGCGGCGGCTGACCTATTCGGCGAAAAGGCTTTTCGAAGCGATCGGGGCGGCACAGGCCGCCCCTTTGTCTTGTCAGGCGTGGCGATTCTGACGGTGATCGATGAGGTCGGTCACCACGGATGGATCGGCCAGTGTCGAGGTGTCGCCGAGCGAGCCGAAATCGTCCTCGGCGATCTTGCGCAGGATACGGCGCATGATCTTGCCCGAGCGCGTTTTCGGCAGCCCAACGGCGAACTGGATCTTGTCGGGCGAGGCGATGGGACCGATTTCCTTTCTCACCCACTGGGTCAGCTCGGAGGCGAGCGTGTCGGTGGGCATTTCGCCTTCCATCAGTGTGACATAGGCGTAGATGCCCTGTCCCTTGATGTCGTGCGGGTAGCCGACGACGGCGGCCTCGGCCACCTTCGGATGGGCGACCAGCGCGCTCTCCACTTCCGCCGTGCCCATGCGATGACCGGCGACGTTGATGACGTCGTCGACGCGCCCGGTGATCCAGTAGTAGCCATCCTCGTCGCGCCGAGCGCCGTCGCCGGTGAAGTACATGCCCTTGTAGGCGGAGAAATAGGTCTGCACGAAGCGGTCGTGATCGCCGTAGACGGTGCGCATCTGCCCGGGCCAGCTGGTCAGGAGCACGAGATTGCCCTCGGTGGGACCTTCCAGCACGTTGCCGAGCGCGTCAACGATGGCCGGCTCTACGCCGAAGAACGGCCGCGTCGCCGATCCCGGCTTGAGGCGGGTGGCGCCGGGCAACGGCGTGATCAGGATGCCACCGGTTTCCGTCTGCCACCATGTGTCGACGATGGGGCAGCGACCGTCGCCGACCACACGATGGTACCAAAGCCAGGCTTCCGGGTTGATCGGCTCGCCGACCGTGCCGAGGATGCGCAGCGACGCGCGCGACGTGCTTTTTACCGCCTCCTCGCCATGGGCCATCAGCGAGCGGATGGCCGTCGGCGCCGTATAGAAGATCGTCACCTTGTGGCGATCGATCACTTCCCAGAAGCGCGACGGGTTGGGATAGCTCGGCACGCCTTCGAACATCAGCGTCGTGACGCCGTTGGCCAGCGGACCGTAGATTACGTAGGAGTGGCCTGTGACCCAGCCGACATCAGCGGTGCACCAGTAGATATCGTCTTCATGGCAGTCGAACACCCACTGATGCGTGAGCGAGGCGTAGACGAGATAGCCGCCCGTCGTGTGCAGCACACCCTTGGGGCTGCCGGTTGAGCCTGATGTGTAGAGGATGAATAAAGGATCCTCGGCACCCATCGGCGATACCGGGCAATCCGTGGCGACGCCTTCCGCCGCATCGTCGTAGTAGACGTCTCGCCCCTCCAGCATGTTGACCGGCTTGCCGGTGCGGCGCACCACCAGCACCTTGGACACGCCGGGGCACTTTTCGAGCGCGGCGTCGACGTTGGCCTTGAGAGGAACCCGACGGCCGCCGCGTATACCCTCGTCGGCGGTGATGATCACCGAACTGCCGGCGTCGCGAATGCGGCCGGCGATGCTGTCCGGGGAGAAGCCCGCGAATACCGTCGAGTGAACCGCGCCGATGCGGACGACGGCCAGCATGGCGAAGGCGGCCTCGGGAATCATCGGCAGATAAATGGTGACGCGGTCGCCGCGCCGGACGCCCGCCCCCTTCAGCACGTTGGCAAAGCGGCAGACCTCTTCCTGCAGCTCGCGATAGGTGATGGCGCGCTGCTCGGCGGGGTCGTCGCCTTCCCAGAGAATCGCCACCTTGTCCGGCGTGCGATCGGCATGGCGATCGACGCAGTTGTAGGCGGCGTTGAGGATGCCGTCCTCATACCAGCGGATCGATACATGGTGTGGATCGTAGGAGGTGTTCTTCACCCGCGTGAACGGCTTGATCCAGTCGAGCCTGCCGGCCATGGTCGCCCAGAAGCCATCGGGATCTTCGATGGAGCGCTTGTAGAGCTCCTGGTACTTGTCGTTGTCGATGAAGGCCGAAGCAGCAAGAGCCGCCGGCACCTCAAACACCTCACCGGTCATCTGAAATCCTCCTCGCGTCGGGCCCTCCTCGGCCACGCGCCAATCGATTCCAGTATGGTCCGTCAAAACACGTAAATCCATTAGCCGCCCGGCTAATCGGCAACGCCAAGTTGGTGAATCCGGATCAGGTAAAGCGCCAGACGCGCGTGGTCCTGATGTCGCGGTCCTCGATGGCGCGCGAAACCGGCACGTCGTAGGTGGCCAGGGGGGCGACGCCCGTCGTAGGTAGATAGGCTCGCCCTGGATCGCCGAACAGAACCGCCAGTCCCGCCATTTGCGACGCGCGCAGGAATGGCTCGACGCGGGCGGCCATCGGCCGCTCGTAGAAAACGTCACCGGCCAGCACCACATCGAAGTCGCCGGCGCCCCGGTCGAGGTAGTCGATCTCGGACGCTTCCACCTCGACGCCGTTGTCGGCGGCGTTGACCAGGATGGCGGCGCGGGCATAGGGGTCGATGTCGGCGGCCACGACCTTGCGGGCGCCGGCCAGGCCGGCGGCGATGGCGACGATGCCGGAGCCGGAGGCGAAATCCAATATGCGCTTGTCGCGTACGATCTCGCGATGATCGAGCAGATGACGGGCCAGCGCCTGACCACCGGCCCAGGCGAAGGCCCAGAAGGGCGGGGGCAATCCCATGCGACCGAGATCTGCCTCGGTCGCCTGCCAGAGGCTCATCGCCTCATCGGCGAGCCGCAACCGCATTTCCGGAATCAGCGGCGGTGATTGCGGCCGTGTTTCCCGCAGAACGAACAGGTGCTCGCGGGAAGGCTCGCTCACCTTTCGGCCATGGCGAGAACGGTGGCCCATTCCTCGTCCGTGACTGGCTGTACCGAAAGGCGCATCGACGTGACGAGGCTCATCTTGGAAAGCGACGGCTCCGCCTTGATCTCGGCAAGCGTGACGGGACGCTTGAGATCGCCAACGGCGCGCACGTCGACGCAGTCCCAACGCGGATCGTCGGTCGTGCTGTCGGGATGGGATAGCGCGATCACCTCGCAGATGCCGACGACAGCGAGGCCTTCATTGGAGTGATAGAAGAAGCCTTGGTCGCCCACTTGCATCGCCCGCATGTTGTTGCGGGCAAGGTAATTGCGCACGCCGTCCCATTCGGTACCGGCAGAGCCTCTCGCCTTGAGGTCGGCGAATGAAAATTTGAAAGGCTCGGACTTGAACAGCCAGTGGGCCATGGGCGCTCTCCTGCGCGGCGTCCCCAGGCGTCAGCCCGGCGCGCCGATCACCCATTTCCACGGCTTGATATCGACGCTCTCGAACAGCTCGGCGCGAGCATAGGGATCCTCGGCAAGCACCGTCTGCAAGGTCTTGAGATCGACGGCCTCGGTGATCAGCAGCGAGCCGATCATGTTGCCGGCGTCATCGAGATAGGGACCGCCTACCAGGATCGTGTCGGCGTTGGCCTTGACATACTCGAGATGGGCGGCGCGGTTGGCCTGCCGGACGGGCAGGTGTCCGACCTTGTCGATGCAGCTGACGATGTAATGCATGGTTCGCCTCGAATGCGGACGATGGACTGAGGCGGACCCTAGAGCATTTCCCGGCCGGATGGAACCGTTCGATCGAAAGCCTCCACGCTGAAACCTGCGTTCGTTGCATTCTCGGTTTTGGGCCATGAAGCCTACGAAAATGGCCCCGACGGGGGCGCCGTCGAGGCCACTTTACGACCGGAGCGTTTTGTGGGCATCGTGTCTGGTCGTCCGCGTTCCGACGGCCAGACCAGAGCCTCAGATGGCGACAAGGTTCGGCACGGCCGAGGTCGGAGCCGAGACTCCGAGTGCGCGGGAGTAGGCGGCGCCGATGCCGCTGATGATGCCGGGTGCGAAAACGTCGATCACTTCCGAGCGAACCCGGGCGGCGTAGTCGCCGGCGGCCGACAGGAAGGTGAGCGGCGGGAACACGAAGGTCCGTTCGGTCGAACTGACGGTCGGCGCCGACACGGCGGCCATGACGACCGACTTGGGAACGTTCATGCTGAAGGCGGAAGCGCCGGTGGAGGAGGCGGCCACGAGGAGGGAGGCGAAAGCCGCGGCGACGAGAAGGCGTTTCATATTGCAGGACTCCGGAACGCGATTGCCTGCTTTCTATCAGGGCCGATTGAAGGCCTCGTTCCGAGATGAACGGCAATTTTTTCCTTTTCGGCAGGTTTTCGTTAACCCGCCTCGCGTCCTTATTTACGCTTTGTTCACCATGCATGAATCGAATTTACAATAACTTGATGGAAATGGCGGGTCTGCGCGCTTTTTGCGGTGAACAGGCGTTAGGAATTCTGAATAATTCACTCGGATTAAATATTACTACGTATGAATTCTCCCTCGCCAGTGGTGGTAAGGCTTTGTTGACTCTATCCCGAGATTTCCGGCCATGAAGCCGTCGACACTTTTGACCTACCCCGATCCACGGCTTCGATCGGTTGCCGATCCGGTGGCAGTCTTCGATGATGGGCTCGCCGCGCTCGCGGACGATCTCGTCGCCGCGGTCGAGAGCGCTCCCGCCATCGGTCTTGCCGCGCCCCACTTCGGCGTTCTCCGGCGCCTGATCGCGGTGCGGCCGACAGGGCAGGCTGCGATCCGCGTCTACGTCAATCCTCTGGTCGAGTGGTCCTCGACCGAGACCATGGTCAACGAGGAAGGATCGGTTGCCATGCCCGGTGTCAGCGCCGAGGTCGAGCGACCGCGCGCGGTACGTGTCGTCTACTCCGATCTTGAGGGGTGCCGTTGCGTCGAGGAGGCGGAAGGTTTCCACGCCGCCGTGCTGCAACACGAGATCGAACAGCTCGACGGCATCTTCTGGATTGACCGGTTGTCGCGCCTTAAAAGGGAGAGGCTGCTCAAGCGTTATCAGAAGCTCGGCGCCCGCTCTGCCATCATGTCGCCGTGAGATTTCCCCATTCGTCGCTAGACTGCGCCTGTGAAACGCCCGTCCTGAGAACCCCATGCTGATCGATCGCCAACACGCCATCCTTGATATCGCCCGCGAGGTCGGCCGCGTGCTGGTCGATGACCTCGCGACACGCTTCGAGGTGTCGCCGCAGACCATCCGCAAGGATCTCAACGAGCTCTGCGACCGCCGCCTGCTGGCTCGCGTGCATGGCGGAGCCGTGCTGGCGTCGACGGTGAAGAATGTCGGCTATGAGGCGCGGCGCCAGATCGCCGCCGCCGAAAAGCGGGCAATCGGCGAGGCGGCTGCCGCGCTCATCCCCAACGATGCGTCGCTGTTCATCAACATCGGCACCACCACGGAGGCGGTGGCGCAGGCGCTCCTGCAGCATTCCGGGCTGATGGTGATTACCAACAACATCAATGTCGCCAACCTGATGCGCGCCTATTCGGGCATCGAGGTAGTGATCGCCGGCGGTCAGGTGCGCCACTCCGACGGCGGCATCGTCGGCGAGGCGGCCGTCGACTTCATCCGCCAGTTCAAGGTGGATTTCGCCATTATCGGCACGTCGGCCATCGACGAGGATGGCGCGCTGTTCGATTACGACTTCCGCGAGGTGAAGGTGGCTCAGGCGATCATCGCCAATGCCCGCCGAGTGATCCTGGTGGCAGACGAGACCAAGTTCGAGCGCACGGCGCCGGTCAGGATCGGTTCGGTCGATCAGGTGGACGTGTTCGTGACCGATCGTTGTCCGCGTGAGGGCGTGCGACGCCTCTGCGCTGAGGCTGAAGTCGAGCTGGTTGAAACCGCGTCCCGTCATGGCGGGCATGCGGGCGAGGCTGTATAATTTCGATGGCCGGCAGCGTATGGTTCTATGCACCAACGTGCCGGTCTGGTATCCACATGACATGTTGGAAACCAACGGGTAAGAGGGCATTTTCGGGACATCGGACGAGTTGGCGCCGCACGTTTGGCGGCGTGACGGAACTATGTGTTTCGTCCCCTGTTCCCGCGCCCGTAGTGAATGATGAGTGGAGCCGCTGTGGACCTTTCTGACGGGAATCCCATGATTGATCGCCGTGATTTTCTTGCCCGGACGCTGACGGCGGTGGGTGCCGTCGTGGTTGCGACCGGGGTTCCGGCTGCGGCGCGGGCGGCAACCCTGCAGCATCAGTTCGCCGTGACCGGACCGTTCACCCGATCGACCGTGGCCGAGATCGCCCGCGCGCTTTCCAAGAAGCCTTACGAGGCGCCCGATACCAGCCTGCCTCCAATCCTCGAGAACCTCACCTACGATCAGTATCGCGACATCCGCTTCCGTCCGGAAACGGCCATCTGGGCCGACAAGGGCTTGCCCTACCAGATGCAGCTGTTCCATCGCGGCTCCTACTTCAAGGAGCCGGTCGAGATAGCGCTCGTCGAGAACGGCCAGGCGACTCACGTTCCCTACGACCCGAACCTGTTCAACTACGGACCGTTGGTGCCCCAGCCGATTCCGGCCGAGGACATCGGTTTCTCGGGCTTCCGCCTGCACTCGCCGCTCAACAAGCCCGACGTGTTCGACGAGGTTCTGGTTTTCCAGGGGGCGAGCTATTTCCGGTCGCTGGGCAAGGACGAGGTCTACGGCCTGTCGGCGCGCGGCCTTGCCCTCAAGACCGCCGATCCCGAAGGGGAAGAGTTTCCCTTGTTCCGCGCCTTCTGGGTGGAAACGCCGACGGCTGGCTCGGATACCTGTGTCGTCAATGCATTGCTCGACAGTCCTTCGGTTTCGGGCGCCTACCGGTTCACCATCCGGCCCGGTCTGCCGACCACCATCGACGTCGAGGCACAGCTGTTTCCGCGCGCCGATCTCGACAAGGTCGGTCTGGCTCCGGGAACGTCGATGTTCTTCTTTTCGGCCAATGGCCGCACCGACATCGATGACTTCCGGCCGGAAGTGCACGATTCCGACGGATTGCTGATGGTGACCGGCCGCGGCGACCGCTGGTGGCGTCCGCTCGCCAACCCGAAGGAGCTGCAGATTTCCGCCTTTCAGGATCGCAGCCCGCGCGGCTTCGGCCTCATTCAGCGCAATCGCAGCTTTGGATCCTATCAGGATCTCGAGGCCGCCTATCAGAAGCGGCCGTCGCTTTGGATCGAGCCGGTGGGTGACTGGGGCGCGGGCGCGGTGACACTTGTCGAGATCCCGACCAACTCGGAGATTCACGACAACATCGTCGCCTACTGGGCGCCGCAGGACAAGATCCCGGCCGGCACCGAATTCTTCTTCGCCTATCGCCTGTTCTGGGGTGGCGATCCCGCGCTGGAAGCCGACGCGGCCTACGTCACCGCGACCCGGTCGGGCAGGGCGGGTATCGGCGGTCCGACGCCGGTCCGGCTGTTCGTCATCGACTACAGCTTCTTCGAAGGCGTCGATCCGGCCAAGCTCGGCGTTGCCAAGGCATCGGTGCAGGCCTCCAAGGGAACGGTGAAGAATGTCGTCGTCGTCGCCAATCCCGAAACCGGGGGCATGCGGCTCAGCTTCGAGCTGGATCCGCAGAACGAGACGTTGATCGAGCTGACCGCGACGCTTGCCTTCGATGCCGGGCAGACGGCCGAAACCTGGGCGTTCCGATGGACAGCATAGTTCGCGATGTCGCCGTCAGCGGGCGATACGCATCGGGCATGCCGCCCGAACAGCCGGCGGACATGCCCGCTCAGGATCTTCGTCGCTTCAGCCGGAAAAGCCGGCGCCGTCTTGTCAATCCGCAGAGCCGGTCGTCGTTCCTGAAGCGCTTTGCGGTGATCGGCGGCACGGCGGCTTTGCTCGGCTATGCCTTCAACGAGATGTATGCGGTGCTTGCTCTCGGCGATCTCACGCCGATCGAGCGCGTCGTGCTGGTTCTCTTCACCGTGACCTTCGCCTGGATCGCCCTGTCATCCGTGGCTGCGGTGTTCGGCTTCTTCAAGCTGGTCGGCCGGCGTTTTGCCCGGCCCGCGCCCTGGTCGGACGAGCCGTTGCGCAAGCGGACGGCGATGCTGATGCCGACCTACAACGAGGATCCCTCGCGCATCTTCGCAGCCATCGAGGCCATGGCCCGCGACGTCGAGGCGCTCGGTCAGAGCCACGCCTTCGACTGGTTCGTGCTGGCCGACACCACAGACCCCGAGGTGGTGCTGCAGGAAGAGGCGGCGCTCCTGGCCGCGCGCGATCGCATCGGCGGTTTCACCCGCGTCTACTACCGCCGCAGGCGCAACAACACTGCCAAGAAGGCCGGCAACGTCGCCGATTTTTGCAAGCGGTGGGCCAGTGCCTACGATCACCTGCTGGTGCTCGACGCCGACAGCCTGATGGAAGGGCGGACCATTATCGAGTTGGCGCGCCGGATGGAGGCCGACCCCGACGCTGGCCTCATCCAGACAATTCCGGCGCTGGTCAACGGCACGACGGTGATGGCCCGGCTGCAGCAGTTCGCCGGCCGGGTTTACGGACCGGTGGTCGGCACCGGCCTGTCCTGGTGGGTGCAGAAGGAAGGCAATTTCTGGGGTCACAATGCGATCATCCGCACGGAGGCTTTCCTGACATCGGCCGGCCTGCCAGAGCTTTCCGGCAAGCCGCCGTTCGGTGGCCACATCATGAGCCACGATTTCGTCGAGGCGGCTCTGATCCGTCGCGCCGGCTGGAACGTCATCATCGCCGACGACCTTTCGGGATCCTACGAGGAAAGCCCACCGTCGCTGGTCGATCTCGCCATCCGCGATCGCCGTTGGTGCCAGGGCAACCTGCAGCACCTGAAGGTGATCGGAGGGCGCGGTCTGCACTGGGTGTCGCGCTCGCATATCCTTACCGGCATCATGAGCTATCTCGCCTCGCCGCTCTGGTTGCTCCTGATCCTGTCAGGTCTCGCCCTGACCTTGCAGGCCCACTACATTCGGCCTGAGTATTTCAAGGACGAGTTCCAGCTGTTCCCGTCCTGGCCGCGCATCGACGCCGAACGAGCCCTTGCCCTGTTCACGCTGACGATGGGCGTTCTGTTCCTGCCGAAAGTTCTCGGGCTTCTTGCCTTCTTCTTCAACTCCAGGGACCGCAAGGCCGCAGGCGGCTTTTTGGGTCTCACGCTGTCCTTCGTCTTCGAGGTGATCGTGTCGGCACTGGTCGCCCCGATCATGATGCTGATCCAGACCGGGGCCGTCACCGAGATCGTGCTTCACCGCGACGCCGGCTGGAAACCGCAGCGACGCGACGATGGCGGCCTACCGATCGGCGACCTGATGGTCCGCCATCGCTGGCACGTGCTGGCCGGCCTCGCCTTGGCCTGGGCGGCCATTGCCGACAGCTGGGTGCTGTTCGCCTGGTTGTCGCCGGCCATTCTCGGCATGGTGTTCGCCGTGCCGATCTCCGGCCTTACCGGATCGACCGCCGTCGGTCGCTTCGTGAAGTGGTTGGGTCTGCTTCGGATCCCGGAAGAGCGTCTTCGCCCCGGTATTCAGGGACGCATGGACGAGGCACGCCCGGCCTACATCGAGGCGGTCGCCGCCACACCAAGTCTGGTCGACATCGTCGCCGATTCCGACCTTCTGATGCAGCATCTGGCGCTGATCGATCGCATGGCGCCGCGTCCGCCTGGACGGGTCGACCCGGTGTCGGCCCTGGCGCTGGCCAAGGTCGGCGAAGCCGAGACCATCGAGGAAGGCGTTTCCTTCCTTGATACCAAGGAGCGGGCCACATTGATCGCCACGCCCCGCATTCTTGAAGCGCTGGCGCAGAAGCCGATCAACCGTAACGCCTTGGCAACGCAAGCGGCGGCGCGTTCCGCCTGAGCGAGGCGATGACGGTCAGCCGTCGTCGCCATGCATGCTGGATGAGGCCGGCATGCGCGTTCTGCATGGCCTATTCCTCTTTCGACTGGAGGAAGCCACGCCGACCTGCCGTAAGTAACGATGAAACCTTGCAAATCTAAATCGGTTTGATCGTCGTTTCGCCGATCGGCGCTTTTTGCCTTCGCCCAAAGGACAAGGCCAAAAAGCGTCGGCGGGATATGACATTAGCCGCCAAGCCTGCTAGGGAAACGACCAACGTAGTTTCCCTTATGGAGCTTGCCGTGCCGATCACCAAGGTGCTTGTCGCCAACCGATCCGAAATCGCCATCCGCGTTTTCCGCGCCGCCAACGAGCTCGGTCTGAAGACGGTTGCCGTCTTTGCCGAGGAGGATCGGCTGGCGCTGCACCGTTTCAAGGCCGACGAGGCCTACCAGATCGGTGCCGGGCTGGGGCCGATCGAGGCCTATCTCAGCATTCCCGAGATCTTGCGGGTCGCCAAGGAGTCCAAGGCCGACGCCATTCACCCGGGCTATGGCCTCCTGTCGGAAAGCCCGGAGTTCGCCGAGGCCTGTCGCGACGCCGGCATCATCTTCATCGGACCGTCGCCGGAAACCATGCGGCAGCTCGGCAACAAGGTGGCGGCGCGCAATCTTGCCATCGAGGCTGGCGTTCCGGTGATGCCGGCCACCGACCCGCTGCCCGACGACATGGAAGTCGTCAAGGCGGAAGCGAAGCGCATCGGATATCCGGTGATGCTCAAGGCCTCGTGGGGCGGTGGCGGTCGCGGCATGCGCGTCATTCGCGACGAGGCGACGCTGCTGCGAGAGGTGGTGACCGCCAAGCGCGAGGCGATGGCGGCCTTCGGCAAGGATGAGGTCTATCTCGAAAAGCTGGTGGAGAGGGCCCGCCACGTCGAGGTGCAGATCCTCGGCGACACCCATGGCAACATCGTCCACCTCTTCGAGCGCGATTGCTCGGTGCAGCGGCGCCACCAGAAGGTGGTCGAGCGGGCCCCCGCGCCCTACCTCACCGATGCCCAGCGCGATGAAATCACCGGCTATGGCGTCACCATCGCCAAGGCGGCTAACTATTACGGAGCCGGTACCGTCGAGTTCCTGATGGATGCCGACAGCGGCGCCTTCTACTTCATCGAGGTCAATCCGCGCATTCAGGTCGAGCACACCGTTACCGAAGAGGTGACCGGCATCGACGTGGTGCGGGCCCAGATCCGTATCCTTGAGGGCTTCAAGATCGGGACGCCGGAATCGGGCGTGCCTCCTCAGGAAGAGATTCGCCTGCACGGTCACGCTTTGCAGTGCCGCGTTACCACCGAGGATCCGGAGCAGAACTTCATTCCCGACTACGGTCGCATTACCGCCTACCGTGGGGCCACTGGCTTCGGCATCCGTCTTGATGGCGGCACCGCCTATGCCGGCGCGGTGATCACTCGTTTCTACGATCCACTGCTGGAGAAGGTCACCGCCTGGGCGCCGACCCCGATCGAGGCGATCAACCGCATGATGCGGGCTCTGCGCGAGTTCCGCATTCGCGGCGTCGCTACCAACCTGACCTTCCTCGAGAGCATCATCTCGCATCCGAAGTTCCAGCAGAACCGCTACACCACCCGGTTCATTGACGAGACGCCGGAACTGTTCCAGCTGGTGAAGCGCAAGGACAGAGCGACCAAGCTTCTGACCTACATTGCCGACGTCACGGTCAATGGCCATCCCGAGACCCGCAAGCGTCCACAACCGGGCGAGGGGCCGAAGCCCGTGGTGCCGAGCTTCTCCGGCGGAATCACCCCGGGCACCCGCGACCTTCTGGCTTCGCGAGGGCCCGAGGCGCTCGCCAAGTGGATCCGCGAGCAGAATAACGTGCTGGTCAGCGACACCACCATGCGCGACGGTCACCAGTCGCTGCTGGCGACGCGCATGCGTACCCATGATATGGCCAACATCGCCGAGGCTTATGCGCGCGGTCTGCCGGGCCTGTTCAGCCTGGAGTGCTGGGGTGGCGCCACCTTCGACGTCGCCATGCGCTTCCTGACCGAGGATCCGTGGGAGCGTCTCGCCAAGATCCGCGACAAGGCGCCCAACATTCTGATGCAGATGCTGCTGCGCGGCTCGAACGGCGTTGGCTACAAGAACTATGCCGACAACGTCGTTCGCCATTTCGTGCAGCAGGCCGCCGCCGGTGGCGTCGACGTGTTTCGCGTGTTCGATTGCCTCAACTGGATCGACAACATGCGCGTCTCCATGGATGCGGTGCTCGACCAGGGCAAGGTGCTTGAGGCGGCCATCTGCTACACCGGCGACATTCTCGATCCCGATCGCGCCAAGTACGATCTCAAGTACTATGTCGGCATGACGCGCGAGCTGGAGCATGCCGGCGCCCATATCATCGCCATCAAGGACATGGCCGGCTTGCTGAAGCCGGCGGCGGCGCGCGTGCTGTTCCGGGCGATGCGCGAAGCCACCGACCTGCCGATCCACTTCCATACCCACGACACCTCCGGCATCGCCGCCGCGTCGGTGCTGGCGGCGGTGGAGGAGGGCGTCGACATCATCGACGCCGCCATGGATGCCTTCTCGGGCAACACCTCGCAGCCCTGCCTCGGTTCGATTGTCGCAGCGCTCGAAGGTGGGCCCCGGCCGACCGGTCTCGACCAGCAGGCCATCCGCCGCATCTCCTTCTATTGGGAGGCGGTGCGCCACAAGTATGCTGCTTTCGAGAACGATCTGAAGGGACCGGCGTCGGAGGTCTATCTCCACGAGATGCCGGGCGGCCAGTTCACCAACCTCAAGGAACAGGCCCGCGCGCTCGGCCTCGAAACGCGCTGGCACGAGGTGGCCAAGATGTATGCCGACGTCAACCGCATGTTCGGCGACATCGTCAAGGTGACGCCGTCGTCGAAGGTGGTTGGCGACATGGCTCTCTTGATGGTCTCCTCGGCGCTGACCCCGGCGGAAGTGCTGGATCCGGAAAAGGATGTCGCCTTCCCCGATTCTGTCGTCGAGATGTTCCATGGCGACCTCGGCCAGCCGCCGGGGGGCTGGCCCAAGGACCTTCAGGCCAAGATCCTGAAGGGTGCCGAACCCATCACCGTGCCGCCGGGGTCTCTGATTCCGCCGGTCGACCTCGAAGCTGCGCGTACCGAGCTGGCCGAGAAGCTCTCCTGGGCGCCGACCGACCAGGATCTTGCCAGCTATCTCATGTATCCCAAGGTGTTCCTCGACTTTGCCAAGTCGCAGGAAACCTACGGGCCGACCTCGGTCCTGCCGACCCCGGTGTACTTCTACGGCATGCAGGCCGGTGACGAGCTCAACATCGAGCTCGAACGCGGCAAGTCTCTGGTGCTGATCTGCCAGGCGATCGGCGAACCGGACAACGAAGGCATGGTCAGGGTGTTCTTCGAGCTCAACGGCCAGCCGCGAATGGTGCGCGTGCCCGACCGGTCGAGCGCCGCGTCGGTGCAGGCGCAGCGCCGCAAGGCCGATGCGAGCGATCCGGGCCATGTGGCGGCACCGATGCCGGGCGTCGTGTCGACGCTGGCGGTGAAGCCGGGCCAGGTCGTGAAGGCGGGCGACGTTCTGTTGTCGATCGAGGCGATGAAGATGGAAACGTCCATCCACGCCGAGCGCGACGGCACCGTCACCGAGGTTCTCGTTGCCGCTGGTGCGCAGATTGATGCCAAGGATCTGTTGGTCGTGCTCGGAGAGTAAGTGCGGTCGACACGGCTGCGTCCCAACGTGAAGCGCGAAAGAGGTGGCCGGCGAAAGCCGGCCATTTCACATTTCCGGCGAGCGGAGCCTAACCGCGAAGCGCGGTCGCAAGCTCGGTCCAGCTTGCCTTGTCGGGCGCCATCAGAAGCCCTCCGGCCCTGAGGTCGGGGCGGTAGGGGGAGCCGTCGAGCAACGCGGAGTATCCACCCGCCTCCCGGTGGATCAGCCAGCCGGCAGCGTGATCCCACGGCGACAGCTTGAAGTAGTAGCAGAAATGAATGCGACCATCGACGAGCAGGCGCATCTCCTGGCCACCGCAGCGGTAGTTCATGATGCCCCAGGTGCGCCCGAAACCGCTGAGCAGCCGCTCGCGCTCCTCGGGGGAGGCATAGTACCATCCGGCGCAGCCCTGCATCTCGGAGAGCGGAGCCGCCGGCGCCACGTGAAGCGGCCGGTCCGGCCGGCCCTTGCCGGTCAGGAAAGCGCCGCCGCCGTCGATCGCGCAGGCCGCGTCGCCCCGCACCGGGTCGTAAATGACGCCAGCCTTCACCTCTCCGTGCTCGATGATGGAGATGATTACCGCGAAGGCGGGAACACCGTTGGCGTAGTTGAAGGTTCCGTCGATGGGATCGACGACGACTGCGCGCGGTGCATCCATCAGCCGGCCGATCAGCGTGGGCTCGCGTTCCATGACCTCTTCGCCGACGAACAGGAAATCACTGCCCCAGGCGGCGCGCACGCGCTTCTCGATCAACGCCTCGGAGGCGATGTCGGCGACGGTGACGAAATCGGAGGCGTGGGCCTTGGTCTTGATGTCGTTGGCGGTAAGGTTGGCGAAATGCGGCATGATCTCGATCTCCGCCGCCGCCTGGGCGGTAGCGACGAGGAAATCGATGTCCTGACGGGTGACGGTCATTGCGAACTCCGGATTATGCGCAGCATGGAATGCACCCAAAGGACGACGGGAGCAAGACGGCAGGCGTCGGTCAACCCTTGCATTTCGCCTCGCTTAGCCCACCTTCTCCAAGGAATTAGGGAGAAACGCCGTGCGGGTTTTCGGACGCCTCATCGGCCCGTTCTGGCGGGCCGCCCTGACATTCAGCGCCGCTGACGGCTGGGCGATCGCCTCGCATGTGGCGCTGTCCTCCCTGATGGCTCTCTTTCCCTTTTTGATCTTTCTCACCGCCATCGCGGCCTTCTTCGATCTCAGTGCCCTCTCGGAGACGGTGGTGGCGCTGATCTTCGAGAGCGTGCCGGCCAGTATCGCCGCGCCGATCGCCGATGAGGTGAAGGACGTGCTGCTGGTACCGCGCCGCGACGTGCTGACCATCGGCGTAGCGCTGGCGCTGTGGTTCGCTTCGTCCGGCGTCGAGGCGATGCGTGTTGGTCTCAATCGCGCCTACGGCACGGTTGAAAACCGCAACTTTCTGTGGCTACGGCTCGAGAGCATCGGCTTCGTGCTGCTGGGCACGCTCACCTTCCTGACCATCGCCTTCCTGGTGGTGCTGGCACCGGTGGCCTGGACCGCGCTCGTCCATCTGGTCCCGGCGGTAGAGGACTTCGCCTGGCCCCTGACGTTCTTGCGTTTCGGCCTCACTCTGCTGATCGCCGGCAGTGGTCTCATCGCGTCGCATCTATGGTTGCCGGCGGGGCGCCGGAGTATCACGGAGATTCTGCCCGGCGTCGGTCTGACGCTGGCGGCCTGGATTGCCGGCGCCTACGGCTTTTCGCTTTATCTCGCCGATTTCGCCAACTATGCCTCGACATACGCGGGCCTTGCCGGAGTGATGACGGCGATCGTCTTCCTCTACCTCATGGCCCTCATTCTGCTCTATGGCGCGACGCTCAACGCGGCGATCTCCGAGCGGCGTCGGCGTGCCGCCGAGATCGGTTCGTCGGAGGAACCATTGACATCCCCCGAGCCATGATGGAAGCCGTAGGCTGCGGTGATGCCGCCGGGCCGTTCTTGGCCTGCGGCCACCGATGCCAATCCTCGACTTACCCGTCCGGTCGTCCCGTCCGGACAACAGGGAGACAGCCATGTACACGCTCGAAATCGCCGGCATCGCGATCGCCACCACCGACGCCGACGAGGCGGAAGCGCGCGAGATCTTCGAAAGCGAGGATTTCCTCGACGACATTCGCGGCTTCACGAGCGCCGGCAGCCCGGTCTGGGACGGCGTTTCCGCCTTCGTCATCCGTCAGGCCACCGAGGATGAGGTCGAAGCTTTCAGCGAGATCGATGACATCGAGGATGAAATCGACGGCGAAGAGGGGGACGAGTTCGACGGGGAGGGCGCCAACATCATGTTCCTCGTCGATATCGATCAGTTCGCCGACGAGGAGGAATGACGTCGGCCTTCGTGCAAGTGGTCGGTCCCGAGTCCGCAACAGCGCGAATTGGATTCGTCGCGCGGACCGGGTTGACTGCATACTCCGATCATTCGGACGGCGGCTTGGCCGCCGTCTTTCCGGTTGCGTCTTCCCCCGATCGGCCGGAGCGGCGCGATAGCCGTCGCCAGCCCGTCAGGGGCGGCGGGAGTTGTCGATGAAGCGCGTGATGGAAGTGCTGAAGGAGGCGCGCCTTGATGAGGCCGCTGACCTGGCCGCCAGCGGCAGCAGGCCGGAAGTTGCCAGCCTTTTGAAGACCCTCTACGGCAAGGGCGCCGCCGAGGACGTGGTTGCCTATACGGCGAACGAGCTGGTCGCCTTCGCCGAGGGGGCCATGTCGAGCCTGTCGCTGAGGGTGCCGGGCATCCACTCGATCCGCATCTACAACCCCACATGGGATGAGGAGGCCAGCCACCGCAGGGAAGTGACGGTTGTCGACGTTCTCAACGACAACATGCCGTTTCTCGTCGACTCGGTCATGCAGGAACTGACCGACGCCGGCATCGGGGTGCGCTTGATGGTGCACCCGATTCTCTCCGTCGTGCGCGGCATGAGCGGTCGTCTCCTGTCGCTCGGCGACGATCCGGACGCCAGCCGCGAGAGCTTCATCCACATCCACATCGCCCGGCTGCCCGACGCCATCGCCGCCGCCCAGCTGGAAACGCGGCTCGATGGTCTGCTCACCGAGGTGCGCGCCGCCGTCGACGACTGGCCGCGCATGCAGGCGCTGGTCAAGTCGGTGATCAACGTCTACCGGCACACGCCGCCGCCATTGCCGCCGGAGGCGGTGGCCGAGGCGGTCGAGTTCCTGAATTGGCTCAATGCCGACAACTTCACCTTTCTCGGTCTCAGGGAGTATGCCGTCGGCGCCGACGGAAGCGGTGACGAACTCACCTCGCTCATTCCGACGGGCGGTTACGGTCTTCTGCGCGATCCGGAGGTCCGGGTGCTGCGGCGCGGCCGCGAAATGGTGCAGGTGACGCCGGAGATCACCGAGTTCCTCAGGCAGGCCGAACCGCTGATCGTCGCCAAGGCTAACGTCAAGGCGCGCGTTCACCGCCACGCCTATCTCGACTACATCGGCATCAAGCGTTACGACGCTCACGGTCGCCTCGTCAGCGAGATCCGGCTGCTCGGTCTGTTCACCGCATCGGCCTATACCCGTTCAACGCATTCCATCCCCTACCTTCGTCGCAAGGTGGGAACGATCATGGCCCGCGCCGGATTCGATCCGGAAAGCCATTCGGGGCGGGCGCTGCGCAATATTCTGGAAAGCTATCCGCGTGACGAACTGTTCCAGGTGGATCTCGACACGCTTCTCGATTTCTCGCTGGCCATCCTGGAGCTCGGCGAGCGGCCGCGCATCCGCGTGCTGGCTCGCCGGGACAAGTTCGACCGTTTCGTCTCCCTCCTGGTTTACGTACCGCGCGACCGCTACAATACCGACACGCGGCTCGCCATCGGCGACTATCTGGCGGATGCATTCGACGGGCGCGTCTCGTCGGTCTACCCGGCGTTCCCGGAAGGGCCGCTTGCTCGCGTCCACTACATCATCGGACGCGACGAGGGGGCGACGCCCGCCGTCGCCCAAGCCGAACTGGAAGCCGCCGTCGCTCGCATCACCCGCAACTGGTGCGACGGCTTTGCCGACGCTTGTCGGGCGAAGTTCGGCCCGGCGCGCGGTCGCAAGCTGATCGAACTCTATGGCCGCGCCTTTCCCGACGCCTACCGAGCAAGCTATTCTGCCGAAATGGCGGTCGCCGACGTGGCGTTGCTCGAACTATTTGTCGGCGATCGCGGGACGGCGGTCGATCTCATCGGCGGCAGCCTGCCGTCTCCGCGCGTCTCCATGCGCCTGATGAGCCGGGGCGGTCCGGTGCCGCTGTCGGCCCGTGTGCCGGTGCTGGAAGCGATGGGTTTCACCGTCCTTGAGGAGAAGACCTTCGAGATCGGACGTTCAGGCGAGACCATCGTGCTGCATGACATGGCGCTCCGTCGTGCAGACGGCGTCGATGTCGATCTGGGGCGCGATGGCAACCGGTTGAAGGCGCTGTTCATGGCGGTCTGGCTCGGAAGGGCCGACAGCGATCGCCTCAATGCGCTGACGCTGGTTGCCGGTCTCGGCTGGCGCGAGATTGCCATGCTCCGCGCCCTCGCCCGTTATCTCAGTCAGATCGGGATGGTCCACGGCCATGCCTATGTCGCCGAAGCGCTGGTGCGCAACGCAGGCGTTGCAACGCTCCTCGTCTCGCTGTTCGCCGCTCGCTTCGACCCGACCTTCGCCGGCGATCGTGCCGCTCGGTTCCGGGCCTTGCGGGGTGAGCTCGAGGCGGCGTTCCGGGAAGTGCCGATCCTGGATGACGATCGCATCCTCAGGCGCCTTGCCAACCTGATCGAGGCGGCGACCCGCACCACCTTCTTCCAGATCGGTGTCGATGGCGATCCGCATCCGGTGATGGCATTCAAGTTCGACGCCGCCAGGATCGACGGTTTGTCGGCGCCGCGACCCTTCGCCGAGATCTGGCTGCACGCTCCCGATGTCGAGGGCGTTCACCTCCGCTTCGGCAAGGTGGCGCGGGGTGGGTTGCGCTGGTCGGATCGACCGGAGGATTTCCGCACCGAGATCCTTGGCCTCGTCAAGGCGCAGCAGGTCAAGAACGCGGTCATCGTGCCGGTGGGCGCCAAGGGAGGCTTCGTCGCCCGCCGTATCGGCGCCGATCGGGCGGCGGCCGGCGTTGCCGCCTATGAGCGTTATGTCGGGACGCTGATCGATCTCACCGACAACATCGTCGATGACGTCGTCGTGCCGCCGGTCGGAACCGTTCGTTACGATGGCGACGACCCCTATCTCGTGGTGGCGGCCGACAAGGGTACGGCCAGCTTCTCGGACATTGCCAACCGCATCGCGTTGTCCCGCCGCTTCTGGCTGGCCGACGCCTTTGCCTCCGGCGGCTCGGACGGCTACGACCACAAGAAGATGGGAATCACCGCCCGCGGCGCTTTCGAGGCGGTGAAGCGACATTTCCGCGAGCTCGACCTCGACGCGGAATCCGATTCCTTCACCGCGGTTGGCGTCGGCGACATGTCGGGCGACGTGTTCGGCAACTTCATGCTGCTGTCACCCTCGATGAAGCTCGTCGCCGCCTTCGATCATCGCCACATCTTCATCGATCCGGAGCCCGACGTCGAGGCCGCGCTTGCCGAACGGCGGCGGCTTTTCGCCCTGCCGCGTTCCAGCTGGGCCGACTACGACCAGGCAAAGCTTTCACCGGGAGGCGGTATCTTCCCGCGAACGCAGAAGTCCATCGCACTCTCCCCCGAGGCGCGCAGGGCGCTCGGCATAGACGCTGCCGCCCTCAGTCCCGACGAACTGGTCTCGGCGCTCCTGAGGGCGCCGGCCGATCTTCTGTTCTTCGGCGGCATCGGCACCTTCGTGCGTGGCGATGACGAGAGCAATCTCGACGCCGGCGACCGCATAAACGACGGAGTTCGCATTCCGGCCGCCGCCCTCAGAGCCCGCGTCGTCGGCGAGGGCGCCAACCTCGGCATGACGCCGAGGGCGCGGGTCGATTTTGCCCGGCGCGGCGGTCGGGTGAACTCCGACGCCATCGACAATGTCGGCGGTGTCGCCACCTCGGACGCCGAGGTCAACATCAAGATCGCGCTTGTCCGGGCGATGGCCGCCGGCCGGCTGACGCTTTCCGAGCGCAACGAACTGCTTTCCGCCATGACCGAGGACATCGCCGCTGGCGTCTTGCGGCTCTGTCGTCGGCAGGTGGTGGCGTTGTCGGTGACGCGTGCGCGCGGTTCCGGGGAACTGCCGCGCCTGATGCGCCTGTCGGCCGTGCTCGCCGAGCGGGGACTGCTCGACCCGCGCCGTGAGGGGTTGCCCGACGAAGCGGCGGCCGGACGCCTCGCGGCAACCGGCGAAACGCTGTCGAGGCCGGAGATCGCCATCCTGATGGCGCATGCCAAGCTGATGCTGTCCGACGAGCTTCTGGACGGTCGCCTGATCGACGATCCGGCGCTCAACGACTGGCTGACCCTGGCGTTTCCGCCGGCCATGCGGACGCGCTTTGCCGAAGACATCGCCGCGCACCGCCTGGCCCGCGACATCCTTGCCACCCGCGTTGCCGGCGCTGCGGTCGACGCGGCCGGCCCGACCTTCGTCAGTCGCCTCGGGGACGAAGCGGATGTCGACGCCGAGGCGGCGGTGCGCGCCCTTGTCGTGGCGGCGGCGGCTTTCGGAACCGATGCGGTAACGGCCGAGATCGATGCCCTGGAAGGCAAGGTCACCGGTGCCGTCTGGGTGGAGCTCCGGCGTCGCGTCGCCGATTTCCTGACCGATGCCGCGCTGTGGGTGGCCCAGAACGTGGAGGGCGAAGGAGACCTTGCCACTTCGATCGAGCGATTGGCCGAGGGCGTCCGCCGCTTCCGCGACAGCGCGCCGGCCAGCAAGGTCGATACCGAGCTTGTCACCGCAGGCGTACCGGAGCAACTGGCGGCCCGCATTGCGAGCCTGCCGGCCGAACTCGGAAGTCTCGACCTGATCGTCATCGGCGAAGAGGTCGGCAGGGCTGTCGACGAGGTGATGCCCGTGATGGCGGCGATCGACGAGGCCATCGCTGCCGATCTGGTCGATCATTTGTCGGAGGTCGTACGGCCGGCCGATCTCTATGAGGGGCAGGCAGCGGAAATTGCCCGTCGCACCTTTGCCATCGCACGCCACCGCATCGTCGCACGGGCGATAGCGGAGGGAGGGGCGGATCTGTGGACGACGGCGCGCGAGGCGCGAATCGGGCGGCTGAGGCAGCTCGTCGGCGATCTTCTCGTCGGGCCCCCGACGGTGGCGAAACTGACGGTGGCGGCGGGTCTGGTTGCCGAGTTGGCCGAATGACGGACTTCCGGCTCCCGTTTCCTCGTTGCATTCGATGGCTGCAGGCGCAATCATGACGGTGACGTGACGATCACGGCCGGAGGTGCGCTTGAGCGGCGAGATCAACGAGGAGGCGGGTGAACCCGCAAATCTGGTTGCGCTGGCGCGTGGGACTGCGCCGGCGCCAGCCGAATCCCGACCGGCGGTTCGGGAGGTCCCGTATGTCGCCTTCGATCGGCACGAGCTTTCCGAAATCCTGAAGGTCTACGGTCGCATGGTGGCGGCCGGCGAGTGGCGCGATTATGCCATCGACCATCTTTCCGACCGTGCCGTCTTTTCGATCTTCCGCCGGTCTTCCGAAGTGCCGCTCTACCGGGTGGAGAAAAACCCCAAGCTGGCGCGCCGGCAGGGCGCCTATTCGGTGATCGCCCAGACCGGCATGATCCTGAAACGCGGCGGAGAGCTGGCCCGTGTGCTGCGGGTCATCGACAAGTCCTGGCTTTCCGTTGCCGAGTGAACGTCACGGACAGGGGTTGCCGAAGCGCTGATGCAGGTCGTCGACGGCTGCCTGCATATCCTGGGTCCATGCGAACCCGGCGGCGGCGAAGTTGCTTTCCAGCTGATCCTCGGCTCTCGGTCCGATGATGACCGAGGCAACCGTCGGCTGGTTCATGGCAAACGCGACCGCGAAGGTCACCGGATCCGCGCCGAAGCGGCGGGCGAGATCGACGTAGGCGGCAATTGCCGCGTCGGCATGTGGCTTCTCATAACGCTGCAGGCGGTTGAACAGGGCCTTTCGGCTGTTCTCCGGTAGCTCGCCATTTCGGTACTTGCCGGTGAGGTAACCCTGCGCCAGCGGCGAATAGGGCAGGAGGCCGATCTCTTCCCGCAGCGCGATCTCCGCGAGCCCACCCTCCCATGTGCGGTTGACGAGGCTGTAGGCGTTCTGCACCGAGACAGGGCGAGGGCCGATGCCCTTCTCGGCGGCGGCAATGAAGCGCATCAGGCCATAGGGGCTCTCGTTGGAAAGGCCGAAATGGCGGATCTTGCCGGTAGCGATCAGCTCGGCGAAAACGGCCGCCGTCTCCTCGATGGCCGTCTCGTCGGCGGCGGGAACAAAGGGCTTGAAGCGCGAGGGGACGGTGCCCCAGTCGGAGACGGCACGATCTGGCCAGTGGATCTGGTAGAGGTCGATATGATCTGTCCTGAGCCGGCGAAGCGATTTCTCGACGGCTTCGAAAATCTGCGTTCGGGTGAGGCGGGTCGGCGAGCCGTCGTCGCGAAACCAGTCGCTGGCGCTGCGACCGCAGACCTTGGTGGCAAGAACGATGTCGTTGCGGCGGCCGCGCGCCGCCAGCCACTCGCCGATGATCGCCTCGGTGGCGCCTTGCGTCTCGCGTTTCGGCGGGATCGGGTACATTTCGGCGGCGTCCAGGAAGTCGATTCCGAAGCCGACGGCGCGGTCCAGGATGGCAAAGGCTTCGTCCCGGCCCGTTTGTTCACCGTAGGTCATCGTGCCCAGGCAGATGGGCGTGACGAAGAGATCGGAGCGGCCGAGACGACGTTTCTGCATGGGATTGCCTTTTCGGGGATCAGTCGATGTCGGGCAGGAGCGCCAGGAGGTCGGTGACGCCGACGTCCACGCTCGCCTGGGTGAGCAGTGTGGTGACCTGACCGCGATGATGGGTCTGGTGATTGAAGATGTGCGACAGCACCGACGACAGCAGCTTGCGCTGCGGAGTTCCGTCGGTCCGGGTGTAGGCGAATGCTCCGGCGAGGTCGGCGTCCGTCAGGCCGTCGACAAAGCCGACGATCATCCGGTCGATGCGTTCGCGGATCGGCCGCAGGTGGGAGAGATCGTCCGACACGACGAAGCGGACACTCGTCGGCCGTGGCAAGTCGGCCAGATCGAGGCGCCCGGCAAAGGGTGGGTGGCCGGCCAGACGGCCGAACCAGATGAGATCGGTGGCGACGAGGTGGTTGAGCGTGCCCAGGATGGAACCGAAGAAGGCGCCGCGGTCGCGGGACAGCTCGCCTGCCGTCAGTCGCTCGGCGGCATCGTAGACCTTGGCGTTCATCCAGGCATTGTAAGGCGCCATAAGGCGGAAATGATCGAGGCTGCTCACGATGGTTCTCCCCAACCGGTCTTGCCAGGATGCCGTTGCGCGGCCTCCGTGGCTAGTGCTTCGCCAGCGACATTTGCTTCGACCGGTCGACATCGAGCCGTGCCGCTTCGGCCCGGAATGCCAACTCGGTCCGTTAGCTTTTGTCCTTGATCCGTTCGATCAACGCCTCGACGGATGGAAGGATCCGTTCGACGATGATGTCGACGCCAGCGGCATTCGGGTGCATGCCATCGGCCTGGTTTAGGCTGGCATTGCCGGCGACGCCGTCGAGGAAGAACGGGTAAAGCAGGGTGCCGTGCTTCTCGGCGAGGTCGGGAAAGATCGGATCGTAGCGGGCGCCATAGACAACGCCGAGATTGGGGGCCGCCCTCATGCCGGCCAGAAGCACGGGTGCCCCGGTTTCGCTGATGCGGGACAGAAGTTCGTCGAGGCTTTCGCGGACGAGCGACGGATCGTGGCCGCGCAGCATGTCGTTGGCGCCGAGTTCGACGATGACGCCGTCGGCGCCGTCGGCCAGCGCCCAGTCGAGACGGGCCAGTCCGTCGGCCACCGTATCGCCGGAGACGCCGGCGTTGACGATCTCGACGTCATGGCCGCGTTTGACGAGCGCTGCCTCCAGCCGGTCGGGAAACGCCTCCTGGCCGAGAACGCCGTAGCCGGCGGTAAGACTGTCGCCGAGCGCGACGATACGCATGGACTTGGCCTCCGCGCCGGCAAGTCCGGCGAAGAGGGCGAGAACGAACACGAAGATGCGATGTCTCACGGCCTTTTGACCCGGCTTGCAATGGTTTCTGGGCCAACCATATGACAGGCTCGGGCTTTCTTCGGCAAGCCCTGCCGATGTCACGTTTGCCCGAAGCGCCAGAACCGAAAGCTCGCCCTTGCCAGATCCAGCCATTGCTCTTTCCCAGGTCGACCTCAGTCT
This sequence comes from Pleomorphomonas sp. NRK KF1, assembly GCF_023721755.1. GTDB lineage: Bacteria > Pseudomonadota > Alphaproteobacteria > Rhizobiales > Pleomorphomonadaceae > Pleomorphomonas. Next base: position 313,592 of record NZ_JAMDLH010000005.1, on the reverse strand, counting down.
TGGCAGCGGCGCTGCCCGTGTTCACATCCTGAAACGTCTTTCTTTCTCCATCGAGGCTGGCACCAGCGTCGGCATCGTCGGCCCTTCGGGTTCGGGAAAGTCGACGCTCCTGATGGTGCTCGCCGGTCTCGAGCGTGTGGATGGCGGCACCGTGTCGGTCGGCAACGAGCGGCTCGATCGTATGGACGAGGACGACCTTGCCCGTTTCCGCGGGCGTTCGGTCGGCATCGTCTTCCAGTCCTTTCACCTGATGCCGACCATGACGGCGCTGGAGAACGTGGCGGTGCCACTGGAGCTCAGCGGCCGGCGGGACGCTTTCGAACGAGCGCGGGTCGAACTCGAAGCTGTCGGCCTTGGCCACAGGCTCGACCATCACCCGGCAGAACTCTCCGGCGGCGAGCAGCAGCGCGTCGCCATCGCTCGCGCCCTCGCGCCCGAGCCATCGATCCTGATCGCCGACGAGCCGACCGGCAATCTCGACGCCGACACCGGTCGCGACATCATCCGCCTGATGTTCGAGGCGCGGGCGCGGCGCGGAGCGACGCTGGTGCTGGTCACGCACGACCGGGCGCTCGCCGACGCCTGTGACCGCCGCATCGTCATGCGCTCGGGCGAAATCGTCGAAGATGTTCGAGCGGGGGTGGCGCCGTGAGCGGCCGCTCGCCGGGCTGGAGGGTTGCCGCTCGTCTCGCCGCCCGCGAGGCGCGCGGCGGTCTTTCGGGTTTTCGCATTTTCATCGCCGCCATCGCGCTCGGTGTCGCGGCCATCGCGGCCGTCGGTTCGACCAGCCGGGCGATCACCGAAGGCATTTCCTTGCAAGGGCGGGAGATTCTGGGTGGCGACATAGCGGTGCGTTTCGGTGGCGAAACCCCACCCGAGGCGGTGAGCGCCTCCCTTGCCACGCGCGGCCGGCTGTCGACGGTGACGCTGGTCAACTCGATGGCACGACGCCTCGACGGTGAGGCGCAGGCGCTTGCCCGCATCAAGGCGGTCGACGTTGCCTATCCGCTCGCGGGCGAACTGCGCCTCGAAGGCGGCGGTCGGCTTGCCGATGCCCTGGCGCCGGGAGCGGATGGATCGATCGGCGTCGTCATCGAGCCGATCCTCGCCGACCGTCTCGACGTGAAGGTCGGTGACCGCATCGCGATCGGACGGGCAACCGCCGAAGTGCGCGGATTGATCGAAAAGGAATCCGACCAGGTTGGCACCGGCGTCGCCTACGGGCCGCGCGTGATGATGAGCCGCGAGGCACTCGCGGCGACCGACATCGTCCAGCCGGGCAGCCTTGTCGCCAACACCATTCGCATCGCCCTGCCCGATGGAACGACGGACGATGCCGTCGCCGCCGTCGCGGCGGAGCTCAAGGCAGCCCAGTCCGACAGCGGCCGGACCGTTTCCTCGCGGCTCGATGCCGCTCCCGGTCTGGAGCGCAACGTCGACCGCTTCTCGCAGTTCCTGACGCTGGTCGGCCTGACCGCGCTGATCGTCGGCGGTGTCGGGGTCACCAATGCGGTGAAAGCGTTCATCGATCGCAAGCGCGACACCATCGCCACGCTGAAGGCCGTGGGCGCACCGGGCGGGTTCGTGGTGGCCATCTACCTGATCGAAATCGGCGTCATTGCCGGCATCGGCGTGGTTCTGGGCCTTGCCCTCGGGCTCGTACCGCCCTTCTTCGCGGGCGGACTGATCGCCGCAGCGCTCGAACTGCCGATCGAGATTGGCGTCTATCCCGGCGAGCTGCTGCTCGCTGCCGCCTATGGCTTTCTCACGGCCTTTGCCTTCGCCATCTGGGCGCTTGGCCGTGCTCACGACGTGCCGGTGAGCGCGCTGTTCCGCGACAAGGTGGCGCCGGAGCGGCGGCTGCCGCGTCGTGTCTATGTCCTGGCAACCACGGTCGCGGTCCTGCTTCTCGCCGCGCTCGCCATCGCTACCGCCGCCGACCGCTTCGTGGCGGTGGTGTTCATCCTGTCGATGGCGGCGATCTTCGTCGTGCTGACCGGCGTGGCCGCCCTGATCCGCCGAGTTGCCGGTCGATTGCCGGCGATCGGGTCGGCGGAGTTCCGGCTGGCGCTGCGCAACATACATCGTCGCGGCGGTCTGACGCTGTCGGTCGTGCTGTCCCTTGGCCTCGGTCTGACATTGATGGTGACGCTGGCGCTGATCGACACCGGCCTCAGGCGGCAACTCACGTCCACCCTGCCGGAGAAGGCACCCACCTTCTTCGTGCTCGACATCCGTTCGAACGATCTCGACGCTTTCGCCCGACTGGTCGAGGCGACGGTGCCCGGCACCACGCTCGAGACGGTGCCGATGCTGCGCGGCCGCATCACCGCGCTGAAGGGAACGCCGGTTGACAGGATCGATGCGCCCGAAAGCGCGCGCTGGGCGCTCTCCGGCGACCGAGGCATCACGATATCGGACGAACCGCCGGCCAACTCGACGATCGCGTCGGGCGCCTGGTGGCCTAGGGATTACGAGGGCGAGCCGCTTGTCTCCTTCGAGGACGAGCTGGCGCGCGAGTTCGGCCTGTCGATCGGCGATACGGTCACCGTCAACGTGCTCGGCCGTGAAATCACGGCCAAGGTGGCCAGCACGCGCAAGGTCGAATGGCAGTCGCTCTCCATCAACTTTGTGATGGTTTTCTCGCCTAACACCTTTGCCGGCGCCCCCTATTCGGTGCTTTCAACGGCGGCGCTACCGACGAACGGTGACAGTACGGCCGAGCGGCAGAACGAAGGGCGGTTGATCAGGGCGGTGGTCGCCGACTTCCCGACGGCGACCATGGTCCGCGTCAAGGATGTGCTCGCCACCGTAAACGATCTGGTCGGCTCGCTGACGCTGGCCATTCGCGCCGCCGCCTCCATCGCACTCGCCGCCTCGGTGCTCGTTCTGGCCGGCGCGCTCGCGTCCGGCCATCGTCAGCGCGTCTATGATGCCGTGTTGCTCAAGACCTTCGGAGCGACGCGGGCTCGGGTTCTTCTGGCTTTCGCGTTGGAGTACGCGGCGCTCGGCTTTCTTACCGCCGTGTTCGCGCTGGTCGCCGGAGCGATGGCCGCCTGGGGCGTTCTTCGCGGCATCATGGACGTGCCGGTCGACCTCGATCCGTGGGTTGCCCTCGGTGCCGTAGTCGTCGCGCTTGTTCTGACCATCGGTCTCGGTCTGCTCGGCACCTTCAGGGCTCTTTCGGCCAAGGCGGCGCCCGTGCTCAGGAATCTTTAAATCTTCGTCATGTTTGACGGACTCGCCGTGCCTGCCCTTGAGCTTTCATCGGGCTACGCCCATATTGCATCTTCGAGCGAGGGGAGGCTCGCCTCCCTCGCGACCTCGCATTTCCAGAGAAGGATCGACGCCCCAATGGCATTCCCTGAACGCAACATCCCCTCGGGCTACGGTTCCCGGGCCTATTCCGCGGAGATCGATCAGGGTCTCCGCAGCTATATGCTGTCGGTCTACAACTACATGGCCATCGGCCTCGCCGTGACCGGCGGTGTCGCAGCGCTTGCCGCCAACGCCTCCGTGGCAAGCTGGGATCCGATCACCCTCACCTCGTTCGGTGCCGCGCTCTACACGAGTCCGCTGCAGTGGCTGGTGATGCTCGCCCCGATCGGTCTGGTCCTCGTGTTCTCCTTCGGCATACAGAAGCTGTCCATGCCGGTGGCGCAGGGCCTGTTCTGGGCCTTCGCGGCGCTGATGGGCCTGTCGCTGTCGTCGATCTTCCTGGTCTACACCCAGCAGTCGATCACGCAGGTGTTCTTCATCTCGGCTGCCGCCTTCGGTGCCCTCAGCCTTTACGGCTACACGACCAAGCGCGACCTCAGCGCCATGGGGTCGTTCCTGATCATGGGCCTGTTCGGCCTGATCATCGCGTCCCTCGTCAACATCTTCATGCAGTCCTCGGCGATGGAGTTTGCCATCTCCGTGCTCGGCGTCGGCATCTTCGCCGGTCTGACCGCCTATGACACGCAGACCATCAAGGAGATGTATTACGAGGGTGACGATCGCGCGACCGCCGGCCGCAAGGCCATCATGGGCGCCCTCAACCTCTACATGGACTTCATCAACCTGTTCATCATGCTGCTTCGCCTGATCGGCGACCGTCGCTGACGACAGCGGAACGTCCTTACAGAAACGCGGCGCCGGGTCATTCCCGGCGCCGTTTTCGTTTGAGGCGAAGGCTGTGGCATGCGATCTAGGGCGCCGGCGCACTGCCGCGCCGTTTGCTCTTCCGGATACGCCCCATGCTGACCATTCGTCCCGCTCGCGCCAGCGACATCCCGGCGATTGCCGCCATCTATCAGGAGGCCGTTCGTACCGGCACCGCTTCGTGGGAACTCGAACCGCCGACCGAGGCGGAGATGCTGAAGCGCTTCGAGGCCATCACCAGCGGTGGCTACCCCTATCTGATCGCCGAGATGACCGGCGGTCTTGCCGGCTACGCCTACGTCAGCGCCTATCGGCCGCGCCTTGCTTATCGCTACACGGTGGAAAACTCGATCTATATCGACCCGGCCCGACAAGGGCAGGGGATCGGCAAGCGTCTTCTGCAGGCGCTCATCGACGAATGCGCCCGGCGCGGTTTCCGGCAGATGGTGGCGGTGATCGGCGACAGCGGCAACGTCGGCTCGCGCAAGCTGCATGCTGCCCTTGGGTTCACGCTGGTCGGCGTCGCGCCGGCCCTCGGCTACAAGTTCGACCGCTGGCTCGATCAGGTTCTGATGCAGAGGGCGCTCGGCGATGGCGAGCACTCGGCGCCGGGCGAACTCTCGCGCGGCTGAGATCAGAAAAAAGCCGCCGCGAAACGATCGCGGCGGCCTGAAAGCTGGTGATTATGGGACTCAGGCGGCCTTCTTGGGCTTCAAGAGGCCACGGTTGAGCAGCACCTCGGCGATCTGCACGGCGTTGAGCGCAGCGCCCTTGCGAAGGTTGTCCGAGACCACCCACATGGTGAGGCCGTTTTCCACCGTGATGTCCTCGCGGATGCGCGAGATGTAGGTGGCGTCTTCGCCGGTCGCCTCATACGGGGTGATGTAGCCACCGGGTTCGTGCTTGTCGACGACGAGGCAACCGGGCGCTTCGCGCAGGATCGAACGGGCCTCGTCGGCGGTGATCGGGTTTTCGAACTCGATGTTGACCACTTCCGAGTGGGAGACGAACACCGGAACGCGCACGCAGGTGGCGGTCAGCTTGATCTTCGGATCGAGGATCTTCTTGGTTTCCGCCGTCATCTTCCACTCTTCCTTGGTGAAGCCGTCTTCCATGAAGACGTCGATGTGCGGAATGAGGTTGAAGGCGATGCGCTTCGGAAACTTCTTCGGCTCGACCGGGTCGGACACGAAGATCGCCCGGGTCTGCGTGAACAGCTCGTCCATCGCGTCCTTGCCGGCGCCGGACACCGACTGGTAGGTCGACACGACCACGCGCTTGATGCCGGCCTTGTCGTGCAGCGGCTTCAGGGCCACGACGAGCTGGGCGGTGGAGCAGTTGGGGTTGGCGATGATGTACTTCTTGGTGAAGCCGGCGGCGGCGTCGGCATTGACTTCGGGGACGACCAGCGGCACGTCCTCGTCGTAGCGCCAAGCCGAGGAGTTGTCGATGACGACACACTTCTGGGCGCCGATCTTAGGCGACCATTCCTTGGAGATCGATCCGCCGGCCGACATGACGCAGATGTCGATGTCGGAGAAATCGACGTGCTCCAGAGCCTGCACCTTCAGCGTCTTGTCGCCGAACGATACCTCGGTGCCCTGGCTCCGGCGCGAGGCGACGGCGATCACCTCATCGGCGGGAAAGCCGCGCTCGGCGAGGATGGAAAGCATTTCGCGGCCCACGTTTCCGGTGGCACCGACCACAGCGACCTTGTAACCCATGTTGGACTGACCTTCTGATTGTGTGGCGTCTGCGCCGAAAAAGTCGTCCCCCGCCTTGTCTGGCGGCCGGTCGCTCTTCAGTCTGTCAGGGAGACGTTCGAGGAGGCCACCTTCCGCCTCCTCTGACCCCGAGGAGGACGATGCGGGGCGAGGAAGCGTCGATTACGTCGTGGTCGTTTTCGTCGTCGCCGTTATCGTCATGGCAAGTCCCGCCGGGACAATACCCAGCGCCGACACGGCCTGACGGAAACCATTCGCGAGCAACATGGACCATTCCTCTCTCGAATGTCGGGCTTTATGGCTGAAAGGGCCGGACGGGTCAAGGCGAATCGGCCTTGACCTTTTCGGGTTTCCGAGCCTTCGCAGCCTGCCAGCGACGTCTTCGCCTTGTTGCCAACTCTTCGATCGATGGCGGTCCGCTCGGGTTAATACCTAGCCGGATCAGGGGTCTCGCCCTCCGGAAAACAAGCAATCCTTTACCGACAAGTTGTATTTCTGTTGTTGTTTCCCGCGTGAGGGAACGACACGAATTCAAGGCGAGGCGAGCATGTCGGTGTTCGGACGCAGGGCTCTTTCAGAGAAGATCAAGATCAATTTCTTCGACAGCACACCCGATGCCGTCCTGGTCATCGCTGACGGCAAGTTCATCGAGTGCAACGACGCCGCGGTCAAGATGTTCGGCTTGCCGTCGAAAGCCGCTTTGACCGCCGGCACGCCGGCGGCGCTCTCGCCTCCCACGCAGCCGGACGGCCAGCCGTCGGGCATCAAGTCCGAAGCGATGATCCGTGAGGCGATGACCACGGGCTACAAGCGCTTCGAGTGGCTTCACAAGCGAGCCGATGGGGCGGAGTTTCCCGTGCTGGTGACCTTGATCCTATCCAAGGTCGATGGTCGGCCGGTGGTGCTCACCAATCTTGCCGATCTCTCGGACGCCCTGCGCGAGCGCGAGGCGCGGCGCGAGGAAGAGGCCCGGAGCGCCAAGGCCTCGGTCCTGCAACAGCTCACGTCCGAGTTCGACCGCAACGTCTCCTCGGCGCTCGGCACCGTGGGGCAGGTGGCCGATCACCTTGAATCGTCGTCGCAGGCGATGTCGGGTTCGGCCGATCAGACCAACCGCCAGCTCACCGAGCTCACCGCTGCGTCCGAACAGGTATCGGCCGCCATCGGTATCGTCGCCGAATCGGCGGGAGAACTGTCGGCGTCGATCGCCGAGATCGGCCGGCAGGTTCATCAGTCGAGCAGCATTTCGAGCGCTGCCAACGACGAGGCGCGCCATACCAACGAGATCGTCAAGGGGCTCGCCGAGAGTTCGGCCAAGATCGGTGAGGTGATCAGCCTCATCAACGGCATTGCCAGCCAGACCAACCTTCTCGCGCTCAACGCTACCATCGAGGCGGCGCGGGCCGGAGAGGCGGGGCGCGGCTTCGCGGTCGTCGCCCAGGAGGTGAAGGCGCTGGCCAACCAGACGACGCGCGCCACGGACGAGATCGGCGCGCAGATCGGCGCCGTCCAGACCGCAACGTCTCAGGCCGTCGGGGCCATCGGCGGCATCGCCACGCGCATCGGCGAGATCAACGAGATCGCCAGCGCCATCGCCGCGGCCGTGGAGCAGCAGTCGCGCGCAACCGAGGCCATCGCCAGCAACATCCAGCAGGCCTCGGTGGCCAGCCAGAAGGTTTCGATCAACACGGGCGGCGTTGCCCATGCCTCGGTGGAGACGCGCAAGGCGGCCGAGGCGGTGTTGACATCGGCCAAGGCACTGTCCGGGGAGGCAGGTGGCCTGCGCTCCACCGTTGATCGTTTCCTGCAGGGCGTGAAGCGGGCTTAGGTAAGCGGCACAGTATTGGAATGGAAAAAGGCCCATCCTGAAGGACGGGCCTTTTTCTGTTTGCTTGCGACAAGTGCGGCCGGCCCGGTGAAGCCAGCCGTCTCACTTGTCAGGCGGCGAGCTGACGCAGCACGTAGTGCAGGATGCCGCCGTTCCGGTAGTAATCCAGTTCGTCGAGCGTATCGATGCGGCAGAGCAGCGGCACGTCGATCTCCGAGCCATCGGTCCGGGTGATCTTCGCCGTCAGCGTCTGGCGCGGCTTGACGTTGGCAATGCCCTCGATGGTCACGGTCTCGTCGCCGGTGAGGCCGAGGCTCTGCCAATTGGTCCCTTCCTCGAAGGTCAGCGGAACGATGCCCATTCCGACGAGGTTGGAGCGGTGGATGCGTTCGAAGCTCTCGGCGATCACCGCCTTGACACCCAGAAGGTTGGTGCCCTTGGCCGCCCAGTCGCGCGATGAGCCGTTGCCGTATTCGACGCCGGCGAAGACGACCAGCGGCACGCCCTCGTCCTTGTAGCGCATGGCGGCATCGTAGATGTACATCCGGTCTCCCGAGGGGTGATGGACCGTCCATCCACCTTCGACCACGTTGCCGGCGTCGTCCTTCACCATGTTGTTCTTGATGCGGATGTTGGCGAAGGTGCCGCGCATCATCACTTCATGGTTGCCGCGTCGCGTGCCGTACTGGTTGAAGTCGGCCGGTCGCACCTGGTGACCGGTGAGATACTGGCCGGCGGGGCTCGCCACCTTGATCGAACCGGCCGGCGAGATGTGGTCGGTGGTGATCTTGTCGCCGAACAGGCCGAGGATGCGGGCGCCGACGATGTCGGTGACCGGCGGCGGCGTCATGGTCATGCCGGCAAAATAGGGCGGGTTCTGCACGTAGGTCGAGCCGATGTTCCAGCCGTAGGTCTGGCCGATCCCCGCCTCGACGGCACGCCACCGCTCGTCGCCCTTGAACACGTCGGCATACTTCTCCTTGAACATGCCGGCGGTTATGAACGTGGCGACGGTTTCGTTCACCTCCTTGTTCGACGGCCAGATGTCGCGGAGATAGACGGGCTCGCCATCGGAACCGGTACCGAGCGGCTCGGTCGAAAGATCCTTCTGCACGCTGCCGGCCAGCGCGTAGGCGACGACCAGCGGCGGCGAGGCGAGATAGTTGGCCTGCACGTCGGGGCTGACGCGGCCCTCGAAGTTGCGGTTGCCCGACAGCACGGCGGCGGCAACGATGCCGTTGTCATTGATCGACTTCGAGATGGGCTCGGGCAGCGGGCCGGAGTTGCCGATGCAGGTGGTACAGCCGAAGCCGACCAGATTGAAGCCGAGGGCGTCGAGATCCTTCTGCAGGCCGGACTGGCTAAGATACTCGGCGACGACCTGCGATCCGGGCGCCAGCGAAGTCTTCACCCACGGCTTGACGGCGAGGCCTTTCTCGCGTGCCTTGCGCGCAAGGAGGCCGGCAGCCACCAGCACGCTCGGATTGGAGGTGTTGGTGCAGGAGGTGATGGCGGCGATCACCACATCGCCATGGCCGAGATCGAAATTGCCCCCCTCGACCGGATAGCGCGTGCCGATGTCGGCGAGCTTCTTGTACTCGGTTTCCATGGCGGCGGCGAAGCCGGACTTGGCGGCACTGAGCGACACTCGACCCTCGGGGCGCTTCGGGCCGGCCAGCGAGGGAACGACGGTGGAGAGGTCGAGCTCCAGGATATCGGTGAACTCCGGATCGGGCGTCTCGGCGGTACGGTAGATGCCCTGGGCGCGGGCGTAGGCGTCGACCAGGGCGACGCGATCATCGGCGCGACCGGAGAACTTCAGATAGCGGATCGTCTCGGCGTCGATGGGGAAGAAGCCGCAGGTGGCGCCGTATTCCGGGCCCATGTTGGCGATGGTGGCGCGGTCGGCCAGGGTCAGGCTGTCGAGGCCGGGGCCGAAATATTCGACGAACTTGCCGACGACGCCCTTCTTGCGCAGCATCTGCGTCACCGTCAGCACCACGTCGGTGGCGGTGACACCCTCGGTTACCTTGCCGACCAGCTTGAAGCCGATCACCTCGGGAATCAGCATGGAAACCGGCTGGCCCAGCATGGCCGCCTCGGCCTCGATGCCGCCGACGCCCCAGCCGAGCACCGAGAGGCCGTTGACCATGGTGGTGTGGCTGTCGGTGCCGACGCAGGTGTCGGGATAGGCGTAGGTGACGCCATCTTCGTCGTTTGTCCAAACCGTCTGGGCGAGATACTCGAGGTTGACCTGATGGCAGATGCCGGTGCCCGGGGGCACGACGCGGAAGTTGTGGAAGGCGTTCTGGCCCCACTTCAGGAAGTTGTAGCGTTCGACGTTCTGTTCGTACTCGCGGGCGACGTTTTGGGCCAGCGACGAGGCGCTTCCGAAATAGTCGACCACCACGGAGTGATCGATGACGAGGTCGACGGGCACGAGCGGGTTGATCTTGCCTGGATCGCCGCCGAGCGAGACCATGGCGTCGCGCATGGCGGCGAGGTCGACGACGGCCGGAACGCCGGTGAAGTCCTGCATGAGGACGCGGGCAGGCCGGTAGGCGATTTCCTTGTCGAGCTTGCCCTTGTTGTCAAGCCATGCGGCCATGGCCTTGATATCGTCCTGGGTCACCGAGCGACCGTCCTCGAAGCGAAGCAGGTTCTCGAGGATCACCTTCAGTGAGGCCGGCAGACGAGAGACGCCGGCGAGGCCGTTCTCCTCGGCCGCCTTCAGGTCGTAGTAGACGTAGGTCTTCGAACCGACCTGAAGTTCTCTTCTGGACTTGAAGCTGTCGAGCGACGGCATGCGCGGGCCCCTTTCAATGCCGGGGGCGCCTTGCCGGGGACGGAACACGGCGATTACCGGTATCCGTTCGAGGCAGGGTCCTCGCCACCGGCGAGCTGTTTGACGTTTACGTAATGGTCAGTTGGCGACCGGAGACTTCCTTGCGCCTTATAGAGAATAAGCTGACGGCTCACCAGACCTTGTGTACGAAATTCTACCACATAACGTCTCATTCCGCGTCCTGCGCCTGGTTCATTCAAACGCGTCGCGAAAGCGGCTTACACCGTTGGCCACGATGTTCTATTGGGAGGGAATGCCGTTTGCGCCGGAGACGCCCGTGATCCAGCCTTTCAAGCCCTTCCGCCTCGTGGTCGAGGCGCTCAGCGTCGACCGTGGCGGTCGACGGGTGCTTGAGGACATCGACTGCGAGCTGGCCGGGGGCGACGCGGTGCTGGTCACCGGTCCGAACGGCGTCGGCAAGTCGACGTTGCTGAGGGCTCTGGCCGGGCTCGGGCGACCGGCGAAGGGTTCGGCGCGTTTCCTGGCCGACGGCATCGCCGATCCGGAAGATGTCGGACGCCATATCCACTATCTCGGCCATCGTGACGCGGTAAAGCCTGCCTTGACCGTCGGAGAGAACCTCACCTTCTGGCAGGATTTTCTGGGTGCCGAAGGCGGCGCGCCGGTGGATGCCGCGCTTGACGCCGTGGGGCTTGCCGATCTCGAGGCACTGCCGGCCGCCTATCTGTCGGCCGGGCAGCGGCGGCGGCTTGCCATTGCCCGTCTCATCGCGGTGCGACGGCCGCTCTGGCTGCTCGACGAGCCGACCGCTGCCCTCGACGTCGCCTCGGAAGCGAACCTCCTGAGGTTGATGACCGGTCACCTGGAGCGCGGCGGGGCGATTGTCGCCGCCACCCACCTCGCCTTGGGCCTTGCCGGCGCCCGCCCGCTTCGCCTCGTTGCCGAGGAGGTCGTGTGATGTCGCCGCTCGTTGCGCTTTACGTTCGCGAATTGCGTCTGTCCGTTCGCATCGGCGGCAGCGCCCTGATGGGCGTCCTGTTCTACCTGATCGTGGTGACGATCTTCCCCTTCGCCATCGGGCCCGATCTCAATCTCCTGTCTCGCCTTGGCCCGGCGATCCTGTGGATCGGGGCTCTGCTCGCCACGTTGCTCGGTCTCGACCGGCTGTTCGAGGCCGATCGCGATGACGGCGCCCTCGATCTGATGGTCGCTTCGGGGCGGTCGCTGGAGCTGTTGGTGATCGTCAAGGTCGCGGCCCACTGGACGGCGACCGGCCTGCCGCTCGTCGTTGCGGCGCCTTTTCTGTCGCTGCTCCTGGCCATGCCGGGAGACGTGACGCTGGCAACGCTGGCAACGCTTCTTGTCGGTACGCCGGCCCTGACGCTGCTTGGGGCGATCGGCGCGGGCTTGACGGTGTCGCTCAGGCGCGGTGGCCTGCTGCTGCCGATCCTGGTGCTGCCCTTCGCCGTGCCGGTGCTGATCTTCGGCGTGGCCGCCGCGAACGCAGTCGCCTTCGATCCGGCCGCCTTTCGCACGCCGTTCCTTCTCATCGTCGCCCTGACGCTGACGGCGGCGGCGATCTCGCCGATCGCCACCGCCGCCGCGCTCAGGAATGGGCTCGATTGAAGCCGGTGACGGTCAGGCTGCCCGGATGGTGGCGAGGAAGCGCTGGAGTTCTTCCTGCAGACGCTCGGCCTGAGCCGACAGCGCGTCGGAGGCATGCAGCACTTCCTGGGCGGCAGCCGAGGAATCGCCGGCGGCTTCGCCCACCTTGACGATGTTGCTCGCCACAGTGCTGGTGCCTTCGGCGGCCTTCTGGACCGAGTCGGCGATTTCCTGGGTTGCCATGCCTTGGTCGCGCACCGAGCCGGCCACCGTGTTGGACACCTTGGAAATGTGACCGATGGTTTCGGTGATGCGCATGATGGCATCGCTGGAATCGGCCGTTGACGCCTGGATCGCCGCGACCTGGGCGCCAATCTCGCTGGTGGCCTTCGCGGTCTGGTCGGCCAGTTGCTTGACCTCGGCGGCGACGACTGCGAAGCCCTTGCCGGCCTCGCCGGCGCGGGCGGCTTCGATGGTGGCATTGAGCGCCAGAAGGTTGGTCTGTCCGGCGATGGTGTTGATGAGGTCGACCACGGCGCCGATCTTGCGCGCCGCTTCCGACAGTTCGCGCACCTTGGCGGCGGTCTCGGAAGCGTCCTGCACCGCCTTCGAGGCCACTTCGGTCGATTCGTTCACTTGCCGGCCGATCTCGGTGATCGACGACGCCAGTTCCTCGGCGGCGGCTGCGACAGTTCCGACGCCGGCCGAAGCCGCTTCCGAGGCGGCGGCGACCGTCGAGGCCTTTTGCGTCACGTCGGTGGAGGATTGGGACAGGGTCTGCGCCGACCCGTTGAGCTGTCCGGCGGCGGCGGCCAGCGAGGAGGCGATGCCGCCAACGGTCTGCTCGAACATGTCGGCAAGCTGGTGCACCTCGGCACGCCTCAGCTCGGCCTGTGCCGCCGCGTCGGCTTCGCGGGCGGCGCGCGCCTCGGCGGCCTGCGCGAGGCTCGTCTTGAACACTTCGAGCGCGTCGGCCATGGCGCCGACTTCATCCTTCCGGCCGCGGCCCGGGACGTCGGTCTGGAGGTCGCCGTCCGACACCTTTTCCATGGCGCGCGAGATGGCGACCACGGGGCGGGAGATCGAGCGGCCGATGACGAAGGCCAGCACCACGGCGCCGACCACGGAGACGCCGGCCACGGCGAGCAGCATCCGTCGAATGGTCTCGATGAGGCCGGTGGTGGCGACGCCGATCGACGTCGACTCGACCGAGGCGGCGGCGCGAACGGCTGCGACTTTGTCGGCGATGGCCGTCGAGGCGTTGAGCAGGTCCTTCGATGTCAGGTTGCGAAGTTCGGCCGAGATCTGGTCGGCCTGACGATAGGCTTCCTGATAGGCGGTGGCGGACTTCAGCACCTTGCCGAGCTGTGCGGCTTCCTGCCCGGCGCCAACGGCCTTGATCACCAGATTGAGCCGCTGAACGAGGCCGTTGAAACCGGCGTCGGCCGCCTTGAGGTCATCGGCCGTGCCGTTGTTCAGCAGTTTGTAAACCGCCAGACGGCCGGCGTTGTATTGCTCCGTTGCCTTGGTGGCGATGGGAATGATGTCCGGCTTGCCGAGCTTGTCGACCTTGGAGGAGAAGAACAGCATGTCGTTCTTCAGCTTGTCGCCGAGCGGATCGACGCTCTCGCGGACAATCTTCTGCTGACTGGCCTTGAGCGCGACGAGCTTTGTCAGCACCGCGTTATAGCCGTCGAACAGCGTGGCGATGGCGACCATGTTGTCCTTGCGGGTGCCCTCGTCGATCTTGCCAACGGCATTGGCGATGGATGCCCGCGCTGTTTCGGCGGCCGTCTTGGTGTTTGACAGGGCCGTTTCGCTGCCGACCGCCAGATAGGCGTCGACCTTGGCGGTGAGATCGAGGAAGGCGTAGTCGATGTCACGGGTCAGCTCGACCTCGTCGACGCGATCGCGGTGCTGGCCGAAGGAGCGCTCGAAGGAACTGAGCGAGAAGAGCGAAAGGCCGGCGCAAGCAATGAGGAGTGCAATGACCAGCGAAAAGGCCACGAATACCTTGGAGCCGATGGACAGATTGTTGAACAGACGCGCCATCGCTTCTTCCCCCAGCGTGCACGGAAAATTCCGTTCGACCGCGCCGACCGGGATGCATCGAGCATCCCCGGCCCGCACGCGGCCATGTGTGTCTGACAATGATAAGGGAGCGCCCTTAAAGTTTTCCAAACAATAGATCGGTCGGTACGGTTGTCTTTTACCGTAACAAATGACAACTGTCATATATTGCAATGTATAAATCGAGGCTGATCGACCTCACCCCAGGCGGCGGATCACCGCCGTGGGCAGGTCCTCTCCGGCGAAATGCGCGGCGAGGTTGGCGCGGACCAGCGCTCCCATCGCCTGTCGCGTCGCCACGGTGGCGCTGCCCTGGTGGGGCGACAGCACAACGTTGCCCAGGCGGGAAAAGCGTGGGTCGATGGCGGGCTCGTTCCGGAACACGTCAAGCCCGGCTCCGGCGATCGTTCCACTTTCCAGAGCGGCAATCAGAGCCGCCTCATCGACGGTCGTACCGCGTGAAATGTTGACAAGGAGGCCGTCGGGGCCGAGGGCAGCGATCGTGGCGGCATCCACGAGGCCGACGGTATCACCGCCACCTGCCACAGCCACCACGAGGATGTCGGACCAGGCGGCCAGGGCGGATGGCGTCGGGAGTGCCCGCCAGGCGGACAGCGGCTTTGGCGAGCGGTTCCAGTAGCCGATCTCGGTATCGAAGCCGGCGAAGCGGCGACCGATCGCCTCGCCGATGCGACCTAGTCCGACGATGCCGATCTTGCGACCGGAAACGCTGCCGGTCAGCGGCATGGACTCTTTCCTCCAGGCTCCGGAACGGGCAAAGGCGTCGCCATCGACGATACGTCTGGCGAGCGCCAGGGTCAGGGCCAGAGCCATGTCGGCGACATCGGCGGTGAGCACGTCGGGCGTGTTGGTCACCGCGACGTTGCATCGCGCGGCGGCCGCGAGGTCGACCTTGTCGTAGCCGACGCCGTAGACGGCAATCAGTTCCAGTGCCGGCAGCGCCTCGATCAGCGCGGCATCGGCGCCACGACCTCCCGACGTCACCAGCGCCGTGATTTCCGAGACCAGACCGAGCCCCTCCGGCCCGTCGGCCGGCAGATCGATGAGGTCATACGCCTCGCGCATCGGCGCGATGTCCCATTCGGGCATCGGCGAAACCATCAAGACCTTCGGTCGCGGCGGCGGAACGGCGGACATGAACTCACTCCGGTTTCGGGGCAAACGGCGGTCGCCTCCAACGCGGCGGGCGTCATTGACGTTATCCATTAGTATGACGATAGTGCCTTCCCGCAAGACGGGAAATAGCGGAAGTTGCAAGGCGGCGATGCGCGGGGGGACAGCATGACCGACTACGACACGTTCGACGGCCGTTTCAGGTCGCTGGTGATCGGCACTGCCGCCGTCGAGCGTCTGTGGACAGGCGGACGTTGGACCGAGGGCCCCATCCATGTGCCGGCCGCCAAGGCCGTGATCTGGTCGGATATCCCCGAAGATCGAATCATGCGCTACGACGAGACGAGCGGCGCCGTCTCGGTGTTCGAGCATCCCTGCGGTTATCACAACGGCCATACGCTCGACGCTTGCGGCCGCATCGTCGCCTGCGAGCATGGCGGCCGTCGCATTTCCCGTCTCGGCTTCGACGGCCATTGGGAGACCATTGTCGATCGCTTCGATGGCAAGCGTCTCAACTCCCCCAACGACGTGGTGGTGAAATCCGACGGCAGCATCTGGTTTTCCGATCCGAGCTACGGCATCGACAGCGACTATGAAGGGCGCGCCGCGAAAAGTGAGATCGGCGCCTGCAACGTCTATCGACATGATCCGCATACCGGCGAGACGACGACGGTCGTCACAAGTCTCGATCGCCCCAATGGCCTCGCCTTTTCGCCGGATGAGCGCACTCTCTTTGTCTCGAACACCTCCCTGTCCGATACGCCGGCCATCCACGCCTTTGATATCGCGGAGGATGGACGCATGGTCGACGGAGGGCGGATATTTGCAGTTTCGGACGCCGGATTCTTCGACGGTTTCCGGCTCGATCGCATGGGGAACATCTGGACGTCGAGTGGCGACGGCGTTCGCGTTTATGCCGCGGACGGCACCTTGCTTGGCCGCATCAACATTCCCGAGACGGTGTCCAACCTCTGTTTTGGGGGCCGCAAGCGCAACCGTCTCTATATCACCGCCACCTCCTCCCTTTATGCGGTCTATGTCTATGCCACTCCGGCGGACCGTCCTGTGACGTCTCCGGAAAGCGCGGCCCATCCGGGCAACAGGTAGTGCACGTCGGTAAGTACTATCACGCAAATAATCATGCGGACGGCAGCTTTCCGGGCACGGCGAGATGGACGGGCGGAGTTCAAAATCAAGAAAACTATCGACATACTCGCCAGAATCGATATTGATCCGAAATAATTGGGAGTCTCCGGAGTTGATCCAACGTGGGCGATGATCGTGCTCGGCTGAACCTGAAAAGTCTGGCCCGCCACCTTGATCTGTCGATTACAACCGTCAGTCGAGCTCTGCGGAACGGACCTGAGGTCCGCAAGGAGACGATCGAGCGCGTTCAGAAGGCGGCGGCCGAGCTCGGCTACGTCCGGGACGTCGGCGGTCTGACTCTCAGGACCGGCCTTTCCTATTCCATTTGCGTGCTCATGTCGGCGGTGCCGCCGGACGACATTGCCGACACCGGTTCGGTCGGTCTGCTGCAGGGGGTCCATGAAGTGGCCCAGGCGGCCGGCTACGCGGTGACCGCCGTCCCGCTTGCCCCCGGTGCCGATCCGATCGAGGCGCTGAAGACCATCATCGACGGTCGCCGCGCCGATGGGCTGATCTTCGACCACACCCTGCCGATGGATCCGCGCGTCCGCTTCCTTCTGGAGCGCGATTTCCCCTTCGTCAGCTTCGGACGTACCGAGCTGTTCACGCCGCATGCCTGGTTCGACATCGACGACGAAGACGCCACGTATCGCGCCGTGCGGCACCTTCTGGCGAGCGGTTATCGCCGCATCTGCCTCATCAATCCGCCGACCGAGTTCATGTTCTCGCAGTATCGTCAGCGTGGCTATCGCAAGGCGTTGTCCGAGGCCGGAATGGAGATCGACCCGCGTCTGATGCTCGATCTCGATCTTACGGCCCGGAAGACGCGCGCTTCGGTCAAGGACCTGATGGTGCAGGAGAGTCCTCCGGATGCCTTCATCTGCGTCAACGACATCACCTCGCTCGGCATGATGACTGGCCTTCGCGACATCGGTCTCGATCCCGCCGATTTCGGCTTCTGCGCGTCCACGACCACCCGGTTGATCGAGTATGTCGAGCCGACGCCGGTGAGCTTCTACTTCCCGCTCCAGGAAGCCGGTCGCCGGCTGACGCGGCTTATGCTGCGTCGTCTCGAAGGCGAGACCGACATCACGCAGCTCCAGGAACTGGCCGTCGCCGAGATGCATGTGCCGACGCGGCGGCGATAGCCGTTGCGCCTTTTGATGGCGCGTCCTGGCCGACAAGCCAGGCTTGGCCACGCAATCGTTTCGGTTGCCCGTCAGGGTAGGGCGGGCTATGTTGCGGCGGTTCCCTCGCATTCACCGCTCTGCGGGGAACGGGACTTTCGTCCCGGAGGAGCAGCGGCTTCCGACATTTCTTGAGATTTTCATGGCTGATCTCGTCAATCGCGCTTCCGCGAAGGACCTCGCGGGAAACTGGACGCTCCATGCGGCAGATGAATCGATTTCCGTGCCGCTGCCGCTGCCAGGCGACGCGCTTTCGGCGTTGATCGCCGCCGATATCCTGCCCGATCCTTACGTCGGCGAAAACGAACTGAAGGTGCGCTGGCCGGCCGAACGCGACTGGATTGCCCGCCGCAGCTTCTCCATCGATGCCGATGAGCTTGGCCACCCCTGGGCGATCTACGTCGATGGTCTCGACACCGTCGCCGAGATACGGATCAACGGCCAGAAGGTGCTTGCCGCCGCCAATATGTTCCGCCCACATCGGGCCGAGGTGGCCGACGCGCTCCGTAGCGGCGACAACGAGATCGAAATCATGTTTCGCTCCAACGTCGTCGCTGCGACGGAGGCGGCCGCCCAGCAGCCGTACGAGCAGCCCTACAGCGCGCAGATGCAGGCCAGTCCGCACATCAACCTTCTGAGGAAGGTGCAGTGTCACGCGGGCTGGGACTGGAACATCGCCATGATGCCCTTCGGCCTCTATGGCGACATCCGTCTGGAGCGCGCCGACCTGCCGACGGTCACCTATGTCCAACATCGCCAGCGCCATAACGCGGATACCGGCGCTGTCGATGTCGATATCGAGGTCCGGATCCAGGCAACGACGGCCTGCGAAGAGCTGCTCACCATCGAGCTGGGTAGAGAAAAGGCCAGCCTTCAAATCGCTTGTTCACCCGGCACCAACGTCGCCGAGACGACGCTGCATATCGAAAATCCCCGTCTCTGGTGGCCGGTCGGTTCGGGAGAGCAGGTCCTTTACGATCTGGTCGTTACATTGGGCGGCGCCACGCATCGGCAGAGGATCGGTCTTCGTCGCATCGAGGTGGTAACCAAGCGCGACGAGATCGGCGTGCCTCTGACGGTGCGCATCAACGGGCTTGACCTGTTCTGCCGCGGCGCCAACTGGATTCCGGGCGATGCCTTGCCTTCGCGCATCACGCCGGAAACGGTGCGGCCTCTCCTCGAGGACGCCGTCGCCGTCGGCATGAACATGCTGCGCATCTGGGGCGGAGGCCAATACGAGCCGGAGTGGTTCTACGATCTTTGCGACGAACTGGGCATCCTGATCTGGCAGGACATGATGTTCGCCTGCGCGCTCTATCCGGCCGATAGCGCCTTCCTTGCCGAGGTCGACCGGGAAATCGAGCATCAGGTGCGGCGACTGTCGCACCATGCTTCGATTGCGCTTTATTGCGGCGACAACGAAGTGATCGGCGCCCTGACGTGGTTCGAGGTGGCGCGGGCCAACCGTGATCGTTACCTCGTCGCCTACGATCGGCTGAGCCGGACGATCGAGATGGCCGTCAATCGCGCCGATCCGGATCGCTTGTTCTGGCCCTCGTCCCCCTCGAAGGGGCCGATGGACTTTGGCGACGCCTGGAAGGCCGAAGGTTCCGGCGACCAGCACATGTGGGACGTCTGGCACGCCGGCAAGTCGTTTTCGGCCTATCGTGGGGTGCGGCCGCGTTTCGCCTCGGAGTTCGGCTTCCAGTCCTTCGTGTCGCTGTCGACGCTGCGTCGCTACATCGACGAGGAAGATCTCGACATCGCCTCGCCGGCCATGGAGCTTCATCAGAAGAACGCCGGCGGCAACGCCCGCATCGTCGAGACCATCTCGCGCTATTTCCGCTTCCCGAAGAATTTCGAGAACGTCGTCTATCTGAGCCAGGTCCAGCAGGGCCTTGCGATGAAGACCGGCATCGATTTCTGGCGGTCGATCAAGCCGGAGTGCATGGGCGCCCTCTACTGGCAGCTCAACGACACCTATCCGGTGGCGTCCTGGTCGTCGATCGAGTACGGCGGTCGCTGGAAGCTGTTGCACTCGATGGCCAAGCGCTTCTTCGCGCCCATCAACGTGGTAGCCATTCCGTCGGCCGACACGAAGACGGTGGACCTGTTCGCCGTCAACGATACGCCGTCCGAGGTGGTGGTCGCCGGCAACGCCTTCTGGCTTGCCGTCGATGGTGCTCGCCGGCCGGCCGGCGAGTTCATGAAGACGGTGCCGACCGATCGGGCGATCCTGCTCTTGTCGGTTCCCGCCGACGGCAGCCCCGACGAGGTCCTGGGCTTCACCTGGCGAGATCCGGCTGGGGAGCATTTCGACCACCATGCGGTGTCGCCCTACAAGGCGTTGCGTCTCCGCGATCCCGAACTCGTCGTCGAAGCATCCAAGCGCGGCGTCGGGGAGTGGTGCTTCACCATTACGGCCAAGGCGCCGGCCTTCTACGTGTCGCTGGAGACGGATCCTTACGGCGTGTTTTCCAACAACGCCGTTCTCGTGACGCCGGACGCGCCGGTCGAGTTCGTCTGGACCTCGCGATCGGGCGATGTCGATCCGGTCGAAAGCCTCGTGGTGCGTGATCTCCGTTCGAGCTATCGGCCGAGCGACACCGTCATCCGCCGAGTTTAGGGCGACAAGGCAGGGCAAAGAAAACCCCTTGTCTCCGGCAGGAGACGAGGGGTTCTGCTTTTCTGCGATCCAATCGTCTCAGCGCGTCGGCATCGGCGTCGGCCCACGGTAGTCGTAGAAGCCGCGTTGCGTCTTGCGACCGAGCCAGCCGGCCTCGACATACTTCACCAGAAGCGGGCAGGGGCGATACTTGCTGTCGGCCAGGCCGTCATGCAGCACCTGCATGATCGAGAGGCAGGTGTCGAGGCCGATGAAATCGGCGAGCTGCAGCGGTCCCATCGGGTGGTTGGCGCCGAGGCGCATGGCCGTATCGATGGAGTCCACCGTGCCGACGCCCTCGTAGAGCGTGTAGATCGCCTCGTTGATCATCGGCAACAGGATGCGGTTGACCATGAAGGCCGGGAAATCCTCGGACACCGCGACCGTCTTGCCCAGCTTCGACACGAAGTTGCGTGCCGCCTCGAAGGTCTCGTCCTCGGTGGCGATGCCGCGCACCAGCTCGACCAGCTGCATCACCGGCACGGGGTTCATGAAATGGATGCCGATGAAGCGTTCCGGGCGGTCGGTGGAGGCGGCGAGGCGGGTGATGGACACCGACGAGGTATTGGTGCCGATCATCGCTTCGGGCTTCAGCTCGGGACAGAGCTGCGAGAGCGCCTTGCGCTTGATGGTCTCATTCTCCGTCACCGCCTCGATGACGAGGTCGGTATCGGAGAATCCGTCGAGGTCGGGCAACAGCTTGATGCGGGAGAGCGCCTCACGACGCTGCTCCTCGGTGATCTTCTTGGAGGCAACCTGGCGGCTGAGGTTGGCGGACACGACGTTGAGGCACGCCTCCAGCCGGTCGCGCGCAATGTCGTAGAGCCCAACGTCGAGACCCGCGAGAGCGCAGACATGCGCGATGCCGGAGCCCATCTGACCCGCGCCCATGACGCCGACCGACCTGATTTCTACCATTGAAGTCCTCGAGCCTCCCGGAACGCGACCTTGTTGTGGCGCGCCCTGTGACAAGTTTCAGATCATTCTAGCTCAACCGAGGGCTTTCGTCAGCTCCGGCACGAGTTCGAACAGGTCACCGACCAGGCCGTAATCGGCCACCTGGAAGATCGGCGCCTCGGCGTCCTTGTTGATGGCGACGATCACCTTGGCGTCCTTCATGCCCGCGAGGTGCTGGATCGCGCCGGATATGCCGACGGCGAGGTAAAGCTCGGGCGACACCGCCTTGCCGGTCTGGCCGACCTGCCAGTCGTTGGGGGCGTAGCCGGCGTCTACCGCCGCGCGGCTGGCGCCGACCGCTGCACCGAGCTTGTCGGCCAGCGGCAGCAGCAGCGCCTGGAACTGTTCCTCCGAGCCGAGCGCCCTGCCGCCGGATACCACCACCCTCGCAGAGGTGAGCTCTGGCCGGTCCGTCGCCGAGAAGACGTCGCCGACAAAGGTGGAAAGGCCCGGATCGGCCGGCACGGCGATGGTCTCGATCGAGGCCGGCGCGCGTTCTTCGGCCGGCGTCGCCCGGAAGGAGGCGGTGCGGACGGTGATGAGCTTGATCGGGTCGGCGGACCGCACCGTGAGAAGGGCATTGCCGGCGTAGGTCGGCCGCTCGAAGGTGTCGGGCGCCAGCACGGCGGTGATGTCGGAGATCTGCATCACGTCGAGCAGCGCGGCGGCGCGCGGCAGGGCATTCTTGAAGGTGGAGGTCGACGGCGCCAGAACGGCCGAATAGCTCGGCGCCAGCGCCACGATCAGGTCAGCCAGTGGTTCGGCGAGACCATGTTCGAGCGCGGCCGCCTCGGCGGTCAGCACGCGACTGACGCCCTTGAGCCTGGCGGCCTCGGCGGCGGCTCCGGCTACGCCATTGCCGGCCACCAGAACATGAATGTCATCGCCAATGGCCAGCGCAGCGGTGAGTGCCTTGAGGGTGGCGTCCTTGAGGGCGACGCCGTCGTGGGCGGCGAGCAGAAGAGTGGTCATGTTCGCAAGGCCTTTCTCAGAGCACGCCGGCTTCGGTCTTCAGGCAGTCGACCAGTTCGGCGACCGAGGCGAGGCGGCGGCCAGCCGGCCGGACCGGCGGCTCGGCCGTCTTCAACACCGTCAGGCGGGGCGTGAGGTCGACGCCGTACTGCGAGGCCGGCCTCAGGTCGATCGGCTTCTTCTTGGCCTTCATGATGTTCGGCAAAGAGGCATAGCGCGGCTCGTTGAGGCGCAGGTCGGCGGTGATGATGGTCGGCAGTGCCAGCCGCACGGTCTGCAGGCCGCCATCGACTTCGCGTGTTACCTCGATCCCCCCGTCGCCGAGTATGATCTTGGAGGCAAAGGTGCCCTGCGACCAGCCGAGGAGCGCGGCCAGCATCTGGCCAGTCTGGTTGCTGTCGTCATCGATGGCCTGCTTGCCGAGGATGACGAGGCCGGGGGTTTCCTCGGCGACGATCGCCTTCAGGAGTTTGGCGACGGCGAGTGGTTCGACGATGCCTTCGGCCTCGAGGACGATGCCGCGATCGGCGCCCATGGCAAGCGCGGTGCGAACCGTTTCCTGAGATTCCTTGGGACCGATGGACACGGCCACCACTTCGCTGGCGATGCCGGCTTCGCGCAGGCGCAACGCTTCCTCGACGGCGATCTCGTCGAAGGGGTTCATCGACATCTTGACGTTGGCGAGATCGACGCCGGAACCGTCGGCCTTGACGCGGATGTTGACGTTGTAGTCGACCACCCGTTTCACGGGCACCAGAATCTTCATCGGGACCATCTCTCCGGACCAACGGGACGAACGCCGAAACGGCCCGCAAGGGGCGGATTTCGGGGCGCGAGGCGTGACCGTAGCGACCGTCCGCGCCGTCGTCAACGGCGGGCTGCGCAGGGTCCGGGCTGCCTCAGAAGGGCGCGATCAGCCGTCGGAGATAGTCGAGCTCGAGAGCCGGTCGGTCCGGATCGGCGTAGCGGCGGCGAAGCTCCTCCAGAAGACGGCGCGCGCGTTGTACCTCGATTTCGCCCGGCACCTTGGTGCCGTCGCCAAAGTCGGGACCACGCCGGCCGGTCGGCCGGCCAAGCGGGTCGGTGCCGCCGTCACGAACGCCGGCGGTGCCTTGTTCCTGCCCGCGCATCATTTCGCGCGCACCGCGACGAAGGGCATCGAGGGCTGCCCCCTGACTGCCGACCGCCGACTCGGGATCGCCGGAACCGAGATCGCGTCCGGCGTCCTGCATGGCGCGACCGGCTCCTTCGAGCCCGTCCTTGCCGCTTTCACCGCCGTTCTGTGGCCCCTTGGACAGGCGAGACATCAGCTCCTCCAGGCGGCGTGACAGGGCCGATTGCTCGCGCTGGAGCTGCTGGAGGGCCTGCTGGTCGCCGCTGTCGTCGCCGAACTCCTCGCCGGTGTAACCATCGGGCGTCAGTTTGTGCGTCCTGTTCTGCAACTCCTGCTGCCGCCGGATGATGTCGGCCAGTTCGTCGAGCGTCGGATCGCTGGCATCTCCAGTCTGGGGACGGGCGAACTGCAGTCCCGAGAGGATGTCGTCGAGCTGGGACAGAAGCTCGGCGGCGGCATCGCGTTCCCCAAGTTCGCCGAGCTCCCGCATGCGGTCGACGAGCTTTTTGAGGTCCTCGCTGGTGATCCGTTCGCCACCTTTCTGGCTGAGGTCGCCGAGCCGGGAGGGGTTGCCGGCGGCCGCTTCGGCCATCGCCTTGAGGTACTCGTCGAGAGCGGCCTTGAGCTCCTCGGTCAGCCGGGCGATCTCCTCGGGCGAGGCGCCGTTCTCCAGTGCGTTCTTCAGCGCCTCGCGTGCTACGGCAAGCCGTTGCGCGGCGGGTGAGGAGTCGCCCGCCTCGATGGCGAGCGCCATCTGCCAGAGATAATCGAGCACCGGCTTGAGTTCGGCGTCGTCGCGCGCATGCAGGATGCGGTTGTGGGCAACGCGAAGCCCGATGATCTCGCCGGGGCGGTCGATGAAAGCGGCGCCGAGGTCGCCCATTGTCTCGAAAGTTCCCGCCACCGTCTTCGCCTGCCGGGCATCCGAGGCCAGCAAGCGCCTCTGCTCGACGATGGCGGCGGCCAGTGGGTTACGGAACGGGCGGGCCGGCAGATCGATGGCGAGCGGCGGCGTCTCCGATACCTGGCCCGCATCGTCGCGTGCTTCAAGCGCGAGGCGAACCCGGCTGCCTGCCAGTGGATGGGCCGTGAGGTCGGAGGTTGCAACGGCGCGGTCTTCGCCACGGCGAGGCAGGCCGAGCGACACGTCGGGCAATGCCACCAGCGGCCGGGCGCCGTCTTCCGCGTCGGTCGAGAGAATGGCGCGGGCGGCGGCGACCCGGTAGTCGTCGGTCACCGAATAGGCGAGGCGAAGCGCACCGCGCGCGGTGGCGGCTGGTTGTTCGACGAGGCGAATGGTCGGTGGCGCATCGGCCTGGACGGCAATCGGCAGATCGATGGCCGGAAGGCCGTCGCCGGCCAGCGACAAGGTGCCGGAGCTGGCGAGGCGATACTCGTAGGCGGTCTGTCCCTGCGCCGGCACGCGCCCTTCGATCGGTAGCGGCGGCTGCCCTTCGCGAGCGAAGGTGACCGTTGGCAACCCTACCCCGGCCAGTCTTGCGACGAGCGTTGTTCCGGCCGGCAGAGTCACGGAGGCGGTGTCGGGCAGAGCAACGGCGCCATTGGTGGTCGTCACCAGGGCGCGCGGCGACTGGCCGGTATAGGTTGGCGGGTTCGCCCAGAGATCGACGCGGATGTCCGGCGGCGCGACGACCGGTGGTCGGAAAACGGCTGTCACCGATCCCAGATGGTCCGGCGTGGCGAAAAAGCCGACAATCACCATCAGGAATACGGCCGCCCTGACCGCATAGGGGTCGGCGCGATCGAGGCGTGGCGACGGCGGGGCGGCCCTCAGTCCTTCGATGCTTGCCGCGAGACGACGGCGATGGGCCTGCCAAAGGGCGTCAGCCGACGGGTTGCCTGTGGTCGAAGGATGGTCGAGGAAGGCGCTGAGCGGCCGATGCGGAACACCGCGTTCGAGCCGATCCGCCGCCTGTCGCCGGTCGGGCCAAGGCGTTCGCAGGAGATGGACCAGACTTGCCAGAAAGGCCGCAACGAACAGTCCCGCCAAGGCAAGACGGAGGACGGCCGGAAGCCGCTCGAAAGCCCCGAGCCATGCGAGGGCCAGAAACGTGCCGAGCAACAGGAACGCCAATGCAAGGCGCGGCCAAAGACGTTCCCAGACGAGCGAAAGCCCGGCAAGCCCGACGGCACGCGCGGTGGCGGGCGGCAAGTCGCCTTCGCGGGTGTTGAGCCGCTGCGGTCCTTCTGTCATCGAGCCTTTCCCCGGCGGCATTGTCGTCCGTGTGGTTTCGGACACTCTAGAAGGGAAATGGGTCGAAGATAAGAGTGTCGCCGCATTCTGGCCGCCTTCGGAGGCCATCCGGGGAGGGCCGGTCATCTCGCGCCTTTGCGGAGAACGCGACCTTCGGCTAAACTCATCCGTCCGTTGACGACTGTTTTCCGGGAAGAAAGCCTTGCCGACGATTTTCGACCCGTGTGGCCGCGCCCGCCGCATTTTCCGTCTCGCCGTTGCGCTGCCGCTGCTCCTGAATCTGACTGGAGGCGCGGCTGCGGCGCCCTATCTCGCCGTCGACCTCGCCACCGGCGCGGTGCTGGCCGAGAACCAGAGCTTCGATCCGTGGTACCCCGCCTCGATCACCAAGCTGATGACCGTCTACGTGACGCTGTCGGCCATCAGGGCCGGCGAGATCAGAGGCGATTCGGGGGTCGTGATGACGCCGGCCTCGACGCGCGAGCAGCCGTCCAAGATGGGATTCAAGCCGGGCACCGTGCTGACCGTCGACACCGCGCTCCGCATCATCATGGTGAAGTCAGCCAATGACGTTTCCTATGCGCTGGCCGAACGGGTCGGGGGCAGCCTGCAAGGCTTCGTCGCCCGCATGAACGCCGCGGCGCGGTCGGTCGGCATGGTCAACACGCGCTTTTCCAATGCCAATGGTCTGCCTGACCCCAACCAGTGGACCACGGCACGAGATTACGCGCTGCTTGCCCGGGTTCTGCTCAAGGACTTCTCGGGCTATCGCGAGCTCTACCGGACGACGGCACTGTCGCTCGGCGGCAAGATCATCAAGAACCACAACAACCTGCTTGAGCGCTATCCCGGAGCCGACGGCATGAAGACCGGTTTCATCTGCTCGGCGGGCTTCAATGTGGTGGCGACGGCGACCCGAAACGGTCGACAGATCCTCGCCATCGTGCTTGGCGGCAAGACGGCGCGGGAGCGCGACGAACTGGCGGCCAGCCTGCTTGAGGCTTCGTTCCGAACACCCGCCGCGGCGGCGTCGGTGACGCTGGACCGGCTTGCGCCTCGCGGCCCTGTGGCGACGACGGTTGCCGATATTCGCGAGCTCGCCTGTCCCAAGCGAAAGAAGGGCTCGAAGGAGCCAGTCGGAGAGGATCTCGGCGATGGCGACGATCAGCCGGCAAGCTATCTCGTGCCGCGCTTCAAGGTGATGGATCCGATCCCCATCAGCCTCGGCGGCGCCAGCGACATGCCCGATCCGGTGGAGCCGGCGGTCGCGACGGTCGATGTGCCCTTGCCGCTGCCCAAACCCGCCCGTTGACGCTCCCAGAAGAGGAATTCACGCCGTGTCGGAAGCCGATCGTCAGCGCGGGCCCAAGCCCGTCATTCCCGTTACTGTCGTCACCGGCTTTCTCGGCGCTGGAAAGACTTCCCTTCTCAACCGGCTGGTCCGTGACCCGGCACTGGCAGGCACCGGCTTCATCATCAACGAGTTCGGAGAGATCGGCATCGATCATCTCTTGGTCGAGGCGGCCGACGATGGCATCGTCGAGCTGTCGTCGGGCTGCCTTTGCTGCACCGTGCGCGGCGAACTGGTGACGACGCTCGAAAACTTCCTGCGCGGGCTCGACAACGGTCGCATCGAGACGCTGAGCCGTATCGTCATCGAGACGACCGGCCTTGCCGACCCGGTTCCGGTGCTCGCCACGCTGACCGCCCATCCTTATCTGTCGCTGCGTTACGCCATCGACGGGGTCATCACCGTGGTCGACGCGGTCAATGGCAGCCGAACGCTCGACGAGCACGAGGAGGCGGTGAAGCAGGTCGCCGTTGCCGATCGGTTGGTCATCGCCAAGGCCGATCTTCCCGAGGGCGCGGCGCGCCTTACTGCCTTGAGACAGCGACTGGCGGCGCTCAACCCCGGCGCGCCACTCGTTGACGCCGCCACAGCCGCTCCGGCCGATGTGCTCGGCTGCGGCCTCTACGATCCCGCCACCAAGACGGCCGACGTCCGACGCTGGCTCAACGCTGAGGCCTTTGACGGTAGGGGCGATCATCATCACCATCATGACCACGCGTGTTCCGGTGATGACTGCGATCACCCGAGCCATCACCATCATCATGATGGGCATCATCACGACGGGCATGACCATCACGCGGAGGGTAGCCGGCACGACGGCGTCTCAGCCTTTTCGCTGGTGTCCGATGGGGCGCTTCCGGCCGGCGCGCTCGAGATGTTCCTCGAGCTCCTGCGCGCCGCTCATGGTCCGAAGCTGTTGCGGCTCAAGGGCGTGGTGCGGCTTGCCGAGGATCCCGATCATCCCCTGGTGGTCCATGCCGTTCAGGAGTTGTTCCACCCGCCGGTGCGCCTTCCGTCCTGGCCGGATGCCGACCGACGGACACGGCTCGTCTTCATCACCCGTGATCTTGCCGAGGAAGAGGTGAAGCGTCTGTTCGACGCCTTCGCCGGAATTCTCGCTCCCGACACGCCCGACCGCAAGGCGATGACCGATAACCCTCTGGCGCTATCGGGATTCACGCCACCGTCGCAGCGCGCTTGAGGTGCCGATCATTGGTGTTTTCCCTTAGAATAGGCCTTGTCCCGGAAAGCCGTAGGTTTCCTATTTCAAGCTGACGCGCAGGGCGTTAACAATTTATCCACAAATTTCGAAAAGACGGTTTCCTGTTAAAATTAACTATAACATTGGCGTAAATACCTTTTTTCGTTATGTTTTCCGATGCGAATTAATAACGCCGCGCTTGCAGTGAAACGATGTTAATGCTCCGTTAACCATATTGGTTCGATCCTCGGAACCGGAGTGGTCGGGTGCCCTAGGCCGCGCTACGAACTCCCGATCAAGACGGGATTGAAAACGTGCTGACAACCCTCGCAAAGCCGGAATCGTTCCTGTTTTCCTGGATGGACGGAGACCATGCCGTGGTCGTCCGTATCGTGGAAGCCTCTCACCAGCGGGCGGTGGCTCGTTTCCGGGCGATGAGCACAACCGAACGCCGCAAGGCCATCGTCAGTCGTGTCGAAGGGCATGACGTCGACCACCTCGAGCGCTTCGCCGAGTGGTTCGAACGCTTTCTGCCGCGTCTCGGCCTCATTGGTCGCAGCCACGCCTGAGAGCCTGACCCGAAACTCTACTGGGGCGGGCATCTCCGGGCATCCGCTTGGCCCGAAAAGTCTGCAACTTTTCGGGCGGATGCCTGAGCTTCAATTCCTGCGCTTCCGGTGCTCACGAACCTCATGTTCGCTCCGCTCCGGTTCTCGAAATCATCGCCATCTGCCTCGCCCCAGCGAGTTTCGAGTCAGGCTCTATGGCGTGTCGGACTGGCCTGCGTTCGTTTCCGCAACAGCGTCGACCAGTGCCAGCGCGGCCGGCGAGTCCCACTTGGCGGGACCTGCCAGCGAGGCGAGCGCGCAGCCGTTTCCATCCACGACGAATGTGGTTGGCAGACCCAACACCAGTCCTCGCGACTTCAGGTCGTTGAAGGTCCGCATCTCCGGATCGCGCAGATCGACAAGCGACGTGGCTCCGATGTCGCTCAGGAATCTCGTCGGCTTGTCCGGGCCGCCCACATCGACGTTCAACGCCACCACCGAGAAGTCTGGTCCACCGCGCTTCTCCTGAAGCGCCTGGAGATGCGGCATCTCCGTGCGGCAGGGCACGCACCATGTCGCCCACATGTTCAGGACCAGCGTCTGACCGGCGAAGTCGGCCAGACGGCGTTCGCCGTCATCGGGCGCGCGCAGGACGAGATCGGACAGGTCGGACGGGGTGTCGGCCGGCAGCAGGGCGGCAAGATCGCCGGTGGCAAACGGCTTCAGCGCTGCTGCCCTCGGCGCCGCCGCGGCGCAGCGGCCGCCACTCTCGACAGCGCCCCTCTCCGTCACGTATACCGCAGCAAGGCCGGCGGCCACCGCGACGATCGCAATCACGGCGAAGACGGGGCGGGAAGGCTTGAGCGGCATCGACCGATCCTCGTTCCTGGAGTGTACGCAATGAGCAACCGCATGTGGGGCGGCCGGTTCTCGGCTGGACCGTCCGCGATCATGGAGGAAATCAACGCCTCCATCGACTTCGACCGGAAGCTCTACGCCCAGGACATCGCCGGCTCCAAGGCGCACGCCGAAATGCTCGCCGCCCGCGGCATCATATCCAAGGACGACGCCGGCAAGATCGCCGAAGGTCTCGATGCGATCAAGGCGGAAATCGACGGCGGCACCTTCACCTTCTCGCGAGCCCTCGAGGACATCCACATGAACGTGGAGTCGCGTCTCAAGGAGATGATCGGCGCGGCTGCGGGCCGTCTTCATACGGCCCGGTCGCGCAACGACCAGGTGGCGACGGGTTTCCGTCTCTGGGTACGCGATACGCTCGACCACGTCGACGGCCAGCTCGCCGACCTGATGCGGGCGCTGGTCAAGCGCGCTGGCGAGTACGCCGACACGGTGATGCCCGGCTTCACGCATCTCCAGTCGGCTCAGCCGGTCACCTTCGGCCACCACCTGATGGCCTATGTCGAGATGCTGGCGCGCGATCGCGGCCGCGTCCAGGACGCGCGTCGGCGCCTCAACGAGTGCCCGCTCGGCTCGGCGGCGCTGGCCGGAACCTCGTTCCCGATCGATCGCCACATGACGGCGACGAGCCTCGGATTCGATCGCCCGACGGCCAACTCGCTCGATAGCGTGTCCGATCGCGACTTCGCCCTTGAGGCGATGTCGGCGGCATCGATCATCGCCGTCCATCTGTCACGCCTCGCCGAGGAGATCGTCATCTGGTCGTCGGCCCAGTTCGGCTTCGTGCGCCTGTCGGACGCCTTCTCGACGGGCTCGTCGATCATGCCGCAGAAGCGCAATCCGGATGCCGCCGAACTGGTGCGCGCCAAGGCTGGGCGGATCATCGGTGACATGAACGCGCTGCTCATCATCATGAAGGGGCTGCCGCTCGCCTACCAGAAGGACATGCAGGAGGACAAGGAACAGGCGTTCGACTGCTTCGAGAACCTGTCACTAGTCCTTGCAGCCATGACCGGCATGGTCGACGACCTCGTGCCGAACGTTGCCCGCATGGCCGCCGCCGCCGGCTCCGGCTTTTCGACGGCGACCGATCTCGCCGACTGGCTGGTGCGCGTGCTCGGTCTGCCGTTCCGCGATGCCCATCACGTCACGGGCCGTCTGGTGGCGGTCGCCGCCGAGCGCGGCATCGAACTGGCGGACATCCCGCTCGCCGACATGAAAACGGTGCATGACGGCATCACGGAAGCGGTCTACGATGTGCTGACCGTCGAGAACTCCGTCCGCAGTCGCACGTCGCACGGTGGCACGGCGCCCGACAATGTGCGGGCGGAAGTGAAGCGCTGGACGGCGCTCCTCGGCTGAGGGTGGCTTGAGAACTGCTTCGGGGCAAACGGATCGAGGACATGATGGTGCTGCGTCTCGGGATTGTATCGCTGATGATTGGGCTCGCGCTCGCCGGCTGCGGCCGAAAAGGGTCGCTTGAGGCGCCCAGATCGACGGCCGAGGCGGTGGTTTCCTCGACCAGCGACCCGGGGGCGGTTCAGCCCGCCGCCAAACAGGCGGTGCCCGACAAGCCTTTCGTACTCGACGGTCTCATCTGAGGGGGTCCGGTTGCATCACTTCAACTATCGCGGCGGCGTGCTCCACGCCGAGGACGTCGCAGTGCCCGCCATTGCCGCGGCGGTGGGGACGCCCGTCTATATCTATTCTTCGGCCACGATCGCCCGCCACTTCCGGGTGTTCAAGGAGGCGCTCGGCGACGAACGGGCACTGGTCTGCTACGCGCTGAAGGCCAACTCCAACCAGGCGGTGATCGGCACTCTGGCTCGTCTCGGCGCCGGAGCCGACGTGGTCTCGGAGGGCGAGTTGCGCCGGGCGCGCGCCGCCGGCATTCCGGCCGACAAGATCGTCTTCTCAGGCGTTGCCAAGACGGTGCGCGAGATCGAGTACGCCCTTTCCGAGGGTATCAAGTGTTTCAACGTCGAGAGCGAGCCGGAGCTTGAGCGCCTTTCGGCCGTTGCGACCCGCCTCGGCAAGACGGCGCCGGTGTCGCTTCGCATCAACCCGGATGTCGACGCTCGCACCCATGCCAAGATCTCCACCGGCAAGGCCGAGGACAAGTTCGGCATTCCCTGGAAGGAAGCCGTTGAGGTCTACGCCCGCGCCGCCGCGCTGCCGGGCCTCGAGGTTGCCGGCATCGACATGCACATCGGTTCGCAGATCACCGATCTCGAGCCGTTCGACGCCGCCTTCGCCCGGCTCGGCGACCTCGTGGCCGCCCTGCGCGCCGCCGGTCATGCCATTCGCCATGTGGACCTCGGCGGTGGTCTCGGCATTCCCTACAAGGCCGACAATACGCCGCCGCCGCATCCGGCGGCCTATGTCGAGGTGGTGCGCCGCCACACCAGGGCGCTCGATTGCGAGGTCTTGATCGAGCCGGGGCGCTTCATCGTCGGCAATGCCGGCATCCTCGTCACCGAGGTCCAGTATGTGAAGCGCGGCAAGGCCAAGACCTTCGTCATCGTCGATGCCGCCATGAACGATCTGGTGCGGCCGACCCTCTACGACGCCTATCACGAGATCAAGCCGGTCGACGAACGGCCCGCCGGCGTCGAGCAGGAGAAGGTCGACGTGGTCGGGCCGGTCTGCGAGAGCGGCGACTATCTGGCGCGCGACCGCAACCTGCCGGTGGCGCGTTCGGGCGAACTCTTCGCCGTGTTCTCGGCCGGCGCCTATGGCGCTGTTCAATCGGGCACCTACAACTCCCGTCTTCTGGTGCCGGAGGTGCTGGTCGATGGCGACCGCTGGGCGGTCGTGCGCCCGCGTCCGTCCTACGACGACCTTATCGGGCTGGATCATGTGCCGGATTGGCTGATTTAGAGTCTCGTCTGCCCAAGTTTTAGGCTCGCCCGCTGGCGGGCCTTTTGCCACATTGCGGGCAATTGCCGCGCCTGTCGGCAAAGCTTGGGGAAAGAGTTTGCCAGACCTGTCGATCGTCGCGGCGCCTCGCGCAGAGATGCCCCGGCTCGAACGAGCCGAGGGGACGGCGCGCGTGGCCTTCTCGTTGCGACGGATCGGCGAGGGCGAGGAAACACGCCTCGCCGACCTTTTCCAGGATGGTTCGGCCAAGGTGCGGTTGCCGAAAGTCTATGACGGCTCGGGACCGACGGCGGTTTTTCTGAACAGCGCTGGCGGTGTGACCGGTGGCGACCGCCTTTCCTTCGAGGCCCGCTTCGGCAGAGGGACGACGGCGACGATCACCACCCAGGCCGCCGAGCGCATCTATCGCCGCTCGGATGGCCTCGGTCACATCGATAACCGGCTGATCGTCGAGGCCGGCGCCAATGCACGATGGCTGCCGCAGGAGACCATCGTCTTCGACGGCGCAGGCCTTCGTCGCCGGCTCGACGTGGATCTCGCGAGCGATGCCCGCCTCGTTGCGGTGGAAAGCGTCGTGCTCGGCCGCACCGCGATGGGCGAGGAGGTCACGACCGTCGAACTCTTCGATCACTGGCGTGTCAGGCGCGATGGGCGGCTCGTCTATGCCGATGCCTTGCGCCTTTCGGGCGACAGCCGCTCGATCCTGGAGGGGGGCGCCACAGGTGGCGGTGCCCGTGCCTTTGCCAGCATCCTGGTAGCGGCACCCGATGCGTCGTCCTGGCTCGATCGCTCGCGGGATCTGATTTCGTCGCTCGCGGGCGACGGAATCGAAGCGGGCGCTTCGGCCTTCGAGGAACTTTTGTCCATACGTTGTCTTGCCCTTGACGGTCGCCGTCTGCGGGCCATTCTCGAACCCCTGATCGAAACCCTCACCGGCTGGCCGCTGCCGCGCGCCTGGTCGATTTGAGACGAGGAAGACCCATGAATCTGACGCCGCGCGAAAAGGACAAGCTGCTCGTCAGCCTCGCCGCCATGGTGGCGCGCAATCGCCTCGAGCGGGGCGTCAAGCTGAACTATCCCGAGGCGGTGGCCCTCATCACCGACTATGTCGTCGAGGGCGCCCGCGACGGCCGCACGGTGGCCGAGCTGATGGCCGGCGGCGCCACGGTGCTCAGCCGCGAGCAGGTGATGGAGGGCATCGCCGAGATGATCCACGACGTACAGGTGGAAGCCACCTTCCCCGACGGCACCAAGCTCGTCACCGTTCACGAACCGATCAGGTGAGCCCATGGCCCTTGAGCTTCGTCCCAACTGCGAGTGCTGCGACCGCGACCTGCCGCCGGCCGCGGAGGCCTATATCTGCTCCTTCGAGTGCACGTGGTGCCCGGCGTGCGCGAGCGGCGTGCTGAACGGCGTCTGCCCCAACTGCGGCGGTGAACTGGTGCGTCGGCCGATTCGACCGGCCGAGAAGCTTGCAGCCAACCCGCCATCCACCGTCCGTGTCTTCAAGGGCGAGCCCTGCGCGCCTCGCGCCGCCTGAAAGGAACGACCATGATCCCTGGTGAAGTCATCCCCGAAGCGGGCGATATCGAGCTCAACGCCGACCGTCCAATGCTGGTGCTGGACGTTGCCAACTCCGGCGACCGGCCGGTGCAGGTTGGCAGCCACTATCATTTTGCCGAGACCAATCCGGCGTTGGTCTTCGACCGCGACAAGGCGCGCGGCCACAGGCTCGACATTCCCGCCGGTACCGCCGTTCGCTTCGAGCCCGGCCAAAGCCGCTCGGTGACGCTGGTACCCTACGCCGGAAAGGGCGAGGTCTACGGCTTCCGTCAGGCGGTGATGGGAAAGCTCTGAGCGTCTCGCGCTCGCCGGCCCATTCTTCGTTCGACCGCGAGGCGGCCGGACACCAAAGTTTCAAGCTGCTCTCTTCGGGAGACTGACAAGATGCCCTACCGCATGTCCCGCGCCGCCTATGCCGACATGTTCGGTCCGACCGTCGGCGACAAGGTGCGCCTCGCCGACACCGAACTGTTCGTCAAGGTCGAGAAGGATTTCACCATCTACGGCGAAGAGGTGAAGTTCGGCGGCGGCAAGGTGATCCGCGACGGCATGGGCCAGAGCCAGGCGAGTCGGGCCGAGGGCGCGGTCGACACCGTCATCACCAACGCGCTGATCATCGATCACTCCGGCATTTACAAGGCCGACGTCGGCATCACCGACGGTCGCATTTCCGGCATCGGCAAGGCCGGCAACCCGGATGTGCAGCCCGGCGTCACCATCATCGTCGGCCCCGGCACCGAGGCGATCGCCGGCGAAGGCAAGATCCTGACGGCCGGTGCACTCGACACCCATATCCATTTCATCTGCCCTCAGCAGGTGGACGAGGCGCTCTACGCCGGCATCACCACCATGCTCGGGGGCGGCACCGGTCCCGCCACCGGTACGGCCGCCACCACCTGTACGCCCGGCCCCTGGCACATCGCCCGGATGATCGAGGCGGCCGAGGGGCTGCCGATGAACCTCGCCTTCTCCGGCAAGGGCAACGCGTCGCTGCCGGCGGCGCTGATCGAACAGGTCAAGGCCGGCGCCTGTGGCCTGAAGCTGCACGAGGACTGGGGCACCACGCCGGCCGCCATCGACAATTGCCTGTCGGTGGCCGACGATTACGACGTGCAGGTGATGATCCACACCGACACGCTCAACGAAAGCGGCTTTGTCGAGGATACCATCGCCGCCTTCAAGGGGCGCACCATCCACGCCTACCACACCGAGGGCGCCGGTGGTGGTCACGCGCCCGACATCATCAAGGTGGCCGGCCTTTCCAACGTGCTCCCGTCGTCGACCAACCCGACGCGCCCCTACACGCGCAACACGCTCGACGAGCACCTGGACATGCTGATGGTCTGCCATCACCTTGATGGCTCGATCCCCGAGGATGTCGCCTTTGCCGAGAGCCGCATCCGCAAGGAGACCATCGCGGCGGAAGACATCCTGCACGATATGGGCGCCTTCTCGATCATCTCCTCCGACAGCCAGGCCATGGGGCGCATCGGCGAAGTGGTCATCCGCACCTTCCAGACGGCGCACAAGATGAAGGTGCAGCGCGGAGCGTTGCCCGAGGACGTCGGCACCGATGCCGACAATTTCCGCGTAAAGCGCTACATCGCCAAGGTGACCATCAACCCGGCCATCGCGCAGGGCCTCTCCAAGCACGTCGGTTCGGTGGAAGTGGGCAAGCTCGCCGACCTCGTGTTGTGGACGCCCGCCTTCTTCGGCGTGAAGCCCGACCTGGTGCTGAAGATGGGCACCATCGCCGCCGCCGCCATGGGCGACCCCAATGCGTCCATTCCGACTCCGCAGCCGGTGCACTACCGGCCGATGTTCGGCGCCTTCGGCAAGGCGATGACCCGCTCGTCGGTCACCTTCGTCTCGCGCTACGCCTATGAGAACGGCATCAAGGAACGGCTCGGCCTCGACCGGGTGGTGCTGCCGGTCGAAAACACGCGCGGCGGCATTTCCAAGGCCTCGCTGATCCACAACTCGGCGACGCCCGAGATCGAGGTCGACCCCGAAACCTACGAGGTGCGGGCCGATGGTGAACTGCTCACCTGTGCGCCCGCCGACGTGTTGCCGATGGCGCAGCGGTATTTCCTGTTTTGAGCTACCGCGCCTGCCGTTACCCGGCGGGCGTCCGCCCTTGCCTCGGGACCGTATTCGACTAAGCTCGCCGGCCAGACGCTGACCTGAGGTCGAGGATTTCTCCATGATCACCGCTACACGCATCCTTCCCGCCGGAACCTGGTCCGGAACACCGGCCGACACGCTTGCGCTGGAACGTGACGATCGTCATCGCCGCCGCCTCGTCATGCGCTGCGTTGGCAAGACGGTGTTTCTCCTGGACCTCAAGGAAGCGACCGTGATGAAGGATGGCGATGCCCTTGAGCTTGAGGACGGTCGGCTGATCCTGGTGCAGGCGGTTCCCGAACGTCTGCTGGAGATCACCGCCGCCAGCCCGACAGAACTTGTCCGCGTTGC
Organism: Pleomorphomonas sp. NRK KF1; assembly: GCF_023721755.1. GTDB lineage: Bacteria > Pseudomonadota > Alphaproteobacteria > Rhizobiales > Pleomorphomonadaceae > Pleomorphomonas. Next base: position 277,090 of record NZ_JAMDLH010000005.1, on the reverse strand, counting down.
CTGGCATCTCGGCAACCGGCACCTGCCGGCGCAGTTTCTCGGCGATCGGCTACGCATTCGCTACGACCATGTCATCGAGGATATGCTGAAAGGGCTGGGCGCCGTCGTGGAACCCGTGCTGGCGGCGTTCGATCCCGAAGGGGGCGCCTACGGCCATGGCGACGTTCATGGGCACGATCATCACGACCACGGGGCGCATGAACACACCCACGAGCACGGGCCGGAGCGCCATCATCACGACCATGGCGACGCCGGCGCGCATCACCACCACGAGCACGCCCATGGCGACCATTGCGGTTGCGGCCACGACCACGCGCATGGGCACGATCATGCCCACGGACACAGCCACAAGCATGAGTGAGCCTTCGGCCGGGGCGGCATTGTCCCGCTTGATGACGTGGTTGTCGCCGGCCTTCCCGGTCGGCGCCTTCACCTACAGCCATGGTTTGGAATGGGCGGTGGAAGACGGCACCGTCACCACGGCGGCCACGCTGACCGCCTGGCTGTCGGACATCCTGCGCCATGGCGCAGGCCGGAGCGACGCCATCCTGTTGGCCTCGGCATTCCGCTTTGCCGCCGAGGGGCGAGCGGACGAACTCGCCGAAGTGGCCGAGTTCGCCTACGCGCTCCAGCCCTCCAAGGAGCGCCGGCTCGAAAGCGGTGCGCAGGGACGCGCCTTTGCGACGGCCATTGCCGACACCTGGGGCGCTCCGTCGCTTGTCGATCTTGCCGGCCGGTTTGCGCCTGACCCGGTCGCCTATCCCGTGGCGGTGGCGGCGGCGGCGGCGGATCATCGCCTGCCGCTGCCCGAAACCACCGAGGCCTATCTCACCGCCTTCGCCGCCAATCTCGTTTCGGCGGCCGTGCGCGCCGTGCCGCTCGGACAGACCGACGGGCAGAAGACGATCCGGGATCTCGCCCCGGTCGTCTCCGCCGTCGCTGCCGATGCGCTGGCCGCCTCGCTCGATGACATCGGTGGCACCGCGTTGCGCGCCGATATCGCCTCCATGGCCCATGAAACACAGTACACGAGGTTGTTCCGCTCATGACCAAGACTGCCAACGGTCCCCTACGCGTCGGTGTCGGCGGCCCGGTCGGGTCGGGCAAGACCGCGCTGATGGACGCGCTCTGCAAGGCCCTTCGCGACCGCTATGAGATCGCCGCCATCACCAATGACATCTACACCCGCGAGGATGCGGAGTTCCTCACCCGCTCGGGAGCTCTGCCATCCGAGCGCATCGCCGGCGTCGAGACCGGCGGTTGCCCCCATACGGCGATCCGCGAAGATGCGTCGATCAACCTCGCCGCCATCGCCGACATGAACCAGAAGTTCCCCGGTCTCGATCTCATCCTGATCGAATCCGGCGGCGACAATCTGGCGGCCACCTTCTCGCCGGAACTCGCGGACCTGACGATCTATGTCATCGACGTCTCGGCTGGCGACAAGATTCCCCGCAAAGGTGGACCGGGCATCACTCGTTCCGATCTCCTGGTGATCAACAAGATCGACCTTGCGCCACACGTCGGCGCGTCGCTTGATGTGATGGATCGCGACGCCAAGCTGATGCGCAAAGGGCGTCCTTTCGTGTTCACGGACGTCCGCCGCAACCACAACGTGATGGACGTCGTGCGATTCATCGAAGAGGAGGGTGGCCTCGTCGGTTAACTCTACTCGGGAATGCGAGTTTAGTTACTTCTGACAATAATTCCGCATACTGAACCTGTTCTGTAAGCCAAAGTTAACGGCCGTCGCCTAAACGGGAATTATCCCAATCTGCGGGTCATGCCGCCGAGGCCAGCAAACATGTTCAGCATTCACTCAGTATCCGCCAAGATCGCCGCCATCGTTGTGTTGGCGATCGTCGGACTCGCAACGATCGGTTATCTGGGTTACTCCGATCTTCGCTCCGAGCTGTTGGGCCAGAAGAAACTTGCTCTTCAGGATCAGGTCCAGACCGCCCAGTCGATGATCGAAGGATTCAGAGATCGTGCGGCGAAGGGCGAGATGAGCCTGGCCGACGCACAGGAGGCGGCCAAGGCGGTCCTGAGGTCGGTGCGGTTCGGCCCGGACAAGAACTATTTCTTCATCTACGAAGCGGATGGCACAAACGTCCTCTTGCCGGGCAAGCCGGAACTCGAGGGCAAGAGCCTCATCGACATGAAGGATGTCAACGGCAAGCCGATCATCCGCGACATGCTGGCGATCGCCAAGGCCGGCGGCGGTAATTACGAGTACCTGTGGGTCAAGCCCGGCGACAAGGAACCGTCGCTGAAGCTCGCCTATGCGATGACTGTCGAAGGTTGGAACTGGATGCTCGGCACCGGCTTTCACGTTGCCGACATCGAGGCGTCGCTTGCCGCAAGCACCCGACGCATTGGCCTCATCACCCTCGTTTCCCTGCTGATGCTGGGGGCGCTGTCGTTCGTCGTGGCGCGTGGCATCGCCGGGCCTCTGTCTCGCCTTACCCGTTCGATGGATCGGCTTCAGGGCGGCGATCTCGACGCCGAGATTTCGGGCGCGACCCGCAAGGATGAAATCGGGCTGATCGGCCGTGCCGTGGCGCGCTTCCGCGACCTTCAGCGCGAGCGGATCGCCGCGGAGGCGGAAGCCGAGGTTGCGAGGGCTGCCGCGATGGAACGGTCGCGTCGCGATGCGTTGACCGGGCTCGCCGACGGATTCGACCGTTCGTTCCGCGAGACGTCGGCCGGCATCGAAAGCACCGCGACCGGTTTCGAACGAGTCGCATCGGACTTGCTCGCCGTGTCGGATCATACCCGTCGTCAGGCTGAGGCTTCGGCCGAAGCCGGCAGGCAGGCGAAGGACAACGTGCAGGCGGTGTCGAGCGCCGCCGAGGAACTGTCGGCGTCGATCGCCGAGATCGTCAGCCAGGTCGACAAGGCTGCCGAGATATCGAGCGGCGCCGTGCGCGAGACGGCGCGGGCCACCGAGGTCATCCGCGGTCTCGACGAGGCGTCGAGCGAGATTGGCAAGGTGGTGGCGCTGATCCAGGAGATCGCCGACCAGACCAATCTTCTGGCGCTGAACGCCACCATCGAGGCGGCGCGCGCCGGCGAGGCGGGCAAAGGCTTTGCCGTCGTGGCATCCGAAGTCAAGCAGCTCGCCGCCCAGACGTCGAAGGCCACCGACGAGATCTCCCGGCGCATCGGCGTCATCCAGTCGGCAACGGGCGAAGCGGTGTCCGCCACCAGTACCGTCGAGCAGTCGATCGAACGGGTCAACGAAGTGGCGTCGTCGATCGCTGCGACGCTGGACCAGCAGAACGCGGCCGTTTCCGAAATCACCCGCGCCATTTCCTCGACGCTTACCGCCGTCGGCGGTCTCGCCTCGGACATGATGCGTCTGATGGAGAATGCCGAGGCGTCCGACTCGAAGTCGCAGGAAGTGGCGGCTCAGGCGCGCCGGATGCTCGGCGACACCAAGGCGCTGCAGGCCGAGGTCGACCGCCTGATGCACGAGATGCGCGCCGCCTGAGGCGGCGGCCAACCGCTCAATAGTGTGGCGGCGGCGGTTCGCGGCCGGCCGTCGCCCGCGCTGCGAGTTCCATTTCCTTGACCTCGTCGAGGAGGCTCGCGACGAGACGCTTCATCGTGTCGATTTCCTTCCACTGGTCGGTGACGGCCGTGTTGAGGTCCTCGATCACCTGATCCTGGTAGGCGATCTTTTCCTCGAGCGCATCGATGCGTGCTTCGGGGGTCTCCGCGATCATTGTCTCGTCTCGGTCAGTCTGGGAACGAACGGGTGGCGGACGCTTCGCCGAGGGTGCGGCCGAACGTTGTGCCACGGTCCCGGGCGGTGGCCGTCCACATATAGCGATGCGGCCCGGCCGGCGGGCAAGGACCGAGATAGCGGAAAGCGCCGGCCGGCACCAGATCGTTGCCGTCGTAGGGAATGGTTCCGCCACCGTGCCGGAAGCCCGGGGCGTTGAGATCGAGCATCGTGAAGGCGATGACGCGGGTTCCCGGCGGCACGTTGGCGAGGGCGAACTCCGGGCTGTCCACCACCGAGGGGCGGCCGTTGTCGCAGGCCGGCGTGGCTCCCCACCTGAAGGACAGCTCGAAGGCGGCGGCGGGCAGGGCCGAGCCGGCAAGTACTGTGGCGGCGACGAGATATTTCAGCATGACGATTTTCTCGAACATGGTCGGGAGTGTGTCACCCCCGTTCTCGGGAGGCAAGCGAGGCCGTGTCGGGGGCGAACCGATCCGCACTGTTTCGACCTTGCGGGCGCCGATCAAGGAAGAGTAGGCAGAAAGTCTAATTCTCCGCCGATCTCCGACGCGCCGCGATGGCCGCCGGCCTCTCTCGGCTCCAGCGCCGGTTGCCGCCCGTGATCGCCATTGCCCTCGACGTTCTGCCCATCTTCCTGCTGATCCTGATCGGATATCTCCTCGTCCGATTCGGCGTGATGAAGGCGGAAGTCGGCGACGGTCTGTCGGATTTCGTCTTCACCATCGCCATGCCGACGCTGCTGTTCAAGACAGTGGCGACGGCGCATGTCGAGGGCAGTTCGCCCTGGACGATCTGGGTGGCTTATTTCTCCGGCGTTGCCGTCACCTGGGCCGCCGGACACTACGCGGTGACGCGATTTTTCGGTCGCGACGCCCGTATCGGCGTGCTGGCCGGCGTCAGTTCAGCCTTTGCCAACAACCTGTTCATCGGCCTGCCGCTCGTCCAGCGCATCGTCGGCGACGACGGCGTCGTGGCCTTGTCCATCCTGCTCTGCGCCCACCTGCCGGTGATGATGATCGCCGGCACCATATTGATGGAACAGGCCGAACGGCAGACCGGCGGTCGGCCACCTCAGCCGGTCAGCGCCGTTCTCGGGCAGGTCGGCCGCAACCTTGTGCGCAATCCGCTGGTGGTCGGCCTGGTGCTCGGCTCGCTATGGCAGCTCTCGGGTTTGCCCCTCACCGGCGTCGTCGGCATCGTCGTGAACGACATCGGCGACATCGCCGGTTCGGCGGCCCTGATCTCGCTCGGCATGGCGTTGATGAAATATGGCATTTCCGATGGTGTTCGGCCGGCGCTGGTCACGTCTCTCTTCAAGCTCTTCCTGTTGCCGGCCTCGGTCTACGCGGCGAGCCGCCTTCTCGGCCTCGACGCGACCTGGACGGCGGCGCTGGTGCTGACCTCGTCGGTGCCGACCGGCATCAACGCCTGGCTGATCGCCAACCGCTTCGGCGTCGGACACGGTCTCGCATCGTCGTCGATCACCATCACGACCGCCGTCGGCGTGGTGACCACGACCTTCTGGGCCTGGCTGCTGGGGTGAGCTCTCAGGAGCGGCGGTCCGGTCAATTGAGCTTTTCCTTTGCGCGGTCGCCATGCCTGCCGTATGACGGGCGCCGGTATTTTCGAGGCGTTCTTCCATGTCCGATACAACTCTCGCGCCCGTTCCCCGCAGCGGCATTCTCGATATCGACCTCTATGTTCCCGGCGGGTCGAAGGCGGCGCCGGGCAAGAAGCTCTACAAGCTCTCGTCCAACGAGACGCCGCTTGGGCCGAGCCCGAAGGCTGTCGAAGCCTACCAGCGGATGGCGAGCAAGCTTGAGCTCTATCCCGACGGATCGTCGACCGAGTTGCGACAAGCGATCGCGGAGACGCATGGCCTCAACGTCGATCGCGTCATTTGCGGCAACGGTTCGGACGAACTCCTCCATCTTCTCGCCGAGTGCTATCTGTCGCCCGGCGACGAGGCGATCTACTCCGAGCATGGTTTCCTGGTCTATCGCATCTCCATCCTCGCTGCGGGCGCGACGCCGGTGGTGGCGAAGGAGACGGCCTACACCACGGACGTCGACGCCATCCTCGCCGCCGTGACACCACGGACTCGGATGATCTTCCTCGCCAATCCCAACAATCCCACCGGAACCTACATTCCGATGGCCGAGGTGCGGCGGCTGCATGCGGGCTTGCCGGGCAACGTCCTGCTGGTGCTCGACGCCGCCTATGCCGAGTACGTCCGTCGTAACGACTACGAAAGCGGCATCGAGCTGGTCGCCTCGGCCGAGAACGTGGTGATGACGCGCACCTTCTCGAAAATCCACGGGCTCGCGGCTCTGCGCATCGGCTGGCTCTATGGCCCCAAGGCTGTCGTCGACGTTCTGGAGCGGGTGCGCGGCCCGTTCAACCTCAACGGAGCGGCGATCGCCGCCGGCACCGCGGGCATGCGCGACCGAGCTTTCGTGGAGGCCGCGGTCGAGCACAACACCCGCTGGAGCGCCTGGCTCGCCACCGAACTTGGCAAGCTGGGGCTGACGGTCACGCCCTCCGTCGCCAACTTCCTGTTGGTGCACTTTCCCGAGACCGGCAAGACGGCTGATGCCGCCGACAAGACGTTGTTGGCCGAAGGCGTGGTGGTGCGCAAGGTGGGCGGCTACGGGCTGCCCAACGCACTTCGGATGACCGTGGGGTCGGAAGAGGCCTGCCGCCGGCTCGTCGAGGTGCTGACGGCTTTCATGAAGGGGTCCGCATGACCGACGCCGTGTTTCACCGTCTCGCCATCATCGGCATCGGCCTGATCGGCTCGTCGATCGCCCGGGCGGCCCGCCTCAACGGTCTCGTGGACGAGATCGTCATTTCCGATCAGTCGCCCGTCATCCTGAAGCGGGCCGAGGAACTAACGCTCGGCGACAGCTATTGCGACAACGCTGGCGATGCGGTGGTGGATGCCGATCTCGTCATCGCTTGCGTGCCCGTGGGCGCGGCGGAGGCGATTGCTAAGGCGATCGCCCCCCATCTCAAGCCCGGTGCCGTCGTCTCCGACGTCGGCTCCGTCAAGGGATCGGTTGTCCGGCAGATGAAGCCCTACCTGCCGGCCAATGTCCACTTCATCCCCGCCCATCCGGTCGCCGGTACCGAGTATTCGGGACCTGACGCCGGTTTTCCCGAGCTCTTCGTCAATCGCTGGTCGATCGTCTGTCCGGATGAGGATACCGACCCCAAGGCACTCGACCGGCTCGTCGCCTTCTGGGCCGGCATGGGCGCCAACGTCGAGTGCATGAGCGCGGAGCGGCACGATCTGGTGCTGGCCATCACCAGTCACCTGCCGCATCTCATCGCCTACAACATCGTCGGTACGGCCGCCGATCTCGAAAAGGTCACCGAGTCGGAAGTGATGAAGTTCTCGGCCGGTGGCTTTCGCGATTTCACGCGTATCGCCGCTTCCGATCCCACCATGTGGCGCGATGTGTTCCTGCACAACAAGGACGCCGTGCTGGAAGTGCTCGGGCGCTTTCAGGAAGATCTGTTCGCCTTGCAGCGGCAAATCCGGTGGGGCGAGGGAGATCGTCTCTATGACCTGTTCAGCCGCACGCGCTCGATCCGGCGCGGCATTCTGACGCTGGGTCAGGACGCGCCGGAGGCCGACTTCGGCCGCTCCCACAAGGCGCAGCCGAAGCCGCCGTCAGAATAGCGGGGCGATCCGGCCGATTTGCCGGCCGTTGGCCGAGACGATGCCGTCTTCAACCTTGAGGCCGATGGAGCGACCGCCATCGTCGGCGGCCGTGCCCATGAAGACGAAGGCCATGACGAGGCCGGCGAGTTCGGGCGTCAGGCCACCGCCGCCCGTGGCGGAGGCCGCCAAGGCGTTGAGATTCCGCCCCGTTACCTGACCCTCGGCGTCAATGAGACCTGTCTCGGATACGGTTCCTTCGCCGTCGAGGGTGAGCGTGGCGCCGCCGAGTTCGGCGGCAAGACGATGCAACGTCAGCTTGCCGCCCGCCGCCTTCCAGCCGGCCATCGCCACAGGACCGGCCACGGCCATGTCGGCCTGGGCAAGTGTGGCCGCCAGCGTCAGGCGGAGGGGCAGGGGCGTCAACGCCGTGTTGCCAACCGTCAGACCGAGCCCGTCGATGGTGGCCGCGATGTCAGCGTCGTCCGGACGCTTGTCGACGCGCGCCAGCATCAGATCGCCGCGCCCGATCGTCAGCTTTCCTTCGGTTCCGCCGGCCAACGGGCCCGTTGCCGAGAGGTCTTCCGTTCGTAGGACGAGCCGATCGGCACGGCCGCCGGAAAAGCCGATGGTCGCGGCAAACTCGCTGGCAGTCAGGCCGAGCCGCCGACCGTCGGGGGCGGTATAGGACGTCGGCGCATCGAAGTGGAAATCGAGGCGGCGCGGATAGAAGACGGAGCCCTCGCCGCGCGCGGCGGCGGTTTCGAACCGGCCTCCATCGGGAAGCGACACGGCCAGGCCATCGCCACAGGTGAGAACCAGCCGGAATGGCCATCCTCCGATGGTCTGTTCGGTGCAACTGACGACGATCCCGTTTGTCGCCGCGAGGTCGGCGACGGACTTGCGAACGGTGTCGGCGAGCCACCAGCGAGCGCCGAACCAGACGCCCGTCCACAGGACGGCGGCTACGACGATCGTCCAGAGGGCCACCCGTATCGTTCGCTTCATGGCGTTTCCCCCGCAAGGCACCGGCGCCCGCGCGGACGCACTGTTCGTCTTCCCTTCACGAATGCACGGTCGCGTGCATCCGATCCACGCCGGGGCCGGTCAGCCGCGATGGGCTCGGTTGTTCCCGGCTTGGGTCATGTGTTGGTTGAACAGCACTAGAGTAATATGGCGAAAGATGGAATCGTCCTCGCTGACGTTGCATTCGCCGGTTGGAATGCTACGCATTTCGTCAGGTCGAAACGGAGCGGAAGGATGGATGCGAGCATCTGGGTGTTCGGCTACGGCTCGTTGATGTGGAATCCCGGCTTTCCGCATCTGAGAGCGGTACAGGCGCGGATGCATGGCGTCCGTCGGGCTCTCTGCATTCGTTCGACGCATTATCGCGGCACGCCGGAAAACCCCGGTCTGGTGTTCGGCCTCGATCGCGGCGGGTCCTGTCACGGCGTCGCCTTCGAGGTGGCCGAGGCGAACCGGGAGGCGGTCATCGCCTATCTCCGGGCGCGCGAGCAGATCTCCATGGTCTATCACGAAGTCGTCCGGCCGGCGCGTCTCCTGACCGGAGAGACGGTCGGCGCGCTGGTCTACGTCGCCAACCAGGCCCACGAGCAATATGCCGGCGGTCTCGCGTTCGAGCAGATACTCGACATCATACGCAGGAGTTCCGGCGAGATGGGGCCGAATGTCGACTACGTGACCGCCACGCTGAGGCGGCTGCAGGATATGGGTATCCGTGACCGGGCGCTCGAACAGGTGGTCGCCGCACTCATGGCGCCGCGTTCGGTCCCGCCGGGTTGACTACCGGATCGGCATTCAGGCGTCGGCCCGGGTGGCGGTTTCCGACGTCGTGAGTTCTGCGACCCGCGCTCGCGCCGTTGCCGGCAGATCGTCGCCCCGTGCCGCCGCTTCCACCAGCAGCCGGTCGCAGGCGGTCTCGATGCCGCTTTCCAGCTGTTGGAACATGTCGCGTGGCTTGAGACCGGGTGGGATGGGGTCGAGGAACTCGACCACGATGGTGCCGCGACGATGCACGCGCGCCTTGCGCGGCCAGACGGTACCGGCATTGTGGGCGACCGGCACGACCGGCACGTCGAGCGACTTGTAGATCTGGGCGATGCCCTGTTTGTAGTCCGGCTTCGCGCCGGCCTCGGCGCGGGTTCCTTCCGGGAAGATGATCACCTGACGGCCGGCGGCGACGGCGGCGCGCGTGCCCTCGATCACCTTCCTGAGCGCGGCCGTCGGGCTGCCACGGTCGATGGCGATGTTGCCGGCGAGCTTCAGCCACCAGCCGAACACCGGAATCCAGGTCAACTCCCGCTTCAGGATGAAGGCGGGGTCGGCAAGCAGCGGCACGAGCGCCAGTGTCTCGAAGGTCGACTGATGCTTGGACGCAAGGATGAAGCCGCCCGGCGGGATGCGCTCGAGATGGCGATACTCGTGGCGCGTGCCGGTAATCAGGCCGTGCAGGCGGATCAGCGTCCATGTCCAAGACTTGACGACGATCATCACGCCCCGATGGCCTCCGAGGGCAAAGGGGGCGCCGAGAATGGCCATGATGGTGGTGACCGAGAAGAAGGCGAAGCTGTAGAGATAGGACCGGATCAGCATGAATCGACTTCCAGCTCTTCTGGCGAATGCCTAACCGAACGCACCGCCGATGACGTCGGCGAGGCCGTCTATGCCGCCAAGCGACAGCCGGAGGCGCGTTGCCGTATACTTCAGGTATTCCTGCAGGAGAAGCACGATTACGCTACGGTCTTCCGACCAGTTGCCGAGCGTGAGGCCAGGCCGCGTGACCGGATAGGGGATGAGGCGAATGTCCGGCATGGCATGCGACAGTTCCAGCATGGAACGGGGCATGTGGTAGGCCGAGGTGACGACGATCAGCGACAGGAAGCCGTTTCGGCGCGCCCACTTGGCCGTTTCAAGTGCGTTGCCGATCGTGTTGGCGGCGCGCCGGTCGAGATCGACGCAGCAGGCCATCATGTCCGGTTCCGCTTCGACCATGCGGCCGAGTCGGGATGCCGAGGTGTCCGGATGAACGCCGGAGATCAGGAGGCGCCGCGCCTTGCCGGCGGTCATCAGTTCGACGGCGCCGGTGATGCGCTCTGCGCCGCCGGTCAGCACGACGATGCCGTCGGCGGCGAGCGGCGACGGCGTCTGGTAGTTGACGATGGTGTCGACGAAGCGGAAGAATCCGCCGAAGAAGAAACCGCTGCCGATGAGCAGCGCGGCAATGACGATGATGCCGATCGACCGGCGGGCGCGGGTGCGCTCGCCGACGGCTTCCTCGGGCCGGCCTGCCGTCTCTCTCGTGGGAGCGGACGATTCCATCATGGGTTCATTTTAGGAAATCGGCCGACGATTGACAAATCCGGGTCACCTCCCGTTCGATCGCTCAGTCGAGCGCCGACAGCGACCGCCGCACGGCCAGGCGCGATGTGAGCGCGGTCAGAAGCGCCACCGCCACGACAAGCGAGAGCACCAGGGCATAGGCCGTGCCGGGAAGCTCGAAACGGCCGAACATTGCCTCGATCTGGTCGGCGCCCGGCCGCCCGGCCGAGCCACCGATCGCCCAGGCTGCAATCCCCATGGCGAGGAGCGCCAGCGCGCCGCCGATGGCGCCGCCCTCGATGCCGAACAGCAGGAAACGTCTCTGGAACTGTCCGGCGATGAAACGGTCCTCGGCGCCGCAGAAATGCAGTACCTCGATGACGTCGCGGTTTCCCGCCATGGCGGCGCGCGTTGCGAACACCACCGATAGGATAAGTGCGACGAGCATCAAACTCATCAGGCCGACGCCTGCGAACACCATGGAGGACGCCATGGCCGAGAGGCGATCGACCCAGAGGGCGTGGTCGTCGACGCTGCCACCGCGGATATCGCGCCCCACTGCATCGGACAGCGCCTTGACGCCGAAGCTTGCCGCGTCGTCGATCGATACGATGACCAGGCGGGGTACAGGCAGGGCCGAGAGATCGGTGTCCGGCCCGAGCCAAGGCTCCAGCAGACGCTGCGTCTCAGCCTCGGTGATCGCCCTGGCGCCGCCGACGCCGGGAAACTCCTGCGCCAGCGCTACCGCCTTCTCCACCTCGGCGTCGATGGCGACGCCGTCGAGCGGCCTGATCTCGATGGTTACTTCGCGACCGATGTCGGAAGCCCAGGCGTCGGCCGCTCGGTCGATCACCGAGACGACGGCGATGGTGAAGCCCGCCAGGAAGGTCATGATGGCGATGACCAGCACCAGCGTGCGACCGGCGATGGCCTGCGGCGGCACGATCGGTGATGCGAGGGTCGTATCGCCGCCCGGCCTCGCCTTGGATGCGGTGGCCCTTCTCTTGGGTCTGGGGATCGGCGTCTTCATTCGTAGATCTCGAGGTGGCCGTTCTCGATGACCATGCGCCGCGCGTCGAGCTGGTCCATCAGGCCGATGTCGTGGGTGGCTATGAGCACGGCGGTGCCGAGGCGATTGAGTTCCAGGAAGAGGCGCAGCAGGCGGCGGGCGAGCGGCGGATCGACATTGCCGGTGGGCTCGTCGGCGAGGAGGAATTCCGGCTTGGTGATCAGGGCGCGGGCGATGGCTGCGCGTTGCTTCTCGCCGCCGGACAGCACCGGCGGATAGACGTGCTTCCTGTCGCCGAGGCCGACCCAGTCCAGGAGATCGACGACGTCGGCGCGATAGCTCGCCTCGTCCTTGCCAAGCACCCGGTAAGGCAGTGCCACGTTCTCGTAGGTGGTGAGGTGGTCGAGCAGGCGGAAATCCTGGAAGACGACCCCGATGCGGCGACGCAAGGCCGGCATGTCGGCGCGCTTCAGAAGGGCGGTGTCCTTGCCGAAAATGGAAATGAGGCCGCGCGTCGGCTTCAGGTTGAGGAATAGCAGGCGGATCAATGTCGTCTTGCCCGCGCCGGAAGGGCCGGTCAGGAACTGAAAGGAGTGCGGGGCGATCGAGAACGTCAGATCGCTCAGCACCTCCGGTCCTGTTCCGTAGCGGAGGCCGACATTTTCGAACCTGATCATAACTCTTTCCGCCTCAGTCGCCGGCGGACCTCCGGCCCTCAGGCTTTCGCTCCGCTTTACGTCTTTCGGGGCTTTGCCACGAAAGACCCGCTCCGCGCGGCGCCGCTTGGCGCCGGAAGCCGCATGCGGCTTCGTGTTTCATCCCGCCTCAGTCGCCGGCGGGCCTCCGGCCCTCAGGCTTTCGCTCCGTTTCTCATCCTTCGAGTCGTTGTCGCGAAAGACCTACAACGCACGCTATCTTTGGCACAGGAAGCCGGTTTGTGGCGTCTTGTCAGTGTTGCAGACCTCATAATTGATGTTGCAGCCCTTGTCCTTAACGTTTCATTAAGCATGTTGCCGCCATCCCTTGGAAAAGCCGCCGTGGCGGCGCGGGAGGCGCGTCGTCCGCTTCCCGTTGTGGATTGGCAGGCGGCCGATCGGGGGCCGAAGATGAGAATTGTCTGCCCCGCCTGCGAGACGGGGTATCAGATTGCCGACGGCACGCTCGGCGTTACCGGCCGCAAGGTGCGTTGTGCCCGTTGCGGTACCGTCTGGCACGCCACGCCCAACGATTATCCGGACGCACCAATCGCGACTGCGCCGACCGCGCGGTCAGACATGGACGGCCCCGAGCCGAGCGAGGACGAGTGGCGAGATGCCATCGCCGGGACGGGGCCGGGCAGCGCCTTCGACGCAGAGACAGCGACGGGCGAGGACGATGGCGGCAACGATCAATCGGCGATCGACGATCTCTTCGCATCAGGCCCCGAAGAAAACGCCGAGGAAGCGTCCGGGGACACTCAGCTCGACGCGGAAGACAAAGGCAACGATCAGTCGTCGATCGACGACTTGTTTGCAACCGGAGCGGCGGATGAGGAGACGCCGCCGGCGGACGATGACAGAACGTCTCCCTCGGTCGAAGCCGATGCTTCCGCCACCATTGAGGCCCCACCCGCCGGTTTCGAGGGGCGGCGCAGCAAGGCGTCGCGAGGCAAGAAGGCCCGGCGTGGCACCTCGACCTTCGTCATGATCGACCGGCACCTGTCGACGCCCGTCGCTTCGGTGTTGCTGATCGGCTTTCTCGTGATGTTCTGCGTGGTCGGCGTGGTCGGTCGCGAACGGATCGTGGCCACGCTTCCCGATTTGGCGGGGATCTACGAGTTGCTCGGCCTGAAGGTCAATCTGCGAGGCCTCGATTTTCAGGACGTCACGGCCCGCCAGGAGATGGATGGGTCGACGCCGGTGTTGCTGGTCGAAGGCGACATCGTCAACCTCGACAGCGAGTCCAAGGGTTTGCCGGCAGTTCGCGTCACGCTCAAATCGTCGACCGGGCGCGATGTCTACGCCTGGAACTATGCCTTGCCGCAACTCAGTATCGATCAGATGGGCAAGGTGCACTTCAAGACGCGTCTGCTGGCGCCTCCAGAAGCGTCGGTGACCGTGGAAGTGCGGTTTACAGACCAGCGTCAGCCGTAATATAGCTCCGCCCGAAAGCGGCCGGGGCTTTGCGACGGTTCCGGATGCGCGCCCCTGCCGGTTCGCGCCGGACCCGGGCTCATTGGCCGTCGCGACCTCATGAGGATACCGGGATGACGGGCAAGACCATCGACGTGCTGTTTTCGGAAGAGACGATCGCCGCGCGCGTCGACGCCATCGCCAAGGAGATCGCCGCCGCGCAGCCTGAAGATCTCATGGTGATCGCCATCCTCAAGGGCAGCTTCATGTTCGCCGCCGACCTTCTGCGCGCCTTGCACCGTGAAGGCCTCGCGCCGCAGGTGGAGTTCATGATGCTGTCGAGCTACGGCACCGGCACCACGTCATCCGGCATCGTCAAGATCATCCGCGACATCGATACCGACGTCGCCGGCCGCTCGGTGCTGATCATCGACGATATTCTTGAATCGGGCCGTACTCTGGCCTTCGCCCGCCGTCTCACCGAGGATCGGGGGGCGAAGGAAGTCAAGGTCGCGGTCCTGCTCGACAAGCCTGGCAAGCGCAAGGCCGAGATCGAAGCCGATATCGTCGGCTTCTCCTGCGCCGACGTGTTCGTGGTCGGCTATGGCATGGATGCCGCTCACGCCTACCGCGAGTTGCCCTTTGTCGGTGTCGTTACCGAATAAGTGCAGGCATCTGGTGCCGATAGCCCAGTTGTGTAACAATCGTATCGAAATTGTCTTGATTCCAACGGGAGTGCCCTGGGGGCGGCCATGGCGCGCATTCTGCTGACCGAAGACGACGAGTCGGTCCGGGCCTTCGTGAAGAGGGCGCTGGAACTCGACGGTCATGAGATCACCGAGGCCGAGGACGGAGGTATCGCGCTGGAGATCCTCACCGCGCAACGAGGCGATTTCGAGCTGCTGCTCTCGGACATCATGATGCCGGTCATGGACGGCATCGCCTTGGCGCTGGCCGTTGCCAGGGATTACCCGAACCTCTCCATCCTGCTGATGACCGGCTTCGCCGATCAGCGGGAACGGGCCTTCGGCCTCGACAGCCTGGTGAACGACGTCGTGTCCAAGCCGTTCACGCTTGCCGAGATTCGCACCGCCGTGGCGCGGGCTCTGGTTGGGCGCTCCCCAGCCGAGAAGATCGCCTGATCTCGCCTTTCACTCCCGGTTCTGGCCAGGTACCCACAACACGTCGCGACCACCGAGATCGTTGGCCCACCGGCTTGCCACGAACAGGAAGTCGGACAGGCGGTTGAGATAGCGAACCGCTTCCGGATTGACCGGCTCGCCATCCGTTCGGGCCAGCGTCACCGTCACTCGCTCGGCCCTTCGGCAGACGGTGCGCGCCACGTGCAGATGGGCGGCGGCGGCACTGCCGCCCGGCAGAACGAAGGTGGTGAGCGGCGCGAGGCTGCGGTTCAGATAGTCGATTTCCTTTTCCAGCCGTTCGACCTGAACGGGCAGGATGCGCAAGGGCTCGAAGGCCGGCGGCGTATCCGCTTCCGGCGTGGCGAGATCGGCCCCGAGATCGAATAGGTCGTTCTGGATTGCACCCAGCATCAGGTCGAGATCGGGATACTCGTCGACATGCAGGCGGGCGACCCCAATGGCGGCGTTCGTCTCGTCGACACTGCCGATCGCCTCGAAGCGCGGGTCGTTCTTCAGCCGGCGCTCGCCGGTGGAAAGACCGCTCGAACCGTCGTCGCCGGTACGGGTATAGATACGATTGAGCCGAACCATGCTGCCTCCAGGCAAAACCATCCTCCGCATATTCGCGTAGTTGGGGAGGAGGCTCAATCCGTCAATGGGCTGCGACGGTCGTGATGCACAGATCGTCAGCCCCCGCCGGGAAGATCGATGTCGAGCGCCTCGGCAATGGTCCTGAGGCCGAGAACGAGACCCATGCGATCGATCCCGTGGCCGAGGCCGGGCGAAAGATGCAGCGATACGGGAAGCCCGGCGGCGGTGAGCGCGGCGGCGGCGTTGCGGCTGCTTTCGACGGGCAGGACCTGATCGGCGGTACCGTGGACAAGCAGTACCTTCGGTCTCGCCGAGATCTCGCCGAGATGATCGGCGCCGGCAAGGTAGCCGGAGTAGCCGACGATCAGCGCTGGCGCCAGCTTGCGCCTGAGGCCGACATGCAGCGCCATCATGGTGCCCTGGCTGAAGCCGACCAGCACGAGGCGGTCGGGCGACACGCCCCAACGTTCGAGCTCGGCGTCCAGGAATCGATCGAGATCGGGGCCGGCCGCAAGAACGCCTGTCCAGCGTTCGGAGTCGTCGCGCATGGTGAGCGGGAACCACTGGCGCCCGCCCGGTACCATCGGGCAGGCCTGGGGCGCATGCGGCGAGACGAATGCTACGCCGGGCAGGAAGGGCGCCCAGCTCTCGGCGATGTCATAGAGATCCTCGCCGTTGGCGCCATAGCCGTGGAGCAGGACGACGAGAGCGTCGGCCTTGCCATCTGCGGGGTCGAGGCGCGGACCGTCGATTTCGGCCATGGAAGTCTCCTCCGGGATCGGTTCAGACCGGGAGGACGTTCCTGCCCTGTCGCATTGCCTTGTAATAGGCCCAAAGCAGCTTGGCCGCAACGCCGCGCCAGGGTGACCAAAGCTCTGATATCGCCCGTAATTCCTTTTCGCTGGGGCGTCCGTCCAGCGCCAGCGCCTCGGCGGCCGCCACCTGAAGCGCCAGATCTCCGGCGGGCAGTACGTCGGCGTTGCGCGCGCAGAACAGCAGGAATATCTCGGCCGTCCAGCGACCAATGCCGTGGATGGCCGTCAGTTTCTCGGTTGCCACTTCGGGTCGTTCGTCGGCAAGCCCTTCGAGATCCAGACCGTCGGCCGCGGCCTCGGCGAGGGCGCGTAGCGTCCTGACCTTGCCGCGCGACAGCCCGGCGGTGCGCAACGCCTCCTCGTCCTGGCGGAGGTAGTTGTCGGCGGTCGCCGCGCCGAGCAGCGTCTCGAACCTGCCCCAGATGGCATCGGCGCTGGAGACCGACAGTTGCTGCGCAACGACGATGCGGGCGATGCCCTCGAAGCCGGGCGGTCGATAGCGGATGTCGACCGGACCGGCCGTCACCCTGACCGGGGCGAGGCGCGGGTCGATGCGTTCGAGATAGTCGAGGCCTTCGATCATGTCGGCTTCGGTTAGGATGAGGCGCATCCGGTTCCTCCTTCGGCACGAGACTTCAGCATTCAAGACGTATACTGTCCGGCCCGTCAGAAGCCGGCAGCAGCGCCGACCATCCGCCGACAGCTGAGAGATGACCGTCCCCGTTTTCCGCTTCGCACCTTCGCCCAACGGACCGCTGCACCTCGGTCACGCCCTGTCGGCGCTTCTCAATTCCGACATGGCCGCCGAGAGCGGCGGTCGCATGCTGGTCCGCGTCGAGGACGTCGACATCACCCGCGCCCGGCCGGAGCATGAGCGCGCCATTCTGGATGATATCGACTGGCTCGGCATCGTCTACGAACGGCCCGTTCGTCGTCAGTCTGAGCATGCGGACGATTATGCCGCTGCCCTCGACCGGTTGACCGGTCTCGGCCTCGTCTATCGCTCGTTTCTCAGTCGCGCGGAGATCGCCGAGGCGATTCGTTCGGAGGAAGCGCGTAGCGGTCAGCCGTGGCCGCGCGACCCTGACGGCGCACCGCTCTATCCGGGAATCGACCGCGACAGACCGGTCCAGGACGTTGCTGCGCTCGTCGCAGCCGGCCAGCCGAATGCCTTGCGGCTCGATATGGCGAAGGCGGTCCACCTTGCAGGCTCTCTCTCCTGGCAGGAGTTCGGCGACAGTCTCGACGGTCCGGGAGCGATGGTGATCGCCGATCCCACCGCCTGGGGCGACATCGTGCTTGCGGGCAAGTTCACACCTGCCGCCTACCATCTCGCCGTGGTGGTCGACGATGCGCTTCAGGGGGTGACGGATGTGGTGCGCGGTCGAGATCTCTATTTCGCAACGGCCGTCCATCGCCTGCTCCAGACGCTGCTGGGGCTGCCGGCACCACGCTATCATCATCATCGGCTGATCGTCGACGCCGATGGCCGCAAGCTGTCGAAGTCGCGGAAGTCGGAAGGTCTGGCTGCCTTGCGAGCCGCAGGCACCACGGTCGCGGATATCAGACGCATGGTCGGGCTGGATTGAAGGCAAGCCTAAGTAGTCATCCGTCTCGATGGTTGGGTGCGACGCGCCCAGACTTCCCTTGAGCGACGGCAACCGTCGAGGGGGGATTTCATGGCAAGGGCGACCATCGCCATCCTGGGCGGCGCCGGCAACACCGGACGGCGCCTGGCGCGTCTGCTTGCCCGGACCGGGGATTACGATCTCCGTCTGATGGGGCGCACCAAGGCGTCGGTGGACGATGCCGCCGCCCGCATCGCCGCCGAGACAGGCGCGACGCTGGTCGGCGTTCGCGCCGACAGCTCCGACCGCGCCGGCCTTCTGGCGGCTTTGTCGGGTGCCGACCTGGTGGTGTCGGCCACCTCCTCGACTGGCGATGCTTCCGTCGTGGCAAGTGTGGCGCTGACACTCGGCATCGACTATTTCGACACTCACCTGTCGTCGGCGGCCAAGTGGCGGGCGCTCAGGGCGATCGAGCCGGATGTCCTCCGGCATGGCCTGCAGTTCGTCAGTGATGGCGGCTTTCACCCCGGACTGCCGGCCGCGATGATCCGGCATCTCGCCTCCGCCGTCGATCTCACCCATGCGCCAGTCTACGCCAGTTTCAACGTCGACTGGTCGCGTCTGAGCTTCGGCCCCGGCGCCGCCGAGGACTTCGTGAGCGAACTGCGAGAGATGGACCCCAGTGTTTTCGTCGAGAAGCGTTGGATGAGATCCTGGCGCAATGCCCGCGACTTCGATTTCGGATCTCCGCTCGGACGGCGACAGACGATCGCCATGGGGATCGAGGAACTGCGGTGCCTGCCTGACCGGCTTCCCCAACTGACCGAGACGGGCTTCTACATAGGTGGTTTCGGGCTGGTCATCGATTACGCGGTCTTGCCGGCGACGATGCTGGCGGCCTTGCTGCCGCCGTTGCGACCTCTGGCCGTCGCCGGGTTCTTCGCAGCGCTGAAGCGCTGGACGCGCCGTGAGGAATGGGTGGTGCTGGTATGCGACGGTCGGGGCGTTCACAAGGGAAAGCCGATGACGGTCCGTCTCCGGGTTAGCCATGACGATCCTTACGAGTTGACGGCCATCGCGGCGGCGGCTTGCGTGAGAGAGATGACCGGGGGCGCGCGCCGTCCCGGCCTTCTCCCGCAAGGCCTCTATGTCGATCCCGCTGTTTTCTTCGGTCATCTCAAAGCGATGGGCGTTGAGATCGATGAAAGCACCGAGCTGGTCTGACCGGCTCAACGATGTCTCGTTGCGATGAAGTCCTGCACGAGGCGCCAGCCGCCATCGTTCTTGTGGTTTTTCCAAATGAAGCGATCGGCGGTGATGTCGTGAAAACTCCAGTGCATCGGATCACCCGTCTGCGTTTCCAGAACGATGCCGTCGTCGGTGCGGCGACCGATGAAGGGGACGACCACGCCGTGCATCGGGCCGATCCAGGTCGAGCGCCACGCGGCGATGCCCGGATCGTAGAAGCGGATCGACGTGCCGTACTCGTAAGGCCCTTTACCTGCAGCCCGTTCAGACGGACCGGGCACTATCCAGACGTCCTGAATGCCAAGCCCGTTCAAGACGCGGACGAAATGCCATTCGCCGTTTTCTCGGCGGATGACTGCGCCGGCACGGTCGTACCAGGTCACCACCAGATCCCAGCTTCCGACAAGTGGCTCGAACAGGCGCTGGTCCTCGGGGATGTCGGAGGAAGCCGCCTCGGAGACGAGACGGTCGACGAAGGGCTTTTGAAGGGATGGCATGTGCGGTTCCTTTCTCGCGGAGGGAAAACCTGGGGCGCGATTGGCCTAAGCCCCCGGACAGTCGCCACGCTTGGGGAAAGTTGATATCGTGACGATCATGCCGATCGAAAAAGACAAGCCGGTTCCCGGAGAGCGCCTGGCAGCGGCTGGCGAGGGGTGGCGCGCGGTCGAGGTCATCTGCGACGCCGGGCCGGAGGACCGACCGTTCGAGGAAGCGCATGAAGACCTATCGGTGTCGGCGGTGCTCGATGGCGTCTTCGCCTATCGTTCCGGGTTGGGGCGGGCCTTGATGACGCCCGGCTCGCTGTTACTCGGCAATCCCGGAGGCGCCTATCGCTGTTCGCACGAGGCCTGCCGGGGGGATCGGTGCCTGTCGTTTCAGTTTTCGGCCGAACTCGTCGAGGAAACGGTGGCGGATTTCGGCAGGCTTCGCCGCCCCACCTTCTCTCGGCCGCGTCTGCCGCCGGTCGCGGCAAGAACCGGTCGGCTTCATGCGGCCCGACAACTGGCCGGCGGCAAGCTGAAGGGGCTTTCGGCCGAAGCGCTGGCCCTCGATCTGCTTGGCGCGGCCTTTTCGGGCGAGGATGGCGTGGAACCGGCGGTGACATCGCGCGACGAGCGACGGATCGCCGCTGTACTCGATCACATGCACGCGCACCATGACGAACAGCTCAGCCTCGGCGATCTGGCGAGGCTGGTCGGCCTCGGGCGCCATCAGTTCCTCAGGGTGTTTCGGCGGGTCGTGGGGCAGCCACCGCATGCTTATCTCATCGGGTATCGCCTCGCTCGGGCGGCGGCGGCACTTGAGGCCGGAGGAGGCAGGGTGATCGACATCGCGCTCGACAATGGCTTTTACGATCTGTCCGAGTTCACCCGTCGCTTTCGCGCCGCGTTCGGTCGCCCGCCGGCAGCTTTCCGGAACAGGGCGGGCTGAAGGGCGATCTTGCGTCGTCGGCATGCTTCGCGAATACTTGGGGTGATACGAGAACTGCCCATGCGCTCGCTTCTGGTTGCCCTTGTTCTGGCTTTCGTCGCTGCCCCGGTTTTCGCCGCCGACGGCGTGCCCGAGTATGCCGATCTTCTCGCCAACTGCGCCACCGCGAACAATGCCGCCTGCCCGGGCCAGCAGACCGCGCTGGCGCCGCAGTGGCCGAAGGCGCTTGCCGGCGACATCCCCTCGCTGAGGAATTTCGCCTTCTGTCTCGCCGATGGATGCTATGGCGCCTTCAAGGTGGACCCGGTGCGGGCCTGCGCCCTTCGCATCGTCGTCGCGGCGATTGGCGAGCGGCCTGTTGCCAAAGACGACCGCGACAACTTCGAGAAGGCTTGCGGCATGCTCGGCGAGGGAGACCAGCAGAGCGCCAAGGTGCAGGCCCGCGATCTGGTTCGCGCCATCCGTCGAAGCGCTCGGTAGGCTGCGGCTTCCGATAGCCCGGATGCCGATTTTCTTGACATTTGATCTCCCCGTTCCGATAGCTAACCACCTTCGTGGCGGCGGGCATCGCGCCTGCCGCGCGAAAGCTGCCGGATAATGAAGTGACGATGCTGGACGCTCCCCTTACCGAGACCGATGCGCAGGCGAGCCTGCGCCGCAGCGAGGCCGACAATCCTTCGAGCCTCGTCATGCGTTTCGGCACGGACGCGCCGCTGACGCTCGACGCCGGCCCGGCGATCGCGCCCTGGCAGATTGCCTACCAGACCTACGGCGAGCTCAATGACGACCGCTCCAACGCCATCCTGATCTGCCACGCGCTGACTGGCGACCAGCATGTCGCCAGCACCAATCCGGTGACCGGCAAGCCGGGCTGGTGGACGCTGATGGTCGGGCCGGGCAAGCCGATCGATACCGATCGCTTCTTCGTCATCTGTTCCAACGTGCTCGGCGGTTGTCTTGGCACCACCGGGCCGGCCAGCACCAATCCCGATACCGGCCGCCCCTATGGCCTCGACCTGCCGGTCGTGACGATTGCCGACATGGTCCGGGCGCAGGCCATGCTGGTCACCGGGCTCGGTATCGACAAGCTGTTCGCCGTGGTCGGTGGCTCGATGGGCGGCATGCAGGCGCTGCAATGGGCGGTCAGCTATCCGGAGCGGGTGTTCTCGGTGGTGGCCATCGCCACCAGCTACCGCCATTCCTCGCAGAACATCGCCTTCCACGAGGTGGGGCGGCAGGCGGTGATGGCCGATCCCGACTGGTGCGGCGGCCGCTATCTCGAGGAAGGGCGGAACCCCAAGAAGGGGCTCGCCGTTGCGCGCATGGCCGCCCACATCACCTACATGTCCGACCGCTCGCTGCACCAGAAGTTCGGTCGCAACCTGCAGGATCGCGACGCGTTGGCCTTCGGCTTCGATGCCGACTTCCAGATCGAAAGCTACCTTCGCCATCAGGGCATGACGTTCGTCGACCGCTTCGACGCCAACTCCTATCTATATGTCACCCGTGCCACCGACTATTTCGATCTCGCGGCCGACCACGGCGGCGTTCTGGCCAACGTCTTCAAGGGAACGAAGACGCGCTTCTGCGTGCTGTCGTTCACGTCCGACTGGCTGTACCCGACCTCGGAAAGCCGCGCCGTGGTGCATGCGCTCAACGCGGCGGGGGCGCCGGTCAGCTTCGTGGAGATCGAAAGCGACCGCGGACACGACAGTTTTCTGCTCGACATTCCCGAACAGTTCCGCATCGTGCGCGGCTTCCTGACCGGCGCGGCCCGGGCGCGCGGCATAGCCGGCCCGACGGCGGAGGAAGCACGATGACCGACCTCGCCGACCTCACCTCCGACGTCCGCATCGACCTTCGCCTGATCGCCGGGTTGATCGAGCCGAGCTCGCGCGTGCTCGACATCGGCTGCGGCGATGGCGCGCTGCTGGAATTGCTGGAGCGGACGCGCGGCGTCGACGCGCGGGGTATCGAGATCAGCCAGGACGGCGTCAACGCGGCCGTTTCGCGCGGTCTTTCCGTAATTCAGGGCGATGCCGACAGCGATCTCGTCCAGTATCCAGACCAATCCTTCGACTATGTGGTGCTCAGCCACACCATCCAGGCGACGCGCAACGCTCGCCGGGTGCTCGACGAGATGCTGCGCATCGGTCGACGCGTCGTGGTGTCGCTGCCGAATTTCGGCCACCTCGACGTGCGCTTCCGCCTGATGTTTCTCGGGCGCATGCCGGTCAGCAAGCGTCTGCCCTATTCCTGGTACGATACGCCCAACATCCATTTCTGCACCATCCGCGATTTTGTCGAACTGGCCAAGGACGTGGGAGCCCATGTGGATCAGGCGATCGTTCTCGACGGCACCGGCAAGCGCCTGCCGTTCAGCCTGCCGTGGATCGTCTGGAATCTTCTGGGCGCGCAGGCGGTGTTCCTGCTGTCGCGCGAAGACCGGTAGCGAGCCATCAGCCGGACGGACCGGTGCGATGCGGGCTCGGCAGGCCGGCGGGCGAGGGCAGAAGCACCGGCCTGATGGCTGTTGACCGGACACGGCGGATTACGGGTACGCCCTGATGCAGGTGCTTGGCCGCTTCTACAAGGATGACACCGGCGAAGGCCGGCCATAGACGCGCGCCGATCGCCTCCCAGCGGGTGCTGGCATGCATGAAGTGCCGGCGCGGCACCGGCATCACGTAGAGGGCCTCATCCCAGGCCGTTGGAGAGAACGAGGTTTCGCGCAGGAGCTTGGTGATCTGGCCGCGCGAGAAGGGGCGGCCATAGCCGAAGGGTGAGGTGTCGACGCGGGCCCAGAGGCCGCGCCGGTTCGGCACCACCGCCAGCACCCTGCCGCCCGGCGACAGCACCCGCCAGGCTTCCTTGAGCAGTTCGGCCGGATCGTTGGCCATTTCAAGCGCGTGGACGATCAGCAGCCGATCGATCGATGCATCGGGGAGCGGCAGCATGTCGTCGCAGACCAGCGCCGAGGCGGATGGACCGCCGGCCGGCCAATTGACCGCGCCCTGCGCAGCCGGCATCAGCGCCAGCGTGCGGTCGGCCTCCTCGCGAAAGGGCGCGAGATAAGGGGTCGCGAAGCCGAGCCCGGCCAGCCGGTCGCCGGACACGCTCGGCCAGATTTTCCGGAAATGGTCGGCGAGGATGGGCCGGATGACGCGGCCGAGATCGCTCGAATAGAAGTCCCTGAGGTCGACAACGTCCAGAAACATGCATGGCTCCGGGGCGCCCTTGCCCTTTCCGCCATATTGATCGACTGTGATCCTATCGCAATGGCGGCCGCCGTCTTTTTTCGCGCGGGCGGTAAAGGAGGCTCCCGATGGTTCCGAAGGTCCACGTCATCGCCTGTCTCAGCGACAACTACGCCTATCTCCTTCGCGACGAGGACAGCGGCGCGGCGGTGGTCGTCGATGCTCCGGAGGCGGCGCCCATCCTCTCGGCCGTCGAAGCGTCGGGTGGGCGGCTCGACGCCCTGCTTCTCACCCATCACCACCATGACCATATCGAAGGCGCCGCCGCGATCGTCGAGCGCACCGGCGCGCAGCTCATCGGCGCGGCCGCCGACGCCCATCGCCTGCCACCTCTCGACCGCTCGGTGGAAGATGGGGAGACCTTCTCGGTCGGTTCGCTCGGTTTTCGCGTGATTGCCACGCCGGGGCATACGCGCGGCCATATCGTCTACCATTCGCCCGAAGCACGGGCGCTGTTTTGCGGCGATACGCTGTTCTCTCTTGGCTGCGGTCGTCTGTTCGAAGGCAGCGCAGCCGACATGTGGGATTCGCTTCTCCGGCTCGCGTCCTTGCCGGCGGAGACGGCCATCTATCCTGGGCACGAGTATACGGCGTCGAACGGACGTTTCGCGCTGACGGTCGATCCTGACAACGCGGCGCTTGCCGAGCGGCTCGCGGAGGTGGAAGCGCTTCGCGCTGCCGACCGCCCGACGGTGCCGGTGACGCTCGATCGGGAGCTCCTGACAAACCCGTTCCTGAGAGCTGGCGACCCCCGGCTGGCCGAACGGCTGGGACTGTCGGGTCAGCCTGCCGTGGATGTGTTCGCCGAGCTGCGCAAGCGGAAGGACAGCTTCAGGTGATGGCTCGCCTGGCCAGCCGCCGCCGGAAGGGCAGGGAGTCCCAGGCTGCGACGATGGCTCCGAGCGTGACGAGGACGCAGGCGATGGCCGTGGTCAGGCCCAGCGTTCCGTAGCCGGTGAGGGTGAGCAGCAGGGTCGACAGAACCGGCGTCGCATAGGCGGCGGTGCCGATGAGCTGGATGTTGCCGTGCTTGACGCCATGATCCCAGACGAAGAAGGCGAGGCCGACCGGGAAGGCGCCGAGGAGTGCCACCATAGACCACTCCAGGGCTGAGGACGGCAGCACCGTTTCCTCGAAAGCGACATGGCAGAGAAGGCTCAGGATGGCGGCGGCGATGCAGAAGCCGGCGACAGCCTCCGAAGGGACACCGGCGAAGCGGCGCGAGATGACCGAGTAACTGGCCCAGACGACGGCGGCGAAGAATGCGGCGAGGTAACCGAAGGCGTAACCGCCATCGAGGGTCAGAGATTGACCGGCCGTCACCAGAAGCGCGGCGCCGAGAAAGCCCAGGACGACACCGGCGAGATGATGGGGGCGTAGCCGCTCGCCGGGCAGGAGGCCGGAAAACAGAACGATCAGAAGTGGCCAGAGATAGTTGATCAGGCCGGCCTCGACCAGCGGCGCCGTACGCAGGGCGGTGAAGTAGAGGGCGTGGTAGCCGAACAGGCCGAGCGTTCCCACGATCCAGACCCTGGGGGGCTGCCTCAGAACGGCGGTGCGTCCCCTGGCAACCAGCCAGATGGAGGCGACCGAGCCGGAAAGACCCAAACAGAAGGCGTTCAGGAGGAAGGGCGGCACGGCTCCCGAACCGCCGGTGAAGACGCCGAGCGTCGACCACATGAGAATTGCGGTCAGGCCGATCATGGTGGCGCGCGTGCGGTTTGGCATGACTTCCCCGGCTTTTCCGGCAGTTCCGCATGCTGCTCAATGGCAAGCGAACGGATCGGTGTTTCCCCTGAGGATGCCGGACGAGTTTGCGAGCCTTTAACGGTATCGCGCTAATCTCCGCAAGATAGAACCGACGGATCGTTGCCTTGTTTTTCGCCAATCGTCGCTGGATGGAGTTTGTCTTTGGCGTGGTCGTACCGACCGCGTTGACGGCGCTTGCCGCGGCGGCGGTGGTTTACCTCGCCATGGCGCGCATGGCGGCGGAGGTGAATGACATCGATCGGCGCGGGATTGCACGCGTGGTCGACGTGCTGAAGGACGACGCTCTGACCCGGATGGGGCTCGCCGCCACCGAGTTCGCCGTCTGGAATGCTGCCAACCTGGATGGAGAGAACCCCGGTCTGCTGGATGGCGAGGTGGTTCGTCCTGACAGGGATGAACGTGTTTTCGACACGTTGTCGATTGTCGGCGCCGATGGCGTGCCGATCCGCACCTACCATGCGGGACGGCTGGTCGGACCGGACGGGATCGGCATCAGCCGTGCCGATGTCGCCGCCATCATTGCCGCCGCCGGCCAGACGGCGCGCCAGCCGACCTCCGGTTTCGTCCAGTCGCGTCTCGGTCCGCTGGTGGTCGGATTGCATGAGATCAAGAGGCGTACCGGGGCGCCCTCGGCGCCAGGATCCCCCCGCTATCTTCTTGTCGGTCGGTCGATGACCGGGGCGCAGTTCATGGCCATGGCCGACGCGCTCGGCGTCCGGCATCTGACATTCGGCCCGGCGCTTTTGGGGGAAGATGCCGTGCCGCTGGTCTCGGCGTCGGGCGTTGTTCTCGGTTCCATCGGCTGGGAACCGCGCGTTTCCGGAACCGAGGCGATGGAACGCGCCCGCCTGCCGGTGCTTGCGGTGCTTTTCCTGTTGTTCGTGGTGATGGGCGTGCTGGTCGTCACCATCTGGAAGATGATGAGCGGCCTCCGTCATGACGAAACGACGGCCCGTCACGCGGCGAGCCACGACCCACTGTCCGGTCTGCCGAACCGCGCCTCCTTCAACCAGCGGCTCGCCGAGGCTTATGCGGACCCGAGCCATGCGATCGCCGTCTTGTTCGCCGACCTGGATGGCTTCAAGGAAGTGAACGACACCTACGGTCACGATGTCGGCGACCGGCTGATCCGGGCGACGGCGGCGGGCTTCCGAACGCTGGTCGGCGACAGCGGCGTACTGGCGCGGCTCGGCGGTGACGAGTTTGCCGTGGTGGTCGAAGGGGCGCAGGCGGTCGAACGGGCGCGCGCACTCGGCGACAGCTTCGTCGATTTCCTCGATGAAGCATTCGATTTCGAGGGGCGCATGGTGAAGGTCGGCTGCTCGGTTGGCGTCGCCGCGGATGTCGACGGCGAGCTCACCCCGGGCGAGTTGGTGCGACGGGCCGACGTTGCCATGTATGTCGCCAAGGCTGGCGGCAAGAATCGTGTCGATCTCTACGATGCCGGCATGGACGCCGATCGCCAGGCGCGGGCGACCCTGGCCGCTGAACTGCGAGAGGCGGTGGCGAGCGACGGCCTTCAGGTGCATTACCAGCCGGTCGTCTCTGCGAAGACGGGCAGCATCTCTGCCGTCGAAGCGCTGGTCCGCTGGATCCGCCCAGCCGGCCCGGTCAGCCCGGCGGTGTTCCTCGCCATTGCCGAAGAAGCAGGGATGAGCGACCTGATCGGCACCTATGTGTTGCGCCGCGTCGCCCGCGATGCCCGCGCCTTCGGCGACCTCAAGATGGTCGTCAACGTCTTCGCCGCCCAGTTCCACGACCCCGGTTTCCCGGACGCACTCGAAGCCATTCTGAAGACGGCGGGAATGCCGCCCGATCGGCTTGAACTCGACATTACCGAAAGCTTCCTGGTGTCCGAACCGGAGCGGGCGCGCCGCAGCGTCGAGGCCTTGCATGCGCTTGGCGTGTCGGTGGCGCTCGACGATTTCGGTACCGGTTTCTCGTCGGTGGCCTATCTGCGCCGGTTCGCCTTCGACAAGGTGAAGATCGACCGGTCCGTGGTGATCGACGTCATCCGTGACCCGGCGTCGCAGAGCCTCGTGCAGGCGGCGGTGGCGCTGGCGGAAACGCTGGGTGCCGAGGTGACGGCCGAAGGCATCGAGATGGCGGAGGAGGCCGAAGCGCTGAAGCAGGCCGGCTGCCACGAGCTGCAAGGCTACTATTTTGGCGCTCCAACGGTCCGCTCCGAAATCCTGCGCCGCGTCGTCCGCGAACAGCAGGCCGCCGGGCAGTTGCGGGCATAGTCACCACGCATCAAGGATCGAGTTCGACGTCCCAATAGAGAAAGTCCAGCCAGCTTTCATGAAGATGGTTGGGCGGAAACAGCCGGCCATTGTTGTGAAGGTCGTGCACGGTCGGCGCAAAGGGCTTGCCGGCGAGCGTCATTCCCACTTCCGATACCGTCTTGTCGGCCTTTTTGAGATTGCAGGGCGAACAGGCGGCGACGACGTTCTCCCAGGTGGTCTGGCCGCCCTTGGAGCGCGGGATCAGGTGATCGAAGGTCAGGTCCTCGCGGCTGCCGCAATACTGGCACTCGAAGCGGTCACGCAGGAAAACGTTGAAGCGGGTGAAGGCCGGCTGGCGCGACGGCTTGACGAAGGTCTTCAGCGAAACGACCGATGGCAGGTGGAACTCGAAACTCGGGCTGCGCACCAGCACGTCGTATTCGGAGACGATATTGACCCGGTCGAGAAAGACCGCCTTGATCGCATCCTGCCAGGACCAGAGCGACAAGGGGAAATAACTCAGCGGGCGGTAATCCGCATTCAACACCAGCGCCGGGTGTGCGTCCGGCGAGACGGCGATCGTCACCTCACGCTCTCCTTCACCGAGGCGGGCGTCCCAGCCCACCCCACGCAAGGGATACTCTACGCCGATGATGTCGCTGATGTGAAGCCGGAAGCCAAGGTTTTCCGCCCGTTTCGCAGGCAATGCCCCGGATGGGTTTCGTCCGCCCGATTACCTCGCCAAATCTTTGCCTTCATTGATCAATTGCCCGCCCTGGCCGCGCGGTGCAGCAAGCCGACGAACCAAGAGGCCGGCAGGAGGTGCTTGACCACCGCTGCGCCCTTGGTGAGCCAGGTCACCCGATAGTAGGGACGCGGCCGCTCTGATTCGCAGGCGTGGACGAGGCAATCCACCACGGCCTCGGGCGGCTTGCGGAAGAAGGACGCCTCGGGCGGCCGCTGCATGTCGGCGAGGCGCTGCCGATAGCCCTCGGCGTTGGCGGAGCCCTCGACGTCGACGTTGTCGTGGAACTTCTTCATGGCGGTCGACGAGAAGTTGGTGGCGATCGGTCCCGGCTGGATGGTGGCGACGTGGATGCCGGCATCGATCAGCTCCAGTCGCCAACTGTCTGCAAGCCCTTCGATGGCGTGCTTTGAGGCGTTGTAGGCGCCTCGATAGGGCATCGACAGGAAACCGAGGATCGACGAGCACATGACGACGCGTCCGGCGCGGGCCCGCCGCATGGCGGGGATCAGCCGGCGGGTGAGGTCGTGCCAGCCAAGCACGTTGACCTCGAAGACGTGCCGCAGCACCTCGGTCGAAAGATCCTCCAGGGCGCCGGGCTGGCCGTAGGCGCCGTTGTTGTAGAGGGCGCCGAGCCGGTCGCCGGTTGCTTCGAGCACGGCATCTGCCGTGGCGGCGATCGAGGCAGGATCGGCGTAATCCATGAGAAGCGGCGTGACGCCGGCAATGTGGGCGAGCCTCTGCCGGTCCTCGTCGCGGCGCACCGTCGCGAATACTCGCCAGCCGCGCCCGGCCATCGTGGTGGCGGCGGCAAGGCCGATGCCCGATGAAGCGCCGGTGATGAGGATGCTGCGGTCGACGGCTGGAAAGCGCATGGAGGGCCTCTGGCTGGCAAAGACGATCCGGTCGGAACGACAATCAGTCTTTCTCCGGAGGACGTGGCCGACTATATACTGTCCTTGACGCTTGGAGAGAACCTTGCTCGACGATTCCGACCACGACCATCAAGCCTGCCGCAGCCGCGCCGTCGCGCGCGCCGAGGAACGCTGCCGCGACGAGGGGCTGCGTCTCACCGAACAGCGGCGGCAGGTGCTGGAAGCGATGCTGGAAAGCCACGCGCCGGTGTCGGCCTACGAGATCATGGACCGCATCGCCGGGAAGGCGCGTCGGCCAAGCCCGATTTCGGTCTATCGCGCCCTTGATTTTCTGGTCGCCCACCGGTTTGCGCACCGGATCGAGAGCCGAAATGCCTTCCTCGCCTGCATCGAGGAGCATGGGCATGCCGCGTCCGCCCCGGAGGCGCCGCTGGTGTTCCTGCTCTGCGAGGGGTGTGGTTCGGCGACCGAGGCCGAGCCGGCCGAACTCGGCGGCCTGCTCTCCCGCATCGCGGCGGCCGAGGGATTTACGCCGTCGGCATCTGTTCTGGAGATTCGCGGTCTTTGCGCTGCCTGCCAGTCGGGTGAACGCCGCCACGACCATTCGCACAGCCACAGTTGAGGATTGCATGCTGAGTTCCTTCGGTCCGGCGCCGCGCCGCCGCTCGGTTCCCGTCGTGGTTGGCAAGGTGACCATCGGCGGCGATGCGCCGGTGGTCGTTCAATCGATGACCAACACGGACACCGCCGACATCGACGCCACGGTGGCGCAGGTGATGGCGTTGGCGCGGGCCGGCTCGGAGCTGGTGCGCATCACCGTCGACCGCGACGAAAGCGCCGCCGCCGTGCCCCGCATTCGCGAGCGGCTCGACCGCGTCGGCGTCGACGTGCCGCTGATCGGCGACTTCCATTTCATCGGCCATCGGTTGCTCGCCGATTTTCCGGCCTGTGCCGAGGCGCTCGCCAAGTATCGCATCAACCCCGGCAACGTCGGTGTCCGCGCCAAGCGCGACCGGCATTTCAGCGACATCGTCGAGATCGCCGCCCGCCATGGCAAGGCGGTGCGGATCGGCGTCAACTGGGGCTCGCTCGACCAGGAGCTGGCGACGCGCCTGATGGACGAGAACAAGGCCAAGGGCTCGCCGATGACGGCGCAGGAGGTGATGCGCGAAGCCATGGTGCAGTCGGCGCTGCTCTCTGCCGCCCGCGCCGAGGAGATCGGCCTTCCGCGCGACCGCATCGTGCTGTCAGCCAAGGTCAGCCAGGTTCAGGATCTGATCGCCGTCTATGGCGATCTGGCCACGCGCGGCGACTATGCGCTGCACCTCGGCCTTACCGAGGCCGGCATGGGCACCAAGGGCGTCGTCGCCTCGTCGGCCTCGATGGGCTACCTCCTGCAGCATGGCATCGGCGACACCATTCGCGTGTCGCTGACGCCGGAGCCGGGCGGCGACCGCACGCGCGAGGTGATGGTGGCCCAGGAGCTGTTGCAGGTCATGGGCTTCCGCAGCTTCGTGCCGATCGTCGCCGCCTGTCCGGGTTGTGGTCGGACCACCTCCACCGTGTTCCAGGAACTGGCCAAGACCATTCAGGACCAGATCCGCGACGCCATGCCAGAGTGGCGGCAGCGCTATCCCGGCGTCGAGGCGCTGCAGGTGGCGGTGATGGGCTGCATCGTCAACGGCCCCGGCGAATCCAAGCACGCCGACATCGGCATATCCCTGCCGGGCACCGGCGAGAACCCGGCGGCGCCGGTGTTCATCGATGGGCAGAAGGCGGCCACGCTGCGTGGACCGACCATCGCCCGCGACTTCCAGTCACTGGTGCTCGACTATATCGAGCAGCGGTTCGGTGATGGCGCCAACCGCAAGCCGGCGGCGGAGTAAATCGCTGGGTTTAACGCCTCCGGTCGGCGACGAACCGGGCGGCGGCGGCGAGCGTTTCAGACCGCGTGCCCCAGGGGGCGAGCAGGTCCGTCGCCTCGCTGACGAGCCGGTCGAGCTCGGCGCGCACGGCATCGATGCCGAGACGGGCCACCAGCGTCCCCTTGCCGTGGGCCGCATCCTTGGCGACGGCCTTGCCCATCTCGCTTTCGGTGGCGGTGACGTCGAGAAGATCGTCGGCGAGCTGGAAGGCGAGGCCGAGAATGTCGCCGAAGCGCGCGAAGCGGCGCAGTTCGTCGTCACTCGCGCCACCAAGCCGGGCGCCCATGACCGTGGCGGCGCGGATGAGCGCGCCGGTCTTCATCGCCTGCAGCTTGCGAATGTCGGCTTCGTCGGGTCGCGCTCCGTCCCCAAAGCGTCCTTCGGCCGCGAGGTCCAGCATCTGGCCGCCGACCATGCCGCCAAGGCCACCGGCGCGGGCGAGATCGAGCACGAGGGCCGCGCGGATCGCCGGGTCGGTGTGGCAGGCAGGGTCGGCAAGGAGGTCGAAGGCCAGCGTCAGGAGAGCGTCGCCGGCCAGGATTGCCGTTGCTTCGTCAAAGGCGACGTGGACGGTCGGGCGGCCGCGCCTGAGCGCATCGTCGTCCATGGCCGGCAGGTCGTCGTGAACCAGCGAATAGCAGTGCAGGCACTCGATGGCCGTCGCCGCGGGCATCAGCGCATCGATCGTCAGGCTGGGATCGAGAAGGCGGGCGACCTCGCTGAGCAGGAAGGGCCTGAGGCGCTTGCCGCCGGCCAGCACCGCATGTCGCATCGCCTCCAGAAGACGCGCCGGCCGGGCGACTTCGCCGGGACGCGGGATCGGTTCGAGACGCACCGCAAGACCGGCCTCCAGCGCGGAAGCGAAGTCGGAAAGGGCGATGTCGAATGCGGCGGTCATCGGGGCTCCGATCGGACAAGAGGCGGTCGCTGTGGTAGCGCCAGCCTCTCTCTCCGGTCAAGGCGCGGAAAACGTATCATATCGGCAGGACGGTGGTGTTCTTCACCTCCTCCATCACCGGGTAGGTGTGCGTTTCCCGCACCCCCGGTAGCGTCATCAGGACCTCGGACAGGAACTCGCGGTAGGCCTCCATGTCGCGGACGCGTGCCTTGACCAGATAGTCGAAACCGCCGGCGATCAGGTGGCATTCGAGGACTTCCGGCGCCCTCTTTACTGCGGCGGCAAAGGTGGTGAACACCTCGGGATTCATGCGGTCGAGCTTGATCTCGACGAAGACCAGCAGGCCACGCTGAAGGTGCAGAGGGTCGAGGCGCGCTGTATAGCCGAGAATGAATCCATCGCGCGACAGTCGTTTGACGCGTTCGGCGGTGGCCGTCGCAGACATGCCTATCTTCTCAGCCAGTTCCAGGTTGGTGATCCGGCCGTCTTCCTGAAGTGCGGCGAGAATTCGGCGGTCGATGCGATCGAGGCCGGGAATATCCTGGCTGCGATGAGAACGGTCAGCCCCTGTTGTCGCCATTGCAAGCTCCCAAGACCGGTCAATCCGGAATTTTCACGGTAACAAACGGTTCATTCCGCGAATAGCCCGGATTCTATTCCTCAATAAGGAGAGTGTCACCGAAAGCCTGCTGCTATCCTGCGGAACATAAGCAAAAGCCGCCGTCTCAAGGCGGCAACCTTCCGGAGATCAGATGTCTGCAGTTCTTTCCGAGCCCCGCCGGGCTCCGTGTTTCTCGTCGCCCTATGCGGAAGACGAAACGGAGGTGGTCCGGCGTCTCCTGACAGCGCGACCCGAGAGCCCCGAGGCGCGGGCGCGCGTCGATGCGCATGCCAGTCGCCTCATTACTGCCATTCGCGATGGCAAGTCGGCCATCGGCGGTGTCGAGGATTTTCTGAAGGCCTATTCGCTGACGACGCGCGAGGGGCTCGCCATCATGGTGATGGCCGAGGCACTCTTGCGCGTGCCCGATGGCGCTACCGCCGACAAGCTGATCGAGGACAAGCTCGCCTCGGCCGCCTTCGGCTTTCATGGAAAGGGCGAGGATCCCTGGCTGGTGGCCGCGTCGGGTTGGGCGCTTGGCGTCACGACGCGGGTGCTGCAGCCTGGGGAAACGCCAGAGAACGTCATCACCGGCCTCGTCAAGCGCCTGGGCATGCCGCCGGTGCGCGCCGCCACGCGGCAGGCGATGAAGATCATGGGACACCAGTTCGTGCTGGGCACCTCGATCGAGGCGGCGCTGTCGCGCGCCCGTGGACTTGCCGGCAAGGGCTATCGCCACTCCTATGACATGCTGGGCGAGGGCGCCCGCACGGCGGCCGACGCGGAGCGTTACTTCGCCGACTATGCCAAGGCGATCGAGGCGATCGGCCGGTCGGCCGGTTCCGAGGCTCTGCCGGCCCGGCCTGGCATTTCGGTGAAGCTGTCGGCTTTGCATCCGCGCTACGAGGCGCTGAATGCCGAGCGCGTGATGACCGAACTGGTGCCGAAGCTCCTGGAACTGTCGCGGGCTGCGAAGGCCCACGATCTCAACCTGACGGTCGATGCCGAGGAGGCGGATCGCCTCAAGCTGTCGCTCGACGTCATCGCCGCCGTTGCCGACGATCCCTCGCTGGCCGGCTGGGACGGTTTCGGCCTTGCCGTGCAGGCCTACCAGAAGCGGGCGCCGGCGGTGATCGACTACATGATCGAGCTCGCCGAGAGCCTGAATCGTCGGTTCATGGTTCGGCTCGTCAAGGGCGCCTATTGGGATACCGAGATGAAGCGGGGCCAGGAGCGCGGCCTTGACGACTATCCGCTGTTCACCCGCAAGGCGTCGACGGACCTCTCCTATCTCGTCTGTGCCGACAAGCTGCTCAGCGCCCGTCCGCGTCTCTATCCGCAGTTCGCGACGCACAACGCGCTGACGGTGGCCGAGGTGTCGGAGATCGCCGGTGCCGACCGTCATTTCGAGTTCCAGCGGCTGCACGGCATGGGCGACACGCTCTACCGCGAGGTGACCGAGACGGGCGGTCAGCCCTGCCGCATCTATGCGCCCGTCGGCGGTCACAAGGACCTTCTCGCCTATCTCGTTCGCCGCCTTCTGGAAAACGGCGCCAACTCGTCCTTCGTCGCCGCCGTCGGCGATGCCAAAGTGGAGATCTCGACCTTGCTGAAGCGTCCCGCCGACGTGCTGGATGGCGGCGAACGCGCCCGTCATGCCCGCATTCCGCTGCCTGCCGATCTGTTCGGCGCCCGTCGCAACTCGCGCGGGATGGAACTGGCCGACGAACAGGCGCTCGAACCGTTGCTGGCCGCCATCGCCGCGGCAGGAAGCGATTTCGGCACGGCCGCCTCGATTATCGATGGCGCGGACGTTGCCGGTTCGCCGCGCATTCTTTTGTCACCGGTGGATGGCAAGACGGCGATCGGGCAGGCGATCGACGCCGATGCCCAGGTCGCCGGGAAGGCTGTGGCGTCGGCCGTCGCGGGCTTCCGGCAGTGGTCCGAAACGCCGGCCGAGACCCGTGCGGCAGTGCTCGAGCGGGCGGCCGATCTTCTCGAGGACAGGCTCCCCGCCTACCTTGCCGTGCTCGGCCTCGAAGCCGGCAAGACACTGTCCGACGGCATTGCGGAAGTGCGCGAGGCGGTCGATTTCTGTCGCTACTATGCCGCCGAGGCGCGGAGACTGTTTGTCTCGCCCATCGCCATGCCCGGGCCGACCGGCGAGGAAAACCGGCTGGCCTACCGTGGTCGGGGCGTATTCGCGGCCATCGCCCCCTGGAACTTCCCGCTCGCCATCTTCATGGGACAGACGGTCGCTGCGCTCGCGGCCGGCAACACCGTTGTCGCCAAGCCCGCCGAGCAGACTCCGCTGACCGGCGCCATGGCAGTGCGGCTGCTGCACGAGGCTGGTGTGCCGGTTTCGGCGCTGGCCCTTCTCGTCGGCGACGGGACGGCCGGAGCCGCATTGACCGCCGATCCGCGCATCGCCGGCGTCGCCTTCACCGGTTCCACCGACACCGCCTTTGCCATCAATCGGACGCTGGCCGCCAAGCGTGGGCCGATCGTGCCGCTGATCGCCGAGACCGGTGGCCTCAATGCCATGATCGTCGATGCCACGGCGCTCGGCGAGCAGGTGACCGACGACGTCATCACCTCCGCCTTCCGCTCGGCTGGCCAGCGCTGCTCGGCGCTGCGGTTGCTGTTCGTGCAGGAAGATGTCGCCGACCACATGATCGACCTCGTCAAGGGCGCGGCGGCGGAGCTCAAGGTCGGCGACCCGCGACGGCCGGATACCGACGTTGGGCCGATCATCGATCGTGAGCAGACCGAAAAGCTCGCCGTTCACGTGGCGGCATGGAAGGGCAAGGACAGCGTGCTGTTCTCGGGTGACGTGCCGGACGGAACGCTGGCCGGGGGAACCTACTTCGCGCCGACGATCATCGAACTGCCCGACGCGGCGGCCCTGGATCGCGAGGTGTTCGGTCCGGTGCTGCACGTCGTCCGCTACAAGGCGAAGGATCTCGACAGGGTTATCGAGAGCATCGCGGTGAGCGGCTATGGCCTGACCCTGGGCATTCATTCGCGCATCGAGGCGACGGTGAAGCGCATCGTCGAGCGACTTCCGGTCGGCAACGTCTACGTCAACCGGAACATGATCGGCGCGGTGGTCGGCTCCCAGCCCTTCGGTGGGTCGGGTCTGTCCGGAACCGGCCCCAAGGCGGGTGGCCCGAACTATCTCACCCGGTTTGCCCTGGAACAGGTGGTGTCGATCAACACGGCGGCGGCTGGCGGCAACGCGACGCTGGTTGCCATGGGCGACGACTAACCAAGGATAAAAGCAGGGGGCGGAAGGCCGGGGAGCGATCCCCGGCTTTTCCATGCTTGCCGCCAGGGGATTCCGCACAAAAAAACAGGCCGGGGTTACCGGCCTGAGTTCTGGGAGGAAAGCTGGAGTGCCACGGTGGATCAGGAGGAAGATCCAGACGGAAGACCGACGAAGCAGCGCTCACAAGTCAAAGGTCTCATGTTGCCTCAATTTGCGCCATGTCAAATTTTTGGCATGTCTGTATAAAATGCGAGCAACTGCCGCATCGACAGGCTGTCGCGCAGATTGATCTGCGATCGCGGCGCGCGGGGTGGGCAACAACCGTCTTATCCCTCGTTTGCCGGCCCGACGCGGTTGGTTTATGAGGAGGCGACAGGCGGTGGGGCATGAGCGATCTCAGCGAGGCGATGGCCGAGGGCGAGTCGATGGCGGACGACGAGGAGGCGGCTGCTGTGAGGCGATCTGGCTGGCGGATCTGGCTCAGAAGGCTGTCGATCGCCGCAGCGGTGGTCGTCATCCTGCCCTTCGTTCTGACGCCGCTCTACATTTTCGTTCGTCCGGTATCGACGTTGATGGTCGGCGATCTTCTCAGTTTCCAGGGCTACAGTCGCCAGTGGGTCGATCTCGACGACATCGCACCGAGCATGAGGCAGGCTGTGGTGATGAGC
Organism: Pleomorphomonas sp. NRK KF1; assembly: GCF_023721755.1. Classification (GTDB taxonomy): domain Bacteria; phylum Pseudomonadota; class Alphaproteobacteria; order Rhizobiales; family Pleomorphomonadaceae; genus Pleomorphomonas. The sequence continues at coordinate 240,192 of NZ_JAMDLH010000005.1, read as the reverse complement.
GAGGACGGCCAGTTCTGCTTTCATGACGGCGTCGACTGGGAACAGCTTCGATCGGTGCTGAGCCGCGATGGTGGCCCCAACCGCGGGGCGAGCACCATCACGATGCAGACGGTGAAGAACGTCTTCCTGTGGCCGTCTCGCTCCTACATCCGCAAAGGCCTGGAGATCCCGCTCGCCCTTTATGCCGACCTCGTCTGGTCGAAGCGGCGGACGCTGGAGATCTACCTAAACATCGCCGAACTTGGCCCTAACGTTTACGGCGTCGAGGCGGCTGCCCAGTATTACTACAAGAAGTCGGCGTCGAAGCTGAGCCGGCGCGAGGCGGCGCTGATCGCCGCCGCGCTGCCCAATCCTGCCATTCGCAACCCTTTGAAGCCAAGTCGGGCACAGAAGACCCTGGCCCGCATCATCGAGCGTCGGGTCAGTCAGTCCGGTGCCTATGTCGAGTGCCTGAAGTCGTGACGACTGCCCATCGGGATTGCGACGGAGCGCGCACTTTTTTCCGGGCAGGCACTGGCAAAGTGGCGCATCAGTCTGTATAAGGCCGCATCTTTAGGAACGAGCGCCCGCGCGCCCGAATGGTGGACCATTGCGGTTCTCCCTTCCGAGCGGGCGATGGAGTAGAAGACAATGGCAGTTCCCAAGCGAAAGACCTCGCCGTCCAGGCGTGGCATGCGTCGGTCCGCCGATGCCCTGAAGCAGCCGACCTACGTCGAGGACAAGACCTCGGGTGAGCTGCGTCGTCCCCATCACGTCGACCTCAAGACCGGCATGTACCGCGGTCGCCAGATCCTGGCCCCCAAGGAAGCCTGACGAGAAGGATCCGCTCGGCCGTCGATGGCGGCCGGGATCGACTTGAAAAGAGCCGGTGCATTGCGCCGGCCTTTTTGTTTTTTGGGGGGGCGGGATCAGTACTCGGCGGTTCCGAAGAAGCCGGGCTCGAGGTCTGTGACGCGGCGATAGCCGTCGCGATAAAGCGCGTCGGCTCGGGCGACGATCTGCAAGGGGTCGCGGCGGACGCGGCGTTCGCCGCTGCCGGCATCGCCGAGGCCCAGGGCAGCGAGTTGAGCCACGAAGGGGGCCGAGGCGGAGCTGTTCGCCGATGGTGCGGTGGAGCGATGGCCGGTCCTGCTCCCGGTCTCGGCGCGAGGATCAACGAGGGCGAAGGACCGCTGGTTGTCGCTGTCGGCGGAGGCGCGCTCCGCCGCTTCGACATAACGACCGGACGCGCGGCGGGCCGCCCTTTCGAGGCTTTGGCCGCCGACGCTTCCGCCGATGGAGCCTACCGATCCGATCATGGTCACGGGCCTTTCAGGAACTGTGCCGTTGCGGCACAAGTCGTGTCGACTCGAGGGTTGCCCAGCAACCGGCGCGCCAGATCCTGAGAATGGTTAAGAAAGACTTAATGCGCAAGACCAGCTTCGGAAAAAGAGCCGATGGTCTCTGCATTTCGCGCGTGGATCGTTGACGGACGGAACAAAAACGCGGTTCACCTGGTAGGGGCGTTGCGGTAGGTGTTCCAAAACGGCGAGGACGGCGACAGATGGATGACGATCTCGTTTCACCGGATGGACACAGGCTGGCAGGCGTCGACTGCATCAGCGCGGCGATGGCGGCAGCGGGCATAGCCGCTTTCGACCACAACTACGCAGAGGACCGCTTGCGCTGGTCCTCGAATGCCGGCGAGGTCCTGGATCTTCCCGCCTATGAAGTGCCACTCTCTGGCCGTTCACTCCATCGCCTGATCGGGCCGCAGGCGGAAACGCTGAGACTTGCAGCGACACCGCCCCCCGTGTTGCCGGAAGACCGAATAAGCCCCGACTATCGGCTCGTCTACGATTTGATGCCGCGTGGAGGCAAGCCGCAGGGCATACGCGTCGAGGAGAGCGGCAGCTGGTATGGGCCAGCCGGACAACCGGCGCTCGGAGCCCGTGGCACCGTCCGCGTCCTGCCGCGAGATACGGAGACGACCGCGCCCATTCGTCTCTACGGGCCGGATCGGCGGCTCGACCGTGACGAGTTGCTGCAAAGCCTCGACGATCGACTGAAGCTGCTGGAAGCCGAGGGGGGCTCGGCGGTGTTTCTGATCATTGCCGTGCTCGACATTGGCCGTATCAACGCCAACTTCGGCTACGAGGCTGGCGACCGGGTGATCGACGTCGCCGGCGAGCGCATTCTGCGCCGGATGCGACAGGGCGACGTGTTCGGCTCGTTCTCGGGCCACAAGTTCGGCGCCATCCTCAATGATTGCGACGAGCATGCGCTGATCATTGCCGCGGAACGATTCCGCGATGCGGTGCGCGACGAGGCGATCGACTGCGATGGCGCCTCCGTCCGTGCCGATGTCGCCATCGGCGCGGTGATGCTGCCTCATCACGCGCTCACCGGCGCCATGGCCGCCAACCGGGCGGAGGAGGCGCTGGGCGATGCGCGGCGCGACGTCGACCGCCATCTCACTCTTTACGAGCCCTCGGCCGCCCGCGATGCCCTCCGCCGCCGCAACGTCGAAGTCGCCGAGACCATCCAGCGAGGACTTGCCGAGGATCGTTTCGTGCTGGCCTACCAGCCGATCGCCTCGGCCGTCGACCGGACGATCATTTCCTACGAGGCGCTCAGCCGACTGGTCCTGCCGTCGGAGGAGATCGTCTCTGGCGGCCCTTACGTGGAAGCGGCCGAAAAGCTCGGCTTCATTCGCCGGCTCGACATGCGGGCACTGACGCTGGTGATGGCCGATCTCCAGTCTTCGGCGTCCCTCAGGCTCTCCGTCAACGTGTCGCCGGAAACGCTGGCCGATCCGGCCTGGCTCAGCATGCTGGTGGCCGGTGCCCGCCGCGACGGCGACGCGCTCAGGCGGTTGACCATCGAGATCACGGAGACGGCGGCGTTGTCGCGCTTGGACGATCTCCGGCACATGGTCGCCACGGTGCGCGATATAGGCTGCCGCATCGCCATCGACGACTTCGGCTCGGGCCACACCTCGCTTCGGATGCTGCGCGACATCAAGCCGGACTGGCTGAAGATCGATGGTGCGTTCATCCGCGATATCGGGCATGACGCCGACGCGGTCGTCTTCGTCAAGGCTTTGACAACGCTTGCAGGCCACTTCGGCATCCGCACGGTGGCCGAGTTCGTGCAGGACGAAGCATCGGCGGCTCTGCTCGCCGAGCTCGGCATTACCGCCTTCCAGGGAAAGCTGATCGGGGAGCCACGCCTGCGGGTGGGACCGGGCGCCACGGTGCTGGATGGCCTCGATGACGAGGGCTGGCTGCGTGGGCCGGTTGTCATCGCGCCGGCCTGAACGGGTTTATTCGGTTTCCGGCGCCAGCCGGTCGAGCCGCCGCCGCATGGCTTCCAGCTCGTCGCGCAGGGCGTCGATGTCGGAGGCTCGGTTTTCGGCGGGGGGCGTCTGATTGTCCGGGCCTTCACCGGGCAGGGCGGCGCGGACGGCACGCTCGAAGGACTCCGCGTTCAGGCGAACCTGCTCACCCAGCTTCTCGCTGAGGGCCGGTGCGCCCAGCGCTTCGCCGGCGATGCCGCGCATTTTGCCCTGTTCTCGGGCGAACTGGCCGATGGAGTACTCGAGGAAGGCAGGCACCATCGCCTGCAACTCGTCGCCGTAGAAGCGGATGAGCTGGCGAAGAAAGTTCACCGGCAAAAGATGGGGTCCGCGCGTTTCCTCCTCGAGGATGATCTGGGTCAGTACCTCGTGGGTAATGTCCTGATCGCTTCGGGCGTCGATCACCACGAAATCGACATTGGCGCGCACCATGGCGGCGAGGTCTTGCAGGGTGACATAGCTCGACGTCCCCGTGTCGTAGAGACGGCGATTGGCATACTTCCGGATGACGGTACCCTGCCTTGTCCTGGACATCGGGAGCCTCTTGCCGCGTCGCCGCGCTCCATCGCGGCTTAGCCAGCATATGGGCAATGATGCGGTGCAGCCAAGTCTTTTGCCCCGCACTTATTCGATTTTGCAGTGCGGCAGAACGCTTCTCCCAACGGATAGCCGGAGAAAGGTGCCAAAGCCCGAAAGGACTGGTATTGTATAAACTTGCACCGGCTTTCGGAGGAGATCACGGTGCGTGCCGAGCGGGCGTCGAGGGATCGGGGAGGCATGATTCGCGTCATCACGGCCTTGTCGGGGCTGGTGCTGGTCGTCCTGGCGTTGCGCCTGGCGATGGCGCCTCTTTTTCCGCTCGACAAGTTCGTGGAGCCGACGATCGCCGCGTTTGAGGCGGACACCGGCACGACGGTCAGAATCGGCGAGGCCGACTTGCAACTGCTGCCGACGCCCCGCGTCGTGGCCTCAGACGTCGGGATCGAATTGCCCGACGGTCTGGGCACTGTGCATGCCGATCGGCTTCTGCTCGCCCTCAATCCCGTGCCCTTTCTGTCCGGTTCGTCCGAACTCAGCGGCGTGACGGTCGAACGGCCGGTTCTGCGTCTTTCGCTCGGGGAAGGCGATCTCGACCCGGCCAAGGCGATCGGTGCCCTGGCCGGCCTTGCCGATCGCGCTTCCGCCCGGCATTTTCAGGCACTGGACGGGCGGCTTACGTTTTCCGCGCGCGGCGCGGAAGCCAGCCTTGATGGGGTGGTGGCGTCGGCCAGTCGTGCGGGCGATGCCGATCGTCTTTCCTTCAAGGCAACGCTGAATGGCACTCCACTGTCGCTGACGGTCGAGGCGGGATCGGCGGGCGCCACACGGGCGCAGCTTGTCGCTCCGGCGCTGAATCTTGGTCTCGACGGCGGGTTGGCGGGCGGTGCCTTTGCCGGCCGCCTCGACCTTTCGGTGCCGGACGCCGCCACGCTCGGTGGCCCTTCCGGAGCGGTAAAGCTCGAGGGCGCCATCACGCTATCGTCCGGTCGGGTCGAGATGGTCGACGCCACCGCCAGCCTCTTTGGCAGCACGGGGCGTCTGTCCGCAGCGTACGATCTTGCCGGGCCGCGTGCATCCGTCGATGTCCATGCCGATTTCGGGCGACTACCGGCGAGCTCCCTGACGGCGTTGGCCGCGCTTGCGAGCCGGATCGGGTTCGATCCGCTCGGCGGTGCTGCGCCCTTCGATGCCGGTTTCGACCTGAAGCTTGCAGAAATGGCTTTCCCCGGCGGTAGCCTTCGCAAGATTCGCGTTACCGCCGTTGACCGCGAGGGGCGCTTCGGTGCGCGTATCGACGGGTCGGTGGGTGAAGGCGTGGTGTCCGGTCGGGTTGATCTCTTGCCCGCCGACGAAGGCCGGCGGCTCGGTGCTTCCCTGGCCGCCAAGAATGTCTCGGTTGCCGACGTTGCGGCAATGGCGGGCGTCGCCTCGCCGCTTACGGGCCGCCTTTCGGCGGATCTCCGCATGTCGGCCTATGGGCAGTCGGCCGAAGAGCTGGCGGCGACACTCGCCATTGACGGTGCCGGCCGGCTTCGCGACGGATTTCTCCGACAACTGCCGCTCGTCGGCAAGGTGGCGTTGCCGGCATTGAGCGATCTTTCCGCCGATCTTTCCATTATAGGCCTCGACAAGCCGGCGCGGCTGACCGGGCAGGCGAAGGCGTCGTCGGGTGTCGCCACATTCGAGGTCGAGGCGGCACCGCGCCGGCTGATCGAGGGTGGTGCGTCGCCGGTCCTGGCCAAGCTCGATGGACCGGCGCTCTCCATTGCGTTCGACGGCACGATTGATCCCGTTGCCGTTGCTGCAGACGGCAGTCTGGCTTTGACGACTCGCCGGCTTCCAACGCTTGTGGGGGTTGCCGATCTGCCGCCGAATGCCTCTCTGGATGGGCAGTTCGAAGCCGGTGTCGGACGCCTGACGATGGCCGACGCACGCCTGTTGCTTGGAGACAGCGCCTTTGCCGGTGTGCTTGATCTGACCACCTCCGGCGATCGTGGCCGACTCACCGGGCGCCTCAGCGGCGATACCATCGACATTTCGGCGCTGGCCGGCGCCGTTGCCGGCACCCTGTCCGGAGCCACTCGATCACTCGGGGTCGACGCCGATTTGCGTATCGAAGCAGGGGGCATCGCGGCCGGCCTGTTGGCCGCCGCCGCCGCCCCTGTCGATCTTCGCCTGGACGACAAGAGGGCCGAAATCGAGCTCTCCCGATTGTCACTTGGCGGTGGCAGTGGCGCGGCGACGCTGACAGTCAAGGCCGGCAGCCGGCCAACCTTCACCGTCAAGGGGCGTTTGGAGGGCGCGCGCCTCGCCAGCCTTGCGCCGCTGATCGGCACTGTCGCCGACGGTGAGTTCGGTCTTGTCGCAGATATCGTTGCCGAAGGGCGGACACAGCGAGACCTATTCAACTCGGCCATCGGCACTGCCGGCTTCTCGGTCTCGCGCGGCGTTCTCGACGGCGTCGATCCCGTGGCGTTGCTCGGCCGCGTGGCCCGCGCCGTACAACGCGGCTTCGGATCGGATGCGCGACGGGTCGGCTTCGATACCCTGTCCGGCCAGTTGAAGCTGTCAAAGGGCGTCGTGACGAGCGATGACCTCGCCTTCGCTGCCGGCGATCTTCATCTGGCGGGCGCCGGCAGTCTCCGCCTTGGGAACGGCGCCCTGGATCTGCGGCTCAAGCCGAAACTGGATGGATATCCCGATTTCGAGGTGCCGGTGGCCATCGTCGGCCCGCTTGCCGCGCCTCGCCTCTATCCCGATCTGCCGGGTCTTCCGGCCGACCCAACCTGGGGGTATGCGCGCCTGGCAACCATGAAAGGCGGCTTCGCCCGTCTGGTCGAAGGCGAGGGGACTGTCCCGAAGCTCGAAGCCGTCAAGCCGGACGCCATGACATCAATGATCGACCAACTTGCCGAACCATCCGGGCCGGCAGACACGCTGCCCGTGCAAGCCGCCGCACCGGCGGTCGTCACGCCCCTTCCTCTTGCAAGACCGGCCGACGCCCAGTCCGCGCCACGGCGAGAGAAGGAAGTTGGGCGCTCGCCTCTTCCTACCGGAGGACCGCTCGACCTCGGTGCGCTCGGGAAATCCGGAAGCGTCGCGACGCCGGCCGTCGCGCCGCGCTCCTCCTGCCGGCCGGGGCGTGACGGCCGCTGCATTCCCTGACGACGTGGCTCAACCGCGCCAGTGTCGGCCGTCGAGGCGAAGGCCGAAGGTGTTCGGACGGCGGGCGAAATCGACGAGGCCGGCGAGCGCCGGACGGTCGTGGACGATGATCGCCGTCGGTAGCGAGGCCATAAGTCCCTGGTGGGGGTACTTGTCCTCGAAGGCGGCCCGGAAGCCCCCCTGCTGCAGCACCTTGACGATGCGCGGCGCGATTCCGCCGGCCAGATAGACGCCGCCATGGGAGAGGAAGGTCAGGGCAAGGTTGCCGGCAATGCGGCCGAGGTGCTCGGCGAACAGCGCAACCGTTTCGACGGCCATCGGGTCGCCCGCCTCGGCGGCGGCGGTGACGGCGGCCGGGGTGTCGCAGGCCGGGAGGGCTTTGCCGGCGGCGGCGACCGCCCGGTAAAGGCGCAGGAGACCGGAGCCGCAAATGATGGTCTCGCCGGTGACCCGGCCACCGGCTCGCTCGATGTGCGGCCAGATGTCGTAGTCGCGGGCCGTCACCGGAGCGAGGTCGATGTGTCCGCCCTCGCCGGGAACCGGCACCCAAAGGCCGGCTGCGTCGACCAGACCGGCGGCGCCGAGGCCGGTGCCGGGGCCAATTACCACCTTGGTCCCGCGCTCCGGCGGCAGGGTGCCACCGACGGCGACGAGATCCTTCGGCTTCAGGCCGGGCAGGCAAAGGCCGAGCGCCTCGAAATCGTTGAACAGGATGACGTGCTCAAGCCTGAAGCGTTCGACGAGACGCTTCGGGGTAACGACCCACGGGCAGTTGGTGAGCTGGGTACTCTCCTCGCCGATGGGGCCGGCCAGCGCAAAGACAAGCGACTTCGGGACGGGGGCGCCGGCATCGATCACTGCGCCCTGGATGGCGTCCTCGATGGTCGGAAACAGTCGCGTCTCGACGGTATCGAAGTGACGGATTTCACCCTCGGCATCGACGAGGAGGGCAAAGCGGGCGTTGGTGCCGCCGATGTCGGCGAACAGGACCGGAAAGGTGACGACGTTGGAAACGCTCTGGGACATCGTGATCTTCGCTCAGTCGGAGGAAACGGGAGAGAGGGGGGCAAAGCCGTCGGCGCGGATCAGAAGCTCCGCCGTTGCACGGTTGAGCGCCATCGGAATGTCGTAGACGACCGACAGGCGGGTGAGCGCCTTGACGTCGACGTCGTGCGGCATCGGCGACAGGGGATCTATGAAGAAGATGAGGCCGCTGAGCCGCCCCTCGGCGATCATGGCGCCGATCTGCTGGTCGCCGCCGAGCGGGCCGCTTTTCAGTCGGGTGACGTCGAGAGCGGGGCAGGCTTCCCGGATCCTGCCGCCAGTGGTGCCGGTGGCGAACAGGCGGAAGTCCGACAGCCGCCGCTCGTGGGCGCGAGCGAAGGCGACCATCTCGTCCTTCCTGGCGTCGTGGGCGACGAGCGCAATGGCCGGGGCGATGGCGGTTGCGATGGGCGCGGTCATCGTGTCCTTCGGGTGCAGCAGGGAACTCGCTGGGCACGCTCTTAGCGCCTTTCCCCCTGAAACGGTATTGGTTTTGCGCCTCGCTCCTCGGAAATTTCGGCTGCGAGGGGCTGTTATCAGGCTAATCTAGGGGCAAACACGTAAAGTCGGCTTGGTGGGTTGCGCCGTGATATCGGCGCGCTACGCCATGCCACAGCGGCGGAGCGGCGCGATTCCGCAGTTGCTGACGCGTTATCCGGCAGCGGCTGCCTTCCCCGAAAGCGTTGTGCATCAATATTGTCCATTTGGTCAAAAACAGAAGAAAGACGATGCAAACGCGTAGAAAGCATGCTTAGGTATGCGCCACTCGGGGGAGGGGCAATTGGGGTTTCCTCCGCCGACCAGCCCGAACGGGGGCTCCTTCCAAAAGGGGTGAGGAACACGATGATCAACAAACTGATCGGCGCTACCTTTGTCGCAGCCATGCTGGCGAGCACGGCCATGGCCGCGGACGTCAAGCCGGCGCTCGTCTACGGAACCGGTGGCAAGTTCGACAAGTCCTTCAACGAAGCGGCCTATGGCGGCGCGGAGAAGTTCAAGGCCGAAACCGGCATCGAGTACCGCGATTTCGAGCCGACCGGCGACACCCAGGGCGAACAGGCGATCCGCAACTTCGCCTCCAAGGGCTTCAATCCGGTTGTGGCCGTTTCCTTCGCCTGGACCTCGGCCATCGAGAAGGTGGCGACCGAGTTCCCCGACACCAAGTTCGTCATCGTCGACGCCGTCGTCGACAAGCCGAATGTTCGCTCGGTGGTCTACAAGGAAGAGGAAGGCTCCTACCTCGTCGGCACCGTCGCCGGCCTGTTCTCGAAGACCGGAAAGGTCGGCTTCGTCGGCGGCATGGACATTCCGCTGATCCGCAAGTTCGAGTGCGGTTACGAGCAGGGCGCCCGCGCTGCCAAGGCCGGTAACGAGGTCCTTCAGAACTACGTCGGCACCACCGGCGCCGCCTGGAGCGACCCGGTGCGCGGCGGCGAGCTCGCCAAGGGCCAGATCGATCAGGGCGCGGACGTGATCTACGCGGCGGCTGGCGCCTCGGGCATCGGCGTGCTGCAGACGGCGGCCGACCAGGGCAAGTATTCGATCGGCGTCGACAGCAACCAGAACTATCTGCATCCGGGTTCGGTGCTGACCTCGATGGTCAAGCGCGTCGATCTCGCCGTCTACAACGCCTTCACCGACGCCAAGACCGACAAGTTCACGGCCGGCGTGCAGGCGCTGGGCATCAAGGAAGACGGCGTCGCCTGGGCCTACGACGACAACAACAAGCCTCTGATCACGCCGGAAATCCTGGCGGCGGTCGAGAAGGCCAAGACCGACATCGTCTCCGGCGCGGTCAAGGTGCACGACTACATGTCGGACAACTCCTGCCCGAAGTGATTTCACCGTCATGAGGGCGCAAGGCATGGCCGGTTTTTCGGGCGTGCCTTGCGCCTTTTTCGTATCCGGAGCCGTCAAGCCGTGAGCCCAACACCGACCGCAGCGCCCGCCATCGAACTGATCGGCATCGACAAGAAGTTTGGCGCCGTCCACGCCAACAAGAACATCAACCTCACCGTCGCCAAGGGCTCGATCCACGGCATCATCGGCGAAAATGGCGCCGGCAAGTCGACGCTGATGTCGATCCTCTACGGCTTCTACCATGCCGACGCCGGTTCGATCCGCATCAATGGCCAGGCCACCGTGATCGATGACAGCCAGGCGGCCATTACCGCCGGCATCGGCATGGTCCATCAGCATTTCATGCTGGTCGAGAATTTCTCCGTGCTCGAGAACGTCATCCTCGGCGTCGAAGGCGGCGCACTGCTCGGCCGCGGCGTTTCCGAAGCGCGGTCGGCGCTGAAGCGCCTTGAAACCGACTACGGGCTTGAGGTCGATCCCGACGCGATCATCGAGGAACTGCCGGTCGGCTTGCAGCAGCGTGTGGAGATCCTGAAGGCGCTCTATCGCGGCGCCGAGATCCTGATCCTCGACGAACCCACGGGCGTGCTGACGCCGGCCGAGGCGGATCACCTGTTCAAGATTCTGGGCGTGCTGCGCGACCAGGGCAAGACCATCGTTCTGATCACCCACAAACTCCGCGAGATCATGGCCATTACCGACACGGTTTCGGTGATGCGGCGCGGCGAGATGGTGGCGACCCGGCGAACCACCGAGACGACGGTCGAGGAGCTTGCCGAACTGATGGTCGGCCGCCGCGTGCTGCTGCGTGTCGAGAAGGGACCGGCGGCGCCGAGCGATATCGTGCTGTCGGTTCGCAACCTCACCGTCAAGGACGGTCGCGGCGTGACCATGGTCGACAACGTCTCGTTCGACGTGCGGGCCGGCGAGGTGGTCGGCATTGCCGGCGTCGCCGGCAACGGCCAGTCGGAGCTTCTGGAGGCGATCACCGGCATCCGCAAGCCGGCGTCAGGCGAAATCCTGATCCACGGCAAGCCGGTCACAGGCTTCGATTCCGCCCGTCTAAGGGCGCTCGGCCTCGGCCACATTCCCGAAGACCGGCATCACATGGGCCTCGTGCTGGGGTTCGAGGAAAGCGAGAACTCGGTTCTCGGCTATCATCGCGACTCCCGCTACGGCCGGGGACCGCTGCTCGATCTCGACGCCTGTCGCGAGGATGCCAAGGCCAAGATCGAGAAATACGACATTCGCCCGCCCAACTGCCGGCTGAAGACAGCCAATTTCTCCGGCGGCAACCAGCAGAAGATCGTCGTCGCCCGCGAGATCGAACGCGACCCGGCGCTTCTTGTGGTGGGACAGCCGACGCGCGGCGTCGACATCGGTGCCATCGAGTTCATCCACCGTCGGCTGATCGCCATGCGCGACGCCGGCAAAGCGGTGCTCCTGGTGTCGGTGGAACTCGATGAGATCCGCTCCCTTTCCGACCGCATCCTCGTGATGTTCGCCGGCCGCGTGGTTGGCGAGAAAACGCCGGATACCGGTGAACAGACACTCGGCCTGATGATGGCCGGCATTGCCGCGTGAGGCCGAGATGAGCACCGCGTCCGTTCCGCTTCCCAACTGGATCACCTACGGCCTGATGCCGTTTCTCAACCTCGTGGTCGCCTTCCTGATCTCCGGCGTCGTCGTCTGGTTCATCGGGGAAAGTCCGCTCGATGCCGTGACGCTGCTGCTGCAGGGCGCCCTCGGCAATGGCGAAGGCATCGGCTTCACGCTGTACTATGCCACCAACTTCATCTTCACCGGCCTGTCGGTGGCGGTCGCCTATCATGCTGGCCTGTTCAACATCGGCTCGGAAGGCCAGGCCTATGTCGGCGGCCTCGGCGCGGCGCTCGCCTCGCTGGCGCTCGACCATTACGTGCCCTGGTACGTGACGATGCCGTTCGCCGTGGCCGGCGCGGCGATCTTCGGCGCCGCCTGGGCGCTGATCCCGGCTTGGCTGCAGGCCAAGCGCGGCAGCCACATCGTCATCACCACCATCATGTTCAACTTCATCGGCGCGGCGATGATGGTCTATCTGCTCGTCCACGTGCTGATCGTGCCGGGCAAGATGGCGCCGGAAACCCGCGTCTTCCTGGAAGGCGGCCAGTTGCCCAAGCTCGACTGGCTGATCGCCATGTTTGGCGGCAAGCTCGGCCCGGCGCCGTTCAACGTGTCCTTCCTCATCGCGCTTTTCATGTGTGTCGTGGTCTGGGTGCTGATCTGGCGGACCAAGCTCGGCTACGAGATCCGTACGCTGGGCGCCAGCCCGACGGCCGCGATCTACGCCGGCATTCCCTATGTGAAGACGGTGATCATCACCATGCTGATCTCCGGCGGTCTTGCCGGCATGATGGCGCTCAATCCGGTGCTCGGCGCTTCGGCCCGCCTGCAAGTGGAGTTCGTCGGTGGCGCCGGTTTCGTCGGCATCGCCGTGTCGTTGATGGGGCGCAGCCATCCGCTCGGCATCGTGCTCGCCGCCATCCTGTTCGGCGTGCTCTATCAGGGCGGCGACGCCCTGTCCTTCGACATGCCGAAGATCACTCGCGACATGATCGTCGTCATCCAGGGTCTGGTGATCCTGTTCGCCGGCGCCCTCGAATACCTGTTCCGCCCGGCCATCGTCCGGGTGTGGCAGCGGTTCGGCAAGGCCTGAGGAGGAGATCCATGGAAAACCTTGACCTCATCTCGATCCTCGGCTCGACCATTCGCCTGTCGATCCCGCTGATCTTCACCGCGCTGGCGGGTCTGTTCACCGAGCGGGCCGGCGTGTTCGACATCGGCCTCGAAGGCAAGATGCTGTTTTCGGCCTTCGCCGCCGCCGTCGCCGCCTTCATGACCGGCTCACCCTGGCTTGGCCTTCTCGCCGGCATCACCGTGTCGGTGCTGATCTCGCTGATCCACGGCTTCGCGTCGATCACCAATCGCGGCAACCAGATCGTCTCGGGCGTCGCCATCAACTTCCTGGCGTCAGGCCTGACAGCGGTGCTGGGGCAGGCCTGGTTCAGCCAGGGTGGCCGCACGCCGCCGCTCGCCGCCTCGGCACGCTTCACCGAGATCGTCTTCCCCTATGCCGCCGAGCTCCGGGACACCGGCTTCCTCGGCCGCTTCTATGCCAACATCATTTCCGGCCACAACATCCTGACCTACCTGGCCTTCCTTGCCGTGCCGGCCTCCTGGTGGGTGCTCTATCGCACACGCTTCGGCCTGCGCCTCCGCGCGGTAGGCGAAAATCCGGGCGCCGTCGATACCGCCGGCATCTCGGTCACCTTCCTGCGCTATCGCGCGACCATCTGCGCCGGCATTCTCTGCGGCTGCGCGGGCACTTATCTCTCCATCGCCCAGTCGGCGGGGTTCGTGAAGGACATGTCGGCCGGCAAGGGCTACATCGCGCTCGCCGCGCTGATCTTCGCCAAGTGGCGGCCGGTGCCGGTTATGCTGGCCTGTTTGCTGTTCGGTTTCCTCGACGCCTTCGCCAACTTCATGCAGGGCAAGAGCGTGCCGGGCATCGGCGAGGTGCCGGTGCAGATCTTCCAGGCATTGCCCTATGTGCTGACCTGCGTTCTGCTCGCCGGCTTCATCGGCGTGGCCCGGCCGCCGAAGGCCGGCGGCGTGCCCTACGTCAAGGAGCGCTGAGATGGACGATTTCCACAGGTTGTTCACAGCCGCGAGCGCCGCTCGCGCCAAGGCGCACGCACCCTATTCCAACTATGCCGTCGGCGCGGCGTTGCTCGCCGACGACGGCAACATCTACGCCGGCTGCAACGTTGAGAACGCCGCCTTTCCGGAAGGCTGGTGCGCCGAGACGACGGCCATCGGCCATCTGGTGATGGGCGGCGCCAAGCGCATCGTTCGTGCCGTGGTGGTGGCAAACCGCATTGACGGCGAACGCGTGCCGGGCGGCCGCTTCTGCACACCCTGTGGCGGCTGCCGTCAGCGCCTCATGGAGTTCGCGGCCTCCCCGTCCACAGAAGTCTGGGCTGCCGATCCCGAGGGCGCCAGCCAGCGTTTCACAATGGCCGAGCTGTTGCCGGCCGGTTTCGTTCTTGAGGAGTGAACGAACATGTCCGAAGTTTCCAACGCTGCCCGCGCGGCGGCGATGATCGCTGCCAAGACGGATCTGAAGCCGATCGTCGGCATGGTGCTAGGCTCCGGTCTCGGCTCGTTTGCCGACAGCGTCGAGGACGCGGTCCGCTTCTCCTTCGCCGACCTGCCCGGCTTCCCGGTATCCACCGTCTCCAGCCACAAGGGCGAGCTGGTCATCGGCCGCATTGCCGGCCAGCCCGTGGCGGTCCTGTCCGGTCGCGCCCATTACTATGAACACGGCGAAGCGGCGATCATGAAGACGCCGATCGAGGTGCTGAAGCTGATCGGCTGCAAGGCGGTGATCCTGACCAACGCGGCGGGCGGCCTGCATCTTGAGGTCGGGCCGGGCGAGCTGATGCTGATCACCGATCACATCAACTTCACCGGCTCCAACCCGCTGGTCGGCGAGCTGGGTGACGAACGCTTCGTCGGCATGTCGCAGGCCTATGACCTTCGGCTTCAGAAGCTGTTCCGCGAGGCCGCCGCCGCCGAGGGCATCACGCTGCATTCCGGCGTCTACGTCTGGTTCACCGGCCCGTCCTTCGAGACGCCGGCCGAGATCCGCGCCGCCAAGATCCTCGGCGGCGACGCCGTGGGCATGTCGACGGTGCCGGAGGTGATCCTCGCCCGCTACATGGGCCTCGAAGTGGCCGCCGTTTCCACCGTCACCAACCCGGCCGCCGGGCTCACCGATCAGGAGCTCAGCCATGAGGAGGTGAAGGAAGCGGCGCCGAAGGGAGCCGACAAGCTCCGGCGCATGCTGCCGCGCGTCGTTGCCGCCTATGGAGCTTCCTCATGAGCTTCCTGCCGCAGGAAATCATCCGCCGCAAACGCGATGGCGGGGTTCTGAGCCGCGAAGAGATCGCCTTCATGGTCGAGGGGCTGACGGCAGGCTCGGTCACCGAGGGGCAGGTGGCGGCCTTTGCCATGGCCACCTTCTTCCGGGGCATGACCATCGACGAGCGGGTGGCGCTGACGCTCGCCATGCGCGACTCCGGCACCGTGCTCGACTGGTCCGATCTGCCGGGACCGGCCCTCGACAAGCATTCGACCGGTGGCATCGGCGATACCGTGTCGTTGATGCTGGCGCCGGCCATTGCTGCCTGCGGCGGTTACGTGCCGATGATCTCCGGTCGCGGCCTCGGCCATACCGGCGGCACCCTCGACAAGCTCGATACGGTGCCCGGCTACAAGACGCAGCCGGACAACGAGCTGTTTCGCAAAGTGGTGCGCGAGGTCGGCTGCGCCGTCATCGGCCAGACCGCCGATCTCGCGCCGGCCGACAAGCGGGTCTATTCCGTCCGCGACGTTACCGGCACGGTCGAGAGCATCGATCTCATCACCGCCTCGATCCTCTCGAAGAAGCTCGCCGCCGGTCTCCATGGCCTCGTCCTTGACGTCAAGACCGGCACCGGTGCCTTCATGGCGACGCTTGAGGACTCGCGCGCCCTGGCCGAAAGCCTCGTCCACGTGGCGAATGGCGCCGGCCTGCCGACCGTCGGCCTGATCACCGACATGAACGAGCCGCTCGGAACCGCCGCCGGCAACGCGCTGGAAGTGCAGCTCGCCGTGGATTTCCTCACCGGCAAGCGCATCGATCCGCGCATGTGGGAGGTGACGGTCGCGCTGTCGGCCGAAATGTTGGTGATCGGCGGCCTCAGGCCCGACCTTGCCGAGGCGCGGGTGGCGATCGAGGAGGCTTTCACTTCGGGGCGGGCGGCCGAGATTTTCGGCAGCATGGTCAGCGCGCTCGGCGGGCCGATCGACTTCGTCACCAAGGCCGACAGCTATCTGGCCAAGGCACCGGTGGTGAAGCCGGTCTATGCGCCGGACGCCGGCACGATCGCGGCCATTGACGCACGGGCGATCGGCGTCGCCGTCGTCGGGCTCGGTGGCGGTCGCACCCGGCCGCAGGACCCGATCGACCCGTCGGTCGGCTTTTCGGCGCTGGCCGGTCTTGGCGAGAACGTCGGTCCCGACCATCCGCTCGGCTTCGTCCATGCGGCGAGCGAGGCGGCAGCCGATGCCGCGTCGGCAGCCCTGGTTGCCGCCTATCGGTTCGGCGATCGGCCGGAGCGCGGCTCGCCGGTGATCGAACGGGTCGATGGCTAAGCCTTCCCAAGGGGCGGTCGCGGACGGCGCTGCCCCAGGGACTGACGGACAAGGGTGAGGTGCCATTCGGGCGCCGGGGAGGAACCATGAAACGGGCCATCATCATCGTGCTCGACAGTTTCGGCATCGGCGGTGCGCCAGATGCCGCCCGCTTTGGCGACGAGGGTTCCGATACGCTCGGCCATATCGCCGCCGAATGCGCGGCTGGCCGGGGTGACCAGGCCGGCTTGCGGTCGGGCCCGCTGTTGCTGCCCAATCTTGAGCGGCTCGGTCTGGGGCTTGCCGCCGAGCTTGCGACCGGGCAGAAGCCGGCCGGCTTCGTTCGAACCACTGCCGAGGGGCGCTATGCCGCGCCCGCCGAAGTGTCGAGCGGCAAGGACACGCCGTCCGGCCACTGGGAGATCGCCGGCGTTCCCGTGCCCTTCGAGTGGGGTTACTTCCCGCCGGAACCGCCGAGCTTCCCGGCCGACCTCATCGACGCCTATGTGCGCGAGACCGGCGTGCCGGGCATTCTTGGCAATTGCCACGCGTCCGGCACCGCGATCATCGATCGCTTTGGCGAGGAGCATATCCGTACCGGCAAGCCGATCGTCTACACCTCGGCCGACTCGGTGCTGCAGATCGCCGCTCACGAGACGCATTTCGGCCTCGCCAAACTCTTGGCCGACTGCGAGATCGCCCGCAAACTGGTCGATCCCTACCGCGTCGGGCGGGTCATCGCCCGTCCTTTCGTCGGCGAGACCAGAGAGACCTTCAAGCGCACCGCCAACCGGCGCGACTATGCCGTGCCGCCGCCGGAACCGACGCTGCTCACCCGCGTCGAGGCGGCCGGCGGCAAGGTCTATGGCATCGGCAAGATCGGCGACATCTTCGCCCATCAGAACATCACCATCACCCGCAAGGGCAAGTCCAACGACGGCAACCTCGATCTCGGCATCGCCGCCCTTGGCGAAGCCGGCGCCGGCGATCTCGTCTTCGTCAATCTGGTCGACTTTGACACCGAATATGGCCATCGGCGCGACGTTGCCGGCTACGCCGCCTGCCTCGAAGCCTTCGACCGGCGTCTGCCGGAGGTGGAGGCGGCGATGGGCGAGGGCGACATGCTGCTCATCACCGCCGACCATGGCTGCGATCCGACATGGCGCGGCAGCGACCACACGCGCGAGCGCGTGCCGGCGCTATTCGCCGGGCGGGGCGTGCCGCCCGGGTCGGCCGGACGGCCTGACACCTTCGCCGACATGGCCGAAACCGTTGCCGCCTGGCTTGGCCTTGCGCCCGGCCTGCATGGCCGCTCTCTGATCTGAAAGACGACCCATGACCGAACCGACCGCCGTGCCTTCGGTGCCGAAGGCCGAACTTCACGTTCATCTCGAAGCCGGCGCCGCGCCGGATCTCGTCCGCCGCAACGCGGCTCGCTACGGGGTAGACGTGTCGCGCCTGTTCGACGCGGAAGGGCGCTACCTCTGGACGGACTTCTCCGCCTTTCTCGTCGCCTACGACCTTGCAGCCTCCGTCTTCCGGACCCCCGAGGATTTCGCCGAGATCGCCGAGGTCTACCAGCGTCAGGCCGCTGCGGCCGGCTCCATCTACACGGAGTTTTTCGTGTCGCCGGACTTCGGCGAACGCTCAGGTCTCGGCTATCGCGCTTATCTCGACGGAATTGTTGAGGGATTGCGCCGGGCCGAGGCGGCGACCGGTATCGTCGGTCGTCTGATCCCGCTCATCGAGCGTCACTACGGTCCCGAGCGGGGCGTCGAAGCGGCACGCATGGCCGTGAACAACCTTGTGCCGGAGGTCGTTGGCTTCGGCATGGCCGGCGAAGAGCGCCTTCATGCTCCACACGAGTTCGCTCCCGCGTTCCAGATCGCTTCCGAGGCTGGTCTGCCGCTCACCTGTCATGCCGGCGAGTGGTGTTCCTGGGAGGGAGTGGCGGCAACGCTCGACGCCATTCCGGTGAAGCGCATCGGCCATGGCGTGCGCGCCATCGAGAATGCCGATCTCGTTCGCCGCATTGTCGATGAGGGCATCCACCTTGAGGTCTGTCCGGTGTCCAATGTCACGCTTGGCGTTTACGAGAGCTACGCCGACCATCCATTGCCGGCACTGCGGACGGCAGGCGTGCGCCATTCGCTCAACACCGACGATCCGCCGTTCTTCTGGACGTCGGTCGGCCATGAGTATCGTGTGGCGCGCGACACGTTCGGTCTGACCGAGGCTGACCTTGCCATGGTGACGCGCACGGCGGTCGAGGATGCCTTTTGCGACGCGGCAACCAAAGCGCGGCTTCTCGCCCGGCTGTGAGCCGGAATCTGGTGGAGATCGGGGAAAATGCCGGTTTCGGAGGCGGCTCCGAGTCTCTATGGTCGCCAAAACCCAACGTCCGCGAGGAACCCATGAGCGTCAAGGTCATCGATCATCCGCTGGTGCAGCACAAGCTTACCATCATGCGCAAGCAGGAAACCTCGACAGCGAGCTTCCGGCGGCTGTTGCGCGAGATCTCGACGCTTCTCTGCTACGAAGTGACGCGCGACCTGGCGCTTACCGAGGTGGAAATCGAGACGCCGCTTCAGACCATGGTGGCACCGACGCTGGAGGGCAAGAAGCTGGTGTTCGCTTCGGTGCTGCGCGCCGGCAACGGCTTGCTCGAGGGCATGCTTGATCTGGTGCCGGCGGCCCGCGTGTCTCACATCGGCATCTACCGCGACCATGAGACGCTGCAACCGGTCGAATACTACTTCAAGGCTCCGGCCGATCTGTCCGACCGCCTTACCATCGTGGTCGACCCGATGCTGGCCACCGGCAACTCGTCGATCGCCGCCGTCGACAAGCTGAAGGAACGCGGCGCTCGCGACATTCGCTTCGTCTGCCTTCTCGCAGCGCCTGAAGGCATCAAGAACTTTACCGACGCGCACCCGGACGTGCCGGTGTTCACGGCTGCCATCGACAGCCACCTCAACGAGAAGGGCTACATCGTGCCCGGTCTCGGCGATGCCGGTGACCGCATGTACGGTACCAAGTAAGCACGGCAATATAGTCGCATAAAGAAAAGCCCCGGCGACCGACCGGGGCTTTTCGGTTTGCGAAGGTAGTGCTTACAGCGAGCTGATCTTGATGATGGCCGGCGCCATGATGACGGCGAACAGGACCGGCAGGAAGAAGACGATCATCGGCACGGTCAGCTTGGGCGGCAGCGCCGCCGCCTTTTTTTCCGCTTCGTTCATCCGCATGTCGCGGTTTTCCTGGCTGAGCACGCGCAAGGTCTGGCCGAGCGGCGTGCCGTAGCGTTCGGACTGGATCAGCGCGAGGCAGACCGCCTTGACGCCGTCGAGGCCGGTGCGGTTGGCCAGATTCTCATAGGCTTGCCGACGATCGGGCAGGAAGGACAGTTCGGCCGTGGTCAGGCTGAGCTCCTCGGCCAGCGGCAGCGACTGGCTGCCGATCTCCTCGGAGACGCGCCGGAACGCGTGCTCGATCGACATGCCGCTTTCGACGCAGATCAAGAGCAGATCGAGAGAATCGGGGAAGGCCCGCTTGATCGATTGCTGGCGCTTCTGCAGGGCGTTGGAGACGAAGATGATCGGCAGATAAAACCCGGCGTAGGCGATGACCAGGCATATGCCCACCTTGAAGGGCAGGGGGCGATCGATCTTCAAGACGATGAAGACGTAAAAGATCGCCAGGATCAGAAAGCCGAAAGGCAGCACGAAACGGGCGAACAGGAAGGTGGTGGTGGCCGCCTCGCTGCGGAAGCCGGCCTGTTTCAGCTTTTCCTCGCCCTTGTCGTCGAGCAGCGCCTTTCTGAGCGACAGTCGTTCGACGAGGCTGCGCATGTACGCCTTGGATTCCTTGCCGCGCAGCGAGCCGCGTCCCTCCTCGGCGAGACGGGCGCGCTCGCGCTGGCGGATCTTCTCGCGCTCGTCGGCCACCGCGCGCATGCGCGCCGGCAACCGGTCGCTCGACAGGAGGGGCATGGCCAGGCTGAGAATGGTGGCGAAGATGGCGAGCGATACCAGAATGGCCATCAAGGCCACCGGATCGCGCAGGGTGTCGATGAGTGCGCCCATGATGCCTCTCAGAAGTCGAAGGCGATCATGCGCTTCATGACGAAGACACCGATCAGCATCCAGAGAATGGAAATGCCGAGGACGACCTGTCCGATCGGCGTGACGAACAGCACCATGATGTAATCGGGGCTGGTGAGGTAGACGAGAACGGTGACGATGATCGGCAGGGAACCGATGATGCCGGCCGAGGATTTCGCCTCCATGCTCATGGCCTGGATCTTGGCGCGCATCTTCTTGCGCTCGCGCAGCACCTTGGCGAGATTGCCGAGGGCCTCGGACAGGTTGCCGCCTGCCTTCGACTGAATGGACAGCACGATGCCGAAGAAGTTGGTCTCCGGCAGCGGAACGCGTTCGTACATACGAGTGACC
Source organism: Pleomorphomonas sp. NRK KF1 (assembly GCF_023721755.1). Taxonomy (GTDB): domain Bacteria; phylum Pseudomonadota; class Alphaproteobacteria; order Rhizobiales; family Pleomorphomonadaceae; genus Pleomorphomonas. The sequence goes on along the minus strand of NZ_JAMDLH010000005.1, from coordinate 219,576 downwards.
GCCTCGTCGATCGGCATGCCGAGCTGCATCGCCTCGACCACGGTGCGAAACTCGCTCTTGACCGGCTCCTTGGCTTCGCTGGCAATCATCCTGAGGCAGTCGTTGAGCGGCAGGCCGGCCTTGACGCCCCGGACGATCACCTCGACGGCGTTGGCGAGTTCGTCGATGAAGGCAGCGTGACGGCGCTTGCGGATGAAGTTGACCAGAAAGCGAGGCAGGCCAACGGCGCCGACGAAACCGGCGCCGAGCACTAGGAAGACCGGCAGGCCGACGAGCAAGCAGGCCACCGAGATGATGAGGCCGGTCATGGTGCTATAGATGTAAAAGCGAACGATGGTCAGGCTGAGCCCGGCCTGAGCAAGCCGGAGCTGCATCGGCGGGTTGGTGGACTTGGACGCCTTGTGCTTCTGCTTGGCTTCCAGCTCCTTCAGCGTTTCCTGGACGTTGCGACGGCGGGCGCTCGGAGTGGCGGTCGTCTTGGTTCGATCGATATCGACGGCTGGTGCCGCCACCAGTGTCCTGCGCCGTTCGGCCGATGCCTGTCGCTCGATGCGGCCGTAGAGAAAGCCGTAGAGCAAGGCGGCGATCGAGAAGCCGACGAGGCCCATCATCGCAAGGATGCGGATGTCGATCTCCATGCTCTTTCTCCCTGTTGCCGCCGCTCGATCAGCTATATGCGCCTGACGGTGCTGGCGCCTCGGAGGCGTCGAGCGCGGCGGCGAGACGACGCTCCTCGCCGTAGTAGCGCGCACGATCCCAGAACTTCGGACGGCCGATGCCGGTGGAGCGATGCTGACCGATCAGCCGGCCGTCGCTTTCCTCTCCGACGATGTCGTAGACGAACAGGTCCTGGGTGATCACCACGTCGCCCTCGAGGCCGACCACTTCGGTAATGTGGGTGATACGGCGCGAGCCATCCCTGAGGCGCGCCGCCTGAATGATGACGTCGATCGACGTGACGATCATCTCGCGCACCGTCTTGGACGGCAGCGTGTAGCCGCCCATGGAAATCATCGATTCGATACGGGAGATTGCCTCGCGCGGTGTGTTGGCGTGCAGCGTGCCCATCGAGCCGTCGTGGCCGGTGTTCATCGCCTGCAGCAGGTCGAAGGCCTCTGGTCCGCGCACTTCGCCGACGATGATCCGCTCGGGACGCATGCGCAGGCAGTTCTTCACGAGATCGCGCATGGTCACCTGGCCTTCGCCCTCGAGGTTGGGCGGGCGCGTTTCGAGGCGGACGACATGCGGCTGCTGCAATTGAAGCTCGGCGGCGTCCTCGCAGGTGATCACGCGTTCGGTCGGCTCGATGTAGGCGGTAAGGCAGTTGAGCAATGTCGTCTTGCCCGAGCCGGTACCGCCCGAAATCAACACGTTACAGCGGCAGCGACCGATGATTTCGAGAATGGTGGCGCCTTCTGGCGTGATCGAGCCGAACTTGACCAGCTGCGGCAGCGTCAGCTTGTCCTTCTTGAACTTGCGGATGGTCAGTGTCGGGCCGTCGATGGCGAGTGGCGGTGCAATGACGTTGACGCGGCTGCCGTCGGGAAGGCGGGCGTCGCAGATCGGCGACGCTTCGTCGACGCGGCGGCCGATCTGGCTGACGATGCGCTGGCAGATGTTCATCAGCTGCACGTTGTCGCGGAACCGCACGCCGGTCTTGACCATCTTGCCGCCGACTTCGATGAAGGTGGCGTTGGCCCCGTTGACCATGATGTCGGCGATATCGTCGCGCGCCAGCAGCGGTTCGAGCGGACCGTAGCCGAGAACGTCGTTGCAGATGTCGTCGAGCAGCTCTTCCTGCTCGGAGATCGACATCACCACCGCCTTCAGCGAGATGATGTCGCCGACGATGTCGCGGATTTCCTCGCGCGCCGTCTCGATGTCGAGCTTAGCGAGCTGGCTGAGATCGATGGTCTCGATCAGCGCCGAGAAGATCGACGACTTGGTGTCGTAGTAGCTGTCGGACTTGCGCCGTTCCTGCACCTCCGGCGCCGGAGGCGCGGAGCGGGCGGCGGGGGCAGGCGCCGGCTTGGCCGCCGGAGCGACGACGGGCGCAGCCTCGACGACCCGCGCTGCCGGGGCCGCAGCCGGTTTCTCCTGTGCCGAACCGAAAGAGCCACGCTTGCCAAAGGACATTGAACCTCTCCGCGTCCTGACCGTCAGTGCGCCTTGAGGCGCGGCAGACGGGCGAGCAGGGGACTGAGCGCCGACTTGCGGCCGCTGCGCACCGTCGTGCGGCCGGTCAGCCGCGCGGCGAGCGTTTCGAAGATCTGCGCGATCGGTGACCGCGCGTTGATCTCGGCGAGCATCTGGCCGTTGTTGGTCGCCGTGCCGAACAGGGCGGCATCGAAGGGGATGATGGCGGCCGGTTCGAGCTGCAGCGCCTTCTGGAAGTCGGCGGGCTTGATCTCGGGGCGCTTCGGCAGTCCCACCTGGTTGATGACGAGGCGCGGCGCCTCGTCGTTCGGCCGGGCAATCTTCAGCTGGTCGATGAGATTCTTGGCGTTCCTGAGAGAGGCGAGGTCCGGCATGGCGGTGATCACCACCTCGTCGGCGGCGCCGAGAAGCCGGCGGACCCAGGCCGTCCAGACGTGTGGCAGGTCGAGGATGACGGCCGGAGCGCTGACGCGGGCGGCATCGACAATCGGCTCGAAGGCCATCTCGTCGTGATCGAAGGAGCGATCGAGCGTTGCCGGTGCGGCGAGCAGGCTAAGGTTGTCGGCGCATTTGGCCAGCAACCGGTCGAGAAAGACGTCGTCGACCCGCTCGCCGGCGGCGAGCGCATCGGCAAGCGTCTGCGCGGGTTCCTGGTTGAAATCGAGGCTCGCCGTGCCGAACGGCAGATCGAGGTCGGCCAGGACGACACCCCCGTCGAAGTTTCGCGACAGGGCGAAGGCGACGTTGTGAGCGACGGTGGACGAGCCGGACCCGCCGCGTGCGCCGACGAAGGCGATGGTCCGTCCCACCGGCTTCACATCCGGCGCCAAGTAGATCTCGCCGATCTCGCGGATGACGTCGTAAAGGTCGAAGGGGGCGACCATGTATTCGGAGACGCCGCGCCGCATCAGGTCGCGATAGAGGGCGACGTCGTTGTGATGGCCGATCAGCACCACCTTGGTCCCGGCGTCGCAGACGGTGGCCAGCTGGTCCACTTGGTCCAGTACCTGTTCACGCCGCTCGCGCGTTTCCACGAACAGCAGGTTCGGTGTCGGCGCAGCGGCATAGAAATCAAGAGCGGCGGCGACGCCACCCTGATGCACCTTGACATGCGCCTTGGCCATGCGGCGATCAGCGGCCGCCTGTTCCAGCACATCGGCGATTTCCGGTGTCTCGCAGAAGGCCTGAATGGCGATGCGCGGCACCGGCTTCAGTCCGTCTGAATCGGCGGCGCGGCCGGAAGAGGGGGGAACGAGCGTGTCGTCGGTGGTCATGGCCGTCGGATTCCTAGAAGGTCGAAGTCGGATAGGTAGCCGACGGGCTCGATCCCTTGGCTGCCTTCTGCAACATGTCCCAGCGCTGCCAGCCGCGCACCGGTGTCTCGGCCCGAGGCATCAGGAGGTCGTTCGGATTTTCCACCATGGCCGCGAGATTGGCCTGGGTGGCGCAGCCGAACTCGGCGCCGTCATCGCCCTTCTGATTGTCGGGCATGATGTCGGTCGTCCAACGGCCGCAAGGTGGGCTGACGGCCTTGATGCGCGTGAAGCCGAGCCGGATCGGCGCGGGAATACGGGCATCGGCGACGGCGTAGGTCTGCGACCTCAGATAGGTTGGCGCGACGCCCGACTGCTTGAGCGTGGTCCGGATCTGGCGGGCGAGATAATCGGCGGCGGCTTGGTTGACCGATCCCGCAGGCGTCATCACGACGACAGGCCCGGTTGCGTTTCGCGCGGCGTCGGCGCCGAAGTCGGCCACGACGGCACGAAGCTCGGGCGAAAGGCCTCCGGTGCCGGTCCCGACCGGGATGTCGAGCGTCTGCGGCGCCTCGGTAACGGCGATCGGATAGGCGGTGCGGTAGCCATCGACCGGCAGACCGTCCGTCAGCGCTTGGCCCTTCTGGTTGCAGGCGGACAATGCGAGCACCAAGACGATCGCTGCCGGCCTCGCGGACCGGCGTAGCAGTCTCTTGTGACGGGTAAGGAAGTTCATCGCCTGCATGGCACTCCTCCGCTGCGCCGGCTCATTCATAGGAGAAGCCGTAGCGGCCCTGGTAGGAACCGGAAGCGGCGCCGTTGACGCGGTAGATACGATTGATCTGGTTCAGGAAATAGCTCTGGGCATCGGCCTGGAAGTTGAGGTTCTGATCGGGCCGGGTGATCGCGGAAGGCGCGGTCGGTTTCACGAGATAGGGCGTCACGAAAACCACCAGTTCGGTCTGCTGGCGTTGGTAGGCATCGCTCTTGAACAGCGCGCCGAGAATCGGCAGATCGGACAGACCCGGCGTGCCGTTGATGGTCTTGGAGATGTTGTCGCGCAGCAGTCCGCCGATGGCGATGGCGCCGCCCGACGGGACTTCGACCGTGGTCTCTGCGCCGCGTTTCTTCAGGGCGGGCACGCTGGAGCTGAGCGAGGTGTCGATGTCGCTCACCTCGGTGTTGATGTTGAGGCTGATGCGCCCGGAACTCAGCACCACCGGCGTAAACTTCAGAATGACGCCGTATTCCTTGAAGTTGATCGTGTTGCCGTTGTCGCTGACCAGCGTGTAGGGGATCTCGCCGCCCACCACCACTTTGGCCGGCTGACCGGAGATGGCGGTGACGTTCGGTTCGGCCAGCGTTCGGACCACGCCCTGCGTCTTCAGGGCGTTGATCATCATGGTAAAGCGGTCGGTTCCGATGTTGACCGCCGAGCTGGCGGACCCATCGGTTATGCCGAACAACTTGGTGGAATCGGACGATAGCCCCGCCAGATTGTAGGCGAGGTTGTTGGGGGAACTCGCAGCGGCAACGGCGCCCACCGTGCCGGCCATGTCGATGCCGAGTTTCCGGACGGTGTTCTTTTCCACTTCGGCGATGACAACGCGAAGATTGACTTGGTCGGAACCGGAGACGGTGATCGAGTTGACGATCTTGTCGCTCGAGCCGACGAACTTGGCCGCGATAGTCGCAGCCGTCGCCGCCGCTTCCGGGGAGGTTACCGTGCCCGACAGCACGAGCGAGTCGCCGAGCGACTGCGCCTTGATATGCGAGCCGGGAATCACCTCGGCGAGCGTGCTTTCGAGGCCAACGGTGTCGCGGCCAATGACCAGCTCGAAATGGGCGATCTGGCGGTTGCCATCGCCGAACAGGAAGACGTTGGCTTCGCCGACGCTCATGCCGATCAGGTAGATCTTCCGGTTGTTGCGCACCACTGCGTCGGCGACGGCCGGGTTGGACACCAGGACATCGCGGATGTCCTCGGGCAGGTCGATCACCATCGACTTGTTGAGGCCGAGATTGACGACCCGCCCCTCGATCTCGCTCACCGAACGAATGGCGGCAGGATCGGCGGCCCGGGCCGGCGTATCCGCGAGGCTGGCGACAAGAAGGCCCGCGAGAGGAAGAATCAGCGCTAGGCAGCGGTTCATGACCGGGGTTCCTGGAGTTGCGATCGGTCGAAGCTTTTTGATCATGGCGCTTGCTGAGCCGTGACGCGGGAGACGACACCGAATTTCACGACGGCGATGCCGGTCGGCTTGCGTTGCCGTGCGGCGGGCTGGTTGGCGTCGACGAGCGGACGCAGCGCCAGTGAGATCGAACCGATCTGCTGAGCCTGGGTGACGAGTTCGGTCTGGTCGGGTGTGAGCTCCAGCGTTGCCGTGTTTTGCGCGACCATCGATGGCTGCTTGTCGTCGCCGGTCTGCTGTACCGACTGGTCGATGGCCAGCACCCTCACATCGGTGAGGATGGTCTCGGCCACGGCCTCGTTGGCGTCCTTCTGGCGCACCAGCAGGATGTCGACGCGGTCTTCCGGCAGGATGAAGCCGCCGGCCGTCGAGGCGGCGTTGACGCGAACTGCCACGGCGCGCATGCCCTCGGGCAGCACGGCGGACAGGAAACCGCGATCCGATCGCACCAGCTTGGCCTTGCGGATGGGTTCGCCGGCGAGGATGGGTGTGCGCGCCAGCATGCCCTTGAGATCGGTGACGGCGTCCGGCTCACCCGATCGCTGGATATAACCCTCGCTCAATCCGTCCTTGGGCCAGGGTTTCCAGACGAGGCTGTCGGCGTCGATACCCTTGCCGATTCCGATGTCCCTGGCCGCGACGAGAACGTCTTCGAGGTCGATCGGAGGGGCGGCGGGCTGGACCGCCACTTCCTGCGGCGCAGCGGTGTCGCGGGTGCCGATCCGTGTCGCGATGAGGCCGGCGCCAGCGGCGGCGACACCAGCGACGAGCAAAATGATCAATTGGATCGGGCGCATGATGTTGCCTCGCGACGCAGGACGACGAACGTTCCATTCGACGTCCAAGTACACGGGGTAACGCTGAATTTATGGTTAATAAGGTGTTTGAAATCGTCTCGGTTTGTTTCGGCCGTTCGGGACTCGTCGGGAAATGGACTTCCTTGACGTCACATCGAAGCGAAGACGGTGAACCAAAGGGTATCGGGGAAAACCATCAGTGCGGCCGCGGCGATCGCCACACCGTAGGGAATGCCGGCCCCCTTCTCGTGCAGGCGCTGGGCCGGAGTCCAGCCAAGCATGAAACCGGGAAGCGGTAGGGATCGAAAGCTCAATATGGCGAGCGACAGCGCACCGCCGAACAAAGCGGTCAGGATCAGGAAAGGTAGAGCCTGTTCAATGCCTAGCCAGAGTGCGATGGCCGAGGCGAGCTTGGCGTCGCCTCCACCGAGATAGCCGAAGGCAAACAGGGCAAAGGTCCCGACGAGGAGACCGATGCCGATAACAACATGGAGGCCGATCGTCGGAAGTGGCAGACCGATCAGAAACGCCAAGGCAAGAAAGGCGATGGCGAGTACCGCTGGAAATCTGTTGGGGATTTGCATGGTCAGGAAGTCGTAACAGGCGGCGACCGTGACCACGATGGGAAAGACGGCACTAAGGAGGGAGGCGGCGATGTTCAAGGCGGTTGGTCTCCAGGGTGCCTTCCAGAAGGGGGACGGCGAGCGAGACTAGCCAAACAGGGTAAATGGCCCCTGAACAGTGGTGACCTTCCGGGAACCAAAAAAGGGGAGGCCGTTTTGGCCTCCCCTTTGGGAAATCCGACTTCCAAGGCTCCCACGAGGAGAACGCCTCAGGTAGGCGTCTTCCCCGATCGCTTGGATCGTCTTGCCTGGACTGGATTATGTGCCGGTGCCGGTGCCAGTCGTCCCCGACTTGTTGAGCTCGGTGGTGATTTTATTGAACGTGGCGCTGATGTTAGTGCCGAGCGTGGTGGCGGCGGTGATGATGGCAACGGCGATCAGCGAGGCGATCAGGCCGTATTCGATGGCGGTGGCGCCGGACTCGTCCTTAAGGAAACGCGAAACGAGAGCCTTCATTTGAGGTACTCCTAAGCTCACATATCTGACAGCACAGGTTCGATGGTCTATTTTCGCCTGACCCGTCTGAACCGCGATCAATCTAGACCGCCAGCTGTTTCCAGTGAGTTAAGGTGATCGTAGAAACTCGCCTCTATCGGTGGAAGTCGTTGGATGGTTAAAGTTAACTGAACTGCTGGGCAGAAAACTCTTCATTTACCTTGCGTCGAGAGCCGGCAAATACCAAGGAGGTCCAGAAAAGGCTTCTTTTCGTTGCTTCGCGAAGGCTAGCGACAAGTCCATTTTGAAACGGTCGCTGCACTCCGCCGGGCTGCATCAGTCCGAAACGCCGAGAAGTGCGATAGCGTTGGCGCTTTGTTTACCAACTTTCGGGATGATCTCGGTGAACAGATGGTTACCGGAGCGTCCCATGTCCTCAAGGCTCGTGCGTTCGGCTCTTCTTGCGGCCGTGGTGATTGGAACGGTCGGCGCGCCCGTCGCCAGCGGCGCCGCCGACATGGTGAAGGTCGAGCTCGACCAGGCCCGGATCTATCGCCTCGCCGCCCCGGCGAGCACGATCGTGATCGGCAACCCGGCGATCGCCGATGCGACATTGCAGGATGCGCAGACGCTGATCGTCACCGGTCGAGCCTATGGCCAGACCAACCTCATCGTTCTTGACGAGCAGGGCGAGACCATCACCGACGTCCAGCTCGCCGTGCTTGCAGCGACGGAGAATCTGGTTACCGTCTACAAGGGAGCCAAGCGGCAATCCCTGAGCTGTTTGCCGGATTGCCAGCCGGCTGCCGTGCCGGGCGACGACTCGCAACACTTCGGCGGCATTCTCGGGCAGGTTGCCCAGCACAATGGCTCGGGCAGCGGCGCCCCGACCACCACGGCGACCGGTGCGAGCGGAAACTCCTCGGGCGCCTCGGTTCCCGCCGCGCCGAACAGCCAATAGTTCACGATCGGTTACACTGCTTGGTAAGGTGTTCGGGGGCACACTCCGTTCTTGCGAGCCTATTCGCAGCGGGAGAAGCCTCATTGCGCAGGATCTGGCCCTTCCATCGTAATCGCCCCACCGGTACGGCCGGAGATGGCGCGTCTCCGCATGGGCGGCTTCTGTCCGATCGTCGTGGCGCGGTGGCGGTGGAGTTCGCCATCGTCTCGATTCCGTTCTTCCTGCTGCTGTTCGCCATTCTCGAAATGGCGCTGATGTTCTTCGTCGGTCAGTTGCTCGACACCGCCACCGTGTCGGCTTCCCGCCTGATCCGGACGGGCGAGGCCAAGGCGCAGTCACTTTCCCAGGAGCAGTTCAAGACCAAGGTCTGCGAGGGCATGGTCAACCTCGTCGATTGCGAGACGCGCCTTTACGTCGACGTGCAATCCTATTCGAGCTTCACGTCCTACGCGCCAACCAGTCCGCTTGACGAGGATGGCAACATAACGTCGACGCAGTACACCAACGGCAACAAGAACGAGATCATCGTGGTCCGCAGCTTCTACGCTTGGCCGGTTCTGTTCAACATGCTGGCGCGCAGCAGCACGAGGCTGGCGAACGGCGAACAGTTGCTCGGCGCCGTCGTCGCCTTTCAGACGGAGCCATTCCCATGGTAGCGCGGTTCGGCCAGCTCGGGGTGCGGCTCGGTCGGCTCGTCGGGCGCTTCGCGGTCGAGCGTCGGGGCGTGTCGGCTGTGGAGTTCGCGCTGATCCTGCCGCTGATGCTGATCATCTATGCCGGTTGCGGCGAGGTGACGACGGCGCTGATCGTCGATCGCAAGGTCAGCCGGGCGGCCAGCACCATATCCGATCTCGTCGCCCAGCAGAGCTCGATCAGCTCGGCGATGATGAACAACATATTCGACGCGACAACAGCCATTATCGAGCCCTACGACGCCTCCGTGGCGAAGGTCGTTCTGGTCGTTGTCGACATTACCTCGTCGGGACAGAAGGTCGCATGGTCGAAGGCGCGCCACGATACGGCCGCGACGGTCAATGTGGCTCCGCCCGCCGGGCTCGCGGTTCCCGATACCATTGCAACGGTCGGCGACGAGGTCGTCGTGGGGCGGGTCACCTACGCCTTCACCTCGCCCTTCGCCAACGTCATGAAGAGCATCACGGGCAGTACCGTCTATAATCTCGAGCACGTGTTCTTTCTGAAGCCACGCCAGGGAAACACGATCACCTTTACCGGTTAGGCGTCGCTTGCCGTGGCAGCTTTACCCGGCAACTGCCGGCGATATGGCAGTTAACGAGCCGGCAACACGGGGCTGGTAGGATCGAGAAACTGCGATCTGGAGCCTTTCCTCAAGAGAACACATCCTGTGGCATCAGCGGCTTTCCACATCTCCACGATCCTCAGGCCGTCGATACTGGCATTCGGCGCGGTGGTCGCCGCTCTTCTTTCGATTACCAGCGTCGTGCGCGACCACGACGACGAACGGTATCTCGAACGACGCTATGCCGATGTGGGCAAGATCCTGTCCGCGGCAATCGATCCTCGCTTCCAGAGCAAGGCCGACGAGATCACCCGAGTTGCCGAGCGGTTGGTGGTGATCGGCGCCATTCGTGGCGGCGGGCTCTACGATGGCTCCGGGCATGAACAACAGGTGTTCGGTGAGCGCGTCGAGGCGACTTTCAACGCCGTCATGCGCACGGGGCGTACCGTGTTCCGCCCGGCCGGTAGCGCCAAGGCCGACTTCTACTATCCGCCGGAGGCATCGCAGACACCCTTTCACATCTTCCTGAGGGTGGACGTCGGAGAAATCACCAGCCTCGAGACGGTCCGCGACGAACGGGCGGTCACGATTGCGCTCGGGGGCGGAATGGCGGCGGCCGGCGTCACCGAGCTTGTCATGTTGATGATGGTGTGGTGGCCTTTGCGTCGGGTTCGGGCGGGTGTCGAGGCCATGCTGCATGATCCCGCCTCGGCCGATCGCGGCCAACCGCTTCGGTCTTGGGGTGGCGAGGTCGGCAAGCTGACCTTCGCCTTCGAGTGTCTTCGTTCGATGCTAGCGGACGTTTGGCGGACGCGCGTCATGGTTGCCGATACCATCATCGAGTCCTCCCCCTTCGCGGTGTTGCAGATCAACACCGATGGACACCCCTTCTTCGCCAACCCGTCCTGCGCCCGCCTGTTCGGCCGTGATATTCTTCGAACCAACGAGGTGTCGCCGCTGATGCTCCGCGACGTGACGAGTGGGGCGCGTCTCGGCCTCAAGGCCTACGTCGAAACCTACAAGAGCGGTATCCGGGCCGTGGAGTTTCCGACGCCGAACGGGCCGAAGCAGGCGCTGATGGCTTCACTGGTGCTTGGCGCGGAAACGCGGGCGCCGGTCAACGTTCTTGTCGGCGTCGACATCAGCGCGATCTACGGCGCACGCATCGCGGCGGAGGCCGCGCTCAAGTCCGGCATGGATGAAGTAACCCGATCCACCGTGCGGGTCTTCGAGTACAAGCAGATGCTGGAAGCCTGCCTCGCGTTGATGGGAGGCGGCAAGAAGGAGCGCGAGCACGTGCAGGTCGCCGACTTCGTGCGCGAATGGCTCGATGCGGCCAAGGAAGCCGGGGCCGTGCAGCTCTTCGAGGTCGAGGGCGAGGATCCGGAGCTTGCCGGCGGCAAGGACAACCTTCGATCCGTGGTGCGTTTTGCCGCCTTTGCCGCCTATACGGAGCTTGGCACCCTGCCGGTCGACATGAAGATCGACCTGAGGGGCATCGACTTCGAGACCGCCGGCCTGCAGGTGCAGGTGCGCGCCGCCGCTGGGGCCAAGGGGGCTTGCGCGGCCGACAGCAACCTGGCGCTCGCCGCCCTCAAGGCCGCCGTAGCCCGCGTCGACGGCCAGCTCTCTGGCGTGGAGAAGGATGAGAGCGGGACCGTTCTCGTCAGGATTACCCTGCGCGGTGCGGCCGAGCGCATGCAGACGGCGATGAAGTCGAAGACCGCCGAGTAGGTTTCCGCCGCATCTTCGCCGGAATGTCTTGCGCCCTCTTGGCTGCAAGGTGGCGAGGCGTTTACTGGCTGAGGACAAGGCGTCCGTTCTCGATTGAGAAGGCCTTGAGGCGGCTGAGGAAGCTCATTCCCAAGAGATTGGTGGCGAGTTGCTCATCGGACAGGACCAAGGCATCGACATTGCTCACCCTGATATCGCCGACTTCGATCTCGCGAAGGCGGACACGGGCGGCCTCGGCAACGCCGCCGGCGGTTGACACCTTCGCCGTATAGTCGCCGGGAAGAACAATCAGGCCGGCGGTTCGGGCGTCGGACGCGCGCAGGGCCACCAGGGTCGCCCCGGTGTCGGCCAGCATGGACAGTGGCCGGCCGTTGACGCGACCGGTAAAGACGAAGTGGCCGCGACCGTCGGCGGCGATTTCGACCCTGCCGAACGGGAGGGCGGGCTTCGGTTTGGCGGCCGGCGCGGGGGTGTCCTTGGCTTCCGGCAAAGTTGCAAGTCGCTGCAGCTCGGGCGCGAAGAATCCGATCACCACCGTTGCCGCCAATACCAACCACAGGAGACGGAGCATCATGCCCTCCGGGCGGTCCGCATCGACCGCTCGGACAGCCTAGAAGGCGGTCGTTCCCAAAGCATTAAGCGGTGATCGGATCACGTCGCGGCGGCAAGGCTTGCCTTGGCCAAGGCGGCCCAGACGGCAGCGCCCGGAGCGATGGCGTCGTCCGCGAAATCGTAGGCGGGGTGGTGGAGGCCGGCCGAAGGACCGTTACCCATGAAGAAGTAGGCGCCGGGTACGCGCTCGAGGTAGTAGGAGAAGTCTTCCGCCGCCATCAACGGCGCCCCGGTCCGGTTGATGGCCTTGCTGCCGAAGAGGCCTTCGACGACATCGCCAACCCGTCCTGCGGGCGCCACGTGGTTTACGGTCACCGGATAACCGCGCTCGTAGGCGACGCGTGCTTCGGCGCCGAACGTCGAAGCGACGGCCGTTGCGATGCGGCCGACCGACGCCTCGAGGTCCGCGCGAACCTTCTCATCAAGCGCGCGGACCGTTCCCGACAGGCGAGCGGTCTGCGGAATGACGTTGTCGGTGTTGCCGGCATGGAACGTCGTCACCGAGACGACGCCCGAGGCGAGCGGATCGGTGTTGCGCGCCACGATCGACTGGAGGGCCGTGACCATCTGGGCGCCCACCAGAATGGGGTCGATGGTCTCGTGCGGGCGGGCGGCGTGTCCGCCCCGACCGAGGATATCAATGTAGAAGCGGTCGGTGGAGGCCATGATGGCGCCGGGGCGTACGGCGAAGCGGCCCACCGGCAGTCCTGGCAGGTTGTGGATTCCGTAGATCTCGTCCACTGGGAACCGTTGGAACAGGCCATCCTCGATCATCGCCCGGGCTCCGGCGCCACCCTCTTCGGCCGGCTGGAACACGAAAACGACCGTGCCGGTAAAATCGCGATCGGCCGCGAGATGGCGTGCGGCGGCGAGGAGGGTCGCCGTATGGCCGTCGTGGCCGCAGGCATGCATGGTCCCGGGCGTCTGGGAGGCCCAGGGAGCCCCTGTGATTTCCTCGATCGGCAAGGCGTCCATGTCGGCGCGCAGGGCCACGGCCCGGTTGCCCGGCCGCCCCCGGAGCACGCCGACGACCCCGCAGCCTCCGACGCCGGTCACGACCTCGTCGAGGCCGAAAGCGCCGAGCTTTCCGGCAACAAAGGCGGAGGTCTCGTCGAGAGCGTAGAGCAGTTCGGGACGGCGATGCAGATCGCGACGCCAGAGCACGGCTTCGCCGGCGATGGCGGCAATCTCTTCAAGGGCGGACAAGGGTTGACCTCTCTACGGACAATTGCGGAGAAATGTCAGCCTAGCATGCCGGCAACGGCGAAGGCGAGAGCCATTCAGCCTCTTGCGCGATGTCCAGGGCTTGCCGAAATTTAACCATCCGTTCGTGTTCTTGCTGGCAAATCCACCTGCCGATCGGTTTGCCGATCGAGCCTTCATGGAGATTCCCGTGTCCGGACGCGCCTTCGCCTTCCTGCCGCTTTGCGCGGCATTGTTTCTTGCCGCCTGCCAGAGTGCACCGCCACCGCCACCCAAGCCGACCTTCTACGAGGACCTTGCCTCGCCGACGGCTCGGGTCGACGAGACCAAGGCGCTGGCCATGCTCAATCAGTATCGTGCGCAATCGGGCATCGCGCCTTTGACGCTGGATCCGCGTCTCAACCGAATCGCCGAGGACTATGCGAGGAAGATGGCGGCCGCCGACAAGATGGGCCACGACGTGGACGGCCATTCCCTGCTCGGCACGCGCCTCAAGAGCTATGGCTATCCTTTCTCCAACGCCGGCGAAAACGTCGCGGCGGGCTATCACACGTTGGCCGAGGCGTTCTCGGGATGGCGGCAATCGCCGCCGCATGATCGCGGCATGAAGGACCCGGACATGAGCCTGATGGGCATCGCTACCGCCTACAACCCGAACTCCAAGTACAAGGTGTTCTGGTGCCTGATCCTGGCCCATCCGCCCGTTGTCGCCGCCGGTGGCACGCTGATGGGCGCCACAAGCGGCTTTGCGCCGTCGGTCGGTCTGACCATCAGGTGATGACAAAGGCGCTGCCGGATCCGCTCAGGCCTCGGCGGCGCCGCTTCCCTTGCCCGAGAAGGCAGCGGCGAGCGCTGCGTAGAGTTCGCGCGGCGTGAAGGGTTTGCGAAGCGTCGCGGTGGCGCGAAGCTCGGTCGGCATGCGCGCCGAGGCGCTGATCATGACAACCGGCGGCAGTTCGCCGCTAAAGCGGGCCTCAAGAGCGTCGAGGACGTCGGTCGCGGTTTCCGAGCGCAACGTCCAGTCGACGATGACGACATCCGGCCGGCAGGTGGCGACGACCGATTGCGCCTCGGCGCTGCCACCCGCTTCGTACACATCGACCTCGAAGGACTCCAGGATGCTGGCGATCAACATGCGGGCGATCGGGCTGTCGTCAACGACGAGAGCCACCGGACGGGTTTCGTCCGACGTCGGGTAGTCGCTTTCGCCAATGATCGACTGGGTCACGGTGCGCCGTCCCATGAGGTGCCCGACGAGGCGACGGCCGCCCAGGATCGCCTGGGCGCCGCCGGATGTGGCGGACGGAGAGGCTGGGGGCAAACGCATGGGCATGATCGGATTCCTGGCAAGTGAGATGACTACAGTAAGCGCGGGACCTTTCCGCCTTGTTAAGCACGGCGCTTAGCCTACGAAGCTCTTTCGGAAGCGATCTTTTTCCGATCGACCGTTGACGGCTGAACGCCGACCGGTATAGTCCGCCTCCGCTGCCCCAGTGGCGAAATGGTAGACGCGGCAGACTCAAAATCTGTTGTTCGCGAGAACGTGCTGGTTCGAGTCCGGCCTGGGGCACCAACTTCCTTTTTTCGCGTTTCCGGATGGTGCCGGCAGCCGGTGGCGATTGTTGGGCGGGAACGCGCCGCCATCGTGACCTCTCGCCGTGTTTCTCTTTCGGAACCGACCTGATACATCGGACGCACAACTCAAGATCGCTCCGCAGGCCAATGTCCGACTTCGCGCTCAGCCAAATGCCCCTCATCCAGTTTCTTCGCGGCGCTCTCGACCGGCATTCGAGTGGCGTCATCTATCGTGACCTCGCGTCGGCGCTCAGACAGGCGATTACCGAAGGGGTGCTCGGGACTGGCGACGTTCTCCCTGGGGAACGAGACTTCGCGGAGGCGATCGACGTCTCCCGCACGTCGGTGCGAAAGGCCATCGAGACGCTGGTCGGCGACGGCGTGCTGATTCGCCGCCACGGCGCGCGTACCGCCGTGGCCGAGCGAGTCGAGAAGCCGCTGTCCGCCCTCACGTCCTTTTCCGAGGACATGCGCTCGCGCGGCATCGAACCGGGTATGACGTGGATCAGCCGGGAAGTCGGCCCCGCCTCGCCGGCCGAGATCATGGCGCTTCATCTGTCGGTGGGTGCCCGCGTCTGCCGCCTGAAGCGCCTCAGAACCGGCGACGGCATGCCGATGGCCATCGAACACGCCGTGGTGCCGGCCGACGTGCTGGACGACCCGGAGGTTGTCACGGGTTCGCTCTACGACGTGCTGGCCGAGCGAAACCGTCGGCCTGTCAGGGCCTTGCAGCGGCTGCGCGCCGCTGTGGCTGGTATCGAGGACGGGCGCCTGCTCCACCTGGAGATCGGCGCGCCGTTACTGGTTGCCGAGCGTCGCTGCTTCACGGCCGACGGCACCCCCGTGGAGTTCACGCGCACCTATTATTGCGGGGAGCGCTACGACTTTTTGGTTGAGCTGCGCGCTCAGGATTGAATGTGATCACTTTGATACCAGTTGAGCAAATTATAGGCCTTTAGTCCAAACTGGTTGCTGACTGGTTCTTTCGCTGCTACCACTCTTCCAGTGAACAGCAGCGAGGAAACCGTGTCCGACTGCCTCCAGCGTTTTGCCTCATCGCTCGTCGTTTCCTGTCAGCCGGTGCCGGAGGGGCCGCTGGATCACCCCGATCAGGTGGTCGGCTTCGCGCTGGCTGCCCTGGCCTCGGGCGGTCGAGGGCTTCGGATCGAGGGCATCGCCAATCTCAAGGCGGTCAGGGCGGCGACGGACGCGCCGATCATCGGTCTTATCAAGCGCGATCTCGATACCTCACCGATCCGGATCACGCCCTTTCTGGACGATGTCATCGCGCTGGCCGACGCCGGCGCCGACATCATTGCCTTCGATGCGACCGATCGGGTTCGTCCCGTGCCTGTGGCCGATCTCTGCAAGGCCGTGCATGCCCGAGGCAAACTCGCCATGGCCGACATCTCGACCATCGAGGAAGCGAGGGCGGTGGTGGCGCTCGGCGTCGATGTCGTGGGCACCACCATGTCCGGATATACCGGCGGCCCGGAGCCGTCGGAGCCAGACTTTCCATTGCTCGCCGCCGCCGTGCGGCTTGGCCGGCCAGTGATCGCTGAAGGGCGCATCCGCGTACCGGAACAGGCGGCGGAAGCGATCCGGCTCGGCGCCCACGGCGTCGTCGTCGGTTCGGCCATCACCCGTCCCGAGCACATCGCGCGCTGGTTTGCCGATGCCATCGATGTGGCCCGCGCCGCTGCCACCCAACCGGCACTGGCCTTCGATCTCGGCGGCACCAAGACGCTGGTAGCTCTGGTCGATGGCGACCGTGTCGTAGACCGGCGCGAGCAAGGCACGGACAGGCAGGTCGATCCGGATGACTGGTGCGACGCCATCGCCGAGCTGGCGGCTCCCTGGCAGGGTCGGTATGGCGCCGTGGGCGGCGCGGTCACGGGCGTCGTGCATGGTGGCCGCTGGTCGGCGCTCAACCCCGGTACGCTGCCGGTGTCGTCGAACTATCCGTTGGCCGACGCATTGGCGGAGCGCCTCGGCAGGTCGGTGGTGCTCCACAATGACGCGCAGGCGGCTGCCTGGGGCGAGTACCGCTTCGGCGCCGGTGCCGGCCGCGATCTTGTGTTCGTCACCGTCTCCACGGGGATTGGTGGCGGCGCCGTCATCGGTGGGCGCTTGCTCGTCGGTCGCGGTGGTGTCGCCGGCTCGGTCGGCTTCACTCACGAGACGGCCGGGGTCCCGCTCGAAACGCTGGCGAGCGGCAGCTTTCTGGCCGATGCGGCTGCGGCGCTCGGCCACTCCGTCGACGCGCCGGCCGTCTTCGCCGCTGCGGCGCGTGGCGAGGCCTGGGCGTCCGCCGTGGTCGACCGCTCGGTCGATGTGGTCGCGCGGCTTCTTGAGAACCTGCAACTGCTGTTCGATCCGGCCGTCATGGTCGTCGGCGGTGGCGTCGGCCTGGCCGACGGCTATCGCGCGCGCCTCGAAGCGCGGCTGGCGCATCTGCCGCCACACCTGAAGCCCGAGATCCGCGCCGCGGCTCTCGGAAAATCCGCTGGCGTGATCGGCGCCGCCGATCTCGCCCGTCGCACATTATAGAATCCAAGGGGACACAAAATGACGCGACTGAAAACCCTTCTGACCAGTGCCGCCCTGTTCGCGGCGTTGGGTGTGACCGGAGCCATGGCCGAGGTGACCGTTCTCGGATGGCCGGGAGGACCTGAGGAGGCTGGCCTGCGCAAGGCGGCGGACGCCTACAACGCCACAGCTTCCGACGCCGACAAGGTGAAGCTGATCTTCTTCAATCGCGATGGCTTCTTCGACAAGCTGGCCGCCGATCTCGCCGCCGGCTCGACCGACTTCGACGTCAACCTTCTCGCCACATACGCGCTCGGTCGCTATGCGCCGTTCATGGATCCGATCACGCTGCCGGACGCGGACAAGGCGACCTTCCCCGAGAAGGTGCTGGCGACCATGCAGTATGACGGCAAGCAGTACGGCATCCCGACCGACCTGTCGTTGCACTTCATGTACTACCGCACCGACCTCATCGAGAAGCTGCTGTCCGACGCCGACTGGAAGGCGAAATACGGCGAGATTTCCGAGAAGTATCTCGGCAAGAAGCTCGAGCCAAAGGACCCGGACGCCTGGACCTGGGAAGACTGGATGGCGACGGCGCTGTTCTTCACCAAGTCGATCAACTCGGACAGCCCGACCCGCTATGGCACGGTTCTCCAGATGAAGAACCTCTTGTTCAACATGATGGTCTGGCATTCGGTCGCGCGCGCCCAGGGCGGCGACTGGATGAACGACAAGGGCGAGATCACCGTCGACAGCCCCGCCTATCGCACGGCGCTCGACATCTACAAGAAGCTCTATGACGAGGGCACGTCGCCCAAGGACTCGACCACCTACGAATTTGCCGAGTCCAACGCCGCCTTCGGCGCCGGCCAGGTGGCCACGATGGTGCAGTGGAACGCCGCTTTCGGCGATCTCGACAACAAGGAGAAGACGCCCGCCGTCGCCGGCAAGATCGGCACCGTCGCGCCACCTGCCGGCCCGGAGGGGCGCTTCACCCATATCCACGGTCTCGGTCTTGGCATCAACAAGGCGTCCAAGAACAAGGAGGGCGCCGTCAGGTTCCTGAACTGGCTTGGCACGCCCGATGCCATGGAGATCTATGCCAAGGCCGGCGGCTCGCCGGCGCTCAGCGACGAGGTGGTGGCCAAGGTCAGCGCCGAACGGCCCGACCTCGTCAAGCTCGGCCAGTTCGCCGGCGCTTATGGCTTCGTCATGCATGGTGGCACGGCGGCCAAGGCGTTGCAGGTCTACGAGTTGCAGGCCAAGGAATTCACCGCCTACTGGGCTGGCGACAAATCGCTCGACGAAGCGCTCGCTGCGACCAAGTCGGGCATGGCCGAACTCCTGAAACCCTGATCATATCTGGACGGTGGCGGCCTGACCGCCCCTGTCCCAACTCCGGCGGGTTGCGGTAGATAATTGAGCCAGCAGCGCCGCGCCGCCACTCCGCGCGCCGGTTTCCCCCCGGCCGGCGCGCGGCACCTTTCCGCCGTCGCCGATCTTTCGAGGACGAGACCCGTATGCCGCGGACTTCCCGTTTCGAGGGGCGCCTTCTGATCGCCCCGCTCACGGCCTTTCTCATCGCCCTTCTCGGGTTCCCGCTCGTTCTCGACATCATCTATTCGATCTCGCGCGTCGGCTTCGAGAACATTCGCGCGCCGGAACCGATCGGCCTGTCCAACTATGCCAAGGCCATCGCCGATCCGGAGTTCTGGGCCGCCGCGTGGTTCTCCCTGCGCTTCGGACTGATCGTCTCCGTCATCCAGGTGGTGGCTGGCCTCGGGCTTGCCGTGTTTCTGGCGCCGCTGTTCGCAAAACGACCCTGGCTGATCGCCTTGCTGATGCTGCCGATGATGGTGGCGCCGGCGCTGGTCGGCCTGATGTACCGGCTGATCCTGCATGAGTTCGTCGGTGCGGTGCCGTACTACCTCCTCGAATGGTACGGTGATTTTCCCGCATTCCTCGGCCGCGACTGGGCCTTCACGACGCTGGTGGTCGTGGAGACGCTGCAATGGACGCCGTTCGCGCTCTTGATCTTGCACTCGTCCTACGCAGCGATCTCGCCGGATGTTCGCGAGGCGGCGGCGCTGGACGGGGCCCGCGGACGACGGTTGTTCCTCAACATCGACCTGCCGCTGATGATGCCGGCGATCGGGATCACCTTCTTCATCCGCTTCATCGACAGCTTTCGCGTGTTCGACAACCTCTACACCCTGGTCGGGCCGGGAGCTGGCGGTTCGACGACGTCGATGAGCATCTACATCTACCAGGCCTTCTTCAAGGTGGGCGACATAGGCCTCGCCGTTGCCGCCTCGATGTTGCTGCTCGTGGCATCCTTCGTGGTGCTTTGGGTGATCAACGGCCTCACTGCCAGAAAGGCGCCGCTATGAGGAAGCCCCTCGTCAACGCCCTGCGGTGGCTGGTGTTCATCGCTGCCGTGGTGATCCTGAACTTCCCGGTGATCGCGACGCTGGTCACCTCGCTGAAGAGCGAGGCGGAGATCATGACCAACGCCTCGCTGTTCATCGAGGCGCCGACGCTCGACAACTACGCGGCCGTGTTCGCCATGGCCGACCGCTTCGACATCCTGCATTTCCTCACCAACAGCCTCGTGGCCTCGCTGATCGGCTCGGTTCTCGCCATCGCTCTGGCCTTCCCCGCCGCCTATGCCATGGCGCGCTTTGGCGTGGGCAGGAGCTGGCTGCTGCCGCTCGCCGTCAATCTCCGCGCCGTGCCGCTGATCATCTTCGCCATTCCGATCTACCTGATGTACCAGCAGGTCGGCCTGCTCGACACGCGCTTCGGCCTTGCCCTCATTCTCTGCCTCGTCAACGTGCCGCTCGTATTGGTGCTGTTCGCCTCCTCGATTGCCGATCTTCCGCTGGAGATCGAGGAAGCCGGTCGCGTCGACGGTGCGGGTACGTTGCGGCTTCTCGTCTATGTCGTGGCACCGATGTCCCTCAACGTCGTCGCGGCGTCGTCGGTGCTGGCCTTCATCTATTCGTGGAACGAGTTCCTGTTCGGCCTGATGCTGACCACCAACAGCGCAACGCCGGTGTCGGTCGGTGCCTCGTTCTTTTTCGCCGCCTCTGGCGGTGGCGTGCGTTGGGGCGTGGCGGCCGCCGTCATGATCCTGGCGACGCTGCCGCCCCTCATCCTCGGCCTTCTGATGTATCGCCAGATCGGCCGGTCGATGACCGCCGGCGCCGTCAAGGGCTGACCCCTATCCCCTCTTCGCCTCGAGAATTCCGGGAAACGACCATGGCCGAGATCGAGTTCAAGTCCGTTGCCAAGTCCTTCGGCAAGGTTGGCGTGATCGCCGGCCTCGACCTCAAGGTCGACGATGGCGAGTTCATCGTCTTCGTGGGGCCGTCCGGCTGCGGCAAGTCCACCGCGCTCCGGATGATTGCCGGTCTTGAGGAAACGACTTCCGGCGATATTCGGATCGGTGGCCGCTCGGTGACCGGGCTTGCGCCGTCGGACCGCAACGTCGCCATGGTGTTCCAGAGCTATGCGCTCTATCCGCACATGACGGTGGCCGGCAACATCGGCTTCCCGCTGAAGATGGCGGGACGGCCAGCTGCTGAGATCGCCCGGCGGGTGAAGGAAGCCGCCGACATTCTCGACCTTGGTCCCTATCTTGGCCGCCGGCCGGCCCAGCTTTCGGGCGGACAGCGCCAGCGCGTCGCCCTGGGGCGGGCGATCGTCCGGCACCCCGAGGTCTTCCTGTTCGACGAGCCCCTGTCTAACCTCGACGCCGACCTTCGGGTATCGATGCGCGGCGAGATCATGCAGCTTCGCGAGCGCATCCGCGCGACCATGATCTACGTGACGCACGATCAGACCGAAGCGATGACCATGGGGGACCGGATCGCCGTCTTCGCGCCCCTCAAGGATGGCCACACCCACAACCTGATGCAGGTCGGTACGCCGGAGGAACTTTACGAGCGGCCGGCCAATCTGTTCGTCGCCCGCTTCCTTGGATCACCGAAGATGAACATGATCGAGGTCGCCGAAGGGCAGGCTCCCGCCTTCGGGACTCTCGATCTCGGGGCGCGCCCGTCCGATCACGGCGGAACATCGCTTCTCGGCGTCCGCCCGGAGGATATCCGCATTGCCGATGCCGGTGAGCCGGGGCTCGCCGGCCGCATCCGGCTGGTCGAGGCGCTCGGCGCAGAATACTACGTGCATGTCGAAACGGCGGCCGGCGAGCTCATCGCTCGCGTCATGGACAAGCGTATCCGTCCGACGTCAGGTGATGTCGTCACCCTGCAACCGGCGCCCGGTTCGTTCCATCTGTTCGACAAGGCGACCGGCTGCCGCATCGCCAACTGAGCGGCCGCCGGTCCGCCCGAGGGCTATTCCGTTCCGATGATCGGGGTGGGGCGGCCGCGCACCATGCGCGTCAGCGTGTCCTGACGCCAGAGGTAGGCATGGGCAAGCGCCATGCCGATATGGCCGAGCGTCAGGGCGAGCAGCGCCCAGCCGAGCAGGCCATGCATGGCGTTGGCCGGGGCCATCAACTCCGGGATCCGCTCGCCGCCACCGGCGAACACTTCGATGCCGAAGACCGAAAGGCCGCGACCGCTGCCATAGGCCCTGAGCACGGCTACCGCCGGGACTGCCAGCATCAGGAGATAGAGGGCGAGGTGTCCCAGGCGAGCGGCGATGCCGAGAAGACCGGCGGCATGGACCGGCCGGTTGCCGAGGTTGACGAGAGCCCAGGCGCCGCGCAGGACGACGGCGATCAGAAGCAGGAAGCCGACCGACATGTGCCACGACCAGAAGAAGCGGGCAGCCGGCATTTCGCGATCGACGGCATGCAGGATGGCGGAAAGAAACTGCCAGGCGAACAGCGCCGCCATCAGCCAGTGCAGGGCGCGGCTGATGGTGCCGTAACCCTCGGGGTGGTCGAAGAGCGTCGATTGATCCTTCATGGCAGGGCTCCCGTCATCGGTTGGAATGGGGTGATGGTTTAGGTGATTATGCGTAGATGGCCGGTATTTGCCAGTGCGAATGCGACGGGAAGTCGACCAAGGTAACGAGTGGGGGCTCAAAACTGCGTGAGAGGAACACCCGACGAGGTGGAGAGGATCGGGCGAGGCCCCAAGGTTGCCTCGTAACGCGCCATCCACTAAGTTCCGGGCGTTCCGGCATCTGGCGCCATGATGAAGGCTGCCTGGCCGGTGGCGGGAGGACGGATGAAGCGCGTTTCCGATCTAAATCACCCCTTCTATCGGCCGCTTTGGCGTCGTGTGCTGCTGGTGGCGGTGACCGGAGCTTGGGCCTGCTACGAGAACTTCGTGGTCAAGGATCCGATGTGGATGGTGTTGACCGCCGGTGTCTTCGTCTACGCCGCCTGGGTGTTCCTGATCAAATGGGTGGACCCGCAGGACAAGCCGGCGGAAACAGTCGCGGGCGGCGGCGAACCATCCGAAGGGGCGGACGGTGAAGAAGGCGTCGACCGTCGCTGACTTGCGATCTATGCTAGGGGTTCCCACGTAGGAAGCGGCATCGTCGCCGAGACCGTTTACGGGAGCCTGCCATGACCGTCGAGACCTTCCCCATCACGCGCACCGACGCGGAGTGGCAGCGCCTGCTCACCCCGGAGCAGTATCGCGTCATGCGCGGACACGGCACCGAGGTGCCGGGCAGTTGCGCATTGCTTCACGAGAAGCGGCGGGGCGTGTTCCACTGCGCAGGCTGCGACACGCCGCTGTTCGCTTCGAACGACAAGTTCGAAAGCGGCACCGGTTGGCCGAGCTTCAACGAGCCGGAGCCGGGCGCCGTCGAGACGTCCGTCGACCGCAGTCATTTTATGGTGCGGACCGAGGTGCATTGCGCCCACTGCGGCTCGCACCTCGGCCATGTGTTCGACGATGGGCCGCCACCGTCCGGTCTGCGCTACTGCATCAACGGCGTGGCGCTGGTCTTCCATCCGCAGGAGTGAAATGGCGGCCGGCGGCCGCCATCACCGCATCACTTTTCCGCGTCGGTCTTGCCGTTGGCGATCGCCGTAAGGATCAACTCGGCCGCCTCGTCGACGCCGCCCCAGCCGATCACCTTTACCCACTTTCCGGGCTCCAGATCCTTGTAGTGCTCGAAGAAGTGCTCGATCTGGTGAACCGTGATCTCGGGCAGGTCGTCGACCGTCTTGATCTTGGAGTAACGGGTGGTCAGCTTGTTGGAGGGAACGGCGATGATCTTCTCGTCATGGCCGCTCTCGTCCTGCATCTTGAGAACGCCGATCGGGCGGCAGTTCATGATGGCGCCGGGCACGATGGCGCGAGTGTTGACCACCATCACGTCGATCGGATCGCCGTCGTCGGACAGGGTGTGCGGCACGAAGCCGTAGTTTCCAGGGTAATGCATCGCCGTGTAGAGGAAGCGGTCGACGTACATGGCGCCGGCCGCCTTATCCATTTCGTACTTGATCGGCTCGCCACCGAGCGGCACCTCGATGATGACGTTGATGTCCTCGGGCGGGTTGTTGCCGATGGGAACGGCGTCGATGCGCATGATTAATCCTTGAAAAGAAACAAAGTCGCGAGCACGTGTTTATCCGTAATGGTGGGGCGAAAGCAAGGCGAAGCGAACGCTGGAGGGGCGGCAAACTGCCCGATTTTCAGCCTCGTCCGACCGGCGGCCAGGCATAGACCACGACGGGCACCAGGCGGCCGGCGATCTTCTCGCTGGAGCCGACCACTTCCTGGCCGCCGAGCCGTTCATAGAAACCGACGCCAACGTCGTTGGCCGCGAGGACGCGAACGACCAGACCGTCGAGATGCATGTCGGCCAGGGCCGCTCTGGCTTCCTCGAACAACCTTCTTCCCAGGCCGATGCCGTGCATGTCGGGATGAAGATAAAGCTCGTAGACCTCGCCCTGGAAAGGAAGCGCGCGCATGCGACTTGGACCCAAGGTCGCATAGCCGACAACCCGGCCTTCCACCTTGACCACGAGCATGGCGACGTTGCGGGAGATCGCCTTGGCCCACCAGTGAGGGCCGCGCCGTTCGATCATCCGTTCGAGCTCGACGCCGTCGAGAAGTCCTCGATAGGCGTAGCGCCAAGCCGCATCATGGACTGCCGCGATGTCCGCGGCATCCTCCACGGCGGCGCGCTGGACGTCGATCGAAAGGGTGCTCATGGAGGCAGCTTAACCCGGTCCCATTGGGAGCGGAAGACCAAAAAAGGCGGCAACCGGGCCACGACCGGTGGGCGCATTTGATGGGCGATCGCCCGGTGATCGGCCTAGAACCAGTTTCCGATGCGATCGAGAATGTTCTTGTCCTGCTCGGTTGGTGTCGCTGCGACGGCCGGGCAAGGCGGCGTGCCGGCCGGCACTATGGCGCCGGGCATCGCACAGACCGGTTGAGCGGCAGGCTGTGGAACGATAGCGGTCGGTTGGTCGACGTTCGCGGGGCGTGGGGGTACGGGCACGATGGGTGCCGTCGGCGCGTTCGGCTTTGAGGGCGCGACGACGGGAGGCGTTGGCGCCGCCAGCGCACCGGGATCGGCGGCGGCGACCGGGGTAGCTGGCGCCGTGGGAGCCGTCTCGCTCTTGTCGCCGGTCACGAAGGAAAACAGGCGGGAAATGGCGCCGGCACGTTCCTGCTCGACGGGTTCGGTCATGGCCACGGCGTGAATCCGAGGGCCGCGCGGGTCGGCGATCGGCATCGGCGCGCCGGTTGGCGGTACGATCACCGGCCCCACGGTAATGCCGGCGTCCGGGTTGGGTTCGGCGCCGAACAGGCGGGCAAGGGCGCTCGGGTTGCGCTCGGCTTCGATGCGGGCGGCCTCGGCGTCGGCCCGGGCCTTTTCGGCATCGGCCTTGCGCTTCTCGGCGGCCAGCGCCAACTGGATCCGCTTGTCCTCCTCGGCCTTGCGGTCTTCCTCGAGCTTTGCGAACAGCACCTCGGCCTCGGCATAGTCGGCCTTGGCCCTGGTCTGAAGCGAAGCGACGAGCTCCTTGGGCTGCCCCAGGTCGGCGGGGCAGGCGGCGACCGTGTCGAGCGGCTGGGAGGGATTGGCGTTGAAGACGTACTTGCGGCCGCAAACGTCCACCTTCGGTTCCTTGCGGGTCATCTCGAAGGTGTCGTAGCCCTCCTTCAGCATCTTCCAGAAGGGCATGTTGGGGTCGTTCCAGTGCTTGGCCATGTTCTTTCCGTTCAGACGGAATGGGAAGGCCTGTAGCTGAAACGTCTTCTGGCCACCGCGAAAAGCCTCGCGGGCCAAGGCGTATATTTCCTGGATCTGCGGGTCGGTCATGGCATAGCAGCCGCGGGACGAGCAGGAACCATGCACCATCAGCGCCGAGCCGGTGCGGCCGTTGGCCCGGTCATAGGCGTTCGGAAAACCGGTGTTGAAAGCGAGATACCAGTCCGACTTGGGGTTCATCAGGCCGGGCGAAATGGAGTAGAAGCCTTCCGGCGCCTGCCGGTCGCCTTCCCTGACCTTCGGCCCGAGATCGCCCGACCAGCGGCAGATATCGTAGCTCTTGAGCAGCTCGTAGCGGCCGCTCGCAGTCATTTTCCAGACTTCGAACTTGTTCTCTTCCTTGAAGATGCGCATCAGCACCGGTGAAGAAAGCTTCATGTTGAGCTTCTTGATGAGCTCAAGCGTCTTCGCCGACACCGGGCGCTGGTCCTTGGGACCATAACCATAACCGATCTCGTCGGCCTGACAGGCGGCGAGGAGGGCGACGAGACCAAGGGCGCCGGCAAGGCGAGCAAGTCGGCCGGTCATGGAGATGCCAGGGAAGGTCTGGTTCGGGCGGAACGAGGTCATGCTCTCCGTTTCACTCATGGACACCGCGGCACCGTCCGGGTGCTGGCAGGGGGCGTCCGGCCGTCCCCCCGAGCGCCGGACAGCATATCACGAAGCGATCCTCGACGGTCATGGTTACCGAAAGGTTACCGTCGCATCAAGGCCAAGCTGATGCCCCGAAAGCCGGCTCATCCGTTTGCCGAACTCCCCGTTTCCAATGAAAACATGAGAAATTCATGGCAAGACGGCCAGAAAATGCATGGGGCGCCCGATTTCAGACCTTGAGGTCGCGGCCGATCGCCAGGAACTTGCGGCGGCGATCCGCACGGATTTCGTCGCGGCTCTTGCCGTCGAAGGTGGCGAACGCCGCCTCGATCACTCCACCGACCGCCTCGACCACCCGGTCGGGCGCTCGATGGGCTCCGCCGACCGGCTCGTCGATGATGCCGTCGATGATGCCGAAACGGACGAGATCCTGGGCGGTGATGCGCATGTTCATCGCCGCGTCCTGCGCCTTGGCCGAGTCCTTCCAGAGGATGGAGGCGGCGCCTTCGGGCGAAATGACCGAATAGATGGAGTGTTCGAGCATGAACACGCGGTTGGCCGTGGCAATGGCGATGGCTCCGCCGGAGCCGCCTTCGCCGATGACGACCGAGACGATCGGTACGCCGATCCGGAGGCAGGCTTGCGTCGAGCGGGCAATGGCCTCGGCCTGGCCCCGCTCCTCGGCGCCGATGCCGGGATAGGCGCCGGCGGTGTCGACGAGCGAGATCACCGGGAGGTTGAACCGGTCCGCCAGTTCCATGATCCGGATGGCCTTGCGGTAGCCTTCCGGCCGCGCCATGCCGAAGTTGTGGCGGATACGCGTCTGCGTGTCGTGGCCCTTTTCCTGCCCGATCACGGCAACGGGGCGGCCGCGGAAGCTGCCGAGGCCGGCCAGGATCGCCGCGTCCTCGCCGAAATTCCTGTCACCGGCGAGCGGAGTCCAGTCGGAAATCAACTGTTCGATGTAGTGGACCGCATGCGGCCGGTCGGGATGACGGGCGACCTGCGCCTTCTGCCATGGCGTGAGGCGCGCATAGATGTCGGCCAGCGCCTGAGCGGCGCTCGTCTCGAGCTTGGCGATGTCGTCGTCGATGGAAAGGGCGGATCCGCCGTCGGCCAGGGCTTTTAGCTCCTGAACCTTGCCCTCAAGGTCGGCGATGGGTTTCTCAAAGTCGAGATAGCTTCTCATCCGGCTCTCTTCATGGTGCCCCGGCCGCCGTCTTGATCCCCAGGGACAACCAAAGGTGCGGCGACCGCGAACACTTGGCTTCCGATCGTC
This sequence comes from Pleomorphomonas sp. NRK KF1, assembly GCF_023721755.1. Taxonomy (GTDB): domain Bacteria; phylum Pseudomonadota; class Alphaproteobacteria; order Rhizobiales; family Pleomorphomonadaceae; genus Pleomorphomonas. The sequence continues at coordinate 192,154 of NZ_JAMDLH010000005.1, read as the reverse complement.
GCCTTGTCAACGCCAATCGCCGCAAATGCCGGCAATTCTGTGACTATCTCCGTGCCAATACCAAGGCCGTTATCGCTCTGACAGTGGATGATGATCGGCAACGAGCGCGGCAAGGCGGTGCTCTAGAACATGGGTGTAGATCTCGGTCGTGCCGATGTCGGCGTGGCCGAGCAGCTCCTGGACGATGCGGAGATCGGCGCCATTCTGGAGCAGATGGCTGGCAAAGGCATGGCGGAGGACGTGAGGCGATACCTTCTCCGGCGCGATCCCCAGCCGAGCGGCGGCGTCCTTCAGCTCGCGTGCAAAACTCTGGCGCGTCACATGGCCGGTCTCGGAGTTGGCCGGGAACAGGAACGGGCTACCGGCATGCCGCCCGCTGGCCTTCAGAAGGCGGCGATAGAAAAGGACGGCGGTACGCGCCGTGTCGCCGATCGGCACCAGCCGATCCTTGGCACCCTTGCCGCGTACGGTGATGGCGGAGGTGGCCTCGCGGATCGCGCCGGCCGGAAGCGAGACGAGTTCGGAGACGCGCAGGCCGGAGGCGTAAAGCGTTTCCAGCATGGCCCAGAATCGGGCGCGACGCAGCGCTTCGGCCTGGTCCTCGACGGGCTCGGCGGCCGTGGCTGCCGTCGCGTCCATCAGCCGCCCGACTTCATCGACGGAGAGCACCTTGGGCAGCGGACGACGTGTGCGCGGACGGTCCACCCGAGCGGTCGGGTCGTCGGTTCGTCGCCCTTCGGCATAGAGAAACTTGTGCAACTGGCGGACGGCGGACAGGCGGCGGGCCTGGGTGGCGGCGGCGTAGCCTTCGGCGGCGAGCCCGGCAACGAAATCCTCGACATCCTCCGTTGCGGCGTCGAGAAGGCCGCGCCCGCGACCGGAGAGAAAGCCGACATAGAGGTCGAGGTCGGCGCGGTAGGCGGCGAGCGTATTGTCCGAGGCCGCGTTCTCGATACTTGCCGCCTCGAGATAGGTCTCGATCAGTGTGGCGTCGCTGATGCTCATTGGGCGTTGGGCGGCAGGTCGGAAGCTGGCTTTTCGACCGAACCGGTGACGGCCGGATCCGGTGTCGGCGTGGCCGGCGGCAACAACGGCCGGGCTTCCGACAGCACCGAGGGATCGATCGGAACGGTAAAGGTCCGTGGCTCCGGGGTAACCAGAAACGCCAGCGCCAGCACCGCCGCGGTGGCGATGGCGGCCAGGAGGAGGAGGAAGCCGAGAAAGCGTGTGATGGTCGGCATGGTTCCGCTCGGGGGTGCGGTCCGGCAAGATCGCTCGGCGGCGCTAACGGCTTGACAGATGCGCCGCCCCAACCCATGAGACTTCTCATGACCGACGTCAAGACCAACCGCAACCGCGATACCGACGCCGCCCATCGGCGCGCCAGCGCCAATGCGCGTATCGTCGAATTGCTCGGTGGTCGCTCAGTGGTGCTGGTGGGCATGATGGGCGCCGGCAAGACGTCGGTGGGCAAGCGCCTCGCCGGTCGGCTGGGCCTCACCTTCATCGATGCCGACACGGCGATCGAAGAGGCGGCCAAGAAGACGGTGTCCGAGATCTTCGCCGAGCACGGCGAGGATTACTTTCGCCAGGGCGAGCGGCGGGTGATTGCTCGTCTTTTGCGTGAGCCGCGCCAGATCATAGCCACCGGCGGTGGCGCCTTCATGAATCCCGAGACGCGGGCCGCAATCCGCGGCGCCGGCATATCGATCTGGTTGAGGGCCGACTGGGAACTTCTTTTTGAGCGGGTACGCCGCCGGCCGACGCGGCCGCTTCTGCAGACGGCCGATCCCGAGGGGACGTTGCGAGCCCTGGTAGATGCGCGCTATCCGGTCTATGCCGAAGCGGATCTCACCGTTCAGTCGGTCGACGTGCCGCACGAAGCCATGGTCGACGCGGTGGTTTCCGCCCTGGAGGCCTGGCTCGTCGAGGACACAGGACGAGAACATAAGGCGCCGTGACGGTGCCAGAGGCCGGAAACGGCGGGGGATGACATGACGGTTGAAGGGGAAACGGACGGCATCGTCAAGGTGCCGGTGTCGCTCGGAGAGCGGTCCTACGACATCCTGATCGGCGAAGGACTTGTCGCCGACGCCGGGAAGTGGTTCCGCGCCGTGCTGCCGAAGGCACGCGCCTGCATCATCACCGATTCCAACGTGTCGGGCCGGCATCTCGTCGCTTTCGAGAAGTCGCTGCGACGGGCCGGCGTCACGGCCAGCGCCGTCGTGATTCCAGCCGGCGAGGCCTCCAAGTGTTTTGACGTGTTCGAGCAGGTTGTCGACCAGGTGGTCGGCGGTCGTTATGAGCGCGGCGATGCGGTGGTGGCGCTGGGAGGCGGTGTGGTAGGCGACCTCGCCGGCTTCGTGGCGGGGGTCGTCCGGCGCGGCATGCGCTTCGTGCAGGTGCCGACGACGCTTCTCTCGCAAGTGGATTCGTCGGTCGGCGGCAAGACAGGCATCAACAGCCGCCATGGCAAGAATCTCGTCGGTGTGTTCCACCAGCCCGATCTCGTTCTGGCCGACACCAGCGTGCTCGATACACTGCCCGAGCGTGAGTTCCGCGCCGGTTATGCCGAGGTGGTGAAATACGGCCTGATCGACAACGCCGCCTTCTTCGCCTCGCTGGAGAAGACCTGGCGCAACGTGTTCGCCGGTGGCCCGGCTCGAACCGAGGCGATCGCCGTTTCCTGCCGCTCCAAGGCCGCCATCGTCGCCCGCGACGAGCGCGAGACCGGCGACCGGGCGCTGCTCAACCTCGGTCACACCTTCGGGCACGCCATCGAGACGGCGGCCGGCTACAGCGGCGCCGTGGTGCATGGCGAGGCGGTATCGCTGGGCATGGTACTCGCCCATGATTTCTCGGTGCGGCTCAATCAGATGTCGGCGGACGATGCCGGGCGAATCCGCGCCCATCTCGCCGACGTCGGGTTGCCGACCAAGCTGTCCGACATTCCCGGCGGGCCGCCGCCGGTCTCGACCTTCATGGATCTGATCGGGCAGGACAAGAAGGTGCAGAACGGCTCCCTGACCTTCATCCTGAGCCGCGGCATCGGCGAGGCCTTCATTGCCAAGGACGTGCCGGCCGAGGCGGTGCGCGCCTTCCTGACCGACAAGCTCAGCGAGGGGCAGGCCTGATGAACGGGCAGGGCGGGTCGCTGGTCGATCTGGTATTTGCCGGCGTGCCGGTCGCCCTGTTCGTCGTCATCACGGTGATCCTGTCGGCGGCCGGGTCGTCCCTGCTCGCTTCCAATCGCACCAAGCTGCATCACATGGAGCGGCTCGGTGATCGCCGGATCAAGCGCCTCGTCGAACTGACCGCCGAGCGGGCGCGGGCGGTTTCGGCCATTCGTCTGGCGCGTCAGGTGTCGACGGTGGTGCTGACCATCTTTGCAACGCGGGCGGTTCTGTCGTTCGAAGCCGATCCCATGCGCCTTGCCGTATGGGCGGTTGGCGGCATCGTCCTCGCCATTCTGCTCGATGCGGTGCCGCGCGTCATGGTGTCGCTCAGGCCGGAACGGTCGGCACTCGTTCTCCTGCCGGCGATCGAGATGTCGGCTCGCCTTTTGGAGCCGCTGATTGGCGGCATCGAGAAAGCTGTGATCGCTCCATTGAGGCTCGTCAGCAAGGCGCCGCGCGAGGCGGCCTGGACGGCGCACGAGGAAATCCGCGAAGCGGTCGACCTGCTGCATCGCGAGGGCGGCGTGATCAAGGACGACCGCGACATGGTCGGCGGCGTGCTCGACCTCAGCGAGCTGCCGCTGTCGGACATCATGGTGCATCGCACCAAGATGCGCACCTTCGACATCGACATGCCGGTGGGAGACCTTCTGAAAGCGCTGATCTCCAGTCCGTTCACGCGCCATCCTTTGTGGCGCGACGAGCCGGACAACATCGTCGGCGTGCTGCATTCCAAGGAGCTCATGCGCGCCATCGACCGGGCCGACGGCGACACCGCCCGGGTCTGTGTCGAGACGCTGATGACGCCACCCTGGTTCGTGCCGGACACGACGCTGGCCGCCGACCAGCTCAGGGCGTTTCTCAAGCGCAAGCTTCACCTGGCGCTGGTGGTCGACGAGTATGGCGAAGTTCAGGGCCTCGTCACCCTTGAGGATATCCTCGAGGAGATCGTCGGCGAGATTGCCGACGAGCAGGACGTGGTGGTGCAGGGCGTTCGTCCCTATCCCGATGGCTCGGCCTCGGTGGACGGGGCGGTGCCGATCCGCGATCTCAACCGCATGATGGACTGGCGCCTGCCGGACGACGAAGCAACGACCATAGCCGGTCTCGTTATTCACGAGGCGCGGATGATCCCCGACCCCGGTCAGTCATTCACCTTTCACGGCTTCCGCTTTCGCGTGCTCCGACGACAGAGGAACCGCATCACGGCGCTGAAGGTCGGGCCGGTCGATGACGTGTTCCGCTCGGAGTGACGCGCGTCAGGCCTGAAGTCACTCCCCCGGCGCGCGGGCGGTGACGGAGAGGGCGTGCAGTCCCGTGTCGAACTCCGCCTTCAAGACATCCATGACGAGGCGCTGACGGGCGAGGCGGGTCTTGCCCTCGAAGGCGGCGGATACCACTTCTACGACGAAATGGGTCTCGCCGCCCTCGCGCCAGCCGCCATGTCCGCGGTGGCGCTCGCTATCATCGATCACGCTCAGGTGCGACGGTGCCAGCTCGGCGAGGAGCGCCGCCTCGATGCGGCTCTTGCAGTCGGAAGCGGGCGGGGTCATCGAAGCCATCGGGCATCCTCGTCGGTTGGCGCGGGCGAAGCAATCAAGTATCTGGCGACCTGCCGAGACGATTGTCAACGCCTTGCCGGCTCGGCTTCCAGTGACCATAATCGGCGGATCATGGATTCCTATTCCAAGCTCTTCGACAAACTCCGGATCAAGCCGGACAAGGAAAGCGTCGCCCGCGACCAGTTCCCGCCTTGCGAGTGGGAGGGCTGCGAGAGCGCGGGCGCCTATCGCGCGCCGAAAGGCCGCGGTCGCGAGGGGCAGTATCACCACTTCTGCCTGGAGCACGTGCAGCTCTACAACAAGTCCTACAATTACTTCTCCGGCATGGGAGACGACGATGTCATCGCCTTCCAGAAGGATGCGCTGACCGGTCATCGCCCGACCTGGACGGTCTCGGTCAACCGCTGGGGGCAGACCGACCCCAACGCCGGCCAACGCCGCCGACCGGCCGAGCCGACTTACAACGATCCCTTCGGCGTCTTCCACGGGTCGCGCGCGGGCGGCATGCGGGCCGAGCCCGAGGAGCCGCGCCGACGCGTGTCGCCGATGACGCAGCGTGCTTTCGAAACGTTGCATCTTGAGGTCGGCGTCTCCAAGGAAGAGATCAAGGCGCAGTACAAGATCATGGTCAAACGCCACCATCCGGATGCCAACGGCGGCGATCGGTCGTCAGAGGAACGGTTGCGAGAGATCATCCAAGCCTATAATTACTTGAAGACCGCCGGTTTCTGTTGACCGGCCGCATTTTCCCGATTCGACGGAGCGACTTTCTCCCTCCGCTTGGTCGCTCCAGGAGGTCTCATGGTTCAGCAGACGTATGACGCGCCGTTGCCCGATGTCCGGGTCTCGGTCCGCGAGGTGTTCGGTATCGACACCGACATCGAAGTGCCCGCCTATTCCAAGGCGGACGAGCACGTTCCCGATCTTGATCCGGATTACCTGTTCGATCGCGCCACCACGCTCGCGATCCTCGCCGGCTTTGCGCATAACCGTCGCGTGATGGTCTCGGGCTATCACGGCACGGGCAAGTCGACGCATATCGAACAGGTGGCGGCTCGCCTCAACTGGCCGCTGGTGCGCGTCAATCTCGACAGCCACATCAGCCGTATCGATCTCGTCGGCAAGGACGCCATCGTGTTGCGCGATGGCAAGCAGATCACCGAGTTCCGCGACGGCATCCTGCCGTGGGCGCTGCAGAACAACGTGGCGCTGGTGTTCGACGAATACGATGCCGGCCGTCCTGACGTGATGTTCGTCATCCAGCGCGTGCTGGAAGTGTCGGGCAAGCTGACGCTGCTCGATCAGAACCGCGTCATCCGCCCGCACCCGGCCTTCCGCCTGTTCGCGACGGCCAACACCGTCGGCCTCGGCGATACCTCGGGCCTCTATCACGGCACGCAGCAGATCAACCAGGGCCAGATGGACCGCTGGTCGATCGTCACCACGCTCAACTACCTGCCGCACGACCACGAGGTCGGCATCATCGCCGCCAAGGCCAAGTCGTTCACGGGGCCGGAAGGCCGCGACACGCTGTCGAAGATGGTGCGCGTCGCCGACATGACGCGCTCGGCCTTCGTCAACGGCGACATCTCCACGGTGATGAGCCCGCGCACGGTGCTGACCTGGGCCGAGAACGCCTCGATCTTCGGCGACGTCGGCTTTGCCTTCCGTCTCACCTTCCTCAACAAGTGCGACGAGACCGAGCGGGTGCAGGTGGCCGAGTTTTATCAGCGCTGCTTCGGCAAGGAATTGCCGGAGAGCGCGGCAAACATGGTGCTCACCTGAGGGAGCGATGGCCAGCAAGCGGAGCTACAGCGGCAGCTGCCAATGCGGCAACATCCGGTTCTCGGCCGAGCTCGCGCTCGGCGAGCTGGTCGCCTGCAACTGCTCCCGCTGCCGTCGGGTTGGCCATCTCCTCGCCTATCTGCCGGAAAGCGACTTCCAGGTGACGGTGGGCGAGGCCGGCGTGTCCGAATACCGTTTCAACACGGGGCGGATCGTCCATCGCTTCTGTCCGGTGTGCGGCATCCAGCCCTACGCCGCTGGTACCGCGCCGGACGGTACGCCATCCATTGCCGTCAATGCCCGCTGCCTCGACGGGGTCGACCTCGACGCCCTGCCGATCAAGCACTGCGACGGAGCTTCCTACTAGGGAACGGAGCATCGTGTCCTCCTCCAACCAGCCCAAAGGCAAGGAAATCGTCATCGAACCGCTCAAGAAGGCGGTGACGACGGCGATGCGGGCGATCTCGGGCGATGGCGAGCTGGAAGTGGTGTTCGCCGCCGATCGGCCGTCGCTTGCCGGCCACAAGGCGCGCGTTCCGGACCCGCCGCGCCGGCCGACGGCCTTCGATGTCGCCGTCACTCGCGGCGCTGGCGATGCGCTGGCCCTGCGCCTTGCCTGTCACAACGAGACGGTGCACCGCACCTTCGTGCCGGAGGGACCGCGCGCCAAGGCGGTGTTCGAAGCGATGGAGCAGGCGCGCTGCGAAGCGCTCGGCGCCCGCGTCATGCCCGGTGTCGCCGGGAACCTTGCCGCCATGCTGGAGGAGCGCTATCTGCGCGCCAACCTTCAGCACATCGAGAACCGCGATGACGCGCCGCTGTCCGAAGCGGTGGCGTTGATGGTGCGCGAGAAGCTGACCGGCGCGCCGCCGCCCAAGAGCGCCCAGGCGCTGGTGGAAGCCTGGCGGGATTTCATCGAGGAGCGGGCCGGTGATGACCTGGCCGACCTCACCGATGCCATTTCCAGCCAGCAGGCCTTTGCCCGCGCGACACGCAACCTGCTCGTCAACCTCGAGATGGGAGACGAGCTCGGCAGCGATCCCGAGCAGAATGAGAATCAGGACGGCGAACAGCAGGAGGCAGAGGACAGCGAAGCTTCGGCCGAACCCGCCGACGACGCCGAAGCCGACCAGACGGCGGCCCGCGAGCGCGAAGTGGCGGGCGAGGACGAGGAAACCTCGGAAGGGGACTCCGAGTCGGAGATGTCGGACGATCCCGGCGACTTCAACGAAGAGGACGACTCCAGCGATCCCGGCGAGGCCAAGCGGCCGGAGCTGCCGTTCACCAACCAGCCGCCAGTCAGCGACTACAAGGTATTCACCGCCAAGTTCGACGAGGTCACCCGGCCGGAAGACGTCTGTGACGGCGCCGAGCTCGATCGGCTGCGCGGGCTTCTCGACAAGCAGCTCGCCAACCTTGCCGGCGTGGTGGCGCGACTTGCCAACCGCCTGCAGCGTCGCCTGATGGCGCAGCAGAACCGCGCCTGGGACTTCGATATCGAAGAAGGCATCCTCGATACGGCGCGCATAACCCGTGTCGTCACCGATCCGCTGGCGCCGCTCGCCTTCAAGATGGAGCGCGACACCGATTTCCGCGACACCGTGGTGACGCTGTTGATCGACAACTCCGGCTCGATGCGCGGCCGACCGATCACGGTCGCCGCCGCCTGCGCCGACATTCTCGCCCGCACGCTGGAGCGGTGTGGCGTCAAGGTCGAGATCCTCGGCTTCACCACCAAGGCCTGGAAGGGCGGGCAGGCGCGCGAAGCCTGGCTCGCCGCCGGCAAGCCGGCCGGGCCGGGTCGCCTCAACGACCTGCGTCACATCGTCTACAAGCCGGCCGATGCCCCCTGGCGGCGCGCAAGGCGCAACCTCGGCCTGATGATGCGCGAGGGGCTTCTCAAGGAGAACATCGACGGCGAGGCGCTCGATTGGGCGCATCAGCGCCTGCTCGCTCGCTCGGAGAACCGCCGCATCCTGATGATGATCTCCGACGGTGCGCCGGTCGACGATTCGACGCTGTCGGTCAATCCCGGCAACTACCTCGAACGCCATCTGCGCTACGTCATCGAGGAGATCGAGGAGCGCTCGCCGGTGGAACTGATCGCCATCGGCATCGGGCACGACGTGACGCGCTTCTACAAGCGCGCGGTGACCATCGTCGACGTAGAGGAACTGGCCGGCGCCATGACGGACCAGCTGGCGGCGCTGTTCGAAGAGCAGCCGACCCAGAAGGCGATCCGGGCCGGCAACAAGCCGAGGCCTCGACGCATCTCGACGCTGGGGCTTTCATGAGGGGCGGGCGGGCGCTTTCTTCCGCTTTGCTTGCCTTCTCCACGCTGGCGTTCCACGCGTCCGCCGCCGATATTGCGGCGCGTATCACTGCGCGGCCGCTTGCCGGCTTTTCCGCGTCCGATCCGTCGCGCGTTCGCTTCGGCCGTCTCGACTATGTCGGTGGGTTCGAAGTGCGTGCCGATCGGCGGGAAGTCGGCGGCCTTTCCGGGCTGGCCATCGGGGATGGTGGCCGGCGCTTTCTGGCGCTCAGCGATGATGGCCTTATGGTCAAGGCGCAGGTCGAGCGGGATTCTCGCGGCCGGCCGATCGGGCTGTCGTCTGCCTCGATTCGACGATTGCGGACCACCAAGGGAACACTGTCGCGCGCCAAGTCGACCTCCGACACCGAGTCGCTCGATGTCTACCCCGGCGATCGTGGCCGGCCATTCGGTGTCGTTTCCTTCGAGGGACGACCGATGGTGATGGTTGGGCCGATGGATGACGACGGCTTTGTCGGGCCTTTGTCCGCCATCGATCTGCCAAAGGATACTCGACAGCTTCAGGTCAATCGCGGTCTCGAGTCGGTGGCAGCATTGCCGGCCGGCAACGGTCTTGGCGGGCGCTTCGTCATTCTTGCCGAAGCCGCGGAGCGCGGCGCCAAGACCGACAATCCGCCCGGATGGGTGGTGGGCGGCAAGGCGCCATACGCCTTTCGCGTTCGCCGCGACGATGGCTACGACCTCACCGACGCCAAGGTCGGTCCCGATGGCCGCCTCTATGTTCTCGAACGAAGCTTTTCCTTCCTGGCTGGGGTTCGCTGCCGCATTCGCGTCTTCTCGCTCTCCGACATTCGAGCCGGAGCGGTGATCGACGGGGATACGCTCCTTGAAGCCAGCATGTCGGAGGAAATCGACAACATGGAGGGGCTGGCGATCTGGAGGACGGCCGGGGGCGAGACAAGGATATCCCTGATTTCCGACGACAATCGCGCCTTCCTGCAGCGGACGCTCTATCTTGAGTTCCGCCTCGCGGCGCCATGAGCGACAAGCGCCTTCCTCCGGCTCTCGCCGGCGCCGTGGCCGAGCGCATCCGGCCCGAGCAGCTTGGTGCGGCGGCTGCGCGGCTGTCGGCCGGCTATCGCGCCAATCTTCCATCGCGAACAGCCGTTCCCGACGCGGCCGGCGTCGCGGCCTACGCGGCAAGCCGAATGCCCGCCACCTATGCGGCGGTTACGGCTGTGTTCGACCGGCTGGTCGCGGTTCGGCCGGATTTCGTACCGAGGTCCATTCTCGACCTCGGTGCCGGGCCCGGGACGGCAAGTTGGGCGGCTGGGGCGCTCTGGCCGGAACTCGCGTCGCTGACCATGATCGAAGCCAGTGCCGATTTCCGCGCCTTGGCTGCCGATCTGGCGCGTGCCGGGACGGCTGTGCTTCGCGAAGCCGATGTTCGCCAGGGTGACATCGCCCGCCCGTCAAGTCTGCCCGAGGGGCCATTCGACTTGGCGATCGTCGCCTATGCCCTGACGGAACTCGATCTTGTCGCCGCCGAGGCGCTGGTGGCGTGGCTGGTCGGCCGGGCCGGTCGGGTGGTGATCGTGGAGCCGGGGACGCCGCGCGACCATGACCGGTTGATGGCGGTGCGACAGTCCGCTCTGGCCGCTGGTGCGCGCATTCTGGCGCCATGTCCCCACGCGGGTCCCTGTCCGCTGCCGTCGGGCGACTGGTGCCACACGTCGGTGCGTGTCGAGCGGAGCCGCGCGCACATGCGCCTTAAGGGTGGCACGGTGCCCTTCGAGGACGAGCGCTACGCCTATCTCGTGCTTGAGGCCGGGGCGGGGGCTGAAAGTGAAAGCGGCGGCCGCATTCTACGGCCGCCGCGCGTTTCCAAGCACGAGATCGCCTTCAGTCTCTGCCACGCCGATGGAACGACCCGCGAGGCGAGAGTTCCCAGTCGGGACCGACGCGCCTATAAGGCGGTCGGCAAGCTCGGATGGGGCGATTTTCTTCCCGATGGTGACCTGAGCTGACAGATCAGCTGCGGGCCGGCTGGTAGGGCTTTACCCAGTTCATCAGGCTGGCGTAGGGCAAGAGCGAAGCCATGGCGACCAGCATCTTCACCGAGAAGTCGCCCAGCGCCCAGGTGGTCCACGGCAGACCCGTGCCGGCGAAGGCAATGGAGAAGAAGATGGCGGTGTCCACCGCCGATCCGATCGACGAGGAGACCAGCGGCGCCCGCCACCAGGAGCCAGCGCGCAGCCGGTTGAACAGCGTCACGTCGAGAAGCTGGGCGCAGAGGAAGGCGGTGCCGGAGGCAAGCGCGATGCGCGGTTCGGACAGCCAGATCGACAGGACGACGGCGATGGCAAAGCCGACGTAGACGACGCGGCGGGTCTTCTGAGGGCCGAACCAGCGGTTGGTCAGATCCGTCACCAGGAAAGCGAACGGATAGGTAAAGGCGCCCCAGGTGAGGAGATCGCCGAGCCCGAAGGGCGTGAAGGGGTATTGGACGAGAATATTGGATGCGACGACGGTAGCGACCATCGCCAGCACCGAGGGGGTGAGGCGTCTATCGAACATTCCAGAAGGTCTCCGGCAGAACAGACCAGGCTTTTGGAGCTATGAATCGAAAACGGACCGTGAGGTCGCAGTTTCGCATGACGTGTACCACTTGCGGCACACATAAATAAAGCCGCGACGCCGTTTTCAGGCGTCGCGGCTAAATCTGAACTGCTTGGGCCTGAAACTCAGGCGGCAGCGGCCTCGGCGGCCTTCTTGGCGATCTGCTTCTTGATCAGCCGGGCGCGCGGCGACAGCTCGTCGTCACCGGCCTTGGCGAGATAGGCATCGAGACCACCGCGATGCTCGACCGAACGCAGGGCGTTGGCGGAGATGCGCAGGCGCACCGACTGACCGAGCGTGTCGGACAGGAGCGTTACAGCCAGGAGGTTCGGCAGGAAGCGCCGCTTGGTCCTGTTGTTGGCGTGACTGACGTTATTACCCGTCAGAACGGCCTTGCCGGTAAGTTCGCAGCGCCGGGCCATCGGGATACCCTCTTTTTCTGTTGGCGCGGGATCGAGGCCTTGTGGCCGCTCCTCGCGATGAAATAAGCCAAGGCGCCGCTTGCGTCATGCCGACGGCGCCGTTTCAAGTCGCGTTCCTATAGTCGGTCGGCATTGGCTCCGTCAACCCCGGAAGCGAGCGGAAGCCGGCAAAAAAAGCTGTTGGCCGCCGGCAGGGGGCGGCCGATGTCGGCGGAATTTCCCGGGGCAGGAACAACGAGGCTTTCGCCACGTTAACCATCCGGTTACCATGTCAGTCGATCATTCGGCGGACGGTGACCGGCCGAAGGGCCGCCACCCTCCCGCCGGCAGGTGCGTCGCCCGCCGGAATGTTCTTCCAGACGTCGTTCCGGCCGCTTGGCGGCGGCCGAGGGGTGAGGACGGTTTGCCGTCCGCAAACGGAGGTTCCGTGGTGGTTCGTATCGAAACTCTCCCGCGTCGTTTGAAAGGCGCCATGGCGACGGCGGCCTTCGTCGCCGCGCTGTCCGCCGTGCCGCCTTCGGGCGCGGCCGTTGCGCGCGAGGGCGAGGTGCAGGCGCTCTATTCCGCGTCCTTCATGGGAATAGGCATCGCCAAGGGATCCTTGTCGATCAAGGTGGAGCGGGGGGCCTATGCCGCCAAGCTGCATATTTCGACCGCCGGTCTTGCGCGCATCGTCAGCTCGGAAGAGAGCTTCATCGACGCGAAGGGATATGTCGGCCGCTCTCTGGTGCCGTCCACCTATGAACTGATGAGCCGTGGCGACACGGTGACGCAAGTGTCGATGTCGCTCGGCGGCGGCAATGTCCGCAGCCTCAGGGCAATTCCCGAACTCATCGAGCGCGAGGACAGAGTACCCGTGACGTCGGCGGCCAAGCGGCGCGTGGTCGATCCGCTGTCCGCCGCCATCCTGCCGGTCGCCCGTGACGACAAGGATGTCTGCGATCGCACCCTGCCGGTGTTCGATGGCTGGACGCGCTACGACATCAAGCTCAGCTATACCGGTACCGACAGCGTCGATATCCCCGGCTACAAGGGGGATGCCGTCCATTGCTCGGCGCGCTGGGTGCCGGTCGCCGGTCATCGCGAGGGAACCAAGTCGACCGAGTACATGCGCGACAACCGCGATCTCGACGTCTGGTTCGTGCCGATGGCCGAAGGGCGGGTGATGGTGCCGAGCAAGATTTCGGTGAAGACCATGCGCGGCATGCTTCTGGTCGTTGCAACCCAGTTCGGAGACAGCGCCAAGCTTGGAAAGGTCGAGCAGGCAGCCAACTGAAGCCGTCATGGATGCGAGTGCGGCGACCGGCTCGTTCCCGATCTTGTTGCTCTGACTGCCTAGGAAACGCTTTTGACGTGCGATATGTTGCCGACGCAACCTGAAGGAGGGTTGTTGTCGGGGGAATAAACGCGCGCGTTGAGATTTGTCGTTCTCGCGGTCCTGCTGTCTGGCTGCGTTACCCAAAACGAGCTGGCGCTGCAACGCAAGGTCTATCAGCTCGACATTGATGCCCGCGGGGATCTTGGCATCTCCGATGCCGCCACTCGATGCAGCGCCGGGCGGCCGAGCTCACCCTGTCCAAGGGCTATACCCACTATATCATCGCCGATTCCGACTCCGAGACGGGAACCGAGGTGATCGGCCACACGCCCGCCATGTCCCGGACGGTCATGCGCCGGGAGGGTTCATGGCGGTCGGGGCAATCGACGGTCTATACTCAGACCTATGACTACGGCGGGCCGATCACCGAGAAGCGGCAGCGCACCTCGCTGATCGTTGTCATGTACACCCCTTATGACGCACCGCCTCAGGCCATCGACGCCCGGCAGGTGATCGCCTATTCGCGCTAGATCTCGCGAGCCGGTGAAAGCCGATCAGAGCGGCAAGAGGCCGTTTCATCGTCCGGAGGGCCAGTGCCAAGAGGTGCTGGCCCTTTCCACACGTGTCTGCCTGGCGGACAGTTGTGCCAAATTGGGTTGATATCGTTAACGCTCCGGTGACGTCTGTCGGCGATAAGCGCCTGACGGCATCGGCATCTTGTGCCACGGCGACCGTGCGTCGGCATATGTTGGTGGGGCAAAGTGAGAACATCGCCCTGTCAGCGATTCGGTCCATGTTCGTTCCCGCTCTGTCGAAATGGTTAACGCGAGCGCCGATCTACTTCCTAGCGGAAGTAAAAATGGTTAACCATGATTCCCATTTCGAGTCTTGCTCTTGGTGAGGGCTTGACAGCGATTCCCGGGGTGAATCGAACGACTCGGCAGGGTGAGTCTTCGGATTCAACATAGCGCGGCGAAGACTCTGGCCCTCTCCATATCTTGTGGAGAACGAATCCGGAATCTCTTTGAAGTAGCGATTCGCCCCGCATTCGTTCTTGTTTGATTCCTTCTCTGCCGGTTGCCATGCTTCCGCCGGTTTTCTCTGGCCTCTCGGGCGGTCTTTCGTATAGGGAAAGCTACGGCCTCATCGCGCAATCGAACGGGACCCCATGAACATCGTCCGAGCGGCCCCTTTGTTCTCGCCCGCCCGTGCCCGGGCAGTAACGGCGGTGCTGGGGCCGACCAACACCGGCAAGACCCACCTCGCCATCGAGAAGATGCTGAGCCATGGCTCCGGCGCCATCGGCTTGCCGCTGCGTCTCCTGGCGCGCGAGGTGTATGGCCGCATCGTCGCCCGCGTCGGGGCTGGCGCGGTGGCGCTGGTTACCGGCGAGGAGAAGATCGTGCCGCGCGACGCCCGTTACTGGGTGGCGACGGTGGAGGCGATGCCGCGCGATCTCGACGTGGCCTTCGTGGCCATCGACGAGGTGCAGCTTGCCGGCGACATCGAGCGTGGGCACGTCTTCACCGACAGGCTGCTCAACGTGCGCGGTCGGCAGGAGACGATGCTGCTGGGATCGGCGACGGCGAGGCCACTGATCGAGCGCCTCTTGCCAGGGATCGCCGTCACCTCACGGCCGCGTCTCAGTCATCTTGCCTACACAGGCGCGAAGAAGATCACACGCCTGCCGCCGCGGTCGGCGATCGTCGCCTTCTCGTCCGACGAGGTCTACGCCGTTGCCGAGCTGATCCGCCGCCAGAGGGGCGGCGCGGCGGTTGTGATGGGCGCACTATCCCCCCGCACCCGCAATGCGCAGGTGGCGCTGTTTCAGAACGGCGAGGTCGATTTCCTGGTGGCGACGGACGCCATCGGCATGGGCCTCAACCTCGACGTCGATCATGTCGCCTTCGCCCAGGCGCGGAAGTTCGACGGCCACCAGTATCGCGGCCTGACGGCGGCCGAGCTCGGCCAGATCGCCGGCCGGGCCGGTCGTTATCTCAACGACGGCACCTTCGGCGTCACCGGTCGGGTGATGCCGTTCGACGACGACATCGTCACCGCCATCGAGGGGCATGATTTCGAGCCGGTGCGCGTGTTCCAGTGGCGCAACGGCGATCTCGACTTCTCGTCGGTCGATGCGCTCCGAGCCTCGCTCGAGATGTCGCCGGGCGCCGAGGGGTTGACGCGGGCGTTGCCGTCCGACGACCAGCGGGCACTCGACTTTGCGCTGAGGGCCGAGGACGTGGCCGTGGCGGCGCGCGGCCGCGAGCGGGTGGCCCTTCTCTGGGACGTTTGCCAGGTTCCGGACTTCCGCAAGATATCGCCGGCCCAGCACGGTGATCTCATCGTCGCACTCTATCGATTCCTCATTGCAAAAGGCGTGATTCCAGACGATTGGTTTGCACGGCAGGTCGGGTTGTCTGACAGGACGGATGGCGATATCGATACGCTGTCGCGGCGCTTGGCGGACATCAGGACATGGACGTTTGTTGCCAACCGACCGGACTGGCTGTTTGCGCCCGGCCATTGGCGGGAGAAGACGCGCGCCATCGAGGACAGGCTGTCGGATGCGTTGCATGACCGGTTGACCCAGCGTTTCGTGGATCGCCGGACATCGGTATTGTTGAAGAGATTGAGAGAGAACAACATGCTCGAAGCTGAAATCACCGGTACCGGCGGCGTGCTCGTCGAAGGGCAGGCGGTCGGGGAGCTGCACGGCTTCCGCTTCGTGCCCGACCAGGGAGTGGGCGGCGACGGCTCGGAGGCCAAGGCGCTGAAGGCGGCGGCCCAGCAGGCGCTCTCCGGAGAGTTCGACAAACGCGCCGAGAAGATTTCCAAGGCGCCCAACGAGGAAATCGTCCTGTCCACGGACGGCAGTCTGCGCTGGCTCGGCGAGCCGGTGGGGCGCATCGTGGCTGGCGACGATACGCTGGCGCCCAAGGTGATGCTGCTTGCCGACGAGCAGCTTGCCGGCGCCTCCAGAGAAAAGGCGCAGGACCGGCTCGACCTGTGGGTGGGAGCTCACATCCAGACGCTCCTAAAGCCGCTGTTCGACCTGCGCACCGCCGCCGATCTCGAGGGTATCGCCCGTGGCGTCGCCTTCCGCATGGTCGAAGCGCTCGGTACCGTCGAGCGGCACGACATTGCCGACGACGTCAAGGCGCTCGACCAGACGCAGCGCGCCGTCATGCGCAAGTACGGTGTCCGCTTCGGCGCCTACCACATTTACGTTCCGGCACTTCTCAAGCCGGCGCCTGCCGCGCTGGTGGCCCAACTCTGGGCGTTGAAGCACGGCACGCTCGACATGCCGGGCCTTGCGGAGCTGCCGCAGCTCTCGGCTTCCGGTCGTACCTCGATCAAGGTCGATCCGGCTTTTGACAAGACGCTCTATCGTCTCGTCGGCTTCCGGGTCGCCGGCGAACGGGCGGTACGCCTCGACATTCTCGAACGCCTCGCCGACATCATCCGCCCGCTGATCGCTTTCAAGTCGGTCGATGGCGCCACGCCGCCCGAGGGTGCGTTGCCGCAGGGCGGCGGCTTCATGGTCACCGTGGCGATGACGTCGCTGCTCGGCTGTTCGGGCGAGGACTTCGCCTCGATCCTGCGCGGTCTCGGCTATCGTTCCGAGAAGCGGACGATCAAGGTGCCGGTCAAGCCGCAGAAGGCCGAGGCGCCGGCCGATGGCGCGGCCATTGAGGCTGCCCCGACCGATGCAGCGGTCGAGCCTGTCGCGGTCGAGGCTCCTGTCGAGGCGGCTCCCGTCGAGGTCGCGCCGGTCGAGACGTCTGCCGTTGACGCTGAGGCGCCGGCAGCCGATGTCGAGGCGCCAGCCGAAGGCGTGACCGCGGAAGCCGTGGCGTCGCCCGAAGAAGCAACCGAGGCGCCGGCCGAAATTCTGGAAGACCGCGAAGTCGACGTGTGGCGTCCGGGGCGTGGCGATCGGCCTCGGCATGGCGATCACAGGGGCGATCAGAGACATGACCATCGTGGCGAGCGCCGCGGCGGACCGAACCGGGGCGCGTCTTCTCGCTCTGGTGAGCCGGGTGAGGCTGCGGCGTCCGACGGGCGTGGTCAGCGGTCGCAAGACGACCGTCGGCAGGGCCGTCCGCAGGGCGACCGACGCGAGGGGCGTGAAGACCGTCGCTTCGGCGATCGCCGGGATGGTCGTCCCAACGACCGGAACGCCGAGCGCTCGGCCGATCGGCCGCCACGCAAGGAGAAGGTCGCCGATCCCAACTCGCCGTTCGCTGCGCTGGCCGCTCTCAAGGCTTCGCTCGAGCAGCAGAAAAAGAAGTAGGAGAACGGACGGGCGTGTCCGAGGAACCAGTCTCCGGCCGGCAGCGGATAGACAAGTGGCTGGTCTACGCGCGGGTGGTCAAGACGCGAACGCTCGGCCAGGCGCTCGCCGCTTCCGGGCACGTACGCCTCAACGGGCGGAAGGTCGACGATCCCGCTCAGCCGGTCAAGGCTGGCGATGTCCTGACCATTGGGCTGCACGGCCGCGTCAGGGTGCTGAAGGTGCTCGACTTCGCGGAGCGGCGCGGTTCCTTCTCGGTGGCATCCGAGCTTTACGAGGATCTGACGCCGCCGCCGGTCGCCGAGGCGGTCGCGCCGGTTGTTGATGTGGGCGAGGGGCGGCCGACCAAGCGCGACCGCCGCCGCTTCGAGAGACTGACCGATCCAGACCAGAATGACCGATGATCGGCCTTGAACGGCCGGTGGAAGTTCGTTACGCAGCAGGCGCCTCGCCTGTGGATATCAGGGTATTCGCTCATGACCTATGTCGTCACCGACAACTGCATCGCCTGCAAGTACACCGACTGCGTGGAAGTCTGCCCGGTCGATTGCTTCTACGAGGGTGAGAATATGCTCGTCATCCATCCGGACGAGTGTATCGATTGCGGCGTCTGCGAGCCCGAGTGTCCGGCCGAGGCGATCAAGCCGGATACCGAGCCAGGTCTCGACAACTGGTTGAAACTCAACGCCGAGTATTCGGCCGTCTGGCCCAACCTCGCCGCCCGCCGCGATCCTCTGCCCGAAGCGAAGGAATATGACGGCGTGGAAGGCAAGCTGGCCACGCTGTTCTCGCCCAAGCCGGGCAAGGGCGGCTGAGAAAACCGCGCCATCCAGCCTGCGGAATAGGCAATGCAGCCATGTGACGCCGCATTTTTGCGGTGTGCCGCGTCATATTGCTTTGTTTTTTGTGGTTTTTGTGCTATAGCTAACGTTGACAGTCGACGAATTCTTCCGGTCGCCAGCGGGACCCTGCACGGGGTCTTTTTTATGACCTTCATTAAGGCGCAAGCCTTCGTGTCGGTCTTGGCATGTGTGCAGATAGTACGCTGCGACCGAAAGCGAAACCCCAGATCGACTGAAAACAACGCGAAAGCGTGCCGGCGGAGCGAACTTAGAGGTTCGCAGTTCATGATCTACCCTTACTCACTTGCTGCCTCCCGGCAGGAGAGGGTGATTTTGTCGCCGCCGACACTGAGGAGTGGATGGACTGAATGGCCACTGCGAAGAAACCCGCTGTCCGTAATGGGTTCAAGACCAACGAGCACATCGTCTATCCGGCCCATGGGGTCGGCCAAATCGTTGCCGTCGAGGAGCAAGAAATCGCCGGCATGAAGCTGGAGCTCTATGTCATCGTCTTCGAGAAGGACAAGATGACCCTGCGCGTCCCCATGGCGAAGGCCGAGCAGGTCGGCATGCGCAAGCTTGCCGAGGACGACACCGTCGACAAGGCGCTTGAGATCATCAAGGGCCGCGCTCGTGTCAAGCGCACCATGTGGAGCCGTCGCGCCCAGGAATACGAAGCCAAGATCAACTCCGGCGATCTGGTTGCCATTTCCGAGGTCGTGCGCGACCTGCACCGCGCCTCCAGCCAGCCCGAGCAGTCCTATTCCGAGCGTCAGCTCTACGAGGCGGCTCTCGATCGCATGGCGCGCGAGATCTCGGCGGTGTCCCGCATCACCGAAACCGAGGCCATCCGCCGCATCGAGGACAGCCTCAACAAGAGCCCCAAGCGGATCGCCGCCCGTGGCGATGCCGCCGAGGATGTGGCCGACGAAGGCGAAGACGAGGCGGAAGCCGCCTGATAGATAGGCGCCGACGCTTTTGTCCGTTTCTTTTCAAGGCCCGGCGGGGAGACCTGCCGGGCCTTTTTCGCGCGGCGCGGGGGAGCGTTGAGCGACGATCACGGGGGAGAGTATGGCGAAGCCAACTTGCGCGTGGCTGACCGTTGCCTTTCTGGCGGGCCTGCTTCCGGCGGCGGCGATGTCTGCCGGGCGCAGTGGAACAGTGTTTCGATCCGTGGCGGTGGGGAGTTGCCTGGCGACGGGGCCGGAGAGGGTCTGCCTTACCGCGCCTCTCACTCCCGGAGCGACGACGACAGCGCTCGACGTCCTGCGAGACATTTATCCCGGTCTCAGCGCGAACGGCATCGGTCATCGGTTCGCCGGTGGCGAAGCGGTGGAGGCCGCCAGCGACCCTGGCACCGGTGAACCGGCGGATCGAGCCGTCGACATTTCAACACGCGACTTTGCCGACATCGCCGTGATCGGGGAGGGCAGGAAAGCCTATGCGGCCGCCGTGAGCGGAGGCGTCGTGACGATGGCCGAGGTCAAACCGGCCTACAGGCCGCTCGGCCGTCTCCTGGTCGCCACTGACCCCGGCGGACCGACAAACGGCTATCGGCTGCTGCTCGCCGCCCCCGACAGCCCTGTGGCGGTGACGCGAAGCAGCCATTTCAACTCCCAGGAGGGGTTCGACGCATTCCATCTGGTCGGTGTGGTCGGCGGTGAACTCGTCGATCTCTACGACGGGCCTTATCTTTACTCGCAGGCCGAGACAACGGAGCAGTGCGAACTGCTCGATCATCGCGAACTCGTGGCCGCCTTCGAGACGCGAAAGCGGAAGCACCACGGCCTTGCGGACATCGGTATCGTGATCGATTACGCCGCCACCTGCCTCAACGGCGAGGACAGCCAGCAAGTCGAGAACAGGTCCTTCCCAATCCGGCTGACCTTTGACGGCTCCCGTTATGATGGCGACTCGTCGGTGCTCGATGATCTCAATGCCAGGTTCGCCGAGTGAGCGCCGCCGCTACATTCGGCGGCGCCCTTTCCCGGTTCAGCGGGCCATGTCGAACAGCAGGATCTCGGCGTCGCCTTGGGCGACGATGGACAGGTTGGGCGATCTCTCGATGGCGGCGCCGTCGCCTTCCCTCAGATCCTGGCCATTGACGGTGACGCTACCGCGCGCCACTTGCAGCCAGCCCAGGCGGCCGGTCGCGAAGGCGTGGTCGACCTCGGTGCCCGCCTTGAGCCGTCCGGCATAGAGGTCCACGTCACGATGGAGCGTCAGCGCTCCGTCGCGCCCGTCCCGGGAGGCAACCAGCCGCAGGCGGTCGCCAAGTTCGGCGTCGCCGAAGCTCTTCTGTTCATAGGATGGGGCGAAGCCGTCGGCTTCCGGCAGAATCCAGATTTGCAGGAAGTGAACGGGATCGGTGGCCGATGCGTTGAACTCGCTGTGGCGGATGCCGGTGCCGGCGCTCATGCGTTGCACGTCGCCGGGGCGGATCACGGAGCCGGTTCCGATGCTGTCGCGGTGCTGCAAGGCACCCTCCAGCACGTAGGAGACGATTTCCATGTCGGCATGCGGGTGGGGCGGGAAGCCACCGCCACCGGCCACACGGTCGTCATTGATGACCCGCAGAGGGCCAAAGCCCATGGCGGCGGGGTCGAAATAGTGTCCGAAGGAAAAGCTGTGGTGGCTGTCGAGCCAGCCGGCGTCGGTGTGGCCGCGGTCCTCGGCCTTGCGAATGGTGATCATCGCGGGTCTCCCTGATCGGGGCGAAAATGATCGCCCGCTTGGTGACCCCAAGATGGGACGCGGCGGCCGGTTTGTCAGGACTGCGTATTGCCACCGCACTGTTCTCGAAAGGTGAACAGTGTCGGGCGTTCAGCGGTCGACGATGATCTTGACGCGCGTACCGGGGCGCGGCTGTTCGTTGGCGGCCAGCCCGTTGAGCGCCCTGAACAGGATGACGCCGCGGTCCATCGGCACCATCCGCCGGGTGAGTGTTTCGGCGGTCTCGCCCGCCGCCACGGTGACGACGCGGATGCGCAACGGGGCCAGCGACGCCTTCTCGGCCTCCGACAGCGAGCGGAAGGATGCGACGGTGGAGGCAAAGGTGCTGTCGAGCACGGCGGCGTCGCCGCGCGTCGCGAACAGGAAGCGGAAGGCCTGGTCGTTGAAGCGAACGACCGCGATCCGGTAGGTGAAGCCGCGCGCCGAGGCAGAGGCGACGGCGGCCGGCAGGCCGGCGATCGACACGGTTCGCACCGACTGGCGGTCAAGACCGTTGACCCAGCCGGAGTTGATATACTCGACGAGGTCGCTTCCGGCGGCGACGTTGGCGCCGTCGAAGCGCATGGCTACGCCGTCGGCATTGGTGGCCAGCACCGCCTTGGACGTGTTGTCGATCAGGAAGCCGTCCGGGACCTCGAAGGCGAAGCCCAGCTTGGCATGCAGGAACTGACGGCCGCGCACGTAGCCTTCGTTCGGATCGTCGCCATACATGATGCCGTCGATGCGCGAGAGATAGCCGTCACGGTCGACCTCGCCGTTGGTGACGCCGGTCGCCTTTGCGACCTCTTGCGCCTGGGCGAGGCGTTCGGGCGTCGACGGGTGCGAAGAGAGGAAGTCGATGGCGCCGGTGTCGTCTTCGGGCAAGCCGTTTTTCCAGGCCGCGAGACGCGACATCGAGGTCAGGAAGCGGGGCGAACCGAACGGATCGAAGCCGGCCTTTGCCAGCGTTGCGATACCCACTCGGTCGGCCTCGAGCTCCTGAATCTGAGAGAACCGAGCCAGCGACACCTGGGTCGAGGCGAGGGCCACGCGCTGGACGGCCGGGTCCTGCACCACGTCCTGCACGGCCTGGCTGGCCACGGCGGCGGCCTCGGCCTTCTGGGCGCGCAGATAGGCGTGCCGCGCCGTGACGTGGGCCATCTCGTGGGAGATCACGGCGGCCACTTCCGCCGTGTCGCTGGCCAGCGCCAGGAGACCGCGCGTGACGTAGACGTATCCGCCGGGAAGGGCGAAAGCGTTGACGGCCGGTGAGTTGAGGATGGTGACGCGATAGCTGCGCCAAGGCTCTGGGCTGGCGGCAACCAGCCGCCCGACGACGCTGGCGATCGCCAGTTCGGCCTCGCGATCCTCGTAGGTACCGCCAAAGGCCGCGACGATCTTGGGGTGCTCCCGCTCGGCAATCGCCACCTCGTTGGGGTCGATCTTGCCTTGCGGGACGGCAGAGGCGGCCAGCTGTTCGGCGGAAATGCCGCCATCCTCGCCGGAAAGCCCCAGACAGCCGGCGAGCGACAGGGCGATCGCCAGAGCTGCGGCTCTCGACGCGAACCAGCAGAGATTGCCCGTTCTACCCATCCGTCCGACCATCACCTTCTAGTCCGCTCCATTCTCTGCCGCTTCGTCCAACAGCCGCAAGGCTGCGGGCGTATCGAGTTCAAGATCGAGGCCGTTGCGCCAGCGAGCCCAACCACGAACCTCAACCATCCGCCCGGAGAGGCTCTCCGGTGGTCGTCCGGCGACAACCAGCGCCGACGTCAAGGCTTCTCGAAGGCGCACCGTGGCATCCGTTCGGAAGTTGTCGCCGAAATTGATATAGGTTGTTCGGCCCGATCGGCCAATCGAGGCGACCTTGCCACGACCGAGCACGAAGTCGGGCAGGCCAGTTGCCGCCGCATTCAGGTTTGTCCATATCCGGCTTTGCCGCCAAATACCACGTTTTTCCGCTCGCGCCTTGGCTTCGGCGGCAAGAAAGCGCGCGGCGCAGGGCGCAAAGGACACATCGGCGACGCCGGCTCCTGCCGCGAGAAGCCGTTCGGCCAGGCCGCCACCGTTCTCAAGACGGAGGATGCCATGAAGGCGTCCATGCCGGTCCGGTTCCTCGGTCGAAGCGACGAACGCGGTGGGTACGCCATGAAGGTCAGAGAGGATTCCGGTCTGAGTGGTCCGCGCCAAAGCGCCCGCCCTGGCCGGAAGAACCACGCCGTCCAGAACGACGACGAGCTCGGGGCTGGCCGCCTGCAGCGGGGTCAACGTCACCACGGGACGGATGGTGGCCGCCCGAGGCGGGAGGGCGGCTTCGACGCGATGGGTCGGCGTGAAAGATCCGTCAGCGCATGTTTCTTCGGAGTCGGCCGGCGAGGCCGCCAACAAGAACATGAGAAGGCAGAGCGCGACGACCGGTCGAAGCATGAAAGGGTCTCAGAAGCATCCGACTCTAGCGAATGTCGCGCTACATGCCTATCCCACTCGATGACAAGGCTGCCTTCCCATCATGGCATGCGGGTTTCGAAAAGGGGCTGTCAAAGCCGCCCTCGATTTGCTAGATGAGCCAAAGCGGCCGGACGCTTGGTCCGGCCGCACCGCGTCCCGGTAGCTCAGCAGGATAGAGCAACGGTTTCCTAAACCGTAGGTCAGGGGTTCGAATCCCTTCCGGGACGCCATTTTCCGGCTGTCCAAACCTATCGTTTGACTGCCCTGATGACTCCGATCAGGATGCTGGCGCCAAGGACGCCGGCGATCAGGTAGCCGATCCAGCCGCCGAACGAGATGCCGAGGATCCCGAACAGGAAACTCGCAATGGCCGCGCCGATGATTCCGAGCACGATGTTCAGGAAGAGACCCGTATCGGTCTTCATCAGTCCAGAGGCAATCCAGCCCGCGAGGCCGCCGATAATGATGGCTGCGATCCAGCCGATGCTTGCGTCGTCCATTTTCTTACCCCCATGCAAACCGTTCAAGCGAATGGCCAAGCCTCCGGCAGATTGCGTCTTGGGGAGCAATCTTCCGCTGGCTGGCATTGACACAACGAACGATAGGGAAGGCAGTTCCCTCGGGAAGGGGAACATGTGCTTTCCGCCGGGCATCCGGCCCTAGGGATGGACACTGGAAAAATGCCGGCGGCCCTTGCGGGGATCGCCGGCACGTGACGACTGTCGAGCTTGCGCCGCTCAGGGGAACCGGGCGCGGAAATCGGTCAGTGTCGCGTAGGAACGCTGAGTGCCGCGCCGAGTGATCGAGTCGGCGGCATATTTCGCCGCTTCGGTCAGCGCTTCGAAGATTGGCAAGCCTTCGGAATGGAAGTGGGCGAAAGCGCCTATGAAGGCGTCGCCGGCGCCTGTGGTGTCGACGGGCTCCACCTTGACCGGCGAGATCCGACGCGTGCCGGCGGCATCGACCAGAAGGGCGCCTCGGCCGCCCATGGTGACCACCACTGTGCCGATGCCGCGTTCGATCAGCGACCGCGCGGCCACCTCCGCTTCATGCTCATTGTTGACCGGGAGGCCGGTCAGCGTTGCCAGCTCGGTCTCGTTGGGGGTCAGGAAGGCAAGGTCGGCAAGACGCGCCACGTCGAGGTCCGCGGCGGCGGGGGCAGGGTTGAGCAGCGTCGGCACGCCGAGTTCCTTGGCCTTGAGAACCGTGTGGTAGACGGTTTCGACCGGGACCTCCATCTGCATCAGGATCAGCTTGCATCCCTTGAGGACAGGGATAGCGGCATCGACGTCGGCCGGCGTCAGATCGGCGTTGGCGCCCTTGACGATCAGGATCGAGTTCTCGCCCGACGGTTCCACGAAGATCGGCGCCACGCCCGACGAGCGGCCCGACGTCCGCAACACGTGGGTGGTGTCGATGCCGTTGCGCTGGAAGTTGGCGATCGTCGCGTCGGCGAAGGCATCGTCACCGACGCGGGTCACCATCGCGACGCTCGAACCGAGCCTTGCCGCCGCGATCGCCTGGTTGGCGCCCTTGCCGCCGTGGCCCATTTCGAAGGTTGGCGCTTCGATGGTCTCGCCGCGCAGCGGCATGCGGTTCACATAGGTGATCAGGTCCATCATGTTGGAGCCGACAACGGCGATCTTCGACATCTTTTCCTCCGGTTGTCCGCTGCCCGTCCCCGGGGCGCGGCCGACTGTTGCTTGCGGCGGCGATCAGCCTGCCATGCGCTCGGCTTCTCGACGGCATTCCCCGGCATCGAGATGGCCGAGCTCGACGGTGAAGCGGGCGGTCTCGCCGGCGGCGAGGCTGCGGACGTTGCCCTTCTGCTTTTCCGCCGTGTAGCCTTCCGGCTCGCAGGTCGACGGCAGCGCGAAGGCGGCCACCTGCTGGTCGTGACCGGCCAGGATCCACCGCACCGTCTTGGGGAAGTCGGTGGTGTTGTAACGGGCGAAGAAGGCATCGCCTTCGGGCCGGCGCATCATCAGGCGGGTATCGCCGGCGGCGTCGGTGGCGAGGCCGCGCAGATAGAACACCTGCTCGGGGTCGTAGCCGTCGGCCTTGCGGATGACGCGGCTGCCGGCAGGGTCGGCGGCCAGCGCAGCGACGCGGGCCAGATAGTCCGGGTTGGGCCTCACATGTGCCGGCACGGCCGTGCGCGTCGCCGTGCGATCGGGCGTGAAGGGCGCCTGTTGCAGGATCTCGGCGCCCTCGCTGAAGGCGTAGTTGACGTGGCACATATACATGAGGTCCATCGGGTCGCCGGCCGACAGGTTCGTCACCTCCATCGCCATGTCGAAGCGCGCGGAGCCGGCGCGCAGCGTCACTGACGGACGGGCTTCGTAATGCGACCCGAAGCCCATGGCGTACTCATAGCTGCCGACGACGCGGAGATAGTCGCCGCGATCGTCGCTGCCCGTCTCGATACCGGCCCAGTCCATGGCGGCGCAGGGCATTTCGCCATGCGAAGGATGATTGTCGGCGGGGCCGGGGACGCCGTTGCGCAGCAGGCCCGAGTGGAAGGCGAAGCAGCCGTAGGTTTCGCCGATCGTCGGTACGCGGCGTGGTGCCTTGAAGATGCTCTTCATGGTCAGGTCGACGCCGTCGAAGGCGGCTTGCCAGATCATCTGTCCGAGATAGGGTAGGACGATCAGCGATCCACGGGCGTTTTCCAGACGGATCGCCTCGATCCCGGTGGAATAGCGGAACAGGCTGGCCTTGAGCGAGGCGTGTTCGACGGCCGGGCGCTCGACCTCGTCGAAGGCGGCGCGGGAGAGATGGAAGAGGGTCATTTGCCGCGATTCCTCAAAACGTTGATCACCATGACGAGCAGCAGGAAGCCGCCCCAGATGAAATCGATGAGGTGGTTGGAGAAACGCATCATCTGGAAGCCGGAGGCGAGCAGCATCAGTGCGATGACGGCGATGGAAACGCCGAGCACCGTTCCCTTGCCGCCAGCCGGATTGGTGCCGCCCAGCACCGAGATGAGCACCGCCTGGAGGAGATAGGAGGTGCCGTAGTCGGACTTGGCGGCGTTGGTGCGACCCGAGAGCACGATGCCGGCCAGAGCGGCCAGAGTTCCACTCAGCATGTAGGAGTAGAGCACCATGCGTTCCGTTCGGAGGCCGGCGAACACGGCGGCGCGCGGGTTGGTGCCGATCAGGAACAGGTTGAGGCCGAAGGGCGTCTTCGTCAGCATGACGGCGATCGCCACGACCACCACCAGGAACAGGACCAGCGGCACGGCGATGCCCAGGATCTTGCCGTTGCCGATGAAGCCCCACCACGCCGGAAAGCCCACGATGGCCGGCCCGCCGGTCAGCACCATGCAGAGGCCGGTGAAGATCTGCCCGGTGCCGAGCGTTGCGAGGATGGGCGTGATCCTCACCTTGGCGATCAGCAGGCCGTTGAGGGTGCCGGCGAGCAACCCGACGCCGAGCGCAAGGACGACGCCGGCGATGACGCGCATCAGCTCGGCCGCCGCGCCGGCCTCGGGGGCGGCGGGGTAGAGGCGGGTGAAGAACACGCCGGCCAGGATGCCGGCGAGGTTGGCGATGCCGATCACCGAAAGGTCGATGCCGCCGGTCAGCATGGCCAGCATCATGGCGATGGCCACGATACCCAGCTCGGGAAAGATGAAGCTGATGGATTCGAAGTTGTAGTAGCGCAGGAACTTGTTCGGCTCCAGCGCCGACATCAGCAGAAAGATCACCGCTGTGATGATCAGGAGCTGGAGGATGTTGTTGTCGCGATTGACGAAGCGACGGAGGTCGGTGAGCTTGTTCATGGATCTGGCTTTCACACGAGCGCCTTGCGGTCACGCCAGGCGGTGAGGGCCGTGGCGATGACGATGACGCAACCGACGACGACGCCTTGCCAGGTGTTGTCGATGCGCATGATGATCAGGCTGTTCTTGATGAGCGTCAGCATGAAGACGCCGAGAATGGTGCCGAACACCGAGCCACGGCCACCGAAGATCGAGGCGCCTCCCAGCACCACGGCGGCGATGACGTCGAGCTCGTAGCCGACGAAATCGCGCGGGTTGGCGAGCCAGATCATCGAGGCGTGAAGGAGTCCGGCAAAGCCTGCCAGAGCGCCGGCAAGGCCGTAGACCAGATAGACAGTGCGGCGGGTGTTGAAGCCGACGCGCTTGGCGGACTCGGCATCGTCGCCGTAGGCGAAAATGGCGCGGCCGGCCATGGTGCGCGTCAGGAACAGCCACATCAGCAGGGCGATGCCGAGGTAGATGAAGATCATCAGGGACAGCTTGCTGCCGCCGATCTCGATGGTGCTGCTGCCGAAGGCGATCAATGAGGGCGGCATGCGATCGATGTTGATGATCGACGTGCCGACAAGCCCGAGCAGCAGGCCGCGCACCACCGATGCCGAGCCGAGCGTGACGATCAGCGGGATCATCCGGAAGGTGTGGATGAAGAAGGCATTGGCCAGGCCGCAGAGAAGGCCGATCACCGTTGCGCCGATGAACGGCAGAACCACGCCCTGATAGCCCATCGCATTCATGGCGATGACCGTCAGGTACATGGCGGCGACGGCGAAGGCGGGGAAGGAGACGTCGATGCCGCCGGAAATCATCACGGTCAGCACGCTGAGCGCCATGATGCCGATGACGACGTTGGCCCTCAGAAGATTGAACAGGTTGTCGGCCTGCCAGAAGGCCGGGTTGATCACGCCGATTACGATCATCACGACGATGAGGATGGCGAGCACCGCCGTTTCGGACCGGCGCAGAAGTTTGGAAACAGAGGTCATCAGCGCAGACCCTTCAGGCGGCCATGGATGTCGTCTTCTTCGACGCTTCGCGTGTCGAGTCGATCGACGATCTCGCCCCGGTGCATCAGCAGGATGCGATTGCAATTCTGAATGAGTTCGGGCACGTCGTCGGAGATCATCAGCACGGCGAGACCGGTGCTGGCGGCCAACTCGCGGATACGCCGATGGATCTCGGCCTTGGAACCGACATCGACGCCCACGGTGGGGCCGTTGAGAATCAGCACTTTGGGATTGGTCAGCAACCAGCGGCCGATGACGACGCGCTGTTGATTGCCGCCGGAAAGCTGGCCGGCGTGCTTTTCGATGTCCGGCGTGGCGATGCGCATGTCGGACACGGTCTGTTCGGCCAGGGCGTTGAGCCGTTCATGGTCGAGGAACGGACCGCGCGTCGCCCTGCCGATGGCGCTGGCGATGACGTTGCGGGCGATCGGCTGTCGCATGAACAGGCCTTCGGAAAGGCGGTCTTCAGGCACATAGGCGATGCCGGCGGCGACGGCGTCCTGCACGCTTTCCAGACTGAGCGGTGCGCCGTCGAGGCGGATGTCGCCGCTGTGCGGTTCCATGCCGAACAGGGCCATGGCAAGCTCGGTGCGACCGGATCCGAGCAGGCCGCTGAGGCCGACGATCTCGCCCCGGTGAAGGTCGAGATCGACGCCGCGCACGGTGTCTCCGACGGAAAGGCCACGCACCGAAAGCCGGGGCTCCTCGCTGTCGTCGCCGGTCCAGACGTGCCGCTCGTGGCCGATGTCGTGGCCGGTCATGGCGCGGGTGATGCGCGCCTCGTTGAATTCACCGGTCGGGCCTTCCTCGACCTTGCGGCCGTTGCGGAAGACGGTGATGCGTTCGGAAATTTCCAGCATCTCGCGCATCTTGTGGCTGACGAACAGCACGGCGATGCCCTTGGCCTGGATTTCGCGGACGATGGAGAACAGGCGGTCGACCTCGCGGCCGGTCAGCGCCGTGGTCGGCTCGTCCATGATCAGGAGGCGCGTCTCGCTCATCAGCGCGCGAGCGATAGCGACGATCTGTCGGTCGGCGGTCGAGAGGGTGCCGACCGTGGCGTCGAGATCGATCGCCACGTCGAGCCGGGCCAAGGCTTCGGCGCCGAGCTGGCGGCGACGCTTGGGATCGACGAAGGTCTTGCCTTCGCTGAGCAGCCGGTTGAGGGCGAGGTTCTCGGCGACGGTCAGGCTGGGGAACAGCGAGAAGTCCTGGTAGATGACCTGGATGCCGGCGGCGATGGCGTCGCGCGGACCAAGACCGGCCACCGGTTTGCCGTCGATGAGGAGGTCGCCTTCGTCGAAGTCGTAGACGCCGGAGACGATCTTGATGAGGGTGGATTTGCCGGAGCCGTTCTCGCCGGCAAGGCAGACGATTTCGGCGGGGAAGATCTGGAAATCGACGCCGTCGAGCGCCTTCATGCCAGGAAAGCGCTTTGTGACGGCGCGGAGTTCGATCAGGGGTTCGGCCATGGTGTGCGCTTCGATTTCCGAACGGGAACGACCTTTGGGATGAATGGCGTGGCGAGCGGCTGCGAGGGCCGGCCGCATGGGCCGCCTCGTCGAACCGGGATTGTCACGCAAGGCATGGGGAACGGCGGACTTGCCGTCGCTCCCCACATCGTCCGTCAGAAGTTGTAGTCGGCCATGTTGTCCTTGGTGACGCCGACCCAGCCCTGGCCATAGAGCAGGTTGGGGGAGGCGCCTTCCGGCGTCGTCAGGCTCTCGTAGCCCTTGAGGCCGAGGTTGAGACCGGCCTTGATCTCATCCTTCTTCTCGCTCAGCGCCATGACGGCGAGCGTGTTCATGGCGTAGGCGGCAACGGCCGGATCCCAGAACTGGATGTACTGGATGTCGCCGTCTTGCAGGTACTTGCCCGCCACCGACGGCAGGCCGGTACCGGCGAAGAACACCTTGTCCTTGAGACCGCGTTCGGCGATCAGACGACCGGCGCCGGCCGAGGTCGGCATCGGGCCGCCGACGATGCCGGTGACGTCCGGATAGGTCGTCAGGGCTTCGGACAGGCGGTTGTAGTCGGTGTTGGCGTCGTCATAGGTCTCGAGACGCTCGGTGGCGAGCGCCATGTCGGGGAAGTGTTCCTTCTGGTAGGCGATGGCGCCGTCGATCCACTCGTTCTGCGACTGCGAGGTCAGGCTGCCGACGGTGGCGAGGTACTTGCCCTTGCCGCCCATGGACTTGCCGAGGACTTCCATCAGCTTGGCGCCGTAGGCCCTATTGTCGAAGGCTTCGAGCACGTAGTCAGCGTTCTTGAGATTGGAGGCTTCGTGGGCGATCACCACGATGCCGCGATCGCGAGCCTTCTGGAGCACGGGCTCGACGGCTTCCACCGAGAAGGGAACGACGCAGATGGCGTCGACGCCCTGGGCGATCAGGTTCTCGATCAGCTGCACCTGAGCCGCCGCGTCGGCCTGGCTCGGGCCGACCTGCCAGACGTCGTGTCCGGTGTCGTCGCCGAACTGCTTGACGCCATCGCGCATGCGATCGAACCAGGCGATGCCGTCGACCTTGACCACCGTGGCGATCGAGAAGGTCTTGCCGGCGGCGTCGGCCGTGATGTCCTTGCGGGCCTGGCTTACGTCGACGACGCCGTCGGCGAAGGCCGGCAGAGCCAGCATGGAAAGGCCGGCGGCCAGCGATATCAGTGTCTTCCTCATTGTGTCGTCTCCTCCCAAGAGATCGATTGTCAAAGGCCCGTCAGTATCCGGCCGGGCCTCCCTTACCGGCGCCGCCGACAATGGCGATACTGGCGCTGGCACCTATGCGCGTGGCCCCGGCTTCCACCATGGCCCACGCAGTCTCGGCGGTGCGAACACCGCCGGAAGCCTTCACTCCCATGTCCGGACCGACCACCCGACGCATCAGCGCGATATCCTCCACAGTCGCGCCACCCGTCGAGAAACCGGTGGATGTCTTCACGAAGTCGGCGCCGAGCTCCTTGGAGATCTGGCAGGCCGTTTCCTTCTGAGCGTCGTTCAAGAGACAGGTTTCGATGATGACCTTCAGCAGCTTGCCGGCCGTCGCCTGCCTGACGGCGGCGATATCGGCGCGGAAGCGGTCGAGATCGCCTTCGAGCAAAGCGCCAACATCGATCACCATGTCGATCTCGTCTGCTCCGTCGGCGATGGCCCGAGAGGCTTCATCGGCCTTGGCGGCGGCCCCGGAGGCGCCGAGCGGGAACCCGACCACGACGCAAGTCTTCACTTTGCTGCCCTTCAGCCGATCGGCCACGAAGCGGGCGTGAACGGCATTGACGCAAACCGAGGCGAAACCATGGGCGATTGCCTCCTCGCAAAGTCGCGCCACCTCGACCCTCGTCGCTTCGGGCTTCAGAATCGTGTGGTCGATCATGCCGGCCAGAGTCTGCGAATTTCCAACCGAATTGTGTTTTGATTCTTCCACTTTCAGGCCTCCATCCGGCCGAGATGTTATGATTCTAACAAGAATTGTTTGGAAGGTTTCATAGTGGCCTTGACGAGTCAAGGGGAAAGGTGGATTGAAAGGCCTGCAAGCGGCGAGGACATCCAGTGAAGAAGGCCGAACGCCTAGAGCGCCTCGATGACAGGTTGAAGGATGCTGGCGTGCTGCATCTCAGCGATGCGGCAAGCCATCTCGGCGTGTCGGAAATGACCGTGCGGCGAGACCTTGCATCGGCGCCGCATCTGTTCAGCTACCTCGGCGGCTACATCCTGCCGGCGGGCAGCGAGCGCTCCACCTATCGTCTTGATGCAGAAGCCGACACCCATTCCGAGGCAAAGGATCTGGCGTGCCAGAAGGCGTCGCGGCTGGTGGAGCCGGACGACACGATCTTCATCGATTGCGGGACCACGACGCCCCGGATGACCGAATATCTGCCACTGTCCGGCAAGCTGACCGTCATCACCTACGCCATGAACGTTGCCGAGCGCGTCATGAAGCGACCGAACACCAACCTGATTCTGCTGGGAGGGCTGTTTCACGCGTCATCGCAGACCTTTTCCGGCGACGAGGCGCTCCGGTCGGTCGAGCGGCTGGGGATCAGCAAAGCCTTCTTGTCGGCCGGTGGGCTGCATTCGCAGCATGGCGCCACCTGCTCGAACTTTCATGAAGTGCCGATCAAGCAGGCGGTGCTGGCGCGCGCCGGCCTGAGCTATCTGGTGATCGATTCAAGCAAGCTCGAGAAGATCAAGCCGGCATACTTCGCAACGACCGACCAGTTCGACGCCGTCATCACCGAATGAGGGCTTGCCGTCGCGTTTCTCGCATGCACTCAGGCCGTCAGGCGAGGGCGGCGATGGCGGTCTTTGCCTGATCGAGCGCGGCGATCGCGCGATCCTTGGCCTCTTCGCTCTTCGCTTCGGCGAGAACGGCTTCGGCGGCGGCCACTTCCGACGCGGCGACGGCCGGATCGAACTCGGCCTCCGGCACCGCCTTCTCGGCCAGAACGCTGAGGCCGGATGCGTTGACGTCGGCAAAGCCGCCGCGCACGTAGATGCGGCTGGAAACGCCGCCGGCCTTGACGGTGACGATACCGGTCTTCAGCGTGGTCAGGAACGGCGCGTGACCGGCGAGCACGCCAAAGTCGCCCTCGCTGCCGGGCAGGTCCACCTGATCGGCGTCGATCGACAGAATCAGGCGCTCAGGGCTGACGAGCTCGAACTTGAAGGTTGCCATCCGGCGCTCCCAACGGTGTTTTCTGGCAGTTCCAAGCTTCGGGAACCGCTCCGACGGCCATTTTGGCCGGTCAATGCATAGGTCCGGCGCGACGGCGCCGAAGAAGGCGGGCGGCCATGGCCGCCCCGCCCGATCAGATCATCAGGCCGCCTGAGCGGCGAGGCGCTGGGCCTTCTCGACGGCATCGTCGATGGTGCCAACCATGTAGAAGGCCGCTTCCGGCAGATGGTCGTAGAGGCCTTCGCAGAGCCCCTTGAAGCCCTTGATCGTGTCTTCGAGAGCGACGAGCTTGCCGGGCGAGCCGGTGAACACTTCGGCGACGTGGAACGGCTGGCTCAGGAATCGCTCGATCTTGCGGGCGCGCGCCACCGTCAGCTTGTCCTCTTCCGAGAGCTCGTCCATGCCGAGGATGGCGATGATG
The DNA here is from genome assembly GCF_023721755.1 of Pleomorphomonas sp. NRK KF1. Classification (GTDB taxonomy): domain Bacteria; phylum Pseudomonadota; class Alphaproteobacteria; order Rhizobiales; family Pleomorphomonadaceae; genus Pleomorphomonas. Next base: position 158,819 of record NZ_JAMDLH010000005.1, on the reverse strand, counting down.
TCCTGCAGACCCTTGTACTTCTGCAGGATCTGCTGCACCTGGCGGGCGACGGCGTAGTGCTCTTCACCGACGATCTGCGGGTCGAGCATGCGCGAGGTCGAGTCCAGCGGATCGACGGCCGGGTAGATGCCCTTCTCGGAGATGGCGCGGTTCAGCACGGTCGTGGCGTCCAGATGGGCGAACGAAGTGGCCGGCGCCGGGTCGGTCAGGTCGTCGGCCGGCACGTAGATGGCCTGCACCGAGGTGATCGAACCCTTGTTGGTGGTGGTGATGCGTTCCTGCATCGCGCCCATGTCGGTGGCGAGCGTCGGCTGGTAGCCCACCGCCGAAGGAATGCGGCCGAGCAGAGCCGACACTTCCGAACCGGCCTGGGTGAAGCGGAAGATGTTGTCCACGAAGAACAGCACGTCCTGGCCCTTGTCGCGGAAATGCTCGGCGACGGTGAGACCGGCCAGCGCGACGCGGGCGCGGGCACCCGGCGGCTCGTTCATCTGGCCATAAACGAGGGCGCACTTGGAACCGTCGGTCGAACCGCCATGCTCGCGCGGATCCTTGTTGACGCCCGACTCGATCATCTCGTGATAGAGGTCGTTGCCCTCGCGGGTACGCTCGCCGACGCCGGCGAACACCGAGTAACCGCCGTGCGCCTTGGCGACGTTGTTGATCAGCTCCTGGATCAGCACGGTCTTGCCGACGCCGGCGCCGCCGAACAGGCCGATTTTGCCGCCACGGGCGTAGGGCGCGAGCAGGTCGACGACCTTGATGCCGGTCACCAGAATTTCGGCTTCCGTCGACTGGTCGGTGTAGTCGGGCGCTTCCTGGTGGATGGCGCGCTTGCTCTCGCCGACGATCGGGCCGACTTCGTCAACCGGCTCGCCGATGACGTTCATGATGCGGCCGAGGCAGGCGTCGCCCACCGGCACCGAGATCGGCGCGCCGGTGTCGACCACTTCCTGGCCGCGCACGAGGCCCTCGGTGGTATCCATGGCGATGGTGCGGACGGTGTTCTCGCCGAGGTGCTGGGCAACCTCGAGCACGAGGCGGTGCTCACCGTTCTTCGTCTCGAGCGCGTTCAGGATCGCCGGCAGATGTTCGTCGAACTTGACGTCGACGACGGCGCCGATGACCTGGGTGATCCGTCCGATATGCGTTTCAGCCATCGATGTGGTCCTTGATCGAGTTACGGTCAGAGCGCCTCGGCGCCCGAAATGATTTCAACGAGTTCGGTGGTGATCTTGGCCTGACGCGTGCGGTTGTAGGTGATCGACAGACGATCGATCATCTCGCCGGCGTTACGCGTCGCGTTGTCCATGGCAGTCATCTTGGCGCCCATCTCGCCGGCCGCGTTCTCCAGGAGCGCGGAGAACAGCGTGACCGAGATGTAGCGCGGCAGCATGGTTTCAAGGATTTCGGCCTCGTCCGGCTCGAACTCGTAGTCGGTCTCCAGGGCGGCGGCCGGTGCGTCCACCTTGACAGGCAGCAACTGCTTGGCCGTGGGGATCTGCTGGATGACCGACTTGAATTCCGAGTAGAACAACGTGCAGACGTCGAACTCGCCCGCCTCATAGAGGTCGACGATGCGCTTGCCGAGATCGACGGCGATGTCGAAGCCGACAGTCTTCACGCCGCGAAGCTCGACACGGTCGATCATGCGGTTGCCGTGCTCGCGCTTCAGGGCATCGGCGCCCTTCTTGCCGACGGTGAGGATCTTCACGGTCTTGCCGGCGGCGAGCAGGCTGGCGGCATGCTCGCGGGCCAGACGGACGATCGACGAATTGAAGCCACCGCAGAGGCCGCGTTCGGCGGTGCAGACGACGAGAAGGTGGACCTCGTCGCGTCCGGTGCCGGCGAGAAGAAGCGGTGCGTCGTCGCGGCCCGCCATGGCGCTGGCAAGGTTGGCAACCACCGCGCCAAGACGGTGGGCGTAGGGACGGGCGGCGACCGCCGCCTCCTGCGCGCGACGAAGCTTCGCCGCGGCGACCATCTGCATCGCCTTGGTGATCTTCTGCGTCGCCTTCACCGAAGCGATGCGGTTCTTGAGTTCTTTCAAGCTGGCCATATCGGCTCCTGCCCGAGGGGCATCGGGGCGCGGGAGAGGAGGGCGGCTTTCGCCCCCCTCGGTTCATCCGGCGTTCGCGTCAGGCAAAGGTCCTGGCGAAATTGGAAATCGCGTCGTGGAGCTTGCCGCGAAGCTCGTCGGAGAGCTGCTTCTCGGCCCAGATGCGCTCCAGGATGTCGGAATGCTTCTCGCGCAGGTAGCGGAGCAGGCCGTCCTCGAACGGACGGACCTTGCTGAGCGGCAGCGGATCGAGGAAGCCCGACACGCCGGCGAAGATCACGGCCACTTCTTCCTGCGTCTTCAGCGGCGAGAACTGCGGCTGCTTCAGGAGCTCGGTCAGCCGGGCGCCACGGTTGAGCAGGCGCTGCGTCGACGCGTCGAGGTCGGAGCCGAACTGAGCGAAGGCCGCCATCTCGCGATACTGGGCAAGCTCGCCCTTGATGGTGCCGGCAACCTGCTTCATCGCCTTGATCTGGGCGGACGAGCCGACGCGCGACACCGAGAGGCCGACGTTCACCGCCGGGCGGATGCCCTGGTAGAACAGCGAGGTCTCAAGGAAGATCTGGCCGTCGGTGATCGAGATGACGTTGGTCGGGATGTAGGCCGACACGTCGTTGGCCTGGGTCTCGATGACCGGCAGGGCGGTGAGCGAACCGGAGCCATTCTCGTCGTTGAGCTTGGCGGCGCGCTCGAGCAGGCGGGAGTGCAGGTAGAACACGTCGCCGGGGAAGGCTTCGCGTCCCGGCGGACGGCGCAGCAGCAGCGACATCTGGCGGTAGGCGACGGCCTGCTTGGTGAGGTCGTCGTAGGCGATCAGCGCGTGCATGCCGTTGTCGCGGAAATACTCGCCCATGGCGCAACCGGCGAACGGGGCGATGTACTGCATCGGGGCCGGATCGGAGGCCGTGGCGGCGACGACGATCGAGTACTTGAGCGCGCCGGCGTCTTCCAGCTTCTTGACGAACTGGGCGACGGTGGAGCGCTTCTGGCCGATGGCGACGTAGACGCAGTAGAGCTTGTGCTTCTCGTCGTCACCCTCGTGCAGGGACTTCTGATTGAGGAAGGTGTCGAGAATGATCGCGGTCTTGCCGGTCTGGCGGTCGCCGATGACGAGCTCGCGCTGGCCACGGCCGATCGGGATCATGGCGTCGATGGCCTTGAGACCGGTCGACATCGGCTCATGCACCGACTTGCGGGGGATGATGCCGGGCGCCTTGACGTCGACGCGGGCGCGCGTCTCGTACTCGATCGGGCCCTTGCCGTCGATGGGATTGCCGAGGGCGTCGACGACGCGGCCGAGCAGGCCACGACCGACCGGCACGTCGACGATGGCGCCGGTCCGCTTGACGGTGTCGCCTTCCTTGATGTCGCGGTCGGAGCCGAAGATGACGACGCCGACGTTGTCGCTCTCGAGGTTGAGCGCCATGCCGCGAATGCCGCCGGGGAACTCGACCATCTCGCCCGCCTGGACGTTGTCGAGACCGTAGACGCGGGCGATGCCGTCACCCACGGAAAGAACCTGGCCGACCTCGGATACTTCGGCGTTGCGGCCGAAGTTCTTGATCTGCTCCTTGAGGATTGCGGAAATTTCCGCGGCGCGGATATCCATCAGCCGACCTCTTTCAATGCAATCTTGAGTGCGTCGAGTTTCGTTTTGAGCGACGTGTCGATCATGCGCGAACCCAGTTTGACGACGAGACCGCCGATCAACGACGGGTCGACCTCGAGTTCAACATGAACCGACTTGCCGGATATGTCGGCCAGCGCGCGCTTGATGTCGGCGAGCTGGCTGTCGGAAAGGGGGATCGCCGAGGCGATGCCGGCCGTCACTTCGCCGCGTCGGTCAGCGAGCAACTGACGGAAGCCACGAAACATGTCGGCCATCGCCGAAAGGCGGTTGTTGGAGGCGACGAGCTTGATGAAGTTGGTCAGGGTCTGTCCAAGGCCGGCAGCCTCGACCACGGCGCCAATTGCCCGGACCTGATCTTCGTTGCTGAAGACAAGCGACTTCATCAGTCGGCGAAGGTCAGCGCTTTCCCGGCGGAGGGTCTCGAAACGGGCGATGTCCGCCTCGACGATATCGAGCTCGCCGGTCTCGCTCGCCAGTTCGAACAGGGCCGTTGCATACCGCTCGGCGACCCCGAAGACCATCGTTTCCGCTTCGCTCACGTAAGAACCCCTCATCGGTGCGAACCATCAAAGGTTCACCCGTTTGAACGCTTTGAAGAAATTCGCAGAATAGAATACGACGGCGGCACGGCGCACGGCCCCGCAGCGAACTTGGCTCCGTCTATCACAGGACTTTCCCTCACGCAACGCGTTCACTGGATTCAGGAATTCCGCGTTTTGCGCGGATATCCTTAGGTAAATGGCCGCTTGGGACATCCCCTTAAAAAAACCTCATCCTAAAGTCGAATAGTTTATCGTTTTAGGTGGGGTTGAGCGCCGGTTTTGCGGCGATCAAAGGAAGTTTTGCGGATCGACGTCGACATAAGCCTCGACGCCGCGCGTCGGCCGGTCGGCGGCGGCGATCCAGGCGCGCATGTAGGCGGAAAGGTCGGTGTCGCGGCCGGAGTGGGCAATGAGGCGGAAGCGGTGACGGCCGCGCACCACGGCGAGCGCCGCCTCGGCCGGGCCCAGCACCTCGACGGAGGGATCTCGCGGCGCCATGCGGGCGAGGTGGCGGGCGTGGTCCTCGGCCAGCTCCCTGGTTGGGCCGGATACCAGGATCGCCGCGAGGCGGCCGAAAGGCGGCATGGCCGACCGTTCACGCTCGGTAAGCTCCGTCCGGTAGAAGCGCTCGGCGTCTCCCGATATGAGCGCTTCGATCACCGGGCTTTCCGGCGCATAGGTCTGGAGCAGGCCGAGACCCTTGCCGATGACGCGGCCGGCGCGCCCGGTGACCTGGGCCAGCAGCTGGAAAGTGCGTTCGGCGGCGCGCGGATCGCCTTGGGACAGGCCCAGGTCGGCATCGACGACGCCGACCAGCGTCAGTTTGGGGAAGGTGTGCCCCTTGGCCACCATCTGCGTGCCGACGACGATGTCGCACTCGCCCTTGGCCACCGCCTCGAACTCCGCCTTGAGGCGCTGGATGCCGCCGCCGATGTCCGACGACAGGACCACGGTGCGCTTGTCGGGGAGCAGGGTTTGCATCTCCTCGGCGATGCGCTCGACGCCGGGGCCGCAGGCGACGAGGCTGTCGAGCGTACCGCAGGAGGGGCACGCCTCGGGCCGGGGAACCGTGTGGCCGCAGTGATGACAGACGAGCCGACCCCTGAAGCGGTGTTCCACCAGCCAGGCGGAACATTGCGGGCACTGGAAGCGGTGGCCGCAGGACCGGCAGAGCGTGAGCGGCGCATAGCCGCGCCGATTGAGGAACAGCATGGCCTGTTCGCCGCGCTCAGTCACCTCGCGGATGGCGGCGACGAGACCGGGGGCGAGAAAGCGGCCGCGCGGCGGGCCGGCCTTGCGCATGTCGATGGCGTAAAGGCTGGGAAGATCGCGCCCCGTGGCTCGGGCTGGCAGCACCAAGTGGCGATAACGGCCGCGCTCGGCGTTGACGCGACTTTCGAGCGAGGGCGTCGCCGAGGCGAGGATGACGGGGACCTTTTCCAGTCGACCGCGCACGACCGCCATGTCGCGGGCATGATAGCTAGCCCATTCTTCCTGCTTGTAGGCGCCGTCGTGTTCCTCGTCGACGACGATCAGGCCGAGGTCGGCAAAGGGCAGGAACAGGGCCGAACGAGCCCCGACGACAACGCGCGCCTCGCCAAGAGCCACCGCCCGCCAGGTGCGGGCGCGCATCTTCGGGGTGACGTCCGAATGCCATTCCGCCGGCAGGGCGCCGAAACGCTCGGAGAAGCGCTCAAGGAAAGCGCGGGTCAGCGCGATTTCCGGGACCAGGATCAGCGCCTGCCGGCCGGCCCTCAGCGCGTCGGCGACCGCTTCCAGGTAGACCTCGGTCTTGCCGGAGCCGGTGACGCCGTCGATCAGCGTCACGCCGTTGTCCTGGGCTTCGCGCAGTTGGGCAACGGCGGCGGTCTGGTCGGGGGTGAGGGCGATGGGATTGAAGTCGGGATCGGGCGTGCGAAACGGCCGGCCGGGAGGCAGTTCCACTTCGGCCAGCGCGCCGGCAGTCACCAGTCCCTCGACGACCGACGGGGAGACGCCAGCCGCTGCTGCGAGGCCTGCGCGCGTCCAGGCTTGTCCCTCGTTCTCGGCGAGCAGCGCCAACACCCGTCGGCGGGCGTCGGTGAGACGCTCGGGTGCGGCATTTGTCGCCACGAGCCCGCGCAAAGGCGGTTCCGGCTCCAGCGCGTCCGGCGCGCGCAGCACCATTCGCATCACCATGCCACGCGGCGTCAGCGTGTAGCGGGCGACCCAGTCGACGAAGGTGAGCATCTCCGCTGTCAGCGGCGGCGCATCGAAGGCGATCTCGATGGGACGCAGGCGGTTCGAGGAGGCCTGGAGCTCCGCCGGTTCGGCGGTGACGACGCCGACCACCTTGCGCGGACCGAGCGGCACCTGAACGATCGAGCCGGGCACGACCACCATTCCGTGCGGTACCCGGTAGGAATAGGACAGGTCGAGACCGACCGGCGTCAGAACCTGCACCACTTCGCCGCCGGCAGCGGGGCGGGGGGCAGCCTCTCCGAACAGGTCATGTATCGAGTTGGCGGGTTTTTCGGTCGGCATCGGCTGATTCGAGGTGTGCGGCGATTGATCATAGGCTAAACGGAGGGCCGTCGCCTCGCCAAGCCGTCGCCGCCGCAAGGGAAAAGCTGCCGACCATGAGCCGTCCCGCCGTCATCGTTCTTTCCTCCTTCGTTGCCCGTGGATCCGTGGGCGCGCGCGCCGCCTTTGCGCTGGAGCGGCTCGGTCACCGCGTATGGACCTTGCCGACGGTCATCCTGCCCTGGCATCCCGGCCACGGCCGCGCTCATCGCATGGCCTTGCCTGAAGCCGATTTCGCCGCGCTCTGCGCCGATCTTGCTCGCGCACCCTGGCTGTCGGAAGTCGGTGGCATCATCACCGGATATCTCGGTTCGGCCGGACAGGCGGACGCCGCTGCCGGGCTGGTCGCCGCCGTCAGGGCAGCCAATCCGCAGGCCCTTCACCTCGCCGATCCCGTCATCGGTGACATGACCACCGGCGGTACGGGTGGTCTCTATGTTCCTGAACCGGTTGCTGCTGCCCAGCGCGATCGCCTGGTCGCCATTGCCGACATCGCAACGCCCAATCGCTTCGAACTTGGCTGGCTGACGGGGCGGCCGGTCGAGACGCTGGGCGAGATCGCCTCGGCAGCCCGCGCTCTCGGACCGAAGCGTGTCGTCGTCACCTCGGCGCCGGCCCTGATGAGCGGAAAGATAGCGGCGGCGCTCGTCACGGCGACCGAGACCATCGTTGCCGAGAACCAGATGGTCGAGGGCGCCCCCAACGGGACGGGCGACCTGTTCGCGGCCCTGTTCCTGTCGCGGCTGATCGGGGGCGCGTCCGAGGAAGCGGCTCTCGCGGTCGCATCGGCCTCGACCTTCGAGGTCATTGCCCGGTCGGTGAAGGCGGGCGGGCGCGAGTTGGAACTGGTGGATCAGCAGGAGGCACTGGTTCGGCCGATGGCTATGGTCGACATTCGTCGGCTCGCCACGCCGCGCCGCCCCGTCGCGCGTCCCTCGGGGATCGAGACCTTGTGAAGCGCGCCATGATTGACGCTTATAAGTATACTTCCGTATAACACGTCCGCGGAGACTTCGTCTCTCCGTCCCTCCAGCCGGATTTTCGCCGATGACCGAACCGAAAGCTCCTCTCAGCCCGAAACTCCCCGCCTCCTTCCCGGGGCGTCTGACGACAGGCTACGAGGCTTTCCGGGAGGGGCGGTATCCAAGCGAGAACGAGCGCTACAAGCGGCTCGCCGCCGAGGGCCAGAAGCCGCGGATCATGATCATCGGTTGCTCGGACAGCCGCGTTTCGCCCGAGGTGATCTTCGACGCCGGTCCGGGCGAGATCTTCGTCGTCCGCAACGTCGCCAACATCGTGCCGCCCTACACACCGGACGGTGAGACGCATGGCACCTCCGCCGCGCTCGAATTCGCCGTGATGGCGCTCGCCGTCCGCCATATCGTGGTGATGGGGCACGGCCGCTGCGGCGGTATCGCGGCGGCGCTCGACAGCCGCGATCCCCTGACGCCGACCGACTTCATCGGCAAGTGGGTTTCGGTGTTGGACGACACTGCCGAGCGGGTGCGGTGCGACCATGCGATCGCCCCGGGGCTGCGCTACACGGCGCTGGAGCACGAAGCGATCAAGTCGTCGCTCAAGAACCTTCTCGCCTATCCGTTCGTCAAGAACCGTGTCGAGACTGGCGCGCTGGCGCTGCATGGCGCCTGGTTCGACGTCTCGGAGGGCGAACTTCATGTGCTCGATCACGAGAGCGGAGATTTCACCGTCCTCTCCGGTACGCTTGCCCCTTGAACCTTGACGGCAAGGCGATTACGGCTAACGGCCGAAGCCGGCCGGACGAGGCCGTGCGCCCTGCTTTCTGTTCTTGAGGATGCGACGATGGCAAAGAATTCGCTGTTCCTGCTGCCCGGCGACGGCATCGGCCCGGAAATCATGGCCGAGGTCGAGACGATCATCGCGTTTCTGAACCGCAAGGGCCTGACCGACTTCTCGCTCGATCGCGGTCTGGTCGGCGGTTCGGCCTATGACGCCCACGGCGCTGCCATCTCCGAGGCCGACATGGCCAAGGCGCTTGCCGCCGATGCCGTGCTGTTCGGTGCCGTCGGTGGTCCCAAGTGGGACAGCGTTCCCTATGACTGCCGCCCCGAAGCCGGTCTGCTGCGTCTTCGCAAGGATCTCGGCCTGTTCGCCAACCTGCGTCCGGCGATCTGCTATCCGGCGCTGGCCGACGCCTCGTCGCTGAAGCGCGAGGTGGTCGAAGGCCTCGACATCCTGATCGTGCGCGAGCTGACCGGCGGCGTCTACTTCGGCGAGCCGAAGGAAATCGTCACGCTGGAGAACGGCGAGAAGCGCGCCGTCGACACGCAGGTCTACACCACCCACGAGATCGAGCGCATCGCCCGCGTCGCCTTCGACCTCGCCAAGGCCCGCAACGGCCGCGTTTCCTCGGCCGAGAAGCGCAACGTCATGAAGTCGGGCGTGCTGTGGAACCAGGTGGTGACCAAGGTCGGCAAGGAAGAGTATGCCGACGTCAAGCTCGATCATATCCTGGCCGACAACTGCGCCATGCAGCTCGTCCGCTATCCCAAGCAGTTCGACGTCATCCTGACCGACAACCTGTTCGGCGACGTTCTCTCCGACATCGGCGCCATGTTGACCGGTTCGCTGGGCATGCTGCCCTCGGCCTCGCTCGGCGCGCCCGACGCGGCGACCGGCAAGCGCAAGGCGCTCTACGAGCCCGTCCACGGCTCGGCGCCCGACATCGCCGGCACCGGCGCGGCCAACCCGATCGCCATGATCGCCTCTTTCGGCATGGCGCTGCGCTATTCCTTCGGCCTGATCGATCTCGCCGGCAAGCTGGACGAGGCGATCGCCCGCGTGCTCGGCAAGGGGCTTCGGACCAAGGACATCGCCCAGAAAGGCGAGGCCACCGTCGACACCCGCGCCATGGGCGCGGCAATCCTGGCCGAGTTCGAGGCGCTGGTCGGCTGAGGTATTCGACTTTCGGCGATCGGAGGGCCGCTCACGGGGTTGTTAACTCCGGTGCTCTTGTTTTCGGGGGATGTCGCACCAAATCATGGTCATGACGGCATCGCCCATAAGGCACTGCCCCCCGTCTCGCCAGCGGCGGTGGCCGTCGGTCGGGCTCCCCTCCCGGCCCGCGCTGATCCCTAGCGCCGCGCCCAGCCTTCCCCCGAGGCTGGGCGCTTCTTTTTTGAGCTATTCCTTGAGCTCCAAGCCTTCGTAAATGTCGGCAAGGGATAGGCGCACGCCAATTTCGGGCAGATCGACTAGACCTTCGTGTCCCATTGCCTCACCCTCGAGGATGAGTTCGCCTCCCGCCCGGCGCAGCACAGCTGCACGCATGACGTCCTGGTTCAAGATGACATAGGTGGAGATGGTCGGAATGGAGGCATAGTCGCGCGGCTTCTGAAGATAGTCGGTGGTGAGCGAGCCCGGTGACACCACTTCGATCACCACGGCCGGTCCGGTGGCGATATGGTCTGCCGGGGCGCTCGGGCCGCAGTCGACCATGACATCGGGATAGCGGACGTTTCCTCTGGGGGTGGCGACGGCCACTTCCATACGAGCCTTGCACGGCTTGTCGCGAAGAGATTCCCGAAGGGAAGAAAAGACGTTGCCGATAATATCGCCGTGAGCAATGCTTCCGCCCGTCATCAGTCGTGGCCGGCCATCCACCAGCTCGTGGCGCTCCTCCTGCGTCTCCTGCCAGTGCAGGAACTGATCGACGCTCATGGGCGTCTCGGCCAGTTGGGTCATGCTTGCGGTCCTCTTCTCTGTCGGGATGCTATCACATCGCCGATTGTCGGCGCCCCGGTTTTTCAGTATAGAGCGGGTCATGAACGCGAAGCCGCAGATCACGCGCCTGCCGACGTCGGCCGATTATTTCCCGGCCCACGATCACGCGCGCCTGCCGTGGCGGTTTCTGGCGCGGCAGACCGGCGACAGCCGACTCCGGCCCTGAGATGATGGCCGGCGCTGCCGGACCCTTCTACTGCTTTCCAGACAGATCAGGGGTGAGGTTCGCCCGCCCCACGGAATCGAAAGTCCGATCATCATGACCGCCAAGCCCCGTACCCTCTACGACAAGATCTTCGACGACCACGTGGTCGAGACGCAGGCCGACGGCACGTCGTTGCTCTACATCGACCGTCATCTCGTGCACGAGGTGACCAGCCCGCAGGCCTTCGAGGGCTTGAGGACGGCTGGCCGCAAGGTGCACCAGCCGGGCAAGACGCTTGCCGTCGTCGACCACAACGTGCCGACCACCGACCGCAGCAAGGGCATCGAGGATCCCGAGAGCCGCGACCAGGTTGCCCAGCTCGCCATCAACGCCGCCGAGTTCGGCGTCGAGTATTACAACGAGCTCGACAGGCGGCAGGGCGTCGTGCACGTGGTTGGCCCCGAGCAGGGCTTCACGCTGCCGGGCATGACCATCGTCTGCGGTGACAGCCACACCTCGACGCATGGCGCCTTCGGCGCGCTCGCCCATGGTATCGGCACCTCCGAGGTCGAGCATGTGCTCGCCACGCAGACGCTGATCCAGAAGAAGGCGAAGAACATGCTGGTACGCGTCGACGGCAAGGCGCCGGCCGGCGTCACTGCCAAGGACATAGTGCTGGCGATCATCGGCGAGATCGGCACGGCCGGTGGTACCGGCCACGTCATCGAATATGCCGGCGAGGCGATCCGCGACCTTTCCATGGAAGGCCGCATGACCGTCTGCAACATGTCGATCGAGGGTGGCGCCCGTGCCGGCCTGATCGCGCCGGACGAGACGACCTATGCCTATATCGCCGGTCGCCCGAAGGCGCCGACGGGCGAGGCGCTGGAACGCGCCATGGCCTACTGGAAGACCCTCTATACCGACGAAGGCGCCCATTTCGACAAGGTGGTGACGCTGGATGCCGCCAGCCTGCCGCCGATCGTCAGTTGGGGCACCAGCCCGGAGGACGTCGTGGCGATCACCGGTGTGGTGCCCAATCCGGACACCATCGCCGATGAGACCAAGCGCGCCTCCAAGTGGCGCGCGCTCGACTACATGGGTCTCAAGCCCGGCCAGAAGATGACCGACATCGCCCTCGACAAGGTGTTTGTCGGCTCCTGCACCAATGGCCGCATCGAGGATCTCCGGGCTGCCGCCGCCGTCGCCAAGGGGCGCAAGGTGGCCTCCTCGATCAAGCTGGCGATGATCGTGCCGGGGTCCGGCCTCGTCAAGGAACAGGCGGAAGCGGAAGGCCTCGACAAGATCTTCATCGAGGCGGGTTTCGAGTGGCGCGAGCCGGGCTGCTCGATGTGCCTTGCCATGAACCCCGACAAGCTGGCGCCGGGCGAGCGTTGCGCCTCCACCTCGAACCGCAACTTCGAAGGACGTCAGGGCTATATGGGCCGCACGCATCTTGTGTCGCCGGCCATGGCGGCGGCGGCGGCCATCGCCGGCCACTTCGTGGACATCCGCGACTTCAAGTGACGTGGCGCTGCGGCGCGCGGGATCATTTGCAAGAAAAGGCCGGGGCCTGGCGCTCCGGCCTTTTTCATTGCTCGCCCAGCCAGCGCAGCCAGCGACCATGGAAGTCGCCGCGCGCCAGGACGTGGTGCTCGCCCGAAGGGAAAAGCGTGACCAGGAGGCCGGCACCGGGCGTCTGGCCGTCCGCCTCCAGTCGCAGCCAGGCGAGCGGCGCCGTCTCGGCAGCCCTCAGCATGGCTGTCTGGATGCCGAGACGGGCAGGATCGGCGAGGTATTGCCAGAAGATCGAGTGGACGACGACACGCAGCGCTCCGTCTTCCGGCGGTTTGGCCAGTTCGCGGGCGAGGAATTCGGCGGCGTCGGCCATCTCGACACGCTCGCGCCGGGCGGCGGCGTGATCGAGGGCGGCGTTGAGCCGTGCCTTGCGTTCCGTCTGGTCGGCCCAGACATAGGACAGAAGCCGCGTGCGGTGTTCCGCGTCGGCCGGATCGAGTGGAGCAAGATCACAGGCTCTGCGGCGAACCACCTCGACGGCGGCATCGAGCGGTGGCGGGGCGTCACAGTCGGGGGCGAGTTCGAGGGGGGCTTTCGTCTTGCCCCAGCGGGTATCGCCGTAGCGATAGGCGTAGTCGTCCCAGTGAAGGTTGAGGCCTGCGCTGGCGCCGATTTCCAGGATGTCGAGCTTGGGACCGAAGCGGCGGGCGAGCCAGAGGAAGCCGGGCAGAAGCATGGCCGACCGGCCGACCTCATTGGTCTGCGGCGGGCTCATCAGGATGTCATGAAGGTCGTGGTCGTGCCGGCCGATGGCGGCGCTGACGGCGGCGGCGAGCGTTTCGTCCGACACGTCGGTCGGCGGGTAGACGGCTGCGAGGCCGGCGTCGCGTCGGGTCAAGACGAGACGATGCAGGCCGCCGAACAGGCGGAGCGGCACGGCGTCTTCGCCGGCGTGACCGTTCCAGGCGAGGATGCGGCGGCCGGTCAGCGTCGTCTGGTCGAGAAAGCGGGGCGCGAGGTCGGCAAGGCGGGCGGTGAATGGGGAGCCCATGGCTCGGCAGGCCTCGGCCTGGCGATGGAAATGGTCGAAGATGTCGCTCATCGCGGCTTGCCTCCCAGCTTTCCCGAATCCGTCGCGACGATAGCGGCGGGGATCGGCGATGACCAGCCCGGAGGCCGTCACGCCGCCGTGAGCGGGCGATGCTCGCTTCCGCCACAAAAAACGCAACTCGCTTCGTCTCAGCCTTGCCCAAGCCGCCGGCATGGGGCAAGTAATGCTGGTGTCACGCGTAAGTGTCGCTTTTCCGGGGGACTTTTGACCATGTCGCTGACGATTGCCGCTGTCACCCAGGCGGACGCCCACAAGCTGGCGCCGATCATCGCCGCCTATGCCCAGGCAATGAAGCGCGGGGCGCCGCGCCGTCCGGACGAGTATTACGCCGAGCTTCTCGCCGTCGATCCGGCAACGGAAGTGCTGGGTGCCTTCGTCGATGAAGAGCTGGTCGGCTTTGCCGTGTTCTTCGATCTGCCGGACACCATGTCGGGTCATCGGGTCGGCCATCTCGAGGACATCTACGTCCTGCCGGAGTTCCGCAACCGCGGCATCGGCCGCAAGTTCGTCGAGGTGCTGAAGGTCGAGGGGCAGAGCCGCGGCTGGGATCGCCTGCGCTGGGTCGTTCCGCCGCCTGTCGACGCCGCTGCCACCGGGCTGCCGACAGACAGCGCGCTCTACGAAGAGATCGCCACGCCGTCAGTTTCCAAACTCTACGACATCGTCATCGATCCTCTGTCGCGCAAGTCCTGACGGTTTGCCTAGAAAGCGAGCAGGTATAGCCCAAGCTCAGGGCTTTCCCGGATGGCTGTTTCGCCCTTAAATGCGGTCGCGCTCAATGCGACCGCAGGGAGAGATGATGGCTGTCCTGACCAAGCTGACGCACGTCACCCGCTATGTCTATGACAAGCCGGTCGTTCTCTCTCCTCAGTTGGTGCGTCTGAGGCCTGCGCCGCACAGCCGCACCGCCGTGCCGGCCTATGCGCTGAAGGTCACGCCGGAGAACCACTTCGTCAATTGGCAGCAGGATCCGCACGGCAACTGGCTGGCCCGGTTCGTCTTTCCCGAGCCGACGTCCGAATTCTCCGTGAGCGTCGACCTGCTCGCCGAGATGGCGGTCTACAATCCGTTCGATTTCTTCATCGAGGATTATGCCGAGACCTGGCCGTTCACCTACGTGCCGGATCTCGCCAAGGACCTTGCCCCGTTTCTCGAATGCGAGGAGGAGGGGGAGCTCTTCGAGGCCTATCTCGCGGCGATTCCGCGCGAACGCAAGCAGACCACGGATTTCGTCGTTGCGGTGAATCAGGCGCTCCAGCAGCACATCGGCTATGAGATCCGTCTTGAGCCGGGCGTGCAAAGTCCCGAGGAGACGCTGACGCGCCGGGCGGGATCGTGCCGCGACAGCGGCTGGCTCCTGGTGCAGCTTCTGCGCCGGCTCGGCCTCGCCGCTCGTTTCGTCTCGGGCTACCTCATCCAGCTCAAGCCCGACGTCAAGGCGCTCGACGGTCCGTCGGGCACCGACGTCGATTTCACCGATCTTCATGCCTGGGCGGAGGTCTACATTCCCGGCGCCGGCTGGATCGGCCTCGATCCCACTTCGGGTCTTTTGACCGGAGAGAGCCATATTCCGCTCGCCGCCACGCCGCACTATCGCTCGGCGGCGCCCATCGTCGGCTCCTTCAGCGCGCCGCCCGACACGAAGGCCGAGTTCTTCTTCGAGATGAAGATCGCGCGTATCGACGAGCGACCACGAGTCACCTGGCCCTTCTCCGATGACGCTTGGGAGCGTCTCGACCAGTTGGGCGAGGCGGTGGATGCCGATCTCGCGGCCGGCGACGTTCGTCTCACCATGGGGGGGGAGCCGACCTTCGTCTCGATCGACGACTACCAGTCGGAGGAGTGGAACACAGCCGCCGTCGGCCCCACCAAGCGGGGCCGGGCCGATGAGTTGATCCGTCGCCTTGCCGCTCGCTTCGCGCCGGGCGGCTTCCTGCACTATGGACAAGGCAAGTGGTACCCGGGCGAGAGCCTGCCGCGCTGGACGTTCTCGCTCTACTGGCGCAAGGACGGCAAGCCGATCTGGCGCAATCTCGACCTCGTCGCGCCGGAAGCCGAGCTCGCACCGGCCAATGAGGAGGGCGCCTGCGCATTGGCTCGTGGCATTGCCCGCCGGCTTGGCGTGTCCGGTCGCTGCGCCGTGCCGGCCTACGAGGACCCGGCCCACTGGATACTGAAGGAATCCGGGTTGCCGGACAATGTCACCGCCGAGGACAGCAAACTCGACGATCCGGAGGAGCGCGCCCGCATCGCGCGGGTGTTCGAACGGGGGCTTAGGACGCCCAGCGCCTATGTGCTGCCGGTGCAGCGCTGGCAAGGAGCGGCCGGCAGGGGCTGGCTGTCGGAGGTCTGGAACTTCCGGCGCGGCAAGCTCTACCTTCTTCCGGGCGACTCTCCGGCCGGCTTTCGTTTGCCGCTCGCCTCGCTTCCATGGGTGCCGCCGGCCGCCTATCCCTTCCATGTCGATCGCGACCTGATGGGCGAACTCCCGGATCTGCCGGATCCCGATCAGCTGGCCACGGCCTATGAGCACTCCCGCGAGCAGGCAACCGACGATCCGCGCGTCGACCAGTGGATGACCGGCGACGGCGAAGCCGTCCGCACGGCCATGAGCGTCGAACCTAGGAATGGCCGGCTCTGCGTGTTCATGCCACCGGTGGCCGGCGCGGACGATTACCTCGAGCTTCTCACCGCTGTGGAATCCACGGCCGAGGACCTCGGGCTGCCCGTTCATATCGAGGGCTATCCGCCACCGCACGATCCGCGCCTCAACGTCATCCGAGTTGCGCCCGATCCCGGCGTCATCGAGGTCAACGTCCACCCGGCCGCCGGCTGGAGGGATTGCGTTGCCATCACCTCGACGGTCTACGAGGAGGCGAGGCTCTCCCGCCTCGGCACGGACAAGTTCATGATCGATGGCCGCCACACCGGCACCGGCGGTGGCAACCACGTCGTGGTTGGCGGCGCGTCACCGTCCGATAGCCCGTTTCTTCGCCGGCCCGACCTTCTCAAAAGCCTCGTCCTCTACTGGCAACGACATCCGTCACTCAGCTACCTGTTCTCGGGTCTGTTCATCGGGCCGACGAGCCAGGCGCCGCGCATCGACGAGGCGCGGCATGACGCCCTCTACGAGCTTGAGATCGCGCTTGCCCAGGTACCTGCGCCGGGCGAAGGGGCTGCGCCTTTGCCTTGGCTGGTCGATCGCCTGTTCCGCAATCTTCTGACCGATGTCACCGGCAACACCCACCGCTCGGAAATCTGCATCGACAAGCTGTTTTCGCCGGACGGTCCGACAGGTCGACTGGGCCTTGTCGAGTTCCGATCTTTCGAGATGCCGCCGGACGCGCGCATGTCGCTCGCCCAGCAGCTTCTGCTCCGGGCGCTGATCGCCTGGTTCTGGAAGGAGCCGCAGCAAGGTAGTTTCACCCGTCACGGCACGGCGCTGTTCGACCGCTTCATGCTGGAGCATTTCGTCTGGCAGGACTTTCTCGAGGTGATCGCCGACCTCAACCGAGCCGGCTATCCCATGGAGTCGGTTTGGTATGACGCCCAGCGCGAATTCCGCTTTCCCTATTTCGGCACCGTCAACCGGCAGGGCGTATCCCTCGAACTCAGGGGCGCGCTCGAGCCCTGGCATGTCACCGGCGAGCAGGGAGCCGCCGGTGGCACGGTACGCTTCGTCGACAGCTCGGTGGAGAGGTTGCAGGCGCGCGTTTCCGGCTTCGATCCAGCCCGGCATGTCCTTGCCTGCAACGGGCGGCGCGTGCCGGTTGCTGCGGCCGGCCGTATCGGGGACTATGTCGGCGGTGTTCGCTTCAAGGCGTGGCAGCCGGCCAGCGGCATCCATCCGGTGCTGCCGGTCAATGCACCGCTGACCTTCGAAATCGCCGATCGCTGGTCGAAGCGCTCGCTGGGCGGCGCCACCTATTTCGTCGCCCATCCCGGTGGTCGCAACTACGAGACCTTCCCCGTCAACGCCTACGAGGCCGAGGCGCGGCGGCTTGCGCGCTTTCAGGACTTTGGGCATTCGCTGGGGGCTGTGAACCTGCCTGTCGAGGAAGTGCCGGGCGAGTTCTCGACGACGCTCGACCTCCGGCGGCCCACCGGCATATGAAACGGGACCGACGGGTGGCCATCTTGGCGATGCCGCGCCGGTCTGCTTAACTTGACAGCCCAACTGTCGCCCACGCCGGAAACCCGATGAGTCAGCTTCAGCCCGATCCGCCCTCTGCCGGACAGAAAGCCGGATCCGGTTTGCTGACGCGAGGCTACAAGCCGCTTGCCGGCGCCTATGACGAGATGATGGCGCCCGATGGCACGTTGCGCGGGCCCTGGCCTTCCTTTTTGCAGCGGCTCGCCGATCTCGGCGAGGATGGCGTGCGCGAGGCCTTTGCCGGCACAGAGCAGCAGCTCAAAAGCTCGGGCGTGTTCTTTCGCGTCTATGACGACCCGGCCGGCGCCGAACGGCCGTGGCCGCTGACGCCGCTGCCGCTTCTCATTTCCCAATCGGAGTGGGCTGCGCTATCGGCCGGGGCCATTCAGCGCGCCCGTCTCACGGAGGCGCTGCTCGCCGATGTCTATGGTGCAGGGCGGCTTGCGCGCGACGGCGTGATACCGGCCGCCGCCATTGCCGGAAGTCCCGATTTTCTGAGACCGATGGTCGGTGTCGTGCCGAAGGGCGGCCGTTTCCTGCGCTTTTTCGCCGTTGATCTCGGCCGGGGCCCCGATGGACGCTGGTGGGTGCTGAGCGACCGCGCGCAGGCGCCGTCCGGCGCCGGCTACGCGCTGGAGAACCGGTTGGCGGTGACGCGGGCACTGCCGGAGGTGGCGCGCGGGCTCAATGTCGAGCGGCTCGCGCCGTTCTTCCAGGCGTTTCGCGACGATCTCGGCGCCCTCAACGCCAATGCCGAGGCGCGGGTTGGTCTGCTGACGCCGGGCCGGCTCAACGAGACCTATTTCGAGCATGCCTATCTCGCCCGCTACCTCGGCTTTCTGCTGGTGGAAGGCGGCGACCTGACGGTGCGTGGCGATGCCGTCTATGTGCGTACGGTTTCCGGTCTCAAGCGCATCGATGCGCTGTGGCGGCGCCTCGACGGCGATTTTGCCGATCCCCTCGAACTCCGTACGGCTTCGGCGCTCGGTGTGCCGGGCCTCGTGCAGGCGGTTCGCTCGGCAAATGTCGACGTCACCAACGCGCTCGGTTCCGGCGTTGCCGAGTCGCGGGCCCTGATGGGGTTCATGCCGGCGCTCTGCCGGCATCTGCTCGGCGAGGAGCTGACGCTGCCGAACCTCGCCACATGGTGGTGCGGGCAGGAGGCGGAGCGGCAGGCGGTGCTCGCCGGTTTCGACCGCATGGCCATCGCCTCGGCCTTCTCCGGGCCTCTGCCGGGGTTGCCCTTCTGGAGCAAGCTTGGCGCGGCCATGACCAAGGCCGAGGGGCAGGTGGCGCGGGATCTGATCGAGACACGCGGCCTCGACGTGGTCGGCCAGGAGAATGTCGGCCTTTCCACCATGCCGGTCTGGGACGGCAACCGCCTGGTGCCCAAGCCTTTTGTGCTGCGCCTGTTCGTGGCCGCCGTCGGCGATCGGGACTGGGTGGTGATGCCTGGCGGTTTCTGCCGCATATCGGGGTCGAGCGACGCCCGCCTCGTGTCCATGCAGCAAGGGGCCGAGACGGCCGACGTTTGGGTTCTGTCCGATGCGCCGGTCAGAGAGGTTTCGCTGCTGCCTCAACCGGATCGCGTATCCATTCGCCGATCCACCGGTACGCTGCCGTCGCGTTCGGCGGACAATCTCTATTGGCTCGCCCGTTATCTGGAACGGTCGGAAGGTACCCTGCGTCTTCTACGCGCGCTTATCAACAGACTGGTGGAGGCCGGTGGCGATGCCGACCAGCCGATCATCCGGGCGCTGACCGACCATTTGCGGTTCATCGGCGCCATCGATCTCGAACGCGAGGGGACGCCGGTCCAGCTTGTCGCCGCGGCGCTGGGCGACCCCGCGTCTCCCTCCGGCCTGCCGGCGCTGACCGGCGCGGCACGGGCCGCCGGCTCGGCCATTCGCGACCGCCTGGCGCCGGACGCTTTCCGGGCGGTGACGGAAATCGCTGTCCTGTTCGAGAGCATGGGCCGGCGGCGCCTCACCCCTGTCCAGATGCTCGACGAGGTCAATCACGGCCTGCGACGCATTGCTGCCTTCGCCGGCCTTGCCTCGGAGAACATGAACCGCGCCATGGGCTGGCGGTTCCTCGATCTCGGCCGCCGGATCGAGCGGGCGCTCACCACGGCGGGCTTGGTCCGTCAGTTCGCCCTCGAAGCGCCCTCGACCGAGGCGCTCGATCTCGCTCTTGAGGCAGGCGACAGCCAGATCACCTATCGCTGGCGCTACGTCATGCGACCGGCCCCCTTGCCGGTGATCGACCTCTTGATGCTGGACGATGCCAACCCGCGTTCGGTCGCCTTCCAGACGGCGCGTATCGTCGAGCATCTGGAGGCATTGCCGGCCACCCGGGTCGACGGGCGCCCCGTGGAGCTTCTGCGCCTTGCCCGCAAGCTTGACGCGCGGCTCGCCAATACGGCAGCCGAGAAGCTCGAAACGCGGGATGTCGACAAGATCATCAACCGGTTGTTGCGGCTGTCCGGCCTTGTGACCGATCGCTTCTTCACCCAACGCCCCAGCGAAGTGCGGCTGGAGGAACTCGAATGATCTACGAGTTGCGCCAGCAGACGCGCTACGCCTACGCGGCGGCAGTCCCCTATTCGAGCCATGTCGCCCGGCTGTTGCCGGTGGACCGCAAGGGGCAGACGGTGCGCAAGGCGATGCTTTCCATCGCCCCCATGCCGTCGGAGCGGCGGGAGACCCTGGATTTCTTCGGCAACCGCATCTGCCATTTCGCTCTTGACCGACCGCATGACGAATTGGTCGTTCGCCTCGAAGCCGAGGTGGAAGTGCGGCCAGTCGAGCCATATCTCGCCGCGCTGACGCCATCGGCAGACGAAGTTCGTACACTCGCGGTGGCAAGCCGCGACCTCGGCCCGGACTCGCCGGTGCATGGTCTGTTCGTCTCGCCGTCGGTGCCTCTCGATGCCGCCATCACCCGCTATGCCGCCCAGTCGTTCTCTGCTCGGCGATCCATGCTGGAAGGGGCGATCGAGCTCATGAAGCGGATCAAGGGAGATTTCGCCTATGTGCTCGGCGCCACGGATGCCGACACTAGGCCGTCGGATGCTTTCGCCGCGAGAAAGGGCGTCTGCCAGGACTTCGCCCATGTCATGATCGCCGGCCTCAGGGGTATTGCGCTGCCGGCACGCTACGTTTCCGGCTATCTCCGCACCGAACCGCCGCCCGGCAAGGAGAGGCTTGAGGGGGCAGATGCCACCCATGCCTGGGTGGAGGTGTGGTGTGGCGGGGAGGCCGGCTGGGTGGGGCTTGACCCGACCAACGGCATCATGGCCGGCGAGGATCATCTCGTTCTCGCCATCGGACGCGACTATTCCGACGTTTCGCCGCTCGATGGCGTCATCGTCGCCTCGGGCGCCCATAGCCTGACGGTCGCCGTCGATGTCATCCCGCTGCCCGGTCCATCCGCCAAGCGCTTGCTTCGGGTCGTCGAATGAGCCTCAGCCCCTTGCGAAGATCAAGCAGGCCACCAGTACAGCTCGCAACGTCAGCCGCGTCGGTCCTGCGAACACGGGGTCGAAGGCGATCGGCCAGTTGGCCTCGCTGACCGGGCCCAGACTTTCGCGCATATAGCCGCGGCAGGCGAGCTCCATCTGCAGCGCATGGACGCTGTGCTCCGGCTGGCCATAATGACGGGTGATGTAGCCACCCTTGAAGCGGCCATCGACAACATGGCTGCGACCGGAGGCGGCAATCGCGGCGCAAGCCCGCTCTATAAGGTCGGAATCGGCGGCGGCACCGCTGTTGGTGCCCAGATTGAAGACCGGTATTTTGCCGGCAAATAAGCGAGGAATGGCGGAACGAATGGAGTGGCAGTCGTAGAGAACCACCCGCTCATTCGATTTGCGTAGCCGGCTAATCTCATCGGACAGTGCCTCATGGTAGGGCCGGAAATAGAGATCGGTACGCGCCTCGATCTCCTCGGCTCCGGGCTCTTCTCCGGGGCGATAGAGCGGCTCGCCATCGAAGCTTTCGACGGGGCAGAGTCCGGTGGTGGCCTGTCCCGGATAAAGCGACGCGCCGCTGGGATCGCGATTGAGGTCGATCACGGTGCGCGACCAGTGGGCGCGGACGATGGTGGCGTCGAGCTCGCCGGCGAACTCATAGAGCTGGTCGATCCACCAGTCGGCGTCCTTTCTCGCCAGCCAGGGCGACACGAGACGCGCCTCGATATCCTCGGGGATCGCCGTGCCGACATGAGGCATGGAAAGAACGAGTGGCGCGTTCCCGCGCCGGATGACCGGATCGGTTGTCGCGTCGCTCATTCTTGCACCAGTTCCGGCAGGAGGCTGCTTCCGACAGTGGCGGCGAGCTTGCCGGAGGTGACGAGGCGGGTGGCCGCCTCCATGTCCGGCGAGAAATGTCGGTCGTCGGCGAGCCGGGGCACGTCGGCGCGTAGCAGGTCGATCGTTGCGGCCAGTGGCTTCGAGGTGCCGAGCGGCGCGTGGAAGCCGATGCCCTGCGCGGCGGCAAGATACTCGATGCCGATGGCGTTTGCGGCATTCCTCGCCATGGCGAGGAGGCGACGGGCACCGTGGGCGGCCATGGAAACGTGGTCTTCCTGGTTTGCCGACGTCGGAATGGAGTCGACCGAGGCAGGATGGGCCATCTGCTTGTTTTCGGAAACGAGGGCCGCCGCCGTCACCTGCGGGATCATGAAGCCCGAGTTGAGGCCGGGCTTCGGCGTCAGGAAGGCCGGAAGTCCGCTGAGCGCCGGGTCGACCAGCATGGCGATCCGCCGCTCGGCGATCGAGCCGATTTCGCAGATGGCGAGAGCGATGATGTCGGCGGCAAAGGCCACGGGTTCGGCGTGGAAGTTGCCGCCCGAGATCACCTCGCCGGTATCGGTGAACACCAGCGGGTTGTCGGAAACGCCATTGGCCTCGTCGTTCAGCGTTGCCGCTGCCTGCCGGAGAAGATCGAGGCAGGCGCCCATCACCTGCGGCTGACAGCGCAGGCAATAGGGATCCTGAACGCGACCGTGGTCGTCGAGATGCGAGGCGCGGATGGCCGAGCCCGACAGCAGGGCGCGCAGGCTGGCGGCAACGTCGATCTGACCCTTGTGGCGGCGCAACAGATGGATGCGCGGATCGAAGGGGCCGTCGGAGCCTTTGGCGGCGTCGACGGAAAGGGCGCCGGTGACGAGAGCAGCCTGGAAGACGCGCTCGGTCTCGAATAGGCCGGCCAGAGCCAGCGCCGTCGACACTTGCGTTCCATTGAGAAGCGCCAGCCCTTCCTTGGGGCCGAGAACGAGCGGCCTGAGGCCGTTGGCTTCCAGCGCGGCGGCGGCGTCGACGGGGCGTCCGTCGACGAACATCTGCCCGACGCCCATCAGCGCCGCCGTCATGTGGGCGAGCGGGGCGAGATCGCCGGAGGCGCCGACCGAACCCTGGCCGGGGATGACCGGGATCAGGCCGCGCTCGAGACAGGCGGCGAGCTGCTCCAGCGTTTCCCAACGGACGCCGGAGGCGCCCTGGGCAAGGCTGGCCAGCTTCAGCGCCATGATCAAGCGCACCACGGGCACGGGAAGCGGCTCACCGACGCCGGCCGCGTGCGACAACACGATGTTGCGCTGGAGCGTTTCGAGATCGGCGGCGTCGATGCGCACCGAGGCGAGCTTGCCGAAGCCGGTGTTGACGCCGTAGACCGGGTCGCCCTTGCCGATGATCGCCTCGATGGCGGCGGCGGCCTTGTCGACCGGGCCGCGCGCGGCAGCGTCGATGGTTGCGCTGTCGCCGAAATAGATGGCGCGCCAGACCGACAGCGGCAGCGCGCCGGGGTCGAGACGGTGTAGGATCGGAGTGTCTTTCATTCACCTCTCCAGTAGCGGGCGGCGAGCGGGTTGAAGCCTATGCGGTAGACGAGTTCGGCCGGCCGTTCGACGTCCCAGACAGCAAGGTCGCACCATTTGCCGGGCTCTATCGATCCGGTGTGCTCGGCAAGGCCGAGGGCGGCGGCGGCGTGGATGGTCATTCCGCCAAGGCATTCGGCCACCGTCAGGCGGAACAGTGTCGCCGCCATGTTCATGACGAGCAGCGGCGAGGTCAGCGGCGACGTGCCGGGGTTGCAGTCGGTGGCGATGGCGATCTTCGTGCCATGCTTGCGGAAATGGTCGACCGGCGGCAGCTTGGTCTCGCGAATGAAGTAGAACGCGCCTGGCAAAAGCACGGCAACGGTGCCGGCGGCGGCCATGGCGGCGGCGCCGGCCTCGTCGGTGTGTTCGAGATGATCGGCCGACAGGGCGCCGTGACGGGCGGCGAGCGCCGCGCCGCCGAGATCGGACAACTGGTCGGCGTGAAGCCTGACCTTGAGGCCCAGACGCCGGGCGGCGGTGAACAGGTCGTCCACTTCCTCGGGCGAGAAGGCAATGCTCTCGCAGAAGGCGTCGACGCAGTCGGCCAGTCCTTCCGACGCCATGGCCGGCAGCATCTCGTCGCGGACCAGCGCCAGATAGCCGGCGCGATCGCTCTTGAACTCGGGTGGCAGCGCATGGGCGCCGAGAAAGCTCGTGCTGACCGTCACCTTGCGCTTTGCGGCAAGACGGCGGGCGGCGCGGAGTTGGGCTTGCTCGCTGTCGAGGGTGAGGCCGTAGCCCGACTTCACTTCGACCGTGGTGACGCCCTGGGCGATCAGGTGGTCGAGCCGGGGCAGGGCGGTTTCCACCAATCCGTCTTCGCCGGCGGAGCGGGTGGCGGTGACGGTCGAGACGATGCCACCGCCGGCGTGGGCTATCTCTTCGTAGCTGGCGCCCGCCAGTCGCAGCTCGAACTCATGCGCGCGGTTGCCGCCGTGGACGAGATGGGTGTGGCAGTCGATGAGACCAGGCGTGACCAGCCGCCCGCCGAGATCGGTGATTTCAGCTTCGGGCGGGATAGCCGGTGCTTGGATTTCCGGGCCGGCGTAGGCGATGCGGCCGTCGACGGACACGATCGCCGCCTGCTCCATCGGCATTATGTCGAAGGGGGCGGCCATGGTGACGAGGCGGGCGTTGCGGAACAGGCGGGTGGCCATCGCGGTACCTGACGTGATTGTTGGGTTCATATGTATAGACAACCTCGGCCGCGATGCAAGTTATTCGCAAGCCGTCACCTTTGCGGGCGATGATCAGCTTGCGCAAGACAGCTGCGCGAAATCCGAATATGCCATCGAAATTCGGCATTACGTCTATGGACATCATAGCCGGGAAATGGTGCATTGCCGGCCGCTGGCTGCTCGGGGAGGGCCGGCGTGTTCTGTTCTGCCGGAGTTTTCCCATGTCACCGCTCGCTCTCTTCAATCTCGAAGGTCGCAAGGCGCTGGTGACCGGGGCGAGTCGCGGCATTGGCCAGGCTATTGCCGTCGCGCTGGCCGGGGCCGGCGCCGACGTTGCCATTACCGCCCGCAACGCGAGTTCGCTCGGCGAGACCTCCGCTGCCATCGAAGCGCTTGGACGGCAGGTCGTTGCGCTCGCTCATGATGTGCGCGATGTGGCCGGCAGTCGGACTGTCGTGGAGCGGGCCGCCGAGGATCTCGGTGGTCTGGACATTGTGGTCAACAATGCCGGCTACGAGGAGGTGACGCCGTCGCTCGATATCGAAGAGGACGTTTGGGACCGGGTGGTCGACACCAATCTCAAGGGCGCCTTCTTTGTGGCGCAGGCGGCAGCGCGGCGGATGCAGGCCGACGGGCGGGGTGGTGCGATTGTCAATCTTGCCTCCCTTACCAGCTATGTCGGCGTGCCGACCGCCGTCCCCTATGGCTCGTCGAAGGCCGGCATTCTCGGCATGACGCAAGCGCTCGCTACCGAGTGGGCCGGCCTTGGGATCCGCGTCAATGCCGTGGCGCCCGGCTACTTCCGGACGGCGATGACCGACGTCTTCTACCGCAATGATGCCTGGCAGACGTCGATGCTGGCCAAGATCCCGCTCGGCCGCTTCGGAGCGTTGGACGATCTCGCTGGTGCGGTCATTTTCTTGGCATCCGATGCATCTGCCTACGTGACAGGCCAATGCATTCCAGTGGATGGCGGCTATCTTGCCTCAATTTGAGGCGTGCATAAAAATGACACCATAGACGAGTGACGGCCTGTCTAGAGATGTATATGGTACTGCGGCATTCCCTGTGGGGACGGGGTGCCGAAACGTAAGGGCAGAGAGTACGGGGATGACGCACATAGCGGCGACAGCAGTCGAAGCACCATTTGCGGTGTCGGTTCGAGACGTCAACATGGTGTTCGACGGCGTTCATGCGGTGCGCGATGCCACGTTCGATCTGGAAAAGGGTCGTTTCCTCACCATTCTCGGCCCGTCGGGCTCGGGCAAGACGACGCTGCTCCGGATGATCGCGGGTTTCGGCCGGCCGACCTCGGGAGAAGTGTTCATCAACGGCCTCGCCGTCGGCAGCGTGCCGCCGCACAAGCGGTCGATCGGCATGGTGTTTCAGAAACTCGCCCTGTTTCCGCACATGACGGCCGCCGAGAATGTCGCCTTTCCCTTGAGGATGCGCCGGTTCGACGCGCGCACCATTCCCGACCGCGTTCACCGCTATCTCGATCTCGTCAAGCTCGGGAAACTGGGCGACCGCCGCATCCACGAGCTCTCCGGCGGTCAGCAGCAGCGCGTCGCCATCGCCCGCGCCCTCGTCTTCGAGCCGGACCTGCTGCTGCTCGACGAGCCGCTTGCCGCGCTTGACCGCAAGCTTCGCGAGGAGATGCAGCTGGAGTTCCGTCGCATCCAGCGCGAACTCGACGTCACCACCATCAACGTGACGCACGACCAGCGCGAGGCCCTGGTGGTTTCTGACGAGATCATCGTCATGGACCACGGGCGCATCCAGCAGAAGGCTCGGCCCGAAGCCACCTACCGTCAGCCGAAGAATGCCTTCGTCGCCAACTTCATCGGCGTCACCAACTTCATCGACGGCGTGGTAGCGAGCGTCGACGGCGACCTGATCGCCTTCGAACGGCCCGGACTTGCCGGTCGGACCGGCAACGGCTTCCGTCCGGCGGCCGGCGTTTCGGCGCGGGGCGCCCTCAGGGCCGAGCAGATCCGGATCGGCGGTGGACGTGAGACGCTGGGCGATGTCGACACGGTGTTCGGCGGAACCGTCACCGATGCGATTTTCGAGGGCGAACGGGTCGTCTACGAGGTGGCAGTGCCCGACCTCGGGGGGACGACGCTGCGCGTCTTCGATCATGACCCCGTGACCCACAGCCAGCACGACGTGGGTTCGACCGTCGCGCTGGGGTGGAACGTGAAGGATGTACTGGTCTTCGGGGATTGAGCAGACCAGCACCAAGAAAGCAAAGCCAGAGGAGAACGACAATGACTGGACCGTCCAAGCCCTTCCTCAATCTCGGCCGTCGCCGTTTCCTGCAGGGCGTCGGCCTTGCCGGTGCCGCCGGCCTCGTCGGCATGCCGTTCGGCCGCGCCTTCGCCGCCGAACCGGAAAAGCCCAAGGAGATCATCGTCCGCGCCTGGGGCGGCTCCTGGGTCGACAGCCTCAAGAAGGGCGTTTCCGATCCCTTCACCGAGGCGACCGGCATCGCCGTTCGTCACGACCTGACCGAAGACAATGAAATCCAGCCCAAGGTGTGGGCCGCCGTGGCGCAGAAGCGCGTGCCGCCGATCCACATCAACTGGGACACGACGACCAACGCCACCAAGTCGGCCTTGCGTGGCGTGACGGAAGATCTCTCCGATCTGTCCAACCTTGCCAACGTGACGGAGCTTGCCAAGCCGGTCGGCCTCGACGGCTATCCGATCGTCAACACCTACGGCTACGTCTACGTGCTGGCTTATCGGCCGAGCGCCTTCCCCGATGGCGCGCCGAAGTCGTGGAAGGATCTGCTCGATCCCAAGCTGAAGGGGCGCATCGCGCTCTACAACGACGGCATCGGCTTCCACTTCCCGGCCCAGGTGGCCGGCGGCGGCAAGCTTGAGGACATCCCGGACAACATGCAGGCGGCTTGGGACTTCATCGCCAAGATCAAGGAGCAAGAGCCGCTGCTCGGCGAGGATCCGGACTTCACCGCCTGGTTCCAGAAGGGCGAGATCGACGCGGCCTGCACCATCTCGACCAATGCCCGCGAAGCCAAGGCGAACGGCGTCGACATCGCCTGGACCGTTCCCGAAGAGGGCGCCAAGTACGATACCGATGGCCTGTGGATCCCGAAGGGGCTGCCGGAGAACGAGCTCTACTGGGCCAAGCAATACATCAACTTCGCCATCACCAAGGATGCGCAGCAAGTCTGGCTCGACGGGCTCGGCCTGCCGGGGGTGGTGCCGGGCGTCAATCCGCCGGCCGATCTTGTTGGCGATCCGTCCTATCCGACCACGGAAGCCGATTTCAAGAAGCTGATCCGCATCTCCTCCAAGGTGCAGGTCGAGCATGAGAGCGAGTGGTTCGGCAAGTTCAAGGAAATCATGCAGGGCTGATCCAGGCTCCGTTTTCGCAAGGTCCGTCGCTTTCGGAGTGGCGGACCGCCTTTCAGGAAGACCAGACCGAACGATGCGTCCGAGCCGTACCTCCTATCCCCTGTCCTGGCGCCTGATGGATGCCGTGGAGGCTGTCGCTGCCGCCGTCTGGCCGCGCAGTTTCTCGGCTGCCGTGCCCTGGCTGATGCTGATGCCGGCCGTCGTATTGGTGGGGCTTCTGGTGCTCGGCCTCTGGGACATGGCCGACGGTTCGTTCCGGACGCTGGACACCGCGACCTTCCTGCCATCAGATGATTACTCGCTGGCGAACTACGATCGCGCCTTCACTGAGAAGCTGTTCTTCACGGTGGCGAGCCGCAGCCTGATCGGCTCGCTGATCGTCACGGTGATCACGCTCGTCTTCGCCTTTCCCTACTCCTACGTCATGGTGCGGACGCGCTCGGCGGCCCTGCGCAAGTTCCTGCTGATCGCCCTGTTCCTGCCCTTCTTCATCGGGCAGGTGGTGCGCGCCTATGGCTGGCTGATCATCCTGGGCTCGCAAGGCATGGTCAACGAGGCGCTTGGCCTTGTCGGGGTGGCGCCGATCCGGCTTCTCTACAACTATCCGGCCGTGCTGTTCGGCCTCGTGCAGTACATGCTGCCGTTTGCCGTGCTGATGTTGGCGCCGGCGCTCACCGCCATTCCCGAAGAAATGGAGTCGGCGGCCGGTTCGCTGGGCGCCAACTGGGTGAGGACCTTCATCCACGTCGTGCTGCCGCTTGCCAAGCCCGGTTTCATCGGCGCCGGGCTGGTGGTGATGACGCTGTCGCTCACCGATTTCGCCATTCCTGCCATTCTCGGCGGTGGCTCGCAGGACTTCATCGCCAACGCCATCTACGACCAGTTCTTCCGGACCTCGGATCAGGGCATGGGGGCGACGCTGGCGCTGCTGCTGGTCGCCGTCGGCTCGATCATGGTCGGCGTTGTGTTCGCCTTGTTCGGAGCCGGGACGCTGGCCATGGGGAGGTCGAAGTGAAGGGCGACCGATCCAAGGCCGTGACCCTCTGGGGCTTCGTTATCGCCGCGCTGGTGATGCTGTCGGCGCCAACGCTCGTCGTTCTCGGCGCGTCCTTCACCGCCGGCAACATGATCACCTTTCCGCCCGAGGGGTTGTCGCTCAAGTGGTATGCGGCGATTGCCGGCGCTACCGATTTGCGCGACGCCTTTTTCCGTTCGGCGATCGTCGCCACCATCTGCACGGCGATCTCCATCCCCACGGGAACGCTGGCCGGCATTGCCTTGGCGAAATATCGCGTGCGTTTCGCTGCGGGCGTTCAAATCTACCTGCTGTTGCCGTTCACCGTGCCGCTGATCGGCTCCGGCATCGGCCTGATGCTGATCTTCGGCAAGTGGGGGCTGCTCGGCCAACTGTGGCCTGTGGGGATCGCCTGTGCGGTGATCAATCTGCCATTCATGATCTGGGCGGTGACGGCCAGCGCCGCTGGCCTCGATCCGGATCTCGAACTTGCCGCCGCCAACTGCGGCGCGCCGCCGCTATCGACCTTCCTGGCGGTGACCGTTCCCGCCGTGACTCCCGGCATCATCACCGGCGCGCTCCTGATGTTCATCCTGGCGCTCAACGAGTTCCTGGTGTCGCTGCTGCTCGTCGACGCGCGCATCGTCACGCTGCCGGTTCAGATCTACAATTCCATCCGCTCGATCATCACGCCCGATCTCGCCGCCATATCCGTGGTGTTCATTGCCGTCGCCGCCATCGCCATCGCGCTGCTCGACTGGCTGGTCGGGCTGGACATTTTCCTGAAATCCAAATGAAGGCGCGAAAAGCGCCCGCCGTTCGAGGACCGCACCCATGACCGACGTTTCCTTCCACGACTTTGCCAAGCTCGACGAAGCGGGCCGCGCCGCCCTGCTCAAGCGCTCGGAAACCGACCTCACCTTCTTCCTCGACAAGGTCGGTCCGATCATCGAGGCGGTGAAGACCGAAGGTGACGCGGCGCTTCATCGCTTCGCCCGCGAGCTCGACAAGGCGGAGGTCAAGCCCGGCGCACTGAAGGCGACCGAGGCCGAGTTCGACGCCGCCTTCAAGGCGGTGGAGCCGGAGGTGGTGGAGGCGATCCGCTATGGTATCGAGAACATCCGTCGCTTCCATGAGGAGCAGAAGCCCGAGGCGATGTGGCTGAAGGAGATCCGTCCCGGCGCCTTCGCCGGTGACCGGGTGACGCCCATCAAGTCGGTGGCGCTCTACATTCCGCGCGGCAAGGGCGCCTTCCCGTCGGTGACCATGATGACGGCGGTGCCGGCCGTGGTCGCCGGTGTGCCGGATCTCGCCATCGTCACCCCGCCGACGCCGGATGGCTCGGTCGATGCGGCAACGCTGGTTGCCGCCCGCCTCGCCGGTGTGGAGACGGTCTACAAGGTTGGCGGCGCGCAGGCCGTGGCGGCCGTCGCCTTCGGCACTGAGACGGTGAAGCCGGCGCTGAAGATCGTCGGCCCCGGCAGCCCGTGGGTGGTGGCGGCCAAGCGCCTGTTGTCGGGCGTCATCGATGCCGGCCTGCCCGCCGGCCCGTCGGAGGCGATCATCTTCGCCGACGACACCGTGCATGGCGGTCTCGCCGCCCTCGACGTGCTGATCGAGGCCGAGCATGGACCGGATTCGTCGGCCTATATCGTCACCCACTCGCGCCGGGTCGCCGAGGAGGCGCTGGCCGCTCTGCCCGAGCACTGGGCGCGCATGACGCCGCAGCGGGTCGAGTTCTCCAAGAAGGTGCTCGGTGGTGCCTTCGGCGGTATCATCCTGACCTCGTCGGTCGAGGAGAGCCATGCCTTCGTTAACGCCTATGCGCCGGAGCACCTCGAGATCCTGTCCACCGACCCCTACGCCCATCTCGGCAAGATCACCGAGGCGGCGGAGATCCTGATGGGGCCGTATACGCCGGTGTCTATCGCCAACTTCGGCCTCGGCCCCAACGCCGTGCTGCCGACCAGCCGCTGGGCGCGCACCTGGGGGCCGCTGTCGGTGTTCGACTTCGTCAAGCGCGCGTCGATCGGCTACGTGACGGCTGGGGCCTATCCGGAACTCGCCCACACCGCCCGTGTCCTGGCGCGCTACGAGGGCTTCTCCTCGCACGAACAGGCGGTGTCGTCGGTGCGCGACGCCTATCTCAAGGGCTGAGTGATGAAGGCCGTCCGCCTTTATGCAGCAGGCGACCTGAGGGTCGAAGACATCGCGCCGCCTCCGGCTCCCAAGTCCGAAGAGGTTCGGATTGCCGTGACGGCCGCCGGCATCTGCGGCTCGGACCTTCACAACTTCCGCACCGGCCCCTGGATCAGCCGGTCGCCGTCGGTGGCCGGCCATGAGTTCGCCGGCACGGTGCGGGTGCTGGGCGAGGGCGTCGTCGGCCTATCGGTCGGCGATGCGGTGGTTGCGGATTCGCGCGTCACCTGCGGCGTCTGCGCGGCTTGCCGTGGCGGCCGGCCGAATGTCTGCGAGAAGCTCGGCTTCGTCGGTGAGGCCTGCGACGGCGGCTTTGCCGAGGAAGTGGTGTTGCCTGCCACCTTGCTGGTCAAGGCGCCGGCCGAGGTCGAGGCGGCCGCGCTCGCCATGGCCGAGCCATTGGCAGTGGCGCTGCATGCGGTGAAGCGCTTGGCCGTGCCTGCTGGTTCGCCGGTGCTGATTGCTGGTTGCGGGCCGATCGGCGGTCTCGCCGCGCTCGTCCTTGCCGAACGGAACGACGGACCGTTGCTGGTGGCCGACCGCAATGCCGACCGGGCGGCGCGCGTGGCCGAGGTGACAGGAGCCCGTGTCGTCGATCTCACAGCCGATGCCGTTTCGGCAGCGCTTGGCGGTGCCTCTTTGCTGGCGGTGCTCGATGCGACCGGGAGCCCTGCAGTTATCGATGGGCTTCTCGATCTCGTTTCGCCGGGCGGAACGCTGGCTCTGGTCGGCATCGGCCACGGCAGCCTTGCCGTCGACCCTGTGAGGCTGGTGGAGCGGGAAATCGCTCTTGCTGGCTGCCATGCCTTTACCACCGAGTTGCCGGAGGCTGTGGCCCTGATGCCGAAGCTGGAAAGCCGCCTGTTGGCTCTGATCGACGAGACCATCCATCTCGCCGACGTGCCGGCTGCTTACGAGCGTCTTCTGGCCGGTCGTTCGGTCGGTCTCAAGACCATCATCAAGCCGGGGACGGTATGATCGCACCGAGCCGCACTGCCGAGATCCGTCGCCTAGCCTCCACCGACGAGGGCGCGGCGACCGCTGCGCTGACGGCGCTTTTCGCCGATCTGTTCGGTCTTGTGGCCGAAGGTGTCGCCATCAATCGCGACCAGTACAGCCTTAATTCGCTGAACGGCTTCTTCTCGGCGGATGGCGCCGACTATTTCTTCAAGTTCCATCAGGAAGATGGCGAGGAGGCGATGACAGGCGAGTATTATCGCGCCGACATCCTGGCTCGTGCCGGCCTGCCGGTGGACATGCCGGTGTTCGTCTCCAACTTGCCGGGCGAGCAGGTGCTGGTCTATCGCCGCCGGTCCGATCCGCGCTTCTCCGACGTGCTCAGGGCGCTCGATGTCGCTGCGCTCGACGGGCGTCGGGACCTGACGGGCGAAGCGGATGCCGTCACTGCCGAGCGTGGCCTCGATGCGGCGATCGCCCGCGTTTATCTCGACAGTCTGCATCCGCTGACGCCCGCCGAAGCGGCGGCCGAACCGATCCATCGCCTGTTTCACGATCGCCTCGTCGACATGCCGGGGCGGCGCTTTCCCGGTGGCCGCTTGGCGAGCTTCTACCTCGGCCAGACGGTGCGCCTGCCGGGCCTCGAACTTGCGTGGGCCGATTTCGCGGCGCGCCGTCTCGTGATCAACGGACGCGCCTATCGCCAAACGGTCGGCGAACTGTTTGCCGCGGCGAGGGCTCGGTTAAAGCCGGAACTGCTCGCCGATGCCGGCGGCGTGGTGGCGCATGGCGACGCACACAACGCCAACGTCTGGTACGGCGAGGGGCCGACGCTCAGCTTCTACGATCCGGCCTTTGCCGGCGAACATGTGCCGTCCCTGATGGCCGAGGCAAAGGCGACCTTTCACAACGTGTTCGCTCACCCGCTCTGGCTCTACGATCCGGCCGAGGCGACGCGGCGGTTCTCAGCGTCGGTCAGGCTTGGCGAGGGGATGCTGTCGATAGATACCGACTGGGCATTGACCGATTTGCGGCGGACGTTGCTTGCGGCCAAGGCCGAGCTGGTCTGGAGGCCGCTGCTCGCCACCCTCAAGGCGCGCGGCTTGCTACCGGCCGACTGGCGAGAGGCCATCCGCCTCGCGCTGTTCCTTTGCCCGACGCTGGTGATGAACCTGCGGGCCGGCGCAGCGACCCACACCGAGACTTCCTCCGCCATCGCCTTTGCCGTCGCCGTCATGGTCGGCAGTGCGCCTGATGGCGGCGAGGACGACATGACCACCTTCCTCGACGCCATGGATCCCGACAGGTAGGGCAAGGCTAGTCCGGCTGGCCGGGGGAGTTCATAGCGGCCATTGCTCTCACCTCATCGGCTCCGGTCGCTCGGAGCGCCGCGGCCGCGACCGCCTCGCACCTTGACAAGGTTAGTGCCGACAGGGTTGCCTTGATCTCGGGAATGGCAGCCGGGGCGACGGAGAGTTCGCGCACGCCGAGCCCGACCAGGATCGGCGCCGAGACCGGGTCGGACGCCGCGCCGCCGCATACCGCCAGAAGGCGCCCGCGTTTCGTCGCCCCTTCGGCAGCGAGCCTTATCAGGCCGAGCACGCCGGGATGCAGGGCATCGATGCCGGGCGCGACCGTGGGATTGCCGCGATCCATGGCAAGCGCATATTGCGTGAGATCGTTGGTGCCGACCGAGAAGAAGTCGCAGACCTCGGCGAGCTGCGCCGCGGCGACGGCGGCAGCCGGAATCTCGATCATGGCGCCGACCTCGATCGGTTCTGCGCGGCCAAGGGCCTGTCTTTCCTCATCGACGATGGCACGAACGGCGATCATCTCCGCGACCGATGCGACCATCGGCACCATGATGCGGGCGACGCCATAAGGCTTGACCCTGAGGATGGCGCGCACCTGCGTGCGCAAGAGGTCCGGCTGGACGAGGGATACCCGTACGCCGCGCAGGCCAAGGAACGGGTTGTCCTCCTTCGGCAGCGGGAGATAGGCGAGCGGCTTGTCCCCGCCGACGTCGAGGGTTCGGATGATCAGGGGGCGGCTGCCGAGCTCGTCGGCTATGGCCTGATACTGGGCGAGCTGTTCATCCTCGCTTGGCGCCGAGGAGCGCTTCTGGAACAGGAACTCGGTTCGCAGCAGGCCGCAGCCCTCGGCGCCCTCGCTGACGGCCAGTGCGCCTTCGCCCACTTCGCCGAGATTGGCGAAGATCTCGATGCGGGTGCCATCGGCCAGGTGGCAGTCCGCATGGGCATTGGCGCGCTGGATGGCCCGGCTGTCGGCCCATTCGCCGATCCGCCTGTTGGCCAGGTCCAGGGCCTGATCGCTCGGAAAGACGGTGATCTGGCCGAGGCCGGCGTCGACCACCACGGTGGCGCCATCGGGAACGCGGTCGGCGTCGGCACCCAGCGCGACCACGGTGGGAATGCCGAGGCCGGCGGCGATGATCGCTGCGTGCGACGTCGGTCCACCGTTCCGCATCAGCAGGGCCGCGATGTGACCCACCGCAAGTCCGGCCATTTCCGACGGCAGTATCTCGTCGGCGAGCACGATGGAGCCGGCCGGCAGCGCCGACAGGCCGGAAATGCCCGAGCGGCCGGCCAGCGCGGCCAGTACTTGTGCCGCGATATCGCACATGTCGGCGGCACGCTCGGCCATGCGGGCATCCGAAAGCGAGGCGAGCAACTCGGCCTGACCGACGCAGGCGGCGTTCCAGGCCCATTCCGCCGAACGGCCGGCGGCGATGTCGGCTTCGGCCGCCTCGATCAGGCCGGGGTCGTCGAGCAGTTCTCGATGGGCGGCGGCAATGGCGCCGTGGGGACCGTTGGCTTCGACGGCAAGACGCGCCTTCACCGCTGCCAGCGCGGCGGCGAGGCGCTGGCGTTCGGAGGTCGCACCGGCGCCGTTGCGCGGCAGGTCGACGACATCGCGATTGCGTCGCGTCACAGAACCGGCGGCGAGGCCGACCACGGCCGAACGGCCACGGATGACGGCGTTGGCTCCGGGCTCGAAGTCGGGCTCTCTCTCCGCCCCGGGCCGCCGGGCGCTGTCGGCGAGGTTCGAAACGGGAAGCGTCGTTTCCTCGTCCGGTGCCGGCCCATCGGCGATGGGGTCGCCAAGGCCGGACAGGACGAGATCGAGCAGATTGTCGGCCGTAGCGTCGGCGCCCGGTCCTTCTATCCGTATCTCCAGAAGGTCGCCGAAACGCGTGCCGAGGCCCATCAGGGCGACCACGCTCTTGGCGTTGGCTGTGTTGCCGCGGCAGGTGACGGTTACCGCGCCGCCGTGCGCCTTGGCGGCGTTGGCGAGCACCGCCGCCGGGCGGGCGTGCAGGCCATGGGCGATGGAGAGCGGCAGCGACAGTTCGACCACTTCGCCATCGCCGGCAGCTTCGGCAGACCGGTTGTCCACAGGCTCGACCGTCATCACCGGTTCGCCGAAGGCGACGTCGCGGCCGGTTGCCGTCGAGACGACGGAGAAGGCCTCGCCGTTGGCTACCACCATCATCGACACCATGGAAGTGACGTTCGGCTTGATGGCGGCGATGTCGAAGCTGACCAGCCGGTCGCCGGCCGACACTCTCTGCCCTTCGACGACATGCACCGTGAAGCCGGCCCCGCCGAGGTTGACGGTGTCGACGCCGAGATGGATCAGCACCTCGGCGCCACCGTCGGACCTGACCGTCACGGCGTGGCCCGACGCATGCGTCGCGGCCACGGTACCGTCGCACGGGGCTCTTAGCTCGCCCACGCTCGGATCGATCGCGATTCCCTTGCCGATCAGGCCAGCCGAGAACACAGGGTCGGGACTGTCGGCGAGGGGCATGCTGCGGCCGGCGAGCGGGGATAGCAACTGAAGAGCGGACACGGTGGGCCTCATCTGCTTGGGTCGGCTACTCGGGTGGTGACATCAATCGCCGAGGATCGAGGCGCCGTTGCTGGCGATGACGGCCTTGTAGTGGTGGAAGCTCTTCTTGCGTCGCCGCTGGAGCGTGCCGTGGCCTTCGTTGTCGCGGTCGACATGGATGAAACCGTAGCGCTTCCTCATCTCGCCGGTGCCGGCGCTGACGATGTCGATGGGGCCCCACCACGTGTAGCCGATCATCTCGCAGCCATCGGCGATGGCCTCGGCGATCTCGCGCAGGTGGCTGTCGAGGTAGGCAATGCGGTAGTCGTCCTCGATGCTGCCGTCGTCCTTGACGACATCGACGGCGCCGAGGCCGTTCTCGACGATGAACAGCGGCTTCTGATAGCGGTCCCACAGCTCGTTGCAGACATAGCGCAAGCCCTTGGGATCGATCGCCCACCCCCAGTCGGACTTGGTGAGATAGGGATTGTCGATGCCGTCGATGCCGCCGGTATGTCCCATGACGGGCAGGTCGGCGGTGAAGGTGGTGGTTGAGTAGTAGCTGAAGCCGAAGAAGTCGGCGGTGTGGGCCTTGATGATGTCGAGGTCGCCGTCGGCGATTTCAAGCTGGATGCCGGCTTCGGCGAACAGACGCCAGGCGAAGCTGGGGTAGGCGCCACGCAGCAGAACATCCGAATAGAGCAAGGTGCGGCGGCGTACCTGCATGGTGGCGAAGACGTCATCCGGCTTGCAGGTGGCGGGATAGATGCCGCCCATCTGCAGCATGCAGCCGAACCTGGCCGACGGCGCCAGTTCGTGGCAGGCCTTGGCGGCGAGCGCCGAGGCGACGAACATGTGGTGTGTCGCCTGGAAGATCATCGTCTGCCTGGCGGCTTCCGAAAGGCCCTCGGGGATTTCGATGGCGGCAGCGGCCAGCGGGATCACCGAGGCCATGTTGATCTCGTTGAAGCCCATGAAGTGGCCGACCTTGCCTCCGAAGCGCTTGAAGATGACGCGGACGTAGCGCTCGAAGAATGCGATCAGCTTGCGGTTCGTCCAGCCGCCGTAGGCACGGATCAGATGCACCGGTGTCTCGTAGTGCGACAGGGTGACGACGGGCTTTATGCCGTGTCTCAGCATTTCGTCGAACAGGTTGTCGTAGAAGGCGAGGCCCGCCTCGTTCGGTTCCTGTTCGTCACCCTTCGGGAAGATGCGGCTCCAGGCGATCGAGGTCCTGAGGCACTTGAAGCCCATCTCGGCGAACAGGGCGATGTCCTGGGGATAGCGATGGTAGAAGTCGATCGCCTGGTGGGACGGATAGTAGGCGGTTGGGTCGACGGTCGCATCGATCTTGCCGTGCAGGAGGCCGCCTCGCGTCAGATCCGACAGCGACAGCCCCTTGCCGCCCTCGTTCCAGCCGCCTTCTGCCTGATTGGCAGCAATGGCGCCGCCCCAGAGGAAGTCTTGCGGGAAGCTCAGAGTCGTCATGATGGGAGTCCTTGTCTTGCGTTGCGTGTCGGCGGCGGGAGGCCGGTACGGGAAGACTTGGGCACAAAAAAACCCGAGCAGCCGGATCCCTCCGGCTGGCTCGGGTGTTGCCCGCGAAGCGGTCACAATCCCGTATCGGCGACAGGCGCCGCGTTATTTGTCTGAAGGCTAATGACGATGGAACACGGCTGTCAAGGGAGGGTGTGGGGTGTCCGCAATTCGCCGGAGTGGCTGCTCGGGTGCGTTCCTCAGGTGACACCGGGCTTGTCGACGGCGGTCATGCGCTGGATGTGCAGCGCCAGATAGACCGTTTCATCGTCGCCGATGTGCCAGCCCATCTTGCTCGTCAGGTGGTCGGCGATGCGTGTGGCGCAGGTGAAGGCGCGCGGCTCTTCCTGGCGGTAGGACTTTGCCAGTTCGGCGATCAGCGGCGCATGCTTGCTGCCGGCGAGGTGGCTCAGGAACAGGTAGCGCAGGTGCGTCGCAAAGCGGGCTTCGCTGTAGGGAGGGCGCGCGGCGAAGGCGGGGCCGTACTCGTCGGCGATGATGGCGAGGATGTCGCGGATGAGCCGGGCGGTGCGCACCGCTTCGCTCAGCACCTGGGCGCCGGCCTGGGCGTTGACGAAATGCAGGGCGAGCGGCACCGCTTCGCCTTGCGGCAGCCGGATGCCGGAATGCCGGTGGATCACGTCGAGCGCATGCAGGCCCAGGTTGACCTCGCGCAGGTAGAGGATGCGCACTTCCCATTCGAGCGGATTGTCGAGCATCTGACCGGCGACGGCCCGTCGGAGGGCAATGGAAATGTGGTCGGCGAGCGCAACGGTGGCCCGGCGGTCGAGCTCCAGGCCGAAATCGGGGCCGAGGGCCAGGATCTTCTCGGCAACGGCGATGAGTTCCGGTGGGATGTCGGCAACTCGCTCGGCCAACTGTTCCGGCGTCCCGGTCGCTTCGGGCAGGAAGCGCCGTTCGACCAGCGTCTGGTCCAGGCGATCGCCGGGGCGGGCCTGGAACGCCAAGCCTCGCCCTTGAACCACCAGTTCATGGCCGGTGTCGTCCTTTACGAGGGCGACGTTGTTGTTGAATACCTTGACGATCCGCATGGAAGCCCCCCTCCCGCAGTGTTCGCGTTTCCCCCGGACTGTCGCGCCGATCAGCCCAGCGGGCCGGCAAACACAAAAAAACCCGACTCCGCGCTCTCCCGGCACGGTGTCAGGTTTTGCCCGCCGAAGCGGTTACAATCCATTTTGCCAACATATCTTGCGGCGAAATCCAACGCAATCCCAACTGCGAGCGTCCGAAGGTTTCTCGCGAAAGGTCTTTGGTTGCAAAGAGGCGCGCTTTGTCTTGCGTCGAAAGTACAGCCACCCCGAACTTGTGGCCTCTCCGAAGACCGTGGACTCCTACGAGGACAAATGCTTACTTGACGCTCCGGTAACCGCCAATTAGCCTTGATGCAAGCTGGCAGTGCGCCAGATGGATGTCGGGATTGTAACCGCGATCGCGGGCAAAACCTGGGTTCGACCGAATGTCGGTCGGCTCAGGTTTTTTTTTGCCCGTTTGGCAGTCAAAGCGGCTCCGCATCCATCGAACGCAGTGCAGCGAGGAACCTGCGAGTCTCTTTGGGGGGATTACCGTGTCGAATGATCTGAATGGGATGGCAAAGGCCATCGTCGCCGCTGTCGGCGGCGAGGCCAACGTGAGCGCGCTGGTGCATTGCGCCACCCGGCTCCGCTTCACGTTGAAAGACGAGGCTAAGGCCGACAAGGCCGCCTTGCAGGCGATCAAGGGGGTCGTCGCCGTGGTGCAGAGCGGCGGCCAGTATCAGGTGGTGATCGGCAACACCGTCCCGGACGTGTTCGACGCCATCAGCAAGGTGACGAGCATCAATGCCGACGCGAAGCCGGCCCAGGTGCAGGCCACGGAAGCGGCCGTTCCGGGCGAAAAGGCAGGCACCGGCAAGACTCCCAAGCAATGGCTCGACGTGGCGATCGCCACCATCTCCGGCATCTTCGCGCCGATGCTGACCGCGCTGTGCGGCGGCGGCATGCTGAAGGGCCTGATGATGATCGCCACCGCCGCGGGTTGGCTCGATCCGGCCTCGGGGACGCACGCCGTGCTCAACGCTGCGTCGGACAGCGTGTTCTACTTCCTGCCGATGCTGCTCGCCGTCACCTCGGCTCGCCGCTTCGAATGCAACCCCTATGTGGCCATGGTGATTGCCGGCGCGCTCATCTATCCCGACATCATCGCGCTGGCCAAGGCGGGCGACTCGACCACGATGTTCGGGATTACGTTCGTTCCGATCAACTACACGTCGACGGTCATCCCGATCATTCTTGCCATCTACGTAATGTCGAAACTCGAGAAGTTCAGCGTCGGTATCCTGCACTCCGCCGTGCGGCCGTTCCTCGGTCCGATGATTTCCATCGGCCTGATCGTTCCGGCGACGCTGCTGGTCATCGGCCCGGCCGCGACCATGCTGAGTGGCGCCTTCGCCTCCGCCTATATCTGGCTGTTCGGCGTGAATCCGATCCTGGCCGGCGCCATTTTCGGCGGTCTTTGGCAGATCCTGGTGATCTTCGGCCTGCATTGGGGGCTCGTCCCGGTCATGCTCAACAACATGACGGTGTTCAAGCAGGACGGCCTCGCCGCTTCGGTCACGCCCGCCATCTTCGCTCAGGCCGGCGCGACGCTCGGCGTGTTCCTGAAGACCAGGGATCCCCAGATGAAGGCGATCGCCGCCGCCGCCGCCGCCTCCGGCATCTTCGGCATCACCGAGCCGGCGATCTACGGCGTCAACCTGCGCTTCAAGCGTCCCTTCATCATCGGCATCGTCGCCGGCGTTCTGGGCGGCGCGGTGGTTGCGGTGGCGGGCGCCGCCTCCCATGCCATGGCGCCTCCGGGACTGCTGACCCTGCCGGTGTTCATGGGCGAGGGCTTCGTCACCTTCCTAATCACCGTCGCCGTCGCCTATTTCGGCGCGGCCATCGCCACCTATCTGTTCGGCTACAACGACCGCATGTTGGAGGCCGAGAAGAAGGGCTGAACGGCACAGTTCGCGTCAGACAGGAAGCGGTGCGGCTCCTTCGGCAGCCGCACCGTGCCTTTCGAGGCAGTTCCGGGGCATTTGGAGAGGATGCTTGCACCGGAGGGAGTTGAAAGCGGTGCTGGAGGCCCGCCGACAAGGGAGGACCCATTCATGGAATTCCGGAAAGAAAAGACGGTTGCGTCGCGGCTCGCCGCGACTCTGCTGGGGGCGCTGCTGCTCGCCATCCCCCTTTGGGCGGCGCCGGCCGCCGGAGCGCCGTCCTACCGTCAGGGAACTGTCCAGGATCTCACATCCGGCAAGGTTTCCGGCAGCGAGGTCAACGACGGCGCGACCCTGCTTTGGCTCGGCATTCCCTATGCCGAGCCGCCTGTCGGCGCCCTTCGGTGGAAGGCGCCTCAGCCGCTGGCAGCGTCATCGGGCAGCTTTGATGCGACCAAAGGCGGCGCCCTCTGTCCGCAGCTCCAAGCCGGCAAGCTCGTGGGCAGCGAAGACTGCCTGACGCTCGACATCTACCGCCCCAACAGCCCGGAAACCGGATTGCCGGTGCTGGTCTACATCCACGGCGGCAACAACCAGGGCGGTACCAGCCAGGAGCTCGACGCCAGACACCTCGCTGTGACAGTCAACGCGGTGGTCGTCTCCGTCAACTACAGGCTTGGCTTGCTTGGGTTCAACGGCCTGCCGGCGCTCAGAACCGGCAGCGCCGAGGAAAACTCGGGCAACTTCTCGCTTCTCGACATCTCGCAGTCGTTGAAATGGATCAAGGCCAACATTGATGCCTTTGGCGGCGACGGCGGCAACATCACGGTTTCAGGCTTCTCGGCGGGCGGTCGTGACGTCATGGCAATGCTGATCTCGCCGATTTTCAAGGGGCAGTTCCAGAAGGCGATCTCCATCAGTGGCGGCATGACCATCGCCGATCGCCAGGCGAGCGCCAAGCTCACGGCCAGGGCGCTGGCGCCGCTCGTGGTGGCCGACAAGGTCAAGGCGGATGAGGACGAGGCCTATCAGTGGCTGCTCACCTCCTCTCCCGATGTCGGCGGTTATCTGCGCGGTTTGGCTGCCGACCGTCTCGCAGGGCTCATGACCAATGCCGGTATCCGCATGACGGTGTTCCCGCACCTTTTCAGCGATGGGGCGGTTCTGCCCAAGGACGGTTTTGCCACGGCGAACTACAACTCCGTGCCGCTGATCATGCTGACCAGCTCGAAGGAGTTCTCGCTCTTCGCGCGCAGCGATCCTGAGTTCGCCGTCCTCAAGGACGACGAGTTGATGGACGACGCCGCCAAGCTGCGGGCCTACGCCTTCGCGAACGACTACGGCAGCAAGCTTTACGAGCTGTTCAACGCTCAGGAGTCTGCGGAGGCGATGTTCGCAAGCTACAAGGCGCCCCTCTACACGCTGCGGATCGGATGGGGCGGCAACCCCGCCATCGTCGGCGAGCGCATGGCCAAGGTCTACGGTTCCTTCCATGGCGTATGGATCCCGTTCGTGACGTCGGCCACCAGCGGCTTCTCGGCGAGTTTCCCCGCTGCCTTCGACAACTCCGGCGCCCGCGACCTCTCGGACAAGCTGGGGCGTTACCTCGGTAACTTCCTGAGGACCGGCGATCCCAACGGCGAGGGCCTTGTCGCATGGAAGCCTTGGGTGTCGGCGACAAGCGGTCCGACCCAACTCGTGGTCGATGCCGATGCGGAGAAGGCCATCATCGAGATGACCGAGGAGCGGACGCGTTATGACGACGTCCTGGCTGAGATGGAGGCCGACGGGTCGATCCC
This sequence comes from Pleomorphomonas sp. NRK KF1, assembly GCF_023721755.1. Classification (GTDB taxonomy): domain Bacteria; phylum Pseudomonadota; class Alphaproteobacteria; order Rhizobiales; family Pleomorphomonadaceae; genus Pleomorphomonas. The sequence continues at coordinate 116,558 of NZ_JAMDLH010000005.1, read as the reverse complement.
CGAGGCAGACAAGCGGCATCTGATCGAGAGAGTGCTGAACGGTCGCTGGTTCAGCCGGCGCCTCGACCTGCACTTCGGCAATGGATCGCTCTGGATCATGATCGAGTAATCGGCCACTGGCGACCCGCATCGCGTCTTGCGGTCGCCGCACTGTCCAAAAGAAAGGGAGCGGCGCCCATGGGCATCCGCTCCCTCTCGATATCGTGGGAAGGCGCCGGTCGCGGCGCCTTCGGAAAAGCTGCCTCAGGCGGCGGCCGGAACGCACGAGCCCGACGGGCAGACTTCGGCGCACTGCTGCGTGTCGAAGTGGCCTTCGCACTCGGTGCACTTCTTGGCGTTGATCGAATAGACCTTGCCCTTATGGCTGATCGCCTTGTTGGGGCATTCGTCTTCGCAAGCGCCGCAGGAGGTGCAGGTGTCCGTCTCGATCATAAAGGCCATGGGTGTCACTCCTCTTGGTTGTTCACGGGAACGCGTTGTCCGTTTTTTGTGCGTCCCCGATCTCGGGTTGCCGGAGCAAGCGGATAGCACCCTTGCTCTCGGCTGAGTTTTCGCGCTTTTGCGTGATCCGAAAAGTTGGCAACTTCCCGGATGACCGTCCTCAGCGTTCCGTGCAGGAAAGGCAGGGATCGATGCTGTTGACGATCATGGCGACGTCCGCGACCTTGGCGTCCTGAAGCATGAAGCGCAGGCTATCCCAGTTCATGAACGTCGGCACACGCCACTTGACGCGCTCGGGCTGCGGCGTGTCGTTGGTGCGGAGATAATAGATCACCTCGCCACGCGGCGCCTCGCTGCGGGTCACTGCCTGTCCGGGCGGAATGTCCGGGCGGTCGTTGATGTTGACCGGGCCGCCAGGCAGATCGCGCAGGCAGACACGCAGGAGGTCGATCGAGGTCAGGATTTCCTCGAGACGGACCATGGCGCGCGACCAGACGTCGCCGTCGGTCAACGAATGCACCACGAGCGGCAGTCGATCATAGGCGGCATACGGCGCTTCGCGGCGCACGTCGTAGTCGATGCCGGAGGCGCGGGCCACCGGACCGACGACACCGCAGGTGATGGCGTCGGCATGGGTGAGCACGCCCACGCCCTTGGTGCGGCGCAGGATGGAGCCGTTGGTCTTGAAGGTCTTGATGATGTCCTTGGTCTCGGCCTCGATCTTGTCGAGAGCGCCCTTGATGTAGGCGATCGACTTGTCGTCAAGGTCGTAGCGGACGCCACCGATGCACATGGCGCCGATGTCCTGGCGATTACCGAAGATCGACTCCAGCATGTCCTGGCCGATCTCGCGCACCTGCATCATGTGCATGAAGTAGGTTTCGTAGCCCACGAGGTGGACGAGCAGCGCCACGTTGAACAGGTGCGAGGTGACGCGCTTCATCTCGTCGGCAACGGTGCGCAGGTAGATGCCGCGCTCCGGGACCTCGATGCCGGCGATCTTCTCGGCCGCCATGGCGAAGGTCTGCGGATGACTGTTGGAGCAGAGCGAGCAGATGCGCTCGGTCAGCACCACGTTCTGGTACATCGTCCGCTTGGTGGTCAGATACTCGATGCCGCGGTGGGCATGACCGGCGTTGATGTCGATGTGGCTGACGGTCTCGCCCTTCACATCGATCTTGAAGTACATCGGTTCCTCGAGGGCCACGTGAAGCGGGCCGACGGGAATGCTGAAGGTTTCGGGTACGTCGTGCGTGCTCATGCTGCACCCTTCTTTCCGGCGGCGGTGAGGCGCTCCCACAGGCCCTTGGTGCTGGCGGCGTTGACCAGCGTCGAGAACGGAATCAGCCGCTCGAGGACGGCGCCGTCGACGGACGCGTCGAGGAACAGGCGACGCGGATCGGGATGATCGGTCACCTTGACGGCATAGAGTTCCATCATTTCGCGCTCATGCCAGTCGGCATTGCGGAACAGCGGCGTCAGCGAGGCGATGCTGCCACCCTGCGGCACATAAGCGATGATGGTCAGTGCGTCGCCGGCGATGTCGAAGTGATAGTCGATCTCGTAGGAGGTACCGTCGAGCGGCGTGCCGCCGAACGTCTTGGGCGTCTCCTTGGGAGCGGCCTCGGCCTTCTCTTCGCCGTCCTCGCTCTCCTCGTCCTCGTCTTCCTCCTCCTCTTCGGGGGCGGAAGGCTGGGTGCAGGTGATCATGGACAGGCGCGCACCCAGCTCCTTGAGCAGGGCGGCGACGGGTGACAGATCGGCAGCGCTGGCGAGACCCAACCAGGCGACGGTGACGCCGTACTGGTCGGTGTCGGCCGAGTACTCGATGCCGGCCGGCGCCGCGGCGGTGAGGCGGGCTTCCAGGTCTTGCGGTAGGCGGCTCATGCTGGGACCTTCCGGTTCTTGAGATACTTGGCGCGGCACTTCGGGCAGCGCGCGCGCAGCTCAGTATATTCCTCGGCACTGAGCGGCGGTTTGGCGTTTTTCACCATCGGTGCCGTATTGAGCGCCGTGGCGCCGCAGTCGACGCAGGTCTGGTTGGGGATCAGGCCATGCTCCACCATGTCGAACTTGTCGGCATTGACGTGGGAGAGGTCCCAGTCGTTGGTCTGATGGATGGCGTCCGTCGGGCAATAGAACTCGCAATTGCCGCAGAAAACGCAGGTGTTGTGCCAGCAGTCGAAGGTCATGCCGTCGGGCGTCTTGGCGAAGCGGATGGCGTTGGCCGGGCAAACGCGCTCGCAGATGCGGCAGCCTTCGCAGCTTTCCGCCTTGAACTCGATACGGCCGCGCAGGCGATCGGGCGTGAAGGCCGGCCCCAGGGGGAAGGCTTCGGTCTGAGGGCCCTGCTTCAGGTTGCGGGCGAAAATCGTCAGGAAGTTCATCTTGGGACCTTTCCTCAGAGACGCTCGCGCCAGATTGCGATGGCCTTGGCGACGCCGGCGATGATCGCCTGCGGCCGGGGCGGACAGCCGGGCACGTTGACGTCGATCGGAATGTACTGGTCGATCGGCGCCAGCACGGCGTAGCTTTCGCGGAAGATGCCGCCGGAGATCGGGCAGACGCCGACCGCCACTGTCACCTTCGGATCTGGGATCTCCTCGTACATGCGCAGCACGGCATCCTTGACGCGGACGGTGAGCGGACCGGAGATCAGCACGATGTCGGCGTGCTTGGGACTGCCGCAGTACTGGCAGCCGAGACGCTCGATGTCGTAGCGGGGGATCAAGGCGGTGGTCGCCATTTCCACGTCGCAGCCGTTGCAGGAGCCGGCGTTGATCCGGTAGATCCAGGGCGAGCGCGTGGCGATCTGCTTGAAATCAGGTATCAGGCCCATCTAGACCTCCTCAAACCACGACGACGACTGCGAGGCTCGCCACGGCGAGCAGCAGCGGCCACTTCAGAAAGAACACGAAGGCCTGGTCGATGCGCATGCGGCCCATGGACAGGCGGACCGCGGTGATGCCGACCAGCATCAGCACAGCCATCTTGATGAGCCACACCAGGAAGCCGGCGGCGATGTTGGCGGGGGCAGCCGGGAAGAACAGGGCGATGCCGAGGCTCAGAACGACCACCTTCTTCAACGCCGACATGATCTTGAACAACGCCAGCACCGGGCCGGAGTACTCAAGCAGCGGGCCTTCCAGCACTTCGGTTTCGGCCTCCGGGATGTCGAAGGGAACGATGCCGAGGTTGGCCGGGTAGAAGAAGCAGAAGGCGGCGACCGCAGGCCACATCACCGGATCGAACAGGAAGGAGCCGTGGGCCTGCTGATAGGCGACAATGTCGTTCAGCGAGAAGGTGGCCCAGCCGCCCATGCCCACTCCGGTGCGGATGGCGACGGCGGCGGCGATCAGCACCAGCGGGCCCTCGTAGGCGATCATCAGGGCCATCTCGCGGGAGAAGCCGATGGCGCCGTAGGGCGAACCGGAAGCCGAGCCGGCGATCATCAGCACGATGCCGGGAATCATCAGCAGGTAGAGCAGAACCAGCAGGTTGCCGATGGCGGGGTCCGGCGCGTAGACCGAGGTGATCGGCACCAGGGCGGCGGCGATCAGCATGGAGACGACGCCGACGAGCGGGGTGTAGAGGAACACCGTCTGATTGGCGGCGGCCGGCACCATGGTGCGCTTGAAGCCGAGCTTGATGATATCGAAGAACGGCTGCAACAGCGGCGGTCCGACACGGCTCTGCAGGCGGGCGGCGACGCGGCGGTCGACACCCTTCATGGCAAGGCCGAAGGCGAGGGCGAAGACTCCACCTGGGAAGAGGAGCACCGCCAGCAAGATAGCGATCTGGTTGGACATATTGAGTCTCTCCTCTCCCGTCAGTGCTGTTCTTTGGCCTTGGCGGGCTTGCTCGCCAGGAGGCCGCGGATGGCAGCGGTCGGGGACTCGAACAGGTTGACGGCGCCGACACGACCGCCGGCCTCCGGCAGGAAGTCATTGGGCGTGGCGCCAGCGAAGTGCAGGCCACTCTTCTGGATGCCGCGGTGGGCAAGGCGCATCCAGGGGATGAACAACGCCGCGACGATCAGAACCAGGACGCTGAGGGCGAACGGGCTCCAGCCACCGGCGCCCGGCAGCGGGCCGAAGATCGAGGCGTCGATCGGGGCGAGGCCGAGTTCGGTCTGCATTGTGGCGATCGGCACCAGGGCGAGGCCCGGGAAGAAGCCGAGCAGGACGCTGGCGCCCACCAGGATGCCCATGGGCACCAGCATGGACAGCGGCGCTTCCTCGGCCTCGAGGGCCTTCGCCGTCGGCGCGCCCATGAAGGCGGCGTGGGCGAACTTCAGCACGGCGGCGAGCGTGAACAGCGACGACACCATGGCGCCCGTGGCAAGCGCCCAGTGGCCACTCTCGAAGGCGGCGGAGAAGATCATCCACTTCGAGGAGAAGCCATTGAGCGGCGGCACGCCGGCCAGCGACAGGCCCGCGAACAGGAAGAAGCCGAAGGTGATCGGCATCTTCCGGCCGAGGCCGCCGAGTTCGTCGAGCTGGCTGGCATGGCTCTTCACCATGACGGCGCCGGCCACGAGGAACAGCGTGTCCTTGAGGAACATGTGGTTGACGAAGTGGAACAGGCCGCCGGCAACGCCGAGCGAGGTGCCGAGGCAGAGCGCCATCAGCACGTAGCCGAGCTGGCTGACGGTGGAGTAGATCAGCAACAGCTTGATGCCGTTCTGAACCACGGCCATGGCGCCGGCGTAGACGACGGTGATGCCCGCGATGATGGCGATGATGTCCATCAGCGCCGGAACGCCGCCGATCTCCCCGCCGAGGCGCAGGAACACCGCGCTGCCGCCGAACAGGCTGAACAGCTTCAGCACACCCCACGGACCCGACTTCAGCAGGACTGCCGAGATGTAGCCGGAGACCGGAGTGGGGGCGAGTGCCGGGTGCATCTGCACGTCGATGCGGACGGGCAGCATGGCAGCCTTCATGACGAGGCCGATGAACACCGGGACGATGCCGATGGCCAGCGTCATGAGCGGCATGTCGAGCGCCTTCTGGCCGATCTCGACCAGATCGAAGGTGCCGGCATGTGCGGCGAGCGCCGCGACGCCGAGGAACATGAAGGAGGCGCCGACGGTGTTGAAGAAGAAGTACTTGAAGCCTTCCCTCCGCGCCTCGTCGTTCTCCTCATGGATGATGGCCGCCCAGAGCGCCCAGCTCGACATCAGCTCCCAGAAACCGAAGAAGGTGAAGATGTCCTTGGCCGCCGTCATGCCCAGGAGACCGGCGATCATGATGCCGAAGGCCGCAAAGAAGCGCGGCTGGGCGTGGTTATGGGCCAGATAGGCGGTGGCGTGCAGCATGTTGAGCGCGCCGACGCCGGCGATCAGCACCGCGAACCAGAAGGACAGAGTGTCGTAGGCCGGAGCGGTGAAGATGACCGCCAGGAAGGCCACGACCAGCACCGCCACGGCAAGCCATCCGGCCTGCTGGACCGACTTGCGGCCAACAAGCCACACCGCCACGGCGCCGAGGAAGGCGATGGTGGCAGGCAGCGTCCAGGTCATGACGAGGCTCGGCAGAACCGCTGCGGCAAGACCGCTGCGAGCAGCCACCTCGGCACCGACGGCACCGACGAGATCGAGCTGGAACGAAGGCACGAAGCCGCCGAAGATGATCGCGGCGGCGAGAACGCCAACGGCGACCAGCATGGAGAGCGGGGCCTCCTTGATGCCGGCTTCACCCGTCCAGGGGCGGAAGAACAGCATGCCGACGACGCGGAGATAGTAGACGACGGCGATGATGCCGCCAACCAGGAGGCCGGTCGCCACCTCGTAGTGGCCGGCTTCCGCCGCCGCGTAGACCATCAGGAACTTCGAGACGAAGCCCGAGAAGGGCGGCAGGCCCATGATCGACACGGTGGCAAGCGCGTAGCAGCCGGCCGTGAAGGGCATGACGCGGCCGATGCCGGCGAGGTCGGCGATGTTGCGCCGGCCCGTCTGCATGATGAAGGCGCCGGCGGCGAAGAACAGCAGGGTCTTCATCACCGCGTGGTTGGTGACGTGCAGGAGGCTGGCGTCGGTGGCGAGCGCCGTGCCGATGCCGAGCACCGCGACGATTTCGCCGACTTGGGCGAGCGTCGAGAAGGCCAGCATCCGCTTGATCTCGGTCTCGAACAGGGCGCGGATCTCGCCGTAGAGGAGCGTGATCAGGCCAAGGCCGATCAGAACCACTTCAAGGCTGAGGCCCCAACCGGTGAAGGTCGAGAGTGCCGGCACGCCGATGACGATGAACAGCACCTTGACGAGGCCGAACACGCCGGCCTTGGTCAGGATACCGGACAGCGGACCGGAGATGGACGACGGCGCGGCCGGATGGGCGATGGGCAGCCAGCTATGGACCGGCCACACGCCCGCCTTCACCGCGAAACCGGCGAAGAAGCACAGCGCGATGACGAGGCCGGCGAGCGGCGAGATCGTACCGACCTTCTCGGCCAGCGCGGCGAACTCGAAGGAACCGATCTCGGCGTGCGTCAGCAGGATGCCGAAGTGCATCAGATAGGCGCCGGAAGCGCACATCATGAAGTAGATGAGGCCGGCGCGGAGCGACTTCTGGTTCTGCTCGTGAATGACCAGGAAGTAGGAGGTCCAGGTCATCAGCTCCCAGTAGACGTAGAAGTTGCCCATCTCGTGCGCGGTGGTGAGGCCGAGCAGCGAGCCGATCATCAGGAAGGCGAAGAAGTAGTAGCGGTTGGTCCACTCGGAGCGGGCCATGTAGCCGACGGAGTAGACGATCATCACGGAGGAGATGCCGGCGAACACCAGCGCGAAGACGCGGGAAGCCGGATCAAGGCTCGTATCGAACACCACGAGGGCTAGAGTGGCAACGGCGAGGATCACGGCACCGATGTCGCGCGCGCGGTTCGAAACGTGGCCGAGACCGTAGACGGCGAAGGCGCCGATGTAGGGCACGAGAACGAGCAGAGCCCAGGGCGACTCGAACTCGGGAACGCCACCGGCGGCACCGGCCAGCGCTTCAGCGGCGTGCTGGAAGGGCAGCGGGAACACCGAGATCAGCGCGGTGACGGCGGCGAGCGCCCAGGCGATGGGGAGGGCGAGGCCGGGAGCACTGGCAAGCTCGACGCGGCGCGCCGGATGCTCGAAGCAGACGCGCTGGATCACCACCAGATAATAGTAGGCGGCGACGATCGACGCGGCGGTACCGATCAGAGCGATGGCCCAGTGGCCCTGCTCGATGGCGGCATAGAGCACCAGGAACTTGGAGAAGGATCCCTTGAAGGGCGAGAGGCCCATCACGGAGAACATGCCGAAGCCGAACAACGTGGCGGCGACCGGCATGCGATGGCCGGAGCCGGCGAGGTCGTCGAGGCGCGACGAGCCGGTGCGGCGGATGATGTACCAGCCGGCGGCAATCACGAGGCCACGCATGATGACCTGATAGCCAAAGTGCATGTAGGCGCCGGTCAGGCCGGCTTCACCACCGAGGCCGATACCGATCAGGATGTAACCGATCTCGGCGACGGTCGACCAGACGACGACACGTACCAGGCTCGGCAGGCTCATGAGGGCGGCGACTTCGCCGAAGAACAGGAAGACCGCGCCCATCCAGGCCAGCGCCATCGGGTCGATCTGAGTGAGGGAGAGCATGAGTGGAGATCCTTCCGCAGGCATGCATCTTGGCTGTCATGGATGACGTTAATCACAGCATCCACTAGGGTATGTCGGCTAGCCGACATATACGCATTCCCACGACGCCAATGCTTTGCTGTCGGAAGTAAAAATGATATTTACATTCATATTATTGTCAGGATATAAACGATAGAGAAATCAGATATTTGCTTTGTTGTCTGCCGTTTGGACCTGTCTCGAATCGCGTGCTTCAAAAGGATTTAAGTGGCGATTTGAGGGCATTTTCTAAGTAGTATGTCCGATACAGCTTTGTGCATTCCCGCCATGCAGAATCCAAGGGATTCCCTTTTGTTGCGAGTGGCTTGCAACAAATGGCCGGAAAATTCGTCATTTCACGGACAAGTATTCCCACCGAGGCAGCGATTGGGATAGATGAAGCGGACAGACTAGAGAGGACTTGTCGATGCATGAAACCGCGGTCGTCGAAGGGCTGATGCGTATCCTGACCGAACATGCCAAGCAGAACGGCGTCGATCGGGTGGTTGCCGTTCGACTGAAGATCGGCAAGCTGCGCGGCATCGACAGCCGCCAGATCCGGCTGGCTTTCGAGATCTTCGCGGAAGGCACCCTGGCAGAGGGCGCGCGGCTCGACATCGACGAGGTCGGCGTTACCGCGAAATGCCGGAGCTGCGGCACGGTGTTCCAGGTGGAGAAGTACCAGTTCGTCTGCTCGGGCTGCGGTGGGTCCGACGCCGAGGTGCTGACCGGACGCGAACTCTATATCGAGAGCTTTGAGGCGGCGAAGAGCTGAACGTCAGGCGCGCTCCATCGCCTGCCGCCGCTCGGCGAGGCGGTCGACGATCCATTGCGTCCAGGCGTCGAGGCCGGCGCCCTTCTTGGCCGAGACTTCCAGCACCGGGCCGGGGCCGTGGACGCGGCCGACGGCGGCGCGGGCGCGCTCCGTCGAGAATTCGTCGATGGCCGGCAGCAGGTCGGTCTTGGTGAGCAGCACTAGGTCGGCCTTGCGGAAGATCACTGGGTACTTGTCCGGCTTGTCGTCGCCTTCGGTCACCGACAGCAGCACGACGTCGTGGTGCTGGCCGACGTCGAAGTCGGCGGGGCAGACGAGGTTGCCGACATTCTCGACGAACAGCACGTCGATGTCATCGAGATCGAGAACATGCAAGGCGTCGTGGATCATCACCGCGTCGAGATGGCAGGTGACGCCGGTGGTGATCTGAACCGCCGGCACACCGTGACGGCGGATGCGGTCGGCGTCGTTCTCGGTCTCAAGGTCGCCCTCGACGACCGCGACGCGAATGCCCTTCGGGAGCGCGGCGATGGTCGCTTCGAGAAGCTGCGTCTTGCCCGAACCGGGCGACGACATCAGGTTGATCGACAGCACGCCGTGGGCGTCGAGGTGTTCGCGGATATGGGAGGCGATCCGGTCGTTCTCCGACAGGAGGTTTTCGACGACGGGAATGGTGGTGGTGGCGGCCTTGCTGCCGCAGCCGCAATCGCTGCACATGGTCGGAAACTCCTGGAATGGCGTCAGCGGACGTCGGCGAGCTCGCGGCGCAGACGGCCGAGATCGGAGATCACCATCGAACCGCCGCCGAAGCGGTAGAGGATGCCCGAGCGGACCAGCTCGGCGATGACGGTTGAGACCGACTGCCTTGTCGCGCCGATCTGCATGGCAAAATCCTCGGCGTTGGGCAGATGGTCGATGACGATGCCTTCCTCGGCCGGACGCCCGATCCTGTCGGCGGTGTCGCAGAGCACGCGGATGAGCCGATGCTTGACGCCGTGGAAGGCGATGTCCTCGATCATGCGGATCGACTTCTGCGCCAGACGGTCGAGGGCCGGCAAAACGGCGAGCGCCAGCTCGGGTTCGGCCAGCACGAGTTGCCGGAAGGCGGCGGGCGAGGCGAGCACGACATCGGAAGCCGTGCGCACTTCCAGCATGGCGCCGCCATGCAGGTAAATCGCATCGCCGGCCTCCAGCATGTAGAGCGTCAGCTCCTTGCCCTCGAACGACGTGAAGCAGCGCAGCCGACCGGAACGAACGATCAGGAGATCGCCGTCGGCGGCCTCGTCGCCGCCATAGACGATCTGCCCGGCGCGCAACGAGCGCTGGCCGAGCAGACGGCCACGGCCATCTTTCAGGAGACGTTCGACGACTGCGCTCAACGGGTTGTCGGTCTGCATCGATTTTCCAGTGGCCGGCTCGAAATGCCTGCTTCTGACCTGTCTTGCGTAAGGGAAATTACGCGCTTCTTGTTAACGAGAATAGTCCGAAGAAGGTCAAGTTTTCAAGCTGACCTATGTTCTTCAAGACGTTGGTTTTTTACGGTCTGGGTTGCCGTATTTGCATGGTGGGCGTTTCGGCGTCTTCATGTGCTCGGCTGGGCTATACCTTGGTCGTGGCTGGCGGCCAGATGGCGCCGCGCAGCGTAAACAGAATGTACCCTAGGAAGGCGACCGCCCAGCTCCATCGGGCCAGGGGTATGAGCGTATCGTAGAGCGAGAAGTCGATGGCAGCGCCGACGCGGGCAATCGCCGCACCGGCGATCGCCACATAGATGACGTCGGCAAGCAGCGAGGGCATCAGGGATCGCTTGTCCTTCTTGCGGACGATGGAGGTGGCGATGCCGATGGCGAGCGTCACCAGGCCGCCGACGGCGAAGGCATGAATGACGGCGAAAGGGGAAATGTCGGCGATGCCGAGATCCATCAGCGCCAGGAGCAGAAAGGCGAGCCTCTTCCAGAGAAGGCCGACCGCCAGAATGACGCATCCGGCATAAGGCTTGATGCGCCAGGGCTGGATGTGAACGAGCCAGGCGACGCCGAACAGGAAGGCGGCCAGCGCCGGCCAACCGGCGTTCCAGCCCAGCCCCCAGAGTGCCAGCGCCAGGATGGTGAACATACGCTGCGGCAGGGCGATGACGGTCGGAACGGGCTTGAGTTTGGGATATCCCGCCCGCTCGCGCGCTACCGCCAGCACGGCGATGCCGATGCGGTTCGACACCTCGATGCAGATCAGCACGATGACTGCGAGGCCGGCCATGGTGGCCTCAGGCCATTCATAGAGGAACACCGGGATGCCGAGCAGTCCATGCAGGGCGGCAAGGCCGAGAATGGGAAGCGTTTCGGCCGTCTTGCCGGGTGGCGTGACCGACAGCAGGAGAATGACGCCGCACAGCGTCACCAAAGCTCGCAGGAAACCAGCCAGTTCCAGATCGACGCACCCCCAGGCGAATGTCGCTGCGTGGGCGACGAGAACGGCCCAGAGCATCGGGACCGGCGTGATTGGCCGGCCGATCCAGCGCGGCAGCGCCACGGTCAGAAACCCGAACAGCTGGATGCTGAAGAAACCGAAGATCAGTTCGTTGGGATGGGTGGCAATATCGCCGATCCCAGGGGCTATATCCGGACCGATTGCCCTGAGCGCCGTCAGCGCCGCCAGAACGAAGGCGACGCGGAACGGATCGAGCTTCGTCATGCCATTTCCACGCGGGCGCTCCCGGGCTGGCCGCGCGTGAAGCCATCGACGAGTTCGCCGGGAAGGTTCAGGCCCTTTAGTGCGGCAAGCGTTTCGCCTCGGCTGGCCTTGCCGTCGAGCAGCGCCCGGTAAACGCGGCTGACCGCCACCATGTCGACGGTGTGGGGCGACAGCCGCAGACGGCGAACGCCAAGCTCGGCGAGTTTTTCCGGTGTCGGGCAGAAGGCTTCGACGCCGTTCGACAGTGTCTGTATGCCGTTGATGGCGAGAAACTGCTGGCCGTCCAATGTGTCGACGGAGAGGCCGTCCGGGTCGCGATCGCAGACGAACTGGCAGCCGTCCTTGTGCAGTCCATGCAGGCGGGCGTGGTAGCAGCGGCCGGAGAGCGCCAACGGCAAGCGGCCGAAGGCGAACAGCTCGAACTCCACGTCGGGCAGCGCGCCAGCGATGATGGCGACAGAGGCGATCGGCAGCTCGACCGGCAGGCAGATGCCGGTGGCGCCGCGTCCGGCCAGGAAACGAGCGGCACCCTCGTTGTAGACGTTGACGAAGGGGCCGACGAGGAACGGCTTGCCGGCCACGGAGGGCAGGGCGGTGAGGTCATTGATCTCGGCGAGTTCGCCGACCTTGCAGAAGTCGACGACGGAAGCGCGCTCACGTGGATTGTAGGGCAGGGCGAGGGTCGATAGCACGACCTCCTTGCCCGCTGACTGCAGCCGCTCGATCAGCTCCGGCCAGAGACCGTCGGTGAACGGCTGGCGCTTGCCGCAGACGACCTCGCCCAGATGGACGCGATCGACATCGGCCTCGTCGGCGATGCGGGCGTAGAAGTCGCGAAGCCGGTCGGGGGACCAGTTGAAGAGAACGGGGCCGAGGGTGAGGCCGGTCTTGGTCATTGTCATCTCCGGCTCAGCGCCACGTCTTCTTGTAGGCACCCGAGGTCTGGCGGCCGCCCTCGACGAGGCCGGCGAGCAGGCGCCCGACCTCGACTTCGGTGCCCCCGGCGTCGATGGCGTCCACGGCGGCGCGGAAAGTGCGCACCACCTCGGTGACATAGCCCTTGCCACGCTGGCGCCCCTCGATCTTGAGCGCCGTGATTCCAGCCTTGGCGAAGGCGGCGATCAGGCTCGCGGCGTTGAGGCTGACGGGGTCCTCGAAGAGATAGGAGGTCTTACCGCCGGCCACGAAGCGGCCCTTGCACAGCGTCGGGTAACCCGCCTGCTCGCCAGCGCCGAAGCGGTCGATGGTGAAACCGTTGAGGCGGGTCGCCGTTCCGTTCCTGTCTTCCGAATAGGCGACATGCTCGGGCGGTGAACAGACGCCGGTAAGGTTAGGCGATTTGCCGGTGGCATAGGACGACAGCGAGCAGCGGCCCTCGGTCATCGGGCAAAGGCCGCCGAAGACGAAGGCCTCGGTTTCCACGTCGATGGCGGCGTTGAGCTTGGCGATCTCCTCGACGGAGAGGACGCGCGGCATGACGACGCGCTTGACGCCGAAGGTGTCGGCGTAGAAGGCGATGGCTTCGGGGGTTGCCGCGGCCGCCTGCACGGAGAGGTGCAGGCGGAGGTTGGGATGATGCGTAGCCGCGTGGTCGAGCACGGCGAGGTCGGCGAGAATCACCGCGTCGGCACCGGCCTTCTCGGCATTGGCGAGCGCCGCCTTCCAGGCATCCATGGCACCGGCCTTGGCGAAGGTGTTGATCGCCACCAGCACCTTGGCGCCATGCGCGTGGGCGAAGCGGACGCCCTCGATCATCTCGTCGGGCGAGAAATTGAGGCCGGGGAAGTTGCGGGCGTTGGTCTCGTCGCGGAAGCCGCAGTAGACCGAATGGGCGCCGGCCTCGACGGCGGCGCGCAAGGCCGACGGGGTGCCGGCGGGGCAGACCAGTTCCAGACTCATGACGGCTCTCCGGGGATCGGCGAACCGGTGAAGCGGCGGGCAAGGCCGAGGCCGCCGATCACCGAGCGATCGACCAGCTTGCCGAGGCCGCCGGTGGCGCCGACGAAATCGGCCGGCGTCAGCTCGGCGTCCTCGATGGCGTTGCGAAGCGCCACCAGCGAGTCGGTGCGTCCGGAGACCGAAATCGCCCGGTTGAAGAACATGGCATCGCCGTCGAGGGTGCCATCGAGCAGGCCGAGCAGCACGAGGAGGGGTGCCCGCACCGTCACGTCCGCCGGTTGGGTGGCCCGGCGGCGCATGCATCTCACTTCGGAGCGCACCCCGTCCGGCACCATCAGGAAGCTGAAATCGAGGTCGGATGGCTCGATCAGGAACGAGCACTTGCCGTACTCGCCCAACCGGTCGAAGACGGCCGGCTTGCGACGCGCGAATCGGCGGACGGCCAGCGTCAGCGCCGGCCCGAGCGGCAGAAAGCCGGCCGGCGCCGCCAGGATGCGGAGAAGTCTGGGCAGTTCGCCCCGGAAATGTTCGGCCATCGCATTATCCATTTCTAAGACGGTGAGCTTAGGACAGACCGCTGCTCATGTTTTTGTCATAGCTCAAAGACGCACCGGTTTTTCCTGTGGCAGTCTGTTCGATTGGCGAGAAGGTGTTATGTCTCTGGCGAGAGTGGTCAACGCTGGGCGCTCGCCACCCCTCTCTCCAGCTCTCCCCCACAAGGGGGAGAGGGTTCGTTGAGGCAAACATCCAGAACCCGAGTTCGTCTCAAGTTCTGGAAAGAACCAATCGGAGCCCTCTCCCCCCTTGTGGGGGAGAGCTGGAGAGAGGGGTGGGGCCTGAGGCCTTTCGCGACGCACCTGATGGAAGATGTCGGAATAGTCGAAATGTTCAGCCGCAGCCTGCCTCGCTTTCCCGATCTCACCAGTTTTCTCGATTTTCTGGAAAAGCAAGGAGATGTCCGTGACGTGGCGGCGCCGGTCGACATGCGGCTGGAAGTCACGGAGATTCATCGGCGGGTGATCGAGGCGGGCGGGCCGGTTCTCCGGTTTTCCAAGCCTACCGTTGACGGCAAGCCGTCTTCCATGCCGGTCGTGGCCAACCTGTTCGGAACCCGCGCGCGCGTTGCGGCGGGGCTCGGCACCGATGAGGCCGGTCTTGCTCGGCTTGGCCGCATGATGGCCTTCCTGCGCTCGCCGAAGCCACCGCGCTCGCTGGGCGAGACTGCCAGCCTGTGGCCGGTGGCGCGCGCGGCGCTCAACGCCCGGCCGAAGATCGTCGGCGATCGCGGTCGCTGGCGCGACCTGCCCGTCGATCTCTCGGCGCTCCCCATCCAGACCTGCTGGCCGGGCGATGCCGGTCCGCTGATCACGTGGCCCCTGGTGGTGACCCGCGCGCCCGGCGCGGATGATCTCAACAGCTACAATCTTGGCGCCTACCGCATGCAGGTGCTCGACAAGACGAGCGCCATCATGCGCTGGTTGCCGATGCGCGGTGGCGCTCAGCATCATCGCCAATGGCTGAAGGCCGGCGAGACCATGCCGGTGGCGGTGGTGATCGGCGCCGATCCGGCGACCATTCTGGCCACCGTCATGCCAGCTCCCGAGGGCGTGACGGAGCTGTCGCTGGCCGGCCTGATTGCCGGCTCTCGCCTTTCCATGACGGCTTGCCGGACCATTCCGCTGCATGTGCCGGCGTCGGCCGAAATCGTCCTCGAAGGGACGATCACCGCCGGCGACACGGCGATGGAAGGGCCCTTCGGCGATCATACCGGCTACTACAATCCGCCGGAGCGGCATGTCGTGTTCCGGCTCACCGCGATGCGGGTGCGCGAGGGGGCGCCCTATCTCACCACCTTCACCGGACGGGCGCCGGACGAACCGGCAGTGATGGGCGACGCGCTGGCAGACGTGTTCAAGCCGCTGCTGATCGAGGCGATACCGGAGATCCGCGACCTCTGGCTGCCGCCGGAGACATGCTCATATCGCGTTGCGGTCATCTCCATCGACAAGCGCTTCGCCGGCCAAGCGCGGCGGGTGATGATGGGCTTCTGGTCGCTGCTGCCGCAGTTCACCATGACCAAGATGGTGATCGTCGTCGACGACGACATTGACGTGCGTTCGTGGTCGGACGTGATGTGGGCGGTGGCGACGCGTGCCGATCCGGCCCGCGACACGTTGGTGCTGAACCGCACCCCGATGGATCACCTAGATTTCGCCTCGCCGCTCGAAGGCCTCGGTGGCAAGATGGGCATCGACGCGACGAACAAGATCGGCGCCGAGACCAGCCGCGAGTGGGGGCGGGTGATGACGATGGACGAGGCGGTGAAGACGGCGGTCGACGCCCGTTGGACAGAGCTGTTCGGAGCGACACCATGAAGGTCGTCGTCGGCATCAGCGGCGCTTCGGGCGCAGTGCTCGGACGCGAGGTTCTGCGGCAGCTCGGCGCGGCGGGCGTCGAGACGCATCTGGTGATTACGCCAGGCGGCGAGCGAACCGTCGCCCATGAGCTCGGGCCGGCCGGCCTCCAGGAGCTGCGGCGGCTTGCCGCCGTCGTGCACGACATCGACAACCTCGGCGCCTCGATCGCCTCCGGCTCGTTCGGCGCCGAGGCCATGGCCGTCGTTCCCTGCTCGATGCGGACGCTTTCGGCGCTCGCCCACGGCTTCGGTGACAACCTGCTGACGCGGGCCGGCGACGTGATGCTGAAGGAGCGGCGGCGTTTGGTGGTCCTGCCGCGCGAGGCGCCGCTGACCGAGGCGCATCTCAACTCCATGCTGATGCTGACCCGCATGGGCGCCATGGTGGCGCCGCCGGTGCCGCCCTTCTACAGCAAGCCCGAGACCATCGACGACATGGTCCGCGAGATGGTGGCGCGCGTGCTCACCTGGCTCGGCGTCGATCCTGGAGAAGCGTTGACGCGCTGGCGGGGCATCTGAGCCCTTGTCAGGTCGCATTTCTACGGGTATAGCCCTTTCCATGATCACGACGCACGACATCTCGCGCCATATCTCCGCCGAGGGCACCGCCCCCGGGGATCGCGCACGGATGCTCGGCTCGCTTCTTCGTCTCGGCCTTATCTGCGGTTGCCGGGTCCAGTGAGGGAGCGCCCGGCGGCCGATAGCCCGCCGCTGGCCATGAGCTCTCTCGTACTCAACCCAACGTGTGATTATTTGCGCCTGATGCCGCCTTCTGACGTCGATGAGCGACGCGGCCGGCTCCAGGCGCCAGCCAGAGACGAGTGAAGTCATCATGACCGATACCTTTCAGAACGGGATGAGCCGCGACCGGGTGGGCATGCCCATCGCTTCCACCAAGTACCGCCCTTTCACCCCCATCAATCTCAGCGATCGCACCTGGCCGGGCAAGGTGATCGACAAGGCGCCGATCTGGTGCTCGGTGGACCTGCGCGACGGCAATCAGGCGCTGGTCGATCCCATGGGCCACGACCGCAAGGCCCACATGTTCCGCCTGCTGCTGGAGATGGGCTTCAAGGAAATCGAGATCGGCTTTCCTTCCGCTTCGCAGACCGACTTCGACTTCGCCCGCTGGTGCGTGGAGGAAGGTGGCGCGCCGGACGACGTATCGCTGCAGGTGCTGGTGCAGTGCCGGCCGGAGCTGATCGTCCGCACCTTCGAGGCTCTGCAGGGTGCCAAGCAGCCGATCGTCCATTTCTACAATTCCACCAGTCATTTGCAGCGGCGCGTGGTGTTCGGCAAGGACGTGTCCGGGATCAAGCAGATCGCCGTCGACGGCGCCAAGCTGATCGCCGACATGGCGGCCAAGGCCGGTGGCGGCTTCCGCTTCGAGTATTCGCCGGAGAGTTTCACCGGCACCGAGCTGGAAGTGGCGCTGGAAATCTCCAATGCGGTGATCGAGATCATCGATCCGACGCCGGAGAACAAGCTGATCCTCAATCTGCCGTCCACCGTCGAGATGGCGACACCCAACGTCTACGCCGACCAGATCGAGTGGATGAGCCGCAACATCGACCGGCGCGACTCCGTGCTGATCTCGCTGCATCCGCACAACGATCGCGGCACCGGTGTCGCCGCCGCCGAGCTGGCGCTGATGGCCGGCGCCGATCGCGTCGAGGGCACGCTGTTCGGCAACGGCGAGCGCACCGGCAACGTCGACGTCGTCACCATGGCGCTCAACATGTTCACGCAAGGGGTCGATCCCGGCCTCGACTGCTCGAACATCGAGCGCATCCGCGACGTGTTCGAGTATTCCAACCAGATGAAGGTACCCGAGCGGCACCCTTACGTTGGCGAACTCGTCTACACCGCCTTCTCCGGCTCGCACCAGGACGCCATCAACAAGGGCCTGAAGGCCATGAAGGCGTCGAACACCGGCGTCTGGGAAGTGCCCTATCTGCCGATCGATCCGCAGGACGTCGGCCGCTCCTACGAGGCGATCATCCGCATCAACTCGCAGTCGGGCAAGGGCGGCATCGCCTACCTCATGCAGAACGACCACGGCATCAACCTGCCGCGCGCGTTGCAGGTGGAGTTCCGCGAGGACATCCAGGCGATCACCGACCGCGAGGGGCGCGAGCTCAGTTCGCAGCGCATCTACGAGCGCTTCATGCAGCTCTACGTCGACCAGCCGGACGGTCGGCTCAAGTTCGTCGATCACCACACTTTCCCGGACACGGAAGTGAAGGGGCGGCGCATCTGTGTCGCCGAGATCGTCGACGGCGGCGTTTCACGCACCATCGAGGGGCACGGCAACGGTCCGATCGACGGTTTCGTGCATGCGCTGTCGGTCTACATCGGCATCCCCGTGTCGGTGGCCGACTACTCCGAGCATTCGCTCCAGCAGGGCTCCGATGCCTCGGCCATCGCCTATGTCGAGCTGAAGCATCCCGGCGGCAAGCTGCATGGCGTCGGCATCAACACCAACATCGTCACCGCGTCGCTGTCCGCTGTGGTGTCGGCGGTCAACCGGGTGCTGGCGCTCAACGCCGGCTGATCTGAACGTCCATGACGAGAAGAGCCCTCGATCCCGCGGTCGGGGGCTTTCTCGCACCTGCCGGGTGTTGCTTGACTTTGGCCGCGCGGCGCGTGCAAGCATGACCCATGTCTCTGCCCGACGATCTTGCGAATTGCCTTGTGCTCAACACCGTTGCGGCGGCGCGTGCGCTGGTTCGGCGCTACGACGCCAAGCTGAAGCCGTTCGGTGTCACGGTGCAGCAGTTCTCGCTGCTCGCCGCCATTCGCTACAATCCCGGCGCCACGGTGGGGGCTTTGTCGTCCCGCATCCATCTCGATCGCACCAGCTTGATCCGCAATCTGGATCGGCTCGAAACGAAGGGGCTGGTGCGGCGACTGGATAGTGCTGGCGGCAATACGCGGATTAGTGAGCTGACCGAGGAGGGCGAGCGGCTGCTCGACCGTTTGATCCTCGAATGGCAGGCGGCACAGGCGGCTCTCAAGGGGAGCAGCTCACCGGAAGAAACCGAGACCTACCTCAAGATCAGCAGGCGGTTCTCTCGCTGACAGTCACGGCAGCTTGCCTCATACTCCAATAGTGTATATGCACAGTGCTCCTACACATGGAGGCGGACATGCAGGAGCCGATCGTCGTGACTGGTATGGGGGCGGTGTCTCCGCTGGGCGCCGGCGTCGAGACCATCTGGAAGCGTCTGATCGCCGGTGACAGTGGCATCCGGAGAAACGACCGCTTTGACACCGAGGGATGGAAGTGCCGCATTGCCGGCCTCGTTCCCGGGCGCGACGAACCGGGCGGCTTCGATCCCGAGACCGCCATGGATCCGCGTGAACTCAGGCGCACCGACCTTTTCATCCACTACGCCATGGCGGCGGCATCGGAGGCGCTCGAACAGGCGGGCTGGCATCCGGAGAGCGAGGCCGAACGGATGCGGACGGCGACGGTGATCGCCACTGGTGTCGGCGGCGTGCCGGCGATCACCGCTGCGAGCGAGACAGTCCGAACCGATGGCGTCCGGCGGTTGTCGCCGTTCGTCGTGCCATCCTTCCTGCCGAATCTCGCCGCCGGCCAGGTGTCGATCCGCTTCGGCTTTCGTGGGCCCTCGGGCGCGCCGGTCACTGCCTGCGCCGCGTCGGCCCAGGCGATCGGCGACGCCGTACGCATGATCCGGAGTGGCGAGGCGGACATCGCGCTCTGCGGTGGCAGCGAGGGTTGCGTCGATCCGGTGGCCATCGGCGGGTTCACGGCGGCGAAGGCGCTGTCGTTCAACTTCAACGGTGAACCGTGGCGGGCGTCGCGGCCCTTCGATGCCGATCATGACGGTTTCGTTTTGTCCGAAGGTGCGGCGGCCTTGGTGATCGAAAAGCTGTCGCATGCCGAGGCGCGCGGAGCGACGCCACACGCCATCGTTTCGGGCTATGGCACGACCACCGACGCCCATCACGTCACTGCCGGATGGTCGGATGGACGCGAGGCGGCGCGCGCCATGCGGCTGGCGCTCGAGATGGCCGGTCTTGAGCCCGGCGCCATCGGCTATGTCAACGCTCATGCCACCTCGACGCCGGTTGGCGATGCGGCGGAGCTTGCCGCTCTCATGTCGGTGTTCGGTATGGCCGGCGGTGGCGTACCCGTCAGTTCCACCAAGTCGGCCACCGGGCATATGCTGGGGGCAGCCGGCGCCATCGAGGCGATCTTCTCGATCCTGACGCTGCGCCACCAGACCCTGCCGGCCGGCCTCAACATCGAGCGGCCGATGGTCGAAGCGGAGGGATTCGATCTGGTTGCCGGAGCAGCCCGCCCCGCCTCCGTCGATCACGTGCTCTCCAACGCCTTCGGCTTTGGCGGCGTCAACGCGGCCTTGGTGTTCTCGCGGTTTTCTTGAGAGCGACAAAAGAAAACGGGCGGCAGGTTGCCCCGCCGCCCGGTCTCCATTCCCTCGGAGCGCCCGATCTCAGTAGATCATGGTGCTCATCTTGATCTCGCCCCAGATCTCCTTGACCGTCAGTTCCATCTCGGCCTTGCGGTCGTTGTAGAACGTGTGGAGGAGGTGATGCGCCTTCTCGGAGTTCGGGGAACCCAGGAAGTCGCGGTAGAGGGCCTTGACCTGCTCGTTGTTGTGCGACTGACGCACCTTGGCGTTGCGGTCGATGTTGAACATCGTTTCGCGCCGCTTGAGGGCGTAGGGCAGGTACTGCTTCTTGGAGCGGAGCGTGCCGCCGCCGTCGACGCAGCCGCCGGGGCAAGCCATGATCTCGATGAAGTCGAAGTCGGCTTCACCGGCCTTGATCGCTTCCATCAGGGCGCGGGTCTCGCCAAGGCCGTGGGCCATGGCGATCTTCACTTCGCCGATGTTGCCGCCGAGGTCGACGGTGGCCGAACGCACGCCCTCGAAGCCGCGCAGCTGGGTCAGTTCGATCTTGTCGAGTTCCTTGCCGTTGACGACCTTGTAGACGGTGCGGAGCGCCGCTTCCATGACGCCGCCGGTGGTGCCGAAGATGGCGCCGGCGCCGGTGTACTCGCTCATGTAGGGGTTGTCGAAGGTCGACTTCTCCATGGTGGAGAGATCAAGTCCCTCGCGCTTCAGGAGACGGGCGAACTCGCGCGTCGTCAGCACGACGTCGACATCCGGCATTCCGTCCTCGCCGAGCTGCGGCCGGACGATCTCGTCCTTCTTGGCCGTGCAGGGCATGATGGAGATGACGCGAATCTGCTTCGGATCGAGCCCCATCTTTCCCGGCAGATAGCTCTTGGCGATGGCGCCGACCACCGCCTGCGGGGAGCGGGTGGAGGACAGCATCGGCAGGAGTTCCGGATAGTGGATCTCGGCGAAGTTGATCCAGGCCGGGCAGCAGGAGGTGATGGTCGGCTTCTTCTTCTCGCCCAGACGATGCAGAAGCTCGGTGCCTTCCTCCATGATCACCACGTCGGCGCCGAAGTTGGTGTCGAGCACCACGTCAATACCCAGCTTGCGAGCGGCGGCGATGATCTGCCCCTCGACGTTGGTGCCCGGCGCCATGCCGAACTCCTCGCCGAAGCCGACGCGGATGGCCGGCGCGAACTGGAGGACGGTGGTGATCTCCGGATCGTAGATGTAGTCGAGGACGCGATCGGTCTCGTCCTTCTCGGCGAGGGCACCGGTCGGGCAGACGAGCACGCACTGGCCGCAGGTGACGCAGGTCGAGTCCTTCTGGTTCTTGCCGTGACGCAGGCCGACCGCCGTGTCGAGGCCGGTGCCGGTGACGACTAGCGCGTCGACTTCCTGGTAGTTGCGGCAGACCGCGACGCACCGCTGGCAGCGAATGCACTTGGTCATGTCGCGAACCATGGCGGGCGACGAGCGGTCGACCTCGCGAGCGGCGACGCGGATCGGGTCGAAGAAGCGGTTTTCCTTGAGGCCGACGAACTGCGCCACGTCCTGCAGCTCGCAAGAGCCGTGACGGATGCAGGTCGCGCAGTCCTGAAGGTGGTCGGCCATCAGGAGTTCGACCTGCAGCTTCTGCATGTCGCGCACCTTCTTGGTGCGGGTCTCGATGGCGAGGCCTTCCTTAACCGGCGTGTTGCAGGCCGTCACCATGTGGGTGTTGGCCTGGCCCGGCATCTGGATCTCGACCAGGCACACGCGGCAGGTGCCGGGCGTGTGGTCGATATCCGCCAGCTCGCACAGCGTCGGGATGTAGAAGTCGTGCCGGCGGGCGGCGGCGAGGATCGTCTCGTTCGGATAGGCCGTGATGGCCTTGCCGTTGATCTTGACGTTGATCGTCGCCTCGGCGCCGACGGGGATGAGGGTTTCGACGTTGCACATGGTCTCACGCCGCTCCTTCGGGGATGGAGTGTTCGGTGATCACGGAATAGATGCGGTAGCAGCGCATGCAGCGCATGGACTCCTTGTAGGCGTCCTCCGAGCTGATGATCTGCTCGACTTCCCCGAACATGGTCTTGCGCACTTCCGGCGACAGTTCCGGATGGTGGACGCGGTACTCGTTCTTGACCGGCACCTCGATGCAATCGTTGGAGAACAGCTTGTTGTTCTCCAGGATCTTGCGCATGCGGGAGCGCGGGAAGAAGCGGGTCGAACCCCGGCGCAGGTAGTCGTCGATGTTGCGGGCGGCCTTGAGGCCGTCGGCCATGGCGGCGATCAGCGTCGAGGGGCCGAGGTAGCAGTCGCCACCGGCGAACACGCCCGGCCGCGACGTGGCGAGCGTCTCCTTGTTGGCGACGACCCAGTTCCACTTGCTCATCTCGACGCCGTCCTCGGGCTTGACCGAGCCGGTGTCGACCTGCTGGCCGATGGCGGCGATCACCACCGAGCAGGGCATGACGTACTCGCTGCCGGGGATCGGCCGCACGTTGCGGCGCCCCTTGGCGTCCATTTCCGTCTGCTCCATCTTGGTGAGCTTGACGCCGGTGACCTTGCCGTTCTCCGAGATGATGGCGAGCGGGTTGGTCAGCACGTGGAACTCGATGCCTTCGGCATGGGCGGCCACGACTTCCTCGTGGTCGGCCGGCATGTCGGCCTCGGTGCGACGATAGACGAGGTGGACCTTCTTGGCGCCCATGCGGATGGCCGAGCGGACGCAGTCCATGGCGACGTTGCCGCCGCCGACGACGACCACTTCGCCATCGATGTCGTGCGTCTTGATGCCGGCCACGTGGTCGTGGACCTTGAGCAGGAAGCCGACGCCGGACTCGTAACCCTCGAGGCTGGTGTCCTCGTTCTCGCAACCCATCTTGGTGCCTTCCTGGCAACCGAGGGCGAGGAACACCGACTTGTAGCCGCGCTGCATCAGGTCATCGACCGAGAAGTCCTTGCCGAGGCGCTGGTTGAAGAAGAAGCGGCCGCCAAGCTTGGTGATGGCGTTCATCTCGTTGAGCAGAACATCCTTCGGCAGGCGGTAGGACGGGATGCCGATGGCGGCCATGCCGCCCATCTCGCCCTGGGCCTCGTAGATGTCGACGTGATAGCCGCGCATCAACAGGTGATAGGCGCAGGACACGCCGGCCGGGCCGGCGCCGACGACGGCGACGCGCTGATCTTCCGGCAGGACGTTGGCGATCATCTCCTTGGAGAACACCAGCGGATGGGCGCCGGTCTGATACTCGGCGACATAGCGCTTCAGGATCTTGATGCCGACCGCCTCGTCGACCATCTTGCGGCGGCAGGCCGCCTCGCAGAAGCGGACGCAGACGCGGCTGCAGGTGGCGGCCATCGGGTATTTCTGCAGGATGACGCCGAGCGAATGCTCGGGCTTGCCGTCGCGGATGTAGTCGATGTAGCGGGGGACGTTGACCTTGGACGGACAGGCCTCGATGCAGGGCGCCGTCATGTAGCTCATGGCGTGCTGCTGACGGGCCGGCTCCTTCGTGGCGAGTTCGGCCTCGAACTCGTCGCGGAAGGCGGCAATGGCCTTGCCGAGCGCGGTGCCGCAGGACTGGCCGAGACCGCAGAGCGAGGTGGCGCGCATCTGCTCGGCCATGGCGGCGATCTCGTCGAGGCTGAGATCGGCCTCGAGGCCACGGCGCATGGCGCCGAGCGCGTCGCGCACCAAGACGGTGCCCATGCGGCAGGGGGTGCACTTGCCGCAAGATTCCGCCGCGGCCTTGCTGAGATACTGCCAGAAGGTGTCGAGCAGGTTGACCTTTTCGTCAAAGACGAAGAAGCCGCGATCGGCCACGAAAGCGCGGATCGGGTTGCCTTCGTCGAAAACCTCGAAGTCCTTCAGATCGGGAGGCGTCGCGCCCTCCACGGCCTTTCCCTGGCGGTAATCGTGGACGACGCCGTCCCACACGCCATAAACAACCTGTGCCATGCTGCCACCCCCATTTGGTTGGGCGTTCCCCCATAAGTCTGTCACAGGCGAGCGACCTTCGGGGAAATGTGTCCGTATCATGCGTTCCATAGGCATCTGCCATGCAAACAGCAATGAGGAAAGTCAAACGAGGCGGTCTACGTAGTTGCTTTTTCTCTTTTTCGATTTAGATGCTTCCCGTTCTCAGCTTTCGTGTTACGCATTATTGCGTATTAGGGTGAAGCCCTATCCGTAAATCATCGGAATATCTTGGTTTCCAGTTCGTTGTTCCTCCGATGCACGATGTTTGGCGAACGATTTCCCCGGCGGGCGAATTGGTCTAGTGTAATGAGAACGCCTCTCAAGATGTGGCCAGATCGTCGATTTCAGGTTCGATCATGACAGTTTCCTCCATGGCTGTCGGCATGAGCCGCCGCCGTTTCATCGAGTGCGCGGCCATCGCGGCCGGTCTTGTCGGGTTGCCGGCCCTGACCCGGGCGGATGCCGCCACCCTCGATCGCCTGACGGTCTGGGGCATGCCGGCCTCGCCCTCGGTCGTGCTGGCGCGCGCCGTCGCCTCGGGAGCGTTGACGCCGCTGGTCGGCGATGCGCGCTTCGAGGTCTGGCGCACGGCCGATCAGATGCGGGCGGGCGTGGTCTCGGGCGACATGGCGCTGTTCGCGGCGCCGACCTATGCCGCCGCCAATCTCTTCAATCGCGGCGCCGGGGTCCGGCTCGTCAACGTGCTGACCTGGGGGCTGCTCTACGTCTTTGCCGGCCAGGGCGTGCGCCTCGACAGCGTCGAGGATCTTCGCGGCAAGACACTGCTGGTTGGCGCCAAGAACGACGCGCCCGATCTTCTCACCCGTTTCGTGCTCAAGTCGGCCGGGCTCGATCCGGACCGGGACGTTACCCTTTCCTATGTCGGCACGTCGGCCGAGGCTGTGCCTCTGCTGCTGGCCGGCAAGGCCGACGCCGCCGTTCTGCCGGAACCGGCGGCCAGCGCCGCCGAGATCAAGGCGAAACAAGCAGGCGTTTCCGTTTCCCGTGCCCTCGACATAACCGAACTCTACTCGGCCCACAGCGGCCGGCCGGCCGGCATTCCGCAGGCCGGCCTCGCGGTGACCGAGCGTTTCCTCGATGCCCACCCCGATGTCGTCGCGGCGCTGCATGCCGCGTCGGTCGCGGCGGCAGGTTGGGTCGCGGAAGAGCCGAAGGCGGCGGCCGCTCTGATCGCCGATCCACTGAAGCTGCCCGTACCCATCGTCGAGGCCTCGCTGCCGCGCTTTCGGCTGAATGTCGCGTCGGCGCTCGATGCCAAGGCCGACCTTGAAGCCTATTTCAGGGCTCTCATGACGTTGTCGCCCGACATTGTCGCCGGCCATCTGCCGGACGCTGCCTTCTATTGGGGATCATAGAAGATGGCGAACAACGCCTGGCGCCGGCTCGTCGGCGGTGGCGAACGCCTCTGGGCGGCACTGGGACTCGCCATCGTCGTGACATTGTGGGAGATCGGCCATCGCGCCTATGGCGATTTCGTGTTGCCGTCACCTCTGTCGACGTTGACCGCCCTTGGGCATGTTGCCGCCAGTGGGGATCTGTGGCCGGCCGTCGTCACGACGGCGCGCGACGCACTTTCGGGCTTTCTCGCCGCGACGCTGACCGGCTCGCTTTTGGGCGGGATCGCTGGTCGCTCGATGCCGGTCCGGTCCATGCTTCAACCGATGGCCACCATGCTGATCGGCGTGCCGGCCATCGCCTGGGTAGTGCTGTCGCTCCTGTGGTTTGGTGGGTCAGGCCTCGCAGCCACCTTCTCGGTGGCGGTCGCCGTGGGGCCGGTGGTGTTCGCGGCGGCGACGCAAGGGACGCGGACGGTCGACGGCGGGCTCCGCACGATGGCTCGCGCCTTCCGCGTGCCGCTCGGGGCGATGATCGCCGACGTCTACCTGCCGCACGTGCTGTCCTACCTGCTGCCGGCTCTCGGCACGGCCCTGGCCATGAGCTGGAAGGTGGCGGTGATGGCCGAGCTGCTGTCGGGCGCCGGTGGTATCGGCGACGGCCTGGCGGCGGCCCGCGCCGAAGTCGATACCGCCAAGACCATGGCCTGGGTGATCGTGGTGGTGGCTCTGCTGCTCGTTGTCGATCGTCTCGTCATCGAGCCGGTCCGCCGGCATTTCGAGACGTGGCGGCGCGGCCTGCCGGGAGAGGCCGCATGAGCCAGGAGGGCGCGCTCACGGCAAGCGGCATCGGGCACGGCTTTGCCGGCGCGAGGGTGCTCGACGACATCGAGATTTGGGTGCCGAAGGGGAATGTCCTCGCCATTCTCGGACCGTCGGGGAGGGGCAAGACGACGCTGCTTCATATCCTGGGCGGTCTTCTCGTCCCCGACGCCGGCCGTGTCGAGCGGCCGTTCGAGCGCCCCGCCTTCGTCTTTCAGGACCCGCTCCTTCTGCCCTGGCGGACGGCGCGCGGCAACGTGGCCTTCGGTCTCGCCGGAACGCGTCTGGCGCGGGCCGACCGGCTCGCGCGGGCGCGTTCGATGCTGGTCAAGGTGGGCCTCGGTCACAGCGAGGCCGGCCTTTATCCGCATCAGCTGTCCGGCGGCATGAAGAAGCGGGTGGCGCTGGCGCGCGCCCTCGCGGTCGAGCCCGACCTCTTGCTGCTCGATGAAGCCTTCTCGGCGCTCGATGTCGGCCTGTCGCGCGAGATGCAGCAACTCGTCCGCCTGGATGCACAGGAGCGTGGCGTGACGGTGGTGCTGGTGACGCACGACCTGTCCGAGGCGGTGCGGCTGGCCGACCAGGCCGTCGTTCTGTCCGGCCGCCCGGGCCGGATCGTTGCCCGCCTCGCCATCGAGCGCCCGGCCCGCCTCAGGGACGATGCCTTCGTCGAGGCGGAAATCCGCCGCATCGCGGCGATCGAGACGATCCGCGACGCTTTCCGGCCGACGCTTTCGATCTGACGTCGTCGGCTTTTGCGCGTCCGCGAGGCGGCTTCGCGTCGATGGGCGTTTGTCAGTCGTTATTCCAGATTGGCGTGTCGGGTGAACATCTCTTCGCTGATTACGCCGCGCCGCGACATCAGCTCAAGGACGACGGCATCGAGGAACAGCAGGACCGCCTGTTCGAAGAGCGAGCCCATAGGCTGGACCGACCGGACCGTTTCTCCGGCCTTCGCCTTTGGCGACGGTGCCGGCAGAGTCAGGCGCCGGTCAGCGAGCCTGCCGATGCTGGACTCGGGAACGATCGTGACCAGCGCGATCTTGCCGCCGATCCGCCGCGCCTTCTCCGCGATGGACACGAGGCTCCCCGTCTCGCCCGATCCGGAGCAGACAACGAGCAGGTCATCCGCCGAATAGGCCGGGGTGGCGATCTCGCCGATCACGAAGGCATCGAAGCCGAAGTGCATCAGCCGCATGGCGAAGGCGCGTCCGGCGAGGCCGGACCGTCCGGCGCCAGCCACGAAGATCCGCCTTGCCGACAGGATGTCGGCGACGAAGGCGTCGGCCTCGGCCGCCGGAACTCTCGACAGGACCGAGCGCAGTTCGTCGAGGATCGTGCCGGTGAAGTCGGCTATGCTCATGATCTCTTCCCTTTCCTCTGTTGTCGTCAACGCCGCGCCAATCGGGCAAGCTCCTCGGCGGCGCTCACCGGATCGGGGGCATGCCGGATGCCGCTCCCCACGATGGCGACATCGGCGCCGAGATCGATGTATCGGGATAGCGTCGCGGGGGTGATGCCACCGGCCACGAACAGCTCGGACTGTCGCGACGCCTGCTTCATCACCGCGAGTTCGTCGGCCGGCGTGCGACCGGCGGCCTGCTGATCGACGCCGGTGTGGACCGCCAGGGCCTTCATGCCGAGGTCTTCCAACTGCCGGACCCGCTTCGGCAGATCCTCGACGCAGATCATGTCGGCGACCACCGTGCCGCCGAACTCGGTCGCCACCTCGAGACATCCCTTGACGGTCAGGAGATCGGTGACGCCGAGCACCGTCACGTAGGCGGCACCGGCGGCAAAGGCCTGTCGAGCCTCGTAGTGGCCGGCGTCCATGATCTTGGCATCGGCCAGCACGGGCAGATCGGGGTAACGGGACCGGAAGAGCCGTACGGGCCGCAGTCCCTCCTCCAGCAGGAACGGCGTGCCGACCTCGACGATGTCGATGAACGGATGCACGCGGTCGAGCAGGGCCAGTGCCTCGTCGGTCGAAATGTCGTCCAGCGCGAGCTGAAGCTTCATGTTGATTGTCCTCCTTGCTCCGGACCTCTTCCGGAGTGTGAATGTCGTGCGGAGCGCGAACTGTTGTCCGCTGGAATGAGTTCGATCCCATCGCTTTCTTTGTCCAGGGCGTAGATTCCCGCCGTGCCGAAGCCTGGGGCTCTCTCCTCACCGCTCTGGAAGCGTGACTCGTAGTCTAGCGTACCTCCGAAAGTCGTAGAAGAGGCCGACTACATAGATACTTCATCAGTATTGACAGCTCGGGGTGTCTGTGACACGTTCGCGCAGAAATGAGATCGTTCTCATTTGACGACGCAGGCGATTGGCCCGTTTCCGTTCGGGGGAGAAGAAGGCATGGACGACGGCAAGTCCGGCGATATCGGCGATGGTGCGCGCAAGCGAGCGCGGCTGATCGATGTCGCCCAACGTGCGAACGTGTCGCGCGCGACTGCCGCCCGGGCGCTTGGCAACTATGGCCTGGTCACGAAGGAAACTCGGGCCAAGGTGCTGGCCGCCGCCGAGGCGCTCAACTATCGAGTCAACGAACTGGCGCGCTCCATGCGGTCGGGGCGCACGTTGACCATTGGCGTGGTTGTCGCCGACATCTCCAACTCCTTCTTCAGCACGTCGATCCGCGCCATCATCGATACCGCCGCTTCGTCCGACTACCAGATCCTGGTGCTCAACACCGGCGACGATCTCGAGGCTGAGCGCGACGCCATTCGCGTGCTGGTGGAAAAGCGCGTCGACGGCATGGTGGTGGTTCCCTCGTCCCGTCGGCACTTCAGCCATCTCCAGCCTGAGGAGGGCGGTCTCTCGGTGCCTATCGTCCTGCTCGACCGTTATGTCGAGGGGCTGAAGATCAGTTCGGTCACCACCGACGACTTTGCCGCTTCGCGCGAGGCGGTTCGCCACTTCGTCGCCTGCGGCCATCGCCGCATCGGCCTGATGGTGGCGACGGCGGCGGCTGTGGGTCACACCACCAAGGAGCCTCCGGATATCGTCTGGACGGCGGAAGCACGCATGCATGGCGGTACCGTCGGGCTGGCGGAGGCCGGGATCACTCCCACGCACAAATGGATGCGCTACAGCCGGGGCGAGTTCCAGCACGCCAGGGCGGCGGCGATGGCGATCCTCAAGGACGAGCCGCGGCCGACGGCCATTTTGGCGACCAACGAAGAGATGGCGATCGGCTGCATTGCCGCTGCAAGAGAGATCGGTCTCGAAATCGGACGAGATCTGTCGCTGATCCTGTTCGACGACCCGCCATGGGTATCGGTGTTCACACCGCCTCTGACCGTCATACGGCGCCCAACCTATGAATTGGGCCGTTTGGCGATGAATCTGCTGCTGGCCGAGATCAATGGAGAAGGCTCCTCCCAAGCCGCGATGCTTCGGACGGAGATTGTTCATCGGCAGTCGGTGCGAGCCCTTCAAGGGTCGGGGGACGATCGCCAATAGATTGATCTAGATTTATGTAGATTTCCCTAAAACGCGGCTTTACGCCGCGATAAACTGATTCTTTGGCATTATATACTATAAGTTACTTTCAATATTTTTTGATTTTGTATTGCGAATACGAAAATCGGTGCTATATGTCTTCGTCGCGTGCCGGGGAGGTTCGGTACGCCGCCAGACGGTGAGGTTCCCGTGAACGGCACGGGACGACCTGTCACTATCCGCGATCCTTGGGAGGTTCTTCGATGAAGAAATTCGTCACGGCGGCGCTTGCTGCCGTCTTCATGCTGCCTGTCGTCGCGCAGGCCGCTGACAAGTTCACGGTTGCCGGTATCGTCTTCCAGGAAGACCAGTTCATGAAGACGACGCTGCTCGGCATGAAGTCGGTGGCCGAGAAGGAAGGCGTCAACCTGTTGACGTCCAACACCTCGAACCAGATCAGCAAGGAAGTCGAGGTGGTCAACACCTACGCCGCGCGCGGCGTCGATGCCATCGCCATCACCTATCTCGATCCGGCTGCCGCCTCGATCCCGGCCGTCAAGGCCGCCAACGACAAGGGCATCAAGATCGTCAGCTTCAACAACAAGCTGGCTGCCGACTTCCCGGTGTCCACCGTGATGTCGGACAACACCCTGCTCGGCGCCGGAAGCGGCAAGGAAGCTGCCGCCTACATCAAGGCCCACTACGGCGACAAGAAGGAGATCAAGGTCGCCATCATCAACTACAAGGCCCAGCTCCCTCCGGAAAGCAATGCGCGCCAGGACGGTTTCTGGAACGAAATCAAGGATATTCCCGGCGTGACGCTGGTGGCCGAGGCTTCCTCGCCCGTCGCGGAGGAGGCCATCAAGAAGGCTGCCGACATTATCACGGCTCATCCTGATATCGATCTCATGTACGGCTGCAACGCCGGTGGCCTGATCGGCGCGGTTCTCGCCGTCAAGAACTCCGGCAAGAAGATCCCGGTGTTCGGCATCGATCTCGACAAGCAGATCGTCGGCTTCCTGAAGTCGGACGACAACATCCTCCAGGCCTCCACCGCCCAGGATCCGTTCAAGATCGGCGCGCTGGCCATGGAAAACGCGATCAAGTCGCTGAAGGGCGAGGCGGTCGACAAGGAGATCATCGTTCCAGGCCTGACGCTCTCGCGCGCCAACCCCGAGGCGGTTGCCGAGTACGCCAAGACCGTCAAGTAACCGAGGTTAGGAACGGATGATGGGACCCGCAAAGCTTGAAATCAGCAATCTGACGAAAGCCTATCCCGGGGTCCTCGCTCTCGACGACTTTTCCGCCGCCTTCGACGGCGGAAAAGTCTACGCCCTCCTGGGCAAGAACGGGTCGGGAAAGAGCACCTTCGTCAAATGCCTGTCGGGAGCGGTCGTCCCGACATCCGGCGAGATCCGGATCGACGGCGTCGAGGCCAGGTTCAAGGGACCGGCGGATGCCAACGCGGCCGGCATCGCCGTCGTCTATCAGGAACTCAGCCTGATCCTGGACTTCACGGTGGCCGAAAACATCATGCTCGGTCGTTTCCCCACCATGGGGCCGGGCGACATTACCGTCGACTGGAAGAAGACCAACGCGCACGTCCAGGACATCCTGACATCGCTCAGGATCGACATTCCCGTCACGCGGAAAATCTCCGAGCTTTCCGTCGGCCAGCGCCAGGTCATCGAGATCGCCAAGGCGATGTCGCTCAATCCGCGCGTCCTGCTTCTGGACGAGCCGACCTCCGCGCTCGCCCGCCACGAGATCAACAGCCTGCTTGAGGTGGTTCGGTCGCTGCGCGAGAAGGGCGTTGCGATCATCTTCATCACCCACAAGCTGAACGAAATTCGCAGCGTTGCCGACTACGTGACGGTGCTGCGCGACGGCCGGCTGGTCGGGACCGTGCCGATCGACGTCGCCACGCCGAAAGTCATCGTCGACATGATGTTCGGCGAGACGACCCTCCAGAGTCGGCCGGCCGACCTCAAGGTCGGCGAGGAGATCCGCCTGAAGGTCACGGACCTTCACCGCAAGGACAAGTACGAGGACATCAGCTTCGATCTGCGCGCCGGAGAAATTCTCGGTATCGCCGGCATGCTCGGCGCCGGTCGCAGCGAGTTGCTGCGCGGCATCTTCGGTGCCGACGCCATCGACGGGGGCACGATCGTTCTGAACGGAACCGAGGTGCGGCGACCGACGGTGACCCGCATGAAGAAGCTCGGCCTCGCCATGACGATGGAAAATCGCAAGGAGGAAGGCCTTATCCAGATCATGTCCATCGAGGACAATCTGTGCCTAGCCAGCCTCGACGAAGTCGGCCAGCGAGGCTTCCTCAGCCACTTCCTGCAGGCGCCGGTCGCCGAGAAGTGGATCGGGCGCCTGCAGATCAAAGTGTCGGACGCCTTGCAGGAGGTGCAGTCCCTGTCGGGCGGCAATCAGCAGAAGGTCGTCGTGGGCAATTGGCTCAACACCGACCCCAAGGTGGTGTTCTTCGACGAGCCGACGCGCGGCATCGACATCGTCGCCAAGCAGCAGATCTTCCAGATCATGTGGGACTTGTCACGCCGCGGGCTGAGCGTCGTCTTCGTATCTTCCGAACTCGAGGAGCTGCTGGAGGTCTGCCATCGCATCCTGATCATGGAGGCGGGGCGCTTCATCGGTGAAGTCCTGGAGCCGGAGAACACGCCGATCGAGACATTGTACGCCATGTGCATGGGAGAGATGGCGAAATGACCACAAGTGATACTACCGGCAAAGGCAAGGGCAGCTTTGCGCCTCTCGCCGCCACGCGCCGGCCCTTCTTCAAGCTGTCCGATTTCGTGCTCGAAGCCATCTTGCTGGCGATCATCCTGTTGCTGGCCTTCACGGCCCCCGGTTTCGCGACCTGGGACAACTGGATGAACATCCTGCGCAACGCGGCCATGACCGGCATCATCGCCTTCGGCATGACGTTCGTGCTGATCCTCGGGGAAATCGACATTTCCGTCGGGTCGGGGCTGGCCTTCTTCGGCTGCCTGCTCGCCGTGGTCACCGACAGCATGACCACCGCGGGTTGGTCGGCCGAGATCTCGATCGTCATCGGCGTCGTGCTCTGCTTCGGCATCGCCATCCTCGCCGGCATGTTCACCGGCTGGGTGCGCCATGTGCTCGCCGTGCCGACCTTCATCACCACGCTGGCCTGGATGGCCGCCTTCCGCGGCGGCGCCTACCTCCTGACCGGCAGCTTCCCGGTGACGCCCTATCCGGATTGGTTCTTCTTCTTCGGCTCGGGCGCCATTTTCGGCATTCCCTTCCAGGCCTTCGTCTTCCTGCTGGTCTTCATCATCACCTGGTTCATTTCGCGCTACACGGTCTTCGGCAAGTCGGCCTACGCGGTCGGCGGCAACGCCGAGTCGGCGCGGCTCTCGGGCATCAACGTGCTCGGTATCCGCATGGCCGTGATGTCGATGATCGGCGTCTTCACCGTGCTGTCGGCGATCATGGTGTCGAGCCAGATCC
Organism: Pleomorphomonas sp. NRK KF1; assembly: GCF_023721755.1. Lineage (GTDB taxonomy): Bacteria > Pseudomonadota > Alphaproteobacteria > Rhizobiales > Pleomorphomonadaceae > Pleomorphomonas. Next base: position 83,217 of record NZ_JAMDLH010000005.1, on the reverse strand, counting down.
AGGCCGGCAACCCGACGGTCGGCGTTACCTGGGAGTTCACCGTGATCACCGCCTGCGTCATCGGCGGCGTCAGCCTGATGGGCGGCAAGGGCCGCGTCTGGGGCACCTTCGTCGGCGTGCTGTTCCTGTCGATCATGCTCAACGGCATGACGCTGCTCAACATCGACGAATACTGGCAGTACGTCGCCCGCGCCCTGCTGATCCTCGGCGCCGTGTTGATCTACCAGGTTCAGGCCATGAACGCACGGCGGGGCTGACCCCGCCGACGACGGGGCACGGCGCGCCTCCTCCTCCGCTCCGCCGTGCCCTCTCCCCTTCAAGTCGAACTCCATCGGAGAAACATCGTGCAACCCTATGAAAGCGTGTTCCGCGACACCTCGCATCTGGTGGTCGAGGAGCTTTCCCGGACGCTCGACCGGATCGATCCTGCCCAGGTTCAGGCCTTCGTCGACGCCTTGCTCGCCGCCGACAAGGTCTTCGTGGTGGGCGTCGGGCGCGTGCTCCTGGCGCTGCAGGCGATGACCAAGCGCTTCGCCCATCTCGGTATCGCCATTACCTATGTGGGCGCCATCACCGAACCGGCCATTACGCCGAAGGATCTCCTGATCGTCGGCTCGGGCAGCGGGTCGTCGCTGTTCCCCGTGGCCATCGCGCGCAAGGCCAAGACGGTCGGGGCGAAGGTGGTGCACATCGGGTCCAATCCGCAATCGGACATGCGGGAGGTCGCCGATTTCATGGTGCGCATTCCGGTCCGCACCAAGCTCTATCTCGATGACGAGATCGATTCCCGGCAACCGATGACCTCGCTGTTCGAGCAATCGCTGCTTCTCTTCGGCGACATCGTCGCCAAAATGATCATCGACGAGCGCAAGCTCGACCTGAAGGGGCTGTGGCAATACCACGCCAACCTCGAGTGACCACCCTTTCCAAACGAGACATGCTGGCTCGGACGGGGAGCATGCAGCAGCTGGCGTCCGTCCGCACTCTGACCTACCGCGAGGGAAGGGCCGACGGCCTCACTGCCTACGCGGTCCGGAATGGACCGCTCGCCTTCGACGTGCTGGCCGACAAGGGGCTGGATATTGGCGACTTCAGCTATCGCGGGGTCGGCTTCAACTTCCTGTCGAAGCCGGGCCTGATCGGTCGGACCGCTTACGACACGCATGGCGCGGAAGCCCAGCGGTCGATCATGGGCGGCATGCTTTTCACGGCGGGCTATGAGAACATCTGTGCGCCTTGCACCCTGGATGGCAAGGACTACCCGATGCATGGGCGCATCCGCACGACGCCGGCCGAGCATCGGGCGGCCGACGCCTTCTGGGATGGCGACGACTACGTGCTGCGCGTGTCCGGCGAGATCCGCGAAGCCGAGCTGTTCGGCGAGAATCTCGTGTTGCGGCGATCGATCGAAACCCGTCTGGGCGAACGCATCGTCCGGATCGTCGATGAAGTCGAGAACCAAGCGTTTCGACCCGAGCCGCTGATGCTGCTCTATCATTTCAATGTCGGTCACCCGTTGTTGTCGGAGGCGGCTCGCCTGGTCCTGCCGGCCCTTGAGACGCGCCCGCGTGACGAGACCAGCCGGCCGCACCTGGACGACTGGGCATCGGTGGCGGCGCCTTTGGAAAACGAGCCGGAGTACGTGTTCCTGCATGAGCTGGCCGCCGACGCGGCGGGCAACACCTTCGCTGCCCTCGTCAACCCCGAGCTGAAGCTCGGTGTCCGCCTCGACTTCAATCGCAAGGCGCTGCCCTACTTCATGCAATGGAAGTCGATGGCGGCCGGCGATTACGCCGTGGGCCTGGAGCCCGCCAACTCGTCGGTCTACGGCCGGCCGCATCATGTCTCCGCCGGCGATCTGCACATGCTGCCCCCGCAGGCCAAGGAAACCTTCGAACTGACCATCACCGTTCTCGACGGCGATGAGGATATCGACCGCGTTCAGAATGAAGCACGTCGGCTGTCGCGCCGATGAACTGGAGGAACTCCTGATGAAAAGATCCGAAATCAACGGCGCCATCCGCCGTATGGAGCAGATGCTCGGCGACTACAGGTTCGCGCTGCCGCCGTTCCTGCATTGGACACCCGAAGAGTGGAAGACGGCCGGACATGAGTATGACGAGATCCGCGACAACATGCTCGGCTGGGACGTCACCGACTATGGCATGGGCAAGTATGCCGAACTCGGCATTGCGCTGATCACGCTGCGCAACGGCAACGTCAAGAACAAGAAGTACACCAAGACCTATGCCGAGAAGATCATCATGATCGAGGAGGGGCAGGTGTCCCCGATGCATTTCCATTGGTCGAAGATGGAAGACATCATCAATCGTGGTGGCGGCAACCTGATCTTCCGTCTCTACAATGCCACCAAGGATGGCGAGATGGCCGATACTGATGTCGAGATCAACCGCGACGGCCGCCGCTACCAGGTCAAGGCCGGCGAGGATATTCTCATCAAGCCGGGCGAGAGCCTCACCTTCTACCCCTACTACTACCACGAGTTCATCGTCGAACCGGGTACGGGGTCGGTGCTGATCGGTGAAGTCTCCATGTGCAACGATGACAACACCGACAATCGTTTCCTCGAACAATATCCGCGCTTCCCGAAGATCGAGGAGGACGAGGCGCCCTATCGGCTGCTGTGCACCGAGTATCCGCCGGCTGCCTGACGATCGTTAGCTGGTCCGAACCGCCATCATCTTTCCTTGGCCGGCTCCGTAAGGAACCGGCCAGAGGATCGGTATGGCCGTAAGTCCGGCATCCTCGGACGAGTCCGGTTCCGTCCGATCCCGGGCGGTGGGGCTTGTTCAAGAGTCTGGCGAGAAGGCCAGAGGAGTGTGGCTTGTGGATCTCCTTTGCATCGGCGAAATGGTCATCGATTTTCTTCCCGGCTCGGAGCCGGGCAGCTATCTGCGCAATGCCGGCGGCGCGCCTGCCAATGTCGCCATAGCCGCGAAGCGAAACGGGGCATCGGCTGCCTTTCTTGGCATGATGGGCAATGACGACTTCGGCCGCTTTCTTGTCGCAACGCTCGAAGAGAACGGCGTCGAAGTGGCGCTGAAAAGACTGACCGACGACGCGGTGACGACAATGACCTTCGTCACGCTCGGCAAGGATGGGGAGCGCAGCTTCACATTCGTTCGTAAGCCGGGCGCCGACATGCTGCTGACCCCTGCAGACATCCGTCCCGAGGTGGTCGACGCAGCGACAATCGTTCACATCGGCTCGTGCTCGCTGTCTCGATCGCCATCCGTCGAGGCGACGCTCGAGGCACTGCGCCTCGCCCGCGAGCGCAGCAAACTTGTATCCTTCGACGTCAACTATCGGGCACCGCTTTGGTTCTATGAACGCGATGCCATTGCCAGGATCGGCGAGGCGCTGCCCTTCGTGGATCTCCTCAAGGTGTCCGAGGAAGAGGTTCATCTGGTCGGTGGGGCGGCAGGACTCGCCGGTTGTCTGAAAACGCATGGCATCGCCGTTGCCGTTGAAACGCTGGGTGCGCGTGGCGCGCGCTGTCATTTCGCCGGTGAGACCATCGACGTGCCGCCGGTGCCGGCCGTGGCGGTCGACGCAACCGGTGCCGGCGATGCCTTCTGGGGCGCCTTCCTGTCGCATCTCGTCAATCGCGGGGTGTCGTGTGTCGGCGACCTTTCTCTCAACTTGCTGCGTGACGCTGCCGCTTATGGGGCGGCGGCCGGTTCGCTCTGCGTGCGCCGCAAGGGAGCGATCACCGCTTTGCCAACGCGCGACGAAATCCTGTCTCTCATCAAAATGGAAGGTGTCCGATGACCTTTTCCTGGCGTAATTCCTGCCTCGTGGCGCCCTCTCTGATCTGCCTCGACCTCTGCAATCTGGAAGCCCAGGTGAGAGCCTGCGAGGCGGCTGGCATCGAGGTTCTGCACGTCGACATCATCGATGGTCACTTCAGCCCCAGTCTGCCGCTCGGTCTCGAGACCGTTCGTCGTCTGCGTCAACTCACCAAGCTGAAGTTCGATGTGCATCTGATGGCGACCGACAACGACTATTTTGTCGACGAGCTGATGGACATCGGCGTCGAGCAACTGATCTTCCACCAGGAATCGGAGCGGCATGTCGACAACCAGCTCAACCGAATCCGCGCCAAGGGCGTCAGGGCCGGCGTGGCGCTCAAGCCCGCGACCCCGGTGAGCATGCTCGACTGCGTCATCGAGAAGTGCGACGCCGTTCTGCTGATGCTGATCAATCCCGGTTACGCCTGGAACAAGGGCGAGAAGCAGGCCACCTTCGCGGACCGCAAGATCCGCGAGTTGCGCGGGCTGATCGACGCTCGCGGCTGCGACACGGCGATCAGCATCGATGGCCGGGTGTCCACGCAGAATATCCGCGACTATGGCAGCGGTCTTGTCGACATCTTCGTCGGCGGCACGACCTGCATCTCGCGCGACGACATCGCCGGCAGCGTCGGCAAGCTCAACGATCTGCGCAAAACGCTGTCCGCCGCCTGACGGGCTTATGAGCCGGGGCCGCTCGGGAGAACGCGGCCCCTTTCGGTGGCTAGGTTTCGAGAGGGGCGGCCGGTGCCGGATCCTCGGTCCTTTCCTCGCGGATGCGGAACCAGGTGACGTAGAGAGCCGGCAGGAAGATCAGCGTCAGGGCCGTGCCGACGATGATGCCGCCCATCATGGCGAAGGCCATCGGTTGCCAGAACACCTCGTTGGCGATCGGAATGAGGCCGAGGCTGGCCGCCAATGCCGTCAGCACGATGGGCCGGAAGCGGTGGCCGGTCGCCTCGATCACGGCATTCCATGCCGGCATGCCTTCGGCCCGCAACCGCTCGATCTGGTCGACCAGGATCACCGAGTTTCGGATGAGGATGCCGATCAGCGCCAGCACACCGAGAATGGCGACGAAGCCGAGCGGTGCGCCCGTCGGGAGAAGGGCTGCCACCACGCCGATCAACGCCAGCGGCGCAACCGCAACCACCAGCACCAGGCGACTGAAGCTCTGGAGCTGGATCATCAGCACCGTGAGCATGATGAAGGCCATCAAGGGTACGACGTCGACGATCGGCGCCATCGCCTTCTGCGACTCTTCGGCCGAACCGGCCGTTTCCACCTTGTAACCTGCCGGCAGGGTGGCGGTGAAGGCCTCGATATCAGGCTGTAGCTGATCGACGATGGTGTCTGCCTGGGTTGCGTCGGCTCGCGCCGCCTTGACGGTGACGGTCGGCAGGCGGTTGCGACTCCAAACCACCGGCTGCTCAAGCTCATAATGCAGGTTGGCGACGGCGGCGAGCGGCACGCTCGATCCGGTCTGCGTGGCGAGCTGGAGGTTCTTCAGGGTCTCGATGGAGTTGCGTTCTTCGGGCACGGCCCGGCCGATGACGTCGATCTGGTAGATGTCGTCGCGGATCTTGGTGACCGTGGCGCCGCCGATGATGCTGTAGAGCGCGTTGGAGATGTCCTGCGAGGAGACGCCGAGCAGCCGCGCCTTGTCTTGCATGACGTCGACCTTGACGACGCGGCCGGGCTCGCCCCAGTCGGCCGCGACATTGTCGACGTGAGGGTTGGTCGCGATGATGGCGGCGAGACGGCCGGAAGCCTCCCGCACGCTTTCGATATCCGGCCCCGAAAGACGGTAGGCGACGGGCCGGCCGACTGGCGGGCCGATTTCCAGGAGGCGGACGAAGCTGTCGACGCCGGGGAAGGCACGGTGAAGATAGTCGGAGAACGCCGCCTTGAGGCGATCACGCGTTTCCTCGTCCCGGGTGACGACGACGATCTGGCCGAAATAGGGGGCGGCCGGTTCCTGGTCGAAGGTGAGCAGGAAGCGCACCGCGCCGCGCCCGATATAGGACGACCAGTGATCGACGCCGTCCTTGCCGGCCAGCATGTCCGTTTCGAAGCGGGAGACGATGCGGGCCGTTTCCTCGATGGCGGCGTTCTGCGGCAGCGTGAAATCGACGATCAGCTCGGAGCGATCGCTGTCGGGGAAGAACTGCTGCTGGACATGGGTGAGACCGTAGAGCGAAGCACCGAAGGCCAGGAGTGTCAGGCCGATGACGATGATGCGATTGCGGAGCCCCAGGATGAGCAGACGCTCGAAGCCCTTGGTAAAGCCGGTTTTCTCGGACTTCTGGTGCTTGAGTTTCGCCGGGAGCACGGTTACGCCGATGAGCGGCGTGAACACGACCGCAACGATCCAGGACACCAGCAGCGATACGGCGATGACGACGAACATGGTGAAAGTGAACTCGCCGGCCATCGACGAGTTGAGGCCGACGGGAATGAAGCCGGCCACCGTCACCAGCGTGCCGGTCAGCATCGGAAAGGCGGTGGAGGTGTAGACGGCGGTGGCCGCCTTCCTGAGACTGTCGCCCTTCTCGAGGCGCGCGACCATCATCTCGACGGCGATCATGGCGTCGTCGACCAGAAGGCCGAGCGCGATGATCAGCGCGCCGAGCGACACGCGTTGCAGCGAGATGGCCGACGCTTCCATCACCATGAAGGTGATGGCGAGCACCAGCGGAATGGACAAGGCCACCACAACGCCGGCGCGGAGGCCGAGGCTGACGAAGCTGACCAGAAGAACGATGGCGACCGCCTCGAACAGCGCCTGGGTGAAGCCGGACACCGCCTTCTCCACCAGTTTCGGCTGATCGGCGACCTGGTGCACGGTGATGCCGATCGGCAGCTCGGCCTCGATCTTTGCCATCTCGGTCCGAAGCGCGTCACCGAATTTCAGGAGGTTGGCGCCAGCGCGCATGCCGATGGCGATGCCGATGGCCGGTTCGCCGTTGTAGCGAAACAGCTCGGTTGGCGGATCGGCGTAGCCACGGGTGATCTTCGCCACGTCGGACAGGCGGAAGAAGCGCCCGTTGACGCGGAGATTGACCGCCTCGATGCTTTTCTCCGAGCGGAACTCGCCCGACACCCTGACCGACACGCGTTCGGAACCGGTCTCGATGGTCCCCGAGGGATTGACGGCGTTCTGTTCGGCAAGGGTTGTCAGCACCGCCTTCTCGTCGACGCCGTAGGCGGCGAGCTGACGCGGCGAGAACTCGAGGTAGATGACCTCGTCCTCGGCGCCGACGATGTCGACCTTGCCGACGTTCTCGACCGAAAGGATGCGGGTGCGAATATCCTCGGCATAGTCGCGGAGCTGGCGCGGCGTGAAGCCATCGGCGGTCAGCGCGTAGATATTGCCGTAGACGTCGCCGAAGTCGTCGTTGAAAAACGGGCCGACCACGCCGTCCGGCAGTTCGGCGCGAATGTCGGAGACGAGATTGCGCACCCTGACCCAGGTGCCGTCGACGTCGGCCGCCTTGGTGTCGTTGCGCAGGTTGACGAAGACCGTGGTGACGCCGGGGCGCGTCAAGTTGCGCGTGAAATCGAGGTTCGGCAGCTCCTGGAGTTTCTTCTCGATGCGATCGGTGACCTGTCGGGTCATCTCGGTGACCGATGCGCCGGGCCAATAGGCCTGGACCACCATGGTCTTGATGGTGAAGGAGGGATCCTCCTCCCGGCCGAGATTGATGTAGGAGAACACGCCGAACAGCGTGAAGACGATCATGAAGTACCAGACGAGGGACTTGTGATCGAGCGACCAGTCCGAGAGATTGAACCTCTTCACAGCGCGTCTCCCTCGGTGCCCCCCGGGCCGTCCGCCGGCACGATGACCTGCTGGCCGTCCTGAAGGCTGTGAACACCCGCGATCGCAACCCGTTCACCAGCGGAAAGCCCGGAGACGATGCGGAGACGCCCTTGATCAGCCGGCGCAGTGGCCACTTTCCTCAAGGCGACGGTGCCCTCGCGCCGAGGGGCGGTGCTTGTCTCGTCGACGGAGACGACCCAGACGAAGGCCTCACCGTCTCGCGTGAGTATGGCCGTTTCGGGCAGGGTGATGTTCGGGCTTGCCTGCCGGTCGGCCCGCACCTCGACGGTGGTCCCGAGGCGGAACAGGCTGGGTGGCTCAGACAACGCGATCTTGAGGCGGCGGGTGCGCGTCAGGGGGTCGGCGTCGGGTGCGATTTCCCTGAGCCGGCCCAGGATCGGCTGGTCGGGGGCGATCTGGGGAGCGACGACGAAAGGTGCGGCCGGGGGCAGCGTGCTCACCAGCCAGTCGGGCACGTCGATGACGGCGTCGCGGGGATCGGGTTTGGCGATGGTGACGATGCTTTCGCCGGCCGCCACCGTCTGGCCGGGTTCGGCACCGGTTGCGGTGACGATGCCGTCGAAGCCGGCCCTGAGTTCCGCATATCCCAGCGCGTCACGCGCCTTGGCAAGATCGGCTTCCGCTTGGCGAACGGCGGCGTCCGCTGCGTCATAGGCGGTGCGAGCGTCTTCCAGGCTGGCTTCCGCCGCGGTTCCGCTGGCGCGCAATGCCTCGACGCGGGTGACGGTCGCTGCTGCGTTCTCGCGTTCGGCCCGCCGGTTGCCGAGCGCGGCCTCGGCCGACCGGACGGCGAGATCGAGCGTGGTGGCATCAATGGTGGCGATGACCTCGCCGGAACGAACCGTGTCGCCGACGTCGACGGTTCTCGTCAGCAGCCGGCCGAGGACCTGAAATCCCAGATCGACCTTGTCGCGCGCTTCGACCGTTCCGACGAAGGACTGCTGGTCGGCCGCATCGATCGCCACCCGGGACGACAGGATGGGGCGCACCGGCGGTGGGGGCGCCGTCTCTTCCTGACAGGCGGCCAGCACAAGGCCGGCCAGAAATGCGAGGAGCAAGCTGCGGGTCATGGCGCCTCCTCCCCGACGATCTCCACGGTCGCTCCGGGGCGGAGCAGCTTGACGCCATCGGTGACGACGCGATCGCCTTCGGCAACCCCCGTTTCGACCACAATGTCCTTGGTCGTATAGGCGAGGATGCCGACAGGACGACGCTCGGCAGTCTTGCCGTCGGGAGCCACCACCCAGACCGCGGCGGCACCGTCTTTCTCGGCCAACGCGCTGGCCGGCAGTAACACGGCCGACGTCTTGCGTCCTTCGATGCGGCCGGTGACCGGGGCGCCGAGACTCATGGCCGCCGGCGGCGTGCCGACATCGACCTTCACGCGCACGGTGCCTGTCCGTGTCTCGACGGTCGGGGAAATCTCCCTTACCTTGCCCGACACCGTGAGGGATGGATCCTTGACGAGACCGACGGTGACCTCCGGCAACTCGCTGATCGACAGGAACAGCTGCTCGTAAACGTCGAAGACAGCATCGCGCGGGCCATCGTCGGCGATAACGAAAATCGGTCGAGCGGCGGCGGCAATCTCGCCTGCATCGGCCGTTCGGGTGGTGACGGCGCCGTCGGTGTCGGCACGAAGCTCGGTGTAGGCGAGATTGGCGCGGGCAATATCGAGAGCCGCCTGCGCGGATTCGACCGTACCGGCGGTCGTCCGCACCGCCTTCATGGCGGCATCGAATGCCGATTGTGTGGTAAAGCCCTTGTCGAGCAGTGATTTTTGGCGATCGAAGGCCGACACGGCCTGACGGGCGCCGGCTTGTGCGGCAGCGAGCGCCGCCTCCGCGTTGGCGACGTCAGCCTGCTGCTGGCTGGGATCGAGGCGGGCGAGGAGATCGCCAGCATTGACGTGATCGCCAACCCCGACAAATCGTTCTGCGATCCGCCCGGAGACACGGAACGAGAGTTGGGAGGACGTGCGTGCCCGGATCTCGCCGGTCAGAATCAGCGTTTCGGCGTACGGTTCCAGCTTGGCGGTGGTTACACGGACGGCGACTGCGCGGCTTCCGGCGCTCGACGAGTCGTCGGCGAGTGTGGGCGACGAGACGATGGAGCAAGCGACGATCAGTGTCAGCAAGAGCTTCACGGGCGGCTCCGTCAAGCGTGGGGATGGCAAGCTCTAGTCTTGGTGGCTCCGGAGGTCAACGCAGGATAGAGATCGCTGCGGCGGAAATGCTTCTCGGCAAACATGGGCAGCGAACGCCCGAGGCGCCGCTATCCCACTTCTTGGACACAGAATCCGGTGGTTGGCCGCAATCAGCTTTCCGGCGCGTAATAGTAGTAGCTATTGTACTTGTTACGATAGGATCCGACGCCGAGTTCGGCCTTGGATAGCACGGCGGCGATCGGCAGGTCATCGCCGGCGGTGGTCCTGAGGTCGTTGATGGCCGAGCGGACGTCGCGCTGGGAGGTCGAAGCCCAGTGAACGACCAGCGCGACGATGTCGGCGCGGGTCGCAAGGTACTGGGCGTCGACGACCGGCAGGATCGGCGGCGTGTCGAGCACGATGATCTCGAAGCGCTCCTTGGCAAGCTCCATCAGAAGGTTGAACTGAGCCGTTTCGATCAGACTGTCGGTGGAGGTTCGGTGGGTGTTCTTGCCGACAATCATGTCGAGGCCCGGGACCTTGTCCTTGGTGACGAACTGGCGGATGGACTGGGAGTCGAGTGACAGCGTCAGGTAGTCGGCCAGACCGTTCTCCGGCGTCAGCTCCAGGGAAGGGGCAACGGACGGACGCCGGAGGTCGCAGTCGACGAGGAGGACGCGCTTGCCGGACATCGCGAAGGCGCGGGCGATGGCGATGGCCGTGGTGGTCTTGCCCTCGCCGGGGATGGCCGAGCCAACCATGACGATCAACCCGCCCTCGCGGGCCTTATCCTGCAACTTGCGCCTCAGCATGTTCTCAAGGCCGAGCCGAATTCGCCGGATCGACTCGCTGTAGGCGGTCAGTGGATGGTCGAGAAGCTCGCTAGCCACCTGCGATCTCTCGGTGATCGAGCGCCCGGCGCGCGACAGCAGCGGAATGGAGGAGATGACCGGCACGCCGAGCACCGCCTCGAACTGCTGGTCGGAGGTGAAGCCGCCGATGAAGTTCTCGTTGAGGAAGGCCAACCCCAAGCCCAGGCCCAGGCCTGCGACGAGCGCCAGGGTTAGGATCAGCTTGGTCTTCGGCGCGCTCGGCTGGTCGGGGGGGAGCGCCGAGGACACGATGCGGCTGTCGGCGAGCTGCAGGTCGGCCTGCGTTTCCACGCCGCGCAGGCGTTGCAACAGGTCCTGGTAAAGCGTCTTGGCGACCGACGACTCCTGCTGGAGTTCGTAGATCTTGACCATGACGTCGTTGGAAAGGTTGCTGGATAGGACGGTGTCGCGGATGGAGGTGCGAAGCCGGTCCTGTTCCTGCTGGGCCGTCTTGACGCGATCGGACAGTGTACTGAGTTCTACATTCACCTGATCGGCCAAGCGCTTGTCGAGTTCGGCGAGGCTGGCGCGCAGGTTGTTTTCCCGATTGGAGCCGGCGGCTACATTGCCAATGTCGGCCAGAACCTTGTCGCGTTCGGCCTTGATCTGGCTGACCGTATCCGATCGCAATTGAGCGGCGATACCGTCCCAGTCCTTGTTGGCGGCGAGGGTGGCAACGCTCGCCTGCAACGACTGTGCCGACACGCTCTCGGCCTTGAGAGCCTCCAGGCTGGCGCGCATGGCGGAGATGTCGGCGCGAGTGCTCTCGTTCGAGACCTTTTCGATGTTCTCGTTGACGAAGGCGTCGATGCGGTTCTCGTTCTCGTTGATGGTCGTCGATGCCTGAACGAGGCGCCGGTTGAGTGCGTCGCGCACGCTGAGGGCGTTGGAAATCTTGGCGTCAACCTGGGCGTCGATGTAGGTCGACGACAGGGTATTGGCAATCAGCGCCGCCTTGGCGGGGTCGGCCGAGGTGGCGGACACGCTGATGACGTAGGTCAGACCGCGACGGGCGATGGTGATGTTGTCGGAAAAGCGGGTCAGCACAGAGCGCAACTGGGCATCGGTGTCGGCCAGCAGGTTTTCCATCGTCTTGATCTTGAAGAAGACCATCAAGCGGTCGACGGTGCTGAGCCTGACGCCGAACTCGGGATCCTTGACGAGGCCCAGACGGGAGATCGCCTCGATCTGGGTCGACGGCGACTTCAAAATCTCGACTTCGCTTTCAACCCGCGCGTTGTCGGTGGGCAGAAGCGACATCTGGCTTTCCGGGTCGAGGGCGTTCTTCTGGCGAGGGTCGACCAGGATCAGCGTCGACGCGGTGTAAGTCGGTGTCTGCAGGAAAACATAGACGGCTGCCAAACCGACGATAATCAGAACAGTTGAAAGAATTAGCCAAATCTGGCGACGGACGAGACCAATTGCGTTGCGAACATCGAACTCGGATGAATCCATTTGGAGAAAACTTCCTTGAATCTACTCACGCGCGATCACTATGACCGAAATCACGCCGCCGACCAAGCTATACCGAGCGAAATGCGGCGCTGTCGTGCGAGAAGTACGCGAAATTTAGTCCCGTATGGGCAAGGTTCCCCCCCTGAATGAAGAGTACCTTCGCCCATGACAAACTCAGCACCAACCCACAACCAACGGGTCGATACAAAAAAACCGTGGCCCTGTGTTTCGAGAGCCACGGTTTTCGAGATGGCATGTGTGCCCCTGTTCTCGCAGCGGCAAACTCAATCAGGCGCCGGGGCTGGCCGCGCCATCATCGGGAGTCACGGAGCCGGTGACCTGAGATGCGCCAAGTTCGCTGAGCGAATTGTTGAGGCTGACCAACTGGGGGCTCGCCACGACATCCGCGCGGCTACCGGCGGTCGTCGTCACGTACTCAGTTACCTCGGCCACCACGCTGGCGGGCACATTGGCCGGCAGAGCATTCAACAGCGCCTGAAGGGCCAGAATGCACTGGGAGGCGCTGCCGGACGAACAGGCGCCCTGCGCGGCCGTCACGTAAGCGGTGTCGACACCGGTGCCCTGGAGTTCGCTGATCAGGCCAGTCGCCGTGGTGGCGGCAAAGCCGTTCGCAACTGACGACAAAGCCATCGCGGCGCCAAGCGAGGCGGAAAGGAAAAGTCTGGTCATATCGATTGTCTCCTATAAAGTTGCATCAAATTGGAGCGTCGATGCTCCCACCTGCCGCCACATTTTCAGATAGTTTACATTAAGTAGTTGAGCGCGTGCAAGGGGAGTTTTCTGTCTCCTGCGTGTTTTTCCTGATTTGGTATCCGGGTGCGCTGCCGAATGACGCTGCGCCTTGGGAATGCAGAGAAATCCGGGAATTTTCTCCGGTCAGCTCGGTGCTTGGTTCCTCGATTGCCTCCCTTTGTCGACCCTCGCCGGCCCGCTCCGACTTCAGGATGTGGTTAACGTCTGAGCCGAGGATTTACTTAAAATTTGAATTGTATTTGTTTCGAGTTCTCTGCTTGGTCATGCGAATTCGTTGTCCACGCTGACTAACAGAATCTCAAAAGAAATATGGTCAACTGGCCCCACTTAAGACTTGGCGGAGTTTGTTGACATGAACAAGTTGATCCGGACGCTGGTTGTTTCCGCTGTCGTGGGGCTCTTTCCTCAGGTGGCCTCGGCCGGCTTCCTGAATGTTCCTAAGCAGAGCCTGGATTTGCCTGTTGCCGGAAAGGTCAATGCCAAGGGGGCCACGCTTGGTCCATCCGGCTTCTATGTGATGTGCGCAACCATTCCGTCCGCCTGCAAGGTTCAGCGGGCGCGTAATGTGGGGGTGTCGTCCGGCAACGTGCGGATGACCATTGAGACGCTCGCCTTGATTGACCGCGTCAATCGCCAAGTCAACGGTGCGATGCGGCCGAAGGCCGAGTCCGGTCGCGTCGACGTTTGGAAAATCGGCGGGTCTTCGGGCGATTGCGAGGATTACGCACTGACAAAGCGGGCCGCGCTGCTGCGCAAGGGATTTCCGAGTTCGTCCCTCTTGATGACGAGCGTCGTGACCCGGCGGGGTGAGTCTCACGCGGTGTTGATGGTGCGCACCGACCGCGGCGACTTCGTGCTGGATAACCTCAACTCCCTGGTCAAGCCCTGGAGTGCTACCGGTTATCGGTTCATCGCGATGCAGTCGCCGGACAACCCGCGTATGTGGGTGAGACTGTAAAAGCGCACCGACCCGGCCGTCATGTTCCGATTTCTACGCCTCGTTGTCGAAAGCCGGCGGGGCGTAGTTCAAGCCGACGAAGCGGCTAGAATCCCTTGCCGCGCAGGATCTCGTTGATCACGGTGCGGAAGAGGATGCGGATGTCCAGCCAGATCGAGAAGTTGCGAATATACTCGATGTCGCGCACCACGCGCATAACCGACGGCTCCACCTCGGTGGTCGGGCCGCGCAAGCCGTTGGCCTGAGCGAGGCCGGTGATGCCGGGACGCATGGCGTGCCGGCGCTCGTAGCCGATCACGAGTTCCTCGTAGCGGACGCCGGCGGCCAGCATGCCCGGGACGTGCGGGCGAGGGCCGACCAGGGACATGTCGCCCAGCAGGACGTTGATGAGCTGCGGCAGCTCGTCGATGTTGGTCTTGCGAATGATGCGGCCGATCGGCGTTACGCGGGGATCGTCGGCAACAGTCTGGGCGACGCCCGAAAGATCGCAGCGATCGGTGTACATCGACCGGAACTTGAGAATCTGGAAGGGCTTGTTGCCGAGCCCCGTTCTCTCCTGGCGGAAGAATACCGGCCCCACGCTGGTGAGCTTGATGATCGCGGCGACCGCGATCAGAAGCGGAGACAGCAGGAGCAGGCCGAAAGCGGCCCCTACGACATCGACCAGCCGCTTCGCGACGAGATGCGCGGGCCGCCAGTTGACTTGGGTCTCGACTTCTTCGTGATCAAGAGTGGCTCCGCCGAAGGACGCCAACGCCATCGCCTGACCGGCCGAAAAGGCCGACGTTGAGGTGACGCGTACCTTGCTGGCGGAAGCCATATAGCGGGCGGAAGATCCGCCTTCGGCCGGCGTCAGTTTGCGCAATCCCGACGAACTCTCGGCGCCGCCCTTGGAAAAATCCTGGGTAAGGTCCGTTAGACGCATTACATCCCCCAAAAGGCAAAATGAACTTCAAAAAACTTCGGAAAAGGTCCGGCTCAAACCGCCGCAACGATCACTCCGAGATAACAAAACATTTACCAAGCTAGTGGATTTCCCCTAATCCTGCAAGCCGAGTCGCCTGCCTGAAAAGCGGGAAGCCCATGCAACCAGCGCAAAGCTCAGCGTCAGCGCAGGCCACGAAAAACCCGGCTGCAAGCCGCATGCCATATGGAAATCGTCATCGATGTCCCAAAATCATGCATGATGGCCGTGACTCCCCAGGCCTTTGCATCCTCGTCATAGTTAATTTTGATTAAACTTATATCACACTTGCCTGCGAGCAAATCGCCCCGTTGGTCTGATGCATTGTGTCTTCAGATGCTCAGCCGTTCGGATCACTTCAGCCTCAGCGGCAGACCGGCGGCAACGAACCAGGCTTCATCGGCAACGGCGGCGATTGCCTGATTGAGTCGGCCGGCTTCGTCTCGGAAGCGACGGGCGAGCGCGTTCTCCGGGACGATGGACAACCCGACTTCGTTCGATACCAGGACGACCGGTCCCGAGATCGCGCCGAGTACGGTCGCAAGGCCGTCGCCCTCGGCTTGAAGGTCGGCGTCGGCAAGCAGACGGTTGGTCAGCCAGAGCGTCAGGCAGTCGACGAGGATCGCCCGGTCACTTCTCGCTTCCGCGGACAGGGTCTCGGTTAGCAGGTGCGGCGCCTCGATCGTCCGCCAGTCGGCGCCTCGCCGCTCTCGGTGGAGGGCGATCCGCTTTTCCATTTCCTCATCGCGGCACTCGGCGGTGGCTATGTAGACGTTCTCACTCGCGGCAAAAGCGCGTGTCCGCTGTTCGGCGAAGCGGCTCTTGCCGGAACGGGCGCCGCCCAGGACGAAGATGATAGGTGCCATGGGCTGCTCCTTGGGTTCCCTCAAAGCTATCGGCTAGCCGCAGGGTGGCTCTTGCGCAAGCGGAGACCGACCGGCTATTGGCCAAAAGTAGCATGATCCTTGCAAAGAGAACCTCAGCTTCCGCGCTTGCCGTTCGCAGGGACCCGCTTCGGCGGGGAACGGGCACCGGCCTTGAGGTTGTGCCGCGCGTGGGGCCACTGAAAAAGAAAAGGGGAACTCAATGTCCACGTCTGAAGGAAGCGTCAGCTACAAGAAGGCTGACGCGAGCTATTTCGAGCAGCGACACCTGTCGCGCTATGCCGGCATCTGGTCGCTCTGGGCGCTGGGCGTCGGCGCCGTGATTTCCGGCCATTTCTCGGGCTGGAACTTCGGTTTTGCCACCGGCGGCTGGGGTGGCATGCTGGCCGCCGGCGCCATCATCGCCGTCATGTACCTCGGTCTGACCTTCTCGATCGCCGAGATGAGCCCGGCGCTGCCGCACACCGGCGCCGCCTATTCTTTCGCACGCACGGCCATGGGGCCGTGGGGCGGTTTCATCACCGGCCTTTGCGAGAATGTCGAGTATGTCATCACGCCGGCGGTGATCGTCACCTTCATCACCGCCTACGTAAACTCCATCCTCGGCCTCGACGCTGCCTATTCGCCGCTCGTCTGGATCGTTTTCTATGCGATCTTCCTGGGGCTGAACGTGTTCGGACTTGAGCTCTCGTTCAAGGTGACGCTGGTGGTGACGGTGTTGTCGCTGGCGGTCCTGGTGTTCTTCTGGGTGAGCGCCATCCCGAACATGGATTTTTCGCGCTGGGCGCTCAACATCGGCGTCGGTCCCGATGGCGCCGCCATCGCGCTGCCGGAAGGCGGTGGCGAGTGGTTCCCGTTCGGCTTCTCCGGCGTTCTCGCCACGTTGCCCTTCGCCGTCTGGCTGTTCCTTGCCATCGAGCAGCTGCCGCTGGCCGCCGAGGAATCGGTCGATCCCAAGCGCGACATGCCCAAGGGCATCATCCTCGGCATTTCCACGCTGATCCTCTCGGCCTTCATGATCGTGCTGCTCAACCCGGCGGTCGCCGGTGTCGGTTCGTTCCACCTCGGCTCCTCGCTCGAACCGCTGCTCGACGGCTTCCGTGCCGTCTACGGCGATGGCGGCGTGGTCGTGCTTGGCATCGTGGCGCTGACCGGCCTGATCGCCTCGTTCCACACCATCCTCTATGCGCAGGGTCGGCAGGTCTATTCGCTGTCGCGCGCCGGCTATTTCCCGACTGCCCTGTCGTTCACCCACGCCAGGTACAAGACGCCGCACGTCGCCATGGTCACAGGCTCCATCGCCGGCCTGTTGGTCATGATGGTGATCTGGTTTTCGCTCGGTGCTGCCGAGGGCGGAGCGGCGATCGGTTCGGTGCTGCTCAACATGGCGGTGTTCGGCGCCATGTTCTCCTACATCATGCAGGCCATTTCCTTCATCATGCTCAGGATCAACCAACCGGACATCGAGCGCCCCTACAAGAGCCCGCTTGGCATTCCCGGCGCCGTGCTGACGATCGTCATCGCCGTGGTCACCCTCTATTATCAGGTGCAGGATCCCAACTTCTCCAAGGGCGTGCTCTGGGTGGCGGTGTGGTTTGCCGTTGCCATCGCCTATTTCGCGATCATCGGCCGCCACAAGCTGATCCTGTCGCCGGAAGAGGAGTTCGCCATCGCCCATGCCAACGGCGGGGGTGGGCCCGGCACGGAGGAGCCGGCTCCGGCGGAGTG
This sequence comes from Pleomorphomonas sp. NRK KF1, assembly GCF_023721755.1. Lineage (GTDB taxonomy): Bacteria > Pseudomonadota > Alphaproteobacteria > Rhizobiales > Pleomorphomonadaceae > Pleomorphomonas. Next base: position 65,780 of record NZ_JAMDLH010000005.1, on the reverse strand, counting down.
AGCCTTCAGGGCAAGACAATGTCTGCGGGGCGCCCTCTTCGGCGCCCCGTTGCGTTATCGGAGCTCTCCCTTGATCGCCGGGTGCGGGCATGCAGAGATAGGCGCTCTCAGGGCCTGCATCCTGTTGTCGGTCCGGAACCAATGGAGCGCTTCTCATGTCCGACCTCATGACGCTCGTGTCGCCTGTGGACGGCTCGGTTTATGCCGAGCGGCCGATCGCCACGGAAGCCGAGATGAACCGCGTGTTCCGACTCGCTCGCGACGCCCAGAAGGGATGGGCGCGGCTGCCGCTCGAGACGCGCATCGATTATTGCCTGAAGGCGCTCGATGCCATGCTGGCCATGCGGCCGCGCATCGCCGAGGAACTGACCTGGCAGATGGGGCGACCGATCCGCTTCACGCCATACGAGCTCAACGGCGTCGAGCAGCGCACGCGCCACATGGCGAACATCGCCGCTGCGAGCCTCGCGCCCCTCGACAGCGGCCTTGAGTTCGGTGGGCGTGGCGCCCATCGCTACATCAATCGCGAGCCGCTTGGCGTGGTCTTCGTGGTGGCGCCCTGGAACTATCCCTATCTCACCACCGTCAACTCGGTGATGCCGGCGCTGATGGCCGGCAACACCGTGGTGCTGAAGCATTCCGACCAGACGCTTCTGGTGGCGGAACGCTTTCAGGATGCCTTCGACGCGGCGGGCCTGCCGGAGGGCGTGTTCCAGCATATCGTGCTCAGCCACGACCAGACGGCGGCGGCCATCGCCGCCCGCAAGGCCGACATGGTGGCCTTCACCGGTTCCGTGGCTGGTGGCGTGGCCATGGAGCGGGCGGCAGTTGGAACGTTCATCGCCGTCAATCTGGAGCTCGGCGGCAAGGACCCGGCCTATGTGCGGCCCGATGCCAAGCTGGACTTTGCCATCGAGAATGTCGCCGACGGCGCCTTTTTCAATTCGGGGCAGTGTTGCTGCGGCATCGAGCGGGTCTATGTGCACGAGAAGGTCTACGATGACTTCGTCGCCGGTCTCGTCGACCTCGCCAGGAAATACGTGCTCGGCAATCCGACGGACCCTGCCGTGACGCTGGGGCCGATGGCGCGCGCACGCGGCGCGGCGACAGTGCGAGAGCAGATCGCGGCGGCGCTGCGCGGCGGAGCGGTCGCGCATGTCGACCCAAAGTCGTTCCCGACCGACGCTGAGGGTACACCCTACATCGCGCCGCAGGTGCTGACCTCCGTCAACCACCAGATGGCCTTCATGACAGAGGAAACCTTCGGACCGGCCGTCGGCATCATGAAGGTCAGGGACGATGCCGAGGCGGTGGCCCTGATGAACGATTCCAAGTACGGGCTTACCTGCTCGCTCTGGACCGAGGATCTCGACGCCGCCGAGGCGATCGGTCAGGAACTCGAAACCGGTACCGTGTTCGCCAACCGCTGCGACTATCTCGATCCGGCGCTGACCTGGACCGGGGTCAAGGACACCGGGCGCGGCGCCGCACTGTCGCCGCTGGGGTTCCAGGGACTGACGAGGCCGAAAAGCTGGTACCTGCGCCAGGCGCCGGTGTAGGCATCAATCGCCCGACGGTCGCGCTTTCACGGAAAACCGGTTCCCACTTTTCCGTGCGATGCGCTATATCGCCTGCCGAAAGCCCAATCCGGAGAGCCGACATGTCCGTCATTTCCTTCGCCGATCGTTTCGAGGCGGTCGCCGACCGTCGTTCGCCGCTCACCGTCGGCATCGACCCGGCGCCGGAAACGCTGAAGGCGTGGGATCTGCCCTATAGCGCCGAGGGCGTGCGCGTCTTCGGCCTGGAGATGGTCGAGGCGGTGGGCGACCTCGTCGGCGTGTTCAAGCCGCAGATCGCCTTCTTCGAGCGCTTCGGCTGGCAGGGCCTGAAGTCGGCGGCCGAGGTGATCGGCCATGCCCGCTCGGCCGATGCGCTGGTGATCGCCGATATCAAGCGGATGGACATCGGCCACACCATCGAGGCCTATGCCGCCGCCTGGATCGGCGAGGATGCCGGCACGCCCGTCGATGCCATCACGCTCGGCGCCTACATGGGGTCGGGTTCGCTCAGTCCGGTGGTCAAGCGCGCCGTCGAGCACGGGGCGGGCCTCTTCGTCGTCGTGCGCTCGTCGAACCCCGATGGCATCCAGCTTCAGACGGCCCGCCAGGAAGACGACCGTACGGTGGCCGATGCGCTCGCCGACGATCTCACCGCCTTCAATCGGGATGCGCTCGGCAAGACGGGCAATGGCCCTTGCGGCGCGGTGGTCGGGGCGACGCTCGACGACGCCGACGAGGTGCTGGAGCGGTTGCCGACATCGCTGATCCTTGCGCCCGGCATCGGTGCGCAGGGCGCCACCATGGCCGACCTCCGATCGCGTTTCGGCCGGGCGGCCGCCAAGCGCACGCTACCCAACGTGTCGCGGCAGGTTGCGGCGGCCGGTCCGTCGAGGAAAGCACTGCGCGAGATCGTCGAGCGTCTCGCCGAAGACGCTTTCACGCTGCGCGGCTGACTGGAACGATATCCGACATGGCTTCTCCTCCGGTTCTGTTTCTCAAGAACATTCGCCTGACCTTCGGCGCAACGCCGCTTCTCACCGGCGCCGACCTGACGGTGGGCGAGGGCGATCGCATCACGCTGGTGGGGCGAAACGGCTCGGGCAAGTCGACCTTGCTCAAGATCGCCGCCGGTCTCGTCGAGGCCGATGACGGCGAGCGCTTTTTCCAGCCCGGCAAGACGGTGCGCTACCTCAAGCAGGAGCCCGACCTCTCCGCCTTCAAGACGACGCTCGACTACGTGGAATCAGGTCTGGCGCCGGGCGACGATCATTATCGGGCGCTCTACCTTCTCAACGAACTCGGCATGACCGGCAACGAGTCGACGGCATCCTTGTCCGGGGGCGAGACGCGCCGGGCGGCCCTGGCTCACGTTCTGGCGCCCGAGCCCGATATCCTGCTGCTCGACGAGCCGACCAACCATCTCGACCTGCCGGCCATCGAATGGCTGGAAAGCGAGCTGAAGGGCATGAAGTCGGCCATGGTGCTGATCTCGCATGACCGGCGGTTCCTCGAGAACCTGTCGCGAACCACCGTCTGGCTAGATCGCGGCGTGACGCGCACGCTGGATCGTGGCTTCTCCCATTTCGAAGCCTGGCGCGACCAGGTGCTGGAGGAGGAGGAGCGCGAGCTCGTCAAGCTCGACCGCAAGATCGAGGCGGAGGAGCACTGGATGCGCTATGGCGTCACGGCCCGCCGCAAGCGCAACGTCCGTCGCGTCGACATGCTTGCCGACCTCCGCAAGGCAAAGCGCGAACATCGTGGTCCGCAGGGTTCGGTCAAGATGGCGGCCGCCGAGGCCGAGGCGTCGTCCAAGCTGGTGATCGAGGCCAAGTCGATCTCCAAGGCCTTCGGCGAGCGGCCGATCGTCAAGGACTTCTCGATCCGTGTGGCGCGCGGCGACCGCATCGGCATCGTCGGTCCGAACGGCGCCGGCAAGACAACGCTGTTGAGGCTCCTCACCGGAGATCTTGAACCCGACAGCGGCACCGTCAAGCTCGGTCTCTCCCTCGACATGCAGACGCTGGAGCAGAAGCGCGACAGCCTCGATCCCGAGACCACGCTGGCCGATGCCCTCACCGAGGGCAAGGGCGACTGGGTGGTGATCGGCGAGGAGAAGCGCCACGTCATCGGCTACATGAAGGACTTCCTGTTCTCTCCCGAACAGGCGCGGACGCCGCTCTCGGCGCTGTCGGGCGGCGAGCGCGGCCGGGTCATGTTGGCGCGGGCGCTTGCCAAGCCGTCCAACATGCTGGTGCTCGACGAGCCGACCAACGACCTCGATCTCGAAACGCTCGACCTGCTTGAGGAGTTGCTCGCCGACTATGGCGGCACGATCATCGTCATCAGCCACGACCGCGACTTTCTCGACCGCGTCGTCGCCTCGGTGGTGATGAGCGAGGGCGACGGGCGCTGGCTCGAATATGCCGGCGGCTATACCGATATGCTCGCCCAGCGTGGCAAGGGCGTCGAGGCGCGGAAGACCGATAAGGTCGCCGCTGCGCCGAAGAAGGAAGCGGCGACGGCTGCCGCGCCCAAGGCTCGCTCGAAGCTCAGCTTCAAGGATAAGCATGCCCTTGAGACGCTGCCGGGGCGGATCGAGGCGTTGTCGGAGGAGGCGAAGCGCCTTCACGCCGTGCTCGACGATCCAGGCCTTTACGGGCGCGACCCCAAGCAGTTCGCCGCGGCGACCGAAAAGCTCGCGGCTACCGAGGCGGCTTTGGCCGCTGCCGAGGAAGAATGGCTGCGGCTTGAGATGCTGCGGGAGGAACTTGAGGGTTGAAGGCGCGTTGCCCCAAGTGGTTGGGTTGCGCGCCTGCCCTCTTTTGGGCAAGACAGGACGTCAGTTTGGCCGGATGATCCAGCGAATCATGCCCTTTTTCCGACTACTCGCCCTGATTCTGGTCCTCGCGCTTCCCGTTGGCGCGTCGGCGCAGACCATTCCCGGCCTTTCGCTGACGCCCCAGCCTGCAGACACCACCTCGACCGCGGCGCCCGCGACCTCTCCGGAGGCGGCGAAGGCGCTGGTCGATATCCTGAAGGACGACGCGGCGCGGGCCGCCCTGATCGGCGAACTCGAGAAGCTGGCCCAGCCGGAAGCGGGCGATGCCGCTGCCCCTTCGGGCGAGGCGGCCGCGACGGAGGCCACCGACGCTCCAACCGTGCCGCTCGCCCGCGAGATCGGGTCGGTGACGCAGGATCTGTCGCGACAGGTCGTCGAGGTGGTGCTGAAAATCGGTCGCGGCCTCGGCAACCTGACGCGCCTTTTCGATGGCAGCGCCGCGGTCAACTGGGAGGGGGTGCAGGAGCAGGGCCTTGCGCTTGCCATCCTCATCGTCTTCGCCTTCGCCACGCTGACGGTTGCCCGCTTCATCGCCCGCTTTCCGCTTGGCGCCGTCGAAAGGGCAGCCAGGAACAAGCCTCTGCCGCGACGGGTGGTCTGGAGTGGCCTCGCTCTCCTCATCGATTGGGCCGTGATCGGCCTCGCATGGTTCGGCACGTCGGCCTATGCCATCGCCGCGTCGGGTGGCGGACGCATGGACCTGATGCAGAGCCTCTTCATCGATGCCTTCGTGCTGATCGAGTTCCTGAAAAGCTGTCTTGCCTCGATTCTCCAGTATCGCCGGCCCGCCCTCAAGGTGGTCAATCTGGAACCGGCGACTGCTCGCTTCTGGTATCTGTGGCTCAGCCGGCTGATCAGTTTCCTTGGTTATGGCGTGCTGGTGGCCCATCCGCTGGTCAACAAGGCGATCGGCTTTTCGGTGGGTATCGGCTTCCGCCTCGCCGTCGTTCTGATAACGCTCATCGGCGCCACGATCCTGGTGTCGGTGAAGCGGGAAGAAGTGAGGAACGGCCTGTTCCCCCTGCTCGAGCCGGTGAAGAGTTCGGTCCTGCGCACGATCCTGGCGCTTCTCATCCACGGCTGGAACGTCATCGTCATCGTCTATCTGGCCGTGGCCTTCGTCCTCTGGGTGAGCCGGCCGTTCGACGCCGTGGACTACATGGCCTGGGCGACGGTCGAGACGGTCTTTGCCATCATCGTCGGCGGTCTCGTCGACAGCCTGCTGTCCCATGCCATTTCCGGCGGCATCCGCCTGCCAGCCGACGTCAAGAAGACGCTGCCCCTCCTGGAAGCGCGGCTCAACATGATGGTGCCGCTGTTCTTCCGCGCCATGCGCATGCTGCTGGTGGCGATCGTGGTGGCGGTGCTGCTGCAGAGCTGGGGCGTCATGGATCTCATTGCCTGGTTCCAGTCGGACGGCGGGACCGAGGCCGTCGGCCGCATCCTGTCGGCGGCCATCATCCTGCTCGCCGCCGGCGGCATATGGCTCGCCGCTTCGAGCTGGGTCGAGTATCGTCTCAATCCCTCGCTCGGCCGAATCACCAACGCACGGACCCGCACGCTGCTGTCGCTGTTCCGCAATGCGTTCTCGATCGTCCTCGTGATCATCGCGGCCATGCTGACGCTGTCCCAGCTCGGCGTCGATATCGCTCCGCTGGTGGCCGGTGCCGGCGTCGTCGGCCTTGCCGTCGGCTTCGGCTCGCAGAAGCTGGTGCAGGACATCATCACCGGCGCCTTCATCCAGTTCGAGAACGCCATGAACGAGGGGGATGTGGTCACTGTGGCCGGGATCACCGGCGCCGTGGACCGACTGACCATCCGCTCGGTCGGCATTCGCGATCTGGACGGGGTCTATCACATCGTCCCCTTCTCCTCGGTGACCAGCGTCTCCAATGCCATGCGCGGCTTCTCGTTCCACGTGGCGGTGATCGACGTCGCCTACAAGGAAGACATCGAGGCGGTGAAGGCCGCCATGCAGGAAGCGTTCGACCGGCTGATGGAAAGCCCGCGCGGCGCTGTCGTTCTCGACCCGCTGGAGATGCACGGACTCGTCGCCTTCGGCCCGAGCAGCATCTCCGTCAGGGCGCGCATCAAGACGCTGCCCGGCGAACAGTGGGCCACCGGGCGTCTCTACAGCGAGATCGTCAAGCAGGTCTTCGACGAGCGCGGCATCGAGATTCCCTTCCCGCAGACCAAGGTCTGGTTCGCCGAAGGCGCCGGGGAGGCAAACGCGGCGACGCCCGGTGCGACGTCGGTTGCGCACGCATCCCAGGCGGATATCGGCAGAATGGGGCGGCCCGCCAAGCCCAGTTCGCCGTCCAAAACCCTCGATATGCCCCGCAACGACGACGATGACGTCGACGACGAACGGTGACGGTGCCGCCGGGCAGACCTGCGCGCCGTCATTTCTGCCCGTCGGAAAAAGCGGTTGCGTTTGATGGCTGGCGCTCTAAATGAGAGACCATAGGCTCGGGCCGCGCGCACCCGGATCCGCCTTGCCTGATGGAGACGACAGGACTTGAGCGATCCCACCGAAGACCATACCAGCGCGGAGGCGTCACCGGGGCGGTTTGCGCTTGCCGTGAGGTGGATTGGTCCGGTCATTGCCGTGGTGCTGATTGCCGGCGCCGTCTGGGTGCTGTGGGATATGGCGACCAAGATGTCGTTCGCCGACATCCACAACGCCGCCCTGGCGCTGCCGGCCCACCGCTTCGTGCTGGCCTTCGTCTTCACCTTCTGCGGCCTTGCCGCGTTGGCGACCTACGACCTTCTGGCGCTTCACGCCCTCAACTATACGAGTTCGGTCAGTCTGGCGCGGGCGGTGTTCGGGGGGCTCATCGCCAACGTCTTCGCCAACACGCTCGGCTTTCCGCTGCTGTCGGGTGGTGGTGCCCGCTACCGCATCTATTCCATGGTCGGCGTCAGCTTCTCGGTGGTGGCGAGGCTGATCGTCATGAGCTGGCTGACCATGTGGTCCGGCATCCTGTTCGTCCTCGGCCTTGCGTTGACGCTGGAGCCGACGACGCAATACCCGGTCTTCCCCCACCACTATATCGACCGTCTGGTCGGTCTCGTCGTCCTGGTGGCTCTTTCGAGCTTCATCTTGTGGCTGGCGCGCAAGCGGCGGGCGATCCGGGTCAGCGGCATGGTCGTGCGCATGCCCAAGGCGAAGCCGGCCTTCCTCATGGTGCTCGCCGGGGCCTTCGACCTGCTCGCGGCGTGCGGCACGCTCTACGTCCTGCTGCCGCCCGACGCGGTGCCGGACGCCGCCCGCTATCTCGTCACCTATTCCATCGGCTTTCTGGCCGGCATGGCCGCCAACACGCCCGGCGGCGTCGGCGTGTTCGAGGCGACGGTGGTGACCGGGCTCGGCATCGCCCACCGGCCGGATGTCGCGGCCGCGTTGATCCTGTTTCGTCTCATCTATTTCGTGGTGCCGCTTCTCTTCGCCCTGGCGCTGCTCGCCTTCCTGGAAGGGCGGCATCGGCTGGCCGTACGCCGGGCGCGGCGCGAGGAAGTGTGAAGCGGCCGGCGTCGGTTGCGCAACCGAACCGCAAGGCGGCTTGGGAGGCTTGTTCGGCGCTCCGTTCTGGATCACAAGTCACCGTCCGCCACTCCCGAGCCGCGGTGCCCGAGTGCCCCCATGAGCCATCAGCCCTCGCCGAATGCCTTCGCCCACCGGCCTTATCTTCTCTATTGGCTGGCCCGCCTGTTCGCCACCTTCGCCATTCAGATCGTCGTGGTCGCCGTCGGCTGGAAGGTCTACGACCTCACCCATGATCCGATGGCCCTCGGCTATGTCGGGCTGATGCAGTTCCTGCCGGCCTTTCTGCTGGTGCTGATCACCGGCACGGTGGCCGACCGGGTGTCGCGCCGGTTGATCATCATCGCCTGCTTCGGCATCGAAGCCGCCGCCGCCATCTGGCTGTTCGTGCTGTCGTGGACGGCATCGCCGAGCGTCATGCCGATCTATGTCATCCTTCTGGTGATGGGCATCGCCCGGGCCTTCATGGGGCCGGCCATGCAATCGGTGGTGCCGAACCTCGTGCCGCGCGAAGCGCTCGCCAACGCCATCGGCTGGGTGTCGTCATCCTGGCAGGTTGCGGCCATCGGCGGGCCTGTGGCCGGTGGTCTGCTCTACGGGATTTCCGAGCTCGCCGCCTTCGGCACGGCGGTGGTGCTGCTCGCTGCTGCTGTGGTGCTGATGCTGGCAATGCCGCCGATCATCGTGAAGCAGGGCGAGAAGGAGCCTGCCTGGCAGGCGGTGTCGGCCGGCTTCCGCTATGTCTTTTCCAACCGGCTGGTGCTCGGCGCCATCTCGCTCGATCTTTTCGCGGTGCTGCTCGGCGGCGCCGTGGCGCTGATGCCGGTCTATGCCTCCGACATCCTGGTGCTCGGTCCGGCCGGTCTCGGCATGATGCGGGCAGCGCCCGGCATCGGCGCCATCCTGGTGGCGGCCTTCCTGGCGCGCTTTCCGATCAAGGCCATGGCCGGCGTGAAGATGTTCCTGGGCGTCGCGCTGTTCGGCCTTGCAACGGTGGTGTTCGGCGTGTCGGTGACGCCGTGGCTGTCCATCCTCTGCCTCGGCCTGATGGGAGCCGGCGACATGATCTCGGTCTACGTGCGCGAGACGCTCATCCAGCTCGCCACACCCGACGAGTTGCGCGGTCGCGTCTCGGCGGTCAACATGGTGTTCGTCGGCGCCTCCAACGAACTCGGCGAGTTCCGCGCCGGCAGCATGGCGGCGCTGATCGGCACCGTGCCGGCGGTGGTGTTCGGCGGCGTCGGCACGCTCGTCGTTGCCGGTTTGTGGTCGGTGGTCTTCCCCGACCTTCGTCGGGCCGAGAAACTCGACGGCAGTTGATTTGCTCTCGATTGTCGCGGAATGCGGCTTGAGGCGAGGTTCAGGGAGGAAGGGTAATGTACATCGGGATCGACTGGGGCGGGACGAAGATGGAGGTGATCGGCCTCAATGTCCTGGGCGTCGAGCTTATCCGGCACCGCATCCCGACGCCGCGCGAGGACTATGACGCCTCGATCCGGGCGGTGGTCGAACTGGTGAAGCACGTGGAGACGGCGACCGGCGAGACGGGGAGCGTCGGCATTGGCCTGCCGGGCAGTCCCAACCCGCGCACCGGTCTCATCCGCAACTCCAACGCCTTCTGGCTGAACGGCCAGCCGCTCGGTCGCGACCTTGATGCCGCTCTTGGTCGGCCTGTTCGGCTTGCCAACGATGGCAACTGCCTCGCGGTTTCAGAGGCGGTCGATGGCGCCGGCGCCGGGCTCGACGTGGTGGTCGGCATCATTCTCGGCACCGGCCATGGCGGCGGTATCGCCCTCAAGGGTCGGAGTCACAATGGTTTCCAGGGGCTGGCCGGCGAGATCGGCCATTACTCGCTGCCCTGGCCCAGAGAGGGCGAGTATCCAGGACCTAAATGCTGGTGCGGCCGGCACGGCTGCCTTGAGATGTTCTGCTCGGGCACCGGCTTCGAGCTCGACTACCGGACGACGACGGGCATCTCCCGCAAGGCGTCGGAGGTGATCGCGCTGAAGCGGGCGGGCGACGCCACCGCCGTCGCGGTCTACGATCGTTATGTGGACAGGCTCGCCCGGTCGCTGGCGCTGATCATCGATCTCGTCGATCCCGACGTGTTCGTGCTCGGCGGCGGCATGAGCAACGTCGACGAACTCTACGACGACGTTCCGAAACAGCTTTCGGCCCGTACCAACCTCTGGGACGGGGAGGAGAGCCGCCTCGTCTTCTCCGACAGCGTGGCGACGCCAATCCGCAAGGCCCGGCACGGCGACAGTTCCGGCGTCAGGGGCGCCGCCTTCCTCTGGAAGGAATAGAAGACGGGCGGGACGGCGGCCGTCGACCGCCGCCGCCCTCTTGTTCCCTTACAGGCTGACCCAACGGCCGGTCTTGCCGGACTCGACGATGGCGTCGAGGATATTCATCATCTTCACCGCGTCTCGGTGGTCGTAGGGTAGCGGTTCGACGCCCCGGATCGCCTTAGCGAAGGCTTCGCCCTGAAGGCCATACTGATCGCAGGCCGGCAGGGTGATCTCTTCGATCTGGGCGTCGCCGAGGGCCGCGCCGCGATCGAGGCGAATCACCGTTTCCTGCATGGGTGGGGCATTGAAGGGGATCAGCACTTCGATGCGGCCGGTGGACCCGACGACGTTGACGCGCTGGTGCGGCACCGTCTGCGTGCCGACGGTGAACGTCAGGTGGCGGCCTTCGCCGAAGTCGAGAATCGCCGAGGTCAGCACGTCGGTGCCGAATGTCTTGTCCAGCTCGATCAGGCCGATCACCCGTTTCGGTTCGGCGTCGAACACGAAGCGGGCGGTGACGATCGGATAGACGCCGATGTCCCACAGACCGCCGCCGCCGTTTTCCGGCTTGTTGCGAATGTTGGCGGGATCGTCGAGGAAATAGGAGAAGAAGGATTGCGCGGCGGCGGGCCGGCCGATGGCGCCCGTGCGAACCAGCTCGCGCGTTTTCAGCCACTGTGGATGGAAGCGGACCATGAAGGCTTCGAGATAGACGATGCCTGGCGGCAGGGCGGCGAGGCGCTCGGCATCCCCGGCATTCATCGCCGCCGGCTTCTCGCAGAGCACATGCTTGCCGGCGCGCGCGGCGGCGAGCGTCAGGTCAACGTGGCTGTCGTTCGGCGTCGGGATGTAGACAGCTTCAATGGACGGGTCGGCGAACAGCGCCTCGTAGGAGCCGTGGGCGACGGGAATGTCGAGGGCGGCGGCCGCCGTCTTCGCCGTCTCTATGTTGCGCGAGGCAATGGCCGCCACCTCCAGCCAAGGCGTGGTGCGGAAGCCGGGGATCACCTCCTCGCGGGCGATCTTGGCGGTGGAAACGACGCCGATACGAACCGGCTTGTGCGTGGACATGTGCGCCCTCCCTTCTGTTTTGTACGATTTATAGGGGAGGGCCTCGGGGAAGGGAAGCAGGTCAGACGCTGCCGGGCGTTCGTCCGATCGAGATTGCCAGCTCGGCATGCAGATGAGCGAGTTCGCCGCCGGTCAGCGCGCGCTTCCGTTCGGTTGCGATTCGCCGTACCGCCTCGATGAGTGGTGCCGCGAGCCTGGGATCGAGGGCTATGCCGCGGCTCGCCAGAACGTGAGCCAGCGCCTGTGCGCCCGAATGCTTGCCGACGACGACGGAGTGGTGGCGCCCGAGCAGTCTGGGATCGAGGCCCTGATAGGTCTCGGCTTCCTTGAGAAGGCCGGCGACGTGGAGGCCGCTCTCGTGGGAGAACACGTCGCGTCCGACGACGGCCTTGCCGGGCGGCACGCCACGACCGGCGGCGGAGGCGACCATCTCGGCAAGCGGCTTCAGCGAGGGCAGGTCGATGCCGGTCGACCGGCCGTCGAGCCGCAGCAGGGCGACGGCCACCTCTTCCAGCGCGGCATTACCCGCCCTCTCGCCAAGGCCGAGCACGGTGACGGAGGCTTCCTCGCAGCCGGCGCGCAGGGCGGCGAGCGTGTTGGCGGTGGCAAGGCCGAGATCGTCGTGACCGTGGAACTCCAGGGCGAGCGAGGTGCGGGTCTTGAGATCCGCCACCAGTTTCGTCGTCGTCAGGGGATCGAGAACGCCGACGGTGTCGGCAAGGCGCAGCCGCCAGCCGCCTGATCGCTCCACCGCCTCGGCCATGCTCGCGAGATGATCGGGATCGGCCCGCGAGGCATCCTCGGCGCCGACCGATACCTCAAGGCCTAGGTCGAGGGCCATCGGCACGAAGCGGGCGATACGTGACAGCGCCTCGCGCCGGTCGATGCCGAGCTTGGCCGCGAGCTGCAGGTCGGACGCGGGAATGGAGAGATTGATGGCCGGCGCGCCGCTGCGGACAGCTGCGGCGATGTCCTCGCCGCGCATGCGGCACCAGACGGCGACGCGTGCCGGCAAGGCCAGGCCGACGATGGCGGCGATGGTGTCGATCTCCTCGTCGCCCATGGCTGGGGTGCCGGCCTCGATCTCGGCGATGCCGGCGGCGGCGAGAGCCTCGGCGATGGCCAGCTTTTCGCTGCGCGTGAAGGCGACGCCCGGCGCTTGTTCGCCGTCGCGCAGCGTGGTGTCATTGAGGCGGGCGCCGATCATGCCGCAGTCTCCAGAATGCCGGCTTCGCGCGCGATCGCGGGCAGCGAGGCGAGAAGGCGGTCGATATCCGCGTCGGTGTTGAGGCGGGACAGCGAGAAGCGGACGACCGAACCGGCGAGATGCTTGAGCCCCATGGCGAGAAGCACGCGGCTCGGCGTCATGCCGCCGGCCGCGCAGGCGGAGCCGGAGGACGCAGCGATGCCAGCACGGTCGAGGCGATGCAGCATCATCTCGGCATCCGCACCGGGGAAGGCGAGACAGGCGGTGTTGGCAAGGCGCGCCGAGAGGTCGCCGAGGACGAGCGTGCCGGGAAGAGCGGAGAGAATGCCGGTCTCCAGACGATCCCGGAGGCTGGCGATCCGTGTTGCTTGGTTATCCGTGAGTGCTAGCCGGGCGGCGATGCCGAAGCCGACGATGCCCGGCACGTTCTCGGTGCCGGCCCGGCGGCCGCGCTCCTGGCCCCCGCCGGTGATCAGGCCCTCGAACGGTACTCCGTGACGGATATGGAGAGCGCCGATACCCTTGGGACCGTGCAGCTTGTGGGCGCTGACGGATGCCATGTCGACGCCGCTGGCGGCCGCCGAAAGATCGAGCCGGCCGGCGGCCTGCACGGCGTCTGTGTGGAACAGGGAGCCGACGGCGTGGGCGGCCGGGACGAGGTCGGCGATGGGAAACAGCGACCCCGTCTCGTTGTTGGCGGCCATCAGAGTGACCAGCGCGGTATCGGGGCCGAGCGCGGCGCGATAGGCGTCGAGATCGAGCCGGCCGCATTCGTCGACCGGAAGACGATGGATAACGATGCCATCCGTCGTGGCAAGACGATCGAGCGTCACGTGGACCGAGGGGTGTTCGACGGCGGACGTCACGACCTCGCGGCGGCCAGGACGGGCGGCGAGCGCTGCGCGAATGGCGGCGACGTTGCTCTCGCTGCCGCCGGAAGTGAAGATGATCTCATCCGGTCGGTCGGCGCCGATCAGCGTCGCCACCTCATGCCGGGCCGCCTCGATGGCGCGTCGCGCGTCGCGGCCGGCCGCGTGGCTCGACGACGGGTTGCCGTGGAGTTCGGTCAGCGCCGCCAGCATGGCCGCCGCCACCCGGGGATCGACCGGGGTGGTGGCGTTGGCATCGAAATAGGCGACCGGACCGGCGACCATGACGATCCCTCCAGTGTTCAGGCGACGGCGGCGGCGCGGCCGAAGCGTGCGGCGTAGACCTTGCCGACGGCGGTCTCGACATAGTCGTAGGCGTGGGCATCAATGACTGTGATGCCGGCGGCCTGAAGCGCCTCGCGTGGGCAGTCGCCCACCTTGGCGCAGAGCACGGTATCGATGCCGTCGAGGGCGGCGATGGTCGGGCCGAGGGTCGCGTCCTCTCCGAAGCCGCCCATGCAATAGGCGTCGACCTTGCGATGGCCGACGAGCGTGATGCCCTTCGGTCCGGCCTCGTAGATCTGGAACTCGCGGGCATGGCCGAAATGCTCGTTGACGCGGGCGCCGCCCTTGGTAGCGACGGCGACGAGGAGGCGAACGTCGTCGGCCACTGCGTCGATGCACCGGAGGGCGTCGTCGCGGGCGGCGCCCCGGTCGCCGCGCTCGGCGGCGACGAAGGCGCGATAGGCCTGCCGAGGAGCAGGGTCGTAAGTGACGGTCTCGGGCAGCCTGTCGAGGTTGAACTCCTGACCGCGGTCCTCACCGAGCAGTCCGATGGCATCGGCGCGGCATTGGCGGCAGTGGCGCATCAGCTTGGCGCCGCCGTCGAGCCGATCCTGCAGGGCCTTGAGTTCGGTCGGTGTGGGGCCGCGCTGGCCGGTCAGGCCGAAGTGGGTGCCATGCGCCGGATCCGATATCAGCGGCATGACGTTGTGCAGGAAGGCGCCGCGCGCCCGCACCGCCCGATTGACCTCGGGAAGGTGGTCGTCGTTGATGCCGGGAATCATCACCGAGTTGATCTTCACCAGGATGCCGCGCGCGGTCAGCATTTCGAGGCCGCGCATCTGCCGTTCGAGGAGAATGGTCGCCGCCTCCAGGCCGATGCGTCGCTTGTGGTCGAAGAAGATCCACGGGTAGATCCTGGCGCCGATCTCCGGGTCGACGGCGTTGATGGTGATCGTGACGTGGTCGATGGCCATCTCGGCGATTTCGTCGACATGGTCGGGCAGGGCGAGGCCATTGGTGGAGAGGCAGAACTTGATGTCGGGGACGACCTCGCGCACCGCGTCGAAGGTGGCGCGGGTGTTCTTCCAGTCGTGCAGGGCGTCGCCGGGGCCGGCGATGCCGAGCACCGACAGCTCCGGCACGGCGGCGGCCACCGCGACGACCTTTCGTACAGCTTCCTCCGGCGTCAGTCGTTCCGACACCACGCCCGGCCGGCTCTCGTTGGAGCAGTCGTACTTGCGATTGCAGTAGTTGCACTGGATGTTGCAGGCCGGCGCCACGGCCACATGCATGCGCGCGAAATAGTGGTGCGCCTCCTCCGAATAGCAGGGGTGATCCTTGATCCTTTCCCAGGTCGCAGGGTCGATATCGGCGGGGCGGGACGACGCGCCACAGGACGACGAGGCGCAACCGCCGCGCCGCGGGCTTGGCGAGACCGTCAGGCTGTCGAGGGAAACGATCTGCGAGGACATGGCACTCTCCGGGCGAAACGAGGTCGTCCCGTGCTTCGCAAACCATGTGCCACGAGGAAAATCTATCAATATCAGTGAGATATGGAGATTGGACGAGAAGATGACACGTAAGTGGCGCTCTTTGTCGGACTTGCGACAAGTGTCTGGTCTGCATGTTGGAGGCCAGAATCTCGGGTGAACAGGGTGGTGTGGAGCCCCTCAGCTCGGTTAGGCGGCAAATATCCGTGAAAACCCTTAATTATCAAATACAAGTGAGCTACATTAAAATGCCTCTAAGAAAGGCTTGCATTTCGGGCGGGAGTTTCCGATAGTGCCGCCCGTCCGTTTCAAACCCACTCGCAATGAGGATATTCGACATGCTCGGTATTGGCGACAAGCTCCCTTCCTTCACCGTCACCGGCGTGAAGCCCGGCTTTAACAATCACGTCGAAGGGGGCGTCTCCGCGTTCGAGGAAATCACCGAAGCGTCCTTCCCCGGCAAGTGGAAGGTGATCTTCTTCTATCCCAAGGACTTCACCTTCGTCTGCCCGACCGAGATCGCCGAGTTCGCCCGTCTCGCCAAGGACTTCGAGGATCGTGACGCCGTCGTGCTCGGCGGTTCCACCGACAACGAGTTCGTCAAGCTGGCCTGGCGGCGCGATCACAAGGATCTCGACAAGCTGCCGATCTGGTCGTTCGCCGACACCACCGGCTCGCTGGTCGACGGCCTTGGCGTGCGTTCGCCGGCCGGCGTTGCCTTCCGCGTGACGGTGATCGTCGATCCCGACAACACGATCCAGCATATCTACGGCACCAACCTCAACGTCGGCCGCAACCCGAAGGACACGCTGCGCGTCCTCGACGCGCTGCAGACCGACGAGCTCTGCCCGTGCAACCGCGAGGTCGGCGGTGACACGCTGAAGGCTGCCTGATGTCGATCGCCAGCCTGCAGGACAGGTTTCCCGCCTATGCGCGCGACGTGAAGCTGAACCTCTCGGCCATGGCCGAGGACGACAGCCTGACGCCGCAGCAGAAGTACGGCCTGTTCGTGGCCTGTGGTCATGCGACGCGCAACGCGGACGTCGCGGCGGCACTCGAAGGGGAGGCGGCCAGCCACCTCTCCGCCGAGGCGCTGGACGCGGCTCGTGGTGCCGGTGTGCTCATGGGCATGAACAACGTCTACTACCGCTTCCTGCACCTGACCTCGAACCCCGAGTACCGGACCATGCCGGCCCGGCTGCGCATGCAGCTGATCGGCAAGCCCGGCGTAGACAAGGTCGACTTCGAGCTGTGGTGCCTCGCCGTGTCGGCGATCAACGGCTGCGGCATGTGCATGGACAGCCACGAGAAGGTGGTGCGCGAGGGTGGCCTGCCGGCATCGGCGGTGCAGACCGCCGTCCGCTTCGCCGCCATCATCCAGTCGGCAGCGGTTGCGCTCGAGACGGCGGCGGTCGTCGCCGCCTGATCTCGGTCGCCCTTTGAAGCTTGAACGCCCGGCCGGACAGTTTTCGGCCGGGCGTTTCGTTACCAGTGATCGGCGGGTGGCAGTCCCTCGAACAGCTCGGCAAGGCGACGGCGCGTCGCGGTGGTCGTTCCAGCCGGCAGGCCGTCGGGTGCGAAAAGGCCGATCTCGGCGATCTCCCGGTTGGCGCGGAAGACGCGACGCGGTACGCAGTCCGGCACCTGGTAAAGCGCCACATGATCGCGGCCGGCCATGGCCGGATTGAAGTAGAGACCGAGGAAGCGGGCAGTCCCCGACGCTTCGTAGCCGGTCTCCTCGAACAGCTCGCGCCGCGCGGCGGCCTCGGCCGTCTCACGGGCGTTGACCCCGCCACCGGGCAGGTGCCAGCCCGACACATATGTATGGCGAACCAGCAGCACGCGCCCCTCGGTGACGGCGATGGTTCGGACACCCAGCGTCGTGCCGCCCCACAAGCGGACCGCCAGGGATCTGGCTTGCGCGACAAGGGGTTGCATCGCTTCGATCAGGCGAGTTGCACTCACGATTTCCTCATGCGACGACAGGCTTGAAAGTCGACACTTGTGCGATCTGGAAGTTTAGCCTTTCGTCTAGGTCATACTTTGGGTTAACCACTTTTACCTCAAAGGAAAGCTCAGTGTTTAGCCTCATGGCAAAAAGATTGTGCATTTGTTATAGCTTTAGCGTGAAAGAGAAATCGCTGGTGATTTCTCTCAACAACTCAGAAGAAGGCTATCATGTTTTCCCTCTTCCGCCGTCGCTTCAACCGTGCCCAGCGTTATAGTTGGGTGTCGGCCGTCGACGCGAACAATCCCCATGTCGTCGCCGCCGTGCTGACATTCTGGGGGCGTTAGTCCGGTCCGGACGCGCAACGGTTCGAGGCGTGAACCAACTTCGTGAGCAGACCATTCGGGGCGGGGCGCCGTGCGGCGATCCGCCCCCTGTCATGACGGCGGAGCATTCGACTTTACCGGCGCGTGAGCATCGGCTACCCAAGGTCCATGTTCCGTCTGATCCACATCTCCGACCTGCATCTCGGGCCACTGCCGGCCGCGCGCATCCGCGATCTCGCATCCAAGCGCATCATCGGCTACGTCAATTGGCGGCGCAACCGGTCGCGCACCTTCGGTGACGATGTCGAGGCGGCGCTGATCGCGGCGATCGCCGCGGAACGGCCCGACCATATCGCGGTGACTGGCGATCTCGTCAACATCGCGCTTGCCGGCGAGTTTGCCACGGCGTCCGCCTTTCTCGGTCTGATCGGGCCGGCTGAAGCCGTAAGTGCCGTTCCGGGCAACCACGACGCCTATGTGCCTGGCGCCGCCCGCCGGGCGCGCAAGAGCTGGTCGGCCTATATGACGGCCGACGACGGAGAGGCGGACGGCTGGCCCTACGTGCGCAGGCGCGGCGACGTGGTCATCGTCGGGGTATCTTCGGCCGTTGCGACGGGCCCATTCATGGCGACGGGCAGCTTCTCCGAGAAGCAGGAGAAACGGCTGGCGGAGATCCTCGACAAGCTCGGCCGGGCCGGTCTCTGCCGGGTGGTGCTGATCCACCATCCGCCCGTGAAGGGGGCGACGGCGTGGCACAAGCGTCTTTCCGGCGCCGCGCGCTTTCGCAAGGTCGTGGCGCGCCATGGCGCCGAACTCATCTTGCACGGCCACACCCACAAGCCAACGCGGCTGTCGATTCCCGGCCCGACCGGAGACGTGCCGGTCATCGGAGCGCCCGCCGCGACGCAGCGCCCGGACGGTCGTCATCCCGCCGCCGGCTTCAACCTGTTCGACATCGAGAGGGTCGATGGAGGGTTCCATTTGCGCCACCGCCTGATGCAGGTCGTGCCGGGCGGCGGTTTCGTCGAGACGCGCGCCGAGGAGATCGTCAGCGCTGCGTCCGTCAGCCCGGCACCATGAACCAGGCGTAGGCGACCAGCCCCAGCGCGCCGACGGCGAAGCCGGCGAGAAAGACGATCAGCGCCCAGATCAGCATCGAGCCGCGATCGGCCGCTTGTCCGGGGCTCGCCTCGTCGGCCTCGCGGCGATCCATGGCCACGGTGCGCAGCTTGGCAACGAGCGCATCGCTTTCCTGGGATCGCTCGCGCTCGATCAGCCGTTCTGCGATGTAGTCGGTCACCGCGTCGGCGGCCTCGTCGAGGTCGGCGCTCTCATGCAGCGTCAGACGGCCGAGCCGGGTGTCCTTCAGCAGGCGGTAGGACCGGCGATCACGGGCCATCACCACATGCGTGGTAGGATCGATCCAGAGGCGGGGAGGCGTCGAACCGGCCACCTTGCAGATGAAGTAGGCGTCATCGGCGGGGAGTTCGGAGAACACGCCGGCCAGTTCCTCGGCCAGCAGTTCCAGGCGTGCCCGGTCGCCTTCATGCAGGTCGGCATAAGCGTCGGAGCGCTCGCTCTCGGCAATGCGCACGCGGCGTACGGCATCGGAAAGACGCCGAACCTTGCCTTCGCCGAACTTGTTGTCGCCCGCCTCGCCGCCTGTCATGACTCATCCTGTCGCTGGGCCCAGATCGGGGCCACTCTGACAAAAGCATACAGCGATGGCGGAATTAGGACTAGCTTAACCATTCTTCACCCACAGCCGGGTTCGCCGGTGGCGCATGCGACCGACTGTGTTTTCCCAAGAGGGGCTTGCCGTAGGGGCGTTCGTGGTGTTTGAAGTCGGCAGTGATGCTCCGGCGCCGCGCGGTGACCGGCGAGGAGGAAGGCCATGAAGCCCGTTTTCATCCAGTTGCAGTGCGCGCCCGGTCAGACCTATGCCGTGGCGGATGCCATCTACGCCCTTGAGATCGTCTCCGAACTCTATTCCACCTCGGGCGAATACGATCTGTTGATGAAGGTCTACGTCGACGCGTCGGTCCACGAGGACATCGGCAAGTTCATCAACGAAAAGATCTCGTCGATTCCCGGCATCGTGCGCACGCTGACGACTTTGACGTTCCGGGCGTTCTGACCTTTCCAGCGTCTGGCGAGAAACGGGTGGTCTGCGAGCCCGGAAGGCATGAGTCTGCTCCGCATCACAACGGAGTTCGATCATGTCGTTTCGCATCACAGGCCTTTCCCCCAGTACCTACCTGCCGCTCTACGGTTTGCCCGATGAAGAGCTCGCGGGCCGAGGCGTGCTGCGCTACGTGGTCAACGAGAATCCGGGTTACCCGGACCGGGTGGAAATGCGCGAGGCCCGGGTCGGGGAGACGGTCCTGCTCCTCAACCATTTCAGCCAGCCGGCGGACACCCCCTATCGCGCTTCGCATGCCATCTTCGTTCGCGAAGGCGCCACGGAGACCTACGACGCCGTCGATGAGGTGCCCGAGGTCATGCGGAGGCGTCTGCTATCGCTTCGGGCTTTCGATCGGAACGACATGATGGTCGATGCGGACGTGATCGACGGAAGCCGCGTCGAAACCGTCATCGAGCGCCTCTTCTCGAATCCGGCCGTGAGGTACATCCACGTGCACAATGCAAAACAGGGATGCTACTCCGGCCGCGTCGACCGCGTGGACGGCTGAGACTTCAACGAGAGGCGGTGGAGAGCGAGCTTGGCGAGGAGCGCTGCTCCACTCGCAGGAAGGACCGGGCGCTGCAGCCCAAGGGCGGGCTATCAGCTGCCGCTGCCGCTCTGAAGCGCCAGGCGGGTCGCGCCTATGATCGGTCCGGGAAGGCCGCTCTTGCGGGCCTGGACGATGACGGCGAGGCCGGCGGTGCCTTCGGGCGCCACGTCGGCGAGCGGCAACTCGAGCGTCACGGCTTGGCCCGACCACAGGCCCACCACCTGCATCCGGTCGACGACGTTGGTGTAGGTGACGGCGAGGTTGCGGTTTTCGCCCGATCCGATATCCACCGTCTTGGGTGGAAGGTAGCCGGCGATCCACACCGAGGCTTCGCCGTCGTAGTCCTTGGCCGGCAGGTTGACGATGATGCGGTCGTCATGAATGCGGGCGGCAACGGCCAGATCCGGCGTTTCGCCATTGTCGCGCATAACGTCCAGAGAGGCGCGAATCTCGTCCTCGCGGCTTCCGATCACCGCGTCGCGACCGTTGAGCACCACCTGGGGGGTGAAGACGGCATGGTCGACGCGCGCTCTGGCGTACTCTCTCTGGCGACGGGTGAACTCGGGCTTGGCATAGGTGTCGCGCCAGCCGAGATAGTCCCAGTAATCGACGGCGAAGGTGAGGGCGACGGTATCAGGGTCCTTGGCGAGCCTCGCAAGAACCTTATCTGCCGGCGGGCAGGCGGAACAGCCCTGGCTGGTGAACAATTCGACGACGTCGGCTGCAATAGCGCTATTGCTTCCAACTGCTAATGCGACGCAGCAGGATGCCACGCCGCGAGCAAAACCCCCGAAGGTCCCCCGCCATGAGATGGTATCCAAGGCCAACCTCTTTGTCATTGTTCTTTGTTGACACAATGAATACGACAGCGATGGACGACGATCCACTCACGAGTGCTTGACCGAACCAATCGGTCAACGCTTCTCCAAGTCCGATGATCTCTGCGCGATCAGGCCGGATTCCGGAAGGCCGTGGCTTCTATCTCGACCTTCATTTCCGGGCGAATGAGGCCGGCGACCATCATCGTGGCAGCCGGACGAGTGTCGGCAAACCAGCGTCCGACCACGGAGAACACCGGGTCGGCATGGGCGGCGTCGGTGATGATATAGCGGACGCGAACCACGTCGGATATCGAGAAGCCGGCGTCATCAAGCGCTCGGGCGATGGTCGCCATGGCGTTCTCCGCCTGCTGGGAGATATCGCCCGGCATGGTCATGGTCGCATAGTCGTAACCGGTGGTGCCCGAGACGAAGCACCAGGGTCCATCGACAACGGCACGCGAGTAGCCGGCGACGGCCTCGAAGGGCGACCCTGTGGAAATGAGCTGGCGCATGGTCAGCCTCAGGTGGGCGCTCTCCCCGAGGGGGAGAACGCGTCCGGCGTCAGGCCCAGGGGCGGACGGTGGCGTTCTGCGCTTCGAAGGCGGCAATCTCCGACGCCTTCTCGAGCGTCAGGCCGATATCGTCGAGACCGTTCAGGAGGCAATGCTTCTTGAACGGGTCGATGTCGAAGGACACCTCGCCGCCATCGGGGCCCTTGATCACCTGGTTGACCAGATCGACGGTCAGCGTGGCGTTGGAGCCGCGCTCGGCGTCGTCCATCAGCTTCTTGAGGTCTTCAGACGAGACGACGATCGGCAGAATGCCGTTCTTGAAGCAGTTGTTGTAGAAGATGTCGGCGAAGCTCGTGGAGATGACGCAGCGGATGCCGAAGTCGAGCAGCGCCCAAGGGGCATGCTCGCGCGAGGAGCCGCAGCCGAAGTTGTCGCCGGCGACCAGGATTTCCGCCTTGCGCCAGGCGTCCTTGTTGAGGACGAAATCGGGGTTCTCCGAGCCGTCCTCGCGGTAGCGCATCTCCGAGAACAGGCCCTTGCCCAGACCGGTACGCTTGATGGTCTTGAGGTACTGCTTGGGGATGATCATGTCGGTGTCGATGTTGAGGATCGGCAGCGGCGCGGCCACGCCGGTGAGCACGTCGAATTTCTGCATGATCTTTCCTTTCCCGAAGCGACATGCGTTCCGGTGAACGCGATGTCGACCATTTTCTTGTTGTCGCATCGTGCGGAAAACCGGTTCCCGCTTTTCCGTACGATGCTCCAGGCGATCAGGCGGGGACGAGGCCGGTCGCGGCCGGCCGTCCCAGCATCAGGTTGAGGTTCTGCACGGCGGCGCCGGAGGCGCCCTTGCCGAGGTTGTCGTAAAGCGAAACGATCAGCGCCTCGTCGCCCGCGGCGTCGGCGAACACGTGGAGGCGCAACTCGTTGGTGCCGTTGAGCGCCCGGGGGTCGAGGCTCGCAAGCCGTTCAGCCGGCTCGAAGGGCATCACCTTGACGAACGTCTCGCCGGCATAGCGGTCGGCCAGTACCTCGTGGATCGCTTTCGCCGTCAGCCCGGGCGCCACGGACCAGAGGCGAAGCGGCACGAAGGTCAGCATGCCCTGGGCGAAATTGCCCACCGCCGGCTGGAACTGCGGCGCGCGGACAAGGCCGGTGTAGGCGGACATCTCGGGCAGATGCTTGTGCTTGAAGGTCAGGCCATAGGGCATGAACGGCGAGGGATCGGCGGCCGAGACATAGTCCTCGACCATCTTGCGCCCGCCGCCGGAATAGCCGGAGACGCCGTTGTAGGTGAGAGGGGCGTCGGCGGGCATGAGGCCGGCGTCGATCAGCGGGCGGATGCCGGCGATCAGACCCTGCGGCCAGCAGCCCGGATTGGCGACGCGCTTCGAGTTGGCGATCGCCTCGGCCTGGCCCTTGGTCATC
Source organism: Pleomorphomonas sp. NRK KF1 (assembly GCF_023721755.1). Taxonomy (GTDB): domain Bacteria; phylum Pseudomonadota; class Alphaproteobacteria; order Rhizobiales; family Pleomorphomonadaceae; genus Pleomorphomonas. Next base: position 42,855 of record NZ_JAMDLH010000005.1, on the reverse strand, counting down.
TCGGCAAAGCCGTAGGCCCAGTCGGGCGCGACGCGATGGGCGGTGGAGGCATCGATCACCGCCGTGCGATCGTTGTCGATCAGGCTTACCGACTCCCGGGCGGCGTCGTCGGGCAGGCAGAGGATGGCGACGTCGGCTTCGTTGAGAAGCCGGCGGCGCTCGTCCATGTCCTTGCGCTTTGCCGGGTCGATGGCCAGCAGGTCGATGTCGTCGCGGGCGGCGAGGCGGTCGCGGATCTGAAGGCCGGTGGTGCCTGCTTCGCCGTCGATGTAGATCTTCGCCCGCGTCATGATCGGTGCCCGGAGTTGGCCGGCCGCAGCCGGAACACGTTGGAAAGTCCGCCGCGGCGGGGCGCCGGGCGGAGTGCCGAGAGGCTTTATCATCATCGGCCGCCGCTGTCATGCGCCTTGAACGGCGCCGCCATGGCAAAGCGGCCGGGTTCAGACAGGCAGGATATAGGTGACCGCGAGATAGGCGCAGAGGCCGACGGCCAGCACCAGTGCGAGGCCTCGCGCGATCTTGCGCGCGAAGATGACGTCGGGATCGTCGTTATCGTTGGCGGGGTCGTCGAACTGCATGGCTCCGGCCCGTTGACTGCTCTCGCCTGTATATAATCGCGCCGGCGGCACGGCCAAGCGAACAAAAGGGCTTGCATCCGGGTTAGCCTTCGTTCGACCCTTTGACTGCCCTTCTTCCGCCCGGTCCGGCGATTCCCTTCCCGAGGGCCGATCCGGGCGGCAAAGCCGACGAGGTTGCCATGGCCAGGCTGTTCACCGCCCTCGAGATCCCCGCCGCGGCTGGCTTTCACCTGTCGCTCCTGAAAGGTGGTCTGCCCGGTGCCCGCTGGATCGATCCGGCCAACTATCACGTGACGCTGCGCTTCATCGGCGACATCGATCATCGTACCGCCGACGAGGTGGCGGCGGCGCTCGACCGCGTCTACCGCCCCCCCTTCGAGCTCAGCCTCAGGGGGCTGCATTGCTTCGCCTCGGGCCGGGTTCCGCATTCGCTGGCCGTCAAGGTCGAGCCGACCGACCAGTTGATCGAGCTTCAGGCCGAGCACGAGCGCATCATCCAGCGTTTGGGCCTGCCGGCCGAAGGGCGGCGCTACATTCCGCATGTCACCCTTGCTCGCTTCAAGGGCACGACCTCGACCGATGTCGCCCGCTGGCTGTCCGAGCACGGCGATTTCATCGGTCCGCGCTTTCCCGTCGACCGCTTCGTGCTCTATTCATCGCGTGCCTCGGTGGGTGGTGGCCCCTATCTTGTCGAGGAAGCCTATCCGCTGGCCGCCTGAGCGGCGTCAGGCGCGCAGCTTTTCAACAAAGGCGCGGGCAGCACGGTCGCAAAGATCGAACACGGCATCGAAGGCGCCGTCGCCCTCGTAATAGGGATCCGGGACCTCACGGGCGAGGCCAAGCGCTTCCTCCAGCCACAGACCGATGCGCGCCGTCGATTCCTTCGGAGCGATGCGGCGGAGATCGGCGACATTCTGCCGGTCCATGCCGACGATCAGGTCGAAGTCCGAGAAGTCGGCCGTCCTGACCTGGCGGGCACGCAGTGGCGTCAGGTCGACGCCATGCTTGCGCGCGGCGGCGATGGCACGGCGGTCCGGCGGATCGCCGGTGTGCCATCCGCCCGTTCCGGCGCTGTCGACGCGGATGCGATCGGCAAGACCGGCGGCGGCGAGATGGTTCCGCATCAGCCCTTCGGCGGTGGGCGAGCGACAGATGTTGCCGAGACAGACGAACAGGATGGAACGCAACGGTCGGGTCCTCATTGGGAGAGGCGGTTTTCGCTGCGTCGCGCCTTGCGGTCAAGACGGGGCGAGCCATAGTGTCAGTATCCCCACAGCGTGGAGCGTTGCGAAATGGAGTTTCTGCCGACAGCCGGCGTGCTTGCCGCCTACACCCTTGCCGTGCTGGCGCTCAACTACACGCCGGGGCCGGACATGGCGATGTTCGTCGGCACGGCCATCACGCGTGGCAGACGGGCAGGGATCGCCGCCTTTCTTGGGACCAGCACCGGCATTCTCGTGCACACGCTGCTGGTGACCTTCGGCCTCGCGGCGCTGCTCGCCGCCTCGCCGCTTGCCTTCGACGTGCTGAAAGTCGTCGGTGCGCTCTATCTGCTTTATGTTGCCGTGGGCGCCATCCGGCACGGCAGTCGCTTTGCGCCGGAAGGTGGCTCCCTGCCGCCCGAGCCGGCCGCTCGACTTTATCTCAAGGGGCTTGCCATCAACGTGTTGAACCCCAAGGTGGCGCTGTTCTTCCTGACATTCCTGCCGCAGTTCGTCGAGCCGGGCGATCCGGCCGCCCAGGGCAAGCTCTTGTTCCTCGGCTTGTGGTTTCTCATGGTGTCGACGCTGTCGACCCTGCCCCTGATCCTCGGGGCCAGCGTCGTCGCCGCCTTCCTCAAGGCGCGGCCGAAGGCGATGCGAGTCATTGATTACGTGTTCGCCGGCGTCATGGGCGCCTTCGCGGTCCGGCTGGTCACTGCCCGTCTTTAGGCTCGCGCGCCCGGGTCAGGAACACGCCATCGATGCCGGCCATGCGGCCGGCCGTCAGCCAGTAGACGAAGCCGCCGACGAAACCGGCAGCGACGAGGATGGCGATCTGGCGCGGCTCGCCTTCCATGGATCGCATCATCGGCGCCAGGCCGAGGGACGGCAGCACGCCGAGAAGGCCGCCAGCCAGAAGGTAGATAAGGGCGGTGCGCAGGCGGAACACCTCGGCGATCAGGATGACCACCGCCCAGGGGGCGAGCGCCATGGCGCCGAGATAGCTGGCGGTAACGGCCGCGTGGACGCCGAAATTGGTCCAGAACCACGCGCTGTCAGCAGGGTCGGCCGGCATGAAGCCGACCGAGGCGGCCAGCATGAACACCGCCGCGGCGGTCACCGCCAGGATGAAGCCGATCAGCGCGGCGAAGATCCGGCCGATCGCCCGCATCAATCCTCTCCGTGGCCGGCCACCATGGCGCGCATGGCGAGATCGGCTTCGGTGAGGCCCATCTCCAGCTTGAGCCGTTCGGTTTTCCTCAGTCGCTCGCTTTCGCTCTTCAGCTGGCCGCAAGCGGCGGCGATGTCGCGGCCGCGCGGCGTGCGGATCGGCGAGGCGTAGCCGGCGTCGTTGACGAACTGCGCGAAGGCCTCGATCGTCTCCCAATCGGAGCACTCGTAGACGGTGCCGGGCCAGGGATTGAAGGGGATGAGGTTGATCTTGGCCGGAATGCCCTTGAGCAGCTTCACGAGGTCGCGGGCGTCTTGCAGGCTGTCGTTGACGCCCTTCAGCATCACATATTCGAAGGTGATGCGCCGCGCATTCGACAGGCCAGGATAGGCGCGGCAGGCGTCCATCAGCTCTTTCAGCGGATACTTCTTGTTGATCGGCACCAGCACGTTGCGAAGATCGTCGCGCACGGCATGGAGCGAGATGGCCAGCATGCAGCCGATCTCGTCGCCGGTACGGGCGATGTTCGGCACCATGCCGGAGGTCGACAGCGTCACGCGTCGCTTCGACAGCGACAGGCCATCGCCGTCCATGATGATGTGGAGCGCCTGCTTGACTGCGTCGAAGTTGTAGAGCGGCTCGCCCATGCCCATCATGACGACGTTGGAGACGAGGCGCCCTTCGCTGGGGACGGCTGCCTCGGCGTTGGGCGCGGCGTCGGGATAATCGCCGAGCCTGTCGCGGGCGACCAGCACCTGCGCCACGATCTCTTCGGCCGTCAGGTTGCGCACCAGCATCTGCGTTCCCGTGTGGCAGAAGGCGCAATTGAGCGTGCAACCGACCTGCGAGGAGACGCAAAGCGTGCCGCGCCCTTCCTCGGGGATGTAGACGGTTTCGACCTCCACCGGCTTGCCGGCGCCGCGCGAGGGGAATCGCAACAGCCACTTGCGGGTGCCGTCGGCCGAAACCTGCTCGGCGACGATCTCCGGGCGGCCGACCACGTAGGCGGCGTCAAGCCGGGCGCGCAGGTCCTTGGCGACGTTGGTCATCGCCGAGAATTCGCGCACGCCGCGCACGTAGATCCAGTGCCAGAGCTGGGTGACTCGCATCCTGAGTTGCCGTTCCTCGACCCCGATGGCGAGGAGCGCCTTGGCCATCTCGATGCGCGTCATGCCGACGAGCGATGGCTTTTCCGGAGCGGCGGCGGGGGAGGCGGCAACAGGGCTGTGGTCGATGAGGGTCGACATGGGCGTTCGATGGGTCCTGATGGGATGGCGAGGCGGAAGCGTCCGCCCGAAAAGCAAGAACGGCCGCGGACGTGACCGTCCCGACCGTTCCCGGTTATGCGAACCTATATCAGAAAACAGCGGAAAGCCAAAGCCGGCAGCTTCGGGAACCTCCCGCCGCCGGCCGGAATGTCACTGGCACTCGGCGTCGATGCGCTTCAGGGCGGCACTGACCCCCTTCAGCGAATAGGTGTCGGTGGTGACCGTGCCGCGGCGCGACGTGCCGGTGATCACCATGTCGGCGCCAGCCTTCATGGCATTGATGAAGCGGCTTTCCTCGGCGGCGTTCTCGACCCAGGCGCCCTGGTCCTTGGTGTACATGCTGAAGGTGGTGTCGCCGATCTTCACCGTGGTCTTGGACCCCTCCTTGTAGGGATAGCCGGTGATGACCGAAATCTCGTTCTTGACGCCTTCCTTCGGACGATTGGTGATGAACATGAACACCGGATCGCGGTTGACGCCCTTCGGCAGCGTATCGGTCGGCTGCGTCGCGGCATAGCAAACCTTGGCGCCGGCGTTGTTGTAGGTGTAGGTGGCCCAGCGCTCGAACGTCTGGAGCGGCGTAGGCGCCTTGGTCTGCTGCTGCTGGGCGCCAGCGAGGGTCGTCGCGCCGAGCAGCAGTGCGACGGCCAAGCCGAGGGTGCGTGCGTTCGTCATCTAATCACCTTGGTCTTGTCGTGGGACACGTATGGGCCCACCGAAGCGGTCCGCATGAAGCCTAGGGAAACGTTAAGGCGTCATGGTTACCAAAGTGTTGCTCCGGGGTTTCGATCCGTCGGGCAAGGGCGGCCATGGACGCTTCACGTTGTCGCGGCGCGAGGCTTGGCCGGAAATCGGGCGACAATGCGGCCGGATGCCCGTTGCCTTTCCGCTTCGCGGGGTTATCCGGTCTTTTCCGCCGCGAGTCGGTCAAGCGCGGCGCGAGCGGCGGCGCGGTGCTGCTCGCCAATGTTGCCGCGAACCATGCCGATTGCCGTGATCAGCACGGTGATGTCGTCGGTGAAGCCGAGCCCAAGCACGAAGTCCGGCAGGATGTCGAACGGCACCACGAAATAGGCGAGCGCGGCCAGCAGCGTGGCCCGCACCGGCGCCGGCGTTTCCGGATCGAGGGCGCAATAATAGGCCGCCACGACCTCGTCTAGGAATGGAATGGAGGCGATCGCTTTCCTGATCGTCTTCCAGAAGCGCGAGCGGACACGGGCCTCGTGGCCGTCGGCCGGGCCGATGATCTCGGGGTCGGGGTGATGAGCTTTGCGCATGGGGTCGAGATGGGAATCGGAACCCACGCTGTCAACGGTCGATGCGGTAGATCGGCATGCGGCCGTCTCTCGCCTTGTAGATGCGGGTTTCGAGGGCGCCGAGTGGCTCGATCCGTTCCGGTGCGATGCCGAGCGTCGCCGGATCTATCTCGGTGACGAGGAGCGCCGGCCCGTGCGTGGCGGGATCGTAGGGGATGGTCATCTCGAACTGATCCGCCGGCGCAGCGCCAGGGGCAACATAGGCGCGGACGGAAAGTCCGCTGTCGCGCAACTCGTAAAGCGTTTCCGAGGTCATCGGGCGCTCGACGGTGACGACGGTGCTGACGCCGGCCGCCCGGGCGGCGGCGGCGAGCTTGTCGCCATAGTCCGACCAGTGCAGCAGACGATGAAGCTGCGCCGGCTTTGCCGGCAGCGTCACGTGGCCGACGAGGCTGGTGCCGATGGCGAGGCCGACGGCCGCGGCCGCGTTGATCGCTACCGACAGCTTCAGAAGGCCGCGCCAGCGAGTGTCGACGAGCACGGCGCTGGCGAAGATGACGAGGGCGGGAAAGGCCGTCGCGGCCCAGTTGCCGTGCAGCTTGGCGAAGGCGGCATTGACGCCGATGACGATCAGGATCGGCAGGCTCAGCCACATCATCAGCCGGTCGGCGGCCGGTTTGGTCGAACGCCAGCCGAGAACGGCCGCGAGAACGGCGACGGCGAACAGGATCGGTCCGGGGATGGCGGCCTGGCCGCCGAGATATTCGAAGATCTTGCCGAGCTTGAAGCCGATCGCCTCCCAGCCGGCGTTGTCGCCAGTGTGGTGGAAGGTGACGAAACCGTTCTGGGCGTTCCAGATCAGGTTGGGGAGGAAGCCTGCGAGCCCCCCGAAAAGCGCCACCCAGGTGGCGCCGCTCCGCAAGAGCGGCCGTCGCTCGGCGGCCACCAGGAAATAGACCAGCAGTGAGGCGGGCAGGTAGATCATCGCGTATTTGGCGTTGAGGCCGATGGCGACGGCGCCGGCGAGATAGAGGGCGCGCGGGAGCGAGGCCTTTTCGACGAACCGGACCGTCGCATGCAGGCCGACGCACCAGAAGAACAGCAAGGGCACGTCGGTGTTGAGGATCAGCGACGACAGGCTGACGGCCGGCATCGACACGTAGGCGAGGGCGCTCCAGAAGCCGATGCGATAATCGTAAAGCCGGCGGGCGGCGAGAAAGACGAACCAGGCGGCTGCCGCATGCAGAAGCGGCGCCGGCGTCCGCACGCAGGCGACGCCGTTGCCGCAGATCTCGGTCGTGCCGCGGATCAGCCAGGCGATGAGGCCGGGCTTGGTGAAGTAGCCGAAGGCGAGATCGCGCGACCAGGCCCAGTACTGGGCCTCGTCGTAGGTGAGCTCGAAACCACTCAGGAAGAGGGCGATGAGGCGGAGCGCCAGAAACGAGGCGATGACCAGAAGGGTCAGCCTCGTCCAGTCTCTGTCGGAAGTCAGTTGGGGCTCGGTCATGCTCGGCTCGGCTCGGCTAGCTGGGTGGCCGGGTTTATCAGGTGCGATCATGGCCGGCAAATGACGAATCTCCAGCCTTGCGCGGCTGTCATAGTCGGTTAAATTGCCGGCGATCATTTCGAGCCGCCGGCCAGCCTCCCACCGACCGCCGCGGCTTTCATCTCCACGGAGTTTCCATGAAAAAGGGCGAAGTCAAGAAAGTCGTGCTGGCCTATTCCGGCGGTCTCGACACGTCGATCATCCTGAAGTGGCTGCAGACCGAACTCGGCGCCGAAGTCGTCACCTTCACCGCCGACCTCGGCCAGGGCGACGGCGATCTGGAGCCGGCCCGTAAGAAGGCCGAGATGCTGGGCATCAAGGAGATCTTCATCGAGGACGTGCGCGAGGAGTTCGTCCGCGACTTCGTCTTCCCGATGTTCCGCGCCAACGCCGTCTACGAGGGCGTCTACCTGCTCGGCACCTCCATCGCCCGCCCGCTGATCTCCAAGCACCTGATCGACATCGCCAGGAAGACCGGCGCCGACGCCATCGCCCATGGCGCCACCGGCAAGGGCAACGACCAGGTGCGTTTTGAACTCTCCGCCTATGCGCTCAACCCGGACATCAAGATCATCGCCCCCTGGCGCGACTGGTCGTTCAAGAGCCGCACCGACCTGATCGACTTCGCCGAGAAGCACCAGATCCCGATCGCCAAGGACAAGAAGGGCGAGGCGCCCTTCTCGGTCGACGCCAACCTCCTGCACTCGTCCTCCGAGGGCAAGGTGCTGGAAGACCCGTCGCAGCCGGCGCCCGAGTACGTCCACATGCGCACCATCTCGCCCGAGGAGGCGCCGGACAAGCCGACCGTCATCACCATCGGCTTCGAGAAGGGCGACGCCGTCTCGATCAACGGCAAGCGCATGAGCCCGGCCGAACTGCTGACGGCGCTCAACAAGTATGGCCATGACAACGGCATCGGCCGCCTCGACCTCGTCGAGAACCGTTTTGTCGGCATGAAGTCGCGCGGCGTCTACGAGACCCCCGGCGGCACCATCCTGCTCACCGCCCACCGGGCGATCGAAAGCATCACGCTCGATCGCGGCGCCGCCCACCTCAAGGACGAGCTGATGCCGCGCTACGCCGAGCTCATCTACTACGGCTTCTGGTTCGCGCCCGAGCGCTACATGCTGCAGGCGCTGATCGACAAGAGCCAGGAGAATGTCGAGGGCGAGGTGACGCTGAAGCTCTACAAGGGCAACGTCATCGTCACCGGCCGCGCCTCGCCGAAGACGCTCTATTCGTCGACGCTGGTCACCTTCGAGGACGACCAGGGCGCCTACGACCAGAAGGACGCCGCCGGCTTCATCAAGCTCAACGCCCTGCGCCTGCGCACGCTCGCCAAGCGCGATCGCGGCTGAGATGTTCTGAGTCTTGCCTAAGGAAAGGCCCGCTCCGACGGACATCGGAGCGGGCCTTTCCTCTTCTCTAGATGCGGCGCTTATGCCGCGCGCAGGCTGTCGACGAACTTGCTGACCTCGCTCTGGAGGTCGGCGGACTGGTGTTCGAGCTCGCTCGACAGCGACATCAGGTGCGTCGAGGCGCGGCCGGTCAGTTCGGCGGCTTCGCCGACACCGGCGATGGAGCCCGTCACCGTCTGCGTGCCCTCGGCGGCCCGCTGGGTGTTCTGGGCGATCTCGTCGGTGGCCGCGCCCTGTTCCTCGACGGCGCCGGCGATGGAGGCGGTGACCTCGCGGATCGTCGAGATGGTCGAGGTGATGCGGCCGATGGCCGTCACCGTCTCGTTGGTCGCCTCCTGGATCTCGCCGATCTTGGAGCCGATCTCGTCGGTGGCCTTGGCCGTCTGGGCGGCCAGCTGCTTCACTTCCGAAGCGACGACGGCGAAGCCCTTGCCGGCATCGCCCGCTCGCGCCGCCTCGATGGTGGCGTTGAGGGCGAGGAGGTTGGTCTGTTCGGCGATGGCCCGGATCAGGTTGACCACGTCGCCGATGCGGACGGCGGCGTCGGTCAGCGCCCGCACCTTGGCCTCGGTCCGCGATGCCTCGGCGGCAGCCTCCTCGGCAACACCGGCCGACTTGGAGACCTGCACGTTGATCTCGCGAATCGAGGCGGTGAGCTCCTCGGCGCCCGCGGCGACGGTCTGCACATTGGACGCGGCGGTTTCGGCGGCGCCTGTCACCGACTGGGCGCGACCTGAGGTGGCGTCGGCGGTCTCGGACAGCTCGCGGGCGGCTTCCGCCACTTCGGCCGACGAGCGGGCGAAGCGATCGGCCAGTGCACCCATGGTCGACTGGAAGGCGTCGGCGAGCGCCTGTCGCTCCTGGAGCTGACGCTCGGCGGCGATGCGATCGTTCTCGCCCTGCTCGGCCCTCAGCCTTTCGGTTTCCGACAGTCCCTTGGCGAAGACGTCGAGCGTCCGCGCCATGTCGCCGACCTCGTTGCGATGGTCGGCGTAAGGAATGGTCACGTCGCGATCGCCGGCGGCGACCGCCTTCATGGCGGTGGTGATGCGGCCGATCGGCTTGACGATGCCGCGCGCCAGCAGCCAGCCGAACACCAGCGTCATCGCCATGATGACGCCAAACACCATCATGAGCTGATCCCTGGCCTCGCGGCGGGCTCGGATTTCCGACGTGGAGGCGGCGGTGTCGACGCTGCGAATCATCGAGACCAGGTTGTCGAGCTGCGGTTCCAGCGACTTGTAGCCGTTGGAAAGCTGCTGGTAGATGCTGAGGAACTTCTGCTGCAGCGCAACCCATTGACCGACATTGGCGGTGTATTCCTCGGCGGCCTTGCCGAGCGAAGCCTTGGCGTCGGCGGGGAGCGGGCTGCGGGCCAGCGCGCGGGTGAAGTCCATGGACGTCTTGCCGAAGGCGGTGAAGGCCTGCGGATCGCTCTTCAGCATGAAGTCCTTTTCCTGGGTCCGCATGGTCGCGAACAATGCCGCGAGGTCCGGCGAGGGATTGGCAGCGAGAAGATCGGTCACCGCCTGGCTGGACTTCAGGAGCGCTCCGTTGACGCCCTGCTGCGGGTAGAGGCCGAGCTGCTTCTTGATGTCCAGGATGGCCTTGAAGGACGAGCCATACTCCTCCAGGCCGGCCTTGATCTCGGCCACGTTGGACGCCTTCGACGGGTCGGTCGCCTTGATGCGCGCCTCAAGCTGCTGGATGGTCGAGCCGGTCATGCGCGTCAGGTCGCCGTGGAGGCCCGAGTAGCGCTCGTTGCCGGTGAACAGGAACTCGATTTCGGCGCGGCGGAGCTGCAATGTGGTGGTCTGCAGCGTGCCGGCCAGATCGGCATTGATGCGGGCGCTGGCCGCGCGCTGGCGATAGGCGTTGGCGTTGATGTCCTGCGTCATGTAGAGCCCGCCGATGACAGCGAGGGACAGGAGCGAGAACAGTCCGAAGGCGAACACCTTCGTTGCAATGCGGAACCGCGATCCGATCGCGAATCCCTTGAACCTGAACTTTGGCATTTAGACACTCCCCCGAGTGACCCGGCCCGGCGTCGCGCCCACGTCGGCGCGCCGTCTCCTCCCGACCGGCTTTCATCGCCCCAAGCATCGTCCTCGCCGATTAATTGCGGGTAAAGCGCATTGCCGAAAATGACGCGAGTCAGCGGGAACCGGCGATGACAAGAGTGCCAACTCTGTTGCCTAGCTTATCGGCAGCCCGGCGATTGCGCGGCGCGGCGATTTGCGGGAAGCTCCATCGTCTCCCGCCAGAGGGCTCGTCGTCTTCCATGCCGCTTTCGCTTCTCGTTTCGGCCTTCGTCGCCGCCTTCCTCTATGTCGTCATTCCCGGTCCGGCCTTCATCGCGCTCCTCGGCATCGGCGCCGGGCAGGGGCGGGGTGCCGGCGCCCGCTTCATCGTCGGTCATCTGGCCGGCGACACGTTGTGGACCACGCTTGCGCTGATCGCACTGGTGGGCGCGCATGTGGTGGGGCCGATGGTGTTCGACCTGCTCGGTTGCGTCTGTGGCGCCTATCTCGCCTTCATCGGCTGGCGCGCCTTTCGCGCTCGGCCGCGCGGCGAGGGGCGGGCAGTGATGGCGGTCGAGCGGCCGTTCAGAAGGGGGCTGATCTTCGGCCTCACCAATCCCAAGGGGTATCCGGTGGCGCTCGCCACCTTCACGGCGCTGGTCGGCAGTGTTGCCGACACGCTGTCGTTCGCAAGCCTGCCGGCGCTCATCGCCGCATCCTTCCTCGGCTTTCTCGTCGCCGACGTGGTGATGATCGCCGTGATCGGCGCCGGGGCGGTGCGGCGCTTCTACCGGGCGCACGAATTGGCGATCGTCAGGGGATCGGGATTGTTGTTCATGGGGTTCGCCGCGCAGGCCTTCTGGCACGCGGCGCCGGGTCTGCTTGGGCTGCGAAGGGCGTAAGCAAAGGCGATCCCTCGGACAGGGGGCTCACTGAAGATCAGGCGTCCCGATCTTCCGTCCGCTTTTCTGCGAAGCCAAGAAACAGCGCGGCGAGGGTGACCACCGGAATGACCGTGGCGAAGGCGAGCGGCGGCGAGCCGATCAGCGCCACCGCGCCGGAGTCGACGAAACCGCTGCCCATCTGCGCAAAGCCCAACAGGGCGGCGGCGGCGCCCGCCTTCTCTGGGAACGCGGCCATGGCGCGGGTTGTGAGGTCGGGCGTCACGATGGCGAGCGCGAAGGCGAACAGGGCCACCGGCGCCATCACCGTCAGATAGGATGGTGGAAAGAAGACGATCGACGCCGTCATGGCCAGCGCGCCGACTGTCGCAAGCGCAAGACCCGGCAGCACTAGGTAGCGGGCCGGAACGTGCTTGAGCAGCGCCTTGGTAAGGATGCCGCCGAGAATGTAGGCGCCGGTTTGGGCCAGCATGCCGAAGCCGAAGGCTTGGGGGCTGAGGCCGGCGGTATCGATCAGCAGGAAGGGCAGCGTCGAACTCAGCGAGTAGAAGCCGCCGAAGACGAGGCCCATCGTCAGCGCCGGAAACAGGAAGCGGCGATCGCCGGCAAGGGCGGCATAGGCGCGGGCAAGACCGGAGGGGCTGGCGCGCGCCGGATCGGGCGCCCGGTTGGTTTCCGGCAGGAAGCGGTGGACGGCGACGAGCAACGCGCCGCCGTAGATCACCATCAGCACGAAGATGGCGCGCCAGTCGAAGGCGAGCATGGCGAGGCTGCCGAGCGTCGGCGCCACGGCCGGACCGATGGCGAGGAAGATGCCGATGGTGTTCATCACCCGCGACGACTGCTCGCCGGTGAAGTTGTCGCGAACGATGGCGCGGGCGACCGAAATGCCGACGGCGGCGCCGATACCTTGCACGAGCCGGGCCGCCGTCAGGACGTGAATCGATGGCGCCAGGACGGCGCCGACCGAGCCGACGGCATAGAGCACCAGGAAGGCCAGCGCGGTCGGACGGCGGCCGTATGCGTCGGATAGCGGGCCGCAGATCAGCTGAGCCAGGGCGAAGCCGGCGAAATAGGCGGCAAGCGTCGCCTTCACCGCCGGGTAGGTCGTTGCGAAGTCTCTGACAAGCTCCGGCATGGCCGGCGTGTAGAGCGCGAGCGAAACCGGCCCGAGTGCAATGAGGAGTGAGCCGATCGCCGCGACATGGCGCTCGGTCATCGGGGCATGATGCATGGAACGTTCCGGAAAAGAAGGCCGAAGGCGGCGCTTCTAGCAGATGCAAACGGGTGCTGTTAAGTGTCACCTCGCTTTGCATGGCTGATGATCGGCGGAATAATCAGGTTTTTCTTGCTACCGTCACATTCATTTGTATAGTGCGCGCCAGAATGACGGTCCGGAGGCTCGCTTCGGGCCGTCTGTCTTTTCCCAACCGAGTACGCCCATGCAAATGCGCAACATCGCCATCATCGCGCACGTCGACCATGGCAAGACGACACTGGTCGATGAGCTTCTGAAGCAGTCCGGCACCTATCGCGAGAACCAGAAGGTTGCCGAGCGCGTGATGGATTCCAACGACCTCGAGAAGGAGCGCGGCATCACCATCCTTGCCAAGGCGACTTCGGTGGTCTGGAACGACGTGCGGATCAACATCGTCGACACCCCAGGCCACGCCGACTTCGGCGGCGAGGTGGAGCGCATCCTCAACATGGTGGACGGCGCCATCGTGCTGGTCGACGCCGCCGAGGGGCCGATGCCGCAGACCAAGTTCGTGGTCGGCAAGGCGCTGAAGGTCGGCCTCAAGCCGATCGTCGCCATCAACAAGGTCGATCGCCAGGACGCCCGCATCCACGAGGTGGTGGACGAGGTGTTCGACCTGTTCGCCAATCTCGACGCGACCGAAGAACAGCTCGACTTCCCGATCCTCTACGGTTCGGGCCGCAACGGCTGGTTCTCGACCCAGCCGGAAGGCGGAGAAGCCGACGGCATGAAGCCGCTGTTCGACCTGGTCCTGCGCCACGTCGAGCCGCCGCATGTCGAACAGGACGCCCCGTTCCGCATGATCGGCACGCTCTTGGAGGCCAACCCCTTCCTCGGCCGCCTCGTGACCGGTCGCATCACCTCGGGTTCGGTGAAGACCAACCAGACCATCAAGGTGCTGGACCAGGACGGAAAGGTCGTCGACCAGGGACGCGTGTCCAAGCTTCTGGCCTTCCGCGGCCTTGAACGCACGGCCATCGACGTCGGCGAAGCGGGTGACATCGTGGCGATCGCCGGCCTGACCAAGGGTACGGTGGCCGAGACCTTCTGCGCCCTCGAGGTGACCGAGCCGCTGCACGCCCAGCCGATCGATCCGCCGACCGTCACCATGACCTTCCTCGTCAACAACTCGCCGCTCGCCGGCACCGAGGGCGACAAGGTGACGAGCCGCATGATCCGCGATCGCCTGCTGCGTGAGGCGGAGGGCAATGTCGCCCTGAAGATCGAAGAGAGCACCGAGAAGGATTCCTTCTTCGTCTCGGGTCGAGGCGAGCTGCAGCTGGCCGTGCTGATCGAGACCATGCGCCGGGAGGGTTTCGAGCTGGCCGTGTCGCGCCCGCGCGTCGTGTTCCGCAAGGACGAGACGACCGGCGAGACGCTGGAGCCCATCGAGGAAGTGGTGATCGACGTCGACGAGGATTACTCCTCGGTCGTCGTGCAGAAGATGAGCGAGCGCAAGGCCGACATGGTCGAGATGCGCCCGTCCGGCGGCAATCGTCTGCGCCTCGTTTTCTTCGCGCCGACGCGCGGCCTGATCGGCTACCAGTCGGAGCTTCTGACCGACACGCGCGGCACGGCGGTGATGAACCGCCTGTTCCACGACTACCAGCCGCACAAGGGCGAGCTGCCCGGTCGTCGCAACGGCGTACTGATTTCAAACGATATCGGCGAGGCCGTCGCTTACGCGCTGTGGAACCTCGAGGATCGCGGGCCGATGATGATCGAGCCGGGCTGGAAGGTCTACCAGGGCATGATCGTCGGCGAGCATACCCGCGAGAACGACCTCGAGGTCAACGTGCTCAAGGGCAAGAAGCTGACCAACGTCCGCTCGGCCGGCAAGGACGAGGCCGTGCGCCTGACGCCGCCGATCCGCATGACGCTGGAGCGGGCGCTCGCCTGGATCCAGGAAGACGAGCTGGTCGAAGTGACGCCGAAGTCGATCCGTCTCAGGAAGACGACGCTGGATCCGATCGAGCGCAAGCGTGAGCGGTCCCGCGACGCGGCCGCCTGATCGGCCATCTCGATAGCTATGCGGAAAGGGCGGTGCCACGCGGCGCCGCCCTTTTCACATGAGGCGTCGCCCCTGAAAATGAAAAGGACCGCGTCGGTGCCGACGCGGTCCCTGAAAGTCTTGTTCGGCGCTGGCTGTCAGCCTTCGCCACCCTCGGTGCTGCCTTCGGTCGTCGCCTTGGTGCGGCGGGTGCGCGGACGGGTGGTCGAGGCGATTGGGGTGCCGATCGTGGTGGCCCGGCGGCGCGGAACGCGCTTGCGCGGGGTCTCCTCCTCGCCTCCAGCCTCGGCCGAAGCGGAGGCGGCCACCGGTTCCGGCGACGGCTCGCGGGCGGGTTCGGCTGCGGTACGCTCGGCAGCTGGAGCCGGGCGCTCCGTTACCGGCGCCGGAGCCGGACGCTCGGCTGCCGGGGCAGGGCGTTCCGCGACGGCGACCGGAGCGGGATCGGAGGTACGGGGCTGGCGCTCCAGCAGGAAGGCGGGCAGGCCGGCTTCGGCGGCGGCCGGTGCCGGGCGATGCTCGCGCTCGGCGCGGACGACCGGCTGCGGCGTGTCGGGGAAGCTGACGTCAGGCTGCGGCGCATCGGCCAAGGTGGGCGCCATGGTCGGCTGCGGCTGGCGGTCGCCGCCGCGATTGTCCTGGTTGTTCTGACCCTGGCGGTCGCCGCGGTTGTCGCGACCGAAGCGGTCGAACCGCTGGCGACGATCGCGACGATAGTCGTTGCGATCCTGCTGCTGGCGGTCGCCGTTGTCGCCATTGCGGTTGTTGTCGCCGTTGTTGCGGTTATTGTTGTTGTCGCCGTTGCGATTGTAGTCGCGCTGGCCGTTGTCGCGGTTCTGGTAGCCGCCTTCGCGTTGTTCGCGCGGCTCCCGCTGCTCGTTCGGCTGGCGATTGTTGTTGTCGTACTGGCCGGGCTGGCGAATCTCGATCTGGCGCGGCTCGAAGCGGTCGGAGCCGATCGGCTCGAAATCGTCGTCCTCGCTGTCGTCCTCGCGTCCCTGGGCGGCGGCGGCCTGGGCAGCCTGCGCGGCGGCAATGATGCGGTAATAGTGCTCGGCGTGCTGGAGATAGTTCTCCGCCATCACACGGTCACCGGCCGACGACGCGTCGCGAGCGAGCTGCGTGTATTTCTCGGCGATGTGAAGGGCGGTGCCTCTGATCTTGATATCCGGGCCGTTGGAATCGAATGACCGGGTCAGCGGATTGGGAGCCTTGCGGTTGGGCCGGCCGCGCATCCGTTGCTTGTTCTGCTGGTTCTGCCTCATATGTCCGCTATCTCTTGCCTTCGCGGGTCAAAAAAGCACAAGGCGCGAGGCCGCGAGTCTCGTTGACTGCCGGCTCTCCCTGATGAGGGGGCCGGCGAAGTCGCGGCGCCTGGTGCAAACACATCATCCATCAAGAACGACCGTCAGATCGAGCGCTTACGCCCATGACGGTGTCGCCTCAGCATCCTCTACGTTTGATCGTATCGAGAACGGGTCTGAGCGGGATCCTGGCCCACGCCCTGGCTCTGCCGGCAACCGGACTGTGTGAGCTAGCTCCGACTGCTCATCCGCCAAGGCAAGAGGTCATGCCTCCCGAATACGGCTTTTCGACGGTGACGTCAAATACAGCCGATTCTCTACGGAAGGACCCTAGCTGCTTCGATGCGACTTTCCAAGCTGAATTTTGGCTTCAAGGTCAATAAAGCGAGGGAATTTCAGTCGAATTGCGTGCTTCGCCGCCCTGAGACGACACGCTGGCGACCTCCAAGGTCGCAGTGGACTTCGATTTCGACCAGTCCGGCCGTCCCGAACAGGGCTTCGACAGCCTTACCCTGATCCCAGCCGATCTCGACGGCGAACAATGCACCGGGCACGAGATGGTCGTGGAGGTCACCGACAATGGTCCGGTAGGCGTCGAGCCCGTCGGGACCGCCGTCGAGGGCGAGCAAGGGATCGTGCAGGCGCACCTCAGGGTCGAGGTCGGAGATGACGGCGCTGGCGATGTACGGCGGGTTGGACACGATCAGGTTGAAGCTTCCGGATACGGCGGAGAAAAAGTCGCCCTGCGCGAAGTCCAGCCTGTCTCCGACTCCGTTGCGGTGGGCGTTGTCCCTGGCAACCGACAGGGCGCCGGGCGACAGGTCGGTGGCAACTCCTCGCGCACAGGGCAATTTGGCAAGCAGCGTCACCGCGATGGCGCCCGTTCCGGTGCCGAGATCGAGCAGGCGGAGGCCGTCGCCATGTGGAGAGGCGCCGGCTATGCGACCGGCACGAACGGCGGCGAGCGCCACTTCGACCAGCGTTTCCGTATCAGGTCGCGGTTCCAGCGTGTCGGGGCCAAGAGCGAAATCGAGGCCATAGAAGGATGCCGCGCCGAGGATGCGGCCGACCGGTTCGCCCGCGGCACGGCGGTGGAGCCATTTCTGAAGGCGTTCGACGGCGTCTGGCGCGACCGAGCGATCGGCAGCGGCGAGCATGTCGAGCCGGCTGGCGCCGGTGGCCGCCTCTACCAGCAGGCGGGCGTCGATGTCCGCCGTGTCGATGCCGGCGTCCTTCAGGCGTCGGCGCGCGGCGACGAGCAAGGCGCCGAGGGTTGGGGCGTCGCTCATGCCTCGGCTTCGGCGAGCAATTTGGCCTGATGGTCCGTGATCAGGGCGTCGATGACATCGTCGAGGTCGCCCTCCATCACCTGCGGCAGCTTGTAGAGCGTCAGGTTGATGCGGTGGTCGGTGACGCGCCCCTGGGGGAAGTTGTAGGTACGGATGCGCTCCGAGCGGTCGCCCGAGCCCACCTGACCGCGCCGGTCGGCGGCGCGGGCGCTGTCGGCCTTGTCGCGCTCGATCTCGTAGAGGCGGGCGCGCAGCAGCTTCATCGCCTTGGCGCGGTTCTTGTGCTGCGACCGCTCCTCCTGGCAGGCGACCGCGATACCGGTGGGAATGTGCGTGATGCGGATGGCGCTGTCGGTGGTGTTGACGTGCTGGCCGCCGGCACCGGACGAGCGGAAGGTGTCGACGCGGAGATCGCTTTCGTTGATGGCGATGTCGACTTCCTCGGCCTCCGGCAGCACCGCCACGGTGGCGGCCGAGGTGTGGATGCGCCCCGAGCTTTCGGTGACCGGCACGCGCTGCACCCGGTGGACGCCGGATTCGAACTTCAGCCGGGCGTAGACGCCGGCGCCGTCGATCGAGGCGATGATTTCCTTGTAGCCGCCGAGCTCGGCTTCTGACACGCTCATGATCTCGACGCGCCAGCCGCGCGTCTCGGCATAGCGCTGGTACATGCGGAAGAGATCGCCGGCAAACAGCGCCGCCTCGTCGCCGCCGGTGCCGGCGCGCACTTCCAGGATGGCGCTCTTGTCGTCGGCACGGTCGCGCGGCAGCAGGGCGATGCGGACGTCCTGCCTCAACGCTTCGACCTTGTCGGCGAGCTCGGGCCGTTCGGCTTCGGCGAGCGCCCTCATGTCAGCGTCGGTGGCGGGATCGGCCAGCATCGTCTCGATGTCAGCGAGCTCGCGGTCGGCCTCGCGCAGGGCGCGGATGCGGGCGATGAGCGGCTCCAGTTCGGCGTAGTCGCGGGACAGGCGCACGAAGGTGTCGGCATCCGGGTTGCCGGCCAGCCGCGCTTCAAGAATGGCGAAACGGTCGAGGAGGGCCTCGAGACGAGCGTCGAAGGGAGTCATGCCTAGGCGGGAGCCTTGATCGGGAGCCGGGTCAATTGAGCGGGATATCGCGCGACTCGGCGAAGTCCTGCAGGAGCTTGCGAATCGGCGGGCCGTCGGGGCGGTTGAGGGCCGGCGCCAGCAGCGCTTCCAGCTCGCCGAGGTTGACCGAACGGATCATATCCTTGACGGGACCGACCGAAGTGGCGGCCATGGACATCGACCGGAAGCCCACTGCCATCAGCGCCATGGCGGTCAGCGGCGTTCCGGCCAACTCCCCGCACAGCGTGGCCGGCTTGCCGTATTCGGCCGACTTGCGGGCGATGGTGCGGAGCGCGCGCAGGAAGGACGGCGAGAGGGAGTCGAAGCGTTGTGACACCTTGGCATTGCCGCGGTCGACGGCAAGCATGAACTGGAACAGGTCGTTGGTTCCGACCGACACGAAATCGACCACCGACAGGAGTTCGTCGAGTTCGAACAGCAGGGCCGGCACCTCGATCATGGCGCCGAGCTTCAGCGACGAGGGCAGGGCGTGGCCGTGCTTTTCCAGGAAACGCTGCTCGCCCTTCACCAGCTCCTTGGCCTTCACGAACTCCTCGACCGTCGAGATCATCGGGAACATGACGCGCAGCTCGCGGCCGCCGGCGGCCTTGAGGAGGGCGCGTATCTGCGTCCTCAGGATGACGGTGCGGTCGAGCCCGATGCGGATGGCGCGCCAGCCCATGGCCGGGTTTTCTTCCTGCACCGAGCGGGTGAGGTAGGGCAGAACCTTGTCGCCGCCGATGTCGAGCGTGCGGAAGGTGACGGGCCGGCCGGTGGCGCCGTCGAGAATCTTGGAATAGAGCTCCGCCTGCTGGCCCAGCTTGGGGAAAGTGGGCGCGATCATGAACTGCAGTTCGGTGCGGAACAGGCCGATGCCGTCGGCACCCGACTCGTCGAAATGCGGCAGGTCGAACAGCAGGCCGGCATTGGTGTTGAGGGCGATGCGCACGCCGTCGAGCGTCACCGGCGCCTTGAAGCGCAGCTGGCGATAGCGTTCCTGCCGGCGGGCACGGAAGCGGACCTTGGTGACGTAGGCCTGCTCGACGTCGGCCGGCGGGCGCAGATGCACATAGCCGCTTTCGCCGTCGATGATGATGCTGTCGCCGTTCTCGGCTAGCGACACGACGTTGGCGAGCTGGCCGACGGCCGGAATGGACAGGGCGCGGGCGACAATGGCCACGTGGCTGGTCGAGGTGCCTTCCTCGAGCACGAGGCCGCGCAGCTTGGAGCGATCATAATCGAGCAGTTCGGCAGCGCCCATCGAGCGCGCCACGACGATGGCGTTCTCCGGCAGCTCGGTGTTCTTGTCCTTGCCCATCAGCTCGCGCAGCAGGCGATAGGTCAGGTCGTCGAAATCGTGCAGGCGTTCGAGCAGGTAAGGGTCGGTCTGCCGCTGCATGCGGGCGCGGGTATCGGACTGCACCCGCTCCACCGCCGCCTCGGCGGAGAGGCCGGAACGGACGATCGCCTCTTCCATGCGCCGCGTCCAGCCGCGGTCGTAGGCGAACATGCGGTAGGCTTCCAGCACGTCGCGATGCTCGCCGTGATGGGCGACCTCGCCGCTGTCGATCATGTCGTCGATGGACAGGCGCAGGTTGGCGATGGCGGCGGTGAGCCGCTTCACCTCCTGCTCGGGGTCCTCGGCGATGAAGTTGGTGACGACGACGCGCGGCTCGTGCAGCACGACGTGGCCGAGGCCGACGCCGTCCGACAACACCACGCCGGGCACGTGCATGGGACGGTTGAGGTCGAGGACCGTCTGCTGGGCGGCGGCGAGGCCCAGCACTTCGCCGGAGGCGATGATCTCGGCGATGATCATGCCGGTGGTCTGAAGCGCCTCCTCCTCCTCCTCGGAGTAGGTCTTGCGGACGCGGTTCTGCACCACCAGGACGCCGAGCGTGCGGCCCGAACGCAGGATCGGCACGCCGAGGAAGGAGTGGTAGGCCTCCTCGTCGGTGCCGGGAATGTAGGAGAAGGCGGGATGTTCCTGGGCGTCGGCGAGGTTGAGCACCGCCGCCTCCGCGGCGATCAGGCCAACGAGGCCCTGGCCGACACGGAGCGAGGCCTTGTGGACGGCGTCGCGGTTGAGGCCTTCGGTGGCAAACAGTTCGAGTACGCCGTCGGCACGCAGGACGTAGAGCGAGCAAACCTCCGCGACCATGTTGGCCGCGATGGTAACGACGATCTTGTCCAGTCGCTCCTGGGCGCTGATCGGCTCCGCCATCACCTCGCGGAGGCGGCGGAGCAGAACGCGCGGTCCGGAAAGGCCTCCCCGCATCGTCGGCTTCCTGCTCTCTCCCGCGGGCCGGAACGGCGCCAGGCCGGCCGACGGGCTCATCCACTCCATATTGCCAGCCCTAGCGCTTTTTGCGGCCGGCTTGAAGCCATCAATATGGCAGCGTCTCCTTGCGGGCGGCTGCCGGAAAACGGATGGCTTCAGAACGTTGATAAGGCCTCGCCGTTCGGCCGGCGAGGCCCTTTTCCGTGAGTGCTCGACAAATCGGCGTGAGCGCGCCGGCTGGACCGGTCGGCGCCGGGACCTCTCCGGCGCCGGCTAGCCGTGTCAGGCCTTGTCGAGTCCGTAGACCGAATGCAGGGTGCGAACGGCGAGTTCGGTGTAGGCTTCGTCGATGAGGACGGAGATCTTGATCTCGGACGTGGTGATCGCCCGGATGTTGATGCCCTTGTCCGACAGCGCCTTGAAGGCCTGGGCGGCGACGCCGGCGTGGCTGCGCATGCCGACGCCGATCACCGACACCTTGCACATGCCGGTGGTGCCTTCGAAAGTCTTGTAGCCGATCTCGGCCTTCTTGTCGTTGAGCACGCCGGTGGCGCGCTCGTAGTCGGCGGCCGGCAGCGTGAAGGTGATGTCGGTCTCGGCCCCGTCGGCGGAGATGTTCTGGACGATCATGTCGACGTTGACGTTGGCGTCGGCCAGCGGTCCGAACACGGCGGCGGCGACGCCCGGCTGGTCCGGCACGCGGCGGATGGAGATCTGCGCCTCGTCCTTGGAGTAGGCGATACCGGTGACGACTTCCTGTTCCACGATCTCGTCCTCATCGCAAATGAGCGTTCCGAACGGGTCGCCGTTCGGCATGGTCTTGGGGTTGTTGGGGTCCTCGAAGGAGGACCGTACGAAGGTGCGGACCTTGTGGACCATGGCGAGCTCGACGGAGCGCACCTGAAGCACCTTGGAGCCGAGGGAGGCCATCTCCAGCATCTCCTCGAAGGAGACCTTGTCGAGGCGGCGCGCCTTCGGCACGATGCGCGGGTCGGTGGTGTAGACGCCGTCGACATCGGTGTAGATGTCGCAGCGGTCGGCCTTCACCGCCGCCGCGATGGCGACGGCCGAGGTATCGGAGCCGCCGCGGCCGAGCGTCGAAATGCGTCCGTCCGGACCGATGCCCTGGAAACCGGCGACGACGGCGACGCGGCCGGCCTCCATCTGTTCGATGACGCGCGTACCGTCGATCGACTGGATGCGCGCTGCGCCATGGGCGCCGTCGGTGACGATCGGCAGCTGCCAGCCCTGCCAGGAGCGGGCGTCGACGCCCATTGCCTGCAGCGTGATGGCGAGGAGACCGCTGGTGACCTGCTCGCCCGAGGCGACGACGGCGTCGTATTCGCGGGCGTCGTGCAGGGCGGAGGCACCACGGCAAAGAGCGACCAGTTCGTTCGTCTTGCCGGCCATGGCCGACACGACGACGGCGACCTGATGGCCGGCGTCGACCTCGCGCTTCACATGGGCCGCGACATTGCGGATCCTATCGAGATCGGCGACGGAGGTGCCGCCGAATTTCATCACCAATCGAGCCATTTTCCGACGTCGTTTCCTGAGGGGCGGTAACCCCATTGCGAGAGGTGAAAATGCGGGGAACCGAATGGTACCCGCAGGGCCGCGCCCTCAATACAGGAAGGTGCGCCGCCGGGCAATCGCGGAGGCGATTGCTTGTTTGTTTTCCGCCTCAGGCGCCGGCGGGTGGTTCTTGACTGCCTCAATTGCGGGCGGGCCTCCGGCCCTCGGCTTTCGCTTCGCTTTCCGTCTTTCGGGGCTTCGTCCCGAAAGACCCGCTGCGCGCGGCGCCACTTGGCGCCGGAAGTGGTTTTTGCTCGCCTCAGGCGCCGGAAGCCGCTGGACGCGGCTTCGGGTGCTGTTCCTGTATCGTCAGTTGGTTGTTCAGAGCCGGAAGATGGCGCGGGCCCAGGTGACGAGATGCTCGAAGAAGGGCGTTACGGCGCGCAGGCGGCCATAGTCGCCGGCGCAGCCGTGGTGAAGACCTTCGTAACGGCGGAAGTCGAGCGTGACGCCGGCGGCGGCGAGGCGGCCGGCGTAGGCTTCGCCCTCGTCGCGCAACACGTCGCATCCGGCCGTCAACAGCACGGTCGGCGGCAGGCCGGCGAGGCTCTCGGCCCGCAGGGGCGAGGCGTGAGGATGGACGCGCCCGGCCGGGTTGGGCACGTAATGGTCCCAGAACCAGGCCATGTCGTCGGCCGTGAGGCCGAAACCATCGGCAAACTCGGTGTAGGACGGGTGGCCGGCGGCGATGTCGTCGGTCACCGGATAGATGAGCATCTGACCGGAGAGCGCCGGGCCGCCCTCGTCGCGGATGCGAAGGGCAGTGACGGCGGCGAGGTTGCCGCCCGCACTGTCGCCGCCGACGATCAGCTTGGCCGGGTCGACGCCCAGAGCCTTGGCGTGGGCGGCAACCCAGCGGACGGCGGCGAGGCAGTCGTCGCTGGCCACCGGGAAGCGATGCTCGGGCGCCATGCGGTAGTCGATCGACACCACCACTGCGCCGACGGAGGCGCAAAGGTTGCGGCAGACGTTGTCGTGGGTGTCGAGCGAGCAGAGCACCCAGCCGCCGCCGTGGATGTAGACGATGCCGGGCAGGACCTCGCCCTCGCCGAATGGCCGATAGACGCGAGCGGCGATGGTGCCGCCGCCAGCGGGAATGGAGATGGTCTCCACCGCCTTTACCGGCGCGCCGGCAACGCGTTGCTCGGCCTCGGCACGTGCCCGCGCGGCCTGGGCCGACAGCTCCTTGAGCGGCGGTTCGCCGCGCGCGGCGGCAGCGGCGAGGTCGGCGGCGATTTCGGGGTGAAGCGGCATGACATCCTCCAACGTGTATTTTTCACGAGTGAAGCGCTTCAGAACGGCGCCGGAAAGAGTGCTTTTCCGCTTATGACCAGAATTCGTGGGGTCACCGGCGATCGAAGCCGAGGGTTGACTTGGCGGCCGGGCGGTTCGAAAAGTCGGTGGCCTATCCCGGCAACAGCCTTGCGGAGAATCCCATGACCGAGGTGAAGCGTGACAGCGTCGATCAGGCCGAAGTCGATCGCTTCTCGGCGATGGCCAAGGAGTGGTGGGACCCGAACGGCAAGTTCAAGCCGCTGCACCGGTTCAGTCCGGTCCGCCTCGCCTATATCAAGCGGGAGGTTTGCCGGCATTTCGGCCGCGATGAGCGCGCCGCCGATGCCTTTGCCGGCCTCGATTTCCTCGATATCGGTTGCGGCGGCGGCCTCGTCTCCGAACCGATGGCGCGGCTTGGCGCTACCGTCACCGGCGTCGATCCTTCGCCAGTCAATATCGAGGTGGCACGCCTGCACGCCGCCGAGACCGGCGTGACCGTGGACTATCGGGCGACCACCGCCGAGGAGCTGCTCGCTGCCGGCAACCGCTTCGACGTGGTGCTGGCGCTGGAAGTGGTCGAGCATGTCGCCGATGTGCCGGCGTTCCTCGCCACGGTGGCGGATCTGGTGAAGCCGGGCGGCCTCGTCATTGCCGCCACGCTCAATCGCACGCTCAAGGCCCTCGGCCTTGCCGTGGTCGGCGCGGAATACGTGCTGCGCTGGCTGCCGCGCGGCACGCACGACTGGAAGAAGTTCGTCAAGCCGGAGGAGCTGGAAGCGCCGTTGCAGGATGCCGGCCTGACGTTGCTCGACCGGCGCGGCGTCGTGTTCGATCCCATTCGCTTTGCCTGGAAGGAAAGCGACGACACCGACGTGAACTACATGGTCTTGGCGGCGCGCCCGGCAGTTTCCTCCTGACGCTCGAAGGCGGCGGCCGGCAAAACGGCGCTCCGGTCACGGGGCGTCCTGCTTGAAATCAGTCGGGATCGCCAGGCGCGATCTCGATGCGCTCTTCGTCGTCCTTGAGCGGCTCAAAGCGGCTTTTCAGAACCTGAAACGTGTTCGGAGCGATGAAAAGGCTTCCGGCGAGGCTGCGGTTTCGCCTGCTGACGCGCTCCCAGGCCATATCGTCGGTGCAGTTGAGACGATAGAGAACGGCTTCGCCGCCGTGGTCCGCGACAACGGCCCGGGTTCGCTCCCGTTCCGCCCAGGTCCAGAATCCAAAATCCAGGATCACGCTGGTTCCCAAGTCAAGGCAGCGTGTCCAGGTGGTCTCCATGACGGTGAAGACGCGGCGGGCATAGTCCGGAAAGCGCTCCGCCGGTGGGTCCTCGCCGTAGAGCTGGTTCATCCACTCGTCGTGGGTGAAGCGAAGAGCCCGTTCCTCATTCTCCAGACGCTTGGCGAAGGTCGTTTTCCCCGACCCGACGAAGCCATGGAGGAGAAAAGCTTTCGGCTTCTGATTCATGTCTTGTCCGAACGGTGACGTCTGGCGTCGGGACATGCCGATCTCGGCCGCGCGCGCCGACTTAATTGCGCTCGCCCGGCAGAACGGGCAGCGGCAGAATGTCGATACCTTCCTCGACGAGCGCGCGGGCGTCCTCCGCCGTGGCTTCGCCATGAACGGCACGAACCGGGGCCTCGCCGAAGTGGATGCGGCGCGCTTCCTCAGCAAAGCGCTTGCCGACATTCTCGGAGCCGTCGAGCAGCGCGGCCTTGATTTCCTTCAGCTTCTCGATGAACTCGCGGGCCTCTGGCGGGACGGCGACGAGTTGCTTGTCCTGCGGGGCGGCCGGAACGACGGCCTTGCTTTCCGACGTCGTGACGTTGGGCCGCATCAGTGCCTTGCTGACCGATGTCGAGCCGCACTCGGGGCAGGCGCAAAGACCGGCCGACGACTGGACGTCGAAATCCTCCGAGGAACGGAACCACCCCTCGAATTCATGGGCATTGGAACAGACGAGCGAATAGCGGATCATGAGCTTCAACATGGCGCGCCGGCTTTGCCATCGCAAGACCGGCGCTACTTTTTTGCCGGGCCGGCGGTCAGAGCGTGAACCGGCGCTCGTTCTCCAGCGAGGGGATGCGGGCGCGGGTGAGTTCCACTTCGTCGAGGTCGATGTCGGCGACGACGACGCCGGGGTCGGCGTGGTCGGCTTCGGCGATCACCTTGCCCCACGGGCCGACGATCAGCGAGTGGCCGTAGGTCTCGCGGCCGTCCTCATGCGTGCCGCCCTGGGCGGCCGACACCATGAAGCAGCCGTTCTCGATGGCGCGGGCGCGTTGCAGCACGTGCCAATGCGCTTCGCCGGTCTGGCGGGTGAAGGCGGCCGGCGCCCCCATGATCTCGACCTCGGCATGGCCATAGGCGCGGAACAGCTGCGGAAAGCGCAGGTCGTAGCAGATGGCGAGGCCGATCCTGGTTCCTGCCGCCTCCACGACGATGGCGCTCTCGCCCGGCGTGTAGGCGGCGCTTTCCCGCCAGGTCTCGCCCATGGGCAGGTCGACGTCGAACATGTGGATCTTGTCGTAGCGGGCGAGAAGATCGCCCGTTGGGGCGAAGACATAGGCGCGGTTGGCGATCTTGCCGTCGTCGCGGCGAATGGCCAGCGAGCCGAAATGCAGGGTGATGCCAAGCTCGCGCGCAAGATCGGCGCCGCGGGCGACGAAGGGGTCCTTCGCCTCGACGGCCAGTTGTCCCAGCATGTCGGCGCGGTCCCGCTCGATGATGTTGGTCATCTCCGGGGTCTGGACATAGGTGGCGCCGGCGGCGGCGGCATCGCGAATGAGGGCCTCGACCTCGGGCAGGTTCTTCGACGGATCGCGGCCGGACCGGAGCTGGACGGCGGCGACACAGAGCGGACGCGTCATCTTTGTTTCCTTAGCCTGCGAGAAGGGCGTCAAGGCGGCCCTCGGCGTCAAGCGCGTAAAGGTCGTCGCAGCCGCCGACGTGGGTGTTGCCGAGGAATATCTGCGGGAAGGTGGAGCGGCCGGAGCGCTGCATCATCTCGGCCTTGAGGGCGCGGTCGCTACCGGCGTCGATCTCGGTAAAGGCGGCCCCCTTCCGGTTCAGGAGCGCCTTGGCCCTGACGCAGTAGCCGCAGCCCTCGCGGGTGTAGATGGTGACCGGAACCATGCGGGCCTCCTTGAATGAGAACTCTCGATGCGAATCTATAGCCCGCTTCAACGCGGCGCCACAACCCGCGCCAGGGTCAGCACGTCGACGGCCGCGGCGCCGGCGGCGAGCAGCGCGCGGGTTGCAGCCTCCAGAGTGGCGCCCGTGGTCAGCACGTCGTCGACGAGGATCGGCTGGCGGCCGGCGAGCATGGCCTTCCTCGCGGCGGGCACCATGAAGGCGCCGCGCATGTTGCGTTCTCTCTCATCTAGACCAAGCCCGACTTGTCGGGGCGTGCGGCGCGTGCGCAGGAGGAGACGGGTGGCGACCGGCAGGCCGGTGAGACGGCCGACCTGGTGCGCGAGCAGGGCTGCCTGGTTGAAACGCCGGCTGGCGAGCCGTCCCCAGTGTAGCGGTATTGGCACCAGCATGTCGGCGTCAGCGACAAGTTCATGGGCGACCCGAGCCATCCAGGCGCCGAGCATGGGGGCGAGATCGGTGCGGTCGGCGTATTTCAGCGCATGGACGAGGTCCGGCACGGGACCTTCGTAGGAAACCGCCGAACGAGCGCGGGCAAAGGCCGGAGGGCTTGCGACCGCGGGCGCGGAGAGTATGCCGGGGCCGAGGTCGATGGGCAGCGGCGTGCCGAGCCGCTCGCACCACGGGCGCTCCAGGAAGAGGACCTTCTGCCAGCAGTCGCTGCAAAGCCCGCCGGCGCTGCCGAGGCGGGCGCGACACACGGGACAGGAGGGCGGCAGCACGAGATCGGCAACCCCGCCGCAGGCGGCGCGAACAAGGCGTCCCGTAGCAGCAACGGCATGGAAACGTACCACTCGCCGGCGCGGGATAGTGGGGGAAAGGGGAAGCCAGATCTCGGAGTCTGCCGCCATGGTCGCTCGCCGGTTGCGGAGGGAATAAAGCACGCGCGGCAGTCATCTGCCAGTGGGCATATGCTCGCTGGGATTTGACGCCTCGATGCCGGCCGCCTATCACCCTGTCGAACCTGTTGCCGGAGGCTCGCCGATGACCCCCGTGATCTTCGACCGCTCCCTGTTCGCCCGCCGGAGGGCGCGGGCGCTTGCCGAGCGGCGTTCCGGCGCCGACTTTCTTCTGATGCTGGCCGCTGACGATCTTGCCGATCGCCTTGCCGCCGTCGACCGGCACTTCTCGCGAGCCCTGGTGGTCGGCGATCCGACCGGTCTGCTCGCAGGCCGGATCGCCGCCGGCCGGGTCGACACGGTGGTCCGCGCCGATCTTCTGGTTCCCGGCGTCGATGGCGGCGGTATCGCCGTGATCGACGATGAGGCGCTGCCGTTCGCAAACGGCGCCTTCGACCTCGTCATATCCTCGCTGGCCCTGCAGTTTGCCAACGATCTGCCGGGTGCGCTGATCGAGGCGCGGCGCGTGCTTCGGCCGGACGGCCTGTTCCTCGGCGTGTTGGCCGGTGGCGAGACGCTGACCGAACTCCGGCAGGCATTCCTGACGGCGGAAAGCCGTCGCACCAGCGCCAGCCCGCGCGTCGCGCCGATGGCCGAGGTGCGCGACCTCGGCGGTCTGTTGCAGCGAGCCGGTTTCGCGCTTCCGGTGGCCGACCAGGATCGGCTGACGCTGCGCTATTCCAGCGCGCTGGCGCTGATGGACGACCTCAAGGCCATGGGGGCGACCAGCGTTCTGGTCGACCGTCGCCGTGGCCTGACCGGGCCGGCGCTCATAGCCGAGGTGGCGTCGGTCTATCAGGAGATGTTCGGCGATCCCGACGGGCGCGTCAGGGCCAGTCTTTCGCTGGTATCGCTGTCGGGTTGGGCGCCGCATGAGAGCCAGCAGAAGCCGCTTCGACCGGGCAGTGCCAAGATGCGCCTCGCCGACGCACTGAAGTCCCCGCCCCGGACGAGTGATTAACTCGACGTCGACATCTTGCCGGCGAGATACTCGAATGTGTTGCTCATCTGGTTGGACACGTCGGTCATGCTCATCATGCCGATCAGTGCCAGGCCGACCATCATCAAGAGGATGCCATACTCGATGGCGGTGGCGCCTTCGGTGTCGCGCAGGAGGGCATCGAGCCGGCGCAATCCCCGTTCCGGACGCTTCGTCGCCATGCTGCCGCCTCTTCCTTTTCGGGAATGCCATGATCGGCCGGCCGCGCGGCCAGCCATGCGCAACGCCTATCCTTGCCGTGAAATCATGATGATTTCGTATATGTCGGTTACGAAAAACCGCCGGAAAGCGGCGACAGAAGATCCTGGAGATGGGGGATCAGCGGCTCGTCGGCCGGCGGCATGGGGTAATCGCGCAGCTTCTGGGGGCTGACCCAGGCCAACGCCTGCCCTTCGCGCCCCGCCACGTCGCCTTCCCAGCGGCGACAGACGTAGAGCGGCATCAACAGGTGGAAATCGTCGTAGGCGTGGCTGGCGAAGGTGAGCGGGGCGAGGCAGGCATGCTTGACGGCAATGCCGAGCTCTTCCTTGAGCTCCCGGATCAGCGCATCCTCCGGTCGCTCGCCAACCTCGAGCTTGCCGCCGGGAAACTCCCAGAGACCGGCGAGCGTCTTGCCCTCCGGTCTTTGAGCGAGCAAAATGCGCCCGTCGGCGTCGATCAGGGCGCAGGCCACCACCAGCACCATTTTCATCGGCGGCTCTCCGAGCTCAAAGGGATCAGCTGCGATAGTCGCCGTTGATGGCGACGTATTCCTTGGTGAGGTCGCAGGTCCAGACGGTGGCTTGACCGCCGCCGAGACCGATGTCGGCCCGGATGACGATCTCGTCCTTGCGCATGGCGGCCGAGGCGGCGTCCTCGGAATAGTCGGGGTCGCGCTCGCCCTCGACGGCGACGCGGATGCCGCCGAAGTAGATGGCGAGGCGGTCGCGGTCGGCCGGTTCGCCGGCCTTGCCTACGGCCATGACGACGCGGCCCCAGTTGGCGTCCTCGCCGGCCACGGCCGTCTTGACCAGCGGCGAGTTGGCGATGGCGAAGGCGATGCGCTTGGCCGAGGCGTCGTCGACGGCGCCGGTGACGTTGACCTCGATGAACTTGCGGGCGCCTTCACCGTCGCGCACCACCATCTTGGCGAGGTCGAGCAGCAGGGCTTCAAGCGCGGCGCGGAAGGCGGCAAGGCGCGCATCGGCCGGGTCGGCGATGCGTGGCGCGCCGCGTCCGGCGGCCTTGCCGGTGGCGAAAAGCAGCAGCGTGTCGGAGGTCGAGGTATCGCTGTCGACGGTGATCGAATTGAACGACTTCCGGGCTCCCTTGGAGATGAGATCCTGCAGTACCGGTGCCGCCAGCGGAGCGTCGGTAAAGACAAAAGAGAGCATGGTCGCCATGTCGGGCGCAATCATGCCGGCGCCCTTGGCCATGCCGTTGATCGTCACCGGCACGCCGCCGAGGTCGACGGTGGCGGTCACCACCTTCGGGAAGGTGTCGGTGGTCATGATGGCGCGGGCGGCGTCGATCCACGGCGCCGGCGCCAGACGGCCGGACAAGTCGCCGAGCACGGCTTCGAATTTCTTCGGTTCGAGCGGTTCGCCGATGACGCCGGTCGAGGCGAGGAAGACCTCGCCGGCCGGAATGCCGAGGGCGGAAGAGACGTAGGCGGCTGAGGCTTCCACCGTCTCGCGGCCCTTCTTGCCGGTGAAGGCATTGGCGTTGCCGGAGTTGACCATCAGTGCCCGGGCCTTGCCGGCGGGAAGGTTGGCGCGACACCAGTCCACCGGGGCCGACGGGCACTTGGATGTCGTGAAAACGCCGGCCACCTCGGTCCCCTCGTCGAGGGAAACCAGCAGCACGTCGGTTCGCCCCTTGTACTTGATGCCGGCGGCGGCGGTCGCAAAGCGGACGCCCTCAAGGGCGGGCAGCTCGGGATAGGACTTGGGGGCGAGCGGGGGCTGGGTTCCGGACATCTTCGGCTCTTGGCGAGAGGCGGTGGGGAGGCCCCGGTCAACCTGTGGCCGGGGCGGTAGACCAATCAGTTGGCGGGAGCGGGCGTCGCCGGGGCGGCAGCCGGGTCGGCCGGGGCAGCCGGCGGGGTCAGGATCTCGATCTTGGCCGCTTCGCGCATCTTGGCGAGCGTCTCCTGATACTTGTCGCGCTCGACCACCTGGACGACCTGCTCGCGCACCTGATCAAGCGTCGGCACCGGCTGCGCACGGCGCTCCTCGACCTTGAGGATATGGAAGCCGAACTGAGTCTTGACGGGCTTGGTCGAGACTTCACCGGGCTTCAGCGCGAAGGCTTCCGCCTCGAACTCGGGCACCATCTGACCCTTGGTGAAGAAGCCGAGATCGCCGCCGGTCGGCTTGGAGCCGGGGTCTTCCGACTTTTCCTTGGCGATGGCCTCGAAGTCGCCGCCGTCGGCCAGCTGCTTGATGATGGCGTTGGCTTCTTCCTCGGTCTTCACGAGGATGTGACGGGCATGCACCTCCTCGGGGGCGACGTAGCCGGCGGTATCCTTTTCGTAGCGGGCCTTGATCTCGTCCTCGGTGATCTTGCCCTGGACCTCGTCCTCGACATAGGTGTTGCGGAGGGCCTGCGCCTCGAGGAAGGCCATGCGGGCCTTGTACTTCGGGCTGTCGGCGGTGCCGGCGGCGAGGGCGGCGTCGGCCATGACGTGCATGTCGACCAGCGCGTTGATCAGCATCGTGCGGCGCTGCGCCTCGGGGATCTGCGCAAGCTGATCGCCGAACACGTCGGTGGCCATCTGGAGCTCGGAGGCGGTGATATCCTTGCCGTTGACGCGGGCCACTACGTCTTCGGCCAAAGCCGGCATCACGGAAAGCGGCAAGGCGATGAGGGCGGCAAAAAGACCGAGGCGACCGCGAGCGCCGGCGGCGGGAGCAAAGTTCATCGGGGACGATCCTGTCTTCGGTCCGCGTCCGGAGATCGGGCCGGTACCGTGTGGCAGCCCTATAGCGCGCCCCGCGCGCGGCGGCAAACTATCCGTGGCGGCAAGGACGAAAAAGAAGGACTTGGAAGAGAGAGCGCAATCCGCGCAGTTGCCCGTCCCGGCCGCCGCGAGAAGCGCCGATTCCTGCCATCGGCATGGGTCCCAGCGTTGACATATCTCCGACCCCGCCATAGATGGAGCGTGGCTTGGCAGGTCGGGCGAACGGCGGCGCGGAACCAAACTTCGGGCGCCGCCATTGTTCTTTCCAGCGCCTGCGCATGGAATTCTGATCGAAGGGATGGGCTGCCATGGTCGGCCTCGGCGGATTAGCACGCAAGATTTTCGGTTCGGCGAACGATCGTCGTATTCGCTCCTACCGCCCCGCCGTGCAGGCGATCGGCGCACTCGAGAAGGAGATGGAGGCTCTGTCCGACGAGGCGCTCGCCGGCAAGACCGTCGAATTCCGCGAGAAGCTCGCCGCCGGTGCCGAGCTCGACACGCTTCTGCTCCCGGCTTTCGCAGTGGTGCGCGAGGCCGCCAAGCGCGCTCTCGGCCAGCGTCATTTCGACGTGCAGCTGATCGGCGGCATGGTGCTCAACGACGGCGACATCGCCGAGATGAAGACCGGCGAAGGCAAGACGCTGGTAGCGACGCTCGCCGTCTATCTCAACGCGCTGCCGGGCAAGGGCGTCCACGTCGTCACCGTCAACGACTATCTGGCCAGCCGCGACGCCGAGTGGATGGGGCGGGTTTACCGCTTCCTCGGGCTAACGGTCGGCATCATCGTCCACGGTCTTTCCGACGACGAACGCCGCGCCGCCTATGCCTGCGACATCACCTACGCCACCAACAACGAGCTCGGTTTCGACTATCTGCGCGACAACATGAAGTATGAGAAGGCGCAGATGGTGCAGCGCGGCCACCACTACGCCATCGTCGACGAGGTGGACTCGATCCTGATCGACGAGGCGCGCACGCCGCTGATCATCTCCGGCCCGCTCGAAGACCGCTCCGAGTTCTACAACACCATCGACACCTTCATTCCCGGCATCGCCGACGAGGATTTCGAGGTCGACGAGAAGCAGCGCACGGCCATCTTCTCCGAGGTCGGCACCGAACGCATGGAAGAACGCCTGCGCGCGGCCGGCCTCCTCAAGGGTGGTTCGCTCTATGACGTC
Organism: Pleomorphomonas sp. NRK KF1; assembly: GCF_023721755.1. Taxonomy (GTDB): domain Bacteria; phylum Pseudomonadota; class Alphaproteobacteria; order Rhizobiales; family Pleomorphomonadaceae; genus Pleomorphomonas. The sequence continues at coordinate 10,238 of NZ_JAMDLH010000005.1, read as the reverse complement.
GAGAACGTCTCGGTCGTCCACCACCTCAACCAGGCCCTTCGGGCGCACAAGCTGTTCCAGCGCGATCGCGACTACATCGTCAAGGACAACGAGGTGGTCATCATCGACGAGTTCACCGGCCGCATGATGCCGGGCCGCCGCTATTCGGACGGCCTGCACCAGGCGCTGGAGGCCAAGGAGCACGTTCGCATCCAGCCCGAGAACCAGACGCTCGCCTCGATCACCTTCCAGAACTACTTCCGCATGTACGAGAAGCTGGCCGGCATGACCGGCACGGCGTCGACGGAAGCGGACGAGTTCGCCGACATCTACGACCTTGAGGTCGTCGAGGTTCCGACCCACCGGCCGATCTCCCGCATCGACGACCATGACGAGGTCTACCGGACCGTCGAGGAGAAATACGCCGCCATCGTCGAGACCATCCGTGCCTGCAAGGAAAAGGGCCAGCCCATCCTGGTCGGCACCACCTCGATCGAAAAGTCCGAGCAGCTGGCCGAGCTTCTGCAGAAGCGCGGCTTCCAGCAGAGCGATCCGGATGTGCTGATGGACGGCGACAAGCCGGTGTTCCAGGTGCTTAACGCCCGCTACCACGAGCAGGAAGCCTACATCATCTCGCAGGCCGGCCTGCCGGGCGCCGTGACGATCGCCACCAACATGGCCGGCCGCGGCACCGACATCCAGCTCGGCGGCAACGCCGACATGCTGATCGCCCGCAAGCTCGCCGACGTGCCGCCGGGACCGGAGCGCGACGCCCGCGAGGCCAAGATCCGCGAAGACGTCGTCCGTCTCAAAGAGAAGGCGTTGGCCGCCGGCGGCCTGTTCGTGCTCGGCACCGAACGCCATGAAAGCCGCCGCATCGACAATCAGCTGCGCGGCCGTTCCGGCCGTCAGGGCGACCCCGGCCAGTCGCGCTTCTACCTGTCGCTTCAGGACGACCTGATGCGCATCTTCGGCTCCGACCGCATGGACGGCATGCTGCAGAAGCTCGGCCTGAAGGACGGCGAGGCCATCATCCATCCGTGGATCAACAAGGCCCTCGAGAAGGCGCAACAGAAGGTCGAGGCGCGCAACTTCGACATCCGCAAGAACCTTCTCAAGTTCGACAACGTCATGAACGATCAGCGCAAGGTGATCTTCGAGCAGCGCATCGAGCTGATGACGGAAGAGAGCGTCGCCGATACCGTCGCCGACATGCGGCGCGAGGTGATTTCCGCCCTCGTTGCGCAGCACATCCCCGAGAACGCCTATGCCGAGCAGTGGGACGTCAAGGGGCTGCATGACGCGGTGATCGAGACCCTGAACATCGAGGTTCCCGTCGCCGACTGGGCGAAGGAAGAGGGCATCGCCGACCAGGAGATCGAGGAGCGCCTCATCGCCGCGGCCGACGCCGACTTCGCGGCTCGCGAGGAGCGCGTCGGTGCCGAGCTGATGCGCCGGGTCGAGAAGGCCATCCTTCTCCAGACGCTGGACAACCTTTGGCGCGAGCATCTCGCCCATCTCGATCACCTTCGCTCGGTAGTCGGCTTCCGTGGCTATGCCCAGCGCGATCCGCTCAACGAGTACAAGACCGAGGCGTTCTCGCTGTTTGAGACGCTGCTCAACGATCTGCGCCGGCAGGTGACGACCAACCTCAGCCGCGTCGAGGTGCGTCAGGCGCCGCCCGAGACGCCGGCCTTCGACGATCGGGCCCTGTCGGCCCACCATGCCGATCCCGCGACCGGCCTCGATGAGGAAACTGCCGGTCCGGCGCCGGCCTTTGCCGCTGGGCCGGTTGCCCGCGATGCCAACGATCCCTCGACCTGGGGGCATGTTGGCCGCAACGAGCCGTGCCCGTGCGGCTCCGGCAAGAAGTTCAAGCACTGCCACGGTCAGTTTGCCTGATGTTCGACCGCCAGTCCCGTCCGGGAGGTCGCCGATTTTCCGGACGGACGGGGTCAGGCATAGACAATTCGTCGAAATTGTTGCCTGAAAGGCCAATTGGAAAAGCTGATCAGCAATAGCACGAATTATGTCGGCAGCCCCAAAGGCGCATGCTGGAATTGAACGATTAATCTTGACTTTTAGTGTCAACTCTTTAATCAGATGGTGTCATGCGCCTTACCCAAGCCACCAACTACTCGATCAGGGTGCTGCTCTATTGCGCGGTGAATCCCGACCGCCCGAGCCGCGTCGCTGACATCGCCGCCACCTTCGACATGTCGGAGACGCACCTGTTCAAGATTCTGAAGGTGCTTGTGGATCACAAGTTCATCGAGACCATCCGCGGGCGTCACGGCGGGCTGAAGCTCGGCCGTCCGGCGGACGAGATCAAGCTCGGCGACGTCATCGCCGCCACCGAGGAAAGCTTCCAGATGGCGGAGTGCTTCTCGGAGGAGGGGCGCAAGGACTGCCCGCTGATCCTTTCCTGCGAGTACAACCGCGTGCTGCGCGAGGCGCTCGGTGCCTTCTTCGCCGTGCTCGACCGCTATACGGTGGCCGACATCGCCAAGGATCGCTCCATGCTGCGCGGGGCGCTCGGCATCGACGATCTCCTGCACCCGGCGCTTGCCAGCGCCTGATCCGGTTCTGCATTGCCTTTCGGCCCGCCCGACGGATTCCGTCGTGGCGGGCCTCGTCTTTTGAATGGCCCCTTTTCGGCGCTCGCCTCGGTCCCCATATTGGTCGGCGAGGAGCAAGGGCCGTAGCCTAAGCTCAAGATATCCAGACGCTTCCGCCGGGCTTCGGACGGTGGAGGCGGGCTCCAGGAAAGGATGTCCAGATGAATTTCGAAAAGTATACCGAGCGGGCGCGCGGCTTCGTCCAGTCGGCCCAGACCATGGCGCTTGGTCGCGGCCACCAGCAGTTCGCCCCCGAGCATCTTCTCAAGGTGCTGCTCGACGACCCCGAGGGAATGGCCGCCGGCCTGATCAACGCCGCCGGTGGTGACGCCGGTCGGGCGCTTGCCGCCGTCGACCGGGCGCTCGAGGCGATGCCGCGCGTTTCCGGTGGCAACGGCCAGCTCTATCTGACCGCGCCGACGGCCAAGGTGTTTGCCACCGCCGAGGCTCTGGCCGACAAGGCGGGAGACAGCTTCGTCACTGTCGAGCGGCTGCTCATCGCGCTCGCCGTCGAGGCCGAGGCCGGCACGGCCAAGATCCTGAAGGACGCCGGTGTTACCGCCAATGCGCTCAATGCCGCCGTCAACGAGATCCGCAAGGGCCGCACGGCCGACAGCGCCTCGGCCGAAAGCGGCTATGACGCGCTGAAGAAGTACGCCCGCGACCTGACCAAGGCAGCGCGCGACGGCAAGCTCGATCCGGTGATCGGCCGCGATGAAGAGATTCGCCGCACCATCCAGGTGCTGAGCCGCCGCACCAAGAACAACCCGGTGCTGATCGGCGAGCCGGGCGTCGGCAAGACCGCCATCGCGGAGGGCTTGGCGCTGCGCATCGTCAACGGGGACGTGCCGGAGAGCCTGAAGGACAAGGAACTGCTCGCCCTCGACATGGGCGCTCTGATCGCCGGCGCGAAATATCGTGGCGAGTTCGAGGAGCGCCTCAAGGCGGTGCTGTCGGAAGTGACGGCGGCCGAAGGCGGCGTCATCCTGTTCATCGACGAGATGCACACGCTGGTGGGCGCCGGCAAGGCCGACGGCGCCATGGATGCCTCCAACCTTCTGAAGCCGGCCTTGTCGCGCGGCGAGCTGCACTGCGTCGGCGCCACCACGCTCGACGAGTATCGCAAGTATGTGGAGAAGGACGCGGCGCTGGCCCGGCGCTTCCAACCGGTGTTCGTCGACGAGCCGACGGTGGCCGATACCGTCTCCATCCTGCGCGGCATCAAGGAAAAGTACGAGCAGCACCACAAGGTGCGCATCACCGACGCGGCTCTGGTTGCGGCGGCGACGCTCTCCAACCGCTACATCACCGACCGCTTCCTGCCCGACAAGGCGATCGACCTCGTCGACGAGGCAGGCTCGCGGCTGAGGATGCAGGTGGATTCCAAGCCCGAAGAGCTCGATGAGATCGACCGGCGGGTGATCCAGCTCCGGATCGAGCAGGAGGCGCTGAAGAAGGAAACCGACGCGGCTTCGCGCGACCGGCTGGAGCGGCTTGAGCGCGAGCTTGCCGAACTGGAACAGGAGTCGGCGGCGCTGACCGCTCGCTGGAAGGCCGAGAAGGACAAGCTCGGCCACGCGGCGGAGCTGAAGCGCCGGCTCGACGAGGCACGCAACGATCTCGCCATTGCCCAGCGCAAGGGCGAGTATCAGCGGGCCGGCGAACTCGCCTATGGCGTCATCCCGGGTATCGAGTTCGAGTTGAAGGCAACCGAGGCGGCAGCCGGGCAGGGCGACGGCATGCTGGAGGAAGCGGTGACGCCCGACCACGTGGCGCAGGTCGTCTCGCGCTGGACCGGCGTTCCCGTCGACAAGATGCTGGAAGGCGAGCGCGAGAAGCTGCTCAGGATGGAGGACGAACTCGCCAAGCGCGTCGTCGGCCAGGCCGAGGCGGTGCATGCCGTTTCGACGGCCGTCCGCCGCGCCCGTGCCGGCCTGCAGGATCCGAACCGTCCGATCGGCTCGTTCATGTTCCTTGGCCCCACCGGCGTCGGCAAGACCGAACTGACCAAGGCGCTCGCCGCTTACCTGTTCGACGACGAGCACGCCATGGTGCGCATCGACATGTCCGAGTACATGGAGAAGCACTCGGTTTCCAGGCTGATCGGCGCCCCTCCGGGCTATGTCGGCTACGACGAGGGCGGTGCGCTGACCGAGGCAGTGCGGCGTCGGCCTTACCAGGTCGTGCTGTTCGACGAGATCGAGAAGGCGCATCCGGACGTGTTCAACGTGCTCCTGCAGGTGCTCGACGACGGTCGCCTCACCGACGGCCAGGGCCGCACGGTGGACTTCAAGAATGCGATGATCATCCTGACGTCGAACCTCGGGTCGGAGTATCTCGCGGGCCAGAAGGAAGGCGAGGACGTCGACGCGGTGCGCGAGCAGGTGATGGGCGTGGTTCGCTCGGCCTTCCGGCCGGAGTTTCTCAACCGCCTCGATGAGATCGTGCTGTTCCATCGCCTGAAGCGGACGGAAATGGGCGCCATCGTCGACATCCAGCTCAAGCGTCTCGAGGCGCTGCTGGAAGATCGCAAGGTGACGCTGACGCTCGACGACAGCGCGCGGACGTGGCTGGCCGACAAGGGCTACGACCCGGTCTACGGCGCGCGGCCGCTGAAGCGGGTCATCCAGCGCCAGCTCCAGGATCCGCTGGCCGAGCGCATCCTGGCCGGCCATGTCCGCGACGGCGACACCGTGGCGGTGACCGGTGGCAGCGACCGGCTGCTGTTCTCGGAGATCCGCGACGTCGCGGCGTAAGCGACGTCAGCGCGAAACTATCAGGCCGGCCGGGGAGACCCGGCCGGTTCTCGTTTCAGAACGCCATCGACCACAAGGCCGACACCGGCATGGCGATGATGAGGCCGGGCAGCATGTTGCCGATCGGGAACATCTTGATGCCGCAGATGCGGAGGCCGGTGGCCAGCATCATCACGCCGCCGGTGGCGGAGAAGTCGGCGACCATGTCCGGCGTGGTCAGTGGCATCAGAAGGGTGGCGCCGAAGGCGAGGGCCATCTGGATGGCCATTTGCGGGACGGCGATGGTGGCGACCGACAGGCCGAGCGTTGTCGCGAAGATGGCGGCGGTGGGCAAGTCGAGGAAGGCCTTGGCGATCAGCACGCTCGGGTCGTGCGTCATGCCCTCGTTGAGCGCGCCGAAGATGCCGGCGCCGGAGGCGCAGAACAGCACGAGAATGGCGACGAAGCTCTCGATGAAGGCCTCGTGGGAAATGCCGCGCGGCGTTTTCGCCACCCTCTCCACCAGGCGTTTGGCAAGGCCGCCGATCAGCGAGAGCCCGTCCTCGATGCGGATGAGTTCTCCGATGAGCGCGCCGAGCACGGTGGCGATCACCATCACCGGCATGTTAGCGACGTGGGCGATCAGCACCACGCCCATGGCCATGGACGATACGCCGAAGGCGAGTGGCATGCCGGCCCGGAGCCGTTCCGGCATATGGTGGGCGATGAGCGTGCCGCCGAAGGCGCCGAGGAGAATGGCGGCGCCGTTGATGAAGGGTCCGATGATCATGAGGCCGTTCCGCTGGAGCATCATTCGACCGCAGTGAAACGAGGATCGAAAAGATGATGCTTACTAAACAAAAGTCTAGAGCGCCGATCCGGTTCATTCAGATCGCACGGCGCTCTAGGGTCGGCCTTCTATAGCGCTCCGGCTGGCGATCGCCAGCCGGCTCACTCCGATTTGATGAGGCCTCGTCAACCGTTGTCGGACAGAACCTTGGTCTCCTGCCGCGTCTTGATGAGGCTGACCAGGACGCCGCCGGCAACCAGCGCGAACGTGACGCCGAGAGAGATGGCGGCCGGGAATTTGTCGAGGCCCATGAGTTCGGCCACGAACACCTTGCTGCCGATGAACACCAGCACCAGGGCCAGTGCCGGCTTCAGGTAGCGGAAGCGGTGGATCATCGCGGCGAGGGCGAAGTAGAGCGCGCGCAGGCCGAGAATGGCGAAGATGTTCGAGGTGTAGATGACGAAGGCGTCGGTGGTGATGGCGAAGATGGCCGGCACGGAATCGACGGCGAATACGATGTCGGCGGCCTCGATCAACACCAGAGCCAGGAACAGTGGCGTCGCGTGCAGGGCCATGCGGCCGCTATCCGCGAGCGGTCTGCGGACGAAAAAGCGATCGCCGTCGAGCTCCTTGGTGACGTTGAGGTGGCGGCGCAAGAAGCCGACAAGCGGGTTCTTGTCGAGGTCGGGCTCCTTGTCCTCGGTGACCAGCATCTTGATGCCGGTCAGCACCAGGAAGGCAGCGAAGAGATAGAGGATCCAGTGAAACTCGGCGACCAGGGTGGCGCCGGCGCCGATCATGATGCCGCGCAGGACGATGACGCCGAGGATGCCCCAGAACAGCGCCCGGTGCTGGTAGCGGCGGGGAATGCCGAAGAAGGAGAAGATGAGCGCAATGACGAAGATGTTGTCGAGCGCCAGCGTCTTCTCGATGACGAAGCCGGTGAGATAGGCGAGGCCTGACTCGGCGCCGATATGCCACCAGACGAAACCGCCGAACATGAGGCCGATGGCGATGTAGCCGCCCGACAGGATGAGGCTCTGGCGGATGGAGATCTCCTCCGACTTGCGATGAAGAACGCCGAGGTCGAAGGCGAGCAGAAAGGCGACGAGGCTGAGGAAGGCCAGCCAGAGATAAAGTGGCGTGCCGAGCCAGGGCGTGGCGAGGAGAGCAAGATCCAAGGTCGCGAACTCTGCCGGCGGGATGCGTCGACAAAGGTCCGACATCGCAGATGCGCCGGCGGCTTCTGCCAGAGGGGCCCGGACCTAACGGGTCGGGGCTGAAATGGGGCGAGGCTCGCCGATGTTCAAGAGGGTTGTAAGTGTTTATCCGTATGAGTGCCGACTGACGGCCAACTAACCGCCACTGGCTGTGGTCGCCGCACGGGCCGTCTGGCTTTCGCCGGCGAGCAAAGTGTCGACGCGGTCGCGCTCCGCCTGGAAGGCGGCGAGCACGTTGCCGTCCAACGTGCGGCCCTGAGGCAGCTTGATGCGGAGCGGATCGACCGGCGTGCCGTTGACGTGCACCTCGTAGTGGAGATGCGGACCGGTGGAGAGGCCGGTGGTGCCGACATAGCCGATCACCTGGCCCTGCCGAACCCGCACGCCCTCCTTGATGCCCTTTGCAAAGCCGGTTTGGTGGGCATAGGCGGTGGCATAGCCGTTGGTGTGCTGGACCTCGATGTAGTTGCCGTAACCGTTCTTCCAGCGAGCGTAGGTGACGATGCCGTCGCCGGCCGACATGATCGGCGTGCCGCGTGGCGCCGCCCAGTCGACACCGGTGTGCATGCGAGTGACGCCGAGCAGCGGATGGTTGCGGGCGCCGAAGCCGGAACGGAAGGTGCCGCCCGACATCGGTTTGCGCATCAGGAATTTCTTGGCGCTCTTGCCGCTGTCGTCATAGTAGTCGATCGTGCCGTCGTCGGGCGCGCGATAGCGGTAGAAACGGCGCTCCTTGCCGCCGAGCGTGATCGAGGTGAAGACGATCTCGCCGTTGTCGGTCTCCTCGCCGTCGTCGCCGAGCGTATAGACCATCTGGAAGCTGTCGCCCGGCTGGATGCGGGTGTTGAAGTCGAGGTCGAAGGAGAAGACGCGCACCAACTCGTCGATGAGGGCTGGGGGGACGCCATTCTTGAGCGACGTCTCGTAAAGGCTCTCGTAAAGGCGCGGTCGCGGGCTGTTCTCGTCGCTGTCGTTGCCGGCGACCGCCTGTTCGCTGGCGGGAGGTTCGTCGACCGCTATGTAGGAGCTATCGTCACCGAGACCGACCGAACCGAGGTGGCCGCCGTCGCGATAGATGGAGACGAGGATCGGCCGATAGCGCGCCGTCTCGTCGTCGGGGTCTGGCGCGAGGCGGATGTGAACCTCGTCGCCGATCTTCAGAAGACGCAGGCGATCGGCCTTGTGGAAGGCGAGCACGATGTCGCCGGCTTCGTCGTCGGTCGCTTCGTTATCGGTCAGCAGCTGCTCGAGCGGCTCGTCGGCCTCGACGGCGACGCGCCGGTCCTCGAAGGCGCTGCCCGAACCCGAGGATGCCGGCTCGGCGGTGGTCGTCGGCACGAAGGACACGTTCTCGGGGACGATGCGCACGCCGAACTGGTCCAGCGCCGACGGTTCGGCAAAGCCGAAGTCGAAACGCGACTGGTCGATCGGCGACAGCGATGCGGTCTTGACGTTGGTGCCGTTGAGGAAGCTCGCCGCTTCGCGCACGATCCGTTCGGTCTGGGCGATGTCGAGCGGTATGGAGGCTTCGAGCGTCGGGTCGTTCACCGGGAAGTCGGTGACCTTCAGCATCATGTCGCTCTCGACGGCGGCGCCGTAGAGCATCGCCTCGCCGCCTTCCGGGCTGCCGGCGTTGGCGTCGGCGAAGATGCGGAGCGGATTGTAGGGCGGAATGGGGTCGGTGATCTCGGCCATGTCCGAGACCAGGGTGGTCGACACCTTGGCGAACGGTTTCAGGCGGATGATGTCGTGCTCGCCGTCCTTGGCGATGGTCGACACCTTGAGAATCTGCTTGGCCGGCTCGAGATTGGCCTCGACGATCGGAAAGTCGCCCTTGGCGATCAGCTCGTTGTCCGGCGTCGGCACCACGACGGCGGAGCGCGTGACGGTGCCCGAGGGCTCGGCGATGGTCTCGCGGCCGTCGAAGGCTGCATAGAGTGCGCCGCCCATAAGGAAGGTCGAGGCAAAGGTCGCGAGCACCGTGCCGGTCAGCCACCGGATCGATACGCCGCGCCGGTCGGGCAGGCCGCGAGCACCAGACGTCAGAAGCGGCGGCAGATCACCGAGCTCGACGTTATCGTTCCGGTGCAGGGGACGCGCGGCATTCATGGATGGTGTCTTGCTTCCGCCCGTTGATGGTGGAGCGCTTGGGTCTTGTTCGCGGGCATGCCGGCGAACCCTGGCGCCTTCCTTGAATTTGGCGTGACTTTGCCGCCCGGTGTCGCGGCTTGTCAATGTCGGCTCCGCCGTTGGCATCGCTTCTCCGGAGAAAAAGCGTCCGCCGACTAACTCCGTCGGTGAAAAATGGGGCGGTAGTTGGGCGTCGAGGCGGCGAATGGCGGGTTTCCGGCGCTGCTTGTCGGGTGGTGAAAAATAAGGCAGCGAAAAGTTCGCTGAAATTGTCGGCAACTTACCCGGCTTTGATCGATGAGGGCCAAAAATGTCCCGGAAATCAGCCGAAAGTCGACTATCGCTGCCGAAAAACGCGTGTCACAAGACCGTGTTGACAGCCAGAACGGCGATCCCTATAAGCACGTTCATCGACGGCGGCGCTGCGGCGACGTGGTGCCGGCGAGTTTCTGTTGCCTGGTCCTGGCGGTAAGCTGGTGGCGCTGAGGCGGCGGGTTTGAGGGGCTGGTTCTCCTCGGTTCTTTGACAAGTGAATAGGAAGAAAGAGAAACGTGGCCGGCGCTTGGGGCATTCGGCACGTGACAGGCCTCTCGGGGTTTGTTGTGTGTCAAGAAGAGCTAAGTCCGGAATTCACGTTTCTTGATACTAAGGACCGTTTCGGTTGGGCCCTTTCGGGGGTTTGATTGGAATGGACCTCGTCAAGTGAACTTGTGATTTCGGGAAAGAACTCTTGAACATGAGAGTTTGATCCTGGCTCAGAACGAAC
>NZ_JAMDLH010000004.1 GCF_023721755.1 Pleomorphomonas sp. NRK KF1 | reverse complement strand
CTTGCTCTCCCACGGGCTTGGTGTCCCTAAGGGGCGTCGGTCTCCCGTCCACCACCGCAACCGAAAGGATACCAGATCGCGGTGGGGCTAAGTTACAAGGGCGCGCGATATCGGGCGCCGAAGCGATGCTCGCCGACAGCCTTACGCCCCCGAGAACGTCACCTTCACGCCGCGCTGGCGGAAATAGGCCTGCATCAGCTTGCGGCCGGAGCGGTTGCCCTGCGCGAGGCGGGCCGGGTCGAAGACGGCTTCCTTCTGGCCGGCCTCGGCCAGCGCGGCCTTGAGCGTGGCGATGTGCAGGTCGAGATCGGCATTGTCGGCCTGCAGAGAGTCATAAACCCGCTCGATGGCGTCTGCGACGGTCGGTTGGCTCACGGTCGGCTCCTTGTTTCTTTTCTGGCGGTGTTCGCCATGATGTCCGCCCCGACCGTATCGTGATGAAAGCCCGCCCCGTCAATGGGGGATATGGGGCGGATGCGATCAGGCCGCGTCCTCCGCCTCCAGCCTTGCCCTCAGCGTGTCCAGCACCCGGCGGGCGGTGGCGATGTCCTCGGGGGCGAGGCCGTCGGCCAAGGCGGCGGCGCGGGGCGCGTAGAGGCGCAGCGCTTCCTCGTAGGTCTGCCGGCCCCGGTCGGTGAGCACCACGAGGTGGGCGCGCTTGTGGTGGGGGTTGGGCTCGAAGGCGACGAGGCCGTCCTTTTCCAGCTCGTTGACGATGCGCTGCACGTTCTGCCGGTTGGCGCCGAGGTCGCGCGCCAGCCAGGCGACGGGGCGCGGCCGGCGGGCAAAGGCGATGGCGCCCAGCATCTGCCAGCGGGCGCTGGTCAGCCCCAGGGGCGCTACCATGCGGTCGCCCCAGGTCAGCGTCAGGTTGTTGGCCCGGAACAGGGTGAGGATCAGCCCGGTCAGGGCGTCTCCGGCGGGGGCGCGGCCGTCATCGGTCATTGTCACCATCTGTTGTTATTGACACCATGATGTCAAATATGCATCTTGATGACGATACTATCGAGGCGTCGCCGATGCAAGGTGGCGCCGGCAGTCCGGAGTTTCCGACCATGAAGAAGTTGATCCATCCCGTGGCCGGGGTGCTGGCCCTGTCGACCATCGTCGTCTTCTGGCTGTCGACGGCCGTCTCCGAGCTCATCGGCGCGCCCGAGACCGTGACCCTGGTAAAGACCGCCATTCCCTGGGGCTTCCTGCTGCTGATCCCGGCGCTGATGGCGACGGGCGGCACCGGCCTGTCGCTGGCAAGGGGGCGGCGCGGCGGGCTGATCGGCGTCAAGCTCCGGCGCATGCCGATCATCGCCGCTAACGGGGTGCTGATCCTGGTCCCCGCCGCGCTGTTCCTGGCCATGAAGGCGCGCGACGGCGCCTTCGACGGCGCCTTCTACGCCGTGCAGGCGATCGAGCTGGTCGTCGGCGCCGCCAACCTCGCCCTCCTGTCCCTCAGCCTGCGCGACGGCCTGAGGCTGAGCGGGCGGCTGCGGCGGGGGAGGGGGTGAAGAGGGAGGGTGATATGGACCGATCGCCTCGTTCTGCCCGAGGTCCTGCGCCTTCGCGCAGGATGACAATTTATTGATATGAAACAAATACTTGGTCGGATCTCCGAGAACCTCGCCGGTCATGTTGCGCGACCTCAAAGGCCCCGCCCCCTTACCTTTGCCGTGGCAGACCGCCGGATGAAGTGATTGAGATATATCTATTTGTTATATATAGCTTTTGTCATCCTCTGCGAAGGCAGAGGACCTCAGGCAGGATGGAGCGATCGGCCGATATCGAGCGCCCCTCACATGACGAGCGCGAATGCCTTGCCCACGCCGCGCCAATGACAAAACCGGCCGGATGGCTCCGACCGGTTGCGATGCTGTCGCGAAAAGCAGCTCGGCTCAGAACTTCATGCCGACGCCGACGCTGACGACATGCTGGGATAGATCCGCCTCCTTCGAGCCGATTTGCTTTTCGAAGAACTTGTTGTAGCGATACTCGGCGCGCCCGAAGAGCTTCTGCGTGAACGCATAGTCGGCGCCGGCACCGATCGTCAGGCCGTGGAAGTACTCGTTGAAAGTGCCGGTCGCGACGGTCGTGTTGGCCTTGTCGACGATCCGCGTCGCCACATAGCCGGCCGTCGAGTAGAGCAGCAGGTTGTCGAAGGCATAGCCGACGCGGGCGCGAATGGACCCGGACCAATCGGAGCTGAGTTTGTCCGTACCGAGAAGGGTGTAGGTGTCGTCGTAGCGGCCGAGAGTTTTTGCGTTGCCGCCAGTGTAGGTCACGTCGCCTTCGAGGCCCAGCACGAAGTTGCTGTCGAGCTGTTCCTGGTAGCCGGCGAACAAGCTGACATGCGCGCCGGGGAAATCCTGCGTAGTGTTGCCGAACTTGGAGCCATCGGCACGCGTCAGATCGCCGCCGCCGGTGACGCCGAACTGCATGCCGGTCCAGTCGATGGTCCGCGTGGTTGCCGGCTGGTCCGAGATGCTGGGCCGAAGCACGTCCATGTCGGCGGCCGACGCCGTCGATACCGTGAGAGCTGCGACAGCGGCAGCAAGAGCGAGACGCATGAAATTCCCCTTCCTGGGTGGCTGATGACTGCCGGAACGGTCGGGTCCGCGCCTTTCCCGTCATCGACCAAGCGCTCGCGTCGACCGGTTCGGCAGCGAACCCCGTCGAAGCAATTGGTTACAAATTAAGGTTGATGGTTGGTTAAGGTTGTGAGCGATAGCGACGCACGCTTTCCGTTTCATGCATCAGTATTAATGCTACCATGCCTGCACACCCCGTCGGTGGCGGATTGTGCCCGAGGCGCCTTTACGGCCTCGCCGCCGGCTCCGCCAGGCGGGCGTTCTCAACGAACAGGCCCATGTGCGTTCCGCGTCCGGTGATGACGATTTCGGAGCCGCTTCTCAGTTGCTGCTGGATATCAGGCGGGAGGTCGCACAGCTTGTCATTGAGTGTCCGCATTCCGGCAAGACGGACCGAGGTCTTGCAGGACTTTGCGCCGGTATGCTCCAGCGACGCCACGGCGAATGTCATGCTCGTCTCTTCACCCCACAGGAGCGCCACATAGAGCGGAATGGTCGTGGTCACAAACATGTGGCTGAAGGCCGCGAAGGCGATTGGAGCCAGAACAACGCTTACGAGACGCTGCAGGCTGGTTTCCATTTTGGGGTTGCGCGGCAGGTGGGCCATCAACGCGATCCCGAGCATCGCTGAGATCGCTGCGGTCAGCAGGGCGTAGTACTTCACGCTCTCGACGTAAGCGGCCGATGGCAAGAACTGATGCGGCGCGAAACCGTAGGGCAGGAAGAGAAACGAGAAGAGCAGGAAGCCGGAAAGGCCGATCTTGAACGGGGTCAACCCGCGCTTCATCCGAAATCCATCGCCCTGGTTCATCGCCGCACGCTGAGCCACTCCATCCGCCGGCAGGCATAACACGCCTGCCGGGTGCAACGCTACCAAGGCGAGTGGTGACGGCGCCCGCCTTCGCCCCGACCGTATCGTGATGAGGCGCCCGACCCGGGTCTGACGGCTTCATGCAACGAGAACAAGCGGCTGGCGCCCACTCAACCGCCGATGATCGCCATCACCGGCGCGCGGGCGTCTTCGCCGATGTCCTGGGCATCCAGCGCGTTGTTCAGAAGCGCCGTGTCGCAGCCGTGGTCGCGCAGCCAGCGGGCGATGGTCTCGGCCCGGTCCTGGCGGTCGCGGACGAGTTCGGTGGCGAGGCGGAGTTCGGGCGCTACCGCCTTGATGCTGCGCTCGCCCACGTCGATCTCGACAAAATGCGTCCAGGGGCCGTCGCCCCGCGCCTCGATGAAGGCGGATTCGGTGGGCGTTTCGACGGTGCTGGCGTCGACCTCAACGCCGTCCACCTCGTAGGCGGCGTAATACTGGCCGCCGCACTCCAGCCAGGTGGGCGGGGTGAGGCAGCGGAAGCCGGCGAGCGCCCGGGCGAAGATGTCGATCTCGGCGCGCGTGCGCACCAGAAAGTCGACATCGGCCGCCTCGATCGGCGCCCCGCGCAACAGATCGGCGGCGGTGCCGACCAGCCGGTAGTCGAAGCTCCCCTCCCGCTCCACCAGATCGAGCACGGTGGCGAGCGTGTCCTGCAACTGCCCAAGTGTCAGTGTCATGGCGCCGGTCCCTTCGGCGACATTTTAGCAGAGTTGCAGGGCTGGACGAATGCGGTCTTCTGCGTGTGGGGGAGCCTCATGGCGCGGCTTGCGCGGGATCGTCTGCCTTGGCAGAGGAGGGCAGCCGCGCGCTCTCGGCCGCGTCGGAGCGGTAGCCGTCGAAGCAGGGACCGCCATGACGGGTCAGTTCCCGATCCGTCAGCGACAGGAGCGCGGCCGGGTTGCCTTGCACGGCGTCTCTGAACGCATCAGCCGTGAGGGACGCGAGCGCGGGATCGAGCCGCCGCAGCAGGCGCGGCCCCCACTTTCCGTTGCCGGTCCAATGGTTGCGCCCGAGCAGCATCAGGTCGATGAGGCGCGGGTAGAGCTGCGCGGCGGTGGCGGCAATCTCGTCGGCCGGTCGCTCGGCGCGCAGGTCGTCGGCGAGGTCGGTCAGGATGTAGCGCAAGGCATCGAGCGGCGCGCCGGCGAGCGGTTTCGGCCCCGCAGCAAGGATCTGCCGCGCCCGTTGCTGCAGGGTGGCGGCCTCGTCCGGTGCGTCGCCGAGAATCACGCCGTTCGACACCATGTCGATGATGACGGGGACGCCGCGCTCCGCGTCGTTCTCGAAGAAGTAGGCGAGCGTTTCCGGGTCTTGCACGAAGGCCTCGACGGGAAAGCCGTCGAGCACGAAGGACTCCCGCCACGCCCGCTCGAGCCTGGGGTAGAGGATCACCATGTCGATGTCGGAAAAGGCGTTGCCGTCGCCGCGCAGGATCGAGCCGGCCACGAACAGGTGCGATGCACCCTTGAAGCGGGTGGCAAGGCATTTGCGGGCCGCCGCCAGCGCGGCTTCGATGAGCTGGTCCTGCATGCTGTCGTCCTCCATCGGGTGGGACGCGGCAGGCACAAAAAAACCCGCTCGCATCCGGCGGGTCGATCGGTTTCGTCTGAAGCGGCTCTACCTCATGACGCACCCAACCGCCGCGCGGCGGTGGTCGAGGACGTCGAGAGGGCGAGCATGGTGATCATGGGGGGAGGCTAGCGCGGGGGCGGGAATTGTCAACGGCGTTGGGTGGGGGCATGCGGTGGCAAGGGGCGAAGGGAGCCCGATATCGGCTATTGCCTCTTCCTGCCCGAGATCCTCTGCCTTCGAGAGAGGAGGACAGTATGATGGAACAGGAGACCAGCCGGAGAGCGTTGCGCCATCCGATGCGCGACGCTCTATCCAGCGAACGACGCACTATCCCGCTGTTTCCTATACATAAAGCTGTCCTCCTCTGCGCAGGCAGAGGATCTCGGGCAGGAAGAGGCGCCGCCGGACATATCGGCCGCATTTGCCCCGGCGTGGCGTTGCGGTAGCTTGCTCCCCGCCTTGCCCGACAGGGCTCGATGCTGGAGCGGCCACCGCGATGGAACGAGACGATCTGGAAATCTATCTGCACCAGCAGATCCCGCTGACCCGGGCCATGGGCGTGTCTGTGCGGGCCGTCACATCGGGCACCGTCACCCTCGCCGCCCCGCTCGCGCCCAACCTCAATCCCAAGGGCACCGGCTTCGGCGGCAGCGCCTCGACCCTCTGCATCGTCGCGGCCTGGTCGACGCTGTACGCCCGCCTGACCGACGCCGGCCTGCCATCGGAGATCGTCATCCACACCAACACGATGGAGTATCTGCGGCCGATACAAGGGGAGTTCGTGGCGACGGGAGCGATCAGCGCCGAATCCGATTGGCCGGGGTTCCTGAAGACGCTGGAGAGCCGGAAGAAGGCGCGGATCGAGATCGAGGCGGGGCTGAGGTGCGGGGACGAGGCGGTGGGGGCGTTCAGGGGGCGGTTCGTGGCGTTTTTGAGGGAGGGGAGAGCGGACTGATGCCGGGCGCGTCAGGATGAGCGCTTCGAGAGGAGGAGTGCCCTGATGTGCAGGAACCAGAGCACCAGCATCAGGTCTATGAACGGGCAGACCTGAAAGAGCGAGCGGCGTACATGGAGGGTGACGAGGTCAGCCGTTCCGCCGCAATCGCTCGCGACGGTCTGTGGTATGACGGTCTCCCACAGAGACTGAGCGACGTCGAACAAAAGCGGCAGTATAGCCAGCGCGATGACGGTGGAGACGGCCAGGTTCTTGGGCTTGCTTCCCAGGAAGGCGCTGAGAACCGGAACTCCCGCTTCTCTCTTGCGCACCACGGCAAACATGACGATCGCCGAAAAGGCCGCGGCAAGGACTGCCCAAGGCAGCAACACGACGTAGAAACCCAAGAACAAAGGGCCCCCGCTGTCGCACACCGGGTTCGGCGCGTACAGCTCGGATGAGAACATCATGTCACCGAACTTGGCCGGCAGCTGCAGCCACAGGAGGGCGGAGCCGACCAGCCAATAGCGGAGGCGGTTGTCGGAGGTTGTGAACAACTGGCTCACGGCAGCACCGCCGGAGGCACGACACGGGCGCTTTCAACGAACAGGCCCCAAGAGGTTCCTCGCCCGGCTACGACGATCTGCGTGCCAGGGCTCAGCTCTTGATGGAGCGAGGGTGGGAAGTTGCAGAGTTGGTCGCTATACCATGGCATGTAGTCAAGGGTGATCGGTGCGTTGCAGAACCTCGAATTGATCGACTCTCGCCCGTTGACAGCGTAGATTATTTCAACTTCTTGCTGAGAGCAGATGGCTGCTATTATTGGAACTAAACTTGTTACAAGTTGGTGGCCGAGGATGAAAAACATAATAGTCGCAAAAGCAGGGGTAAACACATTGAATGTAACACTGGTCTTGTTTGCATTCGGCGACTCGGACATGAGCAGAAAAGCGGTCGGCAGACCGCACACAAGGCCGCTTATTAAGGATATGTATTTTACTTCAACGAGATATTTGGGTGACGGCAGGAACTGATGGTTCAGCGCCAGGAGTGCATACGGCACCAGTGAAAAGCACATCGCCATAAAAGCGAACAGGCCGAGGGCAACCACTAAGACGGGTGGCCTCTCCCGAAGTGAAGTTTCACTGTCCATCGAATTGCGCTCTTCGACACGTGCCTCAGCGAGGCGTAGCACGCTTGACGGGTGGTGCGCTAGCAATGTGGGGGGGGGAGGGGGGGCGCTATATGGGCCGATCGCTTCATCCTGCCTGAGGTCCTGGCCTTCGCCAGGATGACAATTCTATATATAGGGAACAAGCGGATAGCGCGTCCACTCCGGATGGTGGCGTCACTCAATCCCTTGGTAAAGGCGTAGCACGCTTGACGGGTGGTGCGCCAGCAATGCGGGTGGTGGGGAAGGGGGAGACCTATATCGGCGGCGAGTCCTTTTCTGCCTGAGGTACACCTTGAATTCGCGCGCGAATTCAAGCGACCTTCGCCAGGATGACGGATCTATATGGAGGGAGGGGAGTCCTATATGGGCCGCGAGCCCCTTTCGGCCTGAGGTCCTCGCCTTCGCAAGGATGACAATTTATATATAGGTTACATGCGGATAGCGCGCAGATCACTGGATATTGCGTCGCCCTCCGCTTTGGCGCGCCGTCCGATCAAGCTGTCTCCCGCCTCCATCAAGCTGTCATCCTGGCGAAGGCCAGGACCTCGGGCAGGAAAGGGCGCGCGGGCACTATCGGGCGCTCTTGCGACGCTGCTGAAGGCTCCCATCCCCCCAAAACGCCACCGCCGCCGGCTCTTTCGAACCGGCGGCGGATGTCGCTCGCGGGGTGTCGGCGGGATTACCGCGAGGCGAGGTTTTCTTTTTCGGGGAGGGGTTGGACGGGGACGCCCGGCCAGATCTTCTGGAGGTTGCCGGAGATGACGAGGTCGCTCTCCGTCAGGCCGGAGAGGATGGCGATGTCGGGGCCGTCGGTGCGGCCGGTTTCGACCATGCGCTGTTCCACCGTGCTGTCCTTGCCGATGACGTAGACGTATTTGCCGAGCTGGCTGGAGCCGAGGGCCACTTGCGGGGCCATCAGCACGTCCGGCTGTTCGCCGACACTGAGACGCAGGTGGACGTATTGGCCGGGCAGGAGGTCGAAGGTGGCGTTGGCGATGGTGGCGCGGGCGGCGACGGTGCCGGTGGAGGCGTCGAGGCGGTTGTCGATGAAGGTGAGCTTGCCGGCGTAGGCCTTGCTTCCTTCCTGGCCGGGCAGGGTGATTTCGGCCGTCACCTCGCCCTTTTCGAGCGCGGCCTTGATGGCGGACAGCTCCTTTTCGGCCGGGTTGAAGGTGACGTAGATCGGGTCGAGCTGCACCAGCGTGTTGAGCTCCGTCTGGCCGGAGGTGACCAGCGTGCCGACCGACGCGGCGCCCCGGCCGACGCGGCCGGCGAAGGGCGCGCGGATGGTCGAGCGCTCGATGTCGAGTTCGGCCGCCGCCACCGCCGCCTTGTCGATGGCGATGCCGGCCTCGGCCTGCAACAGCGAACTGGTGCGCTGGTCGAAGCCGTCTTTCGCCAGGAAGCCCTTCTGCGACAGCTCCTCGCCGCGGGCGAGGTTGGAGCGGAGGTACTCCACCTGGGCGGTGTCGCGGGCGAGCTGGGCCTTGGCCTGGGCGAGCGCCGTCTGCGCGTCGCGGTCGTCGATCACATAGAGCACGTCGCCCGCCTTGACGTCGGCGCCGTCGGCCACCACGCGCTCGCGCAGATAGCCGGTGACCTTGGCCTGCAGCGAGACGGACTGGATGGCCTCGGTGCGGGCGGGATAGTCGAGATAGACCGGCAGCGTGCGCTTTGCCACCTTCTCGACGGGGACGGGCATGGCCTGGGGCGCCTGCTGGGCGGGGGTGGCCGCCGCCGGGGTGGCGAAGAGGTCGCCGATCGGCACGTGCTGCGACACGTAGCCCTGCACCGCCGGGTGGAACAGGCTGGCGCCGCCGGCCACCACGGCGAGGGTGAACAGGGAGGTGATGGGGCGTTTGGTGAGGAATGACATGGCGGAAACTCCGGTCACTCGGCGGCCTTGGCGAGGTCGTCGTCGACCTCGTTGGCGGCCACGGGATGATGGGCGTGATGGAAGAGGGCGGCGTCGCGCTCGACGGCGGCGGGGTTCCACCGCTCGCGCAGGCGCTCGATCACCACGTAGAACACGGGGGTGAAGACCATGGTGAGCACGGTGGCCGCCAGCATGCCGCCCACCACCGTGGTGCCGAGCGACTGCCGGCTGGCGGCGCCCGCCCCGGTGGCGAGCATCAACGGCACCGCGCCGAGGATGAAGGCGAAGGCCGTCATCAGGATGGGGCGGAGGCGCAGGCGGGCCGCTTCGGTGGCCGCCTCGACGATGCCGAGGCCGTCGTCGCGCCGCTTGCGAGCGAACTCGACGATCAGGATGGCGTTCTTGGCGGCGAGGCCGATCAGCATGACGAAGCCGATCTGCGAGTAGACGTCGATCTGCATGCCGCGCCACTGGATGGCCCCGAGCGCGCCGAACAGGGCGAGCGGCACGGTGAGCAGCACCACGAAGGGCATGGTCCAGCTCTCGTACTGGGCGGCGAGGATGAGGAACACGAAGACGATGGCTAGGATGAACACCGCCGTCGCCGCCGAGCCGGCCTTCAGCTCCTGGAAGGTGATGCCCGTCCACTCGTAGCCAAAGTCGCGCGGCAGCGTCTCGTTGGCCACCCGCTCCATGGCGGCGATCGCCTGGCCCGAGGAGAAGCCGGGGGCGGGGCCGCCGTTGATCAGCGCCGAGGCGTTGGAGTTGTAGTGCGGCACGGTTTCCGGGCCGACGGTGGGCTTCAATTCGCCGAGGGTGGAGAGCGGCACCATGCCGCCCGTGTTGTTGCGGACGTAGAGGCGCGTGAGATCGGTGGCCGAGGAGCGGGCGTCCTGGTCGGCCTGCAAGGTGACGCGGAAGGTGCGGCCGAACAGGTTGAAGTCGTTGACGTAGAGCGAGCCGAGATAGATCTGCAGCGTGTTGAAGATATCCGGCAGGCTGAGGCCCAGGAGCTTGGCCTTGTTGCGGTCGAGGTCGTAGACGAACTGCGGCGTCGACGTGCCGAAGGACGAGAACAGCTGCTGGGCGTTGAGCTCGGGCTGCTGGCGGGCGGCGGCGAGCAAGCCTTGCGTGGCGTCGTTCAGCGCCTGGCTGCCCTGGCCGGAAAGGTCCTTCACCTGGAACTCGAAGCCGCCGGTGGCGCCGAGGCCGGGGATGGACGGCGGATCGAAACTGAGCGCGAAGGCGTCGGGGATGGCCATCAGCTTGGGCCGGACTTCCTCGACGATGCGCGAGGCGTGCTGTTCGGGCCCGCGCTCTTCCCACGGCTTGAGGATGGCGAACTCCACCGCCGAGTTGGATTGGGCCGCCGACGTCAGGAAGTTGAGGCCGGAGATGGCGCCGACGATCTCGACGCCGGGCGTTGCCTCCAGAATGTCGCGCACCTGTTCGGCCACGGCGTTGGTGCGCTCCAGCGAGGCGCCGTCGGGCAACTGGACCACGACGAAGAAATAGCCCTGGTCTTCCACCGGCAGGAAGGTGGAGGGCGTGCGGTTCCAGAGCCAGTAGGTGGCGCCGATGGTGACGACGAACAGGGCGAGCACCAGATAGCGCAGCCTGACCAGCCCGCCGACGCTGGCCGCATAGGCGTGCGACATGCCATTGAAGGCCGAGTTGAACCAGCGGAAGGGCGCGAAGCGCACCGCCCCCTGGTGGCGCAGGAAGGCGGCCGACAGCGCCGGGCTCAGCGTCAGCGAGTTGAAGGCGGAGATGCCGACGGAGATCGCCACGGTGAGCGCGAACTGGTTGTAGAGCTGGCCGGTGACGCCGGGGATGAAGGCGACGGGGATGAACACCGCCATCAGCACCGCCGTGGTGGCGATGATGGGGCCGGTGACCTCGCTCATCGCCTTGCGCGTGGCGGCCAGCGGCTTGAGGCCGGCCTCGATCTGCCGCTCGACGTTCTCCACCACCACGATGGCGTCGTCGACGACGAGGCCGATGGCCAGCACCATGCCGAGCAGCGAGAGCATGTTGAGCGAGAAGCCGAGGAGATACATCACCACCAGCGTGCCGATCAGCGACACGGGAATGGCGATGGCCGGGATGACGGTGGTGCGCCAGCTTTGCAGGAAGATGAAGACCACGGCGATGACCAGCACCAGCGCCTCGCCCAGCGTCTTCAACACGTCGTCCATCGACGCCTGCACGAAGGTGGTGGTGTCGTAGTGGATGGCGTAGGCGATGCCGGCCGGGAAGCGCTTGGCCAGCTCCTCCATCCTGGCCTTGACGCCAGCCTGAAGGTCGAGCGCGTTGGAGCCGGGCATCTGGAACACGCCGAGCGCCACCGTCGGGTCCTTGCCGAAGAAGGCGGAGGAGGAATATTGCAGCGCGCCCAGCTCGATGCGAGCGACATCCTTGAGGCGCACCACGGCGCCGCTCGCCGCGTCGGCGCGCAGCACGATGTCGCCGAACTCCTCGGGGCTGGAAAGGCGGCCAACGGCGTTGACCTGCATTTCGAAGGCGGTGCCGGCAGGCGCCGGCGCCTGGCCGATCTTGCCGGCGGCGACCTGCACGTTCTGCTCGGCGATGGCCTGTTGGGCGTCGACGGCGGTCAGCCCGAGGTTGGCGAGCTTGTCGGGGTCGAGCCAGACGCGCATGGAATAGCGCCGCTCGCCGAACACCTGCACGTCGCCGACGCCGGGCACGCGCTTGAGCGGATCGAGGATCTGCAGCGCGGCGTAGTTGCTGAGCGCCACCGGATCGACCGAGCCGTCGGGCGAGGTGAGGTTGACGATGAGGACGAAGTTGGGGTTCTGCTTCCTGACCGACACGCCCGTCTGGTTGACGATGGCCGGCAGCGAGGACGAGGCCTGCGACACGCGGTTCTGCACGTCGACGGCGGCGGTGTTGATGTCATAGCCGACGTCGAAGGTGACGGTGATGGTCGACGAGCCGTCGTTGGAGCTCGACGAGGACATGTAGGTCATGCCTTCGACGCCGTTGATCTGCTGCTCCAGCGGCGTGGTCACCGTGTCGGCCACCACCTGCGCGCCGGCGCCGGGGTAGTGGGCCGAAACCACCACCTGCGGCGGCGATATCTCGGGAAACTGGGCGACCGGCAGCAGCACGTAGCAAATGGCGCCGGCCAGCACCATGATGATGGCGATGGCCGAGGCGAAGATCGGTCGTTCGGTGAAGAAGTTTACCATGTGCAGCCCTCGCCGCGACCGGTGGCGGCCGCCATCCAGCAGGGAACCGCCTCGCCGCCGAGGCCGTTGTTGAAGCGATCGCCCACCTCACGCAGCTCGCGGCGCAGGCGCTCGGGGTGAACCCGGTCGGCCCGCATGACGGTGAGCACCAGGGGATCGCGGAGGAGTTCGTCCAGGGTGAGTTCGTGCTTCATGGCGGGTCTCCTGCGCGGCGGGCGGATAGTGGAGGAGGTAGAGCTTTGATGGGCATCGGGTTTTTCCGAAAACCGGGGGCCACTTTTCGGCCCGATGCTTGGTTATTGGTTTGGCATCAGGTTTTTCCGAAAACCGGCAAGCCACTTTTCGGCCTGATGCCTAGACTAAGTGTGCAGGGGGTCGTTGCCGCTCCCGGTGGGAGCTGGCCTTGACGCGTTGGAAAGGGGGTGTTACCCGTCAGTAACATTCCGGACGTTACAGATCGGTAACATGGGCGTCAAGGCGCCTTGGCATGATGGGCAATGACGAATTGGTGAGCTGCTGCGTGAAGAGGCCGCGAGAGCGGATCATAGAGATGGCGCAGCTGCTGTTCCGCAAGCACGGCATCCGCGGCGTCGGCGTGGACGCCATCGCCGAGGAAGCGGGCACCAACAAGATGACGCTCTACCGCCACTTCGGCTCCAAGGACGAGCTGATCGCCGAATGCCTGCGCGAGACGGCCCGCACCGCCGATCCCTTCTGGCGCGACCTGGAACAGAATTTCCCCGGCGACCCCCTGGCCCAGCTGCACGAATGGGTGCGCGCCGTGGCCTCCTACGCCAGCATGGAAGCCGGCGGCTGCGACCTCGTCACCGCCGCCTTCGAACTCCCCGAACCCGACCACCCCGCCCGCCAGGTGGTGGAAGCCTTCAAGCACGAGCAGCGCCAGAAGCTGGTGGGGCTGTGCCGCAAGGCGGGGATCGAGGAGGCGGAGAAGCTGGCCGACACGCTGGGGCTGTTGCTGGAGGGGGCGAGGGTGAACCGCAGAAGCGTGGGGCCGGATGGGCCTTCGGCACGGTTCGTGGCCCTGGCGGAGGCGGTGATCGCGTCGTTCAGCGCGGCGAGCGGGAAGGTGGGGGAGGAGCGACAGGTGGAGGGGGCGTAGGGGCGTCAACATAGCGATAACACGCTCCGTGCCGACTATAATTCGGTTGGCGCCTCTGACTTGATCCGTGGACCTATTTAGCTTTGCACGTTATTCTGGAAGTTGACATTTACACACAAAAGTTGAGAGAACAAATAAAGAACACGCATTCGCGAAGAGTTGCGGGTGGGTGTAGACTCAACTAATCGGCTAGGATGGATACTACAGTCGTAGGGAAATGGAAGGCGGCTTTTGAATGTCAAATGCTGTTGAGCCGCGTTGGCACGGCGATAATTATCAGTCCCGCTTTTTTTGGATCCACGCCGCGTCTCTCCTCGACCCCGAACGTCAAGACGTAGTTGAGGTCACCTTTGAGGCTGACGGCCCGAAGGCATTCGATGATGTAGTTGTCCGTTACGAACCTGGTCGGCCAAGTGCAACGGGATCTGGCCAAGTCACGGTCGATTATCATCAGATTAAGTGGCATGTAGATCGTAGTGGCCGCTTCGGCTACGAGGACCTTACTCTTCCCTCATTCATAAATGCGAAGAGCGTATCTATCCTTGAACGTCTAAAACAGGCGAAGGAGAAGGCACCATTGGGAGCTGCCTTTCATCTTATCACCACCGACAAACTGAAGGATGGCGACCCACTGAATGACATTCTTTCGCTAGTGGACGGATCACTTCGCCTTCAAGTTCTGAACGAAGGCAAGACTCCCGCTAGCAGAATGGGCAAAGTACGTGAGTGTTGGCGTGATCATCTCAGGCTCTCCAACGACGATGAACTTTTCAATATCCTAGACGGGCTACATATTAGAGACAACTATCCAGGTCTCGATTTCCTGCGGGAACAAGTTAGTTTGAGGTTCAGACTGGTTGGCTTAGTCGGAGCTGAGGATACGGCCACCTTTCATTATGATGAAGCGGCAAAGCAGCTGAAGATCAAGAACATAAACCGGCTTAACCGCTCCAGTTTTGAGGAATGGTGTCGGTCTGAGAAATGGATTGTTCAAAAAAGGTCAGCCCCGCGCCGTGGTATCTCTATTAGGACATTTCAGGCTAGCTCTATACCCTCTGACATGTTGGAAGCTTTACCTGATTGCACAATCACCCTCACTGATTACTTCGATGGACGCTATCTGCGTGCCGGCAAGACCTGGGCAGACCTTAAACCACCGATTGTCGACTTTCTGAGGAGAAAACTCTCAGAGCGGGCGAGTATGCGCCTCTTCCTTGATGCTCATTCCTCAGTAGCATTTCTTGCAGGTGCAATACTGGGCTTCAAGACCGGCGCGGACGTTGAGGTTGTTCAGAAAGGTATGAACAACCCCGGGCAAATTTGGGATGCGATGGACGGTAACGATGGCCCGCTGCCAGAGATTACAATCGAGGGAATAGGAGACAGCAAGGATATTGCACTGTCTGTGGGCCTTGCCCGTGATCCGATCCAGCAGGTTAGGGAGTATGTCGCGAGATCGCTTCCCGATGTCGGAACGATCATGCACGTTACCCCCTCTGACGGAGTTACCCAAGACGCAATTAAGGGCGGCACGCATGCTGCGGCGATAGCGAGAGTCATCGCAGGTAAAGTCGCTGCAATTCGCAAGCCCGGCGGAACAGTTCATGTGTTCGTGGCAGGACCCAACGCTTTCTCTTTCTTGCTAGGGCAACAAGCAGAGTCGATGGGGTGTTGTGTTCCCTATGAGTTCGATTTTGGTGGCCGCGTGGACGGCAGTTACCAACCCACCTTCAGCATCTAGAGGAACAAATGGAACTTCGCCCACAGTTTGATGCCTTCTTGCGCGACATTCGCCCCAGCGAGCGAAACAAGGAGGAATGGAAGCGAGGGTCGAGCACTCTCCGCACGCGCCTGTTGGCTGATCCCGATCTGTCACCGATCATTACGACAACCTTTCTTCAGGGTAGTGTAAGGCGATCGACAGCAGTGCGTCCGACGGGCGGTAAGCGGTCGGATGTCGATGTCGTCATCGTCACGACCATCGACCACAACGTCGAGACCCCGGCTGTTGCGATGACGCGGTTCGAGCCGTTCCTAAACCAGCACTATGCCGGCAAGTGGGTCAAACAAGACCGTTCGTTTGGAATCGAGATGTCGTACGTTGATCTCGACCTCGTTGTAACCGCCCTCCCGGTTGAGCCCAATATTCGAGAGGCGCTCTCGGCAATCTATCGCAGCAAGGCTGTTGAGACCGACGAATCAATCGAAGAGGCCGCGAACTGGGTCGTAAATAAGAGTTGGAGGCCAACGCAGCCATTCGAAACAGCAACAAAGCTGGAAGAGGACACCGCCTCGAAGTGGCGTCAAGATCCGCTTATGCTGCCTGATCGCCAAATCAGAGATTGGGGTCCAACCCATCCACTCGCCCAGATCCAGTGGGCCGCCAGCAAGAACCAGCGGTGTAACGGCCACTTCGTGAACGTAGTACGTTCCATAAAGTGGTGGCGGCATGAGCATATTGACCAACTACCCAAATATCCCAAAGGCTATCCACTCGAACACATGATTGGATACGTTCTACCTGACGGTATTGCATGTGTTGCCGAAGGGGTCGTTAAGGCCTTTGAAGGGATACGCGACACCTTCAGACCATTCGCCGACGCTGGCACTGTCCCGAACCTTCCCGATCACGGTGTACCTAGCCACAATGTGCTCAAGCGCCTTTCCGTCGACGACTTCAAGGCCTTCCACGCGCAGGTGACGAAGGCTGCGGATCTCGCACGGCGCGCGCTGAATGAAACTGATAAGGATGCGAGCGGCGCGTTGTGGCAGGAGTTGCTTGGAAAGTGCTTCCCTCTCCCTAGTCCCGGTGGCGGCGATCGAGATAGAGGTTTCGGCCAACCTTCCGCCCCAGCCACTCCCCGACAGTCGGATCGCTTCGCTTGAAAGATGACACTACCGCACGATTTGGCCAAGGGTATCGATTCGCTACCGGAGAAGCATCCTCGCTTCGAGCTTGCTGAGGGCTGGACCGACCGATCACAAGGCATGTGGTCTTTTCGATTTCGTGCTCGTCTCTCGACTGACCCGAGTGAACACATGCCGTTATGGAGCGGCTGGCATCTAGTTGTGGCCGGCTCTCCAACTGACCGCGAGATTCGCATTTATCCAGACGCCATCGACGGTATCGTGGCTACTTTTCCCCATCAGGATTTTAACGGGGAACCCACCGAAGGGCGGCCGTGGCGAACAGGCAAGCCCTGCCTAGAGCGACCGGCTTTCGTTTTTAGGCGCGACGGTTGGTCAGGGGAACCTCAGGAATTTGAGGATCGCTTAGTCTGGTATATTGGCCGCCTTCTCCGATGGATTGATGCTGCGGCTCAGAGCCAGCTTTTGATCGATGGCGATCCGCTCGAACTACCAATGCTGCCAACGGCGGATATGACCCGAGTTCTTGGGTTTCGCGAGACAATTGAAGATTTGGTCTGGTGGGAAGGGCCGATCCCCTCTTGGGGGTTTGCCGGCATTTCGCAAGTCCCGGGTGCACGTTCTTCCGTTGTGTCAAACTTCATGGGCCCGGACCGCCGCAGCATAAGGAGGGTTCCCTTAAGCAGTGCCATACCGGTTGATATCAACCGCGTGGACGCGGTGTGGTTCACCCTGCCAGCTCTTGTTGTATTCGAGCCTTGGCGGACGGCTGCGAGTTGGGCTGAACTAACAAGGCTTTGTGCAAGCGTTTCAGTCGACCTTCCCGCTATACTTTCCGACGCCGGAGCTCGCCTCCGGCGTGTTCAGAGGCTCAAGGACCCGCAGCCGATCTACTTACTTGTTGGATTTCCCCTCGAAGAAGCTCTCGGCGGCCCACCGCAGAGGTTTCACTGGCTCGCCATTCAAAACATGCAGCTGTGCAGGCGTACTGATGTGCGAAGGGGCTTTTCAGGGACAGCCGCCGCTCGGCGCGCATGGGATGCCGAGCTCGCTACCTCCGCGAGAAAGCTAGACTGGGTGCTGTCGGCTAATTGGGCTCCCGATCAGCTCCGCAGGCGCGGAGAAGCCGAAAATGGTGTGCGTGCGAAGACCGTTCTAGTCCTGGGATGTGGAACACTTGGGGCAGCAATCGCCGAGAACCTAGTTCGGATGGGGGTTACCCAAATGGGTGTCCTCGATTGCGACACCTTGCAGGTCGGAAACCTCAGCCGCCATATACTGACAATGACCGATGTTGGACACAACAAAGCGGTTCGACTGGCTAGTCGGCTGAATATGGTGGCACCGGATTCCAATATAAGTGCTTTTCAGTTCAGTTTTCCACCGTCAAGGCAGGCCGATATCGATAGGCTAAAGGGTTGGGATGTGGTCATTGATTGTACTGCGTCAGATGCCGTGCTGCGAGATATGGCTACGTTCGAATGGATGACTGAGCGAGTATTCATCAGTCTCTCAATGACGTGGGGAGCGAAGGGACTTTTCGCTTACACGGCGTCTGAAACCGCCTTTCCGGTGGTTGATGCGACAGAGCGCTTCAGAGCCGCGTCGGCTGTACATGATGCAGAAGCGATTGGTGAGAACGCCGAAGCAATTGGTGAGATGGAGGGCATCGGGTGCTGGCATCCAGTGTTTCCAGCTTCCGCAGACGACGTCAACCTGTGGGCTGCCGTCGGCTCCAAGTTCATACGGGGCGCAATCTTGAAGAGAGAGAAGACCGCTTCGCTATACCTGCAGATGGAGGACGGAAGCGTTGAACGACGGGATATCCGACTCGATTGAGTTCACCGAGGATGGACCCGAGGGAGCGTCTATATGGCTCTCTTCTCATGCTATTGCAGCTATGATCGAGGCCGCGACCAAGGCTGGTCGTTGCGAAACGGGTGGCATTCTCATTGGCAGATACGGAGCGGAGGGGTGGAGTGCGGACGTTGTAGAGGCCACACCCAAACCGAAAGGTTCAGGATCAGGCTGGTTCTGGTTTCGGCGGTCTAAAACTGGGTTGGCTAGCCTTCTCGAATCTCGTTGGCAAGCGGGGCTGTACTATGTGGGTGAATGGCACTCACATCCAGGCGGCGTGCCGGTGCCAAGTCGTGATGACGTTCGTGCGATGCGAAGGATTGCAGGCGACCAGAGTTATCATTGTCCATCACCAGTTCTGATGATCCTTGCGGGACGCCCCAGAACTGGCTGGTCGGTCTCGTCGACGCTATTTCGCCGTGGACATGAGGTCCGTCTTGAGGCTGGGCGGAAGTAGGTGCGCGACGTAAAACCCTGTTGTTCGCCCTTGCCCGCCACCTCTCTTGTGTTATATATTCATATAACTAATGGAGACTCCCATGCACACGACCAATCTGCGCAAGGTCGGCGGTTCGATCATGCTGGCGGTGCCGCCGGCGCTGCTCGACGTCCTGCAACTCTCAGCCGGAGCCAAGGTAGGCCTTGCCGTCGACAATGGGCGGTTGGTGGTCGAGCCCAAGGCGCGGCCGCGCTATGCGCTCGATGAGTTGCTGGCTCAGTGCGACCCGGCGGCCGAGGCCGCGCCCGAGGATCGCGAGTGGCTTGATAACGGGCCGGTCGGTGGCGAGCTTCTGTGATGGAGCGGGGCGATATTTTTCTCGTGTCGCTCGACCCGACCGCCGGTCATGAGCAGCAGGGAACGCGGCCGGTGCTGATCGTCTCGCCCGGGGCGTTCAACCGGGTGACGCGGGTGCCGGTGGTTCTGCCGATCACCAGCGGTGGCAACTTTGCCCGCACGGCCGGGTTTGCCGTTTCGCTGATGGGAGCAGGCACGCAGACGACGGGCGTGGTGCGCTGCGATCAGCCCCGCGCACTCGATATCGGCGCGCGGCGCGGGCGCAAGCTGGAAAGCGTGCCGGAAGCGATCATGGACGAGGTGCTGGCGCGGCTGGCGACGATCCTGGAGTAAACCTTCGGTGCCGCAGCGGTTGTCCCTTCTGTCCGTAAGCTCCTTGAGCTGCTAGCCGCGCGGAAGGAACTATTGACCCAGAACCGTAACGGCCACAAAGACCGCCAGCATAAGCAGGCCCAGTATCACGACGCCAACAAGCATCTGCTCGACTGTCGTCCATAGAGCGCCTTCTGGTCGCTGTCCGGTCAGCGCCGACAAGACGTCAATGACCCTATCAATGGTGTCGATAATGCGCTTCATCCCCATCACCCAACATGCCGCTCCAAGAACCCCAGCAAATACTCGTGGTGTTCGTTCTCTGCCGCGCTGCCGGGGATAAGATCCTGCCCCTCGGAGTAATGAACCTCGGGCGTTCGGCCGTGCTGCTCCAGGCGGGCGGCCAGCCGGCGGGTCATGTCGACGGACCATACCCGGTCGGCGGTGCCGTGGCTGAGGAAGAGCGGGCCGGGGTAGCGTTCGATTTCGATGGGGGTTGTCGGCAGGAGGTTGTCGCTGGTGCCGCGCCAGGTCCAGGCCCGGTGCGCCGGGTCCCAGGGTTGCCAGCCGGGGTCGCCGCTGTCGCGATAGCGGCGCGCGTCGAAGGCGCCGCAGACGACGTCGGCGGGCTGTGCGCGGCGACGGCGTCGGGTAGGCCGGCGAGGCCGTCGCGCGCCATCAGCGAGGCCAGCAGCAGCGCGTGCTCGGCGCCGCGCGACACGCCGTAGAGGGCCACCTTGCCGCCGGTCGCCGGAAAGGCGCGAAGGGCGGCGAGCGCTTCGACGCCGCGATCCAGCGGCACGTTGTCGATGCTGCCGGCGTTCCAGGCGTTGCCGCCCCTGGAGTAGCCGTAGGGGAAGGCCAGGAAGCCATGGGCCGCCAGCAGCACGGCGTTGCGATGGCTCCAGCCCGACAGGGCCCCTTCCGATCCTTGGAAGATCATGACGGCCGGAAACGGCCCGTCGCCCGGAGGGCCGTATGTGGTGCCCCAGTCGGGGATCAACCTGCGGACGATCTTCAGGCTCATGCCGTGCTCCTCCGGTGCGGGGCCTCAAGGACCGCGCCGCCATCGACGCGTCGCCTCACCCATACCGCTCCGCCATGTATCGCCCCGGCGCCATCCCCAGCGTCTTGCGGAACATGGTGACGAAGCTCGGGGCGCTTTCGTAGCCGAGGTCGGCGGCGACGCGTTGGATGGAGGCGCCGGCGGCGAGCCATTTGACGGCCAGCATGACGGCGAGGCGCTGGCGCCAGCGGCCGAAGCTCATGCCGGTTTCGTCGGTGATGCGGCGGGCCAGCGTGCGCTCGCTGAGGCCGGCGCGCCGGGCCCAGGCGGAGAGCGGCGCGCGGTCGGCCGGGTTGGCGAGCATGGCCTCGGCCAGCCGGCGCAGGCAGGGGTCGGCCGGCATGGGCAAGTTGAGGTCCTCGACCTTGGCGGCGGCGATCTCGTCGATCAGCACGGCGAGCAGGCGGCCGTTGGCGCCGCCTTCCTCGTAGAGCGCCGGCAGCCGCGCGGTGCGCGCCATCAGCTCGCGCAACAGCGGGCCGACCGACACGGCCCGGCAGGCCGGCGGCAGGCCCTCGCTCACCGTGGGGTCGATGAAGGCGTTGTAGCCCTCCAGCACGCCGCTCATCTTGATGGCGTGCAGCGCGCCGGCGGGAATCCAGATGGCGCTGCGGGCCGGCACGATCCACAGGTCGCCCTCCACCTCGCAGCTCAGCGCGCCGCTCTGCACCAGAATGAGCTGCGACTTGGTGTGGGTGTGATAGTCCAGCTCCAGCTCGAGCTCGCCCACCGCCTGGGCCAGAAAGCCATAGGTCACCACCGGCCGGGGCACCTCGTCGGGGTCGATCCAGTCGTCCGGCGGCATGTGGATGTTGAGAAGCGGCATGGCGGAAAGATGATCCCCCGGCGGCAGTTTGGCAAGATCGAATAACAATGTGTCCAGACTTCGTAATGACGCCAGGGGGTCGGCTTCCTATTTTTTCCGGCAGGCAATCGATCGGGGCCCGGCGAACGGAGGCCGGCCCTCGGGATCTTGCGAAAGGACGGCCATGAACAAGCTCATCGCCTTTCCCGTCCGCGGCGCGCTCAACCGGCTGCACCGCGACGCCGAAAGCTCGGACCGCGCGCTGATCGACGAGGTGACCGGCGGCCTCTCGGCGGTGCCGAGCGGCGCGGCCGTCGCCGACATGATGGCCGAGGAACAGGCCGATTACCGGGGCGTCTGCCAGGGGCTGTCCGGCAACTTCATGTCGGTGTCGCCCGCCTATGGCCGCTTCCTCTACATGACGGCGCGGGCCTGCAAGGCGCGGCGCATCGTGGAGTTCGGCTCGTCCATGGGCGTGTCCAGCATCTATCTGGCCTCGGCGCTGCGCGACAACGGCGGCGGCAAGCTGATCGGCAGCGAGATCGAGACGTCGAAGGTGGTGCGGGCGCAGTTCCACCTGGGCGCCGCCGAGCTGGGCGACCTCGTGGAGATCCGCGAGGGCGACGCGCTGGAGACCTTGAAGGACGTCGGCGGCCCGGTGGACATGCTGCTGCTCGACGGCGCGATGTCGCTCTACCTGCCGGTCT
This sequence comes from Pleomorphomonas sp. NRK KF1, assembly GCF_023721755.1. Classification (GTDB taxonomy): domain Bacteria; phylum Pseudomonadota; class Alphaproteobacteria; order Rhizobiales; family Pleomorphomonadaceae; genus Pleomorphomonas. Next base: position 396,150 of record NZ_JAMDLH010000004.1, on the reverse strand, counting down.
TGAAGCTCATCGAGCCGCACCTTGCCCTCGGCGCCCCCGTGCTGGCCGAGAATGCCTTCGCGGCGGATTATCTCGACTATGTCGGCGATCCCCGGAATGGGTATTTGACGATGCCGCTGCCGATCGACCGGGGGCGGGGGAATGTGTACTCGGTGCGGGTGGGGTAGGGGAGCGTGGGGTAGGGAGCGTGATAGAGGCCGGGGAGATATCTCGTCCTGAGGTCCTGGCCTGCGCCAGGATGACAATTTAATGATATATGCCAAAGGGATGCGTCGCGTTTCCGCTGTACATCCGGTGACCGAAAGACGCTCCCGCTTCTATCCCTCTCCTGTCATCCTGGCGCAGGCCAGGACCTCAGGCAGGAAGGGGCGCGGGGGTTAGTATCGGGCTCCGCTTGGTTCTTGGAGGGTGATATCGGCCGGGGAGATTTCTCGTCCCGAGGTCCTGCGCCTTCGCGCAGGATGACAATTAATTGATATGAAACAAGGGGATGCGTCGCGTTTCCGGCGGGCGGTCGGTGAGCGAAAGAGGCTCCCGCTTCTATCATGCTGTCCTCCTCTGCGAAGGCAGAGGATCTCAGGCAGGATGGAGCGCGGGGGTTAGTATCGGGCTCCCGCTTCTATCCCTCTCCTGTCATCCTGCGCGAAGGCGCAGGACCTCATGCAGGAAGAGGCGGTGAGGGCGATATAGGGCTCCGCTTGGTTCATGGAGGGTGATATCGGCCGGGGAGATTTCTCGTCCTGAGGTCCTCGCCTGCGCGAGGATGACAATTAATTGATATGAAACAAGGGGATGCGTTGCGTTTCCGGCGGGCGGTCGGTGACCGGAAGAGGCTCCCGCTTCTATCCCTCTCCTGTCATCCTGGCGCAGGCCAGGACCTCAGGCAGGAAGGGGCAAGGGGGTGATATAGGGCGCCCTTGGTTCATGGAGCGTGATATTGGCCGGGGAGATATCTCGTCCTGAGGTCCTGGCCTGCGCCAGGATGACAATTTACTGATATGAAACAAAGAGTTGCCCCTCGCCTCTTCCCGCTCACCCTTCCCCCGTGATGTCCCGTCTTGCCTTGTCCAGCTCCTCGGCGTAGCGGCGGAGGAGGTATTGTTCGGTGAGGAGGCCGATGACCTTGCGGGTGTGGGGGCTTTCGACCACGGCGAGTTCTTCGGCGTTGGCGGCCTCGAACAGTTTGGCGGCGTCGGCCACCGTCATCGAGGGCAGCAGCATGGCCTCGCGGTGGCGGAGGAAGGGGGCGATGTCGGTGCGGCCTTCGGCGGTGTCGGGGGCGTAGGCGTCGGCCACCACCACGATGCCGGCATAGCCGCCGTTGCCGTCGACGGCGATGGCGCGCTGGGTGGAGCCCAGCGGGAACATGGCGCGGAAGCCGTCGAGGCTGAGGCCGGCGGAGACGGTGCGCACGTCCGAGCGCATCATCCTCGACACGGTGAGAGAGCGCATGCGGCCGATGTCGTTGGCGCTGCGGATGGTTTCGCCGCGCAGGTGCAGGCGCCAGGTGGAGAAGGAGTAGCCGAAGGTTTCGCGCACCACCACGGCCGAGACGATGGACGCCGTGAGCACGGCGCTGGCGATGGCGAGGTCGCCGGTGGTTTCCAGCACCAGGAAGGCCATGGTCATGGGGCCGCCGACGATGCCCACCGCCATCGACGCCATGCCGATGACCGAGGCGATGAGCGGCGACAGGTCGGGCGCGAGGCCGGTGGCGATCAGGATCAGCGCATAGGCCTTGCCGACGAGCGCGCCGAGGTAGAGCGAGGCGAAGAACAGGCCGCCGCGAAAGCCCGAGCCGAGCGACAGCGCCGAGGCCGTCGCCTTCAGCACGAACAGGGCCAGCAGCATCTGCCAACCGGCCGAGGATTCCAGCGCCACATGCAGCGCGCCGTGGCCGGAGGCGAGCACGTGCGGGGTGAGAAGCGCCAGGCCGCCGACGCAGGCGCCGCCGATGGCCGGCCGCGCCCAGCCGGGGATGCGGGCGAGGCGGAAGGCGCGCTCGACGCCGGTGGTCAGCTGCATCACGGCCACGGCCAGCAGGCCGCCGACGAGGCCGAGCAGCAGGAAGGGCGCGAGATCGGAGGCGGTGAGGATGGGCACGTGACCGACTTCCACCGTGGTCTGGAAGGCGCCCAGCCAGTCGGCCGTCAGGCTGGCGGCCAGCGAGGCGGCCAGCACCGGCGCGACGAGCGCCACCGAATAGGTGCCGATGATCAGCTCGAAGCCGTAGAAGGCGCCGGTGATCGGCGCGTCGAAGGCGGCGGAAATGGCCCCGGCGGCGGCGCAGCCCACCAGCGTGCGGATGTCGCGTCGGCGCAGGCGCAGCGCCTCGGCCAGGCGCGAGGCGAAGCCGGAACTCGCCTGGGTGTAGCCGGCCTCCAGCCCCACCGAGGCGCCGAAGCCGGAGGAGATCATGGTTTGCAGCGCCACCAGCAGGCTTTCGCCGATGAACATGCGGCCGCCGTGCAGCGCGTTGGCCTCGATGGGGTCGACCGGCTGGCGCTTCAGGCGGCGGCGCGTGGCGACGGCGAGCAGGGCGAGGAGGACGCCGCCGACCACCGGCATCAGCGCCAGCGCCGGGTGGACGAGGCTCTCCTGCTCGCTCAGCCGCTCGCCCGACGGCAGCATGAAGAGCCACTGGTGGGCGAGGTTGGTGATCCGGCTCATGGCGGTGACGACGACGCCGGCAAGGCACCCCACCACCGTCGCCAGCGCCACGAGCCCGAGCTCCCGGTAGCGGCGCAGCCGGATCAGCAGGCGAAAGGCGGCGATTGTGAGGGCGGAGAGGCTGGGCATCGGACGTCGGCTGGCGGTGGAGGGGCGGGGCGGAGAGGCGCGTCGGGCCGAAGCCCACGGGGGGGTAACGCCTTATCGCAGTTTCGGATGCGATGGAAAGGGAGGGGGGTGGTGGGTGAGGCGGTTGCCGGTGAGTTTCCGCCTCCATCTGGCTGTCCTCCTCTGCGCAGGCAGAGGATCTCGGGCAGGAAGGGGCGAGCGGTTGATATCAGGCTTCAGGGAAAGGGAGCTTGATAGTGGCCGGGGAGATTTCTCGTCCTGAGGTCCTGCGCCTTCGCGCAGGATGACAGTTAAGTGATATAAAACAAATGGATAGCCGTTTCGCTTGGGTGGGCGCGGTGGCGATGCTTCATCGGTGGCAAGCGAAGCGGTGGCGTGCGACGCGAGACGAGAGGTCGGGGGCGTACGATGCGGTAGCAAGGTCCACGTGCGGCTTATCCAACTGTTCCCTCTATATAAATTGTCATCCTGCGCGAAGGCGCAGGACCTCAGGCAGAAAGGGGCGAGCGGCTGATATAGATCTCCCTTGGTTCATGGAGCCCGATATCGGCCGGGGAGATTTCTCGTCCTGAGGTCCACCGTGCATTCGCTTGCGAATGCACGCGGCCTTCGCGCAGGATGACAGTTAATTTATATAAAACAAAAGGATAGGCGTTGTGCTTGGGTTTGGGGGGTGCGCCCTCCATTGGGGGTACGCGATGCGCTAGATGGGTGTTTGCGCGGCTTATCCCGCTGTTCCCTCTATATAAATTGTCATCCTGCGCCTTCGCGCAGGATGACAGTTAATTTATATAAAACAAAAGGATAGGCGTTGTGCTTTGGTTTGGGAGGTTGCGCCCTCCATTGTTGGCATGCGATGCGCCAGATGGGTGTTCGCGCGGCTTATCCCACTGTTTCATCTATATAAATTGTCATCCTTGCGCAGGCGAGGACCTCAGGCAGAAAGGGGCGAGCGGCTGATATAGATCTCCCTTGGTTCATGGAGCGTGATAGGGGGCGAAGCGCGCTCTCGTCCTGAGGTTCTCTGCCTTCGCAGAGAATGACAGGAAATTGATATAAAACAATTACTTACCCTTGCCTCGGCTCGCCGTTGACGAACTCTCTCCCGCTTCCCGCTTCCCACTCCGGCGCGGCGGGGCAGGGGGAGAGGTCGAGGAAGCGCGGCTCGGGGCCTGGCTTGCCGCGCTCCACCCAGTCGCGCTTGGCGCGCAGGTAGTCGGTGAGTTCGGCCAGCTCCGCCGCCTTGCGTTCGAGCCGGGCCAGCGCCTCGTCCATCAGCTCGACCTCGCGGGCCGGCGTCAGGCCCTGGCGCTGCAACTCGGCGGCGATGCCGGCGATCTCCCTGAGCGGCAGGCCGATCGCCTGGGCGAAGCGGATCATGCGGGCGGTGGAAGCGTCGCGCTCGGAGAAGATCTGGTAGGGGTTGCGGCCGCCCTTGGCCCCGGTTTCCGGCGCGAGCAGCCCCTTGCGGACGTAGAAGCGGATGGTGTCCTGGCTGAGACCCGTCCGCGCCGCGAATTCGCCGATCAGCATGTGACACCCCTTGACCATGGACCTTGGTCCAGCCTTATCAAGGATGCTCCATTACATCCGGAGCCCTTCCATGTCGAGCGATCCCCTCACCATTCCGCCGCGTTCCCTGGCCTTCGTCACCGGGGCGACCGGCCTTCTTGGCAACAACCTGGTGCGCGAACTGCTCGCCGAGGGCTGGCGCGTGCGCGCGCTGGTCCGCTCGCCGGAGAAGGCGGCGCGGCAGTTCGCCGGCCTCGACGTGGAGATCGTTGAGGGCGACATGCTGGACGTGCCGGGCTTTGCGGCGGCGCTGGCCGGCGTCGACGTCGTCTTCCACACGGCCGCCTATTTCCGCGACTCCTACAAGGGCGGCAGCCACTGGCCGGCGCTGAAGGCGGCCAACGTGGACGGCACGCGGGCGCTTCTCGCGGCGGCCCATGCCGCCGGGGTGCGGCGCTTCATCCACGTCAGCTCGATCGCCGTGCTCGACGGCGCGCCGGGCGCCCTGATCGACGAGACCATGGAGCGCCAGGAGCGCGACGCCGACGACTACTATCGCAGCAAGATCCTGTCCGACCGCGAGGTGCTGGCCTTTCTCGATGCCCACCCCGATTTCTGGGCGGCCATGGTGCTGCCCGGCTGGATGCACGGGCCGGGCGACATCGGTCCCACCTCTGCCGGGCAGACGGTGCTGGACGTGGCGGAAGGGCGCCTGCCCGGCGTGCCGCCGGGGTCGTTCTCGGTGGTGGATGCGCGCGACGTGGCGCGGGCGCTCATCCTCGCCAACGCCAGGGGGCGGCGCGGCGAGCGCTACATGGCCGCCGGGCGGCACATGACCATGGCCGAACTCGTTCCGCAGATCGCCGCGGCGGCGGGGGTGAAGGCGCCGTCCTGGCGCATCCCCCAGGCGCTGCTCTACGTGATCGCCGCCGGCAACGAGGTCTATGCCCGGCTGACCGGCAAGCCGGTGCTGCTGAGCTGGGCCGTGGCGCGCTCCATGGCGCGGGAGGCCGGCCGCACGCGCTTCGACCCCCAAAAGAGCCAGCGCGAACTCGGCCTCACCTTCCGCCCGCTGGCCGAGACGCTGGCCGACGAGGTGGCGTGGTTCAGGAAGAATGGGGTTCTCACGGCAGGGTAGCGGCAAAGGCTGCCGGCAACCGTTTCCGACGGGCACAAACTGCCGGGTGTGCCGGCCTCGCTACGCCTCCATGTCGATCGCGGCGCGCTGGGCGAGCCAGGACATGTAGGTGTCGACCGAGTAGGTGCCGGCGCTGCCGTTGCGGGCACGGATGACGGAGGACGAGGTGTCCTGCGTCTTCACCATGTCGCTCACCTGCCTGTAGACGGCGGCGGCCGTCTCGCGGCTGAGCGAGGCGACGTTGGGGAAGAAGATGTGGTTTTGTCCGGGCTCGCCCACCGGATCGGTCCAGTTGGGGTCGGCGCCGACGACCGGTTCGGGGGGCGTTGGCGTGTCGGAAGCCAACGTGCTTGGTGCCGATACCGTCGGTGCCGAGAAGCCTTCACTCGTGGCATCGGTTGTCGGGCTGGTCGTCTCCGGCTGCGAAGTTGCCGCCGAGGCGTCATGTCTATTGATGTAATCGGTGATGAGGGAAAGATAGGTTTCCAGTGAATCGATTTGTTGCTGATCGTATCCACCGCTGACGACCCGTCCGACATCTTCGTGATTTTCTATCCTGACCTCGACGAAACCCCTGACCTTTCGTGCGGTGTCGATCGTCAGGCTGGTGATGTTGGGAAGGCAGATCGTGTGGTCTTCGTGGTTGGCGGCGGCTTGGATTGCCTTGAGGCGAGCAACGAATTCCGCATGCCTCGCAGCCTCGTCGGCCCGCCGTTGCTGTTCCTGCGCTTTTTCCTCGGCGCTTGGTATGATCACCGTGAGTTTCGACTGCTGGTCGTCCGAACGAACGACGGGTATCGACCTTCCAAGAATGGCGCGGATGCCATGGAGGCCGCCTTCAGCCGCCGTGTTCACCGGATCGGTCGCGGGCGCTGCCACGGCTGGCGCCTCGGTTCCCTGGGAGCGCGATAGCGCGGGAAGGCGGAGGCTATCCTCCGGTCTTACTTTGGGTGGATTGGCGATGACCCTGGCGATGCCCCGCAAACTGCCATCGATCGAACCGGTTGCCATGCTGGCCTCCACTGCTGCTCGCAGGTTGTGTCGCATGTTTCGTGCCAACCCTGCGTTCAGCCTCGGCGCGCCTCCCCCCCGACATAACGCCTGATTAGCTCGACCTCGGCGGTGAGCGCGGCGGCGCGGGATTCGACGCCGAGGCGGGCGAACTCGGCGGCGGCTTTCGTGCGGTCGTCCATCTCCCACTTGAGGAGGGCGCGGATGTCGTCCTCGGTGAGGTGGCGGCGTTCGGCCTCGCTGGTGCCGGTGCCGAAGACATGGCGGACGAGCGAGGCGCTTTCCTCGCGCGCCGGCACCGCCTCGGCATTGTCGAGGGCGGCGACGAGCTGCCTGAGCAGGGCGGTTTCGGCCTTGTCGCGCCGCTTCATGGCCGCGGCGAGGTCGCCGCGCAGGTGCGTTTTCAGGGTTTCGACGGGGAAAGTTGAGGTGTCCATCATTTATCTCATTGCTCCTTTTCGTTCCCTATCATAAGCATGATTCGGAACTTTTGGGAGTCTTTTTGATGGCGAACATGCTGCTCACCGTCGATGAAGCCGCCGAGGCGCTGAAGCTGCACCCGAAGACGGTGCTGCGCCACATCCGCGAGGGGCGGCTCGAGGCGACGCGGATCGGCAAGGCCTATCGCATCGACCGCTCGAAACTCGACGCCTTCGCCGGCCTCGCCCAGGGGCACGCCCGGCCCGCCGCCGGCGCCCGCGCCACCGTCATCGTCGACGTGCCGGACATCACGGTGGAGGCGGCCGAGCGGCTGGCGACCTTCCTCGGCGCCGCCGCTCTCTCCGGCGACGCCGAGACGCCGCCGCTCACCATCAACACCGCCTTCGACCCGGTGAACAGCGCCTTCAAGGTCGTGCTGATCGCCGCGCCGGCCGACGCGGCGCGGATGCTGGAGGTGATCGAGATGGGCCTCTCCCGCTGAGCCTCGCTCGAAGTCCGCTCCGGTTCTCGAACCCGTCGCCAAGGGCATCCGCCCGAAAAGTTGCAGACTTTTCGGGCCAAGCGGATGCCCAGGGATGCCTCACCCCAGCGAGTTTGGAGCGAGGCTCCGGAGCCCTACGACGGGAGCGCGATATCGACCCCTCGCTCTACCTTCCTGAGGTCCTCGCCTGCGCAAGGATGACAATTTATATAAATGGAACAATGACATATAGCGTATCGCTTGGCCTCTGAGGTTTCCCCATCCGCCAAGGCGGAACGATGCGCATCCCTGGGATGCAAGCGGCCTATCCCACTGTCACATTTATATAAATTGTCATCCTTGCGCAGGCGAGGACCTCGGGCAGAAGGGGGCGCGGGGCTTATATAGGGCTCCCGTTGACGAATGGTGCCTGATATCTGCGGCTCGCTCCACCGTCCCGAGATCCTCTGCCTTCGCAGAGGAGGACAGCTTGATGGGGAGGGGATTTATTGGGCTCCACATCGGACGCTTTGGGGGGGGCTGGGCGTTGTGTTGACGTTGTCACCACAAAGGATCATAACGAGGCATGTCCAAGCAGCAAGCCACAGCCGACGTCAACATCCACCTGCGCGCCCGCCCGCAGGACCGGGTTCTGATCGACCGGGCCGCCGAGCTGGTGGGCGCCAACCGGTCGCAGTTCATGCTGGCTTCCGCCATCAAGGAGGCCAAGGCGGTGCTGCTCGACCAGACCTCCGTCTATATGGACGCCCCCGCCTTCCGCAAAACCCTCGACTGGATGGATGCCCCCGTCACGCCCGAGGAAGCCGAAGGGGTGAAGCGCCTGATGGCCGCACGGACGAACTGGTCCCGTGGCTGACGACGGCTTTCCATTCACGGCGCCGGCCCTGCTTTCCGACGATCACGACATTGGCGCCTTCCAGTCGGGCGAACCCAGCCTCGACGACTGGCTGCGCGGCCGCGCCCTTGCCAACATGGCGCTCGGCGCCAGCCGCACCTTCGTGTCGTGCCAGGCCGGAGGCCGCCGCGTCGTGGGCTTCTACGCCCTCGCCATGGGGCAGATCCTTAATCAGGAGGCCGTCGGTTCGGTTCGGCGCAACATGCCCCGGGTCATTCCGGCGGTCGTGCTCGGGCGCCTCGCCGTCGACACGGCCTGGCAGGGCAAGGGGCTCGGCGCCGCGCTGCTGAGGGATGCCGTGCTCCGCGCCCTCAGGGCAGCCGGGGACGTGTCGGCCCGGCTGGTGGTGGTCCACGCCATATCGCCGGAGGCCGAGGCCTTTTACCTCAGGCACGGGTTCAAGCGCCTGCCGGTCGATGCGCCGACGCTGGCGCTGGATCTCATGAAGGTCGCCAGGCTTTAGCTTGTGCTTTTTGCCAGCGCTACTTTCGTCGCGGTCGGGTGGCGGGCGACGGCGCGTGGGGCCGGGCGCGGATGAGGTGTCGGGCGGACGGGGCCATGCGGGCCGGGGCGGCGGATCGCTAGAATTGGCGATAGTGTAACCTGTTAATTTTCTCAATATCGACGGGTTTTGCCCGAAGTTTAGGCAGAAGTCGTTTGGGCGGCCCGATGGCAACGTTACGATCCCTTTCGGGAGATGGCGAAGGTCGATCCGATCGATCATCCTGCCGTGTTTTGGGAAAACAGATGTTTTACCGCGAAACGTGCAACGTCTTCTGAGGGCGAAATCGCATTGGTTGCGAGAAAATCTGATTGCGCCATCGGAGTATCTATTCTCCTCCATTGGTTGAGCGGTCGCGAAGACTGCAAGCGAAAGATATTATGTTTTCTATAAATCGATGCCTGGGCCGTGATCGTAAATTAAGAAAACCGATTTCTATTATGGCCTGCTCCAGTTTTTACTTAAGGGTCTGTTCAGCAGTTCCACCCTAATCATTTCATATGTTGTTATGGGAGGGCCAATTGAGCAAGTTTCTGAGTCGTTTCAGCCTGGGAACGGTGCTGGGCTTTTTCACGCTGCTCATCTGCGTCGCGGTCATCGGGCTCAGCGCCCGGCAGATGGTCGCCAGCTACTCCTCGTGGCAGACGGCGCGCACCGTCACCGCGCTGACCAACCAGAACGTGGCCGTGTTCAACGTGCTGCAGGCGCTGCGCTACGAACGGGTGGAAACCGACACGGTTCTGCGCCTGCCGGCCGACAAGGCACAGGCGATGCTCGGCGGCCTTGCCGACTATCGGCGGACCGTGGATACCAACATGGTCAAGGTGGCGGGCGAACCGCTCACCGACGTGCCGGCCTGGGCGGCGACGGCCAAGGCGATCGACGAGGGCTACCGGACCGTCCAGGCGCTGCGCGCCAGCGCCGACGCCAACCTTGCCGTGCGCGCGGAGGCGCGCGACGCGGCGCTGCTCGGCAGCTACATGAAGGACACGGCCGGCATCGTGGCGGTGTTCGAAGCCGCTTCCAAGCAGCTCGACGCCGAGATCCGTCGCCGCGACGCGGCGAGCGGCGAGCTGCTGCTCACCAAGCAGATGGCCTGGAACACCCGCTCCGTGTCCGGCACGCCGGCCGTGCTGCTGCAGGGCGCGCTGGCCGCCGGCAAGCAGCTTGCCCCGGCCGAGGCGCGCGCCATCGTCGCCGGGCGGGCGCAGGCCGAGATCGCCTGGGCCAGCATGAAGGAAATGGCCAGGACGCAGGACCTCGGCCCGGCCTTCGAGGCCGCGGTGAAGACCGCCGACGCCGCCTATTTCTCCGGCGCCTTCAACGACGCCTATCTCAAGGCGCTCGACGACCTCACCACCGGCGACAAGACGGCGCTGACCTTCGACGCCTTCAAGGGCGAGATCACCGTGGCGCTCGCCAAGATCGCCGCCGTATCCAGCGCCGTGCTCGACGTGGCGCTTGCCCGCACCGAGGCGGTGGCGAGCCGGCAGCAGGGTCTCTTCATCGCCTATGCCGCGCTGATGGCGCTGGCGATGGCGCTGTCGCTGGTGAGCTACCTGGTGGTGCGCCGGCACGTCGTCCGGCCGCTCGACGCCATGACGCGGGCGATGTCGCGCCTTGCCGACAACGACCTTGCGATCGATATCCCCGGCGCCGGCCGTGGCGACGAGATCGGCGCCATGTCGTCGGCGGTGGGCTTCTTCAAGGACAAGCTCGCCCACAACCGCCAGCTGGAACAGGAGGTCGCCGCCGAAAAGGCCAGGGCCGAGGGCGAACGCCGCCGCGTCATGACCGAAATGGCCGACGACTTCGAGGCGGCGGTCGGCTCCGTGGTGGGCGCCGTCTCCACCGCCTCCCACCAGCTGCAGGGCGCCGCCCAGACCATGTCGGCAACCGCCGAGGAGACGACGCACCAGTCGACGGCGGTGGCCGCCGCCGCCGAACAGGCCTCCTCCAACGTGCAGACGGTGGCCTCGGCCGCCGAGGAGCTGGCGGCCTCCGTCGGCGAGATCGGCCAGCGCGTGCAGCACTCGGCCCAGATCGCCGGCGAGGCGGCCCGCGACGCCGACAGTGTGGCGGCCAAGGTGGGGCGGCTCGCCGAGGCGGCGCAGAAGATCGGCGCCGTGGTCGAGCTGATCAACTCCATCGCCGGCCAGACCAACCTGTTGGCGCTGAACGCCACCATCGAGGCGGCGCGGGCGGGCGAAGCGGGCAAGGGCTTTGCCGTGGTGGCCGCCGAGGTGAAGAACCTCGCCGACCAGACGGCCAAGGCGACCAGCGAGATCGCCCGGCAGATCGAGGAGATCCAGGGCTCGACCCTGGAATCGGCCTCGGCCATCGGCACCATCACCACCACCATCCGCGAGATGAACGATATCGCCATGGCCATCGCCTCGGCCGTCGAGGAGCAGGGCGTTTCCACCAACGAGATCGCCCGCAACGTCCAGCAGGCCTCGGCCGGCACCAGCGAGGTGTCGTCCAACATCGTCGGCGTGACGCGGGCGGCCTCCGAAAGCGCCGCCGCCTCCACCCAGGTGCTGGCCTCCGCCTCCGAGCTGAGCCGCCAGTCGGCAAGGCTGGGGGAGGAAGTGGGGAAGTTCCTCGCCACCGTCCGGGCGGCCTAGCGGCCTGACCGAAATTCTACTGGGGCGGGCATAGGGCTTAGTGTTCTGCGCTTCCGGTGCTCACGAACGTTTAGTTCGCTCCGCTCCGGTTCTCGAACTCGTCGCCAAGGGCATCCGCCCGAAAAGTTGCAGACTTTTCGGGCCAAGCGGATGCCCAGGGATGCCGCGCCCCAGCGAATTTCGCCTCAGGCCGCAGGAGCCCTACGAGTTGGGGAGCGTGATAGTGGCGGCTCGCTTCTCCGCCCCGAGATCCTCTGCCTTCGCAGAGGAGGACAATTAATTTATATGAAACAACAAGTTAGTTCGTCTGCTAGCCGGCGGGCGGGCTGTCTCCCGCTTCTATCAAGCTGTCATCCTGGCGAAGGCCTCTTGAATTCGCGCGCGAATTCAAGGTGGATCTCAGGCAGAAAAGGACGAGGGGGACGTATAGGGCTCCCCTTGGGCGCCCGATATCGGCGGCTCGCTCCTCCGTCCCGAGATCCTCTGCCTTCGCAGAGGAGGACAGCTTGATGGGGAGGAGGAGATAGGTCGGCGGAGTGGATCGTGTCGCTTGGCGGGCGCTTCGGGCCAAGCTCCCGCTTCATATCCCTCTCCTGTCATTCTCTGCGAAGGACGCTTGCATTCGCGAGCGAATGCAAGGTGAACCTCGGGCCGAAAAGGGCACGGGGCTTCTATAGGGCTCTCCTTGGTGAAGGGAACTCGATATCGGCCGATTGCCCCACCGTCCTGAGGTCCCCGCCTGCGCGGGGATGACAGGAAAGTGATATAAAACAATGTTTTATGCCGGTTCGCCTATCTCTATCAGTTTGCTCTCTGTAAAGGCGCAGCGATGCGCTCTCCATGGTGGTGCGCGGGTTATCCAACTGATTCCTATATATAATTTGTCATCCTTGCGCAGGCGAGGACCTCGGGCAGAAAGGGGCTCTGGGCTTCTATAGGGCTCCCCTTGGTGAAGGGCGCCCGATATCGGCCGATTGCCCCACTTTCCTGAGGTCCTCGCCTGCGCAAGGATGAAAATTTATATAAACGGGGCAATGGGATAGGCGTAGCGAGCAGCCTCTGAGGTCTTCCCCTCCACATAAGGCGGCGCAATGCGCTCTCCATGGTGGTTCGCGGGTTATCCAACTGATTCCTATATATAATTTGTCATCCTTGCGCAGGCGAGGACCTCGGGCAGAAGGGGGCTCTGGGCTTCTATAGGGCTCCCCATGTTGAAGGGCGCCCGATATTGGCGGCTCGCTCTACCTTCCTGAGGTCCTCGCCTGCGCAAGGATGACAAATTATATAAATGGAATAATGGGATAGGCGTAGCGCCTCGCCTCTGAGGTTTTCCCCTCCACATAAGGCGGCGCAATGCGCTCTCCATGGTGGCGCGCGGCTTATCCAGCTGATTCTATATATAAATTGTCATCCTGGCGTAGGCCTCTTGAATTCGCGAGCGAATTCAAGGTGTACCTCAGGCAGAAAAGGGTGTGGGGCTTCTATAAGGCTCCTTTGGTGAGTGGCGCCCGATATCGGCGGCTTGCTCTACCGTCCCGAGGTCCTGCGCCTGAAGCGCAGGATGACAATTACATGATATAAAACAATTACTTATATCGTCTCTGGTGCCGGCTGCGCCCCTCTCGCCCCTACTCGGTGATCTCCGGCTCCACCAGTTTGGCGAGTTTGCGGAGCGACTCCTGCCAGCCGAGATAGCAGGCTTCGCGGGGGATGGCGTCGGGGATGCCTTGTTGGACGATGGTGACGTCGGTGCCGACCGACACGGCGGTGAGGCTCACCGTCACCGTCATTTCGCCCGCCGGGCCGGGGGCGTCGAAAACATCGGTGTAGACCAGCCGTTCGCCGGGGACGAGCTCCTGGTAGGTGCCGCCGAAGGCGTGGCTGGCGGCGGTGGTGAAGTTGCGGAAGCTCATGCGGAAGGTACCGCCGACCGTCGGGTTGTGCTCGTGTACGGTGCAGGTGAAGCCGTTGGGCGGCAGCCAGCTCGACAGCGCGTCGGGCTCGACGAAGGCCCGGTAGATCTTTTCGGGCCGGGTGGTGAAGACGCGGTGGAGTTTCACGGTGCTGGTCATGATCGGTCCTCCCTGAAGCCTATATGTGTTTCCCCTCATGCCAACCATAGCACGACCGGGGCCGGGCCGGGAGCGCCGCCGCGCCGGTTGGTGTAAAAGGGATCGGGGAGAACCGACATGACCGCCTATTTCGTCGCCCAGATCCGCATCGACGACCCGGACGAGTACCAGCGCTATCTCGACACCTGCGATGCCGTCTTCGCCCGCTTCAATGGCGAATATCTCGCCGTCGATCCCGCGCCGACCGTGCTGGAGGGTGCGTGGCCCTATTCCCGCTCGGTGTTGATCCGCTTTCCCTCGGAGGCCGATCTTCTCGCCTGGTACAACTCGCCCGACTACCAGCAAATCCTCAGCTACCGCCTCGCCGGCGCCGAGTGCGACAGCATTCTGCTGCACGGCAAGGACGAGGGGTAGCGCCGGGTCAGCGAGCGGCGAAGCGCTTCCGGGCGGCGTCGGTGACGGGCATGTAGAGCGACACCGCTGTGCCCTCGGGATCGCGGAACTGGAAGGTCTTGTTGCCCCAGGGCATCACCTTCAGGTCGTGGACGAGGGTGACCTTGTCTTTCAGGCGCGCGTAGGCGGCGTCGATGTCGTCGACCTGGAACTCCAGGATGGCGGTGCGGTTGCGGCCGGGTTCGGCGCAGCCGGCCTGCCAGAGGGCGACGGTGTCCTCGGCGCCGATGGCCAGCGTGCCCGACGGCGTGACGATCTCGGCGAACACCGGCGCCAGCCAGTCGGCAGTGATGCCGGTCACCATCTCGTAGAAGGCCACCATGGACTTGATGTCATGGGCGATGAGGCGCGTGGAGGCGAATTTCATGACTGTCTCCCGTGGGGCGGCTTAACGTTGGCCGTTACATATGATACGATACGGTATCGTAGCGAAAGAGTCGAGAGGGTGTGATGGGGACCGCGCGTGGGGACGCTTCCGAAGGGGGCGAGGTGATGGACGAGCGGGTGCGGCGGTCGCGGGCGGCGGTGCTGGCCGCCACGTCGGACCTGCTGTTCGAGCGCGGCTATTCCGGCGTCAGCGTCGACGAGGTGGCGCGGCGCTCGGGCGTGGCGAAGACCACCATCTACCGCCATTGGCCGTCCCGGACCGACCTGTTGCGCGACGCCTGCGCCAGCATCGGCACGCCGCAGACGGCGCCGGATCTCGGCAGCCTCAGGGCGGATATCGCGGCGCTGATGGGCGCCCTGGCCGAGGCGCTGACCACGGCGCGCTGGACCGCCGTGCTGCCGTCGATCGTCGATGCCGGCGAACGCGACCCCGACATGGCCGAGATGTATCGCCGCCTGCAGCAGGGCTATTCGTCGCCGTTCGAGGCGGCGATCCGGCGCGGCATCGACCGGGGCGAACTCCCCGCCGACACCGACGTCGCCGCCCTCGCCGCCGCGCTGATCGGCCCGCTGTTCTTCCGCCGCTGGTTCGCCCGCGAACCGCTGACCGAGGGCTTCGTGAGGGAGATCGTGCGGATCGTGGTGGGGTAGGGGTCAGGCGATGCCGAGCCTGTATTTGTCCATCAGTTGCCAGAACCAGTCGACGTCGAGGTTCTGAACCCGGCGGTCCTCGATCACGGTCGGAGCCGTACGGTCGAAGAGCGCGTAGCAGATTTCCGCGTCGTCAAGGCGACTGCGGTAGGCGATGCCGTCGACGTTGTCCCTGAGCGCGTGAATGGCCTTGGACCACGCTTGGGCCACCGCGTAGGGCAGGCCGGAATGGGTGATTTCCGCCGTGGCGCCGAGCCGCGACAGGCCGGGGCCGTGCAGTTCGACGAGCCTGAGGTCGCGCGTCACCCGGAGGGCCGCGTAGGCTTTCGCCTCGATGAAGTCGAGGCCAAGGGTCGTCTGGCCCGGCGACTGCAGGAACACCTCGGCGAAGGCGCCATCCACCGTTTCGGCCGCGTAGAGAACGCCATAGCTGCCGTCGGGGGCATTGAAGCGGCCCGCGTTCGTCCGGTCGTGGAAGATCGGGTCGAAAGCCGCGGTGTGGAAGCGATGGACAAGCGTTCCCGCCGCCAGATGATGAATGGCAGGCTTTCGCGCATCGATGTCGGCGGGCGGCGATGTCGGCGGGCGGCAGCGGGCCGCTCAAGATCCCATTTCGCCGTAGCGCCTCGCGGCCTCGACGACGCGGTCGACGTTGCCCTCCTTGAGGACGTCGATCGGCTTGCGGCCATCGAGCAGGGCGTCCGGCTGGATCATGAAGTTGAACACCGCCCACGGGCTCCGGGTGGGCAAGGCGTCGCGAACCTCTTTCAGGCCGGGAACGGGCCGGCCGTCGCTCAGGAACTGCGCCGTCGGGTAGCGGTGATCGTCGCCGGGGCCGGGCACCGTCAAGAGGTGGCCGTCCCGGACCTTCTGGTTCACCGCCTGACGCGAGATGCCGTTCAGGAGCGTTCGGACCTCGCCGAGCGTATAGGCGCCGCCATTGGCCCTGAGGTCGGCCAGCGCCTGCTGCTTGCCGCGCAGGATGGCCCTCGCCCGGGCGTCGGGCTCGTAGGCCGAGTTGTTCGGGGGGGACGTGTCCAGGGCGGTGTTGGCGAGAGGCATGGCAATCTCCTTGACCCCCAATATAGGACGGGTGTCCTCGGGCGTCAATTTCGACAACTTGGACAAGCATGCGCTTACACCCCGCTGGTTGCCCCGTGGGTCTCCTCCGCCGCGCCCTTCTCACCGCAGCCGATACTCCCGCTCCACCCTGACGGGCAGGAACGCGACGAGGTCCGCCGTGTCGAACTCGACCTGGAGATCCAGCCGTTTCTGCCTCGCCCACGCCATCGCCGCTGTGGCCTCGGCGGGCGGCGCCTTGGTGGCGAGGCTGCAATTCGTGGCGCGAGCGCCCCTTGGCCGGCCTTGAGAAAAACAGCTATGGAGGGTTGGGGCGCCATCGCCTTGCCGAATGAACGCGGAGAGTTTCCGATTGAAAAAGCTTCTGTCCATTGTGCTTGTCATCGTCACCGCCTTGGCGGTCACCCTCGGCTGGCGCTGGTATAGCTACGTGAGCAACACGGACAGCCCCTATGACGAAGTGGGAATCGAGCTGAACAGCCGCATGCCCCTGCCGCTGCGCAAGTGGGGCTGCGACAGGTTGAAGGCGACCTTCGGCGCCGTGCTGCCGCCCTATGGATGCAGCGCCGAAGACGGCAAGACCTGGATCGAGTGAGGTTGGGGGCTTGTCACCTGCTGGCGCGCGAGCGGCGGCGATGGCCCCTCACCGCAACCGGTAGCTCCGCTCCACCCTGACGGGCAGGAACTCGACGAGGTCCGCCGTGTCGAACTCGACCTGGAGATCCAGCCGCTTCTGCCTCGCCCATGCCATCGCCGCCTTGGCCTCGGCGGGCGGCACCTTGGTGGCGAGGCTGCAGTGCGGGGTCCAGTTGCCCTCGCGGTAATGCGGGTCGCAGAGGGCGGGGTCGATGTGGCGATGCAGCCTCTGGTGCAGCGCCATCAGGGCATCGTTGGGGCGCGGTCTCGCCCAGAGCACCAGAAGATCGTTGTCGAAACAGGCGATGCCGTCGAAGGCGATGGTCAGCATGGACTGGGCGGCGAACACCTCGTCCAGCGCGTCGACGACGCGGCCCGGATGGTCGGGGAAGACGGCCAGCGTGAGGTGCGGCGGGTAGTCGAGGGCGGCCATCGAGGCGCTGGCCTCGAAGGCGCTCGCCTCGTCCCAGAGCTTCAGGATGGGAGCGGCCGTGTCGTTCAGGCACTTGAGGGTGATGGCATAGGGCATTGGCTCACCCTGCATCCTCTTCTGGCGGGAGGCCTGATCCTTGCACGAGCTTCGTGACGCGGGAAGACGATACCGCCCCGCCAGACGGCAGGTGAAGCGGGCTCGCCACGACATGGAAGCGTCTGGGGTCGAGCAAGCGCTCGACGAATGGCAGGC
Organism: Pleomorphomonas sp. NRK KF1; assembly: GCF_023721755.1. Lineage (GTDB taxonomy): Bacteria > Pseudomonadota > Alphaproteobacteria > Rhizobiales > Pleomorphomonadaceae > Pleomorphomonas. The sequence continues at coordinate 378,780 of NZ_JAMDLH010000004.1, read as the reverse complement.
TCGGCGCATAGAGGAAGCTGCCGCCCGGCTGAAGCCGGTCGAGGATGGTCATGTAGGCGATGGCATAGCGCTTCGCTTCGCTGCCCGAATGAAGGTGCGCGTGGACGAAGTGCAGGCTGAAGGACAGGTGGGCGACGATCGTCCGCCAGCCTCCGGGCGCCGTGGGAGGGCTGAACCAGTCGCCGGGCATGGCCTGGCCATGGTCCGAAGCAAGGCGATCGATTCCCCAGGCCGGGTACCCTTGCGAGCGCAGGAAACCGACCAGTTCGGCGGCTTCTCCGCAGCCGATGTCGAGCAGCGGGCCGGTGAGGTCGTCACCGGTCAGACCGAGGATCTCGCATTGCAGGGACGGCGAGTATTGCCGGCAAATCGGGGCGGCGCCGTTCAGCACATCGTCGAGTGCGCCGACCGAGCGCAGCATGCCCAAGGTGATGTCCTGCAATCGGTCGTGGTGCGCGCCGAGCGCTGTTCCAGCGGACCCTTCCGGTTCGTCGGTCGCGTCGGCGATGACGTCGGTCATGGCTCGGTAGGAGTCCAGCACGCGCGCCCGATCCTGCGCGGAGGGCCGCATGTACTGATAGCGGTCGAGCAGATAGGCGAGAAACCCGTTCGCCATTCCGACCGCGAGAGACTGTCGCGCGCTGGCCGACGACAGCTCGACCCTGATGGTCTCCTGGTGGCGGGACAGAAAACAGGACATCGGCTTGGAAATCCGCCGCAGCTTCGGGAGGCCGGAGACGATGTCTCGGAGCGTCGTGTGCTCATTCTCGTTGAGACGATGTCGTAGAAGCGACAGTGCGGTTTCCATGCCGGTCCCTTTCACGTCCCAGAGGAAGCGTCGAACAGGGCGCTCGAAGAGCCGAGGCGCTTCCATATCTTCACGCTCGAAAGCAAGTTGATGTGTGGCAAGCCGATCTGCGAACTTGTCGCCCGACCCGTGGCGAGATCGGCACCGTACGACGCTCCGGCCGCCCGGTCGAGGGACCTCGGCCCCCTTGCCGATCGCCGCCTCTCCGGTTACCTTGATCCCGTGCTAGGCGATGCCCCCGGATGATGATGGGCGGCGGCCGGCGCAAATCCTCCCTTTCAGATCCAATTTCGAGGATGGCACATGTGTGACCATTTGTTTGTCGTGACCGGCGGCCCCGGTTCGGGCAAGAGCACGTTGATCGAGGCGTTGGCGCGGCGCGGCGTCGCCAGCATGCCGGAGGCCGGGCGGGCGATCATTCAGGATCAGGTGGCGATCGGCGGCACGGCGCTGCCCTGGGGCGACCGGGCGCTTTACGCCGAGCTGATGCTGGGCTGGGAGCTGCGCTCCTACCACGAGGCCGAGGCGATGGCCGGGCCGGTGGTGATGGATCGCGGCATTCCCGACGTGATCGGCTACCTGACGCTGATCGGCCTTCCCGTGCCCGCCCATGTGGAAGAGGCGGCGCGGCGCTTCCGCTACAACCGCAAGGTCTTCCTCGCCCCCTACTGGGAGGCGATCTTCACGGGGGATGCCGAGCGCAAGCAGGACAAGGCCGAGGCAGAGGCAACCTGCCGCGCGGTGGCGGCGACCTATGCGCGGCTCGGCTACGAACTGGTGGAGCTGCCATTCGCCAGCGTGGAGGCGCGGGCGGAGTTCGTGATGGAGCGGGGGGGCGGTAAAGTTGACCGTCCAGCTCCGGAGTCTGCCGCGCGGACGCAACAGCAAGGATCAACACACTGGGTGTGACGCGGCAACCCTAAACGTCAGATTGCCAACGGAGGTGAGTTGTGCTCCATTGCTAAATACTTCAATCCGATATCAATTAGCGGATAACTAGGAATTATCGGCTCATGACTGAAGACAAAAACTCTGTTTGGCAAGAGTGGAGCTCGATATTGCCGTCAATTGATCTTAATATTTGGTCGTCCAAAGATCATATCGTTGGGGACATTGTAGGTCGCCTGATCACGGACGATGTTCACAGTGCCGCCTTTAAGAATAATTTCCAAAGATGTGCGTTCAGAAATTGTTCTATAAATAGTTGTCGATGGAGAGAGGTTGATTTCAAAGACTGTGCTTTTACGAGTACTGTATTTTTTGACTGCGACCTAAGCGGTGGGTCGACGGTCTCCTGCACATTTTCTAAATGTAGATTCGTTGATTGCGATTTTACAGGGGCTGCATTCCACGAGTGTATATACAATGATTGCCTATTCGAGCGTTGCAAGTTTCAGACCTCGATGATCAGAAATTCAAGACTTAGCCGTTGTAGTTTCTCAAGCTGTGAAACATCAAACAAACTATTTGATGGATGCCTACTGTTTGACAACATTTTCAATGAAACGCGACTGGACTTCAGATCTATTATTGATAATTTTGGGCTTACTATTCAGCAAATTTCTTCAATTCTAATTCGAAACGATAGATCCTATCCAGGCTCAACTCAACATGAATTCCATGACAGCGTGTATGAATATAAAGAGCTGAATCCATTCGAGATCTTTCGCCTATCTTTCTACTTAGGTGGTTCAGAATTCTCTGATGGCGCTATCCTTGATAGTGTTTTTGATCCGAAATCATGGACATTCATGGTTCGGGCGCCTGTTAACTTTTCTCGACTTTTGCAGGATTTCGCAGATTTTATTCTTTTTTTGTACGACGGGAGCAGTTGCCCATCTTTACTTGTGCTCAAGTTGTCCATCTTGTCAGATGAAATATGGAGTACGTTTGCAGAGAAATATGAAGACGCACATCTCGCGCAAACGGCCGCAGGAATACATCTGCAATGCCTGCAACGCCTTGACCTGCTAGAGCAAGTGAGCCAATTGATTGCATCAAACGGCGGCAATAGAATAGTTTATAGATCTTTTGACGATGCCGACGATGAGCAAATAGCAGCCGTCGCGAACGATCTATCTAAGAAGCTGAAGGACGCCTCAGTTTCTATCCGACCTCGAAATTCACCAGTTGATATCGTTTTTACGATTGGTAACTCTGTAACACTCCTTCTCGGAATCTATATTTTCCTCAATACCCGCACTCGCTTTCAATTGCAGAAAATTGGAAAACAGCCGCTAGCAGAAGAAATCGGCACGATAGTGAACTTTGAAATTGGCGGAGCTCAAAAAGAGGAGATGAAAAGTCTATTGGTGATTAGTGGAAGCGTACCAAAAGTAGCTCATTTCCGGTTTGATATTAATTTCAGTGGAGCAATGCTTAAACGACTTAAGGATGTCATTCAGGATGTCAGGCTAGAGAAGTAAGCAAAGTCTCAAAAGCTCGCCCCGAGGCGATTATGTTTTCTCGAGTCGTAAAATAGTTAATTCTAATTATTTCTCCTGTTCCGTCATACGGGAAATACAAAGACGACCCTCTTACTATTGGCAATTGTATATTCACGGCAACTTCGAGGAAGTTTGATCTGAATTCTTCAAAATCTCCTCCGTTTGTATTTGGGAAGTATGCCGTCGCCAAGTACCCGCTTTCAATTGGAGCAAGAGAAACCGGTAGCCCACTAGTTGCGCGCCGCAGGGTGTTGTACTGCTCAATCACGAAGGATTGAGCGCTGAAGAGGAGATCCAGATACCTCTGTGGCCGCCTAGCCAAATCAGTGATGACTCTTAATGCCGCAGCGTCAAGGGCACATCCAATGACATCAACGATTTCGCTAAAATATGACCTAGCGGAGGCCGGATGCAGGATTGCCGCGACCTTGGCCGAATTTAGTCCTAGACCTTTAGTCAGGCCGCGAACCCTTATTATTCGAACAGGTCCATCCAGATTGATACTTCCAAGAGGTGAAGGGACTGACTGATCTGCAGCCTCGTCAATGACCAAAATATCTCCTGGTCTCAATGCAGTTCTCAGATTTTCGATCTCTTCCGGGCTTCTGTTGTATCCAATTCCATACCGCGGCTGCGTGACAATGAGAGCAATTGGATCACTTGAGAGACGATCAATAAGCGAAATATCATTTGCTGTTATCCTGTAACCATTTCTGGGGCTCGATGGGAAGAGGCCAACATTCAACCCAAGCAGCTCGGCTTGTTCTATTGATGCAAAATATGAAGGTAACTCAAATATTACTTCCGATACTCCTAAGTATTTCAGGTAAGAGGTTACGCACATAAGCGCCGACGACACGCCGGGAGCCATTGTAAATTCATTCAGAGGTACATCCCTTTTTTCAAACGCTGAAATAGCGCCACCGATTATCATTTTTTCTTCATATATTACATCCCCAGTGTCGGTTCTATACCCGCAGAGCTGGTCAGCGGTCATAATGAGCGGATCATAACTCGCAGCTGTCGGCACTACCGTGTCCATGACAGCGCCTGGCTGGGCAATCCAGCTTGCTGAGGCGACTATGCCCTTAAATCTATCCGCCACGTCGTCAAAGTCCTCGGCATAAACATGCATTTCCGGAGCCAGACGGTTTGGAAGGACGCGGCGAGTCATGAGCCGATAATTCCTAGTTATCCCACCCTCAATCTCCCCAGCGTGTTGGCCTTCAACACCGCTTGTTTCAGGCGTTCGTCGCTGACGTGGGTGTAGATTTCGGTGGTGGAGATCGAGCGGTGGCCGAGGAGGCGTTGGACGAAGCGGATGTCGATGCCGGCTTCGAGCAGGCTGGTGGCGGCGGAGTGGCGCAGCATGTGCGGGGTGATGTGGCGGGCGAGGCCGGCGGCCTTGACGAGGCGGTGGAGGCCGTGGCGCACGCGGTTGGTGGAGAGGCGGGCGCCGGTCTTGCCCACGAGGAGCGGCGTGGAGGGCGCGGCGCGCGTCAGCCCGTTGTCGCGCAGGAAGGCGCGGAGCTCGGTGACCACTTCGGTCGAGGTGAGGAACACCTGTCGCTCGCGATTGCCCTTGCCGTGAACGCGCAGGGTCCGGCGCTCCAGATCGATATCGCCGACCGAGAGCGAGGTGAGCTCGGAGACGCGCATGCCGGTGGTGAACATGAGCAGCACGGCGAGCGCCATCTGCGGTCCGGCCTCGCGGCGGACCTCGAACAGGCCCCGCAACTCCTGGGCGGTCAGGCAGCGCGGGAGCCGCTTGGCGAGGCGGATGCGCACCTCGGCCAGCCGGAAGGGCGTCGTCTCGATGTCGCCGCGCCGTTCGCACCAGGCAAACATGGCGCGGAGGCAGGCCAGACGTCGCTTGACGGTGGCCGGTGCGAGATTGCGCGCGGTGGACAGCCACTCGGCATAGGCGGTGAGCCCGGCCGGCTCGGCCGGCGACGGTCCGGCCGCTTCACCCAGATAGCGGGCCAGCTCCTTGAGATCCTGGCCGTAGGCCTTGACGGTGTTGGCGGAAAGGTCTCTGCCGCCCTGGCAATGGCGGAGGAAGGCGGCTGAGGTCGCAATGAGGTCCATCTGGGTCTCCAGGGGAAAAATCCGTGTTTCATCAGCCGACTAGCACGGAGGGGACGGCGCCGACACCGCGCAGGCGGCGACGGGTCGCAGGTCTGATACCGCTGGATGTGACGTGCGGACGATGCGGGCCTGCCGGCTCGGCCAAGACCTCGTCGAACCGCCATTCGCCAGCGTGGAGGCGCGGGCGGATTTCGTGATGGGGTGGGTGGCGGTAAAGGGAGAAAAATGCATCTCCGGCGCGCACCCTCGATAAACGTCGTATGGTAACCTTGGTTTTTTGGGCGATTATGCCCACACCGACAGGCTGTCCAAGGGAGTGTGGTCATGGCGCAGGTTGAGGAAGACTTTCCGTTTGGCGCGGCGCACGCCTCGATCGTGACCGGCAGCCGGACGACGTTGCAGATCGCCGACTCGGTGCTGCGCATGGTGGCCAAGCCGGTGCCGGAGGAGATGATCGGCTCGGAGACGCTGCGCCGCCTCGTCGAGGAAATGTGGATGTGCATGATCGATGCCGGCGGCGTCGGCATCGCGGCGCCGCAGGTCGGCATCTCCTGGCGGCTGTTCATCGGCGCGGCGATGAACATCCTGCCGTCGACCGTGTTCATCAATCCGGAGGTCGAATATTTCGGCGAGGCCGATGTGCTCGGCGAGGAAGGCTGCCTCAGCGTGCCGGGCTGGCGCTCGGCCAAGGTGCTGCGCCACCCCAAGGTGACCGTGCGCTACCGCGATCTTGCCGGCGCCGCCCGCGTCGCCACCTACGAGGGGCTGGCGGCGCGCATCGTCCAGCACGAGTTCGACCACCTCAACGGCAAGCTGTTCATCGACTTCGACGACAGCCCGGATGTCGATCATCCGCTGCGGCGGCGGGCGCTCAGGGCGATGACCGAAATGGAAGAGCGCATGAAGGTCGAGGTGGAGGACGCCTGACGCCGTGGGCGGGAGACGGACGGTTCCAGCGATTGCGGCCGATCGGCGCAGACCGGCCCGCGCAACGAGGAGGTGGGCATGCGGACCATCGTCATCACGGGCGCCAGCGACGGCATCGGCGCCGCGGCGGCGCGGCAGCTCAAGGCCGGCGGGCACCGCGTGGTGCTGGTCGGGCGCTCGCCGGCCAAGACCGAGGCGCTGGCGCGGGCGCTCGACGCGCCGTTCCACGTGGCCGACTACGCGCGTCTCTCGGAGGTGAAGCGGCTGGCCGGCGAGCTTGCCGCCTACGAGCGGATCGACGTGCTCGCCAACAATGCCGGCGGCATCATGGGGCCGCGCACCGTCACCGAGGACGGCTTCGAGAAGACCTTCCAGGTCAACCACCTGGCCGGCTTCCTGCTGACGCGCCTTTTGATGGACAAGCTCGCCGCGAGCGGCGCCAGCGTGATCCAGACATCGAGCTTTGCCGCCAACGTCTGGGGGCGGGGGTTGGACGTCGACGATCTCGGCCAGACGCGCGGCTATTCGCCCACCAGCGCCTATGGGCGCAGCAAGCTCGCCAACATCCTGTTCACGCGCGAGCTCGACCGGCGCCACCGCGCCGACGGCATCGCCGCCGTGGCCTTCCATCCGGGCTTCGTGCGGTCGAACTTCGCCGAGGACACCATCTTCTTCATGCGCTGGTTCTACCACACGCCGCTGCGCTACCTCGCCACCATCAGCCCCGAGGCCAGCGCCCGCCGGCTGGTGAGGCTCGCCGAGGGAGCGCCGGGCCGCGACTGGCAACCGGGCGAGGTGTATCTGAAACGCGCGCGCATGCCGGTGCTGTTCCGCGACGACGGAAGCGTGGCGCGGGCGCTGTGGGAGCGCAGCGAGGATATGGTGGCGCCGTTCGTCGGCTGAGCGATTGGGGCCGGTGTCGCAGAAATGAAATGATATAACGTTACGGTGCTTCCGTTGCCGATTGTGCCCCTTTCGGCCGCATCGGGAAGCCGTGACCGGTTCCCCAGCGCCCCCGTTGATGAAGAGCGGCGGGGGCGCTTTTCGTTTTTGGGGGGGAAGCGCGATATCGGGCGTCGAGGAGAGGGCGCGTGATAGCGGCCGGGAGCTTCGTTCTGCCTGAGGCCCTCTGCCTGCGCAGGCGGCGCTTTGCTCGCCGTTTGTCGTTCTGTCTCCCCTAACCATAAGGCTGTCCTCCTCTGCGAAAGCAGAGGACCTCAGGCAGGAAGGGGCCATGAGGGTAATATCGGGCGCCCGTGGTTAGGAGAGTTTGATATGGGCCGAGGTGCGTTCTCGTCCTGAGGTCCTAGCCTTCGCCAGGATGACAGTTAATTGATATGAAACAAGGGGATGCGGCGTGTTTCCGGTGCGCTTCCGGTGGCCGGAAGGGGTTCCCGTTCCCATCACTCTCCCGTCATCCTGGCGAAGGCCAGGACCTCAGGCCGAAAAGGGCGCGAGGGTGATATCGGGCTCCCCTGGTTTCGGGAGTTTGACATGGGCCGAGGTGCGTTCTCGTCCTGAGGTCCTGGCCTTCGCCAGGATGACAATTAATTGATATGAAACAAGGGGATGCGGCGTGTTTCCGCTGTGCTTTCCGTGACCGGAATAGGCTCCCGTTCCCATCAGGCCGTCATCCTGGCGAAGGCCAGGACCTCGCGCAGGAGGGGTGTGAGGGTGATATCGGGCGCCCGCTCCTATCACTCTCCCGTCATTCTGGCCTTCGCCAGGATGACGGTTAATTGATATGAAACAAGGGGATGCGGCGTGTTTCGGCTGCGCTTTCGGCGGCCGGAAGGGGCTCCCGCTTCTATCATGCTGTCATCCGGGGCGTGCCGGGGCGTCTGCTGCACCACTTCGTGCGCAGCTACTTGGAGACCGGGCGCTGCGACTTCTCCAACCGCGAGATCCGCCGCGACCGCGCGTTCAACCTTCCCGACTTCAAGGACAACCTCGAAACCCGCCTGATCCTCCTGCGCCGCCGACTGGAAGAACGCGGCGGCCCCGTGCGCCTCCTCCGTCCGGAGCGGGGCCAGATCCGGCTGGTGATCGACGGCGTGCCGGAGATCAGGGTGGTGGAGGCGTAGGGGGCGTGTCGCCAAAGGCGAAGGGCCGCGCTGGGCGGCCCTTGCAGGTTTGGTGTCGCTTCCGAAGCCGTTCTGTCAGCGGACCGAGCGGATCATGGCGATCATGACGACGCCGATGACGGCGACGACGGCGACCGTGGGGAAGATCATCTGGTAGCCGATGGCCGAGATGGCGACGGCGGCGATGGCCGGGCCGAGGATCTGGCCGCCGGTGTTGGCGAGGTTGAGCACGCCGAGGTCCTTGGCGGCGGTGGCCGGGTTGGGCAGCACCTCGACGTTGAGCGCCTGATCCACCGAGTTGAAGATGCCGCTGCCGATGCCGGCGATCAGCGCGTAGACCAGCATGGTCCAGGGCGCGGTGGAGAAGAAGGGCACCAGCGCGCCGACGGCGACCATCAGCCCGGCGAGCGCCACCGGGCCCTTGCGGCGGCCGATCTTGTCGGAGATCGGGCCGGCCACCAGCGCCATGGCCAGCGCCGTGACCATCAGGATGATGGAGATCAGCTCGATCTGCCGGCCGACGTCGCCCTCGGCCACCTTGAGGTAGTCGGTGAGGATGAACAGCTGGTAGCCCTGGATGGCGAAGGTGGCGGTGGTGATCATCAGCTTGCCGAACAGGGCGAGGTAGTAGTCGCGGGCGTTGCGGCGGGGAATGGAGAAGTTGTCGAGGATCATGTCGCGGCTGAGGGTGCGCCTCGGCATCGGCCGGCTGGAGGCCTCGCGCATGATCATCGCGGCGATCGGCCCCGACAGCAGGATCAGCACCGCCATGGAGACGAAGCCGGTCATCAGGTCGTCGAGGAAGCGGGCGTTGAAATACTGCCCGCCGTAGAGGCCGAGCGTGAAGCCGAAGGCGTAGATCGACGAGATGGTGCCGCGGTGGGCCGGGGCGATCCGGTCGGAAATCACCGCCAGGAGCGGCGCGACGATGGCGTTGAGGAACACCTGGAAGATGCACCACTCGACCAAGAGCAGGCCGACGCTGTCGGCCTTGCCCATCAGGATCAGCATGGCGGCCGAGCCAACCGAGCCGGCGATCAGCCAGGGCGTGCGGCGGCCGAGGCGCGAGCGCGTCAGGTCGGACAGGGCGCCGATCAGGATGTTGGCGACGGTGGCGACCACCATGGCCGCGATCGACAGCATGGCGATGATGTTGGCCTTGTTGCCGGGATCGATGATGGCGACGCGGGCCGGCAGCAGCACGGTGGCGGTGCCGAAATAGGGCCCGAGCCACAAGAGCACGCCGGCGCAGAGCGCGATGCCCAGGCGATAGGGAACGCGCGGCTGCTCGGCGTCGCCGATGGAGGCAGACCAGGGGAGGGCGGCTTCGCCCTCGGACGAAGGAACAGAGGTCATGGGAAATCTCCGCAGGGATCGACCACGCCGCCGGGGATCAGGGGGTGGGCCCCGGCGGCGGGTCGGCTCGGCAAAAGGGGGGGATCAGTTGCCGGCGATCTTGCCAGTGACGTTGCCAGTGACATTGATGGTGGCGGTGAGACGGTCGGGATCGCCCCAGAAGCCGGCGGCTTCGACGCGGATGAGACCGGATGCGACGCGGATGCGGCGGGTGGCGGCATCCCAGCGGCCGAGCGGCAGCAGCGAGGCGGTCACCTCGACCGTCTTCCGCTCACCGGCGGCGAGATCCACCACGGCAAAGCCGAGCAGCTCGCGCTCGTCGGCCCGGTCGCCGTCGGTGCGCGCACCATAGACCTGCACCACGTGATGGCCGGCCACGGCACCGGCGTTGGCCACCGTGACGCGGAGCTTGAGGCTGTCATCGCCGGCCGGATCGACCTGCATGTCGGACAGGCGATAGGCCGAGTAGGACAGGCCGAAGCCGAGGGGGAAGTCGGCGGCGACGCCGTTCTTCTGCATCAGGCGGTGGCTGTACCAGTGGTCGTAGGTGATGGCCTTGGCATCGCGGTCGAAGAAGGGCGTGTCCCTGGCATCGGCCGGGATCGGGTAGGGCAGGCGGCCGCTGGGGTTGCGCTTGCCGAAGACCACCTCGGCCAGCGCGTGGCCGCCTTCCATACCGGCGTACCAGCCGATGAGGATGGCGGGCACCAGATCCTTCCAGTCGTGGACGATGACGGCGCCGGCCGTCTCGATCACCACGACGGTGCGCGGATTGACGGCGGCCACGGCCCTGATCAGCGCCACGTCCTCCGGCAGCAGGCCCAGCGACAGGCGATCGCCGCCGGCTTTGCCGCCGCCGACCACGCTGGTGCCGCCGCCGAGGGTTGCGAGCACCTTGTCGCGCTGGGCGCGTTCCGCGTCGTTCCGCGCCTCGGGGTAGAGGGCGAGGAGGTCGGCGCGGGTTGCCACCGAGCCGTCGACGAACTCGCCTTCGTCGGCCGAGGTATAGCCGACGACCACGACGGCTGCGTCGGCCTTGGCGGCCAGCGCGGCGGCCTTGGCCGGATCGCCGGACGCGTCGGAGTGCAGCGCGACGGAGGTGCCCTCAAGCGCCTTGCCGAGGCCGGCGAGCGGGGTGACGACATAGGGCGCGCGCACCGACGACGAGCCGAGGTCGCCGGTGTTGGGCGTGTCGCAAAGGCGGCCGACGACGGCAAGCGAGGCGAGCTTTCTCGGATCGAGCGGCAGCACCGGGGCGGCGCCCACCGTCTCGTTGCGCAACAGCACCATGGCGCGGCCGGCCGCCTCGCGGGCGAGGGCGACGTGATCGGCGGAGGCGACCACCGACGGCGCGGGATCGGCGGCGTCGCGCTGGGCATAGAAGCGCAACTGCGTCTTCAGGATGCGCAGGCCGGCGCGCTCGACGTCGGCCCAGCTGCACTTGCCGCTGTCGAGGTCGGCCGGCAGGCGTTCGCCGCGCTGCTGGCGCATCGGCGCCTCGACGTCGAGCCCGGCGACGAGGGCCTTGCCGCCGTCGCGCATGCCCCAGATGAAGTCGGTGATGACGAAGCCTTCGAATTGCCAGGTGTCGCGCAGCGTCCTGGTCAGCAGGTCGGCGTTCTGGCCGGCCCAGGTGCCGTTGACCGAATTGTAGGAGCTCATTACCGCGAAGGCGCCTTCATCGATGACGCGCTTGAAATGCGGCAGGAAGGTTTCGTGCAGGTCGGCCTCGGCAATGGTGACGTCGACCGAGAAGCGGGCGTTCTCCATGCTGTTGAGCGCGAAGTGCTTGGCGCAGGCCATGGCATGGTGCTGGATGCCGCGCGTCAGCGCCGCGCCCATCTCGCCGAGGATCACCGGCTGGTCGGAGTAGGTCTCCTGCACCCGGCCCCAGGCCGGATGGCGCGGCAGGTTGATGCAGACGCCGCCGAAGAAGTTGGCGCCGAGGGCGCGGATTTCCCGGCCGATCACCTCGCCGACCTTCTCCTCCAGTGCAACGTCCCAGGTGGCGCCGCGCGCCATGGAGACGGGGAAGCAGGTGGAGCGGCCGAGAACCGAGCCGCGCGGACCGTCGGCGAAGCGCACGCCGGGAACGCCCAGCCGGTCCACCGCGCCCATGACGTAGGGGTAGACGTTGTAGCCGTCCTCGACCAGGCTCTGCATGGCCTCCCAGAAGGGCTGGTCGCCACCGAGCAGCGAAAGGCGTTCGTCGGCGGTCATGCGGGCATAGAGCGCGCGGGCTTCGTCAACGGGCTTGGCGCCTTTGCGCACCCGGTCGACGGCCTGCGTGAAGGTGTCTGGGGCGAAGGCTTCCGGTGCCGGCGACGCAGCGTCGGGCGCCGCCTCCGTGTGGGGGCGGTTAAGGGTCATTCTGGTCCTCCCTCGAGTAACGCGATGCGCCTTACTTAATACATACTAGGTATTCTGTAAAGCCGGGGCGCGACGCTGACGGAGGCGAAAAAGATGTGCTATAAGAAGGCCATCCGTGAATTTACGAAGAGAGTCGATTCCCTTGGCCCGAGAGCTTTCACCCCCGCCCCGCCTGACGCGCGAGCGCAAATCGGCCGACGCGCGCCGCTCGCAGATCATCGAGGCGGCGACCCAGCTGATTGCCGAGCGCGGCTTCTGGGGGGTGACGCTGCGGGACGCCGCCGTGCTCTGCGGCATCACCGAGGCGGGCGTGCTGCATCACTTCCAGAACAAGGCGCGGCTGTTGATCGCCGTGCTGGAGTATCGCGACGAGGCCGACTTCCAGGCGCTGGCCGGGCTGCTCGGGGTGAGTCGGGACGACATCGACCTCGATCCGCTGCCGGTGACGCTGCGCCAGCTCTGCACCGCCCTGATCCGCCGCAACGCCGGCCAGCCGGAAATCGTCCGCCTCTACAGCGTGCTCAACGCCGAATCGCTGGAGCCGACGCACCCCGCCCACGGCTATTTCCAGGACCGGGAAGACATGGCGCTCACGCTGTTCGCCCGGTCGATCCGGGGCGTTGCCAACGCCGAGCACGTCGCCCGGCACGTGCTGGCCCTGATGGACGGGCTGCAACTGCGCTGGCTGCGCAAACCCGACGAGATCGACCTTGTCGACGAATGGAACCGCCTGTTCGACCACGCCTTCGCCAAGCTGGAAGTTGCGAGGTAGGGGGAGAGGGGCGCTTGGCTGAGGGCGCGTGATACGGGCCGCCCACTCTCCCGCCGGACTTGCCGCCGCCATCCGCACTACCACGGATGCGCGGCCGGTGTCGCATAAGTGCAATGGTATAACGTTACGCCTCCTCTGTCACTTCGGACAGGGGAGCTCCAGATGCGCTTGATCAAGACATTCCTGATCGCCTTCGCCGCGACGTCGGCGATCGTGCCGGCCGCCGTCGCCGCCGACGGCGTCGCCAAGAACGTCATCGTCATGATTTCCGACGGCGCCGGCATCAACACCTGGCACGCGGCGAGCTACTACCGCCACGGCGGCCTGGGCCACGAGGTCTATGACGGCTTCGACACCAAGCTGTTCATGTCGACCCACCCGCTCAACACCAACAAGGAGCCGACGGGCACCGACGAGGGCTCGGTCAAGTTCGATTCGGCCGCCATCTGGGATGCCGCGCCGGTCGACACCGTCTTCAAGGGCGCCATCGGCGACTATGCCGGCTTCTTCGCCGGCTACGACTACGTCCGCGCCGACGTGACCGACAGCGCCGCCGCCGCCACGGCGCTCGCCACCGGCCACAAGACCTACAACAACGCCATCAACTGGTCGAACACCGACCAGCGCCTCACGCACATCGGCGAGATGGCGGTGGAAAGCGGCCGGGCGCTGGGCGTCATCACCTCGGTGCAGTGGAGCCACGCGACGCCGGCCGGCTTCCTCGCCCACAACCGCAGCCGCAACGACTATGTCGGCATCGGCAAGGAGATCGTGGAGAGCGGCCTTGCGAGCGTCGTCATGGGTTCGGGCCACCCCTATTTCGACAAGAACGGCAAGCCGATGGAGCCCAAGGACGACGCGGCCTTCAAGTATGTCGGCGGCAAGGACACCTGGGAGAAGCTGAAGGCCGGCGCCACCGACTACAAGCTGATCGAAACCCGCGCCGACTTCGAGGCGCTGGCCGCCGGCACGCTGGACCTCGGCGGCAAGACCAAGGTGCTCGGCACCGTGGAAAACAACGCCACGCTGCAGTTCAACCGCGCGGGCGTCGCCGCCGGCAACCTCCTCGCCAATGAGCCGGACCTGCCCACCATGACGCGCGGCGCGCTGGAAGTGGTGGCCAAGGACCCCGACGGCTTCTTCCTGATGGTCGAGGGCGGCGCCGTCGACTGGGCCGCGCACGCCAACAACCTGCCGCGCCTCATCGAGGAGCAGATCGACTTCAACCAGTCGGTCGAGGCGGTGGTCGACTGGGTGGAGGCGAACTCCTCCTGGGACGACACGCTGGTGATCGTCACCACCGACCACGGCAACGGCCTGCTCCTGGGCCCGGATTCCGACAAGGCCGCCTATTCGGACATCGTCAGCCAGGGCGCCGGCGCGCTGCCGCTGGTCCGCTGGCACAACGACAACCACACCCGCGAGCTGGTGCCGCTCTACGCCAAGGGCAAGGGCGCCGACTTCTTCACCACCGTCGCCAAGGCGGAAGCCGGCCTCGCCGCCTACCATGTGCCGGCGGAAAGCCAGGTCTTCGTCGACAACACCGACGTCTACAAGGCCAGCGCCAAGGCCTTCGGCTTCAACGCCCAGTACTGACGCCGACAGCGATAGCAGGTCGCCGATCGTGCCCCGTTCGGCGACCTCGGGAGGGCCGGTCCCCGGTTCCCCAGCGCCCCCGCTGATGAAGAGCGGTGGGGGCGCTCTCGTTTTCTGGGGGAGGGGAGCGTTATATGGGGGCGGTTCGGGGAGCGCTATATCGGCGTTGCGCCCCTTTCTGCCCGAGGTCCTCGCCTGCGCAAGGATGACAATTTATATATAGGGTACAGGCGGATAGCGGTTGTATACGCTTGCGGGCGTTGTGTTCCGCGCGGGTGGCAGTGATGACGCGTTGGGGGGTGGCGAGCGGCCTATCCCACTACTCCCCTCTATATAAAGCTGTCATCCTTGCGCAGGCGAGGACCTCGGGCAGAAAGGGGCGCAACGCCGATATCGGTCTCCCTAATCCACGGTTGCACACCCCCCGCATTTCCGCGAAGCTCGGCCCATGAATCCGGGCTGGGTCTACATCGTCACCAACAAGCCGCAGGGCGTGCTCTATGTCGGCGTCACCTCCGATCTGGAGGGGCGCATCTGGGAGCATCGCAACCACGTCTATCGCGGGTTTTCCGACAGTTACAATTGCACGCGGCTGGTCTGGTACGAGGACTACGACGAGATCGTCGACGCCATCGCGCGCGAAAAGCAGGTGAAGCACTGGAAGCGCGGATGGAAGATCAAGGCGATCGAGGAGATGAACCCGGAGTGGGAGGATCTCTTCGAGACGATCATGTGGTGAGGGGGAGCGTGATATCGGCGTTGCGCCTCTTCCGGCCTGAGGTCCTCGCCTGCGCAAGGATGACAGCTTTATATAGAGGGGAGTAGTGGGATAGGCCGCCTGCGAAGCCCCAATGCGTCATCGCCGCCATTACGCGGAACACAACGCCGCAAGTGAACGCAACCGCTATCTGTTTGTCACATATGTATAAATTGTCATCCTTGCGCAGGCGAGGACCTCAGGCAGAAAGGGGCGAGGGGTTGATATCGGACTCCCCCTTTTCCCCCTCAGCCTCTCTCTCCCTCAACCCCTCCCGCGCCCCGGAAATGGATAGTTTTCCGGATCTCTGGTATGATCTTTTTATGTAGACATCATACTCGACTCGGTTTTATGGTCGCCTCGCATTCCGGTTTGTTCGATGTGCAACGACCGCGTCCCCGACGCGAGCGAGGAGTTTTGCCGTGTCCATTCGTACCTGCCTCACCGCCCTTCTGGCGGCGTCCGCCCTCGTGGCGTTTCATCCCACCACGAGCCTTGCCGCGCCCAAGACGGAGCTGGTGCTGGCCATCGGCGGCGAGCCCGACGATGGGTACGATCCGGTGCTCGGCTGGGGGCGCTATGGGCATCCGCTGTTCCAGTCGACGCTTCTGACGCGCGAGGCGGATCTTTCGACGACGCCCGATCTCGCCACCGCCTGGAGCCTGAGCGACGACCGGCTGACCTGGACGGTCAAGGTGCGTGAGGGCGTCAAGTTTTCCGACGGCACGCCGCTTTCGGCCAAGGACGTCGCCTTCACCTTCACTGAAACGGCCAAGTCGGGCGGCGCCGTCGATCTCTCCGTCATGGAAAGCGCCACCGCCACCGACGACGAGACGGTGGTGATCAAGCTCAAGCGGCCGTGGATCACCTTCGTCGAGAACTTCTACTCGCTCGGCATCGTGCCGGCTGCCGAATATGACGCCGGCTATGCCCGCAAGCCGGTCGGCTCCGGCCCCTACCGCATGGTGTCGTGGACCGAGGGCGAGCAGCTGATCGTCGAGGCCAACCCGTTCTACTACGGCAAGACATCGCCCTTCACCCGCATCACCTTCCTGTTCACCGGCGAGGACACGTCGCTGGCCGCCGCCAACGCCGGCAAGGTGGACGTGGTGTCGGTGCCCGCGACGCTGGCCGACAGCTTGCCGAACGGCTTCAAGGCGGTGATCGCCGATACCGTCGACAACCGCGGCATCGTGTTCCCCATGCTGCGCAACGAGGGCAAGACCGACGCCGGCGGCTACCCGATCGGCAACGACGTGACCTCGGACATCGCCATCCGCAAGGCGATCAACCTCGGCCTCGACCGCAAGGCGCTGGTCGACGCGGTGCTGCTCGGCCACGGCACGCCCGCCTACGGCCCGGCCGACGGCCTGCCGTGGTCCAACCCGGAGGGGCGGCTCGACGAGGACGTCGACGCCGCCAAGGCGCTGCTCGATCAGGCCGGCTGGGCGCCGGGCGGCGACGGCGTGCGCGTCAAGGACGGCCTCCGCGCCGCCTTCGACGTGATCTACCCCTCCAGCGACAGCGTGCGCCAGGGCCTCGCGGTGATGCTTTCCGAGCAGATGAAGGCGCTGGGCATCGAGATCACCCCCAAGGGCGACACCTGGGAGGGCATCGGCCGGCTGAAGCACGCCAACCCCGTTCTGTTCGGCTGGGGCAGCCACAGCCCGCAGGAGGTCTACAGTCTCTACCAGAGCGATTGGGCCGGCATCGAGTCCTACAACGCCGGCTATTTCAGCAACGCCGCCGTCGATGCCCACTTCGCCGAGGCGCAGGCGGCGGAAAGCCTCCAGGCGTCCTACCCCTTCTGGAAGCAGGCCGAATGGGACGGCAAGACGGGCTTCTCGGCCAAGGGGGACGCCGGCTGGGCGTGGATGGTCAACCTCGACCACGTCTACTTCGTCAGCGAGTGCATCGACGTGGGTGAGACGCAGATCGAGCCGCATGGCCACGGCTGGCCGATTACGTCGACGCTGCAGAACTGGAAGTGGACCTGTAACTGACCGAAATTCTACTGGGGCGGGCATCTGGCATAGAACGCTGCGCTTCCGGTGCTCACGGACCTCAAGTCCGCTCCGCTCCGGTTCTCGAAGCCATCGCCATCTGCCGCACCCCAGCGAATTTCGGACCAGTTCCAAGAGGTGGAACTCAAGTGACTATCTGGACCCGATTCGTCGCGATCCGCTTCCTCCGGCTGGCCTTGTTGCTGGCCGGGGTGGCGGTGGTCGCTTTCGCGCTGGCCAAGCTGTCGCCGGTCGATCCGGTCACCGCCTATCTCGGCCCCAACATTGCCAAGGTCGGCCCCGAGCAGCGGGCGTTGATCGCCGCGCGCTGGGGGCTCGACCAGCCGGTGACGGTGCAGTTCCTCCATTGGCTCTCCAACCTCGTCTCCGGCGATTTCGGCTGGAGCGCCACCTACAACGCGCCGGTGACGGCGGTGATCGGCAGCCGCGTCGCCGCCTCGGCGGCGCTGATGGGGCTGGCCTGGCTGCTCTCCGGCGTCATCGGCTTTTCGCTCGGGGTGATCGCCGCCACCTTCCAGGGCGGCTGGTGCGACCGGATCATCCGCGTCTACGCCTACGTGCTGGCGTCGACGCCGACCTTCTGGATCGCCATACTCTTGCTGATGGGCTTCTCGGTCGCGCTCGGCTGGACGCCGGTTTGCTGCGCCGCGCCGATCGGTCTCTTGCCGGGGGAGGCGACGCTGTTGCAGCGCCTCCATCACCTGATCCTGCCGCTGGTGGCGCTTTCCATCCTGGGCATATCGCAGATCGCGCTGCACACCCGCGCCAAGATGATCGACATCCTGGAATCCGACTTCGCCACCTACGCCCGGGCGCAAGGGGCGAGCCGCCTCGACGTGGCGCTGCGCCACGGGGCGCGCAACGCGGCGCTGCCGGCCATCACCGTGCTGTTCGCCTCGCTGGGCGAGTTGTTCGGCGGCTCCATCCTGGCCGAGCAGGTGTTCGCCTATCCCGGCCTCGGCAGCGCCACCATCGAGGCCGGCGTGCGCGGCGACGTGCCGCTTCTCCTCGCCATCGCCATGGGCACGACGCTGTTCGTCTCGGTGGGCAACACCATCGCCGACATTCTCTACGTGGTGGCCGATCCGCGCATCGACCTCGCTTCCGACGCCGCCCTCAGGGAGATCGGACCATGACCGCCGTCGCAGACGACTGTTGCGTCACCCCCGCCCCGCGCTTCGGCACGCGCAAGGCGGTGCTGATCGTCGCCGCCCTGGCCGCCGCCGGGCTTGCCGCCGTCATCGTCTTCGCCCTGCTGTCGGGCGATGCCGGCGTCGTCACCAACTTCCGGGCGCGGCTCGCCGCCCCGTCGTTGTTCCACCCCTTCGGCACCGACGCGCTCGGCCGCGACATGCTGGCGCGCACGCTGAAGGGGCTGGCTCTCAGCTTCCGCGTCGGCCTGTTCGCGGCGACGGCCTCGACGGTCATCGCCCTGGTGCTGGCGCTGGTGGCGGCCGGCGGGCCGCGCTGGGCCGACGCCATCGTCGCCTATCTCGTCGACATGACCATGGGCCTGCCGCATCTGGTGCTGCTCATCCTGATCTCCTTCGCCTTCGGCGGCGGCGCCAACGCGGTGATCATCGCCGTGGCGCTCACCCACTGGCCGCGCCTCACCCGCATTCTGCGCGCCGAGATCCTGCAACTGCGGCAGGCCGAGTACGTGACGATCTCGCGCAACTTCGGCAAGTCGCCGCTCCACATCGCCCGCCATCACTTCGCGCCGCATCTCATTCCGCAGATGCTGGTGGGGCTGGTGCTGATGTTCCCGCACGCCATCCTGCACGAGGCGGGGCTGACCTTCCTCGGCTTCGGCATCGAGCCGACGACGCCGGCCATCGGCGTGCTGCTGTCGGAGAGCCTCAGGTACCTCACCGCCGGCAAGTGGTGGCTGGGCCTGTTCCCCGGCCTGGCGCTGCTCATCGCCGTGCTGGCCTTCGACGCCATCGGCAACGGCCTCCGCACCCTGACCGATCCGCGCGGGAGCCAGTCATGACGCTTCTTTCCGTCGACCGCCTGACGGTCGCCTTCCGCCGCTACAGCGGCCTGATCGACCGGGTGGACATCGACTGCCTCGCCGACCTCACGCTCGACGTGGCGCGCGGCGAGATGGTGGCGCTGTTCGGCGCCTCGGGGGCGGGCAAGAGCCTGTTCGCCCACGCCGTGCTCGGCCTGCTGCCGCCAAACGCCGTGGTCAACGGCTCGATCCGCTTCGAGGGCGAGCGTCTCGACGCCTCGCGCATCGCCCATCTCAGGGGGCGGCGCATCGCCCTGGTGCCGCAATCGCTCAGCCATCTCGATCCGCTGGCGACCGTCGGCCGGCAGATCGGCTGGGCGGCGAAGCGGGTGGGGCGCAAGGGCTTCACGCGGGAGGACGCGGTGGCGGCGCTCAACCGCTTCGGGCTCGACGAACTGTTCCTTGAGAGCTACCCGCACACGCTGTCCGGCGGCATGGCGCGACGGGTGATGCTGGCCATCGCCTCGGTGGGCGACCCCGACCTCGTCATTGCCGACGAGCCGACCAACGGGCTCGATCCGGTCAATGCCGAGAAGGTTTTCGGCTTCCTGCGCGGCTTTGCCGACGACGGCAAGGGCGTGGTGGTGATCAGCCACGACCTCGCGGCGGCGGTGGCCTCGGCCGACCGGGTGGCGGTGCTCAGGGACGGCGCGCTGGTGGCGACCGAGCAGGCCGCGACCTTCATGCGCAACGGCGGCGAGGGGCTGACGCCCTACGCGCGGGCGCTGTGGAGAGCGCTGCCGCAACACGAGTTCAGAGCCTGACCCGCAGTTCTACTGGGCCGGGCACCTAGCTTCGTCTTCTGCGCTTCCGGTGCTCACGAACCTCAAGTTCGCTCCGCTCCGGTTCTCGAATCCATCGCTATCTGCCTCGGCCCAGCGAACTTCGGGCCAGGCTCTCACGGAGGCCGGTTCATGCTTGAGGCGCGCGACATTTCCTTCCGCTACGGCCCGCGCGATCCGCTGGTCGTGCAGGGCTTCGACCTCGCCATCGGCCCCGGCGAGGTGGTGGGCCTTGCAGGTCCCTCGGGGCGCGGCAAGTCGACCATCGGCCGGCTGCTCGCCCGGCACCTCCGCCCGACGGCCGGGGCGGTGACGGTGAACGGCGCTCAGCCGCCGGCGCGCGGTTTCAACCCGGTGCAGTTCCTGTCGCAGACCCCGATCTTCGCCGCCAATCCGCGCTGGACGGTGGGGCGGATCGTCGGCGAAGCGTGGACGCCCGACGCCGACACCGTGCACGGCCTCGGCGTGCGGCCGGCTTGGTTCGACCGCTTCCCGCACGAACTCTCCGGCGGCGAGCTGCAGCGCATCACCATCCTGCGCGCCCTGGCGCCGGGCTTGCGCTACCTCATCGCCGACGAAATCACCTCCATGCTCGACCCGCTGGCCCAGGCGGAGATCTGGAAAGCGCTGCTCGGGTTGGTGAAACAGCGCGCCATCGGCCTCCTCGCCATCAGCCACGACGCGCATTTGTTGGGGCGCGTGGCGGATAGGGTGGTGACGGTTTGAGGGGGATGGGTGAGGGGAGTGTGATAGGGGCCGGGGAGATTTCTCGTCCTGAGGTCCTGGCCTTCGCCAGGATGACGGTTAATTGATATGAAACAAAGGGATAAGTCGCGTTTCCGGTGCCAGTTTGGTGGCCGGAAGGGGCTCCCGTTCCCATCACTCTGTCATTCTGCGCGTAGGCGCAGAACCTCGGGCCGGAAGGGGCGCTGAGGGAGATATCGGGCTCCCGCTCCTATCACGCTGTCATCCTGGCGAAGGCCAGGACCTCGGGCCGGAAGGGGCGCTGAGGGAGATATCGGGCGCCCGCTCCCATCACTCTCCCGTCATCCTGGCGAAGGCCAGGACCTCGGGCCGGATGGGGTGCGAGGTTGATATCGGGCGCCCCTGTTTGGTGGAGCTTGATATGGGCCTGGGAGATTTCTCGTCCTGAGGTCCTGGCCTTCGCCAGGATGACGATTAATTGATATGAAACAAAGAGATGCGGTGTGTTTCCGGTGCCAACTCGGGGGGCGGAAGTGGCTCCCGTTCCCATCACTCTCCCGTCATCCTGGCGAAGGCCGCTTGCATTCGCGCACGAATGCAAGGTGGACCTCGGGCAGGAAAGGGCGATGTCGGTGATATCGGGCTCCCGTGGTTAGGGGAGCTTGATATGGGCCTGGGAGATTTCTCGTCCTGAGGTCCTCGCCTTCGCGAGGATGACAGGAAATGGATATGAAACAAAGAGATGTGGTGTGTTTCCGGTGCGCTTTCGGTGAACGGAAGGGGCTCCCGCTCCCATCACTCTCCCGTCATCCTGGCGAAGGCCAGGACCTCGGGCCGGATGGGGTGCGAGGTTGATATCGGGCGCCCCTGTTTGGTGGAGCTTGATATGGGCTGGGGCGCGTTCTCGTTCTGAGGTCCAGCTTGCATTCGCGCGCGAATGTAAGTGGCATTCGCCTGGATGACGATTAATTGATATGAAACAATAATTTAGATGTCTCTGGCGCGTCCTCAAACATAAAGGGCGCGGCCCCGGAGGGTCGCGCCGCTTTGTTGTGGGGCTCGTCAGTTCGACTGGCGGGCGGCCTGGAGGGCGAGGAGTTGGTCCTTGCAGGGTTGGGAGACGCTGGCGGCGTTGTCGCGCAGGCACTGGGCGAGGCGGCCGTTGCCGAACTGGATGCCGGCGCAGAGGGTTTTCAGGTCGGTCTCGCAGGCGGTGCGGAGGGTCATCATCTGCTGGCGGCTGAGCTGCTGGGCCGAGGCGGCGGTGGCGCAGACGACGAGGGCGATGGTGAGGAGGGTACGCATGGGAATCTCCTTGATCAGAGCAGTTTCAGCAAAAGTGGGAACCGGTTTTGCGTCCGAAACCGCGGCAGAGAGCTGGAAGGGCAAGGGTCAGCCGCGGGCGAGGCGGGGCACCCGCGCCGCTTCGAGCTGTTCGGGGGTGAGGGTGGCGCGCAGGGCGGTGATGGCGCCCTTCAGCGTTTCGGCCTTCGCCGCGTAGTCCTTGAGGGCGTCGGCCAGCGCCTCGGCGCGCCCGAAGGCTTCGGGGCCCTCCAGCTTCTCGTCCGGCGCGCCGATCAGCGACAGCACGGCGTCGCGCTTGGGCACCAGGGCGATGAGGGCATTGGTGTAGGCCCGCCAGGCGGCCTCTTGCTCGGGGCGGATGCCGATGGCCGTTTCCTGGGCGGACAGCGCGCTGGCGAGGCGGAAGCGCAGGAGCGCGCCGGTGTAGGTGTGCCTGACGGCGGCAAGGCGACCCTCCAGATAGGGGCGGTCGAAACCGGCCTCGGCGACGGGCCAGTCGCCGTCGGCATAGCCGGCCGGCGCCATGGGGGCGGCATCGTCGGCGCGGACGGCGAGCGGGAGCGTGACGAGAAGGGCAGTGGCAAGAAGGGCGATCAGATAGGCGCGTCGCATGGCAACCTCCGTGTGTCTGCGATGGAGAGACCATGGCGGCCGCAGTTTTCGGCGGAATGTCGCGCCTGTAGGAAAATGTAGCGGTTTGTTGCAGGGGGGCTGACGACGGGCATCCGGGGGGCTCGTCCGGACGCAGTTCGGAACGCAAAACCGGTTCCCGCCTTCGCGCTACGGTATGCACATATCTGCGGCGAGAGGATCCAGGGACAGTGTAACGCGGAGGATCAGGCTGGCTTGGCTTTTTGGAGCGCGATATCGGCGTTGTGCCCCTTCCGGCCTGAGGTCCTCGCCTTCGCAAGGATGACAACTTGATAGAAAGGGGAAACAGCTGGAGTGCACGCGTACAGCTTGATGCCGCATGAGCGGCAAGCGTTGCCGATGACAGCGCGATGCAAGGAGCCCTCCACCTAACCGATTGTCATCACTACATATAATGCTGTCATCCTTGCGAAGGCGAGGACCTCAGGCCGGAAGGGGTGCAACGCTGATATAGAGCGCCCACGGATGCAGCGCGACGATGGGGGTGTGGGAAAGGCGGACCTGATATCAAGCCTTCGCCCTGTGGTTTTCCCCGCACCAAGGATAGGCGCTCGGGGACGTGTGCATGCCATAGCACTTTTGCCGGAACGGCTTCAGTGGTTCGACCGAGACATTTGCATTCGCTTGATACAAGCCTCGGAGCAAATGTCTCGGTCAAGTGAACCACTGACAAGCTATTGTTTCTAGTGGAGCTTTTGAATTTGACATTTGAGCTGACGCTCTATGTCAGGCGGGACTCAAATGTCAAATTCGCTCCACTAGCCCGGCCGGAAGCGCGGCAGGGTGAGTTCGACCTTGCCGCCGCGTTCGTCCTTGCCGAGCCGGATCTCGCCGCCCTGGGCCTCGATCAGCGTGCGGGCGACGGCGAGGCCGAGGCCGGCGCCGCCGGTGGCCCGCGCCCGCGACGGTTCGGCGCGCACGAAGGGTTCGAGCAGCAGCTCGGCGTCCGCTTCGGCAAAGCCCGGCCCGTCGTCCGCGATGACGATCGTCAGCCGGTCGTCGGCGGCCTGAAGGCTGACGCGGGCGCGCTGGCCGTATTTGACGGCGTTGTCGACCATGTTGCCGACGACGCGGCGGAGGGCGAGGCGGTCGCCGATCACCCAGGCCTCGCCGTCGGGCGGCGCCGCCTCCAGGGTGGCGGGCAGGCCGGCCCGGCGGAAATCGGCGACTTCGCCGCGCAGGACCTCGGCAAGGTCGAGCATCTCCTCTTCGAGGGCGCCGACGCCGGCGCGCGAGGTGAGCAGGGCGTTGTCGAGCAGGTCGATCATGTCGGTGATGTCGGCGGTGGCGCGCTCGCGCTCGGCGGGGTCGGGCAGGCGTTCGAGGCGCAGGCGCAGGCGCGTGGCGAAGCTGCGCACGTCGTGCTGGATGCCGCCGATCAGGGCCATGCGCGAGCGGGTCATCACGCGCAATCGGTTTTGCAGCCGGTCGAAGGCGCGGGTCAGCGCCCGGATCTCCGGGGTGGACGAGCGGATGACCGGCAGCGGCACCGGTTCGCCCGAGGGATCGATGGCGTCGACCGCTTTCGCCAACTGCGTCAACGGCCGGATTTCGCGGTGAAACAGCAGGAGGGCAATGAAGGCGAACAGCGTGCCTATGAAGCCGGCGGCGAGGCCGGCCGGCTGGCCGAAGAAGGTCACGAGGAAGGGCGTGCGCGCCTCGACCACCAGCACCGCGCCGTCGGTCAGCATCACCTCGAAGACCAGCGGCCGGGCCGAGCGCGCCTTGGGGCGGAAGGCGCCGTCGGGCGGCGGCCAGAGCCGGACCGACAACAGGCGGCCGCCGTCGAGCGTGCGATAGGCTTCGTATTCGGCCTGCCCGCTCATGTCGTCGCCGGCGTCGAGAGTGGTGGCGGCGGGCGCAAGCGACAGCGACAGCAGCGAGGATTGCAAGGCCCGCAGCACGAGCGGCCGGCGGTCGGCGGGCGTCGTCGAGAGGAGCTCGGTCATCGCGCTCAGCTGGGCGGCGGGCAGGCGCGTTGCCGCGAGGGACAGGTCGTTGGTCCGGTAGAACAGGACGATCAGGGCGAGCCAGAGGGCGAGGAGGGCGCTGGCGCCGATGGCGAGAAGGCGCGCCGCCAGGCCGAACCGCATATCAGGGAACCTGGCGCACGGGCACGGTGAGCAGGTAGCCGCCGTTGCGGACCGTGTTGATCAGGTTGCAGCCGGGGCTCAGCGCGTCGAGCTTCTTGCGCAGGCGGGAGACGAGGATGTCGACCGTCCGGTCGAAGGGGTCGGCGCTGCGGCCGTGCGTCCAGTCGAGGATCTGGTCGCGCGACAGCACGCGGCGTGGGTGCAGCACGAAGCAGGCCAGGAGGTCGAACTCGGCGCTGGTCACGCCGACGAGCTCGCCGTTGGCGCCGACGAGCTGGCGGGCGTCGATGTCGATGACGAAGGCGTCGAAGGCGAAGCGGCGGGTCGCCGTCTGCTGCGGCGCGGCGGAGGCCCGGCGCAGGAGCGCGCGGATCCTGGCGAGCAGCTCGCGCGGGCCGAAGGGCTTCACCACGTAGTCGTCGGCGCCGATTTCCAGGCCGACGACGCGGTCGGTCTCGTCGCTCTTGGCGGTCAGCATCAGGATCGGCACGTTGCCGGTGTTGCGCAGCCGGCGGCAGATGGACAGGCCGTCCTCGCCCGGCAGCATCAGGTCGAGCATGACGAGGTCGGGCTGCAGGCGCTCCAGCACCCGGTCCATGGCGCGGCCGTCCTCGGCGAGCTCGACGACGAAGCCCTCCCGCCCGAGCAACTCGGCCGTCAGGCGGCGGATTTCCTCGTCGTCGTCGACGAGCAGAATGGTTTTGGAACTTGTTTCCATGACCGAAGGACGACACTTCGCGGATGAAAAATCAACTGCAAAACGCGGGCTTGTACAAAACGCTACAAGACGGAAATCTCTTTCAACATCATGACATTGCCGGTTCAAGCGGCAGCAAAGGCAGCCCCTCAGCTTCAGTGAAAATCTCGAGACTGCGGCGAACGCGCCGTCACGGCGGATCGGAACGATGAACCAGATTGTCAGGCAGAAAGACGCGAGCCGGACGGCGCCGCCGTCTCCTCCCCCGGCCTCCTTGCCGGACGCGCCGGTCGACAGGCCCGCCGTTGCCAGGCCGCGACCGGAGCCGCGCCGGACGAACCGGCTCGTTGTCGCCGGCCTCGGCGCTCTTGCCGTTCTCCTGACAATTCTTGTCGGCATGCGCTATCTGGTGCCGCGCCCGGTGGACGTTGTGACGGTGGCGCCGGGGCCGTTCCGGCCGGAGCTGTCGGGCCCCGGCGTGCTCGACGCCCTGTCGAAGGCCAACGTCGGCTCCAGCCTGCAGGGGGTGATCACCAAGCTGGCCGTGGAGCGCAACGACCGGGTTTCCAAGGGCGATCTGGTGGCGGAAATCGCCGCCGACGACCTCAGGGCGGACCTCGACGCGGCCAAGGCGGCGCGCGAGGCGGCGCGACAGTCGGTGGAGGCGGCCGCCTCGGACGTCCGGCGCATGGAGGCGACGGTGGAGAACGCCCGCGCGACGCTGGCCCGGCAGAGCGCGCTGCTGCCAGGAGGCGCCACCAGCCGGACGACATTCGAAAGCGCCGAGACGGCGGCGCGGCAGGGCGAGGCCGACCTCGCCAAGGCCCGCTCGGCGCTGCTCGGCGCCAAGGCGGAGGAGGCGTCGGCCGCCGCCGCCGTGGCCGCCAGCGAGGCGCAAGTCGACAAGTCGGTGATCACCGCGCCGATCGGCGGCGTCGTCGTGTCGCGCAACCTCAACCTCGGCGACGTCGCCGCGCCGACGAGCCCCATCGTCACCATCGCCGATCCCGCGAGCATCGTGCTGTCGGCCCGCTTCGACGAGAGCACCATCGCCCGCATCGAACCCGGCCTTGCCGCCACCATCGTGTTCGGCGGCGAGGCCGCCTTTGCCGGAACGGTGGTCCGGGTCGGCCGCGAGGTGGACCAGGAAACGCGGGAGTTCACCGTGGACATCGCCCCGGCTCGATTGCCGCCCAACTGGGCGCTCGGCCAGCGCGGCACCGCCGTCATCTCGCTCAAGGGCCGGGACGACGCCATCGCCGTTCCGGTGTCGGCCATCGTCCGTCGCGACGGGGCGGCCGGCGTCTGGCTGGCGAGCGGCGGGCGGGCGGCGTGGCGACCGGTCGAGCTCGGCCGCGTCGGCGGCGGGCGGGTGGAGATCCCAAGCGGTCTTTCGGCCGGCGACAGGCTGATCGTCTCGCCCCATGGCGTCTATCGGCTGATGCCGGTCGCGGGCGAGCGGGGCGCGTCATGAACCTCGCGCTCAAGGACGTACGCCACAACTTCGGGCGCTTCCTGATGACGGTGGCGGGCGTCGCCTTCCTGGTCACGGCCTCCATCGGCATGATCGGCCTCTATCGCGGCATCGTCGCCGACGCTCTCCTGGTGATCGACCGCATCGGCGCCGATCTCTGGGTGGTGCAGGGCGGCCGCGCCGGGCCGTTCTCGGAAAGCTCGGCCATCTCCTCGGACATGGACCGGCGGGTGGAGGGCGTGGACGGCGCGGCGGGCGTGCGCCGGTTCGTGCAGATCAGCCAGCAGTTCGAGCACGAGGGGCGCACCCTTCGGGCCTCGCTGACCGGGCTCGACTACCCCAGGGACACCGGCGCCTGGGTGCCGCTCGTCTCGGGACGCCACCTTGCCAACGGCCATTTCGAGGCGATCGCCGACGCGAGCGTCGGGCTGGTGCTCGGCGACGTCGTGCGGCTTGGCCTGGACGACTTCACCATCGTCGGGGTGACCAGGGGCATGGTGGACATCAGCGGCGACGGGTTGCTGTTCGTCACCGTCAACGACGCCATGGCGGTCGCCCAGCGGCGCACCAGCGAGGAGGTGCTGCTGGCCCGCGGCGCCTCGGGACGGGCGACATCCGGCTCCGGCAGCTCGGTGGCGCAGGACAGCAAGATCGCCGCCGTGCTGGTGACGCTCGACCCGGCGGCGGACGAGGCGGCGGTGCGCCGCGCCATCCTCGCCTGGGGCGACGCCAACGTGCTGAGCCGCGCCGACCAGCGCAACCTTTTGCTGGACCAGCGCCTGTGGCGGCTGCGCATCCAGATCCTCGCCTTCACCGGCGTGCTGCTGGTGGTGATGGCCATCGTCATCTCGCTGATCATCTACATGCTGACGCAGGAGAAGCGCCACCAGATCGCCATGCTGAAGCTGATCGGCGCGCGCAACGGCGTCATCGTCGGCATGATCTCGGTGCAGGCCTACCTGATCGGCGCCGGCGGGCTGGTGCTGGGGCTGGGGCTCTCCAACCTGATCTTCCCCTTCTTCCCGCGCCGGGTGGTGATCGACCCCGGCGACATCGTGCTGCTGGCGCTGGCGATCGCCGTCATCTCGGGCTTTGCCAGCCTTCTCGGCATCTCGCGGGCGCTGAAGGTCAGGGCGCAGGAGGTGCTGTCGTGAGCGCGCCGGTTCTGAGCGTGCGCGACGCCCGCCGCCATTACGCGAGCGGCGACACCATCGTGCGGGCGCTCGACGGCGTTTCGCTCGACATGCGGGCGGGCGAGGTGGTGGGCATCATGGGGCCGAGCGGTTCGGGCAAGAGCACGCTGCTGTTGATCGCCGGCCTTCTGGAACCGCCGACCTCGGGCGAGGTTCTCATTCGCGGCGAGCGGGTGTCGGCGCCGGATGCCGAGCTGGACGGGTTGCGCGACTTCCGCCGCCGCAACATCGGTTTCGTGTTCCAGAAGGCCAACCTCATTCCCTTCCTCACCGCCGCCGAGAACGTGGCGCTGGCGCTGGAAATCGACGACGTGCCCGCCCGCCCGGCGCTGGCCTATGCCGAACACCTTCTCGACAGCGTCGACCTCGGCCATCGCATGGGCAACCTGCCGGCCCGGCTGTCGGGCGGCGAGCAGCAGCGCGTCGCCGTCGCCCGGGCGCTGGCCAACGACCCGGCGCTGATCCTCGCCGACGAGCCGACGGCGGCGCTCGACAGCGTGCGCGGGCGGCAGGTGATCGGCCTGTTCCGCGAGATTGCCGACACGCGGCGGGCGGCGGTGGCGGTGGTCACCCACGATCCGCGCGTGCTCGACCTGTTCGACCGCACGCTGGAACTGCGCGACGGGCGCATCGTGGCCGAGACGGTCGCCTGACGGGCCGCAACAAAACGACACAAAACGCAACGGCGGCGAAAGACCGGGGACACGTGGCGGCGCGATCGTCGTCCCATGCCAGCCGTGCCCGCGGCTTGCCCCAGATGGAGGCTTTCACGATGTTCAAACCCCTGCTTGTCGCGCTTGCAATCCTCGCCGGAGCCATGTCGACCGGCGCCAGCGCGGCGACCGGCGCCGTCGCCACCGGCAACGTCAACTTGAGGGCCGGGCCGTCGACGGCCTATC
Organism: Pleomorphomonas sp. NRK KF1; assembly: GCF_023721755.1. Lineage (GTDB taxonomy): Bacteria > Pseudomonadota > Alphaproteobacteria > Rhizobiales > Pleomorphomonadaceae > Pleomorphomonas. The sequence continues at coordinate 349,738 of NZ_JAMDLH010000004.1, read as the reverse complement.
CCATCGTCACCACGGTTCCGGCCGGGTCGGGCATCGTCACCCACGGCTGCCTTGCCGACTACAGCTGGTGCGACATCGGCTTCGCCGGCCTCAGGGGCTGGGTGTCGGCGCGCTATATCCAGATCGTCTACAACGGCGCGCCGGTGGTGCTGTCGCCGGCGGTGGCGCCGAGGGTGGGCGTCGTCGTGGTCGGCTTCAACCAGACCTACTGGAACGCCCACTATGCCGCCTATCCCTGGTACGGCTCCTGGGCGCGCTACTATCGGCCCTATCCGGCCGTGCCGCCGCGCGTCACCTCGCACGACCGCTCGGTGACCTGCGCCGACGGCAGCTGCACGGCGACGCGCTCGACCACCGGCATCTACGGCGGCTCGACCGGCCAGGTCCGCACCTGCGCCGGCGGCGAATGCAGTGCGACGCGCACCACCGTCGGCCCCCAGGGCAACTCCGCCACCCGCGTCCGCAACTGCAGCGCCAACGACCGCTCCTGCAGCGTGACGCGCACGGGCCCGGCCGGGGGGACCGCGACGCGCTTCTTCGGGCGGTAGGGCTGCCTTTTCAGGGAGCGTGATACGGGCCGAGGTGCGATCTCGTCCCGAGGTCCACCTTGCATTCGCACGCGAATGCAAGAGGCCTTCGCCAGGATGACGGTTAATTGATATGAAACAAGGGGATGTGGTGTGTTTCCGGTGCCAACTCGGTGACCGGAAGTGGCTCCCGCTCCTATCACTCTCCCGTCATCCTGGCGAAGGCCAGGACCTCGGGCAGGATGGGGCGATGTCGGTGATATCGGGCTCCCGCTTCTATCACGCTGTCATCCTGGCGAAGGCCAGGACCTCAGGCCGAAAAGGGCGGTGGGGGCGATATCGGGCGCCCCTGTTTGGTGGAGCTTGATATGGGCCGCCGAGCTCTACCTTCCTGAGGTCCTGCGCCTTCGCGCAGGATGACAATTAATTGATATGAAACAAGGGGATGCGGCGTGCTTCCGGTGTCAGTTCGGTGACCGGAAGTGGCTCCCGCTCCTATCACTCTCCGTCATCCTGGCGACGGCCAGGACCTCAGGCAGGAAAGGGCGCGAGGGTGATATCGGGCTCCCGCTTCTATCACGCTGTCATCCTGGCGAAGGCCAGGACCTCAGGCCGAAAAGGGCGATGGGGGCGATATCGGGCGCCCCTGTTTGGTGGAGCTTGATATGGGCCGCCGAGCTCTACCTTCCTGAGGTCCTCGCCTTCGCGAGGATGACAATTAATTGATATGAAACAAGGGGATGCGGCGTGTTTCCGGTGTCTGTTCGGTGACCGGAAGGGGCTCCCGTTTCTATCACCCTCCCGTCATCCTGGCGAAGGCCAGGACCTCGGGCAGGACGGGGCGGTGTCGGTGATATCGGGCGCCATTGGTTCGGGGAGCTTGATATGGGCCGCAGCGCTTTCTCGTCCTGAGGTCCTGGCCTTCGCCAGGATGACAGTTAATTGATATGAAACAGGTAGTTGCGGCGTGTTTCCGGTGTCAGTTCGGTGACCGGAAGGGGGTCCCGTTTCTATCACGCCGTCATTCTGCGCGAAGGCCGCTTGCATTCGCGCGCGAATGCAAGGTGGATCTCAGGCCGAAAAGGGCGCGAGGTTGATATCGGGCTCCCCCGGTTAAACGACAAGGGCGCGACCCCTGAGGCCGCGCCCTTTTCCGTGTCTGTTCTGATCCCTTACGCCGCCCGGATCGTCGCCAGGAAGCGCTTCATTTCCTCGGCGAGGGCTTGCGACTGGGTGGAGAGGTCGCCGGCCAGTTCGTTCACCCGGCCGGCGGCGTCGCCGACGCTTTGGGTGGTGGCGGCCACCGTGGAGATGTTGGCGGTGACTTCGGCGGTGCCGGCCGACGCCTGGGCGACGTTGCGGACGATCTCGTGGGTGGCCGAGCCCTGCTGTTCGACGGCCGAGGCGATGGCCGAGGAATAGTCGCTCATCGACTGGATGGTGCCAGCGATGGAGCCGATGGCGGTCACGGCGCGGTCGGTCGACGACTGGATGGCGCCGATCTGGTCGGAGATGTCGGCGGTGGCCTTGGCGGTCTGGGTCGCCAGCTCCTTCACTTCGGCGGCGACCACGGCGAAGCCGCGCCCCGCTTCGCCCGCCCGCGCCGCCTCGATGGTGGCGTTGAGCGCCAAGAGGTTGGTCTGGGCGGCGATGTTGGAGATGAAGGCGATGATGTCGTTAATCTTGCCGGCGGCGTGCGACAGCTCCTGTACGATGGACGCGGTGCTGTTGGCCTCGGTGACGGCGGTCTGGGAAATGTCCACCGACTGCGCCACCTGACGGCCGATCTCGCCGACCGAGCTCGACAGCTCCTCGGCGGCGGCCGAGACGACGGCGACGTTGGCCGACGCCTGTTCGGCGGCGGCGGCGACGGTGTTCGACCGGCCGGCGGTGTCCTCGACGCTGGCGGCGAGGTCGCGGGCCGACAGGCTGAGCGTTTCCGAGGCCTGACCGACGGCGCCGACGATGCCGCCGACGGCCTGTTCGAACATGTCGGCGAGGCGGGCCATTTCCTGCCGGCGCTGCTCCTGGCGGCTGGCCTCGTCGCGGGCCGCTTCCTCTTCCAGCGCGCGGTTGCGCAACAGCGAGGTCTTGAACACCTCGACCGAGGCGGCCATGGCGCCCATCTCGTCGCGCTTGCCGACGCCGGGGATGGCGGTGTCGAGGTCGCCCTGGGCGATGCGGCCGATGGCGCCGGTCATCGACGTCAGCGGGCGGATGACGCGGCGGCGCACCACGAAGAGCACGGCGGCCGAGCCGACGACGGCGGCGATCAGCGAACCGAGCGACACCCAAAGATTGGAGCGGCTCTGGGCGATGGTGGCGTCGAGCGCGTCGGCGGCGACGTTGAAGGCGGCGTCGCGCAGGCCGATCACCTTCTCCCACATGGCGACGGTGCGGCTGCGATAGCCGGCGCCGTCATAGGGGAACTTGCCGTCGGCAAAGCCCGGCTCCACCTCGGCGAGGATGCCGGCGTAGTAATCTACGTAGCCGCTCTTGGTGTCGGCGAGGGCGGCCTTGAAGGCGGCCGGGGTGTCCGGCAGGTCGCCGAGCGCGGCGAGCGTGCCCCACACCTGGTTGGTGGGCCCGCGCAGCATCGCCAGCTCGACCTTCTGCTCGGGGGTGACGGGCTGGGCGGCGGCCACCACGGTCTGCATGGTGCCGGCGAAGCGGCCGCCGTAGTTGCGCAGGTCCCAGGCGGTGGAGGCGATGTTGGCCCAGCGGAAGGCGACGCCGCTCGAGCGCGACAGGAGGCGCGTCTGCGTCGCCATGACGGTGCCGGCTGACGTGTTGATGGCGGTGAATTTCTCGGTGATCGCCTTGACGGCGTCGCCGCGCTGGTCGACCGGCAGGGCGAGCTTCTCGTCGGAGAGGGTCCGGGCCGCCTTGAACTCGGTCTCGATGCCGGTCATCGCGGCATTCAGCGCGTCGGCGCCGTCGAGCCCGTCGGCGGTGGCGGCGTCGACGGCGGCGCGGGCCTTGGCCATCACCGCGTCGGTCTTGCCGCGCAGGGTGGAGAGCTCGCCGGAGGCCTTGATCTCCTCGGGCGACTTGCTCTGCGATAACAGCGTGGTGAGGCCGCGCTCGCCGTTCATCTGGTTGGGGATGTCGGACACCGCTCGCAACGTTGCGAGCCGGACGGCGCCCTGTTCGGCTTCGGCGAGAACGCCATACTGGCGCAGGGCCGCCGAGGTGGCGATGGCGCAGGCGATGAGGGCGATGAACAGGATCGAGATGGACAGCAGGCGGCTCAAGGACATGCACACAACTCCGTTGAAGCGATACACGATTGAGTGCAACCGGCTGAACGTGACGTTAACGGGGAGCGTAAACTTGCGGAGGGAGGTCAGATTTGTGGGGGATTGGGGATGTTACGGATGGGGCGAGGGGAGGGAAAAGGGAGCTTGATAGGGGCCGCAGTGCCATCTCGTCCTGAGGTCCTGGCCTTCGCCAGGATGACAGTTAATTGATATGAAACAAGGAATTGCGGCGTGTTTCCGGTGCCAACTCGGTGGCCGGAAGGGGCTCCCACTCCTATCACTCTCCCGTCATCCTGGCGAAGGCCAGGACCTCGGGCAGGACGGGGCGCGGGGGTGATATCGGGCGCCCACTCCTATCACGCTGTCATTCTGCGCGTAGGCCGCGTGAATTCGCGTGCGAATTCACGGTGAACCTCAGGCCGAAAAGGGTGCGAGGTTGATATCGGGCTCTCTTGTTTCAGGGAGCTTGATAGGGGCCGCGGCGCCATCTCGTCCTGAGGTCCTGGCCTTCGCCAGGATGACAGTTAATTGATATGAAACAAGGAATTGCGGCGTGTTTCCGGTGCCAACTCGGTGGCCGGAAGGGGCTCCCGCTCCTATCACTCTCCCGTCATCCTGGCGAAGGCCAGGACCTCGGGCAGGAAAGGGCGATGTCGATGATATCGGGCTCCCGCTCCTATCACGCTGTCATTCTGCGCGTAGGCGCAGAACCTCAGGCCGAAAAGGGCGATTGGTCGATATCGGGCTTTCTTGTTTCGGGGAGCATGATAGGGGCCGCAGCGCCATCTCGTCCTGAGGTCCTGGCCTTCGCCAGGATGACAGTTAATTGATATGAAACAAGGAGTTGCGGCGCGTTTCCGGGGTCAACTCGGTGGCCGGAAGGGGCGCCCGCTCCTATCACGCTGTCATCCTGGCGAAGGCCAGGACCTCGGGCCGGAGAGGGCGCGAGGTCGATGTCGGGCGCCCGCTCCTATCACGCTGTCATTCTGCGCGTAGGCGCAGAACCTCAGGCCGAAAAGGGTGCGAGGTTGATATCGGGCTTTCTTGTTTCGGGGAGCTTGATAGTGGCCGCAGCGCCATCTCGTCCTGAGGTCCTGGCCTTCGCCAGGATGACAGTTAATTGATATGAAACAAGGAGATGCGGCGTGTTTCCGGTGCCAACTCGGTGGCCGGAAGGGGCTCCCGCTCCTATCACTCTCCCGTCATCCTGGCGAAGGCCAGGACCTCGGGCCGGACGGGGCGCGAGGTTGATATCGGGCGCCCGCTCCTATCACGCTGTCATTCTGCGCGTAGGCGCAGAACCTCAGGCCGAAAAGGGCGCGAGGTTGATATCGGGCTCTCATGTTTCAGGGAGCATGATAGGGGCCGCAGTGCCATCTCGTCCTGAGGTCCTGGCCTTCGCCAGGATGACAGGAAAGGGATATGAAACAAGGAGATGCGGCGTGTTCCCGGTGCGTCGGCGGAGACGAGGTGAGGCTCCCGCGTCCATCAAGCTGTTCTCCTCTGCGAATGCAAGGTGGACCTCATGCCGGAGAGGGCGCGGGGGGGGATATCGGGCATCGCCGTCTCCGCTCTATCCCCTTGGTTAACCGGCAAATCTCCAATGTCCCAGGCTATTTGATTGTTTTTGTTAACGAGTGGGCAAGGCAAAGGGGGCGATGCTTTGGGCGGGTTGAAGGAGTGGGCAACCATGCGGTGGCACTGGACAATCGGCGCTTTGGCGCTTCTGGGTGGCGTGGCGCTGGCCGCTCCGGCGCTGGCCGAGGACTGGCAGATTGCGAGCGTGAGCGGCAAGGCCTTCCGTCTCGAGGGCGCGTCCTGGGTGCCGGTCAAGGCGGCCGAGGAGATCGCCGTGGGCGACACGGTGAAGACGCTCGGCTCGGGCACGCTGACGCTGACGCGCCAGGGCGTGACCGTGACCGTCGCGCCCAACAGCCGCGTGCAGATCGCCGAGCGCATGAACGGCACGTTCACCGACGTGATCCAGACCGCCGGCAGCACCGAGGTGGAGGTCGACCCCAGGCGACGCATTCGCCTGGCGGTCGCGACGCCCTACATGGCGGCGGTGGTGAAGGGCACGGTGTTCACCGTGTCCACCTTCCAGGGATATTCGGAAACCACCGTGCAGCGCGGCCGCGTGGCGGTGATCGACACCCGCAACCGGCTGGAGGCCGAGGTGACGGCCGGGCAGGCGGCCAAGGCCGGGCCGGCGTCGCCGCTGTCGCTTTCCGGCGACGGCACGCTCGACACGCCCGAACCCTTCAAGGGCAAGGTGGTGACGCGAGCGGCCGACGGCACGCTGACGGAGTCGGTCAACGGCGCCGGCAAGACGGTGACCAGCCGGGCCGGCGGCAACGCCAACGGGGCCGGCAACTCGGAAAACAGCAATGCCGGCGGCAACGCGGGCGGCAACGGCAAGGGCAACTCGGGCAATAGCAACGCCGGCGGCAATTCCGGCAACTCCGGCAGCAACAACGCCGGCGGCAACTCCAATGGCGCCGGCAATTCCGGCAATAGCAACGCGGGTGGGAAATCGAAGTGATGGCGAGCCGGATCGACGCGGCGATCGTCTGGGCGGCGGCGCGGTTCGGCGCCGTTTCGCGGGCGCGCCTCGTCGAGCTGGCGATCCGGGCGGCCATGGTGGCGGCGGTGGTGATCGCCGCCGGCCTGACGGGCTGGCTCGACAGGCTCGACGACCGGCTGACCGACCTGCGCTTCGGGGCCGCCACGCGGGCGCCCGGTTCGTCGCTGGTTCTGGTGGACATCGACGCCAAGAGCCTCGCGGCCGTCGGCGTGTGGCCGTGGGACCGGACGATCCACGCCCGCCTCGTCGAGCAATTGGAGGACCTTGGCGCCCGGCAGATCGCCTTCGACATCGACTTCAGCGCCCGCTCCAACCCGGCATCCGACAAGGCCTTCGCCAAGGCGATCGGCGCGGCGGAGGTGCCGGTGTTCCTGGCCGCCTTTCGCCAGAGGCTGGCGGCAGGCGATACCGACATTCTGCTGAACCGGCCGATCGACATGCTGGCCGCCGAGGGCTGGCCGGCGCTGGTCAACGTGCCGGTGGACCGCGACGGCCGCGTCCGGCGCTTCCCCTCGGAAATGACGGTGAACGGCGAGCGGCTCGACGCCCTGCCGGCGCTGATGGCCGGGGCGGGCGCGGGGCAGGGGCCGATCGCCATCGACTATTCCATCGACGCGCGCGCGCTGCCGCACGTCTCCGCCTCCGACGTGCTCTATGGCAGGGTGAAGCCCGAGGCGGTGGCCGGCAAGACGGCGCTGATCGGCGCGCGGGCGCTGGAGCTGCACGACATGTTCCTGGTGCCGCGCTGGGGCATGGTGGCCGGCGCCGAGGTGGTGGCGCTGGCCTCGGAAACGCTGACGCAGGGCCGCAACCTTGCTCGCCTGCCGGCGCCGCCCCTGGCGCTGCCGCTGATGGCGCTGGCCCTCGGACTGTCGCTGCTGCCGGCGCGCCGGGCGCTGATGTCGCTCGCTGCACTGGCCCTGCTGACCGAGGCGGCGGCGGTGGCGCTGCAGGTTTCCTCGGCGCTGGTGCTGCCGACGGCCATGCTGCATGTGGCGGCGGCCGGGCTGATGGCGATGGTTCTCTTTCGCGAATACGGGCTGCGCTGCGCCATGCTGACCGTGGCGCGGCGCGAGACCGTCAACACCCGCCGCTTCCTGGAGCGGGTGATCGACGACGGCTTCGACGGCATCGTCCTGATCGACGAGCGCGACGGCCTGACGCGCATCAACGGCGAGGCGATGAGGCTTCTCGGCCTTGGCGATGCGACCCCCAAGACGGTGGCCGACCTGCCCGCCCCGCTGCCGGCCGTGGTGGCGGCGGTGCGCCGGCCGGACGGCGGCCGGGCCAGCGCCGTCGACATGGTGGAGCTTGGCGGCCGCGTACTGGAATACTCCGTCGTCGCCTTCCCGCTGGAGGGCGGCGCCTTCCGGCAGGGCGTCAACCGCATGTGCGTGTCGGTGGCGTTGCGCGACGTGACGGCGCGTCAGCGCGTGGCCGACCGGCTGCGCCACATGGCCCTGCACGACGAGCTGACCGGCCTTGCCAACCGCGCCGGCCTTGCCGAACTGGCGACCGGGGCGGGCGGCGCGCTCATCTATTTCGACCTCGACCACTTCAAGGCCGTCAACGACAGCCTGGGCCACAAGACCGGCGACCAGCTGCTCGTCGAGGTGGCGCGGCGGGCCGAGGCGCGCGTCGGCGGCGCGGGCATTCTGGCGCGCATGGGCGGCGACGAGTTCGCCGTCTACTGCCCCGAGGGGCTGGACGCGGCCGGCGAACTGGCCGCCGCGCTGCTTTCCGATTTCGCGACGCCGTTCACCGTCGGCGGCCACCGGGTGACCGTGGGCGCCAGCTTCGGCGTGGCCGGCGGCGACTGGGACTGCCGCGACCTCAACATCCTGATGCGCCGGGCCGATCTGGCGCTCAACGCCGCGCAGAAGCAGGGCCGCCGCCGCATCGCCCATTTCGAGGCGGCGATGGAGGCGAAGCTGATGCGCCGGCTGATGCTGGAGAGCGAGCTGGCCGCCGCGCTCGACCGGGGCGAGCTCCACGTGGCCTATCAGCCGCAATACGACCTTCGCACGGGCGAGGTGGTGAGCGCCGAGGCGCTGATGCGCTGGCGCCACCCGAGCCTGGGCAACGTGCCGCCCAACGTGTTCATCCCCATCGCCGAGGAAACCGGCCTCATCCACCAGCTGACCGGCTGGATGATGAAGCGCGCCGCGCTCGACGCCGTGGCCTGGGCGCGGCCCATTCCGGTGGCGGTGAACGTCTCGGTGCTCGACCTCAAGTCGGGCGACGTGCCGGCCATGGCGGTGGCGGCGCTGGAGCATTCCGGCCTGCCGGCCAGCCGTTTCGAGCTGGAGGTGACCGAATCCGCCTTCGTCGGCGCCGACCCCACGGTGAGCGACGCCTTCGACCGGCTGCGCGCCCGCGGAATCGCCCTGGCGCTCGACGACTACGGCACCGGCTACGCCTCGCTGGGCTACCTGCACCGCTTCCCCTTCACCGTGCTGAAGATCGACAAGAGCTTCGTCGACGGCGTGCCCTGCGACCCCGACGCCATGGCCATCCTGCAATCGGTGGTGGTGCTGGCCCGCGGCCTCGGCCTGAAAACCGTGGCCGAAGGTGTGGAACTGCCCGAACAGCGCGACGCGCTGGAACAGCTTGGCTGCGACATCGGCCAAGGCTACCTGTTCTCGGCGCCGGTGAGCAACTCGGTGCTGGCGAAGATGCTGGCGAAGGAACGCGCGGCGGTGGGGTAGGGGGGAGCTCCCCCTTTGCTATCACGCCGCTGCAATGTGAAGCTCCCGTTCCCATCAAGCCGTCATCCTGGCGAAGGCCGCTTGCATTCGCACGCGAATGCAAGGTGGACCTCAGGCAGAAAGAGGCGAGGGGGAGCTATAGCGCTCCCCTTTCCATCAGGCTGTCCTCCTCTGCGAAGGCAGAGGATCTCAGGCAGAAAGAGGCGAGGGAGGCATATAGGGCGCCCTCATTCATGGAGCCTGATATCGGCCGAAGCACCTTCGCGTCCTGAGGTCCTGGCCTTCGCCAGGATGACAATTTATTGATATAAAAGGGCTATTTCCTCGCCTCACCCGTGTCTCTGCGGTGCCCCATCATGCCGCTATGAGGTGAAGCTCCCGCCTCTATCAAGCCGTCATCCTGGCGAAGGCTAGGACCTCAGGCAGAAAGAGGCGAGGGGGGACTATAGGGCTCCTCCTCTCCATCACGCTGTCATCCTGGCGAAGGCCAGGACCTCAGGCAGAAAGAGGCAAGCGAGATCTATAGGGCGCCCTGTTTCATGGAGCCTGATATCGGCCGGGGAGCCTTCGCGTCCTGAGGTCCTGGCCTTCGCCAGGATGACAGTTAATTGATATAAAAGGGTAATTCCGCGTCTCACCCACCATCGCGCCGCTACGAGGTGACGCCCTCCTCCCCATCACGCTGTCCTCCTCTGCGAAGGCAGAGGACCTCAGGCAGGAAGAGGCGAGGGAGAGCTATAGGGCGCCCTGTTTCATGGAGCCTGATATCGGCCGAAGCACCTTCTCGTCCTGAGGTCCTGGCCTTCGACAGGATGACAATTTATTGATATAAAAGGGCTATTTCCTCGCCTCACCCGTGTCTCTGCGGTGCCCCATCATGCCGCTACGAAGTGAAGCTCCCGCCTCTATCAAGCCGTCATCCTGGCGAAGGCCAGGACCTCAGGCAGAAAGAGGCGAGGGGGGACTATAGGGCTCCCCTTCCCATCAAGCCGTCATCCTGGCGAAGGCCAGGACCTCGTGCAGGAAGAGGCGAGGGGGAGCTATAGGGCGCCCTCATTCATGGAGCGTGATATCGGCCGGCCAGCTCTACCTTCCTGAGGTCCTGGCCTTCGCCAGGATGACAATTGATTGATATAAAAGGGCTGTTTCCTCGCCTCACCCGTGTCTCTGCGGTGCCTCATCGCGCCGCTGCGAGGTGAAGCTCCCGCTCCCATCAAGCCGTCATCCTGGCGAAGGCCAGGACCTCAGGCAGAAAGAGGCGAGGGGGGACTATAGGGCTCCTCCTCTCCATCACGCTGTCATCCTGGCGAAGGCCGCTTGCATTCGCACGCGAATGCAAGGTGGATCTCAGGCCGAAAAGAGCGAGAGGGAACTATAGCGCTCCAACTCCACCCCTCATTCACCACACCGCCCCACTCCCCACCCCTCCATCTTGCCTCCGCCGCCGCCTTGGCGTATCTCCATCCCATCGCGAAAAGCGATCGCTTCCCTTGATCCGCCCGTTGGCGGAGTAAACAGGTGGACGACTTCCCGTCTTCAGCATTCGCTGAAGATTGGTTGGTCGAGCAGCCGCTGATCGATCAGGTCGAACCGACCTGATCGGCGGGTGCTCCGGCGATCAAGCACAAGCGGTCGGCGCTCGGCGCTGATCGACCAGCGATTTCCAGAAACCATCCGTCTGCCCGGCGCATCCCCGCGTCTGGCGCCTTGTGCTTGGACTCCGTCCGGTCGCCGTCAACCGCGATCGGCGCATCGCCATGGATTGCTCCCATGAACAGACCCCTCATCGTCATCTACGCCACCATCCTGCTCGACGCGGTCGGCATCGGCCTCATCTTTCCCATCCTGCCGACGCTGCTCGCCGAGGTGACCCACGCCGGCAACGTCGCCCCCTACATCGGCATCATGACCGCGCTCTACGCGGCGGTGCAGTTCGTGTTCGCGCCGGTGCTGGGCGCGCTCTCCGACCGGATCGGCCGGCGGCCGGTGCTGCTGATCTCGCTTCTGGGCGCCGCCATCAACTACCTGCTGCTCGCCTTCGCCGGCAGCCTGACGCTGCTCCTCATCGGACGGGCGATCGCCGGGCTGACCTCGGCCAACGTGTCGGTGGCCACCGCCTACATCACCGACATCACCCAAGAAGACCAGCGCGCCCGCCGCTTCGGCCTGATGAACGCCATGTTCGGCATCGGCTTCATCGTCGGGCCGGTGCTGGGCGGCACGCTGGGCGACCACTGGCTGCGCCTTCCGTTCATCGCCGCCGCCGTGCTGAACGGCGTGAACCTCCTGATCGCGCTGTTCATTCTGCCGGAATCCCGCGCACCCTCGCGTGAGCCGGTGAACCTCTCCGCGCTCAACCCGCTGAAGCCGCTGGCCTGGGTGGTCCAGGTGAAATCCCTCTGGCCGCTGATCGTCATCTTCTTCCTGCTGTCGGCCACCGGCGAGGCCTATGGCACCAGCTGGGCGCTGTGGGGCGGCGACGCCTTCGGCTGGAACGGCATGATGATCGGCCTGTCGCTGGGCGCTTTCGGCGTCTGCCAGACGCTGGCGCAAGCCTTCCTGCCGGGGGCGGCGGCAAAGCTGCTCGGCGAGCGCGCCGCCATCCTCACCGGCCTCACGGGCACGTGCCTCGCGCTGATCGCCATGGCCTTCGCCACAAAGGGCTGGATCGTCTTCGCCATCATGCCCCTCTTCGCCCTCGGCGGCATCGGCGTGCCCACCCTGCAAGCCATGGCAACGCGAGAGGTGAGCGAAAGCCAGCAAGGCCAGTTCCAGGGGGTGCTGGCCTCAGCGCTGAGCCTGGCGTCCATCGTCGCCCCGCTGGGGTTCTCCAGCTTCTACGCCGTGGTGCGCGGGACGTGGCCGGGCGCGGTGTGGCTGAGCGTGGTGGCGGTGTATGCGGTGGCGATGGTGATGGTGGGGCGGAGGAGGTGATACGCGTTTCGCTTGAACTGGACTCATCCAGCTCAAGCGAGCTTCGGCCTGACCGGCCGGGCGCTTCCGCCTCTGTCAGGTTTCGCCGAAAGGTCGAAACCCCACGAAAAGGCTTGATTGAGTCTTTCCAAAGTCGTTTTGGCAGCACAGTCTCATGTCGGCAGAAAAGCCGTGTCCATCTGCTGGTATTATTGGATAATTTTCCCATACGACGATGGGTTTCGAAAAGTTCCGCTTTCAGACGACGTGGCCTTAGTGTCCCGCCTTTCGAATTCGGTCGCTTGACGTCTCTCTACCGTTTGAATGAGTATTTTTGCCTGTAGCTTGCTGAGGTCGTAATCGCCCTGTATGACTTGAAACATACGTATGAAAATATAGCTTATTAGCGCTCCAATCACTCCGGAGGTAACTCGCGTAGAGACTGACCAAACGCGAGGGAAATTGGAACTTAAGTACGCGTCTAGTGGGTTAGCGATGACTAAAAAGATCATAGCACCCAAGACGATGATCACGAGAAGCCTAAGTGATCGTAGAATGCGGTCCATCGCGCCTGCTAATTTCCTGATCTCTTCGACTGTGAACTGATCGGCATTGGTAAATGGTAATCCGCGAGCGAGTCTCACTAACACGCCTGCCGCTATAACGGACATAGATACCAGTAGGGCCTGCTTTGATGTGTCCCAAGTAGACACAGAGATAGCTACGGCAGAAATGCCGCCAACCACCATCGGTCCCAGGGCTGCAAACCCGAGTCGCATCAAGCCCTCCCCAGGCTCAGGCCGTTATTCTACCATCAAACAAGAAGCGACGATGCACCTCTTTAAATTGCCGGAGCACGTCCTCTAAATCCAAGAGCGAGCTTGAAGTTCCCATACGCTTGACATTCATATCGAGCGAGAGGCGGGCATCGCTTCCCAAGAACTCTCCATCCTTGCCCTTTACCCGAATTTGCCCATCGGGCAGGTCCCGGAGCCCAGACTCAAGGTTCCGCATAAACTGCTTATCGATCCGCCGACGTTGGGCTCGATATCCAATGCTAACTCGAACCTCAAGAGCGGCCTCGGACGGCATCTGGTCTATCAGTTGTTGAGCCTTGAGCGGTCCGAGAAGATCATCGAGTATCTTCTTCGCCGAGTTGAATGATGATACGATCCGATCTCCCAGCCCCCGAGTTTCTGTGTACTCTCTGATTTTTGCTTCGTCTTCGGTATACGGGGCAAGGCGCGTTTCTTGAGGAATCGTCTCTGGTACGATGCCGCCGATTTGTATTTCTTTGATATCGCCGAGATCTGCTCCCATTTGCTCTCGATCGAATACCGATTTTAGGACTATGCGGTTTCCGGGATGCAAGTAGCCGCTCTTCTCGCAGAGCATCCAGTTGAGGTAATCTTGGATGGGCCCGGTCGATAACGCCTGATGCTGTATCTGATAGAAATGATCTCCAATCGCGCACCAGTATGTTATCGCGTGCACATACTCGGAGCCTTCCGGCGCTTTCATCTCATATATGCTGAGCTCCGATAGAACCTCGTCAAGCGACCTGTGCTCCTCGTCTTTTGAAACGAGATCAAGTATAGCTTGCATGTCTCCAGGCAGAAATAAGCATATATTACCGAATACGAGATCTTCTTCTCGATTTATATGTATATTATTTAGCAGTAGCTTGTTTTCTGTAGCGTTTGGAAAGGATGTCATTCTATGGCTAGCTTTTGAGCGTAGCGTATCGCCGGAGCCCATAGGCTTTTCGAGGGCGTTACTAATTGCGGAGGCGAGTGACTCAGTACCGCAAATGCTGACGGCGCGGTCGAGGCGACGATAATGAACTTTGCACCTTTTGGATTTTTGCACTTCAATCTCCAACGCTTGAAACGCTGGCGTGCATGCTAGAGTGCCAAATGTCTTTTGGGTAGTGACTTTGCGCGATGTATACTAATTGAATAAACGCCATGCTGACAAAGGCCTAGCATGAAAGCCGCCTTCAGTTTCGAAGGCTCAAGTGCGGAATATTGACATTGCGCGGGTACGCCAATGTGCAATGCTTTTTCATAGGGCTGTGTATACCGCCTTCTCACTCCACGCCGTCCCTCTCTCTGACCGGCATGAGATTGGTAAAAGCTGAACGGTGCCGTGCAATCCGGTTCGCTATCCCCCTGAGACTATACTGTTTTCGATGTGATGGCCGAAGATTACTCGTTCCGTCCCGTCTCTATCCCCCTCAATCCCCGACAGCGGAGTCTGAGTCATTTTGTTGCTCGGTTCTGAAATGAATCTACGTCCCAACACCCCGATGCCTACACTCTCGCGAAGAGCAAACGGTGGGTAGCTACTCCTACGCGATTGTACTGCGTGTCGCTCGCGTGTTGGGGTGGTAAAGTTAACGCGGATAACAGCGATGGAGAGTGATCATGGGTAATAACCTACACGTCTCTTACGATCTTATGGATCCCGGTCAAAACTATGACAAAGTAATCGACAAAATTAAGTCTTTGGGTGAGTGGGCTAAAATTCATAAGTCGTTTTGGTATGTAAATTCAAGTTATACGGCGGCTGAGGCGGTAAACATTGTTTGGTCTGCAATGGATGTGAACGATAAGCTTTATATTTTCGATGCAAAAAACAATAGTGCAGCTTGGGAAAATCTATCAGATGAAGTTGCTGAATTTATAAAAAATAGATGGTTGAAATAAGAGCGTCTTGTCCTGGCCTTCACCGGGATGATGACAGACCGACAGGACGGGCGCAGGCGGCAGCCGCTACCGTTGGCTGTGGGTAGCTGTTGGGCGAGTTTCCCCGCAACCCGCCCCGCCATTAACACCTCGCTCCGCCCTGGGGCACTTGGGGCGCCGGCTTCCCTAGGGTTACTGTCCCTTCCCCACCCTTTCCCCGTTAACTTTTCCCCCTCACCATAACCCTTGCCCCACGACGCGCCCGTCGGCTCCATCAAGGAGAGCCGGCATGGCAGATGACATGATGAACAGGCGCGCCTTCGGGCGGACGGATGAGCGCGAGCGGGACGGCGGTCGGCCGTACTGCAGCGGGCGGGGGATGGAGCCTATCGGCCAGCCCTTGAACCGGGCGCTGGGGCGGATTGCCGCCGAGGGCGGTGTCGACCTCACGGGCGTCGTCGGCGAGCGCCGGGTGGCGCATCGGCTGCCGGGGTTGGCCTCGGCCGAGGTGCCGCCGCGCTGGAAGGGCCGGCCGGAGACGGTGACCGACCGCGCGCTGGAGGGGCAGCCCGACACCTGGTTCTCGGCGGCGCAGATGAGCCGCGACGAGGTGCGGGCGCTGTTCGACTATCGCGATGACGGCCGGCTCTACTGGCGCGAGCTGACCGGGCGGCGGCGGCCGGAGGCGGGCGGCGAGTTCTATCGCAAGAAGCTGGACGCCGGCCCGATCTGGACCATCCAGCTCGGCAGCCGGGCGACTGTCACGCGCTACATGCGCCGCTACCTCGTGTGGAACTGGCACTTCGGCGGCACCGACCGGGTGCTGCTGCCGATCAACGGCGACACGCTGGACGACCGCATCGAGAACATCCGCCTGGGGGCGCCGGTTGGCGGGTTTGCTGCGGCCGAGGCGGCGGCCGTGCCCCGGGTGGAAACGGGCGTCACCTGCCCGTGCTGCGGCGGGCTGGCGCCGGTTCTCTCGCCCAACCTGATCGCCCGCGCCTACGAGTTGCCGCCGCAGCAGGAGGCGATCCTCGCCCGCGTCTGGGCCGGCAAGGGCAAGCCGGTGACCGGCGAGGCGATCATCGGCGAGATGTATGCCGACGATTTCGACGGCGGGCCGGAATACGAGACGGCGCGCAAGTATTTCAAGACGCAGCTGTGTTTGCTGAGGAAGCGCATCGAGGGCTCGGGCGTGCGCATCGAGGCGGCCGGCTATCAGCGCGGCTACAAGCTGGTGCTGGGTGCGGAGGAAGGCAAACCGGAGACGGGTAGGGTGGCCGAGACAGACGAGGAGTGATCCGTGCCGCGCAAGGGGAAAGTGGATGCCGGTTGGCTGCTGGGCCGGCTCGTCGACGAGGCCACCGCCGACATCGCCGACCTCTACGACGCCGAGGGCAAGTTGAAGCCGGTGGCCGACTGGCCCGAGGTGTGGCGGCAGGGCCTGGTGCAGGGCGTGGAGATCGAGGAGCGCTTCGAGGGCCGCGGCAACGCCAGGGAGCAGGTGGGGTTCGTGAAGAAGGTGCGGCTGAGTGATCGGCTGAAGCGGCTGGAGCTGATCGGCAAGCACATCGGGGTGAAGGCGTTCGAGGAGACGGTCAGGGTGAAGGGGCTGGAGGGGCTGGGGGAGCGGTTGATGCGGGCGCGGAAGAGATTGGCGGAGGAGGGGGATGGGTAGGTTCATGGAGCGCTATATCGGCCGCTTGGTTCCGTCTGCCCGAGGTACACCTTGAATTCGCGCGCGAATTCAAGCGGCCTGCGCAAGGATGACAGCGTTATGTATAGGGATGACAAGCGGTTAGGTGGGGGCTCCGTCCCGTTCCGCTGCGATTTCGCGATGCTCATCCCTTGCTCCGCTTCGAGCAGCCACTCCGCGCGCTCCAGCTATCTCCCGCTCCTATCATACTGTCATCCTTGCGAAAGCGAGGACCTCAGGAAGGTTGAGCGAGGGGGACGTATCACTCTCCCTCGGTTCATGGAGCGTGATATCAGCGGCTTGGTTCCGTCTGCCCGAGGTCCTCGCTTTCGCAAGGATGACAGTACTATATTTAGGGATAACAGCTGGTTAGGCGGCGGTGCTGCGGGTGCGTGGTGCTCTTGGAGAGCGCACGCATGACCGCTCATCCCGACCCCAACGAAGATCTCATTCGCCTTGCGGCCGAGTGCCGGTACGATCCCGACCGCTGGTCGATCGCCGCCTATGACTGGGGCGAGGGGGATCTGGCCGCGCACGCCGGCCCGCGCGCGTGGCAGCGGGAGATCAACCGGGAGATACGGGATCATCTCAACGATCCCGCCAAGCGTTTCACGCCGCTCCGCATCGCCGTCGCTTCCGGCCACGGCATCGGCAAGTCGGCCGAGATGGGGATGCTGTCCAACTGGGCGATGTCGTGCTGGGCCGATTGCAAGATCGTGGTCACCGCCAACACGCGCTCGCAGATGCAGACCAAGACGGCGCCGGAGGTGGGGCTGTGGTTTCGCCGCTCGGTGACGGCGCACTGGTTCGACACGCAGGCGCAATCGATCCGCAGCCGCGACAGCAAGCGGGCCGACAGCTGGCGGCTCGATTTCGTCACCTGGTCGGCCGAGAACACCGAGGCTTTCGCCGGGCTGCACAACCAGGGGCGCATCATCCTGCTGCTGTTCGACGAGGCCTCGGCCATCGCCGACAAGGTGTGGGAGGTGGCCGAGGGCGCGCTGACCGACGAGGAGACGGTGATCGTCTGGGTGGCCTTCGGCAATCCGACGCGCAACGCCGGCCGCTTCCGCGAATGCTTCCGCCGCTATCGCCACCGCTGGATCACCCGCCACATCGACAGCCGCTCCGTCGAGGGCACCAACAAGGCCTACCTGCAATCGATCGTCGACGATGCCGGCGGCGAGAACAGCGACGTGGCGAAATACCGCGTGCGCGGCGAGTTCCCC
Source organism: Pleomorphomonas sp. NRK KF1 (assembly GCF_023721755.1). Lineage (GTDB taxonomy): Bacteria > Pseudomonadota > Alphaproteobacteria > Rhizobiales > Pleomorphomonadaceae > Pleomorphomonas. The sequence continues at coordinate 332,134 of NZ_JAMDLH010000004.1, read as the reverse complement.
AGCCAGTCGCCGATGCAGTTCATCGGCGAGGCCGACGTGGAGGCGGCGCGGGCGCGGCACCTCCGGCCCGAGCAATATGGCTTCGCGCCCAAGATCATCGGCGTCGATCCGGCCTGGACCGGCGTCGACACGGTGGAGATCGTGCTGCGCCAGGGGCTGATGGTGAAGAGCCTTGCCAGCCTGCCGAGGAACGACAACGACGTGGAGGTGGCGAACCTCATCGCCCGGCTGGAGGACGAGGAGGGCGCGGAGGCCGTGTTCGTCGACGCCGGCTATGGCACGGGCATCGTTTCCGCCGGGCGGACGATGGGGCGGAACTGGCGGCTGGTCTGGTTCGCCGGCAAGCCGATCGATCCCGGTTACCTCAACAAGCGGGCGGAGATGTGGGGCACGCTGAAGCGCTGGCTGAAGGACGGCGGCGCGCTCGACCCCGACGACCGCATGCTGTCCTCCGACCTGATCGGCCCGGAAACCGTGCCCCGCCTCGACGGCAAGATCCAGCTGGAAAGCAAGGCCGACATGAAGGCGAGGGGGATTCCGTCGCCGAACAGGGCCGATGCCCTGGCGCTGACCTTCGCCGAACCGGTGGTGAAGCGGGGGGCTGGGGTGGGGGCGACGGCGCGGCGGGCGGCGGAGGAGAGGTACGACCCGCACGGGGGGCTGTGAGGGGTTTAGGCCAGTTCTTGTCAGTCATGGATAGCGCTGGTGTGGTTCCTGGAGCGCTATATCGGCCGGGAGTTTCATTCTGCCCGAGGTCCTCGCCTTCGCAAGGATGACAGATTTATATGAATGAAAACAGCATGATAGCGTAGCGCTTCTCGCTCTGGCTCCCGCTTATATCACGCCGTCATCCTTGCGAAAGCGAGGACCTCAGGACGGTAGAGCGAGGGGGGAGTATCATGCGTCCTTTGTTCGGTAAGCCCGATATCGGCCGTTCGCCGATCAGGCCGCATCACTGATCCGGATGTCCAGCTTGAGGCCGAGCGCGGTCAGCATGTTGATCAGGCTGTCCAGGCTGAACATGCCGATCTTGCCCCGCATCAACGCGGAGACGCGCGGTTGGGTGACACCAAGCGCCTTGGCGGCTTCGGCCTGGGTCCAGCCCTTCGCCTTGATCGCATCTTCGATCGCATCCATGAGCGCGGACCGCAACTTCATGTTCTCGGCTTCGGCCGGCGTATCCTCGATCGCGTCCCAGACGCTTGCAAATCTCTGACTGGTCATTTGCGCAGTCTCCGTACCAAGTCGTTGTAGCGATCCTTCGCCAGTTTCACGTCGGGCAGGCTCGTCTTCTGCGTCTTCTTCTGGAAGCAGTGCAGAACATAGATCGCATCCTCAAACTTCGCGACGTAGATGACGCGAAACTGCCCGGCGGCGTCGGTAATGCGGATCTCCTTGACGCCGCTACCGATCGAGGACATGGGCTTGGAATCGAATGGCTCTTTGCCGCGTTGCACTCTGTCGAGCTGCCGCCCTGCATCCCGTCGCGCTTCCGGGGGAAACTCGCGAAGATCGTCGAGCGAGGTCTTCTCAAACACCACGTCTTTCATGGTGATTATATACATTTCGGTATAACGGAGTGCAAGTGCAACATCTGCCCATGCGCACATCGGGCAGGCTCCGTTTGCCAATGTGCTCTATTCTTTTCCTGCGCCGGTCACGCCGTCCCTGTCCCCTCCGGCGCGGCGTCGAGGTCGATGGCCTCGCTGCGGGCGTAGCAGGTGCAGACGACGACGTTGACGTAGGTGAGCAGGGCGAGGCCGACGAGGGCCATCAGATAGCCGCAGGCGAGGCCGATGGGGTCGAGGGCGCCGTCGGGTGTCACCAGCGTCGGCAGCAGCTCGAAAGTGGCGAGGTGGGCGATGATGATCAGCAGCCAGACGACAAAGGCGGCGACCAGCGCCAGCACCAGACGCCAGTAGACCGTGTGGAGCGACATCACGCCCCGGATGAGCGCCCGGTGCAGGCCGGCGCCCTTGCCCGTGATGCCGGCGGGAATCCAGCTGCCGAAGAGGGTGACGATCAGCGGTAGCGCCAGCACCAGCAGGCCGGCGACGATCAGCAGTTCGGCCAGCGGCGGATACATGCCGAAAATCATCAGCGCCGTGGTGCGGTAGGTGGCGTAGAGCGTGACCGCCGTGAGGAGGACGGCGATCAGCACCACCTTGAAGCCGGCGGCCATGGAGCCGGGCGCGGTGAAGCCGGCGGCGCGGGTCAGGGGGGTGCCGAACAGCACCAGAAACGGCAGGTTGGTGGAGAGATAGAGGCAGGCGACGATTTCGCCGACGTGCCCCGGCTCGGCGAACAGCCCGAGGCCGATCAGCGCCTCCCAGCCGACGATCAGGAGCGCCAGCAGAAGGTAGAGGAGGTAGTGATCGCGCATGATGCGCGCCGATCTGACCAGCATGGTTCGCTCCCCGCGATGATTGGCGCCCTGCCTATCGCAAATGCCTTGCAAGCGCTACCGCCGCCTGCCAACCGCACCTCGGAAACCCCACCCGCCGTATGGACGAGAGGTACGATCCATACGCGGGGCTATGATCCATGTGCCTTTCCTCGTCCACTCCCAAGGTGGAGCAATACAAGACCTCGGCGCAGGCGCAGGAGCCGGATAACGGCGCCATTCAGACGGCGGCGGCGCGGCGGGCGACCGACCGGCTGAGGGCGGGGGCGTCGACCATCCTCACCAGTGCCAATGGGGTTCTCGATAGTGCGAATACCCAGAAATCCGTGCTCTTGGGGGTGTAATGGAAGCGCGCGCCAATGAAACGCAGGTCCAGTATCACCGCCGCCGGGCCGAGGAGCTGAAGCGGGTTCGCCAGCCGTGGGAATCCACCTGGACGGGCCTTGCCGATTTCGTGGCGCCGCACCGGCTGCGCCTGGAAGCGGCCAACGAGCGGGCGATCTCGCGCAAGCGCATTCTCGACCCCTCCGGCACCTTCGCCTGGCGGACGCTGGCCTCCGGCATGCACTCCGGCCTGACGTCGCCGGCCCGTCCCTGGTTCCGCTTCGCCACCGTCGATCCGGAGCTGCGCGAATGGGGCCCGGTGAAGCTGTGGGTGGACGAGGTGGAGGCGATCGAGCGGCGGATGTTCCAGCGCTCCAACGTCTACACCGCCTTCCACGAGGGCTACGGCGACATCGGCCTGTTCGGCCAGTCCTGCGGCATATTGATCGAGGGCGGCGACGACCCGCTGCACATGATCCAGCTGCTGCATGGCCGCTTCTGGATCGCCCGCGACGCCGAGGGCCGGGCGACGACGCTTTACCGAATGCTCAGGTGGTCGGTGGAGAAGATCGTCAGGCGGTTCGGGCTGGATACGATCTCGTCGTCGATCCGCTCGGCCTATGACGCGGGGCGCTACGACCAGACCTTCGACATCTGGCACGCCATCGAGCCGCGCGTCGGCCGCGACCCGCAGAAGATCGACAAGCGCAACAAGCCCTTCCTCTCCAACTACTGGGAGGTCAATGGCGGCGCCGGTTCGAGCGGCGACGGCCTGCTGGAGGAAAGCGGCTTCGACAGCAACCCGATCATCTGTCCGCCGTGGCTCGTCTGCGGCGACGACAGCTGGGCGCAGTCGCCCGGCATGGACACCATCGGCGACGTCAAGTCGCTGCAGGCCATGGTGCGCGACAAGCTGGAGGTGATCGCGAAATTGGCCCGGCCGCCGTTGCAGGGGCCGACCTCGCTGAACGGCAACCCGATGTCGCTTCTGCCGGGCGCCGTCACCTTCGTCGACGACCCGACGGGGAAGGGATTGCGCCCGGTGATGGAAGCGTCGCCGCAGATCGGACCGCTGCTCCAGGACATTGCCGAGACGCGGCAGCGCATCGCCACCGGCTTTTACGCCGACCTGTTCCTGATGCTTTCCAACATGGAGGGCGTGCAGCCGCGCAACCAGATGGAAATCGCCGAGCGCAAGGAAGAGAAGCTGCTGGCGCTCGGGCCGGTGCTGGAGAACATCTACAACAACCAGCTGGAGCCGTGCGTCGACCGGGCCTTCGAGATCGGGTTGAAGCGCAACCTGTTCCCGCCGCCGCCGCGCGAGATCCAGAACCAGCGCCTCGCGGTGGAATACATCTCGACGCTGGCCCAGGCGCAGAAGGCGGTGGCGACAGGCGCCGTGGAACGGCTCGTCGGCTTCGCCAGCCAGTGGGCGGCGATGAAGCCGGAGGTGCTGGACAAGCTCGATGCCAACCAGTCGATCGACGTCTACGCCGACCTGATCGGCGCCCCGGCGGCCATCGTGGTGCCCGACGACAAGGTGCAGGAAGCGCGGGCGGCGCGGGCCGAGGCGGAGCAGCAGGCGAAGATGGCCCAGATGGCGAAGACGGTGGCGCCGGCGATTTCGGCTGGAGCGGATGCGGTGCGGGCCGGGAAGGAGGCCGGTGTGGATCCGGCAGCGGCGCAGCAGTTGATGGCGCAGCTGGGGATTGGGGGTTCGTAAGGGAGACCGATATCGGCCGGAGAGCTCTACCTTCCTGAGGTCCTGCGCCTTCGCACAGGATGACAGCTTTATGGGAAGGGGCGCCCACCTAACCGCTTGTTCCAAAATATCAATTTCCTGTCATCCTGCGCGAAGGCGCAGGACCTCGGGCAGAACTGGGTGAGTGGCTACTATAGGGCGCGTCCGAATGGCGCCCATGCCGGATTGCGCGATTTAACCTCCTAAAATCAACAGGATATCTTTGTGATGCTCGATGAGTTCCAAGCGCGTGAGGCGCGGGATGTTGAGGCGCGGAAACACGCTGCCGAGGAGGAGGCCGATCTGCGGGAGGCTTTCCGGCTGATGATGGAAACGGCCGAGGGCAAGCGGGTGGTGTTCTGGCTGCTCGGCCGGGCCGGGCTCTACGCCAATGCCTTCGATGCCGGCAGCGAGGCGGCCGAGCGCTATCGCCTGGGGCGGCAGTCCCTGGGCCTCGAAATCCTGCAGAAGCTCGATCTGGTGGACGCGCGGCTCTACCCGCGCCTGCTGCTGGAACGCGGCGAAGCGAGGGAACTGGAACGGGCCGCCCGCGTGGCCGGCGGCAAACCGAGCGAGGATGGGGAATATGCTTGATCGATGGATGGTTGGCGCGGCGTTCGCGCCCGAGGGTGACGGCATGGGCGACGGCGGCGATGCCGGCGCGGCGCCAGTCGGCGGAGTACAGCCGGAAAGCCTGATGTTCCCGAGCGAGGCCGCGCCCGCCGAGGGCGAGGCCTCATCGCCCGAGGGCGAGGCGCCGGAGACCGACGCCCCCAACCCCGCCGACGAAGTCCCGGAAGACGGCCGCTACGACTTCGACCTGCCCGAGGGCATGGCGATGGACGAGAAGCTGGCCGAGGCGATGCAGCCTGTCCTGAAAGACATCGGCCTGACGCGCGGCCAGGCGCAGGCGCTGGCCGGGGCGCTCGCCGCCCATCGGCAGGCGGAAGCGTCCGCCGGCGCCCATGAGTGGGCCGACATTCAGACCGGCTGGATCGCCTCGGCCAAGAAGGACCAGGAGATCGGCGGCGCCCGCTGGGACGCCTCGGTGGCCACCGCGCAGGGGGCGCTCGCCCGCTTCGGCACGCCGGGGCTGCGCACCTTCCTCACCGAAAGTGGCGGCGGAAACCACCCGGAAGTTATCCGGTTCATGGCGCGCGTCGGAAGCGCGATCGCCGAAGACCGGCCGGAGAGCGGCGGGGCAGGGGCAGGACGCCCCGTTGATGCCGCCCACCTGCTGTTCCCGAGCGACAAGCCCAAGGGGTAAATGACACATGGCCACCGTTGGCACCTACTACCCGAACCTGATCGACGCGCAGAAGCAGAGCGCCGAGGGCACGGTTCTCGAAATCCTGTCGCAGCAGAATCCGGTGCTGGACGACGCGATGGTCACCGTCTGCAACCAGCAGGCCATCCATCGCCACATGATCCGCACCGGCCTGCCGTCCGTCGCCTGGGGCCGCCTCTACAAGGGCGTGCCGCAGTCGAAGGCCACCGTGCAGCAGGTGGACGACACCACCGGCTTCCTGGAGGCGCGCTCGGAGATCGACGTGCGCCTCTTGGCGCTCGCCAAGGATGCCGCCAAGCAGCGCCTCGTCGACAGCGCGCCGTTCCTCGAAGCCATGAACCAGGAGATGGCGACCGGCATCTTCTATCACGACGTCGCTACCACGCCGGAGAAGTTCAAGGGCCTCGCCGCCCGCTACAACGCCTATTACGACGGCCCCAACGCCACCAAGCCCAACGTCGCCGCCGGACAGGTGATCGACGGCGGCGGCCGCGGCGCCGACAACACCTCCATCTGGTTCGTCACCTGGGGCGACCACGCGACGTCGCTGCTGACGCCCGAGGGCATCCCCACCGGCGTTCAGGTGGCCGACAAGGGCGAGGAAGTGACGCTGGATGCGGCCGGCAACAAGTTCTACGTCAAGTCGACGCTGTTCTCCTGGCACGTCGGCATGTTCGTGAAGGACTGGCGCTACAACGCCCGCATCGCCAATATCGACGTCTCCGACATGATGGCGGGGTCGGTGGACATCTGGAAGCTCCTGCGCGAGGCCTACTATCGCCTGCAGTCGCGCCGGCTGAACGCCACGTCGAGCCGCATCGCCATCTACATGAACCGCGATGTGCTGGAAGTGCTGGACGCCCAGTCGTCCGACCGGTCGCTCATCACCAATGCCGGCACGGCCAACTACAACGCGCCGGGCCTCAAGCGCGACAGCGTCGAGGGCAAGGAAGTGCTGACCTATCGCGGCATTCCGATCCGCGAAACGGATGCACTGCTGAACACGGAAGCGGCTCTCCCCGCTTACGCCGGCTGACCGTCTGAGCCGAAACTCTACTGGGGCGGGCAGCACTGGCATTCGTCTGATCCGAAAAGTCTGCAACTTTTCGGGCGAATGCCTTGGCTTAGCGTTCTGCGCTTCCGGTGCTCACGGACCTCAACGTCCGCTCCGCTCCGGTTCTCGAACGCGTCGCCATCTGCCGCGCCCCAGCGAGTTTCGATCTCAGACTTTGCCACTCCTGCACCCGTTGCGACGGGCGCTTCCCGAGCCTAATTTTTCAAGGAATCCAACATGATCCTGGACACTCAGGCGCTGTTCTCGGACGCTCAGGCGGTGACCGCGACGGCCGCCTCCACCAACACCATCGACTTCGGCCCGATCTCGCCGGCCACGCGCAACCTCGACGTCGGCAAGGGCGACGACGTGGCGCTGCTGGTGCAGGTGGTGGAGGACTTCAACAACCTCACCTCGCTTCAGATCGACCTGGAGCTCGACAGCACCACGACGTTTACGCCCGACCGCGTCATCCCGCTCGCCACCGTGCCGCTCGCCAAGCTGAAGGCCGGCTCGCAGGTCGCCTGCGACGGCCTGCCGCGCGGCCTGACCCTGCAGTACGGCCGCCTCAAGTACACCGTCACCGGCACGGCGCCGACCACCGGCAAGATCACCGCCGGCGTGGTGGCCGGCGTGCAGTCCAACGGAGTGGCCATCTGATGCGCGTCACCGCCGTCCGCAAGGGCTACTTCGGCGGCAAGATCCGCGACGCCGGGGAGGTGTTCGATCTCCCCGACGCGCTGATGCGGGACGGGCTGAAGCCGTCGTGGGTGGAAGCGGAGGGAGAGACGCCGCCTCCTCCGGATGGCGAGGGCGAAGCCGCCGCAACCCCGCGCAAGCGCGGGAGAAAGCCGAAGGCGGCAACCGCGCCCGACGCCCCCGAAGGCAACGGCCTGACCGAAGCCCTCGGCGGCCCCCCGCCCGATTGGCTGCCGGGGGACTTGGGCGAATGAGACAAGGATGAATGAGACAGGCGGGCTTCGGCCCGCCTGAGCTTTTATGGGGGAGCGGTGCCCTATATTGGCCGCGTGCCTCTTTCGGCCTGAGGTCCTCGCCTTCGCAAGGATGACGATTTATATAGAGGAAACATTGGGATAAGCCGCTTCTCAAGCTTCCTTCGCGCTATCGCCAGCCACGCGCGGGCATGGCATCTCGTGAGAGAGGCGCACCGCTATCCGATTGGTACATATATATAATTCTGTCATCCTTGCGCAGGCGAGGACCTCAGGCAGGAAGGGGCGGTACGCTGATATAGGTCTCCCACGAACCGCACCAACGCCGATAGCTCTCCCCTTCACCACATGATCGTCTCGAACAGATCCTCCCACCCTGGGTTCATCTCCTCGATCGCCTTGATCTTCCACTCGCGCTTCCAGTGCTTCACCTGCTTTTCGCGCGCGATGGCGTCGACGATCTCGTCGTAGTCTTCGTACCAGACCAGCCGCGTGCAGTTGTAGCTGTCGGTGAAGCCACGAAAGACGTGGTTGCGATGCTCCCAGATGCGCCCCTCCAGATCGGAAGTGACGCCGACGTAGAGCACGCCCTGCGGCTTGTTGGTGACGATGTAGACCCAGCCCGGATTCATGCGGCGAGCTTTGCGGAAACGCGAGGGGTGTGCAAGGGAGACTTATATAGGCCGCTCGCTCCGTTCTGCCTGAGGTCCTCGCCTTCGCAAGGATGACAATTTATATAAATGATACAGGCGGATAGCGGCGCGCCTGAACCTGCGAGCGCCATACTCCGCAGCATGACAGTGATGGCGTTTGGGGGCTTCTCGCAACGCTTATCCCACTGACTCCTATATATAAATTGTCATCCTTGCGAAGGCGAGGACCTCAGGCAGGAAGGGGCGGTACGCCGATATCGGGCACCCTTGGGCGCCCATTCATCGAGGGCGCGCAATCCCCCGCTCATCCCCCCACCTGTACTTACCTCACTCGCCCCCGCTCAAGTATATCCGCCACTTTCCGTGCGCCGCTGCCACACCTTCCGGCAAAATCGAGACATATTGCCGTCTCGGCGGCCCAAGCTCGCCCGTTTAACGAAGCGTTAACCAATCTAGACGGCTAACTGGAGCAACGACGCTCGGAAGCGCTCGCGGGATGACGTGCCCGGAGAAGACATCGCCCCATCCACCAGCCGGTCCACGTAGTGAGCCGGATTCGGTTTCTTCCCGATAGTTGGGTCGGCTGCGATGCGTCAAGTTTACTCACCAAGTCCACTTTTGTGACGGACTGATCCGCGGGGGTGTTTCTTGACCTCTGTTCTCGCTCTCCTTGCCGGGCTTTACGCGGCCCAGGCGGCCGGCCCGAACGGCTTTTACGACATGTGCGCCGTCACGGCGGCCGAGTGCCAGCCGGTGGCGGCAACGCGCAGCCTGGGCTTTGACGAGATCGACAGGATCAACCGCGCGGTCAACGGCGAGATCCGCCCGGTGGTGGAGCCGGAGGGCAAGGACGTCTGGCTCTTGGCGCCGAGCGAGGGCGACTGCGACGACTACGTGATGACCAAGCGCCACCGGCTGATCGCCGCCGGGCTCGGCAGCGACGAGGCGCGCGTCGCCGTGGGGGTGGCCAAGGGGCAGCTCCACGCGGTGCTGGTCGTCCGTCTCGGGCCCGAGTTCTACGTGCTCGACAACCTGACCGACGAGATGCTGCCGGTTGAGCGCTCGGACGTCCATATCCTCACCGTGCAGTCGCCGGCCAACCCGCGCGACTGGCTGAAGGCGCCGGGCAGGCGGTGGCGGCGGGGCGGTAGGGAGGCTTTGTTTCTCGCGCAAGCCCTGGCGTATAACCGGCTCCGCTTTCGACCGAGGGAGACCGGGAATGGACCTTCGCTACGGCCTTGCCGGCCCCGCTGACGCCGCCAACCTCGCCGCCCTCTCCATCGAGGTGTGGCTGCACACCTATGGGCGGGACGGCATCCGCCAGGCCTTTTCGGACTACGTGCTCAACGAGTTCACCGTGGAGCGGTTCGTGGGCCATGTCGCCGATCCGCGCGGGGCCGTGCTGAAGTGCGAGCGCGGCCCATATCTCCTCGGCTATCTCCGGCTGGATTTCGAGGCCGCCTGCCCGACAGTACCCGGCGTCACCGGCGAGATCGCCACGCTCTACGTCCGGTCGCGGCATGCACGGCAGGGTATCGGCGCGGGCCTTCTCGCAGAGGCGGCGGGCCTTTGCCGGGCGCGGGGGCTTGAGAGGTTCTGGCTGGCCGTCAACCACGAAAACACGCCGGCCCTCCGGTTTTACGAGGCGCAAGGCTTCCGCCGCCAGGGCTCGCGCGACTTCGAGCTGGAGGGGGAGCGGCACGAGAACTTCATTCTGGTGAGGGGGGTAGGGGAGTGAGGGGCGGAGCCGGTGCGGGCTGATCGGGGAGCCTGATAGCGGCCGATTGCCCCCTTCTGCCCGAGGTCCTCTGCCTTCGCAGAGGATGACAGGAAAGTGATACAAAACAATATATTAGAGCAGTTCCAGCAAAAGTGGGTGCCGATTTTGCGTCCGGAATTGCGTCTTAACAAATAGATAGAGTTTTCGGGCTCCGGAGAGGCGTCGTAAAGGCTGGCAGGTTGTCATCGGTTGTCCAGTTTTTCTCAATATAGAGCTGTCTTCCTCTGCGAAGGCCGCTTGCATTCGCGCGCGAATGCAAGGTGGACCTCGGGCAGGATGGGGCGACGAGGGGTATATCGGCCGATGGCGACAAGTCAGGCGGGGCTCGCCCATCTCATCCGTCAGAGCGCCACGACAGCGTTCAGCCGGATGCTGCCGGTTTCGCCGGCCCGGTCGTGCGGACGGACGATGATTTCCACGTCTTGATCGAAGGCGGTGAGCATGCGCATCAGACGCTCCACCGACCAGCCGCGAAAGTTGCCGCGGAGAATGTGCGACAGGTCGGGCTGGCCGATGCCGAGCCGCTTGGCGGCAGCGGATTGCGTCAGCTTCCGCGCCTTGATGAGCCGATGCAGCACGACGACGATCTGCGACTTGAGCATGGCTTCCCCCGCGTCGGGAAGCTCCAGATCGGCGAAGATGTTGCCGCTGCCGGCCTCAACGATCGCAGGCTCTTGCTCTGTTGTCATGGCTAGCGCCCTCCTTTGTTGAAGTGCTGGCGATAATGCTCTTCGGCATCGCGCAGTCGTTGCTTGATCAGGTCGATCTCGTGTTTCGGTGTCTCCGCGCCCTTTTTCGATTTCTTCTGGAAGACATGAAGCACGTAGACGGCCTCGACGAAACGGACGGTGTAGACAGCCCTGAACGTGTCGCTGTCGTGATCTTCGACGATCTCAAGAACGGAGCGTCCTCCGAAACCCTTCAGCGCCTTGGCGTCCAGAGGTTCTTCACCGCACTGCACGAGGTGAAACGCATGACCGAAATGCCGCCTCACCTCTTCCGGCAGGGCCACCAGGTCCTTCTTTGTGAAGCCAACAAAGAAGCACCGCTTGGGAGTGAGAGGCGGCAAAGTTATGGGTCAATTATGGGTATTTATCCATGACCTGTCAATGCATTTGCGGCGCGTTTCTCACGCCACCGCCACCCATCCCCGGAACGAGAAGGCGGCGTAGAAGAGGGCGATTTCGGAGAAGCCGGCGTCGCGGAGCAGGGCTTCGTCTTCCTCCGTCGTCAGGGCCGGCAGGTGCCGGGCCATCTGGGCGGCGGCGTCCGGGGTGGGGTTGCCGGCGAAGGCGAGCGAGCGGGAGAGCCAGCGGGTGAGGTCGGCGCCGGGGGCGGCGCTGTGGTGGGCGACCACCAGGGCCGCGCCGGGGCGGAGGCGGCGGTGGATCTCGCGCAACGTGCGCAGGCGTTCGTCGCGGTCGAGGAAATGCAGGGTCAGGAGGCAGGTGGCGCCGTCGAACGGGCCGGATGGGGCGGCGTCGACGGTGCCCAGCCGGAGGTCGGCGCGGCCGGCGTGCGGGCCGAGCATGTGGCGGGCGAGATCGAGCATGCCGGCGGACGGGTCGACGCCCAGGAAACGCCAGCCGGGCTGGCCTTCCGCGAAGGCGCGGAGCTCCAGGCCGCCGCCGGCCCCGACGACCAGGATCTCCCCTGTGTCGGGCGCGCGCTCGGCCAGCAGGATGGCGGCCATGCGGTGGAGATCGGCAAGGCCGGGCACCTTCTTCGGCGTCGCCTCGGCATAGCCGGCGACGACGGCGGGATCGTTGAAGGGCGACATCAGCCGAACACCAGCGCGCGATGGACGGAGAGGGCGGCGGTGGCGCCGTCGGCGACGGCGAGGCTGACGCTGTGCGGCGCGTGGGCGATGTCGCCGGCGGCGTAGAGGCCGGGGACGGTGGTCTTGCGTTCGGCGTCGGTGGTGACGATCTCGCCCAGCGGGCCGTCCTCGACGGTGGCGCCGAGCTCGGCGGCGATGGGGCTTCCGAGGGTGGAATAGGGCGACACGTAGAGCGCGTCCACCGGCACGTCGCGGCCGTCTTCCATGATGGCCGCCGTCATCTGCGGGCCGTCGCCGACGAACTCGGCCAGCCGCGCCGGCTCCACGGCGACTCCGCGCCTCTCCAGCATCGCCGCCGCGTCGGCGTCGAGGTCGGCGCCGTTCGTGAACAGCGTGGTCGGCCCCCATTCGGCGACGAGGCAGGCCTGATGGGCGGACATCGGCGTCCGCCAGAGCACGCCGAGCTTGCGGTCCGAGAACTCGAAGCCGTGGCAATAAGGGCAGTGCAGCACCGTCTTGCCCCAGCGCTCCCAGAGGCCGGGGATGGGATCGAGCCGGTCGCGCAGGCCGAAGGCGAGGATGGCGAGGTGGGAGGAGATCGTCTCGCCGGTGGCGAGGGTGAAGGCAAAGCCGCCGCCCGTCGCCTCGGCCGCCACCGCCTCGCCGTCGATGACGCGCACGGTGGGATAGGTGGCGAGTTGCTGGCGCGCCGTCGCGAGGATGTCGCGCGGGGCGCTGCCGTCGAAGCCGAGGAAGCCGTGCGAGGCGCTGGCGAAGCGGTTGCGCGGCTGGCCGGCGTCGATCACCACCACGTCGCGGCGGGCGCGGCCGAGATAGGTGGCGGCGGCGAGGCCGGCAAAGGCGCCGCCGACGATGACGACATCATGCTGCATGGGGGGCTCCTGGGTCGGGCTTTTTGGTGGGGCTTTCGGGTGAGGCTTTCGGTTGAGGCTTTCCGGGGGCTGGCGGCGGATTTCATGTAACTTTGTAAGTTACGATTCGCGGCTTTTCAAGCGGCGACCGGGTGGCGACGGTCGGTTGATCGTGAAGAACGGCCGACCCGGCGCGGATGTTCCATCGAAGGCTGATCCGAGGCCGAAGGAGCGACGCCGGCTATCAGGCCTGGAGCTGCCAGCAGTTTTCCGAGGAAACGCTGCGGCTCTCGTGGTCGGCGTCCTCCTGATCGGCCTGCCGGTGTCGAGAATGAGCGGTGACAACTTCGCGCCCGAGATCGCGGCCGTCCGTCGGGAAACCGGCGGACGGCTTTGAGGTTGGGGATGACGGGGGAGCCCGATAGCGGCCTTGAGATTTCTCGTCCCGAGGTCCTGCGCCTTCGCGCAGGATGACAAACTATATGAATGAAAACAAATATATAAGGCTGTCATCCTGCGCGAAGGCGCAGGACCTCAGGCAGGGCGGAGCGAGGGGCTGATATCGGGCGATCGCGGCGACCGAAGCTTGTCGGCGCCGGCGATGCGGTCGAGCCATTCGGCCATCAGCTGGCGTTCGCCGGGGCTGAGGGCGGTGAGGGTGTCGAGGTTGGCGCGGAGGGTGATGGCGGCGACTTCGGGGGCGTCGGCTGGCGCGGGGGCGGTCGCGGTGATGGCAGCGATCAGGGTTTCGCGGGCGGTGGTGGCGAGGCTCATGTCGCGCGCTTCGGGCGGCATGGCGTTGAGCGTCATGACGGTGCCGGTGGCGACGGCCTGGATGAGCGCTGTCGCGCGGGCTTCCTCCATCCTGAGACGGCCGGCGGCGGCCAGCGCCCGCACGAAGTGGCGGAGCACGCCGAGGCTCGTGCCGCTTGTGGAGGCGGGCGGCATGCGCGGGGCGGTGAGGATGGCGTGGAGGGCCGGGTTGTCGACGCCGAAGGCGACGTGAAGGTCGAAGGCGCGGCGGAAGTTTTCCAGCGGGTCGGCCGATTGCTGGCGCGTCGATTTGGCCGCCACGTATTTCCACAGGCCGTGTTCGGCGGTGGCGTCGAGGAGGCCCTGCTTGTCTTGGAACAGGCGATAAAGGGTGGGCGCCTGCACGCCGGCCGCCGCCGCCACGGCGCGCGTGGTCACCGCCGCCGCCCCACCGGAGCGGAGCAGCGCTTCGGCCGCTTCGAGGATGCGGCTGCGGGCGGATGTATCGTCGGATTCACTCTCCATGGCTCCGAGAATATCACTGGCAGCGGAGAGTGGGTAGCGTTGATAGCGGCTTCATGTTATCATTGATATCAGAATCAGGTTATCAGCGATACGGAGTGAAGCCATGACCATCGCGAACAAGGTCGTCGTCATCACCGGCGCCGGCAGCGGCATCGGCCGCGCCACGGCGCTGCATCTCGGATCATTGGGCGCCAAGGTGGTGCTGGGCGCGCGTCGGGAGGCGGAGATCGCCGGGGTGGCGGAGCGCATCCGGGCCGAGGGCGGCGCGGCGGACCATCGGGTCACCGACGTGACCCAGGCGGAGGCGGTGGCGGCGCTGGTGGGGCGCGCCGTCGAGCGGTTCGGTCGGCTCGACGTGATGGTCAACAATGCCGGCATCGCGCCGCTGTCGCGCCTCGACGAGGGGAAGGTGGCCGAGTGGGAGGCGATGATCGATGTCAACTTGCGCGGCGTGCTCAACGGCATCGCCGCCGCGCTGCCGGCCTTCGAGACGGGCGGCGGCCACATCGTCAACGTGGTGTCGACGGCCGGCCTCAAGGTCGGGCCGGCCATGGGCCTTTACGCCGCCACCAAAAACGCCGTCAGGACGCTGACCGAGGCGCTGCGGCAGGAGTCGACATCGGGTCTGCGGGTGACGGAGATTTCCCCCGGCTTCGTTTCCACCAACCTCGGCGATTCCATGCCGGAAGGGCCGATCAAGGAGGCGATGATGGCACGGATGCAGGAGATCGCGCTGCCGGCGGAGGCGGTGGCCAAGGCGATTGCCTATGCGATCGATCAGCCGCCGGAGGTGGAGATCGGCAGCATCGTCATCCGGCCGACCGTGCAGGATTGAGGGAGAGGGGAGGCCGATATGGGCGGGGCGCCTCACCATCGCGAGGTTCATCGATCCGAACCGGTCATGGGCGAGGACGGTCTCACTTCGCCGCTTGCGAGCGTAGCGCGTCCGGGATGATCAGCTTGCGCCGGACGGCGTTGACCGTGGCGGCCATCTTGTTGCTCACGCCCATTTTCTGGAAGATGTTGTTCCAGTGGAACCGCACCGTGGCGCGCGAGATGCCGGTGATCTCGGCGATTTCCCAATCGGTCTTGCCGGAGGCGGACCAGCACAGCACGTCCTTTTCCCGCGCCGTCAGGCGGGGAAAGTCGCCCGCCGCGTGAAAGCGCAGATAGGTATCGTAGAAGACCGACGACAGCAGGAAGACGTCGGCGAGACCCTCGATGTTCTGCTCGCCCTCGCGCCGCGACCGCGAAATGCCGAAACCGGCGATCTCGCCGGCCGTGTTGACGATGGACACGCTCATGCCGTCGGCAAGGCCCGCGTCCTCGGCCTCCCGCATCAGCGTCTGCCAGGCGTCATGCGTCTGCCCGTGAAAGCGCGGCGTCTGGGAGAGCTTGGCGATGGCCTGCGACCAGAAGAAGGCGCCGGGCCGGCTGATGATGAGCTGGAACACCGGGTCGACGAGGTGGCGGGCCTTCTCCCGGTAGTATTTCATCCAGTCTTCGGGGTAGGTGGTCCGCAGTCCGTGAAAGGCGCTTTTGCCGATGGAGGGGTGATCGGTCATCAGCCAAAGCATCGCCTTGTCGTAGCCGAGATGGGCGGCGAAGGCGCGGTAGATATCGAAGGCTTCCTCCGCGGTCTGGGCATTCATGATGGCCTCGGCAGCGGATTGGAGCTTGCTCATCGCATACCCTATCAACGTTGTCAGGTTTCACGCTCGCGCGGCGGCTGCTAAATATTCAACAGGCTTAGTTTGGTTAAATTCTCTGTCAGTTCATGAATACCTCGTCCTGGCCGAGTTGAGGACAAGTCCCTCATTTCAGCATCAAACACGTCGATCGTAAACGTTCGATGTCGCAGCAGTTGCGGCAATTTTAGTCATGTCTTTTGTCGAGAGGGCAAAATGATCAAAGCGGCTACATCCATCTTCGGGGCGTTTCTTGTATCGATTGCAGTGGCTGGGTCCGGACACGCTGCCGGCGAGAGCAAGCTGATCGCCGCCGTGCCGACCATCAAGACGGATACCGCCAGCCTCAAGCAGGCGGCGGCGAAGGGCAAGGCGGCGGGTTGGAGCGTGCCGACGAGCGCCAAGGCGCTCGGCCTTGACGGCACGTGGAAGTTCACCACCCACCGCAAGGAGAAGGGCATCGTGGTCTTCCTGCGCGGCAAGGTCGCCTACGGCTCGGGCAAGAGCAGCAACGCCTTCACCGACTACACGATCATGAGCAACAAGAAGGAGCCGACCTCGCCGGTGCTTGTGGTGCTGAAGTCGGGCAGCAAGCAGGTCTGGTACATGCCCTTCAGGAAGGGCGGCCAGCTGACGCTGCTGAACATCGCCAACAAGGAACAATGGCTTTCGTTTTCGAAGTGATGCCAACGCGTCGGCGGTTCGCGGCCAACGTTAGAGTAGTTCCAGCAAAACCGGTTCCCACTTTTGCTGGAGTTGCTCTAGGCGGGCCGTCGGCGAAGGGGGAAACATGGCGAGATATCTTGCGACGTTCTTGCTCGTTCTGACCTCTCTTCTCTCGGCGGGACTGTCCGCCCAGGCGCGGGAGGGGAAAGCCGACTTCAGGTTCGAGGGCGAGGTCGAGTCCTTCATCGGCGAGAGGCCGACGCTCCTGATCTCCGTGGAGCGCCGGCTGGGCGAGCGCTGGATCCGCTTCCCCGAGCTGGGATGCGGCTACAAGGCGGAAGGAAACGGCGAGAGTTGGCACGCGGAGCTGATCGAGGGCGATCAGTCCTGCTCGCCCGGCTTTTCCGTGTTCGTCAGGGCGGGTAGCGATGTTTCAAGGCAGGACCCGTGGTGGTTGGGAATTCGGACCCAAGGCGCTTCCGGCGGGATGGGCTTCAGTGGCGGCTTGAAGAGCGTCGGCGACACCGACATGCACACCCGGCGCTTGTGTGAGCGCCGGAAAGAGGACTGCAATCCCTGGACGAGCGAATATGCCGACGCGGACCTTGAGCCGGTTCAGGTGGTCGAAGAGGAGCTGTGCATCCTTTGGGGGAGTAATCACCAGAAGCGTCCTTACAAGATTGAAGAGGATCTGCTCAAGGACGACAGGGACGTCGTGACGCCCCTCAATCTCGCGGCGTTGTCGCCGTCCTGCGTCATGGGGCCAGAGGGCTTCGAGCGCCAGAGGGCTTCGAGCGGTGGACCCTGCAACTGACCGGGGAGCCTTTGGGCGGCAGCCTGACGAGCCCGGACCTGAAAAAGGGCATGTATCTGACGGCCGCCGTCTGGACCAATCCCGACCAGCGGGAAGACGACCCGGACCAGATCATTCGCGCGCTGGCCCGTCTGCCGGCCGGCCGGGCCCTGAGGCTCGAATGCATGACGGCCGACCTCAAGCCGTGCAAGGCAACCGTCGAGAACCGGAATGCCGATGTCGATCAGCCCGAGCTTACCCTGACCTACTCGGCCGGGAACCCGAGGGGAGAACAGCTCGCCTTCTTTCTCAACCTCGAACGCGAGCGGCGGACGCGGCTTCTCGAGGGGCGGTCGACCGAGGGCAACATGTATTGGGACGGGTATTTCAGCCCGGGCCGCTACGACTCGCTCACCAAGACGATCGAGTACGGGCGTTTGCTGGGCGGATATGCCGTCTCGCGGGTGATGCTGCTGGGCAGCTGCGGCAAGGATGTCGGCAAGGCGGCGCTGTCGGAGAACGCCTACGTGGCGGTAAACGATGGGCTGGGGCGCTTCAAGCGATGGGAAGCGCGGGGCATGAGGATCGCCGGCACCATCGATGTGCCGCCGGGCTTCGAGATGGTGTTCAACCGGATCGGCAACTTCAGGGACTGGTTCAGCGAAGAGGAATACGCGCAGTTCGCCGACGTCCTCAAGAACTACACCTGTTCGAGCCCCGAACTGCGGCAGATGGAGCAGAACATGGTCTCCTTCATCCATCGCGACTTCATCAGGCAGCTGGTGCGATAGGGCATCACGCGGTCGGACCGTGGGGGGCGACGCTGGCGGGCAGCCCCCCGCATCGGCTTTCATCATCATGGAGACGTGGCAATGAAGAAGCGCCTCAAGCCCCTTTCGGTCGGGATATCCGCCTTCCTTCTCGGAGCGGTTCTCCTCGATGGTCCTGCTTTTTCGAGATCGATCATCGACATCTGGATCAAGCCGGGAATGGTGGGCAAGTTCGTCAAGGGGTCGATCGGCAGCGGCGAATTTCAGCTGCGCTATGTCGGGGAAGAGTTGACGCTGATCTACAGCGGCTCTCCCTGTCGATCGCGGCTGTTCAATGCGCAGGCCCCCTCGGAAGAGGTCATGGTGAGCTTTGAAGAGATGCAGAAAGGCAGGGGCGGAGAAGCCTGCCCGTCCGGCCCCCGCCTGGACTTCTCCTCTCGTGCCGACGGGGCCTTCACGCTGGAATGGTGGCACAAGGGCCGGCTGATGCGCAGCGCGGTGCTCTGGGAGGCGGGAACGCCGCCGCCGCCGCTCGAGCTTGCCAAGGAAGAGGGCGGGGATTCCAGGCTGAGGCAAGCACTCGGCCTGACGGAGAATACGCCGCCGCCGGCGGGGCCGAAGGTGATCCGGCAACGACTGGGCATCGAACTGCTGGCCGACCCCGATGGAACCATGCGCGTTGGCCGCATCGCGGACGGATCGCCGGCGCTCGATCCGAACTCGTCCCGGCCACGGAGCGGTGATGTGGTCGCCAGCGCCTATCCGAGGGGAGGCGAGGAGAAGGTGTGCGCCGATCTTGCCTGCATCGAGGCGATGGTCGCCGCCATGCCCGATGGAGAGCGGCTCTTTCTCGCCGGTCCCGAAGAGTACAACACAAAGGACTTGCGCGTTCTGCCGCCGATCATACCGGACAACGTCGCATGGAAAACGCTGGCGCGAGGCGAGAAAGCCGAAGCCGTCTTCCCCGAGCAAACGATGAATGCCTATCTCGCGGCGCTGCTGACCGGCCTCGTCATCGATGGAAAGACAACCTTCGAGATGAAGGACTGGACCGGGAAGGCATCGACCTACCTGGCCATGGTCATCGGGCAGGCGTTGCCCGATTCTCCCGCCGAGCGGGCAGGCCTGCGCGCCGGCCAACTGATCTGGGATTCAAGCTACCCGAGCACGACGCCGTATGCTTGGCGAGCCGGCATCGTGGAGATGGGATGGGCCCGGAAGGAGCCGCAGGCGCGCATCGCGGTCAAGGACGTCCAGGACGACATCTATCTGTCGCTTCAGGAGCCGGGGCATCTGAAAGACGGGCTCCCGCATTTCGGGGCCGGCGACGGGTCCGACGATCTCGCTCGCATGTTCGGCGGCAGCCTGATGATGGAGCGCATGCGCCTGCTGGCTCTCGGTGATTTCGACAGGCTGGAAGAGCTTCTGGAGGCCGACAGCAGCGGCGCCACAAGCGCGGCCGGGCTGGTTGGCGCGGTGCTGGACGCCGTGGCGCCCGGCGCCCTCAAGGCGAACGCCCAGACCTCGCGCTACTCCGGCCTGATGGCCATGTACGGCGTCTTGCGCGCCCGCCGCCTCGGCTCCTGCGGCGAACCGATGGATGCCATGCAGCGTGTGAACACGCGCTGGACCCGATGGGTGAACGGTTACAACCAGACCGTCCGTGAGAGTGACCGGATCACGACGACCACGAACTATGACGTCCCGCGCGGGTTCGGCGAGATCGTGGAGGTCGCGGGATCGCAGGTCTCCGGGCTGGAGTACGAGCAACTGCTTGTCCTGTTCGACGAAATGAACTGCGACCACCCGCTGCGGCGCGGCCTTGAGGACAACATGCGGGCGTTCTTCCACGGACAACCGGCGGTGTTCCGGCCAGCGCTGTAGAGCGTCGGACACCGCCTTGTTTCTCTGGGACGGCGGGAGTATGGGAGCGCGGCAACTTGAGGTGGCGGGCGCGGGGGCGCTCGGCGCTGGTTTGGTGGGGTCGGGGTCGGTATCATGATTCTTCGCGGTGAGTATTTCTCGCCCGTGCTCCAGATGGAGACGCGGGTGTCGGTGTTCGTGCCCAATGGGGTGGGGGCGGGCGGCAAGCGGTCGGCGGTGTATCTCTTGCACGGCATCTGCGGCCGGTCGGGCGACTATCTCGACTACACCACGCTGGCGACCTTCGCCGCCGAGGGCGAGGCCATCGTGATCATGCCGGAGGTGGCGCGCAGCTTCTACGCCGACATGCGCTATGGCCTCGACTACTTCACCCACGTGGCCGACGAGCTGCCGCGCGTCTGCGCCGACCTCTTCAACGTCGACACGGCGCGCGAGCGGACGGGCGTGGTCGGCGCGTCGATGGGCGGCTTCGGCGCGCTGCGCGTCG
The DNA here is from genome assembly GCF_023721755.1 of Pleomorphomonas sp. NRK KF1. Classification (GTDB taxonomy): domain Bacteria; phylum Pseudomonadota; class Alphaproteobacteria; order Rhizobiales; family Pleomorphomonadaceae; genus Pleomorphomonas. The sequence goes on along the minus strand of NZ_JAMDLH010000004.1, from coordinate 311,719 downwards.
CGCTCTCCCGGCCCGAGCGGTTCGGCTGGTGCGCGGCCTTCTCCTCGCCCTGCCTCAACCTGCGCGAGGATTTCGACCTTAAGGCGCGCGACCTGACGGTGGAGGCGCTGAAGGGCATGTGGGGCGAGCGGCTGATCCGGGATTTCCAGGCGGTGCTGGGCGAGGACCTCGCCTACGACCCCCGGCTCGACGTTCCCGCCCTGGCGCGCGGGCTTGCCGGGGCGGCCGTCAAGCCGCGCATCCGCACGGCCTGCGGCCTGTCCGACGCGTTCTTCCTCGCCGACAACCGCCGCTTCGCCGCGGAGATGGAAACGCTGGGCTTCGATTACGGCTACGAGGAATGGGAGGGCGGCCACGACTGGGCCTTCTTCGGGCCGGCGCTCGAGAAGGCGCTGAAGTGGGGCGCGGCCGGGTGAGGGGGAGGATGATAGGAGCGGCGAGATTTCTCGTCCTGAGGTCCTGCGCCTTCGCGCAGGATGACAGAATTATATTTTAGAAACATATAGATAGATTGTCATTCTGCGCGAAGGCGCAGAACCTCGGGACGAGATGGCGACAGGCTGGTATCGGGCGACGCACGATCCATGGCGATTTGCCGGCTCGTGGTGACACGCCGTTCACACGGCCACGAAGCTGCCGTCGAAGAAGAGTTCTACGCCGCCGACGAAGCTGCTCTCGTCGGAGGCCAGGAACAGCACCGCCCTGGCGGTTTCCTCGCTGTGGGGCGCGGCTGGGTGAGGGGAGGATGATAGGGACGGCGAGATTTCTCGTCCTGAGGTCCTGCGCCTTCGCGCAGGATGACAGAATTATATTTTAGAAACATATAGATAGATTGTCATTCTGCGCGAAGGCGCAGAACCTCAGGACGATATGGCGACAGGCTTGTATCGGGCGACGCACGATCCATGGCGACACGCCGGCTCGCGGTGACGAGCCGGTCACACGGCCACGAAGCCGCCGTCGAAGAAGAGTTCTTCGCCGCCGACGAAGCCGCCGTCGTCGGAGGCCAGGAACAGCACCGCCCTGGCGGTTTCCTCGCTGTGGGGCGCGGCTGGGTGAGGGGAGGATGATAGGGGCGTCGGGATTTCTCGTCCTGAGGTCCTCTGCCTTCGCAGAGGATGACAGAATTATATTTTAGAAACATATAGATAGATTGTCATTCTGCGCGAAGGCGCAGAACCTCAGGACGAGATGGGCGAGAGGCTTGTATCGGGCGACCCGGCGGCTCATGGCGATTTGCCTTCACACGGCCACGAAGCCGCCGTCGAAGAAGAGTTCTTCGCCGCCGACGAAGCTGCCCTCGTCGGAGGCCGGGAACAGCACCGCCCTGGCGGTTTCCTCGCTGTGGGGCGCGGCCGGGTGAGGGGAGGCCGATAGGGGCGGCTCGCCCGACCTTCCTGAGGTCCTGCGCCTAAAGCACAGGATGACGATTAATTGATATGAAACAAGGGGATGCGTCGCGTTTCCGGTGCTTCTCAGGCCGCGAGATGAAGCTCCCGTTCCTATCCCTCTCCTGTCATTCTGCGCGAAGGCGCAGAACCTCAGGACGAGATGGGCGAGAGGCTGGTATCGGGCGACGCTCGATCCATGGCGATGCGCCGGCTCGTGGCGACGCGCCGTTCACACGGCCACGAAGCCGCCGTCGTCGGAGGCCGGGAACAGCACCGCCCTGGCGGTTTCCTCGCTGTGGGGCGCGGCTGGGTGAGGGGAGGATGACGCCTTCGCGGAGGGGGAGGCCGATAGGGGCGGCTCGCCCTACCTTCCTGAGGTCCTCTGCCTTCGCAGAGGATGACGATTAATTGATATGAAACAAGGGGATGCGTCGCGTTTCCGGTGCTTCTCAGGCCGCGAGATGAAGCTCCCGTTCCTATCCCTCTCCTGTCATTCTGCGCGAAGGCGCAGAACCTCAGGACGATATGGGCGACAGGCTGGTATCGGGCGACGCGCCGGTTAGACGGCCACGAAGCCGCCGTCGACGAAGAGTTCTTCGCCGCCGACGAAGCTGCCGTCGTCGGAGGCCAGGAACAGGACTGCCCTGGCGATCTCGTCGGTGTGGGCGAGGCGGCCGAAGGGGATGGTCTGGCGCATCCAGTCCTCGGCGCCGGCGTTGGCATCGAGGTAGGTGCGCATGGCCGGGGTCAGCACCATGCCGGGGGAGACGACGTTGACGCGGATGCCCCGGCCCTTCAGGTCGATCGTCCACGTTCGTGCGAAGGAGCGCATCGCCCATCTGGTGGACGTCTTCCTGAGCGGCATCATCCGGCGCTGACGTCCGGCTGGCGGCGTATTCCTATATAAAACAAATAGATGGAAGCTTGCACGGCTTCCCGTCGAACCATCTTCCCGCCGCCGGGGCATAGCCTTCGGGGCGGGGACGAGGGGGCGCGTCTTTCGCGGGGCGGGGCGAAATTCGAACGGAACCCATGGCCGGGTGGGGCGTTGGGCCCTCACAAACCCAACTTTTCAATGGAGCTGTCCCCGCGGCTTTCCGCTGTTTTCGTCATTGCGATTGCCGCCAAGATTTGCCCGGAAACAAGGAGCGTGCACGTGTTTCCAGTCTTGGCCTCCCTTCTGGTCGGCGCCATCGGCCTGTTTTTTCTGATTGGCGGGGTGTGGCTCGTCTCGCTGGGCGGATCGGCGTTTTACGCCGTTCTCGGCCTGCTGCATCTCGGCTCAGCCTTCCTCTTCTATCGGCGGCGGGCGACGGGGCTGGCGCTTTACGGCTTCATGCTGCTGATCACCCTTCTCTGGGCGCTGTGGGAGGTCGGGTTCGACTGGTGGGCGCTGTCGGCGCGGGGCAGCCTGCTGATGGTGATCGGCGCGCTGCTTCTGTTGCCGCCCGTCGTCTGGCCGCTCGCCGAAAAGGGGCGGAAATGGCACGGCTACGGCGCCTCCAGCGCCATTCTGGCCAGTTGCCTCGCCCTGGTGTCGGTGGTCGGCGTGGGGTCGATGTTCAACGATCCGCATGACACGGCGGGGGCCTTCAGCGACGCCCGCATGTCGGAAACCAGCGACGTCGAGACCCGTATCCCCGATGGCGAATGGCATGCCTACGGGCGCACGGCCGCCGGCCGGCGCTACTCGCCGCTCGAGCAGATCACCCCCGACAACGTCGACAATCTCAAGGTGGCCTGGACCTACCACACCGGCGACGTGCGCGGACCCGACGATCCCGGCGAAACCACCTATGAGGTGACGCCGCTGATGGTCGACAACACGGTCTACATCTGCACGCCGCACAACCTGGTGATCGCCCTCGACGCCGTCACGGGCAAGGAAAAGTGGCGGTTCGATCCGCATCTCAAGCAACCCGCCTCGCAGACGACCCAGCACCTGACCTGCCGCGGCGTCTCCTATTTCGACGGTTCGGCCGTCGCCGGGCCCACCACCGCCGGCAACACCGGGCTGGGTGCCGCCGCCACGGCCGCCGCTCCCGGCGCGACGGCGCCTGCCGATCAGGCCGCCGCCAGTGAGACGCCCGCCAGTGAGGCGCCCACCGACGAAACCGAGGGTCAGCGCGTTTCCGAAAGCGCCGCCGAGGTGACGACGGGCGCCGCCGGCGTGCCGCAGAACGTCGTCACCGGCCAGGCCGAGCGCGACGCCCCGAACCCGGTAATCAACCGGGAACCGCCCGGCGCCCTGTCCGTCCCAATCGATCCGACCTGCGTCAGGCGCCTGTTCGCCCCGACGTCCGACGGCCGCCTGATCTCGCTCAGCGCCGAAACCGGCCAGATCTGCCCCGGCTTCGGCGGCGAGGACGGCACCGTCAACCTGTGGGCCAACATGCCCAACATCACGCCCGGCTCGATCTACTCGACATCGCCGCCGGTGGTGACCGATCGCCTGGTGATCGTCGGTGGAGCGGTCAACGACAACGTCGCGACCACCTCGCCGTCGGGCGTGATCCGCGCCTATGACGCCTTCACGGGCGAGCTGGTGTGGAACTTCGACGCCAAGAAGCCGAACGACACGGCGCCGATCGCCAACGGCCAGGTCTACAGCCAGAACTCGCCCAACTCGTGGAGCGTTTCGAGCTACGACCCCGATCTCGGCCTGATCTACCTGCCGATGGGCAACGAATCCCCGGACCAGTATGGCGTCGGCCGCAGCCCCGAGGTCGAGAGATACTCGTCGTCGATCCTGGCGCTCGATGCCGACACCGGCGAGGTGGCCTGGGTGTTCCAGACGGTGCATCACGACCTCTGGGACATGGACGTGCCCGCCCAGCCCAGCCTCGTCGACCTGACGATCGACGGCAACCGCGTGCCCGCCCTGGTGGCGCCGACCAAGCAGGGCGAGGTCTTCGTGCTCAATCGCGCCACCGGCGAACCGGTGCTGCCCGTCACCGAGGAGCCCGCGCCGACCGGCGGCGTCCCGGGCGAGACGCCTGCGCCGACCCAGCCGGTGTCGGCCGTCTCGTTCAAGCCCAAGCCGCTCACCGGGAGCGACATGTGGGGCGCGACGCCGCTGGACCAGATGGTCTGCCGCATCCAGTTCCGCCAGCTCGAATACGACGGCCGCTACACGCCGCCGACCGAAAAGGGATCGATCGTCTATCCCGGCAACTTCGGCGCGTTCAACTGGGGCGCGGTGGCCGTCGATCCCAACCGGCAGGTGATGTTCGCCATGCCGGTCTACCTGGCCTTCACCTCGAAGATGGTGCCGCGCTCGGACGATTATGCCCGCGTGGTGACCAAGGACGGAGAGGCCGTGTTCAACGAGAACTTCGGGGCGCCCTATGCCTCGAAGATGGGGGCCTTCCTGTCGCCCCTCGAACTGCCCTGCCAGTCGCCGCCGTGGGGCTACGTCGCCGGGGTCGATCTCAAGACCGGCAAGACAGTGTACCAGCACGTCAACGGCACCGTGCGCGATCTGTCGCCCATTCCGCTGCCCTTCAAGATGGGCGTTCCCGGCATCGGCGGACCGATCGTCACCAAGGGCGGCCTGGCCTTCCTCAGCGGCACCATGGACTACTACGTCCGCGGTTACGACCTGAAAACCGGCAAGGAGATCTGGCGCGATCGCCTGCCGGCCGGCGGCCAGGCAACGCCGTCGACCTACATGGGCGCCGACGGCCGGCAGTATCTCGTCGTGGTGGCCGGCGGCCATGGTTCCACCGGAACCGAACCCGGCGACGCCATCATCGCCTACGCGCTGCCGAACGCCTGACGGGGCACGCCCCGACGAAGGGGCGGCGCCGACCAACCACCGACAACCAATCAAGGGAGTGCTCACATGCTGTGGAATGCATCGAAGATCAAGGGTTACACCGTCGTCGCCACCGATGGCGAGATCGGCACCGTCAGCGATCTGCTGTTCGACGACCAGAGCTGGCACATCCGCTGGCTCGTGGTCGATGCCGGCACCTGGTTCACCGACCGCAGGGTGCTGCTGCCGACCTCGACGCTGGGCCACGCCAACGCCGAGAACGAGACCTTCTCGGTCAAGCTGACGCGGCAGCAGGTCAAGGACAGCCCCGACGTCGACACCCAGCGGCCGGTGTCGCGGCAGGCCGAGCGCGACATCTACCACTATTACGGCTGGAGCCCCTACTGGGGCGTCGGGCTCTATTCGGGCGGCTACGGCAGCGGCATGACCGCGCCGACGCCCGTCATGGTGCCGCCGCCGGACACCTCGCGCGTTGAGGCCGAGGCGATGGAGGCGCAGCACCGGCGCGACGACCCGAACCTGCGCAGCGTCGACACCGTGGTCGGCTACTACATCAAGGCCACCGACGGCGACATCGGCCACATCGAGGACATGCTGATCGAGGAGTCGGACTGGAGCATCCACTACCTGGTGATCGACACCAAGAACTGGTGGCCGGGCAAGAAGGTGCTGATCCTGCCCAGCTCGGCGCAGGACATCAACTGGGACGACAAGACCGTGTCCGTCGACGTCAGCCGCGACAAGGTCAAGAACAGCCCCGTCTACGACGAGTCGACCATCGTCGACCGCGATTACGAGAACCAGTTCGGCGCCTACTATAACGACTCCGATCCCCGCATGCGCCGCCTCGGCTAGCGAAACTCTACTGGGGCGGGCATCCCTGGGCATCCGCTTGGCCCGAAAAGTCTGCAACTTTTCGGGCGGATGCCCTTGGCTTAGTGTTCTGTGCTTCCGGTGCTCACGGGCCTTAAGCCCGCTGCGCTCCGGTTCTCGAACCCGTCGCCATCTGCCGCGCCCCAGCGAGTTTCGCCCGAGCTAGAATTTGAGCCGACACCGGTGTGTCAAGGACGCCGGGGTCGGCTTTCCCATGCAAAGATGCGAGGGCGCCATGAAGATCGAAACCAAGGACTATCGCGTTCCCGAGGGGCACAAGGTCGACCTCGGCAAGTGGCCGACGCGCGTCGAGCCGGTCTACAAGTCGAAGGCCGATTACAAGGTGCGGCTGAAGCGCGCCGTCGGCGAGCTCAGCCGGCAGCAGCGGATGCTCTATGCCGGCAACCGGAACGCCGTTCTCCTGATCTTCCAGGCCATGGACGCCGCCGGCAAGGACGGGGCGATCCGGCACGTGATGTCCGGCATCAACCCGCAGGGCTGCCAGGTGTTCAGCTTCAAGCACCCCAGCGCCGAGGAGCTCGACCACGATTTCCTGTGGCGGACGACGCGCAACCTGCCCGAGCGCGGGCGCATCGGCATCTTCAACCGCTCCTATTACGAGGAGGTGCTGATCGTGCGCGTGCATCCGGAGATCCTGATCAGCGAGGGGCTGCCGGACGCCCTCAAGAAGGAGAGCCACATCTGGCGCGACCGCTACCGCTCCATCACCGACCTCGAACGCCACCTCGACCAGAACGGCACCCGCATCGTCAAGTTCTTCCTGCACCTCTCCAAGGACGAGCAGCGCAAGCGCTTCCTCGCCCGCATCGACAACCCGGAGAAGAACTGGAAGTTCAGCGTCGACGACATCAAGGAGCGGCAATACTGGAGCGCCTACATGCGCGCCTACGAGGACTGCCTTGCCGCCACCAGCACCGACCACGCGCCCTGGTTCGTCGTGCCGGCCGACGACAAGAAAACCGCCCGTCTCATCGTGTCGCAAATCATCCTCGACACCTTCGCCGACCTCAAGATGAGCTATCCGACGGTGGACGAGGAAAGGCTGCGCGAGCTGCAATCGATCCGCACGCAGCTGGTGGAGTGAGGCGGGGCGTTGCCAACTGCCTCTTTACGGCTCCCCGAACTGTGCCGAAGACTGATCCTGTCCAATGCGCTGACCTGGGAATCTCGGGACGGAAACGAGAAGTATAATCTGGCGTCCATTGAGGGTGCGCTGGTCAGCGGCGAGCATGACACTGTCATATATTACCTGTATCCAAGCTCTTCGGATGGTGTGGATGTAGAGTTCGTCGTTGTGAGCAGCTATCGGAAGGCATGGAACTTTGCCCATGTGAAGCGCCGCGACAAGATCATCCAGCCGATCAAGAAATTCTACTATCAGCGGCATAGGGTGCCGAAATAGAAAAGGCCCCCGAAGGGGCCTTATGCGAGAGTGCCTTACCGTGGTATGCCGACCTCTAGGAGGTGCACCTGCAACAGCGACCTTGCGGAAGCCTCGCTACCTGCTGCTGGTCTGTATATAGGGCATTTTGCCCTGTTTTGTCAATGTGAGGTTGACATCGCCGGCGTCACTCGCAGCCGATTTCGGCCTGGATTTCCCGCACTTGCTGGCGGCTGTGGCAGACGTTTTCGCAGGGTATGCCGTCGTGGTCGCCGTCGGCCCGGCGGTAGCCGCCGCACCAGAGCGCGACCGCCTCGCGACAGCTGTCGACGGTCTTGCAGGTGGCGCCGCGTACCAGGACGATCATGTTCGTGCTCGCCAGCGGAGGACGCGGAAAGGCCCCGGCCGGCGAGGGGGCGGCCAGAAGCAGCGCAGCAAGGGCGAGGGGCCACCGGGAAGGCATCTTGTTCGACCGAGCAGGGATTTCCGCAGAATTACGCCGAGTGGGGGCGTGCGTCCATGCAACTCGCGTCGAAGGCGGTTCGCCCCAGGACATGCGGCGCAACCCGGAACTACCCCGCCCCCATCACGCTGTCCTCCCCTCCCCATCATGCTGTCCTCCTCTGCGCAGGCAGAGGAGGGCAGCATGATATGCAGGAAGAACAATCGGTTGGGTGACCTACCCATCCGGCCGGTGCCCCTTTCTGTCGGCTTGGCGTGAACCGTCGGCCGACTTGCGGGTTGTGTCGGCATGACCTACGCCGCTCTCCTTCCCTCCGCCCTCATCGGCGCCATCGCCAGCGCCCGGTCCATGACGCCCATGGCGATGATAGCCACGGTGCGGCTGGCCGGCCGGAACGTGCCGGGGCGCCTCTACCTGCTGGATCACCCCCTCTTCAAGCTCGGCGCCCTGGCCATGGGCTTTGGGGAGGTGCTGGGCGACAAGATGAAGTCGGCGCCCGACCGCACCGTCTTCCTGGGCTTGCTGGCGCGCGTGATGAGCGCCGGCATCGCCGGGGCGGCGCTGGCTCCGCGCGGACGGGAGAAGGCCGGGGCGGCGCTGGCGGTGGGCACGGCCGTTCCCCTGGCCTACACCACGCTCGCCGGCCGCAAGCGGGCGATGACCTCCATGGGACAGACGCCAAGCGGCCTGATCGAAGACGCCCTGGTGGTGGCGGCCTGCGCCGGTGTCGTGGCCCTGGCGATGAGGCGCGGGCGGTGAGTGCCCCTGCCGATTTCGCCGTTTCCCGTCCATAGGCGTGTTGACCGCCGCGCCGAAAGGCATTGATGTGCCGGCGGCAGGGAGTTCCGGCGCGGGTGGCTGTTCATGGTGGGGTTGGTCGACATCAACGAGGCGGTGCAGAACGTGTCGGAGGCGATCTCCAGCGTTCTCGACGTCGACGTCATCATCTCCGATGCCGAGTTCCGCAAGGTGGGCGACACCAAGCGGCACTTCAACCGGGAAGTGACGGAGATCCGCGACACCTACGTCATCGGCCACGTGCTGCAAACCGGCGAGACGGCGACCATCGCCAGCAAGGCCGACAGCCCGCAGTGCATGGCCTGCGTGGAGCAGGCCGAGTGCAACCTCGAAGCCATGATCTGCGTGCCGATCGAGCGCGAGGGCGCGCGCGTCGGGGCCATCGGCCTCATCGCCATCACCGAGGCGGCGCGGGCCAAGCTTCTGGACAACCGCGACAATCTCGTGGTGTTCACCCGCCGCATGGCCGACCTGATCGTCAGCAAGCTGATCGAGCAGGAGACCGCCGAGAAGCTGACCATCGCCAAGAACCGGCTGACCGGCATCATCGACTCCATCGAGGAGGGCATCGTCGCCGTCGACGCGGCGGGGCGGATCGTCCACACCAACGCCGTGGTGGAAGAGGTGCTGGGCGCCGACGGCGCGGCGCTGATCGGCCAGCCGGTGCAGGCTTTCTTCAGCGGCGGCTACGTGGGGACGCTGCTTTCAGAGGGAACGGCCTTCACCAACATCGAGCTGCGCGTCGGCGAGCAGGGGCGCGGCACCCACGTGCTGATTTCCGGCAAGCCGGTGGCCGAGGGCGAGAAGACCGCCGGCTCCATCCTGGCGCTGAAGAAGATGGACGACGTCTACAAGGTGATCAACAACCTGACGTCGTCGCCGCTGGCCACCTCGTTCGACGAGATCGTCGGCGCCAGCCCGCAGATCGCCCGGCTGAAGCGCGAGGCGCTGAGCGTGGCCGCCTCGGGCTCCAACATCATGATCACCGGCGAAAGCGGCACCGGCAAGGAGCTGCTGGCGCGCGCCATCCACCACGCCAGCCCGCGCGCGGCCAAGCCCTTCGTGGCGCTCAACTGCGCCGCCATGCCCGAGACGCTGATCGAGAGCGAGCTGTTCGGCTTCGAGGACGGCGCCTTCACCGGCGCGGCGCGCGGCGGCCGTCCCGGCAAGTTCCAGCTGGCCCACGGCGGCACCATCTTCCTCGACGAGATCGGCGACATGCCGCTGCACCTTCAGCCCAAGCTGTTGCGCGTGCTGCAGGAAAAGACGGTGGAGCGCCTCGGCGGGCACAAGTCCGTCGCCGTCGACGTACGCGTGATCGCCGCCACCAACCGGGTGCTGGAGGAACTGGTGGCGCGCGGCGAGTTCCGCGAGGACCTCTACTACCGGCTCTCCGTCATTCCGCTGCACATCCCGCCGCTGCGCGCCCGCGTCGGCGACGTGAAGCTGCTGCTCGCCCACATGCTCCGCCTCTACGGCCAGAAGCTCGGCAAACCCATCAAGGGCTTCTCGGCCAATGCCGAGGAGGCGCTCACCGCCTGGCCGTGGAAGGGCAACGTGCGGGAACTGGCCAACGCCGTGGAATACGCCGTCAACATGGAACAGACGCCCTACGTCACGTTCGAAAGCCTGCCCCAGAGGATACGGGAGGGGGCGAAGGTGGCGTCGGCGGGGGCGGGGGTGTCGGCACCGGCGGCGGGGGTGCTGCGGAGCGCGGAGACAGAGGCGATCCGCAAGGCGCTGGCGGAGTGCGGGGAGACGTTGGAAGGGAAGAAGCGGGCGGCGGCGATGCTGGGGATCAGTCTGGCGACGCTGTACAGGAAGAGGAAGGGGATGTGAGGGGGGGGCAGAGGTGTGCCTTGCGTTGCGTGCTATTGAATGAAGCTCAAATGATCAAGAGCGACGCACCAACGCGCCTCACAGAGCGGATTTTGCTTCTTAAGCTAAAAATCAGGGGCATCGTAGTCAGCAATCTCTCCATGGAATGACGATGTATCGACCGTCATGTCGTCAATGACTGGCTCGGAATCAACGATTCTGCCACGGAAGGTCCCTGGGAAGCTCTCTGAAGTTTCCAGCGGATCGTTCGTGTTCATTCCATAGCGCAGGACAACATACCAAGTCAGTGGCCCCTGAAACTCATCTTCTTTGAACCGGATCTCTTTCTCGAAGGTTTCCACCGTGTCAACCTGCGTCGACGTCGAAAGGAGATCTAGATCTGACCAGGCCTGTGTGTCCTGATAGTTCATCGTTTGCACTGCTTCGACGATCTTCTGGCGCAACATTTTGTCCTTGTCATCCATATCCTTCACCCGATCATCGGAGTGCCAATGCCGATTCTCTCAATGTATCGCCATTTCAACGTTTCGCAGAGACCGACGATATCGGGATAGATGTGACTCTGATCTATGCCCATTTTGAAAAGCGTCCGTCGAAACCTCGATCGCATTCTGGCCGGAATGATGAACTTGTCAGCGCTCCTTGGTAGCCACGGCCGGTCAGGTTGATTATGGGCCGAAAACAAACCACGCTGGTTTACAATCCTCGGTGCCGACTTCGCAGGTATGAGAAACATCACGCGATCGATCGCGAAGGGATTCGAGTCCTTTACAGGGTCTACAACGTCCTCAGAAGGGATATTGACTGCATGGACGACAGCATTCTCGTTTGGCTCCCCACTTGAAATCGCAAAATAGCAGGCAACTAGGGGATTGGTAGTCCAATCCAGCAGGCGGGTTGGGAGGCCGTGATGCTGTGCAACTGCAAGCCAATTCCAGTCGCCCGTTACAGAAAGCTGGAACATCGGTCCTGCCGATTGCTGGAACGCGCGAAAGACCCTTTCCTCGTAGAGAGCTGAGTATACGGCAGGCGGTCTCCCAACTGTCGGTATGAACTCGTGTTGCTCTGAGCCACACCCCCGAAAGACTCTCATGGGATGGGCTTTTGCGTCGATAAACTCGATGAATTTGATCCAGTGAGTCTGTGTTTCGCGGACCATCGCTTCATATTCTGCTGGTCCTGGCGCGCCATGCGGGCGCTTATCGAGTACGCGAGGCAGCGATTTTCGGGATGGTTGCGTCGTCGTCATGGTGAGGGACTCCGCATAGCGTGGTAGAGAGCGCTAGGGAAATCACCCGCTATGCGCGATACTGGAAAACATAGCTGGACAGTCCGGCGATCACGCTCTGGCCAGAATACCACTTTGGGGTCTCCTATTCGCTCGCGTACTTCGTCGCAGGTTGATGGCGACTCGCTTGATCCGATGATGAGAAGATCAATCGGCCCTTCTACTCGGCTCTCTCCGTTCCAGTCTATGAAAGTAAAAGCAGTCGAGCCTCCGAGGTTCTCGATCCAAATTTCGGTCTGCATGACGAGCGATTTCGCCTCGAAGCGTCCGACACCGAGGAGACGGAGTTTCTGATCATTTCTGCGACTTTGGCGAAGCTCGGGCAATTGTGACGGGGGAAGTAGCGGTAGCCGTGCATCCTCGACGAAGTAAGCGACACTACGTGCTGCGAAGTCTGCTGCTTCGACAGGTTCCAAACCTCGCTCACCCCATGCGTGCGCAAAAGCTGCGGCGAGAACGTCCCCCGCACCAATACGGAAATAGCTTTCCGCGGAGTAGCTCTTTATCGAAATTGGGTCCCCGCCGAAAAATACTTGCAGCCCTCCAAAACCATCCTTGGTTAGGATGATCTGCGGAGCAGGTTTATCTTCGAAAACATTTTGCGCTGCTTCTGCGAGGTAATCTTCTGTCGGCAATTTACCGTCTAGTCCACCAAAACCGAGAAGCTCCTCTTTAGAAAGGATCACCGCCAGTCTGTCGGCCTTCGAACCATTTTTGTGGAATTTTACGTAAGAATTTTGCGGGGCGTAAACAACAGTGCGACCCTTAACCTCCGCAGTTCCCTCCATAAGCCCAAAACGCAGTACGACATCGCCGGCAACAATGAGCGGCTTCTCTTGCTCTGCTTCAGCGGGGATAGGGGGAACATAAGATTTCTGCAGAGTATCGAGATATTCGAAGATCAGCTCGTGTTTGGTTGGTTCCAGCTTCCCGATAATCCCGAAACTGGCAAGGGTTGCTTCGACGTCTTTTCTCCATGCATTCGGCACGTAGGTGTGGAGCACCGTGTTTTCTGACAGCTCGCTCACCGCGATGGCCGCTCGCATTCCTGATCCGAACAAGCGCTCCCATTTCGGATACTGGCAATGTTCAAGATACGTGCCGCCGGCAATAATCATGCTCGCATGACCTCAACAGAGCAACGAGTAGCTGAAGCAAAGTCTACAACTGCGATGTAACGTGATCCAGCTTCCACACAGGTTATTAGCTGGGCGAGTCCCTGAAAAGCCGCCAGGGTGCCTACGATGTCGCCGCTATTCGTCACGCAAACAAGGCTGCGCCACTTTTCATTTTCAGAGATTTGGACGAACAGTATGTCACCGTCTTCAATACTTTGCACGTGGTCCGACCTGATTCCGACAAGATCGACATTGAAACGAAGGTCACAGCTATCTTCCATGACCACAGGTCTTCGCCTCGTCGCAGCTTGGCGAGTGCTCTTTGGCGCGTACCCTGCCATCAGGTAGTCCCCCTTCTTGAACGGGGATATGCCAGCTCCACACATTCGCGGTGCTTTAGGCAACCGTTGCACTGACCGCATGCATACTCATGGACGTGGCATGAAAAGGTGAGACCGATCAGCTCGTATGGAAAGCCCGAAGTTCGCAAGAGCGTTCTTGTTGACATCCGTCGTGCAGGGGCAGTGACACGCACACGTCCTTCCTGCAACGAGAGGGTACGGTCGAGGGATTTCAAAAAGGGTGTCTTTCCATCAGCGTGCTGATCTGTTGACACCGAACCAAGGATAATCTCTGTCGCGCCCTCAGGCATCAGTTTCATGGCCGCGAGTGTTACAAGCATTTGATTTCTATACGGCCAGAACTCTTCGGCTGATGAACCGTTCGCAGCCGCCTTTGCCGCCATCGAGCCAGATCCTAGAGACGAAAGGTTCGCGTAGATTATGCGGTGTTCGAGACCAATCTGGCTGCATAATGCAGAAGATGCGGCTATTTCACCCTTGGCTGCGCGCTGACCATAGTCGACGGTGACGCATACATCGGGCCTAAGCCACCATGCTAGAGCTGACGAGTCTAGCCCGCCCGAGAACAGAAGCGCCCTCATCTCAGAGAACTCCAGATCGCGCGGTAAACTGCTGTTGTGAAATCATTTGTTATCGTGCAGCCAGTTCCCTCCAGCATTGTCAGACTTTCCTGTCTCGGCACTTCCGCGAGAGCTACAACTGGGATTCCCAGATTCCGAGCATATCCAACCTCAAACAACGTGCCCGCATCCTCTCCGTCGATTACCGCGAGAACTGTGCCGCACGACCGTAGTCCCTCAAGGTCCTTGTTCGCGATGTAATCAGGGCCACCAAAAGCGCCTACATCGTGAATTGGCGAAAACACATCTCCACCTAGTATCGCCAGGCAGCCACGCATCTCTTCGACGAGCCACCTTTGCGGAAGCGTAAAGAAGGGCGCGGCGATGTATATGCGACTAGCTGTTTCTCCGTCTGCAAACGGAGCCAAGTCCTCAAGCCCATCAAGCGAAACTTGCGTTCCGCGCGTCGATACATAGCGTGCAACCGCGCGTGATGCGAAGTCGGCAGCCTCGGCCGCCGGCCATTTGCGTTCGCCCCAAAGGTGGGCGAAGACGGCGCTGAAGATGTCGCCCGAACCCAGCTTGAAAACGGTTTCCGATCGATAGGCGGGAATCTTTATGTTACCGCTTGGCTGCATGACCACAGCTCCGAGCGGGCCGCGCTTGACCACAACGATGTCGGCACCGAAGCGATCGCGTATAGTCTTGTAGTTCCAAGGGTCACTGCTGCAAGCGCCATACTCAAGCTCCGCCTCGTTGAGTACGACAGCGAGTTCTTTCGCTGTTGAACCATTGGCATGAAAAAGGAGGGCCGCCGCTGGATGCTGGGGGTCGTAGATCGCGCGTTCGGCGCTTATGGTTGCATCGCCTTCGACCATACCGAACCGCAGTACCACGTCGCCGCTAGCCGAAAGTGACGGAAATGGGATGTCGGGTGTGCCGACAAGTTCTGGCACGGAGAGGGGGTGAAGGTAGTGGAACGCGATATCGTGCGTAATCTCCTGTAGATCTGCCGTCATCCCCAATCCGCGCATGGTCTGTCGTACGTCTTCTGCCCAGCCAGCACACGCATAGGCTACTAAGCGCGAGTCTGGCGAAAGCCCAGATAGCGCTACAGCCGCGCGCCCTGCGGATCCAAAGATACGCGACCAGTGAGGGCGTATGCATTCCTCACGGTAGACGCCGCCAACGATGATCATGCTGTACGTCCGCCGACAACGTGGCAATGGCCTGAACCGAGCTCAGTAACAGTTACGACGTACTCCACCCCGTTCTGTAGGCACTCAAGGAAAGTTGCGTAGTTCTGGAATGAGGCTAGCGTGCCAACAATCATCCCGTCGGATCTGATTGCTACTGCAATGGGGTGCTTTTCAAAAAAATCCGTGCCGATCCGGAGAGCGTCACCTTTTGAAAGACCGGAAAGAGCAGGAAGGCGTATTCCCTCTAAGTCAGTGTCTATACTGATACTGCATTGGTCGGCGCCTTCAAACCCGCCCGAACCAGCTCCTTCAGCATCTTTGCCAATCTTCGGTTTCAGTACGCCCAAATCCTCAGGACGTTTACGGTTACCCGTCGGTTTGCTCTTGCCAGCCATCGAATCAAGCCTCCAGTTCTAATTTTAGGAGATCGCTTGATGAAACGTAATCGGATTAGTTGAACAGCGTCCGCATATCCCGCCACATAATGGCGTCAAGAAGAGACGCCCTAACCTGAATCGCTTTCGCGAAATCGAGGAATTTTTTCTCGAGAGCTTCGTAGTCTTTCGGTAGGCGATAGTTCTCAGGGAACAGTCCCATAAGTGTCCCTGCCCGAAGGACATGAACATCAAGGATGGCGACCTCATCGCTCCCTAACCAATTCCTGACAATCCAGGACGCGGTTTTGGGGCCAATGCCAGGTAACTCCATCAGCTGCTGACGAAACGTATGATGATTGTCAGTCTGCGGTGGGCGCTCACGGATCGCATTTAGTGCAACATGGAGCCGATCAGCCCGTTGCCGTGGGTAGCGGTATTTATGCCACCTTCCCTTTACTAAGAGCGGCATACTGAGCAGCTCCTCGATTTCTTGACGAGAAGGGACCGGGTCAGAGGAATAAACGCCGGCCTCGAAAAGGTGCTCCCATGCGGCGCGATTAAGCTCCATCTTCACGCCGTAACCGCCCAAAAGGCAAAACGCCAAATCTTCGGCTAATGGAGTGCCTTTTGGACTGACGTAGTCCTCAGGGTCATCGGCCTCGAACTCTGCCATTTTGGCCCAATACGCTGGACTGCCTACCCAACCGCTCAGGCCAAAACGTACGCCGGGCACGACTTCGTCGTCAGGGCGGAAACGAGGTGCGGGATTCGATATAGCGGACATGGCCAAAACTGTATATGCAATGCATATGAATGACAAGATCCCAGAGATTGTCCGTAGGGTCGAGAGCAAACGGCGCGAGACGCTGATGTCTCAGGTTGAGCTGTCGCGCTTGCTGAATGTCCATCAGGGGCATTTATCAAAGATATTGTCCGGAAAAGCGCCGCTTTCGAAAAAGATGTCCTTACGAATGGCGGATCTTTTGAGTGATTGGCCGCACGCGGTATCGAGCGACCCTGCTCTGGAGCAAGAGCTTCTTGCTGCCGTTAGGGGTTCGAGGGTTTTTCAAGAATTTATTCGAGTAGCTCTTAGAATGCATAATTGTTGACCTTCATTATGCATTTCGTATAATTGGTTCGATGGGGAGCATTCCTGTAGCAGTCATGCCTCGATAACGGACGTGGCTGGCCGATTGAAGCTACCTCTTCAAGAAGCGGGGCCTTCCGCTCACATGCTCTCCGGTTACTTCTCCTTAACGTATTCTCATTTTGCGAAATCGCGAAGCGGTGAAAAACCGTTTCCAGTCAGCCGGTTGGTCGTTCTCGCTTCTCATTTTGCGAAACCTCGCGGGTGATGGCCGGCTGGGGCGGGAGGAGCGAGGCGGGTGGGGGTGGCTGATGAGGCCGGATCGGGGGCGCGGGGCGTAGCGGAAGATTACTTATCGGGCGTGCCGCTGTGATGGGCAGGGCGCGGCTCTTGCCGGGCGGCCGGGGCGTGGCGGCGGCCGAGGGCGGGAGGCGGTTCCGGAAAGGATATCAGGGTGTTGGGCGGGACGGGCGGGCGGGCTGGTGCCGGCCGGTCCGGGATTTGGCGCGCCGATTGGGCGGCTTTCCGCCGTCCGGGACGCCCCCGGCGCGGCATAGCCCTTTGGCGTGAGAGCGCCGCGTCGGCCAATTCTGGCACAGGCCGTGCAATTCAGTGTTTGCCGGCAAAGACGCCGGTCGAGTGAAGTTTAAACGTGGGTAACGACGAGAGGTCGTTTCAGAGGTCAGGTCATCGGGTCGGGCAGGCCGGATGATCCGAAGGGGCGGTTCGGGGGAATACGCCAATCATAGGCTTTTTGCCGAAGGAATGTCTTGCGTGGCCGGTGTCGATCGGCCGCGAGGCCGGAGGTTTGTACTTTTCGGCCGGGTTCAAGTGGAGAGAAGAACATGTGTGCGTTCAATCAACCGAAGAATACTGACGATGCCACCATCAACAAGGTGCGCGGGGCCATCGTCCATCGCGGCCTGTGGATGGGGCTGATCCTGATGGAGGCCAAGAAGCGCGGTCTCGACTGGGAGAGCATCGGCCATCAGGCGATCTTCGACACCGGCTGCCTGCACGGCGACGGCATCAAGGAGCGGATGGACACCGAGGGCAGCATGGTTTCCTTCGGCGAGACCTTCTTCACCGAGGACGTGCGCAAGATCTTCGAGATCGAGGTGAAGAAGCTCGACGAGAGCGAGCTGGTGCTGGAGTACGGCCATTGCCCGCTGGTCGCCGCCTGGAAGCAGATCGGCGTCGACAGCGAGGTGATGGCCAAGCTCTGCGACATCGCCATGTCCGGCGACCGGGGCATCGCCAGCCGCTTCGGCGAGTTCGAGTTCGAGCTGGGCAAGACCATCGCCGAGGGGCACCCGGTGTGCGAAGTCAAGTTCTCGCGGCGGGCATGACCGACATGACCATCGCCCGGCTCGACGCCCAGACCTACCGAACCTATGTCGACATCCTCAAGAAGGAGCTGATTCCGGCGCTCGGCTGCACCGAGCCGATCGCCGTCGCCTATGCCGCTGCCTATGCCACCGCCGTGCTGAAGACCCGCCCGGAGCGGGCGGAGGCCTGGTGCAGCGGCAACATCGTCAAGAACGTCAAGGGCGTGGTGGTGCCCAAGACCGGCGGCCTCAAGGGCATCGACGCGGCGGCCATCGCCGGCATCGTCGGCGGCGACGCCAAGGCCGGCATGCAGGTGCTGGAGGCGGTGGAGCCGGTCCAGCGGCTGGAAATCCGTCAGCTGCTGGAGGCCGGCTACTGCCGCACGCATCTGATCGAGGGCGACGAGACCCTGCACATCATCGTCAAGGTGTTCGCCGGCGAGGCGTCGGCCGAGGTGTCGATCAAGGGCTCGCACACCAACATCTGCCGCGTCGTCCGCGATGGCGAGGTGCTGGTCGACCGCGAGGTGGCCGTCGGCGCGGCGGCCGACGACGGGGCGTCGGCGCTCAACGTGCGCGACATCATCGCCTTCGCCGACACGGTGGAGATCGAGGACATCGCGCCGATCATCGCCGACCAGATCGAGAAGAACACCCGCATTTCCGAGGAAGGGCTGAGCGGCCACTATGGCGTCGGCGTCGGCCGCACGCTGCTGAAATACGCCGGCTCCGACATCCGGACGCGGGCGAAGGCGCGGGCGGCGGCCGGCAGCGATGCCCGGATGAGCGGCTGCGCGCTGCCGGTGATCATCAACTCGGGCAGCGGCAACCAGGGCATGACCGCTTCCCTGCCGGTGATCGCCTATGCCGAGGAACTGGCGGTGGGCGAGGACATGCTCTATCGGGCGTTGGTCCTCTCCAACCTGATCGCCATCCACCAGAAGACGCTGATCGGCAAGCTCTCGGCCTTCTGCGGCGCCGTCAGCGCCGCCTGCGGGGCGGGCGCGGCCATCACCTACATGCAGGGCGGCGACTTCGCGGCGATCTCGCGGACGATCACCAACGCCATCGGCAATGTCGGCGGCATCGTCTGCGACGGGGCGAAACCCTCCTGCGCCGCCAAGATCGCCTCGGCGGTCGACGCGGCGATCATGGCCCATCACCTCGCCGTGGAAGGGCAGGCCTTCTCTGACGGCGAGGGCCTGGTGACCGCCGACGTGGAGGGCACCATCGCCAACATCGGCCAGGTCGCCAGCGTCGGCATGAAGGGGACCGACCTCGAAATATTGAAACTGATGATCGGTGCGTAAGTCCGCTCCGGCGGCCATGCGAGGCGATTTTCCCAAGCAAAGTCCCGGCACCGCATAGACCAACGGAGCCAGGACACACCGTTTTCCCATCGAAGAAGAAACCTTAAACGTGGAGTGACATGATGGAAAAAGCACTGAACCTCAAGAAGGTCGTCCTGTTGGCCGGCGCGTTGTCGGCCTACTGGATCGGCTCGGGCTTCTCGACCGGGCAGGAGATCCTGCAATTCTTCGCCAGCTCCGGCACCAAGGGCCTGATCGCCGCGCTCATCTTCATGGTGATCATGAGCGTGTTGACGTTCCTGCTGTTCAGCGTCGGCCAGCGGAAGCAGTTCAAGAACCCCTATGACGTGTTCGAACACTACTGCGGCAAGTATGTCGGACAGGTCTACATCTGGTACAGCGTCGCCCTGATCTACGGCATCATGGTGGTGATGCTGGCCGGCGCCGGCGCCACCATCCACCAGTATTTCCAGGTGCCAACCTACGCGGGCATCTGGATCATCGGCCTCCTGGCGCTCGGCACCACGCTGCTCGGCGTCGAGAAGCTGATCAACATCATCGGCACCATCGGGCCGGTGAAGATCGTGTTCATGGTCATCGTCGGCTGCGCCGGCCTCTACACGCTGTCGCAGCAGCCGGGCCTTCTGGCCGCCGCCGACGCGGCGATGCCGACGCTGGGCTTTGCCCAGGCCTCGTCCAACTGGGCCTGGTCGGGCGCGCTCTACGCCTTCCTGGCGCTGATCGTCAGCATTCCCTTCCAGGTGGCTTGCGGCGCCTCGGCCGGCAGCCTCAGGGAAGCGCGCGTCGCCGCCATCGTCGGCGTCGCCGGCTTCACGCTGGCCATCGTCATGCTGGTGCTGGCCGAGCTGGTCTACCACGACCTGATCGTCGGCGAGCAGGTGCCGACGCTGGCGATCACCAACGCCATCTCGCCGGTGCTGGGCTTCATCTTCACCGCGCTGATCGTCTTGTGCATCTACTCGGCGGTGGCCTCGTTCCTCTTGATGACCGTGCGCAAGTTCGCCGCCGACAAGACGATGAAGTTCAACCTGATCGCCACCGGCCTTGCCGCCGTCGGCATCGTGTTCGGCGGCATCCTGCCGTTCGACCAGCTGGTCAACCTCTTGTTCCCCTTCGCGGGCTACTCGGCCATCGTCTTCGCCGGCTTCATGATCTACAAGGAGTTCATCGCCCGCAAGGTCGAGGGCGCCGTCGGCCCGGCCGCGATCGAGAAGGCGAAGTAACACCGCGTTCGTCGGACAGCGTCCTCGGGTTCCCCCTGCCGAAACGGTGCGGGGAACCCGTTGGCGTTTCATGGCCGTAGCCGAAAGGCGGGCGTCTCGAAGGTGGACCGGGGGCGGATAGGGCGCTAGAGCATCATCCGACCGGAGTGAAACGAGGGTCGAAAAGATGATGCTTCCCAAACAAGAGTATAGAGCGCCGATCTGATTCAATCAGATCGAATAGCGCTCTATGCCCGCTACGCCGCGTCTTCCGGAGAGCTCCATGACCACGACCACCACCCATCTCGCCATCGGCAGCCTTGCCGTGGGCATTTCGGTGCTGGCGCTGAAGGCCTTCGCCTACTGGCTGACCGGCTCGGTGGCGCTGCTGTCGGATGCGCTCGAGAGCATCGTCAACGTGGTGACGGCGCTGGTGGCGCTGGTCGCCATCCGCGTCGCCGCCGCGCCGGCCGACGCCGCCCACCCCTATGGCCACTACAAGGCGGAGTTCTTCAGCGCGGTGATCGAGGGGGCGATGATCATCGTCGCCGCCGTGCTGATCATGAACGAGGCCTGGAAGGGCCTGTTGTCGCCGCGCCCGCTGGATGCGCCCTTCGAGGGCCTTCTGGTCAACGGCTTGGCGACGGCCATCAACGGGCTGTGGTGCTGGGTGCTGATCGTCTGGGGGCGGCGGCACAAGTCGCCGGCGCTGGTGGCCGACGGGCACCACCTTCTCTCCGACGTCTTGTCGTCGGGCGCGGTGGTGGTGGGCGTGCTGCTGGCGGTGCTGACCGGCTGGTACGTGCTCGACCCCATCCTGGCCGGGCTGGTGGCGATCAACATTCTCCGTTCGGGCTGGAATGTGGTGACCTCGTCGCTGAGCGGGCTGCTGGACGAGGCGGTGCCGGAAGAGCAGCTGTCGCGGATGCGCACGGTGATCGCCACCGCCACGGACGGCGTCATAGAGGTGCACGACCTCAGGACGCGCCACGCCGGCCGCATGACCTTCGTCGACTGCCACCTGGTGGTGCCCGGCACGATCACCGTCAACGAGGCGCACGCCAAATGCGACGCCATCGAGGACGCCCTGCGCGAGGAGTTCGGCGACGTGACCATCACCATCCACGTGGAGCCGGACAGCCAGGCCGAGGAGGGGCCGGCGCTGGTATTGTAGGGCGGTGCGGGAACCGGGGCGCGGCGCGCCGGGTTGATGGAGCCTTCAGGCTGGAGGAGGCCGGTATGACGGAGTTCGAAGGCGGGTGCCTGTGCGGCGCCGTGCGTCTCAAGGCAACGGGGCGGCCCTATAGGGTGGGCCTCTGCCACTGCATCGACTGCCGCAAGCACAGCGGCGCGCTGTTCCACGCCTCGGCGATCTTTCCCGAGGAGGCGGTGGAGGTGAAGGGCGAAACCTCCGATTACAAGGGGCGGCACTTCTGCCCGCGCTGCGGCTCGTCGGTGTTCGGCGTAAGCGGCGACGAGGTGGAGGTGAGCCTGGGTTCGCTCGACGCCCCCAACCAGCTGACGCCCACCTACGAACTATGGTCCATCCGCCACGAAAGCTGGCTGCCGCAGTTCTCGCTGAAACACAGCTACGAAAGGGACCGCGAGGGCACGGGGCGGTATGAGGATTAGGGGGAGGGGGAGGAGAGGGAGACCTATATCGGCCTTGCGCCCCTTTCTGCCCGAGGTCCTCGCCTGCGCAAGGATGACACATCTATATAGAGGGGCATTGGGATAAGCCGCCCGCGAAGCCCCGCTGTATCATCACCGCCACTACGCGGAACACAGCGCTTGCAAATGCATTCAACCGCTGCCCGCTTGTATCCTATATATAAATTGTCATCCTTGCGCAGGCGAGGACCTCGGGCAGAAAGGGGCGCGCGGCTCATATAGGGCGCCCCCGGGGGCAAGCCGCCGACATAGAGCTCCCCTTACGCGCCCCCCTCCAGCTTTTCCGACGAGAACCACACATCGCGATAGATGGCGAGGGCGGTGTCGTCGGGGGTGCGGTCGGTGGTGCGCCAGATGGAGCGGAGGGCGCGGACGGCGGCGGGGCTTTCCGGCAGCTTCTGGGGTTTCACCTCGTCGGAGGCGCCGACGCAGGGGATGAACCAGGCGCGCATCAGGGGGGTGACGGCGAAGCCGCCGTTGCAGGCCCTGACGAGCAGCGTCACGGCGATGTCCTCGCTCGGTCGCCAGGGGAAGATCAGCCGCCCCTCGGGGTTGAGGGCGTCGAGCCAGTCGACCGGCGGCGCGGCGACGCCGGCGTTCACGTAGATCACGTCGGATTTCGGCAGCGGCTGGGCCGTGGCGTCGCCGGTCACCACCGTCACGCCCTCCATGGGGGCGAGGTTGCGGCGGGCGAGCTCGGCGAGGCGCTCGTCGATCTCGAAGGCGGTGACCGAGCCGGTGGGCAGCACCAGCATCTGCAGGATGGCGGTGTAGTAGCCGGCGCCGGCCCCGACGTGGGTCACCGCCTCGCCGGCCTGAGGGGCGACGGCGCCCATCCAGGCGGCGTGCAGGGAAGGCTCGCCGTTGTTGATGCCCTTGGCCGCGTCCAGCGTCACCAGCACATCCTGGTAGAGATAGGCGGGGTCGGCGCTCGGCGTGTCGACGGGGCGGCCGTGGAAGACGATGCGCCAGGGCCCCGGAGGGCAGAAGGCCTCGCGCGGGATGGTCTCGAAAGCCCGCGCGAGCCGGGGGTCGGACCACTTGCTGGCGGCGCCCATCAGCCGGGCGTAAAAACTCCTGATTTCCTCGATGCCGGCGCGTTTTGGCATGACGGGGCCTCGTGTTCCGGAAGGGGGTATCAGGGACATATGGGGGCGATCGCCGAGATGGGAAGGTGGGAGGGGGAGAAGGAGCACGATATGGGCGGCGCGCCGTCTCGTCCCGAGGTCCTGCGCCTTCGCGCAGGATGACAGTTAATTGATATATAACAACAAGTTATGTCGAGCTTGATCCTCTGTCTCCCGTCTCCATCAAGCTGTCCTCCTCTGCGGAAGCAGGCTTGAATTCACGTGTGAATTCAAGGTGGATCTCGGGCAGGATGGAGCGCGACGACGCTATAGAGCGACGGGAGTTCCAGCTTGCCTTTTGTCCGTTAAACAGGACAATTAGTCATGGGCACAAACCATCAGACCAAGCCGTTCGACACTGCCGAGCATCTTCAAACCGGTGATGACATCGCCGCTTATCTGGAGGCTGCGTTCGAGGACGGCGATCCGGCGCTCGTCACCCATGCCCTCGGCGTGATCGCCCGGGCGCAGGGGATGAGCAAGCTCGCCCGCGATACCGGCCTCGGGCGGCAGAACCTTTATGTGGCGCTGTCCGAAGGCGGCAACCCGACCCTGGCGAACTTCATGGCCATTACCAAGGCGCTTGGGTTGGCGGTTCGGGTGGAGCCGGTTCAGCATGGCGCGGCGGAGTGAGGGCTATCTTCTGGAGACCGATATAGGCGCCTGAGATTTCTCGTCCTGAGGTCCTGCGCCTTCGCGCAGGATGACGGCTTTATATAAATGAAAACACATACATAGATTGTCATCCTGCGCGAAGGCGCAGGACCTCAGGACGAGTGGGGCGCGAGGCGGATATAGGGCGCCCCATCCCTCAGCTTGGCGTCCCCACCTCCGGGTTGAGGTCCGACAGGGCCAGTTTGCGGAGCAGGCTTTCCAGCGTCGCCTGTTCGTTCGCCGTCAGGGCGGCGAGGACCTTGCTTTCGAAGGCCATGTCTTCGCGGAAGGCGCGTTCGGTGAGGTCGGCGCCTTCGGGCGTCAGCTGGACCAGCATGCTCCTGGCGTCGTCCGGGTCGGGCAGGCGGGTGATAAGGCCGGCCTTTTCGAGGCGGGCGAGGCGGGCGGTGAGGCCGCCGGAGGAGATCATCAGCCAGCGGTAGAGCTCGGTGGGGCGCAGGCAATAGGGCGGGCCGGAGCGGCGCAGCGTGGCGATGACGTCGAACTCGCCGCTGTCGATGCCGTATTTTCGGAAGATCGCCTCGATCGGCGGGCGCAGGCTGAGGGTGATCCAGCGCATGCGGCCGAGAATGGCCATGCCGGCCGTGTCGAGATCGGGCAGCTCGGCCGCCCATTGCGCGCGCCGCGCGTCGACGCCGTCCTGCGCACCGTCCGGTTGTCTTGACATCAAGACGTCTCCTGTTATCTTGATGTCAAGATAACTCTGTCGACGGATGCAAGGCAATGACCCATATCAACCGTCCTCAGCTGTCAAAGGTTCCCGTCTGCGTCACCTGCGGCACGCAATATCCCGAGGCCGAGCGGATGGAGGGCTGCCCCATCTGCCAGGACGAACGGCAATATGTCGGCTGGGGCGGGCAGCGTTGGACCAGCTCGGCCGAGGTGGCCGCAGGCCACGAGATCCGCTTCGAGGATGCCGTGGGGGTGATGACGCTGCAGCTTTCGCCGCGCTTTGCCATCGGCCAGCGCGCCTTCCTGATCCCCCAGGCGGGCGGCATGGTGATGTGGGAATGCCTGCCCACGGTGACCGACGCCGCCGTGGGCCGGATCGCCGGGATGGCCGGGGACGGGGGCGGGGTTCAGGCCATCGCCATTTCGCATCCGCACTTCTATTCGGCCATGCTGGAGTGGAGCGTCGCGCTGGGTGGCGTGCCGATCTACCTCCACGAGGCGGACGAGGATTGGGTGAGTTTCGACAGCCCCTACCTGCGCTTCTGGGACGGCGATCGTTTCCCGCTCACCGACGCCATCGACCTCGTGCATCTGCCCGGCCATTTCGAGGGCAGCAGCGGGCTTCTGTGGAAAAACGGGCCGCGCCCCGGCGGCAGCCTCTTCCCCGGCGACGCCATCCAGATCGGCATGGACAGGCGCATCGCCAGCTTCATGTACAGCTATCCCAACGCCATCCCGCTGGGGCGCAGGTCGCTGGCCCGGCTGAAGGCCAAGGTCGACCCGCTGGCGTTCGCCGATCTCTACGGCTCCTTCGAGGGCAAGGAGATGATCGGCGACGCGAAGGAGAGGGTGGAAGCGTCATTTGCCCGATATGAGGCGGCGCTAGAGGGGTAGGGGAGTCCGCAAGGAAAACGGCGCGAAACCGGTTCCCGCTTCGCCGAACTGCCCCGGGAGAAGACCATGAGCCCGACCAAGCTCGGATGGCTTGCTTGCCTCTTCGTTTTCAGCGGGGCCACGCTTGCTCACGCCACCTGCCTCACATCCGTCACCGAGCTCAAGGCCAAGGGCATAAAGGCACATTGGCTGGAGGCGACCGCCGATGATGGCAAGCCGCTCAAGATCGTCATCGCCGACGGAGCGGGCGGTCTCGTCTATTCGGCCAGCAAGGCCGGCGAGCTGTGGCTGACCGGGAAGGCGTCCGTCTGTCGGTCCGGAGGCGCGACGACGGTGACCTTGAAGAACACCAAGGCCACGAAGAATGTCCCGATGGTCACAAGGATGGTGCTGCCCTCCACCCTGTCGGCCCCCATCGTCAACGACGAGATCAGGCTGGCGGGAGGCGCCTGGAGGGGGACGTTTGTCGGGCGCTAGAGCGCTATTTACGAGCTGCCACGCCTCGGCGAGTTTCGGGGGGAGCGCTTGAGCGGCAGCGCTATATTGGCCGATTGCTCTACTCGTCCTGAGGTCCTGCGCCTGCGCGCAGGATGACAGCTAGATATTTGTTTTTATTATATAATCTTGTCATCCTGCGCGAAGGCGCAGGACCTCGGGCAGAAAGGGGCGAACGGCAAGTATCGTGCGCCCTCTCACCTTCACTCGCGCCGATCCCGACGGAAATCGCCGCGACTGCGTGTCACTGCCAATCAAAGAGGAGGGAAAACCATGCGCATCACCGTTGAAACCACCGTTGCCGCGCCGATCGCCGAGGTGTGGCGGGCCTATGTGAACCCGGAGGACATCAAGGCGTGGAACGCCGCCTCCGACGACTGGCACACCACCACGGCCAGCGTCGACCTCCGCGAGGGCGGGGCGTTCTCCTCGCGCATGGAGGCGAAGGACGGCAGCCAGGGCTTCGACTTCGCCGGCACCTATACGAGGATCGTGCCCGAAGAGCGCATCGAGTACGCGTTCGGCGACCGGACGGCCGAGGTGCTGTTCCATGAGCGGCCGGAGGGCGTCCACGTCAGCGTCAGCTTCGATCCCGAGACGACCTTTCCGGAGGAGTACCAGCGCGCCGGCTGGCAGGCGATCCTCGACAACTTCAAGCGCCACGTGGAGGGGCGGACGGCCTGAGCACGCCGTTCGTTACCATCGCGGGCCGGTTGCTTTTCAGCCGGTGAGGGGAGCGGGATATCGGTGGCTCGCTCCATTCTGCCCGAGGTCCTGCGCCTTCGCGCAGGATGACAGTATTATATTAATGAAAACAGTTACATAGCTTGTCATTCTGCGCGAAGGCGCAGAACCTCGGGACGAGAAGGTGCTGAGGGAGATATCAGGCGGCCAACGCGCATGGCCCCCTGATATCGCCGATCACTCTCGCCGCAACCTGGCGTCGGTTCATCGCTCGCGCCGAGTCCTTTGGGCGAATTGTCTACCTCGGAAAACAAGATTATGAAGGGTCCCCTTATTGGGAGTTTCCCTTAGGACGCCGTTCGGTCTGACGGAACCGGACCGGCGCTCCAGGTTGGTGGTTGGAGGACTATCGGAACGTCGTGGCCAACGCTTCTCGAGGAGGAAAAGCGTGGACAGGTCGGAGGAACGTCACGCACGGCACATCAGGGACACGCTGGCCGCCGGCGGGGCGGTCCGCTCGGTCGTCGCCGCGTCGTGGCACCGGTCGCAGGAGCTGCATAAGCTCGATCCGGCGGCGCCGCGCCCGCCGGTCTGGCGGTTGACCGAGCAGGAGATCACGCTGGCCCGGCAGCCGCTGGAGCCGCTGATCGCCTGCGCGGAAAGCGCCATGGACCGGCTGCATGCGGCCGTCGGCGGCGTCGGCTGCTGCGTGCTTCTGGCCGACCGCAACGGCGTGCCGCTGGAACGGCGGGGCGCGGCCGGCGACGACGCCACCTTCAGCGCCTGGGGCCTGTGGATCGGCACCCCATGGAGCGAGGACAGCCAGGGCACCAACGGCATCGGCACCGCCATCGCCGAGCAGCGGCCGGTGACCATCCATCGCGACCAGCATTTCTTCAGCCGCAACGCGCTGCTCAGTTGCACCTCCTCGCCGATCCACGACGCCGACGGGCAGTTGGCGGCGGTGATCGACGTCTCCTCCTGCCGGGCCGACCTGACCGAGGGCTTCCTGACGCTGATCGCCCAGTCGGTGGTCGACGCCGCGCGGCGCGTCGAGTGCGATCTGTTCCGCCGCGCCTTCCCCGGGAAACGCATCGTTCTGGCGCCGTCGCCCGAGGGGCGGGCCGATGCGCTCATCGCCGTCGACGGGCACGAGCTGATCGTCGGCGCCACCCGCGCCGCCCGGCAGTTGCTCGGCCTCAGCGCGGCGGATCTCAAGGGACACACGCCGATCGGCGATCTGATCGCTCGCGAGAGGGAGGCCGACGACCTCGCCGCCGGTGAGCGGGCGGTGGTTCAGCGGGCGCTTGCCCGGGCGCGCGGCAACGTGTCGCACGCCGCCGAGTTGCTCGGCATCAGCCGCGCGACCCTCCACCGCAAACTGAACAAGCTCGGTTTGCATGAGCGGGTCGCCCACGCCTAGGCTGATCCACATCCCCTCATCCGACTGTCGCAGAACTGCGACACTGGCGGCCAGCAGCGGTGGTGAGCCGGCTGGATATTGGATTTTGCGTACGCAACTCTCCGGACAGCGCGATCAACGCGCGCCCTGTCTGGGAGGACAAGATGACCTATCAGAGCACCGTCAAGGCCGCCGACCTGCCGTTCCGCACCAAGTATGGCAACTACATCGGCGGCGAGTTCAAGGACGCGCTGAGCGGGCGCACCTTCGACAACCTGTCGCCGATCACCGGCCAGAAGCTTTGCGAAGTGGCGCGCTCGGAAGCCGCCGACATCGAGGCGGCGCTGGACGCGGCGCACGCCGCCCGCGAGGCCTGGGGCAAGACCAACGTCGCCCAGCGCGCCTACATCCTCAACCGCATCGCCGACCGCATGGAGGAGAACCTCGGTCGCCTGGCGCTGGCCGAGACCTGGGACAACGGCAAGCCGATCCGCGAGACGACGGCCGCCGACATTCCCTTGGCCATCGACCATTTCCGCTATTTCGCCGGCTGCCTGCGCGCCCAGGAAGGCACGCTCAGCGAGATCGACCATGACACCATCGCCTATCACTTCCACGAGCCGCTCGGCGTCGTCGGCCAGATCATTCCCTGGAACTTCCCCATCCTGATGGCCGCCTGGAAGCTCGCCCCGGCGCTGGCCGCCGGCAACTGCGTGGTGCTGAAACCGGCCGAGCAGACGCCGGCCTCGATCCTCGTGCTGATGGAGATCATCGGCGACCTGTTGCCGCCGGGCGTGCTCAACGTCGTCAACGGCTTCGGCCTCGAGGCGGGCAAGCCGCTGGCATCGTCGAAGCGCGTCGCCAAGATCGCCTTCACCGGCGAGACCTCCACCGGCCGGCTGATCATGCAGTATGCCGGACAGAACCTGATCCCGGTGACGCTGGAGCTGGGCGGCAAGTCGCCCAACATCTTCTTCGCCGACGTTATGGCCGAGGATGACGACTTCTTCGACAAGGCCATCGAGGGCTTCGTGATGTTCGCCCTCAACCAGGGCGAGGTCTGCACCTGTCCGAGCCGCGCCCTGGTACAGGAAAGCATCTACGACAAGTTCATCGAGCGGGCGCTGACCCGCGTGCACGCCATCAAGCAGGGCAGCCCGCTCGACCCGGAGACGATGATCGGCGCCCAGGCCTCCGAGGAGCAGCTCAACAAGATCCTCGGCTATTTCGACATCGGCCGTGAGGAGGGCGCCAAGGTGCTGACCGGCGGTGCGCGCGCCCACCTCGGCGGCGATCTCGAAGGCGGCTACTACGTGCAGCCGACCGTCTTCCAGGGCAACAACAAGATGCGCGTGTTCCAGGAAGAGATCTTCGGCCCGGTGGTCTCCGTCACCACCTTCAAGGACGAGGACGAGGCGCTGGAGATCGCCAACGACACGCTCTATGGCCTCGGGGCCGGCGTCTGGAGCCGCGACGCCAACCGCCTCTACCGCTTCGGCCGCAACATCCAGGCCGGCCGCGTCTGGACCAACTGCTACCACGCCTACCCGGCCCACGCGGCCTTCGGCGGCTACAAGCAGTCGGGCATTGGCCGCGAAACCCACTCCATGATGCTCGACCACTATCAGCAGACCAAGAACCTGCTGGTCAGTTACAACCCCAAGAAGCTGGGCTTCTTCTAGAGCCTGGCCGAAATCCGCTGGGGCGGGCAGCTAGCCTAGAGTGCTGCGCTTCCGGTGCTCACGAACCTTAAGTTCGCTCCGCTCCGGTTCTCGCACTCGTCGCTATCTGCCGCACCCCAGCGAATTTCGCTTCAGGCTCTCTTCGCCTGGTCGAAATCCGCTGGGGCGGGCAGCTAGCTTAGAGTGCTGCGCTTCCGGTGCTCACGGGCTGTTTTCTAGGACGCAACGCCGGACGCAAAACCGGTTCCCACTTTTGCTGGCGTTGCTCGAAGTCCGCTCCGCTCCGGTTCTCGCGCTCGTCGCCAAGGGCATCCGCCCGAAAAGTTGCAGACTTTTCGGGCCAAGCGGATGCCCAGGGATGCCGCACCCCAGCGAGTTTCGCTCCAGGCTCTGCGAGCCCTACGTGCCAAGAATAGGAGCGCCGATCTGGGGAAGCCGGGTCGGCGTTTCGAGCTGTTGGTGGGAGGGGAGCGCTATATCGACCGCTCGTTCCGTTCTGCCTGAGGTCCTGCGCGAAGGCGCAGGACCTCAGGCAGAAAAGGGCACTGTGGGCATTATCAGGCACCCCCTGCGATCCAGAGCATTCGCCGGGCTGCCAGTTTTGCTGATTCTTCGGCGAATGCCTAGCGGATGAGCGCTTCGAATTCATCCGGCGTGGTCCGCTTGGCGCCCCCCATGCGATTGGTCTTAGCTACCCACGGCCTCGTCCCCTCGACAAGCCAGTCGTCGCCGAAGCGGATCAGACTGAAGCCGACCAGGAAATCGCGGCCGTCGAACGAAAGAAGGGCGACGCGTTCGGTTTCGGCGTCACCCTGAAACAACTTGGCGTGTCCGGAGAAAAGGCGCTGTTGCCGTTCGCTGTTCACTTCTTCCGGCAACGGGGTGCCGATTTTCGAAATTGAAAGTTCTGACAGGCGCTCTGCCTGTACAGCGTCGAACATATCCCACGCAGCTGTCGGGTAGTCTGGATTGGCGTAGGAATGGCCCTCCAGAAGCGTGTCTATGATCACAGGATTGTTCGCCAGCATCAGACTGTAAGTGAGAAACTGGACATCTTTTGCCATCATACCCGCGTAGAACGCTTTGTTGACCGAGATGAAAAAGGGATCGTTGGCCGGCATCGCGAAAGAGGGCATGATCACCTTGAGCTGCCCGGCTTGCGCCACGAAGTCGTAGCCCTCGCTCATGCGATCGACGGCGGTCGTCGCCAGAATGGCCTCGAAATCCTGTTTCTTCACCGCATCCAAGAAGCCGGTAACGGCCTCTTCCGGCGTTTTGAAATGGGCCTCTTCGGCAGCATAAGCCTCGGTCAACGAGAGACTGGCGACGACAGCGACGACGGCAACGATCCAAGACTTCAACAAACGCATGATGCTCTCTGCCAGTGACTGTGGCCCGGTTCCATTTTCCGGAACCGAAAGCCGAGTGTCCGGCCCATTTCACGGCGACGCACCGACGCCATCGGTGGCGTTGAGGAGGCGGTGTTTCGCCTGGGCATAGCGGTCAGTCTTGCTGTTTTCCCGTGTGCCAGCAAGGGCGTGTAACCACGACGTGTTCCCGGGGCGAACTCGGAACCGGATGCACGGATGCCGCCGGGCGGGCGTTCCGTCTCTACCATCTGATCGGATCGTCACGGAAGGGGAGCCGCCTTGCGCCAATATGGCTCTCATTGATGTTGGATCTGTATCATCGTCATCTCAATGGGACGGGCGCCGTGATCCGGCACGTCATGGTCGGCGCGAGCGATGTCGGGCGCTCCAGGCGCTTCCATGGCGCGGTGCTCGGCACACTGGCGCCGGGGTGTTGGAGAACGACCTCGGCGAGGAACGTCATCCGGCCTGCTTTCTGTCCGCTTGCAGGGTGGCGACAAGCCTCAATGAAGTCCCATGATTTCAGGTATTTGCAGATTTCGGCGAGAGACTTCTCCTGCGAGAATGGCCGGTTCGATGGCCGCCATTTCCCGAGCCGTCCGAGTGCGGATGGATAGCCCGTTCGTCACCATCCCATGCCGGATCGACATCCATCCGGGAAAATACCCAGGCGATGGATAGTGTTGGATCGGTATATTTTTCAATGTTACACCTTAACGCGCGGGTGCAAAGTGGGCGGGTCGTGGTGTTCCGGCACTGCGGGCTCTAGAGCATTGTGCGGAAAAGTGGAAACCGGTTTTCCGCAAAAACAATGCGACAACAATGAGATAGAGCTTGTTGGCGAACCAGAGTTCGCCGGACAGGCTCTTGTTCGAAAAGCATTCCGCGTGAAAGCGTAAATGTCAACTTGCCGGATGAGGAGAGGCGCCCGGTCTTTGCAGGAGGAGTTACTATGTCCAGTAAAGCCGTTATTGCATTCGCGCTTGCCACTCTGATGGCCGGCGCGTCTCTCGCCGCCGATGCCTCCAAGCTGATCCTGCCGGGTGACATCACCCTTGAGCAGGCCGACAAGGCCATCGCCGCCGCCAAGGCCAAGGCCATGGAGCAGGGCACGCTGATGAACATCGCCATCGTCGATGCCGGCGGCAACCTCAAGGCCTTCGCCCGCATGGAAGGCGCCTTCCTCGGCAGCGTCGACATTTCGATCAAGAAGGCCAAGACGGCCCGCCTGTTCAACATGCCGACCAAGGATCTCGGCGATCTGGCCCAGGTTGGCCAACCGCTCTACGGCATCGAAGTCACCAACGACGGCCTCGTGGTCTTCGGCGGCGGCGAGCTGATCAAGGACAAGGACGGCGTCATCATCGGCGCGATCGGCGTGTCCGGTTCGTCCGTCGAGGATGACATGGCCGTTGCCCAGGCCGGCGCCGCCGCCGCCAACTGATCGCCAAAACCACCTCAGGCGGGACCGGCTCGACACGTTCGGGCCGGTTTTTCTTTTGGCGAGGCGAGCGGCCGATATCGGGCGGCGCTTCCCCTCCATCCTGATCGGATCGGCACCGAAAGGGAGCGACATCGCACCGAAATTGGCCGTGAACGGTGCTAGGTTCCCGTCATCGGCAATTCGGAGCGGGAACATGATCAACCACGTGGTGGTCGGCTCGAACGACATCGAGCGGTCCAAGGACTTCTACGACGCGGTGCTCGGCACGCTGGGGGCGGGGGAGGCGGTTCGCAACGTGGCGGCGAGTGGCCATGTCAGGTTGTTCTACCGGCACGACGGCGGGTCGTTCTGCGTCAGCCAGCCGATCGACGATCGTCCGGCGAGCCCTGCCAACGGCGGCACCATTGCTTTCCGCTGCGCCTCGCCCGAGGGTGTCAGGGCCTTTCACGACGTGGCGGTGGCCCATGGCGGCGTCTCCATCGAGGACCCGCCGGGCGTGCGCGACAATCCCGTGGTCGGGCCGGTGTATCTCGCCTATGTGCGCGACCCCGACGGCAACAAGCTCTGCGCCATCCACAGGGGGGCGGCATGAGCGATCATTCGAAGGCGCTGCTCAACCGCCCCGGCGTCGGCTTCACGGCCAGCGTCGCCCAGGGCTGCGACCTCCGGTTCAGCCGCGTCATCGTCGACCGTCCGACGCTGATCGTGGTCGATCACGGCTCGAAGATCCTGGAGGCGCCCGGCGGGTCGTGGACGGTGGCGGGCGGCGAGGGCGTGGCGCTGGCCGGCGGACAGACCTTCGACGTGACCAACCGCCTGTCGGACGCCGGCCGCTATGGCGCGCGCTGGCTGGTGTGGGACCCCTCGATCATCGCCTCCTTCGAGCGGAGCGGCGAGGGCGCGACGGTGCAGGGCGTGGCGGCGTTCGGCCGGCTGGACGCGGGCTTTGCCGAGGTCTTCGACCGTGCCATCGAAGCGATCGGCGACGTTGATGGCGTGCCGGAGGCGGTGGCGCGGCATCGGCTCACCGAGGTGCTGGTCTGGCTGTCACTTCAGGGCATCCGCTTCTCGTCGACGGAGAGCCCGAGCTTTGCCACGCGGGTGCGGCGGCTGATCGAGGGTTCTGCCGATGCGCGCTGGACGGCGGCGGAGGTGGCCGATCGTCTCGCCGTCAGCGAGGCGACGCTGCGCCGCCGCCTTGCCGCCGAGGGAACCACGCTGGGCGATCTCCTCGCCGACGTGCGCATGGCCCAGGGCATGCTGCTGCTGCAATCGACCGATCTCTCCGTCAACCGCGTGGCGCTGGAAGTCGGCTACGAATCCGCCTCCCGCTTCGCCATCCGCTTCCGCCGCCGCTTCGGCTTCCCACCCACGGCGATCCGGGGGCATGCAAGAGGGGCGGTGAGCGTGGGGTGAGGGGAGCTTGATAGTGGCGTCGGCGCCCTCTCGTCCTGAGGTCCTCGCTTTCGCAAGGATGACAATTTATATATAGGATACAAACGGATAGCGGTTGCGTGCACTTGCGGGCGTTGTGTTCCGCGTAGTGGCGGTGATGACGCATCGGGGCTTCGCGAGCGGCTTATCCCAGCGCCCCTCCGTATAGATGTGTCATCCTTGCGCAGGCGAGGACCTCAGGCAGAAAAGGGCGCAACGCCGATATCGGTCTCCCCACATCACCACATGATCGTCTCGAACAGATCCTCCCACGCCGGGTTCATCTCCTCGATCGCCTTGATCTTCCATTCGCGTTTCCAGTGCTTCACCTGCTTTTCGCGCGCGATGGCGTCGGTGATCTCGTCGTAGTCCTCGTACCAGACCAGTCGCGTGCAGTTGTAGCTGTCGGAAAACCCGCGATAGACGTGATTGCGATGCTCCCAGATGCGTCCCTCCAGATCGGAGGTGACGCCGACGTAGAGCACGCCCTGCGGCTTGTTGGTGACGATGTAGACCCAACCCGGATTCATGGGGTGAGCTTCGCGGAAATGCGGGGGGTGAGGCAACCGTGGATTGGGGGCGCCCTATAGATCCCGCGCGCCTCTTTCTGCCTGAGGTCCTCGCCTGCGCCAGGATGACGGCTTGATGGGGGCGGGAGCCTCATTCGTGATGCGATGGGCGGGTGGGTAGGCCACAAGAGGCGCCCGGGGCAAATTCCCGGGCAAGCTTGACAAGCTCCACCCGGAAGGCGACGACAACATCGCCAAATTATTGAGATTGCGTAATCTCGCACCTGCGTGCCCGGGAATTTGCCCCGGGGTACCCGCATGAGATACTATCTAATTGTTTTATATCAATTAACTGTCATCCTGGCGAAGGCCAGGACCCAGGACGAGATGGCGCTTCGGCCCATATCAGGCTCCAAAAGGCGAGGGCGCCCTATAGATCCCGCTCGCCCTTTTCTGCCCGAGGTCCTCGCCTGCGCAAGGATGACAATTTATATATAGGATACAAGCGGATAGCGGGGCGCATATACTTGCGAGCGGTGTGTTCCGCGTCGTGACGGTGACGCCGTGTGGGAGCCCAGCGAGCGCCTATCCCACTGCTCCCCTCTATATAAAGCTGTCATCCTTGCGCAGGCCGCTTGAGTTCGCGCGCGAGCTCAAGGTGTACCTCAGGCCGGAAGGGGCGCGACGCCGATATAGATCTCGCCGACGCCCATACCGCGCTTCCCTCTCCAGCCCTCACCCCGCTTCGACGCGCCTTTCGCCGGCGAGGGCCAGCGCCTTTGCCTGGTCGGGCATCAGGGGGCGGCCGAGGAGGTAGCCTTGGAGGTGGGTGCAGCCGCCGTTGCCGAGGATCTCGGCCTGTTCCTCGGTTTCGATGCCTTCGGCGGTGCATTGCAGGCCGAGGGTGGAGGCGAGCGCCAGGATGGCCTGGATGATCGCCTGGCTGGACGACTTGTCGGCGACGCCTTCGACGAAATAGCGGTCGACCTTGATGCGGTCGATCTGGAAGTCGATCAGGTAGCGCAGCGAGGAATAGCCGGTGCCGAAGTCGTCGAGCGCGATGTTGACGCGCGCGTCGCGAAGGTTGCTCAGAACCGCCTCGACCCCGCTTTCCATCTGGAGCAGCGTCGACTCGGTGATCTCCAGCTCCAGCCGCTCGCTCGGCAGGCCAGAGAGCCGGAGCGCCCGGCGAACCTGCGCCTCGATGGCGCCGGCGCGGAACTGCACCGGCGACAGGTTGATCGAGACGAACAGCGGCGCCGGCCAGGTCATGGCCTCGGCGCAGGCCTTCTCCAGAACCCAGGCGCCCAGGCGGTTGATGAGGCCGGTCTCCTCGGCGACGGGGATGAACTCGTCGGGCGGCACCGCGCCGCGCGTCGGATGCCGCCAGCGCAACAGGGCCTCGAAGCCGGCGAGGCGGCGGCCGGCCGCTTCGTAGATCGGCTGGTAGACGAGGTAGAACTGCCCGAGCTCCCAGGCTTCGTCGAGGTCGGCCTGCAGCTCGCGGCGCGTTTCCATGGCGCTCGCCAGTTCGGCCGAGAAGACGCGGATGAGGCCGCGGCCGTCCGCCTTGGCCTTGAACAGGGCGAGGTCGGCGTTCTTCAGGAGGGCGCCGAGGTCGCGCCCGTCGCGCGGGCAGAGCGAGATGCCGATGGAGCTGGAGATGGTGAGGTGATGGCCCTCGATCTCGAACGGCTCCCCGATGGCGGAGACGATGATGTCGGCGATCCTGAGGGCGTTGATCTCGTCCATCACGCCCATGCAGATGATGGCGAACTCGTCGCCGCCGAGGCGGGCGATGCGGTCGGTGGGACCGAGATGTTCGACCAGCCGCCCGGCGACGGCCGCCAGCAGCTTGTCACCGATGTCATGGCCCAGCGTGTCGTTGATGGTCTTGAAATAGTCGAGGTCGGCGAAATAGAGCGCGTAGGGCGAGACGCCGTCGTCCCTGTCGAGCCGTTCCAGCCACTCGACGAAGCACAGCCGGTTGGCGAGGCCGGTCATCACGTCGGTGCGCGCCTGACGATACTGCAGGGCGGCCTGCCTGCGATCGCGCCGCAACTGGCGGATCCACAGCGCCGTGACGATCAGGATCACCGCCGAGATCACGAAGGCGGTGACCACCAGCGGAATGACCGTGCGGCGGATTTCGTCGTTGACGGTCCGGGCCGCCACGCTGACGACGACCGACGCCGGATAGCTGGCGAGCCGGCGGACGGAGGCGTAGCGCTCGTCATCGCCGAGGATGCCGGCCGGAACGAGCCCGCCGGCGGCGGGCAGGGCGAACAGCGCGTTGGCATCGTGCCTCGGCGGATTGGCTTCCGCGTCCATGTCCAGTACGAGCGCCGGCGACTGGGCCATGACGGTGCCGTCGTCGAGGATGAAGGCGATGAGGCTGCCCTTGCCGACGTCGACGCGCGCCAGGCGGCTGGCGAAGTAGCCCTGGTCGGAAGCGGCGTTGACGACGCCGAGGAAGTCGCCGTCGGCGCTGGTGAGGCGACGGGTGAGCACCAGGTTGGGACGGCCGGCGATACGCCCGAAGAGCGGTGGGCTCAGATAGGTCGGAGGCCCGGTCAGGTTCTGCATCGCCTTGAAGTAGGGCCGGTCGCCGAAGTTGAAGTTGGGCATGGGCCAGGTCCGGGTGGACGCCAGGACACGCCCGGTTTCGTCGACCACCGCGAGCGCGTCCAGGAAGGCGAGGCCGGACTTGCGCGCGCGCAGCATCTCGTTGGCCGGCCGGGTCGTGGTTTTGGCGATCAGGGAGAGCTGATCGTCGACGCCACTGGATTTGAGATGGTCCGCCACGCCGACGAGCACCAGATCCATGGCCTGGAAGGCGTAGTTGATCTCGTCGGACATCACGTCGGCGATGTTCGCCTGGATCCTGAGCTGCTTCTCGATCGTCCTGACGCTCAGTTGCGCGGCGGCCGACAGCGTCGCCACGGCGATGAACAGGATCAAAAACGCATCGATAATCAATATGATGATTTCAAGAGGCGAGACCGCCGAATGGGGCGCGTCCCTCATCTTTTCGATTTCGCGAAGCAATTTCGGCCTGCCATTTCCGCGTGACGAGCGTCTATTCTACCCCAGATAGATTACCAATAGTGGAAGCTTTGCAGTGAACGCCAGCTTACTCCGATGACGCAGATTCAATATTGAGTCTGTTGGACTATACTAAAATCCATACCGAAGGAAAGTCTGCGGCGGATCTGGCGAAATGGACAATTGTGCCTAAGCGTGCCCGGCGAGCGGGGCTCGCCAGTATGCTTCATCTCATTGATTTCATGTATGTTTCTGCCCTTTTGGGCGGGCGGCGGGGCGCTCGGCCCCGCGCGTCTCGGCTACTGCACGACGCTGCCGGTGTGGGCGCTCTGGCTGGCCGCGATGGGGAAGCCGGCCCTCTTCAGCTCGGCGCGCGCTTCCTGGCTCGCCATGGACAGCAGGTAGGCGACGAAGGGCAGATCGCAACGCTGGGCCTGCTGCGCCATCTGCTCGGACAGGGCGGCGATGTGGTGGAGCGTTTCCACCGGGGTCCTTGCAAGATTTGTCATGGCCGATCTCCTCTCAGCCCGGAGGCGGCGACACGCCGCCTCCAACCCAACACGAACCTCCGGCAGCCGTCGAAGGTTCCCCCGATCCAGCAAACGTGATCGGCGGGACAGGAAGGCGGCCGCGTTGACGAGGGGCCGGGGATCGGTAGACTCGCCCTGCGATCGGAGGTTCCATGGACGCCGCGCCGCTCTATCTTCTGACCTCGCTCGCCCTGGTCGGCAGCCCCGGACCCAACACCATGAGCCTTGCCGCCATCGGCGGCGCCTTCGGTGCGCGCCGGGGCGTTCCCTACATGATCGGGCTCGATCTCGGCATGGTGGCGGTGGTGGCGCTGGTGGGCTCGGGCCTGTGGGCGGCGATCCTGTCGTTCCCCGGCATCGCGCCGGTGGTGACGGTGGCGGCCAGCGCCTACCTCGTCTACCTCGCCTTCCGGATCGCCACGGCGCCGCCGATCTCCCGCATGGAAGCGCCGGGGCGGGCGCCCGGCGTGCTGCCGGGGGTGCTGCTGTCGCTGACCAACCCCAAGGCTTACGTGTCGGTGGCGGCGGTGGTGTCGCGCTTCACGCTGCTGCCGGGCCGGTCGGTGGCCGACGAGCTCCTGAAGGGCGGCCTGTTCCTGGCGCTGGTGGTGATCGTCAACGTGCTGTGGCTGGCGGCGGGATCGCTCCTCGCCCGCGCGGTGACCAACCCGAGGGTGAGGCGATGGGTGAACGTGACGTTCGCGGCGGTGCTGGTGCTATCGGTGGCGGCGGCGTTTCTTTGAGGGGAGCGTTATATCGGTGTTGCGCCCCGTTCTGCCCGAGGTCCTGCGCCTAAAGCGCAGGATGACAGTTAATTGGTATAAAACAAATAGATAGAGCGTTGTGTATGGGTCTGGGCGGGCGTGCCCTCTATTGGGGGGCAATGCGCCGAGTGGGTCGGCGCGCGGCCTATCCAACTGGTCCCTCTATATAAATCGTCATCCTGCGCGCAGGCCGCTTGCATTCGCGTGCGAATGCAAGGTGGACCTCGGGCCGGAAGGGGCAAAGGGTTGGTATAGCACTCCCGCCTCCATCAGGCTGTCCTCCTCTGCGAAGGCAGAGGATCTCGGGCAGGAAGGGGCGCCGAGGGATGTATCGGCGGGCTGGCGAGAGTGGGAGCATGATATCGGCGGCTTGCTCCACCGTCCTGAGGTCCTCTGCCTTCGCAGAGGAGGACAGGAAAGGGATAGGGAACGGGTGCCTGGCATGTGTCCGCTTGCCCTCGCCCTTCGGCCTTTCCACGCTTCGAGGTGAAACTCCCGCTCCCATCAACCTGTCCTCCTCTCTCGCAGGCAGAGGACCTCGGCCCGGAAGGGGCTGTGAGGGATGTATGGGGTGGAGGTGTTGCATCGGGCCTTTGCGTGGTAGAGCATGCGTCGGGTCGTTCCAGACACAGGACGGTTGCCAATGTGTTGGAGCGGCCTTTGAAAAAGCGCCCGCCGGCCAAGTTGAATGGTCGCCGAGCGCATGCTCCGGCGTCATTGGCTGGAGCCCCCGCGCGCCCTGTCGCTTGACCATGGAGTTGCCCGAGGAGTCATGAGCCGGATCTCTAGAGTTCTCTGCGTCGCGGCCTGCGTTGCGGCTTGCGTGGCGCTCGTCGCCATGCTGTTGCCGGGAGCCGCGTCGGCCAACATACGCGGGCCGTCGGGGCTGCCGCTGCCGCGCTTCGTCAGCGTCAAGTCGAGCAAGGTCAACGTGCGACATGGCCCCGGCACCGACTATGCCGTGAAGTGGAGCTTCGTGCGGCGCGGCCTGCCGGTGGAGATCTATCAGGAGTACGGCAACTGGCGGCGCATTCGCGACTGGACCGGGGAGGACGGCTGGATTTTCGGGCCGCTGCTGTCGGGCCGGAGAACGGCGCTGGTGGAGCCATGGTCGGGCGGCGAGGCGGCGCGGCTCAGAAAGCGCCCCGACGGACCGGTGGCGGCGGTGCTGGAGCCCGGCGTCATCGTCCGGCTGCGCGAATGCGACGGCCGGTGGTGCGAGGTGGCGACCTCGAAGGTGTCCGGTTTCGTCAAGCAGGACCGGCTGTGGGGCGTCTACCCCGGCGAGCGGTTCAAGTGACGTGACGGGGGCGGCTCATAGCCTGCTTCAGGGGCCGCTCCGGCGGGTGGCGCTGCTCGTGGCGCTTCTCAACCTTGGCTATTTCGGGGTGGAGTTCGCGGTGGCGCTGGCCATCGGATCGGTGTCGCTGTTCGCCGACAGCGTCGACTTCCTCGAAGACACGGCGATCAACCTCCTGATCGTGCTGGCGCTCGGCTGGTCGGCGCCGGCCCGGGCGCGGGTGGGCATGGCGCTGGCCGCGATCATCCTGGTGCCCGGCCTCGCAACGCTGTGGACCGCCTGGCAGAAATTCATGGAGCCGGTGGCGCCGGAACCGCTGGCGCTGTCGCTGACCGGGCTCGGGGCGCTTGCCGTCAACCTTGCTTGCGCGCTGCTGCTCGCCCGCGTGCGCCACCACGGCGGCAGCCTCGGCAAGGCGGCGTTCCTGTCGGCCCGCAACGACGCGCTCGCCAACGTGGCGATTATCGCCGCCGGCCTCATCACCGCCTTCCTGTGGCAAACCACCTGGCCCGACCTGATCGTCGGCCTCGCCATCGCGGCGATCAACGCCGACGCGGCGAAGGAGGTGTGGGAGGCGCGGGAAGAGGGGAAGGCGGGGTGAAAGGGGGAAAGGTGGGGGAGACCCATATGGGCGTCGTCGCCTTCTCGTCCTGAGGTCCTGGCCTTCGCCAGGATGACAATTGATTGATATAAAACAGATATTTATGCGGCTTGTGGCTCGCCCGGCCGACTTGTCGCCCGCTGCCATCACGCTGTCCTCCTCGGTGAAAGCCGAGGATCTCGGGCCGGTCGGGCGAGAGGCCGATATCGTGCGCCACCCATCAGGACGGCGAAGGGCAGACGGCTTCCCGGATGGCTGCGAGCCTGTCGTTAGCCATGTTTCCCTAGAGCCCGTCCGGCGAACTCTGGTTCGCCAACAGGCTCTAGCTCTTTGTTTTTGAAGCAACTCCGGACGCAAAACCGGTTCCCACTTTTGCTGGAGTGGCTCTAGGTCCGCAGGACTGCGATTGCCGGGGCCATGAGGCCTGAATAGATTGCCACCTCAGGCTGCTGACGCGGTTTGGCTCGCCTTTGTCATAGGGAGTGACGCCTGAACCGGGATGTCTCTTCAGCGGCGATTCGAGGGGCGCCCGGTGGGCAGGGCTGGAGGACGTTCGGGACATGTACGATTACGAGATGTGGCGATGGCTTTTCGCGGCCTGCCTGACGGGCTTTGTCGGCGGTTACATCGCGATCCTGACCAATCGCAATCCCTGGATTTGGGGCGTGGTCTGCTTCTTTACTTCGGGGCTGGGCATCATCGTGCTGATGATCCTCGGCAAGGCGCCGGAGCCGAAGCCGCTCCCCCGCGCGGCCTGGGAGATCAACCTCGACGCCGCGCCGGCGCCCGTCCCCGTGCGCCCCGAGCGCGCCTGGTGGGACCACCTCAAGGAGATCGACGCCGACGTTCGGGAGGCGGCCACTGAGGTGGCCCAGCTGTCGGACGACTATGAGGACGTGCTGGCCGACCAGTTCGTTTCGCCGGCCGACAAGAAGGACTATCTCCGCTCGCTGGTCGAGGCGCTCAAGGCGCAGCATGCCGCGCTTCTCGAACAACAGGCCGGCGAGAACGAGGCGGAGCTGCCGTCGATGCAGGCCAAGCGGAAGCTGGCGCTGGAAAAACGGGTCGACCGCTCCCGGGCGATGATGGCGGAGATCACGGCCAACGGCATGGTCTGCCGGCAGACCGGCAAGAAGGTGGCCATGATGCAGCTCTATGCCGGCCGCCAGATCGACGATCACGGCTATGCCTACCTCCGCTACGAGGACGGCACGGCCGAGCTCCGTTCCGGGGACTATTTCACGCTGGCGCCGAGCGACGGGCCGTAGCCTCGGCCCCGACGGGCGGCTTTCCCGTTTCCCTTCTTGTGAGTATACGTGCATAACCGACTGTCGCGCCGGCGATCGGCGGCGCATATTATGGGTGTATTCCCAAAACGGAGTCCGGATGGCGAGACCGCAGAAGCCCCGCACCGTCAGCGACGACTTGCCTGCCAGCTATTTCAAGCCCCAGGGCATTCCGATGGTCTCGCTCAGCGAGATCGTGCTGACGCTGGACGGACACGAGGCGTTGCGCCTCGTCGACGTCGAGGGGCTGGACCAGCAGGAAGCGGCGCTGAGGATGAACGTGTCGCGGTCGACGCTGTCGCGCATCCTCGGCGAGGCGCGGCGGGTGACGGCCACCGCCATCACGCGCGGGCTGGCCTTGCGCATCGAGGGCGGCAGCGTGACGCGGCCCAAGGATGGCGGCTGCGGACACAGGCCGAAGGACAGCTTCGTCGAAGGGGATACGCCTGCGAAACTGAAGGACGAAGACCGATCATGACCCTGCTTGCCGTTCCCTCCGACGCCCCCGGCGGCTTCGACGCCGACATTTCCGGCCACTTCGGCCACTGCGACGCCTTCTCGCTGTTCCGCATCGACAATGGCGCGGTGGTGGAATCGGCCGTGCTGCCGGCCCTGCCGCACGACAACTGCCTGGCGCCGGTGCGCCAGCTGGCCGAACGCGGCGTCACCGCCATCGTCGCCTACGGCATGGGCGCGCGGCCGCTCTCGGGCTTCCTCGCCTCGGGCATCCAGCCGTTCTACGCCGGCGAGTGCCGCAAGGTGGGCGAAGTGGTGGACGCCTTCGTGAACCAGCAACTCCCCGCCTTCAGTGACGACCACACCTGCGCGCATCATGCGGAGGGTGAAGACTGCCACCACTGAAAAAGCCGGCCTGAAATTCTACTGGGGTGCCACACCCCAGCGAATTTTGAGGCCGGCTTTGGGAGCGAGCTGGAGGGGAGGGTGATACGGGCCGCCGCGCCTTCTCGTCCTGAGGTCCTGGCCTGCGCCAGG
The DNA here is from genome assembly GCF_023721755.1 of Pleomorphomonas sp. NRK KF1. Lineage (GTDB taxonomy): Bacteria > Pseudomonadota > Alphaproteobacteria > Rhizobiales > Pleomorphomonadaceae > Pleomorphomonas. The sequence continues at coordinate 268,745 of NZ_JAMDLH010000004.1, read as the reverse complement.
ATGACAGTTAATTGATATATAACAAAGAGATACACGGCGTTTCACCCGCATCTCTGGCAACCAGCAAAGCTCCCGCCCCTATCCCCCTCCCGTCATCCTGGCGCAGGCCAGGACCTCAGGACGAGAAATCGCAGCGGCTCGTATCGGGCTCCCTGAGCAGGGTGCGTGATATCGGCTTCTGTGCGCCTTGCCTGTCGCCGGCCGGTTCCACGTCGGATCATCGCCGCGCTGCGATTCGATAGCCGTGGCGGTGGTTTACAAGGGAATGGCCCTGATATGCCCACACTCGATTGGATCGGTCGCGCGGTAGCGTGCAGCACGCCGGAGGAAGGCGCCAACGGCGACCGTCAGGTCGAGAGGCTTTGACGATGGGCGATCATCCTGCCGAGTTCCTGCTCTATGTCGCCGAGGATGGGCAAACGCGCATCGACGTGCGGCTGCGGGATGACACGGTCTGGCTCAACCAGCTTCAACTGGCCGATCTCTTCCAGACGACGAAGCAGAACATCAGTCTGCACATCAAGAACCTGTTCAGGGAGGGTGAGCTGGAGCCGGGGGCAACTGTCAAGGATTACTTGACAGTTCAAACCGAGGGACGGCGGACCGTCTCCCGCGCCGTGGCCCACTACAATCTGGACATGATCATAGCCATCGGCTTTCGCGTGCGGTCGTCGCGCGGAACGCAGTTTCGGCAATGGGCCAACGCGAGGCTCGGCGAGTACATCATCAAGGGCTTCGTCATGGATGACGAACGCCTCAGCCAGGCCCGCCACGACTACTTCGACGAGCTTGTGCGCCGTATCAGGCGCATCCGCGTCTCGGAGCGGCGCTTCTACCAGAAGATCGCCGACATTTTCGCGACCAGCGTCGACTACGATCCGAAGTCGGACATCACCAAGACCTTCTTCTCTACGGTCCAGAACAAGTTCCACTACGCCATTCACGGCATGACCGTGCCTGAGGTGATCGAGGCGCGCGCCGATGCGGCGCGGCCGCTGATGGGCATGACGTCCTTCAAGGGTATCGTACCCAGAGCGGCCGACGTGACCAGCGCGCTGAACTATCTGAGCGAGGATGAGCTGGTGGCGATGGAGCGCATCGTCTCGCAATATCTCGACTTTGCCGAGGGACAGGCGGAACGGCGCATCTCTTTGTTTTATATCACTCTCCTGTCATCCTCGCGAAGGCGAGGACCTCAGGACGAGAAGGCGCGGCGGCTTGTATCGGGCTCCCTGAGCAGGGTGCGTGATATCGGCTTCGGAGCCTCTTTCTGCGTGAGATCCTCGCCTGCGCAAGGATGACAATTTATATAGAGGTTTCAGTGGGATCGGCCGGTCGCAAGCTGACTGGGCGAAGCGGATGCCTGCGATAGCAGGCGCTCCTACCGCCTCGCCCGATACGCCTCCACCAGCTTGTCGAGGAAGGTGAACAGCTTTTCGTTCATGGCGGTGTAGTCGTTGGCGCGCAGGGCGGCGGGCTGCTGGACGAAGCGGTTGGTCTTGCGGGCGGTGAGGTCGGCTTCGGAGGCGGCTATGAGGAGGTCGATCACCTCGGGGGTGAACTCCATGTGGCACTGGAAGCCGTAGGCGAGCGGGCCGTATTCGACGATCTGGCGTGGGCAGCCTTCGCTTGTGGCGATCACCACCGCGTCGGGCGTCAGGCCGGGCATGTCGGAGTGCCAGTGGCCGACTTCGAGGGTGGGGCCGAAGTGGGCGAACTTGTCGTTGGCAAGGCCGGCCGGCGTCAGCGTGATGGGGAACTTGCCGATTTCGGTTTCCGGGCTGTGCTCGCAGGGCGCGCCGAGCGCCTCGCCCATCAGCTGCGAGCCGAGGCAGACGCCGACGACGACCTTGCCGGCGGCGATCGCCCGGGCGATCAGCGCCTGCTCGGCACGGCTGTCGAAATGCGGGCAGTCCTCGACCGTGGTGGCCGGCGACTGCGGGCCGCCCATCACCGCCAGCATGTCGAAGCCGTCGACGGAGATTGGTAGCGGCTCGCCGAGATAGACGCGGGAGTAGGCCACGCTGTGGCCGCGGCTCGCCGCCCAGGTTTCATAGGCGCCGGGCGCCTCGAAGGCTTCATGGACGACGATGTGAATGCGCATGGCTCGGCTCCTTTCGGCTGGGCGGCGACCTTAGCGGAGGAAGCGGGGCGAGCGGAAGCCCCGGCGAGGGGCGACACAGTTGTAACGAAGCGTATCGCGGGCCTCGCCGTCGCGACGGCTGAATACAAAGCATCGGTATATTCGCGATTGCCAAAATAATGGTATGGGCAAACATGCCGTGGCCAGGGCGGTTGCGGCGAGAGCGGCAGCGGCCTCGTGCCGGCACTGCCCGGCGATCGGCATGGGGTTGGAGGCAACGATGAGCGAGATGACGAGCGGCCGGCAGTTCAGCTGGCGGGCCATGACTTCGATGATGACCACCGGCGGCTTCCTGATCATGGGCGTCACCGGCCTGATGCTGTTCGCAACGCCCGAGGGACGGCTCGCCTATTGGGTCGACTGGTCGCTGGGCGGCCTCACCAAGGAGGAATGGGGGGCGATCCACGTCACCTCCAGTCTGTTGTTCCTGATCGCCGGCTTCATCCACCTGTGGTTCAACTGGCGGCAGTTCGTGGCCTATCTGCGCCACCGCTTCCAGCAGAAGGTGTCGATCCGGCCCGAGGCGCCGGTGGCGACGGCGCTGCTGGCCGTGCTGGTGGCGGGAACGCTGTGGGGCGTGCCGCCCTTCACCTGGGTGCTCGACCTCAGCGCCGCCATCAAGGCCTCATGGTCGGTGGACGCCAGCCTGGAGCCGCCGTTCGGCCACGCCGAGGAAGCGACGCTGGACACCATGGCGCTGCGCACGGCTACGCCGGTGGGGGCGATCGTCGGCGCCATCCGCGAGGCCGGATATACGGTGGAGACCACGGCCGACACGCTGCGTCGGGTGGCCGACCGCAACGGTGTCAGCCCGGCCGAGATCTGGGTGGAGGTGGTGAGGCGCGTGCCCTCCGTCGTTCCGGCGCCCATCGACGCCAGCGCCGCCTGGACGCCCGAGCTGGTCGACCAGCGCTTCGAGGGCGCGGGCTTCGGCGCCAAGACGCTGGCCGAGGTGGCGACCGAGCTGGCGCTTCCGACCGACGAGGTGCTGGCGCGCCTTCAGGCGGCCGGCATCGCCGCCGCCCCCGGCGACCGGCTGAAGGCCGCCGCCGAGGACGCCAAGGCGACGCCGACGGAACTTCTGAAGGTGATCCTGGTGCCCGGCTTCAAGCTGCCGGAGTGAGGGATGGTGGCGCGCCGCTTGGAACCGGGCGGCGCGCCGGCCGTTGTCCCGTCAGCGCCCGGCGTTCTGCCGGCGTGGCTTGCAGGAGGGGCGGCGCTGCCGCCAGAGACGACATGCTGTTTTGCCGCCGCCGGAAAGAGCCCCTCTGCCGGGCCATGAAGATCGCCATCCTCTGGACCGCCGTGGCGCTGGTCGTCGCGCCGGTGGTCGGCCGGATCATCGACGAGCAGGGGAAGTAGGTTTGCGCAGGGGGCGCTTCTGTGCGCATATAGTGTGCGCATGAACCGTGAGGGCTTCCCATGTCAGCTCAACAAGCCTCTCGCAAGGCAACCAACCTGTCGCTCGACGCCGAACTCGTCCGAGAAGCGCGTGCTCATGGCGTGAACATCTCCCAAGCGGCCGAAGCCGGGGTGAGGCGGGCTGTGGCCGATGCGCGGGCCGAACAATGGCGGCGCGACAATGCCGTCGCCGTTGCCAGCTCCAACCGCTGGGTGGAAGAGAACGGTCTGCCGCTCGATCGTCATCGGCAGTTTTGATGGCTCGGTTCGACATCTTTCCCAACGCCGACGGCAAGGGCTTCCTGCTGGATGTCCAAGCCGATCTGCTCGATGGCCTCAATACCCGCGTCGTCGTGCCGCTCATTCCGATCCGGTCGGCTCCGATGCCGGCCAAGCGGCTCAACCCGGTGTTCGAGATCGAGGCTGAACCCCACGTGATGGTCACGCAGTTCATGGCGGCGGTGCCCAAGGCTTTGCTGAAGGCTCCTGTCGCCAGTCTGATCGATCATGACGTTGAGATCGCCAACGCGCTGGACATGCTGTTGGTGGGGTTCTGAAGGGCTGACGCGCCGGTGAGGAAGCTCGCTCCCCCTCAACGTCGCATCTGGCGCGCCCAGCGGCCGGGCGAGGTGCCCATCAGTTTGCGGAAGGCGCGGGTGAGGTGGCTTTGGTCGGCAAAGCCGGCGGTGGCTGCCGCCTCGGCGATGGCGACGCCGGAGAGGATCAGCCGTCGGGCAAGGCGCAGGCGGGCTTCCAGCCGGTGTTCGGCCGGCGTCAGACCAAAGGCGCGGCGATAGAGCCGGTGCAAGTGGAAGGGCGACAGGCCGGCAAGGCGGCCAAGCGCCCGGAGGTCGACATCCTCATCGAGCCGTTCGCCGGCAAGACGCCGGGCGGCGCGCAGCGGCCGGGGCATCGGGCCGGGTAGGGCCGCGCGTGGGGCGAGGCGATCGGTTTCCGCGAGGAGGGTGGCGCGAAGGCCGTTCGTGTCGGGGCGGCCTGCTTCCGCTGCTGCGAAGAGGGCGTCGAAGGCGGCGCGCCAGGCGACATCCCGAACGGCGGTCGCCTGCCAGGGCGGCAGTTTGCCCGGCGGAAGGGCGACGACGCGATGGCTGCCGCCGGCGCTGGCGGCGAAGGCGTGCGCCGTGTCGGGCGGGATGACGAAGCCGTCGCCGGGTTCAAGGCAATGCGTGCCATCGGGGAGGACGACGTGGCGCGTGCCGGCGTCGACGAGGCCGAGGATCAGCGACAGGTGGGCGTGCAGCGGCGTCGCGGCGACGGAGCCGTCCACCCGCACCGTCTCGACCGCGCCGGTACCGTCGCGCCCGTGATGAACCTCGCCCGCCACGGCTGTCCTCAGTTGATGTCGTCAGTTGATCGCCGGCGCGAACAGCGCCATCAGCGTCATACCAGCCTCGCCGGCCCGGATCGAGTGCAGGGTGGCGGGCGGGATGATCATCAGCGCCCCCGCGGCATAGTCGACCGGCTGGCCGGCGAGATCGGCGACGCCCCGGCCGGCGACGACGAAGTGCTGTTCCACCTGCCCATCGTGCCGGTGCGGCAGCATCGCGCCGCCGGGGGCGATGCGCACCATCAGCGTCGAGAAGGCGCCGCCGGTGGCCGCGCCCCGGACGAGCGGCTTCAGCTCGACGCCGGGAAAGGTGGGATGCGCCGTCCAGCCCTCGCCGGACGCACCGGGCGCGGCGCGGTTGCCCTCGGCCATTGTGTCCAGAAGCGTCTTCATGATCCTGCCTTTCGCGGGTTCGGAGGCGTGGGTGCCTCGCGGTTGACGGGGGCAGGATAGGAGGGGAGGGCGGCGACGGATTGGACGATGTTGCTGTTTTTGGGGGGGCGGCGGAGGCCGTTATCCAAGGCTCCATTGCGCAGTCTCTCCCCGATCCGTCACAAGGCGAACGAGAGCGTCGAGGCGATTGTCTTCCCCAGTCGATTGACCGAGCTCGTCGCCGACACTCCGCGCAAGAACTCTGACTTGCTCGCCGAGCTCGCCGACCCGGCGCCGCACCAGCGGCCAACCCACGCCGGCTTCCTTGGCAAACTCCCTCCAGCCGTCGGCGTTCATGTCCTGTAGCGTCGCCCTCTTGCCGAACCGCATGGCCATGTTGGGGGCGAGTTCGGGGTAGGCGATCGTCGACAGGAGATCGTAGAGCGGGGCCAGCCTCGGCCCCTCCTCACCATAGAGGATCGAGACGTTCTTTCCGTGCGCGTCGGCATTGCCGGCGATCAGGTTGAAAACGGCGGCGTCCAGCAGTTTGAGCACGTCGACGGCGGGCCGTGCCGAGACGCGCCGGACGAGATCGAAGCAGTCCTTGAACGTGGGGCCGCCTTCGCTGGCGTATTTGGTTTCCGGCGGCACGCCGAGGGCTTGGCAGAAATCTTCCTGATGCAAGCGGCGTACGATGCCGTTCGTGTCGCGACGGCGGTCATATCGCTCGACCAGGAGGAACGGGCGGCGCTCAGCGGATCTGAGTTCGACCGGCGCGACATCCAGCCCGACGGCGGCCGCCAGTCGCATCACGAAGGCTTCGTTCTCGGCCGTTCCCGGAAAGCGCGCGATTGGCGGCTTCAGAATGTGCGTGGTGGGCTGGTCGGGCAAAGGCAGCGCGACTTGCCCATTGACCAGAACGACGGGCACCTTGGATTGCGCGCCGGCCAGAGACAAGCGAAGCCCTTCCTGACCGGCCAGAAGCGGGCGCATCGGCAGGGCGTCCAGAACGCGGAGAATGCCCGCCTCGTCGAGCGGTTCGGGCTGCCGTCTGGCCAAAATGTCCGGCTCGGAAGGCACCTCGCCGGACGGCAGCAGTTGCAGTGCGCCGGCAACATCGCCGCCCAGGCGATCGAGCAGCGCGAAGTCGTTGGCGGGCGAAACTCCCAGCGCCTGCGCGGCCGCGGTCCGCTGCCCCTCTTCCGGCAGCAGGCCACCGAAGAACGGGCGGCATTCCCGCCGGCTGAACGGAGCGGCGCGCAGGGGCAGCGAGGCGGACAGGGAGCGCGGCGCGACGCCTTCCAGCCACGAGGGGGCATAGGTAAAAGCGATGTCGCCGTGCCGATCCTGCGTGAACTGGCCGACAACCTGTCCGTCCCACCAGACGTTGAGGCGTCTGTCCGTCATCGTGCCCCCTCTCCGGGCAACTGGATATCGATCGCGCAGCCAAGCGCTTGCAACACCTGCAGCACCTTTCCGATCTGCGCCGTCGGCTTGCCGGCTTCGAGGTCGACGATGAACCGCAGCCCGACGCCGGAAGCACCCGCAAGCTCGTCCTGCCGCAAGTCTTGCGCCTTGCGGGTAGCGCGGACGATGTCGCCGATCTCGGCGGGGCTGAGGATGCGTTTGCTCATGTTCTTTCCCGAGCGGGAAAATAGCCCAGAATCCTGGCGCCTGTCCAGGAAATTTTCCCGAGCGGGAAATCTACATGGATGAGGGCCGGGCGATCGTGAAAATTTCCCGATCGGGAAATCGGGTGGCATGCCGGACATTGGCTCTGAGTGCCTGCGCCACTGCTTCGGACGACACGTGGCCCTTCATATCCGCCTCTCCGCAGCCCAACGAAACGCACCGCACGGTCGTCTGCATGGAACCGGCAGGGCCTCTCCGGAATTTGGTTAGGGTGGATCGATATTTCTCGCGGGGGACATCCTCTCCGCGCCCCTTTAGCCATGGAGGCCGCACATGACACTCGGCACAATCCTGATCATCATCCTCATTCTTGTCCTGCTCGGCGCGCTGCCGACCTGGCCCTACTCCTCGCGCTGGGGCTACGGCCCGTCGGGCGGCCTTGGCCTCATCCTGCTGATCATCATCATTCTGGTGTTGATGGGCCGAATTTAGCGGCCAACCGCGTCCGTCACTCGACGGCTGGAACGAATACGCCGCCGCGATGGAGAGATCCGTCGCGGCGGTTTCTCGTTGATGCTCCGCGCCCTACGGGTCGCCGTTCTGGTTCACTCGGGCAGCAGGCTGCGCAAGTCTCTCCGACCATCAACCACGCGGACGATTTCAACTATTTCGATGGGGCCGTCGTCCGTGTCCGGTTCGGTTTCGTAGAGCAGCACAAAGGGGCTTTCGACGAGCATGCGGGCCGCCGGATGGATGTCTGGGCGCCGTGCGCCGAGGCGTGGCTGATCGGCCAGGAGCTGCGCCTTATGCTCCATCCGCGCCAGATAGCGATCGGCTGCCGATGGCTGTTCCGCGCCGATCGTCAGGTAGATGTCGATGAGATCGGCTCTGGCTTGGGGCGTCCAGACGAGTCTAGCCGGCATGACGCGAGGCGGTCTTGAGCTTGGCGCGCGCCTCTTTCCTCAGTTCGTCGAAATCGAGCGGTGCCGCCGGGCCGCTGGCCTTGCCCTCGTCCCACAGCGCCTTGAGGCGGCGGATTTCCTCGGCGCGGGCCAGCCACTTGGCTTCCCAGTCGCGCATGGCCTCGCGGACGATCTCGCTGGTGGTGGCATAGGCACCGGTGCCGACGGCTTCGCGCATCATCGCGGCCTGCTGTGCGGTCAGGGCGAGGCTCATCTTCTCGACGTTGGGCATTGTCGCCTCCTGCTCGTTGGTAGGAAAGTTTACTACCACTATCGCATCCTGCCAAGATGATCGATCGCTGGCCGGTGGAGTTGAGACCTATATCCACCTTGCGCTTCATTCTGCCCGAGGTCCTGCGCCTTCGCGCAGGATGACAGAATTATATAATTAAAACATATAGATAAATTGTCATCCTGCGCGCAGGCCGCTTGAATTCGCGCGCGAGTTCAAGGTGGACCTCAGGCAGAAGAGGGTGAGAGGCACCTATCGGACGCCCCCCGTCACCGCGCAAACCACCGCCTGCCTAGAGTGCGGCACGGTTTTCGAGGTGGTTCATGGCATCGACGGTTTCCATTTGCAATCTGGCCCTTGGCCATCTCGGCGCCGACAAGATCGACGCGCTGTCCGAGGCGAGCAGCGAGGCGCGGGCGTGCAATCGCTTTTATGGGCAGACGCTGGACGCGCTGCTGGCGGCTGGTCCCCCCTGGCGGTTCGCCCGCCATGCGACGGTGCTGGCCGAGGTGACCGGAACGGCGGCCGGGGCGGGCAGTCTCGGTCGCTGGGCGCATGCCTATGCGCTGCCGGTGGACCTGATGCGGGTGCGGGCGCTGCGGCTGCCCGACGGGCCGCTGTCGGATGACGGCGCCTATCCATACGAACTCTCCGGCGACCGGCTTCATGCCGATATCTCGCCGGCCGTGCTGCACTACATCCGCCGGATCGACGACCCCAGCAAGTTCACGCCGCTGTTCGTGGAGGCGCTGTCCTGGCACCTCGCGGCACGCCTCGCCATGCCGCTGACGCGCGACGCCGGCCAGCGGCAGGCCGCTTTCCAGATGGCCTTGCAGACGCAGGCGGCGGCCAGCGCGGCGGATGCCAACGACGAGCCCGCCGACGTCGGCTTCGTTTCCGACTACGAAAGGGTGCGCGGGGCATGACGCTGAGGGCCTATCAGCCGGCTTTCGTCGGCGGCGAGCTGTCGCCCGCCCTCTGGGCGCGGGTCGACACCAAGAACTACGCCGTCGGCCTGAAGACGGCGCTGAACCTGACCATTCAGGCCCACGGCGGGGCGCAGAACCGCGCCGGCCTGGAGTTCGTGGGCGAGGTGAAGGCGAGCGGTCACCGAACGCGGCTGATCCCCTTCCAGTTCAACGAGAGCCAGTCCTACGTGATCGAGTTCGGCGAGGGCTCGCTGCGCTTCTGGCGCAATGGCGGGCTGATCATCGCCCCGGGCGGCGGCATCTACGAGCTGGCCTCGCCCTATGTGTCCGCCGACCTCGACGAACTGGTGTTCGCCCAGGAAGCGGACGTGATGTACATCGTCCACCCGCGCCACCCGGTGAAGAAGCTGTCGCGCTATGCCGATAACAACTGGACGCTGACGGAGCCGACCTTCGCGCCGGCCATGACGGCGCCCACCACCATCGCCGCGGCGGCGCAGAGCAGCACCTCCGGCCAGACCGGCTACAAGGCGCGCACCTATCGCTACAAGGTGGCGGCGGTGAGCGAGGCCAGCGGCGAGGAGAGCCTGCCCTCGGGCGAGGCCTCCTGCGTCAACGACCTTTCCATCGACGGCGGCATCAACCGTGTCAGTTGGAGCGCGGTGACCGGCGCCAGCAAATACGTGGTCTACAAGTTCTCCAACGGCTCGTTCGGCTACATCGGCTCGACCACCGACCTGTTGCTCGACGACGAGAACATCACCGCCGACACGGCCGACGGGCCGCAGATCGGCCGCAACCCGTTCGACGGGCCGGGCAACTATCCGCGCGCCGTCACCTTCATCCAGCAGCGGCTGGCGCTGGCCTCTACCGACAGCGAGCCGCAGGCGGTCTATCTCTCGCAGACCGCCAACTACGAGAACTTCGGCTACGCCTCGCCGGCAAAGGACAGCGACGCCATCACCTTCCGCATGCGGGCGCGGCAGGTGAACATCGTCCGCTCCATGCTGGCGGCGCGCTATGGCCTGTTGCTCCTCACCTCGTCGGCCGAATGGGTGGTGACGGGCGGCTCGGCGTCGGACGCCATCACGCCCAGCGCCATCGTCATCGCCAACCAGGGCTATCGCGGCGCGGCGCCCGTGCAGCCGATCAACGTGGGCGAAACCGTGCTGTTCGCCCAGCGCTCGGGCGGGGTGATCCGCGACTTTTCCTACAGCTACGGCGACGACGCCTGGGTGGGCAAGGACCTGACCATCATGAGCCGCCACCTGTTCGAGAACCGCTCGATCAAGGCCTGGGCCTATGCGCAGGCGCCGAGCTCCATCGTCTGGGTGGTGCTGGACGACGGCTCGCTGGTGTCGCTCACCTACATGAAGGAACACGAGGTGTGGGCCTGGACGCGGCACGAGAGCGGCGCGGGGGCTGTGTTCGAGGACGTGACCACCATCGCCGAGAATGGCGAGGACGTGCCCTATTTCGTGGTGAGGCGGACCATCGGCGGCGCGACCAGGCGCTATATCGAGCGGCTGCACAGCCGCGCCTTCGACCGGGTGGAGGACGCCTTCTTCGTCGACTGCGGCCTCACCTATTCGGGGCCGCCGGTGACGCGGCTCATCGGCCTTTCCCATCTGGAGGGCTGCGAGGTGGTGGCGCTGGCCGACGGCAACGTGGTGCGCGGCCTGACGGTGGAAGCGGGCGCGGTGCGGCTGCCGGTGGCGGCGGCCAAGGTGCACGTGGGACTGCCGTATGAAGCGGTGCTCAGGACGCTGGACCTCGACTTGGGCATGGTGAACGAGCTGGGCAGCGCGCAAGGGCGGTTCAAGTCGGTGTCGCGCGTGGTGCTGAGGGTGGAGAAGACGCGCGGCATCTTCGTCGGCCCGCGCGACGAGGCGCGCGACGGCGAGCGCATCGTCGAATTCAAACAGCGCTCCACCGAGGCGTGGAACCAGGCGATCGGCCTTTACACCGGCGACATCGACATGGTGCCGCCGGCCGACTGGAACCGCGCCGGCGGCCTCTACGTCAAGCAGTTCGACCCGCTGCCCATGTCCATCCTCGCCATCATGCCGGAGGTGACGCTTGGGCGTTGACATCCAGATTGTACCGGCGCGCGGCAAGCACTGCCGGTCGATTGGCCGGCGCATGCGTGCGACCGACGTCACGGAGGTGTGGCGGGCCGGCCGGGTGGGGCCGGTCACGGCGCTCCGCCGGTCGATGCGCCAGTCCACCGCCTTCACCGTGCTGATCGATGGTCGGCCGGAGATCATGTACGGCGTCGGCGATCTCGACGTGCTCGCCGGTGTCGGCGGCGTCTTGCTGCTCGGCACCGACGCCATCACCGAGAACTGGCGCTGGTTCCTGAGGGCGACGGCCGAGGGACTGCCCGGCCTGTTTGGTCGATACGAGGTGTTGCGCAACGCCGTGGACCGCGAAAACGCCGGCTCGCTACGCTGGCTCAAATGGCTGGGCGCCACGTTTCTCATGGAGATCGACGTCCACGGCCACCCCTTCGTTCTGTTCGAGATGAGGAAGCGCCGCGATGTGTGATTTGGGAACCGCATTGATGGTCGGCGGCGGGCTGTTGAGCGGCGCCGGCCAGATCGCCAGCGCCAATGCCCAGTCGAAGGCCGCCCGCTATAACGCCGAGGTGCAGCGGCAGAACGCCATGCTGGCCGAGCGGCAGGCCAAGAACGTGCTGGATGCCGGTACGCGCGAGGAGCAGAAGCAGAAGGCCATCACGCAACAGCTTATGGCCAAGCAGCAGGCAGCGATGGCCGCCAACGGCGTCGATACGACGTTCGGCACGCCACTCGACCTGATGGTGGACACCGCCAAGCAGGGCGCCATCGACGCGCTGACCATTCGCACCAACGCCTACCGGAACTACGACGACGTGCGCAACCAGGCCGTCAGCGCCCGCAACCAGGCGGCGCTCTACGACATGGAAGCCAAGAACAGCCGCACGGCGGGGATACTGGGCGCGTTCGGGTCGATGGCGTCGAGCTTTGGCAGCGCGTATTCGAATTCCGTGAAGATGAATCCGAAGACCGGCGGCGGCGGGGGGTAATCCCGATGGATCGGGCAAGGTGCGGCTGCAATATGCGGTGGCATACCTCTTGACCGTGTGGCAGTCTGGCGACACAAAAAAGGGTGTCGCACGTGTCTGCCAATTTCGGGCATCTCAGCCGGATCAGCCCAGAGCTTCATAGACTTGGCGTATTGGCGGAGCGTTTTTTCGCCGAAGACGCCAATACGTCGCTGATCAAGAGCCGCCAGTTCGGCGAGCATATGCTGAAGGAGATCGCGGCGCTCTCCGGCGTCTACGATCCCACGGCGCGTGAGACGGCCAACGAGCTTCTGAGGCGGCTCGCCACCCAGCAGGTTTTGCCCCGCGAGGTGGCCGACGTGTTCCATGCCGTGCGCAAGAGCGGCAACGAGGCGGTGCACGGCCTGGGCGGCACGCCGGCCGAGGCGCTGTCGGCGCTGAAATTCTGCCGGGCGCTGGGCGTCTGGTATCGGCGGGCCTATGGCCGCGATCCTAATTTTCAGCCCGGCCCTTTCGTTCCACCCAGATCGTCGTCGGATATCGATCAGGCGACCCAAGCCGAGCTGGAGGATCTGCGCCGGCAGGTGCGCGAGGCGGAAGCGCGGCTCGCGGCTGCCAATGCCTCGGCTGAGGAACTCGCCAAGGCGCGCGCGGCGGCCGAGGAGCTCGCCAGGCAGGCGGCTGCCGACAATGTCGTCTGGGAGCGGACGGCGATCGAGCTGGAGGCCAACAAGACCGACCTCTCGCGTCAGCTCGCGGCCTTGCAGAAGGCGGCCGAGGCCCAGCCCCAGCAAGTTCAGAAGGAGCTTCAGCAGGCCGGCGTCAAGGCTGCCGGACGGCTTGAGCTCGACGAGCGCCAGACCCGGCGGCTGATCGACGTGCAACTGGTCGACGCCGGCTGGGAGGCCGACACCACGCTTCTTCGCCATTCCCTCGGCACGCGGCCGGAGGCGGGGCGCAACCTTGCCATCGCCGAGTGGCCGACCGACAGCGGCCACGTCGATTACGCGCTGTTCGCCGGCCTTATCTGCGTCGGCGTGATCGAGGCCAAGCGCGAGTCGGTCGATGTTCCCTCGACGCTGGTGCAAGCCGAGCGCTATGCGCGCGACATCCGTCTTGCGCCGGAAAATCTGCCGGAGGACGGACCGTGGCAGCACGGCCTCGACAAGCCGTTCCGGGTGCCCTTCGCGTTCGCCACCAACGGCCGGCCCTATGTGCGGCAATGGCTGACCAAATCGGGCATCTGGCACCGCGACGTGCGGCGGCCGACCAACCACGCCACGCCCATGACGGCTTGGTTCGCGCCGCAGGACCTTCTCGACAAGCTCAAGGTGAACGTGGACGCCGCCGCCGGCAGCCTCGCCGAGGACAGCTTCGGCAAGGGCAGGATGCGCCCCTACCAGGAAGAGGCGATCGCGGCGATCGAGGAGGCGATCGATGCCGGCCGGCGCGACATCCTGGTGTCCATGGCGACCGGTACCGGCAAGACGCGGACGGCCATCGCGCTGATGTATCGCCTGTTGAAGCACAAGCGGTTCCGCCGCATCCTGTTCCTGGTCGACCGCAAGGCGCTGGGCAAGCAGACGAGCGACGCGCTGGCGACGACGGAGATCGAGGGGCTTCTGAACTTCGCCCAGATCTACAAGGTGGCCGGCCTCGACAAGAAGCTGCCGGAGGCCGATGACCACGTGCAGGTGGCCACCGTGCAGTCGCTGATCGCCCGCATTCTCAACGAGCCGGACCCGGCCCGGCGGCCGACGCCCGGCACCTTCGACTGCATCATTGTCGATGAGGCCCATCGCGGCTACACGCTGGATGCCGAACTGAGCGAAAGCGAGGTCGGCTTCCGCAATCTCGACGACTACCAGTCGGCCTATCGGCAGATCCTCGACTATTTCGATGCGGTGAAGGTGGCGCTCACCGCCACGCCGGCGCTTCATACCCGCGAGATCTTCGGGCCGGCCATCTTCCACTACGGCTACCGCCAGGCGGTGGTGGAGGGCTACCTCATCGACCATCTGCCGCCGAAGCGCATTACCACGGCCCTGTCGGAAGCCGGCATTCATTTCAAGGGCGGCGAAGAGGTGGAGATCATCGACCGCAGGACGGGACAGATCGACCTCTTTGCGTTGCCGGACGATGTGCCGCGCGACTACGAGGTCGGCGAGTTCAACAAGAAGGTCTACTCCGAGCCCTTCAACCGCATAGTCTCAGGCGTCATCGCCAGGGAGATTCCGCCGGACAGGCCGGGCAAGACCTTGATCTTCGCGGCGCGCAACGAGCACGCCGACGACGTCGTTCGCCTGCTGATCGAGGAGCTTGAGGACGAATACGGCAAGGACGCCGTGCCCGACGGCATGGTGATGAAGATCACCGGCAAGGTCGACAATGCCGACGACCTGATCCTGAAGTTCAAGAACGACCCTTATCCGAAGTATGTCGTCACCGTGGACCTTCTGACCACCGGCATCGACGTTCCCACCATCTGCAACCTGGTGTTCGTGCGTCGGGTGAGGAGCCGCATCCTCTACGACCAGATGATCGGTCGCGCCACGCGGCTCTGCCCGGAGATCGGCAAGGAGAATTTCCGCATCTTCGACGCGGTGGACCTCTATGCCGAATTGCAGGAGATGAGCGACATGCGGCCGGTGGTGGTCAAGCCGGATATCTCGCTCGGCCAGCTGGTCGCCGACCTCGGCAAGGCCGACACCGAGGACGAGCGGACCTGGGTGGCCGGACAGGTGATCGTCCGCATGCGGTCGCTTGCCAAGCGCATGGCCGACGAGGCGCGCGAGAGCTTTGAACGCCATACCGGCGAGTCGCCCGAGAGCGCCATCGAGCGCCTTGCCAAGCGCTCCGGCGCCGAACTCCGGGCGTGGCTTACAGCCCATCCGCGTGCCGTCGAGCTGCTGGAGTGGCGGCGGCGCGGCGCGGGCGGCGGCGATGGCGTGGTGATCGCCCCGCACGAGGACGAGCTGTTGCGCATTGAGGAGGTGTTCGGCAAGAACACGACGCCGGAGGACTACATCACCGGCTTCGAGCGCTTCGTGCGCGAGAACATGAACCGCGTGCCGGCGCTGATCGCCGTGACGCAGCGGCCGCGCGACCTGACGCGCAAGCAACTGTCGGAGCTGGCCGGCCTGCTCGACGAGAAGAACTATTCGGAATCCATGCTGCGGGCGGCCTACGGCAAGGCGCGCAACGCCGACATCGCCGCGCACATCATCGGTTTCGTGCGGCAGGCGGCGCTCGGCGATCCGCTGGTGCCCTATGCGAAAAGGGTGGACGACGCCATTGCCCGGATCGAGGCCAGGGGCGTGTGGACCAAGGATCAGAAGCGATGGCTCTACCGCATCGGCCGGGCCCTGCGCGACAAGCCGGTGGCCGACCCGAGTCTGCTCGATCAGGGTGTGTTCGCCGACAAGGGCGGTTTTGGCCGCATCTCGCTGGAGTTCGACGGCAAGCTCGACGATGTGCTGCGCACCATCAACGAGACGATATGGCCGCCGTCGGCTGCCTGAGTTGACCGCCACGACCCACCCGCTACAACACCCAAAACATCCCCGAACCTTGAGATTCCCAAAGCCATGAACGCCAATGCCATCGTCCAGAAACTCTGGCGCCTCTGCACCATTCTGAGGAAGGATGGCATCACCTACCAGCAGTATGTCACCGAGCTGACCTACCTTCTGTTCCTGAAGATGATGGCCGAGCGCAACCGCGAGACCGGCAGCCTGCCCAAGGGCATGCGCTGGGCCGATCTCGTCAAGGCCAACGGCCTTGCGCAGCTGGAGCACTATCGCAACACGCTGACCACGCTGGGCGCCACCAGCACGCGCCTCGGCAAGGACGACGCCCTGGTGCTCAAGCCGGGTGAGAGCGCCACCAAGGAAGAGCGCCAGCGCTATGCCGACGCCCGGCCGCTGCCGGACATGGTGCAGAAGATCTTCGACAGCGCTTCCACAATCATCCGCGAGCCGCAGAACCTGGCAACGCTGGTCACCGCCATTGATGACCTCGACTGGTTCTCCGAGGAGCGCGACCAGTTCGGCGATCTCTACGAGGGGCTGCTGCAGAAGAACGCCGAGGAGACCAAGAAAGGCGCCGGGCAATATTTCACCCCGCGCGTGCTAATCGAGGTGATGGTGCGGCTGATGCAGCCGCAGCCCGGCGAGGTGATCCAGGACCCGGCCGCCGGCACCGGCGGCTTCCTGATCGCCGCCGACCGCTACATGAAGGCGCGGAGCGAAGGCTATTTCGATCTTCCCGACAGCGGGGTATGGCAGAAACGCCACGCGTTCCACGGCATGGAAAACGTAGCGGGCACGCTGCGTCTGTTGCTGATGAATCTCTATCTGCACGATATTGAGAACGACAATATAGATCTCGGCGATACACTATCCAAAAAGGGGCAAGACCTGGATCGGGCAAACCTGATCCTCACCAATCCGCCCTTCGGGCCGGCAGGCGGCCCGCCGACACGCGACGATCTCGTCATCACACGCACCGTCTCGTCCTATCAGTTGCCCTTCGTCGAACACTGCATCCGGGCACTGAAGCCCGGCGGCCGGGCGGCCATCGTCGTGCCCGACAACGTGCTGTTCGAGGACGGGCGTGGCAAGCAGCTGCGCCAGAGGATGATGGACTGGTGCGACCTTCACACCATCCTGCGCCTGCCCACCGGCATCTTCTACGCCCAGGGCGTGAAGACCAACGTCATCTTCCTGACGCGCGGCAAGACCGAGACCGGCAACACCAAGGCGGTGTGGATCTACGACCTGCGCGCCCAGATGCCGAAGTTCGGCAAGACGACGCCGCTGACCGAGGCGCATTTCGAGGGCTTCGAGGCGGCTTTTGGCGACGACCCCCACGGCAAGAAACGCGGGCCCGACGAGGGCGAGGCGGGCCGCTGGCGCAAGTTCAATCGCGATGAGATCGCCGGCCGTGGCGACAACCTCGACATCTCCTGGCTGCGCGAGGCCGAGGACGAAGCGGAAGAAGGCCTGATCGAACCCTACGACATCGCGGCCGCCATCATGGGGCATTTGCAGGCTGCCATGCTGGAGATTGAGGGATTGATGGCGGAGTTGGGTGGCGACGCGGCGGAGGCGGCGCAATGAGCGCTGAGATCTCCAGCATGTATATCAGGGGCAAGGCGGCGCTGGCTGTCAACAAACCCGTTGAGCCCGTGCCTCCAGGTTGGGCATGGGTTCTATTGAGTGACATTGCGCGGCAGGAAACGGGGCACACTCCGAGCCGCTCCCACCCAGAGTGGTGGGGCGGAGATGTTCCTTGGATTGGTATTCGGGATGCGGGTCTCCACCACGGGGGCGTCATCTACGAGACTTTGCAGACCACGAACCATCTAGGGCTGGCGAACTCTTCTGCGCGATTGCTGCCAAAAGGAACGGTGTGTTTGTCGCGAACGGCTTCAGTGGGCTATGTCACGATAATGGGGCGCGACATGGCGACGAGCCAAGACTTTGCGACTTGGACCTGTTCAGACGCTCTGCTTCCTGAATTTCTTCTGAAGGCGTTGATGGCCGAAGGCGAAAACCTTCGTAAGTTTGGCAAGGGCACAACGCACACTACAATCTATTTCCCGGAGATACGTGCGCTTCATATTTGTCTCCCCCCCTTTGCCGAGCAAAAGCGCATAGTGGCCAAGCTGGATGCTCTGAACGCGAAATCCGCCCGCGCCCGCACCGAACTCGCCCGCATCGAAACCCTTGTCGCCCGCTACAAACAGGCCGTGCTCAGCAAGGCGTTCAGTGGGGAGCTGACGAAGGATTGGCGCAATGGAAGGACGGGACTTGTCGAATGGCGAACCTTGCCGCTTGACCAGCTAGTCGCAGACGGGCCGACAAATGGTTGGTCGCCCAAAGCCGACGGCGCATCGAGCGGGCTAAAGTCGCTTAAGCTATCGGCCACCTCGAGTGGCAAGCTTCGCCTAGATGCTGAAACTATCAAGTATCTCAATCAGAATATCGCGGGAAATTCAAAATATTGGTTGCTACCAAATGATATTCTCATTCAGCGGGCCAACTCTCTAGAGTTGCTCGGTACTACGGTTCTGTTCGATGGCCCCCCTCGTGAGTTTATTTATCCGGATCTGATGATGAGGATTAGGGCTGACGATGCAAAAGCTAACCCTGTCTACCTTGCGACTTATCTAAACAGCGATCCTGCGAGGTCGTACTTCCGAGCCCATGCCACCGGAACGGCTGGCAACATGCCAAAAATCAACGGCGCTGTTGTCCGTGGTACTCGCATTCCGACTCCTCCTCTCGCCGAACAACACGAAATTGTCCGCCGTATCGAGTCCGCCTTCGCCCGGATCGATCGCCTCGCGGCTCAAGCCAAGCGGGCGCTGGAGCTGGTGGGCAAGCTGGATGAGGCGATCCTCGCCAAGGCGTTTCGCGGCGAGCTGGTGCCGCAGGACGACAGTGATGAGCCGGCCGAAAAGCTGCTGGAACGCATCCGCGCCGAGCGCGCAGCGGCGCCGAAGGTCAAGCGGAGCCGGGGGAGAGGATGAGAGTCTACATCGCGAATTTCGGAAGGTCGAACTGGGCTTGGCCATCATGTTTGCAACGCAACTCAGTAGTGACCATGACGGAAGTGGATGGCTTTGAGTTTTGGCAGGCTGGTGACCGAGAGGGTTTCATTGCCAAAGCCATGAAGCGGCGCACTGCCGCCGGCCTCGAGCCTACCCGATCGGTCGCGTCACGTTGGTTCAACCTGATAACCGCGATTGCGGAGACCTCTGATGACGTTTGGATCCACCGCGAGAAGGATCAATTGTGGTGGACAAGATCGCTCTCCGATGCTCCCAGCTTCGAGCGGCAGTTCGAGCCGCTTCCGGACAGGCGCGACGTCATCGTCTGTTTCAAGCGGTGCGAGCCATGGCGGAACATGACGTTGCAGAACAACGGCTTGCTTTGGAAGGCGCTTCATCCGAAGGCGCGCGAGTTCCTCTTTACAGAAGGTACACTTATGCAGCTGAGCTCTGACAACGCCAATTATGCCCTTGCACTGATAGAGGGCCGCTCCCTCGAGCCGTGGCATCTTTTGCCCGACTGGAAGAAGAAGGCGGCAAAGAAGGAGCCCGGCACAGTATTCAGCCCTAGACAGATAGCTGTCGCTCGAATGGCTATGACTGCGAAGGGAACAGTCGACGACGCCAACGGCCAGCTCGTTCTGAAGAAGGTGAAGAACAAGGATCTGCTGATCCCTGATGCCGAGTTGGAGGCCTACATAGACTCTCTCATCGAGGCTCAGGGCGCTATCTGTGCCTTGACCGGACTGGCGTTGCAGTTCGATGGCACCGAAACCGATAAGCAAATGTTGGCTTCGCTTGATCGGAAAGACAGCAACGGCCATTACGCGAAGGGCAATCTCCAAGTGGTTTGCCGCTTCGTCAACAAATGGAAAGGCGACATGCCGGACCCTGAGTTCCGACGGCTGATGGACATTGTCCAAGACGTCGAGCGTCAGTGAGAGAAACCATGCTCATCCCTGACTATCAAACCCTCATGCTGCCCGTCCTGCGCCTTGCCGCCGAGGGGGAAACGCGGGTGGCCGATGTGGCCAAGCGGGTGGCCGATGAACTCGGGCTGACCGCCGAGGAGCGCGAGCAGTTGTTGCCGAGCGGGCGGCAGCGGGTGCTGCATAATCGCGTTCACTGGGCGAAGTTCTACTTGAGCAAGGCGGGGTTGATCGCCTCGCCGGCGCGTGGGCGCTTCGTGGCGACGGAGAAGGGCAAAGCGCTGCTCGCCAGCGGGCCGGAGCGGATCGACGTGGCGCTGTTGCTGCAGGATCCGGAGTTTCGCGCCTTCTACCGCAACGAGGGTGGCGATGCGGCGGAGGGCGCTGGCGGAGAGGTATCTGACGCCGCGCCGGTGACGACGACGCCGGAAGAGCAGATCGATGCCGCCCATGCCACCTTGACGGCGGCGCTGCGCGACGAGCTGTTGCAGCGCATCCTCGCCAACAGCCCGGCCTTCTTCGAGCAGGTGATCGTCGATCTCCTGGTTGCCATGGGCTATGGCGGCAGCCACAAGGATGCCGCCGCCCAGCTCGGCCGCAGCGGGGATGGCGGCGTCGACGGCGTCGTCAACGAGGACCGGCTGGGGCTCGACCGCATCTACGTGCAGGCCAAGCGCTATGCGCCAGGAAGCCCGGTGGGGCGGCCCGACGTCAACGGCTTTGTCGGCAGCCTGGTGGGGCTCGGCGCCACCAAGGGCGTGTTCGTCACCACCTCCACCTTCAGCCAGCCGGCCCGCGATTTCGTCAAGCACCTGACGCAGCGGGTGATCCTGATAGATGGCCGGGAACTGGCCGACCTGATGATCGAGCATGGCGTGGGGGTGCGCGAGTACCGCAAGGTGGCGTTCAAGCGGCTGGACGAGGATTTCTTCGGGGAGGAGTGACGGGGCGGTTATCGGAGTTGGCACATAATCGGGAGTTATGCGGCAGATCCGATAAGGCGCGCGCCGATCCGGAGCGCTATATCGACGGCTTGCTCTATTCTGCCCGAGGTCCACCTTGCATTCGTACGAATGCAAGCGGCCTGCGCGAGGATGACAGGAGAATTATATATTGGGAACAGGCGGATAGCTCGCGCCCCCTTCCTGTCGGGTGATGCGTAAGCAACTGTTTCATATGTATAATTCTCCTGTCATCCTTGCGAAAGCGAGGACCTCGGGACGAAAGAGGTGGGCGGCTGGTATCGGGCTCGTCTACTCCCCCAGCCCCCGGCAGGCTGCCCTGACCAGCCACTCGATCTGCGCTTCGAGGGCGGTGAGTGGTACCGATCCGGAGCGCTATATCGACGACTTGCTCCATTCTGCCCGAGGTCCACCTTGCATTCGCACGAATGCAAGCGGCCTTCGCGCAGGATGACAGGAGAATTATATATTGGGAACAGTCGGATAGCTCGCGCCCTTCCTATCTGGCAGTCATCCCCGCGCACGCCGCTTGCATTCGTGCGAATGCAAGGTGGATCTCGGGCAGGATGGAACGAGCCGCTGGTATCGCGCTCTTCTTCCCATCAACTTGTCCTCCTCTGCGCAGGCAGTATCTCGGGTAGGCAGGGGGATATCGGGCGGGTTCGATGGCGGGGAGGCGAACGCTGTAGCGTTTAGCGGTACTGGTCCGGAGCGCTATATCGGCCGGGAGTCTCGTTCTGCCCGAGGTCCTGCGCCTTCGCGCAGGATGACGGAATTGTATAATTAATACAAATATTTAGATGTCATCCTGCGCGAAGGCGCAGGACCTCAGGACCAGAACGCGAACCGCTGGTATCAGGCTCCCCTCACTCCCCCAGCCCCCTGCACGCCGCCCTGACCAGCCACTCGATCTGCGCTTCGAGCGCCGTCAGCGGGACCGCCACCAGGCGCTCTTCCAGCCCCAGGGTGACGATGCCGTGGACGGCGGCGAAGAGGGTGCGGGCGGCTAGGGTTTGCTGGGCTTCGTCCATGTCGGGGACGAGGAGGGTGAGGGGTTCGGCGACGTGGCGGAACAGGCGGAGCTGGTCGTCGGCGGCCCAGGCGGGGAGGGCGGTGCCTTCGGCGAGGCGGAGTTCGAACAGGGTGCGCCAGAGGCGGAGGTTGCCCTTGGCGAAATGCAGGTAGGCATGGGCGATGGCGACGAGGCGGTTCACCGCGTCGGCCTTGGATTCGAGCGGCAGCGCGTCGGAGGCGGCGGTCAGCGCCTCGCCGAGGCGACCAAGGGTGCGCGAGGAGACGCGCAGCGCCAGTTCGTCGAGATCAGTGACGATGTTGTAGAGGCCGCCCAAGGCTATGCCGATGTCGGCGGCGAGGTCGCGCGCCTTGAGGCTGGCCATGCCCCCCTCGGCGATGCGGCGCTCGGCGGCGTCGGTGAGGGCGGCAAGCTGCGCCTGGCGCCGTTCGGAGAGGGGGGCATTCATCCGTCTTCACCTTGAAATTGCGAGGCGTGAACATCGTTCATTTCAGTCTTGAACAATGTTCATTCTTCCGCTATATCCATCTCATGAACAATGTTCATATCACGGAGGCGGGGTGAGGTGAAGAGCGTGGCGGGGGAGCTTTTCCATCGTCATTTGCGTTTCATCTGCCGATCCGCTTCCTTGTTCCCCCTGGCCGTATCGCCCCCAAGGCCCTCTCGGGAGGTTTCATGACCAAGCCGCTCCTCATCCAGCGCCGTTTCGGGCCGCTGTTCCTGGTGCAGTTCTTTTCGGCCTTCAACGACAATTTCCTGAAGAACGCCCTGGTGTTCACCATCCTGTTCCAGATGGGCGTCGCCGGTGGCGAGGCGCTGGTGACGATCGCCACCGGCATACTGATGCTGCCGTTCATCTTCCTGTCGGGCCTCGGCGGTGAGCTCGCCGACCGTTACGACAAGGCGCGCGTCGCCGGCTGGCTGAAGCTGGTGGAGATCGCCATCGCCGGCCTGGCGGTGCTGGGCTTTGCCATCCAGTCGATTGCCGTGCTGATGACGGCGCTGGTGCTGTTCGGCGTGATCTCGGCGCTGTTCGGGCCGATCAAATACGGCATCCTGCCCGACCTCCTGGCGCCGTCCGAGCTGCCGCGCGGCAATGCGCTGGTGGAAGGGGCCACCTTCATCGCCATTCTCACCGGCACCTATGCCGGCGGCTTCGCCACGGGCGCCTATGGCGGTCCATGGGTGTTCGGCGTCGCCATGATGGTGCTGGCGGTGGCCAGCTGGATCGCCGCGCTCTACGTGCCCAAGGTGGGCGCCGCCGCGCCGGAGACGGTGATCGACCGCAACGTCGCGCGCTCCACCGTGCGCCTGATCGGCGAACTCTGGGGCGAGCCGCGCCTCTGGCGCACCGGCGTGATGGTCAGCCTGTTCTGGATGTTCGGCGTGGTGGCGATGGCGCTGATGCCGACCTTCGTGAAAGACATCCTCGGCGGACGCGAGGTGGCGGTGTCGGCCTACCTCACGGTGTTCGCGGTGTCGATCGCCGTGGGGTCGGCGCTGGGCGCCTGGCTGTCGGCCGGCCGCATCGTGCTGCTGCCGGTGCCGGTGGCCTCCGTCGCCATCGGTCTCGCGGCGCTCGATCTCGCCTGGACGCTCAGCGGCCTGACGCCGGCGCCGTCGACCGAAAGCCTCGCCGAGTTCTTCGGCCGGCCCGGCGCCATTCATGCCGCCATCGACCTCGCGGCGCTGGCGATTGCCGGCGGCGTGTTCATCGTGCCGTCGTTCGCCGCGGCGCAGCACTGGGCGCCGGTGGAGCGGCGCGCCCGCGTCGTCGGCGCCATCAATGCGTTGACGGCTCTGTTCATGGTGGCTGGCGCCGGCACGGTGGCCCTGGCCCAGGCGCTGGGCGCGACGGTGCCGATGGTGCTGGTGGCGCTCGGCCTCTTCGCCTTCGGTTCGGCCGTGTGGATCTTCAAGGTGCTGCCGACCAACCCGCTCAGCGATTTCGTCTCCATCCTGTTGCGCGCCGTGTTCCGCATGGAGGTGACCGGCCTCAAGCACGTGCCGCCGGCCGGTGAGGGGACCATCGTGGCGCTCAACCACACCAGCTTCCTCGATGCCGTCGTCGCCGTGTCGCTGCTCGACCGCAACCCGGTGTTCGCCATCGACCACACCATGGCCGAGGCGTGGTGGGTGAAGCCCTTCCTGCGCTTCACCCGCGCCATGCCGCTCGACCCGACCAAGCCGCTGGCGACGCGCGCGCTGATCGCCGCCGTCAAGGCCGGCGAGACGCTGGTGATCTTCCCCGAGGGGCGGATCACCGTGACCGGCACGCTGATGAAGGTCTATGACGGCGTCGGCCTGATCGCCGACAAGGCCGAGGCGCCCATCGTGCCGGTGCGGCTTTCGGGCCTGGAAACCACCGTGTTCAGCCGTTTGAATTCCATGCAGGTGAAGCGGCGCTGGTTCCCCAAGGTGACGGTCAATATCACCGAGCCGGTGCGGCTGTCTCTGCCGGAACATCTGAAGGGCAAGGCGCGCCGCCAGGCGGCGGGCAACGCGCTCTACGGCATCATGTCGGACATGATGTTCCGCACCACCGACACCGACCTCACCATCTTCGAGGCGATGGTGGCCGCCGCCCGCCAGCACGGCGCCGGGCGCATGGCGCTGCGCGACCCGGTGGGCGGCAAGCTCAGCTACCGACGCATGCTGATGGGCGCGCGCATCCTCGGCCGCAAGTTGTCGGCGCTGACGGCGCCGGGCGAGACGGTGGCGCTGATGGTGCCCAACGCCGTCGGCGGCGCGGTGGCCTTCCTCGGCCTGCAATCGGCCGGGCGGGTGCCGGCGATGATCAACTTCACGGCCGGAGCGGCCAACATCCTCGCGGCCTGCGAAGCGTCGAAGGCCAAGGTGTTCGTGACGTCGCGGGTGTTCGTGGAAAAGGGCCGGCTGGAGCCGCTGATCGCCGCGCTGGAAGGCAAGATCAGGATCGTCTGGCTGGAGGACGTCAGGGCCAGCGTGACGCGGCTCGACAAGCTGGACGCTTTCCTCAACTGGCCGACGCGGCTGAGGAAATCCGGGCCGGACGATGCGGCGGCCATCCTGTTCACCTCGGGCTCCGAGGGGACGCCGAAGGGCGTGGTGCTCAGCCACCGCAACATCCTCGCCAACGTGGCGCAGGTGGCGGCGCGCATCGACTTCTCGCGCACCGACACGGCCTTCAACGCGCTGCCGATCTTCCATTCGTTCGGTCTCAGCGCCGGGCTGATCCTGCCGCTGGTCTCGGGCGTGCCGGTGTTCCTTTACCCGACGCCGCTGCACTACCGGATCATCCCGGAGCTGGTCTACCAGACCAACGCCACCGTGCTGTTCGGCACCGACACGTTCCTCTCCGGCTACGGCCGCATGGCGCACCCCTACGACTTCCGCTCGCTGCGGCTGCTCGTTGCCGGCGCCGAGGCGGTGAAGGAGACGACGCGCAAGCTCTACGCCGAGAAGTTCGGCCTGCGCATCTTCGAGGGTTATGGCGTGACCGAGACGGCGCCGGTGCTGGCGCTCAACACGCCGATGCACAACCGCGCGGGAACGGTGGGGCGCCTCTTGCCGGGCGTCGAGCATCGGCTCGAGGCGGTGGAGGGCATCGAGGCCGGCGGGCGCATGTACGTGCGCGGGCCCAACGTGATGCTCGGCTATCTCCGGGTGGAGAACCCCGGCGTGCTGGAAGCGCCCGAGGGCGGATGGCACGACACCGGCGACATCGTGGCGCTCGACGACGACGGCTTCGTCGCCATCAAGGGCCGCGCCAAGCGCTTCGCCAAGATCGGCGGCGAGATGGTGTCGCTGGCGGCGATCGACGCGCTGGCGACCCAGTGCTGGCCGGACGCGATGTCGGCCGCCGCCAGCGTGCCGGATGCCAAGAAGGGCGAGCGGATCATCCTGGTGACCGACAGGAAGGACGCCACAAGGGAGGAGTTCATGGCGTTCGCGCGGGAGCGCGGCGCGACGGAACTGATGATGCCGAGCGAGGTGCTGGTGGTGCCGGGATTGCCGCTGCTCGGGTCGGGGAAGACGGACTTTGCGGGGTTGGAGCGGCTGGTGAAGGAGAGGGTGGCCGGCGGGGTGTGATGTTGCCGGCTGGTTGAACGTTGGGGGCTTCGGGGGAGCGTGATAGGGCCCTCGGAGCCCTTTTCTGCCTGAGGTCCTGCGCCTAAAGCGCAGGATGACAATTAATTGATATAAAACAATAGGATAAGCGTCGAGCTAGGGTTTGGGGAACAATGCGCGCGCTATCGGGGTAGATGATGGGGCGCTATCGAGGCAAGCGCTACTGTGGTGAGGTTCGCGAGCGGCTTATCCAATTGTTCCGTATATATAAATCGTCATCCTTGCGAAGGCGAGGACCTCGGGCGGGAAAGGGCGAGGGGGATGTATAGGGCGCCCTTCACCATCAAGCTTTCCTCCTCAGCGAATTCAAGGTGGATCTCGGGCAGGATGGGGGAGGTGAGTGCTATATCGGGCTCAGGCGTCGATCGTGTTGCCCCTCCAAGCGCTTCAGACCACCACGGAAACCTCAAGTCCTTAGCGTCGCACCGACAGCGTCGGACCGCCAGGCGTCCTGGCGCGCAAGCGACATGAGGACCAGATGCCCGTTGTGCCGACCTATGAAGACCGGGGCATCCGCCTCGACCCCGGCCTCAACTTCCGCGACAACACCCACGCCACGCCGGAGATGTTCGGCTCCGGCATCGGCACGGCGCTCGGCGGCGTCGGCAAGGGGCTGGCCGACATTGGGCAAGCGGTGTCGGAGGCGACCATCGCCAAGGAGAAGGCGAGGGCAGAAGCGGCGGGTGGTGCCAAGGCACCGCCCGATCTCGCCCATGTGGAAAACGAAGCGGCGGCGAACCTGGCCGTTCAGCGCGTTGCGGCCGGCCTCGTTCAACTGAGAAACGGGAACAGCGAGACGCCGGGCTACGGTTCTGAGACGGGAACAGGGCCGGTCGATAGTTTTCTCCGGCACCAGGAGGATATCGACAAGTTCGTGCAGGAGACGCGCGACAGACTAACCTCAGATGAGCAGGCCATCTTCGACGGGAAGGTCGCTTCGATCGTTTACGATGCGAAGACGCAAGGGTTTGAAGCCCAGGCGCAGGCGCGGAAGGAAGAAATTCCGAAAGGTTTCTGGGCGGGGGCTCGTACCTACCAGGATCAAGCCGTCGAGGCGGGGGGCGACGAAGCGCGCTATCAGAGCTCCCTCGCCCTGGGGCTCAAGGAGATCGAGAAACTTGGCTTCCTTCAGCGGTGGGAACCCGAATACGCGGAGCAGGTGACGGCGGCTTACATCTCCGACACTCGCAAGCGCGCGACGCTGAAGATCGCCGAGGCCGACCCGATCGAGGCCCTGAAATACAGCCTCGACTATGCCACTGAACTGACGAATGCCGACAAGATGGCGCTTCACGACGCCATGGAGCCGGGCCTGAAGGCGGCGATGAAGCGCGAGAGCGCTCACTACAGCCAGGCGAATCCGGCCCCGGACCAGTTCGCGGCAACCGACCTGCCGCCGGCCGCCTATGTGCTGCTCGGTGCCATCGGGCAGACGGAAGCGTCCTCCTATGATGCCCGGAGCGGTGGCGGTCGCTTCGATGATTTCGCAACCTATCCGGACGAGATCGGCATCGGTGGCGCATCTAAGGCTGGCCGATACGGGCTCGACGGTTCTACGTGGGTGCGTGTCGCTGGCCAAGCGGGACTGCCCGATTTCAGCCCTGCCTCGCAGGACCGGGCTGCCTGGTGGCTGGCCAGGAAGAACTACAATGTCCAGACCGGCCGCAGCCTGGAAGAGGATATCAGCGCCGGCCTTTGGAATGACATCCGCAAGGAGCTGGCGCCGACGTGGGCAGGGCTTGCCAAGCTCTCCGACGAGGATTTCGTGAAGCTCATGGGCGTCCGGGCCGCCATTGCCAACGGTGGCGGGCAGACGCCGCCGCGCGGCATCGGCTCCGATGTGACAGCCACAGGGAACGCCGGGGTTGCACCGCCTATTGGCGCTCCCGTGCTGACGCCGACCGTGCAACTGCCGCCCGAAGTGGAGGCCGTTCTGGCCAGGCTCCCTCAGGCCCGGGCCGATGATCTCAGGAAGGCTGCTCTGGCAGGCGTGTTGGAAAGCGGGCAGGACAGAGCTCGGGCCGACATGGTGCTTGGGGCGACCAGAGCCGAGGCCTATCGACAGCGGATCGACAGCGGCGACAAGACCCTGACGCTGCGCGAGATCGACGAAGACGTGGTGCTGAAGCCCGACCAGAAGGCGGAGCTGCGACCTGCCTGGGAAGCCAAGAACCAGGAGAGGTTGGAGACGGAGCGGAATGTCCAGAAGTTTACTGTAGGGGAGCTGAAGTTAGACCCTTACAGCAAGGAGGGATTCGCCCAAAATGATGCCGTGTGGGATCAGCTTGTAAGCTGGCAAAGTCCAGAAAAAGCATTGCCTATTCTTAAGTCTTTGGTGAGGCAAACCAATATTGTCCCGGCGAAGATTGTCAATGGTATTCAAGTTATGCTCGCCTCGAGGGATCCGGAGAAAGTTCAGGGTGCACTTCAACTGGCGCAGCAACTGATGAGCGTGTCCAATGGTGCTTTTAGGAGTGATGTCGATGGTGGGGGGGTGGAGGACGCGGCTATCGATTTCCGGTATATGGTAACTGAGCTTGGTTACTCGGCCCAGGAGGCGTCCGAGTATTATATCCGAGTCAATGATCCAAATTATAGGCCGGCAATCGATAAGCAAAATATTGATGATGCGCTTCTCACAATTAATATCGATGATATCGTTCGCTTGTTCGGAATGGGAGAAATGGCTCCATTTCCTATATTTGATTCCGATCAGGAAAAAGAAATACTAGATTTGTATAAGGAAATATATCGCCGTGAGGCGGGGAGTGCCCCTTATCTATGGACTGCTAAGGCGAGGGCCGATGAAAAGTTCTCGCGGTTGTACGGTGTAACACTTTCTATGGGCTTTCCGGTGATCGCGAAGTATCCACCGGAAGCCTACTACCCGGATATTGGTGGCTCCACACAATGGATGCAGGAGCAGCTATTTGACGCCGTACGAGCGGCTGTAGGTGATCCGACGATAAAACCTGGCGAGCTCATGATTGAACCTACGGACGATACAGAGCATCGATTGGCTGCGGGAAGGCCCCCTGCCTATGAGGTGTTCATCGTTCGAAAGGACCGGGACGGAAAGCCAACCCGTGAAAGGGTTTTGTCTGGGTTTGGCTTTGTATTCGACCCAACCGGGCCTTTGGACGAGCAGAACAAAACTGACGCTCATATTTATGCTGAGACTCGTTTGGCCTATTTTCAGGCGAGGCAGGCGGAGCTTCGCCATCGCAAGATTGTAATCGACCAAATGGGTGGAAAGGGGTTCAACACAAGCAAGGAGGCAATCGACCAGGAGCTATTGGTCATCGATAAGCTCGCTGAAGAGTTGCGATCTTCTATCGAGTCTTCGACTCAGGCGCCGAGTGGCACTCACACAAGCTTAGGCCGGCGAACGCTATGGATAAAACTATATAATCAATCGGGAGATATCGGCAACGCACCAACGGCTCCGCAGGCAGACCCTGATCCAGGATTCATGGTAGCGATTGGCCCCGCCTTACGTATAGGAAACAGTGCAGCTTCTCTCCTCTTGAGTGAAGAAAATAGTGTCAAGGGAGCCGATATTCTGACTCCAGCTTTCGATCCCTGGAAACGAGCCAAAGGAACAATATACGCCCGCTATCCGAAGCAACTCGCCACCCTCCTCAATGAGAAGGCTTTCAACGCATGGGCGGCGCAGATTGATCAGGAGATCAATGATGAGCGTCTGATTGCAGCCTCGGGCCTAAAGGGCAAAGCAATGGTCACCTTGGCGGGTGCTGTCGACATTGCGGACCTTTTTCCCGTAGGAAAGATCGTCCCGTTTAGCCGTAGCGGCTATAAGTGGGCTGTTTCAACATTTGGACGCAAGCCCGCTAGAGCTATGGTTGCCGGAGCTCGGGGCGCTGTTGAGACGACGATTGGGGAAATAGCCTTCCATGCTTCTCAGCGGACGCGCTCTGCGAGCGAGACCACCTCAAGTATAGCAACAGAGGCCCTCCAGGGTATAATTGATGATACTTTGAGATGATGCTGGGTTTACGGAAGGCAGGGGTACTTTGCTCAAGCCCTATTTCTTTCGGGCTCATTCTTGTGCCCCCTCCATTGAGGCATGCACAGCTCAGGGTGAAGGATGTCAGGGCCTTCCTGATTGGGTTGATAACGGTTTAGGCTGCTCTATGGTTGCGCACATCCATGGAGCAGCCCGATGCGTGTTTGTCTCCTTCCTCTCCCTTCTTCTGCCATCATCGGCCATGGCTCAACCAGACGGGCGGCCGAGCCTTTCCGAGATTTGGCAGGCGGCGTGGCGGTTGGAGACGGTTGTCGGGGCGTGGCAAGCCGGCGAGATGCGGCGTGCCGATCTCGATACGCTCGATCCGGCCTTCGATGCCTGGCAGGCGTCGGAGGGCACCGACTATCGGGATTATCCGGCGGAGCTCGGTCGGCTGCGGAACAGGCCGGCTTATGATGCCTGGACATCCCAGCTCGACAGGGAGTTGCGTGACCGGCGGACGCTCGGTTCCGACGGATGAGAGGACGCCGGCAGACCCCACGCACTACCCATAGGGAATACGCCAGGACCGCATAAACACGCGGTGACGAACCGTGTCGCGGTCGCTATGGTTGTGCCATGTTTGTGAATCTCTTCACGCGTGTTTGGTGGGTGGCTGTCGCCGCCTGTGTCTTGCCATCGGCCGCATCGGCGCAAACGGCGGACCTTGGAGCCTCTTCGGGGCTCTGGCAGGCGGCATGGCGGCACGAAACGGTGCTGGGGGCGCTGTCGTCCAACCAGATGTTCGGTGCCGACGACGGCACGGTCGACCCTGGCCTCGATCCGGTTGGGGATATCTGGGGAACCGACTATTGGGCCTATGCCGATCGCGTGACGAACGTCTTCAACCGCAAGCAGCTTCTTGTCTGGAAGAGGCAAGTCGACATGGAGGTGACCGACCGGCGGGTGCTCGAGTCCGCCGGGTAGAAGCCGTGCCGGAAGCGGCGCTCGGGCACGATCTTTTTGAGTTGAGGCATTTTCTTCGCGCGAACCGGTATCCGCTTTGCTCGAGAATGCTCTGGTTTGGCTTTAGACGATATATGGCAGGGACCATCGAGGGGTTCTCCCGGAATGGACAGGGGAGGAGTTGACCGTGCGGACGTTCGTTCTGGGGGTGGTGATGGCGCTCGCCGTGTTGCTTGGCGGTTTTCACGCCGAGGCCGGCAGCGTTGCCATGACAGCGGATGGGTTCGTCGATCTGAGCAAGTTCGACGAGCTGGAAAAGGCCGTTATCGTCAAGACCGCCGAAAACATGGTCATCGAAAGCATAGAAGGTCTTCGCGATGAGGTTTTCGCGGGAAAAGATGGCTCGCTCAAATTCAGGAAGTTGTTTGCATTTTCCTATGTGCTGCTCGCTGCCGAGGCCCACCGCGCAGGTCTTGCGCCACTTGCCAAGCTGAATATGTTCAAGGCGCAGATCCTGACGGAATATATCCGTGGGGATACTGACCTCAAGAA
Organism: Pleomorphomonas sp. NRK KF1; assembly: GCF_023721755.1. Taxonomy (GTDB): domain Bacteria; phylum Pseudomonadota; class Alphaproteobacteria; order Rhizobiales; family Pleomorphomonadaceae; genus Pleomorphomonas. The sequence goes on along the minus strand of NZ_JAMDLH010000004.1, from coordinate 237,605 downwards.
GACGCAACGCTATGATGAGAAGATCGAGAAAGAAAAGCAGCAGTATTTCGACGAGGTGATCGCTCGGAACGCAAACAAGACTCATTCGAGCCTGACTCAGGACGGGATCGACGCCCATGCCCGGCCCATTGCCGAGGACATTCTGGCCATCGCCAAGGAGAAGGCGCTCGGCAAATGACAGCCGCAGGTCTAGAGCATGTTGGCGAACCAGAGTTCGCCGGCCGGCTCTAGTTCTTGATATCCCTGCGGATGGCCTTGCCGATGAAGAAGGCAAGGCAGGCGGCGATCACGCCGGCGGCGATGCTGATGAACTCCATGGCGTCCCACCTAAAGCCCAGGATCTGGGTGCTCCTGAGGATGATGTGCCCCAGAATGGCGAGGCCGATCGCCACGGGGTAGCCGACGGCGTTCCGGACCTTGAACAGGCCGACGATCAGCGATGCGATCGACGCGACGTCGAGGAGCTTCACCACAAGCATCACGAAAAACAGGGTCATCTTCCGAAGCTCCCGAGGCGTTGTCGCGGCCCGTTGGCGGGCGGCGAGTCGTGGCTGGCAGTTTGTGCTACCTGAACTGGCATTCCAAGAGGGTTTGCCCGGATAGCGGTTGGCCCGCAGGCCGGCGCGCGATGAAACAAACCCGGCGGCCCTAGGGTCTCGCACATCGAGTCCCCCTTGTCGCGCCGCCATGGCCGAAAGCGGTTGCCGCTTTCCCCTGTCGGTGCCTCTCAGAAGGTTCGCCCATGACCATTGCGAGCGAAGCCAACCGCTCCGGCCCCTACGCCTGCAACGGCGCAACCACCCATTTTCCCTATGCCTTCAAGATCTTCGAGGCGGCGCATGTCCGCGTCATCCTGACCGACGAGGCGGGCGTCGAGACCACGCTGTCGCTCGGGGCCGACTACGCGGTGTCGGGCGTCGGCGAGGATGGCGGCGGGGTGGTGGAGACGGCGGTCGCCCATCCCTCCGGGTGCCTGGTGACGCTGGTTCTCAACGTGCCGTTCATCCAGGAGATCGACCTCGAAAACCAGGGCGCCTATTTCGCCGAGACGATCGAGAGGGCGCTGGACGAGGGCGTGCAGCGCGACCTGCAACTGGCCGAAGAGGTGGCGCGCGCCTTCAAGCTGCGCGCCTCGGCCGATCTGGTGGCGGCGGGGTCGGTGTTCGTCTCAGACGGGAACGGCGGCGCCACGGGCGGGCCGTCGGCGTCCGATATCGAGATGGCACGGGACATCGCGGTTGCCGCCAAGGGAGCCGCGGTGCAGGCCGCTGCGACGGCCGGTGACAAGGCGGAGATTGCCGCCGACGCCGCCGATAGGGCCGAGACGGCGGCGGCCTCGGTGGAGGGCGCCGTCTCCTACGCCGTCGAGCAGCAGCTGACCGATGATGAAAAGGCGCGGGCGCTGGAGAATCTGGGGCTCGACAAGGCCCTGACGCCCTTCGGCTTCACCGCGGCGGAGGGGCAGAGCGCCTTCGATCTCGGCATGTCGCCGGCGCCCAACGCCTGCATCGTGTCTCAGAACGGCGCCTGGCTGACCGGCGGCGTCGACTACGTCATTGCGGGATCGACGCTGACGCTGGCGACGGCAGCGGAAGCCGGCGACCGCATCTCCGGCGTGGTGATCAGCTCGTTCGAGGTGGCCAACGTCATGCAGCCGACCGCCAATCTCGCGGACCTCGGCGACAAGGCCGCAGCCAGGGCGAATCTGAGGCTGGGATCGGCGGCGGTGGAGAATGCCGGGACAGGGCCGGGGGAGGTGCTGAGGCTGGATGCGGGAGGCAGGATTCCGGCGGTAGACGGGGCGCAGATTGTGGGTATCGGCCGGAAGTTAATCTCCATCACAAACATCGACGCGGCGACTTTCGCGGACATTGTACTACCGGATGGGTATTCCCAAGTTGAGCTACAGTTGCTGGGTAATACGGCTGCGCACATACTGTCAATGCGAGCTCGGGTCAAAGGTGCCGGCTCTCTTCTTGCCGGAGCGACGGACTACAAAGGCATATTCCAGTATCGTGTAACCGGTTGTGCCACTACAGACTTTTCGTCTGGGGCTGCCTCATTTGCGCTTAATCCAAGCGTCGCCTGGACTGACGTCGACATACTTTTGGACAATCTTTCCGGTCTTGTGCGGGCAAATGGTTGGCTCGCTGGCGCGGAGTTTTCTGCGGCCGGACGCATCCAGACGCCAGGCCCTTATGATTTGGTTAGGCTAATACCCAGCACCGGAACCTTCACGTGTGTCTGTAGGCTCTTTGGCATCAAGGATGCATCATGACCCTAGCAAGAAATCTCGCCGCGCTTGCTCGACGCGTCGTCGGAACAGGCGCCAACAATCTTGTCGCTCTCGATGTCGCGGGAAAGCTTCCTGCCATTGACGGGAGCCAGCTTATCAATCTTCCGTCGTCGCTAAAACGCGGCGTGTCGGTGTCGTTGACCGGAACAGCAGTCGACTTTACGGGGCTACCTCCCGGCATTCAATTGCTGAAGGTGGCCTTTTTCGGCGTGAGTACCACCGGTAGCGGTGATGGAATTATACAGCTCGGAACAGAGACCGGTTTCGCCGTAACGGGATACCTGTCAGGTGGAGGCGCGGCCGGCGGCTCTAACTCTACGGGCGGTCACAGCGCGACGAACGGACTGCTGTTTAGTGCGCCCGGCGCGGCCAGCGGGGTGTCGTCGGGCATACTGACGATAGCTCGGGTCACCGGCAACAAGTGGGTTTCCGGTTTGGCAAGCGGTCGCGATGACGTGAACTACTTGTTCGGCGCTGGTGGCAGGAAAGAGCTGGCCGAAGAACTTACCCGAATTCGCCTAACAACGATAAACGGCGCGGACGTGTTCGATGCCGGCAAGGTTAACATCTTCTGGGAGTGATCATGCGCATTGAAGTCGACATCAACACCGGAGCCTTGACGGAGCACCCCGACCTAGAGCCGACATGGTCTCTCGACGATATCCGCGCCGCCAAACTTGCCGCGATCTCGGCGACCGCCGACGCTCTGCTAGCCACCGGCGTGCCGATCGACGGAGGCTTGCACATCGCCCTTGATGACGGGAGCCGCGCCGGCCTCACCGCCATGGCCGCGACCGCAACGGCCGCCTCGGCCGGTGCCGTGACGTGGCCTGAAAGTTACTCGCGCGGTTGGATTGCCGTTGAGAACGTGCGCATTCCACTCGCGACACCGGTCGCTGGCCTGACGCTGGCCGTCTCGGTGGGCAACTGGTACGCCGCCATCGTCCAGCACCGGCGCGACCTCAAGGACGCTGCTCTCGCCGCCGAGGACGCCGCTGCGCTCGATGCCATCGATGAAACCGCTGGTTGGCCGGTGTGATGGTGACGCCCCTCTTTTCCGACGCCGATCCCACCAATGAGGTGCTGGTCCGGCTTGGCGAACTCAGCGCCGGCGTCCAGCACCTTGTGCGCGACTTCGGCGACGAGAAGATCGCCGCGCGCGACAATCGTGCCGCCATGCATCGCCGCCTCGATGAGCAGGCGCGCGAGCTTGCGGCGCTGAAGACCGAGCTGACGCTGAGCCGGCAGGCGGTCGAGGACATGGCGCGGACGCAAAGTGAAACCGTGCTGCCGGCCGTCGCGGACTGGCAGGACATAAAGACCACCGGCCTCAGGCTCGTCGGCGTGCTGGCCATCGGCGGCGTCAGCCTGGGCGCCACGCTGGCCTGGTTCTCCGACCAGGCCGCCGCGTTCCTGCGCCACTGGCTCAGGATCGACTGAACCCGGCGCGCCAGTCCGCAAACCCACCCCGCCCTATGGTCTCTCCAGCAAAAGCGAGCAGCGGCTTGGCCGCGTGCTCCGGCTGGAGTTCGTCATGAAACGACCAAAGCTCGTACCCAACGCCGGCCGAGTGCTCAGGCGGTCCTGGACCTGCCGTGTGCTGATCGCCGGCGGCCTGCTCACCGCCGCCGAAGCGGTGCTGCCCTATCTCTCCGGCAGCGAACTGATCCCGCCGGCGGTCTTCCCCTTCGTGGCCTTCGCCGTGGTGTTCGCCGCCTTCGTCGCCCGCTTCGTCCTTCAGGAGACCTTGCACGATGCCGACGATTAAGCTGACGCCGACCAAACGCGCCCGGGCGGCCATCGCCGCCTTGCTGCTGTCGGCCGGGGGCGGCGGGACGCTGGCGCTGATGCCCGGCTCCGCGCCGATGCCCGACGACGTGGCGCTGGCGGTCACCGTGCTGGTGAAGCCGTGGGAGGGGCGCTCGCTCACCGCCTATCTCGACACCATCGCCCAGCCGCCGGTGTGGACCATCTGCGATGGCGACACGCAAGGGGTCAAACGCGGCATGATCGAGACGCCGGCCGGCTGCGACAGGCGCCTCGCCAGCCGCATCGTCCGCGACTACCGCGAGAAACTCGTCGCCTGCATTGCCAACTGGTCCGCCGCGCCCCTCTCGTGGCGGGCGATGATGAACTCGCTCGCCTGGAACATCGGCGCCGGCGCTGCCTGTCGGTCGACGGCGGCTCGGCTCGGCCGGGCCGGGCGCTGGCTGGAAAGCTGCACGGCCGCCACCGCCTTCAACCGGGCCGGTGGGCGCATGATCGTCGGCCTCGCCCGGCGGCGCGGCATGGGCGATGCCGCGCGCATCGGCGAGGGCGAACTCTGCGTCTCGGGGGCGCCGTGATGCTCGGCCTTCTGAACAAGCTCGGCGCCACGGTTGCCGCCATCGCCGGCCTCGTCGTCGGCGCGGCCATCACCTTCGCCGCGCTCAGCCTCTACGACGCCTGGATCGACGATCCGGCCGTCGCCCGGGCGGCGCGCGAGGGGTTCGTCGCGGCGTCGGAGAAGCTGGCGCTCGAGGGTCAGATCCAGGAAATGCGACGCCAGTTCAAGCTGGCGGAAACGGCGGCGGCCAGCGATCGGGCGCGGGCCGAGGCGGCAAGCAGGGATGCGGACGATGCGTGGAAGCGGTACGAGGCGGCGGTGGCCGCCGATGGTGGCGATGATGGCTGCCGCGTCACTGACGGCGATCTTGGCTGGCTGCGGAACGCTCGACCAGCGCCTCACGGCGGCATCAAGTGAGATCGGCCGGCAAGCGGCCGGCGTCAGTCTACCGGCGCTGCCGCCCCGCTGCCGCGAGCCAATGCCGCGCGTCACGCCGAGGGCGGGCGAGAAATGGCGCGCCGTGCAGGGGCGCTGGCAGATCGTCGCCGACGGCGTCGACCGCCGGACCGCCGACTGCGCCGCCTTCTACGACGATGTGCGGGCCGGCTTGTCCACGCCATCGCCTTCCACGCCGCCAAGCCGATGAAGCGCCTTGATTCCAGCGGTGGGGGATGGCAGAAACAGGCGCCCTGGAACGGGGCGCGTGCGGCAAGCGCCGCTCCGCCGGTTCCGCGATGGGCCTGTAGCTCAATGGTTAGAGCCGGCCGCTCATAACGGTCTGGTTGCAGGTTCGAGTCCTGCCGGGCCCACCACTTTTCTCTTCATTGCCGGAGGTCGGCGATTCCGAGTTCTTCCCAGAGCCACAGGAAGCTGTAGGTTGCCATGGGATCGTCGGGCGGGCGGTGTGCCGACTGGTTTTCCAGGTATTTCAGCCACTCGGCGGCCTTGCGTCGTCCGGCGGCGGTCTTGTCGGCATGGTCGTCTCCGCCGGCCCTGGAGAGTTTATCCCAGGTTGCGGCGGCGGGATGCCAGCCGCTACTCTTGCTTATCGCGCGATTCCCCGTGGGAGGGAATGCGGTCGGGCCGAAGCGTTATCGGGGCTTAAGAGGGGGCGATGATGGAGTCTGGAACCGCGACGTTGCTGATGATCCTGATCTGGATCCTGCTGCCGATTCCATTTGTGTTGATGCGCGCGCCCGCCGGCGCCAACAGGTTCGGCGAGGTTGGCCGGCCGATGGGGTTCGGTCAAGCGATCGGCGCCTTTTTCTCCAACTATTTCAACTTCTCGGGGCGTGCCAGCCGGTCGGAGTTCTGGTGGGCGATCCTGTTCCTGTTCATCGTCAACACCATTGTCTCGTTCATTCCGCTTCTTGGCGCGGTGTGGACGCTGGGCATCTTCTTCCCGTCCATCGCGCTGGCAGCGCGGCGGCTGCACGACATCAACCGTAGCGGCTGGTTCCAGCTCTTGTCGTGCCTGTTCCCGATCGGGACGATTGTGCTGATCGTCTGGTATTGCACCGCGCCGAGGGATGCGGCGGCCGGCTGATCGAGTGGTCCTGGTTTTTCTGGGGTCTTCGCCGACCAAATTGAAGCATCTGGTCGTCCAGCGAAGACTCCGGGTGGCGGATCAAGGAGATGGTGGACGGCAGGACGGCGAACCGACCGGCGGGCTGCTTCCATCGCCGACCGGCGTTGTGCGCGTCTCCCTCAGCCAGGGGATGGCGCCGCTTCGCCCCTTCTCACGAGATTCGTTTGAGCTGTTCGACTTCGGCGTGTTGTTCCCTTGCCTTCGTCACGATCTCCTTCGCCGCCACCGGGCGGGAGAAGTGGAAGCCTTGCGCCTCAGTGCAGCCGTAGCGGCCGAGCATGTCGGCTTCGGCGCGGGTTTCGACGCCTTCGGCCAGGACCGAGAAGTTGAGCTGGGCGCCGAGGTTGATCAGGGCGCCGATCAGTTGGGCGTTCTTTTCCTGGGCGTCGATGCCGGCGATCAGGGAGCGGTCGATCTTCAGCCGGCCGAAGGGCAGGGAGGCCAGCTTGACCAGCGAGGAGTGACCGGCGCCGAAGTCGTCGATGGCGATCTTCACCCCGGTGTCCACCAGCCGCCGGAGTTCGGCGCCGACGCCCGTGAGGTCGTGGATGGTTTCCTCGGTGACCTCCACCTCGAAGCGGTCGGGGCGGATGGCGAAACGGTCGATGGTGGCAAGCAGGATGTCCACCGGCTTGCCGGTCAGGAACTCGCCTGGCGAGATGTTGATGGCCACCGTGGAGCTGGTGTCGCCGGCATGGGTCAGCGCGCGCAGCAGGCGGCAGGCCTCGGTGGCGACGAAGGCGGTGAGGCGGTCGCCCATGTCGGCGCCGCGCACCGCCGCCAGGATCTCCGGCGGGCTGATGGCGCCGAGCTCGGGGTGGGACCAGCGGATCAGCGTCTCGTGGCCGATGACGGCGCCGGTCCCGAGGTCGTGCTGGCCCTGGAAGACCACGTCGAGGCGGCGGTCCGCGAGGGCGTCGCCGATCTCCGCCTCGATGCGCTGGCTGCGCTGGAGCTGGATGCGCAGCTCGGCGTCGAAGCGGGAGACGCGGCGCTTGCCCTTCTCCTTGGCGGCGTAGAGCGCGATGTCGGCGGCGGCGAACAGCCCGGACAGTTCGGCCGCGTCCTGCGGGAACAGGGCGAGGCCGATCGAGGCGCCCACCGGCGAGGCGATGCCGTCGGTGACGAAGGGCCGCTCCATCGCCGCCACCACTTTCTCGCACAGGGCTTCGGCCCGCTTCCCGTCGTCGGCGGCGTCGATGATGAGGGCGAACTCGTCGCCGCCGAGCCGGGCGATGAAATCCGACGGCTGGCAGGCGCGGGAGAGCCGCACGGCGGCCTCGATCAGCACCTTGTCGCCGACGAGATGGCCGTGGGTGTCGTTGATCAGCTTGAAATTGTCGAGGTCGACGACGGCAAGCGCCAGCGCGGCGCCCCGCGCCTCGCGGGCCGACAGCTCGGCGTTGAAGGCGGCCCGGTTGGGAAGGCCGGTCAGGCTGTCGTGGTTGGCGAGGTAGTCCAGCTTGCGGTTGGATTCGTTGAGTGAGCGGGCGAGCGCCTGCGAGCTGAGGCGGGCCTCCTCGCCCTGCCAGAACCGCGCCGAGCCGCGCCTGGCCTGCAGGATCATCATGACGAGCAGCAGCAGCGTGTTCGCCCCGATCACCGCGCAAGGGAGGTTGCCCTGGGCAAGGAAGGTGCCGGTGGTCGCCAGAAGAATGGGCGTGAAGAACAGAATGCCCGGCTGGGCCAGCGTCATGCTCTGGATGAGCGCGCCGGCGGAGATGCCGGCCATGAGGAAGGCCGTCAACGCGCCCGCCATGGTCTCGATGTCGCCGACCTGCATCAGCGGTACGGCCGACCAGATGAGGCCGGCCAGCAAGGCGAAACTGCCAAGCTGCCTGAGGCAGGCCTCGGTGTCGCGGGTGGCCTCGGGCCCGCTGCGCAGCCGGAGAAGCCAGAACCCGCGCACGATGGCGACGGCGACCACGGCGGCGACCCACCAGGGGATCCACCAATAGCCGCCCTCGATGTTGAGGACGACGGCGCCCGACAGGGCGATCAATACGGACGAGATCAGCGTGGTCGGCAAGTTGGCGAGGGCAATGGACAGCTGCTCGGCCCGTATCTCCTGGAGATACGGCCGTTCGCTCAGAGGGTCGTCCCGTGCAATGCCGGGGCCGGTCGCTCCCATCCATGCCCTCCAAGGCAAACAAGATGTGAATCGGATTGAAGAAACGTCTCTTCGCCTTCGCAAGATCCGCGCATGTCTAGCTATCGTATCCTCTATTATTTGAGCGTCCATTAATGTGCGCTGGAGTGTTTTACTCCGAGCTTGTGCGTGATTTTGAACGAATGGCGCGCGCCATTTGAACTGTTCGTTCACGACCATCCGTATTACTTACAGTGCATGCCGCTATTGCACCTTTGGGCCACGCCGAGGCGGTGCCTTGTCGGCGCTCTACATGTCGGAAGCAACGTGATGGAGCTGAAGGGCTTCGCCACCGACCGGTGCGCATCTGCTTGTCCGAAAAGTCTCACAACTTTTCGGGCGGATGGTTTGCCGTGCGCATCTGCTTTTCCGAAAAGTCTGCAACTTTTCGGGCGAATGCTAGATCCCGCCGAAGGGGTAATCGCCGGCCATCATGACGGCGGTGAAGATCAGGATCGCGGCGACAGTCGCCAGAATGGCGACGACAGGCCAGCTGATGCCGTCCCGGCGGTCGCGCCGGATATCTTCCGCCAGGACCTTGAACTTTTCGGGGTCGCCGTGCTTGAGCCGGCGAAACTGGAAGAGCTTGCCCATGCCGCTGAAGAGGTTCCGGCAAAGTCGGCTTTCCGGAGCCTCTGCCTCCCTGTTTTCCGCAGCTCCCGGCCGCTCCGCTTGCGCGGGCGCACGGGATGGCGCGTCACGTTTGCCCGAGAGGATAGCCGGCAAATCCTAATCAGGGATTGATGGAACTTGCTGCGCTCGCTCAGATGGTGACAGCCGAGACGGCTGATCTCGGAAAGGGGCGGCCACTCCCACGGTCCGCCAGTGACGTCGTGCGGGCCGGGCTGCGGCTTCTGGAAGAGCACGAAGCCAAGGTCAAGGCCCTTCAGGACGCGCTGATTGCCGGGGAAGACTCCGGCGAGCCGCAGCCGTTCGATTTCGAGGCGTTCAAGGCTCGAAATCGGGTGGAGCATGAAGGGCGGTGAAGACCCTCGCGTTCTCCCCCGCTGCGGCGGACGGGCGCTACGCTGTGCACACATCTGCGGCGAGGGGATCTATAGGCAGTGGAGCGCGGAGGATCGTGCTGGCTCGGCTTTTGGAGCGCGATATGGGCGTCGCGCTCCATCCTGCCTGAGGTCCTGGCCTTCGCCAGGATGACGGGAGTGTGATGGGAGAGGGAGCTCCTTCCGGTCGCCGGAAGCGCCGCGGAAGCACGACGCATCCCATTGTTTTATATCAATTAACTGTCATCCTGCGCTTTATGCGCAGGACCTCAGGACGAGAAATCTCCCCGGCCTTATCAAGCTCCTTGAGCCAAGGGAGCCCGATATCACCGACATCGCCCCTTACGGCCCGAGGTCCACCTTGCATTCGCGCGCGAATGCAAGCGGCCTTCGCCAGGATGACGGGAGAGTGATGGGAGCGGGAGCCCCTTCCGGTCGCCGGAAGCGCCGCGGAAACACGACGCATCCCCTTGTTTTATATCAATTAACTGTCATCCTGCGCTTTATGCGCAGGACCTCAGGACGAGAAATCTCCCCGGCCCCTATCAAGCTCCTTGAACCAAGGGAGCTCGATATCAACCCCTTGCCCCCTCCTGCCCGAGGTACACCGTGAATTCGCGTGCGAGTTCACGGTGTACCTCGGGCAGAACGAAACGCAACGCCGTTATCCCGCTCCAAAAGCCAAGCCAACACGATCTTCACGCCGCGCCCAACTCCCTCACGAAGGCCTGGACGCGGTCGCTGAGGTCGCGCGACTGGGCGTCGAGGTGGCTGGAGAGGGTCATCAGCTGGGTGGCGGCGGTGCCGGTCATCTCGGCGGCGGCGCCGACGCCGGTGATGGTCTGCGTCACGTCGGCGGTGCCGGCGGCGGCGCGTTGGGTGTTCTGGGCGATCTCGCCGGTGGCCGCGCCCTGTTCCTCGACGGCGCCGGCGATCGCCTCGGAGGTGTGCTGGATGCGGTCGATGGTCTCGACGATGTGCGAGATGGATTCGACGGCCAGCGTGGTGGCCGACTGAACCTCGGCGATCTTGCGGCCGATCTCCTCGGTGGCCTTGGCGGTCTGGTCGGCGAGAAGCTTCACCTCGGAGGCGACCACCGCGAAGCCCTTGCCGGCATCGCCCGCTCGCGCCGCCTCGATGGTGGCGTTGAGGGCCAGGAGGTTGGTCTGGGCGGCGATGGAGTTGATCAGCGTCACCACCTCGCCGATTTCCTGGGCGGAGACCGAGAGCACCTCGACGTTCCTGGCCGAGGTCTCGGCCTCTTCGGCGGCGGCGCGGGCGATCTCGGAGGAGTTGGACACCTGCTGGGCGATCTCGTCGATGGAGGCCGACAGTTCCTCGGCGCCGGCCGCCACGGTCTGCACGTTGGTCGAGGCCTCCTCGGCGGCGCCGGCCACCTGCTGGGCCTGCCGGGCGGTTTCCTCGGCGGTGGCGGAAAGGTTGCGGGCGCTATCGGCCACTTCGCCCGACGACTTGCCGAAATCCTCCGACAGCACGCGCATGCGCTCGGCGAAGTCACGGGTCAGCGCGGCGGTCCGTTCCAGCCGCTCGCGCTCCACCGCCTGCCGGCCGGTCATGTCGTTGCGCAGCGCCTCGGCATCGATGAGGCTCCGCCGCACCTGGTCGAGTTCCTCGGCCATCCGGCCGAACTCGTCGCGCCGGGCGGTGGCGAAGGCGGCGGTGAGGTCGCCGCGCGCGATGGCCTGGAGGGCGCGGGAAATGCCGGTGACACCGGTGGACACGCCCCGGTCGATCTTCAGGCTGAGGGCGGCCACCAGGAGCAGCGCCGCGAGCAGGATGGCGATCGCCGTCGTCTGGAAGCTGGCGACGAGGCCGTCGAACGTGGCGTCCACCGTCTTGGCTTCGGCTTCGGCCAGCGTGCGGACGGTGCCGAACTTGTCGGCGATCTCGGTGACGATGTCGTCGATGCGGCCGTCGAGGTCGCGGATGTCCTGCGTGACTTCCGTCGACTTCTCGATCGCCGGCAGCATCTCGGTCTCGTAGAGGGTGGCGAGGCGCCCGAGCGCCGCTTCGCCGGCCTTCAGCGCCGCCGCCCAGTCGCGCCGGCTGACGTCGAGATCGCGGTTGATGACACTGTCGGCGATGATGCGATAGAGGCGGGCGCCCAGCGCACTGGCGTTGGCGGCCTCGTTGGCCTCGGCGGCGATGGTGGCGCCGCTGTCCTGGGTGGTGCGGATCCAGTTGAGGCTGTACCACGTGGCCGCCGAAAGAAACACGAGCAGCGCCGTGAAGATCACCAGCAACGACCTCAGCTGAAACCTGATCGACAGCATGTCCACTTCCGCCTGCGCTCGAGGACCTCCGCCTCGGCGCGCCGTGCGGCCGCGATGCGGTTCATTCGTGCATACTGTCGCCGAAGCAGAGATAATTTTCGGTTACGCCGGAGAAGTGCGGCGCCGGCGGGGGGCAAACCTTTCGGCTCATACCCGTTCCGCTTGATCTGGCTGCATCCGGCTCAAGCGGGTTTCGGCCTGACCGGCCGGCGCCCGGTCGGGCGCTTCCGTTTCCGCCAGCTTCCGCCCGGAAGGTCGAAACCTGACGGAAGCGGTATCAGTCGATGGTCAAGGCCGGCTCGGTCACGACCACGTCGATGCGGCCGGAGGCGCAGAGTGCCTTGTCGGCGGTGGGGAAGTAGCGGAAGGCCTCGCCGAAGCAGGCCGACAGCCGGGCCTTCGCCTCGTCGATCAGCGCCTCATCGCCGGCGCAATAGGTGATGCGCGTGCCCTGCTTCTGGATTCGCGTTCCCTTCTGGATCGGGTCGGGCGTCGAGAAGCCGATCGCTCCCAGCACGCGCCGCACGCTTTCCGCCGCCTCGGCCTCGCCGGCGCTGGGATAGCGGACGATGGCGATCTTGCCGGCCGCCGAAGGGAGCGGCGAGGCGCAGGCAAGGGCGCTGCCTTGGCCCAGGATGGCGCCGGCCGAGGCGGAGGCCAGCACCGGCTGGCTGAGTTCCCACGCGGTGTCGAGGCTCACCGCTCCGCCGCTGTAGGAAAAGGCATTGTCGCGAAGGGCCGGATCGAGCGGCAGGGCCGTGAGCAGGATGCGGACGGAGCGGGCCTGCGGCAAGACGGATGCGTCGGCGGCCCGGTAGAGCGGTACGATTTCCTCGGGCACGAAGGTAGCCTTTCTCAGATCGTCGAAGGCGGACACCGCATAAAGCAGCCCGCCGCCGCCGTCGCTGGCCCGGTACTCGATGGCGACATCGTAGACGACGGTATCGGAGAGCGCCTTGAGGGCGGTCTGCGAGGTGCCCGTGAGTTCGCCGGCGTCGTCGTAGGCGAGGGTGACGCGGAGAAGGCTGGTGCCGGCGTTGACGAGCTTCTGCTCGGCATAGCCTTGCTGGCCGTCGGGCGTCCGTACGCGGACGAAGGCGCCGTTGGTGTCGCCGACCGACAGCAACTGCCCCCGGCCGATCGTCGCCAGCGTCTCGGCGCCGGCATTGGCGAAGCGATAGATCGACAGATCGGTGCCGGCCACCGCCAGGGCGCGCAGCGGCGTTTCCCCGGAAAAGCCACCGATCTCCTGCCGGACAATGTCGGACAGCGGCGCCGTGGAGGCGTAACCGCCGAGGGTCGCCATCATCCCGAGGGTCGGTCGCTGCGCGGCCGGGACGAGGGCTCCGGACAGCCACTCTCCGGTCACCGTCTTGACCGGCAGATCGGCCTCGGCCGTCCTGTTGGCGGTGAAGTCGGCGCAGGAGGGCAGCTTCGCCCCGCCGGCGAGCTTCTCGAACCTGGCGTTCCAGTCGGCGATGGCGTGGGAGAAATAGGAGTAGAGGAAAAAGGCGTCGAGATAGGTCTTGCCCAGACAATAGCGCCGCTCCGCTTGCGACAGCGCTTCCGCCGCATCGAACTGTTCGAACAGCCTGCGCTCCGCCCGGTAGTTGGCCTTGGTCGGGTAGAGGATCAGCGGCAGCGGATTGCCGGCATGATCGGGGGTCTGGCCGAACCTCCGCAAGTCGTTCGCGACCAGGGCAAGCACCCTGCTGGTGTCGCCATAGGTGTTTGCGACGGGCTGAGGCGGTGGAGCTTCGTCCGAGAAGCGGGGATCCCTTGCCTGCCGCTGGGCCTCGGCCATCTGCCTGTCGAGCACATCGACGAGGCTTCGGGTGAAGGTGTTGTCGTCGTCGGCCACGTCGCCGCTCAGGGTGGCGAACCAGATGGTCTCGTCGGCGGTGTCGATCGCCATCCGGGTCACGCCCGGCTTGTAGGTCTCGGGTCCAGAGCCGGACACAGAGGCGAGCGACAGCGGCAGCTCGTTGCGGCAGGCGTCGAGGATGATGTAGCGCAGCGAAACGTCCAGCGCCGCCAGTCGCTGCCGGATGATTTCGAGTGGCAGGCCGAACTGCCGCACGTCCTCCTGGTAGGTGGGGTTGAAGTCGGCGGGAATGAGAATGTTGTCGGTGCCGTCGGTCACGCCATGGCCGCCGAAATAGACCAGCACCACCGGCTTCTTGCCCGAGGCCGATTTCAGTTGCCCCACGTCGAGCGAGAAGCGGTTCAACGCTTCCAGGATGTCGTTGCGCGTCACCCGGCCGCCGTTGTGCCGGGGTTCGGTGATGTGGAAATTGGCATTGGCGAGCGCCTTGACCACCCTCGGCGTGTCCCTGGCGACGCCGGGCAGGCTCGGCAGGCGCACGCGATCGGTCGCGTCGTAGTCGGATACGCCAATGACGAGGGCGAGGCGCGGCGGCAGGGCGCCGTTGCCGTCGGGGGGGAGCGACTCCCCTGGGAAGGGCACGCTATCCTCGGCGACTTCGGACGTGGCGCCGATCGTGGCGCCGATCGTGGCGTCGGTCTGCTGCGCGCGCGTTGAATCGGCCGGGATCGCGATAAATGTCAGTGCGGCTACAAATAAAGACAAGAAATGGCAAAGAAATAACATCCGCGACCGAGTCATCGCAGCCACCCAGATGTTGCTAAGTTAATTCAACTTATCATATAATACGTATGTCTTCAAGACAATCTAGGGGGGTCGAATGCGCAACAGTGTCTTTCTGGCTTTGATCGCCGGCCTGACAACGGCCGGACCTGTCGTTGCACATAACGAGTGGGGGACGTTCAATCCCGATTTCAATGACGAGGCCGCGCCGCTTCTCAGGGAGATGGAGAAGCTGAACAACTCGACGATGGATGAAGACAAGAGGTATTTCTATTCCAGAGTGTTGTTGTGGAAGCCCGGGCAGACGCTGAAAGGATGCTTCATCGGCGGAACGCAGAGCGAGAGAAGATCCATTTTCAACTCCGCCGCCAAGCTTTTGACCGATGCGAAAATCAACATCGCCATCGATTTCCAGAGCACGGACCCATTTCCCGACTGCAAGAAGAACGCGCAAGGGCTCTATACCGAGGAGATCCGGATCGCCGTCGGGGCCGGCGCGCCCTGTTGCAGCGCCCGGATCGGGCGCAACGGCATGAGGAAGGCCAACCTCGACGAGGCGAACATCTTCCTGGGCGGCGCGCCGCAGGGCTGGCAGGTGTGGCACGAGTTCATCCATGCCCTCGGCTTCTTCCACGAGCACCAGAAGCCCGATGCGCCCTGCCGGTTCGACTATGCGGAAGTCAAGCGGCTGTGGGGTTGGGACGAAGCCAAGGTCAAGGCGAACTTCGACCGCCTGAACAACGACGAGAGGGACCACCGGTTCTCAAGCGGCTTCGACCGCAAGTCGATCATGGACTATTACCAGACAAGCCCGACCATGCTCGTCGATGGCGTGAAAAGCCCCTGCTACAATCCTACGCCGGGCACGGCGCTGACCACGACCGATCTGGAAGGACTGCGGCTCGCCTATCCGATGTCGGCCTCGCCCACCTCGCACACCCAGCGCATGACGCGCGTCCGCGCCGTCGTCGACCTCGGCGGGGTGTCGCCGGGGCTCAGGGAACTGATGGAGATGGAGTGAGCGGACGCATGTCGGAGGCGCTCTCGTCGCCGGAGAAAGGCGCCCCGGGTGCGCCGGGGCCGCCACTTTAGCGTTTGCAGGACCGGCCAACGCGGTCACGCGGAAGGGCTGCGTGCATATTGAAAAAGTTGCGGTACGGTCGGCGATACTACCAAAAACACCCAATGATAGAAATAACTATCGTTAAGCTGTCATAAATCATTCGCTGTTAACCATAAGGCGCCGGCAGAAGCGAGTGGGCGCGAATTGTCCATCTCGGCTGACAAATCGCTCTGGTGGCGGGGCTTCGTCTCCATTTCAGGAAACGCAATGCAACAACGGGCCTGCGCAGCGCAGGTCACGGAGGGATTCTCATGGCATTTCGGCTTCAGCTTCGTGGCCAGCTGCTGCTCGCCTTCGGCGTCGTCATCGCCGGAGGGCTGGGGAGCGGCCTGTTCGTGCAGATGGCCAACCAGTCGGTCGCCCAGAACGTCGGCTGGACGATCCACACCTACGAGGTTCTTCAGGCGGCCGACCAGACGTTGGCCGCCATGGTCAACCAGGAGACCGGCCTGCGCGGCTACCTTGTGACGGGCAACACCGCCAACCTCGAGCCGCTGAAGGTCGGAGAGGCCGACTTCAAGGCGGCGTTCGACAAGGCGCGCAGCCTGACCAGCGATAACCCGACCCAGCAGGCGCGCCTCGCCGATCTCGCCAAGGAGGTCCAGGCCTGGCAGGACAACGTGTCGCACAAGGCCATCGACCTGATGGCCAAGCCCGAGACGCAGGAGGCGGCGCGCGACATCGAGCGCCAGGGCGTCGGCAAGGCGTATTTCGGCAAGCTCCGCGCCATCCTCGCCGCGTTCAAGGACGCCGAGGCCTCGCTGCTGGCCTCCCGCGCCGAGGCCATGGAGGCCGCGCAGGGCACCATCACCGTCGCCACCTTCACCTCGATCGCCCTCAGCATCCTGATCGGCCTCGGGTCCGCCTTCCTGATCAACCGCCGGGTCGCCGCGCCGATCCGCGAGAGCATCGGCGTCATGGCCGACATGCAGGCGGGCAACTACGACGTGAAAATCGGCCACGCAGAGCGCACCGACGAGATCGGCGCCATGAGCGCGGCGCTCTCCGCCTTCCGTGACGAGCTCGCCCGCGCCGCCGAGATGCGCCGCGAGCAGGAAGCGGCGCGCGAGGCCAGCGAGGCCTCGACCCGCGCCAGGGCCAGTCTCGCCGAACGGTTCGTCGGCCGCATGGAAGCGCTGGCCGACACCTTCGGTCGTTCGTCGAGCACCATCGCCGATGCGGCGCGCAACCTGTCGGCCACCGCCGAGGAAACCTCGCGTCAGGCGCAGGCCGTGGCCGGCGCCGCCGAGGAGGCCGCCTCCAACGTGCAGACGGTGGCCGCGGGCACCGAGGAGCTGTCGGCGTCGATCCGGGAGATTTCCGGGCAGGTCGGCAACTCCAACCGCATCGCCCAGGAAGCCGCCCAGGCGGCCGACCAGAGCGCCCACAACATCCAGAGCCTTGCCACCGCCGCCAACCAGATCGGCGAGGTGGTGGACCTGATCTCCAACATCGCCGCCCAGACCAACCTTCTGGCGCTCAACGCCACCATCGAGGCGGCCCGGGCCGGCGAGGCGGGCAAGGGCTTCGCGGTGGTGGCCGCCGAGGTGAAGCAGCTCGCCGACCAGACGGCCAGGGCCACCGACGAGATCAGCCGCAAGGTCGGCGAAATCCAGGTGGCGACCGACACCACCGTCGGTTCGATGTCGCAGATCACCAAGACCATCGTGCAGATCCAGGAGGCCTCGCAGGCCATCGCCTCGGCGGTGGACCAGCAGGGCGTCGCCACCTCGGAGATCGCCCAGAACACCCATCGCGCCGCCGCCGGCACGACCGACGTCACCGCCAACATCTCGGGCGTCAGCGGCGCCGCCGAGGTGACCGGCGCCTCGTCGGTGGACCTGATGCGCCTGTCCGACGACCTGTCGACGCAGGTGACCAGCCTGCAGGAAGAGGTCCGCCAGTTCGTGACGTCGCTGCGCGCCGCCTGACGGCTCCGCAACGACAAGGAAGGATCAGGCCCGGCCCCGCGCCGGGCCTTTTCGCATGGGGACTACAGCGAACATGAGAATGGTCTCAAGCTGGTTGCGGTTTCGAGAAGGCCGACGGCCTCCATTCGGATCAGCAACCGTTCGGCGTCCATTTCGGGGTTGCGGAAGCGTTCCCGCATCTTGCGCAGCGCCGGGACGGCAGATGCGGTGGCAAGGGTGATGGTGTTGGCGATGAACACGTCCGCAGACAGCGCATCGAGGCCGAGGGGCGAGAGAACGTCCGGCGGAAAGTGCTTCAGGTTGTCCGTGACCAGCACGTCGGCCTTGGCCTTGAGGGCGGCGGCCAGGACGTGGCCATCCTTTGGGTCCGGAAGCCGGGCGCCGATGTTCAGGAACTCGCCATAGTCGGTGACGGTCGCATCCTCGAAGGCTCGCTCCATCGCAGACCGATGCTTGGCGGCGCGCGCTCGTGCGTCGCCTTCTCCTCTTTCTCCAAGGATGGTTTCTATGGCGCGTTCGGTCTCGTCCAGCACCGCCGCCGACCAGCGCACCCGAAAATGCCCCGCTTCCGACAGAGTGAGAAGAAGGTTGCGCTTCAACGCTCCGGCGAGAACGTTCGCATCGACGAAAGCGGTGAAGCGATTGGCGAACATTCTTCAGATCATGTCCCGGTCCAGTTCGGCGAGATCGGACAGGGCCTGGCTGCGTCTGTCGTCGCGGCTGCGCTGATAGGCAAAGAGATCCTCGGCCTTGATCCGCCGATGCCGCCCGACCATCGAATAGGGAAGCTCGTCCTTCTCCAGCAGCGACACCAGGAAGGGGCGGGACACGTTCAGGATGTCGGCCGCCTGTTGGGTCGTCATCATCCTGTGGAGCGGGACGAGCGTCACCGCATCGCCGCTTCCGATATGGCGAAGCAGCCCCATGAGAAGCCGCGACAGCGCCGGTGTCAGCACGATTTCGGATGGTTGTTTCTTGCCGTCCTCCATCACGCGCAGCTTGGTGTCGCCGTCCATTCCGGCGGCGATGATCTGGCGAAGCTGGTTCGCGGCGGCCATCTCCTGCTCGGACGGCAGTCGGCCGCCGATCTCGGAAACACTCGCTGACAAGGCCATGGCATCCTCCAGGATTGGAAACTCATTATAGGCCAGAAATCGGATCTGCCAATAATCGAAATAAACGAAACAAACGAAATAAACGAAATAGGTTTCGGCACGGGTTCGATCGCAGGCGCCAACGCATGTGTCTGTATCGCCCCTCATCAGACCGCCGGTGCGGGCTTCGGATTTACCGCTGCCCTGCCGCCCCATCCAGCACCAGGCGGCGGGCGAGGGCGAGGGCCCTTTCGTCGCCTAAGGCGGGGAACAGGCGGTCGCGGTGGCGGTGCATGGCGAACCAGACGATCACCTCCAGGATGCCGCGCGCCGTGGCGGCGACGGTGGCCTCGTCGTCGGGCAGGTGCAGGGCGAGGAAGGCGACGAGCCCCTTGAGGTAGCGCGTCTTGGCGCCGAGCACGTGGATGTCGCGCACGGCGTCCATCTCCAGCGACAGCCGGTCGAGCAGCCAGATCAGCCGGTAGCGGGCGGAGAGGAAGGCGAAGGTCTCGTCGACGATGGCCGAAAGCGTCTCGCGGAAGGGCAGGGCGGGGGTGCGCCCGGCCGGCGTCAGCACCGGCCACTCCAGCGTTTCCGGCGTCAGGATGGCGTCGATCAGTTCGACGACGCCGTCGAGCCCCGGCGCGGCGAGCGGTGGCGTCACCTCGGAGAGCCGGCCGGCGGCGCGGAGCACCGCCAGCTTCAGCAGGGCGTCCTTGCCTTCGGCGTAGTTGTAGATCGATCCGGCCGAGACGCCGGCCGCCGCCGCGATGTCGGCCACCTGCGTCAGGCGATAGCCGCGCTCTGTGAACACGGCGAGCGCCGCGTCGGCGAGGGTGGCAAGGCGGTCGGGGTCTTTGCGTCGCATCCGGGTTTCCAACACTTGTTTTAAATGAACGATTCGTTCATTTATTGAATCATACGCCTTCGGACCGGAAAAAGGCATCCGGTTTCAACCCGCATCATCCCGTCCATCCTCGTCCGCTCCGGTCGGACGCTGCGGAGTACACGCCATGAACGGCCTCGCTTCGGGAACAAGGCTACAGACACGCCTCTTCTGGGTCGACAACCTGCGGAACGTCGCGGTGCTCAGCCTCGTGCTTTTCCACACCGCGCGGCTGTTCGATCCGGAGCCCTGGCACATCAAGGACCGGCACACCTATCTCGCCGCCGACGTGGTGGTGGCGCTGTTCAACGTCTGGGGCATGCCGATGCTGTTCCTGCTGGCCGGGTTCAGCATGATGCTGTCGCTGGAGCGCCGCAGCGCCGGCCGTTTCGCAGGCGAACGCGTCACCCGCCTGTTCGTGCCCTTCGTCTTCGGCATCTTCGCGCTGGTGCTGCCGCAGGTCTATCTCGAACGCATCGCGCCGGCCGATCTCGTGACGCAGTCGCCGCTCAGGCTCGACGTCGGCTTCATCGACTTCCTGCCGCGCTTCTTCGACTGCTGCTACGACAAGGCCAACTTCAGCTGGCATCACCTGTGGTTCCTGATCTACCTGTTCGTCTACTCGCTGGTGCTGCTGCCCGTCTTCCTGGCGTTGCGGTCGGCGGCGGGTCGGCCGCTCCGGGGCGCCTTCTCGGCCGGCTTTGCCAACCTTCCGATGCTGCTGCTGCTTGGCCTGCCGCTAATCGTCACCGAGGCGAGGCTGCGGCCGCGCTATGGCAGCAGCCACGCGCTGGTCGGAGACTGGGCCAACCACGCCCATTTCGCCTGGCTGATGCTGGTGGGCGCACTGTTGGCGCTGACCGAGGCGCCGCGCGCGGAGATCCGGCGGCGGTTCCCTGTTCTGGCCGGGCTGGCGGCGCTGCTGATCGTGACGGCCCTTTTCCACCGCTTCGTGACGCCGCTGCCGATGACGCGGCTGACCTGGACGACCCTCCGGACGATGTGCGAATGGGTGCTGCTCCTCGCGCTTATCGGCGGTTTTGCGCGGTTCGACCGGCGCGTTCCCTGGCTCACCGGTTTCACGCCCTACGCCATGGCCTTCTACATGCTGCACCAGACGATCATCATCGCCCTGGGGTTCCTCACCATCGGCTGGAGCGACGCACCGCTTTCAAAATACCTTGCTATCGTCATTTCTACCACGGCTGTCAGCCTGGCGCTCGCCGCCCTGATCGACCGCCATCCGGTCAGCCGCTTCCTGTTCGGCATGGCCGGCAAGAGGCGGCGGTGATCGGCGGTTTCGGGGATGTGTGAAGGAAAATTCTTCGAAGCGTCATTTGAGTGAAGCAAAACTCCATTACGAGGCATCCATTGCGAAAACAGCGAGGGGTGCCATGTCGGCCGCAGTCGAGATCACGGCGATCGAAAAGCGCTATGGGGATACCGTCTCCCTTCGTTCGGCCTCGCTGTCGGTGCGGCCGGGCGAGTTCATGACGCTTGTGGGGCCGTCCGGTTGCGGCAAGTCGACGCTGCTCCGGATCATCGCCGGCCTGGCGCCGCAGACCTCGGGCGAGATCGCCATCGGCGGCGAGCCGGTCGATCATCTGCCGCCCAAGGCGCGCGACGTCGCCATGGTGTTCCAGTCCTACGCCCTCTATCCGCACATGACGGTGGCCGAGAACATCGCCACGCCGCTCAGGATGCGCGAGCTGCCGCGCGGCGCCCGCCTGCCGCTTCTCGGCCGCCTCTGGCCGGGCGTCGGCGAGCGGCGCGCCCGCATCCGCGCGGCGGTGACACGGGCGGCCGAGATGGTGGAGATCGACGGCCTCCTGGCCCGGCGACCGGCGACGCTCTCCGGCGGCCAGCGCCAGCGCGTGGCGCTCGCCCGCGCCATCGTCCGCCATCCGCGCGTCTTCCTGATGGACGAGCCGCTCAGCAACCTCGACGCCCGCCTGCGCGTCGCCATGCGCGGCGAGATCACCGCGCTGCACCAGAAGCTCGGCGCCACCTTCATCTACGTCACCCACGATCAGGTCGAAGCGATGACCATGTCGAGCCGCGTGGCGGTGATGATGGACGGCGGCATCGTCCAATGCGCCAGTCCGGCCGAGCTCTACGCCGACCCGCGCGACCTGCGCGTTGCCCGCTTCATCGGCTCGCCCGAGATCAATGTGCTCTCCGTCGACGCCCTCATCGCCGCCAACGCCGGCTTCGCCCCGCTCGCCGCCGAGTGGAAGGGCGCTGCCCACGCCGCCTTCCGTCCGGAAGCATTGCGCCTTGTTTCTGACGGCCCCGGCCTTGCCATCGCCTGCCGCGTCGAGCGCGTCGAGGGTCTGGGTCACGAGACGCTGGTCTTCCTTCGCACCGAGGTCGGCGGCCATCCGCTGACGGCGCGCCTTCAGGCCGGCGCCTTCGCCCTCTTTTCCGGCGACAGCGCGGTGGCGCGCCTCTCCCCCGACGACGTCTTGCTGTTCGACGGCGCCGGCCAGCGGCTCGACCGCCGCCACGTCACCCCGACGGGAGGCTACGCCCATGGCTGACATCGTGCTCACCGAAGCGCCGGCCGCCGCCCGTCCGCGCCGGCTCGGCGCCGTGCTGCCGGCCCGCGTCGCCTATGCCATGGCCATTCCGGCGGTGGCGCTGATGGTGCTCACCGTGCTCGCCCCGATCGTCGTCATGCTGGCGATGAGCTTCACCGACTATCGCTTCGGCGAGGACGCGATCCCCTTCGTCGGGCTCGACAACTACCTGCAGCTTCTGAACGACCGCACCTTCCGGCGGGCTCTGTTCAACACCTTCGCCTATGTCGCCATGGTGGTGCCGGGCTCGGTGATCCTGGGGCTGCTGCTGGCCGTGCTGATCGACGGGCTCGACCATGGCGGCCGGCTCTACCGGCTGGTGTTCTTCCTGCCGGTCACGGCCACCGTCGTCGCCATGGCCATGGTGTGGAAGTATCTGCTGCACGGCACCATCGGCCCGTTCAACCTGCTGCTCGTCGCGCTGGGGCTGCCGGCCATCGACGTGTTCGGCGATCGCAGCCTGGCGCTGGCCGGCCTTGCCGTCATCAACATCTGGAGCCTTGCCGGCTTCAACATGGTGCTGTTCTCGGCCGGGCTGACGGCCGTGCCGCAGGACCTTTACGACGCCGCCGCCATCGACGGCATGGACGACAAGCTCGACCGCTTCTTCTCGGTGACGCTGCCGCTTCTCGGGCCGACCATGATGTTCGTGCTGGTCACCTCCACCATCACCGCCTTCAAGGTGTTCGACACGGTGGCCGTCATCACGCGCGGCGGGCCGCGCGGCGCCTCCGACGTGCTGCTCTACACCACCTATCTCGAAGGCTTCAGCTACTTCCGCATGGGGTCGGCGGCGGCGATGACCACGGTGTTCCTGGCGATCATGCTGGTGTTCGCCTGGGTGCAGGCCCGCGTCCTCGATCGCAGGGTGCACTACTGATGTCCGCGCGCCGCTCGCCCTACCGCATCCGCCCCGGCCAGATCCTCGCCCATCTGGTGCTCTTGTTCCTGGCCTTCCTGTTCCTGTTCCCCTTCTACGTACTGCTGGTCACTTCGGTGCGCACGCCGCAGGAGCTGTTCACGCCGGACTTCCACTGGCTGCCGGTCGAGTTCACCGGTCTCAAATATTACATCCAGTCGGTCACCCAGTCGCCGGTGCTGACCTTCATGAAGAACGGCGTCGTGGTCTGCGCCGGCATCCTGATCGTGCAGCTGCTCACCGCCATTCCCTGCGCCTACGCGCTGGCAAAGTATGAGTTTCGCGGCCGCGACCTGCTGTTCGCCACGGTGCTGTTCTGCCTCACCGTGCCGATCCAGGCGCCGGCATTGCCGCTCTATCTCGGGCTCAACGCCATGGGCGCGCTCGACAGCTATTTCGCGATGATGGCGCCGTTCTTCCTGTCGGTGTTCGCCATCTTCCTGTTCCGGCAGACCTTCAAGTCCTATCCGGACGAGATCATCCAGGCCGCCCGGCTCGACGGCATGTCGGAGAGCGCGATCCTCTGGACCATCGTGGTGCCCGCATCCTTGCCGGCCATCGCCGCCTTCGCGGTGTTCTCGGTCACCGCCCACTGGAACGACCTCTACTGGCCGCTGATCGTCGTCCGCTCCAACGAGCTGATGACGCCGCCGCTCGGCCTTGCCTATTTCACCGACGTCGAGAGCGGGGAGAACTACGGCGCGCTGATGGCGACCGCCGCCATTCTCACCGCGCCGCTGATGCTGGGTTTCCTCATGGCGCAGCGGCACTTCATCCGCGGCATCACCACCATGGGCCTGAAGTAGTCGGGCCCCAGTCCGTTCCGGGTTCCGGCGGTGGCCGGGGTCCGGCGGGCAGGATGGGATTGCGCCCCATCCCGCCCCGGCCGCGGCGGTTCCGCGCGCCGTTCCTGTCGTCCACCGAAGCAACGGAGAACACCCATGAACAGGCTCATCGGCGTCGCAGCCGTAACGGCCAGCCTAGCCTTCGCCGCCGCCTCCGCGCAAGCGGAAGTCACCATCGAGGTCATGCATCCCTGGCCGGGCCACAACCACTTCCACGAGGCCGAAGCCAAGGCCTTCATGGAAAAGCACCCGGACATCAAGGTCGTCTTCCGCGCCTCGCCGGAGAGCTACGACGCCGGCCACCAGGCGATCATCCGCGACGCCATGACCGGCAACCTGCCCGATGTCTACCACTCCGGCTATCACCTGTTGCCGGCGATGGTGCGCGTTCTGGAGCCCAAGGGTCAGATCGTCGACCTCAAGCCGTTCATCGACAAGGAAGGCGGCCAGGGCTGGCTCGACGACAACTTCAACCCGGCGATGATCAACCTGACCACCGTCGACGGCAAGATCTGGGGCATGCCCTTCAACGCCTCGACGCCGATCATCTTCTACAACAAGGAGCTGATCGAGAAGGCCGGCGGCGACACCGCCCACCTGCCGACCGACTGGGACGGCTGGCTTGCCCTCGGCGCCAAGGTGGCGGCCCTCGGCGGCGGCGTCACCGGCGCCTCCTACACCATCGACGTCTGGCCGGACGACTGGCTGTGGCGCGCCCTCATCTCGCAGCAGGGCCAGCCCTTCATGAACGAAGACGGCAAGACCGTGGCCTGGAACGGCGACAGCGGCCGCGCGGCGCTGGAGCTTGCCCGCCGCTTCGTCACCGAAGGTGGCATGAAGCAGATGGAGTTCGATCAGGCCCGCCAGCAGTTCGTCGCCGGCCTCACCGGCTTCACCGTGCAGTCGGTCAACTCGGCCCGCTCCTTCGAGGAGATGTCGGCCGGCAAGTTCACCGTCGGCACCGCCGTCTACCCGGTGTCGAACAAGGAAGCCGGCAAGGTGCCGACCGGCGGCAACGGCGCGCTGATCCTCGCCAAGGACGCCGAGAAGCAGGCCGCCGCCTGGGAGTACGTCAAGTTCATCTCCTCGCCGGAAGGCCAGAAGATCGCCGTGCTCGGCTCGGGCTACATGCCCACCAACCAGAAGGCCATGGCGCCGGAGCTGCTGGGCGACTTCTACAAGAGCCACCCCAACTGGCGCACCTCGCTCGATCAGATCGACCGCGCCGCGCCCTGGGCCGGCTACCCCGGCACCAACGCCGTGGAGATCTGGCGCACCCAGCGCGACCTGATCGCCGAGGTGATGAGCGGCGACCTCTCGGTCGACGACGGCCTTGCCGAGATGGTCAACGCCACCGACGACCTGATCGCCAAGTGACATGAAGCGCCGGAGCGGGGACATGCCTCCGCTCCGACCGCCCCCGCGCCCCTTCCTTTCCGGATGATCGACATGACCGACTTCGCCGCCTTCACTGCCTTTACCGCCCCCGGCCGCTTCCTCAAGGGCAACATCCACACCCACACCAACCGGTCGGACGGTCGCCTGCCGCCGGACGAGGTGGTGAGCCGCTACCGCGCCGCCGGCTACGATTTCCTGTCGATCACCGACCATTTCCTGCCGTCCTACGGCTTCCCGATCACCGACGCCGGCCCGGTGGACGGCCTGACGCTGATCCTCGGCGCCGAGCTGCACGCCCCGCGCACCGAGATGAGCGACCTCTGGCATCTGGTGGCCGCCGGTCTGCCGGCCGACTTCGCGCCCACCACTGAGGACGAGGACGGCCCGGCGTTGGCCCGCCGCGCCAGGGCGGCCGGCGCCTTCGTCGGCATGGCCCATCCGGCCTGGTACCAGCTGTCGCTGGCCGACGCCGAGACGGTGGCCGACGCCTGCCACGCGGTGGAGATCTACAACCACGGCTGCCAGATCGTTCACGACAAGGGCGACGGCGCCTACATGCTCGACGGTCTCGCCGACAAGGGCCGGCGCCTCCTCGCCTATGCCTCCGACGACGCGCATTTCAAGGCGCCCGATTTCGGCGCCGCCTGGGTGATGGTGAAGGCGGCCGACAACAGCGCCGAGGCCATCCTCGCCGCGCTCAAGGCCGGCGCCTTCTATTCGAGCCAGGGGCCGGAGATCCATAATCTTGCCTTCGAGGGCGACCGGCTGGTCGTCGAGTGCTCGCCGGCCTCGGGCGTTCTCGCCATCGGCCGGGGCTACCAGTACGAGCACAGCTTCGGCACCGGCATGAGCCGCGTGTCGCTGCCGCTCGACGGGCTGGAAGGCAGCCCGTGGCTGCGCGTCATCGTCACCGACGCCGTCGGCCGCCGCGCCTGGAGCAACCCGGTCTGGCGCCTTCGCTGATCGGCGTGAAACATTGGGGCGCAGAGCGAAGGCGCCAGGTTTCTTGTTGGAGCAGCCGCTTTTCGATCAGGTTGGTTCAACCTGATCGGCGGGTGCTCTGGCGCTGACTGGTGTAGGCTCCCAGAGAATCGAGCGGAGACGAGAACACGGTGGCCGATACGCTGTTCGGACGGGGGCTTCTGGCCGAGATCCAGGGTGCGATGGACGAGATGCCCGAGGCGCTGGCGCGGGTGGGCGGCTACATCCTTGGCCAGCCGGAGGCGGCCATCCGCGCCTCGACGGCCGAACTGGCGCTGCAATGCGGGGCGGGCGAGGCGAGTATCGTCCGCTTCTGCCGCCAGATGGGCTTTGCCGGCTTCCGCGAACTGAAGATCGCGCTGGCCTCCGACATCGCCTATCGCCGCTCCGACGAGACGCGCGGCTCGTCCGAGCTTGCCGACCGCATGATCACCGCCCTCAAATCGACCTCGGACACCATATCCGAGGCCGACCTCAAAGAGGTGGCGGCGCGCCTCGCGGCGGCCCGCCATGTCGACGTGTTCGGCTCGGGCGTGTCCGGCATCGTCGCCGAGCTGTTCGCCTACCGCTTCTCGCGCCTCGGCCTCGTCGCCCGCGCCTTCCAGGACCCGATCCTCGCCGACGAGGTGGCCGGCGCGCGCGGTGGCGACAGCGTGGTGATCGCCATTTCCGAAACCGGGCTGACGGTGCCGACGGAGCGCTTCCTCACCCAGTCCCGCGCGGCCGGCGCCTTCACGGTGGCGATCTCCGGCCGCCAGTTCGGCGGGCTCGAAGACCTCTGCGACGTCGTCTTCGTGGCGACGCCGGTCTCCCCGCTGCCCCAGCGCGGCGAGATGAGCCCGGTGGCCGCCAAGCTATTTATCTGCGACCTCCTGGCCCAGGAGGTGACGGCGGCGCTGTCGGCGGCGTGAGGTAGGAAAAGTTGCGCCTCGATGCCAAACGGCTCAGGCGAGCATCGCGAGCCCGTGCTTCTGGACGATGTCGAGCAGCTTCAGCGCCGGGCCGCTCGGCCGCTTGGCGCCGGTTTCCCACTTCTGCACGGTGGACTCGCTGGTGTTGAGATAGCGGGCGAACACCGGCTGGCTGACGCGGTTCCTTTCCCGCAGCGCCTTGATTTCCTCGGGTGAGAGGACCACCGGCACCGACAGACACGTCTCGTCGAAGGTCTTCATCGTCTCCTTGTCGATGGTGCCCGACTCGTACATGCCAAGGACGGCGCTGTGGATGGCCTCGAAGGCGTCGCTCTTGAACTTACGCTTCGCTGTCATGGCAAATCTCCACCAATGCGCCGACCTTCAGCTCGGCTTCCAGATCGCTCGCCGTCTTCCGGCGGTAAAGCTCCGCGAGCTTGCGGAACGCTTCCAGCTCGTCGTCGTCAATGTTTGCTCGATCCTGCTTGGCGAACAGGTAGGTGAACACCCAGAACTCACCAGCCTTTGCGAGCACAATCGAGCGATGACGGTTTTCGTTGAGCCGCTTCTTGAACACGCCGCCGCCGAGATCGTCGGCCTGACCAAGCGCCACTTGCCGGATTGCCTTGGACAGCTCCTGATCGGAGATCCTCGCCTTGCGGGCAGCCTTGGCAAACCAAGCTGTCTTGAATGTACGCTCTCGCATGTCTCTAGGTAGCACTCAGTGCTACCGGATTCAAGAGGAGCCAACATCTGCCCTTTGGATCAGAGTCTCTGGGGACACTCGATGAGCTGGCCGTCATCCTCGTTGGGGGAGGCCCGCCGGTTGGGACCGGCGGGCCATCCGGCAGTGGCTCAGGCCGCCGGGCGCGGCACGGCGCCGCTCGGCAGGCGGTCGGTGGCGATCCAGCGCATGACGGCGACGACGGCGGCGAACACCGCGAGGATGCCGACGATCCACAGCGTCGAGGAGACCGCGTGCCGGCCGAAGGTTGCCGCCTGGTAGAACAGTACCGACGCGCCATAGGCAAGGCCCGACGTCCAGGCGCTGGCGAAGATCGCCCAGCCCGTACCGGTTTCCCGCCAGATCGCGGCGATCGCCACGATGCAGGGCATGTAGAGCAGCACCGCCAGCAGGTAGGCGAAGGCTCCCGCCGTGCCGTCGAAGCGCGCGGCCATCGCGGCATAGGTGCCGACCGACACCTCCTGCTCGCTGGCGGCGGCTTCCTGGTCGGCGACGTCGCCGACGCTGAGGCCGAACGGATCGCTGAAGCTTTCGGTGAAGGCGACGAAGTTCTCCGGGATGGTGGCGAAGGCGGCGGCGACACCGCCCCACAGCCCGGCGTCTTCTTCCTCCCCGGCGTCGGCGGGCGCGCCGTCGATGTTCTCGTAGAGCGCGTTGAGCGTGCCGACCACGGCCTCCTTGGCCAGGATGCCGGTGAAGATGCCGACCGTGGCCGGCCAGTTCTCCTCGGTCATGCCCATCGGCGCGAAGACCGGCGTGATGCTCTCGCCGATGGCCGCGAGCACGGACCGATCGGTGTTGTCATTGCCGAAACTGCCGTCGGTGCCGACGGAGTTGAGGAAGCCGAGCAGCACCACGACGGCGATGATCATCTTGCTCGCCTTCAGCACGAAGGCCTTGAGACGATCCCAGGTGGTCCTGAGCACGCCGCCGAACGTCGGGACATGGTAGGGCGGCAGCTCCATGATGAACGGCGACGTCTCGCCCCTCAGCACGGTGGTCTTGAGGACGAGGCCGGTCAGAACGGCCGCGGCGATGCCGATGAGGTAGAGCAGGAAGACGATGTTCTGCCCGGTGGTCGGGAAGAAGGCGGCGGCGAACAGCGCATAGACGGGCAGACGGGCGCCGCAGGACATGAAGGGCGCCATCATCGCCGTCATGACGCGGTCGCGCCGGTTGTCGAGGGTGCGCGTCGCCATCACCGCCGGCACGTTGCAACCGAAGCCGAGGATCATCGGAATGAACGACTTGCCGGGCAGCCCGATTGCCCGCATGAAGCGATCCATGACGAAGGCGGCGCGGGCCATGTAGCCGGAATCTTCGAGGAGCGACAGGAAGAGAAACAGGAAGGCGATCACCGGCACGAAGGTCGAAACGGTCTGGATGCCGGCGCCGATGCCGCCGGGCAGCAGGGTGATCAGCCAGTCGGGAGCGCCCCAGCCGGTCATCAGCTTGGTCGGCTCGTCGACCAGGACCGTGCCGAAGAGCAGGTCGAAGAAGTCGATGAAGACGCCGGCGAAGTTGATCGCAAACAGGAACATCACGTACATCACCACCAGGAAGATGGGGATGCCAAACGCCCGGCTGAGCACGACGGCGTCAATCCGGTCGGAAACGGTCTTGGCGACGCGGCGCTTGTCGCGGGCGGCGGCTTTCGCCACCTCGCCGGCAAAGCGATAGCGGGCATCGGCGAAGATGATGTCGGCGTCCTCGTTGGCTGACGCTTCGAGGGCCGCCTTGGCGGTCGACGCGGCGCTCCGGCAGGACGGATCGGTGAACCAGTCCAGCCCGTCGACGCCTTCGATCAGGCGGGCCGCCAGCCATTCCGGCGCGGCGTTGCGGGCCAGCGTCTTCTGACCGATCTTGGCGGCGAGTTCGGCCACGGCGGCATCGGCCGCCTTGCCGTAGGACAGGCGCTTGGTCGGCGCCGCTTGCCGGCCGGCCTGGGTGATGGCCTTGCGCAGGGCTTCGATTCCCTTGCCGCGCGAGGCGACCAGCGGCACCACGGGGCAGCCGAGGCCAGCGCTGAGGGCGGCGATGTCGATCTCGATGCCGTGGTCGGTAGCGACGTCCGTCATGTTGAGGGCGACGATCACCGGCACCCGCATCTCGATGAGCTGGGCGGTGAGGTAGAGGTTGCGTTCGAGGTTGGCGGCATCGACGACGTTGACGATGAGCCCCGGCTCGCCGGACAGGATGTAGTCGCGGGCGATCGCCTCGTCGAGACCGCTCGACGACAGGCCGCCGAGCGAGTAGGTGCCTGGCAGATCGACGACGGTTACGGTTTGCCCGTCCTGGACGTAGGTGCCCTCCTTGCGGTCGACCGTGACGCCCGGCCAGTTGCCCACCTTCTGGCGCGATCCGGTCAGGGCGTTGAAGAGCGTCGTCTTGCCGCAGTTGGGGTTGCCGACGGTGGCGATCGTGAGGCCGGTCATGGCGCGAGCCTTTCGAGCTTGAGAGCGGCCGTTTCGGCCTTGCGCAAGGAGAGGGAGAATCCCCTGAGGCGGATCTCGATCGGGTCTCCGAGGGGGGCGACCCGCATGACCGTGAATTCCGTCGCGGGCGTCAGCCCCATTTCGAGGAGGCGGGAGCGAAGATGCCGGTCTCCCGGCATATAACCGACGACCTTTGCGCGGTCGCCGACGGCCAACGGTCTGACGAGTGTGTCCATGGAGCTATCCATCCTGATCGGTCACGAGGATTTTCGAGGCAAGCCCGGCTCCGATGGCGATGCGCGAGCCGTTGATCGCCAAGAGCAGAGGTCCGCAACCGCCGCCCTTGACCACCGTCACCGCCACGCCGCCGAACACCCCGAGGTCGGCGAGGCGGCTTCGGCAGCGCTGGCCATGGTCGATGTCGACGATGCGCAGCGGCTGGCCCTCACGCGCCATGGTCAGCGGAATGGCCGGTATCGAGCGCCGCTCTCTTTCCATGAAGGTCAATTGATCGCCCCTTCGCGTCTACCGGAGGTTGGTGTGCGATTGCCTCGCAAAAGCGAAACAACATTACGTCTTGGCTCAATTGTTCCGCATCCGGTGAATTGCGAATGATTATGAGTTTTATTACCTCGTTCAATTTCTCAGGTTTTCGGCCATATCCGGGGGCGCGCGTCTTCATGAGAGGGCGATTTCCGGCCGTCGGTTCGGCGGGCAGGAAGGGAGTTGAGCCGTCGTCTTCGTATCGATGCCGATGTGGCAGCTGCCGCAAACGTGAACTTCGGTGATGTAGGGCACTACGGTGAAAGGACGGAATTGCGGCTTGATTTGCCGGTTCCGACCAAGGAAAAACCCTTTTAGCTTGGGTATATAGGAATCATCACATGTTTTGGGGTGGTTGCTTGAATGAACGATATTGAACTCGGCGCGGCGCTGTCCTTTGGCGGTCTTGATTGGCGGGTGCTGGATGTTCGCGACGGCGCGGCGCTCGTCATCACCGAGCGGATCATCGATCAGCGCCCCTATCACGACGCCTACACGGAGATCACCTGGGCCGACTGCGCCTTGCGGCGCCATCTCAACGGCGCCTTTCTCGACGGCTTCGGCGCGGCCGACCGGGCGCGGATCGTGCCCGTCGTCAACAAGAACCTCGACAATCAGTGGTACGGCACGCCGGGCGGGGCTGACACCGAGGACAGCGTGTTCCTCCTCAGCATCGAAGAGGCGGTCTGCCGCTATTTCGGCGACAGCAGCGCCAAGCTCTACGACGAGGGGCGAAAGCGGCGCTACTGGTTCGAGCGCAAGGACGAGAACAACGCCAAGCGGTCGGCCCATCTCTGGCGCGGCGACGGCGGCACCTGGTGGTGGTGGCTGCGCTCGCCCGGCCGCCTCGGCGTCAAGGCCGTCTACATCCACGGCGACGGCAACATCGGCATCCAGGGCAACAACATCCTGAAGGGCAACCTCGCCGACGGCTGGTGTACCGGCGGCGTCCGTCCAGCCCTCTGGCTCAGAGCCTGACCCAAGGGGGCTCACGCCGTCTCGCGGCGCCACTCGATGAGCTGGCCGTCTTCCTCGTCCCAGCGCTCGCCGGTGCGGGTGAAGCCGGCGCGTTCGAGGACGCGGATGGAGGCGGTATTGGCGGGGCTGGTGTCTGCGGTGATGGCGCGGACGGCGGGGTTGGTTTCGGCCCAGCGCAAGATGTCGCGGATGGCCGCGCCGGCATGGCCTTGCCCCTGCCGGCTTGGCGCGATGCCGTAGCCGATGTCGATCACGCCGTTCTCGGGCGGATGCGTGACCGAGCAGAGGCCGACCAGTTCGCGGTCGCTGACGATCAGCCAGGCGACGGGTGAGAAGCTTTCGCGCACCAGGGCGGCCACCTCGGCCAGCATCCCGAGGATCTCGGGCGAGGCGATCGGTGTGTCGGCCAGTCGAAGGTCTCTCGGCGCGCGGCCCTCGATGAGCGCTGCGAAATCCTGTTCGGTGGCTTCGACGATCATCATCGCCTCATGACTGCTGGGCTTGGCGATCTCCGTCATCGTCCTCGTCCTCGTCCTCGCCGACGATCGCCTTGGCCGAGAACACGAACTGGCAGCGGACGCCGTCGGGGGCGGCGGTCCAGTCGGCGCGGCCCATGGGGTCGTGGGCGAGGCTGTTGCGGATCAGCATCGAGCCGAAGCCCTTGCCGGGGCCGACCTCCACCGGCGGGCCGCCTTCCTCGCGCCAGTCGAGCCTCACCCGCGCGCCTTCGCCCTCGGGGCAAGGGGTGAGCGTCCAGGCGATGTGGACCTTGCCGTCGGGCGTCGACAGCGCGCCGTATTTCAGGGCGTTGGTGATCAGCTCGTGCAAGGCCAGCGCCAGGCCGAGGCCGGTGCGCGGCGCCAGCTCGGCGTCGCCGTCGGCGGTGATGACGATGCGGTCGTCGAGCTGGTAGGTGACGGTGAAGGTGTCGCGGACGATGGCGCCGAGGCGGCTGTCGCCGGGGCCGGCCAGGATGCGGATCTGCGCCTTGTTGAGCGCGGCGATGCGGTCGCCGAGGCTCTCTCGGGCGGCCTCGATCGACGGGGCGCGGCGCAGCGTGTTCTCGGTGATGATCTGGATGATGGTCAGGATGTTCTTGACGCGGTGGGCGCTCTCGCGCGCCACCATGTCGAGCCGCTCCTCGATCTGCTTTCGCTGCGTCAGGTCCTGCACGGCGCCGAGCACGCGCTCGGGGCGGCCCTGGGCATCGCGGACGACGGTGCCGCGCGCGCCGATCCAGGTGATCTGGCCGTCGACCAGCAGGCGCAGCTCGTGGGGCATCTCGACGTCGGCGCCGGCGGCGCTGTCGGCGGCGAGGCCGATCAGGCGGGTGGCGTCTTCCGGATGGATGCGGTTCAGCACCTCGACGATGGGGACGTCCTCCATCGTCTCCGGCAGGCGCAACAGGTCGTGGAACAGGCGGGAGCCACGCACCGTGCGGCGCTGGAAGTCCCAGTCGTAGGTGCCGAAGCCGCCGCCTTCCTGGGCGAGGCGCAACAGCTCGGTCTGCCGTTCGAGGTCGCGCTGGGCGCGCCAGCGCTCGGTCACGTCATGGCCCTGGACGAAGATGCCGGTCATCTCGCCCTGGGCGTCGCGGATCGGCTGATAGACGAAGTCGACGTGCCGGAGCCTGGGCTCCGCCATGCCGCTTCCGCGCAGGAACACCGGCACGTCCTGGCCCGAGTAGGGCGTTCCCGTGCGCCAGACCTCGTCGAGGATATCCGTGAAGCCCTGGCCGACCACCTCCGGCAGCGCCTCGGCGAGGCTGAGGCCGACGAGCGTGTCGCGCCCGACCAGCCGGCGGTAGGCGTCGTTGGCCAGTTGGAAGACGTGGGTCGGGCCGGTGAGCACGGCGATGAAGCCGGGCGCCTGCTCGAACAGTTCGCGCAACAGGGCGATCTCGCCGAACAGCTTGTCGCTGGCCGTCTGCACCGCCTGCGCTCGGGCCAGAACGCCTGACTCGACCATGTTGGCGCGGGCGTCGCGTTCGCGCAGCTGCTGGAGTTCGGTAACGTCCTGCGTGTGCTGGAGAATGTAGGCGAGTTCGCCGGCCTTGTTGCGGAGCGGCGTGTGGGTGGCGCTCCAGTAGCGGAGGGCGGGCGGTTCGCCGGGCCGCGAGGTGTCGTAGGGCACCAGCGCCACGTGGTCGGGCTGGTTGGTCTCCAGCACCCGGTTGAACGAGGCCGTGAGGATCCGATACTCGTCCGAAGCGGGGTCGGCGGGGAAGGCCTCGAACAGGTGGCGCCCGATGATTTCCTCACGACTATCGCGGCCGACCGCCTTGAGATAGGCGTCGTTGCAACCGGCGATGATCAGATCCCGAGTAAAAATGACATAGGCGTTCGCCGAGGCATTGAATAGGTCTCGAAGATCCAGATCATCGGCCGCCAGTTTGCTGAACATCGTCATCCCGCCGCATCAAGGCGACCGGAGAATGACAAAAATAACCTTACCTTTCAACGACAAAAGAGGGGCTCCATCCTCGGGATTTCCCGCGTGGGGCGATGGCGACCGACGGCATGTCCATATGGACCCCGTTCACGCGGGTGGGCGATGTCGCCGCCGGCCCGCGCTGCCCGTCGTCTCGGCTCAGAAGCTGATCTTCAGTCCCGCGTCGGCGGACCATGAGCTTGAGTTGTCGGAGTAGCGTCCGACCTTGGCGTTGGTGAACAGGGAGAGGTTGTCGCTGATCATCAGTTCGCCGCCGATGCCGATGCGGGCGCCGAGGACGTTGCGGTCGTCCATGGTGCTGACGGTGAAGTCGGTGCCCGACAGGCTGGCGCTCATGTCGGCCGAGCCGAGGCGGGTGGCGTTGACCAGTTCGCCGGTGAAGGTGACCTTGCCGAGCTTGCCGTCCTCAAGGCGGGCGGCCTTGGACAGCTTGATGCCGACGATGCCTTCCAGCGTGTGGGTGGTCTGGTCGTCGTAGGAGATGTTCTGCGACGAGCCGTGCTCGCTGTAGGCGCCGAAGCCGGCGGCGGTGTAGCGCAGGGCGGCCGACGGGGTGAGCGACCAGTCGCCGGAGAGGGCATAGTCGCGCGACAGCCGCAGCTCGGGCGAGAAGAACCAGCCGTTGAGGTCGCCCTGGGCGGTCTCGGTGGTGTTGACGGTGCGTTCGGATGTGGCGGAGAGGCCGCCGCCGACCATCTGGGCGTCCAGGGTGTAGGCGCCGAGCGGATGGCGCCAGTAGGCGCCGCCGAAGCCGAAGGTGCCGGTTACCTTGCCCGAGCCGTCGTCGGCCTTGTTGACGAGGCGGCTGGCGCCGGCCAGCAGGCCGACGCGCTCCTGGTCGAACTGGTGGTCGATGCCGACGGCCAGGCCGTAGTGGGACGAGGTGGTGTCGGTGGCGTTGTAGAACTGCTGTCCGCCGAAGCCGCGCGCCCACAACAGGTTGGAACCGCTGACGGCGACGCCGTCGCCCATGATCTTCAGCGGGTCCTGAATCCTGGGATTGACCTCGTCATAGCCGAGCATCTGCGAGGCCGCTTCCGGGGCGGGCGGCGCCGAGCGGTCGATGTCGAGATTGAGGATGCCGTTCATGACGTTGAGAACGGACTGGCCGTAGGAGCGCTGGACGTCCGGTACCGAGGCGACGTTGGTCGCCTCGACGGCGTTCAGCGTGCCGGTGCCGTTCGCGTCGAGAGAGGTAACGACGCTGATATTGCTGTTGGTCGCGGTGGCGGTGTTGTTGGAATCGTCGTATCCGATGACATCCAACGTGTAACTGCTCGTCGTTTCAAAATATATATTGTTTCCGATGCTGTTCCGGAAATAAACACTTCCATCAAATGTTGATCCTTCATAAATATAAAGATTATTGTTATCTCTAAGATAATATATAGAATACGTTGATCCGGATATATTCCCGTAATTTCTAATTGTTGAATTCTCTCCTTGCACTGAAATAGCTGTATCTGATGCTGTTATTATTCCGAAATTTCGTATTTCAGAATTTTCACCGGCGGCGTATATAGCTGTAATGCTTTTTGCTCCACTTGTGTTGTTATATCCTATGATTCCTGTAGAATTATTAGATAATTTAAAATCATTTCCATACGCATCTATACTCGAATCTCTGCCGTAAATTGCTCCAGAATTTGTTATATTTAGGTCGCCTTTATCGCTTGATATCGACACATAATTTGAAATTAAGGTTCCATCTTCCGTCAGTGTGAGGGAAATATATGGTAAATCAATGTAGAAATTTGCGAGATTGCTTATAAGGCCGCCGGTTGAGGTGTTTGTAGCTTTCCCTGAATATGTGTACTCAAGCTGGGTACTTGGGGTGCCAGACGCCGAGAATCTGAAGTTTGGAGCGTCCTGAATGGTAGAGTCCGAATTGCTGGAGCCACTTTCGGTAATATAGATCGTGCTGTCTGCCGCGGATGACGACGTTACCGCAGTCGACGAGATCAGCACGGTCGACAGGGCGCAAGCGGAGATACTGGTCAGAAATCTGTTCCGGTTGGCAATAAATTTCAAAGTGCAGGTCATTTCATTTCCAGCCTTTGGCTGTCCGGACAGTATCGTGATAGACAAACGGTTCTGAAGCACTTTGCTATGTGAGGTTGTTTGCCTTGGCAATGTGGTGAGAAAGCCCATGGGGCCTCATATTGGTGCGGTACGGCGCGGATCGGGTGTCCTGTCGACGCAGCGGAAGGGAATCTGGCGGAAAAATACATTGGTTACATCAAGTTACAGTGTTGTTGCAAATCGGCAACGCGGGCGAGATTAGTTAATTCTAACGTGTCATTAATTCACAGGATGGCGCCGTGAAGTCGTTGTGTTGCTTATACAATCTGGAGTTATAAGTGCCACTTTGGCTGTCGGAAGCCCGGTTGGCGAAGACAAGACGAAGCCCCGCCGGATCTCCAGCGGGGCTCACATTCTGGTATTCAGTTCTTTAGCTATTCTTGGTCTCTTCTCAGAAGCTGATCTTCAGTCCTGCGTCGGCGGACCATGAGCTTGAGTTGTCGGAGTAGCGGCCGACCTTGGCATTGGTGAACAGGGAGACGTTGTCGCTGATCATCAGTTCGCCGCCGATGCCGATGCGGGCGCCGAGGACGTTGCGGTCGTCCATGGTGCTGACGGTGAAGTCGGTGCCCGACAGGCTGGCGCTCATGTCGCCGGAGCCGAGGCGGGTGGAATTGACCAGTTCGCCGGTGAAGGAGACCTTGCCGAGCTTGCCGTCCTGAAGGCGGGCGGCCTTGGACAGCTTGATGCCGACGATGCCTTCCAGCGTGTGGGTGGTCTGGTCGTCGTAGGAGATGTTCTGCGACGAACCGTGCTCGCTGTAGGCGCCGAAGCCGGCGGCGGTGTAGCGCAGGGCGGCCGAGGGCGTCAGCGACCAGTCGCCGGAGAGGGCATAATCGCGCGACAGCCGCAGCTCGGGCGAGAAGAACCAGCCGTTGAGGTCGCCCTCGGCGGTCTCGGTGGTGTTGACGGTGCGCTCGGAGGTGGCGGAGAGGCCGCCGCCGACCATCTGGGCGTCCAGGGTGAAGGCGCCGAGCGGATGGCGCCAGTAGGCGCCGCCGAAGCCGAAGGTGCCCGTCACCTTGCCCGAACCGTCGTCGGCCTTGTTGATGAGGCGGCTGGCGCCGGCAAGCAGGCCGATGCGCTCCTGGTCGAACTGATGGTCGATGCCGACGGCCAGACCGTAGTGGGAGGAGGTGGTGTCGGTGGCGTTGTAGAACTGCTGGCCGCCGAAGCCGCGCGCCCACAACAGGTTGGAGCCGCTGACGGCGACGCCGTCGCCCATGATCTTCAGCGGGTCCTGGATCCTGGGGTTGATCTCGTCATATCCGAGCATCGGCGAGGCCGTCTCCGGGGCGGGCGGCGCCGAGCGGTCGATGTCGAGATTGAGGATGCCGTTCATGACGGTGAGCACGGACTGGCCGTAGGAGCGCTGGACGTCCGGTACCGACGCGACGTTGCCCGCCGCGACGGCGTTCAGCGTGCCGTTATTAGCGTCATTGAGGGATTTGACGATGGTGACATTGCTGTTGGTTGCGGTGACGGTGTTGCTGCTTGAGACGTATTCCGAGACATCCAGCGTGTAGCTTCCGGTTGTTTCAAAATATACACTGTTGTCTGACGTTCCATAGAAATCCACGCCGCCGATAAAAGACGAGCCATCGTATATGTATAGGTTATTATTCCCCATTTTATATTTTATTGCGGCGTCACCACCAGATATTGTGCCGTAATTCATGATTGTCGAATATCCGCCCGAGATGGTTACGCCGTACGATGTTCCCGTTATCTCGCCTTGGTTGTAAACTAAAGATTCACTTCCATATAAGTAAACACCAGTTCCGCTTTTGTAATTAACAAGTCCATCTGAATAATATCCTATAACTCCAGATAGATTATTCGCTATTCTGTATGCGTCGCCGTTGGCGTAAATGCTGTATGTTTTTCCATAAATTGTTCCGTTGTTAGCGATTGATACATAATTTCCATCCCCAAGTATTGATTGTCCTGTTTTGGAAAATAGAGTTCCATCATTTATTATTCTGATGTACGATTGTACTGAAGGGATGTAGAAAACAGATTTTTGGTAATCCTCTCCGGAACTCGTGTTGTTTTGGGCTGTACCTGAGTAGACATATTCGAGGTAGCTGGCCGAAGTGCCCGAATTGTCGAACCTGAAGACTTCGCTTCCGTTGGTGGCGAGGTTTGTATCGCTGGAGCCTGCTTCCGTGATCACGGTGGTCTCGTCCGAAGGACTGCCCGCGGACGCCGGCGTTATCGTGGCGGGCGAAAACAGCGCGGCGGACAGGACGCAGACGGAAACGCCCGTCAGAAACGTGTTCCGGTCGAAAATAGTGCGCGACGTGAAGTCCATTCTCAGCCCCAGTCTTTTTGAAACGTCAGTCGTTCGCGGGCGGCAAACGACATTTGTTCGATCGGTAAGGGGCGATCTCAAAAATGGCAATCCGGAAGAATATCTTTTATTATCAAATACTTGTAAGGTATCTTGCAGTCGTGTAAGGTATCTTGCAGGCCGGGCTCGTCCTCGCTTTGCGTGGCCTTGTTTCCATGGGGTTAGCTGGCTGTGGCAAAAGAACCACGTCGCCAGCATTTGTGAGTTTTGACGAGGCGCAGGCCGCTGGAACAAGCCGGCGGCGACCTCTGGGCGACCGTTTGGGGCAGGGTTGATTCGTCGACTGGCGTTGCTTTGCGGGCTGCCGCAACGCCGGACACAAAACCGGTTCCCACTTTTGCTGGTGTTGCTTTGGGTTTGCCGCAACGCCGGGCGCAAAACCGGGTCCCACTTTTGTTGGCGTTGCGGTGCCCCGCTCAGCCCGGCGGGCGGTGGGCCGGGAAGGTCAGCGTGGCCACGACGCCTCGTGGGTCGGCGTTGGCGATCTCCAGAGACGCACCATGGGTTCGAGCCACTTCGCCGACGATATGCAGGCCCAACCCCATTCCGTTGACGTTGCCGGTGTTCGAGGCGCGATAGTAGCGGTCGGTGACGCTGGTCAGCTCGTCCTCGGGGATGCCGATCCCCTGATCCTTGACGGATATGGCGACACCTGTGCCTTGGCTGACGGCCGAGACGAGGATTTCGCTGTCCGCGGGGGAGAATTTGCTGGCGTTGCCGATCAGATTGTCCAGCGCGACGGCCACCATGCGCCGATCCAGCCTCAGCTCCGCGACGGCGAGCCGGTCGGGCAGGTCCAGGCGGATGGCATGGTGTGGGTGCATGGCGCGGCATCGCTCCACCGTGGCGGCGAGCATCTCGCCCAGGGCGACGGGCTCGAAGCGAACGGCGGCGCCGGTTTCCTCCAGCCGGGCGCGGCTCAGGGACACCTGCAGCACCTCGCGCAGGTCGCGGGTCGCCACCTCGATGCGGCCGAGGCGGTCGCGATTGGCGTGATCGTCGGGTGGCAGGGTGCTGAGAAGGGTGCTGGCGCTGTTGCGGATCACCGCCAGCGGCGTCTGATACTGGTGGCGGATGATGTCGACGAAACGGGCCTGCTCGGCCCGCCCGAGCTTTTCCCTGACCAGGGCCTCCTCGGCGACGGTCTTGGCCTGGCGCAGGGCGGCGGTGCGCTCCTCGGCAAGGACGTTGGCCCGTCGCTCCGCCCGTTGGGCCAGACGCTGACTGATGCCGATCTGCCGGCGTTGGTAGAGATGGTTGCCGCGGATCACCATCGAGAGCCCCATGAGAATGGTGAAGGGGCCCATCGTCACCCAGTAGTCGCGCTCGCCAAGTCGCAGGATATCCGGCCCGCCCAAAAGGCTGACCACCGACGACACCGCGAATCCGGTCTGGGTGGTCTGGGCCAGAAGGGCGGTAAGGCTGCCGGGGCGCCGGGTCCGGAGATAGATGCGAAGATAATAGGCGACCAGGACGAGGACCGACAGGATGGCCGCGAGCATCAGCGGCGTTATGACGGCCGTGTAGGGAACGAGATCGAGGTAGAGATTGGCGAAGCCGAACAGGTTGTAGACCATGGCGCCGACGATGAAATGTCGCATCCATCTGGGCGCGCGGCCGGGAAATATCTGGTCGTGGATGAAGACAAGATTGCCCAGGACGATCAACAGGCTGGCTATCGAGAAGAGGATGTCGCCGGTCGCCCCGACGAAGCCGGGAAGAAGGTTGGAGTGGCAGGCCACCAGAAAGGCGTTGCTGAACATCAGTCCGGCGAAGCTGAGAAAGAAGCGCCGTCTGGATTGCAGCCAGAAGAAAAGGCTGATCAGCAGGGCGATGACGGACAGCGCGATGAGGCTGGCCGAGAACGACATCCAGCGCAGGGAATAGTCGAGAAGCCCGGCGGTGGTCGCGATGCTGGCCTTCAGCGTCACGGTGCTGCCGGTCGAGATCCGGAAATAGAGGGTTGCCTCGTTGGTGTCCGGCAGCATCAGGGGCGCCGTGTAGAACAGCTTCCAAGTGCCCGGCTGCTGGTCCTCGTGGAAGGTGCCGCGATGAAAGACCGTGAAATCCTGGCTGCTTCCAGGGCTTGAGGTCTTGGGGACGTAGATGTCCAGGACGCGCAGGAAGGGCGGCTGGGCGATCAGGGTCAGGTTCGGCTGCCAGATGGAATCCGTGGTCAGGGTGACTTTCAGCCAGACGGTGTCCGAGGTGTAGCCCGCCGTGGGAATGTCCTTGACGGGCAGAAAGTCGGATGGCGGGACGGTGCCGTCGACCATGTCGGATATGGTCAGACTTCCTGTTTTGTCCCGCAGCATGGCGAAATGGCCGGCCAGTGAAATCTGTTCCTTGTCTTTGTTTAGTAAAGATAAATTCAATGGCGGTGAGGCCATGGGGCTTGCGAATGACGCGTTCAACGCTAAAAACATGACGAACAGGCCAAGCAGCGGAGCGCGACAGACCTGAAACAGTCCGAAGGAAAACCACCGGCGCCGGTTGCTCCGAGGTGCGGTTTTCTCGCCGACAGACCCAGAACAGAAACGAGGTAGGGCCTGATGCGGGTCGCGTTGATCGAGGACAATCTCGCGCTGAGAAGCAGTCTGGCAGATTTTCTGAGCGTGAAGGGGCATCAGGTCCACGAGGTTGGGGAGGCGATCGAGTTCTACCAGCTTCTGCGCAGTCAGAAGTTCGACGTGGCCGTCGTGGATATCAACCTGCCCGACTACGACGGTTTCTCGATTACGCGCTATCTCACGTCGAAACAACACTGCGCCGTCATCATCACCTCGGTGCGCGAAGCGCTGGAAGACCGGGTGAAGGGCTACGAGGCGGGCGCCGACATCTACATGACCAAGCCCGTCGACCCCGAGGAACTGGTGGCGGCGATCGAGATGATCGGTCGCCGGTTCAACGCCGAGCGCAAGGGCGAGGAGACGCCGCCGCCGGAGACGGGCGAGGGCTGGCGCGTCGACAACGACAGGCGCTGCCTGTGCGCGCCCAACGGCGAGCTGGCGCCGCTGACGGCGCGGGAAGTCCGCCTGCTGCGGGCGCTGGCCGAAAAGGATCGCAACATTCTCAACCGCCGCGACGTCGAGAATCTCATCGGCGAGGACGGGCAGATCAGCCGCGGCAGCCTCGACACCTTCCTCAGCCGCCTCCGGGCCAAGGTGCGCGACAAGACCGGGCTGGAGCTGCCGCTGGCGACCAACCGCAACCTCGGCTTCTCCTTCCTGGCGCCGATCGATACGCAGTAGGACGGCTGGCGTCCGGAGCGGTTCCGGCAACAGCCGAGGGGAACTATATCTCCCCTCGGTGCTCGCCCCGGTCAGGGACTGGGCGACGACATTTGCCGCCGCGCAGGGGTGTTCTTGTCGTTGCTGCCGTAGACGAGCCACGACGGCAGGTGCTTCCAGGCGGGCCGGCCGGCGCGTCTCCCGATCTCAGCCCTTGATGAAGGCCAGCACGTCGGCGTTGAAACGGTCGGCTTCGGTTTCGGCGAGGCCGTGCGAGGCGCCGGCGTAGACCTTCAGCGTCGAGCCGGCGACGAGCTTGGCGGCACGCTCGGCGGAAGCCTTGATCGGCACGATCTGGTCGTCGTCGCCGTGGATGATCAGCGTCGGCCTGTCGATGGCCTTGAGGTCGTCGGTGTAATCGACCTCGGAGAACTCGTGGACGCAGTCGTACTGGCCCTTGATGCCGCCTTGCAGGCCGATGCGGCGGAAGTTCTCGCGAAGGCCTTCGTTGACCGCCGCGCCGTCGCGGTTGAAGCCGTAGAAGGGGACGGTCAGGTCGTAGAAGAACTGCGAGCGGTTCTTGGCGGTGCCTTCGCGGATGCCGTCGAAGACGTCGAGCGGCGTGCCGTCCGGATTGGCCGGCGTCTTCAGCATCAGGGGCGGCACGGCGCCGACCAGAACCACCTTGGCGACGCGGGCGGTGCCGTGGCGGCCGATGTAGTGGGCAACTTCGCCGCCGCCGGTGGAGTGGCCGACCAGCACGACATCCTTGAGGTCGAGCGCCTCGATCAGCTCGGCGAGGTCGTCGGCGTAGCGGTCCATGTCGTTGCCGGTCCAGGTCTGGTCGGAACGGCCGTGGCCGCGGCGGTCATGGGCGACGACGCGGAAGCCGTTCTGGCCGAAGAACAGCATCTGCTGGTCCCAGGCGTCGGACGACAGCGGCCAGCCGTGCGAGAAGACGATGGGCTGCCCGGCGCCCCAATCCTTGTAGAAGAGCGTGGTGCCGTCGGTGGTGGTGAAGGTGCTCATGGCAATGTCCTCTGGGTTAGAAAGATTGTGTGCGATTTGTTTGCACGCGATCTATATGCCGAAGGCGAGAGCGGATGTCAATCGCTTGCGAATAGATCGCGCA
Organism: Pleomorphomonas sp. NRK KF1; assembly: GCF_023721755.1. GTDB lineage: Bacteria > Pseudomonadota > Alphaproteobacteria > Rhizobiales > Pleomorphomonadaceae > Pleomorphomonas. The sequence goes on along the minus strand of NZ_JAMDLH010000004.1, from coordinate 194,724 downwards.
CGAATTATTTATGACAAGTGGCGTCCGCTGGCCGACAGTCGGGGCTAGAGGTCCGGAATCGCACGGAAGCCAAAAAAGATAGAGCGGGGCGGATGATGCTGCTATCGCTCGTCGCAAGCTGGAGAAACGCCGATGACCGCCACTGCCGATCCCGTCGCCGCGCCGCCGCGCATCGACGATCTCCTGTGCTTCTCGATCTATTCGGCCGGCCTCGCCTTCAACCAGCTCTACCGGCCGCTCCTCGAGGAGATCGGCCTCACCTATCCGCAGTTCCTGGTGATGGTGGCGCTGTGGGATCGCGACGGGCGGACGGTGAAGGAGGTCGGTGAGGCGCTCTATCTCGATTCCAGCACGTTGACGCCGCTGTTGAAGCGTCTGGAGGCGGCGGGCCTGATCTCGCGCAGCCGCAACCCGAACGACGAGCGGCAGGTGCTTCTTCGCGTCACCGATCAGGGCACCGCCCTCCGTCCGAAGGCGGCTGCCGTCGCCTGCGCCATCGTCGACACCGTCGGCATCAGCGCCGAGGCGGCCGGCGCCTTGCGGGCGGGGCTCGACGGCATCCGCGACAAGATCCACGGCCACACATGAAAACGGGCGCCGTTTGACCGGCGCCCGCATCGTTCTTTGCCTATGCGATGGCTTATGCCGCGTTGAGGCTCTTCACGAAGTCGCCGACTTCCTGCTGAAGCGCGGCGGACTGCTCGTTCAGCCGGTCGGACAGCGTCATCAGCTGGGTCGAGGCGGCGCCCGTCATCTCGGCGGCGGTGCTGACGCCGGAGATGTTGGAGGTGACGTCGGTGGTGCCGGCTGCCGCCCGCTGGGTGTTGCGGGCGATCTCGGAGGAGGCGGCGCCCTGTTCCTCGACGGCGCTGGCGATGGCGGCCGAGGAGTCCTGGATGTTGCCCACCGTCTTGACGATGCGGGAGATCGCCTCGACCGTGCCGCCGGTGGCCGACTGGATCTCGGTGATCTTGCGGCCGATCTCGTCGGTGGCCTTGGCGGTCTGGTCGGCCAGCTGCTTCACCTCCGAGGCCACGACCGCGAAGCCCTTGCCCGCTTCGCCGGCACGGGCGGCTTCGATCGTGGCGTTGAGCGCCAGAAGGTTGGTCTGGGCGGCGATGTTGGAGATCAGCGTCACCACCTCGCCGATCTGCTGGGCGGCCTGCGACAGCGTCTGGACGTTCTGCGAGCTGGTCTCGGCCTCCTTCGCCGCCTCGCGGGCGATGGTGGAGGAGTGGGTGATCTGCTCGGAGATCTCCTGGATCGAGGCCGACAGTTCCTCGGCGCCGGCAGCGACCGTCTGCACGTTGGTGGCCGCTTCCTCGGCCGCGCCGGTGACGGCCTGGGCCTGGCGGGCGGTCTCCTCGGCGGTGGCGGAGAGGTTGCGGGCGGCGTCGGCCACTTCCGTCGACGAGGCGCCGAAGCCGCTGGCGAGCTCCTGCATGCGGCTGACGAAGCGCTCGGCCCTCTCGGAGCGCTTGCGCATGGCGGCGTCCTCGGCGGCCTTGGCCGCTTCCTGCGCCTTGCGGGCCGTCTCGGCGTCGATGAGGCTGAGGCGGAAGGACTCGAGCCCGCCGGCCAGTTCGCCCACCTCGTCCTTGCGGCCGATGCCGAGGATGGAAATGTCGTAGTGGCCCGACTGCATCGTCTTCATGGCCTCGACCAGCTTGCCTATCGGCCGCGTCACGCCGGAGGTGAGCAGGAGGATGGCGAGGCCGATCACCACCACCACCATCAGGCCGATGAAGCCGAGCGTCGTCCAGACCGAGCTCCAGGAGGCGGCGGTGTTGGCCTCGCTCGCCGCCTGCGTTTCGGCCAGGAGAGCGGTGTTGATGACGATCGACTTCTTCTGAATGGCGACAATCCCGGGGTGGCACGTGCCGGTCAGGACCGCCAGAGCCTTGGCGTTCTCGGCGGCGTCGGTCGACTGGGACAGCTTGATGACCTCGCCGCAGGAACCGGCCATGATCTGCCGGATGTCCGACTGGATGCCTTCGAGCTCGACTTTCTTTCCGGGCGCGCCGGTCGCCGCGAGCCCCATGAACTTGTCGATTTCCGCGAGGGCGGCGTCGCGGGCGGCGGCCGCGGCCCGGTTGTCTTCCTCGGTGGTCGCGGCGGCGTTCCAGTAGAGGCTGGTGACGAGATCCGACACCGCCCGGTTGGAGCGGGCGAAGCTCAAGCTGGCCGCCGAGCCGCCGTTGAGCAACTGTCCGTAGCCGTTGTCGATGGCGACCATCTGGTAGACGGCGTAACCGCCGCCGGCCAGGGCACCCATCCCCAGAAGTACGAGTAAGGTAGACACTTTTGCCAAGATTGACAAATTTGCGTAAGTCAAAATGCCGCCCTCCAAAGTTCAGCCTGCACTTTTTGGTGGCAGTCTGGCGCCGGTAACAAATTTTGGGAAATCGTGGTTAATAAACATCTAAGCGGCCAAGTTATTTTATTGTCATTTCTCCCTATGTTACGCTTTTCGACTAATATCGAGGTCTGGATTCGGTGTCGCTGGCAGAGCTCGAAAAGTATTGGTCGATCCGACCCGTTCCGCTCTTCTTCTTCGTGACAGATGCTCGCACCGGCGCGGTTTTCCGCGCTTTTGTGCGGGTTTCGTCCTGGAGCCAGCCCCCGATAGGGCGCCGATCGCGGCGGATTCTCCGGCTGGCGGCAAGTTGTCGTGGCGTGGAGTCTCCGCTTGTCGTGTCAGAAAAAGCGGCGAAGCAACGCTATGGTCAAAACTGGCAGTACTTGTCGAATCATGTGAAATTGTTTCTATTTCGAAAGGAAATCAAAGCCATACGCGACATGTTTAGAACTCGCGTCGCTTTGGCGCCGGAGTTCAGATACCGGGGGGCGATCTGAAACATGAAGCAGGCGGCAGATCGTGACCCGGATCGGCTGATGCGCGCGATCCTCAGCCGCGCTCCGGTGGGCATCGCGGTGATCGACCATGGCGGTCACTATATCTCGGTCAACCCCACCTATGCCGAGATCTACGGCTATGCCGCCGACGACATGCTCGGCCAGAGCTTCCTGATGGTGTTCCCGGAGGATGCGCGCGACGCGGTGCTGGCGCGCCACCAGGATTTCCTGGACAACGGCGGCCATCTCGGCGGCGAGTGGGCGGTGGTTCGACGCGACGGTGCGCGCCTAACCGTGTGGTCGAGTTCCGTATCGTTTCCGTCCGGACGCGGCAAGCCCGACCGGCTGGTCTACGTGCTCGACATCACCGAGCACAAGAAGGCCCAGGAGCAGGAGCGCATCGCCGCCACCGTCTACCAGACCACGTCCGAGGCCATTCTGGTGGTCGACGCAGAGAGCCGCGTCATCTCGGTCAACCCCGCCTTCACCCGGCTGACCGGCTGGTCGCAGGCCGAGGTCGAGGGGCGCGATCCCGACATGTTCCGTTCCGACCGGCACGATCAGGCCTTCTATGACGAGATCTCGCTCACCGTGGAGTCGGAAGGGTTCTGGGCCGGCGAGCTATGGGACCAGCGCAAGTCGGGCGAGTATTATCTCCGGGAAACGACGATCACCGTCGTCAAGGACGCATTCGGCAAGATCAAAAACTACGTCATCGTGTTTTCCGACATCACCGCGCGCAAGTCGGCCGAGGACATCATCCGCTGGCAGGCCAACTACGATTCGGTCACCGGGCTGCCCAACCGGCACCTGTTCACCGACCGGCTGGCCGAAGGCGCGCGGCAGGCGAACGAGACCGGCCGGACGATGGCGCTCCTGATGATCGATCTCGATCGCTTCAAGGAGATCAACGACACGCTCGGCCATTCGGTGGGCGACCGATTGCTGGCCAAGGTGTCGGCCCGCCTTCAGGAGTGCGAGCGGCCGGGCGACACCATCGCCCGTGTCGGCGGCGACGAGTTCGCGCTCATTCTCAACGGCGTTTCGGACATCGCCGAGATCGAGGCGGCGGCGCGCGACGTGCTCAAGCGCTTCGAGGCGCCGGTCACCATCGACTACGAGCAGATGTTCGTCACCGCCAGCATCGGCATTTCGCTCTATCCCGGCGATACCCAGTCGCTGGAGGAGCTGTTCCGCAACGCCGACCAGGCGCTCTACGCCGCCAAGGCATTCGGGCGGAACTGCCTGCACTTCTTCACGCCGGCGCTGCAGCGGGCGGCCAACGTGCGCATGCGCCTTGCCAACGATCTCCGGCAGGCGATCACCGAGCGGCAGTTCGTCGTCCACTACCAGCCGGTGGTCGACCTCAAGACGGGGCGGATCGCCAAGGCGGAGGCGCTGGTGCGCTGGCAGCACCCGACGCGCGGCCTCGTCAGTCCGGGCACCTTCATTCCGCTGGCCGAGGAGACCGGGCTGATCGTGCCTCTGGGCGACTGGGTGGCGCGGCAGGCCATCGCCCAGGTGGCGCGCTGCCGCGCCGTCTACGCCGCCGATTTCCAGATGGCGATCAACCAGTCGCCGACGCAGTTCCGCAACTCCGCCTTCTCTGGCCTTGGCTGGGTGGGCGAACTGGCCCGGCACGGGCTGACCGGCTCTGCCATCTGCCTGGAGATCACCGAGGGCCTGCTGCTCAACGCCGAGCCGCAGATCATGTCCAACCTGATCGCCTTCCGCGACGCCGGCATCGAGATCGCCATCGACGACTTCGGCACCGGCTATTCGTCGCTCGCCTACCTCCGGCGGTTCGACATCGACACGCTGAAGGTCGACCGCTCCTTCGTGGCCGAGCTCGACGGCGCCGGCCTCGACATCTGCGAGGCGATCATCGTCATGGCCCACCGGCTGGGGCTTCAGGTGGTGGCCGAGGGCGTGGAAACCGCGCAGCAGCGCGACATCCTCAAGTCGATCGGCTGCGACTACGCCCAGGGCTACCTGTTCGCCCCGGCGCTGCCGCCCGCCGCCTTCGAGGCGATGCTGGCCAAGCAGGACAAGGCGCCCGAGTCCGAGACCGAGACCGGCGCCGACCACCGGGCGGCATCGGCCGAGTAGGGCAGGGAACGGTTGCCGCGGCGGCGCATCTTCCGTAACGATCCTGTTTTCGGGCGATGCCCGGCGCGGGAGGCCGAATCATGATGCTTGAGACCGACGGGTGGAGCGAGGTCCGGCTTGCCGACGCACGGTGCTTCGAGATGGCGTCCGAGGCGACGGGCGAGACCTATCGCGTCCTGGTGCGCATTCCCTCCGAGCCGCCGCCGCCCGGCGGCTACCCGGCCCTCTGGATGCTCGACGGCGACGCCAGCTTTCCGCTCTGCCTGCCCCAGGCCATCCAGCCGGCCTCCGGCCGCGAGGACCCCGGCGTGATCGTCGCCGTGGGCTTTCCCGGCGGGGCGAGCTTCGACGTCGACGCCCGGGCGCGCAACTACACGCCGGAGCCGGACGGCGACACCGGCGATCTCCACTCGCCGGCCTTCGGCGGTGCGGCCGGCTTCCTGCGCTTCCTCACCGAGGAGCTGCGGCCGGCCATCGCCGCCCGCCTGCCGCTCGACGAGAAGAGGCAGACGCTGTTCGGCTTTTCCTATGGCGGCCTCTTCACGGTGTTCGCAGCGCTCGGCGATCACGGTCGCTTCCAGCGCTACTGGGCGGCCAGCCCGTCGCTGTGGTTCTCGGGCGGCCTGCTCTTGCGCCGCATGCGCGCGGCGGCACCGGTGGTGGCCGGCGAGCGGCTGGTGCTGACCGTCGGCCGCGACGAACAATATCCCGCCCGCGATCCCGGCGAAGAGCGCCGCCGCCATCTCGACCGCCGGGCCATGGTCGATGGCGTCACCGAAGCCGCCGTGCTGATCACCGCCGCCAACCCCGACCTCCGCACCGAACTGATCGTCGCCGCCGACCACGACCACTTCGACATGCTCATGCACGGCGCCCGCCGCGCCCGCCGGCTGGCGTTCTGCCGGCCCTGAATGGCGAAAGGGGGCGATGCGCCATACAAGGCGAGGCTCCCGAGGTTGCTGACCGACATCGGGCGTAACAGGCGCAACTCCAGCATAGACGCGATAGAGCCGGATATCACTGCCTCGCCCTTTCCGGCCTGAGGTCCTGCGCCTTCGCGCAGGATGACGACCTATATTGTTGTTTTCATTTATATAAATTGTCATCCTGCGCGAAGGCGCAGGACCTCAGGCAGGATGGAGCGCGACGCCGATATCGCGCTCCCGCGCTCCTTTCCGGCCCTGAAGCGCCGAAAGGGGCGACCCGGAGGCCGCCCCTTCTTGTTCGAACGTCTTGGTCTCTGTCAGAACGTCGTCGCGAGCTTGAAGGAGACGCTGCGGGGTTCGCCGTAGAAGTTGAACACCGAGGTGCCGCCGACGCGCTCGTAGTATTTCTCGTCGAACAGGTTGTTGACGGTCAGCGTCGCCGTGACGTTGTCGCTGAACTTGTAGCCGGCCTGCAGGTCGACCACCGCGTAGGCTGGGGCCTCTATGGTGGTGGCGCTGGCGACGCCGGTGCCGGAGTTGACGGATCTCGCCACGTTCTTGAACGAGGAGAACACCTTGACGCCGCCGCCGACGAACAGGCCGTCGGTCCAGTCGCCGCGCCCGTCGAAGGTGTACTTGGTCCACAGCTGCAGCATGTGCTCGGGGGTGTAGAACTCCGAGCCGGCGGCCCGCGTCGTGTTCTTGTACTCGGTGTCGGTGTAGGTGTAGCCGAGCGCCACCTCCCAGTTCTCCATCACCTCGCCGCTCACCTCGGCCTCGAAGCCCCTGAGGTGGGCCTTGCCGAGCCCGAGATAGCTGCCGAGGTTGTCCGGGTCGGAGATGGCGCGGTTCTCGTCGTTGAGGTCGAACAGCGCCAGCGAGGCGTTGACGCCGTCGAACAGCTCGGCCTTAAGGCCGACTTCGAACTGGCGGCCGGTGCGCGGGTCGAGGAGGTTGCCGGAGACGTCGGTCGCCGTCTGCGGCTGGAACACCTCGGTGTAGCTGCCATAGACCGAGACGTCGTCGGTGAGGTCGTAGACGATGCCGGCATAGGGCGTGAACTTGCCCTTCTCGCTCGACGACGTGCTGCCCGAGGTGGTCTCGAACCAGGAGAAACGTCCGCCGCCGATCAGCGTCAGCGGGTCGATGGGCTTGACGCGCAGCTGGCCGTAGAGGCCCCACTGCGTGAGGTCGGTTTCGGTGGCCGCGCCGTAGGTGACGGTCGGCTTGGCGAGGTCGTCGTTCCAGTCGTAGATGTTCTGGTCGCCGGCGATGGTGCCGGTGGCGCTCCGGAGCGAGCTGTCGGTGGTGCGGTAGTCGGCGCCGGCGATGATGTTGTGTTCCTGGCCGAACAGCTCGAACGGCTTGGAGACGTGGGCGTCGAGCGACACCGAGTCCTGGCTGTAGTCGCGGGCGAGCCAGCGGGTGTCGGCCGAGCCGTTGATGTCGCCGTTGGCGAGCGCGTAGCTCGACGCGTAGGCGTAGAGGAAATCGACGTCGACGTGCGAATAGAGCGCCGATACCTTGGCGTGGCCGCCGTCGTCGAACTTGTGCTCGACCTCGGCGATGTAGTCGGTGACGTTGTTCTCGAAGTTGTTCCACTTGGCGCCGGTGTAGGTGGAGCGGTCGAGATCGAGCAGCGTGCCGTCGGCCAGCGTCGGCAGGCCGTTGAACGGCGTGATGTCGCGCTGGCGGTGGTTGATGGTCAGCGTCGCCGTGGTGTTGTCGGTGATGTCGGCGGCGACGGTGCCGTAGGCGACGGCCACCTTGTTGTCGACCGTGTCGACCCAGCTGTCCTTGGCCGACAGCGCGCCGACGAGGCGGCCGCGCACGCTGCCCGACTGGTTGAGCGGGCCGGTGATGTCGCCCTCGATGCGCTTGCCCTTCCAGGTATCGAAGATGGTGTTGACCTGGGTCTTGTACTGGTCGGAGGCCTGCTTCAGGCGCATGTTGATGGCGCCGCCCGGCTCCGAGGCGCCGCCGAACAGGCCGGCCGGGCCGCGCAGGATCTCGATGTGGTCGACGGTGGCCATGTCGGGCTGGGTGCCGTAGATCGAGGAGACCGGCGTCGGCAGGCCGTTGAGGTAGAGGTAGTCGTATTCGAAGCCGCGCGAGAAGAGGCTGGAGCGGCCGTCGTCGTTACTGAGCACCACGACGCCCGGCGTCTTGCGCAGCACGGTGTCGAGCGAGGTGAAGTTGCCGTCGTCCATGCGCTTGCGGGTGACGACGGTGGACGACTGCGGCACCTCGCGCAGCGGGCGGGTGTCCTTGTCGCCGACCGAGACCAGCTTGGAGGCGTAGCTGCCGCTGCCTTCGGTCTCGTAGGTGGCGCCCTCGACGACGATGGGCTCCAGCTCGGTGGCGTCGGCCATGTCGGCGGTGGCGGTCGGCTCCTGGGCCTTCACGGCGGAGATCGTGCCGGCCAGCATGGTCGTCGCCAGGAGAACGCGGGCGATGCCATAGGCCCGGCAGGTGCTTGTAAAGTCGCTCATCCATACCCCCAAAGACGGCGGAGCCCCTCCGCCGCGCCGCGGCCGGCCTTCCGCGCGGAGGGCCGCTTGCCGCGACAAAACTTGACTGTGAGATCGCTCTATTTCTATAGGTGGTCGGGATGGCGTCCGCTGTCGTTAACCGGTCAGAAACTTATGCAGGAGGCTCAAGTGAGTGGCGTGCCGACCCCTTCGCCCAGCGCCTCCGGCAACCCGGTTTTGACCCGGCGCGCCTTGCGCACGCAGGGCGTGCGACTCCTGGACGACGGGCGGCAGGGCGACGAGGTGGTGGCCTGCGGGCTCGTCGGCGCGGTGCGCATGGAGTCGGGCATTTACGCCAACTTCGGCCGGCGCATGCAGATCAGCGACCTCGAAATGGAGGTGCCGCTCAAGGAAGAGGTGACGATCAAGATCTTCCTGGAAGGCCACGTCGAGGCGTCGATCGACGGCGAGCCGATTCCCATGCCGCGCCGCACCGCGCAGGGCCGCTGGGTGCCCTCGGCGATCATCGCCTCGCATCGGGAGGGCGCGCGGCTGCGCCGCACGGCGCGCAAGGGGCAGTATCTCGACAAGATGGTGATCGGCCTGCCGCGCGACTGGCTGAGGCGCTGGCAGGGCTTTGCCGACACGCCGGCCGGCCTGCAGACGCTGATCGACGGTCGTCCCGGCTTCTGGCGCTGGCAGCCGAGCTCGCGCGTCGAATTCCTGGTGCGGCAGATGTTCGACATCGCCGCCCGCAAGCCGGCTTTCGCCACCATGCAGCTGGAAAGCCATACCATGGCGATCGTCTCGGAGGCCCTTGGCGACACCTTCGCCTCGGGCGCCGACGCGGTGGCCGCGCCGGGCGGGCTGACGGCCACCGAGCAGCAGCGGCTCTATGCGCTGGTCAAATGCATCGACCGCAAGCCCGGCTGCGAATTGTGCCTGACCGACGTGGTGGGCGAACTCGCCACCAGCCCGGCGACGCTGCAGCGACTGGTGCGCAAGGCGCACAACTGCTCGTTGGCCGAGTTCATTCGCAACAAGTATCTCGACGACGCCCGGCAGGCGCTGATGTTCACCGACCGGCCGATCTCCGACATCGCCTACGCCGCCGGCTACACGCACCTCTCCAACTTCACCGCCGCCTTCCGCCGCCGGTTCGGCCACCCACCGTCGCAGTTGCGGCGGCAGGGCGCAACATAGGGTCGAGGCCGCTCACCAGACGAGATCGACGGCGGTGTCGACCGCCCGCCGGGTCCCCTTGACCACGGCGCCGGAGAAGACTTCAGCCCTGTCGACCAGCACCTTGCCCTTGTCGAGGGCGACGCCGAGCGGCCCGCGTGGCGGTGGCGCGGGAGCGGGCTCGCCGCCGGCGGCTTCGAGCGGCAGCGGGGTTATGGGCGTCGAGGAAGCGACCGGCAGTGGCGCGGGCAGTGGCGGCGGCGCCACGCCGGCCGCCAGCGGATCGCGCGTCTCGCAGGCGGGCAGGCAGCTGTCGAAGTGGGCGACGCCGGCCGGGGTCGTCTCGCGCACCCGGAAAATCGTGCTGACGGCGCTCTTGGGTTTCAGGACGGGCTTGTCGGGCGGCAGCGGCGCGATCGGTTGATCGGCCGTGATCGGCAGGTCGAGCGAGGCGGTGGTCAGCGGCGTTCCGCCGACGCTGGCGACGCCGGAGGCCTCGAAAGGTTGGGCGACTTCGGCGGAGGGCGGCGTCGTCGCGGCCAGGCGTGGCGCGGCCTGCTGGCTGCCGACCACGAAAACCGCCCCGGCGCAGGCGGCGCCGACGCCGATGCCCAGCGCCCACTGCCAGAAGATCACCGTGGAGGCGAAACGCCCCGATCGACCGCTGCTGACCATCTCGATGTCCTCGGAAAAACGTCGGAGGATCGAGTGTTCGCACGGATTCGTGGCTTTTTGTTTCGGCGAGATGGGCGAAATCGGGGCAATGTTTGACGTTGTGTTGCGGCCCGATCAGGGCGCGCCGTCACCGTGGCTGTCGCGCTCGACCCAGACCATGCGGTCGAGCAGCCAGAGCTTGGAGAGCATGGCGACGGCAAGGCCGGTGCCGGTCAGCGGCAGGTCGAGGAGGATGAGGCCGGCGAGGAGGATAACAGCACCGGCGACGCCGAGCGCGGTCAGGGCCCGGACGACGGGCCGATGGTGGGCAAGCGCGGGGTCCTGGCTACGGGCGAGCCAGATGCGCTCGCCGATGACGCCGCGCGACATCCAGTTGTCGGTCGAGGCCGGCGGCGGGAAGAGGCGTGGGTTGAGCCAGGTCCAGGCGAGCACCAGCGCTATGGGCGCCAGCGCCCACCAGTCGATCCACACCCGGCTCCAGGCGGCGAGCGCCAGAAGCGGCAGGACGGACAGGCGCGACCAGCCGCTCCAGGGGTTGGTGTGCCGCGACCATGCGGCATCGCTCATGCCCATCATGGTTTCGGCGGCGCGGAAGCTCTTGTCCTGATCCATGCCCGCCATTCTAGAGCAGTTCCAGCAAAAGTGGGTACCGGTTTTGCGTCCGGAACTGCGTCTTAACAAAGAGATAGAGTTTTTCCGGTGAACCCAAGTTCACCGGGAGAACTCTAGGGCAACACCAGCAAAAGCGGCACCCGATTTTGCGTCGGGAACTGGAAATAGGGTCTCAGTATGGTCCAGATAGCAAAAAGACCGGGCGAACCTGGTCTTCTCTCTAGTGCCTCGATGATCAGTGCCAGTACATCCGTGGTCAAAGACCAGAAGCACAAGTGGAGTTTCGAAACTCACAGTCAGTCATGTGGGCGGTGTCGATCGAAATTCAAGGGGCGGAGCGTTCCTGTCCCTGAAATTGGCCGATCAAGCTTGCGCCGGGCTGGCCGTGGCGACTCCGACAATCAGGCGGCGCGGATGTTCTGCGCGGCGTTGCGGCCGGTCCGGCTGTCCTGGACGATATCGAAGCTCACCTTCTGGCCGTCGCTGAGCGAGGTCATGCCGGACTGCTCGACGGCGGAGATGTGGACGAACACGTCCGGCTGGCCGCTGCCGACTTCGATGAAGCCGAAACCCTTGACCGAATTGAAGAACTTGACGGTGCCGTCGCTCGTGGAGATATTCCTTGCAATTTGCATGATTACTCGTCGCCCGGCATGGTGCCGAACGTGATTATTTGCGACATTTAAAAGGAAGATCGTAATGGCGCCTGGGCGCTGAAACAACGTTTGTCAACAAGATCGACGCTGGATACATATACCAAAACGGAATATTACACAAGCGCCGCCTTTAATATTGTACTGAAGCCGAGCTTGGCCCTTCAATTCTCTGGACTGTTCGAGGGAATGTCAGGGCCGCTCGGAGTGTCGACGGCAGGGCCGCTCAGGACTGCGGGGCCGCGGCCACCGGCATCACGGCCGGACGCGGACGGGCCGGACGTTCCTTCGGCTTGGGCATCGGCAGCAGGCCGTCGCGCTGGGCCTTCTTGCGGGCGAGCTTGCGCGAGCGCCGGATGGCGTCGGCCTGTTCGCGCTTGCGCTTTTCCGAGGGCTTCTCATAGGCGCGGTGCGCCTTCATTTCGCGGAGGACGCCCTCTCGCTGCAGCTTTTTCTTGAGGACGCGAAGAGCCTGATCGACGTTATTGTCTCGTACGAGAACCTGCACTGAGTTTCCGATCCTTTGGGAGAGCAGAGGCACCGCTCCGGAAGCGGCGATCGACTGGCTCCATCCGACTTTCCGCCTCGGGCGCCGGAGATTCCCGGCGCGGGCGGAGCGTTCCCGGAGAGACGGAGGGGTCCCAATTTGCAACCTCCGACCAGCGTCACGCCTTCCTTCTATGATATTTCGCGCCAAAAAGCCACCCTTTGAGAATAAATCCGTTTTCGCCCTTGTGTCGATTTGGTGGCGGGTGCATATTACTGGCCTGTCAATCTGAATTCTTGGCGCCTGAATCTTGTCATTTTCTGACATGGCAAGCCTTTAGAATTTCGGGCCGTGCGACGAAATCAAGTATTTCATCTTTCGCTGCGGTATAAATTCATGGCGGTGTGTATAGGTCGATTGTTCCCCGGGTGTATCGACTTGCGATAGCCGCTTCCGTCAGCGCTTCACCGGAAGGCAAACATCATGACGACCATGGACGCGCAACGCCGATCGGGTCCGCCGGCCGGATCTGTCGCCCCCAGCCATGTCTTCCATGTCGGCGATGCCGTGCTTCTGAGGCGCAGCTACCTTCATGCCGCTGCCGCCGGGGTCTACCACGTCACCGCGACGCTGCCGCCCTCGGACGGCCAGTTCCAGTACCGCGTCCGCAACGAAGACGAGCGCCACGAGCGCGTGGTGACGCAGGACCGCATGGAGGCGGTTGTCGCCGGCAAGCGGGGCACCCTCGGGACGCCTCTCAGCTGACAGTTTCCTGCGATGAAGTCTTCTAGACAGCACGCCATGACGGCTTGAGAATCGGTGGCAACAAGCCGCCGATCCGTCGGGATGGCGGCTGATGAGCTACGGCGAAAACCTCTGGATCTTCTTCCTGCTGCTGGCGGGCATCATCGTGGTGCCCGGCATGGACATGATGTTCGTGCTGGCCAACGCCCTGACGCGCGGCCGGCGCGCCGGCATCGCCGCGACGCTGGGGCTGATGGCCGGCGGCGTCTGCCACACGCTGTTCGGCACGGTGGCGGTGGCCGGGCTCAGCCGGCTGATCCCCACCGTCTCAGGCGCCATGCTGATCGCCGGTTCGGCCTACATGATGTGGATCGGCCTGACGCTGGCGCGCAGCTCCATCGTCATCGACCGGGTGGATGGCGACATTGCCGGGTCGAGGGCGGTGTTCGGGCAGGGCGTCGTCACCTGCCTGATGAACCCCAAGGCGTGGCTGTTCATCCTCGCCGTCTACCCGCAGTTCATGTCGCCGGTCTACGGCCCGCTGTGGCCGCAGGCGGTGGTGATGGGCACGATGACCGTCGCCACCCAGTTCGTCGTCTACGGCGGGCTGGCGCTGGCGGCGGCGCGCGGCCGCGACGCGCTCGTCACCAACCCCGGCCTCACCGTCTGGGTGGGCCGGGCGGCGGGGCTGCTGTTGATGGCGGTGGCGGCCTATACGCTGCTGCGCGGCTGGAGCCAGCTGTAGGCTACGGCTCCGGTCAGGGCACCTGGGTGATGCGGCCGCTGCCCAGGATCTGCGAGCGCCGCATCACCGGCCGGCCGCTGATTTCGACGTTGCCGCTACCGTAGATCGAGGCGGCGGCCTCTGACTGGGCGTTCACCTCGGCATCGCCGCTGCCGTGGATGGCGACCTCGGTGGAGCGCGCCGTCAGGTTCTTGAGGCGCGCCGATCCCGACCCCATGATGTTCACCGAAACGACGTCGGCGGTTCCCGTGGCGGCGATGTCGGCGCTGCCCATGATGCTGAGGTTCAGCTGGGGCTGCTCGATGTCGGTCAGCGTCAGGTCGCCACTGCCGAGCATCTTCCATTCGGAGATCGGCGGCCCTGACAGGGCGATCTCGAGCCCCGACGCGTTCCAGCCGGGGTCGCAGTCGAGCGTCAGCCGGCCGCCCCCGATCCGCACATGCTCGATCAGCGAGGGGTCGCCACGGACGACCGCTTCCGCCTTGTCGCCCGGCCTGTAGGTGATGGAGCCCGGCACGTCGATCTGCAGGCCGTAGCCGGAGGTGAAGGGCAGCGTGATCTCGCGACTGGTGGAGGTGGCGCCGCCGCAGGAGGAGGGCAGGACGCCCCACAGCTTCCGGGCTTCGGCCCAGCCGTGCCCGGACAGTCCGACGCCCAGCGCCAGGAGGGCGAACCCGCCGATCAGGCCCGTGGTCGCGACGATTGCCAGCTTTCCGGTCATGTTCCAGTTCCTTCAACGATATCCTGCCGCGCGAGGCGGAAATGCAGGCGGGCGTAGCGGCCGAGCAGGCGGACGCCGGCGCCGAGGATCATCAGCAGCAAGGCGCCGCCGCCGACGACGCAGCTCAAGAGGCCGGCGCCGATCAGGAAGCGCGGCAGCGCTCCGGTCATCATGGGGTCGCCGAAGGGCAGGAGGCCGGCGCCGAGCATGGTGTTGACGGCGATCGCCGCGATGACGGCCAGGGCGCCGGCAAGGCCGACCGTGACGGCGAGAGTCACCAGCAGCAAGGGCAGCAGCACGACGATGTCGACGATGGCGAGGCCGCCGAGCGCCATGGCGGCCGCCAGAAGGTTCGTCACGCTCCAGTGGGTTTCGAAGCGGCGGAGACCGGCCTCGGCGCGCAACTCGCGGGCGATGCGGGCCGGATCGCCCAGGGCGGCGGCCACCTCTTCCTCGCTGCGGCCCGAGGCGTCGGCGAAGTGGGCGGCATAGTCGGCCAGAATGTCGTCGATCTCGTCGGACGGCAGGCCGGCCAGTTGATGTCTCAGCGCGGTCAGGAAGGCGTCCCTGGTCATGGCAGGTCCTCAAGCAGTGTGTCGACGGCGCCGGTGAAGCTCTGCCAGTCGCGGCGGTGGGCTTCGAACACCGACTGCCCCAGCGGCGTGAGCCGGTAGTATTTGCGCGGCGGCCCGCTGCTCGACTCGACGAGGCGGGTGGCGACGAGGCCGTCGTTCTGCATGCGCCGCATCAGCGGGTAGATGGTGCCTTCGCCCATGCCGACGGCGGCGACCAACCGGCTGGCGATCTCGTAGCCATAGTTCTCGCCCTTCGAGAGCACGGCGAGGACGCACAGGTCGAGCGCGCCTTTTCTGAGCTGAACCAGGATGGAGTCGGCCATGGCATCTCCGTTTCTGATCGGGTGGATATAACAAGCTACCTGCTTATGCAAGGTACCTGTTTGCAGAATCTGTCGCGGGATGTGGGCGCACTTCTGTGGTGCTGCTTTTGTGGGGGGATGTGTATTTCGAGGTATAAGCCGCGCTATCGCCGGTCAAACGACCATGCAGACAGCAAAAAGGCCGGGACGAACCCGACCTTCTCTCCAACGCCTCCATGATCAGTGCCAGTACATCCGTGGTCAAAGATCAGAAGCGTCAGTGGTGTGTGTACACTCACAGCATGACAGATAGGTGACGGGCCCGGATGTTCAAGGGGCAGGGGGCGTTTTTCCTGACTGCATCTGCGATGGCCGGCAATTGCGTGGCGACGTTCGTTGGCTTACCATTCCTGTTGTTGCCATGAGGTAGAATGAAGCTCACCCGACGAACCCTCTGAATCTCCCCGAGCCAGGCGCTGGCATCGGGGCTTGAGCGCGAAGCCCGCCGGCTCTCGCGCCGCTCGTGTTTGCCCTGACACATTCAGAGATCGTCATCATGGACAACTATTTCGACAGCCCCTTCCGGGGCGTGACCCTCGACAGGCAGGTCACCAATCCCAACATCGTCGTCGGCCGCTACAGCTACTATTCCGGCTATTACCATGGCCACAGCTTCGACGATTGCGCCCGCTACCTGATGCCCGACGAGGGCGTCGACCGGCTGATCGTCGGCAGCTTCTGCTCGATCGGCTCGGGCGCCGCCTTCATCATGTCTGGCAACCAGGGCCACAAGCACGACTGGATCAGCAGCTTTCCCTTCTACTGGATGCCCGAGGTGCCGGCCTTCGCCGGGGCCGAGGACGGCTATCGCCCCTCGGGCGACACGGTGATCGGCAACGACGTGTGGATCGGTTCGGAGGCGGTGATCATGCCCGGCATCACGGTGGGCGACGGCGCGGTGATCGGCACGCGCGCCCTCGTCATCCGCGACGTCGAGCCCTATACGATCGTCGGCGGCAACCCGGCGCGGCCGATCCGCAAGCGCTTCGACGACCGGCAGATCGGCCTGTTGCTGGAGCTGAAGTGGTGGGAGTGGGACGAGGCGGCGCTCACCGGCGCCATGCCGCTTCTGACCAGCGGCGACGTCGACGGCCTCCACCGCTATTGGCTGAGCCTGAAGGCTTGACGACCGCGCCTGTCCCGCTCCGGCGGGGCAGGCCGTTCAGCCGGTCTCGCCGCTGCCCAAGGAGGGCTGCCGGGCCGGCCGGCCCGCGTCGCGGCCTGACTGCCGGAGGCGGGCGCGGGCGAAGCGCTCCACCGCCGCCTGCTGGCGGGGAACGGTGGCGAAATCGGTGCTGATGACGCGCTGCCCCACCGGCCAGGGCGCAATGGCGGCCAGCTTGAAGCACTGGCGGCCGAGGGGGAGGCCGCGCACCGTCAGAGAGCAGAGCGCGCCGAGGACGAGATAGGTGGCCGAGAGCAGCATGCCGAAGGTCAGCATCCAGACGACGCCGAGCGCGAGGCCGAGGCGACGGCGGGCGGGCGTCGTCGGTGCGTCCTCTCCGCCGAGGTCGTGGATATGCACTGCGTCCCGACCGAAAGGACAGATGCTGAGCCCGGCCATTTCGATGGCGGCGCGCGACAGCGGCTCACCGCCGGGGACCCGGCCGAAGATCGCGGCGCCCGCGAGCCAGAGACACGCCGTCCAGGCTCCGCCGAGCGCAAACCACAGGAACCTCGCCGCGAACCGCACGCACCCCTCCGACAACGATGTCGACGCGGGCGCAGGATACATGTCCGAAGTTGTCTGGCAATAGGGTGGAAACGCCAGGGTGGTGGCTTTCCGGTGGCAGGCTTAAAATTGGAAAACGTCCAGTTCGCAATAGATGGGGCGATCAGCCGGCGCGGCGGCGGGCGAAACTTGTCTCGGCCGCGTGCCGGCGGGCGACGTCGGCCAGTTCGATGCTGACAACGCGGCGGCCGACCGGCCACAGCGAGATGCCGGCCAGCTTGAAGCACTGCAGGCCGAAGGGAATGCCGATGATCGTCAGGCAGTAGACGATACCGAGCGCGAGGTAGGACAGGCAGAGCGCCAGGCCGAAGGTCAGGAGCCACAGCACGTTGAACACGAAGCCGACGGTGCCGGTGACGGCGGTGACCGGCGTCACGCCCTTGCCGTCGAGTTCGCGCACGTGGACCACGTCCTTGCCGAAGGGAAAGGCGCTGAGCTTGGCCATCTCGATGGCCGCCCGCGTCAGCGGCAGCCCGACGATGGACAGCGCGAACACCGCCGCGCCGAGCAGCCAGAGAAGCGCCGTGAAGGCGCCTCCGAACACGAACCAGATGACATTGCCGGCAAAG
Organism: Pleomorphomonas sp. NRK KF1; assembly: GCF_023721755.1. GTDB lineage: Bacteria > Pseudomonadota > Alphaproteobacteria > Rhizobiales > Pleomorphomonadaceae > Pleomorphomonas. The sequence goes on along the minus strand of NZ_JAMDLH010000004.1, from coordinate 177,305 downwards.
CGCATGATCTATCCCATGGGGCAGGGCGGAGAATCCCGCCAGAGCACCCGCCGGTCAAGTTGACCCAACGTGATCGAGAAGCGGCCGCTCAGGCGCATAGGTGGGGATCGGAAGGCGTGGTGGCAATCGAAAGGAGGGAGAGCTTTTTGGGCCCCTTCGCATCCGAGCGCCGTACATTCTCCCGTCGATCACGGTTCAATTTTGCACGAGTCGGAACCTTGCCTTCCGTGTTCGTCCTAGCGCTTGTGCCGTTAGGCCATGGACGCTTCCTTGCTTGAGAGCGCCGCCAGGGCGGAAATGTACTCCGACATGTTATGGTGCCTGACAAACGCCGATGGCCAGGAGCTGGCAATCGAACGGCTCAGGCGGGATGCCCAACCTGGATCCTCGATCGCGTTGCTGTCTTGAAGCCAAATCGACTTTCCCACATGGAAGTAACCGAGCGGAGGAGAAAAAGGGACTGCGTCCGCAGAGTTCACGATCCTCAACGTGATGTCTCCTAGCTCGCCGTAGTATTCCCGAAACCTCCTCAGTCCCACCGCCGGCGAACCGAATGTGACGATTCCCTGCAAGTTGTTGTCCACGATGGATGGATGGCGTGCGCGCAACTTGACCGCAAACAGCTTAGCCAGTGCGCCGCCGAGCGAGTGTCCGGTAATGTATAGAGCGCGCCCGCCCAGATCCATGTTGCCGAGGATGTTCAACAGTGCCTGCAAGCTGGGGAGGCCGGATGATTTGTCCTGGTAGTCCAGTGTATTTTGAAAGCCACGATGAACGAGGACACGTTCAGAGGTCTCGCCACAATCCCGCAAGGGGACGGGCCATGCGCGGAAGTTGGAAATACTCCAGTCGATACGTTCCCTTGTCCCCCGGAAGGCGACAACAACCGCATAGTCATTCGTGAAAACGCGGCAGAAGCCGCGCCTGAAGCTGCCATGTACATACTGTTGGTCGGCGAACCGATTTCCTTGAAGAAGGAAATGTTTCTGGTTTAGCGGCCCGCGATACACTGCTTTGGAGATTTTTGCGAGATCCAAGACGACTTCGGTAGAGAATGCTCCCAGCATCATCCCACCCCTCCGTTGCCTTTTCGATTGTCATTGCAAGTATCAACTGAATCAAGTCGACTTTGCACCTCAGCGCGCATCTGCTGGTGGGTCAGGGTCTATGGGCCGCGATCAGCAGCATCAGCGGCTTTTCCATATCGGCCTCGGTGAGGTCGGGCGCCGCTCGCACCTCGTCGGCCGTCGGGGCGAACTCCTCGATGCGGCGGAGCGCAAAGCCTTCCTCGATCAGGGTGTTGAGCGTGGTGGCCATGGTCCGGTGGTGTTTCAGCACGTCTTTGACGAACCATTCGACACGGCGCTCGCCCTCGGCCGAATAGCCGTTGACCGGCCACGTCGGGCGTCCATCCTCGTCGGTCATCCAGCGCGGATGGGCCGGCGCCATGTGGATCGGGTGTTCGATGGAAAAGACGAGGTCGCCGCCAACAGTCAGCGCGGCGGCGATGGTGCGCACCAGACGGCGGAAGTCCCTGACGTAGTGAAAGGCCAGCGAGCTGTAGACGAGGTCGAAGGCCGCCTCGGGCAGTTCCAGCGTTTCGAGGTCGGCGATGCGGTAGGCGATGGCGGGGTCGTCGGTGTCCTGGCGGGCGCGGGCGATCATCCTCTCGGAGAGGTCGAAGCCATGGACCGACGCCACGCCTTGCGCGCGCATCCAGCGCGCCGCCCAGCCGAAGCCGCAGCCGAGATCGGCCACCCGCTTGCCCTCAATGGGCGGCAGCATGGCGCGCACGGTCGGCCACTCGGTGGCGCCGTCGAGGCCGATCACCTGCCGGGGGTACTGGGTGTAGCCGGAGAAGAAGGCGGGGTCGTCGTAGATGTTCTGCGCCATGGTCCTGTCCCTGGACAGGGGCAGGACCGGCCCTCCGGCTGCCTCATCCTGCCCGAGCTTCTCTGCTTTCGCAGAGAATGGCGGACCCATAAATGAGACAGACGGATAGGGCGCTGAGGTGTCCTTGCTCAGTCGGAAACCCTGACCCAGATGTTGCGGCTGACCAGGCGGCAGGTGTTGCTTCCGCCCAGCACGGCGGCGGCTTCCTTGGGCAGAACGATGCTGACGGTCGAGAGGTGCTCGATCTCCGTCTCGCTCTTCAGCGTCAGCCGCCAGGTCATCTTGCTGCCCGCGCCCTGTCCGGCCGGGAGCTGGCCGAAGAGTTCGGGAAAGACCTCGGTCGTCCAGGCGTTCTCTCCGGCATTGCGCCAGGCGATCCGGCTCAGACCTTCCGCCGAGAGCCGGCGCGACATTTCAAGCTGGTCGGGATGGAACGGCGCTTTGAAGGCCAGTTTTCGCGGCGTCAGCCACTCCGCCGGCAAATCGGCGGGCGATTTCGGGAAGGCCTGTTGCATCAGGGTCGGGCAGCCTTCGAGCTTCGTCTTGCCGAGACGGGCCTGCCACAGGCCGGATCGCGGCGCGATGCCGGGGAACAGTTCGATCGGCGGCTTCCCGGGCGGAAGCTCGTCCGGCTGTCGTTTGCCCTCCGGCAGATCGACCGGCAATCCGGGCGGCAGGCAATGATCGGGACCCGAGTAGAGGTAGCCGTCGCTCTGGGCGCCGAAGCCGGCCAGAACCCCCGGCAGTTCGGTTCGCCCGATCCATGTGCCCCGATGGGTCCGGGCATCGACGACGAGAATCGCGTCCGGGTTCGGGGACGGCCCGTAGATGCGTTCCATGTCCGGCCTCACGTCCCGCTCGGGGGAAATGAACTCGGCCTGTCCGCTTGCGTCGATGGAGATGACGGGGCTGTTGCAGGCCAGCGCGGCGGACGAGAAAGAAGCGGTCGCCAGAAGGGCAAGGCAGGTCGCTGCGAGGTGTCGGCGCATGGGTCAGTTCCCTCGGATGATCGAAAGGGCGCGGTCGAACTCGGCCGGCGTAACGGTTCTGGAGCCGGATGACGCGGCAGCGCCGACCCTCAGGTTCTTGCGAATGAGGTCGAACTCGTCCGTCGAGATGTAGGGCGAGAATTCGCACAGCATCTGCCCCGCTCCGGCCTCGAGGCAGTTGTCGCCGCCGGGCTGGTTGAGGCCGATGAGCTTGAAGTTGCCGGCGGGGTCGCGATCCCAGAACCAGGTGGCGATCCGGCCGTCGGGAAGCGGACGGCCGACCTCGACCGACCAGAGCGCCGGCAGCCGGCCCGAAAGCCGGGGGTTGGGGTGGGCAAAGTCGCAGGCTTCATCGCCGCAGCGGCGCAGAACCTGCCCCGTGGTCAGCGTGAACTGCAGGGTTTGCAGGACGCGGGCAAGTCTCTCGTCTCCCCGATCGGGATCCGCGCACAACGGCCCGACGCGCGTCGGATAGCAGCCGCGCTCGCCGAGAGGCCAGTCCCTGGGGTTGAGAAAGATCGAATGGGCTGAACTTGCCTGCTCGGCGAACTCGGCGCGCGGAAAGGGTTTGGCGCGCTCGACCTCCGCCACCCAGTTCTCGGGCAGATGGAAGAACAGGCTGGTCGCCGCATCGCGCATGTCGCAGTTGGCAACCGTGCGGTCGCCCGGCAGGCATCGGTGCGGATAGTCCGAAAAGGCCTTGCCGCCGGCTTCCTTGCCGTTGTCGCAGGCGTCGGGGCCGTGGCCGTCGCCATCGGCGCAGTCATCGTTCCGGGACGACTGGCGCTGCGGCGGGTCCCATTTCAACGTCGCCTTGACGAGTTGGTAGGCGGCCAGCACCTGCGGGTCCGTGCTCTGGAACATGCAGAACTGGCCGAGTGCGCCCACCTCCTCGCAGGGACCGTTCATGGCAACCCACTGGCGCGGGCCGAGGACCAGCGCGTCGTCGCCGCCGGTTCGGAAGAGGTTGACGCGCGGCGGAAACGCCTCGCCGGCGGCCTGAGCGCCTGCCGTGTAGCCCTCCGTCGTCGGATGGTCGGTCCACCAGCCGGCCGGCAGCATGAAGGAGAGGCCCGTGTTGCCGTCGGACACCGGGCAGGGCGCCGGCCCCTCGCAGGAATAGGCGACATCCTCGCCCGCGCCGGAGGCCGCCCCGGGAGGGGCTTCCGCCTTCTCTTGAGGCGTCCCGACCTCGAAGGAGAGGCGCGCCTTCTCCCGGCGCTCGCCGGAGGCATCCTCGCCCTTGTAGACAAGATCGTAGGCGCCCGGCTCGGTGGGCGCGTTCAGCGGCTGGCCGGCCGCAAGTTCGCCCAGCGTCCGCCCCCAGTCGATCTGGGTTTCGCCCTGCCAGATCTCGATGCCGTCGTTGCGCAACTGGCGGCCGATTGTCTCGACCGGAATGGGCGCTCCCGGCGCCACCACCGGCGGCGCCTTGAGGGTGACGGCGGGATCGGCCTCGACGACGATGTCCATTTCGTCGAGCGTGTCGCCGCCCCAGGTCTCCAGCCGCAGGAGATAGGTGCCGGGCGCCGCGAGTTCGATGGCGGCATCCTTGGCGCCTTCGGTCCCCTCCACGGTGCTGTAGGTGATGGCGGCGTCCGGGTTGGCGTTTCCGGCCGGGTAAAGCCTCAGCGCCAGTGCCGCGCCGCCGGTCTCGCTGCCCTCGGCCATGACGCCGAGTTCGATCCGCGCAACGCCTGGCGCATATGGCCCCCGGTTGACCATGCCCGCCTTGCCCGGCTCGAAGGCGGCTTGCTCAAGCGGGCGGACGAAGAGGATGGCGTCGGGCTTGAACCCGGAAACCCAGCCGTCCTCGGGCGGCATCTCGGCCCAGTCCATTTCCGTTGCGTAGCTGAAAAGGCGGCAGCGCGGCTCCTCGATGAAGTAACTGCCGGGCGGCTCGAACATCCACGCGGCCGCCGTGGCATCGGCGTCCGCCAGGGCGCGGCACTGCTCGGCCGTGCCATCGCGGGGGAATTGCGGTTGTGCTGGCGCTGCGACCTCAGCTCCGATCGATTGCCCGGTTGGCTGGAGCTGAATGGCGCGCATCAGCGGGCGGCCGGGGAAATGCGTTGTCTCGCGCGGCGGCGCCATGGCGATGGCCTCGCTCAGGGCATCGGACAGTTCGCCGGCATTGGCCGCCTCGATGTAGCGGCCGCCGGTGTTCTCGGCGAGGCAGGCGACCTCCGCGCCTTCTTCCTTCGACAGGCCGAAGCCCACCACATGCGCCGTGAAGTTGACGCCGGCCGCCTCCAGCTCCGAGGCCAGCGCACACGGATCGGCCTCGCATGTCTCAAGCCCGTCGGTGACCAGCACGACGGTGGCGCTTTCCTCGCCATAGCGCAGCGCCTCGGCGGCCTGCCGCACGGCGGCGGAAAGAGGGGTCTTGCCGAGAAAGCGCATGGCGTTGACCGCGCCGACGATGGTGGCGCCGGTGTTCTTGCCCGGCGGCACCAGCAGCTCGATGTCGCCGCAGTTGCCCTTGGAACGGTGGCCATAGGCGATCAGCCCGAGTTCCTGTCCAGCTGGCAGGCGCGTCACCACGTTGGCGACTGCCTCGCGGGCGATTTCCAATTTCGGCCGGCCGTCGATCTGCCCCCACATGGAGCCGGAGCCATCCATGACGATGATCGTGCGTGGGGCGTCCTGGGCCAGGGACGCCGGGATCTGAACCAGCATAAGCCCGGCCAGAAGGCCGCCGAGTGTCAGCAAAGCGTGCTTCATGACCGCCTCCCTTCAAGCCGATGCCGCGACGGGCTGAGCAGGGGCGCGCCGGCCCGATGCCCATGCGGCGGCCTTGCCGCCGATGTCCCTGAACTTTCCCGAGAGGTCCCGCAGGCGGGCGCGCCAGTCGGGGTCGGGCACCTGTGCTTGGGTGGTCTTGAAGAAGACCTGCAGCATGCAGGTGATGGCGAGGGGTTCGAGCAGGGCCGCCTTGACCGCCCAGGCGAAAAGAAGAGCGAAGACGAAGCCGCCCGCGCTGAGCGCGCCGGGCAGGAGATAGACAAGCGCGGCGGCGGGCGCGAGCGCCAGCAGGAAGACGACGAAGGACAGCCCGTAGATCATCACCGCCAGCCAGGCCGCATTGCGGAACATGGTCTTGTAGTTCTGGCCATAGAGCACGAGGGCCTCTTCCGCCGAGGCCCAGGGGTTGGCCGCGCGGGTGCGCAAGGCATGGGCAAGGATCACCTCGTCGGTGAAACCGACGGCGACCTTCAGGAAGCCACGGAAGGCGCGGGCCGCCGCATCGAGGCCCGGAATGGGCAGGATCGACGCGATCCCCTCGACCAGCCCGGCGATGGCGGCGATGACGCCCTTGACGAGCTGGTCGATGCCGAAGAGCACGCTGGCCTCGGTGAAGCGTTCGCGCACCATGCGGCTGCCATAGGCCACCTGTCCTTCGCCATCCGGCAGCGCGCGGCCGTCCATCAGCTCCACGAGCACGGCGATGTGCCCGGCCTTGACGAGGTAGAGAAGGTATTCCCTGAGAAGATAGAGGGCGACCGCCACGATGCCGAAGCCGGCCAGTCCGCCAAAAAGCGTGCTGGAGGCCAGGAAGTCCGCGTCTCCGAACTGGCCGACGCCGTAACCGACGGCCGCGCCCGTTCCGGTCGCGATCACATAGGCGCAGACCATGGCGAAATAGACGACCATGCGGAAAAGAAGAAAGGGCGCCGTGCGCGCCATGAGCGCCAGAGCGCCCGACAAACTGAAGTCCCACATATGCCTTGATCCTCGAAGGGGCATGAAGAAGCATGTCCGGGCAAGGAAATGCCTGCCCGGACAGAAGGTAGATTTCGAGGACGCTTGGGTCTTGGGTCTGGCGGCACCGAGTTACGGGTGCGGCGGCACAGGTTGCGGGTTAAGCGAGACCGGCCCGCACGTCCCTGGGCGTCACGCCGTAGGTTTGCTTGAAGCGGCTGTTGAACCAGGACAGGTCGCCGAAGCCGGCGTCCATGGCGATTTGCGCGATGTTGAGGTGCTGCGACGCCGGATCGGTCAGCATGCGATGGGCGCGTGCGAGGCGTCGGCTGGCCACATGGTCCCGGAAGGAGGTTCCTTCCCGTTCGAAGAGGGCGCGAACATAGCGCGAGGAGAGGCCCAGCCGGCTGGCGACGCTTTCGGCGGTCAGTCCGGGCGTGACGAGGCTCCGCTCGATCTCCCTTTTCACCTCCCTCAGTCGGGCGGCCCGCACACCGCGTCCGGCGGCAATCTCGGTCGCCTCGCGCGTGGCGCCGAGGGCCATCAAGGCGAGATCCTGCACATGCGCCACGGCCTGCACCGCCTCTTCCGGGGCAAGCGCCGGCAGTTCTGCGTGGAGGCTGCGGGCGTAGCCGAGCAGCAGTCGCCACTGCGGCGTCAGCGCGGCGGAGCGCCTGAGCATGGCGTCGAGCCCTGCCGAGGCTGCGCCGAGATGGGCGCGGGGGATGGAGACGTAGATGCCCTCCATATGCTCGCCGCCAAAACGCACGGTTCCCGGCACCTCCCCGGGATCGGCATAGATGGACCCCGGAAGCAGCATCTCTTCCTTGCCGCCGATCTGCGCAATCGTGCCGCCGCCCGCGAGCGGGATGTGAAACATGACGTCGTCTCGACAGTCGGCCGCGTGACCCTGCGTCCGGATGGCCGTCGACGCCGAGTGCCGCCCGTGGCCGATGATCACCCCGGGCAGGACCGCGATCGAGGTCTCGGACCTGAAGGCATCGCGGTCGTCGGGGATGAAGTCGACCTTCGTCATGCTGGCGACGACGCTGCGAAACGCATCGACGCGCTGCGCCCGGTCGAAATCCTGCGATCGAATGGACAGAACCGTCATGACGAGCCCCCCGCAGCCCTCTTCTTCGCCGGTGTTCGCGATCCCCATCAACGGCAGTATACATCATTTTACGTATGTTTCGGCAGCAAGTGCGCGTGGCGGGAGGGCCGAAGGCGCGGGGGGGGGGAGACGGTGCCTTGGCCCATCCTTGATCGTCGTCCCCCTTCATCCTATAATGACTACTGTAGTCATATGAGGCTTGAGAACGGGGAGCTTGAGATGCGCGAGATCCAGTTGCGAGACGCCAAGGCCAGCCTGTCGGCGGTGGTCGATCAGGCTGTCGCGGGCGAGCCGTCGGTCATCACCCGGCACGGACGGAAGGAAGCCGTCGTCCTGTCGTTTGCCGATTACGAACGGCTTGCGACCGTGCCGTCCTTCGGTCGCCTGCTGGCCTCCTCGGGCCTTGAGCCGGGCGATCTCGACCGCGACGAAACGCCTTCAAGGGACTTCGGCGGCTGATGTACCTCGTCGACACGAATGTCCTGTCGGACCTGGCGGCGCCCGTTCCCCGGCCCGATCTTGCCGACTGGCTCGACCGACACTCGGCGGACCTCTATCTCTCCGCCATCACGGCGGCCGAGGTCGTGGCGGGCATCGCCAAGCTCCGCCGTCTGGGCTCGACGGCCAAGGCCGACCGTCTCACGGACTGGTGGGGCGCAGTGGAGCACCTCTACGGCGCCCGCATCCTCCCCTTCGGCCTGTCCGAGGCCCGAAAGGCCGGAGACTTCACCGACCTCGCCCGCGCCGCCGGCCAAGCTCCAGGCCTCGCCGACACCGCCATCGCCGCCACGGCAGCTGCGAATGGCTTGGTCGTGCTCACGAGGAACACGAGTCACTTCGCCGTGTTTCCGGTGAAGGTGGTGGACCCGTTCGAGGAGAGGCCGGAGTAACGGATTGATCCGAAGTCAGGCTCGCTTCAGGATCTCGTTGATGCGGCTCTGCCAGCCCTTGCCGCTCGCGCGGAAACGTTCGACGATGTCGCTGTCGAGCCGTAGCGTCACCGACACCTTGGTCGGCGCCTTCTGTGGGCCGCGAACTCGGCGCATCTTTTCTGCGAGTTCCGGGAAGACCTCTGCGAACGGCTTGGCCTGAGCCAGTTCTTCATCCGTCGCTTCGGGGCTGTCGGAGACTGCGTCCCAGTCGGTCTTGCTGTAACCGCGTCCGGGCTGGAACTCCGCCTTTTTGTTCTTGTCGGTCATGATGGCAACCTTCGCTCCGTCTCTCTCGCAAGTTCAAAGGACTAGTGTCGAAGAGTGCAAGGTCTCAGTTAGGTTGCGTGATCCAATTTAAGCAATCTTTGATTTTTCTCCAGGAGAGTAGGGCGGCTAACTCCCTCGGTCAGGAACATCTGGACTTGGCTCACGTCTGGCTTCTGTCCTTGGCTTAATTAGGATTTATGTCGTGAAAACTGATGATTATATAAAGAATATGATTTCTGGGGGGTCGATCTATAGTAGGATAAGATCCTTTGTCTCTTCCCGGTCTTCATATATATCGCTAGTGATTAGCATTTTGACTGCTCTTGGGGCTATATACGGATTCACAAGATCAAGCTTTCTGCGAGAGCAGGATAACAAGATAAACAGACTATATGAAATGGAATCAAAGATGTTTGATGCCGAGTTAGAAAACGCAAAATTGCTTTGTTTATACTCAGACTATAAAGAATATAATGTTGACTGTGATGCGAGCGACGCTGCTGTTTCCTCCAAGAACGCAGGATACGTGTCATTGTCAGTAAGTTTTCTCGAGTCTATTGATGAATACAATCAGGAGTGGTGTAAGAAATGGCTGGGGTATTTTTTTATGAGAGAATGCAGCATATATGACGAATATAAAGCTGAAATTTCTAGTAACGCGGATGGTGCGATTAATTTGATTTGGGAGAAAAGAAAAATGGTGGCTGAGCAGAACAAGAAATCTAGTCAAGCTCAGTGAAATCAGTCGTGTATCCGCAATCTTTGCTCCCCTACCGCCCCACGCTCGCCCGCTCCACCTTCACCGCTTCCTCCTTCTTCCGCTTCACCTTCAGCGGGGTCGTCGACTCGCGCACTATCAGCTGCGTCGGCAGCACGATCTGCTCGGACGGGGCGTCGAGGCCGGCGATGAGGGCGAGGAGGAGGTTGACGGAGGCGCGGGCCATCTGCTGCAGCGGCTGGCGGATGGTGGTCAGCTGGGGGTGGAGCTGCGAGGCGATGGGGATGTCGTCGAAGCCGACGACGGAGATGTCGCCGGGCACGGAGAGGCCGGCCTCGCGGATGGCGGCGATGGCGCCGTAGGCGGAGGTGTCGTTGGCGGCGAAGATGGCGGTGGGCCGGTCGTCGAGGGCCAGCAGCTTCTGGGCCGCCTCGAAGCCGCTCTTGCGCAGGAAGTCGCCGTCCACTTCGAGGGCCGGGTCGTAGGGGAGGCGGGCCTGGGCCAGCACGTCGCGATAGGCGCGGCGGCGGTCGCGCGCCGAGGTCAGGCGATCGTTGCCGGAGATGAAGGCGATGCGGCGGTGGCCGAGCTCGATCAGGTGGCGCAGAGCCGCGCAGCCGCCCTGGTAGTTGTCGGCGGTGACCGAGGGGAAGGCCGACTCGATGCCCTGCTCGATGGTGACCACGGGAATGTGGGCGGTGGCCATCGATTCGAGATAGTCGGACTCGTAGGGCAGGATGACGATGACGCCGTCGGCGATCTGCCGGAGCATCTCGATGATCGAGTGCGGCGGCCGGCGGTCACAGACCGGCAGCGAATAGACCAGCATCTCGTAGTCGGCGGCGCGCGCCACCGCGCCCATGCCGAGGAGGAGGTCGGAGGTGAAGGGCGTGTGCAGCTCGGCCACCACGCCGATGATGCGCGTGCGGGCGCCGGTCAGCTTCTGGGCGGCGCGGTTGGCCACGTATCCCATCTCGTCGGCGATGCGCAGGATGTCCTCGCGCTTTTCGGGCGAGACGCCGGGGCGGTTGTTGATCGCCCGCGAAGCCGTCATCAGGGAAACCCCGGCGACCTTGGCGACCTCGGCTAACGTTGGATAGTGTCGCTTCATCATTTGGTCGAATTGTTTCCGGGCCTCGAAACTGTTTGTCCGAAGCCCCGCGGGCTGTCAACTGCGCCGATGGCCTCCGCGCCTTGAAAAGACGCGGAAAACCGCCGACCGTGGGTGGCGGGCAACGAGATACACCCCTCCAGCAAGAGCCTTCGCGAGCGCGGCGTCAACGCCCAACTGGTAGAGTTGACGCGACAGAACGTTAGCGCTAACGTTCGGCTGTCACCCGTTGCCAGAGCATCGGCCGAAAAGTGGATTTCGGTTTTCGGGGGACCCGATGCGGGTATCTGGCTCAACGTGATCCTTGGGAGGAGAAGGTGTCTTCTAAACTCGTTTCAAAACTCTCGGCGCTCGCTTGCGGCGCCGCCATGATGGCCGTCGTTCCGTTCGCGGCGCATTCGGCCGACAAGGTCATCTCGGTGTGGGACCTTCAGACCACCGAAGGCGCGGTCAAGGTCATCCGCGACGCCGCCGACCGCTTCGAAGCGGCCAACCCGGGCTACAAGGTCGAGGATACCCATATCCTCAACGATGCCTACAAGACCAAGATCAAGATCGCCTTCGGCGCCAACGAGCCGCCGTGCGTGTTCAGCTCCTGGGGCGGCGGTCCGTTCCGCGAGTATGTCGCCGCCGACCAGGTGGTCGACCTCACGCCGTATCTCGACAAGGATCCGGCCTTCAAGGACCGCTTCGCGCCGGCCAGCTTCGGCGCCGTCACGGTCGACGGCAAGATCTACGGCCTGCCGGCCGAGAACACCGCCATCGCCGTCGTCTTCTACAACAAGGAGATGTTCGAGAAGCTCAGCCTGACGCCGCCGAAGACCTGGGACGAACTGCTCCATGTCATCGACGTTCTCAAGCAGAACGACATCGCTCCCTTCGCGCTCGCCAACAAGAACAAGTGGACGGGCTCGATGTACTACGGCTACCTCGTCGACCGCATCGGCGGCCCCGAGGCCTTCGCCAACGCCGCGCAGCGCAAGGATGGCGGCTCGTTCGCCGATCCGGTGTTCGTGGAAGCCGGCAAGCGCCTGCAGGAGCTGGTCAATCTCGGCGCCTTCCAGAAGGGCTACAACGGCCTCGACTATGACGTCGGCGGTTCGCGTCGCCTTCTCTACACCGAAAAGGCCGCCATGGAGCTGATGGGCACCTGGGAAGCCTCGACCATCGGCAACGAGAACCCGGAGTTCGCCAAGAAGCTCGGCTTCTTCCCGTTCCCGTCGGTTCCCGGCGGCAAGGGTGACCCGTCCGATCTGCTCGGCACGCTCGGCGACAACTTCGTCTCCGTCACCAAGGCCTGCCCCGAGCAGGAAAAGGCCGTCGAGCTGATCAAGTTCCTGACCGACGACATCGCCGCTGCCGGCCGCGTGGCCGACTCGCGCATGCCGCCGATCAAGAACCTCAAGATCGACAACCCCTTCCTGCAGGAAGTCTCCAAGCTGGTCACCGATGCCAAGAGCGTGCAGCTCTGGTGGGACCAGGAGCTGCCGCCGAAGCTCGGCGAGCTGCACAAGGACACCTCGCAGGCGCTGTTCGGCCTGTCCAAGACGCCTGAGCAGGTGGCCGAGGAATTCGAGGCCGCTGCCAAGGCAGAGCTGAAGTAACCTCCTCCCGAGAACAGCCCGCCGACGGTACGCCGCCGGCGGGCACAAACATGAGGGCCAACCTGCGAAAGCGCCGGAATCGAGCCCCAAGGACCGTGGACGGAGGATCTCCACCGTGACCGACATTACGACGCGCCCCGCCGACGGCGGAGCGGGAGGGACGGTCTTGTCTCTCAAGACCTTCGCGCCGGCCATCTTTCTGGCGCCGGCCGTCCTGCTGCTCGCCGTCTATCTTCTCTACCCGCTCGTCGACAGCTTCCGCCTGTCGATGTTCGACTGGAACGGCCTCGGTTCCGATGCCCGCTTCGTCGGGCTCGACAACTGGAAGAAGCTCGCGTCCGACGCGCTGTTCTGGGAAGCGGCGTGGAACAACATCCTGCTCGCCTTCTTCTCGGTCGTGGTGCAGATGCCGATCGCGCTGGTGCTGGCGGTGGTGCTCGACAACGCCGGCAAGGGCTCGCGCATCCTCAAGATCCTCTACTTCCTGCCGCTTCTGATGTCGTCGGTCGCCCTCGGCGTCCTGTTCAAATACTTCTACGACGTCACCTTCGGCCCGCTCAACGCGCTGCTCGACTTCGTCGGCCTCGGCTACCTGGCCCAGGACTGGCTCGGCGACACGCGCTTCGCGCTCGGCGCGGTGATCGCCGTCGTCTGCTGGCAGTACATTCCCTTCTACATGGTGCTGTTCATGGCCGGCCTCGCCTCCTTCCCGGCCGACATCTCGGAAGCGGCCAAGCTCGACGGCGCCTCGGAGACGACCATCTTCTGGAAGATGAAGCTGCCGCACCTCAAGGGCACCATCCGCACCGCCATCGTCCTCTCGGTCATCGGCGCGCTGCGCTACTTCGACCTCATCTACGTGATGACCGGCGGCGGACCGGAGGGCGCCTCGGAACTGATGGCCACCTACATGTATCGCAACGTCTTTTCCTCGTTCCAGCTGGGCTATGGCAGCACGGTGGCCTCGGGCATGTTCATCGTCGTCATCCTGATCGCCTCGGTGCTGATGCGCCTGTCCAAGCGCTACGAGACGGAGGTCTGATCCATGGCCAGTTCCCCCGTCGCCCGCGTCACCGGCCGCATCGCCGTTCCCGTCCTCGGCCTGTTCTGGCTCGCCGTCACCACCGTGCCCTTCCTGTTCATGGTGATGACCAGCTTCAAGTCGCAGCAGGAGTCCTTCTCCAGCTCCGTCTGGGCGCTGCCCGAGGCGCTCGACCTCGTCAACTACAGAAGCGTGCTCAACGGCCCCTTCCTCACCTACTTCAAGAACTCGGTGATGGTGGTGGTGATCTCGGTCGTCCTGATCATGCTGATCTCGGCCATGGCCGCCTTCGCCTTCGCCCGCATGCGCTTCCGCTTCAACGACGCGCTGTTCGGCCTGATCGTCGCCGGCATGATCGTGCCGATACACATCACGCTGGTGCCGATCTACCTGATGACGCGCCAGATGGGCCTCTACGATAGCCAGTTCGCGCTGATCGGGCCCTATGTGGCGACGTCGCTGCCGATCTCGGTGTTCATCCTCACCGAGTTCATGCGGCAGATCCCCAAGGAACTGGAGGAGGCGGCGCGGCTCGACGGCTGCGGTCCCTTCGCCATCTTCTTCAAGGTGTTCCTGCCGCTGTCGGGACCGGGGCTTTCCACCATCGCCATCTACAACGGCATCATGCTGTGGAACGAGTTCATCTTCGCCTACGTGCTGACCTCGTCGACCGGCACCCGCACGCTGCCGCTCGCCATCTGGGACTACCAGGGCCAGTACACCTCCAACATCCCGGCGATCCTCACCGTCGTCACCCTCACGTCGCTACCCCTCGTCGTCGCCTATGCCTTCGGGCAGGAGAAGATCGTCAAGGGCATGATGGCCGGCTCGCTCAAGGGCTGAGGCTTCGGAGACGCATTTCATGACCAGCATTACCCTCTCCGGCGTCAACAAGTCCTTCGGCGCCAACTTCCCCGTCATTCGCGACGTCGACCTCACCATCGAAGACGGCGAGTTCTGCGTGTTCCTCGGCCCGTCGGGCTGCGGCAAGTCGACGCTCCTGCGCATGGTGGCGGGCCTGGAGACCGGCTACACCGGCCAGATCCGCATCGGCGACCGCGTGGTCGACAAGGTGGAGCCGGCCGACCGTGAGGTCGCCATGGTGTTCCAGAACTACGCGCTCTACCCGCACATGTCGGTCTACGACAACATGGCCTTCGGCCTGCGCCAGGCCAAGACGCCCAAGGACGAGATCGACCGCCGCGTTCAGGAGGCCGCCCGCATCCTGCAGATCGAGGCTCTGCTCGACCGCATGCCCCGGGCGTTGTCCGGCGGCCAGCGCCAGCGCGTCGCCATCGGCCGCGCCATCGTGCGCCAGCCCAAGGTGTTCCTGTTCGACGAGCCGCTTTCGAACCTCGACGCGGCGCTCCGCGTCCACATGCGCTCGGAGATCGCCACGCTGCACCGCAACTTCCCGGCCGCGTCGATGATCTACGTGACGCACGACCAGACCGAAGCCATGGCGCTCGCCGACAAGATCGTGCTTCTCCATGCCGGCAAGGACATGCTCAAGCACGGCTCGATCGCCCAGGTCGGCAAGCCGCTCGACCTCTACCACCGGCCGCGCAACCTGTTCGTCGCCGGCTTCCTGGGGTCGCCGACCATGAACTTCCTGGAGGCGACCTTCGTCGCCCAGGAGCCTGCCGGCGCCCGCGTCGTCCTGAAGAGCGGCGAAGAGCTGGTGGTGCCCGTCGACGGTTCGGCGCTCGCCGCCTCGGCGCCGGTCACCCTCGGCGTCCGGCCCGAGCATCTGGCGCCCGTCGCCGGGGCCGCGCCGCAGACGCTGACGCGCAAGGTGTCGGCGGTGGAGCATTTCGGCGAGTACAGCTTCGTCTACCTCGACGGCGGCACCCCGGCGCCGCTGATCGCCAAGGTGCCGGGCGATGGCGGGGTGAAGGCCGGCGACAGCGCCACCTACGCCGCCCCCGCCGACTGCTGCCACCTGTTCGACGCCGACGGCATCGCGCTCACCCACCTGACCAATACCTGATCTTTCCCCCGAATTTTCAGCAGGACGGCCTTTGGGCCGCGAAGAGTTCATCATGACCCTCGTTTACAAAGATCCCAGCAAGCCGATCGCCGATCGCGTCGCCGACCTCATGGGCCGCATGACCATCGACGAGAAGATCGCCCAGATGCACGCCATGTGGCTGGTGCTCGACGAGCACGGCAAGCACCGCCCGCGCACCGAGGACGCCTTCATCGGCCAGTCCGACGAGACGACGCTGACCGACATGCTCAGGAAGGGCCTGGGGCAGATCACCCGTCCGCTCGGCACCCGCTCGATCGACCCGGCCGAGGGCGTCCGTGCGCTCAACAGCCTGCAGAAGTTCCTGGTCGAGGAAACCCGCCTCGGCATCCCCGCCATCAGCCATGAGGAATGCCTCTCGGGTATGATGGCGCGCGGCGCCACGCTGTTCCCGTCGTCGCTCGCCTATGGCGCCACCTTCAATCCCGAGCTGATCGAAGAGGTCGGCAAGATCATTGGCGAGGAAGTGCGCTCGCTCGGCGGCCACCAGGGCCTCGCGCCGGTTCTCGACGTCGCCCGTGACGCCCGCTGGGGCCGCACCGAGGAAACCTTCGGCGAGGATCCCTATCTGGTCGGTGTCATGGCCACCCGCTACGTACGCGGCATGCAGGGCCCCAAGCGCGATTTCCTGGCCACGCTGAAGCACTATGCCGGCCACTCCTTCTCCGAAGGCGGCCGCAACCACGCGCCGATCCATCTCGGCTGGCGCGAGCTCAACGACATCTTCCTGCTGCCGTTCGAAATGGCGGTGAAGCAGGCCAACGCCGGCTCGGTGATGCCGGCCTACCATGACATCGACAACGAGCCGAGCCATGCGTCGAAGCACCTTCTGACCAAGGTGCTGCGCGAGGACTGGGGCTTCGACGGCCTCGTCGTCGCCGACTATATCGGCGTCAGCCTGCTCTATCAGCATCACGGCCTTGCCTCCAACCAGGCGGAAGCGGCGGCTCTCAGCTTCAACGCCGGCCTCGACCAGGAACTGCCGGGCGAGGACTGCGCCACCCATCTGCGCGAGGCGCTCGACCGGGGCCTGATCACCATCGACAAGATCGACGAGATCGTCCGCCGCGTGCTGACCGAGAAGTTCCGCCTGGGCATCTTCGAGAAGCCCTATGCCGACGACACGGCGATCCGCCTGCAGAGCCCCGAGGCGATCGACGTCGCCCGCAAGGTGGCCGAGCAGTCGGTGACCATCCTGTCCAACAACGGCATCCTGCCGCTCGATCCCCAGAAGAAGGTGGCGATGATCGGCCCGGCGGCCGACGATCCGCTGGCGCTTCTCGGCGACTACTCCTTCCCGGTCCACCTCATCCTGTCGGACGCCAACGAGAGCGCCGCCACGGTGGTGACGCCGCGCGCCGCCTTCCAGGCCGCCGCCGGCAACGCCAACCTGATCTACGCTCGCGGCTGCAACATCCTCGACGAGCGCAAGTCCGGCGCGCCGGTGTTCCCGGGCGACGTCGACGATTCCTCGGTGGTTACCCAGGTGTCGACGGTGTCGACGCGCACCGACATGATCGCCGATGCCGTCGAGGCGGCCAAGGCGGCCGACGTCGCCATCGTCTGCGTCGGCGACCTCTCGGGCATCTTCCAGACCGGCACGGTGGGCGAGGGCTCGGACGCCGACACGCTGGAACTGCCGGGCGTGCAGCAGAAGCTGCTCGAAGCCGTCGTCGCCACCGGTACGCCGGTGGTGGTCGTGGTGTCGGCCGGCCGCCAGTACAATCTCGGTGGCCTGGAAGACAAGGTGGCCGCCCAGGTGTGGACCTTCTTCGCCGGCCAGGAAGGCGGCAACGCGCTGCATGACGTGCTGACCGGCAAGGTGGAGCCGTCGGGCCGCCTGACGCTGTCGGTCCCCAAGAGCGTCGGCGCCGCGCCCTACTTCTACAACCACAAGCTCAAGAGCTCGGGTACGCCGATCGCCCGCCACTTCGGCAGCCAGTACCCGTTCGGCCACGGCCTTTCCTACACCAGCTTCGCGTTCGAGGAGCTGAAGCTGAAGTCGGAGAAGGTGGACGTGGAGACGGGCGAGATCGTCGTCAGCTTCAAGGTGAAGAACACCGGCAGCCGCAAGGGCGTCGCCGTGCCGCAGCTCTACATCCGCGACTGCCTCGCCTCGGTGGTGCGGCCGGTCAAGGAGCTGAAGGCCTTCGGCCGCGTCGAGCTTCAGCCGGGCGAGACGAAGACCGTCACCTTCACCGTGCCGGTCGACATGCTCTGCTTCACCGGCCCCGATGGCTACCGCATCGTCGAGCCGGGCGAGCACGAGCTGCAACTCGGCGCCTCCAGCGCAGACATCCGCCAGCGCGCCAAGGTCGAGGTGACCGGCAAGACGCGCCAGCTGCCGAAGAAGTGGAAGATGGAGAGCAAGTTCTCCGTCGCCTGATTAGTCTGACAAAAAAGCCACGGTCGGGGGGAACGGTCTCCCCGGCCTGACTTCAACCTTGAAAATGAATCGTTTCGATAGGATAGTTGACGGGAGGATTTCAGGATTTCAGAGGCCGGATGCGCTCCGCCTCATCGGGTTTCCGGCGATGATAACTCCCGCGTCGCCGGAGAACGCGCGGTCGCTTCCCAACCGCGCATCACGCCCCCGGCGTCGGATGCGAGGCGGATCTCCCCCCGGAGTCCGCCTCGCTGGCGTTCTGGCGGGAGGGGGAGAGCAAGCGGCCGGCTTGGGGCAGCCAGTCGGTCTCGGGGCTTCAGCGAAGGGCGCGCTGGACCAGCGCCGTGTCGACATATTGCTGCATGCGGACGATCCGGCCGTCCTTCAGCTCGTAGAGATGGGCGAAGTGCGCGGTCATGGACTTTCCGGTCGCCTTGTAGGTGCCGGAGTAGACGCCGAAGGCGGCGACGCGGTCACCATCGGCCAGGTAGGTGTGAACCTCGGCCTTGTAGCCGTCCCACTCGGTGGCAAGGCGATGGAAGACGCCTTTCATCAGGGCGTCGACGCCGACATAGCTGCCGGCATAGGGAAAGCCCTCGGCCTCCGTCCATTCGACCTCGGGGGAGAGAACCGCGAGCAGGTTCCGGCCGTTCTCCTCGGAGGACCCTTCATAGGTCCTCCGGATGATGTCGCGATTGTCGGTCATCTCAGCCCCACTTCATTTCGCCGGTGGCGACCTTGGAGCCGATATCGATGGCGACCCCCATGCCGAGGTTGGGGAAGCGGGCTTCCATCGCCGCCTTGAGGGACGCGGCGTCGCCGGCCTTGGCAAGCTCGTCCTCGAAGGCGAGAAGATACGACCTCGTATGCTCGATGGCCGAGGCATCGGTGGCCGCCTCCGGCACCAGATGGCCGGGCACGACGATCTGCGGCTTGCGGGCCGCGATCGCGTCGAGGTTGGCGATCCAGGCGGCGCGCTGTTCCTTCGCCTGGGTGTCGGCGGTCCAGACGTGGACGCCGGAGAAGATCATCACGCCGCCGAACACGGCCTTCAGCGAGGGAACCCAGAGGTAGCGGCGGTTGGCGAGGCCTTCGGCGGCGACAATCTCGACGATCTCGCCGTCGACCGTCAGCGACGGACCGTCAAAGGCTTCCGGCAGAACGATGTCGGCGAGCGTCTGCGGACCGTTCTCCTTCAGCTGCGGTCCCCAGACGGCCAGCTTCTTCTCGACATTGCCCTTGATGGCGGCGAGCGTGTCGGAGGCGGCGATGACCCTGGCGTTGGGGAAGGCTTCGCGCACCGGCTTGAGGCTGAAATAGTAGTCGGGGTCCGACTGGCTGATGTAGATGGCGGTCAGGCGCTTGCCGGTCGCCTTGATCGCCTCGGCCAGCGCCTTGCCGTCGGGATAGGTGAAGCCGCCGTCGATCAGCAGGGCCTCGGTCGGACCGGACAGAAGAACCGGGGCGCGGAAGAAGCCGTTCTGTCCGGCGGGAAAGTGTTTCCATTCAAGCGAGGAAGCGGGGGCGTTGGTGGTCATCGGATGTCTCCGTCTTTCAACTGTGTCGGGATAGGGGATCGGTGTGTCGGGAAGGCTCAGGCGGTCGGGAGCCGGGCGGCCCGGAGCTGGGCTGTCAGCGCCTCGATGTCGCCGAACAGGGCGCCGGTCGGCAGCAGCCGGCTGCCGCTCTCGTCTTCCACGACCAGCGTCGGCACGCCTTGGGCGCCGAACCGCGCCATCTCGCGGCGGGCGGCGTCGATCCGCGCGCGGTAGGCGGCGAGCAGCTCGGCGTCCGGCTCCAGAACCCGCCGCGCCGCTTCGGCGAAGCCTTCGCGGGACAGGACCTCGGAGACGACCTGAAGGCTGGAGTTGTCCAGGCCTTCGACGTAGCGGGCCCGCTGCAGCGCCTTCAGCGCCTCGAAGGCGCGCTTCGGCTCGGTCAACGCCACGGCGACCACGCCGAGCGTCGCGGGGGCCGAGTCGAACAGCCCGCCGGTCGCGCCGAGGACGTTGACGCGGTAGCTGTCGGAGAAGGTCTGCCCGGTCAGGCGGGAGATGCGCTGGTCGTTCTGCCAGGCATAGGCGGCAAAAGACGCATCCATCGGCCGGGCGTTCTCGCCGGCGAACAGGCCGGTCGGCGCCAGCTGCACGGTCACGCCCTCGATCGCCGAGAGCTGGTCAAGTGCCGGAGCGGCGCCGTAGCACCATCCGCAGAGAGGGTCGAAGAGATAGGTGATACGCATGTTCGGTGCCTCGTGATGTTGTGAGGGCACCATACCGGCCGTCGACTTATGGATAAATCAGGCGCAATTTGATAATCTGTATGTCAACGGCTTACAATTGAGGGGAGCCGGCATGGAAATGGTCAATCTGAACAGGCTCGCCTATTTCGCCGCCGTGGTGGACGCCGGCTCGTTCACGCGCGCGGCGGAACGGCTCGGCATCACCAAGACCGTCGTCAGCCAGCAGGTTTCCAAGCTGGAGGAAGAGCTGAAGACAGCGCTTTTGATGCGCACGACGCGGCGGGTCGAGCCGACCGAGGCCGGGCGGCTGCTTCATGCGCGCAGCGTCGTCATCCTCCGCGAGGCAGAGGACGCCGTGGGAGAGATCGCCCGCAGCAACGCCGAACCCAGCGGCACTCTGCGGGTCGCCGCGCCGAACGACTACGGGACCTCGATGATCGCACCTTTGGCGGCGCGGTTTTCGCAGCGCTATCCGTTGTGCCAGGTCGATCTGCTGCTGTCCGATACGCGGATCGATCTGGTCGCCAACCAGATCGACCTCTCCATCCGCGTCGGCTGGCTCGACGATTCCAGCTTGCAGGCGCGCCGCATCGGCGCCTTTCGACAGTATGTCGTCGCCGCGCCGGCTCTGGCCGGAAGCCTTGTCGTCGGCGATCCCGAGGATCTTGCCGAGCTGCCGTTCGTCGCCAACGGGGCGCTGAAGGAACCCCTTGTCTGGCATTTCGTGAAGGACGACTTCGAGCGCCGCACGGTGCGCATGCGCCAGCGGCTGGCGATCAACGCGACGCCGGCCGTGCTGGCGGCGACGCTGGCGGGGGGCGGCATTTCCGTGCTGCCGGACTTCCTGGTCGAACAGCCGATCGCGGCGGGGCGGCTGGTCAACCTCGTGCCGGAATGGTCGTTGCCGGCCGGCGGCATCCACGTCGTCTATCCCACGACCCGCTTCCGCCCGCCCAAGGTCAAGGCCTTCGTCGCCATGCTCGCCGCGAGCGCCCGCGCGCCGGCGCCCTGACGTCATTCCGCTAGAGTTCCAGCAAAAGTGGGTATCGGTTTTGCGTCCGGAACTGCGTCTTAACAAAGAGATAGAGTTTTTCCGGCGAACCCGAGTTCACCGGAAAGACTCTAGAGTAGGCGCGGCCTGCCGGACCGGTCGCTTCCCAACCGTGCATCACGCCCCGGCCTGCGCTTCGCTGGCGCCCTTGGGGGCAACGAACCTGCGTCCCGGACAGCGTTTGCGGAGATCAGTTGGCCTCGGTGTCGGACGAACCTCGCCGCCGTTCGGCCTCAGCCTCGGCGACGAACGCGCGCAGCAGCGCCACCCGGTGCGGGCGAAAGCTGCGACCGGTCGGGCGAAGGTCTCCGATGCGGTCCACCCTGAAGCGTCGGAAGGCGTTGCGGCTGCAACATTTTGCTATCAGGATCAGCGCCTTGTCCAGATAGGTGATCGAGAGCGGCCAGATCTCCCGCTCGCTCGTCCGGCCTTTCTCGTCGGTATAGCGAATGGCCACGGCCTCTTCCTGCCAGCAGGCCGAGCGAAGGGCGGCCATGTCGATGGATGGGGCGGCGGGCGCGGTGGGCCGGTAGATGCCGTTGACGGCGTGGGCGGCCTGCAGTTGCAGCCGCTCGGGCAGCATCGCCGTGATCTTGGAGAACACCGCCTCGGCGGCCCGCGCCAGCTCGGGGTCGCCGACGTGCTTGACCTCTTCGAGCCCGAGCACCAGCGCCTCGATCTCGATCCGGTTGAACATCTGGGGCGGCAGGGCCATGTCCTCGACCAGACGGTAGCCGAAGCCGGTGGCCCCCTCGATGGTCGCGCCGGCCGCCCGGAGGCTGTCGATGTCGCGATAAATGGTTCGAACCGATACCTCGGTCTCCTCCGCCAGCCGGTCGGCGGTCACCGGACTGGGCAAGCTGCGGAGAGCCTGGAGCAATCGCAGCAATCGGTCGCTTCGCGCCATCTTCGACCCCTTACTGTCGACTTTTGTCAGTAAGGCTAGCGGATATTGGGCCTCGGTTCCATAGGCATTCCGCCAGGAATTCGACGCGAGGAAAAGCGATGTTTCGCCCCAACAGTCTCATACTCTACGTGGATGACGTCGATCGCAGCACGGCGTTCTACCGGGATATACTCAAGGCCGATCCGGTCGAAACGTTCCAGGATTTCTCGGTCTTCGTGCTGGGTGAGGGTTTTGTTGTCGGCTTGCAGTCGAAGCACGCCATCGACCCCAAGCCGCAGCCGTCTTTCGGCGGTTTCGAACTGTCGTTCAGCAACGCCACCAAGGAGGACGTGGACGCGCTCCACGCGGCATGGACGGCAAAGGGCGTCGAGATGGTGCTCGAGCCGACCACGCTCGAGTTCGGCTACACCTTCGTGGCCGCCGATCCCGATGGGCACCGGCTTCGCGTCTGCGCGACCGACACCACGAACGTCACTTGACAGGGACGGGGCGGGTCGTAGCCGCGCCCAATTGCCGGATGCGAGGCGGATCTTCCCGGAGGCTGCCTCGCTGGCGTTGGGGGGGGCGAAGCGTGGGGCAGGAAGGTCTATATCGGCCGGTTGCCTTCTCCTGCCCGAGGTCCTCGCCTTCGCGAGGATGACAGGTAATTGATATGAAACAATCGGTTAGCATGCTCACCTTCCTATAGGGTCGTCATCCTCGCGAAGGCGAGGACCTCAGGACGAGAAGGTGGTGAGGGTTGTATCAGGCGGCGGAGGGGGTGCTTGATATCGGATAGGAGTTTAGCTCTACCCGAGGTCCTCGCCTGCGCGAGGGGCTGATTCATACATGCAATTCAGTTACATAACCCATCCGTGGGACATCTTCCTCCGCCAAGCCGATGATCTCGGCAGAATGGCGCGGTGGAACTCGTAGGGGGTGCCGCGCATAATCCCTGTGTGGGCGTCGGGTTCCGACAGGCGCCCGACGATGCAGCATCGGCTCCGGCCGAAGCGGGGAGGGCAGGAGATGGCGTCGGTGATCCTCTTCCATTCGGTTCTCGGTTTGCGTCCGATGGAGCTAGCCGCCGCCGACAGGATGCGCGCGGCCGGACACAGCGTTATGGTGCCCGACCTCTTCGGGGGAGTAACGGCCGAGACCGTCGACCGCGGCATGGAGCTCGTCGAGGAGATCGGCTGGGACACCATCCGCGAGCGCGCGCAAGCCGCCCTCGCCGAACTCCCGGCCGCGACGGTTCTCGCCGGCGTTTCCATGGGTTGCGGCGTGGTGGCCTCCGTCTGGCCGGAGCGGCCGGAGACGGCCGGCCTGTTGCTGCTGCATGCCCCGGCAGAGGTGCCGGCCGGCATGAACCTTACCGGCCTCAGGGCGCAGTTGCATGTCGGCGAGCACGACGATTTCTGGCCGCCGGAAGAGCTGAGGCGCTGGCAGATGGCGGCGGAGCTGGCCGGCATGGCCGCCGAGCTTCACATCTACCCCGGCGCCGGCCACTTCTACACCGACCCCAGCCTCCCCGACCATCACGGCCTTGCGACGGAGGAGACGTGGAAACGGGCGCTGAAGTTCCTGGGGGAGGTTTAGGCGGGCTGCGTCAACCGTGCTAGGCTGGTGCCATGAAACGATCGGTTCCAAAGCCCCGTTCCCCCGCTGCCGACAAGGCCATCGTGCTCGGACGGCTGGCTTTTGCTAGCATTTGCGCCGTCGAGGGCATCACGCTCAGCCTTGGTTCCGAGCGCATGTTTGCCGAGTTCGACCGGCAGGGGCTGTCGCCGGAGCAAAGGCGCAAGGCTCTCCTGGAGAAGCACGCCAAGAAGGCTTGACGTCGGTGCTCTACGACGCACTCTCCGATCCCTACAACCAGCGGGAGCGGCAGGAGACCGCCAGACAAACGGGGACAGCCGCCGTCCGCGCGTGCAATTTAGTGGGTTGACTTAGAGTGCGCTCTAACCGGTAGCTTCCCGTGCGTCATGACGAGAGATGGGCGGCCATGAAGATCGGGGAACTGGCACGGCGTTCGGGACTGTCGACCTACACCATTCGCTACTACGAACGGATCGGGCTGCTTCCCCGTGCCGACAGGGACCGCTCGGGCCAACGCGACTACGACGCGTCGATCCTGACCTGGATAGAGTTTCTCGACCGCCTCAAGGCGACCGGGATGCCCATTCGGGAAATGCTGCGCTACGCGGCCTTGCGGGAGCGCGGCGCCGGCACGGAAGTGGAGCGCGGCGCGTTGCTCGAACGGCACCGCGAGCGTGTCCGCGCCCATATGGCGGAGCTCGAAGCCTGTCTTCTCGTCCTCGACACCAAGATTGCCGGATATGCCGGCAAGGAACAGAGGAAGGACGACCATGACGCACCAATCCCCGAACGCCGGCGAAAGCCGGCTGGACCGCGGCAAGCGGGTGCTCGCTGAAATCGACGGCGAGGCCGGGCACAAGGTGATCGCCGCGCTCCAGGATATCGCTCCCGACTTCGCAGACTACGTGTTCGAGTTTCCGTTCGGCGACATCTACAGCCGCCCCGGCCTCGATCTGCGCGCCCGCGAGATCGCCACCATCGCGGCGCTGACCGCCATGGGAACCGCCACCCCGCAGCTGAAGGTGCATATCGAGGCGGGGCTGAATGTCGGCGTGAGCCGGGAGGAGGTCGTCGAGACCATCATGCAGATGGCCGTTTATGCCGGTTTTCCGGCGGCGCTCAACGGCCTGTTCGCCGCCAAGGAGGTCTTCGCCGCCCGGTTCCCCTCGTCTGACGGGCAGGGGTAATCCGCCGAACGACCGCTTCGGTGGTGGCGAAGGCAGGAGCGGTGCGCCCTTGACGGGCGCCTCTCTCAATGCCCGCCGCCACCGCCTCGCTGTGCCGCCGGTTTCTTGACCATGGGCAGAGCGACGAGCAGCACGCCGAACAGCACCGTCAGGATCAGGAAGATGTCGTTGAAGGCCATCACCGAGGACTGCTGCTGGGCAAGGCCGGTCAGCTTCGAGATGGCGGCGAGGCGGGCGTTGCTGCCGAGTTCCGACAGGCTGTGCTCCATGCCGGCGATGGTCGACATGGCGGTGGAACTGGTGATGTTCACCGCCTCGCGCAGCCGGTCGAAGTGCAGGTCGGTGCGGTTGGTCATGATCTGGTTGATCAGGGCCAGACCGACGGCGCCGCCGAGGTTGCGGGTGAGGTTGAACAGGCCCGAGGCGTTCTTCATCTCGGCCGGCGGCAGCGTGCCGAGCGCGATGTTGTTGATGGGGATCATGCAGATCATCATGAACACCCCACGGAACACCTGCGGCCAGAACAGCTCCCAGAAGTCCCAGTCGGCGGTAAATCCGGTGGAGAGCCAGGTGGCGACGGCGATGCCGGCAAAGCCGATGCCCATCATGACGCGCGGGTCGAGCTTGGTGGAGAGGCGGCCGGCGATGGGCGCCGTCAGGAGCATGGCGACGCCGGAGACGAACATGGTCTCGCCGATCTGCAAGGCCGAGAAGCTCCTGATACGGGCGAGATAGACCGGGTAGAGATAGGTGAGGCCGTAGAGGCCGATGCCGAGGCAGAAGGAGAAGGCGCTGCCGAAGGCGAAGTTGCGGTTGGCGAAGGCCTTGAGGTCGACGATCGGGTTGTCGCGGGTCAGCGCGCGGAAGAAGAACACGATGCCGCCGATCACCATGATGCCGGTGAGGATGGCGATGCGCTCGTCGGCCAGCCAGTCCTTGCTGGGGCCTTCCTCCAGCACGTATTCCATGGAGCCGAGGAATGCGGCCATGGCGGCGAGGCCCCACCAGTCGAACACCTTGAACAGGCTGAAGTCCGGCTCGTCGAAGTCGATCAGGAAGTAGCTGGTCACGGTGACGAAGATGCCGGGGATGATGTTGACCAGGAACAGCCAGTGCCAGGAGAAGATCTCGGTGAGGTAGCCGCCGGCCGTCGGGCCGATGGTGGGCGCCAGCGTGGCGACGAGGCCGATGATCGGCGTCACCAGTCCCATCTTCTCGCGCGGGAAGATGGTGTAGGCCGAGGCGAACACGGTGGGGATCATGCCGCCGCCGATGAAGCCCTGCACGGCGCGCCAGAGGATCATCTCGTTGATCGAGGAGGCGAAGGCGCACATCATCGACGCCAGGGTGAAGCCGCCGGCGGCGATGGTGAACATCCAGCGCGTCGAGATCATCCGCGACAGGTAGCCCGACAGCGGGATCATGATCACTTCGGCGATCAGATAGGAGGTCTGGACCCAGGAGATCTCGTCGTTGGCGGCACCTAAGCCGGCCTGGATCTCCGACAGCGAAGCCGAGACGATCTGGATGTCCAGGATCGCCATGAACATGCCGAACACCATGCAGATGAAGGTGAACAGGCGGCGCGTCGTGAAGGTGGGGCCGGCACCGGCCTGGGCAATGGCGGACATGGGGAGGACCGAAAGCTCTTTCGGCCGAGGGTGCGCGGCGGGAGGCGCCCCGCGCGCAAGCCGGTCGGATCAGGAAAAAGGTGGGCGACCGGCCTGGTTGGGCCGGCGCCGGGTATCAGCTGGCGGGCGCGACGGCGGCCGTCTCGGTGTTCGTCGGCGCGGTGCGCGGATCGGCGGCGACCACCACGGAGAGACCGGGGCGGAGCTTGCCGCTCAAGGCGACGTCGTCGGGCACCGAGATGCGCACCGGCAGGCGCTGCACCACCTTGGTGAAGTTGCCGGTGGCGTTGTTGGCCGGCAGCAGGCTGAACACCGAACCGGTGGCCGGCGACAGGCTCTCGACCTTGCCGAGGATGGTCTCCTCCTCGCCGAGGGCGTCGACGGTGATGCGCACGGTCTCGCCGGGAACCAGCTCGGCGAGCTGCGTTTCCTTGTAGTTGGCCTCGATGTGGGCGCTGCCGGTGGCGACCAGCGAGGCGAGCTGCTGGCCGGGCGTCACGTAGGTGCCGACCTCGAAGGCCTTGTTGCCGACCACGCCGTCGACGGGCGCGCGGATCTCGGTGAACGACAGGTCGCGGTTGGCCTTGTCGAGGGCGGTCTGCAGGCTCTTGCCGGTGGCTTCCGCCTCGGCCTTCTGCGCCCTGAGCACCTCGATGTTGGCCTCGGCCACGGCGACGGCGGCCTCGGCGGAGGCCAGCGCGGCGCGGGCGGCGTCGCGGGCGGTGCGGGCGTCGTCGAGCTGCGACTGGGCCGACACCTTGTTCGACACCAGCGTCGACTGGCGGTCGAAGTCGATGTCCTTGGATTCCAGCGTGGCTTCGGCCGAGGCGACGCCGGCCTTGGCCTGCGCCACCTGCGCCTCGCCGGCGAGGATCTGCTTGTCGATGCGGGCGATGGTGGCGACGTTGCCGACGAGCGCGTTCTCGGCCTGGGCGACGGCCAGCGCGTAGTCGCCGCTGTCGACGCGGGCGAGAACGTCGCCCTTCTTGACCAGCTGGTTGTCGGCCACCATCACCTCGGTGACATAGCCGGAGGCCTTGGCGGCCAGCGTGGTGATGTCGGCGGCCACATAGGCGTCGTCGGTGGAGACCAGGAAGCGGCCATCGGTCCACCAGGCATAGCCCGTCTTGCCGCCGAACCAGGCGGCGGCGCCGAGGAGGGCGACCAGGACCAGACGGCCGGTGATGCCGCGCTTCTTCTTCGGTTCGGCCGGCGCCTTGGCGGCCGCCTCGTGGTGCGGCGCCTCACCGACGGGCTTGTGCTGAGCTTCGGCGGCCGGGCGGATCTGAGTGACAGTGGCTTCCGAGCCGTCGCTTTCGTGGGCGGCGTTCGTTTCGCGCTTGGCCATTGAAATCTCCATCTGTCCGTAGAGCGGACGGCGCGGGCTGATGGCGCCCTGCGACTAAAGTCTTAAGTGTTGTTCCTATGCGTCAAAGGTGTTATCTCATGACCGAACCGTTCGGTCAATCGCAGTATTGGCGCTTGGTTGACGATTTGGCCCTTTCATGGGCAGTCTCAGCAAAACGTGATCGTGGCGCCGGATTTCCGTGAACGCCGATCGCCAAAAGGCAGGCTGGCCCTCGGGTCGCAAATGCCGACAATGAACGACGCGGGCGGAATCAGCGCCGCGAGGGCAGGGGTGGATGAGCAAGGTAGCGGCGCAGCCCGGCGGATCGGCAGCCGGCGTGGAAGGGCACGACAGCGAGAAACGGCGCCAGATCCTCGATGGCGCCCGTGAGGTGTTTCGCGCCAAGGGCTACGAGGGCGCCTCGATGGACGCCATCGCCAAGGCGGCCGGCGTCTCCAAGGGCACGCTCTACGTCTACTTCACCAACAAGGACGAGCTGTTCGAGCAGCTGATCGCCGACGAAAAGCGGGAACTGGCCGCCGCGCTCGACGCCTTCCAGCCGGCGGCCGAAAGCTTCCGCGACAACCTGCGCGCCTTCGCCCTCAGCTTCAACGAGCTGCTCACCGGCGAGAACCACATGTCGTCGATCCGCATGGTGGTGGGAGCGGTGGAAAAGTTCCCCGCCGTCGGCGCCCTGTTCTTCCGGGCCGGCGCCGAGCGCGGCACCACGCGGCTGACCGAGGTGTTCGGCGAGGCCGTGGCCGACGGCCGCCTGAGGCCCTGCGACCCCACCGTCGCCGCCCACCACTTCATCGCGCTGTGCACCTCCGAGGTGATGAAGAAGGCGCTGTTCGGCGCCGCGCTGCGGCCAACGCCCGAAGAGGCCATCCGCATCGTCGACAACGGGCTCGACGTGTTCCTGAGCTACTACCTCGCCAAGGACTGACGGGCTGACCGAAATTCTACTGGGGCGGGCATCCCCAGCGAGTTTCGGCTCAGCCCCTTGGAGCCTCACATACTCAGAGCCCTATATTGGCGTTGCGCCTTGTTCTGCCCGAGATCCTCTGCCTTCGCAGAGGAGGACAGAACTATGCATATGAAGCAACGTGTTGGCCGCTTGCGATCCTGATTATCAAGCTGTCCTCCTCTGCGAAGGCAGAGGATCTCGGGCAGGAAAGGGCGGCGCGTGTGGGATCGGGCTCCCTGCCATCCGCTGCGTTCAAGCCGCAAGGACGGACGAGACGAAGTCGGAGAGGGTGACCTTGCCGCGGCGGGGCGCTTGCTGCCTGTCGAAGTCGTTGTCCACGATGGCGGCGGTCATGCCTGCGTAGGAACGCGCCGCCGCGTCGGAGAAGCCCAGGGACCGGAAGGTTTCCTCCCAGCGGTCGCGCCCGGTCACGTCCAGCCCGATCTCCCGGCCAAGGGCGGCGGCGAAGGCGTCGGCGACGTCTCGCGGCGTGTAGGGTGCGGACCCCTCGACATAGACGACGCCGACATCGTCCAACCGGCTGACGAGCCGGTCGGCGGCCGCCTCGCCGAGATCGCGCGGTGCGACCATGGGGATGGGCATGTCGGCCGGGAACATGCTCGGCAGGCTGCCCGACTGCCGAACGATTTCGGCAAGCCCGATCCAGTTGGTCATGTAGTAGGCGCCACGGTTGATGGCGGCGGGAATGGACTGGCGCTGCAATCCCTCCTCCAGCGCCCACAGCGTTCCCAGGTCGCCGATGCTCTCGCCGGGCTGCGCGCCATAGGTCGACACCGCGACGACCTTTTCCAGCCCTGAACCGTCGAGCGCTGCCAGGATGTTGGCGATGGTCCGGCGCTCCGTGCTGTCGGTGTCGCCGGTCGGGTCGGCGGGCGGATTGAGCAGAAAGGCCCGCTTGCCAATGCGAAAGGCCGCCTTGAGCGAGGCGACGTCCTCGGCGTCGGCCTGAACGATCCGGGCGCCCTTGTCGCGCCAGGCCGTTGCGTGCTCTGGTCGGCGGGTCAGGACGGTCACCGCCTCTCCCCTCGCCAGCAGCGCGTCGGCGACCGCGCCGCCGACGTTCCCGGTTGCTCCCATGACGACATACATTTGCGTGTCTCCTGAATTGATGGAGGCCACACTATCGTCAATTGCTGCCAATTTATGGCAGCATAGTTGCGCGCCTTCTGCTCGGTCCGCCTTGTCGCGCACCGAGGATAAATCGGCTTCTCTGGGAGTCCGGGTGCCGATGGAATGTCATTCATACTGCCAGATCGAGGCAGTGGCAGGAGAAACGACGATCATCGTCATAGCAAGTGGCCCGCTTAGCCTCATCGAGGTCGAACGTCAGCCTCAAGGCCAGAGCCAACGTTCTACGGAAGCGGGCATCCTTCCGATCCCAAAGGTCTGCAACTCTTCGGGCGGATGGCTTGGCTTTGGGGCGCTTGACGTTCTCGACCCGGTAGCCATCTGCCGCACCCGAGCGAGTTTAGCTTCAGCCCCTTGGAGCCCTTCATGCGGAGCATGATATCGGCGTCGCGTCCCTTTCTGCCCGAGATCCTCTGCCTGCGCAGAGGAAGGCAGAATTATAGATATGAAGAAACGTGTGGGCCGCTCGCGATCCTCATTATCAAGCTGTCCTCCTCTGCGAAGGCAGAGGATCTCAGGCAGGAAAGGGCGGTGCGTGTGGGATCGGGCTCCCTTCAATGAGGAAGTCCGCCCCAGATTTGTTCTTACCGCATCATGTGTGCCGCCAGATCGAGGCAGCGGCAGGAGTAGCCCCACTCGTTGTCGTACCAGGCGATCAGCTTGGTCAGGCCCTCGGAGGTCTGCATGCCGGCCTTGGCGTCGAAGATGGAGCTGTGGGGGTTGCCCCGGAGGTCGGTGGAGACGACGGCGTCGTCGCAGTATTCGAGGACGCCGCGATAGGCGCCGGCCGAGGCGTCGCGGATCGCTTCGCAGATCTCGGCGTAGGAGACCTTGGTGCGGAGGCGGCAGGTGAGGTCGACCATCGACACGTCGGCCACCGGCACGCGCACGGCCATGCCGTTGATGCGGCCGTTCAGCGAGGGAATGACCTTGCCGACCATGCGCGCCGCGCCGGTGGTGGCGGGGATGATGTTGCCCAAGATGCCGCGGCCGAAGCGCCAATCCTTGCGCGCCACGCCGTCGACCGGATTCTGGCTGGCGGTGACGGCGTGGACGGTCAGCATCAGCGCCTCTTCGAGGCCGTAGAGGTCGTCCATCAGCTTGGCCAGCGGCGCCACGCAGTTGGTGGTGCAGGAGGCGTTGGAGACGATGGTCTCGCCGGCATAGGCGTCGGCGTTGACGCCCATGACGAACACCGGCGTGGCGTCGGTGGGCGGACCCGAGATCACCACCTTCTTGGCGCCGGCCCTGATGTGCCCCTCGGTGCTGTCGAGGGTGAGGAAGCGGCCGGTGGATTCGATGACCAGGTCGACGCCGGCATCGGCCCAGGCGATGGCGGCCGGGTCCTTCTCCTCGAAGGCGACCACCTTCCGGCCGTCGACGATGAGGGCGCCCTCCGCCGTCTCCACCTTCCCGGGGAAGGCGCCGTGCACGCTGTCGTATTTCAGGAGATAGGCGAGGTGGTCGATGGGCAGGAGGTCGTTCACGGCGACCACTTCCAGATCGCTCCTGTCCCGCGCGGCGCGGAAAACCATGCGGCCGATGCGGCCGAACCCGTTGATGCCAATGCGAATCTTGTCAGCCATCGTTGTTCTCCATTTTTCCTCTCACATTTTCATACTAGGTCGCATAAAATGGAGCGTCGATTAATTTTTTGCGAAGTGGTACAAAATGACAGCCAAACCCGCCCGTGGCCGTCCCCGCGCCTATGACCCCGAGGAGGCCCTGGCGGCCGCCCTCGACGAGTTCCGCCGGCGCGGCTATACCGCCACCTCGCTCGACCACCTGTCGGACGCCACGAAGATGGCGCGGCCGAGTCTCTATGCCGCCTTCGGCAACAAGCTGGAGATCTATCGCAAGGCCGTCCGCCAATATGCCGAGGAGTCGGCCGAGCGGCGGCGGCGCGCCCTGTTCGAGGAACCGGTGCTCGACAAGGGCCTCGAGGCCTACTTCGGCGAGATCGTCGCCGCCTACGTATCGAAGGAAGGCGAGCCGCTCGGCTGTCCGGTGCTGAGCGTCATCTCCGGCGAGGCGGCGGCCGATCCGGAGATCGGGGCGGAGCTTTCGGCCGCCGTGGGCAAGACCGACGCGCTGTTCCTCAAGCGGATGACGATGGCGGCCGAGGCGGGCGAGATTGCGCCGGGCGCTGACATCAGGGGCCTCGCGGCCATGCTGGCGGCGCTCCAGCACAGCCTGGCGCTGAGGGCGCGCGCCGGCACGCCTAGGCCGGAGCTTCAGGCCATCGCGCGCGCGCATGTGACGCTGGCGCTGCGAGCGGCGGGTGCTGCACGCCCGAATTAAATGAGTCCTCGCGTCATATTAAGGTTTCGTTTACCATCTTTTGCGACCGTCAACCGTCCCGGGCCGATGCTTGGCGCGCCGTGATCGGTCCGGGGACCTCGGCTCGCGAGGGAGCCCTGCTCGAATGGCTCCTCGTGCCCGGACGCCCTCCCTTCGGGGACTTCCCTTTCGTTTCAGCATCCGAGCCAGGAGGCTCACATGGCCTACGCCGTCGCGCTCATTCACGAAGAAGACAACCGCAGTTTTGGCGTGTCCTTTCCGGACTTTCCCGATTGCCATTCGGCGGCTACCAACCTCAACGATGCGATCGCCCGGGCCGCCGTGGCGCTGGCTGCCCACGTGAAGAACCTCGACGAGCACAAGATGCCGATCCTGCGCACGCTCGACGACATCCGCCGCACGCAGGAGCTTCACGAGGCGATCATCGCCGCCGTGCCGGTGGAGATGCCCGGCAAGCCGGTGCCGGTGCAGATCACGCTCAACGAGCACCTGCTCGCCGCGCTGGACCGCGCCGCAAGGACGGCCGGCGTCACCCGGTCCGAAAAGATCGCCGAGGCCATTCGCGCCAGCCTGAAAGTGTAAGTGCCTCTCTCCGTCATCGACGATCATTCAGGAGGCCACGACCATGTCACGCGATCTGTCGCTGCATCCCGGCATTGTCCTCAGGGATGAGTTCCTCAAGCCGATGGGGATATCGATTCCCGCGCTGGCCGAGGCGATCGGCGTTTCCAGCAGCCTGATGGGCGAGATCTGCAACGGCCGGCAGGGCATGTCGGCCAGCATCGCCCTGAGGCTCGGCCGCTACCTTGCCTTCGATCCGCAGTGGTTCATGACCATGCAGTCGAAATACGATCTCTCGGCTGCCGCCGAGGACATGGCCGAGGCGCTCGACCTCATCCGGCCGTGCGAGGCGGCCTGACTTGTGAGGCCGGCCCGCCTCATGCCGGGGCAGGGCCGGTTGCCAAATCACGGGCGGATGCGTTAGCGCCATTCGCGATGGGCGGGGGCTCCTGCCCTCAGGAAAGGTTTGTTCGGTGACGTTGCGTTCGGTCGCGTTTGCTCTTCTTGCCACGGCGGCCCTTTCGGGCTGCGCGCTGTTCGGCGACGACCTCAAGCGGTCGGAGCGGCCTATCCCGCCCAAGCTTCTTTCGGAAATGAACGCCAAGGGGCTGGGCGCCGCCTCGCCCATCCTGATCCGCGTGTTCAAGCAGGAGAGCGAGCTCGAACTGTGGAAGATGGACCGCACCGGCCGCTATGCGCTGCTCAAGACCTATCCGATCTGTCGCTGGTCGGGAAAGCTGGGTCCGAAGACGACGGAGGGCGATCGCCAGACGCCGGAGGGCTTCTACTCCATCGCCCAGCGCCAGATGAACCCGGACAGCCGCTACTACCTGTCCTTCAACCTCGGCTTCCCCAACCGGCTGGAGGCGGCGCTCGGCTATGAGGGCTCGGCGCTGATGATCCACGGCGCCTGCTCGTCGCGCGGCTGCTACGCGGTGACCGACAACGCCGCCTTCGAGATCTACGCCCTGGCGCGCGAGGCCTTCCGGGGCGGCCAGCCGGCCTTCCAGGTGGAGGCGCTGCCCTTCCGCATGACGCCGGCCAACCTGGCGCTGCACCGCAACGACCCCAACATGCCCTTCTGGCGCAACCTCAAGGAAGGCAGCGACGCTTTCGAACTGACGCGAAAGGCGCCGCGCGTCGGCTATTGCGGCGGTCGCTACGTGTTCAACGCGGACAACGTCGACGGCTCCGTCGACCCGCTCGCGCCCTGTCCGCCGCTTCAGGTTGACGCCGAGCTGTCGGCCGCCGTCGCCGCCAAGGCGGCCAGGGACGATGCCGCCGCCGCCGCCATCGCCGCCGCCAACCCGGCCATGCCGGCCATGAGCTACGTCGACGGCGGCATGCACCCGGCCTTCCGCGCCATCCTGCAGGACAAGGGCGCCAAGAAGCTGTCCAAGATGACGTCGGAGAAGACGCCGGTCAGCCAGCCCGACGCGGCGCTGGCCGACCCCTACACGCCCGATCTGCCGGCGCGATTGACGGTCGGCGCCGGCGGACCGTCGTCCTGACGTGGGCGAAAAAAGGCTCTTGCTCCTATAGTCGCTAGAGGTTGTAGCACTTCGATCATGAGAATCGGAGTGATGTCATGACCGAGGCAACCCAGCAGGACCGGTACCGCGTCGGCGGCATGGATTGCGCTTCCTGCGCGCAGAAGATCGATACGGCGGTGCGCCGCCTGCCGGGCGTCGCCGACGTTTCGGTGTCCGTCACCTCCGGCACCATGACCGTTCACCACAATGGCGACGAGGCGCTGGCGTCGGCCATCACCAAGCGCGTCTCCGGCCTCGGCTATCAGATCGCGCCGCTCGCGCCCGCCGCACCCAAGCCCGAAGCGGAAGAGAAGGCCTGCGGTTGCTGCCATCATGATCATGACCACGGCGATGATGATCATCACGGCCATGACCATGAGGGGCACGATCATGATGCGCACGGTCACGATCACGATCATGCCCACGGCGCCGCCGACGAGGTTCCCGGCCTGCACGGCCACGACCATGGCCCGATGACCGGCCCGTGGTGGCAATCGGCCAAGGGGCGGCTCACCATCATGGCCGGCGCGGCGCTGGCCGTCGCCTGGGGGCTCGGGCACCTGTTCCCGGTCTATGAGGAATGGATCTTCGCGGTGGCGATGCTGGTCGGTCTGGTGCCGATCGCCCGCCGCGCCATCATGGCCGCGCTGGTCGGCACGCCCTTTTCCATCGAAATGCTGATGACCATCGCCGCCGTCGGCGCGGTGATCATCGGGGCGAGCGAGGAGGCGGCGACCGTCGTCTTCCTGTTCCTGATCGGCGAACTGCTGGAGGGCGTGGCGGCCGGCAGAGCCAGGGCGAGCATCCAGTCGCTCTCCAAGCTGGTGCCGAAGACGGCGCTGCTCGAAAAGGGCGGCAAGACCACCGAGGTTCCGGCCGAGAGCCTGGCGGTCGGCGCCACCATTCTCGTCAGACCGGGCGACCGCATTCCCGCCGACGGCATCATCCTCTCGGGCGAAAGCTCGGTCGACGAGGCGCCGGTGACCGGCGAGAGCACGCCGGTGGTGAAGGGCGTCGACGCCTCCGTCTACGCCGGCACGGTGAACGGCGAGGCGGCGCTGCGCGTCAAGGTGACGGCGGCGGCGGCCGACAACACCATCGCTCGGGTGGTCAAGCTGGTGGAGGAAGCGCAGGAATCCAAGGCGCCGACCGAGCGCTTCATCGATCGCTTCTCGCGCTACTACACGCCGGGCGTCGTCGCCGTCGGCGCGCTGGTGGCCGTGTTGCCGCCGCTGCTGTTCGGCGGCGCCTGGGACGAATGGATCTACAAGGGCCTCGCCATCCTCCTGATCGGCTGCCCCTGTGCGCTGGTCATCTCGACGCCGGCCGCCATCGCCGCGTCTCTGTCGTCGGGCGCCCGGCGGGGCCTGCTGCTGAAGGGCGGTGCCGTGCTGGAAACCGTCGGCAAGGTGACGGCCGTCGCGCTCGACAAGACGGGCACGCTGACCGAGGGCAGGCCGGTGGTGACCGACGTCGTCGCCTATGGCCGGCCGGAGGCCGAGGTCATCAGGCTCGCCGCCGCGCTGGAGACCGGCTCCAGCCATCCGCTGGCCAAGGCGATCCTCGATCGCGCCGCCAAGGACGGCGCCGACGTGCCGCCGGCCAATGAGGCCAAGGCGCTGGGCGGCAAGGGCGTGACCGGCCTCGTTGAGGGCGCGGAGATCCTG
Source organism: Pleomorphomonas sp. NRK KF1 (assembly GCF_023721755.1). Taxonomy (GTDB): domain Bacteria; phylum Pseudomonadota; class Alphaproteobacteria; order Rhizobiales; family Pleomorphomonadaceae; genus Pleomorphomonas. Next base: position 141,397 of record NZ_JAMDLH010000004.1, on the reverse strand, counting down.
CTGGCCTCGCCCAAGGCGGCGGCCGAGCGCGTTGCCCTCAGCGACGAGCAGTCGGAGCGCATCACCGCCTTCAACGACGAGGGCAAGACCGTGTCGGTGCTGGTGACCGGAAACGCCGTGGCCGGCATCCTCGCCATGCGCGACGAGCCGCGCGCCGATGCGGCGGCCGGCCTCAAGGCACTGGCCGACCACGGCATCCGCACGGTGATGCTAACCGGCGACAACCGCCGCACCGCCGAGGCGATCGGCCGACAGCTGGGCATCGAGGTTCGCGCCGAGCTGCTGCCCGAGGACAAGCAGCGCATCGTCGGCGAACTCAAGGCGCAGGGCCTCAAGGTGGCCAAGGTGGGCGACGGCATCAACGACGCCCCGGCGCTGGCGGCGGCCGACGTCGGCATCGCCATGGGTGGCGGCACCGACGTGGCGCTGGAAACCGCCGACGCCGCCAGCCTGCACGGCCGCGTCGGCGATATCGCCGCCATGATCGCCCTGTCGAAGCGCACCATGGCCAACATCGGCCAGAACATCACCATCGCCCTCGGTCTCAAGGCGGTGTTCCTGGTCACCACCATCGCCGGCATCACCGGCCTCTGGCCCGCCATCCTGGCCGACACCGGCGCGACGGTTCTGGTGACCATGAATGCGTTGAGGCTGTTGGCGCCGACAAAGGGGTGAGGCCGTCAGGCGTCGCCGACGGCTAGCTCGAAGCCTTCGTCGATCCAGCCGGTGAGGCCGCCGGCCATGATCTTGACGGGGCGGCCGAGGTCGGCGAGGCGGAGGGCGCCGCGGGCGGCGCCGTTGCAGTGCGGGCCGGCGCAATAGGTGACGAACAGCGTCTCCTCCGGCCACTCCGTGAGCTTGGAGCGGATGATCTTGCCGTGCGGCAGGTTGATGGCGCCGGGCACGTGCCCCTTGGCGTAGAGGGCGGGGCCGCGCACGTCGAGCAGCACGAAGTCGGCGCCCTTAGACAGCGCCTCATGCACGTCGTAGCAGTCGGTCTCGAAGGTGAACTCGGCGGCGAAGTGCTCGCGGGCGATGTCGCTCGGCGCGGCGGGAATGGCGGTGACCGCTGATGTCATTGAATTCTCCTGCATCCTGGTGATGGCAGGATCTTGCTGTTGGACGCGCGCGCTTGCAATTGGCGCGGATGACATTGTACGTAAAGATCATGCCAAACGACATGTCCCACCCGGCAACTCAAGGACCGCTCGCCGTGGCGCTGCTCTACGACGGGCTCTGCACCTTCGAATTCGGCATCGTCGCCGAGGTGTTCGGCCTCTATCGGCCGGAGATGGGGCCGGGCTGGTACCGCTTCCTGAGCGCGGCCATCGAGCCCGGTCCGCTCCGGGCGCACGGCGGCTTCACCATCATGCCCGACGAAGGGCCGGAGGCGATCGATCAGGCCGACATCATCGTCGTGCCCGGCTGGAAGGGCGCCGACGCGCCGGTGCCGGAGGCGCTGTGCGCACGGCTCAGGGCGGCGCATGGGCGCGGCGCGCGGCTCGTCTCGATCTGCTCGGGCGCCTTCGTGCTGGCGGCGACCGGCCTTCTCGATGGCGGCACCGTCTCCACCCACTGGCGTTATGCGGAGGCGTTGCAGCGGCGCTTTCCGGCCGTCACGGTGGACGCCGCCTCGCTCTATCGCGAGCATGACGGCGTGTTCACCTCGGCCGGTAGCGCGGCGGGCATCGATCTCCTGATCGAGATCGTGCGGCGGGATTTCGGGGCGGAGGCTGCCAACTCGGTGGCGCGGCGGCTGGTGGTGCCAGCCCATCGCTCCGGCGGGCAGGCGCAGTTCCTCGAGCGGCCGGTGCCGGCCCGCCCCACCGGCGAGGTGGCGCCGCTGCTCGACCGGATGCGCGAGACGCTCGGCCGCGACTGGACCACCGAGGCGATGGCCAAGGCGTGCCGGATGAGCCTTCGCACCTTCCTGCGCCGCTTCCAGGAAGCCACCGGCATGAGCCCCGGCGACTGGCTGATCTCCGAGCGCGTCGAGGCGGCGAAAAGCCTGCTGTCGTCGGGCGACCTCGCCATCGACAGCGTGGCCGCCGCCGTCGGCTTCGGCAGCGCCCACGCGCTCCGCCATCACTTCCGCAGGAAGGTGGGTCTCACGCCGACGGAGTATCGGTCGCGGTTTATGAAGGTGGAGCGAGGGGTGGGCGACGTCAGGCCTGTTTCCGTCTAGCCGGCGCCGGCAAGGACACGGCTTCGGATGGCGCCTGCGAGTCCGGAACCTCCGCGCCGAGGCGGTGCGCCACCAGTTCCTGGAGGCGCCAGAGGTTGCGGTCGTGGATGCCGAGCTGTTCGAGATGGGCGACAGTGTTGCGGAGATACTCGGCGCCGGAGCCCACATGGCCGCAGGCGCGCGCAAGCGTTTCGGCCACCTGTTCAAGGGATTGCTTGGCGACGACATAGCGCCCGGTCGGCGCGACCCAGAAGCACAGTGTTCGGACCTTCCGCCCGTCGATCACGCAGGTGATCCAGCGGGCGAAGCGCAAGTTTTCCGGGGTGTCCACCTCGCGCCGCAAGAGTTCGGTCAATGCCGCCAGCCTGTCTTCGTGGCGGACGCGGAAGGCGACGCCCTTGCAGTTGCCGCCGCGCTGCAAGGCCATCATCAGGCCCGGCCCGGATGGGGTTCCGCGCCATCGCCGCAGCGGGATGCAGAACGAGCGATGCCAGCCGTGGGCGACGGCGAGCCGGGTCTCCTCGGGTTCGAAAACCGGTTTCCAGATCAATGAGCCATAGGCGAAGATCCAGAGTTCGTCGCCGGCTTCGGCGTCGAGCCGCGCCGCCTCGGCGACAAACGCGTCGTCGCCCAGCAGCACCTCGTCGGCGTCCGGACCAGGGTCGACCTCGGTTCTCAGGGTTCTGGCGACCAGCTCTTCCGTAAGCATCATCCGGCGGGCAGGCGGCATGCGGTCTCCTCGTTGCGCGACGGACCGGTGGCGCGCCCGTCGCTCCACCAGGTCGATGGCCGCCAATCAGACCCGTTTGCGCACCGGAGCGCAACGATGGATTTGTTGTCGCCGCGAAAGGCAGCGGTGAGCGCCGCCTTCCGGGCTTTTCCTCCTCGTTGGGTGGCTCAGCTGGCCGGATAGCCGGCGGCGGTGAGGGCTGCGCGCAGGGCGGCCTCGCTGGCCGGGCTTTCGACGCTGACCCGGTGGACGGTGGGGTCGGCCTCGATCTTGGCGTCGGCATCGACGCCCTGAAGCGCCTTGGTGACCGAGCGGGCGCAGCCGCCGCAGGCCATGTTGGGAATGGTGAACTGGTACATCGTGGGGCCTCCTTGGGGTTGAATGATCGTGAGATAGGGCTTCCAAGCGTTGGAAGGTCAAGGGGCCTGGCTTGCCGTTGGCTTTTATCGGCCCCATGTGAGAAGGGGCTTGACCTTCCCATGGTTGGAAGCCCCATCTTCCGGGGATGAACAGTCAGGAACAGAAGGAAGCGGCCATGAATGCCCCCGCCCGCACCACTTCATCGTCGTCCAGCCAGATCTCTCTGCCTATCGGGGGCATGACCTGCGCCTCCTGCGTCGGCCGCGTCGAGCGCGTGCTCAAGGCGGTGCCGGGCGTCGAGACGGTGTCGGTCAACCTGGCGACGGAGCGGGCGAGCATCACCACCAACGGCGAGGTCGACCGCGCCAGGCTGGTCGATGCCGTGGAGATGGCCGGCTACGAGGTGCCGGCGGCCCCGGCGACGGAGGCCCGCGTCGAGCTGACTGTGGAGGGCATGACGTGCGCCTCTTGCGTCGGCCGGGTCGAGCGGGCGCTCAAGGCGGTGCCGGGGGTCGACGAGGCCGTCGTCAATCTTGCGACCGAGCGCGCCACCATTCGCGGCACGGCCGAGGCGGCGGCGCTGGTCGAGGCGGTGGAGACGGCCGGCTATGACGCCCGGCTGATCGAGGCGGCGAGTGTCGCCGACAGCCTTGCCGAGGATGCCGAACGGGCCGACCGGAAGGACGCCGAGCGGCGGGCGCTGGCCCGCGACCTGATCGTTGCGGCGGTGCTGACGGCGCCGGTGTTCGTCATGGAAATGGGCTCGCACCTGTTCTCCGGCATGCACATGCTGATCGCCGACACCCTGGGCATGCAGGGCAGCTGGTATCTGCAGTTCGTGCTGACGACGCTGGTGATGTTCGGTCCTGGCCGGCGCTTCTACGCCAAGGGACTGCCGGCGCTCTGGCGTCTGGCGCCCGACATGAACTCGCTGGTGGCGGTGGGCTCGCTCGCCGCCTACGGCTATTCGCTGGTGGCGACCTTCGCCCCCGGCCTGCTGCCGTCAGGCACGCTCAACGTCTATTACGAGGCGGCGGCGGTCATCGTCACGCTGATCCTGCTCGGCCGCTTGCTGGAAGCGCGCGCCAAGGGGCGCACCTCCGAGGCGATCCGCCGCCTCGTCGGCCTTCAGGTCAAGACGGCGCACGTGCGTCGCGACGGCAAGGTGACCGATCTTCCCATCGCCTCGGTGGCGGCCGGCGACGTCGTCGAGGTGCGGCCCGGCGAGCGGGTACCCGTCGATGGCGAGGTGATCGAAGGCGACAGCTTCGTCGACGAGTCGATGATCACCGGCGAGCCGATCCCGGTGGCCAAGACCGCCGGCGGCAAGGTGGTGGGCGGCACCGTCAACCAGACGGGCGCCTTCGCCTTCCGCGCCACGGCGGTGGGTGGCGACACCGTGCTGTCGCAGATCATCCGCATGGTCGAGGAGGCGCAGGGCTCCAAGCTGCCGATCCAGGCCATGGTCGACCGCATCACCATGTGGTTCGTGCCGGCGGTGTTCGCCGTGGCGGCGCTGACCTTCGCGGTCTGGCTGATGCTGGCGCCGTCGTCGCCCTTGACCTTCGCGCTGATCAACGCGGTGGCGGTGCTGATCATCGCCTGCCCCTGCGCCATGGGGCTGGCGACGCCGACCTCGATCATGGTCGGCACCGGCCGGGGCGCCGAACTCGGCGTGCTGTTCCGCCGGGGAGAGGCCTTGCAGCTTCTGAGAGACGCCAAGGTGGTGGCTGTCGACAAGACCGGCACGCTGACCGAGGGCAAGCCGGCACTGACCGACCTGGAACTGGCCGAGGGCTTCGATCGCCCGGCGGTGCTGGCGCTGGTGGCGGCGGCCGAGAGCAAGTCCGAGCATCCGATCGCCCGCGCCATCGTCGCTGCGGCCGAGGCCGAGGGGCTGGAGTTGCCCCAGGTGAGCGACTTCGGCTCGGTGACCGGGCTGGGCGTGACGGCGGTGGCCGGCGGCCAGCGCGTCGAACTGGGCGCCGACCGCTACATGGTTCAGCTGGGCTTGGACGTGTCGGGCTTCGCCGATGTGGCCCGAAGGCTGGCCGGCGAGGGCAAGTCGCCGCTCTACGCGGCCATCGACGGCAAGCTGGCGGCCATCGTCGCCGTGGCCGACCCGATCAAGCCGGCGACGCCGGCCGCCATCGCCGCGCTGCACGACCTTGGCCTCAAGGTGGCGATGATCACCGGCGACAACGCGCTGACGGCCAAGGCCATCGCCGCCCGCCTCGGCATCGACGAGGTGGTGGCCGAGGTGTTGCCGGACGGCAAGGTGGAGGCGGTGCGCCGGCTCAAGGCCGAGGGCACGCTGGCCTTCGTCGGCGACGGCATCAACGACGCGCCGGCGCTGGCCGAGGCGGATGTCGGCCTCGCCATCGGAACGGGCACCGATGTCGCCATCGAGGCGGCCGACGTGGTGCTGATGTCGGGCAGCCTGCAAGGCGTGCCCAACGCCATCGCGCTGTCCAAGGCGACCATCGGCAACATCCGCCAGAACCTGTTCTGGGCCTTCGCCTACAACACGGCGCTGATCCCGCTGGCGGCCGGCGCGCTCTATCCCGCCTTCGGCATCCTGCTGTCGCCGGTGTTCGCGGCCGGCGCCATGGCGCTCTCCAGCGTGTTCGTGCTCGGCAACGCCCTGAGGCTGCGTCGCTTCGCGGTTTGAGACTTGATACCCGTAGCGTTTGATCCGGACTCATCCAGCTCAGACGCTACGGCATGCACACATCGCCAAGAGCGTACCCATGGATGCAGCGCGCAATGATAGGAACCTATGAAAGAGGGCGCCTGATATCACCCCCCTCGCCCTATGCGGCCTGAGGTCCCCGCCTGCGCGGGGATGACAGAATTATACAATAAAAACATATATATAGATTGTCATCCTTGCGCAGGCGAGGACCTCAGGCCGGAAGGGGAGCAACGCTGATATAGAGCGCCCATGGATGCAGTGTGCAACGATGGGGACGTGGGAAAGGCGAACCTGATATCAAGCCTTCGCCCTTTGGTTTTTCCCGCACCAAGAATAGGCACACTGGAGATGTGTGCATGCCATAGAGCTCAAGTTGGTTTCGGCCTGACCGGTCGGCGCCCGGACAGAAGCGGTTCGAGACGTAACAAGGAGAGGGCAGATGAATATCGGACAGGCGGCCAAGGCTTCCGGCGTGTCGGCCAAGATGATCCGTTACTACGAGCAGACCGGGCTGATCCCCAAGGCCGACCGGCGGCAGTCGGGCTATCGCGACTATTCGGACACCGACGTGCACATGCTGCGCTTCATCCGCCGGTCGCGCGACCTGGGCTTTTCCGTCGCCGAGATTGCCGAACTGCTCGACCTCTGGCGCGACGAGGGGCGGGCCAGCGCCGAGGTGAAGCGGCTGGCCCAGAACCACATCGACGATCTCAACAGGCGGATCGCCGCCATGCAGGACATGACCAACACGCTGTCCCAGCTGGTCTGCGCCTGCCACGGCGACGACCGGCCGCAGTGCCCGATCCTCGAACGGCTGAGCAGCGATGCCGACGACGAGGACCTGTCGATCCAGCCGCGCAGAGGGGCGGTGGCGGGGTAAGCGGTCGGAGCTGGCCTTTGCTCCGCCGCTCGAACAGACGTTTCTGGCCGGCAAGGGCCTTCGCCGGCCAAAATGAAACACTGGGTCGTCAGACGAAGACCTGAGGTTCGCCGGCTGAAGAGCCGCTTACTTGATGCCCTGAGCGTTGAGATGCGGGCCGTATTTCTTGTCGCTGCCCTGGATGTGATTGATCAACCAGTTGCGCAGGAAGTTCATGACTTCCAGCGTCAGCGTGCCCGCTGCACCCGACTTGAACTTGGTCTGAATGGCCACGGCCTGCTTGGTCAGCGCCTCGTGCTCCTGCTTGTGAGCGGCCGAGGCCGGATAGCCGGTCTGGGCGAAGAACTTCTCCTCGTTCTGGAAGTGGAAGACCGTGTAGGAGATCAGGCTGTCGAGAACCGGCCCCAGCTTGTCGGCGCCTTTGCCGGCCTGGATGGCGTCGTAAAGCTCGTTGACCAGAGCCACGAGTTTCTTGTGGTCGTTGTCCAGGCTGGCAACGCCGACGCTCAGTTTCTCGTTCCATTCCATGATGGGCATTTGGCTTTCCCCCTTGCTCGGTCCGACGAACCGTTCAGGCCGTCATCCGACCGACGACTTCGGTCAGCCGGGAGCCCAGGTCGCTCGCCTGCTGGCCAAGATTGATGCACTGTTCGCCACTGGTGTCGGCGGCCTTGGAGATCTCGCTGATCAGGCCGGAAATCTCGCCGGCCCGACCGGCAATCTGACTGGCGCTGCTGGAAATCTCGCGCGTGACGGCCGTCTGTTCATCCACGGCCGACGCGATCACCAGTTCGGCTTCGGCGATCCTGGCCACGATTGCCGCCAGTTCCGAGGTGGCGGCGCCGGCCTGGTCGCTGATCGCGACAATCTTCTCAATGCTGAGGTTGATCTCTTCCGTCGCCCTGGACGTCTGCGTTGCCAGATCCTTGACCTCGGCGGCGACGACGGCGAAGCCCTTGCCGAACTCGCCGGCCCTGGCCGCCTCGATGGTCGCATTGAGCGCCAGAAGGTTGGTCTGGCGAGCAATGGCATTGATCAGGGCCACCACCGGCTTGATGCCGTTGCCGGCGTCCACCATCGACTGGATGGTCTGGTTGGCGAACGCGACCTTGTCACTTGCCGATCGCGTGATGTCGACCGAAGCGCTGGCCTGTCGGGCGATCTCCTCGATCGAGGAACTCATCTCTTCCGCTGCGGCTGCCACCGCGGAAACGCTGGAGCTGACCTGTTCGGCGGCGTTGTCGGCGGACATGGCCCGAAAGCCGACTTCCATGTGGGACATTCCCCAGGAGTTGATGAAGCCGATCAGGGTCTGCATGTCATCGGTGATGGCCGCGACGGCCGGCCGGTTAGCGTCATCGATCGGCGGAGCGGCAGGGGCATCATCGGCCGCCACCGGTTCTTCCTGCGGGGCGGTTGCGGCAGCGGCGTCGGACGGGTCTTCCGTCCTGTCGGGCACGGCCTGCGACACCGGCTGAGGCAAGGGGAAAAAGCTTCCCCAACAGGCCAGCGAGGTGAAAGCCAGGGCGCCAGTCGTCAGGTAGACGCTGTGAAAAAACAAATCGGCTCCGACAAGCGTCAAAGCACAGAGAGCCAAGCATGCCCTCAATACTGGTGACCTGATACCCATTGGTTCCACTGCCGATCTGAGCGATCACGTCGGTTTGCCGCTCATTCTTGCGGACAATACGAGGGCGGCGTAACCATAGGATTAACCCGTCACGTAGCAATTACCTCTACGCGATTTGAAGACGATGGAAATTCTTATCAATGGACATAGACTTTAGTTGGTCACTACGAGAAACAGTGAAGTTTCCCCGGCCACGCGGCAAGATGTCGCGTTCCGTCATGCCCTGTAGGGGCGCGAGACGGCGATCGCCCTGCGCTGCCCGGGTTCCATCGGGCGGTGTCGGCGGAGGACTGGCCGGTCTCAGTTCAGCGTGTAGACCCCGTCGCGCATGACGAATTCCGCCGGCCTGATCAGCCGGTTGTGGGCGACCTGCACCGAATGCAAGGGGCCGTCGAGCTTCTTCGTCCAGAAATCCAGGAAGCGGCGCAGCGTCGGGAAGTCGGGGAAGATGTCCAGGTCCTGCCAGACATAGCTCTGCAGGAGGCTGGGGGCATCGGGGCGGTAGTAGAGGATTTCGGCGGTCGTCAGACCGTAGCCTTCAACCTGTTTGCGGAACTCAGGGGAAACCAGCATCTGGCACCTCGCACGATCTCCAAAAACAGGAGCAGGCTAACAATGTGGCGGCAGAAAATCAAGAATATACGTGAGTATTATCAATTATTTAGCACTCGTTTAGGGTGTCTGCTGCCAGCTTATTGATGGTGATGTGGAGAGCGCAAGGGTGGGCGATGCGGCGCCAAGGAGCGTGATATCGGCCGCTCGTTCCATCCTGCCTGAGGTCCTCGCTTTCGCAAGGATCACGGCCTGATATATGGGGAACAATCGGGAGCGGTTTGCGCCCTTACATAAGTTGCTGTGTCCCTCGTGGTCACTGGGCTCTACCGCAAGAGAACCTTGCGAGCGGGTAACCGTTTGTCCCCTCTATATAAATTGTCATCCTTGCGAAAGCGAGGACCTCAGGCAGGATGGAGCGAGGGGCCAATATCGCGCTCCCTCTATATCACCCTGTCATCTCCACATTCGCGAAGGCGCATCCCCCGCCGTGGCGGAAGGACCGCATTCCGGAACAGGCGTCTCACTCCGCCGCGTCGAACAGCGGCACCTGGGTCATTTCCGGCACCAGCACCATGCCCTTGTCGGTGATGCGGATTTCCGGGATGACCGATAGCGGGATCAGGTTGAAGCCCATGTAGGGCAGGGTGCAGCCGGCCTTCTCCCACTCCACCTTCAGCGCCTGCACTTCGCCGGCGACGAGGTGGACGCGCTTGTCGGACATCAGTCCGGCCACCGGCAGCGGCACCATGGCCGTCACCACGCCGTCGCGCACCACGCAGATGCCGCCGTGCTCGGCCTCGATGGCCTTGAGCGCCACGGCCATATCGGCCTCGTTGGTGCCGGCGATGATGATGTTGTGGCTGTCGTGGCCGACCGAAGAGGCGACGGCGCCGTGCTTCAGGCCGAAGTTCTGCAGAAGGCCGCGCGCCACGTTGCCGTCCGACTTGCCGTGCCGCTCGACAACGGTGACGAAGGCGAGGTCGTGGCGGTCGAACAGCGTCTGCCAGTCGTTGGCCGGCTCCAGCTCGATCTTGACATGCTTCAGCACGATGCCCGGCAGCTCGGCGCGGATGACGTTGGCGGTGACCGGCGCCGTCGGCAGATCGGGCGTCAGCTTCAGCTCCTTGGGCAGATGGATGGTGGCGTAGGCGGCGTCCGGGTAGCGGTAGCGCGCTTCCAGCGTCGATTCCAGCGTCGGGGTGATGGCGCGGCGGTCGACCATCAGCTCGCCGCCGTACCAGGTCGACTGCGGCACCAGGTCGTCGTCGAGCAGCACCAGGTCGGCGCGCCGGCCGCCACCGAGGCCGCCGATCTCGCCGTCCATGGCGTAGCGCGTGGCGCCGGAAATCGAGCCCATCGCCCAGGCGGTGGTGCGCGGAATGCCGATGCGGTAGGCCTGCCGCACCACCCAGTCGAGGCCGAAGGCCAGGAGGTCCTCGGCGTCGCGGTCGTCGGTGCAGACGGCGACGCGGCGCGGCGAGGCGCCCAGCTCGGTGATCGTCTTGATCGCCTCGGGCAGCGAGTGCCAGGGCGTGGTCGGCGGGCCGCCGCGCAGGAAGATCCAGACGCCGGCTTCGAGAAGGTCGTCGGCGATGTCGCGGTCGGTGGCCTCGTGGGTGTCGGTGACGCCGGCGGCGGCATAGGCGGCGACGAACTCGCGGCCATAGACGTGGCCGGAGACGGGGCGGCCGCGACTGAGAGCAGCGGCGATGATGGCGTGGCTGCGCTCGTCGCCCATGGTTACCGGCACGAAGTCCATCTTCTCGCCGAGAGCCACGGCCTCGGGCCACTTGTCGAACAGCGCGCCGATCTTCTCCGGCGTCAGGTCGCCGCCGGCCGTTTCCAGCTCGGGCGAGGTGGCCGGCACGGTGGAGGCCAGCGTGTGGAAGATGGAGAGCGGCGCCTCGCGGGCGTCTTCCATCATCGCCTCGATGCCGGCGACGTCCATCACGTTGCCGATCTCGTGGCTGTCGCAGAAGATGGTGGTGGTGCCGTTGAGCAGCGCGGCCTCGGCATAGGCGCAGGCCGTCACCATCGAGCTTTCGATGTGGATATGCGGGTCGACGAGACCGGGGCCGATGATGCCCCCCTGCGCGTCGTAGATGGAGGCCGAGCCGCCGCGATAGCTGCCGGCTTCCTTGACGGCGGCGATGCGCCCGCCGGAAATCCAGATCTCGCGGTCGTTCAGGATGCGCTCGGAATAGGTGGACAGCGCGCGGGCGCCGGTGATCACCAGGTCGGGGTCGGCGCGGCCGGACGCGACGTCGGCCAGGCGACGGGTCAGAAGGTGCAAGGGCTTGACGGAAAAACGCGTCGGCTTGGCGGTACTGGACATCCGGACCTCGGGCTCTATTCAACAAAGCCCCACCGGCCGGGCCGATCGGGGCCAAGCCATGGTAAACGCCGGATGAGGCGATTCAAAGCTGAAAGTCGAGGTGGGGCGGATGGACGGACAATTGCCGCCATAAGTCTGCCAGGGTAGCGTTCAACCCCGACGGGAGCGACTGGCGTGCAAGGGATGCGGCGCGGCGCTTTATCTCCGATCTCGTATTCACACGGCCAAAGATTGTTCGGAACAATGTCCGCTACGATTTACAAGAGAGCACTGGTCGCGGTTTTCCTTTTTGCGCTCAACGAGTTGCTTCTTCTGCTGTTCCTCGTGCTTTCATTTGCCGCCTTGGGGAGAGGGGTGGATGGCGAGGTTGAGGCCATCTGCTTGGAAGAGTATCCCGACAAGGCGACGCACACGTTCGGCTCGCCTTGCTATGATCCGCCGTATATCCACGCTTTCTACGCTCTGGCGGCCGCTCTCGTGTTTGCTGTGCTGGTTTATTCTCTGATCTCATTCTTGAAAAGGCCGGCGAGTTCGATCGGAAATCACGAGTCTATGCTCGATTTTCTTCCTGCGGAAGTGAGGGATTCGCTGGAGGCTTATGCGGGCGTTTTATGTTTCTTGCTGCTGCCCGTTTCGGCGCCTTTCTTCCTCGTCGCGTTAGTAGCGTGGTCGGACTCGCAACATGTTTGCCCGTTCGGAAATCAATGCAGCGATGCACGGGCGATCATGTGGTTTGGCTGCACGGTTGGCGTGCTGGCGCTTGGGCTCTTCGTTGTGCTGCTGCGCTTTTTGTTGAGACGTCGCACAGGTGTTGGGACCTGAGGCTCGACGTAGCCTGCTGGACCGGTCGCCTTACCCGACAGGAGTTTGCGCTCGAAGACCGGCATTCCAGTTCCGGACGACCGACCTTCTCCTCCGCTTCCGGTCTATGAGCCCAGGCCCCAGCCGCCGCCCTTGACGACATAGGCGTCGCGGTTGGCCGCCTCGGGAGGGACTTCGATGCTCAGGGCTCCCAGCAGGGTTTTCGTGTTGGCGGCGATGAGGTCGGCCAGTTTCTTCAGGTTCGCCTTGTCGAGCGCCCCGAGGTGGCTGGCGAGTTGCCTTGCGATGTCCGGGACATGCGTGTCGCGCAGGCGCCTGCGGGCGGCTCCCGTTGCGATGCCGAGCTGTTTCAGGAAGTCGTCGAATTCATCGGAGCCGATGTCCCCGATCCTGTTCGCATTCCCTATCCTGTAGGCCAGCTCGTCGGTCAGGTTGGTGTCGAGGCGGGTCGGCATGACGTCGTAGCGTGGCGACAGGCGGCTCGCGCCTCCGTGTCCGTAAAGGGTGGCGAAGTTCTTGGCGTGGCCGTCCACGTTGCCGACCAGAAGATCGAAGATGGTGGCTCTGATGAAGAACAGCCGCTCCTCGGCCGGGCTGGATGTCGAGTTCAGGACACGCGCGATGCCCCCGACATCGAAGCGGCGTTCGGGCGTTCCACGACGTTCGTATTTCATCGAGGAGGGCAGCCCGAGCGCCTGGGCGAAGTCTTCCTGATGGATGCGAACCACGCGGCCGTCTTCATCCAGGGAGCGGTCGTAACGCGTCACCAGCAAGGCGTCGACGCTGGAGAAGGGGATGACCTTGACGTCGGCGGTTGGAAACCCCGTGTCCCGCGACAGGCGCATGGTCGTGGCTTCGTGAAGGGCGTCGTTTGGGTGGTCCGGGTCCGGCACCTTGAGAATGTGCGTCGTCGGGGCGCCGGAGCCTTGCACGGGTTCGGCAAAGCGCCCATCGGGGAGCACGGTCAGGGCGATCTTCGACTGCATCCCGGCCAGAGGGGAGGGGTCGTGCATGTCGCCGGGCAGCGTCCGGCGGCGATGCAGGGAGGCGACGATCTCCTCCATGCGGGCCTCGGAGAGGGACGTGTAGTCGGTGTCGTAGTTGCCCGGCACCTTCACGGGCGGCGCCCCCTCGGGCAGCACCGAGAGCGCGCCGGCGCAATCCTTGCCCATGTGGAAGAGGAGTCCGACGATGTCGTCGCGGGAGATTTCGTGGCGCCCCATGATCGAGGCGAGCGCCTGGTCTCTTTCCTGAAGCAGGTTGTCGAAAAACGCTCTCGCCTGAACGTCCCTGTAAGGCTCGTCCGTCAAAGGCAGGGCGAGGGAGAGAGGGATGGCATCGGGGTCGCGCAGGTAGTCGCGCGCGTAGGCGAACTCGACGGCGCCGGATGGCAGGCGCGAGAGCTTGCCGATGGGGTCACGGAAACCATCGAGCCGGACGTCAAGGGTTGCCATGATCTCAGATCTTCCTTGCCGTGAGGACCAGGCCGATGGACCGGGCGACCTCCAGGGCCTTGTTCATCTCGATGGTCGCCTTGCCGGTTTCGAGGTCGGAGACGAAGCGGCGGCCGACGCCAGCGAGGTCGGCGAACGCCTGTTGCGAAAGCCCCTTGGATTTCCGAGCCTCCCGGACCAGCGCGCCAAGATCCGCGACCTCGCCGATCACCGCGCTCTCTCGGGCGGATGAACGCGGCGCGGCGGCGCGGAGGGGGGATGGAAGCGTGATCTCTTCCCCTTTGGCGAGGGGCGTGCTTGTCGTCGGTTTCGCCATCTTTGCCTCGGCACTGTTACCGTACGGGAGCATACGCCGTATCAAGGGATGGTTCAACGGTGGTTGTTACCGTACGGGAGCAATCGGCGACGATCTGGCGGATCTGACCGGGATTGCTCCCGAACGGGAGCAGATCGGCGTGTCTCGTCGAAGCAGATCGAAGCGCGAGGCGGATATCCGTCTGGCACCCAATGGCCGTCTGAGCAATTTCTGGTAGCATGGCGCGGTGGGACAAGTTTCAGGGGGAGTCCATGAAAGTTTGGGCATGTCTGGTCGTCATGTTGCTTTGCACGCCGGCTTCGGCACAGGTGCTGACGGAAAAGGAGAGCACCCTCGTATCCAACCTCACTGCCGCAAGGGTGCTGGGGGAGAAGTGCAAGGACCGGTACGTTTTCGACAAGAAGAAGATTGCTCTTATTTCCAAGCAATACGGCGTCGACATCGATGCCAAGAAATATCGTGCGGAAATGAAGAAGCAGACCGCACTGATCAATCGCTACTACAAGAAGATTGGTCCCAAGTTCTGTGATTTCTATTACAAAGAGATGGTCAAGGGGCGTATGGGGGACGTCATCGCCAAGCGGTAGGCCAGCGAGAAAGGCGAACCGCTCTCAGCTGGCATTTCGTGCGACTGGAGCATTTGTTTCGCTACAATTTCGGACGCAAAACCGGTTCCCACTTTTGCTGAGATTGCTCCAGGAAGAGGCTGTTCCCCAGGGCGGGCCGTGCGACGGGATCGCGAGCGCATAGCCCGGCGCCACTCATGCCGCTTCCGTCAGGTTTCGACCTTTCAGGGTGGAGACTGACGGAGGCGGAAGCACCCAACCGGACGCCGACCGGACGCCGGCCGTTTGGGCCGAAGCCCGCTCAAGCTGTATGAATCAAGATCGAGCGGAACGGTACTTCCCGCCCAAATCAGCCCGATCACGCCGATTTGAACATCGCGTGAGGAACCATCTGCTCAAGCCGCCAAAAACGACATGCCCCGCTCCATCCGGTCGGGATGAAACGGGGCACGCGCATTTCCTCGATCCGGCAATCGCGATCCATTTCTTAGCAAATGGTCGAGATTGTCAGTTTTCGTGCGACATACATGGGGTTGTCGCAACGAATTGTTAGGCAATCATTCAGAACTGGAGGTCGCTCAAGGAAGCTATTGTCCAGCGAAGTCTTGCCTCGATCGAGGATCGATTGCTTAGGTTCACCGGTCACCTCCTTTCGTTTGTTGCGGACAGGTAGGAGCATGAACCCGATTTCATAAGGCCGCAAGTCAAAAAACAAAGGTGACTATCGATATCCGTATTTGATCAGAGGCCATTGGTCGATGTTGGCCGATCACGCCGGAGAACCGATCGGTCAATCCGGTCTTTCGGCCCGGTGGCGGCGAAGGGGCGACAAATCGCCATTGCCGCAAGGCGTTAGCGGAAAAGTCATACCAATCAAGCCGCGAGAGCGGCAGTTGGTAACGTCTGGTGAACGATGTGGGGCGGCTTGCATTGACGCGGCGCGGCCACAATTCTATGGGAGCGAACGTTCGTTCGCATCCTCGGGTGCGCAAGGGGATACACCTATGGACTATGGCATGGCGGTGCCAGAGCGGCACGAAGCGCGGCACGAAGCCCTGACGGCGCAGCAAGACGAGCGGCGGTCGCACATCCTCGACGCCGCGCGCACCTGTTTTTCGCGCGCCGGCTTCCACCGCACCTCGATGCAGGAGATCTGCGCCGAGGCGAAGATGAGCCCCGGCGGGCTCTACCGCTACTTTGCCTCCAAGGACGCCATCATCGAGGCGATCGCCCAGGAGGAGCAGTGCGCCGGCCGGCGCATTCTGGAGATCATGCTGGAGCCGGGCTCGCTGCACGACCGGCTGCTGCGCTGCGGCCTGGCCTACATCGACACCATGCGCGACCGGCGGTCGGTGCAGATGATGCTCGAGGTCTATGTCGAGAGCATGCGCAACACGGCGGTGGCCGACTTCTTCGCCAAGTGCGAGGTGGAGAACCGCAAGCTGATGCACGAGGTGTTCGCCCAGGCCAAGGCGTCGGGCGAGATCGCCGCCGATGCCGATGTCGAAACGATCATGATGACGCTGGTCGCCTTCGCCGACGGCGTGATCCTGCGCATGGGTCTCAACCCCGACTACGACGTCGAGCGGGCCGAAACCATCCTGTCGCGGGTTGTCACCGCCGTCCTGGAAAATGAGGCGCCGAAAGCCGCTCACCCCTTGGCAAATGCGGGGTGAGGCCACATGTGTTCGCAGATTAACTTTTGTTCATGTTTCAAGGCCGGCAACAACCGGCGGTGGGGAAGTTCCGCGATGAAGTTCTGGGTCATGCCACTGGCCGGCGCGCTGCTGGCCGGTACGATCGTAACGTTGCCGGCGCTGGCGCAGGACGAGGCCGCGGCACCCGCCGCGACGCAGGAGGTCGTGCCGACCGTCAGCGTCATCGAGGCGAGCCGACAGACGCTCAGCCAGAAGGTGATCGTGACGGGCACGCTGGTGGCCCGCGAGCAGGTTCTGGTGACGCCGGGCGTCGAGGGCCTGAAGATCGAGAGCATCCATTTCGACGCCGGCGACCGGGTCGAGGAGGGGGCGGTGCTGGCGCGCCTCGCCGTCGACACCATCGACGTGCTGCTCGCCCAGAACACCTCGCAGCTCGCCTCCACCGACGCGCAGATCGCCCAGGCGCGCGCCCAGGTTTCCTCGGCCGAGGCGCTGGTGACCCAGACGAGCCAGGCGTTCCAACGCGCCCAGGCCCTGGTGGGAACCAATGCCATGGCCAAGGACGCCTTCGACCAGCGCCAGCTGGCGGCCGAACAGGCCAAGGCCCAGCTCCAGGTCGCCAAGGAGGCGCTGAGCGCCGCCGAGGCGCAGCGCAAGCTGGTCGAGGCGCAGCGGGCCGAGACGGAGCTTCGCCGCTCCAAGACGGAGATCAAGGCCCCGCGCGCCGGCCTCATCCTCAGCCGCAACGCGGTGGTGGGGCAGGTCGCCTCGGCCAGCGGCGATCCGCTGTTCGTCATCGCCGAGGACGGCGACATCGAGCTCGACGCCGACGTGACCGAGACGCTGCTGCCGGAACTGGCGGTCGGCCAGAAGGTGACGGTGCAGCCCGCCGGGTCGAACTCCACGGTGGCGGGCGAGGTGCGTCTGGTGCTGCCGAAGATCGATGCCGCAACCCGGCTCGGCAAGGCGCGCATCGCCCTGCCGGACGGCAAGGACCTGCGCGTCGGCGCCTTCGCGCGCGGCACCATCGAGGTGGCCAGGAGCGAAGGACTGGTGCTGCCGGTGACGGCGGTGAGCGACGAGAACGGCACGCCGACGGTGCAGGTGGTCAAGGACGGCGTCGTCGACACCCGAGAGGTGAAGACCGGCCTCACCGATGCCGGCCTCGTCGAGGTGACCGACGGCCTCGCCGAGGGCGAGCTGGTGGTTTCCAAGGCCGGAACGTTCCTGAGGGGCGGCGACAAGGTCAAGCCGCAAGTGACGGATAGCGCGGGAGTGAAGGGATGAACTGGAATTTTTCCGCCTGGGCGATCCGCAATCCGGTTCCCCCCATCCTGCTGTTCGTCTGCCTGATCGCGCTGGGGCTCTACTCGTTCTCCCGGCTGCCGATCACCATGATGCCGAACATCGACCTGCCGCTGATCTCGGTGACCATCACCGACGGCGGGTCGGCGCCCTCGGAGCTGGAAACGCAGGTGACCAAGCCGGTGGAGGACGCGGTGGCCGGCATTTCCGGCGTGCGTCACATCTACTCGACGGTGACCGACGGCGTGTCGTCCACCGTGGTCGAGTTCAACCTCGACGTCGCCACCGACCGGGCGCTCAACGACGTCAAGGACGCGGTGGCCGAGATCCGCAGCGACCTGCCGGGTACCATCGACGAGCCGGTCAGCCGGCGCATCGACGTCGAGGGCCAGGCGATCATCACCTACGCGGCGGCTTCGCCGGCCATGACGCCGGAGGAGCTTTCCTGGTTCGTCGACGACAAGGTGATCCGCGACCTGCAGACGGTGAGCGGCGTCGGCCGCGTCGAGCGCATGGGCGGCGTCAAGCGCGAGATCCAGGTTCAGATCGACCCCGACCGCCTGATGGCGCTCGGCATCACCGCCTCGCAGGTCAACGCGGCGCTGAAGTCGGTCAACGCCGACCTCTCCGGCGGCAAGGGCGAGGTGGGCGGCCAGACGCAGGCCGTGCGCACGCTGGCCAGCGCCCGCACGCTCGCCGACCTCGCGGCGACGCGGCTGCCGCTCGGTGACGGTCGTGACATCCGCCTCTCGGACGTCGGCCAGGTGGTCGACCACTGGGCCGAGCCGAAGTCCTTCGCCCGCCTCGACGGCCGCCCGGCCGTGGCCTTCGCCATCTACCGCGCCAAGGGGGCGAGCGACGCCTCGGTGTCGGAAGGCGTCGGCAAGGTGGTGGATCGCCTCGCCAAGGACTATCCGGGCGTGTCGATGAAGCGCATCGACGATTCCACGGTGCAGACCTACAACAGCTTCGAGAACTCGATGAAGACGCTGATCGAGGGCGCGCTGCTCGCCGTCATCGTCGTCCTCCTGTTCCTGCGCGACATCCGGGCCACCATCATCTCGGCCATCGCGCTGCCGCTGTCGGCCATTCCCACCTTCTTCGCGCTCGACATGCTGGGCTTCTCGCTCAACATGGTCAGCCTTCTCGGCATCACGCTGGTGACGGGTATCCTGGTCGACGACGCCATCGTCGAGATCGAGAACATCGTCCGCCACATCCGCACCGGCAAGAAGCCCTATCGCGCAGCGGTGGAGGCGGCCGACGAGATCGGCCTCGCGGTGATCGCCATCTCGACGACCATCATCGCCATCTTCTCGCCGGTCAGCTTCATGAGCGGCATTTCCGGCCAGTATTTCCGGCAGTTCGGCCTGACGGTGGCGCTGGCGGTGTTCTTCTCGCTGCTCACCGCCCGCCTGATCACGCCGATGCTGGCCGCCTACTTCATGAAGACGCCCTACACCGGCGACGGCGAGGACGGCCGCCCCGTCTATCGCGGTTTCGTGCGCACGGCGCTGCGCCGGATCATCTGGTTCGTGCCGTTCGGCGTGCTGGCCTATTTCGGCGTCTACTGGCTGAAGGACAGCGGCCCGCTGGGCGAGAGCTCGGGCATCTTTGAGGGCGTCGACGCCACGGTGAACTTCCTCACCCGCTCCGGCGGCGAGATGACGGCGCTGTGGATGGCGGTGGGCGTGGTGTTCTTCGCGCTATTCTCGGCCTGGCTCACCCGTCCGCACCCCGAGGAGCACGAGGGCGGCCCCTTCGTGCGCGCCTATGCCGCCTTCCTGAAGGTGACGCTGTGGTCGCCGAAGGTGCGCGTGCGCGGCCATGTGTTGAGCCTGCCGGTGATGCCGGTGGTGACAATCATCGCCTGTCTCGCCACCTTCGTGTTCGCCATGGGGCAGGCGGCCAAGCTGCCGACCGAGCTGTTCGCCCCGGGCGATGAGGCGCGCATCGTCACCTCCATCGAACTGCCGCCGGGCTCGACGCTCGACGACACGCAGGTGGTGACCGACACCATCGCCGACCGTCTCCATGCCTTCGAGGAGGTGAAGAGCGTGTTCGTGATGGGCGGCACCTCGCCGACTGGCACGCTGGAGACGCGCCGCGCCGCCGTCATCGTCAACCTGCTGCCGCGCACCGAGCGCGTGCGGACCCAGAAGGAGATGGAGTACCAGGTCCAGGACGTGCTGCGCACCATCCCCGACATCCGCTTCTTCTTCGTCAACGAGCGCGGCGACCGCGAGGCGACCGTCGGCGTGCTGGGCAAGGACGGCGAGGCCGTGGCCAAGGCGGCGGCGGCGCTCGAGGAGGACATGCGGGGCAATCCGATGTTCTCCAACCCGTCGGCGCTGTCGTCCTTCGCCCGGCCGGAGATCCGCGTGACGCCGCGCCGCGACATCGCCTCCGACCTCGGCGTGTCGACGGATGCGCTGTCGCAGACGCTGCGCGTCGCCACGGTCGGCGACGTCGACGCCAACCTTGCCAAGTTCACCGATGGCGACCGGCAGATCCCGGTGCGCGTGCAGCTCGACACCGCCGCCCGCGGCAACATCGAGACGCTCGCCGCCCTGAAGATCCCCACCGCCTCGGGCACGCCGGTGCCGCTGTCGGCCGTCGCCGACATCGGCTTCGGGCAGGGGCCGTCGACCATCGACCGCTACGACCGGGCGCGCCTCGTCAAGGTGGGTACCGACATGATGCCGGGCTTCACCTCCGGCCAGGGGCTCGACGAGATCAACGCCCTGCCGGCGGTGAAGAACTTCCCGGCCGGCGTCACCATCCAGAACACCGGCGACGCCGAGATCCAGGCCGAGATCTTCGAGGCCTTTGCCGTGGCGATGATCGCGGGTCTGACCATCGTGTTCATCGTGCTGATCCTGCTGTTCAACAGCGTGTTCCAGCCGATCACCATCCTCGGCTCCATTCCGCTGTCCATTGGCGGCGTGGTGGCGGCGCTGCTCATCACCGGTTATGCCGTGTCGATGCCGGTCATCATCGGCATCCTCATGCTGATGGGCATCGTCACCAAGAACGCCATCATGCTGGTGGACTTCGCGGTGGAGCGTCAGAAGCACGGCCTCAGCGAGACCGAGGCGATCATCGACGCCGGCCGCAAGCGCGCCCGCCCGATCATCATGACGACCATCGCCATGGTGGCCGGCATGTACCCGGCGGCGCACGGCGGCGGCCAGGGCGCCGAGTTCATGGCGCCGATGGCCATCGCGGTGATCGGCGGCCTGCTGGTGTCCACCGTGCTGTCGCTGGTGTTCATCCCGTCCTTCTACCTGATGATCAACCGGCTCAACCGGGCCATCGCCTGGGTGTTCGGCAAGATCGCCGATCCCAACGAGTCCGACGAAACGGAGATCGAGGCGGAGACCGAGGCCCACCCGCCGGCGCCGGCCCGCCCCCATCTGGTCTCGACCACGCCGGTCGGGCCGAGGCCAACGCTCCTGGGGCCGGACGGCGCGCCGCTCGCCGCCGAGTGAGGGCCGAGAAAAGATGACAAGGCCGCGCTCTTCGCGAAAGTGAGGGGCGCGGCTTTCGTTTGGGCGGTCGGCTTCGGGCCGGGCTCACGCCCCGCCGGGGGCGATGTCGGCGATGCGGAACTGCGACATGGCCTCGCCGATCGCCTCTCGGAGCGTGCCGTCGTTGGCGTCCAGCCAGAAGGCGACGGCGGCGTGGATGGCGGCGACCACCGTTGCCGCGGCGAGGCGGGGCGCAAGGCATGTTGCGCCATCGACGCCGGCTCGTCGGCCGATCTCGAGGGCAACGGCCTGTTCTATGTCGAGATCCGCCTTGGCGGCTTCGGCGAACAGCGACGGCTCGGCGCGGATCAGTCTGGCGCGGCTGATCCAGTCGCGGTCGGGTTCATCCTCGAACAGCGTCATCAGGGCGGCGCTGAGCGCCTCATGGAGCGACAGCTCGCCGGGCTGGGCGGCAAGGAGCTCGCACAGTCGCTCGGCTCGCATGGTGGCGCTGTCGATGATGGCCGCTTCCTTGCTCGGAAAGTAGTTGTTGAAGGTGCGCGGGGAGACGTCGGCCTCCGCCGCGATCTCTTCAATGCGCACCTGCGAGACGCCACGCTCCAGCGCATGGCGAAGGGCGATGGCGCTGAGGTTGGCGCGCACGGCGCGCTTCTTCCGTTCGCGCAGTCCGAGGGGAGGGCTATCCATTGTCATGCGGTCGATCTTACCTTCATTGGTGGAAAAGACCACTCGGGCAACGGGTTGCAGGCTGGGTTTCCAAGGCGACGGACGGCGGGCGACCCCGACTGAGGAGGACGAAGTCGTTCGAGTGGGGTAATAAATGCGTGACTGTAATAATTTCATAAACAGTAATATTGCGTGACACGCAAAATTGTGAGACGGTGCACAGGTGGAGACGCCATCGGCCGATGCCGATCGGGCGCAGGCCGGTCAGGCCGAAACCGGCTTGAGCCGGATGAGTCCGGACCAAGCGGAACGCGTATCACCGGCCGGAGACGGCAATCGAGTTCCGGCGACGACCCGAAAGGCACGAGAGACGACCGTCGCGTCGGCTGGCCTCAGGTCTCTGCGCAAGCACGCACCATTGCCAAAGGAGCAAAACCGTGACCATCGAATTCAGCCATTGGCCCGAGAACTACGGAAAGTCCTTCCAGGTGACCAAGATCCTTGGGCTCGCCTCCCTTGGATTCGCCGATGCCACCGAGATATTCGAGGCTTGCAAGCGGATCGATCCCAACGTTGACGAGACGTGGGTGCGGGAATGGCTGGCGACGGCCGAGGCCGTGGAGCGGCATGGCCGGCAGGCCGAGGCGGTGGGCAACTGGTACGCCGCGCGAGACGCCTATTCGCGCGCCTGCAACTACATCCGGACCGCCGAGTTCATGGTGAAGGACGACGAGGCCCAGAAGGTTCGGCTGATCCGCAAGTCGATCGAGCTTTTCGAGCGAGCCGGGGAGTATTTCGACGTCCGTCCCGAGAAGGTGCAGGTCCCCTATGAGGACGTGCTGCTGGACGGCTACTTCTTTTCGCCGCGCTGGGTCGACGGCCCGAAGCCGACCCTCTTCGCGCTCAATGGCGGCGAGGAGCATTCCACCGAGAACTACTTCAATCTCGGCCCGGCCTTCATCGAGAGCGGCTACAACTTCTTCGTCTACGATCAGCCGGGCACCAGCCTGTCGCTCTACGAGAAGGGCAAGACGCGCCGCGCCGACAGCGAGGCGTTCCACTCCAGGGCCATCGACTTCCTCCTGACGCGGCCGGAAGTCGATCCGAACAAGATCGTCGTGTTCGGCGAAAGTTTCTCGGGTTACGACTCCCTGCGCTTCGCCTCCTTCGATCAGCGCATCGCGGCGGTGATCTCGGACGGCGGCACGCACAAGTTCGACTGGACTGCCATGCTCAAGTGGATGCCCCCCAGCCTCGCCGCGCACGGCCTTCGCATCCTCGGCGCCAAGAGCCTCGACGAGTTCGCGAACGACCCGAAGTTCGCCTACGATCTCGAAGGCGTCCTGCATCAGATCGAGTGCCCTCTCCTGATCGTCCATGGCGCCGAGGAGGCGCTGGTCCAGCCCAATCCGCTCCGGCAGGCGCTGACCAACTACGAGCAGGCCGGATCCAAGTCCAAGACGTTCCTGCCGCTCGAGGAGCGTCGCCTCGGTGGGCTGGAGCACTGCCAGGTCGACAACAAGCACGTGACGCGCGAGGTGGTGCTGAACTGGCTCTGCTCGATCGGTCTCGGGCCGTCGGCGCCGCGCTACGCCTGATGGGTTCGCGCCGGGTTCGTGCCGGTCGCGGTCGGCACGGCCGCCTTCTCCTCCGCCGGTCAGGTTTCAGCCTGCCTGGCGGGAGCGGGGATGTCCGCAAGGCGCGGCTTTCGTTTGAACGCTTCGGTCCGAACGGCGAATGCACGTCCCGGCACGGTTGGCGATAGACTTCGCCGGGAGTGCTTCGGGAGGGCGTGGCATGAACGTGCCCGAGATCGGCGACCGGCTGACCGACAAGTCGGCGGTGCCGGATGAGGCGGCGGTTCGCGAGTGGATGGGGGAGGCCGCCTTCGGTTGCTGGACGGCGCTCAGGGAGTGGATTTCCGCCTCCTACCCCGGCGTGGTCGCGCCCGACTGGATCTATGGCGGACGCAAGCACGGCTGGTCGCTGCGCTACAAGAAATCCAAGGCCTTCTGCACGCTGCTGCCCGAGTACCGCGCCTTCTCGGTGGTGATCGTGCTGGGCGGGGTGGAGCGCGACAAGGTGGAGGCGCGGCGCGACGAGCTCGGTCCGCGCCTGATGGCGCTCTACGACGCGGCGGAAACCTTCCACGACGGCAAATGGCTCAGGATCGCCATCGCCTCGGATACGGACCTTGGCGACGCAAAGGCGCTTCTCGTCCTGAAGCGCCCGCCGAGGGCGTGAGGCGGTTTATCCTTGGCGGCTCTTCCAGCGCGCGGCGAGCAGCGGATCCCACATGGCGGCGGTGGCCGACATGACGAGATCGGCGCCCATGGCGAGGCGCTGGTCGATGTCGCCTTCCGTCATGACGCCGCCGACGCTGACGACGGCGAAGGTCGCCTTGAGGCGATCGCGGATGGCAATGAGGCGGGCGGTCATCTCGGTGGCGACGCCGGCGATGGCGGCGCCGCAGACGCCGCTCTTCAGGCGGCCGTTGCCGGGAAGCGCCTGGTTGCCAGCGGCATCGACGATGGAGAGCGGCACGGTGTTGATCGCCGCGACGCCGTCGATGAAGGGCAGGCAGGCCTCGATCACCGCGGCGAGGTGGTCTTCCGGCAGCGCGCCGATCTTGATGATCAGCGGTGTGTCGCCGATCCGCTCCTTGATCTTGCGGACGATGGACGCGGAGGTGCGCGCGTCGCGGAACAGCTCGCCCTCGGCGCTGGCGACGTTGGGGCAGGAGAAGTTGGCCTCGATGACGCGGGCGCCGGCCGCCTTGGCCAGCGCCGCCGTGTGGGCGAAGTCGTCCTCAAGGCCGCGCCCGTCGGCGCCGGGGGTGCCGACGATGCTGACCACCATGAGCTGGCCGGGCCGCATCGCCCCGGCCGCGCGGCGAACGTCGGCCTGCCAGTGGGCCGGCGCCATGCTGGGCATGCCGAAGGAGTTGGTGATGGTGAGGCCGTCGACCGACTGCGGCGCAGGGGCGACGGTGCGGGTGGTGTGGGCGTCGGCTTCGGCCAGCATGTCGGTGGCGATGAACAGGCAGTTCGGCACGGGATGCGAGGCGCGGGCGATGCTGCGCACCGTCTTGTAGACGGGCACGTCCCAGCCGAGGCGGGCGTAAAGCTCGACATAGGCGGCGTTGAGCAGCGGGCCGGCCGGCACGCCGATCGGGGAGGAGAGATCGAAGCCCAGGAAGGACCATGTCTTCCCGGTGGCCGGCATGGGCGGGATGGCGCCGGCGTAGACCGGGCCGGCGCTGAGGTTCTCCTCGTAGGATTTGCCGATGTCGTAGGTCGGAGGAAGAAGCGTCATCGCGAGGAGTTCCTGGGTTGCCATTGCCATGAGGCCGATACCACACTGGACGTGACGATGAAACGATCGCGGCGCCGATGAGCCATGCGTTGTTTTCTTTTTGTTCACATCCGCAAGGCTACGGTTGCGCCCAAGGGTTGGATCGCATTCAATCCACACTTGGTTTCTCGTGCGGGTGGTTATGTCATGACGCTGCGGTCTGTCTGGAACTGGCTCCTGCTCCCGGTTGTGCTTCTGGGGCTTCTCGGCTTTGGCTCTCTTGCGGAAGCCAGTGACGGCAAGTCGGGGCCAAAACTCTACGGTGAGAGTAGTGATTGGCGCGTGTACCTGGACGAGGAGCGAGCGTCTTGTTCACTTGCTCTGAGGTTTGAGACGGTCTACTTCCTTTTCAATTCCGTTACTGTTGGTGGGATAACGAAATATCACGTTTCCTTTGGAAGTAATGATTTTAGTCCCGAGGATGTGCTCTATAGATATGAGATCAAGAACGAGAATTCGACTTTAATGTCCATGCAGGGGCGCGGGTTCAGGGCTCCTGCGGGCATTGGGTACGTCATGGTCGGACCGTTTGATGCGGATGTGCTCGGGGCGTTTGCCAACAGCAAGACTCTCCATGTGAAGACCGACGGTATCGGCGGCGGCGATTACCGGTTGGGTAGGTTCCGCAAGGGTTTTGCTCTGCTCTACGATTGCCTGAAGGATTTGAAAGGCGGGAAGCCCTCCGCGCCCGAGGCACGCCGGATGAACTGAGCGGCCGGGCGGCGTTCTTCCGGTGATGATGTTTTCTTTTTGTTCACATCCGCAAGGCTACGGTTGCGCCCAAGGGTTGGATCGCATTCAATCCACACTTGGGTTTTGGGAATGGGGCGTTCTCACCATGCCAGCGGTGCTTCTTCGTCTGCGGCTTGTCGTCTTTGTCTTGCTGTATCTGCCGTTCCACGGCCTGTCGTATGGTTACAGTGCGTTGAACGGAGACTATTACGTTCCCGACAAGGACTACGACGACAAGCCGGGTTGGTCCGTCGGTGTGAACATGCCGAGAAAATCGTGTTTGACCTTCACGTTCTTCGAGGGTGACGCGATGCTCATGTTGGGTGGCGACCATAGCCGGGGCGACCTGAACTTCTTCGCGATGATGTCGGGCAAGACGTGGAAGTATGTGGGTGACAAGAAGTACGCCGTCGAAGTCCACTATGACGGCGATCTGTCGTGGGAGGGGAAAGGGTTCGGCGTCGAGGTTTCAAGCTACAAGGGCGTAACGATCGAGAATTTGACGGCGGACGATGTCGGACGTTTCGCTCGCGGGAACGGTCTGTCGCTTGTCGTCAATGGAAAGACGCAGGCGCGCTTCTCCCTGGATGGCGCGCAAGACGCCGTTCATCGCATGCTCGCCTGCGCATTGGAGGTCGAGGCGGGACGAGTGCCGCTTGATCCGACCCCGTCCATCATTCCATCCCTGGACGCGCGGAACCACCCGGAAACCGCCGTCGCGCAGGTGAACAGGCCGCCAAAGTCGGACCTCTCGCCCACCAGGCGGGAGCCGAAGCGCGAGCCGGCGCCGCAAAGGCCCGAGGAAGGGCGCGACGCATCGTCTCAGGCAGCGCGTTACGATGAAGGCGACAGCTGGACTGTGGATATCAACAAGGGCGACCGCGTTTGCCTGATCGATATTTCTCTCGGAGAGCAAAGTCTGCTTATTCACTTCTTCGCGTCATTACACGGCGGTCCGATATATAGTGCGACTTTTGTGGACAAGTTTCCGTCGGAGAAAGGAAAGTATTTCTATGAAATAGGTGGACGCTGGGTTTTTTCCTCGGGTGAGGCGACGGCGTTCAATTACAAGGGGAAGGGTTACTATAAAATCGATGGTCTGGCTGCCAGTTTTGTAAAGGACGTCGCTCAGACCGACGCCCTGTTGGTCAGATTTGACGCTACAAGGTATGGTGAGTTCGACGTGAAGGGCTTTCGCCCAGGACTAGGTCGGTTCAGCGACTGCGTGCGCGAGTTCGGCGTCGCCTCTCCGGAGGTTCGTGAGGAGCCCGATGACGTCGCCTCTGCGGAGGTCCGTGAGGAGATCGACAGCATCTATGATGGCGGGGACGATTGGACGGTAGCTGCCGACAGAGCAAAAAGAACGTGCTCCGTCGCCCTCGATTACGGTTCAAAAGGGATAATTCTGGTTTCAAGGCCAGCCAGCACCAAAGCGACCTATTACATGGCGTTTGTTCGGGAACATTGGAGCCCGGCGAAAGATGAGTATGAGCTCGAAGTCGTAAACGAGACGCAGACCACCTTTCGGGTGACGGCCAAGACCTTCAAGGACAGTAAATCCGGATATGCCGTGCTTCATGAGTTGAACCAGGACTTCGTTGACTTCCTCACGCACAGCAAGATGCTGCGGACAAAGGCAAAAGGCATCCCGCCCGGGCGTTATGATCTGAGTGGCTTCGGCCATGCGTTCGAGCGATTTTCCGATTGCCTGGAGGAGGTGAGAGGCGAGGC
The DNA here is from genome assembly GCF_023721755.1 of Pleomorphomonas sp. NRK KF1. Taxonomy (GTDB): domain Bacteria; phylum Pseudomonadota; class Alphaproteobacteria; order Rhizobiales; family Pleomorphomonadaceae; genus Pleomorphomonas. The sequence goes on along the minus strand of NZ_JAMDLH010000004.1, from coordinate 113,932 downwards.
GCCTCGTCCCAAGGTGCGCCGGATGAACTGACCGGACGCAGCGCATCCTGTTAGGCTTTATACCCCTATAAGGTCACGTCTTTTACCGTGAAAACCGGGCGCTAAGGTCTCCGCATCACAACAGCGGAGACATCTTCCATGCGCGTATTTCTGACGGGTGCGACCGGCTTCATCGGCTCGCATATCGTGCCGGAGCTTCTGGCGGCCGGGCACGAGGTTCTGGGCATGACCCGGTCCGACCGGGGCGTCGAGGCGCTCAGGGCGACGGGCGCCGCCGTCCACCATGGCGAACTCGAAGACCTCGCCAGCATTCGGGCCGGCGCGGCGGAGGCCGACGCGGTGATCCACACCGCCTTCGACCACGACTTCAGCCGGTTCGTGGAGAACTGCGAGAAGGACCGGCGGGTGATCGGGGCGCTCGGCGAGGTGCTCAAGGGCTCCAGCCGGCCGCTGATCATCACCTCGGGCGTCGGCATGGGCGAACAGGGCGGTGGCAAGCCGGCCATCGAGACGGTGTTCAACACGGCGCATCCCAACCCGCGCATCGCCTCCGAGGAGGCCGGCAACGCGGCGCTTGAGGCGGGCGTCGACGTGCGCGTGGTGCGGCTGCCGCAGGTGCACGACACCGCCAAGCAGGGGCTGGTGACGCCCTACGTCGCCATGTGCCGGCAGAAGGGTGTCGCCGGCTATCTCGGCGAGGGGCTCCATCGCTGGTCGGCGGGCCATGTCGGCGACGTCGCCAAGCTCTACGTTCTCGCTCTCGACAAGGGGCAACGGGGCGAGCGCTACAACGCGGTGGCGGAGGAGGGCGTCAGCGCGCGCGAGATCGCCGAGACGGTCGGCGCCGGCCTCGGGCTTCCGGCTCGCTCGATCGCGCCGGAGGAGGCGCAGGAGCAGTTCGGCTGGTTCGCCATCTTCGCCGCTCTCGACCTCAGCGCGTCGAGCCAGTGGACCCGCCAGCGCCTCGGCTGGACGCCGACCGGCCCCGGCCTGATCGAGGATCTTCAGCGGATGGACTATTCGGCGAGCGCCTGACAACCGAAAGCGGCCGCTCCGGCGAAAGGCCGGGGCGGTCTGCCCGCAAACCCGCGATGCCGCCCGATAGGTATCTGTCGAAATTGTCTAGTCCGTTCGTATATCCGGGTTCCTCTTCTAGTTAAAAATGCCAATGATCCATATATCTGCTTAATGATTTCAAGTCATTTGGTCTTCGTTATTGTATTTTGTTCTCTCAAATAGGAATTTTAGTTTGTCGGTAACCTGAGTCATGGGAATCATCTCCAGTCAATTTTGGAGGGTTCCATGACGATTGGCCGATATGTAGCGCTTGGTCTTTTGCTGTGTTCCACGGTGGGGGCGAATCCGGCCCTGGCCGAGGACGAATACGTGGCCGCCGCCCGTGCCTATGTTGAACAGCATGTCGTTCCGTTCCTGTCCGAGGCGGTGGTCGTCGATGCGATCAACGCGCAGAATGCCAAGTTCGCCGGTTTGCAGCAGGCCGACGTCGACGCGCTCGACCAGAAATGGCGGGCCGAGGTCGAAGCCGGCGACAAGCCGATGATCGACGAGGCGCTGGCCTCGCCTCTGTCCAAGTTCCTGATGGAACAGCGGGAAGCGTCGGAGGGCGTGATCACCGAGCTGTTCGTCACCGACGACAAGGGGCTCAACGTCGGTCAGAGCGATCCGACGTCGGACTACTGGCAGGGCGACGAGGCCAAGTGGCAGAAGTCGTTCCAGGCCGGTCCGGGCGCCATCTTCGTGGACGAAGTCGAGAAGGACGAGTCGACGCAGCAGCTGCAGACGCAGGTGAGCGCCACCATCGTCGATCCGAAGACCGGCGCGGCCATTGGGGCCATCACGGTCGGCCTCAACGTCGAAGGTCTTTGAGAGCCCGACCCGAAACTCTACTGGGGTGGGCATCTGGCTTAGTGTTCTGCGCTTCCGGTGCTCACGAACCTCAAGTTCGCTCCGCTCCGGTTCTCGAACCCGTCGCCATCTGCCGCGCCCCAGCGAGTTTCAGATCAGGCTCTGAGAGCCAACGCTTCGTACCGGTGAGACGCGGCCCCGCGAGAGGCCGCGCCCGTCGGTGCGCCACGATCCGTGGCCCGAGCCTCGGATGCCTTCCAAGTCGCGGAGACGAAACGGACCATGCCGCAAGCGCTTCTCAACCTTTCGCTCAAGGCCAAGATCGCCGCCATTCTCACCGCCGTGATCCTGCTGGTCATCGCCGCCACGGCCCTGGTTTCGCTGCGCAGCACCACGGCGATCATCGGCGAGGAGTTCGCAGACGCCCGCTTGCAGATGACGCAGCTGATCGCGGCGGCGGCCGAGGGCGGCATCAAGTGGAAGAAGAAGGACGTCGTCGCCGAGGCCTACGCCGAGTTCATCCGCGAGCCGACGCCCCCGATCCTCAGGGTGCGCGTGCTCGCCGCCGATGGCTCGACGATTACTGATTTCGCAGCGGCCAACGCCGACGCCGCCTATATCGACGCCCAGGCGGGCGACATGCTGGCGGCCAGCCCGACCGTCGGGTCGTCGCGCGCCGTCGACGGCGCGGTGCTGATCGTCATGCCCGTCGGCAAGGACAAGGTGGGCAAGCCCATGGGGCACATCGCCATCGCCTGGCGGACCGACACCCTGTCGCACTACATCAATGCGCTGACCGGACAGATTTCGGCGTCCCTTCTGGGCGGCGCCGTCGCCATGATCCTCATCGTCCTGCACTTCATCGGGCGGATCGTCACCCGGCCGCTCGGCCTGCTCAAGCAGTCCATCGGCGCGCTGGCCGACGGGCGCACCGATCTCGACGTTCCCTATCGCGGCCGCGCCGACGAGATCGGCCAGATCGCCTCGGCTGTGGAGGTGCTGCGGCTCGGCGTCGAGGAACGGCTTCGCCTGGAAGACGAGCAGCGCCAAAGCTATGAGCAGCAGCGCAGCCGCGAGCAGCGCTTGAGGGCCCTGTCCGAGGCGTTCCGCGACGCCGCCACCCGCATGCAGGGGACCGTCGACGAGCAGATGACCGCCCTCAAGGCGACGGCGGAGGGATTGTCGACGACGTCCAGCGACACCCGGCGCCGGGCCGAGGCCATGCGCGACAAGTCGAACTCGGCCTCGTCGAACGTGCGGTCGGTGGCCGCGGCGGCGGAGGAGCTGTCGAGCTCGATCCAGGAGATCGGCGAGCAGATCCGCCGGTCGACGGAGGCCGTTGCCGAAGTGGATGCCGAGGCGGTTTCCTCGTCGGGGCAGATCAGCGCGCTCAGCGATGCCGCCGACCGCATCGGCGCCGTCGTCGACCTGATCCGGGGCATCGCCGCCCAGACCAACCTTCTGGCGCTGAACGCCACCATCGAGGCGGCGCGCGCCGGCGAGGCCGGCAAGGGCTTTGCCGTGGTGGCCTCCGAGGTGAAGGACCTTGCCGGGCAGACCGCCAAGGCGACCGACGACATCGCCTCGCAGGTGGCCCAGATCCAGGCCAGCACGCGAACGGCCGTCGATGCGATCCAGGGCATCACCCACAAGATCGCCTCGGTGAAGGCGCTGTCGGATGCCATCGACGCGGCGGTGACGCAGCAGTCGCTGGCCACCGACGAGATCAGCCGGTCCATCGCGACGGCGGCCGAGGGAACGGCGATGGTGGCCGGCGAGGTCGAGACCGTGGAAGCGGCGTCGGCGGAGACCGTCAGCGTCGCCGGAGAAGTCAACGTCACCGCCCAGACGGTCGAGCGGGGCATCCGGGATTTCGGCGACATCGTCGAGGAGTATCTCGCCAACTCCGCCGCCGCGTGACGGCGAGCCCGGTTTAGCTGGCAGCGTGGTGGGGTGCCTTGCGCCCCACCGTCTCGGCCCAGGCGAGAACCGCGGCTTCGTCCGGCGGCAGATCGTGGCCGAGGCCGCCGTGGAAGGCCGCCCATGCTACGGCATGTTCGACGCGGACGCCGGCAAGAAGCGGTGTGTCGGCCAGCATGGCCCGGCCGAACAGCGAGCGGAAGCCGCCGCCCTCGATCTCCCGGATGCCGAAGCGGCTGAGAATGAGAAGGTCGAGGCCGGCGTCGATCTGGCGTTCGAGGTTGCCGGTGATCTCGGCCATGATCGAGGTGTCGAGCTTGCACGAGGTGGAGAGCGGGCCGAGGTTCTGCGAGATGGGGCGGACGGTTCCGCTGGCGAGGTCGGTCAGCGCCAGGCCGGCGCCGCCTTCGGCCTTTCCCTGGACCACGCCGCCGACACGCCCGCCCGCTGCCGCCACCTTGCGCGCGACGCTGGCAAGGAGCCCGTCGATATCGGTTTCCGGCGGGTAGAGGATGGCGGCGAGGATGGCCATGTCTGCGTGTCTCTCTCGGTGGTGGGAACGCCCGTCGGCGCAAGCGTAGAGCGTCCCTTTCCCTCTTGTCAAAAATGCCGCTCCAAAGGCGGATTTTCTGGAGTTCTTCTAAAAGCTTACCTTGGAGGGGTGCCGAATTCATGGATTGTAAACCACCCGCATAAATAGTGCCCGAAGTTAGGGATTCTTGGACGAATCCGGTTCTGTCCTCCGGAGGGCGGCATGGCGGCTTGGGACGATTTTAGCGGGCATACGAAGGCCTATGGCATCGACACGGCGGCCAGCGATGACATTCGCGCCGCCTGGCTGATCCTCGATCCGCACATGGAATCCATCTTCGCGGCCTTCTACAGCCGCTGGGGGCAGGAGCCCAAGCTGGCCGCCCTGGTGCGCGGGCGCATAGACCACCTCAAGAAGGCGCAATACGACCACTGGAAGCGGCTGTTCTCGGCCCGTTTCGACAAGGATTACTTCGAGAGCGTGCGGCGCGTCGGCCTCGCCCACGTGCGCATCGGCCTGGAGCCGCACTGGTACATCGCAGGCTACAACGACGTGTTGCAGCAGGTCTCGGTGATCATGGGCAAGCACGCCCGCCTGTCGGGCGCCAGGGCGGCGCGGATGATCGCCGCCGTGACCAAGGCGGCGATGCTCGACATGGATATCGCCGTGTCCGTCTATGGCGAGACGCTGATCCAGCAGATCTCCGACCGGGAAGACCGCGTCCATGAGGCGATCGGCGAGTTCGACGCCTCGATCAACGGTCTGCTCGGCAAATTCGCCAAGATGACGTCCGACCTCGGCGCCAGCTCGGGCGCGCTCGAAACGCAGGCCGCCTCGGTGACGGCGCGTTGCGACAGCATCCGCGATTCCCAGCAGACGACCGGCGAGGGCATCGCCACCACCGCCGCCGCCACCGAGGAGCTGCATGCCTCGATCGGCGAGATCGGCCGCCAGGCCGGGGCGTCGCTTGCCGTTTCCTCCAAGGCGGTGGATGGCGCCCGCCGCACCGCCAGTTCGGTGAAGGGCCTCGCCGACGCCGTCGACAAGATTGGTTCGGTGGTCGAGCTGATCTCGTCCATCGCCGCCCAGACCAACCTTCTGGCGCTCAACGCCACCATCGAGGCGGCGCGGGCCGGCGAGGCGGGCAAGGGCTTCGCCGTCGTGGCGCAGGAGGTGAAGTCGCTCGCCTCGCAGACGGCACGGGCGACCGAGGAAATCACCGGCCAGATCGCCGCCATCCAGCAGGCGACCCAGCAGTCCGTCGCCGACATCTCCGGCATCACCGAGACCGTCGAGGAAGTGGCGCGCATCGGCACGGCCATCTCCGCCGCCGTCGAACAGCAGTCGGCGGCCACCGCCGACATCGCCGGCTCGGCCATGGGCGTGTCGCGCTCGGCCGAGGAGATCGCCACCGCCATCGGCGAGGTGGTGGAGGAAGGCCGGAAGACCTCCGCCACGGCGGGCCGCGTCTCCAGCATTTCCCACGAGCTGGTGGAGCAGGCCGGCGTGCTGAAACAGTCCGTCGCCACATTCACGGCCAAGGTGGCGCAGAAGTAGCGCCCCTGTCGCGAGGTCGGCTCACAGGCTGATGAGCCGACCATCGGATATCGTTCGTTGACTCTACCGGGCGCTCGCGTCTTTACGTGCCGCCGTATGATGGCCTATTGGCTGTTGCAGATGGTGCCCGCGTTTGGGCGCCATCCTCCTGTCTTACAGCCCGTCCGGCGATCTCTTGTTCGCCAATAGGTTCTAGTTCTTTGTTTTTGAAGCAACTCCGGACGCAAAAGCGGTTCCGGCTTTTGCTGGGGTTGTTCTAGATCTCGTAGCCGTACTTCTTGAGGATGTCGGCGACCGCGTCCTTGTTCACGAAGCCTCTGCGGACTTCTTCAAAGACATCGCTCACGCCGCTTTCCGCGCTCTTCATCTCGCTGTATCGCGCGTCGTCCGGCGTCAGCATGATGTAGGCGTTGTCGGTATGGCTGTAGACGAGCTTGATGTCGTCGCCATATTGCGCCTTGAGCTTGCGCTCGGCTTCGACCGTGTTCATCAGCCGTTCAAGGCGAAGACGGGCGTCGGCGTCCGCTTCCGAGGTGCCCGTCGCTTTGATGTCCTTGATCGGGTCGCCGTTGCTCCAGCCGCCTGCGATGTAGAAGAAGTCATCGCTCATGTAGGCGGAGTATGCTCCGTCCTTCCGTGGCCCCAATGCGGTCACCGACGTTTCGGTCATGCCGACATCGGTATCTTGCAACTGCGCCTCGTATCCCGATCCGGGAATGACGGAGGCCTTGTCGCCTGGCACGTCCTTGAGGGCCGCGATCTGATCGGCAAGGCTCTCTGTGGTGCCTTGAGGTTCGTTGGCATTGACGGTCCTAAGCAGAGACTGGCCTTCTTGTTCGTCGAGGCTGTGGCCTGACGTGATGATCGAAAGGCCGTTGATGGACGTTCTCCCGCTCCCTGCGGTCGAAGAGCCGGATTGTTCCTGCAGTCCTGCCAGCGAGGCCTGCATCATGTCCGAAAGAAGGGACCTCGGGCGGGAAACGTTGTTGTTCGCGACTTTCAGGTCGCCGATGGCGCCTGCTTTGGTGATCTCCTCAGCGGTTCCATCGGCGCGTGATGAGGACGCGCCGGTGGCAAATAGGGAGGTCAGGAGCGGCTTGGCTGCCAAGGAGGAGATTTGCATCGTCCGGGTCGCCTTTCCTGATGGGGGCTGCGGTGGTTAGAGCCGTAAGTGTGCCGATGGCTTGTCCGCGGCTTGCGCCGGTGGACGGCGGGCAGGGCGGCGGCGCCACCTCTTGGGGGCAGAATCTGCCCGGTGAGGGCAAAGATTGCCGTGCCGGGAGGGCCTGGGGGCTATTGGTGGGCCCCAGGCGGTCGATAGGACCTAGTGGACTGATCCGTCTGACATATCCCGTCTCGCCGGAGGCGCGCCCCGGTCCGTCTAGACCGAGTAGCCGTACTTGTTCATGACGTCGTTGGCCACGTCCCCGTCCATGTAGCCCATGCGGACATCGCGGATCACGTCCTGTATCCCGCTTTCGACACTCTGCATCTCATTGTATTTTGCATCGTCCGGCGTCAGCATGATGTAGGAATTGTCGACTTGGCTATAGACGAGCTTGACGTCGTCACCATATTTCGACTGGAGTTCCTTTTCGGCGGAGACCGAGTTCATCAGTCTTTCAAGGCGTAAACGCTGGTCGGCCTCGATCGCGTCGTCCGAGTTGCTTTTCTTCATCGGGTCTCCGGTGCTCCAGTCGCCCTCGATGCGGAACCAGTCGTCGGTCGTGTAGGCAGAAGTTGCCCCGAACCCCAGTGCGGTGTTCGCCTTGGCCGACGTCTCCTTCATGCCTCCGTTGATCTGGATTTCGATCACCTCAATGCCGTCACCCGCCTTGGCCTGGGCCTGGTCGTTGTCGGCATCGGTCTCCCTGGGTACGAAGGAGGTGAGGGTGTTGCGAAGTTGATCCATATCCGAGCTGGAGACCGTTCTCAGCAAAGATACGCCCTGCCGCTGATCTATGCTGTGACCGGACGTGATGACCGAGAGTCCATTGATGACGACGGTTTCCTTCTTGTCGGCTTCCGAGTTGGCCTTTTCTTGAATTTCGACCACGGATGCCTGCATCTCGTCCGCCAGAAGCGATGCCGGACTGGAAACGACGTTGTCATTCGTCTTCGCTGTGCTTGGCGCGGTTTTGGCGCCAAAGCGGGTGGAGGTATCGTCGGCCTGCGACGCCGCGCTGCCGGTTGCCGGGAGGGAGGTGACGGTCGGGATGGTACCCAGAACGGGGAGTTGCATCGAACTGTTCGCCTTTCCGGTTGGAGTGGTGGGGCATCTCTCGCATCAATTGTGCCAACCGCGTTCCGAACGGCGGCGTCCCAGGTTGTGGTCAGGTGGAGAAACCGTCTGGATATCTTGATCCCATGCATATAGTACGCTATGCGTATCGTTATGACGGATCGCGCGAAAAGAGAAGCGGCCACCCTGATCAAGGCGGTGTTGGCCTTCGGGCGCAGGCTGCGGGCCGAGCGTGCGTCCGGACGCGTCACCTCGTCGGCGTCGAGCATGCTGAACACGCTGCACGTGCATGGGCCGATGTCGGCGAGGCAGCTGGCGCGGGAGGAGCGGCTGCAGCCCCAGTCGCTGACCAGGATCGTCAAGCGGCTGGAGGAGGACGGGCTGATCGCCCGGACACGCAGCGAAGAGGACCAACGCGAACTCATCATCGCGCTGACATCCCAGGGTGTCGGCGCGCTGGACGCGGATTTGCTGGAGCGCGGGCAGTGGCTGGTGCAGGTGGTCTCGGAGGCCCTGGGCGATCAGGACCGGGCCTTGCTGGCCGATGTGTCGCGCATCCTGCTCAAGCTCGCCTTTCACAATGTGGATTCAGTCATGCAGGGGGCGCACATGCCGGATTGGGTTCAATATGCCATCTTCTGGCACATCTATCCGCTGGGCTTCGTCGGCGCACCGAAAGTCGCCGATCCCACGGGGCCGGTGGAGCACCGGCTGGAGAAGATCGTCGATTGGCTCGATTACGCCGTCGAGCTTGGCGTTTCCGCGATCTTGCTGGGGCCGATCTTCGCTTCGTCGACGCATGGCTATGACACGATCGATCACTTCCGCATCGACCCGCGCCTCGGCGACGAGGCCGACTTCGACCGCCTGATCGCCGCCGCCAGTCGGCGCGGCCTGCGCGTCGTGCTCGACGGCGTGTTCAACCACGTTGGGCGCGCCTTCCCCCGGTTCGTCGAGGCCGAGGCCAACGGTCCGGGTTCAGAGGCGGCGCGCTGGTTCCGTCCGCTCGGCGATGGCGGCGACTACGCCACGTTCGAGGGGCACCGGAGGCTTGTCGCGCTCAACCACGACAACGACGCCGTCGCCGATTACGTGGTCGACGTGATGACGCACTGGATGGATCGCGGCGTGGCGGGCTGGCGGCTCGACGCGGCCTATTCCACTCCGCGCGCCTTCTGGACGAAGGTGTTGCCGCGCGTGCGCCACGCCCATCCGGATGCCTATGTCTTCGGCGAGGTCATTCACGGCGACTATGCCGGCTTCGTGCGGGAGACCGGCATGGATGCGGTGACGCAATACGAACTCTGGAAGGCCGTGTGGAGCGCCCTCAACGACACCAACTTCTTCGAGCTGACCTGGGCGCTCGACCGCCACAACGCCTTCATGGACGCCTTCGTGCCGCTGACCTTTGTTGGCAATCACGACGTGACTAGGATCGCCAGCCAGCTGACCGACGCGCGTCACCTGCCTCATGCGCTGGTGCTGCTGTTCATGAGCGGCGGCGTGCCTTGCGTCTACTATGGTGACGAACGCGGCTTCCGGGCGGTCAAGGGCAGTGGGGCAGGCGGTGACGACGCCCTTCGCCCGGCCTTCCCGGAGGGGCCGGCCCTGCTTTCGGACGATGGATTGCCGGTCTACCGGCTTCATCAGGACCTGATCGGTTTGCGCCGCCGAAACCCCTGGCTGGTTCGGGCCAAGAGCGAGACCTTGCATCTCGACAACAAGCACATGGTGATCAAGGTGCATGCCGAGGGCAATCGCCTGATCCTGGCGCTGAATGTGTCCGACGAGGCGGTTCGCGTGCCCGCCGGGGGCGCCGACAGCCTGCTGCTGGGACATGGCACGCTCGAAAGGGGTGCCGGCGTCGTTGCCCTGCCGGGGCACGGCTGGGCCGTGCTGTCGGGGTGAGGCGCCTTCGATCCGAACCGCGCTATCGGGCGACGGGCAGGGCGTTCAACCATCATTTCATCGCAAACTACATGCGATCCGTCTCAGATCGATCGCCGCCGTTGACTTCAATTGGCGCTTACTCCAAGCCTCACAGGCGTAGGAGGCTTGGCCTCAGTATTGATTGCCAAATATCATTGATCAGGCATGTGAATATTTCGAGTTCATCTTTTGGGGGCGTTTTGGCCCTTTGAAAACAGCGCCGCGTTTCCGGCTGTCGGTGTCGCCTGACGATCCCGGCGGCCGGAGGCGCGGCGACACAATCCCGTTCGTTTTCATGTGATCGTGTCCGGCTCGGGCCGCCGGAGGATCTCCGGCAGCCCGTCCGTGCCTTGCGGCTCGTCAACCGGCCTTGCGGGCCTTGCGGGCGGCGTAGCGCCGGTCGCGCTCGGCCTTGCGGGCGGCCTCGTCTTCGAAGACGCGGGCGATGCGGGCCTTGTTGGCGGCTTCGCGCTCGTCGGCTTCGGCGCGGGCAGCGGCCTCGATGGCGGCTTCACGCTCGGCCGCCTCGGCGGCAATACGGTTCTGTTCTTCGAGCTTCACCCGCTCGCGCTCGGCGCGACGTGCCTCGCGGGCCTCGGCGATGGCGATGCGTTCGGCCTGCCGGGCCTCGCGGTCGGGCGCGGCGGCGGCGATGGCGGCGCGATAGGCTTGAAGCTGGGCTGCCTTGGCCTCGATGGCGTTGCCGCGGCGGTCGTGAAGGTCTTTGTTCTTGATGGTCTTCAAATCTCTGATCCTGTTGGGAAAGGACTATCTGCCGGCGCGCTTGTGCGCCGGCTTTGCGGCCAAGGCGTGGCTAGCGCCCGTCTGGCGAACTCTGGTTCGCCAACAGGCTTTAGCTCTTTGTTTTTGGAGCAACTCCAGACGCAAAACCGGTTCCCACTTTTGCTGGAGTGGCTCTATCCTCGGCCTCCTTGGCAAGACGGGCCTCCCGCAAGCGGGCCGTCTTCTCGTTGCGGGCCGTGGTGATCGCGTCGAGCTCCTCGAAAGCCTGTCCGCGCGCGAAGAACTGCGACTGGGTCTTGCCGAAGGCGATCTCGGCCTGCTGCCGCGACTTGCTGTATTGCTCGGCCATGGGAAATCCTCGTGCCAATAAAAAAGGCCAGGCAAGATGCCTGACCTCGTTTGGTGTCCGCTCTCGCAATGCCAGTACATCCGTGGTCAAGGGAGAGCAGATATCCGATCAGGCAGCCTGGAGATTGCCGGCCGACTGCTTGCCAGTGCGCTTGTCGGTTTCCAGGTCGTAGCTGAGCTTCTGGCCCTCGGCGAGGTCGCGCATACCGGCGCGCTCGACGGCGGAGATGTGGACGAAAGCGTCCGGACCGCCGTTGTCAGGCTGAATGAAACCGAAACCCTTGGTGGAGTTGAACCATTTTACAGTGCCAGTGTTCATGATGAACCCTTTCGCAGCATGATTGAAGATCGCGACGCGGGAGCGTCGCGGAAGGTGATAACGATGCTTTAAAGGGAGGGTTCGTTCAAAACGCACTGCAAAGCACGTCGTAACCAAAGCTCGGCAAAAAAAGATCGATGGACCATCGAATAAGGATTTCCGCTGAGATAGTCAACCTTTATTTTGTGGCTCGATGTTTTTCTCGTGAAACCGGCCTTTCTACGAAGGATAAATCTTGCTTCTTTTCGGGCTGAACCTCGCTTTTCGCGACGAATTCACATCACGCGGGCGTCGCCGCCGCCGTCCGCATTTTTGCTTTCCCTTCGGTGGGCGGATGCTCTAGAACACCGGCCAAACGCAAACCCGCCCACCGGAAGGTCGATACGCCATGGCGCGCGAGTTCATCTATTACATGCACGGCACCACCAAGTCTTACGGTGGTGGCAAGAAGGTTCTCGACAACATCCACTTGCAGTTCTACCCGGATGCCAAGATCGGCGTTCTCGGTCCCAACGGCTCGGGCAAGTCGACGCTCCTGAAGATCATGGCCGGGCTCGACAAGGAATTCACCGGCGAAGCTTGGCTCGCCAAGGGCGCTACCGTCGGCTACCTGTCGCAGGAGCCGCAGCTCGACCCGAGCCTCGACGTGTTCGGCAACGTCATGCTGGGCGTCGCCAAGGACAAGGCGCTGATCGACGAATACAACGCGCTGATGATGGACTACTCGGACGAGAACGCCGAGAAGGCCACCAAGATCCAGGACATCATCGACGCCAAGAACCTGTGGGATCTCGACAGCAAGGTCGAGATGGCCATGGACGCGCTGCGCTGCCCGCCGGGCGACGCCGACGTTTCCACGCTGTCGGGCGGCGAACGCCGCCGCGTGGCGCTGGCCAAGCTGCTGCTTGAGAACCACGACCTCTTGCTCCTCGACGAGCCGACCAACCATCTCGACGCCGAGTCGGTCGCCTGGCTGGAAAAGCATCTGCGCGAGTTCCCGGGCGCCGTGCTGATCGTCACCCACGATCGCTACTTCCTCGACAACGTCACCGGCTGGATTCTGGAACTGGATCGTGGTCGCGGCATCCCCTACGAGGGCAACTACTCGGCCTACCTCACCGCCAAGGCCAAGCGCCTGGAGCAGGAGGGCCGCGAGGCCGCCGCCCAGCAGCGCGCCCTGGAGCGCGAGCGCGAGTGGATCGGCGCCAGCCCCAAGGCCCGTCAGGCCAAGTCGAAGGCGCGCATCAAGTCCTATGACGAACTGCTGCGCCGCAACGAGGAGCGGCAGACGGTCACCAACGCCCAGATCGTCATTCCGCCCGGCCCGCGCCTCGGCGACAATGTCATCAAGGTCGAGGGGCTCAACAAGGGCTATGGCGATCGCCTGCTGATCGAGGATCTGTCGTTCTCGCTGCCGCCCGGCGGCATCGTCGGCATCATCGGTCCCAACGGCGCCGGCAAGACGACGCTGTTCCGCATGATCACCGGCCAGGAGACGCCCGACAGCGGCTCGATCACCGTCGGCGAGACGGTGAAGCTCGGCTATGTCGACCAGAGCCGCGACGCGCTCGACCCCAACAAGACCGTCTGGGAGGAAATCTCCGGCGGCGCCGACGTGATCTACCTCGGCAAGAAGGAAGTGAACTCGCGCGCCTACTGCTCGTCGTTCAACTTCAAGGGCGGCGACCAGCAGCAGAAGGTGGGCTCGCTCTCCGGCGGCCAGCGCAACCGCGTGCACATGGCCAAGATGATCAAGTCGGGCTCCAACGTGCTGCTGCTCGACGAACCGACCAACGATCTCGACACCGAAACCCTGGCCGCCCTTGAGGACGCGCTGGAGGATTTCGCCGGTTGCGCCGTGATCATCTCGCATGATCGCATGTTCCTCGACCGCCTCGCCACGCACATCCTCGCCTTCGAGGGCGACAGCCACGTGGAGTGGTTCGAGGGCAACTTCGAATCCTACGAGGAAGACAAGAAGCGCCGCCTCGGCGCAGATGCGGTCAACCCGCACCGGGTGAAGTACAAGCCGCTGACGCGGTGATACGATCACGGGCCGCCGGCGATGTCGGCGGCCCGGTTGGGAAAGGCGAGGGGGCTGCCAACGTCGACGGTCTCCCCTCCGCCGCGGCCATGACCGCCGACACAGGTCATTTTCCTGCCCGGGGAGGCGTCGGCGCGTCAGGAGAAGAGCCCGCACGTGAGAGGTCGCGATCTGTTTCAGTCAGATCGAAGGCCTCTGTCTCTTTGTTTTCACGCAACTCCGGACGCAAAGCCGGTTCCCGCTTTTACTCTAGACTTTACACGGAGTTTGCGCCGCGCAGATTGGAGGGTGTCGTCCCGAACCGCCGGCGAAACGTCCGATTGAAATAGGAGAGGTCTCCAAAGCCCAGCTCGTAGGCGATGGTGCTGATGGCCCTCTGCTCTCCCTGGCGACTGATCGATGCGCGCGCCAGATCAAGGCGGCGTTCCAGAACATAGCGTGAGAAGGTCGTTCCCTGGCGCTGAAACAGCTTCTGGACCAGACGCGGCGTTACGCCGAGGCGGCGGGCGAGGTTCGATAGGTCGAGATCGGAATCCGACAGGGACTCCTCGATGACCGCCTTGATCATGGTCAGCCGGTCACCGGCCCTGCCTCCATCCGAGCTTCGATCGATATATTCGAGAACCAGCGGAAGTATCTGCTTGAAGTGGCTGACCACCAACTCGGCCTCGCCGGGTCCGGGGGCTCCACGCATCAGCAGATAGGCGCCATGCGTGATCAAAAGCTGCAAGGGAGGATGCGCCTTCGGGATCGGCTTCAGCAGGAAGCGATCGATGGAGCCGCGTGGCACCGGAAACGCCTCGATCGGCATCCGTCCGCAGTCGATGCGGCCTCCCTCGGGCAACGCGAGCTCGAAAGGCAGCGCGCTTGACAGAAGCAGGAAGTCGCCGCTTGCCGCGGACAGCCTCTGCTCACCCTGCCGCACAATAAGCGGCCCCTCCATGCTGCGCAGCATCAATAGGCTGTCGGCTCCCGGCTCGCCTTGGCCGACAACGGTGATCGTCTCCGGAGCCATGAAGCAGGTCATCACCTGAAGCTCTGCCACGCGGCATGCCATGCCACGAACGAAGCCGAACCTCCCGGATCGAGGCGTAATCTCGACCGGCCCTAGAACGGAGGCCAGCATCGAATGGGCGAGGCGGCGAATCTCGTCCTCGCCGAGGTGGTCGCCGTCAAAATGAATCGGTTCCGTCGACTGAATACGCATCTCGATAGCCGTCACATTTCTACAACAGTTCCGCCTCGGCGAGGGGGCGTTCGCATTTGTCCCATTCACGTTCGCGCAAAACCAAGTCAGGGCCTCGATGCTCCAGATAACCTTACTTATAAATTCATCTTTATCCAATTTCTGCGAGCGCATCCACAGCCGCGTCGTCGGAATGAAGCCCGTTGGTCTGGAGTCCACAATGCGTCGTTACCTCAGGGCGAACACCTGCCTCGCTGTTCTCCCCTTCTTCGCGGTTCTCGCCCCTTCGCCCGCCGTTTCCCAGGATGCCGTCAGTGGGGAGGCGGTCGCCGAACTGGAAGAGATCGTCGTCACCGCAACCCGCAGTTCCCGGCCCGTCGCCAGCATTCCGGGCTCCGTCATTGTCATCGGCGAAGACAAGCTGCAGGAGCAAATGCGATTCACGAGTGATCCGGCGACCATCATCTCCAAGCTTGTGCCCGGTTTTTCCGTTGCCAACCAGACGATGTCCGGGGCGTCCGAAACCTTTCGTGGCCGCAGCATTCTCGTGATGGTCGACGGTGTTCCGCGCAACACCCCGCTCCGCGACGTGTCGCGCACGCTCTCGCTGATCGACCTCACAACGGTCGAGAGAATCGAGGTTGTGAATGGAGCCAGCAGTCTCTACGGGTCCGGCGCGACAGGCGGAACGATCAACTTCATCACCAAGAAAGGCGAGGAGGGTAAGCCGACGGTCACGGTGGAGACCAAGGTGAAGGCGTTTACCGGAAACCTGTCAGAGTCGGCGGCGCCCAGCGTTTCGGTCACGGCGTCGCAGAAGATCGGCGACTTCGATTACTTCGTTTCCGGCAGCGGGGAAATGCTCCGCAAGACCTTTGACGGCAGCGGAAACGAACTTCCTTCCGATGCCATGCTAGGACAGGGAGGCGGAGACCGCACCAAGACGGGCAATGTCCATGGTCGCCTTGGCTATGAGATAGAAAGCCGTCGCTTCGAGGTCTCCGCGGAACTGTCGCTGCTCGAACAGAATCCGGAATGGTTCTCGAACTATCTGGCCACGCCCGCCGTGCCTGATTATTCGGCCCCCTATACCGGGTTGTCGGTGCTCGACAAGACGAACAGCTTCACGGCGAGCTATTCCGACACCGATTTCAGTCTCGGCGGCCTTGAGATCAAGGCCTTCCACAACGACACCGAAAAGCGCTTCCCCTTTACTCGCTTCGACACGGCGGTGAACAACCAAGTCTACTACTCCGGAAATCCGGCATCGCCGGCGGCCGATTTCGCGCAGGGCACCCTTTTCAGCCAGCGCACCGGCGTAAATGCGTCGGTAGACACTTCGCTCGACATGCTGAAGGACGGAATGTCGGTCACCTGGGGTCTGGATTATGTGCATGATCACACATACCAGACGCTGGCCAACGGCTGGGACGTCATCAGCCCTATGACCCAGGACTCCGTTGCCGGATTCGCGCAATTTCTTGTGCCCGTCACCGACGCCCTTCAAATTCAGGCAGGCGCCCGTTACGAGCGGTACTTCCTTGATGTCGAGGATTTCCGCCGGCCGGAGATCTACTACATCAATCGCGCCTATCCGGCCATTGACGTCATCGGCGGCGAGTTCGACTATGACAACTGGACCTTCAACGTCGGCGCGACATTTGACCTGACGCCGGAGCTTCAGGCCTTTGGCGGCTTCTCCCAGGGTTTCTCCTTGACCGACATCGGCGGCTTCACCCGGCGAGCGGGCGCCAACTCGTCCGCCGAACTGTGCGACGCCTATGGCAGCCTCGCCTGCCCGGGCGCCGGGACGCCGGACTACCAGGTCAACTATTCCAACATCGCGCCCGATCCGCAGGTCGTGAACAACTACGAGGTGGGGCTGCGCGGCAACTGGACGGATTTCGGAGGCACGCTTTCCGCCTTCCTTTCGACATCGGAGAACGGCGTCAACTACGACGTCGCCAGCAATCGCGTCCTGCAACGCGAGGAAGAGGTGTGGGGCGCCGAGGCCACCGGCTGGTGGCAGATGACGGACCGCTTCACCCTTGGCACGGTGCTCTCCTACCAGGAAGGCCGGTATGACACCGATGGCGACGGAAGCATCGATGGGTGGCTGCCGAACAATCGAATCGCGACGCCATTCCGCGGCCTCGTCTATGGTACCTATGTCTTTGAAAACGGGTTGAATCTCCGGGGCGAGGTAAGCTTCTTCACCGGTCGCGACAAGATCAAGACCGTCCCGGAGATCGAAGGCGCGGTCCTGCTGAACGTGCTGGCCAGCAAGAAGGTGGGCGCCGGGGAGCTCAGCATCGGCATCGAGAACTTGCTCGATACCGACTACATGAACCCGACGGCCAGTGCGACGCGCAACAACGTCGTCAACGGCCAGGGGCGCACGGTAACCGTCGGCTACAAGGTTACATTCTGACATGATCAGTCTGTCGATCGGCGGAGATGGCGTTGTCCATCTCCGTCTCTGTCACCCTCGAGGCGAGGGGGACGAACAAGATTACCTCGACGCTCTTGACCGGATCTCGTCCATTCAGGCCCCTTTTGTCATGATCGTCGATCTGAAGGAGCCCGGACATTTGTCCCGCGAAGGCGAGTTGCGCCAGGCAGCCTGGGCTAAGGCGACCCGCGAGCACATCGCCGTGACCTGTCGCGCGCTCGCTTTGGTGAAAGAAAAACCGAGCGAACGCAGTCGCCGCTCCTTCGAGCGGCTTTGGTCGATTCCCGTGCATGTGACGAACGATCGTGACGAGGCGCTACGCTTTGCCCTTCATCACCTGAACGAGCAGAACCGGACGGACTGACGATGATCCTCGATACGGCATCACCGCGCCCCTGGCGCATCAGGTCGCGGCTTTTCGCCGTCCTCGCCGGGCTCTATCTGGCGCAGGGAATACCCGGTTACCTGCTGGTCGCGGCCATTCCGCCCATCATGCGCGAGCAGGGCGTGTCGAGAACGGTGATCGGGCTTCTCGCGATCCTGATGATCCCGCTGACGATCAAGTTTCTCTGGGCGCCGGTTGTCGACCGCGTCCGACCGATGGCGATCGGCCACCGCCGGGGCTGGATCGTCCCGACGCAGATCGGCACCGTGCTCTGCATCCTCGCGCTCTCCTTCAATCCGCCAACCGATTTCTGGTTTGTCTTTGCCATCGGTTTCGCCCTGGCGATCCTCACGTCGACCCAGGACATCGCGACCGACGGCTACGCAACCCTCGCGCTGCGCGAGGAAGAGCGCGCCGTGGGCAATGCAATCCAGGGCGGCGCGGTGGCCTTCAGCGTCATAATAGGCGGAACCCTGTCGCTTGTGTTGTACGACTGGTTCGGCTGGCGACCGATGATCTTCGTCATAGCAGCCGTCTCCGCTCTGCCGCTGGGCGCTGTTGCCTTCATGCCGGAGGATGACAAGACCGCCACCCGCGAGGCGAGCAACCCACCGTCATTGCGTGCGTTCATGGCTCGACCAGAGGCCGTCGCCGTCCTGTTCATCGCTCTGACCTACAGGGCCAGCGAGGGGCTGGTGAAGTCCATGGAAGGCTCCTACCTGGTCGATGCCGGTCTTCCTCTGTCCTGGATCGGCTACCTCAGCGGCATATCGGCGGCCACCGCCGGCATTGCCGGCTCGGCGGTGGCGGCGCTGCTGGTGCGCCGCACCGGCACCGGCGGCACGCTCATGCTGCTCGGTTTGCTTAGAACCCTCTGCTTCCTGATGTTCTCGCTTCACGCGGCGGGCCAGATGACCGGCATGTGGGTCCTGCTGGGCGCGGCCGGTTTCCAGACGCTGATCCGATACATGGAGGTCGTCGCCCTCTACAGCCTGTTCATGGCCGTCGCTTCGCGGGAGCAGCCCGGCACCGACTTCACGATCCTCAGTTGCGCCCAGATCATCGTCTATCTGCTTGGCTCGATGGTGGCGGGCATGATTACCGATAGGCTCGGCTATCCGACTCTTTTCTTCTCGGCCACCGTGATATCGGCGGCGGCGGTCTATCTCACGGTCCGGCAACTCGCTCTGATGAAGCTGGCGTCAAGGATGCGGCCCGCGGATGGTCTGGTCGGCGGCAAAGGCTGATGGCGGCCCATCACCGGCGCGGTTGTCCCCATGATGTCGCGGTGTCTGTCCTCGCTGGCAGTTCCGGAGGCGACAGTCGACGCGAGCGGCTTGGTTGTCGTTGGCTTTTGGTCTAGAGCTTCCCTGTGAGCGCAGGCTCGCCGGGAATGCACCCTCCTTTCATGACGCAGTTCTGGGCGCAATACCGGTTCCCATTTTGGCGGAACAGCCAGAGTGCTTGCTCCGACCCGAGCGAGGAGGCAGCTCCCATGGCCGACTGGTCGCCTGAAACCTACCTGAAGTTCGAGGACGAGAGGACGCGGCCGGCGCGCGATCTCGTCAACGCTGTGCCACTCGCCAATCCGTCCTTCGTGGTCGACATCGGTTGTGGGCCGGGCAACTCCACCGAACTCCTGGTGGAGTGCTTTCCGGCGGCGCGGCACCTCGGCTTCGACACCTCGCCGGCCATGCTCGACAAGGCGCGGGCACGGCTGCCGAACGTCGAGTTCCGGCTGGCCGACGCTGCCACCTTCAAGCCGGATGCGCCGCCCGACCTGATGTTCGCCAATGCCGTGTTCCAGTGGTTGCCCGGCCATCTCGGCCTCATCGTCCACCTGATGGGCGAGCTGGCGCCCGGCGGCGTGCTGGCCGTGCAGATGCCCGACAATATCGCCGAACCCTCGCACGCGCTGATGGCCGAGGTGGCCGCCTCCGGTCGCTGGACCGACAAGCTCAGGGACGCGGCCCGCGCGCCGCTGCCGCCGGTCCGGGCCTATTACGAAGCCTTGAAGCCGCACTGTCGCCGGCTCGACATCTGGCACAGCATCTACAACCATCCGCTGGCCGACGCGGCGGCGGTGGTGGAGTGGGTGCGCTCCACCGGCCTCAAGCCCTTCCTCGATCCGCTCGGCGAGGGCGAACGGGCCGACTTCCTCGCCGCCTATACCGAGAAGGTGGCCGAAGCCTATCCGCCGCTGAAAGATGGCGGCGTGCTCCTGAGATTTCCGCGACTGTTCATCGTTGCCAAGAGGTAGACCATGGCCGACACCGTTACCCTCACCATCAGCCGCGACGAGGCCATCGTGCTGCACGAGTGGCTGGCCCGCGTCGTCGACGACGAGAATGCCGAGGGCATCGAGGAAACGCTGGAGGACGATGCCGAGGTGTGGGCGCTCGACGCCGTGCTGATCCTCCTGGAACAGGCGCTCGACGAGCCGCTCAGCGAGAACTTCGACAAGATCCTGAAGGGCGCCCGCAAGCGCCTGAAGGACGCCAACGGCCCGTGGCCGTGGGATGCGGGCGGGGAAGAGCAGGCCCCCTAGGATCCAGCCCGAAAACTCTACTGGGGCGGGCATCTCTGGGCATCCGCTTGGCCCGAAAAGTCTGCAACTTTTCGGGCGGATGCCCTCGGCTTAGTCTTCTGCGCTTCCGGTGCTCACGGACCCTTGGCATTGGCGGTTTACCGCCAATGCCCGGTGTTTGCTCAACGCAACTCCGGACGCAAAACCGGTTCCCACTTTTGCTGGAGTTGCTGGAAGTCCGCTGCGCTCCGGTTCTCGAAGCCGTCGCCATCTGCCGCGCCCCAGCGAATTTTGGGGCCAGCTCCGGGAGCGCTCTGGAGGAGCCGATCGCTTTCGGTTGTGACTGACCTCAAGTCCGCTTCGCATCCCGCGTCGGCGGCACCTGCCGGACCTCTGCGCGTTCTCGGTCGGCTCTCTAAACTCCAGGTGGTGAAGGAGCGTTGCCGGGAATCCTCAGCGTCCGTTTTCTCCACTATCGTAATGTCCCGATAAGTCTTTCCACTCATGCGCATAGATCGGCGGGTGGCCATAGTGCCGGCCGCCTCGATCCGGCTGCGGTCCGGTCGTGGCCGCGCGGCGGAAACCCGGCCTAGGGGAGGCCGGGGAACATTCGCCGGCTGATGTGGTTAGTTGCGTGGAGGGCGCCATGACACCGACGGTCCTGATTACGGGGGCAAGCCGAGGCGTCGGCCTGGAGCTCGTCCGCCAGTATCTTCAACGCGGGGCGCGCGTGCTCGCCATCCACCGGCCCGGACCGATACCGGAGGCGCTGGCGTCGCTCTATGCCGACCACGCCGACCACATGAGGCTGATCGCCCTCGACGTTCGCGCGGCCAGCGCCATCGTCAATCTGGCGGCGCGGCTGTCGGAGCGGATCGACATCCTCATCAACAACACCGGCATGCTGATGGGAACCGGCTATGCGCCCGCCGGCAACCTGATCGGCGGCACCCTGCGCGCCTCCCTGCAGGTCAACGCTACCGGGCCGCTGTTCGTGGCGCAGGCGGCGCTGTCCAACATGACGCGCGGCGGCAAGATCGCCACCATCCTGCCGATCGGCGACGTGCGCAGCCTCGACCTGCTCGATGAGGATGCGCGGCAGGCGGCCAAGGCGGCCGTGGTGAAGGTGATGCAGTCGCTCGCCCACGATCTCAAGCCGTCCGGCGTGGCGGTGGCGCTGATCCACCCAGGCGCGGTCGGCCCGGGACCGGATGGCGGGGAGGCCGAGGTCAGCCTTGCCGAAAGCGCGCGCGGCATCGTCGGCGTGATCGACGCGCTGACGCTGGAGACCACCGGACAGTTCTTCGGCTTCGATGGCGGTTCGGCCGAGGAGTGAGCGGTTTTTCGGCCTGCCGCATTTCCATAAAATTCTAGGCATTTCGTGAAAGCGATATCCATTTGTAGGCTTTATTTTGCCCTTTACGCTTTCTGTGGGTGGTGCCGGAATGCTCGAAACGAATTTGGTCGACTTCAAGAGTCTCGCGCTCGATCCATCTCCGGATCGCAAGAACGAATTGCTCAAGGGTGTCTCGTCGCTGTTCGCCTTTACGTCCGAACGCTGCACGCTCGAGCAGATCGAAATCTACGACGACGTCATTACCCGCCTGTCGGAAATGGTGGAGATCGAGGCGCGCATCTTTGCCGCCGAGAAGATCGCCCCGTTGCGCCGGGCGCCGGAACGGGCCGTCCGCACCTTTGCTCGGGACGACGAGGCCGCCGTGGCCTCGCCGGTGCTCAAGCAGTCGCCCGTGCTCAACGATCATGATCTCGTCGCCATCGCCGAGGAGAAGGGACCCGATCACCTGAAGGCGATCGCCCAGCGCTCGGTCCTCAGCGAACGGGTGGCCGATATCGTCGTCAGCCGCGGCGACGTCGAAGTCCGTCGCCTCGTCGCCGGCAACTACGGCGCCCGCCTCAGCGAGATTGCGCTGGCCTGCATCGTGCAGCAGGCGCTGTCCGATTCTCGCACCGCCGAGATCCTCGGCCGCCGCCCTGACACGCCGGACGCCATCATCTCGCAGGTGATCGGCAAGGCCGTCGATCAGGTGCGCTCGACGGTGATGGGCGAGAAGAACGACGATCTCGAAGCCAATCTCGCCGAAGCGGCGCGCCTTGCCGAGGCGCGGCTGTCCAACTCCTACTGGCTCGGCCTCTACGATTTCGAGTCGGCCTGGGAGCGCATCCGCCAGCAGGGCGGCGAGCGCATCGTCTCCGAGGAACTGCTCTGCCAGTATGCCGTGGAGGATCGCTTCGCCGACGTGGTCGCCACCTTCGCGCTGCTCACCGACCTCGACATCGAGGAAGCCAAGCACTGGCTGGTGCGCGTCGACACCGAGCCCTTCGTGGTCATGGCCCGCGCGCTCGGCCTGCGCTTCGCCACCGTGCAGGAAATGCTGAAGTGCGGCCCGTGGAAGCACCGGCTCGACAACTGGCAGCGTAACGACGCGCTCACCCAGTTCCAGCAGATCGATCCGCGCGTCGCCCGCGCCCGCATCACCGCCTCGCGCGGCGTGCGCAGCATCGGCTGAACGAACACTGCCGAGATCCGGCACTCGAAAGCGGCGGTCCATCCGGTTGTCCGGTTGGGCCGCCGATGCTTTTGCGGGCGGAGTTGACCGAACAAGAAGATCGTTTCCTAGGGCTTCATACCCTTGCGAAAACTGACAACTCGTAAGAAATTCGGCAACCGTGTCCAAACAAGTTTCGATCCCGGATGCCGAAACACTTCGGGTTAAGGAATCTATTGTAGCAAAAAGCCAAGAAGAGACGCAGAACCTGGGTCCGGCGCCGATTCGCAGTACCATGAACGCGGTGCTCTCGGAGACTCAATCCAATGTGGCCGTTTCGCCATCAATCTTCAGCGGTGCTTGAGGCGCTCGACCGATCTCTGGCCGTGATCGAACTCGAGCCGGACGGCAAGATCATCACGGCCAACACCAACTTCCTCAACGTCGTCGGTTATCGGCTGGAGGAGATCGTCGGCCGGCATCACTCGATGTTCGTCGACCCGGAGGACGCGAAGACCGAGGCCTATGCCGCCTTCTGGCGCGCCCTTGCCGCCGGCGAATTTCAGGCTGCCGAGTTCAAGCGCCTGGCGAAAGGGGGGCGGGAGATCTGGATCCAGGCGACCTACAACCCCATTCTCGACCGGTCGGGCAAGGTGGTGCGCGTCGTCAAGTTCGCCTCCGACGTCACCGCCCGCAAGCTCGACGACGCCGACGTTCGCGGACAGGTCACCGCCATCAACCGCGCCCAGGCGGTGATTTCCTTCAAGCCGGACGGAACGGTGATCGACGCCAACGACAACTTCCTGCAAGCGCTGGGCTATCGGCGCGACGAGGTGATCGGTCGGCATCATTCGATGTTCGTTGCCCCCGAGGAGCGCGACACGCCTGAGTATCGCGCCTTCTGGAACGACCTCAGGGCCGGGCAGTTCAAGTCCGGCGAGTTGCGCCGCATCGGCAAGACCGGCAAGGACGTCTACATCCAGGCAACCTACAATCCGATCTTCGACATGGGCGGCCGGCTGTTCAAGGTGACCAAGTTAGCCACCGACGTGACCCGCGTCGTGGTCGAGCGCAAGGCGCGTCAGGCGACGCAGTCCGACATCACCCGCGACCTCGACGAGGTGGCGGGCATGGTGGCGCGCTCCGACGTGGCGGCCGAAACGGCCAGCGGCGTCGCCGGGGTCACGGCGTCCAACGTCCAGGCGGTCGCCGCCGGGGCGGAGGAGCTGGCGACATCGGTGACGAAGATCAGCCAGCAGGTCGGGGTGGCGCTGTCGGTGTCCGAGCAGGCCGTGACGCAGGCGGAGGCCGCCAACCGTGTGGTGTCCGGCCTCGCGGCGGCGGCCCAGAAGATCGACCAGGTGGTCGAGCTGATCAACGCCATCGCCGGCCAGACCAACCTTCTGGCGCTCAATGCCACCATCGAGGCGGCGCGGGCCGGCGAGATGGGCAAGGGCTTCGCCGTCGTCGCGCAAGAAGTGAAGCAGCTGGCCGCCCAGACCTCGAAGGCCACCGAGGAGATCGCGGCCGAAGTCGCGGGCGTGCACTCGATCACCGCCGAGGCGGTGTCGACCATCTCCGACATCTCCTCGATCATCACCCAGATCAATGGCGTGTCCTCGTCGATCGCCACGGCGGTCGAACAGCAGGCGGCGGTGACGCAGGAGATGTCGGGCAACATGCGGACGGCGGCCAACGGCGTCGAAAGCATCGTCGGCACGCTGGGCGAAATCAGCCGCTCGGTGCGCAGCATCCACACTGCCACCGAAACCCTCCAGCAGGCAGCCCTCGCCATCGCCTGATGGCCGGCTTCCTCACCTGATGCGACCGCGCGCGACGACCGGCACCGCGCGGGGCGCCGCTTCTTCGGTCGAGTAGAGATAAACCTCGTCGACCATGTTGGTCACCACGCAGGCGTGGTTGGGGACGATGCGCAAGCGGTCGCCGACCTTGAGGTCGATCGGGCCGGTGCTGACGAGGCGGCCGTGTTCCTCCGACAGCTGGTCGATGGCGATGTCGTCGCGGCCAAGCACATGGCCGTAGCCGGTGAGGCCAAGGAGATCCGAGGTGAGGGCCTTCGAACCGGCGTCGATGATGGCGCGGTTGGCGGCGGGCACCGAGACCACCGTCGTGAGCACGGTGAGGGCGCAGTCGTCCCAGCCGCAGGCGCCGCGCGCCACCAGCGAACGATCGTTATAGACGTAGGTGCCGGGTCGATACTCGGTGACGACGGGCGCCTCGGCGGCGTGCATCATGGTCGGCGTGCCGCCCGAGGTGATCACCGGCACGGTGAGCCCCCCGGTCTCTATCAGCGCCTTGGTCTTGCTCATGAAATCCTGCACCGCCGCTTCGCCGCCGGCCGGCGGGTAGGTCATCAGGCCGCCGAAGGCGAGGCCGGGCGCCACGGCGATCCGGCCGGCCAGCGCCGCCGCGTCCTCCGGCGAGGCGACGCCGCAGCGGTTGGCGCCGGTGTCGCATTCGACGAGCACGCGAAGCGGCGATGCCTGACCCGCGAAGGTCCTGGACAGGCCCTCCACCACATCGGCGCTGTCGGCGACCACCGAGAGCCGCACCTTGCCGGCCAGCGCCGCGAGGCGGGCGAGCTTCTCCGCGCCGACGATGTTGTAGGTGATCAGCACGTCGGTGATGGCCGAACTCCCCGCCACCATGGCCTCCGCCTCCGACACCTTCTGGCAGGTGATGCCGACGGCGCCGGCCCCGATCTGCATGTCGGCGATGGGCGGCAGCTTGTGGGTCTTGATGTGCGGCCGGACCTTGAAGCCGTGAACGTTGGCATAGGCCTGGAAGCGCCGGATGTTGGCGCGGACGATATCGGCGTCGACCACGACGCTCGGCGTGTCGAGGCTGTCGGCAAAGGTTTCCATCTGGGGCATTCCGATCTTCGACGTGGCGAAACCGTGCTGAATCCCGGCAATGACGGGTCCGCTCCGGCTTTGGGCGCGTTGGCTCAATGCGCTCTTGACAAACTATGGACCCTGTATCTCAATACGTCAATCCAGTAACACGGACTCATGTCCGGTATATTGGACAATCTGACGCATGATCAGCAATAAAGGGAACAGAATGAACACGACCATCCGCACCGGCGGCATGCTTGCCGCGTCGGTCTTCCTCCTGCTGTCGACATCAGCCTATTCCGAGGCCAGCAAGCTCGATGACGTGCTCGCCCGCGGCCACCTCGTTCTCGGGACCGGCAGCACCAATGCGCCCTGGCATTTCAAGAGCGCCGACGACAAGCTGCAGGGCTTCGACGTCGACATGGGCCGCATCGTCGCCAAGGCCCTGTTCGGCGATCCCGACAAGATCGAGTATGTGATCCAGTCGTCGGACGCCCGCATTCCCAACATCACCACCGACAAGGTGGACATGACCTGCCAGTTCATGACGGTGACCGGCGAGCGCGCCCAGCAGGTGGCCTTCACCGTTCCCTATTACCGCGAGGGCGTCGGCCTGATGATGAAGGGCGACAGTCCGTATGCCGACTATGCCGCGCTGAAGGCGGCGGGCTCGTCGGTCACGGTATCGGTGCTGCAGAACGTCTATGCCGAGGACATGGTGCACGCCGCCCTGCCGGAGGCCGCGGTCGACCAGTACGACTCGGTCGATCTCATCTATCAGGCGCTGGAATCGGGCCGCTCCGACGCGGTCGCCACCGACCAGTCGTCGCTCGCCTGGTACATGGCGCAGAACCCCAACCGCTACAAGGACGCCGGCTACGGCTGGAACCCGCAGACCTATGCCTGCGCGGTCAAGCGCGGCGACCAGGACTGGTTGAACTTCGTCAACACGGCGCTGCACGAGGCGATGACCGGCGTTGAGTTCGACTTCTACTCCAAGTCGTTCAAGACCTGGTTCGGCAAGGACCTCCTGCCGCCGGAAATCGGCTTTCCGGTGGAGTTCAAGTAACGAGCCTTTGGCAAGAGCGGAGGCGCGCCTCCGCTCTCCTCCTTTGCAAGCAGCGAGGCACCATGGGCTATACGCTGAATTTCGCCGTGGTCTGGCGCAACTTCGACCGGCTGCTGGAGGGGCTGGCGCTCAGCCTCGGCCTTGCGGTCGTATCCATCCTCATCGGCGCGGCGGTCGGTCTTGCCGTCGCCTTTGCGCTGATATCCAAGTACCGAGCCGCCTCCTGGCCGGCGACGGCCTACGTGACGCTGATCCGCAACCTGCCGATCCTGGTGCTGGTGCTGTTCGCCTATTTCGCGCTGCCGCAGATGGGCGTGAGACTCGACAAGATCGAGAGCTTCGTCGCGGTTCTCGCCATCTATTCGGGCGCCTATCTGGCCGAGGTGTTCCGGGCCGGGCTTCTGTCCATTCCCAAGGGGCTGACCGAGGCCGGGCTGGCGATCGGCCTGACGCCGATGCAGATCCGCACGACCATCATCGCGCCCTTGATGCTGCGCAACGTGCTGCCGTCGATGTCCTCGACCATCATATCCCTGTTCAAGGACACATCGCTCGCCGCCGCCATCGCCGTGCCGGAGCTGACCTTCCAGGCGCGCAAGATCAACGTCGAGAGCTTCCGGGTGATCGAGACGTGGATCGTCGCCTCCGCGCTCTATGTCGCCACCTGCGCCCTCATCGCCGCGCTGATGCGGCGCATCGAGCGGCGCCTGGCCCTGCCGAGGTGACGCCATGAACCCGTCCTTCCTCGATCAGCTGTGGCTCGCCCGCAACGTCATCCTCTCGGGTCTCGGCCTGACGGTGTCGATCTCGCTTCTCGCCATCCTCGCGGGGTCGGTGCTCGGCGTGGTGGTGGGCCTGTCGCTCACCTACGGCGCCCGCCCGGTCCGCCTCGTCTTCCGCGTCTACACCGACATCATTCGCGGCACGCCGGTGCTGGTCCTGGTGCTGGCGAGCTACTACGTCTCCTCGGCCGTCGGCGTGAACCTCGATCCATTCTCGGCCGGCGTACTGGCGCTGGCGATCTTCTGCTCCTCGCATGTGGGCGAGATCGTGCGCGGCGGCCTTCAGGCGATCCCCAAGGGGCAGACCGAGGCGGCCAAGGCGATCGGCCTCACCTTCGGGCAGACCTTCGCCTACGTGCTGTGGCCGCAGGCGCTACGCCAGTTCCTGCCGGCCTGGGTCAACACCGCCGCCGAGATGGTCAAGGCGTCGACGCTGCTGTCGGTGATCGGCGTCGCCGAACTGCTCCTGCGCACCCAGGAGATCATCTCCCGCAACTTCATGAGCCTCCAGTTCTACTTCTTCGCCGGAGCGCTCTATTTCGTCGTCAACTACGGCATCGAACGCTTCGGCAAATACGTCGAGCGCAAGACCGCCGTCCCCTCCTGAGGATTTCGATCCATGTCCAAGACCATTCTCGAAATCGAGGGACTGCGGAAGACCTACGGCCCGCTGGAGGTGCTGAAGGGCATCGACTGCGCCGTCCACGAGGGCGAGGTGATCGCCATCATCGGTTCGTCCGGGTCGGGCAAGACCACGCTCCTGCGCTGCATCAACATGCTGGAGGACTTCGAGGGTGGCACCATCCGCCTCGACGGCGAGGAGATCGGCTATCACGTCGAGGGTCCGACGCGCCGGCGCAAGAGCGAGAAGGACATCGCCCGCCAGCGGGCGCTGACCGGCATGGCCTTCCAGCAGTTCAACCTGTTTCCGCACATGACGGCGGAAGAGAACGTCATGCTCGGCCTTCTCAAGGTGAAGCGGCTGCCGAAGGACGAGGCTCGCGCCATCGCGCTCAAGTGGCTCGACCGCGTCGGCCTCGGCGACCGGGCCGGCCACTTTCCCGGCCAGCTGTCGGGCGGCCAGCAGCAGCGCGTCGCCATCGCCCGCGCCATCGCCATGAACCCGCGACTGATGCTGTTCGACGAGGTGACCTCGGCGCTCGATCCGGAACTGGTCGGCGAGGTGCTGCAGGTGATCAAGGGCCTCGCCGCCGACGGCATGACCATGCTCCTGGTCACCCACGAGATGCGCTTCGCCTACGAGGTGGCGTCCCGGGTCATCTTCATGAACCAGGGCGTCATCGGCGAGGACGGCAACCCCAGGGAAATGTTCGTGGCGCCGAAGACGGAGCGCCTCGCGGACTTCCTCAAGACCTCCAGTTTCAACTGAAAAAGAGAGTGTTTTCATGACTATCAAGCGTTACGGCACCGGCGGAACCGGTGCGGGCGGACAGCCGCTTCCCTTCGCCCGCGCCGTGGAAGCCGACGGCTGGCTCTACGTGTCCGGACAGGTGGCGATGGAGGGCGGCGAGATCGTCAAGGGCGGCATCGTCGCCGAAAGCCGCAAGGCGATCGACAACCTGATCGCCATCCTGAAGGAGGCCGGCTATGGCCTCGACGACGTGGTCCGCGTCGGCGTGTGGCTCGACGATCCGCGCGACTTCTGGAGCTTCAACGGCGTCTACGCCGAGTATTTCGGGGCCAATCCGCCGGCCCGCGCTTGCGTGCAGTCGAGGATGATGGTCGACTGCAAGGTGGAGGTCGAGTGCGTCGCCTATCGCGCCGACCGCAAGTGAACGTTGCGGGTGGGCCGGTCTCGCAAGGAGGCCGGTCCATGCGATTTGAGGGGTAAGATGCCAGATACCGTCGAGGACATGACGTCAAGGCGAGCGCGCGGGCTCGATCGTGCCTTCGATATCCTTGAGTTCCTGCGCGTCCGGCGCCAGCCGATGCGCCCCAACGAGATCGCCTCGGAGATCGGCGCGCCGCGCTCGTCGGTCTACGAACTCGTCAACCTGCTGCTCCGGCACGGCATGCTGGACTACCAGGGCGGCGACGGTCGCGTCTTCCTCGGGCGGCGGCTCTACTTCCTCGGCGCGGCCTATGCCGAGCAGTTCGACTTCATGCGCGAGTGCGACCGGGCGCTGGCCCATCTCGCCGAGGAAACCCGCGAGACGGCGCAGATGTGCCTGCTCGAAGGCAACAAGTACACCGTCGCCATGATGCGCGAGAGCGCGCGGCCCTTCCGGATATCCTCCAGCATCGGCGAACTGGTGCCCATTCCCTGGACGGCGTCCGGGCGGCTGCTGGTCTCCCATCTCGACGACCAGGGCATCCTCGACCTGATCCCGGCCGACGACTTCGTCATGCCCGACGGCCGGCGCCTCGACCCCGCCGCCTTCATCGCCGAGGTGCGGCAGGCCGGGCGCGACGGCTATTTCACCTTCAACAGCCAGGTGGATACCTACACCCACTGCTTCGCCGCGCCCATCCACCAGGCCGACGGCGCCTGCATCGCCACCCTGTGCCTCGTGGCGCCCAAGGAAGACGGGCTGCGCAACCGCGCCGCCTATGTCGACGCCCTGACGCGCGCCTGCCAGGAGATTTCCGAACGGCTGGGCGCCAATCCGGACCGGCTGCGGGACGCACGCAAGTCGTAGCGGGAGACCAGGAAATATGGCCAACTCTAGGCGGGTGAACATCGTGAAGGTGGGCGATGCTCTCTACGAGAGTTTGCCTGATGGAGTTCTGAAGCCTCTCAAGGGCGATTCCGACTGGGCGCGCGTGGATGCCATGACGGAGGAGGAGGTGGAAGCCGCCGCGCTCTCCGACAAGGACTGCCAGCCTCTAAGCGACGAGGATTGGGCCAAGGTGAAGCTTGTGGCCCCTTCAAGACATCCGTGACCATCCGGTCGGCTTCCGACGTGGGCGGATGGTTCAAGTCCCAAGGACAGGGATGTCAAACCGGCATGAGAAAGGCGGGACGGTGAGCCCGCCTTTTCCTTTTGGACTTACGACCGGTAGACCACCTCCACCATGGCGACGCCGGTCACTTCCGGTACGCTGAAGCAGACGCGGCCGTAGGCTTGCGTGAAGGGCAGGGGCGCGCCGTCGGGGACGAGGCGGACCGCTTCGACGGGGGCGTCGACCTTCAGCGACACGGCGATATCGCGGAGCGTCACGAGGTCCTGGATCGGCTGGATGTTGCTGTCCCAGAGATAGCCGCGCAGGGCCGGCGTCGCGTGCATGAGATAGACGACGTCGCGGTTGCGCTTCGGTTGCCGGCGCACCGTCGCCCGGCCGGCTCGCGGCAGGCTGGTGGTGATCATCCGTTCGCCGCCGAGGGCGACGACGATGGCGCGCTCGACCATTTCCAACAGGCGCACGGCGCCAACTTCGGTGTAGACGCGGAACACCGGGTGGGCGAGGTAGGTGACGGCACCCTTGCGGCTGCCGCCGTCGTAGCCGCTGGGATCGGGCCGGCGCGGCACGTTGATGTGGCCGGAGAAGTGCTTCGGCGTCCGGTCGAAATAGGGCTCGTAGACGCTGCCGAGCGTCTCGCCGTCGGTGACGCGGATACGCTCGGACGGGGCATACATGAAGTTCGGTTCGTCGATGCCGTCGGGGCGCCACTCGGGCGTCGGCAGCAGGTAGTCGCCGCCGGCCATGGGCGAGGTGCCCTCCCAGGCGGCGCCGACGTCGAGCACGAAGCCCTCGGCATCGAGGCCGCTCTTGCCGGTGAGCAGCAGGCGGCCGCCACCGGCGAGATAGCGCTCCAGCTTCGCCTTGAGGGTGGGGCCGACCGGCACGGCGTCGGGCAGGATGACCAGGCGGTAGGGCGAGAGATCGCTTTCGAGATCGAGCACGTCGAAGGTGAGGCCGGCTTCCAGGAGGATGCGCGTGGCGCCGTCGTCGCTGGCGTGCTTCTGGGCCGGCGCCTCGATGCTGGTGGCGTCGAGCGTCGCAGCCTCAAGGGAGACGAGGCCGATCTCGGCGCGGTTGACGCTGCCCTCCGCCCAGGCCTCGCGCTTCTCCACCCAGTCGTAGGCGGCGCCGACGATGGCCATGGTCGAGGGATCGACGCGGCCGGTCGGATGCAGGTGGTCGCCGATCGAGCAGCGGGCGCCATGGGCCAGCATGGCCCCGCATTCGTAGATCAGCGCCTCCGGCCGCTTGTAGCCGCCGATCTCGCCCCAGGTGAAGTGGAACTTGCCGGTCATGCCGAGGAAGGGAATGCCCAGGGAATCGACATAGCGGGCGCTGACGGGGAAGTGGTCGTAGCCCCAGCCGGCCGTCGGCAGCGATTCCAGTTCGAGGTGGCTGTAGTACTTGGCGATGTGCTCGCGGCTGCCGCGCCGGATATGGCCGGAGTTGAAGAACAGCGGCATGCCCGGCGCGCGGGCCCGCACGGTGTCCTTCACCTTGCGATAGAAGCCGTCGAGCGCCTCGGCGCCGAACATGGTGCGGTCCGCCTCGGACGTCCAGTCGAGGCCGCGCGCCTCCATCGCCGCCTTGGCATAGGGCGAGATCGACGGCAGCTGGCTGCAGATGTCGATGAAGATGCCGTCGCCGTCGGGGTAAAGCTCCAGCACCTCGTCGATCTGCGCGGCGAGATAGTCGAGATAGGGCGAGGCGAAGTCGAGATAGGCCCAGCCGGACGGGTCGTTGCGCGACTGCGGCAGGTGGCCGTCGGGCGTCACTATGCGCCAGTCGGCATGGGTGAAGGCGGCGTGCTCGTCCCAGGCGGCCGAGAGGTAGATCGGGGCTGCGATGCCCTCGCCGTGCAGCGCGTCGAGCTGGGCGCGCAACAGGTCGAAGCCCAGGCCGGGGTGCATCCGGCCCACCTTGGTCGGGTGGTAGGACAGGCCGTGATGGCACTTGGAGAAGATCGTGACGGAGTCGACGTGGGCCTCCTTGTAGGCGCTGGCGAAGGCCCGCGCGTCGAAGCGGGAGCCGATGCCGTCGATCAGGCCGGAGGTGTGAAAGTCGAGATGGATCTGGCGAAAGCGCATGATGGGGAGGTCACTTGTGATGGATGGGGGAGGCGTCGTGCAGCGTGGCGCCGTCGGCGGCGAAGACCACGAAGGCCGAGCGGTTGGCCTTGAGTTCGATCTGCTGGCCGAGCCGCTTGTCGGACTGGCTCGGAACCAGCTGGGCAAAGTAGCCGTCGAGGGATTCGGAGTCGGTGGTGCGGAGGGTGCGGGCGTCCGAATAGACCAGCGTCTCGCGGCCCAGCGCCTCGACCACGGTGACCTCGGCGTCGGCGATGTGGACCTCGCCGTCGTCGCCGAGGGCTTCGGGCCGGATGCCCAGGGTGACCGCGTCGCCGAGTATCGGCAGCGTCTCGCCGGGCGCGAACTCCAGGTCGAGCGGCGGCCGTCCCTCGCCGAGCGAGAAGCCGACCGAGCGGCCGGAAAGCCGCATGACGCGGGACGCGATGAAGTTCATGCGCGGCGAGCCGATGAAGCCGGCCACGAAGCGCGTCGCCGGCTTGTTGTAGAGGTCGAGCGGCGAGCCGATCTGCTCGATGTTGCCGCCGTTCATGACGATGATGCGGTCGGCCATGGTCATGGCTTCGGTCTGGTCGTGCGTGACGTAGAGCATGGTGGCGCCGAGCTCGCGGTGCAGGCGGGATAGCTCGATGCGCATCTGCGAGCGCAGGGCGGCGTCGAGGTTCGAAAGCGGCTCGTCGAACAGGAACACCTCCGGCGCGCGGGTGATGGCCCGGCCGATGGCGACGCGCTGTTTCTGGCCGCCCGACAGCGCCTTGGGATACTTGCCGAGGTGGTCGGTGATGCGCAGGATCTCGGCGGCGCGCGTCACGGCGGCCTCGATCTCGGCCTTCGGCCGGCGCGCCACCTTGAGGGCGAAGCCCATGTTCTGGGCCACCGTCATGTGCGGATAGAGCGCGTAGTTCTGGAACACCATGGCGACGCCGCGATCGGACGGTTCGGCGGCGGTGATGTCGTGGCCGGCGATGGAGACCGAGCCGGAGGAGATCTCCTCAAGGCCGGCGATGGAGCGCAGCAGCGTCGACTTGCCGCAGCCCGACGGGCCGACCATGACGACGAACTCGCCCTTCTCGGCGGCGAAGGACACGCCGGAGAGGACCGTCAGGGTGCCATAGCGCTTGACGACGTCGCGGACTTCGAGATGGGGCATGGCGGTATCTCTATTTGCCGAGGCCGGCGAGGCTGCGCACGAAATGGCGCTGGGCCAGCAGGAAGATGACGATGAGGGGAAGGGTGGCGATGGCGAGGCCGGCCATCAGGGCGGGCCAGTCGGCGCTGTATTGGCCGGTCAGCCCGTAGATGCCGACGGGCAGGGTGCGCACGTCTGATTTGGTGAGCATCAGCAGGGCGAGAATGAACTCGTTCCAGTTGAACACCGCCTGGAAGATGGCGCCGCTGGCGATGGCCGGTCCGGAGAGCGGCAGCACGATGCGGAAGAACACCTCCAGCCGACCGCAGCCGTCGAGCCGCGCCGCCTCCTCCAGCTCGCGCGGGAACTCCAGGAAGAAGGTGTAGAACAGCATCGTGGTGAAGGGGATGCCGTAGGCCGCGTAGGGCAGGGCGATGGCAAGGCGCGAGTTGAGGAGGCCGGCGCCGGAGACCAGCTGGTAGAGCGGCACCATGACGCTTTGCAGCGGCACGGCGAAGCCGGCGACGATGGCGACGTAGACCCAGCGCATCACCGGCCGCTCGGAGCGGGCGAGGATGTAGGCGGCAAGGCTCGATGCGAAGATGATGATGAAGACCGACAGCGCGGTGACTAGGATCGAGTTGACGAGGAAGCCGCTGATGCCGATGCCCCAGGCGCGCTCGAAGGCGGCGAAGCTGAACTGCTTGGGCAGGGCGAGCGGCCGGGTGAACAGCTCGGCCTGGCTCTTGAAGGCCGAGATGACCATCACGAACACCGGCAGCAGCACGAACAGCGTCCACAAGGAGACGACGGCGTGCAGGCCGATGGCGACGGTGCGGGAGCGAAGGGTCATGATATCTGCTCCTTAACCGCGCCGCGACAGGCGGACCTGCAGCCAGCCGAGCAGCGCCGCCGTGACCAGCAGCACGACGGCCATGGCGTTGGCGTAGCCCATGTTTCCGAAGGAGAAGGCCTGGGTGTAGGTGTAGGTGCCCAGAACCTGGGTGGCGTTGGCCGGCCCGCCGCCGGTGGTGACGAAGACGAGGTCGAACACCTTGAAACCGCCGATGACGGTGATCAGCGTCGCCAGCACCAAGACGTTGCGGATGCCGGGAAGCGTGATGTACCAGAAGGCCTTGAGGCCGCGCGCGCCGTCGAGCGAGGCCGCCTCGTAGTGTTCCTTGGGGATGGCCTGCAGGCCGGCGAGGATCAGCATCATCTGGAAGCCGACGTTCTGCCAGGCGGCGATGAGCAGCAGCATCCACAGCGAGATCGACGGATCGCCCAGCCAGCCGAGCTTCGGCGTCGGCAGGCCCAGCGCCTTGACCACGGCATTGAGCGGGCCGACGTTGGGGTCGAGGATCAGCATCCAGACGAAGGCGACGGCGATCGAGGAGATCACCACCGGCATGAAGATGATGGTGCGGTAGAAGACGCCGCCGCGCCGGATGCCCCGGTCGAGGATGGCGGCGAGGATGGCGCCGCCGCCGACCTGCGAGATCACCGATCCCACGACGATGAAGACGTTGTTGGAGATCGCCAGCCAGAACAGCGGGTCGGTGACCGCCCGGCGATAGTTGGCGCCGCCGACATAGGTCCAGTTGGCGGACGTCATCGAGAAGTCGAAGAAGGAGCCGATCACGGCGACGATGGCCGGGATCAGGATGAAGACGCCGACGAGGATGAGCGCCGGGGCCATCATGGCCGTGGCTGAGACGGCGCCGGCCTTCATCGCCGGCCGTCTGCCGGCTGGCTTGGATGTCGGTGGAAAGGGCATGCTGCTACCTGGCGGCCGTCGCCGCCGGAGGGCGGCGGGAGGAGGGCAAGGGGGGAGAAGGACCGGGGAGACGCATCGCGTCGCCCCGGTCGAGTGGCGCCGGTCCCGGGGGGAGGGACAGGCGCCGGAACGGCCTTGGCCGCTTACTTCTTGGCCTGCACGGCCAGCGCCGCCTCGCGCACCTTGCCGACGGCCGCTTCCGGCGTCAGCGTGCGGTTCAGCACTTCGACGGTGGCGTTCATGTAGGCGTCGGCCACGGTGGCCTCGAGCAGCGCGTCGAGCACGTTGACGCCCTCCTTGACGGTGGCGACTTCGCTCGCGATGTCCTTGAAGCTCTGCGGCACGCCCTCGGCCTTGTCGATGAGCCTGGTGTTGGAGGGCAGGAACTGTACCTTCTCGGCGAACTTCAGGGCCTGCTCGTCGGAGACCAGGAAGCTCAGCCATTCAACCGCTTCCTGGGGATGGGCGGTCTTGGCGGAGACCTGATAGCCCTCGGGCACCAGGAAGTTGGCGTCGGGGTTGCCCTTGCCGCCTTCCATCACCGGCAGGCGGAAGAAGCCGTAGTCGGTGAAGCCGGCCTGATCGAGCGCCGAGGTGCACCAGCTGCCGCAATACTCCATCGGCGAGGCGCGGGTGATGAACATGGAATCGGCGATGGCGTATTCGGTGGCGTTCGGCGCATCCTCGAAGCAGCCGGCGTCCTGCAGGTCGATCAGCGCCTGGAAGGCCTTGGCATAGCCGGGGTCGGTGTAGAGCTGGTCGGCCGGCCGCGACAGGTCGTAGTCGGCGGCGGTGGCCTCGACGCCCATGGCGCGCTCGTTGAGCATGGTCATCCAGTGGATGGCCTTCCAGCGCGTCTTGTTGCCGAGCGGCATCGGAATGGTGTCGGGGTCGATCTGGCGGATGGCCTTGCAGAGGCCGCCGAGTTCGCCCAACGTCTTGGGCAGTTCGAGCTTGTGTTCGGCGAAATAGGCCTTGTCGTAGAAGACGTATTTGGTGACCGCGTCGGTGGCGACGCCGTAGAGGCGGCCGTCGTAGCGGAAGGAATCCAGGAGGCCCTGCGGCAGCACCTTGGCAAAGCCGCCGGGCACGTCGCCGTAATCGGTGATGTCGAGCGCCAGCTTGTCCTTGACGAGCTGGGTGGCGCGATCACCGGCCCAGTTGAAGAACACGTCCGGCCCATCGGAGCCGACCAGCGCCACCTTCAGCGCCGTCTTGTATGGGTCGCCCGGAAAGATCTGGTGCTCGATGCTGACGTTCGGATGGGTCGCCTTGAAGCTCTCGGCGGCCTCGGCGATGAATTCCTTGTAGCCGTTGTTGTCGAGCGTCCACATCTTGATGACGATGTCTTCAGCGCGCGCCGGAGCGGCAAGAATTGCGGCGCCCAGAATCGCACTGGCGACAAGGCGCACCTCTCCATTAAACCGGAATCGCATGGTAATCTCCCTAACCCTCTAGGATGAAACGGCGAACGAATTCCGTCTTGGCGCGGATGCTCATGTGGGCATTGATATCGAACCGTTTCGATAGGATCGTATCGTCGGGTTTTTGGCTTGACAAGTATCGAACTATCATCGAACAGCGATATGTGGATGAGTTGAACCTGTTTCCCCGCGATGCGGATGCGGTTGTCCGTCCGATCCGGTGCCGTCGTGCGCAAGCCGACGGAGCGATTATGAAAACGGTTCGATAGGCCGAAACAGGCGGAAAAGGGCGAGGCGATGGCGACGATCAGGGATGTGGCCCGTCACGCGGGCGTCTCCATTTCCACTGTGTCCCTGGCCCTCAACGGCACGGGGCCGGTGAGCGAGGAGACGCGGGCGCGCATCGACGCGGCGGTGGCCGCCGTGCGCTACACGCCCAACCTGATGGCGCAGAATTTGAAGCGCGGCCAGTCCAAGCTGGTGGGCATGGTGCTGGGTGATGCCGCCAACCCGTTCTTCGGCCGGCTGTTCGGCACCATCGACAAGCACATTTCCGGCCACGAGCACATGTTGATCGTCGCCAACCTCGCCTCCGATCCGGATCGCGAGCTTCGGACGCTGACGCTTCTCAAGCGGCACCGGGTGGCGGGCATCATCATGACGCCGCTCAGGAACGATCCCGAGTTCGCCGCCCATCTCAACGAGCTGGATGTTCCCGTGGTGTTGGTCGACCAGGACGTCGACGGCACGGCGCTCGACTTCGTCACCTCCGACCACCGGCGCGGCGCGGAGATGCTGACCGAATACCTGGCGCGGCTCGGCCATCGCCGGATCGCCTATGTCGGCGGCCAGCGGAACATGTGGGTGGCGGAGCGCCGTCTGGAGGGGTTTCGCTCGGCCATGGCCGAGGCCGGGCTGGAAGTGGACCCGGAACTGGAGATCGTCGCCGACTACAGCGCCGACCTCGCCTATGAGAACGTCATGCGCCTGATGTCGTCGCCGGGGCGGCCGACCGCCATCCTGGCGGCCAACAACTACATGGCCATCGGCGCCTTGCAGGCCGTCAACGATCTCGGCTTCCGCTGCCCCGACGACGTGTCCATCGCCGGCATCGACGTGGTGGCGTGGAGCAGCATCGTCATGCCCCGCATCACCACGGTGGAGCAGCCGATCGACGAACTCGCCCGCGTCGCCTCGCTGTGGATGATGGAGCATGTGCGCGGCGAGGCCGAAAGGGACGGCGAGCGGCGCTGCCACGTCGCCGAGCCGAAGCTCGTCATCGGGCACTCCTGCGCGCCGCCGCCCAAATAGGCGAGGGCCGGGGGCGTTCCCCGGCCGATCGCCGTTGCTCAGAGCGCGAAGCCGCCGTCGATGGTCAGGCTGGCGCCGGTGACGTAGCCGGCTTCGTCGCGGGCGATGTAGGAGACGAGGCCGGCGATCTCCTCCGGCTCGGCCATGCGCTTCAGCGGCACCATGCCCATCACCATGTCCATCCCCTCGTTGCCGAGGGCGCCGATCATGTCGGTGCGGGTCGGGCCGGGCTGAACGTTGTTGATGGTGATGCCGCGCGGCGCCAGATCGAGGGCGAGGCCCTTGACCATGCCGGCCACCGCCGCCTTGGTCGTCTGGTAGACGCTGGCGCCGGGGAAGCCGCTGCGCTGGGCGATGTTGCTGCCGATGGTGACGATGCGACCGCCGTCCTTCATGTGCGGCAGCGCCGCCTGGATGGCGAGGAACACGCCGCGCACGTTGACGTCGAGCTGCAGGTCGAGATCCTCGACCAGTACCGCGTCGACGAGCCCCATGCGGGCGACGCCGGCATTGACGACGATGACGTCGAGCCGCCCGAAGCGGTCGATGGTGGCGCCGACGGCGGCGACGAGATCGTCCTTTTTGGCACTGTCGGCCTTGATCGCCAGCGCCGTGCCGCCGGCCGCCCCGACCTTGCCGACCAGATCGTTGGCCGCGGTCTCGCTCGACACGTAGGTGAAGGGCACGGTGTAGCCATCGTCGGCCAGCCGCGACACGATGGCGGCGCCGATGCCGCGCGATCCGCCGAAGACCAGGGCAACTTTCCTGTTGTCGTCACTCATCGTCATTCTCCGTTTTTGACTGATCAGTCCATAATTGGGCAGGCGAAGGGCGCTCTCCCGGCGTCTTGTTGTTATCTGGCTCTGAAACGCTCCACCGCGAAGGCGGCGAGGGCGTGAAGGTGTTGGGCTCCGGCGCCGCCTCTGGCGGCAAGCTGGAGGCCGCTCATGGTGATCTCGATGAAGGACGCCGCCTGTTCGATGTCGATCTCCGGATCGATCTCGCCCAGCCTCTGTCCTTCCCTCAAACGTTCGATGACCTTCGCCCGGAAACCGGCGATCATCCTCTCCCGCATCTCCATGAGCTCGGGGTCGGTGACACCGAACTCGCCGACCGATCCGGCCCC
Organism: Pleomorphomonas sp. NRK KF1; assembly: GCF_023721755.1. Classification (GTDB taxonomy): domain Bacteria; phylum Pseudomonadota; class Alphaproteobacteria; order Rhizobiales; family Pleomorphomonadaceae; genus Pleomorphomonas. Next base: position 74,886 of record NZ_JAMDLH010000004.1, on the reverse strand, counting down.
GAGGCAGCCCTTGCAGCGCAGCGCGTCGTCGTCGGGAATGAGCCCGACAAGCAGGTCGCGCAGGCCGTCGAGCGGCGAGGCCGGCGTGGTCAGGCGGCCGATGTGACAGCTCGTCGCGTTGCGCTGGTAGGCTTCCAGCGCTTCGAGATAGAGCCGGCGCTTGTCGCCGAAGGCGTTGTAGAAACTCTGGCGGCCAATACCCATCGCCTGGACAAGGTCTTCCGTCGACGTCGCCGCGAAGCCCTTGGACCAGAACACATCGGTGGCCGCCTTCAACGCGGCATCCCTGTCGAACTCCCGTGGTCTTGCCATGGGGAAGGGGTAGCGGTTCTGGACTGATCGGTCAAGAATGGAGCGATCACGTTCGCGTGGGGGATGGGGAGATCTTTCATCGCCGATGGTGATAATGTCCAATCAAGGACAGGCTTGACCACGAACGAACCGCTGCCATGCGAGGTCGATCGCGACGTTTGCCACAGCAGCGTGGTTCCTCTTTCTGCGCCCTGACAAGCCATCGCAGCATCGAGCCTAAATGCGGTGCGGGTAACTTGGTGAATGGTGTTGACCGCGCATGCCGACAGGGCTTCTCTGCTTTGCTGGCGGATGAGACGCCTGGCCAATCGCACAATCGGCGATGAGACATAAAATGCGTTGGGGAAGGGAATGTCGCAGCATCCACTGTGGAGCGCCTGTGAGGTCAAAGCGGCGCCGATTGTTCAGAAGTCGCTGACGGATACGGTCGAGGAACGTATCCGTGAAATGATCGTTTCGGGGGCTCTTGAGTTCGGCCAGCAGATTACCGAACGACAGCTGGCAGATCAGTTCGATGTATCCAAGACGCCGGTACGGGAAGCCATGGCGCGACTTGTGTCGGAAGGATTGCTCGAAGTCAAACCGAGGACGGGCAACTTTGTCTTCAGCCCAACGGAAGGCGTGATCACGCAGATCACCGACCTCCGTCGTCTGCTTGAGTGCGGTGCGCTGAAATCGGCGTTGCGCCACGACCGCGACGGCTTGCTCGCCGAGCTGCGCGACAACGTCGCCCGGTCGCGCCATGTGCATGAAAGCGACGATCCGTCGCAGAGCTACCGCAAGCTCGACAACGCCTTCCACGCTACCCTCTTCGCCTACGCCGACAATCCCTATCTGAGCCAGGCCTATGACGTCATCGCCCACAAGGTGCGGGCCATGCGCAACCGGCTGACGTTTCCGCCTGCTTTCATTCGTGTCTCCTTGGCGCAGCACGAGGAGGTCGTCGATCTCCTGGAGAACGATCGCGTCGGCGAGGCTGTGATGCATCTCGACTACCATATTGGCGCGAGTTTCTCAGACCGGGCTCGCCGGTTGCTGGCAAGCGGCGCCTGAACGAAAAATGCCGGCCCCGATGAGGGGCCGGCAGTCGCGCGGATCGCGGAAGGTTTCGGCTGCGTCAGGCCTTGATCGTGTAGGCGTGGTAGGTTTTCACCACGTCGTCATTGAGCGCCTGGCCGATGCCGGGCAGGTCGGGCACCTTGTAGAGACCGCCCGTCGGCTGATGATCATGGATGCAGAGTTCGCGGATGCCCGGCTTCAGCGCCCAGGTGTGGTGCTCGTGGATGATGAAGTTCGGGATCGTCGCCTCGATCTGTAGCGCCGCCGCCTTCGACACCGGCGCGCCGCAGACATGGATCTGCACGGTGGCGTCGTAGAGATTGGCGTAGTCGCAGATCTTCTTGCCTTCGGTGATGCCGCCCGCTAGGCAGAGATCCGGCTGCACGACGGCCAGCGACTGGTTCTCGATCAATGGACGGAAGCCCCAGCGTGTATAGGAGCGCTCGCCTGTCGACAGGGGAATGCTCGTGTTCTGCGCGATCTTGGCGAAGTTCTTCGCGTTCATCGGATGCACGGGCTCTTCATAATAGAAGATGTTGTACTTCTCGATGGCGCGGGCGAACTGGATCGCGGCGTTGGTGCCGAGGAAGGAGTGGATCTCGCAGATGATGTCGACGTCGGGGCCGATGGCCTCGCGCATCGCCGCGATCCGCTCCTCGCCCATGCGCACCTGGTCGGCGAGCATCAGGCCGAAGTAGTTCTGCACCACCTCGCGCTTGTGGTAGGGGCTGTGTGTGCGCGTGATCTGGATCGGGTCGACCTTGATCGCCGTATAGCCCTGCGACACCGCGTATCTGGCGGCCTCGGCGTACTGCTCCGGCTTCAGCAGGATTGCCATGTGCTCGTCCCAGCCGAACTGCAACTGGCTGGCGTAGGTTCTGAGGTTATCGTTCGTCTTGCCGCCGAGCAGCTGGTAGACCGGGGCGTTCAGCGCCTTGCCCCGGATGTCCCACAAGGCGATGTCGATGGCGCTCATGCCGCCATAGAACACCGGTCCGCCGCTCATGCCCCAGAAGGTGGCGCGGAACAGGTTCTCCCAGATCGCCTCGACCTTCATCGGATCCTTGCCGAGCACGTAGGGCGCAAGGTCCTTGATGATGGCGACGCCCGCCTTGGCTCCGGCGCCATAGGCCAGGCCGACCTCGCCGACGCCCGAGATGCCTTCGTCGGTATTGACGCGGATCAGGATCGGATTAACGCCGGCCATGTCCTTGTGACGTTTGCCAATATCGCAGTCGAAAACTTCAATGGAGGTGATTTTCATGTCCAGACGCTCCTCTTGATTGGCCTTTTGCCCGTGGTTGGCCGCGGCGCGGCGGGGCCGCGCCATGGCGCGGCCATCAGGCAGTCACGGTGTAGGCGTGGTAGTGCTTGACGACTTCGTCGTTCAGCGCCTGACCGAGACCGGGCAGATCCGGCACCTTGTATTTGCCGCCGGCCGGCTGGTGGTCGTGCGTGCACAGCTCCCGGACGCCGGGCTTCAGCGCCCAGGTGTGGTGCTCGTGGATGATGAAGTTCGGGATGGTCGCTTCGAGCTGCAGAGCCGCCGCCTTCGACACCGGACCGCCGCAGACATGCACCTGCACGGTTGCGTCGTAGAGGTTGGCGTAGTCGCAGACTTTCTTGCCTTCGGTGATGCCCCCGACGAGGCAGAGATCGGGCTGCACGACGGCGAGGGACTGGTTCTCCATCAGCTCGCGATAGCCCCAGCGGGTGTAGGAGCGCTCGCCGGTCGCCAGCGGGATCGACGTGTTCGCGGCGATCCTGGCGAAGTTCTTCGCGTTCAGCGGGTGAACCGGCTCCTCGTAGTAGAAGATGTTGTAGGGCTCAAGGATGCGGGCGAGCTGCATGGCGGCGTTGGTGCCCAAGAGCGAATGGATCTCGCAGATGATATCGACGTCGGGCCCAACGGCCTCGCGCATCGCCGCGATGCGCTCTTCGGCCATGCGCACCTCGTCGGCGAGCATCAGGCCGAAGAAGCTCTGGTGCACGTCATGGCGGAACGGCGGCACGTCGTTGCGCAGCACCATGATCGGGTCGACCTTGAGGGCGTCGTAGCCTTGCGACACCGCGTATTTGGCAACCTCGGCGTACTGGTCCGGCGTCTTCAGCGCCGCCATGTGCTCGTCCCAGCCGAACTGCAACTGGCTGGCGTAGGTTCTGAGGTTGTCGTTCGTCTTGCCGCCGAGCAACTGGTAGACCGGGGCATTCAGCGCCTTGCCCCGGATGTCCCACAGGGCGATGTCGATGGCGCTCATGCCGCCGTAGAACACCGGTCCGCCGCTCATGCCCCAGAAGGTGGCGCGGAACAGGTTCTCCCAGATCGCCTCGACCTTCATCGGATCCTTGCCGAGCACGTAGGGCGCGAGGTCCCTGATGATGGCGACGCCCGCCTTGGCCCCGGCGCCATAGGCCAGACCGACCTCGCCGACGCCCGAGATGCCTTCGTCGGTGTTGACGCGGATCAGGATCGGGTTGACCCCGACCATCTCCTTGTGGCGGGTCGCGAGTTCGCAGTCGAACACTTCGATCGACGTGATTTTCATTGCGGATTTCTTTCGAGAATGTGGGGATGGGGAGGCCCGCCCGAGCCTCCCCGGAGTGCGTCACGCCTTGATGGTGAAGGCTTGGTAGCGGCGCATGACGTCCTCGTTCAGCGTCAGGCCGAGGCCGGGCAGATCCGGCACCTGGTACTTGCCGTCGACCGGCACGTAGTCCTCCACGCAGAGTTCGCGGACGCAGGTCTTCATCGACGCCGTGTGCATCTCGTGGATGATGAAGTTCGGGATGGTCGCTTCGAGCTGCAACGATGCCGCCGTCGTCACCGGGCCGCCGCAGACGTGGATCTGCACGGTGGCGTCGTAGATGTTGGCGTAGTCGCAGATCTTCTTGCCCTCGGTGATGCCGCCGCACAGGCAGAGGTCCGGCTGGACCACGGCGAGAGACTGGTTCTCCATCAGCTGGCGATAGCCCCAGCGGGTGTAGGAGCGCTCGCCGGTCGCCAGCGGGATCGTCGTGTTCCTCGCCACCTTGGCGAAGTTGTCGGCATTCAACGGGTTGATCGGCTCTTCGTAGTAGAAAATGTTGTACTTCTCGATGGCGCTCGCGAACTGGATTGCCGAGTTGGTGCCGAACAGCGAGTGGATCTCGCAGATGATGTCGACGTCGGGACCGACCGCCTCGCGGATGGCGGCGATGCGCTCCTCGCCCATACGCAGATGATCCTGCGTCAGGATGCCGAAGAACTTCTGATTGACGATCATGGCGCCGTTCTTGTCGATCTGAACGGGGTCGACCTTGACCGCGTCGTAACCGTCGGCAATGGCGGCGCGGGCGGCGGCGGCGTACTGCTCGGGCTTGTAGAGGAGGTTGAGGCCTTTGCCACCCCAGCCGAACTGCAACTGGCTGGCATAGGTGCGCAGGTTGTCGTTCGTCTTGCCGCCGAGCAACTGGTAGATGGGCGCATTCAGCGCCTTGCCGCGGATGTCCCACAAGGCGATGTCGATGGCGCTCATGCCGCCGTAGACGACCGGACCACCGCTCATGCCCCAGAAGGTCGAGCGGAACAGGTTCTCCCAGATTGCCTCGGACTTCATCGGATCCTTGCCGAGCACGAACGGTGCGAAGTCCTTGATCATGCCCATGGCGGCGTTGTAGCCGGCGCCGTAGGCGAGGCCGACCTCGCCGAGACCGGATACTCCTTCGTCGGTGTTGACGCGGATGATGATCGGGTTCGAGCCGGACGTCGGGTCCTTGCTGCGGATGTTGCAGTCGAAGACCTCGATGGATGTGATTTTCATGGGACAGGTCCTTTCGGTGTCCGCACCGATCGCGGTGCGGACGTGATGCGGAGAAGGTGAGGGACGGGGTGGCCGGTCAGGCCTTTCGCTCGCGCGGTACCCGGAGCGTTATGAGCACCAGGATCGACAGGAGCGGCATGATGGCCATGGCCCAGAAGGCGCCGGTCATGCCGTAGGTCTGGTCGACATAACCCAGGATCTTGCCGCCCAGGAAGCCGCCCAGGCTCGAGCAGGAGTTGATGAAGGCGATGGAGACGGCGAGGCCCGACGGGGTCAGCATCGCCGAGGGCATCGGCCAGTACGGCCCCATGTAGGCCATGCCGAAGCCGAAGATCGCCACGGCCGCCAACTGAGCCGAAAGAGTGTGCGTCAGCGCCATGACGACGAAGGTGATGCTCACTGCGGCCATCGGCAGGGCCGAGTGCCACTTGCGCTCGCCGGTGCGGTCCGACGACATGCCCCACAGCGGCAGCGCGATGAAGCCGACTGCGTAGGGAATGGCCATCACCCAGCCGATGTCCGAGTCGGAGAGGCCGAAGTCCATGGCTCGGAACAGACGCGGCATGTAGAGCTGCGCGGTCTGTACGGCGGCCTGGACGCACATGTAGACGGCGGCGAGCTTCCACAGCGTGACGTTCATGAGGACGTCACCGAGCCTGGCCTTCGGCTGGTTCGCGAACTTCGCCTGCTCGCGCTTCAGCTCGCTGGTGAGCCAGGCGCGGCCCTCTTCCGGCAGCCACTTCGCGGTCTCGGGCCCATCGGCGAAGACGAAGAAGCAGAGGATGCCGAGGAGCACGGTCGGCACGCCCTCGATCATGAACAGCCAGCGCCAGCCCTCGTAGCCGGCGACATGGAAGTGGCCGACGATGTAGCCGGAGATAGGGCCGGCGACGATGGCCGAGGCCATGGCGGCGAGCATGAAGAAGGCGGTGACACGGGCGCGTTCGCGGCCGGGGAACCACAGCGCCATGTAGTAGATCATGCCCGGGAAGAAGCCGGCCTCGAAGATGCCGAGCAGGAAGCGGGCCCAGATGACCTGTGTGATCGAAGTGACGAAGAACATCACCATGGTGGAGAGGCCCCAGCCGATGATGATCGTGCCGATCCAACGCTTGGCGCCAATGCGCTCGATGATCATGTTCGACGGGATTTGAAAGATCAGATAGGAGATGAAAAACGCCGAGACAACATTTCCGAAGTCGATGGCGGTCATCGTCATGGACTCGCCCATGCGCAGCGCAGCGAAGCTGATGTTCGCCCTGTCCATTGTGTTGAAAAAATATAGTAGAAACGAAAATGGGACGATCATTTTCCAGGCGAGGCGCATCGTTTTGCGCTCGATTGGTACGTAATTGCCTTCATTTAGGGCGCCATCTTGAGTTACCATGGTGTATTTCCTCCCAGAAATATTCGAATTTGCCGGGAGGATAGGATGCGGGAACGCGGCGTCAATTCAGGAAATTGATGCGAGATATATCAAGGCCTGCGACCGTCGTGGTGTATGATGTATCTCTGTCGAGCCGACTGCACCCACCCTGTTCCGGAGGCCGGATTTCGCCGACGGCCGTTGTCCTCATGCGATTGTCTTGGCAAGATGGGCCAAGGCTTCACGGCCTCGGATTGCCGCCCGGAGCGACCCTTGAAAGCCATCGCCACGCCGCACTGGCGCCTGGAATTGTTGCCCGCCTCGCCCTACTGCGTGCGCTACGTGGTGGCCGAGAACGAGATCGGCTTTGCCTATGATTGCCAGACCGGCGAGCATTCGATCGGCACCGACCGGCGATCGTCCTTCAAGGTGCGCGCCAACAGTCTGGCGGTGCGGGCCAAGGGCTGGGACGTCTATTCCAGCTCCCGCCGGGGCGGCGAGTATCTCCGACTCATCTGCAAGGACTTCGAGGTCCGTCGCGGCTGCCACGACGTCGTGGACGAGACGGCGGCCGGCATTGCCCGTCGGCTCAGAAGCCTGCTGATCACCCAGGCCGACATGCTCGATTGCGAAGCCCTGGTGCTGGCGCTTCGGGACCGCGTCGATGGTCTCCCGGAGACCGGCGCGGAGCCGAGTGCGGACTGGATCACGCCTCGGCGGCTGCGCCTTATCGACGACCTGATCGACGCCAGGCTTTCCGAGAATCTTCTGGTCACCGACCTGTCGGCGGCGCTCGGCTTGTCGACGCGCTATTTTGCCCGCGCCTTTCACAAGGCGACGGGGCGATCGCCGCGCGAGTACATCATCGAATGCCGGCTGCGCCGGGCCCGGGCGCTGATCGAGACGACCGACCGGTCGCTGGCGGACATCGCGCTGGAGTGCGGCTTTTCTTCGCATGCGCACATGACCTCGCAATTTGTGAAGAGGGTCGGCGTCGCACCAAGCGCCTTGAGGTCGGCGTAGCAATCGCTCGTCCGTTCATGTTCGCTTTTTGAAAGCCGGTGGCGGTGGCCTTCGCTAGCTTCGCGGCGAAGGAGCCTCACATGCAGTTCACTCACGAAGACATTGAAGATGCACTGAAGATCGTGCGCCAGGTCGTGCCGCCCACGCCCGCCTATGCCTGGCCGCTCTTGGCCAGGGAGAGCGGGGTCGAGGTGATCGTCAAGCACGAGAACCACACGCCGACCGGCTCGTTCAAGGCGCGCGGCGGGCTGGTATTCGTCGATGCGCTCAAGCGCGAAGGGTTGCCGAAAGGCATCATTACCGCGACGCGGGGCAACCACGGCCAGTCCATCGCCATCGGCGCCCGGCAGGCGGGCATACCCTCGGTGATCGTGGTGCCCGAGGGAAACTCGCGCGAGAAGAACGCGGCCATGGAAGCGTTCGGGGGCGAGCTGTTGATCGCCGGCCGGGATTTCGACGAGGCGCGACGGGTCGCGGCCAGCGAAGCGAGCAAGCGGGAGTTCCTGAGCGTTTCGTCGTTCAGCCGCCATATCGTTCGCGGCGTGGCGACCTACGGCTGGGAGCTGTTTTCGCAGCACCCCGATCTCGACGCGGTGTTCGTGCCGATCGGCATGGGGTCGGGCATCTGCTCGCTGATCGCCATGCGCAACCTCCTGAACAGGAAAACCGCCATCATCGGCGTTTGCGCCGAGCGGGCGCCGGCCTACGCGCAAACGTTCCAAGGCAAGCGCCGCGTGATCGGCACGGAGGCCGCGACCTTCGCCGACGGCATGGCCTGCAAGGAGCCGCCGGAAGAGGCGGTGGACATCGTGCTCTCCGGGGCGGCCGACGTGGTGACCGTCAGCGAGGACGAGATCGCCGAGGCGATCCGCTCGCTCTACAGCGCCACCCACAATGTCGCCGAAGGCGCCGGCGCGGCGGGCTATGCCGCCCTGATGCGGCACCGCCACAGGTTCCGGAACAGAAAGGTCGCCGTGATCCTGACCGGCGGCAACATCGACCGCGACCTCATGGCCACGGTCCTCTCGGGGCACACGCCGCCGGCCTGACGCGTGGTATCTCGTCGCTCCGCTTGGGCTCCTAACGCCAGGCGATCGTCCTGTAGAGCCGGCAACCCAGGACGACTGCTATTTCCGTGCAGAGAAGAGCAACTGGAACCCAAAGGCCGACATGGAACGGATCTTGGCTACTGGTGCGCAACAGGTATCCGAGAGTCAGAAAAGGTCCGTTCCACAGCAAGACGCCGATACCCGCCGCAACAGTGAAGGTCATCGGCTGAATGCAGAACACGCCGGCCGGCAAGGCCAGGTAGATTCGGACGACCGGAATGGTCTGTCCGATCAGGGTGACCCAGAAATGGTTGCGTCGGTAGGCGTTGGCGAGGCGCTGGTAAGTCTGTGTGCTGAAGAAGACGTACTTCCCGAAACGTGCGACGGCGTCTTCGACGAGCGGTCCGCCAAGAGCGCGACCAATCCCATACCATATGATGGAACCGGCGAGGGATCCCGTTGCCGTGGCAAGGATGGTCATGACGAGAGTCAGGCCATCGGAAACCGCCATACCCAGCAGCATGAACATGACATAGGACGGGAAGATTGGGGTGAACTTCTCCGCCAAAGCGATGAACATCACTCCGATCAGACCGAAGTTCAGGAATGCATTGATGATGTGGGAAAAGTCCATCATGGCAACCATGTTCTGCTTATCGTCGCCTGATCCGGTAAACCGACGCCGGTGGAATATTCTGGAACGTTCTGCCGACCCGGTTCGCCTGAAGATCGAGTTGGACGAGCGTCCCATTCGGCACGGAGCACCGATATCCGTAAGTGAAGAGGAAGAAGGACCCGTCCGGGTGCAAACAATCGAATGCCGCCTTGAGGATCGTTGCTACCTTCTCTTGCGGCATGGTCAGGAAGGCCAGTCCGCAGATGATCGCGCCGACCGGAACACCGTCGAAGATCTTGTCCCGATCAAGGTCAGCCGCATCCATCCGGAGAACGCGCGCGTTGGGAAACCGCGTCTGCAGGAGGTGGGCGAAGCGGGAGCTGTGTTCGATCAGCGTCAGATCCTGCTGCCGCACGCCGCGTTTGATCAGTGCCTGCGTGAACACGCCGGTCCCCGGGCCGAGTTCGAGAACGGAACCGGACCTCACCGAAATGTCTTTCGTCATGAGCGATGCCAGCGCCCGCCCGGAAGGGAAGATGGCAGCAACACTGCGTGGGTGGCGGAACCATTCACGGATGAAAAGGAGGCCGTCAGTGATCGTCATGGCGCTCCTCCATCGTGATCATGAAGGGCATGGATGGTTCGTCGTCTTTTGACGTTGAAAACATGATGGATGTCCCGTCGGTGCGAAGAATGGCCGGCTCTTCTTCAGGCCGGCGCCCTGAGCGATGTCTCCGCCTGGATGTCGACGGCCTGTCGTGCCGCACCAGCCACAGGGCGCAAGATCGCGACTCAGGTTTGCGGAAATGGCTCAGGGATCAGGCGACGTGGCGGCTGGCATCGGCGCCGTAATATCTGACGTAGCGTTCGGAGATCCGATCGACCGGCAACACGATCATCACGTCGGTGGTCCCGAAGGGGTGATCGACGACGGCGCCACGACCGACCATGGCGCCAAGGCGGAGATAGCCCTTGATGAGCGGCGGCATTCCGGCGAGAGCGGCGCGCATGTCCACCGCCTCGATCGGCAGCCGGTTCATGGAAACGGCCCGTTCGGGACGCGCTTCGACCAGCCAGTCGGTGTCGGCCGAGGCATGGTGGTGCAGGAAGGACAGCGGCAGGGCGAGAGTGTTGGGATCGGTGCCTTCGAAGGAGGCGCAACCGATCATGGCATCGACGCCGTTGTTCAGCACGTAGGCCCAAATGCCCTGCCACAGGAGCTCGACGGTGCGCTTGCTGCGATAGGCCTTCATGACGCAGGAGCGGCCGAGTTCAAGGAACTCAAGGCCGGCGTGGCGGGCAAGGAGCGGCTCGATGGAAAACTCACCAGCGGTGTAGAAGCCGCGATGACGCTCGGCCACCTTCTGGCGCAAAAGGCGATAGGTGCCGACGATGCACGGCCGCGCCCGGCGGAAGGGTCGGATCTCGACGTCGTCGTGATCGAGAACCAGCAAGTGATCGCAGTAACGGTCGAACGCATCGGCATCGCGGCGGCGCAAGAGAGTGCGCGGGTCGGCGGTCGCCTGCATCTCTCCGTAGAAGACGCGATAACGCAGCGCCTGGACGGCGCGAACCTCGCCGGCAGTGCGGGCGAGCCGCACCTCCAGCGCGCCCAGGTAGCCGAGCGATGCGCCATCACCGGTCTCACTCCCCCTCAAGCGCCTTGCGGGATAAGCGTTGGAAAGTCCGAACATGAGAACCTCTGCCAAAGGAGTTCACCTGAGATGTCTGGCCGCGTCCTCGAACGCCGATTTGCCGGCAATCTGTCGCGCCAGGCCGAAAAGAGGCCTGAAAGCCCGGTCGTGCGGCTTTTTTGCAAGGCGCTGCCGGGAAGAGCCTCCAACGAGGTCTTCTGGGCAGGGCTCCAGACGTTGGTTGATGCGTCTGCTGCTGGTCGAATGAGCCTGAAATGGCCTCGGTGTGGCGCTACTCCAGACCGAAATGCCCTTCGATCAAGCGCCCAACCTTTTCGAGGCCACGGCCATCGCCGCGCAGGCGGCTACGACGCCGTGGTGCTCGACCGGCAGCCGCCGGAAGGCGATGGCCTCATCAGGATCCCCAAGCTCGGGGCGTGCGACAATGTCGCCGGCCAACTCGCCGGGCTGGCCAAGGAGGAGGCCGACTGTCGCGCCAGGCCTTTCGCCTGGGAGGAAACGCCGGCTCGTACTCGCTCCCTGTTACGCTCCCCGGCGAGGTGAAACTGCCACGGTTGGCGGCGCCCTGCCTGAAGGACCTGAGCCCAGGGATGGAGCCGGTGCGAACGTCGGTCGTATTGGCGGAAGCAGTCGCCAGACCCGCGAAATAGGAGCTCCAGCCGTTGCAGGCCATCAACCTCTCGGCGAGCATTGTCTCCATTGGTCCGCTCCGTTGTGTTCGTTCGGCAGACCCATAGTTTTTGCGACGCCGCTAGAAAATCCTTCAGAACTGCAACTCGCCATGCAGAAATGAATCGTTGCAAGTTCGTATTGCAAGCTCGATTCAAAGATCAGTGTCGGCGCAATTTTGGGGGCGGCGGGTATCAGACCGCTGTCGGCCTGTGCGCATTTCCGTATCCGTTTCTATCACGTTCGTTTGGGTGCGCACCGCATCGGATCGATGGTCGTGATGGACGGAAAGGGAAGGGGAGCCGGCCCCCGGTTCTCGCCGGGAGTGAGGGCGGGAACCGGGGGTACGGTCAAGCCGCGGGCCTCGGGGGGACGAGGTCGGGGAGGCGGCTTTGGAGCATCATCCGACCGGAGTGAAACGAGGGTCGACAAGATGATGTGTCAGTAAAGAACCGAGAGCGCCGATCTGATTCATTCAGATCGAACGGCGCTCTTGGAGGACCAGTCGCGTCGTGACGCGAGTGGCTCGCCCGGCGGTGTGAGGGCGCCGGGCAAGTTCGGGGCGATCAGGCCAGAACGCTCCGCACCGCCTTGACGACGCCGTCGGTGGTGATGCCGAAGAACTCGTAGACCTCGGGCGCCGGGCCGCATTCGCCGAAGCGGTCGATGCCGACGACAGCGCCTTCGAGGCCGACATACTTGCGCCAGTAGTCGGTCACGCCCGCCTCGACGGCGACGCGGGGGATGCCGGCCGGCAGAACGTCGTTCCTGTAGGCGGCGTCCTGCTGCTCGAACACGAAGTGCGAGGGCAGGGAGACGACGCGGGTGGCGACGCCCTCGGCGGCGAGCTTCTTCTGCGCCTCCATGGCGAGGCCGACTTCCGAGCCGGTGGCGATGATCACCGCGTCGGGCTTGCCGGCGCAGTCGCTCAGCACGTAGCCGCCGCGCTTGATGGCCTCGATCCGGGCGGCGTCGCGGCTCTGGTGCGGCACGCGCTGGCGCGTCAGCACGAGGGCGGTCGGGCAGTCGCGATGCTCGATGGCCGTCTGCCAGGCGACGAAGGTTTCAACGCTGTCGCAGGGCCGCCAGACGTCGAGGTTGGGCACGAGGCGCAGGGTTGCCGTCTGCTCGACCGCCTGATGGGTCGGGCCGTCCTCGCCCATGCCGATGGAATCGTGGGTGAGCACGAACAGCGAGCGCACCTTCATCAGCGCCGCCATGCGGATGGCGTTGCGGGCATATTCGGAGAACACCAGGAAGGTGGCGCCGATCGGCAGGAAGCCGCCGTGCAGCGCCAGCCCGTTGACGATCGCCATCATGCCGAACTCGCGGATGCCGTAGTCGAGGACGTTGCCGCCTTCCTCGAGGGCATTGGCGCGCAGATGCTTGCAGCCGTTCCACTCGGTCATGGTGCAGGCGTGCAGGTCGGCGGAGCCGGACAGGACCTCCGGCAGCAGCGGCGCCAAGGCGTTGAGCGCCCGCTGCGAGCCGTGGCGGGTGGCGACGCTCTTCGCCTCGGCGTCGATGGTCGCCAGGAGCTTGGCGGCTTCGGTGGCGAAATTCTCCGGCAGCTGGCCGTTGATGCGGCGCTCGAACTCGGCGGCCTCCTTGGGGAAGGCGGCGCGGTAGGCGTCGAACAGGGCCTGCCACTTCTGCTGGCGCTGGATGCCGGCATCGCGGCCGTTCCAGGCGGCGCGGACGTCGTCGGCGATCTCGAAGGGGCCGGAGGTGATGCCGAGCGCGGCGCGGGTGGCGGCGATCTCGGCCACGCTCAGCGGGTTGCCGTGGACGCCTGGGGTGTCCTGGCAGTTGGGCGAGCCCTTGCCGATGATGGTGCGGCAGCAGATCAGCGTCGGCTTGTCGGTCTGGGCCTTGGCCTCCTGGATCGCCTTGTCCACCGCCTCGACGTCATGTCCGTCGACGCCGGTGATCACATGCCAGCCATAGGCCTCGAAGCGCTTGGGCGTGTTGTCGCTGAACCAGTCGGAGACGCGGCCGTCGATGGAGATGCCGTTGTCGTCCCAGAAGGCTATCAGCTTGTTCAGCTTCCATGTGCCGGCCAGCGAGCAGGCCTCGTGCGAAATGCCTTCCATGAGGCAGCCGTCGCCCATGAAGGCGTAGGTATGGTGGTCGACGATGGGGAAGCCGGGGCGGTTGAACTCGATGCCAAGCAGCTTCTCGGCCAGCGCGAAGCCGACGGCGTTGGCAATGCCCTGGCCGATCGGGCCGGTGGTGGTCTCGACGCCGGGCGTATGGCCGTATTCGGGGTGGCCGGGCAGGCGACCGCCGAGCTTGCGGAAGTTCTTGATGTCGTCGAGCGACACGTCATAGCCGGTGAGATGCAGCATCGAATAGATCAGCATCGACGCATGGCCGTTGGACAGGACGAAGCGGTCGCGGTTGACCCACTTCGGGTCGGCCGGGTTGTGGCTGAGGTGGCGGGTCCACAGGGCGGTGCCCATTTCCGCCATGCCCATGGGGGCGCCCGGATGGCCGCAGCCGGCGGCGTTGACCGCGTCGATGGTCAGGATGCGAATCGCATTGGCCAAGGCGGTGGATGATGGAAATGGTGACAGCATGTGGTCTCTCCTCGCGTTCCCCCGGCCATTCCCCTCGCTCTCTGGCGTAATGACCGAAAATTGCTCTAACACGCTATAGTTCGGTATAAAAAAAGTCAAAATAAATAACGGATCAGTCGCAAAAATACGCTAATGGCTGTCTATTGAGCGTATGTTTGCGAAAATGGCGCAATTTCCGTTGAGATTCACGCGGTTGCGGAAGGGCGGCGCGCTGGCTCGTTTACCGTGTGATGGCGATCGGGTATCATGCGCAACCGACCGGTATCTGCGGCCGGTCCGGCGGTTTCCTGATCGAGACGAGAAGCGCCTAAGAAGTTGAAAAGGGAAACGCCGTGGTGAGTGCGAGGGACGTTATCACTGATACGAGTGGTACCCATCTTCCCGTGGAAAGCCGGGATCTGTTCTCGCTGATCGCCAGGAATGGCGCCGTTTCCCGGTCCGAACTGGAAAGGCTGTCCGGAAGTTCGCGCACCACCGTCGTTCAGCGTCTGGGCATGCTGTTCAATGCCAATCTGGTTCGCGAAACCGAAAAGGTGCTGCCGACCGGCGGCCGGCCCTCCAAGCTGCTCAGCCTCAACGAGGAGTTCGCGCTGATCGCCGCCGTCGACGTCGGCGAGAGCCAGACGCGGGTGGCGCTGACCGACCTGACGCCCAAGATCCTGGCCGAGGAGGTGTTCGCGACCGACCTCGACGACGCGCCGACATCGATTCTGGAGCAGATCGCCGCCTGCCTCGAACGCCTGCTGCCGCAGGTCGGGCGGCCGATGGACGACGTGATCGGTGTCGGGCTGTGCCTGCCCTCGCGCATCGACTACAAGAACGCGCGGGTGTTCGGCCCCTCCGTCATGCACGGCTGGTACGATTTCGACATTCGCGGCTGGTTCCGGGATCGTTACGACATCCAGGTTTTCGCCGATAACGACGTCAACCTGATGGCGCTGGCCGAGTACAAGACCTACTGGCCCGACGAGGACTGCTTCTTCTTCATCAAGGCCGGCACCGGTATCGGCGGCGGCTTCATCAGTTGCGGCGAGGTCTATCGCGGCGGGCGCGGGGCGGCGGCCGACATCGGCCACATTCAGCTCGACCTGCCGAACCCGCCGCTCTGCCGCTGCGGCAAGCTCGGTTGCCTCGAAGCCTACTCCGGCGGCTGGGCGATCGCGCGCGACCTTCGCGCCATGGGGATCGAGGCCAGGAATGCGCGCGACGTGATCAACGTCGTCAAGCGCAACGTGCCCGAGGCGATCCAGCTGATCCGCGCCGCCGGCAAGGGCTTCGGCGAGGTGACGGCCAATGTCGTCAGCGTCCTCAACCCGAACCTCGTGGTGGTCGGCGGCACCCTCGCAGAAGCCGGCGAGCACTTGATGGCCGGCATCCGCGAACTGGTCAACCAGCGCTGCTTGCCGCTGGCGACGCAGAGCCTGCAGATCGTCAAGGCCAAGAGCGGCGACCGCGCCGGCATCCTGGGCGCCGCCCATCTGGTGTTCGAGGAGCAGCTTGCCGGCGTCGGCAGGTGCCGCGTCGGCGAGCGGGGCCACATGGCGCGATGAGCGGCGCGGGGGCGTCGATGACGCCAGCTCCTCGCTGAGGCATTACAGCCGTTTGTGGCAGATGTCCTCTGTCCCAGGACGGAGGACGCCGCTTGTTGGACCGCGTCGATCGCGTTCCCACCATTTTCCGTGCTTTCCAACGAAAAACGCCCGGGACGTGAAGTCCCGGGCGTCGGTCTGGATCGCGCTAGGTGTGAGAGCTGCCCTTAGCGGGCCGCGTTCCAGCCCTTGTATTCGTTGACGTTGTCGCGCGTCACCAGCTTGGAGGGAAGCAGGGTGACCTTCTGCTTCGGCTCCTTGCCGTTCAGGAGGTCGACGCCGATTTCCATGGCGAGCTGGGCCATGGCGTAGGGATCCTGGCTGGCCGAGGCCTGAACCATCGGGCTGTCCGGGTCCTTCAGGACGGCTTCGATGTCGGGGGCGCCGTCGACCGAGGTGAAGATGATGTTGTTGCGGCCGGCCTGCTTGGCGGCGAGGTTCGAGCCGATCACCTGCGGGTCGTTGATGGCGAAGACCGCGTCGATCTTCTCGAAGCGGGTCAGCATGGCCTGCATGACGTTGAGGCCGCCGTCACGCGAGCCGAGGGCGTTCTGGTCGTCCGAGAGCACCTTGATGCCGGGGTTGGCGTCGAACACCTTCTTGCAGCCGACGACGCGGTCGATGACGGCCGACACCTGGTTGCTGTTCTGGATGATGACGTCGCCCTTTCCGTCGAGCTTGTCGACGATGTACTGGCAGGCGATCTCGCCGGCCTGGACGTTGTCGGTGGTCACGGTGGCATCGGCGCCGACGGCGGCGGTGTCGACGGCGACCATCGGGATGCCGGCGGCCTGAGCGCGGGCGATGGCGGGCGCAACGGCCTCGGAGTCGGCGGGCGTGAACAGGATCAGGTCGACGCCGGCGGCGATGAAGTTGTCGATCTGGGTGAACTGCTTGTTGAGGTCGTAGTCGTAGCCGAGGGCGATCACGTCGACGTCGGGATTGATCTCCTTGGCCTTGGCGGTCGCGCCGTTGGCGAGGGCGACGTAGAACGGGTTGCCCATCGAACCGATGGAGATGCCGATCCTGTTGAGATCCTTGGCGGTTGCCGTGCCGACGAGGGCGAGGGCGACGGACGCGAAAAGCACAGAACGAAGCAACATGGTCTTACTCCTCCAGGGGGGTGCCGCTTCCCTTGTCTTGCCGGGGCGGCGGCGGCAATCCGGCGCGAAACCTCCTCGCGACGGCTTTCTTAAGAGCGCGGTTTTCCATTCGCCGCCGGGGTGGCGGCGACGTCACGCTCGGGAACTTGGCGAATGCGCTCCGTCGGCTGTCAGGTCCTGGCGCCGCCCTTGCTGCGCAGGCGGTCGAGCGCTACGGCGATGATGATGACGAGGCCCTTGATGATGTACTGCCAGATGTCGGAGACGCCGATCAGCACCAGTCCGTTGGACAGCACGGCGATGATCAGCGCACCGATCAGCGTGCCCCAGATGGAGCCGACGCCACCTGTGAACGAGGTGCCGCCGAGGATGACTGCCGCGATGGCGTCGAGTTCGTAGGCCTGGCCGAGCTGGGTACCGTTGGCGGCGAACAGACGGGCCGCGCTCATCACGCCGCCGAGGCCGGCCATGATCCCGGAGAAGCCGTAGACGAACAGCAGCACGGCCCACACCTTGATGCCCGAGAGGCGGGCGGCGCTCTCGTTGCCGCCGGTGGCGTAGATGTGAACGCCGAGCACCGTCCGCCGCAGGATGGCCCAGGTGACGACCACCGACAGGAAGGCGATGATCACCAGCCAGGGGATGCCGAACAGATAGCCGTTGCCGATGAAGGCGAAGGGCAGCTGCGAGTTGAAGACGGTGGTGTCGTTGCCGAGCAGTCGGGCGACGCCGCGCACGGCGGTGAGCGAGCCGAGCGTCGAGATGAACGGCGGCAGGCCGATGAAGGCGACCAGCGAACCGTTGATGAGGCCGAATATCAGGCCGGCGAACAGTGCCAAGGGTATGCCGATCATGCCCATGTCGGGCACCAGCGAGCCGATCACCGCGACCATGGCCGAGGCGGCGAGGATGGAGCCGACCGAGAGGTCGATGCCGCCGGTCAGGATGACCGCCGTCATGCCGCAGGCGAGCACGGTGTTGATCGAGGCCTGCTGCATGACGATGGAGAGGTTCTGCGGCGAGATGAAGCGGCCGGACATCAATTGGAAGGCGATGCCGAGCAGGATCAGGATCGGCAGCATGCCGACCGTGCGGATGATCTGCTGGATGAGGAACTGGCGATTGGCGGCGGACTTATCGCTGGTGAGCGTGGCAACCGACGTTTCCTGGGACATGGCGGTACTCTTGTCTTGCTGGAACCTGTCTGGCGACAACCGGGCTCGCCGAACACGCTCCATCTTCTTGTTTGATAGGCATTTCCGGATGCAAAGGCGGGCTCCGCCCCTGCCGGAACTGCCCTGGACAGGGCGTCAGGCGGCGGCGCTCGGTTGGGCGAGGCCGGCGGCCAGGGCAATGATGTTTTCCTGCGTGACCTCGACACCGGTGGTGCCGCCGACCTCGCCGACGATGTGGCCTTCGCGCATTACCAGCACGCGATCGGCGATGCCGACCACCTCCGGCATCTCGGAAGAGATGACCAGCACGCCGACCCCCGCCTGCACGAGGTCGTCGATGATGCGGTAGATCTCCGACTTGGCGCCGATGTCGACGCCGCGCGTCGGCTCGTCGAGAATGAGCACGCGGGGCCGCGTCTCCAGGAGGCGGGACAGCAGCACCTTCTGCTGGTTGCCGCCGGACAGCGATCCTACCTCAACGATCGGACCGGCGACGCGGATCGACAGCGCCTTGATGGCGTCGATGGCCCTTTGCCTTGCCTTGCCGAGGTTCAGCAGGCCGCCCTTGCCGGCGTCGCGGCCGACGACCTGCAGGTTGATGTTCTCCTGCACCGTCATGTCGAGGAACAGGCCCTGTCCCTTGCGATCCTCGGTGAGGTAGACGATACCGGCGTTGACCGCCTGGATCGGCCTGACGATATCGAGCGGTTTGCCGTCGAGTTCGACGCTGCCGGCGGTGCGCGGGTCGGCGCCGTAGATCAGGCGGGCGAGTTCGGTGCGGCCCGAACCGACAAGGCCGGCCAGCGCCAGCACTTCGCCTTGATGCAGATCGAAGGAGCAGGCGTTGACCCGCCGGCCGCCGTCGCTCATGCCGCGAACCTTGAGGATGACCTCGCCGCGGCTGCCCTTGGCGTCGTGGTCCTTCTTGTAGAACTTGGAGAGGTCGCGGCCGACCATCATCTTGACCAGCGCCTCGGCCTTGAGCTCGTCCCGCGTCAGCGTGCCGACGTAGCTGCCGTCGCGCAGCACCGAGCAGCGGTCGGCCAGTTCGTAGACCTCGGCCATGCGGTGCGAAATGTAGATGATGGCGAGGCCATCGGCGCGCAGCGTGCGGATGAGGTCGAACAGCTTGTCGGTTTCACGCGAGGACAGGGCCGTGGTCGGCTCGTCCATAACGAGGATGCGGGCGTTGGCGTGGATGGCGCGGGCGATCTCCACCATCTGCCGCTCGGCGATGGACAGCGTCGAGACGATGGTGGCCGGCCCGAAGGTGGCGCCCAGACGGTCGAGCACGCCCTGGCAGTCGGCGCGCATGCGGGCCCGGTCGACCTGGCCGCCCGACGACAGCTCACGGCCGAGGTAGATGTTCTCGGCCACCGTCAGGTTGGGCGACAGGCTGAGCTCCTGGTAGATGACGGCGATGCCGAGCGTCTTGGCGCTGAGCGGGCCGTCGATATGGACGGGCCGGCCTTCGATGCGGATCTCGCCGCCGGGATCGGCGCGATAGGCGCCCGACAGGATCTTCATCAGCGTCGACTTGCCGGCGCCGTTCTCGCCCATCAGCGCATGCACTTCGCCGGGGTGGACGGCGAGATTGACGCCCGACAATGCCTTGACGCCCGGGAAGGTCTTGGAAATGCCTGCCATTTCCAGGAGAGGCAGTCCTGTCTCGGCGCCCGCCTGCGGCAACGCAGTCGCATTCATCGCTTCCTCCCTCTCTCCCGCTCTTGAGACGAGCTGATGTTCTGGTTCGCCAAGGTTCGCGTCCGCCACGCGCCTGGTGTGCCCGGATTTGCCGATCCGGGATGGGGCGGAATCGCCGCCCATTCCTCCTGAGCCAATGGCGTTGCCCGTGATTCCTCGTCATCCCGCGCAAGACCATATTTGCTACAAAATTGACCCACAATATGTGTGTTGTCAATCTTAAGTGTGGAATCTTAGTACAAAAATTTTACAAAATAGACTCGGTTATCGATGGTTGTGTGCAATAGTCCGCATGCAATGCAGGGTTCCTCGCGGTCCGGCGGAATGGTCGGCCTCGGCCGGCCGCCTTGAAGGCCGGCCGGATTTGCTTGGGTAATCGCGCGCAGCGGCCATCCTGGACCGCCGTCTGCCATCACGCCTCTTGCATCATCGGCGCAATCGACATAAACATATCTTTATGTCTATCGTTCGTTTGGCCGGGGGACCGGCGGCTTCCTTCGATGATGTGGTTTCGGTGCTGAGGAGCGCCGGCGAGCCGACGCGGTTGCGGCTTCTGGCGCTGTTGTCGCTGGGCGAGGCGACGGTGAAGGACCTCACCGAAGTGCTGGCGCAGAGCCAGCCGCGCGTGTCGCGCCACCTCAAGCTTCTCACGGAGGCTGGGCTGGTCGAGCGGTTGCCCGAGGGCGCATGGGCCTATTACCGGCTCGTCGACGAAGGGCCGGCCGCCGCGCTGACGCGCAAGCTGATCGCCAGCATCGACCCGACCGATCCTGCTGTCGAATCCGACCGCCGCCGGCTCGATGCCATCAAGGCGGCTCATGCCGCCGACGCACAGCGCTACTTCGCCCTCAATGCCGCCAGCTGGGATCGGCTCCGGACGCTGCACGTCGCCGAGCATGACGTGGAAGCGGCCATCCGCGCCGCCGTCGGCGACCGTCCGGTGCAGAACATGCTGGATGTCGGCACCGGCACCGGCCGCATGCTGACGCTGCTCGCCGATCGCTACGGTCGCGCCGTCGGCATCGACATGAGCCACGACATGCTCTCCGTCGCACGCGCCAATCTCGCGGCGGCCGGCATCGACAATGCCCACGTTCGCCAGGGCGACGTGACGGCGCTGTCGGTCGGGGCAGGGTTCGACCTGGTGGTCATCCACCAGGTGCTGCACTATCTCGACGATCCCGCGCGGGCGTTGCGCGAGGCGGCAGCGGCGCTCGCCCCTGGTGGCCGGCTGTTGATCGTCGATTTCGCGCCGCATGACCACGAGTTCCTGCGCTCGGGTCACGCCCACCGCCGGCTCGGCTTCAGCCACGAGCAGATGCGCGGCTGGATCGAAGCGGCCGGCCTTGCCTTCGACCGGGTCCACGACCTGCCGCCGGAGACGGCGGACGGCCTCACGGTATCGCTGTTCCTCGCCGCCGACCGGCGGATCGAGATGGCCGACCATTTGCAACGCTTCGCCTGATACGACACGACTTTTCGGGAACATCACCATGCGGTTCAGTCACAATCTCGGCGCCCTCGACCTCGGCGTCTCCTTCGAGTTCTTCCCGCCCAAGACGGAGAAGATGGAAGAGACGCTGTGGGCGTCGATCACCCGGCTGGCGCCGCTCGGCCCGCGCTTCGTGTCGGTGACCTATGGCGCGGGCGGCTCGACGCGCGAGCGGACGCACGCCACCGTCGCCCGCATCGTCCGCGAGACGAACCTGAAGCCGGCCGCCCATCTCACCTGCGTCGGCGCCAGCCGCGCCGAGATCGACGACGTGGTGCGCGGCTATCGCGACGCCGGCGTCCGCCACATCGTGGCGCTCCGGGGCGATCCGGCCGGGGGTCTCGGCACCCGCTATCAGCCGCACCCCGAGGGCTACGCCTCGACCCCCGATCTCATCGCCGGCATCCGGGCGATCGGCGATTTCGAGATCTCCGTGTCGGCCTATCCCGAGCAGCATCCCGAGAGCCCCGACATCGCCACCGACATCGCCATCCTCAAGCGCAAGGTGGAGGCCGGGGCGACCCGCGCCATCAGCCAGTTCTTCTTCGACAACGACAAGTTCGAGCGCTACGTCGACCGGGTGCGCGCCGCCGGCATCGACGTGCCGATCGTGCCGGGCATCGTGCCGGTGGTGAACTTCGAGCAGTCGGCCGCCTTCGCCAAGAAGGCCGGGGCATCGGTGCCCGCCTGGCTGGCCCATCGTTTCGAGGGGCTGGAAAACGACCCGGCGACGCGTCAGCTCGTGGCCGCAGCCGTCTGCGCCGAGCAGGTCATGGACCTGATCGATCGCGGCTTCCGCAACTTCCACTTCTACACCATGAACCGGGCCGACCTCGTCTATGCTATCTGCCATATGATGGGACTGCGCGCGAAGACCGAGGATTTGGTTCTCGCCACGTGAGCTTGAAACCCGACCTCAAGTAACGTTATGCTGAGTTATCTATTTTTTGATAAACTCGCCTAATAGAGGTAGAATCGTGGACCCGATCAAAAATCCGTTCGTCCCTGGGGCAGGCAGTCCTCCGCCGGAACTCGCGGGCCGTGACTCCCTCTTGGAGCAGGCGCGGATTGCCATAGCTCGTGTCAAACGCGGCACTCCGGCGAAAAGCCTGATACTAGTCGGGCTTCGAGGCGTCGGAAAAACCGTTCTTCTTGTCCGCATCAAGGAACAGGCGGAACGGGACGGTATCAAAGCCTTGTTGACCGAAGCGCATGAAGGCAAGTCTCTTGCCGCACTCTTGATCCCACAGCTTCGCTCAATACTCTACTCCCTCGATATCATCGCGAATGCCAAAGAGAAAGTTTCGCGTGGATTGCGAGTTCTTCGGAGTTTCATCGGCTCCATCAAGGTGACCCACAACGAAATCGAGTATGAGCTGGGAGTGGACCCGGAAGTTGGTGTTGCCGACAGCGGGGATTTTGAAGCCGACCTTTCCGCGCTGTTCGTAGCGGTGGGTGAAGCTGCCAAAGCGGCCGATACGGCGGTGGCTCTCCTGATCGATGAGCTGCAATACCTGAATGAAAAGGAGTTCGGCGCACTGATAATGGCCGTGCACAAGATCAATCAGGAGCGTCTGCCGTTTTTGCTCGTGGCGGCGGGTTTGCCTCAAATTCTGGGCTTGGCCGGGAACTCCAAGTCATACGCCGAGCGACTTTTCGATTTTCCACGTGTCGATGCCCTGCCGCCAGAAGCGGCGACATCGGCCCTGGCAGAACCCGTTGCGCCATTCGGGGTATCGTTCTCGCCCGATGCGTTGACGCGAATGCTCGAAGTAACCGAGCGCTATCCCTATTTCCTGCAGCAGTGGGGATATGAAGCCTGGAATGTTTCCGCTGGCCCGGAAATCGGCGCGCCGGATGTGGAGTTGGCAACGGGAAAGGCGCTGAGAGTTCTTGATGAGAGCTTCTTCAGGGTGCGGTTCGACAGATGCACCCCGTCAGAGAAGCGTTATTTGCGCGCGCTGGCGGAGCTGGGGCAAGGGCCTCAGAAATCCGGCGCAATCTCGGAGGTACTGGGAGTCAAGGTGAGCACGGTCGCACCAATCCGTGCGAAGTTGATCCAGAAGGGCATGATATACTCCCAGCAACATGGAGATACTGCTTTCACTGTTCCAATGTTCGATGCCTACATGCGGCGGGTCATGCCGGGAAACGATTGGAAGTCCGCTTGAAACGTAGACCTGCCAAGGAGCTTGCGATGGTTCTCACTTCTCCGACCGAACGCCGCCTGCGCGAGCTGGCCGCCCAGCGCATCCTGGTGATCGACGGCGCCATGGGCACCATGATCCAGCGCTTCAAGCTGACCGAAGCCGACTTTCGCGGCGAGCGCTTCAAGGACTGGCCGAAGGACCTCAAGGGCAACAACGACCTGTTGTCGATCACCCGGCCCGACGTGATCTTCGACATCCACAGCCAGTATCTCGAAGCCGGCGCCGACATTCTGGAGACCAATACCTTCTCCTCGACCTTCGTCGCCCAGGCAGATTACGGCATGGAGGAGCTGGCCTACGAGCTGAACCTCGAATCCGCCCGCATCGCCCGTCGGGCCGCCGACGTCTACACCGAGAAGACGCCGGACAAGCCGCGCTTCGTCGCCGGCGCGCTCGGGCCGACCAACCGCACGGCGTCGATCTCGCCCGACGTCAACAATCCCGGCTTCCGGGCCATCACCTTCGACGAGCTGCGCCGCGCCTATGCCGAGGCTGTGCGCGGCCAGATCGACGGCGGCGCCGACATCATCATGATCGAGACGGTGTTCGACACACTGAATGCCAAGGCGGCGCTGTTCGCCACCGAGGAGGTGTTCGAGGAGCGGGGCCTGCGGCTGCCGATCTCGGTGTCCGGCACCATCACCGATCTCTCGGGCCGCACGCTGTCGGGCCAGACGGCCGAGGCCTTCTGGTATTCGGTGCGCCACGCCGGGCTGCTCTCCATCGGGCTCAACTGCGCGCTGGGCGCCCGCGAGATGCGCGCCCACATCGCCGACCTGTCGCGCGTGTCGGATACGCTGATCTGCGCCTATCCCAACGCCGGCCTGCCCAACGAGTTCGGCGAGTATGACGAGAGCCCCGAGGCGATGGCCGCACTGGTCGGCGAGTTTGCCACCTCCGGCCTCGTCAACATCGTCGGCGGCTGCTGCGGCACCACGCCGCCGCATATCAAGGCGATCGCCGAGGCGGTGAAGGGCCTGCCGCCGCGCGTGCCGCCGAAGATCGATCCGCGCATGCGCCTCTCGGGCCTGGAGCCGACGGTGATCGGGGCCTAGCCGATACCAGCCGAACCGCCTATTGCTGTAACCGTGACCTGATTGCCGGGATAATCCTTGCCATGACCGATACTTCCGCCTCTTCCGCCAGCTTCGTCATGGTCGGCGAACGGACCAACGTCACGGGCTCGGCGCGCTTCCGCAAGCTGATCCGCGAGGGCGATTACGCGGCGGCGCTGGCCGTGGCGCGCGACCAGGTGGAAGGCGGGGCGACGGTCATCGACGTCAACATGGACGAGGGCTTGCTCGACAGCGAAGCGGCCATGGTCAACTTCCTGAACCTGATGGCGGCCGAGCCGGACATCGCCCGCGTGCCGGTGATGGTGGACTCGTCGAAATGGACGGTGATCGAGGCCGGCCTCAAGTGCCTTCAGGGCAAGGGCATCGTCAACTCGATCTCGCTCAAGGAAGGCGAGGACGCCTTCATCCACCACGCCAGGCTGGTGCGCCGCTATGGCGCGGCCATGGTGGTGATGGCCTTCGACGAGACGGGGCAGGCCGACACCTACCAGCGCAAGATCGACATCTGCGCCCGCAGCTACAAGATCCTGACCGAGACGGTCGGCGTGCTGCCCGAGGACATCATCTTCGATCCCAACATCTTCGCGGTGGCGACCGGCATCGAGGAGCATAACAACTACGGCGTCGACTTCATCGAGGCGACGCGCTGGATCCGCCAGAACCTCAGGGGCGCCCACGTGTCGGGCGGCGTCTCCAACCTCAGCTTCTCTTTCCGTGGCAACGAGCCGGTGCGCGAGGCGATGCACACCGTCTTCCTCTACCACGCGATTGCCGCCGGCATGGACTTCGGCATCGTCAACGCCGGCCAGCTCGGCGTCTACGACCAGCTCGACCCGGAACTGCGCGACCTCTGCGAGGACGTGGTGCTCAACCGCCGGCCGGACGCCACCGAGCGCCTCGTTGACGCGGCGGCGCGCTATGCCGGCACCGGTGCCAAGGAGCGGGTGGTCGATCTCGCCTGGCGCGAGCTGCCGGTGGAGAAGCGGCTGGAGCACGCCCTCGTCCATGGCATCACCGAGTTCATCGAACAGGATACCGAGGAGGCGCGGCTCAAGGCCGAGCGGCCATTGCACGTCATCGAAGGGCCGCTGATGGCCGGCATGAACGTGGTCGGCGACCTGTTCGGCGCCGGCAAGATGTTCCTGCCGCAGGTGGTGAAATCGGCCCGCGTCATGAAGCAGGCGGTGGCCTGGCTGATGCCCTTCATGGAGAAGGAAAAGGAAGAGCTGGGGATCACCGAGGATTCCTCGGCCGGCACCGTGCTGATGGCGACGGTGAAGGGCGACGTGCACGACATCGGCAAGAACATCGTCGGCGTCGTCCTCGCCTGCAACAACTTCAAGGTGGTCGATCTCGGCGTGATGGTGCCGGCGCAGAAGATCCTGGACACGGCGCGCGAGGTGAAGGCAGACATCATCGGCCTCTCCGGCCTGATCACCCCCTCGCTCGACGAGATGTGCCACGTGGCCGCCGAGATGGAGCGGCAGGGCTTCGAGGTGCCGCTGATGATCGGCGGCGCCACGACGAGCCGCGTCCACACCGCCGTCAAGATCCACCCCAATTACGCCAAGGGGCAGGCTGTCTACGTGACCGACGCCAGCCGTGCCGTCGGCGTGGCGTCGTCGCTCCTGTCCGACCGCAAGGTGGTCTACATCGACGACATCAAGGCCGAATACGCCCGCATTGCCGAGGAGCATGCGCGCAGCCGCGAAGAGAAGCGGCGGCTCACCATCACTGACGCCCGCGCCAACCGCTTCGCGCCCGCGTGGGAGGGCTACGTGCCGCCCCGGCCGACGTTCCTGGGCACCAAGGTGTTCGAGAGCTACGACCTCTCGGAACTCGTGCCCTATATCGACTGGACGCCGTTCTTCTCCACCTGGGAGATGCGCGGCCGTTACCCGCAGATCCTCGACGACGCCACCTATGGCAAGGCGGCGCGGCCGCTCTTTGAAGACGCGCAGGCGATGCTGAAGCAGATGGTCGAGGAGAAGTGGCTGACGGCCCGCGCCGTCATCGGCTTCTGGCCGGCCAACGCGGTGGGCGACGACATCGAGCTCTACACCGACGACGACCGCCAGGAGCGGCTCGCCGTCTTCCACGGCCTTCGCCAGCAGATGGCGCGCGGTAATACGCGGGCCAACTTCTCGATCACCGACTTCGTGGCGCCGAAGGAAACCGGCCTTGCCGATTATGTCGGCGGTTTCGCCGTCAGCACCGGTTTCGGCGAGGACGCCGTGGCCGAGCGTTTCTCCCGCGCCAACGACGACTATTCCAAGATCCTGTCGCAGTCGCTGGCCGACCGCCTCGCCGAGGCCTTCGCCGAGCGCATGCACGCCCTGGTGCGCTGCGAGTTCTGGGGCTACGCGCCCGACGAGACGCTGACGCCGGACGAGATCATCGCCGAGAAGTATCGCGGCATCCGCCCGGCCCCCGGCTATCCGGCCCAGCCCGACCATACCGAGAAGGGCACGCTGTTCCGGCTGCTCGATGCGACCGAGAAGGCAGGCATAGAGCTGACCGAGAGCTACGCCATGTGGCCCGGCGCCGCCGTCTCCGGCCTCTACTTCAGCCACCCCGACAGCCAGTATTTCGGCGTCGGCAAGATCGACGCCGACCAGGTCGCCGACTACGCCGCCCGCAAGGGCTGGGACATGGCGACGGCGGAGCGCTGGCTGGCGCCGATCCTGAACTACGAGCCGAAGCGGGCGGCGGGGTAGGTGGTGGCAATAGCGTTGAGCGCATGGAGCGCGATATCGGCCGGATAGCTTTGCTCTGCCTGAGGTCCTGGCCTGCGCCAGGATGACAGCTCTATATGACGGGGCAGTGGAATAAGCCGCGTGCGAACTCACTCAGCGCATCGCATGCCCTCACGGTGGGTTCGACCTCGAAGGTCTAAGCGCAGCGTTCTATCTATTTGTTCTATATCAATTTCCTGTCATCCTCGCGAAGGCGAGGACCTCAGGACGAGAAGGCGCTGAGGCTTTTATCAGGCTCACTTGTTAGCTCCTGCGATCAGCCGTTCTTTCAGACTTCGCGAGCGTGACAGTTTGATGGAGGCGGCCGCGCGCCGTGGCGCGCGACCCCGTTTTCAAAGCTCGACGAACAGGTCGGCGGCGGGCGTCGAGAGAACCGCGACGGCGAGGGCTTCCTTGAGTTCGGTCCAGCGTGCTTCGTCGGCGGGCGTGGCTTCGCCGGCCTTGCTCTTGCGGCCGAGGCGGATGAACTCCTCGCCGATCGCTCCCTCTATGAGCGCGAGGCGCAAACGGCGGCCGGCGATCTCCACCTCGAAGTACATGCGGCCGGTGACGCCTGCCGGCCCTGGCACGTCGGCGGCCGGGTCGGCCTTGTAGGCGCCGCGCGTCACCGCGCGAGTGACAAGCTCCAGCGCGTCCCTGAGGCCGGGGCCGGGGAAGGCGGTGAAGACGCTGATCTCGTCGCGGTCCGGCGTCGCGCCGGGGCTGAGCCTGGCAAAGGCGTGCTGCAGCAGCCGGTAGCCCAGCGCCAGGCCGCCGATGCTGGTGCGCCCGTGATAGGCGACGCAGTCGGCGAAGGTGACGCGCAGCAGCGTGCCGTGGTCGATCACCTCGATCGGGGCCGGCGGCGGCGGAACGGTCCAGGCGGGGATCTCCCGGCTTTCGAACAGGTCGCCGATCGCCATGCTCCTGAGGCGGCCGATCAGGTCGTGCTTGTAGGCGAGGTAGTCGGCCTGCGCCTTCGGCCCGCCGCCGCCGTCCTGATAGTTCACCACCATGTCGATGAAGCGGTCGTCGAAGACGCCGGGCTTGGGCCAGTAGGCCCGCGCGGCGTTGCCGATGGCCACCTCGAAGTAGAAGCGGCCGGCCGGGGCGGGGGGCGCCTCCGGCGGGCCGAGCCGCGTGTCGACCACCAGCCGCCCGTCGGTGACGGCCCGCGCCACCATTTCCATGGCGGCGTGGACGCCATCGCCGGGGAAGGCGGTGCGCAGGCGGATGTCGTCGCGGCGCGGCGGCGCGCCGGGCGACAGGTCGGCGAAGGCCCGCTCGAACAGCAGGAAGGTCAGCGTGCAGGCGATGAGCTGCGACGGCCCGGCATAGGCCAGGAGGTCGTCGTGGCGGATGGCGAACGCGCCGTCGCGTTCGCGGACTTCGAGAAAGGTCTTCACTTTGCAGTACCCGCCAGGGCGCCCGGCAGCATCAGCGCTTCGACGTCGACGGTGCCCTTCATCATGTCGTTGTCGATGAGGAACGTCATGTCGTCCTTGATGCTGGCGATGTCGGCCTCGGTCAGCGTGTCGGTGAAGTTGCCCCAGGCGGCCAGCTTCTTGCCGTCCTCGAGCGGGATGCCCTGTTCCTTGGCGCCGATCTCGGTGGCCTCGTCGAGATGGGCGAGCACCCAGGCGGTCGCCTCGGTGTTGACGCGCTGCACGCGGGCGACGGCGTCGGGGTGCGCGTCGGCGAAGGCCTTGGAGACGCCCATCACCAGCACCGGATTGACGAGGCCGTCGGCGGTGGCGATCACCGTGGCGCCGGCTGCTTCCGCCTTGATCTTCAGGCTGGCGGCAAGCAGAGCCGCGTCGGTCTGGCCGGCCACGAGGGCGGCCTGCGACTTGGGCAGGTCCATGCCGATGAACTCGACGTCATCAAGGCTCATGCCCTTGGAGGCGAGCGCCGCCGCCAGGATCTGGTGCAGGACGGTGCCGCGCGGGCCGACCACCTGCTTGCCCTTGAGGTCTTCGATGGTCGTCGGGCCGCCGGCCTTGCCGAGGATGGCGAAGGTCTCGGCCGGGCGGCTGACGCCGGCGGCGATCAGCACCGGGTTGCCGCCGGCATTGGCGAGCAGCACCGAGGTGGTGTTCATGACGCCGCCGATGTCGAGCGAGCCGGCGGCCATCGCCTGGGCCTGCTGGGCGCCGGAGGTGATGTTGTGCCAGTTGATCTTGACGCCGTCGGCGGCGAACTCCTTCTCCAGCAGTTCCTGCTTGCGCATGACGATGGTCTGCAGGTTGAACGGCGATTCCACGTAGGAGATGTTGATCTCCTTCAGCGGCTCGGCGGCGAAGGCGCTGCCGGCGCAGAGGGTGGCGATGGCCAAGGCGGCGGCGGAACGGACGAGCGATCTCAACATGAGCGTTTCTCCTGAGTGATTGATTATGCTTGGGAAATGGTGTCGCCGAGAACGGCGGCGGTGATGGTGGCCACCTCTTCGGCAAGGCCGGGCGCCGCCAACGGGCGGGGGTGGGGGAGGTCGATGTCGAAGACGGCCGTCAGGCGTCCGGCCTGCATGATGGCGACGCGGTCGGCAAGGCGCACCGCCTCGGCGATGTCGTGGGTGACGAGGATGGTGGTCAGCGGGCGGCGCAGCCGGATGGCGGCGAACTCGCCGTGAATGCGGCTGCGCGTCAGCGCGTCGAGGGCGCCGAACGGTTCGTCGAGCAGCAGGATGTCCGGCTCGCGGCAGAGCGCGCGAGCCAGCGACACGCGCTGCGCCATGCCGCCGGAGAGCTGGTGCGGCCAGGCGTCGGCGAAGGCGGCAAGGCCGACGGTTTCGAGCGCGTCGGCGATCCGGCTCTCGGCCTCGGCGCCGCTGGCGATGTGCTTCAGGGCCAGTTCGAGATTGCCGCGCACCGTCTTCCAGGGCATCAGGCGCGGCTCCTGGAACACCATGCCGAAGCGGGCGCTGGCGGCTGGGCCGTCGGGGCCCTCGAAGGCGATGGTGCCGGCATCGGGGCGTTGCAGTCCGGCGACGTGGTGCAGGAGCGTGGTCTTGCCGCAGCCGCTATGGCCGACCACGGCCAGCAGCTCGCCCGAGGCGATGGTGAGGTCGATGCCATCCAGCGCGTCGATCGAGCGACCGGAGATGTCGAAGCGGCGGCGGAGGCCGGTGATGGTCAGGCCGTACACGGCGTCAGCCCTCCAGTCCGCTGACGCGGCCGGCGTCGGCGCGCCAGGGCATCAGCCGGGCGGCGGCGCGGCGGAACAGCCAGTCGGTCAGGGCGCCGAGCGCGGCGATGGCGAAGATGCCGACGAAGACGCGGTCGGTGCGGGCCATCTCGCTGGCGTCGATGATCAGGTAGCCGAGGCCGGCCGAGGCGGCGACCAGCTCGGCGCCGACCAGCGCCCGCCAGCTGTAGCCGAAGCCGAGCCGGAGGCCGTTGACGATGCCGGGCAGCGCCGACGGCAGCAGCACGTGCAGCGCCGTCTCTCGGCGGGTGAGGTCGAGGGTGCGGGCCAGCTCGATCAGCTTGCCGTCGGCCTCGCGGATGCCGGCGAGAGCATTCATGTAGACGGGGAAGAAGCTCGCCAGCACGACGATGGTCAGCTTCGATGCCTCGCCGATGCCGAGCCAGAGAATCAGCAGCGGCACCAGCGCCAGCGGCGGCGTGACGCGCAGCGCTTCGAGAACCCAGCTGAGATAGCCGCCGAGCGGCGCGAAGATGCCGGTGAGAAAGGCCAGCGGCAGGGCGAGGAGGGCGGTGAGGGCAAAGCCGAACAGCACACGCCACAGGCTGGCGACAATGTGCCGCAGCAGCTCCCCATCGACCAGAAGCTCGCCGGCCGCCTCGGCGATGCGCCCCGGCGAGGGCAGCAGGTAGGCGTTGGTCAACCCGGCCGACGAAGCGATCACCCAGACCGCGAGAACAGATAGCGGCAGGATGGCCGGCCGCAGATCATTTTTGCATCTCATTCGCATGTTCAATGCATGGTGGATGGCAGGCAGACGAGTCAACTACGCGCTTACCCGGATGAGGCGGGGATAACCGCTTGGGATGTCGAGGTCTCTCGACGTCAGTTTCCGCGATGACCCGTTGCAGCGGCCGCTGCCCTCCAAGTTCCGGGGTCGAGGCTTGCGGCCGAAAGCCCTCCTCCGACGCCTTCGGCTCACGCGACGGTCGCGGCCGACAACATATGCGCCTTTCGGAACAGGATCGGCAAGCGAAACGCGGCTCGCCCATGGCTTGACATGCTGATTCCAGCGAGGATGGCGGCGCAAGCGCCTGAGTGTCGCATAACTTCACAATTGTCAGAAATTTGTGAACTTATGGCGATGCCCATATGATGCCCCGGTCGCTGCCGCGCGGCTGTCACCGGGCTTCCGGGGCGGCTTCGATGCCTCGAAGGCGCAAATGAAAAGCCGTTGCAACAGGCGTTTTCCAGCCAAATACCGTAGAGGTTGCGCGTGACGCGCGCCCTGCCACCACCGCGCGCCATTCTCCCCGACGCCACTACGACTAAAGGCGTAGGTCGTAGGTGATCATTCTAACTTCACTAATTGATGTTTTTTTGTGATGTTGAAATCGCTTTTGCAGAAAGGGTGTTTCCGTGTCTGACCTGCGTTTTGCCACTCGCCTCAATTCATTCGCCTGTCGTCCGGAACTGGAGTGGCCCGGCCTCAGCGGCAAGCCCTCCGTCACCCAGATGGCGGCGCGCGCGGCCAAGGTGAGCGGGCTTACCGACGTCGATCTCAACTTTCCCGACCACGTCCCGGGGCAGCCGGCAGCCATGGCCCGCCAGGTTCGCGATCTCGGTCTCGAGATCAACGGCCTCGCCATGCGCTACTACTCCAACCCGGCCTTCAAGATCGGCGCCTTCACCAACCCCGACCCGGTCGTTCGTCGCGAGGCGATCGACATGACCAAGCGCGGCATCGACGCGGCCCGGGAAATGGGCACGGCCCTGATGACGCTGTGGCTCGGGCAGGATGGCTTCGACTATGCGTTCCAGGCCGACTATCGCAAGCTGTGGCAA
Source organism: Pleomorphomonas sp. NRK KF1 (assembly GCF_023721755.1). GTDB lineage: Bacteria > Pseudomonadota > Alphaproteobacteria > Rhizobiales > Pleomorphomonadaceae > Pleomorphomonas. Next base: position 42,685 of record NZ_JAMDLH010000004.1, on the reverse strand, counting down.
GACGAGATCGAGGGCATTCGCGAGGTCTGCGACCATGACCCCGACTGCCTGATCAGCATTGAGTACAAGCCGAACGAGCCGCGCTCCTTCGCCGTGATGCCCGACTGCGCCACCACGCTTCTCGCCATCGCCGACGTCGCCCGGCCGAACCTCGGCATCACGCTCGACCTCGCCCATGTGCTCTACGCCGACGAGCAGCCGGCTTTCGCCGCCGCACTGGCCGGCAGCCACAGCCGCATTCTCGGCATTCATCTCAACGATGGTTATGCCAAGCGCGACGACGGCCTGATGGTGGGCTCGGTGCATCCGCTGCAGACCATCGAGCTCCTGCGCCAGATGCGCGCCGACGGCTACGGCGGCGCCATCTACTTCGACACCTTCCCCGACACCACCGGTCTCGATCCCGTTCACGAATGCGAAGTGAACATCGCGACGGTGCGCCGGATGTTCGCCGTCATGGATCGTCTCGACGGCGACAATCGTCTTGCCGCGGCCATCGCCCGGCAGGACGCCGTTTCGGCCCTCGCCATTGTCAACGAACTCACCTTTGGCGGCGCCTGAATCCGTCGGCGCCGACGTCGGCGCCGGCCACTTTCTACTTGATGGGAGGACGACGACTATGAGGACCATTTTCAGATCGACAGTCTGCGCGACGGTCGCCCTGGCGTTCATGGCCGGTTCGGCCTGGGCGGCGGAGCTGGCCAAGCTGAACTCCGACACCGAGAAGGACCGCATCACCTGGTCCGAGCTCGACGCCAAGTTCGGCCCGATGCCGACCCTGAAGTCCGGCCTGCGCGTCGGCGGCGTGTCCAAGACGCTGACCAACGAATACTGGCGGTCGCTTGGCGAAGGCTATCAGAAGTATGCCGACAAGGTCGGCGTTTCGGTTGTCTATCAGGCCGCCCAGAGCGAGGGCGACCAGCTCGGCCAGCTGACCATTGCCGAGGGGTTGATCACCCAGGGCTACGACGTGTTGCTGGTGTCGCCGCAGACCGACGCCAACCTGCAGCCGATGATGGAGCAGGCCAAGGCCGCCAACATTCCCGTCGTCAACGTCAATGACGCGGTGATCCCGAGCGCCGAGCACTATGTCGGCAACGTCCAGCGCGACAACGGCGTGCGCGTCGCCCGCTGGTTCATCGAGAACCGTCCCGAGGGCGGCAAGGTGGCCATCGTCGAAGGGCAGGCCGGCGTCTATGCCGCCGTGCAGCGCACCGACGGCTTCAAGACCACCATCACCACCGACTCCGACAAGTTCCAGGTGGTCGCCTCGGTGCCGGGCAACTGGGACCGCCAGACCTCCTATGACGCGGCCACCAACATCCTGCAGCAGCACCCCGACCTTATCGGCTTCTACTGCAACAACGACGGCATGGCCCTCGGCGTGGTCGAGGCGGTCAAGGCCGCCGGTCTCGCCGATAAGGTGGCGGTGTTCGGCACCGATGGCATCTCCGACGCCTATGCCTCGATCAAGGCCGGCGAACTGACCGGCACGGTCGACAGCTTCCCGGTTCTCACCGGCGAAGTCGCCATGGAGACCGCCCTGCGCCTCGTGTCCGGCCAGGCGCTGCCGCGCGTCGTCTCTACCCCGCAGGCGCTGATCACCAAGGACAACGTCGCCCGTTATCAGGATGCCGGCGACAACCTGCGCGCCGTGCTGATCGAAGACGAGAAGAAGTAAGTCTCTTGAGGAGGGGCGCCGGCCGTGCGGTCGGCGCCCGCCGGAGGATGTATTGATGAACCAGCCCGTACCCCGTCTGCGCTTCGAAGGGGTGACGAAGGAGTTCCCCGGCGTGCGCGCGCTGTCCGACGTGACCTTCGAGGTCGCGGCCGGCGAAATCCACGCGCTGCTCGGCGAGAACGGCGCCGGCAAGTCGACCTTGCTCAGGATCCTGTCGGGCGGGTTGCGCCCGACCTCCGGAAAGGTTCTGGTCGATGGCCGCGAACTCGTGCTGCGCAAGCCGATCCAGGCCCGCGCCGCCGGCATCGCCATGATCCACCAGGAATTGCAGCAGGTGCAGCACCTGACCGTGGCGCAGAACATGTTCCTCGGCCACCAGCTGACGCGGCTCGGCGGCCTGGTGGTCGACAGGGCCGAGCAGCAGCGGCGGGCCGCCGTGGCGCTCGCCCGCATCGATCCCTCGATCGATCCCGCCGCGCCCATCCGGACGCTGAAGGTGGCGCAACGCCAGATCGTCGAGATCGCCCGCGCTCTTCTCGACGAGGCGCGCATCGTCGCCATGGACGAGCCGACGTCCAGCCTGACGCCGAGCGAGTTCGACCGGCTGGCCGAGATCGTCGCCAGCCTCGCCGCCAGCGGCGTCTCCATCATCTACGTGTCGCACAAGATGGACGAGGTGTTCCGCATCGGCCACCGCGCCACCATCATGCGCGACGGCGCCGTGGTCGGCTCGCGCAGCCTGGCCGGCGTCGACCAGAAGGAAATCGTCTCGCTGATGGTGGGGCGCGAGCTCAGCCAGGAGACCCACCGGTCGTTCGTCACCGACGAGGTCAAGCTTGAGGCGGTGGGGCTCAGTTCGGCGGTGTCGCGGGTGCGCGACGTCTCCTTCCGCCTGCACAAGGGCGAAGTGCTCGGCATCGCCGGCCTCGTCGGTTCGGGACGCTCCGAGCTGCTGCGCCTGATCGCCGGCGCCGACCGCCGCTCGGCCGGCACGCTGACCATCGACGGCAAGCCCGTCGCCTTCCGCAACCCGCGCGAGGCCATCGCCGCCGGTGTCGGCCTCTGCCCGGAGGAACGCAAGCGCGAGGGCATCATCCCGCTCCGCTCGGTGACCAGCAACCTCAGCCTGCCGTCGCTGCGCCGCCACTCGGTCGGCGGCCTGATCGCCCGGCGCCAGCTCGACAAGGCGGCCGAGCGGCACCTCAAGGGCGTCAACCTCCGGCCCTTCCTGCCGGATCGGCCGATCCGCCTGTTCAGCGGCGGCAACCAGCAGAAAGGCATCATCGCCCGCTGGCTGGCCGCCAGCAGCCAGATCCTGCTGTTCGACGAGCCGACGCGCGGCATCGACGTCGGCGCCAAGTCGGAGATCCACGCGCTGATCGAGCGGCTGGCCTCGGAGGGGCACTCGATCATCGTCGTGTCGTCCGAGCTGCCCGAGGTGATCCGCCTGTCCGACCGCGTGCTGGTGATGCGCGAGGGCGAACTGGCGGCCGAGCTTCCGAGCGAGGGACTCACCGAGCAGCGGATCGTCGCCCACGCCATCCCCGGCTATGCCGGCCAGTCCATTTCCCATTCCTGACGGGTGCTTCCCATGTCGTCTGTTTCCCCTACCGATGGTGCCGATGGTTCGTCCCTGCGGGCGCCGCGTACGCTTGCCCTGCGCGACGCCGGCACGCTGATCGGCCTCGTCGTCATTCTCCTGGTGTTCGCGCTGCTGGCGCCGGGCTTCATTTCCGAGCGCAACCTTCTCAACATCCTGCAACAGTCGAGCCTCAACGCCTGCCTCGCCCTGGGCATGACGCTGGTGATCGTGTCGGGCGGCATCGACCTCTCGGTGGGGCCGACGGCGGCGCTGTCGGCCGTCATCTCCGGCTCGCTGCTCCTGGCCGGCGTTCCGGTGCCGCTGGCCATCCTGGCCGGCCTGATGCTCGGCGCCCTCTGCGGCCTGATCAACGGCGTCCTGGTGGCGGTGGTCGGCCTGCAGCCGTTCATCGTCACGCTCGGCACGCTGTCGACCTACCGGGCTCTGGCGCTGATCTACACCGGCGGCAATCCGGTGCTCGGCATCCCCGCCAGCTATCGCGCCATCTTCAACGGCACCGTCTTCGGCGTTCCCTCGCCGATCCTGATCGTCGCCGTGGTGGCAATCGTCGCCTGGGTGCTCCTCAAGAAGACGCCGCTCGGCGAGTATCTCCTGGCGGTGGGCGGCAACGAGGAGGCGGCCTATATCGCCGGTGTGCCGATCGCCCTCACCAAGATCGCCGCCTACGTCATCTCCGGCTTCCTGGCCGCGCTGACGGCTTCCATCCTGATCGGGCGACTCGGCGCCGCCGAACCGATCCTCGGCAACCTCTGGGAGCTCGACGCCATCGCCGCGTCGGCCATCGGCGGGGCGTCGCTGATGGGCGGCAAGGGCTCGATCATCGGCACGCTGCTCGGCGCCATCATTCTCGGCGCCATGCGTAACGGTCTGACGTTGATGAACGTTCAGGCGTTCTATCAACTTCTCGCCACCGGTCTTATTATCCTCGTCGCAATGATCATCGACCGCATGACCAGGGGTAGAGGATGAACACCGGCAGTCTTGACCTGAAGTCCGTGGGTCCGCGCATCCGCATGATGATGCCGCTCCTGACGCCGCTCGAAGCCAAGGTGGTGGACACGGTCTTCGGGCTCCGGGACTTCAACGAAGAGACGACGCTGAAGGAGATCGCCGGTGAGGCCGGCGTCTCCGAGGCGATGGTGGTCAAGATCACCAAGAAGCTTGGTTTCGCCGGCTTCCGCGAGTTCCGCAACGCCGTCGCCCTCTACAACCAGCTGCCCACCTCGGAGATGCATCAGGAGCTGTCGCCGGACGACACCTCCGAGGAGATCATCCAGAAGGTGTTCCACACCTCGATCCACGCGTTGCAGGAAACGCTGGCCATCCTCGACGTCGCCGCCTTCGACCGCGCCGCCGACCTCATCCACCGGGCACGCCAGCGCGACTTCTACGGCGTGGGCGGTTCGGCCCAGATCGCCCGCGACGTGGCGCACAAGTTCCTCCGGATCGGCATCCGCAGCGCCGTCTACGACGACGCCAACATGATGCTGATGTCGGCCTCGCTCCTGGGCGGCGACGATGTCGTGGTGGCCTTCTCGCACTCGGGCAACACCACCGCCGTCATCGAGGCGGTGCAGCTCGCCCGCAAGAACGGCGCCCGCTCGATCGTTCTCACCAACTACGACACGTCGCCACTGGCCCAGATCGCCGACGTCGTCCTGTGCTCCACCGCGCAGGGCTCGCCGCTGATGGGTGAAAACGCCGCCGCCCGCATCGCCCAGCTCAACATCATGGACGCGGTGTTCGTCGCCGTCGCCCAGCGCAACTACCGCGCCGCCGAGCAGAACCTCCAGAGGACCATGTCGGCCGTGAATTCCAAACGCAAAGACAGGATGCCATGACCGACAAGCCGCTCGTGACCGTGTTCGGAAGCCTTCACTACGACATCATGGTCGACAGCCCCGACCGGCCGCGCAAGGGCGAGACGCTGGCGGGGTCGGCCTGGTTCCCGAAGTGCGGCGGCAAAGGCGGCAACCAGGCGGTGGCGGCGGCCAAGGCCGGCGTTCCCGCCGCGATGATCGGCGCCGTCGGCGACGACGACTTCGGCCGGGCGCTCATCGCCAATCTCGACCGGCGCGGTGTCGACCGCCGCCACGTGCGCGTCCTCGGCACGGCCGGCAGCGGCATGTCGGTGGCGATCTTCGATGCAGACGGCGACTATGGCGCGGTGATCGTGTCGGGCGCCAACCTGTCGCTGGGCGAGGCGGATGTCGTCGCCGCGTCCGAACTGCTCGCCCGCACCGGCATCCTGGTGCTGCAGAACGAGGTTCCCGACGCGGCCAACGCCAAGGTCGCTGCCGCCGCGCGGGCGGCGGGCGTCCGCGTGCTACTGAACGCCGCCCCGGCGCGCGCCCTGTCGGCCGAGTTGCAGGCGAACGTGGACATATTGGTGGTCAACGCCGTCGAAGCTGCCGACGTTTCAGGCCGGGAGGTCACCGGCCCGTCGGATGCCCTCGGGGTGGCCGCCGAGCTCGCCCAACGCTTCCTCCACGTGGTGGTGACGCTCGGCGGCGACGGGCTGGTCTATGCCGGCGCCGACGAAGCCCCCTATGCCCTGCCGGCGGTGCCGGTCCGGCTGGTCAGCACCCACGGGGCGGGCGACGAGTTCATCGGCGTTCTCGCCGCCGGCCTCGTGCGGGGCGAAGCGATGCGTCCGGCGCTGGAAGCCGCCAACGCCGCCGCCGCCAGGCTGGTGTCGACGCCCGAGAACGAGCGCTGACGGGCGCGCAAGGCTTCGCTTCCTCGCCCCGAACGGCGGGGGAGGGCAGCCTTGCCACGTCGACCGAAATTTTCCGCTTGCCCTCGCTGCCCGGCCTTGGCGTGCTACTATGTCCGTCCGGTCGCTCCAGCCAAGGCGGCGCTCGCTCTGGCTTTCATGACGGTCCTCCGTTATCCGAACGACAGACCCGCCAGACTCCTGCTCGACCGCATCCGCGCCGAATGGGCGCGGCACCAAGCCGGCGACAGCCAGGAAGACAGAGCATGCCCGTTTTCGAGAGCCAGCTGACCGAGGGGAACCTCAAGAACTCCCACATCTACATCACGGCCGTTCTCGGGCGCCTGACCGAGCCGGTGGAAGGTGTGCCGGCCAAGCCGCCCCGGGCGATCCGCCTTGACTACAAGGGCCTGAAGGTCACAGCCGAGATTCCGAAATCGCAGCACGGGCGCCCGCGCAAGTTCATTCGCGAACGGGATTTCGTGAAAGCCTTCTTCGAACGCACCGACGCCGCCGTCGGCGATACCGTGCTGTTCGAGGAGGTCGGCCCGGCCCATTTCCGCCTGGACCTCAGAAAGGCCGTCGCGTCTTGATCGACGACGGTCGCAGGCCTTGGCTTGGTGAAGCATTTGCCAGTCGTGCAGCCGACCTGCGGCTCTGGCGCATCGGGTCGGTGCCGGGGTATCCCGACGGTTACTCATTGGGTGGATGGGCAGCGGAGGCGTAGGAGAGCGTCGGAACGCGCCTTCCTCTCGGCAGCGAGGTCCCCTTCACCAGGACGCAAGAAGCAGCAGTTTGCGATCCGGGTCGACAAGCAGGACCGTGTGATCGCCTTCGCCAAATGCGTGAAATATCTTGTCGCTGTTGAAAACGTCTTGGATGATATCGTCTTTGACGGAGCGTTCGCCGTTGCCGCCGCACGAAGCGCCGAGGGTCACGACGGATGCTCTATCGCTACGGTCGTCCAGCATCTTTTGGTTCGAGAACTTCTCGAACACTGCGCCGACAGAAAAGCCCCGGCTCTTCTTTTGTGCGCCCTCAAGATCGAGAAGTCCTCTTGAGGTTGGATGATCGCTGGCGAGGGCTTTGCCAATTTCGTTTTGCGACAATGATTCCAGCGAGTACAGGGCCGAAAAGCAGCCCATTTCGATCCGCTTGTCCAACAGCTTGGGCCGCCCGAACTCGGGTGGAATGAAGCTAGTGAGGTCGCGACCGACGCCGACGAGGTAGTACTGGAATGCGACGAAGAGCAGTGCAACGGCTATTGCCAGCACCACCAACTTGACCAAGGCGAAACGAACAAATCCGGCTCTGCGCATGGGGGCAGCCTCCAGCCCTTTCTGCGAGGCATCGGCGCTCATGCGGCGGCAATCCATCCCTTGGCACTAAGGGTGTCGAAGGCGATGCCGATCTGGCGTGGCGAGAAGCGCTTTTTGCGGTCGTTCCAGGCGTGGACCCGAACTGTCGCCTCATCGGCGGTGGCGGCATGTTCGTTTTTCATCACCCAATGAACCGTCGCGAGCAGCTCGAGGCCGAATGGCGTTTCGAAGCCCTCGACAAGGTCGGCGACGCGGTCGAACCGGGCAACCGTTTCGCCCTTGTCGGCAAGGAAGGCTTCCGCATCCTTCACCGCGCCTGGCACCAGTTCGATCTGCTTGTCGGGTGCATCGCCACCATCGGCGTAACCGGTCACGAGGTGGCCTTCGACGGCTCGCAATACGTGGCGCAGGTTCTCGGCATAGGGGCCGTAGGGCGCCTTGGAATATTTCAGGCGCAGCGGTTCGCCCGCTTCCTGCATGAAGTACATCAGCTTGTGGACTTCGAGCAGCGTCACGAATGGGTCCATCAAGCCGCCGAGGTAGCGCTGCACCAGTGCGACTAGCGCGGCGCGCCCAGGCGTCATGTCGGGCACGTCGAGCGACTTCGTGGCGACGGGGGCGCTGTTCGGCTCGAAGATGATCACGTCGAGATCGTCGAGGTCGCGCAGGGCTTCAACGATGCGTGGACGCACCTCCGACCAGTCGAGCCCACCGAGGCCGCTGCCAAGCGGCGGGATGGCAATCGAACGGATGCCGCGACCACGGATCTCCTCGACGAGGGCCTTCAGGCCGGAGTCGATGTCCTCCATCCGGCTTTTGCCACGCCAATGGCGCTTGGTCGGAAAGTTGATGATGAACTTCGGATTGGTCATGGTCCGCGTCTCGAACACGAACATCCGGCCCGGCTGCACTTCATCGCGCGCGCAGGCCACTTCATAGGCTCTGAAGTTCTCCGGAAAATCGTTCTTGAACTGCAAGGCGATGCCTCGCCCCATGACGCCGACGCAGTTCACCGTGTTGACGAGCGCTTCCACGTCCGCCTGGAGAATGTCGCCTGTCTTGAACTCAATCATCGCCACCCTCCCTCAATAGTACCAATCCGGTTTTACTCTCACCTTCGGTCGATGCGCTGCCTTGCCCATCGTCGCGACAACCTGCGCTCCCACTCTTTCCGAATGAACTCCGATACCCTTGACGAGCTCCCACGGGAAGCTCTTGTGCATCAGAAATTCAGCCATCTTGTGATCGCGGCAGGAGACCCAACTCTGCGCACTGATGGCGTCCCAGTTCAGTTGGTCGAGCATCGCCAGGTCGCCGTAGAAATCTGCCGCGCGGTTGGCCGCGTTGATGTCGGTGAACGCCCAGCGCCGCCTGTTTTCCTCAGCCCACTCGACCACCTCGCGCATGTCGGCCATCAGATGCACGACCGAGTCTTGCCCATCCTTGTAGGCCACATTGGGGTGATTCCGCTTCGAAATGACATAGAGCATTACGGAGCGAGGGCAGAAGTAGAACGGCACGTAATCGCCGACGCAGGTGCCGGCGTGACACTCGACGGGCAGGTGCAGCCGATCGGTCTTGATCTCGCTATTGCCGATAACGGCGGTATCCGCCCGCTTTGCCATCACCGAGTCCGGCCACACGCATCCGTCGGCGACAATCGAGGCAAGATTGTCGACATGGACGATGTGGTAGATCTTCGGGTTGGCGGGAACAGGCATCGTCAGGCGGCTACCTCCCCGTCTTCAGGACTTGCCGCGAAGATAGATTCCGCAACGCGCCATCGGCGATGCCCCATGTGAGGTTGCTGATCCGGTTGAGGTCGCCGTTGGCCATTCCCGTTCCGTTCATCTCACCTTGGCTTCGCATATGTCGCAGCCGTCGTTGCTGGCTATCGAGGAAACGATGATACTCTTCGATCATCAGCATCGCGACAATCGGCTGGTCGCGCTTATCAACCGCAACCCGTTCCAGAGCGCACTCAGTCTGCCCGAGCGAGCATTGCTCAGATGGGGCGAACCCCGAGGCTTCGGTTCGTACCGAGACAGCTCATCCCCTCACGCGAAGATCGCCGGCATTTCCGAGGCGAGTTCGTGGATGGTTTTCAGGACTTCCTTGAGGTGGTGGCGCATGGCCGCTTCGGCGCGGTCGGGGTCCTGGGTTTCGATGGCCTTGAAGATTTCGGCGTGCTGTTCGGTGAGCAGCAGCAGGTGCGCCTTGTTGGGCAGGCTGAGGAAGCGGACGCGGTCCATCTGGCCCTTGACGCCCTGTATGAGGCGCCAGGAGCGGGGCATGCCTGTGCCTTCGCTGATCGTGCGGTGGAAGGCGTCGTCGAGGGGCATGTAGTCTTCGGGGCGGCCGGCGTTGGCGGCGTGGTGCTGGTCGTCGATGAGGCGGGAGAGGTCGCGGATCAGGGCGGCCGACGGCTGTTCGGCAGCGCGGCGGGTCACGGCGGCTTCCAGCGCTTCCCTCAGGAACTGTGCCTCCATCACCTCGGCGACGCGGATGGGCGACACGATGGTACCACGCTGGGGGAAGACGTCGACCAGGGTTTCCTCGGCGAGGCGGATCAACGCCTCGCGCACCGGGGTGCGACTGACGCCGAGGCGAAGCGCCAGTTCCTTCTCGCTCAGGGCCTCGTTGGGCTTGAAGACGAGGCCGATGATCATCCGCTTCAGAAGGCCGTAGACCTGAGCGCCGATGGGCAGCTTGGGGTCCAGCTCATAACCGGCGGCGGCAGTTGGCGGCACGTTCGTATCTCCGAGTGAGATACTACCATGGCATAAGGCTGCGCCGGCTGTCCAGCGGTTTTGCCGCGAAACCGGGCCGGGTCGGGGTATTCTATCCCTTTGTTTTCACGCAAGTCTTTTTGCAACGTTGCCATAGCTTGCCGCCGGTGGCGACTGTCGGTCGCGGTCGGCGCTCGCGGGGCAACGGGTGCCCGCGAGCGGTCCGGTCGCGTGGTGGCTGGCGGCGATCCGTCAGCGGGAGGCGATGAAGCGGTCCAGCTTGCCCAAGGTCTGCAGTCCCAGCTCGATGGCGCCGAAGCCCTTGGCCTCCTGGAACTCGGCGGCGGTGGCGAAGACCATGCCGAGCGTCACCTGCGTTCCGCCGTCCACCTCCTCGAAGGCGCCCCAGGCGTCGGCGTGCTTGGGGCCGTTCTCGCCCCAGAGCAGCGTGTAGCCGAAGCGCTCCTCGGGTCGGACGTCGTGATAGAGGTGGTGGTTCGGGTAGACCGTGCCGTCCGGGCCGATCATGTCGAACACCCACTCGCCACCGGAGCGGAGGTCGATGCGCTGGGTCCGGCAGGAGAAGCCGTCCGGCCCCCACCACTGCGGCAACGCTTCCGGGTTCATCCAGGCGCCCCAGACGACGCTGCGCGGCGCCTTGATCATCCGCTGAAGGATCATGGTGCGTTGGGCGACGCCGGTGAGATTGTCGAGGCCGGCGCCGAAGCCCTGCCGATAGCCGGCTTCCATGTCTTCGGCCAGCGAGGAGAGCTGCACGGTGACCCGCAGACGGCTGCTTTCGCTGGTGCCGGAGACGCTCGCCGTCACCAGCGCCGCCGACTGCGTCACGCCCTCGGAGGAGATCACCTCGTAATTGACGCTGCGCTCGGCCGGCCGCAGCTCCAGCCAGCCGGCCTCGCAGCGAATGTCCGGCTGGCCCGCCACCTTGCAGAGCGATATCTCGCGGCCGCCCACCCGTGTGTCGGCCTCCAGGAACTCCACGGTGACGGCCGGCGTCGGGGCGGCCCACACGGCTCGCGCCGCCGGGGCGGTCCAGGCCTGCCAGAGGGTGGAGGGCGGCGCCGCCACCTCCCGTTCGAAGGTCAGCGTGGCAAAGCGGCCCGCGCCGCCGTGATCGATGCTCGTCGTCATTGTCCGCGCTCCTTCATCACGTTCATCACATAGGCGTTCAGCCGGTCGAGGCGGCCTTCCCAGATGGCTCGCTGGTCGTCCATCCAGGTCCGGGCCGGCTCCATGGCCTCGGGCACGATGGCGCAGGTGCGGACGCGACCGTCCTTGGAGGTGACGATCAGTCCCGCTTCCTCCAGCACGGCGAGGTGCCGCATCACCGTCGGCAGCCTGAGGCCGGTGGGCTCGGCGAGATCGGTGACCCGCGCCGGCGTTTCGGCGAGACGGGTCAGGATCGACCGGCGGGTGGCGTCGGCCAGCGCATGGAAGAGCAGCGACAGATCGGGATCATGCTTAGTCATGTTGCTAAGTATTGCCTGCTGTCGAATTTGGCGCAAGAGAAAACTTAGCTGATTTGCTAAGTTTTGGCCGATGACGAGAAAGGGGCGGATGCCGGCAAGGTGGCCGGGCATCCGCCCCATATGCGCGAAGGATCGAACGAGGAGACCGCGTCAGGAGACGCGGCCGCTCCGGAAGGCTTCGATGGTCTTGATGGCGCCGCGCAGTTCGGCGAGGCCCTTGAGGCGACCGACGAAGGAATAGCCGGGGTTGGACTTCTGGCCGATGTCGTCGCCCATCAGGTGACCATGATCGGGCCGGAAGGGGATTTCGGCATCCGCCCGGCCGACGGAGCGCCGTCGCTCCTCTTCGGTCAGGATGGCCGCCGCGACGCCGATGAGGTCGGTGTCGCCGCCGAGATGATCGGCCTCGTAGAACGAGCCGTCCGCCTCGTGGGCGACGTTGCGGAGGTGGACGAAGTGGATGCGCGGGCCGAACTCCCTGGCCATGGCCACGAGATCGTTCTTCGTGTTCGAGCCGAAGGAGCCGGTGCAGAGCGTCAGGCCGCAGGCTTCCTGAGGCACCGCCGCGAACATCTTGCGGACGTCGTCGGCCGTCGACATGACGCGCGGCAGGCCGAAGATCGGGAAGGAGGGGTCGTCGGCGTGGATGCAGAGGCGGGCGCCTTCTTCCTCGGCCACCGGCGTGATTTCCTTGAGGAACTCGACGAGGTTGGCGCGCAGGTCGTCGGGGCTGATCTCCGAATAGAGCTGCAGCATGTCGCGGAAGCTGTCGCGGGTGTAGGCGAAGTCGCGGGCCGGCAGCCAGTCGATCAGGTTGCGTTCGAGCTCGGCGAGCTCGTCGGCGCTCTTGGCGGCAAGGCGCGCCTTGGCGGCGGCGATCTCGGCCTCGGTGTAGTCGGCCTCCGCCCCCTTGCGCTTCAGGACGAACAGGTCATAGGCGGCGAAATCCACCTTGTCGTAACGGAGCGCGTAACCGCCGTTGGGCAGGCGGAACATCAGGTTGGTGCGGCTCCAGTCGGTGATGACCATGAAGTTGTAGCAGATGGTCTTGACGCCGGAGCGAGCAACGTTGCGGATCGACTGCTTGTAGTTGTCGATCTTTTCCCGATAGTTGCCGGTGCGGGTCTTGATCTCCTCGCCGACGCCGATGCTCTCGACCACCGACCAGGTGAGGCCGGCGGCTTCGACCTCCGCCTTGCGCTTCTCGATCTCGTCCACCGTCCAAACCTGGCCCTGGTTCATGTGATGAAGGGCGGTGACGATGCCGGTGGCGCCGGCCTGCCGGGCCTTCTGAAGGCTGACGGGATCATCGGGGCCAAACCAGCGCCAGGTCTCTTGCATGGTGGGATACTCCAGGGAAGCGGTGAGCCGAAATCATCGGAACAGGAAGGCGGTGAGCGTGGCGGCAAGGCCGCGATCCAGCAGGCTTCTGAGGTGCTGGATCGTCGCCTTGCGGAACGGCGCGTCGCCGGCAATGGCGGGCGGGAAGATCTCGCCGAGGGAAAACAACGCGTCGGCCAGCGCCGCCGGGTCGTCCTTGTGCTCCCTGGCGATGGCCGTCAGGCGGGCGGCCATCGGGTCGGCCACGAGCCAGGCGCGGCCCTGATCGTCGCCCTGACGCAGGAAGGCCATCCAGGCGGCCACCGTCAGCGGCACCACCCTCGGCGCGTTCTTGACGGCGATGCGCTCGGCGGCGGGCGCAAGCAGGCGTGGGCCGAGCTTCTGCGAACCGTCGGAGGATATCTGCAGGGTGAGATGGCGAATGCCAGGATTGCGGAAGCGCTCTTCGAGGTCGCGGGTGTAGGCGGCAACGTCGGTGCCCGGCACCGGCGGCACGGTGGGGATGATGTCGTCGTCCCACAGCTGGCGGATCACCTTGGGCAGCAGCGGGTCGGCCATGGCCTCGGCCACCGTCTCGATGCCGCCGAGCACCGAGAGATAGGCGAGCGTCGAATGGGCGCCGTTGAGGCAACGGAGCTTCATCGTCTCGAAGGGGTGGACGTCATCGGTGAGGATGGCGCCAGCCGCCTCCCAGGCCGGGCGTCCCCCAGGGAAGCGATCCTCGATCACCCACTGATGGAAGGGCTCGGCCACCACCGGCCAGGCGTCATCGAGGCCGAGGCCGGCGTTGACGATGGCGCGGTCGGCCTCCTTGGTGGCCGGCGTGATGCGGTCGACCATGGAGGAGGGGAAGGCGACGCCGTCGGCGACGTAGCGGCCGAGGTCGGCGTCGCGGAGCTGGGCGAAGCGGGTGACCACGGCCCGCGTGATCCTGCCATTCTGCGGCAGGTTGTCGCAGGAGAGAACCGTGAAGGGCGGCACGCCGGCATCCCGTCGCAGGCGCAGCGCCTCGACGATCAGGCCCGGCAGGCTGCGCGGATGCATGGGGTCGGCAAGGTCGGCCGTCACCATCGGGTGCGCCTCGTTGAGACGGCCCGTGGCGGGGTCGTGGCAGTAGCCCTTTTCGGTCACGGTGATGGTGACGACGCGGATCTCGGGCTTTGCCATCGCCCGGAGCACCGCGTCGAGTTCGGTGGCGGCATTCAGCACGTCGAGGAAGGCGCCGATCACGCGGAGCCTGTCGTCGCCGTTCTCGCGGCAGAGCAGGGTGTAGAGCCCGTCCTGCGGCTTCAGGGCATCGACGACGTCGGGCGACCGGAGGTTGACGCCGACGATGCCCCAGTCGGTGGCACCGGACGCCAGCACGTCGTCGGTGTAGACGCCGAGATGGGAGCGGCCGAAGGCGCCGAGCCCCAGGTGGACGATGCCGGGCGTCACCCTGGTCCGGTCGTAGCCGGGGCGGGCGACGGCGGCGGGCAGGGTGGGAAGGCTGGCGGCGCCGAGGCGTCTGGCGGATGTCGGGTCGGACATGTCGCTCATCTCCCCGGCTAGAGCCGATAGGCCGTCTTGGCGAGGCGATAGGCGAGGTCGTGCGCCACCTCATGGGCATCGTCGAGGCCGAGGCGGTGCTCGGCGACGAGGCGGGCGAGGAAGCCGCAGTCGACGCGGCGGGCGACGTCGTGGCGGGCCGGGATCGACAGGAAGGCGCGGGTGTCGTCGTTGAAGCCGACGGTGTTGTAGAAGCCGGCCGTCTCGGTCATCTGTTCGCGGTAGCGGCGCATGCCCTCGGGGCTGTCGTGGAACCACCAGGCCGGGCCGAGCTTCAGGGCCGGGTAGTGGCCGGCGAGCGGCGCCAGCTCGCGCGAGTAGACCGTCTCGTCGAGCGTGAACAGGATGATGGTGAGATCGGCGCGGTTGCCGAAGCGTGCGAGCAGCGGGCGCAGCTCCTCGACATAGCCGGTGGGTCCGGGAATGTCGGCGCCCTTGTCCTTGCCGTAGGTGCGGAAGATCTCCGGGTTGTGGTCGCGGCGGGCGCCGGGGTGGATCTGCATGACCAGACCGTCGACGGTGGACATCTTGGCCATCTCGGTCAGCATCTGCGCCCGGAACAGCTCGGCGTCCTCGGCCGATGCGTTGCCCGTGCGGACGCGGGCGTAGAGGGCGGCGGCGTCCTCGTCCCCGAGGTCGGCGGTGCGGGCGGTCGGGTGGCCGTGGTCGGTCGAGGTCGCGCCGCCCACTTCGATGAAGTAGCGGCGGCGGTCGGCGAGCGCGGCGAGATAGCCGGCATAGGTCGCCGTGTCGTGGCCGGTGAGGCGGCCGAGCACTTCGAGATTGTCGGCAAAGCCGGGGAAGGCGGGGTCGACGACGGCATCGGGCCGGAAGGCGGTGACGACGCGGCCCTTCCAGCCGCTCTCGCGGATCTTGCGATGGTGGCGCAGGTCGTCGAGCGGGCTTTCGGTGGTGGCGATGACCTCGATGTTGAAGCGCTCGAAGAGGGCGCGCGGCCTGAACTCCGGCTTTTCCAACGCGGCGTCGATGGTGTCGTAGAGTCGGTCGGCGTTGTCCTTTGTGGGCACCTCGGTGATGCCGAACACCGTCTCGAAGGCGTGGGTCAACCAGATGTAGGACGGCGTGCCGCGATAGAGATGGAAGTTCTCGGCGAGGACGCGCCAGATCTTGCGCTTGTCGGTTTCCACCGGGCCGCCGTCGAGGCGCGGTACGCCCACCTGCTCGGGCCGGATGCCCTGCGAATAGAGCATGCGGTGGACGTAGTGGTCGGGGATGACGAACAGGCTGGCCGGATCGGCGAAGGGTTGGTCGTCGGCGAACCAGGCGGGGTCGGTGTGGCCGTGCGGGCTGATGATCGGCAGCTTGGCGATGCCGGCATAGAGGTCGCGGGCAATGGCGCGCGTCGCCGGATCGGCCGGAAACAGCCGGTCGGGGTGAAGGGTGAAATGGCCTGATGCCCTGGACATGTGTCGTCTCCCGTTCCGCCGCCGCCCGATTCAGGCGAGGCAGGCGCTTTCCTCTCCGGCAACAAATACGGTTTTGCCCGCGCCGCCCATTATCAAATGGACCGGTCGCACGCTTGCCGCGCCGGACAGCGCTTCGGGATATCCTCCCTCGAAGCCATTGTCCCTCCCTTGCCGACCGTTCCTCACCGTATCGTCAGGGCCGGCAGTCCGCCGGGCCCATCGTTTGAATGGTGGACCAGCAGTTTTTGATTGCCGATGCCATTCTAGACGTCTACCATACTACTCGTCAACGAGGCGCGTGGAGGAATGACGCGCTCGTCTTCTTGGGAGGAACCCATGGGATTTCTGTCTCGGGCCGCACTGACGGCTGCCTGCGGGATGGCGCTGGCCGTCTCGTCGCTCGGCGTTGCCTCGGCCGCCGACTACACGCTGAACATCAACACGGCGCTCACCACGACCGACCCGCTCTACAAGGGCCTTGAGGACCTCAAGAAGAACGTCGAGGCGCGTTCGGAAGGCAAGCTCGCCGTCCGCCTGTTCCCCGGCTCGCAGCTCGGCAAGGACGAGGACGTGCTGGAACAGGCGCGCGCCGGCGCCGGCAACGCGGTGGTGGTCGACGGCGGCCGTCTCGCGGTGTTCGTCAAGGACTTCGGCGTTCTCTCCGGCCCCTACCTCGCCTCCGGCTACGACGGCATCCGCAAGGTGGTGACCTCGCCGCTGCTCGACGACATGGCCAAACAGCTGCATGACAGCGCCCAGTTGCAGGTGCTGTCGTTCAACTGGTGGCAGGGCGAGCGGCATCTCCTCACCAACAAGCCGATCAAGGTGCCGGCCGATCTAGAGGGCATCCGCATGCGCACGCCCGGCGCGCCCGTCTGGACCGAGACCGTCAAGGCGATGGGCGCCACCCCGGCGCCGATGGCCTGGGCCGACGTCTACTCGGCCTTGCAGACGCAGGTGATCGACGCCGTCGAGGCGCAGGATCCCGCCGCCTACGGTTCGCGCCTCTATGAAGTCACCAAGTACCTGACCAAGACCGGCCACTTCAACCTGATCACCGGTCTCGTCACCTCGGCCGCCTGGTTCGACGCGCTGCCGGCCGACCTGCAGACCATCCTCAAGGAAGAGTCGCTGAAGGCCGGCGACGTCGCCTCGCACGGCACCGAGGCGGCGCTGGTCGACCTTGAAGCCAAGATGGCCGCCGCCGGCATGACCATCAACGAGATCGACGTGACGCCGTTCAAGGAAGCGACGGCGGGCGTCTACGAGAAGCTCGGCTACACCGACCTGAAGAAGAAGGTCGACGCCATTCTCGCCCAGTAATCCCCCGATCGCCGCGCGTCCTGACGGAGGCGCGGCGATCCTGTATCCTGTTGCCGCATCGGATTTCCCAAAGCCCGATTTCGTCTTTCCGGGTCCGATGCCCTGATTTTCCGGAGCCTGCGTCATGTCCTTACAGATCATGCGCGTGGAGTCCGTCGTGGCGCGAATTCTGCTCGCGGTCATGGTCGGGCTCGTCTTCATGGCCGGCGTCATGCGCTGGTTCGGATATCCGCTCGTATGGTCGATGGACGTGGCGCAGCTGCTGTTCGTCTGGGCCTCGTTCATCGGCGCCGACATGGCGATGCGCAAGCGCGGCCTGATCGCCGTCGACCTGTTCGTGCGCTGGATACCGCCCCGCTACCGGGTCTATCTCGACATCGTCACGGGCGTGGTGATCCTCGTCTTCCTGCTGTCGCTCAGCTACCTCGGCTACAAGCTGGTGATGCTGAACCTCGAACGGCAGTTCGGCGACAGCGGCATCAGCTATGCCTATGTCACCGCCGCCGTTCCCATCGGCTGCCTGCTGCTGGCCATCACGCTTGCCGGCCAGCTCATCGAGGCGATTCGGACCGCCACCGGCCGGCCCATTCTCGTGTTCACGCCCACCCGAACCAAGGAAGAGGCGCTGGCCGCCGCCGCGGAGAGCGAACTATGACCGGCGAAATGCTGCTTCTTGTCGGCCTGTTCTTCGGCCTTCTGATCGTCGGCGCGCCCGTGGCCTTCGCCATCGGCATCTCCGGCTTTTCCTTCTTCGCCATATCCCAGGTGATGCCGGCGTCGATCGGCGTCCAGCAGGTGGCCTCGGCCTCGCAGAGCTTCCCGCTCCTGGCCGTGCCCTTCTTCGTGCTGGCCGGGCACATGATGAACAAGACCGGCATCACCTCGCGGCTGATCCGATGTTCGGAGGTGCTGGTGTCCTGGATGTCGGGCGGCATGGCGCAGGTCTGCATCGTGCTGTCGACGCTGATGGGCGGCGTCTCCGGCTCGGCCGTCGCCGATGCCGCCATGGAGGCGCGCATCCTCGGCCCGGATCTGGTTCGCAACGGCTATTCCAAGGGATTCACCGCCGCCACCATCGCCGTCGGCTCGCTGATCACCGCCACCATCCCGCCGAGCCTCGGGCTGATCCTCTATGGCTTCGTCGGCAACGTCTCCATCGGCCGGCTGTTCCTGGCCGGCATCATTCCCGGCCTGATGATGATGACCGGCCTGATGATAACGGTGTGGTTCGTCTCGCGCCGCCGGGGCTATCGGTCGGCGACCGTCAATCGTCCCAGCTGGAGGGCCGTCGGCGGCGCGGTGTGGCATGCCAAGTGGGCGCTGCTGTTCCCGGTGGCGCTGCTCGTCTCCATCCGCAGCGGCGTGTTTACGCCGTCGGAAGTCGGCGCCTTCGCCGTGGTCTACGCGGTGGTGGTCGGCGTGTTGCTCCATCGCGAGCTGACGTGGCAGGGCGCCATGGAAGCGCTGCTGCACGGGGTGATCGACAACGGCCTGATCGTGCTGATCATCATGTTCTCGGGCATGGTGGGCTACGCGATCATCTTCGATCAGGCGCCGCAGGCCATCGCCCAGGGCATGCTGAGCCTGACGCAGAACCCGACGGTGATCCTGCTTCTGATCGTCGTGTTCCTGCTGATCGCCGGCTGCTTCATCGAGGCGACGGTGCTGGTGCTGCTCTTGACGCCGATCTTCCTGCCCATCGTGCTGCAGCTCGGCGTCGACCCGGTGCATTTCGGCATCGTCATGATGACCATGGTCACCTTCGGCGGCATGACGCCGCCGGTCGGCGTCGCCATGTTCACCGTCTGCGGGCTTCTCGACTGCACCATCGACGAGTATCTCGTCGAGGCGCTACCGCACATCGCAACAATCCTGTTCCTCGTCGCGATGTTGATCCTGTTCCCCCAGATTTCTTTGTTCCTGCCCAATCTGTTGATGTAGGCGCAGCGCCGGACATCGCAGGCTCGAGAGCCGGTTGGCAGAACGCCAGCCGGCTCTTTTTTGTCCTGTCATTCCAGCGGAATGCAGCCGGAACCTTCTCTTGGGGGAGGGCCTTGAACGGGGGCGGCGCAGGCGTTCAGGAGGCTTTCTCTCCCCAACTCCATACGACTTTTGGCTGACCTTGACAGACGGAATGGGGTGCTTTAGCTCCTTTGCTAACACGACGTAGCAAACGGTAGCGCAGCCTTCGGTCCTTGCAGAACCCGCATTTCGCGGGCCGCTGGCGGCTGCGCGATCGGGTGCACCGCCATGGCCGATTTCCTCTGAAACAACTGGACGACAAACCCATGTTCGCGATGAAGCTTCCCGCTACCCTCGACCAGATCACGCCGGCCAAGAACGAGGTGCTGTTCGTCACCAACGCCGACCTGCGCGAGAGCGCCAACGTCGAGTGCTGGCCCGTCGAAGCCAAGTACGAGGCGCTGCTGGAGAAGGCGCTCGCCGATCATTTCGGCAAGACGCTGAAGCGCGCCCATCCGATCAAGGCCGACAAGGGGCACGGCTTCATCGCCAGCCAGCGCGAGGGATCGGACGTGTTCGCGGCGATCGATCCCGACGCGCCGGTGATCGTGCTGCTGACCGCCTGGCAGTATTCGCACCACATCGCCCCGTCGCTGGCCACTCATCGCGGTCCGGTGTTGCTGCTCGCCAACTTCGACGGCACCTGGCCGGGCCTCGTCGGCATGCTGTGCATGGCCGGCTCGCTCACCGCGCTCGGCCGCAACTACTCGCGTCTGTGGTCGGAGAACTTCGACGACGCCTTCTTCCTTGCCGGCCTGAAATCCTGGCTGGAGACGGGCAAGATCGAGCATGATCTCTCCTACCTCACCGATATCCCGGCCGATCATCCGCTGATGAAGAGCGAAGCGGGCAAGGCGGGCGCCGCCCTCGGCGCCTGGTCGCTGCGCAACAAGGAAATCCTCGGCCTGTTCGATACGCTCTGCATGGGCATGATGAACGGCGTCTTCCCGCAGAAGGCGCTCTGCGACATCGGCATGCCGCTCGAAAGCCTGTCGCAGGCCGACCTGTTGGTCGAGATGGCCAAGGTGCCGGATGCCCTGCGCGAGGACTGCGTCGCCTGGTATGAGAAGCGCGGCATGAAGTTCCGCTTCGGAAAGGACGCGGCGACGGAGCTGACCCGCGATCAGGTCAAGGAGCAGTGCGCGATGATGATCGCGCTTGCCCGCTACGCCGAACGCTTCGGCCTGTCCTGCGTCGGTGTGCAGTATCAGCAGGGCCTCGCCCGCTCCTGCGCCGCTTCCGACTTCGCCGAGGGCGCCATCGGCTCCGCCGAGCGGTTCCCGATCCCGGCCGAGGACGGCCATATCATCCGCGAGGGCAAGCCGATCCCCTGCGCCAACGAAGTGGACATGGGTACCGCCATTCCCCAGACCATGATGTTCCGCCTGCTCGACAGCCTGGGCCTGCCGTCGGAGACGACGCTGCACGACATCCGCTGGGGCAGCAACTGGGACGGCAAGTTCGTCTGGGACTTCGAGATCTCCGGCGCCGTGCCCTTCGGCCACCTCAAGGGCGGCATTGCCGGCGCCACCGGCTATCGCCAGCCGGCGATGTACTTCCCCAAGGGTGGCTCGACCATCACCGGCCAGGGTAAGGCGGGCCGTCTTCTCTGGGCGCGCGCCCACTATGAAGGCACCTCCGTCATCATGCAGATCGGCACCGGTCACGCCGTCGAGCTGCCCGAGGCCGAGTTCGAGCGCCGCCGCAAGGCCACCTGCTACGAGTGGCCGCTGCTGAACGCGGTGCTCGACGGCGTCGGCCGCGACGAGCTGATGTCCGGCCACCAGTCCAACCATGTTACCATCGCCTATGTGGACGAGGACAAGCTCGCCGACGTGCTCAAGGCCTTCGTTGCCCAGGCGATCACCCAGAACATCAAGGTGCAGGTGGCCGGCGACGCGCGCGCGCTGCTCTGACGGTATCCATTTCGCGAGACGATGATGACGAACTCCAACAAGTATTCAGGCGTCTGGCCGGTCATGCTGACGCCCTTCACCGACGCCGGCGAAATCGACTGGGCGTCGCTCGAACGGCTGATCGACTGGTATGTCGCCGCTGGCGTGTCCGGCCTGTTCGCCAACTGCCAGTCGAGCGAGATGTTCTTTCTGAGCCAGAAGGAATCGGTCGCGCTCACCCGCTTCGTGCTTGAAAAGACCGCCGGCCGCGTGCCGGTGGTCGCCTCGGGGCATACCGCCAATGCCGAGAGCCAGCAGATCGAGCAGCTTCACGAGATCGGCGAGACCGGTGTCGACAGCGTCATCCTGATCTCCAACCGTCTGGCGCCGCAGTCGGCGTCCGACGCGGTGGTGCTGGAGAAGATCGCCGCGCTGACCGAGAAGGTGCCGGGCGACTTCGGCCTGGGCATCTACGAGTGCCCCTATCCCTACAAGCGGCTTCTGTCCGACGACGTGGTGAAGTGGTGCGCCGGGAGCGGCCGCTACACCTTCATCAAGGACACCTGCTGCGACATCGACGTCATCCGGCGCCGGCTGGCGCTGACCAAGGGCTCGTCGCTCAACATCGCCAATGCCAATACGCAGACGCTGCTCGCATCCTTGCGGGCCGGCGCCTCCGGCTATTCCGGCGTGATGGCCAACTTCCATCCCGAGCTCTACGTCTGGCTCTGCGCCAACCATTCCACCCAGCCGGAAACGGCGGATGCGCTGGCGCGCTATCTGACGACCGCCTCGCTGATCGAGAACGTCGATTATCCGATCTCGGCCAAGGACTTCCAGCGCCGGATCGGCAACTTCTCGTCGGCGACCGCGCGCGTTCGCGAAGCCGGTCCGTTTCTTCGCTCCCAGCTCTACGATGTGGTGGACCAGATGGTCGCTCTCGGAGAGGACGTGGCGAAGACGCTCGGCATCAAGGGAAAGGCTGCATGAGCCACGCTGCACATCCCTCCGGCGCGAAGGTCGTTCTACGGCACAAGGGCTATGTCCTGCCGCCGAACCACGGCCTTTTCGACAGCTGCCACGCCTCGACTTTGGTTCGGTTGGGCGACGGCACCCTTCTCGTGGCCTATTTCGGTGGCCGGCGGGAAGGCGAGGGCGATGTCGCCATCTGGCTGTCGCGCGGTGACGGATCGACCTGGGCGGCGCCCCGCCGCCTGATGGCCGAGGAGGGGCTTGCCCACTGGAACCCGGTGCTGTTCGCCGAGGGCGGCGCCGTCCACCTGTTCTACAAGGTCGGACCGACGGTGCACGACTGGACTACTCGCTGGTCGACGTCGCTCGACGGCGGCCTCACGTGGTCGGCGCCGGTCCCCCTGGTTGCCGGCGACACGAGCCCGCGCGGTCCGGTCAAGAACAAGCTCATCCGTCTCTCGTCCGGCGAGTGGCTGGCGCCCGGTTCGGTCGAGACGTCGGACGTCTGGGACGCTTTCGCCGATCTGTCGGCCGACGGCGGAAAGACCTGGGTGCGCCGCGACGTGCCGTTCCAGCATCGCCGCCCCGCCGCGGCCGGGCAGGGCGGTGACGTGTGGGCGGGCCTCGCCGCCGAGGCGCTTTGGGAAACCAACCCCGAGACCGTGTTCAAGTGGGATGGCGTCATCCAGCCCACGGCCTGGGAAGACGGGGCAGGCGTGCACATGCTGATGCGTTCGACGCGCGGATCGGTCTATCGCACGGACTCGACCGATCTCGGCCGCAGCTGGTCTACGGCCTATGCCACCGCGCTGCCCAACAACAACAGCGGCATCGATCTCGTCCGGACGACGGGCGGCATGCTGGCGCTGGTCTACAATCCGGTGGCGGGCAACTGGGGGCGTCGTACGCCGATTTCCCTTGCCCTGTCGCCAGACGACGGCAAAACGTGGGAGAACTGCCTCGATTTCGAGACGGAGGAGGGCGAGTTCTCCTATCCGGCGATCATCGAGGCGGGCGGTGCGCTTCATGTGACCTACACATGGAATCGTAGCGCCATCGCCCACGCGATCGTAGAGTTCACGGGTCGCTGACGGCGCCCGGGGAAACCATCAGGCCCAATGTGGACTGGGAGCGGCGATCCCTCGGCTGGGACGAGGCCGGATCGCCAAACGAAGGGGAGCCACACCGGTTCCTCGCAACGAAGAAGGCTGGAGGAGACATTATGAAGACTCTAGGACTCGTCATGTCCGCGATCCTCGCGCTCGGTATCACCGGTGCGACCGCGCAGCAGATCACCTATCCCACCAAGAACATCTCGGTGATCATTCCCAAGAACCCCGGTGGCGGCACCGACACCTCGACCCGCCTGACGCTGGAGTACGCCAAGCAGTATCTGCCGAGCGGCATCATCTTCGTTCCGGAGAACAAGCCGGCCGGCAACGGCGTCACCGGCCTGATCGAGCTGGCGCATGCCAAGCCCGATGGCCTGACGCTCGGCACCACCACCGTCGAGCTGGCGATGTTCCCGCACCAGAAGAAGGCGCCGGTGACCTATGCCGACTTCACGCCGCTGGTCGCCCAGATCGCCGACCCCTGCGCGGTGGTCGTTCGCGCCGACAGCGCCTACAAGACGCTGCAGGAGCTGATCGACGCCGCCAAGGCCGAGCCGGGCAAGATCCAGGTCGCCAACTCCGGCGCCGGCGCCATCTATGACCTTGCCACGTCCAACATCGAGAAGAAGTTCGGCGTCAAGTTCAAGCACATCCCGTTCAACGAGGGGACCGGTCCGTCGATCGCCGCCCTCGTCGGCGGACATGTCGACGCCGTCATCACCACCCCGGGTTCGGCCAAGTCGCAGGTCGATGCCGGCGTGCTGAAGATCCTCGGCGTGATGGATGATCACCGCTTCGCCCTGTTCCCGGACGTTCCGACCTTCGAGGAGGCCCTCGGTGCCGACGCGGGCGTCGCCATGCGCGCCTGGGCCGCCATCGCGGCGCCGGCCGATCTGGACCCGGCCGCCAAGGAGCAGCTCGTCGCCGCCTTCAAGGCCGTGCTCGCCAACCCCGAGTATCAGGAAGCCATGAAGAAGCAGGGTATCGTTCCGGGCACGCTCGTCGGTGACGACGTCGCCAAGATGATGCAGGCCGACCATGACCTCTACAAGGAACTGATCGCCGAAGCCAAGTAAGCGGCAGATCGACAAGCGGATCCGCGCGGCCGATGCGCCGCGCGGATGACACCGGAGACGCATCATGAGATCAGCCAATGTCGTCGTCGCCATCCTCTCGGTGCTGCTGGGGGCGACCATCCTCTGGCTTGCCGGCGACCTGACCCATTTCGACGAGTACGGCGTACCCGGAGAAGCCTTCTGGCCAAGCGCCATTGCCTGGCTGTTCATCGTGCTCGGCTGCGTGCAGGGGGCGGAAGTGGCTTTCGTCCGGTCGGCGCATGCCGGACGCACCGTGGACCTTCACTCGGTGCCGGTTCGCATCGCCTTTCTCGGCGCCGCGATCGCGCTGGTCTTCGCCGTGCTGCTCACCTATTTCGGTTTCATCGCCGCTTCGGCCGTTTTCGTGCCGACCCTGATGCTGCTGATGGGCTCGCGCAGCCCGCTGCAGATCTCGCTGACCACCGTCGGCGTCATCGCGGTGGTCTGGGTGTTCTTCGTCCTCATCTTCAACAACGAGCTGCCGCCGCCTTCGCTCTTCGAATGACGGCCGGGAGACGCTCTCCATGATCGACATCCTTCACGCCGCCGAGATCGTCTTCAGTGCCCAGTCGCTGGTGATGCTGTTCCTTGGTGTCTTCGCCGGCATCCTCATCGGTGCCCTTCCCGGCCTGACGGTCAACATGGGCATCGCCCTGTTGCTGCCGCTGACCTTCACCTTCGAGGGCATGGCCGGCATCCTGATGCTGCTCGGCGTCTACTGCGGCGCCATCTACGGTGGCTCCATCACCGCCATCCTCATCAACACGCCTGGCACCCCGGCCTCGGCGGCCACCGTGCTGGACGGCTATCCCATGGCCACGAAGGGAGAGGCGGGCAGGGCGCTCGGCCTGTCCACGGGCTCCTCGGTGTTCGGCGGCGTGTTCTCGACCATCGCACTGATTCTGGTGGCCCCCCAGCTTGCCAAGGTGGCAACCGGCCTGTCGGCGCCCGAGTATTTCGCGCTCGGCGTCTTCGGCATCTCCATCATCACCTCGGTGTCCTCGCACTCGATCATCAAGGGCCTGATGGGTGGCGCCATCGGTCTCGCCATCGCCTGCATCGGTCTCGATCCGATGACCGCCGGCATGCGCTTCACCTTCGACAGCTACTATCTGATGGGCGGCATTTCCTTCGTGCCGATCCTCGTCGGCCTGTTCGCCTTCTCCCAGGCCATGCTCGGCATGGAAGACAACGCCGTCGAGAAGGGACGCAGCAAAGATCGCAAGGTGAAGGTCAAGATCGATCGCGTGCTGCCGACGTGGCTGGATTTCCGCCGCGTGTTGCCGACCTACGTCCGCTCGTCGGCCATCGGCACGGTGATCGGCTCCATTCCCGGCACCGGCGGCGATATCGCCTCGTTCATTTCCTACACCGAGGCCAAGCGCTGGTCGAAGCACCCCGAAGAGTTCGGGCACGGTTCGCCCGAGGGCGTCTCCGCTCCCGAGGCGGGCGCCAACGCGGTGTCGGGCGGCGCCATGGTGCCGCTGATGACGCTCGGCATTCCCGGCGATGGCGCCACCGCCATCATGATGGGCGCCTTCATGGTGCAGGGGCTTCAGCTCGGGCCGATGCTGTTTACCGAGCATCCGGTCGAGGTCAACACGATCTTCATCGGCCTGTTGGTCGCCAACCTGCTGATGGGCGCGCTGGGCTTCCTCGGCATTCGTCTGTTCACCAAGGTGATGATCGTGCCGCGCAAGGTGCTGGTGCCAATCATCCTCGTGCTGTGCGCGGTCGGCAGCTACTCGGTCAACCACACCATGATCGACGTGTTCGTCATGATGATTGCCGGCGTTCTGGGCTATGTGATGATGCGGCTCGACTTTTCGATGTCGCCGATTGTCATCGGCATTATCCTGGGGCCGATGGTGGAGGCCAACCTTCGTCGTGCCCTGATCATGTCGGACGGGGACTTTTCGATCTTCGTGACCCGGCCGATTTGCGCGATATTCCTCGCCATCGCCGTTCTTACGCTCCTCCTGCCGGTCGTCGGACCGAAGTTCGGCGCCTGGCGGCGCGCCCGCAAGGCGATGTCGGCTCCAGACGCCGAGGGCCGCACGGCGGAATGAACACCCACAGTGCGCGGGCTGCCCGGCTGCCCGCGCCATCTTCTTCGGCACGCCTTGTCGGCGGCCGCACCGATGTGGAGAGTTGGCTTTGGACGAGAAGGTGACGCAGGATACGCCGCGCCCTCGGACGATCGAGGAGATCGCGGCCGAGATCGGCGTGTCCGTCACCACGGTGCGCCTCGTCATCAACGGACAGGCCGAACGCTATCGCATCAGTGCGCGGACGCGCCAGGCGGTGGAGGCCTACGTCGCCAAGCATGGCTATGTGGTCGATCACGCGGGGCGCAGCCTCAAGCTCAGGCGCAGCGATGCCGTCGGCTGCATCGTGCCCGATCTGGCCAACGCCCACTTCGCCAGGTTGATCGCCCAGTTGGAAGAGCGTTGCCGGAACCGGGGGCTCGTTCTGCTCACCGCCTCGACGCACGAGAAGCCGGAGCGGGAGCGCCAGACGATCAGCGGCCTTCTGGCGCGCGGCGTCGACGGCATCATCATATCGCCCTGCGAGCAGCCCGAACCGGCGCGCTTCGTTCGACGCGGGCAGCGCAACGTGGCCACGGTGGTGATCGACCGCGCCTTTCCCAAGACACTGTTTCCAACCGTTGTCGGAGACAATGAAGCCAGCGCCCGCCGGTTGACCGGGCAGATCATGGCCGAGAGTGGCGGTGACGTGTTCTTCCTCTGCGCCCGACCGGAAATGCCCAGTATCGCCGCCCGTATTGCCGGCTTCACGGATGCCTTCGGCGCGGCCGGCGCCAGCGAGCGCCTTCTGACGGACCCCGAGGACGACAGCGCCTCCTCCGGTCACCGGTTGATGGCGGATCTGCTGGCGCGTCTCGGCAGGCCGCCGAAGAGTTTCATTTCGTCATCGCTGCTGATCCTCGAAGGCGCGATCCAGGCGCTTGTCGACCGGTTTGGAAGCGTTCCTAGGGACATCATTCTCGGGACGTTCGACTATCACCCCCTGATGGAACTCAGCTCCAATCGCGTGCTGTCGGTCCGTCAGGACACGCTCAGGATCGCCGACGTCGCCTTCACCTGTCTGGTCGATGCCATGGAGAAGGGAAGCGACGAGGCGTCCTCGCCGGTTCATGTCATTCCCGGCGCCCTCTTTGCCGACCGCCAGCGCCTTCCGGAGTAGCGAGCCAACCATCTGCCTTCATTGAGGAAGCGTGGCGCGGGTGAGGTCGCCTTGCCCGTGCGGCGGCCTGCTTAGTCTCGACAGTGCTTCCAAGCTGTAATAGTGAGGTCGCACTTGGAGGAAGCGCCCCGTCATGTCCGTTGCCATCGTCATTCCCGCCCGTTACGGCTCCCAGCGTCTTGAGGGCAAGCCGATGCTGACCATCGCAGGCATCAGCCTGCTGGAACGCGTCTGGCGCATCGCCCGGACCGCCAAGGGGGCGTCGCGCGTGGTGATCGCCACCGAGGACGAGCGCGTGGCGTCATTTGCCAGGGGCTTTGGCGCCGAGGCGGTGATGACTTCGGAGCAATGCCGCAACGGCACCGAGCGGGTGGCCGAGGCGATCGAGGCGGCCGGCATCGTCGAGAGCGGCGTGATCAACTTCCAGGGCGACGCCGTGCTGACGCCGCCGTGGATTCTCGAGGAGATGATCGCCGCCTTCTCCTCGCCGTCCGGCTTCGACATCGTGACGCCTGCGGTGCGGCTCACCGACGATGCGCTCGCCGAGCTGCGTGCCCACAAGGAAAAGGCGCCGTCGAGCGGCACCACCGTGACCTTCGACCTCAATCACAACGCGCTCTATTTTTCCAAGCAGATCATTCCCTTCATTCGCAAGCCGGGGTTCGCCAGCGTCTATCGCCACATCGGCCTCTACGGCTACACGCAGGCCGGTCTGAGGCGCTATGTCGCGCTGCCGCCGTCGCCGCTGGAGAACACCGAGGGGCTCGAGCAGCTGCGGGCGCTGGAGAACGGCATGACGGTTCGCGTCGTCGAGGTCGACTATCGGGGGCGGACCCATGCCTCGGTGGATACGCCGGAGGATGTCGCCGTCGTCGAGCAGTTGATCGCCCGCGAAGGCGAACTGGTCTGAACGCGAGGAGCGTACCGATGCATCTTATCCTGGTTCGTCATGGCAACACGTTCGGCCCCGGCGACAAGGTCGTCTGGGTTGGCGCGCGCAGCGATCTCGATCTGGTGGAAAAGGGACGCGAGCAGGCCGCCGCCGTGGCCGCCGGCCTCAAGGCCGCCGGCTTGCGGCCGTCCAGCATCTATGCCGGCCCGCTCAAGCGGACGCGGCAGACCGCCGAGATCATTTCGGCCGATCAGGGCGTCGACGCCGACAGGATCGTCATCAGCGACGATCTGCGCGAGATCGATTATGGCAGCTGGGAAGCGCGCTCCAACGACGAGATCCGCGCCGAGGTCGGCGATCAGGTCATCGACGACTGGCAGAAGCGTTCCGTCTGGCCGGATGGTTTCGGTTGGCAACCCGGCGAGGCCGGGGTGATCAACGGCTGGAAGAGCCTGCTCGTCCGCATCCGCAAGGAGAATGAGGACGATGCCGTCGTGCTGGTCGTGTCGTCGAACGGCATCTTCAGGCTGGTCGCCAAGAGCCTCGGTCTGTCGCCAGAGGAGGCCAAGATGAACACCGGCGCCGTGGCGCACCTCGTCGGCGACGGCGTCTGCTTCTCCGTCAAGGCCTGGAACGTCGCTCCGGCTGACCTCTCGCTCTGAGTCCCGCCGGGCGAAAGCGGTTCACCTCAAGCGAAGAACAGCCAGGTCATGAGCAGGAACAGCGGCGCCAGGATGCCGAAGGACCAGGCGAGATAGCCGAAGAAGGAGGGCATCCGGACGCCCGCGCCCTCGGCGATCGACTTGACCATGAAGTTGGGCGCGTTGCCGATGTAGCTGTTGGCGCCCATGAACACGGCGCCGGCCGAGATCGCCACCAGCGTCGTCGACATCTCGCCCATCAGGTGCTGCGGGTCGCCGCCGGCCAAGTTGAAGAAGACCAGATAGGTCGGCGCGTTGTCGAGGAAGGATGACAGGAGGCCGGTCGCCCAGAAGTACATGGCGTTGACCGGCGAGCCATCCTCGGCGGTGACGAGGCTGACCAGCGGCGCGAAGGCGCCGTCGTGGGCGGCGCGCAGCATGGCCAGCACCGGAATAATGGTCACGAAGATGCCGGCGAACAGCTTGGCGACTTCCAGGATCGGCCCCCACTCGAAGCCGTTGCGGACGCGCAGCGCCTTCGGCGTCAGCCAGAGCGAGGCGGCAGCGGCGGCGATCAGGATCAAGTCGCGGGAGAGGTTCTGAAGCTCGACCTCGACGCCGAACACATGGAAGCCGATGCCCGGCTTCCACGAGCCCGACAAGAGCACGGCGCCGACCACCACCGCCAGAAGCGCGATGTTGCGCCGGCCCTCTACGCCGACGCGGCCGGTGTCGGGCGTCGGGTCGAACTTGCCGCGGAAGTCGTCGTCGTTGTGGTAGAGGCGGTAGTCGATGGCGAAGAACAGCCCGAGCAGGATGACGGCGGCGAAGGCGGTCTCCTTCAGCATGTGCAGCGTCGTCCAGAAGAAGCCGACGCCCCTGAGGTAGCCGAGGAACAGCGGCGGATCGCCGAGCGGGGTGAGCGAGCCGCCGATGTTGGACACCAGGAAGATGAAGAAGATGACGACGTGGACGTTGTGCCGGCGGCCGTCGTTGGCGCGCAGCAGCGGCCGGATCATCACCATGGAAGCGCCGGTGGTGCCGACCACCGAGGCGAGCAGCGTGCCGATGGCGAGCAGAGACAGATTGGTCTTCGGCGAGCCGTGCAGGTTGCCGGTGATGAGGATGCCGCCGGCGATGGTGAACAGCGCCCCGAGCAGGATGACGAAGGGCAGGTAGTCGAGCAGCACGGTCTCGGCCAGCGGCTCGACGACCGCTTCGCCATGAAGGAGCGTGAAGGGGGCGATGAAGGCCAGCGCCCATGCGGCGGCGATCTTGCCGAAATGGTGGTGCCAGACATGCGGCGCCAGCAGCGGGAACAGCGCGATCGACAGCAGGATGCCGACGAAGGGCACCGCCCAGATCACCCCGAGCGCCGCGCCGTCAAGGCCGTGGCCGCCGGTGGAGGCGAAAGCGGGAGAGGCGAGGAGGAGGAGGGATGCCGGCAACAGGGCCGGAAAGGTTTTGGATGCACGCCCAAGCGCAACGCGGAACACTCGAAAGCTCGTCAAAAGAACCGTCCTCACACCACTGTTAAAAACCACTACCGTGGTCGACCAAACCACCTTCAAGCGCGTCTCGCAATCTCGCGGTGGTCAGCAATCGCACGGAAGTGGAAAGGGCATCAAGACCGCATGCCCTACCGAAGGATGTGGATCCTCTAGGAACCAGATCCCCACATTTGGATCGACCGATTGTGTGCAACAAAATTTTTACTGTTGCACACTTGCGCCTGTGTGCAACGAAATTATAATTGATGCACACAGGGGCGCCAATGGCCATCATCTCTCATTCCCGAACCGCCCAAGTCGCCTACCAGGACTTGCTCAGGCTTCATCTCGACGAATTCGCTTCGGAGTTGATCGGCAGCATCGAAGAACGGCCGCGCAACGGGCGGGTCTATCTTTACGACAAGTTCCGGATCGGCACAGAGATCAAGAGCCGCTATCTCGGTGAGGGCACGCCCGAGCTGCGCACACGCCTAAGCCGCGCCGTCGAGCTGAAGGCCGAGGGCGAGGAGCGCCGCAAGACAATGGCGCGGCTGGCCCGCGTGTTGCGCGCCGAAGGTTTCATGGCTACCGACCGCGACACCGGTTCCCTGCTGCTGGCTTTTGCCCGTGCCGGGGTCTTCCGGCTGGGCGGTACGCTTGTGGGCACCGCCGCCTATGCCCTCCTGCAGGGCGACCTGGGGATTCGCTTCGATTCCGAAGAGCTGGCACAGACCGGCGATATCGACTTTGCAAGTTTCGAGCGACTTTCGGTGGCGCTGGGTGACGAGGTCGAAGAGAACCCGGGCGACATCTTGCAGGCGCTAAAGTTCGACCCGGTGCCGGGGGTGGTGGATCGGCAGGTCTGGAAATGGCGGCAGAGCAGGGGCGCGGCGATGGTCGAGTTTCTAACGCCGGCCTTTGGTGACGAGAGGGTCAAGCCGCTGCCGGCGCTGGGCGTGAGTGCGCGGGCCCTCAACTATCTGAACTTTCTGATCGCCGAGCCCATCCCCGCGGTGGCTCTTTATCGATCGGGTGTGCTGGTGCAGATCCCCAGACCCGAGCGCTTTGCGATCCACAAACTGATCGTCGCCGACCGACGCCAGGGCGGCCCCGATCAAGCCAAGTCCCGCAAGGACCGTGGTCAGGCGGCCTTCCTGATCGAGATCCTTTCCGAAGACCGGCCTGACGACCTGCGCGAAGCCTATGAAGATGCGCTTTCACGAGGCCCGCGCTGGCGGGAGCGCCTGGAGGCGAGCCTTGGGCGCATGCCGAAGACAGCGGGGATTCTTCGCAGTCTGAGGTAATGGTGCCTCTCACGTCTCGAACCTGCCAAGCTGGCATCTGGTTGCTGAAAAGGCACCGAATGCCAGACTAAAAAATAGGCACCTCTTGCATTGAGTAAAAACCAGCCACTGCCGCTTGCCTTTGCCGTCGTGCTCGGGCATCCCTAGGGCATGAGCCACTTCGACCTCGCCATTCTGGTGATCGACGAGAATGCCGTGCGCGCCGCCATTATCGAGGATGGGCTGCGGGAGGCCGGGCACAGCCACGTCACCGTCGTTCACACGGTGAACGGCATCGCCCGCGTCATCGAGGCGACCCGGCCGGACGTGATCATCATCGACATTGAGAACCCCAACCGCGACATGATGGAGCACCTGTTCCAGCTGACGCGGTCGGTCAGCCGGCCCATCGCCATGTTCGTCGACCGTTCGGATTCGGCGTCGATCGAGGCGGCGGTGGAGGCGGGCGTGTCGGCCTATATCGTCGATGGCCTGAAGAAGGAGCGGGTGAAGCCCATCCTCGACATGGCGGTGATCCGCTTCAACGCCTTCAGCCGGTTGCAGAGGGAGCTGGCCGACGCCAAGTCGGCGCTGGAAGATCGCAAGGTCGTCGAGCGGGCCAAGGGCATCCTGATGAAGCTCCGCAACCTCAGCGAAGAAGAGGCCTATGCGCTCATGCGCCAGACGGCCATGAACGAGAAGAAGAAGCTGGTCGACATCGCGCAGTCCGTGGTGACGGCGGCCGGCCTTCTGATGTGATGGAGCCACGGCGATGACCACGATCGACCATCCCGATATCGCCGCCCCGGCCGTCGTCTCCGGCCCCGAGCAGACGCACCTTCGCGCCGGGTTCATTCCGCTGGTCGATGCCGCCGTGCTGATCGCCGCCGCCGAACTGGGCTTTGCCGCCCGCGAGGGACTGACGCTCGACCTCGTTCGCGATGTCTCCTGGGCCAACATCCGCGATCGCCTGGCTTTCAAGCAGTTCGACGTCGCGCACATGCTGTCGCCGATGCCGATCGCCGCCATGCTGGAACTCGGCTCCAATCCGTCGCCGACCATCGCGCCATTCGCGCTGGGGCGTGGCGGCAACGCCATCACCCTGTCTGTGCGCCTGTTCGAGGCCATGCAGGCGCGGGCCGGCCTTGCCGATGACGCCTCCGCGCTCGATTGCGCCAAGGCGCTGGCCACCATCATTGCCGGACGCAAGCAGAGCGGAATGCCGCCGCTGACGCTCGGCATGACCTATCCCTATTCCTCCCATAACTACGAGCTGCGCTACTGGCTGGCGGCCGGCGGCATCGACCCCGACCGCGACGTGCGCCTCGCCGTGGTGCCGCCGCCGATGACCTCGGACGCGCTGTCGGCCGGGGCGATCGACGGCTTCTGCGTCGGCGCGCCGTGGAACATGATCGCTTCCGAAAAGGGCGTCGGCCGCATCGTCGCCACCAAGCAGGACATCTGGGCGTCGTCGCCGGAGAAGGTTCTGGGCATGCGCCCCGACTGGGCGGACCGCAACCGCGACAGCGTCTCCCGCCTGATCGTGGCGCTCGCCGCCGCCGCCCGCTGGTGCGACGATCCGGCCAATCACGACGCGCTGGCCGACATCCTGGCGCAGGCCGCCTATGTCGGTGCGCCCGCCGAGATCATCCGCCACGTGCTGGCCGGCCAGTTCGCGCTCGACGCCAAGGGCAACCGGCGCGCGGTACCCAACTACTTCGTGTTCCACGGCGCCGAGGCCAACTGCCCGTCGTCGGCGCAGGCGCTCTGGGTCTACAGCCAGATGGTCCGCTGGGGGCAGGCGGCCTATTCGCCGCAGGGCACTGCCACGGCGGCCTCGGCCTTCCGTTCCGACCTCTACACAGCGGCGCTTGGGCTTTCCGAGCGGCCGTGCGAGGAAGATGTCGCCGACCCCTTCATCGACGGGCGCGTCTTCGATCCGGGGGCGCTGGAGGCGTATATCAGAGGCTTCGGTGCGCCCAATCAGGGTGCATCTGCCTAGGCGACCGCCGTCCTTTTAAGCAGAATGTCGTAGGGCGCGAGATTGGGCGGCGGATGCTCCGGTTATCAAAATGCCTTTGAAAACAAGAACCATTCCATTCTAGGCCAAGGTGGCACGGCCGTTGCTTTTATAGACTTGCCTCGGTCAACGGCGACCTGAAGGCAGGTGGGCGCTCTGTAGCGCACAACATCCATCCGACATCGACGTCGCAAGCTCCTGCTGGCGGGATCCTCCCATCCCACGACCGGCTCGGCTTCGCGGCGTTTTTTGTTGTTCAGGCTCCGCCAATTCGAGGGCATTCCATGACCGATATCTCCCGGCGCTCCTTCCTGAAGACCTCCGCCACGGTGGCGCTGCTCGGCGCCGTCCGCACCGCCTTTCCATCCGGCGCCTTCGCCGCGACGGCCGGCCCGGAAGTGACCGGCGTCAAGCTCGGCTATATCGCGCTGACCGACGCGGCGCCGCTGATCGTCGCCAAGGAGAAGGGGCTGTTCGCCAAATACGGCCTGCCGGACGTCGAGGTGCTGAAGCAGGCGTCCTGGGGCGCCACGCGCGACAACCTGGTGCTCGGCGGTGCCTCGAACGGCATCGACGGCGCCCACATCCTGACGCCGATGCCCTACCTGATCTCGGCCGGCGCGGTGACGCAGAACAACATACCGGTGCCGATGTCCATCATCGCCCGGCTCAACCTCGACAGCCAGGGCATCTCGGCGGCCAAGGAATACGCCGGCACCGGCGTCGGCCTCGATGCCGGCAAGCTCAAGGAGGCCTTCGCGGCCAAGAAGGCGGCCGGCGGCGAGGTGAAGGTGGCGATGACCTTCCCCGGCGGCACCCACGACCTCTGGCTCCGCTACTGGCTGGCGGCCGGTGGCATCGATCCCGACAAGGACGTTTCCACCATCGTGGTGCCGCCGCCGCAGATGGTCGCCAACATGAAGGTCGGCAACATGGACGCCTTCTGCGTCGGCGAGCCGTGGAACGAGCAACTGGTCAACCAGGACATCGGCTTCACCGCCTGCACCACCGGCGAGCTGTGGAAGGGGCACCCGGAAAAGGCTCTGGGGATGCGCACCGACTGGGTCGAGTCCAATCCGAACGCCACCAGGGCGCTCTTGATGGCGGTGATGGAGGCCCAGCAGTGGGCCGACAGCATGGACAACAAGGAGGAGATGGCGGCGATCCTCGGCAAGCGGCAGTGGTTCAACGTGCCGCCGAAGGACGTGCTCGGCCGCCTCAAGGGCAACATCAACTACGGCAACGGCCGCGTCGAGGAGAACACCGGCCTGGAGATGAAGTTCTGGAAGGACCACGCCTCCTATCCCTTCAAGAGCCACGACGCCTGGTTCCTGACCGAGAACGTCCGCTGGGGCTACATGCCGGCCGATACCGATATCGCGGCGCTGGTCGACAAGGTCAACCGTGAGGATCTCTGGCGCGCGGCGGCCAAGGAGCTGGTCATCGCCGCCGCCGACATACCCCAGAGCACTTCGCGCGGCGTCGAGACCTTCTTCGACGGCAAGGTCTTCGACCCGGAAAACCCGCAGACCTATCTCGCGAGCCTTGCCATCAAGGCCCTTGCCTGAGCCTTCCAACCCATCGGAGACAGCCCCATGACTGCCACCGCCAGAAAGGCACCGATCGAAGCCGTCGGCCGACCGGCCGAGCCGGGCAAGGTCGTGCCGCTCGGCCGCGCGCCGGCGAGCCGGTTCGATGCCGGCCGCACCGCCGCGAGCCTCGCCCGCAACGTCATTCCGCCCGTCATCGTCTTGTTGGTGCTGCTCGCCGTCTGGCAGGTCAGCTGCTCGGGGCCGGGCGCGTCGCTGCCGCCGCCGTCGCAGATCTGGACCGACAGCTACGACCTGATCGCCTATCCCTTCTTCGAATATGGCTCGCAGGACATCGGCCTCGCCTGGCGCGTGCTGATCTCGCTTGAACGCGTCGGCATCGGCTTCGGCCTCGCCGCCGTGGTCGGCGTGGCGATCGGTGCGCTGATCGGCCAGTCGGTGTGGGCGATGCGCGGCCTCGACCCGATCTTCCAAATCCTGAGGACGGTGCCTCCGCTCGCCTGGTTGCCGCTGTCGCTCGCCGCCTTTCAGGACAGCAACCCCTCGGCCATCTTCGTGATCTTCATCACCTCGATCTGGCCGGTGATCATCAACACCGCCGTCGGCGTGCGCAACATTCCCGAGGACTATCGCAACGTCGCCCGCGTGCTGCGGCTGAACCAGCTGGAGTTCTTCCTGCGCATCATGCTGCCGGCGGCGGCGCCCTACATCTTCACCGGCCTCAGGATCGGCATCGGTCTCTCGTGGCTCGCCATCGTCGCGGCGGAAATGCTGACCGGCGGCGTCGGCATCGGCTTCTTCATCTGGGACGCGTGGAACTCGTCGCGCCTTCCCGACATCATCGTGGCGCTCGTCTACATCGGCGTCACCGGCTTCGTGCTCGACAAGCTGGTGGCCCTCCTGGGGCGCGTCGTCGCCCGCACCAGCGCAGCCGCCTGAGGAGGGCCCGGACATGAGCGCCTACCTGAAAATCGACCACATCGACAAGAGCTTCGAGCGTGGCGGTGTCGCCACCCATGTGCTCGCCGACATCACGCTGACCATCGACAAGGGCGAGTTCGTCTCCATCATCGGCCACTCGGGCTGCGGCAAGTCGACTCTGCTCAACCTCGTCGCCGGGCTGACGCCGGTCACGGCCGGGGCGATCCTCCTCGAAGGACGCGAGGTGAACGAGCCCGGCCCCGAGCGCGCCGTGGTGTTCCAGAACCATTCGCTGCTGCCGTGGCTCAGCGTCTACGAGAACGTCAACCTCGCGGTGTCCAAGGTGTTCGCCGGCCGGAAGAGCCGGGCCGAGCGGCACGACTGGGTGATGCACAACCTCGATCTGGTGCAGATGGCCCACGCCGGGGACAAGCGGCCGGCCGAGATCTCCGGCGGCATGAAGCAGCGCGTCGGCATCGCCCGCGCGCTTGCCATGGAGCCGAAGATCCTGCTGCTCGACGAGCCGTTCGGCGCGCTCGATGCGCTGACCCGCGCCCACCTGCAGGACGCGGTGATGGATATCCATGCCCGCCTCGGCAACACGATGATCATGATCACCCATGACGTCGACGAGGCGGTGCTGCTCTCCGACCGCATCGTCATGATGACCAACGGCCCGGCGGCCCACATCGGCGAGGTGCTGGAGGTGCCGATCCCCCGGCCGCGCGACCGCATCGCCCTGGCGTCCGACAGGTCCTACCTCAGGTGCCGGCAGGCCGTACTGAAGTTCCTCTACGAGCGCCACCGCTTCGTCGAAGCCGCGGAGTAAGCCATAATGACCGAGAAACTCGTCATCATCGGCAACGGCATGGCCCCCGGCCGCATGCTGGAAGAGCTGTTCGAGAAGGCGCCCGGCGCCTATGACGTCACCATCTTCAACGCCGAACCGCGCGTGAACTACGACCGCATCATGCTGTCGCCGGTGCTCTCGGGCGAGAAGAGCTTTGACGACATCGTCATCCACGACGACGCCTGGTATGCCCGCAACGGCGTGACGCTCTTGAAGGGCGCCCGCGTCACCGAGATCGATCGGGAAAGCCGCAAGGTCACCGCCGCTGACGGCCGCTCCGCCACCTACGACAAGCTGGTGATCGCCACGGGATCGACGCCGATCATCATCCCGGTGCCCGGCCATCAGCTCTCCGGCGTGCTCGCCTATCGCGACCTCGACGACGTCGACCGCATGCTGGAGATCGCCCGGAAGGGCGGCCGCGCCATCGTCATCGGCGGCGGCCTTCTCGGCCTCGAGGCCGCCTATGGCCTGAAGCGCCAGGGCATGGAGGTCACCGTCATCCACCTGATGCCGACCATCATGGAGCGGCAGCTCGACCCGCCGGCCGCCTACATGCTGAAGAAGGCGCTTGATGACCGGGGCATCGACATCATCACCAAGGCCAACACCAAGGCGATCCTCGGCACCGACAAGGTGGAGGGCATCGAGCTCGACGACGGCCGGATCATCCCCGGCGAGATGGTGGTGATGGCGGTCGGCATCCGGCCCAATTCGACGTTGGCCCGCGCCGCCGGATTGGAGGTCAATCGCGGCATCGTCGTCGACGACGGCATGACCACGTCGGATCCTGATATCTTCGCCCTCGGCGAATGCGCCGAGCATCGCGGCGTCTGCTACGGCCTCGTCGCGCCGCTCTACGAGAGCGCCAGGGCGCTGGCCGATCGCCTGGCCGGCGGTTCGGCGGAGTATCAGGGCTCGGTGACCAATACCAAGCTGAAGGTCACCGGCATCAACCTGTTCTCGGCCGGCGATTTCGCCGAGGCGCCGGACCGCGAGGAGATCGTGCTGCGCGACGCCTCGGCCGGCGTCTACAAGCGACTGGTGCTGAAGGACAATCGCATCGTCGGCACGGTGCTCTATGGCGACACGGCCGACGGCTCGTGGTTCTTCGACCTGATGAAGAAGGGCAGCGACGTCTCGACCATGCGCGACACGCTGATCTTCGGCCAGTCGTTCCAGGGAGGGGCGCCCCTGGACCCTATGGCGGCCGTTGCAGCCTTGCCCGATGACGCGGAAATCTGCGGCTGCAACGGCGTCTGCAAGGGCAAGATCACCTCGACCATCACGGGCAAGGGCCTGACGACTCTCAACGAGGTGCGGGCGCACACCAAAGCCTCGGCCTCCTGCGGCAACTGCACCGGCCTCGTCGAACAATTGATGAAGCTGACGCTGGGCGACCGCTACAACCCGGCGGCCGTGACGCCGATGTGCGACTGCACCGACCTCGGCCATGACGACGTCCGCCGCCTGATCATCGCCAAGGGGCTCAAGACCATTCCGGCCGTCATGCAGGAGCTGGAATGGAAGACCTCTTGCGGCTGCGCCAAGTGCCGGCCGGCGCTCAATTACTACCTCGTCTGCGACTGGCCGGACGAATATGCCGACGACTACCAGTCGCGCTTCATCAACGAGCGCGTCCACGCCAACATCCAGAAGGACGGCACCTATTCGGTGGTGCCGCGCATGTGGGGCGGCGTCACCTCGGCGTCCGAACTCAGGGCGATCGCCGACGTGGTCGACAAGTTCCAGGTGCCGATGGTCAAGGTCACCGGCGGCCAGCGCATCGACTTGCTGGGCATTCAGAAGGAGGATCTGCCGGCCGTCTGGGCCGATCTCGGCAAGGCCGGCTTCGTCTCGGGCCAGGCCTATGCCAAGGGGCTGCGCACGGTGAAGACCTGCGTCGGCTCGGAATGGTGCCGCTTCGGAACGCAGGATTCCACCGCCCTCGGCATCCGGCTTGAGAAGTTCATGTGGGGCTCGTGGACGCCGGCCAAGCTGAAGCTCGCCGTCTCCGGCTGCCCGCGCAACTGCGCCGAGGCCACCTGCAAGGACATCGGCGTCATCTGCGTCGACTCTGGCTTCGAGATCCACTTCGCCGGTGCGGCCGGGCTGGAGATCAAGGGCACCGAAGTGCTGGGCCAGGTGAAGACCGAGGACGAGGCGCTGGAGCATATCGTGGCGCTGACGCAGATGTACCGCGAGCAGGGCCGCTATCTCGAACGCATCTACAAGTGGGCCAAGCGCGTCGGGCTCGACGAGATCCGCCGCCAGATCATGGACGATGCGGAGAAGCGCAAGGGCTACTTCGACCGCTTCGTGTTCAGCCAGACATTCGCCCAGGTCGACCCCTGGTCCGAGCGCGTCTCGGGCAAGGACAAGCACGAGTTCAAGCCGCTGGTGGTCACCGGCTTCAGCGAAGCCGCCGAGTAAATCCAACAGAATCAGGAGAGTAGGATGACCTGGGTCACCATCGGCCGCCTTGAGGATATTCCGGTTCGCGGGGCGCGTTGCGTCGATACGCCGGAGGGGCGGATCGCCGTGTTTCGCACCGCCGACAACCAGGTGTTCGCCATGGAGGACAGCTGCCCGCACAAGCGCGGGCCGCTCAGCCAGGGCATCGTCCACGGCACCAGCGTGACGTGCCCGCTGCACAACTGGGTGATTTCCCTGGAATCCGGTTCGGCGCAGGGCGCCGACGTCGGTCAGGTTCGCACCATGGCCGTGCGCAATGATAACGGCACGCTTTTGCTCGACCTCGCCGAGCTGCGCATCGCCGCCGAGTGACTGACCGGAGAGCTCGCCCTGATATGGTCACGGAAACCCGCACCACCTGTCCCTACTGCGGCGTCGGCTGCGGCGTGCTCGTTCGTGTCGAGGATGACGGGCGGACGACCGTCACGGGCGACCCCGATCACCCCGCCAACTTCGGCCGGCTCTGCTCCAAGGGCTCGGCGCTGGCCGAAACGCTCACCGATGACGGCCGCATCCTGCACCCGGAAGTCGGCGGGCGAGAGGCCGGCTGGGACGAGGCGCTCGACCTCGTGGCCAGCACCTTCAAGGAGACCATCGCCGAGCACGGTCCCGAGGCCGTCGCCTTCTATCTGTCCGGGCAGTTGCTCACCGAGGATTACTACGTCGCCAACAAGCTGATGAAGGGCTTCATCGGCGCCGCCAACATCGACACCAACTCGCGCCTCTGCATGGCCTCGTCGGTAGCAGGCCATCGCCGCGCCTTCGGCTCGGACACCGTGCCGGGCAACTACGAGGACATCGAGCTCGCCGACCTCGTGGTGATCGTCGGCTCCAACATGGCCTGGTGCCACCCGGTGCTCTACCAGCGCCTCGCGGCGGCCAAGGCGGCGCGGCCGGAGATGGCGGTGGTGGTGATCGACCCGCGCCGCACCGCGACGAGCGACATCGCCGATCTGCACCTCTCCATTCGCGCGGACGGCGACGTGGCTTTGTTCAACGGGCTGATGGCGCATCTGCACGCCACCGGCCATGTCGACCGGGCCTTCGTGGCCTGGCACACCGAGGGCTTCGGCGCGGCGCTCGGCGAGGCGCGGCGCTTCGGGCCGCATGAGCTGTCCGCCGTCACCGGCCTGACGCAGGCAGAGATCGCCGCCTTCTACGAGCGCTTCGCTTCGACCGAAAAGGTGGTGACGCTGTTCAGCCAGGGGGTGAACCAGTCGTCGTCGGGCAGCGACAAGGTCAACGCCATCATCAACTGCCACCTGATGACCGGCCGCATCGGCCGGCCCGGCATGGGGCCGCTATCGCTCACCGGCCAGCCCAACGCCATGGGCGGGCGCGAGGTGGGCGGGCTCGCCAACATGCTGGCGGCGCACATGAATCTGGACAATGCCGACGACCGCGACCGCGTCGGCCGCTTCTGGCGTGCGCCGGCGGTTGCCGAGCAGCCGGGCCTCAAGGCGGTGGACCTGTTCGAGGCGGTGGGCGACGGCCGGATCAAGGCGCTGTGGATCATGGCGACCAATCCGGTGGTGTCGATGCCCGAGGCCGACCGGGTGCGCTCTGCCATCGCCGCCTGTCCCTTCGTCGTCGTCTCCGACATCCAGCGCGATACCGACACGGCGCGGCTCGCCCATGTGCTGCTGCCCTCGCTCGGCTGGAGCGAGAAATCCGGCACCGTCACCAACTCCGAGCGGCGCATCTCCCGTCAGCGTGCCTTCCGCCCCGGCCCCGGCGAGGCGCGGGCCGACTGGTGGCAGTTCGCCGAGGTGGGCCGGCGCATGGGCTTTGGCGAGGCCTTCGCCTATGCCGGGCCGCACCAGGTGTTCGCCGAGCACGCGGGGCTCTCCGGCTTCGAGAACGGCGGATCGCGCGATTTCGACATTTCCGCCCACGCCGGCATCGACGCCCTGGAGTATGAACGTCTTCGGCCGTTCCTGTGGCCTGCGCCGGCCGGTTCGATGCCGCCCGATGGCAGCAGCCGCTTCTTCGCCGATGGCCGCTTCTTCCATGCCGACGGGCGGGCGCGTTTCGTCGCCGCGAGGGGCGAGGCCGAGCGTCGTACCAACTGGGGTTTCCCCTTCGTGCTCAACACCGGCCGCATCCGCGACCACTGGCACACCATGACGCGCACCGGCAAATCGCCGCGCCTGTCCGCCCACCTCGCCGAACCCTTCGCCGAGATCCACCCGGCCGACGCCAGGGCCTGCGGCATCGACGACGCCGATCTCGTGGAGATCGACAGCGCCGATGGCGGCCGTGTCATCGTGCGTGCCTTGCTCACCGACCGGCAGGCGCGTTGCAACCTCTTCGTCCCCATGCACTGGACGGGCGAGACCTCGGCGCTCGCCCGCGTCAATGCGCTGTTTCCGGGGCGTGTCGACGCGACCTCCGGTCAGCCGGCGCTGAAGCACGCCGCCGTTCGTCTGCGCCGTCATGACAGCGAGCTGCATGGTTTCCTGGTCTCCGAGAAGAAGCCCGAGGGTGTCGGCACCGACTATTGGGCGCTCGCTCGCGCCGATTATGGCTGGCGGCTGGAACTGGCCGGCTCGGAGCCTGCCGAGGGCTGGGAGAACTGGCTGCGTCGGGTGACAGGCCTGCCTTCGCAGGTGGACGTCATCGGCTATCATGAGCGAACGGGGACTCGCATGGCCGCCTTCGCGGGCACGCGCCTTGTCGCCGCGCTCTATGTGGCGGCAGGGCCGGTTGCCGTCTCTCGCGCCTGGGCGGCCGAACAGCTCGGCCAGAGTTTTGCCGACCCGCACCGCCGGGCCGACGTGGTGGCCGGACGGCCGGGCAAGGGCGGGGCGGACAAGGGCGCCATCGTCTGCTCCTGCGCCTCGGTCGGCATCAACGACATCCGCGCCGCCATCGCCTCGGGCTGCGGTTCGGTGGATGCGGTGGGCGCGGCGACGGCGGCCGGCACCAACTGCGGCTCCTGCCGCCCGGAGATCCGCCGCATCCTGGAAAGCATGATGCTTCAGGCGGCTGAGTAATGCGCAAGTCAAGCAGCTTTTCGGCTTGGATCGAAGGCCCGGCGGGTGTGGATCATGGTCCAGAGGACGGTGACGCGCCTGCGTG
>NZ_JAMDLH010000003.1 GCF_023721755.1 Pleomorphomonas sp. NRK KF1 | reverse complement strand
GGAGCCTTCGAGGACAGCCAGAATGACAGCCATATCCGCCTCACCTGCGCCGGGACAGTCTGCGGCCATCCGAGACGCTATGAAAAGGGGTAAGGCCGAGTGAGCGTTCCGACTCGTCCGGTGCTGCTTGGCATCCTCCTGATCACGACTGTTCTTTTTGCCGCGGCGAGCCTCCTCATCGGGGGTGGCTACGCATGGTCCGACGTGCTGACGCTGAAAGGCGACGGCGCCCTCGTGCTCGCCGCCAGCCGTGTGCCGCGCACCGTCGCTCTGCTGCTGTCAGGCGCCGGACTGGCCGTTTCCGGAATCCTGATGCAGATGATCGCCCGCAACCGCTTCGTCGAACCGTCGACGGCCGGCACGGTGGAATCGGCAAGCCTCGGCATCCTTCTGACGCTGCTCCTGATGCCCGGCTCCCCGGTGATCGTGCGCATGCTGGTGGCCGCCCTGGTGGCGCTGGCCGGATCGGCCCTGTTCCTGATGCTGATTTCCCGGTTGCCGCTCGGGTCTGTGCTGATGGTTCCCCTGGTCGGCATCATGCTCGGCGGCATCTTCGACGCGGCGACTAGTTTTCTCGCCTACCGCTTCGACCTGTTGCAATCGCTCGGCGCTTTCGGCAGCGGCGATTTCTCTATCGTGCTGCGCGGCCGCTACGAGTTCCTGTGGATCATCGCCGGTCTGGTGGCCGCCGCTTATGCGACCGCCGCCCGCTTCACCATTCTCGGCATGGGCGAGGCCGTAGCGGTCGGCGTGGGCCTCGATTATCGGCGGCTCGTCATCTTTGGCCTGATCATCGTGTCGGTGGTCACCGCTGCGGTGGTGGTGACAGTCGGCGCCATCCCCTTCGTCGGCCTCATCGTTCCGAACGTCGTCAGCCTGTTCCTGGGCGACGACCTGCGACGCAGCCTGCCGGTGGTGGCAACGGGCGGCGCCGTGTTGGTCCTCGCGTCGGACGTGGTCGGCCGGATCGTCATCGCGCCCTATGAAATCCCGGTGGGGACCATCATGGGAGTCGTCGGCAGCCTCGGCTTCCTGACGTTCATCTTCTGGCGACGCGGCCATGCCGCCTGATCGCCCGCGGTCCGCCCGCTTCGTGATGGTTGTGGTGGCGTCGCTCGCCATTCTGTCGGCGATCGCCTTCATGACGATCGGCGCAAAGGGGCCATGGAGCTTCATACTCGCTCATCGCGGCATGCGCCTCGCGGCCCTCGTCACGGTCGCCTACGCCATCGCCCTGTCGACCGTGCTGTTCCAGACGTTGACGGGCAACCGTATCCTGACACCGGCCGTCATGGGCTTCGACGCATTGTTCCTGCTGCTGCAGACCTCGCTGGTGGCGGCCCTCGGCGGCGCCGGTGCCGGAGCGATCGATCCGCGGCTGCTCTTTTCGGTCGAATGCCTAGCCATGGTCGGTCTATCCGGCCTGCTCTTCCGTCTGCTCTTCCGGGGAGAAGGTCGGAACCTGCCGCTGGTCGTTCTGTCCGGCCTGCTGTTCGGGGCGCTGTTCCGCAGCCTGTCGAGCTTCCTGCAACGCATCATGGACCCCAACGATTTCCTCGTGCTGCAAGGACGGACCTTCGCCTCCTTCAACGTCGTCGATCCGGCGCTGATCGGCGTTGCCGCGCTGCTGGCGGTAGCAGCGACGGTCATCGTGCTTCCCCGACTTGCCGAACTCGACGTACTCGTTCTGGGACGCGACCGGGCAACCGGCCTCGGCGTCGACACGGCGCGCCTGTCGGCCATCGTCTTCGCGGTCGTCGCCGTCCTGGTATCGGCGTCGACGGCGCTGGTCGGACCGACCACGTTCTTCGGCCTGCTGGTCGCCAACCTCGCCTATCTCCTGATCCCTTCGGCCAAGCATGCCGAGGTGCTGCCAGTCGCCATCGGCCTCGCCATCGTCACGCTGGTCGGTGGCCAGATGCTGCTGGAGCGGCTGCTGGGCTTCGGCACCGCGCTGTCCATCGTCATCGACTTCGTCGGTGGCGTCACGTTCCTTCTCATCCTGTTCAGGTCCGGCCGGCGATGATCGAAATCGACAAGATCTGCAAACGCTACGGAGACACGCTGGTCGTCGACACCGTCAGCCTCGCCATTCCGCACGGCGGCGTGGTCGGAATCGTTGGCCCGAACGGCGCCGGCAAGTCGACGCTTCTATCCATCATTAGCCGGCTTATGAAATCCGACTCCGGCAGCGTTCTCGTGGACGGCCTCGATGTGACGAAGACGCCCGGCCGCGAACTGGCCCGCCGACTGTCCGTGATGAGGCAGGAAAATCACGTCGCGGCGCGGC
Source organism: Pleomorphomonas sp. NRK KF1 (assembly GCF_023721755.1). GTDB lineage: Bacteria > Pseudomonadota > Alphaproteobacteria > Rhizobiales > Pleomorphomonadaceae > Pleomorphomonas. The sequence goes on along the minus strand of NZ_JAMDLH010000003.1, from coordinate 450,338 downwards.
TGACGATCCGCGATCTCGTCGCCTTCGGCCGCTTCCCGCACAATCGAGGGCGCCCCAACCGCGACGACCAGGAGCGGGTGGCGGCGGCGATCGCTTTCGTCGGGCTGGATGCCATGGCCGATCGGTTTCTCGATCAGCTCTCCGGCGGTCAGCGGCAACGGGCCTTCGTCGCCATGGCGCTCGCCCAGGACGCCGACTACGCCTTGTTCGACGAGCCGCTCAACAACCTCGACATTCATCATGCAGTGTCGATGATGCGGCTTTTCCGCCGCATGGGCGACCAGCCGGGCAAGACGGTGATAGTCGTGCTGCACGACCTCAACGTTGCCGCCACCTACGCCGATCGGATCGTCGTCATGCAGGCCGGGCGCGTCGTCGGCGACGGCCCGCCATCGGAGATCATCACCCGCTCGCTTCTCTCAGACGTCTTTTGCGTCGAAGGGGACGTCCTCGATATCGAGGGACGACGCGTGATCAGCGTCGCTCCATAGAGCGCTATTCGACCGGATCGCGACAGATCGCGCTTCAAGCCTTCTTTTTAGGCGTCAGCTTATCGGCTCTCGTTTCACTCCGGCCGGATGATGGACCAGGGTTGTCAGGCCGTTTCGCCGGCCCAGCGGTCATAGACGGCACTGACGTCACCGGAGAAATAGTCGGGGTTGAGGTCGCGGATCGGCGCGAGGCTGATGCGAAGTCCGTCGAGGTGGCGATCCATGGCTGCCGCCGCTGCGGTGGCGTCGCGGCCGGCGATAGCGTCGACAATCTCCTCATGCTCTGCGAGCGCCCGTTCCATGCGATGGGGCTGCGGCAGCGTCAGACGGCGGTAGCGGTCGAGCTGAACCTTGATCTGTACGATCATGGCCCACAACCCCGACAGCCTGCCGGCCTCGGCAATGGCCCTATGCATGAGTTCATCGGAAGCGTGGAAGCCGTCGATATCCCCCGTGGCAAGCGCCTCGCGCTGGCGCTCTATGATCGCTCTGAGACCGGCAATATCGGAGCCTCTGGCGCTCTCGGCAGCCGCCCGCACGGTCACCGCCTCAAGCGCGGCGCGGGCGACGATGATCTCGGGCAGGGTCTCGGCTGGAATCCGGGAAACCATGGTTCCGGACTTGGGTACGATCTCGATCAGCTTCTCATCGGCGAGGCGGAGCAGCGCTTCGCGGACCGGTGTCCGACTGACGCGGGCCTCTGTGGCGATCTCCTTCTCGAAGATGACGTCGCCCGGCCGACGACGCATGGAAACGATGTCGTCCCGCAGCCGGCGGTGAACCAACTGAGCGGCCGTTTCGCCGGCCGCAGCACCGGCGGCCGGAGATCGTCCGCCATCGTTCATGGTCCATGTCGTCATCGGGTTCGCTCCATGGGCTGCCCTTGCTTTTGCAGGCTCGGTCGATTCATCGAGGATGTCTACGGGGACGTGCGGCCAGCCTCCTCATCCCGTCGTAGCGATCCTTTGAAGGCGACGCGCCTCCATCTCGTATTTCAGATATATGAAATTGGTCTGAGTGGGTTAGTGCCAAGCTCGCGGATCAGGGGCGATACGGATGTCGCCCGTGAAAGGCGCATGCGGGCCTCGTCAGCATAAATCGGCCTGTCTTAAGTGGAAACCTGAGGTCGACCTGACCATGCCTTGAGTGCGGGACAGCCCTTCCAGCTTACCCGAGATGCTCGAGCAAACAAAAAATGGATTCATTCATCGCATATACCTTATATATCTTGTATATAAGATTGTATTTATTATCGTTCATTCAATTTGAGGCGAGACAATTACTTCTCACATGCGCCAGATATTCGCAATTCAGTTCGTTATATATTCCGATTTAGACTTTGGTATCGACATCTTTTCGTGCATATAGACATGGAATAATGCGTATTGACTTAAAACGCCGGCGACTAGATGGTCCAGCCAATGAGAGCGGGTAGCCGAAGTGCCCCCGCCGAAATCGAATGGCGAACGATCGGAGGATGACGTGGCCAAGGACATTCGCGTGGCAGCCATCGGTGAATGCATGGTCGAGCTGCAAGAGCGGCCCGACGGCGGCATCACACAGTCCTTCGGCGGCGATACCTTCAATACGGCGGCCTACATGGCCCGGCTGGGCAAGGAACTCGGCAGCTTTGTCGATTACGTCAGCGCCATCGGTGACGATCCGTTCAGCGATGCCATGGCGGAATTCTGGCGCGCCCAAGGCGTCGGCGACCGCCTGGTGCTGCGTCGCCCGGGCCGTCGCCCCGGCCTCTACTTCATCAAGACCGACGCAAATGGCGAGCGCCGCTTCTACTACTGGCGCGGCGAAGCCGCCGTCCGCGAAGCCTTCGAGACCGACGGTTCGGACACCATCCTCACCGCGCTCGCCAGTTACAGCAACATCTATCTTTCCGGCATCAGTCTCGCGGTGCTGAGGCCGCAGAGCCGAGCCCGGCTCATCGCCCGCCTTGGCGAACTCGCCCGCGATGGCGTCGCCATCGACTTCGACTGCAACTACCGTCCTCTCCTCTGGGATAACGTCGAAACGACGCGCGCCACCTATGAGGAGGTCATCGGCTTCGCAAGCCGCGTCCTGGTGACGGTGGAGGAACTCGAAGTCCTCGGCATCGCGCCGACGCCAGAGGCCGGCGCCAGCCATTTCGCGGCCATGCCGCGTCTTGAAGTGGTGATCAAGGACGGCGCCAAGCCCTGCACGCTGATCCATGACGGCAAGATCGAGACCGTGCCCGCCACGGCCGTCGACAAGGTCGTCGACACCACAGCCGCCGGCGACAGTTTCTCGGCTGCCTATCTCCTCGGCCGAAGCCTTGGCCTCGCTCCGGCGGAAGCCGCGCTTCGTGCCCACGCGGTCGCCGGCGCCGTCGTGCAGCACCGGGGCGCCATCATTCCGAAAGACGCCACGCCCGACGTCTTCGCTTCCGAAATCGCCCGGCTTCGCTGATCGCCGCCCGCGCCAACACCATTTTTCACGCTAGAGACGACTAGACATCATGAACATCAAGAAAGCGATCGATAAAGTCCCAGGAGGACTGATGCTGGTGCCGCTGATCCTTGGCGCACTGTGCAAGACCTTCTATCCGGAAGCCGGCAAATACTTCGGCTCCTTCACCAACGGCCTGGTCTCCGGCACGGTGCCGATCCTCGCGGTCTGGTTCTTCTGCATGGGCGCCACCATCGATCTCCGTGCGACGGGCACCGTGCTGCGCAAATCGGGCAACCTCGTCGTCGTCAAGACGCTGGTCGCCTGGGCCGCCACATACGCCGCCGCCCAGTTCCTGCCGATCGAAGGCGTGCAGGCGGGTCTCTTCGCCGGCTTCTCGGCGCTGGCCATCTGCGCGGCGATGGACATGACCAACGGCGGTCTCTATGCGGCGGTCATGCAGCAATACGGCACCAAGGAAGAAGCTGGCGCCTTCGTGCTGATGTCCATCGAGTCCGGTCCGCTGGTGTCCATGTTCATCCTGGGCGCAGCCGGCGTCGCCACCTTCGAGCCGCACCTGTTCGTCGGCGCGGTGCTGCCCTTCCTGATCGGCTTCCTGCTCGGCAACCTCGACAAGGACCTGAAGGAGTTCTTCGGCAAGTGCGTGCATACGCTGATCCCTTTCTTCGGCTTTGCCCTCGGTAACGGCATCGACCTGCACGTCATCGCCCAGACCGGCCTTGGTGGCATCCTGCTCGGCGTCATCGTGATCGTGATCACCGGCATTCCGCTGATGCTGGCCGACAAGCTGATCGGTGGCGGCAACGGCACCGCCGGCCTCGCTGCGTCCTCCACGGCCGGCGCCGCCGTCGCCAACCCGATGATCATCGCGGAGATGGTGCCCGCCTTCAAGCCGGCTGCGGCCACGGCCACCTCGCTGGTCGCCGCCGCCTGCCTGACCACGGCGATCCTGGTGCCGATTTTGACCGGCATCTGGGCCAAGCGCACCAGAGGCGCCACCCCTGCCCCTGCGCCGGTCCAGGAACTGCAAGCGGCAGCGTAACGCAGGAGGGCCGGCGCCGACCGCCGGCTCCACCGCTCCAGGAGAAAGCCGATGTATCTCAGCCATATCGCCACGCTCGACCGCGACGCCGCCAACCTGCCCGAGACCATCCGGCGGGGGCTTCGCTTTCTCGCGGAGACCGACATCAACGCCTTGCCCGCCGGCCGCGTCGACATCGACGGCGACCGCCTCTACGCCCTGATCCAGGACTACGAGACGGCGCCCAAGGCCGAAAAGCGCCCCGAATCCCACGCCCGCTATATCGACATCCAGTACGTGGCGAGCGGACGAGAAGTGATCGGCTATGCGCCGCTCGCCGGCAACAATCCGGTGTCCGAGGACCTTCTCGAAAGTCGCGACGTTCAGTTCTTCTCAACGGTAGCCGACGAGAGCGACCTCATGCTGGGCACCGGTGCCTACGCCGTCTTCCACCCCACCGACATCCACCGCCCCGGTTGCGCTCTGGGCGCACCGGCCAATGTTCGCAAGGTCGTCGTCAAGATCCTGGCTTGATCACCCACTCTCACCTTCGGAGACAACAATGGACATTCGCTATTCGGCCAATCAGAAGGATTTCAAGCGCTACACCACCGAGGAGACGCGCGCCGAGTTCCTGATCGAAAACCTCTACCGTGATGACGAGGTGGTCGCCGTCTACTCCCATGTCGACCGCATGGTGACGCTCGGCTGTAAGCCGGTCAACGAGGCGGTGCCGCTCGACAAGGGCATCGACTGCATGAAGAACTTCGGCACCGCCTATATCCTGGAGCGCCGCGAGATCGGCATCTTCAACATCGGCGGCGCCGGCTCCATCGAAGCCGACGGCGAGACCTTCCACCTCGACTTCCAGGATTGCCTCTATATCACCAAGGGCACCAAGTCCGTCGTCTTCAAGAGCGACGATGCCAAGGCGCCAGCCAAGTTCTACATGGTGTCCGCACCGGCCCACAAAGCCTGCAAGACCACCTTCCTGTCGATGGCCGACGCCAAGAAGAAGCCGCTCGGCGACGAGGCCACCGCCAACAAGCGCGTCATCAATCAGTTCATCCACCCGGACGTGCTGGAGACCTGCCAGCTTTCCATGGGTCTGACCCAGCTCGCGCCGGGCAGCGTCTGGAATACCATGCCCGCCCATACCCACGAGCGCCGCATGGAGATCTACACCTATTTCAACATTCCCGAGGGACAGGCCGTCTTCCACATGATGGGCGAAGGCAACCAAACCCGGCACATCCTGGTGCAGAACGAACAGGCGGTCATTTCGCCGTCCTGGTCGATCCACGCTGGCTGCGGCACCAGCGCCTATACCTTCATCTGGGCGATGGGCGGCGAGAACCAGACCTTCGACGACATGGACCACATTGCCATCGGCGACCTGCGCTAAGCGAGCAAGGACAGACCATAATGACCTACCCGAATGCATTCTCGCTCGAAGGCAAGGTGGCGCTCGTCACCGGCGCCTCCTACGGCATCGGTTTCGCGCTGGCCAGCGCATTGGCCGAGGCCGGCGCCACCATCGCCTTCAACGACATCAACGAGGAGTTCCTTGCCAAGGGGCTTGCCGCTTACAAGGCGGCGGGCATCGACGCCCGAGGCTACATCGCCGACGTCACCGACGAGGCCGCAGTGCAGAAGCTGGTGGCCGACGTCGAAAAGGATCTCGGCACCATCGACATCCTGGTCAACAACGCCGGCATCATCAAGCGCGTCCCGATGCACGAGATGGACGTCAAGGACTTCCGCCAGGTGATCGACATCGACCTGACGGCGCCGTTCATCGTCGCCAAGGCCGTCATCCCCGGCATGATGAAAAAGGGCGGCGGCAAGATCATCAACATCTGTTCGATGATGTCCGAACTCGGCCGCGAGACCGTGTCGGCCTACGCCGCGGCCAAGGGCGGCCTCAAGATGCTGACCCGCAACATCGCCTCCGAGTATGGCGCCTTCAACATCCAGTGCAACGGCATCGGTCCCGGTTACGTCGAGACGCCGCAGACCGCGCCGCTGCGCGTTCCCGGCCATCCCTTCGACTCCTTCATCCGCGCCAAGACACCGGCCGGACGCTGGGGCACCACCGATGACCTCAAGGGACCGGCGGTGTTCCTCGCCTCGTCGGCGTCGGACTTCGTCAACGGCCACATCCTCTATGTCGACGGCGGCATTCTCGCCTACATCGGCAAGCAGCCCTGATCGACTGAGCTCTTGAACAGGACGGCCGCGTTCCACCTGGACGCGGCCGTTGTTTTGGAACCGAGATTTCGCTTTCGTCCTGGGCGAGCGGAGCCTACCGTGCGCCATCATGTACGAAATTCTCGCCAACTTCCTCGCCCGCCCCGCCCCCTTTTCCGTTTCGACCACAGAGCGACTGTGGACCGACCCGCATATCGCGGCGGAAATGCTGCGCTTCCACCTCGACGAGACCAGCGACCTCGCCTCGCGGCGCCCGGGCACTATCGAGGCCTTCGTCGACTGGCTGGATCGGCGCCTTCCCCTCACCGGCCTGTCGGTCACCGATCTCGGATGCGGCCCCGGGCTCTATACGAGACGATATGCCGGATGCGGCGCGTTGGTGACGGGCCTCGACTTCTCGACCAACTCGCTGGCGTATGCCCGCAAGGCAGCGGAAACGGCCGGGCTTTCCATCGATTACCAGAAGGCCGACTACCTCAGGGATGAACTGCCCTCCGGGCAAGACCTCGCCACCATGATCTACGGCGATTTCTGCGCGATGGCGCCGGACAAGCGCGGGCTGATCCTCGACAAGATCAAGGCCATGCTGCGGCCGGGCGGCGTCTTCGTGTTCGACGTCTTCTCGACCGGCATGTTCGACGAGCTGAGCGAGGAAACGATCTTCGCACCACGCCTGATGAACGGATTCTGGTCGGCCGGCGACTACGTCGGCTTCAAGACCACGCACCTCTACCGTGACCAGGCGATCGGTCTCGACCGCTATCTCATCGTAACGCCCGACCGAACCTTCCAAGTCTACAACTGGATGCAGTATTACACGCCCGCCAGTATCACCGAGGAAGTGCTGACTGCCGGCTACTCGGAGGTGGAGATCGTCGATTTCGCGACCGGCGGCCCATGGTCGGGCGGTGCCACGGCCTTCGCGGTGATCGCCCGCCCCTGAGAATTCAGCTGTAGACGCGATGGTAGCGATGGCCGAGCGAGGTCAGCACCTCGTAGCCGATGGTGCCGGCAGCGCGGGCCAGATCGTCGGCGCTCTGGTGCGGACCGATCAGCTCGAGAAGATCGCCCTCGGCAAGCGCGCCGACCGGCAGGGCGCTGATATCCACCGAGAAGCTGTCCATGGAAACGCGGCCGACCGAAGGTAGCCGCGTGTCGCCGTGATAGGCGGCCACGGCGCCGCCGGAGAAGCGACGCCACCAGCCGTCGGCGTATCCCGTCGCCAATGTTGCGAGGCGGATCGTCCTGCTGGCACGGAACGTGTAGCCGTAGCCGACCGAGGTGCCCGCTTCGATTTCCCGAAGTTGGGCGACCCTGATCCTGAGATCGACGACCGGCCTGATCCCCGTGGCCAGCGGGCTCGTCTCGATGCCGTAGAGCGCGGCGCCGGGACGGGTGAGATCGAAGTGATAATCCGGCCCGAGAAAGATGCCGCTCGACGCGGCGAGCGAACCGGCAAGCCCCGGCAGGCGTGAACGGGCGGCCCGGAAGGCGGCGAGTTGCTCGCCGCTCGCCGGCTTGTCCGGCTCGTCGGCGCAGGCAAGGTGGCTCATGACGAGACGGCCACCCGTGGCGGCGAGCAGGCCGGGTTCGTTGGCAAGCGCCTGCTGTTCGGCGACGTCGAGGCCGAGGCGCGACATGCCGGTGTCGACCTGGATGACCGACGGCCGGGCGCCGCGGTTGGCTTCCGCCCAGGCGCGACATTGGGGAAGCGAGTTCAGAACCGGCAGAATGCCGTCGCCATAGGCGGCAGCGGTGCCCGGCAGCAGGCCGTTGAGGACATAGATGGTCGCATCCGTCGGCAGCAGCGGGCGGAGTACCCCGGCCTCCGACAGCGTGACCACGAAGAAGTCGCGACAGCCGGCATCGTAGAGAGGTCCGACCAGCGGCACGGCGCCGAGGCCGTAAGCGTCCGCCTTGACCACGGCGGCCGAACGGGCCGGCGCCGCGCGGGCGGCAAGGCTGCGCCAGTTGGCGACGATGGCTTCGACGCCGATCGTCAGAATGCCGCCGGCCGAGGCCGCGCCTGAAACGCCTTCAGAAGCCGACACTCTTTCCTCCGCAGCCGATGAACCGTTGACAATCGGCTTAGTCCCCCTTCTTGCCTGCCGCAAGCCGCACCGGCGAAGAACCGGCATTGGCAAGGTAAACAAAACCTTGAGATGATTGCGGAAAAGCCACGAACCGATTGAACCGGCCTTTATCGCAAACCTGCTAGCTTGGTCGCATCTGGAGATGAGTGTCTCGATGCGTGCCAATTTCAAGGTCATGATCCTGCTCGCCGTCGTCTGCGGCGGTGGTGCCGTCTGGGCGGGCGGTCGCTGGCTCGACAATGCGTCAGCCGCCCGTCTCAGGGAGATCGAGGCGGCGCGACCGTCGGTGACGTTCGGAACTCTCGTGGTGGCCGCCGAACCGCTGCGCTTCGGCGCACCGCTCTCCCGCCAGGCGGTGCGCGAGATTCCATGGCCGGATGGCAACCTGCCGCCCGGTGCCTTCGCAACGAAGGACGATCTCTTCAAGGACGGCGACCGCACCGTGCTCTATCCGCTGGAGCAGGGCGAGCCGCTGTTCGCCTCCAAGCTGACCGGCCCCGGCGAACGCGCCGCCGTTTCCCGACTGATCTCCGATGGCAACCGCGCCGTGACGCTTCGCGTCAACGACGTGGCCGGCGTCGGCGGCCTGGTCCTGCCGGGCGACCGGGTCGATGTCGTGCTGACCACCGGCGAGGTCGCCGAGGTCATTCTCCAGGATGTGCGCATTCTGTCGATCGATCAGATGGCCGACGAGAAAAGCACCGAGCCGATGGTCGCGCACACCGCCACCGTGGAGGTTTCGCCGGAAGCCGCGCAGAAGCTGGTGCTGGCCCAAAGCGTCGGCAGCCTGTCGCTGGTGCTGAGGCGCGCCGGCGAGGTGAGGGCCGAAGCGTTCCGTCCGATCAGCGTCGCCGACCTCACCACCGCCCGCAAGACCGAAAACGCCAAGGCGGAGATACCGCCCACTCCACCGGTGACCGACGCCACGGTGTGGGTGCGCCGGGCGACCGAGCTCACCCAGTACTCAGTGCCCGTGAGGGATGGCGGTCCGAGCCGCCTCGTGACGCCACCCGGTGAGCCGGTTGGGCCTGTTGAAGCGCCCTCTCCTCCCTCCGCATCGATCGCCGCCGGAGAACCTCAATGATCCTCTCGACGCGCGTCGGCTTCTACGTCGCCGCTCTCCTCGCTCTCGTACTGGTCGCCACCCTGCCCGCCGATGCCGCCTCGCCCATCCGCATGACGGCGGCGACGTCGGGCCAGTCGTTTTCGATCGCCAAGGGCGTGCCGCAGATGATCGTCACGACCACCGCCTTCTCTGAAATCGTGGTTGGCGATCCGGCGCTGGCCGATGCCTGGCCGCTCACCGACAAGTCGTTCATGGTGCTGGGATCCAAAGGCGGCGTTACCGGCATCGTGCTGTTCGACAAGGAACGCAACGTGGTCGGCGCCGCCGATTTCGAAATCGCCCTGCACACCGATCGGTTGCAAGCCGCGCTGGAGCGAAAGCTGCCCGACGCCAAGGTCGACGTATCCTCGGCCAATGGCTCGATCGTTCTGTCGGGCGTGGCGGCCGATCAGAAAACCATCGACGAGGCCGGTGCCATCGCCAAGGAGTTCGGTGGCGACAAGGTCGTCAACGCCGTCGACATCGGCGGCGGCAAACAGGTCCAGCTCAAGGTTCGATTCCTGGAAGCCACGCGATCGGCCAGCCGCGAACTGGGCCTGGGTTGGGCAGTCCAGAGCGATGGGTTCGCCATCGGTGTCGGCTCTTCGACGCTCGCCTCCGGTTCCACACCATTCGGCGAGATCGTCAGTCAGGTTCTGTCGGGCGGCCTCTCCGTCGACATGGTGGTGCAGGCTCTGGAAGCGCGCGGCCTTGCCCGATCGCTCGCCGAGCCCAACCTCGTGGCACTGTCCGGTCAGACATCGAGTTTCCTCGCCGGCGGCGAATTTCCGGTGCCGGTAGCCAGTGACAACAACTCGGTTTCCGTCGAATTCAAGAAGTTCGGCGTCGGCCTCGACTTCACCCCTACGGTAGCGCCGAATGGCCTCATCCATCTCAACATCAAGCCGGAAGTGAGCGAGATCGACTACTCGGCGGCGGTCACCATCAACAGCATCACCATTCCAGGACTCAAGGTGCGCCGCTCGGACTCGACGCTGGAGCTGCGCGACGGCCAGAGCTTCGTGATCGCCGGCCTGCTCACCAACTCGCGCTCGGTGTCGAACAATCGCGTGCCCTGGCTCGGCTCGGTGCCCGTGCTCGGCAACCTGTTCCGCTCCACCGCCTACAAGCGTTCGGAAACCGACCTCGTGATCATCGTGACGCCTCACATCGTCGATCCACTCGGAGCCGGCACCGCCATCGCCACACCTTTCGATCGAGCCCTGCCGGGCAGCGATCTCGACGCGTTCGCGCGCGGCAACGCCGAAGTTCCGCCCGACCCGACCGCCTATCTCGCCGCCAATGGCGCATCGACCGGCGGCTACATCCTGGACCTGGTACGGTGACGCCTATGGCCGAATCCTCGATCAACTTCGGCACCGTCGTCGTCGTAACAGCCGACAAGGATTTCGCCGTCCTGGTAGCAGACGCCCTCCGGACATCGGGCGCCAATGTCGGCGATCTCAAGGTGCGGGCACCCGACAAGCTGTCCGATGAACTCGCCGATCCGGCCTGCGGTCTGGTCGTCCCCGATCTCGATGCCTTTCCCGACGGGCCGGTGGCCGGCCTGTCCGAACTCTATCGACAAGCCGGCCCGTCGGTTCGCTTCCTCCCGATCACCGGCGTGTTCGACGCCGAGGTTGCGCGCGGTTTCCTCAGGCTGAGGCTCCAGGACTTCCTGGTGAAACCGGTGGTGCTGGCCGACCTTGCCCACACGCTCACCCGGCTTGGTCGCGACGACGCCGACCCTTATCCGGACTCCCGAATCTACACCTTTCTGCCTGCGGCCGGCGGGGTCGGCAACACGACCCTGGCTCTGCAAGCGGCTGCGCTGCTTCATCAGGCGGCGGCGCGCCGCCACCAGACGACGTGCGTCGTCGATCTCAACCTCCAGAACGGTTCCTGCGCCGAATATTTCGATCTCGAACCGCACTTCGACATCGCCGAGATCGAAAACCAGCCGGATCGGCTCGACCGCAAGCTGCTCGACGTCATGCTGAGCCGCCACAAGTCGGGCCTTGCGATCGTGTCGGCACCACCCTGCCCCTGGGAAATGCGCAGCTACCGGCCGGACCTCGTGGCACGCTTGCTCGACCTCGTCGCCGGACACTTCGACAACGTGGTGATCGATCTGCCCCGCACCTGGTTCCCCTGGACCGATTCGGTGCTTCAAGGGTCGGATCACGTCTTTCTCACCACGGAAATGACGGTGCCGGCGCTGCGACAGGCACAACGGCTCGCGCAGGCAGTCCGGGAGCGGATCCACAAAGAGGCCCGCTTCGGCGTCATCGTCAACCGCGTCGATGCCAAGGGCAGCCCAAGCGTATCGCTCTCCGAAATCAAGAACCTGTTCGGCGAGGACTTCGCCGGCTCGGTCGCCAACGACTACAAGGCCGTGAGAGAGGCGCTCGATCAAGGGCGGGCACTCGGAGAGGTGGCGCCCAACTCCCGGGTGATCTCCGATCTCAGAGCGATCATCGCCGATCCGACGGAAACCGCCATCGCCTCCTGGACGGCACCGCTCCGCGCCCTTCTCGCCCGCCTGAAGCGCTCGGAGACTGCCGCAGCGAACAAGGGGAGGCGTCATGCGTAGCCGCTTCCAGACCCTGCAATCGGGCGAGGCATCGCCGGCCATGCCTGCGGAACGGCCGACGGCATCCATGATCCAGGTGGCGCCGTTGCGCGAGATGCAGCCTTTGCCATTGCCCAAGCCGATCAATGACAAGCTGATCGCCGCCAAGGACAAGCTGCACAAGCGCCTGATCGAGGACCTCAATCTCTCCCAGCTTGAAAAGCTGTCGCCCGACGCCGTGATGCGAGAGCTCTATGGCCAAGTGAGCGCCTTCGCTGCCGAGGAGCGACTTGCGCTCAACGAGCAGGAGTTCGGCGAGTTCGTCACCGCCGTCTACGATGAAATGATGGGGCTCGGACCGCTGGAAGCGATCATGCGCGACCCCACGATCAACGACATCCTGATCAACGGCCACCAGAATTGCTTCGTCGAGCGCTTCGGCAAGCTTGAGCCGATCAACATCCCGTTCAAGGACGAGGCGCATCTCCTGCGCATCATCAACAAGATCGTGGCCGCCGTCGGCCGTCGCATCGACGAAAGCCATCCGACCTGTGACGCCCGAATGCTCGACGGCTCGCGCTTCAACGCGGCGATCCGGCCGATCGCCGTCGACGGACCACTGGTTTCGATCCGCAAGTTCGCCAAGAAAAAGCTGTCGCTCGACCGACTGATCGACGTCGGCGCCCTTGCCAAGCCGATGGGCGAACTGATGGCCGCCGCCGTCAATGCCCGCGTCACCACGCTGATCTCGGGCGGCACCGGCACCGGCAAGACGACCATGCTCAACGCCCTTTCGGCTTTCATCTCGCCGGACGAACGCCTGATCACCATTGAGGACGCGGCCGAGCTGCAGCTGCAGCAGCCGCATGTCGCCCGCATGGAAACGCGACCGGCCAATACGGAGGGTCATGGCGAGATCCGACAGCGCGATCTCGTCAAGAACGCGCTGCGCATGCGGCCCGACCGCGTCATCCTCGGCGAATGTCGCGGCGAGGAAGCCTTCGACATGCTGCAGGCCATGAACACCGGTCACGAAGGATCGATGGCCACCATCCATGCCAACACGCCGCGCGACGCCATCTCCCGCCTCGAACAGATGCTGGGCATGACCGGCATGCCGATGACCGTCGCCTCCATCCGTTCGCAGATCGCCTCGGCCATCCACCTGATCCTGCAGTTGACCCGCCTTTCCGACGGCAAACGTCGCGTCACCTCCATTTCGGAGATCACCGGCATGGAGGGCGACATCATCCAGATGCAGGAGATCTTCCGCTTCAATCGCCTGCGAACGGAGGTGGATGGAACCGTTGTTGGCGAGTTTCGTGCCACCGGCATTCGGCCTCGCTTCCTCGACGATCTCGTCGCCAAGGGAATTACCGTGCCGAGCGCCTATTTCGACCCCACCAAACCGCTCGCGTGAGGCCGGCATGAACGAGATGCACCTCTTCTACGCGTTCGCCGGCTTCGCCGCCGCCTTTCTGGCGGAGGCGGTGTATCTCCTGACCGTGAATGCCAGTGCCGACCGCCGCCATGTCAATCGCCGACTCCGCGTGACGGCACCCGACGCCAACAGGCAGGAAATCATGATCCTGCTCAGGCGTGAGCGCGGCCTGACCGCCTCCGGCGGCATGCCGAGCCACCTCGCCTGGCTCGGCCGGCTGATCGTTCAGTGCGGCATCACCATCGGCCTCACCAAGCTGATGCTGGTGTTTGCCGCCACCGGCCTCATCATCGCGGGCCTCGTTTTCAACTTTACCGACCACGACCTCGTGAAAACCTCCATAGCGCTGCCGCTCGGCGGCTTCGTCCTGCCCGTCATGGCGCTCCGCATGCGGCGAACCCAACGACAGGAGAAGTTCGCCGTGCAGTTCCCCGAGGCGATCGAGTTGATCGTCCGTTCTCTCAAAGCCGGTCATCCCGTACCGGTGGCGATGTCGATGGTGGCGCGCGAAATGGCCGACCCCATTGGCACCGAGTTCGGAATGATGGCCGACGAGGTGACCTACGGCGCCGATCTCGTGACGGCGCTCGCCAACATGCAAGCCCGGGTCGGCCAGGAAGACCTTCCGCTCTTCGTGACTGCCGTGTCGATCCAGTCGTCGACAGGCGGCAACCTGCGCGAGATCCTGCAAAACCTCACCGACGTGATCCGGCAGCGCATCAAGATGCGGCGGAAGATTCGGTCGATCTCGGCCGAGGGTCGGATTTCCGCCGTCTTCCTCACCGCCATGCCGGTCCTGCTGTTCGTGGCTCTCAACTTCATGTCGCCCGACTATTACGGCTCGGTGTGGGGAAAGCCGATGACCACCTGGGGACTCGTCGGCGCCGCTGCCTGGCTCGGCGTCGGCAACCTGATGATGAAGAAGATGATCAGCTTCCGCTTCTGAGGTTACAATGCCTGACGTCGTCCTCACCGCGCTCGATATCGCCAAGGCCCGACCGGAACTCGTGGCACTCATCGCCTTTGTGGCCATGCTGGCGAGCATCGCCGCGACGATTGCGAGTTCGCTGGCGCGTCGCAGTCGCGTGAGACGCCGGCTCAAGGTCGATCTGCCTGCGTCGAAACGAGAAACGGCGGGAGAGGAGCCAGTCGACGATCCTCTGTCGGCCCTGGGACTCGGACCCGAAGGAAACCGTCTGCCGCCGACGCTGGAACGGTTTATCTCCCAGGCGAACAGCATCGTCAGCAGCGGCGACGCCGGCAAGATGAAGCTGGCCCGGCAGAGGATGATCCGCGCCGGCCTGTTTTCGCCGCATGCCGTCGCCGTGTTCTTTCTTGCCCGTCTCGCAGGAGCCATCCTGGCGCCGCTCGTCGCTCTGTCGGCTCTGAAGGTCATCGGCTTCGAGCCCGAGTTCACGAAACTGCTTCTCATCCTGATGGTGTCCGCTATCGTCGGCTATCTTGCCCCAAGCTTTTACGTCGACCGGCGCACCAAGACCGTTTTGCGGCAGAACCGCATTGCCTTTCCCGATTTCATGGATCTGATGGGTGTCTGCGCCAATGCCGGGCTTTCCATGGAAGCCAGTCTGGAGCGCGTGACGCAGGAGCTGGCGCCGATGTATCCGGCGCTCGGTGTCAATCTCCAGGTGCTTTGCCTTGAGGTGCGGGCCGGGCGCTCGATGGAGCTGGCGCTGCAAACTCTGGCCGACCGCGTCGGCGTACCTGAGGTCCGCGCCTTTGCAACGCTGCTGCAGCAGTCGCGTGAACTCGGATCGAGCCTTTCCGACGCGCTGCGCGTCTTCTCCGAGGACATGCGCCACCAACGCCTCGCCGCGGCCGAGGAAAAGGCCTATGCCCTGCCGGCCAAGCTGTCGGTGCCGGTCACGGCCTGCATCCTGCCGGTGGTTCTGTTCATCGCCATCTGGCCGGTGGTGGTGAAGTTCAACAGCTGATCAGGCCGCGGCGACGTCATCAAGGAATGCGCGCACCCGCTGGCGCAGTTCGGCGGTCTTCTCCGTCACGTCCGCCGAGGTCGAGAAAACCGAGCCGGCGGCGGCACGCGATTTCTCCGCAGCGGCCGACACACCGCCCACGCTGTGAGTCAGATCGGCGGCACCCGAGGATACCGCCCCGATGTTGGCGGCGATCGTGCCGGTGACGACGCCCTGCTCTTCGATGGCCGCCGAAATGGCGGTGGTATAGGAGCGCACCTCGTTCATCACGACGCCGATCGAGCGGATCGCCTCGACGGTGTCGCCGGTCGAAGACTGGATGCTCTCGACCTTCTCGGAAATGGTGCTGGTCGCCTGGGCCGTCTGCGCGGCCAGCGATTTCACTTCGCTGGCAACCACGGCAAAACCCTTGCCTGCCTCGCCGGCACGCGCGGCTTCGATCGTGGCATTGAGGGCCAGGAGGTTGGTCTGCGCGGCGATGCTGTCGATGAGGGTGACCACCTCGCCGATGGCGACGGCGAGTTCGGCCAGTTCTCCCACCCGCTTGTTCGCGCCATCGACCATCTCGGCCGCCCGCAAGGTCACTTCAGAGGTCCTGGAGATCTGCTCGGAAATCTCGGAAATCGCACCGCGCAACTCGTCGGAAGCGGAGGCGACCGCCGAGGCGCTGGTCGCCGATTGCTCCGCACCTTGCGCCGCCATGCCCGCCAACCGCTCGGTTTCCTCACCGGCGGTGGAAAGGTCTCCGGCCAGGCGATCGAGACCGTTCATCTCGTCGATCACAGCGTCGAGCCGACGACCGACATCGCCGCCAAAGCTGGAAATCAGCCGTTCGACGGCCTCGCGGCGGCGCTGTCGGTCGCGCTCGGCCCGCTCCTGTTCGGCGCGAAGGGCATCCCGCTCCTCGGCACTGCGGCGGAACACATCGACGACGCGCGCCATCTCCCCCACCTCATCGGTCCGCTCCAAACCCGCGACCTCCACCGTCCGCCCTTCGGCGATGCCCGCCATGGAAGCGCGCAGGGCTCGCATCGGGCGAGTGATGGTTCGGGTAAGCAGAGTGGCGACGATGACCAACAGAGTGGCGATCACCAAGGTGGAGATCGCAGCCCAGATGGCTGATGAGCGGTTTTCGGCGGCGATATCATCGACATAGACGCCCGTTCCGATTGCCCAGCCCCAGGCGGGGAACGGCAGCACATAGCTGGTTTTCGGCACCGGCTGCTCGGCGCCCGGCCTCGGCCACAGGTAGCTGTAGTAGCCGCCGCCGTTCCTGGCGAGCCGAGCCATGTCCTTGAAGAGCGGCGCGCCTGCGGGATCGGTTGAGGCGGAAAGATCCTTGCCGTCGAGCTCGGGCTTGATCGGATGCATGACCATGTGGGCATCGAAGTCGATGACGAAGAAGTATTCCTCACCGTCGTAGCGCAAGGACGAAAGCGCCGAGAGCGCTTGCTCTTTCGCTGTCGCCTCGTCGAGGGCGCCGTTCTTTGCCAAGTTCGCGAAGTGCCCGACCGACGACACCGCCGTATCCGTCAGGGAGCGCAGCGTCTCGGTACGATGGGTCCGATTGGATGCCGTGAGTTGGTAGGTCGACAACCCAGCGACGCCGGCCACCGCCAAGACAGCCAGTAGTATGAGGGAGTGGAATCGGCCGGCGATGCTGTTGAGCCTGATCATTCTTATACCACCCCTTGACACAGGACGCTCCTGTCGGATGATTGATCATGCGTGTGAACAGCTTGTTAATAGAATAGAGCCGTCACCGCCCGCCCAAGTATTTATTTCTGGCGGACCTCTCAATAAAATTGAACAGGAATTCTTGACGCAGATTTATGGTGCACTCGCTACCATCAGGCACTCCACCAAGGTATGCACCATGGACCGACTTTTCTTCCTGCCTGCGTTCGCTCTTTTGCTAGCCCTGCCACTCAGTGCATGCAGTACAGCCTTCGAGGATGGGCTTATCGACGATGGCCCCGAGTATTCGCAGTTCGCAAGCCAACAGGCGACTTTGCGAAACCGCGCCAAGGCTGCTTTTCGACAGAGTGATTTCGCCGGCGCCGAACGCACGTTCCGAGCAGCCCTCGCCAAGGATCCGCTCGATCCGGAAGCGTGGCTCGGCTTCGCCGCCGCTTCCGATCGCCTCGGGCGGTTCGAGGTCGCCGACAAGGCCTACGCGCAAGTGATCGCCATCGCCGGCCGGCGCGGCGAAGTGGTGAACAACATGGGCTGGTCACAGTGGCACCGAGGCAACCACGCGGCAGCCAAGCTTCTGTTCGCAGAAGCGCTGACGCTTGCCCCGGGCAATCCGGTGATCGTCGCCAATGCTTCGGCCAAGAGCAGCGAGAGCTGACTAGAGCCCGTCCGGCGAACTCTGGTTCGCCAACAGGCTCTAGCTCTTTGTTTTTGAAGCAACTCCGGACGCAAAACCGGTTCCCACTTTTGCTGGGGTGGCTCTAGAGGCGAATCGGTCCCTTGAAGATGAAAAATGCACCGAGACCGATGAATGCGAAGCCGACGATATGGTTGAGCGTGACCGGCTGCTTCAGGTAGACGGCCGAGAAGACCATGAAGATGGCAAGCGTGATCACCTCCTGCATGGTTTTGAGCTCGGCCGCCGAATAGACGCGGAAGCCGTAGCGGTTTGCCGGGACCGCAAGGCAATACTCGACGAGGGCGATCGTCCAGGAAATCAGGATGACGGCCCAAAGCGGCTTGTTCGGGTACTTGAGGTGGCCGTACCAGGCGAAGGTCATGAACAGATTGGAGGCGACGAGCAGAACGACAGGGAGCAATGCCGGCGGGATGAAGGACATCAGGGCAGTTCCGGTGGGAATAATTCCGGAGTCTTGATTCCAGAATTTGGGCGGCATGACGGCAGCCTTGATTTCGACATTCCGGCGGCGCATCGACCCGCCGTCCAATGTCTGGGGCCGAGCAATGCG
Organism: Pleomorphomonas sp. NRK KF1; assembly: GCF_023721755.1. Classification (GTDB taxonomy): domain Bacteria; phylum Pseudomonadota; class Alphaproteobacteria; order Rhizobiales; family Pleomorphomonadaceae; genus Pleomorphomonas. The sequence goes on along the minus strand of NZ_JAMDLH010000003.1, from coordinate 432,065 downwards.
ATTGCGTTTTGTCGTTTCACTCCTCGCCTTGCTTGCCTCTCCAGCCATTGCCGGAGACATCGAGCCACGCCTGACGCTTCCGGCTGGCAATCATGCCGTGGCACTCACTTTCGACGCCTGTTCGGGCGCCGTTGACGAGCGCATCCTGGACGAGCTGATCGCCGACCGGGTCCCCGCCACCATCTTCGTCACGCATCGATGGCTGAAGCGAAACGCGTCGGCCACGGCGCGGCTTCTGGCGCATGCCGATCTGTTCGAAATCGAAAACCATGGTGAAAACCACGTGCCGGCCATCACCGATCGACCGACCGTCTTCGGCCTGCCGACGGCGGGATCGCTTTCGGCCGTCTCGCAGGAGGTGACGGGAGGCGCGGCGGCCGTGACAGCCGCCTTCGGACGGAGTCCCATCTGGTATCGTGACGCCTCGGCCCGCTACAGTCGCGACGCGGTAAAATTGATCGGCCAACTCGGTTACCGCATCGCCGGCTACTCGCTAAACGCCGATGTCGGCGCCTCGCTGCCGGCGGCCGCCGTGAGTAAGCGCATTCGAATGGCGAAGCCGGGTGACGTCGTCATCGCCCACATCAATCATCCGGAGCGGCCGGCCGGTGCCGGTGTCGTCGAGGGCATCAAGGCCCTTCTGGCGAGAGGGGTGCGTTTCGAACGACTCGACCTCGCCTTCCGTCCGCCGACTGGCTGAAGCCCTCCAACTCGATCAGAGCGAGCCGAAGTCCCCCTTGGCGGACGGATCGGCGGTACCGGCGGGACCGATCCCGGCAGCCGGCCCGCTCTTCGGCGCCGCGAACGTGCCGCAGGCGACCGTGAGCCCGGCGCCATCGGCAAGATCGAGATCGACGCTGCGGCTCGGCGTCACATCGAGCAGGGACCAGGCCGGGGAACCATCCCCCGGACCGAGGCCGACCAGGCAGGCGGGTGGGGCGGCGGGCACGACGGAGGGGGCCTCGACGGCGCCGGCGGGGGACAGGAGCCCCAGAGCCATGGCGATGATCAGTGGCAGGAAAGCGGTTTTTCCGGGGATGCGCACCATATCGTCTCTCCAGAAGGACTGGCCGGCCGATCGAACGGTGTAGCGAAACGAACCGTCATCAGTCCCTTAACGCGGAGTAGGCAAAAGAGTTTCACGGCGCGAGAGCCAAAGCGGCATCAGGATGCCGCCTTCTCGCCCGGCTTGGCCTGCCAGATATTCTGGCGATTGCGAATCTCGCGGGGCGCCGGCCCGAAGTAGGTCGGCGTCTTTACGAAATCGCGCGGCGCCAGCACCACCGATTGGATGCGCTGATAGAGCGATTTGGCCGAAATCGGCTTGCACAGCAACTCATGGATGCCGAGTCGGCGCGCCTCGATGATCCGGCTGCGCTCGGTGTGTCCGGTGACCATGATGATGGGAATATAGGCGAAGGGATTGGACGGTACGCGGATCATCCGCACCATGTCGGCGCCATCGAGGATAGGCATCACCCAGTCGAGGATCAGGATATCCGGATTGGCGCGATCCATCGCCTCCAGGCCGGAAGCGCCGTCTTCGGCTTCCACGATGCGGCGCGCGCCGAAGCCTTGCAGCATCGTCCTGAGGATCGTGCGCATGTAGGCGCTATCTTCCACGACCAGGAAGGTCAGGGATGACAGATCAAGCTGCACCGGCATACTCCTTCGCCTACCTCCCTATCAGCCAAAGGTGAAAAAGCGGTTAGGCGTTGCCGCCGTAGCGGCGGTGGGCCGAGGGCATCGACCAAAGGCCAACAGGACCGGCAACTTCGCCTCGGCCGACCCTTTCCTGGCTCGGCGATGACGAAACCGCTTGAGACTTCACCGATGCCGTGCTTTAGTTTCAGACAGATGCGTCGGGTTTCTGGACCCGTTCAAAAAACTGTGACCACGCAAGGACATCGGGAAGCTCCCACCGTCTTTTCGCCGACCCTTTGATCAAGACAGCGTATGATTTGATCGTGATCAAAGGCGTCTCGCGGCAACATGCGTAGGTTATCGTAGGTGGAAAGACGACGGACCGTCGGCCATGGCAGGGCGATCCGTTTACGGAAAGACGCTCAGTCCGCCGGGCGTCGGAGGGATTGGATCGATCATGAACTATGATGCCGTGTTCGAGAGTGCCGTCCAGGCGCTGCAGGACGAGAAGCGCTATCGCGTGTTCGCGGAACTGGAGCGGATGGCCGGACGGTTCCCCACCGCTCTCTGGCATCAGGGCGGCGGCACGCGCGAGATCACCGTGTGGTGTTCCAACGACTATCTCGGCATGGGCCAACATCCCAAGGTGATCGGCGCCATGACGGCCGCAGCCGAGGCGATGGGCGCCGGTGCCGGCGGCACTCGCAATATTTCCGGGACCAACCATCCCCTGGTCCAGCTCGAGAACGAGCTCGCCGACCTGCACGGCAAGGAGGCCGCCCTGGTCTTCACGTCGGGCTATGTGTCGAACGAGGCTGCGATCTCGACCATCGCCAAGCTCCTGCCCAACTGCCTGATCCTATCCGATGCTCTCAATCACGCATCGATGATCCACGGCGTGCGGTCGTCCGGCGTCTCCAAGCAGATCTGGCGACACAACGATCTCGACCATCTCGAGGAGCTGCTGATCGCTGCCGGCCCGGATCGCGCCAAGCTGATCGTCTTCGAAAGCGTCTATTCGATGGATGGCGATATCGCCCCGATCGAGAAGATCGCCGACCTTGCCGACAAGTACAACGCCTTCACCTACATCGATGAAGTGCATGCCGTGGGCATGTATGGCGATCGTGGCGCCGGCATCTGCGAGCGTGAAGGCGTCATGGACCGCATCGACGTCATCGAGGGAACGCTCGCCAAGGGCTTTGGCGTGATGGGCGGCTATATCACCGGCAAGAAATCGCTGGTGGACGCCGTCCGCTCCTACGCCCCCGGCTTCATCTTCACGACGGCCCTGCCGCCCGGCCTCTGCGCCGCCGCCACCGCGTCGATCCGGCACCTCAAGGAAAGCCGCAGCGAGCGCGAGGCACATCAGCGTCAGGCCGCCCGTACCAAGGCAGTGCTGAGGGCCGCCGGCCTGCCGGTCATGCCGTCGGTGACGCATATCGTGCCGGTGCTGGTCGCCAACGCCGATCTTTGCAAGAAGGCGACCGACATCCTGCTCGACAAGCACGGCATCTATATCCAGCCGATCAACTACCCGACGGTGCCGCGCGGCACCGAGCGCCTCCGGATCACTCCGACGCCGTTCCACAACGACGCCGTGATCGACCACCTGCGCGATGCGCTGGTCGACGTGTGGGAAACCCTCAACCTGCCGTTCTCCGAGCCGAGCGTGCCGGAGGCCGAGACCGTCGTGCGCCAGCAGATCTTCAGCGCCGCTGGCGGCTGACAGCGAACGCCCCCAGAAAACACCGAACGGGATCGACGGCGTCGGTCCCGTTTTTCTTTTGCCGATATGTCTGCGAGTTGGGCGGTCAACCCTTGCGACGCTGCTCGCCTTCGGGCACGCGGCCGCGGGCCCCTTCCGGCTCGCGTTCGGGTGCGTCTTCGATGTCGTCGTCCTCGAGAATGCGCCAGGCCGCGCCCTCGAGGTCCTCATATTGCCCCGTCTTCAGTGACCACATGAAGCCGGCAAGGCCGAGGAGGCCGAGGGCCAAAGCCGCCGGCACAAGAAAGACGAGAACGCTCATGCCCGCCCCCCGGTCGTTTCTTCGAGGGCGGCGGCCACCGCCGCTGGTGGCCGCACGGCCGGAGGCATGGCGACACGACGCAGGCGCAACGCGTTGAGCGTCACGATCAGCGAGGAGCCCGACATCGCAACGGCAGCGATCAGTGGCGTGACGTAGCCCAGAACGGCGATCGGCACGGCGATCAGGTTGTAGACGACCGCCGTCCAGAGATTCTGCTTCATCAGCTTGTAGGCGGCGCGCGAGACGTCCAGCGCAGTGACCACCGGCTTCAGGCGCTCACCCAGGAAGACGGCATCGGAGGCCGCCTGAGCAAGGTGAGCGGCAGAGACTGGCGACAAGGACACGTGAGCGGCGGCCAGAGAAGGCGCATCGTTGAGGCCGTCACCGACCATCAAGACGCGTCTCCCCTCGGCCTTCAGCGCGTCGAGCCGGGCAATCTTGCCGGCCGGATCGACCTCGGCCTCCCAGTCGGAAATGCCGAGCCTTGCCGTGACGACCGACACGGCCGCCTCGCGATCGCCCGACAGGATCACCAGACGGCAGCCCCTCGCGCGGAGCGCGGCCGCAACCTCGACGGCGTCCGGCTTGAGGCGCTGGGCGAAGGCGAACACCGCTTTGCGTTCGCCATCGGAAAAGGCGATCAGGGACGCGTCGGGATGAGCCGAACGGACTGGATCTGCCAGCTCGTCGTCGATTGAACAGAAGGAAAGCGAACCGAGCCGCAAGGTCCGTCCGGCCAGATCGGCTGTCACGCCCTCCCCCGTCACCTCGCTGGCGCCTTCGAAGGTGCCGCTGGCGCCGGAAGCGCGAGCCAGGGCCTCGGCAAGCGGATGGCGGCTGGAGCGGGCAAGGCGGCCGGCGAGTTCGAGAAGATCATCGGATACGACGGATCGATTGGCCAGCATCGGCTCGGGACTGGTCAGGGTTCCCGTCTTGTCGAAAACGACAGTGTCGACGCGCGCGAAGCGTTCGATGGCATCGCCGGCGTTGAGCAGGATGCCATTACGGAAAAACCGACCCGCGGCGGTCACCTGCACGGCCGGCACAGCAAGTGCCAAGGCGCATGGGCAGGTAATGATCAGAACGGCAATGGCATTGACCAACGCGGTATGCCAACCCGAGCCGACAGCCAGCCAGCCGATGGCCGTTAACAACGCCGATAGGTGGACCACCGGTGCATAGGCGCGCGCGGCGCGGTCGGCCAGACGGAGCGCACCGGACTTTGCCGATTGCGCCTCGCCGATCAGCCGCTCGATTTCGGCCATCAGCGTGCCCTCGACGGCGGCGGTGACCACCACGGTCAGGAGACCGGCGCCGTTCAGGGTACCGGCGTGGACGACGTCGCCGGGCGCGACCGGCACGGGGAGCGTCTCGCCCGTGACCAGGCTGCGATCGACGTCGGACTGGCCGGAGAGAATCTCGCCATCGACCGGAACCCGCTCGCCCGGCCGTACCAGCACGATGTCGCCGGGATGCACGGCACTGAGCGGCACGCGCACAAGCTCGCCGTCGGCACCGCGTTTCAGCGCCGAGTCGGCACGAAGGGTCGCCAGCGTTTCCGCCTCGATCGCCGTGCGGCGGCGCATGTTCTCGTCGAGGAAGCGGCCGAGCAGCAGGAAGAACAGCAGCATCAGCGCGCTGTCGAAATAGGCTTCAAGGGCGTGGTTCAACGTGTTGAAAATCGAAAGACCCATGGCAAGGCAAACGCCGAGCGTGATGGGCACGTCCATGTTGAGCGATCGGCGGCGAATGGCGGCAAAGGCACTTCGAATGAACGGCCTCGCGGCGTAGCCCACCGTCGGAATGGCGATGAGCGCGCTCATGAAATGGAAGAAGTCGCGCGTCTCGGGCGTGATGTCGGTGACGTTGCCGGACCAGACAGACACCGACATCAGCATGACGTTCATGGCGCCGAAGCCGGCGACACCCATGCACTTCAGAAGCTCCCGTGCCTCGGACGAGCGGCTGTCGCGCCGAATCGCGGGGTCGAACGGCTGCGCCGGGTAACCGATCGCCGCCATCCGGTCCAGCACGCCGTCCGGCGTCAGCTTGTCGGGCGAGAAGACGACCGAGGTACGTCGGTTTGCGACATTGACCCGGGCACTGACCACGCCCGGCAGGCGACGAAGACCTCGCTCGATGTCGGTCAGGCAGGCGGCGCAGGTTATGCCGTCGACGGCAAGCTCGATGCGGCGGGCGCCGTCACGATCGGCGACGGTGTAGGCGTCCCAGTCGTGCCCTATCGACCGCCCTTCGGGGTCGCGCTCCAGATTTCCGGCATCCACCGCTATGTTCACGGCGTCTCCCTTCGTCAGCGGACGAGGCGCAACTGGTTGCGGCTGCGGAAAAGCCGCTCATCACCCTTGTAAGCCTCGATGGTGAGGTTCCACATGCCGGCCTTCACACCCTGAAGCACGGCGCGATAGGTGCCGCTCGCCACTTCGGACAAGCTGGCCGAATGGTCGTGGTTCGGATCGACGGCGTGGGTCAGCCGGACGCGCACGTCGAGCCCATGAAGATCGGCCCCAGCCTTGTCGGTGAAGTGGATTTCGATGGAGGCGTCGTCACCGACGGGCCTGACAGCGGCGTCCACCATCCAGCCGCGATCGGCCTGCGCCTTGCCCGCCGCGATTTCGCCTTCAAACTCCTGGCCGGCCTTGTAGCTCGACGCCACCTCGACGCCGGGAAAGGTCGAAACCGCGAAGTAAATGAAAGCGCCGTTCACCGCGAAGGTTATGCCGAAAAAGGCCAGGAGCCAGATGAGGACACCTCGCCCGGTCAGACGACGGCCGCTGTCGGGCTCTTCGGTGGTAACGGTCATGCGGTCGATCTCCCTCGCCATATCCAAGCATCTGCCTTTTGCCAGCCGTTCGCAACCTCTCGGGTTACGGCCGTCCCGGCTCAGTTCGTCGGCGCAGCCTTGAAGAAGTCGGAGGTCGAGGCCTTTTCGCCGTTGTCGGTATCGACGATGTAGAACTCGATCGGCGTCGACTCCGGCAGCGAGACCCCGCCCGGCACCATGACCAGCACGCGCAGCTCGCGTGTCGTGTCGGCAGGCACCTCGATCACCGGCTTGCCGCTGGCCGCCGCCACGCCCTGGGCTTCGACGGTAAAGCCTTCCGGCAAGCCGGAAACGGTCAGTGCGAAATGCCGCTCGTGAGGCCGCTTGTTGATCAGCCGCACGGTATAACCGTTGCGGGTGCCGCCATCGGACAGGTTGACGTAGAGCGGGTTGCGGTCGTGCAACACGCTGACACCCTGGAAGGCACGGTTGGCCAAGGTGTAGGTCATGATGCCGCCGATGATGACGATCAGCGCCGCATAGAGAACGGTGCGCGGCCGCACGATGCGGAAGATCGGCGGCTTGCCTTCGCTGCGACGGGCGATGTTCATGTCGGTATCGTAACCGATCAGGCCCGGCTCACGCCCGACCTTGGCCATCACCGTGTCGCAAGCATCTATGCAGAGCCCGCACTGGATGCAGCCGAGCTGCAGCCCTTCTCGAATATCGACGCCGGTTGGGCAAACCTGTACGCAGGCCTTGCAGTCGATGCAGTCGCCAACCTTCGCACCAGCTTCTTTCGCTCTGGCGCCCGTTCGCACCGACATGCGCGGTTCGCCGCGATCGGTACGATAGGTGACGTTGAGCGCCCATTCGTCGGTCAGCGCCGCCTGGATGCGCGGCCAGGGGCACATGTAGAGGCAGACCTGCTCGCGCATGAAACCGGCGAGCGAGTAGGTCGTGAAGGTCAGGATGCCGATCCAGATATAGACAATCGATGCGGCATTGCCGGTGAAGATGTCCCTGATGATCGTCGGCGCGTCGCCAAAGTAGAGCACCCAGGCGCCGCCGGTTCCGACGGCGATCAAAAGCCAGACGATATGCTTTGCGGCCTTGCGCACGAACTTGCCGACGCTCATCGGCGCGCGATCCATCAGAATGCGGTCGCGACGATCGCCCTCGAACCAGCGCTCGACGGCGAAATAGAGATCGGTCCAGACCGTCTGCGGGCAGAGATAGCCGCACCAGACGCGACCGGCGACCGCGTTCATGAGGAAAAGGGCGACGGAAGCAAGTACGAGAAGGCCGGTGAGGTAATAGACCTCCTGCGGCCAGATCTCCACGCCGAAGAAGTAGGCCTTGCGTCCGGCCATGTCGATCAGCACCGCCTGACCCGGCGCATCGGGGCCACGGTCCCAGCGGATGAAGGGCAGGAAGTAGTAGATTCCGAGCGTGATGATCAGCACGGACCACTTGATGGTCCTCAAACGGCCACTGACAGACGCGGGATAGTTCTTCTTGGCGGCCGCATAATAGCTGTCGCTTCCGGTCGTGACGTTCTCGTCGACCCGCATGGTGCCTTCTTCTCCCGGCGTCCGCCTTGTCGTCCAGGCGGATCGCTTCTAAGTAATCGCCACTATTATTAGCACATTAGCACAAACTAGAACTGGCGACGACCTGCGATTTGGTCGCTGCCGCCATGCGTCGGACAGGCCTGACGAGTTCGGGGGCGCCGAGCCTGCGCTGCTAGAGTTTCTCCGGCGAACTCGGGTTCGTCGGAGAAACTCTAGCTCTTCGTTAAGACGCAGTTCCGGACGCAAAACCGGTTCCCACTTTTGCTGGAACTGCTCTAGCTCAGCACTTCCCAAAAGGATTTCCGCGCTTGCCGGAGCTGGCTCAGGCGCGGCTCCCCAATTCAAACAGCAGCGGCGGGGATCGCTCCCCGCCGGCTCGACGTCCTCACATAGGGATCTCAGGTACCGCCGCCAAGGTCGTGGACGTAGATCGCCAGCGACTTGATGGTCACCGGATCGAGCTTGCCGGCCCAGGTCGGCATGACGCCGCGGTGAGCGTTGGTGACGGTATAGATCACCGACGCCTCGTCGCCGCCGTACAGCCAGATCTTGTCGGTCAGATTCGGCGCGCCAAGCTCCTGAATGCCCTTGGCATCCTCGCCGTGACAGCTCGTGCAGTTCTCGGCGAAGATCTGCTTGCCGGCCTCCACGTCAGCGCCCTTGACCGAGTTGCCCGACAGCGACAGCACGTAGCCAGCGACGTTGCGGATCTGCTTGGCGTCGAGCAGGCCATCTGCGCCGAAGCGCGGCATGTCGTTCATCCGCGTATCCGGACTGGTCGACCGGATGCCGACGGTGATGGTGTGCTCGATGTCGGCGAGAGTGCCGCCCCACAGCCAGTCGTCGTCCTGAAGGTTCGGGTAGCCCTTGGAGCCCGTCGCGCCCGAGCCGTGGCAGGGCGCACAGTTGTCGCCGAAGGCGGCGCGCCCCTGGGCCATGGCGAACTCCAGCATCTTGGGATCGTTCTTGATCTCCTCAAGGCCGGCATTGGCGAGGTTCTGTCCCACCACGTTGCGCTCGGCGCGGCCCGCCTCGGCCTCCGCAAGTGCCGAGGCACGTTGCGAGTGGCCGAGCAAACCCTTGGTGTAGCCCGACACGAGCGGCACCGCCGGGTAGACGAAGGCGTAGCCGATCGCGAAGACGATACAGGCATAGAACACCCACAGCCACCAGCGCGGCAGCGGGTTGTTGAGCTCCTTGATTCCGTCCCATTCGTGGCCGGTGGTCGACACGCCGGTGACCTTGTCGATTTCCTCGTGAGCCATGGCTCAATCCTCCTCAAGCGGGATCTGCGCGGCGTGGTCGAACTTCGCCTTGTTCTTCGGCCAAAGCGCATAGACGCAGATGGCCGAGAAGATCAGGAAGAAGTACAGAAGCCCGCTCTGTTGGGCGAAAGCGGCAACCTGTTCGTAGCTGAAGTCCATGGTACCCCTCAACGCAGGTTGGCTTTGTCGTCATAGGTCGAGAAGTCGACCAGGGTTCCGAGCATCTGGAGATAGGCAACGAGCGCGTCCATCTCGGTCAGCTTGTTCGGATTGCCGTCGAAGTCGCGCACCACCGTCTTGGGATAGCGGGCAACCAGACCCTCTGTCATGCCGTCCGGGTTCACCTGGGCCTTGAGGTCGGCCTCCGCGTTGGCGATGTCCTCATCGGTGTAGGGCACGCCCTGGAGCCGCAGCGTCTTCATGTCCTCGGCAATCAGGGCGGCCTTGAGCGGCATCTCCTTCAGGAAGGGATAGGCCGGCATGACCGAGGCCGGAACCACCGAGCGGGGGTCAACGAGATGGGCGACGTGCCAATCGTCGGAATACTTGCCGCCCACGCGGGCAAGATCGGGACCCGTCCGCTTCGATCCCCACTGGAAGGGGTGGTCGTACTGGCTTTCCGCCGCCAGCGAGAAATGGCCGTAACGCTCGATCTCGTCGCGCATCGGGCGGATCATCTGGCTGTGGCAGAGATAGCAGCCCTCGCGGATGAAGATGTTGCGCCCCGCGAGCTCCAGCGGCGAATAGGGCCGCATCCCGGTCACCGTCTCGATCGTGCTCTTGAGGTAGAACAGGGGCACGATCTCGACCAGACCGCCGATGGCCACCACGATCAGGATGCCGATCAGGAGAACGATCGAGTTCCGCTCGAACACCACATGCTTTTGCATGAGACCCATCAGTCGTCTCCTTACTCGGCCGGAGCCAGGGCCACGTCAGCAGCCGGCTTTTCGGCCTCGCCGTGGCGAATGGTGAGATAGAGGTTGACCGCCATGATCACCGCGCCGGTCAGGAAGAGGATGCCGCCCAACGCACGGATGACGTAGTAGGGATGCATCGCCTCGACGGTTTCGACGAAGGAGTACTGCAGGAAGCCGAGCTCGGTGTAGGCACGCCACATCAGGCCCTGCATGATGCCGGACACCCACATCGACGTGATGTAGAGCACAATGCCCAGCGTCGAGATCCAGAAGTGCCAGTCGACGAGCTTCAGGGAGTAGACGTCGCGCTTGCCCCAGATCCAGGGGACCATGCAGTAAAGCGCGCCGAAGGAGACGTAGCCCACCCAGCCAAGCGCGCCGGAATGCACGTGGCCGATGGTCCAGTCGGTGTAGTGGCTGAGCGAATTGACCGCCTTCACCGACATCAGCGGCCCTTCGAAGGTCGACATGCCGTAGAAAGCGACCGACACCACGAGAAGACGCAGAACCGGATCGGTACGCAGCTTGTCCCAGGCGCCCGACAGCGTCATCAGACCGTTGATCATGCCGCCCCAGGAGGGCATCCACAGCATGACCGAGAACACCATGCCGAGCGTCGACGCCCATTCGGGCAGCGCGGTGTAGTGGAGGTGGTGGGGGCCGGCCCAGATGTAGAGGAAGATCAGCGCCCAGAAGTGGATGATCGACAGCCGGTAGGAATAGACCGGCCTGTTGGCCCGCTTCGGCACGAAGTAATACATGATGGCCAGGAAGCCGGCGGTCAGGAAGAAGCCCACCGCGTTGTGGCCGTACCACCACTGCACCATCGCGTCCTGCACGCCCGCCCAGACCACATAGGACTTGGAGCCGAAGACGCTGACCGGCACCGCCGCATTGTTGACGATGTGCAACATGGCGATGGTGACGATGAAGGCGAGATAGAACCAGTTCGCCACATAGATATGGGGCTCCTTGCGCCGCCATAGCGTCGCCAGGAAGACCATGAGATAGGCGACCCAGACGATGGTCAGCCAGAGGTCGGCATACCATTCCGGTTCGGCGTATTCCTTGCTCTGCGTAACCCCCAGCAGATATCCGGTGCCGGCGATGACGATGAACACGTTGTAGCCGAGAATGACGAACCACGGGGTGACGAGGCCCGGCATGCGGGCCCGGCTGGTGCGCTGCACGACATAGAAGGACGTTGCCAGAAGCACGTTGCCACCGAAGGCGAAGATGACCGCCGAAGTGTGAAGCGGGCGGAGGCGTCCGAAGGTCGTCCAGGGAAGGCCGAGGTTGAGGGCCGGATAGGCCAGTTCGAGAGCGATCCAGATGCCGACGGAAAAACCGGCGATGCCCCAGAACATGGCAGCGATCGAAGCAAATTTGACCGGACCGAGATTGTAGTTCGGCTTGCCGTTGATCTCGGCGGGTTCGACATGGCCGTCGCGGTCGATGAACGACCGGACAATCAGGAAGACGCCGGCCGCCGACGCGATCGCGCCGATGGTGGCATGAAAGGCAAAGACCGGATCCACCGCCTTGCCGGCGGCCAGAACGCAATAGAGAAAGAGAAGCCCCAGGAAAACCGTGTATACGGTTTCCTCGAGCGACATCAGAGGTTTGGCCCTCAACGCCGTCATGTTCGTCGCCCCGTGTCTGTCGGAGATCGCCCACCGTCGCCGACGAGCGCCTCGCTTCGCCCGTTTGCCGACGCCCTAGTGTCCCCCGCCCCGAACATTTGCGTCCGGAGCACGGGAAACAACCTAGTTAGGTCTACGCATACCAACCTTGACAAAGGTCAAGGTTGATCCGGGAATGGAGGGGGTTTAGCGCAGTTCTAGACGTTTTGCCTATATCAAAATGGACTAATTATAATGAGCGACACGGATCGGATCGTCGTCGTTGCAAGCGAGACGGATCGGGGGGCAGATACCAGTCCGCCAAAATGGCAAGGGCCGACTGATTCGGTCCAATGCCGCCGCGTTTGACGCCGGTCAATGTATCGGCCGGCCAGCGGCGCCAAGGATAACGCATGACCCAACTGGACGAAGCCGTTTCGCTCGAGACCCTCATTCGCGCCACCGTGCCGCGCTACACCTCCTATCCGACGGCGCCCCATTTCTCGGCCGAGGTCGGAGCGGAAGCCTATGGCGGGCTTCTCGATAAGGCGGCGACAGAGGACGGCCCGGTCTCGCTCTACATTCACATCCCATTCTGCCATTCGATCTGCCACTATTGCGGCTGCACGACCAAGGCGACCCGGCGCTACGCGCCGATCGAGGCCTATGTCGACGTGCTCAGGTCGGAAATCGCCATGGTTGCGGCGCGGATTGGCCGGCGAGCGGTGTCGCACATTCACTGGGGCGGCGGTACACCCAACCTTTTGTCGGCCGAGGCCTTCGAGGCAATCGTCGACGACTTCCACCGCTTCTTCAGCATCGGACCGGATACCGAGCATGCGATCGAGCTCGATCCGCGCCATCTGGGCAAGGAACGGGCCCGCCTGCTTCGGGCCATCGGCGTCAACCGTGCCAGTCTGGGCGTGCAAGACTTCGACCCGACGGTTCAGGCGGCCATAGGACGCATCCAGCCCGCCGAAACGGTGTCGGCATCCGTCGAGCAGCTGCGAAGCGCCGGCATCACCTCGCTGAGCTTCGATCTGATCTACGGATTGCCCGAGCAGACCGTCTCCTCCATTCGGCGTACGGTCGAAGCGGCCATAGCTCTCGCGCCCGACCGCATCTCTCTGTTCGGCTATGCCCACGTTCCCTGGTTCCGCGCCAACCAGAAGCTCATCGACGCATCGAAGCTACCAGGCAGTGAGCAACGGCTCGATCTCGAGCGGACGGCCCACAGCTCCATCGCAGCGGCGGGCTATGTACCGATCGGCATCGACCATTTTGCCCGGTCGACCGATTCCATGGCCGCGGCATTGTCGAACCGGACGCTACGCCGCAATTTCCAAGGCTACACCACCGATCGCGCTGACACGCTGATTGGCTTCGGCGCCTCGTCGATCGGCCGGACGGCCTGGGGTTACGCCCAGAACGTCGCCGACACCGGTAACTGGCGCGAGCGCGTCGTGGGTGGCCGCCTTGCAACCGAGCGAGGCCGCCTGTTGACAGCGGAAGACCGCCTCAGGGCCGACGTCATCGAACAGCTCCTGTGCTTCTTCGATGTCGACCTGTCGGCCACCGCCGCCCGCCACGGCGCGGAGACGAGCCTGCTCTCGGCCGACCTCGAAAAGCTGGCGCCGCTCGTCCGTGCCGGCTGGGTGGTTGCCGACGACAAGCGAGTGGCCATTGTTCGACACGGCGCCGAACTGGCGCGCCTCGTCGCCTCCGCTTTCGACGCCTATCTCGGCACGGGTGGGCGTCATTCGGTGGCGGTTTAGTCGGCAGTCGACGTCAGTGAATGCCTGTCATCTTGCAGACACGGCAGACGTCGACGAGGCGGATGCGGTCGTTGCGTTCTATGGCAATGAAGCCGCGCCGCTTGAGGTCGGACAGCACGCGGCTCACCGTCTCGATGGTGAGGCCGAGGAAGTCGGCGATCTCCTGCCGCGTCATCTTCAACACCACGAGCTCGGTATCCGTGTTGTGCCGCTCCGGCCCGGTACAGCCAACAACGCCGCGATTTGGCACGAAGCGCATCAGGAAGCTCGCCACCCGCTCGGTGGCAGACTTGCGGCCAAGCAACACGGCATGGCTATGCAAGGCTTCGATCCGCGTCAGGAGACATCGATTGACGTGGGCGAGCAGATCGATGGACTGGTCGATGTCGCGGCGATCCAGCACTCGCACCTCGGCAGAGGTCAGCGCCTCGGCCGTGCAATCGTAAAGACCGGTGAGCGAATGGCCGAAAAGGTCACCCTCGCCGAGGATGTCGACCACCTGACGGCGTCCGTCGCCGAGCAGGCGATAAAGCATGATCTGGCCACTGACCACCTCGTAGAGGTGACTGGCGGTATCGTCCTCATGAAACAGCACGGCGTGGGCGTCGTGGCGGTCGAAGCGCGCGCGCGGCGAAGCGCGGTAATGGTCCCACGCACTATCGTCGGCCGGCGCGCGAAGCCGGGTGCCGGCATAGCGGCTGCGATGGCGTCCATCGTCGAAACCGCCGGCTGCGAACCCTTCGGCAAACGAGGTCTTTTTCTCAACGAACATCGATCCCTCCTCGATGACATGCTCGGTGACACGTGGTCGGCAGGCCACCGGAGGATCGAACCGGCCATCCGTCCATGGCCGCTCACTCTCCGTCGGCTCGACCGAAACCCGTCCGCTTCGGCCGCACCACTATCGACACTGACACAATATGGACATAAGCGCCCTGCGGTAATTCGTTTGGTTACTTAACCATCGCAGGAAGGGTTCTCGTTTTCCGCGCCTAAGGCGCGACGGCGCTGGCGAAAACAACGCTTCCCGCCAGCCTTGGAAAGCGCAGGTATCGAATCTCCACCCGGACAAAACGGGCGGAAACATGGACAATTTCGTCAGACATCGTTGCTTCCCCCGCAGGCGGAAGACAAAAAAACCCGGCGAACCGGGCGGCCAAGGCACCGTTCTGCAGAAGGATCAGGCGGTGATCGCCTCCAGCCAGTCGGCCGCCGGCGGTTTGCGAAGGATCTTCACGTCGGCCAGGCCTTCGGTTTCACGCGCGATCGTCCGCGACGATTTGCCGGAAATGGCGATGACCTTGGGCGTCGCGCCCGCCTTCTCCAGATGACGAACGAGTTCGCCACCGCTCATGCCCGGCAAGCCGAGGTCGACGATCATCGTATCGTCGGGAGCTGGAGAAGCGGAATGAATGAATTCCTCGGCGCTCGCAAAGACACGCACCGGCAATCCCGCTCCTGAGAGCAGGGATTCCAGCGCGTCGGCGACCGAAGGATCGTCCTCAACAATGATATACATAAGCCACACTCTAAAACTGCGAGGCGCAAACCAGTCGCAGGAAAAAGTAGTGTGCCTTGATCATTGGGCAATGTTTATCCGTGATCCCCCGTATGCGCAGTCAGCACGATACGGACGAGATCGGCGGCATTGCGCGCACCGAGCTTTTCCATGATGCGTGCACGGTGCACTTCGATGGTACGCGGAGAGATGCCAAGGCGCCGTCCGGCTTCCTTGTTGGACGCGCCGCCGGTGATTTCCTGCAGAACATCGCGCTCGCGCGGAGTCAGATGCTCGGCACCGGGGAAGCTCAGGCCCGGAGTGCCGCCGTTGGCGTGGCGGCCGTAAGAAGCGATCGCTTCGCGAACGCGCGTTACCACCGTATCGGCATCGAACGGCTTCTCGATGAAATCGGTGGCGCCGGCCTTGATGGCGCTTACCGCCATGGGGATGTCACCCTGGCCCGAAATGATGAAAACCGGCGACGGAAAGGTACCGACATCGATCGACCGGAGAATGTCGAGGCCGGACTTGCCCGGCATGTGGACGTCAAGCAGCACGCAGGCCGGCTTGTCCGTCTTTAGCGCCGTCAGGAACTGATCGCCGTCCGCGAACACCCTGACGCCATAACCTTCCATCTCGAAGATGACCGACAGCGCGTCACGCACCGATGCGTCATCGTCGACAACGAAGATTTTTCCTTCTGTTTCAGCCATGTCACCCTTCCTCGATCTGAGGATCCCTGAAGACCGCCAGGGTCCCGCCCGGCTAGCCAAGTCCATGGATCGCGTCCACTCAGCGCATCTCAGGGCCTCCCGTCCGAATGAACGGCTTCCGCGAGATTCGTGGCGGACCTTGCTTATCTACGTATTTATACGGCGAAACCTCCCGCCGCGCCAGCTACCACCCCTTGGGTGGTCACTTTGTTTCTTGCCCTTCCCACCGGCGCCAGCCGCGCCGTCCATTCACCCCCACGTGTCCTCTTCCGCCTCGTCCGAATGGTGCATCGGCAGCATCAGGGTGAATGTGGCCCCCTGCCCATTGCCGCCGGGATCGGCCATCAGGTCGCCGCCATGATTCTGGGCGATTGCCCGTGATATGGCGAGCCCGAGCCCCATGCCGGACTTCTTGGTCGTGCTGAACGTTCTGAACAGCGACTTGCCCACGTCCTCGGAGAAACCGGGGCCGCTGTCGGTCACCGAAACGAAGGCCGAACGATCGTCGGAACCGATGGATACCTTCACCCAGCGCTCTTCGCTCTCCTTGGCCACTTCGAGAGCATTGCGCAGCAGGTTCAGGATGATCTGCTGGATCTGCGTCGCGTCGGCATCCACCTGGATCGGTGTCATGCCGAAGACGCGGCGAATGGTGACGGTGGCCCCCTGTGCCACGAACTCGCTGAGATCGAGCGCCTCGTTGACCACCTCGCGCAAATCGACGGTGGCCCGTTCCGGGTCGCGCTTCTCCACCATCTGACGCATGCGCTGGACGATATGGCTGGCCCTCTCGGCCTCGAGAACCGCCTTGTCGAGTACATCGAGCATCTTGTCGCTCGGCGGCTTGGCGTCGGCGTGGCAGGCCCTGACCTGCCGGGCTACGGCCTGAAGATACAGCAGCAACGCGGTCAGCGGCTGGTTGAGTTCGTGGGCCATGGCGGCGCCCATCTCGTCCATGGCGGACAGGCGCGTCATGTGCACCACCTGCGCCTGGAGCTGGGATACGCGTTGCTCGACGGCACGACGGGAGCGCAGGTCGCGCAACACGCCGATGTACTGACGCCCCTCCGCGGTCTTCGCTTCGCCGACTGAGAGCTCCAGTGGAAAGACCGTGCCGTCGCGATGCATGCCGGACACTTCACGGCCAATGCCGATGATCCGTCTTTCACCGGTCCGGTGATAATTGTTCATGAAGCGGTCGTGCGACACCGAGAACTCGGGCGGCATGATCAGCGACACATTCTGGCCGATGGCCTCTTGCGAGGTATAGCCGAACAGTTGCTCGCAGATCTTGTTGAAGACCAGCATGCGACCAGTCTCGTCGATGACGATGACGCCATCGGCGGCGGTGTCGAGAAGACTCTCGAACCGAGCCTCCGAAACCGCGGTCCTGCGGTCCTCAAGTTCTCCCATATCCGCCTCGCTCTCCCCTTCATCCAGATGGGGCCACAACCTCGCCCCGAAATCTGTCAAATCAGGAACAGCCCTTCAGTGCAAGTCCGGATGTAACATGCACGACTTCCAAGGAAAAGGAACTGTTCCAGATCAAATTCAAACGCAAATGTCCGTAAAAAATCACTAAATGCCTACGGTGGCGTGCCGGCGCGTGGCGAGCCAGGTTGACAGCCGGCCGAGCGCGGTGGTGATTTCCTGCGGATCGCCGGCAAAACACAGGCGCATGAATCGCTCTCCACCTCGGCCGAACGCGGTGCCGGGCGCTATTCCCACCCCCGCCTCGCGCACCATGTCGAGACAAAGCCGGCGCGTGTCGCTCTCGCCGTCGAGGGAGAAGAACAGATAAAAGGCTCCGTCGGGTGGCGACATCGTCACGCCGTCCGCCGCGGCAAGCGTGGCGAGAACGGCCGCCCTGTTGTCGCGCGCCCGTGCCGCCTGGAAGGCCAGGAAACCCTCGCCATTGTCGAGCGCCTCGACGGCGGCACGCTGCATGAAGACCGCCGTGCCCGAACTCGTGTATTGCACGAGGTTCTGGACGGTGGAGTTGAGGGCGGCCGGCACTTCGATCCAGCCGATCCGCCATCCGGTCATCGCCCAGTTCTTGGAGAACGTGTTGACGAACACAAGCCGGTCGTCCGGTTCGGCCAGTGTATGGAAGGAGGGCGCAACTTCCATGCCGTCCAGGTAGCAAAAGCGGCCGTAAACCTCGTCGGCAACGATCCAGATTCCGTGGTGACGGGCGATAGCGAGGATGGAAGCAAGTCGATCACGGCTGGCGACCCAGCCTGTGGGGTTGCCCGGCGAGTTGATGAAGATGGCGCGCGTACGCGGCGTGATCGCCGTCTTGAGTTCATCCGGATCAAGATCCCAGCCCGTCGAACCGAAACGCATCGGCACCTCGCGCACCACCGCGCCACACAGTCCGGCAGCGGCCGGAGCATTCGGCCAGGCCGGTGTCGGCACGATCACTTCGTCACCGTCGCCAGCGACCAGAGACGCCGCCATCTGGATTGCATGCATGCCGGAAGAGGTGACCACGAATCGGTTGATGTCGGCAGGCCGGCCGCCGAACGGTCCGTAGATCCGATCGTGATACCGGCAGAGCGCTTCCCTCAGTTCCGGCAAACCGGCCTGATGGGTGTAGAAGGTCTCCCCAGCCAGCAACGAACGGACCGCCGCATCGCGAATGTTGGCAGGGGTCGGCAGGTTGCCTTCGCCGACCCAAAGCTTCGATGTTCCCGGCCGCCGCAACCCCTCAAGGTGAACCTCGACGATACCACTTGGGGGCGCGTTTCGGGCCGTCGGCCGAATGTCGTCGAGAAAGCGTGCGGCAACGTCGGGGATCATTGATATGCCTTGCTCGGATGGCCAGCGGGAATCGCCACCATCCGGGAATATCAGTCCACCAAAAACGAATCAAAAGGCAAGATATGGAAAAAGCTGCCACGACCCGGCAGGTCGCAGCAGCATCCACTCATTCCTTCTTCAGAAGGTCGCGAATCTCGGCGAGCAACGCGATGTCGGCCGGTACTTCCGGCGGCGCCTCCACCGCCGGTTCGGACTCGTTCTTCATGCGGTTCATCACTTTCACCACCAGGAACAGAACAAAGGCGATAATCAGGAAGTTGATGGCCAAGGTGACGAAATTGCCGTAGGCGATCGTCGCGCCGGCCTTGCGGGCCGCCTCGAGATCATTTGCCACCGGAGCCCCGGAAAGCTGGACATAGAGGTTGGTGAAATCGATGCCGCCGGTGATGAGCGCGATCACAGGCATCAGCAGGTCGGCAACGATCGAGTTGACCAAGCCACCGAAGGCGCCGCCGATGATTACGCCGATGGCGAGGTCGACCATGTTGCCACGCAACGCGAATTGCTTGAATTCCTTGAGCATGCCCCATCTCCCCGCTGTCACTTAGGGTAAATGCGATCATGCAGCAGCGCTCGCCGGGCGGCCATTCCCCGAAGCACCTTCCTTCGGGTTTCCACCGATAAAGCTGTGGATTTCGCCACGGAAGCGGGCGAAGGCTAGATCGGAGTCTCTTCCCGTTCGCGCAGTCGTTCGACCAGATCGAAGAAATGGCGAAACATGCGGTCTCCGAGGTCCAGAAACTCCTGGAGACGCCGTTCGTCTTCCTCGTCGAGAAGCGGCGCCGGCGCGCGTTGCGCCTCAAGAGCAGCGATCTGCTTTTCGAGCTTCTCGTTCTCCGCTTCGAGTTCGGCGATGCGCTCTTCGTACGCCTTTCGATCATCGGCGATCAGTTCGCAGGACCAGGCGCCACCGCTCGACGCGCAAAGGGAGACGTCGCCTGTCCGGCGATCGATCTTGAGATAATCGCCGACGGCAGGCTGAAGGCTATAGCCCTCCTCGGGCGGCGGATTTTGCGCCACGGCGGCCAACGGCATACCTATGGCGCCGAGTGCAAGAAGGGCTGCCAGGATCGCGCGCATGGTAGGACTCCCGGTTGGTCATTCGCCCCCAGAATACCCCATCACCCCATCTCGGGCTGTAACTAATCTCGATATCGATATCGAGAACGCAGGAAACCTTCGAGCCTCGGCCTCAGCTCCGCCGCGCGCCAGCTTCCTTTTCCTTCAGCAGACCGCTCACCACCGACGTGGTGCGGCGCAGCTCCATCAGTGCCTGCTCGATTTCCTTTTTCTGCTTTTCGAGTATGGCGATCCGATCGTTGAAGCGATCGAGCGCGACCTTGAGCTGGGCGACCTGACCGTCGCGCAGATCATAGAGGTCGAGCATGCCCTTGATCTCGGTCAGTGAAAAGCCGACGCGCTTTCCCATCAGCACCAGCTTGAGACGGGCTCGATCACGGCGGGAGTAGAGCCGGTTGAGCCCCTCGCGACGTGGATTGATCAGGCCCTTGTCTTCATAGAAGCGCAGGGTGCGCAGGGTGACGTCGAACTCGCGAGCCAGATCTCCGATGGAGAACAACGATCCACGTGGATGAAGTCCATCGTCGTCCTCGAGCTTGTCGGCAATGACGGCGCCGATTTGCGCCTCGGCGGCCGGCTCGTCGCTTTCGCTCACCGCTAATCCCTCCATGCCGAGCCGTGCCGGAACGGCTTGCCTACCCATCGGTCAAACTGCGCACATGCTTCCCTTTACGTCAAGGTCGGGATGGACATGACTTTGCCATCGTCAGTTTTCGGGGCGCTCCGGTAAGATTCCGTTCAGAGCGCTTAAAAACCAGCAAAGAACGACCGTGCGATTAACCGGGTGTTTACCCTGTTTTTGCAAATTGCCCAATGAATGCATCCTGGCGGCGATCCGTCCCGGCGGCTCGTGCCGCGAGAACGGCGTTGCGAACGGGGAGAACAATCATGGCGTCGCGGGCTACGTCTCGTTTGAGCGGCGGAATGGGCGGAGCGAGCCAGTACGATCGGGCACCGAGCGAGCTCGGCTACGGATCGGAACGCGACCGTCAGGGCGGAGATCCTGTGGATCGTATCCTGACGTCGCTCGATCGGCTCGGAGAGCGCATCCGTACGCTGTCTCCGGTCGAGGATCGGCGGGTATCGAGACCGATGCCGCGTGCTTCCGAACCCGATGACCTGCAACGGGCCATCGAGCAGATTTCACGCAAGCGCGACGCCGTCGATCACGGTCGCGTCGGCCGTCGCAGCGAAGGAGCCGATGTCGCCGAACTCGGCGCTCGGGTCCGTGCCCTCAGCCAGGAGATGAACGCCGATCGGCGAAGAACGCCGGCCTTCAGAGACGGTCTCGCCACGGAAGTGGCCGACCTCCGGGCCGAAGTCGAGCGGCTGATCGAAGCAAGTTCCGGTCGATCCCTGGAGACTGCCTTCGACACGCTGGTGGAACGGCTCGACGATATTCGCGCCTCCGTCGACAATCCACGTGTCGTCAGCGATCTCGTGCAACGCCTTGCCGAGATCCGTCGACTGATCGCCACATTGCCGTCGGGCGACCAGGTCGGCGTCATCACGTCGCGCCTTGACCGCCTGGCCGAACGACTCGATCAGGGCCTTGGCGATCAGCGCGTTCTCGGCGATTTCGGCCGCAGCCTGTCGGACCTCGCCGCTGCCGTGGCCCAGCTCGACAAGCGCGAAGTGATCGCCGCCATCGAGCGACGCCTCGACGATGTCGCCGGCAGCATCCGCGCCATCGAGCGCGACGTCGGCGATTTCTCGCTCTGGAAGGACGGTCTCGACCGGCAAAACGCCACGCTGTCGCAAGTCGCCCAGCGCTCCGAACAGCTTCCGCGCTTTGCCCATGAGCTGGAGCGGCAGTCGGTTTCCATCGAGCGCATTGCCCGTTCGACCGAAGGGCTGCCACGCCTTGCCGAGGAAATCGACGGCTTGCGTCTATCGCTTGACCGTCCCGGCGTGGCTCTCGATGCCGCCGCCATCCGCGCCCTCGACGAGAGGTTCGCCGAACTCGGCCGGTCGCTGGAAGCCCAGCTCCGGCCGGCGGCCAGCGGCCTGCCGGACGACCTTGCGGCGGCCTTGTCCCGCATCGAGGCCAAGCTCGCCGAACCGGTGCCCACGGGCCGCATTTCCGAGATCGAGGACCGTATCGCCGTGCTGACGCGGTCGATGGCCGACATCGACTTTGCGACCAGCAAGGACGTTTCCGCCCTTGAGAGGGCAGTGGAAAGCCTCAGGGAAGACGTACTGGCTGCGGCCGGTCGTCCCGATGCCAGTCTCGCCTCCGACGTGCGGACACTGGTCGAGCGGCTAGACCGACTGGACGCTCCCGCAATCGGCGCCGCCGCCTTCGAGCGGCTCGAAAGCCGGATCGCCGATATTGCCAGCCGGCTGGAAACCCGGCCGAACGAAATCGCCGCCCTGGCCGAAGCGCTTGAGCGGCTCGACGCGACCATGTCGAGTTCGTTGTCGGTGGAGGCCATTGCCGATCGCGTTGCCGCCGTTGCCGGCCGGAACGGTGAGGACGCCCCCGCTCGCCTCGCCAACGTCGAGGCCGGCATCAATCGCCTCGGCGAGGATCTGAGAGCCGACGCCGAACGCGATCGCGGCCTTCTGCTCGCCATCGGGCAGACGGTAGAGCGGCTGGCGCTGCGGGAAGTCGGCGAGGACGGCGCGCGAACCGCCCCCTCCGAGGCCAAGTCGTCGCGCGCCAAGAAGGACAATTGGGAAGAGATCGAGCAGGCGCTCACCCGGCGGGTGCCGCCAATAGCCGAAAACGAGGAAAGCGAAGACCTGCCGCGCATCTTCGGTCGCAAGCCGTCGCCCGCGCCACGCGTCGAGCCGCAGCTCGGCAAGCCCGAGCGAGCGGATATCGACGAACCGCAGCTGCCGCCCGGCTTCGACGTCAACAAGCCGCTCGAACCCGGGTCGGGAAAGCCCCGCCTGCCGAAGTCGGCGCCGACGGCCGAACGACCGGCCGTGTCCGACACGACGCGTACGCCGACCAAGGCCGATTTCATCGCCGCCGCCCGGCGGGCCGCCCAGGCGGCCGGCAGCGGGGTACAGGAGGAAACCGGCAGGGAAGACGCTCCGGCCAGCGGGAAGTCGCGCTTTGCCTTGCCGAAGGCCAGGTTCAATCTGCGCAAGGCGGTGATGGCCGCCGCCGTCGTTCTGATCGCGCTCGGCCTTGCCAAGATCGCCACCGATACGTTGCACCGCTTCTCGGCATCCGACGCAGTGCCTACGGAAGCGCCCGCCGCATCGGAACCGACGGCGTCCACCTCATCGGCTCCGGAAGCGCCTACCCTTGAGGCGCCTGCCCCGGCGGCGCCTCTGGCTGAGCCTTCCGCCGCCGAGCCGCAACCGGCAGGACCAACATCGGAAGCCGCTCCGGCGACCATGCCGCCCGCCGGCGCCGAGATGACGCCGCCTCCGCAGGTCACGACGCCCCCCTCCGGTTTTTCGCAGACGCCGTCCACGCTCCCGACCGACGGCTTCGTTCCGACCTCCGAGTCCCCGCAGGCCTCGATCGAGACGCCGACGGCTCTCGCTGTTACGCCGCCTCCCAGCTTGCCGGATGCCTTGGGCTCGAAGGCGCTGCGTGACGCGGCCGCCAGCGGCGATCCGCTGGCCGCCTTCGAGGTCGCCTCCCGCTTCGCGGACGGTCGCGGCGTGCCGCAGGATCTGTCGGCCGCCATAGACTGGTATCGCCGTTCGGCCGAGGCTGGTCTTGCGCCGGCTCAATATCGGCTCGGCAGCCTGTATGAGAAGGGCATAGGTACGGCACGCGACGCCAAGACGGCCGCCGAATGGTACACGAAGGCCGCCGCCCTCGGTAACGCCAAGGCCATGCACAACCTCGCGGTGATCAACGCCGAAGGCAGCCTCGGCACGCCCGATTATGCGCAAGCGGCCAAGTGGTTCCAGGATGCCGCCGAGCACGGCATTCGCGACAGCCAGTTCAACCTCGGCATTCTCTACGCCCGTGGGCTTGGTGTGCCGCGTGACCTTGCCACCTCCTACAAGTGGTTCGCTCTAGCGGCCACCGGTGGCGACGCCGACAGCGCCAAGAAGCGTGACGACATCGCCCAGGTGCTTTCCAAGGACGACCTTGCCCGCGCCCGCCTCGCCGTCGAAACATGGGTCCCCAAGTCTCTCAACGCCAAGGCCGAGGACGTGCCGCCGACCGATCCGGCCTGGGCTGCGCCCGCCGAGCACACTGCCTCGGTGGACACGTCAAGGACGATTGCCCGGACTCAGGCCATCCTTACGAGCCTCGGCTTCGACGCTGGCCCGGCCGACGGCAAGATGGGCCGCAAGACACGCGACGCCATCGCCGCCTTCCAGACGTCGAAGGGACTACCCGCCACCGGCGAGATCGACAAGGCGCTGATCGAGGCGTTGGGCATGCCGACCATCTAGTCGGTCCGACGTCAGGCTTCGACCCCGGGGTGCTTCGGCTCCCCGGGGTTTTCTTTTTGCCACATCGAAGCGTTTTTTCGCCGGAAAGGCGTGACACAAGCTGTTCCGTTGCACTTTCGCAAGGGGTTAGGAGCTAATACTGGCCGCCAACCGCCTTTAAACGGATGACGGGCCGTGGATCTTTACCTGCCGATCGCCGAAATGCCGATGAACCTCTTCCTGTTGCTCGGAATGGGTGCGGCGGTCGGCTTCCTGTCCGGCATGTTCGGCGTGGGTGGCGGCTTCCTGCTGACCCCGCTCCTCATCTTCTCCGGCATCTCTCCAGCCGTCGCCGTCGCGTCGGTGTCGTCGCAGATCGTCGCCAACTCGACCTCGGGCGTTCTCGCCTACTTGCGCAAGAAGACGGTCGACCTGAAGCTCGGTCTCTTCCTCACGCTTTCCGGCATCATCGGCTCGGCAATCGGCGTCTGGGTCTACGGCGCTCTGCGCGGAGTCGGCCAGCTCGACGTGGTCATCGCTCTTTCCTACGTTGCCTTCCTCGGCACCATCGGCATGCTGATGGTCGTGGAGGCCGTCCGGGCGATTCTCGCCAAGCAACGAGGCACACCGCTCCCGATCCGCCGCCCTGGCCAGCACAGCTGGATCGCCGGCCTGCCGCTCCGCGTCCGCTTCCATCGCTCGCGCCTCTACATCTCGGCCCTGCCGGTCATCGCCCTGGGCGCATCCATCGGCTTTTTGGGCGCACTGCTGGGCATCGGCGGCGGCTTCATCATGGTGCCCGCGCTCATCTACCTCCTGAAGGTCCCCACCACCATCGTCATCGGCACGACGCTGTTGCAGACCCTCGGCACCATGGCCTTCACCACCTTCATGCAATCGGCCACGAACCAGACGGTGGACGTCATCCTAGGTCTGGCCCTGATGGTCGGCGGCGTTGTCGGGGCGCAGTTCGGCGCCCGCGTCGGTCAGTCGCTGCGTGGCGAAACGCTCCGGCTGCTCCTCGGCCTTCTCGTGCTGTCGGTGGGGCTCAGATTTGCCGTCGACCTGGTGGCGAGGCCGGACGAACTCTATTCGATCAGCCGGATGGGAGGGTGGTGAGATGATCGTCCGTGCCCTTCTCGCCGCCGCGATACTCGCCGTCGTCTCGCCGCGCCTGCATGCGGAGACATTGGTGACCGCACTTTCCACCGAGCGGGTCTATATCGAATCCAACTTCACGGGCTCGGGTGTCGTCATCTTCGGCACCGTGGAGCGCGACCGGCAGACCGTGGCTCGTCCCGAGCCCTACGAGATCGTCGTGACGCTGACCGGCCCCCTTCGCTCCATGGTGGCCCGCCGCAAGGAGCGGGTGGCGGGCATCTGGATCAACCGGGAGTCCAGCGAGTTGCCGCGCGTGCCGTCCTTCCTGGCCATCGCCACCACCGCGCCGATGGTCGACGTGGCCGGCAATCGCGTGCGTGCCGGCCAGGGCCTGGGCTTCGACATGCTGCCGACGCGTGGCCTGCCGGACGCGCTGCCGCCTATCCGCACCGAATACGATGCCGCCTTCCTTCGGCTGATGCAGAGGCAAGGCCTGTTCACGCTCAACGAAGGCAGCGTCGAGTTCCTGTCGTCCCAGCTGTTCCGGGCGCCAATCGAGCTGCCGGCCAACGTGCCGATCGGCTGGTACACGGCCACCGTCTACCTGTTCTCGGGCGGGGTGCTTCTCGCCAAGACGACACAGGACTTCTCGATCCTGAAGGGCGGCTTCGAGCAGACGATCACGAATCTTGCCCACCGGGAGCCAGCTCTTTACGGCCTTGCCACCGTGGTCGTCGCCTGCCTCACCGGATGGTTGGCGGGCGTGGCCTTCCGAAAGGATTGAGCGGCGTCAGTCGGGAAGAAACTCGGCGGAGCGCACTGGATAGACGCGACCGTCCGACAGCATCCAGGCAATGAGGCGGGAGCGCTCGAACAGTCCCTTGAACGCCGCGTCCATGACGTTGAGGCCGCCCGTATAGGCCCCGAAGGCGGGCAGCAGGCAGCGGCTGCCATCGCAGACGAAGGCTCTGCGGCGGACCGAACGCGCTCGTCCGACCTTGGCCGCCGGATGGAGATGACCGGCCACCTCGCCTGCCGAACGGCCAGGGCGCGGCTCATGCCGGAAGACGAGGGGCCCGATGACGATCTCGGCGACCGGCCGGCCGCCAAGTCCGGCCGGAGGCGACGGATCGTGATTGCCCGCCACCCACGTCCAATCGACCGATCCGACGAGTGCCGTGAGCGCTTCCAGATCGGCGGGGGCGAGGCGTCGCTCGGCATCGCCGTCGTGGAAGCTGTCACCAAGCGCGATGACCCGTTCGGGGCGAAGGCGGCCAATGGCCTCCGCCAGCGCCCGAAGCGTCGCGCGTGTGTCATAGGGCGGCACGAAGCGGCCACGCACGCCATGCGACGAGCCCTTCTCGAAGTGCAGGTCGGCGACGACCAGCAACCGCTCCTCCGGCCAGTGGAGCACGCCCGAGGCGTCGAAGCGCACGGCGGCGCCATTGAGGTTCACCAGTCCGCCCGCGGTCAGCACGTCGTCGTCTCCCTGTCTTTCCGTCAGCGCCGTCACGCCATGGCCTCCCGAATGATCTCGTCGGCCGCCTGACGCAAGACGTCTTCGTCGGCCTCGCCGGCAACCCGCTCGCCGCCGATCTCCAGCATGATCGGCACGGCGAGGGGCGAAATGCGGTCGAGCCGCTTGTGGACGATGCGGCCGTTGATTCGGGAGAGCATATCGGAGAGGCGGCCGAGGTCCAGAAGGCCCGACGATGCGTCGGCCCAGGCGGCCTCCAGCAGGATGTGGTCGGGCTGATGTTCGCGCAGCACGTCGTAGATGAGGTCGGTGGATACCGTCACCTGACGTCCCGTCTTCTGGGAACCGATGGCGTTCTTCTCGACCAGACCGGCGATCATGGCGCAGGACTTGAACATGCGCTTCAGAAGATAGCTCTCCGCCATCCACGCCTCAAGGTCGTCGCCCAGCATGTCCGGCTCCAGAAGGCGCGACAGCGTCGGCTCACCTCGTGCGAACGCACCACCGACGTCGGCCGCGCACCAGACCCCGATCACATAATCGGTGGCGATGAAGCCGAGCGGCTTCTGGCCGAAGCGTTCGAGCCGGCGGGTCAGCAGCATGCCGAGTGTCTGGTGGGCGAGCCGCCCCTCGAAGGGATAGAGCACCAGAAAATAGCGTCCGCGATGGGGAAAGGTCTCGACCAGGAGCTCGTCGGGCCTGGGAAGCAGGGAATGATCGCGCTGCAGTTCGAGCCAGTCGCGCACCGGCGCCGGCAACTTTCCCCATGACGACGGGTCGGACAGCATCTTGCGCACGCCGGCGGCGAGGAAGGTGGAGAGCGGGAACTTGCCACCGGCATAGACCGGGATGCGCGGGTCGCTCGACCGTGCGCGCGACACGATCACCTCGGTCTCGCGCATGCCCTCGAAACGCAATACTTCGCCGGCAAACAAAAAGGTATCGCCCACCTTCATCTGCTCACAGAAGTACTCCTCCACCTCACCGAGCAGCCGGCCGCCCATCACCGGCCCGCGCCCGCGCGCCTTGCCGCCAAGCCGAACCTTCAGCATCGGGCTCTCGATGATGGTGCCGACATTGAGCCTGTAAGCCTGGGCAAAGCGCGGATGGGTCAGGCGCCACGTACCGTCGGCCGTCAGCTTGATCTTGGCGTAGCGCTCGTAGGCGCGCAGGGCATAGCCACCGGTGGCGACAAGGTCGACCACTCGATCGAACCGTTCGCGGTCGAGATGGCGATACGAATAGGCGGAAGCGACCTCGGCATAGAAATCATCGGCGCGAAACGGGCCGGCCACGGCCCGGCCAAGCACATGCTGGGCGAGCACGTCGAGCGCACCGTCGCGGATCGGCGGCGTATCCTGGGCACCGATGTAGTTGGCGTCGAGCGCCGCCTGGCATTCCAGCACCTCAAAGCGGTTGGCCGGCACCAGAAGCGCCGTCGACGGCTCGTCCATGCGGTGGTTGGCGCGGCCGACGCGCTGGGCGAGGCGGCTGGCTCCCTTCGGAGCTCCGATGTGGATCACGAGGTCCACGTCCCCCCAGTCGATGCCGAGATCGAGCGTCGAAGTGGCGACGACCGCCCGAAGCCGGCCGTCGGCCATCGCCGCCTCTACCTTGCGTCGTTGGCCGACGTCGAGCGAACCATGATGAAGGGCAATGGGCAGGTTCGCGTCGTTGAGCCGCCAAAGCTCGGAAAACACCATTTCCGCCTGGCTGCGGGTGTTGACGAAGATCAGCGTCATGCGCCGTCGATCGATCTCCTCCAACAGCCCCTTATAGGCATAGCGGGCCGAATGGCCCGCCCAGGGGATCGAGTCGTCCGCCTCGAAAATCCGAATGTCCGGCCGGGCGCCGCCGGCGACGGTCACGACCTCGGAGAGAGAGAGCGGTTCGCCGGGCGCCTGCGACATCAGCCAGGCCCGCAACTCGTCAGGCTCGGCAACCGTCGCCGACAGGCCGACGGTACGGATGCCCGGTGCGATGGCCCGGAGCCGGGAGAGACCGAGCGCCAGAAGGTCGCCGCGCTTGCTCGTGACCAACGCATGCAACTCGTCGAGGACGACTGTCTTGAGGTCTTCGAAGAAGGTTTCGGCATCACGACCGGCGAGCAGCAATGCCAGTTGCTCGGGCGTGGTGAGCAGGATGTCGGGCGGGATCAGTTTCTGCCGCTGCCGGCGCGAAGCGGACGTGTCGCCCGTCCGGGTCTCGATGGCGATGTCGAGCCCAATCCCCCCGACGGGCGTTTCAAGATTGCGCTCGATATCGACGGCCAGCGCCTTGAGCGGCGAGATGTAGAGCGTGTGGACGCCGCGCCGACGCGTGCCCGGCTTCCACTTCGGCCGTGCGGCGAGATCGACAAGCGACGGCAGAAAGCCGGCCAGCGTCTTGCCGGCGCCGGTCGGGGCAATCAGAAGCACCGAGCGGCCGGCAAGGCCATGCTCCAGCAATGCCAGCTGATGCGCACGCGGGCTCCAGCCACGCGACGCGAACCAGGCCTCGAACTTGGGGGGCAGAAGATTCGTCTCGGTCACAGCGGGAGTAAGCCCGATTCACGCGAACAAGTGAAGAACATTCGTGTCCGGGACTCATCTCCGCCAACGGAGCGCACGTTGCACCCGACCTTTCCGGTCGGGTCGTGGCGGCGTCACACGGCGGCCGTCAGCACCACCAGCCCCTCGATCGGCGCGCCGCGATCATAACGAATGGTCGCACGGCGGAGATCGAGGACGGTGAGCCCGGCCTCCGCCGAGACAGACCGGATGTAGGCCTCGCTGTGCGCATAGCGCAGGCTGTCGCGCAGGACGAGGTCGTCGCCAGTCGACTCCTCGACCGAGAAGGCGAACAGGCAGCCGGAGGCGAGGTGAGCCGAGATTTCCCCGAAGAGATCGCCGAGCGCACCGACATAGACGAGCACATCGGCAGCGGTGGCAAGGTCGAAGCTGCCCTCGCAACGGCGCAGGTAATCCACCGCGTCGGCGACGGCCAACGCTTGATAGCGACGTTCCGCACCTGCGCGTGCGATCATTTCGGGCGACAGGTCGCAGCCCGTGAAGTGGTCGACACGCCCCATCAGCGCCTCGGCCATCAGCCCGGTGCCGCAGCCAAGATCGAGCCCTCGCGAGAAACGCCCACCGGGTCGCGCTTTGTCGATGAGGTCGGCGATCAGCCAGGGCGCCCGATAGCCAAGTTCCTCCACCAACGCCGTTTCGAAGCGATCGGCATAATCGTCGAAGAGGCCGCGAACGTAAGCGGCGGGCGGAGCATCGGGAACCTCTGCAAAGCCCAAGGCGGCAAGCCTCAACGACGCGCCGAACAGCCCGTCATGATCGCGCTTGGCCGCCTCGCGCAAAAGCGGCTCGGCTTCAGCCGGACGGCCGTTGGCGGCCAGGGCATCTGCCGCGCCGATCAGGGCCGGCAGCCAACCGGGCGAGCGTTCGAGGGTCTGGAGAAAAAGATCGGCCGCCGCCGCGGCATCGTCGGCCTCGAGGTAGGCTCGGGCATATTCGTAGCGGCGGTCGGCGAGAAGGTCCCCGGAAGAGGATACATGCAAGATGGCGGCACTCGGCGGAAATGGCGCCGGGTCATCTCGCTAAAGCGAACCGCCGTCAAGATGGATTCCACCGAGGAGCGCGCGAATTACCCCAGCTTGCGATAGCGG
The DNA here is from genome assembly GCF_023721755.1 of Pleomorphomonas sp. NRK KF1. GTDB lineage: Bacteria > Pseudomonadota > Alphaproteobacteria > Rhizobiales > Pleomorphomonadaceae > Pleomorphomonas. Next base: position 401,747 of record NZ_JAMDLH010000003.1, on the reverse strand, counting down.
ACGCGGGCCGAGTGCTCGATCGCGGCAACGGCCAGCTTGTCGAGAGAGAAACGGTCCTCCAGCATCTGCAGGAAAACCAGTTCCTCTTGCTTGACGTCGACGTCGGACGCGGCAACCTCGATGGCGAGCGCATAGGCCGTCTCGTAGAGCCGCTCGGGCAGCGACATGGCGACCCGGTCGAGAATGTGGTCGATGCCGTTCACCGACTTCAGGTTTTCCGAGCAGGCATCGGCGATTTCGCCGACCGAACCATCGAAACCCTGGAACACCGGCAGGAAGCCGATCAGCCGCTCGAACTGATTGAGTTCGCGTTCGGTCATGTTGCGGTCGGCAATGGCGGTGGTGACCATCACCCAGATCAGCGCCTCCTGGGCGGACAACGGCTTGTGCATGGATTCCTCGACCAAGAGTCAAACGAGCCCCTATTTGGGACGCCACCTGAAAAAGCGCAAGCATCCTCTCGGCGGAATCGACCTAAAACATACCCTCGTCCTTGACCTTTCAAGGCCTCCTCCCTACTGTCCCGCGCGCCCGGAAACTCCGGGTTTTCTCGAATAGAGGCAAACGATGGCAACCGTTTCTTCCACCCTGCTCTCCGATCCCGCGCTTATCGCCGCGGCCGGCCGCTCCAAGGCCTGGCCCTTCGAGGAAGCCAAGAAGATCGTGGCGCGGATCGAGAAACGGAAAGACGCCTCGAAGCCGGTGATCTTCGAGACCGGCTATGGTCCGTCCGGCCTGCCGCACATCGGCACCTTCGGCGAAGTGGCGCGCACCACCATGGTCCGTCACGCCTTCCGCGTGCTGACCGGCGACAGCGTGCCGACACGCCTGCTCTGCTTCTCGGACGACATGGACGGCATGCGCAAGGTGCCGGACAACGTGCCGAACCCGGAGCTGCTCAGGGCCAATCTCGGCAAGGCGCTGACCAACGTGCCGAACCCGTTCGACAACGGCCATCCGAGCTTCGGCCACAACAACAACGCCAAGCTCAGGCAGTTCCTCGACGCGTTCGGCTTCGACTACGAGTTCATGTCGGCCACCGAGGAGTACAAGAAGGGCACCTTCGACGACATGCTGCTGCGCATGCTGGCGAAGTACGACGCGGTGATGGAGATCATGCTGCCTGTTCTCCGCGAAGAACGGCGCAAGACCTATTCGCCGTTCCTGCCTGTGCATCCGAAGACGGAAGTCGTCATGCAGGTGCCGGTCGAGGAGCGCAATGTCGAGAAGGGCGCCATCGTCTGGACCGACCCGGCGACGGGCGAGCGCTTCGAAACCCCGGTGACCGGCGGCCACGCCAAGTGCCAGTGGAAGCCCGACTGGGCGCTCCGCTGGGCGGCGCTCGGCGTCGACTACGAGATGAGCGGCAAGGATCACATCGACAACGTCAAGACGTCGTCGCGGATCTGCAAGGTGCTGGGCGGCACGCCGCCGGACGGCTTCAACTTCGAGCTGTTCCTCGACGAGAACGGCGAGAAGATCTCCAAGTCGAAGGGTAACGGCCTCACCATCGACGAGTGGCTGACCTACGCCTCGCCGGATAGTCTGGCGCTCTACATGTTCCAGAAGCCGAAGACGGCCAAGCGGCTGTTCTTCGACGTGATCCCGCGCGCCGTCGACGAGTATTTCGCCTTCCTCGAGAAATACCCGACGATGGACATCGACCAGCAACTGACCAACCCCGTGTGGCACATCCACTCGGGGAACGTGCCGGTGACCCCGGTGCCGGTCAGCTTCTCGATGCTGCTCAACCTCGTGTCGGCCAGCCATGCGCACGACAAGGGCGCCCTCTGGGCCTACATCGGCCGGCATTCGCCGGGCGTGACGCCGGCAACGCATCCCAAGCTCGACGAGCTCTGCGGTTATGCGCTGGCCTATTATCAGGATCGGGTGAAGCCCTTCGTCACCTTCCGCGCGCCGGACGACGAGGAGCGGCAGGCGCTCGCCAAGCTGCGCGAGGCGCTCGACGCCCTGCCGGTCACCACGCCGGGCTCGGACATTCAGGACACGGTGCTGTCGGTCGGGCGGTCGTTCCCGCGCTTCCAGGACCCGGCCAAGAAGAGCCCGGACGGCGGACCGGGCGTCAGCCTCGAATGGTTCGCGACGCTCTATCAGGTGCTGCTCGGCCAGGAAAAGGGACCGCGCTTCGGCTCCTTCGTCGAACTCTATGGCCTGAAGGAAACCGTTGCGATGATCGACGCGGCGCTCGCCGGTACGCTCGGCCGCAACTGACGAGCGGCGGCAACACAGGATCACGGGCCGGCGTCGCGCCGGCCCTTTTTATTCGCCCAGCGTTTCAACGCCACCGTCGCCAAAACGACCGAGCTTCTCCTCCTTTGCCTTGGCGGCGTAGGGCGCCAGTAGCGGATCGGCGGGATCAATCGGCTCCGCCCACCCCCTGCTGACCATGAACAGGGAGAGATTGCGCCCCCCAACCCAACAATCGGCGGCGCTTTCACCGTCTTCTCCAGCCGCTCCGATACCGACACAGCCGACGGATCGCGGCCCGATCAGCCTGGCAAGATCGGCACGCGCCCGCGCGCCGCAGTTCCAGCGACCGGCCGTTCCCTCGCAGGTATCCGAGAAGGCAATCCCGGCGACGCCGGCAAGGTGAATGACCAGCGTTTCACGGTCTCGGATGGCCCGAAACCGAACGGCATCAAGCACGGTGACACGGGGAAACAGGCCCTCGAAGCTGGCGGGCGCCGGCGGGGGCGGAGGCAGGTCCGGCGGGCTCGGCGTTTCACCACCAAAGCGTCCGAGCACAACCTCGACCGGAGGTGGCGCCTTGTCGGCAAGCGGCTGTCTCAGGACGGGAGGCGATGGCAGGCGGCCGAAATCGAGTATGGTCGGTCGAGCTTTCGCCAAATCCTCCCGCTCGGCGTCTCCTGACAGCCAGAGCAGCGCCGCAGCGGTCAGCGCCGAACCGGCGACAAGCGGCGCCATGCACCCCATGAGAAAGCCGTGCCGTTTCTGTCGAGCCATCGTCTGAGACGTTTCCTTTGCCGGAGCGCGTGCCGCGGAAAATGCTGGATTCTCGTTATGGGGGCAAGCCGATCCGCGACGGTACCGCACCGAGTGGTGAATTGATCCTATCGGGGTGGTGTCGCGCTGCCGGATGTTCTAGAGCAGGGCCGCAATCTCACGGAGTCCCGCCCATGGATCGTCTCGTCTACAAGATCGCCCCGCGTGCACTTTGGGAAGCGGCCGAAGCGACCGGCGTGTTCGCCGGAGCCTCCGTAGACTTCGAGGACGGCTTCATCCACCTCTCCTCGGCCGCGCAGGTGAAGGAAACGGCAAGGCTCTACTTCGCCGGCCAGAGCGACCTACTGCTGATCGGTGTCGAGACGACGGCCCTCGGCGAGGCACTGAAGTGGGAAGTCTCGCGTGGCGGTGATCTCTTCCCGCACCTCTACGCACCCCTTGAGTTCTCAGCCGTGGACTTCGTGGTCCCGCTGCCGCTCGGGCCCGACGGTGCCCACCAGTTCCCCGACCTGGAGACCGGCCGATGAACCTTTCCGAACTGATCGGCTCGTTCAGCGCCGCCGCGCTTCGGCGCTTCGATCCGGAGATGGCGCACACGCTGGCGGTCACCGCCATGCGCTTCAACCTTGCGCCAGGCCTGCCGAAGGTGGTGGACGAACGTCTGGCGGTCAGCTTCTTCGACATGCGCCTCGACCATCCGATCGGGCTGGCCGCCGGCTTCGACAAGGATGCCGAAATCGCCGACGTGCTGTTGAAGCAGGGCTTTTCTCACGTCGAGGTCGGCACGCTGACGCCACGGCCGCAGCCCGGCAATCCGAAGCCGCGTATCTTCCGCCTGCCCGAAGCGAACGCGGTGATCAATCGCTGCGGCTTCAACGGCAAGGGGCATGCGCATGCCCTGAAACAGCTTGTGCGGCGGGGCGGACGGCCCGGTGTTGTCGGCATCAACGTCGGCGCCAACAAGGACAGTTCCGATCGCGCCGCCGACTACGTGACGGGCATCAAGGCCTTCGCGGGCCTGGCTTCCTATTTCACCGTCAACATTTCCTCGCCCAACACGCCCGGCCTCCGCGATCTGCAGGCGAGCGCCGCCCTGTCGGATCTCGTCGCTCGGATCATCGAGGCGCGCGACGAAACAACCGCGGCCGTCGGACGGCAAACGCCCGTGCTGGTCAAGATCGCGCCCGATCTCGACGAGGCGGCACTCGACGATATCGCCGCCGTCGTTGCAGCACGCGGCGCCGACGGTCTCGTCATATCGAACACCACGCTGTCGCGAAGCGGTGTGTTCGGCCCAACGGCGACGGAGCCGGGCGGCCTGTCCGGCAAGCCGCTGTTCGAGCGTTCGACGATCGTGCTGGCCAAGATGCGCGAGCGGGTCGGCCGCACCCTGCCGATCATCGGCGTGGGCGGCGTGATGACCGGCGAGGACGCCTATCTGAAGATCGCCGCCGGCGCCAATCTGGTTCAGGTCTACACCGCGTTCATCTATGGCGGCGGCAATGCCATCAACGCCATCACCACGGACCTGCTCAACCGCATCGAACGAAGCGGCATCGGCTCGGCGCGCGCGCTCGCCGGCTCGGACACCCGGGCCTGGGCCAGCCGTCCCATCCCGATCTGAAGTATCGCCGACCGAGTTGAACGCGCGGTCGGCGCAAGTCCGTTTCGTTTGCTGGAGCCCAGGCAAGCCGACGCGGACATATCCCGAGGTATGCCCGCGCCGTATAGGCGTGCCTACCGGCTGGCGGCGGCGCGCAGCCTGTCGAGATTGCCGGCAATGCTGGCACCGGCCTTGAAGACAGCGCTGCCGGAGACGATCACGTCGGGCCGGAAGCTGGCAGCAATGCCGATGGTCGCCTCGGTGATGCCGCCGTCGATGGCGATGAGCGGGTCAACGCCGGTCTCGGCGGCAAGCCGCCTCAGCCGTTCGACCCTGCGGCCGAGGGCCGCATCGGGCGCGCCGCCGCTCCAGCCAGGATCGACGGCGAGCACCGTCACCATGTCGATCTCGTGAAGAACGGGCGCAATGAGGTCGACGGGCGTTGCCGGATTGAGCGCCACCGCGCGCAACACGCGCCGCCCCGGCCATCCCGCCACGTCGACATCCAGCATGGCGAGCGCCCGGTGCAGGTGCGCGAGCCCCTCGGGGTGGACATGGATGATATCGGCGCCGGCCTTCAGCACCGCCGGAATGATTGCGATCGGATCGGCCACCATGAGATGGACATCCTTCAGCATCTTCGTGCGCGAGGCCGCGACGAGCGGCGGACCGGCGGTGAAGCCCGGGCAGAAGACGCCATCCATGACGTCGAAATGCAGGAGGGCGTTGTCTGCCGCCTCCAGTTCGGCAATGGCCGCGCCATAGGCCATGGCGTCGGCGGCGAGGAGTCCGACACTGAGGGAAGGCGCAACGCGCCGAAGGAAGGCCTTCAGCGTGTCGCGCGTCGCGAGATCGTCCGAAGTGGGAAACATCGAGGCCTCGTCAGTCGCGCGGCATGACGCCGACGAACACCTTGTGGCTGCGAGGGCCGGTCATGATGTCCTCGAGCTCGGCCTTGACCTTGAGATAATGCGGCGTCGTCTTGTGGAACTTCACCGCCGCCTCGTCGACGAAGGCCTCGTAGATGGTGAAGCGGGTCGGCTCCGCCGGATCCTGCAGCACGTCGAAGCGACGGCAGCCGGGCTCGGCAATGGTGCCCTCACGGTTGGCGCCGAAGACGCGCAGGAAATCGTCGATGCGGTCGGGCTTGACGTTGATCTCGACGAGCGTGACGTGCATGGCGTGGCCTCCATATTGACTGCAAGAAAAGGACGGCCGGCCGCCGGTGGATGGCGGCCGGCTCTCCGGATTCCCGAAGGCCTCATGGGGGGATGGCCGACGGGGGAGGAGCGGACGGCAGACGGGAGGGACCGCCGTCTCGCGAAGCGCGGGATCCGATCGATCAGAAGTCGAAGTTGTCGATGTTGTCCTTGGTGAACACCTGACGCTCGGGCAGCAGGATGATGCCGTTGTCGTCGGCTTCGTAGCTGTAGCCCTGGACGCTGTTCGGGCTGACTTCGACGGTGCCGATCTCGGGAATGTCGAGCTTGTCGCCAACCTTCATGGCGCCGTTCTTGATGAGGTGATCGGCGACGTAGATGGAGATGGCGCCCTGCTTGGTGACATCCCAGAGGCCGAAGGCCTTGACGGTGTCACGCTTGACGTAGGGGCGCATCACGTTCGGCGTCGAGAAGCCGACGATGGTCACCTGACCGGCGCGGCCGACGTTCTCGGCGGCCTGGGCGGCGGCCGGAAGCGCGTTGGCGTCGGGGGCGATGATGATGTCGACGTCCTTGTAGGCCTTCAGGATGCTTTCGCCGGTCTGCAGCGACTTCTGGGCATCGTTGTAGCCATACTGGGTGGTGACGACTTCCCAGCCCGGCTTGTCCTTGGCGATGAGCGCCTTGGCCTGCTCGACCCACTGGTTCTGGTCGGTGACCGTCGGGCTCGAATAGAAGAAGGCGACCTTGGCCTTGTCGGCCGGATGCTGCTCGGCGGCCATGTCCACCAGAAGCTTGCCTAGCTGGGCCGGCGTGCCCTGGTTGATGTAGTAGCTGCGGCACTCGGGGTTGACGTCGCTGTCCCAGGTCAGAACCTTGATGCCACGCTGCATGGCGCGCTTCAGGGCCGGGCAGAGGCCGTCGGGCGACACGGCCGAGACGACGATGGCATTGAAGCCCTGGTTGGCGAAGGTGTTGATGTACTGCACCTGACCGGACACCGACGGCTCGGTCGGGCCGTCATAGGTCACCTCGACGCCGAGCTTCTTGCCGGCTTCGACAGCGCCCTTGCCGCCGGAGGTGAAGAAGCCGACGCCCACCAGCTTCGGAATGAAGGCGATGCGGGTGCTGTCGGCGGCGACCGACGGACCGGCGAAGGTCGCGGCGGCAGCCACGGCAAGCGCGAGGGAAACGGAACCAAACTTCATTGTTGCTCTCCTTCCAAGACATGGCCCCCGAGGCTGAACACCCCGCTTTTCCGGGCCTTCCTCCTCAAACGTCAGACCGTCATTCGGCCGCAACGTTTCTCAAGACGCGCCGGTGCTGGAACCAGACGCGTCCCATTTCCGAGAGGCTGCGCAAGGCAACCACGATGACCAACAGGCCACCCGACAGGGCGCTCGAGACGTGGCTCGACACGCCGACGAGTTGGAGACCGGTTTGCAGATAGCCGACCAGGAGCGCCGCCAACGCCGTACCCAGGATGGTGCCCGAGCCGCCGTAGATCGACGTGCCACCGAGCACCACGGCGGTGATCGCCGGCATCAGGGCCGTGGTGCCGAAGTCCGAACGGGCGGAGCCGAAGTAGGAGGCGAGGATCAGGCCGGACAGCGCCGCCATGAGGCTGGTCAAGGCATAGGCGACCACCAGCGTGCGGAACACCGGCGTGCCGGCATAGGCGGCGGCGCGCGGGTTCTGGCCGATCAGGTAGACATAGCGGCCGAAGCGGGTGCGATGCAGCAGCGCCATGAAGCCGACGGTCAGCGCCAGGAACAGGGCAAAGGGCAGCGGCAGACCAAGGACCTCAAGGTTGGCAAGGTTGACGAAGGCCGGATCGAAGTTGCTGATGCCTTCGTACCCCGTCGCACCGGCAAGGCCGGACAGCACCAGCGCCGCTCCGCCAAACAGAAAGCCGGTGCCGAGCGTGATGACCAGCGGGTTGACCTTGGACAGGTGAATGGCGACGGCATTGAAGACGCCACCCAGCGTGCCGACGGCAAGCGCCGCCACGGCCGCCACCCAGATGTCGACGCCACCGACCCAGAGGATGCCGAGGGTGATGGCAGAGAGCCCCATTACCGATCCGAGCGACAGATCGATGCCGCCGGTGATGATGACCAGCGTCAGGGCCAGCGCGGTGATGCCGACGTGAATGAAATCGGAGGTGGCGTAGAGCAGCATGGACGGCTGCAGGAATACCGGGTTGATGGCGCCGAAGAGCAGGATCTCGGCGATCAGGAGCAGCGCAAGCACGCTCTCCCAGCGCTTGAGGGCAGGATGAAGCTTCATTTGCGCGCCTCCGAGGTCTCAAGCGCCGTCTTGAGCGGCCGCGTCGCGGCCTTGGCAGCGTCGCCGTGCTGGGCAGCCGCCTGCGGATCGATGAACTTGCGGTATTTCTGGTAGCGGAGGAGACGATCGACGGCCTCGCGGATCTTGCCGTCGGTGATCAGCACCACCAGCAGGATGGCGCCGGCGATGATGTCGTTCCAGTAGGCCTCAAGGCGCAGCAGCACGAGAATGCTGTCGATCGAGGTCATGAAGTAGGCGCCGAGCGCCGCGCCGAGCACGGTTCCGGTTCCGCCCAACAGGCTGACGCCGCCGAGAACGCTGGAGGCGATGGCCCGCATCTCCATGCCGGTACCGGCGGTGTTGGGAATGAAGCCGATCTGCGAGGCGAAGATGACGCCGGCCAGCGCGGCCAGCAGCCCGTTGAGACCGTAGGCGACGATCTGCACCTCGTTGACGCGGATGCCGATGAGGCGAGCGCCCTCGCGGTTGTCGCCGACGGCGAACATGGAGCGGCCGAAGGCGGTGTAGCGCAGACCGAGATGGGCGACGATCAACAGGACCAGCACCAGCCAGGCGACCGGCGACAAGCCGGCCGAACCGGCCTTGGTCAGCGCCTTGAAGTTCTCCGGCAAGCCTTCGATCCAGCTGCCGCCGGACAGGAGGTGCACGAAACCGCGGTAGAGACCCAGAGTGCCGAGCGTGGCGACGATGGCCGACACTTTCAGCAAGGACACCAGCGCGCCGTTGAACAGGCCGCAGAGAAGACCGACCAGGAGCGCGACGCCCACGGAGGCGGGGATACCCCAGCCCGCGTTCATCAGGAGGCCGGCGACCACCGCCGCGAGCCCCATGATGGAGCCGACGGAAACGTCGAGGCCGTGCGTCGCCATCACCATGGTGGCGCCGATCGCCAGGACGAACAGGATGAGGCTGTTGCCGTAAACGAGAAGCACCGTGTCCAGGGACAGGTAGCTGTGATCGACGAGGCCGAGGACCGCGAACAGGAAGACGATGATCAGCGCGACCGAAGCTTCGCGGTGGCGCTGCAGAAAGCGGATGATCATTGCGCAGCGTCCATTTTAGCGCCGACCCCGAAGGAGAGGCGGGCAATGGCATTGATGGTGATGTCGGAGCCTTCGAGCAGGCCGCCCGGATAACCGTGGTTCATCACCAGCACGCGGTGACTGAGGCGTTCGACTTCCTCGTGGTCGGAGGAAATCAGGAGGATGGCGAGCCCTTCGCCGGCCAGCCGATCGATCAGCCTGTAGATGTCGGCGCGCACGGCAACATCGACGCCGCGTGTCGGCTCGTCGAGGATCAGGACGCGCGGTCCGGCGGCGAGACACTTGGCGAGCAGCACCTTTTGCTGGTTTCCGCCCGACAGTGTGCGGACCGGCTGGTCGGCGTTGGCACAGACGATGCCCAGGAGTTTGACCTGCTCGGCGAAGTCGGCTCGTTCCCTGGCAAGCGGCAGCCACTCCTGGCCGCGATGCAGCACCAGGGCAGAGGCATTCCACACGAGCGGTGCGTTGACGAAGAGACCCGACACCTGCCGATCTTCCGGCAGATAGACGACACCGGCGTCAAGACTCTGGCGCGGACCATGCCCCGCCAGCGGCTTGCCGTCGACGAAGATGCGGCCACGGGCGGCGGGGCGAATGCCGTAGATGGTTTCGGCAAGCTCGGTGCGGCCGGAGCCGACCACACCGGCAAGACCGAAAATCTCGCCGGCATGCAGCGAGAAGGTCACATCGGCGAAGCCCTCGCCGGCGAGCCCTTCGACACACAACCGTTCGTCACCCCGTTCAACCGGGGCGCCGACGCGGCCAAGCGTAAAGCCTTCCTTGCCCTCGACATGGGTCATGGCGGCGACGATCTCGGCGTCGGTGAAGGACTTCGGCGGGCCGGCCAGCACAACCTGACCGTCGCGCAGGATGGAGACGATGTCGGCGATCTCGCGGATCTCGCCGAGCTTATGGGAAATGAAGAAGATGCCAACGCCCTGAGCGGTGAGCGCGCGGATGCGCTCGAACAGCTTGCCTACCTCGCGCGGCGTCAATGCCGAGGTCGGCTCGTCGAGAATGAGAATGCGGGCGTCGCGGATGAGGCCGCGCAGGATTTCGACCATCTGCTGGTCGGCGACCTCGAGCTGACCGGCCTGGGTGGACAGCGTCATGCCGGCGCCGATCTCGGCGATCATCGTTTCGAGGCGGGCGCGCAGCTCCTTGCGGTTGCCGGGAACGTGCATCAGAACGTTCTCTTCCACCGAAAGACTCGGGAAGAGCATCGGCTCCTGCGGGACCAGATGGATGCCGGCCTGACGGGCGGTGACCGGCGTCATGGCCGAAGCGTCTTCGCCGCACACCAGAAGCTCGCCTCGATCGAGGCGATGCAGACCGGCGATCATCTTCATCAAGGTGGACTTGCCGGCGCCGTTGCCGCCGAGCAGTGCGTGCACCTCACCCGGCCTCAGCGTCAGATCGACGCCGCGCAACACGGCGATGGAGCCGAAGAATTTCCAGACTTGCCTGGCTTCGACCAGCGGCGTCCGCTGGTCGGTCGGCGAGGTTCCCGCCATGTCGACAGTCTCCCAACTTTCTATTTTTGGAAACGCGGGGCTACCAGCGTTTCGATACGCCCTCTCCTCAGGGCGGTCCGCCGGACTTCCAGAGAAGCCCGACGGAGCGGTTCGCGGTCCGTTATTGGCGGCTCAGGCCGCCTTGGCCTTGCCGGCCTTGTAGATGTCGTAGGCCTTGTCGACGCTCTCGCCGTCGTGCACCACCGCCCGCACGGCAGCGATCATCGCCACCGGACAATCGGACTGGAAGATGTTGCGACCCATGTCGACGCCGGCCGCGCCCTGGTCGATGGCACGCCAGGCCATTTCAAGCGCATCACGCTCGGGCAGCTTCTTGCCGCCGGCAATGACGATCGGAACCGGGCAGCCGGCCACGACCTTCTCGAAGCCGGTGTCGATATAGTAGGACTTGACGATGTGAGCGCCGAGTTCGGCGCAGATGCGCGTAGCAAGACCGAAGTAGCGCGCGTCGCGCACCATATCCTTGCCGACGCCGGTGACCGCCATGGTCGGGATGCCGTAGCGGTTGCCCGTGTCGATCAGCTTGACGAGGTTGGCGAGCGACTGATGCTCGTACTCGGCGCCAACGTAGACATTGGTGGTGATCGCCGATGCGTTGAGGCGGATGGCGTCCTCGATGTCAACCGCCACCAGTTCGCGTGACAGTTCGGTCAGAACGCTCATGCCACCCGAGCAGCGCAACACGACGGGCTTGCGGCTATCGGCCGGCATGGTCTGTCGCAGACCGCCGCGCGTGCACATCAGCACATCGGTGTAGGGAACGAGCGGGCGGATGGTGAGATCCAGCCGCTCCAGGCCGGTGGCCGGCCCCTGGAAGTAGCCGTGGTCGAAAGCCAGCATGACGGTACGGCCGCTCTTGGGCTGGAAGATGCGCGCCAGGCGATCCTGCATACCCCAGTCGAGCGATACGGAACCACGCACAGGGAACGCCTTGACCTCCACCGGCTGATCCAATCCGAAATCCTTGCCTTCTCTCACGTCGTCCAAATCGGCCATGGGGTCCTCCAATGGGGCGGCGGGGTCTGCAATCAGCAGTACCAGTCGTTCAAATGAACGCCGCCTTATCAATTGCACACCGGATTATTTGCCGAGCAGTCCATATCGTCAACCCAGATTCTGCACATAAGTGATAGTGACAGCCAAACGAGCCGAACTGCAAATCCGAAGCAATATGGTCGAAATCCTGTAATGCATTGATTTATGGTCATTTTTCTGAAATCGACATTTCCCGCCATACGACTTAATGATGATCAGGAACATCACATCTTGCGCTTATGTGCACATCGTGATCATATGATCGACAACAACGACGTTCGGGATCTCCGGAGGGAGCACCCGTGCAATTGTCATGAAGGTGAGTGACGTGAACGAAGCCTATGACGAGCTGGCATTCGAGCCGCACGAGGAAGAGCTGCTGAGCCGCGTTGCCTGGCACTATTACCACGACGGCCTTACGCAGAGCGAAATCGGCGAGCGACTCAACCTGTCGCGTATCAAGGTATCGCGCATGCTCGACCGAGGCCGAAAGATGGGGCTCATTCACGTCCACATCAACTCGAGCTATGGCGGTTGCTTCGCCCTGGAAGCCCGCCTGCAGGAGCTCTATGGCCTCGACGAAGCGCGCGTCATCCCCGCGCAGGAGACAGGCAACGTCAACGATCGGCTGGCCGAAGCTGCCAGCCAGTATCTGATGGGTCGCCTCAGGGACCAGGAAATGCTGGCCGTGGGCTGGGGCGCCACGGTGATGGGTACGCTGCAGCGGCTTTCCCGCACACTCTCTTACAAGGACATCTCCCTGGTCAGCCTCACCGGCGGCGTATCCGCCTACATCGAAGGCGTCGCCTCGGGTCGCTCCTCGCAGAACGTCCACCTCATTCCCGCTCCGCTCGTCGTGTCGCAGGAGAGCATCGCCGAGGCGATCCGGGCCGAGCGGCACGTCGTCGAGGTGATGAGCATGGCGCGCACCGCCAACTACGCGCTGGTCGGCATCGGCGCCGTAGCCGACGAGGCGACGCTGATCGCTTCCGGCTACGCCAGCCGTTCGCAATTCGAGATCTTCCGCCGCCAGGGCGCCGTCGGCGACATCATCGGCATCTTCTACGACCAAGCCGGCGAGCCGCTCGACCTGCCGTTCCACAAGATGCTGGTCGGCCTGGATTTCGAGGCCCTGTCGGCCATCCCGCAGGTCATCGCCGCCGCCGGCGGCCCCAGGAAAGTCGATGCCATCCGGGCCGCCGCCCGCGGTGGCCGCATCGACGTGCTGATCACCGACGAGCCGACGGCCCAAGCCATTATCGAGAAAGACCAAGCATGACCACCTCCCACGTTCTCGCCATCGATGCCGGCACGGGCAGCGGCCGCGCGGTGATTTTCGACAAGGCCGGCCGCCAAGTCACCGTCGCGCAGGAAGAGTGGACGCACCTCAGCGACCCGCGTTACCCCGGCTCGATGGAGTTCGATTGCGCCGCCAACTGGGCTTTGCTCGCGAGCTGCGTACGCCGCGCACTGGCCTCCGCCGGCCTGTCGGCATCGTCCATCCGCGCCGTCAGCGCCACCTCCATGCGCGAAGGCATCGTCCTGTGGGACAAGGATGGGCGCGAGCTCTGGGCCTGTGCCAACGTCGACTCGCGCGCATCCGACGAGACCAAGGCCCTCAAGGCCGCCATGCCGGACTTCGAGCGCGACGCCTATGCCGTGACTGGCCAGACCTTCGCGCTGGGCGCCATTCCGCGCCTCAAGTGGATCGAGCGGCACCTGCCGGACGTCCATGCCCGCACGGCGCGCATGTGCATGTTGTCCGACTGGATCGTCGCCCGCCTCAGCGGCGAGATCGCCTGCGACCCGTCGAATGGCGGGACCAGCGGACTCCTTGCGCTCGATACCCGCACCTGGGACGCCGACATCGCCCGCCGCGCCGGCATCGATCCCGCCATTCTGCCGCCCGTTCACGAGACGGGCACCGCCATCGGCCGCGTGACGGCTGCCGCCGCGGCCGACACGGGGCTCGCCGTGGGAACGCCGGTTGTGGTCGGCGGCGGCGACGTGCAATTCGGCGCACTCGGCCTCGGCGTCGGTCGTGCCGGCGAAGCGGCCGTGCTCGGCGGCACCTTCTGGCAGGAAGTGGTCAACATGCCCCGCCCGATCGCCGATCCGGCCATGCGGGTGCGCGTCAATCCGCATGTCGTGCCGGGCCTCAGCCAGGCCGAAGGCATCGCCTTCATGGTTGGCATGACCACCCGCTGGTTCCGCGACGCCTTCTGTGACGAGGAAAAGCGGATCGCCGCCGAGCGGGGCATCGACGTCTACGCGCTCCTCGAGGAAAAATCTGCCACCGTGGCGCCCGGCGCCAATGGCATCCTTCCGATCTTCTCTGACGTGATGAACTGCGGCGCCTGGTATCATGCCGCACCGTCGCTCCTCAACCTGTCGCTCGATGCCACCGTCTGCGGCAAGCCCCAGATCTTCCGCGCCATTCAGGAGAACGCCGCGATCGTCGCGTCGGAGAATCTCCAGCTGGCGGCCAATCTCGCCGGCGTAACGCTGACCGATCTCGTCTTCGCCGGCGGCGCCTCCAAGGGCGCCCTATGGGGTCAGATCCTTTCCGACGTCACCGGTTTGCCGGTGAAGGTGCCGGAAGTGACCGAAGCGACGGCACTGGCCGCCGGTCTCGCCGCGTGGGTCGGCATCGGCGAATACGCATCGCTGCCGGAAGCGGCCGACGCCGTCGTGCGCTGGCGTCGACGCTATGAGCCGAACATCAGCCGCCATTCTCTCTATGGGGAGGTTACCGAACGCTGGCGCGAGGCCTACGCCGCCCAGCGCCGCCTCGTCGATGCCGGCATCACCCGCTCGATGTGGAAGGCTCCCGGTCTCTGACCCCTGCTCAGGCAGAGCGGCAGCACCAACATTTCCAAGGCAAGCAAGGACCACCGTCCGGACGGGGACGGCGGCGGAGGAACAATGTTCAAAACCAAAGAAGACGAGCACGCCTATCGCTTCGGCGATCATGGCCCCAAGTATCTGCTGCGCGGTCCGAACGTCGATATCGGCGTCGTCACCTTGCTTCCGGGGCAGCATTTCAACACGCACAAGCACCAGCACATCGAGGAGAACTTCCTGACGATCGCCGGCGAGGTCCACATGTACGTCGACGGCGAGCTGCACGTGCTAGGTGTCGGCGACTTCCTGCGCTGCGAGCCCGGTGAGGGCCATCATGTCGTCAATCGCGGCGCCACGCCCTGGAAAGCGGTATTCGTCAAAGCGCCTTACGACCCCAAGGACAGCGTACCGATCGCCTGGTCGCCCGAGGATTAGGCAGGGTGGCGGTGGCAATCTGCGGCAAGAGACGGGAGCGAAGCGACAATCATACAATTGAGGCGCGGAACTTTCCCGTCGACGAGCGGTTTAGGCGGCACTCACCTCCAAAAAAGGAGACGTTCCATGCCTCGTGGAGACAAGTCCGCCTACACCGACAAGCAGAAGCGCAAGGCCGAACACATCGAGGAGAGCTACGAGTCGCGTGGCGTCTCCGAAGATGAAGCGGAACGGCGCGCCTGGGCGACCGTCAACAAGGAAAGTGGCGGCGGCAACAAGTCCGGTTCCGGACGCGGCCACCCCGATACCCACGAGTCCTCCGAGAAAGGTGGCAGGAAAGGCGGCGCGGCGTCGGCTTCCCGGTCGAAGGAAGATCGCTCGGCCTCGGCGAAGAAGGCGGCCGCCTCGCGGTCGAAGGAAGAACGGTCTGCCTCCGCCAAGAAAGCCGCTGCGACGCGCAAGCGCAACCGTGAGCAGGCCGCCTGATGCCGAGGCGGCGCGATGGGAACGGGCACAGGAGAAGCTGGAGCGGGTGAAGGGAATCGAACCCTCGTATTCAGCTTGGGAAGCTGCTGCTCTACCATTGAGCTACACCCGCGACGCGCCCTAGATCGCAGTCTCGCCCGGCGCTGTCAAGAGGTGGCTTTGGGGCGAAAATGCTTGGAGAGCTTCAACCCCTGGGCCTGATAGTTCGAACCCATGCCCTGCCCGTAGAGCGTGGTCGGCACTTCCACCATGTGCTCGTAGACGAGGCGGCCGATGGTCTGGCCATGATCGAGGATGAAAGGTACGTCGTGGCTCCGCACCTCAAGCACCGCGCGAGCTCCCTTGCCGCCAGCCGGGGCGTGCCCGAAGCCGGGATCGAAGAAGCCCGCATAATGGACGCGGAACTCGCCGACCAGAGGGTCGATGGCAACCATTTCCGCCGCCGTCTCGGGCGGCACCTGCACCGCTTCGCGCGACACGAGAATGTAGAACTCGTCCGGATCGAGAATCAGTGACGGCCGGCCGCGCGCCTTGATCGGTTCCCAGAAATCGTCGACATCCTGCGCCGTCTTGGCATCGACATCGAGCACGCTGGTGTGGCGCCGGGCCCGGTAGCCGATCAGCGCGCCCTCCCCGGCGCCGGCCAGGTCGATCGACAGCGTCAGACCATGTTCGAAGCGCGGTTCCAGATCGACCAGCGGATACCGAGCATGAAGCTGGGCCAGTGCCGCATCGTCGAGACGCGCGTCGCCCCGGCGGAAGCGAACCTGGCTGAGGCGCGAGCCGGCGCGGACCTTGATCGGGAAGGTGCGCGGCGAGACTTCGACCCATAGCTGACCATGATAACCGGCGGCGATCTGGTCGAACGCCACGCCTTGGTCGGTGATGAGACGGGTGAAGACGTCGATCCGGCCGGTCGAGCTCTTGGGGTTGGCCGAGGCGGATACCTCGTCGGGCAGTGCGAGAGACTCGAGGACCGGAACAAGGTAGACGCCGCCCGTCTCCAGAACCGCACCACCGCTGAGATCGAGCTCGTGCAACGCGAGATAGTCGAGCTTGTCCTCGACGGTGGAGCCGTCGCCCGGCAGGAAGCTCGCCCGAAGCCGGTAGGCGATCGGCCCCAGGCGAAGGTCGAGGCTGGCCGGCTGGATCTGGTCGGCATCGAGCGGTCGCGTCGACGCGATGGCGCCGGCATCGAACAGTTCGCGAATGCGATGAGCGGGAAGAATGCCGGCGGTGTCGGTCATGAGCGTGCAGAGCGTCCGGAAAGCAAGATACGAGGCCGATGCCGAAAGGCGCGGCCGGACTGTTCGAAGCTCTAGCCTGTTTTGTTGCCCATGGAAACTCGAAGAGGCACGGGAATCGAAGAATGGAGGACTCAGATGCCAGCGGCGGAAAGCAACACCGGCCGGCCGGGCGCCCTCTCCTCACGCATGCTCTTGCGATAGAAGCGAACCCGCCCCTTGCCGTCCTGCTTGGCGGCATAGAGCGCCGCATCGGCCTTGTGCAAGAGGGCGGCGACATCGAGGCCGTGCTCGGGCGCCAGGGCGATGCCGATGCTGACGCCGATGACCAGCAGCCGGCCGTTGTAGTGATAGGGGCTACTCAGCGCGGCAAGCACAGCCTCGGCCCGAGCCTCGGCCAACAACCGGTCGTCGGTCGGAATGACCATCACGAACTCGTCGCCGCCGAGCCGAGCCACCGTGTCTTCCGTCCGGCAGAACTCGCGCAGGCGGCGCGCCACCCCGATCAGCACGGCGTCGCCCGCGGCGTGGCCGGCACTGTCGTTGACATCCTTGAAGCCATCAAGATCGAGATAGAAGACCGCCGCAGCAGCATCTTCGCCACGCTTCGGCTCGAGCAGTCTTTTCATGCGGTCGAGCAGCAGCAGCCGATTCGGCAAGCCGGTGAGTGGATCGTGCAGCGCCTTTTCCTCGTTGACGCTGATCAGCCGGACGGCGCGACGGGCGAAGACCAGCACCACGGCCGTCAGCACCAGATAGGCGGCAAAGACCAGGGCCAACCCGGGCCCGATGGCCTTGATGATCTCATCGCCGGGCAGGATGGGATCCCACACCAGCGAGTCGCCCATGGTCCCGTCCTGGCTCATCAGGCGCAGGCGGCCCGGACCTGTCGTGGTCTGACCGAAGGCCGGCTCGTAACTGAGGTTCGGCAAGAGGAAGGTCTCGGCGATCTTCCTGAGACTGGCGCGATCCACCCGGCGACCAAGGACCAGAGCATGGCCGTTGTCGGCCGGCTCCTTTCCATCGGCGACGGCATGAATGCCGCTGATCGCGAACAACACGGGCGTACCGTCGACGGCGATGAGCTGGGTCGTCGCATCGGCGAGACGACCGGCGCGCCAGCGGGCGATCAACTGACCGAAGGCCGGCGGAAGAACGCCGCGGGCCTCCACCGACACGACTTGACCGCCCACGCGAGAGAACAGCGTGCGGTCATCCGGCCCGAGAACAAAGAAGAAGGCCTCCGCCTCGACCGGGAGCAGGTGGCTGGCGACCCATTCCAGGTCGAAAGCATCGGTAACATGCGCAGCCGTCTCGTCGCGGCCGGCCATACCGGCTGCCAAGCTGGAGAGCTCATCGGCGAAATGACGCAGCGCCTGTCTCGCCGTGCGTTGCTGGAACTCGTTCGACAGGTGGTTCTGCTTGGACGACAGCATGAGCACGCCGGCCATGGCGCCGGCGAGCAGAATGGCGATCAAGCCGAACATCGGCAGGATCACTCGCAAGAAAAATCGGCGATCAACGCTGGCCGTCGGGTTCATCGGGGCTCCGCAAAAGGGGGGCGCATTGACTGTTATTTTGCCTGCCATCAACCAACAATCAGTGGAGGTTCCCAATTAATCTAGGTATGGCGAACGACACCTTATGCGGATGCGCAGTTTCGCCGTGGTCGTTTGCTGCCTCCGGCGGCAACCTCTCCGCCCTGCAACGACCGGCAATGATTGGCCGCTTGACCTTTGTCAGCGCTTCCCCTAGCGTTGACATCCTCGTGGTTCTTTGAGCCGACCGGCTTGCCGCCACGCTAAACAATGCTGCTAAAAGGTCGGGACGGACATGTCGACCGTTGACACCCGGCTCGCCCATGCGCAGCCGGGTTCGCTTTTTTCGGACGTCGACGATGAAGGACGAAGACATGACCAAGGCCAACTGGCATCCCGATACCGCCCTCGTGCATGGCGGCAGCCTGCGTTCGCAGTGGGGCGAAACGTCCGAGTCGATGTTCGTGACGCAGGGCTTCGTCTACGACAGCGCCGAGCAGGCGGAAGCGCGCTTCCTCAACCTCGATCCCGGATTTCAGTATAGCCGCTTCTCCAATCCGACCGTGGCCATGTTCGAGGAGCGCATGGCTCTTCTCGAAGGCGCCCCGGTGGCGCGGGCGACGGCAACCGGCATGGCGGCGGTCACGGCGGCCATCCTGTCGCAAGTGTCGGCCGGCGATCATATCGTTGCGGCCCGGGCGCTGTTCGGCTCCTGTCGCTACATCGTCGAAGACCTGGCGCCGCGCTTCGGCATTTCCTGCACGTTGGTCGATGGACGCGACCTCGATCAGTGGCGGGCGGCGGTACGGCCCAACACGCGCGTGTTCTTCTTCGAAAGCCCGACCAACCCGACGCTGGAAGTGGTGGACATCGCCGCCGTCGCCGAGATCGCCCACGCAACGGGCGCGCGCCTCGTGGTCGACAACGTCTTCGCCACCGCGCTCTACCAGAAACCGCTGGAGCTCGGCGCCGACGTAGTCGCCTATTCGGCGACCAAGCACATCGACGGCCAGGGCCGCTGCCTTGGCGGCGTCGTGCTCTGCGACGAGGAATTCCTGGAGAAGCATCTGCAGGTGTTCCTGCGCCAGACCGGCCCGACCATGAGCCCGTTCAATGCGTGGGTGATGCTGAAGGCGCTCGAAACCTTTTCGCTGCGCGTCAACCGCCAAGCGGAAAGCGCGGCGAAGATCGCAGCCTTCCTCGAAGGGCACCCGAAGATCGAACAGGTGATCTATCCGGGCTCGGCCAGTCATCCGCAGGCGGACATCTGCCGCAAGCAGATGACCGGCGGATCGACCATGATCGCCCTCGAGGTGAAGGGAGGCCGCGAAGGCGCATTCGCCGCCGTGAACAAGCTGGGCATCATCAAGATCTCCAACAACCTCGGCGACGCCAAGAGCCTCGTCACCCATCCCTCGACGACGACGCATCAGCGCTTCACCGAGGAGGTGCGGCAAGAACTGGGCATTCGCCAGGGCCTCCTGCGCCTCTCGGTCGGCCTAGAGCACGCCGATGACCTGATCGCCGACCTCAACCAGGCGCTCGGCTGATCGCCCGATAATAACGCCTCCGAAACGAATTCGGTGTAGAAGGGGCGCATGCCGATCGACATGCGCCCCGCTCAGGCCCTCAGACTTTGGCACGACGTCTCGCTCGCCACGGTGCGGGAGAACGGCGCCGACCTGTCGCCGCGCCAGATCACCGTGCTGCTCACCGTCTATCTTGAACCGCCACCGCATACGGTACGCGGTCTCGCCGAAAAGCTCGGCGTCACCAAGCCGGCCATCACCCGGGCCCTCGACACCATGGGCGAGTTGAAGCTATTGGGCCGCAAGCGTGACGAAGCCGACCGCCGCAACGTCATCGTTCACCGCACGGTGGAAGGAGCGCTGTTTCTCGAACGCCTCGCCGACACCATCGTGGACAAAGCCAGGGAACTGCCGCGTTGACGACCGATCGCCGCACCACTTTTGCCCGCCCGGACCTTGCCGATAGCGCACTCGCCGGCCTCGTGGCGGCCGAACGCTACATCGAACCTCGATCGGCCAGGATCGTCGCCCCTCTCGCAGGCCTTCGGCGCGAGCCGCGTTTCGATTGCCCGCTCGACAGCGAAGCGCTCCATGGCGAAACCGTCCGGGTGCTCGATACCGATGACGAAGGCTGGGCCTTCGTCCAGATGGAGCGCGACGGCTATGTCGGCTACATGCCGGCCGAGGCTCTGTCCTTTTCGGCGCCGGAGCCGACGCACGTGGTGTCGCAACTGCGCTCCTTCGCCTTTTCCGGGTCCGATCTGAAGCTGCCCGTCGCCTACCCGCTGGTTCAGGGCGCGCGCGTTGCCGTCAAAGGCGAAGTGGAGCGACGCAATCTCGCCTATGCCTTGCTCACCGACGGAACGGCCACGGTGATGAAGCATCTTCGGCCGATCGGAGCGCCGCTGCCCGGCGATTTCGTCGCTGTCGCCGCCGCCTATGTCGGCACGCCCTATCTGTGGGGTGGGTCGTCGAGCCTTGGCATCGACTGTTCGGGGCTGGTCCAGCGAGCGCTTGCCGAGATCGGTGTCGCCGCCCCGCGCGATACCGACCAGCAGGAGGCGGAGGTTGGCGAGCCGGTCGACTGGAACGGCGACCCCGACGCTCTCAAGCGTGGCGACTTCGTGTTCTGGAAGGGGCATGTCGGCATCGTCGCCGGGCCGGATCAACTGCTGCACGCCAACGGCTTTCACATGGCGACAGTCATCGAGCCGCTCGGCGGCGCAATTGCCCGCATCTCATCCGGTGGCGTGCCGGTAACGAGCGTCCGCCGGCTTTCCGACTATCCAGCCAAGGGATGATCGAACCGTCGGGCAAAGGCCGTTCGGAACGCGGGCCGCAAGAGACCAAGACTTCCGCCCGCGCCGAAGTTCGGCTAGCCTCGTGGGAGTTTCATTTCCGCGGTCGCCGGGTAACCGAAGATGCACATCTCAAAAGGCTTGATTGCTGCAAGTCTGGGGCTCCTCCTGTGTCTCCTCGGCCCGCTCGTCTCAGCTGTCCACGCCGCCGAGTCCGACTATCCTCGACTTGTCCCTCCCGGTAGCGGGACCGCTGCCGGCGCGAGCCCGCCATCCATCCGCTTCGTGACAGCCGACGATTTCCCGCCCTTCAACTTCATCGACGGTTCGGGCCTGATCACCGGCTTCAACGTCGAGGTCGCCAGGGCGATCTGCACCCGCCTCGCCATACCCTGTACGGTTCAGGTCCGACCATTTCCGCTTCTGCTCGACGCGGTGCGCGAGAACAAGGCCGACGCCATCGCCGCAGGTATCGCCGACACGCCGGTCCTGCGCCGGTACCTCGCCTACTCCGTTCCCTATTTCAGAGAACCGGCACGCTTCGTCCGGCGATGGCCGGCTCTGGTGGAGCCATCGCCGCGCTCGCTTTCGGGAAAATCGGTGGGCGTCATCGCCGGCAGCCGTTACGCCGACTTCATCGGCGACTTTTTTCCCGCCGCCAAGCTTCGCCCTTCAACCAGCGAGGCGGAGCTGTTCGCTCTTCTCAAGAAGGGCGAGGTGGACGCCGTCTTTACCGGCGCCGTCGGCGCTTCCTTCTGGCTGGCCGGACCGGTTGCCAAGGGGTGTTGCGCCTTCTCCGGCGGCGCCTATACCGAGCCGGCCTATTTCGGCGACGGCATGAAGATCGCGGTGGCGGCTGACAATGCAGCGCTCAAGGCCAGCATCGACAGTGCATTGCGCGCGCTCGACGCCGACGGCACGCTGGCCGATCTCGCCTTGCGCTTCTTCCCCGAAAGCCTTTACTGACGCCGAGCAGCAACTCGGGATGCGCCCGCCATGTTCACAGCCGTCAGCCATGAAATCGTCGTCACGGTGGAGCCGAGCTACCTCCCCGGAGAGTCCGAGCCCGACGAGCACCGCTACGTCTGGTCCTACCGGGTGGTCATCGCCAACCATGGCCGGCGCGCCGTGCAGTTGATGACCCGCTTCTGGGAGATTACCGACGCCAACGGTCTCCGCCGCACGGTGACCGGTCCGGGCGTCGTGGGGCAGCAGCCGATCATCGAACCGGGCGAAGCCTTCGAATATACCAGCGGCTGCCCGCTCTCGACCCCGAGCGGCATCATGTCCGGCAGTTACAGGATGGTCGACGATCGCGGCACCACGCTCGACGTCACGATACCGGCCTTCTCGCTGGACAGCCCGGTGGCGGAGCGCACTTTGAACTAGTCGATACCGGAAAGCCTTGAGGCTGGACAAGGTCGGTTGCCGCGCCTATCTGTCGGCAACCTCCCCAACCGGAAAGCCGGAGCGTTTCCATGTCCGATCGTTT
Source organism: Pleomorphomonas sp. NRK KF1 (assembly GCF_023721755.1). Taxonomy (GTDB): domain Bacteria; phylum Pseudomonadota; class Alphaproteobacteria; order Rhizobiales; family Pleomorphomonadaceae; genus Pleomorphomonas. The sequence continues at coordinate 379,210 of NZ_JAMDLH010000003.1, read as the reverse complement.
CGTGCGCCTGTTCGGCGACAGCCCGGCGCGCCTCCTTCTCAGGCTCGTCATTCTCTCCCTGGTCGTCGGCGTCGTGCTCGCCGCGCTCGGCATAGAACCCTACGACATCGTGACGTCCGCGCTGCGCTTCGTCGACCGCATCTGGTCGATGGGCTTCGACGCCGTCGATCGCGTCTGGCGCTACTTCCTGCTCGGCGCCGTGGTCGTCATACCCGTCTGGCTGGTGCTGAGACTTCTCAATATCGGCCGCAACAATCGCTTCTGATGGACGGCCGCAAGTACCCGGCCGGCGATGAAAGCCGGTCCACTGAAAGCGAATGACACGATGATCCTGCCTTCCGACCCTCCCTCCGGCTTCGACTGGTCCAGCCACAACACCTATTCGAACAACCTGCTTCACCGGCACTCCGAACAGCGCACCGACGAAGCGCTCGTGCAGCGCCATCTCGCCGACCCGCGTCGCCGGTTGATGATGCTGTTCGGCGATCGCGTGCTGGTAAGATCGGGCCGCCTCGACTTCGAGGGAAACGCGGCCAACGCGCTGTTCCAGGAGACGGAGACGCAGATCTTTCTCGGTCTGGACCTTGAGGAGCGGCCGTGGTTCGCCGGCGAGTTCAAGACCGAACCTGAGCTTGAACCCGGCGAGAGTCTCGTCGATCTTCGCAGCCTTGCCCGTGACGCCGTGGTCGGCGCGGACGGCTTTGGCCCGGTGGCGCAGGCGCGGGCAACGCTGTTCTGGCACCAGCGCCATCGCTTCTGCGGCGTCTGCGGCGCGCCTACGGTCAGCATCGCCGCCGGCTACCAGCGCACCTGCACCGGCTGCGGCACCCAGCACTTCCCGCGCACCGACCCGGTGGTGATCATGCTGATCCAGAACGGCGAGGATCGGGTGCTGCTCGGCCGGACGCCGCGCTTCGAGGAAGGCATGTATACCTGCCTCGCCGGCTTCATGGAGCCGGGCGAAACGGTCGAGGACGCCGTACGCCGCGAGACGAAGGAAGAATCCGGCATCGACGTCGGCGCCGTCCGCTATCACGCCAGCCAGCCGTGGCCGTTTCCGGCCAACCTGATGCTGGGCTGCTATGGCGAGGCGATCTCTACCGACATCGTGGTGGACAAGGCCGAAATGGACGATTGCCGCTGGTTCACGCGCGACGAGGTCAAGGCGATGCTGGCGACCACCGAGGTCGGCAAGCTGCATTGCCCGCCGAGGCTCGCGGTGGCCCGCCACCTCATCGAGGTGTGGGCCGACCTCAAGTAGGGATCACTCTCCGGGCCGGAGGCCGAGATGGGCGGCCGGCTCGCGGATCTTGTCACGGAAGGGGCTGGCGGGATAGCTGCCGAACACCTTGACCTCGCGACTGAAGAACTCGAGTTCCTCCAGAGCGAACTTCACTGCGGGATCGTCGGGATGCCCCTCGACGTCGGCATAGAACTGCGTCGCGAAGAACTGGCCTTCGAGCTGGTAGCTCTCCAGCTTCGTCATGTTGATGCCGTTGGTGGCAAAGCCGCCCAGGGCCTTGTAGAGCGCGGCGGGAATGTTGCGGACCCGGAAGATGAAGGTGGTCACCGTCGGCGTCCCGTAAGGCGGGGCAGCGCGAGGACGCGGCGACAGAATGATGAAGCGCGTCGTGTTGTGAAGCGTGTCCTCGCAATCGGCTTTCAGCACGTCGAGACCGTAGATCTCGGCGGCGAGCGATGAGGCAATGGCGGCGCGCGCAGGGTCGCCCGCCTCGGCGATCTCGCGGGCGGAGCCGGCGGTGTCGGCGCCGACGATCGGCGTGATGCCGAGCGAACGCAGAGTCTGCCGGCACTGGCCGAGCGCCTGCACATGGCTTTGTGCCGTCTTGATGTTGTCGAGACGCGCGCCCTTGACGCCGAGAATCTGGTGGTGAACCGGCAGGAAATGCTCGCCGACGATATGAACGTCGGCGTGAGGCAGGATGTGGTGGATGTCCGCGACCCGACCTGCGGTCGAGTTCTCGATCGGAATCATGCCGAGGTGCCCGGCGCCGGACGCGAGCGCCGCGAAGCAATCCTCGAAGGTCGGGCAGGCGATGGCCTCGCAATCGGGATAGACCTCTAGGGCGGCAAGGTGGGAGTTGGCGCCCGGCTCGCCCTGGAATACGACCTTAAGCTTCTCCGACATCGTTCTCTTCCGCTTTTTCAAAAGGCGGAAAGCGGCATAGCAGCCGCGCCGGAGCAATTCCAGCAAAAGCGGATATCGGTTTGCCTTCGGAACCGCGTCTTGAGAACGAACGCGCCTTTGGGCCGACCATTACCCCTTGATCGAGGCGCCGATGATCGCCCTGGCTCGATCGAGATCGTGCTGCGTGTCGACTCCGAGCGGTACGTCGTCGACGATGGCCGCGTCGATGCGCATGCCCGCCTCGAGAAGGCGGAGCTGCTCCAGTCTTTCCCGCTTCTCGAGCGTCGACGGCGGCAGCGTCACGAAGCGGGCAAGCGCCGAGCGGCGATAGGCGTAGAGGCCGATGTGGTGATAAAGCGGCCCGTCGCCGTAGGGTGCCGTGGCACGGCTGAAATAGAGTGCCCGGAGCCGGCGTTCGGCAACGGGCGAGCCGATGACCTTGACCACGTTTGGGTCGCTCTTCTCCTCGTCGCGAACGATCTCGGCCGTCAGCGTGGCAACGTCGACGGCGGAGTCGAGGAGGGGGTCGAAACAGGCGCGAACGGCGGAGGGAGCGATCGTCGGCAGGTCGCCCTGCACGTTGACGATCACCTCGACCCGCCCATCGGGATCGGCCTTGGACAGCGCTTCGAAGATGCGGTCCGAACCACTCGGATGGTCGGGGCGCGTCAGTACCGCGCGGCCGCCGGCCGCTTCGATGACCGCCTTGATGGAGGAATGGTCGCAGGCGACGACCACCTCGCCGATACCCGCTTCGACGGCACGGCGCCAGACGTGGACGATCATCGCTTCGCCATGGATATCGGCCAGCGGCTTGTCCGGCAGACGCGTCGATCCGAGGCGCGAGGGAATGATCACCAGGGTGTTCGGCTTTACTTCGGACACGTGCAATCCTCCGGCAGGGCGACAGAAGGCATCGGCCGACGCACTTTCGGGCGGCGCTTTATACGGCGCGACGCGACCTGAGGATAGTTTGCAGGAGGGAGCAAAATCCCGTATATGCTGCCGAGTGTGGCCAGAAAGCCTCTGGCGAGGTCCATTCCTAAACCGACAAATGTCACGCGCGCCAGGGCGGGCGCCGCGCGACTCCAAGGAGCCGGTGTCCCCGATGTCACTGCAACCCAACAAGATTCTCGGCGCCGTGCTGGCGGTTGCCGTCGTCGTTTTTGCCGTCGATTTCGTATCTGACCAGATTTTCGCCAAGCAGGACCTCAAGACACCCGGCTATGTCATCGACATGAATGCCGCTCCGGCTGTTGTCGCGACAGACGCTCCCGCACCCGCTGCGGTCGAGCCCGATCCCAATGCGCCGGCCGCCGCCGCGACCCAGCAAGCCGCCGTGGCACCGGCCGCCTCCGGGGTACCCCCCATCGAAGAGCGTCTCAAGACCGCCGACGTCACTGCCGGCGAAAAGACATCCAAGGTCTGCGCAGCCTGCCATTCCTTTGCTGATTCGGGCGCCAACAAGGTCGGTCCCGGTCTCTGGGACGTAGTGAACCGCAAGCCGGGTTCCCACGAAGGCTTCAAGTACTCGCCCGCCATGGTGACCTTCGGCGAGACCCACACCTGGGACTACGCGACGCTCGATGTCTACCTCACCAATCCCAAGGCTGAAGTGCCTGGAAACAAGATGGCTTTCGCCGGCGTCAAGAAGCCGGAAGATCGCGCCAATCTGATTGCCTATCTCAGGTCCTTGTCCGCCAATCCGGCGCCGCTGCCGTAAGCAAGGCACTTCGGACAGACGGAACGAAAAGCGCGGGCGGTCCTCAGGCCGCCCATCGTCTTTTGGCGAAGGCCGGCAACGGCAGGGCTATGGTGGCGAGACCGAGAAGGATCAGCCCCATGCCTGCAACGCGCAACGGCGAGAAAGTTTCTCCCAGCACCAGCCAGGACGACAGAGTGCCAAACAGCGGCACCAGAAGCGAAAAGGGCGCCACCGTCGAGGCCGGGTGGTTCTTGAGAAGAAAACCCCAGAGGCCGAAGCCGACCAGTGTGGCAAGCAGGGCGAGATAGAGCACCGAGCCGGCGCCCAACAGGCCCATTCCGGTAATGCCGGAGACGATGGCCGGCCAGCCCTCAATGGCGAGCGATAGCGCGAACAGCGGGATCGGCGGCACAAGGCTCAGCCAGACCATCATCGGAAGCATGTCGACCTTGCCGGTGCCCCGCATCAGGATATTGCCGAGAGCCCAACTCGCGGCCGAGGCGAGAGTCAGGCCAAGACCGACCACCGTAAAGTCGCCGCCCACCGTTGTGGCAATGGTCAGAAGCCCGAGCGCGGCGACACCCGCCCCGGCAAGCTGACGTGGCCGCGGTCGCTCCCCCAGGGCCAGCGCCGCGAACAGAATGGTCAGGAAGGCCTGGCTTTGCAGCGTCACCGAGGCGAGCCCCGGAGGCATGCCGAGCTTCATTGCCGGAAAGAGGAAGGCGAACTGTCCGACGAACAGCGTCATGCCAACGGCGATCATCCGTGCCGGCGGCACGTTCGGCCGCGCGAGAAAGAACGCCGGCAGGGCGGCGACGACGAAGCGAAGCGCAGCTAGGAGGAGCGGTGGCACCGAGCCCAGCCCAAGGCGAATCACGACGAAGTTGAAGCCCCAGATCGCCATGACGAGGACGGCGAGGGCAATGTGGCGGACGGGCATGGGCGAACGGCTCCGGAAGGAAGGCAAAGCCTAGCGGTGCAGCGCCCCGGACGCAAACGGGGAAATCTCACGTCCTCGCGACGGCGAGACGGCCGTCGACATAATCGCGAAGGATGCCGAGCGCCTCGCCGGGAGAGCGATGCAATGTCGGCAAGGCGGCGTGCAGCCAGAGGCCGTCGATCATCGCCGCGATGCCGCGCGCAAGGGCTGAGGCGCCATCGCCCACCAGCGGTCGCAGATCGTGCCGAAGATTGGCTTCGAGCCGCTTAAGGTAGATGGCGAGCAGGCGTGCGGCCGCCTTGTCGTGGATGGACTGCATGTAGAAGGCGAGCCAGGCTGAGGTGACAGCCGGCGAGAACTGCTCGGGCGCAAAACACGCCTCAAGGATGGCGTCGACGCGCGCACGCGGATCCTTCGCGTCGACAAGACGACGGCGAGCCGCGAACGCGAACTCGCCGAGCAGATGCCGCATGGTGGCCGACAGCAGTTCGTCCTTGGAGCCGAAATAGTGGTGCGCAAGCGCAGGCGACACGCCGGCCCTCTTGGCAATGTCTCCCATGGTCACGCCATTCAATCCGCGTTCGTGAATGGCCTCGACGGCTGCGATCACCAGCTCCTGCCGGCGGATCGGCTGCATGCCGCGTTTGGGCATCCCGTTCTCCTTCGCTCTCCCTACAGCATATTTTTAATTGACTGCTCAATCAATAAAAAACCGGGAGCGTAAATCCACCCATTTCGAAACGGACTGGGCATCGTGATGCCCGATAAATACGCTGAAACGGGCCAATCCCGGCGCATCAGCGGAAGTAATCCACTGCGTCCTGCCAAAAAGTCATTGGCATTCACTGGAAAATGCGTATTCATTTCGCTCCACATGGTCATAAAACTTTCATGGCCCGAAGGAGGCGACGCCTTTGGACGGCTGGAGGAGCGATACAACCGATGAAATCCGCCTTTGCCGCCCTGCCGATCGCTCTTGCCCTCGCCGGTCCGGCGTTCGCCGCCGACGGCGACGCCTGCACGACCGTGCGCTTCGCCGATGTCGGCTGGACCGACATCGCGGCGACGACGGGCGTAGCGTCCGTGGTGCTCGAGGGCCTCGGCTACCAACCGGAGGTGCAGCTTCTGGCCTTGCCGGTCACATTTGCCTCGCTTGCCAACGGCGACATCGACGTTTTTCTCGGCGACTGGATGCCGACCATGGAGGCCGATCTCAAGCCCTACCTCGACAAGGGAACCATCGAGGTGACGGGCGTCAATCTCGAAGGGGCCAAGTACACGCTGGCGGTGCCGAAGTACGCCTTCGACGCCGGCCTCAAGACCTTCGGCGACATCGCCAAGTTCAAGACCGAGCTCGAAGGCAAGATCTATGGCATCGAGCCGGGCAACGACGGCAACCGCCTGATCCTCGGCATGATCGACGACAACAAGTTCGACCTCTCCGGGTTCGAGCTGGTCGAGAGCTCCGAGCAGGGCATGCTGGCCGAAGTGAGCCGGGCGGTGAAGGACAACAAGCCGATCGTCTTCCTGGGCTGGGAGCCGCACCCGATGAACGCCCGCTTCGACATGGCCTATCTCGAAGGTGGCGACGAAGTTTTCGGGCCGAACCTCGGCGGGGCCACGATCTACACCAACACGCGCAAGAACTTCTCGGCCGACTGCCCCAACCTCGGCCGTTTCCTCGGCAATCTGAAGTTCTCGCTGGCTCTCGAGAACGAGATCATGGGCGACATCCTTGAGAACGGCGCCGAGGCGAAAGAGGCGGCAAAGTCCTGGCTGGCGGCGCACCCAGACGTGCTCGCGCCCTGGCTCGACGGTGTGACGACCCGTGACGGCAAGGACGGACTTCCGGCCGTGAAGGCCGCGCTGGGGCTTTGAGGGTGAGATAACGAGAGGGAGACTGAGGCGATCATGGAGTTCCTCACGGCCTACAAGATCCCGGTTGGTCCCTGGGCCAAGGCACTGGTCGACTGGCTGACGGCCAATGGCAGCGGCGTCTTCGACGCCATAGCCACCGTGTTGGGCGGCGCCGTGGAGTGGATCGTTGTCGCGCTGCAAGCGCCGCCGCCACCGGTCACGGTCGCGCTGATTGCCACGCTTGCCTTTGTGCTGAAGCGCTCGATCCCGCTTGCGCTGTTCGTCGCCGCGGCTCTCCTTTTCATCGTCAATCAGGGATTTTGGAAGGAGACGACGCAGACGCTGGCGCTCGTCGTGGCATCATCGGCGGTCTGCATGGGACTTGGCGTGCCGATCGGCATCCTTGCGGCACGCCGGGCCTGGGCCATGGCCGCATTGCGTCCGGTGCTGGACCTGATGCAGACCATCCCGACCTTCGTCTACCTCATCCCCGCCCTGGTGCTGTTCGGCCTTGGCATGGTCCCGGGGCTGATCGCCACGGTGATCTTCGCCCTGCCCGCTTCGATCCGCCTGACGGCCCTCGGCATCTCATCCACGCCGAAGCCGCTGGTCGAGGCGGCCGACAGCTTCGGCGCCACGCCCTTGCAGCGTCTCGTCAAGGTCGAGTTGCCCTATGCGATGCCCCAAATTCTTGCCGGTCTCACCCAGACCATCATGTTGTCGCTGTCCATGGTGGTGATCTCCGCCATGGTCGGCGCCAACGGTCTCGGGGTCCCCGTGGTGAGGGCGCTCAACACCGTCAACATCGGCATGGGCTTCACCGCCGGCCTTGCCATCGTGCTGATCGCCATCATGCTGGACCGCATGTGCCGGATTCGCGGCTGAGGAGTTTCTTGTGTCATCCTCCCGCGTTCGCGACGCGCTGCGCTTCGAGCGCGTCGACGTCGTCTTCGGCAAAAAGCCGGAGGCCGCCTTTCCCCTGATCGATTCCGGACTGAGTCCAGCCGAGATCACCGCGGAAACCGGCCTTACGGTGGGCGCCATGCAGGCGTCCTTTTCGGTGCGCGAAGGCGAATGCCTGGTGTTGATGGGACTTTCCGGTTCAGGCAAGTCGACGCTGATCCGTGCCGTCAATGGCCTCAACCGGGTGAGCCGGGGCTGCCTCTTCGTCCGTGACGGCGAAGGAGAGGTGGACGTCGCCCGCTGCGACGCCGCGGCGCTGCGCCGCATCCGTCGCCGGCGCGTTGCCATGGTCTTCCAGCAGTTCGGCCTCCTGCCCTGGCGAACCGTGGCCGACAACGTGGCACTCGGGCTCGAGCTTTCCGGTGTTGCCAAAACGGACATCGCCCGACGCGTGGAGACGGAACTGGCGCGCGTTCACCTGTCCGACTGGGCCGACCGCCGGGTACAGGAGCTGTCCGGCGGCATGCAGCAGCGGGTGGGCCTTGCCCGTGCGTTTGCGACCGAGGCGCCAATCCTGCTGATGGACGAGCCCTTCTCCGCCCTCGATCCGCTGATCCGCGACAAGCTTCAGGACGAGCTGATCGACTTGCGTGCCGAACTGAAGCGCACCATCCTGTTCGTCAGCCACGATCTCGACGAAGCCATGAAGCTTGGCGATCGCATTGCCATCATGGCCGGCGGGCGCGTGGTGCAGGTGGGCACGGCGCAGGAGATCATGCTTTCCCCGGCGACGCCTTATGTCGCCGAGTTCGTCGCCCACATGAACCCGTTGACCGTGCTTCGGGCATCCGACGTCATGGCGTCGATGGGCGACGTGCCTCGCGAAGAGGGAAGCGCGGTGGTCGCACCCGCGACGCCGATCCGCGACGTCATGGCCGCTTCCGTCGCCACCGGCAAGCCGGTGCTGGTGGAAGACGCCGGCGAGATCGTCGGCGTCATTGGCTCGGAGGCGATCCTGAAGGCCATCCTCAGGAAGTAGCCGGTCAGGTCGGCTTCGTCGATCCGACGAGACCGAGATAGTCCCAGATCACCGTGGCGGCGGCGAGCGCGGTAATCTCCGACACGTCATAAGCCGGCGCCACTTCGACGACATCCATGCCGACGAAGTCGATACCGGCGAGGGCACGGAGAATGGCCTGGCTTTGCCAGGGAAGAATGCCGGCAAACTCCGGCGTGCCGGTACCGGGCGCGAAGGCCGGGTCGAGGCAGTCGACGTCGTAGCTGAAATAGGTCGGTCCGTCTCCCGTCACCTGCCGAACCCGTTCGGCGACGGCGGCCGGCCCCAGCGCATGGACATCCTGGGCCGAGAGGATGGTAACGCCCTTTCCGATCGTCCAGTCCCACACCTCGCGCTGCACCGGCGAGCGAATGCCGATCTGGATCATCCGCCTGGGATCGACGAGCCCCTCCTCGATGGCGTGATAGAAGGGCGAGCCGTGGCCGTAGATCTGGCCGAAGTTGTCCGGCCATGTATCGACGTGGGCATCGAAATGAACGAGCCCGAGCGGCGCCCCAATCTTGCGCCGGAGCGTCCTGAGGAGCGGCAGCGAGATGCCGTGTTCGCCACCGATGGCGAGAAGATGATTGAGCCCTTCGGCTTGTCCCTCGATCAGCCGATAGCTCTCGGCGAGGTCGCCGAGGGCGATCGGGAAGTCACCGATGTCGGCGATGTCGAGCCGCGTCGGATCGATCCAGAAATGCGGGTGGTCGCCATCGGTCAGCATGCGGCTCGCCGCCCGCACGGCGGCAGGTCCGGATCGAGCGCCCGTTCGGTTGGTGACGCCAATGTCGAGCGGAATGCCGGCCAGAACATAAGCGGCGCTACGATCGAAGCGGGAAAGCCCCAGGAAGCTGGCGGCAACGGCAAAGGTCGGTGTACCGGACATGACGCTCCTGCGTGCGCTCTCCGGCGGCCCCTCAGGTTTCGGCAGCCACCGGCAGATGAATCGCCGCAGTCAAGCCGCCGCCGGGCCGATTGGCAAGCGTCAATTCGCCGCCATGTGCACGGACGATCGAGCGGGCCGTGGCAAGACCAAGGCCGACGCCACCGGTTTCGAGATTGCGAGACGTTTCGAGCCGAGTGAAGGGGGCGAACACCTCCTCCATCTTGTTCTCGGGAATTCCGGGACCATCGTCGTCGACGGCGATGACGACCCCCGTCGCCGTGCGCTCGAGCCGAACACGGGCGCGGAGTCCATAACGGACGGCATTTTCGACAAGATTGCGCAAGGCACGCCGAAGCGAAACCGGACGAACCGACAGATAGAGATGCTCCGGTCCTTCCATACCGACATCATGGCCGAGATCGGAGAAATCGGCCGACACCGCTTCGACCAGCGCAACGAGGTCGGTGTTGCGGGACTCTTCGCCGGCCGCGTCGTCGCGGGCAAAGGCGAGCGTCGCCTCGGCCATGCGCGTCATTTCATCGATGGTCGCGACCATGCGCTCGCGCGTTTCGTCGTCATCGATGAACTCGGCCCTCAGTCGCAGCGAGGTCAGGGGCGTCCGAAGGTCGTGGCTGATCGCTGCCACCATGCGGGTCCGATCGGCAACGAAGCGGCTGACACGCGCCTGCATGGCATTGAAGGCCCTGTTGGCTCGGGCGATCTCCTCGGGGCCTCTCTCGGGCAAATCGGGCACGCTTTCGCCGCGACCAAGCCGGTCGGAGGCCTGCGCCATCTCCCGGAGCGGCTTGGTGATGCGCCGTACCGACAGTGCCATGACCAGCGAAATGGCGATCACCGTCAGAAACGTCGACATCACCACCGGCCAGGCCCATAGCTGAGGCCGGGGCAGAAGCGTCTCCGAGTTGAGCCATTTGCCGTCGGACAGCAGAACCGACAAGGCCAGCGTCGGCGGCCAGCGCTTGCCCTTCTGCCGCGCCCCCGGACCGAGACCGTTGCCGTGCATGGACATGTGAGCGTCGATGCCGGTCCTGTCGTCGTCGGCGAACTCCGCCCGGACCTGTCGCCCCGGACCGAAGATTTCGTCGAGCTTGGCCCGCGTCTCGTCATCCGGCCACGCGGTGACAGCGTTCCTGACCAGCGGCTCGGGGGTGATCGAGTAGGTGAGGCGGCTGGTGCTGAGTGCGCCAAGGATGCGGTCGCGCTGACCGGCGGGCGTCTCTTCGATCAGGTTGGCCAGCGTGGCAATGCGGCCGAGTACCTGCTCGCGCGCCGCCGCGTCGATCGCCGACCGCCGGCTTTCGGCAAAAAAGGCCAGCGTGACCACCTGAGCGATCAGCACGGCGGCGATCAGCAACACCGAAAGCTGGCCGGCAAGGCTGCGCGGGAACAGACGCAACGTCACTCTGACAGTTCCTCGACATCGGCGGCGAAGATGTAGCCGCCGCCCCACACGGTCTTGATCAGTTCCGGGTTCTTCGGGTCGATCTCGATCTTCTTGCGCAGCCGGCTCACCTGGTTGTCGATCGAGCGATCGAAGATCTGCGGCGTTCGCCCCGAGGTGAGATCCATCAGCTGATCGCGGTTGAGGACCATGTTGGGGCGCTTCAGGAACGCCGTGAGCAGTTGGAACTCGGCCGTCGATAGCGGCAGCGCCACGCCGTCGCCGCCGACCAGTTCGCGGCGGCGTGCATCGAGCACGAAACGGTCGAACTTCAGTCGTCGGGACTCCAGGGGATCCCGAGGCTTGGGCACGGCCTGCGTCCGTCGCAAGACCGCGCGGATGCGTGCCAACAGCTCACGCGGATTGAACGGCTTGGTGACGTAGTCGTCGGCGCCGATTTCCAGGCCGACGACCCGATCGGTATCCTCGGCCATGGCGGTGAGCAGGATCACCGGTGTATCCGAGCTCTCGCGCAGGAAGCGACACAGGCTGAGGCCGTCCTCGCCCGGCATCATGATGTCGAGCACCACGAGGTCGACCGCGGCCGCCTTCAGCGCCTTGCGCGCCGCAGCGGCGTTCTCCGACGTCGTGACGCGAAAGCCGTTCTTCAGAAGATAGCGGCCGATGAGGTCTCGGATCTCGCGATGGTCGTCGACCACAAGGATATGGGGCTGAGGCTCGGTCATGTCAGATACTCGAACGTTCCATTTCCCAAGGATAGCGATCCGCGAAAAGGATACCAAAGGAAATGGTATCAAGATGTATCACTCGGCGGCGAGGTTACGCCTCAATACAACCGGGCCCTTTCCGGGCGAATTTGCGCGACAATTGCTCCCTATGTTGAACCTGCCGCCGACGGGAACCCCCTTCATGCCGTGGGCGGAACGGACACATAAGGAGAAGCTCCCGTGAAAGCGCTCACACTCGCCACAATTTCCGCCCTCTCGGTCATCACCGTCGGCACCGCTGCCTTCGCCGCCGGCCCCGGCATGGGTCCGATGGGCTTCGGCCCGTCGGGTGGACCGATGAAACTCTTCGCCGAGGCCGACACCAACAAGGATGGCAAGGTCGACGCCGCGGAGTTCACCGCCTACCGCGACAAGATGTTCGCCGATGCCAACAGCGACGGCAAGGATGGCGTGACCATCCAGGAGTTCGAGCCCTGGTTCTGGCAGCAGCACCGCGAGATGATGGTGCGCGCCTTCCAGCGCCTTGATGCCGACGGCGACGGCCAGATCACCAAGGCCGAGGTGGACACGGCCGGCGACCACATGCTGAACCGCTTCGACCGCAACAACGACGGTGTCCTGTCGGCTGAAGACAGGCCGAACCGCGGCGGCGGCTGGGGACGCGACGGCAAGCATGGCCGCCACCACGGGCAAGGCATGATGAGGAACTGGATGGGTCAGGGCCCCGGCCCGGTCCAGGATGCGCCCGACGACGAGACGCCGACGGACGACGCCAACTGAGCCCAACACGGCCAAGCACCGATCTTGATGGCCGCCCTCTCCGGAGGGCGGCTTTTCCGTCTTCAGTCCCGGTCGATGATCAGGAGATCATCCTTCTTGAAGGAAACGGCGGCCGGCATGCCGACCTTCGGCAAGTCGAGCGCCGGATCGTTGAAGATATCGAGCGATACCCTCGCCTCCCGGAGCTTCACCCGCACGCGGATCACCGCGCCAAGGAAGGAGACCTCCTCGACCGTGCCGGTCAGGACGTTGCGGTCGCCATCGCCGCCGCCGAGCGACAGTGCTTCCGGTCTCAAGGCGACCGTTGCTCCGTCGGCGATGCCGTAGGCGGAGATGTCGCGCGCCGTCACCACCGGCTGACCATCGATCGATACGCGACCGGCCACCGGATCGACGACGCGTGCCTCGAACAGGTTCAGCGTGCCAACAAAGCTCGCCACGAAACGCGTCGCCGGGTTGTTGTAGATCTCGGACGGCGTACCGACCTGATCGGCGCGCCCCTGGTTCATCACCACGATGCGATCGGAGATGGATAGCGCCTCCTCCTGATCATGCGTGACGAAAACCGTGGTGATGCCCAGTTCGCGCTGCAGTGCGCGGATTTCCTCGCGCAGGGATACGCGGATCTTGGCGTCAAGCGCCGACAGCGGCTCGTCGAGCAGCAGAACTTGCGGCTTGATCGCCAGGGCGCGGGCGAGCGCCACGCGCTGCTGCTGGCCGCCGGAAAGCTGGTAGGGGTAGCGATCGCCAAGATCCGGCAACTTGATCAGTTCCAGCAACTCGGCGACACGCGCGTCGATCTCGCCCCGCTCTTTGCCGGCGATCTTCAGCCCGAAACCGATGTTGCCGGCAACCGTCAGGTTGGGAAACAGCGCGTAGGCCTGGAACACCATGCCGACGTTGCGTTTGGCCGGCGGGAGGTTGGTCATTTCGACGCCGCCGACATGCAACGAGCCCGAGGTCGCGGTCTCGAAGCCGGCTATCATCCTGAGGATGGTGGTCTTGCCGCACCCGGACGGGCCGAGAAAGGAGATGAACTCCCCCTTCTCGATGGAAAGACTGAAGTCATGGACCACGGTGTTCGGACCGAAGGACTTCCTGAGGTGACTGATTTCGATGAACGACATCGGGAGTTCCGTGCGTGAAGCGGCTGGCCGGTCAGGGGTGTGCCGCGACCGCGTTGCGGGAAATGACCTGGATGATGCCCATGCAGGCCCAGGTGATCATGAAGGCCATGCAGGCAAGTGCCGCCGGCTCGTAGGCGCGATTGGCGCCGATGAGCTGGAGGTAGGGGCCGAAGGCCGGCCGATTGAGAAGGCTGGCGAAGGTGAACTCGCCGATGACGATGGCAAAGGTCAGGAAGGCGCCCGACAGCATGGCCGACCGAATATTGGGAAGGATGATCCGCCAGATGATGGTGCCGGACGAAGCGCCCAGGCTTTCCGCCGCCTCGGTCAGCGTCCTGACGTCGATGGCGCGAAGACCCGTTTCGATCGAGCGGTACATGTAGGGCAAGGCCAGCGTCACATAGCCGCAGGTCAGCAGGAAGTTGGTGCTGAGCGTCGAGTTGGTGAGCGGCAGGATGCTCGAGGAGTTGTAGAGGCGGAGGTAGCCGAAGACGATGACGATGGCAGGCACCACCAGCGGCAGCAGCGTCACGAATTCGACGAAGGGCCGCAGCTTCCTCAGTCGCAGCTCGACGAAATAGGCCATGGGTACGATGATCGCCATGCCGAAGACGATGGTCACCACCGCGAGACCGACCGAGAAGGTGAAAGACGACTGAAACTGAGGATCGGCCAGCACGACGCGATAGGCTTCGAAGCTGTAGACGCCGCGAAGCTTTCTCAGCGAGAACTCGAAGGTGGCTGCGAGCGGCACCACGAAATACAGCGTCCCGATCAGGATGGCGATCCAGTGACCAAGGCGGTTGGTCTTCATTTGAGCCACCTTTCACTGCGCACGCGGAGCAGGATGTAGCAGAGGTTGGAAAGACCGGTGATGACGATCATGCCGAAGGCGATGGCGTAGCCGAGGTTCTGGTCGTGCAGCACGTCGCCGCGGATCTGCGCGTAGAGCAGGATGGTAACGATGTTGAGCGACGAGCCGGTCAGCGCATAGGCCGTGGCGATGGCGCCGAAGGCATTGGCAAAGAGGAGCAGCGCCGCGCCCAGGAAACTCGGCAGCAACACCGGGCCGGCAATGTGTCGCCAGTATTGCCAGTTGGACGCGCCCAGAATGGTGGCGGCCTCGCGCCACTCTTTTCGAAGGCCCTCGATGGCCGGAGTGACGATCAGCACCATGAGCGGGATCTGGAAATAGAGATAGGTGAGCGTCAGCCCCCAGAAGGACAGAAGATTGAAGCCCTGGGCGTAGATGTTGAGACCGAACACCGACGACAGGAACAGCGTGACCAACCCCTGCCGGCCGAGCGTCGCCAGAAAGGCGAAGGCGAGGGGTACGCCGGCAAACTGCGAGGCGACGCCGGAAAAGGTCATGATGGTCGGCCGGATCCAGCGCGGCAGCCCGCCGGATACCGCGGCGTAGGCGATGAAGGCACCGATCGCCGCGCCGATCACCGCCGAGGCGACCGAAACCTTGATGGAGATCCAGTAGGAAGCCAGGATGGTCGGGGTCCAGAGCTTGCCGAGGTTGGCAAGCGTGAAGCCGCCATCGTTGTCCTGAAACGCGCCGACCACCAGAAACAGGGTCGGCAGGATCAGGAACAGCAGGGCGAAGACCATGAAGGGTGTGACGCCGACGACGGCCCAGGGCACGCGCGGGCGGGGAAGACTGGCGGACGAAGCGTTGGAAGCCATGCTGTTTGCTATCCGGATCGGCGATCGCGGAAAACCGCCCTCCGACGCGTGTCGGAGGGCGGTACCGGGATTAGGGGCAGACGGCCTTGAGGGCCGCGCCGGGCCTTACTGAACGTCGGCTCCGACGACGCTGTCCCAGTTCTTGGTAATGGTTTCCTTGTAGGCCGCCTGCTCGTCGAGCGTCGGGAAGATGGCGTTGGCGTAGGCCTCGGCCGGCGGCAGCTTGTCGAGCAGCTCTTGCGGAACCTTGCCGTTCTTGGCGAGGTCGTTGAAGCGGATCGGATGGCAGTAGCCCTTCAGCCAGCCGAGCTGACCTTCATCCGAATAAAGATACTCCATCCACAGCTTGGCGGCATTGGGATGCGGCGCGTAGGCGGAGATCGCCTGGACGTAGACACCGGCGAGCACGCCGGTCTTCGGCACCACGACGTCGATCGGCGGGTTGCCGGCCAGCGTGTCGCGCCAGGAGAGGAGATTGTAGTCCCAGGCGGCGACGATCGGCGTCGTGCCCTGGGCAAGCGAAGCCGACTTGCCGATCACCGGCACGAAGTTGCCCTTGGCGACGACGTCCTTGAAGAAGCCGAGACCAGCCTCGCCCGCCTTGGCAACGTCACCGCCGGAGGTCGACAGACCCGAGGCGAAGACGGCCGAAATGGCCTGCGACGAGGCGCGCGGATCGCCGGCCAGCGCCACGGCATTGGCAAGCTCCGGCTTCAGGAGGTCGGCCCAATCGGCCGGGCTGTCCTTGATGAGGTCCTTGTTGATGCCGAAGGACATGACGCCATAGTAGTCGCCATACCAATAGCCCTCGGCGTCCTTGGCGCTGTCGGGAATGGTATCCCAGGTCGCGACCTTGTAGGGCTGCAGCAGGCCTTCGGCCTTGGCGGACGGACCGAAGCTGAGACCGACGTCAATCACGTCGGGCGCCTGATCGCCGGTGTTGCCCTTGTTGGCCTTGATCGCCTCGATCTCGTCGCCGGAGCCGGCGTCGGGATTGAGCTCGTTGACCTCGAGGCCGTACTTGGCCTTGAAGCCCTCGATGACAGCGCCATAGCCGCACCAATCATGCGGCAGGGCGATGGTGGTCAGCTTGCCTTCGGCCTTGGCAGCGGCGACAAGCTCTTCCATCGAAGCGGCGAATGCCGGCGCGGAAGCGCACAGAACGGCCTGCGCGGCGATGGTCGACGCGAGAAACAGCTTGAAAGACATGACGGTTCCCCTGTTTGCCGGGCGCCCCGGCACCCGGATTTCCCACTCTTCGGCAACGCCTCGCGTCCGCTCCAGCAGGGAAACGGGCAAGGTCTGCGCGTTCTAGATGACGCACCGATCCGGGATGCCGCGAGCGGTCTCAGAAAGGTTCGCCGTCTCCGCGTTCTTCGTTACCTGAGTTATATGACAGTTTGTTGTGCGTGCCGTCAATTCGCCCAGTCCGTTCGGGACGTTGCGTTTTTCGCCGCCTAAAGGCTTTCTTCTTTCCGTTCAGTAGCCTTTGTGACGATCGACGAGATGACGGAGCGGCCGGCCGGCCTCGTAGGCCGCGATCTCGCCTATCACATAACGGCTGAGCGCCACCGGATCGCTTTCGGCCGCGACATGAGGCGTCAGGAAGAGATTGGGCGTCTGCCAGAGCGGACTTTCGGGCGGCAATGGTTCGGTGGCGAAGACATCGAGGCTGGCGCCCTTCACCCGACCATCACGCAGGGCTTCGACGAGGTCCGCTTCCACCAGCGACCGGCCGCGACCGGCGTTGAGAATGACCGGGCCGCCAAGTGGGCCATCCTTGGCCAGCGCGTCGATGACGGCGCGATCGATCAGGCTCTCCGTCTCCGCCGTCAGCGGCAGCAGCGACACGAGCATGTCCGTGCGAGCAAGGAAGGGCGCAAGCCCGTCCTTGCCATGGAAGCAATCGACGCCATCCACCCGCTTTTCGGTCCGACTCCAACCGGCAACCTGAAAGCCAAGTGCCAGCAGGGCCTGGGCGGCATCCCGCCCCAGCTCACCCAGCCCCATGATACCGACACGCACGGCCCCGGCAGCCCACTGACGGAGCGGCTTCCAGCTGCCAGCTGCCTGCGCCGCCGCATAGTGCAGATGGCGGCGGTGATGCAGGAGGACGTTGAGCACGACCCACTCGGTCATTCTGCCGGTGAGATCGGGATCGACGATGCGGACGACCGGAAGATCCGGGAGGTCGGGATCTGTGGTGAGGTGATCGACGCCGGCCCCCAGCGAGAAGATCGCCTCGAGCTTGGGAAGCGTCTTGAGATAGCCGGGTTCCGGCTTCCAGACGAGGGCATAACGGACGCTGTCCGGATCGAACTCGTCGCCGGGCAGCACGACCGCTCTATCAGGCGCAGCCTCCCGCAGGGCGTGAATCCAGTGATCGGGCTTCCAGCCTCGAACGGCGACAAGAATGGTCATGATGATTCCCGGGTGAAGAAGGGCAGATCACCTTGCCCGGCCCGGACGCAGGAAGACAAGCCATGTCCGGTTCGCAAGCCCGCTCGAAGAGCCGTGCGCTTACCAGAAGACGCTGCAGGACGTTCCGAGAATCCCCGGATAGTCGCTATTGACGGCAATAGCGGCCATGCGTATCTGACTTTTCATGTCAACACGCCCCCTTGTCATTCTTCCCGCCCCGCAGCTCCGCCTGACTTCGGCGCCCATCGCCCGCGTCGACGATGGCGTTCGCAAGCTCGCCGAAGACATGCTCGAAACCATGTACGCCGCGCCTGGCATCGGGCTCGCCGCCGTGCAGGTTGGCGAGATGAACCGCCTCATCACCATTGACGTCTCGCACGATGAGAACGCCAAGGAGCCGCGCGTCTTCATCAATCCGGAAATTCTTTGGAAGTCCGAGGACCTGTCGGTCTACGAAGAAGGTTGCCTGTCCATTCCCGATTATTACGAGGAAGTCGAACGGCCGGCCAAGATCCGTGTCCGCTACACGAACCTCGCCGGAGAGCCGGAGGAGCTGGAAGCCGACGGTCTGCTCGCCACCTGTCTGCAGCACGAAATCGACCATCTCGACGGCGTTCTCTTCATCGACCACATCTCCAAGCTGAAGCGCGACCGCGTCACCAAGAAGTTCGCCAAGGCGGCCAAGGAAAAGGCGAGAATCTAGCCAGCCTCAATCGCCGGCAGGGCTCCACCCCTTGGCTTTCGCGCTCCGCGCGGGCGCCGCTTGGCGCCGGAAGCCGCTTTCGCGGCTTCACGCGGTCCCCAATGCTTGACGTCGCCATCCGCATGGTATGAAACGCCGGGCAGAACAACTGCCGCAGGATCGCCATGCCGCTCAAGGTCGTCTTCATGGGAACGCCCGACTTCTCGGTGCCGGTGCTCGACGCCATCGTCGGAGCGGGACACGAGGTCGTGGCTGCCTATACGCGCGCTCCGAAGCCGGCCGGACGTGGCATGGAGCTGCGCCGCTCTCCGGTGCATGCGCGCGCCGACGCGCTGGGCATCCCGGTGCTGACACCGAAGACGCTGAGAAACGAGGAGGCTCAGGCCACCTTCGCCTCACACGGCGCCGACGTCGCGGTGGTCGTCGCCTATGGCCTCATCCTGCCGAAGCCCGTGCTCGACGCGCCTCGCTTCCATTGCCTCAACCTTCATGCCTCCCTGCTGCCGCGCTGGCGCGGCGCGGCTCCGATCAACCGTGCCGTCATGGCCGGTGATCCGGAGTCCGGCGTCATGGTCATGAAGATGGAAGAGGGGCTCGACACGGGCCCGGTGGCGCTGACCGCTCGTGTCGTCATCGGACCGAACATGACTGCCGGCGAGCTGCATGACGCCCTGTCGCCGACGGGCGCCGCCTTGATGGCCGAGGCCCTCGCTAAGATCGAGGATGGCTCGATCTCGTTCACCCCTCAGGGCGACGACGGCGTCACCTACGCGTCCAAGATCACCAACGAGGAGACCCGTGTCGACTGGCGGCTGACAGCCGCGGCGGTGCACGACCATGTGCGCGGTCTTTCGCCCTTCCCCGGCGCCTGGTTCGCCGCCGATCTCGGCAAGGGCGAGGAGCGGGTGAAACTCCTCCGGAGCGAGAGGGCTGCGGGAACGGGCCAGCCCGGAGTGCTGCTGTCCACCGATGGTGTCATCGCCTGCGGCGAAGGCGCGGTACGTCTCGTTAAAGTCCAGCGGGCCGGCTCCAAGGCGATGTCCTTCGCCGACTTCGCACGCGGCGCGCGCCTTGCACCCGGTTTCAGGTTCGGCTGACCGCCATGCCGCGCTACCGAATGCTCATCGAATATGACGGCACCGCCTTTTCCGGCTGGCAATCGCAGGCCGAAGGGACCGGCGTTCAGGACTACCTGCAGCGGGCGATCTTCGGGTTCGCCGGCGAAAGGGTTGTTCTCAAGGGTGCCGGCCGTACCGATGCCGGCGTTCACGCGCTCGGCCAGGTCTGTCATTTCGACATCGGCAAGACGCTGCGCACCGATACCATACGCGATGCCGGCAACGTTCACCTGAGGCCGCACGCCATCACCATCGTGTCCGCCGAAGAGGTGCCGGAGAGTTTCGACGCTCGCTTTTCGGCGGTGAAACGTCACTATCGGTATCGCGTCTTCGCACGACGGGCACCGCCGACGCTGGAGCGCCACCTCGTCTGGCACGTCCACGTACCGCTCGACGTCGAGCGCATGGCGGATGCCGCCAAGGTCTTGCTCGGTCGGCACGACTTCACCACCTTTCGTTCTTCGGACTGCCAGTCGAAGAGTCCGGTCAAGACGCTCGACCAGCTCGATGTCGTCGAAGCGGATGGCGAGATTCACTTCCTGGTTTCGGCGCGCTCGTTCCTGCACAATCAGGTGCGGTCAATGGTCGGGGGGCTCAGGAAAGTCGGCGATGGCCGCTGGACGACGGCCGACCTCAAGGTCTCGCTGGATGCCGCCGATCGCCGCGCCTGCGCACCCGTGGCCCCGCCTGAGGGGCTCTGCCTGATGCGGGTCGACTACTGAGGAAAAGGGCGGGAAGTTTCCTCCCCGCCCCATCGAAATCAACCGCTCGCCCGGATCACTTCGGCCAGACGAAGGTGGTCGGCAGATGTTGGTAGAGCCAGGTTTCGGTCAGCGTCTTGTCGCCGGCGCGAAGGTAGAGACGCATGTCCACCGGGTTGGGGCCGTCGCCCTTGAAATCGAACACGGCCCGCCAGCGCGTGGTGCCCACCACCGGCAGCGTGTAAACGCCCGAAATGGAGCCGGACGACGCCGACACGACCGCCTCGACGCCCGACGACTGGTCATAGGTACCGAGGTCGCCACCGTCGAAATCGATCACATATTTGACGACACCGGCGGGACGCGTCTGGCCGGGAACGCCGCCAAAGCCGAGGCGCGTCGAGTAGACGCGGCCGACCGGCGCCGGGTTCGGCTCATCGACGCCCCAAGTCAGGCGATAGTCGAAGGCGATCTCGCTGCCCTTTATGGCCGGGGCCGCTGGCAGCCAGTAGGCGACGATATTGTCATGGATCTCGTCGTCGGTGGCAATCTCGACGAGTTGCACGGCGCCGTCGCCCCACTCGCCCTTCGGCTCGACCCATACCGTCGACCGCTTCTCGTAGAAGACGCCGTCGTCCTGATAGTTCTCGAAAGAGCGGTCGCGCTGGCAAAGGCCGAAGCCCTTGACGTTCTTGTCGACGAATGTCGAGGTCATGACGTTGACCGGATTGTTGAGCGGACGCCAGACGCGTTCGCCGGCACCGTTCCAGATCGACAAGCCGTCGGAGTCGTGGATTTCCGGCCGCCAGTCGGGTGCCCGCTGACGGTTGGTCTCGTCGTACCAGAACATGGAAGTCAACGCCGCCACGCCGAAGCGGGCGATATCCTCGCGCGGATAGAAGCGCACCGCCATGTCCATGATGACGGTCCGGTCCTCGGCGCGGCTGACATCCCAGCGAACGGCGCCGGAAACGCGCGGTCCCTCGAGGTCCGCATAGATGGCGAACTGTCCGCCCTTGGAAGCGCCGAAATAGAAGTTGGTGAAGCGCGGGAACTCCTCGGGCGTGGGCATGGCCACGTCGATGGCCAACGCACGAGCGGACAGCCCGTATTGATCGAGCGCGCCGGACGAGCGGAAATAGGCGGCGCCGAGGAAGGCCAGCCAATCGCGCTGACCTGTCTCGTCCATGACGCGGAAGCCGGCGAACCCGATATCGCCGGGCAGGCTGGACGCCGGATTGCCCTGGGGGATGTCGAAGTAATCAGGCGAATAGAGGACTTCCTGCGCCTTGTCGCCGTCGACGAGATAGATGCCGACCGGCAGCTTGAAGTAGCGGCCAAGGTGGAAGAAGCGCAGCGGCGCCTTGCCGCCGGCCGCCTGAACGGTGTGATCGTCCTTGAACTTGATCTGCCAGTGCCTGTCGTAATCGATGGCCTCCAGCGCCTCGAAGGCGCGCGGCACCTCCGGCACGTACGCGGCGGCGGCCCGTTCCTTGGCAGCCGTCATCAGCTTGCTGAAGGAGAAGGGCCTCGGCTTGCCGAGCCTGGTCGACGCCTCGACGGCGCGAGCCTCGGTTGCGGATAGGCTCGGAACGAGCCCGAGGGCGGCCAGCATGGCCAGGAGGTCACGGCGGGTAAGCTCGGACGACATGAGAGGGATACACTCCGACGAAGTTCCGCGCTTTGGCCGGCTGCTGCCGGAACAAGGCGCGACGGGCGCATACATAGACCGATCAAGGCTCGACGAACAGTAGGCGAACACTGCATAACTGATGCGATGATTGATGATTCCCGACCATCCCCGCCTCCGGCCGACCGCCTGTTCGAGCGTCTCGCCGGCACGGTGGAGCGTGTGACCTTCCACAACGAGGAAAACGGCTTCTCGGTGTTGAGGGTGCGTGTGCGCGGTCGCAAGGATCCGGTGGCGGTCGTCGGCCATGTCCCGACCGTCGCGGCCGGCGAGAAGATCGATGCCGAGGGCCAGTGGATGACCGACAAGGTCCATGGCCTGCAGTTCCGCGCCGACCGTATCGAGACGAACGAACCGACGGGCAAGGACGCCGTGATCCGCTTCCTTGGATCGGGCCTGATTTCCGGCGTGGGACCGGCGATGGCCGAACGTATCGTGCAGGTGTTCGGAGCCAAGGCGCTCGATGTCATCGAGAACGAGCCGATGCGGCTCGTCACCGTGCCCGGCCTCGGCAAGCAGACAGCCGCCCGCATCGCCGAGAGCTATCGCGAGCGCAAGGCGGTCAAGGACGTGATGATCGCCTTCCAGGACAAGGGCATCGGCACCGCGCGCGCCGTGGCCATCTGGAAGGTGCTGGGACCGGAAGCGGTGAAGCTGGTCGAGGAGGATCCCTATCGGCTCGCCCGCGAGGTGCGCGGCATCGGATTTGCCGGCGCCGACGAGATCGCCGAGAAATTCGGCATCGACCGCGCAGCGCCGGAGCGCATCAGGGCCGGCATCGCCCATGCCATCGAAGACGCGGCGGACGACGGCCATACGGTCGTACCGCGCGTCGACGTGCTGGAGCGTGCCGAACGGTTGCTGGGCGTCGACGCCGACGCCGTATCGGCCGAAGTGGAGGGGGCGATCGCCCAGGGCGATGTCGAGACCTTCGACATCGACGGGACCGCGTTTCTGGCCGTTCGCCGCCTAGCCCGCTTCGAGCGCTCCGTTGCCAGCCGCTTGAAGGCGCTGTCCGAAGGGCGCCCGCCTTGGGGCAAGATCGACGTCGACGCAGCCGTCGAGCGGTTCGAAACGCGGAAGGGCATGAAGCTCAGCCCATCGCAGCGCGACGCGCTGGCGCTGGTTGCCGGCGCGAAGGTTTCGGTGATCACCGGCGGCCCCGGCGTCGGCAAGACGACACTGCTCGAAGCCCTGCTCGCCACCATTTCCACCGCAAAGCTGACGGTGGCGCTCGCCGCTCCGACCGGCCGCGCCGCTCGCCGCATGGCCGAACAGGCCGGCCGCGAGGCCAAGACGATCCATCGCCTCCTGGAAATCGATCCGACGACCGGCGGCTTCAAGCGTTCGGCGTCCGAACCGCTGGAAGCCGACGTGGTGGTGATCGACGAGACGTCGATGGTCGATGTGCCACTGATGGCTGCGCTCGTCGAGGCCGTGCCGCTCAACGCGGCGTTGATCCTGATCGGAGACGTCGACCAGCTGCCGTCCGTCGGGCCGGGCCAGGTCCTCGCCGACATCATCGCCTCCGGCCTGGTGCCCGTCGCCCGTCTGACGGAGATCTTCCGGCAGGCCGAGGAAAGCCGGATCATCGTCAACGCCCACCGCATCAACCGCGGCGAATGGCCCGAGCCGCCGCCCTCCGGCGAGCTTGCCGACTTCTACGTCATCGAGGCGCGCGGGGCCGACGATGCGCTCGCCAAGATCCTGGAGGTGGTGGGCAACCGCATTCCGCGCCGCTTCGGTCTCGATGCGATGCGCGACGTGCAGGTGATCACGCCGATGCAGAAGGGCATCTGTGGCGCCCGCAACCTCAACGATCGCCTCGCCGAACTCCTGAACGGCGCCCCGCTCGACCGCGTCGAGCGCTTCGGCCAGACCTACGCCACCGGCGACAAGGTGATGCAGATCGAGAATGACTACGATCGCGACGTGTTCAACGGCGACCTCGGCATTCTCAAACGCATCCGCCCAAAGGAAGACGAGATCGTCGTTTCCTTCGATGGTCGCGAAGTGAAATACGCCCCCGAAGACCTCGAGGCGTTGACGCGGGCCTATGCGATAACCATCCACAAGAGCCAGGGGTCGGAGTATCCGGCGGTGGTCATTCCACTGCTGCGCGATCACGCCATCATGCTGGCGCGCAACCTTCTCTACACGGCGGCGACGCGCGGCCGGCAGCTGGTCGTGCTGGTGGCTGAACCAAGGGCGCTCGAGATGGCGCTCTCCGGCGATCGGATTCGCCGCCGCTTCACCCGTCTGAAGTCCATGCTGACGGGCTGATCCGCCCCTTCAGGCGCAAGATTCCTGCCTCGAAATGTCCGTTTCGCCCCGCATCGTTGGACGTCGCGAACGGTCACGGACCATTTCAAACAGTTGCTTCGATTGGTCGGAAAGCCATTTGCCCTCGCCCTGGCTTCCGCGTAACGTCGAGAAATAGCATCGAATTCGGGAGGTGGGTCGATGGTGGATCTCGGGTTGCGTGAGGGGCTGACGGACGGCGCGGTCCGGGCGATCACCGAGGGAACCCATGGCGACCCCTTTGCGCTTCTCGGGCCGCATCGGGTATCCGGCGCGCGCACCGTCATCCGGACCTTCAAGCCGAATGCTCGCGCCATCGCTCTGTTCTCGTCCGACGGACGCAAGCTTGCCGACTTCCAGCACGTGGAGGGCGGCCTGTGGGTTGCCTTCGCACAGGGCGATCCCGGCCTCTATCGCCTTCGGGTCGAGTGGCCGCAAGGCAGCCACGAGGCGGAGGATCCCTATTCCTTCGGGCCGCTTCTCGGCGAGATGGACGTTTATCTGCTCGCCGAGGGCCAGCACCGGCAACTGACCGATGCGCTTGGCGCCGTTGTGACCGAGGTGGGCGGCGTACCGGGCGTGCGCTTCGCCGTCTGGGCGCCCAATGCCCGGCGTGTTTCGGTGGTCGGCAACTTCAACTCCTGGGACGGGCGGCGTCACCCGATGCGCCTTCGGCGTGAATGCGGCGTCTGGGAGCTGTTCCTGCCGCGTCTCCCGATCGGCGAGGCCTACAAGTACGAAATCATCGGCGCCAATGGCGAGCTTCTGACCGACAAGGCCGACCCCGTCGCCCGCCAGTACGAGCTGGCGCCGGCCACGGCATCCATCGTCGCCGATCCCAAGCCGTTCGAGTGGCACGACGCCACCTTCATGCGCAATCGTGCGGCCTTCCAGTCGAAGACCGCGCCATTCTCGGTCTACGAGGTGCATCCCGGCTCCTGGCAACGACCGGACGGCAAGCCCGTTACCTGGCGCTTCCTCGCCGAGCATCTCGTCGCCTACGTCAAGCACATGGGCTTCACCCATATCGAGCTGCTGCCGATCATGGAGCACCCGTTCGGCGGCTCCTGGGGCTACCAGCCGCTGGGGTTGTTCGCGCCCACCGCACGTTATGGGTCCCCGGCCGACTTCGCCCGCTTCGTCGACGCCTGCCACGAGGCGGGCATCGGCGTCATCCTCGACTGGGTGCCGGCGCATTTCCCGACCGACGCCCACGGCCTCGCCCGCTTCGACGGCACGCCGCTCTACGAACATCAAGATCCGCGCGAAGGCTTCCATCAGGACTGGAACACGCTGATCTACAACTTCGGCCGTACCGAAGTGATCGGCTTTCTGGTGGCTTCGGCGCTCGAATGGCTGAAGCGCTTCCACATCGACGGCCTCCGGGTGGACGCCGTGGCGTCCATGCTCTACCGCGATTACTCCCGCCAGCCGGGCGAGTGGATCCCCAACAAGTACGGCGGCCGGGAAAACCTGGAAGCGGTGTCCTTCATCAAGCATCTTAATGGCGTCATCGCCCACGAAGTGCCGGATGCGTTGATGATCGCAGAAGAGTCCACCGCCTGGCCGGGCGTTACCAATGCGCTCGCCGACGGCGGCCTTGGCTTTTCCTACAAGTGGAACATGGGCTGGATGCATGACTCGCTCGACTACTTCTCGCTCGAGCCCATTCACCGCAAGTACCACCACAATCAGCTCACCTTCGCGCTGATGTACGCCTACTCGGAGCGTTTCGTTCTACCGCTCAGCCACGACGAGGTGGTGCATGGCAAGCGCTCGATCTTCGGCCGCATGCCCGGCGACGAATGGCAGCGTTTCGCCAACATACGCTCCTACTACGCCTTCATGTGGACCCACCCCGGCAAGAAGCTGTCCTTCATGGGCAACGAGATCGCCCAGGGGCGGGAGTGGAACCACGACGGCACGATCGACCTGTGGCTGGAGAGTCGGGCAAGCAACCTCGGCGTCCAGCGCCTGATGCGCGACCTCAACACTCTCTATCGGGCCGAGCCGGCGCTGCATGCCCGCGACTTCGATCCGGAAGGCTTCCAGTGGGTGGTGGTGGACGACAACGAGCAGTCGACGCTGGCCTTCATGCGCTGGGGGTTCGAGAAGGATGCCCCCTGCCTCATCGTCGGCAACTTCACGCCGGTGCCGCGATCGGGCTATCGGCTGGGAGTGCCGCGCGCTGGCCTCTGGCGCGAGGTGTTCAACTCCGATGCCGAGATCTACGGCGGCTCCAACATGGGCAACAAGGGGCGGCTTACGGCCAATGAGGTCCCGAGCCATGGCATGGACCACTCCCTCGACCTCACCTTGCCGCCGCTGGCCGTCGTCATTCTGCGCTGGGACGGCGAGGCGCCGGTAGCCGACGAAAAGCCGACGAAGAAAGCCAAGGCGAAGAGCTGAAATTGTCGTCGAAGGGAGGCCGAACGGCCTCCCTATGCCGCGAAGTACCGGTCGAGGAAGGTCCGGTAGATCGCCTTCAGGCGATGAAGATCGTCGAGGGCCACGTTCTCGTCGATCTTGTGCATGGTCTGGCCGACGAGGCCGAATTCGACCACCGGGCAATAATTCTTGATGAAGCGCGCATCCGACGTGCCGCCGGTGGTCGAAAGCTCCGGTCGGCGGCCGGTGACTGCCTCGACCGCGTCAGAAAGGCCACCGATCAACGTGGCGTCGTGGGTCAGGAAGGAAACGGCATTGGTGGGCTCGAACGTCAGTTCGTAATCGAGCGGCGTAGACCGCCCCGTCCGCAAAGGCGCCGTCTCGACGGCGCGCCGAACCCGCGCTGCGATCTCCTCGTGCAGCGCCTCCACCGTCCAGATGTCGTTGAACCGGATGTTGAAGGCGATCTCCACCTCGGCCGGCACGACATTGGTGGCGCGGTTGCCGGTCTCAACCGAAGTGACCTCAAGGTTGGACGGCTGGAAGCGCTCGTTGCCTGCGTCGAATGGTGGGTCCATCAGCGCGGCGATGACAGCCGGCGCGACGCGGAGCGGATTGTCGGCAAGGTGCGGATAGGCGACATGGCCCTGCACGCCCCTGAGCTTGACGAAACCGGACAGCGAACCGCGACGGCCGACCTTCACCATGTCGCCAAGGGCGGCGGGATTGGTCGGCTCGCCGACGATGGCATGACTGAAGCGCTCGCCGCGCCTTGATGCCCAGTCGAGAAGCTTCACGGTGCCGTTGATCGACGGTCCCTCCTCGTCGCCGGTGATCAGGAAGGAGATACGGCCACCGAAGTCGCCACCGTTCTCCTCGACGAAATCTAGAACGGCGGCGGCGAAGGCGGCAATGCCGCCCTTCATGTCCACAGCGCCACGGCCATAAAGCCTGTCGCCGTCAATGTCGCCGGCAAACGGGCCATGGCTCCAGAGCTCCAGCTTGCCGGTCGGCACGACGTCGGTATGACCGGCAAAGGTCAGGTGGCGATTGCCCGCGCCGATGCCGGCGAACAGATTCTCGATATCCGGCGTGCCCTCGTCGGTGAAGACGGGACGGTCCACCGTGAAGCCAGCCGGCGCCAGCAGCCCCTCAAGGAAGGCGAGCGCCCCACCCTCGGCAGGGGTCACCGACGGGCACATCAGGAGATCGCGAGCGATGGCAACGGGATCGTGGGGCATGTCCTCTCCTCGAAACGCAAACGGCCGGCAGTCTCCCGCCGGCCGTCCGAATAGCACGAAACCTGTTGGCGGTCAGTCGCGCAGAAGCTCGTTGATCGACGTCTTGGAGCGGGTCTTGGCGTCGACCTTCTTGACGATGACGGCGCAATAGGTCGACGGGCCCCAGTTCTGGCCGGGCATCGGCTTGCCGGGGATCGAGCCGGAGACCACCACTGAGTAGGGCGGCACCTTACCCATGTGGACCTCGCCGGTGGCGCGGTCGATGATCTTGGTCGACTTGCCGATGAACACGCCCATGGAGATCACCGAACCCTCGCCGACGACGACGCCTTCGACCACCTCGGAACGGGCCCCGATGAAGCAGTCGTCCTCGATGATGGTCGGGCCGGCCTGCATCGGCTCCAGCACGCCGCCGATGCCGACGCCGCCGGACAGGTGAACGTTCTTGCCGATCTGGGCGCAGGAACCGACGGTAACCCAGGTATCGACCATGGTGGCCGTATCGACATAGGCACCAAGGTTGACGAAGGACGGCATCAGGACGGCGCCCGGCGCGATGTAAGCGGAGCGACGGACAATGGCGCCCGGCACGGCGCGGAAGCCGGCGGCCTCGTAGGCGGCGGCATCCATACCTTCAAACTTCGAGGGCACCTTGTCCCACCAGGCAGCGCCGCCGGGTGCGCCCGGGATCAGCGCCGTCGGCGTCAGGCGGAACGACAACAGCACCGCCTTCTTGAGCCACTGGTTGACCACCCACTCGCCATCGATCTTCTCGGCGACGCGCGCCTTGCCGCCATCAAGCAGGTCCAGCGCCGCCTCGACGGCGTCACGCACCTTGCCTTTGGTCTCCTGCGTGACGGAGGCGCGATCCTCCCAGGCGGCATCAAGGGTAGCGACGAGGTCGGCATAGGCGGCCGTGGCGGCAGTCTCGGTCATTGTGATCTCCGAATGGGCCATGCGGGATTGGCATCGGCTTCGTGCTTTAGGGGTTTTGGCCGACGCGCGCAACAAAAGCGACGTGCGCCGACACGCGCCCTCTCACACCTGCCGCCAGTCCGCACAAACATGACACGGCCCCCAGGCGGCTCGCTGAGGTGAAGGAAATCTCCCCCACTTCAAAGCCTTATTGATGCCACCGGAGAACCGCCAGAGAACCGACGATGGCGTCGGCTTCCGAAGCGGCGATCCCCCAACCAAATGCCGGGGGGGCAGATAAGTATTATACCGTGCCCAGCGATACCCCGAGGTCAGCCGGCCTTTCGGACTTTCTTCTTGCCCTTGAAGGGCGCCTTGCCGTCACGCACCTCTTTGTACGGCGGCTTGGCATCGCGCGGCGCGTCCCTGTGGGAAGGCTTGCCGTCACGCGGCGGCTTCGCCTTTCCCTTGGGACGATCGTCCTCGCGCCGTGGCTTGTCCTTGCGGGGACCGGCGGGCGATGCCGCCGGCGGGCCGTCGGCGCGGCTGATGCGAACGTTCTCATCGTTGCCGGCCGCTGCCAGTCGTTCCATGGCGGCGACGCCGCCGGGCGCGACCTCGGCGAAGGTCTCGCCGTCAGCGAGGCGGATCGCCCCGAAATCGCGTCCCTTGAGACCGGACTGGCGACACAGGAACGCCAGCACGCGCTTGACCTCGGCGCCATCGCGACGACCGACCGACAGGCGGAACCAGGCAGACCCAGAGAAATCCACCTTTTCTCGCACCATCGGGCGCTCCGGCGTACCGACGCTGCGAGGCTTCCTGTCGACGGGATCGGTGATCTCCTCTGGCGCCGGCAGTCGCGTACGGGCGAGGCGGATGAAGGCGGCTGCCAGTTCCTCGGCCGTCCGCCCCTCGGCGAGCCGACTTGCGAAGGCAACCTCGTCCTCACTGATTTCCTCGGTCAAAACGGGATCGGCGAGCAACCGCTCTTCGTCGAGCTTGTGAATGGTGTCAGCCGACGGCGCCGCCTCCGAGAACAGCTCGATTCCTGCTCCAGCGAGCAAGCTCTCGGCCCGGCGGCGACGATTCGACGGCACGAGCAGCACCGAAACGCCCTTGCGACCGGCACGGCCGGTGCGGCCGGAGCGATGCAGCAACACCTCGCTGTCATGCGGCAGATCGGCATGGATGACGAGGCCGAGATCGGGAACGTCGAGCCCGCGCGCCGCCACATCGGTGGCGACGCAGACACGGGCGCGTCCGTCGCGCAAAGCCGACAGCGCTTCGTTGCGCTCGCCCTGCCCCATCTCACCCGAGAGAGCCACCACCGAGAAGCCGCGTTCGAGCAGCGCACCGGTGAGCCGTTTCACGCCTTCGCGCGTCCCGCAGAAGACGATGGACGTAGCCGCGTCATGAAAGCGAAGGAGATTGACCACCGCCTTCTCGATCTCGTGGGGAAACACGCGAACGGCGTGATAGTCGATGTCGGCGTGAACCTCGCCATCCTCGGCCACATCGACACGTGTCGCGTCCTTGCGCATGAAGTCGCGAGCAAGTCTGACGATATCGGCCGGCAGTGTGGCAGAGAACAACAGCGTCTGACGGTCGGCCGGCGCGGAGCCCAGAAGTTTCTCCAGATCCTCGCGAAAACCGAGATCGAGCATCTCGTCGGCTTCGTCGAGCACGACGGCCACCACATCGGTCAGGTCGAGATTGCGACGGTCGAGATGGTCGCAAAGGCGGCCGGGCGTACCGACGACGATATGGGCGCCTTGGGCGAGCTGCCGCTGTTCGCGACGAGGGTCCATGCCGCCGACGCAGGAGACGATGCGCGCTCCAGTCTCGCCATAGAGCCAGGCGAGTTCGCGCGCCACCTGAAGCGCGAGTTCGCGAGTGGGGGCAACGACAAGCGCAAGCGGCTTTCCGGCTGGGGCGAAGACCTCGGCCGGGCCGAGGAGACGCTCAGCCAGTGCCATGCCGAAGGCGACAGTCTTGCCGGAGCCTGTGCGGGCAGACACCAGCATGTCGGCGCCGGCGAGTTCCGGCGCTGCGACGGCCGACTGGACGGCGGTGGGATCGGCATAACCACGGGCAGCGAGTGCCCGCGCCAACGCGGGATGAGCTTGTGAAAAGGACATAGGCTTCCTGGGAGGAGCGCGCGAGCAACGGCGAAGGCCGGCACAGCGCGGAAAAACGAAGCCTTCTCATACAGGCGATGGCCGCTTTCCGCCACCCCCGGCGGTGCATGGCTCATCAGCCGGAAAGCGCGTCTGCGACACCGGCAAGGAAGGCGGGTAAGTTGGCCGTAACGAAGTCGGAGACCTGTGGCATCGGTTGCGGTGCCTGACGCCCAACCACGAGGACCGTACGCATGCCGAGGGCTCGCGGCACGGCGAGGTTACGCGGCGAATCCTCGAACATGGCCGCAGCCGCCGGTTCGACGCCAAAACGGTCGAGAAAGGCGGCATAGGTCGCTTCCGCCGGCTTTGGCAGATAGCCGGCATCGGCAATGTCGAACACGCCATCGAACCGGTCGGCGATGGCGAGGCGGGCGAGCGTTTCACTGACATGGGCATGGGTGCCGGACGTCAGGATGAACTTGCGCCCTGGCAGCCGGGACAAGGCCTCGGCCAGCCCCGCATCCGGCGCGAGCGCCGAGCGGTCGACGGCATGAACATCGGCGAGGAACTCCACGGGGTCGACGCCATGTTCCTCCATCAGTCCGCGCAGCGTCGTGCCGTAGCGAGCCGCATAGTTTCTCTGGAGAGCTGCTGCATCTTCTCCGGAAGCGCCTGTCACCCGCGCCGTGTAGGCGCGGATGCGGTGCATCACGGCTTTGAACACGCCGCTTTCCGGCGGATAAAGCGTGTCGTCGAGATCGAAGATCCAGTCCCGAACGCCGGCAAACACCGAGAGCTCTTCGATGGCAGGCAGTTTGTCGGCGGGCATCAGCGGCGGATTATCGTGCCGGCGCCGGTCTCAGTGAAGATCTCCAGAAGAACGGCATGTGCCGTCTTGCCGTTGACGATCACCGCTGCGTCCACACCCCGCTTCAGCGCGTCGAAACAGGTCTCTACCTTGGGGATCATGCCGCCGGAAATGGTGCCATCGGCGATCAGCGCCTGCGCCTCGGCGCGGGTGAGCTGCTTGAGAAGCTGCCCCTCGCGGTTGAGTACGCCCGGCACGTCGGTGAGGAACAGGAGGCGCGCGGCATGCAGCGCGCCGGCGATGGCGCCGGCGAAGGTGTCGGCGTTGACATTGTAGGTCTCGCCATCGACACCCGGGGCGACAGGGGCCACCACGGGGATCAGGTCTTCCTTGGCGACCATATCGAGCACGGCCGGGTTGACCACCTTGGGCTCACCCACAAAGCCCAGATCGATCACCTTTTCGATCTCGCTGTCGGGATCGCGCATGGTGCGCGTCGCCTTCTCGACCGTCAGAAGATTGCCGTCCTTGCCGCAAAGACCGATGGCCCGGCCGCCCTCGGCATTGAGGGCCGAGACGATCTGCTTGTTGATGGAGCCGGCCAGCACCATCTCGACGATTTCCATCGTGGCGCGATCGGTGACACGAAGGCCGTTCTTGAACTCACTCTTGATACCGAGCTTGTCGAGCATCGAACCAATCTGCGGGCCACCGCCATGGACGACGATAGGCTTCATGCCCGACTGCTTCAGAAGCACCACGTCGCGGGCGAAGGCGCGCGCCAAGTCGGGGTCGCCCATGGCATGACCGCCGTATTTGACCACGATGGTCTTGTCGTCATAGCGCTGCATGTAGGGCAGCGCTTCCGAGATGATGCGAGCGCGCGACAGCATCTCTTCGGTGGACTCGGGCGTGGATGGGGTCATGACGGCCTCGCGTCGGTTGGATCGGGTACGCCTATAGCCGATCGGGGGACGAGGCTCAACGGCCGAACAGCAGGCCGCGATGCCCAATGGCCATTGCCGCTAACGCTCAGGCGCCTGCCAGCAACCTGGAAATCGCAGCCTTGAGATCGTCGATGCCGGCGCCCCTCTCGCTGGAGGTGGCCAACACCTCGGGGAAGGCCGCCGGACGTTTGCGGATCCGCTCGGCGGTGTCGGAAAGCACCTTGTCGATGCCGCCCGGCTTCAGCTTGTCGGCCTTCGTGAGCACGATCTGGTAGGAGACGGCCGCCTTGTCGAGCAGCGTCAGCACGTCCTCGTCGTTCTTCTTGAGGCCGTGGCGGGCGTCGATCAGCACGTAGACGCGACGGAGGTTGGGGCGGCCGCGCAGATAATCGCGGATCAAGGCGTTCCAGACATCAACCTTCTCCTTCGGCGCCTCGGCGTAACCATACCCAGGCATGTCGACGAGCAACAGGCCGGCGTCAACCTCTGGCTTGAACAGGTTGAGCTCTTGCGTGCGCCCCGGCGTGTTGGAGGTACGGGCGAGGCCCTGCTGGCCGGTCAGGGCATTGATGAGGCTGGACTTGCCGACGTTGGAGCGTCCGGCGAAGGCGACCTCGATGGTGCCCGCGATCGGCGGCAGGTCGTTTGCCTGCGCCATGCCCCGGACGAAGGTCCAGGGGCGGGCGAACAGGAGGCGCGTCGCCTCGGGATCGATCACAGTGCGGGCTTCTTCCATTACGGAAATCCTGGGCTGTCGACGGCGGGCAACCTCGCCCTCATAACGGAAACGGACCGGCTTGTTGTAGCCGGTCCGCCGATCTTACAAGCTTTGGCAGCCGTTTCAGCCAGCTTTCGGCTTTTTGGCGAAGGTACTTTTCAGATTGTCGAACAGCTCGATCTTGACGCCGTGCTTCTTCATGATCAGCGACTGCTGCAGAATCGACAGCAGGTTGTTCCACGACCAGTAGATGACGAGACCGGCCGGGAAGGACGCCATCATGAAGGTGAAGACGATCGGCATCCAGGTGAACAGCATGGCCTGCGTCGGATCGGGCGGCGCCGGATTGAGCTTCATCTGGACGAACATCGTGATGCCCATGATGATCGGCCAGATGCCGAGCATCAGCATGTGCGGCGGCGTCCAGGGTATCAAACCGAACAGATTGAAGATCGTCGTCGGATCGGCTGCCGACAGGTCGTGGATCCAGCCGAAGAAGGGCGCGTGACGCATTTCGATGGTCACGTAGAGCACCTTATAGAGCGAGAAGAACACCGGGATCTGCACAAGGATGGGCAGGCAGCCGGCCAGCGGGTTGATCTTCTCCCGCTTGTACAGCTCCATGGTCTCCTGCTGCTGCTTGACCTTGTCGTCCGGGTACTTGGCCTTGATGTCGGCCATGGCCGGCTGCAGCATCTTCATCTTGCTCATCGACGCGTAGGACTTGTTGGCGAGCGGGAAGAAGATGGCCTTTACGATCAGGGTGACCAGCAGGATGGCGATACCGAAGTTGCCGACCAGGACATAGAGCCAGTCGATCAGCAGGAACATCGGCTTGGTGATCCAGTAGAACCAGCCCCAGTCGATCAGACGATCGAACTTGACGATGCCGAGGTCCCGTTCATAGGCGTCGACGCGAGCCACCGTCTTGGCGCCGGCGAACAGGCGCGTCTCGGTCGCAGCGGCGCCCCCGGCAGGAACGACCAGCGGGTCGCGAAGATAGTTCGCCTGATAGGTGTCGATGCTGCCGGCGAGAGCCCAGGAGAAGCGGGGTTGGAAGGTAGTGCCCCCCTCGGGGATCAGCGCGGTGGCCCAGTACTTGTCGGTGATGCCAAGCCAGCCGGACGTGACCGGATCGGGCTTCACCCCTTCGCTATCCTTCAGATCGCTATAGGTGGTCTCGGTCAGCCCTTCGTCGCCGAAGACGCCGAGCAGCCCTTCGTGCAGCACCCAGGTTCCCGGCACCTGCGGCGTACCATAACGGGTAACAAGGCCGTAGGGGTAGATGGTGGCGGCGGAACCGGATGCGTTGGCGACGCTGTCCTTCACCGTGAACATGGAATGGGAGTCGACGGAAATCTCGCGGGTGAAAACGAGCCCGGCGCCGTTATCCCAGGTCAGCGTCACCGGAGTCGAAGGAGTCAGGCGGGCGCCATCGGGCGCGGTCCACACGGTTTCGGCGCCCGGCAGCTTCACGCCGGTTCCGGCAGGGCCCATGAAGCCAAACTCGGCGTAATAGGCGTGGTCGGTCCCGAAGGGATTGAGCAGCTTCACAAGCGACGAGTCGGGCTCGATGGTTTCGCGATAAAGCTTCAGCGAGAGATCATCGATGCGGGCGCCGGCAAGGCTGATCGAGCCTACGAGTTCCGGCGTGTCGATCGCCACGCGCGGGCTTCTGGCAAGCGCCTCCTCGCGGGAGACGAAAGCTGCGGTGGTATTGAGACCGACCGTCGGCGCCGCGCCATCGGTCGCAGCGCCCTCGGCGTTGCCGTCGGCCTGAGCCATGGTGGCCTGGCCGTCCTGCTGCTGAGCCGCCTGCTGGGCGATCTGCGCCTTCTCCATCTGCGGGCCGGCGACGAAATACTGCCAGCCGAGCAGCACGGCCAGCGACAGCGCAATGGCCAGGATCATGTTGCGGTTTTCGGTCATGGACCTTTTTCTTCCTCGCTCGGCGCCGGCTTCAGCGCCTCCTTGCCGCCGCGCGGCCCCGTCTTCCCGGAGGCCGCAGCGCGAACGGCGCCGACCACTTCGGCAACCAGATCGGAAAATGGCATCTCAAGTGCGGGACGACGGCCAACCAGCACGAAATCGCGCCCAGGATCGGCGGCCGCGGCACCGGCGAGTCGTACCGCCTCCTTGAGACGGCGCCGGATGCGGTTGCGCACCACGGCATTTCCCATCTTCTTGGTCACCGTGAAGCCGAAGCGGGCGTCCGCCCCGGCGTCTTCCCCCGCCACATCGGAGCGGCGGAGTGATTGCAGCAAAAAGCCGCGCCGGGGCGTTCTGGCACCCCGGGCGACTTTCACGTAGTCTTTTCGCTTCTTCAGCCGCTGCATGTCAGGCGCCTCGCGAGCCAGACGGCCGGCGTCCGCCATGGACGAGGGCCGATTACGCCGACAGACGCTTGCGCCCCTGGGCCCGGCGGCGGGCGATCACCTTGCGACCACCGGCGGTGGCCATGCGCGCACGGAAGCCGTGGCGGCGCTTGCGAATGAGCTTGGACGGCTGATAAGTCCGCTTCATGGTCGTTTGCCCGCCTGGCGGGCCCCTCGTTCTCTAGGCTCTCCGGCCTCGTCGTGTCTTGCACGACGTCTTCGGACAGCTCTTGTGTCTCAACAGGGAAATCGGCCACGGCACATGCGGCCAAGCCGGCCGAAAGACCGGTGGCGCCCTTCCGATCGGAGGGGCTTATACGGGACGGACGGAGGATCGTCAACGCATCAATGCCAAGCAAACCGCAGCGGGACCGCCCGTTCGCGAACCATTTCGACGACTACTGACAGCTGCGGGCACTCCACCGCGCTAGGATATGGGCAAATATGGCGACGCGACAGAATTTTACCTTATTTCGGACGCGGGCCTCTTCCAATTTCTGCGCGAAGCGACAGATAGAGAGCATTCTTTTTTCGGAATCTCCCAGCATGGCCCAGACTGACACTTCCGACAGCGGCACCAAGCCGCACTTCCCGACCAAGCACACATTCAGTCTGTCCTTCAAACTCCTGATCTTCACGATCCTGTTCGTGATGTTCGCGGAAGTGCTCCTGTTCGTTCCGGCCATCGCCAACTTCCAGCGCACCTATATCGAATCGAAGATCCGGACCGCCGGAATCGTCGCGCACACGCTGACGACCTACCCGGAGACGGCGCTGCCCCGCACCATACAGGCCGATCTGCTCGACCGGTTGGACGCGTATGCCGTCGCCGTGCGGTCGGAGGGCATGAAACAGCTTGTCGCCATGGCGGACACGCCGCCGACGGTCACGCGCAGCATCGATTTCGACAGCCAGCAGACGCATGGCATCGTGATGGAGGCGATGGACACCATGCTGTTCGGCGGCGACCGCACCATTCGCGTCACCGGCACATACGACGGCGAGGGACAGGTCGAGGTGGTGTTTTCCGAGACCCACCTGAGAGACGAGATCCTGCACTTCGCCGGACGACTGCTTCTGGTGTCGTTCCTGATCTCGGCCTTCGTCGGCGTGCTCGTCTTCTTCTCCATCCAGTATCTGATGGTCATTCCGATGCGGCGCCTGGGCAAGTCGATCTACAAGTGGTCGCAGGAGCCCGAGAGCGACGCCTATCTGGTGCGCTATGGCGGGCGGACGGACGAGATCGGCCGCGCCGAGTTTGCCGCCGCCGCCATGCAGCAGCGCATCCAGGAGCTTTTCAAGCAGCAGAAGCGACTGGTCGAGCTGGGGCTCGCCGTATCCAAGATCAATCACGACCTACGCAACCTGCTCGCCTCGGCCCAGCTCATTTCCGACCGCCTGACGATGATCCCCGACCCGTCGGTCCAGCGCTTCGCGCCCAAGCTGGTGTCGGCGATCGACAGGGCTATCAACTACTGCCAGTCCGTGCTCGCCTACGGCAAGGCGCAGGAAGCGCCTCCCTCGCGCCGGCTGCTGTCGCTATCGCGGCTTTGCACCGACGTCGCGGAAATGACAGGCCTCGTTCAGCATGCCAGCATCGAGTGGGTGAACGCGGTGCCTGAAGATCTCGAGGTGGATGCCGATTCGGACCAGTTGTTCCGGGTGCTGCTCAACCTTGTGCGCAATGCCGCGCAGGCGCTCGAACAGTGCAAGGACGACGTGGTGGTTCGCCGGCTCACGGTATCGGCCGAGCGCGACGGCACCAAGGTCAGCATCCGGGTTTCCGATACCGGTCCAGGCCTCTCGGAGAAGGCGCGCGAGTCGCTGTTCAAGCCGTTTTCCGGCTCGGTGCGCACCGGCGGCACGGGTCTCGGTCTTGCCATCGTCGCCGAGCTGGTCAGGGCGCATGGCGGCACGATTTCCTGCCTGGACGGGGGCCCGGGAGCCACGTTCGTCATCGATATCCCGGACCGGCCGGCTCTCGCCGCCTGAACATGCAAAAGCGGCGACGCCCTGAAAGCGCCGCCGCCCAAATGGTCGTCAATGCGACGCCTTACTCCGCAGCCAGACTCTCACCTGTCACGCCGGCTCCGCTCTCCGCATCCAGCCACCAAGTGACGTTGGCATGGCGACGCAAGGCCGTTGCCGGACAATCGGGGCCGATGGGGCCCGTGAGTGCCGCACGCACCGCGTCGCGCTTGGAGGCGCCGGTGGCCAGCACGATGATTTCCCGGGAGTCGAGAATTGTGCCGATACCCATGGTCATGGCCTTGGTCGGCGGCAGCTTGCCGTCGAAGAAGGCCGAGTTGGCTTCCAGGGTCGACGCTTCGAGATCGACAACGCGCGTGCGGGCAGCAAAGTCGGCGCCGGGCTCGTTGAAGCCGATGTGACCATTGCGGCCAATGCCGAGAAGCTGCAGGTCGATACCACCTGCTTCGCGCATCATCGCCTCATAGCGGCTGGCGAAGGCGGCGGGATCGTCGGCAAGACCGTCGGGCACGAAGGTTCTGGCCTTGTCGATGTCGACGAGATCGAACAACTGGCTGTCCATCGTCGACCGATAGGAGCGCGGGTCTTCCGGCGGCAGGCCGACGTACTCATCCAGGTTGAAGGACGTCACGCCGGCAAAGCTGACCTCGCCGGCACGATGCAGCGCGACAAGTCGCTCGTAGACCGGCTCCATGGTGGCGCCGGTGGCAAGCCCCAGAACGATTTTCGGCTTGGCCTTGAGGCGTTCGGCGATGCGGTCGGCCACGGCATGGGCCGCCGCGACGGTGGTGGAAAATTGGTTGATCGACATCTCGTACTCCATCGACCGGCCGCAGCACGGCAATCGTCATCTCTTGATGAGATGATGGCGACGGATAATTAGTTCGTCAAGATGCCGAACATAAAATTTCGATGACGATCAGCCGTGGGCGGCGGACGGCAAACGCAACGGCATGGGCAAGTCCGCCGGACTGAACAGGAGATTGTGTGCCTGATTGAGAGCGATGGCGACGGCCCCGGTCAGCGCGGCGCGGGCACCGAGCGCCGACACCTCGACGACGATCGGCCGGCGGCTGACCTGCGGCAGCTCGGCCCTGATCCAGTCCACCACGCCCGGCAGACAGCCGACGATGCCACCGACCACGATCTTCCTCGGCTCAAGCAACGCGTGGACGGCGACCATCGCCAGCGCCGCGGTACGAGCCAGGTCGCGGGCTGCGGTGACGGCAGCCTCGTCCTGCCCCTCCAGGGCCGCGGCAAAAATGTCGGACGGGCTCGATGTCTTCGCGCCGCCGAGTGCCCGGTAGCGTTCGCGGATGCCACGCCTGCCGATGGTGCTTTCAAGTGCGCCGCGCTCCAGGCTGTCGGAGGCGGTCGGATCGCCACCGATCGGCAGGAAGCCGATTTCGCCGGCAGCCCCGCTGGCACCCCGGATCAGTCGTCCTCCCGTGAGCGCGCCAAGGCCGATGCCCGTCCCCAACGAGACGAAGGCCACCTCGTCGACCCCAACGGCGCAGCCTGTCCAGGACTCTCCGATCACTGCCGCGTTGATGTCGTTCTCGATCACCACCGCGCAACCGAGTTCGGCCGACAGCAGGGTACGGACATCGACATCGCCCAGTCCCTCGAGATTGGGCGACAGCGACAGCCGTCCACTCACCGGCTCGACGACGCCCGGCATGGCCACCGCCGCCACCAGGACCTTCTGCCTATCGACACCAGCCTTGGCGATCAG
Source organism: Pleomorphomonas sp. NRK KF1 (assembly GCF_023721755.1). Lineage (GTDB taxonomy): Bacteria > Pseudomonadota > Alphaproteobacteria > Rhizobiales > Pleomorphomonadaceae > Pleomorphomonas. The sequence goes on along the minus strand of NZ_JAMDLH010000003.1, from coordinate 339,787 downwards.
TTCCGCAGACAGACGACCGAGCGCCGACACCAGCGCCGTGCCCGTGAGATCGTCCGACGGCGCTTCCTCCGATGCGAGGATGTCGCCGACAATGTTGGCGAGCGACAGGCGCAGCGACGTGACGCCGAGTTCGGCACCGATGACATAGCCGGCCGAGGGATCGACCTCATAGATGACCGCGGCGCGGCCGACCTTGCCCGACGTGACCCCCTTGATGCGGACGAACCCGCCGCTTTCCAGCACGCGGATGACTTCCGACATGGTCTGCTTGGAAAGGCCGGTGATCTTTGCAAGGGCAGCCCGAGAGGTGGCGCCGGAGTTGAGGAGCACGTCCATGACGGCGCGCACCGAGATCTGGCGCAGCACCGGCGTTGCGGTATCGTCTGGGATCATCGGGCCGGAAGTCTCCCTGGGAGCGTCACGGGATCGATCCATACACCCAAAACCGCCGTTTCACAGCCCCGACGCACGGTGTCGAACACTTACGTCTTGGCGACGGCTCCGGCCTGCACGGAGTTTCGATACTCGGTCGGCGTCCGGCCCACCACCTTCTTGAACACCTTGTAGAAATAGTTGAAGTCGTTGAAGCCGCAGCGCTGGGCGATCTGTGACAGCGGCAGATCGTATTTCTCCAGCATGAACTTGGCCTTCCCGATCCTGACCTGCGTCAGGTAATCGGAAAAGGTCATGGCACCCTGTTCCCGGAAGACGCGCGAGAAATAGTTGGGACTGATGCGCAGGTGGGCGGCAACCGTGTCCCGCGTGATCAGACGATCGAAGTTCTCCTCAATGTAGAGACAAGCGGCGCGGAAGAAGGCCGAGGATTGCCGATCTTCCTCCGGCACGGGATTGGCAATCAGGCGACGGGCGTACTCAAGGATCGACTGGGCCAGAAGGCGGGCGTCCAGGCTGTTTGCCCCCGCGTCGTCGCGGTGGCTCGTCATGGCCTCCACCAAGTGCTGCAGGGGGCCGTTGCCGGGAATCAGGCAGCTTCGCTTTTCGACCGACAGGAAGCGCCTCTCGCCCGCACTCCAGCGCACCAGGCTGACGCCGAGATGGGTGGCACCGAACAGGAGGCTCAGCACCTCGACGTCCTTGTCCCAGAGCGGCTGGTTCCAGCAGTTGCCCGGCACGACCAACGCTTCGCCAGGGCCGAGTTCGGTTTCCACGATCCGCGCGTTTCGGTCGCAGAGAACGTTGGTGTAGGTGCCGGCGATCACGACTTCGAAGCGGGCAAACTGCACTTGCAGCGCGCCAAGCGGCGGAGCGGCCGCGTCGAGGCCGAAGACGATGCGCTGCGGCCAACCGGTTTCGGCGGCAAGCGCATTCCCACGGGAAAAATCGTCGAGCGTCACATTGGCATTCAACATGGAGCGCCTCCTCCTTGCTTCGAGGATCGAAGAAGTGGATCGCAGAAAGAGATCAAAGCCCGGGCCAGCGCCGTGCCACCATCGCCCGCACCTCGGCCGCGGAATCGAGGGTCAGCGCCTCCTCCGCCACGGCGCGGCAGGTGTCCTTGTCGAGTGTCCGGATGAAGGCCTTGAGGTCCGGGATGCCGGAACGGGTGGCCGACAGACTGGTGACGCCGAGACCGATCAGGATGGGCGCGGCCGGCAGTTCCGAAGCGAGGCCGCCGCAGACACCCACCGGGCAGTCGTGCCGCGCACCAGCCGCCGCCGTATCGGCAATCGTCTTGAGAACCGCCGGATGCAGCGAGTCGATCTCCGGGGCGAGCTCGGTGTTGCCGCGATCCATGGCCAGCACGTACTGCGTGAGGTCGTTGGTACCGATCGAGAAGAAGTCGGCTTCCTTTGCCAGCTTGTCGGCCATGGCAACGGCGGCGGGCACCTCGATCATGATGCCGAGAGGCACATCGGCGGTCACGCCGAGCGCCGCCTTCTCCTCCTCGAAGATCGCCTTGGCCCAGCGGAGTTCGCCGATGTCGGCGATCATCGGCATCATGATGCGGACGACCGATACCGGCGTGACCTTGAGGATGGCGCGGAACTGCTGACGCAGAAGGTCGGGCCGCCGCCGGGAGACGCGGATGCCGCGCACGCCGAGGATCGGGTTTTCCTCGGCCGCCTGCTTGAGATAGGGCAACGGCTTGTCGCCGCCGATGTCGAGCGTGCGGATGGTCAGCGGCTTGCCGCGCAGCGCGTCGGCGATGGCCTGGTACTCGGCCTGCTGCTCGGCTTCGGTCGGAGCTGTCGGCCGGTCGAGAAACAGGAACTCGGTCCTGAGCAACCCGGAGCCCTCGGCCCCGAAAGCAAGGCCGCGTGCCGCGTCGGCCACCGATCCGACGTTGGCGTAGACGGGTACACGCGTGCCATCGGCCATCACGCAGTCGGTCGCCGCCGCCGCGCGATTGGCGGCGCGGCGTGTCTCGCGTTCGGCGGCCGCCTTGCGCGTGGCCTCGACGGTCGCTTCGGTCGGGTTCACCAGGATCTCACCGCGCTCGGCGTCGATGATGAGCGGCGCACCCTCGGCAATGCGGTGGGCGTCGGGGCCGACGGCAGCCAGCATCGGTACGCCGCTCGCCGCCGAGAGGATGGCGACATGCGAGGTACGGCCGCCCTTGGCGACCACGAAAGCCGCCGGCAGTCGGTCGCCGAAAGCCATGAACTGCGACGGCAGGAGATCGTCGGCGATGGCGATGGCGTCCTCGGGCAGCGCGAGGCTTTCGGGCGAGCCGCCGGCCAGCACCGTCAACACCTGCTGCTCAAGATCGACAAGGTCGGCGGCGCGCTCGGCGAGGCGAGCGTTGTCGAGCCCGCGGAGCAGGGCCGCCTGGGCGGAAATGGTGTCGGAGAAGGCCCAGCCGGCGCTCTTGCCGCGCGCAATGCGGTCGCGGGCGCCTTCGAGCAGCTCGGTGTCCTCAAGAAGCGCCGCGTGCGCGGCCATGATTTCGCGCTGCTGCTGCGTACGGCCCGATGTCGCCTGCTCCGTGAGGTGCTGGTGGACGCGAGCGATGGCAGCGTCCAGCGCCGCGCTCTCGGCCGCCATGTCACCGCCCTCTTCGACCGGGCGGGCGACCTTCTCCTTGAGATGGACGGCGTGACCGATGGCAAGGCCGGGCGCTGCGACCACGCCGGTCAGCTGCGGACGGTCCTCAGGACCGAACGGCGTGAGATCGACGGGCGCCTCGGCGGCGGAACCGGCCTCATCGACACCGGGCAGACTGTCCTGCCCCGCATCGACATAGGGCACGACCGGATCGCCGAGGCCGGACGCGATCGCCTCGACCACGCCATCCACAGCCGCCTCGGCGTCGGCACCTTCGGCCGCAACCAAGAGACGACTCCCCCAGCGGCTGCCCAGCGTGAGCAGCGAAACCGGACTCTTGGCGTTGGCCTTGCGCTCGCCGAGCACGACCTCGACCGCGCTCGCGTATTCCTTGGCCTTGGCCGCGAGCAAGGCCGCCGGGCGGGCGTGCAGCCCCTCGCTCATTTCCAGAATGACGCTCCGCTCGGCACGCTCGACCGGTGGTGGAGCCTCGACGCCAATCGGCATCACCGTCATGATCTCGTCGCCCAGGCCGACAATGCCGGCCGACTTGCGCGCCGTGACGTGAAAGGCGTCCTCGTTGGTGACGAGGACGGGCGTCGTCACGATGCCGCAGCTCTCGGCGAGCGCAGCAAGATCGAAACGGATGAGAAGATCGCCGGCCGCGACATGATCACCCTCCGCCACCATGGCCTCAAGACCGGCGCCACGCAGCGCCACGGCTTCGAGGCCGACGTGCACCAGAAACTCGGCGCCTTCGTCGGTCATGACCTTCACCGCGTGGCCGCGACGATGCACGGAGGTGACCGTGCCGGCAACCGGCGCATGCACTTCGCCGACTTCCGGCTCGATGGCGAGACCATCGCCCATCATGCCAAGCGCAAACATCGGATCGGGAACGTCGCCGAGAGGCACGATCCGGCCCTTGAGCGGAGCCCGGACGGAGATGGTGGAGGTGGTCATGCGCTTGTCTCCCAATACCTTGTGTCGAGGCAAAGCCTCCCCCTCCGCCGCCAAGTTCCGGCAGCGATCGGTGATGCGAGGAGGACGAGCGCTTGCAGCGCTCCGGTCACGCCTCGTGGGAACTAAATCTGGGCCGCGGCGGCGATCTCGGCAAGAACCTCGGCGGGAAGTGCGTTGCCGGAGAAGCGATCCACCGCCGCCGCGACACCAACTTCGGTAATGGCCGTCTGCATCTCGACGGCCTGGGGATCGCCGTCGTTGCGATAATGCAGAGCGGCGGCAATGCCCTTGACAAGGTTCGCATGCGGCAGGCCGTGTTCGAGCGTACCGAGGAGCGGCCGGATGAGCCGGTCGCCCTTGCCGAGCTTTCTCAAGGGCTCTCGGCCAACGCGAGCCACGTCGTCGCGGATGAAGGGGTTGGCGAAGCGGCCGAGGATCTTCTCGATATAGGCGGCATGCTTGGCCGGATCGAAACCGTAGCGGCGGATCAGGACGGCGCCGCTCTCTTCCATGGCGGCCTTGACGATGGCGCGAATGCCCTCGTTCTCAATGGCATCGCGAATGGTCGGCAGCCCCCTCTCGAAACCGAGATAGGCGGTAATGGCGTGGCCGGTGTTGAGCGTGAACAGCTTGCGCTCGACGAAGGCCATCAGATTGTCGGTCAGCTCCATGCCGGGAATGTCGTGCGTCCAGCCCTTGAGCTGCCCACGGTCCACGATCCACTCGGAAAACTCCTCGACGGTCACGGCGAGCGGTTCGCCCTCGACCGGCGGAGCAGGCGGCACGATGCGATCGACGGCGCTATCGGCGAAACCGACCTCGATCTCCACCACGGCGGCGACGGCCGCCGGCAGGTGACCGAAAATCGCCTCCTTGAGCTGCGTGGTGCCGCGAATGGTATTTTCGCAAGCAATGATGTTGAGCGGCGCATGCTTTCCAGCCGCAACGCGAGCCTCGAGACCGCGAGCGATCGTCGGCGCTATCTTAGGCAGAACCGCAGGCCCGACGGCGGTGGTAACGAGATCGGCAGAGGCAATGAGGTTGACGATATCGTCGCCGATCGACGAGACGGCGCTGACGCCGGTTACTTCCTCGCGGCGACTGCCGTTGCCCACGATGTCGACCGGATAGCGCCCATCCCTGGCAATCTGGCCGACCAGTGTTTCGTTGACGTCGGCGAAGGTGACTGCCCATCCGGCATCAGCGAGGATCTTGCCGATGAAACCGCGGCCGATATTGCCCGCGCCGAAGTGAATGGCTCGCATGGTCGTCTCCAAAGCTTGTCTTGGGAGGGGGCTGCCCTCAGGCAGCCCCCGGTTCTCAGAAGCCGAGGTCAGCCGAGATCGAGGATGCGCAGCACGTCGGCCGGGTTCTTCGTCGTCGCAAGGTGGGCGACCACCTTGGGATTCTCGAGAACCCTGGCAAGGGCCGACATGACGTCCATGTGCTCGTTGCCCTTGGCCGCGAGGCCGACGACGAGACGAGCCACATTCTCGGGTTCGGGACCGAAGAACACGCCGTCGGGATACTGGCAGACGACGATGCCGGTCTTCAGGACCTCGTTCTTCGCTTCGTTGGTGCCGTGCGGCATGGCCAGCGACTGGCCGAGATAGGTCGACACGATGGTCTCGCGTTGGAGCATGGCGTCGATGTAGCTCGGGGTGATCGCGCCCATCTCCAGAAGCTTGGAGCCGGCGAAGCGAATGGCTTCCTCTTTGGTGGACGCGGTGAGGCCGAGGAAGATATTTTCCTCACCGAGATTAAAAGATGCGCCACCCTCGGGCTTGCCGGCGGCCGGAGCCGCGGCGGAACCCGCCTTCGCCTTGATGTCAGCGACGATACGGTCGTAGGCCGAGCCGTCGAGGAAGTTGGTGATGGAGATGTGCGTCGCCTGGGGAGCTGCCCGACGAGCACGCTCGGTCAGGTCCTTGTGGGTGATGACGACATCCACATCGGCCGGCAACGCGTTGATGGCGACGTTGCTCGACCTGACGGCACCAAGGCCTGCCTGGTCCAGCTTCTTGCGCAGCATGGAAGCGCCCATGGCGGACGAGCCCATGCCGGCGTCGCAGGCGACGATGACCGAACGGACCGGACCGGAGATGGCAGCCGACGAGGCGGCGGCCGGAGCAGCCATGCCCTTCGATTCAGCCTTCAGGGCCTTCATGCGAGCGGTGGCGGCATCGAGGTCCTCGGAGGCTTCCTCCGTCCTGTCCGTCTTGAGCAGAACCGAGGCAACCAGGAAGGTCACGACGGCACCAAGCACCACGGCGGAGATGACACCGACAAAACCATCGGCCGGGGTCATGCCGAGCACGGCGAAGATCGAACCGGGCGACGACGGAGCGCGCAGACCGCCGCCGAGCATCATGTTGGCCGCCACACCGGTGGCGCCACCGGCGATCATGGCGATGATCAGGCGCGGCTTCATCAGCACGTAGGGGAAGTAGATCTCATGGATACCGCCGAAGAAGTGGATGATGGCGGCACCAGGAGCCGATTCCTTCGCGTTACCACGCCCGAAGACCATGTAGGCGAGCAACAGGCCGAGGCCCGGGCCCGGATTGGCTTCGATCAGGAAGATCAGCGACTTGCCCTGCTCAGCGGCCTGCTGGATACCGAGCGGCGTGAAGACGCCATGGTTGATGGCGTTGTTGAGGAACAGCACCTTGGCCGGCTCGACCAGGATCGAAGCCAGCGGGATGAGACCGGCGTTGATCAGGGCGTTGACGCCCGCGCCGAGGGCCGCCGACAGATTCTCGACGATCGGACCGACGATCGCGAAGGCGATCATAGCCAGGATCATGCCAAGGATACCGGCCGAGAAGTTGTTGACCAGCATCTCGAAGCCGGGGCGGATCTTGCCATCCACCATCCGGTCGAACTGCTTGATCGACCAGCCGCCGAACGGACCCACCAGCATGGCGCCGAGGAACATCGGAATGTCGGTACCGACGATGACGCCCGCCGTAACGATGGCGCCGACGACGGCGCCGCGCTCACCATAGACCAGCTTGCCGCCGGTGTAGCCCAGAAGGAGCGGCAGCAAGTAGGTGATCATCGGGCCGACGAGCTTGGCGAAAAACTCGTTGGGCAACCAGCCGGTCGGAATGAAGAGAGTGGTAATGATGCCCCAGGCGATGAAAGCGCCGATGTTGGGCATCACCATGCTGCTCAAGAAGCGGCCCACTTGCTGGACGCGTACCTTGAGGTTGGACGACGACCCGTCGCCCCCTGCGGTTCCGGTATATGCCATGTCTTGGAAACTCCTCCACGAAGTCCTGTCACGCCCCAGAGGGAAACCGACAGACCGAAAGACAAACGATCTAGCCGCCGCAATCGAGTTGCGTCGAAGAAATACTGGCCCTCGGGATGAGCCAGTCATGTCGTTTATCTCAGAAGCCTCTCCGCTCCCTCCATCCCAGCCCCGTATTCCACGGTCCAGGAGATACGAAAACACCGCCCCGAGCGTCTGACGACACTCGGACTCCAGCACACTTGAATAATTGTTCTTACGGGTCCTCGTTCGATTATGATGAAAACATGACATCACTATGAGTTAAAGTGGAAAGATATAAACACGACTGTAAAAATGTATCCTACGTTGACGCGACATGGCGCCGACCTTCGTTCATCACAACGAAAAGGCCATGAAATCCATTGATTTGGGATAATATCCGCGACTTGAAAATTGTATGATTGAGCCCCGCTCAAAACCATACTTAAGTCGACATACGGAGCACTCCGGCTCCCCGGCTTATACCTTTTGCCCATGGGAAAAGCGGCGCGCCGATCCCGAGAGACCGGCGCGCCGCCTTTGTTTCAACCGGAATCAGCCGGTTCAGCACTTACTCGACGGTGACGCTCTTGGCGAGGTTACGCGGCTGGTCGACGTCCGTCCCCTTGGCCACTGCCGTGTGGTAGGCGAGGAGCTGTACCGGCAACGAGTAGAGGATGGGCGCCACGAACGGATCGACCTTTGGAAGCTCGATCGACCAGCGCACCTTACCGCCAAGGCGGGCTACGCCGTCAGCATCGGAGATCAGCAGCACCCGGCCGGAGCGTGCCGCCACCTCCTGGACATTGGACAGCACTTTCTCGAAGAGAGCGTCCGACGGAGCGAGCGCGATCACCGGCACACCATCGTCGATCAACGAGATGGGGCCATGCTTCATCTCGCCGGCGGCGTAACCCTCGGCGTGGATGTAGCTGATCTCCTTCAGCTTCAGCGCTCCCTCGAGGGCGATCGGGTAGGCGGTACCGCGCCCGAGATAAAGGGCATCGCGGCTTTCGGCCACCATGCCTGCCAGCGCCTGAATGGCATCGTCGTGACGAAGCACTTCGGCAGCGCGGGCAGGCACCTCGCGCAAGGCAAGCGCCAGTTCGGCTTCCCGCTCGTGGGAGATGGTGCCGCGAGCTCGGGCGAAGGCCAGCACCAGACAGGCCATGACGGTGAGCTGGGTGGTGAAGGCCTTGGTGGAGGCGACGCCGATTTCCGGCCCGGCCAGGGTGTAGAGCACGCGGTCGCTTTCGCGGGCGATGGTGCTCTCGGGCACGTTGACGATGGAAACGATGTGCTGCCCGGCCCTTTTGGCGTGACGCAGGGCCTCCAATGTATCCAGCGTTTCGCCGGACTGCGACACGAAGACGGCAACGCCGCCCTTCTCGAACGGCGTGTCGCGATAGCGGAACTCGGAACCGATATCCACCTCGACCGGCAGCCGCGCCACCTGTTCGAACCAGTACTTGGCGACCATGGCCACGTAATAGGCGGTGCCACAGGCAACGATGGTCAGACGCGGCACCTTGGCGGGATCGAAGGGCAGTTCAGGCAGCGCGATGGCCCCGGTGGAAGCGGACACGAAAGCGTTGATGGTGTCGCCGATGACCTGAGGCTGTTCGAAAATCTCCTTCAGCATGAAGTGGCGGTGGCCGGCCTTGCCGATCAGCGCCGCCGAGACGTTGGAGACATGGATTTTGCGCTCGACAACTGCGTCGTCGGCGGAGTGGATCTCGGCCGTGGTGCGCGTCAGCACAACCCAGTCGCCATCCTCGAGATAGGCGAGGCGGTTGGTGAGCGGGGCCATGGCAAAGGCGTCGGAGGCCAGATACATGGCACCGTCGCCGTAACCGACGGCGAGTGGCGTACCCCGCCGCGTGCCCACCATCAGGTTCTCCTCGCCGGCAAACAGAATGGCCAATGCGAAGGCGCCCTCGAGGCGATGGAAGGCGAGACGGCATGCCTCGACGGGAGCCTTGCCCTGTTGGAGGTAGTCGGTGATCAGATGGGCGACAACCTCGGTATCCGTCTCGGTGACGAAGACATGGCCCTTCTGGGTGAGCTCGGCGGTCAGCGCCTGGTAGTTCTCGATGATGCCGTTGTGAACCACTGCCACCCTGTCGGTGGCATGCGGGTGGGCGTTCCCTTCGGTGGGGCCGCCGTGGGTTGCCCAGCGCGTATGGCCGATACCGATGGAACCAGCGAGCGGCTCTTCGGCGAGGCGCCGTTCCAGATTGACGAGCTTGCCCTCGGCGCGGCGGCGCTCGATCGAGCCTCCCACCAGCGTTGCGATGCCGGCGCTGTCATAGCCACGGTATTCGAGGCGCTTCAACCCTTCGAGCAATAGTTCAGAGACACCATCGCGTCCGACGATTCCAATAATTCCGCACATTGACGAACTAACCCATTGTTGTCCCGGAGGCGGATCTATCAAGCGAAACTCGCCCTGACGACCGCGCCTTTCATGGGAGGCGACCGTGTCACGCCGAATAACTGGCGACAAGTCAACAATAGTTGCCAAATTTTACAGAATTCTTGCCAGCCGTCCTGAAATCAGGGCCTGGGCAACGCCAAGGCTTCGGCCAGAACCGCTTCGGGGTCGGCGATGGCCCGCGCAGTACCGACTGTAAGCACCGGCACGCTCTGGAAGCGGTCGAGCCCCTCGATGTCGACATCGGCTGCAATGATGGCGGCGTGAGCACGACCGATGTCCTTGCGCGTCAGGACATCCTCACTGCCAAGGGCGCCCTGGGTTTCGACCTTGATCAGGTAGCCGAGCCGCTGGGCAGCGGCCAGCAGGCGCGTGGCGGCCATGTAGGTGAGCGCAACACCGGTCGGGCAGGCTGTGACGACGACGATCCGGGTGCCGTTCTCCATGTCGCCTCCCTTCCCTGCCGCCTGCGAATATCCCGCGAAACGCGCACTATCATTTCAGACCGCTCTGATACTTCAAATGCGCCAAAGCTGCAAACGGGAGGAAAGAGGACACTTCTCGGAAAGCTCGGCCCAAGACTTCGGCCCAGCCGTCATCGAGATCGCGAGCTCAAGGATAGAAGAATGCCCCAGGGCATCAAAGATGCCCCGGGGGAATGCACTTCAGTTTCAATGCGTGTTCCAGCGAACCGGACAAGACTCTCCGTCCGAATCGAAGCCATGTGACACCGCCGCCTGCGGCGCGAGCCCGATGGTTTCGCCGCCAGTGAGGGCCGCGTCGCCAACGGCGCGCACCGTCAGACGGCCAATCTCGGGAACATCCACATACAGGTAGGTGTCGCTGCCCAGCCTTTCACTGAACTGCACCGTTCCGGTCCAGTGGGGAGACGAGGTGACGATCTCGATGTGCTCGGGCCGGACCCCGAAGGTCGCAACGCCCAGGCGTGAAGCATATTCGCCCGTGATGAAGTTCATCTTCGGCGAACCAATGAAGCCGGCGACGAACAGGGTCTTCGGCCTGTTGTAGAGTTCGAGCGGACTTCCGACCTGCTCGATCGTGCCCTTGTTCAGAACCACGATCTGGTCGGCCAGCGTCATCGCTTCCACCTGATCGTGGGTCACGTAGATCATCGTCGCGCCAAGCCGCTTGTGCAGCTCGGCGAGCTCCACACGCATCTGCGTCCTGAGAGCCGCGTCCAGATTGGAAAGCGGCTCGTCAAACAGAAACACCTTGGGCTCGCGCACGATGGCCCGACCGATCGCAACGCGCTGACGCTGACCGCCGGAAAGCTCGCCCGGCTTGCGCTCCAGAAGAGCATCGAGCTGCAGCGTCTCCGCTGCCGCCTGGACCTTTCGGGCGATCTCCGCCTTGGGCTTGCCCGCCATCTTGAGGCCGAAGCCGATGTTCTGCGCCACGTTCATGTGCGGATACAGCGCGTAGGACTGGAATACCATGGCGATCCCGCGTTCGATCGGCCGTGCAAAGGTCACGTCTGCCCCATCGATCTCCAGCGTCCCTTCGCTGATCTCTTCCAGCCCGGCGGCTAGTCTCAACAGGGTCGACTTGCCGCACCCCGACGGGCCAACAAAGACCGTGAACGAACCATGAGGGATGAACAGCGACACATCCGGAATCACTTCCACGGCGCCGAAGGTCTTGTTCACATGCTTGAATTCGAGCGTTGCCATGGATGGTCCCTCACGCGCCGAGATCGCGGTAGCGGAAATAGGAGAAATCGGCCGGCATGCCCTGGCCGCTCAAGTCATTGGCCGACATCCCGACGAACGCGCCGGTGAAATTGGAGTGCTCGCCTGCCCCGCACTCGTCGGAGAGAAGTGAGGCATCGAGCACACCGCCCACCTGCGTCCAATCATCCGAGCCCACGGCATAGAAGAAGACCAGGGTTGTCGTCCGGACTTCAGCCTTGAGCCGCACCGGCACTCCGCCGGGTACGGGAACAGGCTTGGCGAGGCCGATGGTGGTCTGCCCGCCGCCTTGCGTGCCGGTGCAGGAGATGACCTGCAGGCAGGTGCCGACCTCCTGATCGAAGGTCAACGCCAGGTAATGGTAGGCAAAGCGATTATAGTAGGCAGCAAGCCCCGCCATCTGCATGTGGAGCTTCGGATCAGCATGGACCTCCGTTTCCGCGTCGTAGCAGAAAGACGTCTGCCGACGTGCGACCAGGGCCTGCTCGTACCAGGACCCCATGGCCTCGCGTCCGTGGAGACGAAGGAAACCGGGACGCTCCTGAAGTGAGAACAGCCGCTCGCCAAAGGGCGTGCGCAACCACTGAAAGTCCTTGGGCAGGCCAGCGTCGGCCGAGAAGCGATACTCCTCCGGCGCGGGGGCGAACGGGTGAGCCGGCACGTCGGGCGCTTCGACTTCCAGCTTGGGCGTCAACTTGCCGCCAGCGATGCGAGGCCAGCCATCGGCGCCCCACTCGATCTTCTGGATGGCGGTTTCCCGCCCCAGGGGGCAGCGGCGCAAGCCCGGAATCGGGCGGCCGGTCAGATGGACGAGATAGGTCTCGCCCGTTGACGTATCGACAAAGTCGGCGTGACCGGCACGCTGGAGCGGCGCGTTCGGGTTACCGCGAGCCGTGACCACGTAGGTGTCAGGATGCAGCTCATACGGCCCGTTCAGCGAGCGGGAGCGCCCCACCGTGGCCACGTGATTGTAGCCGGTGCCGCCCTCGGCGACCATGATGTAGTACCAGCCATCGCGCCGATAGAGATGGGGCCCCTCCGTCAGTCCGGCCTCGGTACCCTTGAAGATGTTGGTGATCGGACCCTTCAGCTTGCGCTCGGCAACGTCGTATTCCTGACAAGCGATGCCAGCAAAGCTGTTGTCTCCCGGGAACCGGGGCGGACGCCCACGGTAGTCCCACCACACGTTGACCAGCCACTTGCGACCGTCATCGTCGTGGAACAGCGACGGATCGAAGCCCGAGGAGTTGAGATAGATCGGATCCGACCAGGGCCCTTCGATGGACGGGGCGGTCACGAGATAGTTGTGCACGTCCTTGACCGAGCCGTCGCGGCGCTTCATGTCGCTGAAAATCAGCCAGAACATGCCGTCGGCATAGGTCAGGCAGGGTGCCCAGACACCGCAGCTATCCATCTCGCCGCGCATGTCGAGCTGGCTTGCGCGATCGAGGGGGCGGCAGACCAGATCCCAGTGAACGAGATCGCGGGAGTGGTGAATCTGCACCCCGGGGAACCACTCGAAGGTGGAGGTGGCGATGTAGTAGTCGTCGCCGGCGCGGCAGATCGACGGATCGGGGTTGAACCCCTTGAGAATCGGATTTGTGATGACAGGACGGGACATGGTTCAACCCTTGACCGAGCCGCGCGTAAGGCCGGCCACGATGTATTTCTGTGTGAAGGTGAAGAAGATGAGCGCCGGCAGGATCGTCAGCGACACGAAGGCGAGAATGCGGTTCCATTCCACGATGAACTCGCCACGGAACTGCATGATGCCGAGCGGCCAGGTGAATAGGGATTGCTCGTTGAGCACGACCAGCGGCAGCAGGTAGTTGTTCCAGCTCTGGACGAAGACGAAGGTACCGACCGTGGCCAGGATCGGCGTCGACAGCGGCAGCGTGAAGCGGAAGAAGAAGCCCACATAGCCGCACCCGTCGACATAGGCCGCCTCGAACAGCTCCTTGGGCAACTGCTGGAAGAAGCTCCTCAGCAGCACCACGGCGAAAGCCATGGAGAAGGCCGTCTGAGGCAGGATGATGCCGAGCGGATTGTCGAGCAGACCAAAACGGTTGATCTGGAAGAACAGCGGCACGATGGCCGTGGCGAAGGGGAACATCATCCCCAAGAGCATGTAGGACTGCAGATAGCGCGAGCCGAAGAAGCGGATCTGCGCAAAGACATAGGCCGCCATGGATGCGCAGAGCACCGTCAGGACAACCGCCGACAGCGAGATGATCAGCGAGTTGCGCAGGTAGGTCCAGAACGCCGAGCCCGTCAGAATGTCGACGAAGACGGTGAAGCTCCATTCGGAGGGGATGCCGAAGGGCGCGGCCCTAAGCTCGCCCAGCGTTTTGAAGCCGCCGAGAAAGGTGGCCAGCAGGGGCAGGATGACGAGCGCGGCGATGAAGGACAGGAAGGCCGCGCGCATCAACTGCGGGAAGAGTTTTGTGCGCTTCACAGCTGCCCTCCCTTGTCGATCGCCATGCGCTTGTAGGTGAAGGCCGTGCCGACGCAGAGGGCGAACAGCACCACGCCGACGGCGGCGCCGAAGCCGACGTTCATGCGGGCGAGGCCGAAGGTGTAGAGGAAGCTGACGATCGAGTGCGTCGAGTTCGATGGGCCGCCGTTGGTCAGCGGAATGATGATGTCGAAGACCTGAAGGGCGCCGGTGATGGCAAACAGCACGCTGAGCTTGATGGCGTGCATGATCATCGGCAGCTTGACGTACCAGATGGTCTTCAGCGAGCTGGCGCCATCGATCTCCGCGGCCTCGACGAGGTCGGACGGTACCGCCTGCAAGGCGGCGATGAAGATCATCATGTGATAGCCGAAGTACTTCCACACCACCACGATGATGATGGTCCAGAAGGCCCACTGCTTGTCCGCGAGGATATAGAATGGCTCAGTGCCGAGCTTGTCGGCGACCATTGCCGAAATGCCGTAGTCGCCGTCGAAGATGAAGCTCCAGATCAGACCGGTGGCGATCTCGGCCAGAATATAGGGCGCAAAGAAGATCAGCCGGAAGGCCGTGTTGGCGGATGTCTTGCGGTAAAGGAGCAAAGCCAGCACCAGAGCCAGCGGGATCTGCAGGAAGATCGAGGCCAGAAGCAGCTTGACCGAGTTGAACAACGACTGGTGGAAGATGGAGTTCTTCACCAGGATTTCGTAGTTCCTCAGGCCGACGAAGTTGGTGACGTCGCCATAGCCGTTCCACTTGTAGAAGCTGAGATCTACCGCACTGAAGATCGGCCAGATCACGAAAAGGGTGAACAGGAGCAGGGCCGGAGGCAGAAAGAGGATCAGGGCGGTGAGGCTGCCATCCGTGCGCATGCGGGCAAAGCCGCTCGGCCGCCGACGCGCGGCAGGAGGCCTCGCTGGTGTTGTGAGGGTCATGAAACAGGTCTCTTGGTAGGCTGCCTCGGAGACGTGGGAGGCGACCATCGATGCCCGGGGATCGGGGCGAGCCACTCATGGCTGCCGGCCCGGCAGGAACAGTCGGCGCCATTCCGGATGGCTGGCGAGCGCCGCCACCCGGAATGAGCTTTTCAAGCGCCGGTCAGCGCATCTCGTTCGCTTCTTCGACCATTTCCGCCGCTTCCTCAGGCGAGATGTCGCCGGTGGCAAGCTGCGCCGAAGCATCGTTCATTGCCGCGCCGACGTTGGCGCCGAGCTCCTGGTCGAGATAGAGCTGATGGTGCGGGGCCGAGGCGAGCAGGTTGGCGATCGCCTTGATGTTGGCGTTCTTTATGCCGGCGTCCGCGCCCTTCACGATCGGCAGCCAGAGGTCCATGCTTGCGCTGGTGGTCTGGTTGTCGAGATCCATCAGGCTTTCCAGGAACTTGGCTGCCGCCGGCGTGGCGTTCTTGGAGACCAGCCAACCGTTGATGCCGCCGAACGTGTCCGCCGGATCGCCCTTGCCTCCCTCGACGACAGGGAAGGGAATGAAGCCGAGGTTGTCGTCGCTGATCCCCGCGCCGGACGTGGAGTTGCGCTTCTGAGCGCCGATCATGTAGTTGCCCGACAGAATGAAGGCGCCGCGCCCGTCACCGAACAGGCCGCCGGCCTTGGAGTTGTCGGTATCCATGAAGCCGGGCTGGAAGGGTTGGAGATCGGCCAGCTTCCTGAACTCTTCGCCCGCCTTGACGAAGTCCGGCCCGGCAAGACCATCGCTTTCACCCGCGGCCGCAGCGGCGATGCCGTCGGTGCCGGCAATCCGCGTGGCAAGGTAGCCATAATAGTGCTGGAGGGGCCACTTGGACTTGCCCCCGACCACGATCGGCGTGATCCCGGCTTCCTTGACCGTCTTCACGGCGGCGAGGAAATCATCCCACGTCTTGATGGTCTTGGGATCGACACCGGCCTTGTCGGTCAGTTCCTTGTTGTAGAACAGCACGACGACGCCAGCGTACATGGGCAGGCCGTATAGCTTGTCCTTATAGGTCAGCGCCTTGATGCCGCCGGGCGCGAAGGTTTCGAGCGCCTTTGGATCCACATCGCCGGAGATGTCCTTGAGGACGCCTGCGTCGGCCTGTTCGTGGAAAACGCCGCCGGTCCAGGTGAAGAAGATATCCGGTCGCGCATCCGACTGAAGCAGTGTGGGCAGCTTGGACTTGAAAGAGGTGTCGTCGAGATAGTCGAACTGAATTTTGATATCCGGATTGGCCTTCTCGAACTTCTCGATCGCCGCAGCGTAAAAATCACGGCCTTCCTTGACATTGGGCTCGATCGAAAGAACTTTTACGGTCTCAGCGAAAGCTGGGAACGAGGCGAGCACTGTCGCTGCAAGCACAGCGATTGTGGCGTACTGTTTCATAATTCTCCTCCCTTTTCCGTGCCCGCAGCATTCAGGTGGCAATACATTGACTTCCATACCAATCACTTCGATGCGAGCCGAATGGGAGGACACTAGTTGAGCCGATTTGAAAATCGGGATTATGTTTTTTTATAATTCGGCAACGATGATGCATTTTCTCAGACGAGATAGACTATTTGCTCAGTTGGATGCCGAGCCTCGAGCGCAATCTTTTGGTAAGCAACCGGATCGAGCGGAGAAGCTGGGGCTGACATGGTCGCCGCGGGAGTGAGTTCGTTTCGCGTGGCCTTGATGCTGAAGGCCAAGGGCGCCTGGGGGCGAGGCGTGGTCGCGGGTGTCAGCGACTATGTCCAGTCGACCCGCGTTGCCTGGGATTTCTTGCTGTTCGAGGACTTTCGGAGCTCGATCACCGGCATTGACGCGTGGTCTGGCGATGGGATCATCGCCGACTTCGACGATCCGGAGTTCGAGCGCCTGTTTAGCCGCAGCAAACGGCCGATCGTCGCTGTCGGCGGCTCCTATGAACGCGCGGCCGATTACGCCGTCGGCGTACCCTATGTCGCCACCGACAATTTCGCCCTCGTCGCCGCAGCTTACGACCACCTCGTCGAGATGGGGCTGACGCATTTTGCCTTTTACAGCCAGCCACCGGCACGAACCAACCGCTGGGCACAGCAGCGAGAAGCCGCGTTCTGCAAGATCTGCCTGCGCGATGGCATCGCCCCGCTGCTGTTCGAGGGACATTTCAACGACGGACTGGACTGGGACAGCATTCTGAGGGAGCTCATCGACTGGCTGGCGGGGCTGCCGAAGCCGATCGGCATCATCGCGGTGACCGATGCCCGCGCCCGTCAGGTGCTTCAAGCCTGCATCATGGCCAATATCGCGGTTCCCGAAGAGGTGGCGCTGGTCGGTATCGACGACGATAATCTCCTCAGGATGCTCTCCCGCATTCCCATCAGCTCCGTTCGTCAGGGAACCCGCGAGATGGGACGGATCGCCGCGGAGATGATGCACCGACGCCTCATCGGAGATCGCGTGGAACAGAGCCCTATCCTGGTCCCTCCCAAAGGGCTCAACGCGCTGGCTTCCTCCCGCCACCAGCCGACCTACGATCCCTATATCATGAGGGCGCGCCACTATATCCGCCAGTTCGCCGCGCAAGGCGTGAAGGTGGCGCAGGTGGCAGCCTATGTCGGCGTGTCGCGCGCCACGCTCGACATCCATTTCCGCAAGGCCTTCGGCTGGACGGTCCACGACGACATGCTAGCGTTTCGCCTTGAACGGGCCAAGCAGATGCTGTCCGACCGTACGCTGTCCTTTGCCGAGATCGCAGCGCGTAGCGGCTTCACCTCCCTGCCCTACATGTACGCCGTGTTTCGGCGCGAGCTGGGCTGCACGCCAACCGAGTTTCAGGCGACGCTACCAGCAGCCACCATGATCGAGACGGCATGAACCGGCACAGGACTTGGCTGCAAGAGCACCCGGACGTCCTTCGCTGAGGACAGGATCGAGTTCTGGTTTGGACAATCGCGGTGGTCGCTCTTCAGGGGACACAGCCGCATAGGCCCGCGCATGACGACCAATCAGGCCGACGTCGCCGCCTTAGCAAATCCAGTCAAAATGGGAGAAGAAAATGGCGCGCTCGAAGAGATTCGAACTCCTGACCCTCAGATTCGTAGTCTGATGCTCTATCCAGCTGAGCTACGAGCGCAAGCCAATACGATTTGGACACCGCCGCGATGAAGTGACGGTCCCGATCGCTGGGGAGTGTCTATCCAACTGGCCGAACGAATGCAAGAGCTTTTCTGCCCAAGCGACGCGGCTTTTTGAGAACCGGCGGATTTGCCGTCTTTTCAGATAGTTAGTTTGCGTGGCACGATGCGGAAAACTTGGCCGGCGCAACTTTCAGTCTACCGGCCAAGTCGCGACCGCCCCCAAAACCAGGCGTTTCGTGTCCTGTTCAGACCTGACGGGCTGCCCTGCGCACGGCACGCCGTTCGGAGAGGATGGCACCCGATTGCGTTGCAGCGGCAGGAACCGGAGACTGCGTCGGCCGACGTGACGCGAAAAGGGCACCCACGACGACGGCAAGCAATATCGGCAACCAGAACAAGACGCCCAACCAGGCTACCAGCCGGCTGAGAGGGCGATTGCGCCCGTTGGTGGCCAGCTCGTGAAGCGACAGCATCGAAAAGCCGAGCCCGACCGCGAAATACGCCAAGCTTGCAATAAGAACGAGAATAAACATTGGCGCCAACCCGAATGCTACCGGCCGACAATCGACCGGAATGGAAAAGAATCCCTCCGAACCGATGGCTCGTCGGGCGCTTTCCGGGTCTATCCAAACCCGCATAAACCTGTCGGGCTTCCGACTCGCTTGCGCGAGAAACGGAACCCGCCGGCTTGGGTGAGGTGGCCGCCACGGAGCTGGCGCGCTCGCTGTTCACCCGACCCGCGCCGAGACTGAAGCTCAGCCTCGCACGGAGAAGGTTAATGAAAGATGAGTCAATCGCACCGATCCGACGCGTTAACTCGCTTTCATAGGGTGGAAGTATACATCTTTTTCACCAAGAGTCGTGCGAAAGTAGAGTTAATGCGGACAGTTTCTACAGCAAAGAAGTGCGCGCCAAGGTGGAACACGCCTCCAGGTTTCTGATTCTGCGAGAGTTTTCTCAACTTCCGGCCGTTAAGCGATCTGACAACTCAGCCGCGCTGCAACCGACGACCGGCGGGGGAAAACGGCTCAAGGCGTCGATGCAGATCTTCGATCTTTGCCAGACGCCCCTCGGCGGCCGGGCCGAGCGCCGCGCCCACTGCAGAGACGAGATGGCTGATCAATGACATTGGCGCCACGTAGCTGTCGAACAGACTCGCGCCCTGATTGGGGCAGCGGAGCGTCACGTGCGCCAGATGGGCGGTGCGCGCCGCCGATGCATCCGTGACGAGAAGGATGCGCGCGCCCGCTTCGCGAACGGCCGCCATCACATCGCGCAGCGCCGGTGGTCGACGACGAAACCCAAATACCAGGAAAGCATCCTCGGAAGTCAGGTCGACAAGCTCCTCGGCAAGCGTCTGCCCGGCCAGTGGCAGCAAGCGGACGTCCGGTTTCACGTGGGCAAGGAGCCCGCGTGCATAAGATGCCAGCGCCGCCGAGTTGCGAAAGCCGATGACATGAACCCGCCGCGCCGAAGCGAGCAAATCCACGGCAGCGGCAAGGGACGCCGGTGGAAGGTCGGCGATCAGGCGTTGGAGATTCTCGATGTCCTGAGCGACATGCCGTGCGAAATCTGCCGGCCGCTCCGCGGCGGAGAGCTCGTAAAGCGGCGACCCCCAAGTGCGCGCATCGCGAACCGAACGGCGCAGGTCGCCATAGCTTTCGTAACCGAGGCGCCGGAAGAAACGAGCGGCCGTTGCCGCCGATACGTCGGCGCGCACCGCCAACTCGCCGGCCGTGAAGGCCGAGAGGTCGCTGGCCGCCTCAAGCACGACCTCGGCAAGACGCTTCTCGCTTTCGGTCAGCTCGTCGAACAGCGCGGCGATCCGGACGTCGACCGCATCGCCCTGCGCCACGCCGCCCCGTCCGCTCACACCGTCGGCAATCGCCTCTTTTTTCATCTTTTCCATTTCATGAAAATTCTCTTTCATATATGCTTCACTGTCAAGCCGGACAGCCGGCAGCAAGACCATGGGATCGATGACCGACCTTTTCTCACAACAGGCTTTCTCGCCTGCCACGGCGACCCTTCTCGGCAATCCTTCGCGCAAGAAGGGCGCCTATCCCACCGCCCTCAAGTCGACGCTGTCGCACGCCGGTTACATCAGGGCGGCCGGGGTCATAACCTCGTGGCCAGGTTATGCGCCGACACCGCTTGTCGCGCTTGTCAAGCTGGCGGAGCGTCTCGACGTTGCCAGCATTCACTACAAGGACGAAAGCTCCCGCTTCGGTCTCGGCTCCTTCAAGGCCCTCGGTGGTGCCTATGCGGTGTTTCGCCTGCTCGCCAGCGAACTTCGCCGACGCCATGGCGACATCGACGAAACGGCGCTGGCGACCGGCCGGCTCGTGGAAGCCGCCAAGGATATCACCGTCTGCTGCGCGACGGACGGCAATCACGGCCGGTCCGTCGCCTGGGGCGCGCGCATGTTTGGCGCGCGAGCGGTGATCTTCGTTCACGCCACCGTCTCGGAAAGACGCGTCGATGCCATTCGCCGCTATGGCGCCGAAGTTGTCAGGACGCAGGGCAACTACGACGATTCCGTGCGCGAGGCCGATCGGGCCGCCGCTGAGAACGGATGGTTCGTGGTTTCCGATACGTCCTACCCAGGCTACACCGACGTGCCACGCGACGTCATGCAGGGCTATTCCGTGATGGTGGCCGAGGCCCTCGGCGCAAGCGAGGCATCGCCAACCCACGTATTCCTTCAATGCGGTGTCGGCGGCCTCGCCGCCGCCGTCATCGCCCACCTCTGGGAAGCCTATGGCGCCGACATGCCCATCGTAACGGTGGTGGAACCGGCCAAGGCGGCCTGCCTTTACGAAAGCGTGCGATTCGGAAAGCCGACCGCCGTCACGGGTGATCTCGACACCATCATGGCCGGCATGGCCTGCGGCGAACCTTCCGTTATCGCCTGGCCGATCCTCAGGGACGGGGCGTCCGCATTCATGACCATCCCGGACGAAGCAGCCCTCGCAACAATGCGGCTCTTGGCGTCTGGCGTCGCCGGGGCCACCATTGTCGGCGGCGAATCGGGGGTCGCAGGCCTTGCCGGATTGATCGTCGCCGCCGGAGAGCCGGACTGGCGGCGGTCGCTTGGTCTTGATCGCACCTCGCGTGTCCTGCTCATCGGCAGCGAGGGCGACACCGATCCGGATCTTTACGCCCGCGTCGTCGGCCGCACCGGCCACGCGGTTCGCGCTGGAGCACTGAGATGACAGACCTTTCTCCCGCCCTGCCCGTCAACGGCGACCGCCTCGTCGCGCGCCTCAAGGCGCTTGGTCAGGTTGGCGCCTTACCGGAAGGCGGTGTCTGCCGCCTCGCCCTGACGCCCGAAGATGGCGCCGGCCGCGATCTCGTGGTCGGCTGGATGCGCGAACAGGGCCTTGATGTTGCGATCGATCCGATCGGCAACATCTTCGGCACCCGCAAGGGCACGCAGGACGGTCCGTCGGTCATGATGGGCTCGCATATCGACACAGTGGCAACCGGCGGTCTGTATGACGGCAACCTCGGCGTGCTCGCCGGCCTCGAAGTGCTGCAGGCCCTCGACGACGCCAAGATATCCACCGTTCATCCGGTCACCGTCGCCGCCTTCACCAATGAAGAAGGCGCCCGCTTCCAGCCGGACATGTTGGGCAGTCTCGTTCACGTCGGCGATCTGTCGCTTCAGGACGCGCTCGACACCATCTCCATCGACGGCACGCGGCTCGGCGACGATCTTGCCGACATCGGCTATGCCGGCACCGCACCGCTCGGCGGCATCAAGGCGGCCGCCTATCTCGAGTATCACATCGAGCAGGGACCGGTGTTGGAAGCCGAGGGCATCGACATCGGCGTCGTCGAGGGCGTGCAGGGCATTTCCTGGACCGAGATCACGCTGTCGGGCCGGGCGAGCCACGCCGGCGCCACGCCAATGCGTCTTCGGCGCGACGCAGGGCTTGCCGCCGCCCGCATCGCTCATGGCGTTGCCGACATCGCCAAGTCGATCGGCGGCGACATGGTCGGCACCGTCGGCTCGTTGCGCCTTCGCCCCAACCTCGTCAATGTCGTCGCCGAGATGGCGCAGATGACCGTGGACCTCCGCCATCCCAAGGAGAAGGTGCTGGCCGAGGCGGAAGCGCGGTTGGCCGCCCTGGTCGCCCGCGTAGCCGAGGAGGAACATGTTTCCTTCACCCGCCGTCCGCTGGCTCGTTTCGAGCCCGTCGCCTTCGACAGCGAACTGGTCGGCCGCGTCGACAAGACAGCCAAGAGCCTCGGCCTCACCACCCGCCGCATGTTCTCCGGCGCCGGACACGATGCCCAGATGCTCGCCCGTACCTGCCCGGCGGCCATGGTGTTCGTGCCGTCTATCGCCGGGCTCAGTCACAACGTTGCCGAGTTCACGGCCCCCAGCGACATCGCCAACGGTCTTGCCGTGCTCGGCACGCTAGCGCTGGAACTGGCCGGCCGCGCCAACACACCCGTCTGAGGAGTATCGAGAGAATGTCCCGCACCATCGTCGTCGGTGCCGCCCAGCTTGGTCCGATCGCCCGAGCCGACAGCCGCGAAGTCGTCGTCAGCAGGATGATCGCCCTGCTTGAGAAAGCCGCCCGGCGCGGCTGCGATCTGGTCGTCTATCCGGAGCTCGCGCTGACCACCTTCTTCCCGCGCTGGTTCATGGAAGACCAGGCGGAGGTCGATACCTTCTTCGAGACCGAGATGCCCGGCCCGGCCACCGCGCCACTGTTTGCCAAGGTCAGGGAACTCGGCGTCGCCATCAGCTTCGGCTATGCCGAGAAGACGGTGATCGACGGCCGTATCAGGCGCTTCAACACCTCCATCATCGTCGACAAGACGGGGGCTATCGTCCACCGCTACCATAAGGTTCACTTGCCCGGTCACACCGAGAACGAGCCCTGGCGGGCCTTCCAGCACCTCGAAAAGCGCTATTTCGAGCCGGGAGATACCTTCTTTACGCCGGCCGATTGCCTCGGCGGCAAGCTCGGCATGGCGATCTGCAACGACCGTCGTTGGCCGGAAACTTATCGCGAGCACGCGCTGCGCGGCACGGAAATGGTGCTGATCGGTTACAACACGCCGTATCATTACCCGCTCGCCCCCGAGCACGATCATCTCCAGTGCTTCCACAATCACCTGGCCATGCAGGCCGGCGCCTATGCCAACGGCATGTGGGTGGTCGGCGTCGGCAAGGCCGGCAACGAAGAGAACTGCGTACTGATCGGCCAGAGCTGCATCATCGCCCCGACCGGCGAGATCGTCGCCATGGCCTCGACGCTCGGCGACGAACTGGTTACGCATGACTGCGACCTTGATCGCTGCACCGAGATTCGCGCCAATATCTTCAACTTCCAGAAGCACCGGCGGCCGGAAATGTATCCGCTCCTGTCGGCGCCGGTCTGACGCCCCGGGATAGACTTTCATGGCCGACCTGACGCCGATTCCGCTGCCGATACTCGTCAAGCGGATGTTCCGCGAGCTTGAGGCGAAGAAGAGCGCCTTCCACCTGCCGCGCTTCAAGTTCGCCAAGGCGGCGAGCGGCCGCGATCTGTCCACCTCGATCTTCGGCCGCAGGGCGGCAACGCCCTTCGGGCCGGCGGCGGGGCCCCACACCCAGCTGGCGCAGAACATCGTGCTGAGCTGGCTGGCCGGCGGCCGGGTGATCGAGCTCAAGACGGTGCAGGTGCTCGACCACCTTGAGATCGCCCGCCCCTGCATCGACATGGAGACGGTCGGCTTCAATATCGAGTGGTCGCAAGAACTGTCTCTCGAGCAATCGCTCGAGGAGTATGTCAAGGCGATGATGCTGATCGAGATGGCCAAGGCGGAAGGGCTCGCCCCCGGCCTGGAAGATACGGTCATCGACATGAGCGTCGGCTATGACCTCGCCGGCATCCGCTCGGACAAGGTTCGCGCCTTCATCGCCGGAATGAAGGATGCCAGCGCGGTCATCGATCGGCTGCGGCTTGAGATTCCGGAAAACTATGCTCGCTTCCGCGACCTCGCCTTTCCGACCTGCATCTCCGACAGCGTGACCATCTCCACCTTCCACGGCTGCCCACCGAGCGAGATCGAAGCGATCGCCGCCCATTTGATGGCCGAGGAAGGGCTCGACGTCGTCGTCAAGCTCAACCCGACGCTGCTCGGCAAGGCCGATCTCAATGCCCTTCTGCACGACAAGCTCGGCTATACCGACCTCGTGGTGCCGGACGCGACCTTCGAGAAGGACGCGAAATGGGAGGACGTGAGAGGGATAATTAGCCGGCTAGGCGGCTTGGCGGAGAAGATCGGGCGCGGCTTCGGGGTCAAGTTCTCCAACACGCTGCTCGTCCAGAACCACAAGCAGTTCTTTCCCGAGGGCACGGGCGAGATGTATCTTTCGGGGCCACCGCTCCATGTGCTGGCCATCGAGCTCGTCGCGCGGTTCAGGGCCGAGTTCGGCGACCGCTTCCCGATCTCCTTCTCGGCCGGCATCGATGTCGGCAACTTTGCCGACACGGTGGCGCTCGGCCTCAAGCCGGTGAGCGTCTGCACTGACCTTCTGAAGGGCGCCGGTTACGGCAAGGGTGCCGACTATATCGCCGACCTCGCCGACCGCATGGCCGAGGTGGAGGCGCCCGATCTCGACAGCTACGCGCTGAAGGCCTTCGGGCTTGCGGGTCAGGCTCTCGACGATCTCGACCTTCCAGCAGAGCGAAAGGCGATGCTCGCCGCTGCGCTAGAAGCCGGAGACGACCTGCGCGAAACAGCCGGCCAGGATTTCCAACCCTGGGTATCGGCGACTCGGCTTCGCAATACCGTCCACTATGCCGCCCGCGTGGCCGATGACCGCCGCTACAGCCGCCCCGAGGTCGATCATCCGCCGCGCCGCACAGGCTTAGCGCTCGCCTTTCTGGACTGCGAGACCTGCGGCAAGTGCGTCAACGTCTGCCCCAACGACGCCATCTTCCGCTATCCGCTGCCGCAGGAGCCCGTCGCCTCTGCGACGTTTCGCCCCGGCGAGGGCGTGGTCGTAAGCGAAGCCCAACCGGTTACGCGTGCCCAGCAGATCGGTATCTTCGCCGACGTCTGCAACCGCTGCGGCAACTGCGACGTGACCTGTCCGGAAACTGGCGGCCCCTATGCCCGCAAGGCCAATCTGTTCGGCTCGGCCGCAAGTCTCGACGATGCGCCGGACCGCGACGGCCTTGCCGTCGAGCGGACGGCGGCAGGCCTGCGTCTGCATGTTCGCGACAACGGCCGACGCTTCACGATCGATGACGACGGCGCCCGCCTCGCCTGTCGCGGCGACGGGTTCGACCTCTCTGTCGATCCGTCCTCGCCCACGGCTGTCTCCGGCACGGCCGACCAGCCGGTCGACATCGGCCGCATCATCCTTCTCGCCCGCATTGCCCGCGCCGTCACGGCGCCGACGATCGTCACCTACGCCAACGCCGCCTTCGACTGAACGGACCCGCCAGATGCCCATGATCACCCTTACCGTCAACGGTCGCGACCATCAGCTCGATGTCGAGGCGGACGAGACGCTGCTTTCCGTGTTGCGCGACCGGCTGAAGATCACCTCGGTGAAGGATGCCTGTTCCGGCCAAGGTCAGTGTGGCTGCTGTCTGGCGCTGATCGGCGGCAAGCCGAGCAAGACCTGTACCCTCAAGGCGACCGCCGTGAAGGGGCGACCGATCGTCACGCTGGAAGGCGTGGATGACGCGGAACGCCAGCTCTATGCCGACGCCTTCCAGGTCGCCGCCGGCGTCCAGTGCGGCTTCTGCACGCCCGGCCTCGTGGTCCGCATCAAGGCGCTGACCGACG
The DNA here is from genome assembly GCF_023721755.1 of Pleomorphomonas sp. NRK KF1. GTDB lineage: Bacteria > Pseudomonadota > Alphaproteobacteria > Rhizobiales > Pleomorphomonadaceae > Pleomorphomonas. Next base: position 314,067 of record NZ_JAMDLH010000003.1, on the reverse strand, counting down.
CCGGCGAAGCGACGGACCGGCAGGAAATCGCCGCCGCCCTCGATGGCCACCTGTGCCGCTGCACCGGCTACAAGAAGGTGATCGACGCCGTCGAACTGATCCGCGACGTCAAGGCCGGCTTGAAGCCGCATCCGCAACCGATGACCGATGGCGGAGTCGGCCGGCCGGTCGAGCGCTTCCGCGGTGGAGACCTGGCTCTAGGCGATCGGCCATTCCTCGCCGACATTGATGTGCCGGGCCTGTTGCACGGCGCTTTCGTGCTGTCGCCGCATGCGCGCGCCCGGGTCAACTCCGTCGATCTTTCGAAGGCGCTCGCCCATCCCGGCGTGGTGCGCATCGCCACCGCCGAGGACGTGCCCGGCGACCGTTGGGTCGGGCAGATCAAGAAGGACTGGCCCGTGTTCGTCGCGGTCGGTGAAGAGGTGCGTTACGTCGGCGACGTCATCGCCGCCGTCGCGGCCGAGACGCCACGGGCCGCCCGCGCGGCGGCGGCTCTCGTCGCCGTCGACTACACGGTGCTGGAACCAACGCTGTCGCCGGAAGAGGCGCTGAAGCCCGGCGCGCGGCAGGTCAATCCGCGCCAACCCAACCTGCTGTCCGAGACCGTGATCGAGCGTGGCGACGTCGAGGCGGCTCTCGCTGCCTCCGCCCACGTCGTCTCCGGCACGTGGCAGACCCAACGCATCGAACACCTGTTCCTGGAGCCCGAAGCGGCACTGGCGGTGCCGCTCGAAGACGGCCGCCTTCACCTTTACTCTCAAGGCCAAGGCGTGTTCGAGGACCGCAAGGCGGTGGCCGGCGTGCTCGGTGAGCCAGTTGACAACATCTTCGTAGAACTGGTGCCGACCGGCGGCGCCTTCGGCGGCAAGGAAGACATGACGGTGCAGGCGCAGACAGCCGTTCTGGCGCGCCTCACCGGCCGCCCCGTGAGGGTCGTTCTCTCTCGGGAGGAGTCAGTTCGCCTCCACCCCAAGCGCCATCCGATGAAGATGACCTATTCCGTCGGCTGCGACGCGGATGGCCATATCACCGCCGCCAAGATCGACATTCTCGGCGACAGCGGCTGTTACGCTTCTGTGGGCGACAAGGTGCTGGAGCGCGCCGCCGGCCATGCCTGCGGCCCCTATCGGGTGCCGACGTTGTCCATCCACTCGATCGCCGCCTACACCAACAACCCGCCCTGCGGCGCCATGCGCGGCTTCGGCGTCAACCAGACGTCGTTCGCGATGGAAGGCTGCCTTGATCTTCTTGCAGAGAAGGTCGGCATCGACGGCTGGGAGATGCGCTGGCGCAACGGCGTTCGCGTCGGCGACGTGTTCTCCTCGGGTCAGATCCTGGAGAAGTCGGTCGGCCTCGAGAAGTCCTTGCTCGCCGTCAAGGACGCCTATTACGCGGCGAAGGCCGAGGGCAAGGCGGTCGGCGTCGCCTGCGCGGTGAAGAACTCCGGCATCGGCAACGGCGCGCTCGAATGGGGCAAGTGCCGCCTGGAGATCGAGGCGGAAGACCGCATCGGCCTCCACATCGGCTTCACCGAAATGGGACAGGGCCTCCTCACCATCGCCGCCCAGTCGGCAGCCGAGGTGACCGGCCTGCCCTCGTCCATCTTCGTGCCGCAGGTCAACAGCCGCTACGACGTCGGCTGCGGCCAGACCACCGGATCACGTGGCACCCTGTTGGCCGGCAACGCGGTGATCAAGGCGGCGAAAGCGCTCCGCGCCGCTCTCGATGGGGGCAAGACGCTGAAGGATCTCGTTGGCGAGGTGTTCGCCGGTGATATCCTGATCGACGACACGACGGCGCCGGGGCAGCTCAAGAACGGCAAGATCAAGACCCACACAGCCTTCGGCTGGGCAACGCAGGTGGCCATCCTCGACAAGGCCGGCCGCGTCGCCAAGGTGATCGCCGCTCACGACGTTGGCAAGGCTCTCAACCCGAAGCTGGCCGAAGGGCAGATCGAGGGGGCCGTGCACATGGGCCTCGGCTACGCCCTGACCGAACAGCTTCCGTGCAAGGACGGCATGCCGGTGACGGCCAACGTTCGCGAAATCGGCGCGCTCAGGGCCTCCGACATGCCGGAGGTCGAGGTGATCATCATCGAGGAGCACGAGCCGGAAGGACCGTTCGGCGCCAAGGGCATCGGCGAGATCGGCCTGGTGCCGACGGCCGGCGCCGTTGCCTCGGCGCTGGCGGCCTTCGACGGCGTGCGGCGCACGGTTCTGCCGATGATCGACAGCCCGGCGGCGCGGGCGCTATCGGTCGGCCTCGACCCCGAGCTCGACCGGAGCGACTGGCATTGACCCGTTCGATCACCATCGGCCCCGATCGGACCGGCCGCACCGTCGCCATCGTCAACGGCACCATCGTCGAGACAGCCGATCCGGCCGCGCCGGTCGTGGCGTGCCCGGATGGAGAAATCCGGCCGGGCGCGGTCTGCGCCCATACCCATCTCTACTCCGGCCTTGCACCCTACGGCATGCCACCGGCCGAACCGGCGCCCGCCAACTTCATCGAGATCCTGCGGAAGGTATGGTGGCGGCTCGACCGGGCGCTCGACCGCCAGGCCCTCAGAGCGTCGGCCCGCGACTACATCGCCAAGGCGCTGCTCGCCGGTACCACCAGCCTTGTCGACCATCACGAGTCGCCGCATTTCATTGGCGGCTCGCTTCAGGTGCTGGCGGACGCCGCCGAAGATCTCGGCGTGCGGGCGCTTCTCACCTTCGGCGCCACCGAGCGCAACTTCGGCCGCGCAGAAGCCGAGGCCGGGCTTGTCGAATGCGGCAACGTCGAGGAGACGCCGCTCGTCCGCCGTCTGGTCGGTCTGCATGCCAGCTTCACCGTGTCCGACGATACCATCCGCGCAGCGGGCGAGCTTTGCGGCAGGCTTGGCACGGTGATGCACGTCCATGTCGCCGAAGCCATTGACGACGTGGAGGATGCCCGGGCGCGTGGCTATGCCGGCCCGCTCGAGCGACTGCTGGCGCTCGATGCGCTGCCGCCCGGCTCGATCCTCGCCCACGGCGTGCATCTCACGGCCGACGAGGTGCGTGAGGCCGACAGGCTTGACCTCTGGTTCGTCCAGAACCCGCGCTCCAACGAGGGTAACCGGGTGGGCTACCCGACCAATCTCCGCCACTCGGATAACGTCGCGCTCGGCTGTGACGGCTGGGACGCTGACATGGCCGTCGAGGAAGCCGCCCTCTTCCGCATCGCCGCAGCCGAAGGCGACGATCGGGCGACTGGCCGTCTCGACGCCGGCCAACGGTTGATCGCCGAACGCTTCGGCTTCTCCGCGACCGGGCTCGCGACCGGCGCGGCCGGCGACGTGGTGGTGCGTGAAGACGGAAAGGTGGCGCTGGTGGTAGTCGGCGGCCGACTCGTCGTTCGCGACGGTCGTCTCGTCGGTGCCGATGCCGGCGCCATCGAAGCCGAGGCGCGCGCCGAAGCGGCGCGTCTGTGGCAGCGGATGGCAACGCTCTGACCCCGTGACGGCAAGGCCGGCCAAGGCTATTGTCGGCACAGGGAGAGACCAATGATCTATTTTCTCGACACCGCCGACGCTGCTGCCATCGCCCGCCTGGCCGATCTCTATCCGATCGCCGGAGTGACCACCAACCCAACGCTGATCGCGCGCGAGAAGCGGCCGTTTCCGGATGTCATCAAGGACATCCGAGCCGTGATCGGCGACGGGGCCATGTTGCACGTTCAGGTGACGGCGCGCGACGCCAACACCATGGTGGCCGAAGCGCGCAAGCTGGCCGACTTCGTGGGAACCGGATTTCATCCCAAGGTTCCCGTGACGGCCGAGGGTCTCAAGGCGATCCGCCGACTATCGGGGCTCGGCTTCCGCGTCACTGCGACAGCCATCGTCACCGCCCAGCAGGCGCTGATGGCGGCGGTCGCCGGCGCGGCCTTCACCGCTCCCTATGTCAACCGGCTCGACATGATCGGCGGCGACGGCGTCAAGGTCGTCGCCGACATAGCCCATCTCTTCCGCATCCACGCCCTGCCGACCCGGCTGCTCACCGCCTCGTTCAAGAACGTTCAGCAGGTCCACGACATCGCCATGGCCGGCGCGCACTCGGCGACGCTGCCACCCGACATTCTGGAAGCGCTGATCCGCCATCCGCTGACGGACTCGGGCATAGCCGGCTTTGCCGCCGACTGGACCGAGGCCTACGGCGAAGGCCGCACGACGCTCGATCTCATCTGAGGTCGGCCGTCAGGCCGCAGACTTCTTCTTGCCGGCATGGTGAGTGGCATCGTCGCTCGCCTTGGCGAAGACGTCCGTCACCGAAGCGGTCTTGGATCCGCCGGCAGGCTTCGTTGCCTTCGGCTTGCGCGCTTCCTTGGTTTTTCTCATCTGTCCCTTGGCCATATCGCTCTCCTCAGCGAAAGCGCGGCCGACGCGACGGTCGCCGCGCGCCTTTCCTCTATCGGGCCGGTCTTCCGGCTGGCCACCGACGAGGGCATGATGAGCCGGCTTTTTGGAAGAAACAACCTGAGCTTAGGTCCAAGCGAAGCCCGACAAGCTCAGGCACGCAGCGACTCGGCAGGAGTGAGGCCCAGCTCGTCGCCGTAGCCGGCGAGCACTGCGTTGAAGTCGCTCGGCTCACTGAAAAGATAGCCCTGACCGTAGCCGACGCCGAGCGCTGCCAGTTCCTTCAGTGTCGCTTCGTCCTCGATGCGCTCGGCGATCACCTCGACACCGAGTTGACGGCCGATTTCGTTGATCGCCCGGACGACGGAGCGGTCGTAGGCGCTATTGGCCATGTTGTGAACGAAACTGCCATCGATCTTGATGGCATCGACGTCGAAGCTCTTCAGATAGGTAAAGGACGACAGGCCGGACCCAAAGTCATCGAGGTTGACGCGGCAACCGACGCCGCGCACGGCGCGGATGAAATCGCGTGCCACTTCGAAGGAGTTGATCACCGCCGTCTCGGTGATCTCAAGCGTCAGGCGCGAGGGCGACAGGGGACTCGCGAGGAAGAGGTCGGCAAGGTAACGCCAGAGTGTCGGATCGTTGAGCGAGTTTGCCGACAGGTTGACGGCCACACGCAGGTCGGGCACCGCCATGATCGCCGGCCCGAAGTCCGCGATCACCCTGGCGAGTACCCACCGGTCGATGGCGCCCATCAGGTCGAAGCGCTCGGCGGCCGGGATGAAGGTGTCCGGCGTCTGCACACCACCATCGTCGTCAAGCATGCGGATGAGGATCTCAAGCGACCGGCCGCTCGCACTCGGGGCGCCAATCGGCCTGATTTCCTGAGCATAAAGCACGAACCGGTCGTTCTCGATGGTTTCGCGGATACGAGCGGCCAAACGGAAGTCGCTCATGTGCTGTTGCGCCTCGCCCGTATCTTGCATGAAGACCGAGACGCGACCGCGACCGGCGGCCTTTGCGGCGTAGCAGGCGACGTCGGCCTCGGCCAGCACCGCCTCGGCGCTCGCAGTCGTGCCGTCGACCTGGGTAACGCCGACGCTGGCGCCGACTTCGTAGACCTTACCCTCCCAGGTAAAGCGAATGGCCTCGATGGCGTCGATCAGTTTTTCGCCGACGAAGGCTGCGAACTGGCGGTCGCAGTTCTCGATCAGCACCGCAAACTCGTCACCGCCCAGCCGGGCGAGACAATCGCTGATCGGCACGATCGACCGCATGGTGCGTGCCACTTCCTGCAGGAGAGCGTCGCCGGCCAGATGTCCCGCCATGTCGTTGACGATCTTGAAGCGGTCGAGATCGACAAACAGCAGACCTTGCTGGCTACCATCCTCGCGCGCCGCAGCGATCATGCCCTGGATGCGCGTCTCGAAGTAACGGCGATTGGCGAGTCCGGTGAGGTCGTCATGGGTCGCGGCATGGGCGAGAGATCGCTGCATGGCGCGCTCGGCCGAGACATCCTGGAAGACCAGAACGGCGCCGGCCCGACCGTCGGCGCCGGCGGCGATGATCGGCGCCGCCGCTTCGCGGATGTAGTGCACATCGCGGCCGCGCACATCGATGACCTGCGTTCCGAGCCGCTCGACCGGCTGGCCCGTCTCCAGCACCTGTCGCACGCATGAGGCCGCCGGCTGCCCCGTGTCGTCATGAACGGCCTGGAAGACCTCTTCGATCGGATGACCGCAGGCTTCCGGTTCGGAAAGCCCTGTCATTCGTTGAGCGGCGGGATTGATCAGCGCGACGCGACCGTCGGCATCGGTGGCGATCACACCGTCGGAGATGGCGTGCAACGTCGTTCGAAGGCGTTCCTTCTCGTCGCGCAGCGCCTGGGCGGAGCTCACCTGCTCGCTGATATCCCATGCCGTGCCGAGCAGCAGACGATCGCCGTTCGACAATGTCACCCTGTCGGCAAGCACACGGATGTGAACCACGCCGCGCGTCGGGCTCAGCAGGCGGCACGTGGTGTTCACCCTTGCATCCGGGTCCAAGGCAGCCTGCCGCAGCATCTCCGACAGGCCCGGCCGATCTTCGGGGTGCACGAAGCGCAGCCACTCCATCGACCGCTGATCGGCGCCCTCGCTGGCCATCTGCCCAAAGGTCTCGCCATTCCAAGTTGCCGCGCCGGTGGCGAGATCGATACTCCACAGACCGATGCCGCCGGCTTCGACGGCGAGGCGAACGCGTTCTTCGAGAAGCTGAATTTCCAGCTCTGCCGCCTTGTTGCGCGTAATGTCGGTATGGGTACCGATGATGCGAAGCGGGCGCCCGTCGGCGTCGCGAGAAATCACCTTGCCGCGATCGAGAATCCAGACCCAGTGTCCGTCCTTGTGGCGCAGGCGAAACTCCGCTTCGAGCCACTCCGTCTCGCCGCGCTCATGCGCATAGTTGACGCTGAGAAAGTTGTCGCGGTCGTCCGGGTGCATCAGTTCGAGCCAGGCATCGCCTCCATCGATCGACACATCGTGCGGCTCGTAGCCGAGCATGCGTTTCCAAGTGGGCGAGGTGTAGAGCCGCCCACCTATCTTGTCGACATCCCAGACGCCCTGCTGGCCGTTCTCCAAGGCGAAAGCCCAGCGGCTTTCGCTCTCCGCTATGGCTTCCAGCGTCCGCTTCTTGAGATCGATGTCTTCGATTTGGGTGATGAACCGATCCGGCCGCCCAGTCATCGCATCGTCGAAGACGATGATGGAGATTTCCGCCCAAAAGACCTCGCCCGACTTCCGCACATAGCGTTTCTCGGCCTTGAGGTTGCGTATCCTGCCTTCCGCAATACCCTTGCAAAAGCCGGCCAGCTTTTCCTTATCTTCTTCGTAGGTAATGTCCTTGAAGCTCCGGCCGAGGAGTTCCTCTTCGCTGTAGCCGGTCATGTTGCAGAAGGCTGAATTGACCTTCTGGTAACGACCATCCGTGCCGATGATCGTCATGCCGATGCTGGCGTTATCCATGGAGCGGCGAAACAGGTTTTCGCTTTCCGCCAGATCCCGTTTGCGCTGACGCAGCCGCTCCAGCAACACGCAGGTGGCGATGGGCAGCAACGCACCGATGGAAACGCCGAGAGGCGTCAACAGGGGGGCGTGCGACGCTTCGACCATGCCGTAGGCTGCCATCATCGTCACGAACCAGACCGTACCCGACAATGCTGCCATGTCGATGGGACGGAGAACGAAGCTCGCGAGCAACAGGGGGACGACGAAGAACACCATCGGTTCTGGCAGCGTGGCGGTGGCGGTGACGGCACCAGCCGAGAACACCAGAACCAAGGCTGCGAAGGTCCAGCCATTCAGCCAGGCCGGTCGGTGACCAAGCCAAGCGGCGTCGCGTTGCAGATAGAGCAACGTCGGAAGAAAGATGGCAAAAGCGGCGGTCCCGCCCCCCCACCAAACGCCGATCGGCATTGGTGGGTTACGGAGGATTCCGGCTTCCGAGAGGGAAAACGCCAGGATGAGGCTAGCGAGAGGTGCAAAGAGGGCGGCGGCGAGCGCGGCAATCGTCTCGAACAGTTCCTCGTTGTGCGACCGTACCGTCCAGATCCGGACGAGATCGATCACCCAGAGGCCGACTCCCATGGAGAGAGCCCGCACGAACAGGATGGAGACGAAGAAATGCGCGTCGCCGCCACGAAACCAGGCGTACAGGAGCCACCCAACAAGGGCGCCAGCCACGCCGGCCAACCGATCTCCGGTCGACCGATTGACCAAGAGGGCGACGACCACGGCGTCGGCAGGCCATACGGGCGTTCTCACGCCGGCCACCAGGACGATCGCGATCATCACCGCGGACAATCCGGCGTAAAGCAGACCGCAACCTGCAAATACGCCGAACCGGCCTCCGGGGAACACGCCTTTCAGCACCGCAACACCATGCCATGAGGTGAGGTTGGCGCGACATTGGCAGGCCGGCGTGAAACAACGCTTAACGGCGCCCGAAAGCAGCGAGAGTCTCGGCCCGAAAAGCTTCTCGCCATTCGGGCCAAACCACCGGGTGGATGCCTGGGCGCAGAGTAAAGGATGCTCGTTCGATCGAGCCTTGTTCACTCTTCGAAAGAGAAACGCCCCACTTCGCAGACATTTACGCCCGCCTTCGTGGCTTCCGTGGCGTCTTCGAACACGGCGCGGAAGTCGTATTTGCAGTAACCCGAGCCATCGTCGATGTTGACGGTCATTTCACCGCCTGGCGGCAGCGTGTCCTCTCCCAGAATGTCTTCCTGCCAATCGTCTTGGCCGGTGTTCGAAGCATAGAACTCCTGGATTGCCGTGGATGTATTGTTGACCACAACGACACGCCGATCATAAGCACTGGCGTCGACCACGCACACAAAAAGAACGGCAACGGCCAATGCCGATGCCTGCATCTGGAAATTCATGTTTATAGACCCCTCTGTCTTTCAGGGACCGGCGAGATCTGCCTCCTGAAGACGCCGCACCAATGCATGCCGGCAAATTGCGGTCACCAGCGACTTTCGGGGATTTTGGGAATTCGTCTTCCGAAAGCGTCAGGCGAAGACGATGGTTTTCTTGCCGTGCATCAGAACGCGCGCCTCAAGATGCAGCTTCACCGCACGGGCGAGCACACGCGACTCATTGTCGCGACCGACGGCGACCAGATCCTCGGCGGAGAGGGCGTGCGTAACGCGCGAGGTTTCCTGCTCGATGATCGGACCTTCGTCGAGGTCGGGCGTCACATAGTGGGCGGTGGCACCGATCAGCTTGACGCCGCGCTCGTGCGCCTGGTGGTAGGGCCTGGCACCCTTGAAGGACGGCAGGAAGGAATGGTGGATGTTGATGACCTTGCCGAACAGCGCCGACGACAGCTTGTCGGACAGAACCTGCATGTAGCGGGCGAGCACGACCAATTCGGCGCCTGTTTCCTCGACCAGGGCCATGACCTTGGCTTCCTGTTCTTCCTTGTTTGACTTGTCCTTGTCGACCGGCCAGCAATAGTAGGGAATGCCCTGCGCCTCGGCGAAGGCGCGGCTGTCTTCGTGGTTGGAAACGATGGCTGCCACCTCCGCCTTCAGCCAGCCGACGCGGATCTGATACATCAGATGTTGCAGGCAGTGATCGAACTTCGAGACCATGATGACGATCTTCGGCGTGCGGGCCGCATCGACGAGGTCGACGGTCATGCCGAAGGTCTCGATGGTGTCGGACAGGGCGGCGCGGATCGTCTCGGCGCTCAAGGCGGCCGGCGTTTCGAAGGCGATGCGCATAAAGAAACGGTTGGTGACCCGATCCCAGAACTGGGCGCTTTCGGCGATGTTGCCGCCGAGGCCGGCGAGGATGGTGGTGACCGAGGCGACGATGCGCGGACGATCGGCGCAGGAGAGGGTGAGAATGTGAGTGCGCTTGTTGGCGTCGGCCATGGTCGGAAAACCTCGTCGCGATTTGATCGACGCTAGTTAGCTTGGCCTGCCTCCTGAGGAAAGAGGCTAAAGCATTCAGAAGCGACCAACGGTCGGCCGCCTGTCACAAAGGACGCTCGTCAAGCGCCACCGATTTCACCAACGCGAACACCGGCCGCCCCGGCTTGAGATCCAGCTCGGCCACCGCCGCCCGCGTGACCGAGGCGGCGATATGAGAACCGCCATCAAGCGCCACGTCGACCGTGACGCTCGGCCCGGAGCCATCGGGCACATCGGCCACGGTGCCGACCAGCACGGTCCGGATGGTTACCCCCTCCGGACGACGGGTGGCAAGCGCCACGTCGGTTGCGTGAACCAGCACGCGCACCTCGCGCCCCAGTGGCCGCACGAGGCCGTTCAGCCAGACGATACCCGCCGGCGTTTCGACGGGCGTCAACTGGAACGGGCCGTTCGGCGGCCCAAGCCGCCCCTCGATTACCGACATGATCTCGAAGCGGTCGGCTGCGACGCGAAACACATCGGTGGGCGAGCCGACGCGCGCCACCTTGCCGCCCTCAAGAACCACCACCTTGCCGGCCAGCCGAACCACCTCCTCGACGGCGTGGCTGACATATACGATGGGAATGCCGAACTCGTCGCGAAGGGCTTCGATCAGCGGCAGGATTTCCAGGCGACGCGGTGCGTCGAGGGAGGCGAGCGGCTCGTCCATCAGCAACAGGCGCGGCGATGCGAGCAGTGCCCGACCAAGGGAGACACGCTGCTGTTCGCCGCCGCTCAACGTCGACGGATGACGGTCGAGAAGATGACCGATGCCGAGCGTCTCGATCACCGGTCCCTCGGCGATGTGACGCTGGCCTCGGGGCGTAAACAATCGGCCGTAACGAAGATTGTGTCGGACGGACAGGTGCGGGAACAGCCGCGCTTCCTGGAACACCACGCCGATCCGGCGGCGATGCGGCCGCACGTGCCGCCCTTCTCCATCGGCCATCACCGCGCCATCGACGACGATTCGGCCGGAACGAAGCCGCGTCAACCCGGCGATGAACTTGATCACCGACGACTTGCCCGAGCCGGAGGGACCGAACAGCGCGGTGACGCCACCGTCGCCGGAGAAATCGACATCGAGTTGGAAGCCGCCCAGGCGCTGATGGATCTCCACGTCGATCACGACGAGGCCCTCCTGAACCAACGGGCGATGACTTCCGATGCGACCAGCGCGGCAAGACCGATGCAAGCGGCGATCACCGACAGGAGAAGCGCCTCGCCATCGCCTTCCGGGCTTTGGCTCGCGGTGTAGATGGCCGACGCGATGGTGCGCGTCTCGCCGGGTATATTGGAGACGAAGGTGATGGTGGCGCCGAACTCGCCGAGCGCCTTGGCAAATCCAAGCGTTGCCCCCACCAGGATACCCGGCAGCGACAACGGAAGCGTCACCAGGAAGAAAGTGGCAAAGGGACCGGCACCCAAGGCGCCGGATGCCTGCTCGAGCCGAGCGTCGACCGCTTCGATCGACAATCGGATGGCGCGCACGATGATCGGCAGCGACATCACCACGGCGGCGACGACGGCGCCCGTCCAGCGAAAGGCGAAGACGATGCCGAAGTGCTGGTCGAGAAAGGCCCCGATCAGCCCCTTGCGTCCGAGCAGCAGCAAGAGAGCGTAACCGGTAACCACCGGCGGCAGCACCAGCGGCAAGTGGATGAGGCCATCGAACAGCGCCTTGCCGGGAAACCGACCGCGCGCCAGAATCAGCGCCAGCACGGTGGAAACGGGAACGCCCCAAAGGGTCGCCACGGCGGCGACCTTGAAGCTCAGGGCAATGGCGGTCCAGGCGTCTGGGGAGAGATCCGGCATCAGCTCACAGTGGTCGATCGGCACCCGGCCGGCAAGGGGTCATCGGCGAGCGAACATCCCGACCGAGATCGGTCGGAGGGCGGCCACTCACTTGGCCGGCTTGATGAAGCCGGCGGCCGCGAACACGGCATCTGCCTCCGGCCCCTTGAGATAGGCAACGAAATCGGCAGCGCTCGGGCCGGCGCCCTTGGTCAGGCCGATCGGATAGACGATGGCCTTGTGGCTCGTTTCGGGGAAAGTGGCGGCGACGGCGACACCGGGCTCGGCGGCGGCATCGGTACCATAGACGATGCCGAGCTTGGCTTCGCCGCGGGCGACCATCTGCAGGGCGACGCGGACGTTTTCGGCCGGGGCAAAACGCGGCGACACCGCATCGTAAAGGCCAAGCGACTTCAGCGCCTCCTCGGCATAGGCGCCGGCCGGAACGCTCTTGGCCTCACCGACGGCAAGGCGCTCGTCGCCGAGCACGGACTGCAGCGCCGCCGTGTCGGCAAGGTCGACGGCGACCTTGTCATCCTTGGCGGCAACCAGCACCAGTGAGTTGCCAAGGAGGTTGAAACTGCTGCCCTCCTTCATCAAGCCCTTCTCGTTGGCATAGGTCATCCACTTGAGATCGGCCGAAATGAAGATGTCGGCAGGCGCACCGGCCTCGATCTGCTTGGCCAGCGCACCTGAGGCGGCCGGAGTCACCAGTACCTCGACGTCCTTGCCGACCTTGTAGGTATCGGCGATCTTCTGAATCGACGGCGCCACCGAGGCGGCGGCGAAAATCCGCACCTGATCGGCGGCGGAGGCAGCCGAAGTCAGGAGGCCGAGCGCAAGCGCGGCAACGAGGGCGAGCGACTTTTTCATGAAGATGGGTTTCCCGTCTGGTCGTTATATACATCAGGTTATAACGATCATCGAAAGAGCGCAAGCGTCGGGAAACCGGCACTCTCAGATCAGGCCGTTGGCCGACAATTCTTCCTTGACGTAGGCATAGAAGACGGGCGCTGCGATCAGTCCCGGCACACCGAAGGTCGCTTCCATGGCGAGCATGACCGTGAGCATTTCCCAGGCGCGCGAGTTGATCTGCGTGCCGATGATGCGGGCGTTGACGAAATACTCGAGCTTGTGGATGGCGATCAGGAAGATCAGCGCGGCGATCGCCGCCGGAGCCGACACACCCAGGCTGACGATGAAGATGACCGTGTTGGAGATGATGTTGCCGATCACCGGCAGCAGGCCGACGATGAAGGTCACCGCCACCATGGTCTTCAGGAACGGCAATTGAACGCCGATCAACGGATCGAGGCCATAGAGGAAGAGGGCTGTCAGCGTCGTGTTGAGAAGTGAAATGCGGATCTGCGCGAAAACCACACGACGGAAGGACAGCGTCAGGCGACGAACGCGACCGATCAGTTCGATGGACAGGGGACCGTGCGGCTTATCGGGCGGCCTGCGGAACAACACCAGCGAGCCGATGATGATGCCGAACAGGATGTAGACGAGGATGCGGCCGACGTCCTGACCGAAACGCTGTAGCTCCCAGGCATTGTCCTGCAGGAACTTCACCGCCTGGCGCCGAAGCTCATCGGTGTTGACGGGGAGATAATCGCCGATCCAGGGCGGAAGATAGGTGCGCCCGGTCTCCAGGACCTGCGCCATCTTGTGAATGAGGGCGAACAGTCCCTCGGATCCGTTGGTGAACAGCGAGCCGGCCGAAACGACGGCGGCCGTGATGCCGAGCGAGATCGCTGCCACGATGACGACAAGAGCCACCGCCTTGCCCATTTGCTGGGTCCAGCCGGTACGGTTGCGGAGCCAGGGAGAGGCGCTGATCGCCGTCTCATGAACGAGTAGCCCCGCCAGGAGGCCAGCGAGCAACCCCATCTCAAGGCAAAGAAGCAGGGCGATGCCAACGATCAGATAGGAGGCGATCTTCACCCAGTTGAACGAAGCCAGCTTATCCATCGCCCGCGATCATCTCCTTCAGTGATGGCCCAAATACAGCCCATTCCGGACGAACGCAAAAAGAAACGACGGGGGCTTTCGGCGTGAACCGATTCATGGCAATGCGTTGTGTCAGATGAGGAGGAGCCCGATGTCCAACGCCGCGCTTTCGAAACGTTTTCCCCGCGAGTTTGTGTTCGGCTACGCCACCGCCGCCTATCAGATAGAAGGCGCCCACGACGAGGATGGTCGCAAGCCGAGCATCTGGGACGCCTTTTCCCGCATTCCAGGCCGCGTCAGGAATGGCGACACCGGCGACGTCGCTTGCGATCATTACCACCGGATGCCGGAAGACGTGCGCCTGCTGAGGTCCCTTTCGGCAGATGCCTATCGCTTCTCGATCGCCTGGCCACGAGTCATTCCCGACGGTCGCGGCCCGGTCAACGAAAAGGGCATCGACTTCTACGATCGGCTGATCGACGAGTTGCTGAAGGCGGAGATAAAGCCCTACGCAACCCTTTATCACTGGGATCTGCCGATCGAGCAGCACGGTCGCGGCGGCTGGTGCGCCCGCGACACCGCCTATGCCTTCGCCGACTACACCGACGTGGTGATGGCCCGCCTCGGCGACCGTCTGTCGGGCATCATGACGCTCAACGAGCCCTGGTGCTCCGGCCATCTGTCCTACCTCATCGGCGAACATGCCCCCGGGGAACGCAATCTGACCGCAGCGCTCGCATCCATTCATACGCTGAACCTTGCCCATGGCCTTGCCATGCAGGCGATCAAGGCGCGTCGCGCAGACCTTCCGTCCGGCATCGTCTATAACGCCAAGGCTCTCTATCCAGCCAGCGGCCGTCCCGAGGACATCGCCGCCACCGAGCGCTACCGCGCCTTCCATGACGGCGTATTCATGGACCCGGTGTTTCTCGGCCACTATCCCGCCGATGTCCTGGACGCCTTCGGCCCGATCATGCCGACGATCGAGCCGGACGATCTCAAGATCATCTCGACGCCGATCGATTTCCTCGGGCTGAATTTCTACGCGCCCGAGCGGATCGTTGCCGACCCCGCCCTGCCCTTCCCGCGCGCCCGTTCCGTTCAGGCGGAGAACGTGCCGCGCACAGCCATGGGCTGGGAGATCCATGCGCCGGCCCTCGATCGCCTGCTTACCGACCTCGATGCCCGCTACAAGCTGCCGCCCATCTACATCGCGGAAAACGGCTGCGCCCAGTATGACGAGCTCATCGACGGCAAATGCGACGATCCCGGCCGCATCGACTACCTTGACAAGCATCTGACGGTCCTCGCCGACGCCCGCGACAAGGGGATCCGCGTCGACGGCTATTTCGTCTGGTCACTGATGGACAATTACGAGTGGTCGCACGGCTATGCGAAGCGCTTCGGCGTCGTCTACGTCGATTACGAGACACAGGTGCGAACGCCGAAGTCCTCGGCCCTCTGGTATCGCGACCTCATCGCCGGCAGGGCCCAGGCCGCGTCCGTGTGACCAACGAAAACAAAAAGCCCCGGGAGCCAACGCTCCCGGGGAAGTTGATCGGCGCGTCTGGAAGGGTAACGGCCGAGAAGGACAACCAAGGCAAAACAGAGGTCAATTAAAGGACTTAAGAAGAGATTCAAGAAAAGGTCTGGACTAGGATTACGTGCTGAAAGCCTCGATCGTCGGGCGCCCCGACAGACCAAGTCCATCGCGGAAGAGGGAATACTGGCGACGGCCGCGTTGCGTCGTCTTTCCCGCCCCTTGACGGGCGAGGCGCCGTACTGCGCGCTCGGCAGCAAAACCATTGTCGAAGACCGCTCCCTCAAGAGAGCGAAAGCGGGGATCCACCGCGTGAAACTCATAGACGCCACCGGCGCCAACCAACACACCGGCCGCTTCGCCGGCCAGTTCGACGATATATCCGCTATCCATTTCCTGCCTCCAGGGCCGGCGCGCACCGGCCACCCATCAAACCCGTTCGAGAGCGTTTGGTTTCAGCCACGTTCGAAAAAATCGACGACAGCATCGTCCGGCGGCGTGGATAGGCATTGTCGGGTGAGTGACGGTCATGGTCGCCTCCTGGAAAAGGCCCCACCATGCCGAGGGCATGGCGCTTTAGCGATTGATCCGGCGGTCGCAAGCTACTGGTCAAATCCCGCCGCACCCGTGTCCGGGTGCCTCTTCATTTGGCATCGGAAGAGGGCATTCTTCTAGGAACCGCCGTCCAAAGATTCCCGGAAATGGAGATAAATCGTCCCGGCGACACCTGGAGCGGGCAATGATTCAAATTCTCTCCATCGCGGCAAGGCGGGCTTAGCGTCTTCGCCCCATAATGTAGGACTTCGAGTGCCTGGAGCCGCCCCGATGTCCATTTCGCCCAAATCGTCGATTTCCACGTCGGGGATGCAGGCCGCCACGACACGCCTTGAAGCTTCGGCACAAAACATTGCCAATGCCCAATCATCGGGTCCGCTACCAAGCGCTTCAGGCGGGACGTCCGCTTATGCGCCGGTGACAGTGAAACAGTCAGACGTCAAGGGCGGCGGCGTATCCGCGCGCATCGTCAACGCCGGCGGCGATCCCTATGTTCCGAGCTATGACCCGTCGTCGCCGGATGCCGACGCCGAGGGCATGGTAGCTACCCCCAACGTCGACATGACCAGCGAGTTGGTCAACGTCATGACCGCCCGCATGAGCTACGAGGCCTCCGCCAAGACCATGAAGGTGGCCAACGACATGATGAAGACGACACTCGACGCCTTCAGCTGAACTCCACGCTCCCTCAGGCGCGCTGGCGCTTCACCGCCTCTATATGGCGGGCCATAGCCTCCGCTTCCGCCGGTGTGAAGACGGCCGCGATGATCTCCGTCGTGAAGCGTTCCCCTTGGGCCAGCGGGGCGTGGGTCACCTCTTGCCCATTGACGCGCGCCGCCTCGTCGGGTGATCGCACGGGGAAGGCCATTCCGACCGCCTCCTGATCGCCGGTCCGGCAGATCCAGCGGGCCGCGGCACCAGTGTCCTCGGGCCTGAAGGAGGTGTAGTCGGCCGTCCCGTCCGGATGGATCTGCATGAAATGCGATCTGCCTTCGTCGTCGGTCAGAGGATCGAAGGCGAACACCACTTCGGGCGCGAAAATCTTGTCCGACGTCAGGGTGCCGGCCTTGCTGGGATCTTTGGCGAGTTCGGCAATCCATTCGACATAGCCCGGCCCAGGCTTGATATGCGGCGGGATTTCCTGGCGGACACGCAAACTCTCGGCCGTCTCATGCACCGTGCCGACCAACCGGCCGCCTTCGCGGGCGCGCCAGTTGAGATGGCCGAGATAATGGACCGTGAGCGGCGACGATTTCAGGTTGGTGACGGTGATGCCAATCGAGATCCGCGACCGTCCCTCGTAGAGCTTCAGGAGCGGCACCGCCTCGTAGTTGGTGGCAAAGGCAACCGTGTGGTTGTAGCGGCCGGTGACGGCGATGTAGCGCCCGCTTGCGTCCTCGCCGATCAGGACGGCTGCATCACGATAGGGGGCGTTAGGCAACTCGCCATGCTGCTCGCGGCGCTCCATCGGGCCGGGAGCGCCGATCGCCGTGATGCCAGCGTGCTGGAAATAGCCGCCATAAGTCTCGAAGAACTTCTGCGTCGGGCGCGGCATGTCGAACATCGACTTCATGCCGACGTCGCGGCCGCCAAGACGGGCAGACCAGACATGCTGCCCCTGGAAAGGCAGCACCACCACCTCGTCGTGTCCATTCGACAGCCTGACGGCGTCGACGCCGGAGGCAAATCGGAAGGCCGAGGCCGAGAGCGGTCCGGCGCGGAAAATCACCCGCTCGGCTTCCGAAAACGCAACACCGCGAAGGTCGACGGCAGCAGCCGCCCCTTCGCCCAACTTCGCCAATGTCATACCATCCTCCCGCGCGGCGACCGATCTCCTCCCGAGTCGGCACCCGTCGGAGCGGCAGTCTGTCGCGTTTTCGCCGGCGCTCCAAGAGGCGGAGACACAGCAATAGAGCGTATTGTCAGGGTCTTATTCGGCAGCGGCCGCCGCCGTCGCCGAGCCGGGCGCCGTCTGCCAGCCGAGATCGGGAAGCTGGATCATCCGCTGGCCGCGCAGGTCGGACGCGCAGACGAGAAAACCGCGCTCCTCCATGTAGGCAAGCAGGCGGCGCGCGCGCGATGGCGAGCGGGTGCCGTAAGCTCGTGCGATCTCGGCATCGGAAGGGCATGGCGCCTTCTGGAGCGCCGCCTTGGCGACCAGCAGAAAAACGCCGCGCATGTCTTCGGGCAGCGACGCCGAAATCAGCGTGGCCTGCTGCCAGGCGTCCTCGTCGACCGCCTCCGTCTCGACGCCGGCGCGGGCCAGCGACAGACGCTGACGGAACGACTGCAGATCGAGACTGTCGCCGGTCACCCGCTTGATGCGGCAGCGGACGAGGAAGTCCTGATAGAGCATCGACACAGGCTGGAAGGCGGCATCCGGCTCGGCCATCATCTCCACCAGGATATCCTCGATCGCCTCGTCACGGGCAATGCGGCCCAGCAGGTCGGCCTGGGCCGGATTGTCCTCTGGCGCAGGTGCCAGCGCCGCGCGCGAACGCGACAGTTCCGACAGGATATCGGCGGTGGAAACCGGCGCGGCGGCGACGCGCGGCGCCTCCTCCCCCGTTGTCGGACGGAAGATCAGCTCGCGCGCCGCCTCGCCGCCCTGCTCGGGCAGCGGAGTCAGCTTGGGACCGCCGCCGCGTCCCATGGTCTCCACCGGACCGATCCTGACCGGTTCCGGCCGGCGGCCGATCGCCGGGCCGAGCGAAACGAACTCGCCGCGCTGGAGATTGCGGAACATTTCCGCCTGCCGGCGCTCCATGCCGAGCAAATCGGCGGCGCGGGCCATGTCGATGTCGAGAAACGTGCGCCCCATCAGAAAGTTGGACGCCTCGGCGGCAACATTCTTGGCCAGCTTGGCGAGACGCTGGGTAGCGATGACGCCAGCAAGGCCGCGCTTGCGGCCACGACACATCAGGTTGGTCATGGCGCCAAGCGATGCGCGACGCGCCTCGCCGTCAGCCTCGCCGGAGGCGGCCGGTGCGAACAGCTGCGCTTCGTCGACCACCACCAGCATCGGATACCAGTGATCACGCTCGGCGTCGAACAGGCCATTCAGGAAGGCGGCGGCGGCACGAACCTGGCCGTCGACGTCCAGCCCTTCGAGGTTGAGCACGACGGACACACGATGCTTGCGAACGCGGGCTGCGATCAGCGCCAGATCACGCTCCGAACAGTTGGCGTCCACCACGACGTGGCCGAAACGATCGGCGAGCGTCACGAAGTCGCCCTCGGGGTCGATGATCGCCTGCTGCACCCACTCGGCGCTCTGCTCGAGAAGACGACGCAGAAGGTGCGATTTGCCGGAACCGGAATTGCCCTGAACCAGCAGACGGGTGGCCAGCAGTTCCTCAAGGTCGAAAGCGGCACGCGTGCCGTTCGCCCTGTTGCCGATGTCCACGCTGAAGGTCATCCCGAAATCTTTGTCCCACGCACCGATAAACACGGCCCGCCGTCGCGGGCACATCTTCTGTCGACCGATTCGGCCGCCTTGGCCAAGGGCGAAGCAAGATGCTAACGCTGTCTTCTCCCGTGATTCACAGGCTGGAGCTTCGACCATGGTCCGAATTGCGCTTCTCACCGTTTCCGACCGCGCCTCGCGCGGCGAGTATGAAGACCTGTCGGGGCCTGCGATCGCGGCCTGGCTCGGTCGCGCCGTGACCTCGCCCTACGAGATCCTGACGCAGGTGGTCCCCGATGGCGTGGACAGCGTCGGCGGCGAACTGGTGCGCCTCTGCGACGAAGAGCGTGTCGATCTCATTCTGACGACCGGCGGAACGGGACCATCGCCGCGCGACCTCACGCCGGAGGCGATGAAGGTAGTGCTGGAGAAAGAGCTGCCGGGCTTCGGCGAACTGATGCGTCGCATCAGCCTCCAGAAGGTGCCGACCGCCATCCTGTCGCGCCAGACCGCCGGGACGCGCGGCTCGACGCTGATCGTCAACCTTCCCGGCAAACCGGCCTCGATCGCCGTGTGCCTCGACGCGGTTTTCCCTGCCATTCCCTATTGCCTCGACCTGATCGGCGCCGGACGCATCGAGACCGACCTGGCCATTTGTCAGGCATTCCGACCGGGCTAGGATCTACATCCACAAGTTGCTTGCAAGAGGGATGCTTCCCGTAGTATAAAGCCTTATCGATTTTGGCCAGACCATCGGCCCTGAACGCCTGGGGTCATTCCCCCGCGACGTGACGACCTTTCCAAACTCGGTAACCACCTGTCACGTGCTCCGGTGCGGGCGCGCGGCTTTCTTTCAAGTGACTTTCTGAGGAAAGGATCTCATCATGGCTCTAGGTACCGTCAAGTGGTTCAACGCCACCAAGGGCTACGGCTTCATCGCTCCGGACGCTGGTGGTCCGGACGTTTTCGTTCACATCTCCGCCGTCGAGCGCTCGGGCCTTGGCTCGCTCAACGACGGCCAGAAGGTGAACTTCGAGGTCGTGCAGGACCGCCGTTCCGGCAAGTCCTCGGCTGACAATCTGTCGGCTGCCTGATCTCACGATCAACCGGCTTGAATGCAAAGCCCCGCGGAAGACCTCTTCCGCGGGGCTTTTTGTTGCGCGCGGGGCTGTCAGCGAGTTCCCGGCACCATCATCCGACGCAGGGTGGAATCCTTCAGCACGAAATGGTGGTAAAGCGCCGCCGCCGCGTGGATCAGGATCAGCAGGATGAACACGGGCTTGTTGGCGGAATGGATCTCGCCAAAGGTACCCATGTCGACATACTGGGCGAGCAGGCCGGTGATCGGCGTGACGATCAGCATGAGATAGAAGAGATAGTGCAGCGCCTCGCCGGCCCTCACTTGCAGGGTTGGACCGGGCACCGACGGCGGCACGCCGACCGCCAGACGCAGGCCGAGACGGAACAGCGTCAGAACCAGGACGGCGATACCGACGCCGACATGCAGATAGTAGCCCGTCAGGAGCGGGGTGACGTCCTGCCCGGAGCGCAAGAAGTAGTTGTAGCGTCCCATGTCTTCGCCGAAGATCAGCTGGAACAGGACGAGAAGCACGATCAACCAGTGGAGCGAAAGCTGGAGAACGGTGTAACCGGTGGACTGCTTGGCCATGGCGGACTCCCGCGGTGGTTAACGGAGCGGAGCTTACACCAAATCCACCGGCATAATCGGCAAGATTGTATCAATCACCGGGAAATATACTGTCGCTGACGACGGACGCCGCCTCACCGCCGCTTCATGGCAGCAGCCAGGGCGGCGGCCATGGCGTTATTGCCGGTCGATGGCGGTGGAGGACTCCGCCGGTCCGGTCGACCGCCGCCGGCACCCTTCGGCGCGCCGTCATCGTCCTTGCGCATGGACAGGGCGATACGCTTGCGCTTGACGTCGACCTCGACGACGCGAACCTTCACCACGTCGCCAGCCTTCACCACGTCGCGCGGGTCCTTGACGAACCGGTCGGCCAACTGGCTGACGTGCACGAGACCGTCCTGATGGACGCCGATATCGACGAAGGCGCCGAAGGCGGCGACATTGGTCACCGTCCCCTCGAGGATCATGCCGGGCTTGAGATCGGCGATCTCCTCGACCCCTTCGGCGAAACTGGCGGTCCGGAACTCGGGACGCGGATCGCGGCCGGGCTTCTCCAGCTCGCTCAGAATGTCGCGTACGGTGGGCAGACCGAAACGCTCGTCGACGAACTTCGCCGGGTTGAGCGCCTTCAGCGTGGCGCTGTCGCCCATCAGCTGCCGAATGTCGCGACCGCAGGCGGCGACGATGCGGCGCGCGACGCCATAGGCCTCGGGATGCACGGAGGAGGCGTCGAGCGGCTCGTCGCCGTCGCGGATGCGCAGGAAGCCGGCCGCCTGCTCGAAGGTCTTGGCGCCGAGGCGGGGCACCTCCATCAGCGCCTTGCGGCTACGGAAGGCGCCCGAGAGATCGCGATAGGCGACGATGGCTTCGGCAAGCGAGGGGCCAAGGCCGGACACACGCGACAGGAGCGGCGCCGAGGCCGTGTTGAGATCGACGCCGACGGCATTCACCGCGTCCTCGACCACCGCATCCAGCGCCTTGGCGAGATGCCCCTGATCGACGTCGTGCTGATATTGCCCGACGCCAATGGACTTCGGCTCGATCTTGACCAGTTCGGCCAGCGGGTCCTGAAGGCGGCGAGCGATGGAAACGGCGCCTCGCAACGAGACGTCGAGACCGGGGAACTCACGGGCAGCCAACTCGGACGCCGAGTAGACCGACGCGCCGGCCTCGCTCACCACCACCTTGGTCGGCTTTGGCGCCGGCAGATCCGAAATCAGAGCAGCGGCGAGGCGGTCGGTCTCGCGGCTTGCCGTGCCGTTGCCGATGGCGATCAGATCCACCTTGTGCTTGCGGGCCAGAGAAGCCAGCGTCGCAAGCGCCCCTGCCACGTCGTTTCTCGGTTGGAACGGGTAGACGGTGGCCGTATCGACCAGCTTGCCGGTGGCATCGACCACCGCCACCTTGACGCCGGTGCGGATGCCGGGATCGAGGCCCATGGTGGTGCGGGCACCGGCGGGAGCCGCGAGCAGCAGGTCCTTCAGATTGTCGGCAAAGACGCGGATCGCCTCGGCCTCGGCCCTTTCCCTCAGCGTCCCCATCAGATCGAGGGACAGGGAAAGCTGCAGCTTCACCCGCCAGGTCCACCGACAGACGTCGAACAGGAAGCCCTCGGCCGGCAACTTGGCCGGAACGTTGATCGAGAAGGCCTCCGCCACCATGCGCTCCACCGGCTTAACCGGCGCCGGGTCGTCGGCATCGATCTCCAGCTCGAGGGCAAGAACCTCTTCGTTGCGACCGCGCAGCATGGCGAGCGCGCGGTGGCTGGGTACGTTTGCCCAGCGCTCGCGATGATCGAAATAGTCGGCAAACTTCTCGCCCGTCACTTCCTTGCCGGCGATCACCGCCGAGCGCAGCACGGCGCGATCACGCATATAGGCACGGAGCCGACCGACGAGTTCCGGCGTTTCCGCGAAGCGTTCGGCAAGGATGTCGCGGGCACCGTCGAGCGCTGCCTTGATGTCCGGCACGGCGTCGTTGACATAGGCGGCGGCAGCCGTCGCCGGCTCCAGGGTGCGATCGAGAAAGAGCGCGTCGGCCAGCGGCTCCAGGCCCTTCTCCTTGGCGATCTCACCCTTGGTGCGGCGCTTCGGCTTGAAGGGCGCGTAGAGATCCTCGATCTCCGCCTTGGTGACTGCGGCAACGATCTTTTCGGACAGCTCCGGCGTCAGCTTGCCCTGCCCCTCGATGGCCGTCAGGACGGCGGCGCGACGGGTCTCGAGCTCGCGACGATAGGCCAGCCGCTCCTCCAGCTTGCGGAGCTGCGTATCGTCGAGACCGCCGGTGACTTCCTTGCGGTAGCGGGCAACGAAAGGCACCGTCGCGCCCTCGTCGAGCAGTCCGACGGCGGCCGCGGCCTGCGCCGACCGGCAGCCGATCTCGCTGGCGATGGCCTCGACGATGCGGGCTTCGACGGCTGCGGAAAGGGTCATGTCACGGCTCCAAGACAAGAAGGTCGCGACATTAGGCATCCCGTCCGGGCGGCGCAACGGCGCCGGCCGGTCTTGTCAACAAGCTGTCCATTGCCTCGCTACGACGACCTCAGCCGGAAACCACCTTGAGCGATGGCTTCTTGGCCGTCTCTTTCTTGGCGGCCGGCTTCTTGGCAGCCGGAGCCTTGGCCTCGGCGGGTTCCTTCTTGGCGGCGGCGGTGCGCGGCTTGCGAGCGGCCTTGGGCTTCGCCGCCGCTTCGGCTTCGGCGCGAATGATCGCCTCTGCCTCAAGCCAGTGCTGATCGGCCCTGCCTTCCGGCTGCCCCTCGGCCAGCCACAGTTCGCGCGCCTTTTCCCTGATCTTGGCTTCGATATCGGACATGTCGAAATCCTCTTTTGTTCGGAACCCGGCCAGCGGATGCCGCACAAGGCATCCCCTCAGGGGCGTTCGGGACAAGAAACTGGACCCTTCGACCCGACGGTTTCATGACGAAACCGCAGCGAGAATAATGTAGCTCAGCACTCGCCATCTGAGAAGGCGATGAAAGGCCGAAAACTGCGCACCGGCAATGACTTTTACCCCAGATCACACTCTGAAGGGCGTCCTTTTGCCAAGAGACCGGACGATGCGAAGCGACAGGGACCTCGCCGCGAATCAGGCGATCGATACGGCGATGGTCGGGCGAAGGGCGTCGGCCGCCGCAACCAGCGCGCCAACATCGGCGTTGACAAGCCGCCCGGCCTCGACGACACGCCGCCCGGCGACGAAAACATCAGTGACATCGCCGCGTCCAGCCGAATAGACGAGGTGGGTGACGGGATCGAACAGCGGCGCGGCGTGCAGGCGACCGGTATCGACCAGGATGAGGTCGGCTTCCTTGCCCACTTCGATCGACCCCAGCCGATCACCGGCGCCAAGCGCGCGAGCGCCGTTGCGGGTTGCCATGCCAAGCGCCTCACCGGTGGTGACGGCGGCGGCGTTCCCGGTCGTCGCCTTGTGCAGGGTGGCGGCAAGGCGGACGGCGAGCCACATGTCGAGATCGTTGCCGGAAATGGCGCCGTCGGTGCCGAGCGTCACGTTCACACCGGCCGCCAGGAGCGCCGGCACCGGCGCAAAACCCGACGCCAGTTTCAGATTCGACATCGGATTGTGCACGACATTCGAACCGGAAGCGGCGAGCAGGTCGATCTCCGCCCGATCAAGGTGGACGCAGTGGGCGAGCACCACGTCGGGGCCGAGCAGGTCGAGTTCAGCAAGGTGGGCGATGACCCGGCGGCCATAGCGCTCGACGATCGTCGCCTGTTCCGTCTTGGTTTCGGCCGCGTGCGTACACCAGAAACCACCACGCGACCGGGACAGGCGGGCGGCGTTCTGAAGATGCTGCGGCGATACGGTATAGGTGCCGTGGGGCAAACAACCGGCGAAGATCAACGGCTCGTCCTCGACGGCGTCGAAGAAGGCTGTGGCGTCGGCAAGCCGTCGATCGGCGAGATGGCCGTCCATGCCGGGCGGATCGAAGAAAATGCCACCGGTGGCAACGCGAATTCCCAGCGCCTTGGCTGCCCGAACCGTTTCCTCGGGAAACCAGAACATGTCCATGACGGTGGTCACGCCGGACAGCAGGAGCTCGGCGAGGCCGAGCTCGGCGCCGAGCCGGCAGGTGGCCGGGTCGAGGATGGCCCGTTCGGCTTTCCACACCGTCTGAAGCCAGGACTCCAGCGGCAAGTTCTCGACGAGGCCTCGAAACAGGCTGTCGCCGGCGTGGCAATGCATGTTGATCAGCCCCGGCATCAGGATGCGTCCCTTGGCATCCAGCACATCGGCACCTTCCAACGAAACCGCCGCCGCAGGCCCGACGGCGACGATGCGGCCATCGCGGACGACAACCGCGCCATTGTCGATAATGGTCATGGCATCGTCGCAGGTGACGACATGGTCGGCGCGAATGACGAGATCGGAACGGGCCATGTTCTCTTTTTCTCCGGGAGGCATCCATTCATCGCCGATGGGCCGTGCCTCGTAAAGAGACTGTTGCCGGCCCACGTCCCTTGTCCCAAACTCGCCGTTCTCCAATCGGCGAGGCCATCATGACCCATCCATTTCTTGCTCCGAGCGGCGGCCTTCGGGAGTTCGCGACGTCGGAGCGCTGTTTCATCACCGAACTTCTCAACCACCCGACGCGGCCGGATGTGTCGTTGGCACGAGCCCGCGTCACCCCTGGGGTGGTCACCGAGCTACACGCCCTCGATGTCGAGGAAACCTATGTGATCGAGATGGGGGGTGGCATGATGGAGGTGGGTGGCGACCGCTTTCGCGTCGGTCCGGGCGACAGTGTCCGCATTCCACGAGGAGTGCCCCAGCGGATCGAAAACGACGGGGCCACCGATCTCGTCTTCCTTTGCCTCTGCCATCCGCGCTTCCGCCCGGAGGGCTATGCCAGCCTGGAAGCTTCCGTCGACGAACCATCCCAGTCGTAGGCCACCGGCGCCTGAGGCAGGTGGCATGTATAATATTGAGAGAATTTCTCATGATTGTTGCGCATATAGGTAGTATATCGCATCTCAATCTGCCGTAAGTTCCTTAAATATCGATGGTTTTCCTAATTCTTTTACGAAGGGGTAAGGTGTTTGACGCGACATAGTCGGCGTCGGGCGCATCCAATGCGCCGACCCCGCAGCATAAAGGAACCGGCATGTCCGCTCCCTCGATCATTGCCTCTGACATGCGTCAGCGCCTCGGTTTTCACGCCATCGATGACAGTGTCGCCGCGACCCTTCGCGAACACCGCTCCTATATTTCCAGCATACTTGCCGAGGGTATCGACGCCTTCTACAGACATATCGCGGAGTTCCCCGAAACCAAGCGCTTCTTCCGCTCTCCCGACCACGTGGCCCATGCCAAGGCGGCGCAGATCAAGCACTGGGAGCGCGTGCTGGAAGCTCGTTTCGACGAGGCCTATTTCCAGTCGGTCTCAAAGATCGGAGAGACGCACCACCGGATCGGCTTGTCCCCCACCTGGTACATCGGCGGCTACGACTTCCTGCTCAATACGCTGATCGCGCGCATCAACAAGGACTACTCCGGCGGCTTCATGAAAGGCGGCCGGGATGAGACGCGCCTCAAGCTGCTGCAGGCACTCAGCAAGGCCGTCATGGTCGACATGGACTTCGCCATTTCCGTCTACATCGACGCCGAGCGCGCGGCGCGCCATAGCCTGATCGACCACGTCACCAAGGAGTTCGAGTCGTCCGTCGGCGCCATTGCCGACAAGGTTCTCTCCTCTGCCAAGGACATGGCCGCGCTGACGCGCGACCTCGACCAGGCCACCGACAGCGCTGCCGAGCGAGCCAAGAGCGTGACGCGCGGTGCCGAGACGGCGTCGGCCAATGTTGCCACCGTCGCCGCCGCCACCGAGGAACTGACTGGCTCCGTCGCCGAGATCACCCGTCAGGTCGAGGAATCGAGCCGCGTCGCCGCCGAGGCCGCCGCCGATGCCGCCCGCACCTCGACGCAGATCAGGGACCTCTCGGAAGCCGCCAAGAAGATCGGCGACGTCGTCGACCTCATCGACAACATCGCTTCCCAGACCAACCTTCTGGCGCTGAACGCGACGATCGAAGCGGCTCGGGCCGGCGAGGCCGGCAAGGGGTTCGCGGTCGTCGCTGCCGAAGTGAAACAGCTGGCCGACCAGACCGCCAAGGCGACGTCGACGATCGCCGATCAGATCAACGGCATTCAGTCGTCGACCGAGCAATCCGTGGCGGCGATCAACACCATTTCCGGCGTCATCGGTCGCCTCAGCGAGATCTCCAACGTCATTGCCGCATCCGTCGAGGAACAAGGCACCGCCACGCTGGACATCTCGCGCAATCTCAACCAGGCATCGACCAGCACGGCCGAGGTGACCGAACATATCGATGGCGTATCGCAAGCCAATGCCGCCGCCGTCGTCGCCACCGAGCGGATGAAGGTCGGCACGGCGGATCTTGACGAAACCTGTGCCCGCCTTCGGTCGGAGATCAAGGGTTTCCTGGCCAAGGTACGCGCCGCCTGACGCCCCCTCCAGGCCCTTTCAAGGGGCGGCAGCGAACGCTTTGCGCCGCTGCCGCCCTTGCTTTTTCGGCAAAACGGTCCCATCCGTCAGGTAATACGCCTTGCAGTGAGATGGATCGAACCCATGCCCGCCTATCGTTCCCGCACCTCCACCCATGGCCGCAACATGGCCGGCGCACGCGGCCTGTGGCGCGCAACCGGCGTCAAGGAAAGCGATTTCGGCAAGCCGATCATCGCCGTGGTCAACTCCTTCACCCAATTCGTGCCCGGCCATGTGCATCTCAAGGACATCGGCCAACTGGTTGCCCGCGAGATCGAGAAAGCGGGCGGCCTTGCCAAGGAGTTCAACACCATTGCCGTCGACGACGGCATCGCCATGGGTCATGACGGCATGCTCTACTCGCTGCCGTCGCGCGACCTCATCGCCGACAGTGTCGAGTACATGGTCAATGCCCATTGCGCCGACGCCATGGTCTGCATCTCCAACTGCGACAAGATCACGCCAGGCATGCTGATGGCGGCGCTGCGCCTCAACATCCCTGCCGTCTTCGTCTCCGGCGGGCCGATGGAGGCCGGCAAGGTCCTGCTGTCATCGGGCGTCACCAAGTCGGTCGACCTGATCGACGCCATGGTCGCCGCCGCCGACGACAAGGTTTCGGATTCCGACGTGCGCTCCTACGAGCGTTCGGCCTGCCCGACCTGCGGCTCCTGCTCGGGCATGTTCACGGCCAACTCGATGAACTGCCTCACCGAGGCGCTCGGCCTCAGCCTGCCGGGCAACGGTTCGATGCTGGCGACGCATGCCGACCGCAAGGCGCTGTTCCTCAGGGCCGGTCAGCTGATCGTCGACCTCTGCAAGCGCTACTACGAAGGCAACGACGAGAGCGTGCTGCCGCGCTCGGTGGCCTCTTTCGCCGCCTTCGAGAACGCCATGACGCTCGACATCTCCATGGGCGGATCGACCAACACGGTGCTGCACCTGCTGGCCGCAGCGCAGGAAGCCGGCGTCGACTTCACCATGGCCGACATCGACCGCCTGAGCCGCCGCGTGCCCTGCCTGTCCAAGGTGGCGCCGGCCGTGGCCGACATCCACATGGAAGACGTGCACCGGGCCGGCGGCATCTTCGGCCTGCTGGGCGAACTCGATCGCGCAGGCCTCCTCAATACAGACGTGCCCACGGTCCACACCCCGACGCTGAAGGAAGCGATCCGCGAGTGGGACGTCGTCCAGTCGAACTCGATCGCCGTCCGCACTTTCTTCGCAGCCGCGCCCGGCGGCGTGCCGTCGATCGAGGCCTTCAGCCAGGATCGGCGCTGGGACGAGCTCGATATCGATCGCAGAAAGGGCGTCATCCGCTCGGCGGAGAACGCCTACTCCAAGGATGGCGGCCTCGCCGTGCTGTTCGGCAACATCGCGCTCGACGGCTGCATCGTGAAGACGGCCGGTGTCGACGAGTCCATCCTTGTCTTCGAGGGTGAGGTGAGGATCTACGAGAGCCAGGAAGCGGCGGTGAAGGGCATTCTCGGCGGTGAGGTCACCGCTGGCGACGTCGTGGTGATCCGCTACGAAGGCCCCAAGGGGGGACCGGGCATGCAGGAGATGCTCTATCCGACGAGCTATCTGAAGTCGAAGGGGCTCGGCAAAGCCTGCGCGCTTCTGACCGATGGCCGCTTCTCCGGCGGCACCTCGGGCCTTTCCATCGGCCACGCCTCGCCGGAAGCGGCCGAAGGCGGCGCCATCGGCCTTGTCGAAGCGGGCGACCGTATCCGCATCGATATCCCGAACCGCACCATCAATCTTCTGGTGTCGGACGAAACCCTCGCCAACCGGCGTGCCGCCATGGACGCCAAGGGCAAGGCAGCCTGGAAGCCCGCTGCCCCGCGTCCCCGAAAGGTATCGGCCGCGCTACGTGCCTATGCCGCGATGGCTACGTCGGCCGCCAAGGGTGCTGTGCGGGACGTCAGCCAGATCGAGCACTGACACGGCGTTCGACCGCCTGCGCGCTTACCAATCCCGAACGCCCCGGTGGCGGCGTGGTCGCCACCGGGGCGGGATCATAGCGACCGGGGATCGTCGCCACGAACAACGCGCGATCGTTTTCTATCATAACGTCTGGTAACCGTCCGAATTCGTATGGCATTCCAGCCTCGTGACGACGCGTCGGTGACGCCTGCGCGGATCAAGTGTTTGCTTCGATTCATTCAAAGCGCTTTTATTATTTCGCCGTTCAAAATATCTTTGACGAAACAAGCGATTGTGAGAACTACCCACTGCGGTCGGCGACTCTTGACAATCACCATTAAAAGCGCTTTGAATGCTTCCGAAGCAAGATGCCGCGCCTCGTTTCCAGCCTTGAGGAAGGCCGACGACCCGGGTCTTGCCGCGGAATCGGCGGTGCGCACGTCAGCGGCGCCGGGCCGCTCATCCCGGGAGGACTTCCATGACTATCCGCACCACCGTCTTCGGCGAGAATGTGCACGAGCAGACCAGCCAAGTCGTGCGCGACCTGTATCCCAACGGCATGCACAGCACCATTGCTGACGCTCTCAATGTCGACCCGTCCATCGAGGCGAGCTGGGTTACGCTGCAGATGCCCGAGCACGGCCTGACGGTCGAGAAGCTCGCCGCGACAGACGTTCTGGTCTGGTGGGGTCATGCCGCCCACGGCGAGGTGAAGGACGAGATCGTCGAGCGCGTCGCCAAGCGCGTCTGGGAGGGGATGGGCCTTCTGGTTCTGCACTCCGGCCACTTCTCGAAGATCTTCAAGCGGTTGATGGGCACCCCTTGCGCGCTCAAGTGGCGCGAAGCGGGCGAGCGCGAGCGCCTCTGGGTGATCAATCGCAACCATCCGATCGCCGCCGGCCTGCCGGAGAAGATCGAACTCGACATGGAAGAGATGTACGGAGAGCCCTTCTCGGTACCCGAGCCCGATGAAACCGTATTCATCTCCTGGTTCCAGGGTGGCGAAGTATTCCGCTCCGGCCTTTGCTACAAGCGCGGCGCCGGGAAGATTTTCTACTTCCGTCCGGGTCACGAGGCCTATCCCACCTATCATGACGAGAACGTGCTGACGGTGCTGCGCAACGCTGTCAAATGGGCCTACAATCCGGGTCCGGCCTGGACGGCGGTTACCGACGCGCCCAACGTGCCGGTCGACAAGGCGCTGGAGCCGATCAAGGAGCGCGGCTTGACCATCCATGCCAAGGGTGCCCCTGGCCTTCGTTGAGCGCTTTGAAAAGGCCGGTGGTTTCCCGCCGGCCTAAGCTCTGACCACCCTCTTCCCATCGGACCCCTCAACATGCGTCTCATCATCGTGGGCACCGGCAGCATGGCCCGCCATCATGCCCAGCATTTCGCCAAGATTCGTGGCGTCAAAATCGTCGGCTGCGTCGACATCTTCCCCGAGCTGGCCACCGCCTTCGCCAAGGATTTCAACATCCCCCGCACGTTCGCCACGGTGGAGGACGCCATCGTCTGGGGCAAGTTCGACTCGGCGGCCAACGTCACCACCGATCTCGCCCACTATCCCACGACCATGGCCCTGCTCACCGCCGGCAAGCACGTGCTGTGCGAGAAGCCGCTGGCCACAAACTACGCTCACGCGCTGGAAATGACCGAGGCGGCCGAGAAGGCGGGCCTCGTCGGCATGGTCAACCTCAGCTATCGGAACGTGCCCGAAATTCACAAGATGCACCAGATGGTCACCTCGGGAGCCATCGGCGACGTCAAGCACGTGGAGGCCAGCTATCTCCAGAGCTGGCTAACCGGAACCCATTGGGGCGACTGGCGGACCGAAAGCCGCTGGCTATGGCGGCTTTCTGAAAATCACGGCTCCAAGGGCGTGATCGGCGACGTCGGCATCCACATTCTCGACTTCGCCTCCTACGGCGCCGGTACCGATGTGACGCGGCTGTTCGGCCGTCTCAAGACCTTTCACAAGGCGCCCGACGACAAGATCGGCGAGTATACCCTCGATGCCAACGACAGCTTCGCCGGCACGCTGGAGTTCGAGAACGGCGCCATCGGCGTCATCCATGCCTCACGTTTTGCCACCGGCTACGCCAATACGCTGCGTGTCCGCGTTTTCGGAGACAAGGGCGCCATAGAAATCCAGAACGGCTCCGACGGCACATGGCTGCGCGCCTGCAAGGGCGCGAAGGACATCAACAGCCAGACATGGCGTCCGGTGACCGCAAAACCGGTACCGATGAACTACAAGCGGTTCGTCGACGCCGTGAGAGCCGGTCAAACCATGGAGCCAAGCTTCCGCCGAGCCGCCGACCTGCAACGCATCCTCGACGCCTCGTTCGAAACGGAGCGGCTGAGGGGCGAGCTGGCCGTTGCGGACTGAAGCAATCCAACGTCTCTCGTTCAAGGCCGCCGGGTCGTTTCCCGGCGGCTTTTGTTTGGGCCGCCTGCAAGCGACCAGCTATATAATTAGTCGGCTTACTATAAAATCTAAACCGGCCTTTTGCCCGTCTCTCGGCTCATGACCATCGGCTCGGCAACAAAAAGCCGGCGACCCGAAGATCGCCGGTTTTGCTGTTCAGTACGGGTTCCGCCACCTTACTCGGCAGCAGCGGCCTGCGACGGCTGTTCGCTCTGGCTAACCTGGATGGCCGTCAGCGCGATGGTGTAGACGATGTCGTCGACGAGGGCGCCGCGCGACAGGTCGTTCACCGGCTTGCGGAGACCCTGCAGCATCGGGCCGACCGATACGACGTTGGCCGAACGCTGCACCGCCTTGTAGGTGGTGTTGCCGGTGTTGAGGTCGGGAAAGACGAAGACGTTGGCGTGGCCGGCGACCGGCGAGCCCGGCGCCTTCTGCTTGCCGACGCTTTCCACCGAGGCGGCGTCGTACTGGATCGGGCCGTCGATCAAGAGGTCTGGGCGGCGCTCCATGACCTTCAGCGTAGCCTCGCGCACCTTGTCGACATCGCTACCCGTGCCGGACGTGCCGGTGGAGTAGGAGATCATGGCAACGCGCGGATCGATGCCGAAGGAACGGGCGCTCTCGGCCGACTGGCAGGCGATTTCCGCCAGTTCGTCCGCGGACGGATCGGGGTTGATGGCGCAATCACCGTAAACCAGGACCTGATCCGGCATCAGCATGAAGAACACGCTGGACACGATCGAATTGCCCGGCGCGGTCTTGATGAGCTGCAACGCCGGACGCACCGTCGACGCAGTGGTATGGACGGCACCGGAGACCAAGCCATCGACATCGCCCATGGCAAGCATCATGGTGGCGAGCACCACGTTGTCTTCCAGCTGCGCTTCGGCCTGCGGCGCAGTCAGCCCCTTCGACTTGCGAAGTTCGACCATCGGTCCGACGTAGCTGGCACGCACCTTGACCGGGTCGAGGATTTCCAGCTCCGGTGGCAGTTCGATGCCATGGCTGACCGCGACATCGTTGATCGCCTTGGGGTCGCCGACCAGAACGCAGCGAGCAATGCGCTTCTGCGTGCAGATGACGGCAGCCTTGATAGTCCGCGGCTCGTCGCCTTCCGGCAGCACGATGCGGCGGTTGGCAGCGCGCGCTTCCTGGATCATGCGGTGGCGGAACATCGGCGGCGTCATCAGGCCACCATTGGAACGCGCCGTCGCCGGGGCCAGCGGGCCGAGATCGATATGATCGGCGACGTGCTCGAGCAGCTTCTCCATGCGCTCGGCATCCTCGTGACGGACACGACGGTCCATCGAGTTGAGGCGGACGGCGACGTCATAGGTCTGGAGCTCGGTGGTCAGCACCGGCAGATCGCCAAAGCGCGGCGACAGGAACTCGGAGATCGACGGCGCCATCGGCTCGTCGCAGGTCAGCAACAGGCCTGCGATCGGCATGCCCGACGAACGGGCCAGCGTCGTGGTGATGATGATATCGGAACGGTCGCCGGGAGTGACGACCAGTGTTCCGGGCTTGAGCGCCTTCACCACCTTGTCCGGGCTGCGAGCGCCGATGACGATCTCGCCGACGCGCGCCTTCTTGATATCACCGGGCCGAAGGATGCCGAAGCCGAGATCCGAAGCGACGTCGACGAGACGCGGCGCGTTGAGGGCCGGCTCGTCGGAGGTGACGGCCAGCACGGGCACGCCGATCTTGGCCGCTTCGAGCGCCTTGGCGAACTCCTCGGCCTTGACGTCGCCACCGCGAGCGCGACCGACGATCAGGCCGGCGAACGGGCGCCCTTCGGCCAGGAAGCGATGCTGGGCGTCGGCGAGATCGCCGACGATGGACTTCACCGTGGCATCGAGGCCGGGCACCACCGGAATGATCTCGGCCGACAGCGAGCGACCCATGGCGATATCGAGGTCGATGGTCAACGGATGGGTCGTCGAGGGCAGCAGCCCCTCGACGACGACCATCGACCGGTTGCCCCGCGCTTCCTCGACCAGCTCAACGATCTCTTCGAGCAGCGTGAAGAGATTGCCGGTGCGGATCATCTCCTCGGCACGTTCGGCCGGAATGGGATCGGGCGTGTTGAGGCCGAGCAGCGTACGGGCGAAGTGAACCGAACGGTCGAGCCCGTCGGGATAGGCCTCGGGATCGGCGACCGGCTTGGCGAAGCCGACGTCAAAGCCCTCGCGCTGGAAGGCGCGGACAAGGCCGAGCGCCACGGAGGAGATGCCTTGCTGACTGGACGTCGGCGCCAGGAAGAACGTGCGGTATGAGGGTTTCGGAGTCATGGTCTTCGTCCCTTTCGCATCAGGCGTTGGCAGGCAGGAGACCGGCGAGGCGGGCCGTGTCCTCGGCGATCACGCGCTCTTCATCGGTCGGCACGACAATGGCTACCGGCTTCTTCGACAGAGAGACGATGCCGCTCTTGCCACCGTAGATCTTGGCATTGGCTTCCTCGTCGAGGTCGAGGCCGAGGGCGGACAGGCGCTTCAGCGTCTTGGCCCGGATATAGGCGGAATTCTCGCCGATGCCGCCGGTGAAGGCGACAGCGTCGAGACGCGGCAGAGCGGCGGTCAAGGCGCCGATGTAGCGGCAAAGGCGGAAGACGAAGACGTCGAGCGTCTCTTCGGCCTGATGGTTGCCGGCCTGGGCCGCCTCGGTCAGCGTACGGCAGTCGTTGGAGAGCTCCGACAGACCGAGCAGGCCGCTCTCGCGGTTGGCCATCTTCTCAAGGCCGTCGACATCAAGACCGGTCTTCTTGGCGATGTAGGCAAGCGCGCCGTAGTCGACGTCGCCGGTGCGCGTGCCCATGACCAGGCCTTCCAGCGGGGTGAGGCCCATCGAGGTATCGACGCACTTGCCGTTGAGAACGGCGGTGGCGGACGAGCCGTTGCCGAGATGGCAGACGACGACGCCGCTGTCATTCGGGTCAAGGCCGAGCAGGCGGATGGTCTCGCCGGAAACGTAGCGATGCGAGGTGCCGTGGGCGCCGTAGCGGCGCACGCCGAGGTCACGATAGTACTTGCGCGGCAGGGCGTAGAGGAAGGCTTCCGGCTTCATCGTCTGGTGGAAGGCAGTGTCGAACACGGCAACCTGCGTCAGCGACGGGAAGGCGTGGACGGCGGCGCGCATGCCGATGGCGTGGGCCGGATTGTGCAGCGGCGCGAAGGGGCAGGTGCCGATTTCCTCGATCATGGCGTCGTCGGTGACGATACGGCTTTCGGTGAAGCGCTCACCGCCGTTGACGACGCGATGGCCGACGGCGGCCACGCGCTGGAACCAGCCGCGCTCCTTCAGGAAAGCCATCAGCGCATCGACTGCGCCCTGGTGGTCGGTGGACGCCAGCGGCGCCTTGTTCTTGGTGCCGTCGACATCGAAGCGGATCGAGGCATCATTCTGGCCGAGACGTTCGGCAAGGCCGGAGGCCAGCGGCTGGCGTTCGCCGACCGGGTAGATGGCGAACTTCAACGACGACGAGCCGCTGTTGATGACCAGGATCAGGGGGGAGGATGTCGACATCGGCGATACTCTATCGATTCTCGTTGGATTGACCGAGGATACGGCGAGCGGCGGCGCCCCCGTCATACCAAATCTCGTGGATTTGCGGCGAATATCCGAGATCGGGAGGATTTGGTATGCGGCCCACCCCGTACCGGAATTTCGACCACCGATGCCGACGAAACATCGTCGACCTTAGCGCAAGCCAATTTATATTTTCTTTTCATGGCTTTAACAAAAACTATCCCCCGCACTCACGGAATAGCTCGGGCAAGAGCAATGCGCAAGACGCAGACGAGCCGCCCGGCAGCGGCATAAGTATGCGCCGCCGAACAGCTTTTTTACCGCGATGGATTTCTGGACCGCGCTCAGGCGCGCCCGAACAAGTCCCTGAGGTAGAGGTATAGGGCACGGATCGATTGCGCCTCACCGCCCTCCGGCTGGCCCGGTCGCGCCGCCGGCACCCAGGCGAAGATGTCGGCATGCATCCAGGTCTTCGCCTTTTCGACGAAGCGGCCGAGGAACAGCGCGGCGGTGATCGAACCGGCAAAGCCGCCGGGAGAGACATTGTTGAGATCGGCGATCTTCGACTTCAGGCCGTCCTCGTAGGGCGCCCACAACGGCAAACGCCAGAGCGGATCGCCAGCTGCAAGACTCGCAGATGCGAGGTCGGCGGCGAACTTGTCGTCGCGGGTATAGAAGGGCGGAATGTCCGGCCCCAGCGCGACCCGGGCAGCCCCGGTGAGCGTTGCCAGGTCGATGAGCAGATCCGGAGCCTCCTCATCGGCGAAAGCCAGGGCATCGGCCAGAATCAGACGCCCTTCGGCATCGGTATCGCCGATCTGGATGGTGAGCCCCTTGCGGGACGGGAAAACGTCGCCCGGACGATAGCTGGAGCCAGACACGGCATTTTCCACGATCGGCAGCACCACGCGCAAGCGTAGATCGAGACCGGCTTCCATGATCAGACGGGCCAAGCCGAGCACGTTGGCCGCGCCACCCATGTCCTTCTTCATCAGCAGCATGTAGTTGCCGCCCTTGATGTCGAGACCCCCGGTATCGAAGACAACGCCCTTGCCGACGAGCGATATCTTCGGCGCATCGGCCCGCCCCCAGGTGAAGGTGATCAGGCGGGCCGGACGGCTGGAGCCGCGTCCCACTGCCTCGACAAGCGGGAATTCGCGGGCGAGCAGGTCGTCGCCGAGGTATTCCTCGAACACGGCGCCATGGGCCGTTGCCAGTTCTCGGGCGACAGCGGCCAGTTCGGCCGGACCAAGGTCATTGGCCGGCGTGTTGACAAGGTCGCGCACCATGTAGACGGCGGCGGCGATCCGTTCGGCCTCCGCCCCCTCTTCGCCCTCCGGCAGGACGAGGCGTGGCGCATTTGTCTTTGGCTTCAGGTAGTGCTCGAAGCGGTAGGAACCGAGCGCGAAGGCCAGGGCCGCTTCGCCGACATTGCCCGGCCAGCCTTCGAGGCGATAAGTGCCGGCGGGGAGAGCGGTCGCGAGCTTGCCGGCAAGCAGTGGCGGACGGGCGGCTTCCTTGCGGCCAAGGCCAAAGAGGACCGCTGCAACATTGCCGTCGGCGTCCGGCAGCAACAGGACGGCTCCTTCGTCGGCGGTGAAGGCGTTGGCCTTCGCCCATGCCGTGGCGCCGAGTTCGGCAAGCCGGACATCAAGCCCGTCGGCGGTGACGGCGTGGATGGGAATGGCGGCTTCATCGGCAGCGGCAAAAGCGGACAGCAAGGCGGCAAACTCCGGTTGGCATTTTCCCGAATGTAGAGAGACGGACGGGTGGCGGCAAGGCAAACGCGGCAGCTCGTGAGGCCCCGGGTTAACTGAGCGGTAAGGTTAACAGACTATCAAAGACCGGACCCGAGGCGGCCGAGCCGCCCTCATCACGGTGATGATCGATGCCGCTTTTCGCCCGACGTTCCGCGTTTCTCGCCCTGCTGCTGCCGCTTGCCCTCGCCACCGCCGGCTGTTCCAGCAACCGGCCGGTACTGACCACCCGTGGCGACGTCTCGGTGACCGGCTCGGTAGATCGGATGACGGATGCGCAGATCACCGCTGCCGCGTCGTCCTGGGGTCAGCGCTACGATGCCGATCCGAAGAATCGGACCAACATTCTCAACTACGCCGCCGCCCTTCGCCTCGGGGGGCGTACCGATCAAGCCGTTGCCGTCCTTGAAAAGGGCATGGTCGCCTCGCAGAACGATCCGGAAATGAGCGCCGCCTATGGCAAGGCGCTCGCCGCCAACGGCAACTTCGACCAGGCGCTGAGGGTCATCCGCCAGACCCAACGGCCCGACCAGCCTGACTGGAAGCTCTATTCCGCCGAGGGAGCCATCCTCGATCAGCAGGGCAATCCGGCCGAGGCTCGCGCCGCCTATCAGAAGGCGCTGCAGATCGCGCCGGGCGAAGCGTCGGTCTACAACAACCTTGCACTGTCCTACCTTCTGGCCGGTGACATCGCCAACGCCGAGAAGACGTTGCGGAAGGCGGCGGCGCTGCCTGGAGCGACTAGCCGCATCCGCCAGAACCTGGCGCTCGTCCTGGGGCTGCAGGGCAAGTTCAAGGAAGCGGACGCGATCGCGCGGCAGGAGCTGGACCCGGCGCAGGCGGAAGCCAATGTCGCCTATCTCAAGTCGATGCTGAGCCAGACCAACACCTGGAAAGAAGCCCGCAAGCAAGGTTGACGGGAGGCGAGGTTGCCGAGAATTCTCAACCTCACGGAGACCGCCTTCGATCCCGAAGACGACCTCGATCGGACCGCTCCCAAGGGATACGCGGCGCGATTCGCAGCCATCGGAAAGCGCCTCGGCGCCCGGATGCTCGGTTATTCGCTGATCGAGGTTGCGCCGGGATGTCGCGCCTCCCCGTTGCACAATCACCGATGCAACGAAGAGATGTTCCTGATCCTCGATGGCGAAGGCACCGTCCGCATCGGCAGCGAGCGGCATTCGATTCGCGCCGGCGATATCATTGCCTGTCCGCCCGGCGGCCCTGAGAGCGCCCACCAGATCGAGAACACATCAGGCGCGGTCCTCATTTACCTCGCCGTATCGACCATGGTCGAACCCGACGTCATCGACTACCCGGATTCGGGCAAATTCCTGGTCAAGGGGCGGTTGCCGGCCGGCGACGACGCACACAGCGAGCCGTTCCGCTTCATCGGGCGGCACGGCACCGGTCTCGGCTATTGGGATGACGAGGGCTGACGGTGAGCCTTCACTCTCCACGCGGCGGAGCATAGGCCGACGGATCGACCTCCCCGGGACGACCGGAAAGGTCGAGGCGGGCGACGCGCGGCTCGGTTTCGGCGATGACCTTGCCGTTGCGAATGACGGCGAGGCGAGTCGGCTTCAGGCGGATCGCCTCCACCGTATCGCGGGCTTGCAGCATCACAAGGTTCGCCGCCTTGCCCACTTCAAGGCCGTAGTCGTCGAGCCCGATGGCCTTCGCCGCCCTGTCGGTGACGCAGTGGAAGGCGGTGTCGATGGCGTCGAGCGCCGTCATCTGGCCAACGTGAACGGCCATCGAGGCCACCTCCAGCATGTCGCCGGAGCCCATCGAGTACCAGGGATCCATCACGCAGTCGTGGCCGAAGGCGACGTTGACGCCGGCCTTCAGAAGCTCGGGCACCCGGGTCATGCCACGCCGCTTCGGATAGGTATCGTGGCGCCCCTGAAGCGTTATGTTGATCAGCGGATTGGCGACGGCGTGCACGCCGGCCTCCCGCATCAGGGGGATCAGCTTGGAGACGTAGTAATTGTCCATGGAGTGCATGGAGGTCAGGTGGCTGCCGACCACCCTGCCCTGCAAGCCGGTGCGGATCGTCTCGGCGGCCAGCGTCTCGATGTGGCGCGACAAGGGATCGTCGCTCTCGTCGCAGTGG
Source organism: Pleomorphomonas sp. NRK KF1 (assembly GCF_023721755.1). Taxonomy (GTDB): domain Bacteria; phylum Pseudomonadota; class Alphaproteobacteria; order Rhizobiales; family Pleomorphomonadaceae; genus Pleomorphomonas. The sequence continues at coordinate 275,054 of NZ_JAMDLH010000003.1, read as the reverse complement.
AGGTCGACCATCAGGCCGCGCTCGGCGGCGATCTCGCACAGGCGACGCACCGAGGCGGCGCCATCGGCCATCGTCCGCTCGAAATGCGGAATGCCACCCACAACGTCGACGCCCATGTCGAGCGCCTTGAGAAGGTTGCGTTCGGCCGTCGGCGACCGATAGAAGCCGTCCTGCGGGAAAGCGACGAGTTGAAGGTCGATGTAGGGAGCGACCCGCTTCTTCACCTCCAGCAGCGCTTCGACGGCCAGAAGCCGGTCGTCGCAGACGTCGACGTGGCTGCGGATGGCGAGCAGCCCCTGGCTGACGGCGAGGTCGCAATAACGCAGCGCCCGCTCCACCACCGCATCCTGGGTCAGAAGCGGCTTCAACTCTCCCCAGAGCGCGATGCCTTCCAGGAGCGTGCCCGAGCGGTTCATCCGCGGCAGGCCGAGCGACAGCGTCGCGTCCATGTGGAAGTGGGGATCGACGAAGGGAGGCGTGACCAGCCGCCCGGACGCGTCGATGGTCGCGTGGGCCGATCCACCGATGGCCGGCCCGATGTCGATGATGCGACCATCCTTGACGGCGATGTCGACGCCGGTGCGGCCGTCGGCGAGATTGGCGTTCTCAATGAGCAGATCAAGCATGGCTGGCCTCGTCGAAGTTCAGGAGGACGTTTTGGCCGTCGGAGCCGCGTCGGTGTGGTCCTTGAGATAGGTCCAGAGGCGCTCGACGCGCGCGCGAACCTTGTCCATGTTGCGGTAGATGCGGATGCGCATCTCGATCACCGCCTCGGGGTCGACGGCCACTAGCTTTCCCGCCTCGATCTCGGCGCGAATGGTGTTGGCCGGAAGCCAGGCCACGCCGCGCCCGGTGATCGCCATGGTCTTGATCGCCTCGGCCATAGGGTTCTCGTAGATCTTGGCGAGATTCAGCGCTTCGCCTCGCTCGGCGAGCAGCACCGACACCAACCGGCCGAGGAACGTCTCGGGCGCGTAGGCGAGATAGGGAACCGGCTTGTCGGACCCACCGGGCAGCGGGAACAGCGGCGCCCCCGCTTCATCGGGCGCCGAAACCGGGATCACCCGGTCGCCGCCAAGGTCGAGGGACGGAAAGCGCTCGGGGTCGAGCAGCACCGGCACGCGCGGATGCTCGTAGGTGAGCAGGAAATCGCAGTCGCCTTCGGCAAACATCCGAATGCTGTCGTGGAAGTTCTCGGTGATCAGCCTGGCATGGATCGGTCCGAAGCCCGCTTCGACATCCTTGAGCCACCAGGGGAAGAAGGAAATCGACAGGGAATGCAGCGTCGAAAAGGTGAGGATGCCCTGACCCTGCGCCCGCCCCGAGCGCAGTTCGGCGCGTTCGAGCAGGATGAGGCGCAGAACCTCCTCGGCGGTCTCGCGGAAACGGCGGCCTTCAGCGGTGAGCGTGGTCGGGTAGGTAGAGCGATCGACCAGCGGCACGCCGAGCCACTGCTCGAGCTGCTGGATACGACGACTGAAGGCGGACTGCGTTACGCGGCGTTCCACCGCCGAGCGCGAAAAACTGCGCGTGTTGGCGAGGCTCACGAAATCCTCGAGCCACTTGATCTCCACGAACTGGCACTCCCATACGAGGCTCTCAGCCTCGACGCCCAACGGCGCGCCCGAAAAAAGGTCACGCTCGTTATGTACGCAGACGGAAGGCAAAGTCGAGCCCCGTCGCCGGGGCAATCGCGGGAATGCACCGTCGGCCGATCAGACCCGGCTGGCCCTGATGCCACGGGCCAAATCCGATCCGTCGCCCGCCGATGGGAGGGGTTCAGCCCTGCCTTGCGAGAAAGCCTTCGATGGCCTCGACGACGAGGGCGTGATCTTCGTGCTGTGGCAACCCCGACACGGTGACGGTGCCGATGAGGCCGGTGCCGATCACGCGTATCGGGAAGGCGCCGCCATGGGCGGCATATTCGCGTGGATCGACAAGCATCGCCTCATGAAACGGCACGTCCTTCAGGGCTGCCCGCCGTCCCATGTAGTAGGAGGAATGGCCGAAGCGCATGACGACGGCACTCTTGCGGATCACCCATTCGTCATTGTCGGCGCTGGTTCCGGGGAGCGCGGCATGGAAAAGCTGCTGGCCGGCGCGCCTCACGTCGACGGTGATCGGCAGGCTGCGGGACCGACCGAGCTCCACCAGAAGAAGGCCGAGCGCGATGGCCGTGTCGTTGTCGAAGGAGGGAAACTGCAGACGGTCTTCCTGGGCCAAGAGATCGTCGAGAAATTCCTGGGAAATGAAGGTCATGGTCGCGTCCCCGCGATTTTTGCCGTGATGAGGCCGACCAACGGCGGCAGATGCCTATAATAGACGGCGGCGAGCGCCAAGACATAGGAAAGACCGCCGATCAGCGTGGCGCCCACAAGACCAAGGGCGGTATGCGGCCAGTCTATCGAATGAACGACGAGTCCCATGACGGTTGTCGCAAGTGCAATGCGAGCGGTATCGACAATGGGGAAGCGAAAACCGCAGAGCCTGATGGCAATGGTAGCCGAAAGGGCCAGCGTCAGACCTGAGGCGATCAGCGCGCCAACCACCACCCCGACGAGATAGTTCATGGAGAAGCCGACGACGGCAAGGCCGGTGGTGGCCATGATCTCGAACAGGCCGATGATGACGAGCAGGCCATAACGGCTGTCGAGCGTCAGCATCTGTCCGGTGGCGTGGGCGTGGTAGGCGCGAATCATGCCGCCGAAAGCAGCGAGCCCGAGAATGGAGCGGGTCACGTCGCGGTAGGTTTCGGCAACCGCCAAGTCGACCAGAATGTCGGTGACAAGCCAAAGGCCCACCACCGACGGAAGCAATACGGCGGTGAGCAGGGCGGCATTGACCTTGAGCTGCTCAAGCGCCGCGTTCCGGTCGCCGGCGTTGATCATGCGGGCGGCGATCGGGAATGCGGCCACGGACACCAGCATCGAGGCGACCGAGGCCGAGCGTCGGCCAAGCCCCCAGCCGACCGCCATCAGTCCAAAAGCGGCCGAGCCGCCGATGTGATCGACGACATAGCGAATGCCGTTCTCGCCAAACCAGCCGATCCCGTTGACCACCAGCATCGGTCCGCCGTTCAGGACGGCGTCCTTGAAGATGGCAAGGTCGAGGCGCGCCGTCCGGAGGCTCGCTCCGATCATCGGGAGCGCCACGGCGGTGCCCAGCGCCTGCATGGCCGCGTAAACGATCAGAAGCTGGCCAGCGGAAGCACCGAAAACCTCGGTAGAGACAACTCCCGCCACGAGGCCGCCCACCGGGCCCGACGTCAGCAAAAGCGTGTAAGCAAGAATCTTATCCTGCGCTCGGGCCCGCTCTCCGAAATGGTTGTTGAGACCGCGCGTCACGTAATAGGCGGCGATGATCAGGAAGACGAGAAGCGGGTCGCTGTGCCCGCTAAAGAAATGCATGGAGAGAGCGGCGGCGGCGAGTTCGGGAAGCGTCATCAGAACCAGCAGCGACGTCTCGGTCTCAAGGTAGCGACGACGACCGGCAACGTCCTCCGGCGGGGGCAGGAAGCGCAGCGTGTAGAAGGAGAACCAGGACCGACTCAACATGTAGGCCAGTTCCTGCGTCGAGGTGACGAGCACGAACGTGGCCATCTCGGCCGGCGGCAGCCACCAGGTCCAGATCATTACCGACAGGAACTGAGAAACCGGCGACAGGAACTGCGCCGGCAGGTAGAGAAGAGTCTGGCGGATCAGCATGGCGGCGACCTTTCCGAAGTCCGCAGGCGACTGGCAAAGGCCGTGATGATGAGCGTGGTGAGCAGGCCAAGTTCGATCGACTTGGTGGAGAAGGAGGACACCGCCGTTGATATCAGAAAATAGATGCCGAGCGGCATGAGGACGGCCGCCCCGAAGCGGCGGATCAGTTCGGCGAAAAAGGCGGCGAGCCCCATCAGGAAGAACAGAGTGACGAAACCGCCGTAGTAGGCGACGAAGCCGACATAGGCGCTTTCGATGGCGATCGGGGTGCCGATCCTCGGCAGCATCGCCTTCACCGAGGCGACGTCCGGCCCGAAGACCACCTCCGGCCAGGACATGTCCCGAAAGACCGACAACATGGCGACGCGGGCCATGGCGCTGCCGTCGTCATTGATGAAGCGTCCAATCAGACGGTCGACCATGCCACCGTCGACGACGAGCACGGCGCCGATCACCAAAAACGTTGCGGCGAAGATGGCGGCGGCGGCCACCGGGAGCGGGAAACGGCGCCCCAGCAGCAGGCGGGCGCCCGAGAAGGCGGCGATGGCGAACAGGGAAGCGGCCGACAGAACGATGGCGGTACGGCCGCCGAAGAAGAACAGCGCTCCGAAGTGGAACAACACCAGAAAGAGACGGGGTCCCTGTCGGAACGGTCCGGCGCCCAAGGCCAGCGACACCAGGCAAACCGTCGTGATCATGGCATTCATCAGGGGATGGCCGAGCAGTGCCGTTGCCCGCCACTCCCATGTTAGCAACTCGCCGTTGACATAGAGAGGGGTCAAACGGAAGCCGCTGAGCCCCTCGACATAGCCAAGGGTGCTGTTGACGGCAAGGATGGCCTGCACGAGCAGCGCCACGAAACGCATCTCGCGAGAGTCCAGACGAGCAAGAGACGCGAACAGGCAGGCGGTCATCACGAAGTTGTCGGTCACCTGCGAAATCGGCGTTTTCTGAACGCCGATGACCTGGAAGGCGAGAAGACCGATGGCGAGGAAAAGGGCCACCAAGCCAGGGCTGTCGCGCCAACTGCGGCCAAGAAACGGCCCGAGGCCGCCGTCGACGACAATCCAGGTGGCCAGCGCCAGCACGGACAGGTAGCTCGCCGGATGGATCTTGAGGAGCGGACTGCCGCCCGCCGCATCATAGGGGATGCCGATTAGGTTGAGCATCGGTCCGGACAGAAGGAAGAGAGCAAGAACGGAAAGGACCGTCAGGCCGGCCGCAAACGGACGTACATCGATCGCAAAGCCGACGCTGCCGGTGCGATAGGAAACGGGAAGCAGAAATGCCCGCAATGCCATACCGAGATCGATCCCGAGACTGAAACCTTCCGAAAACCTGAGTGGGATCGTCGCGACTGCATGGTTAACTCGCGGTCTTCGTGAGGAGGATCGGTGCCTCTATTTCGACCGACATCGTTCACGTTTCCTTAAGCGCACCGCCCTATGGTTAACAAGCTGCAAACACGGGCGGACAAGCAAGTTGAACAGCCTCATCATATCCGACGACCAGAGAATCGTTAGGCCGATGACCGAGGAAACGCGCCGCCCGGGCGAGGTCGACATCGGCCTGTTGCTTTCCATCCTGTTCCGCCAGTGGCGACTGATCGCGTTGGTCACGCTGCTGGTTGTCGGCGCGGGCTTTGCCTACGCGACGTTTGCCCCTCGGGTTTGGCAATCGACGGCCAGAGTCTTGCTCGACCCTCGCGACAAGCAGGTCGTGGCGGGTCCCGGCCTTTCACAGCCGTTGCAGGGTGTCGACGCCGTATGGATCGATACCCAGGCCAACGTCGTCACATCCGCCGCGATCCTTTCGACGGTCATCGATACGCTGGGGCTCCAAAGCGACCCGGAGTTCGGCGGTAGCCGCGACCAGACACTGAGGGCGCTCGTCAAGGCGATCAAGGTGGAGCGCGCCGACCAGACCTACGTGCTCGACATTTCGGTTCGCAGCAAATCGGCCGATCGCGCCGTTCGCATTGCCCAGGAACTGGCCGAGGCGTTCGTCGCCAATCAGGTCGAGGTGAAGCAGGCGGCGGTCCGCGAGGCGAGCAACCTCATCAACCGGCAGCTCGACGACCTCAGGGCCAAGGCACGCACCGCTCAGGAAAAGCTCGAAGCCTACCGCCGCAATCATGGAATCCTGACGGCAAACGGCCGTTCGGTGGACGAGGATACGCTACGCCAGCTCAACGACGCCTATGTCGCCGCCCGCGTTCGCACCCAGGATGCCAAGGCCCGCCGCGACAAGATCGCCGCAGCCCGAGCCGGCGGATCGGACGCCGCTCTGACCGGCATAGATTCCACGGTTCTGAGCCGTCTCAAGATCGAACGGGCACTCGCCGCTCGCACCGTCGGCGAGCTTGGCCAGGATCTCGGCCCGAACCATCCCCGCATGGTGGCGGCGCGCGCCGATCTCGTCCGCGCCGAATCCCAGATCGAGGGCGAACTCAAGACGCTCTCCGTCAGCGCCGACGCGGAGTATCAGGTGGCGGCGGCTGCCGAAGCAGCGGCACGAAAGGCGCTCGACGATGCCGGCGCCGTGGTCACCGACACCAGCGAACGAACCATTGAGCTGCGCGAACTCGAGAACGAAGCCTCGCTCCGTGCCGACATGTACAAGACCTATGTCGCGCGCACCGAGGAAATCACCCTGCAGGCCAACACGCAGGTGTCGGACGCGCGCGTCATCGCACCGGCCAACATTCCGCTGTCTCCCTATGCACCACGCCAGACCCTTATCCTTGCTCTTTGCGGCATCGCCGGTCTCGGTCTTGCCCTGACCATCGCAGTCTATCGCGGCCGCCGTTATTTGCCGGAATATGCGGAAGCCGACGAAGAGGCATTCGCGGCGCCCAGCGATACCGGCTCGCTCCGCACCCGGGAAGACGCGGCGTTCTCACCGGAAGAGGACCTTCCCGGCACGCAGCCACCGGCCGTTCTGGAGGAGAGCGACAGTCTGCCAGGCAGCGCAACGGCCGAAGAACCGGCGGCGCCATCGGTCCTCGCCGAGTTCACGGTGGCCACGCGCTCGTTTGAGTCAGACCACCGCGGCCGGCCCACCGAGCGGACGCCGCACTCCATCCTGACCAGCGCCCTGACCGATGACGATGGCCTGCCGAGCCAGGCTTCCGCCGAGGCTTTCGGAGCACTTGTTCGCAAGATCACGGCGGCAGCCGGCGCATCGCGTCTGGTTCTCGTGCTCGGTGCCGACCACGGCCCGGCGGCGGCGACCATCGCTCTCGGACTCGCCCATGTGCCGACCAGGGATGGCGTTCTGCTCATCGATGCATCCTGGGATGAGCTTCCGTTGCATCGCGCCTATGTCGACGAGGCGATCCCGGGCGTTATCGACGTGATAGCCGGCAGAGCCGACGCGACCGGCATCGCGCTCTGCGAGGAGGGACCGGATCTGACCCTCATCGGCGTCGGAGGCCCGGACTTGGCAGCCGACATCGCCGCCGACGTCACCCGCGTCGCCGACTTCGTCGAGAAGCTGTCCCAGGATTTTGGCCGCATCATCCTGCATTGCGGGCACCGCCACTCGCCCGAGCTGTTCCAGGCACTTCTCGGCCGGGTTGACGCCGTTCTGATCGTCGCCGACGCCATCATCGAACAGGACGACGAGGCTGCGGAAATGGTGCGCGACCTGGCCGGCATCCTGCCTGCGTTCGCCGGCGTGGTACTGGTTCACGAACGCGCGGACAGCCTCGCCATGGCGGAGCGCGCCTGAGCTCGCCCTGCAGCAGACAGACCGGCCCGCCGCTTCGACATTGCCCACCTCGGGCGACGATGGATCGGCTGCAAACACGCCGCGCGTCTCCTTCCGCTCGAAACAAAACGGCATTTCATTACAATTTGAGGGATCGGATAAATCCGTATTGAACCGCGACCGGTCTAGGTTGCGTCGAAGGGAAGGCCATGCCGACAGCTTGGCCCTTGCCGGAAAACGCAATTCGCTGGGAGGCGGGGATGGGGCCTTGATGGTCCGTCGCGCGTCTCCGGCGTCGGGATGGCGCGTGACGCGCCGGAGAGTCGCCAATGTCAGGTCTGTTCATCGATCGTCCGGTTTCGACCGAAGCCGCAAAATCTGCAGAGTCCGGCCGCACGCCCGATCCGATCGCCACGATCGACACGATACGCGTCAACATCGGAAAGCAGGTCGACCTCGTCCATCTCGTCACCTTCGACGCATTGACCGGCCGGGGCGGCACCGTCTTCACGCTGAACCTCGACCATCTCGTCAAGCTGGAGCACGATCCGGCCTTCCGCGCAGCATATGATCAGGCGACATATGTCTCCGCCGATGGCGCTCCGGTGGTGGCCATGGCGCGCCGACAGGGGGCGAGCCTCGTTCGCGTCACCGGCGCAGATCTTGTGCGCCCACTCTGCGGGGCGGCGGCGCTTGCCCGTGTTCCCGTGCATTTCTTCGGCACGAGTCCGGAGACGCTCGCCACCAGCGTGGCGGTGCTCCGCTGCGAGTACCCGCGTCTCATCGTTGCCGACTTCGAGAGTCCTCCCTACGGCTTCAGTCCTTTCGGCGTGGACGCCCGAGCCGCCGCCGAACGCATCGCAGCGAGCGGCGCCCGGATCTGCTTCGTGGCGCTTGGCGCCCCCAAGCAGGAGATTTTCGCCGAGTTTGCCCGCCGTTGGGCGCCCGGCGTCACCTTCGTCTGCATCGGCGCGGCGCTCGATTTCATCGGTGGCCGCCAGAGCCGGGCACCGGAAGTGCTCCAGACAATCGGTCTCGAATGGTTGTGGCGACTCGTTCACGATCCACGCCGCCTCAGCAAACGCTATGCGCTCTCGGCGCTCTATCTCATGCGGTACAACGCCCGCGAGATGGCAGCCCGGCTGTCGTGGCGGCGCTCGACGCCGGTTCCCGACAAGACGATCGGAGAGGGGTGACCGTACGATGACGCATCGCATAACGCTCTTCCACTCGATCGATCCGCGCGGCGGCAAGGTCGGCGGCGTCGAAACTCACGTTCGGCTGATGCTGTCGCGTCACCCCGACAACGTATCGGTTCTCCTCGTCGGCATCGACGAACGCGGTGACCTTGAAATCGGCAGGCCGGTGCAGATCGACTTCGAGGGGCGCCGTATCGATTTCCTTCCGGTGGTGCACATCCCCGGCGAGACAATGCACGCGGCGGCGAAGAAGATCACCGACTCGGTGACGCTGCGCTTTACCCTCGGCATCATGCGTCATCTCCTGACCATTCGTCGCCTCGCCGCCGGCGAGACCGCCTCGACCGAGATCGAGCGCTTCGAACAGGCGATCCCGGCCCGTCTGCTCGGCCACCCGGTGGTGCAGCTCGTGCACAACGAGGAGACCAAGGGCGACAAGATGGACAGCCTTCTCGGCCGTCACTTCTGGCTTCACCGCCTCAGCGAGAAGATCGGCCTGGCGCTTGCCACGCGCGTCGTCGGCGTCAATCCCAACATCATTGCCCGCTACGAGCGCGAAATGCCGAGGGTCGCCCGCAAGGCGGAGTTCATGACCGTGTCGGTCGACACCGAGCGCTTCCCGGTCGCCCCCTTCCCCTCAAGCGACGTGTTTCGCGTGGTGTTCGCCGGCCGGCTCGACGCCTTCAAGGATCCGCCGCTGATGTTCGAGACGTTGCGGCGGCTCCATGCCAAGCTCGACGGCAAGCTGGAGTTTCACTACGTCGGAACATCCGATCCGCACCGCGACAAGGAGTTCGCGGCCATCGAGCCCTTCACCATTCGCCACGGCTTCCAGACGGGCGACGGCGTATCGGCCATCATGCGCAACTGCCACAGCGGCATCCTCACCTCCTACTTCGAAGGCATGCCTTGCTATCTTCTTGAGACGCTTTCGAGCGGTCGTCCGATGGGTGCGATCCGGCTGCCGCAGTACGATCCGCTGATCGAAACGGGTGTGTCCGGCTTCCTCGTTGAACGGTCCGACGACCGCGAGGCCGCCGCCGAGGCCATGGCCAGCAACTTTGCGCGGCTGGCGGCGGACATCGCGGCCGGTCTGCTCGACCCCGCGACGATCCGCGCCAAGGTAACGCCTTACTCGGTCGCCGTGCAGATGCCGAAGCTGTTCGAACGGCATATCGCGCTCGGCCGGGCCGCCGCGCCGCGCCGTCAGTCCGTCGCCGCCAGACCGGTGAACAGTCGCTCCCACTGATCGAGACCGGCCTCGGCCGAAAACTCTCGGGCCCGGGACACCCCCGGACCGGGATCCGGCGCCGTTGCCAACGCCCGGTCGAGCGCTGTCGCCAACGCGGCGGCGTCGCCGACCGGAACGAGCGTGCCGTAACGTCCGGCCAGAATCTCCCGCGACCCTTCGCAATCGGATGCGACGACCCCGAGACCGACGGAAAGCGCCTCGACGGTGGTCATGCCGAAGGCTTCGGTGCGTGATGGCACGGCCGCGACGCGCGACTGACCGTAGACTTCTGCCGCCGACGAAACCCGCCCGAGAAAGCGGACCCGGTCGTCGATGCCGAGGGCCGCCACCTGCTCGGCCAGCCTCTCTCTCTCCGGTCCGTCGCCGCCGACGACGAGAATCGCGCCAGGAGTCGTCAGACGGGCGAAGGCATCGACCAGCACGTCCATGCCCTTTTCCCGCGACAGGCGGCCGACGGCGCCGACAATCGGAGGCCGTGCGGCGATCTCCTCGGCGGAGGCGGCGGCGAGCAATGGCACCGGGTTATAGATGCGTTCCGTCCGCCCCTCCGGCGCGTGCCAACGTTCGACCAGGGCCCGAACGATGCCATCGGAGACGCCGACGAAGCGACGAACCAGCGGCGCGAGCGCCGGCAAGGCGTAAAAGCCGACAGCCGACAGGCGGCCCGTCTTGTACTCCTCAAACCCATGATAGGAAAAGACGAGTGGCGTTCGCGACAGAGCAAGAACCTTGGCAAGGGCGAGCTTGACGCAGGAAACCGATACGGCACCAGCGATCACGTCGAAATGGCGGGTACGGAGCAAGCGGGCGAGACGCAACACGGCGACCGGGTGGCGTTCGCCGACCTCGATCGTCTCGACGGTCGGATCGACGCCATCGTTGGCCGTGGTTTCATCGAAAGCGAAGGTGACGCGGTGGCCGCGGGCCGCAAGGCCGTTGGCGAGAATGGCCCAGACGCGTTCGGCACCGCCGCCGCCGGAGGCGCGGGTGTAGAGAAGGATATCGAGCTTCCGCATCATGTCTCCAGAACGGGAACGATCGAAACGAGGTTAGCCTTGCCACGCTCGCTTGGCCAAGCGGACAAATAAGAGACGGTGCCGGGAAATTGCCCGGCCATTCTCGCCAAGAGCATGGGGATCAGCTATCGAATCCCAGCATTCGTAGATGTCTGCGGAGATCCCATTGTCCGTCGCGCTTCTGACTCGCCGTACCGTCGGCTCCACCATCGGTCTCGGCATTTTCATGATGTTCTTCGGCGACTTCATGTTCGCCGTCAACGACATCATGGGCAAATGGCTGGCGGACACCTATTCGGCCGGGCAGATCGTGCTGGTTCGGTCGCTTGCCGCGCTCGCCATACTCGCTCCCTTGCTCCTGAAGGGTGGCGCGCCGAATCTCTTTAAAGTCGAGAAGCCGAGACTGCAGTTGTCCCGCGTCGTGTTGGCAACCGGGGAACTCGTGTTCTTCTACGTGGCCGTCCGCTTCCTGCCGCTCGCCGACGTCATGACGTTCTATCTGGCCGGGCCTATCTACATTGCCGCCATGTCGCCCTTGCTACTCGGCGAGCGGGTGAGCGTCCGTCAATGGCTGGCGATCGCGGTCGGCTTCGTCGGGGTCGTTCTCGTGCTGCGCCCCGGCTCGGGCAGTCTCTCCTGGCCGGCGCTGGTCTCCATCGGAGGCTCGCTCTGCTACGCCATGATGGTGGTGCAAAGCCGCCAGCTCCGAGCCACGCCCGATCGGGTGCTCGTGTTCTGGCAGACCGTTGGCGCTCTCGTCGTCGGCGCCGTCCTTGCCCCCTTCGGATGGGTAACCCCGAGCCCCGTCGACCTCGCGATGCTCGCGGCCCTCGGCGTCATCTCGATGACGGCCCACCTCTGCATAGCCCGCTCGCTCAAGCTGGCGCCAGCTGCCGTTGTGGCGCCGATCCAGTATACGCTTCTGCTGTGGGCGATCCTGTTCGGCTGGCTGGTGTTCGGCGACCGGCCGCACCCGTCGATGCTGGTCGGCGCCGCCGTCATCGTCGTCGCCGGGCTGACGGTGGTGGGCGGGCGCAACCGGCACAACGGCGCGAGGGCAGATGCCGACTGACACCCTGTCGGTTGCCGGCGAATGCCGCTATGATCCGTTTCAACAGGTCAAGTCCTTTCAGGAGGTTGTCTTCATGCGGTCTTCGGTTCCCGTCCTTGCAGCGTTGGTTCTCGGACTGCCGACATTCGCCACGTCCGGTCTCGCCGCAAGCTGCAGCGCCAAGGGCGACGGCTTTGGAGCGTGGCTCGCGGGCTATTCGAAGACACTGGTAGAGGCCGGTCTTCCGGCTGACGCCGTACGGTCGTCGCTTTCGGGCATTTCTTTCGATCCGGCGGTGATCAGGAAAGATCGGGGGCAGGGTGTCTTCTCGCAGACCTTCGCCGAGTTCGCCGGCCGCATGGTCAACAAGAATCGCCTGACGGTCGGCGCTCAGAAGATCAAGGCGAACGGCGATCTTTTCGGCCGCATTCAGGCTCAGTATGGCGTGCCGCCGCAGGTGATCGTCGCCGTCTGGGGGTTGGAGAGCGACTTCGGCGCCAATACCGGCGACTTCCCGACCCTGCAATCTCTGGCGACACTGGCCTACGACTGCCGCCGGCCGGTCATGTTCCAGAACGAGTTGCTCGATGCCGTCCAGATCGTGGCGCGGGGCGACCTTAGCCCGGCCGAGATGAAGGGAGCCTGGGCCGGCGAACTCGGCCAGACGCAGTTCCTGCCGTCCAACTATCTTCGCTACGCCGTCGACTTCGACGGCGACGGCCGCCGCAACCTCATCAAGAGCGCGCCCGACGTTCTGGCCTCCACCGCCAACTACCTGCAGTCGCTCGGTTGGGCGAAGGGGCAGCCCTGGCTCGTTGAGGTCGACATCCCCGCCCAGCTGCCGTGGGATCAGGCCGACCTGCCGATCAAGAAGCCGGTCGCCGAATGGCAAGCGATGGGCGTACGCGCCGCCAACGGCTCGATTCCCGACGGACTTGCCGCGCTCTACCTGCCGATGGGGCGCTTCGGGCCGGCCTTCCTCGCCTATCACAACTTCGATGTCTACCTTGGCTGGAACGAGTCGCTGGTCTACTCGACGACCGCCGCCTACTTCGCCACAAGGCTCGCCGGCGCGCCGCCGGTCGGTCCCGGCAGCGGTAAGGTCGAGGCGTTGGGCGCCTCCGACATCGCCTTCATCCAGGGCGCCCTGACGGCACAGGGCTTCGACGCCGGCCCCAAGGACGGCAAGCTCGGCCAGCGGACGCGCGAGGCAGTGCGAGGCTTCCAGTTGAAGGCTGGCCTGCCGGCCGACGGCTGGCCGGACTCGGCGCTGATCCGGGCCCTCAGGTGATCTCCATTCCGGACCGTTTCTCGCCACCGCTGCCCATCGACGCGGTGCTGGATGACGTCCGCGTCTCGCTTGAAGCCAACCCGCGCCTCGTTCTTGTCGCCGCACCCGGCGCCGGCAAGACGACGCGGGTGCCGCTGGCGCTGCTCGACGCGCCCTGGCGGCAGGGCAAGTTGCTCGTCGTCGAGCCACGCCGTATCGCCGCCCGCGCCGCGGCGGCACGCATGGCCGAGAGCCTTGGCGAGAGCGTCGGGCAGACGGTCGGCTACCGGGTCCGCATGGACTCGAAGGTCTCGGCGACCACGGTGATCGAAGTGATCACCGAAGGCGTGTTCACGCGCATGGTCGTCGACGACCCGCTTCTTGAGCGCGTGTCGGCGGTGCTGTTCGACGAGTTTCACGAACGCTCGCTTGACGGAGATCTCGGCCTTGCGCTTTCGCTCGACGGGGCGACTCTCAGGGACGACCTGAGGATCGTGGTGATGAGCGCCACGCTCGACGGTGGACGCGTGGCGTCCCTTCTCGGCGGCGCACCGGTTGTCGAAAGCGCCGGACGGGCCTTTCCGGTCGAAACCCGCCATGTCGACCGCGACCCGCTTCTCCGGTTCGAGGATCAAGTGGCTGACGTGACGCTGCGGGCGCTGCGGGAAGAAGATGGTTCGGCCCTCGTCTTCCTGCCGGGCCAGGCGGAGATACGCCGTGTCGCCGAGCGGCTCGAGGGTCGCCTGCCGGTCGGGATCCGCCTCGCGCCGCTCTATGGCGCGCTGACCGCCGCCGAACAGGATTTCGCCATTCGTCCGTGCTGGGCGCCGGAGCGCAAGGTAGTGCTCGCCACGGCCATTGCCGAAACGTCACTGACCATCGACGGCGTGCGTCTTGTCATCGATGGCGGCCTCTCCCGCGTACCAAAGTACGAGCCGGACACCGGCCTGACGAGACTCGAGACGGTGCGCGTCTCCCGCGCCTCGGCCGACCAGAGGCGCGGCCGCGCCGGCCGCACCGAGCCGGGTGTCTGCTGGCGACTCTGGAACGAGGGGCAGACGGCGGCGCTGCAGCCGTATTCGACACCCGAGATTCTCGAAGCCGATCTTAGCCAGCTAGCCCTCGTCCTCGCCGCCGTCGGCATCTGCGACCCGGCCACCCTCGCCTTTCTGGACCCGCCACCAAAGCCTGCCTGGAACGAGGCGGTGGACCTGCTGCGCGGTCTCGAGGCGCTCGATGAGGACGGTCGCATCACTGCGGAAGGCAAGGCGCTGGCACGCCTGCCTTTGCCACCACGCCTCGCCCACATGGTCCATCGCGCCGCCGAGTTTGGCGCGGGGCGGATGGCGGCCGACATCGCCGCGATCCTGACCGAGCAGGGTCTCGGCGGCGACGCGACCGACCTCGCCGACCGCCTCCAGCGTTTTCGCGCCGACCGAGGACAGCGGGCCTCCGACGCTCGGGCGATGGCGGCCAAGTGGGCGAAACTGGCGAGCGGAGGCGATGCCCTCGCGCAGTCCTCGGCGCCGCTTGCTCCGGGCGCCGTCCTCGCCCTCGCCTATCCCGACCGTGTCGCCGAGGCGCGCGGACAGCCGGGAGCCTTTCGTCTGGCCAGCGGTCGAGGAGGGGTGCTGGAGGAGCACGACCGGCTCGCCAAGGAAGGCTACATTGTCGTTGCCGATCTCGCCGGCAAGGCCGAGCGCGCGCGCATCCGGCTGGCCGCGGCCATTTCCCGCGACGAGATCGAGATGCTGTTTGCGTCCCGGATCGTCGCGGAAACAACCGTGCTGTTCGACGCGGCGGCCCGCGCCGTTCGGGCTCGCCGCATCCGTCGACTTGGAGCGGTGAAGCTCACCGAGGAGCCCGTGACCGCGCCGGCCGAAGCAGAGACCGTGGCCGCACTTCTGTCCGGCGTCAGGCGCATCGGCGTCGACCGTCTCGGCTGGTCGAAGGACCAGCGGCGGCTTAGAGAGCGCTCCAGTTTCCTCAACCAAACCGTGGGCGAACCCTGGCCGGATCTTTCCGATGACGGGCTCGCCGATAGCCTCGACGACTGGCTCGGTCCGTTCGTCGACGGCGTGACCCGCTTCGACGACATTGATGCGGCTCTGCTTGGCGCCGCGCTCGACCGGCTTCTTCCCTATGGCCTCAGGCAGGACATGGACCGGCTGATGCCAAGCCACTTCGAGGCGCCGACCGGCAGCCGGGTCCCCATCGATTATGGGGCCGACGGTGGACCTGCCGTGGAGATACGGGTGCAGGAGCTGTTCGGCCTCGATCGCCATCCGGCCATTGCCGGCGGCCGTGTGCCGCTGACCCTCGTGCTGACGTCGCCAGCTCACCGACCGATCCAGACGACCAGGGATCTGCCCGGCTTCTGGCGCGGTTCGTGGAAGGACGTCGCCAAGGATCTCAAGGGGCGCTACCCCAAGCATCCCTGGCCGGACAACCCGCTCGCCGCCGAGCCAACCCGACGCGCCAAGCCGCGCGGCGCCTGATCAGCGGACGTTCAGAGTGACGTCGTAGGTCTTGTATGTGTACTGCATCTGGGACGTATCGATGGGATAGCCGACGCTGACCGACAGATGGTCGGTGCCACGGAAGCCCTTGGCCGAGGTGTAGGACAACCTGGTGCCGACGAACTTCCGCCCCTTGCAGGGCGGCTCATTGATGACGAAGGTCTCGGGGCGGATGACTAGCTTGCCGTGGGACGGCTCCTTAAGGACCTTGGTCCTGTACTGGCCGACGGAAACGCAGTGATCGGTAGAGAGGTACAACCCTTCGGACACCGTCTCGCCGGACCTGACGTTGTAGACGAGGTCTTGGGCATGGACGGCAGTGACAAGCGGCAGAAGCGCCGCAGCAACAATAAATGAACGCATGAGATTCTCGACGCAATTCATGCGCGCAATGCGCATCCGTGATGTTTCCGAATGTAACTGGTATCACCGGTTGCGGAGAACGGCAATTGCGCCGCGTCGGTCTCAGTTCGCGAACAGACCTGCCGCTCGTATTTCCAACGCTGCGCGGTCACCTATGCGGGGCGGTTCGCGGTCGGCCGGCGTCAGCGCTTCGATCACCGCGTCGGTCCCGTCGGCGCGAAAACCGATCCGGCGCGACGATCCCGACCGATGCAGCGATACCACCGTCGCCCAGAGCCCCTCCCCGTCGCGGCGGAAAGCAACGTGCTCGGGCCGGACGTAGAGTTTTGCCGGCCCGTCGACGAGAAGCGGTGGCAGCCGGGGGATCGAGACCTCCTGCTGGCCAACAAAAGGACGCCCCTTGTCGACCCGGATGTCGAGGCGGACCGACTCGCCGATGAAGTCGAACACGAAGGGGGTCGCCGGTCGATCATAGACGTCTTCTGGCGTTCCTTCCTGCTCGATCTTGCCATTGCTCATGACGACGACGCGATCGGCGAGATCCAGTGCTTCTTCCTGGTCGTGGGTCACGAACAGAGTAGTGTGGCCGGTACGGTCGTGGAATTCCCTGAGCCACAGGCGCAGCTCCTTGCGCACCTTGGCGTCGAGAGCCCCGAAGGGCTCGTCGAGCAGCAACACGCGCGGCTCGACGGCAAGTGCCCGCGCGAGCGCCACCCGTTGGCGCTGACCGCCGGACAACTGGCTCGGGTATCGACCACCATAGCCAGGCAACTGGATCAGGGCGAGCAGTTCCTCGACCCTGTCGGAAATGGCAGCCGCTGACGGTCGCGTCCGGCGCGGGCGCACCCTCAGGCCATAGGAGATGTTGTCGGCAATGGTGAGATGCTTGAAGAGCGCGTAGTGCTGGAACACGAAGCCGATCTGCCGTTCCTGCACGCTCTTGAAGCTGGCATCCTCGCCACCGAACAGGATCTGGCCGCCGGAGGGGATTTCGAGGCCGGCAACGCAGCGCAGAAGCGTCGTCTTGCCCGAGCCGGACGGTCCGAGCAGCGCCAGGAGTTCGCCAGAGGCGACCTTGAGGTCGACGCCATGAAGAGCCGCCGTGCTGCCGAACGTCTTCGTGAGGTTGCGAATGTCGAGTTCCATCGAGGACTCCGTCAGTGGCGGTGGCCGGCGGCGAGATCGCCGGCATAGCGGTGTTCCAGCCAGGACTTGATGCCGAGAGTCACCAGCGCCAGGGCGGCGAGCAGCGAGGCGACGGCAAAGGCGGCGACGAACTGGTATTCGTTGTAGAGAATCTCGATGTGCAACGGCATGGTGTTGGTGTAGCCGCGGATATGGCCCGACACGACCGAGACCGCGCCGAACTCGCCCATGGCGCGGGCATTGCAGAGCAACACGCCGTAGAGAAGCGCCCATTTGACGTTGGGCAAGGTCACCGTCCAGAACATGCGCCATCCGGAGGCGCCGAGCGTCAACGCCGCCTCTTCATCGGTATCGCCGAGCTCTTCCATCAATGGGATCAATTCACGGGCGATGAAGGGGAAGGTGACGAAGATCGTCGCCATGATGATCCCCGGCAGGGCGAAGATGACTTGAATGCCAGCCGACTGAACCAGCCCCCCCAGGAGGCCGTGACTGGCGTAGAGCAGGACATAGACGAGACCGGCGACCACCGGGGATACCGAGAACGGCAGGTCGATCAGCGTGACGAGGAAGGCCTTGCCGCGAAAATCGAACTTGGCGATTGCCCAAGCCGCCGAAATGCCGAAGACGAGGTTGGCGGGCACGGCAATGGCCGCCACCATCAAGGTGAGGAGGATGGCGTCGATGGCCGCAGGATCGGCGAAAGCGGCGAGGAAGGCGCCGCCCCCCTTGCGGAACGCCTCCATGAAGACCGTGATCAGCGGCAGCAGCAGGAACAAGCCGAGAAAGCCCACCGCCAGACCGATGAGCAGGCGCCTGACCCACGGAGCCTCCTCCGTCGGCAGGCGTCGCTGCGCCGGGCGCGCGGCGGCGCCTCCGGTGGACGTCGCCTCATCGAGCGACACGGCCGCCGCGATGGAACCGTCAGACATGACCATACCTCGCGCGCGCCCGGGCCTGGATGAGATTGATGAGAAGCAGCGTTCCGAAGCTGATCATCAGCATGATCGCGGCCACGGCCGTGGCGCCGGCATAGTCGAATTCTTCCAGCTTGATGACGATGAGCAACGGCGCGATTTCCGACACATAGGGGATATTGCCGGCGATGAAGATGACCGAGCCGTATTCGCCGACCGCTCGGGCAAACGCCAGGGCGAAGCCCGTCAGGATGGCCGGGCTGAGCACCGGCAGAACCACGGATGCGACGGTTCTGAGCCGTCCCGCGCCGAGAGTGGCGGCGGCCTCCTCAAGCTCGCGGTCGACCTCGGCCAGCACCGGCTGCACCGTACGCACGATGAAGGGCAGACCGACGAACACCAGCGCCAGGAAGACGCCAAGCGGCGTGAAGGCGATCTTGAGACCGAAGACGGCGGCCACGGATCCGATCCAACCTTTCGGCGCATAGAGCGCGGTCAGCGCAATGCCGGCTACCGCCGTCGGCAGAGCAAAAGGCAGATCGATGATGGCGTCGAAGAAGCGACGACCGGGGAAATCGTAGCGGACCAACACCCAGGCGATCAGCAGACCGAAGGGGACGTTGAAAGCGGCGGCGGCGAAGCTGGTGAGGAAGGACAGCTTCAGCGCCGACAGCGTGCGGCTGTCGAGCGCCAGGGCGACGATCTCATGCACCCCCAGCGAAGACGCCCTGAAAAGAAGGGCGCCGAGTGGCAGGAGCACGATCGCCGTCAGGTAGAGGAGCGTAAAGATGATCGTCAGGCGAAAGCCCGGCAGGATGCTCGGTTTGACGAAAGGCACGTTGAGGGTCATCGGCCTCGCTTTCAGGGGAAGCCGGCGGATCGGTATATCCCGGTCCGCCGGCGGCAAGGTCTCATTCGATCAAGGGAAGAGAAAGCCAAGCGGCGCCGTCGCGATCCACATGGCATTCCCCAGATTCGGCATAGCCGGCACGTGTGCTGTCGCCGGCGGGTTCCTTCACTGTCCCGGCCTGTAGATCTGGTCGAACACGCCGCCATCGCCGAAGTGGTAAGGCTGCGCCTTGGCCCAGCCGCCAAACAGCGGATCGTCGATGCTGACCAGCTTGAGTTCCGGGATGGCCTTCAAGAGCTCCGGGTCGACCAGCTTCGGCTCGGACGGACGATAGTGGAACTTGGCAGCGAGCGTCTGCCCCTCGGCCGAGTAGAGATATTCGAGGTAGGCGCGGGCTTCCTTCTCGGCCCCGTTGGCCTCGGCATTGCCTTCCACGACGGCGACCGGAGGCTCGGCGAGGATCGACTGCGGTGGCACCACGATATCGAACTTGTCGGCACCGAACTCGTCGAGCGCCAGGAAGGCCTCGTTCTCCCAGGCAAGCAGGACATCGCCGAGTTCGCGCTGGGCAAAGGTGACGGTGGCGCCACGGGCGCCCGTATCAAGTACGGGTACATGTTTGTAGAGCGTAGCGACGAAATCGCGGATTCTCGCCTCGTCGCCACCATACTGCCCGGCGGCCCAGGCCCAGGCGGCAAGGTAGTTCCAGCGAGCGCCCCCCGATGTCTTCGGGTTGGGCGTGATCACCTCGATGCCATCCTTGACGAGATCCCCCCAATCGAGGATGCCCTTGGGGTTGCCCTTGCGGACCATGAAAACGATGGTCGAGGTGTAGGGCGCGGAATTGTGCGGCAGCTTGCCGCGCCAATCGGCCGGAATCTTGCCCGTCCTCTCGGCGATGGCGTTGATGTCGCTTTCGAGGGCCAAGGTTACCACATCGGCCGGCAAACCGTCGATGACGGCACGTGCCTGCTTGCCGGAGCCGCCGTGTGAAGCGCGGATGGCGATGTCCTCACCGGTTTCCGCCTTCCAGTGGGCAGCGAAGGCGGCGTTGTAGGCCTCGTAGAACTCGCGGGTCGGATCATAGGAGACGTTGGTCAGCGTCACCGCCGCGACGGGACCGGCAAGGGCCAGGGGTGCCGCGACGAGAGCGGCGAACAATCCCAGACGTTTAAAGCCTCTCATGCTTCCAGTCTCCAGCCCTAGGCAATGCTAGGCATCGCACCTGTCCGGAAGCTTCGGCGGCCTTTCCGGCGCCTCAGCATCTCCCGACAGGTTGAAATCCTAAAAGGACGAGTGCAATTGGCAAGAGATACCATTCCCTAGGGAATGGCCTGTTTGTAAAATATCATTCCCCTATTGTCGTCCGACTTGCATTCTGCGGCAACATGCTTCCCGGAACCAGCTGATTTCCGGTGGGATTTTTCTCTCGCGGTCAGTCATGGACCATGCTGCGGATGCGTTGGACCGCTTCGGGCAACAAGGCCGAGAGCGATCCTCCCGACGTCTGCCTCAACAGTGACAGGGACGGATAGCTGGGCGTCTTGCCACCCTCGACCCGCCATATCCAACTGGTGGCCATGGGCAAGAGCGCGACACCGGGACGCCCAAGCAGACCTCCCAGGCGAAGCGGCAGGCCGTCGACGGCAATCACGGCATCCAGCCGGCTGATGAGCGCGGCGCAGTCGACGCGGGCGTCGATGCCGGCTTCGAAATCGGGCCCGGGATGCTCGACGCGGATCGGCGCGCCAGCAACCTCCCATCCCGATGGCGACGACGAACGGGCAAGCGTGGCCGAAGGCAATCGTTCGAGGGCAACGAACCTCAGGTCGGCGATGCCGGCAAGCGGCGTGAGATCGGCAAGCGGCAAACCACCGCCCCAAACAAGACCGACGGCGGGTCGTCCTCGTCCGAGATCGAGCCGGGCACTCCAGCGATCGGCGAGCATTGGCTCGGCGGCGAGCAGCGGGCTGGTTGCGGCGAAACTACCGGCGGTGAGGCCGAGCCGATGCGGCAACCCGACGAGTGGGGCCGCTGCGCCGGCCGTTTCGACCAAGCCGCCGAGATCGTCATTGTCGGCGACGACGCGGCTAACCCCGGCGAGCGCCGAAGCCAGGCGGACGAAAGGCTTGGGAACCACCAGGACGAGATCGACCACCAGCGACCGGGCGAGCGGCAGGGCCGCGGCGAAAGCGGCGAGATCAAGCGGATCGCCCCCGGCCCAGACGAGAAGCGGACGGTCGAGCGGAAAGCCGTCCCAAGCCTGAAGCTTCGTCGCCCAGACCGGGCGGGCGGCGATGGCATCGAGATCGGCAAAGCCTCCGGCCATGTCGCCGAGCGCCAGCAGCGCCGCTGCACGCTCGACGCGCGGGCGAGGGTCTCCAGACCGACGAAATGCCTCGACCGCGGCCAGAGGGCGACCGGCGGAGGCCAGCGCCGGACCGAGGCCACCAACGGCGCGGGGCTCGGCAGGATCGAGACGTAGTGCCGCTTCGAACGCCGAGACCGCCCCAGGAGCATCGCCCGCCGCGAGACGGGCTGCGCCCAGGCGGGCGGCGAGGCCCGCATCGAGCGGTTTGGCGGCACGAGCTCGTTCGAAAGCCGCAGCCGCTTCCGCCAGGCGCGAAGTCGCCGCGAGCGCTTCGCCGAGGGCCAGGGCAATGTCGGCACGGCCGGGCGCGGTGCGGTCGGCGCGCGTCAGGAACACAACGGCGCGCGCGTGGTCACCATTGGCACGCGCGGCGGCGGCGGCGCCGAGCATTGCCGGTACATGGTCCGGCGACCGAACGAGCGCCACCTCGTAGAGAGCCACCGCCTCGATCCACCTGTGGGCTTCCTCGGCGGCGGCGGCGCGAGCCAGCAGTTGATCGACGACCGTTTCGGTCATGTCGCCGCCCTTTCGAGAACCAGGGCGCGCAAGAGCCCGGCGAGATCGCCCTCCCGACGCAACAGGTGAGCATCGGGATACCAGGGCGTGCGGTCCTCTCCCATCCAAAGCCAATCGGTGGCCGACGGAGCCAAGACGATCGTCGGCCGACCGAGCGAGGCGGCGAGATGGCAGGTAGCCGATACGGGGGCGATCACCGCGTCGAGCGCCGTCATGGTCGCGGCCATCTCGACGAAGCCGCCAAGCCGATCGCCGAGCGGTTCTACCCCCAGTCCGTTCGGCAGCGTGGCGAGCGAGGCCCTGCCGGCGCGGCGATCGAGAGCAAACAGGCGGACATCGCGAACGTCGGCAAGCGATGCCAACAGAGCGGCATCCTCGGCGTTTCGCCAATAAACGCCGATGGCGGGCCGACCGTCACCACCGGCGAATTGTCGACGCCAAGCATCAACCCGCAAGGGATCGGGCTGGAAGCGGGCGGACGGCGGCAAACCGTCCCTCTCGGTGCCGAACACGTTCGGCAGGCTCCGAAGCGGGACTTCCAGGTCATGGGGCGGCAGGCGGCGTCCCTGCTCGACCACCGTCACGTCTCCACCGAGATCGAGCCTCCGGAACAGATCCGTGAGTGCGGGGCGGACTTCCAAGACAAGTCGCGGACCACGCTCGGCAAGCTGCGGCAAGAAGCGTGCGAAGGCGATGTCGAGCCCCAGGTCCCGCTCGCCATGAACAAGGAGAGTCTTGCCTGCGATGTCCTCGCCCGTCCAGCGTGGCGCCGAGAAGCGTCGTGGCAGCAGTTCGGCCGCCTGCCACCGTATTTCTGCGCGGGCAAAGCCGTTCTTGTAATCGCCGGCAATCAGCAACGCTTCCGCTTCGTCCATCAAGAGCTCGGGGTCGGCCGAGGCCTGCGCCAAGGCGCGACCATAGGCGGCGAGCGCGTCTCCTGCACGGCCGAGCGCCACCAGGGCTTTGCCGACGGCTCGATGGCCCCTTGCGGCGTCGGGTCGAAGTTCGACCGCCCGATCGGCATGAGCGAGCGCTTCTTCGAGCCGGCCGCCCAGGCGATCGACTTCCGACAGTTCGACCAGCCGATCGGCGGTGGGAGCCTCGGCAACCAGCGCGGCGAGCAGGCGTCCGGCCCGGTCACGTTCGCCGATCCTCAGAAGCGCGGCGGCAAGCATCTCGCGCAGCTCCGGCTCGCTGGCCCCAGCCGCAATGGCATCGCCGAGCAACAGCGCGGCACGATAGTCGTCGCGGCTTCTGGACGCCGCAAGGCCGGCTTGAGCGAGCACGCCGCTGGGGCGAGGGGAAGCCTCACTTTCGGAGAATGCCATGGCGGTCGGCACCGGATCGGCACGAAACGGAATGGCTCGGTCGCCGGCCGCGAAAGAGGTAAACGCATCGGTCAGCCGGGAAAGCGAAGCGCCCTTTTCGTCGCCGGGCCGCCGGCGAAAGAGACGGGCGGTCGGGAACCAGGGCGTGCGCCCGTCCTTCTCCAGCCAGAGCCAATCATCGCGGTCCGGCCCAATGACGAAGACGGCCCGCCCCATGGCGCCAGCCAGCGCGGCGATCGGGCTCGACGCCATGGCGACCACGGCGTCGAGATTCGGCAGCGCGGCGGCAATCCTGTCGAGACCGGCCTGATCGACGGAAAGCGGCCAGGCCGTGTGGAAGCGTGCCGCCGCTCCCGCGTCGAGGGCGACAAATGCAGCGCCGGTGACGGTGGCAAGGGCGGCGGCATCGGCTGCGCTCATGCCATCGAGCGCAAAGCCAACACGAAAGCCGTCGAGGTGGGCGAACGCCCGCGCCGCATTGGTCACCGCCACGGACTCGACCGTGACATAAGCGCGCGAAACCGACAGATCGTCCACGGTGAGGCCGAGCAGCGCGGGCACGCTCATGATCGGCAGCACCAGATCGCCCTCTTCAGGCTCCCCTACGCCGTCGAGCCCGTCGACAGCGGCGAGGATCGGCGCCAACTCGTCCGCACCGAAGAGGCGAACGCCGGCCGCGCCGGCTGCCTTGAGCATAGGAACAAACCGCAGAAAGCGAATCAACGCGCCGACGTCGCCCTCGGCAACGAGAACGACGTTCCGGTCGACGAGATCGGTTGCCCTTGGAAGCGTGCGGGACACGCCGTTGCGCCATTCGAACTCGGCAAGACCGGCCGCAAAGTCCCCGGAGGCCAGAAGCAACTCCCCGAGGAAGGCACGGACTGGAGGAGAAGGACGATGGACGATGAGGCGGCGCAGAACACCGATGGCCTCGCGAATGCGGCCGGCCGCGACAAGAATGCGCGCAAACTCCATTGCCGCCTCTGTGTGGCCGCCATCGCGAGCCAGGGCGGACCCCAGGAAATGCAGGGCTAGTCCGGTCTCTCCGGCCGCTTCGGCCAAACGTCCGAGCCCCAGTCGCGCATCGGCATCGTCACCGATGATGACGGCCCGTTCGAAGGCCCTGGAGGCTCCGCGAACGTCACCGAGCTTTCTCAGCATTTCGCCCCAGGCGACCAGAAGACTGGCTCGGCGCGGAGCTGCCTGCACCGCCTGGCGAAGTGCGAACTCCGCCTTGGAAAGATCGCCGAGCGCCAGGAAGGCATCGGCACGGATCGTCAACGCATCCGTCGAAGCAGGGTCGGCGCTCAATGCCAGTTCGGCGTATCGGAGGGCTGCGGCGGGTTTGCCTCGATCAAGATCGCGGTGGGCGGCAAACAGCAGCAGTGGCGCGTGACGCGGCCCGGTGGACAAGCCGATACCCAACACCCGATCGAGGTCTTCCACGTCGCCGAAGCGGAGCAGCAGCCCGGCAAGCCGAGCCCATCGGGCAGGCGCGGTCGGCTCGAGCGCCGCCAGACGGGCGGCAAACGGCAGAGCGGCACGGGCTGCCGACTCGCCGTCGACACCTTCCGCTGCCGCGGCAAGCCGATCAAGAGCAGCGATGTCGGAAAGACCGGGAATGACAAGCGCCTTGGCCTCGGCCGCGAGCGCATCGGCCACGCCCAGCCAACCCGGCCCATCAGCGCGAAAGAGGCGTGCGGTGGGATACCAGCGGCTGAACAGCCCCTGGCACCCCCACATCCAGTGCGGCTCATCATCGAGCAGCAGCCAGAGCGGTGTGCCGACCACCCCTGCGGCATGAGCCACCGGACCATCGGTGGCAACGACGAGGTCAAGCTCAGCAAGCGCGGCAGGATCGGCTTCGACAGCCTTGTCGCCCAACTGCGAGGCGGCTGCCTGATCGAGCGCTATCAATCTTTGGCCGGGAAAGGCCTGGCGAAGCGCATCGACGACACGCTCCGGCGCCATCTCGTCCCTGGCGCTCCAGGGCGAGGACGCCAAAGCCACGCCAATCGCCCCCGCATTCCTCCGTGTTCGCTGCGCAAGGCGAGGCGGCGGCACCTCATCCGGTGACAGGCCGAGCACCATCGGGGCGGACGCGAGCGGCAGGACGAGATCGTGTGGCGGCAGGCAAGCCGCGTCGACGAGCGGCACGCCGCCGAAGGCGCCGGCGAAGGGCGCGAGCCGCTCCATCTGCTCGCTTGGCACGGCAAGCGTCAGAGACAGCACACGGGCGGCGAGTTCGGGCAGGAAGCGAGCAAAGGCAAGCGTGTCGCATTCGCCGCTCTCGGCGAGCACGACGAGACGGGCCGCCGGCAAGCGCGCGCCGCTCCAAAGCGGCCGGTCTGACGGTGATGCAAAGGCCCGGTGCTCGAAGTCGACAAAGCCTTCCGCCCAGTTCCCGCGAGCGAGCAGCAGGCGTGCGGCATCGAGGCGGGAGGATGCGGCGGCATCCGGCGCCTGGGAATGGCGGGCCTCGTCGATCGTCAGGTCTTCGTCCAGTTTCAGCTCCAGCTGCCGCCGTCGGTTCAAGCGCCTTTCCATGAAGCGAACGGTCTGATTCGGGAACGATTATATCCGTTGCCGCCGGTCCTCACGCAGACGCAGGGCGCCCCTAGACGCCTTCGTGCCACAGTGCGGCCGTGTTTCAGCGTTCCTTAAGATGCCTATCCCTATCCTCGCTATCGCCGCTTCTGGCCGGAAATCCTGGACTGACCGCATGACCGACATTGCCGACAACACCGCCCAGAAGACCTCCAAGGCCTTCGTCCTGCCAGCCATCGACGACGAGTTCCTTCTTTCGGACTCGATGCGCGGCGTCCGATTCATGCTCGAGTATTCGAAAGCCGAGCAGACGTTGAAGGCCTGGGGCATCCGCTCCACGCTCGTAGTGTTCGGCTCGGCCCGTGTCCATGAAAACGGAGATCCCCTGCACAATCGCTGGTACAACACTTCGCGCGAGTTCGGCCGTATCGCCTCCGAACGCGGCGGCGCCGTCAATCGGACCGACGGCTTCTTCGACAACGTGATCGCCACCGGAGGCGGTCCCGGAATCATGGAGGCGGCAAACCGTGGCGCCCGCGACGCCGGCGCACCGACCATCGGCTTCAACATCACCCTGCCGCACGAGCAGGAACCCAACGCCTATACGACGCCGCAGCTCACCTTCCGGTTCCACTACTTCGCCATGCGCAAGATGCATTTGGCCATGCGTGCCAATGCTTTGGTGGTTTTCCCCGGCGGCTTCGGGACCTTCGACGAACTGTTCGAGCTCCTGACGCTGACCCAGACCCACAAGGGCACCCGAATTCCCGTGGTGCTGGTGGACGGCGAATACTGGCACAAGGTCATCAATTTCGACGCGCTGGCCGACTACGGCATGATCAATCGGGAGGACATCGGGCTGGTCCACTTCGCCGAGACGGCGGAGGATATCTGGACCTATCTTGCCTCCGAGAACCTCGGCTCTCATCGCAACCGCGACAAGGCCAACTATGGCGAAGGCGTCCTGACGCGCCCGTCGCCCGTGCCGGAATGACGGGCTGGATAACCTGAACCGTCGGTCATTTGACGCGTGAAAAGCGTCGCGGGCTTTGTTAGCTTCCGCCCCCATGACCGACGTTCAAGCCCTTCCAGACGACCGGACCGCCGACGGGGCGACGCCCGCCATGGCGCAGTTCATCGAGATCAAGGCGGCCAATCCCGACTGCCTTCTGTTCTATCGGATGGGCGACTTCTACGAGATGTTCTTCGAGGATGCCGAGGTGGCATCCCGGGCTCTCGGCATCACGCTGACCAAGCGCGGCAGGTATCGCGGCGAGGATATTCCGCTTTGCGGCGTGCCGGTGCATGCTGCCGACGACTACCTTCAGCGCCTCATCGCGCTCGGTCACCGCGTCGCCGTCTGCGAGCAGATGGAGGATCCGGCGGAAGCCAAGAAGCGCGGTTCCAAATCGGTGGTGAGACGCGACGTCGTCCGGCTCGTCACGCCCGGCACCCTGACCGAGGACAACCTTCTCGACGCGCGCCGTTCCAACTATCTCGCGGCGGTCGCCCGCCAGAAGGGAACCGAGAGCGCCGCCGACAGCTTCGCCGTCGCCTGGGCCGACATGTCGACCGGCATCTTCCGACTGGCGGAAACCACCGCCGCCGCGTTGCCGGCGCTACTTGCGCGCATCGAGCCGCGCGAGCTCCTGGCCGCCGACGGACTTTTTGACGACGACGAACTCCGCAGAACCTTCAAGGCGGCAAGCCAGGCCGTGGTGCCGCTGCCACGCGCGTTCTTCGACGCCGCCACCGCCGAGCACCGGCTCGCCGACTTCTTCTCCGTTGCTTCTCTCGATGCTTTCGGTAGCTTCACTCGGCTGGAACTGACCGCCGCCGCCGCCATCGTCGCCTATGTGGACAAGACACAGGTCGGCAACCGGCCGCTACTCGACCCGCCGGCTCGCGAGAGTCTGGGCGGTGCACTGGCCATCGACGCCGCCAGCCGGGCCAATCTCGAACTGTCGCGCACGCTGTCCGGCGAACGGCGCGGTTCGCTGCTTCATGCCATCGACCGTACGGTTTCGGGCGCCGGAGCGCGTCTCCTCGCCGACCGTCTCGCCGCGCCGCTCGCCGACCCCGACGGCATCCGCGACCGTCTCGATGCGGTCGACTTCTTCGTCTCGGAGACAACGCTTCGGGCCAGGCTGCGCCGGGATCTGGCCGGTGCGCCGGACATGGCCCGAGCCCTCACCCGCATCAGCCTCGACCGGGGCGGTCCGCGCGACCTCGCCGCCATCGCCGGAGGACTCGCCGCTGCCGCGCAACTGGCTGGCGATCTCAGGGAGGCCGGCGGCGCGGGACCAGAGATCGAGCGTATCGCCCATGGCCTCCAAGCCGCGCCGGCCGACCTCGCCGAACGGCTGACCGCCGCGCTCGACGATGAACTGCCCCTCCTGAAGCGTGATGGCGGTTTCGTGCGGCCGGGCTTCCGTGCCGACCTCGACGAGGCGCGCGCCCTGCGCGACGAAAGCCGTCAGGTGATTGCCGCCCTGCAGCAGACCTATGCCGAGACGACCGGCATCAAGTCGTTGAAGGTGCGGCACAACGGCGTGCTCGGCTATTTCATCGAGGTGGCGCCGAACTACGCCCAGGCGATGACCAGCGAGCCGCTCAACCGGCTGTTCATTCACCGGCAGACCCTGGCCGGCGCCATGCGTTTCTCGACCACGGAGCTGTCGGAGCTCGAAGGCCGCATCGCCTCGGCGGCGGAGAGGGCCTTGGCCGTGGAACTCTCGGTTTTCGCCGAGCTCACCCGCGAGACGATGGAAGCCGGGACCGCCATCAAGCGGGCGGCCGACATGCTGGCCGCGCTCGACGTTGCCACCGCGCTCGCCGAACTCGCAGCCGCCGAGGGTTATGTCCGCCCGCGCGTCGACGACAGCCTCACCTTCCGCATCGATGGCGGCCGCCATCCGGTGGTCGAGCAGGTTCTGCGCGAGGACGGCGGATCGTTCGTCGCCAACGGCTGCGATGTCGGTGGCGAGGCGGCCGGCAAGCTCTGGCTGGTCACCGGCCCCAACATGGCCGGCAAGTCGACCTTCCTGAGGCAGAACGCGCTGATCGCCGTGCTCGCCCAGATCGGCTCCTTCGTGCCGGCCAAGTCGGCGCATATCGGCGTGGTCGATCGCCTGTTCTCGCGCGTTGGCGCCGCCGACGACCTGGCGCGCGGCCGCTCCACCTTCATGGTGGAGATGATCGAGACGGCGGCCATCCTCAACCAGGCGGGGCCGCGTTCCTTCGTCATCCTCGACGAGATCGGCCGCGGCACGGCCACCTACGACGGCCTGTCCATCGCCTGGGCCACCATCGAGCATCTGCACGAAGCCAATCGCTGCCGCACGCTGTTCGCGACGCACTACCACGAGCTGACCGCGCTTTCAGAACGCCTGCCGCGCGTCGTCAACGCCACTGTCAAGGTGAAGGAGTGGCGTGGCGACGTCGTGTTCCTGCACGAGATCGTGCCGGGTTCGGCCGATCGCTCCTACGGCATCCAGGTCGCCAAGCTCGCCGGCTTGCCCCGTCCGGTGATCGAGCGGGCGCGCTCCGTACTTGCCGAGCTTGAGAAGTCCGGCGGGAACAACGCCGCCTCGATGCTGGACGACCTGCCGTTGTTCTCGCTTGCCCGTCATCCAACCCCGTCGGCACCGGCGGAATCAGCGCCCGATCCGGCGGAAGCCGAACTGCTCGCAGCGATCGACGCGCTGGCGCCCGACGAACTCAGCCCGCGCGAGGCGCTTGAGGCCATCTACCGGCTGAAGGCCCTCAGGATCGGAATCGGACGCGCACATGGTTGATTGTTCGGTTTCCGCCGACTATTCGATCTTGTTGCCGGCTGCGTA
The DNA here is from genome assembly GCF_023721755.1 of Pleomorphomonas sp. NRK KF1. Taxonomy (GTDB): domain Bacteria; phylum Pseudomonadota; class Alphaproteobacteria; order Rhizobiales; family Pleomorphomonadaceae; genus Pleomorphomonas. The sequence goes on along the minus strand of NZ_JAMDLH010000003.1, from coordinate 245,452 downwards.
CTCGCACCAAACTGCCGCGCCTCCCTCGTCCGAAGGTGATTGCCGTCGATGACCAAGCTCCCGGAAACCGCCATCTTGATCGACGAGACGGCGCTCGGCGCGGAAATGGCCAAAATCGCAGATCGTGCGGCAGCCGCCGGCACCGATCCGCGCCCCGAGTTGCTCACCGTGCTGAAGCGCGCCAATCTGGACGGACGAGCGACGGCCCGGGACATTCTCCGCCGCGACCGGGATGGCGTCGCCTGCGCCCGTCGCCTCTCGGCGCTCGTGGATTCGCTGATCAACGTGATCTACGAGCACACGGTGACGCGCGTCTTTCCGGGGGGGCGCGACGAGAAGATCGCCATCGTCGCCGTCGGCGGCTACGGCCGCGCCACGCTGGCTCCGTCGTCGGACGTCGACCTTCTGTTTCTGCTGCCGCCGAAAGCGCAGCCGCTCGCCGACAAGATCCTCGAACACATCCTCTATTATCTCTGGGACATCGGCTTCAAGGTCGGCCACTCGACCCGTCGCGTCGAAGACTGCATCAAGCTCGGTCGCGCCGATATGACCATCCGCACGGCGCTGCTCGAGGCGCGCTGGATTCTCGGCGACAAGGAGCTCTATGCCGAGATGATCGCCCGCTTCGACAACGAGGTGATCAAGGGAAGCGGGCCCGAGTTCATCCAGGCCAAGCTGGCCGAGCGTGACGAGCGGCACCGGCGGGCCGGGACTTCGCGCTATCTCGTCGAGCCCAACGTCAAGGACGGCAAGGGCGGCCTTCGCGACCTCCATACGCTGTTCTGGATCGCCAAATACTTCTACCGCGCCTCGACCGCCGACGAACTCGTGAAGCATGGCGTGTTCTCGCGCAAGGAACTCAATCGCTTTCACAAGTGCGAGGAGTTCCTTTGGGCGGTGCGTTGCAATCTCCACTTCGTCACCAATCGGGCCGACGACCGGCTCGGTTTCGAGAACCAGCGAGAGATCGCCGAGCTGCTGGGATATCAGCTTCATCCCGGCCTTGAGCCCGTCGAACGCTTCATGAAGCACTATTTCCTGGTGGCCAAGGATGTCGGCGACCTCACGCGCATCTTTTGCGCCGCCCTTGAGGAGACGCACGCCAAGCCCAAGCCGATGCTCGACCGGGTGCTGCGCCATACCTTCCGGCGCCGCAAGAAGTCGCTTCCCGGAACCCCGCAGTTCATCATCGACAACGATCGCCTGTCGGTGATCGACGACAGCGTGTTCGAGCGCGACCCGGTGAACCTCCTGCGCATCTTCGCGGTCGCCGCCCGAAAGGACCTCGACTTCCATCCCGACGCGCTGAAGCTTATCACCCGCTCGCTGCGCCTGATCGACGGCAGCCTGCGCGACAACGAGGAAGCCAACCGCATCTTCCTCGACGTGCTGACCTCGAAGAGGCATGCCGAGGCGGTGCTGAGGGCGATGAACGAGACCGGCGTACTCGGCCGCTTCATCAACGAGTTCGGCCGCGTCGTGGCGATGATGCAGTTCAACATGTATCATCACTACACCGTGGACGAACACACGCTGCGGGCCATAGGCCTACTTGCGCAGATCGAGCGCGGCGAAGAGCAGGGCGACCATCCGCTCGCCACGGAGCTGTTTCCGTCCGTCGCCAACCGCAACGTGCTCTATCTCGCCCTGTTCCTGCACGACATCGCCAAGGGCCGCGTCGAGGATCATTCGATCGCCGGCGCCAAGATCGCCCGCCGCCTCGGACCGCGCTTCGGCTTCTCGCCGGCAGAGACTGACCAGCTCGCCTGGCTGGTGGAAAACCATCTGGTGATGTCGATCATCGCCCAGTCGCGCGACCTGTCCGACCGCCAGACCATTCGCGACTTCGCGGCCGTGGTGCAGACGGTGGAACGGCTTCGCATGCTGCTCATGCTGACCATCGCCGACATCAAGGCAGTGGGTCCGGGCGTCTGGAACGGCTGGAAAGGGCAGCTCCTCAGGACGCTCTACTACGAGACCGAGCCCTATCTCCTCGGCGGTCACTCGAAGCTGTCGCGCGACCAGCGCGTCGCCGCCGCCAAGGCGGAACTTGCCGCCGAGCTGACCGATTGGAGCGAGGCGGAGCTTTCCGACTATGGCCGCCGCCATTTCGCGCCCTACTGGCTGCGCGTCGACCTGCCCGAGAAGGTGATGCACGCCCGCCTTCTGAAATCGATGGAGGGCACCGGCAGGCGTCTTGCGACCGCGTATTCGACCAAGAAGTTCGAGGCGATCACCGAACTGGTGGTGGTGGCGCCCGACCATCCGCGCCTTCTGTCGACCATCACCGGCGCCTGCGCGGCGGCTGGCGTCAACATCGCCGACGCCCAGATCTACACCACCACCGACGGCCTCGCCCTCGACACCATCCTGATCAATCGCGAGTTTCCCGACGACGCCGACGAGTTCCGCCGCGCCGACCGCGTGCTGAAGATGATCGAGGCGGCACTCGAGGGGCGCGAGAGACTGCCCGAGATCGTTGCCCGCCGTGTCGGTCAACGCAAGGCGACCAAGGCATTCAGCGTGCCGACCGATATCAAGTTCGACAATGCGCTGTCGGAGACCCTTTCCGTCCTCGAAGTGTCCTGCCTCGACCGGCCGGGTCTTCTCTACGACGTGACGACGGCGATGAGCGATCTCAACCTCAACATCGCCTCGGCGCACATCGCCACCTTCGGCGAGCGGGTGGTCGACGTGTTCTACGTCACCGATCTCACCAAGCTGAAGATCCAGTCCGGCTCCAAGCAGGCGGCGATCCGCCGACGCATCCTCGCGGCCGTGACTGGAGAAGAGCCGCATCCGCCCAAGAAGGCAGCCTGAGGAAGGCAACCGGTCATGAGTCTGGTCAAAAACTTCGTGACCGTGGGCGGCGCCACGCTGTCCTCGCGGTTGCTCGGCTTCATCCGCGACGTGTTCATGGCCAACATGCTGGGCTCCGGCCCGATCGCCGACGCCTTCTTCGTGGCATTCCGCCTGCCCAACCTGTTCCGTCGTCTCTTTGCCGAAGGCGCCTTCTCTTCCGCCTTCGTGCCGCTGTTCGCCCGTGCGCTCACCGAAGGTGGCAAGACGTCGGCGCGGGCGCTGGCCGAGGACATCCTGGCCGTCTTCCTGCTGGCGCTGGTCATCGTCACGGCGCTGGCCGAGGTTGGCGCCCCCTGGCTCGTCGGCGTGCTGGCGCCGGGCTTCATCGACGACCCGCAGAAGTTCTCAGCCGCCGAGTTCATGACGCGGGTGATGTTCCCTTATCTCGCCTGCATGTCGCTGACGGCCATGGCGGCCGGCATGCTGCAATCCTTCGGGCGTTTCGCGGTCGCCGCCTTTGCGCCGTCGCTGCTCAACGTCGTCCTGGTCGCCGCCCTTGTCCTCATCTGGTGGGAGGGCTGGGCCGGCACGCCGGACGCCGCGTACGCGCTCTCCTGGGCCGTCTGCATCTCCGGCTTTGCGCAACTGATCGCCGTCGGTGGCTCGCTGTGGTGGATCGGCTTTCCGATGTCGCTCAAGCGGCCGCGCTACAACGACAATGTCCGCCGCTTCGTGAAGCTCGGAATCCCCGGCGTGATCTCCGGCGGCATCACCCAGATCAATATCGTGGTCGGCACAATCATCGCCTCGATGCAGGCGAGCGCCGTGTCCTGGCTCTATTTTGCCGATCGCATCTACCAGCTTCCGCTCGGGGTGATCGGCGTCGCCATCGGCGTCGTGCTCCTGCCGGACCTCACCCGCCGCGTCCGGACGGAGAATGCCGAGAGCATCTTCCACACACAGAATCGGGCGCTGGAGTTCGCCATGGCGCTGACGCTGCCGGCCACCGTCGCGCTTTGTGCCATTCCCTACTCCATCATGCGCGTGCTGTTCGAACGCGGCGCCTTCACCACCGCCGACACTGTGGCGACCGCCGACGCGCTCATCGCCTTCGCTGCGGGGCTGCCGGCCTTCGTCGCCATCAAGGTGTTCCAGCCGTCCTTCTATGCGCGCGAAGACACCCGCACGCCCACCATACAGGGCGGCATATCGGTGGCGGTCAACGTAGCGGCCTCGCTGGCGCTGTTCCCGTTCATCGGCCACGTCGGGATTGCCGCGGCGACCTCGCTCGCCGCCTGGGTCAATGCGCTGATGCTGGTCATCGAACTCCACCGGCGCGGTCACTTCCGGGCCGACGCCCTGCTCTTCCGCCGTCTCGTACTGCTCGCCGTTGCCAGCCTCGTGATGGGAGCCGCACTGCTCCTGGGCGAAGGCCTCGTGGACGCGCATCTCCACAGCGGGCGCGAAGTGATCCAGATCCTCTGGCTTCTCGGTCTCTGCGCCTTCGGGATGATCGTCTACGGGTTGGCGACCGTGCTGACCGGTGCCGTCGATGTCCGCCGGTATGTCAAGGCGATTGCCGCCCGCGGCAAGACCGGCTGAACGCATCGCCGCTGACGGCGTCCTCCCCGGCATCCAGACATGACCCACCGCATTTGTTCGTCGGCCCTGTTGTAGCGCCTTGCGGTGACCGCATGGCGGGTCCATAAGTCCGTCGCCCGGTTTCACCACCGGCGCGCGTGAAACTCTATCCTCGGGTCCAAACCGATGCCCTTCAAGCCTCTCGTGTTCTCCGGCGTTCAACCGACCGGAAATCTTCATCTCGGCAACTATCTCGGCGCCATCAAGCGCTTCGTTGAAATGCAATCGACGCACGACTGCATCTATTGCGTCGTCGACGAGCACGCCATCACCGTGTGGCAGGATCCCTTCGAGCTGCGTCGCCAGATTCGCGAGGTGACCGCCGCCTTTCTCGCCGCCGGCATCGATCCGAAGACGCATATCGTCTTCAATCAGAGCCAGGTGCCCGAGCATGCCGAACTCGCCTGGGTGTTCAACTGCGTCGCCCGCATGGGCTGGCTCAACCGCATGACACAGTTCAAGGAGAAGGCCGGCAAGGACCGCGAGAACGTGTCGGTGGGCCTGTTCGCCTACCCCAGCCTGATGGCGGCCGACATTCTCGTCTACCGGGCGACGCACGTGCCGGTCGGAGAAGACCAGAAGCAGCACCTGGAGCTCACCCGCGACATCGCGACGAAGTTCAACAACGACTTCGCGACCTCGATCGTCGCCCAGGGCCACAGCGCGGAGGAGGGCTATTTCCCGCTGCCCGAACCGCTGACGCAGGGACCGGCGCCGCGCGTCATGTCGCTTCGTGACGGCACCAAGAAGATGTCGAAGTCCGACCCGTCGGACTATTCGCGCATCAACCTGACCGACGACCGCGACGCCATCGCCCAGAAGATCCGCAAGGCGCGCACCGATCCGGAACCGTTGCCGTCGGAGGTCGAAGGCCTCAAGGAGCGGCCGGACGCCGACAATCTCGTCACCATCTACGCCGCGCTGGCCGGCACGACGAGGGAAGCGGTGCTGAAGGACCATGGCGGTTCGCAGTTCTCCGCCTTCAAGCCGGCGCTGGCCGATCTCGCCGTGTCCGTTCTGTCGCCAATCAACGACAGGATGAAGGCCTTGATGGCCGAGCCCGACCACATCGACGCCGTCCTCGCCGATGGATCGGAGCGGGCCGGCGCCATCGCCGGCAAGGTGATGGACGACGTGCGCGACATCGTCGGCTTTATCCAGAGCCGCAAGCGGCGCTGAAGCGCTCGACGCTCGAAAACTTGAAGGCCGGCGCGGCTTGTCCGCCGCCGGCCTTCTGCTAATTTGTCATCATGGTTTCACGCCGCCTTGCCCGCGAAGAGGGCCACCGCCGCAAGTTCCTCTGCGTCATCGACGACACGCCCGAATGCGACCGGGCGCTGGTCTATGCGGCCACGCGCGCCCGGCATACGGCGGGAGGTCTCGTACTGCTCTATGTCATCCCGCCGGGCGACTTTCAGCACTGGCGCGGCGTCGAGGAAATGATGCGGGCCGAGGCGATGGACGAGGCCCGCCAGCGCCTTGCCGCCACCGCCGAGCGCGTGCATGCCTTCGCCGCCGACATCGAGGCGGAGCTCGTCATTCGCGAGGGACAGGCGGCCGAAGCGATCCACCGCCTCATCGAGGAGGATCGCGACATCGCCATCCTGGTTCTGGCAGCCGGTACCGGCAGCGAGGGACCGGGACCGCTGGTCACGTCGATCGGCGCTCGCTCGGGGCCGCCGTTTCCCATTCCGGTAACCATCGTGCCCGGGGACATGAGCAACGACGACATCGCCGCCGTCGCCTGACCTGCCTGATCGTTTTATGTCCGCAGGTTCACCGATTGTTCATTTGCAAAGTCGGAACTATCCTCTAAAGATCAAGTTTAGACATGTTCCAATCAGGCGAGCCTGAGGAGCCCCATACGATGTTCATTCAGACCGAGTCCACGCCCAATCCGGCAACGCTCAAGTTCCTGCCCGGGCGGGTCGTCCTCGAAGGCAGCCCGCGCGAGTTCCTGACCCCCGAACAGGCGACGGTCTCACCACTCGCCGCCGCCCTGTTCGAAATCGCCGGCGTGACCGGCGTGTTCTTCGGCGCGGACTTCATTACGGTGACCAGCCGGGACGAGGATTGGGCGCACCTGAAGCCGGCGGTGCTCGGCGTCATCATGGAACACTTCATGTCCGGGGCGCCGATCCTGACGACCACCGAGACGACGGCCGGAGCCGAGGACTTCGATCCGGCCGACGCCGAGACGGTGTCGTCGATCAAGGAACTTCTCGACACGCGCGTGCGCCCGGCCGTGGCGGCCGACGGCGGAGACATCACCTTCCGCGCCTACAAGGACGGCATCGTCTATCTCAACATGCGCGGCGCCTGCGCCGGCTGCCCGTCGTCGACGGCGACGCTCCGGAATGGCATCCAGAACCTCCTGCGTCACTTCCTGCCGGACGTGCGCGAGGTTCGCGCCGTCGCCTGATCTGTCGCCCATCAAGCAGCCTTCAGACGCCGCCGGTCCCGCCGGCGGCGTTGTCATTTCCGGGGTATCGTCTCCAGACCGCCTTCAAGATGCCGTGAGAAGCTCGTGATGTGAGGGCAATCTGCTGCAGATTTCCTCGATCGGTCACTTTTATCGAACAATTTGTCAGTCGATCGCTGACTATGCCGGCCGGTTGGCGGAGCCTAAGTCGGGAGCGAATTTGCTTCTCTACCGAAAGGCTTTCCAATGTCCGCTCTCCTTGCCGACGACACCCTCGACCGCCTGTTCCGCGACGGTCGCTCTTACAATGGCTTCCTCGACAAGCCGGTTACCGACGAAACGCTGAAGACGCTGGCCGAGCTGACCAGTCTCGGCCCCACCGAGGCCAACACCCTGCCCGGCCGCTTCGTTTTCGTGAAGTCGCCCGAGGCCAAGGAAAAGCTGCTGGCCGCCATGGCGCCGGGCAATCAGGCCAAGACGAAGACCGCGCCGGTGTCCGTCATCGCCGGATACGATCTCGACTTCTACGAGAACCTACCCAAGACCTTCCCCCACGCCGATGCCCGTTCCTGGTATGTCGGCTCGCCGGACGAGCGGCTGCAGTTCTCGGCGCTGCGCTCGGCCTCGTTGCAGGTCGGCTACCTGACCACGGCCGCGCGGGCGCTGGGTCTCGACGTCGGCCCGATGGCCGGCTTCGACGCCGCCGCCATCGACGCCGCCTTCTTCCCCGACAGCCGCATCAAGACCTTCCTGGTTGTCAACCTCGGCTACGGCGACAAGTCGTCGCTGTTCCCGCGCCTGCCGCGCCTTGCCTTCGAGGAATACGCCCGCATCGCCTGACCTGTTTCGAATCGGCAAAACGGAGCCCCGCCGGCAACGGCGGGGCTCTGCGTTTCGAGCGTCCGGAAAGTCACATCATCGGCAGGCGCTTTTCCGGGCTTCGGCAGAGGTCGGCAACGATGCACCGTTCGCATTCCGGCCGCCGGGCCTTGCAGACGTAGCGGCCATGCAGGATCAGCCAGTGATGGGCGTGCAGGAGATAGGTCTTCGGCACGCGCCGTTCGAGGCCGAGTTCGACCTCGATCGGGGTGCGCCCCGGCGCGAGGCCGAGCCGGTTGGAAACGCGGAAGACGTGCGTATCCACCGCGATGGTCGGCTCGCCGAAGGCGATGTTGAGGACGACATTGGCCGTCTTCCGACCCACGCCCGGCAAGGCTTCGAGCGCGGCTCGGTCGCGCGGAACTTCGCCGCCGTGCTCTCGGACGAGGATCTCGGACAGCGCGATGACATTCTTCGCCTTGTTGCGATAGAGGCCGATGGTCTTGATGGCCTCCCGAAGGCGGTCTTCTCCGAGCCCCAGCATCTTTGCGGGCGTATCGACCGTCTCGAACAGCGGCCGCGTCGCCTTGTTGACGCCGGCGTCGGTGGTCTGGGCCGACAGCGTCACCGCGACCAGGAGCGTGTAGGGGTTGACGGCGTGGAGCTCGCCCTTCGGTTCGGGGTTGGCCGCCTGGAAGGTGGCGAAGAGCTCTTCGATTTCCGACGGACTCAAGGGACGAGTCGGCGGAATGGGCTTGTCGATGTCTTCGGACGCGGCGGCAGGCTTTCTCGGCACGGGCAATACTCCGGGCAAGGCGCTATGCCGCCTTCTATAGCCGGATTTGGTGCCTGACGGCGTCAGCAGCGTCGCTTTCCAGCCGTCGGGATCGTTTTTTTGCTCTTTTTCCTCCGACGTGCGAGAATCGGGTGGTTGTGTCGCCTACCCCTCCCTAACTTTGCATCGCACCCTTTGATGGAGGACGCGATGGACGCCATTACGCTGACCGACAACCTCACCTGCCCGCCGATGTCGGCGAGCTGGCTGCACGAAGGGCTGCGCATGGCGGGCGAGGTATCCCTCGATCGCGAGCACAGCGATTATGTTCTCGTGCGGGATACCATTCGATTCATTTCCGAGCGCTGGCGCGACCAGCCGGAACTTGAGACGATCGCCGCCGCCGTCGGCACCGATGCCGGCCATCTGCATCGCCTGTTCACGCGCTGGGCCGGCCTGACGCCGAAGGCCTTCGTTCAGGCGCTGACGCTCGACGAGGCACGACGAATGCTCGACCAGTCGTCGTCGATCCTCGACACCGCCTACGAGGTCGGCCTGTCCGGTCCGGGCCGCCTGCACGATCTCTTCGTCACGCACGAAGCGATGAGCCCGGGGGCCTACAAGGCGCGGGGAGCCGGCGTGACCATCGCCTACGGCTTCCATTCATCGCCTTTCGGCACCGCGCTGGTCATGGCCACCGACCGGGGACTTGCCGGCATCGCTTTCGCCGACCCCGGCGAGGAGCAGAAAGCCTTCCGCGACATGTCGGCTCGCTGGCCGGCCGCCACCTATGTTCAGGATGAGGTGGTGACCGCACCCTATGCGCGACAGGTGTTCGATCCCACGGTATGGTCGCAGGACCGACCGATCCGGCTGGTGTTCATCGGCTCCGACTTCGAAGTCAGGGTCTGGGAGACGCTGCTGCGAATTCCGCTCGGCAAGGCGACGACCTACTCGGACATCGCCCGCCACATCGGCAATCCGAATGCGGCGCGGGCCGTCGGCTCGGCCGTTGGGCGAAACCCCCTATCCTTCGTCGTGCCGTGCCACCGCGTGCTCGGACGCGAAGGCGACCTCTGCGGCTATCATTGGGGCCTCACACGCAAGAAGGCCATTCTCGGCTGGGAAACCGGCCTGGCGCGTCGGCTCGGCGGCGCCGAAGTGGAAAGAGGCTGAGCGCCCCAACCTCTTTCAGGAAAAGAAAGCGCCGCGATGGGGAACCATCGCGGCGCTGAACTTTTCTCAGAGGGGGCGGAAATCAGGCCGCCAGCACCTTCTTGGACTTGATCGAGCCATCTTCGTTGAGCTCGTAGACGATCGGCTCTCCGGTGTTCAGCTCGCGAGCGACGATCTCGTCGCCGGTGAGCTTCTCAAGGTCCATGATGATCGAGCGCAGCGAGTTGCCGTGGGCGGCGACCAGCACGTTCTCGCCCTTCAGCACGCGCGGCAGGATCTCGGCGTTGAAATAGGGCAGCGTGCGCTCGGCGGTATTCTTCAGGCTCTCGCCGCCCGGAGGCGGAACGTCGAACGAACGGCGCCAAATATGCACCTGCTCCTCGCCCCACTTGGCGCGGGCGTCGTCCTTGTTGAGGCCGGTCAGTTCGCCGTAGTCGCGCTCGTTGAGGGCCTGGTCGCGGATGGTCTCGAGGTCGGGCTGGCCAACTTCGCCGAGGATCAGGCGCAGCGTGTGCTGGGCGCGCGTCAGAACCGAGGTGTAGGCGACGTCATACTTGTAGCCGAGGGCCTTGAGGCGGGTACCGGCGGCGGTGGCTTCCTTGACGCCCTGGGCGGTGAGGTCGGGATCCTTCCAGCCGGTGAACAGGTTGAGCAGGTTCCACTCGGACTGGCCGTGGCGGACGAGGACCAGAATGCGGCTCATGGGCTTTTCTCCAGTTGATCGCTTCGTTACGTGCCGGAACCGACCGTCGGTCCCGGATCTTTCTGCAGCCGACCACGCCTCCCCCAGGAAGCGGGGACGGGATTGGTCAATCCTTGAGGCCGAGGACGTCGGCCATGTCGTAGCGGCCCGGCTTTCGGCCGCGCGCCCAGAGCGCGGCACGAACCGCCCCCTTGGCAAACTGCACCCGATCCTCGGCCACGTGCCTCAGCTCCAGCCGCTCGCCGGCGCCGGCGAGGTAGACGGTATGCTCTCCGACGACCGAGCCACCGCGCAGCGTGGCAAAGCCGATGGCGCCTTGCGGACGCGGACCGGTGTAGCCGTCGCGGGAGCGGACGGCGTAATCGTCGAGCTTGATGTCGCGGCCGCGCGCGGCGGCTTCGCCGAGCAGAAGCGCCGTGCCGGACGGCGCGTCTACCTTGTGGCGATGGTGCATTTCCAGGATCTCGATGTCGAAATCCGGCCCGAGGGCCTTGGCGGCCCGCTCGACCAATACCGCCAGAAGGTTGACGCCAACGCTCATGTTGCCGGATTTGACCACGGTCGCATGCCGAGCAGCGGCGTCGATCTTCGCGTCGTCGTCCGCCGAGCAGCCGGTGGTACCGATGACGTGGACGATGCGCGCCTGGGCCGCCAGTTCGGCAAACTCGATCGTGGAGGCCGGGCTCGTGAAATCGAGAATGCCTTCGGCACCGACCACCGCGGCCAGCGGGTCCGTCGTCAAGGGAACGCCGATCTCGCCGATGCCCGCCAACGCGCCGGCATCCTCTCCGATCAGCGGACTGCCTTCCCGCTCGATGGCCGCATGGACCGCAACACCCGCCGTCTCGGAGATGATGCGTACCAGCGTACGCCCCATGCGTCCGCCAGCGCCAACCACAACGAGCTTCATGTCCGACATGTCCGACCTCGCGGTTCAGGGGAGAACACCGTTGCCATGGCGGCCTTCTATCACGCGAGAGCCGCGTGGTAATCCTTTAGTCGCAAAAAAGCCTCGGGATCATGCTGGAAAAAACGCGTATTGGCGCGGATTTCAGCGTCACTCTTCGGTCACGCGGCCGACGGCATCGAGGATAAGGGCGATATCGGACGGCCGCGACAGCCGATGGTCGCCATCTTTCACCAACGTCAGAACCACGTCGTCGTCGACGAGGCGGTCGACGATGCGCCTCGCGTGAGCATGCGGCACCGAGGTATCGGCAATACCCTGGATGATGATGACCGGCACGCCGAGGCGAAGCGGCGCATCAAGAAGGTTGTGCCTGGCGCCATCGCGGAAGAAATCGGCGGCAAGCCTGTAGGCCGGGCTGCCGTACTCGCCGGGAAGCTCGATGGTTTCACCGGCCTCGATGCAGGCGCGCGCCTCTGGAGGCAACGCCGGATAGAACAGTTTCTCGGTGAAATCGGGAGCCGGTGCGACGAGAACCACACCTTTGAGACCGACCGGTTGCTCTCGGGCGAGCAGCAACGCCATCCAACCGCCCATGGACGAGCCGACGAGAATGAACTCAGGACCGGCCTCGGCGGCGACCACGGCCTTCGCTTCACCGAACCAGCGGCCGATCCGACCGTCCTCGAAGGAACCATCCGAACCGCCGTGGCCCGAATAGTCGAAGCGCACCACCTTGCGGCCGTGTTTGCGCCCCCAGGCCGCAACAGCCTCGGCCTTGGCGCCGGTCATGTCGGAGCGGAAGCCGCCGAGCCAGACGATCGTCGGGCCATCGCCATCGCTGACGAGACCGCGAATGATCCGGCCGTCGTCCGGCATGGTGACACTGATCGGCCGGTCCGCCATCTCTCCGCTCCTCGCATTCACTGTCGCGTCTTGCCGTCCTTCAGGACAATATGCCGCTTCTTTAGCCCATTTCCCCGCCGATTGGCGTGTGCGACCTTGACTTTTTCGCACTCTCCAACGATTTTCAGGCCGTTGTCCAGTTTGCGAGTCCGCGCTTCACAGCAAGATGTGGTTCGCCGTGAGGACAGCCGGTCATCCATGGGTGGCGCCCCTGTTTCAAAGGTGCGATCGGTTCGACGATCAAGGTCCTTGACATGGTCGGGCGTCGACATATCCCGAGGAATGACTGGTTCCATGAACTTCAGAGGAGTTGACAGCCATTCGTCGCCCGTTCCGAGCTACCGCCCCCGTCAAGGAAGGTCCACGCATCAATCGCGAAATCCGGGTCCCTCAGGTCCAGTTGATCGGCGAGGAAGGTGACAACCTCGGCGTCGTCGCGATCGCCGATGCCCTGGCTGCCGCCGCCGAGGCCGGTCTCGACCTTGTCGAGATTTCCCCGAATTCGACGCCTCCCGTCTGCAAGATCCTGGACTTCGGCAAGTACAAGTTCGAAGCCCAGAAGAAGGCGTCGGAAGCCCGCAAGAATCAGAAGATCGTCGAGATCAAGGAAGTCAAGCTCAGGCCCAACATCGACACGAACGACTACACCGTGAAGATGAAGAGCATGCTGCGCTTCTTCGAGGATGGCGACAAGGTCAAGGTGACGCTGCGTTTCCGCGGTCGCGAAATGGCCCACCAGGACCTCGGCTTCAAGCTGCTTCAGCAGGTGAAGGAAGAGACCGTAAGCGTTGCCAAGGTCGAGAGCGAGCCGCGCCTCGAAGGCCGCCAGATGGTCATGCTGCTCGCCCCGCGCTGAGAGCGACATCCCGTTTGAAAGGGCCCCGGCCGGTTCATCCGTGCCGGGGCTTTTTCTTTTAGAGCCGCATGTGGGCGCTGCAGCGCGAGTTTTGATGTGCCGCCTATCCTGCGCAAAAGGCGAATCCGCCTTGCATCGGCCGACCTTTTGGTCTAGAAGCCCAGCCACTTCAGGTCGCCCGGCGTGGAGACGGTTCTGCCGTGTCCAAGGGCATGCCGTGGCGACCGTGGAAGCTCAACCCTGGACAGACCGTCTTGGCCGCCGCGGAATCTCCGCGATTGCCGTGGGTCTTCCGGAAAGACAAGGTCAGCGAGAGCCCGCAAGGGATCTCCAAACACTCGGAAACGAGCAAAATGCCCAAGATGAAGACGAAGTCGGGCGCCAAGAAGCGCTTCAAGGTGACGGCCAGTGGCCACATCAAGTCCGCTCAGGCCGGCAAGCGCCATGGCATGATCAAGCGGACCACCAAGTTTATCCGCAAGGCTCGCGGCACCACGGTGCTCTCAAAGCCGGATGAAATCATCATCAAGAAGAACTTCCTGCCCTACGCCTGATCCCGCGCGATCAAACGGCACTCACTATCGAGGAGACTGAATTATGGCGCGCGTCAAGCGGGGCGTAACGTCCCATGCCAAGCACAAGAAGGTTTTGGAAGCCGCCAAGGGCTACCGGGGCCGTCGCAAGAATACCATCAAGACCGCCAAGGCGGCTGTCGATCGCGCGATGCAGTATGCGACGCGTGACCGTCGGGCCAAGAAGCGCAACTTCCGCGCTCTGTGGATCCAGCGCATCAACGCCGCCGTTCGCGATGTCACGGGTGGCGAGCTGACCTACGCTCGCTTCATCGACCTCCTGGCCAAGGCCGGGATCGCCATCGACCGCAAGGTGCTGTCCGACCTCGCCATCAGCGAGCCGGCATCGTTTAAGGCCATCGTCGAGAAGGCCCAGGCTGCCGCCTAATTGGTGACAGCGCGGGGCCGATCGCCGATCGGCCGCCCCGACATTGCGAGAGCGGCGCGCCGATCGGTGCGCCGCTCTTTTCGTTTCCGGGATGCTTTCGCCGGTGAGACCGGCTAGAAGCCTGCCATCAGATCCGCCAGGACACGCGTCATGACCGATATCGAACAGCTCGAAGCCACCATTCTCGACGACATTCACGCCGCCAGCGACGAACCCGCCCTGGAGGGCGTGCGCGTCGCCACCCTCGGCAAGCAGGGATCGGTATCGGCGTTGCTCAAGACGCTCGGCGCCATGAGCCCGGACGAGCGGCGCACACGCGGCGCGGCGATCAATGCCTTGAAAGACCGGGTGGCCCTTGCCATCGCCGACCGCAAGGCCGTGCTCAAAGCCGCCGCGCTCGATGCCCGCCTCACCCGCGAGACCGTGGACATCTCGCTGCCCGTCCGCCCGGGTCCGCTCGCCGAGGGGCGCATTCACCCGGTAAGCCAGGTGATCGACGAGATCACCGCCATCTTCACCGACATGGGATTTGCCGTGGCCGAAGGGCCGGACATCGAGACCGACCATTATAACTTCACCGCGCTCAATTTCCCGCCGGACCACCCGGCGCGCGAGATGCACGACACCTTCTTCCTGAAGCCCAAAGAAGACGGCTCGCGCCTGCTGCTCAGGACCCACACCTCGCCGGTGCAGGTGCGCACCATGGAGACGCAGAAGCCGCCGATCCGCATCATCGCGCCCGGACGCACCTATCGCTGCGACAGCGACGCCACCCACACGCCGATGTTCCACCAGGTGGAGGGGCTTGTCATCGACGAGACGACGCACTTCGGCCATCTCAAGTGGGTGCTGGAGGAGTTCCTGAAGGCCTTCTTCGAGGTCGACGAAGTCAAGACGCGCTTCCGTCCGTCGTTCTTCCCGTTCACCGAGCCGTCGATGGAAGTCGATGTCGGCTGCCGTCGCTCGGGGTCGGAGATCCGCATCGGCGAGGGTGACGACTGGCTGGAGATCCTCGGCTGCGGCATGGTGCATCCCAATGTCATCCGCTCCGCCGGCCTCGATCCCGACGTCTACCAGGGCTTTGCCTTCGGCATGGGCATCGACCGCATCGCCATGCTGAAATACGGCATGCCCGACCTGCGCGCCTTCTTCGACGCCGATGCCCGCTGGCTGAAGCACTACGGCTTCCGTCCGCTCGACCTGCCGAGCCTCTACGGCGGCCTGACGGGGTGATGTCGGCGGCCCTTGCCGCGATGTTCCCCCGTCCGCACGCCGGACCAAGCCAATCAGAATTTCCGATTACGGATTTGCCAAAATGAAGTTCACCCTCAGCTGGCTGAAAGACCATCTCGAAACGGAAGCCTCGCTCGACGAAGTCGTCGAGGCGCTCACCATGGTGGGCCTCGAGGTGGAGGAGGTTTCCGATCCGTCGGCGCCGCTCAAGCCTTTCGTCGTCGCCAAGATCGTCACCGCCGACAAGCACCCCAATGCCGACAAGCTGAAGCTGCTGTCGGTCGATGCCGGCAAGGGGCCGGTGCAGGTGGTGTGCGGCGCGCCGAACGCGCGAGCGGGCCTCAAGGGCGTGTTCGCCCTGCCCGGCGTCGTCATTCCAGCCACCGGCGACGTTCTGGAGGTCGGCACCATTCGCGGCGTCGAAAGCCGTGGCATGATGTGCTCGGAGCGCGAACTCGGCCTTTCCGACGAGCACAACGGCATCATCGAGCTGCCCGAAGACGCTCCGGTTGGCGTGTCGTTCGCCGACTATCGCGGCGGCGCCGATCCGGTGATCGACATCTCCATCACGCCCAACCGGCCCGACTGCCTGGGCGTTCGCGGCATCGCGCGCGATCTCGCGGCGCGTGGCCTCGGCAAGCTGAAGCCCGATCCGCTCGCGCCGGTTCCGGGCACGTTCCCTTCGCCGGTGCCGATTGCACTGACATTCGATGGCGACGACACGCCCTGTCCGGTGTTCGCCGGCCGGGTGGTGCGCGGCCTCAAGAACGGTCCGTCGCCCAAGTGGCTGCAGGACCGCCTCAAGGCAATCGGCCTGCGACCGATTTCCGCGCTGGTCGACATCACCAACTACATCACCTTCGACCGGGGACGGCCGCTGCATGTCTATGATGCCGACAAGCTGACCGGCACCATCCACGCCCGTCTCGGCAAGTCCGGCGAAAGCCTGCTGGCTCTCGACGGCAAGACCTACGCGGTCGACGACAGCATGTGCGTCATCGCCGACGACGCGGCGGTGCTCGGCCTCGGCGGCGTGATGGGTGGCGAGACCACCGGTTCGACAGAGGCCACCACGTCCGTCTTCATCGAAAGCGCCTTCTTCGATGCCGGGCGGACGGCCCGGACCGGTCGCCGGCTGGGCCTCAACTCAGACGCCCGCTTCCGCTTCGAGCGCGGCATCGATCCCGGCTTCGTCGTCGCCGGCCTCGAACTCGCGACGCGAATGGTGCTCGACCTCTGTGGCGGCGACGCTTCGGAAGTCGTCGTGGCCGGCAAGGAGCCGCTTCTCAACAAGGTCATCGACTTCCCCCTCTCCGAGGTGAAGCGCCTGTCCGGTCTCGAACTTCCGGCCGATACCATCACCGGCACGCTCGAGAAGCTCGGTTTCTCGATGAGCGGGACCGGCAACAGCCGCTCGGTTGCCGTTCCGTCCTGGCGGCCGGACGTGCACGGCAAGGCCGACCTCGTCGAGGAGGTGGTGCGCATCGTCGGTCTCGATCAGGTAAAGGCGACGGCGCTGCCGCGCATCGCCTCGGTGTCCCAGAAGGTGCTGACGCCGCTGCAGATCCGCACCCGCCGCGCCAAGCGGACGCTGGCGGCGCGCGGCCTCGTCGAAGCCGTGACCTGGTCGTTCCTGGCCAAGCCCATCGCCGTGCTGTTCGGCGGCGGCGCGCCCGAACTCGAGCTCGCCAACCCGATCTCCGCCGACATGAGCGACATGCGCCCGAGCCTGATCCCCGGCCTCGTCGCGGCGGTCAAGCGGAACGCCGATCGAGGCCTTGCCGACCTCGCCCTGTTCGAGGTCGGTCAGGTGTTTGCCGGCGATCGCCCCCAGGATCAGAGCGTCGCAGCGACTGCAGTGCGCGAAGGTAGCGCCGGCCTTGCCGGTGCAGGCCGCCACTGGAACGGCTCGGCCGCCGCCGTGAGCGTCTACGATGCCAAGGCCGATGCGTTGGCGCTGCTCGATGCCCTTGGCGTCGACATCTCGCGCGTCCAGGTCGTCCGGTCCGCGCCGAGCTGGTTCCATCCGGGACGCTCTGGCAGCATCCAGCTCGGGCCGCAGACCGTGCTCGCCCATTTCGGTGAACTGCATCCGGCCGTCATCGAGGCACTGGACGCGGAGGGACCGATCGTTGCCGCCGAGGTGATCCTCGACCGCATCCCCGTGGCCAAGGCGAAGTCGGGCCGCAGCAAGCCGGCGCTTGCGCTCTCCGCCTTCATGCCGGTCAGCCGCGACTTCGCCTTCGTCGTCGACGACGGCGTCGAGGTGGCGAAGATCGTCAAGGCCGTGCAGGGCGCCGACAAGAAGCTGATCGGCGGCGTCGACGTGTTCGACATCTACAAGGGCGAGCACGTGGCCGCCGGGCAGAAATCGGTGGCCATCGCCGTGACGCTCATCCCGAGCGATCGCACGCTGACCGACGAAGATATCGAGAAGGTATCGAAGGCGATCGTCGCCGCGGTCCAGAAGGCGACCGGCGCAGCACTGCGCGGATAAGCACGCCAGCAGCCAACATCGCAAGGGCCGCGCAAGTCGCGGCCCTTTTTCGTTATTTGGCAACAAGAACCTGGGAGCACTCCGGCGGAAGATCCTTCAGGGTGATCTCCGGCGCCGGAGGCTTGGGCTTCGACGGCTTCGTCGGCTTGGGCGGCGGCGCGTACCAACTCTGAAGCTCGGCGCCGCAACCATCCCCGGACGGCGGAGCGGCCTGGGGCTTGCACGTAGGCGAGTTGGCCGGACAGGCCATCCGAACGTGGAAATGGAAGTCATGCCCCCACCAGGGCCGGACCTTGGACAGCCAGGCGCGGTCACTGCCAGCGCCTTCGCAGAGCGCCTTCTTGATGGCCCGGTTGACGAAGATGCGCTCCACCTCCGGCTGCTTTGCCGCCAGGCGAATGATGTTGAACTGACGCTGTGAAAACTTCTTGGGATCGACGGTCAGCTTGTCCGGAGCAAGCATCGACACAGCGCTCACCCGCTCCCTCTCGTCGTAGGTGAGTTCGCGCTTCGGCATCGGCGTCAGCCAGATGTCGGCATCGAGCCCGATCTGGTGGCTGGCGTGGCCCGACGACATCGGGCCGCCGCGCGGTTGCGACAGGTCGCCGACGAGGAGACCGTTCCAGCCGACCGCAGGCGCCTTGGACGCGAGGTGTTCGAGGAAACCGACCAGAACGGGATTGCCCCAGTTGCGATTGCGCGACAGGCGCATGACCTGCCAGGTCGGGCCATTGACGGGTAAGAGCGCCGCACCCGCGAGACAACCGCGCGAATAGGACCCGATGGAGCGGGCGGCAAGCGGCGCCGGATTCTCGACGGCACCGAACAGCTGCTTGGCCGGCGTCTCGGCGGCGGCCGGCAGGACGGTGGCTAGGAGGACGAGTGCGGCAAGACGAGAGAACATGGGCTATTCCGGCTTCGTTGACGGACCATGCTGCGCCCCTGC
Organism: Pleomorphomonas sp. NRK KF1; assembly: GCF_023721755.1. Lineage (GTDB taxonomy): Bacteria > Pseudomonadota > Alphaproteobacteria > Rhizobiales > Pleomorphomonadaceae > Pleomorphomonas. Next base: position 226,809 of record NZ_JAMDLH010000003.1, on the reverse strand, counting down.
CGATTAACCGGAGATTAACCAAGCCGCAAAACGGAGCGGCATAGGCGGGCCCAGTCCAAGTCAGGAGCCCCCGTCAATCGCGGATCGATGGGCGAAGCCTCAGCATCGGCAGCGAACCGGTAACGTCGAGCCCAGACGGCCTTGCCGAAAAGATCATCCCGGCCGGCCCAGAGGCAACCTCGGCAAGCCAAGGCGGCCTTACGCCATCGATCAGGCGGGCTGCAAGTCCGTTCGGCGCGCGCTGGGCCATCTGGTTCAGCTCGGGATCGCCGGCACAGGCTGCAAGATAGGTGGCGCCGGTGGCCCGGAACGCGGCCTCGGGATCGGCGCCCGTAAAGACGGCATCGACAGCCAGGATGCCGTGGGCGCCACGATGATAGGGCGCCGCCAGCACGGCATGCGGGGTCGCCTTGAGCAGGAAGGCCCCGAAGTTCGATGTGGCCACGACGAGACCCGGCGCGCGCGAGCCGAGCACGTCGCCAAAGAAGGCACGGCAATCGGTCATGGTCGCAACATTGACCGCTTCTGCGTCCGGCTGGCCGGACAGGCGATCGACCGCCGTGACGAGAAGCATCCACAAAACCGGGACAGCAGCGAGCCAACTCCAGCGCTGGGCTATCGCGCGGGCGTCGTCACGCCCGGCCGTTGCCTTGATGGCCAGGGCCACGACGACGCCAACGGCTGCCGAAGCGACCACCTGAGCGCCAACGAGCGCGCGCAGCTGCAGCGCGCCGAGCAGGATCGAGCCACCGAGAATGGACAGCACGATGACGAAAGCCGGCCGGTCGGCGGACGGCATGCGGCGAAGCGCCCTCGCCCCCAGGACGAGAGCGGCGAACGGGGCGAAGTATGCCGGCATCACCAGTCCGGGCCGGTTCTCGAGCGTCGACAGAAAGCCTTGCGCCTCATCAATATGGTCCAGCCAGATCGGCCGAATGGCCGGATCAATATCGCCGTAGGGACCGGTAAGACAGGTCGGAAACAAAACGGCGGCCACAGCCACCAGGAGCGAAGCGACAGCGACCAACGCTCCGCCACGCATCAGGAGACCCGGAACACCATCGCCGTGGCCGCGAAGCAAGGCCGCCAGCGCAATCACGGCGCCGCCGCCGATGACCACCGGCAACAGGTAGGCAAAGGACAGCGCATCGCAGGCCGGCACCAACCAGCGCGAGGGAGGTATGGTCGCGGCGGCGACCAGCAGCGTGCCGGCGATCAAAGCGCCGGCAAACAGCATCAGACCGCGCCGCCAACGATCGGCATTGACGGTCCAGGCTATGGCGAGGCCGAGAATGGCCAGCAGGATGGCGGGTAGCGTCTCCATGCCGACCGCCAGGCTGACAGCCGCCGCAGCCCCGGCGGCGACCGGCCAGCGGCGGGCCTGGTCGGCCCGCACCAGCCCCATCAGGACGCAGGCGAGCAACACCGCCTGAACGTTGTGATGATCAAGGCTGCCGGGTGCAAATACGGCCTTCACCTGCGGCGACAGGAAGATCATCAGAAGCGTGACGAGACGGGCGGTCTCGCCGCCGAAACGACCGGCGACCGAGGCGAGCGCGAAGGCGAAGGGAATCACCAGCAGGACCGGCCAGACCGTGGCGGCAAAGAGTTCAGCCCCGGCACTACCGGCAAAAGGGGTTGCCGCGAGAACAATGGCGGCGATCGGCAAATCGACGAGGCGCGACCAGTGCATCAGCACGCCACCGGGTGGATCGAGCCGATGCTGCGTCAGGTCGAACCAATTCTGGCCGCCAAGAAAATCGCGCACTTCCACCAGTCGCATCATGGCGTCGGGATCGTCCCAGGCGGGGCCAAGGTCGGCGAGCCGATTGACCGCGACGAGTCCCACGACGAACAGTCCCAACGCGACAGCGAAGACCAACCGAGCGCGCAGGACGAAACCGAAGAGAACAGGTGCGGCGCCAAAGGCGCCTTGTTTGGAATTCATTGACCAAAGCCGACGACGGAACGCAGGAAAGCCCGGCACATGCGAAGCGTCGTTAGCTTTGCCTTAACACGATGGATAAAAGGTAAAGGCGGCGCACCGCCCGTCGCGGTCCGCATCCTCCGGATGGCACCATGACCGCAAGCGACAGCGCAACAGATTCCAACGCCGCCTTCCCGGGCCTCGACATCGCCGTGGTGCTTCCCTGCTACAACGAGGGGGCGACGATCCGAGCCGTCGTGCTCGGTTTCCGAACCGCTCTGCCGGAGGCCCGCATCTTCGTCTTCGACAACAACTCTTCCGACCGGACCGCCATTGAGGCGCGCGTGGCTGGCGCCGAGGTCGTCCGTGAAGGCCGGCAGGGTAAGGGGCATGTGGTTCGCCGCATGTTCGCCGATATTGACGCCGACATCTACGTCATGGCCGACGGCGACGGCACCTACGACCCTCGCGACGCCGTCGATCTCGTGCGGGCGTTGATCACCGAGCGGGCCGACATGGCCGTCGGCGTTCGCCGCAACGTCACCATCGATGCCGGTCGCTCCGGGCATGCCTTCGGCAATCGTCTTTTCAACGGCCTCTATCGCCGCCTGTTCGGCCCAGACTTCAGCGACGTGTTCTCCGGCTATCGCGCTTTCACGCGGCGTTTCGTCAAGAGTTTTCCCGCCGTATCGCACGGCTTCGAGATCGAGACCGAAATGGCGGTGCATGCCGGCCAGCTCCACATCCCCACGGTCGAATTGCCTCTCGACTACGGGCGCCGCGTCGAAGGCGCACCGTCCAAGCTGCGGACATTCCGCGACGGCTTCCGCATTCTCATGATGTTCGCCATGCTGGTGAAGGAAACGCGGCCGAGCCTGTTCTTCGGCGTGCTTTCGAGCCTTTTCGCAGTCGCCTCGCTCATCCTCGCCCTACCGGTCTTCGCGACCTATGTCGAGACCGGCCTGGTCCCGCGCTTGCCCACGGCCTTGCTGTCGACCGGTCTGATGATCCTCGCGGCGCTTCTGGCGACCGCCGGCCTGGTGCTCGACAGTCTCGCGCGCTTCCGCGTCGAGCAGAAGCGTATTCTCTACTTGTCGATTCCCTCGCTCCGTCCGACGGAGGAGCCGGCGGAAGCGGAAACGGCGGCGAACCTAGCTGTGCTCCGGGATCTTCTGCGTCGGATTGGCGATCGACCTGGCCGACGCAAGGCTGGCTGAGATGCTCCTCGTCGTCAGAAGGTTCGGCGGCTTCGCGATAGCGGGCCTCAGTGGCTTTGTCATCGACGCCGGCTTGACCGAGGCGCTGGCTGCGTTTGGTGTCAGCCCTTATCTGGGCCGTATCCTCGCAGTCGCCATAGCCATCACCGTCACCTATGCCATCAACCGCAACTTCACCTGGAAGGAACGGCGTGCCCGGGTATCCGGCCGGCGGGCGCGCTATCTTGCGGTATCGCTCGCTTCGATCGGCGCGAACTACCTAGTCTTTGCTGCGGTCCTGGCGCTCCTGCCTGGGCTACGGCCGGTGTTGGCCGTGGCTGCCGGCACCAGCGTCGGCATGGTGATGAACTTCGTCGGCTACTCGCGTTTCGTGTTCAAGACCGATGAGGATCAGGCGGCGTAGCGGCTGGCGTCGGCGCCGTAGTATTTGACGTAGCGTTCGGAGATGCGATCGACCGGCAGCACGATCATCACGTCGGTGGTCCCGAAGGGGCGATCGACGACGGCGCCGCGGCCGACCATGGCGCCAAGGCGGAGATAGCCCTTGATAAGCGGCGGCATTCCGGCGAGAGCGGCGCGCATATCCACCGCCTCGATCGGCAACCGGTTCATGGAAACGGCCCGTTCGGGTCGCGCTTCGACCAACCAGTCGGTGTCGGCCGAAGCATGGTGGTGCAGGAAGGACAGCGGCAAGGCGAGAGCGTTGGGATCGGTGCCTTCGAAGGAGGCGCAGCCTATCATGGCATCGACGCCGTTGTTCAACACGTAAGCCCAGATCCCCTGCCACAAGAGCTCGACGGTGCGCTTGCTGCGATAGGCCTTCATGACGCAGGATCGGCCGAGTTCGAGAAACTCCAAGCCGGCATGGCGGGCAAGGAGCGGCTCGATGGAAAACTCACCGGCAGTGTAGAAGCCGCTATGACGCTCGGCCACCTTCTGGCGGAGCAGTCGGTAGGTGCCGACGATGCGAGGCCGGGCCCGGCGGAATGGCCGGATTTCGACATCGTCGTGATCGAGCACGAGCAGATGGTCGCAGTAACGGTCGAACGCATCGGCATCGCGGCGGCGCAAGAGAGTGCGCGGGTCGGCGGTCGCCTGCATCTCTCCATAGAAAACGCGGTAACGAAGCGCCTGGGCGGCGCGAACCTCGCCGGCGGAGCGGGCAAGCCGAACTTCAAGCGCCCCCATGCGACCGAGCGTCGCGCCCCCGTCCGTTAGGTTGAGCCTCGCTTGTGTCGCTGGGAAAGTGCTGGGAAGTCCGAACATCGTGAGCCCTCCGCCAAGATGCATAGCCACCATCACATCCTTGCAGCGAGGATAGTGACATTTCGCCGACGGTCTCGTGACAATTTGTTCATCAAACGGCGGCATGCCGCCCCTCACGTCCAAGTTGGCCGGAAGCCTCGTCAGGAGAGAGCAGCCTTAATCAAGGATTGAGAAGTCGCTGCTATCATAAACCTTCAGCGCCTCGACCTTGAGCACATCATGAACGACCGCCTCGTCTCGCCCCGCCTATCCATTGTCGTACCCTGCTTCAACGAACAGGACGGGCTTGATGAGTTCGTGCGGCGAATGGTTCTTGCTGCCACCGAAGCGGTTGGGCAGGATTATGAAATCATCGCTGTCGATGACGGATCTTCCGACGCAACCTGGGACCTGATCACCGCCCACTCATGCGATCTGCCCAATCTCATCGGGGTGCGGCTGATGCGCAATTACGGTCACCAGATGGCGGCCACTGCCGGCTTGTCGGTCGCGCGGGGCGAACGTGTCCTGCTTATCGACGCAGACCTTCAAGATCCGCCAGAACTTTTGCTCTTGATGACACCAATCATGGATCGAGGAGCCGATGTCGTCTATGGCCAACGCAGCAGCCGCGCCGGAGAAACACGCTTCAAACTGGTGACCGCAGCCGCATTCTATCGTCTTCTTGGTCGTCTCACGTCGGTCCCCATTCCCAAGGACGCTGGTGACTTCCGGCTGATGAGCCGTAGAGTCGTCGACATCCTTCTCGCCATGCCGGAACGCGACCGGTTTATTCGAGGCATGGTCAGTTGGGTCGGTGGTCGGCAAGTTGCGTTGCCCTACGAACGAGACGCTCGCTTTGCCGGCGAAACGAAATATCCTTTGCGGAAGATGGTTCGCTTCGCGCTGGACGCCATCACAAGTTTCTCGACGGTGCCCCTGCGTATCGCAACTTGGGTGGGCTTCCTTTCCGCTGTGATCGCCGTCGCCCTCGTGGGCTACACACTGGTTCAGTGGTTCGCCGGTCACACTGTTGCAGGCTGGTCCAGTTTGATGGCGACAGTTGCCGGGTTCTTTTCGATCCAGTTCATTGGCATGGGCATAATGGGCGAGTATCTCGGCCGCCTTGTCGAGGAAGCCAAGCAGCGACCAATGTTCGCCGTGGACTCCGTCAGTCGGGGAGGCGTCAGCCGCCCGCTCGAACTGATGACCGCAAACATGCGCCCGTCGGAGCGAAGAGCTGCCGTGGAGCGGGCAATTGGCGTTGAACCTGACCTTCATACACATGACGACCGGACCGGAACGCGTGATTAAGGAACAGTCTGCCCTGCCTCGCGCGCAGCTTCCGTACAACTCCCTGCTTATGCACTCCGGGTTCTATGTTGCGCTCTTCGTTCTGGCGGTGGCGGTGCTCGTTGCGATCTTTCGCGTTCCCCCGATACTCGACTATCCAAATCATCTTGCTCGAATCTTCCTGCTGGCCGGCGGTCTCGATCAGCCATTCTTAAGCAGCGCTTACGCAGTGGACTGGAGTCAGGCTCGCACCAACATTGGAATAGACCTTCTGGCTTATTGGCTAGGTCCGCTCATCGGACCGGAAGTGCTGGCTCGGTCGCTTCTCTTTTTGGCCATTGTCCTACCGCCGCTCGGGGCCATCATGCTCAATCGGGCGCTGTTCGGCAAAGATCATCCCTTCCAAATAGCGATCCTGTTTCTCGCATGGTCGACCACGCTCATCGGGGGATTCATCAACTTCCAGATAGGCCTCGGTCTTGCCTTCCTGTTTGCGCTCCTTGATCTGCGAGTCGGCCAACGTCGGCTCCTGTTCATCAGTTTGTGGCGAGCCGTCGCCTGCTTCGTGTTGACATTGGACCATGTTTTCGCGGCCGGATTTTACCTAGTGCTGTCGGCGGGCCTTGAGTTGCCGCGGCATTTTCGTGACTTCGCCAACCGCCGTAAACTTGGTGCGGCAGCGTCGCGGATCGTCCTTGCGGGAGTCGTCGGTTTGGCGCCGATTGTCGCTCTCGTCTTCAGCGCCAAGGGGCTTCCCGGGGATGGCCAAGCAGTAAATCTCACCTGGAATACCCCGCTTCTCGCTCTCTCCAACTTCCTCAGCGCGATCACATCGTATTCTACGCCTCTAGACGTCGCCTTGTTCGTACCGATCGCCTTGATAATCGTCGAAGCGCGCAGTCGGCACAAAATCGCCGTTCACTTCGGTCTTCTCATTTCGGTCTCCTTCCTTTTCGTTCTGTCGTTGCTGGCGCCGCGCCATGCGATGGGGACGGGCTGGATCAGTTGGCGCTTTCCAATTATGACCCTGCTCGCGGGGGCAGCGGCGGTGCGTCCTTTTCCGGACGCTCACGGGTCGATGCGTCGGTGGTTGATCGGGGCCACCGCCAGTGCAGTGTTTGCAAGGACCCTTGCCGTTGCTGTCTTCTGGTGGCAGGGCGAACAAGATGTCACCGCCGTTCAGCGCGCTATCGCCGCATTGCCGCCGAATAGCAGTGTTCTTCCCGTGGCCCACCAACACCCAAACCCGACGGCCTGGCTCCATGCCAGCCGATCCTTCTTCTGGGGTCAGGACACCATCCGGCACTTGCCAACACTCGCCACGTCTCAAAGGGGGGCATTTGTGCCAACCCTGTTCACGGCCACCGGCAAACAGCCTCTCGTCGTCACTGACAAATTTCGCGATATTTCGGTGCCGGAAGGCAATCTGGTTTCTACCGGAGCGCTCCTTTGTGAAAGCGTGAGGAATGCATACCTGCCCTTCGCGCCCTATCTTGCGGACTGGAGAGACCGCTTCGATTACGTTTTGGTCGTCAACGCCGACTATCCCGACCGGTATGTCGGATCGGTCATGCCAGACGGGTTGACTAGAATTTCCGATGCCGGTTTTGCCGCTCTTTACGCCGTCGACAAAACGACTCCAGCCCCTCCGCCCGTTGAGAAGCCGCTGTGCCCCAGCCCCGATGCTCTCGATGACAAATGACGAGCTCGCGGAAGAAGCCTTCTTTTCTCGCTGCAACCGTCCTTTGCGCAGCATCCAGCTTCTTGCGCCGCCTTCGCCGGCAACCTATATACCGGCCGAATTCGGGGAGTTCCCCGGTCAGCATTCAAGGTAAAAACGGGGACCGGCCGGGAATCCGGCGTTTAGCCGAATGCCTCGCAAGGGGGTTCGGACGGTCTGCCTGAACGGAGTGACGAAATGGGCAAGGTTATCGGCATCGATCTCGGGACGACCAATTCCTGCGTCGCCATCATGGACGGCAAGAATGCCAAGGTGATCGAGAATTCTGAGGGCGCACGCACCACGCCGTCGATCGTCGCCTTCGCCGACGGCGGAGAGCGCCTGGTCGGCCAGCCGGCCAAGCGGCAGGCGGTCACCAACCCCGAGAACACCATCTTCGCGGTGAAGCGCCTGATCGGCCGCCGGTTCGAGGATCCGATGGTGGCCAAGGACAAGGATCTTGTGCCTTACGCCATCGTCAAGGGCGACAATGGCGACGCCTGGGTGAATGCCGACGGCAAGAAATACTCGCCCTCGCAGATCTCGGCCATGACGCTGGCCAAGATGAAGGAGACGGCCGAAGCCTATCTCGGCACCAGCGTGACGCAGGCCGTCATCACCGTGCCCGCCTATTTCAACGACGCTCAGCGTCAGGCCACCAAGGACGCCGGCAAGATCGCCGGCCTTGAAGTGCTGCGAATCATCAACGAGCCGACGGCCGCCGCTCTCGCCTACGGCCTCGACAAGTCCGACCACTCCAAGACCATCGCCGTCTACGACCTCGGCGGCGGCACCTTCGATATCTCGATCCTGGAGATCGGCGACGGCGTGTTCGAGGTGAAGTCCACCAACGGCGACACCTTCCTCGGCGGTGAAGACTTCGACATGCGGCTCGTCAACTATCTGGCCGACGAGTTCAAGAAGGAACAGGGCATCGACCTGCGCGGCGACAAGCTGGCGCTCCAGCGTCTGAAGGAAGCCGCCGAAAAGGCCAAGATCGAGCTGTCCTCCTCGGCCCAGACCGAGATCAACCTGCCGTTCATCACCGCCGACGCCAAGGGTCCCAAGCATCTGACGCTGAAGCTTACCCGCGCCAAGTTCGAGGCTCTGGTCGATGATCTGGTCCAGAAGACCGTCGAGCCCTGCAAGGCGGCCCTCAAGGACGCCGGCCTCAGCGCCGGACAGATCGACGAGGTGGTGCTGGTCGGCGGCATGACGCGCATGCCGAAGGTGCAGGAAACCGTCAAGCAGTTCTTCGGCCGCGAGCCGCACAAGGGCGTCAACCCGGATGAGGTGGTCGCCATTGGCGCCGCCATCCAGGCCGGCGTCCTCGCCGGCGAGGTCAAGGACGTCCTCCTGCTCGACGTGACGCCGCTATCGCTCGGAATCGAGACGCTGGGTGGCGTGTTCACACGCCTCATCGACCGCAACACGACCATCCCCACCAAGAAGAGCCAGGTGTTCTCGACCGCCGAGGACAGCCAGAGCGCGGTGACCATCCGCGTCTTCCAGGGCGAGCGCGAGATGGCGGCCGACAACAAGCTGCTCGGCCAGTTCGATCTCGTCGGCCTGCCGCCGGCGCCGCGCGGCGTGCCGCAGATCGAAGTCACCTTCGACATCGACGCCAACGGCATCGTCAACGTGTCGGCCAAGGACAAGGGCACCGGCAAGGAGCAGCAGATCCGCATCCAGGCGTCGGGCGGTCTTTCCGACGCCGACATCGACAAGATGGTCAAGGATGCCGAGGCCAATGCCGCCGCCGACAAGGAGCGCCGCGAGGCGGTCGAAGCGCGGAACCATGGTGAGGCGCTGATCCATTCGACCGAGAAGTCGCTTGCCGACTATGGAGACAAGGTCTCGTCTTCGGACAAGTCGATCATCGAAAGCGCCATTGCCGACCTCAAGGCGGTGATCGATTCGAACGACGCCGAGGATATCAAGGCCAAGACCAATGCCCTCGCCCAGGCGGCCATGAAGCTTGGCGAGGCTATGTATGCCGCCCAGCAGGGTGGCGCCGAGGAGAAGCCGAGCACCGAGGGTGACGATGTCCTCGATGCCGACTTCGAAGAGGTCAAGGACGACAAGAAGAACGGCTGAGGCCGAGCTTCCTGCGCATCCGGCTCTCCGGTCGAGTAACCGGGGAGCCGCTTCCTGTTGAGAGCGGGCGGAGACGTGCCGCCCAGGGTTCTCCACCTCGGGACAGACGATGGCCAAACGCGATTATTACGACGTGCTGGGCGTTCCCCGCGACGCCGACGAGAAGACGCTGAAGAGCGCCTTTCGCAAGCTCGCCATGCAGTTGCATCCGGACAAGAATCCGGGTGATGCCACCGCAGAGGTCCGTTTCAAGGAAGCCAACGAGGCCTACGAGGTCCTGAAGGATCCTCAGAAGAAGGCCGCCTACGACCGCTTCGGCCACGCCGCATTCGAAAATGGCATGGGTGGCCGCGGCGCCGATCCCGGGTTCGGCGCCTCGATGGCCGACATTTTCGACGACATTTTCGGCGAGTTCATGAGCGGCGGCCGACGCAGCCGGCCGAACGGACGCGAGCGGGGCGCGGATCTGCGCTACAACCTCGACGTCACGCTGGAAGAAGCCTTTGCCGGCAAGACCGTCGAGATCCACGTTCCCACGTCGATCACCTGCGTCAAGTGTTCAGGCACTGGCGCCAAGCCGGGAACCAGCCCCCAGACCTGCCGCACGTGCGGCGGCAGCGGCAAGGTCAGGGCAAGCCAGGGCTTCTTCACCATCGAGCGTACCTGTCCCACCTGCCAGGGACGCGGCGAGACTATCGCCAACCCCTGCGACGCCTGCTCGGGCACCGGTCGCACGACGCAGGAACGGACGCTGTCGGTCAACATCCCGGCTGGCATCGAGGACGGAACCCGCATCCGTCTTTCGGGCGAAGGCGAAGCCGGCTTGAGGGGTGGCCCGGCCGGCGACCTCTACATCTTCATCTCTCTTCGGCCGCACGCCTTCTTCCAGCGCGACGGCGCCGATCTCCACTGTCGCGTGCCGATCTCGATGACCACGGCCGCGCTGGGTGGCGAGTTCGAAGTCCCCACCATCGAAGGCGGCAAGACCAAGGTTCGCGTGCCCGAGGGTACCCAGACCGGCAAGCAGTTCCGGCTCAAGTCGAAGGGCATGCCCGTGCTGCGTTCGCGCGATGTCGGCGACATGTACATCAATGTCACGGTCGAAACACCGCAACGCCTCACACGCCGTCAGCGCGAGCTGCTTGAGGAGTTCGAACGCGAATCTTCGGGCGAGAACAATCCAGAGTCGGCTGGCTTCTTTGCCCGCGTGCGCGATTTCTTTGACAACCTGGGCGGTTGAGCCCACTGTCAAAATCCCGGCATGTGACGCCCGAGCTGCGGCCCGCAACGTCTGCACGCCGAACTGGGGAGTGGAGAATGTTCGTGCACCGTTGGCGGGACGAGGCCGTCGCCGAAGCAAAGCGCGTGCGTTGCCAGTATTCGGACGACCTGAAGTTCTTGAAGAGCTGGGCCGCAAAGCCGCTGACGACCGGTGCCGTAAGTCCCTCGGGGCGATGGCTTGCCCGCGCCATGGCCGGCGTCGTCGACCCTTCCTGGGACGGAACGGTGATCGAGCTGGGGCCGGGTACCGGCGCGGTCACAGCCGCCCTCCTCCAGCGCGGCATCGCACCCGAACGCCTGCTGGCCATAGAGTACAACCCCGACTTCGCCGAGCATATCCGGAGCCGTTTTCCAGGCATTGGCGTCACTGTCGGCGATGCCTACCAGTTCGGCGAAACGGTGCGGCGCGCCAGCGTCGACAAGGTTGCGGCTATCGTCTCCTCGCTCCCCCTGTTCACGCAGCCTCCGCTTCGCCGACGCCAGCTGCTCGATGAGGGGATGATGGCCCTCGAGCCGGGGCGGCCCTTCATCCAGTTCTCTTATGCCCTCGTGCCGCCGGTTCCCGCCGAGGCCGGGAAATGGACCCTCGACGCCAGTGGGTGGATCGTCCGAAACCTGCCACCAGCCCGCGTCTGGACCTATCGCAAGGCAGGATTGGCGTAGCACGGCGGGCGATCAGGCGTCCTCGCAGGTCGCGGTGCCGTCAGGCGACGCCTCTTTGGTCTCGTCAAGGTTCTCGTCAAAGCAGCACGTGCAGCTGGACCGCGAACACATGCGGCACAAGCGGCGGCGATCATGACCGCGCGCGGCATGAGCGCGCAGCATTCGGTCGACGAGCCGGTCGAGAAGAACGCGCTCTTCTATGGACAGACAGGCGAGGAAGCCGTTGCTCTCGGCCAGGCGGTGATCCTGCAACCCCTCCGCCCGGCGCCGTCCGGCCGGCGTGATCTCCACCAACACCTCGCGTCCGACCCGGCGACGGCGATGCAGCAAGCCGTCGGCCTCCAGCCGATCGATGAGACGCACAGTGGCCGAATGGGTGAGACCGACAATGGCGGCCATCTCGCCAATGCTCGCCGGAGGGTTGTTGGCGGCGGTGATCAAGGCGGCGACAGCCGTCGGCGCCAGAGCGGCATCTCCGGAAATCGTCGCATCGGTAACGGCAAGCGACAGGGCGGCAAACTTGTTCGACAGATGCTTCTCCACGTATACCCCCGTCTCCCCGGCACCCGTACCTCTTTGCCAAGAGGTCTTCACGCCACCGAAAATTCGACCATTTCTCATTGATAAACGAAGGCCGCGACTGGCACCGCTCAGAAAAACACTTATCGCGTTCACGACATAAGTCGCGTCGGCCACGTTGCCGGATCACCGATGGCTCGGAAAACCTTGCTTCGGCCGAGTGTCAGGTGCTTGGCGGTGGAGCAGGGTAATGATATCTAGCCGGCCATGACGACAAAGCCGCTCTCCCACATCCGCAACTTAGCCATCATCGCTCATATCGATCATGGCAAGTCGACGCTTGCCGATCGCCTGATCCAGACGACGGGTACCGTCGCGCAGCGCGACATGAAGGAACAGATCCTCGACTCGATGGATATCGAGCGCGAGCGCGGCATCACCATCAAGGCCCAGACCGTCCGTCTCGCCTACAAGGCGGAGGACGGCGAGACCTACACGCTCAACCTGATGGACACGCCCGGCCACGTCGACTTCGCCTACGAGGTCAGCCGTTCGCTTGCTGCCTGCGAAGGGTCGCTGCTCGTGGTCGACGCCAGCCAGGGCGTCGAAGCGCAGACGCTGGCCAACGTCTACCAGGCCATCGACAACAACCACGAGATCGTGCCGATCCTCAACAAGGTCGACCTGCCGGCTGCCGAGCCCGAGAGGGTCAAGAGCCAGATCGAGGATGTGATCGGGCTGGATGCCTCCGACGCGGTGGAGATTTCCGCCAAGACCGGCCTCAACATCGAGGGTGTGCTGGAGGCGATCGTCAAGCGCCTGCCGCCGCCCCAGGGCGATCCGGAGGCGCCACTCAAGGCGATGCTGGTCGACAGCTGGTACGACGCCTATCTCGGCGTCATGGTGCTCGTGCGCATCATCGACGGCGAGCTGCAGAAGGGCATGAAGGTCAGAATGATGCGTACCGGCGCCGTCTACGAGATCGAGCGCGTCGGCTACATGACGCCCAAGCTCCAGCTCTGCGACAAGCTCACGACCGGAGAGGTCGGCGTCATCACCGCGTCGATCAAGGAAGTGGCCGACACCGCCGTCGGCGACACCATCACCGATGAGCGCCGGCAGACCGCCGAACCGCTGCCCGGCTTCCGACCGGCGCAGCCCGTCGTGTTCTGCGGCCTGTTCCCGGTCGACGCCGCCGACTTCGAGGATCTGCGCGCCGCCGTCGGCAAGCTGCGCCTCAACGACGCCAGCTTCTCCTTCGAGATGGAAACCTCTGCCGCCCTCGGCTTCGGCTTCCGCTGCGGCTTCCTCGGCCTCTTGCACCTCGAGATCATTCAGGAGCGCCTGGAACGCGAGTTCAATCTCGATCTGATCGCCACCGCGCCGTCGGTCATCTACAAGATGACGCTGACGGACGGCTCGGAGATCGAGCTTCACAATCCGGCCGACATGCCGGAAGTGACGCGCATTTCGGAGATCTCCGAGCCTTGGATCCGTGCCTCGATCATGACGCCGGACGACTATCTCGGCGCCATCCTGAAGCTTTGTCAGGACCGTCGCGGCATCCAGATCGATCTTTCCTACGTCGGCAGCCGGGCCATCGTGCAATACGATTTGCCGCTCAACGAAGTGGTGTTCGATTTCTACGATCGGTTGAAGTCGATCTCCAAGGGCTACGCCTCCTTCGACTATCACCTCAGCGACTATCGCGAGGGTGACCTCGTCAAGATGCAGATCCTCGTCAACGCCGAACCGGTCGATGCGCTGTCGGTGCTCGTCCACCGCAGCCAGGCGGAGCGTCGCGGCCGCGCCATGTGCGAGAAGCTGAAGGATCTCATTCCGCAGCACATGTTCCAGATCCCGATCCAGGCGGCGATCGGCGGCAAGATCATCGCCCGCGAAACCATCCGGGCCCTGAGAAAAGACGTGCTGGCCAAGTGCTACGGCGGCGACGTGACACGCAAGCGCAAGCTTCTGGACAAGCAGAAGGAAGGCAAGAAGCGGCTTCGCCAGTTCGGCAAGGTGGAAATTCCGCAGGAAGCCTTCATCGCCGCGCTCAAGATGGACGACTGAGCGAACACCGGCGGCGGGACTGCGCCCTTGGCGCGTCTGCCGCCGGGCTGGCAATGTCCCCCGCGCGCGACGCGGGGCCGTTCCGACATTGCCGCCCGAGGGCGACCATCCCCTCCTGGGGCCTGGTCCGACGCTAGACGCGATGGCGTTCAATTGCCAGCCCCTTTTACGTGAAAGCGCGTATAAGGGGGCCTCGAAGTCCAAACAACCTTGAGAAAAGGAAAAGGGCGCCCGCACGGACGCCCTTTCTTGTGTTCCGGCCGGCTTCGGCTCACACCGTCTTGTCGACCTTGTGGCCACTTTCGGCCGGCGTTTCGGTCTGAGGGGCGGCCTCCTCGGCAGGCGCCGCCTTCGGACCGCCACGACCCACGCCTACGAGAGCCGGCCGTAGAACGCGCTCGCCGATCTTGAAGCCGACCTGCATCACCTGCACCACAGTGCCGCTCGGCACGCTGGGATCTGGCACTTCGAACATTGCCTGGTGGAAGTTGGGGTCGAACTTCTCGCCAGCGGGATCGACGCGGCTGACGCCATGCTTTTCGAGCGCCTTCATCAGTTCGCGCTCGGTCAGTTCGACGCCCTCGACCAGGGAAATCAGCGCTTCGCCACCGGTCGCGCGCGCTTCGGCGTCGACGGCGGCGATGGCACGCGTCAGGTTGTCGGCAGCGCCGACGATATCGCGGGCGAAGTTAGTCACCGCATAGGTGCGGGCATCGGCGATCTCACGCTCGGTACGACGGCGAAGATTTTCCATGTCGGCGAGGGTGCGAAGAAGCTGATCCTTGAGATCGCCCGCCTCCTTCTCGAGGGCGGCGATACGCTGGAGCCCCTGGTCGACCACCGGGTCCAGTTCGGGAGCGGCCGGGTCGGGAGTCTGTGCTGTCTCGTCTGCCATCTTGTCCTCATACTATCTCAACGCGGCTGCCGCCGCCAAACGTGCCCCGGATTTGAGGGTTTCGGGCACGAAAATCAACCCTTGGCTCCGCTTTCCCCGCGCACTGACCTGCAAGTATGCTGCGGCAGAGCGACAATGTCAGTCCTAGCCGCGTGAGATGCCACGATTGGCCCTTACCATGCGAAGGATATCCGCCCCTCTGCCGAACGGGAACGAGATCGGATGATGCTGGAAACAAACCGCCTTCGGGGCGAATGCCTTTGCCGTCGGGTAGGCTATGAGGTCGACGACGCCTTCGAATATGCGATGAACTGTCATTGTTCGAACTGCCGCCGAGCCACCGGATCCGCCTTCAAGCCCTTCGCGGGCATCCGGGCGGATCGACTGGCCCTGGTGCGCGGCCAAGATGACGTCATGCGCTTCGGCGACGGCAACCACGATGTCCATTGCGCGCACTGCGGCTCCCTACTCTACTCGCAGGTCCGCGACGGGGCCTATCTGCATGTCACTCTTGGCACCTTGGTCGATCCACCGTCGATCAGGCCGACCGCGCATATCTTTGCCGGCTCCAAGGCATCTTGGTTCGAAATTTCGGACGCTCTGCCACAATTCGATGAGTTTCCAACCGACTGACAACCTCCTCGGCTAGCCGAGAAGGCGACCGACCACACGGGCGGTATAATCGACCATAGGCACGACACGCGCGTAGTTGAGCCGGGTCGGACCGATGACGCCGACGACGCCGATCACCCGCGCCTCCGTGTCGCGATAGGGCGACACCACAAGCGACGAACCCGACAGGCCGAACAGCTTGTTCTCCGAGCCGATGAAGATGCGGACACCCTCGCCAGCATCGGCAAGGCCGAGTAGTTCGATCAGATCCTCGGAACTCTCCAGCTCCTCAAAGAGCGCCCGGATGCGTTCCAGATCCTCGGCGGCCCTGACGTCGTCGAGCAGGTTGGCACGCCCGCGAACGATCAGCGTCTGTGGCCGGCTGCCGTCGGCACCCGACCAGGACGCCAGACCGGCATCGACGAGGCGAGCTGTCAAGGTATCAAGTTCGAGCTTTCGGGCGGCGCGTTGGCGCTCCACCTCGGCGCGCGTTTCGCTGAGAGTGCGGCCGCGGATGCGGGCGTTCAGATAATTTGCCGCCTCCTGCAAGGCGGAAGCCGGCAGATCCGGGGGCAGATCGATCAGCCGGTTCTCGACGGTGCCGTTGTCGCCGACCAGCACGACGATGCCGCGCGTCGGTTCGATGCGCACGAACTCGATGTGGCGGAGCCGCGGATCGGCCTTTTGCGTCAGCACCACACCGGCGCCGCGCGTCAGGCCGGACAGCGTCTGCGAGGCCTCCGTCAGCACGTCTTCAACGCTCTTGCCGATGCCCGACGCCTTGAGACGGCCTTCGATCGCCGATCGATCACCCTCGGTGAGATCGCCGATCTCGAGCATGGCATCGACGAAAAAGCGCAAGCCGAGTTCGGTCGGCAGCCGGCCGGCTGACGTATGCGGTGCGTAGAGAAGGCCCGCCGCCTCCAGATCGGACATGACATTGCGGACCGAGGCGGGCGACAGCGGCGCGGCCAGAAGACGCGATATGTTGCGGCTGCCGACGGGGTCGCCGGTGTCGAGATAAGCCTCGACGATGCGACGGAAGATATCGCGCGATCGGGCGTCGAGTTCCCGCAAGCCGCCCTGTCCACCTGTCGTCACCACGATACCCAAGCTCCCTTAAGGCCTGAGCTAATTTGGCCGCGCCCGTCCTTCGGTGCAAGCCCCGCGCGCGCCCTGGACGATGGGAAGGTGGACGATGCGGCTTCGCTGCTCGACAGGGACCGCCGGTCGGGATAAACGGGGCCGATGCTGACCCTGGCGCTTGACACTGCGAATGACCGGATTGCCGTCGCCCTCGTGGGCGAAGGCAAGGACATGATGCGCGCGGAGACGATCTCGCGCGGCCATGCCGAACGGCTGTTCCCGCTGATCGACGACGTCCTGACAACAGCCGGCGCCGAGATCGAAAGCGTTGGGCGAATCGCGGTCAATGTCGGCCCGGGCAGCTTTACGGGCATTCGCATCGCCGTGGCGGCAGCGCGCGGCCTCGGCCTGGCACTTGGCGTTCCGGTGGTGGGCATCGACGCGCTTCGTCTCATCGCCGCATCGCTCGAAGAGCCGGCTGACGGCCCCATACTCGCCGCCGTCGATGCGCGGCGCGGCGAGATCTATGCCGCTCTCTACGGCCCGAAGGGCGAGGTGCTGGAGCCTCCCTTCGCCGCCGATGCGGAGAGCGTGCTGGATCGCCTGGGCGCCCGCGCCGCCGTCATCGCCGGCTCGGGTGCGGCGATCCTTGCGCATCAGGCGGCGATTTCCGGTTTGCGAGTGCCGCCCGTCGACACGATGTCTGCAACGAACCCGCTGGCCCTCGCACGGCTCGGGAGCGTCGCAGAACCAAACACAGCCGTGCCCCGCCCACTCTACCTCAGGGCGCCCGACGCCAAGCCGCAGCCGCCCGTACCCGGTCTTCTCGCATCAACTCCGACGCCATGAAGCTCTGCGACCTCACGCGCCTGTTCGCCGCCCCTCGTCCGATCTGCGAGCCCGGCCGTGTCACCGACGCCGACGACCTCGCAGCCTTGCACGCACATGCCTTCCGCCATGGCTGGCCGGCCACGGAAATGGAGGCCCTGATCGCCGACCCCACGGTGACCACGATCGTTGCTCGCGAGGGGCGGACGCCCTTTGCTCGCCGGCCGGTCGGGTTCGTCATGATCAGGGCGGCCGCGGACGAGGCCGAGATCCTGACCGTCGCCGTCGCACCGGCCCGACGTGGCCGTGGCGTAGGGCGCCTGATGATGGACGAGGCGATCCGCCGGCTCTATTTCATGCGCATTGCCTCTCTGTTTCTTGAGGTGGACGAGAGCAATGGCGCCGCGCTCGCGCTTTATCGCCGCTTCGGCTTCCGCGAGGTCGGCCGCCGCGCCAACTACTATGCCGGCGGTACCGCGAACGCCCTTGTCATGCGAGCCGATCTCAAATAACCCATATTTGGCCGGCGACGGCGGCCAGACAGTTCGAGGGTACCCGCGATGACCGAGGAAACCACTCCGCTCTCTTTGGAAGAAGCCTGTGCGGCGCGCGGCATGCGCATGACCGAGCAGCGGCGAATCATCGCGCGCGTGCTTGAGCAGGCCGTCGATCATCCCGATGTCGAAGAAGTTTATCGGCGCGCCTCGGCGATCGACAACAACATCTCGATCTCCACAGTCTACCGCACCGTCAAGCTGTTCGACGACGCGGGCATGATCGCCCGGCTCGACTTCCGCGACGGACGTTCGCGCTACGAGCCGCTGCCCGACGAGCATCACGATCACCTGATCGACTTCCGTACCGGCGCCGTGGTCGAGTTCCACAGCGACGAGATCGAGGCGCTGCAGCGCGAGGTTGCTCGCAAGCTCGGCTACAAGCTGATCGACCACCGGCTTGAGCTTTATGGCGTGCCGCTCGACGAAGCCGGCACGGAGGACAAGGCGTGAAACCAGGCCACGTCAGGGCGGCGTTGACGCTGCCGCTGTTTTCCGTGGCCGCTTTCATTCTCATTCTTCTCTATCTGCCGGCTCGGCGATTCCGCTGGCGCCTTGCCGGCTTGCTTCAGATGTTGTTCCATCGGCTGGCGTTGTGGACGCTCGGCATCAGGCTGCACGTCCGCGGGCGGCCGGCGGTCGAACGGCCTCTGCTTCTCGCCGCCAATCACGCATCCTGGATCGACATTTCCGCCTATAGCGCGGTGATGCCGCTGTCTTTCGTCGCCAAGCGCGAGGTGGGCACCTGGCCGCTGATCGGTTTCTTCGCCCGATTGCAGCATTCGGTCTTCGTCGACCGGGCTCGACGCGGAGCCACCGCCGATCAGGCGGACAGTATCGGACGCCGACTGGCCGAAGGCGATGCCATCGTGCTGTTTCCCGAGGGCACCACGTCCGACGGCAACCAGGTTCTGCCCTTCCGCTCGTCGCTGTTCGGCGCCGCCCGCGCCGCCTTGAACGAAGCCGGCATCGAAGCGGTGTTCGTACAGCCCGTCGCCATCGCCTACACCCACATGCTGGGTCTGCCGCTCGGTCGCTCGGGACGCTCGGTCGTATCCTGGGTTGGCGACCAGGACCTTGTGCCACACGCAAAGGAGCTCCTCGCAGCCTCCGACTTCGACGTGAGCATCGTCTTCGGCGAGCCGATCCGTTTCGACCGCGACACCGATCGGAAGAAGGTATCCCTCGAGGCTGAGACGGCCGTTCGCCGCCTGCTGGCCGCGGAACTCAGGGGCTGAGGCGAGATCGGACAGGCGTCAGCGCGGCATCAGCAGCCAAAGATCGAGATCGAGCACGACCGACGGCAGATAGGCGCCATTCTCGTCCCGATCGGGAAAATCGGCCGCCGGCTGATCGCGCGTGCCGACCAGACGGACACGCAGCGCCCCGAGGTCGTCGCGGCCATCGATCAGTTCCTTGCCGACAATGGTCGACCAGGCATGGATGATCGAACCCGTAAACAGCGGCCCGACATAGCGGCCGGCGTTGATGGCCGCGACATGGATGGCGTTGCCGAGACCATTGAACATCAGCGCCCGACCGATGGCCATGACCAGGCCACCGGACACCAGCCAACGGCCGCGCGAGCGCTCATCGGAGAAGGGCAGCGGATGCTGTCGGGCCGGATTGCCGAAGAAGCGGGCGGCCATCATGGTGGTGCCTTCGTCCACGAGGGCGCCGTCGACATGATCGATGCGTTCGCCGAGCTCGTAGTCGCCCCAACGGAAGCGGCTGCCGGAAAGCCCGCTATCCCAGGCGGACAGATCAAGCACGGGCAGGAGAACGCCAAGCGCGTCGGCGGGAACCGCGGCCGGCAGGGGCGGCACCAGCTGCTCGGAGAAGGGCTGCACACCTTCCTCGGTCTTGCGCACCGTCTGCCAGCGGGCAAAATCGATCACCTCGACGCCGCCTTCCTTGTGGCCGGTGGTCCGCAGGTAGACGACGCCGGTTCGTCCACCAGTGTCGCGCAGGCCGATCACCTCGGTTACCGCCGAGATCGTCTCGCCCGGATAGACCGGTGCGAGAAAACGGCAGCCGGCATATCCAAGATTGGCGACGGCATTGAGACCGACATCCGGCACCGACTGGGCGAGCACGATGTTGAAGACCAGCATGTCGTCGATCGGGGCCATTGGATGCCCGACCGCGCGCGCGAAATCGTCCGACGACTGCAAGGCGAAACGGCTGCCTGTGAGAGCCCTGTAGAAGGCGACATCGCCGTCGGTCACGGTGCGAGGACTGGCGTGACGAAAGACCTGGCCAACCCTGAAGTCCTCGAAATACCGGCCGCCGCTACTCTTCATGGCTGCCCCCAACCCGCGAATCGCCACCCATGATGACCGGACAAGCCAAGGTGTCATCCCCGTCGATGGTCGGGGATGGCTCGGCATCGACGCACGCCGGCCAGAAACCGGCGAATGAGTCGATCGGCATTCGCTACCGAACCGAACGCGACCTCCGACGCAGGCTCTGGTGGACATCGACCGGAAAGCGTCAGCAGTGACGACGGGCGATGAAGGCGCGTCTTCACTTCCGGCCGGCGGGCGGGCATAGTCCGACCATGTCGAATGCAGAATCCCCTTCGAGCCCCACCTCGCGTCCGGTCCGGGCCGGTGACCATGTGTTCCTGATCGACGGATCGGGCTACATCTTCCGCGCCTATCATGCGCTGCCCCCGCTCACGCGCAAATCGGACGGCGTGCCGGTCGGCGCCGTCTCCGGCTTCTGCAACATGCTGTGGCGGCTCCTCAAGGAAACCGAGCAAACCGCCGTCGGCGTCAGGCCGACGCATCTCGCGGTGATCTTCGACGCCTCCTCGGTAACCTTCCGCAACGAGATCTATCCTCTCTACAAGGCGCAGCGTCCCGAGCCCCCCGCCGACCTCCGGCCGCAGTTCGGCCTGATCCGGGAAGCCGTCCGCGCCTTCAACGTGCCCTGCGTCGAACAGCTCGGTTATGAAGCGGACGATCTGATCGCCACCTACGCGGCCGAAGCAACCGCAGTGGGCGCCGATGTCACCATCGTCTCCTCGGACAAGGACCTGATGCAGCTCGTGGGCGAGCGCGTCGTACTGCTCGATACGATGAAAGATCGCCGGATCGGCGTGCCCGAGGTGATCGAGAAGTTCGGCGTGCCGCCGGAAAAGGTGATCGAGGTGCAGTCGCTCGCCGGCGACTCGGTCGACAATGTGCCCGGCGTGCCCGGCATCGGCCTCAAGACGGCGGCGCAGCTCATTCTCGAGTATGGCGACCTGGAAGCTCTGTTGGCCGCCGCGACAGGCATCAAGCAGCAGAAGCGGCGCGAGAACCTGATCGCCTTCGCCGAACAGGCGCGCATCTCGCACCGCTTGGTGACACTGAAATGCGACGTGCCGCTTGAGCAGCCGATCGACACGCTCGGCGTCCGGCCGATCATCGGCGAGCGACTGATCGCCTATGCCAAGGCGATGGAGTTCTCGACCATCATTCGCCGCGTGTCGGAGGCGACCGGTGTCGAGCCGTCGAAGGTGGAGCCTGCCGTCGTGCCGGTGACGCACTGGCCGCCGGACGGCGAGGCTTCGTCCGAGGCGGGAGAAGAAGCGGTCGCGTCCGAGGATGCGCGCCCCTCGCTCATCTCGACCGAGACGGCGAGCGAGACGGGCGCCCCTGTTTCGAGAGAGTTCACTCCGGCCGGCCGCGCCGCCGAGGCGCTTGCCCGGATGCAGGCGGTCCCGGTGGACTACTCGGCCTACGAGACGGTCACCGACGTTGCCCGCCTGGAAGCCTGGGTGGCGGACGCCTACGAGGCCGGCCGCGTCGCCTTCGACACCGAGACCTCCGGTCTCGACCCCATGCGGGCGGAAATCGTCGGCGCATCGCTGGCCGTCACGCCGGGCCGGGCCTGCTACATCCCCTTCGCCCACGTCTCGGGGGCCGGCGACCTGCTGGGCGGCGGCTTGATCCCCGGTCAGATCGCCATTCGCGACTTCGTGAGGGTCGTGAAGCCGCTTCTCGAAGATCCGTCGGTCCTGAAGATCGGGCAGAATGCCAAGTATGACTGGGTCGTCCTCAAGCGCCTCGGCATCACCGTAGCGCCGTGCGACGACACCATGCTGATCTCCTATGCGCTCGATGCCGGCCGCATGGGGCATGGCATGGACGAGCTGTCGGAAGTGCTGCTCGGGCACAAGCCGATCGCCTTCAAGGACGTCTGCGGATCGGGCAAGTCGATGATCACCTTCGACCGCGTGCCGCTGGACCGTGCCACCCAGTACGCGGCAGAGGACGCCGACATCACGTTGCGCCTGTGGCACGTGCTGAAACCTCGCCTTGCCGCCGAAGGCATGACCGCCCTTTACGAGACGGCCGAACGGCCGCTCATCGACGTCATCGCCCGCATGGAGATGCGCGGCGTGTCCGTCGACAGGCAGATCCTGTCGCGCCTCTCCGGCGACTTCGCGCAGTCGATGGCTGCCATGGAAGCCGGCATCTTCGAGGTCGCCGGCGAGACCTTCAACATCGGTTCGCCCAAGCAGATCGGCGACATCCTGTTCGGCAAGCTGGGTCTTGCCGCCGCCAAGAAGACCAAGACCGGCGCCTGGGCGACCGGCGCCGACGTGCTGGAAGACCTCGCCGCCGAAGGCCATGAGCTGCCGCGCCGCATCCTCGACTGGCGACAGCTCTCGAAGCTGAAATCGACATACACGGACGCTTTGCCCGGCTACATCCATCCGGAGACCAAACGCGTCCACACCAGCTATTCGCTGGCCTCCACAACGACCGGCCGTCTCGCTTCGTCCGAACCCAACCTCCAGAACATTCCGGTACGAACCGAGGAAGGCCGCAAGATCCGCCGCGCCTTCGTCGCCCCGGCCGGCCGCAAGCTGGTGTCGGCCGACTACAGCCAGATCGAGCTCCGTGTCCTAGCCCACGTCGCCGACATTCCCGCGCTGAAGAACGCCTTTTCCGAGGGTATCGACATTCACGCCATGACGGCCTCGGAAATGTTCGGCGTGCCGGTCGAGGGGATGGATCCGATGATCCGTCGCCGGGCCAAGGCGATCAACTTCGGCATCATCTACGGCATCTCGGCCTTCGGCCTCGCCAACCAGCTCTCCATTCGGCGTGAGGAAGCGGGCGACTACATCAAGCGCTACTTCCAGCGCTTCCCCGGCATCCGCGACTACATGGAGGCGACCAAGCGGCAGGCGCGCGAAAACGGTTACGTCACCACCATCTTCGGCCGCAAGGCGCACTACCCGGAGATCAGCTCGCCCAACCCGTCGATGCGTGCCTTCATGGAGCGCGCGGCCATCAACGCCCCGATCCAGGGTTCGGCCGCCGACATCATTCGCCGGGCTATGGCGCGCATGGAAGCGGCTCTGGCCGAGGCAAGGCTGTCGGCGCTGATGCTGTTGCAGGTGCACGACGAACTGATTTTCGAGGTGCCGGACGAAGAGGTCGACGCGACCATCCCCGTGGTGCGCGCCGTGATGGAAGGCGCCGCCGAGCCGGCCGTGAAGCTCGACGTCCCGCTGGTCGTCGACGCCCGCGCCGCCCAGAACTGGGACGAGGCGCATTGATGAGCGACGCAGATGCCGAACGCCACCGGCTGAAGATGGCGAAGCGCAAGGCGGTGCAGGATGCGGAGGTGGCCTCGAAGACCATCACCGAAAAGGGACTGCTGATCGTCAACACTGGTCCCGGCAAGGGCAAGTCGACCGCGGCCTTCGGGCTTGTCGTCCGCGCCCTTGGGCATTGCTGGAAGGTGGGCGTGGTGCAGTTCGGCAAGGGCGGCTGGGAAAGCGGCGAGCGGCGCATATTGGAGGGCTTTCCGGGCGTTTCCTGGCACACGCTGGGCGAAGGGTTCACCTGGGAAACGCAGGACAGGGCGCGCGACGTCGCCGCCGCGCAAGCCGCCTGGGCAAAGGCGACGGCGCTGATGGACGATCCCGCCGTTCGCCTGCTCATTCTCGACGAGCTCAACATCGCGCTCCGCTACGAGCATCTGCCCCTCCTTGAAGTGGTCGACCGGCTCAAGGCAAGGCGGGCCGACCTCACCGTCGTCGTCACCGGGCGCAACGCCAAGGCCGAGCTGATCGAGGCGGCCGATTGCGTGACAGAGATGGTCGCGACCAAGCATCATTTCGCGGCTGGCGTTAAGGCGCAGCCGGGGATCGAATACTGATGGTCAGCCGGCTGATGTTTCAGGGCACGGGCTCGGACGTCGGCAAGTCGCTGATCGTCGCCGGCCTCTGCCGGCTCTATGCCCGTCGAGGCCTCCGGGTGCGGCCTTTCAAGCCGCAGAACATGTCGAACAACGCCGCTGTGACAGCCGACGGTGGCGAGATCGGCCGGGCGCAGGCGCTGCAAGCCCGCGCCGCCGGCGTCATGCCATCGGTCCACATGAACCCGGTGCTGCTGAAACCGCAGTCGGAGATCGGCTCGCAGGTGGTGGTGCAGGGGCGCGTCGTCGGCAACGCCCGAGCGCGTGACTATCAGGCGATGAAGCCCGACCTGATGCCGGCCGTTCTCGACAGCTTCGCGCGCTTGTCAGCGGACGCCGATCTCGTGCTGGTCGAGGGGGCCGGATCACCGGCGGAAGTCAACCTCAGGGCCGGCGACATCGCCAACATGGGCTTTGCGCGGGCGACCGATACGCCCGTCGTGCTGATTGGCGACATCGACAGAGGCGGCGTGATCGCCAGCCTTGTCGGCACCAAGGCAGTGATGGCGGAAGACGACGCGGCGCTGGTTGCCGGCTATCTGATCAATCGCTTTCGCGGTGACGTCTCGCTGTTCGATGCCGGACTGACGCTGATCACCCGGCATACGGGATGGCGCTCCTTCGGCGTGGTTCCCTATTTTCCGAAAGCCAACCGCTTACCAGCCGAAGATGCCTTGGGGCTCAAAAGCCGTCACGAGGCCGGCCGCGACGGAGATCGCAAACGCATTGTCGTGCCGGTGCTGCCGCGTATCGCCAACTTCGACGACCTCGATCCGCTTCGTCATGAGCCCGGCGTCGAGGTGATCCTCGCCGAAGCCGGCCGCTCCCTGCCGAGCGCCGATCTCGTGCTTCTGCCCGGCTCCAAGGCAACCATCTCCGACCTTCTCGAACTCAAGGCGGAAGGCTGGGATATCGACATTCGCGCCCACGCCCGGCGAGGGGGCAAGGTGCTCGGTCTCTGCGGCGGCTACCAGATGCTCGGGCGGAGACTGCTTGACCCCGAGCGGATCGAGAGCGACGTCGAAGCCATCGACGGCCTAGGCCTGCTGGATGTCGAGACCACGATGACCGGCGACAAGCGCCTTCGACCGGTGAGCGGCACATCGATGCCCGACGGCACGCCTTTTTCGGGCTATGAAATGCATGTCGGCGCAACCGTCGGCCCGGATCGCTCCAGACCGTTCGCCCGCCTTTCGGATGGTGGTGACGAGGGTGCGACCTCAGAGGACGGCAATGTGGCCGGAAGCTATTGTCACGGCCTGTTCGCCGGCGATCGACAACGGGAGCGGTTGCTCCGCTGGATCGGGGCCAACCCGTCGGCGCTTGCCTATGAAGCGGAAGTCGATCGGGTTCTCGACGGTCTCGCCGACCATCTCGCCGCCCATCTCGATGCTGACGGTCTTCTCGACCTCAGCCGTAGGCCAGAATGACGAGGCCAAGCCAGACCAGCGCCAGCAGGGCGAAGATCAGCAACAGAGCCCGCCGATAGAGCCTCAGCGCGCGGTCGATGTCGTAGGCATTGACCTCGGCGCGGCCGTCGCCCATCCAGGCATCCTCGACCCGCGCCTCGCCGTAGACCTTGGGACCGTTGAGTCGCAGGCCGAGAGCGCCCGCCATCGCCGCCTCGGGCCAGCCGGCGTTCGGCGACTTGTGTCGGCGGGCGTCACGATCGATCGCGCGAACGGCCGCAGCCGCCGAGGCGCCGTCGTCGGCGAGCGCCGCCGCCACGATCGCCCAGGCGGTGATACGGGATGCAGGCAGGTTGACGAGATCGTCGAGCCTGGCCGATGCCCAGCCGAAAGCGAGATGGCGCGGCGTCTTGTGACCGATCATCGAGTCGGCCGTATTGATGGCCTTGTAGGCGGCCGCTCCCGGCAGTCCCAGAACCGCCATCCAGAACAGAGGCGCCGTCACCCCGTCCGAGAAGCTTTCGGCAAGGCTTTCGATGGCGGCACGACAGACGCCGGCGGCGTCGAGATGGGCCGGATTGCGTCCGACGATCCGGCCAACGGCAAGACGCCCTGCCTCAAGGCCGCCTTGGCGCAGGGCATCGGCGACAGCGGCAACGTGAACGTGCAGGCTTCGGGCGGCCAGCAGCGTCGAGCCGACGACGGCGGCTATGCATGGGCCGGCGATGGGGCCGGCAAGTCCGGCCAGCGAGCCGATCGCCGCGGCAACAAGAGCGCTCGCGACGACGTTGATCACGGCGGTCAAGACGCCGTTTAACCGCCGCCGGTCGTCATCAAGATCCTCGCGATTGAGCGTGCGGTCGAGAAAGCCGATCAGCGCGCCCATCCAGGTCACCGGATGGCCGATCTGCCGGAAGAGGAGATCGGGATAGCCAATCACGGCTTCGAAGCCGAGGGCCAGAAGAGCGATGACGAGGAATTCTATAGGCGCCATATCAGCGTTGTGCCCGGAGCAATGGCCGTTCGAGAGCAATTCGGAGTCAGCGGGTTCACCCTAGAGCATTCGCCGACCAAATTGAAACATTTGGTCGTCCAGCGAATGCTCCAGATTCATTTGCTGGAGCACCCGCCGATCAGGTCGATTCAACCTGATCGACGGGTGCTCTGGACTTCGCTATCTCCCGTTCCCATGCAAGCGCTAACGCGAAATCGCATAATCCCCTGGATTTGCTTTCCGGCGAGGAGTGCGGCGGTTCGGACCGGGCGGTTCGACCCTGAGATTGCGTCCTGTAATACGGTCTCTGTGGCAATCGTCAGAGGCGGGAAAACTGGGTGCAATCGCGGCCTCGGATATGACCGAGGCCGCATGCCAACGTGCTCTATTTCTTTGTTTTCACGCGACTCCGGACGCAGAAACCGGTTCCCGCTTTTGCTGGAGCTGCTCGAAGCGCCAAACCGCGCAACCGGCTACCCATCAGGCTCCGTTATCTTGGAGCGTTCAGCGCTGCCAGGAAATCTTCGCACCAATGGTTGACGTCGTGAGTAAGGAGATGATCCATCATTCCCCGCCAGCGCTCTCGCCGCTCGTCGAGCGGCATGGACAGCGCTCGTTCGATGGTGCGCGCGGTCATCTCGCTGTCATAGGGGTTGATCAGCAGCGCCCCTTTGAGTTCCCGCGCCGCCCCCGCGAAGCGTGACAGCACGAGGACGCCCGGATCTTCCGGATCCTGCGCGGCCACATATTCCTTCGCGACCAGATTCATCCCGTCCTTGAGCGGCGTCACCAGACCGACGTCGGCCAGGCGATAGAGGCCGGCCAACACCGAGCGACCGAGCGACTGGTTGATGTAGCGCGTCGGCACCCAATCGGCAGAGCCCAGCGCGCCGTTTACCCGTCCGATCAGTTCGGCCAACTGCTTCTGCATGGCGGCATATTCAGGCACATCCGAGCGCGACTTCGGCGTCACCTGCAGGAAGCTGATGTTGCCACGACGCTCAGGATGCTCGATGAGCAACCGTTCGTAAGCTTCGATGCGGTGGGTAATGCCCTTGGAATAGTCGAGGCGATCGGCGCCGATGATCAGCTGCTTGCCGGTGAGACTGTTCTTCGTGCTCTCAACCAGTTCGTCGCCGCTATCGGCCGCCTCGGCGAGACGGGCAAAATCGGCGGTCTCAATGCTGATCGGGAAGGCGCCGGCCTCGAACGTCCGATCATAGGCGCGAAACGTACGCTCGCCGACCGGGCCGCCAACGTTCTCGCGACGGAGGCACTCGCTGAAATTTGCCAGGTCAAGATCAGTCTGGAAGCCGAGCACATCGTAGGCGCACAACGCTTTCAGCACCCGCTCATACACCGGCATGGCGATCAGAATGTCGGACGGCGGCCAGGGAATGTGCAGGAAGAAGCCGATCCGACAGGTAACACCGCGCTGTCGCAGCTCCTCTGCCAGGGGAATGAGGTGGTAGTCGTGGATCCAGACGACGTCGTCCTCCTGAAGCCGCGGCGCCAGAAGATCGGCAAAGAGCCGGTTGACCCGAAAATAGCCGCTCATTTCCTTGCGGGCGTATTCTGCAAGGTCAAGTCGGCTGTGAAAAATCGGCCAGAGCACACGGTTGGCGAAACCTGCATAATACTCGTTGTAATCGGTCTCGCTGAGATCGGTAAGCGCATAGGTTATGCCCTCGATCTCCATTTCTTCGAGCTGTTCGGTGCCCGCCTCGGTCTGCACCTTGCCCGACCATCCCATCCAAAGCCCCCCGCCCCGTTTCCGGAGAGCGGCGTGCAAGGCGACGGCAAGGCCGCCGGCTGGAGGATTGCCATCCTCGTCGGGCAGTGGGACGCGATTGGAAACGATAACGAGACGGTTCATCATTTGATCTTTCATCTGCAAGAGTAGGTCAAACGGTCGCCGCCTTGATCAGTTCCCTCACATGCTCGGGGGAGTTCAACCTGGTCGTCGCCTTCGTCTGGCACGCCTCATTTCCAATTCTGACCGAGAGACCGCCCAGATCGTTGACCGCTTCGAACATCGATTCGTCCGTTACGTCGTCTCCGAAAACGATGGGGCATCTTCCCTTGAATGGCTGCCTTTGCATAAAGCGGGCGACTGCTTCTCCCTTATCGGCCCGTGGCCTCAGTTCGATCACCATCTTGCCGGTTTGCAGGCCATATGCCGACCCTGCCATTGCCTGAGCCCGGTCCATCAATGTTGCGACTGTGTCGGCCGCCGCGGGTGACTGCCGATAATGGAGAGCGACGGCCGCGCCCTTATCCTCGAAGCCAACGCCAGGGAGCGGTGAGGCCCAATGCTGAAGCATGGCCTTGACCTTGGAAAACTGAGGATCTGCCGGCGGCCGCATTGTATGACCGTCGCGCTCTCTCCATTCGGCGCCATGCAGGCCGGCAATGGCGAAGCGGTGAGGAGCGAACAACCGGTCAACGAAATCGATGCCGCGCCCGGTGATGAGTGCCAGTGCGCCGCCGACGATCCGTTCAAGCTTCAGAAGGTCGTCGAGTAGAAGGTTTGGGACCACCACACCGTCAGGAGTGGCTGCAATATCGATAAGCGTTCCGTCTACATCAAAGAAAACTGCCCAGTCCCGGGTGTGCGCCAGAAACTCATTCATGGTTGGCGCCGGTGCAACGTGAGTGGCTTCGGCAAGAGATCGCTCTAGTCCATGTTCATCCGTCGCCATATATATCTTCCCATTTCGAAATAGTCATAGTTATGCACGGGCGCTTTTAGGAATAACCGACCTTTCAGATTGAACTACTAGAACCTCCAAGCCTGTACTATTAAAACAATAGACAACCCTGACCGAAGCACGTGCCTCAATGCTGGCCCTTTATTGGCGCCGCCATCCACGCACGCATCGATGGCACGGCGACCGTTACTGAGAGATCGCATCCAATAGAACTGCGAAGTCCGCGAATCCTGATGAGGAAATGGTGCGCCGCCTCCCCGTGGTCAAGCGTTGCTTGCCTGACATGCCGAAGCGTGCCTGGTGGAGTACTGACCGAACGAGAGCGTCCTGACCCGGCGTGTGCATCCCTTTGCAATCGTCTTCGTGCTGCCCGGCGCGTCCGCCCATGACTGAAACTATCGGCGGGCACTTTGGCGCTAAAGCTGCGGTTGGGGGTCACAAACAGGCACGTGATTCGCCCTCCTCGCTCCTCCGGAAGAGTCCTGGCCCCTCTGGTTGAGGATCCGGTCAAATACTTATGTATGATTTTCTACCTGTGGTTGCTTTCAAGGCGACAATATCGGCAAGCGAGTCTCTGCGCCTGATCGCCGTCCAGACGAGACGATCGGAAACATCGATTCATTTCAAGACTCTATTTCGTCCACTGACTGAACCGCCGGCCATTTATAGGTTAGCCTCTCTACTTCCCAAGCCCAGCGCAGCGGAAATCCTTGATTCAACAAATGACAAGGAAGACTCATAGAAATCGGTATCCTTAATGACCGGCCCAGTCGAATTGGCGATGAAGCGGAAATTTCACTTCAGTTTTCGGTAACCTATCCATGCGTGTACTGCCATACGTCAGGCCCACGGACGGGTGTGTCCAACAACGCCTGCAGATTGTAGAGAGTCTAAGTTGCCGTCGCTCGAACCACGCAAGATTTCTTACGACCTGGCCGCGGTGCTCGACGCCTCGGCGGTCCGCGACCTTCATGCGCAGATCGAACCTCTGGTTTCCGAGACCATCTACCTGACCCTGAATGCCGCGGCTGTCGAACGCCTCGGGACTCAGGCTGTCCAGCTTCTTGTTGCAACCGCCCGCGCGCTCGAGATGAACGGCGGCCGGCTCGCGATCGTGAATACCACGCCAACCTTTCGCGAAGCCTATGCCGACCTCGGCCTTGCTGCCGAACTCGATGCCCGGAGCCCCTTAAATGCCGAGAAAGATACTTACGGTTGACGACTCCAGGACCATGCGCGACATGGTCTCCTACACACTGAAGGGAGCCGGCTTCGAGGTCTTGGAAGCGGAGGACGGGGTGAAGGCCCTTGGTGTTCTCGCCAACACCCGCGTCGACCTGATCATCACCGACATCAACATGCCCAACATGGACGGCGTGACGCTGGTCAAGCGTGTGCGCGCCGGTGGCAACCACGCATCGACGCCGATTCTGATCCTCACGACGGAATCCGGCGACGACAGGAAGGCCAGCGGCAAGGCAGCCGGGGCGACCGGCTGGATCGTCAAACCCTTCGCGCCGGATAAGCTGCTTTCCGTCGTCAACAAGGTTTGCCCAGCCTGACCCTCCCGGACGGCCGCCATGTCAACTCCCAGCTTCGGCTCCGACGAACTCGCCCAGTTCCGCAGGACATTCTTCGAGGAATGCACGGAACTGCTTGCCGACCTTGAGGAACGCCTCGGGGCGCTCGCTGCCTATTCCAGCGACGTCGAGGGGCTTAACGCCATTTTCCGTGCCGTTCATTCGGTAAAGGCCGGCGCAGGCGCCTTCGGCTACACCGTACTGGTTGGCTTCGCGCACCGTTTCGAGGCCTTGCTCGATCGGCTGCGCGACGGCAAGGCCGAGCTCGACGAACGCACCCTCGCCGCCCTTGTCGCCGCCGCCGACGTCTTTTCCGCCCTGGTCGATCTCGCGCGCCAGGGCGAAACCCCGGCCGACGATTTCGGCGCCGATGTCGCCGAGGAACTCAGTGCATTGCTTGAGGGCGAGACACAGACGACCGTCCCCATACGGCCGACCGCCAGCGCCCCTGAAGCGCCGCCGGTGGACAGAAGCTACCGTATCGTCTTCCGGCCCAATGCCGAGCTGTTCCGACACGCCAACGAACCGCTCTATCTGATCCGCGAGCTGAAGGCGCTCGGCACGTTGACGATCGACTGCGATCTCGCGCGCCTGCCGGCCTTCGAGGCCTTCAACGTCGATGACGCCTATCTCGGCTGGACGATGACGCTTCGCGCCGACTGTTCGCCGGCCGCCATCGCCGAGGTATTCGAGTTCGTCGACGACGAGTGTGAACTGATCATCGAGGAAATCGCCGACGCTCAGGCCGAGCCGGAGGTCGTCGCTCCGCCTCCGGCCGCCGAAGCGGAGGCCACGAACTCGCCCTCCGAAAGCAAGTCGTACGAAACCAAGCCCGCCGACGCCAAGACTGCCGGCAAGACCGGTTCAATCTCGTCGATCCGCGTCGATCTCTATCGCGTCGATCGCCTTGTCAACATGGTGGGCGAGCTGGTCATTGCCCAGGCGATGCTGGCCCAGCAGTTCATCGAGACCCGCAAGCAGGACGATCCAGGCGCTCTTCAGGGCTTCGAACACCTGGCCGGACTGACGCGAGAGCTGCAGGAATGCGTGATGGCGATCCGCATGCAACCCGTCAAATCGGTGTTCTCGCGCATGCCGCGCCTCGTTCGCGATGTGGGACACAAGACGGGCAAGGACGTACGGCTCGAAATGTCCGGCGAGCAGACCGAAGTCGACAAGACGGTCATTGAGGAACTGGCCGATCCGCTCACCCACATGATCCGCAACGCCGTCGACCACGGCATCGAGGACGCCGACACGCGCCTTGCCGCCGGCAAGCCTGCCGGAGGGGTCATTCGCCTGTCGGCCCAACATGCAGGTTCGAACATCCTGATCCACGTCGAGGACGATGGAGCGGGCCTCGACCGGGATCGACTGCTTGCCAAGGCGATCGACAAAGGCATCGTACCGGCGAGCGCCAAGCTTTCAGCCGAGGAAATCGACGAGCTGATCTTTTCGCCGGGCTTCTCGACGGCCGCGGCCGTCACCGACGTGTCGGGCCGTGGCGTCGGCATGGATGTCGTTCGTCGCAATGTCCAGGCGCTCGGCGGTCGCGTGCAGGTGGTGTCGACGCCCGGCAAGGGCACCCGCTTTACGCTGGTGATCCCACTGACCCTCGCCGTCCTCGACGGCATGGTCGTGGCCGTCGGCTGGGAGAAGTACATCCTGCCGCTCACCTCGATCGTCGAATCCTTCCGTCCCGGACGCGGTCAGATCCGCGTCGTTCCCGGCGGTGGCGAGGTCGTCTCCATTCGCGGCGAGTTCGTCCGTCTGATCCATCTTGCTCGCGTGTTCGGTGTCAGCGAGGCCGTTTCCGATCCGTGTCAGGGCCTCGTCGTGCTGATCGAGCTTGCCAACGGCAGCAAACTCGGCGTGGTCGTCGACGAGCTGATCGGCCAGCAGCAGGTGGTGATCAAGTCGTTGCAAGACAACTACGACCCGGTTTCGGGCATTTCCGGCGCCACCATTCTCGGCAACGGGCGCGTCGCCCTCATCGTCGATATCGAAGAACTCACCCGCCTATACGATCGGTCTACCCGTATCGCCGAAGCGACACGGCTGCCGGTCGCAGCAAACGCCTGACCTCACGGAGACTTCTCCATGGCAGAACCGCAAGACCTTCCCAACGTCGGCCCGGACGCCGCCGCGGCGCAAGCACGACAATTCATATCCTTCCGCGTCGGTGACGACGAGTTCGCCATCGACATCATGGCCGTTCGCGAAATCAAGGGGTGGACCGAGACGACCGTCCTGCCGAACCAGCAAGACTACATGCTCGGTGTCCTCAACCTTCGCGGCACGATCGTCCCGATCTTCGATCTTCGCTGCCGCTTCGGGCTGGGCCTCACCACGGCCACCCGCAGTCACGTCGTCATCATCGTGGCGATCGGCGGCCGCCTCCTCGGCCTGCTGGTCGATGCCGTGTCGGACATCCTGACCGTCAACGCGGCAGACATCCGGCCGGTACCCGACGTCGACCAGCCGATCGACAACGCCTTCCTCGCCGGCATCATCCCCGTCGGCGACAGCATGGTCGTGCTCCTCAGCCTCGAGAACCTCTTCGCCAATCATGGTCCGGCCAACGCCGCCATCGCCGCCTGAACGGCCTTTCCAGGAACTGACATCATGTCACTCACCTCGCTGAAACTTCGCACCAAGATCGGCCTGATCGTCGCGCTGATGAGCCTGCCGATCATCATCCTCGGCTGGCTCTACGTCAGCAAGAGCGAGGAGGGCGTGGCCGCCGCCAGAAAGGAAGCCAACGGCGTCACCTATGCGATCGCCGTCTGGGAGTCGATCCGCGGGCTCGCCGTCTCGGCATTGGACGATGCAGCCACTCCGGCCACGGTGCTACCCAGCATTCCCGACCTGCAGGGCCTTGGAAGCGCAAATGACGCCGCGTTTGGCATCGAGGAAGCCGCCAAGACCTTCACCAACGTTCTGGCGAGTTACGACTGGCCGCGCAGTCACGTGGCGTTCGACGCGCGATTGACCCAGTCGGTCAACACGGGCCTCGATCTCATGGCGGCCATCTCCAATGGATCGGGCATCGCCGTCGACACCGAGGTCGATCACAACTATCTCGGCCAGGCGTTGATGAGCCGCATTCCGCGCGTGTTGTGGTACCGCGTGGCGATCACCGGCAAGATCCGCGAGATGTCGCGCTCCTCGTCCGTCTCGGTCGCCGATCTCGGCCTGCTGAAATCGCAAATCGCCCTTTTCAAGGAGGCATCCGACGGAGCCGCCGCGGCGCTGCAGGTTGCCAAGTCCTACAGCACCGATGGTCGCGTCGAGAGTCTTGGCGGGCAGATCAGCGCGTTCGACGAAATCGCTCCGCGCTTCGTGAGCGAAGCGGAGGCGGTCGCGACCGCCTTCGAGACGGCCGTCACGCCGCAAAGCGTGAGCATCTCCGGCTTCATGGATGCCACCAAGGCTCAGGCGCAGGCGAGCCAGGCTCTCTGGCACGGCGGCGCGAGCACGCTCACCGCCATGCTTGACGATCACGCCGCCGGGCTTCGCAGCGGCCTGTTCACCACGCTTGCGGTGGTTCTCGCAGCCGTTCTGATTGCTCTCGCCGCCAGCATCTTCTTCTCCCTGCAGATCACGCGTGGCGTGGGCCGCATGATCGCCTACATGCGTCGGATCACCGATGGCGATTACGAGTTCGAAGTCGACGGGACCGATCGCAAGGACGAGATCGGCACCATCGCCGGCGCCGTGTCGATTTTCCGCGAGAATGGCAAACAGGTTGCCGAACTCACCGCCAACTACAAGGGACAGGCCGATGCCATTCGTCTGTCGCAGTCGGTGCTGGAATTGTCGCTCGACGGTACCGTCATCGACGCCAACGACATCTTCTGTCGGATCTTCGGCTATACGATCGAGGAGATCCGCGGCAAGCCAGCGGCGATGTTCGCCGATGCCGTTGCCCGCGAAAGCGCCGAATACAAACTGATGTGGGAGGGATTGCAGCGCGGCGAGCATGTCACCGGCCAGTACAAGCGCATCGCCAAGGGCGGCCGGGAAGTCTGGCTCGAAGTGTCGTTCAACCCGATCCTCGGCCTTGACGGCAAGCCGTTCAAGATCGTCCAGATCGCGACAGACGTGACCGCCCAGCGCTTGCAGTCCGCCGACTTCGAAGGACAGATCGCCGCCATTTCCAAGGCCCAAGGCATCATCGAGTTCTCGCTTGACGGCAAGGTGCTCGACGCCAACGAGAACTTCCTCAACACGCTCGGCTACACGCTGGCCGAGATCAAGGGACAGCATCACTCCATCTTCGTCGACCCAGCCTATCGCGCGTCGGTCGATTACCGGATGTTCTGGGAAAAGCTCGGTCGTGGTGAACACGACACCAACCAGTACAAGCGCGTCGGCAAGGGCGGGCGGGAGATTTGGATCCAGGCTTCCTACAACCCGATCCTCGACTTGAATGGCAAGCCCTTCAAGGTGGTCAAGTATGCCACCGACGTCACCGAACAGGTGCGTTCCGCCGAGGCGCTCCAGGCGGCAGTCCGCGAGTCCAAGGAAGTGATCGAGGCGGCGCGTGGCAATGACCTTACCCGTCGTGTGCCGCTCGATGGCAAGACCGGCGAGATCGCCAGTCTCTGCGAGGGGATCAACACGCTGCTCGATACCATGTCGACCGTCGTCGCCGACATGATGGAGGCTGCGACCACCATCTCCAACGCCGTCGCGGAGATTTCCTCGGGTACCACCGACCTTTCGCAGCGGACCGAGCAGCAGGCCTCGAACCTCGAGGAAACCGCCGCCTCGATGGAAGAGATGGCCGCCACCGTCAAGCAGAACTCCGACAACGCCCAGCAGGCCAACCATCTGGCGGCCTCGGCGCGGGGCACGGCAACCGACGGCGGCGAGGTTGTCGGCAAGGCGGTCGAGGCTATGAGCCGCATCGAGACTTCGTCGCAGAAGATATCCGACATCATCTCGGTAATCGACGAGATCGCTTTCCAGACCAATCTCCTGGCCCTCAACGCGGCCGTCGAGGCGGCAAGGGCGGGCGACGCCGGCAAGGGCTTCGCGGTGGTTGCCTCGGAAGTGCGCTCTCTCGCCCAGCGTTCTTCCGGCGCCGCCAAGGATATCAAGGCGCTGATCGTCGAGAGCGGTGCTCAGGTGAAGGACGGCGTCAAGCTGGTCAACGACGCCGGTACCGCACTGAACGAGATCGTCGGATCGATCAAGAAGGTGGCGGACATCGTCTCCGACATCGCGGCGGCGAGCCGCGAGCAGTCGGCCGGTGTCGAAGAGATCAACAAGGCCGTCACCCAGATGGACGAGATGACGCAGCAGAACTCGGCACTGGTCGAGGAGAATGCCTCGGCGACGCGCATGCTGCAGGAGCAGGCCGAGGCCATGCACGGCCGCATGTCGGCCTTCCGACTGGCCGAGGCCGCCCGATCGGCTCGGGCTGCCATCGAAGAGCGGCGCGAATCGCGGACGGCCGTCAAGACCCCGCCTCGCCCGGCCCAGCCCAAGAAGGTGGCCGCAGCGGGTGGACGCACCGCGCAGCGCTTGCAGTCGGAGCTGCACGCGGCCTTTGAGAGCGATGCGGACTGGAAGGAATTCTGAGCGCGACGAGAAATCGGGCCGCGGCGGCAGCGCCGCGGCTCAGTTCCCCCGGAGTAAATATGGCCGCTCTCAGCACGACCGCCCCGGAACATCGCGAGATTCCCTTCACATTGAAGGAATACAGGCGCCTCTCCGCATTCGTTCACGGTCGGACGGGCATCACCCTGCCCGACCACAAGATCAACATGGTCTACTCGCGGCTGACGCGGCGCTTACGGGAACTTGGGTTCTCGACTTTCGCCGAGTACTGCGACTACTACTCAAGCCCCGAGGGCGAAGACGAGATCGAATACCTGATCAACGCCCTCACCACCAACCTCACCCGGTTCTTCCGAGAGAAACATCACTTCGACCATCTTGCAGAAAACTTGCTCTCCGATCTGTCGACCGACGGAATCAACGGCCGAACACGCCTTCGCATTTGGTCGGCAGGCTGCTCGACGGGCGAGGAGCCCTACTCGATCGCCATGACCTACCGCGAGACGGCTGCGTCGCGGGTACAATGCGACACCCGGATCCTGGCGACCGACATCGACAGTTCGGTGGTGGCACGTGGTTCATCCGGTCGCTATGGAGGACAGTCGGTCGCCGAACTCGGAAAAGGCAGGCGCTATCGCCATTTCACGGCCTGCAGCGGAAGCGAATGGCAGGTGCGTCCCGAACTCAGGCAGCTCATCGCGTTCAAGCAGCTCAACCTGCTCGAGGCGTGGCCGATGAAGGGGCCGTTTGACGCCATCTTCTGCCGCAACGTCATGATCTACTTCGACAATCCGACCAAGGCCCGACTGGTGCAGCGCTTTGCCGACCTTCTGGCTCCCGGTGGTTGGCTCTACATCGGCCATTCCGAAACCATTCTCGACCAGAAGACGGTTTTCCGCCTGCGCGGTCCGACGATCTACCAAAAGGGTAGCTGAGCGATGTCCTTCGCCGGTCAGCCGAAAGCAACTGCGTCTCCGGAGAAAAACGTCGGCTCGCACCGACATGAAGCTCCACGATCCTACGACTGGCGGCGGGGCATACAGGCGGTGCGCGTTCTGCCGGGCGAAGCCTACGTGACGGCACGGGCCGACGAAATGATCGTCACCGTCCTCGGCTCCTGCGTCGCCGCCTGCATCCGCAATCCGGCAACCGGATTTGGCGGTCTCAATCACTTCATGCTGCCAGAGAGCGATTCCGGCATCTGGAACGGCGCCAGCGCCGCGCTTCGCTACGGCAACTACGCCATGGAGGTGCTGATCAACGAGGTCCTGAAGTCCGGCTGCGAACGGAGGGGCCTGGAGATCAAGCTGTTCGGCGGCGCCGATCTCACGGACGGGCCGTCTCTGATCGGCTCGTCCAACGTGTCCTTCGTGCTCGATTACCTCCGCGCCGAGGGGCTTCCGATTGCCTCCGCGGATCTCGGGGGCTGCTATGGCCGCCGCATCCACTACAACCCCTCGACCGGTGTCGTGCACAGGCTTCTGCTCGGCACCGCCACCCACCCCGCTTTCGTCGACGAAGAGCACTCCTTCAGGGACCGACTTGCACGAACGAAGGTCGAAGGCGAGGTTGATCTTTTCTGAGGACCATCATGCCCGGAATGCCCATCCGCGTGCTCATCGTCGATGACAGTGCCCTGATACGCGACATGCTCACGAGTGTCCTCGCCCGCGACCCCGGCATAGAGGTGGTGGGCACCGCGGCCGATCCGTTCGCCGCACGCGATGCGATCAAGCGCCTTAATCCGGATGTGCTGACGCTCGACGTCGAAATGCCCGGCATGAACGGCATCTCCTTTCTCGAAAAGCTGATGGCTTTGCGACCGATGCCGGTGGTGATGGTGTCGACGCTGACCCAGGCCGGCGCCTTCAGCACCCTTCGCGCCCTCGAGATCGGCGCCATCGACGTCGTCGGCAAACCCAGCAAGGCCTCCGACCTCGACAGGATCGCCGCCGAGCTCATCGACAAGATCAAGGTCGCCGCGGCGGCAAATGTCGGTGCCCATCGCACGACACCGGAGAGAACGCCGGAGAAGACAGCGAGCCGCTTGTCCACCTCGCCGCCGCCGATCGGCTGCTCGCGCAACGGCACGGTGATCGGCATCGGCGCCTCGACCGGCGGTGTCGAAGCCATCCGCGCCGTGCTGACCGATCTGCCGGCTCAGATGCCGCCGATCCTGATCGTCCAGCACATGCCCGGCCAGTTCACCGGCTCGTTCGCCAGCCGGCTCGACGGCCTCTGCGCCTTGCGCGTGAAGGAGGCCGAGGATCGCGAAGTTCTGCGACCCGGCACTGTCTATGTCGGACCGGGAGGGCGCCAGTTCGAGCTCGGCCACGCCGGACCCAACCTCACCTGCCGCCTCGGCGGCGAGGAACGCGTGTCCGGGCACGCACCCTCGGTCGACGTGCTTTTCCGCTCGATGGCCAGAATCTGTCCGATCAACAGTCTCGGCATCATCCTGACCGGCATGGGGCGCGACGGCGCCTCGGGTCTTCTCGACATCCGGCTCGGCGGTGGTCGAACCATTGGTCAGAATGAGTCGACATCGGTGGTTTACGGCATGCCGCGCGCCGCCTTCGAGATCGGCGCGGTGGAGCGGCAATTGCCGCTTCACGGCATCGCCCCCTATCTCAGCGCGACCTTTTCGCCGGAGACGGCCGAGACGGCGCATGCCTGAACGAGGCGGCGGACCGGCTCAGTCGGCGATCTTGCGGCAGCCCGCCTTGAAGCGCTTGAAGTTGGCGGCGTAGTTTTCCGCCGACCGCCGCAGCTTTTCGATGGCCGCATCATCAAGTGTCCGCACGGCCCGCGCCGGCGCGCCGACGATCAGCGATCCTTCCGGAAACTCCTTGCCTTCGGTAACGAGCGCGTTGGCGCCAACCAGACTGTTGGCGCCGATCTTCGCGCCATTGAGGATGGTGGCGCCCATTCCAATCAGCACGTTGTCGCCCAATGTGCAGGAATGGACGATCGCCTGGTGGCCGATGGTGCAACCTTCGCCGATGGTCAGGGGAAAGCCAGGATCGGTGTGCAAGGTCGCACCTTCCTGAATGTTGGTCCGGGCGCCGACGACGATCGGCTCGTTGTCGCCACGGATCACCGCCCCGAACCAGACGCCCACCTCCGAGCCCAGCTTTACCCGACCGATCACGTGGGCGTCGGGGGCAACCCAATAGTCGCCATCTTCGGGCAGTTCGGGGGCGATTCCGTCGAGTTCGTAGATCGGCATGAGAGAGTTCCCGGGCGGTGATGATCAAGCATTCCGGATCAC
Source organism: Pleomorphomonas sp. NRK KF1 (assembly GCF_023721755.1). GTDB lineage: Bacteria > Pseudomonadota > Alphaproteobacteria > Rhizobiales > Pleomorphomonadaceae > Pleomorphomonas. The sequence continues at coordinate 187,062 of NZ_JAMDLH010000003.1, read as the reverse complement.
TTGTAAGACCCGATCGCCAGCGATCAAGTCGGAGCAGGACGTGGACCGGCAACTAATCGTTCCAGCATCAAGAAAGCTCGGCCGGCCAATCTGCACGCGAATTTGTTGGAAAACCGCCTTTCGCCGCTCCCCAAAATGCACTAGATGCCGTTATCTTTGACGGGACGGTTCCGATCGGCCGTCCCCCATGAGGGAAAGCGAGCAACGGTGACGGATAAGAAGTCTGTCTTCATCAAGACCTACGGCTGCCAGATGAACGTCTACGACAGCGACCGCATGTCGGACACGCTGGCGCCGCTCGGATACGCAACCGCAGACAGCCCCGAGAATGCCGACCTCGTCATCCTGAACACCTGCCACATCCGCGAAAAGGCGGCCGAGAAGGTTTACTCCGAGCTGGGACGTCTTCGCGTTCTGAAGGCGGAACGTGCCGCCGAAGGGCGCGAGACGCTGGTTGCCGTCGCCGGCTGCGTCGCCCAGGCGGAAGGCGAGGAGATCATCGCCCGCGCACCGGTCGTCGACATGGTGTTCGGGCCGCAGACCTATCACCGCCTGCCGGAGTTGATCGAACGGGTTCGTGCCGGCGAACGACCGGCGGCCACCGAAGGCAAGGCGCCGGCCCGACCGAAGGTGGTGGAGACCGAGTTCCCGGCGGAGGACAAGTTCGACCATCTGGCAGCGCCGTCCGAAGCAGCCGTTCGCTCGCGTGGCGTGACGGCCTTCCTTACCGTGCAGGAAGGCTGCGACAAGTTCTGCACCTTCTGTGTCGTGCCCTACACGCGCGGTTCGGAAGCCTCGCGTCCCGTCGAGAGAATCGTAGACGAGGCAAGGACCCTGGTAGCGGCCGGCGTGCGCGAAATCACCCTCCTCGGCCAGAACGTCAACGCCTATCACGGCATGGATGAAGAGGGCCGAACGGTTGGCCTCGCAGGCCTCCTCGCGCGCCTGTCGGAGCTGCCGCGCCTTGCCCGCATTCGCTACACCACCAGCCATCCGCGCGACCTCGATGACGCGCTGATCGCCGCCCATGGCGACAACTCCAAACTGATGCCTTACCTGCACCTACCCGTGCAGTCGGGCTCGGACCGCATTCTCGCGGCCATGAACCGCCGCCACACCGCAGCGGAGTACGTCGCGCTCATCGAGCGAATCCGATCGGCACGGCCGGACATGGCGATATCGGGCGATTTCATCGTCGGCTTCCCGGGCGAGACCGAGGACGACTTCGCCGCCACCATGGAGATCGTCCGCACCGTCGACTATGCCGCCTGCTTCTCCTTCAAGTATTCGCCGCGCCCCGGCACGCCGGCGGCGGGGCTTGCCGATCAGGTCCCGGAAGCGGTGAAGAGCGAACGTCTGCACCGGCTGCAGGCCCTGCTCGAAGAGCAACAGAAGGCCTTTGCCGAGCGCCTTGTCGGGCGGACGTTGCCGGTGCTGTTCGAGAAGACAGGGCGCCTTCCCGGCCAGATCGTCGGGCGATCGCCCTACCTGCAGCCAGTGGCCGTCATGGCACCGTCGTCGCTTATTGGCGAGATTGCCGACGTGACCATCGAGGCGACCGGCGGACACAGTCTGATCGGTCGGCTCGAAGGCGAGCCCGTACCGGCCCGACGGTCGGCATGAGGCCGTCGGGACACGCACCGACCATGCCGTCGCGACTGTCGCGACCTATCCGGGGAACGCCATGACCTATGCGTCCGACCTCACCCATCTGGTGCTGGTCTTTGAGGATAACCGGTTGATCGGCCCGCTCTACGGTCAGTTCGACCAGCATCTGGCCTTGATCGAGCAGAAGCTCGGCGTCGACGCCACGGCACGCGGCAATCAGGTGACGATCCGGGGATCGCACGAAGCGGCCAGCCGCGCTCGCGACGTGCTGGAAGCGCTCTACGGCCGACTTCAGGCCGGTCAGACCATCACCTCCGCCGACGTCGAGGGGGCGGTCCGCATGGCGCTGGCGGTCGGCGACCAGCTTCCATTGCCGACGATGGACGCCGGCTCTCGGCTCCAGCTCGCCGCCATTTCCACCCGCCGAAAGACGGTCGTCGCCCGCAACCCGGCGCAGGATGCCTACATTCGCGCGATGGACCGCTCGACCCTGGTGTTCGGTCTCGGGCCCGCCGGTACCGGCAAGACCTACCTCGCCGTAGCGCACGCGGCGGCGCTGCTCGAGCGCGGCGAGGTGGCGCGTCTCGTCCTGTCGCGACCGGCGGTCGAGGCCGGCGAACGGCTTGGCTTCCTGCCGGGCGACATGCGCGAGAAGATCGATCCTTACCTTCGCCCGCTCTACGACGCCCTTTATGACATGATGCCGCCCGAGCGTGTCGAGCGCGCCCTCACCTCAGGCGCCATCGAGATCGCGCCGCTGGCCTTCATGCGCGGCCGTACGCTGGCCAATGCCGCCGTCATCCTCGACGAGGCGCAGAACACCACGTCGATGCAGATGAAGATGTTCCTCACCCGCCTCGGCGACGGCTCGAAGATGATCGTCACCGGCGACCCCAGCCAGGTCGACCTGCCGGCGGGACAGGTATCCGGCCTGGTCGAGGCCAGCCGCATCCTCACCGAGACGCCCGGCATCGTGCAGGTGCGGTTCAGCCACGAGGACGTCGTCCGCCACGAGTTGGTGGCCCGCATCGTCAAGGCCTATGATGACGACAGCCGGGAGCGGCTAGCCGCCCGCGGAGATAAGCCATGAGCGTGATCGCCGTCGATATCCTCGCCGACAGCCCACTGTGGGAAGCGGCCGAGGATTGGCGCGCCGATGTCGAGGCGGCCGTCGCCATGGCGGCGGCGGCGGCCGATGCCGAGATCGCCGACGACGCGGAACTGTCGCTCCTGCTCACCGACGATGCCGCGATCCGAGTGCTCAACCACGATCACCGTGGCATGGACAAGCCGACCAACGTGCTGTCCTTCCCGCAGGACGACCCGGAGGCCGATGCCTACGGACCGCTGCTCGGCGACATCGTGGTGGCGCACGAGACGGTGGCACGCGAGGCGGTTGAAGAAGGCATTTCCTTCCGCGACCATTTTCTGCACATGATCGTGCATGGATTCCTGCATCTCGTCGGGTATGATCACATGAACGACGACGAAGCCGAGGAGATGGAGGGCCTTGAGACGGCCATTCTCGCCCGGCTCGGCATCGCCAACCCCTATGCCGACGCGCCGATGGGCGGCGCCGGCCGCTGAGGGACGGCATTATCGGGGCGTCCGCCAGCGGCCGGGAGGGCCGGCGGGCGGCGCGGAAGAAGGACAATGAGCGACAGCGACAGTCATAGTACGGGCAGTCAGAATATGGCCGCGACGGCCCAACCGGGCGTCTCGGCCGAGGGTGCAACAGGTTCCGGATCGAGCTGGCTGGCGCGCTTGCGCGAGGCCTTCGGCTTCAAGACCTCGGCAACTCTCCGTCAGAACCTCGAAGAAGCGCTGAGCCAGGAGGATGCGCTCGACGCCGCCTTCTCGCCCGAGGAAAGGACGCTGATCCGAAACATCCTTCGTCTCAGGGAAACGCGCGTCGCCGACGTCATGGTTCCCCGGGCCGACATCGCCGCCGTCGACGCCGACACGACGCTGGCCGAGTTGCTCGGACTGTTCGAGGCTTCCGGACACTCGCGGATGCCGGTCTACCGGGAGACGCTCGACGACGCCATCGGCATGGTCCACATCAAGGATCTCATCACCCACATTACTGGCAAGGCGCGGAGCGATGCGACCGCCGAGGCGGACGAGGGTCGGCTGGATGTCGGCAAGGTCGACCTCGACATCACGCTCGAAGCGGCGAAGCTGGTCCGCGCCGTGCTGTTCGTGCCGCCGTCCATGCCCGCCACCGATCTCTTGCAGAAGATGCAGGCGACCCATATCCAGATGGCGCTGGTCATCGACGAGTATGGCGGTACCGACGGCATCGTTTCCATCGAAGACGTGGTCGAGACCATCGTCGGCGAGATCGATGACGAGCACGACGACGAGGATGGCCCGCTGGTCAAGACGGTGCAGGACGGCGTCTATCTCGCCGACGCCCGCGCAGATCTCGACGACGTCAGGGCGACGATCGGCCCGAGCTTTTCCTTTGCGGACTACGACGAAGACGTCGACACGCTCGGCGGCCTGCTGTTCGCCGCCCTTGGCCGGATTCCGGTGCGTGGCGAAGTGATCGTCTCCGACGACCTGCCCGGCTGGGAGGTCGAAGTGCTCGATGCCGATCCACGCCGCATCAAGACGGTGCGCCTCTTCGCGCGCCCCGACGAGCCGGCAGAGACGGTCGAATCTTCCGAAGTCGGGGCCTGAGGGATTTCCTCCGCGTCCGATTGTCGCATCGACCACTGAATCCGCCTCGTGCATTGCACGTTGCCGGAAGTCGCCAAAGCGACTTCCGGTGATCGTCCGGCATTCCCTCTCCGACGGCGACCGGCTATTGCTTCGGACGCAACGACCGATTCGCCGGCGAGGGAAGAGGCGCGATGTTTGATACCTTTGCCCATCGGCTCCTGCTCCTCTGGGGGTGGCCGCGACGTTTTGCCGCCCTCGCGGCCGGCGCGATCTCGGCGCTGGCCCTCGCGCCCGTGCATGCCGCGCCGATCCTTTTCCTCACGCTGCCGGCTCTGGTGCTCCTCATCGACGGTGCGGTCGTGGCGGGACCGCGCGGCATTCGCCGGTTGCGGCCTGCTGCGGTTACCGGCTGGTGGTTCGGCTTCGGCTATTTTCTCGCCGGTCTCCACTGGGTGGGGATCGCCTTCTTCGCCGAGGGACGGTCGGCTCTTATTCCACTTATGCCGCTCGCCGTCGTGGGGCTTGCCGCCGGCCTTGCACTGTTCATGGCCCTTGGCGCCCTCGTGGCCCGTCTCCTTTGGAGCGATGGCCCGACACGCATCTTCGCGCTGGCCTTCGGGCTTGGCGCCTCCGAATGGTTGCGCGGACACGTGCTGACCGGCTTCCCCTGGAACCTCTTCGGACAGGCTGTCGCCTTCACCGACGTGACCGCGCAGGCGGCAAGTGTGATTGGCGTCTATGGGCTGACGTTCGCCGGCATCGCCGTGTTCGCCGCTCCGGCTCTCCTTGTCGATGAACCAGGGCGCCGACCCTGGCTGCGGCGCGTGACCCTTGCATCGGTCCTGGCACTCGTGGTGGCCGACCTCGGCTGGGGCTTCCACAGGCTTTCGAACGCAGCGCCGGCAGGCGAGGCGGTGATGGCCGACGCCCGCATTCGCATCGTGCAACCGAACATCGATCAAGCCGTCAAGTGGTCTCCCGACAAGAGACAGGAGGCGCTGGACAAGCTGACGACGCTCTCCGACCGGCGGACCGATCCCGAAACGCTGGGCGCCATGTCGTTTTCCGAAATCGTCTGGCCGGAAACGGCCTTGCCCTTTTTCCTGACCGAGGAACCGGAGGCGCTCGCCCGCATTGCCGACCTGCTGTCACCGGGCACGATCCTGCTTACCGGTGCGCCGCGCATCGAGCCGGCCGACGATCAGGCCGAGGGGGGGCGCCGATACTACAACTCGCTGTTCGCCATAGACGACACCGGCGCCATCCGCGCCGCCTACGACAAGGTGCACCTCGTCCCCTTCGGCGAGTACATGCCATTCGGATCGCTGGTCCGCCGGCTGGGTGTTGGCGAACTGTTTCGCGGCATCGGCGGATTTTCGCCCGGTCCTCATCGCAACCTCATCGCGATTGCCGGCCATCCATCCTTTTCGGCGCTGATCTGTTACGAAGCGATCTTTCCGGGCGAAGTGCTGCCGCAAGGCGACCGTCCCGATTACTTCGTCAACATCACCAACGATGGCTGGTTCGGCCACAGCGCCGGTCCATACCAGCACCTCGACGCCGCCCGTCTGAGAACTATCGAGGAGGGCATACCAATGGTCCGCGCCGCGAATACCGGCGTATCGGCAATCATCGATGCCTATGGCAGGCTGGTTGCAAGTTTACCACTTGGCGAGGAAGGGGTGCTCGACGGTTTTGTCCCATCTGAGCGGCCCAAGTCTTACTTTCAACGAAGCGGTTCGACGTTTCTCTTGATATTTAGCGTCTTTTTCATCTTGTTGTCGCTTCTGGGAAAGGGAAACCGTAGATCCGGGAGTTGACAACTTCTCGTTCAGAGACAACAATCTCAGCGCGCAACGATCCCTTTGTGGTTCGTTTGCCAAGAATGGGCCGCAAGACAAAAAATAAAGACCGCGCCTTGCGAGCCTCATCGGTAACCGCGGAACAAACCGCAGACGAGACCAACATGGCCAGCAAAAAGTCCCCCAATCCCATCGATGTGCACGTCGGCAGCCGCGTCAGGCTTCGCCGCATGATGCTTGGAATGAGCCAGGAAAAACTGGGCGAAGCGCTCGGAATCACTTTCCAGCAGATCCAGAAATACGAGAAGGGCACCAACCGGGTCGGCGCCAGCCGTCTCCAGCACATTGCAACCGTCCTCAAGGTGCCGGTGTCGTTCTTCTTCGAAGATGCCCCGGGTACGCCGGAGGAGGCCGCCGGATTCGCCGAGACTCCGAGCCATTCCTACGTCGTCGACTTCCTGTCGTCGACCGAGGGTCTTTCGCTCAACAAGTCCTTCGTGCGCATCAAGGATGCCCGTGTTCGTCGGCGCATCGTTGACCTCGTGCAAACTCTGGCTGCCGAGGACGGCGAGGCCTGAGCAGTTGGGTTTCAAGCTCTGACGGATTGTCTCGATGCCGGTCGAGACAATCCGTTTTGCTTTTTGACCGCCCTCGTTTCATCGGAAACGAGGGCGCCGAGCGCCCCTCGCAACGAACGGATTCCCGCTTGCCGTGGCACGGAACGCACGGCGCCGTGCAAACGCGCGCGAGCGAATGGCCCGAGCTTGCGCTTTTCCCGGAGGCTTGCGAAAAGAAGGCGCCGCGACGGACCATACCCCGCGGCGGACCAGTCTTCCGTCGACCGCGTCGACGTCTTCTTTGAGGGGTCAACCCTATGTCTCGCCAGAACTACCTTTTCACCTCCGAGTCCGTCTCGGAAGGTCATCCCGACAAAGTCTGCGACCGCATCTCCGACACCATCGTTGACGCTTTCCTAGCCGCCGAACCGCAGGCGCGCGTGGCAGCGGAGACGTTGGCAACCACCAATCGTGTCGTCATCGCCGGCGAGACGCGCGGTCCGCTGTCCGTCGACAACGCGCTGATCGAGAAGCTGACGCGCGAGGCCATCCGGGACATCGGTTACGAACAGGACGGCTTCCATTGGGAAACCGCCAAGATCGAGATCCTGCTGCACGAGCAATCGTCCGACATCGCCCAGGGCGTGGACGCGGCGGCCGACAAAGATGAAGGCGCGGGCGACCAGGGCATCATGTTCGGCTATGCCTGCCGCGAGACGCCGGAACTCATGCCGGCGCCGATCTACTATGCCCACAAGATTCTTCGCGATCTCGCGGCGGTTCGCAAGTCCGGCAAGGAGCCGTTGCTCGGTCCCGACGCCAAGAGCCAGGTGACCGTCGCCTACGAGGACGGCAAGGCGGTACGGGCGCCGCAGATCGTTCTCTCCACCCAGCACACCGACGGCCTCACATCGGCCGACGTGCGTCGCATCGTCGAGCCCTACATCATCGCCGCCCTGCCGGCCGGCTGGGTCGACGAGAAGACCATCTGGCACGTCAATCCGACCGGCAAGTTCGTGATCGGCGGCCCGGACGGCGATGCCGGCCTCACCGGCCGCAAGATCATCGTCGACACCTACGGCGGCGCGGCGCCGCATGGCGGCGGTGCATTCTCCGGCAAGGATCCGACCAAGGTCGACCGCTCGGCGGCCTATGCCGCCCGCTGGCTGGCCAAGAATATCGTCGCCGCCGGCCTCTCCGATCGCGCCACGATCCAGCTCAGCTACGCTATCGGCGTCAGCGACCCGCTGTCGATCTACGTCGACCTGCACGACACCGGCAACGTCGATCCGGCCCGGATCGAGAAGGTGCTCGGCGACCGCGATTTCGTGCGCCTGTCGCCGCGCGGCATTCGCGAGCGGCTCGGCCTCAACAAGCCCATCTACGCCCGGACTGCCGCTTATGGCCACTTCGGCAGGGCGGCCGAGGCCGACGGCGGCTTCTCCTGGGAGGCGCTCGACCTCGTCGACGCCTTGAAGTCGGCCCTCGCCTGAGGCGCGGAAATACGCTAGACACCGCCCCGGCAGCTCGGCTGCCGGGGTTTTTCATTGCCGGGCGGTCCGACCGCCCGAGTTATGCATGCAACGGGCATCGATGAGCGACGACGACCACAGACCGGAGCACCGGCCCGGCGAGCCACGCGAGAGCGCCTTTTTTGGCCGCCGCAAAGGCAAGACGCTGCGGAAGGGGCAGGCCGAACGCCTAGAGGCGGATCTACCCAGGCTCTCGCTGGACCTTGCGACCCCCTCTCCCCAAAGCCTCGCGGAGCTTTTTCCCCATGCGCCGGGCGAAATACGGCTGGAGATCGGTTTCGGCGGTGGCGAACACCTGATCCATCGTTCGCTCGAACGACCCGACGTCGGCTTCATCGGCGTCGAGCCGTTCATCAACGGCATGACGAAGGCGCTTGGACGGATCGCCGCCGAGGAGATCGTCAATGTCCGCCTCAGCGGCGAAGACGGCGTCAAGGTTCTCGACTGGTTGCCAGAGGCCTCGCTCGACCGCGTGCTCCTGCTCTATCCCGATCCCTGGCCGAAGAAGCGCCACTGGAAGCGACGGTTCGTCGGCCCCGACACCGTTGCCCGCTTCGCACGCGTGTTGAAGGACGGGGGCGAGTTCTGGTTTGCATCGGATATCGACACCTACGTCGACTGGACGCTGCGTCACGTCCGCGCCAATTCCGACTTCTTGTGGACCGCCTCGGCACCCGACGACTGGCGCCAGCCTTGGGAGGGTTGGCCCGGAACCCGCTACGAGGCCAAGGCGCGGCGCGAGGGAAGAGGCTCGGCCTATCTGACCTTTCGACGTCTGGCGCGCGGAAACCGCGTTTCGGGCGAGATCATCGGCGGCCATTGATTTCCGCGCAAAAGCGGCCTATATGGGGTGCATCAGTTCTGATGCGCTTCATAAAGCGGGTTGGGAGTGGGTCCGAGAGGTCCCGCTCTTTTTTATTGCCCGCGATGATGCGCCGCGAGGGATACCGCCGACCGATGACGTCCGAGGACCAACCGCCCCTTCCGCCACTTGGCGGTCAGAGTGTCGAGACGACGCTCGACGAGCCGCGTCTCGTGACCGAAACCGGTGTCGAGGCGCGGGTTGCCGCCATCATCGAGCCGGCGTTGATCGACCTCGGATATCGCCTGGTGCGCGTGCGCATGTCCGGTCTCAACGGCGTGACGCTGCAGATATTCGCCGAGAAGGCCGACGGCACCATGAGCGTCGAGGATTGCGAGGCGGCAAGCAACGTGATTTCGCCGCTGCTTGATGTCGACGATCCGATCGGCAAGGCCTACAGCCTGGAAATGTCGTCGCCGGGCATGGACCGCATCCTGGTGCGGCGGTCGGATTTCGTCCGTTGGTCGGGCTTCGAGACCAAGCTGGAACTTGCCGTTCCCCTGATGGGACGCAAACGGTTCCGCGGCTGGCTCACCGGCGTCAAGGACGACAAGGGCGGCATGCGCCTCCTGCAGGCGCTTGAGGATGGCACCAAGGATATCGAATTCCCGCTCGACACCGTGTCGGAAGCGCGTCTCGTGTTGAACGAGGCGCTGATCCGCGAGGCGCTCAAGGCGGGCAAGAGCTGAGAGGCGGTCTTCCGCCAGAAGGAAGCCCGGGGGCATCCCCGAAGGACGGATTAGGAGCCCCATCGAGGGCAGGAGACGAAGATAATGGCCGTCAGTGCGAACCGTTTGGAACTCTTGCAGATCGCCGACGCGGTGGCTCGCGAGAAGTCGATCGACCGGCAGATCGTCATCGCGGCGATGGAAGATGCCATTCAGAAGGCCGCTCGCTCGCGCTACGGTTCCGAGACCGACGTCCGCGCCGAGATCAACCCGCGCACCGGCGAGATCAAGCTGCAGCGTCTCCTGCAGGTGGTTGAGAACGTCGAGAACTTCTCGACCGAGGTCGATCTCGTCGAAGCGCAGCGCCGCAACCCGGCCGCGCTTGTCGGCGACTTCATCTCCGAGCCGCTGCCGCCGATCGATTTCGGCCGCATCGCCGCCCAGTCGGCCAAGCAGGTGATCGTGCAGAAGGTGCGCGAGGCCGAGCGCGACCGCCAGTTCGACGAGTTCAAGGACCGGACCGGCGAAGTGGTCAACGGCGTCGTCAAGCGCGTCGAGTATGGCAACGTCATCGTCGATCTCGGCCGTGGCGAGGCGATCTGCCGCCGCGACGAACTGATCCCGCGCGAGAGCTTCCGCTATGGCGACCGCATCCGCGCCATCATCCACGACGTGCGCCGCGAACAGCGCGGGCCGCAGGTGTTCCTGTCGCGCACCCATCCGCTGTTCATGGCCAAGCTGTTCGCCTCCGAGGTCCCTGAGATCTACGACGGCATCATCGAGGTGAAGTCGGTGGCTCGCGATCCCGGCTCTCGCGCCAAGATCGCCGTCATCTCCAAGGATTCGTCAATCGATCCGGTCGGCGCCTGCGTCGGCATGCGCGGCAGCCGCGTCCAGGCCGTGGTGCAGGAGCTGCAGGGCGAGAAGATCGACATCATTCCCTGGTCGCCCGATCCGGCCACCTTTATCGTCAATGCGCTTCAGCCGGCGGAAGTGGCCAAGGTGGTGCTCGACGAAGACGCCGAGCGGATCGAGGTGGTGGTCCCCGACGACCAGCTGTCGCTCGCCATCGGCCGTCGCGGCCAGAACGTGCGCCTCGCCAGCCAGCTCACCGGTTGGGCCATCGACATCCTGACCGAGCAGGAAGAGAGCGAGCGGCGCCAGAAGGAGTTCAACGAACGCACCGAGCTGTTCATGGCCGCCCTCAACGTCGACGAAGTGGTCGGCCAGCTGCTTGCCACCGAGGGCTTCTCCACCGTCGAAGAGCTCACCATGGTCGAGCGCGACGAGATCGCCGCCATCGAAGGCTTCGACGAAGAGACCGCCGAGGAAATCCAGGCGCGCGCCCAGGATTATCTCGACGCCAAGGAGCGCGAGCTCGACGAGGAGCGCATCAAGCTCGGCGTCGACGATGCGCTGCGCGAAGTCCCGGGTGTGACGACCGCCATGATGGTCGCCCTCGGCAAGGACGGCGTGAAGACGGTGGAAGATCTTGCCGGCTGCGCCACGGACGACCTCGTCGGCTGGACCGAGCGCAAGAACGGCGAAACCATCCGCAACAAGGGCAGCCTTTCCGACCTCGACATCAGCCGCGCCGACGCCGAGGCGATCGTCATGGCGGCGCGCGTCGCCGCCGGCTGGATCGAAGCCCCGGTCGAGGAAGAGGACGTCGCCGAGGAAGAGGTCGCCGAAGAGGCGGAGTGAACCCAATGACGAAGGTCGCGACAAGCGGCCTTCCAGTCGGAAAGAGGACGATGGCACCGAGGACTGAGACGGCGGAGCGCAGTTGCATCGTGACGCGCGTCGCACAGCCGCCCGAGGGCCTCGTTCGCTTCGTCTGCGGGCCGGGCGGCGTTGTGGTGCCGGATGTTCGCGGCAACCTGCCGGGCCGTGGCGTCTGGGTGACCTGTCGCCGCGACGTGGTCGCCGAGGCAGTGCGCAAGCGAGCCTTCTCGCGCGGCCTCAAGGAAGAGGCGAAGGCGGGAGACGACCTGCCGGAGCTGGTCGAGGCGTTGTTGCTCAAGGCGGCGCTGTCGGCCCTGTCGATGGCGCGCAAGGCCGGCCTCGTGGTCACCGGTTTCGGCCAGGTGACCGAGGCGGTCGGCAAGGGCGGCGTGGTCGCCGTGCTGCATGCACGCGAGGCGGCCGACGACGGACGGCGCAAGATCGGGCAGGCGATAAGGCGGCGGTTGCGTGCCGCAGGAAGCGGCGGAGATGAAGATGAAACGCCCGGAAATGCGGCATTATGGCAACAACCGCCACCTTCCGGACCAAAGGTTATCGCCGGAATCTTCGCCTCGAGCGAAATGGATTTGGCATTCGGCGGCGCAAATGTGATACATGCTGCTCTGCTTGCCGGTGGGGCGAGCACCAGCTTCCTGAAATGCGCTGCAGCGCTGGCCCGCTACAGGGGCGAAGCGCCGGACACGGACTGGACAGCGAGCCTTTCATGAGGTTCGCCAATACGATTGGCCATTGCGCCGCCTTTGAAGGGTGCCGCGACGGCCCGCGAGGATAGAGCACGGCATGAGCGATACGAAGAACACCGACGACAAGAGCACGTCCATGGCGCCCAAGAAGACGCTGACCCTTTCCCGGCGCACCGTTGAGCAGGGAACGGTCAAGCAGAGCTTCAGCCATGGCCGGACGAAGGCCGTCGTGGTGGAGACCAAGAAGTCGCGCAAGCACGGCGAAGGCGGCCCGGCCGAGGGCGGTCAGCCGACGCAGACGACGCAACTTCAGAAGTCGATCTCCGAGAGCCTGAAGCCGCGCCGCGACGCCGCACCCGCCGCGCCGCGCGAACAGCGCCGGCCCGCGCCCGGCGGCATGGTGCTGCGCACGCTCAGCCAGGATGAGATCGAGGCCCGCCAGGCCGCGCTAGCCGAAGCCATCGCTCGCGAGGCCGAGGCCCGCAAGCGCGCCGAGGAAGAGGCAAAGCGCCGCGCCGAGGAAGAGGCCCGTCGCAAGATCGAAGAGGAAGAGCGCGCCAAGCGCGAGGCCGAAGAAGCCGCCGCCCGCGCCATCGAGGAAGCTCGCCTCAAGGCCGAGGAAGAGGCCCGCGCCAAGGAAGCTCCGGCGGAAGTTGCGCCTCCGAAGCCGGCCGAACCCGTCGCTGCCGCCAAGTCTCCCGTCGCCGACAAGAAGCCGGCTCCCGCCGGTGCGCCGCGTCCTGCCGCCGAGACGGCCCCGCGCGGCAAGCTCGCCGGCGATGACGACGAAGAGAATCCGCGCGGCAAGCTGCTTGCCGCCAAGAAGGTGCGCGTGCCCGCGCCCACGCCGGTCAAGAAGGCTGGCGAGGACGATCGGCGCAAGGGCCGTCTGACCATTTCCGCAGCCCTGTCCGGCGACGAGGGTGAGCGCTCCCGTTCGCTCGCGGCGCTGAAGCGCCGGCGCGAGAAGGAGCGGCGCGGCCAGCAGTCCGGCCCGCGTGAGAAGGTGTTGCGCGAGGTGGTCCTGCCCGAGGCGATCACCATTCAGGAGCTGGCCAACCGCATGGCCGAGCGCGCCGTCGATGTCATCCGCCTGCTGATGAAGCAGGGACAGATGCTGAAGATCAACGACGTGATCGACGCCGACACCGCCGAGCTGATCGCCACCGAGATGGGCCATACGGTGAAGCGTGTCTCCGAAGCCGACGTCGAGGAAGGTCTGTTCGATGTGCCCGACGACGCCGCGGACACGCAGCCGCGTCCGCCGGTGGTTACCATCATGGGCCACGTCGACCACGGCAAGACGTCGCTGCTCGATGCGCTGCGCCACGCCAACGTGGTCGCCGGCGAAGCCGGTGGCATCACCCAGCACATCGGCGCCTATCAGGTCGAGCAGAACGGTCAGAAGATCACCTTCATCGACACCCCGGGCCACGCCGCCTTCTCGGCGATGCGCGCTCGCGGCGCCAAGGTGACCGACATCGTCATCCTGGTGGTGGCTGCCGACGATGGCGTCATGCCTCAGACGATCGAGGCGATCAGCCACGCCAAGGCGGCCGGCGTTCCGCTCATCGTCGCCATCAACAAGATCGACAAGCCCGAAGCCAACCCCGAGCGGGTGCGCACCGAACTGCTGCGGCACGAAGTGCAGGTGGAATCGATGGGCGGCGACACGCTCGAAGTGGAAGTCTCGGCCAAGGCCAAGACCAACCTCGACAAGCTGCTCGAAATCATCCTGCTGCAGTCGGAAGTGCTTGAGCTCAAGGCCAATCCAGATCGCGCCGCCGAGGGTATCGTCATCGAGGCCAAGCTCGACAAGGGACGTGGCCCGGTCGCCACCGTGCTGGTCGATCGAGGCACGCTCAAGGTCGGCGACATCATCGTGGCCGGTTCGGAATGGGGTCGCGTCCGCGCGCTCCTCGACGACCATGGCGCCAACGTCAACAACGCTGGCCCGGCCATGCCGGTCGAGGTTCTCGGCTTCCAGGGCACGCCCGATGCCGGCGACCGCGTGGCGGTGGTCGAGAACGAGGCCCGCGCCCGCGAGATTACCGAGTATCGCATCCGTCAGAAGCGCGAGAACGTCGCCAAGCGCGCCTCCGGCTCGCGCGGCTCGCTCGAGCAGATGATGAGCAAGCTTCAGACAGCCGGCAAGAAGGAGTTCCCGTTGGTCGTCAAGACCGACGTGCAGGGCTCTCTCGAAGCCATCGTCGCCTCGCTCGAAAAGCTTGGCAACGAAGAAGTGGCGGCGCGCGTCATTCATGGCGGCGTCGGCGGCGTCACCGAGTCCGACGTCACGCTTGCCTCCGCGTCCGACGCGGCGATCATCGGCTTCAACGTTCGCGCCAACAAGCAGGCGCGCGACGCGGCCGACCGCGACGGCATCGAGATCCGCTACTACAACATCATCTACAACCTCGTCGACGACGTGAAGGCTGCGATGAGCGGCATGCTCACGCCCGAACGGCGCGAAACCTTCCTCGGCAATGCCGAGATCCTGGAGGTGTTCAACATCTCCAAGGTCGGCAAGGTCGCGGGTTGCCGCGTCAGCGAGGGTATGGTGGAGCGTGGCGCCTCGGTTCGCCTGATCCGCGACAACGTGGTTATCCACGAGGGCAAGCTCGGGACGCTCAAGCGCTTCAAGGACGAAGTCAAGGAAGTGCATGCCGGCCAGGAATGCGGCATGAACTTCGAGGCCTACCAGGACATGCGGGCCGGCGACGTCATCGAGTGCTTCCGCGTCGAGGAGATCGCCCGCACGCTGTAATGGCCACCTCGGCGTCCTCAGGGACGCCGGGGACGCCTTCTCGACGGTAAGCCATGACCGACGCCGCCGAACCATCCTCCCCCACCTCGACATCGCGCCGTTTCGTCTTCACGACGACGGAGGCAGACGCAGTTGCGTTGCAGGCACTCCTGAAACCGGCGGATCGTGGCTGGCGCTCGCTTCTTGGTTACGCCTTCGCTTTGCCGCCGCTTGTCATCGTGTCCTGGCTGACCCGAGACGCCGAGTGGCCGGTATGGTTTGCCAGCTTCGGAATTGCAGGACTGGCGGCGTGGCAATTGTCGCGCTTCACCCTGAAGGCCGAGCGATCCCGCGCGGCGCGGCGACACCCGATAGGAGCCGCGCAAGTCGACTATGCCGACGGCCGGTTCGAGGGCACGATTGGGAATGTCCGGATCGATGCCACTGTCAGTCCGGGCGCCCGTATCGAGACCGACGCGGACCATGTCTTTGTTGTCGTCGACGGCCGACCGGCGATCATCCTGCCGCGTTCGACCTTTGCCGACAGAGCCGACATGGACGGGTTCGCAAGGACGCTCCGAGGGTTGGCCGGCACGAACTGAAACGCACCGTCGTGGACCTATTCCCTATGGCCTCGGGTCCACGCACATCCCTATGATCGGTCGTCATCCGAGCGAGAGACGCCCAACCGAGGTTCCTATCATGGTCCAGCACGGACAAGGCCAGGGGCAGGCCCGAGCCCCCTCTCAACGGCAGCTTCGCGTGGGCGAACTGGTTCGTCACGCACTTGCCGAGATCCTGGCGCGCGGCGAGTTGATGGACGACGAAGTGACCCGGATGATGATCACCGTACCCGAGGTGCGCGTGAGCCCGGACCTTCGCAACGCCACCGTCTACATCACGCCGCTTGGCGGCGGCGATCCGAAACAGGCGGAAAAGTCGATGTCCCGCAACGCGCGCTGGCTGCGCGGCCAGGTGGCGCGTCGGATCAATCTCAAGTTCGCGCCCGAACTGGTCTTCCGCTACGACGACCGTTTCGACGAAACCGATCATATCGAGGCGCTGTTGCATTCGCCGGACGTGGCGCGTGACCTTGATGGGGGCAAACAGTCCCAAGACGACGCAGGCAAGGGCGGTACGGGCACAGACCACTGACAAATCCCGTCAGCAGTGCAACTGACAAATCCTGACAGGTCCCGAGTCGAAGCTTCTTCCAGTGCGCCGCAAACGCGGCAGCAAGGAGGGAGCTTCATGACCGACGATCGCATCACGTTCCACTACGCCCCGCAGACCCGCGCATTCGGTACCCGATTTCTTCTGGAAGAGCTTGGTGTGCCCTATGAGCTTCATGTCATGGACACTCGGGTCGGCGACCAGCTGAAGCCCGACTATCTCGCCGTCAATCCGATGGGCAAGGTGCCCGCGATCAGCCATCGAGGCGTCGTGGTGACGGAACAGGCCGCAATCGCACTTTATCTTGGGGATCAGTTCGCGGAGGCGGGATTGGCGCCGGGCCTGAACGATCCTCGTCGTGGCGACTATCTGCGCTGGATGGTGTTCTACGGTTCCTGCTTCGAACCGGCGCTGGTCGACCACGCCATGAAGCGGCCGCCGCTGCCGCGAAACAATTCTCCCTACGCCGACTACGAAACGGTCGTGGCCATCGTCAACGAGCATGTCGGTCGCACGTCGTCCTTCTGGCTCGGCGAAGATTTCTCGGTCGCCGATGCTCTGTGGGGATCGGCGCTGTTCTGGGTCACCAATTTCGGCATCTTCGAAAAGACGCCCGGAGTGGCAGCCTATATCGAACGGGTGACGAGCCGTCCCGCCTTCCGAAAGGCCCAGGCCGACGAAGCGGCGTTGGTCGCCGCGCGCGACCGCGCGGGCTAAGGTCAGAACAGCCGAAGGCCGGCAACACCAGCCATCACCAGCAGGGCGGCGGCAACCCGTCGCCCGCCAATGCTCTCGCCAAACACCAGCCGCGACAGCGCGAGTGCGAAGATGATCGACGTCTCGCGGAGCGCAGCGACCGGAGCGACGGCCGCCCGCGTCATTGCCCACAAGGCGACCCCATAGGAAAGCGTGGTCGCCGCCCCGCCGACGAGCCCGAGCCCCAGCGTTCGGACACTGAGCTTCGGACGCGCCCGCCCGGCGAAGACGACGGCCGTGGTGACCACGCCGGTCAAGATGGCCAGCAGCAAGGCGTAGGCAACCGGCGCCCCCGAAAGGCGCACGCCGCTGGCGTCCACCAGCGTATAGGCAGCGATGACCAGGGCATTGCAGAGCGCCGTGGCGGTTCCGGCGGTGGCCAACGGCTGCCGAAACGCGCCAAGAGCGAGAGCCCCGATACCAGCCGAAATCAGGCCGATCGCCATCCACTGTCCGATCCTCAGCGTCTCGCCGAAAACCGTGGCGCCCACCAAGGCCACCACGAGCGGCGCCGCACCTCGCATTAGGGGATAGGCGAGGCTCATGTCGACGACGCGATAGGCACGGGCGATCAACAGGAAATAGACGCTCTGGAGCAGCACCGATGCGCAGAGAAATGGCCAGCTTTCCGGCGCCGGCATTGGCTGAAATGGCAGGATGACCGCGGCGACGAGGGCGGCGCCGATGGCAACGGAAACCGTCATGGCGAGTTTGTCGGCCGCACCCTTGATCAGAACGTTCCAGCCGGCATGCACCAGGGCAGCGGCAAGAACGGCTGCGAAGACCCCGAGTGACATATGAGCTCCTGAAGAATCGCCTGTGACGGCGACGGCACCATTTCACGCCCGCCGCATCGCCGCAATCTTCTGGCCTTGCCTTCCCCCGGCCAGCGGTGTAGGAGCGCGCCTTCCGGACGAAACGTCCGCCGTCTTTTCCGCCGCGCCGGGTTCCACCCCCGACCGGCGAGCGCAGGAACCAGGTATGGCACGCAAGAAAAAAGGCACGGTCCACGGCTGGGTGGTGCTCGACAAGCCCTATGGCATGACCTCGACGCAGGCGGTCGGCGCCATGAAGCGCATCTTCGGCACGCCCAAGGCGGGGCACGCCGGCACGCTCGACCCGCTCGCTTCCGGCATGCTGCCGATCGCGCTGGGCGAGGCGACCAAGACGGTGCCCTACGTGATGGATGGCGACAAGCTCTACCGGTTTACCGTGCGCTGGGGGGCGGAGACGTCGACCGACGACGCCGAGGGCGAGGTGGTCCGTGCCTCCGATCATCGGCCGACGGCCGAGGATATCGATGCCGTGCTCGACGAGTTCGAGGGAGAGATCCTTCAAACACCCCCCGCTTTCTCGGCGATCAAGGTCGACGGCGAGCGCGCCTATGATCTCGCCCGTGCTGGCGAGACGGTGGAACTGGAAGCCCGGCCGGTGACGGTTCATCGACTCGACCTGATCGATTGCCCCGACGCGGATACCGCCGTCTTCGAAGCCGAATGCGGCAAGGGCACCTATGTGCGCGCCATCGCCCGCGACATGGGCCGACGTCTTGGAACCGCCGGGCACGTGATAGAACTCAGGCGGCTTGTCGTCGGCCCCTTCGGCGAGGAAGACATGGTGACCATCGACGCGCTGCAGGGGGCGCTCGAGGCCGACGGCGATGCCTTGTCGCTGTTGACGCCGATCGAGGGCGCGCTTGCCAACCTGCCGCAGCTCGATGTCACCTCCGACCAGGCCGTCCGCCTCAGGAACGGCAATCCGGTTCTGTTGCGCGGTCGCGATGCACCCGTCGAAGAGGCGGCCGTTGGCGTATTCGAACGTGGCCGGCTGATGGCGATTGCCAAGGTGGAGCACGGCGAACTGAAGCCGATCAGGCTCATCCTCCCGGACTGAATAGGCGAATGGAGCTTTTCCGGCTCCGCATTGCCGCTGGCTTTCGGAAGGGTTTTCATGTAGAGAAACCGCAACCTGCTGATACAGGTTGCGCCGACCCGGCTGGACGACATCCCGGCCGGGCCATTTTTGTTATTCAACGACAAGGAGTCACCGATGTCGATCACTGCCGAGCGCAAGGCCGCTCTCATCAAGGAATACGCTACCCTCGAGGGCGACACCGGCTCGCCGGAAGTCCAGGTCGCGATCCTGTCGGAGCGCATCTCCAACCTCACCGAGCACTTCAAGAGCCACGCCAAGGACAACCATTCCCGCCGCGGCCTCCTGAAGCTGGTGAGCCAGCGTCGTCAGCTTCTGGACTACCTGAAGCGCAAGGACGCGTCGCGCTACACCGCGTTGATCAGCCGCCTCGGCCTGCGCCGCTGACGGTTTGCCGGAGGGGCGGTCCGCCGCCCTTCCCCTTCGCCGCTTCGGTTCTTCTCCGAGGCGGCTCCGGTTTCCCGCCGCCCTGAGACGAGGGCGCGGGTCCGCCCGCAGAAGCGGGCAAGAACGACAGGCGCCGTCGCCCCGCCGGGGCGAGCGCCGCTCCGGCGTGTTCCGCACCCTGGGGCAGGATTGCCAGACGCTCGCCTCGGCTGGAGAGGAGCGTCTCGTCGTCTTGCCCGTGGGCCGCGCGCCGGACCAGACAAGAACGGAACAAACGCATGTTCGATATCCAGAAAGTCGAGATCGACTGGGCCGGCCAGAAGCTGACCCTTGAGACGGGCCGTGTTGCTCGCCAGGCCGATGGCGCGGTGCTCGCGACGCTCGGCGAAACGTCGGTCCTCGCCACCGTGGTTTCCGCCAAGCAGCCGAAGCCCGGTCAGGACTTCTTCCCGCTGACCGTCAATTACGAAGAGAAGGCCTTCGCCGCCGGCAAGATCCCTGGCGGCTATTTCAAGCGCGAAGGCCGCCCGGCCGAGCACGAAGTGCTCACCTCGCGCCTGATCGATCGCCCGATCCGCCCGCTGTTCCCCGATGGCTACAAGTGCGACACTCAGGTGATCGTCACCGTTCTCAGCCATGACATGGTGAACGCCCCTGACATTCTCGCCCTGGTCGCCGCTTCGGCTGCACTGACCATCTCCGGCGTGCCTTTCATGGGCCCGGTGGGCGCTGCTCGCGTCGGCCTGATCGAAGGCGCCTACGTGCTCAATCCGCCGGTTGACAAGATGGTCGATTCGAAGCTCGACCTCGTGGTCGCCGGTACGGGCGATGCCGTATTGATGGTTGAGTCCGAAGCTCAGGAGCTCGACGAAGACACCATGCTCGGCGCCGTGATGTTCGGTCATCGTGGCTTCCAGCCGGTGATCGACGCCATCATCCGCCTGGCCGAGCGCGCCGCCAAGGAGCCGCGCGAGTTCGCCGCCAAGGACGTGTCCGAGGTCGAGCAGGCGGTGCTGGCCATTGCCGAGCAGGATCTGCGCGACGCCTACAAGATCACCGCCAAGCAGGAGCGCTACGCTGCCGTGGACGCCGCCCGCGCCAAGGTGATGGGCGAGCTGTTCCCGGAAGGCGCCGAGCCGCGCTTCGACAAGGAGACGGTGTCCAACGTCTTCCACGACCTGCAGGCGAAGATCGTCCGCTGGAACGTGCTCGACACCGGCCTGCGCATCGACGGCCGCGACACCAAGACCGTCCGCCCGATCGTGGCCGAAGTCGGCGTACTGCCGCGCGCCCATGGTTCGGCCCTGTTCACCCGTGGCGAGACGCAGGCCCTCGTGGTCGCCACCCTCGGCACCGGCGAGGACGAGCAGTTCATCGAGACGCTGGAAGGCACCCGCAAGGAACGCTTCCTGCTTCACTACAACTTCCCGCCCTTCTCCGTCGGTGAAACCGGCCGCATCGGTTCGCCCGGCCGTCGCGAGATCGGCCACGGCAAGCTTGCCTGGCGCGCCATCCATCCGGAGCTGCCGGCCCATCACGAGTTCCCCTACACCATCCGCGTGGTGTCGGAGATCACCGAGTCCAACGGTTCGTCGTCGATGGCCACCGTCTGCGGCTCATCGCTGGCCCTCATGGACGCTGGCGTTCCGCTGAAGGCACCGACCGCCGGCATCGCCATGGGCCTGATCAAGGAAGGCGACCGCTTCGCGGTGCTGTCCGACATCCTCGGTGACGAGGATCACCTCGGCGACATGGACTTCAAGGTGGCCGGTACGGCCGCCGGCATCACCTCGCTGCAGATGGACATCAAGATCACCGGCATCACCGAGGAGATCATGAAGGTCGCCCTCGCCCAGGCCAAGGGTGGTCGCGAGCATATCCTCGGCGAGATGTCCAAGGCGCTCACCGGCGCCCGCTCTTCGATCGGCGAGCATGCCCCGCGCATCGAAGTGATGAAGATCAACCCCGACAAGATCCGTGAAGTGATCGGCTCGGGCGGCAAGGTCATCCGCGAGATCGTCGAGAAGACCGGCGCCAAGATCGACATCCAGGACGACGGCACCGTCAAGTTCGCCTCGTCGGACCTGAAGGCGATCACCGCCGCCATGAACTGGGTGAAGGGCATCGCCGCCGAGCCGGAAGTCGGCGCTATCTATGAAGGCACCGTCGTGAAGTGCGTCGACTTCGGAGCATTCGTCAACTTCTTCGGCACCCGCGACGGCCTCGTCCATGTCTCCCAGCTCGCTCCGCAGCGCGTCCAGAACGTCAAGGACGTCGTCAAGGAAGGCGACAAGGTGTGGGTCAAGCTGATGGGCTTCGACGAGCGCGGCAAGGTGCGCCTGTCGATGAAGGTGGTCGACCAGGCCACCGGCCAGGAAATCAAGGCGGAAGAGAAGGCCGAGCCGAAGGACGAGTAACCTCGCCTCTGGTTTGGATATTGACGGCCGGTGGGAATCTCCCACCGGCCGTTTTCATTCGGTCATGCGCGGCCGCCTGACCTCGGCTCCGCGCTGTGCTTTGCAGCCTTCCGCACTTGACAGGGGGCCGCCGCTGGCCCTTGATGCGCGCCGACGAGAGCGCCGCGAAGCGGCTGCATCCAGGACGATATTCATGCTGGCCAAGACCGACGATCTGCCCCACGAAATCCGCTACACCAAGACCGATGCCATCATCTCTGCGGTCGGTGCGACCTTGCTGATCGTCTCGGAGATGCTTGCGGCCATCGTCGCCTTTGCCTGGGCGATCGGCAGCATGCTCGGGCTCGGCGAGACCACGTTCCTGATCTTCGTCGGCATCATGGCAGTCCCCGGCCTTGTGCTGTCGTTTGGGCTCACCCGACGCATCCTGCGCGTCGAGCATTCCCTTCGCGACAGCGGAAAGTTCTGAATTTCAGTTCATGGTTCGATTTCGGGGCGTGGCGTTTGCCGCGCCCTTTTCGTTTGGAAAACAGCTGAGCTTTCCCGGAGATTCGCACGAGGGGATCGACTGCACCACATCCGACTGCCGAGGGCGCTTTCAGCCTGGGAAGTTATGACCAGGCCGGCAACCTTTCGCTTACCGAAGCCACCGCTTTGGTCGAATCGACCGAATGTCCACGTTGTCATAACGCAAAGACATGCTATTTCCACAGATGTAGGCTGGCCCTGCGAAAGGAGAGTCCGATGATTTTTCCCCGGGAACTCGTCGCTAGAATCGACGTCAGCCTGACTCGCATGCAGACCGGACAATCGCTCTTGGATGGACTTGACGAGATCGCCACCGTGGCACTTGGCCTGGCCAAGGGTGACCGAGATGTGGCACGCGGACTGATCCTCAACGATTTCGAAGACTGGCTGTCGCGCACGGGCCGTCTGAACTCCAGTTACAGCTTCGCCAGCTACCCGCAGTTCCGGAAAGGCAAGCGTCGGGGCAGCCTGTTCAGCGCCTTGGCCTGGACCTACCTGCTGCCCAAGCGCACGATTTCCTTGCACCACTACGCCTGAGCCGGTCAGCGTTCGCCGCGGCGGTAGGGTTGCATCAACGCCTGCGGCACGCGAGCGCGCCGGGCCATGACACAGAGAGCCACGATCGACAGAATATAAGGCGTCATCAGGAACACCTGATAGGGAACGCCATCGACCGCAGTCTGCAAGCGCAGCTGAAACGCATCGAAGAAAGCGAACAGCAGCGCACCGAACAGGGCCCGTCCCGGCCGCCAGGACGCGAAGACGACGAGCGCGATGCAGATCCAGCCGCGCCCTTGGACCATGGTCGGGAAAAAGCTGTTGAACGCCGACAGCGTCAGGAAAGCGCCGCCGACGGCCATCAGCGCCGAACCGACGATCACCGCCCCATAACGCACCGCCATCGGATTGACGCCCTGCGCTTCGGCGGCATGCGGATTTTCGCCGGTCATCCGGATGGCGAGGCCCAGTGGCGTGCGGAAGACGACATAGGCAAGCAGGAGCGCAAGCAGAAGGGCAAGATAGGTCGGCGGCGTTTGCGCCGACAGGATAGGTCCGACGAACGGCAGGTCGGCGAGACCCGGCACGGTCACCGGCGCGAAGGGTTCGATGGTCGGCGGACTGCCAGACAGCGGCACGATCAGACGGAAGAGATAGTAGCTGAAGCTGGATGCGAACAGCGTGACGCCCAGGCCCGAGACGTGCTGGGAAAGACCGAGAGTCACAGTCAACGCCGCATGGAGGAGGCCGAACACGCCACCGGCCAGCGCAGCGACCAACAAGCCTGTCCAGAGATCCGCGCCGTGATAGACGGCGAGCCAACCGGCCATGGCACCGAAGGTCATGATCCCCTCGATGCCGAGATTGAGAACGCCAGCGCGTTCGCAAAGCAGAGCCCCCAAGGTGCCGAAGATCAGCGGCGTGGCGATCCGCAACACGGCCGCCCACAGGCCTGCCGAGGCGATGATGTCGAGGACGATGCTCATCGGCGGATCCTGTATTGGGCGAAGAATACCGCCACCAGCATGGTGATCAACGACAAGGCCACGGTGACGTCGGCGATATAGGTCGGGATTTTCAGCGCCCGGCTCATGCCGTCGGCACCAACGAACATGGTGGCCGTGAACAGCGCCGCCAGTACGACGCCAAGGGGATGGAGCCCAGCCAGCATGGCGACGACGATGCCGGAATAGCCAAAGCCGGGCGACAGATCCGTGGTGACATATCCTTTGACGCCGAGAACCTCGACAGCGCCGGCAAGCCCGGCAAGACCACCGGACAGACAGGCGACCAGGAAGAGGGTTCGGGCCAGCGGCACGCCAGCAAAGACGGCTCCCTCGGGGCTCAGGCCGGCAGCGCGGGACTTCAGCCCGAATACCGTGCGGCTCTGGACGAAGTGGACGACGAAGGCGAGGACGAGCGCAATGGCAAAGCCCCAGTGCAGACGCGATCGCGCCACCAGCTTCGGAAGCATGGCCGCGTCGGCGACGGACTGGCTCTGCGGCCAGCCAAAAGCCAGCGGGTCCTTCAACGGCCCGTCGATCAGCATCGAGACGACAAGCACGGCGACGAAGTTGAGAAGCAGGCTGGTCACCACCTCGTCGACTGAGAACCTCAGCCTCAGCCACAGCGGCATGATCAGGAGGATCATTCCGGCAACAGCACCGCTGAGCAGGAGCAGGGGAATGGACAGATAGCCGGGCGCACCGGCCAAAAGCTGAGATCCGACGGCGGCCGTAGCGATGGCGCCGAGATAGAACTGCCCCTCGCCGCCGATGTTCCAGACGCGGGCGCGGAAGGCGACGGCGGCGGCAAGGCCGGTCAGCATCAGCGGCGTGGCCCGCGTCAGTGTTTCGGTGGCCGACAGCCGAGAGCCGAAGGCCCCGACCAGGATGCGCCAATAGGCCTCCATCACCGGCGCACCGGCGGTGGCAATCAGCAAACCGGAGAGGACCAAAGCAGCGGCGATGGCAAGAGGCGGCGTCAGAATGATCAGGGCAAGCGGGCGATGCTCGCGGCGTTCAAAGCGCATCAGGCCGCCTCTTTCTTCCAGGCGCCGGCCATCATCAGGCCAAGCGCCCGCGCATCCACCTCGTCCGCCGAGACCGGCGGAGAGAGGCGGCCACCAACGATGGCCTGGATACGGTCGGCAAGCCCGATGACCTCATCGAGATCTTCGGAAATGAGCAACACGGCGGTACCCGCCTTTCTGGCTTCGAGAATGCGGGCATGGACAGCGGCGACCGCCCCCTCGTCAAGTCCGCGCGCCGGCTGGGCGGCGATCAGGATGCGCGGCCGCTCGGCAAGGTTTCGGCCCAGTATCAGCTTTTGCATGTTGCCACCGGAAAGGAGGCGCGTACGGGTGCGAGCCCCGCCGCCACGCACGTCGAAATCGCGGACGATGGTCTCGGCGAAGGCGATGGCCGCCGCCCTGTCGACGAGACCTCGGCGGGAGAAGCGCGGCTCGTCGATGCGTTCCAGCACGGCGTTCTCCCAGACCGCCATCTCGCCGATCGCCCCTTCGCGCGTTCGATCCTCGGGAATGCGGCCAATGCCGGAGGCAACGGTGTCGGCAACGGAGAGATTGCCGATGGCTTCCCCGTAAAGCAGGATGTCGCCCGAACTGCGTGCGAGCGTGCCGGACAGCAGGCTTGCCAACGCCGCCTGGCCATTGCCGGAGACGCCGATGATGCCGAGTATCTCTCCTGCATGCAGGCGGAAGCTGACCTCCTTCAGGCGATCGACGCCGTCAATGCGAACCGACACCGCCGCCGCTTCCAGCACCGGCTCTCCGCGTTCATGCGCCTCGCGAATGGGCCGGGCAACCCTGTGACCGACCATCAGCTCGGCCAGTTCGGCCTTCGACGTTTCGGCCGCACGACGCTCGGCCACCACCTTGCCGCCCCGCAGCACGACGACGCGATCGGCCGCCGCCATGACCTCGTCGAGCTTGTGGGAGATGAAGATCAGGGACAGGCCCTGCCGCGCCATCTCTTTCAGGGTGCCGAACAGCGTCTCGGCTTCCAGATTGGTCAGCACCGCCGTCGGTTCGTCGAGGATCAGGATGCGCGCGTCGTTATAGAGCGCCTTGAGTATCTCGACGCGCTGCTGTTCGCCGACCGAAAGATCGCCGAGGCGGGCATCGGGATCGACGGCAAGGCCGAAGCGCTCGGCAAGCGCCTTAAGCTTTGCCCTGGCACGGCCGGCTTCCGAGCGGAGCGACCAAAGCTTCTCGGTGCCGGTCATGACGTTTTCCAGCACGGTCAGATTGGGGGCCAGCGAGAAATGCTGATGGACCATGCCGATGCCGGCATGGATGGCAGCGCGCGGCCGACCGGGGGGCAGATCGGCGCCGGAGAAGCGGATGCACCCTTCGTCGGGCATGTAGTGGCCGAACAGAATGCTCATGAGCGTCGTCTTGCCGGCGCCATTCTCGCCGAGCAGGGCAACGATCTCGCCCCGCGCCAGTGTCATCGAGATGGCGTCGTTGGCCTTGTTGTCACCGAAGCTCTTGCTGACGCCGTCGATCTCCAGAACGGTTTCGGTCATGACGGCAGTCCTGCGATGGGAAAGGCATGCTGCCAGCGGCCATCCGCTTCAAGCGTCGCCGCGAGCGCCAGAAGCTGGAGGTCGGCACCAAGCGGTGCAAACATCTGTACCGGTAGCGGCAACCCATCGGCGTCGACGCCGAACGGCAGCGTCAAGGCCGGGAAGCCGGAGATGTTGGCAAGCGTGGCGAGCGGGGCCAGCGAAACCATGCGCCTGAGATGAAGATCCGTATCGGCGTGGTCGAACGGGAACGAACCGATCGGCGGAGGCGGCGACGCCAGCATCGGCGTCAACAGGACGTCGATCCGATCGAACAGACGCCAAAGGTTGCGCGACACCAGAACGCCCGCGGTCTGCGACCGCCAGAGATCGGCGGCGGAAAGGGCCCTGCCCCGCGCCGCAAAAGCCTGGGTTACAGGTTCGGCGAGCGCGATGTCGATGCCGGGCGTCTCCGAGAGCGTTGCGAGGTTAGTGCAGACGAGATCGTAAAACAGCGCGGCGGACGCCTTCACCATGGCCTCGACATCCGACCAGGCGACGGGCACGAGCCTGTGGCCGCGGGTCTCCAGAAACTGACCAGCCGTTTCGATGGCGGCGGAACGCTCGGGCGTCGTCGGCAAGTCTGCCCCCGTTTCGCAGAGAACGCCAACTCTGAGAGCCCCGGTCCTCGGTTCGGCCAGGCCGACATCGGCGAAAGGACCGCGCGTCCTGCCGCTGACCGCCGCGAGCAGGGCGGCGCTGTCGCGGACGCTGCGCGAGACGCAGAGCTCCGAGGCGATGCCCCCCAGGTGGTTGCCGAAGGCAGGCCCGGCCGGCATGACGCCACGGCTGGGCTTCAGCCCGACCAGACCGCAGCAGGCGGCCGGCACCCGAATGGAGCCTCCGGCGTCCGTAGCGTGAGCGATGGCGACGATGCCCGCGGCTACGGCCGCCGCCGCCCCTCCCGACGACCCGCCGGGCGTACGCGCAGGATCGAGGGGGTTGCGAGCAAGCGGACCGATCGCCGGCTCGCTTGCCAGCGCCAGACCGAACTCCGGCGCGGTTGTCAGCCCAAAAGGCAACAGGCCGGCCGCCCGAAAGCGCCGCGCCAGATCGGAGTCGGGTGCGTCGGGCCGATCGCGAGAAAACAGTCGCGAGCCGGCAACAACCGGCAGCCCGGCAAATGGTCCGCCGAGATCCTTGGCGAGTGTCGGAACGCCGCAAAACGGACGCGCGGCGAATCGTACTGGATCGGCAAGACACTCGGCATCGGCGGCGCTCGCCTCCCGTTCCGCCAGTTCGGCGTCGACATGGCAAAGCGCGCCGAGATCGGCATGCGACGCGGCAGCGGCGAGCGAAGCCGCCATGGCCTCGCCGGCAGTGAGGCGACCGTCACGGATCGCCCCGGCCAGTGCTGTCGCGTCGCCCTTCATCGGCCGACTTACTTCGGCTCGGCGGTGTCGCGCGGCACCTCGAAGGCGCCGGACTTGATCTTCGCCCTCACCTCTTCCATCGCCGCCTCGGCATCGGCCGGCGCGACGCCCTTGGCATAGGCGATATCGCTGCCGCCTTCCTTCATCAGGCCGAAGGCGGTGTAGTCCTTGCCGACGGGCTTGCCGGCGGCGGCATCGGCAACGGCGGCGTTGAGGATCGGCCGGAAGCCCCAGAGGGCGTTGGCGAAGACGGTGTCGGGATAGCGTGGTGTGTAATCGATCAGCGACCCCACGGCCTTGATGCCGCGCTCCTTGGCAGCGTCGGCGGTGCCGATGCGCTCACCGAACAGAATGTCGGCGCCGGCATCGATCTGGGCAAGGCCGGCCTCGCGGGCCTTTGGCGGATCGAAGAAGGTACCGATGAAGGTGACGAGATGTTTCGCCTCGGGGTTGACCGCCTTGACGCCCGCGGCGAAGGCGTTGATCAGCATGTTGACCTCGGGGATCGGCATGGCGCCGACCGAACCGACGACGTTGGACTTGGTCATCTTGCCGGCCAGCATGCCGGCGAGATAGGCGCCGTCATGATTCCAGGTGCCGAAAACACCGAAGTTGTCGCCGGCCGCCTCGCCCGACGAGCCGAGCACGAAAGCCGTTTCGGGGTAATCGGCGGCCACCTGACGCGCCTCTTTCTCTACGGCATAGGCCTCGCCGATGATCAGCTTGTTGCCGGCTTCGGCATATTCGCGCATGGCGCGCGGATAGTCGGTGCCCGAAACGCCTTCGGAGAAAGTATACTCGATGGCGCCCTCGGCGGCCGCATCCTGCAAGGCCTTGTGCAGGCAAGAGTTCCAGGCATTCTCGACCGGCGAAGCGTGAATGCCGGCCACCTTCAGCGGCGTGGCGGCCCGAACCGGCAGCACGAGGCCACCGACGCCGAGTGCAAGGCCCGAGGCCAGCACGGCGCGGCGGGAAAGACGAAAGTCCCTGTTCATGGAGATCCCCTCTGGCTTTTTGATTGTGTTTTGAAAGCCCTATCAGTGCCTAAACTTTTGTCAAGTTATCGTTGGGCACAAAATTAGGCACATCAAAAGCCAAGTAGGGAGGCAACACACTTCCAGCTGTAAATTCGGGATATACGCGCCAAAAATCAGCCGATCCGGATCAGCTCAAGAGCGCGGATATCAGCCTCGTTGCGCGGCCCGTCCATGCCGCCGGGGCTGATATAGGTCTCATTTGCCGAAAGACAGCTCATGTTGAAGAAATTGGCGATTTCCACCCGATAGCTGCCAGCCTGGAGATGCAGCGGCAGCGTCGTCGAACGCCGGAGCGGGTTGACCGGCGTCATGTGAGGCATCTGGACGATGCCCGACGCGATCCGGCGCCCGTCGTCGTCCAACACCGCCACCCGCTTCACCGCGTTGGTGACGCCGGTCTGGATGTGAAAGCTGTGGTTCCGGCAGAGAAGTGCCAGCCGGTAGTCGCCGGCCTCTCGCACAACGACGTCGGCGAAGACCAGCCGGTCACCCACACGATCCACGCCGGAACCATCGATGCCGACAGTCAGAACCGCGCCGGTCTCGATGGCCGCCTCGCGCGAGGGGTGCGAGGCGTTGCCCCCGTCGGCAAAGCGAGCGATCACGCGATAGGCGCGACGCACGCCAGGCCGGAGCGGCAAGGGATCGCGCCACACGACATCCGCCAGATCGACCGCCGCTGCCTCCCCATCCCGCAGCACGGTGAAGAGGAGCGCATCACTTCGCCCCGAGCGCGGAAGCTGCCCCTCAAAGTTCAACCGTACTCGCCCGTCCTCGATGACGAGGTCAGTGATCACCGGCTCGCGCGGCGAGAAGATCTGCGGGTCGTCGTGGGTTGCAGCATCAACGACAGGAATCAGCATGAGATCGGACCTATCGGCGACAAGATCGTCGAAGAACAGCTCGATGAGATTGGCGTCCACCAGTTGTGAGTCGACGATGGAGTCCGACACCAGCGTTCCGTTGAGATGCACCTCACGGAGGGCATAGTACCCCTGCGCGCTGGCGCACGGCGGCAGGTTCAGCACGAGGTCGATACGCCGACCGTGATGGTCAAGGCGATGGAGCACGGCCCTGTCGCCGCCAAGTCGACACCGGACGTGCGCCGTAAGGAAAGGGGCAAGGCGGAAGCCTTCCTTCTCCGGTCGATAGCCGAAGATCGCCCTCATCACCATGCCGAGATAGCCACCGACCGACCAGAGCTGACGGGCCGAGGAAATGCGCGGGCCATCGTCGAACAAGGTGCGGCCGGTCAGCCACTCTTGGTTCTCGACATTGTCGAGATTGAGAGCGGCGGCGCGAACCAGCGAGTCGAAGGCGTGGTCGAACGCTGCGACGGCCTGCGTCTCAGCGGCGGCCAGCAGTTCGTAGGCGGTGACGAAGGGCCAGATGGCCCGGTTGTGGTAGCAGAAGATATCGGGCTGAGCCGGATAATAGACAGGCACACCGAAAGGCACGTGCGGGTAGGATGCCAGAATGCGCCGTGCCCGATCGCGTCCGGTGACGCCGGTCAGGATGGCAAGGGCGAGGCCGAGCATGTCGAACTTCTCGACCGGCCGAGCCGGACTGTCGGGTGTGGTGATCGAGACGTAGAGCCCCTTCCCTTCCAGCCAGAAGCCGCGGTCGATGGCCGCACGAAGTTCGCCTGCCCAGCCGGCGTAACGATCGGCCTTGGCCTTGTCGCCCCGTTCTGAGGCAAGCCGAGCGAGGAGGTCGAGCGCCTTGTAGTGGCAAACGTTGGTGGAAAGCGCCTTGGATGTCGAGATGGTGGTGAGGTCGTCGATCGCCCATGGCGCATAGGTCTGGTCGCGCCAATCAAGGAAGGACTGTTCGCCGCGATAAAGTCCGTCGGCAGCATCGAAGACGGCGAGCCGGTCGGCCTCGATGGTGCCGGACAGCGCGCGATAGGCCGTGTCGGCAAAAGCAGCGCGCGCATCGCCGTGGAGCGTTCCGAGCAGCGCTTCGGCGCCGAAAGCCCAAGAGACGCGATCGGTACTCACCGGCCAACTGCCGCCCGAACCGGTATCCTGGACGATTTGCAAACTACCCACCGGCAGTTCCTCCGGCAGGCCGAGACCGTCACGAAACGGGCTCACCTTGTAGAGAAGCGTCGTGGCTGCCCTCTCCGGGTCGAGCACTGCAAGGCCGAGATGAGTGGCGTAGGAAGCATCGCGGGTCCAGACGTAGGTCCACTTCTCGCCGGTCTGGTAACACTCGCAGGGAATGGGTTCGCCATGGCGATAGGCGCCATCGCGAATGGATGAAACGGCATTGAGCCTTGCATCGTCGACAGCCTGGGCAAAAAGCGCATCGAACAGCGGCGACCCCGTCAGAAGGTGTGGATCAGTCGACCGTTCCTCGATGCGCCTCTGACGCGAAGGGTTGTCGCGCCGGGCGGCCGTCGTCGTCAGCTCGAATACCCGTTTCCCGCCGGACACCCCGACTTTTACATCGACCGTTTCGTCGCGTCCGGATGTCTCTGTCGGATAGGGCGGAAAGGACTGGCTCTCCTCGCGCATGGTCGTCTCCGGAAGCGGGCGAATCGAATTGATGCCTCTCGCTCAGATCTACGTCGGTCGGCCGTCGCCCGGAATACCTGGAGGACAGCCATGCTCAGCCGACGCGGAAGCCGTCGCTGTCGCGGCCGATCAGTTCCCACGGCCAGATCTCCTGGACGAGTGCGCCGCCATAGCTTTCGGCGAAGCGCGACATTGAGGCGAGCAACGCCTGAGCGAGACGCCGCCCGAGCCCGTAAAGGTCAAGCCGGAAGCAGGTGAGCGGTGGCGCCATGAACTGGGCGATGGTCGTGTCGGCCGAGCAACTGAGGATCGCCACGTCGCGGCCGGGCTGCAGGCCGGATTCGGAAAGACAGGCATAAGCGCCGACCACCGCCCGATAATGGGGAAAGATCACCGCCGTCGGGGGCTCGGACATGGCGAGGAAATCCGTCATCGCCTTGTAGCCGCCCTCTTCATGGGTGTCGGCCTTGATCATCAGCGCTTCGTCGACGGCGATGCCTCGGTCCATGAGTTCACGCCGGTAAGCGTCCTGCAACATGGTGTCGAGACGGTAGCCTGGATCGCCTGTGACCAGCGCCACGCGACGATGGCCAAAGCCGGCAAGACGGTCGATGGCGGCGCGCATTGCAAAGTCGAAGTCGAGATCCATCCAGGGATGGCTGCCACCCGACCACGACCGCCCCATGGTGGCGAAGGGGAAATTGCGACCTGCGAGATAATCGAGGCGCGGATCGTTGTCGCGCGTCTCGGCAAGAATGATGGCGTCGGCCTGCCGGCGCTCGACGATGCGCTTCACTCGATCGAGCATATCCATGCCCGGCTTGTTCAGATGGATGACGAGGTCGAGGCCGTGTTCGGCGAACTGGTCCTGAATGCCGCGCGACAGTTCCATGAAGAACATCGTGTCGGTCTTGGAGGTGAGGTCGGTGGAAAGCAACAAGGCAACGACGTTGAGCGTGCCCTGGCGGAGGCTGCGTCCAGCCTGATCCGGGGCATAACCAAGCGCCGCCGCCGCTTCCAGCACGCGCTTGCGAGTCTCGGCGTTGACCTCCGGATGGCCGTTGAGCGCCCGCGACACAGTGCCGATGGAAATGTTGAGATGGCGCGCCAGCTCCTTGATGCCCAATCCCTCATCCTCCCGCCCGCAGCTCAAGCCCAGCTCACAGGGCGACCAATCGTTTCCCTGTCTTCAGCAAAAAATCCGGCGTGCGATCAATAGACGGAACGCCCGGTTTCGTCGAGGCAATCCTCCAGTTCTCCAGCGACAGGGGAGGCAATCCACCGATACAAAAGCCCTTTGACAGAAGACGCCTTCATCGCTATCGTCGTAAACGTTTACGGAATAGACGAAGGCCGTGGAATCGCAAGCCCCACGAAGGTCTTGGCGACGAGCGGCGGACGTGTGGCTCCCCAGTTGGCGGAGCGCCCGGGGAGGAAGACAATGAAGTTCAGCGACGGCAACTGGCTGCTGCCGGCAGGCATGAGCATCGTCAATCCGCATCATGTGCATGCGGTGCGGACGGATGCCCGCAAGGCCGAGATTCTGGCCCTTGCCGTACGTGGTCGCGGTCGCGCCGACCAGATCAACGCGCCGACGCTGACCCTGACGCTGAGCGCGCCGATGGAAGGCGTCATCTGCGTGCGCATCGAGCACCACAGGGGAGCCGCGAAGCGCGGTCCTGCCTTCGAGCTGTTTTCCGACGACACATTCCGGCCAATGATCGCCGATGGCGAGACCGCCCTCTCCTTTACGTCCGGAAGCCTCACGCTCACCGTGTCGAAGGATGGCGATTGGCGCACCGAGGTGACGCGCGGCGGCAAGCGACTGACCGGTACCGGGTTCCGCGAGACGGGCCACGCGAGCGTCGCGGGTGAACCGCCCCATATGTTCGAGCGACTGGACCTTGAGGTCGGCACCTTGGTCTACGGCCTTGGCGAACGCTTCTCCCCCTTCGTCAAGAACGGGCAGAGCATCGACATCTGGAACCAGGATGGCGGCACGTCCACCACGCAGGCCTACAAGAACATCCCGTTCTTCCTGACCAACAGGGGGTGGGGCGTGCTGGTCAACGATCCCGGCCGCGTCGGCTTCGAGGTGGCGTCTGAGAAGGTGTCGAAGGTGCAGTTCGCCACCGAGGGTGAAGCGCTCGAATACTATCTGATCGACGGTCCGACACCGAAGGCCGTCCTTGAGCGCTACACGCGACTGACCGGTCGGCCGGCCCTGCCCCCGGCCTGGTCCTTTGGCCTGTGGCTGACGACCTCGTTCACCACCGACTACGACGAGGGTACCGTCAATTCCTTCGTCGACGGCATGTTCCAGCGCGACATTCCCCTCCACGTCTTCCACTTCGACTGCTTCTGGATGCGCGGCGTCCACTGGTGCGATTTCGAGTGGGATCCGGAGGTGTTTCCCGATCCCGAGGGCATGCTGAAGCGCCTCCGGGACAAGGGACTGAAGATCTGTCTCTGGATCAACCCCTACATCGCCCAGGCCTCGAAGCTGTTCGACGAAGCGGCGGAGAAGGGGTACCTCCTGAAGCGGCCCGATGGCAGCGTCTGGCAGTGGGATCTCTGGCAGGCCGGACAAGGCATTGTCGACTTCACCAATCCCGAGGCGGCGACATGGTATGCCGGCCATCTCAAGCGCCTTGTCGCCATGGGTGCCGACGCTTTCAAGACCGACTTCGGCGAGCGAATCCCGACCGATGTCGTCTGGCACGACGGCTCGGACCCGCAGAAGATGCACAACTACTACCCCTTCCTCTACAACAAGGTGGTCCACGACGCCTTGATCGAGACGCGGGGCGAAAGTGTGCTGTTCGCCCGTTCGGCCACCGTCGGTGGCCAGCAGTTCCCCGTGCACTGGGGCGGCGATTGCTACTCCGACTATCCGGCCATGGCCGAAACGCTGCGCGGCGGGCTGTCGCTCGGCCTTTCCGGCTTCGGCTTCTGGAGCCACGACATCGGCGGCTTCGAGAATACTGCCGAGGCCGACGTCTACAAACGTTGGTGCGCCTTCGGCCTCCTCTCCAGCCACAGCCGCCTGCATGGCTCCAAATCCTATCGCGTGCCCTGGCTGTTCGACCAGGAGGCGGAAGCGGTGCTCAGGGACTTCGCACGTCTCAAGTGCTCGCTGATGCCCTACCTCTACGGTGCCGCCGTCGAGGCATCGGAAACCGGTGTGCCGGTGCTCAGGGCCATGCTGCTGGAGTTTCCCGATGACCCGGGCGTCGAGACGCTCGACCGGCAGTTCATGCTGGGCTCGGCCCTGCTTGTCGCCCCGGTTTTCGATAAGGACGGCGAGGTCACCGTCTATCTGCCGGCCGGACGCTGGACGCAGCTTCTCACCGGCGAAGTCGTCGAGGGCCCTGTCTGGCGGCGCGAGACGCATGACGTCATGAGCCTGCCCCTTTACGTGCGACCGGGCAGTCTCGTCGCCTTTGGCGGCAACGACCGGCGGCCAGACTACGACTACACCGACGGCGTCACCTTTGCCCTCTATGAACTCGCCGACGGCGCCAGCGTCACCGCAACGGTTCCGGACTATCGAAACGGCGCGCTGGCCCTGGCGCTGACGGTGCGCCGCGACGGCGACGTGATCACCGCGACGCCCGATCGGGACCAAACCTACGCGCTTCGCCTCGTCGGCATCCGCCATGTCGCCGCCGTCGACGGCAGCGACGATTTCGACCAGCGTTCCGGCGGCGTTACCCTCCGCGCCGCCGGCTCGCTTCGGATCACCCTCCCACCGGCCTGATGGCTGCGCCATTCACGGCGACGATCCGAAGCAAGAACCCCGGAAGCATGGCTTCCGGGGTTTTTCTTGGTCCATCGAGAAGGATCGCCGTCAGAGGCGCTTTTCCGTCGCCCCGTCGAAGACATGGACAGCCGTATCGGCGAACGCCAGACCGACGAGATCGCCATTGGCGACCATCCGGCGGCCGGTCTCCACCACCATCAGTTCTGGGTTCGTCGCGGTGGATACGAAGGTCGTGGAGCCGGTGGATTCGGTAAAGGCGACGGGAGCGTCGAAACGGCCTTCTCCAGGCGCGGTCAAGGTGATGTGTTCCGGCCGAATACCGATCAGCACGCTGGAGCCGATGGGCGCGGCAACGGGGATCGTCAGACGGATCGGCCCCTTGCCCAGATCGATCGTCGCGGCGCGCCCCTCCGCCACCGTCGCCGGCAGGAAGTTCATGGCGGGGGAGCCGATGAACCCGGCAACGAATTTATTCGCCGGCTTATCATACAGATCGAGTGGCCGCCCCTGCTGTTCGATGATGCCGGCCCGCAGGACGACGACGTGATCGGCCATGGTCATGGCCTCGATCTGATCGTGCGTCACATAGACCGAGGTTGCGCCAAGCCGATCATGCAGGGCGCGAATCTCCTTGCGCATGTGAACCCGCAAGGCCGCGTCGAGGTTGGACAGAGGCTCGTCGAACAGGAAAGCCTTGGGGTTGCGGATGATCGCCCTGCTCATGGCTACGCGCTGGCGCTGTCCGCCGGAGAGCTCTCGCGGATAACGATGCAGAAGATCGGACAAGCCAGTGGTCGCGGCCACCTCGGCAGCAGCCTTCTTGCGCTCGCCCTTAGAGACGCCATGAACCCGCAGCGAGTAGGTGAGGTTCTCCTCGACCGTCATGTGCGGATAGAGGGCGTAGGACTGGAACACCATGGCAACGTCGCGCTTGCGCGGCGGCAGCGTCGTCACCACCTCGCCGGCGATGGAGATGTCGCCACCGGTGATCTTTTCCAGGCCGGCCAGCGAGCGCAGCAGCGTCGACTTGCCGCAGCCCGAGGGACCGACGAGGGCGACGAAGCTGCCCTTGCCGATGGAAAGATTGATGTCCTTCAGCGCATGGTAGGCGCCGTAGTGCTTGTTGACGCCGGAAAATTCGATCTGCGTGGTCATTTCAGGGCTCCGGAGGTCAGGCCAGAGACGATGCGCCGCTGCAGCAGCACGAAGGTCGCCAGAATGGGGGTCACGTAGATCGAGGCGAAGGCCATGATCCGGTTCCATTCGTTGGTGTTCGGGCCCATGAAAGCATTGAGGCCGACCGAGCTCGGCTGCAGCTCAATCTCCTGGATCAGCGACTTCGAATAGACGAACTCGCCGAAGGCCTGCATGAAGATCAGGATGGCGGAAACGAGGATGCCGTTGCGGGCGAGCGGCAGCACGATCGACCAGAAGGCACCGACGCGCGAGTTGCCGTCGACGAGCGCCGCCTCTTCCAGCTCCATCGGCACGCTCATGAAGGTGGCGCGAACCAGCACGATGAAGAAGGGCATGCTCTTGGCGGCGATCGCCAGGATCACTGCGGTGCGAGGAAAGTCGAGAATGCCGGTCAGCGTGAACAGCACGAAGATCGGCGTGATCATCAGCGAGGCCGGCAGCACCTGCAGCATCAGCACCAGGAACAGGCCGACATCGACCCAGGCGTTGCGATAGCGGGCGAGCACATAGGCGGCGCCGGTGCCGAGCACGGCGATCAACGCCACCGATCCCGACGCGATCACCGCCGAGTTCCACAGGAACCGACCCATGCCCTTCAGCTGGAAAACGAAGGGAAAGATCGACCACTGGGGGTCGTCGGGCCAGAAGGACGGCGGCGTGGCGAACATCTCCGAGCCGGTCTTCAGCGCGGTGATGTACATCCAGTAGAGCGGAAAGAGGTAGATGGCGGCAAGCAGCAGCGCGATGACGAGCAGCAGCCGGTTTCTGAAGGTCTCGCTCATCCTCTCACCTCGTGGCGGGTCGACCGGACGTAGTAGACGGATGCGAGCATCACAACGACGATCATGATCACCGAAATGGCCGCCCCTTTGGCGAAGTCGTACTGCTTGAACGAGAGGTCCCAGGCCCAGTATTGCGCGACGTTGGAGGAGTTGTTGGGACCGCCGGCGGTAATGGCGGCGAACAGGTCGAACTGCTGCAACGTGAAGATCAGGCCGAGCGAGATCAGAGCGCCGATGGTCGAGCGCATCATCGGCAGCGTGATCGTCCAGAAGCGGGTCAGGGCTCCGGCGCCGTCGAGTTCCGCCGCCTCATAGAGATCGTCGGGGATCGACGACAGACCAACCGACAGCAGGATCATGTTGAAGGAGGCGCCGAGCCAGATGTTGGCGATGATGACGCTCCACAGAGAAAAGGCCGGGTCGGAGCGCCAGAAGACGTTGTCCGAGATGATGTGAAGTTGGTGCAGGACGAAGTTGAAGACGCCGAAATCACCCGACAGCAGCCAGTTCCAGACTGCGCCGACCACGAGGCCCGGCATCACCCAGGACACCAGAAACAGGCCGCGCAGCCAGGAAGCGCCTGGGAAGTTCATCCAGAAGAAAAGGGCAAGCGCAAAGCCGAGCAAGAACTGGCCGGCGATGGAGGCAACCAGAAAGGTCGCCGTATGGCCCATGATCGGCCAGAACTCGGGCTGGGCGATCAGCTGGCGGTAGTTCTCATGGCCGACCCAGGGGCGGATGAAGCTGCCGAGGCTGAACATGTCCACGGCCTGGAAGCTCATGACCACGTTATAGATGAGCGGCACGCCGGAGAGCACGATGAGAAAGGCGAGCGGGATGCCGATCAGGCAGAGATCGAATCCCCGGCCATCGACAAGGCTTGAGTAGAGGCGTCGCATCGGTCCTCCCCGCATCCGCGTCCGGCCCGACCGCCGGCACGGAGCATCGCCCTTGCCGGGCAATGCGGTCTACACAAAAGGCAGCGCTTCGGCCGAAGCCGAAGCGCAATCTTCAATCCGCTCAGCCCAGGATGCCCTGGATGGTGGCGGCGGCCTGATCGAGCGCGTCCTTGGGCGTCGCCTGGCCGGTAAGCGCCGACTGGATCGCGTCCTGGATGGCCTTGGAGATCTTCATCCAGTCGGGATGCGGGCCACGGGGCTGGGCGTATTTCAGCTGCTCCATGAACACCTTGACGGCGGCATCCTTCTTGGCGTCACCGGTCGTGGGGATCTCGATGTTGGCGCGAGCGGCGAGCTGCCCCCAGTCCGGGAAGACGCGCGGATCCTGCGACACGAAGTATTCGAGCGCCTTGAAGGCCGCGTCGGGATTCTTGGAGCTCTTGAAGATCGCCCAGTTGAAATCGCCCATGGCCGACGAACGCGGCGCGCCGGCTTCCGGTACGGGCATGAGCGTCACGCGCCAGTCGAACTTCGCCTCCTGCGACATGCGGTTGAGCTCCCACGGCCCGGAGATGACCATGGCGGCATTCCCCGAGTTGAAGGTGCCGGTGGAATCCCACTGGCCGCGCGTCAGAGTGTCGGGCGAAGCCAGCTTCTCGTCGAGCAGCGTCTTCCAGATGGTCAGCGCGCGAACGGCGCCATCGGTGTTGATCTTGTCGAAGCCGCCGCCGGTCATCTGGGCCCAGGGCAGGAACTGGAAGGTGCCTTCCTCGGAGGCCTTGGCCGAGAAGGCGATGCCGTAGACGTTGTTGGCGGGGTCGTTGAGCTTGCGGGCGGCGTCGACCATCTCGTCCCAGGTCTGCGGCGGCTTGTCCGGGTCGAGCCCCTTCGCCTTGAACATGTCGGCGTTGTAGTAAAGGGCGATGGTGTTGGTAGCCTTGGGCACGCCGTAGATCTTGCCGTCCCATGTGACGGAGGCAAGCGGACCGGGGAAGTAGTCTTCCTTGTGGATCACGTCGGACTTGGCAATGCGATCGGTGAGGTCGAGGAAGACGCCGTGCGAGGCGAACAGCGCATGCTCGGGATTGTCGATGGCGATGATGTCGGGCGCCTGACCGGTGGAGTAGGCGCGCATGGCCTCGGACGTGACGTCATCGAAATGGATCTGCCGGTAAACGACCTTGATGTCGGGGTTCTTCTCGCCGAATTCCTTGGCGAGGTTGAGGCCCGGCTGGCGCTCGTCGTCCTGGCACCAGATGGTGATGGTGACGGGGTCGGCGGCATGCGCCGCCATGCCGAACGTCGCGGCGCCGGCGTAGAGCACCGCCCCCAGGATTGCCGATGTCTTCATGCTCCCTACTCCTCCACAGTTGGCCGACCGGTCCGGGCCGAAGATGGCCTTGAGACCAGGACAGGCAGGTGGCGTTCCGACAGGTTGTCCGGCCTCAAAAGGACAAAGTTCCGCGTTCGTCATCCGTACTCGCCAGCACGGTCATGACGCTCGAAGGCCCCAGCCCGGACAGGACTTTCCTCCCTGCCTGCTCGCTCCCGTAAACGTTTACGACGTTATGCGGAAAGGCTTGCCACTGTCAAGCCGCCAGAGGTCGCCTGGACCGTGCGGCATGTCGGGGAGGACAGACAATACGCGTTCCGTTTGCTCTGGTTGCATCCAGCTCAAACGGGTTTCGGCCTGGCCGGCCGGCGCCCGGTCGGGCGCTTCCGCTTCCGTCAGGTTCCGCCCAAAAGGTCGAAACCTGACGGAAGCGGTGTAAGGAGACGGGGGACTCCGTGCGGCGGCCCCAATCCGGGCGCTCCACGAATGAAAACCGCGCCGCTCCAGATGTCCGGAACGGCGCGGCGAAAAGGCTCTGATCGAGGCTGTCAGGCGGCGTCGTAAAGGCGACGCTCGACCATGAAGCTGCCACGCAGACCATGAAGAAGCTTGGCGCCTGCCAGCACGGCCAGATCGACCAGCGGCTCGACGATGATCACCAGCATGTAGGCTCCGCCGAACGAACCGATGGCGGCGAAGTTGTCGACGGTGAAACCCTGGCCATAGAAGGCCCAGAAGCCGACCCAGGCGACGATGCCCGCCTGATAGGCGGTGGAAAGAGCCAGTGCCTGTCGGTACTTCAGCTCGACATAAGGCGTTGCCGGCGCGATGACGCGGCTGGCGAGAGCCGAGAGGCCGAAGAGCGGCACCAGAAGCGTGGTGACGTTCATGCCGTATTGCGGCAGATCGAACTGGGCGAAGAACAGCCCCTGAATCAGAAGACCCAAGGCAAGACCGATGGCCGCGGGAGCGGCGCCGAACAGCAGGAACAGCGTCGATCCGAGAATGAGGTGCACCTCGGAGACGCCGACCGGATAGTGCGGCAACACCTCGAAGAAGGAAAAGACGAGCGCGGTCGTGGCCACGGAGCGCAGGCCAAGCGACAGAACGCCGGTCTCCCGCGCCATCTTCCAGGCGAGCGTCAGGCCGTAGCCGGCAGCGCCCGTCGCCGTGAGATAGCTGAGCCACAGTTTACCATCGGCCACCAGGCCGGGTTCGATATGCATGTCGGTCTCCTTTTCCGTCTCACCCGACGGAATCCGAATGTTTGTCCAA
Organism: Pleomorphomonas sp. NRK KF1; assembly: GCF_023721755.1. Lineage (GTDB taxonomy): Bacteria > Pseudomonadota > Alphaproteobacteria > Rhizobiales > Pleomorphomonadaceae > Pleomorphomonas. Next base: position 146,734 of record NZ_JAMDLH010000003.1, on the reverse strand, counting down.
GGCCGGTCTCCTGGCTCGCGGATCGCTGCCTGCCGTCCGCCTTCCCGGGAAAATCCCAGTGGCATTCCGGACGGAGGCTCACCGCGCACAGTCGCGGGGGCGGCCGGGGTTTCGGATCGTGATCCTTCCCCGTTCCCGTTTCATCTCGGCGGCCGAATGCCGCCGAAACACCTTGCACACGATCACCTGCCGACAAGCGGCAACGACTGTCAAGCCGATTCGGTCCCGGGAACATTGGCGGCCGGGCATCGCCGAGACTGATTTTTCTGTGGATTGTCAATGGGTTGAAATCTGACCATCTGGTCAAAATGTACGTTTTCGTCTTAGAAATCAGCATGTCACGCGCCTGACCGTCCGACATGCTAGTAGAAGGCTGCTCTTTCGCCTGCGCAGGTGTTGGGGATAGTGACCATCTCGCCTTTCCCATGCGGCCGCCCACGGGGGGACGGACCGGGGACAACAGACGAGACAATCATGACAACAAGCCCAACCGAAGGCTGGTTTCCGCACTGGAAACTGACCACCGCCGATCGCGTCGCGCCGGAAGAGCGCTTGCCCTGGCCGCAGACCCTGATCGCCGGTTTCCAGCACGTTGTCGCCATGTTCGGCTCGACGGTGCTTGCGCCGATCATCATGGGCTTCGACCCCAACGTCGCCGTGCTGTTCTCCGGCATCGGCACGCTGATCTTCTTCCTCGTGGTCGGTGGGCGCGTGCCTTCCTACCTCGGATCGAGCTTTGCCTTCATCGCCGTGGTGATGGCCGCCTCGGGCTATGCCGGTACCGGCACCAACGTCAACATCGGCGTGGCGCTCGGCGGCATTATCGCGGCCGGTGCGCTCTACGCGCTGATCGGCCTGATCGTCATCAAGATCGGCTACCAGTGGATCGAGAAGCTGATGCCGCCGGTTGTCACCGGTGCCATCGTCGCGGCGATCGGCCTCAACCTGGCGCCAATCGCCGTCAAAGGCATCTCCGCGACCGGCTTCGATCGGACAGTCGGCCTCATCACCATCGTCGCCGTCGGCGCTGCCGCCGTCTATGCGCCGGGCATGCTGCGCCGCATTCCGGTGCTGATCGGCGGCCTCGTCGGTTATGTGGTCTATTGGCTGGGAGCCGCCTCGTTCGGCGACGCGCCGATCGATTTTGCCAAGCTCGACGCCGCGCCCTGGTTTGGTCTGCCGACCTTCACCGCGCCGACCTTCTCGACCAGCGCCATGGCGCTGATCGCGCCGGTGGCGATCATTCTGGTCGCCGAGAATCTCGGGCACATCAAGGCAATCGGCGCCATGACCGGCCGCAGCCTCGATCGCTACGTCGGCCGAGCGTTCCTCGGCGACGGACTTGCCACCATGCTGTCGGGTTCCTTCGGCGGCACCGGCGTCACCACCTATGCCGAGAACATGGGCGTGATGGCGGTGACCAAGATCTACTCGACGCTGATCTTCGTGGTGGCGGCCGTGATCGCCATCCTGCTCGGCTTCTCGCCGAAGTTCGGTGCGCTGATCGGCACCATCCCCGGTCCGGTGATCGGTGGTCTGTCCATCGTCATCTTCGGCCTGATCACTGCGACGGCTGGTCGGATCTGGGTGGAGAACAAGGTCGACTTCTCCGAAACCAAGAACCTGATCACCACCGCGGCAGCGGTGATCGCCGGTGCCGGCGATCTCACGCTCAACATCGGCGGCTTCACGCTGGGCGGCATCGGCACCGCGACCTTTGGCGCCATCCTGCTCTATGCGCTGCTCGATCGCGCCCCGAAACAGGCCTAGCGAGGAACCGGGCCGATCTATTCGATCGGCTCCGGATCGAACCTGGCCCACTGATGCCCACCGGCCGACGCCGGTGGGTTTTTTCTTTCGCGGGGATCCAACCCGTTCGGTTTGCCGAAGCGGCTGATGTTCGCATCGCCCCACGTCTTCAGAGCCATCAGCACCGGCTCCATCGAGCGGCCGAGCGGCGACAATGAGTATTCCACCTTCGGCGGAACCTGAGGATAGACCGTGCGTACCACCAGCCCATCTTCTTCCAGCTCGCGCAATTGGTTGGTCAGCATGCGCGGCGATACCAGGACGAGAATTCGGCTCAACTCGCCGAAGCGCAGCGTCCTCGCCAGAAGATGAAAGAGGATCACCGACTTCCACTTGCCATCGATCAGTCCGATGGCCGCTTCAACCGAACACCCCGGCACGCAGTCAAAGCGGGAATGCCGGACCTTGGCCATGACACTATCCTTTTCTGCAGTATCTGCGTTCGTTGTGCGTATTGGCACCTTTCGTCTGTAAGGACAATTATTGCGTATATCAACAGAAGAGGAAGTTCATGATGAAAGCCGTCGCCTATCGTCAAGCCGGCGCCATCGACCGCCCGGATTCGCTCCTCGACGTCGATCTGCCGACGCCCGTCGCAGCGGGCCGGGATCTCCTGGTCGAGATCGCCGCCATTGCCGTCAATCCTGTCGACACCAAGGTGCGCAAGAGCGCCGTGCCGGCGCCCGGCACATTCAAGGTGCTCGGTTGGGATGCAGTGGGTCGCGTCGTCGCCGTGGGGAACGAGGCGACCACATTTCAATCCGGCGACGAGGTCTGGTACGCCGGGTCGATCGCCCGTCCCGGCGCCAACAGCCAATTCCATCTCGTCGACGAGCGTCTCGTCGGCCGCAAGCCTGGAACGCTGAGCGACGCCGAGGCGGCGGCATTGCCGCTCACCGCCATTACCGCGTGGGAGATGCTGTTCGATCGGCTCGACGTGCGGCGCAAGGTTCCCGGCGCCGCCGACGCCATTCTGATCGTCGGCGGAGCGGGCGGTGTCGGTTCGATCGCCATCCAGCTCGCCAGAGCGCTGACCGACCTCACCGTCATCGCCACGGCATCGCGTCCCGAGACGAGAGGTTGGGTAATCGAGCTTGGCGCCCATCATGTCGTCGATCATTCGCGTCCGCTCGCCGACGAAGTAGCCGCGCTCGGGATCGGTGCGCCGGCTTTCGTCTTCTCGACCACGGAGACGCATCGCCATCTCCAGGAGATCGCGAAACTCATCGCGCCGCAGGGCCGCTTCGGATTGATCGACGATCCCGACAGCCTCGACATCATCGGGTTCAAGCGCAAGGCGGTGTCGGTTCACTGGGAGCTGATGTTCACACGTTCACTGTTCGAGACGCCGGATATGGAGGAACAGGGGAAGCTGCTCACCGAAGTCGCCAGCCTTGTCGACGCCGGCCGGCTCCGGACGACACTCACCGAAGTGCTGCGGCCGATCAACGCCGACAACCTCCGCCGCGCCCATGCGATCATCGAGACCGGCAGAGCACGCGGCAAGATCGTGCTGGAAGGCTTTTCTCAGGAAAACTGAAGCATCCCCAAAGAAAATACGACTCGCAGCGGCGGCTTCAGCCCATTGGAGAGAGGGCGGCGCGAGGCTATATTCGAGGTGCAAAGAAAAAGAGTGGAAACGGGTTCCGGGAGACGCCCGGAACGGAAAAGGACAAAGATCATGTTCGGCACCCTGAAGCACCTCGCAAAGACCTTCCGCGCCCCTGCTGCCGCCGAGCGCGAACTCGTCTACATCACCGCCGCCGATCGCTACGATCTTGAGGTCCGGACGCGCCATGCGGCGCGCGGCCTCTGCCGCCAGCGCGCCTTCGGCTGCTGAAGCCCAGGGCCAATCGCGGCCCACGAACCCCGGCCGACCACCCCGGCCGACGCCGAGCGCTCGATTTCCCTGACCGGATCGGGCGCTTTGCCGTATCTGGCCGATGGCATCATCGAATACCGCCGGCAACCACCCTTTCGTCCATAGTCTCGGACACTTCGATCCGTGGCACATCCAGGAAATGGATGTCGGCGTCGGCCGTGCCCTCGATGCGGCCGACGATTGCCTGAGCCAGCCAGCGTCCGGCGGCACGAAAGTCCTCGCGCGCCGTCTCGATGGCCGGCCGGAACTTCCGAAACAGGTCGGACGACTCCTTCACGACAACGTCGAAATCACCGCCGAGAACAAGGCCCGCCGCCTCGGCGCCGGCAGTTACCGACAGAGCCGCCACGGCACCGCCACTGACGATTCCATCCGGTCGATCGGCGCGTTGCATCAAACGTTGTACCTCAGCCTGAATCCGCTCATGAGGGCTGTCGGTATCGATACCCTCCACAGATACTTTCTCGAGACCCAAGGTTGAGATACCGCGACAAAAGCCGGTCGCCATATGGCGGGCGTAGGCAAGGTGCGGAGGCGGTCCGACCAGCGCCAGACGACGCCGGCCGAGACTTGCGAGACGCTTCACGGCGCTCTCGGCATAGGCTTCGTTGTCAAAGTCGAAGTAGGGATGGACGATGCCCATGTCGGTTCGCCCATGCGTCGCAAACGGCACGCCGCGTTCGGTCAGGAAGCGGACGCGCGCGTCGTCCGGCTCGATACGGGCAAACAGGATGCCATCGGCGGCCCCGGCCTCGACAATGCTGCGAACCGGCCCGAGAGGATCGGCGCTCGGGTCATGCAGCATGACGACCAACTGATAGGTCAAGGACGACAGGGCCTCGGAAATGCCATAGATGAGCTGCGAGTTGATGCCCAGTTCCTCGGCCTCGGTAGCCAGCACCAAGGCAATCACGTGACTGCGCCCGGTGCGCAGACGGACGCCGGCCCGGTTCGGCTGGTAGCCGAGGCTCTCTGCGAGCCGGCGGACGCGTGCTTTTGTCTCCTCGCCAATGTCGGGCGCATCGTGAAGCGCGCGGGACACCGTCGTCACGCCAAGGCCGGCCAGCCGGGCGATGGTCTTGAGCGTCGGCCGAACGGGCGGCTGAGCGGGCGCGTCTTCCGAGCGCGTCTCGTCGTGCGATACCATGTTGCCAATCAGCGCAAATCCCCCGGTCGTTCCCGACGGCGCTGCTCCTCCCAATCGCTCACCCTACATCCTTTGGGCGAGTAACAGAACAGAGGCTTGCGTATTGTTGCGCCTTTGGGTAAGGCTACTGTAACGTTACAGGAAAGAATGCCGCGGGCAACCGCGGAAGGCGCGCCGGCAGGTCGCCAGCTGTGATGTCGCGAGTTCCAGAGGAGATAGTCGCGATATTTCAGTGACTTGCTGATGGGTGGAGCGAGAGGAGCCAACAGTCGCCGCTGTTCCGTCATCGGCCGCACGGTCGGATCGTTTGGGTAGTCCCCTTTTCCTGACCGCACTTGCCCATGACCCTCTCGAAAGATGTGCAACCCTACGGCGCAGGCCGTGCGGGAAGCGTTTGGTCGCGGCGGGGAGCTTGTCGCCGCAGGAGGAAAGGGAGGATCGAGATGTCGTTTGGTATCAATCGCCGCACCTTCACGGTCGTGTCGGCTGCTGCACTGATGGCGACGGTGGCCGGCTCGGCCCTGGCGCAGTCGGGTGAGTATCCGCGCAACGAGACGCTCTACATGAGCGGCGCCCAGTGGGGCAACATTGTCGGCTTCAACCCATACTTCGGCAACTTCGCCAACGGCCTGATCGGCCTCGTCAACGAGACGCTGTTCCGCTACGATCCGATCGCCGACAAGTACATCGACTGGCTGGCCGAAAAGGGCGAATGGGACAGCCCCACCGTCTTCAAGCTGACCATCCGTTCCGGAATCAAGTGGAGCGATGGTGACGACTTCACCGCCGACGACGTGAAGTGGAACATCGATCTCGGCAAGCTGCCGACGATCTGGTGGACCGACCTCTACAAGAGCATCAAGAGCGTCGAAGCGGCCGGCAACACGGTGACGGTGACCTTCGAGGGTACGCCCAACTACCAGGCCTGGCAGAACGCCCTCTGGAACATCCCGATGATGAAGCCTTCCCAGTGGAAGGATCATGCCAACGAAACCGAGATCACGTCCTGGACGCCGGACGAGCCGATTGGCACCGGCCCCTATGTGTTCGACAAGGCCGGCTATGACCCGACGACGCGCGTCGTCTGGACCAAGACGCCGGACGGCTGGTGGGCCTCCAAGGCGGGCATCTCGCCCGATCCGAAGCCCAAGTACATCATCGATCTCGTCAACTCTTCGAACAACGTGGCGCTCGGCCTGCTTCTCTCGGGCAAGCAGGATCTCAACAACAACTTCCTGCCGGGCGTGGCGACGCTGATCAGCGGCGGCTATGGCCTGCACACCTACTACGACAAGCCGCCGTACATGCTACCGGCCGTGACGTCGTGGCTGTTGCCGAACACCAAGAAGGCCCCGCTCGACGATGCGGCCTTCCGCCGCGCCCTGGCCTTCTCGATCAACACAGACCAGATCGCCAAGGTGGACTACGGCAACGTCGTGCTGCCGGCGAGCCCGACCGGCCTTCTGCCAGTGTGGGACAAGTACATCGACAAGGAAGCGGTGAAGCAGCACGGCTTCAGCTATGACCCGAAGAAGGCGGCCGAGATCCTCGACGAGGCCGGCTACAAGAAGGGACCCGACGGCTTCTACCAGACGCCGAAGGGCGAGCCGATCGACCTCAAGATCGAAGTTCCCTCGGGTTGGTCGGACTGGATGCAGGCCGTGCAGATGATCTCGGCCGACGCCAAGGCGGTCGGCATCAAGATCACGCCGAAATATCCTGACTTCAACACCTACCAGTCGCAGCGCAACACCGGCAATTTCGATCTGATGATCGAGAATTCCCAGCCGCTCAGCGACACGCCTTACACCTACTACCGCTACCTCTACCAGCTGCCCATCCTGAGCTCGCAGACCAACTACAACTTTGCGCGCTTCGAGGACAAGGAAGCCTGGGACCTCACCGTGCAGCTCGCCAAGACGCCGCGCACCGACATCGAGAAGATGAAGGAAATCACGGCCAAGCTTCAGGTCAGCTTCATGGACCAGTTGCCGATGATTCCGCTCTGGTACAACGGCGCCTGGGCGCAGATGAGCACCACGACCTGGAAGAATTGGCCTGCCGACGGCACCGATCGTCAGTTCATCCCGATCTCGTGGCGCGGCTGGCTGCAAATGACCGGACTCGACACCATTACCCATCTCGAGCCGGCCGGCGAATAAGTCGCCGATTCCCCGTCCCGGTGGCTAGCGCCGCCGGGACGCCTCCGTCCGACCGAACAAACGACTCGCTTGCGCAGAACCCGGACGACGACAAACGTCGCCGCCCGGGTCCGGCTGGGGAATCGTTGTTCTTTTTCCGGAGCCCCGACCGTGCTGCGCTACCTCGCCCGGAAGCTATTCATCTATCTCCTGACGTTCATCGTCGCGGTGACCATCGACTGGGCTATCCCGCGCTTCATGCCGGGCAATCCCGTCGACGCGCTCGTGTCGCGCATCGCCCTCATGCCGGACGCCAACGCGGCGCTGACATCCTACTTCATGGCGGCCTTCAACCTCGACCAGCCGCTTTGGCAGCAGTACCTCAACTTCTGGTGGGCACTGCTGAACGGCGACCTCGGCCGTTCCATCATGCTGTTCCCGACCCCGGTGACGACGCTGATCGGCCGCGCCCTGCCCTACACTCTGGGCTTGCTGCTGCCGTCGATCCTGCTCTCCTGGTATGTCGGCAACGTCGTCGGCGCGCTGGCGGCGCGGCGCAAGCTCCTGGACAACACCGTCCTGCCCCTCGGCTATCTCCTCACCGCCACGCCCTACATGTGGCTCGGCATCCTGCTGGCGTGGGTGCTCGGCTCGTCGCTCGGCTGGTTCCCGCTGGCCTTCGGCTACGACCAGTCGCTCAAGGCCGAGTGGACCTGGAAGTTCATCAGCAGTCTTCTCTACCACTGGATCCTGCCATTTGCCTCGCTGTTCCTGGTGGCGCTCGGCGGTTGGGCGATCGGCATGCGCAACATGATCATCTACGAGCTCGAAAGCGACTACGCCAACTATCTGATGGCGCTGGGCGCTCCGCAGCGGCTCGTTCGCAAATACGCCTTCCGCAATGCCATGCTGCCCCAGATCACCGGTCTTGCCCTGCAGCTCGGCGCAGTGGTCGGCGGCGCGCTGGTCACCGAGATCGTCTTCTCCTACCCGGGCCTCGGCTGGCTGGTGCTGTCGGGTATCCAGAACCAGGACTATTTCGTGATCCAGGGCGTGTTCCTGTTCATCATCGTCGGCGTGCTGCTCGCCAACCTGATCGTCGACGTCGTCTACGTGATCGTCGACCCGCGCACCCGCGTCGGATTGCAAGGAGATGCAGCATGACGAGCACCAGTTCTTCTCCGGCAGCTCCCGCCGCCAAGAGCGGCCGCAACGAGATCCTCTACTTCGCCTTTCGCAACACCAAGCTGGTCATCGGCGCCGTCGTCTTCCTGATCTTTCTCCTCGGCGCGATCTTCGGACCGATGCTCGCAACCCACGAGCCGCTGACCTTCGATGCCCCTCCGGGTCTGCCGCCGTCGGCCGACTACTGGTTCGGCACCACTCTGTTCGGTCAGGACGTGTTTTCGCAGTTCGTCCACGGCTTGAGGTCCAGCTTCATCGTCGGGGCCCTCGGCGGCATCACCGCGGCGGTGATCGGCATGCTGGTCGGCTTCTTCGCCGGTTATCGCGGCGGCATCGTCGACGAAGTCCTGAACATGCTGACCAACGTCGTGCTGGTCATTCCCACCTTCGCCGTCCTGCTTGTGGTCGCGGCTTATCTCAGCGTGCGCGGCCTCGGCACGGAAGCGATGTTCATCGGCCTCACATCCTGGCCGTGGGCGGCGCGCGCCATTCGCGCCCAGACCTTCTCGCTCACCTCGCGCGATTTTGTCGGCATGGCCCGTCTCAATGGCGAGAGCACGTTCCGCATCATCTTCGGCGAGATCGCACCGAACATGAGCTCCTACCTGGTGATGACCTTCATCCTGCTGTTCGGCGGCGCCATCCTGACCGCCGCGACACTGGACTTCATCGGGCTCGGGCCGACCGATTCCATATCGCTCGGTCTGATGATGAACTTCTCGGTGATGAACGCTGCCTTGCAACTGGGCATGTGGTGGTGGTTCGTACCGCCGGGCCTTGCCATCACTGCCATCGTCGGTTCGCTCTACGTCATGAACGTCGGCCTCGACGAGGTATTCAATCCCAAGCTGAGGGCGCTCTGACATGCTGGCGGTATCCGACCTCAAGATCCACTACCGGACGCTCGCCGGCGCGGTCAAAGCCCTCGACGGCGTCAGCTTCTCGGTCGCCGACGGTGAGATCATGGGACTGGCCGGCGAGTCCGGCTGCGGCAAGTCGACGCTGGGCAAGGCGCTGATCCGCCTGGAAGAGCGCATGCAATATGTCGGCGGGCAGGTCGTGCTCGACGACAAGGTGCTGCCGATCGCCGACGACAGGGCGATGAACCCCTATCGCTTCAGCGAGGTTTCGATCGTTCCGCAATACGCCATGAGCGCGCTCAACCCAACGCGGCGCATCGGACGGATGATCGACGAGCTCCTGGATGCGCGCGGCCTCAAGGGGTCGACGCTCCGGCCCGAACTCGAACGGCGTCTGGCCATTCTCGGGCTGACGCCCGACGTGCTCGGCATGTACCCGATCGAGCTTTCGGGCGGCATGAAGCAGCGCGTCGTCATGGTCCTGTCGACGTTGCTCGACCCCTCGCTGCTCATCGCCGACGAGGTGACCTCGGCGCTCGACGTCGCCTCCCAGAAGAAGGTGGCGGGGGCGCTGGTCGAGTTCCGCGACCGTGGCTACGTCAAGTCGATGATCGTGGTCACCCACGACCTCGCCATCCTCGCGCAGGTCGCCGACAGCATCATGATCATGTATGCCGGCAAGCTGGCAGAGAAGGCGCCGACACGCACCATCGTCGAGGCTCCGGCGCACCCTTACACGCGCCTGCTGCTCGGTTCCTTGCCCGAAGTCGGCATCCGCTTCGAGGAACAACGCCTGCCGGGCATCAAGGGTCGGCCACCGTCACTGCTCTCACCGCCAACGGGCTGCCGCTTCCGCGATCGCTGCCCGCTGGCCTTCGGCAAGTGCGTCGAAGAGCCTCCCTTCATCGAGATCGCTCCCGGCCATCAGGTCGCTTGCTGGAAGGCGGACGCCCATGCTCAAGGTTGAGAACGTATCGAAGCTGTTCCGCTCCGGAGCCTTCGGCGGCAAGAAGAAGCGCGTGATCCACGACGTCGACTTCGAGGTGAAACCCGGCGAAGTGGTGTCGCTGATCGGCGAAAGCGGCTCGGGCAAGACCACCGTCGGTCGCATGATCCTGCGCCTCACGTCGGTCAGCGAAGGTCGCATCACCTTTGACGGCGAGGACATTTCCACCCTGAAGGGCGCCAGCCTGAAATCCTATTACCGCCGTGTCCAGGGCGTGTTTCAGGACCCGTTCAGCTCTTTCAACCCGATCTTCAAGGTCGGCCGCGTCTTCCGGACCATCCGGCGCGAGTTCCTCTCCGACCTTGACGCGGCCACCTGGGAAACGCGCTTGACCGACGCGCTCAACGCGGTCGGCCTCGAAACCGCGGCGCTCGACAAGTTTCCCCACCAGATGAGCGGCGGCCAGTTGCAGCGCCTGCTGATCGCCCGGGCGCTGGTTCTCGACATCCGGCTGCTCGTGGCCGACGAGATCATCTCGATGCTCGACGCTTCGACGCGCATCGACGTCCTCAACCTCCTCGGCGATCTCAAGCGCCAGGGGCTGTCGATCATCTTCGTGACTCACGACCTCGCGTTGGGCAACTACATCTCCGACCGGATCATCATCCTTCAGAAGGGCGTGATCGTCGAGATGGGGGCAACCGACCGGGTTTTCGGCGACCCGCAACATCCCTACACCCGCTCGCTGCTCGACGCCGTGCCGCATTTGCACGAGCGCTGGAGCGAGGAGGAGCTGAAGGACCTGGGGCTCGTCGCCGACACCGCTCGATCCGGTGGACACCTGATCGAACACCGGGAGAACCATCTGGTGCGCGTCTATTCCTGACCCTACGCCCGAACACGCTGTCGCGAGGACCGGCACGCATGCTATGCCGGTCCTCGCGGAGTGACGGGGCGTCGAGATGGGTGGACAGGACGAGACATTGGCCTTTTCGGAACTGCGGGCGGCGCTCGGCCCGGTCGGCTTTCTGACCGATGACGACATCCCCGTTCGCAATCACGCCGATGCCTCGGTTCTCCGTTCGCAGAAGCCGCTTGCCGTCCTGAGACCGGCGACGACTGACGAGGTGTCCGTCGCGCTCGCCATTGCCAACCGTCACCGCCTTCCCATCACGACGCAGGGCGGCCTCACCGGCCTCTGCGGCGGCGCCACCCCCGCACCCGGCTCACTGGCGCTGTCGCTCGAGCGAATGGTCGGCATCGAGGAAATCGATGGACGCGCCATGACGCTCACCGCGCGGGCCGGAACGCCGCTTGAGGCGATGCAGCAGGCCGCGGAAGCCGAGGGTTTCCTGTTTCCCATCGACTTTGGCGCTCGCGGCACGGCAACCGCCGGCGGCATCGTGTCGACCAATGCCGGCGGCAACCGTGTCCTACGCTACGGCATGACGCGCGCTTCGGTTCTGGGCCTCGAAGCGGTGCTCGTCGACGGCACCGTAATCGGTTCGCCGAACAAGATGCTGAAGAACAACGCCGGCCCCGACCTCAAGCAACTGTTCGTCGGCTCCGAGGGCCTGCTCGGCGTGGTGACGCGGACCGTCTTCGCATTGCAACCCCTGCCCCGCTGGACCGGGCTGGCGCTGATCGCCGTCCGCGACTTCGAGGACGCCGCGGACGTTCTCGCCAGCGCCCGCGCCGAACTCGGCCCGATGCTTTCCGCCTTTGAGGTCATGTGGCCGGACTACTGGGCGATGGTGACCGAGAACGTGGCCGGCCGCCGCGATCCCTTCGCCGAAAGACACGGGCTCTATCTGCTCGTCGAGGGGCACGGCCGCGACGGAGCCCGCGACGGGGCCACCTTCGAGGCCTTTCTCGAGGGCATATTCGAGGCCGGGCTCGTGGCGGACGCGATGCTGGCACAGTCACTGTCGGACATGGAAGCCTTCTGGGCGATCCGCGACGCCTCGGCGGAGATCGAGCCGGTGCTCGGCGAGCACGAGAGCTTCGACGTCGGCCTGCCCCCCGGCGAGGTCGGCCGGTTCGTGGAGGCCTGCCGTTCGGAGCTGGCGAAAAGGCTACCGGCAAGCCGAGCCGTCTTCTTTGGCCATGCCGCCGACGGCAACATTCATGTCATGGCATCGGTCGAGGAGCCCGGCCCGACCGGCCATCATGACGTCGAGAGCGTGGTCTACGGCGTGACGCGACGTTTCACGGGCTCGGTATCGGCCGAGCATGGCATCGGCGCATTGAAGCGCGACTGGCTCGGGCACAGCCGCTCACAGGCCGAGATAGCGCTGGTCCGGAGCCTTAAGGTGGCGCTCGATCCCCATGGCCTGCTCAACCCCGGCAAGGTCATATAGGCGCCCCCCGAAAGGCTCAGTCCTTCGAAGACATGGCGCCCATCAGTTTCGGCAGGTCGCCGAAACGGGCGATCAAGCCGAACACCGCCGCCGTGACGGCCACGAACAGCACCGACACCGCCGCCATGGTGGGCGTGTAGCCGTAGCGAAGTGCGTTGAACACCTTGATCGGCAGCGTCTCGCGCACGAATCCTATGGTCATGTAGGCGACGATGTATTCGTTGAGCGACAGCACGAAGGCGAAGGCGTAGCCGGAAACCACATAGGGCAGGATCAACGGCAACACGACAGTGCGGAACACCGTGCGGTCGTCGGCGCCCATGGTGGCGGCGGCTTCGGTCAGCGAGCGGTCGATTGACGAGAAGCCCAATGTCAGCGTGACGAGCGGCAGCGTCACGAAGAAAATGGCGTGGGCGATCACCGCCGTCCAGACCTGACCATAGAAGCCGGACGTAGCCCAGAAGGTGAGGAAGCCCAGAGCGGTGATCACCGGCGGCAGTGTGAAGGGGGCGACGCCGAGAAGCTGAAAGACCTGCGCCCAGGGCGCGACGCGACGCCAGAGGAACCAGGCAAGCGGCAGCGCGATGGCGACGGCGAGCGCAGCTGAGGTGATGGCCAGCAGCACCGAGGCCACGAGTGCGCGGAACCATTCGGGGTTGACGAAGATCTCGGCGAACCAGTGGAACGAAAAGCCTTGCGGGGGAAAGGCGAGGTTCTGTTTCTCGTTGAAGGACACCCCCGCGACGACGACGATGGGCGCGGCGAGAAAGATGCCGACCAGCGCGAGATAAAGGCGGGAGAGGAAGCGATCCATCTCAGGCCTCCAGCTTCTTGCCGACGAACATCGTCAAGGTGACGAGCGCCAGCGATACCAGCACCAGGAAGACCGCCATGGCGGCCGCGAACGGCATGTTGGACTGGTAGAGCGCTTGGTCGGTAATCAGCACAGACAGCGTCCAGTGGCTCGGGCGGCCGAGAATCTGCGGCAGAAGATAGGAGCCGAGCGCGAAGATGAAGGCCATGATCAGCGTGGCGATCAGCGTGGTCCGAAGCGCGGGCAGCACCACGGTGAAGAAGGCCTTGAGCGGCGAGGCGCCCAGCGTGCGCGCCGCCTCGGTCAAGGTCGGATCAAGCCGAACCATCGACGGATAGAGTACCAGCACCGCGTAGGGCATCGCCTGGTAGACCATGCCGGTAAGGACGGCGCCGAACCCCGGCACCAGTGCCTTGGGCGCCTCCATCAGGCCGAAGCGGACGAGAAGGTTGGTGATGCCGGCGGTGCGCGACAGGAGCGTCGACCAGGCGAAACCGATGATGACTTCCGACAGGGACAGGATGGAGAGGAGCGCCACCAGCCAGATCACCTGGGTTCGCCGCCTTGAGCGGGCGATCAGATAGGTGAAGGGCACGGCGACGACCAGCGATACCACCGCTACGGCGACGGCAAGGTAGAGAGAAAAGGCGAGAACGTTGCCGAAGAAAGGCGTCAGGAAGCGGGCGTAGTTGGCCAGGACGAAATCCGGCACATAAAAGCCGCCCTGCTGGCGCCGAAAGAAACTCACGACGACCATGGTGCCGAACGGCACGATGAAGAAGACCGTCAGCATGAGGCCGGGAAAGATCACCGGCATATGCTGGGCAAAGCCTCGGGCCGGTTCGCGCCTCATCGGGTGAGCACCACGGAACGGCCGGGATCGAGGCGCAAGCCGACACGATCGCCAATGGCAACCTCCGGACGGGCGCGTGGGCTGGTGACGGCGACCACCTGCGCGCCTCCGGCATCGAGAAAGAACTCGATTGTGCCGCCGAGGTCGCGAACGAAGGTGACGGTCGCTTCCGGCAGATCCGGAGAGGGCGCCGTAAGCTCGACATCCTCCGGGCGGATAGACAAGGTCGCCTTCGAGACACCGTATGGCAGAGCGATGGCCGCCGGGCGGCCAAGCAACACGCCACGGTCCCCGTCGCGCGCAATGTCGATCAGGTTGGTGGATCCGATGAAGTCGGCGACGAAGGTGTCGGCCGGCTTGCGGTAGATTTCCACCGGCGACGCCGCCTGGCGGATCTCGCCGCCCTGCATGACGATGACGGTGTCGGCCATGGTCATGGCTTCGCGCTGGTCGTGCGTCACGACGATGGTGGTGATGCCGAGCTGCTGCTGCAGTTGGCGCAGTTCGACCTGCATGGCCTCCCTGAGCTTGGCATCGAGGGCAGAGAGGGGTTCGTCAAGGAGAAACAGTCGGGGGCTGACGGCGAGCGCGCGGGCGATGGCGACGCGCTGGCGCTGACCACCCGACAACTTGGAAACTGCGCGGTCGGCGTAGCCGGGAAGATGTACGAGAGCCAGAAGCTCCTCGACGCGGCGTGCCTGCTCCTCCTTGGAAAGCCCCCGAATCCTGAGCGCATAGGCGATGTTGCCACCGACGGTCAGATGCGGGAACAGCGCCAGCGACTGGAACACCATGCCGAGGTTGCGCTTGTGGGTGGGCAGGCGGGTTATGTCCTCGCCATCGATCGAGATGGTGCCGGCGGTCGGTACGTCGAGACCGGCGATCATCCGGAGCAGCGTCGTCTTGCCGCAGCCCGACGGCCCGAGCAGACAGACGAAGCGCCCGTTGGGCACCTCAAGATCGACATCGTTCACTGCCTTGACCGGGCCGAACTCCCGGCTGACACCCTTGAGTACCAGACCCGACATGAAGGTTTCCAAGCTGGCAGGAAAAGAGGCGCCCCGCGAGCAAGCGGAGCGCCGGAGATATCTGGGTGGATCAGCCGACGATCAGCTCGGTCCACTTCTCGTTCAGCCAGTCGGCCTTTTCCACCTGCATGTCGTAGCGCGGGATAATCGGATCGATCTCCGACGACGCGGCGGCGAACTCGGCGTCCGTCAGGTCGGTCAGCGAGCGCTTGACGGTCGGCGCGGTGCCGACCTTGCGCGTCACCAGCGCCTGGATCGACGGCTGGCTCATGAAGTCGATGAAGAGGTGCGCCTCCTCAACCTTCTTCGATGCCTTGGAAAGCGCCCAGCAGCCGGAATCGAGGATACCGCCCTCCTTGGGGAAGGTGGAGCGAACGGGGAAGCCGTCGGCGATCGCGAGACCGGTCACGTCATGATAATACTGGCCCATCGGGATTTCGCCCGACTTCAGGGCCTGCTCGAACTGCGCCTCGTCGCGATACCACAGGCGAACATTGCCCTTGAGCTCGGCGAGCTTGTCGAACACCTTGAGGATGCCCTCCTCGGTATCGAGCGCGTTGGTGCCGCCAAAGAAGGTCTTGGCCGTCACTTCGAGCAGGAAGGAGTTCGAGACCAACGCCATCAGGCCGAGCTTGTCGGCGTTGGAAGCGTCCCACAAGTAGGCCCACGACGTCGGTGCTTCCTTGTAGACGTCGGTGTTGGAGACCAGCGTCACGTACCAGGCGACAGCACCGATGCCGGCGATGCGGCCATCGGGGTACTTGTTGACGAAGGCCGGGATCAGGGCGTCGATGTTCTTGATCTTGGCGGCATCGAGCGGCGCCCACAGTTCGGTCGCCTGACCTTTCAGCATCGAGGTCTGCGAGATCATCGACACGTCGGCGGGAGCCTCGCCGGCGTTCGCCGCCTGCTGCAGCTGGACCAGCCAAGCCTCGCCTGTCGGCTCGGCAACCGACTCCACGGCGATGCCCGTCGCCTTGGTGAACTCGGGGAAGACGTTCTTGTCGAAGGAATCCTTGAAGTAGCCGCCATAGGCGCCGACCTTGAGCGAACGATCCTGGGCGCGGAGCACGTTCGGCATGGCGAGCACGGCGGCTCCCGTAGCACCGGCCGCTAGCAAGGCGCGCCGGCTGACGGACAAATCGGTGAGCTTGGTCATCTCATTGGTCCCCTTTTATCTGGCCGCCACCGTATTCGGCATGCGCGACCGGTTCCCCTCGTTAATGCTTATTTACTCTTTTTCAGCGCCGGGCTGAACACCATCAGGCTCAGGATCTCGAACAGCATCTGTGCGCCGATCTGCGCGGTGTTGCTGGTGGCATCATATTGCGGGGCGACCTCGACGACGTCGCCGCCGACCAAGTTGAGCCCCTTCAGCCCTCGTAGAAGCGCCAGCGCCTCCCGACTGGTAAGGCCACCCACCTCCGGCGTGCCGGTGCCGGGAGCGTAGGCCGGGTCGAGACTGTCGATGTCGAAAGAGAGGTAGGTCGGGCCGTCGCCCACCACCTGCCGCGCCGTCTCGATGATGGCGGGAATGCCGAGGTGGGAGATATCCCTGGCGTCGATCACCGTCATGCCACTATCGCGCGAGAACTCCCAGAGATACTCCGACGAGCCACGGATGCCGATCTGGATGGTGCGGGTGGGATCGAGCACACCGTCGAGAACGGCGTTGCGGAACGGGCCGCCGTGATGAAACTTTGTGTCGTCAAACGGGGCACCGGTGTCGGAATGGGCGTCGATGTGGACCAGCCCGACCGGCCCCTTCGCGCCGACCGCCCTGAGGATGGGATGGGTGATAGAGTGATCGCCCCCGACGGACAGGGGCAGCACGCCGGCCGCGACAATGGCGGCAACCGTCCGCTCGATATCCTCGTGACTTTGCTCCAGGCGGAAACGGCCACGAAACGGTACATCGCCAATGTCCGCGACGGAAATATCGTGGATGGGCGCCGTGTCGAGCACCTCGTTGTAGGGGCCGATGCGTTCGATGGCCCTGAGCGCGCGGGGCCCGAAGCGCGAACCGGGGCGATTGGTGACGCCGAGATCCATCGGCATGCCCAGAAGGGCAACATCGAGATCGCCGAAGTCAGGCGCGCTCCAGTCGATGGATCGAGCGGCGGCCGATAGCAAAGTAGGCATGCCCGCAAAGGGAGCAGCCCGGGTGGTGCCGTTAAAAATGCGCGCCGCGACCCGAGCGTAACGGGGGTCGTAGGTTTCACCCGGCTTGCCGGTATATCTCTCCCGCAGCGCCTTGAGCCGCTCGGCATCCCAAACCATAGATGATCGACTCCTCGACACGTCACACGGCGGTTTACCGCATTCGTGACGGTTGTCGGTGCAACCACGATTGCCCAGGTGCACCTGATGAACTGTTCCCCAGGGCGCTGATCGCCCTTGTTTGCCCAATCAAAAGGCAAATCCATTTGAAATGCAACTCACATTGATTTATCCAATCGTGTGAATTTTTCTCACAGACGGATCCGATGGGCGACCAGGGAATTCCCAGCCGGCTACCGCCGCTCAACTCGCTGCGCGCCTTCGAGGCAACGGCCCGCCGTGGTTCGGTGTCGGCGGCCGCGCGCGAGCTTGGCGTCACACACGGCGCCGTCAGCCATCAGATCAGGACCCTCGAAGAGACGCTGGGGTCTTCGCTGTTCGAACGCGGCAGCCGCCGCATGCGGCTGACCGCGCAGGGCGCCTTGCTGCTTCCCGCCGTCGCCCAGGCCTTCGGCGACATCGCGTCGGCGACGGCCCGCCTGCAGCGCCCCGAGGCAAGCGGCACGCTGACCATCATGTGCGTTGCCGGTCTCTTGTCCTTCTGGCTGTTGCCGCGCCTTCACGGCTTCACCGACGCCTACCCCGGCATCACGCTGAACCTTTCCGCCGGCAACGATCCGGCACGCGTCGGCGATCCGGAAGTCGATCTCGTCATCCTTTACGGGCGAGGCAACGTCGAGGGCTGTTGGAGCCGCCTGTGGAGCCCGCTTCGTCTGTTTCCGGTGGTGTCGCCCAGCCTGATCGCCAGCCGACCGTTGCGCTCCGTGCGGGACCTTCGTCACCATACCCTGCTGCACGGCGACCGCGGCGACGAATGGACCACCTGGCTGAGTGCTGCCGACGCAGCCGACCTGCCGCGTGGCCGCCAGCACTTCCTCGGTGATGCACGCCTTTCGACCGAGGCAGCCGTGCACGGGCAAGGCGTCGCGGTGGGCGATACCATCACCGCCGCCCGGCTGATCGCCGACGGCGACCTCGTGGTGCCATTCGACCTGTCCGTCGCGGCCAACGACAGCTTCTTCATCGCCTGCCGCAACGAGATGCGCTCCGCTCCGATCGTCAAGGCCTTCGTCGACTGGATGTTCGCAACGCTCGATGCCGACGCCCTGCCCGAACCCAAGCTGTCGGCCCGCTCGTCACAGCGCCGGCCAACCACTCCATCGCCCGCCCCCTGAACTCCGCGCCGCCACAGGATCCCGGACATGCCGCGTCTCAACCCGCTCGTTGCCGATCTCGCTCCGCCGCCCATTCCCTCGGTTCAGGCTTGGGCGCGCGCCTATGACGGCAGCCTTGGCACAACGGTCGACCTGTCGCAGGCCGTGCCCGGCTATCCGCCCCATCCCGAGTTGATCGCCCTGTTGAAGGCGGCGGCAGCCAATCCATCAACGGCCGCCTATGGTCCGATCGAGGGCGACCATTCCCTGCGCGAAGCGCTCGCGATCGACGAAAGCGCCCTTTACGGGGCTGCCATCGCCGCCGACAACATCCACATCACAGCCGGCTGCAATCAGGCCTTCATCTGCGCCGTGCTGGCCGTCTCCGAACCGGGCAGCCGCGTTCTGCTGTCCAACCCGTTCTACTTCAACCACGAGACATCGCTGCGCATGTTCGGCATCGGAATCGGTCTGGTCGACTGTCCGGCGGAGGGCGGATTCCTGCCGAGCCTCGAAGCGCTCGATGCCGCGATCACGACCGATGTCAGGGCTTTCGCCGTCGTCTCGCCCAACAACCCGACCGGCGCCGTCTACCCTCCCGACCTTCTCGCCGACATCCTGGAGCTCTGCCGGCGGCGCGGCATCTGGCTGATCCTGGACGAGACCTATCGAGACTTCCTGCCCGCCGAGGCGAGGCGGCCACACGAGCTCTTCCTGCGCGCCGGCTGGGGCGATGGGCTCATCTCGCTCTATTCCTTCTCGAAGAGCTTTTGCGTTCCCGGCTATCGACTGGGCGCCGTGACGGCCAGCCCCACGGTCGTGGCCGAAATCGCCAAGATCATGGACAACCTGCAGATCTGTGCGCCACGCGTCGGCCAGATCGCCGTTGCCGAAGCATTGCCGAGGCTCGGCGCCTGGCGTGAGACGAACCGGACCGAGATCACCCGTCGCGCCAATGCATTGAAAGCAGCCATCGCCGAGACGGACGGCTGGGAGATCGGCGCAGTCGGGGCTTACTTCGCCTTCGTCCGCCATCCTTTTGCCGGCGTACAATCAGCCCATGTTGCGGAAGAGCTTGCTCGGCGGGCCGGAATCGTCACCGTGCCCGGTAGCTACTTCGGGCCCGGACAGGACGACTATCTGCGCTTCGCCTTCGCCAACGCGACGGCAGAGACCATTGGCTTTCTGCCGGGGCGGCTGGGGCAACTTGGGGCGGTCGGCGGCGCTTGATCAGGCCGACGGCCGCCACCATGAACCGCCGACCGGCAGGGCAACGAAGTCGCCATCGTCCAACCCCGCCGCGGCGCGCGCCGTTGCAAGCCTCATCGGCGGTTCGTCGAGCGGCTCGTCGGTGAGCTGGAAGCAGCCCCAATGGATGGCGATGCTCCGCCGCGCCCCGATGGCTTGATGCGCGAGCACCGCCTCCTCGGGGTTCATGTGGTGCTCCTTCATGATGCGGCGCGGCTCGTAGGCTCCAATCGGCATCAGCGCCAGATCGAAAAGCACGCCATTCCGTTCGCGCGGTTTCAGGCGCTCATGCGTCTCATGGAAGTGACGACCATAGCCGGTGTCGCCGGCAAAATAGCAGGAGAAGTCATCAGCAAAGATGGCAAAGGCGCCCCACAGCATGCGGTTTCGGTCATTGAAGCTGCGTGCGGACCAGTGCCGGGCCGGCGTCAACATCATGTCGAGGCCGCGATAGGTGTGGCTTTCCCACCAATCGAGTTCAACGACGTTGCTGATGCCCCAACGCCGCAGCAAGGCACCGACACCGAGCGGGACGACGAACAGCGTCCGACCATCGAAGCGTCGGTTGATGCGGCGCACCGAGGATCGGTCGAGGTGATCGTAGTGTCCGTGGGAAATGAGCACGACATCGATCTCTGGCAGCGCGTCGAGCGCGATGGCCGGCGATACAAACCGCTTCGGGCCAAGGAAGCTGAAAGGCGATGCACGCTCGCTGAAGACGGGGTCGGTCATCACCGTAAGGCCGCCCATGCGGAGCAACATGGTGGAGTGACCGATGAAGGTGGCCGAGGTTTCCGGGCCGGCGATGCGCCCGAGATCGGGATCTATCGTCGGTGTCGGGCTGCTCGGCGGAAGCGGCTTTCCCTCGCGACGCGCCTCACGCTTCCACTCCCAGATGTCGCGAAGGGTGGCTCGGCCGGCCTCCACGTCCGGATCATGGAAGCCTTCCGGAGTGTGGTGGGTCTTGGCGGGATCGTAATAGGGGTTCATTCGGGAAGATCGCTCCGATGCGCCTGGAGGCAGGTTCTGGCAATATGGCGTTACTTCCCTAAACTGCCAGAGACTTCGGGCGGTTGCCTGCCACACAAAGATGTGAGGCTTACGCCGCCGCGGGTTTGCCCACGGCGAGATAGGCTGCCCATGTGACGAGCGCCGCGTTGCCGCCGTCCGTCAGCCTGTAGACGCCGCGTTCGACCCTCTCGAACCAACCATAGACATTGGCCTGGAGGATTTTCGCCGCGTCGGGGGCAGTCGGCTTGAGATCGCGCGGCCTCTGCGGTCCATCTCGCAATGCGAGGGCGACGGCCAGGGCCTGTTGGCGATAGGCCGTCATCTGCGGCAGCCGCGTCGAACCACCAACGATCGGATCGCCCTTGCGGCGGCGGAACTCCTCGACAATGCGCGATCGACGGCGGCCGTCGCGGCGCGGCTTCCAGGGCGCCGGCTCGACGATCACCTCGATCAGGCCGGTGGGTGTGACGGCGATCAGGCCGAAGCCCAGGAAACGGCATAGCTTCCTGACGCGCGGATCACCCTCGCGGCCGCGGCCGCGTTTGGAAGCGCCGATCGCAAGCCACACCTCGTCGGCCGCCGCCGTTCGGTCCACCGCCTGCAACACCAGCTCCAGAGTGAAGGCGCGCTTGAGTTCGCCGATCACCACCAACTCGGGCTCGTCATCCGACAGTCCGACAAGGTCGCAGCCCTTCACTTCTCCCTTGACGGTCAGGCCGAGGCTTTCGAGGTGATGCTTTACGGGAAGGTATAGGTCGGTTTCCACGCGATGGCTTCCGATCAGGCGACTCGATGAGGGTAAACCGTCGCTCGCAACCGGTAAAGAAAGCGTGGGCTAGCCCGGCTCCATCTCGCGCGAGAAGCCCTTGCTCGCCACCATAAGCCGTCGGGTGTAGTCGGACACCATCCTGCCGCCGGCAAGATCGGTCGCGGCGAGCGTTTCAACCACCTCACCGCTCTTCATGACGGCAAGGCGGCTGCACATATGGGTGACCACCCCGAGATCATGACTGACCATGATGTAGGTGAGACCATGGCGGCTCCGCACGTCTTCCAAGAGGTTCAGCACTTCGGCCTGCACCGAGGCGTCGAGCGCCGAGGTGGGTTCATCGAGCAGCAGGATCTCGGGCTCGACGATCAGGGCGCGGGCGATGGCGACGCGTTGCCGCTGGCCGCCGGATAGCTGGTGTGGATAGCGGAAGCGGAAGGACGAACCGAGGCCAACCTCGTCGAGCGCCTTCAGGATGCGTCGTTCGCCGTCGCCGATGCCATGAATGGCGAGCGGCTCCAGCAGTTGGCGATCGACGGTCTGGCGCGGATGCAGCGATGCATAGGGATCCTGGAAGACCATTTGCACGGCGCGGCGGAAGGCACGACTGCGCCGATTGCCAAGGAGCGCTTCGCCATTCACCTCGATGGCGCCGGCGCTGACGGGCGCAAGGCCGGCGACAGCGCGCAATAGCGTCGACTTGCCCGATCCGCTCTCTCCAACAAGACCGAAGGACTCGCCCTTGCCGACGGCGACGCTCACCGACTTCAGCGCCTGAAAGCCGTCGAAGGTCACCGACAGGTTTTCGATGCGGATGGTCACGCCGCCCACTCCTTCTGTCGTTCGAGCACCGGCAGGGGATGCCGACTCTCGCCGATCTTCGGCGTGCAGTCGAGCAGACCGCGCGTGTAGGGATGCTTGGCGCCGGCAAGATCGGCGGTCGCGAGTTCCTCGACGATCCGGCCGGCATACATCACCAGCACCCGATCGCAGAAGGAAGAGACCAAACGGAGATCGTGGCTGATGAAGACGAGCCCCATACCCTTGTCCCGCACCAGACGATCGAGAATGCCGAGCACTTCGAGCTGCACGGTGACGTCGAGCGCCGAGGTCGGCTCGTCGGCAATCAGCAGTTCGGGGCCACAGACCAGCATCATGGCGATCATCGCCCGCTGGCCCATGCCGCCCGACACCTCGTGCGGGTAGAGGGCGAAAACCCGCTCCGGATCTTCGATCTGCACCGCCTCCAGCATTTCGACGGCCCGGCGTCGGGCTTCGCGCTTGGAGACATTCTCGTGATGGCGCAGCGTTTCGGTGATCTGGCGGCCGATGGTCATCACCGGGTTGAGCGAGAACTTGGGGTCCTGCAGGATCATCGCCATGCGACTGCCGCGCATCTCGCGCCAGGTGGACGACCCGGCCTTCAGAAGATCGACGCCGGAAAAGGATAGAGCGTCAGCGCGAACAATGCCGGGGGGCGGCGTAAGGCCCATGATGGCGCGACCGGTCTGCGACTTGCCCGAGCCGCTCTCGCCGACGATGCCGAGCCTCTCCCGCCCGAGTTCGAAAGACAGGCCGCGCACCGCCTCGACGACGCCGGTGCGTGTCGGATAGGTGACCGACAGGTTGCTAACGGTCAGCAGCGGCTTCATCGGCCAGCCCCCCGTGGATCGAGTGCGTCGCGTAGCCCGTCGCCGAGCAGATTGAAGCCGAGGCTGACGATGAGGATGGCGATGCCGGGCATGGTCGCTACCCACCACTGGTCGAGGATGAAACGGCGGCCCGAGGCGATCATCGTGCCCCACTCCGGCAGCGGCGGCTGGGCGCCAAGGCCCAGGAAGCCGAGGCCGGCTGCCGTCAGGATGATGCCCGCCATGTCGAGCGTGACGCGGACGATCAGCGAGGAAAGACACATCGGCATGATGTGCCGGATGACGATGCGAGCCGGCGAAGCACCCATCAGGTGAACGGCGGCGATGTAGTCGGAGTTTCTGACACCCAGCGTTTCAGCGCGAGCGAGGCGGGCATACGGCGGCCAGGACGTCAACGCGATGGCGATGACGGCGTTCTCGATACCCGGCCCGAGAGCGGCCACGAAGGCCAGCGCCAGGATCAACTTCGGGAAGGCCAGGAAAATGTCGGTGACACGCATCAGCACTGCATCGACGTAGCCACCGGCGAAGCCGGAGACGGTGCCGATCAGCAACCCGACCGGCGCGGCAATGATGGCGACCAGCGCCACCACGGCGAGCGTGATGCGCGAGCCGACGAGCAGGCGCGACAGAATGTCGCGACCCTGGTCGTCGGTGCCGAGCAGGAAGCCGGGCGACCCCGGCGGCAGCAAGCGGGCGCCGGCCAGGTCGCCGACAGTCGCCGAATGCGGAGCCAGGAGATCGGCGAAGATGGCGACCAGCACCAGGGCGACAATGATCAGAAGGCCGGTAACGGCGAGCCGATTTTCCGAAAAGCGACGCCATGTGACATAGGCGCGGCCGAGCCTTGCCTGATTGCGGGAATGCGGCTCGGCAGTGAGCAGCCACTCGCGCCAGCTTTCATTCGACGCCGTCGAGGGCGCCGGTGACGAGGGATCGGTCATCTTGCGCGAGTCCTCGGGTCGAGCAGCCGATAGAGCAGGTCGGACAGCATGTTGATGGTGATGAACACCGAACCGATGACAATGGTGCCACCGAGCACGGCGTTCATGTCGGCATTCTGCAAGGAGTTGGTGATGTAGAGGCCTATGCCCGGCCAGGAGAACACCGTTTCGGTCAGGACCGATCCCTCGAGTAGGCCGGCATAGGACAAGGCGATGACGGTGACGAGCGGCACGGCGGCGTTGCGGAGCGCGTGGAACCAGACGATTCGGCGTTCGCTGAGGCCCTTGGCGCGCGCGGCGACGATATACTCCTGACCAAGCTCGTTCAGCATGAAGGAGCGCGTCATGCGGCTGATGTAGGCGAGTGAGAAATAGCCGAGAAGCGCACCGGGCAGGATGATATGCCGGAAGGCGTCCCAAAGGACGTCCCATTGCCGCGTCCAGGCGGCATCGATGAGAAAAAGACCGGTGATCGGGGTAAAGGTGTACTCGTAGGCTATGTCGAGGCGGCCGGGATAGGCGACCCACTTCAGCTTGGCATAGAACAGCAGAAGCGACAGCAGCCCCAGCCAGAAGATGGGCACCGAGTAACCGATGAGCCCGACGATGCGGACGATCTGATCGGCGATCGAGCCGCGCCGGACCGCCGCGATGACACCGAGCGGCACACCCAGCCCGGCGCCGATCAGCGTTCCGACCGTGGCAAGTTCCAGCGTTGCCGGAAACACCCTGATGATGTCTTCCAGTACCGGATTGGTCGTCAGCACCGACGTGCCGAAATCGCCGGTCAGGGCCTGCTGGAGGTAAAGGACGAACTGCCGCCAAAGTGGCAGGTTGAAGCCCATTTCCTCGCGGACGCGCTCGACGACCGAGGCCGGAGCGCGGTCGCCGACAATCGCCAGCACCGGGTCGATGGGGACCACGCGGCCAATGAAGAAGGTGACAGCGAGCAGGCCGAGATAGGTGGTCGCCAACATGACGGCGAACCGGCCGATGTTGACCATGATGCCGCGGGCGCGCCTTAGCCCCGCGGTTTGCTTGGCGCTCGAATGGAACACGAGTTGGATCGCTCCTCACTTGCAAGGATGGAGGACGCTCCGCCTCCCTCGGGGAGGCGGAGCCCGCCAATCATTCCTTGGAGATGGGAGCGACCAGGTTCGTGTCGTAGGACGGACCGAGCTTGAAGCCTTTCAGCTTGGACGAGTAGGCGGCCACCTCGATCTGCTGATAGATCACGACGAACGGCCCGCTCTCGAGCACCTTGCGCTGCAGGTCCTGGTACATGGCGGCACGCTTGGCCGAATCCTTTTCGAGCAAAGCCGCCTTGGTTTCGGCATCGAGGTCCTTGGGATCCCAGGCGTTGCGCCAGGCCAGCGTCTTCACCTTGCCTTCATCTGAGTTGTCAGGATTGGCCGTGAAGGTCTCGGCGTTGGAGTTGGGATCGAAATAGTCCGAGCCCCACTGGCCGATATACATGTCGTGCTGACGGGCGCGATATTTGGTGAGGGTCTGCTTGCCATCGCCGGGGATGATTTCCAGCTTGACGCCGGCCTGCGCCAGGGTCTGCTGGAAGTTCTCCGCTATGCCGGTCACCGGCTGCGTGTTGCGGGTGTCCATCGAGACGGTGAAGCCATCAGCGAGGCCGGCCTTGGCGAGCAGATCCTTGGCCTTGACAACATCGAACGTGTAGGGCTTGTCGTCGATGGAGCCCAGTTGCCCCTTCGGCAGGAAGGACTGGTGAATCTCGCCGATTCCCTTGATCAGGGTGGCGCCGATGGCGTCGTAGTCCACCAGATACTTGAAGGCCTCGATCACCTCGGGCTTGGAGAGGTTGGGGTTCTTCTGATTGAGAGAGATGTAGTAGACCGTGCCCTTCGGGGCTGAAATCGTGGCGAGATCGGGATTGGCGGTGGCCGCTTCGAAATCACCCGGCTCAAGGTTGCGGGCGACGTCGATGTCGCCGTTCTCAAGCGCGAGGCGCTGGCCGGCACTTTCCTTCATATGCCGATAGATCACCCGCTTCATCTTGGCGGCTTCACCGAAATACTCGTCGTTACGCTCGAGAACGACGGCTTCGTTGGCCTTCCAGGTGACGACCTTGAACGGCCCGGACCCGGCCGAGTTGGTCTTCAGCCAATCGTTGCCGAAATCGGTGTCCCACTTGTACTCGTCGGACGGCGTTACCGCCTTGGCGTGCTCCATGACCAGCTTCTTGTCGAGCACCGCGCCGGCGGTCGAGGTCAGGACATTGAGCACGAAGGACGTGGCATAGGGTTTGTCGACGGTGAAGCTGACGGTGAGCGGATCGATCGCCTTGACCTTCTCGGTCACGTTGTCGCCCGTAAGGCCAAACTGCCCGAACAGGAAGGCGGGGCTCTTGTCCATCTTGATCAGCCGTTCGACCGAAAAGACGACATCATCGGCGGTGATCGGGTTGCCGGAGGCAAACTTCAGCTCGGGCTTGAGCTTGAACGTGTAGGTGAGGCCATCGTCGGAGACGGTCCAGCTGTCGGCGATATCGGCCTTGACCTGGGTCGTGTCGTCCAGATCGAGCCGGACGAGCAGAGAGTAGGAGTTACCAGTGACCTCGGCGGTGGAAAGCTCGAAGGCTTCGCCGGGGTCCAGGCTGATGATGTCGTCGATGGCGAAGCCCTCGACCAGCGTGTCAGCCGGCGTGGCGGCAAAAGACGGTCCGCTCAATGCAAAGAAGACGGCCACCGCGGCGCCCGCCGACAGATATCTCAGATGCTTTCCCAGGATTGGCATGTTCATCTCGATATTCCCCTTTTCATATATACCGGTGGTTTCTCCACCTTGGTCGCTCGGTGCCGCTCGCAAGCAGTCGCGGAGCCGTCGCCTTCATAGCATACCCCGCCAATGGCAGCGTACGAACGCTCGCCCCACTCGATCAGCGGGGCGAACGACAAGCCTCGACCAGCGACGGGAGGCCTTGTTTCTGAAGGGAAAGTCGTAACCATCCACCACAAGATGGTCAATAGGCAGGCATGCCCAACGCCGATGCAACCCGTTTCAGGCGCGAAGCAGGCTTTCGATGCGCTCGGCGATGGCGTCGGTGTCATTGCCGCCGATCACCTCGGCCGCCTTCGCCTTGACCGCGTCAGGAGCGTTTCCCATTGCTATGCCGAGACCGACACCGGTGAGCATGGCGAGGTCGTTGAAATTGTCGCCAAAGGCGACGATGTCGTCCGCACCGACCCCACGCTCGGCGGCCCAGGAGACCAGACGGTTGCCCTTGCTGCGTCCTGCCGGCATCACATCAATGCGGTCGTGCCAGGAGTACTCGATGCCGTAAGCCGGCACGGCCTCGGCTTCCGCATACCAGTTGGCCAGTCGGTCGGCATCCGAGTGGGTGACCACGAACTTCCAGACATTGGGAGCTGCATCGAGCACCGCCTCCACCGACTCAATCCGTCGCAGCTCCGGCTTTGGGCGGGTCGACAGACCGTCGATCCAGGCGCCGAGCTTCTGAAGATGCGGCGTCGGCACCTCGTAGAGCATAACGTCGTCCAGATAGACCAGCATATCGACGTGGTGCTGGCGGCAGGATGCGACGAGGCGTCGCGCGTCGGCGAGATCGAATGGCTCGCCGCTCACCACGCGCTCGGTTGGAAAATCGTAGACATAGGTGCCGTTGCAGCAGATGGCCGGCCCGGAGAGCCTCAGCTCCTCAAAATAAGGGCGAGTCACCGAGTGATGTCGACCGGTGACCAACACCACCTCAAGCCCCTGTTTCTTGGCGGCCCCAAGCGCGGCGATCGTGCTCGGACGGATGCGCCCTTCCGGATCGAGGAGTGTGCCGTCGAGATCGAGGGCGATCATCCGATAGGGCATGTCTTTCTCCCGCAACGCCAAGGCGCAAGCCGCGCCTCTGTGGGCGCTCTCTCGGCAGTCCCCAGCCGACCTGGAGTGTTCGCCGAGCAGACCGGCTCAGCCTGACCGAGGGGTCCTCTAGCGGACCCAGCCTATCCTGTCGATCCGTAGTCGCGCCACCAGCCGGAGGAACTTGCCGCCCGACCGGACCGCGACCAACGGACCATCGCACGCGGTGATTTGCGATAGACTCTATCAAGATTGATGATATGAAATAACAGACCCTGCTTCCGAGTACTCCCCTTGAACAGAAACTTCCTTACGCTGCACGCCGCCGACAGCCACGCCACGCTCAAGGGGATAGCCTCGCCGACCCGGCTCGACATCCTGCGCCTCCTGCATGGCAAGGGACCGATGAATGTCAATGAAATCAGTGCCGAGCTGTCATTGCCGCAGTCGACCGTCGCCATGTCGGTACAAGCGCTCGAGGAAGCGGAGCTGATCGACACCAAGACGGTAAAGGCCAAGAAGGGACACCAGAAGATCTGCTCGGCGCGCTACGACGAGATCGTTATCAGGTTTGATGATCCGGGAGAGTTGCCGCGCGACGAGACGATCGAGGTGTCGATGCCGATCGGCCTTTACACCAGCTGCGACGTGCGTGCGCCTTGCGGTCTCTGCTCGAACGACGGCGTCATCGGCCTGCTCGACGTGCCGAACTTCTTTCTCGACCCCAACCGCATGCAGGCTGGGCTGATCTGGTTCGGCCGAGGCTATGTCGAGTATAAATTTCCAAACAATGCCAAAGTCTTGAACGAGGAGATCAGCGCCGTCGAATTCTCGATGGAACTGTCGTCGGAAGTGCCGGGCACCAACGCCGACTGGCCGTCCGACATCACGCTCTGGGTCAACAACACCCTGGTCGGCACGTGGACATCGCCCGGCGACTATGGCGACAAGCGCGGCGTATACACACCGCGCTGGTGGAAGCTCGAGGGTTCCCAATACGGCAAGCTCAAGACCTGGACGATCTCGGAACGCGGGACGTTCATAGACGGTATCAGGATTTCCGATGTGAAATTGGCCGACCTCGACCTCGACAACCACCATTCCATCCGCATGCGGATTGGCATTTCCGACGAGGCAAAGCATCCGGGCGGCATAAACATATTCGGTCGCGGCTTTGGAAATTACGACCAGGATATCGTCATGCGCCTGTATAGGTCCGAGAAGTAGGCTACTCTACCTTCACGTTTATTAATTTTCCGAAAGACCGGCACGGAGCACAGGCTGAAGTCCGCCGATCTATCTTATATATTCTTTCTCCCATCTACGAAATACACGCCCCTGTTGCCTTCTTGAACCATTTTCAGCCTTTGGTCGCGAGCGGCCATAGGCCAATTGACAACCTCTCAGGTCCGAAACATACTACCCGTTATGTATCATAAAACATAATATAAACTACAGCGGGTATGAGGGCCGACGTGAAAGCGAATGTGACCATCCACCGGGATTTCACGATTTCCCAGGTCGACGACCGTGTCTACAGCTCCTTCCTGGAGCACTTGGGGCGCGCCATCTACACCGGCATCTACGAGCCAGGACATCCGACGGCCGATGCCGACGGCTTCCGTGGCGACGTGCTGGACCTCGTGCGCGCCATCAGGACGCCTTATGTGCGATATCCGGGAGGCAACTTCGTTTCGGCCTACAACTGGGAAGACGGCGTCGGTCCGAGGGAAAGCCGCCCCACCCGCCTCGACCTTGCCTGGCGCACTCGCGACAACAACCATATCGGCGTCAACGAGTTCGTCGACTGGTGCAAGAAGGCCGGCACCAAGCCGATGCTGGCCGTCAATCTCGGCTCACGCGGCCTCGACGCGGCCCGCAACTTCATTGAGTACTGCAACCATCCCGGTGGGTCCTACTGGAGCGACCTGCGTCGGCAGCACGGCTGGAAAGACCCGCACAACGTCAAGCTCTGGTGCATCGGCAACGAGATGGACGGCCCCTGGCAGGTCGGTCACAAGTCGGCCGACGAATACGGCAAGCTCGCCAACGAGACCGCCAAGGCGATGCGCCTGTTCGACAAGTCGGTGGAACTGGTCGTCTGCGGCTCCTCCAGTTCCAACATGCCGACCTTCCCGGATTGGGAGGCGACCGTTCTCGATCACACCTATGATACGATCGACCACCTCTCTTTGCACATGTACTTCGCCAACAAAGAGAACAACACGCTGAATTACCTCGCCCAGACAGAGACGCTCGACAGGTATATTCAGTCGGTTTCCGGCGTCATAGACTACATCAAGGCGAAGAAGCGTTCCAAGAAGAACGTCACCATTTCATTCGACGAGTGGAACGTCTGGTATCACAGCAACGAGCAAGACAAGAAGATCCTCGAGGGAGACGATTGGCCCGATGCCCCCCATCTTCTGGAGGACATCTACAATTTCGAGGACGTGCTGCAGGTCGGCAGCGTGCTCAACACGTTCATTCGTCGCGCCGATCGCGTGAAGATCGCCTGCATCGCCCAGCTGGTCAACGTCATCGCCCCGATCATGACCGAGACAGGCGGACCGGCCTGGAAGCAGACCATCTACTACCCGTTCCTGTTTGCCTCTCTCTACGGTCGCGGCACCTCGCTGCGCGCCATCGTCGACGGGCCGACCTACACTGCGGACGTCGGAAGCGACATCCCCTATCTCGACGTGTCGGTGGTCCGCGCGAACGAGGGCGACGCCCTGACTTTCTTCGTGGTGAACCGTCACCTTACCGAAACGCTCGATTTCACCTCCGCGCTCCATGGCTTCCCGGCCGCGCGCGTCGTCGAGCACATCCAGATGACCCATCCCGACCTCAAGGCCGTCAACTCGGCTGCCAACCCGGACAACGTTGTCCCGAAAACGGCTAGAGGAACGCTCGTCCAGGATGGCGCGCTCCGCAGCAAGCTGCCGCCGCTGTCCTACAACGTCATCCGTCTATCGATTTGAACCAACCGGCCGCCTTCGGAGGAACGGCGGCCGGTTCCGATGTCATGCCGACGCGGCCGCGTGCCCGGCGGCGAGCAGAAGGAGGACCCCAATCCCGCTGGTCTGGAGGACATGGTTCGCCGCTTTGGCGACGCACCGTTCAACGTGGGCATTCTTGAGGGAGGACTTACCGCATGAAACTTTGGAGAACGTTCCTTGCCGGCGCCGCACTCGCGGTTCTGGCCAGCACGGCTCAGGCGCAGGATATATCCAACCTGCCGCGCAAGGAGACCGTGATCATCGAAAACCCGGAGGGTACCGTCAAGAACCCGGGCTGGTTCAACATTTGGGTGAACGGCGGCGGCGGTCTTTCGACCGGCCTGCAGCAGCTGACGATGGATACCCTCTGGTACATCGACCCGGACCAGGGCATCGACGGTCCGTGGTACAATTCTCTGGCCTCGGAAAAGCCGATCTACAATGACGACTTCTCCGAGATGACGGTGAAGCTGCGCAAGGGTATGTACTGGAGCGACGGCGTCGAGTTCACCGCCGATGACGTCGTCTACACCGTACAGACGCAGATCGACCATCCGGGCATGGTGTGGAGCCCGCTGCTCGCCGTCAGCGTCGACAGCATCAAGGCGACCGATCCCTACACCGTCGTCTTCAAGCTGAAGAAGCCGAACTCGCGCTTCCACGCCCTGTTCACGGTGCGCTGGAACGCCATCTGGATCATGCCCAAGCACGTGTTCGAGAAGGTCGAGGACCCGCTGAAGTTCGACTTCGCCAACCCGATCTCGATCAGCGCCTACAAGCTCAAGAACTACGACCCGCAGGGCAAGTGGTACATCTGGGAGAAGCGTGAGGACTGGCAGCGGACGCCGCTCGGCCTCATCGGCGAACCCGGTCCGAAATACGCCGCCTATGTGGACGGTGGCCCTCCGGACAAGAAGACCATTGCCCAGCTGAAGCACGAACTCGACATCATCCACGACAACACGCCGGAAGGCATGTTCACGTTGGTCGAACAGTCGAAGTCGCTGGCCACCTGGTTCAAGGGTTTCCCCTATGCGCATCCCGATCCGACCCTGCCGGCCGTGATCTTCAATACGCAGAAGGCGCCATTCGACAATGCCGACGTTCGCTGGGCCCTCGCCCTGCTGATGGACATCAAGGCCATCGACCTCGCGAGCTACCGCGGCGCGGCGACCCTGTCGGCCATCGGCGTGCCGCCGACCGGCGTTGCGATGCCGACCTACCAGGCGCCAATGCAGGAATGGCTGAAGAACTTCGAACTCGACACGGGCAAGAGCAAGATCAAGCCCTATGATCCGACGATCCCCTCGCAGATCGCCGACATGCTGCGCAAGCAGCCGAAGTTCAAGGACCAGATCCCGACCGATCAGACGGCGATCGACAACCAGTTCGGCTACGGCTGGTGGAAGCCAAATCCGAAGGCGGCCGGCGAGCTGCTCGAGAGAGCTGGCTTCAAGAAGTCCGGCAATCAATGGCTTCAGCCGGACGGCCAGCCCTTCCGGATTCGCCTGACCGTCGAAGGCGACTCGCGCTCGGTGTTCACCCGTGCGGGCACGCTGATCACCCAGCAATGGAAGCAGTTCGGCATCGACGCCAAGGCGCAGCCGACGACCAACCCGTGGCAGCCGATGCAGGCCGGCGACTTCGATGCCGCCATCGCCTGGAGCGTCGAGACCTGGGGTGGCGACGCCGACATGTCGTTCTTCCTGGACAGCTGGCACTCCAGCTTCGTGGCCAAGCCTGGAGAGGTCCAGCCGGCTCGCAACTGGCAGCGCTGGTCGAGCCCGGAACTCGACAAGATCATCGAGGGCATCCGCGGGATCAGCTTCGACGATCCCAAGGGCGTGGACTATGGCATGGACTATCTGAAGCTGGTGGTGAAGGAAATGCCCACCATTCCGATGATGTCCTACAACGTGTTCGCCTCGATGGACACCACCTACTGGACCGGTTACCCGACGTTCCCGGATGATCCCTACACCGATCCGGTTCCGAACTGGGGCAACTCGCGCCTCATGATGGTCAAGCTCCGGCCGGCGCAGCCCTGACGGCGGCGGGCACGCCCCTCTCTCCTCCTGGGCGTGTCCTCCTTCTTGACGGCCCGCGCGGACTTCGGCCCGCGCGGGCTACCTCGGACGGATCGCCGGCGATGCCGGCGGTAAAAGCGGAGCTAGGGATCCCGTGGCAGCCTACATGATCTTCGTCGCGCGCCGGTTCGGCCAACTGTTGCTGGTCGTCTTCCTGGGGATTTCCGCGACATTCTTCATCAGTCACATGACGCCGGTCGATCCGGTCGCCGAATCGATTACGGCGATCACCAATTTCGGCAAGTCGGATCCGGAAGCGATCGACCTCATGCGGAAGACGCTGACCGAGCTCTATGGGCTCCAAGGCAACCTCTTCGAGCAGTATGTCACCTTCTGGTCCCGCCTCATCCGTGGCGACTTCGGTCCGTCGCTGTCGGCCTTCCCAACGCCGGTGTCGCAGATCATCTTCCGTGCCCTACCGTGGACCGTTGGGCTGATGATTTCGGCAACGCTGATCTCGTTCCTGCTCGGCAACACGCTTGGCGCGCTTGCCGGCTACTATCGCAAGAGCCGGATCCTGAAGATCCTCAGCCTGGGTCTGATCGGCCTGCAGCCGATCCCCTACTACGTGCTGGCCTTCATCCTCCTGATCCTGTTCGGGTTCGTCTGGCCCGTGCTACCGATCACCGGCGGCTACGAGATGAACGCCGATCTGACGCTGTCCTTCACCCTTGTGCTCGACATCGTCCGCCACTCGATCCTTCCGGCGATGGCGCTGGTGCTGGTGGGCGCCGGATCCTGGCTGACGGGCATGCGGGCATTGACCTCCAACATCGTCACCGAAGACTACGTGACCTTTGCTGAACTTGGTGGCGTCGGTTCGACGCGCATCCTGCGCTCCTACGTGGTGCGCAACGCCATCGTCCCGCAACTCACCGGTCTCGCCATGTCGCTCGGCGCCATCTTCAACGGCACGGTGATCACCGAGATCGTGTTCGGGTACCCCGGCATCGGCACACTGCTGATCAACGCGGTGCACGCGGGCGACTACAGCCTGGTGCTCGGCCTCGCCTCGCTCTCGATCATCGGCGTCGCAATCGCGGTGTTTCTGATCGACATCCTCAGCCCGCTGCTCGACCCGCGCATCAAGGCGGAGTGATGGCCATGTTCACAATCATCCGCGACCTCATCCGCTACAACATCGAGTTTGCCATCGGCCTCGCAATCCTGCTGCTGCTGATCGGCGCCGTCATTCTCTCCTTCTTCTCGCCCTACCCGGCCGCCGACATCTACGTGGTGCCGCCGGACATGCCGCCGGATGCCGAGTTCTGGTTCGGCACCACCTCGCGCGGCCAGGACAACTTCTGGCAGTTGGTGATCGCCCTCAGGAACACCTTCGCCTTCGGTCTGGCCGTCGCCTTCCTGTCGCGCATCCTGTCGCTGGTGGTCGGGCTTACCGCCGGTTATGCCGGCGGTCGAGTCGATCGCGTGCTGATGGCGATCAACGACTCGATCATGGTCATCCCGCATTTCCCCATCCTGGTGCTGTTCTACTTCGTGCTGAAGGACGAGATGAACTGGCTGATGCTGGTGCTGATCCTGTCGGCGCTCGGATGGTCCTACGACGCCCGCCTGATCCGATCGATCGCCATGAGTCTCCGGACGCGCCCCTTCACCACGCAAAGCGTCTATTCGGGCATGAGCATGCGCAAGATCCTGGTCGAGGAGCACCTGCCTTACGTGATGCCAATCGTCTTCGCGACCACCATGAACAACATGATCTGGTCGATCGGCATGGAGATCACGCTGTCCGTGCTCGGCTTCACCGACGTCGATACGCCGACCATGGGCCAGATCATCTATTGGGCCAACTCCCATTCGGCCCTGATTTCCGGCATCTGGTGGTGGGTGGCGGCGCCGGTGGTCGCCATCATCGTCCTGTTCATCGGACTGTTCCTGCTCTCCATGTCGATGAACGAGTACATCGATCCACGCAGTCGTCTGAACCGGATGGGGAGCTGAGCCGATGCAAACCGAAGCGCTTCTCCACGCCCCCGAAGCGGCGACCCAGCCGACGCTGGTGGTCGACAGGCTGAAGGCCTACTACACCACCAAGGCCTTCGGCATCGATCGCGACATCCGCGCGGTGGACGACATCAGTCTCACCGTCGCCAAGGGAGAGATCTATGGCGTCGCCGGCGAGTCCTCTTCCGGCAAGACGTCGCTGATCAAGACGATCGTCGGTGCCATCCGGCCACCGCTGCATGTGGTGGACGGAACCGTTCGCTTCAACTTCAGCGGACAGAGCTACGACATTTACGACATGAAGCCGGACAAGCTTCAGGCCATCCGCTGGCGGCATCTGTCCTACATCATGCAAGGGTCGATGAACGTGCTGAACCCGGTGCGCCGGATCAAGCATTCGTTCTACGACTTTGCCTTCGCCCACATGGGCCTCGATCGCGCCACCTTCTGGGACAAGGTCCGGGATCATCTCAGGAGACTAGACCTCGACCCCGGCGTGCTCGACAGCTATCCGCATCAGCTGTCAGGTGGCATGCGCCAGCGAACCACCATCGCGCTCGCCACCGTCTGCACGCCGGAGTTCATCGTCGCCGACGAGCCGACGACGGCGCTCGACGTCATCGTCCAGCGTGATGTCCTCGCCATGCTGCGCGACATCCAGCGCGATCTCGGATCGTCCTTCCTGTTCGTGACGCACGACATGAGCGTGCATGCGACGGTGTCGGACCGGGTCGGTATCGTCTACGCCGGTCGCCTCGTCGAGGAAGCCGACACGCCGACGCTGTTCCGTGGCGCTCGCCACCCCTACACCCAGCATCTGGTCGCCTCGCTGCCGAAGATCGGCGACACCACACGGCGGGCGTCGCTGCCCGGCCGCCCACCAAGCCTTGCAGATCCCCCGTCCGGCTGCCGCTTCCACCCCCGGTGCCCGCTGGCCATGGATATCTGCTCCAGGGAAGTGCCAACGATGACCAACCTTACGCCGCGTCATCGCGTCGCCTGCTTCGCTGTCACGGGAGCGACGCCATGAGTCTCATCCTCGACATCGATCACGTCAGCAAGACGTTCCTGCAAGGCGGGCTCCTGTCCCGCCGCTCCGTCGAGGCGGTGAAGGACATCTCGTTGCAGATCGAGGCAGAGCGGCCGGAAATCCTCTCGGTGGTCGGCGAGTCCGGGTCCGGCAAGTCGACCCTGGCGGCCATGGTGCTCGGCCAGCAACTGCCGACGCGCGGCCGGGTTATGTTTGACGGCATCGACGTCGCCAGCATCCGCAGCAGCGCCGCTCGCCGTGCATTCATGGCCAAGGTGCAGCCGGTGCTGCAAAACCCGTTCGAGGCCTTCAATCCGTTGAAGCGAGTCGATCGCTACCTCTTCGCCACCGCCGCCAACTTCATGATGGCGAAGGGCAAGCCGAGCCGCCAGGAGATCGAAGAGCGCGTCGACCGAGCCCTGGTCGAGGTGGGGCTGACGCTGGCCGAAGTTCGGGGGCGCTTTCCGCATGAACTCTCCGGCGGACAATTGCAGCGCACCGCCATCGCCAGGGCGCTGATTCCCGATCCGCGCCTGCTGGTTGCCGACGAGCCGGTGTCGATGGTCGACGCCTCGCTCAGGATGTCGATCGTCAACCTGTTCGGCGCTCTGCGCGACCGGCTGGGCCTGTCGATCATCTACATCACCCACGATCTCGCCACCGCCTACTACATTTCCGACCGCATCATCATCATGAAGAAGGGCGAGGTGGTGGAGCGAGGCAATGCAAGAGCGGTGCTGGACAACCCCCAGCACCCCTATTCGATCGACCTAAAGAATGCCGTGCTGACGCCCGATTTCGCGTGAGCCGTTCTCGCCATCCATCCTTGCCGGACGACCGACACAAAACAGGCAGGCGCCACTCGACGCCTGCCTGTTTCGTTCGTGCCTTCAAAAAGCCTCGGCGGCAGTCCCGCCGAGGCACGTTCCCTCGCCCTGAGATCAGTCCTTGAGCGCGAAGTTGTCGAGCTTGGCGGCATTCTCCTTGGTGATCAGCACGCAGTCCATGGAGATCTTCTCCGGCTGGCCGGTGGAGCCTTCCTTGAGGTACTTGTCGGCCAGTTCGACGGCATACTGAGCCTGGCGGAAGGCCGGCTGCAGGCCGGTCGCGTGGATCTTGCCGGCGAGGATGGCGTCGCGCACGTCGTTGGAGCCGTCGAAACCGGCAACCAGAACGTCCTTGCGGCCAGCGGCCTCGAGAGCGGCCATGGCGCCCATGGCCATGGTGTCGTTGCCGGAGATCACGCCCTGGATGTCCGGATTGGCCTGGAGGATCGATTCCATCTTTGAGAAGGCTTCGGTCTGGCTCCAGTTGGCGCTCTGCTGGGCAACCATCTTCATGTCGGGATACTGGTCGATCACGTCATGGAAGCCCTTGGACCGCACGCCGGCGTTGGTGTCGGACTCCTTGCCGACCAGCTCGACGAAGTTACCCTTCTCGCCCATGGCTTCGACGAAGCTTTCGGCGACCAGGGTGGCGCCCTGATAATTGTTGGAAACGATCTGGGCGACGGCGATGCCGGTGGCGTTGATCTCGCGATCGATCAGGAACGACGGCACGCCGGCGTCCTTGGCCTTCTGCACGGCGGCGACGGTGGCGTCGGCACCGGCGTTGTCGAGGATGATCGCGGCGGCCTTCTGGGCAATGGCCGAGTCGATCAGGTCGTTCTGCTTGTTGGCGTCGTCGTCATGGCTGTAGATCGCCGCCTCGTAGCCGAGCTCCTTGGCCTTGGCCTGGGCGCCCACCGCTTCCTGCTTGAAGAAGGGGTTGTCGTGGCTCGGGGTGATGATGACGATCAGCTTGCCGTCGGCGGCCAGCGCCGAGGCGGTCAGGGCGATACCGGCCAACAGGCCGAGGGAAACCGTCCTCAGAGTATTGCGAAGCGACATGTCTTTCTCCTCCACTAAAGTCCGCTGCACACCTCTCAGCGGGGCGCGGTTCACGTCGGGTGTCGACGGCCGCAGTCATTGGCGCCGGCCGGGGCTTCGGCCGGCGCCGAAATCTCAACCCGGATCTCAGCCGAGCCGGGCGTTGCGGGCGATGCGGCGCTGCATCTGGTCGAGGATGACCGCGCCGACGATGACGACGCCCTTGATGACCATCTGCCAAAACTCCGAGACGCCCATCATGACTAGGCCGTCCGAGAGCACGCCGATGACAAAGGCGCCGACGATGGTGCCACCGATGGTGCCGCGACCGCCCGACAACGAGGTACCGCCGAGCACCGCCGCCGCGATGGCATTCATTTCGAAGGTCTCGCCGGAGGCCGGATGCGAGGCGACCAGCTGGGAAGCGACCACGAGGCCGGCGATGGCGGCGCAGAAGCCCGAGATCATGTAGACGGCGAGCTTGACGCGGTTGACGCTGACGCCGCTGAGCGTGGCGGCGCGCTCATTGCCACCCACGGCATAGATCTGCCGACCGAAGGGCGTCTTGGTGGCGACGTAGGCGGCAATGCAGGCGACGACCAGCAGCAGCCAGATCGACAGGGGAATGCCGAGGATGGTGCCGGAACCCAATGCCGGGAAGCCCTGGTTGCCGAACTCGGGCTTGCCGATCAGATTCGGGAAGGTGGAGCCGCCCGACATAAGAAGCGCCGTACCACGGGCCACATAGAGCATGCCGAGCGTGGCGATGAACGGCGCCACCTGCATTCGGGTGATCAGGAGACCGTTGATCAAGCCGACGAAGGTGCCGACCAGGAGCGCGATGCCGATCACCTCCCAGACGTTGGGATAGATCACCACGCCGAACATCTCGAGAGGGATGCCGTAGAGGACCAACGCACCGGCGACCATGCCGACCAGACCGACGATGGCGCCGACGGAGAGGTCGATACCGCCGGTCAGGATGACGAAGGTCATGCCGATGGCCAGGAAGGCATTGATCGCCACATGCTTGGACACGATTACGGCGTTGGCGACGGTGACGAAGTTCGGCGCCATCAGACTGAAGAAGACGACGACGGCGATCAACGCGATGAATGTCCTGAGCTTCAGGAGCAGCAGGAGCAGCGTGGACTGTCCCTTGGGCGCTTCGGCCGCCGGTGTTGCAACTGTGTTGGTCATGGTCACTGGTCCTGAACCGGGTGGTCGTGAGCGGGGGCGGCGTGTCCCTTGGTGGACGCGCGAACGATGACTTCGTCGGTCGCCTCGTGATCGGGCAGGTCGGCGGTGATCCGCCCCTGCGACATCACCAGCACGCGATCGGAAACGGCGTGGACCTCCTTGAGGTCGGACGTGGCGAACACCACCGCGAGGCCTTGATCGGCCAGTTCGCGCATGGTGCGGAACACCTCTTCCTTGGCGCCGATATCGATACCGCGGGTGGGTTCGTCGAGGAGGAGCACCCTCGGTTCGGTCATCAGGCTCTTGCCGATGACCACCTTCTGCTGGTTGCCACCGGACAGGGAGGTGATGGGCGTTTCCGGCGACGGCGCCTTGATGCGCAGCGAGCGGAAAAGAGCGTCGATCGCCTTGCGTTCGGCTCCGTTTTGCACGGTGAAGAGCTTGGTGACCTTGGCGAGACTGGCGAGCGACAGATTCTTACCGACGGTGAGATTCTGTACCAGTCCGTCACGCTGCCGATCCTCCGGCACCAGGAAGAGGCCGGCGGCAATGCGCTTGGATACCGGCAACTGGTCGATCGACTTGCCGTTGATGGTGACCGTGCCACGCGCGTCGGCCCTGAGGCCGAACAGGCTTTCGAACAGCTCGGAGCGGCCGGCACCCAGCAGACCGTAGATGCCGACGATCTCGCCGGCCCGGAAGTCGACGCCGACGTCATCAACGAGGTAACCGCCACCGACGCGCGGCAGCTTCAGGTTCCGGACCGAAAGCACGGGCTCGCCCACCTTCACCTCGCGCTGCTGGCGCTTGGCGAACTCCGACGTGCCGAGCATCTGGCGGATGATCCAGGGAATGGTCGCCTCGCCCTTGGGGGCGCTCGCCTGGAAATGGCCGTCGCGCAGAACCGTGAAATAGTCGCCGATGCGGACGAGCTCCTCGAGACGATGCGAGATGTAGATGATGGCGACGCCCGACTTCTTCAGTTCGGCGATAACACGGAATAGCACCTCAACCTCGGAGGCCGACAGCGCCGACGTCGGCTCGTCCATGATCAGCACGCGGGCATCGTCGGCCAGCGCCTTGGCGATCTCCACGATCTGCTGCTCGCCAATCCTGAGATCGTCGACCAGCGTATCCGGGTCGATGTCGTGTTCGAGCCGGGCGAGCAACTCCCTGGCGCGCTCGCGCTGGCGGGGCATGTCGATGTGAACACCGCCCATGGTCATGTCGCGCCCGAGGAAAATGTTCTCGGTGACCGTGAGGTTGGGGCAGAGATTGAGCTCCTGGAAGACGATGCCGATGCCCTTCTTTGCCGCGTCGAGCACGGAGGAGAACCGCACTTCCTCGCCGCCCATCACGATGCGGCCGGAGGTCGCCTGATCGACGCCGGCGAGGATACGCATCAGCGTCGACTTGCCGGCGCCGTTCTCGCCGATCAGCACATTGACCGACCGCTCGTAGACGTCGAAATCGACATCTTCCAAGGCAACGGTACCGGGGAAGACGCGGGTCATCTTCTCGGCGCGAAGAATGATCTCCGGCGCGTCGGACCGTTCCAGCGCGCTCATTCTCCGCCTCCCGCCGGACCGATCAGAACCGGAGTCAGCAGGACCTTGTCGGTGGCCGAGTTGAGCGAGAAGGTGCCGGAGTAGGCGATCGTCTGGCCAGGGGCCAGCGCATCGACGACCGGCTTGAGATCGGCGGCGACGCGGCCATTGAAAGCGCGGCCAACCTCGGCGAACTCAAGCTGATTGGTGAAATTCTGGAAGTTGATGAAGGGCATGGCGTCGCGCAGCGAGTTGCCCTTGATCACCGGACCGATCTGGATGGTGACCGGCACCGGCCCCTTCGCGGTCGCAACGTCGATCAACACGGTGCCGGCCCGCGAGGCGGTGTTCTTTTCCTTGATCACCGCCGTTCCCTTGACGACGAAGCTCCAAGGACTGCCCTCTTCCGCGGGGCGGTGGCCGAACTCCTGACCCGCCTTGTCGAGACCGCCCTCGATGGCGGCGATCACCGTCTCGATCGGAAACGCCTTGTCGCGGACGACCGGCACGACCTCGCCATCCCAAAGCTTGGTCACGTAGTCGACGCCGTTGAACTTCTGCTGGGCCGCCTCGGACTCGCTCTGGATCGGCAGGATCTTGCAGCCGGCCAACGCCACCGCCAGCACACCGGCAACTATGAGACGCCTTGAAAGCACGATGCCGCTCTGGCCGCGACGAGCGGCAAACGACTGGTTGTCGGCCGTGCCGGCAGAAGGCCGACGCGACGCAGCATGATCTGGCATGCTCATCCTCCCTGGGGTCGCGGGGATCTCCGTCCCGAACCTGATGTTTCGATTATTTTCGTTTTCTATCGTTTGTCAACGGATCATTCGTGCCAGCAAGGCGCCATTTGGTGCCACGGCATAAGCTTGACGATATTTTCCGCCGATTTCCGCGACTTCGCATCAAGGCTGAACCGCTTCCCGGATCAGGAGGCGCCTTTCGCAACACCAACGATCACGGAATCGGGCGCTACTAGACAAAAGTCGATAATATTCGAAAGGTAGCAAACCGCCCGAAACTCGCCAACGGCGAGCAGTCAAGCCTCGACATGACAAGGAGGCCGCCAACAACATCGTGATGACGCAGCGCAATGCCCAGGCGAGAGTGACGCCGCCCGGCGAAAATCCAGTTCGCTGGAGCGCGAAATCAGGTAGCGACGATCAGCTCGATGCCTCGGCGCTCGAACTCCTTGGCGTCGCTATCGGCGATGCCGTCGTCGGTCACGAAGGAATGGATCACGTCGAGATTGCCGAGACGCGTGAAGGAGGTGCGATTGATCTTGGACGAATCGGCCACGAGATAGACGTGGGCGGCGGCCTTGATCATCGCCTCCTTGAGCTGCAAATCGGCAAAGCTTGGGTAGGTGAGGCCTGCGTCGATCGAGACGCCGGCGGTGGCGAGAAACAGCTTCGAAGCGAAGATGTTGCGGAAGTACTCGACCGACTTGTCACCCGAGAGCGACAGCGTCGGCGCCTTGAACTGGCCGCCAGGCATATGCACGGCATAACCTGGAACGGCGCCGAGAATGATGGCGATGTTGAGCGCGTTGGTGATGACCGTCAGATTTTCGCGGGTCGTCAGGCGTTGGGCGATCTCGGTGGTGGTGGAGCCGGCATCGAGAATGATCGTCTCGTTGTTCTTCACCAGCGAGGCCGCCTTGGCGCCGATCTTCCGCTTGCGATCCATGTTCTCGATGTGCTGCAGCGACATGGTGCCGACCTGCTGTTGCACGGTCTTGAGATAGGCGCCGCCATGCTCGCGCAGAATGTGGCCGTCCTGCTCCAGCCGCTCCAGATCCTGCCTGATGGTGGCTTCGGACACCTTGAAAGCCTGCGACAGCTCGCGCACGCGGGCGCTGCCTTCCTCCTGCAGCCATTCGAGAATCTTCATGCGCCGGGGTTCGGCCAGAAGTCCGGTGAAAGCGGGCGTTTCCGCCGCGGCTCCGCCGCGTTTGCCAGACGCACCTGCGTCCGTTCCGCTACCATTCGATGCTTCTGTCACCATGGAGACCTTCGCTTTCTTGCGTTCCTTATAGCTCCGATTTCCGGCCGGCGGCCAAGACTTTTTGCCGTCCGGCCGAGCAAGGGCAACGCCGACGGCGCTCCGGGCATAGGGAGCGGGCAAAAATCCTATTGACAAAACGCCCCCTAAAAAACATCATCAAACGAAAGAAAGCGATAAAAATCGAAAACTGAATTCATGTCGG
The DNA here is from genome assembly GCF_023721755.1 of Pleomorphomonas sp. NRK KF1. Lineage (GTDB taxonomy): Bacteria > Pseudomonadota > Alphaproteobacteria > Rhizobiales > Pleomorphomonadaceae > Pleomorphomonas. The sequence continues at coordinate 103,903 of NZ_JAMDLH010000003.1, read as the reverse complement.
CGCAAACATCGTCGACGGGAGGATGGAATGACGGACAAGTTCAAGCGCGAAGTGACCCTCGGCCTGGTGGTTGGCAGCCGCCAGTTCTTCAACGGAGCCCCCTGCATCAAGGCGCGCAACGATCTGGAAGCGCAGGCGGCGCGCCTCGGCATCCGCACGCTGATGCCGCCGGTGGACGCCACGGTGAACGGCGCCGTGCAGTCGCGCGATGACGCCAAGCTCTATGGTCGCTTCTTCGCCGCCCACAAAGGCGAGATCGACGGGCTCGTCATATCGCTTGCCAACTTCGGCGACGAGATCGCCATCATCGAGATGGTCATGGCCGCCAGCCTCGGCGTGCCGATCCTCCTGCAGGCCTGCAACGACGAGTTCGACAAGGTCGACGTCAAGAGCCGCCGCGACGCCTTCTGCGGCAAGATCTCGGTCGCCAACAACTTCTACAATTATGGCGTCCCCTTTACCGAGACGACCAGCCACACCTCGGATCTCGACGGCGAGGAGTTCGGCAAGGATCTCGATACCTTCGCCCGCGTCTGCCGCACAGTGCGCGGCCTCAGCCACGCCCGCATCGGCGCCATCGGCGCCCGCACGGCGCCGTTCCAGACCATGCGCTACTCCGAGAAGCTGCTTCAGGCGATGGGCGTCACCGTGGTGCCGGTCGACCTCTCCGAGATCATCGGACGCGCCAAGGCGATCGACGACAGCGCCGCCAGCGTGAAGGACAAGCTCGCGGCCATCGGCGGCTACGGCAAGATCGACGCCCATATCCGTCCCGAGCAGGTTCTGAAGCAGGCCAAGTGGGGCATCGCCATCGACGAATGGATGGGCGAGAACGACTGCGACGCTTCGGCCATCCAGTGCTGGCGGTCGTTGCAGGACAACTACGGCTGCGCCACCTGCCTTTCCATGAGCATGATGGGCGAGAAGCTGATGCCCAGCGCCTGCGAGGTGGACGTGCTCGGCACGCTCTCCATGTACGCGCTGACGCTCGCCGCCGGCCAGCCGGCCGCCATCCTCGACTGGAACAACAACTACGGCTACGACCCCGACAAGTGCGTCGGCACCCACTGCGGCAACTATCCGAAGAGCTTCTTCGGCGACACGCCCAACATCGGCGAGCTCGACGTGCTCGGCGAGACCATTGGCCGTGACAAGTGCTTCGGCGCCGTCAAGGGCAAGGTCAAGGCAGGGCCGATGAGCTTCCTGCGCTTCTCCTCCGACGATCTCAACGCCACCATCAAGGCCTATGTCGGCGACGGCCAGTTCACCGACGACCCCTACGGCATGGATGGCGGCATCGCCGTGATCCAGGTCGAGAAGCTGCGCCAGCTTCTGAAAGTGGTGACGCAGAACGGTTTCGAGCATCACGTCGCCATGGTGCGCGGCCAGGTGGCCGGCATCGTCGAGGAAGCGGTCAGCCGCTACATGAAGCTGCCCATCTACCATCACAACGGCGAGGCCGCGCCGACGCTCGGCCTCAAGGCTTTCTGTTGACGGCCAGCCGGCCGCAACCCGGAGAACACGACATGTCCCTTTCAACCGCCTCGGCGCCGGTCTCCGGCGCCGACAGGATCGACATGGTCCGCGCCAAGGCACTCAATATCCGTCGCAGTGCCTTCACGATGGTCCACGAGGCTCAGCTCGGCCATCCCGGCGGCGACTTCTCGGCGGCCGACATCCTGGCGACGCTCTACTTCGGCGTCATGCGCTACGACCCCAACGAGCCGCGCCATCCGGACCGCGACCGCTTCATCATGAGCAAGGGACATTGCACCGGCGCCTTCTACTCGGTGCTGGCCCAGGCGGGCTTCTTTCCCGAAGCCCAACTCAAGACCTACATGCAGCCGCTTTCGAAGTTGAACGGCCACCCCAACCGCAATTACCTGCCGGGCATCGAAACCAATACCGGTCCGCTCGGGCACGGCCTGCCGGTCGCCGTCGGCATCGCCATCGCCGGCAAACTCACGGCCAAGGACTACCGCACCTTCGTGCTCACCGGCGATGGAGAGCTGCAGGAAGGCTCCAACTGGGAAGCGGCCATGGCCGCCGGCCACCGCAAGCTCAACCGGCTCACCGTCATCGTCGACCGCAATCGCCTGCAGCAGGGCGACCGCACCGAAGCGACCAACTCTCTCGACCCGCTCGACGACAAGTGGCGGGCCTTCGGCTTCCATGTCGAGATGATCGACGGCCACGATCATGCCGCCCTGCTCGACGTGCTCGGCGCCGATCCGGAGAGCCGCGACAAGCCGCTTTGCGTCATCGCCAACACCATCAAGGGCAAGGGCGTGTCCTTCATGGAAGACAACGTCTCCTGGCACCACGGCGTCCCCACGGACGAACAGTTCGCCCAGGCGATGAAGGAGCTCATCTGATGTCGGCCGCTACCAAGACCAACGAAGGCCTCTACGACTGCCGCGATGCCTTTTCGAAGACGCTGGAAGCGCTGGCCGAGGCCGACGACAGGGTGGTCGCCGTTGTCAACGACAGCGTCGGCTCCTCCAAGCTCGGCGGCTTCAAGAAGCGCTGGCCCGAGCGGCTCGTCAACGTCGGCATCGCCGAGCAGAACATGGTCGGCGTCGGCGCCGGCCTTGCCAACGGCGGGCGCATTCCCTTCGTCTCCTGCGCCTCCTGCTTCCTGACCGGGCGGGCGCTCGAACAGGTGAAGGCCGACGTCGCCTACTCCAACACCAACGTCAAGCTGTGCGGCCAGTCGCCCGGCATCGGCTATGGCGAACTTGGGCCGACCCACCACTCGATCGAGGACCTCGCCTGGCTGAGGCCGCTTGCCAACCTCGTCACCATCGTGCCGTCCGATCCTTGGGAAACCGAACAGGCCATTCGCTTCGCGGCGGCCTACGAAGGCCCGGTGTTCATCCGCGTCAGCCGCTATCCGGTGCCCGCGCTCGAGCACAAGATCGATCGCATCGAGCCGGGCAAGGCGGAAGTGATGCGTGAGGGCACCGACGTCGCGATCCTCGCCAACGGCGTCATGCTGCACAAGGCGCTTCGGGCGGCCGAGGTGCTGGCCGAGGGCGGCGTGTCGGCGCGCGTCGTCAACATGGCGTGGATGAACCCGCTCGACATCGAGGCGATCGTCGATGCCGCCGGAACAGGTGCCGTCGTCACGGTCGAGGAAGCCAGCGTTCGCGGTGGCCTTGGCGGTGCCGTAGCTGAGACGCTCGCCCTCCGTCGACCGGTGCCGATGGAATTGGTCGGCTTCCCCGGCTTCGTGCCCACGGGTACCGTGGACTTCCTGTTCGATCACTTTGGCCTCACCGCGGCCGGTATTGCCGCGGCGGCGCGAAAGGCGATCAGCCGCAAGGAATGACGATGGACAACGCTCTCGTCCTGGCCATCGACCAGGGAACCACCAACACAAAGGCCTTGCTCGTCGACCGGTCGGGAGCGGTCATCGCCTCCGCGTCCCGGCCGATGACGGTCGACTATCCGCAGCCGGGCTGGGCCGAGCAATCGGCCGAGGCCATCTGGGCAGCGGTCAGGGCCGTTGTCGATGAGCTGGCTACGCATTCTCGGTCCGGAGACGTGGTTGCCGTCGCCGTCTCCAATCAGCGCGAATCGATCGTGGTCTGGGATGCTGCCACAGGCAAACCGCTTGCGCCTTGCATCATCTGGCAGTGCCGCCGCACCGCTTCGGCCTGCGAGGCTCTGATTGCCGCCGGCCATGGTGATTTCGTCGAGGCCCGCACCGGCCTCGGCGTCAACCCGCTGTTCCCCGCCAGCAAGATAGGCTGGATACTCGACCGCATTCCCGACGGCCGTGCTCGCGCGGCGACGGGCGCCATCCGCGCCGGTACCATCGACAGTTGGCTGTTGTGGAACTTCACCGGCGGCGCGGTTCATGCGACCGATCACTCCAATGCCAGCCGCACCCAGCTCTTCGACACCGAGACGCTCGCATGGAGCGACGAGCTCTGCGAGTTGTTCGGCGTGCCGAAGGCCATGCTGGCCGACGTGAAATCCTCGGACAGCCGCTTTAGCGAAACGTCGGCCCACGCGACGAACCTTCCGGCCGGCATTCCCGTCCACGGTATGATGGGTGACTCGCACGCAGCGCTGTTTGGCCATGGCGTGCGCGAACCGGGCACCGTCAAGGCGACCTATGGCACTGGCACGTCGCTAATGTCGCTGGTGCCGAAGCGCGTTCGCTCGCGTCACGGTCTGTCGGGCACCATTGCCTGGAGCCTCGGCGGCCGGGTTTGGCATGCCCTTGAGGGCAACATCTCGGTCTCCGGCCAGACGGCCGCCTTCATGTCGTCACTCCTCGGCCTGAAGGACGCTGGCGCGCTTGCCGACCTTGCCATGACGGTGCCGTCCAGCAACGGCGTCACCTTCATACCGGCTCTGGTCGGGCTCGGCGCCCCGTATTGGCGCAACGACGTTCGCGGCGAGATCTACGGGCTCGCGCTCGGTACAAAGCCGGCTCACCTTGCCAGGGCCGCGATCGAAGCGGTGGCTTTCCAGGTGGCGGATGTGTTCACGGCGATGGAGGCCGACATCGGCGCTCCGCTCTCCGGTCTGTCGGTCGACGGCGGCGCATCGCGCAACGACTTCCTGATGCAGTTCCAGGCCGACATTCTCGACCGACCGCTTCGTCGTGGCAAGTTCCCGGAGGTGAGCGCCCTCGGCGCCGCCTCGGTGGCTTTCCATGGCCTTGGACTTGCGATGATGGGCAATGACGAAGGACAGATGCTGTTCACGCCGGCCATGCCGGAGGACGTCCGCGAGGCGCACCTTGCCGGCTGGCGCAAGGCGGTCGGCCATCTTCTCGCCTGACGAACGGCACAGGTAGGATTTCAATCGAGCGGCGGGGCGACTCCACTGGATCGCCCCGCCGCCTTTTTTCGTCCCCTCCTGCCCGACCAAGAGGGTCAGAGCAGGTGCAGAGCGTCAGCTTTTAGTCTAGCTGCCGGCTCCCTGCTCGCCATCACACCGTCGGCACAGGTTCAAAACGAATGAGTAAAAACCTGTATCGCCAATAACATGGCGCCGCGACGGCTCACCGAGCATCAGAAAACCTTCGCGCCGTGAGAAAATGTTTTCTCATATTGACTTGGTCTAAGAGAAAAGGTTTTCTCATCGACAACGAACGAGGGAGGAGAAACTGAGCGTCACCGGTGGCAAGCGCGGGCGGGTCACGATCCACACCGTGGCGGCGCTGGCGGACGTATCGATCTCGACCGCTTCCAAGGCGCTCAACGGCAGCGGCCGGATGAGCGTCGAGACGCGGGAGCGGGTGAAGAAGGTAGCGCTGGAGGTCGGCTTCCGACCCAATGCGTTGGCGCGGGGTCTGATCACCAAGCGCAGCTTCACCATCGGCCTTCTGACCAACGACACCTACGGCCGCTTCACCCTGCCGGTGATGGCCGGCATATCCGAGGAGCTGGTGGGACATGGCGTATCGGTCTTCCTGTGCGCCATCGAGGACGATCCGGAGCGGGCGCGCGTTCATGTCGACGCCATGCTCGACAAGAGCGTCGACGGGATCATCGCGTCGGGCAAGCGCCTCGACCGGCAGTTGCCCGTCGACCTTTCCGGCCTTTCGGTGCCGGTGGTCTATGCCTTTACCAAGGGAGCGGCCGATGGCGTGACGCTCCGGTCCGACGACGAACAGGGCGCCCGACTGGCCGCCCGATGCCTGATCGACGCCGGTTGTCAGAGGATCGTTCACGTGACCGGCCCCAAGACGTTCCAGTCGGTGCGCGAACGCGCCGATGCCTATCGTACCGCAATCGACGGACCACCGGAGGTCCTCCATGGCATCTGGGCCGAAGCCTGGGGACACGAGGCGGTGGCGCAGCTCTGGGACCGCGGCGGAGAGAAGCCGGACGGCATCTTCTGCGGCAACGACCAGATCGCACGCGGCGTGGTCGACGGCCTGCGCGAACGCGGCGTCAGGGTGCCGGAAGATGTGGCCGTGGTCGGCTTCGACAACTGGGAGATCGTGGCGGCCCAGACGCGGCCGCCGCTGACGACGGTGGACATGAACCTCAGGACACTCGGCCGGGAAGCCGGCCGGCTCATTCTGGCCATGTCGGAGGGTAGAGAGGTGCAGTCGGGCATCCGCAAGCTGCCGTGCTCACTGGTAGTCCGCCAGTCCTGTCGAGGTTTGGAAACTTCGGCCTGAAGCCATGGATTTCGCGGGAAGAGGAACCCGCTTTGGAGGAGAGAGCAATGAAGTTCAACAAGCTGCTGGCTGCGGCCAGTCTCGTCACGTTCTGTTTCGCCGCCGGTGCGGCGCAGGCCGAAACGCTGCAGATGTGGGTGCGCAGCGGCATCGGCGCCTCGTTCACCAAGCTGGTCGAGGCCTATAACGCCAGCCACGAAGACAAGATCCAGATGACGGAGGTTCCCTTCTCCGAGCTGGTGCAGAAGTACGCCACCGCCATCGCCGGCGGCCAGGCGCCCGACGCCCTGTCCCTCGACCTGATCTACAATCCGGCCTTCGCGGCCGCCGATCAGCTCGAGGATCTGACCGACTGGGCCAAGGCCCTCCCCTATTTCTCGTCGCTGTCCCCGAGCCACGTCAAGCTCGGCACCTATGAAGACAAGATCTATGGCATGCCGCTGTCGGTCGAGACATCGGTGTTCGCCTGGAACAAGGATCTCTACAAGAAGGCCGGCCTCGATCCGGACAAGGCGCCGACCACCTGGGAAGAGATTTCCGAGAATGCCAAGAAGATCAGGGCCCTCGGCGACGACACCTACGGCTTCTACTTCTCCGGCGGCGGCTGCGGCGGCTGCATGATCTTCACCTTCATGCCGCTCACATGGGGCGCCGGCGCGGACATCCTGTCGGAGGACGGCAAGACGGCGACGCTCGACACGCCCGAGATGCGCAAGGCGGTCGACTATTATCGCGAGATGGTCAAGGCGGACGTGGTGCCGCCGGGCGCCGCTTCCGACACCGGCACCAACTTCCTGTCGATCACCAATGGCAAGATCGGCCAGCAGAATCTCGGCGCCTTCGCCATCGGCACGCTGGTCACCGAGCATCCGGACATTCATTTCGGCGTGTCGCTGATCCCGAGCGTCGACGGCAAGACGTCGTCCTTCGCCGGCGGTGACAACTTCGTCATCACCAAGGGTTCGCCGCGCGCCGACATCGCCAAGAACTTCCTCGAGTATGCCTACTCGCTCGAAGGACAGAAGGTGATGGCGAAATACGGCAGCCTGCCGACCCGTTCGGACATCGCCGCCGAGGTGTTGAAGGATCTCGATCCGCGCATGCAGGTCGGCGTCGATGCCATCGCCGTCGCCAAGACGCCCTACACGCTGCAGTTCAACGATCTGATCAACAGCGCCAACGGTCCGTGGGCCTCGTTCACCAACGCCGCCATCTTCGGTGACGACGTGGACGCTGCTTTCGCCACCGCCCAGGAAGAGATGCAGAGCATCATCGACAACGCCCAGTAAGGGCCGTTTCGCGACCAACCGGCCGGAAACCATCCGGCCGGCCTTTCCCTCGGAACGCCGCGGCGCCCGATCCCCTGATTTCGACCATCCGCCACCTTGCAGGCGAATGACAAGAAGAGCGGCAGCGATGACCCTCGCCGACAGCCTATCCCGCCCTACCCGCCGGCGCCGACCCAAGCGCCGGTCGCAATGGAAGGGCCTTCTCTACATCGCACCGGCCATGGTGCTGGTGATCATGTTCTTCATCCTGCCGGTGCTGTTCACCTTCTGGATGAGTCTCCACAAGTGGCCGCTGCTCGGCGTGCCCCGCTTCATCGGGCTCAACAACTACATTCGGATGTTTTCCGACACCCGCTTCTATTCGGCGCTGGGCTTCACCGCCTACTACACGGTGATCATCACCATAGCGATCTTCGCCCTCGCCTTTCCGCTCGCCATCTTCGTCGAGCGGCAACGGAAGATGGTCGGCGTCTATCGGACGGCGATTTTCATGCCCGTGGTGGTGGGCCTCGCCTCGGCGTCGCTGCTCTGGGTGTGGTTCGCCAATGTCGACAGCGGCTTTCTCAACCCGCTTCTCGCCTGGCTCGGGATCGTCGATCTCAAGACCAACTTCTTCGCCAGTTTCGACAGCGCCTTCTTCATCGTCTGCCTGATGGTGGTCTGGAAGGTGGCCGGCTTCACGATGATCATTTTGCTCACCGGCCTGCAGGCCATTCCGACCGAGCTCGGAGAGGCGGCGCGCATCGACGGCGCCAACCGCTGGAAGCGCTTCTTCTACGTGACGCTGCCCCTGATGCGAAAGACCATGGCGCTGTCGCTGATCCTGTCGGTGACCGGCTCGATCCTCGCCTTCGACCAGTTCTACATCATGACGGCCGGCGGACCTCAGAACAAGATGATCTCGGTGGTCTACTACATCTTCAACCAGTCCTTCGTCTCCTTCAACCTCGGCTACGGCGCCGCCATGTCGCTGGCGCTCCTGGTCATCCTGGTGCTGATCAGCATCTTCCAGCTCTGGCTGCTGCGCGTCGGGGAGGAGCGGGCATGACCACCAAGAAAGAAGCTCGCGCGCGGCGCGCCCTGTTCGGCGCCGGCAGCTACCACGGAACCGGCATCCTGCTCGCCGTGTTCTTCCTGGCGCCGTTCGTCATCACCATCCTCTCGTCGTTCCGGCATGGCACGGAAGCCCGGCTTCCTCCCATTCCGCCGTGGCCGACCAACGGCTTCAGCCTCGACGCCTACCGCAGCCTCGACAGCTTCGGCGCCGGGGTCTGGCAGCACACGTTGAACTCGGCGGCGGTGGCGATCGGCACGGCCTTGCTCACGGTAATCGTGAGCCTGCTCGCCGGCTACGGCTTCTCGCGCTACCGCTTCATGTTCAAGAATGCGCTGTTCGTGCTGATCATCGCCACGCTGATGATCCCGTTCCAGTCGATCCTGACGCCTCTCTTCATCATCCTCGCCAAGCTGGGCCTCAACAACTCGCTGATCGGGCTGACGCTGGTCTATGTAACCCTGCAGCTTCCCTTCTCGGTGTTCATGATGCGCAACGCCTTCGACGCCGTGCCGAAGGAGATCGAAGAAGCCGCCCGCATCGACGGCGCCCGCGACCTCAGGCTGCTCGTCCGCGTGCTGCTGCCGCTGGTGCTGCCGGGCATCGTCACGGTGGCGATCTTCGCCTTCCTCAACTCTTGGAACGAGTTCCTTGCCGCCCTCGTGCTGCTGTCGGACAACAGCAAGTTCACCTTGCCGATCCTGATTTCGGCGGTGCGCGCCGGTCGGCTCGGCGCCATCGACTGGGGCGCGGTTCAGGCCGGCGTCACCGTGATGAGCGTGCCCTGCCTGTTCGTCTTCCTGCTCCTGCAACGCTACTACATGCGCGGCCTGATGGCCGGCGCCGTGAAGTGACATTTCCCCTCATTGGAAATCAGATCATGACCAAGACCAAGAGAGACCGTCAGTTCCGTCCCGTCCCCGTGCCGTCCGTCGTGCTCGGCGGTCTGTTCGGCGCCCGCCAGGATGCCGTCTGCGAAGCGACGGCCGAAACCCTGCTGGACCGCTGCATCCAGGCGGGCATGCTGAAGGCGATCGACGTCGACCAGCCAAGCCCCGGCGTCGTCATCCCCTATAATTCGATGAGCCCGACCGTGCCGGCCACCGAGCACAAGGCCATGGTCTCAACCCAGATGTTCTGGGACAGCGATCTCGGCAAGTCGATCGAAACGGTCGCCTACTCGCTCTATCGCAAGCCCAATCCGAAGCTCGAAGCGCGCGTCGACGCCATCGTCGACCTCTACGGCAAGCTGCAGCGGGAAGACGGTTATCTCAACTCCTGGTACCTGCGCGTCGTGCCCGGTCGCGAATGGACCAACCTTCGCGATACGCATGAGCTCTATTGCGCCGGCCACCTGATCGAGGGCGCCGTCGCCTATTATCAGGCCACCGGCAAGCGCAAGCTGATGGACATCATGTGCCGCTACGTCGACCATATCATCGACAAGTTCGGGCACGGTCCGAACCAGATCGCCGGCTATTGCGGGCATGAGGAGATCGAGCTGGCGCTGGTCAAGCTCGCCCGCGTCACCGGCGAGCAGAAGTACATGGACCTTTCCAAGTATTTCATCGACGAGCGGGGAACCGAGCCGCACTATTTCGACATCGAGGCCCAGCGCGACGGTCGCGATCCCAAGAATTTCGTCTTCGGATCCTACCATTACAACCAGTCGCACCAGCCGGTGCGCGAGCAGACGAAGGTCGTCGGGCACGCCGTGCGCGCCATGTATCTCTATTCGGGCATGGCCGACATCGCCACCGAGTACAGTGACGACACGCTGACCTCGGCGCTCGAAACGCTGTGGGACGATCTCGTCACCAAGCAGATGTACGTCACCGGCGGCATCGGGCCGGCGGCGGCCAACGAGGGCTTCACCGATTACTACGACCTGCCGAACGAAAGCGCCTATGCCGAGACCTGCGCGTCGGTCGGCCTGGTGTTCTGGGCCAACCGCATGCTCGGCCGCGGCCCCAACCGCCGCTTTGCCGACATCATGGAAGTCGCGCTCTACAACGGTTCGCTCTCCGGCCTGTCGCTCGACGGCAAGACCTTCTTCTACGAGAACCCGCTCGAAAGCGCCGGCAAGCATCACCGCTGGGTGTGGCACCGCTGCCCGTGCTGCCCGCCCAACATCGCCCGTCTGGTCGCCTCGGTCGGCTCCTACATGTATGCGGTCGCCAAGGACGAGATCGCCGTGCATCTCTATGGCGAGAGCTCGGTCAAGGCCGAGGTGGCCGGCACCAAGATCGAACTCAGCCAGGCCACGCGCTATCCATGGCACGGCGCGGTGCGGCTGTCCCTGAAGGTGGAAAAGCCGACGCGCTTCGCCATCTCCCTGCGCATACCCGGTTGGGCCAAGGGCGCCAAGCTGTCGATCGACGGAGGCGCTGTCGACCTCGATTCGGTCATGGTGGATGGCTACGCGCGCATCGAACACGAGTGGACCGGCCGCGAAGTCATCGACCTCGAACTGCCGCTGATCCCGCGCGCCCTCTGGGCCGATCCGCGCGTTCGTCAGGATACCGGCCGCTTCGCGCTGATGCGCGGGCCGCTGGTCTACTGCGCCGAAGGCGTCGACAACGGCGATGGCCTCAACGCGCTCACCGTCACCGGCGATCCGGCACGCGCCAGCGAAACCGTGGTGGAAGCACTCGGTGGCGCCGTTGCGCTCGACATCGAAGCGACGCGCGACGTCAGCACCGGGTTCGACGGTTCGCTCTACCGCGAGACGCCCCCCGCGACGGAGCCCGCCAAGGCGCGCTTCGTGCCCTACCACCTCTGGGACAACCGCGAGCCCGGCGAGATGCTCGTCTGGATGCGCGGTGGTTCGAAGAAGACCGGAGCGTGAGGACCATGGCCGACACTGGCGTTCAACTGACCGAGGTGCGCAAGAGCTACGGCTCGATGGAGGTCATCCACGGCGTCAACCTCTCGATTCCCGACGGCGCGTTCGTCGTGTTCGTCGGGCCGTCGGGCTGCGGCAAGTCGACCCTGTTGCGCATGATCGCCGGCCTTGAGGAGGTGACCGACGGCGAGATCGCCATCAAGGGTCGTGAGGTCACCGATGTCGATCCGTCGCAGCGCGGCATCGCCATGGTGTTCCAGAGCTACGCGCTCTATCCGCACATGACGGTTCGCGACAATCTGGCCTTCGGCCTGAAGATGCAGCGCACCGACAAGGCGGTGATCGACGAGCGGGTGGCGGCAGCGGCCGCCATCCTGAAGATCGAGCAGCTTCTCGATCGCCGCCCCGGCCAGCTTTCCGGCGGCCAGCGGCAGCGCGTCGCCATCGGCCGGGCCATCGTACGCCAGCCGGAGGTGTTCCTGTTCGACGAGCCGCTCTCCAACCTCGATGCCGAGCTGCGCGTCTCCATGCGCGTCGAGATCGCCCGGCTGCACCGCGAGCTCGGCAACACCATGATCTACGTGACGCACGACCAGACCGAGGCGATGACGCTCGCCGACGTGATCGTCGTGCTGCGCGATGGCCGGGTGGAACAGGCGGGATCGCCCCGCACGGTCTACGAAGACCCCGACAACGCCTTCGTTGCCGGCTTCATCGGGTCCCCGCGCATGAACCTGCTCGATGCCGTCTGGCGGGGCGAGGGCAAGGTGGAACTCGGAGGACGGGCCGAAGATGCGCCCATCGCCGGCGCCGGATTGACGCCGGGCGACAAGGTGACCTTCGGCCTCAGGCCGGAACACCTGATCGTCGGCGCCGCCGGCGGCATCGAGGCGCGCGTCGACGTGCTCGAATACCTCGGTGGCACGCGCTACCTCTATTGCCAGCTCACCGACGGACAACCGCTGATCGTCGAGTATCGGGACGGGCCGGACGTCCGCTCCGGCGACACCATCACACTCGGCTGCCCGTCAGATCGACGTTACATATTCAACGAAGGCGGCTTACGCATCCGCTGACCTCTCCTCCAGACTCCAAGAGGCAACTCGGCCCGCGCTCCCCCTCGCGGGCCGTTTTTTCGTCGCCACGACGGGCAGGACGAATTGCGATGATTGTCATCTTTCCTGTTCGGTAACCCCAATTTATTCTAATCGTCTCGAACGAGGTGCTGGAACCAAACCGGTCGTCGTCCGTCGCGTGAGTTGGAAGGGGCGTTTCATGCGGGCCAAAGGGAAGAGATTACCCCCGACGACCGCTCGCCTCGTGGCCGTAGCGGCGGCATTGCTTTCCATTCCCTTGTTGCCGGGCAAAGCCATCGCCTTCGAGCTTTTCGGCCATCGATTCTTCGAAGCGGAGCCCGACCCCGACATTTCCCCCGACGCCCAGCGCTACACCGTGGCGATCGATACGGTCGGCGCCGACGACGACCTGCACGCGGCGGTTCTCGCCGCCTCGGCTCTGTGGTCCGGCCGCGACGAGACGCCGCCGCCCTCGACGGCCGCCTTCCTCAGTCGCGTCAATGCCGAGTATGGCCGCATCACCGCCGCCCTCTACAGGGCGGGCCGTTACGGCGGCACCATCGAGATCACGATCGATGGTCGCGATCCCGATTCCATCGCTCCGGATTCGACCTTGCCGCAACCGGTGAAGGTGGCGATGCGCGTGACGCCGGGCCCGCTTTTCCGCTTCGGCAAGGTGGAGATCACCGGCGCGCCTCCGCTTGGGGCGGAAGACGCCGACTTCAAGAAGTCGACGCCGGCCGAGATCGGCCTTGCCGTCGGCGAGCCGGCGCGAGCCGGCGCAGTGACCGGATCGGAGAAGCTGCTGATCGACGCCTGGCGCCGGCGCGGACACCCACTTGCCAGCATCGTCAAGCGCGATACCGTCGCCCAACACGATACGTCGACGCTCGACGTGACCATCACGGTCGATCCCGGTCCTGCAGCCACCTTCGGGCCACTGGCGGTCACCGGCACCAGCCGCATGAACCCCGAATACACGGCATGGATGACCGGCATCGAGCCAAGCACGCCTTATGATCCCGCCGCCATCGAGCGCGGACAGAAAAACCTCCGACGGCTGCAGGTGTTCTCCAGCCAGCGCATCGAGGAAGCCAAGGCGCTCGGCCCGAATGGCGAGCTACCGCTGACCCTCAACGTCGCCGAGCGACCGCTCCGCGTGTTCGGCGGCGGCGTCAGCTATGCCACGGAGGATGGCGCCGGCCTCGAAGCCTACTGGCAACACCGCAACCTCTGGGGACATGCCGAGTCCCTCAGGCTGTCCGGCGCGGTAAACGGCATTGCCGGCGTCGACCCAAAAGATTTCAACTACGACCTCTCGGCCACCTTCACCCGCCCGGGCATCATCACTCCGTTCACCGATCTCACCGCCGAGCTGGGTGCGACGCGGGAAACGCCCGACACCTATACCGAGACGGCGATCACGGCGAAGGTGGGCCTGACCCACGCCATTACCGAGCAGCTTTCCGCTTCGTTGGGTCTCGGCGTTACTGCCTCCCGCGACGAAGACTCCCAAGGCACCGACAAGTTCCTGTTCACCGGCCTTCCGCTCGGCCTCATCTATGACAGCCGCGACGACAAGACCGATCCGCACGAAGGATTCGACGCCAAGGCGAGCCTCGAACCCTTCTACGAGGCCAACTTCGGCAACGTCGGTGCCATCGTCGACGCTTCCGTCGCCTCCTACTGGCCGGTCGATAGCGAAGGCCGCTTCGTCATCGCCGGGCGGCTCGCGGCCGGCTCGATCCTCGGCGCACCGATCGACGAGATGCCCAATGGCCGCCTGTACTATGCAGGCGGCGGTTCTTCGGTCCGCGGCTATGCCTATCGCAGCCTTGGGCCGGAGGAAAACGGCTCTGTGACGGGTGGCCTGTCGCATCTCGAAGGCTCCGTCGAACTGCGCGCGAAAGTGACCGACAGTTTCGGCGTGGTCGGCTTCGTCGATGCCGGCAACGCCTTCGCGTCGAGCTACCCGGATTTCTCGGAAGGGCTGCGGTTCGCTGCCGGCGCCGGCGTCCGCTACTATACCGGTCTCGGGCCTGTGCGACTCGACGTGGCGCTACCGCTCGATCCAAAGCCCGGCGACTCCACCTTCGGCCTCTACATCGGCCTCGGCCAGAGCTTCTGAGGAGGCGCACGTGAAGATCAAAGCCGCCCTCCTCGCCCTTACCGTTCTGGCCCTCGGTCCGCTGGCCCTGACGCTCGCCGGAGCGCAAGAAGACGACAGCGCCGAGAAGGGCGCCTTTGTCCGATTCGTCGAAGAGAAGATCTCGACACCCGACCGCAAGATCGAACTCGGGGCCATCGACGGGGCGCTGTCGTCTGACGTCCGCCTCGCCTCGATCACCGTGTCCGACCGCGAAGGCGCATGGCTCCGGATCGAAGGCGTTCACCTCGTCTGGAGTCGGCTGGCGCTGCTGCGCGGAACCCTCGACGTCGACAGCCTGGAAGCCGAGAAGATCGAGGTCGTCCGCAAGCCACTGCCCGCGGAGACCGTCGACCCGGCGGCGAGCGAAGGTTTCACCCTGCCGGATCTGCCGGTGGCGGTGAAGGTCGGGCGTCTCGCGGCCCCCAACGTCGTCCTCGGTGCTCCGGTCCTCGGAGAAGAAGCCCACCTCTCGGTCACCGCGTCCGCCAATCTCGCCGATGGCTCGCTCGACGCCAACCTGTCTGTCAGCCGGACCGACAGCAAACCTGGCGAACTGTCGCTCAAGGCGGCCTATGCCGCCGAGACCAAGGCGCTCGACCTCGACCTCAAGGCCGACGAGCCGGCGGACGGCGTCATGGCGACCCTCCTGAACCTGCCGGGCAAGCCGTCGGTTGGCTTGACGCTGAAAGGCGCCGGCCCGCTTGACGACTTCGCCGCCGACCTGACCCTGGCCACCGATGGGGTCAATCGACTGGCCGGCCGCACCACCATCGCCCGCGACGGCGATGGCTATCGCTTCGGCTCGGCGCTCAGCGGCGATCTCGCTGCCCTGGCGCAGCCCGATTACGCGCTCTATCTGGCCGGCCGCTCGACGCTCGATCTCTCGGGTCGCGTCGACGATGCCGGACCGATCACCATCGACAAGCTGGCGCTCGCCGCGCCGGTGCTGACGCTGCAGGGCTCGGCGGCGCTCGCCGCCGACCACTTCCCGACGGCCATCGACATCGACGGCCGCCTTGCGGGCAAGGACGGTGCCCTGCCGCTCGGCGGCGCGGGCGCCACGACACGGCTCGGCGAGGGGCGGCTGCGCTTTTCCTTCGGACATGGCGGTGCCTGGAGCCTCGAGCTCGCTGCGGAAGGGCTGTCGACCCCGAGCTTTGGTGCCGGTTCGCTGGCGATCAATGGCCGCGGCGCCGCCGCCGATCTTGCCGACGCCCAGAAGCGCCGCATCGACTTCACGCTCAGCGGCGGTTCGAACGGCCTTAGCTTCACCGATGCCGTCGTCGGCGCGGCAGTGGGTGGCGAACTCTCCTTCTCCGGCTCCGGGAGCTGGGCGGCCGGCGTACCCCTGACCATCGACGCCCTGAAGCTGGCGACCCCCACCGCCGAGGCGTCGTTTGCAGGCAAGGTGGAAGACGGTCGCGTCGAAGGGCAGCAGACACTGTCCACCCCATCGCTCGCGCCATTCTCCGGGCTTGCCGGCCGACCGCTCGAAGGCAGCATCGAACTGGCTGCCAACGGAACTCTCGTTCCCACGACCGGAGCCTTCGACCTGACGCTGGACGGCGAAGCTGATGCACTTGCGGCCGATATCTCCCGGCTGGACAGCCTCCTGTCCGGCGCAACCAAGCTGACCGGTCGCGTTGCCCGCGACACGTCGGGGCTCAAGCTTCAGAACCTAAGAATCGCCAACCCGGCGCTGACGCTGACCGCCGATGGCAACTACGCCCTTGAACGTACCGACGTAACGGCAACGCTGACGTTGCCGGACGTCGGCCTCGTCGAGCCGAAAGCCAAGGGGGCGGCCGGTATCATGCTGTCGGTTCGCGGCAGCGGAGGACCGCTTGATCTGGCGGCACGGCTTTCCTCCGATCGCCTGACGCTGGCCGGAAACGCGCTTGAGAATCTGGGTATCGATCTGATCGGTCGGCTCGATGGTGCCGACTTCGACGGCAAGGTCGACGGAACGGGCAGGCTGAAGGGCAAGCCTCTCGCGGTTTCCGCCGGCCTGAAGAGCACCGCCGACGGGAGCCGACGCATCGAGGATCTCGTCTTCTCGGTCGCCGACAGTCAAGTGACCGGCGATGGGACGGTAAGTGCCGACGGACTGATAACCGGCCGGCTTGCCATCGACTCACCCGATCTTTCGGCAGTGGCTCCGCTTGTCCTCGTCGATGTCGCCGGTCGCCTTTCGGCCGACGTAAGCCTTGCACCCAAGGACGGCCGGCAATCGGCCCAGGCAGACATCAAGGCGGCCAATCTTTCGGTTGCCGGCACCAGGATCGCCTCCGCCGATATCCAGGCGACCGTTGCCGATCTCCTCGGCGCGCCGAAGATCGACGGTCGCTTCACAGCGAAGGGTCTGGCGGCCCAGGCGGC
This sequence comes from Pleomorphomonas sp. NRK KF1, assembly GCF_023721755.1. GTDB lineage: Bacteria > Pseudomonadota > Alphaproteobacteria > Rhizobiales > Pleomorphomonadaceae > Pleomorphomonas. The sequence goes on along the minus strand of NZ_JAMDLH010000003.1, from coordinate 86,963 downwards.
GAGCGTGGCCAGCATCGACGGCACGGCGAAAAGCGAGGGCAACGCAACGGCCTTCAACGTCCGGGCCGACGGCTTAGCCGCGCCGCAGCTCACCGCGGCCGGCCTCTCCGGCTTTGCGGCGACGGTGTCTGGCCGGCTTGAAGGCAACAAGGTAACGCTCGCCAGCGCGAAGCTGACCGGCCCTGCCGGTCTCGGTGCCGAAGCCGCCGGCGTCGTTCCGCTTTCCGGCGGCGGTCTCGGCGTCGACGTCAAGGCGAACCTGCCACTCGCCTTGGCGCAGTCCTTCGTCGCCACGCGCGGAACACGGCTGACCGGGACGGCCAATGCGACCGTGAGAGTGTCCGGCAGCCTTGTATCGCCGGACTTTTCCGGGCGCGTGACGGTAAGCGGCGCCACGGTCGCCGATCCGCTGACCACCATGCGCCTCAACGCCATCGACGTGGCGCTCAAGCTCTCCGGCGACAGCGTCCGCATCGAGAGGGCAACCGGCACCGTCAAGGGCGGCGGCCGTGTTTCGGCCGAAGGCAGCATCGGCCTGTCGGCCGGCCTGCCCGTCGACGTTCGCGTCACGGCGGCCAGGGCCCGGGTCACCGACGGTCGAATCGTGACCTCCGATCTCAACGCGTCTCTCGCGGTTGGCGGTTCCGTGGCCAACGGCCTCATGGTCACCGGCAAGGTGGACATCGCCCGCGCCGAGATCACGGTTCCCGAAGGTGGTGGCGGGGCGCCGGCGTTGATCGATGTTCGGCACAAGAACACGCCAGCCGATGTGAATGCCACACTGAAGCGCATCAGTCAGGCTGCCGGCGGAAACCGGGCGCGTTCGGAGGGAGGCCTTTCCGTCGGTCTCGACGTTGCCGTCAATGCGCCGCGCCAGTTGTTCGTGCGCGGTCGCGGCATCGATGCCGAGCTTGGCGGCCAGCTGACGGTACGCGGAACGCTCGACAACGTGCAGCCAGTGGGCAAATTCACGCTGATCCGCGGCCGGGTTCAAGTGATCGGCCAACGGATCGATCTCACCGAAGGCACCGTGACGCTTCAGGGCGACCTCAATCCCTATCTGTCCCTGTCGGCGACAACGACGTCGGAATCGATTTCCATGACGGCTACCGTCGAGGGCTATGCCGACAATCCCAGCATCGTCCTCTCTTCGTCGCCTGAGCTGCCGCAGGACGAGATCCTTGCTCGCTTCCTGTTCAAGCGCTCGGTCTCGGATCTTTCGGCCTTGCAGATCGCCCAGTTGGCCGAGGCGGTGACCCAGCTCGCCGGTGGCGGCGACGGCAATGGCATTGTCGAACGACTGCGCGCCAGCGTCGGCCTCGACGACCTCGACGTGAACACCGATGCCGAGGGCAATGCGGCGGTGACGGCGGGCCGCTACATCACCGAACGCGTCTATCTCGGAGTCACGGCCGGTGAGGGTGGGCGGAGCGGCGTGTCGGTCAATCTCGACATTACCGACGACGTCAAGGCCAGGGCCGAAGCGACGCAGGAACAATCCAAGGTCGGCGTCTATTTCGAGAAGGAATACTGACCGCGCCGCGATCGGGACCAGAGGCCGCTTGACTTGATCTCGGCCCCTCGCCATCCCCGACAGAGATCAATGGCATCTCCGTAATCTGTTGGACGGATGGCCGATGGTGGCGCATCGTCCGCGGCGTTCCATTCTTCCGCTCGTTCGGTCGCCGCCAGAGGCACGACGACGTGGGCACCAAGGCGAGGGCAAACCATGCAGACCTACCAGATTCCCAAAAGCGACCTCTCGGTCTCCTCCGTCATCCTCGGCCTGATGCGCATCGCCAAAATGAGCGATGCCGAGATCCGGACCCTGGTCAACACCGCCATCGAGGCGGGCATCAACATGATCGACCACGCCGACATCTATGGCGGCGAGTTGCATCTTTGCGAAAAGCGCTTCGGCGAGGCGATGAACCTGACGCCGGCCCAGCGCGAGAAGATCGTCATTCAGAGCAAGGCCGGCATCCGCAAGGGCTTCTTCGACTTCTCCGAGGCCCACCTGCTCGAAGCCGTCGACGGATCGCTGAAGGCGCTCAAGACCGACTATCTCGACGTTCTGCTCCTGCATCGCCCCGATGCGCTGGTCGAGCCGGAAGAGGTTGCGTCGGCCTTTGACAAGCTGCAGGCGTCCGGCAAGGTGCGCAACTTCGGCGTCTCCAACCAGACGCCCGGTCAGATCGAGCTGCTGAAGACGGCGGTGAAGCAGCCGCTTCTCGTCAATCAGGTGCAGCTCTCGATCACCCACGCGCCGCTGATCGCCCAGGGCATCGCCATCAATATGGCCGGCCTCGAGCAGTCGGTCGACCGCAACCTCGGTCTCCTCGACTATTCGCGCAAGGAAGGCATGACGCTGCAGGCGTGGTCGCCGTTCCAGCGAGGCTTCTTCGACGGACCGTTCATCGGCGACCGCGAGAACTGCGCCGCCCTCAACGACGCACTCGACGAGATCGCCGCCGCCCACGGCGTGACGCCGACCGGCATCGCGGTGGCCTGGATCACCCGCCATCCCGCGAAGATGCAGGTCGTGCTGGGCACGACGCGCACCGACCGCGTCAAGGAATGCGTCGCCGGTGCCGGCGTGACGCTGTCGCGCGAGGAGTGGTACCGGCTGTTCACCGCCGCCGGTTACATCGTTCCCTGACCGCCTTTGGCCGGCGGCGGGACATGTGGCTCGCCGCCGCGCAATCCAGATTGCGAAAGGACAAGAGGATGAGCACCATCGATGCCGGCCTGTCCGGGCAGTTCAAAATCGGCGACCTCACGGTCAATCGCCTCGGCTTCGGCGCCATGCGCGTCACCGGAAAGGGCATCTGGGGGCCGCCCGCCAACCGCGATGCGGCGCTCGCCACGCTGAAACGTCTGCCGGAGATCGGCGTCAACTTCATCGATACGGCCGACAGCTACGGCCCGGACGTTTCCGAGCAGCTGATCCACGAGGCGCTTCACCCCTTCAAGGGCCTGCTGATCGCCACCAAGGGTGGACTCACGCGTGGCGGTCCCGACCAATGGACACCCAACGGCCGGCCGGACTATCTGATCGAGCAGGCCAAGAAGAGCCTTGCCAAGCTGGGCGTCGAGCGGATCGACCTCTGGCAGTTGCACCGCATCGATCCGAAGGTGCCGCGCGACGAGCAGTTCGGCGCGGTGCGTCGGCTCATCGACGAGGGCGTCATCGCTCACGCCGGCCTTTCGGAGGTCTCGGTGGCCGAGATCGAGGCGGCGCGGAAGGTGTTCCCCGTCGCCACCGTGCAGAACCGCTACAACCTGACTGATCGCGCCAGTCAGGACGTCCTCGCCCACTGCGAGGCGAACGGCATCGGGTTCATTCCCTGGTTCCCGCTGGCGTCCGGCAAGCTCGCCCAACCCGGCGGCCTCGTCGATCGCATCGCCAAGGCGCACGGCGCCACGGCCGGACAGGTGGCGCTCGCTTGGCTGCTCGCACGCAGCCCCGTGATGCTGCCGATCCCGGGCACATCGAGCGTCGCCCATCTCGACGAAAACGTGGCCGCCGCCGGTCTGAGACTCACCCCTTCGGAAATGGACGAGCTCGACGCCGCTTAGGCCTTACCTGCGAACGACTCCCAAACCGATGCGGCAGCGACACGGTTCGCTGCCGCTGTTGGCGTGGCGTGCTGTCGGGCCTTTCGCGCGGGGGAAGGATGGGGCATTGTCCGCCCCATGCTCAAAACCTTCTTTTCCTATTACCGTCCCTACCGAGCGCTGTTTCTGCTCGACTTCTGCTGCGCCGTCGTTGCCGGCTTGATGGAGCTCGGCTTTCCCTTCGCGGTCAAGATCTACATCGACCAGTTGCTGCCGTCGTCCAACTGGACATTGATCGTCGTCGCCGCGCTGGCTTTGCTGGTGATCTATCTTCTCAGCGCCGGCCTCAATGCCATTGTCGTCTATTTCGGCCACATGCTTGGCATCAATATCGAAACCGAGCTGAGGCGCCGCAGCTTCGACCATTTGCAGAAGCTTTCCTTCCGCTATTTCGACAACCAGAAATCCGGCCATCTGGTCGCCAGGTTGACCAAGGACCTCGAGGAGATCGGCGAGATCGCCCATCACGGCCCGGAAGATCTGTTCATCGCCGTCATGACCTTCATCGGCGCCTTCCTCCTGATGCTGTCGGTCAACGTCAAGCTGGCGCTGATCACCGCCGCCATCGTGCCGGCGGTCGCCTTCATCACCGCCCGCTACGGCGGCCGAATGACCGAGAACTGGCATCAGCTCTACGGGCGGGTCGCAGGCTTCAACGTGCGTATCGAAGAGAACGTCGGCGGCATGCGCGTGGTGCAAGCCTTCGCCAACGAAGACCACGAGCGCCGGCTGTTCGCCGTCGACAACTCTGCCTATCGGACCACCAAGCTCGCCGCCTACAAGCTGATGGCCGCCACCAACGCGCTGTCCTTCCTGTCGATGCGCCTCGTTCAGCTCGTCGTACTGATCGCCGGCAGCCATCTGGTCTTGACGGGTGACCTCACGGCCGGCGGCTTCGTCGGCTTCCTGCTCTTGGTCAGCGTGTTCTTCCGGCCGGTAGAGAAGATCAACGCGGTGATCGAGACCTACCCCAAGGGCATCGCCGGATTCCGCCGCTATCTTGAGTTCCTGGGCACGGAGCCGGACATTGCGGATCGACCGAGCGCCACCACCGCCCCAGCCTTCAAAGGCGACGTCCGCTTCTCGAACGTGAGCTTCAGCTATGGTGGCGACCGGCCACTGTTCTCCGGCATCAACCTCGATATCGCCGCTGGCGAGACGATCGCCTTCGTCGGCCCGTCGGGTGTCGGCAAGACCACGCTCTGTTCGCTGCTGCCGCGGTTCTACGAGGTAACGGAGGGCGCCATCTTCATCGATGGCATCGACATCAGGGACATGACCGTTGCCTCGCTGAGGCGGCAGATCGGCATCGTGCAACAGGACGTGTTCCTGTTCGGCGGCACCATCCGCGAGAACATCGCCTATGGTCGGCTGGACGCAACGGAGAGCGAAATCGCGGCGGCGGCCGAACGCGCACAGCTCGGCAGCCTGCTGGCCGAGCTCCCGGAGGGGCTCGACACCATCGTCGGCGAACGCGGCGTCAAGCTGTCCGGCGGCCAGAAGCAGCGCATCGCCATCGCCCGCATGTTCCTGAAGGACCCGCCGATCCTGATCCTTGATGAGGCGACGTCCGCGCTCGATACCGCGACCGAGCGTGAGATCCAGGCATCGCTGGCCGAGCTTGCCAAGGGCCGCACCTCTCTGGTCATCGCCCATCGGCTCAGCACCATCCGCAATGCCAACCGCATCGTCGTGGTCGACACCGACGGCATCGCCGAACAGGGCAGTCACGACGACCTCCTGAAGCGCGGCGGTGGCTACGCCCACCTTTACGCAGCGGGCGGCTGATCGGCGTCGTTCGCCGTCTCGGCACGCCAGCTGCGCCACAGATACCAGGCGGTGGCGGCGACGAGGAGGCCACCGAGAAGGAAGCCCATGGCGTTGCCGATCATCAAGGCGATATCGGCGATCTGCGTCGCGAAGGCATAGCCGAGCAGGCTGTAGCCCGCGCACCAGCAGAGAGCGCCGGCGACCGCGGTCAGCGTGAACGAAAGCCACGGCAAGCCGAGAGAGCCGGACAGGTAGCCCAGATAGGGACCGAGCGGACTGAAAACGGTGCGGCTGAGAAAAACAGCCAGCAACCCGTGTCGGTCGAGCAGCATCTGCGCGCGAGAAAACAGGCGATCGGCGCCAGGGCGACATCGGAGACGGGTGATCAGGGATCTGCCGCCGGTTCGAGCCAGCGCATAGGCGATCTGGTCGCCGACAACGAAGCCGGCGAGGGCCATGGCCTGGACCTGCCAGAGCACAAGGTCGCCGGACGCGGCGAAACCGCCTGCCGTCATAACCAGAATGGACGAAGGCACGGGCAGCGCAAGGCAGGATAGAAGTAAGGCAACCAGAACCAGCCAGCTTCCGTAGGTCGGCACCAGTGCCAGCAGCGTGTCAGTCATTCGTCTGCCCGCCGGCCGGGAACTCGCCTTGGCGTCCGTTGCGCCGCTCCGCCTCCAGCGCCGCCTTGGCGGCCTCCACACGCTTCTGCAACTCCTCGATTGTGACGTTCTGGCTCGCGGCCACCTGGTCCAGCGTGGTGTGCCGATGACCGGGTGCGAGCTGCATGATGTTCGCCACGACGTCTGGCGGCAACTCCCACGACTTCGCGACGTAACGTGGCGACATCCAGCCGGCAAGTTGCTGCTCTCGGTGGGCGGGATCGGCGAAATACAGCACTTCCGACACGAAGCGGCCGCCGAACCAGAGCAGGGCGACCAGCCCAACAGCCAGGACAACCGTCGGCCAGGGATGCCGCCGGAACAGAAACCTAAGGAAGTTCATGGCCCTTCTCTCCTCGCGGCGGGGCCGCCGGAGAGACAATGATATCAGACGGGCGGCGCCTCAGGGCAGATGGGACGGGCCCTACCTTGTCTCCACAGTCAGGTGGACCACCTCGTGCACGGGCCGGAGGCGGCGGCGAACGTCGTCCGCGTCGTCACCGACCACCGACACGATGGCGGCATGGCCGGCGGGACCGACGCGCCAGAGGTGAAGGTCGACCACCTGAACCCCCGCCTTCTCCTCGACCAACCCGCGTATTTCGTCTTCGACATGCGAGTCGGCCATGTCGAGCAAAACCGACGAGGCCGCCCGCATCAGCGACCACGACCAGACCGCGATGACGACGGCACCGACGAGCCCCATGACCGGATCCAGCCACACCCACCCCAGGTAACGTCCGCCAAGAAGCGCGGCGATGGCAAGCACCGACGTCAAGGCGTCCGCCAACACGTGCACGTAGGCGGAGCGCAGGTTGTTGTCGTGGCCATGTTCGACATGGTCATGGGTGTCGTGGTGATGACGGTGGTGGTCGGGACCAAGCAGAACGGCGCTCAGAAGATTGACCAGCAAGCCCAGCACGGCAATGGCCGTCGCTTCCGAAAAGGCTACCGGTTGCGGGCTGAGGAAGCGGAGAACGGACTCGACGGCGATGCCGAGCGCCACCAGGCCGAGAACCAGAGCCGACGCGAAGCCCGCGAGGTCGCCGATCTTGCCGGTCCCGAACGTAAACCGCCGCTCTCCCGCGTATCGGCGCGCCAGGAAATAGGCGACGGCCGCCACTGTCAGCGCACCGGCGTGCGTGGCCATGTGAAAGCCATCGGCAAGCAGCGCCATGGAGTTGAACATGAGACCGGCGACGATTTCGCCGACCATCATTCCCAGCGTCAGCAGAACGACCCAGAGGACCCGGCGGGTGTTGCGATCATGATCGCGGCCGAGAAAGACGTGATCGTGGACAATTCCGCCAACTTCAGACCGCTGCATTCCACTGCCTCATTTTCCATAGCGGCGAATGACGTCCATCAGTTCGTCGGCCGCTGCCGAACGCGTGGAATCGTCGATCCCCGGGCGGGCGACATGTTCGTGAAGGTGCCCCTCGATCAACTCGTCCATCAGCCCCAGCACAGCGCCGCGAACGCCCGCCACCTGATGCAGAACGACGGCGCACTCCGCCTCGTCCTCCAACGCTTTCTCGATGGCGGCTATCTGTCCGGCGATACGCCTGACACGGGCGAGCAAGGGTTTTTTGTTCGTTTTGGTGTGCATGATAGGATACCCCCCTATCCTATATGAATAGGAACCGTTCGCAAGTACTAACCGCATCCGCGCACGACTTTGCGTTGGCGGAGAGGCATCCAGCCCAAAAGCAATCGAACGAACGGGAAATGCAAGACCATCGCGGGCGGTCCCTGAACCGCGCCGCTCACCATGGATCGCAGAGGGACGAGGCCTACTCGTGCGAAACGGCCAGACCGGCCTCGTCGAAGAAGTGCACCGCCCCCTCGAAGGCCAGACCGACACGCTCGCCAAGCCTTGCCGTCGTATCCCCTGCGACGCGGCAAGTCATCTGCCCGAGCGGGCCTGCGTCGATGATCACGAAGGTATCCGCGCCGAGGTATTCGATGACGTCGACGATGCCATCGCAGACGCCGCTGCCTGCCTCACCCAGAGCGATGTGTTCGGGGCGAATGCCGAGCCGGGTGGCAGGGCATGTGCCCGCAAAGTCTCCGCCTCGGCCGCCGACAAGTTCGTAGCGGCCGCTCTCGGCACGGCAGGGGATCACGTTCATCTTCGGGCTGCCGATGAACTGGGCGACGAAGAGATTGTTCGGCGCCTCATAAAGCTCGCGCGGCGTGCCCACTTGGGCAATCCGGCCGTACTCCAGCACCACGATGCGGTCGGCGAGCGTCATCGCTTCCGTCTGGTCGTGGGTGACGTAGATCATGGTGCGTTGCAGGCTGCGGTGCAGCTTGGTGATCTCGTAGCGCATCTCCACCCGAAGCGCCGCGTCCAGATTGGAAAGCGGCTCGTCGAACAGAAAGGCGGTGGGATCGCGAACGATCGACCGGCCGATGGCGACGCGCTGCCTCTGGCCGCCGGAAAGCGCCTTCGGCCGACGGTCCAGATAGGACTCCAGCTTGAGGATACGGGCGGCCTCCGCCACCTTGGCCTCGATTTCCGCCTTCGGGCGCCCGGCCGTCTTGAGCGAGAAGCCCATGTTCTCGCGCACGGTCATGTGCGGATAGAGGGCATAGGACTGGAACACCATGGTCAGCCCGCGCTTGGCGGGCGGATCGGCGGTCACGTCACGCCCATCGATCAGAAGACGCCCGCGCGAGGTTTCCTCAAGGCCGCCGATCATCCGCAGCAAGGTCGACTTTCCGCAGCCCGACGGGCCGACGAACACCACGAACTCGCCGTCCTCGATGGCGAGATCGATACCCTTGATGACCTGCAGGTCGCCAAACCATTTCTCGACGTGCTGAAGTTCGATCCTGCCCATCATGCCCCCCTTGCCGACGGTGACGCCCAGGCCAGCCAGACGGCGGCGGTCCAGGTAAACGTGCCACCACCTGCCGGGCTGCCGTCGATCGGGTCGAAATACTCCGCAAAGCCGTGCTCGCCGATCAAGGCGCGGGTGGTTTCGCGCAGGCGCGCCGCATGATCCCTCCGCCCGCAGCTTTCCAGACCGAGTCCGATCAGCGTGTTGAAGACGGCCCACACAGGACCGCGCCAATAACGCTTCGAGTTGAACTGGGGATGGCCGGGGTCAAGGCTCGGCACCGCGTAGCGTTTGGCGGACCAGACGCGTTCGATCTGCGACAGCATGCGCTCGTCGTCGACCCCGCCATACCAGTTCAGGAAAGAGGCGCAGGTCACGCAGCCGGAAAACTTCCGCGCACGGGTATCGAAACTGTCGTAGGCGCCGATCTCTTCGTTCCAAAGTCCGGCGGCGCCGGCTTCAAGCTCGCCAATCCAGGTCTCGATCTCGCCGACATCCTCGCCAAGCGCACGGCCGAGGATGGCGAGGTCGCGGTTGGCGCGCATCAGGATGAAGGTCATGGCCGGATCGGCGACGCGGAAGGGATTCTCGGTCCTCATCGCCGCCTCGTCCCAACGCAGGCGACGGCCGAGCTGCACGAGCCAGATATAGCGGTCGTAGTCGTATTTTGTCGGCCGCATCGCCGGATCGACATGGCTTGTGTCGCGGCGCTTGTACTCGCCGACCCCGACGGGATCGATGGCGGCCATTGCCCCATCCCAATCGGGCGCATTGTCCCGGCCTGCCTCCCACGGGTGCGTCACCACAACCGCGCCTGCCTCGGTCCGCCAGTCGCGGAACCAGCGATGCCAGGCCACGAGCTTGGGGAAGAGAGCTCGAGCATGGGGCTCGCCGAGGGTCCGGTCCTTCTCGAAGATCGCCCGTACGAAGGTGGCCGCGACCGGCGGCTGGCTGATGCCGGATGACAGGATGGGACCAATGCCCTCCGCACCCCAGACGTCGGGCCCAGGGAAGTAGCCGGCGTTGGGGCGGTGGAACAGGATGTGCGGCACCATGCCGTTCGGCCATTGGCCGGAAAACAGCGTTTCGAGTTCGGTCCAGGCCCTCGCCAGGTCGAACTCGGCGAATCCCCAGGCGGCGAAGGCACTGTCCCAGTTCCACTGGTAAGGATAGAGGCCGTCGGTCGGCAGGGTATATCCGCCACGGTCGTTGCCGCGCAGGATGTCGCGCGCACGTCGGTCGAGGTCTTCGTAGTCCATGGTCATCCCTTGACGCTTCCGGCCGTCAGGCCCTTGGTCATGAATTTCTCGAGGCCGAGGAACAGCACCATGATCGGCACGGTGGCGACCACCGCGCCGGCCATCAGGTACTGCCTTGGCACTTCGGAGGAGTTGAGGCTGGTGACCGCGCGCGTCAGGGTGAAGATCGCGGGGTCGTCGAGGAGCATGAAGGCAAGCAGGAACTCGTTCCAGGCGATCATGAAGACGTAGAGCGACACGGAGGCCAGCGCCGGCAGCGAAAGCGGCAGGGTGATCTTGGCGATCACCTGGAGACGGTTGAGGCCGTCCATCAGTCCGGCCTCCTCGACCTCCGTCGGCAGGCCACGGAAGTAGCCTTGCAGCATGTAGAGGGCGACCGGGATGGTAGTCACCGGGTAGATCAGCAGCAGCCCTGGGATGGAGTTGCGCAGACCGGTGACGGAGAAGGCGATGTAGATCGGCAGCGCCAGCACGATCATCGGCACCATGTAGATGAGCAGGATGCCGCGCGAGAAAGCCGTGCGCCCCCGGAACCGCAAGCGTGCCACCGCGTAGGCGCCAGGCACAGAGAACAGCAGCGTGACCAGCACCGTCACCACCGAGACGTAGAAGGACGTCCACATGTAGGTGCCAAAGCGGTAGCGGGTGAACAGCTCGCCATACCCCCGGAAGAGGTCCCACCCCTTGGAGAGGTCGACGGTGAAGTCGAGCGGATTCAGCAGCAGTTCCTGCTGGCTCTTCAGGCTCGTCATCACCATCACGTAGAAGGGGATGACCACGATCGCCGTGAAGAACAAGTAGCCGAAGCCGGTGAGGAAGCGGATGATCGCCGCTTCGAGTTCGTGCCGTGTCAGAACGCCTCCCGGCAGGCCCGCCATGAAGGCGACGACCGGGCCGGCGATGGCGACGGCGAGAACGAAGCTGCTTGCCGAAACAACGATCGACGATCCGCCGCCTTCGACCGCCGCGAGCGGACCGTGCCCGATGACGACGGCGACAAAAGCCGTCACCACAGCCAGCACAATCACGATGATGGGGCGAAGCTGAAACGCGGCTCCCAGTCCAGCAACGATACCGATCGCCACACAGCCGGTGGCGACCGGCACGGCGGGGCTGCCGGCGGAGAGGCTCACCGCGACCGCCATCGTCCACGCCGCGATGATGGACCATATGGCGCCAAGAACCGCGCCGGTGAAATATCCCGACCTCAGCGCCTTCATAGTCCTTCCTCCCGGCTGACGAAGCGAAAGAACAACGCCGAGAAGACGACCAGGCAGAGAAACACCACGACGGCCACGGCGGCGCCGGCGCCGATGTTGGACACGGCAAAGGCCTGCTCGTAGACGTCGACCGTCAGCGTTCGCGTTCCCGCGTTGCCGCCGGTGAGCAGGAAAATGTCGTCGAACTTGTTGAACGTCCAGATGAAACGCAGCAGGAACAGCACCGAGAGGATGCCCATCAGCTGCGGCAGGCTCAGATACCAGAACTTCTGGAATGGCGATGCGCCGTCCATGTCGGCCGCCTCGTACATGTCGCTGTCGATCGACTGAAGACGGGCGAGAATGAACAGGAAGGACAGCGGAAAGTAGCGCCAGGCCTCGAAGACGATCACCATGATCAGCGCCAGCGGCTTCTGGCCGAAGAAGTTGATCGTCTCGGTCGTCACGCCCATGCGCACCAGCAGCGTGTTGATCGAGCCCGAGAACGGGTCGAGCAGGATGACCCAGGTGAAGGCGACGGCAATGACCGGAGCAACATAGGGAAACAGGTAAAGTCCACGCAGCACGCCCTGCCCCCGGAAGCTCTTGTTCAGCAGAAGGGCGGCGAAAAGGCCCAGCACCATGGCGCCAACGGTGCCGGCCACGGTGTAGACGAGCGTGATGACAAACGCGGTCCGGAACTCCTCGCCGTCGAAGATGCTGGCAAAGTTGGCGGTGGTGAACGTGAGGTTGGTCAGGACGTTCTCGGCATCGCCGTCGATGACGGGCGGGCTGGCCTCGATGTCGCCGCCTTCGAGGTAGGACGCGCCCACGGTGACCGGGATGCGCAGTTCGTCGCGGAAACCGCCCTGCCAGGTACCCAGGCGGCAGGTCAGCTGACGGCCATCAAGCTCGCAGCGTGGATCGAGGGTGCGAACGTCGAGGCCATCCGGCAGAACGTCGCTCAGAACGACGTCGCTGATTTCCTTGGATTGGCTCGAGTTGCGCAAACGATAGCGGATGTCGGCGTCATCGCCAGCCGCGGCGGGGCGGCCGCGAAGATCCTCCCGCACGATCGGCGCCGGGGGACGGAGATCGGACAGAGTGACCGGCTTCACCGAAATCCAGAACACGGCGAGGAGCGGCAGCAGGACCACCAGCGAGACGATCGAGATGGTCGGCAGCAGCATGGACCAGGCGAGGCGGGCTTCGCGGCGGGCCAGCGGGCCGCTCCCCCTGGGCGGGGAGATGGCAGTCATGGGTCAATACTCCGGCACGTCCGGGCGCTTCTTGCGCCCGGATGCTGGTTCGCGGGCCGGGCACAGTCGCCCGGTCCTCGCCGTTCGTCACTTGATCTTCGCGAGCTCGGTGTTGAGAAGCGCCACCGTCGCCTTGGCATCACGGGCGCCGTCGAGATACTCGCGGACGATCCGGTTGATCTCGCGGCTGTTGTTCATCTTGGAGGCCAGCGACAGCTGCCCCTCCTTGACGCCCCAGCGCTCCGCCACGTCGAGCCCGCCGGTCACTTCCTTGATCACGTCCGCCGAGTAGAGGTCGCCAAGCGGCATCTTGCGATCGACACCGACCGGCAGTTCCGCCCAGGCCTTCTCGAACTTCTCCGGATCGTCGGCCGTCCCCCGGCGAACCGGGAACTTGCCCTCGGGCGCCATCGACAACGTGGCGGTGTAGCCCTGATCCATCGAGTATTTCACGAAAGCCTCGGCCGCGTCCGTGTCGGCGTCGGTCGTGATTCCGAAGTAGCGAATATCGGCCCAGGCGGCTCCCTCGGGGTTGGAGGGACCAGCAAGCTTCGTCACGATACCCGTCTTCTTGGCAAGCTCGGTGGTCGTCGGGTCCTTGTTGATCGTCACCGGAGCCGCATCGCGCAGACCGGCCATCTCGTCGAGGATGAACGGCGACCAGATGATCATCGCCGCCTTGCCGGCGAAATAAAGCTCGCGCGACTGCTGCCAGTAGAGCTCGCCCGGGGGCGAGGCTTCCGCGAGTTTCTTGTAGAACTCCAGCACCTCCACCGTCTTGGCTTCGTCGAGCGGTGCAAAGCCATCCTTGCCCACCGGCGACACGCCGTTGGCGAGGAAGATATGCTCCAGCATCTGGCTCATGTAGTTGTCGTCGATCTTGGTGGCGGCGACGAAGCCGTAGATTTCCGGCGGCTTGGACAGCTTGTCGATGGCAGCCACAACATTGGCGTAGGTGGATGGCGCCTCGAGCCCCGCGGCGTCGAAGAGGTCCTTGCGATAGACGATCATCTGCGTCCATCCATCGACAGGCACCGACGCCCATCCGTCTGCCTGCGCAGCCATCGCCAGGGCGCCGGGCGCAAACGTGTCCTTGCCGAGCTGTTCGATGACGTCCGTCGCCGCCTCCGTGTCGAGAATGCCGGCTTCGGCCCAGGGCAGCGCATATTGAAGCGTGTGATAGATCACATCCGGCAGGTCGCCAGCCGCGTAAGCGGCCGTGGCGCGCGTTCCGAGATCGCTCTCGGTCACCGGAATCACGTCAACACTGGTGCCGGTCTCCTTCTCAAAAGCAGCGGCGATCTCCTGCTGCTTGGCTAGACGCTCGGGCTGTTCCTCCGTCGTCCAAAGCCTGAGATCGGCGGCGAAGGCGGGCAAAGTCAGCAGTCCTATCGCCGTGCAGACCATCAGTCTTGCGGTAACTCTTGAAGCTCGGGACATGTCATCCTCCCTTTTCGATCATCTTGCGACTGTCGGGCAACCAATCCCTGTTGCCGCCGCCCTCCCAGACGGATCGGCCAGATTGGCTTCTATCGGTCGGGCCGACGCTCCGAACGCCGGCCGGTCGCGCGCGCCACGTGCTCGCGAAGTTCGGCCGAACTCATCATCGGCCGTGCGGCGGAGCCGCGATCGAGGAAGCGCGCGTGGGCGGTTTCCCTCAGATCGGCCGGGTTTTCGCCGCGGATACGGCGAATCAGGAGATTGGCGAGGTGCAGACCGGCGACGCGGCTGTCGACCTCGAAGGTGGCGAGCGGCGGCGTCGACCACGCGCCTTCGGGAACGCCGTCGTAACCGATGACAGAGAGGTCCCCGCCGACCCTGAGCCCCAAGGCCATCGCCCGCCGGCATACGCCGAGGGCGCACATGTCGGTGGCGCAGAGGATCGCCGTCGGCGGCTCGTCGGCGGCCAGCAACCTGTCCGCTTCGCGCATTCCGGCATCGACCGTGTAGGCGCCGCCACCGACGATGGCCGGATCGAAAGGAAGACCAACAGCTTCGATGCCGGTTCGATAGCCAGCGCTTCGGACGGCGGAATAGTAGAAGCCGTCACCACCGCCGATGTAGCCGATGCGCCGATGGCCGAGGCCGTGCAGATGGCGAACGGCGAGAACCATGGCATCCTCGCCGAGGATGTCGAAATAGGCGCAACTCTCCGGATCGGCAGTTCGGCCGAACAGGACGAAGGGTATGGAAAGGCGGCGCAACATGCGAATGCGCTCGTCGGCGACCTTCGTGCGCGGCAGCACGAAGCCGTCCGCCTTCCGCTCGTCGATGAGGCGCCCCATGGTCGCGAGCATGTCTTCTTCGGTGGTGGCCGTGGCGACGGTCAGGGTCCAGTTCTCGGCACTGGCCGCCGAAGACAGGCCGGCAAGGAAATCGGCGACGAAAGGACGCTGACCGTCCTGATCGCCGACCTGGAGGACGATGCCGAGCGAACGAGCGCGGCCGGTCCGGATCGCCTGCGCATGGCTGAGCGGAGTGTAACCAAGCTCGGCCGCCTTGTGGCGGACGCGGGCCCGCGTGCTCTCGGATATGTCGGTGTAGCCATTGAGCGCGCGCGAGACGGTCGCCTTGGTCAGGCCAAGCGCCTGCGCGACGTCGGATATCCTGGCTCTCGGCGCCCGGCGCTCTTCGGGCTCGCTATCCCTGACAAGCACGTTCGTATCCTCCCTGGAATGGGAGCTTCCGCACCGAAACCGGTTTCGGCAAGAGGTCGTTCGGAGAAAAGTGACCTAGCGCACCAGCGCTACAGGCAGAAAGCGCTTCTATCGGTGGGAACTCCGCCACAGACTTTGGCGACGGCAACCACTCGGGGCATGCGAAAGACGCGAAAAAGCCGGCACCCCGAGGGATGCCGGCTTTCTGGAACGGGAGTGCCTGGGATGGCACCCCGGCGGAGGAGCAGTCCGTTTCCTTTTGTCCGAAGATCGATCAGCGCTTCGGTTCGGCGATCCAGGGCGCCATGGACACGTCGGCCTTGGAGAACTGCGGCAGCTTGGCCGCGAGATCGTCCATGTTCTTGATGCCCTTCTCGATCAGCATCTGCCGGGTGATCAGCGTCGGCGGCACCACCACCTGCGCTCCGGTATCGACACCGGCAAGCTGAAGGGCCAGCGTGCGCACGCAGACTTCGCCGACGACAGCCGACGACGTCGCGGCCGTGGCCGCCCAGGCGCTCTTGTCCTCGACCATGGCCGAAATGTCCGGCGTCGAGATATCGGCCGAGTAGATCTTGATCTGCTCGCTGAGACCTGCCTCATCGACGGCCGTCTTGGCGCCCTTGGCGAACTCGTCGTAAGGCGCGAAGATGACGGTGATGTCCGGATTGGCGCGCAGCACGGCCGCCGTCTGGTCGGCAACCGAGTTGGCGATCGGGTTGTTCATGGTACCCCAGTGGGCCACTTCCTGAATGCCGGGGTACTTCTTCTTGAACGCCTGCCAGGTTTCGTCGCGGCGATCGAGCGGCGCGATGCCGGGCACGTAGACGTAACCGGCCTTGAAGCTCTCACCGTTGTCGGCGATCGCCTGCTCGAGGGCGAGACGGGCCAGCTCGCGATCGTTCTGCTCGATCTGCGGGATGGCGGGGTTCTCACAGTTGACGTCGAAGGCGACGACCTTGAAGCCTTCTTCCACGGCCTGGGCGGCCGGATCCTTCAGAGTCTCGGTAAGGCCGTGCTGAAGGATGATGCCGTCGACGCCGAGGTTCATCGCCTGCTGCAGCATTTCGGCCTGAAGCGCGGCGTCCTGACGGGAGTCGAGCACGTGCAGGTCGAAGCCGAGCGCTTCGGCCTGGCGCGTCACGCCGGCAAGGTAGAACTGGAAGAAGTCGCCGGTGGAGAGATAGCGCACCAGCGCGATCTTGATCTTGCGCTCGCCGACGATGCCCGGGGCGCCTGCGATGCCCTCTGCGAAGGCGGCACGGAGCGGCAGGCCGCCGGCCACCGTGGCGGTGGCAAGGCCGGCAAGAAATGTCCTTCTGTCGATAGTCATTTTCTCACTCCTCAAATGACGTTTCCATTGTCGTCGCCGGTGCGCGCCTCCTCCGCGCGCCGCGGCTTACCTCGCGTTTTCCAATTGGGCCGAAGCCGGCTCAGCGACGCTGCGAGGACGCGAAGCCGAAGGTGAACAACAGGGCGAAGACAAGGACGAGGCCCTTGACGAAGTCCTGCGCATAGTAGGGGGCGTTGAGCATGGTCAGGCCGTTGAGCAGCGTGCCGACGAACAGGGCGCCGATCGCCGTCCCGAATACGTTGGGCTTCTTGGCGCCGAGCACCGCGTAACCGATCAGCGCGGCGGCCACCGAGTCGAGCAGCAACGATGAGCCGGACGTCACGTCGCCGCGCCCGACGCGCGCGGCCAGCAGGATGCCGCCGATCGAGGCGAACAGACCCGAGATCATGTAGGCGGCGATCTTGTAGCGTTCGACCGGCGCGCCGGCGAGGCGGGTGGCCTTCTCGTTGCCGCCGATGGCATAGAGCACGCGGCCATAGCGCGAGCGCTCCATGAACACCCAGAGGATGACGGCGGCCACCAGCATGATGATCACCGGAAGCGGCACCAGATCGAACAGGCGGTAGCGGCCGAGCGCCAGGAAGGCGTCGGTGAAGCTGCCGGTCGCCGCCGAGCCGTCCGACAGGGTCATGCCCTTGGCGATCGAGCGGCCGCCGGTCGGGATCAGTTGCAGGCCGAGCAGCAGGAACATCATGCCCAGCGTCGCCAGAAGGTCGGGAATGCGACCCTTGACGATCAGTACACCATTCAGAAAGCCGATGAAGGCGCCGAGAAGCAGGCAGACGATGACGGCCAGCACCGTGCCCTGGTTCAGGATCACCATCACATAGCTCGACGCCATCAGCGACATGGCCGCCGTGGAGCCGATGGAAAGATCGAAGCCGGCGATGGCCAGCGTGACGGTCACACCGAGCGCCAGGAGCGCGGTGACCGACACGGCCTGCAGGATGGAGAACATGTTGCGGGCGTTGGCGAAGGCCGGTTCGAGCCGCCAGAAGACGACGATCATCACCGCGAGAATGATCAGGAGACCGAACTTGATGACGAAGTCCTTGACGGTGAAGGCGGACTTCGCGGCGCCGGCTTGCGCGGCGCCCACCGGCGCGGCCGGATTGGGAGACTGGGTGCTCATGATGAAAAGCCTTTTGTCCTACGAAGCGTCAGGCGAAGGTTGCGTGGGTGCCGGCGCCGCTGATTTCCGCGACCAGGGCATCGAGCGACAGCCCGTCGATGGAGTGCCCGCCGACCACCGAAAAGTCGCGCATCACGACGATGCGGTCGGCGATCTCGGTCGCCTCCTCGAGATCGGCACAGATGACCAGCGTTGCCCGTCCGGCAGCTGTTTCGCGCAGCCGACGGCCAATGTCCTGGCGGGCGCCGATGTCGACGCCCTGGAAGGGTTCGTCGAGAATCAGCAGCCGGCAGGGCTGGATCAGCCAACGTCCGAGAACAACCTTCTGCTGGTTGCCGCCCGACAGCGAACCGATCGGCACGTCGATGGACGGGCATTTGATGGCGAGATCGCCGACCTGGCCGGTGGCCGCTCGCCGTTCCTGGTCCGGAACCACCAATGACAGTTTGGAGAAATGCCTGAGAAACGGCAGCGTCATGTTGTGCAGCACCGAGAACTCGGCGACCAATGACGAGTTGCCCCGGTCCTCGTGGGCCATGAACACACCCTGAGCGATGGCGTGTTGCGGCGACGCGGCGCTGAGCGGCTTTCCGTCGATCATCACCGAGCCAGCGTGTGGGGTTGCGGTGCCGAACAGGCACTCGGCAAACTCCGTCTTGCCGGCGCCGATCAGGCCGGTCAGCACCACGACTTCGCCCTCGCGGAGGTCAAGGTCGAAGGGAGCGGAGGTCGACGTGAGAGCGAAGTCACGGATTTCGACCACGGTGCGACCACCGGAAACGGCGGCGCGTGTGCCCTCGCTGACGCGATGGCCGACCATCGCGTGGACGATGCCGTCGAAATCGAGCGGCTTTGCGAACTCGGCGCGCGTACGGCCGTCCCGCATGACGACGGCCCGGTCGGCAAGGCGACGGATGTCGGACATGCGGTGACTGATGTAGACGATAGCGACACCGCGCGCCCGGAGATCCTCGATCAGCACGAACAGCCGCGCAGCTTCGGCCTCCGACAGCGACGAGGTCGGCTCGTCGAGGATCAGCACCTTGGGATCGTGCGACAAAGCGCGGGCGATGGCCACGAGCTGACGCTCCGCCTGCCCGAGTTCGCTCATGGCCCTGCCGAGCGGCAGATCGAGCCCGAGGATCGCCTGGATCTCGCGGGCTCGCGCCGCGATGGCGGTCCGGCTGAGGAGCATTGGCCCCTCGGGTCGGCATATCTCGTCGAGCGCCAGGTTCTCGGCCACCGTAAGCTGCTGGACGACGCCATCGTTGATGATCTGGTGGACGGTGTGAATGCCGGCCTCGCAGGCCTCGATCGGCGACCGGAAGTCGACCGCCTCGCCATCAATCTCCATGGTTCCGGAATCGGCGGGATGTACGCCGCAGAGAATCTTGATCAGCGTCGACTTGCCGGCGCCGTTGGCGCCCATCAGCGCCAGCACTTCGCCGCGCCGAATGTCGAGATCGACGTCGATGACCGCATGCGTGCTGCCGAAACGCTTGTTCAGCCCACGGATGCGGATCACCTCCCTCCCTGGTTCTGTCATGCCGAAAACCGCCTCCACGGATGTTTGGCAGAGGGCCCCTCCAGACCCCGATGGCGGCAACCTAGCCACAAGAACGTCAATTGTCAATCGATCTTGACAAATGACGAAAAGCGGAACAACTTCCACCTCCAGAAACCCTTGCCAGCATGAGGAGCGACAGCTGTCGTGGCGGGGTTCGAGTAGCGAGGGATGGAGAAGACCCCATGACAGACGTTCGGAGCGCCCGCACCGGCGGCGCCGATTACCGGCCGATGACCGAGAGCACGCTGGCGCCCTATCTCGCAGGCTTTTCGGAGGTGACGACCACCCTCGGCGGCACGTCGTCGGACTGGAAGGTCACCGAGGTCGGCGACGGCAACCTCAACCTGGTGTTCATCGTGCGCGGCCAGCAGGGATCGCTGATCGTCAAGCAGGCCCTTCCCTATGTTCGCCTCGTCGGCGACTCCTGGCCGCTGCCGCTCGACCGTTCCTTCTTCGAAACCCAGGCCCTGATCACCGAGAATGCCGCCGCCCCCGGTCTGGTCCCCAAGGTCATCCTGTTCGATGCCATGCAGGCGCTCGTCGTGATGGAGTTCCTCACCCCGCATATCATCATGCGCAAGGGGCTGATCGACGGCGTGGAATTTCCGCGCTTCGCGGCGACCTTGTCAGAGTTCATGGCGCAATCACTGTTCAAGACATCCGACCTCTACCTGCCGGCCGCCGAGAAAAAGAAGCAGATGGCGGTGTTCTGCGCCAACACCGAGCTCTGCCGGATCACCGAGGATCTGGTGTTCACCGACCCCTACAGGGCGGCCAAGCTCAACCACTGGACATCGCCGCAGCTCGACGACATCGCCCTCGAGTTCCGCGCCGACGGTCCGCTCAAGGCGGCGGCGCAGGCGATGAAGCTCAAGTTCCTGAGCCACGCCGAGGCATTGGTGCATGGCGATCTGCATTCCGGCTCGATCATGGCGACCAGTACCGACGTCCGCATCATCGACCCAGAGTTCGCCTTCTTCGGGCCGATGGGCTTCGACGTCGGTGCCCTCATCGGCAATCTCATCCTCGCCTATCTCAGCCAGATCGGCCATGAAGAGACGAAGGGCGGGCGCGACGCTTACCGCGTCTGGATCCTGAAACAGATCACCGACGTTTGGACGCTGTTCTCAGCCCGTTTCGTCGAACTTTGGTCGACGGAAGGCAAGGGCGACGCCTTCACTGCCGAGCTGTTCACCGACGCGGCGAGCCGCGCGGCTCTGGCCGAGGAACAGGCCCGCTACATGCGCGCGCTGTTCGAAGACACGCTGGGCTTTGCCGGTTGCAAGATGATCCGCCGCATCCTTGGCCTTGCGCATGTCGCCGATTTCGAGAGCATCGCCGACAAGGACTTGAGGGCGAGCGGCGAACGGCGAGCATTGCGGCTCGGCCGGGAACTCGTCGTCAACCGGGCACGCTTCGCCAGTATCGACGCAGTGGCCGCCGCCGTGGTCGCCGCCGACGCCACACGCTGACGGCCATCCGGCCGTACCCGACTGACCATAGGGCGGCCCAGCGCCGCCTGCCACAAGCGGACCGCCCGGCGTACCGAGGCACGCGGCGGCAACCGGAGGCTTTCATGAAAATCTACGGCAAATCCATGCGGACGATCTGGGTCGCGGACGACAGCTGGGGCGTCGAGATCATCGACCAGACCAAGCTGCCGTTCGAGGTGAAGACCCGGACGCTTCGCTCCTGGCAGGAAGCGGCGACGGCCATTCGCGACATGGTGGTGCGCGGCGCGCCGCTGATCGGCGCCACCGGCGCATACGGGCTGGCGCTCGCCATGCGCGAAGACTCCTCCGACGACAATCTCGAGCGGGCTTACACCTCCCTGCTCGCCACCCGGCCGACCGCCGTGAACCTCCGCTGGGGCCTTGACGACCTGAAGGGCCGGCTCCTCAAGGTCGCGCCGTCCGAGCGCATGGGCCTTGCCTATCGCCGCGCCGCCGAGATCTGCGACGAGGACGTCGAGACCTGCAAAGCGATCGGCCGGCATGGCCTTTCCATCATCCGCGAGCTCTGGGAGAAGAAGGGAAAGCCGTCGCGCTTCAACGTCCTCACCCACTGCAACGCCGGCTGGCTGGCCTGCATCGACTGGGGTACGGCGCTCGCGCCCATCTACATGGCCTTCGAGGCGGGCATTCCCGTTCATGTCTGGGTCGACGAGACGCGGCCGCGCAACCAGGGCGCCAGCCTCACGGCCTTCGAGCTCGGCCAACACGGCGTCGATCACACCGTGATCGCCGACAATCAGGGCGGCCACCTGATGCAGCACGGCCTCGTCGACATGACGATCGTCGGCACCGACCGCACCACGGCGATCGGCGACGTCTGCAACAAGATCGGCACCTACCTGAAGGCTCTCGCCGCCCATGACAACGGCGTACCCTTCTACGTCGGCCTGCCGTTCACGACCATCGACTGGACGTTGGAAGACGGCGTGCGCGAGATCCCGATCGAGGAGCGCGACGCCCGCGAGCTCAGCCATATGACCGGCCGCACGGCCGATGGCCGGCTGGAGACGGTGGACATCCTGCCCAAGGGAAGCCCGGCGCTCAACTTCGGCTTCGACGTGACGCCGGCCCGTCTCGTCACCGGCCTCATCACCGAGCGCGGCGTCGCCGCCGCCAGCCGCGAGGGTCTTCTCAAGCTCTATCCGGAGCAGAAGGCCAAATGACAAACCGCCCTTGCCCCGCATCGGATATCCGAGTCGGCGCAAGGGCGCGCGCCGGCTCCCCCCGGCCGGCGCCTCTTTCAATCATATCGAGGCAAAAGCAGCCCGCCCCTCGGACCGGCCTAGAGCCGTCCGAGAATATTGCGAGCCGTCGGTTCGTCGGTGATCAGCGCAGTGACATAGCCACCGCGCAGCGCGCCGAGAATGGCGTCGGTCTTGTCCGGACCGCCGGCTGCGGCGATGCGGGTCGGCACGCTGCGGACGTCGTCGAGGGTGATGCCGATCATCCGGTCGTCCATGGTGCCGCGCAGCCAGTTGCCCTCGATGTCGTAGAAGCGTCCGGCGATGACGCCGACGGCGCCGTTGGCGATGTAGTATTTGCTCTCGTCGACGGAGATCAGGCCGGAAGCGAACACAAGGCTGTTGGCCTTCACGGTGCAGACGCCGAACAGCAGTTTGTTGCAGGAGCGGATGCGGGCGAACTGCTCCTGGATCGTCGGTTCGCGCATCAGCGCATCGCGCAAGGCCGCGTTGGACAGGGCCGCCGGGGCATGCAGGTTGATGGATCTGGCATGCAGCCGCCGGGCAATGAAGGCCACGCACTCCTCGGCCGTGAAGCCGTCGTAAGCCGAGCGCTGGCTGCCGATCACCTGCACGACACAACTGTCGGGCATGGCCCTTTCCGGCAGGTTCTCGGCCAGAGACAGCACGGTACGCCCCCAGGCGACGCCCAGAACGTCGCCGTTCACCAGGATCTGGTCGAGATACTGGGCACCGGCGCGGCCGATACGCTCGCTCGGCGGCCGCACGCCGCCGTCGAAGGGAATGACCATGCATTCGGTCAGGCCAAAGGCCTGCTTGAGCTGTTGGGCGAGGTCGATGGAATTCAGCAGCTCCGGCCGCACCACCACCTTGACGTAATGCAAGTCGCGCGCCTGCTGCAGGTAGTTCACCACCGTCGCGCGCGACACCCCCATCAGGTCGGCGATCTGGCTCTGGGTCATCTCGTCGTGATGATAAAGCCAGGACGCCCAGAGAAGCGGATCGGTGAGGTATTCCCCCGGCCGCGGCAGCGGTGTCCGACTGTCCGCCTCGGCCGCCCCCGACCGGTCTGCCTTGTCCTTCGTCCTAGAGCGTAGTGCCATGATCTTCCCAATCCAATCGCCCGAAGCGCTTAACCCCGGATCGACAATTGACAATCTGAGTTAACATAAGCACCCAACCGCGCCAAGTGCCATTGCCCGCCTTGCGTGTCGAACGCACCCGCCGCCCCTCACCGAGGACCCTAGAATGCCTGCGAGCCTTTCCGCCCTCTCCCATCTCGCCCTCAGGACCGAGATCATCAACACGTGCCGTGAAATGAACGCCTCGGGCGTAAACCAGGGCACCTCGGGCAACGTCAGCGTCCGCGTTGGCAAGGATCGCTTTCTGGTGACGCCAACCGGTATTCCCTACGCCGGAATGACGGAAGACCAGATCGTCGAGATGACCTTCGACGGGACCTACTACGGCCCCTGCCGACCAACCAGCGAATGGCGCTTCCACCGGGACATCCTGCAGCGTCGGACGGACATAGACACGGTGATCCACACTCATTCGATGTTTTCGACGGTGATCTCCTGTCTGCGCCGCGACATTCCGGCCGTCCACTACATGGTGGCCGCGGCCGGCGGCGAGAACATCCGCTGCGCCGAGTATGCCACCTTTGGCTCGCAGGCGCTTTCCGACCACGCCCTGACCGCGCTGGAGGGTCGCTTGGCCTGCCTGCTCGCCAATCATGGCCTGATCGTGCTCGGCGCCAACCTCAAGAAGGCCTATTCGCTCCTGGTCGAGGTGGAGACCATCGCCGCCCAGTATTGGCGCGCGCTCGCCGTCGGGACGCCGGTGATCCTCGACAGCGCCGAAATGCAGAACGTCTTTGCGATGTTCAAGGTCTACGGTCGGCAGGACGTGGCAGACACCGACCTCCGCTGCGGTGGCGTGGCAGCGCCTGCCGCCTGAGACCTGTCGACAGTCAGGCCGGTGTCGCGTGAATTTCGACGCCGGCCCCATCGAGCCGGGCCAGTTCGTCGGGGCTCATCAGCACCGCCGCCGTCGAAAGGGCATCGGCGAGAGCGGCCCCGTCCGCCACGACGCTGACCGATGAGAAGGCCGAGGGCACGGCGCCCTTCCGGGGATGCAGGATGTGGCCGACGCGGCCACCGGCGTCGAGAAGCGTACCCGCGACCATCGACGTGGCAATGGCGCGATCCTTGAGGCGAAGCGTATCGGCCAGAGTGTTGCCGTCCGGATCGGCGGCAAGGCCGACCTTCCATCCGACGCCATCGCGGCCACCACCGAGCACCCGGATTTCGCCGATGTCGAGCAGCACGTTATCAAAGCCGCGCGCCTTCAGGAGGTCCGCCACGCGATCGGTGACGTAACCCTGCGCGATGCCGTTCAGCGTCATTGCCATGCCGGGGAGCGAGAAGCGCACGGCGGCTTCGTCGAAGACCACCTGATCGAAGCCGACCAGCGCCAGCCGGTCAGCAAGTTCCGCCGGGGGAAGCGCGTCGCTCCGTCCGCCTGCATAATGGGAGGCATAGGCGGCGAACACCGGTTGAACCGTCGGATCGAACAAGCCGCCGGTCTCTCGGTGGACGCTGCGTGCCAGCGCCAGAAGACGCAGGAAGTCGGCCTCCGGCGCATCGAGACGGCCGGCGGCATTCAAACGGGAGAGCGCGCTATCGGCATGATAAAGGCTGAACAGCCCCTCAAGGCGTGCAATCTCCTTTTCCACAACGGCGAATGTCGCCTCTGCCAGAGCGGCGTCAGTTCCGACAAGCTCGATCGAGGCATGGGCACCCAGGGCGTTGCCGGACCACCGACGCATGGGTGACGCTGCTGAAGCCGGGATACCGAAGGCGGCCGTCGCCGCGAGCGTCGCCCCGATGCGGATGAAGCGGCGCCGGCCGATCGGGCGGGCGAGGAAGTCTGCCATGATGGACCTCACATCTGCATGTCGGAATGATCGGCCGATCCGGCGTTCGCCGGCCCGAGATACTTGTTCGGGATATCCGCCAGCTTGACGACGGCACCGCCTTCGCGTGCCACGAACGCGTCGGCCGCCTTTTGGCTGCCGAAGGGGATCGCCTCGGGCATGCCCATGGCGCCGGCCTGCCGGCTGCCGATGACGAACACAGCCGCGTCGGCGTCGATCCAGTTGTCGCGGCCGGGTTCGGCCCAGTTCGGCGCCTTCTCCATGTCGGAAACGTAGACGGCGGTGACGTCGCCACGCTTCTCGCCACCCCGTAGATAGGTGACGGCGTCACTCACCTGCGAGAACCAGAGTGGCTGCTCCTGCCCCTTCTCATGGATCTGAGCCTTGGGGCCGCCGTGATCGGCGAGGTACATCTGGCAATAATAGCCGAGTGCTTCATCGGTCATGGCAATGGCGGCCGGCTTGACCGCCGCTTCCTCCTTGCAGGCGGCGAGCGGCAAAAACAGGGTGGCGGAGAGCAGCATGGCGGAGAGGATGCGGTTGATCATGGGCGGATTCTCCGGGTGAGGGCCCAGGCGACGGCAAGGCTTGCGGCGAGCCAAAGGACGAGCACGAGAAGCGCGCTGGAAACCGGGAAGGGAAGCGTGTGGGCGAGCCCGTCGAGGCCGGCGATCGGCGCGTTCGACTCGATCAGCGCCAGATTGTAGAGGCGGAAGGCGTCACCGGGGTTGGCCAGAACGAGTGCCGGAAACACCGCCTTGGTGAACATGCCCCCCTGATCGACGATGACGGCTCCGAGCAGCGCAAGGTCGTAAAGCACCACCAGGATCAGCCAGGCGCCGATGGCGAGCGCGGCGGCCGTGCCGGTCTGGCGCGGCACGCCGGACAGGGCCATGCCCAGGGCAATGAAGACGGCCCCCAATAGCACGGCGGTGGCGACGAGCCGCCCCCAGGCGAGAAGACCGGCGTCGTCGGCGCCGTGAACGCCGGCGATCATTACACCAGCGATGCCGTAACCGATGGCGATGGCCAGGGTCAGAACGGCGAGATGGCCGCAGAACTTCGCCAGGACCAGTTCGCCGCGCTTCAGAGGCGTCGCCAGCACCAAAGCCAGCGTTCCGCGTTCGATCTCGCCGGCAATGCTGTCGTACGAGACGAGCAGCGCCATCAGCGGCACCAGGTAGACGGTCAGTGTCGACAGGCTCGCCGCCGTCAGGGTCAGTGCATCGGCCTTGAGAGCACCGCTTGGCCCGGAGCCCAGGAAGGCCAGGGCCAGCGCGAACAGCGTGAAGACCAGCGTTGCCAGCAGAACCCAGCGGTTGCGAAAGGCAAGGCGGAACTCTGTTGCCGCCACCGTCGCCATGCGGTCGAAACCGGTCATTGGGTCGCTCCTTCGACGGTGAGGCCGGAATAGTGACGGTAGACGTCGTCGAGATCCGGCAGGGCGATGTCGATGTCGGCGATATCGGAGCCGAGTTCGGCGAGGCGCGCCAGCGCCCCCACCTTGTCCTCGGCGCGGCAGGTGACGACGACCGACCGACCGTTGACGCGCTCGCCGCCGAGGTGGGCATGCACGGCCTCGACACGGCCTTCGGCCGCCTCGATGCGGATGCGGATCGGCAAGCCGGCCCGGCGAGACAGGTCGGAAAGTGCCCCTTCGGCGCGCAGCTTCCCTTTGGCCAGGATGGCGATGCGGTCGATGCGGTTCTCGATCTCCGACAGCGAGTGCGAGGAGAGCAGCACCGCCGTGCCGGCGCGGGCCGAGGCCTCCAGCACGTCATAAAACTCGCGCCGCGAAACGGGATCGAGACCGGAGGTCGGCTCGTCCAGCAGCAAAAGGCGCGGTGTCCCGATCAGGGCCTGAGCGAGGCCGAGGCGCTGACGCATGCCCTTGGAATAGGTGCCGACGGCCCGTTTGGCGGCATCGGCGATGCCGACGACTTCGAGAAGCGGCAATGCCGCCTTCGGTGCGACGCCTTTCAGACGAGCGAAATGGGTGAGAATCTCGGTGCCGGTCAGAGCCTTCGGAAAGGCCACCTGTTCGGGCAGATAGCTGACCGCGCGGCGTGCCGCATCCGAGCCGGGGATGACGCCGCCAATGGACAGACGACCGGCGGCCGGTTTCAGGAAGCCGAGTACGGTCTTGAACAGGGTCGACTTGCCGGCGCCGTTGTGGCCGAGCAGCGCCACCCGCTCGCCCGGTGCGACGGTAAGGCTGACGCCGTCCACCGCCGTCACGGCGCCGAAGCGGACGGTCAACTCTTCCACGGAGAGAACGGTGGCGTCCGTCATGTCAGTTCTCCCCAGCGGGCGCAAAGCCGACCGAAAAAGAGGTGGCGACAGGACGCGGCCCTGTCCCTTCGGGCGTCATCAACGGATGGCTGTCGATGGCGCCGCCCGGCAACAAACCCGGAAAGCGCGACTGCGCCCAGCGAATGAGCTGCACCGCCGGCGCACCGAGAAGCAGGCGGGCCATCGGCTGGCCCCATATCAAGACGTCCACGGTGTCGTTGGGGCGATAAGGGCTGTCGGCAATGCCGTCGCCATCAATGTCGAAGGCGACGTGATCGGACCAGTAGTTGCCGCGCGCCTTATCCGTCCGACCGGCGGCCTCGGGAACGCCGCTCCACTCCAGCCAGCGGGTTCCGACGTATTTCACCTGCGTCCGATTGCCGATGACGGCGTTGCCGGTCAGCACGTTCTCGGAGGCGCCTCCGGTCAGGTGAATGCCGATATCGCAGCCTTCGAGGCGGTTGCCTTCAAAGCGGTTGCGCACGGCGCCATAGACGAAAAGACACTTCTCGCCGCCGTCACGAACCTCGTTGTGAAGGAGAACAGAACCATTCACCGAGTTCAGGAACAGGCCATGGGTGGCGTCGCCCACCGAAAGATTGTCGGTCGCCGTAACGTTGCGCGAGAACATGAAGGCGAAACCAAGCGTGTTGCCGCGCGACAGGTTGTTCTCCAGCACGATGTCGTTGGCGTACATCGAGTGGAAAGCGAAGCGCAGCTCCTGCATGCGGTTGAAGCGGTAGCGTGCCTTCATCGATGTCGAGACAAAAATACCGTCCCGGCCGCGACGGATGTCATTGTGTTCAACGAGAAGGCCCGGCGCGTTCCAGACATAGATGCCGGAGCCCATCTCGGCCCGGCGCATGTCGGTTCGGCCGACGATCGTGTTGCCGCGCACCGTGGCGTCAATTGCGCCCTGAACGTCGACGCCGATCAGGTTCATGACGATGCGGTTGCCCTCGACCAGGGCGCGGCGCGTTCCCTTGGCGAGCGCGATACCACTGTCCAGCCTGTCGAGCTTGCGGCCTGAACCGGTGATGTAGAGCCCTTTCAGCGCCACGTCGTCGGCCTCGACCGTGACGACCGTGCCC
Organism: Pleomorphomonas sp. NRK KF1; assembly: GCF_023721755.1. Lineage (GTDB taxonomy): Bacteria > Pseudomonadota > Alphaproteobacteria > Rhizobiales > Pleomorphomonadaceae > Pleomorphomonas. Next base: position 58,603 of record NZ_JAMDLH010000003.1, on the reverse strand, counting down.
TCGCCGTTGCCGACGATGCGGCTGTCCCGATCGCCGATCAGCGTCAGCGGTCGGTCTATGGAGACCGGGCCGGCGTATTGAACGTTGCCGAGCCGGAGAACATCCCCCGGCGCGGCGTTTCGGATGGCTTCGCCGAGTGCGTCCGCCTCATGGCCGACGGCGATCTCTGCTGCGCCAGCGGGACCGGCGCAGCAGAGAAGAACCGTGGCGATGAGGTGGAGCGCCTTCATGAGCTAACCTCAGGCCGACTTCGGCTTCACCAGCATGCGGCCGCGCATCTCCATGTGGAGAGCGTGGCAGAACCACTGGCAGTAGAACCAATGCACACCCGGCCGATCGGCGGTGAACGTCACCGACGCGGTCGCCTGGGGCGCCACTTCCATGGCGATGCCGTAGTTGGAAATGGTGAAGCCGTGGGTGAGGTCCTCCACGTCATCAAGGTTGGTGACGTAGACGGTGACCTCGTCGCCCTCGGTCACCTCGAAGCTTTCGAGACCGAAGGCCGGCGCCACCGACGTCATGTAGACGCGCACCTTGTTGCCGTCACGGATCACCGTGCTGTCGGCCTCGAGGTCGACGCCATCGGCCTTGGCCTGCGCGACGGCGTCGGCGAAGAACGGATCGTCGCGCTTCCACACTGCCAGCGGGTTGACGATGTCGGCGCGCACCAGGATGCTATCGTGCGGCTCGGCAAAGGTCGGGCTGTCGTGCACCAGCTTCATCTCGTCGCCGGAGATGTCGATGAGCTGCTCGTTCTCGGGCTTAAGCGGACCGACATTGAGATAGCGGTCCTTGGAGAACTTGTTCATCGACACCAGCCACTTGCCGTCGGCATCCTTGGTTTCGCCCATGGAGGTCGAGTTGTGGCCGGGCTGGTAGGCGACGTCGATCTTCTGGACGATCGGGTCGACCTTCTCGCCCTTGTAGGCACGGATCGCCTTCTCGATGTCCCACTTCACCATCTGGCTGTCGAGGAACAGCGTCGTATAGGCGTGTCCACGGTTGTCGAAGGCGGTATGAAGCGGGCCGAGGCCGAGTTCAGGCTCGCCGACGACGCAAGAGCGCGGATCGGCGTTGTCCTTGAACAGCGGCTCGACCTTGTCGACGTCGATGATCGACACCGTCGGCGACAGCTTGCCGTTGATCATGATGTACTTGCCGTCCGGCGAGGCGTTGACGCCGTGCGGGCTGTTGGGAATCGGGACGTAGCGGGTGTACTTGGAGTTCTTGCCCTTGCGCCCGTCGAGCACCTTGGCGCCGTTGAGCTCCTGATAATCGCCAGCGGCAACGCCCGCCTCGATCGCCTTGATGTCGAAGATGACGACGTGGTCGGTCTCGTTGGCGGTCATCTCGGCGAGATTGACGCCCATTTCCGAGTTGTAGGAAGTGGAGAAGGCGTAGTTGCCCTTGTAGTCGGTGTTGGTGTTGTCGAGGTTGCCCGACACGATCACCTGCCAGGCGACTTCCATCTTGTCGCCGTCGACGGCGGTGAAGATGTTCACGTATTCCTTGGGATCGTCGAGGATCGTGCCGTCGTTGACCAGCGGGGCCTCATGCTCGCCGTTGGCGAAGATGTAGCCGGTACGCGGATACTTCTGCGGCCGCATGCCATGGATATCCGAGGCGTTGGGGATCTCGAGGATCTTGTCGCAACGCATCACGTCGCAGCGCACGCGGGCGATCCGCGTGTTGGCCTTGTCGTTCATGAACAGGTAGCGACCGTCATACGTGCCTTCCGTGTAGGACATGTGCGGATGATGCAGGTCGCCGTTCTGGTAGGTCTTCAGTCCACGCTTGGCCAGGAACTCCTTGGTCTCCGGCAGAAGACCTTCGGTCAGCACCTTGAGACTTTCGTTCGTGGCGCCCCAGCCGGTGGCCGAGCAGCGGTTGAACACCGGCACGCGGATCAGCTCGCGCATCGACGGCACGCCGAGGATGCGCAGCTCTCCGGTCTGGCCGGACGACCAGAAGCCATAATACTCGTCGAGTTCGCCGGGCTTCACCTCGACCTTGTTCGTCGACTCCGCCGCCTTGGTGCTGCCGGTGGCCATCAGGCCACCGACGGCCGATGCCGCCACGCCGGCGAACACCGCCGTCTTGGCCGTGCCGCCCAACAGCGATCGGCGGGACAGATTATGCGTCTCTTCAGTCATATCGCTCTCCTCGATTTTCTTTTTCAGGCCTGCGCCGAACCGCCCACTTCGTTCCGAACGGCAGAGTTGCCGCCGGATGCCGCTGCCCCCGTCTGGGCGAGACCGTTCTGGCGTTCGAAGCGCTCCCGCTTGCGCAGCTTGCCGATCACCACCGGGCAGCGGGTCGTGCTGCGGTAGAGCACCTGGCAGTGCAGACAGGAGACGCATTCGTTGGGGTTGATCTCACCCGTCGGGTGGATCGCCTGCACCGGACACTCGTGCGCGCAGGTCTGGCAGGGATTGCCGCATTCGCGATAGCGCTTCAGCCAGCGGAACATGTGCAGCCGGGCCGGGATGGCAAGGCCGCCGCCGAGCGGGCAGACGTAGCGGCAATAGAAGCGTTCGATGAACAGGCCCGGTGCGAGCGTGGCGAGCGCAAACAGCACGTAGGGCCAGGGACGATCGAACTTCAGGATGATCGCCGTCTTGAACGGCTCGACCTCGGCATAATGCTCGGCCATGTCGAGTGAGTAGAAGGAGATGCCGAGAAGACCAAGGAAGATCATATACTTGATCGGCCAGAGGCGCTCGTGCAGCCCCCAGGGCAGGCGAATCTGCGGAATCCGCAGCCAGCGCGCGATCTGGTTCGACCACTCCTGCAAGGCGCCGAACGGGCAGAGCCAGCCGCAATAGGCGCCGCGCGCCCAAAACAGCAGCGCCGCCGCCACCGCGAACCACAGGATGAAGATCAGCGGGTCCATCAGGAAGGTTTCCCAACGGAAATCGCTAACCAGCGCCGACAGGACGGCGAGCAGGTTGACCACCGAAAGCTGGGCGTTGGCGTACCAGCCGATGAAGACCAGCGTGAAGGCGAGATAGCTGAGACGGATGATCCGGAACACCCGCTCGTTCTTCGTGGCGAAGGTCTGGAAGAAGAAGATGCCGGTCAGCGCGGCAAGCGCCGCGACGATGATGGCTACCTCGGTACGCTTGGCTTCCCAGATGCGGAGCCAGAGACGGTCGCGAGCCGGCATTTCGTCGGCGGCGGACACCTCCGCTGCGGGCGTCGCCGCAGGCGTGACGGCCGCCGGCCTGGGCTGAGTCACGAGATAGCCTGATGGCAGCGCGTAATCGACGTCGTAGGTCAGAAACAGCTTTTCGATGGCGCCAACGGCCCGCGAGACCAACAACTGCAACCGCCAGGGTGCCGCAGGGTCGAATCCGGTCCCCTTGGGAATGACGAAGAGGTCCATCTCGTTGAATGTCGGCGCATCGGAAGGCGCCATGCGGACGACGCGCAAGTGATCCTTGTCGCGGAAGCGGATGGTCGTCTCACCCTGCAGCAGCGTGATGCGGTCGAAGATGCCGCCGCGCACGTAGCCGGACCCCTTGAAGGACCAGTTCCCCGTGCTAGCCACGAAGATCGCCTCGCCGCCATCACCGAGCCGGCGCGTCAGGTTGGCATAGGCGGCATCCCCAAGGAGAGTGCGACCGATCGACGGTTGGCTGGCCAATCCGACGTAGATATCGATGTAAGGATCGGTGTCGGCGCCCGCCTCGCGATGGGAAGCGGCGCGGGGGTCGCCCTGCTTTTCGAAGGCGGCGTTGATCTCGGCCACCGACATGCTGAACCGGCGTATCGATCCGTCGCCGGTGAGCGTCGTCCAGTCGGTCACAGCATCCTTGCTGCGATCGACCGTCTTCAGATCGGTGGCCGGGCCGGGACCGACCGTCGCAAAACCTTCGAGCCCCAGCGCGCGCGCAGCCTTCAGCCCCGATCGCCGGATCGAATCGTCGATCACCATGATGGTCACGGTGGCACCGGAGACGATATCGAGGTCGTGGGCCGGGCCTTCGGCCTCGCGCTTCAAATCGAGCCCGGTGTATTTGTCGATTACCGCGGTGATCTTGGCCTCGGGAATGCCCACCAGAACGATGGGCTCCGAATGCTTGACGAGCCGGACACCGGTTATCACCGCCCTGTCGTCCAGGCCGACGAGAATGTGGATCGGCTTGCCGGAGTAACCGGTCGCCGGCACGAAATCCGTGTTGAGAAATACCCAGCCGATCCGCTCTCCCGCCTTGAGGACGGGCGCGGCCGGCAAGTCCTCACGGATGGAACCGTAGGCATCCGCCCCCGGCACCATGTCCGATGGGGCTACCTTGCCAAGGAAATCGGCGAGACCGGCGGCTTGGGAAGACGCGGCGACAAGCGCCAAACCGAGCGCGAGGCAAAAGGCCGTCACCATCCTGACGAACCAGGGCGTCGCCGTCTGTCTCATCTCGCCTCCCCCGGGAATCACACAACATGAACTATGCCATCATGTTTTCACGAGACGGCATGGACCTTCGTTGCGCTGGCACAAATTCGATTGATGTAGATCACAAGGTCTTGTCGACCCGCGGCCCGGCGAGTACGCGGGCATAGCCGATGGCGAAGGTCAGAAACGCCGCCGCCCACAACGTTCCGGCACAGCCGATGAGGTGGTAATAGGCCGCGTTCATGTAGGGCGCCGCCATGCGCAGCAGCGCTCCGGCCGATACCAAGGCGTAGATGAACACCTCAAGCTTGCCGGCGGCGAGAGGACGGCCGGTATGGCCTCGGCTGACGCGCGTCATCACGCCGAGCACGGTCAGTCCGACGCTGCCAGCCGTCCAAAGATGCAGAGCGGCGGCGGGATCGATCGCGGCCGGCCACAGAATGGCCAGAGCCTCGACGACGAAGCCGACGGCAACCGAGGCGATCGCGACATGCAGAACCAGCAGCAGCGGTTCGCCTCGCGTGGCAAGTCCTCTCCAGCGGGTGAGCCTCGCTCCAGTCATCAAGCCGGCGAGCCCCAGGGCGACGGCCGTGCCGGACCAGTCCGGAACGATCGTCCATGCCACGAAGGCGAGCCCAGAGACAACCATAGCGGCGGCGTCAAAGCGGTCGAAGGGTGCGGGCAGCTTGGTTTCGCCGCGCGCCTTCAGCCAGTTGCGGGTAAAGGCGGGCGTGATGCGCCCGCCCATCAGCAGGATGAGCATCAGCACCGCCGACAGCGCAGCCCGAACGGAGACGTCGGCAAGTCCGTTGATTGTGGCTTCGGCATGGAAGCCGGCATTGGCCAATGCCAACATGAGAATGAGACCGACAACCCTGAGATTCCGCCAGTTGCCGGCCAACACGACCTCGCGGCCAAGCACGGCAGCAAGCGCCAAGGGAAAGGCGAGATCGATCACCGCCGCCCCGACCGGCCCGAGCAGAGCCGACACGGACACGGCGATCCGGCCGGCGAACCAGACCAAAGCCAGGATGGCAAGCGGTTGGCCAGCTATGGTGGGCCGGCCCGTCCAGCTTGAGACGGCTGTGAGCGTGAAGCCGGCGATGATCGGCGGCACGCCGCCGAACAGCATGGCGTGGATATGCCAGTCACGCGGAGCGAAGGCGGTGGGCAGCTCGACGTGCCCCATGTAGAGGGGCACCCACATGAGGATCGAGCCGGCCATCCATAGGGCCGCCAGCATGAAGAATGGCCGGAAGGCACCTGAAAGCAGATGCCAGCGCCCCGCTGTGACGGTCATGTCAGAGGCTGCCGAGCAGTTCTTTGAACAGCTTGCCGGCCTTTCCGGGGTTCTTCGCCGCCTTGGCCGCCTCGAGGTTGGGGGCCGGGTCGCCCACGACGACGACGCCAACCATGCCCATGACGTAGTGCGGCTTGCACTTGACGCCGTAGACGCCCGACTGGGTGAAGGTCACGGTGACATCCTTGCCGATCTTGCCCTCGAAGGGCTGGGCGCCCTCGGGCAACATTCCCGGAACGCTCTGGGCGTCATGTCCGGGATCGGTGGCAACGAAGGTCACGGTGTCGCCCGGCTGGACCCTCACGAGATCCGGCTCGAACACCATCATGCCCTTGGCACCCTTGTTCAGCATCTTCACCTGAACGTCGGCGGCGGTAGCGGGAAGCACAGCAACAGCGAGAGCCGCGGCGGCGAGGAGGAGAGTCTTCATGTTACAGCCTCGTTTTGTGGATTCTGACGCTCATAATAAGGGGTTCTACCCCTCCGAACGTTGCGGAAACGCAAACTCCGAGGCTACGGTTTGACGTTTCTTACCGACTGCCAGATATCGGAATCCACCCTGGGCCATGTCCTCGCGCTTGGGGATCACTCCCGCTTGAACTCGATCGGAACCGACACCTTGAAGGGCGCATCGAGAGATTGGGGAACGGGCGGGAAGGCTCCAACTCGGCGGATGAGACGTTCGGCGGCGGCGGCAACGGCGGGGGCGCCGCCGACGGAAAGGCCAACGATGGAGCCATCGCGGCCGATGGACAACGACACGGTTGCCCGGCCGGTGGCATTGTCGGCGTCGCTCGCCCGGCGCTTGCCGACGATCGCCCGCCGGACCGAGCTGCGATAGGCCGCGAGCGCATCGGCGGCCTCGCGCCCCGCGCCAGCTCCGGCTGCCTGGGCGTCGGCTGGCGGTTTCGGTTTCGCCTCCGGTTGCTTCTTCGGCGTCGGTTTCCTGCGCTCGGGCTTCTTCGGTTCGGGTTTGGGCTTCACCTCGGCCGTTTCGACCATTTCGGGCGGGGGTGGCGGAGGCAGCGGCATGGCAACCTCGGAGGGAGGCAGCATTTCCGGCTCGTCAGGTAACGTCTCCACCGGCTCCGGCGGCGCCTCGGCCAGTTCCTCGACAGGCTCGACGGTTTCGATCTCGTCGGGGGGCGGCAGGTCCTCGACAAGGTCCGGCTCAGGCAAAAGCTCGGCGATCTCCTCGGGCTGGGTTTCCGTGACCTCTTCGACAGCCGCCTGCTCGACGCTCTCAAGCGGTGGCAGTTCCGGCTCCGGCGGAAGATCGATCATGACGATAGCTTCAGGCGCGGTCACCGCCGCCGCCGGCCCATCGGCGGGAACAAGCCACCACAGAGCCACGCCGTGCAGCGCCAGGCCGGCAGCGCCGGCCAGCGACCAGCGCAACAGCCCGGAGCGTCGTGACAGGAGACCGGTCTTCGATCTGGAACGAATACCCATCGGGTCGGTTGGAACTCTCGGCTTCCAGAGGCTTCCCAGTGGCGCCACGTCCACCGAAAAAACTCCATCCTCTAGTTAACACGCGCCTCCGGACGCAAGCCCGGCGCCCGCTCTCGTTGGAACTGCGCCAGAAGCGCCCACTCAACCGCCGGTCGGAACCGGGTTGGCAGCTTGCTCTATGCCAACCAGCGCCACCTTGAGATAACCGGCAGCGCGAAGCAGGTTCATTGCCTCGGCAAGATCGCCGTAGGCCACGGTCCGGTCGGCACGCAGAAAAATGCGCTCCGCCTTGTCGCCACCGGTCGCCTCGTCGAGACGGCTGGCCAGCGCGTCACGCGCCACCTTGTCTTCGCCGACGCTGATCGAGAGATCGTCGCCAACGGTAACATAGAGCGGCTTGTCCGGTCGCGGAGCTGCCGCGGCGGTGGAACCGGGCAGATCCACCGGCACATCGACGGTCGCCAGGGGCGCCGCCACCATGAAGATGATGAGGAGGACCAGCATGACGTCGATGAACGGAGTCACGTTGATTTCATGGTTTTCGGAGAGTTCGGTTCCGTCGTCGAGCCGGGCAGCCATGGCAAGCTCCTTCAAGCGCCAAGCCGGAAGAACCGGCCGGCTTCGTTGGGTCAGTTAAGGGCGGCGGCGTCGAGCCGACCGGTTTCGAGGTCGCGCGACAATGTGCGGATGAGCCCCTCGGAGAGGTCGGTCATTTCGGCGCGAAAGGCGGTCGTCCGGCGAGCGAGATGATTGTAGACGACCACCGCCGGGATGGCGGCCACGAGACCAGTGGCCGTGGCAAGCAATGCTTCGGCGATACCCGGGGCCACCACGGCAAGGTTGGTGGTCTGGCTCTCGGAAATGCCGACGAAGGCGTTCATGATGCCCCAGACGGTGCCGAACAGGCCGACGAACGGAGCCGTCGAACCAATGGTGGCGAGAAGCCCGGTCCCTGCCATCGCCCGTCGGCCTGCCGCCGCCTCGAGACGGGCGAGACGCGAACGAACCCGCTCGACCAGACCGCCGGCAACCGGACCGGAGCTGGCGTTGCCTATCCCGGTCTGGGCGATTTCCTCGCTGATTTCCGTCAGCATCAGGGCCAGCGGTCGCGGCAGACGGGAATGCAGCGCAAGACCGGCCATACCGGCCTCCTGGGCGACCACGGCCGCCCCTCGCCTTGCGGCGCGACCAAGGGCGCCAAGCTCCAGCACCTTTCCAACCAGGATCACCCAGGTCACCAGCGAAGCGGCGATGAGGCCGGCCATGACCGCCTTCACCACGAGGTCGGCGGCCATGAACATGCCGAAAGGCGTCAGATCGTGCGGTAGGGCGACGGCGGCTGCGCCGGCGGCGAGCGTTTCCGGATTCATCGTGGTCTCACTTGTCGAAAGGAGCGGCGACTCGCGAGCGCGGCTCCACCAGATCGAGGCAGGCATCGGCGGCAATCCCTTCCGCCTCGCAGGCCAATACATCGTTGATCAGCAGACGACCGACGCCGTCGCAGGCGATGCCCTTGAGATCGAAGGTCTTCACCACCGTCCTCCCCGCCTTGAGCGGCCCCGCATCGACGCCGACCCGCTTGGCCACGATACCCTCGGCATCGAACACCACGAGATCGAACTTCAATGTTGCGAAAGCTGCGCTCGTTCCATTCTTTTCGACCAGCGTCACGCGGCAATCTCCGCCGGCCCCGTCAAGTCGGTTGAGCTCGAGCGAAAAAGTGCCGGAGGGGGCGGGGGAGGTCTGCGCAAGGGAGGCAGAAACCGAAAGGGCCGCGGCCAGCACGAAAGCAAGCGAGCGCCGGACAGGCACGGGACGGAAATCGATCATTGAACTGACCCCCTGAACTCTGCGGTACGAACTGGCTTTACCAACTTTATCATGAGTCTTACATACATATTTTAACCGAAAGATTCCGGTCAGACTGTCCTCAGAATCGCCGATGCAGGCGCCGGCCGAGAGCGGCCACCAACTGATCTGCCTCAAAGACAGACTGTCGCAGTTATTGCAAACGCCTCGCAGTGTCAGCGTTAATTCGAGGACATCGGTATTCAAACCTATAAACTTGATTTATGCACTCATCTTTTTTAGCGTCGGTTCCGCGAACTGGCAATCCAGCGGGAAGCGAGGCGATGGCGACCGACTTTCGGCCACAAATGATCAGCGACATCTCCGGCATCACCGTGCGAGACGAGCTCCGCTGGCGTGCCTGGAACGGATGCATCGCCGACCTCTGGGGCGTCAGGTGCGAAGCTGGCGCGAGCGGCAGATACGTATCGCGCGCACCGCGGCTGTTCGTGCTGCTGGGCGATATCGAGGAGGGCGGCATCGACATCCGGGACGCTGCCGGTCGTCAGCACCGGCTCGACGGAGAAAGGCGGCTTTGTTTCGTGCCAGCCGGTTACCCGATCGAGAGTTTCGTAGACCGGCTCGACGACCTCAGGCACCTCGACCTGCATTTCGACATCGCCGCGTTGGACGCTCAGTCCGGCGGACGCATCCATCCCTGCCAGTTCCTGTCTCCTCGGATCGGCTTCTCCTCTCACACCCTTTCCGTACTCGCCTCGTTGATCGCCGACGACTGCACCGAAGGCAGGCGCGACGATCTCTACGGCGAAAGCCTGGTGCTGGCGCTTCTTACCGAGTTGCTGGATCTACGTCAGGCCACCGGACAACAGCCGGACTCCGGCCTGTCGCGCCGGCAGATGAACAGAGTCATCGACTATGTGCGGGCCAACATCGTCCGCAATCTATCGTTGGCCGAGCTCGCCGCGTTGATCGGACTGTCTCCGGACCATTTCGGTGTGGCTTTTCGCACGGCGGTCGGCAAGACACCGCACCAGTTCCTGCTGCATTGCCGCGTCGAAGCGGCCAAGGAGCTGCTGTTGCACGAAGAGAGCAGCCTGTCGGCAATCGCCGTAGACACCGGGTTTTCCGATCAGGCCCATTTCACGCGGGTGTTCCGCCGACTGACGGGTCGAACGCCGGCGCTCTGGCGACGCGAACAGCGCGCCCAGAATGGCCCCGTCCGAACCGTGGCGGTGGAAAGCTCCAAACGCCACCCCGCTTTCATTCCAAACGCCCCGGCTTCGTTCAATCGGCAGATCTCGACTTGACCTATCCAGTCGGTTCAGGAACGACCGCGGCGCCCTTTGCCGGGCCGGCTAAGGATGCGCCGTGGTCGACGTCACCCGGAGAACCGATCGATGCCGACCGACCGCACTGCCCTTGCCAGCATCTTGGCGCTGACCTTCGCCACCCTGCCGCTCGTCGGCGCAGCTCACGCCCAATCGACGACACCGGATGTGGAACTCGATGAGATCGTCGTTCAAGGCGAAGGTGGCTCAGGCGCGGCGTCGGTAAAGGGTTACGTTGCAAAGACAACGACAGCCGGTGCCAAGACCGATCTGCCGATAGAGAGGGTTCCCCAGTCGGTATCGGTCATGGGGCGCGAGGAGATCGACGCGCGGGGCGCCGACCAAGTCGACGAGGCCCTGCGCTACACGCCCGGCGTTTTCACCCAGCCATTCGGGTCCGACCCCGACACCAACTGGCTGTTCATCCGCGGATTCCAGGCCACTCAGAACGGCATCTATCTCGATGGACTGCAAAACTACAGCTACGCCTTCGGTGGATTCCTGGTCGACAGCAACGATCTCGAACGGATCGAGACGCTGCGCGGGGCTTCGTCGGTGCTCTACGGCGGCAGCAATCCGGGCGGTCTCGTCAACTTGGTGTCCAAGCGGCCAACCGGCGAGCGCATCCGCAAGATCGAAACCGGCATAGACAACAACGGCACCGCCTCGCTCGGCTTCGACATGGGCGACCATCTCTCCGACACGGTCGCGGCGCGCGTCAGCGGCCGCATTGCCGGCGGCAACGGCTACACCGACTTCGAGGAAAACTTCCGCGGCACGGTGTCGCCTTCGATTAAGATAGACCTCAGCGACATGACGGAGCTGACGATCCTTGCCAACTACACGCACCTCGACGGCGTCCATAATGGCGGGTCTTTCCTGCCCTACGTCGGCACCGTGGTGGCGGCCCCCTACGGCTATATCGACCGCAAGGCCAACTTCACCGAGCCGGATATCGACGACTACGACCGCGAGCAAGGTTCGCTCGGCTATGAGCTTCGGCACGACTTCGGCAACGGCTGGAAGGGAACCCAGTCGACCCGTATCGCCTACAGCGACGTCGAGGAAGCCTCGCTTTACGCCTATGCCTACAACGGACCTCAGGATCTCTCCCGCATCAACTTCGCCCACCACAGCAAGACACTCGCCATCAACAGCGACAACCGGATCGAGGGCTCGGTGGACACAGGGCCGCTCAGCCACAAGCTTCTGTTCGGTAACGATTACCGCCTCTTCGACCTCGATCAGGTCCAGGCCTCGTCACTGGGAACCGATATCTCGGCACCCAACCCGGTCTACGGCGCGCCGCAGCCGGCACCGGTGCCCTACATCGACCAGAGGCTGCGGCAGCAGCAGCTCGGCTTCTATGCGCAGGACCAGATCGCCTTCGGCGACGGCTGGCTCGCCACGCTGAACGGCCGCTACGATCACGTCTGGACCAAGGCGGTGGGGACGCCGGCCTATTCGGGTGACGACGGCCAGTGGAGCGGTCGCGCCGGCCTCGCCTACGAATTCGACAATGGCCTGACGCCCTATGCGAGTGTCTCGACCTTTTTCGCCCCGGTGCTCGGCGCCAATGGAAGCGGCGTGTTCGTGCCGGAAAGCGGTCAGCAATACGAGGTCGGACTGAAGTATCGGCCGGACGGGATCGACGGCCTTTTCACCCTCTCCCTGTTCGATCTCACCAAGCAGAACGTGCTGACCGGCCCGTGGAACGCCCAGACTCAGATCGGCGAGGTCAACTCCAGAGGCGTCGAGTTCGAAGCCAAGGTCAACCTGACCGAAAACTGGAAGCTCACCGCTTCGGCCGCCGTCATGGACGTGGACATCACCAAGGACGCCGACGCCGCCATCATCGGCAAGACGCCCTATGTGATTCCCGAGACGATGGCCTCCGCGTGGCTCGACTACACCTTCTCGACCGGCGCCTTCGAAGGCTTCACGGTGGGCGGCGGCATGCGTTACGTCGGCTCGTCCTGGGCCGACAACGAGAACACGCTGAAGGTGCCGGACGTGCTGCTGGCCGACGCCAGAATCGGCTACAGCCGCGACAACTGGGGCATCGACCTCAACGTCAACAACATCTTCGATACCGACTATATCGCCTCCTGCCAGACCGCCTTCTCCTGCGGTTACGGCGAGGGACGGGTCATCAAGCTGACCGGTCATTTCAGTTGGTGACCGGACGCCTCGAAAGGCAATGAACCACCTCTCGCGAGCCCCGGAACGGCCGGGATTCGCGGGAGGCGAACGAAAGAACGGACCAAGCGTGGATCGGAGTCCACTCTCTAGGGCGCCAGCTTTTCTGCCGGAGGAAGGGCGATCCTTGCCGCTTTGGTCCCTCTCGCGCTTTTCAACACCCGGGCGCTCGCTATCCTGCCGCTCGGAGAAACAGTCACCCGATCGCTCGGTCTTGCCCGGCCGATCGCTCACCTTTGCGGCGCCATGCTGGCGGGCGCGGCCCTCACCATCGTGGCCGACTGGCTTCCCGCATGGTCGCCTTCCCCTACCAGTTGCCGCTTGGCCTTTTCGAGGCGCTGCTTGGCGGCGGCTACCTGGTGTTTCGCCTTTCCCGCGGCATACATGCGGGTAAATGATGCGGCCGTCGTTCCGGATGGCTGGGGATGCGCTATAGTGATGCCTGTCGTAGACAGACAGAGGTCGGAATGGCGCGTTCGGGAGGCAAGTGGCTCGTCGAGATCCACGACAACGTCGACCATCTGGAAGCCGAATGGTCGGCGCTCGTTGGCCAGCACAATGCAACCCCCTTTCAAAGCCACGGCTTCACACGCCTTGTCCTTCAACAGTTCGCCCCAAAAAGACTGGCCAAGCCAGTGGTGGCATTGGCGCGGTCGCCGGACGGCCGTCCCGTTGCGCTTTTCGTCATGATGCGATCGCGCCGTCACGGACTGCGCTGGCTTCTGACCGAAGCCCGACCGATCGATTACTGCTCGCCCATTTTCGATAGTTCGCTCGAAGAAGCCGATCTCCGCGAGATCGTTCAGGCCGTGCTCGCGGCGGTTCCCGAGGTCGATCTTCTCTACTGCAATCGGATGCCCGAGCGGTTCGAAGGCGGGCCCAACCCATTCGTTCGCCTGCCCAATGCGGGTCGTCTTCGGCTTTCAGCCTGGAAGATCGAACTGGCGGGCCGTAGCACGGAGGAGGTCATTACAGCCCGTCCTGCCAATTTTCGGGCCAACCTTCGCCGACGGACACAAAAGCTCGCCCAAGCGCACCGGCGCGTGTTCTCGCTGGCGATCGGAAGCGAAATCGATGAAGTCGACATTGCGGCCTTCAAGGACCTGAGGGCGACCAGTACCGAGGAGAAGGGGCGCATCGACATACTCACACAAGAGGAGTGGTCGGGCATCTACCTCGATCTTTTGAAAGGCGAAGGCGGGACGTGCCGAGGCTGGCTTTCCAAAATCACGGCTGACGGCGAGCCCATTGCCTATCTCTTCGGAATCCTTCAGGGACGCTGCGTCGTTGCAACGCTGCCCGCCTCGAAGATGGGAGATTGGAAGCCCTACTCGCCCGGGCTTCAGCTGTTTTCCGACACGATCGAGCATTTTCGAGCCGCCGGTTACGACTGCTTCGACCTTTCCATCGGCGACATGGACTACAAGCGCCGTTTCGGCTGCGAGGAAGTCGCGCTTTACGACGCACTCTTTCCCAAGACCGTCGCGGGTCGCGTCTACTATCTTCTGTGGCGGCTCAAGGTGGCCGTCCGCGCTCGCCTGAAACCCCTCGCCGAAGCCGGCGCCACCGCGGGCAAGGTCACCAACCCCACCTGAGCCCTCAAGGATCGGTTGACGTGTCAGACCGACCGTCGCACGGTCCGTGGCGGCTTCATTGGAGATTGCGTGCCATGCGAACGATCGTCATTCCAGGGACGGACATCAGGACGTCGCCGATCGGCATGGGCTGCGCCTCGCTCGGCTCGCGCATCTCGGCAACGCAAGGTCGGCGCATGCTGGAGGCAGCCTTCGAGCAGGGCGTCACCTGGTATGACGTCGCGCCCTCCTATGGCGCAGGACGAGCGGAAGACATTCTGGCACCTTTCGTCACCGCCCATCGCGACGGCCTATTTATCTGCTCCAAGGCCGGCCTCGTGCCGCCGAAGAACAACGGGCTGATGCGGCTTGCCTACGATCTCGGCCGCCCGCTGGTCTCCGTAGCGCGTGGCCTCTCTCGCCGCTTCCGGGCGATCAAGGCGACGCGAAACCGGCGCGTGACACTCAGCGGCGATTTCCTCGACGCGTCGATCGCCTCCTCGCTCAAGCGGCTTCGCACCGACCACCTCGATGTCTTTGCCCTGCACGATCCCGATCCGGCCGATCTCGAACGTGACGATGTCCTCCGGACCTTGGAACGGATCCTGGCGCGCGGCGACGCACGCCACCTATCGATGGCCGGATCTCTGGACGCGGCGCTCTCGGCGGCGGCGCTGCCGATCTTCACCTTCTTCCAGATCGCCGATGACCCCGATGGCCGGCAACTGCCGGCCCTGCGTGCGGCTCTGGCCCGGCCGGCCGGTTTCGTCATCCATTCGGTATTTGGCGTCGGCGGCGCCAAGGACCGCATGGTAAGCCGGCTCAGATCTCATCCGGCACTGGCCGCCGAGGCGGCCGCTTTGGGCTACCGCGGACGACCGGAGGAGATCGCCACTACCCTGCTCATGCGGAGGGCCTTTGCGGTCAATCCGGAGGGCGTCGTGCTGTCCTCGATGTTCTCGGCTGGGCATCTCGCCGCCAACATGCGGCTCGCCGCCGAGGTCCCCGATCAGGTAGCCGCGCAACTGGCCGAGAGAATTCTAGCAGTCCCTTGACGCAACGCGCTCCGCCGCCGATAGCTTTGGGCAAAGAGGGGAAACAGCCGTTGATCTCAGACTCCCTGAAGACGCCGCCGATCGCCAATCACGACATCTGCATCATCGGATCAGGCCCGGCAGGCCTCGTGCTGGCGCTCGAAATGGCTAGCCAGGGCAAGCGGGTTCTGATGCTGGAGTCAGGATCCAGGCACCCCGACCGCCTGCAGCAGGCGCTGTCCGACGCCGAAATCGTCGACCCCCTGCGTCATGACGACATGTCGATCGCCGTTTCCCGACAACTGGGCGGGACGTCGAACCTGTGGGCGGTCAGGTGCCAGCCGTTCGACCCCATCGACTTCGAGCCCCGCCCCGGGCTCGTCGACGCGACGTGGCCGATCCAGTATGAGGACATCCTTCCCTACTACGATAGGGCGGTTGATTATCTGACGGCCGGCGCCAATGTGTTCCGGGCACCTATCGGAGGCATCAATATTGCGGACGACGCGGTCGACTACACGCGTCTCGAACGCTTTTCACGCATCGCGGCCGTCCAGACCGCCCACGCGACGGAACTCGATCGCTCAACGCTGATCGACGTGCGCCTCAACGCCACCGTCGTCGACATGAGTTACGAGGAGGGCCGCATCGTCAGTTTGACGGTCGCCGACCGCGACGGCACACGCCGCCCATTGCCAGTGAAGACGGTTGCGCTCGCCGCCGGCGGTCTTGAAAGCACGCGTCAGTTGCTGGTTCTCCAAAGTAAACATCCCCACCTCTTCGGCGGCAAGGAAGGGCCGCTCGGCCGCTATTACATGGGCCATGTAATCGGCGAGGTCGCCGACATCACCTTCGCTTCCGATGCCCTCGACGCGGCCTATGACTTCTACCTCGACAAGCACGGCTCCTATGCCCGTCGACGGTTGATTCCGGCGGACTCCGAACAGAGAAGTCATCACCTTCCCAACGTATCCTTCTGGCCGGTCGTGCCGCCGGTAGCCGATCCCCGCCACAAGAGCGGGCTCCTGTCGGCGGTTTGCTTTGCCTTTGCGCTGAAGCCACTCGGTCGGCTGGTGATCGCCGAAGCCATCCGCAAGAGGCACATTCCCGACGATCTCGCCATCTGGCCGCATGTCGTCAACATCGTCCGCGACCTGCCGCGCGCTGTCCTCAGCCTTTCGGCCTTTCTCTATCGGCGCTATGTCGCCAAACCGCCGATGCCCGGCTTCTTCGTCCGTAACGCGGCGCGGCGCTACGGCCTGTCCTATCATTCGGAACAAAGCCCGCAGCCCGACAGCCGCGTGCTGCTTGGCGACGATTTCGATCGGCTGGGTGTGCCCAAGCTCAGGATCGACTACCGCTTTGCCCGAGGCGACGCCGAGGCGATCTGGCGTGCCCATGAGCATCTGGCCCAATGGCTGGAACGTACGGGGACAGGTCGTCTCGAGTATCGCCAAGCACCGGACGAGACGGTCGACGCCATCCTGACGCTCGCGGCGCACGGTACGCACCAGATCGGAACCGCGCGCATGGCCGCCCGCCCCGAAGATGGCGTCGTGGACAAAAACCTTCGCTGCTTTGGCGTCGACAATCTCTACGTCGTGAGTTCGGCAGTGTTCGCAACCTCCGGTCAATGCAATCCGACGCTCAGCATCGCCGCCTTTGCAGCGCGACTTGCCGATCACCTTTGCGACGGGGAACGCAGTTGACCGACGTCCATGCCTTTCTCGGCATTTCCTTCAGTTGCGGATCGATCGACGACATCGTCCGGCTGATCGTCAATGCGGCCCGCGGAGAGCGGACCACGGTGCTGGTGACGCCGAACGTCCACCATGTGGTGGCGCTCGACCGGCAACTACCGCCGGAAACGGTTGCAACCTATCACTCGGCCGACCTGTTCCTGTGCGACAGCAAGGTGCTCGGGCGTCTCGGCCGCTGGAGCGGTCTCGCGCTGACACCGAGAACCGGCACCGACAGGGTGGCCGACGTTCTGGCGGCGCCCGGCAATCGCGACCTCACGATCGCCATGGCCGGACCGACGCCGGACCAGGCCGAGGCCATGGCAGCCCGCTTCCCCGATTGGCGCTTCCATCTGATCGAAACGCCGGCCCGGCTGCTACCGGGCACCGCCGAATGGACCGACGCCGTCACGAACGCGGCCCGCGCCGATTGGCAGATCCTGCTTTCCTGTCTGTCGTTTCCCAAGCAGGAGCTGTTCGCCGCCGACGTGAGGGCGGTACGGCAAGAAAAAGGGGGCGTCATTCTCTGCGTCGGCGCCGCCGTCGATTTCCTGAGCGGCACGCTGCCCCGCGCACCGGACGGCTGGCAACGGCTTGGGCTCGAATGGTTGCACCGGCTCCTCTCCGAACCGCGCCGCCTCTGGCGCCGCTATCTCGTGGATGGACCCAAGGTCTTCCTCATCTACCTGAGGCAGCGGCGCGCGGGCTCGTCCTGATCGCGTCGGCCACCGCCGCCCGGTAGCGGGCGATCGTCCGTTCCGGAGCGAGGCGCTCGTAGAGAACGCCCGAGGCGGCAGCGATCCTGGTGCGATATGCGGCGTTGTTCTCGACGAGCTTCACGAGGGCGGCGGCTATGTCCGACATGTTGCCCGGTCGAACCCCGACGCCCACGTCGAGGCCGTCGAGATAGCCGTCGATACCCGAGCCGAGCGTATGAAGAATAGGCGTTCCGGCGAACAACGCCTCCGGATAGACCATGCCGAAGGTCTCCTGATGCGAGGGCAGTGCCATGGCAAGCGCCTCGCGGAGATGCTCAAGCAGAGCTTTATGCGGCATGAAGTCGCGCAGCAACACCCGCCCTTCGAGCCCATGCGAGACAATCAAGGCCCGCACTCGGGCCAATGCGTCTTCCGGGCCTTCGCCGATCACCTCAAGGTTTACATCGGGAAGTCGGTCGCGAACGCGGGCGAACGCGACGAGCAACTCCGGCAGCCCCTTCTTGTCGACCGCCCGCAGCGACATCGGCGACACGATGATCGGCCTCGGCATCGCCGGCTCTATGACGGGCCGCGCATTGAAGACAATGTTGGGGAGGAGGTCGGTCTTCCGAGGATCGACGCCGGTGTAGCGTTCGAAGCCGTCCCGGTACCAGGCCGACACGTGGTAGATCCTGGCGGCGTCGCGCGCGATGCGTCGGAACCACGGGCGATAGGTCGGCTTGGAACGGAACACCTTTCGCTCCACCTCGCCGCGCATCGAACAGAAAAGCGCGGCCTTGAAGCGGCGGGCGAGGAGCCAACCGGCGATGCCCTCGAAGGTGAATCGATGGGTGTGCACGACGTCGGGCCGGATCCGTTCCGCCGCAAGAAAGCGACCGATGCGACGAGCCACTGCAAACTGGCAAGCCGCCATCCCGATACCGAAAGGTGGCGCGAAATAGCGATGGACGATCAGCCGCCGTCCCTGGAAGTCGCCGAAGTCGCGCCACTCGACACGGCGTGGATCGACGACTCGCTGCAAGGATACGACCACCTGGGGATGATCGGTCATGCGGTCGACCAGTCGGACAACCGCATCGGTGATCGGCGGGGGACGGATGGGATCGAGATAGTCGGAGGAGATGTGCAGGATCGTTGGCCGACGACCGCCTTCCATTGCCACTCCTTCAGTTGCTTCAACACTCATCCCCATGCCGCCATCGGTCGCGAGCCGATGACGCCCTTGAGCTTGCCGATATTGGTGGCGGAGCGCTTTGCATAGCGGAACGCCCGTGGCCGGTCGACCAACCGAATCGCCAGCCAGAGACCGGCGCCTACCGCGACCTTGACGAGAGCGTCGAGGGTGAAAGCGATCACGGCGCCACTGCCGCTGCCCCTGAGGCGCGTCTCGGCATAAATCTGGCCGCCCCGCACGGCGCGGCGAAGGGCATAGGCCGTTGTTGCCCGTTCAGGAGGGATCTCCTCGTAGGCCCGTGCCCGATTGGTCACCACCATGCGACGACCCTCGGCGGCGAAGCGCAGGAAGAAATCATGATCCTCGCCGCCAGTTCGGCCGAAGGCTGGATCGAAGCGCAGGTCGCCGAGCGCCGACCGCCGGATCAGCGTATTGCCCGTGCGACCGTTCGGATGCTGACGGCCATCTTCGTCCCACTTCCAATCCTGGAAGAGTGGATCGGCGGCGACGAACCAGGCCGGCGTTCCCTTGGGATAGCGCGGAAAGACCGGGCCGAACACGGCGTCGGCGGCGAAGTCGCGGGCTGCGGAAAGGTGCCCCTCCAGCCAGTCAGGTTCGACCGTCTCATCGTCGTCGACGAATATGAGCCAGTCGCCGGCCGCCGCGTCCAGGCAGGCATTGCGGGCATGCGAGACGTTGCCGGCCCCGACGGGAAGGACGCAAATCGGCAAACCGGTATTCCAACCGGCAATAAGCCGGACCACCGCGCCGTCGCGCGTGTCGTCGGCGACGATCACTTCGACGGTTTCGCCCTTGGGAACGCGCGCCTTGGCGATGCTCTCCAGCGTGGACAACAGGAAAGGGCGCCCCATGCTGGCGATGAGAACGGAGATCAAGTCAGCGACCTCCCGTTACGAAGCGCCACCGCCGAGGCCATCATCAGCATCAGGAGCACGTTCGACGTGGTCGTGCCATGCAGCCAATCGGTCTCGAACAGGTTCTGCCATAGCATGTAGAGAAGACATGACGTCATCAGAAAACCCGCACCGGCATCGCGATCGACGAGGCGGTCGATCCACCATGCGACCATCAGGATGATGGAGAGAAACAAGGAGACGGCGATCAGTCCGCCTTCGAGCGCCATGTCGATGTAGCCATTGTGGGAATGCGGGGCGCGAGCGATGAAGGTGTCGGTCATCTTCGTTGCCGGAGATGCCGCCCCTATACCCCAGAACGACTGGAACCCCCAGCCGGTAATTGGCCGCTCCGCGATCTGGGAGGCCGAAAATTTCCAGAGATCGGTGCGTCCGGTGAAGCTCGGGTCTCCACTCACCGCGCGCGATATGTCTCGATAGTCGAAACCCGGCACGCCGCCGCTCACGAGGAAGGCTGCCGGGATGGTCAGGACGACCATGAGGATCGGCAGTGCGATCCGGAGGCGACGTCGCGTCGCAACGGCAAACAGGGCCACCGGTGGAACCAGCAGCAGAAGGCCTAGCGACGTCTTGGACTGGCTGATCAGCAGCAACCCGAGGATCGCCGGCAGGCAAAGGAATCCTGCCATCCGGATACGGTGGTCGGCGCGCGTCAGGGCGAAGATTGCGAACAGCCCGGCAATGGTGGCGTTGGCGCCGAGGGTGTTCTTGTGGGTGTAGATACCGGGAAAGCCGATCGATGTCGTATGCACGACGGCGATCGAGGCGACGTTCACCGCGACAGCGGCCACCGTCACCCAGAACATCGGCCTCAGGATGTCGTCCAGGCGGTCGGCAAGCAAGACCGCCGGTATCAGGCTGATCAGCAGGAGAACGTAGAGCGAGAGTCGGGTCAGAACCGTCGCCGGGACGAGCGCCCATGCGGACGTGAGCGCCAGATATCCGAAGAAGGCGACCAGCAGGCAGGAGCCCAGCAGCCGGAGACGACCGATCCGGTGACGCTCGGCGATCAGCAGGATCACTGCGAGAGCCGCAAGGCCCGGAAAGAAAAGGCGGTTGAGCAGCGCCGGCTGCGCCTCGGCGACCGGGCCGGAAGACAGGTCGGCCGGCACGTAGCCGCGCGCATAGATCAGCGGCCACACCAGCATGAGATAGGCGAGATCCATCGCCGGCAGCAGCGCGGCGAGCCGACGGCGATAGCCTTGCCCGATACCCCCATGGATGACGGCGTCGCTCACGAGACACCGCCTTCCTGGGCCGGGCCGGCGGCGGACGATCGCAGGTCACGCAGCGTCAGACCGCCGAAAACCACGAATTCCAGAAGCGCCACACCGGCAAGACCAAGCGCGGCCACGGACGCGTCGAGCCCGGCGGACAACAGCCCAAAGACAAGGAGCGGCGCCACCACCGCACCGACGAACCCGACGATGGCAAGGGCGCGGAACTTGCGGCGGGCCTCCATCAATGCAGCCATGACCGAGGTTTGGCCGACGACCAGAGCGTAAAGCCACCAACAGACGAGATTGCCGGCCATGTCGCCATAGCGGTCGCGGAAAGCGTAGGCGTCGATATAGGGCCAGGCCATCCAGAGAAACAGGCCATAGAGGATCGCGGCCCCCGCCGTGATCGCCATGCCGGAACGAAGCAGCCTAATCACCGAGGTAACGTTGCCCTTCGCCAGTTCCTCCACCATGCGCGGTCGGGCAACCCGGCACCAGGCCGTTCCGACAAGCAGCAATGGCGACACGCCAACGCGGCCGGCATTGAGCATGCCAAGCGCCGCGGCGTCGCGCATTCGCTCCACGAGGAAGACGTGGCTGCGCGACATGACCTCGTTCTGAAGCGCGCCCTGCAACGCCCAGCGCGTATCTTTCCAAACGCTTCGGTAGGCGGAAAGATGAGACGAGAAGCTTCTGAAATCGGCCTTGAGGCTGAAACGACAACAGACAAAGGACAGGCCGTTCCCGGCAGACAGAGCAGCGAGAGTGGCCGTGGCCGGCGGCAGGACTTGCCAGAACGCAATGGCGAAGACCACCGTCGCCGTGAGGGCGACCACGTCGTAGATGAGCGTGAGGTGGACGCTTCCCTTCACCACCATGAGATTGCGAACATACTCGCGGATCATCAGCGTGCCGAAATAGGCGATCGCGGCCAGCGACAGCGGCAAGTCGGCACCGATGACGGCGGCAAGACCGAGGCCTGCCGGCAGGACCAGCAGAATGAGCGCCAGATTGGCCGAGGTCAGCATCGACAAGGCCGCGTCCGCCTCTCCCTGCTCCCGTCCGGGGAGAAGGTAGTTGAGCGGCATGACGATGAGCGCATTCTGCGCCGAGGCGGCGAAGAAGCTGCCCGCCAGAAGAAAGGCGAAGCGGCCGAACTCGTCGGGTGTTGCAAACGCGATGAAGGCGAGGTTCAGCAGCAGGTTGAAGGCGCTGTTCAGGGCCTGATCGACAAGAGAGATGAAAACGGCGCGCTTCATGGCACACCGGCAAGGGTTCTCAAACGCACCGACAGGGGCCGCAGCCGGCAACGGGCAGCGTCGGACCAGTTGCCCCGACGGCCGGCCACGGCGCGCAACGCCGCCTCGTTCCCCGTCTTCAGCATGTTGCGCGGCTTGATCGCCACTGAAGTCAGGGAAAGGCCCGGTCGGCAGGTATGCACCTCCCGAAACCCCATGGCGAACAGACGATCGAGAATGCGGGCGTCGAAGCGACCGAAGGGCGGGGCCACGATATCGACCGGCCGCCCGAGGATTCCTTCCAGAGCGGCGCGCCCTTCACTGACATCGTCGATGAACTCCCGCTCGGATATCGCGGTCCAGTCCAGATGGCCGGCGCCGTGGACACCGATTTCCATACCGAGCGCGGCGAGTGCCTGGAGATCGCCGGCAGAAAGACGGCCAGGACGACCGAGAAAACGCGTCGGCACGAAAAAGGACCCGACGATGCCACGCCTGACGAGCCAGGGGGCCAGCACATCGACATCCGAGCGAAACGCGTCGTCGCTCGTGACCCTCAGCCGCACCCCGGACCTGCGGTTCATCTCGACAAGCGTGTCGAGCAGGGGCTCCGCGATCGAGAACGGCATCCACGACTGCAGTTCGTCGTCCCGCGCATCCGGCTCTTCGGAGAGATCATGCACGCCGATGATCAGCTCGAAAAGCGCTTCGCCGCGCTCAACCGCCATCTCTCACCTCCGGCTTCAATGACGGCCACCAGGGCAGGATTGTCGCGAGGAGGATGCGAAGATCGAGGCCGAAGGTCCAGTCCTCGATGTAGCGGAGATCCCGAGAGACTCGGGCGGCCATGGATTCGTGCGTCGGAGTCGGCCCGCGGTGGCCGGTCACCTGGGCCAGGCCGCTCATCCCTGGGCGGACGGCGTAGCGGATCATGTAGCCTGGAATGGTCTTGCGATACTGTTCGTCGAGCGCCAGCGGGTGCGGGCGCGGGCCGATCAGCGACATGTCGCCCTTGAGGACATTGAAGAGCTGGGGCAGTTCGTCGATGCTGGTCCGGCGGAGAATGCTGCCAAGGCGGGTGATGCGCGCATCGCCTACCGTCGCCTGGCGGAAGGTCTCGCGGCTGGCCGTCGCCGTCATCGTCCGAAACTTGTAGATGCGGAAGATCCTCCCACCAAGGCCATGGCGATCCTGGGGAAACAGGATCGGGCCGCGGCTGTCGAGCCGGATCAGCAGGGCGACGAACACCAGCAATGGCGCCAGCAGGATCAGGCCACCCGCCGCGCCCAGAATGTCGAACGTGCGCTTCATCCAGGACTGGACGGCCGCCGGACGGGCAATCGCGGTACGGTCGCTCTTGTCGTCGATGAGATCTGTCATGTCGGGTGCCGGGTCTGGGTCGAAGCGAAGAGGGAGGCGAGCGTGTCTCGCAGAGGCGCCGATCTGTAGGCGTCGTCGTAGGGCAGTCCCTGGTTGTCGACCATGTCGGGCCCACGGTTGCGGAGCCAGCTGTCGTCATCGGACAGCCCCCAGGTCACCACGCCTGCGAGCGCCGGGCTGTCGAAGGCCACCGAAAGCACCTTCTCGGCCTCCGCAGCCGCTCGAAGACGGCGCTTGGCGATCGACCGGCCGCGCGCGTTCGGCGCCTCGGTAACGTCCAGCTCGGTGATGCTGATCGTCAGGCCGAGGTCTTCGATGCGCTTGAGGAAACGACGAAAAACGCGTTCATCGAAATGAAGCCGTGTGTCGAGATGGCACTGCATGCCGAGCCCATGGATGGGCACGCCGGCCTTGAGCAACCGTTCAAGCAAGCCAAGCATGCCCGTTCGCCGCCGCTCCTGCCAATCTTCGGCATAGTAGAGATGATCGTCGTTGAGGTAGAGCCGCGCCAGCGGCGCCGCCTCCGCCGCGAGACGGAACGCCTCGGCGACATAATCCGAGCCGAGCATGGCGTAGAAGGGAGTGCGTCGCATGAAATCTGCGCCGTCGTCATACGGCTCGATCGCTTCGTTGACCACGTCCCACTCGAAGATCGAGTCACGATAGCGACCTGCCACCGCCGTGATGTGCGGCGCCACAAAGCGTCGCCAGTCGGCCGCTGTCGACAAGCGCTCGGCGCCGGCGGGCAAGTGCTCGTGCCAGATGAGAGCATGGCCTCGCAGGCGCTTGCCGCGCTTGGCCGCGCTGGCGACGATGGCATCGCAGTTCCGGTAGTCCGGCGCCTCGCCCAGGGTTGGGACCAGCGCGCCCCATTTCATCTGCCAGGTCGGCACCCAGACTGAGCACTCCCCGTCGAAGAGGCGAATGTGGGGGCCGGCATCGGAAACATCGTCGCGTGTCACCGCCGAGCCGAAATAGCGCCCCGACCGGGCAGCCAGCTCGCCGAGCCCGGCCTGTCGCGCCGAAGCGAACGCTGCCGCCGAAATGAACGGCGATCCAGCGCAGGCGGCAAGAAGAGAGCGGCGGGTGAGCGACATTCAGACAACCGGTTGAAGGGCGGAGCGACCGCCCGAGGATTGGTTCGACACGATCTTGCGGAAATAGCTGATGGTCGGCCCAAGGCCCGCCTCCAGGGAGACCGTCGGCCTCCAGTCGAGCAGGAGTTCGGCCTTGGAAATATCCGGGCGCCGACGACGCGGATCGTCGGACGGCAGCGGCAGATGGCTGATCGACGACTGCGAGCCGGTCATCGCGACCACCATCGCGGCAAGCGCCGTCACGCTGAACTCGCCGGGGTTGCCGAGATTGACGGGGGTCCGGACATCGCTCGCCATGAGCCGCACAAATCCCTCGACGAGATCGTCGACGTAGCAGAAGGACCGCGTCTGCGATCCATCGCCGTAGATGGTGATCGGCTGGCCTTGAAGCGCCTCGACGACGAAATTGGACACCACCCTGCCATCGTCCGGCTGCATGCGGGGACCATAGGTGTTGAAGATGCGGGCGATGCGGATGTCGACGCCCTTTTCCGACGCGTGGGCGTGGAACAACGCCTCGGCGGCCCGCTTGCCCTCGTCGTAGCAGGCGCGTTCACCGAAGGAGTTGACGTTTCCCCAATAGTCCTCCCGCTGAGGGTGGATCAGCGGATCGCCATAGACCTCACTGGTCGAAGCGAGGAAGATCCTGGCCCCGGTCCTGATGGCAAGATTCAGTACGTTGAAGGCACCCAGAAGGCTGGTCCTGAGCGTGGTGACCGGGCTTTCCTGATAGTGCGGGGGCGATGCGGGGCAAGCGAGATGATAGATCTCGTCGATCCGCAAGTCGGGCAGAGGATCGGCCACGTCGGCCTCGATCAGCTCGAAATCGGGGTTCGACGCCTGATGCCGGTGATTCAGACGGCTGCCGGTGTGGAAGTTATCGAGACTGATCACCTTGTGCCCGTCCCGGAGCAGGCGATCGCAAAGATGGCTACCCAGGAATCCAGCACCTCCGGTGACGAGAACCGTCTTCTGACAGGATGCTTGCATTTGTCTGACTTGACCTCGTTGGCGGCGGGCTACTCGGCGGCGGCGAGATGCCGCTTTCGCAACGGCTGGAGGCGAGCCGTGCGACGTCGCTTCGGAGGGCCTATGATGAGATAGAGAAACCAGGCCGCTCCAAATCCGGCGACACAGCCCACAAATGCGCTGGCAGCGAGTATCAGAGACGCCCTGGGGGCGGTTGGCTTGGTTGCAGGTTGAGCTGGCGAGATGACGCGCGCTGTCGTCGCTGGTAGCGAGATCTGCTCGCGGGCCTGCTTGGCCTTGGTGGAGAAACTGTCGAAAAGCTCGCGATTCTGCTTGGCGACCTGCTCAAGTTCCCTGAGCTTCACCGACGCCGCGTTTGACCGGGCCAGACTTTCCTGGGCCTTGGCAAGCATATCCTTCAGAGCGGTCTGCTGCGCGGAAGCGGCGCGAAAGTCCGCTTCCGCCTTGGCGAGCACGCGAGCGACTTCGGCATCAAGCGCCCTTTCGAGGCCCCTACGATGCTCCTGGGCGCGGACCAGCCTTGGGTGCCGAGGACCATAGGTGTCGGAAAGCATGCTTTCCTCCGCCCGTGCCTGGCCGATCTCCATGCGGATCTGGCTCGCCAGATCCGATGCCGAGGCGCCGGCTCCGTTTTCGCGCAGTGCTTCCAGCGCGGCCTTGGCGGCCTCCGCGGCTACCGTGGCCCCGAGGAGTTGGCTGCTCAGCTCGCCCACCTGCCGCTCGGCCAGCGGAACGCCATTGGTATCGAGCAGCCCATTCTGACGCCGGTAGGTCTCGACGGCTTGCTCGGACTCTTCCGTGACCCTGCCGAGCTCGACAAGGCGAGCTTCCAGACCCGCTGCGGACTCGCGCGCACTGTCGTCAACGACGCTTTGGCCGTCGCTGAGATAGATGTCGCTGAGCGCGTTCGCGAGCGTAGCCGAGCGCGTCGGCGAACCGGTTGTTACCGAAACGTTAAGAACATAGGTGTTGTCGACGCGCTTGACGTCCACGGCTTTCTGCAGGCCGGCAAGAGCCCTGTCGAAGGGAGAGACCTCGGCACCGCGGCTCCGATCCCCTCCATAGAGCACTGTCGCAACCGCTCTCTTCAACTCGCCGATCGGCCCGGTCGAGTTTGAAACGAAGGCCGGGTCGACGTCGAGCCGTTCTCGCTCGACCAACTGGCCAAGAACCGAACGGGAGGTGAGAATGGTCATCTGGCTATCGACCAGCGCTCCATCGGCGCCTTGCGACGACGACCCCATGCCTGTCGGCGCCACGCGAAGGTCGACAAGACCGCGTTCCCGGGGATCGATGAAAATGGAGACGGTGGACGTGTAGGTCTTTGGGGAGAGCCAGACGAAGGCAAATCCTGCGAAAACGCACAGGAAGACGATAGCCGCGATGAGCCGCCAGCGCGATGAGAAGGCTCGCGCGAGAGTGCGCAAGTCTTCGGCAAGGCTGGCCTCGATAGCGTGGCCGCCCGGATAGCCCGGCTCAACGATTTTCATAGCACCGACCCATAAGTGACGCGTGCGTTTCGAATGGGTCTCGTAACACGAACCGCCCGGCGCCGGGGGGATAGAGTGAAAATCTGGTTAACAGAAATAATAACTTTTTAGAATAGAATGACTAAAAACTAGCCGGAGGGGCAGCCATGCACAATGTGCATTGCCGCCACCTCGGCAATCTCGGAGAAGCCTCAATTGCGCGGAAAATGGGGCGGAGCAAACGCCCGGA
Source organism: Pleomorphomonas sp. NRK KF1 (assembly GCF_023721755.1). GTDB lineage: Bacteria > Pseudomonadota > Alphaproteobacteria > Rhizobiales > Pleomorphomonadaceae > Pleomorphomonas. The sequence continues at coordinate 31,303 of NZ_JAMDLH010000003.1, read as the reverse complement.
GCCTACTGCCCTTACTGGCAGACGTCGACCCAACTGGCACCAACAAGTTCGGCCAGACGCGCGGTTTCAATGCGCACCGCCGCATTGGTGGCGCCGGCGGCCGGCAGCACTTCGGGAAAGCGACGAAGCGACTGATCACAATAGATCGGCAGGGGCGCTTTCAGGCCGAAGGGGCACACGCCGCCGATGGGATGACCGGTCAGCTCAACGACTTCATCGAGACCGAGCATCCGGGCCTTGCCGCCGAAAGCCTCCCGAGCCTTGCGGTTGTCGAGCCGAGACGTGCCGCCCGCTACCAGCAACATGGCTTGCTCGCCAACCCTGAGGCAGATTGTCTTGGCGATCTGGGCCGGGTCGACGCCATGGGCGGCGGCGGCTTCGGCAACGGTGGCCGACGACGCCTCGGTCTCGATCACGGTGATGTCGGGCGCATTTTCAGCGAAGAAAGCCCTGACGCTGTCGAGGCTCATCTCACCACTCGCCGAGCTTGATGTCTGGCGTATAGTCGACGCCGTCGACATCCTTGACCACAGGCTGGCCACAAATCACTCGTCCTTGCACAGGGTCGAAGGTGAGCGCCGGCGAACCGGCGAGCTGCCAGCCCTTGTTGAGTGCGTCGGTAACACGGTGACAGAAGGACGCATCGTCGGGACCGGTCAGAAAACGGTAGAGCTTCATGGGATATCATCTCGCAAAACAGACGGATCGATCGAATAATTTAGATCGTTACGGGCTTGTCAAGGACGCGGCGAAGGCCCACCACCTCGCTTACAGCCTTAATCCCTTTTGGCGACGTCGCCCATCGATAGGCTTAAAGAGGCGTTAAAGTTTGAGAGGCAGGCTTCGGCCATCGGAGGTCCGGTCTGCCTTGGCGGGCGACGTAGGAGTGAATGCGCTGGCTACCCCTGTTTCCTCGATGCGCAGCTTCTGGGGGCTGCTCAGGGCCTACTGGATCTCGGACAGGTGGCGAGAGGCTTGGGCGCTGACACTGGCCGTGGTGCTTCTGTCGGCAGCGGCCAGCAAGAGCGGCGTCTGGCTGGCCCAGGCCTCCGGCTCGTTCATCGCCACCATCGCCTCCTTTCACGACACCGATGCTCCAACCATCGAGGAGGTGCTGACGACCGCTGGAGCGCTGGTCGGTCTGGCCCTGCTCAAATACGTCGTGTTCATTGGATTCCGGCACTATTTCTCGACCACGCTGCACCGCAATTGGCGCCGGTGGCTCGACAGCCAATTCAACGCGGCCCTGCTCTCCGACCACCGCCCCTACTACCATCTCCTGGTGATGGGAGCGTCGGACGAAGGCGCGAATGTGCCGGACAACATCGACCAGCGCATCCAGGAGTCGATCAAGGCCATGACCGGCAACGCGCTCGGCATGGCCATGGGTCTCATCTCGGTGGTGACATCGGTCTACTTCGTCGGCGAGACGCTGCTGGCCAGTTCGGTTGCCATCGAGGGCCTGGAGTTCCTGGGGACCTATGCCAGCGCCGTGCTGGTGTTCGCCCTGGCCGTCACCTACGTGCCGCTGTCGACGGCGATCGCCCTTCGGATCGGCCGCGCCATCGAAGCGCTCAACATGGCCATGCTGCGGGCCGAGGGCAGCTACCGCGCCGAGCTGTCGATGCTGGTCCGCCGGATCCTGCCGATCGCCGCCGCGCGAGGGGAAGGGGTTCAGGCCTCGATCCACAGACGGCAATACCAGGCGATCGATCGCACCTGGGGCCTTCAGAACAAGGTCTCGGCCATCTTTCTCGCCTTCAACGGCAGCTACAACTACATCACGCAGCGCGTCGTGGCCTACATGCCGAACCTGCCTGCCTACATGCAGGGCGGCATATCCTTCCGAACCTACATCACGGGCTCGGAGCTGGCCAGCGAACTGATCAGCGACTGCTCCTGGGTGATCCAGGTGATGCCGGACATCGCCAACCTGCGCGCCAATGTCAATCGCGTCGTCGAGCTGGCCGATGCCATCGAGCGCGTGCAGGATGCGCAGGCCTTTTATCGCGAGACCGGCATTTCCGAGTTCCGTTATGAGCAGCAATCGCCGGACAAGGGGCTTTCGATCCAGGGCCTCGAGTTGATGTTCTCGGGCAAGGAAGCCCAGCCCTTCCTGCGCGTCGCGCGCCTCACGATCAAGCCCGGCCAGTGGATCTTCGTACGCGGTCCTTCAGGCTCGGGAAAATCCTGCCTTATCAAGGCCCTCAATGGTCTGTGGCCCTATGGGCGCGGCCGGGTGATCATGCCGGAAGGCATGAAGGCGCTCTATGCCTGCCAGGATACCCGCCTGCCGCAGGCCAGCCTCAAGCAGCTGATCGCCATGCCCGAGGACGAGCATGAGCACCGCGATCTCGAGGTGGCCGCGATCATGAGCGCGGTGGGTCTCGGCGAGTTCATCCCGTCGATGGGCAATCCCTACTATCGCGGCCGGCGCTGGGATGACGTGCTGTCCGGCGGACAAAAGCAGAAGGTGGTCCTCGCCCGCATCCTGCTGCACACGCCGGACGTGCTTTTCCTTGACGAGGCGACAGCCGCCCTCGACCCCGAGGCACGAACGGAGTTCCACCGTCTTGTCCGGCAATACTGCCCGAAAGCGACGGTGCTGTCGGTGATGCACGAGCAGACGCCGCCCGCCGACAGCCTGGGCCGCTCCTTCTACCACGCCATCCTCAACATCGAGAACGGACGCGCCGGGCTTGAGCCGGTGGTCGTACCGGCTCCGGAACCGGTTCGCGACCTGCGCGGCGGGCTTCGCTCGATGCTGTCGGTGATGCGCCATCGCTCATGACCCCGAAACGGGGACCAACTCGGACGTCCGGATATGACAAAGGACATGAACTTCATCGACGGTCTGCTCGGTCAGATGACCCTTGAGGAGAAGATCGGCCAGCTCAATCTCGTCACCCCCGGCGGCGAGACGCTGACCGGTACGGTCGTGAATACCGACGTCGCCGAGAAGATCAGGACCGGCCGCATCGGCGGCATCTTCGGCGTGAAATCGGCCGAGGCGGTGCGCGTCTTCCAGGATCTCGCGCAGGAAACGCGCCTGAAGATCCCGCTGATGTTCGCAGAGGATGTCATTCACGGCCAGAAGACCATATTCCCCCTGCCCCTGGCGCTCGCCGCCAGTTGGGACATGGATCTCGTTCGCGCCACCGCCCGCGTCGCCGCGCGGGAAGCGGCGTCGATCGGCATCGACCAGGTCTACTCGCCGATGATCGACGTCTGTCGCGATCCCCGTTGGGGGCGGATCGCCGAGAGCCCCGGCGAGGACCCCTTCCTGGCATCCCGTTTCGCCGAGGCGATGGTCGAAGGCTACCAGAACAACGATCTTTCCCACCCCGACGCGGTGATGGCCTGCCTCAAGCACTTCTGCGGCTATGGCGGCGGCATGGGCGGCCGTGACTACGATGCCGTCGATCTCTCCCCGGCCACGCTGCACGACGTGGTGCTGCCACCTTTCGTTGCCGGCATGCGGGCGGGCGCCGGTTCGATCATGGCGTCCTTCAACACGCTGAACGGCGTGCCGATGCACGCCAACCGCGCCGTGATTACCGAGCTGTTCCGCGAGAAGCTCGGTTTCGGTGGTCTCGTCGTCGCCGACTACACGGGAATCCTCGAACTGATCGCCCATGGCGTCGCCGCCGACCGAGCCGATGCCGCCCGCCTCGGTCTCACCGCCGGCGTCGACATGGACATGGTGTCGGAGACCTATCTCGAAACGCTTGAGGACAGCGTCGGCGCCGGCCTCATCAAAGAGGCCGAAATCACGGCCGCCTGCCGCCGCGTGCTTGAGGCCAAGCTTAAGCTCGGCCTGTTCGACGATCCCTATCACCGGCTGGACTGGGGACGCTCGGCGCAACCCATCCTGACCGCCGCCAACCGGCAACTTGCCCGAGAGGCGGTGGCCGCCGCCACAGTCGTTCTCAAGAACGATGGCAACCTGCTGCCCTTGCCGGCGCCGGAGAGCGGCAAGATCGGCACCATCGCCCTTGTCGGTCCCTTCGCGCTCGACCGCGTCAACATGAACGGCACCTGGGCCGTGGCCGCTTCGCCCTCCACGGTCGTTCCCATTGCCGACGGACTGCGCGAGGCCGTGGGCAACGCCGTGAGCGTGCTCACCGCCAAGGGGGCCAACATCGTCGACGAACTCTGGCTCGCCAGCCGACTCAACGTCCATGATTGGAAGGACCTGTCCGTCGTCATCGACGTCCGGTCACCAGAGGCGATGATCGCCGAGGCCGTCGCCACCGCGTCGAGCGCCGATGTCACCGTCGCCGTCGTCGGCGAAGCCCGCGAATACTCCGGCGAATCCTCCTCCCGTAGCGACCTTTCGATTCCCGAACCGCAGAAGAAGCTGCTCCGTGCTCTGAAGGCGACCGGCAAGCCGCTCGTCGTCGTCGTCATGACCGGGCGGCCGCTGGTGCTGGCCGAAGAAGCGTTGCTCGCCGACGCGCTGCTCGTCGCCTGGTTTGGCGGGACGGAGATCGGCCACGGCCTCGCGGACGTGCTGTTCGGCAAGAGCGAGCCGTCCGGCCGCCTGCCGGCGACCTTCCCCTACAGCCTCGGGCAGGTGCCCATCACCTATTCTCACCGGCCGACCGGTCGGCCGGCACCGGGCCGCTTCCAGAAGTTCACTTCCGGCTACGTCGACCTGCCGGACGACGTGCCCCAGAATGACGGCCTTTACCCGTTCGGCTTCGGCCTCGGCTACGGAACGGTGGCCTACGGCCCGCCGCGCGCCGTCCGGACTGAACTCGCAGGCGAGGATCGTCTCGATGTGACCGTGACCGTCACCAATCTCGGCGACCGCCCGACCCTCGAAACGGTGCAGCTCTACATCGGCGACCCTGTGGCAAGCGTCAGCCGGCCCGTGAAGGAACTCAAGGCCTTCCGCAAGCTGGCGCTCGCGCCCCGCGTCGCCGAAGCCGTCAGCTTCACCGTAACCGCAGCCGATCTCGACTTCTCCGTGGCGGAAACGGTCACTGATACCCGCCGACGCCTGGAAGGTGGAGCGTTCGACATCCATGTCGGCCCCAACTCTCGCGATACGCAGGCCGTGCGCGTCGTCTGGAACGAGCCAAAGATCGAAGGAAAGCGCTCATGACCCTCCCGCCGGCCACCGTCGCGGCCATGAGCGACAACGCCCTGCTGGACCTCGTACAGCAGGCGACGCTGAGCTACTTCTGGGACTATGGCCATCCGGTGAGCGGCATGGCGCGCGAGCGCGACAACGACGCTTTCGGCTATTCGCCCGACAACACGGTCACCACAGGCGGCACCGGTTTCGGCATCATGGCTTTGATCGCCGGGGCCGAACGCGGTTTTCTCGTCCGCGACGAGGTCGTCGCGCGCATTGCAAGGATCGTCGGCTTTCTCGAAGCGGCGGATCGCTTCCACGGCGTTTTCCCGCATTTCATGAATGGCGAAACCGGCAAAGCCATTCCGTTCGGCGAGAGGGACGATGGCGGCGACCTCGTCGAAACCTCGTTCCTGATGGCCGGCCTCTTGACGGCGCGGCAATGGCTGATCCCGGCACGGCCGGATATCGCAGCGCGCGTCGACCGGCTGTGGCGCGAGGTGGAATGGAGCCACCACCTGAGGGCCGACGGTGCCCTGCTCTGGCACTGGAGCCCCGTCCACGGCTTTGCCATGAACCACGCCATTACCGGTTGGAACGAGTGCCTGATCACCCATGTTCTAGCCGCCGCCGCGCCGATCCATCACGTTCCCGCCTCGACCTACCACCAGTCCTGGGCCAAGGGCCGCGACTTTCAGAATGGCCGCGATTACGGCGGCGTGACCTTGCCGCTCGGCCCCGATTACGGCGGGCCGCTGTTTTTCGCCCATTACTCCTTCATGGGTCTCGACCCGCGCGGCCTCTCCGACGCCTACGCCGACTATTTCGCCCAGAACACCGCGCATGCCCTGATCAACCGCGCCCATTGCCTGACCAACCCCGGCGGCTTCGAGGGCTACGGTCCGGAGTGCTGGGGATTGACGGCGTCCGACACGTTCGACGGCTACAACGCTCATTCGCCCACCAACGACACCGGCGTCATCACCCCGACGGCGGCGCTCGCCTCGTTTCCCTACGTTCCCAGGGAGTCCATGGCTGCAATGCGCGGATTCCTCACCACCATGGACGGACGGCTGTTCGGACCGCGCGGCTTTGCCGATGCCTTCTCGCCGGGGCGGAACTGGGTGGCTTCGAGCCACCTTGCCATCGACCAGGGCCCCATTGTCGCGATGATCGAGAACCACCGGTCGGCGCTTCTCTGGACGCTGTTCATGTCGGCGCCGGAGGTGTTGGCCGGCCTGAGCCGTCTCGGCTTCTCCAGCCCGCATCTCGACAAGGCGGCAGTGGCATGACGCCCGACGTCATCACCATCGGAGCTTCCGACGATCCGGATGCCGCCGATGCCCGCATGAGCATCGAGCTCTGGCGGACCGAGGCCCCCTCTGGTCGCCTCGCCGTCACGGCGCACGGTCGCAACGGCGCCGCGCAGGCGCCGCACATGCTGAAGCTGGTCGATGCCTACCGCGCGCGCGGCTACGTCGTCGTCTCCCCCAACTGCTGCGCCTCGGCCTGGAACGACAGCGCCGGCAGCGAGGCCGACTTTCTGCTTGAGAACCACGTTCGCGACGTGCTGCGTACCATCGACTGGACGATGAGCAACGCGGCCGCCATAGGCTGGAGCGGCGGCGACCACCTCGCCCTCTGCGGTCATTCCATGGGCGCCTATGCAGTCGCGCGTCTCGCCGCGCATGAACACGCTCGGCATACCTCCCATTTGCTGCTCGTGTCGCCCTTCACCTCCGGGGTCCGCCAGATCGAAGCGCGCGAGAAGTACCACCCGAACGGCATCGCCAACCTCAAGCGCGAGGTTCCACGCGCACTCGACGAGTGGCCCCGCCATGACATTTTCACCTCGATCGACCTTCTGAAACTGCCGGTGGCAGTGTTTGCCGGCGGCAAGGACATCGTGGCGCCGCCCGAAAACGTCGAAGAGCTCGTAACGAGGCTACCCAAGCCGCCCTTCTACCGGCTGTTGCCGGAGGCGTCGCACTGCCTCGAAGGCGGGGACTACCAGTCCGAACTTCTGGCCGCCATCGACTGGCTCGACCTCGGCGGAACAGCCTCCGCTCCGGCCACCTGAGTCACGCCAACTCAGAACAGCGCCGCCATATCCATGAGGATGTAGGCATTTAGTCGTATTTACACGTAGTTCGTTTCGCCGTTTCACGGACGGGGCGAGGCCACATACTCTCGGACTTTGCCGCAATTTCGGGAAAATCCAGACGTGATGACGTTCGATTGGCCTGGATCTGTATCGTTTTGCATCGGGTCCCCGGCGATTTGGCTTTGACGGCCCACCTCCGAGAAGGTACTTACGACTCAGGCTTTTTCTGTTGCTTGACGTTGACGTCAACGTCAAGCAAGCATGCCAAAGGGAGCGTTCGTCTCCCGCCTCATGAGGGAACATCATCCGATGGCCGACGCCCGCCTGGCGGCTTCCCGCCCGCTCTCGCCGCACCTGCAGGTCTTCCGCTTCATCCTGACCATGGCGATGTCGATCGTCCACCGCATTACCGGCGGCTTCCTTTATGTCGGCACGGTGTTCGTCGCCGTCTGGCTGGTGGCGGCCGCGAGCGGGCCGGAGTGGTTCGCCCAAGTCGACGGCGTCTATCAGAGTTGGATCGGCCGACTGATCCTCCTGGGTCTCGTCTGGTCGCTGATCCACCACGCCATAGGCGGCATCCGTCATTTCATCTGGGATCTCGGCTATGGCTTCGATCCCAAGACCGCCGATCGGCTGGCCCTCTTCAATCTCGTGGCCGGCGTAGTGCTGACGGGTGTCGTCGCCATCGCTGCCTTCATCTTCGCCTGAGGTTCGCCATGAGCAAGTCCTTCCGCTTTCAGACGTCGCTGAAGCACGCTCGCGGCTTCGGCTCGGGCAAGTCGGGCACGACGCATTTCTGGCAGCAACGGGTGACCGGCGTCGCCGCGCTCCTGTTGTCGCTCGTCTACGTCGTGCTGCTCGTCAAGCTTCAGGGCGACGACTATGCCGCGGTGATGGCCACGCTCGGCAATCCCTTCGTCGCCGTTCTGATGCTCGCCTTCCTCGGCGTCAGCGTCTGGCACATGAAGATCGGCATGCAGGTGATCATCGAAGACTACGTCAACCAGCCGCTGCTGCGAGTCCTGACGCTGATGGCCAATTCCTTCTTCTCGGCGCTGGTCGGCATTGCCTCGGCCGTGGCGCTCATCAAGATCACCTTCGGAGCCTGATCATGGCCGTTGCCTCAGAGAATGCCGGCGGCAAGCAGACCGCCTTCAATGTTGGCGGCCGCGCCTATCAGTTCATCGACCATACCTTCGACGTGGTGGTGGTGGGCGCCGGCGGCGCCGGCCTCAGGGCCGTGGTCGGCGCCTCGGAGGCGGGCCTTTCCACCGCCTGCATCACCAAGGTGTTTCCCACCCGCTCGCATACCGTCGCCGCCCAGGGCGGCGTCGCCGCCTCGCTCGGCAACATGGGGCCGGACGACTGGCGCTGGCACATGTACGACACCGTCAAGGGGTCGGACTGGCTGGGCGATCAGGACGCCATCGAGTATCTGGTGCGCAACGCGCCGGCCGCCGTCTACGAGCTCGAGCACTGGGGCGTGCCCTTCTCCCGCACCGAGGAAGGCAAGATCTACCAGCGGCCGTTCGGCGGCATGACCACCAACTTCGGCGAAGGCATCGCCCAGCGCACCTGCGCCGCCGCCGACCGCACCGGCCACGCCATGCTGCACACCATGTACGGTCAGGCGCTCCGGCATTCGGCCGAGTTCTTCATCGAGTACTTCGCCATCGACCTGATCATGGAGAACGGGGCCTGCCGGGGCGTGGTCGCGCTCGACATGGAGACCGGCTCGATCCACCGCTTCCGCGCCCACAAGACAGTGCTGGCGACCGGCGGCTACGGCCGCGCCTATTTCTCCTGCACCTCGGCCCATACCTGCACCGGCGATGGCAATGCCATGGTGCTGCGCGCCGGCCTCGCGTTGCAGGACATGGAGTTCGTGCAGTTCCACCCCACCGGCATCTACGGGGCCGGCTGCCTGATCACCGAGGGCTCGCGCGGCGAAGGCGGCTATCTAACCAACTCCGAGGGTGAGCGCTTCATGGAGCGCTACGCGCCGTCGGCCAAGGATCTCGCCAGCCGCGACGTCGTCTCCCGCTCCATGACCATGGAGATCCGCGAGGGGCGTGGCGTCGGCAAGCTCAAGGACCACATCTACCTCCACCTCGATCATCTCGATCCGGCGATCCTGGCCGAGCGCCTGCCGGGCATCTCGGAAAGCGCCAAGATCTTCGCGGGCGTCGACGTGACGCGCGAGCCGATCCCCGTGCTGCCGACCGTCCACTACAACATGGGCGGCATCCCCACGAACTATCATGGCGAGGTGCTGGCCAAGATCGACGGCGATCCCGACCGGATCGTGCCGGGCCTGATGGCCGTCGGCGAGGCCGCCTGCGTGTCGGTGCACGGCGCCAACCGCCTCGGCTCCAACTCGCTGATCGACCTCGTGGTGTTCGGCCGCGCCGTCGGCCACCGCTGCGCCGAGACCATCGACAAGGGCGGCCGCATCGCCGACCTGCCCAAGGACGCCGGTCTCTATGCCCTGGAGCGGCTCGACCGCGTGCGCCATGCTTCCGGCTCGACGCCGACCGCCGAACTCCGGCTGTCGATGCAGAAGACCATGCAGTCCAACTGCGCCGTGTTCCGCACCGGGGAGGTTTTGGAAGAAGGCGTCAAGCTGATCCACGATTGCTGGGCGGCAGGCGACGACCTCAAGACCACCGACCGCTCGCTGATCTGGAACACCGATCTCACCGAGGCGCTCGAATACGAGAACCTGATTCTGCAAGCCGTGGTCACCATGGAAGGCGCCGCCAACCGCAAGGAAAGCCGGGGCGCGCATGCCCGCGAGGACTACCCCAACCGCGACGACAGCGAGTGGATGAAGCACACGTTGGCCTCGATCGACCCGGGCGCCCGTAGCGTCGGCCTCGATTACCGGCCGGTGCACGCCTACACGATGACCTCCGAGATCGAGTACATCCAGCCGAAGGCGCGCGTGTACTGAGCGCCAACCGCCTCGACTTCAACGTCGATCGGCCAACGAAAGTTTCGAGGAAACAAGTCCATGGTTCAGCTCACGCTGCCGAAGAACTCGAAGATCAAGGCCGGCAAGGTCTGGCCGAAGCCTGAGGGCGCGACGCGCGTCCGCGAGTTCCGCATCTACCGCTGGGACCCCGAGGACGGGCGCAATCCGCGGCTCGATACCTTCTTCGTCGATGTCGACGATTGTGGGCCGATGGTGCTCGACGCGCTCCTGTGGATCAAGAACAAGGTCGATCCGACGCTGGCGCTGCGCCGCTCCTGCCGCGAGGGCATCTGTGGCTCCTGCGCCATGAACATCGACGGCATGAACACGCTGGCCTGCACCAAGGGCATGGACGAGATCTCCGGCCCCATCAAGGTCTACCCGCTGCCGCACATGAACGTGGTGAAGGACCTCGTGCCGGACCTCACGCACTTCTATGCTCAGCACAAGTCGATCGAGCCGTGGCTGCACACCTCTTCGCCCACGCCGGAGACCGAGTGGCTGCAGAGCCATGACGACCGCCAGAAGCTCGACGGCCTCTACGAGTGCATTCTCTGCGCCTGCTGTTCGACGTCCTGCCCGAGCTACTGGTGGAATGGTGATCGCTACCTCGGCCCGGCGATCCTGCTGCAGGCCTATCGCTGGCTGATCGACAGCCGCGACGAGGCGACCGGCGAGCGGCTCGACAATCTCGAGGATCCGTTCCGCCTCTATCGCTGCCACACGATCATGAACTGCGCCCAGACCTGTCCGAAAGGTCTCAACCCGGCCAAGGCGATTGCCGAGATCAAGAAGATGATGGTCGAGCGGCAGATCTGACGGTCATTTCCCCCTTCGGACAAAAAAGGCGGCCCAACGTGATTCGGTGCCGCCTTTTTTGCGCGCCTCGCCGCGACAACACCGCGCCTGTGACCTGCTTCCGTCCTTTTTCCACCTCAATAAGGGCTGCTTCCCACGGCTTATATCCCAGCCTGCACCGGGCTCGCCGGCGCTGCTGGAAGCCAAAGAAATGTTCGCCCGGAAACTCCTCGTCAGCCTCGTCTTCGCCACCATCTTTGCCCAGGCCCTCGCCGCCCTTGCCGAGTACGCCACCGTGAAAAGCGCCGCGTCGATGAGCACGGTTGTGGAAACGACCGCTTCTCTGGAAGCCCCGACATCCTGACCGAATAGCTGCCGCTGACTGCCCATAAAGCCAGCAGACCGGCGCCGACTGGTCGCCGACGATGACGCCCGACCAAGACAAGCGCCGCTTGCGCTACGCCCTTCGGGGGGCTTGAAGGCACGTCCTCGAGACTATACCTCGCCAACGTCCGACTGGCGGCATGCCGATTCTGCCTTGAAGATGAAGGCCTTAGACTTTGGTCTAGGTCGTTTGTCCGGGGAAGGTGAGTGGGTGGCGCGCTTTATGCATTCGAGTTTTGCGAGAGGCGCGTCATCGGCCTGTCTCGCAAACGTCATGGAGAATCCATCGGCGCGGCGCAGAGGAATGTGGGACTGATCGCGCCCTGAGGGCGTGCGCTTCCCCGGAGCATGATGAAGAAAGACGGAACGATGGCGTTGATGACACCTCCAAGCGGCAGGGGCTTGTTCAGGATGCAGACCGTCGATGTGCTGTTTCTGTGCGAAACCAACAGTGCGACCAGCCTGATGGCCGAAGCGCTGCTCAATCAGCGCGGCGACACGCGCATTCGCGCCTTCAGCGCCGGCAGCCGGCCGGCGACCGCCCTCCTGCCAGAAGCCGAGCAGGCGCTCAGTCAGCGGGCCATTCCGACCGACGGGCTGGAGCCAAAGACGTGGACCATCTTCGCCCTGCCCGGCGGGCTTCGCCCGCACATCGTCGTCGATCTGGCCACCGTCACCTGGACCGAACCCGATTGCGCCCGTCTCGCCGAATACGCGACACTTCGCTGGCCGCTGCGCGACCCGGCGCTGGTCGAACGCAAGGCCGACCGGCGGGCCGTGACCGAGACGGTGCTCAACGCCCTTCAAACCCGGATCTCCGGCGAGCTGATGCGGCGCATCGATAGCGTGCGGCAGGCCATTGACGGCGAGCCGTCGCCGGCCTCCCGGCAGTGGGCGTGACGGGCGCCGATGGATTCGCCGCCGATGACGCATGATGATGGCCGATCAGGCCGAACCGCGCGTTCACTGTGGCTTCCCGCCAGTCGACCGGTCACGTGAATGTACATGAAATCAGGCTGTTAACTGGATTCTTCAGGCGTCCGAAACGGACTTCTTCATTGAGCCGCATACCCTCTTGCGCTCGCAACGAACATCGTTATAGTGCGCGGCCACGAGCCGGGGCGCCGGCCGTATGGAGAGGTGGCCGAGTGGTTTAAGGCGCACGCCTGGAACGCGTGTATAGGGGCAACCCTATCGAGGGTTCGAATCCCTCCTTCTCCGCCATCGCACAATCAACTCATAGGCATAAGTTGTTCTCGTGGCGGTTGTGCCGTTGCGCGATAGCACTGCCCCACACCGTGTCCGAGCGCCGGTTCGCTCCTTGCTCTATCCTCCCCTTTTCGAAACTCAGTGTGCAAAGCCGGTACCCGTCTTCGCTGGAGTTGATTTGGTCCGACTGCGATCAGCGCATTCGCGCTCCTTGGCATCATCGCAGTAAATCCGAGAAGTCACGAATGCTATTTTCGACAATACACGCGCGCTTCAGTCACGATAAATGTATCGAACGAATTCGTAAAAAACAGAAACGGTCTCACTCATCGCTTAACTAAACGACAGGATTTATAGTCCAGCTTGACTACTTGCCATGGCGGATATTCGACGATGTCGGTCGCATCGTCGGAACGTTCTCGCGCCGGTGGCGGGCAAAGGCCCGCATTCTGGAAGTTTTGGCCGGAGGTCTCATGTTCGATCGTCTGCGCATTATTTCCCGCATTGCCCTGATCTGCGGCGTCATGATCATTCCGGTTCTCACCTTCGGCACGTTGTTCTTCGAGCAGTCGCGAGAGCAGAGCCGACAGACAGCCGCCGAGATCCGAGGCATGGAGCATTACCGGCTGGGCTTCGCCTTGTGGGAAGCGTTGCTTGTCGAGGAACGGGCACCCGGCGCCACCATGTCGCAGCCGGTCGCCGATTTGCGCAAGGCCTATGCCGAGGGGACGGCGGCCTACGACGGGCTGCACGGCACAGACAAGCTCTCGAAAGACTTCGTCGCCGCCGCCGAGGTGGGACGCGGAAACGAGGCCAAGGTCACCGGCCTGGAGTTGCTCAACGTCGTGCGCAACACCTCCGAACTGACGCTCGATCCGAAGGCCTCCAGCTATTACCTGATCGACGCGGCGACCATGCAGATGCCGACGCTGCTGATGGCCTCGAGCAATCTCGGCGATCTCTTCGCGCTCGCCGATCGCACCAAGGGCTTCATCACACCGCAGCAGCGCATCGAGATCGTCGGCGCGCTGCACGACATCGACAAGAGCGCCGCCGCCCTCACCTACGATTTCCAGATCGGCATGGCCGGCATCACCGATGCCAAGGCTGCGGATCTCATGACCAAGGCGGAAAATCTCGCCAAGACGGCAACAGGGTTCGCCGACAAGCTCAGACCGGCCGTGCAGGTTCTGGCCACCGGAAAGTTTCCCAAGGATCTCAACGTTGGAGTTGCCGATGCCAAGGGCGCCCTGCGCACCGAGACGCTGGCGCTTTGGCACCAGACAGCGGATGAGATCGACACATTGCTCGGCAGCCGCATCAGCGGCCTCAACTGGGCGCTCTACGCCAACCTCGCCATCATCGGTGTGATCCTGACGATCGCCGGGGTGCTCGCCTATGTCGTCACGCGATCGATCTCAAGGCAGATGGCGCGCCTGACCGGCGTTCTGGGCGATATCGAGGCCGGGCGCTTCGACGTCGAGATCCCCTATGCCGGTCTTGGCAACGAGATCGGCAGCATGGCCAAGAGCTTCGCGGTCTTCCGGGACGGCCTAGCCGAAGCCGAGCGCATGCGGGTCGAGCGGGAAAGCCAGAGCGCCGATGCGATCCGCGCCGCCAGCCGTCGAATAGAGCTGGTCTCGGCCTTCACGGATCGGATGACCGGGCTGGCCGGAGCCTTCACCGCATCGTCGGGCGAGGTCAACACCGCCGCCGAAGGGCTTTCCGAAAATGCCCGCCATTCCGCCGACCGGACGGATGTGGTGAACACCGCCGCCGAGGAAGCGTCGGTCAACGTCAACACCGTCGCCTCGGCCACGGAAGAACTGGCGGCCTCGATCGGCGAGATCGCCGGGCAGGTGCGCAGGTCGGCCGACGTTGCCGCCGCGGCGGCCGACGATGCGACTCTTTCCGAACAGAGCATCAGCGCCTTGTCGCTGGCCGCCGAGAAGATCGGCGATGTCGTCAGCCTGATCTCGGCGATCGCCGAACAGACCAATCTGCTGGCGCTCAACGCCACCATCGAGGCGGCGCGAGCCGGCGAAGCCGGCAAGGGGTTTGCCGTCGTCGCGTCCGAGGTCAAGCAGCTCGCTTCGCAAACCGCCAAGGCGACCGCCGACATCTCGCAGAAGATCGTCGAGATCCAGACGCAGACATCGACCTCCGTCGATGCCATCTCCCGCATCGTCAGCACTGTCCGGTCGCTGGGCGAGATCACCCAAACCATCTCGGCTGCCGTCGAACAGCAGGGGGCCGCCACCCGTGAGATCGCCGTCAACTGCCAGCGGGCGGCTTCCGGCGCGGGAGCCGTCACCGACAACATCGGCGAAGTGGCGGCCGCCGTCGACCTGACGGGAACGTCGGCCGGCCGACTGACCAACCTCGCCCACGACCTCGCCCGCCGCGCCGAGGAGCTCAACCAAGAGGTCGGCGCCTTCGCCGAACAGCTGGCCGCCGCCTGACGTGTCAGGTGGCGACCGTTCGCCGATGCGCTTTCGTCAACCCAGCCCGAGTTCGGAGAAGAAATCGTTGCCCTTGTCGTCGATGACGATGAAGGCAGGGAAATCGACGACCTCGATCCTCCAGACCGCCTCCATGCCAAGTTCGGGGAATTCGACGAGCTCGACCTTTCGGATGCAGTCGCGCGCAAGCCGCGCGGCCGGCCCGCCAATCGAGCCGAGATAGAAGCCGCCGTGACGGGCGCAGGCGTCGCGAACGGCGGCGGACCGATTCCCCTTGGCCAGCATGACCTTCGAACCGCCCAAACTCTGGAACTGATCGACGTAAGAATCCATTCGTCCTGCGGTCGTCGGGCCGAACGAGCCCGAGGCATAATTTGGAGGCGTCTTGGCCGGGCCGGCGTAGTAGATCGGATGGTTCCGGAAATAATCCGGCAGCGGTTCGCCACGCTCCAATCGCTGGCGCAACTTCGCATGGGCGAGATCGCGGGCAACGATCATCGGACCGGTGAGGCTGAGACGGGTGCGGATTGGATGGCCCGACAAAGTCCTCAGGATTTCTGACATCGGCTGATTCAGGTCGATCTCCACAACGGCGTCGCCGAGCGCGTCGGCATCGACATCAGGGAGGAAACGGGCTGGGTTTTGCTCGAGCTCCTCGAGGAAGACCCCGTCCTTCGTGATCTTTCCCAAGGCCTGTCGGTCGGCCGAGCAGGACACGCCGATGCCGATCGGCAGCGAGGCGCCATGGCGCGGCAGGCGAATGACGCGGACGTCGTGACAGAAATACTTGCCGCCGAACTGCGCCCCCACGCCGGTGGCCTGCGTCGCCTTGAACACCTCAGCCTCGAAAGCCAGATCGCGAAAGGCGTGACCGGCCGCCGAGCCGGCCGTCGGCAAGCCATCCAGCGCCTTGGTCGAGGCCAGCTTGACCGTCTTCAGGTTCATCTCCGCCGACGTGCCGCCGATGACGATGGCCAAGTGGTAGGGCGGACAGGCGGCCGTGCCCAGCGTCAGGATCTTCTCCTTGATGAAGGCCAGCATGCGGTCGTGGGTCAGCAACGACGGCGTCCCCTGGAACAGGAAGGTCTTGTTGGCCGAGCCACCGCCCTTGGCGACAAACAGGAACTTGTAGGCGTCATCGCCCTCCGCGTAGATGTCGATCTGGGCCGGAAGATTGTCGCCGGTGTTGATCTCGTCGAACAGGGTCAGCGGGGCGAGCTGGGAGTAGCGCAGATTCCTGGCGGCGTAGGCGTCTCGAACGCCTTGGCCGATCGCCGCGTGGTCGCCACCGGAGGTCCAGACGCGGCGCCCCTTCTTGGCCGAGACGATGGCGGTGCCGGTGTCCTGACACATCGGCAATACGCCAGCAGCCGAAATGCAGGCGTTCTTCAGAAGATCATAGGCGACGAAGCGATCGTTGTCGGTGGCCTCGGGATCATCGAGGATGCTCGCGAGCTGGGCGAGATGGGCCGGCCGCAGCAGGTGATTTATATCCCCAAAGGCGGTCTCGGCGAGGAGCCGCAGTGCCTCCGGCTCAACCTTCAGGACGGCCTCCCCCTGGAACGTCACTTCGCTCACCAGATCGCCGGTCAGCTTCCGGTAGGGGGTCTCATCGTCCGCAAGGGGAAACAGACCGTTCTTGTCGTCGGGCATCGGATTATCCTCCGCTGAGGAGCCGACGAGCACACCACTGCCGCCGGACATGCATGGCGGCCTCTCTAGCGCGACCTCGCAGCAGGGCCAATACGAGCGGCGTCGTCCAATAGGATGATTGAGAATGGCCACGTTTTTGCCGCCGTTCGCGCTTCCGAACGCATCCGAAGCTGCGTTCGGATTTCCGAACAAATGCTCGGCGCCAAGAAAAATCCCTTTTGGAACAAAGGGACAATTAATTGCCCGTGAGAACTCTTCGCAACTGAGCGAGTTTAACGACCAAGAGCTCCGCCACAATGACGCCACATCGTTCGGATTTCCGAACGAAGCTTTGCGAGCATCAGAAAAACAATTTTAATAACAAAGACTTGCAAGTAGGGCTTGAGATAGCCGGGTGGCACACCTCTTGCCGATACCAACTCGCCCTCCTGGGCAAAGGGGGGCGAGAACGGGAGAGAGACATGCCCACCGACAAAATGAGGATCGAGCACGATCTGCTCGGCAATCTGGAGGTTCCCGACAGTGCCTACTACGGGGTTCACACCCTGCGGGCCGTCGAGAACTTCCCCGTCACCGGAACGCCGATTTCGCATTATCCGGACCTGATCAAGGCCTTGGCCATGATCAAGCAGGCCGCCGCGCGCACCAATGCCGAACTCGGACTGCTACCGGCGCCGATCGCCGACGCGATCATCAACGCCTGCCGGGAGATCAGGGAGGGTCGGCTCGCCGACCAGTTCGTCGTCGACGTCATTCAGGGGGGCGCTGGCACCTCCACCAACATGAATGCCAATGAGGTGATCGCCAACCGGGCGCTCGAGCTCATGGGCGCCAAGCGGGGCGACTACAAGCGCCTGCACCCCAACGAACACGTCAACATGAGCCAGTCGACCAACGACGTCTATCCGACGGCTCTCAAGGTTGCGACCTACGCCGGCATCTACCGTCTGGTCGATGCCATGGCTCATCTCCGGGCGGCGTTCCAGCGCAAGGCCGACGAGTTCGGCGACGTGCTCAAGATGGGGCGCACCCAGCTTCAGGACGCCGTGCCCATGACGCTCGGCCAGGAGTTCGCAACCTATGCGGTGATGCTCGAGGAGGACGAGGATCGCCTCAAGGAAGCTGCGCAGCTGATCCGCGAAATCAATCTCGGCGCCACGGCGATCGGCACCGGCATCAACGCCCACCCCGGCTATGCCGCGCTGGTCTGCCGCCACCTTGCCGAGATCTCCGGCATTCCGGTGATCACCGCCCTCAACCTGATCGAAGCGACGCAGGACTGCGGTGCCTTCGTGCAGCTCTCGGGCGTGCTGAAGCGCGTCGCTGTCAAGCTGTCCAAGGTGTGCAACGACTTGCGGCTGCTGTCGTCCGGCCCGCGCGCCGGCTTTGGAGAAATCAACCTTCCCGCCCGTCAGGCCGGTTCGTCGATCATGCCCGGCAAGGTCAACCCGGTCATTCCGGAGGTGGTCAACCAGATCGCCTTCGAGGTGATCGGCAACGACATGACGGTTTCGCTCGCCGCAGAAGCAGGCCAGCTGCAGCTCAATGCCTTCGAGCCGATCATCGCCCACAGCCTCTTCAAGTCGATCACCCATCTCCGGCAGGGCTGCTACATCCTGGCCGACAAGTGCATCGACGGCATCACCGCCAACCGCAGCCGTCTTGAAGCGATCGTTCGCGATTCGATCGGCATCGCCACCGCTCTCAACCCATTCATCGGTTACGCCAACGCCACCGATGTAGCCGTGGAGGCCCACCGCACGGGGCGCAGCGTGGCCGAACTGGTGCTCGAGCGCGGGCTGATGAGCCAGGAGGAGCTCGCAGACATCCTTCGTCCCGATGTCCTCACCCACCCCCGCCTGTTCAAGGCTAGGGCCGAGGCCTTCGCCAAATAAGAAGCGAAACACTGGGAACTCAAGGAACACACCATGCACGCCATAGACACGACACCCAAGAAGTCGCGCCAGTCGACCTACATCCTGCTCGCCATGCTGCTCGGCATCGTCGCCGGCTACGTCTGCAACAAGATGGCCGCCACGCCCGAGGAAGCCAAGTCGATCGCCAGCTACTTTGCCATGCTGACCGACATATTCCTGCGGCTCATCAAGATGATCATCGCGCCGCTGATCTTCGCGACGCTGGTATCCGGCCTCATCAACATGGGCGACGCCAAGACCGTCGGTCGCATCGGCGGCCGGGCCATCGGCTGGTTCCTGATGGCCTCGCTCATGTCGCTCACCATCGGCCTGGTTCTCGCCAACCTTCTTCAGCCAGGCGGCCGCCTCAGCATTCCGCTGCCGGACGTCAACGCGGCCGTCGACCTCAAGACGTCGTCGCTGAACCTCAGGGATTTCCTGACGCACGTCTTCCCGCGCAACATCTTCGAGGCGATGGCGGGCAACGAGATCCTGCAGATCGTCGTGTTCTCGGTGTTCTTCGGCCTGGCGCTCGGCAACGTTCGCCACATCAAGGCCGCCGACACGCTGGCTACCACGATCGAAGGCGCCGTTCCCGTCATGCTCAAGGTGACGGGCTATGTCATGCTGTTCGCCCCGCTCGGCGTGTTCGCGGCCATCGCCAACGTCGTCACCACGCAGGGCCTTGGCGTGCTGATGGTCTATGGCAAGGTGATGGGCGGCTTCTATACCGCGCTGCTGGTCCTTTGGGCCGTGCTGATCGGCCTCGCCTACCTAGTTCTGAAAAACAAGGTGTTCCCGCTTCTCAGCGCAGTGCGAGATCCGATGATCCTCGGCTTCTCGACCGCGTCGAGCGAGGCTGCCTACCCGCGCGTCATGGAAGCCCTGAAGCGGCTCGGCATTTCCGAGCGGGTCATCGGCTTCGTGCTGCCGCTCGGCTACTCATTCAACCTCGACGGCTCGATGATCTACACGACCTTCGCCGCCCTGTTCGTGGCGCAGGCCTACAACATCCCGATGGATCTCGGCACCCAGATCACCATGTTGCTGGTGCTGATGGTGTCGTCGAAGGGCATTGCCGGCGTGCCGCGCTCGGCCCTCGTCGTCGTTGCGGCGGTCATGCCGATGTTCAACCTGCCCGAGGCCGGCGTGCTGCTGATCATGGGCATCGACGTGTTCCTCGACATGGGCCGTACCGCCACCAACGTTCTCGGCAACTCGATCGCCACCGCCGTGATCGCCAAATGGGAAAACGCCTACGACGATCAGGACAGCATCGCTGAAATCGAGGCGGACGGCGCTCCGGCGGTCGCTCCCGAGGCCGCCTGACGATCCGATGCGCCGCCCTCGCCAGACGAGGCGGCGCATCCACACGACAGCCGGGCGACAGCCAGCGCTTCCACGCAACTTCGCCGCCCGGCGCCTGCACGACCGGCCGCTATGGACAAGCGGCCCGGCCGGTGCCAATCAGGATCGCAAAACGAAGCTGGCCGGAGGCTTTACGCCCCATGACCCAACGCCACGCGCAGCGATCGCTTGCCCTGCTGTTGCCCGCCATCCTGATACTGGCGCTGGCGATGAGCTTCGTTGGTTTCAAGGTCAGCGAGGACACGAGCATCGCGCGGCTTGCCGAGCGCGGGCGTCAGCGGCTGGATCTCTACGAGACCAGCCTGGAACGCGAGATCGACAAGTACGCCTTCTTCCCGGCGACCCTCGGCCTCGAACGCGACGTCGTCGATCTCCTCGTCAACGGCGGCGAGGAACAGGCCTCTCGCATCAACAACTACCTGGCCGAACTCAACAAGCGCGCCGGCTCTCTGTCCATCTATCTGCTAAGCTCCAGCGGCCATGTGGTCGCCACCAGCAACTGGAACCAGCCTGACAGTTTCCTTGGCGAGGACCTGTCCTACCGCCCCTATTTTCGCGATGCGCTGGCCAAGCAGACGGGCCGCTTCTTCGGCATCGGCACGACGCGCAGTCAGCCCGGCTACTACCTGTCCTCGCCCATTCTGGCCGATGAGCGCCTTCTTGGGGTGGCGGTGGTGAAGGTGAGCCTGGAACAGCTCGAGACATCCTGGTCGACGGTCGAAGCGCCGGTGCTCGTCACCGACGAGAATGGCGTGGTCATCCTCGCCTCGGTCCCGTCCTGGAAGTTCACGACGCTCACGCCGCTCAGCGAAGAGCGACGAAGCGAGCTGGCGCAATCCCTTCACTATAACGCCCGTCCTCTGCCTCCGCTCGGCCTGCAGTCGCAGGGAAACGTCAGCTCCGAAAAGGCAGAAATCGTCCAACTGGTTCGGCCGGCTGCCGAAGAGCCACATACTTTTCCGATATACGGTGTCTTTCTGGCGCAATCGGCCCCGCTCAAGGGCACGAACTGGCGCCTTACCGTGCTCTCGCCCTTTGGCGACCTGCGGACCATGGCTTGGTTGAATGCCGCCCTCGCCGCTGCCGGCGGTGTCATACTGTGCATCGCCTCGGTCGCCCTTTACCTGCGACGGCTCCGCCAGTGGGAACGGCTTCGCGCCCGCGAAGCGCTTCAGCGGGCTCATGACGAGTTGGAGCGCAAGGTCGAGGAACGCACGCGGACGCTCAAGGAAGCGCAGGAAGAACTGGTCCACGCCGGCAAGCTCGCGGTCATCGGCCAGATGTCGGCTGGGCTGGCGCACGAGCTCAACCAGCCGCTCGCCGCCCTGCACACTCTTTCCGACAACACCGTCAAGTTCATGCAGCGAGGAATGCTGGAGGAGGCCGGGAGCAATCTCGCGCTGATCTCGGATCTGGTGACCCACATGGGCACGCTGACCAGCCAGCTGAAGTCGTTCGCGCGCAAGTCGAGCGGCAAACCGCGCCCGGTGAATGTGCGCCGCTCTCTGGAAAACACGCTGTTCTTCCTCAACCGCCGCCTGTCGCAGCGATCCATCCGGCCGGAGATCAATGTCGAGCCCGCCGATCTCTCGGTACTCGCCGATTCCAACCGACTGGAACAGATTCTGGTCAACCTCGTTGCCAACGCGCTGGACGCGACCGAGGGGGTGGAGGCGCCGCGTATCGGCCTGTCGGCCCGCATGGACGGCGACCGCGTCTTCATCGAAGTGCGAGACAACGGGCCGGGATTTGGCGAAAACGAGCGCGAGCGTCTGTTCGAGCCATTCTTCACGACCAAGGACTCTGGTGGCGGGCTGGGACTGGGGCTTGCCATTTCGGCCGGGATTGCCAGAGACTTCGGCGGTTCGCTGTCAGCCGCCAACCTCACCGAGGGCGGCGCGCTGTTCGTTCTCGACCTGCCGCTCGCGACCGCTTCGGAGAACGTCGATGCCTGACACACTCAAGGTGCTGATCGTCGAGGACGACCCGAACGTCAGGCGCGGATGCCAGCAGGCTCTCGTGCTGGAGGGCATCGTCGCCGACGCGGTCGACAGTGCCGAGAATGCCTGGCGCTATATCGCCGAGAATCCTCCGGCGGTGGTCATTTCCGACATTCGCCTGCCCGGCATGGACGGAATGGCGCTGATGACGCGCATTCGCGCCTTCGATGCCGACCTGCCGGTCGTGCTGATGACCGGGCATGGCGATATCTCGCTCGCCGTTCAGGCCATGAAGGACGGCGCCCACGACTTCATCGAGAAGCCGTTCTCCTCGACCCATCTCGTCGAGATCGCGCGGCGCGCGCTGGAGACGAGGCGTCTCGTCCAGGAGGTTCGCGACCTGCGCGCGCAGATCAACAGCGGCCAGAATCTCGAAACCCGCATCATCGGCAAATCACCACAGATCCAGATGGTGCGGTGGCGCGTCATCGATCTCGGTCAGGCATCGGCCGACGTGCTGATCACCGGCGAAACCGGCACCGGCAAGGAACTGGTCGCCCAGTGCCTGCATGACCTCAGTCCGCGTCGCGCCGGCAACTTCGTCGCCCTCAACTGCGGCGGAATGCCCGAGAACCTCATCGACAGCGAGATTTTCGGCCACGAGGTCGGCGCTTTCACGGGCGCTGCCAAGAGGCGCATCGGCAAGATCGAGCATGCCAACGGCGGCACGCTCTTCCTCGACGAGATCGAGAGCATGCCAATGCCCATGCAGATCAAGCTGCTGCGCGTGCTCCAGGAACGAAAGATCGAACGGCTCGGCTCAAATCAGGTCCTGGAGGTCAATTGCCGGGTCATCGCCGCCTCGAAGAGCGATCTGCGCGAGCTTTCGGACCAGGGGCGCTTCCGCGCCGACCTCTACTACCGCCTCAACGTCGCCACGCTGCGCCTGCCGCCGCTACGCGAACGGCGCGACGACATCGGCCTGTTGTTCGAGCATTTTGCCCACCAGGCCGCCGCGCGCTACGGACGGCCTACGCCCCGGCTCGACAGCGAGAAGCTGCAAGCCCTGATGGCCTGCGAGTGGCCCGGCAACGTGCGCGAACTCAAGAACGCCGCCGACCGGTGGGTTCTGGGCGACATCGAGGGCTTTCCCCTCGACGATCCCGACGGCGACAACCGCCGCTCCCTGACGGAAACGCTGGAAGTCTTCGAGCGTCGATTGATCTCGGAGGCGTTGCGCCGCAATGGCATGTCGCTGTCGCGCGCCGCCGAGGATCTCAAGATGGCCAAGACCACGCTGCACGACCGAATCCGGAAGTACAAGCTTTCGGGACGATGAGCCCCAGGGGCCTTTCCCGTCACCCTGACTGGTGACCGGCTGAGCGGCGAAGGCCGCGCTCCGGGTCCTGCTGGTATTCGGACTCGGCGATCTCGATCGTCTTGGAATTGATGATCCGGCTGGAGAGCGCCATCGCCACGGCGCGCGAGCGGCTGTTGAAGACGGCGCGCCCATCCGACATCAGGGGAAGGGATGCAAGCCCCAGCTTGGCGTAGAGCTGCTGAAGCCGCCCCTGCACGGAGCGCATCGACATGTTGCGGCGCGCGGCGATTGCCTGGTCCGTAAGGCCGATGGCAATATCGAGCAGGATCTCGTACTCGACCTCGGTCAGTTCGTCCGACCCCTTCTGGCCCCGCTTCTGAAGACCGCGCACCTCGCGGTCGATGATGTTCTGCCCTTCGACGAACACGCACTGGATTGCCCGCCTCAGCCGGTCCTTGGACGCGGTTTTCAACAGGTAGCCGTAGGTCGCGCCTGCCGGCACGATGCGGGCGACGCCACGAACGTAGGCCTCGTCGGCGTAGTTGGACCAGAAGATGATCGGCATGGCCGGGTTTTCGGCCCAGATCGCCTTCGCCGCCTGAACGCCGGTCTTCTTGGGCATCTGCAAATCGAGGATGACGCCCTTGAGTTCGTGCTCATGAGCGAGGCGGATGGCATCCTCGCCGTTCTCCGCCTCGATGACCTGCTCGCAGTCGATCTCGCCGAGCGCCATGACCTCGCGCAGAAAACCGCGATGCAGCACGTCGTCCTCGGCGATCAGATAAGTGCTCATTCTGCCTCCCGATTACGCGCCGAGTCCTGTGGCCGGGCGAGCGGAATGGTTATGCTCAACTGTGTTCCGGCGCCTTCGGCGCCGGAGGTCACGCTCAGTTCGGCCTCGATCAGCGACGCGCGAGTTCGCATGTTGGCAAGCCCCCCGGTTCGCTTGCCCGGCGTCTGCGGCAGGCCGCAGCCGTCGTCGACGACGGTGATACGAATGCCGGCTTCGTCGGAAAAGACCTGAACCTCGATCGTCGAGGCACCGGAGTGTCGGCCGGCATTGTTGATGGCTTCCTGGACGATGCGATAGAGCGCGACCTGCGTGTTGGCCGGCAGGGCGTCGATCGCCTCGCAGCCCTCGTCCAGCAGCCGGCAGACGAGCGGCTTGGCGGAGGCGCGGGCATACCGGTCCAGAACCGCTTCGATGGCCTCGGAAAAGCCGAAGAACTGCAGCACCGAGGGCCGAGCGTTGTCGATGATGACCCTGAGCTCGGTGAGGCAGTGCGAGATGTCGTCCTGGATCGGCTGAAGCTCGCTGCCCCGGAGGTTCGCCTTGCTTTCCAGGCGTTTCAGATTGCGGGAGATACGCGAGAGATCGGCCAGTGTCTGGTCATGCAGATCCATGCCGATGGCCTGCCGGGCGTTTTCCAGCTCCTCGGTCAGATGGCGCGCGCCGATGCGCAGCCCCTCGGCGCGGGCTTCGGCCTCCACCCGTTTGATTTCGCGCCGGCTGGCCAGCTCGCTCTGCTGGAGGGCGAACATGTAGGCGGCGAGGATGTCGGCGACGATCCGCGCGTTGTCGAGATCGGCCTCGCTATACGTGTCGGGCACCTGCGTGGAAAACGACAGCGCGCCGATGATCCGGCCTTCCACCAGCACCGGCACGTGCAGACGGCCGCGCAGGCCGGCGTCGAAGATCGGCTTGGACCAGGCGCCTTCGAAGTGGAAGCGGGGATCGGCCTGGGCATCGGGGGTGATGATGCTGTCGACCTCCCCCATGAAAAGGGTGCGAATGGGACTGACGGCGACGGATCGCGTTCCGCGCGACTCGATGTCCCACTCGGTATGCAGCCCCGCCTCGTAGGTGGAAACGATGGTGCGGTCGGCATTCATCAGGGCCACGTCGATATGATCGTGCGGCAGGATGTCGATC
The DNA here is from genome assembly GCF_023721755.1 of Pleomorphomonas sp. NRK KF1. GTDB lineage: Bacteria > Pseudomonadota > Alphaproteobacteria > Rhizobiales > Pleomorphomonadaceae > Pleomorphomonas. The sequence goes on along the minus strand of NZ_JAMDLH010000003.1, from coordinate 6,158 downwards.
ACCGCCGTCGAAACCGACTGGACCACGCATTTGAGGTCGAGTTGTCCGGTGATCGATTTCAGAACCGCCATGATGCGTTGCAGATCGAACGGGGTGCGACTCAGCATGGCTGCCTCTTGCATGAACGGCTCGATTGTCGGCGCAGATCGCACACGAAACCAGCGCGAAAGCGCGTCAAGTTTTGCGGGTTCCCGCAAAATGGACGTGGGACCTGCGCTGTTTCGCTCCTTTTGTCTCTGCTTCAATGACAGTGAGGAAAACGCAAATACAAGAGCCAACGCGCCGATGAGCCAGCAACGCATAACCGCGCTCGACGAGCGTCTGTGGCAGCTCGTGCTGCCGAGCAGCCCTCTCGAGACACTGAGTACCGGGCACCTGTGGACCGAGGGGCCCGCCTATTTTCCAACGGGCGATTTCCTCATCTGGTCGGACATTCCGCGCGGCAGGATGTACCAGTGGATTCCCGACCTTGGTGTCCGCGTGCTCGATCACGCGGCCAACAACTGCAACGGCCACACGATCGACCCAGAAGGGCGCCTTGTGGCCTGTGAGCACCTGACGCGTTCGGTCGTCCGCTTCGAGCTGGACGGCCGGCGCACGGTCATCGCCGATGCCTTCGAGGGGCGGCGGCTCAACTCGCCCAACGACGTGATCGTCGCGTCCGACGGCGGCGTCTGGTTCACCGACCCGACCTACGGCATCATGACCGACTACGAGGGCAAGCGTTCTCCGTCCGAACAGGACGGGTGCTTCGTCTATCGCGCCGATCCCGAGACACGAAAGGTCGAAGCGAAGATCCGTTCGATGCTGAAGCCGAACGGGCTTGCCCTGTCGCTCGACGAGCGGACGCTCTATGTCGCCGACAGTTCGGCGTCCCACGACGCGGCAGGGTTTCACCACGTCATGGCTTTTCCGCTCGCAAACGACTGGCAGGTCGGCGAGGGCAAGATACTGATCACGATCGAGGAAGGAGTGCCCGACGGCCTTCGCCTCGACGAATACGGCAACCTCTGGGTTTCCTCGGCGCGTGGCGTCGAGATCTTCGCCCCGGACGGTTGCCCTCTCGGCATCATCCATGTGCCGGAGACCGTGGCCAACCTGTGCTTCGGTGGCCCCAAGAACAACCGACTGTTCATCACGGCATCGACATCCGTCTATGCCGTTTATACGGCGGTGCGCGGCGCCGGACGCCCCGCGCGGTGAGGACCTTCAAGGCAAGAACGAGACTAGGGAGAGAGACATGACCCAGAAAGACGAAAGCAAGCTCCTGGCCGATCGCCGCACCATCCTGAAGTCCATGGCCCTGGGCTCGGCCGCCCTGACGGGCGCCGCCACCGGCCTGATGGCCGGCATCGACCCGGTCACCGGCGTCGTCGGCTTCAGCGCCGCGCGCGCCGACGAGCGGGTGAAGATGGCCTTCCTGCAGATTCAGCCGCACACGGTTTCGGCCGGCTGGTCGAAGGGCATCGAAGAAGTGCTGAGCACCCAACAGAACGTCGACTACACGCAACTCGACGGCCAGAACAAGGTGGAGGTCCAGGTCAGCCTGATGGACACGCTGATCAACAACGACACCAAGGTGATCTTCCTGCAGCCGAGCGACAGCGTGGCGCTCGCCCCGTCGATCAAGAAGGCCAAGCGCAAGGGCATCATCGTCATCACGCTCAACATCGACGCCACCGAAGCCCACGCCGCCCATGTGGAGATGAACCACTATTACGGCGCCATGGAAATCGCCAAGGTGATGGGCGACAAGCTCGGCGGCAAGGGTGACGTCGCCATCCTCAACGCTCCTCCGGGCATCATCATCCGCGACCAGCGCACGAATGGCTTCGTCGACGGCCTCAAGAAGTACCATCCGGAGATCCGCGTCGTCGCCGATCAGGTCGCCGACTGGTCGCGCAAGAAGGCCCAGGACGTGCTGTCCACCATCTTGGCCGCCAACCCCAACCTCGCCGGCGTCTACGGCGTCAACGACTCGATGGCGCTCGGCGCGGTCGACGTCGCCAAGGAAAAGGGTCTCCTCGGCAAGATGGTGATCTTCGGCAACGACGGCGAGAAGGACGCTCTGGCGTCTATCGAGGCGGGCGAACTCACCGGCACGCAGTATACTGACGTGTTCCAGCAGGGCCGCTTCGCCGCCGCCGCGGCCACGGTGCTGACCTCCGGCCTCGTCACCGCCAAGGCGTTCGAGCAGCAGGGCAAGCTCCTGATGCCCTTCGTGATCGCCACCAAGGATACGGTCGGTCAGATCCAGCCGTCGCAGCGCTGGTAAGCGACAAGCCGCACTTTCAGGCGCGATCCGGGCGGCCTAGGCTTCCCGGATCCGCCGGCCGAGCTCTATGCGATCGGCGGCCTTTCCGCGGTCGAGCGCAGGCCCATGGCGGCGGATAGCCTCGCCGGGCCGCCGGTTGCCTTCACGACCGAGCGCGCCACCCGTCAGCAAAGCTGAAGCAAACCCCGATCGATAGGTCCGCAATGCGTGTCCAATCCGCATTCATCGCCGTAGTCCTGTTCTTCCTGGCAGTGCTGGCATTCTTTTGCGTGTTCGCGCCCAACTTTGCGACAGCGAGCAACTTCGAGGATCTCATGGCGGGATTCTCGTTCATCGCCATTCTCGCCATAGGCGAGTCCTTCCCCATCCTGCTGCGCGGCATCGATCTGTCCGTGGGCGCCACTCTCGCACTGGCCGGCATGGTCGCCTTTGACCTGACGCTGATGTTCGACGTGCCCGGCTATGTCGCAATCCCCATCACCCTCGCGGTAGCGACACTCTGTGGCGCAGTCAACGGCGCCCTGATCGTCAAACTGCGCCTCCAGCCCTTCATCGCCACGCTGTCGACGCTCGCCGCCTATCGTGGTCTCGTCTATGCCATTTCCGGACGCCAACTGGTGCCCGAACTGTCGACGACGCCGCTCAGCGATCCCTGGATCATGGGCCTCGACACCTATTTCGACATCGGGTCGGCGACCGGCCTGTCGTCGCTGATCGAGTTGCCCTGGGTTCCCCTCTCCTTCTTCATCATGATCGCGACGCTCGTCGTGTTCGGCGTCATGCTCGGCCGGACCCGCTTCGGCCGCGACATCTACACCGTCGGCGGCAATGCCGAAGCGGCGCGCCTCGCCGGCATCAATGTCGGTCGCACGATCATCATCGCCTATGCGATTTGCGGCTTCTGTGCCGGGCTTGGCGCCCTGCTGATGATCGCCCGCCTGTCGACGACGACGGAGTCGCTCGGCATGGGCATGGAAATGAGCGCCATCGCCGCGGCGGTGATCGGCGGCGTCAGCCTGTCGGGCGGCATCGGCGGCCTCGCAGGCCCGGTGATCGGCACCTTCCTGCTCGGCATGGTGCTGATCGGCCTGACGCTGCTCGGCATTTCCCAGTTCGTCCAGCAGATTCTCACCGGCGTCATCCTGCTGATCGCCGTCGGCCACGACCGCTTCCTCGCCGTCCGCCGGCAGAAGCGCCTGGCCGCCAACCTCGCCGAGGAGGCCTGAGATGCCCGCAGCAGCCAACGTGAACGCCAGCGCCGCCCAGCTCCTCGATGCGCATGGCCTGACCAAGGTCTACGGCAACCTCGTCGCCCTCGATCATGCCGATTTTCGCGTGATGCCCGGTGAAGTCAGGGCCCTCATCGGCTCCAACGGGGCCGGAAAATCGACGCTGATCAAGGTTCTGACCGGCGCGATCATGCCCACGTCGGGAAGCGTGACGCTTGACGGCGCCGAACTGCCGCTCGGCCGGCCGGAGGAGATGATCCGCCACGGCATCGGATGCATCTACCAGCATTCGAACATGGCGCCGGCACTGAGCGTGCTCGACAACATCTTCCTCGGCCGCCAGCCGACCCGTCGCTTCGGTCTCGTCGACGTCAAGGCGCAGCGGCGCGAGGCGGAAGAACTGCTCAAGCGCTATTGCATCGATCTCGATCTCGACGCCACGGTCGGCGAACTACCGACGGTGAAACAGAAGGAAGTGGAGATCGTCAAGGCGCTGGCGCTCGACGCCAAGGTGCTCCTGATGGACGAGCCGACCGGCTGGCTCGCCGCTTCCGACGTGCGTCGGCTGCACGACACCATCCGCCTCCTCAAGAGTCGCGGCGTCGGCATCGTCTACATCAGTCACATGCTCGACGAGATCTTCACCGTCTGCGACACCATGACCATCATGCGCGACGGTCGTGTCATTGCCGAAGCCGATGTCGCCGACATGACGCGTGCCAAGGTGATCGAGCTGATGGTCGGCGATCGTCTCGCACGCGAAAGCTCGGCGGCGGCCGGCGAGGCCCGCCATCCGCGCGGCAACGGCGAGATCCGCCTGTCCGTCAAGGGGCTGAGCCGCCGCGGCATGTTCCGCGACGTGAGCTTCGATCTCTACGGCGGCGAAATCCTCTGCATCACCGGTCTCATCGGCTCCAAGCGGACCGAGCTCATGCACGCCATCTTCGGCTCGGAGCCCCGGGACGCCGGCACCGTCGAGATCGACGGCAAGCCGGTCGACTTCCGCGCGCCGGGCGATGCCATGGCCTGCGGCGTCGGGTTCGTGCCCGAGGATCGCCATCGCGACGGCCTGATGCTCGGCATGACGGTGACGGAAAACCTCGTCATGACGACGCTCGATCGCTTCCGCCGCCTGTTCCTGCTCGATCGTCGTGGCATCGAGGCGGCTTCGCGCCGCTCGATCGACGATCTCAGCGTCAAGCCGGCAGACGGGCGCAAGCTGGTCCGCCAGCTTTCCGGCGGCAACCAGCAGAAGGTGCTGGTCGGAAAATGGCTGCGCCTCGGCCCCAAGGTGATCATTCTCGACGAGCCGACCGTCGGCGTCGACGTCGGCGCCAAGGCGGAGATCTACTCCATCCTGCGCGCCGAACGTGACCGGGGCGCCGCTGTCCTGGTTGTTTCCTCCGACCTTGAGGAAGTGATGACCGTCGCCGACCGCATCGGCATCATGGTCTCGGGACGATTGCGGTCGATCCACGACACCACCGACATGAGCATGGCCCAGGTGGTGGCCGAAATCGGAGCCGAATGATGAGCGCCCTCTCCCCCAATATCGCCACCCGTCTGGCCCCGCACGCGCTGACCATCGCCATCGCTGCCTTCGTCGTGGTCTTCTCGGTGATCGAGCCCGCCTTCCTGACGCCCGACAACCTCGTCGGCATCTTTCGCCAGGTGGCCATGGTCGGCATCATGGCGACCTGCATGACCTTCGTCATCATGACGGGCGGCATCGATCTGTCGGTCGGCCCGGTACTCGCGTTGTCGGGAGTCGTCTCCTTCTTTGCCATGGAGGCCGGCTACCCCCTGCCGCTCGTCCTGGCGGCCGGACTGGCGGCCGGCGTCCTCGTCGGCCTTCTCAACGGTGCGGTCATCGCCTTCCTGGGACTGCCGCCGATCATCGTCACGCTCGCCATGCTATCCATCGTTCGCGGCTCGGCGCTGTTGCTCGGCGGCCCCGATCTGCACGGCATCCGCGACCAACCGGGCTTCACCTTCATCGGCACGGGCTCGATCGCCGGCATCCCCTTCTCGATCTACCTGTTCGTGGCGGTTTCCCTGCTGGTGGTCTTCCTTCAGAAAATGACGCCGATCGGCATCTGCGTCGCCGCCATCGGCGAGAACGAACGCGCCGCCTTCCTGAGCGGCCACCGCACCCGCATCACCAAGATGTCGCTCTATGCCATTTCGGCCTTCGGAGCGGCGCTCGCCGGCATCATCCAGTCGTCGCAGGTCCACACGGCGTCGGCCACCTATGGCGAGTTCGGCACCGAACTCGACGTGATCGCCTCGGTCGTCCTCGGCGGCACCAGCCTGATGGGCGGCAATGGTTCGGTCGCCCGGACGGTGCTCGGCGTGATGTTCCTCGGCATCATGAACAACGGCATGAACATCCTCAACGTGTCGATCGACATCCAGCTCATCGCCAAGGGTGCCATCATCGCGCTTGCCCTGGCTCTGGCCGAGCGCGGCTGAGCCGCCTGATCATTCGGGTACTATGGACCGCGCCGAGCGCGCTTTCCCCGGCCGGTCCCGACAAAAGACAAGAGGACTGATTTCATGCTTGCATTGAAGATCGACGGCAGTGGGTTGAGTTCGTTTCACGAGATCGCCGAGCCGGTTGCCGGGGCTGGCGAGGTGGTGGTGGCGGTGAAGCA
>NZ_JAMDLH010000002.1 GCF_023721755.1 Pleomorphomonas sp. NRK KF1 | reverse complement strand
CGCACGCAGGCGCGTCACCGTCCTCTGGACCATGATCCACACCCGCCGGGCCTTCGATCCAAGCCGAAAAGCTGCTTGACTTGCGCATTACTCAGCCGCCTCGCTGAATGGCATGGTCTGACGGTGTCGGAGCTTGGGCGGCACGCCGTAAGCCTTCTTGAAGGCGGTGGCAAAGCTCGATGGCGCGGAGTAGCCGGCGATGAAGGCGGCGCAGGCGATGCTGACGCCGCGATTGTCGAGTGCGTCACGAGCGGCATCGAGGCGGCGGCGGCGCACGAAGTCGAACACCGTCATGCCGTAGAGTTCCTTGAAACAGCGCTGCACGACGCTGACCGACGCTCCGACTGCCTGAGCGACGGCATCGATGGTCAGCGGCTCGTTGATATGGTCGAGCAGGAAGATGCGGACGCGTTCGCCGAGCAGAGACTGGGCCGGCCGGGGCAATGCGTTCTCCGCCCGCCGGAGTGCCAGGGTGCTGAGTGTCAGGCAGATAAGGTCGAAGGCGCGGGCACGCCGATAGAGCTGCAATGCCTCGCGCGGCACCCAGGCCGGAGGTTCGGCGGCAAGTTTTGCCAGGCGGACGCTGTCGTCGTCGAGGCGCCAGAGATGGCTGCTGACATGTCCGGTCAGAAAGGTGGAAAGAGCATCGCCGTGACCGGCTCCCTTCAGATCGAGCGCCGAGGTCCAGTCGCTCGGAGCTGTAATCATCAACTTGCCCATCCGGTCTTCCGACCAGGCGATCTGTGTCAGACGGGCAGGGCGGGTAAGGGATAGCGCCAACGCCACCGGGCCACCATCGGCGGAAACGTCGAAACGCCGGCCGTCGATCTCGAAGCGCTGCCAACCTCTGAGATAGATGAGCAGGCGAAATCCCGGCTGGATCTCGCGCATGGCGCGCGAGCCGGCGACCACCGGCGCGAGCCGGCAGGCGAGCGAGATGCCGTCTTGTTCCGATGCCGCCGTCGACAGTTCCATGAACGCACCCAATGCCATCCGGAAAACCGTCCGACAACACGCCAGGCGGGCTCGGCTGTTTGCGAAAAAGAAACCGCCGTTTGCGCTGAAGCCCCGGTCGTCGACAGCTTCCGACACCCCTGTTTATATACATGAAATCACTAGTCAAGTTTAAGTGAAACTCCTTATGCGACTGGATCGCAGTTGCAAATTTGGACATGGGGTAAGAGTAAATGTTTGATATTGCGTCGACTTCTGGCGGGGGCCGTTCGCGCCGATACGAGCCTGTTCCCACAGTGATCCTGCGTGTCGGACTTATGGCGACGGTATGCCTGAGCGCCATCGCTGGTGCGCGGGCGCAGACGGTGGATAGCGCGGCGACGCTTGAGCCCATCGTTGTCGAGGGCAATGGAGAGACTGCCGATGGCCCGGTGAAAGGGTATGTCGCAAATCGCTCAAAGACGGCGACGAAGACGGATGTGCCCTTAGAGAAGACGCCGCAATCGGTGACGGTCGTCACGGCGGACCAGATGGCGGATCAGGGCGTCAAGTCGGTGGCCGAGGCGCTGCGCTATACGCCCGGCCTGTTCGCCGAATACCGCGGCGCCTCCAATCTGCATGACGAAACCTTCCTCCGTGGCTACTATTACGCGCCTCGCTTTCTGGACGGTCTTCTGTTCGGCTCCAACTCGCTCGGCCAGGTCGATCCCTATCTCCTCGAGCGTGTCGAGGTTCTGAAGGGGCCATCGTCGGTGCTGTATGGCGAGGCTCGTCCTGGTGGTCTCATCAATCTGGTCAGCAAGCGCCCGACCGGCGAGACCGCCCGTGAGGTTCAGGCGACAGTCGGCACGGACAATCGGATCGAGGCGGCCTTCGACCTCATGGACAAGTTGCCGGGCAGCGATACGGTCTCCTATCGCATCGTTGGCAAGGCGGCGCGCGCCGATACCATGGAGGATGGGCTCGATACCAAGCGGTTTGCGATCGCGCCCTCGGTCACGTGGCAGCCGGACGACCAGACCAAGGTGACCGTTCATGCCTATTATCAGAACGAGCCGGATGCCGGTTTCCGGAATTTCCGCGAGGCCAAGGGCTCGGTGACGCCCACGCCCTACGGCTATATTCCGCGCGATTTCCTGGTCTCCGATCCCAACGTCCAGAAATCGGAACGTGAGCAGGCTTCGATCGGCTACCAGGCTGAACACCGTTTCGACAACGGCGTCACGCTGCGCCAGAACGCCCGTCTCACCGACATCGACACGGCCTATGAAACCCTGACCTGGGGCAGCTTGCAGGCGGATGGCAAGACCATCACGCGCACCGGCTCCGGCGGCACCGAGGATATGCTGCAGTTCGTCATCGACAACAGCGCCGAGGTCAAGCTGTCCACCGGTCCTCTCGACCACACGGTTATTGGCGGTGTCGACTATCGTTACTCGGTGGTCGATTACTCCTGGGGCTACGATTACACGGTGTCGTCGATCGATTGGACCAATCCGGTCTACGATGTCACCAGCCTCGATCTCTCGTCGGACCGCAGCGATACCAAGACCAAGGCGTCTCAGGTTGGCGTCTACCTTCAGGACCAGATCGAGGTCGGAAGGCTGAACCTTCTGTTCGGCGGTCGCCAGGACTGGGCGACGACCGACATCGACAACAACCTGAGTGGAACGACCACCAGCTTCGACTCCTCGGCAACCACCGGCCGCGCCGGTGCGGTCTACGATCTCGGCTGGGGACTCTCTCCCTATGTCAGCATCGCAACGTCCTTCGAGCCGGTGCTGACGGCAGCACCGTCCGGTTCTGATCCCTTCGATCCGTCGACGGCGATCCAGTACGAGGCTGGGCTGCGCTTCGCGCCGGAAGGCTACGGCTTCGATCTCAGCGCTGCCATTTATGAACTCACCCAGCAGAACGTTCTCTATCGCGAGACCAGTTCCAGCCCGTGGCAGCAGACGGGGGAGATCCGCACCCGTGGCGTCGAGTTGTCGGTCCGCGCCGAGATCACCGACAACTTCAGCCTGCTTGCGGCCTACAGCTACACCGATCAGGAGGTGACGGAATCGGCGCAGGCCAGCATTCTGGGCAAGATGCCGGCGCGCATTCCCCTCCATCAGGCATCGCTCTGGGGAAAATACCAGTTCGACGATGGCCCCTTTGCCGGTCTCGGCCTCGGTCTCGGTTTGCGCTACATCGGCGAAAGCTGGGGTGACGCTACCAACACCTTCAAGGTACCGGACACCCTCTTGCTCGACGCTTCGATGTCTTACGACTTCGGCGCGCTCGACAAGGACTTCGAGAACGTGTCCTTGCAGGTCAACGCCACCAACCTCACCGACGAGTTCTACACCGCGTCATGCGCCAGCGCCTACGCCTGCTTCGTAGGGGCCGGCCGCACCGTCACCGCCACCCTGAAATACAAGTGGTGAGGCGCATGAGGGCAGCCCTGAAAGCACTGCGCACCTTGGCCTTCGTTCTCCTCTCCGGCGGTGCCTCCGCCGGGGAGGATGTTCGTCTTCGGCCGAACCAGGTCATCGTCACCGAGGCGGTCGCGCCGGGCAAGTCCGTCGTGCTGCCGTTCGATGCGGCGCCCGGCGACTACCTCAAGGGCCGGGTGAACGTCACAGCCGGCAGTTTCGACCTTGAGATCGTCGACGCCAATGGCATCTCCTGGCGGCGCCTCCTCGATAATGTCGGCCTGTCCGGCGATTTCCAGTTCGTCGCTCGCGATACACCGTCGGCCCTGCGTCTCGTCGCCGGGCCGGGCGGCGGTACCGGCAGTCTGGTGCTCGCATCTCACCTTCCGCTCGCTGAGCAGAGAGCGCCGGTGGACGGCTATGCCAGTCCGGTCATTGCCTCTGTCGCGGCCGAGCTCGCGGCCGGTGGCACGACCGCAGAGTTCTGGCGCCGGGTCGAGACGGCGGGCGCCCCGCTCGTCGAGCGGACGGCGGATGGCGAGACATTGCTCACCTTCGTCTATCGTGGCGCTGATCGAAACGTCCGTCTGGTCGGAGCGCCATCCGGCGATCACGAATGGCTCGACCGGCTCGACGGCTCCGACATCTGGTTCAAGAGCTTCCGCGTACCGCCCGAGACGCGCTTTTCCTACCAGCTCGCTCCCGATGTGCCCGATTTGCCCGGAAGCGCCCGGGAACGACGAGTCGCGTTGCTCGCCACGGCCGCCGCCGATCCGCTCAACAAGGAACCCTGGCCGACCGATGCCCCCGATCGCTTCAACACCAAGTCGACGGTGACGCTGCCGGGGGCGCCGGTCCAGCCGGGCATGGAAAGCGCGCATGCGCCAACAGGGGAGTTCATCCGCTTCCGCCTCGCTTCGGATCGTCTCGGCAACACGCGAGACGTTGCGATCTACAGGCCGAAGGGCTTCGACCCCGCCGACCGCACCACCGTTCTTCTCGTTGTCTTCGACGGCCGCAACTACCAGCGCGAGGTGCCGACACCGGCGATCCTGGATACGCTCATGGCCGATGGTCGTCTGCCGCCGACTCTCGCCGTCTTTGTCGACAATCCCGATCAGGCGACCCGCTCGCGCGAGCTGCCCGACAATCCGGATTTCGCCAGCTTTCTGGCGGACGATTTGCTGGCGGAGGTGCGGGCGCGAACCGGGTTCATACCATCGTCCGCCCGTACGGTGCTGGCCGGTTCGTCCTACGGTGGACTTGCGTCGTTGACGGTGGCACTCCGTCGTCCCGACGCCTTCGGCAACGCGCTCTCGCTGTCGGGCTCCTACTGGTGGAGTCCGCCGGACACGCCGGCTTCCATCTCCAATGTCGTAGCGCATCGCGTCGCCACCATGGAGCGACGGCCCGTGCGCGTCTTTCTGTCGGCCGGTCTGTTTGAGCGAGAGCATGGCGGTGCCGACGGCATCCTCGAGACCAATCGCCATTTGCGCGACGTGCTGATGGCGCGCGGTTACCAGGTCACCGCCCGCGAATATGCCGGTGGCCACGACTACTTCGTCTGGCGGGGGGCGCTCGCCGACGGTCTTCTCGCGCTGTTCGGGCGCGGTTCGACCTCAAATTCCAAGGAAAAGCCATGAACGGATTTCACCGCCTCGCCGCCTTGCTGACGCCGCTCGTCCTGTCGATCAGCCTTGGCTCCGCCGAAGCCGCCACGATCACCGATGCGCAAGGGACACGTGACTTTCCCAACAGGCCTCAGACCGTCGCCGTCTTCGATCTCGCGGCACTCGATACGCTCGATGCGCTGAGCCTCGAGGTGCAGGGCGTTCCCGATTGGGCGATGTCCGGCGACCTTGAGAAGTATCGCGCCGACACCTATGCGAAGGTCGGCTCACTGTTCGAGCCGGATTTCGAGGCGGTTGCGGCGCTCGCGCCCGATCTGATCATCATCGGCAGCCGCAGCCAGAAGCATTTCGCGGCGCTGTCGGCTATCGCGCCGGTCCTGGACCTGACGCCCGACAACCGTGACTTCCGTGGATCGGTGAAGCGCAACGCGGAGGCGATCGGCAAGCTGTTCGGCAAGGAGGCCGAGGTCGCCGAACGGCTTCTGAAACTCGATGCCACGACGACCCGCCTCAGAGACATGACCGCCGACAAGGGCAGAGGCCTCGTCGTGCTGACCACCGGCGGCAAGATCAGTGCCTACGGCCCCGGCTCGCGTTTCTCAGAGGTACATGACCTTTACGGTCTCGCCGCCGCCGACCCGACCATCAAGGCGACCACCCACGGCCAGGTTATCTCGTGGGAGTACATCCTCAAGGTCAATCCGGACTGGCTGATCGTCATCGATCGCGACGCGGCCATCGGCAATACCGAGACGCCGGCTCGCGCGCTGCTGGACAACGAGCTTGTCAACCGGACCCGCGCCGCCACGGCTGGCCACATCATCTACCTCGACCCGGTCGGCATGTACCTGACGAGTTCCGGCCTGCGTGCCGAACAGGCGATCGCCGACAGCTTCATCGCCGCTTTCGGCCAGCCCTGAATCCGTCCCCTTCGCTTTTTCGGAGTTCGTCCCGATGAGTACGCATGCGTCTGGCCGTCTCGCTGCCACTCTTTTTGTTCCTAGCCGGGACCCGGCGACCCTCCGGACTCGTCTCGTCGATCACGTCGGTCGGCACGCGCGCGTCGAGATGGTCGAGGGAGGGGATGTCCTGCTGTCGAGCGAGCTGGGTCTGTCTCGGCTGACGCTCGATGTCGGCGGCCTCCGCATCGCTGCCGAAAGTCGCGACTCCGCCGGTCTCGCCTATATCAAGATGATCATGGCCGACCATGTGCTGGAGTTCGGCGAGGCTGATGTTGCCCTTCGCTGGACGGGAGCGGGTGAGGCCGGTTCGCCGCTGCCGTTCTTTCGCGAGATGACCGTAGTCGCCGCGGCGACGATCGGTCGCTTCCGGCGCTTGACCCTCAAGGGCAGCGATCTCGGTCGCTTTGCTGAAGGCGGACTGCATATCCGCCTGCTGTTGCCGGGGGAGGGCGTGCGCCAGCGCTGGCCGGTGACTGGCGATGACGGTCGCCCCTTCTGGCCGGATGGAAATCCGCCGCCGGCGCGCGTCTACACCTTACGCCGCATCGATGTCGCTGCCGGCGAGGTGGAGATCGACATGCTGCTGCACGCCGATCATCACGACGCGCCGGGCGCCGCCTTCGCCGAACGGGCGCGGCCGGGCGATGTGATCGGCATGACGGGACCCGGCGGTGGCGATCTGCCCGAGGCCGACGACTATCTGCTCTTCGCCGACGAGACGGGCCTGCCGGCCGTCGCCCGCATGCTGGCCGAGATGCCGGCCGGTCGCCGCGTTCGAGCCATCCTGGAAACCGAGGATCAGGGGGATAGGCAGACGCTTCCGAGCGCGGCCAGGACCGATATCGTCTGGCTGCATCGTCGGGACGGCGCGCGACTGGAAACGGGGGCCGCTACCATCGAACCCGGCGATCTGCCGCCGGGTGTCATCGTGTGGGGCGGCATGGAGCAAACCGCTCGCCGCGCCATCTATCGCAGGGCGATCGATATCTGGGGCCTGTCGCGCGATCGCCTGCGCCTCGCCTCCTACTGGCGACGCGGCCAGGCGGGCGGAGACCATCATCACGACGATTAGGACAAACTCGATGGTCGCCTGCTCATATGCGACGCACTCGTCCGAGGTCGCCGCCAGGGTGCCGAATGAAGACGGCGCAAGGACTTGCAAAGCCATCGCCCCACAACTGCACATTCCTTTCGCTAGTCTGTTTTAAGTATATAGACTTATATGCTTTAGTATTATGCACGATGGTGTCAGGATTGACTGCAATTCATGCGTGACAAAAGCGCGATTTGCCTCGACCTTTCAGAGGTGGGAAGCCGGTTTCCTCCCTGCCGGCCCCGACCTGAGGAGCCATGGCATGATCGTGGCAGTCCGCCAACCGCCGCGCCTCGTCCCTGTCGAGACGTCACCTGTCGTTCGTCGTGAAAGCCGTCAGAGCGCCGAGATGGCGTTGTTCGGCCTTTACGAGATATCGAAGATTCTCAACGCGCCCGTCCGCCTCGAGAGCATGCTGGCGAGCGTCGTCAACATCCTGACGTCCTTCCTTGCCATGCGGCGGGGCATGATCGTCGTCATCGACGAGGCTGGAGAGCCTGAGATCGTCGCCACGGCCGGCTGGGCCGGCGAGGTGAAGGGGCGGCCGATCGACAGCCTGCCGCAGGCGGTCATCGACCGCATCGTCGCCACACAGACGTCGCTCGTCGTCCAGGATACGGCGACCGACCCGCTGTTCGCCGACACGCCAGCTGCCCATGATCCGAGCCGCGTCTCTTTCGTCGGCGTGCCGATCAAGGACGACGTCAAGGTGATCGGCACGCTCAGCATCGATCGCGTATGGGATGGATCGACCGACATCCGCATCGATGAAGACCTCCGCTTCCTCGCCATGGTCGCCAATCTCGTGGGGCAGGCGGTGCGTCTCCACCGTATCGTCGCTGCCGACCGCAAGCGCCTGATCGACGAGCGGTCCCGTCTTGAGAAGGCGCTGGACGAGAAGCCCAAGCCGGCTCGCGTCCGGGTCAGCATCGGCGGCATCGTCGGCGACAGTCCGTCGGTGCGCCGCGTGATGGAGACCATCTCCATCGTCGCGCCTTCCAACTCCACAGTGTTGTTGCGCGGCGAGAGCGGTACCGGCAAGGAGCTGTTCGCCTGCGCCATCCACGAGCTGTCGAGCCGCAAGGCCAAGCCCTTCGTCAAGCTCAACTGCGCCGCCGTTTCCGAGAGCGTGCTGGAATCGGAGCTCTTCGGTCATGAAAAGGGTGCCTTCACCGGTGCCATCGCGCTGAAGCCAGGCCGCTTCGAGCTTGCCAACGGCGGCACGCTGTTGCTCGACGAGATCGGCGAGATTTCGCCGGCCTTCCAGTCGAAGCTGCTGCGCGTTCTTCAGGAGGGCGAGTTCGAGCGCGTCGGCGGTACCCGGACGCTGAAGGTCGACGTCCGTCTGATCTGCGCCACCAACCGCGACCTCGAAGCGGCGGTGGCGAAAGGTGACTTCCGCGCCGACCTCTACTATCGCATCAACGTCGTTCCGGTGTTTCTGCCGCCCCTGCGCGAAAGGCCGGGCGACATTCCGCTGCTCGCCCGCGCCTTTCTCGACCGCTTCAACCGCGAGAACAGCCGCCGCCTTGCGATCACCGACAAGGCGCTCGACCTCCTCGGCAAGTGTTACTTCCCGGGCAATGTGCGCGAGCTGGAGAACTGCGTCCGCCGCACGGCGACACTCTCCCGCAGCGATACCATCCGCCGCGAGGATTTTGCCTGCGCTCACGGCGAATGCCTCTCGGCGACCTTGTGGACAGGCGCCCACCACGTGACCGCCGAAGAACAGCTCACGGCCTTGAAGCACGGCGAGGTGCTGGTGCCCGGCCTCAGGCCACCGCTGCCGCCGACGGCGCGGCCACAGGACGCGGCGGCCTACTCTGAGACGCACGCCGAAGGTCCGCTGTGCGAGCACGCCGGCCCTGACTGCCCTGCCATCGGTCATCGGGCCGGCGAGAAGGAGCGGCTGATCGACGCCATGGAAAAGTCCGGCTGGGTGCAGGCCAAGGCCGCCCGCATCCTCGGCCTGACGCCCCGCCAGATTGGTTATGCGCTCAAGAAGCATCGCGTCGAGCTGAAGAGGTTCTGATCGCCCTTGTCGGAAGTCCGACAAGGGTGTGTCGCATCACGGCGCTTCTGGAGCTCTGGTCTCGTAACAGACTGATAGTAAAGGTATTTGTTTCTGGCACATGGCTTGCGACGTCGATGACGAACCTGTCACGGAGATCCCGCCATGGCCATGTCCATCAATGCCGACGATTGCACCACCTGCGGCGCCTGCGAGTGCGAATGCCCTTCCAAGGCCATTCGCATGAAGGGGGGCGTCTACGTCATCGACCCGCAGAAATGCACGGAATGCGAGGGCGTTGCCGCCGCGCCTCAGTGCGACGACGTATGCCCGTCCGGCGCGATCGCCAAGGCGGCCTGACATGCCCTTCGTCGAGCGAGAGCCGGAAGTCGAAATCGATGGCCCGCCCCGCTTTCAGCCCGGCGACAAAGTGGTCGCGCGCCTCAATGTGAAGAACGACGGCACCTTTCCCGGACGCGATATCGGCGAGCGCCTCGTGCACAAGGGCGATGTCGGCTACGTCAGGGACATCGGCACCTTCCTTCAGCAGTTCTACATCTATGCGGTCGAATGGGTCGATCGCGGGGTCTTGGTCGGCATGCGTGCGCGCGAGCTTGGCGCGCCCGATGCCCTTGAGAGGACGGAGCGTTCAGCGCAATGAAAGTGATGATCCGCCAGTCTGCAAAGGGACTGTCCGCCTACGTCGCCAAGAAAGATCTCGAGGAGCCCATCGTCTCGCAGGAGAGGGACGGTCTTTGGGGCGGCGCCGTCACTCTCAAGAACGGCTGGGTGCTGGACCTCCCGGATATGCCGGCCGAAACCCGCCTGCCGGTGACCGTCAACGCTCGCCGGCGCGGCGAGGACGATTGACATGAGCGCGCTTCTCGCCGACGACCACCCTGAGATCTTCTGCGGCGAGGCGGCGACCGCCGCGCTGGCCGATTTGCGCGTCGGCCTTATGACCGATCGTCTCGTGCCCTACCTAGGCCCCGGCCTTCTGACGCTCGAAGGGGCATCGCCCGTCCCGGCATCGCCGGAGGACGTCGCCGCCGCGCTGCAGAAGAGGGTACCCGTTCCTGGCCGTATCCGCGGCAACATGTGGGCCGTCGCGCAATACATCGAAAGCCGTCGTCATCGACGCACGTTGAAGAAGCTGATGGCCGATGTCTTTGCCGGGGAGCCCCGGCCCTCTGCCTTTCACCGCTATCTGGCCGGACTCCCTCTCGGCCTCGTGGTCGACAGCTGGTACGACGGCACGCTAACTGCCGCCATGGCGGACGCTGGGCGGACCGACGTTGTCGACGTGCAAGGACAGTCGCGCGCGACCATCGGCGAGGATCGCTGGTATCGCGCCATCGATCTTGCTGGGACCGATGCCGAGCCGGGCGGCGCGCGGACTCTGCTCTACAGGCCGCATGGCGGCATCCGTCCGATTGGCGACGTGCTCGTTTCCGACAGCGACTACGTCGAGGCCCTGACGGAGATCGACATCCAGACGCCGATCCCCGAGGAGGTTCGCACACGGCGGTCGACACGTGGCTTCCTGTTCCTCGGTTGTCGCTTTCACGACCAGATGCTCCGGACCTACGCGCGGCAGATCGTCAAGCGATCGGCGGGGCCACATGCCTGCGTGGCCGATCTTGCGACATTGACCGTCAACGAGCGCCGCTTCCTGGCAGCCGAGGGCATCGCCCTGATCGACCTACCGCTCGCCGAGGCAGCGCAAATCCTCGCCGGATGATCTCTCAGGCGGACTTCACTCCATCTCCCCTCCGTCCGCCCATCTGGCCGCCCTTCGGGGCGGCCTTTTTCGTACGATCATTCCCGCTCTTCCGACATGGACTGTCGACTTTTGTCGGACCCGCGACAGCGCCTGTTGCCGTGGTTCTTATCGGGCAAGAGTCGACATATATCTGATTTATATGGATTTTTGTCGTTTCTCGACAGTTGGCACGACCCTTGAAAATAGCTGGATGTGAGGCGGCTTTCCGCTGCCGACCGAATTGGCATCCCCTCCCGGTGCCTTCGAGAAGACAAGGAACCATCACCATGGCTGCACTCCGCCAGATCGCTTTCTACGGCAAGGGTGGCATCGGCAAGTCGACCACCTCCCAGAACACGCTCGCTGCCCTCGTCGAGATGGGGCAGAAGATCCTGATCGTCGGCTGCGATCCCAAGGCCGACTCGACTCGCCTCATCCTCAACGCCAAGGCGCAGGACACTGTCCTGCACCTCGCCGCCGAGCACGGCTCGGTCGAGGACCTCGAACTCGAAGATGTGCTGAAGGTCGGCTACAAGGGCATCAAGTGCGTCGAATCCGGCGGCCCGGAGCCGGGCGTCGGCTGCGCCGGTCGCGGCGTCATCACCTCCATCAACTTCCTCGAGGAGAACGGCGCCTATGACGACGTCGACTACGTCTCCTACGACGTTCTCGGCGACGTGGTGTGCGGCGGGTTCGCCATGCCGATCCGCGAGAACAAGGCGCAGGAAATCTATATCGTCATGTCCGGCGAGATGATGGCGCTCTACGCCGCCAACAACATTTCGCGCGGCATCCTGAAATACGCCAACACCGGCGGCGTGCGTCTCGGCGGCCTGATCTGCAACGAGCGCCAGACCGACCGCGAACTCGATCTTGCCGAGGCCTTGGCCAAGCGCATCAACACCAAGCTGATCCACTTCGTGCCGCGCGACAACATCGTCCAGCACGCTGAACTGCGCAAGCAGACGGTCATCCAGTACGCGCCGGACAGCAAGCAGGCCGAGGAATACCGGCAGCTCGCCACCAAGATCCACGAGAACGGCGGCAAGGGCACCATACCCACGCCGATCACCATGGAAGAGCTGGAAGACATGCTGCTCGCCTTCGGCATCATGAAGACCGACGAGCAGATGATCGCCGAGCTTGCCGCCAAGGAAGCCGCCCGCCAGGCCGCGGTTCCCGCCTGATCTCCGGGAGGACGCGTGGGTGCCGGGCCTTGACCCCGGTGTCCGCGCCTTTCCCGTCCCCTTCCGCGAGGACACTTTCATGAGCGACAGTTACGAAAACGACGGCAAGGCCCACGAGCAATACATCACCCAGGTCCTCGCCCAGTATCCCGAGAAGTTCGCCAAGCGGCGCAAGAAGCATCTTTCCGTCGCCAAGGCGGCTGAAGTCGAGCCGGATGCGCCTGTCGGCGAGGAAGGCCCGCTGCTCACCGAATGCGAGGTCAAGTCGAACATCAAGTCGATCCCCGGCGTCATGACCATCCGCGGCTGCGCCTACGCCGGTTCCAAGGGCGTGGTGTGGGGACCGGTGAAGGACATGGTCCACATCAGCCACGGCCCCGTCGGCTGCGGACAGTATTCCTGGTCGCAACGTCGCAACTACTATGTCGGCACCACCGGCATCGACGCCTTCGGCACCATGCAGATCACGTCCGACTTCCAGGAGAAGGACATCGTCTTCGGCGGTGACAAGAAGCTCGACAAGGTGATCGACGAGATCGAACAGATGTTTCCGCTCAATGGCGGCATGTCCGTGCAGTCGGAGTGCCCGATCGGTCTCATCGGCGATGACATCGAGGCCGTCTCGCGCCGCAAGGGCAAGGAGATCGGCAAGACCATCGTTCCCGTCCGCTGCGAGGGGTTCCGTGGCGTGTCGCAATCGCTCGGCCACCACATCGCCAATGACGCCATCCGCGACTGGGTGCTCGACAAGAGCGCCGAAGCCGAATGGGAGGCCGGCCCCTACGACGTCAACATCGTCGGCGACTATAACATCGGCGGCGACGCCTGGGCTTCGCGGCGCCTCCTTGAGGAGATGGGGCTTCGCATCTGCGGCAACTGGTCGGGCGACGCCACGCTGGCCGAGATGGAGCGCGCGCCGAAGGCCAAGCTCAACCTCATCCACTGCTACCGCTCGATGAACTACATCTGCCGGCACATGGAAGAGAAGTACGGCATCCCGTGGATGGAGTACAACTTCTTCGGCCCCTCGCAGATCGCCGCCAGCCTGCGCAAGATCGCCAAGCACTTCGGCCCGGAAATCGAGGCGAAGGCAGAGGAGGTCATCGCCAAGTACAAGCCGCTGGTCGACAGCATCACCGAGAAATACGGCCCGCGCCTCAAGGGCAAGAAGGTCATGCTCTATGTCGGCGGCCTCCGACCACGTCACGTGATGACCGCCTACGAGGATCTCGGCATGGAGATCGCCGGCACCGGTTACGAGTTCGCCCACAACGACGACTACCAACGCACCGGTCACTACGCCAAGCCGGGCACGCTGATCTACGACGACGTCACCGGCTACGAGCTGGAGAAGTTCGTCGAGAAGATCCGCCCTGATCTCGTCGGCTCGGGCATCAAGGAAAAGTATCCCGTTCAGAAGATGGGCATCCCCTTCCGTCAGATGCACTCCTGGGACTATTCGGGCCCCTATCACGGCTATGATGGCTTCGCCATTTTCGCCCGCGACATGGATCTCGCGATCAACAATCCGGTCTGGGACCTGTTCGACGCCCCCTGGACGGACGGCGGCGAACTGCTCGCAGCGGCCGAATGATCTGTTTCCCTCTCCCCGTAAGGGGAGGGGGCTCCCCAAAGCCAATCCTTTCACCACACGCTTGCCGCGTGACCGATACTCCTGTGCCCGTTTGGCCGCCGTATGGCGCGGCGCGGGCGATGAGGTCAGACCATGCCCCAGTCAGCCGAAAAGATCCTCGATCATGGCCCCTTGTTCCGCGAGCCGGAATACCAGGAAATGTTCGCTCGCAAGAAGGCCTGCGACGGCGCCGCCAGCATCGACGCCACCGCGCTCCAGTCCGAATACACCAAGGGCTGGGAGTATCGGGAAAAGAACTTTGCCCGTGAAGCGCTGGTGATCAACCCGGCCAAGGCCTGCCAGCCGCTCGGCGCGGTATTCGCCGCTGCCGGCTTCGAGAAGACCATGAGCTTCGTCCATGGCTCGCAGGGCTGCGCCGCCTATTTCCGCTCGCATCTTTCCCGTCACTTCAAGGAGCCCTGCACGGCGGTCTCCTCGTCGATGACCGAGGACGCGGCGGTGTTCGGCGGCCTCAACAACATGATCGACGGCCTCGCCAACTGCTACTCGCTCTATCAGCCGAAGATGATCGCCGTCTCCACCACCTGCATGGCCGAGGTGATCGGCGACGACCTGCACGGCTTCATCGGAAACGCCAAGGCCAAGGGCTCGGTGCCCGAGGATTTCGACGTTCCCTTCGCCCATACGCCGTCCTTCGTCGGCAGCCACATCGATGGCTATGACAATGCCATCAAGGGCATTCTCGAGCACTTCTGGAAGGAAAATCCGGTGGTCGCCGGCTCGACGGAGACCATCAACATCGTCCCCGGCTTCGATGGCTTCTGCGTCGGCAACAACCGCGAACTCGGTCGCATGCTCGACATGATGGGCGTCAGCTACAAGCTGATTGGCGACGCCGCCGACCAGTTCGACACCCCGTCGGACGGCGAGTACCGCATGTATGACGGCGGCACCACCATCGACGACCTGAAGGCCGCCAAGGGCGCCAAGGCAACCCTCGCGCTCCAGCACTGGAACAGCCGCAAGACACTGGAATACGCGGCGAGCGTCAACCAGGAAACGGCGAGCTTCCACTATCCGCTCGGCGTGAAGGCGACCGACGAGCTTCTCATGAAGGTGTCCTCGCTCAGCGGCAAGACCATCCCCGAAGCGCTTCGTCTCGAACGTGGACGCCTCGTCGATGCCATGGCCGACAGCCAGGCCTATCTGCACGGCAAGCGCTACGCCATTTTCGGCGATCCCGACTTCGTTCAGGCCATGGCGCGCTTCATCCTCGAGACCGGTGGTGAGCCCGTCCACTGCCTGTCCACCAACGGCGGCAAGGAATGGGCGGAGAACATGCAGGCGCTGTTCGACAGCTCGCCCTTCGGCAAGGACTGCAAGGCCTATGCGCACAAGGATCTCTGGCACCTGCGCTCGCTTATGTTCACGGAGCCGGTGGACTTCCTGATCGGCAACAGCCACGGCAAGTACCTTGAGCGCGATACCAAGACCCCGCTCATCCGGCTGACATTCCCGATCTTCGATCGCCACCACCACCACCGGTTCCCGGTGATGGGCTATCAGGGCGGCCTCAGGGTGCTGATCACCATCCTCGACAAGCTGTTCGACAAGCTCGACGCCGAGACCAACATTGCCGGCGAGACCGATATTTCCTTCGATCTGACGCGCTGAAAACAGTATCGAGACGCATGACGAGGGCCGGCCCGGAAACGGAGCCGGCCCTTGCTCGTTGGGACAGGCCAAGGCCTGGTCGTCAAGGGGTGGATGCCGAACGAAAGGCGGTACGGGCGGGACCTGCTGCTTTGCTACTTCGATCTTGCTTTGCAGCGGGGGCGCTGGCCTCTGAACGCTGTCGCCCTTCGTCTCAGGTGGCGCACCGCCCGTGACGGTGATCGGTGCGTCGCAAATCCGACAATGGTGTGTCGCAAGCCTATCCGCCACGGGGAACGAACGCACGAGATCCCGGTGTCTGTTGAAAGGAGTCAGCGATTTCAATCTGTTGGTAGGCAGGGCCTCACTGGCACGTCGCTTGCGAAACAAGGTCTGTGACCGCAAGCGACGAGGCGCCCATGTCCCTGAAGGCCAGGATTGCCAGTGTGTTCGACGAGCCGGCTTGCCCGACCAATCGGGAGAAGTCCGAGACGACGCGCAAGAAGGGCTGTTCGAAGCCTCTGACGCCCGGCGCCGCGGCCGGCGGGTGTGCCTTCGATGGCGCCAAGATCGTGCTGCAGCCGGTGACCGACGTTGCCCACCTCATCCACGGCCCTCTGGCCTGCGAGGGCAACTCCTGGGACAACCGCCATTCGGTCTCGTCCGGCCCCGACCTGTGGCGGCGCTCCTTTACGACCGATCTTTCCGAGCTCGACATCGTCATGGGCAATGGCGAGAAGAAGCTGTTCAAGGCGATCCGGACCATCGTCGAACGGCACGATCCGCCCGCCATCTTCGTCTACTCCACATGCGTCGCGGCGCTGATCGGCGACGATATCGCCGCCGTCTGCGAACGCGCCGGCGAGCGCTTCGGCCGTCCTGTCGTCCCTGTCGAGGCGCCCGGTTTCGCCGGTTCGAAGAACCTCGGCAACCGCTTGGCCGGCCAGACGCTTCTCGACCATGTCATCGGCACTGTCGAGCCGGACGACGTGACGCCTTACGACGTGAACATCCTCGGCGAATACAATCTGCTTGGCGAGTTCTGGTTCGTGAAGCCGCTCCTTGAAGAGCTGGGCATCCGTCTGCGCGCCGTGATTCCCGGCGACGCCCGCTATCGCGACATCGCCACCGCCCATCGGGCCAAGGCCAACATGATGGTCTGCTCGTCGGCCCTCATCAACCTCGCGCGCGGCATGCAGGAGCGCTGGGGCATCCCCTATTTCGAAGGATCCTTCTACGGCATTGCCGACACGTCGGCCGCCATCCGTGGCATCTGCGGTTTGCTGGTGGAAGGGGGCGCGCCGGCCGACCTTCTCGACCGGGCCGAGGCGCTGATCGCTCGCGAGGAGGCGATCGCCTGGCAACGCATTGCTCCGCTGAAGCCCCGGCTCGCCGGCAAGCGGGTGTTGCTCAACACCGGCGGCGTCAAGAGCTGGTCGATGGTCGATGCGTTGCAGGAGGCCGGCATGGAAGTGATCCGCACGTCCATCAAGAAGTCGACGGAGGAGGACAAGGCCCGGGCGCTTGCCGCCCTGAAGGACGAGAAGCATCTATTCGATCGCCTGCCACCGCGCGAGATCTACCGGATGCTGGCCGATGGAGAGGCCGACATCATGCTGTCGGGCAGCCGCACCCAGTTTATCGCGCTGAAGGCAAAGACGCCCTGGCTCGACGTCAACCAGGAGCGCCATCACCCCTACGCCGGCTACGAAGGCTTCGTCGAACTGCTCAAGCGGATCGATCTTGCCGTCAACAGCCCGGTGTTCCCGGCCTTGCGCGCACCGGCGCCATGGGACGAGGCTGGACGACTGCTCGACGCCCCCGACATGCCGGTGGAGGTCACCCATAGCTTTCGCAAATTCGCCGGCGGCGTCCTCGAAGACGCCGACGACTGCTGAGGAGATGGCGATGTCCGCGACCGAAGTTCGCTCCCTCTCCACCAATCCGCTGAAGTCTTCGCAGCCGCTTGGCGCCGCCTATGCCTTTCTTGGCGTCGAGGGGGCCATGCCTCTTCTTCATGGCAGCCAGGGCTGCACGGCTTTCGCGCTGGTGCTGTTCGTTCGCCACTTCAAGGAAACCATCCCGATCCAGACGACGGCCATGAACGAAATCTCGACGGTGCTCGGCGGCGCCGATCATCTCGAGGAAGCCATTCTCAACATCCGGACGCGCGCCAACCCCAAGCTGATCGGCGTCTGCACCACGGCGCTGGTCGAAACGCGCGGCGAGGACTTTGCCGCCGATATCGCCTCCATCGTCGACCGTCGCGCCGACGCGCTTGGCGACTGCCGCGTCGTGCTGGCTGAGACACCAGATTTTCGCGGCTCGATCGAGGATGGCTGGAGCGCCGCCGTCGCGGCAATGATCGAGGCGATGACCCAGCCTGCCGCGCGGCGCGACCCCGAGCGCCTCGTCATCCTCGCACCCAGCCACTTCACGGTCGGCGACATCGAAGTCGTGCGGCAGACAGCCGAGCTGTTCGGCTTCGCGCCTGTGGTCTTGCCGGACATCTCCGGCTCGCTCGACGGCACGGTCCCGGATCGCTGGATACCCTCCGCCTACGGCGGCACCACCGTTGCCGACATCGAGACGCTGGGCGCCGCCTGTCATTGCGTCGCCATCGGCGAGCACATGCGCCGCCCGGCCGAGGCCCTGAAGCGCAAGACCGGTCTCGCCTATACGCTTCTGCCGACGCTGACCGGACTCGCCGCTGCCGATCGGTTCGTGGCCTTGCTCGCCCGGCTGTCCGGCCGTCCGGTTCCCGCTTCGATCCGTCGTCGTCGGTCGCAGCTTCAGGATGCCATGCTCGACGGTCATTTCCACTTCGGTGGCCGCAAGATGGCCATCGCTGCCGAACCGGATCTTCTCTACCAGATGGCGAGCTTCTTCGCCGAAATGGGCGCGGAGACCAGCGTCGCAATCGCATCGACGCCGGACAGCGCCATCCTGGACGCCGTGCCGGCCGAGGTGGTTGTCGGCGATCTCGGCGACCTTGAGCAACGTGCGGTCGGCGCCGATCTCTTGGTCAGTCATGCCCACGGTCGACAGGCGTCGGAACGGTTGGGCATACCGTTGTTCCGCGTCGGCTTTCCTATTTTCGACCGTCTTGGCGCCCAGCATCGCCGAAGCGCGCTCTACGAGGGCACGCGCGACCTGATCTTCGAGGTGGCGAACACCCTGATCGCCGCCGACCACCATCACCCGACACCCGAAAGCCTCGATCCGCTCCGCAACCGGGAGACACTCCATGACAGCCGTCCGTCGCCTGAGCCTCGTCGACACTGACGAGGTGACCGATGCCGCGCCACCGCCCGGCTCGGTGCGGGTCGCCATCGCGTCAACCGATCTCAAGGGGCTCAACGCCCATTTCGGATCGGCGCCCAAGTTCGCCGTCTACGACGTGACGCCCTCTGGCTGGAGCTTTGTCGAAGCCGTCGAGTTCGAGGGCAACACTGAGGGCGACGGCAACCACCGGACCGATGGCGACGACCGCATCACGCCCAAGGTCGACGCGCTCGCCGGCTGCCATCTGTTGTTCTGCCTGGCCATTGGCGGCCCGGCCGCCGCCAAGGCGGTGGCGCAGCGGATTCACCCGATCAAGGCGCAAGCTGCCCCCATCGATGACGTGCTGGAAAAGGTGCGCGCCATGCTGACCGGCAGCCCGCCGCCCTGGCTGCGCAAGGTGCTGCAGGCAGCTGGCGTTGGTGCCCCGCGTCCCGATTTCGAGGATGATTGAACCGATGAGCGACATCGCCCCGCCGATTCCCGACCTAGACCATCCCTTCGTCAGGACGTTGGCCCGCCTCGTCCGCGCCGCCGACAGCTACGGCGTCTGGGAGCGAAAGACCGACGGTGAGGTGCTCGCCGATTTCATCGTCAGCCGCGAGGAGCGTCGGTCGAGGCCGATCATCGACGATCCGGATCCCGACATCATCGACCGGGTGGAGGCTTTCTATGGCGCGGTCAGTCTCGCCGTCGAGCAGGCCACGGGTCGGGTCGCCTCGCCCATCCTGAAGCTGAACCACGAGGGCTTCGGCCGCGTGCTTCTCACAGCCGGCCGGTTGGTGGTGGTCTCAAGGACGTTGCGTGACGTCCACCGCTTCGGCTTCGACGACTTCGCCGCGCTGGCCGCTGCCGGCAGCAAGCTGGTCGATGAGGCCATCGCCATGATCGGTCGCTTTCCCGAGGTTGCCGACTTCTGAGTTCTCTCGAACCATCCGAGCTGGAGACATTTGATGGCCGACTACACCACCCGCGACGGCAGCCCCTGGACGCCGCTGTTTCTCGTTTCGATCGACGGCGGCGCCTGCATCGGCTGCGCCCGCTGTTTCAAGGTCTGCGACCGCGACGTCATGCATCTCTACGGTGTCGACGATGAGGGCGAGATCCTCGGCAAGGTCGTCGAGGACGACGATGACGATTTCGACGGCGAGCTCAACCGCAAGATCATGGTCGCCGACAATGACGGCGCCTGCATCGGCTGCAACGCCTGCGCCCGGGTCTGTCCCAAGAACTGCCAGAGTCACGCCCCGCCCGACAAGCTGGCGGCGTAACGCCTTCCTCCATTGTCAGAAACTTGGCAGAAGCGGCACGACATTGCCGCTTCTCGCGTTTTGTCGGGCAAGCAGCTTTTGTCGCCTGTCGTCGGTTTCCTGCCACCAGGCGCGTACGACACGCAGGCGGCAGGCAAGTAGGGTGCCGATCCCGCCGGTAAACCGCAACCAGGCCTCAACGTCTTCCCGGAGGACCGCCGTCAGAACGGGCAGGCCAAAGGCGGCGAGCGTGCCGAAGGCGTCGGCATGGCCGCCGCCGTCGATTTCCGCCGCGCCGAAGCGCGGAACGATGACAAGGTCGACCCGCGCCTCGATGGCCGCGAGAATGCGCCGTGTCGCCGCGACCGCCTCTGCCTGAGAGTGGCGCGCATGCAATTGCCGCCAGCGATCGCCGACGACCAGATCGACCAGTGTCACGTCTCTGCTCGGCGGCTCCTCGTCATCGGGGAGGTGGACGATGCCGCCCACTCGACGCCATGCCGTCTGGAGCTCGTCGGCGAAGAAGGCGATGAGGTGGTCCACCGAGGCACCTTCCTCGTAAACGATTGCCGCCAGCTCGGACGCATTTATCGCGGCAGGGTCGAGGGTGGGAAAGCGGTCGAGCAGGCGACGGGTCATGGGAGGTTCCTTGTCGGACGCGAGCGGCGATGGAGGGCGCCTCGCAAGCGCCGGGCCAAATGTCTTGATCGTTATTGTTTCGGATATATAACGAGGCGAGACTTCACGCAGATACGGAGAAGGCCATGCGGCTCTCGGCGCGTAACATCCTGAAGGGCAAGGTGGTGGCCCTCACCCGTGGTGCGACCACCACGCATGTCAAGGTCGAGATCGTGGAGGGTATGGTCATCACGGCTGCGATCACCAATGAGGCGGCCGATGATCTCGGGCTGATGGTCGGCGCGGATGCCGCCGCCATCATCAAGGCATCCGACGTGATGATCGGTGTCGACCTATGATTTCCGCAAGCGATATCGAACGCCTGCTGGCCGAGGATGTGCCCGCCGGTGATCTGACCACCGATGCTCTGGGCTTCGGGCACCGGCCCGGTCGTATGACCTTCACGGCGCGCCATGACATGGTGCTTGCCGGCATCGAGGTTGCCACGAGAATGATGGACGACCTTGTCGTCGATGTTCACGCAAAGGACGGCGATTGGCTGCCTGCCGGGACGCCCATCCTGGAGGCGCGTGGACAGGCCTCCGGCTTGCACCGTGCCTGGAAGGCGGCGCAAACGCTTCTCGAAATCCTGTCGGGCATCGCCTCGGCAACCCGTGCCGTGGTCGAGGCGGCGGCCCCGCTTCCGGTCGCCACCACGCGAAAGACGGTGCCCGGCGCCCGTGCCCTGTCGCAACTGGCCGTCCGGGCCGGTGGGGGCATTCTTCACCGCCATGGTCTGTCGGAGACCATCCTCGTCTTTCCGGAGCACCGCTTGTTCCTTGGTGGCGAGAGCCTGTCCGACATCGCGGCTCGCCTCCGGCGGACCCAGCCGGAGAAGGCGCTGACAGTCGAGGTCGGCACGATCGACGAGGCAGTCGAGGCGGCAGTCGCCGGCTTCGACGTGGTCCAGCTCGAAAAGTTCAAGCCTGAGGCGGTGGCCGAACTGGTCGGTCGGCTGCCGGAAAGAGGCAAGCGGGCGCGCATCGGCGCGGCCGGCGGCATCGATCCGAGCAATGCGGCCGCCTATGTCGCGGCCGGCGCCGACTTCATCGTCACGTCCTGGCCCTACACCGCTCGGCCTCGCGACGTCGCGGTCCGACTGTTTGCCGACTGAACCGGCACGACCCTTGCGCTGATCCCCTCCAGACGCTCCCGAAGTCCGACAAGACGGTTTCGTCTTGTCGGTTTTCCGACAGAGTTGACGGAGGTGACACATGCCGGCCTCGATCTTTGCGCGCCACTACTCGACGCTCAGCGACGCGGCCCGCCCGGCGCGGGATGACGCGGAGGCGTTCGACAACCATGTGCTCGCCTCGATTCTCGCTGCGGCATTGACCGAGGCGGCGACGTCAGGCATCAGCACCATCGACGGTCTCGGTCTGTCGCAGACCGAACTCGGTCGGCTCGTTTGTCACTGTTTCCCAGGCTATGCCGCCACTGAGCTTGCCGGTTTTGAACCAAGTGAGCCGGCGGAAGAGGAAGCGCTCCTTGTCGATCTCCTCTTGGCGCACCGCTCCGGGCCCGAACCCATGACCACCTGGTTGGCCGCCCTGATCGCCCGAAGGGCCATGCGGCCGGATCATCTCTGGCAGGACTTGGGGCTGAACGACCGTGGCGAGCTCAACCGTCTGCTCGCCCGCCATTTTCGCTCCCTGCATGCCGGCAATACGGGCAACATGCGCTGGAAGAAGTACTTCTATCGCCTGCTTTGCGAGGCCGAGGGCTTTTCGCTCTGCGCGGCGCCCTCTTGTTCCGTCTGCACCGACTTCAACGAATGCTTCGGCACCGAAGATGGCCTCAGCCGGCTTGCCGGTCTCCGCAGGCGCGTGGACGAGGCTGCGTGAACCGCACCCGACAACATGTCGGATTTCCGACAAGCCACTCAGGCCCTTTGAATTTCAGATACTTAGAATGTGGCATGAGCCATGCAATCTCCGCTTCGACCACTTCGTTTCCGGGTTGTGAGGACATGATCATGATCGAACTCACCGAAAGCGCTGCCGACGCCGTGCGAACCGCTCTTGCCGGCGCCGCCGGACAAGCCGAGGGTTTGCGCATCATCGTCGAGGCCGGAGGCTGCGCCGGCCTCCGGTATCGAATGGGCCTGGAGACGGACGAACGCCCCGGCGATCTCGTGGTGGAGCAAGGTGGCGTCCGGCTCTATCTCGATCTGCTGACCCAGCGCCACGTCGACGGACTGGTCGTCGACTTCGTCGATGGCGTCGAACAGTCGGGCTTCGTCTTCGACAATCCGAACGCCGCGTCCCGCTGTTCCTGCGGCAAGTCCTTCTGCTGAGAGGCACCATGTCCTGTCCCATCGATCGCCCCGTTCCCGACGCCGCCGACATCCTTGAGAGGATGAGGCGCCTTTCCTCGGCCGAGGACTTCTTCGATGTCCTCGGCGTTCGCTTCGAGCCCGAGCGCCTCGCCGTCTGCCGCCTCCACGTCATGAAGCGCATGGGCGAGATGCTGGCGGGCGACGACCTCGAAGATCTGCCCGATGCCGTTGCCGCCGCGCGCGCCCGCTCCATGTTGGAGCGAGCCTATCGGGAGTTCTCCGGCGCTTCGCCGCTGGAAAAGCGACTTTTCAAGGTGTTGAAGGACCGCGACCCCGCCCGGCCAGCCGCACCGCCGCGCCGTCCCTTCGTGTCGCTCGGAGATGCCCTGCGACCGATCGACGGCGGCTGATCCCCAGGGCTTTGGAGCGGTCTTCATCGTGAGTGAAGCGACGGTCACCCAGGAGGGAACGCCGGATGGCGGTCTGATTGGCCATTCGACCAACCTGGTCGGCTTGTCGACGGCTTTTCTTGCCGACGTCGCCTTCAACGCCCGGCCGGTTCCCGTCCATGTCTCCGGCGTGCGGGAAATGAACGGAGGACTGTTCGAGATGCTCGGGCTTGCCGCGGACCTGACCGAGGCAGGCGATGCCTTCGCCGCCTACATGATGGCGATGTTCGGCATCGATCGCGAGCAGCGCGAACCGGGCAACGCGGCGGGACGGCGGCGTTATCGGTCTTCCTATCTGCGGTTGATCAAGGGTTGGGGTTACGACAGCAACGGCCCCGAGGGCGCGGTGCTGAAAGGGTGGGTGGAAAGCCGCTTCGGCATCTTTCCGACCTTCCATCAGGAACGTCTGGTAAGGCAGGCGCCAGCCGCCTGGGCGGCCTATGTGGCCGAGAAGATGTCGAGCCGCTTCCACAACAACGCGATCATGGCCCAGCTCGACCTGCTCTACGAGTTCTGCCAGTGGGCGCTTCTCCGTTTCGCCTCTCCGGCGGAGACCCACCTGACGCTTTATCGCGGCGTCAACGACTTCGATGAGCATCCCATCCGGCAGCGGATCGATCGACGCCGGATCGTCATGCGCCTCAACAGCCTGTCGTCCTTCACGGCCGAGCGCGACATCGCGGACTGCTTCGGTGATGTCATTCTCACGGCACGGGTGCCCCGCGAGAAGATCCTGTTCTTCAACACGCTGATGGCCTCGCACCCTCTCAAGGGTGAGGGAGAGTATCTGGTGATCGGCGGCGACTACGAACTTGGCGTGTCGCGATGAGCTGGCTCGTTCTCACGGGCATTTCGGTCGGCAACGGGAGGCCGGCATGATCGATGTCGGCGCTGCCGACCGGGCGCTCGCCGCCTTTCTCGGCCTTGCCATTGGCGATGCGCTCGGCGCCACCGTCGAGTTCATGACGCCGCGAGAGATTGCCGCCGAGCATGGCCTGTTGTGCGACATCGTCGGTGGTGGCTGGCTGCACCTCAAGGCCGGCGCGGTGACGGACGATACGGCGATGTCGCTGGCCTTGGGGCGTTCGCTCGCCCGCAAGGGCGAACTCGACCTCACCGATCTTTGCGAGGAGTTCGCCGCCTGGCTCAAGTCGGGGCCGCCCGACGTCGGCAACACCTGCCGACGCGGTATCCGCCGCTACATCCAGCGCGGCATCGTCATCGGTCCGCCGAATGAGGGTGATGCGGGAAACGGCGCCGCCATGCGCGTTCTGCCGGCAGCGATCGCCAGTTATCGCGATCCGGCCCGGGCCCGCCGCTGGGCGGTGGAGCAGGGGCATGTCACTCACAACCATCCGCTGTCGGACGCCGCTTGCGGCGCGCTGGCCGGCATGCTGGCCGCGCTGATTTCCGGAGGAGGGCGGGCCGCGGCCGCGCGACTGGCGGACGGTCTGGTCGGCCGCTATCCGACCTTCCGCTTTGTTCCCTATCGGGGACTGTCGTCGGCCTATGTCGTCGATACGCTTCAGACCGTATTCGATGGTTACTTTGCCACCGATACTTTCGAGGATTGCCTGATCCGCACCGTCAATCATGGCGGCGACGCGGACACCACCGGGGCCATCGTCGGCGCCTTGGCCGGCGCGACATATGGCCTCGAAGCCATCCCGAGGCGCTGGTTGAAGGCGCTCGATCGCGACGCGGCCACGGCGATCCGGGACTTGGTGCCGGCCCTGTTGGCGATTGCCTCGGGCTGAGGGGCTTGGCGAGGAGATCGCGAAAGCCTGTCTCTCCCAAGTGGAGAATGCTGCGCTCGTTATGAACGTTAAGGTTGAATAAATCTTCTGATTGTTTCTGGTTGCTCCGTGCTACCGAGGTCGGCATTTTGCCTTGGGCATACGGGGACAGAATCATGGCTTTGGTTGATACGCCGCCGGCCTCGGCGGATAGCTTCTCGCGCGCTTCGTTCACAGGCAGCGCTTCGGAGTATTTCGGCATCTGGATCGTCAACGTCCTGCTGACCATCCTGACGCTCGGCATTTACTCCGCCTGGGCCAAGGTGCGCCGCAAGCGCTACTTTTACGGCAACACCGTCCTTCTCGGCCGGACGTTCGAATATCATGCCAAGGGACTCCAGATTTTCATCGGCCGAGTGATCGTCATCGTCGCGCTGATTGCCATCAACATTCTCAGCATCATCCATCCACTGTTTGCGCTGGCGACATGGCTGGTCATCGTGATCGGGCTGCCGTGGATCATCAAGCGCAGTTTGCGGTTCAATGCGCGGGTGACCAGCTATCGCAACGTCCGCTTCGACTTCGTGGGGTCGACCGGTGGCGCTTTCGTCGCTGTGACGCTGGGGGGTATCGTTGCTTTCCTGTCCATTGGCGTTCTGGCCCCGTTGGCGAGCCGCTGGCTTTGGCGCTACATCCTCAACAATCTCCGCTATGGCGACCGGAGCTTTTCATCCGAGCCGCGTCTCGGGGCGCTCTATCGTATCTGGCTGCTTCCGTTCCTGCTGTTCGTTCTCGGCGGCATGATTGTCGGCGTGATCATCGCGGCGGCCCTTGAGATGGAACGAGGCGGAAGAGAAGATATCGGCGGCTTTGCGTTCTTCATGGTGTTCCTTCCCTACGTTGTGGTGCTCATCTACGGTCTCGCCGTACTTGTCTACCGCACGGGCGTACGGAACGTCGTGCTGTCGGCAGCGCTTCTGGATGGCCGTCACGAGTTGCTGAGCGATATCCCCCGGCTGCGTTATGCCTGGATCGCCGCCTCCAACATTCTCGTCACCGTGTTGACGCTTGGCCTGATGCGTCCCTGGGCCGCGGTGCGCATGGCGCGTTTCACGAACGAGCATACCGGCATCCGTATCAATGGAGACCCCGGCGAGGTAATGTCGCAAATCGAGGCGAGCGGATCGGCGATCTCTGCCGAATACGTTGACATGGAAGGCTTCGATTTTGGCTTCTGATGAGCCGGTCGCGGTTGGCGAGTGGCATCCGCCAAACACCAGCCGCTCGATTTCCGCCGATCTCCGAGAAGACGGAGATGGTCTGTCGGTCATCGCCGACGGTGCCATTTGCGCCGCTGCGTCCGAGACGGGGGTCGAGATCAGCCCGCGTGTCGGCTCGATTCCCCGCAGGCTGACCTTTCCGGACGGCTCCGTCTTCGAAACAGCCGATAACGACGGCGTTGACGCCTGGCTTCGCCGGCATAGGGGAGCGAGGTCCGGCCTGATCCATGGTCTGGAGGCGTTCCGTCCCCGGCTCTTCGTCTTCGTCGTCGCCGTCATTCTTTTCGCCTTCGCGATCTATCGCTACGCGGTTCCGGCGCTGGTCGAAGTCGCGGTGTTCGCGACGCCCCCTTTCGTGCCGGAAATGATCGGCTCTGGCGCGCTGGCTTCGCTTGACCGGACCGTTCTGGAGCCTTCCCAGCTGCCCGAGGACGAGAAGCAGGCGATCAGCGACGGATTTGCGAGACTGGCCGTCGCGTCCGAAGGCGGGCCAACGGCCTATAAACTCAACTTTCGCGACGGCGGATCGATCGGCCCCAACGCCTTCGCGCTACCGGACGGCAACCTCATCCTGACCGACGATCTCGTGAAGCTGGCCGACGGGGATCGGGAGATGATCCTCGGTGTGCTTGGGCACGAGATCGCCCACGTCGAGCGCAAGCACAGCCTTCGGCAAATCTACCGCGTCGCCGGCGTGACGGCGATGATCTTGCTGATTGCCGGCGATGTCGGTTCGGGGCTGGAGGACATGCTGACCCAGGGCGGCGCCATCCTCGCCCTGTCCTATTCGCGCGCTGCCGAGACAGAAGCCGATCGCCGCTCCGTCGAGATCATGCGCGCCGCCGGCTACGAGCCGACGGCCCTCGTCCGCTTTTTTGACCGTATCGAGGCGGTTTCCGGCAAGCGGGGCGACGTCAGCTTTCTGTCCACGCATCCGGACACGCCCGAACGCCGCGCCGACGTCCTAAGCTATGCTCGCGAACTGGAAAGCGGAGCGCCTGCAAGGTAAAGGTCGGCAAAGTGCCTGTTTTGCGCCAATGCCTTCGTCACCGCCGCGACTGCTGCAGCATGACGTGTGGTGCGATGTCTTCGAGCGACAGGATGGTGTCGACGCCGCCGCGGGCGATGGCCTCCTTCGGCATGCCGAACACCACGCAACTCTCCTCGTCCTGCGCGATGGTGTAGGCGCCGGCTTCCTTCATTTCGAGCATTCCGCGCGCGCCGTCATCGCCCATGCCGGTCATGATGACCCCTATGGCGTTCTGACCGGCCGCCCTGGCGGTTGAGCGAAACAGCACGTCCACCGAGGGGCGGTGGCGCGACACCAGCGGTCCGTCCTTCACCGCGACGTGGTAACGGGCGCCCTGGCGCTCCAGAAGAAGATGCCGGCCACCGGGTGCGATCAGCACGTGCCCGCGCAACACCGGGTCGCCGTCCTCGGCCTCCTTGACGCTCACCTGGCACAATCCATCGAGCCGCTTGGCAAAGGCG
Organism: Pleomorphomonas sp. NRK KF1; assembly: GCF_023721755.1. Lineage (GTDB taxonomy): Bacteria > Pseudomonadota > Alphaproteobacteria > Rhizobiales > Pleomorphomonadaceae > Pleomorphomonas. The sequence continues at coordinate 893,921 of NZ_JAMDLH010000002.1, read as the reverse complement.
GCGGTGAAGTGTTCGGGCATGTGCTGCACGATGACGGTGCCGGGGGCGTTCGCCGGAAGGGCCATCAGGAACTCGCGCAAGGCCTCGGTGCCGCCCGTCGAAGCGCCGACCGCGACAATGATCTCGGTGGTCTTCGCCATGGCGCGATGGGCGGCGGGAGGCAGCATGGCGTCGGCCGTCAGCTTGGGGGCGGACGTCTTCACCCCGGACACCGCTGCCGGCTTGTCATTCTTCCGCCGCCCCAGGCGGGCGCGGGCAGCGCTCTTGACGGTATCGCAGATCAGCATGGCCTGCTCGGCGAGGTGATCGGCGGCGGCGATCTTCGGCTTCAGGATGACGTCGACTGCTCCGGCCTCCAGCGTCTGCATCAGGGTTTCCGAGCCCTCTTCGATCAGCGACGAGCACATCACCACCGGAATGGGGTGCTGAGCCATCAGCTTCTTGAGGAAGGTGATGCCGTCCATGCGCGGCATCTCGACGTCAAGGGTGATGACGTCCGGAATGTCGTCCCTGAGGCGCTTGGCGGCGACGAAGGGGTCGGCCGCGACGCCGATCACCTCGATCTCAGGATCGTTGCCGAGGATGGTGGACAGCGTCTGCCGAACGGACGCGGAGTCGTCGACAATGAGGACGCGGACGCGTTTCTGAGGGGGCAACGTCATCTCGCTCCGGGCGGTGGGCCTCACTCGGCGGCGACGCCTTTTCCTGGCTACGCCACGCTCGACCTGTTTGGCCTAACATGGGGGTGATCGAGGCGGCAAGTCGGCTTTGGAAGCAGCGACACGGGTGCCCTGGAGCAAGCGATAGCCGGCTGCAGCGCTTCAGATTTTCTGGAAAATCGTATTGGCTACGGTTCGAACCGGCAGGTTGAAACCGGTGATGGACTCCGAGTGACCGATGAAGAGATACCCGCCCGGTGCCAGGCAGTCGCACAGACGCGACAGAACCTTGGCCTGCGTCGGCTTGTCGAAGTAGATGAGCACGTTGCGGCAGAAGATGACGTCGACCGGTTCGCCGATCGGGTAGGTCTCGTCCATGAAGTTCATCCGCGCAAAACCGACCTTCGACCGGAGAGCCGGCGCGATGCGCATGAGATTGCTTGTGGGGTCGCTCGAGCGAAGAACGAAACGCCGCATGTAGTCGTCGGGCACCGGAGCAAGCATGGATGCGGGATAGATCCCCTTGCGGGCGGCGGCGAGGACGTCGGTGGACAAGTCGGTCGCAAGGACGAAGTAGTTGAGAGGCCCCGAGCTCTCGGCGAAATCGGCGACAATCATGGCCGCCGTGTAGGGCTCCGCTCCCACCGAACAGGCCGCGCTCCACAGCCGGAGCGAGGTCCGGCCATTCCGCACGAGCGCCGGCAAGGCGTATCGCTTCAGGAACTCGAAGTGCTTGGGTTCGCGGAAGAAGTCCGTCTTGTTGGTGGTGACGGCATCGATGAGCGCCACCGCCTCGGTTTCCAGCCCGTCGTTGTCGAAGAGATAGGTGCAGTAGTCGTCGAGCGACGCGAATCCGGTCGAGCGCAGGCGCCGGCGTAGGCGGCCTTCCAGCATGGTCTGCTTGCCCGGTGGCATCTTGATGCCGCTGTAGCAGCTCACGAACTCCGACAGCCGACGGAAGTTCTTCGCGCTGAGGCGGTCGGCCGAACGATCAAAGTGCAGGGCCTCGACAGACGACAAGTTCGGTCCTCACGTATTGGATGGGTTGGCGGGCGGCGAGAAGCACCGCTCCGCTTTTCAGGCGACGGCCTTGGTCTGGTCCTTGCCGCCGAGAGCTGCGATGTCCTTGGCTGTCAGGAGCCTTGCGAGGTTGATGACGACGACGAAACCCTGATCGCGGCGGACGACGCCGTCGATGTAGTCGGAGTTCCAGTGGACACCGATGTCCGGCGCCGCCTCCAACTGGTCGCCACGGAAGGCGGCGACCTCGAACACGCGGTCGGCGACGAGGCCGAGCGTCAGCTGGCGCTCGCCGAGCGTGATGTCGACCACCAGAACGCGGGTGTTGGGGGTCGGGACCGTGCGGCTGAGGCCGAGCTTCAGCCTGAGGTCGATCACCGGCACGCCCTGTCCGCGCACGTCGCGCAGACCCATCAGATAGTCCGGTCCGTTCGGGATGCGGAAGCTCTCCTCATGGTCGAGGATCTCCCGCACCACGGCGACGGGGACCGCGAACACCTCGCTGCCGAGGGCGAAGGTGACGTACTGGGTCTCCGAGGAGCGAGCGGTCATGGTCAGGCGCTTTCCCTGAAGTCGGCATCGTCATCGTCCGGTCCGCCCATGTCGAGGTCGAGCGCGAAGCCTCGTACGGCTTCCTGCTGGGCCTTAACGGTCGGACGCGGCATGCCGGACCCGTTGATCTTCCTGCCGGCCGGCGCGGGCTTCTGAGCGACGGCAGCCTCGCGGGAGGCCAGCGGCCGGTTGCCTCGTCCCGGAGCCTTGCGCTGGGAGGACTTGGCGCCGGCGACCGCGTTGTCGACGCGGAAGAAGGCGATCGAGGCCTGCAGTTCCTCGGCTTGGGCGGCCAGCTCCTCGGAGGTCGCCGACATCTCTTCGGAGGCGCCGGCGTTCTGCTGCGTCACCTTGTCGAGCTGCTGGATCGCCTGGTTGATCTGGGCGGCGCCGATGTCCTGCTCGCGGCAGGCGGCGGAGATCTCCGACACCAGTTCGGCCGTCTTGCGGATATCCGGCACCAGACGGTTGAGCATGTCGCCGGCCTGCTGGGCGGAGGCGACGGTGTCGACCGACATCTGCGAGATCTCGGTTGCGGCGGCCTGCGAACGCTCGGCGAGCTTGCGCACCTCCGAGGCGACGACGGCAAAGCCGCGGCCGTGTTCGCCGGCACGGGCCGCCTCGACAGCGGCGTTGAGTGCCAGGAGGTCGGTCTGGCGGGCGATCTCCTGGACGATGCCGATCTTCTCGGCGATCGTCTGCATGGCGGCGACGGCCTGGGTGACGGCCTGACCGGACGTCTCGGCGTCCTTGGAGGATTGACGCGCGATCTTCTCGGTCTGGGCGGCGTTGTCGGCGTTCTGCTTGATGTTGGAGGCCATCTCTTCCATCGACGAGGAGGCTTCCTCGGCCGACGAAGCCTGCTCGGTGGCGCCCTGGGCGATCTGCTCGGAGGCCGACGACAGCTGCTGGCTACCCGCCGACACGTTGTCGGAGGCCACCAAGGCATCGCTCACCACGGACCGGAGACGCTCAACCATGATGTCCACAAGGCGCAGCATGTCGCCGATTTCATCATTGGGAAGCTTCTCGGCCTTCCAGGTCAGATCGCCATCGGCCACCCGGCCCATCACGTTGCCCGCATTGCGCAGGCTGCGGCTGATCGACATCGACATCAGCACGGCGACGGCCAGGGAAAACAACGCGACGAAGCCGATGAAACCAAGCAGCAGGTTGCGCGAGGCCAGATAGTCGGCGGTGGCCTCCTCGTCGGTCGCATGGAGGTTTGTGCCGATGTCGGTCGCCATTTCATCGAGCAGATCGTAGATGTCGTAACTCAGTTCCAGAGCCTTGCCCATGCTCATCGTCGAAGCGCGCAAGTCGGCTTCATCGGTGTTGATGGCGGCAAGATCGAGAATTTGGCCCGACAAAGGCGCACGCTCTTCGAACAGCGGCTTGAACTTGGCGATTTCGGCGACCACCACCGGATTGGTCGAGGTCGCGATCCTGTCGCTCGCCTCGCGAATTTTCTGGTTGCCCTGCTCGATCTTCTCCCGGAAGGAGGTGATCTGACCGAAGTCGCTGCTCATCACCGCGTTCTTCTCGTTGCGAACGACAGTGTTGAACTCGTTCGTGAGCACGCGAATGTTGTCGAGATCGACGGTCGGTCCGTTGACGATGTGAGCGATCGCCGTGTTGAGGCCCGCCAGGTCCTTGACGGCGAGCCCCGCCATGGCCCCCGTCAGCACGATCACGAACCCGAAGGCGAGGCCCAGCTTCGTTTTGATGGTGATACGCATGAACTTGATCCCCTATTTCGCTCGGGCGAATTCGGTTTGGTCACTTCGGTCGGCAGGAGCTCCCCAGTCCCTTTCGGTGTCGACGGCGTCAGCGCGAAATAGGGCTTGGTACCGGGCGAGCTAACCATGCTGCTTGTAGGCAAGTTGGCGGGCGGCGAGAAACGCCGCTCCGCTTTTCAGGCGACGGCTTTGGTCTGGTCCTTGCCGCCGAGAGCTGTGATGTCCTTGGCTGTCAGGAGCCTTGCGAGGTCGATGACGACGACGAAGCCCTGATCGCGGCGGACGACACCGTCGATGTAGTCGGAGTTCCAGTGGACGCCGATGTCCGGCGCCGCCTCCAACTGATCCCCGCGGAAGGCGGCGACCTCGAACACGCGGTCGGCAACGAGACCGAGCGTCAGCTGGCGCTCGCCCAGGGTGATGTCGACCACCAGAACGCGGGTGTTGGGGGTCGGGACCGTGCGGCTGAGGCCGAGCTTCAGCCTGAGGTCGATCACCGGCACGCCCTGTCCGCGCACGTCGCGCAGGCCCATCAGATAGTCCGGTCCGTTCGGGATGCGGAAGCTCTCCTCATGGTCGAGGATCTCCCGCACCACGGCGACGGGGACCGCGAACACCTCGCTGCCGAGGGCGAAGGTGACGTACTGGGTCTCCGAGGAACGAGCCGTCATGGTCAGGCGCTTTCCCTGAAGTCGGCATCGTCATCGTCCGGTCCGCCCATGTCGAGGTCGAGCGCGAAGCCGCGTGCGGCTTCCTGCTGAGCCTTCACGGTCGGACGCTGCGGCTTTCCGGCAGTGGCGGCCTTCTTGACCGGCACGGCCGGCTGCGCGGCGCGGGCGGGGACATGGCTGGCGGCTTGCCTGGATGCCTGTCCGGAAGCCTTGCGCTGGGCGGCCTTGGAACCGGCGACCGCGTTGTCGACGCGGAAGAAGGCGATCGAGGCCTGCAGTTCCTCGGCTTGGGCGGCCAGTTCCTCGGAGGTCGCCGACATCTCTTCGGAGGCGCCGGCGTTCTGCTGCGTCACCTTGTCGAGCTGCTGGATCGCCTGGTTGATCTGGGAGGCGCCGATGTCCTGCTCGCGGCAGGCGGCGGAGATCTCCGACACCAGTTCGGCGGTCTTGCGGATATCCGGCACCAGACGGTTCAGCATGTCGCCGGCCTGCTGGGCGGACGCGACGGTGTCGACCGACATCTGCGAGATCTCGGTGGCGGCGGCCTGCGAACGCTCGGCGAGCTTGCGCACCTCCGAGGCGACGACGGCAAAGCCGCGGCCGTGTTCGCCGGCACGGGCCGCCTCGACGGCGGCGTTGAGTGCCAGGAGGTCGGTCTGGCGGGCGATCTCCTGGACGATGCCTATCTTCTCGGCGATCGTCTGCATGGCGGCGACGGCCTGGGTGACGGCCTGACCGGAGGTCTCGGCGTCCTTGGCGGACTGACGGGCGATCTTCTCGGTCTGGGCGGCGTTGTCGGCGTTCTGCTTGATGTTGGAGGCCATCTCTTCCATCGACGAGGAGGCTTCCTCGGCCGACGAAGCCTGCTCGGTGGCGCCCTGGGCGATCTGCTCGGAGGCCGACGACAGCTGCTGGCTACCCGCCGACACGTTGTCCGAGGCGACCAACGCGTCGCTTACCACCGACCGCAGACGCTCGACCATATCGAGCAGCGACTTGCCCAGCGTGTCCTTGTCGGACAGCGGCTTCGGCGTCACGGTGAGGTTGCCGTTGGAGATCTCCGCGGCCATGCCGGCGGTTTCGCGCAGGTTGGCCGTCATCTTCTGCATGGCCGAGATCAGATCCTTGATCTCGTCGTTGGCCTTATGCACAACCTCTTGGTTGAGATCGCCGATGGCGACTGCCTCAGCGAGATCGACACCCCGCTTGAGACCGCGAGCGATGGACAGCGACATCCAGGTCGCGGCGACAATGGCAACCAATGCAGCGGCCACCGCAAGAGCAATCACGAGCGTCCTGATCGACTGGTAGGTGCTCTCCGCGGCAATGGTCGCGGCCTGCAGAACATTCTGTTGTCCGTCAACCAAGGCGTCCGCGGCTTCAGAGGTCGCGTTCGCAGTCGTGCTGACGTCGCCTTGGGAGAAGCTGATAGCTGCCATCTGGCCGCTGCTCGCCTGTACCTGGGGGAGTTTCGACGCCGCCTTTGAGAAATCGTCGGCGGCCGCCCTGAGCACTTCCCAAGCAGGCTTCCGATCGTCACTGGCGCCATCGAGCCCTTTCTGGGCGAGATCCAGAACAGTGGCAAGCGAGGTCTCGGACTTCTTGTAATACTCGTTGACCTTGTCTGTCTCGGTGGCAAGCAAGGCATTCTTCTGCTGGCGAACAGACTCGGCCAGCGCGCCCTTGGCCTCCAATGCGTATTGCAGGCGGACGACCGGGCCGTTGACGAGGTTGGAGAGCGTGTCGTTGAGGTTGGCGAGGCTGAATGTGCTTAGGACAGCCAGGCTGATGAGCATGGCGACGACCAAGGCAAAGGACAGCGCAAGCTTTATTTTGATTGTGATACGCATTTACTGAACTTTCCGTCGATATGTCCGGGTTCCCGTCCGGGCTTGTGGGTCTTGATTTGGGATCTCGGGTATTCGACTCAGCTCGGCTGGCTCGACTTGCCCTTGGAAGCAAAGATGGCCTTAAGGTTCGGGAAGATGATGAAGGCACCTTCCCTTTGAATCAGGCATTCGATGAACTGGGCCGGCCACTTGAGACCGACGCGCGGCGGCGGCTCGCCGTTCGCCTTCGACAAGGTGGTGACCTCGTTCACCCGATCGGTTCTGAGGCCGATGAGCGAGGGGACGCCGTCGAGATCCAGCTCGACGACCACTATGCGGCTATCGATAGTGGTGGCGGCGGTTGGCATTCCCATGGCGACACGGATATCCGCAAGCGGGATGACCTTGCCGCGGAAGTTGATGACCGCGTTGACGAACGGTCGGCTGCCGGGAACGATGGTTTCCGGCAGAAGATCGAGGATTTCGCGCACGATGGCGGCCTCGAGGGCGAAGGTCTCTCCGCCGATCTCGAAGGTCAGGACTTCGATCTCGCCGGCGGGCACGTCCCGGCCGGCCTTGATTTTAAGGGCTAGGTCACTCATGCGATTGCGCGCAGCCGCGCCTCCTGCTCCTGGCCGAGCGAGACCAGATTGGCCACGTCAAGGATGAGAGCGACCGAGCCGTCGCCGAGGATCGTGGCCCCCGAGAAGGTGGTCACGTCGTCATGCAGCTTCGACATCGACTTGATGACGGTCTGGTGGTGGCCGATGATCTGGTCGACGATCAGGCCGACGCGTTCCTCGCCGGTCGAGACCACGACCATCTTCTGATAGAGATCCGGCTTGGTCCCGGTGGCGAACAGCTCGCGAAGGCGGATGAACGGCACCAAGGCATCGCGAAGCGACAGGAAGGCGCGACCGCGCGAGCGCAGGTCTTCCTCCTGGCTGATCTCGATGCATTCTTCGACGGCGGGCAGAGGGATCACATAATGACCTTCGCCCACCCTAACGAGCAGGCCGTCGATGATGGCCAGCGTCAGCGGTATGCGAAGCGAAACCGTGGAGCCCTCGCCGGGACGGCTGGCGATGTCGATCGAGCCGTGCAGCGACTCGATGGCCTTCTTGACGACGTCCATGCCGACGCCGCGTCCGGACAGGTTGGTGACCGACGAGGCCGTCGAGAAGCCCGGCTGGAAAATCAGCTGAAGCAGTTCCTGGTCGGGAATCGTCGCTCCCGGCTGGATCAGGCCCGCAGTTTCCGCCTTGGCGCGAACCCTGGCCCTGTCGATGCCGCGGCCGTCGTCGGTGACCGAAATGATCACTTCGCCGCCGGTCTGGCGGGCCGACAGGCGGATGCTGCCCGTTTCCGACTTGCCGGCTGCGATGCGCTCTTCGGTTGGTTCAAGGCCGTGATCGGCGGAGTTGCGCACCAGATGGACCAGCGGATCGGCCAGACGCTCGATCACGGTCTTGTCCATCTCGGTGCTCTCGCCGTCGGTCGACAGCTCGATCTTCTTGCCCGTATCGCGCTGAAGATCGTGCACGAGGCGACGATAGCGGTCGAACAGAGTGGCGACCGGCACCATGCGCAGCACCATCATCGTGACGCGCAGCTCGCTGCAGAGGCGTTCCATTTCTTCGCTGACGGTCCGGAGGGCGATGTCGGCGCCGCTGGCTGCGATCTGCTGCAAGCGGGACTGGACGATCACCAGTTCGCCGACGCGATCCATCAGTTCGTCAAGACGCTCGGCAGGAACGCGAACGCTCTCCACCTTGCGTCTCAGCTTGGGATCCGCGACTTCGGCGACCGGACGGCTCGATGCGTCCGCTGCCTGACGCTCCGTCGGCGCTTCGCTCACGGGGGGCGCGGCCGGCGCCGCGTCCGGTCCGGCGACGGGCGGGGGCACCGAGACGACGGATTCGCCGTCGGTTACCTCTTCGATCGTCAGAGTCATGTCGTCCATGACGAACAGGAACACGTCCTCGATGTCGGCGCGGCTCTTGCTGGTGGTCAGCGTCACGTCCCAGGTGAAGTAGAGAGCCGTCGGATCGAGCTTTTCCAGGGGCGGCAAGGCCGATCTGTCGAGCACGACACGGCATTCGCCCATGTCCCTCAGTTCGTCGAGGAAGCTCAGGGGATTGGTGCCGTTGACGAAGGTGTTCTCCGGCAGACCGAACCGAATGTGCCAGGTCGTCGGCGCATCGGGAATTGCGGGCTTGGGAGCCTCGATGATTGTCGCGACCGGGGAAGTCGGCGCCCCCGAAACGGCTGCCTGGAGGCGTTCAAGGAGATAGCGCTCCTCGTCGGCATGATCGCCGCTGGGATCCTCCACGAGGGCGCGCATATGGTCGCGGGCATCGAGCACCGCGGAAACAAGGTCCGGCGTCGCGTCGGCCACTCCTTTGCGAACCCGGTCGAAAGCGGTTTCACAATGATGGGTGAACGCGGCGAGACGATCGAAGCCGAACATGGCGCCCGACCCCTTGAGGGTGTGAAGGGCACGAAACACGGCGTCGACCAACGTGCGGTCATCAAGGCGATGTTCGAGGTCGAGCAGCCCTTGTTCCATCTGCTCGAGCAGTTCGGCCGCTTCGATGCGGAAGATGTCTGCTGGGTCGGGAGTGCTCATTTGGCCAGCACCTTCTGTACGAGGCGGACCAGCTGGTCGGACTCAAAGGGCTTGGTCAGCCAGCCTGTGGCGCCGGCGGCCTTGGCGCGCCCCTTGAGGGCGGCATCGGATTCGGTGGTCAGGAACAGGATCGGGACGCCGATCTGGTTCGGCAGGCGCCGAACTTCCTCGATCATGCGCAAGCCGTCCATGTTCGGCATGTTGAGATCGGTGATGACGAGATCGAAGCGGGTCGCCTTGGCCTTGTTGAGGCCGTCGAGGCCGTCGACGGCCTCCGTCACCTTGTAGCCGGCGCCGGTCAGAGCGATACGCGTCGTCATGCGCACCGAAACCGAGTCGTCGACGGTCAGAATACTCGCGGTCACTGGGCGGTCTCCTCGTGGAGCCAGAATGAACGATCGGCAACTGTCGCGGCCGTCATGAGGCCGCTTCGGTCCAGCGCGCGCCGAAGCTCGCCGTTGGCCGGTTCAAGAAGAGACAGGGATTTGCCCTGTTCGGCAGCTCGTTGCCTGGCGGCTTCGATGAGCTGCAGAAAGCTGAGATCGACGATTGCGTCGGTCGGGATGGCGAGGCGAATACTCGGAAACTTATCCATCGCTTCGACCAAGGTAGAGTAAGACGTCTTGATGTCAGAAACACATAGATTTGAGTGCATCCGAATGACGATTGAGTTCTCCATGGAAGCAGCTCCTGCTGGCCATGAAGTTCTGTAAGACAAATGCTAAATTTCCATAAACTGCATTTTTACAGTGTAAAATTGATTCAAAAGGCATGAAATAAATTCAGTAAAGAGCGGGCTGAGATGTTAATACTCAAGAGTCACGAGACTCGTTCTGCGAGTACTGGACTTGCGTCAAATTGCCGGAATCGCGCGCAACACTCACTAGAATCCGCGCCTCATTGGAATCCCGACTCGTGAGAGTTGTTGGCCCCCACCGCAGATTTTCCGAGGAAAGCTGTTATTTTAAGTACAAATACGTAAGTATTTAACCCGATGGACGGCGGCGCTATTTCTCGCTCCGGGCCTGAGCGGGCGACGCATCTGACGGGTGCCTTTCCGACCCGCTCTCCGAAGAACCTATCCGCCGGCGATGGGAGCCTCGCTCTCTTTGGCCCAAGCCGCCGGTCCTTCCTCCTCGTCGCGGAGGGTGCGTGCCACTTCCTCGATATCCTGCCATTTCTCGCGGAACACGCGCACGCATTCCGGATCGAAATGACTTCCCGAACCTCGGACGATCTCGTCATACGCCCGCTCCGGGCTCCAGGCTTCCTTGTAGGGTCTTGCCGAACTCAGGGCGTCGAACACGTCGGCGACGGCGGTGATGCGCGCCTCGATGGGAATGGCTCGGCCCGACAAACCACGCGGGTATCCGCTGCCGTCCCATTTCTCGTGATGCCCGCCGACGATTGCCGCCGCCACCCGTATGAGGTCGGAGGTGCCGTTTTCCAGCATTCTTGCGCCGTAGTTGACGTGCTCGCGGACCGAGGTCATCTCTTCGGCGGTGAGCCGGCCCGGTTTGTTCAGGATCGCGTCGGGGACGCCGATCTTGCCGATGTCGTGCAGCGGCGCCGCGAGGTAGATCATCCGACAGAAGTGCGGATCGAGCGACAGCCCCTCCGCTATCAGCCTGCTGATTGCCGCCACGCGTGAAATATGGGCGCCGGTGCCGCCGTCGCGCATCTCGATGGCCCGCGCCAGCCGCCAGATCATTTCTTCCTCGCGCAAAACCAGATCGGCGGTGGCCTGGCTCACCGCTTCTTCCAGCCGGTGGGCCTGGGTGGCCAGCTCCACCTGGGTGCGCCGCAGCGACATCAGGTTGGTGATCCGGGCCCGCAGCTCGATCGGGTCGAAGGGCTTGTTGAGGAAGTCGTTGACGCCGGCAAGCAGCGCCTTGAGCCTGATTTCGCTATCCCGTTCGGCGGTGATCATGACAATGGGAATGGCGTGATAGTCCGGACGAAGGCGAAGGGCTTCGGTCACGTCGATGCCAGTGAGGTTCGGCATCAGATAGTCGACGACCACAAGATCGTATTGCCGCGTCGAGGCGAGGGTCAACGCATCTTCCGGCCGGTCGCACAGATCGAGGATCAGGTCTGGCACCTCGGTCAATGCCGCGCCCATCCACATCAAGACCGATTTGCTGTCATCAATGATCAACGCGCGCATCGCGTCTGGGTCCTATCCGATACGACGTGACTTCATCTCGACAAACTCGTGCTTCTCCAGTGGAACCGATCAAACGGGGGAGGCAGGCCGCGACGCGCTTCTGGCTCGGCGTTGGTGGTCCGGTTTTCGAGGTCCCCCGGCCGAGGGAATGGTCATAACTTCGATCCAGACAAACACATAATGACGATGATGGAAAAGAGTGAACTTAGGGTTCGCCTAAAAAGCGTAATTCTATGAAAGCAGGATCTTTGATGGTGCAGGGAGGTGATGTCCAACCGTGCCGCTTCGGGGGGGCGGGCCGGTTGCTCAAACGAGTGCCGGCCAGCCCACGCCAATGATGGGCAGGACGGTCCGGGCCGAGCCAGGCGCTTCGGCCCCTTCGCGGCTGCGTTCAGGAAGGAGAGGATCTCGTCGGGGGACGACGAGGCGGGCCCGGCCGGCATCAATTGCCGATGCTGCGAGCCGAAGTCGGCGTCGGGCTGGAGCCGCCAGATGCCGAGGTTCGAGCCGCCTCCAGGAGGCGGCGGACGACAATGGCTCGACTGCAACGAGCGAGCGAACGGCGGACATCTCGTTCCAGGCGCGCGTCGCGTTGATGCCTTTCGATCCGCGATTGCGAGCCAAGGGCTCAGTCGTTGAAATAGAAGTTGCCGACCTTGCACACATTCACGCTGTGCTTGATGCTCTCAACGCCATCGTTGAACAAAGCTCGAAAGTCGTATTCGCAGTGTCCCGTTCCATCGTCGATGTCGATATCGATGGAGTCGCCGGGCAGAACGACCTCGTCGCCCAGGATGTCCTCCTCCCATTTCTTCGTGTCGACATTGGATGCGAAGAACATCTTCATGGTCGTCGATGTCGAGTTGATGATGGTGACATGTCTGTCTGCCGCCGCGGCGCTTCCAGCAACAAGCGACAGGGCGACCGGCAGTAGTATCGTAAGAGAGCGAATGGCCACATCCAGCCCTTTCCGGCAAAAGGAGACGGCGCCCCGTCGAGGCAGCCGTCTCGCTCAGAGTCTTCGGCTCAGTTGAAGAGGTCGAGAATCTTCTGGTCGGGGTTGCCGTTGCATTCCTTGGCCACGTCCTGGACGTTCTGGCCCATCTGGTCCGGATCGATGACGGTGTTGCCGGAAGCGTTGCTGAGATAGCCGTCGATCCAGAAAATGGTCGGCATGATGCCGTCGGGATCGGCCATGAACTCCTTGCAGGTGAGCTCGGCCATGTCCACTTTCTGCCCGGCATAAGCGATGGTCGGAAGGGTCGCCAGACAGGCCAGCGAGACGGCCGTGATCATGATGGTCTTCATATTCTTCTCCAGTTTGGACAGCACTGGCCAGAACCTTCGAAGCCTTTCATGAGGCCACCCAAGCCAGCGCCCTCTCGATGGTGGCAATTCCATCGACGCGTCGCGGACGACACCTAGACCGATGGATGCGCCGTTGTCTGTCCGGGAGTTGGCGGACAACACGATGAAATATTTAAGCTATTCTGCCGCTCGGCTCTTGTTGGCCGGCAACCTGCGTCCTATGGCTTGGCGACGGTGACGAGGCGGGCGGCATGAAAGACGGGGCGAACCTGGTGCAAGGGGAAAGGCGACTCGAGATTGCACTTGCATGCGTTGTCCTCCTCTTCTGTGCCATCCTTTGGCTGATATTCAGCGCAACCGACAATCGGACCGTCGCCGAACTCGATGCCAAGGGCGGAGTGGCGACCATTCCGGAAGAGCTCTTCGATCATGGCGCGATCTTTGTCGTAAGTGGCCCGTGGCAGGTTTACTGGGGGCATCTGCTCACGCCTGAGGAGCTTCTGGGTCCGGACGCGCCGAAGCCGAACGGGACACTCCGATTCCCGGGGGCCTGGCGTGGGCATCGTTTCGGCGATGATGTCGCGGGCGGAACGGGAGCGGCCACGTTTCGCCTCCGCCTTGACCCTCCCGCGGGCAAGCGAACGCTGACGCTTCGCCTGTTCGATCTGCGCCTTGCCTATCGGCTGTGGGCCAACGGGATGCTTGTTGCCGAAAGTGGCAAGCCTGGACTGGATGCTGCGACGGAGCAGCCCGACCGGTCGCTCGTCCTTGCTCCCGTCGAGACGACCGGGCAGCCGGTGGACCTCGTTCTTCAGATGTCCAACCATGGATTTCGAGAAGGAGGCGTTGGCGATCCCATCCTGCTTGCCAAGGCGGGCATCCTTCAGACTGCGCGTGACCGGGTATGGATCTTCTCTGCCTTCTTCTGCGGCGTTCTGCTTGTCGCGGGCACGTATCACCTGCTGATCCATTTCCTGCGACCCGGGGAGATTTCCTTCCTTTACTTCGGAACGTACTGCCTTCTGATTTTCGGATATGCGGCCAACTCGAACTCGACCTATTGGCTTTCGCGCGCCGTCGTACCCGGGTGGATCAATCCCGCCACTCTCGATGAGCTTGCCCTTGTCTGCTATGCCGTTTCAGGCGCGATCATCTATCGCTTCTATCGGTGCCTTTTCCCATCCGACATATCCCGACGCCTGCAAGTCGTTTCCGATCTGCGTGCCGTCGTGTTCCTGCTGGCCGAACTCGCGCTGCCGCCGGTTTGGCGGTCCTGGCTGATCGTGCTGCTGATGCTGGCCGGCTTGCTGTTCACGGCCTACTTCCTTGCCCGGTTGTCCGTCTGCGTCATCAAGCGGCGACCGGGTGCGATCTTGCTGTTCTCCGGCGCGGTCTTGCTGGCAACCGCCAGCATCCACGACGTACTCGTTCATGTCGACGCTGTCGAAGGCGAGTACATGATCCTCCATGGGCTGTTCGCGCTCGTCCTCTTTCAGTCGTCGGCATTGGCTCTGCGATATGCGCACAGCTTTCAGACGGTCGAGCGGCTGTCCGTAGACCTTCACCGCAATCTCCATGCGCTCAAGGCGGAAATGAGCCGGCGTCGCGAACTCGAAGCGGAAGTCGTCAGGGTCAGCGAGGAAGAGCGTCGCCGCGTCAGCTACCAGATCCATGACGGCCTTTGTCAGCAGCTCACGGCGGCGCGCCTTAGGTATTCCATGTTGTCCGGTCTTTCCTCCGTGAAGGACTCTCCGCAAATGGTCGAGCTCGGGCGGGTTCTGTCAGCCGCAGCCGAGGATGCCTATGCCCTGTCGCGAGGGATGTGGCCGGTCGAGCACGACGCCGCTCTCACCGGTCCGACAATCGGCGAACTGGTGGAAAGCGCGAGGCGGGCGAGCGGCATAGAGATCAACCTCAGCCAGAACTGGCCCTGCGCGAGTTGTGCAGGCGAGAACCTCGGTGTTTTGCAGCGGATTGCCCAGGAAGCGCTTGCCAATGCGGTGCGGCATGCCGGCGCGACGCGCATCGACGTTTCACTGGCCTGCAAGAACGGTGCGACCAGGCTTGAGGTCAGGGACAATGGTGCGGGCCGACCGCCTGAGGTGGCCCCCGCCGGGCCTGGCGGCCTTGGACTTCGGATCATGCGTCATCGGGCCAGTGCCATCGGAGCGGAGTTTTCGATTGACGATGCGCCTGGCGGCGGAACGGTCGTCAGATGTTGCGCCCAGTGCCATGATGCCACCGGTTCACAGGGAGTGCCGTGATGGAAGCATCCGTTGCCTGCACGGTTCTGCTGGTCGATGATCATCCCGCCGTTCTGCAAGGGCTCGCAGCCCTTCTTGCATCGAGCGGGCTCCCACCTCCTCTTCAAGCTTCGACGATGGAGGAGGCACGCGCGATTGCCCGCGAGACCGAGATCGACCTCGCCGTCATCGACCTCTCGCTCGAGCGTGGCGATGGCCTGGATCTCGTCCCGGATCTTGCCGGTCGCGGCGCTCGGGTGATTGTCTACTCGATGTTCGAAGATGCGCGGACGATCAGGCGTTCGCTCCAATATGGAGTTCTCGGCTACGTCACCAAGCGCGACGATCCTGCCTGTCTTCTCGAAGCTGTGGATCGGGTTCGCCGTGGCGAGACCTACCTGTCCGCCCGGGCAGCCGGTGCGCTGCGCGAAGCGGACGGGGCAACGCAAGGTAAGGAGCTCAGCGAACGCGAACGGCAAGTCCTGGCCTTGATGGGGCAGGGGGAAAGCAACATCGGCATCGCGGCAACGCTCGGCATCAGCGTGCGAACGGTCGAGACCTATTATGCCCGTATCAGTGAGAAGTTGGATCTGCCGCTGAGCGTCCGGGACCTTCGGAAATACGCGATCCGCCATTTCCACGAGTAGTTCCCGCTCGCAGCGCCTCGAGGCCATTCGGCGACCCACTCGGTTTTGCCGGAGAAGGCCGCCATCAGCGGAATGAGTTGCTAAGGGTCTTCAGCGCTTCGGGCAAGCCGGACAACGTCCGCAGAAGCTCTTGCGCGTTAACGCCATTCGGACCACTGGCGTTTTGCGAGAACGCGTTCAGGGCGAACAGGAAGACCGCCATCAGAATGAGTCGGTTGACGACGAGTGTCAGAAGCCACCTGATCATATCACCGGCTCGGTCAGCTCCCTGACCCGTCGGGCCAGCATGTCGCGTTCCTCTTTCAGCTTCCGTACCTGGCGTGCGACTTCGATAGGAACGACCGTGCCGGTGTCCTTTTTCTCAACGAACGACACGCCCAGCGACTTTGCCTGCCGCCAGACCACCTTCACCCGGCGACTGTGTCCCTTCAGCGGGATAAGCAGATCCAACTCGCTGGGAACCTGCACAGGATCGGAGAAATCGAGCTTCGCTCCGCTTTCCGACATGTTCCGGACGAGGCAGTCGATGGTACACCAGCGGTTGTTGAAGGCGACCTGACCTCCCAAATAGGTACGCCCCCGATGCTCTCTGCGTCGATCAAGCATTGGAAATGCCTTTCTTTGAAACACATGGACACGTCATGCTCCCATTCAGAGCAAGAGGGATGCCAATGCAGTTCAAAGTAGCAATCCGGATACCTCCTTCGGCAGTGCAATCGCGGTGTCGGCTGGCCTCGCACGCTGCTTGATTGGGATGCCCGCCCTCAAGAATGGCTCATGGCGTATCCCCTAGGCAGCCCTTGGAACACCGGCGGCCTGGCGAAACGAGATCAGTTTTCGGCTCTGCTCGTCCCACAAGACCAGCTTCACGCATTTCAGGCTCTGCAGGAGCGTGATCCTGCCGATTTCAGCAAGTTCGGGATGGTTTCGGAGAACCTCCGGTAGGCGATAATAGGGAACCTTGCTCGAGAGGTGATGCACATGGTGGATGCCGATATTGGCGGTCATCCAGCGCAACACGGGTGGCAGGTCGTAATGGGAGGCCCCGTGCAGCGCGGCTTTTGGAAACTGCCACTCCGGCTCTTTCGACCAGTGCGTTTCTTCGAACTGATGCTGCACGTAGAAAAGCCAGACACCGATGGATCCGGCCAGCAAGACGATCGGCAGGTGAACGACGAAGAAGGACACGGGCCCGATCGCCCAGATCACCAGCAAGGCGGCCATGATGACCGCGGCGTTGGTCGCCATGGTCGACACCCAAGGCAGAACCCCGGAGCGCATCATGCCCAATGGCAGGCGTTGCTGGATCAGGAACAGCCAAGCGGGCCCAATGCCGAACATCACGATCGGATGCCGATAAAGGCGGTATCCGATCCGTCCCCAGCGGGACCGCGCGTAATACTCGCTCACGGTAAAGGTCGTGATGTCGCCGACGCCACGCTCGTCGAGATTGCCGGCCGAGGCGTGATGCGTTGCATGGGCCCTTCGCCAGTAATCATAAGGGGTAAGCGTGAGGACGCCGAGGATGCGCCCCGTCCAGTCATCGATGCTCCGCCTGGCAAAGAAGGAGCCGTGGCCGCAATCGTGCTGGATCATGAACAGACGCACAAGGAAGCCGGCCGCCGGAACGATCAGGATCAGCCCCCACCAGTAGCCGTAATGGACAGCGGCCCAGGTCAGCAGCCACAGGCCGACAAAAGGCAGGGCCGTCACGGCCAGTTCGAACATGCTGCGGCCCATATGGGGCGTGCGGTAGTTCGACAGGCGCTTGAGCCAGGCTTTCTCCGACCCATCGGGGATTTTGGAGATCGTATCCGCGGTCATGGTTGGTGACCTGCCTTCCCTAGGGCTGCCACGCGATAATAGTGCTCGGCATGCTGAAGGAGATTTTCCGCCTCGATCTCGTCGCCCGCCTGGGCGCTTTGCCGGGCGAGCCGCACATACTGCTCATATCGGCGTTTTGGGCTGTCGGAGGTCGTGTTTGGCGCGGCCGTGACCCCGCTCGTACGCTTGCGGGCTGAGCGGAAGATTTGGCGTGATGAGGTCAATAATAGTTCAAGCCCTCGATATGGCTTGCTCCTCGAAGTTTGGTCTCTCGGGATGATTGACAGCGATGAATGCGAGCCAAGCGCCAATCGTATCGCCGCTTCCGGTACGGCATCGCAGTCCGCGAATAACTTATCCTACCATTGCGGCCTTTTCATGTATTCAGCGGCAATGGTCGTATTGATGAAGATGTAGCCATTTCTTCGGACAGCTGTCCGGCTCGGCGCTGAAATTGCTCCAGAAGGACAGATTACCTTGCAGCGGGGCAGGGCGCGGCTGGACAACCTAACGGCGATGCGCGCCCCGTCCGTCAGGTCCCGCGTCGGGCTCGCACGACTTCCGGCACCTCGCGCCGCGTGAAGGCCTTGCCTGCGCTGTCGAACAGGTGACAGGACGCGGCGGCAAAGCTCAGGTCCGTCGTGTCGCCCAGCGAGATCAGTGTCGTGCCGTCAATGATGCCCTTGAGGTCGAGGCCGTTGGTGGTGGTGATCTCGACCAACGTCTCGTGTCCAAGCCGCTCCACCAGTTCGACGTTACCGCTGACGGTGATGCCGTCCGTCTTGCCGTGGCGCATGTCCTCCGGCCGAATCCCAAGCGTCGCCCGGTCGCCGACCGCTGCCTTGCCGGGGTCGATGGGCAGGAGAGCCTCGCCGATGTCCGGGGCCGCCACCTTGACACCGTCTGTCGACACCCCCGCCACCGTCACCTCGATATAGTTCATCTTGGGCGAACCGATGAAGCCGGCGACGAACAGGTTGGCCGGCGTATGGTAGAGCTCCATCGGCGTGCCGATCTGCTGGGCGTAGCCGCCTTCCAGGACGACGATCTTGTCGGCCAGGGTCATTGCTTCCACCTGATCGTGGGTGACGTAGATCATCGTCGCGCCGAGGTCGCGGTGCAGTTTGGCGATCTCGGCGCGGGTGTTGACGCGCAGGGCGGCATCGAGGTTGGAGAGCGGCTCGTCGAACAGGAACACCTCCGGATTGCGCACGATGGCGCGGCCGATGGCGACCCGCTGGCGCTGGCCGCCGGAAAGCTGCTTCGGCAACCGGTCGAGATAGGGCTCGAGCTTCAGGATCTCGGCGGCCTTCCTGACCTTGGCGTCCACCTCGGCCCTGGGCGCCTTGGCGATATGCAGGCCGAAGGCCATGTTGTCGTAGACCGTCTTGTGCGGATAGAGCGCGTAGGACTGGAACACCATGGCGATGCCGCGATCCTTGGGCTCAAGGTCGTTGACCACCCGGCCGCCGATTTCCATCGTTCCGGCGGTGATCTCCTCTAGCCCCGCCACCATGCGCAAGAGCGTCGACTTGCCGCAGCCCGACGGGCCAACGAACACGACGAACTCGCCATCGGCGATGTCGAGATCGACCCCCTTGATGACCTCGACGGCACCATAACTCTTGCGCACCGACTTCATGCTGAGGCTGGCCATGATGCGATAGTCTCCCTGGAATGTCCGTTCGTTGCGGCAACCGGCCGATCCTTTGGCCGGCCGCCCTGCCGCCTCAGCCTTCGACGTGGAGGAGGCCGGTCTTCGGATCGCGTGTCACCGGTACGGGATCGCCGACGTAGCCGCCGAACGTGTCCGGCGTCGGATGGTTGGCAAAACTCATGAACAGCAGCCCCTCGTCGGCGACCACGATCTTGCCGGCATAGCGCTGGCCGCTGTTCGTCGCCCCGTCGAGGAACGGACCGGGTGCGACCGTCCAGGGGCCGAGATGGCTGTCGGCGATAAGATAGTGCGTGCCGCTGACCGGAGCAGTCGGGGCGCCGGCCGCATAGGCCTTGGACCAGTGCACGCTGGCGGTGCAGAACAGCATGTACCACTTGCCTTCGATCTCGAAGACCTGCGGGACCTCCAACTGGCCGAAGTCGCCGCCGGCGTAGATCGGCGGTTCGAGCGTCCAGGTGAAGAGATCGGGTGAGCGGGCAAAGCCGATGGCGCCGCGGGCGTTCATCTCGTCGCCGATCGGCACGCGGGCGGTGAAGTACATCACCCAGCCCTCGCCGGTGGGGTCGCGCATCACCCAGGGGTCGCGCATCGCCCGGTCGCCCCAGATGCCCGGCTCCCACTCCTCGTACCAGCGGGTGTCGATGTCGAGGATGAGGCCGTTGCCGACGCGCGTCCAGGTAAAGAGGTCGGGCGAGATGGCGTGCCCGATACGCTGGTACATGCAGTCCTCGTCACGCCGGTTGGCGGTGTAGAACTGGTGCCAGAGGCCATCGTCGCCCTTCACCACCGAACCGGTCCAGGTGCAGAGGTCGTCCCAGGCCGGCCCGTCGGTCGATGGACCGAAGCAGGTGCCATGGTGGATCCAGTTGCGAAGGTCCCGCGAGGTGGCGTGGCCATAGCTGGCGTTGCGATGGCGCTTGTGCGGGTCGATCAGCGACTTCGGGGCCTGCAGGTGAAAGATGTGCCACTCGTCCCCATCCCTGGCCAGCCAGAAGTCCCAGATCCATTTATCGTCGAGAGAAAGAGTCACAGTCAGTGTTCCATGTTGAGCCGATCCGACAGAGGCCGGGTCGGCGGGAGGGGTCAAGCGCGCCACGTCATCCCTTGATGCCGGTGGAGGCGATCGAGGTAATGAAGGCGCGTTGCAGGGCGAGGTAGAAGGCCAGCACCGGCACGGTGATCATCGACAGGTAGGCCATGACCTGCCCCCAGTCGGTGTTGAGCTGGAAGAAGTACTGCAGGCCCACCATCACCGGCCGGTACTGCTCCGACTGGGTCACCATCAGCGGCCACAGATACTGGTTGTACATGGCGAGGAAGCGCAGGATGGCGGCGGTGGCGATCACCGGGCCGGAGATCGGCATGATCACCTTGGCGTAGATCTGGAACCAGGAGGCGCCGTCGATCCGGGCCGCCTCGATCAGGTCGCGCGGCAGATCGCGGAAATACTGCACGAACAGGAAGACGGTGAGCGCATCCGACAGGAAAGGCACGATCTGGACGCGGTAGCTGTTGAGCCAGCCCCACTCGATGCCGTCGGCGCCGATCCAGGGCAGGTTGTTGACCACCAGAAGAAGCGGGATGGCGATGGTTTCGAGCGGAACGATCAGCGTGGCGATGACGATCGACAGCATCACGTCCTTGCCCTTCCAGTCCAGGAAAGCGAAGGAGAAGCCGGCCATCGAACAGATGACGAGGTTGAGCACCACCGTTACCGAGGTGACGAAGATCGAGTTGAAGATGAAGAGAGCCACCGGCGCGCGGGCAAAGCTTGCCGTGTAATTGTCGAGCGAGATGTCGCCCACCGGCAGGAAGGCGCGGATGGAGGAGGTGTCGGACAGAAGCTGCATGGACGGCTTCAGCGACGATACCAGCATGAACACCAGCGGGAAGACGAAGATCAACGCCACCAGAACGAGGATGGCATAGCGCATGAACAGAGACGTCGCGCGGGTTTCGGGCGTGCGGGATGGCATCAGGTCCGCTCCCTCGTGAGATAGCGCTGGATCAGCGAGATGGAGAGCACGATGAGGAACAGCAGCACCGAGATGGCCGAACCGCCGGCGATATCCTGCTGGCCGTAGCCACGCTGGACGGCCTGGTAGACAAGCGACTGGGTGCTGTCGATCGGTCCGCCGTTGGTCATCACGTCGACCTGGGTGAACAGGGCGAAGGCTTGCATGGTGATGACGATCAGCACCAGCACGGCGGTGTTCCTGAGGCCCGGCCAGGTGACGTGGACGAAGGTCTGCCATCGGCTGGCGCCTTCGATGCGCGCCGCCTCGTAGAGATGCTCGGGAATGGTCTGAAGACCCGACAGCCAGATCACCATGTGGAAACCCACGGCCTGCCAGATCGACATGGCGATCATGGCGCCGAAGGCGGTCGAAGTGTTGCCGAGCCAGTCGACCGGCTTGAAGCCGCCGAAGGTGAGGAAGGCGAGCAGCGTGTTGAGCAGGCCGTTCTGCCCGTCGTAGATGAAGCGCCACAACAGGGCCACCACCACCATCGACACCACGACCGGCATGAAGAAGATCGCCCGGAAGGCGTTGATGCCCTTGAGCTTCTGGTTGACCAGGAGAGCGAGGCCGAGTGCAAGGGCGCCCTGGAGCGGGGCGACGATCAGCACGAACATGAAGGTGTTGACGAGCGCCCGCATGAACACGACGTCCGAGGCGAGCACGTAGACGCGGTTCTCCCCCCACGTCCAAGAGATCCATTCGCGCATGCCGTTGAGATGCGGATAGTCGGGGTTGTTGCGCGTGTACCCGCGCAGTCGCGGATAGGTCGGTGCGCCGTCCTCGAGGATGAGGTCGCCATTCTCGCCGCGCAAGGGTTCGAGCGTCAGCGTCCCGACGCCGAGCAGGCTTTCGAAATTGCGCATCCCGACATACTCGGTCGGGTTGGGCGAGATCAGCCGCTGGTTGGTGAACGACAGCCCGAAGGCCAGAAAGAACGGCAGGATGAGGAAGATGGCGAGTATGGCGAGGCTGGGGCCGGCCATCAGCCAACCGGCCACCGTGTTCCTGCCGAACCGGGATTGAGATCGTTGGGTCAAGATCCTCGGCCTTGCTGGAGACGCCCGACGGGCGCTTCATTTGTCGAACGGTGGGGTGCCGGAGCCGGCACATGCCGGCCCCGGTCGTTCTGTCAGTGGCCGTAGCCGCTGTTCTTCTCGATGTCGGCGGTGATGGCGTCAGCGGCCGCGTCGAGGGTGTCCTGCACGTCGGCGCCGTCGGCGATGTCGCTCAGCGCCTTGCGGAACTCCTTGGCGGCGAAGACGTAACCAGGCGTCACCGGTCGGACGAGCGCCTGCTTGGCCGAGAGGTCGTAGAACACGGCGAGCTTGCCGCCGTCCTTGTAGTTCTCGGTCATCTGCGCCGCCTCGGCGGTGGCCGGGATCAGGCCGATGGCGTTGGAGAAGGCGGCGAGATACTTGTCCTGCGTCGCGAACTCGATGAACTTGGCGGCGCCGTCGGCATGCTCGCTGGAAGCGGAGATGCCGAGCTGCCAGGACGCCGCGCCGATCTTCGGGCCGTGGCCGAAGTCAGGGGCCGGCAGGAACAGCATGTCGTCGCCGAACTTGTCGAGCGGCTTCAGCGCTGCCCAGTTGCCGTTCCACTGCAGCGCGTATTTGCCTTCGAGGAAGCCGGTGTCGTGGTCGGCAGTATCCTGCGAGGTTCCCGGCGCCAGCTTGCGCTCGAACAGACTCTGCCACCAGTTGCCGAACTTCACGGCAGCCTCGCCGTTGAGGGCGCCCTCGGCGGTCTTGTAGGTCGACCGATCGACGATGTCGCCGCCGAAGGATTGCAG
The DNA here is from genome assembly GCF_023721755.1 of Pleomorphomonas sp. NRK KF1. Lineage (GTDB taxonomy): Bacteria > Pseudomonadota > Alphaproteobacteria > Rhizobiales > Pleomorphomonadaceae > Pleomorphomonas. The sequence continues at coordinate 871,142 of NZ_JAMDLH010000002.1, read as the reverse complement.
GAACGGGCTGAAGGCGTAGGGATACCACTCGCCCTTGTCGTTCATGGCGAGATCGAGCGGGTAGTCGAACTTGCCGCTGTCCTTGAGCTTGACCAGCGCGGCGTCGAACTCTTCAAGCGTCCAGGGCTTGTCCAGCGTCGGAATGCGGATGCCATTCTCTTCGAGCACCGACTTGCGGGCATACATCGCAACGGCGGCGTCCCACAGGCCGACCGAGTAGAGCTTGCCGTCCCAGTGGCCGAGCGTGCCGGGCAGGAACTTGGCGAACTTCTCCTCGGGAATGGGCAGTGGCTGCATGTACTTCGACCAGGCCCAGTTCGGCATGATCGGACCATCGACGTCGATGATGTCGGGCAGCTTGCCGGCAACGGCGGCGGCGGTGATGGCGTCGTTGTAGGCGATCTGGGGGAAGGCCTGCAGCTTCACTTCCCAGTCGCTCTGGGACTCGTTGAACTCCTTGATGATGCGGGCAAACGTATCGCGCTCGGCGCTGTCGCCGCCCGCGCCGTGATACCACATCGACAGCTCGGTGGCGGCCAGCGCCGGTCCGGCGAGAGCCGTCGTCAGGGCTAGAATCCCAGTTAGTTTTGCGAACCGTCCCATAGTTTCTCCTCCGCTTTGTCGGCGGGCCTGACGCAGGTTTTGCTACGCGGCCGGCCTCGTTCTTCAAGGCAATGATCAACCCATCCCGGCAGCGCTGCGCTGCCGGGTCTGGCGAGTCAGACGTCGTTTCAAGGGATCGTCGCCGTGAAACACACTCCCGGCGGCGATCTCGGTGCCCGCCTCGCTCCCTGCGATACGGACTTTGGCTGCCGTCCCTAGACCAGAGGGCGACAGGACTTCCGCTCTACGAGCGGACAGGGGACGAGGATCTGTCGGGCCATCGGTCCTTCGGTTTCCTCGCCAAGCATGGCCATCACCTCGGCGGCGATCCGACCGATGTCGAAATAGGGAAGCGCAACCGAGGTCAGCATCGGGCGCAGGGTCGTCGAGATGACCTGCATGTCATCGAAGCCGATGACGGAGAGATCGTCGGGAATCGAAAGGCCGAGGTTGGCCGCGGCCGCGTAGACCTGCACGGCGGTCTGATCGTTGCCGCAGATGATGGCCGTCGGCCGGTCCTTCTGCGACAGCATCGCCGTGGCTACTTCGGTGGCGATCATGTGGTCGTTGCCGACCGGCCCCCGCGAGCCGGGGACCTCCAGCGACGGGTCGAACGAGAGCCCCGCCTCGGCGAAGGCGCTGCGATAGCCGCCGCCGCGCAGAACTGTCGCCCGGATGGCCGGGTTCAGCGTGATGGCGCCGATGCGCCGGTGGCCGAGCTCGATCAGATGTCGGGCCTGGCGATAGCCTCCGCCTTCGTCGTCCGGCAAGACCGATGGGTGGTTGCGCTTCATCGAGTAGCAGTTGGCCAGCACGATGTTGCGGAAGTAGGCCGGCTGGTCGAATTCGACCGGACGGTGAAACATGGTGGCATAGATGACGCCGGACACGTTGTAGGAGCGGAACATCTGCCAGGATGTCTCCTCGGTGTCGCGGTCGCCTTCGTGATCCATGATCACCATGCTGCGGGACTGGGCTTTCAGCGCAGCCTGGGCGCCACGAATGATGTCGACCGAAAAGGGGGTCGTCGTGATGCGATCGGCGATGAAGCCCACGGCTGGCGCCACGTCCGCCCGCATCGCCTTGGCGGCGTTGTCCGGCAGATAGCGGCGGCGGCGCACCACCGCCATGACGGCATCGCGCGTGGCATCGCTGACCGCCGGATCGTGGTTGACCACGCGCGACACGGTCTTGGCGGACACACCAACCTCGTTCGCAATGTCTCTCAGCGTGACCACTTACCCGCCCTCCGGGGCTCGCTTCGGCCTCCGTTCGCGGGCAAGGATTGCCGGTCATCTGGCCCCTGTCAACCAATCGGGCCTGCACGCCGGGACAGGAGATGTCTCGAAATTAACGTCTGTGACATGAACTTTGTCCTGAAAGGACAATTATCCGAATGCCGACATCCCGGCGTCCTGAGATGGGCATTTCTGGAACCTTACCCGAGGGGTGCTCATTGAACCTAGAAAAATGCGACCATCGATTTGCTGATCGGGATTGTTTAGGCCTCGTGGCGCGTTGAGAGGCTGGAAGGGATGGGACATTTAGCGAGACATATGCCCCGAAGGGCCGTTTCGGAGCTACGACCTTTGTCGCAAGAAATGGCGCGCATGGGACATGGGGCCATGATGCTGCCAGCATCGGGTCGGTGAGGGACATCCCGCTGAACACGTCGTCCCGATCCGCCGATCGCACCGGCGCTGACGAGTGGGGGAGCCAAGGTGGAGCGAGCAGCTTGACGCTCCCGGGCCGGTCGTCGCACGAGCGCGGCGCTAACGCGGATACCTGCGTACCGGGTCAGTCCGGCTTCTGCACCGATAGCGGGGTTCCCTGTGCGCCGAGGTATACCGCCAGCAAGCGCACGGTCTCGCTGCCTTCGTTGCGCCCGAAATGCCAGCCACTCGATTCCATGAAAGCATCGCCAGCCTTCACCTTGCGTATGCCTCCACGCTCATCGTGCAGCGTCAACTCTCCCTCCAGAATATAGGCGAACAGCGGGACCGGATGGCGGTGATGATTGGTCTCCACGCCGGGCTTGATCTCGATGAGGCGCGCCGTTACCTCCGGCTTGCCCGAGGGATAGGCAAGCGGGATGCCGTCACCGTGAGTGACGGCATCAAGAAGTGGGACGACGGTGGGGCCATTCGCCGAAGCTGTATCGTCCGCAGCGGCGGCGCCTACGAGCGCCAGAAGCCCCAGCGCCGTCAGTCCGACGGCCCATGAGAAAGGCCGCCGCAGCGGTTGCCGGCTGGCAATTGCGGTTCCCGCCAAGATAGCTGATGGCAACGGCGCCTCCCATGCAGGTCGCTCTCCTCGGGACCACGCCCGCATCGGTCGTGCGTCGGGAACGCGGTGCTCGGCAGTCTATCATGCCTGAGGATGGAGGGAAGCGACAGCTTCCGGCCATCGCCATCGTGGAGCGGAGATCCGCAAGCAGGCCAGGAACCCGTCGAGGCTACCTATGATCGCCTCGGTACTTCGGGAAGAGCTGCAGATACCCTGACCGAACAGAGCGGGAATCGACACGTCCCTATCGTGCCGAACTGCCCGCATGTTCATGCTGTGCCCTGCATGATGCAGCGCAAGGCATCGAAACTGATGCTTCAGCCGCCGACCGATTTGTTGAGGAAAAATGGTGCTGCGAGAGAGGATTGAACTCTCGACCTCTCCCTTACCAAGACTGGGTAATCCATAATAACATTAATGAAATCAAAGCGTCAATATTATTCGTGCTAAGTCTGTGCTAAATTTCTTCTCGATTTTGACGGCAGTAATTGTTGCAGGAGATAACAGAAGAGAATGAGCTTGTTCGCCGTTTCTATTTCGCTCAACAACCGAAATACGGTCCGGTGCGTTCTCGCATTCGCATTGTTGGTAGTTCTGGTTGCGAGTTTGGAAAACGGCTGTAGATGGGATGGGACTTTACACATGGAGGTCCCGACAATGAGCATCCTGAAGAGCCTGAAGCTGACCAATGCCAAGCCCGTGCGCACGAGCGACAACCCCGTCGAACGTGCCCGCGACAAGGTGATTTCTGCCCTCGCCGAACAGAAGGCTATGGCCGAAGCCAAGATTGCCGGTCAGCATTTCGCACCGACGCACAAGGTGTGGCGTAAGGATGCAGATGGCCAGCGCGTTCAGGTCGAAGCGCCGAAGCGTTTGCGTGCCGGATGGTTCACCGACGCCAGCGGTCAGTTCTTCTTCGGCCTTCGCTATGCGGGTAAGACCATCGAGTTCGCCAAGGACAAGAATGCCGTCACCGTCGGCGAGTTCGCGAGCCTGCCCGGCATCATCGACAAGCTGATCGAGGCAGTTCGGGCTGGTGAGTTGGACGATCAGTTCGCCCAGGCCTCGGCCGAACGTGGCCAGATGCTCCGCAAGGCGGGTTGATAAAGCGACGAAAGGAAAAAGTCCGGGATGGCTTCGGTGCTATCCCGGCTCTTCTATACATGATTGCCCATAAGTGAAGCTCGGGCCAGCCTAATAATGATCCTCGAGAAAGGAACGAGCTAGTTCGCTTCTATGAAAGCAGCACCCCACCGTTCACCGCTATGGTCTGTCCGGTCATGTAGCCATTGTGTACGAGCATTAAGACGGCCAGCGCGATATCCTCAGGCTGCCCCGCACGGCCTACAGGTATGTGAGCGATTAGGTTCTCGTTAATCAGCGGCTTCGCCATTTCCGTTTCGATTAATCCGGGTGCAACCGCGTTGGCAGTCACACCTTCCGATGCAAGGCGCTGAGCATAACCACGCATTAATCCTTCAAGCCCTGCTTTCGATGCGACATATCCTAGGCTCGGAGGGCCGTTGCCCGTATGTGCTCCAATGGAAGATATGAATACGACGCGTCCCCAGTTCCTTGCACGCATCCCCGGTAGGACAGCCTGCGTACATAGAAAGGCTGATTTTAGGTTGACCGCGAGATCGCGATCGAAATCTTCTTCTGTCACATTGTCCAGCCCGCGCATCATAACCATGCCGGCGTTGTTGACCAAGATGTCGATCGAACCGAGCTGTTCTTCGATTGCCCGAACCATCGCTTGCACGTCGTCGTGCAGCGATACGTCGCCGCGGAAAGCCGCAGCGCGGCCACCTACTGCCTTTATGGTATCGACGACAGCCTCTGCCTCGGCGGCTCGACTGCGATAATTCACGGCGACCGCCGCACCTGCTTCCGCAAGTGCCAATGCAACTCCCTCGCCTATGCCGCGCGAACTCCCTGTTACCAACGCGACGCGATTCTCAAGATCGAACATGCCGTATTTCTCTCGATTGCTAATTGAGAAAATGTGCGAGGACGGTCTGCCGATGCGGTCAAGCCTACAAATTGCTTCCTGCAGCTCCAGAGAGGGCGTCACCACAGCTTTGATATTAGCGCCATTAGTGCTGAAAAGGGATCAGATTTACGGAAGTTAACGCTAACTTGACCGAGCTTTACACTTGGATTGGTAGTTATAGCCTGAGCGCTACCAAAAACGCATAACCTAATCTGAGTTGTGAGCGAGGCGGGGCAGAACTCACCGTGGACACTTTTCTTGGCCGTGCTGCCGGAACACGCTTTTTCGTGTTTGCGTGTTTTGTCATCTCTAATGCCCACCTGCGCGGTCGCGGGGAAGGGATGCCCGTTCGGAACGGCCGACGTCCCACTGTGTCCTTAGGCACAAAGCGAGCTGGCGATCAGGGGTGCATGTAATGACCGGAAACCCCGGCGTGAGAACCACTCTTTGCATCGCCATCATGACGACGCCGGCCAACTCCACGACGCCAAGTTTCGATTGCGATCGCACTCTGTCCTCTGTCGAGAGTCTCATCTGTGGGGATGACTTGCTCGCCTCGCTCGATATGCGGCTTGCGAGCACCTTTGCCCAATTGCTAGCTCAGGCAAATGCAAGCGAAGTCGTCGATTTGCTGGCCGAGCATCGAGCATGGCGCGTGCGTCTGAACCAATGCGGGAAAGAGAACAATCTGCGCGCTTGCACAATGAACATCTACGAAGACCGGCTTCATACCTTGGAGACGCGCCCACGAGCTCGCCTGCCATAGAAAGTACTAGCCCAAGATCTAGTGGCGCATAGGTCGCAAGAAGCTCTCCGCCGGCCATCATTCGGCCTGCAGATAGGTTAACTGGAGGCAACATGAAAATCGCAATTATAGGTGCGACAAGAGGAATTGGATTGGCACTAGCCCGGCTGGCGCTGGCCGATGGTCATGAAGTGACGGTGCTTGCTCGCAACCCGGGGCGAATGACGATTAGCAACCCAAACCTGCACATTGTTGCAGGCGACGCCCTGGATCCGAGTTCGGTTTTGGAAGTCACGGCTGGGCAGGCGGTGGTGTGCGACTGCCTGGGAACCACAAACGTAACGCAGAAGCTCACCATGTTCTCCCAATGCGCCCAAAATCTCGCGAAAGCGCTCAAGCCTGAGCAGCTTTTAATCGCGGTGACGGGCATCGGCGCGGGAGACAGCAAAGGCCATGGAGGGGTACTGTATGATTATCTCTTTATGCCACTCGTGCTTCGGCGAATGTATGACGACAAAGACCGTCAGGAACAAATCATCACGCGCGACATTGCGAACTGGATCATTGTTCGACCGGGTTTTCTGGGTAACGGACCAAGGACGCGGCATTATCGTGCGTTGACGGACTTGCAGGGGGTTCATGGCGGTCGAATCTCGCGTGAGGATGTTGCGGATTTCATCCTTTCACAGGTCACCCAGCCTCAGTTTGTGGGCCGAACACCTCTGTTGATTTATTGAGCGGAGCGCAGTGTCTGGCTTGAGGCGTCAGCGCCTGGGCGCGCAGGCCAGAACAGCTTTGTGAACCACCTCACCTTGCATCAAATGTCTTCCGTAAGCCCAACCATAGCTGCGCTTTCACGCCAGAGCCTTTCCTGGTCAAACCGGCTTCTGGCCAGTTCTGATGGGTCCGGAAACGTCGGCTTCCCCTTGACCAGGGAAACATAGATCTTGTCACGAGGCGGGGCGATAGAACCCAACGCGACGTCTGCCAACATTTTTCCCGAGTGCTCGGGACTATTCATCACGAACTCCGGGCGAAACAGACCGATCAGTGGGAAAATCGTGCGCATCATAAGTGCGACGAGTGCGTGCTGCAGAGGCGATGCATCACGTCCGGAGCTGCCGCCGGTGAGACCGGGATTGAAGGCAACTATGCTAAGCCGACGAACTCTCACGTCTTCTAGCCGGGACAGCGAGATGGCGGTCATGAGGTTGCAGAGTTTTGAGGCCGTGTAGGAACGGATCCCTGTGCCGGAGCCATCTTTTGTGGGATAGGCCCACTCTTGCAGATCGAGCTTCCTGGGGGCGATCCGCTTCAGTGGAGGATTGTGCATGTTGCTCGATGTGATGACGAGTCGGCCCTGATCGGCGATGTATGGCAACAGTAGGCGAGCGAGCAGATAGTGGGCAAGATGATTGACGGCGAACGTGAGGCCGTAGCCGTCAGCACTTCGTTGATCTGCCTCCGATCCGTGTATACCGGCGTTGAGGATCAGAATGTCGATCTGGGCGTCGCCGATCTTACGAATAACGGTCTCGGCAAACTCTCGGACGCTCGTAAGAGACGCTAAGTCGAGCGGCAAGATTTGCACACCCGATGGTGAGCTTCGACCGCTTCCTCTTGCTCCAACAAGGACCATCGTGTCCGGCTGCGCGGCGATGTGCTTCACGGTGTGTGCGCCGAAGCCGCTTGTTGCCCCGGTCATGACGACGATGCGCTGCGATGACGATTGGTACATAACGAAGCGTCCTATCCTAGCCAACGTTTACCTTGCATGAGGTGCGTTAGCGTCCGCCGAGTTCGGCCCCATGTTGCATCGAGGATCGCTCGTCACTTTGGGACGTCGGCACCATCGGATCCGTTGTCCTTTGAGTATCCATCAAGTGCAGGAGTCGCTTGAGAGCGTTGAGCAGGTCATCGACGAACGTGAAGATGACGGGGATGACGACGAGGCTCAGCAAGGTAGAGGTCATAACGCCACCAATGACGACGATTGCCATCGGTTGCCGAACACTCGGGTCTCCGCCCGTTAGGTTGAGCGCGATCGGAAGCATGCCCGATGCCATGGCGATCGTGGTCATCACAATGGGGCGGGCTCTCTTGTGACATGCGTCGATGAGGGCGTCGAACCTCGACAGGCCTCTTCGCCGTGACATGATGGCGTACTCGACAAGCAAGATGGAGTTCTTCGTAACCACCCCCATCAGCATGAGAAGGCCGATGACGACCGGCAGCGAAAAGCTGGTCCCGGTAATCACGAGCGGCACCAGTGCGCCTCCCAGGGAAAGTGGCAGCGCCATCAAGATGGTGAAGGGCTGAAGGAAGTCGTGGAAGAGCATCACAAGCACAGAGTAGATGCAGAGAACGCCGATAGCCATGGCGACGCCAAAGCTCTCGAAAAGGTCGGAACTGAGCTGGAGTTCGCCCTGTTCGACTGTCGTTACGCTGGGTGGCAGATGTTGAAATGCCGGTAGTGCTTGCGCTTCACGATAGACATCGCCCAGGATACGGCCGTTCAGCTCGACCGACAGAGTCACGTTGCGCATCCGGTCAATGCGGTCGATTTGTGAGGGGCCGCCGCCGATATGGACATCGGCGACAGACCCGAGATCGACGCTACCGTTCGTACCGGCCACTCTGATGTTCTTCATGTCGTCGAGATTGGTGCGCGTTCCGGAATCGAAGCGGACGACAATGGGGACTTGCCTCTGTGACAAGTTCAGCTTTGACAGGGCAGAAGAATAGTCGCCGCCGGTCGCCACACGTACCGCCTCCGCGAGGGCGCTTGAGGTGACTCCGAGAGCGGCCGCGCGCGACAAATCGGGGATGATCTGGATCTCGGGAGCCTGCCGAGAGGCTGTGGACGACACAGCTCCAACGCCACTCAGGGTACGAAGTTGATCTTCGAGAGCCGACGCGGCGGAATCGAGGGCGCCCGCGTCGTCACTGGCGAGCGTGATATCGAGCTTTGTTCCGTTGCCGCCGCTGCCAACCGCAATCCTTACTCCTGGAAGCGAAGTAAGAGCCTGTCGAATTTCATTTTCGATTTCAAATTGCTTTCGATCTCTTTCAGCGATGGGCGTTAGCGTCACAACCAGTACGGCGGATGAAACATCGCTCGTTGTGGTGGTATTTGGCCCACCGCCAGACGAAGCCGACCCCACGGATGAGAAGACATGCGTCACGTTCGGAAGATCGCGCACAATATCTGCCGCCTTCCTCGCAATGGCGTCCGTTTGGTCGAGCGTCACACCCGGCTGCAAGGTCAGTGTCACTTGTGCACGAGCGTCGTCGGAAGCGGGAACGAAGCCCGTCGTCAGGAAGGGAATTGAGCCAAACGATAGTGCGACAGCGACAATTGTCAGCAGAATGGCCGTCTTTCTGTGGGTCAGGGAAGCCTTCACGAGGCCCATGTAGGCCCGCATGACACCTCCATCCCTCTCTAGGGCCGGATGCGCCTTCATGAAGTATGCGGCCATCATTGGGGTCAGTAGACGGGCAACGACGAGCGAGGCCAGGACGGCCACGGCTGCGGTAATGCCAAACTGGCGGAAAAGAAGGCCTGGAATCCCCCCCATGAAGGCTGTTGGCAAGAACACCGCGACCAAAGTGAACGTGGTGGCAATGACAGCAAGACCGATCTCGTTTGCCGCTTCGAGTGCCGCCTCAAGAGGTGGTTTTCCCTGTTTGAGGTGACGGGCGATATTCTCGATCTCGACGATGGCGTCGTCGACCAGGATGCCGACAACAAGTGACAAGGCGAGAAGCGTGAAGGTATTTAGGCTGTATCCCGCCATGTACATGACGAGAAACGTCGGAATGACTGACAAGGGCAGAGCCACGGCAGACAGTATGGTGGCTCGCCAATCCCTCAAAAAAAGCCAGACAACGACCACGGCGAGAGCTGCACCTTCGTACAGCATATGCATCGAACCGTCGTAATTTTCCAGGATTGGCCCAGTGACGCTGTAAGCTTCGTCAATCTGCACTTCGGGATGAGCGATGGCGAATTTTTCGATTGCACTTTGGAGGGCGGCGGCCACGCCGGTATCCGAAAAACCATTTGATCGCTTGATCTCGACCGCGATGACAGATTGACCGTCGAAGTATGCCCTTGAAGATCGTTCGGCGAAGCTATCCGAGACAGTTCCAACCTCGTCGAGCCGGATTTCCTCGCCGTTTGGCAAAGGTATCCGGAGCGCCCCGAGCTCTTCGACGGACGCGACGGCTCCAAGTGTGCGTATGGACTGCCGGCTACCTCCGACTTCTCCGATCCCGCCCGAGGTGTTGGCTTGAACTGCTCCCAAGCGCGCCGAGACCGTCGCCGCGGTAACGCCGTATTGGGCCATCGTGGTCGGATTGAGGTCGACGTGAATCTGTCGATCCACGCCTCCGATGCGGCCCACCTGACCGACACCCGGTACCGCTAACAATGCCTTGGACATATCGTTGTCGATGAACCAGGAAAGCTCCGTCTCATTCAGGTGGGATGAGCGGACTGCGTATGTCACCAGGGCTGAGCTCCGCGTCGTCACCCTGGTGACGCTCGGCGTTTCCATCTGGGCAGGAAGATCGGCTCTCGCGGTATCGACCGCGTTACGCACCTCATTGAGTGCTTCCGTGCCGTCCTTCTCCAACCGGAATGAAACATTGATCAAGACGGTTCCGTCGGTGATCCTTGTTGTTATGTGCTCGAGATGGGTGAGCGAGGCGAGCTTGTCCTCAATGATGCGAGCGACTTCGGTCTCGAGCTGCGTAGGAGCTGCTCCCTCCAGTCTGGCGGTGACGCTGATCGTCGGAAGATCCATGTCTGGAAAGTCCTGGATCGAGAGTCGCTGGAACGCCAGAGCTCCTCCGAGAGTGAGCAATACAAACAGCAGAATTGCCGGAACCGGGTTGTGAATCGACCAAGCGGAGAAGTTCATTGGCTCTGCTCCGCCACGTTCACGAGCACACCATCCGTCAGAAATGCTCCGCCCGCTCTCACGATTTTTGCCGACTCGTCGAGGCCCACGATTACCTCGACCTCCCCGTTATTGCGACGCCCCGTCTCCACACGGATGCGCCGTGCCCGAAGATCCGCTCCGACCGTGAAGACGTAGTTGAGGCCGTCGCGGAACACGAGTGCCGTTTCCGGAATAGTGAGTGCAGGCGTGGTTTGCAGTTCAATGCGGCCCGTCAAGTAAAGCCCCGCTCGCGGCTGGCTTTCCTTAGGAATGCTGACATAAGCAATCGCTCGCCCTGTACCGGCATTGACGGTCGGAGCGACAAGCCTGACCTTGCCACGAATGGGGTGATCGTTCGGGGCGTCAATCTCGACCGATAGCCCCTCTGAAATCCTGGGAAGGTAACGGGCTGAGACTTCAGCCTGCCATTCGATCCGCTGCTGGCGGATCATGCGGAACAATTCGGTTCCTGATGCAACAACCGCACCAAGATTGGCCGATCTTGATGTGACGACACCGTCATCGACAGCCGTGATAACTGTCTGCGACAACTTGATCCGTTGGCTTTCGAGGGCGGCCTCTTCGGCTTTCAGGCTTGCTTCTGCCGTTCGTTCGTTGGTCAGCCGTTCCGTGATGCTTTGATCGGATATGGCGCCGGAAGGGCGAAGTTGCCTTGCTCGATCCGCATCCGCCTTCGCCTTGGAAAAGTTCGCCTTCGCCGTATCGACCGCAGCTTCCTGTTTGCGAAGATCGACCAACGTGGTTTCTTGCGAGAGTCGAGCAAGTGTCTGTCCTTTCGTGACCACAGACCCAACGTCGACAAGAACCTCTGTTATTCGAAGACCGCTGATTTCAGAGGCTATGACCGCTTCCTGCCAGGGCCGGAGCCAGCCACTTGCGGGTACTGTCTCTGCCCACTCTCGCTCCTGCGGTGATGTAAGCGATACGGTCAGTGCAGGCGTTTCTGGTTGCTGGGCCATCACGCTCTCGCATGCGACAAGTGCCGTCGCGAACGTTATGACGAAGGCAACCGAGGCGGCGGACACCCTGTGTCGATAACCCAGACCATCGGGACGACTCAGTTCGACGCCCCAAGTACGTTGACGTTCGATTGAAACGGGCTTGCCCGGATCTTCATGATTCGGACGAGTAATGGTCTCCAGCATTAATACCTCGGTGCGCCGATACCATCAGCCATTGCATCAAGGCGAAGTCAGTTCGACGGAGCCTGCGACCGATGTTGTCCGTCCATGAGTGGCAGGATGAACGTCAAGCGCGGTCAAGCCAGTGTTAAGCTGCGTAAATTTGTGCAACGCTGTCGCTTGCCTGCGTTATTGGACCAACGCATGGACAATGGACCAACCGAATGAACAAGGTTCTCCTGATCGACGATGATGTCGAACTCACGACACTCCTGCAGGAATACCTGGCCGAGGAAGGCTATGATGTAGCGACGGGTGCCGATGGTCGCGCTGCCATCGCCGCCGCATCGTGCAACTCCGTCGACCTGATCGTGCTGGATGTCATGATGCCGAGAATGAACGGTATCGAAGTGTTGCAGCGGATTAGGACAGTGAGCCAAGTTCCTGTCTTGATGTTGACCGCCCGCGGCGATGACATCGATCGCATATCAGGCCTCAACCTGGGAGCCGACGATTATGTCACGAAGCCCTGCTCGCCCGGTGAGCTGGCAGCGAGGGTGCGTGCCATCCTTCGCCGGGCGAGACAGCCAACAGGGGGAAATTCGGATGAAGCGATACGCGCGGGGCGGCTGACGATCCAGCCCGGGAATAGAACTGCCGAGTGGAATGGCAGGCCTTTGGAACTCACGGGTACTGAGTTCAGCCTGCTGGAAGTGCTCGCGCGCAATCCGGGGCAATTGGTTCCCAAGCAGGACATCTCGAAACGAGCCTTCGGAAAACCGCTGACCCCGTTCGACCGGCGTATCGACGTCCATCTGAGCAGCGTTCGCCAGAAGCTCGGTCTCAGGGCGGACGGCCAGTCGTGGATAAAGTCCGTTCGTGGGCAAGGCTACCAACTACTCGTGGATTGAGATGCCCCGGCTATTCGTCAAATTTACCGTCGTCATTTGGCTGACCTTGGCCGTTTCGATCACGACTTTTATACACGTAGTTAACCAAATTCAGGCGCCCCCGTTTGTTTCGAAGCTGGAGCGCCAGAAGAGAGAAGTCGTTCTGGACCTGACGGAGAGTATTCTCGTCGCAGACGGCGAGGACGCTGCCCGGCGTTTCATGAGCGTGAGCGAAAGCACCCTTCCGCTCGGCCTGACACTTTCTTCTATCAATGGGGCAGACTCCTGCTCGGCCGACGACACACAGGAGATGCGTCGTGTCAAAAGCGGGAAGGACTGCTACCAGATCTCGGTGGCGAAATATCGGGGCATCATCCCTGATGGCTTGGCTCCGATTATCCTTTGGCTAGCCATGCTGATATCGAGCATGCTGTCCGCTGCGATACTGGCCAGGTACTTGATCCGCCCCGTCGTTCAGCTACGCGATGGCTTGAGCGCTCTTGCCCACGGACGGTTCGACGTGCGCATTGGTGGCAAGCCCCGCGCCCGCAAGGACGAAATCACTACCTTGGCTCACGATTTTGATTCCACCGCTGCGAGGCTTCAAGAGTTGCAGGACGCACAGCAGCGGCTCTTCCACGACGTATCTCATGAGCTTCGATCGCCGCTGTCACGGCTCCAGGCCGTAGTCGGCGTCTTGCGTCAAAGTCCAGCTAAGCTTGGTACGATGCTGGACCGTATGGACCGGGAGATCGAGCGCCTCGATATGCTCGTCGGAGAGGTTCTTACTTTGGCGAGGTCAACAGTCAAATCCAACCTCCCACTGAAGACGCAGACCGTCGATGTGATCGATCTCCTCAACGAGATTCTTGGTGATGCGGCTTTCGAAGCCCAAGCACGGGGTATCTCTATTGCGACCAGCATCGACTCCACATTCCCGGCTGAAGTCGAAGGGGAACTGATCTACAGGGCGCTTGAGAACGTCATCCGAAACGCGATCAAGTATACCGCAGACGGCTCGATGGTCTCAGTCCATTGCGAGACCGGCCAGGACCGGCTGACGCTATGCATAGAAGATCGTGGCCCGGGCGTGTCTCAAGACGAGCTTGAGCGGATTTTCCAACCCTTCTCTCGCGGCAATGGCGTAGAAGCAAGAGGCGGATACGGACTCGGCCTTGCGATTGCGAGGCAAGCGGTCGAGCGACATGGGGGGCGCATCTACGCATCCCTGCCGAAGGAAGGAGGATTGGCGATAACACTGGAACTGCCCCGTCGCCCATCGACTTAGGCCGGAAGCTCAAATTCTGGCAAGATTTACCCAACTTTACGCTGCCATTACCGCCGTTAACCCTGGCATCGCTAAGCCTCAATCTGAGCCCCCTTGTTCAGAAGATCGGTAGTGATGGCAGGCCTGGAAAGAGTTGGATTCGCCGTACGGTTAGCCCCTGCGGTTCTTGGCCTGGCACTGCAGGCTTGCGCTGGCATGCCTCTTCAGAAGGGCAATTCGCTGCTTTCATATGAAGGGATGGAAACGTCGAATGGTACGCTGACGAAGGCAAAATTACGCCTGGAGTCGGCGCTGATCCTTGATGCAAGAACCGTCCGCCTCATTCCGACGTCAATGAGCCTAAGCGATGGCAATGCTGTCACCATCGAAGACGGTGCGCTAATCACCAATGCCATTGATCGAGCGCTGTGCGTTGGGCTTAGCGACCGCTTCGAAATCGTCGGGCCGGGGCGCCCAGCTGACTTGGTAGTGCATGCTAGTATCACAGGTGTGGCAGCCACGGGTCGAACCGCTGCGGCTGCTTCCACCGTGGCAACACTCGGCGCTGCCGTTGCGCTCCCCGTGCCGGTGCCGAGGCTTCCGATCGGTCTCGGTGGGCTTTCTGTCGAGGCAGAGGCCATCGGCCGGGGCGGACGTCAGATGGCGGCCATGCTCTGGTCGCGCCGTGCTGATGTCATCACAACGAGAGCCCGTGTTTCAACGGTTGGGGACGCCTACTCCCTTTCCTCCGCCTTTGCGGGCGATTTCAGTCGCATGCTGGTCACCGGCCGCGATCCATTCAAAGGCCTACCCTCCATCCCGTCCATGCAACGGATAACCGCGTCACTAGGCGGTACGCCGAAATATGAAGCCTGCAAGACATTCGGACGGGCTCCGGGGATCCCTGGAGCAGTCGCGCGCCAGCTTGGACTTCCGCCAAGCTGGACCGACGGGGGCGGGGACAGTTCCCCTCAATAGCCTGTGTCGCTTTTGGGGCAGCCACCGTTGCTGACACCCTCAACACTGAAACAGAGAGGAACCGACATGACGATACGGCTTTCGATCGCGGCAACAACTGCAGCATTTCTCGCTCTTGCCCCCGTCCTAGCGGCCGAAGGAAAACCTTATTTGCCGCCAGAGAGGGTTGCAGCCGTTCTCACAGATGGTGCTCCCTGGTCGGCTAGCACTCCGAACGGCAGAAGCTTCAAACTCACCTTGAACAAGGACGGAACGGGAAATCTGCGAGGTCCCCTGCTGTTCTCTCTGTCTGCCAAATGGGCGATTAAGGGAGACGCGATGTGTATCTCGACATCGATGATGTCAAAGTGCCTTCGCTTCCGCGAGACCTCTGGTGGGTTCCAGGGCTGGGACGGCGACAATCCGGACATGAAGATTACACGTTAAGGCCTGTTCTGTGGAGAGACATCGCGGAATGCAACTGCGGTGGATTCCACGCTATTTCCTGGGCTCGCGACCTTACGCGAAGCACTATGCAGTGCTCGCTCTTCAAAGCCTGTTTCTCAATCTAGCCAGGTCGGCACCGACCTTCTTCAACCTCTCGACCTCGAAGGGTAGCGAGCTGTGGATCCTATTGGTGCTATCGTCCCGTGGATCGCCGGTTGTGAAGCCGTCACCCTTATTGGGGCAACGCTTCTTGAGCGCTTTTTTCCATTTCTACCGTCTTTTGGAGTGCTGGTAATCATCGGAATCGCAGCAGCGGAAGGGCATGTTTCCGTGCCAACCGCCCTGGCACTATGCACGATCGGAAGCGTCATCGGATGCATTCCGGCTTACGCAATCGGAGCCGCGCTGGGCGAGACTAGAGCTGTCCGGCTTCTTGAGCGCTCCGCTCGCGCCGCCGGCTTGTCTCCAGCCGGCGTTCATTGGTGGATGGGACGCTTTAAGGCGAATGAAGACTCGATCGCCTTTGGGGCGCAACTAGTGCCAACAGTGCGACTTATCGCGCCCTGCATATCGGGTTTGCTAAGGGTAAGCGTCTGGCGGTTCCTTGGCGTGACGGCGGTTGGGGCTTCCCTGTGGAACGTTATATTTATTGGCGCGGGATACACGGCAGCTGTCAATGCGGATGGGATCAACGCATCTGTCGTCGCACTCAAGACACTTGTCGCGTTGGTTGTCGTTGAGGGATTAGTTGTCGTTGTATGGCGGCTGAATGAAAGACGCCGTGCAACTCACCAGTGCAGCCCCCGACGTGAATCTGAAAAAGATGAGCCGGGTGACTATTTCCGATTCATCCGTGCTTGGATTGCGGCTCCGTTGCGCATCGCTGCAGTGGTACCATCGGGTCGGTCACTCGCCTCCCTTATGACCAAGGAGATCGACGCTTCTTCCTCTCCGGTAATTGAGCTCGGCGCAGGCACAGGTGCCTTTACACGAGAGCTGATCAAGCGCGGTATCCCAGAGAGCGCGCTAATCCTGATCGAGTCCAACAGTGATTTTTCGCAACTGCTTGCACGACGGTTTCCGCGTGCGCAAGTTCTATCCATTGATGCCACCCAACTAGGATGCAGCCGGCTGAACTCGACTATTGGAGCTGGCGCTGCCTTGAGCGGCCTGCCTCTTCTTTCAATGCCCTGCGGCAGCGTTCTTGCGATACTTGAAAGCACGTTCGACCGATTACGACCGAATGGCGCGCTCTATCAGTTCACATATGGGCTCCGCTGCCCCATCAGCCGAACGGTGTTGGACCGACTTGGGCTGGAGGCCGACCGGATCGGCGGTACCTTATTTAACATTCCCCCGGCGTCCGTCTATCGCGTCGCGCGCCGAGACCAGCACGAGGTCTCGGTGTCTGCGGAACGCACGTTCGCCGCCGATCAACCCAGAGGCCACAAATGAAAGCGCAGAAGCATATGGTGCTCCTTGCAACTGTTTTCCCTTCCTTGCTCGGGTGCGCATCAGCGCCGGAGCGGGGGGTGTCTGATCATTTTGACGGCAGAAAGTTCTACAATCCGACACTGGAAGAGCAGCTATCGCCTGGGCTCGGTGACGTTCTTGGTATGGTAAAGGAAGGGCGTGCCAAATGGCCTGAATTTGTCGAAACGACCGGAACGCCCCAACTCGGTGAGAAGCTTGCGCCAAACGGGATGGCAATCACCTTCGTCAATCACGCCACGTTCCTAATCCAGTTACCGGGCGTAAACATTCTCACCGATCCGGTCTGGTCGACACGAGCAGGGCCTCTAGGATTACTCGGCCCAAAGCGGGTCAGAGAGCCTGGCATTAAGTTAACTGAGCTTCCGCGTATCGACGTGGTCGTCATCAGCCACAATCACTACGATCATCTGGACGTCGAGACCCTGAAAAAGCTGAATCAGCGGTGGTCGCCACAATTCATCGTTCCTGTTGGTGACCGGGAACTGATGGAGACTATCGGGATACGACGTATTGATGAAATGGATTGGTGGGAACGCGTTGTCATTGGAGGCAAAACACAAATAGTTTTCACTCCCGCCCAGCACTCGTCGGCTCGCGGCCTCTTTGACAGAGACAAGAGCCTTTGGGGGAGCTACTTCATCGAACGGAACGGACGAAGCATCTATTTCGGTGGCGACTCCGGCTATTCCACTCACTACACCGAAATAAGGCACCGTCTCGGCTCTCCAGACGTTGCCCTTCTTGGAATCGGATCATACGCACCCAGCTGGTTCATGAGGCCGATCCATATGGATCCAGCGGAAGCGGTTGCCGCGCACAAGGATTTGGGCGCGAAGCTCAGTATTGGAATGCACTTCGGAACCTTCCAGCTTTCAGCGGAAGCGTTCGACGAGCCGCAAGAAAAGCTAAAGAGCGCCTTGGACGACGCTGGGCTTTCACAAGATAGGTTCATAACGCTCGGCGAGGGCGAAACGTGGGTTGGTGGATCTTGACCCGATAAGCCAAGCGCCTTCGATTCTGCGGGTAACAGACTCTAGCAATAATATCCTTGCGTCCAACAGCTATTCCAAACGAGCCAATAGGCGGTCAGCCAATAGGAGCCATATAAAGCGATTCCAATGGTAGTGTGAACAGCCAACACGATCGCCAGGATGGTGACAATTTTCCAGAACAGGTCAGGGCCGATCGCATCATTTTCTATTTCTGGACAATCCTGATCTCCCACCGTTACCGTTCGAACACGACGGTTGTTTTGGTCATCCACTGCCCTTCGTGGCGCTGCTGCTTTGGTGCGCAGTGCTTTCGAAAGCGAGATGCTGGACATGTGATCCCTTCCCTAAGCTGCCGGTCGCCTCTTCACGGGAATCAATTCGAGGCGTATAGTCATCATATTAACGAGCTTTTAAGTGTGTGTATAGGCCCATGAATAGCGATAGGGAGCAGCGGCAACTTAAGAAGCTTACTGGCGTAGCTGAGGTAGCGAGGGGGATTGCTCTATGGCGAGAACGAAGGGGGCTGACGATCGAGCAGTTGGCTCAGCGATCTGGCTTTCCATCCACCGTTTTGTCAGCAATCGAGGCAGAGCAGCACGATCCGGACATCCAGCTGCTAGACCGTTTAGTGCGCGTTTTGGGTGTTAGGTTGATTGACCTATTTGAAGTTGGAGACCTCAGAATTATAGGCCTACAGTCCGTGGATAAAAGCACTGACCTATGATGCTTATGGGCCTATGAATGGTCGTGAGCTCGTTGCCTGGAACATGCGTCGCCTGAGGGTGGCAAAAGATATCTCTCAAGAACGCCTAGCCAACGAGGCTGGCGTTGATCGCACTTATGTCAGTCGGCTTGAGCGCAAGATGGAGAATCCATCGATCGGCATTCTTGATAAGATTGCTGCGGCGCTTGGCGCGCACGTGTCAGAACTATTGATTGAGCCAACCGATGGAGACGAGCCGCAGCCCTTGAAAGCGGGGCGCCGGCCAAAAGGATAGCGGCCTCCGAGGTGCTTCATCTTTTCAGAAGACGCAACTGAATGGCCCGTTAGTATGTCGTGCGGCAATGCAGGGTAGTGCGTTACCATTGGGCAATTCTCGCCTGCTTTCGTCTGCACTCTGCTCATCTGATCTTGTTCCCGTCTTCTCAGAAGATGAGGAGCGCCATTATCCTATGAATGGGCCCTATCCGGTCCCGTCGATCCGCAGTTCGAACGACTTGCCTCTGGTCTAGGCCTCACGTTGCCAAATGCTCGCGAGAGAGTTCACCCAGCGGTTTCTGGGAATTGGTGCCCGTTGGGCTGTGGCTGACAATGTTGCGTCTTTCCTCAAACAAGCTGGTATCGTCTGTTCAGCCAGATACCCGTTCACAACGACCATGGCTTGGCGCAAGGTGATGCGATCGGCTACGTAATGATCATCCTTCCTTGCTCTGATTTCGGCGATAATCGCCTCGCTCAAATTTACCATCACATCGCCTCCGACGTTTCGCTGCCGGGCGGCCATTGAGGTGAGGTAGCTTTCCGATTTGCCCAAGAACCTCTTCGAAAAGTCAGCCTTCGTCCTAACAAGCTCAGCAGCACGAAGGCGCTCGTAGATATTTTGTAGCAGTTGGATTTCCTTTCCCATTTTCCAAACCTCCAAAAGATAAATAGCTTTAGCAGTAACGGGTTGGCCGCTGCTGCACGAGTATTTATGGCTTGGTGGCTTATATGGATCGGCACGAATATAAAGAGATGCAGGAAGCGAAGTTCTATAACCGGACGATGCGGCCGGTATACGCTGCATACGCGGACAGATATGGTGATCACTTCTTGACTTTGGCGAGCAGCGCTTGCCTGCCCGTCTCAGAATTCCATAAACTGGTGAGCGAGTTCCACAAACGTCTTGATAGGCGCCTATTGGGCCGCAGTTTCTACAAGAAGCCGTGGCAAGATCGCACACAGGGCATCATGTTTCTGGAGCAGATCACAACTCATATTCACGGCCACGCCATGGTGAGATTTGCCGTCCGTAAACCTGATGCCGAGTTGGAAGATATCTGTCGCGATATTTGGCGCAGTGTCTGTCCCGGAGGCGAAGTGAAGGTGCAACGCCAAGGGGTAACGAGTCCAGCACGCTATGCCACAAAGGAATTTGAGGACTGGAAGCATGACGATCTAAAGCAGGTCGTTATGTTCAAGGACTTCGTTAGCCAGTGAGGCTGGCCCTGTTTAGGCAGTTCAGCTTGCGAAACTCGCGGCTGGTTACGCCTAGGCGGGAATATTTGTCATGATAGCGGCCTGAATGGCCGTGTCCCACAATGGGATCATTGTGACTTTGGATATCTATAGAGAAATACAACAAGTCATTGCTAGTCGCGATGAAAAGTTATTTTGTATGTTATTGTGTGCAAAAAGAAAAATCAAGACCAGAAGTAAATCCAATAGAAAACACGTATTTCGTCGAAACACAACATGGTGTGTTTCGTTTTCACAGAAAAATAATCCAATTCTCTGAACTCAATTTATAAACTGCCAATCATAAGAGCGCGATTTCAAGAAATACCGTATTTTTCAGCTTCGTTTTTCTTGACAATTTTAGAAACGGGTCGAGTATGCGCCTCGTTCAAGTAACGCCAAGTAGATTTTGAGTTACGAGGGTTCACTTGGTCGCCGAGTTGGCAGCCGGCGGCGGGCGTTAAGCCCGATATTCAGCGGACATTGCCGGTGTCCCAGGCCTGATCGCTCGGTCAGGTCGATTTTTCGTCCATTTTTTGAAAGGAAATTCGTTATGGACGCTGTTAGTTTTTCCCCGGATTCCTCGCACGCAGCGGATGCGGCGGCGGTCTCTCAGTCGGTTCTGCGCGAGCCAGCGGACGGATGCGGAACGGAGAGCAGTTCCGTTACTTCGTCTATTCCTGTGGTGGCGCCGTATTCGGACTGCGAGGCTTTTGACTTCTTGTCGGCTCCCGCTCCATACGCAAAGAGCGTTGCCGACATGGAAGCGCTCGACGACGACGCCAAAGATGCGGTCAGCGACTGGCTGGTTGTCCAGTCTGGCAATCGAGCCAAGGCCTGCGCGAACGCTGAGGACTTTATCCATACGCAGAGTTTAGAGGCGGTCGCCATGCTCGCGTTGGATATGGCGCTGTTCCCGAAAAAAGATTGGAATGCGGCTCTGCGAGCACGGGATATCAACCCTGCGGATATCACGAGCAAGCATCCTACTGCCATAGCGGTAGCTGCTGCCTTCGGCTGTAATCAGGGAGCCGAGGACAGCGAAGTTCGCAAGAAAGCGACTAATGACATCGATCGTTTCGCCCTGCCGGTAGAATGGCTTAGGGACAAGATTCTCGCCATGCCCGCTATCGAGCGACAGGCGATCACATTTGACCGAGATGGCATTAGGTCACTCGTGCAAATCATCAAAGATAGCGGCGGAATGAACGCTGTCGCGCTGGTCCAACGCGATCTCAACAAGACCCCAGCCGCTGAGCGTGGCGATAAAATTGAGATTGATCCTGAAGAGGCGCGCCAACTTCTCATCCGTGGGGGAAAGGCAGCCATTTGCGCCCAGGCGGGAGTTAGCAACGAGGCGGAAGATGAAATCAAGGTCGTCGTTTCTGTCGAGATCGGCGGCAGGCAGATACCGGTGAACCTCGAGCCCAAGGTGATCGAGTCCTTCAAAGACAAGGTCTTTGAGGCGGCGGTTGCTGCTGATCCTAAGGTGGATGCGCTTGGTGAGTTGCTTCAAGTCGGCAAGTTGGTAGAGGAGCGGCCGACCGGAATTCCTGCCAATAGGCTCGATGATCCGAAGGATTCCGGGACAACCATGCGACTGGCCACCCGACACTTTGTGTTGCGATCGGATAAGACGGTGCTGATTTCTCCGATCCTTGCAGAAGGTTTGGCAGTAACGGCCGTCGTCGCCAAGCCGAAGCATCTAGATATCTTCCCCGAGGGTGACCAACTGTGGGAGCTTGAAACCAGGATGCGCCGTAAGGCCGAGGCCAACATTGCTGATCCAAAGCGTCGCAAGTTCTTCAAATTGGACCACGGAAGTTTCGAAGGAACGCAGGGCGTTGACCGCCTCGTGATAACGACTGCGGCGGCTTATGACGAAAAGGCGCGCTCGGAGGATGTCGGAATCCTCGTTCAGCCGCTTCGTTCAGCAGAGGGCAACCTGCCTGTCGATGTGACATCAGTGCCGTTCAAAGAAGAGATTACGTTCGTCCTGACAACGGCGACGTTTTACTCGATAGCTCGGGCGCTGCCTTCACGAGCGAAGACTGCGGCAAAAGCGAAGAGCGGAAAGTCCAAGTCCGCCGCCGTCGCGAAGCTCACAGTCGGCCAGAACAAGGGGGCGCTCGAACTGGGACTAAAGAACATCCCCTTCGACGCTCAAGACTTGTCCAAGAGCGGTTCAGTGCGACTGCTCGGGGAGCATGTGCTTGCCATCTTTCACACTGTCGCTGAGCTTCCGCTCTCCGGGGATGTGTGTATCGCGGTCGATCCCTCAGGCGCTGTGCGCTTTAGCTTCTCGACCGAGCTGGCCGAGTACGATGCTTACGCGCCTGCCTTGACGAAGGACAGCAACCAGCCGTCCAACCGCTACTTTGCGGTCATTAAGGCCAATTGAGCGAAAGGGCGGACTTAAGGGTCCGCCCTTCCTCCCATCGCATTTCCAAGGAAAATTCTAATGAATGACATCTCGGCAAAGCCCGAGAGCGCTCTTTTTTTGCCTGCTCTCGACGACAACTACGCCTCCATAGTTATGGGTTCCGCCTCTCGGCAATTGCCGGCAGGGCTGACTATGGCGGATCTCAACTATTTCGCCGCGAACAGCGCGCTCTTCACTTACAACGCGGGGCTCTACAGTGCCATCTACGGCGTGAAGCAGATGCTGTCCGGCGTGCCCACGATGGTCTCCACTCGCGACCGAACCAAGACGATCCTGGTCGGCGACAGCGGCGGCTACTCGGTGATTGGTGGCAATGTTAAGACACCCCTCGTAACCTTTCGTCAGCAGGTGCTTGACTGGCAGGAGGCTCAATGTGACGTCGGAATACTGCTCGATGTCCCGACCCGAAGCTTGCTGGTGCCGGAAAGTGGCTACACCCGATTTCAGGATTGCCTAGACCAGACCGAGAACAACGCCAAGTACGCGATCAGTCGCCGGCAGCGAGCCGACCTGATCCTCTGCAACGTAATGCAGGGGCTCGACCATAAGCAGGCCGACGTCTGGTGCAAAACCATGGCGCCCTATCAGCCCGAACTTGAAGGTATCGCGCTTGCCGGCCATACGCGGCTTGATCTCTGGGCCTGGACAAAGCGTCTGCTCCAAATGCGTGATGCCAAGCAGCTTGATCGTCTGCGCTGGATCCACGTGCTGGGAACGGCGCGCCCAGGCTTCGGTCTGATGCTCACAGGCCTTCAAAAGGCTCTCCGCAAGCATCTCCACCCAGATATCCGGATCAGCTTCGATAGCGCGCTCGCCTTTCGGAATGTAAAAGCTCACCATCGTGTCACACTAAATTGGCAGATGAGCGATCGGGACATCGTATTCGGCGAGTATCAATTCCCGAACGACAGGTCTGCCCTGGATCGCAGCAAGCCGTTCCCGTTTAAAAGTCCAATTGGCGATCTCTGTACATATGGCGATTTTAACCCAGGCAATTTAGGCAGCCGGACAGGATGGGACACAGTCGGATTGACGATGCTGTCAAATCACGAGGTCTACAAAGAGGCTATGGTTCTAGCCGAGGTGAACCGCTTGGCCGAAGTCGAAGCCGACACTCGCCTCGGCAAGATACCATGGCATATCGGCAGGGCATGGGAGGGATTTGAACTTATCTGGGGAGGCGCAACGCCCGGCGCGCACTTGTCGCGGTACAAAAAATACTTGGCTCACTACGGGCCAGTGGTCGATGACGAGGAGCGTTGACCTTCTCAGAAGACGAAGCGGCGGTTGAGATTGGTCAGCCGCCGCTTTGCTATTCGGCCTTTAGAGATCGTATCCCTCTGCCTCTACTTTCGAGTAGGCTCCAAGCCGATCGTCCGCGTCTTCCGAGAAGGCGAGATACCATTGTCAAAGGAACTCTACAGCGGCGCGCAACATATCCTCACGCACATCAATATAGCGCTGCGTCGTGGTCATATGCTTATGACCGGCCAATGTCATGATGACCTTGGTACCAACCCCGGCATTCGCCAGCTTGGTGATAAACCAACGACGACCGCTGTGCGATGTAGCGCCATCCAATCCTGCAGCTCCGTAGAGCCGGTTCATCAACTGACATAGCGTATTGGGCGAGAACGCCGTGCGCTTCTGCGTCACCAGCAGCGGATCGCCTAGCTTGCGCTTTCGCTTGTCTGAAAGCTGATACCGCTCGATTTCATGCCGCAGCCGATCGTTCAGGAACACAACCCGCTCGTGCCCTCCCTTGGCAATCGAGGCACGGACGATCATGCGCTTCCGAATGGCGCCCTCGACCTCCAGCATATCGCCGACCAGCAAACCGGCGATTTCGCCAACGCGTAGTCCGGCTAGATGGGACAGCATGAAAGCTAGCCGATTGCGTTCGGCATGCTTGGTCTGTGCCACGACGGCCAGTAGCCGTTTGAATTCCGGTTCGGTCAACACCCGAGCTTGGCGCATAGAAACCTCACAAAATGCTGTAATTGCTCACATTTCATGATGTTTCCATATGATCGGCATCGCTACCGAAAACTGCCGGGCTAAAATTTCAGCGTTGCGCCAATAGGTTAGGGCGGGGAAATCCGAAAATGTCACAAAAGCACTGCTTTATGACGTTTGTCTGCGGTTAGGCTCACGATGTAGTCGCGTTTATTGATCGAGCGCCATCAAGCTGGTCAAGTAGAAATT
Organism: Pleomorphomonas sp. NRK KF1; assembly: GCF_023721755.1. Taxonomy (GTDB): domain Bacteria; phylum Pseudomonadota; class Alphaproteobacteria; order Rhizobiales; family Pleomorphomonadaceae; genus Pleomorphomonas. The sequence goes on along the minus strand of NZ_JAMDLH010000002.1, from coordinate 846,514 downwards.
TGTTGTTCGGGACGATGAACGCACTATGGGCTGCTACAAGCTTTTGAAAGTATTCGAAAGCAGCATAACAGCAACCCAACTCGGTCGTTAGGAGCGCCGCTATCTCGGCTGGGTCAAGAGGGTGCGTGCCGCCGAAAACATAAGTGACTCGACCCGTACTCTTGTCCAAGCGCCTCGTCGCATGGTTCGTGATGCCTAGTCCGATGCGAGTCGAGAAGCGATGCGTAAAGGCATTACGGAAGTCGCTTGTGGCCTCGCGTAATCTCCTGCCGCCAATCTTCTCGATTTTCAGTTTCAAGCGCCTGTACTCGCGCCAAGGGCTGCCTTGCCGGTCAGCCGCATCAATATAGATTTCACTATCACTGGGGAGCGATGCTTCGGTCCAGTTTTCATCGCGAACTAGATTGATTTGGTGGCATAGATGGGCGGTGGCGTATACGAAACGGGAGCGGACCATATAGGGGGACAGCAACGCAAGTGTTGCCAATGGCTCCACGAACTCGTGCATTGCCTCGTTCGCTAGCCTCTGTTCCAAAGTTGGTAGAAGGGTTGCCCACGCACTCAACCTGCGTACATTCATTGTAAAGGCGTTGACAGCATTGGCCAGCTCTCGAGCAAAGTCATCCAGCATGACCGAATAAGTCATCCAAGCGCCATGTAGGGGGTTGGGCAATATATACCAATCGTACGCTACAATCTGACCGATGTTATCGGTACGGGTCATCGAGTTGATGAACTTCTCGTAAGTCGGAATTTGCATTTAATGGCTCCGTCGGCAGATCGGTGCCGTCCGCTCATTCGTCTGGACGAAATTGTCTTATGTCCGCATGTTCTCCTAAACCAAGTATTCCCGCCAGTGGACTATAACGCTCAATGCGAAATTCCGAGTCATAGCCTCTCCGATACCCCATCCCTTCGCCAAGCAGTATGCGTCTTCTAGCAGGCGTACCAATACTGCTTCCGATTTTAGACTTCAGCCTCTGATTGCGATATAAGAGCTAGGGGATTGAGCTAAGGCTATGTGCGAGGGACCAGAGCAACCGCCAGTTACGGGATTGGAACTCGGGGCTGACTAACTGCCAGGACCATGATCCAATGCACTCGCTATTCCATCGGCCCTGAAAAGCAGCGACGTTCGGAATTTGACCGATACAGGCCAAATTAGGGGCGGTGAGGAGCAGACCTTGAGTATCGCAGACACGTTTAAACAGTTTCTCGGAAATCTTGCGGTCGATAACGCGCAAACGATCTCAGATCGTTATGGGGAGCTGACATACGCACTCAACAAGAAATTCCGCGATACAGAGTCTAGGACCGCAAACACGCTGCAGGTCGGCTCGTACGGGCGATATACGGCAATCAAGGGTATTTCGGACCTAGATATGCTCTATATTATGCCCAAAGGTGAGTGGGAGAACTATAAGGATGGCGGCCAGTCGAAGCTGCTGTCCGAGGCCGCCGCCGCCATCCGGGCTAGATACCCTAACACGACCATCAAAGTGGATCGGTTGGTAGTGCAGGCGATTTACTCAAATTTTCGGGTGGAGGCGCAGCCTGTATTTGAACAAGACGACGGAAGCTTCAAGTACCCAGATACATACAATGGCGGCGCTTGGAAAATCACGAAACCACGCGACGAGATTGAGGCAATGTCTGAGTTCGACACTCAGAAAAACAAGAATCTTCGTCGGCTCTGCAGGATGGCGCGTGCGTGGAAAAACAAACACGGCGTAGGAATCGGCGGACTCCTGATTGATACACTGGCCTACGATTTCCTTAAATCGACCAGTGACTACGATGACAAGAGCTACCTTTATTACGACTACATGAGTCGCGATTTCTTCGCCTATCTCAAGGACCTGCCGAGCCAGGAGTACTTTATGGCGCTTGGCAGTGGGCAGCGAGTGAAGGTGAAGAAGAGCTTCCAACGTAAAGCGAAGAGGGCCCACGAGCTTTGCTTGAAGGCTATTGAAGCCGAGGGCAAGGATAATCAGAACGATAAGTGGCGCTCAGTGTATGGAAGGCGATTCCCCGCAGCTGAGAAGGCTCAGAAAGCGGAGCACACAGGGTATGCCGGGCGTGCAGTTCGCATGACAGAAGAGTTCATCGAGGACGTGCTTACTATCGACGTTCGAAATAACATTCAGATCGACTGCCAAGTCGAGCAAGTGGGATTTCGTCCGGCCTCCCTGAGGGAGATGTTACGCGACCGCAAGCTGTTGATGCCACGCAAGAAGTTAACGTTCACCGTTGTTGATACAGACATACCTGGCAGTTATGGGCTGTTCTGGAAGGTTCTTAATCGGGGGGAGGAAGCCATCAAACGCGACTGCATCCGTGGCCAGATCGTCGCTGATGGTGGGCATAAGACAATAGTGGAGCATACAAATTTTAGGGGTGATCACGTGGTGGAATGCTATGCGGTCGTAGATGGCATTGTCGTGGCGACCGACCGGATACACGTGCCGATAAGCGCGAACCAAGAGGACTACAATGAATAGAAAGGGCCTGCTTCAGAGTATTGCTGAGACTGGCTATAACGTCGGCTTTGGAGCGAAGAAGAACTTCGCGACGCACGACATTGTTCAAAAGGCTCCGGGTCTCATCGGTTTCATCTCCTTGGCGGTGGGAGTGTTTGCGCTCATCTACGAACCGCTTAACAGCAAGTGGATTGCGGCGGCCCTCGTGGTTCTTGGTGTTGCCGGCCTGTATGTCACTCACTACGACCACAACAAAGTTAGTTACAGCGAAGAGGGGGAACGTCTGACAGCCCTGTTTTATCGGTTGCGTGACCTTTACCGGGATGTGCAGGGAGCTGATGAGAGCGATAACCTTGACGTCTATCGGCAGCAGCTAGAAGCGCTCGAGACGGAGTTGGTTAGCTCCAATCTGTCCAAGCAGATCCTCTTCAGTGACTGGTACGCTCACTATAAGTTCTTCTGGCAGCATCAGATCGAGTGGATTGATGAGGAAAAGCATTTCAAGTTCTGGCGCGATAAGATGCCGCTATCCTTTATGGTCAGTGTCGCTTCATTCATGCTATTACTTCTAGGTGTTTACGTGTTGCGTTGTATGTGATCGTGCTCGTCTGTCAGTCGGGCATTTGTCGGGCAAAGTTGCCATAGGTGGCGGCTACCAATCAGAAGTACCGATAAGACTGCATTTTTGTCGTTGAACTCGTCCAACTACATCTAGACAACGTACGCAATCACGGCTTCGCCTTTGAGCCGAAGCCGCGCCAACTTTGTTTGAAAACGCTCTCTATGGCTTGAGAACGCTCGCCGGACGCGCTTAAGTGCCTTTCGGACTGGCGACCCTGGGGGCAGTTTTTGGGAGCCAAATGGCGTTCGACGAAATCATCGACCTCGATCTGGAAGTGATCGCGAAGGCTCTTGAAGCGTCGCCAGATTACCGCGTCCTGAGAAAGCTTGCTCCACGTTTACCGGTGCTCGGCATTCCTGACGAGGAAACCAAGCTAGGACTCTACGTGGATACGGAGGCGACCGGTCTCGACACGAGCAGAGATGAGATTATCGAACTTGCCATGGTGCCATTCCGGTTCACGCCCGACGGTACAGTCGTTCGTGTGCTGCCAGCTTTCAACAAGCTTCGCGAACCCTCGATTCCTATCCCGGCCGAGGTCACAGAAATCACCGGTATCACCAATGAGATGGTCGCTGGCTGTGAGATAGATCCAGACGAGGTAATAGCTTTCACGAGAGATGCTGATCTCATCGTCGCGCACAATGCTGCTTATGACCGAAAGATGCTTGAGCGTTTTGCTCCAGACGCTTTCGAACACAAATGCTGGGCGTGCTCAATGTCGCAGGTCCCGTGGCAAGAGCAGGGATTCGAGGGCACGAAGCTTGGGTATCTCTCCACTCAGTTCGGGTTCTTCTACGACAAGCATCGAGCTGTCAGCGACTGCCTCGCGGCAATAGAGCTTCTTGCATCCAATATGCCCAAGAGCGGCCGAACCGCGCTAGATCATATGCTGGAAGCGGCACGAAAGCCGTCCTTCCGGATTTGGGCGACGTACGCTCCCTATGAACTGAAAGACGCCCTGAAGGCGAGAAAATACCGCTGGAATGATGGCTCTAACGGATTTCCAAAAGCCTGGCACATTGATGTCGACGAGGCGCTACGAGAGGCCGAAATAGAGTTCCTACGAGCCGAGATCTATCAGCACGAGGCCGAGATCTTCGCGACCAGGATAACTGCATATGAGCGGTTTTCTTCACGCGTGTAAGGCCAGATCTCGCGCGGCCACTTAGCGTGTCATGAGGATCGAAAAACAGAGGCGGGTGCAGCCTATTGTCGCTGTCTGCAGGTTCTCCGGCGATTCCAATTATTGCCTCGGCATGGCTGTTATCGGGCCGGAAGCGGACTGGCAGCTTTTGACGTGCGGTGATGTAATAGGATTCATTTGGCGCGAACGGCAATCACGACCGCTTTCGACCTAATCCCAGTTATTCGCATGATGCGAAGAGTATTTTGAAGCCGCCCGTTGTCCCGGGGCGCCTGATTCAAATGGTCAGCGCTAAAAGCCACCGTTAGCCTTGTTGGCTGTGGCCGTGCACTACGATGTGGGCCCATGCCTGACAAGGCAAGACCAAGCGTCGACGTTCGTGAGCACGAGATAGGCTCTTACAGTGAACCCGGCGCCGATCACGGACAGGCCCACGATCAAGCCCATTATCCACCTTTGCCACAGGATTCGGCCGTCGAGAGCATCGAAGCTTCCGGTAAAAAGGTCTTTGATCTCACTGAACTCGGCGTTGAGCCTTGTCCGCTGGCCTTTTAGCTCGTTTGATATAGCGTCGAGCGTCATCCATTGGTTAATGCAGGACGCGATCAGCAAGGCGGCGAAGAGACAGGCACCGCACACTACGGCGATGTTGGACAAGAGCTCGGGCCCGCACATGGTCGGCGCTTTTAATTGCGTGGCGACAACAACGGATGCAACGGGCAGACCAAGAAGCTGGCCCTGGATGTCGCTGAATGTTTTGTGGATCCTAGCTACGTACTCGGATTGGGTCTTTTCTAGTTCGCTGCGAATTTTCGAGTAAGAGAAGCTCGACGCGAACAGGCGGTACCCGTCGTGAACCCGGCGCACGAGTTCGTCGACATTCTGCATTAGATAGTGAAAGCGGCCGGCAGCGCTCTGACCGGAGACGAGCTCCACCACTGCATCCGCCAGGATACCAAGGCGCTGTTCCGCATGGACTTCGCCTTCGAGAACCTTCTCAAGCAGGTCTACCTGAGCGGGATCGATGGAGCGCAGGTCCTTCGCTGCAAACTTTACCTGCACTTCGACGCGAGCGTCGGCAAAGTAAACGAGCTTGGCCTGCTGCTGATCGGCGAACAGCGCCGATTCCGAAAGCATCTTTACTAGCTTCAGAGTCGACCGATACTTGAGAAGCGTCTCGGTGGGAGGCAGGGTCTCATTGTGGGTTTTGTCGGAACGGATGAAGAAGGCCGACGGCTCCCGCATTCTGGAAAATGAGGAGGCGAGCAACGCGTCCCAATCCTTGCTCAAAAGGCCAAGGCTGCGATGTGGAGAACCGATACGCACCTCGACGACGGATCCGACCGCGAGCTGCGCCTTATCGTCCTGCAAGGCGATGTCGGCCTCATGATATGCGCGATCGGACTTTTCGACGAGCTTTAGCGTCCTTGCGATGCCATCGCTGACGATGGTCAGACTTGCAGTATGGTCGTCAACCCAGACGGAGTTCCGGTATATCTCCAGAAGGTCCGCCCAGGTGATGGCGTCATTCGCCATCGGCTCTCTCCGCCAGCAGGTCGTTACGGAGGTCATCGGGCACATCGAAAAGGATAATGCTGTTCGTCTCTACGTCATACCGGACCTTGTCAGAATTCAGCGCCTCGCGTTCGAACTCGACCGACCAGTTCGGGGTCTTCCGCTTGAACGACACCAAGCCACGCAATGCCCTGCGATCAGCAACAAACCCGTCACTCAGGCCGCGATCGGGGTCGGCCAGAACCTCGATGAGGGCTTCCGGGTCATCGGGATACAACTCGTTCGCCAAGGTCGCAAAGCTGATTGGCTTGTCGGCCTTGGAGTCTCTGGCGCATATATCGTTTGCACGAGTCATAAACTCGGCACGTTCGGCCGGCGCGAAGGGGCGACTGTCGGCAAAATGCTTGATGGCCTTGACCATGTTGGAGGTATCGACCCGGCTGGCTGCGGTCATGTCACAGCCCAGAAAGGCCATGAAGTATTCCGAAACGTTACCTTTGCCCTTCAAGAAACTGACGTACCGCTCCTCGTTGTTTGCCCAACCCTCTAGGCTCACCCGGCCGGCGAACCGGTAGCCATCGACATCGAGGTGCTTGACGTCCTGGAGGTCGGCCGCATCGGTCAATGCAGCGCTGATCTTGTCGTTGACGATGGCGACCAGGATGTATTGCCTGTCATCGCGCTGGAAATGTGCGAAGAACACATGCCCCCCTTCGGAGGCGCCGCGCCCCTGGGCTTCCTTCGCCAGGGTGTTCATCAGCGCAATCGTCGTGTCTTCGAAAGACGCGGCCTGCATCAGGTATTCGGTCAGCCGGACCGACGTCGGGTAGTCGACCGTATTTTCGGAAAACTTGCCGTAGGCCTTGGACGGGCGGCGGGCGTAAAGCTTATGCAACTCGTCGATAAGGCGTTTGGCCGTCGCGCTGACCGCGAGCTGCCCATTGCCCTGGTGAACTTCGTAAATGTTCTGCGGGTTGCGATCCAAGTGATGGATTGCAACCTTGATGATGTTGTCAGGCAAATTCTCCTCCCAATCCCAGCCTTATCCTTTCATGATTCTAGGCGGTATTGCCACAGTCATTGGAGGCCCCAGAGCTTGTCCGACACGTTGGCGCCCGGCGCGACTGCTGCCTAATTCTAACGCCGCTCTTGCGCCCGTCGCATCAAAGTCGACTGTCCCCCTTCCACCCAAAAGTTGCGCATCTGGCCGTATTGCGAGCGACGGCTTTGGATGTTTCTTACAGCACCCGCAACGTTCGACATGGGGCGCAACGCGGCCAAGCTCGGCAGAACACGCTGGCAGGTATCACTGAGGGCGCCCAGACACGGAAATATTTCTGAACTTCGCAGTTGAGGGCAGCTTCGCCCTATCTATTCGCCCCGAGAGTTGTTCGGATCGAGGCGCCCACAAGTTAGCGTGGAGGCGCATTGGAAGGTGTGGGATCGGCGTTGGATCCCACCCCACCCGTTCATGCACGATGTTCCCGTCAACAGACCATACAATGCCCTCCGGAAGCCAGTCGATCTCATACAGATGAGAAGCTGCCGTGCTGTCGAATCCGAGATCAATATAGACCGGGGTTCCGCGGTAACCGAAGTCGAGGGCAGTGCCGTCATCGCCGGGATTGAAGTAAACGTTGATCAGCATCCGCCAAGGATTGTTGCCTGGCAGTTCAATGTCGATTTCCTGTCGCGGCGCATGCCGGTGAAGAAAGAAGCCGGTGACGAGTCCCGCTCCCGGTGCCGCCCGTATTTCCGCTGAAAAGCGCCCGTACGTGAAAAGCCGTTTCGATGCCAAAGCGCCTGACCGGTAGGGCTTTTCGCTGGACGCTTTCTGGTCGATCGAGACAGTGGCGCCACGGTGATCATAGGTTACCGAGTCGTGCGCGAAGACCGCTAGGTTTCCGGGAAAAGTCTCGGACACACTTCGAATTTCTGAGGACGCCGAAGTCATGGATTCATGTACAATACTCGGCCCCGAATGGCATAAAGGTCGGTCCACCGGCAAGGTCGGATGCCACGCCTCGGGCGGCAAGACCCATGGTGACTCGTCCAGGTGAACCGCACTTCTTTGGACGGCAGGTTCGAGGCTTTGACGCGAACCTGGCCGGTCGTCCCTGAACAATCGAGACCCACGAGGCGCACCGACGGGAAAAGCATAAACTGGTTCCGCGATATTTAGGAACGCGCAGATTGCCCCCCACCACCTATCGGCTGGGCCGCTTCCCGTAAGGATTAATGTTCGGGATGACGGCAAAAGTGCGAGGTCAAAACCGCAGTTCTCGGAAGCGTCGGCCTCAACGACAAACTTGATCCCTTCACTCGTCAAAATTTCGGTCAAAGCATCGTCTGAAAGCGGAGGGTCGATCAAGGCGTCGAAGACTTCGAAAAGCGGTCGCAAGAGAGAGTATCCGATCTCTTCGTCGTCTTTGTCGAAAACACGGACTCGCAGCCCCAACATTGAGAGCGCCATAGGAAGACTCTCTCTTTCCCGTCCGGAACTCCAGGCTACCAATTGCCCGATCCGTGCCTTATGCGGCGACATTGCGTACTGATTGGCATCAACAACGCCTGCGCGGGCAAGGAATGGGAGGATCGAATAAACGTTGTCTGAAGTACCGTCGGGCCTTTGCATAATAACCGGGGAGGAGAGCGCAAGTGTTCTTAGTTCGTGGAAGCGGAAATTGATCCACATGTCGACTGGCCCGATAACCGGCATCGAGCGCAGCAGCGCAGCAGCCCCATGTTTCGATAGTACGTATCCGGAAAGAAACCACAGCCCTCGTACCGGCCGAAATAGGCAGTCGCAGGCTTCGGCACGCTCTGCCGCCCCGCCAGCGTCAACGTACGAGAGGTATAACAACTGGGGTCCTTCATCCGGATAACGCTGCAAGGCAGCCCGCCACCCACGATTGATCAATGCTGCCGCTCGTCGCCTGAACCAAACATCGTCCTCAAGCACCAAGACATACTTATGCGACCCGGCCGCAATGGTTTTCCAAACCTCGATGTGGGATCGTGCAACCGCGATCTCCTGCCGAGTCATCTTCACCGGCTCATCATCATTGAAGCATGCACTCAAACGGGAATCCGGCTGTACGTAGAGCTGGTCTCCAATACGGTAGTTGGGGTCTACGTCTGCCGTTGCAGCCACGGCACGGCCATCTCTTGCGTCGATTGCAGCGAAACGCCTAACGATCGAAGTCAGTGGCGCACCGTGAACAGTCCTGAAGTGGCGCAACTCCCTCACTACTCGGCGCCAGCGATGTGGTTGGCGGTCGAGATTGATGACCGTGATCGCCTCAATCCTGTCAGGACCAGGTCCGAAGGCATCGATCTTTCCTCCGGGCAAGATGCTGCCCACAGTGTGTGTGACGCGGAAAGCGAGCTTGCGCAATAAGCCGGTGGCCCTTCCGAGATTCATCCTCTGACCTGTCGTGTTAGAAACCCGAACCTTCCACATTGCGCCAGTTGCGTTCGTCCCCCCGATAGGAAAGATCCCATCGGGTCTCCGCGATTTCGTCCCAGTTGCGCAGTAGTTCGAAGTCCGGAGGAGAGCCAGAGGACATAAGGTAATGAGCGTGATATGCGAGAGCTATGGTCATGTTCCCAGGGCCCGTTGTCGCTTGGATGATAGGGAGCTCCTCGTCCCCTAGGAGCTTTACGGTCGAGCTTCTAAGTGCTCTTGCCAATAAGGGGTGACCGGCAGGCGCGGCCAGCGGATCGTTGTTGACGTAGAAGACGCGGCCCTCTGCAGGGAGATCTTCAAGCCATAAATGGGAGGTTGGAACCATCCTACCGAAAGAGATGTCGTAACATAGCGGCTGTAACTTCAGCCTCTCATCTCGGAATAAATGTCTCCAGCCATCGGAGAGCAGAACGTCATCCGCATCCACGTACATTCCACCTTCGGCAAGAATGAAACACATCCGGAGATAGTCGCTACGCATGGCCGGATGTCGGCAGCGTGCGAAAGCTGCCGTCTCAAGGAGTCCGTAGTTGGCAGCAATATAAGCCCTTGCAGACTGATCATCGAAAGTCTTGATCTGGAAGCCTTCGTGACTAAGTTGATCCCAGCTTTTAAAGCACTCCTCAACGTCCTCCGGAAGTTCGTCGAGGTTGTGCCAATAGCGAATTAGCGTTTTAGGGATGGAAGATGCACGTGAGTAGTTGCCGTTGGGCTCATCCCCATCCCTGATCTGACCCAAGGTGAGTTCGCGCACGAACGCGGAACGCAGTGCGTCGTCATTCTCAAAATCCGGCGAACGGGTATCCATATCGTTGTCCCCGTCGAGGGAAAACTAGACCGAGGTTGGCTGTAGTGACGCGGCATTGAAGGGGCTGCTGGCCAGTCGCAGGAGCTCAGGATACATCTTCGAAGACTTCAACAGGTGCGTCCGCCCCTCGACAACAAACCCATCAAGGCCGTGTTGCGTGACGTAGACATCCAGATCCACGATGTTGTTGATAAAACCTTTGCCGCTGAAATTCAGCGAAGTGTTACAAAGGACGCCATATCCGGAACTCTGCTTGAATGCAGCGAGCAGATCATGGACGGCCTTATTGCTTTCGGCCGTTACGGTTTGAATACGAGCAGTCCGGTTGACATGAGTGACTGCAGCCAGCGCGTCGGTCTTGACGTGGAACGTGTACAGCATATGCGGGCTGTCCCGATCGCAGCCGAACAGTTCCATGGCATCCTCTTTCAGACAAACTGGGGCGATCGGCCGGAACTGTTCTCTCTGCTTGATTTCGTTGAGCCGGACTCTTGTCGAGTCCCGAAAAGGAGCCGCAAGGATAGACCTGTTTCCCAACGCACGGGGGCCGATCTCGTATTTGCCGTTTACCCAGGCCAGGATCGCACCGGCCGCCAGGAAACTCGCTGTTTGCGATGGATCTGGATCGTAGATGTCATATTTGCCGAGGTCTATCGTGCCGCCTTTTCGGAAGGGCAGGCCGGAGTATACATCCCAGTCTATCTTGGCGTTTCCAGTGAAGTGGAGCTGGGCATCAATCGCGGTGCCGATAGCCGAACCTGAGTCATTGGCGACCGGCGGAACGAACACCTCCGAAAACAGCCCCGCCTCTTGCCACTTGGAGTTCCAGTCGCAGTTCAGGCCACATCCACCCGCTATCAGCAAAGGGAAGCCTTTTCGCATGTTGGCACGCGCGAACTGATGAAAAACATCGAAGATGGCGTCGCTGTATATTCCAGCAAAGTTACGGAATTCTGGGTCGTCCAATCCGACGTTTAGATGAGGCGCAGAGTCGATTTCTTCATAATCGCTGAGTTTTCTGTAGGGGCCATCCAGCAGGAACCGTAGCAACCTCGTTTCTTCGGTGGTCGGTTGGAGTCGCGTTGAGAACGAGGCGAGTGCCATCAACTTGCCGGCATCACTCTGCCGAGCATAGGGCCCGTCTTTCGGAAAGGTGGGATCCGCAAGCCCATAAAGCATCCCGTACCTGTTTCCGGGCTGGTTCAATACGTCGCCCAGCAGAGAGATGTTGAAGGCGGAATCGACCTCGTAGAAGGCGCCGATGTCTCCTTCCCAGACCAGGGCATAAAACGGCGTGCCCATCGGCAGTGGAGACATACCGAAGGCGCAAAGAATGTGTGATCTCTCATGCGTAGACGAGAAGTAGTCGACCTTGCCCTTAAAGAAGCGACCGGGTTGGATGATCGTCCGTTCCGTTTCTACGCCTCTGTAGCCGGAATTTCGCAGTGAGCCGAACAGGAACTCATGGTGGTCATATGGCCACCATCCGCCAGTACAGACAACGTCGGGTAACTCCTCAATGTCTCCGATGGCATCTAGGACATGGGAAATGGACAGCGCCGAGTATCGATAGTGAGAGTCCTTCTCGGACTCTATCGAGAAAATCAGACGTCCATCTTTGATAAAAACGATGGCTCCGTCATGTCCTGGATTGTAAGAGAAAATATTCAAGATACCCCGCCCATTGTGCAGGCGATTCTTGTTCCGAATCAACTTTAAGGAGAATACTGAGGCAGATGGGGTTTTGTCTCAAGTGAAGTTGTCTCCTGAGAGTTCCAATATCCACTCTGTTGGATATGTGTGCCGAGCGTCAATCTCCGAGCCTAGATCCGAAGGTCTCCGACCTCGTTGTTATAGCGGCCGTTCTCGTCGAGGCGCGAGTAACTAGCTGTGGTGCAATGGCCCCCTTGAACGTGAGTGCTCCGCCCTGCTCGAATGGCTTCATCAGCTGAAGGCGTAATTCCTGACCAGACTAGTTTCCAAGTGTGGGCGTTAGCGTAGGTGCCGGCGCGACAATCTATGTGTCCGCTTTTGGCGTTTGCAGGACTCGTCTTGAACGACCGCAATTAAGGCGCAAAGAGGTCGTCGATTTGGTGGCCGATACAACGAAACCTACCTACAAACAGTGATCTGACCGGAGAGCGGAAAGCGTCTGACTAAACCCGCCCACCTCCTTCAATCGTAGCTTCCCTCAAGCTGCTTCGCTAAATCCTCAGGCACGACATCCGAGTAGTACATTTCGATCATCCGAACCGACGTCCGCATATTGATCGCCAGCGTGTAGACGTCTGTGCCCTTCCTGAGTTGCCGTGTCGCATAGGTGTGCCGGAAGCTGTAGGCGGAACGAACCTGCCCGAACACGTCGGTCTTGAGTTTGGCGGCTTCCAGGAGAGCGTTGAGGCTCTTCTTGTAGGATTGCGCGCGTTCACCTGAAGCGTTGACGAATACCGGCTCGTCGTCTCTCGGCGCCCGTCCGTGTACCTTTTGGAAAGCGTCCCAAAGAGCGGCGAAACTCGTGGCAGCACCGATGTTCGGCACGAGCTGCTGCGGTTTCTTGCCTTTGCCATAGGCCAGAATGCGAATGCGCTGCTCGACGATTGGCTTGTTGCGCTCTTCCTTGAAGCCAACGATATGCCCCCAATCGAGGTTGAATAGCTCGGTCGGTCGCATGCCTGTTTCGAGCGCGATGTTGATGAACCAGTAGAGCACCGTTCGCTCATAGGCGACGCGGCTGACAGAAGGCGTGATCTCTTTGCCGTTCATGTCCTTCCAGGAGTTCAGCAACGGCTTGCCTCGGCGCTGAGGAGCGAGAACGTCGATCATCCGTTGCTCTGCGACCTGCATGAGCTTGGCAACCTCGGCGTCAGTGAAGGACGGCCGTTTGTTCCGCTCTTCGGCAACTAGGTCGATCTTGGGAATATCCGAGGCCTTGAGGTAGCCCAGCCGAACAGCGTGTTTGAACACCGACCTCATGGTGACGGCTTCTCGGCGTAGCGTGCTGAGGGTCGCTTCAATGTGCTGGGCGGGACGGATCACCCGACGGCCCTTTCGCTCGTATTCGATATGCGTCTCTTTTGCCCCTGGCCCGCTCGTCCAGTAGCTTCGGCGCCACGCCATGTAGCTGTGAAGCTTCGGAACGTTGATGGCTGTCACAGGGCTTCTACCGAAGAAGGGGACCATATAGCGGTCGAGCACGCCTCGGTCGGCTGCGACCTTGGATAGCTTGGACGGATTGCTCCCGGCTTCCAGAACGGCATGTTCCAGATATTGCCGGGCGATTCTATCGAAGGAAGTTTTCCCGGGAAGTGTGCCTCGTTCCGCGTCATATATGGCGCGTTGGTATTCGATCTCGGCGCGCCGTTTTGCCTCGTCTTCATCGGATGTCTTGAGGCAAATGCGCTTCTGCCCAACGCCCGGTACAGAAAACCTGATCCAGAGGCTCGGACTGTCTTCCCGCGAAAATATGACGTAGGGCAGTTTGGGCTGATCGTTCATGGGATTCGGGCCGACAGATCCAGGGCTAAAGCAGGGTTGGCGCGTTGAAAGTGCCGCGCCAGCTTGCCGTTAACGTATTGAAATCCCAAGGGTTGGACAACCGTTTGCTTGCCCCTGTGGATGGCGGCATGACGCAGAAAAGCGTTCTATCGCAAGCGGTTATGTGTGCTGTAAGGGCGGATTGAATCCCGCAAAATAAAACCCCTATTTTTTCTTTTTGGAGTCCTCCCGCGCAACACCGAGCCGGTTCAAGTGCGAGCCGTTCAGGCTTCGTGTCCGCGATGAAGCGGGCGGCCGCTCAGGGCGTCAGTTGGTCGGCATCAGAAGCTTCCTTGATCAGTCGGGGCACGCCTCGCTTGTCCTTACGCAAAACGGTCACCTTGCTAATCGCCTTATTCAACCTTCGCGCCACGTCGTCCGGATTCCTTCTGACGGCGGGCGCTTTCTTCTTTTCGAGTTGTTCGCGCTCTTTCTCGCGAGCCTTTTCGCGTGCTTTTAGCAGCTTGGCGCGTTTGGCAAGTTTCAGCTGCTTGGCCTTTGCCCTCTCTGCCTTTGCCTGGGCCTTTTCGGCTTTGGTCTTCCGCTTTTTCACTGGCTGTTCGGCATCAGCCTTCGGAGACGGTTTTGGTTTTTTCTTTGGCTTTGAGAACCAATCGGGGGTCCTCGGCCCAATGATCGTTGATCCGCCGTGATATGAATCGTTACGCGACATAAAACCTCCACCCCACGGTTACAGTCCGTGGTGGCAATCTGTATGTCCCAACATAGAAGCCAAGGTTTGCAGATAGCTGAATCAATCGCTTACGCTTGTAGTGCTCCTGGATGACTACCTGGGCCTCTTGGGAAAGTTTTGTACTGGGCTATTTATGAAGCGGCGGCCGATGGGCTGTGTCGGATCGCTGGCTTTCTACGACCGCACGATAATCCTGCTGTGCGGTGTTATTGAAAATCACGATCTCTCAGGGGTTAAATTCAATCCGCCCTCACAGCAACCGCCGGACGGATCTTCGCATCAAAGTCATCGCGAGCTTGACTTGGAGCACAGGGCCTTTGTCGATGCAGTGTCCAGAATAACCCGCACACGTTCCTCCTTGATGTCCTGCCGGCCTTGCCAATAGAGCCAAACGCGGGTCGGGCGCCGGCCGCATTTGGAGCAGCGGAAGCGGACCGCGATCTCCTCAAGACGCCGATATCTGGTCTCGCGTCGGAGCAGCCGCCAAGGATGATAGACCGTCTGGCATCCGCACGATGTTCCAAGGGACTGCCAGCCGGCAAGTTCAGCATCATCGATCGTCGAGACAGGCGCGTTGATGTCGGGAGCATCAGCCATCGAACACAAACTCTGGCTTATAGGAATCGCGGATAAGGGCGTCTCTGCTCACAAGCGTTACCCAGCGATGCGGGTAGCGCTTCGAGACGGACTTGAATGCGGGCTCCGCTTCAATCAGGGACTGGGCCGCGAATGCTACCTGCTCAACACTGGTGCGGGCCTCATTCCAGATGAAGACGCCGTATTCAAAGTCGGTGCGATCTGGGTAGGGGTTCAGAAAGTAGGCCCGATCCGGCCTGTCGCCACAGCGCTTGCACCTAAAGGACTGCCTTGCTTGCTCCAAGGTCTGACTGGATCGGCGTTCTAACAAATCCAGCGAATAGGCGAGCGACCGGTTACATGCCGAGCAGATCAGCTCAACATGGGTGCAACCGAACTCTCGCGCTTCGGCTATGGTCGACAAGGGCTTCATGCTCGGAGAATGACATGAGAACGAAAAGCGAACAACTGACAGCGAGAGTCAGTTGCGGGGCTTCGGTTTCACTGTGAGCGCTTTACATGAAGTCCGTTGTGGTTTTCGAGTCGGCGAGCCGAACCCGAAAGCCCCCTTTGCCTGGTCCGCAAAAATACGGCGCAGCGCGTATCGCAGGTCGCCACCAGCAAATTACTGTGGTGCCTCGGCGTGCTAGGTGCGTGCTAATAGCACGCTCACGGCTACCCCTAACCCCTTGAATTTCATGACCCGAGAATCTGCGTGCTAGCAGCGTGCTAGCCCTTCCCATTTCGAAAAACTTCAAAATGGCGGAAAAAACGTCAATGATTTCAAGGGGGAAATGGTGCTGCGAGAGAGGATTGAACTCTCGACCTCTCCCTTACCAAGGGAGTGCTCTACCACTGAGCTACCGCAGCATCTTTGTCCGCCGATTGGCCTCGCGACCGATCGTCGGGGACGGGCGTTCTCCTGCCACAGTTCGTTCAGCCGTGCAACCCCATCGGTACGAAATTGAACGGCAAAAAAGCCCGTGTGGCAAAGCGGCCCAAGTCGAAGCCGGGAAAACGGGCTTTGCCGACATAATCTTTTGAAGACAAAGGACGAGGGACCATGCGATCCCTCGCAAGGATGGCTGTCGAGGCCCGCCACCGTCCAGCCGGAAAGACAAGAAAGCCGAAAGGCGCCGCCGCCAGACTTTGGCGGCGGCGTCGACATTTGTGGCAGCCGGGCTAGGCGGCACGTGAGCCTAAGGCGCCTCACAGGCGAAACTGTCGGCGCGCTCCAGGTCGCCTCCCTTGTAGCGCGCGATCTTCGGCCAGATGCAGAGCAGTCGCGTTCGCTGCTTCGACCAGTCGGCGGGCAGTTCCTTGTTGTCCGCCTTCACCTGCGCGAGGATGCGGTCGGGCGCCTTGTCCTTCTCCACCCATTCGGTCAGCGCCGTCAGCATGTCGAACTGGTCCGCCGCCGGGCCGGACGAACAGTGGTTCATACCCGGCACCGTGAAGAGGCGGGCAAAGGCGCTGGCGTCGCCGCCGCTGTTTTCCGCCAGCTTCTCGTACCAGCGGATGGTGTCGTTGACCGAGAATACGCCGTCGGCTTGGCCGTGGTAGACGATCAGCTTGCCGCCGTGCGCCTGGAGCTCGACGAGTTCGGGATCCGCCGCGTCCGGGGGCGTCATGACGCTCATAGCCGATGCGCCATTGTCTTCGGTCCAGATTTTCGGAGCGTCGCGGTCGAAGTCGAAGTTGACGAGATAGTCGACGAGCGCCGCCGGCGTGCCGGCCGTCTTGGTCGGGGGCGTCGTGAACACGTAGGAGAGGGCGCCCGCGCCCATGGTGGCGATCAGGGGATAGTTGTCCCAAGGCGGAATCGGGCTTTGGATCTTCCAGAACCGCCAGTCGGCGCCGGCAATGCCTGGATCGAAGGACCAGTCGGAGTAGAGCGCCTTGCCCGAACCGTCGCTCGGACCGGCGAACATGCGGGACAGCGCTTCCACCTGACCCGAGGTCAGGCAGGATGCCGTCTTCTCGCCGGTGCAGAGGAGCTCACGGATGTCGAATGCCTTCTGGCAGGCGCGAAGGTTGCCGACCATGCCGTCCCTGGCGCCGTCGAGGCCATCGCAGGCGTCCAGCACGCGGCCGGCCACCAGGGCCAGATCCTCGGGCGCGAACGACTTTCGGCTGTCGGGATCGGCAAGGCGCAGGCTCTGGATGTCCCAGGCGTGCTGGATGGCGGCCTTGGGCAGGTTGAAGCCGGGCGCGCCGGCCAGGATGCCGTCGAACTCTGAGGCAAGCCTTACGGCCGACACCATGGCATGGCGACCGCCGTTGGAACAGCCGGCGAGATAAGACCTGTCCGGTTTGCGGCCGTAGTAAGTGGCAATGATCGACTTGGCGATCGGCGTCAGCACGGCATCGGCGTTGTAGCCGTAGTCGAGACGCGCCTGCGGATCGAGGCCGAACAGGACGCCGGCCACCAGACCGGCCTCGGCGTTGGCGGGATCGGCGCCGTCGTGACCTCCGTTCGAGGACAGCACGACAAAGCCACGGGCCAGCGCCGGCTGCCCGCCATAAGCGTTGGGCTGGCTGGCGTCGCCGATGGCCGCCACGACCTCGCCTTCCGAGCCGCCGTTCTCCTGCAGCAGGAAACGGCCGCTCCAGTCGTCTGGAAGGCGCATCTCGAAGCCGATGGAGTAGGACTTGCCGTCGATGCCGACGCGACGGTTGGCCTCCGCCTTGAGGATGCAGTGACCGGGCAGGCCATTGGTTGCGGTCTGGTGCTCGATCGAGAGGACATGGACGCCCGGCAGATTAAGCCGGGGTCCCAACCCCTCGCAGTCGGCAGCGCTGGCCGCCGGAAGCCCGCTCAAAAGGACAAATGCGCTGGCACTCGCCAGCCATGCCAGGCCTGATGTCGTCATGTCGTGACTTTCCTCCGGGTTGAGGACCACCTCCCTCCCAGGCAATCCCGACGTGAATCGAGCCGTGCCAGCCCGCTACAGTCGCCGTCCGTCGGCGGCAAAGAGATGCGCGTCGACCGGGTCGAAGCCGAGGCGGATGGGCTCGCCCAGTGCGATTTCCCTCTGGCCGGTCAGCGCGGCCGTGATCTCCGTTGCAGCGTCGAGACGAACGCGGACGATCGTCTCGTTGCCGAGGCGCTCGATCAGCGTCGCGACGCCGCCGATCGGGCCGGTGTCGTCGATCTGAAGCGCATGGGGCCGGACACCGAGGGTCAGCGTGTCGCCCGGTGCCATGCCTTGTCGTTGGCCGACGAGGGCGGGAGAGGCGAGCAACGAGTTTGCGACCCGGACGCCATCGTTGGTAGTGCCGTCGACGGTTACCTCGATGAAGTTCATCTTGGGCGAGCCGATGAAGCCGGCGACGAACAGGTTGGCCGGCCGGTTGTAGAGCTCCAGCGGCGAGCCGACCTGCTGCACGATGCCACCCTGCAGCACGACGATCTTGTCGGCCAGCGTCATGGCCTCCACCTGGTCGTGCGTCACGTAGATCATGGTGGCGCCGAGGTCGGTGTGCAGGCGCGAGAGCTCCATCCGCATATCGACGCGCAGGGCCGCGTCGAGGTTACTGAGCGGTTCGTCGAACAGGAACACGTCGGGCTCGCGCACGATGGCCCGGCCGATGGCGACGCGCTGCCGCTGGCCGCCCGAGAGCTGGGCGGGCTTGCGGTCGAGCAGATGCTCCATCTGCAGCACCCGCGCCGCTGCCCGGATCTTGGCGTCGCGTTCGTCCCTGGGGGTGCCGGCGAGCTTCAGTCCGAAGCCGACGTTGTCGTAGACGCTCATGTGCGGGTAGAGCGCGTAGGACTGGAACACCATGGCGACGCCACGGTCGCGCGGCTCGACGTCGTTGACGAGCCGGCCGCCGATCTCGATCCGACCGGATGTCGTCTCCTCCAGTCCGGCGACCATCCTGAGCAACGTGGACTTGCCGCAGCCGGATGGGCCGACGAAGACCACGAACTCGCCGTGCTCGACCTCAAGATCCACGCCCATGATCACTTCAACGGCACCGAAGTTCTTGCGCACGTCCTGGAGTTTCAGCCCAGCCATGGATGTATCTCCGATGCGGGGATTCTATTGCCCGCCTTGTGTGAAGCGCGCCCTCATCCCTTGACCGAGCCCTGCAGGAGCGCCGCGACGAAATGGCGCTGGAAGGCCAGGAACAGGAGGACCGTCGGGGTCAAAATGAGCAGTGAGCCGGCGCACAGCAGCGGCACGTCGGTGCCCCACTGTCCCTGGAAGGCACCGAGGGCGCCGGCCATGGTGCGCAGGCTCGGATCCCGTACCAACACCACCGGCAGCAGGAACTGGTTCCAGGTCCACAGGAACAGCAGGATCGTCAGCGACATGATGGCCGGCCGGGCGAGCGGCACCTGGACGAGCCAGAATTCCTTCCAGCGTGTGGCGCCATCGAGCTGCGCCGCCTCGGTCAGGTCGTTGGGCACGTTGAGGAAGTGGGCGCGCATCCAGTAGACCGAGAACGGCATGTAGAGGCCGATCAACGGCAGGATGATCGCAAATCGGGTGTTGAGCAGGCCGAACGCCCGAACCTCGTAGTAGAGCGGGGTGATCACCGCCTCGAACGGCAGCGTCAGGCCGGCGACGAACACCAGGTAGATCCATTTGTTGCGGCCGCCGGTGAGCTTGGCGAGGCCATAGCCGGCCATGGTGGCGGCGAGGACCGATATAGGCACGACGCCGAGCACGATCAGCGTGCTCGATATCAGAAGCTGGCCCATGTTGGCGGCCTCGAAGGCCTTGGCGAAGTTGCTCCACTGCGGCTCGTCCGGCCAGCTCAGGCCATTCGGATAACTGCCGGAGGGCGCGAGCGCCGCCGTGAACATGCTGAGGAACGGCAGCAGCGTCACCGTTATCAGCAGGGCGAGCAGCAGGCGCGCCAGCCAGGCCTTGGGTTGGGCAGCCGTCATTTCTTCTCTCGCGCGTACCACTGGACAGGGGTGATGGCGATCAGCACCAGCACCATCAGAACGATGGCAAGCGCCGAGGCGAGGCCGACCTGACGGTGGGCGAAGGCGAGCCGGTAGATTTCGAGACCGGGCACCATCGTGGTGATGCCGGGGCCGCCGCCGGTCGCGATGTAGACGATGTCGAAACTGGCCAGCGCCGAGATGACGGTGACGGTGATGCAGACGCCGATTTCCTGCCGGAGGCCGGGCAGCGTGACGTAGCGGAACTCGTGCCATGGCCTGGCGCCGTCGAGCCGCGCCGCTTCGTAGAGGCTGGGATCGATCTTGGTGATTCCGGTCACCAGCAACATGGTGCAGAGGCCGAGCAACACCCAGGCGCCGATGATGCCGACGGCGGGCAGGGCGAAATCGAAATCTCCGAGCCAGCCGCGCGTCCAGTCGGCAAGGCCGACGGCGGTCAGCGCCTGGTTGACGAGACCCGATGAGGCGAACATCCAGCTCCAGGCGATGCCGGCGGCGACCAGCGGAATGACCTGCGGCAGGAACAGCACGGTGCGGGTCAGCGTGCCGAAGGTGCCGGCCATGTGGCCGCGGATGGCGGAGGCCACGGCAAGGCCGAGCAGCACCGGGATCACCGTGAAATAGAGCACCAGCTCGAAGGCGTTGCCGATGATGGAAAGAAGGTCGGGATCGGTCAGCACCGTCGCATAGTTGGCAAGCCCGGTGAACCGGGCCTTGCCGATGCCGTCCCAACGCAGCGTCGAGTAGTAGAGGGACATGACGAGCGGCGCCAGAACGAACACGGCATAGGCCGTGAAGGCCGGCAACACGAACAATATGGCCGTGGCGCGGGCCTTCTGGTTCTTCCCGCCAGGGAAGAGCCGCGACATCCGCAGCCGGGTGTCTCCGGAGGGTGTTCCGTCGTTCATCTCGGGCTCCGCTCGTCTCTCTCCTGTCCCGCCGCGTCAGCGGGAGAGTTCGGTCTCATACTCCTTCTGGACCGCCTTCAGCAGGCCGTCAGCCGTCTGCTGTCCGCCGATCATCTTCTGAAGTTCGGGCGTCCAGGCGGCGGCGAAGATGGCGCCGGTCGCGTTGGCGATGAAGTCCATGGCGCCGTTGTCCTTGGCCAGCACCTGACCGGCCGCCAGCGTCGCCTCGGTCACCGAGCCGGGCGTCACCGCGGGGATCGGCAGGCCGGCCGGACCGCCGGGGTTGGAGCCGCCGACTTCAACGTTGATCTTGCGCGCGTCGGGGTTGGTCGCCACCCAGTCGAGGAAGAAGGCGGCGCAATCGGCATGGGCCGCCTTGGCGGCGATGCCGAAGGTGAGCGGGGCCGACATGGCGGCATGGCGGCCGCCGGCCTCGACGGACGGCATCAGAAAGAAGCCGAACTTGCCCGCCGCCTGCTTGTCGAGGTTGCCCGATTCCCAGTCGCCGTTGAACATGAAAAGACCCTCGCCGCCGATGAAGCGGCTCATCATCTGGAAATACTCGATGGCGTTGGCGTCCTTGGGGAAATAGCCAGCCTTGATCCAGCCTTCGAGATGCTGGGCCGCCTTGAGGTTGTCGGGCGTGTCGATGCTGGCGCCTTCCTTCTGGAAGATCCAGTCGTTGATCGGTTCCGGCGCGCCATAGGCGCCCATCAGGTTCTGCAGCGGGAAGGCGAGACCGCCGGTCGCCTTGTTCCATTGCATGATCGGCTGGACGCCGGCTTCCTTGGCCTTGGCGAGAGCGGCGTCAAGTTCGGCCAGGGACTTCGGCGGTTCGGTCATGCCGACCTTGGCGGCAAGCTCCTTGTTATAGAACACGCCGGTCATCGAATAGTTGATGCCCATGGCGTAAAGCGAGCCGCTGCCGCGCGGCCGTCCGCCCTGCTCGACCCGCAACTGAACGAGCTGCGACGGCGGGAACTTGTCCCAGCCGAAGGCCGTGAAATAGGGGTCGAGGTTGGCGAGGAGATCATTGGCGACGAGATCGCTCATTGTCGGCAACCGGATGAGATCCGGCGCGTCGTCCTCCGACAGCGTGCGCGGGCTGTTCTCCAGGAGGTTGGCGAACTGGTCCTCCTTGATGTCGAAGGTGACGTTCGGAAACTGCCGGGTGAATTCTTCCGCCAGTTTGGTCGGCAGCGGGAAGCCCGTCTCGAAATAGGCGTTGAGCACCACGGGATCGGTGCCGCAACTCGGAGCGGCAACGGCGCCGCCGGACAGCAGCGTCACCGGAAGGGCGACGCCGAACAACAGCCTTATGGAAAGCCTGGCTCTCATGATCATCTCCTCCTTACACGCGGGGCAAGCGGCGGCAGGCCGCTGCTTCTGCAAGTTCCATCCGGGCGTCCGGCTCCTCAGCCACCGGCGCCGGCCGCCTCCTCACACCAAGGGACGCAGCGCGTCGATGATCGCCGTCGCCCGTTGATCCTCCGGCCCCATCATCCAGTTGGTGACGTAGCCAAAACCGATCCTCCGTTCCGGATCGGCAAAACCGACCTGACCGCCGGCGCCATCGTGCCCGAAGCATTTCGGGCCGGTGTAGCGGCGGGCGTCCGAATCGAGCTGGAAGCCGGCTCCCCAGCGCGCGTAGGGAGGTATGGCGGCAAACACCGGCTCACCGCCGGAACGCTCCTCGGTCGCGATGGCGACCGTCGCGTCGTCGAGGAGGCGGACACCGCCGGTTGAGACAACCGTCGCCGACCAGATTGCGGCGAGGGCCCGTGCCGAAGCGATGCCGCCGGCGCCCGGTATTTCCGCCGCCCGGATGCGGCGGGCGTTGAAACCGCCATCAGGGGTGACGAGATCGGCGGGTAGCGCCAAGCCCAGCGTCATCGCCCGGTAGGGCCAGTTGGGCGATGGCTTCAGCGCTTCCGTAGCCCACAACTCGGTCAGCGCCGGGCTGACTTGCAGGTGAGCCGGACGATCCGCATCGCCATCGGGCAGGCCGATCCAGGCATCGATGCCGAGCGGGCCGGCAATCACGTCGTGAAAAGTGCGGCCGACGCTTTGGCCGGTCACCCGCCGGATGACCTCGCCGTTGAGCCAGCCGTGGGTGATAGCGTGATAGGCGTAACCGGTTCCGGGGCGCCATAATGGCTCCTGGGCGGCCAGCGCCTCCGCCATGCGCGCCCAGTCGACGATGTCGGCCTCGGTGAGATCGGCCCGCGTCGCCGACAGGCCGGCCCGGTGGGACAGGGCCTCGCCGACGGTGACGACCGCCTTGCCGGCCGCGGCGAACTCGGGCCAGTAGCGGCTCACCGGTGCGTCGTAGGCAAGGCGTCCCTCCTGCACGAGGCGCGCCGACAGGATCGACAGCAGTCCCTTCGTGCAGGAAAACACGACCGATGGCGTATCGCCGGTCCAGGCGCGCCCGTCGCGTTCGTCGGCGATGCCGCCCCAGAGATCGACGACCGTCTCGCCACCGATCCGGACCGAAAGGGCCGCGCCCATGGTCGGCCGACCTGCAAAACCACTGGCAAAAGCGTCTGCCAGCGGTTCGAAGCCGGGTTTCACGCTGCCGGAAACGACGGGCATCATTGGTCGTTCTCCACGAGGAGGTAGCCGTCCGCATCGGTGGTGAGAGGCATCGGGTCGGAAAGACCCTCGATGTCGCCGTCCTGTTGGATGCAGGCAAGGAGGACCGGCCGCTTCTGCCTGTCGAACGCGACGCGGCCGGAGTAGTGGTTCTCGGGCAGCAGAAGCCGCGCTTCCGAGAGGCAGAGATGATCGAGCGATTCCAGTGGCAATGTCCAGATGCCGCCCATGCCGCCGGCCCGGTGTCCGGCCAGTTTGCTGCTGTCGCAGCTGAAGATCATGTGCTTGCGGTCCGCGATGTCGACGATCTGGATGACCTCGACATGGGCAAAACCGCTGCCCGGCAGCGATAGCGGCGGTGCCGCCACCCAATGGTCGAGGTCCCTCGATACGGCGTGGCCGACGATACCGCGGTCAAGGGGATCGCCGTCCCCGGCCCGTGCGGTCACCAGCATGTGCCAATTGCCGTCCTCGCCTCGGAACACCCATGGATCGCGCCAGGCCTCTTCCGGCCATGCCGACGAGCCGAGCGTCTCGTACCAGCGGCAGTCGGCCGATAGCAGCGAGCCGGCGCGCTTCTGCCAGACGTCGAGGTCGGCGGAAACCGCTAGCCCGACCGTCTCTACATTGGCCGGTCCCTTGTCGGACAGAAACCGCGAGCCGGTGTAGAACATGCGCCAGAGACCGGCATCGTCCCGAACCACGCATCCTGTCCACACGGCCGTGGCGTCGAACGCGTCCTCTTCGCCATGCTCCAGCACCGGACCGAGATCGGTCCATCTCCGGAGGTCGCAGGAAATGGCGTGCCCGATCTGGGCGTTCCGATGGCGAGCGTCAGGATGGCCGAGCGATCGCGGGGCATTCAGGAAATAGAGATGATAGGCCGCCCCGTCATCGGCGATCCAGAAATCCCAAACCCAGCTTTGTGGTGGGCAGAAAACCATGGCGAGCCCCATAGTTCCTTGCTAAAACCATTTAGCAAATGCAATGTCAGGCGAAAGTTGTCAAGTGGTCATAGGTCCGGCTATCTCAGCTTGGATGGAAGCGAGCTGAAAAAGCGGCAGCGGGAGAGGTGAGAGCGATTGCAGAAGAAGCGGGTCACCCTGGCCGACGTGGCTCGCCTTGCCGGGCTGTCGCCGACGGCTGCGTCGATGATTCTCACGGGGCGGCCGGACACCCGTCTTTCCGCCGAAGCGCACGCCAAGGTCCATGCCGCGGCGGCGGAACTCGGTTACCGCCCGAACGTGGCGGCCCGTGCCCTCCGGACCGACCAGTCGCGGTCGATCGCCTTCATTTCGGACTATGTCGCGACGACGCGTTTTGCGAGCGGCCTCATTCGCGGCGCCCTCGCGGCTGCCGATGCGGCCAGGAACGTCTTGCTGGTGCTGGAAACCGGCGGCGAGCCGGCCCGGACGCTGCGCGCCATCGAGGCGGCGCTGGACCGTCAGGTCGACGGGGTGATTCTGGCCGCCATGCGGGCCCGCGAGGTGTTCCTTCCGGATATCGCCATCTCGGTGCCGACGGTCATGCTGAACGGCACCAATGCGCGCTTTCCGACCTCTGTGCTGCCGGACGAGTTCGAGGGCGGGCGGAGCGCCGTCCGGCTCCTTGCCGAGGCGGGCATTACCGATCGCCTCGTTCTGGTCGGACACAATCCCGACGAGGAGCGCGGTCAGTTCCGCTCCGAAACCATCTCGCGGCGCCTTGCCGGCATTCGTTCCGAGATGTCCGCCAGAGGGATGGCTTTCGCCGCCGAGCTGAGTTCGTGGGATTGGGAAGTGTCCAACGGCTACGATCTCGTCCGCCGGCTTCTCAGGAAGGATCGTCCCAGGGGGCTTCTCTGTCTCAACGACCGTCTGGCCTTCGGCGCCTATCAGGCCCTGGGCGAGGCGCGCCTGTCCATTCCCGGCGACGTGGCGCTGGTCTCCTTCGACAACGACGAACTGGCGTCCTATCTGCGCCCGGGCCTGACGACCATCGCTTTGCCGCATCAGAAAATGGGTCAGCTCGCCGTTGAGCTGCTGCTTAACGGGCCGCTGGCCGCCGGGGAGCATCTGGTCCCGATGTCGGCGGTTTCTCGCGGATCCATTCCGGCGGCCCATCCCTGATCGCTCGGCAGGTCTTTCGCCATAGTTCCGCCCACCGTGCAACTCATGGAAGAGAAAGCCGCCGGGAAAAGGCTTTCGTCCGGCCCTTGGTATGCCCACTCGCGGGGAAAAGCCGGCTTTGCCGATGAAATCCCTTGAAAGGTGGCGAAAAGGATCGCAAGGAAGGCCGCAAAAGGACGGCGCGGCATCATGGCGGGTGATGATGATAAGGCAAAAGGCGGCGCTGGACGCGACGCCAAGGCGGAACGAGATCGGCGTCTGGCCGAGGCGCTGCGCGAGAACCTCCTGAAGCGCAAGGCGCAGGCCCGTGGCCGCCGCGCCGGCGAGGCGGATCAGCGTGCCGGGCTTGCCGCGGCTCGGCCTGACGACAACAAGCCGGACGAGTCCGGCAAAGAGTGACGCGCCCGTCGCGACAGAACACGAGATTGCCGGCGTCGCCGGCCCGAGGTGAAGATGGACAAGATCAGGATCGTCGGCGGCAATCCGCTCAACGGCATCATTCCGATTTCCGGCGCCAAGAACGCGGCGTTGCCGTTGATGATCGCCAGTTTGCTGACCGATGAAACGCTGACGCTTGAGAACGTGCCCCGGCTCGCCGACGTGCGGCAGCTCACCAACATTCTCGTCAACCACGGCGTCGATTACGGCGTCAATGGCAAGCGCCAGGGTGAGGGGCTGCTGACCGGCCAGACCGTTTCGCTCACCGCCCGCTCGATCACCGACACCACCGCTCCTTACGAGCTGGTCTCCACCATGCGGGCCAGCTTCTGGGTGATCGGCCCGCTTCTCGCACGCATGCACGAGGCGCGCGTGTCGCTGCCCGGCGGCTGCGCCATCGGCACGCGACCGGTCGACCTGTTCCTGATGGGGCTGGAAAAGCTGGGCGCCAGGATCGATGTCGAAGGCGGCTACGTGGTGGCGAAGGCCTCGGGCGGCCTTGTCGGCAATCGCGTCGTCTTTCCAAAGGTGTCGGTCGGCGCCACGCATGTCATCCTGATGGCGGCGACGCTTGCCAAGGGCGAGACGGTGATCGAGAACGCCGCCCGTGAGCCCGAGGTCGTCGACCTTGCCCGCTGCCTCTCCGCCATGGGCGCCCGCATCTCCGGCGCCGGCACGTCCACCATCGTCGTCGAGGGCGTCGACCGCCTGCGCGGCGCCCGCCACCGCGTCGTTGCCGATCGCATCGAGACCGGCACCTATGCCATGGCCGTGGCGATGACCGGCGGCGACGTGCTGCTGGAGGGCGCCGAAGCCTCGCTGCTGGAAGCGCCGATCGAGGTTCTGCGCCGGGTCGGCACCGAGATCGAAGAGACCAACAGCGGTCTGCGTGTCCGGCGCAATGGCGCCGGTATCGTCGCCGCCGACGTGGTCACCGATCCTTTCCCCGGGTTTCCCACCGATCTGCAGGCGCAGTTCATGGCGCTGATGACCCGGGCGCGCGGCACGGCCCGCATCACCGAGACCATTTTCGAGAACCGCTTCATGCACGTCGCCGAGCTGGCCCGCTTCGGCGCGCGCATCAGCCTCGAAGGGCAGGTCGCCACCGTCGAGGGCGTCGAGCGGCTCAGGGGCGCGCCCGTGATGGCCACCGACCTGCGCGCCTCCGTGTCGCTGGTGATCGCCGGCCTTGCCGCCGAAGGTGAGACGGTGATCAACCGCGTCTACCACCTCGACCGTGGTTTCGAGCGGCTGGAAGACAAGATCGGCCGCTGCGGCGCCGTCATCGAGCGGATCAGCGGCTGACCGAGATGAGCATGGTGATCCGCGAGGCCGAAGCGAGTGACGAGGGCGCCTGGCGCCGCCTCTGGGCAGGCTATCTCGCCCATCTCGACGCCACGGTGCCGGACGAGGTCACCGCCCATACCTGGGCGCGCATTCTCGATCCGGCGAGCCCGGTGTTCTGTCGTCTCGCGGTGGTCGATGGCGCCGTCGTCGGGTTTGCCGTCTGCCTTCTGCATGAGGGGAGCTGGGCGCTGGCGCCGCATTGCTACCTTGAGGATCTCTTCGTCATCCCCGAAAGCCGCGGTCGTGGGGCCGGCCGGGCGCTGATCGAGGACATCCGAACGCTTGCCAAGGCGAGGGGTTGGGACCGGCTCTACTGGCATACCCGCGAGGACAACCCCGCCCGTCGTCTCTACGACGGCTTCGCGGAGGCGAGCGGCATGGTCGTCTACAAGCTGACGCCCTGATCCTGACCGGCCGAGAACGGCGCGCTGTCCGGACATTGATATGGCTGATGGCTCCGGCATAATGGCGGCTTTGCTGCGCGCCATATGGTCTGGGAGGACCGGATACCATGATCGCTGCCTTCGATCCCGAACTCGACCTTCTCTTCGAGCGCGTCGTGCCGACGCCGAGGCGTCTCGTCTGGAGGGCCTGGACCGAGCCGGAAACGCTGGTCAAATGGTTCTGTCCTCGCCCCTGGGAAGCGGTGGGCTGCGAGATGGATCTCCGGCCCGGTGGGCGCTTTGCCACGGTGATGCGGTCGCCCGAAGGCGTCGAGGTCGCAGGTGCCAACTGCTACCTCCTCGTCGAACCGGAAAGGCGGTTGGTGTGGACGTCGGCGCTCACGCCCGGCTTCCGGCCGCATGCCCAGCCGACCAGCGACGCCGACTTCGTCTTCACCGCCGATCTGACTCTCGCCGATGAAGCCGGCGGTACGCTTTACCGGGCACACGTCATGCACGCCACGGCCAAGGCGCGCAGACGGCATGAAGGCCTGGGCTTTCACGACGGCTGGTCCGCCGCTCTCGACCAGCTTGTGGAGACCATGACCGGCCAAGTTTGACGGCGAATGTCGCCAACGAAGCGAGCCGGCCCGTTTCCACTGGTGTTCAGGGCGGGGAAGTCTTGCTTCGCCGTCTCATCCGCCCTATCTCAAGGCAACCTCGGCGGGGCGAGGTTCCTCTTGCACTCCGCCGTCCTGACAGGAGCGGACAACCCTCCATGGACATGCTGAAACTCGCGGCTCTCGACGCCGAAGACCTCAAGGTGATCGCGGCTCACGCGCAGGATGCCGTCGGCAAGGTCGGCGACATCGTCTGGCGGCCGGCCGAGCACCGCCTCACCTTGGAACTCAACCGCTTCGCCTGGGAGAAGGCCGGCGGCCGCAGCAAGGAGCGCCGGCGCACCCTTCTGCACTTCGCCCGCGTCGAGGCGGTCAAATCGGCCCATATCCGGCGCGACTTTCCCGACGCCATCGTCAGCCTGCTGACCATCCGCTTCGAGGGCAAGGACGAAGACCCTTCGGGACAGGTCTTCCTCGAGTTCGCCGGTGGCGGCTCGATGCGGCTCGACGTCGAGTGTATCGAGGCGAGCCTGACCGATCTCGGCGCCGCCTGGGCCACCGAGCATCAGCCGAGCCACGATCTCAACTGACCGCCGATCCTTTCGTTTTCCGCTGGAGTGACCCGTGGCCATCCGCCTCGACGACAGCGCGCCCGACTTCGAGGCCCGCTTTTCCGCCTTCCTGACCACCAAGCGCGAGGTTTCGGCCGACGTCGATGCTGCCGTCGCCGATATCATCGCCGATGTACGGACGCGCGGTGATGCAGCGCTGCACGACTGGACGGAAAAGCTCGATCGCTTCGACAGCCGCGCCCGTGGCCTTCGCGTTTCCGAGGCGGAGATCGACGCGGCCGTGGCAGCGGTCAAGCCCGAGGTGATGGAGGCGCTGAAGCTCGCCCGCGATCGCATCGAAAGCCACCACGCGCGCCAGAAGCCCAGGGATGACCGCTACACCGACGCCATCGGCGTCGAGCTGGGCTCGATCTGGACGGCCATCGAGGCCGTCGGTCTCTACGTACCGGGCGGCACGGCGAGCTATCCGTCGAGCGTGCTGATGAACGCCGTTCCGGCCAAGGTGGCCGGCGTCGATCGGCTGGTCATGGTGGTGCCGACGCCCGGTGGCGAGGTCAATCCGCTGGTGCTGGCGGCCGCCCGGCTCGCCGGCGTAGATGAGGTTTATCGCATTGGCGGCGCGCAGGCGGTGGCGGCGCTCGCCTACGGCACCGAGACCATTCGTCCGGTGGCCAAGATCGTCGGCCCCGGCAACGCCTATGTCGCAGCCGCCAAGCGCCGCGTGTTCGGCACCGTCGGCATCGACATGATCGCCGGACCGTCGGAAGTGCTGATCATCGCCGACCGCGACAACGATCCTGACTGGCTGGCCGCCGATCTGCTCGCCCAGGCCGAGCACGACAAGGCCGCGCAGTCCATCCTGATTACCAACGACTCAGCCCTCGCCGATGCGGTGGAAAAGGCGGTCGAACGCCAACTCGCGGCGTTGCCGCGCGGTGGTATCGCCGCCGAGTCCTGGCGCGACTACGGTGCCGTCATCCTGGTCGAAAGCCTCGACCGGGCCGTGCCGCTCAGCGATCGCGTCGCGCCCGAGCATCTCGAACTCGCGGTCGCCGATCCCGAGGCCATGCTGGCCCGTATCCGCAATGCCGGCGCCGTCTTCGTCGGGCATCACACGCCGGAAGCCGTCGGCGACTATGTCGGCGGCTCCAACCACGTGCTTCCCACGGCCCGTTCGGCCCGCTTCTCGTCGGGTCTCGGCGTGCTCGACTTCATGAAGCGCACCTCGCTCCTGAAGGTTCCGCCCGCCGCGCTGAAGCAAATCGGGCCGGCCGCCATCACGCTCGCCGAGGTGGAAGGCCTCGGCGGACATGCGCGGAGCGTATCGATCCGGCTGGAGTGATCGGCTACTTGTCGGTCTTGCAGGTGTTGACGCCGATGAGGGTGTAGGCCGGGCAGAAGTTCATGAGAGCCGTCGCCACAAGGACAAGGCCGACGAGGCCGACGAGCCAAGCCCATCCGCCGAGTCCCATGAAGGCCATGCCGGCGAGCGACGGCACCGCGATGATGAGAAGGATGAGCCCGGCGATCAGCCGGATGAGGCGGTCGGTCGAACCAACGTTCTTGATCATGGCACGCTCCTTTTTTTGCCTCGGATTTTCCATCCGCGGCGAAAGCGTAGACCTCGCCGTCGCGACCGGCAACGCGCCAAAGTGCGAGAACTCAACGAAAAATGCGCGGCTGGTACCGCGCATTTCTTGAACCCCTTATTGTCGCTCAGGCCGTCCTGAGGTTCTCCACGAAGCTGGCAACCTCGCCCTTCAGGCTGGAGGCCTGTGTTTGCAACGCGTCGGACAGCGACATCAGTTGCGTCGCGGCCGAACCGGTCATCTCGGCGGCCGTGCCGACACCGGCGATGTTCTCGGTCACGCCGCTGGCGCCATTGGCGGCCTTGTGGGTGTTGCCTGCGATCTCCGTCGTTGCCGCGCCTTGCTCCTCGACGGCACCGGCAATCGACTCGGTGACACCCTGAATGGTGTCGATGGTCGAGACGATCAGCGAGATGCTGTCGACGGTGACGGCCGTCGCCGTCTGCATCTCCTGGATCTTGCCGGCGATCTCCTCGGTGGCCTTGGCGGTCTGGCCGGCGAGGTTCTTCACCTCCGAGGCGACGACGGCAAAGCCCTTGCCCATCTCGCCGGCCCGAGCCGCCTCGATGGTGGCGTTGAGGGCCAGGAGGTTGGTCTGCTCGGCGATCGCCCGGATCAGCTCGACCACCTCGCCGATACCCTGGGCCGACGCGGACAGCGCCTTGACGTTCTCGCTCGAGCGTTGGGCTTCGCCGGCGGCGGAGCGGGCGATATCGGCCGAGCGCGTCACCTGCGTGGTGATCTCGCGCACCGAAGCCGACAGCTCCTCGGTGCCGGCCGCCACCGTCTGGACGTTCTCCGACGCAGTTTCGGCGGCGCCCGCGACGGCCTGGGCCTGCCGGCTGGTCTCCTCGGCGGTGGAGGCGAGGTTGCGGGCGGCGTCGGCAACCTCGCCCGACGAGTGAACGAAACCCTCGGCCAGCGCGCCCATGGCCGCCTCGAAGCGGTCGGCGATGGCGGCGCGCTCGGCGATGAGCCGCTCGCGGTTGCGGGCCTCGGCTTCCGCGCTCTCGAGCCGCAGCCGCTCCGTCTCCATGAGCCCGTCGCGGAACACCTTCAGCGTGGCGGCCATCTTGCCGATTTCGTTCTTGGAATCCGCATGAGGGATGGAGGCGGAGAGGTTGCCGCCAGCGACCTCGCCCATCGCCCCGGTAATCCGGTGCAGCGGACGAACTACGCCGTAGAAGACGAAAGCCAAAGCGCCAAGCGCCAGGACGATGCCCGCTGCGATGGTGCCGGCCGTGAGGGCGAAGGCGCTCCGATAGTCGGCGACGGCTTCGGCCTGGGCGACGGCCGTGTCGGCGTTGATCTGATCGATGCCCGACTGCAGCGCCGCGATGACGGCATTGAACGGCGGCTGCGACGTCCTGTTGAGAATGGTCGAAGCCTCGTCGGCCTTGCCGTCGACCATTTTCTGGTAGATGTCGTTGTGCATCGCGACATAGGTCGGCCAGTTCGCCTTGAAGGTCGCCAGCACCTCCTGCTGCTTCGGCAGATCGGCGATCAGGCTGGCATACTCGGTCACCGCCTTGTCGACGTCTTTCACCGACTGATCGGCCAGATCCTTGGCTTTCTGGCGCTCGCCGGTGTCGGTGATCTGGGCGAGCCGCGCCGAGCGCACGCGCAGGCGCGTCATCGAGTAGCGGATCTCTCCGAGGCTTCTGACCAGCGGCAGCTTGTGGTCCGCGAACTCGCTGATCCGCTCGTTGGCGGCCGACAACTGCGAGACGGCGACCCATCCCAGGCCACAAGTCATCAGCAGCAGCGCGACAATAGTCGCCATCAGTGAAGTCTTGAGGGAAATAGTCATGAATATCCCCGAGGCGAAGTGCATCGGACGGGTATTACATGCTTGCTTTGTTAATGAAGTATGCCGAATTGGCACGGGATACGAATACTACGTGTTTCCTTGGGGTGACTGGTCAGCTTTCCGTCGTTTTAAGAGGAAATATGCAAAAGAATGAAAATACAAACCCGCTCAAAAGCCGGCATCAGCCCAACTGCCGAGGGGCGGAAAGGCACTCCTCTCCGCCCCGGCTTGTGTCAGGCGAGACTCTTTTCAAGAAGCGAGGCGACCGATGCGGCGAAGGTGGCCGGATCGCTCGGCGCTTCACCGTCGAGAATGCGCGCCTGTCCGACGAGCAGCGGTGCCGCCGCCGTCACTGCCGCCGTGTCGCCGGCCGCCGCTTTGGCCGCCAGCGCCTTGATCAGGCTGTGGCCGGCGTTGAGCTCCAGCACCGGCTTGCCGAGGGCCGCTTTGCCTTCCTGGCGGGCGACCAGCTTCTCGGTCATCCGGTCGAGGCCGAAGTCGGAGGCCACGAGGCAGACGGGGCTGGTGGCAAGGCGCGCCGACAGGCGCACGTCGGCCACGTCGTCCTTCAGGCTTTCCTTCAGCGTCGTGAGGAGACCGGCCATCTCGGCCCCCGGCTTCTCGTCCTTGTCCGCTTCGAGTGGCTTGACGTTGTCGAGATCGGCTTCGCCCTGCGTCACCGACTTGAACGGCTTGCCTTCGAAGCCGAGTGCCGTGCGCACCCAGAAGGCGTCGACCGGGTCGGTCAGGATCAGCACTTCCAGGCCGCGCGCCGCGTATCCCTCAAGGTGCGGCGAGGCCTGAACCTGCTTCTCGTCTTCGCCGAGGGCATAGTAGATCGCCGTCTGGTTTTCCTTGAAGTCTTTGACGACGTCGGCCAGTGACCGCCAGCTGTCGCCCGAGGTGGTGGTCTTGAAGCGGACGACCTTGAACAGCTCGTCGCGACGCTCGGGCGCCTCGTAGAGGCCTTCCTTGATCACCGCGCCGAACGATGCCCACACCTTGTTGAACAGCTCGGCGTCGGTCTCCGCCAGCTTCGACAGTTCGGAGAGCACGCGGCCGGTGACGCCCTTGGCGATGGCTTCGAGCACCGGGTTCTTCTGCAGCATCTCGCGTGACATGTTGAGCGGCAGGTCTTCGCTGTCGATCACGCCGCGCACGAAGCGCAGCCACGCCGGCAGGATCTCCGCCTCGTCGGTGATGAACACGCGCCGCACGTAGAGCTTCACCCGGCCCTTGCGGCTGGGGTCGAACAGGTCGAACGGCTTTTCGCGCGGCACGAACAGCAGCACGTTGTATTCCTGCCGCCCTTCGGCGCGGTAGTGCAGCGTCAGCGCCGGCTCGTCCCAGGCGGTGGCGACGTGGTGATAGAACTCCTTGTACTCGTCGGCCGTCACGGCGGACTTGGGCTTCACCCAGAGGGCCGAGCCGTCGGCCAGCTCGCGGGGCTCCTCGCCGCCGTTGAAGCGGATCGGCACCGGCACATGCGCCGAGTACTCGTGGACGATGCGCTCCAGCGTGTGCTCCTCGGCGTAGGAGAGGGAGTCGTCGTTGAGGAACAGCTCGACCACGGTTCCCCGGCCCGGCGCGTCGGCGACGTCCACCGGCGTCAGCTCGAAGGCGCCGGCGCCATCCGATTCCCAGGCCCAGGCCTCATCGCTGCCGGCCTTGCGCGACACCACACGGACGCGGTTCGCCACCATGAAGGCGGAGTAGAAGCCAACGCCGAACTGGCCGATCAGCGCCTGTCCCTCGGCCTTGTCGGCAAGACCGTCGAGGAAGGCGCGGGTGCCTGAACGGGCGATGGTGCCAAGATTGTCCTTGAGCTCGTCGTGGCTCATGCCGATGCCGTTGTCGGCGACGGTGAGCGTCTTCTTGTCCTTGTCGGCCGACAGCGTGATGGCAAATCCGCCTTCGCCGGCAAGCTGCGGCTCGGCGATGGAGAGATAGCGAAGCTTCTCGCAGGCATCGGCGGCGTTGGAAATCAGCTCGCGCAGGAAGATGTCTTTGTTGGAATAGACCGAATGCACCATGAGGTGCAGCAGGCGGGAAACTTCGGCCTCGAAGCTGTGACGTTCCGTTTGCGTCATGGTCTCGCTCATATGAATGATGGGGGCCGGGAAACCGGCGCGCGTCCGCTATGTGTTGCCAGGAAGGCCAGGAGTCAAGCGGCGTCGGGTCAGATCGCAGCCACCGTTGGCCGGGCGGTCGAGGCATGCGTAAATCTCCTGTCCGGGTCGACCTTTGCCGGCTTCGTGGGACAGGTCCGCCGTGCTATGCCTCGGCGACGTTTTCGCGGAGGACAGTCGTGACCGACACCGACAGTATCACCGGGCGCCTCGTATCGGTGACCCTTGATGCCGCCTCGATCGGCCAGATCTCGCGCGAGGTCGATCACGAACGGCAAGTGGCGATCTTCGATCTCCTGGAGCAGAACTCCTTCGAGCCTGTCGGCGTGTCGGGCGGCGAGTTCGTCCTCCGGCTGTCGCTGGTCTCCAATCGGCTGGTGCTGCAGATCTTCCGTGCCGACGGTGAGCCGGTGACCACGCACATTCTGTCGCTGACGCCCTTTCGCCGCATCATTCGCGACTACTATCTCGTTTGCGACAGCTACTATGAGGCGATCAAGGTGTCGACGCCGCCCCAGATCGAAGCGATCGACATGGGACGGCGGGCGCTGCATGACGAAGGCGCGCAGATTCTCATCGACAAGCTGGCGGACAAGATCGTCATCGACAAGCTGACGGCCCGGCGTCTGTTCACGCTGATCGCCGTTCTGCGCTGGAAGGGCTGAGCCGGAGCAGGGTTCCGGCTATCTGGTTGGAGGCTCATGACGGACGACGAGGAAACAGAGGCGGAGGTGAAGCAGCCCGGCGCGGTGCTGTTTGCCTGCTCGTTCAACGCGGTGCGCTCGCCCATGGCGGCGGCCATCGCGCGTCATCTGTTTCCCGGCAAGATCTTTGTCGACTCGGCTGGCGCCCGCCGCGGCGAACTCGATCCCTTCGCCGTGACGGTGATGGATGAGATCGGCCTCGACATCTCCCATCATAGGCCGCAGACCTTTGAAGATCTCGAAGACAGCAACTTCGACCTCATCATATCGCTCGCCC
This sequence comes from Pleomorphomonas sp. NRK KF1, assembly GCF_023721755.1. Classification (GTDB taxonomy): domain Bacteria; phylum Pseudomonadota; class Alphaproteobacteria; order Rhizobiales; family Pleomorphomonadaceae; genus Pleomorphomonas. The sequence goes on along the minus strand of NZ_JAMDLH010000002.1, from coordinate 811,268 downwards.
CCGACGCCTATCACCGCGCCCTCGAATACACGCGCTACAACTCGGTCGAGGCCGAATACTGGCCCACCGCCGACCCGACGCTCGCCACCGGCGCGCGCGAGCGCATCCTCGACGAGTATCGGGCGGTCCGCGACCAACTCATGGCCCGCATCAAGGCGCGGTTGGGCTGGACGCCGTCCTTCGAGCCGCGCCGTGAGGGCGTGCGCGAGGAGGGGGCGAAGGCGGAGAACGGCTGATCGAAGCGCCGCCGACCGTTATGTCCGCCCATCCGCTCGCTTTTCTGGGCGTTTTTCCGCCTGGGGAGTTTATTTTGCAGCGCATTTCGGATAGTTATCCGCCACCAATTCCCGAAAACGGATCAATGCCCGCATGACCAAGGAAGAAGTCCTGGAGTTTCCAGGCGTCGTTTCGGAACTTTTGCCCAACGCGACTTTCCGCGTTCGTCTCGAGAACGACCATGAAATCATCGCTCATACCGCCGGTCGCATGCGCAAGAACCGCATCCGCGTCCTGGCTGGCGACAAGGTTCTGGTCGAGATGACGCCCTACGACCTCACCAAGGGCCGCATCACCTACCGCTTCAAGTAAGCGACGCAAGGAGGCGGCGAGCCGCCCCGGCTCGATCCGGGGTGTGGAAGGCTGTCTCCAAGCCAGCGAAGGTGAGCCCGATGACCAATCGTCCCGTTCTGGTTCTGGCGTCCGCAAGCCCGCGCCGCGTGGCTCTGCTCAACCAGCTCGGCATCGCGCCCGACCTGCTGCTGCCGGCCGACGTCGACGAGACGCCCGGCCGGGCCGAGCTGCCGCGCCGTCTCGCCCGCCGTCTCGCCCGCGCCAAGGCGGAGGTCGCCGCCCATCGCGTGCCGCTGCAGGACTATCCGGGCCGCGAGGTGCTGGTGCTCGCCGCCGACACCGTCGTCGCCGTCGGCCGTCGCATCCTGCCGAAAGCCGAAACCTTTGCCGATGCCGAGGGCTGCATCGCGCTTCTGTCGGGCCGCACCCATCGCGTCTTCACGGGGCTGGCGCTCGCCACCCCGTCCGGCCTGCGCGAAAAGCTGGTCGAGACGCGCATCCGCTTCAAGCGCCTGTCGTCGCAGGAGATGGCCGACTACCTCGCCTCCGGCGAGTGGCAGGGCAAGGCCGGCGGCTATGCCGTCCAGGGTTTTGCCGGCGCCTTCGTCGCGTCCGTGTCGGGTTCCTACTCCTCGGTCGTCGGCCTGCCGCTGCACGAGACGGCCAACCTGCTCGAATCCGCCCGCTATCCGGTGCGTGCGCGCTGGGCCGACGGAGCGATCGCCTGATGGTCGCGCCGAAGGGCCCCCGCTGCCCCAACTGCGGCGAACCGACCGATCCGGCCTTCAAGCCGTTCTGCAGCAAGCGCTGCAAGGACGTCGACCTCAACAGGTGGCTGAAGGGCTCCTATTCGATCCCCGTCGTCGAGTACGACGATCTTCCCATGCCCGACGACGAGAGCGACGGCCGCGCCTGAGCTGATGCCTCGCCGGAACGCGACGAGGTGGGTTGCTCTTCATCCTTGAAATGGCTCGCCTTTCCATTCCTTGCCGGCGTAGTTGATTTTTCCCGTCAAACCCTCTGGACAGGTCCGCGCGGACTATCTATAAGGCCCGTGCTTCGCCGTTGGACGACACCAAACATCCAGTGGATCGCGGCAAGTGCCTGAGTAGCTCAGTTGGTAGAGCATGCGACTGAAAATCGTAGTGTCGGTGGTTCAATTCCGCCCTCAGGCACCATCTCTCTCAACGGAACGTCGATAACTCAAGTCTCTGTGACTTGTGTCACTCTTTTGCTCCCCCATCGACATAAACATTCCCCTCAAAATCAGACGGGACGGCGGCCGAAAACAGAGCACATCACAGCCAAGATGCGCCCAGTGCTCAGAGGCTCACCCTGCAAGACGCGGTTCCCCACCCAAAACTGGTGCCCACTTTGCAGGAACTGCTCCGGCCTCACGCCTCTGCCGTAGCGGGAAGCCGCTCCATGTAGTCCGCCACATGGGCACAGAGTTCGGTGACGTGCGGCGCCTGAAGCATCTGTCCGTGGGTGCCGTCAATCCAGCGCAGGTCGACGCCATCCGCCACGACGTCGTTCCAGCCGTTGTTGTCGTCCCCGGCGATGCCGGGCGCGGCCGCCGTCAGAATCTTCGGGCGAACGAGCAGGACGTTCCGCGTCACGCATCTGGACGGCCTGTAGCGCACGGCAGCGAGCGCGTTGTTCTGGAACACGCCCAGCAACCGGCGCATGCCCGAGCGGTCGGCGCTATCGGGCAGCAGGTGCGAGCCCTTTCCTCTCTCGACGAGAAGATCAAGCCGCGCATCGGGCGTCAGCGGGCGGAGTGTGTCGGCATCGACAATGCCGAGCTCGGAGAACAGGGCAGCGAGATACTCGGCTTCGTCCTTGCGCAGGAGGTCGCGTACCGGGTCGGGCACGGCCACCGTGTCGAAAAGCAGGATCGCCCGCACGTCGCCGCCGACACGCAGCATTTGTTGGGCTGCCTCGTAGGCGAGAAGCCCGCCGAAGCTCCAGCCGGCCATGACCAGAGGCCCCTTGGGCAGGCGCTCCCGAAGCGCGACGAGATAGGACGACGCCATTTCCTCGACCGAGGCAAGCAACGGCTGGCCTTCCTCCAGCCCATAGGACTGCACCATGTAAAGCGGCTGATCCGGGCCGAGCAGCTCCGAAAGCGGCTGGTAGCAGAGGATGTTGCCACCGACCGGATGGAAACAGACGATCGGTGGCCGCGCCCCCCTGGCATTCAGGGCGACGACCGGCTGCCACTCCTCATGGCGGCGGCGGGCCTCGATGCGGGCCGCGAGCTGCGCCAGCGTCGGGAAGGCAAAGAAGTCGGCAAGCGGCAGCCGCAGGCCGAAAGCGCGCTGGATATCCGCGACGATCCGCACGGCGAGAACGCTGTGCCCGCCCAGAGTGAAGAAATCGGCTTCGGCGTCGATGACGTCGGCACCGAGAACGTCGGACCAGATGGCGGCGAGTCGGCGTTCGGTTTCGCTGGTCGGCGCGCGCGCCGGCCGGGCGGAAACGGCCATGGCAGGCGCAGGCAGACGGGTCTCGTCGAGCTTGCCGCTGCGGTTGAGCGGAATGTCGTCCACAGGGATCAGCCATGACGGCACCATGAACGGCGGCAGGCGGGCATCGAGCTCGGCCTTGCAGTCGGCCACATCGAAGCCGGGGCGGGGCACCACGTAGCCGACGAGCGAAGGATTGCCGCCGCCATGCGGGTCGTACGTCGTCACCGCCACCCGGCGCACCAGCGGGTAGGCGGTGATGGCCGCTTCGACCTCCCCGAGCTCAATGCGGTTGCCGCGAATCTTCACCTGTCGGTCTACGCGTCCCAGAAAGGCGATCTGGCCGTTCTGAAGCCGGCGCCCCATGTCGCCGCTCACATAGCGACGATCGGCGCCGGAACCGACGAATCGCTCTCCTGTCTGCTCCGGTGCGTTGAGGTAGCCTCGTCCGACACCAGCACCGCCGATGCGGAGCTCGCCGGGGACCCCATCGGGCACTGGCCGCCCGGTCTTGTCGCAGATATCGATTACCGCGCCATGGATCGGCTGGCCAATGGGCGGCGGCAGGGTTTGGCTCCAGCTTACCGACGTCATCACGTGCTGGCAGGCGGCAACGCAGGTCTCGGTCGGGCCGTAGGCGTTGACAACCCGGCAATCGCCATGGCCGGCGATGGCATAGAAGCGCCGCAGCAGGTCGGGCGGGACCGCCTCGCCACCGAGCAGGAACAGGCGCGCCGAACTCGCGGCGCCCGCGTCGACGAGATGGTCGACCAGCATGGCGAACAGGCTGGGCGTCATGTCGCAGAGATCGAGTTTTCGCGTCTCGATGAAGGCTCTCAGCCTGGTCGGGTCCCGCTTGGTCTCGTCGTCGGCGATATGTAGCGTGTGTCCGTTGATGAGCGTGGCGAAGATCTGCTTGACCGAGCTGTCGAATGCGAAGGAGGACACGCAGGAAACGTTGAGGCCGTGGTCTGTCGGCAAGAGGGCGAACAGGCTGTCGGCGACGTGCCGGGCGAGGTTGACCACCGAGTGATGCTCGATCATCACCCCCTTCGGGTCACCGGTGGTGCCGCTCGTGAACAGCACGTAGGCCAGCCGATCCGGAGTCAGACGGGGCAGCGTGGCGGCGGGGGCGCCCAGCGCCGCCGAGCCATGGCGGAACTTCCTGGCGGGGGGAGCCTCCGGTCCATTCTCCTGCCGGATTACGACGTCATAGGCATAGGCGGCCGGCTCGAAACCGTCCGCCTCGACCGCGCTGAAGGCAAGCTTCGGCTTGCCGCCCCGCTCGGCGGCCCAGTCTTCGAAGAAGGCGCGCGGCACGAACAGGTCTTCGGAGAAGTCCAAGAGGGTCTTCAGCCCCTCGCCGGCATGCTCGCGGGCGAAGGCATGGAGATCGCCGACATAGGCGTCGCGGCGATCAAGGTCCCAGATGCTGCCGGCGAAGATGGCGCCGCCGGGCTTGAGCAGGGTCAGCGCCTTGTCCAGAACCTGTCGCAGATAGGAAAAGCCGGGAAAGTTCTCGATGACGCTGTTGAGGACAATCAGGTCGAAGCTCGCCGGTGGGAAGACGTCGATGTCGTGGGCCGCCAGCTGGCGGGTCGTCACCTGTCCGAGGCCGTGGGCGTGCGCCCAGGTGTCGACCCGTTCCACATTGCGACGGGAAATGTCGGTGGCGACATAGAGCCCGGCCTGCGGCGCCACGTGGCGCATGGTGAACCCCGAAGCGCAGCCGATCTCCAGAACGCTGCCGTCCGAAGCCAGGAGCGGCGCCGTCTTGCGTCGGGCGTTGTCACCGAAGGCGGTCATGGCGGCGTCGGGCAGCGGCTCGCCGGTAAAGGCGCTCTTCCAGCCGCCAGCGGCGATGTCGTCGGCGGCGTCGCCGGCCAGGTGATCCCAGAGCTCGCCGGTCATCATCACGCCGGCCTTTTCGATGACGTCATCCACCCTCTCGGCATCGACCATCAAGAGGTCGCGTAGGGCCGGGCATTGCCACTGCAGGCGATGCGCGTCGCGGCAGAACGCCGCCTCGGAGATCAGGAGCGGCGCGGCGCTGAGGTCGAGGATGCGCCGCCGTCTCTCGAAGGGCAGCAGCGGGTCTATCGGCACATAGGCGGCGCCGGCCAAGAGCACGCCGAGCGCCGCAGTGACGAAACGGCGGTTGCGGCCGAACATGACGCCGACGGGCGTCTCTGGCGGCAGGCCGAGCCGGGCAACGAAGCCGGCGATGCGCCTGGCTTCGGCCGCGAGCTCGGCATAGGTCTCGCTACCCTCTTCATCGGCCACCGCGATGCGTGACGGATGGCGCGCCGCCGCTGCCTCGAAGGCCGAACCGATCGTCTCGACCCCGGTGCTTGGCAAAGCCTGGCTGGGTTCCGGTTTGGTCGTCTCAAAGTCGAGGTCGCCGATCTTCACGAACCATTCTCCCAAAGGATTCTACTCGGCAGCAACGGCTTCCGAGAAGCGAAGCAGATAGCCGAGCCAGCGATCCGCCGTGCCGGCGTCGATGATGTCGGTATCGTATTCCATGACCAGCTCACCCCGAGCGCCGCTTTCCTGCCAGTAGAGGATGAGATCGTGCTTGGCCGAGGCCGCATCGATCAGCGGGGCGAGTTCCTCGTCGAGGCGATCCGGTGTGGCCTCCGCCGGTCGGAGCGGCAGGCCGTCCGCAACCTTGTCGGCCAGAGCATCGAAGCGCTGATATTCGAAGACGACATTGACCAGCGGCTGGCGGTTCGAGCGTCGTTGCGGCGCCACATCGCGCACCAGAAGGTCGAACGGATAGTCGCGATGCTCCATCGCTTCGAGGATGGCCCCGTGTGCCGCGTCAACCAGTTCCGTCACCTCGGTGTCCTCGTCCAGATGCAGGCGCAGCGGCAGCACGTTGACGAAAAAGCCGATCAGCCCCTCCAGCTCGCGACGGTCACGGCCTGCGACGCCCATGCCGATGACCAGATCGTTCTGGCGTGTCAGGCGGTAGAGGAGAGCGGCGAAAAGCCCCAGTCCTACGGCTGCCATGGTGACGCGGCGATCGAGGGCAAACCGATGGAGAGCGGCGAGCGTCGCCTCCGGCACGGTCAGCCGGCTAGTTCCGCCCCGGTAGGATTGAGTGTCCGAAAGCGGCCGTTCGCTAGGCAGCGCGATGCGATCGGGCGCATCGTCGAGGCGGCTCCGCCAGAAACTGGCCGCCGCGCTCCAGTCGCGGCCTCGCTGCCATACCGCGAAGTCCTTGTAGGTGATCGGCAGGGGAGGAAGTGCTTCGTTTCGTCCGGTTCGCGCCGCGGCGTAGAAGGCCGACAGCTCGCGTGCCAGAAGGCGCGACGACCAGCCGTCGCCGACGATGTGGTGGAGCAGGAGCAGCACCACCACGTCGTCGTCGGTCAGCCGGACAAGCCGCGCCCTCAGAAGCGGAGGCTCATGGAGATCGAAGCGGGTGGCGATGTCGCGCCGTGCGCGGGTGACCGCTTCCGAGACCGGATCGGCTGCCTGCCGCAGGTCGTCCACGGCGACGTATGGTTCCACCACCACAGCAATGCGCTGGACGATCTCGCCGCCGATCGTGTCGAACCCGGTGCGCAGCGGCTCGTGCCGGTTTACCAGCGCGCCGAGCGCTCGTTTGAACGCGGTGACGTCCAGGTCTCCTCGGCATCGGAACACGAAGGCGATGTTGTAGGCGGCCGAGCCCCGGTCCATGCCGTCGAGTAGAAAAAGCCGCTGCTGGGCGTGGCTGGCCGGATAGACGTCGAGAACCGGTGCTGCCGGGATGACATCCTCACTTCGGCCGCCTTCTACCAATCGGGCAAGCCCGGCGACGGTAGGGTCGGCGAAGAAATCGGCCATCTTCGGCCGGACGCCCGTCTGCTCGGCCAGCCGGTTGACGATGCGGATCGCCTGCAGGCTGTGGCCGCCAAGGTCCAGGAAGCTGGTTCTCCGATCGTTGACCGGCTGTCCCAACACCTCCGAGAGGATATCGGCGACGAGCGCCTCGGCGCCCCCCTTCGGCGGCTCGATGTCGCCGCCACCCCTTGCCGACAGCGGCGAAAGGTCGCCGATCAAGGCCAGCAGCTTCTGGCGGTCCGTCTTGCCGTTGCTGTTGAGCGGCAGATCGGAAAGCTCGTACCAAAAGGCAGGGATCATGTAGCTGGGCAGCCGCCCGGCAAGCCATGCCCTGATGTCGGCGAGGGGCAGGCGATCGCGCCGCTCGGTGAGACAGGCGATGAGATGGCCTTCACTCGCTCCATCCTGGCGGAAGGCGACGGCGGCCGGCATGACACCGGGGCAGGCCTGAAGAACCTGTTCGATCTCGTCGAGCTCGATGCGGAAGCCGCGGATCTTGACCTGAGCGTCGGCGCGACCGCCGAACTCTATGACGCCGTCGGCGCGCCAGCGGGCGAGGTCGCCCGTGCGATAGAGCACGGTGCCCGGTTCTTCCGCTGGCTCCACGAACGCCTTGGCCGTGAGCTCGGGTCGGTTCCAGTAGCCGATCGCCAGACCGTCGCCACCGGCATGAAGCTCGCCCCAGACGCCGATCGGTACCCGGTTGCCGGATACATCGAGGATCCGCACCGAGCTGTTGGGCAGCGGGCGACCAATGGGCATCGACGATGCGTCGAGATCTTCGCGGCGAACGCGATGTACGCTGGTGAAGGTGGTGTTCTCGGTCGGCCCATAGGCGTTGTAGAACTGGACCTCGCTCGCCGCTTCGAATGCGAGGCGGATGTGCGGCATGCTCATGGCCTCGCCGCCCGACAGAAACGCCCTGACGCCGCTCGTGGCCGACGGATCGTGTTCGACCAGCCGGTTGAACAGACTGGCCGTCAGGAAAAGGGCGTCGATATCGAAGCGACGGATAGCCTCGGCCATCCGCGCCGGGTCGAGCTGGTCGTCTCGCGATGCGACGCAGACGCGGCCACCGTTGAGCAGGGCGCCCCAGATTTCGAAGGTCGAGGCGTCGAAGGCAAGGCTGCCGGCCTGCAGGACGTTGTCCCCCGGGCGGAGTTCGGCATAGTCGTCGCCGATCGCAAGACGGATGACGGCGCGCGCCGGCACCAGCACGCCCTTCGGCAAGCCGGTCGAGCCGGAAGTGTACATCAGATAGACCGGCTGCGATCCGGCATCGGCCGGTCGGGCAATGTCCGGCGGCTCGTCGGCGTCGAGATGGCGCGTTTCCTCGACGTCCAGCACGCCGATGCCGAGTTCGTGTAGAACCGGACCGGAGGTCGCGTCGACCACGGCCAGTCGACAGCCGGCGTCGGTGGTGATCAGGGCGAGGCGGGCGGGCGGATGTTCCGGGTCTAGTGGCACATAGATGGCGCCGCAGGCGATCACGCCCAGCACCGCCACCACGAGATTGGCGTCACGTCCAGCCTGGATCGCCACCCTGTCTCCGGGGACGACGCCGGCCGAGACCAGCGCCCTCGCCAGCCCGTTGGCTCGCCGGAACAGGGTGGCGTAACTGAGTTCCCCCTCCGCGTCCGCCACTGCGCCGGCGTCCGGCCGCAGGTCCACCTGCCGCCTGAACAGATCGTAGAGGCCAACGCCGCTCGGCAGTTCCGGCACGGCGCCCTCTTCGAACGACAGGATCCGCTCCAACTCCTCGGCGGGAAGCAACGGCAAACGGCCAATGGGCGTATCGGGTGGCAAGGAGACGAGCGCCTCAACCAGCACCGTGAAGCTGCGACCGAGCCGGCCCATGCGCTCGGCATCGAAGAGATCGGCATAATACTCGATGGTCAGGGATATCGCCGTCGGCAGATCGCGGACAAAGATGGCGAGGTCGTTCTTGCAGGCGTCTCGCGCCAGGCCCCAGATGGTCGGCGCGCCGTCGCCCGAGCCCTGGGCAAAGTTCATGTAGGACAGCGTCACTTCGGAAAGCAGCGTCCGGTCGGGCGTCGCCGGCGGCGCAAGGTCGGCGAGCAACTGACCCAGCCCGTAGGCCCGGTGGCGCAAGGCGTCGGCGTGGTCGGCATGGACGCGTTCGAGCAAGGCGCCAACCGGCATGTCGCGCGCGAGCGTTTCGCGCAGCGGCAGCAAGGTCGCCATCATGCCCGGTGTGCCGTAAAAGCCGCCGTCGTCGCGCCGGTCGGCAGGCACGGAAATGACGACATCGGCGGTATTGGCCATCCGGTGGATAAGGATCATCCAGGCGGTCAGCGTCACCGTGAAGGGCGTCACACGCTGCTGCGATGCGAAGGCGCGCAGCGCGGCGGCAGTGACGGGCGACAGCTCGAAACTGGATATCGAACCACGGAAGGTCTGGACCGGCGGCCGACGCCGATCGGCGGGCAGGTCGATCAGGGGGAGCGGCGCCTGGAAGCGATCCAGCCAGTAGCGTCGCGCGTCTTCCCGCTTCCGGCTGCCCGCGCCGTCCCTGCTCCAACGGGTGAAGTCCTTGAGCTGGCGCGCCAGGGGAGGGAGGTCGTCGCCTCTCAGAAGGCGCAACAGGTCGCCGGCCAGGAGCTCGATGGACAATCCGTCGGCCAGCGCATGATGGATGTCGATGAACAAGGCCTGCCAGCCGCGAGCCCGCACCAGTTCGAGGCGGACCGGCGGTGTGTTCATGAGATCGAACCGCGTCACCCGCCGGCGGCAGGCGTCGAAAGGATCGACCTCGTCGGTGAGATCGATCCGCGGCAACTGGACCGGGCCCGCCGGCAGGACCTCCATCCGCCAGTCGTCGCCTGACCGAAGGAAGCGGCTGCGCAAGATGTCGTGGCGGGCGATCAGGGCGGTGACCGCCGTCTCGATGGTGGGAACATCGAGGTCGTCGGGGAGGCGAACGAGATTGGGCAGGTTGTAGGCCGTACCCATGTCGGCGGCGGCCTCGGCGTTGAGCACGCCGATCTGCTCGAAGCCGACCGGGTAGTCGGAAGCCTCGGCTGCGTCGGTCGGAGCTTCGGACTTGCTGCCACGTAGCGCCTTGGCGAGATTGCCCACTGTCGCTGCGCCGAGAATGTCCGGCAATGTCGCGGCAAGCCCGAGCTCGCGGACGATGCGCTCGACGATCTGCATGCCCGAAATGGAGTCGCCTCCGAGGGCGTAGAAGTCGTCGGTCGGCGTCAGCGACGGATAACCGAGCACGTCGGCCCAGATCGAAGCGAGCGCGGTTTCGAGCGCATCACCGGCAGGCTTCGTTTGGGCAGGCGCTTCGGCCTTCCGCTGCGGCTGGGCAGCGGCTTGTGTGTCGAAGGACGGGTCGACGACAACGACCTGCGGCGCATCGGATGTCAGCGCCCGGCGCCACACCGCCACTGCCGTGGCCGGCGTGATGGTGGTCTCGGCCGATGCCGAGAGCTTGGAGCGCGCGCCCATGCCAACCTCGGCAAGCCGGCACCAGTCGATGGCCAGTGCCGGGCGCCCCCCCGCCCGGCACTGGGCGGCGAAGGCATCGGTCCAGGCATTGGCGGCCGCATAGGCAACCTGCCCCGGCGCGCCCACGAGACCGGTAATCGAGCCGAACAGGACGAAAGCCTCGACCGGGTCCCGACGCGTCAGGTCTTCGAGATGGCGAGCGCCATCGAGCTTCGGCGCCAGCACGGCCGCCATGTCGGCGTCGGGGCGTGTGGCGAGGAAGCCGCCATCGGCGATCCCGGCAGCATGCACCACGGCGGTAATCGACCCGAGTTCGGCGCGGATCGACGCGAGACAGGTGGACAACGCGGCCCGGTTCGCAACGTCGCATGCATAGATGCGATGGCGGATGCCTCGTTCGGCAAGGCCGGCGAGAAGGGCGCGTCGACGGGCCGCCTCTTCGCTTTCGCCGTCGATGTCGCCGCTTCGGCTGAGCAGCGCCAGCGCCACCTGGCCGCCGGCCGACATTTCCTCGGCCAGCGACAGCGCCAGTCCGCCGAGCCCGCCGCTGACGACGCAGACGCCGCTCTCCGGCCACCTGGGCTTGTCGGTGCCGTCCGGCAAGGGAGCCAGGCGACGCACGAAGCGCTCATCGCCTCTGAGCGTCACCACGAGCGGAATGACGTCTCTTGGAGCGAAGACTTCGAACTCGGCCGCAACGGCAAGCGCGCTCACCCGCTCGTCGAGGTCGACATAGCGAAGGGAGATGAGGGGCTCTTCGTGGGCGAAGGCGAGGCAAGCACCGGCGAGAAGGGCTGCGTCGGGACGAGTGGTTTCGCCCGCCCGTGCATGAGCGCCTTCGCCGACGGCGATCACGCGCAACGGGCCGCGTAGATTGGCGGAAAGCGCCCTCAGAGCCGCAATCGACCGCCGGAAGGGATCGTCGGAAAGATCCGGAGCCAGGAGAACGAGGCCGGCGTCCACCGCCGCGTCGTTTCTGCCGGCGAGCCGGCCCGATTTGGCAAGCCCGTCGGCGAGGCGGTCGGCGAGAGGACCGTCGCCCAGCAACAGGATCGGTGTCGCCTGAGGAGGATCGGCAAGAGGGTGCGAGACCCAGGCGGGGATGGAAACCGGATCCCGCAACCGATTGTTGAGAGCCGCGAATTCGAGGTCGCCAAGCTCCGCCAGAACGCGGCCATCATCGGGGTCGATCAGAACGATGCCCGCGGACAATGTGTTGTCGCGGCCGATCCGGCGGCGGGCATGCACCAGGAGGCGCGGCGACGGCGGAGCGAAAAAGCGAATGGCGCCCGCACCGACCGGCACGCGCGCCAGGCCATCAAGGGCGACCCCGGCCGCGACGTCGAGCAACGCCGGATCCCATTCGCTGCCACCTTTCAGTTCGGCCAGCAGCTCGTCTCCGTCTGCGCTCTGCCAACAGGCCATGCGGCGGTTCCAGCGGTCGCTGATCCTGATCGCGCCTTGCTCGGGCGAAAAGGGCGCTACCGGAACGGAAACGGGACAGGCGGCGCGCAACTCCGCAAGATCAATCCGCCCGACCATGGTCTGGCGTGGCGAGAGACGAGCTTCGGCGAGAAGCGCCCAATCGCCCCCCGGCGAGACGCGGGCGCCGAGCGACAGCATCCAGCCGTCGCCGTCGGCGCGGATATCCAGGCCGCAGCCGTCCGGAACGATCTCGTCGGGGCGGACCGGTCGTCTCCAGCGCAGGGCGCGGACTTCAAGCTCTCCGCCAAGGCCCAGCGCTCGCGCGGCGTCGAGGGCCAGACCGGGAAGCGCCATGCCGACCAGCGTCGGCCGGCCGTTCAGCAGGTGATCGGCGACCGGCCAGTAACCGGGGTTGCCGAAATCGACGGGAATGAGCCACCCGTCGCGGGTTGCCACCGGACGGCCGAGCGGTCCCTTGGCACCAAGTGTACGGGGCCGGACGGCGCCGAAATCCGGGCGGCAGGGAACACGGTGGAACGGCGTCGGCGGCAGATGGACGCGACCGGCGGGCATGTCGGACGGCCAGACGAGATCGGTCCCGGCAAGATAGGCCGCAACCGCGCGTTGCGCCTCGACACGCGTCCCTGCGACCGCCTTCTCCAGACCGGGGCGACGGCCGAGCGTCGGAGCGATATCGGCGAGAGCGCCGCGACCGGTGATCGCGAAGTCGGTCAACGCGGCGATCGCCTCGTCGAGCGTGGTGGCGACAAAGGCGAAGCGGTGCCTGAGATGGGCCCGACCTTCGGCAAGGGTGCGTGCGACGTCGGCGATGGCCGGCCTGTCCCGACGAAGACACGAGGCCAGGGTCTCGGCGGCTGGCCGAAGACGGCCGGCATCGCTGCAAGACAGAGCGATGGCGAAGTGACCTCCGATGAGCGATGGCGACTTTGACGGAGGGACTTCGAGGATGACATGGGCGTTGATGCCGCTCAGGCCGAACGAGCTGACGCCTGCCCGCCGTGGCGTTCCGCGATCGGCAAGCGGCATGATCGTCTTGGGGACGACGACCGGCGCGTGGGCGAAATCGATCTTCGGGTTGGGCGCGTCGAAGAACGGCTGCGGCGGCGCCGTGTCATGCCGCAGGCAAAGCACCGCCTTGGCGAGGCCGAGAATACCCGCGGCGGCGTCGAGATGCCCGTAGTTACCCTTGACCGACCCGATGGCGGCGAAACCGACTTCGGCCGTGTGGTCCGCGAAGGCGCTCGTCAGGCCGGCGATCTCGATCGGATCGCCCAGCACGGTGCCCGTTCCGTGCGCTTCCACATAGGAAAGGGTAGCGAGGGAGATGTCGGCCGCCTCGGCGGCGGTCCGGATGGCCTCGGCCTGGGCGGCCGGGTTGGGCGCCGACAGGCCGCTCGACGCGCCGTCCTGATTGACGGCGCTGCCGAGGATCACCGCATGTATGGCGTCGCCATCTTCCAGCGCACGCGTCAGCGGCTTCAGGAGCAGAGTGACCGCGCCTTCCCCCATACCGGTTCCGTCGGCGTCGCTGGCAAAGGCGCGCGTCCGGGCGGTGGAGGAATCGATCGCCATCCTGCTGCCGGCCTCCGGAGGCACCGGCAGCAGCTTGGCCGCGCCGACCAGCGCCGCTTCGCATTCGCCTTCGGCGAGGGCGCGGCAGGCCAGATGAACCGCCGTCAGACCCGACGAACAGGCCGTGTCGACGACCATCGCCGGTCCCCGCCAGTCGTTGAGGAAGGCGAGCCGGGTGGCGATGTTGGACGGCACGTTGAGAATGAAGATCTGCTCGCTCCGCTCCGGGAGCAGCCCCAACATGGCGTCGCGATAGACGGTGGACGGTGCCCCGCCCACGAACACCCCGACACGTCGTCCGTGAAGCGCTGCCCCGCCATAGCCGGCGTCATCGAGGGCTCGGCTTGCGGTGTCGAGGAACAGGCGCTGCTCCGGATCGAGCAACGCGGCGTCCATCGGCGACATGCGGAACCGGCCCGGTTCGAAGGCGAAGATATCGTTGAGGTAGCCGGCCTCCCGGAACTCGGATGGCGCCTCGCGGCCCATCAGCTCGAACAGACGCCGCGCGTCCTCGGCCCGTTCCGGTGACAGGCGGGCGACGCGATCGGCTGCTCCGGCGACATCGCGCCAGAAGCTGTCCAGATCTTCATGGTCTGCAAGGCGGGTCGCCATGCCGATGATGGCGATCGGCCCGGCCGTAGCGCCGGTCTGGCGAACGGTCACGGCTTCCTTCGACGCAGCGATACGGCGTGCCTGGGCGGCGATCGTCGCCTCGCCGAATAGGTCGGCAATGCTGAACACGCCCGGCCAGCGCTGATCCAGTTGCTCGTGCAGCCGGATGACCAAGAGCGAGTTGCCGCCGACGTTGAAGAAGCCGTCGGCGGGACCGAAACCGCGGTCCGGCAGGAGGCCGCGCCAAATGGCGGCAACGGCCTCCTCGACAGGAGAGGTGACAACCGCTTCCGCCGGCTCGTCGAGCGGCTTGCCGGACAGCGCCTTGCGATCGACCTTGCCGCTGGTGGTCAGCGGCAGCTTCTCAAGCTGAAAGAAGCGGGCCGGGATCATGTAGTCCGGCAGCGAGCGGGAGAGATGGGCGCCGAGATCGGCGACATCGGGTCGCCGAGTTGCGACGACATAGGCGTGCAGCTCGGTGAGGCCGCCCACTCGTTCCGGAACGACGACCGCCCGTTCGACCGCCGAATGGCACTCGAGCGCATGCTCAATCTCGCCGCATTCGATGCGGAACCCGCGTACCTTTACCTGCTGGTCGAGCCGGCCGAGATACTCGATGCTTCCGTCGTGCCGCCAGCGGCCGAGGTCGCCGGTGCGATAGATTCGCCCGCCCGCCCGGAATGGATCGGGCAGGAACCGCTCAGCGGTCAGCTCGGGCCGGTTGACGTACCCGCGCGCCACCTGAGCGCCACCGATGCAGATCTCGCCAGCCAGGCCGACCGGCGCCGGATCCCCTTCAGGGTCGAGCACGTAGATGCGGGTGTTGGCGATGGGGCGGCCGATGGGCACCACCTCGCCGTCGGTCCAGGGCGAGCAGGGCTGCCAGGTGACGTCGACCGTCGCTTCGGTCGGGCCATAGAGGTTGTGAAGCTCGGTGCCATGGGTGGCGTGAAGCAGCCGATTGAAGCGCTCGACCTGGGCTACGTCCAGTGCCTCGCCACTGGCGAAGACGTATCTCAGCCGGCGGAGACGACCGACCTCTTCCGGATGACCGTCGAGCCAGCCGAGGAAGGCCGCCAGCATCGACGGTACGAAGTGCATGACGGTGACGCCAAAGCGCTCCACCGTCGCGACGAGCTCCTCTGGGTTCTTCTCGACACCCGGTGGCGGCAGCGCCACGGCGGCGCCGGTCCACGACCACCAGAACAGCTCCCACACCGAAACGTCGAAAGTGACCGGCGTTTTCTGAAGGATGACGTCACCCGGTCCGATGGGGAACGCCGACTGCATCCAGAGGATGCGGTTGAGCACGGCGTGATGCTCGATCGCGGCTCCCTTGGGACGTCCGGTCGAGCCTGAGGTGAAGATCACATAGGCGACGTCGTCGGGTGAGGCGGTGGCGTCCACGGGGGCGGAGGCTTGATCGCAGCCGAGGGCGACGAAGCGACCTCCGGCAAACAGGGGAGCAAGCTCGGCCGATCCAAGCACCAGCGGAGCGCCGAGGTCGGCGAGCATGTCGTCGCGTCGCTGCCGGGGATGATCGGGATCGAGCGGCGCATAGGCGGCGCCTGCCATCAGGATGCCATGGATGCCGACGAGGAGGTCCGGCGATCGCTTCGCGCAGATGGCCACGACATCACCGGGACGGACGCCCTCTTCGCGCAGTCGTTTGGCGGTGGCGGCAGCCCGACCGGCAAAGCCGGCATAGTCGAAGCTGCCCTGATCGAACAGAACAGCCGAGGCGCCGGGCGCTGCCGCGACCATGTCCAGGAATGGCTCGGGAATCGTCCGGCGCACCGGCAGGGGATGGTCGGTGTCGTTGAAGCCTTCGATGACGCGACGTCGCTCCTCGTCGTCGAGAAGCCGTAAGTCGCCCAATGGGCGGGCCGCATCGCAGAGAACCGCGTCGGCCACGACGAGCAGTCGTCGGTACAGATCGTCGATGGTTTCCGGCAGGAACAGGTCGGCATCATGCTCGACCTGAAGACGGATGGCGTCTTCGCTTCGCTGGAAATGGAAGGCGAGGTCGAACTTGGCGAAGGGGAAGGAGACGTCGACCAGCCCGACCGAGACTCCCGGCAGCTCGGGCACTCCGGGTGCACCGTCCTGCCAGGTGGCCATCACGTCGAAAAGCGGGTTGCGGCCGCGATCGCGGACCGGAGCGACCGCGTCGACCAGGGCCTCGAACGGACAGTCCTGGTCGGCCATGGCAGCCAGGCAGTCTCGCCGAGTTGTCGCCAGTAGATCGCGGAATCCGAGGCCGGGATCGAGGCGCGCGCGCAGCACCAGCGTGTTGACGAAGAACCCGACCAGATCGACGGTTTCCGATCGCCCACGCCCCGCCACCAGGGTTCCGAGAGCGAAGTCGGTCTGGCCTGTGTAACGTTGGAAAAGCGCCTGCAGAAGCGCGAGTGCCACCATGAACGGAGTTGCGTTCTCGCATGCGGCGAACTCGTCCAGCCGCTGCGTCGTTTGGGCCGGTAGGGTATAGGTGGCAAATCGTCCGTGGAAGCGCTGTGTCGCCGGCCGCCGGCCGTCTGTCGGCAGGGCGAGCGGTTCGGGCGGCGGAGTGAGTTCGGCGGCGCGGCGGGCGATCAGGGCGCGGCCCTCGTCGGATTCGACGAACCCGCGTTGCCAGGCGGCGAAGTCCTCATAGTGGCGCGAGAGCGCGGGCAGGCGCAGCGCCGGACGGCCCAGCTCGCGGGCATAGAGACTGCCGAGATCGCGCAGCAGGATCGGCATCGACCACCCGTCGCAGGCGGAATGGTGGATCGACACCACCAGGCGCCAGCGGCTCGGCCCCAACGTGATCAGCCGGGCTCGAACCGGCGGTTCGTCCTCAAGGCAAAAGGCGATCGACGCGTCGGCGGCGGCCAGCGTGTCGGCTGCGGTGACGGGATCTGGTTCTCCGCCGAGATCGGTCTGGAGCAGGCGGAGGTCACCGGCGGGAACCAGCCGCTGGCAAGCGCCCACGGGATCGTCGGGCCGTCGCACGATGCGCAGGCGCAGGGCATGGTGGCGGTCTTCGAGCGCCGTCAAGGCGCGCTCAAGTGCCGGGACGTCGAGCTGACCTTCAAGATCGAGCGCGCCGCAGACGTTGTAGACGGCGGCGTCGGGATAGAGCCGCTGCAAGACCCAAAGCCGGGCCTGGCCGCTCGACAGCGGGAAATCCGGTCCCTCCGCCCGAGGCAACGGCAGCGAACCCGCCGTCGATGCCTCGACAAGTTCGGCAATCCGCTCGACCGTGCGCGCGGCGACGAGGTCCTGGATCTTCGGCCGGACGCCGGTCTCCTGCTCCACGCGGGCGGCGAGACGCATGGCGAGCAGGCTATGGCCGCCAAGCCGGAAAAAGTCGGCCTCGGCGTCGATGACCGTGTCGGGGAACAGTTCGCCGAAGAGGCGCGCCACCAACCGCTCGGAGTCCGTCGCGGCGGCCCGCCCATCGGAGGGTGTTTCCTGTTCGGCCACCAGCGCCAGCAGGGCCTTGCGATCCTTCTTGCCGTTGGCGGAAGCCGGCAAGACCTCGACCGTGACGAAACGGCCGGGTAGCATGTAGTCGGGCAGGCGGTCGCGCACGGCCGCACGCCAGCGCTCGATGTCGGTTTCGCCGCTCGCCACGAAGGCGACGAGGTTGCGTCGGTCACCTTCGCCGACCGCCAGCACCGCCGCGTCACGCACGCCCGGCAGCGCCGACAATACGGCTTCGATGGCGCCGATCTCGATGCGATGTCCCCGGATCTTCACCTGGTCATCGCGCCTGCCACCGAATTCGAGCACGCCGCCTTCGGTCCAGCGCACCACGTCGCCCGTGCGGTAGAAGCGCTCGCCGTCGATCTCGGGAAAGGCCCGTTCAGTCAGGTCGGGACGGCCGACATAGCCAAGTGCAAGGCCATCGCCGCCCGCATGAAGCTCGCCCCAGACCCCGATCGGCTGGGGCATGCCGCCGCGACCGAGCACAAGGGCGCGGCTGTTGGCGATGGGCCGTCCGATGGGGATCGAGGATGCGCCGAGATCGCCGCGACCGATCGGATGCGTGGTCGTGAAGGTCGTGTTCTCGGTCGGGCCGTAGCCGTTGACGAGACGAAGGTCGGGACAGGCCGTCATGACGCGCGCGACATGCGTGGGGCTGAGTGCCTCGCCACCGGAGATCAGCTGACGCAGTGAGCGGAATGCTGCCGGTTGTTCGTCGGCTACGCGATTGAATAGGGTCGCCGTCAACCACATCACGTTGACGGAATGGCGCAAGAGCGCATCCCGCAACGCGGCCGGGTCGAACAGCGTCTCGTCGTCAATAAAGGCGAGCCGGGCGCCGGCAAGCAGCGGAGCCCATACCTCGAAAGTCGCGGCATCGAAACCGAGAGGCGCAGCCTGCGCCACCGTATCGTGGGGCGTCAGCGCGACATAGTCGGTATTGATGACCAACCGGGCAATGGCGCGATGCGGCACGAGAACGCCCTTGGGTTCCCCGGTCGTTCCGGACGTGAACATCACGTAGGCCGGATCGTCCCCGCCCCGGGCGATGCCGTCGAGACGCGGCGGAGGCACGGGATCGTCTCCCCCGATGTCGACAAACGCGGCCTGAAGTCCGTCAAGCCGCCGTCTGGCCGTTGCGTCGGCGATGATGCGGGTCGCTCCGGCGGTTGCCATCAGCCGGCGGACGGCATCGGCAGGCATGCTGCCATCGATGGGCATGTAGACGGCCCCGGCCTTCAGTATGGCCAGTTCGGCGATGACCGCCTCCGGCCCCCGGCCGGTCGCCAGTCCCACCACCTCGCCCGTCGCGATACCCTCGGCGATCAGGCGTTGCGCCGCCATGTCGGACCGTCGGTCGAGCTCGTTGTAGGTGACGACGGCTTCGTCGGTCACCAGCGCCGGTCGATCGGCCTGGCGGTGGGCAACCTCTCGAAAAAGGTCGGCGATCGACCGGTCTTCCGGATAGGGACGGGCGGTGTCGTTGAACCTCCTAAGCTCGGCTTCCTCGTCCTCGGTGAGGATGGGCAGTTTGGCGATCGACGTTTCTGCCTGTTCGACAGCGGCCTGAATCAGACGCTCGAGGTGGCCGGCCATGCGCTCGATGCGCCGACGGCCGAACTGGCCGGCATCATACTCGATGCAGAGCTTGCCGACGGTCCCGGCGCTTCGCTCGAACGTGAACAGCAGCGGAAATTTGCCGGCACCGACACTGGACGTCTCATATGTGAATGCTACCGAGGCGGCTTCTTCGACGACCACGGCCGCGTCGATGAGGGCCGGCGCCGCCGCCGCCATCGCCATTCGATGCAGGCGAGCGTTGGGGACGTCCTGATGGTCCATCACCGCCGACACTTCCTCGGAGACCGCCTCTGCGAGACGGCCGAAGGTCGGTGCCGACAGCGCATCGACGATCACCGGCATGACCGAGGCGAAGCAGCCGACAACCGATGAGGAGTCCGCCTCGATGCGGCCCGAGAAAGGTACTCCCAGCGAAACGAGCCCGCTGTTCTTGTAGCGCCCGAGCAATGCCGCGACAAAGGAACAGCACAGCGTGTTGACGGTCGATCGCGCGCCGAGCTTGCGCAGGGCTGCCTGTGTTTCCGCCGAAAGCTCGACGACGAGCCGACGGCCATCGACGGCGCCATCGGCCATGCCGTCGCGAGGGAGTTCCTCACACGTGGACAAGCGCGCGATACGCGGTCCCCAGAAATCGTCGAGGATGGCGTTCCGCCTCTCGTCGAGCGCGGCGAGACGCCTGTGAGCCAACTGGCCTGGTGAAACCGCGATCGCAGGCAAATCGGGCCGGCGCCCATTGTGGAGAGCACTGACGGCCGCTCTTACCTCCGAAGACAGGACGGCGCAGGACATGCCGTCGAGAATCAGATGATCGACGGCCAGAACGAGATGGTCACCATCCGCTCCGAGGTGAGCCAGATGGAAACGGACGAGCGGTCCATTTCGCAGATCAAATGGACGGGCGGCTTCCCGAATGAAGATTTGCTCCGCCGTCGCCTTCGGATTCTCGGCATCGACGATATCGTGCACCAGAAGAACAGGCGCTCCGGTCGGCAGAACCCGCTGAAACGTCCTCCCGTCCTTTTCTGTGAAGACCGTTCTGAGCGCCTCGTGCCGGTCGATGATGTACTGAACGGCCTCCTTCACCACTTCTTCGCCAACAGGCGGCAGGGCAATGGGAAAGATGATCGTGTAGGCCACGTCATCCGGCCGGTCGAGGCGGGCGAGCCAGATAGCTTCCTGTGCGGGGGACAGTTCCTGAAGCAGGGGGGCTGTCGCCTCGGCGGAGAAATGAGCCAGCAGATCCGCCTTGGCCTCGCGAACGCGCTGTTTGAGATCGGGCGTGAAGGCGCCAGCCGGGGCCTCGAACCCGAGGTTGTCGCCGTCTGCCCACAAGCGGATGCCACGCGTGGACAGATCCAGAAGGAGGGCCTCGATACTGCTGGAACCGGCTGGGTTGCTGCGCATCAGATCGTTCCGCGTTCCAGGTCGAGGGGCGCCCCCTCAAGTAGAATGGCCAACCGGCGAGGCGTGGTCTCGGTCAGAACCTGCGCGGTGGAGACCGGCATGCCAAGTTCTTCGCTGAGGCGCGCGGCGACGCGCATGGCGGTCATGGAGTCGCCGCCGCAAGCGAAGAAGTCGATGTCTTCGGCGACATCCGGTATGCCGAGCACGTCACGCCAGACTGACAGAATGGCGATCAGGGCCGAGGGGCGAGGGGCCGTCTTGCCCATGGATGCCACCGGCGCGGTGACCCTGCTCCCAGTTGGATCCACCCACAGACGCCGACGGTGGAAGGGATAGGAGGGCAGTGCAACTTTGCGATGCGCCCCGGGCGAGATGGCTGCCCAGTTGGGTTCGATGCCGCGGACCCAGAGCCTTGCCACCGCCTCCCGGATGCCGGTGGTCTCGTCGCCGACGCGCGGCGTCGCGGTGACGACATCGGCTTCCGGGATGCCCGAGGCTCTCGCCAGGCGTGTCAGGACTGAGCCCGGACCGACCTCGACGAACAGTCCGGCGTCGGCTGAGAGTTTCTTGACGCCGTCGGCAAAGCGGACGGTGCCGCGCAGATGACGAACCCAATAGGATGGATCGGTTGCTTCGCCAGCCGTGATCCACCGGCCGGTCAGGTTCGAGATGAAGGGGATATCCGGCGGGCTGAGCCGGACCCTCGATACCGCGTCGCCGAACGCATCGAGAATCCTGTCCATCAGGCAGGAGTGAAAGGCGTGCGAAGTGTTCAGCCGCCGTCCGCCAAGCAGGGCTTCTGCGCGTGCCACCGCCTCTTCCGGTCCCGCCACCACGCACTGGCGCGGTCCATTGACCGCCGCGAGCGACAGCCCGTCGGCTGTTCCCGCGCCAAGATCGGCGATCCGGGATAGTGCCTCCTGTTCACCGAGCGACAGGGCCAGCATCGCGCCGCGTGGCGTCGACCCCATCAAACGGCCTCGCACGGCGACAAGACGGAGCGCATCCTCGAAGGACATGACCCCGGCGACGCAGGCGGCGACCAGCTCGCCGATGGAATGGCCGGTCAGCGCAACCGGCACCACGCCCCAGCCGATCAACAGCTGCGCCAAGGCATATTCGGTCACGAACAGGGCAGGCTGGGTCAGCGCCGTCTCGGCGAGCTGTCGAGCGGCCTCCGCGTCGTCGGGCGCCGCCAGCAACAGATCACGAACCGATGACGCCCCGGTGCCGGCC
Source organism: Pleomorphomonas sp. NRK KF1 (assembly GCF_023721755.1). Classification (GTDB taxonomy): domain Bacteria; phylum Pseudomonadota; class Alphaproteobacteria; order Rhizobiales; family Pleomorphomonadaceae; genus Pleomorphomonas. The sequence goes on along the minus strand of NZ_JAMDLH010000002.1, from coordinate 789,600 downwards.
AGAACGCCGGCCGCCTCATCCAGAATGACCCGGTAGGCCGGCTCGGTCCGATAGAGGTCTGCGCCCATGCCCGGCGCCTGGGTGCCTTGTCCTGGGAAGGCGAAGGCGACCCCCGGCGCTCCCTTGCGGCACTCGCCACGGAGGTCGGGTTTGCCCTTGAGACGAGCCGACGCGTCCTCGGCTGATCGCGCGACCACGGCCAAGCGATGGGCCATCCGTCTCCGGCCCACCTGGAGGGTGAAGGCGGCGTCGGAAAGCCGGGGGGCATTTTGGGTGCCTTCGAGGCTGTCGGCAAGGCTGTCGGCCAAGCGGTCGAGACTTTCGTCGTCCGCTGCCGACAGGATGAGGATCTCCGGGCTTTCCACCGGCGCAGCCGATGCGGACAGCCGGCCGGCGGGCGGCGCCTCGACGATCACATGGACATTTGTCCCGCCAACGCCGAAAGAACTTACGCCAGCGCGCCGTGGTGTGCCGTCGGGCCGGCTCGGCCAGGGTTCCGGCGAGGCATTGACGCGGAACGGACCGGCCGCGAACGGAATGCGGGCGTTGGGGGTCTTGAATCCGACCGTTGGCGGAACGATGCCCTCGCGTATGGCGAGGATCGTCTTCATGAGCCCGGCCAGACCGGACGCCGTATCGAGATGGCCGAGGTTGCCCTTGACCGAGCCGAGCAGTATCGAGCCGGCAGGAAGGCCGGCGTAGGCTTCATTGAGGCTCGCCACCTCGATGGGGTCGCCAAGGGCGGTTCCCGTTCCGTGACCCTCGACGAAACCGATCGAGGCGGGATCGACTTGCGCATCGGCGAGCGCCGCGGAGATGGCGGCCGTCTGTCCGGAAACGGAGGGCGCCGTGAAGCCCGCCTTGTCGGCGCCGTCGTTTGCGACGCCAATGCCCCTGATCACTGCGTGAATGCGGTCGTCGTCGGCCTCGGCGTCGGGCAGGCGCTTCAGGAGAACCGCCACGGCTCCGCTGCCGCCGACCGTGCCATCGGCTTCGGCATCGAAGGGGCGGCAGCGCCCGCTGGGCGAGCCTATGCCGCCTTCGACCGCATGGTAGCCCCCAGCTGCGGTCAACCCCAGCGAGGCGGCTGCGACCAGCGCGGTCCTGCACTGGCCGCTTCGCAAGGCCTGAACGGCCAGCGTCAGGGCGGTAAGGCCCGTGGAGCAGGCGGTCGCCACCGAAATCGCCGGACCGGTAAGGCCGAACTTGTGGGCCAAACGAAGCGATGCGTAATCCTTGTCGGATCCGATGACCGTCGCGTAGCGCTCGGCATCGAACCGGCCGTGGATGCGGTCGAACAGGTTGTCGAAGACGTAACTGTTGAAACCCGTGCCGGCGAAGACCCCGACCGGCCCCTCTCGGCTGGGGTCGCAACCCGCGTTCTCCAGAGCGTGGTGCCCGACCTCCAGAAGCAGGCGCTGTTGCGGGTCGATGGTTGCCGCTTCGCCGGGCGTGTAGCCGAAGGCACCGGCATCGAAGCCGGCGATGTCATCAAGCCGGGCGTGGGTGCCGACATATGCGGCACTGCCGAGAAGCTTTGGATCGAGGCCGGCCATTCGCAGTCCGTCGGCATTCGCGTCCGTAAAGGGAGCACGGCCGTCGACAAGCAATCGCCAGAGCGATGATGGGTCGTCTGCCCCGGGCAGGCTGAACGCCATGCCGACGATTGCAATGGCCTTGTCGATCGCTTGCGCCGGTTCAGCATAAGCCTCCACGGGGCGTGACACGACGAAATCGGCGAGATAGGCGGCCAGCGCGTTGATCGTGGGATAGCGAAAGATGTCGACGGCTGCCAGATCGCGACCGGTCGCGGCCGACAGACGGGCCTGAACCCTGGGCACCATGAGCGAATGGCCGCCGAGCTCGAAGAAGCTGGCGTCGAGATCGATGTCTTCACGTTCGAAAAGCTCGGTCCAGACCGAGCCGATCAGCCGCCGCATGCTGGTGAGGCGACCGTGATCGGCGAGCGTGCCTCTTGGCCCGCGACCGTCGGGTTCGTCTTCAGGCATCTCGTCCGCTTTAAGCGATGCGCGGTCGATCTTGCCTGACGGCTGAAGGGGCAGACGCTTGTGACGCACCCACTCTCCCGGAATGGCCGCCGCTGGCAACAGGGAAGCGAGTCGCGACTTGAGTTCGGATGGCGAGGCCGTGCCGGCGAAATGGGCGACAAGACGAGCGTCGGCACCGGTGCGGTCGACAAGGACGGCGGCTTGGTCGACCCCGGGCAGACCGGACAAAATCGCCTCGATCTCGCCAAGCTCCAGTCGCTGGCCACGGATCTTTACCTGCTCATCAAGGCGCCCCCGGTAAAGGATCCCTCCGTCTTCCTTCCAGAAGCCGCGGTCGCCGGTGCGGTAGAGGCGCTCTCCCGGCAGAAACGGATCGTCGATAAAGGCTTCGGCCGTTCGCTCCGGCTGCCCCAGGTAGCCGCGCGCCAGGCCGTAGCCGCCGATCGCGATCTCGCCGGCCACGCCAATCGGAACGCGGCGGCCATCGGCGTCGAGGATGCGGAGGCGATAACCCGGCATCGGCCGCCCGATGGGAGGTTCGCCCGCCGTGGGATCGACCAGAGTTCCGGTTGCCTCAATGGTCGCTTCCGTCGGCCCGTAGAAGTTCCAGATTGCCGTGGGCTTCAGCATCGCCGCAGCCTCGCGAGCCAGATCCGCCGTCAGTCGCTCGCCTCCCAGGACAAGGCGCTTCAAGCCCGGCACGCCCCCATGCGGCGCGGTCGGCAACAGGCTCGCCAGCATCGACGGTACGAGATTGAGATGGGTGACCCGCCGCGCCACCGTTTCCTGCCACATGGCTCGCGCATCGATGACTTGCAGACGCGAGGGAATCCACAGCCGCGCGCCGACAAGAAGCGCACACAACACCTGCTCCTGCCACGGATCGAAACCGATGGAGAAGGTGACGGCTGTCGTCTCGTCCTCGGTCATGCCCAAAAGATTCGACAGGGACCGCATTTTCGTTGCGAGCGCCCGATGCGTGATGCCCACCGGCTTGGGGCGTCCCGTCGAGCCCGATGTGTGATAGATGGTGGCTAGCCTGTCGGGCGACCAGCGCGTGCCACCGGTCGGGGCCACGTCCGTCTCGCCCGGTGCCAGATCATCGACAATGATGACGCGGCGACCGCTGTCAGTCGGGAGTGCGGCAACGGAAGCTCGGTCGGCCAGGACCAGCCGACAGCCGATGCCATCCATCATGCCGGCGAGGCGCGCCGGTGGCTGGATAGGATCGAGCGGCAGCGCCGCGCCACCAGACATCAGAGCACCGAGAAAACCGGCGATTTGCCGCGAGGTTGGGGTCAGACACAACCCGACTGGCTCCTCGGGGCGGATGCCCTGGCTGGCAAGCTGCCGGGCGATGGCGCAAGCCAACGCCGAGAGTTCGCCGTAGCTTGTGTCGCCATTCGTATCGACAACGGCGATGGCGTCTCCCCGGCGCACGGCCTGTTCGAGAAAGAGCTCGTGGATCGGTCGGTCTTCGAGCGCTGCCTCCGGGCCCTCCTCCCAACGAATGATGTCGGCGAGTTCGCGCCCGCCGGTGCCGGGCAGATCGCCGATCGGAGCATCCGGGGCCGCCACGGCTGCCGACACCAGCGTGACGAACCGATCCGACAGCCGACTGACGGCTGCCTCGCTATGGACGTCGGGATTTCGGCGCCAGACAAGAGGCGCCGGACGCCCGTCGATGTCGCTGTGCGTGGAGTCGAACTGAAGACCGATGTCGTCCACGGGACCGCTGGCCAGCGTCGTACGGATCGAGATCAGGCCTTCGAATGAAGCGGCCCGAGGGAAATCGACCGGATTGAAGATGGCTGCCCGGGAATCGCCGTCGCTCCAGGGCGCGATGGAGGCCTCGCGCATGTGGGGAGCGCCCATTCGCATGTGCCGGAAATCACCGCGCAGACGGATGGAAAGTTGCTTCACGAGGTCGGCGAAAGACTTGGCTTCGTCGAGCCGGGCATGGATCGGCACGACAGACGTACAGAGGCCGACGGTATTCCGCTCGACGCGTCCCTGGCGGTTGAGAAGCGGTATAGCGGCGACCGGGCAGGACGTATCGGCTGTGCGTCCTAGCAGCGCCAGATATCCCGCCAGCAGCACGGTCGAGGGTGTTGTTCCAAGCGCATGGGCGAACGCTTTCACCTCGTCGACGAAGCCGAAGGGGAGTTCGCTCGCAAGATAAGGCGCCGTGTCTGTGGCTACGACGGACGCTCCCGGATGGAAACGGCTGGCTGGCGCATCCGGAAGGAGGCGCGTGCGCCAATAGGCTGCGTCCCGCTCAAATTGCCTGGAACCGGCATAAGCCGCATCGGCGGCGATGAGATCGATATAGCGCCCCATAGAGGAGGGCGGGGGCGGCGCCTCTCGCAGCAAGGCGTTATAGATATCGGCGACCCGACGCACCTGCGCGGCGCTGCCGAAGCCGTCGTTGATGAGGTGATGGTTGATGCGCAGCCACCAGTGTCGCTCGGGGCCGAGCCGGATCAGGCGATGGCGAACGAGCGTCTCGCCGGAAAGATCGAACGGGCGGGCCACGACGGCGCGGCATTCGGCGAGCGCGGCGTTCTCCGGTGTGCTGCCGTAGTCCTCGGCATCGGACACGTCGACATGCAGGAACTCGCCGGCCACGGTCTCGAGCCTGAGGCTGGGGATACCGTCACTGTCGAGGATGCGGAGCGCGCAGGCATCCGCTTCGGCATCCGCCATGAGCGCCGCTCGCCGAAGGAGTTTCGGGCGCAACGGTCCGTCGAACCGGATGACTTCGGCGAGATTGTAGGTTGCCTTGTCTGGCCGGGATCGACTATCGAGCCAAATGGCGGCTTGTGGTGCCGTTAAGGGAAAATCGCCAGCCAACTCAATAATCTCCGCCCCGCAAGGAGCCTACCTGCTCCTTCCCGATTTCGGCAAGAGGGAACATGCTCAATGTTCACAACTGCCGATCCCCGTACCGTGCCTTGAAGCCTGAATCCTTTATCGTTTTTAGACACGCGATCTGGTTCCACCATTGCGCGACGCTTGCTGCCGAATATCTCGCGAGCGAGAGTCGCGAACGGTTCGTCTCGCGACGCGGAAGCCGTCAGGGAGACGCGGGAGCTTTCTGATCGGGGTTCGACGGATCGGCGGGCTTTGGCTCACCGGCGGCCGGTTTGGCGCCGCTTTCCGTGCTCGACGATACGGTGTCCCTGCGCCCCTGAGGGTCGGCTTGTACCCCGGTTGGCGAAGACGCCGGAAGGTGCAAGGGGACTGCGGCGTTGGTGGGGGCTACGTCGTCCAGCTTCGCGTTGGACGGCGCCGGCTGAAGGGCGTCTGTACCGGCAGGCGGTTCTCCCGATCCCGCCGGCATTTCCGTTCGCGTGGTCGGCTCGTCGCCTGTGTTCAGAATGAGCGGCAAACCGTCCTTGCCGCCGACGACGATGATCTTGCTGTTCGGAGACGCGGCAAGGGTCATCGTTGCCTCGATACCGCGCAGGCGCAGGTATTCCGGCGTGATGGTGCGGGCCACCGTGTCCTGGAAATCGCGAATGCCGTCGGCCTCGATCTTCTTGCGTTCGGCTTCCTTCTTTTCGCGGGCGAGGCGGAAGTCGTATTCCAGCATGGCTTGATATTGTTCGGCCTTGCGCTCGATGGCGTCCTGTACGCGCTCTGGAAGGTTGACGCTGCGAATCAGGACGTCCTCGACGTCGACGAGGCGGCCGCGGAAGCTCTGGTTGCCGAGGGAAGCTCCGAGCTGGGTGACCATGCGCTCCAGCAACTGGGCCTGGATGAAGGCGCGGGTTTCCGAATAGAGCTGCTCGGGCGTGTAGCGAGAGATGAGCTCGCGGGCGTGTGAACCGATTTCCGGATAGACGAGCACTTCATCGTAGCTCGGGCCGATCTGTTGATGCAGAAGACCAACCGTGTCGCGGTTGATCCTGTAGCGGATGGCGATCTCCACCTGCATGCTGAGGCCGTTGGAGGAAATCGTGTCGTAGACGCGGGCGCGGTTCTGAAGACGCGCGTCGTAGAGGTAGACCTCATCCCAAGGAAAGATGACGTGCAGGCCCTCGTCGAGATAGGACGTCGTGACCGTGCCGCCGAAGAAGCGAAGCCACAGCACGCCCACATTGCCGGCCGGCACGTTGACGAAGATCTGTGGTGCCAGGACCAGAAGAAACAGAATGAAGCTGAGGACCAGGGCATAGACGCTGATCGAATGCCGATGGAGTCGTTCGTAAAGCCGGTTCCAGAAGCGCCTTGCGCGCCCCACCTTGCCGCGCCCGGCGGAGCCGACAGCCGCCTCGCCCTGCGTCAAGGTCGTGTCAGCCATCGTGTTTCGCCCGTTTGCCCGCTGTCATCGTCTGCCTCGCATCGCCCCGCCGACCGTCATCCGTGCTCGGCATTGCGACGCGGGCGGCTGATCGCAAGGATAAGGAAGTCGATAAGCGGGGTAACGACGATCGACAGCAGGAAGTGACCGACGAAGCCAAAGACCGTGTGACGCCCCATGAAACCGGTGACGGCGCATCCCATAAGGTACAAGATACCGATGATGATCATCACGGAGCCCCGCCCAGGCGACGAGTAAAGAAATTCCCGTCGTTTTATCGCTGGTTACGATACGAATGCCGGACGGAGCCGTCAATTCGATTTCTATTGACGGGGCAGGGGGGCGCGGAAGACCATGGCCCGTCGTCAACACGCGGGTGTCGTGATGAAACAACGCGAATCGGTCGTCCTCGCCGTCAGGACGGGGGCGGCGATGGTGGTGGTCGCGTTGTCCGTCATCGCGCTGACCTCGACGCTCAGCCTGTTTCGCTTCGAGGAGACCTATAGGGCGCTGGTCGACCAGCGCATGAAGCTGACCGCTGGCGAAGTGGCGCGCGTCCTGTCGGTCGGGTTGGACCTCGGCCTTCCCGTGGATGCGCAGGAGAATATTCCCGGCCTGCTCCGTCAGCGCCTGGCGGCCCATCCGGACCTTGCCTCCATCAGGGTGCGGGATTGTGGCGGGCGGGTCCTGTTTCAGGCCGGTGACGCAACGAACACGGGTCTGGTGGCGAGTTCGCCCTGGACGCGGCGACATGACGAGCAGTTCGACATCAGCATGCGGGTGACTGATGCCACGGGCGGTTGCGCCGCCGAGCTGGTGGTGTCCCGGGCGGCGGCTCCCTTTCGGCAGGCGATGGCGTCGCTGACCCGGCGCTACCTGACGCTTGGGGCATGGGTCGCCGGTCTGACGAGCCTGGCGATGATCGTCGCGGCGCTGGTCTTCTCACGCCCTCCGCCCTCCCTGCGGGCTCTCGATGCCGACCTCGAAGTCCTTGGGCGCGACGACGCGTCGGAGGAGCCCGTCGGGGTCGCAAACGTCGTTCCCGGCAACGCGTGGGAAGCCGACCTTATCGAGGCCTACCGCGCGGCCCGTCCCGCGCTTGTCGCCGCTCGGCGGGCGGGGAGCGACTGAATGCCGAGACGCCTGTTCGATCCCATGTTCCAGGGGCTGGCCATTGCCACGCTCGCCCTCGCCGCCGCGCTGGCCTGTGTTTCCTGGTTGACGATGGCCAGCAGCACCCAGCTTCTGCTTCCCGAGCTGGCAAGAACGGCGCTGGCCGAGGCAGACCAGGGGCGGGCAAAGATCGACGCCGCGATCGAACTCGGCGTTCCCATCGATCGTCTGGTCGGTGTCGACTGGCTGTTCGACACGCTGAAGGAGAGAGAGCCGGACATCGCCTTCCTCGCGGTGACCGACGGTGAGAGGGTGTTGTTCAGCGAGGGCACCACCGGCGACGCGCTGGAACGTCTCCTCTCCAGCCCAACCGAGCCGGTGGCCGACGGACTGTCGTCCTCGCAATCGCTGAAGGGCGGGCATCTCGTGACCGAGCTTCCGCTGCGCCGCGGGTCCATCTACCTCGGCCACCATAGCGACGCGCTGTTCAAGCCGCTTTTCGACAATCTGGTGGACGCCGGCGTGATCGTCCTGGTGTCCTGTCTTCTGGCCTTCGAGGTGATGCTTCTGGTGGTGGTTCTCAACGTGGTCGAGCCGGCACGGGCCGTTGCCCGCGCGTTGCGGCTGGTGGCCGGCGGAGAGGCTGCGACCCTCGCCGTTCCCCGTGCAAGCGGATGGATACGATCCCTGGCGAGCCGCCTTTCAGGTCTTCTGGGGGCGCCCTCGACCGGCGCCGACGCATCGCCACGCACGGCCCCCCTGGTATCGATCCGACTGCTCGCCTTCCTGTTCGTCTTCGCCGAGGAACTTGGCCGATCGTTCATGCCGATCTATGCCGGCGAGATCGCGGCATCCTCATCGGGGCTCGACGCCAACTTCGCGACCGGCGTCGTCGTCGGTCTTCACATGAGCGTCGTCGCGCTGGCAATGCCCTTCGCCACCTTGTTCTACACCCGCCTCGGCAAGGCCCGCCTCTACACGGCCGGCGCGGTGATCGCGACGATCGGTCTGGGTGGCACGGGGCTCGCCGGCAGCTACTGGGAACTGCTCGCCTGGCGCGCTGTTTCGGCGATCGGATATGGCACGACCTATATCGCTTGCCAGGGCTTCGTGATCGAGAAGACCAACTCGACCAACCGGGCCAGCGGTTCGGCGATGATGGTCGGCGGCATCACGCTGGCCGACATCTGCGGGCCGGCCTTTGGCGGGGTACTGGCCGAGCGCTTCGGTCAGAACGAAACCTTCGTCTTTGCCGCGCTGGTCGCCGCCCTGTCGGCGGTCGTCGCGGCCTGGTTGATGGCTGGGTCTCGGCGGTCGCCCGACGAACGGCCGCGCAGCGTCACGCTCGGCGACTTCGCCGTCGCTCTCGCCAACCGACGCCTCGCAGTGCAGATGATCTTCGCTGCCATTCCGGCCAAGCTGCTGCTCACCGGCTTTCTCTACTATCTCCTGCCGGTGACGCTGATCGGTGACGGCTGGCGCGAGGCGGATGTCGGCCGCATACTGATGGTCTATGGCGTGGTGGTGCTGCTCGGTGGGCCGTGGCTCGGTCGCCTCACCGATCGCCGGCAAAACCACGCGGCGGTGGTAACCCTGGGGCTCTTCCTGTCGGCGCTGCCGCTTCTTGCCGCGCCGATCGTGCCTCAGGCGCTCGCCCTACCCGCCGCCATCCTGATGGTGGCAGCTCTCGGCTCGGGGCAGGCCATGTCGATCAGCGCCCAGACCTCCATGGTGGTGGAGATGGCCTCGGAGGCCGATGTTCGTCACGGTCATGCCCCCGAACTGACCGTCATGCGCTTTGTCGAACGGTTCGGTGGCGGACTCGGCCCGATGATCGCCGCGCCACTCAGCGCTCATTTCGGTAGCGTCGGCGCGGTCGCCGTCTTCGGCCTGTATGCCTGCCTGAGCGCGCTGGCCTATGCGGGCCTCACGGCGCGCTGGCGCTCCCGACCGAAGGAGACGGCGCCATGAGGCGGCGCGACCTGCTCGCTGGTCTGTTCGCTGGCGCCACTGGCCTGTTGCTCCTGCGGTCGGCCCAGGCGGCCGACCCGGTCATGGATCGGCGTCGCTTCAGGATCGCGATGGTGCTCTGGCGAGGCGAGACTGACGCGGAGGTAGGCTTTCGGCGGGAGCTGTCGGCGCTTGGGATCGAGGCTGACATCGATGTGCACGACATTGCCCGCAATCTCGACCAACTGCCCGCCGTAATCGCTGAACTTCGCCGTTCGAAACCGGACCTTGTCTATGCCTGGGGCACGGGCGTGACCCTTGGCCTCATCGGCCGCTGGGACGCGGTCGATCCGGCCGTCCACCTCACGGACGTGCCCGTCCTGTTCACCATGGTGTCGTCGCCGCGCGGGGCGGGTATCGAGCCCCCCGACGGTCAACCGCCCCGGCCCAATGTCACCGGCGTATCGCACATCGCGCCGCTGCCGGCCCAGATCAACGCCATCAAGGCCTTCCTGCCGATGCAACGACTCGGCGTCGTCTATAACCCGGCCGAAACCAACTCGCTCGCCAACCTTTCCGAACTCAGGGCGTTGGCGCCCGCTGCCGGCTTCCAGCTTCTCGAAGCCCCCGTGCCGGCGGGAGCCGACGGCCAGCCGGATGCGGCGACCATTCCCGGGCTCGTTGCCGATCTCGGGCGTCGCGGCGCCGATATTCTCTACATCGGGCCGGACAACTTCGTCGGCGCCAACCGCGATGCGTTGACGGGCGCCGGCATCGAGGCGGGCATTCCGGCCTTCACCGCCACCGAGCTCGAGATTCGCGAAAGCCAGGCGATGATCGGCCTTGTCAGCCGCTATGCGACGGTCGGCCAGTTCGCCGCCGACAAGGCCAGGCAGGTTCTGGTGGAGGGAAAACCGCCGTCTTCGGTTCCCATCGAGACGCTGCAGCGGTTTTCCTATCTCGTCCGACTACCGGTAGCCTTGCGACTTCACCGCTATCCGTCGCTGCAGCTCATCGATTACGCGGAGATGATCCGATGACCGAGACGGTCCTGTCCGGCCATCTTCACCGCTGCGACGGCCGGGCCTCGGCGGCTATTCCCTATGTCGGGCGCTGGCTCGAACCCCACGAGGTTGGTGGCGTCATCGCCCTCCATCACGCCGTGCGGGAGGCGGTGGCGCCGGAGCTGCTCTGCCGCGAGACCAACGCCTTCTTTCACGAGCATTGTCGTGCCTGCGGCCGCATCCTGGGTTTGTTCGCGGACGGGGAGCTTATCGGCTACGGCGTTCTCGGCCTGCCCGCGCCCGACCAGGAAAGCTTCGCCGATCAGTTCGGCCTGACGGCGGAGCAAAGAGCTGACGTCGCCACCATCGATGGCGCAGGCGTCTTGCCGCGCTGGCGCGGCAATGGACTGCAGCGTCGGTTGGTGGCGGCGCGCATCGAGGCCGCCCGAATGGCCGGCCGGCGGATCGCCGTGTCGACGGTGGCGCCGGGCAACCTGCCGAGCCTCCGCAACCTTCTCGCGGAAGGACTGACCATTCGGGCGCTGCGTCCCGCGTTCGGAGGGCTCCGCTTCTTGGTGCGCCGCGATCTCGACCGGCTGTCGAAGCCGGATACGGAAGGACGCTGGATCGCCTTGGCGGATACCGCCGAGGCCGCCAGGGCGTTGATATCGGGCTACCAAGGGTGGAGCTTGTCGGAGGCGACGGATGGGCCGCGAATCTGGTACGCCTGCGACAGGGACGCATCGGGAACCTGATATCTGGCTGTCGGTTCGGGCGGCGAGGGGAAACCATGGCCGGGGGAGCGATCATCGCAGTCGCGACGCTGAAGGGCGGCAGCGGCAAGAGCACGCTGGCCAGTTGCCTTGCGGCTCACTGGCGCCTCGCCGGCGGCCAACCGGCGTTGATCGATGCCGATCCACAACGCTCGCTGGTTCGTCTGGCTCGGCGCGAACAGGCGCTCGCCGGCGTGCCGGTGATCGAGAACTCTCGAGGGACCGTCGTGGCGACGGCGCGGGAAGAGGCTTTCAGGCATAGCCCGGTGATCGTCGATACCGCGGGCTTTCGCACGGCGGCTACTCTGGCCGCCATGACGGTCGCCGATCTGGTGATCGTGCCGGTCAAGCCGTCGCCGCTGGATGTCGACGTGATGCTGGATACCGCCGACGCTCTGTTTTCAGGTCAGGAAGGGCGGCGCCTCAAGTTCCGCTGCGTTCTGACCCAGACCACCCGTGACAGCGTCATCGCCCGCCATATACGATCCGAACTCGCCGGGGCCGGTTTTCCGCTGTTCGAATCCGAACTCGTCAACCGGATTGCCTATGGCGAAGCGGCCCTGTTCGGCGCTACGCCATCGATGACCGAGCCGCGAGGCGCTGCGGCGCGGGAGATTGCCGCGTTGGCTCAAGAAGTCGAACAGGCATTGAGCGAGGCGAGGGTGCCCCATGAGTCGTAAGCTTCCGAAGGCGACGGCCGAAACCCTTGATGACATCCGTCGTCGGCCGCGGACCACTCGTGCCGCGCCCGTCACGCCACCGCCCCCTCAAGATGACCAGGCTCCGCCGGAAGCGCCGAGCCCTGCGCCATCCGACGCGGCCGATACCAAGCCGCCCCTGACCGTCGCGACCATCGGTGACGCCACGGCGTTGCGGCGTGCGAGGGCGGGCGAGATCGTGGAACGCCACGCGGCCTATGCCGCCGTCGGCGGCCTGTTGCCGCTGCCCTTCGTCGACACTCTGGGCGTCATGGCGGTGGTCGCCCTGATGATCGAGGCCCTTGCCAAACTCCACGGCCAGGATATCGGCAAGGATCGGGTGAGAACTCTGGTCGCCAGTCTTGCCGGCGGGTTCGGGCAGGCAGGTGCCGGGGTGGTGACCACCGCCGCTTTCGCCAAGCTGGTGCCTGGAGCCAACATCCTGGGAATAATGACGTCCTCGGTCGCCGCCGCGGCCATGACGCGGACCATCGGGCGCGCGTTCGTGCTGCATTTCGAAACCGGCGGCACGGCGCTCACCTTCGACGCCTCGGCCATCCGGGCCTATTTCGCCAGCCAGCCGACCTCGCGCCAGTAGCGGGCCGCGCCCTCATGAAAGGGCAGGAAGTTGCCCTTTTCGAACATTGCGCGGGGATCGACGCCGGCAAGCGCCGCATGACGCGAGCGGAAAAGATCGATGTTTTCCACGACGCTGCGCGTCAGCCAGTAGACGAGATCCTGATCCACCCGGTCGTCGGCGACGAGGGTGGCCTTGAAGCCATAGGAGGGGATCGGCTTGTCCTGGTTCGGATAGGTGCCGGCCGGGATTTCGCCGTTGAAGAAATCCGGGTGTTCGGCCACCAGCCGGTCCGTGGCGGGCGAGCGCATGCCGATGATTCTGGCATTGCAGATGGATATGGACGTGGCGATCGCCGACGCGGGATGGCCGATCCACAGGCCGAAGGCGTCGATATCGCCGTCGCACAGGCCGCGCTGGTTGAGATCCTGCGCGGCGTCATAGACGGTTGCCAGATCGGAAAGCCCAACCCCCTCGGCCGACAACAGCTGTTTCCAGAGCCGGCGCGACGAGGAGCCTTCCGGACCGAGGTTGACCCGCTTGCCTCTGAGGTCGCCGACCCCGTCGATCTGCTGTCCGGCTGCGGTGACCATGAGGCCGAGCTCGTTGTGCAGTGACATGACCGAGCGGGCCGTCGGAAGGTCGAGGCGCTTCTCGGCGATGTCGTTGCTGGTGTTCGACTGCACGATGATGAACTGGGCGCGTCCCTCGGCCATCAGGCTGACATTGCTGAGATCGCCTTGCGAACGCAGCGAAACGCACCGGATGTGATGCTTGGAGAAGGATGCTTCGACAGCGGCGCAAATGGCGCTGGCTACCTGGTAGTAAGTGCCCTTGGTGCTGCCCCCGTAAATGGCGATGAAGCGTTCGGTCTGCGGCATTGCCGAGCTGAAGCCGGGGTCGTCCGGGATCGTCTGCGCGGTCGGGATGGCGTCGGGGCTGAACTCGGCCGGATCGTCCGCGAGTGCGACGGCGGGGCCGGCCAGGACGCAGATGGCAGTGATCACCGCAATGACATGTATGGGCTTCAAGGGTTTTTTCCTCGGCAGGCGCGATAGTTTAACCGACTGAGGGCCATAGTGGTAGGCTCCGAAAGCTCGACGAGAGGGAAGAATGATCTTGACCGGTTCCGAGGCTGGCATCGCCGATGTTGCCGTCAATGATGCGTTCCGTGCCCATCTCGCCTTTCCTGCTCCGTTGTTCGACCGCATGGATGAGACCTTCGCCGCCATCCGCGCCGAGCCGGACTACCGGCCGACGCCGCTTCTCGCGTTGCCGGGGTTGGCCGACCGGCTTGGTCTTGGAGCCGTCGTCTGCAAGGACGAGTCGCGCCGGTTCGGATCCGGCGGCGTCAAGGCTCTTGGCGCGCCGCACGGGCTCCGGGTTCTCCTGCGCCAGCGCGGGAGTGGCGGACCCTTCGTGGCGGTCGCCGCCACGGATGGCAATCATGGACTGGCGCTCGCCTGGGCGGCCCGGCGGCAGGGCGGCCTCGCACGCATCTACGTCGGGCGCGACGTCGACGAGGTCCGGCTCGGACGGATCAGGGCCGAGGGAGCTCAGGTGGTCGTGGTGGACGGCACCTATGACGAGGCGGTCCTGGCCGCCGAGGCCGAGGCCCGCCGCGATGGCGCATTGCTCGTCACCGATACCGACTACGACGGCGACAGCGCCGTCTGCGCGGCGATCATGGCCGGTTACGGTCTGCTTGCCGAAGAGGCTTGGCAGCAGGGTATCTCCGAGGCGCCGCCAAGTCATGTCTTCGTGCAGTGCGGCGTCGGCGGCGTGGCCGGTGGCGTGGCTGCGTCGCTATGGCGCCGCATGTCTCCATTGGTACCCCGGATGATCACGGTGGAGCCCGCTTCCGCCGCCTGCGTTCTCGCCAGCCTCCGGGACTGCGCATCCACGCCAGTCGGTGGTGATCTCAGAACCCGAATGGCGGGCCTTGCCTGCGGCCGCATGTCGGCTCCGGCGTGGCGGATCCTGTCGCATACGGCCTTCGCCGGGTTGGCGCTTGACGAGAGTGTCGCCGAAACGGTCCAGGCGGCCCTGGTTGCCGGAGCATGGGGCGACGCGCCGCTCTCCACCTGGGATACAGGCATCGCCGGTCTGGCCGGGCTCGTCGCCGCGGCGTCGGACGACGCATGCCGGCGATTGCTCGGGCTTGATCGGTCGAGCCGGATACTGGCGATCAATACCGAAGGACCGCCCCCGGAACTCAGCCTGTCGAGGCGCGGCTGAGGTGACCTTCATCCATCTGGATGACGCGGTCCGCCACGTGGAAGTAGCGGTCGTCGTGGGTGACGCAAAGGACGATGCGGTCGGGTCGCTTCAGGCCCGGCAGGATTTCTTCGTAAAACTTCCGCCGAAACGACGGGTCCTGATCGGCCGCCCATTCGTCGAGCATCAGCACGGGCTTGTCTTCCAGCTCGGCGACAAGCAGTGCCAGACGTTTGCGTTGTCCGCTGGAGAGGTCGATGGTCGAAAAGGACCGGTCGCGCACCGCCACCTTGTCGGCTATTTCCAGCCAGTCTAGCAACGACGCGAGCCGTTCGGCGGCGGGCTCCTCGACGCCATAGAGACGACGGAACAGATGGTAGTCGGACAGGACCGCCGAGATGCCGTCGCGGTAGGCTTGCCGCTGGTCGGGCTGGAGGGGCTCGCCGTTGACAAGCAGGGCGCCGCGATCAGGCACCAGCAAGCCGGCCAGAAGACGCAACAACGTGGTCTTGCCGGCACCGTTGCCGCCGGTGATGAAGGTGATCTCTCCAGCCCGTATGTCGAGATCGACCGGCCCGAGGGCAAAGCCGGGCGCGCCGTCGGTCGTCCGGTAGGTAAATGTGGCGCCTGAGAGCGCGATCTTCCTCGTAGGCTCGTCGAGAGGCCGGACTTCCTCGGCGGCGCCGGTCGAGGCCGCGCTCGACAGGGCTTCCTCGACCGCCAGGATACGCCCGAGTGAGGCGTCGGTCTCGGCAACGGCCGGGATGGCCTGGGCGATGGTGGAGATCGGCCCGATCATGAACAGGGCGACCGTCGTCACCTGCAACACCACGTCGGAAAAGCCGTCGTCGAACATAGGCACGGCAAAGGTCATCAGCCCGACGAGGGCGTAGAACAGTGACTGAATGATCACGAAGTCGATGGCCCAGCGGCGCTTGGTGGTGCTGCGGGCCGCTCGGACCCGATCGGAATGGGCGACGATTTCGGCGGAAAGTGCGTCCGACAGACGCTGGTTGATCCGCACTTCCTTGTAGCCGTCGACGAAATGCTCGAATGCCTGAAACAGGCGTTGCTCCTCGGCGATCGTCTCGCCCATCGCCGTGGCCATGGTGCCGCTGCGCCGGACATGGACGAGCACCGCGAGCGAGCCGAACACGGCGGCGGCCAGAAAGGCGGGCAGAGACAGATAGGCGAGGAAGGCGGCCACCATCACCAGCGTCACCACCTGCTGGGCGGCCAGCGTCAGGATGGGCACGGTGCGTGACAGGGTCTGCGTTTCCTGCGCCATGGCAGTGAACAGCACTGCCCGGCCCGTGGAGGATACCGTCATATAGTCGGCGTACTGGATGCGGTCGAAAAGCCGGGCCCGCAGCCGGCGGATGATCCTCTCCGCTTCCCTGGCCGAGGCCGACATGACGGCATTCTGCGAGACGGCATTCAGCAACACGGCCACCGCAAGCATGGCGAGCATGCGAAGGCCGGGATCGCTGTGGTCGGCCATGACGGCGCTGAAGCTGACGAGCCCCAGGACGCCGACGGTCGAAGCCGCACCGATTGCCGTCTGGGACGCGAGGGCTCGCGGATTGATCCGGGTTTCGCTGCGAAGGAGGGCAAAGAGCCGCATGTCAGGCCGCCTCCGGGGCGGTGACTTCGGTGAGGCGCCCTTCCTCGAGGTGCAGCCGCCGATCGGCGGCGTCGAAATAGGCGTCGTCATGGGTCACGGCGATGATCGTCTTGCCGCGTGCCCGGAGCTCCGGCAGGATCTCGCGGTAGAACTTGCGCCGGAAGTGAGGCGATTGATCGGCCGCCCACTCGTCCAGCACCAGAAGCGGTCGGTCGTCCAGGAGGGTGGCGATGAGGGCGAGACGCTTGCGCTGGCCGGTCGACAGGGCGATGCGCTCGAACCGGTCGCCGACGATGCGGGTGATCTGGTCCATTTCCATCAGGGCGAGGAGGCGAGCGCCTTCCCGCACATCGAAGGGTGCCGCGCCATAGAGACGTGGAAAGACGTGACAGTCGGCGAACACCGGAGCCACCAGCGCGCGCAGCCGCTCGGCGCCGACGCCGAGACCGTCGATGGTCGTGACCCCGCCCTGGGGATGATAAAGGCCGGTGATGAGACGGATCAGCGTCGACTTGCCGGACCCGTTGCCTCCGGTCACGAAGACGATCTCGCCGCGCCGGACGGTCAGGTCGACCGGTCCGAGGCAGAAGGGAGCCTCGCCCTCGGGGGCAGGATAGGCATAGGAGACGGTCCTGAGACCGATGGTCTGGAAATCGGTCGTATCGTCGGTCGTCGTCGCGGGGGCGTCGGCCATGGCGGCCAGCGTTTCCTGAAGCATCAGGATGCGAATGGCCGCCTGTTCCGATGCGCCGAGCAACGGCACGGTCTGTATCAGCGCGCCGATGGCGCTGGTCATGAACAGAACCGACGTGGTGACCTGGACCACCTGACCGCGAAAGTCGGGCGAGTATATGGGAATGACGAAGACCACCACCGCCAGCATGAAGTAGACCGCCACCTGTCCGAGAACGAACTGCTGCATGGCGCGGATCTGTACATCGGCACGAAGGTCGGTGGCGTCGGCCGACACCGCCTCGAAAGCTTCGGCCAGGTCGCGGCGACGTGCACTCGATAGGCGGACCTCCTGAAAGCCGTCAAGCAGGTCGCCGAGGCTTTCCATGAGCCGCTTGTCGGCATCCATCATCCTGACGAAGCCGGCAGCCAACCGCTGCCCAGCCCGGTGGTAGACGAAGCCGCCGATGGCCGTCGCGATGCCGACCAGAAGGAAGGCGGAGAAGGATATCCAGGCAATATATCCCAGCACCGTCACGACCATGACTGCGGAGCGCAGGCTCAACGCCAGGAACTGCGAGTTCTGCGAGATCGTCTGCGTCGCCTGGGTTATGCCCTCCCTGAGGTCCGATCGGCCGATTGCCTCGACCTTCTCGAAATCGGCCTGTGCGAGGCCGGCCAGCAGGCGCGAACGCAACTGGTGGATGGCGTCCTCGAGGGCCGAGCAGACCCGCGAGGTGACGAAGACTTCGCTGCCGGCGTAGACGGCGATGCCGGCCGCGAACAGCGCGGCCAGCAGCCAGTCGACGCGCGCCTGACCCGAGTCCGACAGTTCGCGGGCAGCGACGTTGACGATCATCAGCACCAGGACGCCGGAAACGCCCGACAGCAGGGCCGCGCCGACGATGCGCGCGCGCGGAAACGAGGGCTGCGAGGCCAGGAGCCGAATGAGGTGGTTCATGAACGCCGGTGTATCCGCGACAAAAGCCCGCTGGCACTATAGCGACACGGCGCGGCATGTCCACGCCCGACAACGGGTCATTCCGCCCTAAGCAATTGCTCCTTAAGGGTCTGGGTGTATAGTCGCCGGCGAAAACAAGCCCATGGCCGGCACGATCGGCCGGAGGGTCCGATGCAGGCCTTTGCTGATCACGAGTCCGGTGTCCGCTATTACTGCCGGAAATTTCCGGACGTCTTCGTGAGCGCGGAAGGGTGTCGCCTCTCCGGGAGGAGCGGCAAGCACTATATCGACTTCTTCTCCGGAGCCGGCACGCTCAACTACGGTCATAACGATGCCGGCATGAAGGCGCGGCTGGTCGCCTATATCGAGCGGAATGGCATCACCCATTCCCTCGACTTTGCCACCGAGGCGAAGGAGACCTTCATTCTAGGCTTCCAGGACACCATCCTGAAGCCGCGTGGCCTTGCCTATCGCATGCTGTTTCCGGCGCCCACCGGAACCAACGCGATCGAGGTGGCGCTGAAAATCGCACGCAAGGCAACGG
This sequence comes from Pleomorphomonas sp. NRK KF1, assembly GCF_023721755.1. Taxonomy (GTDB): domain Bacteria; phylum Pseudomonadota; class Alphaproteobacteria; order Rhizobiales; family Pleomorphomonadaceae; genus Pleomorphomonas. The sequence continues at coordinate 771,152 of NZ_JAMDLH010000002.1, read as the reverse complement.
GGCGCTCGAAGATCGTCAGCTTCGTTCACGCCTTCCACGGGATGACCGCCGGATCGATGGCCGTATCTCGCGGGCCGTTCCGCCAGGCGATCGTTCCCGCCGGTGACACCGTGTTCCTGCCCTATGACGGAACCCCTGGCTGCGACGGTCTCGGCTGGCTTGAGTCGCTGCTGTCCGATGCCTCGGACAGCGCGCAGTTGCCCGCCGCCTGCATCGTCGAAACCATCCAGGCGGAAGGCGGCGTCGTCACGGCCTCCCTTCCATGGCTGAAGCGCCTTTCCGACATCTGCCGCCGCCACGGCATGCTGCTGATCGTCGACGACATTCAGACCGGTTGCGGACGGACCGGCTCCTTCTTCAGCTTCGAACCCGCAGGTATCGAACCGGACGTGGTGTGCCTTTCCAAGTCGCTGTCCGGCATGGGGTTGCCCCTGTCGCTGGTCCTGGTTCGGCAGAACTGCGACTGCCTGTCGCCGGGCGAGCACAACGGAACGTTCCGCGGCAACAATCTAGCCTTCGTCACCGCCACCGAGGCGCTTCGCTTCTGGCGCGATGACAAGCTCGAACGCGAGGTTGCCCGCAAGGCGCGACGGCTTCACGAGCGACTGGCCTGCGTTGTCGAGACGCATCCGGCAACTGCCGGCCAGAGCGTGCGCGGCCGCGGGCTGTTACAGGGAATCGCCATGGCCTCGGGCGATCTCGCCGGCCGCGCGTCGGCGATCGCCTTCGAGAAGGGCCTCGTCATCGAGACGGCCGGACCGCATGGCGAGGTGCTGAAGTGCTTGCCGCCCCTGATCATTTCCGACGCGGAGCTTGATGCCGGTCTCGACATCCTCGCCGACGCCGTGGCTGCGGCCGGTCATGACTGAGGGCTGGTTCGCCCACGCCACCCCGCGCGCCGACGCGCGGATGCGCGTCTTCCTGTTTCCCTACGCCGGCGGCGGCGGCAGCCTTTTCCGGCAATGGGGTCGTGCCTTCGACGCCGACATCGACGTGCTGCCGGTTCAACTTCCAGGGCGGGAAGGAAGGCTTCGCGAGCCGGCAATTGCCTTGCTCGATCGGCTCGCCGATGAGGTCTCCGAAGCTCTCCTGCCACTTTGCGATCGACCCTTCGTTCTGTTCGGATGGTCCATGGGCGCGCGGATCGCCCATGCCGTGGCCCGCCGCTGCGAGGCGACAGGCCGGCCGCCCCACCTTTTGATCGCCGCCGCCAACTCGGCGCCGCACCTGCCCTATGGCAGGCCACGCATCCACGACCTTCCCGGCGAGGAATTCTGGCGTGGCCTTGCCGATCTCGGCGGAACGCCGGGCGAAGCGCTGAACGATCCCGGATTGCGCGATCTGGCCGGTCCGATGCTGAGAGCGGACTTTGCCCTGGTCGAAACGGCGCCGATATCCGAACCGCCATCGCTTGCCTGTTCGGTGGTGGCCGTCGCCGCGACAGCCGACGCTCTGGTCGAGGTGGAAAACGTGGCAGCCTGGCAGACGGCAACCACAGGCCCCTTTCTGCTGATTCGACTGGCGGGGGGGCATTTCTGTCTGCGCGAGGACCCGTCGGCCGCTCAGGCAGCGGTGCGGCAGGCGATCGACTGGGCATCGCGCCAGACGACGGACGTGGCACCCAGGATGCGTGGCATGACCCTGCGCGACATTGCCGACCTGATGGAGTTCTGATGGAGGCGGCCGTCACCATCTGGCACATCCCGCTGAGCGAAGGACCGACGGTTGACGACCATGCCCTGCTCGATGTCGCCGAGCGACGACGCGCCGAGCGCTTCCTGCGCGAGGGCGATCGTCGCCGCTACGTGCGGGCGCATGCGGCGATGCGGCGAATCCTGGCCCAGGAAGCCGGTTGCCGGCCGGACAGGCTGGTCTTTGTCGCCGGCGAGTATGGCAAGCCTGCCCTCGCCGATGGGAGCGTGCGCTTCAACCTGTCACACTCCGGCGATCATGCCGTGCTGGCGACCTCTGTCGAAGTTGAGGTCGGCATAGACATCGAGATCCGGGCGATCGATACCCAGAGGATTGCCAGGCTCGTGCTGACGGACGGCGAGACGAAAGCCTTCGCGGTGCTGCCGGCCGATGTGCAGGAAGCGGCCTTCCTGCGCGTATGGACCCGCAAGGAGGCCGTGTTGAAGGCCGTGGGCTGCGGCCTGACCCTCGACCCACGCAACGTCGAGGTGGGTCTCGGTAGCGTGCCCGAAACGCCGGAGCTCGCCGGACAAAGGTGGAGGTTGTGCGACTTCACCCTGGCGCCGGGCCTTGAACCGTCGCCGATCAGGTTTACCCAACCTCATCGAGACGCGGCCTTTCCAACAAACGAAACCGGAGCATCCGTTTCGCAAGCCGAGGCTTCGATCTGGCCGGTGAATGCTCTGATCGGCTGTCTGGCAGCCAACAAGAAAATCGCGCCGGTCGGTATACGCTCCGGCGCGATCAAATAGCTCGGGTCGAGGGCAGTATGCCTCAGGCAGCGGCCGGTTCGGCCTTCTGGGCTTCCTCGGTTTCCTCGTTGGCCTTGGCAAGCTCGGCCTCATAGAAGGCGCGCATCTTGTCGGCATCGAAATCAAGCAGCGTGCCGCCGGTCTTGAAATGCGCGTGGAACACCCGGCCGAGGGCCAGGGTCGAGACGCCTGACAGGCTGGGCGCCAGCGCCAGACCGAGAACCGGGCCGACGAGCGGGATCGCCTTGAACAGCGAGACAGTACCGGTGGTGATCAGCGACGGTGCGCCGCCTCCGACGAGGGCGGAAACCAGTGTCTTGATGCGGTTGCCGGCCATCGGCACTCCATGCAGCTTGGCAAGCTCGCGCACCAGCCACACCTGAAGGCCACCGATCGCGACAAGGTCGACGATCGGTACCGGCACAAGCCCGAGGCCAGCCGAACCCCACGCCGTGTTCTTGATCAGTCGCTGGGCCTTCGCGTCGATCTCCGCCGGGGAAAGGACGACTTTCTCGGAATCCGACATTGCAGTCTCCTCTGAAGGCGCCCTCTCTGATCCGCCATCAGATCGGCAGGTCGCACAGCGCCCAAATAGCGTCAAATCCTCGCGCATAAGTGTTTTAATGTCAATTGTTTGTAGGGAAATTGGACTGCGAGGTCGGTGTTTCTGGAGGCAAGCGCCGCGCGAGATGCTCTTTCCATCCACAACCGACCCGTTGCGTGGAGCGATCTGACGGAAGGCCGGTCTTGGCCACCTTCAGACAGCGCTCCTTTGCCGACAGGTTTCGCCGGGAATCACCGTGAACAAGCGTTGATGACCTTTCTGCCGCCCCGATCTCCGCCTGGACCGGCCTTGCACCGAATTCGTGAACCCGCGTCAGCCGGGAATCCGCGCGATCACCTTGATCTCGAAGTCGAAGCCGGCGAGCCAGGTTACGCCGACGGCCGTCCAGTTGGGGTCGGGGCGCTCGCTGAACACCTTCTCCTTCACGGCCATGATCGCTCCGAACTGATTTTCCGGGTCGGTGTGGAAGGTCGTGACGTCGACTATGTCGTCGAAGGTGCAGCCGGCCGCTTCCAGAACGGCCTTGAGGTTGTCGAAGGCGAGCTGAACCTGACGGCCGAAGTCCGGCTCGGGCGATCCGTCCGGTCGGCTGCCGACCTGTCCGGACACGAACAGCAGATCGCCGGAGCGGATGGCGGCGGAGTATCCGTGCGCTTCGTAAAGGGCGTGTCTGTTGGCCGGGAAGACGGCGTCGCGTTGAGCCATGTCGATCTCGCTTTGCTGTTGGATAGGGATGCGGGCGCGGCCTTGGCTTCCCGCACTTCATCGTTTGATATACGATGCGTATGTGAGCCAACTCGCATACGATCCGTATGTCAAGTTCATATACGATGTGTATGTGAATTGGAGTGGGACCGATGGCACGACGGCGTCAGGAGACGATGGAGGAGAACCGCGGCAAGCTGATCGCGGCGGCGCGAAAGGCTTTCGCGGAGAAGGGCTATTCCGCCGCCTCCATGGACGAGCTGACGGCCAGCGTCGGGCTGACGCGCGGCGCGCTTTACCATAACTTCGGCGACAAGCGCGGCCTCATGGCGGCGGTCGTCGACCAGATCGACACGGAAATGGCTTCGCGTGCCCAGGAGATCGGCGCCCGGCAGGGGGGCGGCTGGCAAGGCATGCTTGCTGAGGGCGTGGCCTATATCGAGATGGCGCTCGATCCCGAGGTTCAGCGCATCGTGCTTCTCGACGGCCCCGCTGTGCTGGGGGATCCCTCGCAATGGCCGAGCCAGGGGCGCTGCCTGCAGGTCACCAAGCAGGCGGTGGAGCGCCTCATTGAGCAAGGGGTCGTGAAACCTCTCGACGCGGAGGCGGTAGCAAGGCTCCTGAGCGGGGGGGCGCTCAACGCCGCGCTTTGGATCGCAGCCAGCGACAAGCCGCAGGAGGTTCTTCCGAAAACCACCGAGGCCTTCCTGGCCCTCGCCTCCGGCCTTCTCGTGAAAGCGGACTAGACCCTTCTCCTTCTGTTAGGAATGATTCCAAACAAGTTCGGGTTACTGCTAACTTGAGAATGATTCTCATATTATCGTTAGGTCGCCACCAATGAACGCGCGATGTCGGTCCGGCCATCGCATCGTTGGCCGGACCTCGGCTGACGACGCAAGGGGCGGCCGAGATGGTACCGGACAGGTTGCTGCGCCGGACGCGCGAAACCCAGCGATGGAGAGCTGCGATGCGAAGGCCATTCCCCCCGAAACTCCTTCTTTCCCTTGGCGGCGCAACCTTGCTGCCCCTCGTTGCCGCCTCGCCCGCCGCCGCCCACGTCAAATGGTTCGCGCCCTACATTGTCGGCGCGCCGCCGCAGCCGATCGCGGCGACGCTCGGCAACGTCTGGTTCTGGACGGGCATTGTCCTCGTCCTCGCGTTCTTCCTCGCCACTCGCCTCGTCGAGCGGTCGTCGGCCGGGGAGGCCATCCTGCAAGGCCTCGACCGCGCCACCGATCCGCTCTGGCTGCGGCTGGACGATTTCGTCCGCGTCGTCATCGGCGCCTTCTTCGTCGCCATCTTCGCCATCGGCGGCGTCTACCTGACGCCCGACCTCAAGACGCCGGCGGAGTGGGTGTCATGGATGCAGCTCCTGATCGCCGCGCTGATCTTCTCGCGCCGCACGCAGCCGCTTGCCGCCGCCGGCATCATCGGCCTCTGGCTTCTGGCCCTGCGAGACTACGACATCTTCCACCTTCTGGATTATCTGGCGTTGGGCGTCGGTGTCGCCGCCTATCTCGTACTGGAGGCGTTGCCGAACCCGGACTTGCGGGCGCGTCGCTTCGAGGTGCTGCGCTGGGGCGTCGCCATCGCGCTGATGTGGTCGAGCCTCGAGAAGTTCGCCTACCCCGACTGGTTCTATCCGCTGGTGGTGGAGAAGCCCTTCCTGACATTCGGCATGCCGCGCGACGTGTTCATCCCCATGGCCGGCGTCGCCGAGTTCACCATGGGCTTCGGCCTGATCTGGACGCCGTTGGTGCGCCGCCTGTCGGCCATCGCCCTCTTCGTCATCTTCAATGCCGCCGTCTATCCCTTCGGCCGCGTCGACCTGATCGGTCACGCCCTGATCATGGCGATCATCGTCGCCATCGCCGCCGATCGCACCCGCGAGGTGCATTTCCTGCCGGCGGTGAAGCGGGCCCTGGCCGGCGTGCCGGCCGGCCTTGCGGCGGCTCTCGTCATCTTCGCCACCGGTTACTGGGGGCTGCACGTCGCCATCTACGGCGCCGAGGGCAACGTCGGCGCGGCGCCGACCGAGCATCTCACGCACACGCCGAATGCCGAGCATCCCCATGGCGTCACCGGCATGAACGATGAGGTATCCGACGCCGCGACCGCCGAGGCGGCGTATCAGGCGGCCATGGACCGCATGCACGGCCCGATGATGAGCGGTATGGCCGACCCCGATCCGGATGCCGCCTTCGTCCGTGGCATGATCCCGCATCATCAGGGGGCGATCGACATGGCGGAAATTGTGCTCAAGTTCGGCAAGGACCCTGAGAACCAGCATTTCGCCCGTGAGATCATCGATACGCAGACGCGAGAGATCGCGGAAATGCGGGCGTGGCTGCGCCAGCGCGGCATCGCCGAATAAGCCGAACGGGCGGGCTCCTCCCAGGGACGCGTTCGCCTGGCTCGACACGCAAGGCCGCCCGCCTGCCTCGGAAGGGGCGGAGCGGGCGGCCATCCTGCAAGGATTAGGATATCAGCCCGGCGGCGGCCGGCGCGTCAGATCGCTGGCGCGCGGATCCAGCGCCGGGTCGAAACCCGTCCAGCCGCTCTCGCGGTAGAGCTGCTCGCGCTCGGTGAGGTTGACCGGCGGCGTTTCGTCGAGAAGACGGGCCACCATGGGATCCTCACTGTCGTCGACACGCACCGTCACCATGGTGCCACCGCGCCGGATGGCCTCGGCATAGACCTGCGCTTCTTCCGGGGTCAGGCCGGAGCTTGTCAGGGCGTCGACGATACCGCCGGCCACGCCACCGGCCACCGCGCCGGCGGCAAGGCCGGCGAGCGTCGAGACGAACCAGCCCGTTGCCACGATCGGACCCAAGCCGGGGATGGCCAGCATGCCGACACCGGCGAGCGCGCCGGCGCCGCCACCCAGCACGGCGCCGATGCCGGACCCGGCAGCCGTCGCTTCGGCTCCGTCGCTCACGCGATTCTCGTCGCTTTCGGGGGAGATGACCGAGATGTCGTCATTTGGGATTCGGGCCGCGCGAAGGCGATCCACGACCGTCATGGCGTCGGACCAGGTGTCGTAAAGTCGGGTGTGCGTGCTCATGTTGCTATCCTTCCCAGTGGTCGGAATGGCTGTTGGCCTGAAAGCATCATCCGACCGGAGTGAGGCGAAGCTCGAGTGGATGATGCTTATTAAACAATGCACTAGAGTGCCGTTCTGAGTTCGGTCTGGTCGAGCGGGGGCTCTATGGCCACGCGCAGGGGGTGCCTCAGTCCACGCTGATCGTACCCTTGTAATCGACCGCCACGTTGACGGTGGTGCCGTTGCGGAGAGCATGACCGCGCCAGATGCCGTCTTCGGATTGAGCGAGACCGCTGACGTTGGTGTAACCGGCCTCTTCGAGCCAGGATCTGGCCTGTGCCTCGGTGAAGCTGTTGGCGCCCGGCTCCAGTTTCTCGTCGGCCGGAACCGTCTGCGCCGGAGGCGTGGCGGGCGCCGTCGGCGCGGCGGGATTCGGAGCCGGAGTAGCGGCCGGTTCCGTCGACGTCTGGGCAAGCGCGCCGGTACTGAAGGCGATAACTGCGGCCACGCAGAGTGAGGCGAGTTTCATCGGAATCTCCTCGGGCGTTGGGAGCTCTATCGATCAAGCGGAGCCGGGAGACGGCACCCTGCCTGTAACTTTGGAGAATGGCGGAGACGATGTTGGCGACGTCCCGCAACGCCTTATCCAACGCGTCGCAACGGCAATAGTTCCACCGTCCGCATCGCGCTATTTCGCTCCGGCACAAGCATGGCCGACGTAAACCGACGGTTGTCGGCGTCGGTCAGCGAAACTCGGCTGACGGAGATACGTGACGGAACCGTTTCGTGTCTGGGGAATTCACTTGGAGTTGTTTCGTCCAATTCAGCGGGCGGCCGAACTCGCGAGCCGTCCTCCTTGGTTCACGTCGGCTCGAAACTCAAAAGCGCATCATGATGTCCGATGATATTCTCTCCTACCTACCGGCCATGCGCGCCTTTGCGCGTTCCTTGTGCGGCAACGCCACCGACGCCGACGATCTGGTCCAGGAAACCCTGCTGAGAGCGATCGAGAATATCTCAAGCTATACGCCAGGCACCAACATGCGGGCCTGGCTGTTCACGATCATGCGAAACCGCTTCTACTCCAACTGCATCAAGCGGACGAGGGAGCGAACCGGCGACGAGGACTGTGCGTCGCAGCAGCCGACCGTTTCCGCCCATCAGGAATGGCAAGTGCGCATCAAGGAGCTCGAAACGGCCCTTGAGGAGCTGCCCGTCCATTATCGCGAGGCGATTGTTCTCGTGGTGGTTCTCGAAGAAAGCTACGCCCGCGCCGCCGAAATCCTCCAATGCGATATCGGCACTATCAAAAGCCGCATCAATCGCGGGCGCCGGATGCTGCGCACGGCCATGGGCGAAGAGATCTAGCCGTCTCGGCACGACCTCGAAGGCGTCCCCGAGGGAATGGAACTTCTGCAAGGGTTGCCGGTTGGATTAAGCGCGTGCCGCGAGGATGCGCCGAAGCTGCCGCGAGAAAGCGGCGAGCCGTAACGGTTCGGTCGGTCGCCACAGTCGGAGAAGCCAATCAGGCGTTCTCCGGGGCGAGCGACGAGCAGACTTGTCGCCACATCCAGGAGAGTGAATCCCATGGACGATATCCGTGAACACTATATGGCATGGCTTCGTGACGCCCATGCCATGGAGGAGCAGGCCCTTACGATGATGCGCGGCATGCTGTCGCGCCTCGAGAACTACCCGGTTCTTTGCGCACGGATGGAAAAGCACATAGGCGAGACGGAGCGCCAGGCCGAGTCCCTGCGCAAGCTGCTTGAAGGGCGCGACAGCGGCGCCTCCGTCGTGAAGGATACGCTCGGCAAGGCCTCGGCCCTAGGGCAGGCCCTCGGCGGCATGTTCGCCGACGACGAGGTGATCAAGGGCGTCATGGCGAGCTATACCTTCGAGCAGATGGAAATCGCCGCCTACAAGGTTCTGATCTCGACGGCCGCCGTCCTCGAAGACACCACGGCGATCCCCATTCTCGAAGAGAATCTCGCCGAAGAGCAGGATATGGCCGATTGGCTGTTCGATCATATGGACCAGACGACGCGCATTTTCCTGGCGCGCGACGAAGCCGGCATTCCGGCTCGCCGGTGACGCTGCTCGGTCCGATCCTCGTCGCTTGCTCGCAGGCCGTCGCGTTTATCGCGGCGGCTTGCCACGGTCAGTCCGCTTGAGAAGTATCGTCCGTCCCCTTCTCCCGCCGACGATCGACCAGCTCTCCAAGCTCGGTGGCCAGTTGGCGCAGCCGCTCGGGCACCGGTTCGGCGGCGATGGCGTCGAGCAGCCGTCGCGCGGTCTCCCGCAACCGGGAGAGATCGCCCTCGGTCAGTTGCTCGTCGCACGGATTATCTGAAGAAGAGTTGTTTGATGACATGATCGCTACAGCATGGGCGCACCTTCTGAAAATCATATTACCTGGCAAAGCGCGCCGAAACCGTAATCTCCCTAGAAATCTCCCAGTTCTGCTCTCTCGTGCTTTCCCCACTGGGGGGGCGGCTGAGGGGACATGGACGGAAGGGGTAGCGATCGGCGGTCCGTGACAACGAACTCGCCGGTCTCGATCGACAACATGCAGATCAACGGATTGTTCCGATCTGCCACGACGGTCCAACCTCCGGACCGTCTCGGGTAACGCCCCGGGTCCCGGCGCAGGCCGGAACCCTCGGGGACGCCCTCGGTGACATTCTCTACCGGACCGATATCTCCGGCGGACGCAAAGCCCGGAGTGGATCCACTAGATGATCGGCTTGCCACCGGTAACCGCGATGGTGGCGCCGGAGACGTAGCTCGACATCGGCTCGGCCAGCATCACATAGGCCGACGCGAGCTCCACCGGCTGCGCCGGCCTCTTCATGGGGTAGTTGCTGCCGAACTGCGACGTCTTCTCTGCCGACATGCTGGCCGGAATGAGGGGTGTCCACACCGGCCCCGGGGCGACGCAGTTGACGCGAATGCCTTTTTCCGCGAGCAACTGGGCGAGGCCGCCGGTGTAGTTCTGGATTGCCCCCTTGGTCGTGGCATAGGCGAGAAGGCTGGGGCTCGGGCTGTCGGCGTTGACCGAAGCGGTGTTGATGATCGAGGCGCCCGGCTGCATGTGCGGCACCGCCGCCTTGGCCAGGTAGAACATGGAGTGGATGTTCACCGCGAAGGTTCGCTGCCATTCCTCATCCGAAATCTCGTCCAGGCTTTCGAAACTGTCCTGATGGGCGGCATTGTTGACGAGGACGTCGATCCGGCCGAACTCATCCACCACCCGCTTGACCATGTCGCGGCAATGGGCGGGATCGGAGATGTCGCCGGGCAGTTGCAGGCAACGGCGCCCGCTGTCGGTCACGAGGCGTGCCGTGTCCGTTGCATCCTCGCGCTCCTCCAGAAACGACAGTGCCACGTCGGCGCCCTCACGGGCGAAGGCGATGGCGACGGCCCGGCCGATGCCGCTGTCGCCGCCGGTGATCAGGGCGACCATTCCCTCAAGCCGGCCGGAGCCGCGCCAGCTCTCCTCGCCATGGTCGGGCGCCGGCTCAAGAAGCCTGAAGCTGCCCGGAAGCTGCTGGGTCTGCTTGGGAAAGGGCGGCTTCGGGTAGTCCGGATAGCGGGGCGCGCCAGACGTGTTTTCGCTGTTCATGGGATATCTCCGTGTTGGTCTGGCCGGCCCGAGACGGCCGGCCGAGGGGCGACGCAAGGTTAGGAGCTGTGCGTCGACAGGAAGGGAAGTGGCGGCACCAAATGGAGCCGCGGCCTCTCCTCGCGATATCGGTCCAGCATGGCGGCGGTCACAAGGACCGTGCCGTCCCGCGTGACGCGGAACCAGCGCTGGTCTTCATCCGGATCTGCGCCGATGACGAGGCCGTCCGGTATGGTTGCGCCGGAAGCGCGGTGGCTTTCGAGCATGGCGCGGTAGTCCATCTGGCAGACGTGATCGGCCGAGAGAACGAGTATTTCTTCGGCGCAGCTCGCCGCGATTTCGGCGAGGTTGGCGCGAACGGCATCCGCCGTGCCTCTATAGCCTTCGGGGCGCAGCCCGTATCCGTCGCGTGTTTCTATCCCGTTCGGAAACTGGTGCAGCCACTCGATCTGAAGATGCCGGGTCAGACCGGCCGGCTGATACTGCGTCGCGACCAGCAACTGCGGCAGCCCCGACCGCATCGCATTGGCGATCGTGAAGTCCACCAGCTTTCCCCCGGCAAAGGGCATGGCGGGTTTGCATTCGCTCAATGTCAGTTCGTGAAGCCGCGTTCCCTGTCCCCCCGCGAGCAGAATGCAGAACGCGTCGGCAGTCGGGAGCGAAGGGAAAGACGGAAAAGGCATTTTTGACCTCCGGTGGCTGGAGGTCGTGAAATCGTCGAAGTCACCGATTGTTCCCGGCGAGGAGGCGACGCGGCTGCAGCTCCGACATTCGGGGCGCGAGGGAACAATCCGTCCTGCCGGCGGTTTGAGAGGGGCAACTAACTTTCAGCCTAGAGGTGAAACCATGAAGACCAAGTCGCTGGACGATCTTTTCCTGGACATGCTCAAGGACGTTTACTACGCCGAGCGCAAGATCCTGAAGGCGCTGCCGAAAATGGCACGTGGCGCCCGGTCGTCGGAGCTGCAGGCTGCCTTCGAGAAGCATCGCGACGAAACCGAGCTTCAGGTCGAGCGTCTCCAGCAGGTGTTTGAACTCATCGGCAAGCCCGCGCGCGGCAAGACCTGTCCCGCCATCGAGGGTATAATCGAGGAGGGCGAAGAAGTCCTCGAGTCCTTCGCTGGCTCCGACGCCATCGATGCCGGCCTGATCGCCACCGCGCAGGCGGTCGAGCATTACGAAATTGCGCGCTATGGGACCCTGTGCCGTTGGGCTGAACTGATCGGTCAGAAGCAGGCCGCCAAACTTCTGAAGGAGACGCTGGCCGAGGAAGAGACGACCGATGCCGGCTTGACGAAGATCGCAGAAGGCTCGGCCAACCAGGCCGCCCTCAAGGCCGCCTGAGGGCGAACGTCCTGAACTGGAATCGACGCATCTTTCTTCCTCGGGCGGCGCCCGGTGCGGACGGTCCCTCTCCGGAGGGGCCGTTGGACGCTTGTGGCCAGTACGTTGATGACGAGAGCCTTCGCCGACCAAGTGGTTCAACTTCGTCGTCTAGCGAAGGCTCCAGAATCTTTGCCGGAGCAGCCGCTTCGATCACGTTGACATAATGTGATCGGCGGGCGCGCGAGAGGCGGGCCGGCGCGATTCAAGAAAAACCAGCGTCCCTTGACTTAGCCGGCAATGAAACTTCCCTGCTTTTTGTCACTGTCGTACAAGTCACGGCACTTGTTCAACTTTTGGTGGGACTGTTCAAAATCTCGGTTTGGTATTTGCGAAAAATTCATAAGAGCGCCGTAAATTTGCCTAGACATAAGGGTGAAGGATGGCGCTCGGAAAACAACTTCAAACTGCGCTGAGCGTCAGTCGGCGCGTGTCGTTGCTCGTTGGGGCGCTCGCGGCGTCGTGCCTTGCCATTGCTCTGGCTTTGATGTTCGTCCGCCTTGGCACGCTGCCGGCGTCCTGGCAGCCAGGGCTGCTGGCGGGCCTCGTTTCGGAGACGCTTCTTCTTCTGCTGATCGTTGCCATCGGCTTCTTGCTGATGCGCAAGAGTCTCGCCTTGATGCAGGGCGAAGAAACGGCCGAAAGCACCGCCCGGGTCGACCCCGTCACCCTGGCATTGACGCGCGGCGACTTCCTCGATGAACTCAGGCGTCGCGTGCAGACCTCCGGCGATCGCCGGCATGCCTACGTGATGGTCGATCTCGACCACCTCAAGGCCCTCAATGACACCTTCGGTCATCCCGCTGGCGACGAAGCGCTGGCCCAACTGGTCCGTATCTGCCGCGAGGAGCTGCCCGGGGCCGTCATCGGGCGGCTTGGTGGCGACGAGTTCGCATTGCTTCTCACCGATTGCTCGTCGCGCGGCGAGGTGGTGCAGGCCGTGAAGGCCCTGCTCGACCGACTGCGGCAGCCGGTGCAGATCAACGGCCGCACCATGCGCCTGTCGGCGACGGCCGGCATCGCCATGGCGCCCGACGACACGCATATCGCGCTCGAGCTCGTCAATCTCGCCGACCTGGCGCTCTACAAGGCCAAGCAGGCACGGGGCACGGTTCTTTCCTACAATGCTCGCATGCTGGTCGACGACCGCTACACTCGGCTGTTGACCCGCGAACTGCGCGCCGCCATCTATCTCAACCAGCTGGACATGCACTATCAGCCGATCGTGGCGGCGGATGGTGAGGAACAGACGGCCTTCGAAGCCCTGATCCGTTGGCATCATCCGCTTCGTGGCACCATTCCTCCGGCGGAGTTCATTTCCGTTGCCGAGCAGTCGACGCTGATCGAAGAGGTCGGCGAATGGGTGATCCGTCGCGTCATCCGCGACGCGGTTCGCTACGGCGAGTACCAGTTCGGGATCAACGTTTCCGCCGTCCAGCTGAAGCAGCCCGGCTTTGCCGCCTTCGTTGCCGGCGAACTCGCAGCGGCCGGGTTGCCGGCCAGCCGTCTCGTCCTGGAGATCACCGAAACCGTGTTCCTCGATTTCGGCTCGGTCGAGAGGGCGAACCTCGACGGCCTGAGGGAGGCCGGCGTGATGATCGTCCTTGACGATTTCGGCTCCGGCTTCGCCTCCCTGCAGTATCTGAGGAAGTTCCACTTCGACTGCCTGAAGATCGACAAAAGCTATGTTCACGCCGCCGGGTCGAGCGACGTCGACATGACCTTTGTCACGACGATCACCGAACTTGCGCGCGCGCTTGGAACGCGCGTTCTCGCCGAGGGCGTCGAGACCGAGGAGCAGTACCTCCTGATGAAGGCGGCCGGATGCCAACGCTTCCAGGGGTACTACTTCGGCCGGCCCGCTGCCCTTCCGGACGTGGTCGCCTCGCCGGCATCGCTGGCGAGGGAGCGACGCGCCATCGGCGGCTGAGTTGACGGAATCCGGCGATCTTGCCGGACATTTGTCGGACGGATCGGAAGCAAGCCATTTCGCTCCACCTTGCTTTTGGCTTACGGTAACGGCGCTTTCTCGCGCTGAACGCGATTCCGCTTCCATCGGAGGTTTGCCGTGCGCCTCATTGGCATGCTCGATTCGCCCTACGTCCGCCGCACCGCGCTGACGCTTGCCGCTCTCGACATTCCCTTCGTCCACGAGCCGCTTTCCGTCTTTCGTCACTACGATGCCTTTGCCGCCATCAACCCGGTGGTCAAGGCGCCCACGGCGGTCACCGACGACGGCGTCGTGTTGCTCGATTCCACCCTGATCATCGACTACGCCCTGAAGGCGCTAGCCGGGGGCAAGGCGCTCGGGCCGGTCGACCCAGGGTTCGCCGTTCTTGACGTCCGGTTGACCGGGCTTGGCCTCGCTGCCTGTGAAAAGGCGGTGCAGATCGTCTACGAGCGCCAGCTCCGTCCAGTCGAGAAACGACACCAGCCATGGTTGGATCGCGTTGCCGGTCAGCTCAGGGCAGCCCTCTCGGCCATTGAGGCGGAAATCGGCGGAGCCGGCTGGCTCTTGGGTCCCCCACCGAGCGAGGCCGGCATCACGCTGGTCGTGGCGGGAACCTTCATTGCCGCCCTGGTTCCGGATGTGGTGTCGCTGGCCGACTATCCCCGTCTGGCCGCGCTGACGGCCGCCGCCGAAAAGACTGAGCTCTTCCGGGCGTGGCCGCACGAGTAGATGCGGGAAGCGATCAATTAGTATGACTTATACCCGCTCCGGCTGGCAAAGTCTGAGTGGGAAAGCTACTGTCGTATTCGGTGAGAGGCGGAGGCGCCCACCGACGAGGAGGGGTGATGCCGTCAGTTTCTGTCCTGTCCAGCCACGCATGCCACCTTGGCGAAGGGCCGAGCTGGCACCCGGGACGAGCCAAGGCGTTCTGGTTCGATATCCTCGATCGCAAGCTGCTGGAGATGGGGCTCGACGACGCGGCGCCCCAGATCCACGCTCTCCCGTTCCATGCGACCGTCGCCGCTCGCGTCGACGATGATCGGCATCTGATCGCCAGCGATGCCGGCCTGCACCTCCGGTCGATCGATGGCGGCGAGTTGAACGAGCTCCGATCTTTCTGGGACGAGCGCCCTGGCACACGGAGCAACGATGGCGCCGTGCATCCGGCTGGCGCGCTCTGGATCTCCACCATGAGCTGGCGCTTCGAGCCGGGCTTCGGACGGATCTGGTGGTATCGCGCTGGCGAGCTCAGGCTGATCGTCGACGGGTTGACCATCCCGAACTCGATCGCCTTTTCCCCGGACGGTCGCACTGCCTATTTCTCCGATACGACCGAGCACGTCATCTACCGGATTTCGACCGACCCGGTGACGGGCCTGCCTTCCGGTGATCGGCAGATCTTCAGCCGCGTCAGCGGCGGTGGACCCGACGGCGCCACGGTGGACGCCGAGGGCGTGCTGTGGAACGCCCGTTGGGGCGGCTACGCCGTCGATGCTTATGATCCCGATGGTCGTCTCGTCGATAGCATCGCTCTGCCTGCCCGGCAGGTGAGCTGCCCGGCCTTCGTCGGCCCCAAGCTCGACCGTTTGCTCGTTACGTCAGCGTTTGAAGGTTACGACGCGGAGAAGCGCGCCGCCGAGCCGGAGGCCGGCTTGACCTATGTTGTCGACGGTCCGTTCCGTGGGGTGCCCCCACCGGCCGTTCTCGTCGGCTGATCGTCGCATCTGGATAGAGGAGACCGACCGATGTCGCGCCCCCGCCGCCACAAGCTCTGGTTCGACAATCCCGAAAATCCCTCGATGACGGCGCTCTATCTTGAGCGCTACCTCAATTATGGCCTGACCATCGAGGAGCTGAGGTCCGATCGGCCGATCGTCGGCATCGCCCAGACCGGCTCCGACCTGTCGCCCTGCAACCGCGTCCATTTGCGCCTGGCGGAAAGAGTGCGTGAAGGCATCCGGGCCGCTGGCGGCATCGCCTTCGAGTTTCCGGTGCACCCGATCCAGGAAACCGGCCGGCGGCCGACGGCGGCGCTCGATCGCAATCTCGCCTATCTCGGCCTCGTCGAGATCCTGCACGGTTACCCGCTCGACGGCGTGGTTCTGACCACAGGCTGCGACAAGACGACTCCGGCCCTGATCATGGCGGCGGCCACCGTCGATCTGCCGGCCATCGTGCTGAGTGGCGGCCCGATGCTCGACGGCTGGTACGAGGGCAAGCTGGCAGGTTCCGGCACGATCATCTGGGAGAAGCGGCTGCAACTCGCCACGGGCGAGATCGACTACGAACAGTTCATCGAGGCGGCGGCAGCCTCGGCTCCATCGGACGGCTACTGCAACACCATGGGTACCGCCTCCACCATGAACTGCCTGGCCGAGGCGCTCGGCATGTGTCTGCCTGGCAATGCCAGCATTCCCGCGCCTTACCGCGAGCGCGGGCAGATGGCCTACCGTACCGGCGAACGCATCGTCGCCATGGTCGAGGAGGACCTGCGCCCCTCGAAGATCCTGACCCGGCAGGCGATCGAGAATGCCATCGTCGTCAACTCGGCCATCGGTGGCTCCACCAATGCACAGCCGCATATCGTGGCCGTCGCCCGCCACGCCGGCGTTCCGATCGAGCCGATGGACTGGCAGACGGTTGGCTACGACGTGCCCTTGATGGTCAACATGCAGCCGGCCGGCAGCTACCTTTCGGAGGGGTTCCACAGGGCCGGCGGCCTGCCGGTGGTGATGAAGGCGCTCCTCGACAACGGTCGTCTTCACGGCGATGCGCTCACCGTATCCGGTCGCTCGGTCGCGGAGAATCTCGCGCCGTTCCCGGCGCCCGACGGCGAGGTCATCAAGCCCTACGACGCCCCGATGAAGGACAAAGCCGGCTTCATCGTGCTGAAGGGCAACCTGTTCGACGCTGCCATCATGAAGACGTCGGTGATCTCCGACGAGTTTCGCGCTCGCTACCTGTCACGCCCGGGAGCGGAAAACGTCTTCGAGGGGCCGGTCGTGGTCTTCGATGGCTCCGAGGACTACCATCACCGCATTGAGGATCTGGCGCTCGGCATTACCGAGGAGACTATTCTGGTCATCCGCTATGCCGGCCCGGTCGGCTGGCCCGGCTCGGCCGAGGTGGTCAACATGCAGCCTCCCGCCGCCCTGATCGAGCGTGGCATCGGCGCCTTGCCTTGCATGGGCGATGGACGGCAATCGGGAACGTCCGGCTCGCCCTCGATCCTCAATGCGTCGCCAGAGGCCGCCGTTGGCGGTGGGCTCGGCCTGCTCAGGACCGGTGACCGCGTCCGTATCGACCTCAACCGCGGAACCGCCGACGCGCTGGTCGATGCCGAGGAGTGGGAGCAGAGGCGCGCTTCGTTCCAACCCGTCTATCCGGCCAGCCAGACGCCCTGGCAGGAGCTCTACCGATCGACGGTCGGCCAGCTCGCCGACGGTGCCGTCATGGAAATGGCGGTGAAGTACCAGAGGGTCGCCGAAACGGATCCGCGCGACAGCCACTGAGTTCTGGTTGGCCGTCAGCGCTTGGCGGCTGCCGCCACGCGAGCCGCGCCGGAGCGGATCGTCTCGACGATGGCCGTCGCCGCGGCCTCGTTGTCGCCGTCGCCGATCGCCGTCACGACACGCCGGTGCGCCGCGCAGGAGGCGACCTTCGCTGCCGGGTCGTTCACCGGCGTGGTGATGGCGAAGGTCGCGGCAAGCGCCACTTCGATCAGGGCCGAGGCCGTGCGGAAAAACGGATTGCCGCTGATGCGGGCGATGGTGAGGTGAAAATCGAGGTCGGCGGCCGCGAAAAACTCTGGCGAGGCATCGGGCGCTTCCATGCGGTCGACGATGGCGTTGAGCACGGCGACGTCCGTTTCGCTCCGCCTTTGGGCCGCGAGCGAGGCGGCCACCGGCTCGAGGGCCAGTCGAACCTCGGAAAGATGGGCGAGCAGTTCGAGGCCGATGCCGCAGTCGAGGTGCCAGCGCAGCATGTCAGGGTCGAACAGGTTCCAATTCGTCCGCTCGACGACGCGCGTGCCAACCCGCGTCTTGGGCTGGATCAGGCCTTTGGCGGCCATGGTTTTCAGCGATTCCCGCAAAACCGTCCGCGACACGCCGAAGCGCGCCATCAACTCGGCGTCGGACGGCAACAGGCTGCCTTCCGGCCGGCGACCGCTGACAATCTCGTGGGCCAGTTCGCGCACGATCTCATCCTGCCGCGAGCGCTTTTGAACCGTCCGTCGTGTCATGAATCTCCCCACAAACCGCCCGGCGCGCTCCCCGAATCACGCCGCTACGGCCGAGAGCGGGAAGCTGGTGCGACTATGCCACAACCTTAGGGACTTGGGAGCAAGCCGAAAGGCCAAGGTCGAAAAAACCTTTTGTTTTTCGCGAACTTGAGCGACATTGACGGATATCTGAGGACCGCTCCAAAAGAGCGCGGGGAGACAGACATGACACATCCGGTTGAAGACTTCATCACGCTTGACGGCGACAACGGCCTCAAGGCCGTTTTCAGTCCGGCCGGCGCGCAGCTCGTGGCGTTTTACGTTCCGACGAGCTCGGGCGGGCCGGTCCAGACGGTGATCGGTTCGCCCGGTCGTCTCAACGCCCCCGATGGCGACGGCTGGGCCGGCACCATCTGCGGTCGTTTTGCCAACCGCATCGCCGGCGCGAGCTTCACGCTCGACGGCACCACTTATCGCTTGCCGGCCAACGAGGGTTCCAAGCAGTTGCACGGTGGCGCCAACGGCTTCGGTCACCTGAACTGGGAGGTTGAGAGAGCCAGCGGTGAAGTGGTGTTCCGGCTGGATTCGCCCGATGGAGACATGGGTTTTCCGGGCGCGCTGGCCGTCAAGGCGGCCTACGGCCTCAAGGGACAGACGCTTTACCTGGAGATGACAGCCACCACGACCAAGCCGACGGTGGTCAATCTCACCAATCACGTCTACTGGAACCTGCTCGGCAAGGGTGACATCCTCGGCCATTTGATGCAGATCCCGGCGAGCCGCTACACGCCGGTCGACGCCGATCTCATTCCCTTGGGGCCGTTGGCCGATGTGGTCGGGACGCGCTTCGATTTCCGCGAGAAGCGCCCGATTGCCGGTCCTTATGACCAGAACTTCGTGCTTGATGCCGGCCGTGGCGAGTTGCATCTCGGCGCGCGTGCGATCGAGCCGGTCACCGGCCGCACGCTCGAGGTCTGGACGACCGAGCCGGCTATCCAGCTCTACACCGGCGAACACTTCACGCCGGCAATCAAAGCGCCCTTCTCTGAGCAACTCAAGAATGCCGGCTTCGCGCTTGAGCCGCAGACCTTCCCCAACGCGCCGAACGAGCCGAGCTATCCGAGCTCCGTGCTGCGTCCGGGCGAAACCTATCGCCATCGCATCGAGTGGCGCTTCTCCGGCTTCTGAGCCGACGGGAAATGGAGGTGCCCCGCGACACCAGCCGGGGCGCCTCAGGACGAAACGGGCCGCGCCGGTATGACGCGGCCTTTTTCATGCGCGCACAAAAAGAAACCGGGGCCTTTCGGCCCCGGTTGTGAGGTTGGAAGGAGGGGGAGCCTCAGCTCTTCTGCTTGTTGTAGAGGTCGAACACCACGGCGGCGAGCAGCACCAGGCCCTTGACCATCTGCTGGAAGTCGATGCCGAGACCCATGATCGACATGCCGTTGTTGAGCACGCCCATGATGAAGGCGCCGACCACCGCGCCGGTGATCTTGCCGACGCCGCCGGTCGTCGAGGCGCCGCCGATGAAGCAGGCCGCGATGACGTCGAGCTCGAAACCGTTACCGGCCTTCGGGGTCGAGGAATTCAGGCGGGCGGCGACGATCAGGCCGGCGAAACCGGCGAGAACGCCCATGTTGATGAAGGTATAGAAGCTGAGGCGATCGGTGTTGATGCCCGAGAGTCTTGTCGCCTTCTCGTTGCCGCCGAGCGCGTAGATGCGACGACCGATGGTCGTGCGCGTCGTCACGAAGGTGTAGAAGGCGATCAGCACGCCCATGATCACCAGGATGTTCGGGAAGCCCTTGTAGGTCGAGAGCTGGTAGCCGAGGAACACCATGACGGCGACGAGCACGGCGTTCTGCGTTACGAAGAAGGCGAAGGGCTCGACCTCGATGCCATGCGACTCGTTGAGCTTGCGGCTGCGCCAGGACAGGTAGACCAGGAGAGCCGGAATGGCGAGGGTCAGGATGATCGAGGTCGAGTGCAAGGCGCCCAGCAGCGGCAGCTCGGGCAGGGAAACCAGATCGGGCAGGAAGCCGGTGGAAAGCTTCTGGAACTCGGCCGGGAACGGACCGATGTTCATGCCCCCGAGGAGCCACAGCGTCATGCCGCGGAACACCAGCATGCCGGCCAGCGTCACGATGAACGCCGGGATATGGTGATAGGCGATCCAGTAGCCCTGCGCCGCGCCGATGACACCGCCGAGGATGAGGCAGACGAGCGATGTCGTCCATGGGTCGATCTTGTAGTTCACCATCATGACCGCGGCCACGGCGCCGATGATGGCGACGATCGAGCCGACGGAGAGGTCGATGTGGCCGGCGACGATGACCAGCAGCATGCCCAACGCCATGATGACGACGAACGAGTTCTGCAGCACGAGGTTGGTCAGGTTGACCGGGCGGAACAGAACGCCGCCGGTGATGATCTGGAAGAAGACCATGATCACGACGAGCGCGATCAGAATGCCGTACTCGCGCATGTTCTGCCGGAGGAAGACGGCAAGCGACGGAGCGGCCGTCTGGGTGGCTTCGTTGGGCGTATTCATCAAACCTTCTCCCCCGAGCGCATGATGGCGCCCATGATGTTTTCCTGGCTGGCCTCGGCAACGGGCATTTCGGCCACGATCGCGCCTTCGTTCATGACGTAGATGCGGTCGCAGGTGCCGAGCAGCTCCGGCATTTCCGAGGAGATGAAGATGACCGCCTTGCCGGCGGCGACGAGGTCGTTGACGATGGTGTAGATCTCGTATTTGGCG
The DNA here is from genome assembly GCF_023721755.1 of Pleomorphomonas sp. NRK KF1. Taxonomy (GTDB): domain Bacteria; phylum Pseudomonadota; class Alphaproteobacteria; order Rhizobiales; family Pleomorphomonadaceae; genus Pleomorphomonas. The sequence continues at coordinate 750,453 of NZ_JAMDLH010000002.1, read as the reverse complement.
CCGACGTCGATGCCGCGCGTCGGCTCGTCGAGAATGAGCACGTCCGGATTGGCGAACAGCCACTTGGCCAGGACGACCTTCTGCTGGTTGCCGCCGGAGAGGTTGACGACGTCCTGGTAGATGCTCGGCGTACGGATGCGCAGCTTCTGCCTGTATTCGTTGGCCGCCTTGCGCTCGGCATACTCGTCGATGACAAAGTTCTTCGAGATGCCCCTGTGGTTGGCCAGCGTGTTGTTGTGCATCACGTTGTTGATCAGCACCAGACCGAGCTGCTTGCGGTCCTCGGTGACATAGGCAAGGCCCGACTTAATCGCCCGCTCGACGGTGGAGACATCGGCGGGCTTGCCGTTGATCAGCACTTCGCCGGAGATCTTCTGTCCATAGGAGCGGCCGAACACGCTCATGGCGAATTCGGTGCGGCCGGCGCCCATCAGGCCGGCGATGCCTACGACTTCGCCGCGCTTGACGTTGAGATTGATGCCGTTGGAGATCTTCCGATCGGAATGGATCGGATGATAGGCTGTCCAGTTGCGGACCTCGAAGATGGTCTCGCCGACCTTCGATGTACGCTTGGGAAAGCGGTCGGAGAGCTCGCGGCCGACCATGCCCTGAATGATGCGTGCCTCGGAAATCTTCTCGGCGTGGCAGTCGAGCGTCTCGACCGTGGCGCCGTCGCGCAACACGGTGATCTTGTCGGCGACGCGGGAGATCTCGTTGAGCTTGTGCGAGATGATGATCGAGGTGAGGCCCTGCTTCTTGAACTCGAGCAGCAGGTCGAGCAGCGCGTTGGAGTCACTCTCGTTGAGCGAGGCGGTGGGCTCGTCGAGGATGAGCAGCTTCACCTTCTTGGACAGCGCCTTGGCGATCTCAACCAGCTGCTGCTTGCCGACGCCGATGTTGGTAATCAGCGTCGAGGGATTCTCCCTGAGGCCGACCTTGGCCAGAAGCTCGGTGGTGCGGCGCGTCGCCTCGGCCCAGTTGATGACGCCACCCTTGGCGACCTCGTTGCCCAGGAAGATGTTCTCGGCGATCGACAGCATCGGGATCAGCGCGAGTTCCTGGTGAATGATGATGATACCTTCTTCCTCGGTATCCTTGATCGAGCCGAACTTCTTGAGTTGGCCGTTGTAGTAGATCTCGCCGTCGTAGGTGCCGTAGGGATAGACGCCGCTCAGCACCTTCATCAGCGTCGACTTGCCGGCGCCGTTCTCGCCGCAGAGCGCGTGGATTTCGCCTTCCTCTACCGAAAAGCTGACGTCGCTCAACGCCTTGACGCCCGGAAACGTCTTGGTGATGTTGCGCATCTCGAGGATCACGTTCGTGCTCACGCGAGGCTCCTTTGTCCGCCGATCTCCGATGGGCGACAGGCAGGACGTTCTTGTTGTTGGTGTATTGCCGCAAGGGCACCCAGGGGGGCGCACCGATCCGCGCAGCGGGCAGATTTCGAAGACCGCGCGGGGAAAACCCCGCGCGGATAGTCGGGAAGTCAAGACCTGATCAGAGGTCCGATTCCTTGTAGTAGCCGGAGTCGATGACGATCTCCTTGTAGTTGTCCTTGGTGACCAGGACCGGCTTCAGCAGGAAGGACGGAACGACCTTCACGCCGTTGTCGTAGGTCGTGGTGTCGTTGACTTCCACTTCCTTGCCCTCGAGGGCCTGCGAGACCATCTTCACGGTCTGCTTGGCGAGCTCGCGGGTGTCCTTGAAGATCGTCGAATACTGCTCGCCGGCGATGATCGCCTTGACGGACGGCAGCTCGGCGTCCTGGCCGGACACGTACGGCATCGGCGTGCCTTCGGTGCCGTAGCCGACGCCCTTCAGCGACGAGATGATGCCGATCGAGATGCCGTCATAGGGCGACAGCACAGCGTCGACATGCTTGTCGGTGTAGTTGGCCGACAGGATGTTATCCATGCGGGCCTGGGCGGTGGCGCCATCCCAACGCATCGTGGCGACCTGGGCGAAGTCCGTCTGGCCCGACTGAACGACCAGCTTGCCGCTGTCGATGTAGGGCTTCAGGACGCTCATGGCGCCATTGAAGAAGAAGGTGGCGTTGTTGTCGTCGGGCGAACCGGCGAACAGCTCGATGTTGAACGGGCCCTTGCCGTCCTTGAGGCCGAGCGGGGTCTCGAGCGACGAGGCCTGGAGAACGCCGACCTGGAAGTTGTCGAAGGTCGAGTAGTAGTCGACGTTCGGCGAGTTGCGGATCAGGCGATCGTAGGCGAACACCTTGACGCCGGCCTCGTGGGCCTTGGCCAGAATGTCCGTCAGGGTCGTGCCGTCGATCGAGGCGACAACGAGGACGTTGACGCCCTTGGTCACCATGTTCTCGATCTGGTTCAGCTGGTTCGGGATGTCGTCTTCAGCGTACTGAAGGTCGGTCTCGAAGCCGGCAGCCTGGAACTGCTCGACCATGCTATGGCCGTCGGAAATCCAGCGCGACGAGGACTGCGTCGGCATGGCGATGCCGACCTTGCCCTTCTCGGCGGCATAGGACGCGGTGGCCATGGCGGAAACGCCGATCACGAGCGTGGCAGCCAGAATCTTGGTAAGCTTCATTCTCTCCCCCTTCAATCCCGCGAGAGTCGGCGATCTGCCATGCCTCTTCGGGAACTCCGTGTGAGTTGGTGACCAGTTTCGTCAGGCGCTTGTCGCCCCTGACGTCCTCATAAAGCGGGATGTTCCCGCCTTATTCCCTTTTGGGGCCCGGTGACGGGTTGCCACCGGATCCGCGCCTCCCTCCGCACCGGCGGGCGCCGGATGAGGGGAGGGACCTCCTTGTGCGCAGGACGGTCAGTTGACCATCCCCGCGACGCCGCCCCGCTGGGGCGACGATTCGTGTAATCCGGAACAGGTCCGGAAATGCACAGCCAAATCTGCCCTGCGGGCGGCGCGCTTCCGCGCTCCCAGCGGCAGTTTCACCGAAACCGCGCCGCTGTCCAGACCTCGCCGGCACCGACCATCGACTAACGCGACGCCGCATGCCGGAAGGCGGGCGATCTCGACCCGGACGATGGCATTGGACCCCTCGGCTGGGAGCGAAGAGGAAAATCCTCCCGTCTTCCTCACCGTTGTACCTCTGTTCATGACATCTTTGTCCGTGGACGAAATGCCTTGCTGCGACCCGTGTAGTTGCCGTCTTTTGGAAGGGTGCGCCGCTAATGATCCGACAGCACCGGGCTTAAGCCGTGCACCGTCGCAGGCATTGCGCTCGCAACTTCCTGTCATGCCTGATTTTTCCCCCAAATCAGCCGAGATCTCCGGTCCTCTTCCCAGGCGCCGGATCGACTTTATGTAATAGTTTAGCCAAGCGGTCCTGGCTCCGCAAGCCCTGCTTTTATCCGTGCAATCCCTTGCATTTTAGCGGATGGGGAATACGGTGCTCACCCAAGATGCCGTATTTAAAAGAGAAAATTCGACTTTCGGAGATTTCTGAGCGGTTTTCAAAGAACTTTCAATTATAAATTCGATTATCGAACAAAATTTTTATAGGTAAAGTACAAAAAAGCAATCATTAGAGGAAATGTGTCGATTCGGCAAAACCTAAGGATGTCGAACTGTTAGCAAGCCGCTTTCAAACGTCGTAGCGCGCTCGTCATTTTCTCACGGAAGGTTGGCTCGGTGAGTTGCGTTTACGAGACCGGGTTAGACAGGATCGTCCATGTTTTGATGAACGTTTCGGTCAGGCTGGCGTGTCGAAAACGTTGGCGGATGGTCGGAGAAGGGGTGGCGAGGCCGAGATCTGAGCCGGTTGATCGCGGTTGGGAGGTCTCACGGCCTTCCGTTCACCTCGGTGGGGAGGTGGTATTTTGTCGGATTGGTCTACTGAAAATTGTCTTCCCAATCAGAAGAGCGGCGCGCGTAACGTGTATGCGGCCGCTCGTTCCGACATCGAAATTGGGACAAAAGGGAATGAGTCCCTCGCATCGGGCAGCGCCCGATGGCGAAGAATGGTCACCATCGGGCATCGCAAGGGGTACGCCGCTCAACCGGCTGGCTTGGCAGAAGCCTTCTTGGCGGCAAGCATGGCTTTCTTCGCCGCCCCCATGCCCTCCTTCACCTCCTGGCGTGCGCGCCCGAAGGCCATGGCATCACCGGGTACGTCGGCCGTAATCACTGAACCGGCTGCCGTCAGCGCATTGTCGCCCACCGTGACCGGCGCCACCATGACGGTGTTGGACCCGACGAAGACGTCGGCTCCGATAATCGTCTTGTGCTTGAAGAAGCCGTCATAGTTGCAGGTGATGGTACCGGCGCCGACATTGGTCCGGGCGCCGATCAAGGCATCTCCAATATAGGTGAGATGGTTGACCTTGGCACCCCGGTCGACGCGGGCGTTCTTGATCTCGACGAAGTTGCCGACGTGGACGTTTTCCGCAAGATCGGCGCCGGGGCGCAGCCGCGCGTAGGGACCAACGATGGCTCCGCCGGCCACTTTGGCGCCTTCAAGATGGCTGAAGGCGCGGATTGTCGCGCCCGACGTCACGTCCACGCCGGGGGCGAACACCACGTTGGGTTCCACCACGACGTCGCGGCCGAGCTTGGTGTCGAAGGAGAAGAAGACCGTCTCCGGCGCCACGAGCGTCACGCCGCCGACCATGGCCTCGGCGCGCATCCGCCGTTGGAAGATTGCCTCGGCCGCCGCGAGTTGCGCACGGTCGTTGATGCCGACGAACTCGCTCTCGTCTTCGCCAATGACCGCCTCGGCCCTGAGGCCGCGCGCCGCAGCCACAGCTATGGCGTCGGTCAGGTAGTACTCGCCCTTGGCGTTGGCGTTGCCGATCGCTTCGAGCAGCTCGGGCAACAGGCCTTGTCTGAAGGCCATGATACCGGAGTTGCAGAACCGGATGGCCTTCGTCGCCGCGTCGGCGTCCTTTTCCTCCACGATGGCGACGAGCCGCCCGTCCTTGATGATCAGCCGGCCATATCCGGTCGGGGACTCGGTTTGAAAACCGAGGAGGGCGATATCGGCCCCGACGGCGAGTCGGTCGGTCAGGGCGGAAATGGTGGCCGGGCGGACGAGGGGCGTATCGCCGAACAGTACGAGCACCGGGCCTTCATGGTCGACGAGGGCCTCGCGGGCAGCCAGCGTCGCGTGGGCCGTGCCGAGGCGCTCCCTCTGCTCGAAGACTTCAGCATTCTGAGCCGTCTTGCCGAGATGGGCGCGCACCTTGTCGGCACCGGCTCCGATCACCACGGCGAAACGGCTCGCCCCGCCGGCCCGGGCGCTTTCCAGTACGGCGTCGATGAGTGGTCGGCCACCGACCGCGTGCAGCACTTTGGGCAGGTCGGACTTCATGCGCGTGCCTTCTCCGGCCGCAAGGATGACGGCAAGGCAGGACGGATCGATCATGGTGGGCTCCCAAACGACAGTTGCAGCATTTGGCCGAGGCGGGGGGTGTCGGTCAAGCGCCAGACCATGCCGCTCTGACGAAGCGGTGCCCGGGAGGTCACTGTTGCCCGCGTGCGACAGCGTCGAACTGTCGCGGCGCTTCGGCGCAGCCCGCCAGTCTCGGGTGCTGGCGGCGGGCGTGGCAGGCAGTTATCAAGAGCCGGATCGTCGACGACAGGGAGACACCAGCATGGCGGACCGATTGACCGAGAACCGCTTGCCTCCCGTGTCCGTCAAGGAGCGTCGAACCGTCTATGATGGCTGGTTGACGCTGGAAGTGGCGGTCCTCGAAACCACGGTGCATGGCGAACCTCGGCTTGTGCGGCGTGAGGTGCACGACCATGGAGATGGCGCCGCGGTCCTCGTTTACGATTCGGTTCAACGGACAGCGATCCTGGTCCGGCAGGTACGCGCCGCCGCGCTCTTGACCGACGGCAGCGGCGTGACGCTCGAGGCGATCGCCGGCATTGTCGACGACGGTGAGGACGGCGAGACGGCGGTGCGCCGCGAAGCCTGGGAGGAGGCGGGATGCGTCGTCGGCAAGCTGGAATACCTGGGCCGTCCTTACGCCTCTCCGGGCTCGCTGACCGAGCGGGTTTGGCTCTATCTCGGTGAGATCGACTCGTCGGCGCAGCGTGGCAAGGGCGGCGGCCTTGCCGAGGAGAGCGAGGAGATCGAGGTTGTCGAGCTGCCACTGCCTGTGCTGGCCGATCTCGCCGACAATGGCGAGGTGCTCGATCTCAAGACGCGTCTCTTGGTCGAGACACTGCGACGGCGCCGGCCGGAACTTTTCGCCTGAGTTTTCACGACCCTCTCAGGGGCAATCGACGATTCGGTCGGCCGGCACCTGATGGCAAAGGCGCTCGGCGTCGATCCAGCCGGCCGACAGCGCAAGGCCAAGCGCGTCGACGGTGATGGTGAAGGGTTGCAGATGCAGCTCGTAGGTCGTCCCCTGTCCGTCGTCGAGCCGTCTTGCCACCCCGAGCTCCCGCGGCGAGCGGCCATCGGCCAGTTGCAGCGCCGTTTCGGCCGCCTTTCGGGCCAGCGCCTCATGGTCTTCCCAGATGGTGGCGGTCTGCTGCCCCCGCGCGATGCGATTGAGCGTCTCCGGATCTCCGCCCTGGCCGACGACGGCAACCTTGTCGACGAGCCCCCGCTCTTCCAGCACTGAAATGGCCTCTCCGGCACTGGCATCGTCCGGCGTCAGCACGGCGTCAACGGCGTTGCGGGTGGCGTCGAGGATGTTGCCGAAGGCCCGGCGGGCATTCAGCGACAGCCCCCCCGGCGTGTAGGCCTCCCCGGCAATGCGGATCAGCCCGGCACTGATCGAATCCTTGAGAACGCCGATCTGGCCGGCATAGAGACGCGCGGTCTGCGGATCGTCGAAGTCGCCTTTCAGCAGCACCCAGTCGCCACGTGGTCGCGCCGCGTAGAGCGCCAGCGACTGGAGCCTTCCGACATCGGACTGATTGAAGCCGATTGAGAGCACGCCGTCGAGACCGATCGGCTGGTCGTAGCCGATCACCGGCATGCCGGCAGCGATGGCTGCCCGGATCGATGGCTCCAGCGCACGCGAGTCGACCGCGGCGACGATCAGCACGTCGACCTTGGCGTCGATCAGACTTGCGACGTCGAGAATCTGCTTGGCGGCCGACAGGCGCGCATCGGTTTCGATCACCGCTCCGGACCCGGCGGATACCGCATCGCGGAGCGCTTCGGAGTCCAGCTTCCATTGATGGGCGGTGTCGCCCGGCCAGCTCACGCCGATCACCGGTCCGGCCGCCGCTGCGTGGCAGAACAGCCCGAGGGCGATGACCGGAAGCACCTTCCACATGCTGACGACGTCCCCCCAATGTCGTTCCACAAGCGAGCGGACAGTACGCTCCATGGCTGCCGTTGTGAAGCTGGCCGCTCGGCCCGCTCGATCCAAGGATTATCTTTGAAGCCCAAAAAAAGCGTGGACCGGGGCCAAGGGCAATGTCAATATCCGGTGCCGATCTGGGCCGACTGCTTTGGGGGAAGCGGGACGGTCCCCGAGGCCGTTTTGCCTTTGGGATGCGCGGCAGGGGCGGAGGAATCCAGAACGGCTTCGGCCCAAGGGTATCTTGGCCCGAACGATCAGGTCGGGGAAGGCCTAGGTAGAAACAAGAAATGGGGCGCCGGCACAGGGATGATCCAGCCGGTGGCGGAGGACGAGCGTTATTATGACCGTGCGTGGAGATGGCTCGCGGCGCGTTTCCGTCGGCAAAGCCGACAGCGATCATGTCCGGCGACAGAACCGGTCCCTGGTATTGTCGGCGTTGCGCCGACGCGAACCGATCGCCCGTGTCGATCTCGGGGCAGAAACCAACCTTTCGCCGGCCACCATTACCGCCATTACCGCCGATCTGATTGCCGAGGGTTTGGTCGAGGCCAGTGACGACGAGGTGGAGAGTGGCGAGGTTCAGGCCGAACCGGTACGGCGCGGCCGGCCCCGCGTCATGTTGCGCCTCGATCCGACGGCGGGCTACGTGCTGGCGGCCAAGATTTCGCGCGACAGCGTCGTGCTGCAACTGGCCGACTTCGACGGACACATCATAGATCGCCAGGACGCCATCGTGCCCACCTATGAGGAGACGCGCGAAAGCTTTCCCGTCAAGCTGGCCGACCTGCTCGGCCGCATCGTCGCCGACAACGGCGTCGATTTCCGCCAGGTGGCCGAGATCGCCATCGGCGCGCAGGGCTTCGTCGACACCAACACGGGCTCGGTGATGTGGTCGCCGGCCTTCAGCGTCCGCGACATGCGCCTCGTGGAACCGCTCCGGGCGTTGACCGGCCGCAACTGCATTCTCTCCAACGACGCCAACATGATCGCGCAGGCCTTGCACGAGGCCAATCCCGATATCTACAGCGGCACGTTCGCGGTGATCTTCGTCGATCAGGGCGTCGGCGCCGGTCTGTTCGTCGGCGACCGACTGCATCATGGCGCCGCCGGCTCGGCGGCCGAGTTCGGCCACATGAATCACATCCCCAATGGCGCCCTTTGCCAGTGCGGCCGGCGTGGCTGCCTTGAGGCATACATTGCCGACTACGCCATTCATCGCCAGGCACTCGGTCTGCCGGAGGACGCCCCGTCGCTCAGTGTCCGTCCCACGCAGGGGGAGCTGATTGCCCACGAGGCAGCCGCCTATGCCGGCGATGAGGCCATGCGGGCGATCTACCATCGGGCGGGCGAAACGCTGGGCTACGGGCTCGCCCGACTGATGGCGCTGATCAATCCGAGCCGCATCGTGCTGACCGGCGGTTCGGTTCGCGCCTATCCGCTGTTCGAGAGCGGGCTGAAGGCGGCGATCGAGGCGGCGCTGGTGGAGGATCTGCGGCGGTCGACGGTGATCGAGACGCTGCCGTGGCAGACCGACATGATCATGACCGGTCTCATCTCCTACATGCTGACGCGTCTCGACCGTGAGGTCTTCGCCAATCCTGCCGAGGCCCGGCGGTTCCGAGTCGGATAACCCTGATCTATTCCGCCGCGAGCTTCGGCTTGGTCGGCGCAGTCGGTTCGCCCTCGGTGAGACCAAGCGCTTCGGCGGCGGTGAGCTCACCGGACAGCAGGCGTTCGACATGCCCGCGCGGCTTGGCGAAGCCGGCCAGCACCAGATAGGCGACCGGCGTCAGGAACAGCGTGAAAACGGTCGCAAAGCCGAGACCGCCCACCAGCACCCAACCGAGCGCGACGCGCGCCTCGGCGCCGGCCCCGAAGGCCAGAACCAGCGGTACCGCGCCGACGATGGTGGCGATCATCGTCATCACCACCGGTCTCAGGCGGATCCGCGCCGCCATTTCGATCGCTTCTCGCACACTGCGCCCTTCGTCGCGCAGCTGGTTGGCGAACTCGACGATGAGGATGCCGTTCTTGGCCATGATGCCGACCACCATGACGAGGCCGATCTGGCTGTAGATGTTGAGCGTTCCGCCGGTGAAGCGGATGGCGAATACCGCGGCGGCAAGGCCGAAGGGCACGGTGGCGATGATGATCAACGCCGCGACGAAACTCTCGAACTGCGCGGCGAGGACCAGCAGCACGACGACCAGCGCGAAGCCGAACGTGGTGGCAAGACCCGCCGACGTCTGGGCCAGCGCCGCCGCCTCGCCGGTCTGCTTGATGTCGTAGCCGGCCGGCAGGACCGACCCGGCGACCTCGTCGGCCACCTCCATCGCCTGCCGCAGCGCCACGCCGGGGGCCGGATCGATGGAGATGGGCACCGCCCTCTGCTGGCCGTCGCGCGACAGGCCGGGTGCCGTCGATCCTTCGACCAGAGTTGCAATGGCGCTCATCGGCACCATCCGTCCATCGCCGGTTCGCAGGAAGACATTGCCGAGATCGGTCGGGTCGTCGATCGGCGTGGCGGACGACACCAGCTTGACCGGAATGATCCTGTCGCCAACCGAAACGTCGGCCACCTCGCGGCCATCGAGAACCGCTTGCAGCGCCTGGGCCAGCCCGGCAACGGGAATGCCGAGATCCTGCGCCCGATCGCGATCGATGCGAATGGACAACTGCGGCTGCGTCGGCTGATAGTCGAGGGTGGCGCTCCGCACTTCCGGCCGCGTCTCCAGTGCCTTGATGAAGGCATCGCCGACCTTGGCAAGTCCGTCGAAGTCGGGACCGACCAGGGAAAGGCGCAAACCTTGCCCCCCGCCGCGTATGCCGAGCGAGTTGGAACTGAAGGCTCGCGCCTGGATGGACGGAATGGCGGCGAGTTTTCCGTTGATCTCGGCGGCGATCACTTCCTGACTGCGCGTCCGCTCTTCCCAGGGGGCGAGCGTTACCATCATGAAACCGGAGTTGGTGTCGCCACGCCCGGCGATGGCGAAGCTCGCGGTCGCCTCGCCGCTGTCGAGATAGGGTTGGACGACGGCGGCCACCTTGTCCATCTGCCGTCCCATGTTGTCGATGGAGATGCCGGGAGGCGCGGTTACCCGCAGCATCACCGAACCACGATCCTCACGCGGCGTCAGTTCGCTCGGCAGACTCTGGAAGACGCCCCAGGCGACGGCGGCGAAAGCGACCGACAGAGCGGCCACCACGAGAGGGGCGGCCAGGGCGGCGTGGAGCAGTCGGCCGTAGAGGGCAGCGAGCGGTCGGCCGATCGAGCCGAGCAGGCGCGGCATGACGGCGCGCTTCTGCTTGTCTTCCGCCGGCAGGACCGTGGCGGCGAGCATCGGTGCGAAGGTTAGCGCCGTAAAGCCTGAGATGGTGACCGCGATCGCCAGCACGAATCCGAACTCGCGGAACAGGCTGCCGGCGGTGCCCGGCAGGAAGGAAATCGGCACGAACACGGCAGCGAGGGTGGCCGTGGTGGCAAGGACGGCGAAGAAGACCTCCTCGGTGCCAAGCACCGCCGCGGCGCGTGGCTTCATGCCCATGTGCCGGCGGCGGACGATGTTCTCCAGCACGACGATGGCATCGTCGACTACGAGGCCCGTGGCGAGCACCAGGGCCAGGAGCGTGACGATGTTGATTGAGAATCCGGTCAGCCACATCGCCGCCAGCGTTCCGATGAGCGACACCGGAATGGTGACGGCTGGAATCAGCGTCGCCCGCCAGCTGGCAAGAAAAAGATAGATGACGGCGATGACGATCGCGACGCCGAGCCCGAGGGCCAGGATCACCTCGTGCAGGGCGCCGTTGATGAAGCGTGCCTCGTCGGAGGTAACGGTGAGCTCGACCCCATCGGGCAGCGTCGTCTTGAGGTTCGCGACCACGCGGGCGACATCGTTGGAGATCTGGATCGAGTTGGATCGAGCGGCGCGAACGATGCCCATGCCGATGCCGGCTCGGCCGTTGATCTTGAGCTGCGATGTGCCGGTGTCGGGGGCGAGCGACACGGTGGCAACGTCGCCGAGGCGCGTGGTGCCGTCGATCAGCAGGCGGGACATGCCGGCGGCATCGGTGACGCGCGCGTCGGCGCGGACCACGAGGCTGAGGTCGCGGTTGGCGAGCGCGCCGGCGGGGCTGTCCATCGATACGGTGGAAAGCGTCTGGGTGAGATCGGCGACGGTGAGGCCGCGCGCTGCCATCGCCGTCTGGTCGATGTCGACGCGGAACACCGGCTCCTGGTCTCCGAACACCTGCACGTCGGCGACGCCGTCGACGGCGGCGAGCGCGTCGGCGATACGGTCGTTGACGAGGCTGGTCAGCTCCTCGAGCGACACGCTGTCGGAGGTGACGGCGAGGCGGATGATGGCGTCGCCGTCGGCATCGGCCTTGACGATCTGCGGCTCGTCGACGTCTTCTGGCAACTGGTTGCGGATACGGCTCACCACATCGCGAGTGTCGTTGGCGGCGACGTTGAGGTCTGTGTTCTCCGAGAACTCGATGGTAACGCGCGACCGGCCGAAACTCGACCGCCCCGATATCGACGTCACGCCGGCAACTCGCGATACGGCGGATTCGATGCGGGCAGTGACGTCGGTGTCGATTGTCTCCGGCGCCGCGCCGGCATAGCCGACGGTCACGGTGACGACGGGCCGGTCGACGTCGGGCAACTCGCGCACTTCCACGTCACGATAGGCGGCGAGGCCGGCGACGATCACCAGCGCGTTGACCACCAGCGCCAGCACGGGCCGGCGGACGAACAGCGCGGTGAGGGCGTGGCTTCGGCTCATGGCATGGCCTCCTGGGCCTTGCCGGCGAGTTGCTCGGGTTCGTCAGCGATCCGGACGGGCGAACCGGTCCGCATCGACTGAATGCCTTCGATCACCACCGGGTCGCCGGGCTTGAGGTCGCCGTTGACCAGCACCGTGTCGGCGTTTCGTTCGATGATGGCGACGCCAGTTCGCTTCGCCTTGCCATCGGCGATGGTCCAGACATAGGAACCATCCCGGTCCCATTGCACGGATGGCGCCGGCACGGCTGTCTTCTGGATGCCGGGGAAGTGGAGCGTCACGGCGAAGGACATGCCGGGGCGAAGGACGTCGTCGGGATTGTCCACCGTGGCCTGGGTCACCAGCGTGCGGCTGTCGGCTTCGATCCGGCTACCGACGGCGGTGACCTTGCCGGAGAAGCTGACGCCCGGTTGCGACGGCGTCGCAACCTCGATCGGCTGCCCACGGGCGACACGGGCGGCGAAGGCCTCGGGGATGCGGAACTCGACCTTGATTTCCGATCGGTCATCCAGCGTCGCGATCTCGGTCGAGGTCGACACCATGTCGCCCACCTCCACCGAGGTCAGGCCGACGATGCCGGAAAACGGTGCGGCGATGGTACGACGGCTAAGATTGAGCTCGGCCTCCTGCAGGGCCAGTCGGGCCTTGGAGAGCTCGAAACGGGCGGTATCGCGCTCGGCGGCGGAAATGGCCCGCGTTTCAGCAAGTTTCTCGTTGCGAGCCGCCTTGGCCTCGGCATCGTCCAGGGCGACCTTTGCTTGCTCCAGGGCGATCCTTTCGCTGTCGTCGTCGAGACGAACCAGTGTGTCGCCGGCCTCGACCCGCTCTCCGGACGTGAAGGATACCTCCGTCACCATGCCGGTGACCCGAGGGAATATGGCGACCGTGCGCGCCGCCTCAGCCGTGCCGATGGCGCCGACGCGGTCGGCAGTCTCGATCATGAGGACGGGAGCGGTGACGACCAAGATAGCCCGACCGGCGCCAGCGCTTCCGGCTCCATTGCGTTGTGGCCCCTCGGACTTCCGCACCTTGGCGTCCGCTCCATCGGATGAGGCGAGAAAGACCCATCCCGGCAGAAGCGCCTCCGGAACGCCGGCCGCCATCAATCGGGCGCGCGCAGACGGGTCGAGGGCGCCCCAGCCGATGATCCCCGCCAGTCCCAGAAGCAGGGCAAGTACCAATTGTTTCCAGAAGGCCATGTCCGGCTCCGTTTCGGCTATGTAGCCCAAGGGATAATCCGGAGAACTTGAGATACGAAAGCGGCGAAAGTGTACGCAAGTGTAACACGCTGGGCCAGATGGGCTCTACCGCGTCGATATGCGAGGAAAAACGGCGGTATCAGCTCTCGCGGCGGCGAAGCCAGGGGCGTGTGCCGGCTGGGGGCTCGGGAAGGGCGCCCGGCTGGTAGTGAAGACTGGGCGAAGGGTCTCGCCCCTTGGAAAGATAGCGGCGGGCGGTCGGGTTCCTGACTTCGAACGCCGAGATGCCGACGCGGCGCATGAGGGGGATCTCGTCGATCAACACGTCGCCGACCGCCCGTATCTCTCCGGTGAAGCCAGCTCGGACCAGACGGGCAGCATGGCTGAAGCCGCGACCGTCGGCAAACTTGGGAAAGTCCACGGCAACGACGGCGATCCGCCCGAGAAGCGGCGCAACCTCCTCGAAGCGATCGGCCGGCGAGAAGAGCAGTCCTAGCCGGCGATTGCCGGCGCTGTTCCCATCGAGCGTCGCCCGGAGGATCGCTAGCGGCAGGATCAGCGCATCTCCGCCCGTGTCTTCCGCTGCGATGGCAAAGTCGTTGGGCTCGAAATGGCCGGCGCGAAAGACGTCCGGCGTCGAACTGCTGGTGGCGGCGCCCTGCGGCACGATGGCGGTGGCGACCATGACTCAAATCCCCGGAATGACGGCGCCCGATGGCTGGCCGAGATGAATGCCGCATTCGGTCTTGGACTTGCCGCGCCAGCGGCCGGCCCGCTCGTCTTCGCCCGGCCGCACCTTGTCGGTGCAGGGCAGGCAGCCGATCGACGGATAGCCCTCGGCGACCAGCGGATGCGGCGGCAGGCGGCGCGCCTCGCGGTAGGCTTCGATGCGCGCCCGATCCCAGCCGAGCAGCGGATTGACCTTGATCCGGCCGTTGGCGGCTTCGAACAGCGGCAGGTTCGCCCGCGTTTCGGCCTGATAGCGCTTGCGGCCGGAAATCCAGGCGTCATAAGGCGCAAGGGCGGCCTCAAGAGGTTTTACCTTGCGGATGTCGCAGCAGGCGTCGGTGTCGGCCATCCACAGCGCGCCGGTCGGGTCGGCGGCGGCGAGATCGGTGGCATCGGGCTGGCGGATGACGAGCCCGGTGAGGCCGAGCGCCTCCACCAGTCTGTCGCGATAGGCGATGGTCGCCGGGAAGAGCTTGCCCGTGTCGAGAAAGACGACGGGCAGGGAACGGTCGATATCGGCGACCATGGCGAGCAGCACGGCGCTGTCGGCGCCGAAGCTCGACACCAGGGCGATCCTGCCGGCATAAAGATCGAGCGCGGCAGCGACGATCGCCTCCGCGTCCTCGCCTTCATGGCGGGCGGAGAGCAGGCGCGCTTCCGAGGCGAAACCCTGGTCCGGATCGACGGCCAGGCCGAGCACGTCAAGCACCATAGAGGGCCTCCTTGAACGGCGCTTCACCGAGCCGTCGATAGGCCGCGAGGAAGGTTTCCTCCGGCGAAGTGCGCAGCTTGAGATAAGCATCGACGACGGTTTCGACGGCGTCGACGATGCCCTCGGCGGAAAAGCCCGGGCCGATGATCTCGCCGATCGACGCGCTCTCGTCGGGGTTGCCGCCGAGGCTGATCTGGTAGAATTCCTCGCCCTTGCGGTCGACGCCGAGGATGCCGATGTGGCCGACGTGGTGATGGCCGCAGGCGTTGATGCAGCCGGAAATCTTGATCGACAGCGGCCCGATCTCGTCCTGTCGTTCCGGCGCGCCGAAGCGCTCGGACAGTTCCGAGGCGATTGGAATGGAGCGGGCGTTGGCGAGCGCGCAATAATCGAGGCCGGGGCAGGCGATGATGTCGGTGATGGCGCCGGCATTGGCCGTTCCCAGGCCCGTCGCAGCGAGTGCGTCGTAGACCTCCGGCACGTCGTCGAGCGCCACATGCGGCAGGATGAGATTCTGCTCGTGACTGACGCGGATTTCCGAGAAGGCCCACTTCTCGGCAATGTCGGCAACGGCGTCCATCTGGTCGGCCGATGCGTCGCCGGGAATGCCGCCGATCGGCTTCAGGGAGATGGTGAGCGAGGTGTAGCCGGGCGCCTTGTGGCGATGGAGGTTCTGCCGTGCGAAGCGGTCGAGCGCCGGATTGGCGGTGCGGGCCGCGTTCAGTCTGGCCGAAATGGCGGGCCGCTCCTCGAAGGCGGGCGGCGCGAAATAGGCGCGGATACGCTCGACCTCCTCCGCCGGCAGGCCGAGAACGCCGCCACGGATTTGCTGGAACTCTTCCTCCACCATCTGCCGGATCTCGTCGATGCCGGTCTCGTGGACGAGAATCTTGATGCGCGCCTTGAACTTGTTGTCGCGCCGGCCGAACAGGTTGTAGACACGCAGGATCGCGTCGACATAGGCGAGAAGGTCGGCCTCCGGCACGAAGGGGTTGATCTCGCGCGCCAGCATCGGCGTGCGGCCCTGGCCGCCACCCACGTAGACGGCAAAGCCTATGCCGCCGTTGGCGTCGCGTTTCACTTCCAGGCCGATGTCGTGCAGGCGAATGGCCGCGCGGTCGTGAGCGGCGCCGGTCACGGCGATCTTGAACTTGCGCGGCAGGAACGAGAACTCCGGATGCAGCGACGACCACTGGCGCAGGATTTCAGCGTAAGGGCGGGGATCGTCGGCCTCGTCGAACGCGGCGCCGGCGAAATGGTCGGCGGTCACGTTGCGGATGCAGTTGCCCGAGGTCTGGATGGCGTGCATCTCCACTTCGGCCAACTCGGACAGAATGGCCGGCACGTCCTTGAGCGCCGGCCAGTTGAACTGGATGTTTTGCCGGGTGGTGAAGTGGCCGTAGCCCTTGTCATAGGTGCGGGCGATGTGGGCGAGGCGGCGCATCTGCCTGGACGAGAGCGTCCCATAGGGTACGGCGATGCGCAGCATGTAGGCGTGGAGCTGGAGGTAGACGCCGTTCATCAGCCGCAGCGGCTTGAACTCGTCCTCGGTGATCTCGCCCTTGAGACGACGGTCCACCTGGTCGGCGAACTGAGAGACACGTTGACGAACGAAGGTGGCGTCGAACTCGTCGTACCGATACATGGCGACTTCCTCCCTCAGACGGCACCGGGCCGGTGGTCGGACTTGACCGTGGGGCCGAAAGCGCGAATGCGCTCGCGAAGGCGCTTCGGCACGACACGGCCATCCGCCACCAGGACGGGAATCTTGGCGACGTCGACGACTTTGGAAGCCTTGACGTCGGCCTGCGCCGCGGCTTCCGCTTCCGCAAGCCGCTCGGCGTCGTCGATCAGCTCGGCAGCGTCCACGTCGGCGACCCAATCGCCCATGGCGGTGCGATAGACGACGTCGCCGTCGTAAAGTCGGTTGGCGGTCAGAATCTCGGGCATTGGCGTTCCGGTGTCCGCGAGGCTAGCAGTCCTGACTGACACATAGTCGATCGGCCGGCCGAGGGCCTGCGTCATCATTTCAAAAAGCGCGGCGGCAGCGGAAAAAACATCCCGCCGCCGGCGCTTTGTTGAAAGGCCACGAAAAAGCAGCGCATTTCACTCGGGCAAGCGGGCCGGATCCGGTCAGATGCTGTCGAGCAGCTTGAACCAGGTCATGGCGGCGACGAGGGTCGGCCAGCGAAGAAGCGTGCCGCCGGGGAAGGGCATAACCGGCACCTTGGCGAACGCATCGAACCGGCCCATGCTGCCACCCACCGCCTCGGCGATGACATGGCCGACGAAGGGCGCCAGCATGACGCCCTGACCGGAGTAACCGGCGGCGATGAACACGTTGGGCTTTGGTCGCCGGATGAACGGCATGCGGTTGAAGGTGATGCCGAGCGTGCCGCCCCAGGCGTGGCTGATCGGCACATTGGCAAGCTTCGGATAGACGCGGGCGAGATGGGGGCGGACGAAGGCGGCGATGTCTTCGGGGAAGGCATGACTGTAGGTCTCGCCGCCGCCGAACACCAGGCGACGATCGGGCGTCTGGTGCCAGTAGTAAACGACGAACCGACTGTCGCTCACCGCCTCTTCTCCGGGGATCAGCACGTCATCAAGCGGCTCGGTGGCAACGACGAAGTTGTTGATCGGCAGTACGCTGGCGTCGGTTTCGGCGTCGAGGCCACCGAGATAGCCGTTGCCGGCCACGATCACCGTGTCGACCATTGCTTCGCCGTCGGCAGTGACGACGATTGGCTTGGTGCCATGCAGGATTTTCTTGACGCGGCTATCCTCGAAAAGCGTGGCACCGGCGGCGACCGCCGCCTTGGCGAGGCCGAGAGCGAACTTCAGAGGATGCAGCTTGCCGCCCTGCGGATCGAAGCTGCCGGCGTGGTAGATGTCCGTGCCGATCCGCCGCGCCGTCTCCTCGCGATCGAGAAATTCTCGTTCAACGCCCCATTTCTTTCGGAGATGATCGACGTGGCGCTTCTCCGCCTCGACCCAGCGCGGCTTGTGAACGGTGTGGATGAGGCCAGGCCGGAAATCGCAATCGATGGCGTGCTCGGCGATCAGCCGGTCGAGATGGGCGCGCGCTTCGTCGGCGAGTCGCAGCAGATCGCGCGTCGCTTCCTCGCCGATCCGTGCCGCCAGCCAGTCGGGATCCTGCCGCTGGCCCGTGTGGATCTGGCCGCCGTTGCGACCCGAAGCGCCCCAGCCGATCTTGTTGGCTTCGAACAGGACGACCTTGTAGCCGGCCTTCGCCAGCGAGAGAGCCGCCGAAAGGCCCGTGTAGCCACCGCCGATGATGGCGATGTCGGCCCGGCAGTGACCTTTCAGGGACGGATAGGTCGGAATGTCCCCGGCGGTGGCGGCATACCACGAGGCGACGTGCGGGGCTCGCCCCTCGGCGGGCATGAAGGTTGGCGCGGAAAGCATGCGGATCGTCTCAAAGGTCATGTCTGCCGGAAGCTTTGCGCTTTCGTCATGGATGGAAGGCCGGCCAAAACTGCGCCACGGGGCCGTCCTCCCGGTCGCATCAGCGTCGTCCGCGTTATGTCGGCCGCACCCTAGCCGAAACGCACGTCGATACGGAATCCGAAAGTTGGGCAGGGGCGGCGTTTGCCGCCCAAGCCATGTGCAGTTTCAGCCCATCAGGCCGTCCCGCTTCAGGTCGGCATGCGTCATGTCGAGCGTCAGCGTGGCAAGACGGATCAACTCGTCGGCTTCCTCGTGGCTGAGGACGAAGGGTGGCGCGATCACCATAGTGTCGTGGACGTGCCGCATGACCAAGCCGTTTCGGAAGGAATGCTCGCGACAGCGGAGACCGATGGCGCCGTCGCCGGCAAAGCGCTTGCGCGACGGTTTGGAGGGCACGAGTTCCAGGGCGCCCATGAGACCGGTCATCCGCGCTTCGCCGACCAGAGGGTGGTCGCCGAGCTTCAGCCAGCGCTCGCGAAGATAGGGGCCGATGTCGTCGCGGACGCGTTCGACCAGCTTCTCCTCGCGCAGGATCTTCAGGTTGGCGATGGCCGCCGCCGCGCAAACGGGGTGGGCTGAATAGGTGAAGCCGTGGTTGAACTCGCCGGTGTCCTCGATCACGCCGGCCACCTTGTCGGAGACCAGCACGCCGCCAATCGGCAGGTAGCCGGACGACAGGCCCTTGGCGACCGGCATCAGGTCGGGCTTCATGCCGAAATGCTCGGCGCCGAACCAGCTACCCAACCTGCCGAAGCCGCAGATCACCTCGTCGGAGACGAACAAAATGTCGCGTTCGCGGCAGATGCGGGCGACCTCCGGCCAGTAGGTATCGGGCGGAATGATGACGCCGCCGGCGCCCTGGATCGGCTCGGCGATGAAGGCGGCCATCTTGTCCTCGCCGATCTCGTCGATTGCCGCTTCGAGTTCACGCGCCGCCTTGAGGCCGAACTCGGCCGGCGTCAGGTCGCCGCCATGGTCGAACCAGTAGGGTTGGCCGATGTGGTGGACGCCGGGAATGGGCAGCCCGCCCTGCGCGTGCATCGGCGTCATGCCGCCGAGCGAGGCGCCGGCCACCGTCGAGCCGTGATAGGCGTTGCGCCGGGCGACGATCACCTGCTTGCTCGGTTTGCCGAGCGTCGCCCAATAGGTGCGCACCATCCTGAGCACGGTGTCGTTGGCTTCCGACCCCGAGCCGCAGAAGAACACGCGGTTGAACCCTTCGGGCGTCACCTCGGCGATCAGCGCGGCGAGCTCGACGGCCGGCGGATGCGTCGTCTTGAAGAAGGTGTTGTAGTAGGAGATCTCGCCCATCTGCTTCTGGACGGCTTCGGCGATCTCTGGCCGGCCGTGACCGATGTTGACGCACCACAGACCGGACATGCCGTCGAGGATGCGGTTTCCCTCACTGTCGGTCAACCAGATGCCTTCACCCTTGACGATGACACGCACGCCGCCGGCATTCAGCGAGCGGGTGTCCGAGAAGGGGTGAAGGTGATGCGCCGCGTCGAGGGCGCGGTAATGTTCGGTGGGATATTTGTTATGAGTGAGCATGGAAGCCTCTGAATAAAGGCAGCCGCCTAAGCGGACGGGAGATCGGTAAGGGCAAGACCGACATCCTTGTGCAGGATGCCGGTTCCTGCACGTCGGGCGGCCGCATAGTGAAAACAGTCACCAAGATTGAGCGCCTTGTTTCGTTCGCTCTCGGGTAGGCGGTGACGGCCGTAGCGGTCGAAGGCATCGAGGGCGAGCGAGAGGTGATCGAGCGTCAGCGGGATCACCTCGACCGATGCGGTCGCTAGAAAGTCTCGGATTTTGAGCTCTACGGTGGAAAGTGGCAGTTTGCTGAGGCGGTGGAGACCGGCGACAGCTTCCCACACGGCAATAACCGATGTGATCCGCTCAGCCGGAGAAACCGACTGAAGCTGCTCGGCCAGCGCTTCGCCGTCGGGCTCCCCAGCCATCATGGCAATCATCGCCGATGCGTCGACGAACATTTAATAGTCACCGTTGATTTCGTCGAAAAAAGCCTTGTCGGCAGGCAACCCTGTCTCGGGTGCCGCTGCGATCGACGCCCGGATCGGAGCGAGCCTTTCCCAGAGAGACTTCTCTTCTCCCTTGCGTTCCAGCTCGTTGACGAGTGCCAGCCGCACCGCTTCGGTCTTGGTTACCTTGCGCTTCTCGGCGAGTTCGGTGGCGAGGCGGTTGACCTCCTCGCTGCGAATGTTCAATCCCATCGCTCCCTCCTCGTGTGTAGACAGAGATATAGTCCTGTCTACACACGTCGGCAACGGTCACACCGCCAGCAGTAGGTGCTGGCGCTCCCAGCTGGAGATGACGTTCATGAACGTCTCGTATTCCTGCTGCTTGATCGCCCGGTAGGTCGCCATGAAGCGAGGGCCGAAGACCTCCGGCAGATCGCTGTTGTCCTCGAACAATGCCAGCGCCTCCAGCAGCCCGCGCGGCAGGCCGAAGGGCAGTTCGCGAGCCGACCCGGCGATCGGCTCCTCGGGGGCGAGGCGTTGCTGCATGCCGAGATGGCCGCAGGCGAGCGAGGCGGCGATGGCGAGATAGGGATTGGCGTCGGAGGAGGGTACCCGGTTCTCGACGCGGCGCGACCCCGGGCCGGAGTTGGGAACGCGGATGCCGACGGTTCGGTTGTCGTAGCCCCAATGAACGTTGATCGGCGCCGCGGTGCCGCGCGTCAATCTCCGGAAGGAGTTGACGTAGGGGGCCAGGATGCACATCACCGCCGGCAAATACCGCTGCAGGCCGGCGATGAAAGAGAAGAAGGCGGCGGTGGGGTTGCCCTCGTCATCGGAGAAGATGTTGCGGCCGGTCTCCGCGTCGACGACCGACTGATGGATGTGCATGGCCGATCCCGGCTCGCGGCTCATCGGCTTGGCCATGAAGGTGGCGTACATGTTGTGTCGGAGCGCCGCCTCGCGGATCGTCCGTTTGAAGCTGAACACCTGGTCGCCGAGGGCGAGCGGTTCGCCATGGCGCAGGTTGATCTCCATCTGCGCGGCGCCTTCCTCGTGGATCAGAGTATCGATCTCCAGGCCCTGCTTTTCGGAGAACTCATAGATGTCGTCGAACAGGTCGTCGAACTCGTTGACGTGCTGGATCGAATAGGATTGGCGGCTCGCCTCGGCGCGACCGGAACGGCCGATCGGCGGCTCCAGCGGGTAGTCCGGGTCGAGGTTCTGCTTGACGAGATAGAACTCGATTTCCGGTGCGACCACTGCCCTGAGGCCGTCGCGCTCGTAAAGGCCGATGATTCTTCTCAGGATCTGGCGCGGACCGAGATCGAACGGGCGCCCGTCGCGATGAAAGGCGTCGTGGATGATCTGCGCGGTCGGCTCCGATGCCCATGGCACGGCGGTCAGCGTCGAGAAGTCGGGCTTCAGGAACACGTCGCCGTCGGACGGGTCGTGCTGGAAGGTGTCGTCTTCCTCGGGATACTCGCCGGTCACGGTCGTCGTGAAGACCGACGACGGCATCGACATGACGGTGGAGGAGAAGAACTTGTCGGCCGGCATCAGCTTGCCGCGAGCGACGCCTGCGAGATCCGGCGTGATACACTCGATATCTTCGATGCCTCGCTCCTTGAGCCAGACCTTGGCCTCGGCGAGCGTCTCGACGCCACGCTCCGGATTGCGTTCGCCGACCCTCGGCGCGTCCTTGGGTTCGGTCGAAGTCAAACTCATGATTGCTTTCTTTCGTTGCTGGCGCGCGAAGGCGGGAGCCTCGTCCATCCCGCCCGTCCGAACGCACGCCTTTGTGTTTCGGAAAATGCAGACCGCTTATTTGTGATGACATTTTCCGGCTCGCGCAATCGCAATTTCGACGCGAGCCGAGCCGGACGTGGTGACAAAATGCCACGCGCCAGAAAATAGGCAGCAACCAGTTGTCGTGCCCCCGTCGCTGTGCATAAATGCGCCCACCGCCATGTGCGTAGAACGCCGGATTCTCTCGTCGTTCTACGATTGAAAGTGCCGGAGAACCCCGGCGTCTTCGCGATCGTGGGGACGAAGGGCGGCCGCGACAGGGGAACAGGGAGCATGACGAAAATGGTGAGACAGCGTCTTCTGGGTGCCGCCGCGCTGACGGTCGCGCTCGCGACGGGGGCCGCGGCCCAGGAAAAGGTCGTCAACGTCTACAACTGGTCGGACTATATCGACGAATCCGTGCTGGAGGAGTTCACCAAGGAGACCGGCATCAAGGTGGTCTACGACGTGTTCGACAATCAGGACATCGTCGAGACCAAGATGCTGGCCGGTGGCTCGGGCTACGACGTGGTGGTGATTACCGGTCCGTTCCTGGCTCGCCAGATCGGTGCCGGCGTCTATCAGCCGCTCGATAAGTCCAAGCTGCCCAATCTCTCCAACATGTGGCCGGAAGTGACCAACCGCGTCGCCGAGTATGATCCGGGCAACGAGTACGGCGTCGACTACATGTGGGGCACCACCGGCATCGGCTACAACGTCGAGAAGATCAAGGCGATCATGCCCGACGCGCCGGTCAACAGCTGGGACATGGTGTTCAAGCCGGAGATCGTCTCCAAGTTCAAGGACTGCGGCGTGCAGTTCCTCGACGCATCCGAAGAGCTGATTCCGGCCGCTCTCAAGTACCTCGGCAAGAACCCCGACTCCAAGGATGCCGCCGACATGGAAGAGGCCGGCAAGCTGCTCGCCTCGGTCAAGCCTTACGTTCAGAAGTTCCACTCGTCGGAGTATATCAACGCGCTCGCCAACGGCGATATCTGTCTTGCCGTCGGATACTCGGGCGACATCCTGCAGGCGCGTAACCGCGCCGCCGAGGCCAACAACGGCGTCACCATCAACTACGTCATCCCCAAGGAAGGCGCCAACATGTGGTTCGACATCATGGCGATCCCCAAGGATGCGCCGAACCCGGATGCCGCCCACGCCTTCATGAACTTCATGATGAGGCCGGAAGTCATCGCCAAGTCGACCAACTACGTCGCCTACGCCAACGGCAACCTTGCCTCCCAGAAGTTCGTCGACCCGGCCATCCTGGCGGATACGGCGATCTACCCCGACAAGGAGACGCTGGCCAACCTGTTCTCGACCACACCCTATGATGCCAAGGCGCAGCGTGTGTTGACCCGCGTCTGGACCTCGGTCAAGACGGGCATGTAACGCAGGCCTCAAGGAACTGTCGAAAAGCGCCCGGCCATCTGGCCGGGTGCTTGCATGTGACGGGTGGCGGTGGCACGTCAGGCTGGTGGAAACGAGGGTTCCGATGATGATCGAGGCGGTTGGGCCGATCAAACGCAAGTTTGCTCCCTGGGACGATCCGACGCTCAAGCCGTTCATCCGCTTTGAGAACGTCACCAAGCGCTTCGGCGATTTTACCGCCGTCGACAATCTGACGCTCGACATCTACGAGCGCGAGTTCTTTGCCCTTCTGGGGCCGTCGGGCTGCGGCAAGACGACGCTGATGCGCATGCTTGCCGGCTTCGAACAGCCGACCGAGGGGCGCATCCTGCTCGACGGCAAGGATCTGTCGGGCATTCCGCCCTACAAGCGCCCTGTCAACATGATGTTCCAGTCCTACGCGCTGTTCCCGCACATGACGGTGGAGGGCAACATCGCCTTCGGCCTCAAGCAGGAGGGCATGGACACCTCCAACATCAGCACGCGCGTTGCCGAAATGCTCGAGCTGGTCAAGCTCGAGAAGTTCGCCAAGCGCAAGCCGCATCAGCTGTCCGGCGGTCAGCGCCAGCGCGTGGCGCTCGCCCGTTCGCTCGCCAAACGTCCGAAGGTGCTGCTGCTCGACGAGCCGCTGGGCGCCCTCGACAAGAAACTGCGCGAAGAGACCCAGTTCGAGCTCATGGACATCCAGATGGAGCTCGGCATGACCTTCCTGATCGTCACACACGACCAGGAAGAGGCGATGACGGTCTCGGACCGCATCGCCGTCATGAACCATGGCGTCATCGCCCAGATCGGCACTGCCTCCGAGATCTACGAGCAGCCGGCATCGCGTTACGTCGCTGACTTCGTCGGTGACATCAACCTGATCGACGGCACGGTCACCGCCGTCGACGACGGCAACGTCACGCTTCACTGCGCCGGGGTCGACGCCACGATCGTCGCCGAGGCGGGGCCGGGCGAGGTCACCGTCGGGGCCGAGGCCGGCTTCGCCATTCGCCCGGAGAAGGTGCAGATTTCGCTGGAAGCGCCGCCGGTCGGCACGCCCAATGTGCTGTCCGGCGAGGTGTGGGACATCGGCTATCTCGGCGACATTTCGGTCTATCGCGTTCGTCTTGCCGGCGGGTCCATCGTCAAGGCCACCGTCGCTAATCTGACGCGCATCGTCGAACGGCCGATCACCTGGGAAGACAAGGTGTACCTGACCTGGCCGGCCGATGCCGGCGTCATCCTGCTGAAGTGAAGGACCGGGCCATGGCGGAGCGCTGGACGCAAGACGTGAAGCCCTTCCTCGCCAAGTGGGCGCTGGTGGCGGTTCCCTATCTCTGGAGCCTGCTGTTCTTCCTTGCGCCGTTCCTGATCATCTTCAAGATTTCGCTGTCGCAGACGGCGATCGCCATGCCGCCCTACGTGCCGGTGATCGGTGGTCTCGGCGATTTCTTGGCGAAGCTCTCCGACTTCACCTTCGACAACTACGTCTTCCTGACGGAGGACCCGCTCTATTACTCGGCTTACCTGTCCAGCCTGCGGATCGCGCTGGTGTCGACGATTTTGTTGCTCATCGTCGGATATCCGATCGCCTATGGCATGGCGCGCGCGCCCAAGAGCCTGCGCAATGCACTGGTCATGGCGGTGATCCTGCCGTTCTGGACGAGCTTCCTGATCCGCGTCTACGCCTGGATCGGCATCCTCAAGCCGGAAGGGCTGATCACCATCGCCCTGCAAAGCCTGGGCATCCTGGGGCCAGACGAGCAGATTCACGTCTACAACACCGAGATCGCGGTGTTCATCGGCATCGTCTACTCCTACCTGCCCTTCATGGTGCTGCCGCTCTACGCGGCCCTCGAAAAGCTGGATGCGACGCTGCTTGAGGCCGCCGCCGACCTCGGCTGCCCGCCGACGAAGTCCTTCTGGGTGATCACCTTCCCACTGTCGCTGCCCGGCGTCATCGCCGGCTGCTTCCTGTGCTTCATTCCGATTGTCGGCGAGTTCGTCATCCCCGATCTGCTTGGCGGCTCCGAGACGCTGATGATCGGCAAGACGCTGTGGGCCGAGTTCTTCAACAACCGCGACTGGCCGGTATCGTCGGCCGTGGCCGTGGTGCTCCTGATCATCCTGGTGGTGCCGATCGTCATCTTCCAGAATCAGCAGAAGAAGGCTTGAGGAGCGCGCCATGAACAAGTCCACGAGCTGGTTCAACATCACTTCGCTGGTGTTCGGCTTCGCCTTCCTTTACGTGCCCATCCTGATCCTGGTGGTCTATTCCTTCAACGCGTCCAAGCTGGTGACGGTGTGGGGCGGCTTTTCGACGCAGTGGTATGTCGAGCTGGTCCATGATCAGGCGATCATCGACGCCGCCTGGGTGACCATTCGCGTCGGCATCATCTCGGCCTCCTTCGCCACCGTGCTCGGAACGATGGCCGCTCTGGTGCTCGACCGTTACAGGAAGTTCCACGGTCGCGCCCTGTTCTCGGGCATGGTTTACGCACCGCTTGTCATGCCGGAGGTGATCACCGGCCTGTCGCTTCTGCTGCTGTTCGTCGCCATCGGTTTCGACCGCGGCTTCTGGGCGGTGGTAATCGCCCATACGACGCTCACCATGTGCTTCGTCGCCGTCGTGGTGCAATCGCGCCTCGTCACGCTCGATCGCAGCCTGGAGGAAGCGGCCCTCGATCTCGGCTGCCCGCCGGTGAAGACCTTCTTCCTGATCACCCTGCCGCTGATCCTGCCGGGCGTCGTTGCCGGCTGGATGCTGGCCTTCACGCTGTCGCTCGACGACCTCGTCATCGCCTCGTTCAATACGGGCCCCGGCGCCACTACGCTGCCAATCAAGATCTACTCCATGGTCCGCCTCGGCGTGACGCCGGAAATCAACGCTATCTCCACCATCCTGATCTCGGTGATCGCCGTCGGCGTCATAGCAGCTTCGGTGCTGTCGCACCGCTCGCAGGTGGAAAAGGAAAAGGCCGAGCGTGCCGTGTTCCTCGCGGGCTGAGCCCGAACGGGGGCGGCCTAAATCCGCGAGATCTGGATGCCCTCGTTTGGGAGCGTCGCCGGATAAATCCGACCTCGGGTCAATTGCCCGGGCCAGACTTTTGCTTCTACAGTGATTTCCGGGTGAGCCGGACGGGGGTGCGCCCACGCGAAGACAGCTTGCATTTCTTCCGACTTGTCGTAAGTTAGAAGAATTCTAACCAAGGAGGTTTTCATGCGTGGGAATGAGAAGGTCATCGAGCGTTTGAACGAGGCGTTGTTCCTCGAACTCGGCGCCGTCAACCAGTATTGGCTCCACTATCGTCTCCTTGAGGATATGGGCGTCACCAAGTTCGCCAAGAAGGAGCGCGAGGAGTCGATCGAGGAGATGCACCACGCCGACAGGCTGATCTCCCGCATCATTTTCCTTGAGGGCCACCCCAACCTTCAGACCATTCCGCCGCTTCGTATCGGCCAGACTGTTCGGGAAATCCTGGAAGCCGACCTCGCAGGCGAGATCGACGCCCGCAACTCCTATCGCGCCTCGCGCCTGCTGTGCGCCGAGGAAGGCGATTACGTATCTATGGAGCTGTTCACCGATCTTCTGAAGGACGAGGAAGGGCACATCGACTTCCTGGAGTCGCAGATCGCCCTTTATGACAAGATCGGCGAAGCCGCCTACATCCAGCTCAACGCCGACAGCACCGACAAGGTCGACTGACCCCGACGCTCGGACCATCCGACACGTCAGGCCGGCGTCGTGACCCGGCGACGTGTCGGCATGTTCTCGCGATAGGCGCGCTGCTGTTCGACGATCTGCTGCCGGCGTTCGGCCAGATCGTCGGCGGCAAGTCGCTTTTCGATATGAGCGTTGATGACGTCGATCGCCAGCGGGAAACAGCCGCAGCAGCGGCCGCGCGTTCCCAGTCGGCGATAGACGAGACCGGGCGTGATGACCCGCAGCGGCATCTCGGTCAGCAGTTCGTCAACGGCGCCCTGAATGTCTTCGACGGTCAGGACGTTGCAATGACAGACGATCATCGATGAACTCCGGGGGCGTGCCTAGCGCCCTTTCCGTGGCTTGCTCGGGTACTAGAGCATTCGCTGAAGCAGCCGCTTTTCGATCAGGTTGATTCAACCTGATCGGCGGGTGCTCTAGGTATCGAACCCTTCGCCTTCGCATCTTTGTTGATAATCATTCTCAACTTCATTTTCAAGCACGTGTAAACCCGCGCTCGGCGGTGCAGATCTGCCGGGCGGAGCGTGCAGGGCTGAAACGAGCCTGCCGACAACTTTCCTGTTCCGACGGCTCGAACGAAAACACCCGGCGGAACGGACCGCCGGGTGTCATGTTTAAAGCTTGCAGGTTCGCCGCTACTCGGCCAGAACTCGCGTCGAGGGAAAGGTGATCTGGATCATCGTTCCCTGACCGGGCGTCGAGTCGATCTGGAAGGAGGCGCGGTTGGCTTCGACCAATGCCTTGGTCAGCGGCAGACCGAGCCCGGTGCCGCCACCGGTTCGCGACGTCGAGAGCTGGCGGAAGGGCTCCATGGCCTTGACGATGTCGCCCTCGCTCATACCCTGACCGGTGTCGCGCACCCTCAGAACCACCTCGCCGGACTCCTCATAGAGGGTCGAGATGATGACCTGTCCTCCAGCCGAGTTGAACTTCACGGCGTTGGACAGGAGGTTCAGGATGATCTGCCGGAGGCTGCGGTTGTCGGCCACCACCGGCGGCAGGCTCGAGGAAAGAGAAGTGCGGATGATGATCCGCTCGCGGTTGGCTTGTGGCTGCATCAGCGCCGCGCATTCCCGAACAACGTCGTTGAGTCCCACCGCCTCGAAGGTCAGTTCGAGCTTTCCTGCCTCGATCTTCGAGAGGTCGAGCAGGTCGTTGACAAGGCTCATGATGTGGGTGCCCGACACGTGGATGTCGCGCAGGTATTCCTTGTAGCGGTCGTTGCCCACCGGCCCGAAGCGCTCTTCCATCATCACTTCCGAGAAGCCGATGATGGCATTGAGCGGCGTCCGGATCTCGTGGCTCATTTTGGCCAGGAAGTCGGATTTCTGGGACGAGGCGTTTTCGGCGGCCTTCTTGGCGGAGGTCAGCTCTTCCTCGGCCCGCTTCCACTGGGTGATGTCGCGGAGCACGGCGCAGAACTTGGTCGTCGAAACCCGGCCGACGGTCATGAACAGCGGCACAAGGCCGCCGCCCGCCACGCGACCGATCACCTCGCGCCCGTCGTTGAGCACGCTGGAGAGTGCGTTGCGCCCGAGGCCGTCGAGATAGTCCAGGGCGGAGCGGTGGCTTTCCGGCGCCAGAAGGTCGACGAAGGCCATCCCGATCATGTGCGACCGCTCATTGCCGAACAGCGCTTCGGCCGACTTGTTGGCGCCGATGACCAGCCCCTTGTGGTCGAGCACCAGCACGCCGTCGGTGGCGGTGTCGAGAATTGCTTCCATGTCTTCTGCCCGCTGCTCGGCGATGGCGAGGCGGTCGCGGCTGGTGGCGGCGGCCGTTTCCTGCACCACCAGAAGCGAGGCGATGCCGCCTTCCATGGGCATCGAATGCAGGCGGGCCGATACGGGGATCTCGATGCCATCGCGTCGGCGAACGGCGGGAATGGCGGCGTCGCGGCTGAGAGCGGCGCCTTCGAACACCTGGGCGAAACCGCCGTCGGCATCGATCGAGGCAACGTCCGGGTAGCCGCAAAGGTCGAGGAAGGCTCGATTGGCGTGGATGATGTCGCCGCCCCTCAGGATCGCCAACGCCACCGGTAGTTTGTCGAGGAGAGCAACGTCGATGGACGGTCCCAACTCGGTCGGTGCTTCGACCTTGGGAGCGACCACCGGCACCGGGTGGACCGGAGGACGATCCGCCGGCTCGGCCATGATGCGCGGACCGAAGGCATCGGCCAGGGCCTCGGCGATCTTGTCGAAGGCATCGCGTTCCGGCTTGGAGAGAGCCCGGGCCTTATCGCCGGTCAGGCTGGCGAAGGTCGTGCGATGGGAGGTTGTCGGCGAGGTCGTCACGTCCGAGACCGTCGGCGCGACAGGCTCTGGGTCGACGGCGTCCAACACGTCTTCTTCCGTCGGCGGAGGCACCAGCGGTAGCGGTTCCTTCAGTTCGTCCACGCCTTCCCCGGCGGCTACGGGCTCGTCCGGCAAGTCCTCAGGCTCGGGTGCCGTCGTGTCAACGGCGAGCTCGTCGTCCATCTCGGCGTCGATGTCGTCGCCACCCGGCTCAAGCGTGGTCTCGATGGGGGGCAACTCCTCCGGCTCGACGGCAACGATCTCGATCGGCTCGTCTGCGGTCTCGGTAACTGTCTCGTCAGCATCCTCCGACGCTGGATCAGTCTCGGCAGGCTCTTCCGTCGCGTCGGTTACCGGTTCGTTCGTGATGTCCGCGTCGAGGGCCTCCAATGCGCGGGCCACGTCGCTCAAGGCGTCGGTGTCGTTCTCTGTCGTCACGTCCTGCGGCGGCGCGACATCTTCGGATGTTTCGTCCGCCCGGAAGTCGCTGGCGATTTCGATCTCGTCGGCAACAAGCTGTCCAGTGGTGTCATCAGCAATGACAGTCGTCGCGCCTGCGGTCATTTCGCCGGCGACATCGGTCGAGGCAGCGCTGTCCGTCTGCGGCAGCGGGGCCGTCTCATCGGGTTCGGAGGCGGCGATCGGTTCGGCGGGGATCGGGGCCTCGAAGGCAGCGCCGGTCTTCAGCACGCCGAAGCCCCGATAGCCGCGGAAAGCCCGCTCTCGCCCGAACACCGGCATGCCCGCCAGGTCGGCCGGAACGCGCAAATGCTCGCCTTCCACCGGCCAGTCGACGGTGAGGCCGGTGAACGTGTCGCGATGGCCGAGCGCCTCGGCGACCCGTCCCGCCGGATCGAACTCCAGACGGCCGGCGACTTCGGACCATGTGCGGCTGAGAATGTCTGCCATGTCGGGACCGACCGTTGCGGCGAGATCGGCCGACACGAAGGTGAAGGCCAGCAGGGGGTCCAGCTCGAAAACGAAGCGCACCGCCCTCCCATGGGTCGGAAACACGAAGGTCGGCGCGGGGAGCGTCTCCGGCGACGCTTCTTCGGGCTCGACCGAAGCGTCTTCGGCCGAGGGTTCGGCGACTTCGGAAACGGCCTCTTCTGAGACGGGCTGGGCGTATTCGATCGGTTCCGGCAAAGCTTCGCCGGCAACATCCTCAAGGTCCGTGGAGGCCACTAGCTCGGCTTCCGTCATGGCGGCATCGATGGGCTCGGCGTCGGCTTCCTCGGCGTTGACCTCGACGTTTGTGGGCGCATCCGGCTCACGCGGCGCTTCTTCCTCGCCGTCGTCGGAAACGGGCGCCTCGGTCGTGACGTCGCCGACAACGATGGGCTCCAGCTGGAGGGGCTCCGGCAGGGGGGCGTCTACGATCGCTTCGGTGTTGTCGGCCACAAGATCCGGTACAATCTCGTCGGGGATAGTCTCGGTGGCGGCAACTTCGTCATTGGCCTCCGCCTGCTCGGTTGCATCCGGCTGGATTGCTTCGGCGGCGGCTTCCTCGGCCGGTTCTGCTTCGGCATCCTCGCCAACCGTTGCTATGGGCGCAGGAAGGCCGGGCTGGGCAGACGCGGTGAGGGTGGCGAAGGCCGCGATCGGATCGCCGGCGAAAGAGCCCGTCCCATCGACAATGGTCAGCAGGATCGCCTTGATATCGTTCGTCTGCACGCGGCTGGCCTTGCAGACCGTCGGCCGGGGCAACAGGCCGCGTTGCAGGGGCAATCGCTCGATCCGGTCCTGGCTGCTGACCAGTATGTCGTCCAGCGTGGCGATGCGGCGCGCGAAAGGAGAGGCGGAAGCAAACCGCAGAGCCGTTAGGTTCTCAAGAGTCGTCACGCCGAAAAAGGCGGCGCCGGCCGCGTTGGCCCAAAGCAAACGAGTACCGGTTCGGTCAACCACGAGGGATGGACGAGTATCGGCCACGAGCGCGCCGAGATTTTCCGTTTGGCTCAGGACTCTGAACAGATCTGCTCCGCCGGACATGCCGCGTCTCCAACTTTCCCGATACAGGGTCGTCTCGACCGGTGGCACCGACAAACAAGTTCCGCTGTTCCCGGTCGATTGGGCCGGACCTAACAACAAGATGCGGCCCGTACAGCTTCTTCAGTCAACCATACGTTAATAATATGGCGTCGATGCGAGCGCCACAGTCGATTGACAGGCTATGCCGGCAACTTTTCAATAACCTTAACTTCAAGATCTGACTGAATCTGCCACAATGCCGATTGTTTCCGGATGCCTTGCGCCCGCCGGTGGAACAGCGTTTTGCGTCAACAAGATGGGAGCTCGGTATCGCTCCTTTGTTCGACGTGGCGGTTCAAATGGCTGAATTCTCCGGAAAACGACGAGCTTGCGGAAACGGACGTCCAAGTCTCGGGCGCGAACCGACATCGGGTGCCGAAACACTCGCTTTCGTTGAACAATAAAGGCCTCCGACCACCCATTCAGTATTTCAGCAAGGATTTTGGTCAAGGATGCTGTCCGTACAGCTGCCGGTGAAGAGCGGCGACAACGATGTAACGGGACGGGCGACAGCCATGACAAATGAGCCGATCGCAGATCAGAACTCGGCACGATTCGTGCCGCCGGCACCCGCTGCCTTGCGTGGTGAAGGTTCTTTCGTCCGCCGCCTGTCGTCCAAGTTCGTGGAGGCAATGGGGCGCTTTGCCGCCTGGCCTCTGTTGGTAGCCCTCAGACGCGCCCTGCTGCTCTCCTTGCCGCTGGTGCTGGTCGGCGCGTTCGCCCATTTCGTCAACGCGCTTCTTTCCTTTTCCTTTGTCTCGGCGCTTCCTTCCGAAGTCATCGCGGCCCTGCGCGCGCTCTGTTCCACCCTCGCGGGAGGCACCTTCGGCCTTGTCGCTCTGGTCGTCGTCGCCGGCTTCTCCCATTCGCTGGCCGTTCTTGTCAGCACGCGCGCCGATCGCTACCCGGTGAATCCGGCCAGTGCCTCCGTGGTTGCGTTGGCATGCTTCTTCATTGTCGTTGCGCCGGAAACGCTCGAGCGCTGGAAGGATGCGCTGTCGTCATCGCGTGGACTGCCGGCGGCGTTGGTCGTAGCCGTCAGCGCCAGCTACTTGTTCCTTTTCCTTGCGCGTCGTCCGCGGTTCCGTCTTCGCTTGCGCGGCTTCGGCGGCGATCCGTTGGTCGGCGATCTTTTTTCCATCCTGCCGGCCGGCATGATCACGCTGTTCGTCTTCGCCGCGATCCGCCAGATACAGGTGAGCTTTGGCGGACCGGATCTGACCACGACCTTGTCGACCGCCATATCGGCGCCTTTCGCCGGGGCAGAGCCGTCGGCGTTGGTTTCGGCAGCCTACGTCCTGGTCCGCCAGTCCATTTGG
This sequence comes from Pleomorphomonas sp. NRK KF1, assembly GCF_023721755.1. Classification (GTDB taxonomy): domain Bacteria; phylum Pseudomonadota; class Alphaproteobacteria; order Rhizobiales; family Pleomorphomonadaceae; genus Pleomorphomonas. The sequence continues at coordinate 717,769 of NZ_JAMDLH010000002.1, read as the reverse complement.
TTCCTCGGCGGGCACGGGGGCAACATGTTGGCGCCCGTGCTGGAGCAGATGATGACGGCGGCCGATGGGGCCAGAGCCGCCGGCTCGGCCACGGCCATCACCTGGAACTTCTTTCCCATCTACTCCGCCTACGGCGGTTCCGGGTCCACACTCTGTCTGATCCTCGCACTTCTCTATTCCGACAAGGAGCCGGCCATCCGTCGCCTTGCCTGGTTGTCGCTGTTGCCGGCTTTCATCAACGTCAACGAACCCCTGCTGTTCGGTTTGCCGTTGATCCTGAATCCGCTCTACGTCGTTCCCTTCATCCTGACCCCGGTCGTGCAATCGCTGATCGCCTATGCGGCGACGATTGGCGGCTTCGTTCCCGTGGCCGACCAAACGGTTTCCTGGACGATGCCGACGCTTTTCAGCGGCTACCTGGCCACCGGTTCGTCGGCTGGCGTCGTCTTGCAGCTCGTGTCGCTCGCCGTCGGAATGGTGCTTTACCTGCCGTTCGTCCGGATTGCGCGGCGACTGAGGGTCGCTGCCAACGCCGAGGCGATGCGAACGCTGATAGAAGCCTCGGAGTCGACCGAGGTGGTGCACGGACATAGGCTGATCGACCTGCATGGCACCGCCGGGCATCTTGCCAGCGTTCTTGCCCGGGATCTGGTGGACGCGCTCGGATCGTCCGACCGCCTCTTTCTCCAGTATCAGCCACAGGTATGCATCGAAGAGCGCCGGGTGTTCGGTGTCGAGGCGCTGCTGAGGTGGAACCATGAGATTTACGGCCTCATTCCCCCCTCGGTGACCGTCGCACTGGCGGAGGACATGCATTTCGCCGATCAGTTGGGCGAGCATGTGCTTCGTCTTGCCTGTCGGCAGCGCGCCGCCTGGGCCTCGTCGGTGCCCGGCGACCTCATTGTCTCCGTCAACGTCTCACCCCTCCAGTTGCAGGATGCCTCCTTCGACCGGAGGGTCCTGCGCGTTCTGGCCGAGGAGAAGCTCGATCCGCATCTCGTCGAGCTGGAAATCACCGAGTCGACCTCGCTTGCGCCCGCCGCTCAAGCGATCGGTGCGTTGCTCCGCCTGCGGAAGGCCGGTGTCCGCATTGCACTCGACGACTTCGGCATGGGGCACACCTCGTTGCACTACCTGCGCGAACTGCCACTGGATACGCTGAAGATCGACCGCTCGCTCACCTTCACGAGCCAGGGCGACCTCAACGAACATGTCATCCGGTCGATCGTCACGCTCAGCCGTACGCTCGGTCTCCGCGCCGTGGTGGAAGGCATCGAGCAGCCCGAGCAGCTTCCCCGGTTCATCGATCTCGGTTGCGCCCGCTTCCAGGGCTATCTGTTCTCAAGACCGCTCGAAAGCGGTCCCTGCCTCGACTACATCCTCGCCAATGCCGGCGTCGCCGCCTGAACCTGTCCGGCTCCGTCTGGGACGGCGGATGAAAGCATGCTACCAAACTGCGGGATGACCGCGCGATGGGGCGAAGTGGGCCGGTTCGGCTCTCCACCGCGGCGGCCAAGAGTGAACGTGCGATGGGAGGCCTCATGTCCGTCACCTCGTCAGCGGCGCTCGCCGCCGTCATCGATCACACCATCCTGCGTCCGGATGCCACCGAGGCGGACATTGAACAATTCTGCGCCGAGGCATTGCAGTGGAGCTTCGCCTCCGTCTGCGTCAATCCGATCCATGTCCCGCGCGTTGCCGCGGCTTTGCGCGGCTCGGTGGTCAGAACCTGCTCGGTGGCGGGCTTTCCGCTGGGGGCGATGCCCACCGAACTCAAACGCCGCGAGTTGGAATGGGTGCTGGCCGGAGGCGCCAACGAGGTCGACATGGTGATCTCCATCGGCACCTTGAAAGGCGTCGGCGCCGGCCCGATCGGCGACGAGGTTGCCGCGCTCAAGACCATTTGCGGCCCGGCGCCGCTCAAGGTGATCTTGGAAACCTCGCTTCTCACCGACGAGGAGATCGTGGCCGCCTCGCTTGCCGCGAAGAGAGCGGGCGCCGACTTCGTCAAGACATCCACGGCGTTCACCCAGAAAGGTGCGACCGTGGAGGCGGTGGCATTGATGCGTCGCACCGTCGGGCTGGAAATGGGCGTGAAGGCATCCGGTGGCATCCGGTCCTTCGCCGAAGCCATGGCGATGATCGAGGCGGGAGCAAACCGCATCGGCACCAGCCGTGGCGTCGCCCTGATGCGGGAGGCGCACTTCTAGCCCCTCCGATCAGGGCTAGCGCAACGAGCGCCAGTCAGGGAGTTTCAGCCGAGAAATGCGCCGTGGCCGTCCGAGGAAGGTCACGGCGCGGCAGTTCAAGTCAGGCGCTCGCCTTGTCCAACAGTTCGACCTCGGACGGGCTCAGGTGAAGCGTCGCCGCGTGAGCGAAGCTTTCGACGTGCGCCACCCTGGTGGCGCTGGCGATCGGCGCGGTCACACCCGGCCGCGCCATCAGCCAGGCGAGCGCGACCTCGGCCGGCTTGGCATGGCGAGCCTCCGCCACCTGATCGATGGCCGCAAGAATGCCTAAGCCGCGGTCGTTCATATATTTCTCGACGCTGCCCGCCCGGCTGCTGTCCTTGATATCACCGGCGGATCTGTATTTGCCGGTGAGGAAGCCCGAGGCGAGGCTGTAGTATGAAACCACGCCGATGTCCTCATGCATGCACAGGTCACGGAGCGCGCCGTCGAACTGCGAACGCTCGGCGAGACTGTAGTTGGGCTGAAGGACCTGATAGGCTGGCAGGTTCCGCTGCCGTGAGACCGAGAGGGCTTCGCCGAGTTGCTCGGCGTTGACGTTGGAGGCGCCGATCGCTCGCACCTTGCCGGCCCGGATCAGCTTGTCATAAGCGCCCAGCGTCTCCTCGTAGGGTGTCTTGTCTGGCCAGTGCGAGAAGTAGAGATCGATCCGGTCGATGCCGAGCCGCGAGAGCGAACGATCGACCGCTTGGAGGATCCATTTCTCCCCGAGCCCTTTCTCGCCGGGCTGGCCGAGATCGGAACCGACCTTGGTGAAGATCTTGAGCTTGTCTCGGAGCCCCGGGCGGGCCTTCAGCCACCGACCGATGATGGTCTCGGACTCGCCGCCCTGGTTGCCGGGCTTCCAGCGGGAATAGACATCGGCGGTGTCGATGGCGTCAAAGCCATGATCGACGAAGGCGTCCAGCACGTCGAAGCTGGCCTTCTCGTCTATGGTCCAGCCGAAGACGTTACCACCGAACACCAGCGGCGCGATATCGAAGCCGGTCTTCCCGAGCGGGCGCTTTTTCATTTTCCTCTCCGATCATCAGTGGCGATCCGCCTGCGGCGCCACTTCCTCGGAGGGAGTATAGAAGGACGAGCGACGCCCGTCAGTTCGCGCTTCGGCCAATGGCTGATGGTTCAAGGCGTCGGGAGATCAGAACAGCACGTCGTCGAACAGATCCTCGCTCTCCGTCGCCGGGGCGGCGGGGGGAGCGCGCATGCTTCCGCCAAGGATCGTCTGGTGGATGTCGCGCTCGGCGGCCATCGTATAGACCGCGAAGAGGCGCTTCGAGAAGGCCTCGTGATCCCCCGGGTTCTCCACCGGAGCGAGGTTGTCGTTGCTGCCGAACATGCGGTGGCAGGCGTGAAGGTGTTCGCCGAGATCCTTGCTGAAGTCGATGTGGCGGGCGATGTGGGCGATGCGATCGGCGACGGCGTTACCGCTCTCTTCCGCTTCCTTGAGGTGGAGGCTGGTGCGAACGTTGGCCTCGCGCAGGGTCGCGACAGCGCCGTCGATTTCGCCGACGATGTCGACGCGACGACTTTCGCGCTCGGCATCGATGCCGGCAGAGGTCTCGCGCATGGTCGACAGGCGTTGCAATATGTCTTCGGCGGCGACGCCCAGCCTTGCCGCATAGGTGTTCATTTCCGCGGCCACGACACCGACGGCGCGTCCCTTCGGTCCCAGTCGGTTGCTGCGCAGATAGGCGTTGATCGCGAGACAGCGGATGTCGTCGCGAACGCTTCGTATGTTGCCGATGTTGCCCATGTTGCTGAGCAGTTCGGTGGCGACCTGCTTGGTGCTGGCATAGGCCGCCGCCGCCAGTGCGCCCGAGCGCTCGATGTCGCCTACGACGCCTCGCGTCAGGCCGACGCCGTCCTCGATCGTCTGCATTTCCCCGCCACCGGCGCAGCCGGCCTTGCCGGTCAGCGTCAACACGCGGGAGGCTTCTCCTGCCAACCCTTCGATCGTTGCCACGACCACGCGCGTCTGTTCGGTGAAATCCTTGATCAGCGCCGACGTCTGGGCGGCCAGAAGCCGGATGCCGGCCTGCGACAGGGCCTCGGCCTGCTGCTCGGAGGTACACTTGGCCAGTTCGTCGAGAAGCATGGCAATGCCGGCCTGCACATGCTCGATGCGTTGCCGCGCCACGTCGCCCGCTTGCAATGCGGACAGCACCTTGCCGACCTTCTCCTGGACGGATTTCGCCACATCGGCCGTACCGTTGGCGAGCCGTCTCAGGCCGGCACGACGGTTCCGAACCGCCTCAAGCGCTTCGGTCAGCGTCGAGGAGACGGTTGTGACCTGGTTCGCAATGCCGGTCCCCTTGCCACCGACACAGGCGGCGGCGACCTGTGCGCTCAGTTGCCCCACCTTGTCGGCGAAGATCTCGATCTGCTCGATCGCCGAACCAACGTATTTGTCGACGTCGTCGGCGAACTGGGCGAACTCGGAAACGCCGGCCCCGGCGATCCGGGTCTCCATGGCGCATGTATTGAGATAGCGCAGCGAGCGCTGCATGTCGCGGATGCGCGGGGTGATCGCCTCGCTATCCTCAAGGACCGAGGCAAGACGCTGCCCAGCGGCGGTTTCGGTCTCCACGAGGTCTGAAAGGCCTTTCAGCGTGGCAGTAAGTCGGGCGGCGGCCTCGTCGCACGCATGGTCGTCGAGAGCTCCGGTTATGCCGTCGATTGCCGCGAGAAGGCGGGCGACGATGTCATAGGCGGCCATCAGGGCCTTGCCGCCTTCGACGAAACGTTCCTCGATCTGCGAACGGGCGGCCTCGAGCTGATCGGAGACTGCGCGGAGATCGGGCTGGCGGGACGTGCCTTCTGAAATCACTCTGCCACTCCTGTCCTGAGCCAATGGTTCCAGAAAAGAGTGAAATATCGGTTCACCACCATCAGTCGTTTGTTCGCATGGGGTTTCGAGATCGCCGATCGGGATGCAACGGTGCTTTCCACTCCATCGGCAATCGTGCGATAAGCCCCTGCATTCTTTCCGGAACGGACCCCGCAGACCATGACCGAAAAGCCGCCTCGCGAGGGCAAGCGCCCGACGATTGCCGACGTGGCGCGCGTGGCCGGCGTGGCCCCGGCCATCGTCTCGCGAGCCCTGTCGCCGAGCCGCCGGCCGGTTTCGCTCGAAAAGAAGGAGCGGGTCCTGAAGGCGGCGGCCGAGCTCGGCTATCATCAGAATCCGTTGGCACGCGGCCTTGCGACCAAGTCGATCGATCTGGTTGCCGTCATCATCAACTATCTCAGCGACCTTTCCGATCTCGACCTGTTCGACCCATTGCTCGAGGGTATCCAGTCGCTCGGCAAGCAGGCCATCCTGATCCGCGTCGGCCGTACCAAGCGCATCGACGACTTCCTGCGCAACTCGCTGACCTACCACGTGCATGCCGCTTTGGTGTTCTCGGATTTTGCCGATGCAGGCGAGGTGCGCGCCCTCTTCCATAGCGACAACGTGCTGATGCTGAACGGGCGCTTCGACGCCGAGAGCGCTCGCATTCAGATCGACGAGGGGAGCGGCATCGGCGAGTTGGTGCGCCACGCCCGCACGAAGGGTGTCGAGAGCGCCATTCTGGTCACGGGGCGCGCCAGTTCGCTCGTCGAGGAGGCCCGCATTCTCGCCTATCGGTCGGCTTGCGCCGCCGCCGGCATCCGTCTTCTCTCCGAAGTGGGCGGTGATTATTCCTATGGCGCGGGCATAAAGGCGGCCGAAGCGATCGCTGGTGCGAAGCCGGACGCCGTGTTCTGCACCTCAGACTCGATGGCGATGGGCGTAATGGACGGCTTGCGCAGGAATGGCTGGCAGCCGCCTGCCGATTATCTGCTCTATGGCTTTGACGCGGTCGAGAAAGGCAACTTTGCCGCCTACGACATTTCCAGCGTCGGCTTCGACCATTCGGCGCTGGTGGCCGGCATCCTTTCCTTTCTCAAGGAGCCGAAAGAGTTTCCGGCATCGGGCCTCGACATTCCAACCCGGTTCATGTCACGCGGCACCGGCTGAGAAAGTCGGCCTGATACAAAAACTCGGCACCGGTTTTCACCGGCGCCGAGCAGCGTCTGCGGTCCTTGGCTGGCGAACTTTCGCCGCCTTCTTACCAGAGCGGGGTCAGTGTCGGCGGATTGGCCTTCTCGCCCCACCACTTCTTGTAGTTGGCCTCATAGGCGCCCGACTGGATGTAGTCCGACACGAACATGTCGACCCAACGCTGGAAGTCGGCGTCCCCCTGGGCGATGGCGATGCCGATCGGGTCGTTGGAGTAGAGCCCGGGCAGGGTGACGAGCGAGGCGTCCTTGGTGGCCAGATAGTCGAGCATCGACGAATCCTCGATGCCGGCGTCGACGCGCTTCTGCTTGAGCAGCAGCACGCCGTCCGGCGAGAAGTTGTCGGTGTAGACCAACTCGGCCGTCGGCACGGCGCGCTTCAGGAAGGTCTCGCCGGTGGTGCCGCGACCGACCACCACCTTCTTGCCGGCAAGGCCTTCAAGCGAGGTGATGCCGGCATCGGCCTGCGCGATGATGCGAAGGCCAGCGCGGTTATAGGGGATCGAGAAGCTGACCGCCTTGGCGCGGGCGAGCGTCGCCGAGGTGTTGGCAACCACGAGGTCAAGCTGATTGGCAACCAACATGGACACGCGGGCGTCGCCCGAAACGTCGGTGAACTCGGGCTTCACGCCGAGCTTTTCCGCCAGCATGGTGGCGACATCGACGTCGTAACCGACCGGGTTGTTCTGGTCGTCGCGGAAGCCGATCGGCTCGCCGCCCAGCGACACGCCGATGCGGATGACGCCGGCGTCGAGGATTTCCTGGAGCTTGGAGCCGGCGCTCGCCGTGCTCGCCAGCGCAAGGCACATGGCCGCGGCGGCAAGGGTTGTCTTCAGAAGCCGATGCATGATGTCTCTCCTGTGATCAAAGCTGTTCCGATTGCCGCCGCTCGGGTGCGGGCATGCCGGGTTCCCAGAACCAGTAGGAGACCGGCTTGTTGCCCCTGAGCGTAACGACGCGATGCTTGTTTTTATTGTCGAGCGCATGAATGACCACCTCGCCGATGAAGCCACCCTTGAGGGCGAGGAGGTCCTCGGCGGCGCGCTCTACCGCCGCATCGAGTGAAAGGCCGAACTTCAATCCCTGCACCACGGCGTGCGACGTGGCACAGCGCATGGTCATTTCGCCGGTGTGGGTGCAGGCCGCGGCGCCGTAGCGGCTGTCGGCGTAGAAGCCGGCGCCAGGGATCGGGCTGTCGCCGAGCCGACCGGGATACTTCCAGGCCCAGCCCGACGTAGAGGTGACGACGGCGGCGTTGCCGCCGGAATCGATGCCGAGGAAGACGGTGGTGTCGCGAACCCGCTCGGGATCGGTGATGGCGTTGGAGAGCGGGATCAGCGGCACATCCGGGAAGGCGGCGCGTGCCGTCTCGTCAAGCAGGTCGTCGAGCTTCTTGCGCCAAACCCGCTTGCTGTCAGGGAAGAGAATATCGTCTTCGCTGAAACCGATTTCACTTGCGAAGCGGCGAGCGCCCTCGCCGGTCAGCATCACATGCGGCAGGCGGCGCATCACCTCGCGCGCCAGCGCCGCCACGTGCAGCGTGCGCGGCACGGCGCCGACGGACCCGACGCACAGCGTCGTCCCGTCCATGACGGCACCGTCGCACTCCATTTCGCCGACCATGTTGGGCCAGCCGCCGTAGCCGACGGAACGAACGCTTGGCGTCGCCTCGACGTAACCGATGCCCTCGACCAGCGCGTCAAGGGCGCCGCCCCCGGCGAGAAGGGTGTCGACGGCATGGGAAAAACCGGGCTCGGCCTCGGTGTTGGCAAGCAGGATCAAGGCTCAGTCCTTTTTCATCTTGGACAGAAACTGACGGATGCGCGGAACGGCGAGACCGCCGTCCTCGGCGAAGAACTGCGCCGTCGGCAGGTCGACGATCAGCTCGCCCTGTTCCAGGAAGACGATGCGGCTCGATATGTGGCGGGCGAACTCGATTTCGTGGGTGACGAACACCATGGTGGTGCCGTCGGCGGCGAGTTCGGCGAGGATGCGCAGCACGTCGCCGGTCATCTCCGGATCGAGGGCGGAGGTCACTTCGTCTAGCAGCAGATAGCGGGGCTGCATGGCGAGCGCCCGGCAGATTCCGACGCGCTGGCGCTGGCCACCTGACAGTTGCTGCGGGTAGGCGTCGGCATGAGCTCCGAGCCCCACCTTTTCGAGCAGTGCGCGGGCGCGCGCCTCGGCTTCCGCCTTCGGCAGTTTCAGGACCTCGATCGGCGCGAGGGTGATATTCCTCAGTGCCGTCATGTGCGGATAGAGGTTGAACAGCTGGAAGACGGTGGCCGACGCCCGCCGGGCGGCGACGAGGCCGGCTTTCGTCGAGACGTCATGACCGTCGACGGTGATCTTGCCGCCCGACAGTGCCTCAAGGCCGTTGATGCAACGGATCAGCGTCGATTTGCCGGAGCCCGAGGCGCCGAGAATGGTGACCACCTCGCCCGGCTCGACCCGGAGATTGACGTGCTTCAGCACGAGGGCGTCCCCGAAGCGCTTTTCGACGTTCTCGGCGACGATCATCAGATGCCTCCCCATTTCACGGACTTGCGCAGTGCCGCTTCGACGCGGCTGCCGGCAAGGGCGAGCGTCTTCGCCGCGAGATAGTAGATGAGCCCGATCACCGCCCAGACGATGAAGGGTTGCAGCGTCCTGAGATTCAGGATGTTGCCGATCTTGGTGAGATCGAACACGCCGATCACCGAGATCAGCGAAGTCACCTGCAACTGGTTGACCAGGATGCCGACGAGCGGACCAACCGAGAAGGCGGCGGCCTGCGGCGCGATGACGAAGCGCAGAATCTGGGATCGATCAAGACCGAACACCTTGGCCGCCTCGATTTGGTCGCGGTCGATGGATTCGATGCCGGACCGGAAGACGACGAAGGCGAAGGCGGCGGTGTTGAGGCTGATGGTCAGCGTCGCCGCTTCGACCGGCGTCATGCGGATATGCAGGAAGGCCGGAATGCCGAAGAACACCAGGAACAGCTGCACCAGCACCGGCGAGTTCTTAAGCGCTTCGGTGACCAGCACGATCACCGGGCGGCAGCCGGGTATCCGGTAATGGTGGACGACGGCCAGCAAGAGGCCGATCGCAAGGCCGATCAGCGTCGTGCCGATGAACAGGGCCAGCGTGACGCCAAGGCCCTGCAAGAGGAGCACGATGTCGTAGGGCGTGAAATCGGCGTAGCGCATCAGCCCCCCATCATGAAGCGGTTGAGACGACGGTGGGTCGCCGAGATGGCAAAGGACAGCAGCGTCGTCAGCGAGGCATAGAGCACCAGGAGCACCGCATAGACTTCGAACGGCTTGAAGGTGGTGGCGGCGACGATCTTGGCGGCGCCTGTCAGCTCATTGACGGTGATGGTCGACAGGATCGACGAGGTCAGCACGAGGTTGATCAGCACCGAACCCATCGGCCGCACCGAAACGCGCAGGGCAATCGGCAGCACGATGCGGGTGAAGATCTTGACCCGGTTGAGGCCCGACACCTTGGCGGCATCGATCACGCCGGTGTCGACAGTCATGATGCCCGACAGGATGACGTCGGAGACGAAGGCGCCGCCGGCGATCGACATGGCGATGACGCCGGTCTCGAAGGCGCCGATGTAGATGCCGAGCTCGGGCAGGCCGTAGAAGAAGAAGAACAGCTGGACGAGGAAGGGAACGTTGCGGAAGACGTCACCATAGGCGTTGGCGGCGCCTCGCACCCACCTGTTGCCGGACGATCGCATCGAAGCGGTGAGGGCGCCGAGCAGCACCGCGCCGACGATGGCGAGCAGGCAAGCGGCGATCGTCAGGGCAAAGCCCTGTAACAAAAAGCCGATATGCGGCTCGATGACCCGCCAGAAACGCACCCGTGTTCCCCCGCCATTATTGCTGTGAAAGCGGTTTCACTTTTTGTAGGGACGATTCCGAGGACTGTCAAGCAAGGGGCGACGGAGACTCCATCCAGTCCAGGGTGTTCAGGAATTTTACATGCGGAAATTTTGAACTTGACGCAAGATATGTAGACTGCGAAATCTTGAAAACAGGAGGCGCACTTGGCCTTGCCGGTCTCTGGGCGGCAATCTCATGGTTGGCGTCCCGCCATGGAAGCATCTACAATGACTGTGGTGCTCCGGTTGTGGGTGGAACGGGGATGGCAGCGTGACGACGACGATCCGAACGATGGAAGAGTTCTCCGACTATGTCGGTCTGTCTCGCCCAACCGTTTCCCGCTATTTCAACGATCCCAACTCCGTCCGGCGTCAGACGCGCGAAGCCATCGAAAAGGCGATCAAGGAGTCCGGCTTCCGGCCCAACCTGTTCGCGGTGAACCTCAACCGCCGTCGCACCAACATTCTCGGCATCATCGTCCCCAACTCGACCGACGTCTTCTACATGGCGTTGACGAGGCGCATCGAGGTTCTGGCCGAAGAGGCCGGCTATCTCGCCTTCGTTCTCTCGTCGGATGGCAAGCCGAAGCTCGAAGAACGTGCGATCGAGACCTTCAAGGCGATGAACGTCGCCGGCGCCGTCATTGCACCGCTCGGCGTGCAGTCTCACCTCGACAAGTTGTCCAGGCTGGGCGCCAGCATTCCGCTGATCTACGTCGACTCGCAGCTTGACGCCGCCTCGGCATTCGTCGGCACCGATAACCGTCAGAGCTTCCGTCTCATCGTCGACTATTTGTCGCGCTCGGGTGATGCGCCCTGCTATTTCGGCATGCCCTCGGTCAACCGCAATGCCGGCGAGCGCCGGGAAGCCTACCGCCTGGCCATGGAGGCCTTGAAGCTGGAGCCGCGCTACGTGGCAACACTGCCGGATACGTCCTGGGATTTCGAGCGGTTCGGATTCACCGAGGCCTCCCGTATCCTGGGGGAGGGCGGTTTCCCCACGCGAACGGTACTCTGCGCCAACGACCGCATCGCCTTCGGCGTTCTGGCCGCCGCCTATCAGGCCGGCCTCAAGGTCGGACGGGGCGACGATTGCGACCTCCGCATCGCCGGGCACGACGATCATCCGCTGTCGCGCTACACCTGCCCGCCGCTGACCACGGTGGCGCAGAACTACAATGAAATCGGCCGCATCGCCGTGGAACTGCTGCTGCACAAGATCAACGCTCGCTTCGACGAGGATGTCGAGCCTCGGCCGAACGAGCGCGTGCTGCTCAACGCCGAAATCATGCTGCGCACGTCGGCCTGACCGGTTTCCTTCTACGCACAAAAAGAACCCTCCCCATGCCCTGGAGCATAGGGAGGGTGCGCGGCTAGCGGTCTTGTTTGTCAGGCTTTTGTCTGGCTGCGCAGGATTGGTTCGTTGTGCACGGTCACGCCAACGTCGGCCTTGAGTTTGTCGATGCGGGCGGCGCAGGCTGCGACGGCGGACGAGCCGGTGAGAAGATCAAAGCGCAGGCGGAAGCGGGCCTCGGCGCCCGGCTCCAGCGTCTTGAGCCGGCCAGCCGCCCGCTCGACCGGCAGCGGATACGGGTAGTTGGAGCCCGGCTCAAGTCCGGTCACATATCCCTGCCTGTCGGTGTCGGTGTTCTTCCAGAGCGTGAAGGCCGGCATTTCCTCGACATGGTAGGTGACCGAGAAGCCCAGCGTTTCCTTGGCATTGATCAGTGCCACCTCGGTACGGCCGTCGGCGCTGGCCGCAAGCTCGCAGGCATAGAGCATTTCATCGAAGTCGCGCGTCGGGCCACGGTAATGGTCCCAGCTCGAGAGGTCGGGCTTGGCCGCGTCGTTGAACGGGGTGACGTGGGCGAATGGCCCGATGACGCGAGCGCCTTCCTCCAGCACCGGGCGGCCGACGTTGGTGTGGTAGATCACCTCATAGGAGTGGGCATAGTCGGCCCGGTTGACCAGCCGGTCGTCAATCGAGAATCCCGTGTCGCCGGGCACGACGGTCAGCTCCGTGCAGGTCTCGAACTCGACGTTCTTGAACGCCTTCTCCTTGATCAGGCCGCACAGCGTGATGCGATGCGGCGCCTCGCGCGAAATGCGCACCTCGACCTTGGAGGCCGGCGTGTTGCCGGCCCGGCCGTGCAGCGTATAGACCTTGTCGCCATCGACCATGGGATGGCCGGTCCACTCGTAGCCGCAGCGCACCATCAGCTCGTTGAAGCCTTCCAGCCAGCCGAGCCCGTTGCGCTCGCCGAGGCGGATGAACGAGGGATGCACGACCTCGTCGACCGGCGAGGCCCAGCCGAAGTCGACTCCGTCGAGGCTCGCCTTCAGGATGCCCATGCCGCGCGTCGGGATGACGGTCACCGCCAGACGTCCGGCCCGAATGGTGACGAGCGTGCTGCCCTCCTGCCGGCCGCCGTGCAGCGTTCTTTTCACGATCTCGAAAGGCGTGTCGCCCTTGAGTCCGAGCTCGCCGGAGGAGACCGACCAGTCGGCAACCTCGAGCCCGCCGGCCGTATCGGTCAGCGTGAAGATGATGTCATCCATTTTGTCTTGCGTCCTGTTTGCCCGCCTCAGAGGCAGGCCTTGAAATAGTCGTCGAGCACGAGGTCGACCATGGCGAGCGAGAGGCCATGGGCGGTGGGTTCGACCCGGCCGCGCCGGACACCCTCGTAGACGCCGCGCAGATACTGGCTGATCAGCGTCTCGGGAATCGGCGTGTTGCCGAAGAGAGCGAGCAGGTCCTCGGCCGCCCTGGCTATTTCCGGCTCCGGCCAGTAGTAGCGGATGCGGTCCGAGTAGCTGAAGTGCCGCTGCAGGCGCTGCTCGTCGGGCGTGCCGAAGTAATACTTCGCCCAATTGTCCGGATGGGCGAGCATCACCCGCTCGAAGGTGGCGGAGAGCGTTTCCTTGCGGCGGCCGGCGTAGAGAACCTCGGCGATGTGGTCGAGGCCGTAGAGCGCCTCGCGCAGCGCGAAGGTCAGGGCTGGACCGACCTTGAGGATGGAGAACCCGTTGTCGACGAGCGCCTTCAGCGCCTCCGGCGTCTGATAGTCGGTGGAATGCGCCTCGAAGACGAACCCCTTCAGTTCCGACAGCGTGGCCGAGAGCGAGGCCGCCTTGTCGACGTCAAAGGCGACGACGTTGTGGTTGCCGAACTCGACGCCGGGCTGCACCACCGCGCCGACGGCACGCTCGAAGGCGTTGGCGATGCCAGCCTTGGCGAAGGCCTCGCGGTGGACGCGGATCGTCTCGCGGGCCGCATCGGGTTTGGTGACTTCCAGTTCCTCGATCTCTTCCATGGCGCCGCCGGGGATCGGCACCTCGGTGCCGACGATGTAGACCGGCTTGACGGCGGCATCCTTGGTCGCCGCTTCGGCGACGGTGGCAAGCGCCGCCGCCCGTTCGGCGGTCAGCGCATCGGCCAGCGCCACCGGCTCGCCGGCGCAGCCCATCGAGGTGTCGAGATGGAGCTTGGTGAAACCGGCCCTGGCGAAGGCGTCGATCATCACCTTGGCCTTGTCCATGGCCTCAGTGGCCGGCAGCTTCTTCCACGGATTGGGTCCGAGATGGTCGCCGCCGAGGATGACGCGGTCGAACGGGAAGCCGACGCGCTTGGCGATCGCTTCGACGAAATCGCGGAAATCCCGCGGCGTCATGCCGGTATAGCCGCCATCCTGGTTGACCTGATTGCAAGTCGCCTCGATCAGCACCGGCAGGCCGAGGCGCGCGGCATGGCGCATGGCCGCCTCGATCACCACCGGGTGGGCCGAGCAGATCGACGGAATGCCGCGCAGACCGGAGCTACGGAAGCGCCACGTGGAAATGTCGCTGAGCGGGTTGGTAGCCATGTCTTCAGCTCCTTTGTTCGGCAATCAATGCATCGAGTTCGGCGCGCGTCGACGCACCTTCCATCGGGCCTGAGCGGGTAACCGCGCGGGCGCCGGCGGCGTTGGCATAGCGAAGCGCCGTCTCGGGATCGGCGCCGGCAAGCCAGAAGGTGACGAAGGTGGCGCCGAAGCAGTCGCCGGCCCCAGTGGGATCGACTTCCGTGACCCGGAGGCCCGGCAGGCTGACCTCGCCGGTCGCGTCGAAATAGCTGGCGCCAGCCGCGCCTCGCTTCAGAACCACCGCCTTGACGCCGCCCCTCAGCAGGTTGGCGATGGCTTCCTTCTCGCTGTCGGCCGGCGAGAACAGGAACAGTTCTTCGCCGCTCGGCAGGAACAGGTCGGTTTCGGCCAGCACGACGGCCAACGCCTCGCGCATGCCGGGGCTGTTCAGGATCTCGGCGCGAAGGTTGGGGTCGAACGACACGGTGCCGCCTTTGGCCTTGATCTTTCGTGTCGCCTGGAGCACCGCCTCGACCACGCTCGGCGCATAGAGCGACGAACCCATGACATGCATGTGGGTGCAGGTCTCGACGAGGTCGGCGGCTGGGCCCTTCAGCTCGATGCTGCCGCAGGCGCTGTGGCGGATATTGAAGACGAAGTTGCGGCCGCCATCCTCGCGGTAACGCACGAAGGCGCTACCGGTCGTTCCGAGTGGGTCGACCTCGATGCCCGAGACGTCGACGCCGTCCTGCTTCAGGCGGTCAAGGTTGACGTGGCCGAAGTCGTCGTCTCCAACCCGCGAGATGATCGCGGCCGCCTGCCCGAGCTTGCCGACCTGGTCGATGAAGATGGCCGGCGCGCCGGAGGGGAAGGGACCGATCAGCTTGACCGGTTCGCGAAAGCCGTTGCCGCGTTCGGTCGCGACGATTTCCACCAGCACTTCGCCGATGGTGAGAACCTTGCTCTGACCCATTATTGCTTGGCCCGCTTGGAGCGAACGTCAAGCCAGACGGCCAGCAGGATGACCAGGCCCTTGACGATCAATTGATAGAAGTAAGGAACGGACAGCATGTTCATGCCGTTGTTCATGATGCCGATGATCAGCGCGCCGATGAGGGTGCCGATCATGGTGCCCACGCCGCCGGCGAGACTGGTGCCGCCGAGGACGGCCGCCGCGATGGCGTCGAGCTCATAGCTGGTGCCGGCGTTGGTCTGCGCCGAGTAAAGGCGCGAGGAGAGCAGGATACCGGAGATCGCCGCCATGATGCCCGAAATCATGAAGATGGTGATCTTCACCCGGTCGACCTTGATGCCCGAATAGACCGCCGCTTCGCGGTTGCCGCCGGTGAGATAGGCCCGGCGACCAAAGGTCGTCTTCGACAGGAGCACGTGGTTGAAGACGAACAGCACCACGACGATCCAGATGATGATCGGCAGGCCGACGAAGCTTTCGGCGCCGATGGCGATCCAGGTGGGATCTTCGATCATGGCCGGCGCGCCGTTGGTCGGCAGGCTGACGAGACCTCGGAAGATACCCATCGTCGCCACCGTCACGATGAACGACGGCAGCCCGAGCTTGGCGGTGAGCACGCCGTTGACGAGCCCCATCGCCGCGCCGGCGAGCAGCGTCAGCACGAGCGTCGGTACGAAGCCGAAGCCGGCCAGAAAGGCCTGCGCGGCGGCCATGCCGGCGACGGCGATGATCGAGCCGATGGAGAGGTCGATCTCTCCGAGCAGGATGACCCAGGTCATGCCGAAGGCGGCGATGGCGATCACGGCGATCTGCTGCAGCACGTTCATGAAGTTGGCGACCGTCATGAAGCGCGGGTTCATCACCGAAAAGATGATGCAGAGCACCACAAGGGAGGCCAGGATGCCGCCATACTGACGGAGCATCTTGGCATAGGGATTCTGGGCGAAGCTTGCGTGTTTCTCATCGCTCATGACGTGATACCTGTCGCGTGGGCCATGACCGTTTCGGGCGTCGCGCCGCCGGGCAGCGTGGCGCAGAGCCGACCTTCGTGCATGACGACGAGCCGATCGCTCATCCCGAGGACTTCCGGCAGCTCGGAGGACACCAGCAGGATCGCCGTACCCTCGGCCGCCAGCTGGCGGATGATCTTGTAGATTTCGAACTTGGCGCCGACGTCGACGCCGCGCGTCGGTTCGTCGAGGATCAGGATGCGCGGCTGGGTCAACAGCCACTTGGCGAGGACCGCCTTCTGCTGGTTGCCGCCCGAGAGCGAGCCGACCGGCGTGTCGACGGATGCCGTCTTGATGGTCAGGCGGCCCACTTCGTCCGTTGCCGCCTTGCGCTCCTGGCGCTTGCGCATGAAGCCGAGCGCCGCCGCGAAGCGGCCGAGCGCCGCCATCGAGATGTTCCACTCGACGCTATGGGCGAGGACGAGGCCCTCTTCCTTGCGGTTCTCGGTGACGAAGGCGATCCGGCGCCCGATGGCGTCGACCGGCGACGAGATGGTTGCCGTCTCACCGTCGATGCGAATGCTGCCGGTGGCCGACTTCATGCCGAACAGCGCGTTCATCATCTCCGAGCGACCGGAGCCGATCAGGCCGAAGAAGCCGAGGATTTCGCCCTTGCGCACGTCGAAGGAAACATTCTCGAACTCGCCGGACCGGCTGAACCCCTCGACGGAGAGGATCGGCGCCTCGCTTGTCGCCGGCGCGGCGGCGAGGCGCAGCGGGTAGATCTCGTTCATCTGCCGTCCGACCATCATGGCGATCAGTTCGTCGATGGTGACGTCTTCCCGCTGCCGGGTGGCGATGAACTCGCCGTCGCGGATGACGGTGATGTCGTCCGAGAGCCGCATGATCTCTTCCATGCGGTGCGAGATGTAGATGACGGCGACGCCCTTGGCCTTCAGCCGGTCGATGATCGAGAACAGGATCTCCGTCTCGGCATCGGTGAGCGAAGAGGTCGGTTCGTCGAGAATGACGAGGCGTGGGTTGGGGATCGACAACCCCTTGGCGATCTCGACGAGCTGGCGCTGGGCCATGGAGAGATTGCCGACCTTCTCGGTAACGTCGATCGGCAGGCCGAGGTCGCGGACGATCTCGGCGGCGCGGCGTTCAAGGGCCTGATCGTTGATGAACCCGTAGACCGAGGGCTCGCGGGTTGCGAGGATGTTCTCGGACACCGTCATGTTGTTGCAGAGGCTGAGCTCCTGGAACACGATGGTGAGGCCACGGGCCGCCGCCTCTTGCGGATTTTCCGGCTTGTAGGGGCTGCCACAGAAATCCACTTCGCCGGTCGTGGCGTGGTAGACGCCGGCCAGGATCTTCATCAGCGTCGACTTGCCGGCTCCGTTCTCGCCGAGCAGCGTATGAACGCGGCCGGCGCGCACCTCAAGGTGCATGTTCTTGAGCGCGGCGACCGGGCCGAACAGCTTGGATACGTTGTTGATCTTGAGAATGACGTCGCTGGTCGCGGCCGACATGCCCGCCTCCTTTCCGACGCGAGTGCCCTCGGCGCGACTGACGCCGGACTGGCCGTTGAGAAAAGGCGCGGGACCGCCCAAAGACTGCCCCGCGCTCCTTCAGCTTATATCACTTGCCGGTGTAGACGCCCGGCTCGATCGGCTGCTCGGCCGGCACATCCTTGCCGGCGATGACGTCGATCGCCGTGTCGACGGCCTGCTTGCCCATCTCACCCGGGAACTGCTGGATGACGCCGACCATGACGGGGTTGGTGTCCACCGCGTTGCGGGCTTCTTCCATGCCGTCGAAGCCGATCACCTTGACCTGGTTCTCAAGACCGGCCGACTTCACCGCCACGGCGGCGGCCAGCGCGGCGTCGTCACCGAAGCCGAAGATGCCCTGGATGTCTGGATTGGCCTGCAGCATGTTCTGTGCGGCGGCCAGCGCCTCGGCGCGGGTGATGCCGGTCTGCTGAGCGACGATCTCGATGTCCTTGTGCTCGCCGATGGCCTTCTTGAAGCCGTCGATGCGGTTCACCACCGACTGCACGGTCGGATAGTCGATGATCGCAACCTTGCCCTTGTCGCCGAGCTCCTTGGCCATCAGCTCGCCGGCCTTGACGCCGCCGGTGTAGTTGTCGGTGCCGATGTAGGACGTGACATCGACGCCGCTGGCCGGCACGTCGACGGTGATCACCTTGATGCCGGCCTTCTGGGCCTTCTCGATCACGGCCTTGACGCCCTTGCTGTCGACCGGCGACAGCACGATGACGTCGACGCCCTTGACGATGAAGTCCTCGACGTCGGCGAGCTGCTTGTTGAGGTCCTGGTTGGCGATCGCCACTTCGAGCTTGACGTCCTTGGCGGTCGCCTCGGCCTTCATGGCGTCGGCGAGCTCGATGTAGAACGGATGCTGCTGGGTGAGAAGCGAGGCGCCGATGCCGTCGGCCATGGCCGACGTGGCGAGGAAGGCGAAGGCGGAGCCGGCGAGAGCCAGGCGAGCAAGCGAACGAATGGTCATCTTGTTCCTCCCACAAGGCCGCCGCTCCGACCCATCCTCGGGATCAGGAGACATGTCGGCCGGTGTTGAGCTGTTGGGCGAGTAAGCTCCGCATGGCGAAACTCCGCCCTTTAAGGCCGTGACAGGCCCTTTGACGAACGCGCCCCGACGAAGGTTCTCCTCCGTCTTGGCCAAGCGAACACATCATGGAATGTTGTCGCATGTCAACATAGAAATTTTACGCGCGTAATAATTTCGGGCGCCGTATGAAATGTTCGTGCATTCGGCACTGCATCATCGCTTTTCGCTTCCTTCAGATGCCGCAGGAGCATCGATGCGTCGCCCGCTCGACCGATCGAAGACGTGAACGCCGCCGGGCGCAACAATGACGCCAGCGCTCGTCGTCTCGGCGACTCGTCCCGAGTGGGTGACGATGAGGGGATGTCGGCCAAGGCGGCCGAAGACGTGCGACTCGTGTCCCGTCGGTTCGATCAGATCGATGGCAATCCGAAGCGCACCGGGCGTCGCCACGTCGGCGAGCGCAAGGTGCTCGGGGCGAACACCGATTGTTACGGCCGTTCCCTCGGCCACGGCGTGGTTTTCGAGCGGCATCCGAACGCCTTCGTCGGTTTCGGCGAACAGTTGCTCACCGTCACGCCGTGTGGTCGCGTCGATCAGGTTCATGGCGGGCGAGCCGATGAAGGTGGCGACAAACAGGTTGGCCGGACGATCATAGAGGTCCAGCGGCGCGCCCACCTGCTCGACGCGGCCGCCATTCAGGATGACGATGCGGTCGGACATGGTCATCGCCTCGATCTGATCGTGCGTGACGTAGATCGACGTGGTGCCGAGCCGTCGCTGCAATGCCTTGATCTCCGCGCGCATCTGCACGCGGAGCTTGGCATCGAGGTTGGAAAGCGGCTCGTCGAACAGGAAGACGCGCGGCTTGCGTACGATCGCCCGTCCCATGGCGACGCGCTGACGCTGACCACCCGACAGAGCCTTCGGCATGCGATCGAGATAGGGTGTGAGGCCGAGGAGATCGGCTGCCTCCTTCACGGCCCGTGAGATCTCCGGCTTCGGCACGTCACGGAGCTTCAGGCTGAACCCCATGTTATCGGCGACCGACAGATGCGGATAAAGCGCGTAGTTCTGGAAGACCATGGCGATGTCACGGTTCTTCGGCGCCACGTCGTTGACCTCGCGGCCATCGATGGAAATGGTGCCGCCGGAGATGTCCTCAAGCCCGGCAATCATCCTGAGCAGGGTCGACTTGCCGCAGCCGGACGCGCCGATCAGCGAGATGAACTCCCCATCGCGGATCGCGAGGTCTATGCCGTGGATCACCTCCTCTGCGCCGTAACGCTTGACGAGGCGATAAATGTCGACGGTAGCCATGAGAAACTCCTGCAACGGATGGGGCAGGCCGCCGGTCGCCGGCGGCCCGGACGCGGCTCAACCGAGCATCACCACTTTGGAGAGGTGGCGCGGCTGGGTGCTGTCGATGTTCTTGGAGTTGGCAATCCGCTCGCCGAGGATCTGCATCGCCGCCAGCATCTCCAGCGAACGCTGCAAGCCTTTGGTGGCGATCGGCAGGCTGAGGTCGCCCGGCCCGCCGAGGCCGATGACCTTGGCGCCCTTCGTCCGGAGCTCCGCAACGAGCTTGGCCTCTTCGTTCGGCTGATCCTCGCTGTAGAGCATGACGACCACCATGTCCTCGTCGGCGAGGCTCATCGGGCCGTGCCGGTACTCCATGGTGTGGAACGGCTGCGACACCGAGATGCTCATTTCCTGCAGCTTCAAAGCGCCTTCGGAAGCGATGCCGAAGTAGACGCCGCCGCCGAGCACCACGAACTTGTGCCGCCCCGTCGCCACTGCCGGCGCCTTTTCTCCCATGGTCGCCACGGCGGCGCGTGCGCCGGCCACCACGGCCTGCTCCACCTTAACGCCGGCCATGCGCAGACCCATCAGCAGCATCAGGCTGGCCGACGACGACATGACGATGCCCTCATCGGGGTGGGTGGGCGCGAAGGCGACGATGTCCGCCGCCTTGGCCATCGAGCTATCCTTCTCGCAGGTGATGGCCACGGTACGGATGCCGAGCTTGTGGCTCTCGCGAACCGCCTGCACCACTTCCGTCGATTCACCGCTGCGCGAGATGCCCACAACCACGGCGCCCGACAGGTCGGGCAGATAGGAGCGGTGACGCAGCGCCCATTCCGAGCCGGCCACGGCGATGGCGCGCTTGCCGTTCTCGTTGAAGGCAACGGCGAGGCTCATCGCGACATAGTAGGAGGTGCCGCAGCCGACAAAGACATAGGTGTCCGCCTCGACGGTCGGCAGCAGGATGTCGATCGCTTTTTCCCAGAAGGAGAACTGTTCGACGATGACGCGTTCGGTGGTGTTCATGGGAAGTCGTCCTTGACTGGTCTCTGGGAGGTTACTTGGTCGCGCCGGCCATCAACCCGCTGACGAGGTAGCGGTTGAGGAACAGCACGAGCAGAACGGGGGGGATGATGGCGAGGATGCCGGCGGCATTCATCAGGCCGAAGTCGATGTAGTTCCGGGTCACGAACTCTGGGATCAGCACCGTCAGCGGCTTGGTGGCGAGCGTCGGCGAGAACACCAGGGGCACCATGAATTGGCCCCAGGCGTTCAGGAAGGTGAGAATGGCGCTGGCGATCAGTCCAGGCGCCGACAGCGGCAATACGATATAAACGAGCGTGTAGACGCGCCCGGCGCCGTCGAGCCAGGCCGCTTCTTCGAGCGAGATCGGCATCGCCTGATAGACCGAACGCATCAGCCACAGCGCCAACGGCAGGAAGGCCGACACATAGATCAGCGTGATGCCGGTATAGGTGTCGATTAGCTTCAGTGAGATCATCAGCCGGTAGAGCGGGATCATCACCGTGTAGGCGGGAATGGCGAGCGTCGCCACCACAGCGACGAACAACAGGTCACGGCCGGGAAACTCCAGCCGCACGAAGGCGTAGGCGCCGAAGGCAGCGATCGCCACCGTCACTACCGTCGCCAGCCCCGAGGTGATCAGGCTGTTGGTGAGGGCCGCCGAGAACTGAGGCCACACCGATTGCACGGTGTTGCCCTGCGACATGCTGGTGGCGCCGAACAGCTTGGCATAGTGCTCGAAGCTGATCTGCTGCGGCCATAGAGACGGCGTGCCCAACAGATGGAGCGGCGGCGTCAGCGAAGTGACGAGCGACCAGTAGATCGGCCCGAGCGACCAGGCGACCAGCAAGATCACGGCAACGGCGGTACCGATCCGCCCCGGCAGCGTTGAAAGACGGGCGCGCATCTCAGTCATACCTCGTTTCGCGATAGACGCGGAGCACATAGATCAGCGACACCAGGAGTGAGGCGAGCATCGCCAGGATCGACAGCGCCATGCCGCTCGAGAATCGCAGGTTCTGGAAGGCGGTGAGGTAGACCTGGATGATCACCGAGCGAGTATCGAGGCTGGAGCCGGACAGGATCCAGGCTTCGTCGAATAGGTTGAAGGCGAACACCGTCGACTGGCTGAGCGCGATGGCAAGGCCGCTTGCGATCAGCGGTAGCGTTACCAGACGGAAGCTCTTGATCGGACCGGCGCCATCGAGCCTTGCCGCCTCGTAGAGATCACGCGGAATGCTCTGCAGGGCTGCCAGCAGGATCACCGCCGTCAGCGGCATCATGCGCCAGACGTGCACCAACGAGATCAGGAATAGAGCCGTTGCCTGATCGTTGAACCACACCTTGCGGGCGTCAATGACGCCGAGCCACAAAAGGGCATGGTTGAGCAATCCGTAAC
This sequence comes from Pleomorphomonas sp. NRK KF1, assembly GCF_023721755.1. Taxonomy (GTDB): domain Bacteria; phylum Pseudomonadota; class Alphaproteobacteria; order Rhizobiales; family Pleomorphomonadaceae; genus Pleomorphomonas. Next base: position 695,524 of record NZ_JAMDLH010000002.1, on the reverse strand, counting down.
TCGGGTTGAAGATCCACATCCAGACGATGGCGTTGACCACCGGCGGCAGGCACCAGGGCAGCACGGTGATGGCGAGCAGCCATTGCCGGCCGTGCTTCACCCGGTTGAGCAGCAAAGCAGCGCCCAGGCCGCCGATCGTTTCGAGCACAACCGCGATTGCCACATAGGCGAAGGTGTTGAGCCAGGCCGTCTGCACGTTGCTGTCAGCGAGGAGGGAGCCGTAATTGGCAAGACCCACGAAGGGTGTGCCCGGCTTCATCGGGTCGATCCGATAGAAGCTGTCGATCACCGAGGTGGCGAGCGGCCAGAACACTAGGCTCCCCATCACGACAACAATGGGGATGACGAGGGCGGCGGCCAAGGCGAGCTCACCCGGCGCTCGGTTTCGTCTGGGATGGGAGGAGGGCATAGGAACTCTGCATTCTCCAGGCAGCCGTCAGGCGCACGAGACCAGCGTCCCGGGCGGCAAGGGGGCCATGGCAGAGGAAAGTCGGACTTGGGCGCCGCCCGGTCTCCCCGGACGGCCCCCGTCGGAGCCTGCGGTCAGTTGGCCTGTGCCTCTTCGGCCGCCTTGGCGATCGCCGCGATGGCGTCATCGACGCTGAGCTGTCCCTTGGCAGCCTGATTGATGGCGCTTGCCACCGCCGTTGAGAACTGAGGATACCAGCCCGGTGTGCCCTGAGCGATCAGTGGCTCGACGACCGCCGCCTGCTCGAGCAGCACATCGCCCTGCTTCAGTTTGCCCTGCTCGTTGAGCGCCCTTAGTACCGACATGCGCGGCGGCAGATTGCCGAGCGCCTCGTAGGCGGCGATCTGGTTCTGCGGCATGGCCATCCAGGTGATGAAGGCCTCTGCAGCTTTGGCGTTGACAGCGCCGGTCGGAATGCCCACCGCCTCGGGCAGGCCGAAGGTGCGGGACTTGCCGGTTGTCGAGGGCATCAGCGCTGCTGCAACGTCGTTCGCTACCTGCGACTTGGCGGGGTCGCTGTAGACGGAGAGGTTGCCGGCCCAGCCGGCGACGTCGAAGGTGAGCTTGCCGGCCTTGAAGACTTCCTGGACCTCGACGTCCTTGAGGCCCGTCGCGGCCGGATCGATCAATCCGTCTTTCAACGCGCCGATCTCAAAGGCCAGTGCCTTGTAGCCGCCGGAGTCCTTGTCGGTGAACAGGGGCTTGAAATCCTTGTCGAACAGGTCGCCGCCGAAAGCCTTGGTCAGGAGATACCAGGCGGTGGAGGTGCCTTCGGTCGCCGACAGCGGCAAGCCGATCGGATAGTCGGCGATGCCGGCGCTCTTCACCGCCTTGGCGGCTGCAAGCAGTTCATCGGGAGTCTTTGGGGCGGCCATGACTCCGGCCTTGTCGAGATGGGCCTTGTTGTAGATGAGAACACGGAAATCGTTGCTGTAGGGCACGGCCAGGAGCTTGCCGTCATAGCGGAAGATCGAGGCGGTAGGGATGTCGCTGATGACGGCCTTGTCGATCTTGCCATCGAGCGGCTCATACCAGCCGGCAGAACCAAACTGACCGACCCACGACCAGTCCACTTCGGTGGCGTCGGCGGGAGCCGTGCCGGCCACCATGGACGTGATGATCTTGGTGCGGATGTCGTCCCAACCGAGTGTCTGGGCGTCCAGGGTTACGCCGGCGTCCTTGGCGAAGCGGTCGGTCATCTCCTTGGGCAACGTGCCCCAGGGTGGCAACAGTACCGTAAGCGTGTCGGCTGCGAGTACGCTGCCGGCGAACGAGGCGAGGAGTGGCAAGGTCAGCGCTGAAGCAAGAAAATTACGTCTTTTCATTATCGTTCCCCTTCTTGGTCAGATTGCCTTTCAGGCCAGGGCCGTCTGGAGGGCTGTGCCCAACCGGTCGACCCAGGCGTCATCGACTGCCCAGCCGGCAAGCCGGGCGGCCCTGAGCGCCGCACCACCGACGGGCGGCAGGCGCGGCGATGATGGCGATGTGCCGAGGCGCAGCGTCATCTGGTCCAAAATGGTCGTGGCGTTGAACACGCCGCCGGCATAGCTCCAATGGATCGGCGGGGAGCCGCCGCAGCGGCGCCAGGCAACGGCGAGCTGTTCGGAAAGCTCGGCTGCGGCCCGTGCGAGGAGTCGGCTGGCGACTTCGTCGCCCCCTGAGGCCAAAGACGTCACGTGGCGGGCCAGACCAGCGATGCCCGAGCGACGACTTGCGAGCCCGTAGCACCAAGCCATCAACTGGTCCTGCCGGATGCCCATGGCGGTGAACATCCCCTCGGCGAAGGCCGGCACCGCTTCGCGGCCGTCGACATGGCGCGACAACAGCGTCAACGCTTCGCGGCCAAGCCAATAGGCGCTGCCCTCGTCGCCGAAAATGTCGCCCCATCCGCCGATCCTGATATGCGGGCTGTCGGCCTCGCCGAGGCTTGCCCAGGCCATCGAGCCGGTGCCGGCAAGAATGAGGGCGCCGGCGCCGCAGGCGAAGGCCCCGTCAAAGGCGATGCGAACGTCGTTCTCGACGATGGGGTTCTGAGGAAAGTGCAGTCCGACGGCGGCGATCTGCGCCTCGGTAAATGCGTCCACCTCGCCGTGAAATGGCAGACCAAATGCCGAGGCCTGGAGGTTGGCGTCGCCGACCGTGTCCGCAAGCACGGCGATATCGGAGATCCAGTCGCCGTCAGCGGTCGGGTCGAGGCTGGGGAGGCGCCACAGCGATGCGATGCTGGCGTCCGGCGTCACCAGGGCGGCAACGGTCTTGGTGCCGCCGCTGTCAACGCCGAGCACGTTCATGCTGCGTCTCCATCCAGTTCGGCGCTCTCATAGGCATCGAGGCTCACTGTGCGTGTCCGGCAGCCAGCCTGCGCCAGCTTGTCGAGCCATTGGGCGGTGAGGCTGTCGTCGGTTATGAGATCTAGCCGCTCGTCGAGCCGCGTCACCTGATAGGTCGCGCGCTGTCCGAACTTGCTGGCATCGGCGAGCACGGTGGTGCGCGCCGACCGAGCAATCATCTTCTCGTTGAGCCGCGCCTCGTCCTCGTCCATCGTGTAGGTGCAGCCGTCGTCGCCCACCGTGCTGGCACCGAGGAACAACTGGTCGAACCACAGCCGGTCCAGCATGCTTTCGGCCAGCGCGCCGAGCACCGAGGCGTTGCGCGAGCGAAGTCGTCCGCCGAGCAGCGTCACCTGAACATCGTTGATGTCAGTCAGCACCTGCGCCACCGCCAGGCAGTTGGTGAACACCGAAATCGGCAACGGATTCATCCGGATGCGGCGAGCGACCTGCAGCACGGTGGTGCCGGCATCGAGAAACACCGACATGTCGGGCCTGAGGTCGGCATAAGCGGCAAGCCCGATCGCTCGTTTGGCGGCGATGCAGGACTGCTCGCGGACCTCGAAGGCCGCCTCGATGCCGGCGGAGTCCGCAATGCGGGCACCGCCATGCGTGCGGTGGATCGCCCCTTCGGTTTCGAGTGTCAGCAGGTCGCGCCGAACGGTGGGAAGCGAGGCGCCGACAGCATCCGCGATCTCGTGGATCGAGGCGGACGTCTTTTCAAAGAGGTAGTGCCGGATCGCCGACAGGCGGTCGTCCTTCATGCTGTGATCCTTTGTGATCGTATGCCGCATTAATATTCACAAATCGATCAATGTCAATCAAAAGAAGCATAATTTTATGATCGTTTTTGGATCGACAAATCCATGGTGCCGATTTCAGTGTCCGTGCGTCGGAGCTTCGTCGACGACTTCCTGGGCTTGTTCGGGGGGCGACAGGCAGAGTCCGGAGACGACAGCATCTCTTGTGAGAAGCGAACTCCGGTTAAGCGTATTGCCGAAGGTTTGCCGCGTCGGCAGTGCTTTCTGAAAGAGTCAAAATTCACTAAGTTATTGAATAGACTTAAATATATGACCTTGTCCCACCGGATAGTAAGTGAAGCTGACCAGAGGCGCACCTGCGCAGCCGTAAACGGCGCACCTCCGCTCACGGTCGGCCCGGGCGAAGCTTCGTTCCGACTGTTCGCACCCCTTAACCGATGCGGTTGGTCGTTTCGCGATCGAAGATGTGCAAACGCGCGCCATCCAGCGCGATATGCAGCGGTTGGCCGACTTCGGCGGCACCGCGTTCCAGCGTGTAGATCTTGAGGTCCTGGCCGAGCAGGCGAACGTGCACGATGGTGCCGAAACCGGTCGGCTCCACCAGATCGACGCGCGCCGCGTAGCTACCCGCCTCCGGGCCGGCGACGATGCGGACGTGTTCGGGCCGGACGCCGACGGTGACCGCCTGTCCATCCTTGAGATGAACCCCGTCGGGAACGGCGATCTTGCTGCCGTCATCGGTTTCAATGGCGCCGGCGCGGCAATGTCCCTCCACGAAGTTCATGGCTGGCGAGCCGATGAATCCGGCAACGAACAGGTTGGCCGGGCGGTCGTAGAGATCGAGCGGATTGCCGACCTGCTGGATGATGCCGCCGTGCATGGCGACGATGCGGTCGGCGAGCGTCATCGCCTCGATCTGGTCGTGGGTGACGTAGACCGAGGTGGCGCCGATCGACTTGTGCAGCCGCTTGATCTCGGCGCGCATCTGCTCGCGCAGGCGGGCGTCGAGGTTGCTCAGCGGTTCGTCGAACAGGAAGGCCTTGGGATGGCGAACGATCGCCCGCCCCATGGCGACGCGCTGGCGCTGGCCGCCGGAGAGTGCCTTCGGCCGCCGCTCCAAGAGCGGATCGAGGCCCAGCTTGCCGGCAGCGGCCCCGATCGCATCAGTGATTTTCTCCCGCGCGGTCTTTCTGAGCTTCAGGCTGTAGCTCATGTTGTCGGCCACCGTCATGTGCGGATAGAGCGCATAGGACTGGAACACCATGGCGATGTCGCGATCCTTGGGCGCGACCTCGTTGATGCGGCGGTCGTCGATGCGGATCTCGCCGGCGGTGATGTCCTCGAGCCCGGCGATCATCCGGAGCAGCGTCGACTTGCCGCAGCCGGACGGACCGACCAGCACGACGAACTCGCCGTCGGCGATGGAGAGGTCGATGTCGTTCAGCACCGGCACGGTGCCGAATGTCTTGGTGATCGACTGAATGGTGATGGAAGCCATGGAACGCTCCTCAGCCCTTCACCGCGCCGGCCGTCAGGCCCTGCACGAGATAGCGCTGGATCAGAAGGAAGAACAGGCAGGCCGGGATCAGCGCCAGCACGCCGGCGGCCATCATCTGCCCGAAGTCGACGGAGAACTTGGAGACGAATGACAGGAGGCCGACCGGGAAGGTGGTGGCCTGGTTGCCGGAAATCAGCATCAGCGCGAACAGCAGTTCGCTCCATGCCGCCGTGAAGACGAAGCCGAGCGTCGCGGCGATGCCGGGCAGCGTCAGCGGCAGGACGATCTGTCGGAACGCTGTGAATCGCGTGGCGCCGTCGATCATCGCCGCGTCCTCGAGATCCTTCGGGATGCCGTCGAAGAACGACTGCATCAGGAAGGTGGCGAACGGCACGTTGAAGGCGACATAGACGATGACGAGGCCGGTGAGGCTGTTGGTGAGGCCGAGCGGCGAAAGCATCTTGAACATCGGCGCGATCAGCATCACCAGCGGGAACATCTGGGTCAGCAGCAACAGGCCGACGATCCAGTATTTGCCGCGGAAGACGAAGCGCGACATAGCGTAGCCAGCCAGCGAGGCGACGATGGTGACGATCACCGCCGTCGCGCCAGAGACGATGGTCGAGTTGAGGAAGAAGGTCGGGAAGCTCGAGTGCGTCAGGACGAACCGGTAGTGCTCAAGGCTCGCTTGCGACGGCCAGAGCCGGATGCCCTCGGTATAGAGCAGGCTGGTCGGCGTCACCGACACCTTGAGCAGCCAGAACAGCGGGAACAGGGCGAAGGCCACGTAGGCGAGCACGGCCAGCCGATGCAGCACGGTGAGGACGATGCGCTTTCTGGTCATGTCAGTGCCTCGTCAGCATGGTTTGGCGCAGGACCACGATCAGCATCGAATAGGCGAGCAGCAGCACCAGAAGCACCAGCGCGATCGCCGAGGCGTAGCCGAAGTCGAGCCGGCGGAAGGCCTGGGTGAAGATGTAGCTCGCCACGATCTGGGTCCGGTCGGCCGGGCCGCCGTTGGTCATGACGATGATGAGATCGGCGAAGTTGGCGATCCACACCGTGCGCAGCAGGATGGAGATGGCCATCGTCGGCGCCAGGAAAGGCACGGTGATCGACCGGAAGCGCTCGATCGGTCCGGCGCCGTCGATCTCCGCCGCCTCGTAGAGATCCTTCGGGATGGCCTGAAGCGCCGCCAGCATGGTGATGGCGAAGAAGGGTATGCCCCACCAGACGTTGGCGACGATCGGGCCCCACATGGCGGTTTCCGGATCTGACAGGATGTTGCTTGGCTCCGACAGGATGCCCAGCGCGTAAAGCCAGTGCGGAATGGGGCCGACGACCGGGTTGAACATCCACGCCCAGTCGAGACCGGAGAGGAAGCTCGGCACGGCCCAGGGCAGGAAGCACAGCGCCTGCGCCAAAGCGCGGCCCTTGAAAGGCCGGTTGAGCAGCAAGGCCAGGATCAGACCGAAGAGGAACTGCAGGATGACCGAGCTGAACGTCCACCACAGCGTGTTGACCAGCGCGCCACGAAAGGCGCCGTCTCCGGCCAGTTCGCGGAAATGCTTGAAGCCGACGAAGGCGCCGCTGAACGGGTTGAGCAGGCGGATGTCGCGAAAAGCATAGGAAACGCCGAGCGCCAGCGGCACCAGCATGATGGCGACGATCAGGATCAGCACGGGAGCCGAGTAGAGCCAGGGCTCCAGGCGCGTGGCAATCTTCTGCATCGGTGTCCGGCGGTCGCCGTCGGGGGGCGCCGCCGCTGGATATGAGGTCATCGAACGGAAACTCGCAGATATGGTATGGACCGAGCACGATGGCTCGATCGCCGACGCATCCGAAGCGTTGGCGGGCGAGCCAACGTTCGGCGGCGCCTGAAGCCGCCGAACGCCGATGCGAAGGCCGTTCGTTACTTGGCCGCGAGGAACTTCTGCTGTGCCGCCGTCAGATAGTCGGCCCACTGCTTGGCGAGGTCCTCGGGCGTGATCTCGCCGAGCAGCGCCTTCTGGCTGGTGTTGATCACCAGCGAGTCCTTGAAGAACGCGAACTCCTCGAGATGCGTCGGCATCACCGTCGGCACGACGTTGGGATCGGCCAGCTCCTCGAACCATCCCTTGAACTGCTCGCCGGCGTAGAACGGATCCTTCTCGGCTGCCGTGTGGATGGGCAGCGCTCCGATGCGCTTGTTCCAGGCAATGTTGCCCTCCGGCGCCTCGAGCGTGGCGATCAGGTTCCAGGCGAGGTCCTTGTGCTCGCTGTTGGCGAACATCGACCAGCCGCCGTAGCCGATGGTCGGGAATGCCTTGCCAGCTGGCCCCTTCGGGAAGGGGGCGACGCCGTAATCTTCCGGCTTCATGCGCTCGGCGATGGAGATCAGGGCGTCCGGATCCTGGTCGAGGAAGGCGCAGGTGCCAGAATAGAAGCCGCCGACGATCTCGTTGAAGCCCCAGTTGACGCTGTCCTTCGGCGCGAGGCCGGACTTGTAGAGATCGATGACGTAGCTGACGCCCTTGACCCATCCTTCATCGGCGAAGGTCGAGGTGCCGTCCTCCTTGAAGAAGGTGTTGTCGCCGGCCATGGTGGCGCCGAACATCACCCAGCCGTTGAGGCCGCCCGGACCGCCACGCAGGCAGTAGCCCGATTTGCCGGGCAGCTTCGACACCTTCTCGGCTGCGGCCCGGAACTCGTCCAGCGTCTTCGGCGGCTCGGCGACGCCGGCCTCGGACAGTAGTTTCTTGTTGTAGAACATGGCCCTGAGGTAGAAACCGTAGGGCAGCATGTAGGCCGTGTCCTTCACGGACCGGCCCATTTCCAGGGCGCGCGACGTCAGGCCGGAGGTGTACTCCCACTTTTCGAGATAGGGCTCCAGACTTTCGAGCGCGCCATTGTTGGCGTAGAGCGCCAGCCAAGTGTCGGGCATTTCGACCACGTCGGGCGTCTCGCCAGCCGAAACCATGGTGGCGAACTTCTCGAAGGCCTGGTTCCAGGGCAGGGAGATGATCTCCACCTTGGTGCCGGGGTTGGCGTCCTCGAAGGTCTTGACGATGCCCTTCAGCGTTTCGGTGCGCTCGGGGCTGGTGATCACCTCGACGAGCTTCAGCGTCGTGTCGGCGAGCGCGGTGCCGGCCATGAGAAGCGTCGACAGCGACGCAATAGCCAAAATCCTGTTCATGAAAGTTCCCCTTTCCTTGGTTGCCACATGAGGGCGGGGTGCTGGAGGCCCCGCCGTGCGGTCTCTCTGTTGTCCGGCCGGTTCCCGGCCGATCGGGCGTCGGTGCCCCTGATTTTTGTTTTGCACCGAAGCCCTTTCCGGCCCCTCCAAGCCGGAGAAATGGTTGAGGCGCCTACTCCCTAAATGCGCGCCGCGTCGATGGCCCCGCCAAGGTCGCCCCATAGCGCTTCGGCGCCTTCGAGGCCGACATGCAGGCGCACGACGCGAGGGCTGATGCCGAAATCCACCGCCGAGTTCGGCCCGGCGGCCTGGTTGTGAACGACCGTCGCCGGAACGATCAGGCTTTCGTGGCCGCCCCAACTGACGCCGAGCTTGAAGAGCTTCAGCTCATCGGCGAATTTCGGAATGTCGACGTCTTCTGCGAAGGTGAAGGAGAACAGGCCCGACGTGCCGAAGAGCCCAGGCGGCAGGCTGTTGCCGAGGCCGGGGTGCAGGACGTTCTCGACCAGCGGATGGGCGGCGAGCTTGCGGGCGACGTAGAGCGCCGCCGCCTCATGCGCCTTCATCCGGGCCGGTAGTGTCCGGAGGCCGCGGATCAAGAGCCAGGCCTCGAAGGGAGACAGCTTGCCGCCGAGATAGGGATAGGTCGTCGCGCGGATCTTGCCGATCAGCGCCTTCGATCCGGTCACCACGCCGGCGACCACGTCGGAATGGCCGCCGATATACTTGGAGGCCGAGTGAAGCACGAGATCGACGCCGAGCGACAGCGGCTGCTGGAAGACGGGCGACGCCCAGCTGTTGTCGATCGCCGTGACGACGCCGTGCTTGCGAGCGAGAGCGGCGAGGGACGCGACATCGAGCGCGTCCATCGACCAACTGGTGGGGCTTTCAAGATAGAACAGCGCGGCACCGGGCAACTCGCGGGCCACCGCCGCCTCGTCGCGCCCGTCGACATAGACGGTATGAACGCCATACTGCTTCAAGAGGATTTCGAACAGGCGATAGGCGTCGGGATAGACGTGGCGCACGCAGAGCAGCTTGTCGCCGGGGCGGACGAAGGTCATCACCGTCGAGGAAATCGCCGCCATGCCGGAAGCAAAGCCGATGGCGTCCTCGCCGCCTTCGAGCCGCGCGATCATGTCCTCGAAATGACGCACGGTCGGGTTGAGGCCGCGGCTGTAGGTGGGCCGCGCCTTCTTGCCCATGTAGGTCTCATTCATCTCGTCATAGGACGAGAAGGTAAACAGCGACGTCTGGGCGATCGGCGGAACAACGGCGTCGTAGGCGTTCGCCCCATCATGGGCGACGATCAGGCTGGCGCGCCTGATCGGGTCGGCTTCCTCACTCATCTGGACATGTCCTTGATGTCTTCCTCGACGATTTCGAGGATCGCGTAAGTCTTCTCGCGCGCCATGGCGACGTTGCGGGCGACGATCGCCTCGAACAGTTCGCGGTGGAACGGAAAGGACCGCCGGGCGAAATCCGGCCGGTCGAAAGGCTGGTCGAAAAAGCTCTCGAAGGTCTCGCGCATCTGCTCGAGCAGACGCGGAAACAGCGGGTTGTGGGTGGCGTCGTAGAGCGACAGGTGAAAGGCAAGGTCTTCCCGGCCGGCGGTACCCTTGTCGAGGTGGACACGTTCCATCTCGACCAGCGTCGCTTCCATCAGCGGAACGTCCTCAAGGGTGTGCTTGAGGGCGGCGACCGCCGATGCTTCCACCTCGATGCCGCGCCGCACTTCCAGCGTCTGCAACAGCGCATCTCTCAGATGCGACATATCGAGCGACAGCGACATGTGGACCGTGCCCGGCGTGATCGTCCGCATGAGAAAGGTGCCGGAGCCAACGCGCGGTTCGGCGACGCCGAGCGCCTGCAACTGCCGGATCACCTCGCGCACGGTCGACCGGCCGACACCAAGCGCCAGCGACAGTTCGCGTTCGGTCGGCAGCTTGTCGCCGGGCTTCATGCCGGCGCGCTCTATGTGGTCGGCGAGCGCGTTCATGACGCTGCGAACGCGATCGACGCGAGGAATACGCTCAAGGGAGGAAGTGTCGCCCGCCATCTGCCCGCCGTTCTGGTTGCCGGAGCCCCATCCAGCAAATTGGTCTGACATCTGACATTAAGAGGGCGGGGTCGAAGCCTGTCAAGCCGCTTGCGTCCGGAGGACGCTTGAGCCAATGGGTTGCCGTGGTGGTCTCTCTCGATGGTGGCAGGCCGCCAGATTGACGAATGCCACGAGTTGAGTCTCAATCTGAACGGTCTTAGCCTGAGGGATGCGGCCTGAAGGCGCGGGCCGGCTCTTCGTGCCCGAGTTCGCTCCATGCGGGCTTCCGCGGAATGAGCTGCCTGTCCAGGAAAGTGTTTTATGAAGACGGACGACACGGTCGTTGTTGATGCCGCCGGCGCACAGCCCGAAGACATCCGTCATGGCATGCCGGCCGGCCTCGGCACACGCCTCAAGCTGGCGCGTCAGACGCGCGGCATGACGCTGAAGGCGCTGGCGGATGCGGCCAACTGCTCGGAAAGCCTGCTGTCGAAGATCGAGAACGGCAAGGCCTCGCCCTCGCTGCCCATGCTCCACCGGATCATCAAGGTGCTCGACAAGAACATCGGCTGGTTCTTCGAGGAGTCGCACGGCGAGGAGGGCATGATCTTCCGGGCCGGAACGCGGCCGGTCCTGACGCTCGACCCCTTGCGACGTGGCAAGGGCATCGCGCTCGAGCGGATCATTCCCTACTCGCCCGGCCATCTCCTGCAGTGCAACATCCACCACGTCGAGGTGGGCGGTGAGAGCGCCGGTCCCATCCAGCATGTCGGCGAGGAAGTCGGCTACGTCATTGCCGGCGAGGTCGAACTGATCGTCGGCGAGCGGAGTTTCCACCTGGTCGAGGGCGACGCTTTCGCCTTCAACTCCGATCTGCCGCACCACTACCGCAATGCCGGCGATCGTCGGGCCAGCATTTTCTGGGTCAACACGCCCGCGACTTTCTAGACCGCTCGCCGGTCAACTCGATCCGAACAATGGGTGGCTGTCGGTACCTGCCGACATGGCTGGCGCGCGGGCGCCTGCGAAATGGCCGAATTGCCGCTGAAATCGTCATTCAAGTTACTTGACAGAAAATCAATACTCTTGAATCATCGCGCCGTGTCATCCGACGCCAACAAGCCCCAAAGGGGCACATAAACCAAAGGGGATTCCGAATGCGTCTTTCCAGGATTCTCGCGGGCAGCTTTCTCGCGTCCGCTCTAGCTGCCGGTTTGTCGCCGGCCTCCGCCGAAACCTTCGCGCTCGTCAACATCAATCAGCAGGCGCTGTTCTTCAACCAGATCAACGACGGCGCCACGGCGGCCGCCAAGGCGGCGGGCGTCGACCTCGTCATCTTCAACGCCAACAACGTGCCTGCCGCGCAGAACGACGCCATCGAGAACTATATCACGCAAAAGGTCGACGGCATCATTTTGGTGGCCATCGACGTCAACGGCGTGAAGCCGGCCATCACCGCTGCCAAGGCCGCCGGCATCCCTGTCATCGCCATCGACGCCCAGATTCCGGATGGCGACAACGTCGCCTTCGTCGGCGTCGACAACACCAAGGCCGGCGAGGACATCGGCAAGTTCTACGCCGACTACGTCAAGGCGAGCATGGGCGGCAAGGCGACGGTTGGCGTCGTCGGCGCGCTCAACTCGTTCATTCAGAACCAGCGCCTCGACGGCTTCAAGAAGGCCGTCACGGCCAGCGGCGCCGACGTGACCTTCCTCGACACGGTCGACGGCCAGAACGTTCAGGATGTGGCTCTGTCGGCTGCCGAGAACCTGATGACCGCCAATCCGGGCATGGGCACGCTCTATGCCACCGGCGAGCCGGCACTGATCGGCGCGGTTTCGGCCGTTACCGCCCAGGGCCATACCGACAGCGTCAAGGTGTTCGGCTGGGACCTGACCAAGCAGGCCGCGCAGGGCATCGAGGAAGGCTGGGTCGTCGCCGTCGTCCAGCAGGATCCGGCAGGTGAGGGCAAGGCCGCCGTCGAGGCGCTGATGACGCTCAAGAAGGGCGGCACCATCGACCCGATCATCAACGTCCCCGTGACCATCGTCACCAAGGACAACGTGGCCGGCTTCAAGTCGATGTTCGAGTGAGCCGATCTCTGTGAACGGTCGGGACGCCGAGGCGATCCTCGGCGTCGCCGTGCGTCGCTGCGTACCGTCGGCCGTCTTGTCGACCCGCCGGCGGGACGCCATGCCCATGGGGTGTGCCTCGGCCGCTCCCGATTGGATTTCAGCATGACGGACAGCTTACCCTATCGCGTGCGGATGACCGGCATCTCCAAGCGCTACCATCCCATTCAGGTGCTCGACGACGTGTCGCTGACGTTGAAGCCGGGCGAGGTGCTTGGTCTGGTCGGCGACAACGGCGCCGGCAAGTCGACGCTCAGCAAGGTCCTGTCGGGCGCGATCATCCCCGATTCCGGTGTCATCGAGATTGATGGCGAGCCGGTCACCTTCGCCTCGCCCGCCGATGCGCGCGCCGCCCGCGTCGAGATGGTCTATCAGGACCTCTCCCTGTGCGACACGGTGGATGTCGCCGGCAATCTGTTTCTCGGCCGCGAGCCGCGCCGCCGCATCGCCGGGTTGTCGTTCCTTGACAAGGCGCGCATGCATGCCGAAGCACGCGCCATGCTCGACCGTCTCGGCATCGTCATTGCCGACACCCGCCTCAAGGTCGAGAACCTGTCGGGTGGACAGCGGCAGTCGATCGCCATCGGTCGTGCCGCCTCCTTCGATCCGCGCGTTCTGATCATGGACGAGCCGACGGCGGCATTGGCCGTCGCCGAAGTGGAGGCCGTGCTCGACCTGATCCGCGCCGTCAGCGCCCGTGGCGTATCGGTGATCCTGATCACCCATCGCCTGCAGGACTTGTTCCTGGTCTGCGACCGCATCCAGGTCATGTACGAGGGGCGCAACGTCGCCGAACGTCACGTGTCCGAAACCAGCATCGAGGAAGTGGTCAACCTGATCGTCGGGCGCAAGTTCGCCGCCCGTTCGGCCGGGGCGGCCGGCAACGCGGGAGTTCCGGCATGAGCGACAGCGCAATCAAGACGGATGCTCCCTCTCGCCTCGTCAAGGCGAACTGGCGCGAGAAGGCGATCGCCCGGGGTGGCGTCGTGTCTATCGCCCTGTTCTTTGTGGCCGTCTGCATCATCTTTTCGGTCGCGACCGATGCTTTCCTGACGGCACCCAACCTTCTCAACATCGTGCGCCAGTCCGCACCGCTGCTGATCGTGGCTTCGGCGATGACCTTCGTCATCACCACGGGCGGTATCGACCTGTCGGTCGGATCGATCCTGGCTCTGACCGCGACGCTTTCCGCCGTTCTGCTGCAATGGGGCGTTCCCTGGCCGGTGGTCGTGCTGGCACTCCTGTGCCTGGGCGCCGCCGTCGGCGCGTTGCAGGGCTTTTTCATCGCCTTCGAGGGCATACCCGCTTTCATCGTCACGCTGGCCGGTTTGTCGGTGATCCGCGGTATCGCGCTGTTGATTACCGGCGGCTATTCCATCCCGGTCGATCCGGCGAGCGGCTTCAACATGATCGGCCGCGCCTGGTTCATGGGAATGCCGGTGCCGGCGCTGATCGCCATCGTCATGCTGGCCCTGGCCTATGTCGTCTTTAACGAGACGAGGTTCGGCCGCTATGTCACGGGCGTCGGCGCCAACGCCGAGGCGGTACGGCGGGCGGGCGTCAACACGCGCCTCGTCACGCTCATGGTCTATGTGTTGACCGGCTCGGCGGCGGCGCTGGCCGGCATCATCCTCGCATCGCGGCTTGGCTCCGGCTCGTCCAACTCCGGCCAGGGCTTCGAACTCGACGTCATCGCAGCCGTCGTGCTGGGCGGTACGTCGCTGTTTGGCGGTCGCGGCTCGGTGGTTGGCACCATTCTGGGCGCCCTGACCGTGGCGGTGATCGCCAACGGCCTGATCCTCGCCCACCTGTCGCCGTTCCTGACGCCGATCGTGACCGGCTCGATCATCCTCGTCGCCATCTGGCTGAACTTCCGCCTGTTCAAGGGCGGATCGAGGGGGCGCTGACCATGGACCACCTGTTCGCAGACAAAAAGGGCGAACGTTCGCCGATCGGCGTCCGATCGGGCATGGTGATGACGGTCACCGGTCCCATCCCGGTCGATGAGATGGGCGTCACGCTGATGCATGAGCACATCCTGCTCGACGGCGGAAAGGCTTGGCGCTGCCCGTGCGATATCGATGACGAAGGGCGCCGCGTGTCCGAGCAGCCGGTGAACATCGAGATCATCGGCGAGCTCAGAATGAACCCCTATCTCAACCGCGACAACGTCTCGCTGGACGATGCCGATGTCGCCCTGCGCGAGCTGGAGCGCTACCGCCGTTTCGGCGGCAACACGGTCGTCGACGCCACGACTATCGGCATCGGTCGCAACCCTGAAGCGCTTGCCCGTATCGCCCGGCTTTCCGGCCTCAAGATCGTCATGGGGACCGGCTTCTATCTCGAATTCAGCCATCCCGACTGGATGAAGGCGATGGATGTCGAAGCCATCGCCCAGTTCATCATCGACGACGTCGGCGGCGGCGAAACGCAGCCGCCGGTGATGGCCGGTATCATCGGCGAGATTGGGGTCTCGAAGGATTTCACCGAGGCCGAGCGGCGCTCGCTGAGGGGCGCCGCGCGAGCTTCGGCGCGCACCGGCGTGCCGCTGACCATTCATCTGCCCGGCTGGGAACGACTGGCCCACGAGGTTCTCGACATGGTGGAGTCGGAGGGCGCCGATCTCGGCCACACCGTGCTCTGCCACATGAATCCGAGCTGGAATGACACCGCCTACCAGACCTCGCTCGCGGCCCGTGGCGCCTTCATCGAGTATGACATGATCGGCATGGACTACTACTACGCCGATCAGGACGCCCAGTCGCCCTCCGACGAGGACAACGCGCGCGGCATCCTGACGCTGGTCGAGAAGGGATATGCCGACCGTGTTCTGATGTCGCAGGACGTCTTCCTCAAGATGATGCTGACCCGCTACGGCGGCTTCGGCTACGCCCACGTGCTGCGCCATTTCGTGCCACGCCTCAAGCGTCACGGCCTCGACGAGGCGGTGATCCGGCGCATGCTCACGGACAATCCCAAATCGGTGTTCTCCGCCTGACCGGCGGTCTCAAGCCACACGGGCAAGGAAAGCAAAATGACCAAGAAGATCCTGCTGGCCGGCGAATCCTGGGTTTCCACGGCGACCCACATCAAGGGCTTCGACCAGTTCGCCACCGTCACCTATCACACCGGCGCCGACGAGCTCCTGAAGGCGCTGAAAGGTGGACCGTTCGATGTCACCTTCATGCCCTCGCACGAGGCGCAGCGCGACTTTCCGCAGACCATGGACGCGCTATCGGCCTATGACGCGGTGGTGCTCTCCGACATCGGCGCCAACACGCTGTTGCTGCATCCCGATACCTGGATCAAGTCGCAGACGACGCCCAACCGGCTGAAGCTGATCCGCGATTACGTTCAGAGCGGCGGTGGCCTCTTGATGTTCGGCGGGTACTATTCCTTCCAGGGCATCAACGGCGGCGCCCGCTACCGCAAGACCGCCGTCGAGGAGGTGCTGCCGGTCGCCTGTCTTCCCTATGACGACCGCGTCGAGGTGCCGGAAGGCTTTACCGCCGAGATCACCGGCAAGCCCGATCATCCGATCCTCAAGGGTATCGGCAAGGATTGGCCGGTGCTCCTCGGGTTCAACGAGGTCGAGGTCAAGCCGGGCGCCGAGGTGCTCGCGACCGTATCGTCCGAATACGGCTCCCTGCCGCTGCTCGTCACCGGCGCCTACGGCAAGGGGCGCACGGTCGCCTGGACGTCCGACGTCGGGCCGCACTGGCTGTCGCCCGATTTCGTCGCCTGGAAGGGCTACAAGACGCTGTTCGAGCAGATGCTGGCCTGGGCGACCGGACGGGACTGAGCGATGGCGCTCCACGTGGTCGGCAACATCTGCGTCGACGACACCTTCTATGTCGAACGGTTGCCGCGGCCCGGCGAGACGGTGAATGCCGTCGCGACGGCCCGTGGCGTCGGCGGCAAGGGAGCCAACCAGGCGGTGGCGGCGTTACGCGCCGGCGCCGAGGTGGTCTTCCGCGCCGCGCTCGGGGATGATGCCGATGCCACTTTCCTGCGGGCGGCGCTTGGCACCGAACTGCCGCTCGACGGGCTGGTCGTGCTCGACACGCCGACCGACAGATCGACCATTCTGGTCGACCGGACGGGCGAGAACGTGGTCGTGACGGCCGCCGCCTCGGCCATGGCTTTCGATCCGACTGGGCAGCCTTCGTGGCCCGGACGGGGTGACCACCTGCTGATGCAGGGCAACCTTCGGGCCGATGTCACCAGGGCTTGCCTTGAGAGGGCGAAAGACGGCGGTGCCACTACCATCCTCAACCCCAGTCCGCTGGGCGAGGGGCCGTTGCCGGATGCCGACGTCATTGTCATCAACGCCGGCGAGGCCGAAACGCTGGCCGGTTGCTCCGATCCGGTCGAGGCCACCCGCCGCCTGTCGCGGGGCGGCACTGCGTCCGTGGTCGTCACGCTCGGTGCCGGTGGGGCTATTTGCCTCGACCAGGGCGCGACGGACGTCGATCGCATCGCCGCTCCGGCGGTCGCGGCCGTCGACAGCAGCGGGGCGGGCGATGTGTTCGCCGGCGTGCTGAGTGGCTGCCTCACAGGCGGAATGCCGCTCGTTTTCGCCACGACCGTCGGCGTTCGGGCGGCATCCATCGCCGTGACCCGGCGCGGAACGCTCGCCGCCTGCCCGAGCCGTTCGGAAATCAATGCTCTGCTTGCAGGGATATCGAGGGATCTTTCATGACCGAAGCCGCAAAACCGGTTGGCCAGACGACCGGCGACGCCCTGCAGCATCTGTTCGGCCGCACCAAGGTCGTGATCGGCGTCGTCCATCTGGCGCCCTTGCCCGGCGCGCCGCGCCACGACGGTGAACCCGTCGAGGACATCTATCAGCGCGGCCTCACTGACGCCCGCGCCTATCTTGCCGGCGGTTGCGATGGCGTCATCGTCGAGAACCACGGCGACGTGCCATTTTCCAAACCCGACGATATCGGTCCCGAGACGGCCGCCCACATGGCCGTGGTCGCCGATCGCATCCGTCGCGAGCTCGGCCGTCCCATCGGCATCAACGTGCTGGCCAACGCCGCCCTGCCGGCGCTGGCCGTGGCGAGCGCATCCGGCGCCGGTTTCATCCGCGTCAACCAGTGGACCAACGCCTATGTCGCCAACGAAGGCTTCGTCGAGGGCGAGGCGGCGCGCGCCATGCGCTATCGTGCCCGCCTCAGGGCGAAGGGCGTCCGCATCTTCGCCGACGCGCACGTCAAGCATGGCGCACACGCTATCGTCGCCGACCGGCCGGTCGAGGAACTGGTTCGCGATCTCGCCTTCTTCGACGCCGATGCCGTGATCGCCACAGGTCAGCGCACCGGCCATGCTGCCGACCTCGGTTATATCCGCCTGATCAAGGAGGCTTCGCATCTGCCGACGCTGGTGGGGAGTGGCGTCACGCCCGACAACGCGCGCGACATTCTCGGCATCGTCGATGGCGTCATCGTCGCCTCCGCTCTCAAGCATGACGGGGTCTGGTGGAACATGGTCGATCCCGATCGCGTCAAGGCCTTCATGGCCGGACTGCGCCCATGACCTTTCCCGTGATCGATGGCGGTCGCCTGCTCGCCCGGCTCGATGCGTTCGCGGCGATCGGTGGCACGCCGGCCGGCGGCGTCAACAGGCCGGCACTCAGTGTCGAAGACAGGGCGGCGCGGGCGCTATTGGCCGGACTCGGCGCGGCGCGCGGCTTTTCGGTCTTCCAGGACGCGGCCGCCAACCTGTTCCTGAGACGGGCCGGCGCCGACAACGACCGCCCGCCTTTCCTGATCGGCAGCCACCTCGACAGCCAGCCGACCGGCGGACGTTTCGATGGCGCGCTCGGAACGCTCGCCGCGCTGGAAGTCTTGGAAACACTGGAGGACAACGGCATCGTCACCGCCGGCCCGATCGAACTGGTGGCCTGGACCAACGAGGAGGGCAGCCGCTTTTCACCCGGCGCCTTCGGATCGCAGGTTCATGCGACCGGCGCTTTCCCGAGCGGCTGGCAAGACACGTTGGACGGCAATGGCATCCGCCTTGCCGATGAGCTGGCCGCGACGCTGGCCGCTTTACCCGAAGCAATCGAGAGGCCGCTTGGGCGCCCTGTTACCGGCTATATCGAGCTGCACATCGAGCAGGGGCCTTTGCTTGAGCGCCAGGGTGCACTGATCGGCGTCGTCGAGGGCATCCAGGGCACGCGCTGGCTGGAAGTCACGATCGCGGGGCAGGTGGCGCACGCCGGCACGACGCCGCTCGCCGCTCGCCGCGACGCCATGGCGGTGGCGGCCGCCATCATCGCTCGATTGCAGGCAACCGTCATGCCGGCGGATGCCGACGCGCGCCTCACTGTCGGCCGTCTGACCCTTGCCCCCGGCGCCGTCAACGTCATTCCCGGCGAGGTGACGTTCTCCATTGATCTCCGTCATCCGAACGGCGACCAAATCGACCGGCTGGAGACCGAAGTCGCCGCTCTGGCGACTGAGATCGCCTCGAGCGGCGGCTGCCGGGTGTCGATCCGCCGCAGCATGGATGTGGCGCCGGCCCGCTTTGACGATCGGCTGATCGACATAGTCCAAGGCGCGGCGGAAAAGCGCGCCTTCCCCAGCCGACGCATGTTCTCGGGCGCCTTTCACGACGCGCTGTTCATGGCGCGCCTTGGGCCGGCGGCTATGATCTTCGTTCCCTGCCGCGATGGTCTCAGCCACAATGAGACGGAGTTCGTCGAGCCGCATCAGGTGATCGCCGGTGCGCAGGTCCTGTGCGATGCCACGCTTGAGGCCATGCGGGTCTTCCAATCCCGTTGAGGCAGGCGTGTTTCCTGCGCCGGCGGAGCGACGGATGCGCTCCACCCTTTTTCCAAACCTGCTAACCATTTCAACTTTTGCAGAATCAATTTTGTCGGCACAACCTTGAAAGCACCAAAGAAGTGCCTTATAGTATCTTGCATGGTCGACAAGCCGCAATTTGCGATGGTTCTCACGCTGTCGCCGTCTCTGGAAAGCCGTGAGGCGCTTCACGAAACGCTCGATGCCTATCGGCGGGCCATGGAGATTCTCGACGGAACCAAGGGTGCGAACCTCGTTGCGCTTCATGAGGAGGCCTATGAGGAAATCCGGGCCAAGACCGGCTTGCCGGCACGCATGGTCACCCTGGCTTTGCGCGACCGGAGCAGGCGCTCGCCCGAGGTGCCCGTCGACGACATTCCCCTCGACGGCAAGCTGTTCTCGCTGAAAGGTCCAGACAGCTTGAGCGTTGCCACCATCTGCGGACGGGTCACTGTTTCCTATTCGGTGAACGGCTATCGCAATGGTTGGAGCGACTTCGCCGAGGCCCGTCTCTGTTTCGACGGGTCTCTGATCACCATTCGCGTCGGCGTGCAGACCGGCTCTCAATTCCAGAAAGAGGTCACGATGTCCAATGAAGGTATTCTGGCCCGCCTCGGGCGTGTCATCGCCGGGGTGGTCAACAACGCGGTCGACGTGGCGGAGAACTCCAACCCGATCGCCGTCGCCCAGCAGGCCCTGCGGGAGATCGACAAGATCACGGACGAAGCGCGCGCCGTTCTGGGCGTTGCGATGGCCTCCGGTCATCGTCTGAAAGCCAAGGCCGAGGATCTGGATGCCGAGATCCGCGACCTTGACGAAAAGATCAAGACCGGCCTCGCCAAGGGGCGGGAGGATCTCGCGCGTGTGGCGACGGGCGTGCAGATCGACCTGGAGGCGCAACGCAACGCCATCGAAAAAGCGATCGCCGAAAACGCGAGCGAGATTGCCGAAGCCGAGGCCACTTTGCGCAGCATTGCCTCAGCCCGCGCCGACGCCAAGAAGCGTCTTGAGGACGCCGAGCGGGCCGAGAGGAAGACGGCGCCTGCCGCGACGCCCTCGCAGCGAAACGATCAGCGCTTGGCAGCGGCGCTTGCGGCGGTGGAGAGGGTGACCGGCGTCCCCGCGAAGCCCGTCCATGGCGCGGCGGAGGTCGAGGAGCTGGGCAAGATGCAGCGTGAGGACGCCATCGAGGCGCGTCTCAAGATCTTCCGCGAAGGTCAGCGTTGATGGACACGTTCATCCAGCCCGGCACGGAGCTCTTCTGGGTGGCGCTTCTGGTTGTGGCCGGTCTGGGGCTTGTTGAGCTCGTGTCGCTGCTTCTGGGCGTCTCGGCTTCCGGGCTGCTGGATGACGGGCTTGGCTATCATGGTCTCGGCGATCATGACGCCGGGCTGCTTGGCGCCTGGATGTCCTGGCTCAACGCCGGCGGGGTGCCGATCCTGGTTCTGGCCGTCCTCCTGATCTCGGCCTTTGCCATTTTCGGCTTCGCCCTTCAAGCGATCGCCGGCAGCGTTGTTGCCCCTTTGCCCACTTTGGCGGCCGGTCCTGTGGCTCTGGTCCTGGCGCTTCCTACCACGCGATGGCTCAGTCGCGGCTTGGCGAAGATCATGCCCCGCGACGAAAC
The DNA here is from genome assembly GCF_023721755.1 of Pleomorphomonas sp. NRK KF1. Lineage (GTDB taxonomy): Bacteria > Pseudomonadota > Alphaproteobacteria > Rhizobiales > Pleomorphomonadaceae > Pleomorphomonas. The sequence continues at coordinate 674,682 of NZ_JAMDLH010000002.1, read as the reverse complement.
ATCCGCCGTCAGCCAGACCGGGCTTGTCGGTTTGATCGGCACGGTCAGCATCGGGCCACTCGATCAGGGACAGCCCGGCGTCGTCCGCGTGAAAGACGCGTACGACAACATACACACCCTGCGGGCGCAGGCCGCGCCGGGATACGTCATCGAGACCGGAGAGCTCGTCATTATCGTGGACGGTTCGGACGGGCTCTTTCTGGCCATCCCGGCGCCAAAGGAACTTAGCGACGTGGATATCAACAGGGGCTGACTATGGGGTTCATTTCTCTCGGCATCATCGCCAGCATCATCGTCATGGCGGTTGCCGTCATCGGCATCATCATATCGTCGCTCTACATCCGGGCGACGCGGGACAAGGCTTATGTCCGTACCGGCTTTGGCGGCAAGAAGGTCGTGCTTGATGGCGGTTCCATCATTCTTCCGGTCTTCCACTCCTATTCCTGGGTTTCGCTCAGCACGCTGCGTCTTGAGGTGAAGCGCGCCGAAAATGAGTCGATGATCACCAAGGACCGTATGCGCGCCGACATAACCGCCGAGTTCTATGTCCGCGTGAAGCCGGATTTCGAGAACATCGCGCTTGCCGCACAGACCCTGGGCGATCGTACCAATGATGCCGACGCTCTGAAGGCACTGGTCGAGGCCAAGTTTGTCGACGGCCTGCGTTCCGTGGCGGCGACGATGACCTTGCGCGACCTGCAAGAGCAGCGCGCCGAGTTCGTGAAGTCGGTGCAGGCGGCCGTTGCCCATGACCTTCAGTCGAACGGCCTCGAGCTGGAATCGGTGTCGCTGACGCGGCTCGACCAGACCGATATCAAGCACTTCAACCCGAACAACAGCTTCGATGCCGAGGGCCTCACCGCTCTCACCAAGATCACCGAGGAGCGCAAGCGCGAGCGCAACCAGATCGTCCGCGACAATGAAGTCGAGATCGCGACCAAGGATCGAGAGGCGGCGCTGAGGCGGTTGACGATCGAACGCGAGCAGCGCGATGCCGAGCTGATGCAGGAGCGCGATATCGCCAACAAGACCGCCGAGACGCGGGCCGAAGCCGCCAAGGCCGAGCAACTGGCGCGACTTGCCGAAGAGACGGCCCGCCTGGATTCCGAGCGGGGCATTGCCGAGCGCGACGCCGAGGCCCGCCAAGCCCGCGAGTCCGCTCGCATCGTGGCCGAGCGGGGCATCGCCGAGCGTGAGGCCGAGGCCCGCAAGGTGACGGAAACGGCGCGCATCGAGGCCGCCATCGCCGTTGCCCAGAAGACGGAGGAAGAACAGGCCGCGCGCGCCAGGGCCGACGAGGCCAAGGCGGCGGCCATCACGGCCGAGGAGCAGGTGGCAACGGCCCGCGAGGTCGAGATCGCCGAGCGCGCCAAGCGCATCGCCGTGATCGCCGCACGTCAAGAAGCCGAGCAGGCCGCGACGGCCATAACGGTCAAGGCCGAGGCCGAACGAGAGGCTGCCGAGAACCTCGCCGCCGCTCTGAAGATTCAGGCGAATGCCGAGGCGGAAGCCGCCAAGGTGCGCGCCGCCGGTGTCATCGAGCTCGGTGAGGCCGAGGCGCGGGCCGAACGGGCCAGGAACGAGGCGCGCAACGCGCTCGCCGCCAGCATCATCGATTTCGAGCTGGCGAAGGCGCGCGTGGAGATCGTGCCGCAGGCACTCGCCGAGGCCATGAAGCCGATCGAGAAGATCTCCGATATCCGGATCTTCAGTACCGGCGGGCTTCCCGGTTCTCTCGGCGGCAGGTCGGGCGAACAGGGTGGAAACTCGATGAACGACCTGGCCGGTCAGTTGTTGAGCTTCACGGCGCAAAAGCCGATCCTGGACGAAATCCTGGCTCAAGCCGGCTTCAAGGGCGCGGATCCCACGCAGGCTTTGCTCGCCGCTTCCCTAGAGGCTTCGGTCGAGAGGGCGGTAAAGCCCGAGGCCGACAAGAACACGAGGTCCTGATCCGGGATCCGGCTAGCTGCGGAGACCTTCAGTCTTCCGGCTGCCCGGCAGGGAACAAGGGGTAGCCTTCATATGGCTGTCTCGCGGCGATCAGCGCAAACCGGCGCTGATCGCCGTATTCTCATGTGTCACTTTTTGGGGGCGCGCTCATCAACGAACGGAACGCATGCGAAGAGCTCGTCATGAGCTTGTCATCTCCCGTCACCATGACACTATGCCGAAATGAGGGGGCGCGGGGCGATGACGGAGCAAGTTGCCGGTTCTAGTGGAGGCGCGCAGCGCGGGACGCCCTCGGAAGTCTTCTTCGCCTTTCTCAAGCTGGGCCTCACCTCCTTCGGCGGCCCCATCGCCCATCTGGGTTATTTCCGGGAAGAGCTGGTGGTTCGTCGGCGCTGGCTTGACGATCATGCCTATGCCGATCTCGTGGCGCTGTGCCAGTTTCTGCCCGGTCCTGCCTCAAGTCAGGTGGGTTTCGCCCTCGGCATGATGCGGGCAGGCTGGCTCGGAGCGCTCGCCGCCTTTCTTGCCTTTACCTTGCCGTCGGCGCTGATCCTGACGGCTTTCGCGCTGGTAGCGCCTGCGATCGGTGGCGTCTCGGGCGATGGCGCCCTGCATGGCCTCAAGATCGTCGCCGTCGCCATCGTGGCCCAGGCCGTCTGGGGCATGGCAAGAAACCTCTGCCCTGACCGTGAACGCGCGACGATCGCCATCGCTGCGGTGGTCTTGATGGCGTTCGCGCCGGGCAGTGTCGGCATGTTGGCGGCGATCGGCCTGGGGGCAGTGGCCGGTTTGGTTCCGGGCGGCGGCGGACAGGCCGGGCCTGTCGCCGGCCACCTCGCCGTACCGGTGTCGAGATGGACGGCCGGCGGCGCCATGGTGATCTTCGTCGCTTTGTTGGTCGTCTTGCCGTTGTTGGCCGGCCAAGCGCAGACCTTCGCCGTTCTTGACGGTTTCTATCGGGCAGGCGCGCTGGTCTTCGGCGGTGGCCACGTCGTATTGCCGCTTCTCGACGCCGAGGTCGTGCAAAGCGGTTGGGTGACGCCGGACGCCTTTCTTGCCGGTTACGGCGCCGCGCAAGCCGTTCCAGGGCCACTTTTCACGTTCGCCGCCTATCTCGGCGCGGTCTTGGGCCCTGAGCCTCACGGTATTCTGGGCGCGGTTTTGGCCCTGCTGGCGCTTTTTCTTCCGGGCTTTCTGGTGCTCGTCGGCGTTCTGCCGTTCTGGGATCAGTTTCGCAGCAAATCTGTCGCTCGATCGCTGATGCGAGGCGCCAATGCCGCCGTCGTCGGCATCCTTGGCGCGGCCCTGTACGCGCCCGTTTTCACGGGCGCTATCTCCGACCTGCGAGACTTCGCCTTGGCCTCCGCCGGCTTTGTTGCCCTCGTTGTGTGGAAAGCGCCGCCGTGGGTGGTCGTCGTCTTGTCCGGCTTGGGCGGGGTAGGCTTGGCGCTGCTCGGTTGAGGGGTGTGGAGGCGCTCGAAGCTCGTCGTATCCTGAGTCCCCCGGTTGTCGTTCTTCGCTCAAAGCAAGCGTCGAGATTTTTGATATGCAGAATTCAATATATTGAGGTGTGGCCAGAAAAGGAGAAATAAATACGGCATTAACGACTTTGAACCAAAATATACCTTGGTTAATTTGAGTCGTATTCGGCGGTTTTCGGCTGTGTTGGTCAATTTTAGGCGTGGTTGCCTAAATATTGGGCTGTTAGCACGAAGATGAGGAGGCGAATACGCGGGACGGAGCGGTCGAATGTCCATTCGTGGGAAACTGGCCATCGTCGTTGTCATGCTGCTTCTGCCTCTCGGACTGATGTCCGGCTTGTTCGTGCTGCAAAGCAAGAAAGACATTGCTTTCGCCGATGCCGAACTGGCTGGAACCGATTGGCTTCGCCAGATGTGGCCATCGGTCATTTCCTGGGCGTCGAAGCCCGATGGCGACAGTGAGACAATACTTGAAGCAGCCAGGTCGCTTACCGCGCCGCAGTATCCGGAATCCGTCCGTGATGCAGCCGGCCGGCTTTCGCTGTCCGGCAGGAGCACGGCCGAGGTTGGATCGTTGTTCCGGGATCTGGCGACGGCTGCGGGCAACGACAGCAACCTGATTCTCGACCCCGACCTCGACAGCTTCTACGTCATGGACACGGTGGTGGTGCGTCTGCCCGACCTGATCACGCGCGCCGCCGAGCTGGACATGCTGGCTCGCCACCAGTCGACGCTGGATGAGCTCGATGATGCGGCCCGTGCCGCTTTCATCGTGCTTCTCGGGCAGATCGAAACCGACATGAGCACGATCAAGGCGTCGGTGGAGGTTGCCAAGAAGAGCAATGCGTCCGGTTCCGTGGCCGCCGCGCTCGACGGGCCGACAAAGGCTTTTGTCGGCAACGTCGAAGCCTTCTCGCAAACTGCCAACAAGGTTGCCGCCGAGCTGCGGAATGACACCGCGCGAGCCAAGGCCGAGGTCTCAGGGCTTTCCGAGGCCAACAAGGCGCTTGTCGTTGCGGCGGATGGCTACTGGCGGCAATCGGCCGATCAACTCGACGAGCTGCTTGAAGTGCGCGTCGGAGGCTTCTGGGCGCGCATGTCCACCATGCTTGGTCTCGCGCTCGGCATCGCCATCCTGGCTATCGCCGCAGCCGTACTCCTGTCCCGTTCGATCGTCCGCAGCATATCCAGTCTGGACGGGCATATTCGGGAACTTGGCGACTCCGACATATCAACCGAGCTGGTGGAGGCCGGTCGTACCGACGAAGTCGGTCAATTGGCGCGCGCCGTCGCCTATTTTCGCGACCGGACCATCGAGAAACTCAACGAAGCCAACTCCGAGGAGAGGCAGCGCGAGATCCTGCAGAACAAACGGGCCGCGCTGGCCGGCGTCGCCGATCGTCTTCGCGTCTCGGTTCACTCGGTTGTGACGGCCATCAACGGCCTCGCCCAGAACGTTAGCCTGGTCATCGATGCCGTCGCCACCAACGCGTCGACGACGCGCAGTGAGTTGGACGCGTCGCTGAGCCGCCTCGACCTTACCAACAAGGACATGAACGGCGTCGTTTCCGCCGTCACCGAACTCGCGGCTTCCCTCTCCGAGATATCCCAGCAGACCGCCGTCTCGGCCAAGGATGCGGCAACGGCAAGGTCCTACTCGGAGGCGGCCAGGGCGCTCGGCAGCAAGCTCACCCAGGCATCGGAGAAGATCGGGCAGGTCACGACGCTGATCTCGGCCATCGCCCAGCAGACCAATCTTCTCGCCCTCAACGCCACCATCGAGGCGGCGCGCGCCGGTGAGGCGGGCAAGGGATTTGCCGTGGTGGCCTCCGAGGTCAAGCAACTGGCCAATCAGACGGCGGGCGCCACCGACGAGATCACGCGGCAGGTCGAGGATATTCGGGCCGCCGCCCAGGAGGTCGCGTCTTCACTCGACGAGATCACGGGATCGATCGAAGCCATGTCGTCGCTGAGCACGACCATTGCCGGGGCGGTGGAACAGCAAAGCGCGGCAACTTCGGAGATCAACGAGAGCCTGGACCGGTCCACGGCAGCCAATCACGACGTGGTCGCAAGCCTCAACTGCCTGCCGACGCTTGCCTCCCAGACCGAACAGGCGGCGGCGAAGCTGGCCGACATGAGCGGCACGCTTGTCGGTCAGGTGCAGAGCCTGGAGCACGAGGTCGACGCGCTGGTCCATGATCTGATGGACCAGCGCCGGCACCCGCGCAAACAGGCCGACGTCATGGTGACGGTGGACTTCGCCAATGGCGCTCAGCGCTCGCTTCGTCTGCACGATGCCTCGCGCTCCGGCATGCGCTTGGCGAAAATCGACGGCATGAAGGCCGGCACCGAAGGTCGGGTCATCCATCCGGCACTTGGCCCGCTGGACGTCAAGGTTGTCTGGTGCAACGATCAGGTCATGGGCGTCCAGCTGGTCGAACGCATGCTGTCTGACGACGAGGTCGATCAGTTGGTTGCGCGCCGGCTCGCCGCGTGATGGGCGGCCTCGGGCCGCCTATAGCCTGATTGCCCTCGACAGTATGACCGCCGACGACGGACACAGATCCTTGGCCTGCCGCGTGCCGAGAATGGCCTCGGGTACGGCTGTCCGTTCGACGCGCCTGAACCCCATTGCCTCGAAGTAGTCGGCCGCCGAAGTGGTCATCAGCCACGCCACCCGTCCACCCTCGTCGAATGCGCGGCGCGCAAGCCGCGACACGATGGCCTTGCCGGTGCCCTTGCCGCGCCAGGCCGGTAGCACCACAAGCGAGCGAAGGAAGGCGTCCGTCCCATAGATCTCGTAGCCGGCATATCCGACGATCTCACTGGAGAGTGTGCGATAGATGAAAAACCGCCGGCCGGGCTCGGTGAGGTCGCTGGTCGGCAGGTTTTCCGCCGTGAGTGCCGCCACGAGCCCTGCGTCCCGGTCAGCCGTCTCGTCATCGCGCAGGCAGAGCTCGCCATCGTCCTTGACGAAATCGGCTAGCGGTCCCTCCGGCAAAAGATCCAGAACCGTATCGGAGGGGCGGCAGAGCTTTACCCCGCGAGGGCTCACCACGATCGGCCGGTTGATCAGGATCGGGTGGGCCATCATGGCGTCGAGCAACTCTTCGTCGGTGAGCGCCGGACTGCCCAGTCCCAGCTCCTCGTAGGGCGTGCCCTTCACTCGCAGCACGTCGCGCACCGCCATGCCCATGCGTCCGATCAGCTGGCGCAACAATTCCCGGCTTGGCGTACACTTCTGATAGTCGATCACGTGCGGCTCGATGCCGGCATGGCGGATCAGGGCCAGCGTGTTGCGCGAGGTGCCGCAGCCGGGGTTGTGGTAGATCACGACATCCATGTCAGGCTGCCTTCTCGGCCGGGAAGAAGCGACGCGTCCATAGTGCCACATTGACGAGGCCGATCATCACCGGCACCTCGACCAGAGGGCCGATGACGGCGGCGAAGGCGGCGCCGGAGTTGATGCCATAGACGGCCACCGCTACGGCGATTGCCAGTTCGAAGTTGTTGCTGGCCGCCGTGAAGCACAGCGTCGTGCAGCGCGGATAATCGGTGCCGGCCTTCAGCGACAGGATGAAGCTCAGCGCGAACATCACCACGAAATAGATCAGCAAGGGGATCGCGATCCGCACCACGTCGCCGGGGATGGTGAGGATCAGCTCGCCCTTCAGCGAGAACATGACGACGATGGTGAAGAGTAGCGCGACGAGGGTGATCGGTCCGATCTTCGGCACGAAATGGCCGTGATACCAGTCTTTCGAGACGAAGCGCAGCATCACCACCCGCGTCAGCACGCCGGCGATGGCGGGTATGCCGAGATAGATGAAGACGCTCTTGGCGATCTCGCCGATGGAGATGTCCACCTCCGAGCCCGTCAACCCGAAGACCGGCGGCAGCACGGTGATGAAGAACCACGCGAAAACCGAGTAGAACAGCACCTGGAAGATCGAGTTGAAGGCGACGAGGCCGGCTGCGTATTCCGTCGAGCCCTTGGCGAGTTCGTTCCAGACGATCACCATGGCGATGCAGCGTGCCAAGCCGATCAGGATCAGGCCCACCATGTATTCGGGTTTGTCGGGGAGAAAGATGATCGCCAGTGCGAACATCAGCACCGGCCCGATCAGCCAGTTCTGCACGAGGGAGAGCCCAAGCACCTTGAGGTCGGCGAACACCTTCGGCAGGTCCTCGTAGCGGACCTTGGCAAACGGCGGGTACATCATCAGGATCAGGCCGGCGGCGATGGGAATATTGGTGGTGCCCACCGTTCCCGAGTTGATCAGCGCCTCGATCGACGGAAAGGCGTAGCCAAGCGCGATGCCGAGCGCCATGGCGGCGAAGATCCAGAGGGTGAGGTAGCGATCGAGGAAGCTGAGCCGGCTGGCAACGGACGTCATTTGGCCTCTCCTGCCTTTGCCGTGGCGCCGTCGAGCCGGCCGATATCGCGCAAATGGCTGGTCAGGGCCATGCGGTCGACGCTCGCCAGCGGCAGCGACAGGAAGGCGGTTATACGGTTCTTGAGGTAGCGGGCGGCGGTGATGAAGGCCGCCTTCTGCTGAAAGTGGGTGCCGACGACGCGGGCCGGGTCCTCAATGCCCCAATGGGCGGTCATCGGCTGTCCGGGCCACACCGGACAGACTTCACCGGCGGCGTTGTCGCAAACCGTGAACACGAAATCCATCTCGGGCGCTCCGGGCACCGCGAACTCGTCCCAACTCTTGGAGCGAAGCCCCTCGGTCGGGAATCCCTCTTCCGTCAGGACCTCGATGGCCAGCGGATTGACCTGACCGGACGGATGGCTGCCGGCTGAGAAGGCGCGGAAGCGACCGGCGCCATCCTTGTTGAGAATGGTCTCGGCAATGATCGACCGGGCGGAGTTGCCGGTACACAGAAACAGAACGTTGTAGATGCGGTCTGGCATGGCAGCGTTCTCCTTGGGGAGGGGCGTGGCGCAGGTTTCCCCGCTACGGCAGTCGAAATGGCGTCCGAGTTCCGGGTGGCCGGCGCAGCAGTCGTCGACCAGATAACGCACGAGGCTGCGCACCGCGGGCACCACGGCACGATAGATAATCTGCCGGCTGCGACGTTCCGATGTCGCAAGACCGGCGCGGGTCAGGATGGCTAAGTGGCTAGACAGTGTGTTCTGCGGCACGCCCAGCCGCTCGGCGATGTCGCCGGCAGCCAAGCCTTCCGGCTCGTAGCGGATCAGCAGCTGAAAAACATCGAGGCGCGTCTGTTGCGCCAAGGCGGAGAGGGAATCGAGAGCTTGTAGCTTGTCCATATATCGACGCTAGACGAACTGTCGATATATGGCAAGATCCGGATTGTCGAAGGGGGCGTCGAGCGGTAATTGCGGATAAACGCATAAGCGGATAGCCACATGAAAGACCCCGTCGACATTCTCTCGGCCCTCGCCGACCCCACCCGCCTCGGCGCCATTCGCTTGCTGTGGGACGGCGAGGAGCATTGCGTCTGCGAGTTGATGCGCAAGCTCGGCGCCTCGCAGTCGCGTATGTCTCGCCACATGGCGACGCTGAAGGTGGCTGGCCTGGTCATCGACCGGCGCGACGCCCAATGGGTTCGCTATCGTCGCAATCCAGCTCTCAGCCCGGCCGTTGCCGCCGTGGTCGACGCGGCGCTGGCCCTGCCGGTCACCGAGAAAGCCGAGGAGATCGCGGCATGACGAGCTGTTGCCCGCTCCCCACGCTGCCCAAGCCGGAGGGGGAAGCTCGCGCCTCCTTGTGGATCAGCGCCACCATCGCCGCGATCATCCTCTGGTTCGTCGTCTATCAGCTGCTGCAGCCGGTCTCCCTCTGGGCGGTGGCGCAACTGCCCGTGGCGCCTGCCAGTCACCTCGCCGACGCTCTTGCCTTCTTCCTCTACGACACGCCCAAGGTTCTGATGCTGCTGACGCTGGTGGTGTTTGCCATGGGCGTTGTCCGCAGCTTCTTTTCGGCCGAAAACACCCGCCGGCTTCTGTCCGGCAAGCGCGAGGGCGTCGGCAATGTCGCCGCCGCATCGCTCGGCATCGTCACGCCCTTCTGCTCCTGCTCCGCAGTGCCGCTGTTCATCGGCTTCGTATCGGCCGGCGTGCCGCTTGGCGTCACCTTCTCCTTTCTGATCGCCGCGCCCATGGTCAACGAGGTCGCGCTGGGCCTGTTGTTCGGTCTCGTCGGCTGGCAGGTCGCGCTCACCTATCTCGGCTTCGGCCTCGGTGTTGCCATTGTCGCCGGCTTTGTGATCGGCCGCTTTCATCTCGACGGTTGGCTGCAGCCCTGGGTGCGCGAGGTGCGCATGGGCAATGTCGATCTGCCGGATCGCAAGCTCACGGTCGTCGATCGCCTGCAAGCCGGACTCGATGCGGTCGCCGATATCGTCGGCAAGGTGTGGATGTGGGTGATCGCCGGCATCGCGGTCGGCGCGCTGATCCACGGCTATGCTCCGGCCGATCTTCTCGCCTCGATCATGGGCAAGGATGCCTGGTGGTCGGTTCCGGCCGCCGTCGTCGTTGGCGTTCCCATGTACTCCAACGCCGCCGGAATCATTCCCATCGTCGAGGCGCTGATCGGCAAGGGCGCCGCGCTCGGCACCGTGCTGGCCTTCATGATGGCGGTGATCGCCTTGTCGCTGCCGGAGATGATCATCCTGCGAAAGGTTCTGACCGTCCGGCTGATTGCCGTCTTTGCTGGTGTCGTCGGGCTCGGCATCCTGGCCGTCGGCTATCTGTTCAATCTACTGTTCGCATGAGAAGGATGGAATCATGAAAGATATCAAAGTCCTTGGCTCCGGCTGCAAAACCTGCCAGCTCACCGCCGATCTCTTGAAAACCGAGGCCGACAAGCTCGGCGTGCCCGTCGCGATCGAGAAGGTTACCGATTACGCGGCCATCGCCGGCTACGGCATCGCAGCCACTCCCGGCGTTGTGGTCGATGGCAAGGTCGTGCACGCCGGTGGCCTTCCGAAGGCGGCCGACGTTGATGGCTGGCTGCAGGCCTGAGATCAGCTCGAAGGACTCAGAGGTGTCCGATCGCGTCGACGAGCAGCTTGGCGAACACGTTCCATCCCTCGCCGGTCAGCCAGACGAGGGTGAAGGCGCCGACGAGGCCGCCGACGGTTCCGGAAACGATGCCGATGACGACGGCCCGCCAGAATCCGCCCCAAACACCGGGGGCAGGGGACGTCGCCGCTTTGGATATGCGCTTGGGTGACCGCTCCGAGAGCGGGGCGCTCATCGGGCCGATCCGGTCCATCGGCCCAAGCGTCAGGCCGGGCTTCCTCTTGGTGTCGCCATCAAGGTGGGGCTCGGTCTTGCTGCTTCCGAACGTATCCCGATCCGGAAGATCATCGGTCATGTCGAGAAGCGGGCCGAGATCCGGCTCGATGTCGCGGGCGTGCTGGTTCATCGTTTGACCTTGTGGTTTCCAGCAAGGTCGATACGCGGCGTTTGCGGCATTTCTGCGGGCCGCTATTTCTGGCAGGCGAGGATCTGTCCTCTTGAAGCCGTTTAGTGTTGGGAGCCGTACCTGAACGGGAGAGATTCCGGCACGGCTCCGATCGGGCGGGAGGAGGCCGCCCTATCCCTTCGCCAGCACTCAAGCGGTTCGGAACCCCTGCTCAGGCGCGCCCCGCCAAGGCCTTTGCCTTGGCGACGATGGCGTCACGGGTGATCCCGAACTCGGCATAGAGCCGTTCGGCTGGAGCCGACGCGCCGAAGTCGTCGAGGCCGATGACGTCCTCTTCGCTTTCGACATAGCGCGTCCAGCCGAACTTTCCCGCCGCCTCGACGGCAATGCGTGGCGCCGAGCCGAGGACGGACTGGCGATAGGTCTTGGGTTGCGCCTCGAAAAGCTCCCAGCACGGCATCGACACCACGGCGACGGAAAGCCCGTCTTGTGCAAGCACTTCCGCTGCCTCTATGGCCAACGATACCTCGGTGCCGGTGGCGAGCAGCGTCACGTCACGCTTGTCGCCGCCAAAGCTGCGAATGACGTAGGCGCCCGAAGCGACGCGATTCTCCGTGGGATCTTCTCCGTCATTGCCGCGTAGCTGCGGCACCGCCTGCCGCGACAGCGCCAGCAGCGAGGGGCGATTGCGGCTCCGGACCGCGACGTCCCAGCATTCGAGCGTTTCCACCACGTCGGCAGGGCGGAAGACCAGCAGGCGTGGCAAGGCGCGAAGTGACGCCAGATGCTCCACCGGCTGGTGCGTGGGGCCGTCCTCGCCGAGCCCGATCGAATCGTGGGTCATCACATAGATGGTGCCGATGCCCATCAACGCCGACAGGCGTATGGCGCCACGGGCGTAGTCGGAGAAAACCAGGAATGTGCCGCCGTAGGGGATGAGCCCCCCATGGGTGACCATGCCGTTCATCATGGCCCCCATGGCGAACTCGCGCACGCCATAGCCTACATAGCGACCCGACCGGGAGCGGGTGAACTGGCTGTCGACCGCCTTGACACGGGTCAGGTTGGAGCCGGTGAGGTCGGCCGAGCCGCCGATCATCTCGGGCGCAGCGGCGGTGATCGCTTCGAGGGCAATCTGGCTGGCGCGGCGTGTGGCCACCTTCTGAGGCTTGGCGAACAGCTCGCGCTTCAGCGCCTCGACGGCGTTCGGGTATTCAGAGGGGAGGGCGCCGCTGATGCGCCTTGCGAACTCATCCCGAAGCGCGACCGGCTGAGCTGCAAGGCGGTCCTGCCAGGCCTGACGCGCCACCGCGCCGCGACTTCCGATCTGGCGCCAGCGAGTGAGAAGCTCGTCGGGAATCTCGAAGGCTGGCGCGGTCCAACCGAGCGCCGCCTTGGTTGCAGCGGCTTCCTGGGCGCCAAGCGGCGCACCATGAGAAGATTCCTTGCCGGCCTTGTTGGGAGATCCGAAGCCGATCACCGTGCGCATGGCGATCAGAGACGGGCGGGTTGTCGCAGCCTTGGCGGCGGCGATCGCCTGATCGAGAGCGCCGATGTTGTGGCCGTCACATGTCTGGACGTGCCAGCCACAGGCCCGGAACCGCGCCGGAATGTCTTCGGAGAAGCTGATCGTCGTGGATCCGTCGATGGTGATCCCGTTGTCGTCGTAGAGAACGACCAACTTGCCGAGGCCGAGATGGCCGGCCAGCGAGGCCGCCTCCTGGCTGATGCCTTCCTCAAGGCAGCCGTCACCACAGAGGACATATGTGTGGTGATCCACGACATCGGCGCCGAACTCGTCGGCGAGCCGCCGCTCCGCCATCGCCATGCCCACCGCGCCGGCGATGCCTTGCCCCAGTGGTCCGGTCGTCGTCTCGATGCCCTTGGCGTGGCCATACTCGGGATGGCCGGCTGCTTTCGATCCCCACTGGCGGAAGGCCTTGATCTCATCAATCGTCATGTCCTGATAACCGGTGAGATAAAGCAGCGCGTAGAGCAGCGCCGACGCATGGCCGTTCGAAAGCACGAAGCGGTCCCGGTCGGGCCAGTCGGGGTGGGCCGCGTCGAACTTCAGGTGACGGGCGAACAGTACCGTCGCGGCATCCGCCATGCCGAGGGGGGCTCCGGGATGACCCGAGTTGGCGGCCTCGACCGCATCTATGGCGAGCGCCCGGATGCAGTTGGCGAGTTGGAAGTCTACCGGCGCGTTTGTCGCCTTTTCCCTGATCCATTCGGCTGTGGTCGACATGCTGATCCTCCCGTTTGCGACAGCTCCTAGCTTAAAATCACAAAAATATCAACATAAGTTATCAAACCAACACAATTAGGTTGATTTCGCCTGTTACGGTGTTATCTTCGCCTCAGAAAGCCCCGAGACGCACAGAGGGATGAGAATTTGATCGCCTCGTCGGAAAGCGAGGTGGCGGAATTCACATCCACGCGGCGGAGGCCATAAGGCCCGGCAAGCGAACTCGGGCGCCAATATGCGGAGAGGAAAGCATGATCAAGGTGGCGGTGGCCGGTGACAGTGCCGGAGAAGGGCTGGCTCACGTGCTGGCCGAACATCTCAAGTCTCACTTCGAGGTGTTCGAAGTGTCGCGTACCGGTAATGTCGCCGATCCCTTCTATGCCAACCTTGCCGACCGGGTCGCAACGGGCGTTTTGGGCGGAACCTACGACCGAGCCATCCTTATTTGCGGAACGGGCATCGGCGTATGCATCAGCGCCAACAAGGTTCGCGGCATTCGCGCCGCGCTGACCCACGATGTCTACTCCGCCCAAAGGGCGGCGCTCTCCAACGACGCTCAGATCATTACCATGGGCGCCCGTGTCGTGGGGGTCGAACATGCCAAGCTGATCGCCGACACCTTCCTGAGTCTGACCGGAAAGTTTGATCCAGATGGGCCATCAGGAGGGAATGTAAAAGCTATCGAAGATGTCGACAAGAAGTACGCGGCACCTGCCGGTGGTACCCCTGTCTGAGGGTGGCTGGTGCGCGACTGACGTGAGATTCCCTTTCATCTGGCGGGGCGGAGGTGGCTGAAAAGCCGCCTTCGCATCTGCTTTGTCGCAGCATGAACGGAATGCATTCTCCTGAAAACGTTTCGGATCGAATGTTTGTGCCGCCGTATAGGGAACTCTACTTCTTGATGAAGCGCTGATGATGTGAAAGCCTCGTCGAGTGTTGAAGCGGACGACATGGATCGAATGCTTGGTGGCTCCGAAAATATGAAAGCAAAAATCTAAATATTCGGGCGCGACCGGAAGGCGAGTCGATTGGAGTAATCTCGTAAAGCTGGAAGACAGAATATCCAATTTGATACGGACGCCTTCTAAATCGATTGAGATAACAACAAAAGGCTGCACGGACAAAGACAATGAGCGAAGATACCGCGTTGGATGATGTTGAAGTCGAAGAGGCTCCGGAAGACGAAATCGTCGTCCTGGCTCAAAAGTGGAAGAAGAAGCGAGGCAGCCTCATCATGGCGCTTCACGAGCTTCAAGGGCGGCTCGGTTATGTACCGCGCGAATCCGCCATGAAGCTTGGCCGTGAAATGGGCATTCCGCTTGCCAACATCTACGAGGTGTTGACCTTCTACAATTATTTCAAGCTGGAGAGCCCCGGCAAGTACATCATCTCCGTTTGTACCGGCACGGCCTGCCACATCAAGGGGTCGCCGAAACTCCTGCACGGCATCGAGAACGAGCTGGGCATCAAGGAAGGCGAAAGCACGCCGGATGGCGAGTATCACCTTCAGGGTGTGCGCTGTCTCGGGTGCTGTGGCCTTGCGCCGCTCGCCTCGGTCAATGGCAAGGTCTACGGCAAGCAGGACGTCACCGACGCGCATGGACTGCTCGAGAACGTCAAGCGGGATGAGCCGATGCACGTTGCCGCCGAGTCCGACGACGCCGAGTAAGCCGCCGAGTTCTACCAATTCCAGATACAAGTGGGACCGTTATGAAGCCGGAAGAGCTTGAAGTGAAAGCTGCCGCCGAGCTTGCCAAACAGCAAGCAATGGACGTGCGCCTGGTCTGCTGCTCGAGCACGGGCTGCCAGTCATCCGGCGCGGCGGACATCGTCGCGCGTATCAAGGCCGATATCACCGAAAGAGGCCTGGCGGGCAAAGTTCAGGTTGGCGGCACGGGCTGCATGGGCCTGTGCAGCAAGGGGCCGTTGGTTCGCATGACCTGCAAGGGGCACGAGGATGTGCTGTTCAGCGAGATGACGCCAGATCTCGCGACGCGCCTCGTCGATGAGGTCGTTGCTCCTGTTGCCAATGGCGAAGAGATCCATGATCCCGTCGGCCCGCTTGGCGCCCATGTCGTCGATCTGCACGCCGCCTTTTTCGCCATGCAGGAGCGCGTTGTGCTCTCCAACAACGGGCATGCCGACCCTGAGAAGCTTGCCGACTATCTCGTGCATGGCGGCTACCAGGGCCTTCGAAAGGCTCTCACCATGTCGGCCGAGGAGATCTGCCAGGAGGTGCTGGCCTCCGGTCTGCGCGGCCGCGGCGGCGCCGGCTATCCGACCGGTCTCAAGTGGGATTTCGCCCGTCGCATGCAGTCGGACGTCAAGTATGTGATCTGCAACGGTGACGAGGGCGATCCGGGCGCCTTCATGGATCGTTCCGTGCTTGAGGGGGATCCACACGCCGTCCTCGAAGGCATGATGATCGCGGCCCGCGCCATGAATGCCACCAACGGCGTATTCTACATCCGCGCCGAATACCCGCTCGCCGTCGATCGCATCGAGAAGGCCATTCGACAGGCGCGCCAGGCCGGCCTCGTCGGTCGCAACATCCTGAACTCCGGTTGGAGTTTCGATTTCGACGTCCGTCTGGGCGCCGGCGCCTTCGTTTGCGGCGAGGAGACGGCTCTCATCGCCTCGGTGGAAGGCAAGCGCGGAACGCCGCGCCCCCGCCCGCCGTTCCCCTCCGTCAAGGGGCTCTGGGACAAGCCGAGCTGCGTCAACAACGTCGAAACGCTCGCCAACGTGCCACGCATCCTGCTCAACGGCGCCGAGTGGTTCGCCGCCAAGGGGACGGAGAAATCGAAGGGCACCAAGGTCTTCGCGCTGACCGGCAAGATCGCCCATAACGGTCTCGTCGAAGTGCCGATGGGCATCACAATCCGCGAGATCGTCGAGACGATCGGTGGCGGCACCGGTACCGACCGCAAGGTGAAGGGCGTGCAAACCGGCGGTCCATCGGGCGGCATGATCCCGGAAAGCCAGTTCGATACGCCGATCTCCTACGAGCACCTGCAGCAGCTCGGCTCCATGATGGGATCGGGCGGTCTCATCGTCATCGACGACCATGACAGTGTCGTCGAACTCGCCCGCTTCTATCTCGACTTCTGCGTCGACGAGTCCTGCGGCAAGTGCGCACCTTGCCGCATCGGCGGAACGCAAATGCTGCATCTCCTGGACAAGATCGTCGCCGGCGATGGCACCGAGGAGGATATCGCGAACATCAGGATGATCGCCCAAGCCATGCAGAAGGGCTCCCTCTGCGCGCTCGGGCAGACCGCACCGAACCCGGTGCTGTCGGCGCTCAAGCATTTCCCGTCGGAGTTCACCGAGCGCCTCAAGCAGCCCGCGGCCGCGGAAGCCTGATTTCCCGAGATCGAGAAGTGGTCGAAATGACAGATATGATCAACGCAACGATTAACGGCGTGCCTGTGGAGGTCGCTCCGGGAACCACCATCCTGGATGCGGCGCGCAAGGTTCACGTGAAGATTCCGACGCTCTGCAAGCATCCGGACCTCGAGGCGACCGGCGCCTGCGGTATTTGCATCGTCAAGGTGCAGAACACCGGCAAGATGCTTCGCTCCTGCTGCACCCCCCTCGACGAGGGGATGGACATTCTGACGGAGACGCCGGAGATCGTCGAAGTGAGGCGCGGCGTGCTGGAGTTGACGCTGTCGCGTCACCCCAACGAGTGCCTCACTTGCCTCCGCAACCAGAACTGCGAGCTTCAGGCCCTCGCGGCCGATTTCGGCATGACCACATCGGATCTGCCGAACATCGTCCCCGATCTGCCGCTCGATACGTCCACGAAAAGCATCGTGCTCGATCCGCGCAAGTGCATCTTGTGCGGCCGCTGCATCACCGTCTGCCAGCAGCATCAGAACGTCTGGGCGCTGAGTTTCCTCAATCGTGGCTTCAAGACTCGGATCGCGGCTGCCGGCGACATCCCGCTGGCCGACTCGCCCTGCGTGCGCTGCGGCCAGTGCTCGGCCCATTGCCCGACCGGCGCCATCGTCGAGTATGACGAGACCGTTGCCGTCTGGAACAAGCTGCAGGATCCGGAAGCCTACTGCGTGGTGCAGATTGCGCCCGCCGTTCGTGTCGCGGTCGGCGAGGCCTTCGGTTTCCCGATCGGCGCCAACCTCACCGGCAAGATCTACGCCTCGCTGCGTCGGATGGGGTTCAAGGCGGTGTTCGACACCAACTTCGGTGCCGACCTCACGATCATGGAGGAGGCTTCCGAGTTCAAGAGCCGCCTGCTCGAGGGAACGGGTGTTCTGCCGTTGATCACCAGTTGCTGCCCCGGCTGGGTCGATTTCATGGAGAAGTTCCATGGCGACATGATCGACCACTTCTCGAGCTGCAAGTCGCCGCACGAAATGGTCGGCGCTCTCTCGAAGACCTACTACGCCGAGAAGATGGGGATCGATCCGGCAAAGATCTTCGTCGTGTCGATCATGCCCTGCACGGCCAAGAAGTCGGAGATCATCCGCTCCAAGGAGATGAGCTCGTCGGGCTATCAGGACGTCGACGTGTCGCTGACCACGCGTGAGTTCGCGCGCATGATCAAGCAGTCGGGCATCGATTTCGTGACCATTCCCGATGAGCAGCCCGATCACATGCTCGGTGCCTACACCGGTGCCGGCACCATCTTCGGCGCAACCGGCGGCGTCATGGAGGCGGCGCTTCGCACGGCCCATTACTACGTCACCGGTCATGATGCGCCGCGTGTCGATTTCGAAATGACGCGCGGTCTGGAAGGCGTCAAGGAGGGCAAACTCAACGTTGCCGGCAAGGAGATCCGCGTCGCGGTGGCGCACGGCCTCGCCAATGTCGAGCAGGTGCTGGAAAAGGTGAGGGCCGCCCGCGAAGCCGGCGAGGAACTGCCCTATCACTTCATCGAGGTGATGGCCTGTGCCGGCGGCTGCGTTGGCGGCGGTGGACAGCCCTATGGCGCCACCAACGAGTTGCGCACCAAACGGGCCGCCGGGCTGTATCAGGAAGATCAGGCTGGGCTGTGGCGTTGTTCGCACCACAACCCCTACATCAAGGAGCTTTATTCCGAGTTCCTGGGTGAGATCGGCGGCCACAAGGCCCATGATCTTCTGCATACCGGCTATCAGGTGCTGCCGGAATACAAGCGCTGATGTCGCGTTGAGGTCGGGAGGCCGAGCGGGCGTTGCCTGCGCGGCCTCCCGACTCCAATCGTGCGACTTGTCTCCGCGTCGGTCCTCCCTGTCCCGCGAGAGATGGGCGGGCCCGCCGAACCGAGGCTCCGCGGGGCGTATCTCAAGACGTTTCTTCCGCCGCCGGGCTCCGCGGGTGTACGGCGGGCTTCACGGCTCCCTTTTCTCCCCGTTGAGGTCGCGACCTGATCGCTGGCCAGTCGGCTCTCCGGCCCATCCCCCACGAAAGCTGGCTGTCGCCGCGCCTCGGAACTGGACCGCGGCGCACGCGATCCAACGCGGCGTGACGACCGCCCGATCTGTGATCGTTCACCGCTTACAGCCGCTTCGACTTTCCCAAGAAAATCTTTGCCTTTCGCATGAATACGGTCACCTAGTGAAGCTATTCGGTCGTATATCCGTTGTCAATTCTCGAGCGGGAACTTCTACTCTTCGTGGTGGACCAATATGATGATGAGGTAGACGTGGAGTGAGGAGGCGGGTGGGGATATAGACTATGCGTATGGTGGTTTTGTTCTGCTACTGAAGGACATTCAGCGAAAATCCTGGCGGAACTGTTTTGCACAAATGGGCGCGTGGTGAGCGGATGCTCAGAAGTTCCAGTCGGTCTCACCGGCCGATTCTGTGCAGAATGTCATGATGCGAGAGTGAAGTGATCAAGAAGCCGGACAAATCGGCGTCACTTACGGCAAATCTGATATGTTTGTATCAATTTCAATGTCAATTTGGCCCGTAAGAACGCGAACAAACGCTCATCTCTGTTGACATCCGGTCGAGCCGAGCGTAGCGTCCAATCAAACAACAAGCGCAGCAAGACCACTGCGTTAGGGAAGGAATTTGGTCGCCAGGTCCACGCATCTAGACGTGCCGGCGAGCGGCTTGCCAAGTTTGAAGTACAGTGACCGCTTTCGTTCATGACGTTTGCGGTAACGGGCAAGGTATGTCCGGCATGTGAATGGCCGGACAGACAATAATAACTGGGTTAGGGTGGAGACGACCGATGAATAGAATATTCAACGATCCCGATCTCATGGTCGAGGATGCCGTTCGCGGCTATCTCAAGGCGCATCAGGATCTGGTATCGGAGACAACAAATCCGCGCGTGATCAAGGTCAAGTCCGCGCCGAAGGCCGGCAAGGTCGGCGTGGTGACTGGTGGCGGCTCCGGTCATGAACCGGCCTTCCTCGGCTACGTCGGCGAGGACATGGTCGATGCGGTCGCCATCGGAGAGATCTTCTCCTCGCCCACGGCCCAGGCCTTTCTTGATGCGTTCAAGGCCAGCAACGGTGGCGCCGGCGTCGCCTGCCTCTACGGCAACTATGCCGGCGACAACATGAACGTGAAGATGGCCATCAAGATGGCTGCCAAGGAGGGCATCACCGTCAAGACCGTGGTCGCCAACGACGACGTCGCGTCCGCGCCGAAGGATGAGCTTGCCAAGCGTCGCGGCGTCGCCGGCGAGATCCTGATGTGGAAGGTCGGCGCGGCGCGTGCTGCCGAAGGCGGCAGCCTCGACGAGGTGATCGCCGCCGCCCAGAAGGCGATCGACAACACCCGCTCGATCGGTATCGGCCTCAGTCCCTGCACGATCGTCGCTGTCGGGCATCCCAACTTCCAGATCAAGGATGGCGAGATGGAGGTCGGCATCGGTCATCACGGCGAGCCGGGCGTCTCGGTGATGAAGACCAAGCCGGCGGCCGAAATGGCCGACATGATGCTGGACTATGTGCTGCCTGACCTGCCCTTCGCAGCAGGCGACAAGGTCGCGGTCCTGCTGTCGGGCCTCGGTGCGACGCCGATCATGGAACTCTACATTCTCTATGATCGCATTGCCGAGATGCTTGGACAGAAGAAGATCGAGATCAAGCACAACTTCGTCGGCAACTACTTCACGTCTCTCGAAATGATGGGCGCAACGCTCACCGTCATGCGCCTCGACGACGAACTGGATCGGTTGCTTGCCCGTCCGGCGCGTTCGATTGGTCTCGTGAAGTAAGGAAGGACGGATCATGAACCTTCCCGTCAGTCAGGCCGGCTTTCTGGTAACCGACCTCGTCAAGGCGATCGTTGCCGAGCGCGATCATCTGAGTGAGATCGACGGCGCCATTGGTGACGGCGATCACGGCGTCAACATGGCCAAGGGCTTCAACCTGTGTGCCCAGGCGCTCGGTACGCCGACGCCGGGCCTGAAGGAAAGCCTCGGCATCCTCGGCAACACGCTGATGGCCGGAATCGGGGGCTCGATGGGCCCGCTCTACGGCACCTTCTTCAACGAGATGGCCGAGTCCCTCGACGGGGTCGCCGAACTCGACGCCCCCGCTTTCGGCCGAATGATCCGCGCCGGTCTCGACGGCGTGCTCGACATCGGCGGCGCCAAACCCGGCGACAAGACGTTGCTCGACACCCTGGTGCCGGCGGTGGAGGCCTTCGAAGCGGCCTTGTCGGCCGGCAAGCCCTATCGGGCGGCGCTCGACGACATGGTCGACGCTGCGCGAAAGGGACGAGACTCGACCGTTGCGATGATCGCCAAGGTCGGCCGAGCCAGTCGGCTCGGCGAGCGCTCGCGCGGTGTGATGGATGCCGGCTCGGCATCGTGTTGCATCATTCTCGAAACCCTCGCGGCGAGCGTTGCCACGAAACTCGACTGAACGAAGCGGCGGCGGTGCCCTTTCAGAGGATCGGCCGTGGCCGGGCGCCACGGTCAGGGAAAGGGCATGCCGGCTGCCGCTTGCACCAAGTTGGCGGCGTTCTGTCGGCCAGCCGCTACGCCGCCGAACCCTCAGGGAGGAAGACATGAATTTCGTAAAGCATCCCCGTTCGATCTCGCTTGGCGAACTGCCGGCGAAGATGGATGCCGTCGTCGCCTACGCGCCCGGCGACTTCCGCTTTACTCAGGTCGATGTGCCGCGCGCCGGTCCGGACGAGATCATCATCAAGGTCGAGGGTTGCGGCATCTGTGCCGGCGACATCAAGAGCTATGATGGCGCGCCGTCCTTCTGGGGCGACAAGGATCAGCCTGCCTACATCAAGGCGCCGATGATCCCAGGTCATGAGTTCGTCGGCATTGCCGTGGAGCTGGGCGAGAACGTCGCCGCCGAGGGCAAGTACAAGCTCGGCGACCGGCTGATCTCCGAGCAGATTGTGCCGTGCGGCCATTGCCGGTTCTGCCAACGCGGCGAGTACTGGATGTGCGAGAAGCACGACGTCTATGGCTTCCAGACCAACGTCAACGGCGCCATGGCGGCCTACATGCGCTTCCCCAAGGAATCGCGCACCCACAAGGTTCCCAACGACCTGCCTCTTGAGAAGGCTATCCTGGTCGAGCCCTATGCCTGCTCGGCGCACGCGGTCAATCGCGGCAACGTTCAGTTCGACGACGTGGTGGTACTGTCGGGCGCCGGTACGCTCGGCTTGGGCATGGTCGGCGCCCTGCGGCTTAAGAATCCCAAGAAGCTGATCGTCCTCGACGGCAAGGAGGACCGGCTCGAGCTCGCCAAGAAGTTCGGTGCCGACATGGTCCTCAATCCGTTCAAGGAAGATGTCGACAAGATCGTCAAGGATCTGACCGACGGATATGGCTGCGATGTCTACATCGAGGCCACCGGTCATCCGTCCAGCGTGCTTCAGGGCCTCAAGATGATCCGCAAGCTCGGCCGCTTCGTCGAGTTCAGCGTCTTCAGCCATGACGTCACCTGCGACTGGTCGATCATATCCGACCGCAAGGAGCTTGACGTCCTCGGCGCCCATCTCAGCCCCTACGTCTATCCCTTCGTCATCGATGCCATCGCCGATGGCCGCTTGCCGACCGAGGGCGTGGTCACGCACAAGCTGTCGCTCAAGGATTACGACGACGGCTTCAAGATGATGAAGAAGGGCGACAAGTCTCTCAAGATCATGCTGGTCCCCTGAGAGGGGACATTTTGGGGCGGCCATCGCCGCCCCATCGTCGCTTGCATGGTGGCGTCCTCGTTCGAACGTCGGCGCCACCCGCCGTCAGACCGATCGGCCCGCCGATCACTCTGACGGAACGGCGTCCACGATGCGCAGCTGTACGTTGCTCTTTCGCAGCAGCTCGGCTTCGGCCGGTGGAATGCCGGAATCCGTGATCACGGTGTCGAACTCGGTGAGGCCGGCGAGGCGGATGAGGGCCGTGATGCCGAACTTCGAGCTGTCCACCAGCAGCACGCGGCGGTCGACCGCCTCCATCAGCGCCCGCTTGGTGCGCACGACGTCCTCCTGCTGGTGGTAGGCCACCGAGCCGAGAATGGTCGAGGTCGACATGAACAGCGTATTGGCCCTGAGCGTCGATACGGTCTTCTCGCAGAGATAGCCGAAGAAGGCGTTGAACCGGGAGTTGTAATGACCGCCGAGGCAAATGGTCTCGATGCCGTGCGCCTCCTTCAGCATGTCGATCACGGTCAGGCTGTTGGTGATGACGGTCAATGGCTTGCAGCCGACGATCAGCGGCGCCATGCGGGACACGGTGGTCGAGTCGTCGAGAATGATCGCCTGTCCGGGCTCGACCATCTCGATGGCGGCGCGGGCAATGGCTTCCTTCTCCGCATCGGCGAGGCGAGACCGATAGAGGATGGTGCTTTCGACCAGGCTTGAGGAATGCACGGTGACGCCACCGTGAACGCGGCGAACGATGCCCTGTTCCTCAAGGATCTTGAGGTCGCGATGAACGGTCATCCGGCTGACGCCGAAATGCGTCGCCAACTCATCGACCTGGGCGGAGCCGACAGGCAGAAGGTACTCGAGAAGTGCCTTGCGTCGTCCCTCCGGTCCTGAAGACGGCTTCACGCCCCGGCGTCGGTCATGTTCGATATCCACGGTCGTAACGTTCCTCCTAGGGAATCTGTCCCGGTGTTAGCACAATTTGACGAAAATTGTAGCACCTTGTCGTCACATCACGCACTGCTTTCGGCGAAGAACGGGGGAGGCGGCTCCCCATTGCCGGAGAGGCGCGGCGGGCGCTGGCAGGGTGCGCTTCGCCTCCGTCCAATAACCTAGCCTGTCACATACCCTGGGCGACGGTTCTCCGGCGAAGGTCGCCGTCATCAGCGAAGATGATGCCGTGAAAGCGAAAATAACTACGTAGATGATACATAAAACACAAAATATGTTATATTTTCTTGACTTGAGCCCGCGACCTGCTACGTTCCGATCATTCCATTTCCAACGAATGAGTCTGTGCCGGGCGACGGGCTCGCCCATGGACCGGAAGGAAGGCAATCGTCATGACCGACAAACTCGCCGGGCTTGCCCGGCACACGGTGATCGTCGCCGACAGCGGTGACATCGCTCAGATCAAGGCCGTAAGGGCTCAGGACTGCACCACCAACCCGAGCCTCATCCTAAAGGCGGCGAGCAAGCCCGAGTATGCCGCTCTGATGGACGAAGCCATCGCCTATGCGGTTGCGCGCGAGCGCGATGCCGGTGCTCGTCTCGAGTTGGCGCTCGACAAGCTGGCGGTCAACTTCGGATCGGAACTGGCCCGTATCGTGCCGGGCTACGTGTCGACCGAAGTCGATGCCCGCCTGTCGTTCGACTCGGCCCGCACGGTGAAACGCGCCGAGCGGCTGATCGCCATCTACAAGGAGGCTGGCGTCGATCCCTCGCGCATCCTGATCAAGATCGCCGCAACCTGGGAAGGCGTGAAGGCGGCGGCCGAACTCAAGGAAAAGGGCGTCGCCTGCAATCTGACGCTGATCTTCGCCAAGGCGCAGGCGGCACTGTGCGGCGCCGCCGGCGTGTTTCTGATTTCCCCGTTCGTCGGGCGAATTACCGATTGGTACAAGGCCCATGGCGCGGTCGTGACCTCCGCCTCGGACGATCCCGGCGTTCGTTCGGTTCGCGAGATCTACGACTACTTCCGTGCCTTCGGATACAAGACGGTGGTGATGGGCGCTTCCTTCCGCAACACCGACCAGGTTCTCGGTCTCGCCGGTTGTGATCGCCTGACGATCAGCCCCAACCTCCTGGAGGAACTCCGTGCGGCCGAGGGGGAGGTGGAACGCCAGTTGGGCGCCAGCCCGCCATCACGTGACATTTGTCCCCTCGATCTCGACGAGACGAGTTTCCGCTGGCAGCTCAACGAGGACGCGATGGCCACCGAGAAGTTGGCCGAAGGTATCCGGCAGTTCGCCAAGGATACCGAAACGCTTTGCGACCTGTTGCGCGCCAAGTTGCCGGCCTGATTGGGGCGTCGCGCCCAAGCGGCAAGAGACCCGGACGTGACGGACGTGTTCTCTTGCACTGTTACATTTGGCTTGGAATGGTCAATCGCCTGAGCGGATGACCATTCCTTTCCGTGCGTGGCGATCTCCCGGCTTTCCTCGGAAGCGGGGCATGATCTGACTGAAATGTGGGTTCTGTGAAGGGATCAGAGGCCCGCCTTATGCCGGATCGGCCGAGCGGGGTGCATGTCGCCTCACATAGACTTGATAGAATAAAAACAATAGTATTGACTTCTGTGTTACGTCTGCTCTAATGGCCGACGAAAATAACAAGAGATCACATGCTCGGCGATAAGGAGAGAGCGCCGGGCGTGTGGACCGCAAGGAAACTGTCGAAAAGCGTTTGCAGCCGCGTCGGGAGCGACGGTGGCCGGCGAGCGTCGTCTCTTTGGTTGCTTGGGCAATATCTCGAAACGTTGCATTCCGACAGACGGTCGTCTCACAGCCGAGCGAACCGGATTGTCGGGTACTCCGCCGGAAAGAGTGGAGGCGGTCGGGAGGAAGGCACGTGGATACTCTTCTTGAGGTCGAGGGACTGAAGAAGTCCTTCGGCGGGGTTGTCGCTTTGTCTGATGGACGGCTCCTGCTGCGCGCCGGATCGGTTCATGCCCTTTGCGGCGGCAACGGCGCCGGCAAGTCGACCTTTCTCAAGATCCTGATGGGCATCTACAAGCGTGACGGCGGCGTCATCCGGCGCAGGGGCGTGGAAGTCGACTACGCCAGTCCTGCCGAGGCACTGGCCGCTGGAATAGCGATCATCGAGCAGGAACTCAGCCCCATTCCTCACATGACCGTGGCTGAGAACATCTATCTGGGGCGCGAACCGTCGCGGCGGTTCGGAGGTATCGATTTTGCGTCGATGAACCGCGCGGCAAAGGCTCTTTTGGACGAGCTCGAATTCAACATCCGTCCCACGCAGCGGATGAACGAGCTGACTGTCGCCGAGATGCAACTGGTCGAGATCGCCAAGGCGCTCAGCCACGATGCCGAAGTGATCTTTATGGACGAGCCCACCTCGGCCATTGGCGAGCGAGAGGCCCAACGTCTGTTTTCCGCCATTCGCCGATTGCAGGCGCTCGGTCGGGGTGTCGTTTACGTCTCGCATCGTCTGTCGGAGATTTTCGAGATCGCCGACACCTACACGGCCTTTCGCGACGGCGCCTACGTCGGCAGCGGTTCGCTTGCCGAGGTCAATCGCCACGATTTGATCCGCATGATCGTCGGTCGAGAGTTGTCGGACGAGTATGTCAAGACCAACCAGCCGAGCGGCGTGGTCGGGATCGAGGTCGACGGTCTCTGTCGGCCGGACGCGTTCGATGCGATTTCCTTCTCGGCACACAAGGGCGAGATCTTCGGCATCTATGGGTTGATGGGCTCGGGGCGCACCGAGATCTTCGAGTGCCTGTTCGGCCTTGGGAAGGCATCCGTCGGCGCCATCCGCATTGACGGAGAGCCTGTGACCATCCGCAAGCCGGCCGATGCCATGGCCCTCGGTGTGGCGCTGGTGACCGAGGATCGCAAATCAACCGGCCTCAACCTGCTCGATTCCGTTCGCGGCAACATCTGCATGGCCAGCCTGCCGCAGCTCAGCCCGCTGTTCGTCATGGACCGTGCCGGCGAGGCCGACGCCAGCCGACGCATGCGGGCCGATTTTCAGATCAAGGCAGCCCGCGACACCATGCCGGTCTCGGGCCTGTCGGGCGGCAATCAGCAGAAGGTCGTGCTCGGCAAGTGGTTCCTGCGCAATCCCCGGGTCTTGCTCCTGGATGAGCCGACGCGCGGCGTCGACGTCGGCGCCAAGCGCGAGATCTACCGCATCATGTGCGACTTCGCCAACTCCGGCGGCACGGTGGTGATGGTGTCGTCGGAGATCGACGAGGTTCTCGGCATGGCCGACCGGATCATGGTGATGAAGAACGGCAGAAGCGTCGGCACCTTCGATCGGGGAGAGGCCAGCGCCCAGTCGCTCGTCAATCTGTCGACCTGAGCGTCTGTGCGGACCGAAGCTGGGAGAGGAGAGAGTGGTGTCAATGAGCGAGAACGAGACTCGATCCGGTTGGTTTACCGCGGAGCGGAGGCGGGCCCTCATCCAGGACTACGGAATCTTCCTGGCCTTCCTGATCCTTGCCGCCATCCTGTCGGTATCCAACGAGTTCTTCCTGACACCGGGAAACATCTCGAACGTGCTGCTCCAGACGTCGATCAACGGCGTCCTGGCCATCGGCATGACATTCGTGATCCTGACCGGCGGTATCGACCTCTCCGTCGGCTCGGTGGTGGCGCTCGCCGGCATCGTCAGCGCCAGTTTTGCGACGACCTCGTCGACCGCCGCCATTTACGGCGCACCATATCCTGTGGCCATTCCGCTCGCTGTCGGCGTCGCGGTGGGTGTCGCCTGCGGCGCCCTGTCGGGCCTCATCGTGTCCTATTTCTCCGTCCCGGCCTTCGTCACGACGCTCGGCATGTTGTCGGCGGCGCGCGGCCTGACGCTGATCTACGGCGGCGGTCGCCCCGTTCCGGCGCTGACGCCCGAGTTCCGCTGGATCGGGACCGGCCATGTGCTTGGCATTCCGGCGCCTGTGGTCATTCTGGCGGCGGTCTTCGGATTGGCCTGGTGGATTCTCGCGCGAACTCGCTTCGGACGCTACATCTACGCCGTCGGCGGCAACGCCCACGCAGCCAAGACCTCGGGCATAGACGTCATCCGCATCCGCTTCGCCGTCTACGTCATCTCGGCCGGGTTGGCCGGCCTTGCCGGCATGCTGCTCAGCGCCCGCACAGGGTCGGCGTTGCCCCAGGCCGGTATCGCCTATGAACTCGATGCCATCGCGGCCGTCGTCATCGGCGGCACCAGCCTGTCGGGCGGCGTCGGCCGCATCACCGGAACACTCATCGGCGCCCTGATCATCGGCGTCATGAACAACGGCCTCGATCTGATGGGGATCCAATCCTACTACCAGCAGGTGCTGAAGGGAGCCCTGATCGTCGGCGCCGTGATGTTGGACCAGAAGAGAAGCTACGGCGCCTAGCTCTTTCGGGAGGACGACGGCGGCGGGTTGGGCCGTGCGTCGAGTGGTGTGTCGACTGGCGTCAAAACATAAAAGTGGAGGAAACGTCATGAGAAAACTAACGCTTGCTCTCGTCGCCGCAACTGCCCTTCTGGCCGTGCCCGCAACGGCCCAGGAGAAACTCAAGATCGGCGCGGCGCCCTATGGCCTCAACGCCGAGTTCATGCAGATCTGGTCGGCGGCGCTGCAGCAGCACCCGGCGGTCAAGAATGGCGACGTCGAGCTGACGGTCTTCGACGGCCGCTATGACGCCCTGGTCCAGAACGACCAGTTCAAGACGATGGTCACCCAGAAGTTCGACGCCATCATCTTCGTGCCGATCGACATCGATGCCGGCGCGACGGGCGTGCAGACGGCCCATGATGCCGGCATCCCGGTCATCGGGTCCAACACGCGCGTCAACTCCGATCTTCTCTCGGCCTATGTCGGCTCGGACGACACGGTTTCCGGCTACATGGAAGCGAAGATCGTTCTCGACAAGATCGGCTGCAAGGGCAACGTCGTGATCATCGAGGGACCGATCGGCCAGTCGGCCCAGATCCAGCGTCTCGAAGGCAACAAGAAGGCGCTCGCCGAGTGCCCCGACGTCAAGGTTCTCGAGGATCAGACGGCCAACTGGTCGCGCGCGGAAGCCCAGAAGCTGATGGAGAACTGGCTGACCGCCCATCCGGGTCAGATCCAGGGCGTCATTGGCCAGAACGACGAGATGGCCCTCGGCGCCATCGAGGCGATCAAGGCCGGCGGGCATGACGTCAAGTCCTTCGCCATCGCCGGCATCGACGGCATCACCGACGGCCTGCGCGCCGCCAAGGCCGGCGAGATGACATCGATCCTTCAGGACGCCACCGCCCAGGCCCAAGGCGCCATGGACCTTGCGATCTTCTACGCCAAGAAGGGCGACTACAAGCCCGAGTCCGACATCTGGGTGAAATACGGCAAGGACATGCCGTGGAATGACGGCAAGGACAAGGAATACAATGTGCCGTGGACGCCGGTAACTGCCGAGAACGTCGACGCACTTCTGGCCACGCGCCAGTAAATCTTCCGACAAAGCTTGGGTTTTGCCGATGGAGGGAGGGGCGGATCGCCGCCCCTTCCATGGAAATCGAGGACAGTCATGACCGAGTCCAGCAACATTGATCTCAGCTTCTCTCTGACCGGCAAGGTCGCGCTCGTCACCGGCGGCGGCTCCGGTATCGGCAGCGCCATCGCTTCCGCCCTGGCCGCCAAGGGGGCAACCGTCGGCGTGATCGACATCAACGAGGCGATCGCCAAGGCCAAGGCCGAGAAGCTCGGCGGTGGCGCAACATCCTTCGTCTGCGACGTCTCCAATCCGGATTCAGCCGAGGCCGTGATCGCCGCCGCCGAGAAGGCGTTCGGTCGCATCGACATCATGGTCAACAGCGCCGGTATCGTTCAGCTTGCGCCGGCCGAAGAACTGCCGCGCGACTTTTGGCAGTCCACGATCGCCGTCAATCTGTCCGGAACCTTCTACATGTCGCAGGCGGCGGGCAAGGCGATGATCAGGGCGGGCCGGGGCGGCAAGATCATCAACATGGCATCGCAAGCCGGCACCGTCGCCATCGATCAGCACGTTTCCTATTGCGCCTCGAAGTTCGGCGTCATCGGCCTCAGCAAGGTTCTGGCCGCCGAATGGGGCAAGTATGGCATCAACGTCAACACCATCTCCCCCACCGTCGTACTGACCGACCTCGGCAGGAAGGCATGGGACAATCCCAAGGGTGAGGCGCTCAAGGCCCGCATTCCGGCCGGCCGCTTTGCGCTTCCGGAAGAGGTGGCCGCCGCCGCCGTCTTTCTCGCATCGAACGGCGCCGACATGATCACCGGCGCCGATCTGCTGATCGACGGTGGTTACACCATCGTCTGATCTGGTCACCCGTCTATCGGGCGATGCCCCTGACGATCAGCATCTGCCGAGCGCGCCCGAGGCGCGGATGGATCGATACCAACGGCCCGGCCGGCGCCCTCGCGTGCCGCCGGGTCATTGATCTTTCTGCCGTAATGCTCGGCTGCGACGCCTTCGACGATCGCGCTCCGACGCCTTGACCGTCTTGGGGGCCTTTCCTCTGCTCGACGCGCCACACTCGAAAAGATGTGCCTCGCGAGGATTGTCGCTCGCTTCCAGAGGTGCGGTCGACACTTCCGATCGGGAGAGTTGCGGTGTTACGTTTGGTGATGTGTCGTCTCGGACCGGCATACTCACCGCCCTCTGGGGGGAGGAGAGGGAGTCATATGTTAGTCAACTATATGTTTAAACTAGCGAAAATCTCAGGGTCGGATTCAGGGAAGGCAGGAGGGCCGGCCAATCCGGTCTGGTTTTCCGACCTTTGGACGAGGTAAAAGAACATGTTTGTGGTATAAAAAAAACACAAGTCATTGACATCCGTGTTACGGTTGCCGTATGGTTTGATCAAAATAACAACAGATCACACGCTCGGTGGGTGAGGAGAAACCCGAGGCGCGTCGACTGGGAGGATACACGGACACATCACTTTCGATGCCCGGTGGGCATCGTGGCCGGGCAATCGTGTCTCGGCTGTCGGCGACATGCCGACAACAGGTGTGCCGTGCCCAACCAGCCTCAGTGTGGTCGTCAATGGTCGGGGTTCTCAAGCGATGATCAACAAGGCGAATGCGGCAATCGTTGAGACGAGGACGGAGAGGCCCACGTCGTCCGGGCGACGGAAGCGGCGTCTTGCATTGCTGGGTGGCGTGCTGGTTGTCGTTCTGGCGATAGCGCTCGATACCAAAGTGGTTCGGATCGGCTCGACCGACGATTTGCGACAAGCCGCGTTCTCGGCCGCCGCCTACGGTGCCAAGACGTTTCCCGAGATCAAGGCGGCGATCGAAACCCGAGCCGTCGAGGCGACCACCTTGCAGCAGGCCATCCTCGCCAACAAGGACGAGGCCATCTCCAAGTATGGCGTCGCCGGTGGTTCCGGACCGGTCTTCTCCGTGAAGTTCGTCGGAGTCGCAGGCGAACGGCTGGCTTCGGGGCTCTGCGAGGTTAAGGTCGCCGATCTGCCGGATGTGAAAGTCCGTATCCAGACCGGACCGGCCATCAACGGTACCGAGTTGCGGGACGCCACCGGCACCATTTCCTTCGGTCAGTTTACCAACCAGATCGAGTATCAGAACGCCGGCTCGGCGCTGAACAACGAGATGAAGAAGACGGTTCTCGCATCCGTCGACACCGGCGCCCTGGCTGGCAAGACGGTGTCCGTGGTTGGCGCCTTTCGGCTGATCAATCCGAAAAGCTGGCTGGTGACGCCGGTTCGGCTGGAGGTCCAGTGAAGTGGACACATCCATCCTCCCCGTCTCGGAGCCGGAAACGTCGGAAATCGTGCTGAGCGCGCGGAATGTCGCCAAGACATTCGGCAGCATTCAGGCCCTCAAGGGGGTGAACTTCGACGTCCGCCGCGGCCAGGTGACCGCGCTGTTCGGAGAGAACGGCGCTGGCAAGTCCACGCTGATGAAGATCCTGTCCGGTGTCTACAAGCCGACATCCGGCACGATCATCCTCGATGGCGAACCGATCGAGTTCGACTCGTCGACCGATGCGCGCAACCACGGCATTTCCATCATTCACCAGGAACTCAGCCTCGCGCCGAACATGACGGTGCGCGACAACATCTTCATGGGTCGGGAAATCCGGACCATGAAAGGCGTGGACTTCGCCGAGGAAGAACGGCAGTGCCGTCTGTTGCTCGCCGAACTCGAGGAGAACATCGACCCGAAGACCAAGGTGGAGGACTTGCGCCTAGGTCAGCAGCAGATCGTCGAGATCGCCCGCGCCCTGTCGGTCAACAGCCGGATCCTCATCATGGACGAGCCGACGTCGGCGCTGTCGGCATCAGAGGTCGAGGTGCTGTTCAAGGTGATCCGCGACCTGAAGAGTCGAGGTGTGTCGATCGTCTACATTTCCCATCATCTCGAGGAAGCGCTGCAGATCACAGATCACGCCGTCGTCCTCCGGGATGGCAACATGACGGCGTACGCTCCGCGCGGTGACATCGATCTCGAATGGATCGTCCGCCACATGGTCGGCGAACACTTCAATCTCGGGGCACCGCCCACCGGCTACGAGTTCGGCGACATCGTGCTCAAGGTGGGCGAGGTCACCGTGGTCGATGCCACCGGAAACCAGAAGCTGGTCGACGAGCTGTCGCTCGACGTTCGCGCCGGGGAGATCGTCTGCATCTACGGCCTGATGGGGGCCGGGCGTACCGAACTTCTGGAATGTCTGGCCGGCCGGCTCGTCGCCCGTCACGGACAGGTGCATCTCAACGGTCGCGACATTACGCGCGCCAGCATTGCCGAGCGGATCGCCGAGGGGCTGGTTCTGGTTCCGGAAGACAGGCAGCGAGACGGCTTGGTGCAGACCATGACCATTGGTCAGAACCTGTCGCTGGCGAGCCTGCTTCGCCTCGTCCGTGGCTTGTTCACGTCCAGGCGGCTTGAGCGCGAACATGTCGACAACGCCATCCGACGGACCACCGTCAAGGCGGGGTCGCCCGATCATCTGATCGGCTCGCTGTCCGGCGGCAATCAGCAGAAGGTCGTCATCGGCAAGATGTGGTCGACCAATCCCAAGGCGATCCTTCTCGACGAGCCGAGCCGCGGCATCGACATCGGCGCCAAGGCGGAGGTCTTCCGTCTGCTCGCCGAGGGCGCCCGCGAGGGCCTGGCCGTTCTCTACACGACCTCTGAAGTCGGCGAGTGCCTGAGCGTCGCTCATCGCATCATCGTCATGCACAAGGGAAAGATCTCTGCCGAGTTCGGCTCAGATGTGACCAAGGCACGAATTATGGCGGCTTCGGGTGAAGCCGTTGTCCACTAGAGCATCATCCGACCGGAGTGAAGCGAGGATCGAAAAGATGATGCTTCACAAACAAAGGCCTAGAGCGCCGATCTGAATCAATCAGATCGAATAGCGCTCCAAAGTCCAGTGAGCAGGACAACGTCGATGTCTAGCACAGATGTTTCAAAAATGAACCCGACCGCAGCCAAACCGAAGATCAACATTGCCGGACTTCTTATCGAAGGACGTGCTTTCGGCGCACTTCTGGTTATCATCATATTCTTCTCGCTGATGTCACCGAACTACCTGACCATCAGCAACCTTCTCATCATGTCGTCGCATGTTGCGATCTACGGCATTCTGGCGATCGGCATGCTCCTGGTCATCCTGACCGGCGGCATCGACCTGTCGGTCGGTTCGGTGCTCGGTCTTGCCGGCATCATCGCCGGCTTCCTGATGCAGGGCATCACCATCAACGCTTTTGGCGTCATCCTTTATCCGCCGGTATGGGCGGTGACGGTGATGACGTTGGCCTTCGGTGCCTTCCTCGGTTCGATCACCGGCGTCCTCGTGGCCTACCTGCGCGTTCCGTCCTTCGTCGCCACGCTGGGCATTCTCTACGTCGCTCGTGGCATTGCGCTGCTGATTACCAACGGCCTCACCTACAACAACCTCGGTGGCAACGAGACCTACGGCAATACCGGTTTCGACTGGCTGGGCTTCAATCGCCTGTTCGGCATCCCGGTGAGCGTGATCATCCTTGCCTTGCTGGCCGCCGTCTTCGGCATCATCCTGGCCCGCAGCGCCTTTGGCCGCTGGATCTACGCCACCGGCGGCAACCAGCGCGCCGCCGAGCTGTCGGGTGTGCCGGTCCCCTTCGTACATATCTGCGTCTACGCGCTCTCCGGAATGCTGGCCTCGGTCGCCGGGCTGGTGCTGTCCTCGCAACTGACGTCGGCCGGTCCGACCGCCGGCTTCACCTACGAGATGATCGCCATCGCCGCGGTGGTGATCGGTGGCGCGTCGCTTAATGGCGGGCGCGGCAACGTGCGGGGCACCATGCTGGGCGCCTTCGTCATTGGCTTCCTGTCCGACGGCTTGGTGATCATCGGCGTCTCCGCCTACTGGCAGACCGTTTTTACCGGCGCGGTCATCGTGCTCGCCGTGTTGCTCAACAGCCTTCAGTACGGCGGCAAGCGCTTCTAGCCGTCGTCCTTCCGCTCTTCTCTGCTCCAGGCCGGAGGAAAATGCCTGGGCGGAAAGCTTCGTCGCCTGTCTGGCGCGAGAAACAACCTAGGGAGAGAAACATGCCTAACGCCTTCCGCCGCGTGCTCCTGGCCGCAGCTGCCGTGACTCCGATGATGGCCGGCTATGCCTATGCCGACGGCCTTATCTCCATCATCGTGACCGATCCCGCCAATCCTTATTGGTTCACCGAGGGTGAGGTTGCCAAGGCAACGGCCGAGAAGCTCGGCTACACCGCCAACGTCGCCGCTCACAAGGGTGACACCAATACCGAAAGCACGCTGATCGATACCGCGATCACCAACAAGTCGGTGGCCATCATCCTCGATCCGGCCAATGCTGACGGTTCGGTGGGGGCCGTCAAGAAGGCGGTCGCCGCCAACATTCCCGTGTTCCTGGTGAACGCCGAGATCAACCAGGAAGGTCTCGCCAAGGCGCAGTTGGTCTCCAACAACGCTCAGGGCGCGGCCGTCGGGGCCCAGCAGTGGGTGCAGATGGTCGGCGAGTCGGGCAACTACGTCGAACTGTTCGGCAACCCGGCCGACAACAACGCCGCCACGCGCTCGAACGGCTACGAGACCGTGCTGACCCAGTATCCCGATCTCATCAAGGTCGGCCGCGAAGTGGCCAACTGGGACCGCGCCCAGGGCTACAAGAAGATGCAGTCGCTGCTGCAGGCTCATCCCGATATCATCGGCGTGATCTCTGGCAACGACGAGATGGCGCTCGGCGCGGTGGCTGCCCTCAAGGAAGCCGGCAAGCTCGACCAGGTGAAGGTGGGTGGTTTCGACGGATCGCCCGACGCGGTTGCCGCCATCAAGGCGGGCGAGCTGCAGTACACCGTCCTTCAGCCGGTGGCGACCTTCTCCCAGAAGGCAGTCGAACAGGCCGACAACTTCATCAAGACCGGCAAGACCGGCGTCGACACCGAGAAGCAGCTCTACGACTGCTTCCTGATCACCAAGGACAACGTCGACAAGATGACCTCGCCCTTCGTGCTGTCCGAGTAACTCGGCAACGTTGCTCTCCGGTCGAGTGCGAGCGAAAAATCGCCACACGACCGGAGGCTTCGAGGACGAGACGCCCCGCTTTTCGGCCGTCCGGCCCCGTTGGCATTTGCTCCCCCGAATGGACGACGGTGAAGCCGCAGGCAGTCAAGTCGGCAACGGCCGCGCCGCCGAGGTGTGCGGTTTGCAACATGGCCGAAAGCAGGGTCTTGCCCGCATCGCCAGCGCGATGCGGGCCTTTTTTCGTTCGGGTCGGTGCTGAGCTTCGCGGGGGTGATTTGACGATATGAAATAGGCATATGTGGCATTGACGTTAGAAGTATATCAAGACTCGTGGTCATATTATCGAAAATGAAGTGACGTTTGAGAGGCGCTCTGCCCGAGAGGGTATGGAACGTCCGATGCTGCCTGGTGTCGCTTCCCGCGTTCCATCAGGGGATAGAGCCAAGTCGTCGGGCCGGTTCTGGTGGAAGGAGGGCAGAGCGACGGCTCGCGGCTCCGTACTGCGGGCGGCGGCGGAGAGCCGATCTCGGGAAGGGAAAACCGGTTCTGGAAGGGGAAAGTCATGAGAATCGTCAATGCCTCGCTAATGCTCAAGACCAACTTGTTGGTCGGGATGCTGGGCGTGATGGCGCTGCTCGGCAGCGGTTACTCGTCGGTCAACATGCTGATGGTCGACCAGCGCTATTCGGACCTGCTCAACGGCTCGGTGGCAGCCGCCGACTATGTCGGTCGCGCCAATCGGGCGATCTCCGACATCGTAACATCCATGTATCAGAATGCGGCCGCATCGACGCCGGAGCAGATCCAGCAAGCTGCGATGTTGCGCACAACCAGCCGCTCCAACTTCAACAAGTATATCGACTCCGCTGCCAAGGCCCTGCCGGCCAAGGCAGTGGAGCTGAAGGCCATCCGGTCGAACCTCGACAAGGTTTTCCTGGAGACTTGTGGCAGTGTCATGGAGAGGCTGATGTCGTCCGATCGCAAGCAGATCGACGCGGCGGTCGACGACATGCTGAAGTCTTGCACGCCGGCCATCGAGAAGACCCAAGCCACGGCTGTCCGTTTCAACGATCTTTTGCTCAAGGACGTGCGGGCCGAGTCAAAGGCTAGCAATGCCTACTCCTGGCTCTCGATCGGGTTTTCCGCCGGAGGGACGCTTCTCGCGGTCATTATCGTAATGGCTGTCGGGATCGGCTTCATGAGCCAGACGGTATCGAAGCCGCTGCGCCGGCTACTCGGGATGATGGCCGAAATCGAGGGGGGCAACTACGATGTTTCCATCCCGCTCGATGGGCGCAAGGACGAGGTGGGTGCGCTTGCCGACAGTCTCGAGGCTCTGCGCCGGGCTCTGGCCGCCGGCGTGGCCGAGCGCGCTGCCCAAAAGGAAACCGACGCGCGTCACCAGGCGGTCATTGCCGAGCGCGCAAGGCTTGCCGAGCGCTTCGTCGAACGGACGCAGGAGATGGTGTCCGGTTTTGGTGCTTCGTCGATGACATTGGCGGATTCGGCCAACAACCTCACGGAGACGGCCGGCGACACGGCGCGGCAGGGACAGGAGGGCTCGTCGTCCGCCGATCACGCTTCGCAGAACGTGCATGCCGTGGCCGCCAGCGCCGAGGAACTGGCCGCTTCCATCCAGGAGATCGCGTCCCTGGTCGAGCGTTCATCGGTAACGGCAAGCCGGGCGGCGGAAGAGGCGCGCGGTAGCGCCTCCAGTGTCAGGGTACTGTCGACGGCGGTGCACGAGATCGGCGAGGTCGTCAGCATGATCAGCGATATCGCCTCGCAGACCAACCTCTTGGCCCTCAACGCCGCCATCGAAGCGGCCAGGGCCGGAGAGGCCGGGCGGGGTTTTGCGATCGTCGCCGCCGAGGTCAAGGAGCTGGCCAACCAGACGACCGGCGCAACCGAGAAGATCGGCGGCAAGATCGGTGAGATCAAGGCGGCGACCGATACGGCGGAGCGGGCAATGGCAGGCATCGTCGAGACGCTGGCCAGCATCGAGCTGTCGTCCCAGTCGATTGCGTCCGCCGTCGAGGAACAGGGCTCGGCCACTGCCGAGATTGCCCGCAGTACCCAGCTCGCCGCCGAAGCCGCCTCGCAAGTGACGACGATCATGGAGAAGGTCGGCGTATCGTCACAACTCACCGACACGGCAGCGCGGCATGTGCTTACGGTTTCCGAAGAGCTGAAGCGGCAGTCTGCCCAGCTCGGGGAGGAAGTGTGCAGCTTCGTCGAGGAGATACGGGCGGCGTGACGTCGTCGATCTACGCCGGTCGACGGGGCTGATCGCACCTCGCCCATATGCTAAACCACTGTTCGAGCGAGCCGATCGGCCTATGGTCGATCGGCCGTTCGGTTGTCTTGACGCCAGAGGAGCATGCAGGTTCCGTCGTTGGCGCAACGGGGCGAGCGGGAGATCATGAACGACACGGATCTGACCATCCTGACCGAAATCGCCGCAGCCTACTACCTGGAGGAGGAGACCCAGGAGGCGCTTTCTCGCAAGTATCACATGTCGCGCGCCAAGATTGGCCGCCTGCTGCGCCAAGCGCGCGAGGAAGGCATCGTCGAGATCGCTGTGCGAACTCATCCATCGCTCAGCCTGAGGCTTGAACAGGAGTTCGTGAAGCGTTTCGGCGTCGACCGGGTCTTGATCGCCGCCGACAACCGCGACCCGGACGCCCAGAGATCGGCGCTTGCCAATCTGGTGGCCAACTATCTCGACAAGATGCTGCTCGACGGCATGATCGTGGCTGTTGGCATGGGGCGCAATGTCGGCGCAGTGGCCGACAACATCTTCGCCCCGACACAGAAGGCAGTCACCTTCGTGTCGGCGATCGGTGGTTCTCTGAGGGCCGGGGAGTTCATGAACCCCGACCACATCTGTCGGCGCCTCGCCTCCCGCTTCGGTGGCGAAAGCGAAACCCTCTACGCGCCGGCCCTGGTCGCCAACCCGGATATTCGTGCAGCCCTGCTCAAGAACGACACCATCAAGCAGACACTCGACCGGGCGCGGCGCGCCGACATCGCGTTGATCGGCGTCGGCGATCTCAGCGAGGACAGCAACATGGTTCGCATGGGATGGTTCTCGCCGCAGGAAATCGTCGAGGCTCGCTTGTCGGGAACCATCGGCGATCTGATGGGCTACGATTTCATCGACATCGAGGGCAATCAGTCGCGTACGCCGATGCAGGGACGCATCATTGGCCTGACGGTCGGCGAGCTCGGGCGAATTCCCAATGTCGTCGCCATTGCCAGCGAGAATACCAAGGCGGCGGGAATTCTCGGTGCGCTCAGGACCGGCGTCGTCAATACCTTGGCGACAAGCTCGGCCAACGCACACACTGTCCTTGCCCTTGACGATGCGACCAGCAAGCGCCGGCAGCGGGCGCAGCGGCTAGCAACGGGGCAACAGCCACAGTGAGGAGCCGCCGGGTCTTAAGGGATCCGGCGGCGTTGCTTCAACCGAAGACGATCTGCGTCTTGATGACGTTGGCGGGGGCCTTGGCCGCGAACTCGAACGCCTCGACCGCCTGCTCGAACGAGTAATACTTCGAGATCAGAGGCTTGACGTCGATCTTGCCCGAGGCGAGCAGGTTGATCGCGCGGTCGTAGATGTTGGCGTAGCGGAACACGTGCTCGACGCGCAGTTCCTTGGCCTGTCCGGCGACGACGTCGTAAGCCACCGGCTTCGCCGGCATGCCCACCAGCACCGCGCAGCCACCAGGGCACGCGTAGTCGAACAGCGTGTCATAGGCCTTCATGCTGCCGCTCGCCTCGAAGACGGCATCCACGCCCCAGCCGCCGGTAGCGTTCCGAACCCGAGCGACGGCGTCTTCCTTGGAGAGGTTGACCGGCGTCAGTGCCGGATACTTGGCGGCGACGTCGAGCTTCTCCTGCTGGATATCGATGACGAAAACGTCGGAGCAGCCGGCAGCGACGGCTGA
Source organism: Pleomorphomonas sp. NRK KF1 (assembly GCF_023721755.1). GTDB lineage: Bacteria > Pseudomonadota > Alphaproteobacteria > Rhizobiales > Pleomorphomonadaceae > Pleomorphomonas. The sequence goes on along the minus strand of NZ_JAMDLH010000002.1, from coordinate 636,077 downwards.
CAGCGCGGTCATGATGCCGATCGTTCCCGACCCGATGACCGCCGCCGTCGCGCCCGGCTGGATGCGCGCCTTGGTGGCCGCTTGCATGCCCACGGCCAGTGGCTCGACCATGGCGCCCTCGGCCAGGCTCACGTTGTCCGGCAGCTTGAAGGTAAGGTTGGCCGGATGAACGACCTCCGGTGCCAGGCAGCCGTGAACCGGCGGCGTTGCCCAGAAGCGCACGGCCGGGTCGAGATTGTAGAGCCCCATGCGCGAGGCCCTGGATGTCCAGTCGGGAATGCCCGGCTCCATGCAGACCTTGTCGCCGACCTTGAACGACGTGACGTTGGCTCCTACTGCCACAACGACGCCCGCGCCCTCATGACCGAGAACCATCGGCTCCTTGACAACGAACGGACCGATGTTGCCGTACTCGTAGAAATGGACGTCGCTGCCACAGATGCCGACGTTCTTCATGGCGATCTTGACGTCGTCCGGTCCGGGCGTGGTCGGCATATCGATGTCCCGTAGCCGGATCTTGCCGATCTCCTCGAGAACAAGCGCTTTCATGTTTCCTCTCCTCCACCTTTGTATACGCGGCGCTACGCGCCGTGCGGCCCGATCCGTGCCCGCCAGGTCGCCTTGCTCTCCAGGGCTCGTTACGAGGCATCATGATCTGTGATCATTTGATAACATTTATGATCGCGACGAGCAAGCCGTCAGCTGCGACGATTGACTGCCGCTTGTTTCAGGGCGAACCGTGCAAAATTTGCCGGTTAAGTCCGATAAAATACTTTAAAAACAACGGGAGTACGCAGCTCTTCAAAAGGGGCTTGGCATCGTGAGGGGGTGATTGCCTGCTGATCTAGGTGATGAGTTGCATGATATTGAGCGCAAAAATAAACACATATCAGGTAGCAAAATAACAGAATCGTGAAATTGTCATTGACATATGCCCATTCGAATGGCCCTATTGCCCCAACCCGACCGGCGCCCTTCGGGCTTTTCCGGCCGCATAATGAAAATGGGAGGTCCGGCATGGGCAAGCCGAAGAAACTGCTCAATAATCCGGTGAACGTCGTCACCGAGCTCATCGATGGGCTGGTTGCTGCCTCTGGTGGCGATCTGCGCCGCCTTGATGATCGCAACGCCGTTGTGCGCACGAAACTCGCCGAGGACAAGGTGGCGCTGCTGATCGGTGGCGGCAGCGGGCACGAACCGATGTTCCCGGGCTTCGTTGGCCCCAATCTCGCCGACGGCGCGCCCTGTGGCGAAGTGTTTGCCGCGCCGACGCCCGATCTCGTGCTCGACACGTTGGCCGCCGTGGACCGTGGTCGGGGCGTGCTGATGGTTTATGGCAACTATGCCGGCGACAACATGAACTTCGACATTGCCGCCGAACTTGCCGAAGAAGCGGGCATCGTCACCCGCACCGTGCGCGTATGGGACGATGTCGCCGCCGCGCCCCTCGACCGCATCACCGACCGGCGTGGTATCGCCGGCGACTTCTTCGTCATCAAGGTGGCCGGTGGCGCTGCAGCCGAGCTGAAAGACCTAGATGATGTGTACCGCGTCGCCGTGAAAGCGCGCGACAATACGCGCTCGATGGGCGTTGCCCTTGCGGCCGGTTCTATTCCCGAGACCGGGGAACGGACCTTCGAGCTGCCCGAGGACGAGATCGAGATCGGCATGGGCGCGCACGGCGAACCGGGTATTGCTCGCCGCAAGATCACCGACGCGGACGCCATCGCCGAGGAAATGACCGATCGCATTCTCGCCGACCTGCCATTTTCGTCGGGCGATGAGGTTGCCGTTCTCGTGAACAACCTCGGTGCGACGACCTGCATGGAGATGCTGATCGTCACCCGCAAGGTGCATCAGGTTCTCGCTCAGCGTGGAATTTCCGTTCACCGGACGGACGTTGGCTCATTCCTGACCTGCCAGGAGATGGCCGGTCTGTCGATCACCCTGATGAAGCTCGACGATGAGCTGAAGCGCTATCTGGACATGCCGGCTCATTCCTTCGCCTACTCGAGGTCTTGACCATGCACGATACACTTACACCGGCTGAGGCGCGCGACATGCTATCGGCCGTTGCCAGGCACATCGTCGCCAATGTGGACATGCTGACCCAGGTCGATCAGGCGATCGGCGACGGCGATCATGGCATTGGCATGCGGCGCGGCTTCTCCGCTGTCGAAGAGGCCATGGCCGCAACCGAACCCGTTTCCGTGGCGACCGTGTTCAAGGCGGCCGGCACGGCGATCATGGCCAAGACGGGTGGCGCCGCCGGCGCCATTTTCGGAACCATGTTTCGCTCCGGCAGTACGGCTTTTGACGAGCGCACGGTTCTCGATGCCGAAGGCTTCGCCGGCTTCCTCGTGAAGGGGCTTGAAGGCGTCGAAAAGCGAGGCGCCGCCCAGCCCGGTCAGAAGACCATGATCGATGCCTTGGCGCCGGCCGCTGCCGCTTCGGAAGCTGCGATCGCGCGCGGTCTGGTGGACGTCGTCACAGAGGCGACGAAAGCTGCCAAGGGAGGCGTCGAGGCGACCAAGGACATGATCGCCACCACCGGCAAGGCAAGGACCCTTGGTGAGCGGTCGCTGGGGCATCCCGATCCCGGGGCCGTCTCGATGTCGCTGATCCTTGAAGCAATGCGCGACTATATTGCCGCGTGAGCGGCCACGACGGTAATGATGGTTGGCGAGGGGCCGACGGTGGTCCGGCATGAAGAGCGGTGCACGAGGGCTCATGACCTTCGCCGCCGTGAAGCGGAGGCTGAGGTGAGCACATTCTGGATCGGCACCGGCTGGAAGATGAACAAGACGGTTGCCGAAACCCGGCGCTACATTGCCGACCTAAAGACACGTTTGCCAGCCATCACCGGGGGGGGCTGCGCATTGTTCGTCATTCCTCCGTTCACCGCTCTGGCCGCCGCGCGGGAGGCGATCGGCACGACGCCTCTTCTGCTCGGCGCCCAGAACATGCACTGGGCCGACGCCGGCGCCTATACTGGCGAGATATCGGCCTCGATGCTCGATGAGTTCGATATCGATCTGGTCGAACTCGGTCATTCCGAACGGCGTCAGTATTTCGGCGAGACCGACGAAACGATCAACCTGAAGGTGAAGGCTGCCTTGCGGCACGGCCTGAAGCCTCTGCTCTGTGTCGGCGACAGTGCCGAAGAGCGGGCGGCCGGTGCGTCGGCGGAGGCTGTAACGCGGCAGGTGAGGCTTGCCTTCTCCGGCCTTTCCGGAAGTGAGGTCGGCCGTTGTCTCGTGGCCTATGAGCCAATATGGGCGATCGGCGAGGATGGCGTTCCGGCGACCGCCGAGGAAGCGCGGGAGGTTCATGTCGCCCTTCATGCCACCCTCAGGGAACTGGGTGGCCCGTTGGTACCGGTGCTTTATGGCGGCAGCGTCAACCCCGACAACGCGGCCGTGCTCGCCACCGAACCGGCGATCGACGGTCTGTTCATAGGCCGTGCGGCTTGGTCGCCGACTGGCTTCGCCTCATTGATTTCCAAGGCCATGGCGGCCCGAGAGCGTATGGCGCGGATCGCCTCCGGTTCCGCCGTCGCGGTCGGATAGAACCGCGCGCCTGAAGCCCCCGGATTTGCCCGGAATGGTCGATGCCGTTCGTCCCCAGGGGCCATTGCCTGTCGCTAACTTTTCCCCACGACAACGCCATCAAGTCTCGACGATGGTGAGCTTGACGCCCTCCTTGAGAAGGCTGTCGGCATCCGCCTGCGAGAGAGCGCCATCGGTGATCACTTGATCGAACTCGGTCAGCGTTGCCAGCTTGATCAGTGAGGTCTTGCCGAACTTGCTGCTGTCGATCAACAGGATCTTGCGGTCTGCGGCCTCCATCAACGCGCGTTTCGACTTCACCACCTCTTCCTGCTGATGGAAGGCGATCAGACCGAGCACGGTCGATGTCGACATGAACAGGGTGTTGGCGCGCAGGGAGCCGACCGCCTGCTCGCACAGATAGCCGAAGAATGCGTTGAACCGGGCATTGTAGTGCCCGCCGAGGCAGATGGTTTCGATGCCGGGGGCATCCTTCAGCGTATCGATGATCGTCAGGCTGCCGGTAATCACCGTTAGCGGCTTGCAGTCGACGAGATGGGCGGCCAGATGGCCAACGGTCGTCGAATCGTCGAGGATGATCGCCTGTCCCGGCTCGACGAGTTCCGCCGCGGCCTGGGCGAGAGCGTCTTTTTCGGCGTCGGCGAGGCGCGCGCGATACAGAATGGTGCTGTCGGCAAGGCTGGAGGATCGGACCGTCACGCCGCCGTGGACGCGACGGACGATCCCTTGTTCCTCCAGAAGGCGCAGGTCCCGATGGACGGTCATCCGGCTGACACCGAAATGGTCGGCGAGTTCTTCGACCTGGGCGGAACCTGCCGGCAGCAGATAGTCGAGAAGCGCCTTGCGCCGTCCGGTTGGTCCGGCCGATGCTTTCGCTTGCTGGAAGTCGTCATTGTGATGCACAGGACGGATCCGTCGCTGGAGAAGTTAGTCGGACGACGCCGTCGTGGTATCGAACGAGAAGCTCGAAGCGTCATGCGTGCAACCGGAGCGCATCCTCTGGTCGATGGACATCGGGATACACGCGCCATTTTTCCCGTTTTCCAGGCTGAAGGCTGGCATGACTGCTCTCCTGATTGAGACAGTCCCTAACGCAAAATCACAAAAATATCAACCTAATATATCAAACAAACACGATAATCGAGCTCTGGGTGTTATGTTGTGAAGCGTGGAATGCCTGTCGAACGACGTGGCAATGGGAGGCCACATTCCCAGAGACGGGCGATCGATTGTGGTAGGCTTGCCAGCGGCGGTGCGACTATCTTTCCACGCCTGAGAAGATAACGGCGATCTGCTTGCCGGCCTCCGGCTTGGCGATCGCGCCAGCGAGGCCGGCGGTGCCGGTGGCCGAGGCGACGATATCGGTGTGTGTGCGGCCGGCCCTGTGAGCTGCTGCGACCTGCGCTTCGTCTACCACGACGGTCGAGCCGCCGCTTGCCCGCATGCCCTCGGCGATTGCCCACCAGTCGTAGGTCTCGTCGTCGAGGATGCCGTGCGCGAGGCTCGATGGCGTCGTTTCCCACGGCCACATGAACTTCGAACGCGTCTTCGCCGCTGTCGCGAGGTCGATGCCGTCGAGCCGCTCCCAGGCACGGGCCAGAGGCGCGCAACCCGCGGTTTGAACGGTGATCAGCTTGGGAAGCTTGGGCAGCAATCCGTTCGCACGGGCGAGCGCCAGCCCTTGCGCCAGCGCACTGGCCAGTGCGCCGCCGCCAACCTGAACGAAAAGCGCGTCCGGTATGGTGCCGATGCGATGGAATTCTTCCGCCATCTCGAAGGCCAGCGTGCGGCCACCCTCGATCGCCAGCCCGTTGTCGGTGCCTTGCACGCCAAAGGGAATGGCGCCGGCAGCGACCGCTTCGCGGAAGCGCAGGTAGCATGGATCGCCGGTCTCTCCCGGGCGACGATCGCAGATGGTGATCTGTGCGCCGAGCTCCCTGAGCCTTGCCTTTACCGACATGTCGGCATCGGGCGGTATGAACACGTCGAGCGGCCAGTTCGCGGCTCGCGCCACAACGGCCGCCGCGAGCGCGGCGTTGCCGCAGGAAGCGATCGCGAGACGCCGAGACCTGATGTTGTCACCTGCCGGCAGCCGCGCCGTCTCCAGGACGCGCAGATAGAGCATCACGCCCATCAGGTGGCGCGCCTTGTGGGAGCCCGACACGTTGCCGGTCTCGTCCTTGACGAAGAGCGCTCCCGATAGACCAAAGGCCTCGGCGAGAGCAGGTCGATCGGCCATCGGCGTGACGCGGAAGCCGTGTCCGTCGACGGTTGTCAGCGCGTTGTCGAGCTGGCCGACGAGATCGGCCCACGCCGTGTCGGGCAGCCCCGCCTCCCGCGCCAGTCGATAGGGAGACAGCCATGCGCGGTAGCGCAGAAACGGGTCGGTCTCGCTGCCGATAGAAGGCGAGGGCGCCTCGTTGTCGACCACGAGCACATGGTCGACATCATTGCCGTCGGCGTTCGGGCAGCGGAACGCCAGAGCAAGGCCTGCGTCGACCTGGGCGCCGCAGCCGTGGCAGCGAAACCCGACCATGCTCTAGAGGCCCAGCTTCTTGGCGATGCCGCTCTTGGCATTGACGTCGGCGATCATCTCGTCCCAGGCGGGCACGAGGTCGAGCAGGTCGTCCCAATAGGACTGCTTGGCGCGGGCCTTGAACTCCTCGATGGAGACGCCCTGCTGCTCCACCCAGGTGAAGTAGCCGAGGTTGAACACGCGCTTGCGGTCGACATAGGTCATTTCGAGGAGATCGCTGGTCGACGCCGCCGCCAGCGAGCGGCCCCAGGTTTCGCCCGCCGCCACGGCATCGAAGCGGTTGCCGAAATCGCGCTTGATCACCTTGTCGATCTCGCTGCCGTACATGGCGGCGCCATCGGTGGCCAACGTGACGATGACGTCGTCCGGTCCCATGTCGTAATACTTGGCCGTCTTGATCGCAGCCAGCATGTTGCACAGCGACGACAGGCCGAGGTTGGCGAGGTCGGCGACCAGCTTCGGGTCGATGCCACGTCGCTCGATCAGATAGTTGCGGCCGACTTCGGTGTTGAACAGAACGATCAGACGATCGGTGTCGCTGTCGCTGACGCCGGCCACCATGTCGGTGTTCATGACGTTGTGGATGTAGGGCACGTGCTTGTCGCCGATGCCCTGGATGTTGTGCTCGCCGAAGCCGTTCTCCAGCAGCGTCGGGCATTCGGTGGCTTCTGCCACGATGATCTTGGTGCCGTGACGCTCCTTGAGATGGTCGCCGGCCGCCAGCGTGCCGCTCGAACCGGATGCCGACACGAACGCGGCAAGCTTCGAGCCCGGACGATCCCTGGTGATCGCCTCGAATATCGTCTCCAGCGCCGCGCCGGTGCAGGTGCGGTGGACGAGGTAGTTTCCGAACTCGCAGAACTGGTTGAAGATGATGTTGTCGGCGTCGCTGTCGAGGCGAGCGCACTCGTCGTAGATTTCCTTGACGTTGCTCTCCGAGCCAGGGGTCTTGATGACGTCGGAGCTGTCCACCACCCACTTGTCGAGCCAGTCGAAGCGCTCGCGGCTCATGTTTTCGGGCAGAACGGCCACGCCATGGCAGCCGAGGATGCGCGAGATGGCGACGCCGCCGCGGCAGTAGTTGCCGGTGGACGGCCAGACCGCCTTGTGGTGGCCGGGATCGAACTGTCCGGTGACGAGACGCGGCACGAGGCAGCCGTAGGCGGCCAGCACCTTGTGGGCCTGGATCATGGGGAAGCGGTTGCCGAGCGCCAGCACGATGCGCGCCTTGACGCCGGTAAGCTCACTCGGGAGCTCGACATAGTCGGGAACGTCGGTCAGCCCGTTGCGAGTGGCATCGTTGAACCAGTGTACGCGGAAGAGATTGAGAGGATCGGCCACGTCCGGGTCGACACTGTCGAGGCGCTTTCGCACGACGTCGGGAATCGTCGTGGGGTCCGCGAGCTGTGCCAGCGTGGGCAACAGAACGCCCGCCTGTCCGAGACGGGCGATGGTCCGGTCGAGAACCTGTGTATCGACGACATTCCGCTCCAAACCCAACCGCGCCATGTTCTGTATCCCCTTGCTCGTTCTTGGTGGCTGCCCGAGCGTTCTCGCCAGTGCCGAGCCACGTGTTCCGTCCGTGCGGCGATCGATGGTCCATCACCTCGACCGGCTTCCGTGCAACCACATCCGCTCCATGGTGGTGCGGCGTTCGCAGTAAACCATGTCTTTCACGGTCCACAATGACGCGGTTCCGCAAGCGGCGACATGACATGCCGCAAGTCCTGTCGCGCCAAGAAAGCACTGAAGCCTGGAAAGCTGCCGTCGCGAAGCAAAATGGAATAGGCTGGAACCCTTGCTGACGCAACGGCGTACGCTGTCTCCCGTACGGGCCGTGTCGTCAGGAGGAGGGATGGTGAGGCTCAAAGCAAGGCCGGCGGTTGCCGTACCGGGGGCTTGGTGCTATTTGCCATACATGCATCAAGAGTCGGGGCGACGCCCGACACCAACCTGCTCCCGAGCAAGGTGGTGCCCTTCGCAAGAGGGGGATGTGGCCGACCGGCAACCAACGGGACACCAGCCACGCGTCGCTCCGCTTCATTGGGAAGAGAGGACGTTGACGTGACAATTTCCGCCCAGCAGTTCGCAAGCGACAATTACGCCGGCATTTGCCCCGAGGCCTGGGCCGAAATGGAGCGCGCCAATGCCGGTTCGGCCATTGCCTATGGTGACGACGCGTGGACCCAGCGCGCCGCCGACGCCTTCAGGCTCCTGTTCGAGAAGGACTGCGAGGTCTTCTTCGTGTTCAACGGCACGGCCGCCAACTCGCTGGCGCTGTCGGCCCTCTGCCAGTCGTACCACAGCGTCATCTGCGCCGCGTCGGCGCATGTCGAGACCGACGAATGCGGCGCTCCCGAATTCTTCTCCAACGGATCGAAGCTGCTGGTGGCGCCCTCGACGGCGAACAGGCTGACGCCGGCCATCATCAGGGCCATGGCCACCGGCCGCTCCGACATCCACTTCCCCAAGCCCAGGGTGGTAACCATCACCCAACCGACCGAGACCGGCCTCGTCTACGGCATCGAGGAGGTGCGGGCCATTGCGGCGACTTGCCGGGAGCTGGGGCTCAAGCTGCATGTGGATGGCGCTCGCTTCGCCCATGCCTGCGCGGCACTCGGCTGTTCGCCGGCCGATCTCTCCTGGAAGGCCGGTGTCGACGTGCTCTGCTTCGGCGGCACCAAGAACGGCATGGCGGTCGGCGAAGCCGTCATCTTCTTCGACAAGGCTCTGGCCGAGGACTTCGACTATCGCTGCAAGCAGGCCGGGCAGCTCGCGTCGAAAATGCGGTTCCTGTCGGCTCCATGGGTCGGCATGCTGGAAAGCGGCGCATGGCTTCGCAACGCCCGGCACGGCAATGCCTGCGCGGCGCGCCTGGCGGCGGCGATTGCCGGAGCGCCCGGTATCGATTTTCTCTTTCCCGTGGAGGCGAACTCGGTGTTCCTGAGCGCGCCCGAGAACGTTCTTGACCGGCTGCGCGAGCGAGGCTGGCGCTTCTACACCTTCATCGGCGGCGGCGCCCGCTTCATGTTCGCCTGGGACGCTGACCCGGAACGGGTGGATGAGCTGGCAGCCGACATTCGATCCGCCGCGGCCGCCGCTTGAGATTTCATCCTCCTCTCTGCGTTGACTCCTCCTCTCGGCTTCGCAAGCTGTTCAGAACCGCTGCAAGACTGGAGTCTTTTCGGATCATCGACGCCGTCTGGACAGATTTAGACCAGTGGTCTATACTGTCTCCAGACGGGGAGATTTGTGGATCATCACATGAACCATCGACTTCGGGCCCGTGAGAGACTTCGGAAGCTGCCGGACGCGCAGCGAACCGCTTGGCTCGACATCGCGGAAGAAGAGTTCATGGCGTTCGGCTTCGAGGCCGCGTCGCTGAACCGCATTCTCACGCGCGCGGCCATCAGCAAGGGTCAGGCTTACTACTACTTCGCCGACAAGGGCGACCTCTATCGTGCCGTGATCGAGCGTGCTTTCGACGAGTTTGTCGGCTTGCTCGAAGTCGCCCCGACCGAACCCGAGAACACCGCCGCCTACTGGCAACAGATCGCTGCCCTTTTTGGCAATGTGACGACCATCCTCCAGCGAAACGATCGCCTGGCCGAAATCGGGCGTGGCGTCTATCGGGAAGCAAGGGCGCAGACCGCCATTGTCGATCTGCTTGAGCGGCTCCACGCCTATCTTGCGCGACTGATCGAAACGGGACAGCGGCTCGGTGCCGTCCGCGCGGACCTTCCCCAGGACTTGCTGACGAACATGGCTTTCGCGGCGTTGCGTGAAGCCGACCAATGGTTTGCTCTGAACGCTATAGACCGCGACCAGCAGACTGTGCTCGCGCTCAACCATCGAGTCTTCACTGTGTTTGCCGCGATGCTTGCGCCAGGCACGGAGAGCTGCGGGTCCGTACCGCCTGCAACACCATCTTGAGGACCAGCCGAATGCCAGCCTCACGCCTTACCATGGCCGGACTACTGGTCGCGTCCGCTTTGAACCTGGCGCTCATGGTCCCCGGAGGCTTCGTCGAAACGCGTGATTTCAGCGCCTACCCCGCCGTGGTTCTGGGCGCTTTCAATGTGTTTCTGACCGTGCTCGGTCTCGGAAGCCTCGTGCTCGCCTACTTCGTCACAAGAAGCGGCAAGGGGCATGGTTGGGCCGGGCTTGCCGGTCTCGCCTACGTCGCCGTCTATCTGCTCGATCTCGGCCGGATCTTCCCCGTGCCGCCGGAACCCATGTCCATGCTTCTGGCGACGCTGGAATGGATCGGTACGGCGCTGGGTGTAGCCTTGACCGTAACCTCCGTGGCACTGCGTGGCGCGGTGAACAGGGCAAGTTCGGCCAAGCCGACGTTTCCATTGCCGGTCGCGCTAGGCCTCATCCTCATAGCGCTGATCATCGTCGCTTTTGCGACCAAATCGGCCATGGGAGTTTAGGCTTCGCTGCTGCGCAAAGAACTAGAGACAGTCAGGGAAATTGGCGCACCCGACAGGATTCGAACCTGTGACCTCTGCCTTCGGAGGGCAGCACTCTATCCAGCTGAGCTACGGGTGCATGGCCACGTCGCGGACACGCGAAACAGGGTTCCTATAGCCGAGTTCGCAGACAAGGCAAAGGAAAAATCGTGGCGGCAGGTCAAGCCATCCGCCATCACGGGAAGGGGGGCGCGGTCAGCGATTGCCGGATGCGAAAACGGCGCCGGACAATGCCGGCGCCGTTCTCAATCACAATGGTGATTTGTGATTACTTGCCAACCGGCACCGTGACGAAGGTGTCATCGGCAGGCTCGTAATACCGAATGACCGAGGTCGCCTTGGCGGCGTCGTGCGTGGCGATGATCGGGGCGCCGGAAACCTTGGTCGTCACGAAGGTGTCGTCGGCCGGCTCGTAAACCGTGATCGTCTGAGTGTAGCGGGCGCCATCTTCGGTGGCGGCGGCCACGGGGGCGTTCATCGTGCCGCTCACGAAGGTGTCATCGGCGGGCTCGTAATAGGTTCCCTCGGCGGCCGAGGCGAGGCTCGGAAGGGCGATGGCGGCGACAGCAACGGCGGCGATAGCGAAGGTTTTCATTTCCATACTCCATGTATTCGATAGCGTCGGGAGGTTTTTTGGTCTTCTTTTTCAGACCAGTCATTCGTCTCGCTTCGATGAGTATGATATAGAACTCGCCTCATCACGGAAAAAGGGTACCTGAAGTCAATAGGTCAGGACTGGTTTCGTGAAGTGTTTTCACGAAGCCGTGTGTTGGTGTGTGTCGTCGGGCAAATCAGCGCGATCCGCACTCACGTTCGTGTGATAGGTCTTGAAATGAAGTGCTGAGTTTGGCGCCGGACAGTCGGTTGCTCGCAAAACGGCGGCTTTTCACCCGAGCGCGGTACGCTCACCACACGGCCAGTGAAGTCGATACGTTCTTCGTGTGGGATGGTTCCCCTTGGCGCTGACCAAGGGCTAGTTTGACGGCCTGGATGAGACGATCGTCCACACGATCAGGAGGCAGGAAAGGGTTCCGAGTCACTCTGTGCGATGTCTTCGGTGGTCGGCACTCCGACGGCGTACGCTTCGCGCCAAGAGGCGATCGATCGAGGCGTTGATTGCCGGATCATTCCGGCCGCACCGATCAAGCGGCTCGACAGCCCAGAAGGGCGCATCCATCATCGCCGCGCAAAGGCCGGGACGAGCATTTCGAGGGGGAGAAAATGGTACAGCTGGCTGGGCTTGAACCAGCGACCTTCGGAGCCACAATCCGACGCTCTAGCCAACTGAGCTACAGCTGCACATGACGGCGCGGAACCTAGTTGGATCGTTCCGGCAATGCAAGCCCCCGCCAACCACTTTTTTATGGCCCGGAGGGCTTTCGCCGGAAGAGAGCCGGCGAAAGCGGGGTGTTGCGCCTCAGGCGGCGACGACGGCCCCGAGGAAGGTGTCGATGGTCGATCGCAACTGGTCCGCTTCATCGGCCACTTCGCGCGAGTCGCGGTCGAGCTTCTGTGCGGCGGTCTCGGTTTCGCGAGCGGTGGTCAGCACGGCGTCGACATTGGTCGCCACCTTCTGCGAACCGGTCGCCGCTGCATTGACCGAACGACTGATGTCGTCGGTGGCGGCTCCCTGCTCCTCGACGGCGGCGGCGATGGCGCCGGTGTAGCGGTCGACCTCCTGCATGGTCGTGCTGATGGCCTGTATCGCCTCGACGGCGTCGGCGGTGGCTTCCTGGATGTTGTCCACCTGCGCCGCGATTTCCTCGGTTGCCTTGGCGGTCTGACCGGCAAGGTTCTTTACCTCGGCGGCAACGACCGCAAAACCTTTGCCTGCCTCGCCGGCTCTTGCGGCTTCAATGGTCGCATTGAGGGCCAGGAGGTTGGTCTGCTCGGCGATCGCCTTGATCAGCGTCACGACCTCTCCGATCTTGGTCGCGCCGGCGGCGAGACGATTGATCTTGGTGTCGGCATCGCGGGTTCCGCGTGCTGCCTCGGCGACGATGGCGCCGGTGCGCTGGATCTGAGCGGAAATCTCGCCGATCGACGCTGCAAGTTCCTCGGTCGCGGATGCGACGGCTTGCACGTTCTGGGTCGCGTCGCACGAAGCATTCGAGGCCGCGCCCGCATCCTGCACGGTACGCAGGGCACCGGCGCCCAGAGAGCCGGCCGCGGCAAGAAGATCCTCGACGGTCTTGTTCACTGCGCCGAGTGCGGTCCGGGTGGAGGCGCGGAAGTCGTCGATCAGTTTCTCGATGCGTTCCTGTCGTGCCACGCGATCGGATGCCTCGGCTGTCTTGTCCTTCTCCAGCGAGATGCGTGTGAGGGCGCTATCCTTGAGAATGACGACGGCACGAGCGATGGTTCCTACCTCGTTGCCATAGCTGGCGTAGGGAATGTCCTCGGCGAGATCGTCGCGGGAAATGCGCTCCATCAGTCCGGAGAGCTGGGTCACCGGGCGGATGAGGCGCGCCACCAGCCAGGACGCGCCGACGGACATCAGCGCCGCCAGCAGCAATCCAAGAAGCGAGACCTTCAGCACCAGTCCATCCTTGGTGGCGGCGACCGTGCTTTCCGGAATGCCTGCGAACAATATGCCGATCACCTGACCGGTCGCGTTCTTGATTGGCGTGTAGATGGTGAGGTAGGGCACGCCGAGAATGGCGGCCTCGCCGGTGAAGGTCCGGCCCGCCTTGACGGCCGCATAGGCAGGTGAGCCCTTGCCAAGGTCGGTACCGATCGCGCGGCTCCCGTCGGCCTTCTTGATGGAGGTCGTCAAGCGCGTGAAATCGTCCTTGGCGGCGTCATAGCCAAAGATGGTGGCCGCTGCGCTTGCCGTACGCGTGAGGTTGTCGATGAGGTCGTGGGTCGGAAAGGGCGGAATGGCCGGCATCTCGATATGGTCGACGGCATCCCCCGACCAGCTGATTGTCGTGTCGGCGATGTCTTTCTGCATCAGGAGAGCGCCCGTGCGGATGGCGATCGTCTGCTTTTCCAACGCTTGTCGGGCCGCATCGGCCGAAAGCGTGGTGTAGACGACGGAGAGAAGCAGGCAGACCGTCAGGGTAATGAAAATCGCAACGGCTGTGCCGATCACCTTCCACAACTTGAGTCGACTAAGAAACATTTTCCGCATCTTCTGTAAAATCGAATATTGTCAGGTTTGCGCCGGCAATGATGAATCGAGACTTAAAGCGGCAGTGCTTCGCTATTTTTTAGAGAGTTGTAGGAATGATCTCTTCGATCGGTGGTTTCTGCGAAAACAAGCCAGATCGAGATCTCTGATAACCATATGGACGAACGCGCGCTTGCTGGAAATCGCGTACAACCCGGAGGCACCTACGACGCTTTCGTTCTGTTTCGGCAAGACCGAACGGTGACCGTGGTTTGGATCATCCGATCGCCCCGCAAGTTTCGCGAAAGGTTTCTCGGACACATGGAGGTGGAAGGTCGGCTTTCATCGTCATGGATCGGCCAAGCCTTGTTTGATGAGAGCGGGTGGTTGAGTAGAATTAACTGTACGTTAACGCTGTTTTTTCTTTCTTGACCCAAGAACTCGTCGAAAAAGGGAAATAAACGTTTTCCGCGCTTATCTGCTTCATCATGGCGGGCGAGGTCGGTTGATCGAGCCTCGCAGAACTGCCGCGAGCGGCAAGGCCGGCTCGATGGATGGAGGAAGAGCGCCGCGTACCGAGGGAGGCGGATCATGCAGTCACGGGTAGTCGCCTCGCAGAACATGTCCATCGGCAGCCCCGCCAGAAAGAAGGGCGGGAAGACCGGCGGCACGCCGTCTCGACGCCGCCGCAATGGCGGCCATCAGGACGCGCGGTCGTTTCTCATTGCCGGCTTTCTGGCGCTGGTGGTCGCCTCGATCCTTGTGGCGATCTGGGTTTACGTCAAACCGTTTCCGGTTGCCTCCTCCGAGCCCGGTCCTCGCCCTCCGCCAAGCATCGCCGATCTCGAGGCCAAGAAAACCCACTCCTACTGGAAGGTCGGCAGCAACACTTACCGGCATTACATAACCAATGCCAGCACCGGCGAGATCGTCGATGCCGGGACCATAACGGTCAAGGAGATGCTGGAGCAGGGCATCGAGGTTCCGGGCTATTCGCTACCCGCCAAGTCCGGTGGCAAGTCCAGTGGCAGGAACGAGCTGGCCGTTCGCTTCCAGGCCTTGCAGGAGCACCTCAAGTAGCGGCCGGCTCGGCGCGCACCAGCATCCCGAACAGGTCACGCGGCTCGTCCGGATCGGCGAGCAGGTCGAGTTCCTGATAGAAGGACGTACCGGCGAGCTTGTCCCGCACGTAGCGCAGCGCCGAGAAGTCTTCGATGGCAAACCCCACCGAATCGAAAAGCGTCACTTCGCCCGGCGACGTGCGGCCAGGCACGGCACCGTCGAGCACTTCCCAGAACTCGGTGACGGGATGATCGGCAGGAAGCTGCTGGATTTCGCCTTCAACGCGCGTTTGCGGCGCATACTCCACGAAGATCGACGATCGTTTCAGGATGTCGCGATGAAGTTCCGTCTTGCCGGGGCAATCGCCGCCGACCGCGTTGATGTGCACGCCCGAGCCGACCATGTTGTCGGTCAGTATGGTGGCGTATTGCTTGTCGGCGGTCACCGTGGTGATCACGTCGGCGCCCTCGACGGCTTCCTGGCCGGTGCGACAGGGGGTGATTGAAAAGCCGAGCGGGGCGAGGTTGCGCCGGCACTTCTCGGTAGCGGCCGGATCGATGTCGTAAAGGCGAAGGTTGCGGATTCCGAGAATGGCTCCAAACGCCAGCGCCTGGAACTCCGATTGCGCTCCGTTGCCGATGATGGCCATGGTGCTGGCGCCCTGCGGGGCCAGGCGTCGCGCCGCCATTGCCGAGGTGGCGCCGGTCCTGAGCGCCGTCAGCAGAGTCATCTCCGAGAGCAGCATCGGATAACCCGAGCCGACGTCGGCCAGCACGCCGAAGGCCGTCACCGTCTGCTTGCCCTCACGCATGTTCTTCGGGTGACCGTTGACGTACTTGAAGCCGTAAAGCGTCCCGTCCGAGGTGGGCATCAGCTCGATGACGCCGTCGACCGAATGGGAGGCGACGCGCGGCGTCTTGTCGAACGTCGGCCAGCGACGGAAGTCTTCTTCGATGTAGTCGGCAAGTTCGGTCAGGAAGCGCTCGACGCCAACACTGAGCACCAGCCGCATCATGTTGTCGACCGACACGAAGGGGACGATGGCGAGCGGGGATATGGTGTTCATGCGGCAAAGCTCCGGGTCGGGCGATCCATGACGGTGCGTCCCATCAGGCTGGCGAGAAGGTCGACCATCAGCGTGGCGGTGCGGCCGCGCTCGTCCAGAAAGGGATTGAGCTCGACAAGGTCGATGGAGGAAACGAGGCCGCTGTCGTGCAACATCTCCATGATGAGGTGCGCTTCGCGGAAGGTGGCGCCGCCGGGCGCCGTGGTCCCGACGCCCGGCGCGATCGCCGGATCGAGGAAGTCGACGTCGAGGCTGACGTGCAGGCGACCATTGGCCGCCGCGACCCGTTCGAGAAAACGCCACACCAGCGCGCCGACGCCGTGCTCGTCGAGAGCGCGCATGTCGTGAACCGTGACGCCGGAGCCCGCCAGCGCCCGCCGCTCGGCCGGGTCCACCGAACGGATGCCGACCATGGTCACATTGCCCGGCGGCACCGGGTGGGAGAGTGGCGGATAGCAGTCGTGAAAGCCGTTCGCGCCGGTGAAGTAGGCCACCGGCGTGCCGTGGAGATTGCCGCTCTGGGTGGTGTCGAGCGTGTGGAAGTCGGTGTGGGCATCGAGCCACAGAACGAACAGGGGGCGGCCGTCTTCCGCCGCGCGGCGGGCGACGCCCGGCACGCTGCCGGCGGCCAACGAATGGTCGCCGCCGAGAAACACCGGCACGGCGCCGTCCGAGGCGCGGTAGGCAGCCTCCGTCACGGCGCCGACCCAGGCGGCGATCTCCGGCAGGCGTCGCAGGTGGGGATGGGGCGGCGTGACGGCCGATAGCGGGCCACGGGAGACGTTGCCGAGGTCCTCGACGTCGTGGCCGAGCTCGGCAATCGCCTCGACGATGCCGGCGGTGCGATAGGCGCTCGGTCCCATCTCGCAGCCCATGCGGCCGGCGCCGTCCTCAACCGGAATGCCCAGAAGCCTCACCTTCATACCTTTGTCCCTCGCTGTCGGATCGCGGGCATCTGGCCATGAGCGGCCGGCGAAGTGAACAGGCGGGATTGGCAAATTACACGGTTTGGCTTATCAAAATGGCAGTTTCATTGAGCGAAATGGCATTTATATGGATCGGCTCGATCAGCAATTGGTCACTCTCCTGCGTCACGACGGCCGTCGTTCGGTATCCGATCTCGCGATTGAGCTTGGCGTTTCGCGCGCCACCGTGCGGGCTCGCATGGAACGGCTGGAACGTGATGGAGACATTCTCGGCTATACGGTGATCCTGCGTAACGATGCCGTCGAAGTGCCTGTCCGGGCGGTCATGATGATCGAGATCGAGGGACACGTGTTGGACAAGGTGATCCGGCAACTCGGTGGTTTCCCGGAAGTCGCGGCCATTCACACGACCAATGGCCGCTGGGATCTCGTCGTCGAACTGGGCGCGGCGACGCTGACCGACTTCGATACGGTATTGCGTCGCATCCGTCTTTTGCCCGGCATTACCGGCTCCGACACCAGCCTGCTCTTGACGACGCCACGGACGACGCGCGCCCGCCTGAACAACGGGTGAGCCACGCCATCACTCCTTGTGGCGGCGGTGGTTGCCGAAAACCAGGCCGGTTTCGAGTGCATGCTTGCCGAATTTCTGCCTGACTTCGTCCATGGCGCGCTCGGCGGCTGCCTTGCGCGTTGCCTTCTGATCGACGAGATCGGCCGGATCGGCGAAGCGGCTTTCGCAGAGATCCGAGACCGAGACGCCGAGGAGCCGGTATTTCTGGCCGTGCGCCTCTTCGGCGAGGAGAGCGTCGGCCGCCGTGAAGATGCGGTCGGCGAGCTGAGTGGGGTCGGCAAGGCGCCGCGCCCGGGTTCTCAGCTTGAAATCGGCCGTCTTGAGCTTCAGCGTCACCGTGGAGCCGGCGATGTCCTCATGCTTGAGGCCGAAGGAAACGCGCTCCGCCTGTTCGCGCAGGATCGGCCGGAGATCGCGGAGGTCGGCCAGATCTTCGAAGAATGTCACCTCCGAGCCGACGCTCTTGCGTTTCGAGTTGGGAACGACGTGCCGGCTGTCCTCGCCGCGCGACAGCTTCACGATCCTGAGACCGAGCGCGCCGTAGCGGCTGGTGAGCCGGGCGGGGTCGGCGGCCTGCAGGTCGCCAACCGTCCGGAAGCCGTCCGCAGCAAGGCGCTCGGAGAAGGCGCGGCCGACGCCCCAGATCGTGGTCACGGGACGGGGTGCCAGGAAAGCTGCCGCTTCCGACTGTCCGATCACCGAAAAGCCCCTGGGCTTGTCGAGATCGGAGGCGATCTTGGCAAGAAACTTGTTCGCGGCGAGCCCCACGGAAACGGTGATGCCGACCTCGCGCTCCACGTCCCGGGCGAAGCGGGCCAGCACAAGCGCGGGGCTGGCGCGATGCAGCTTCTCGGTGCCCGACAAGTCGAGAAAGGCTTCGTCGATGGACAGCGGCTCGACGAGCGGGGTCAGTTCGAGCATCCGCCGCCGAATCTCCCGGCCGACGCGCGCGTATTTCTCCATGTTGGGCCGGATCACAACCGCCTCGGGACAAAGCTGCAGGGCCTTGAACATGGGCATTGCCGAGCGCACGCCGCTGATGCGGGCGATATAGCAGGCCGTCGACACGACGCCACGCTTGCCGCCGCCGATGATCAACGGCTTGGTGGCAAGCGACGGGTCGTCCCGTTTTTCAACCGAGGCGTAGAAGGCGTCGCAATCGACATGCGCGATGACCAGGCGATGAAGGTCGGGATGGCGGATGAGGCGCGGGCCGCCGCAGGCTGGGCACCGGCGCCCCTCGCCCGGAACCGGGGCCAGGCAATCCCTGCAAAAGCCGTCCGATGCTTGGGACATGTTCGCCTCCCGGCGGCTCGCCGTCTCCCAGCCGGTCGATCAGAACTCGCTGTCGCCGGCCAGCGCGTGGCGTGCCGCTGCGATCATGGTCGGCCTCACCTCGGCCGCCTCGACGAAGGAGAGCAGCAGCGACTCGTCGGCCAGGAAGAATTCCAGCACCCCGGCGAGAAAGCCGGGTTCGCGCGCCGCCGCCCGAAGATCGGCTGGCCCAATGCCGGAAAGTGACAGGAAGCGACCAAGCGCATCCGGATTTCCAGCAAGGTAGGCGAGGGCGGAAATGGCCAACTCCTCCGCCGCGTCGATGGTAAGTCTTTTACCAATGGGCATATTCGATCCACCGTTTGGGATTGCTAAAGGAATCCGTACTATATTTGTTATACTGGAATCAGTGCGGCAACCTATCCCCACCGGAAGTCGTTCCTGCGTACGAGCCGAGCGTGCCGGAATGAAAACCGCCAAGCACCCGGCAAAACCGGTGCGCAAGGCGGAAAGAGAGTCGAATGGCCAAGACAGTTCTCATCGTCGAGGACAACGAGCTCAACATGAAGCTCTTCCACGATCTCCTGGAAGCGCATGGTTATCGCACGATTCAAACACGCAATGGGATAGAAGCTCTGGATCTGGTGCGCACCCACCGGCCGGACCTCATTCTCATGGACATCCAGCTGCCCGAAGTGTCGGGGCTGGAGGTCACCAAGTGGCTGAAGGAAGATGACGAGCTGCGCTCCATCCCCGTGGTCGCGGTCACCGCCTTTGCCATGAAGGGCGACGAGGAGCGCATTCGCCAGGGCGGCTGCGAGGCTTATATTTCCAAGCCGATTTCGGTTTCAAAGTTCATCGAGACGGTGCGGACGTATATCGGCGACCAGTAAGCGCCGGTCGGAACGGAAGTGTGTGATGACAGCGCGTATTCTTGTTGTCGACGACATATTGGTCAACGTGCGCCTCATGGAGGCTCGCCTCACCGCCGAATACTTCGATGTTCATACCGCGACGTCGGGCGCCGAGGCGCTGGCGATGCTCGACAACGCCGCCTACGACATCGTCCTTCTCGATGTGATGATGCCGGGGATGGATGGTTTCGAAGTCTGCCGCCGCATTCGCGCCAATCCGAAAACGACCCAACTGCCGGTGATCATGGTCACCGCGCTCGACCAGCCCGCCGATCGCGTCCACGGCCTTGAGGCAGGCGCCGACGATTTCCTCACCAAGCCTGTCTCCGACACCCAGCTCATTACCCGCGTGAAGAGCCTCGTTCGCCTCAAGCAGCTTACCGACGAGCTCGATCTCAGGGCCAGCCAGGGTTCGGTCGCCTTCGACCGGGCGATGACCTACGCCGATCTCACCGCGCGCGCGCCCGGCCGCGTGCTGCTCGTCGAGGACCGCCGCTCGGCTTACGTGCGGATCGCTCAGGCGCTGTCCAGCGAGATGGCCGTTGACATCGAGACCAACCCGCAGGAGGCGTTGTTCCGCGCTGCCGAGGGCGATTATGACCTCGCCATGATCTCCATGGGGCTCGACGACTACGATGCGCTCCGCCTTTGCTCGCAGTTGCGATCGCTCGACAGGACACGCTTGCTGCCGATCCTGCTGATCGCCGACCCGGATGAAGGTAGCCGGCTGACGCGCGGCCTCGAGCTCGGCATCAATGACTATCTGATCCGGCCGGTTGACGCTCAGGAGCTCATCGCCCGTTGCCGGACCCAGATCCGCCGCAAGCGCTATACCGATCGCTTGCGCGCCAGCGTGCTGCAGACGATGGAGCTTGCCATCACCGATGCGCTGACGGGCCTCTACAATCGTCGTTACCTTGACTCGCATCTCGCCGCGCTCGTCGAGCGCGCCGGCGAGAAGAAGGGCGATCTGTCGCTGCTGATCATCGACATCGACTACTTCAAGAAGGTCAATGACACTCACGGTCATGATGCCGGCGACGAGATCCTCAGGGAGTTCGCCACCCGCATTCGCCGCAATCTGCGCGCTCTCGATCTGCCCTGCCGCTTCGGCGGCGAGGAGTTTGTGATCGTCATGCCGGAAACCGACTACGGCATCGCGTCCATCGTCGCCGAACGTCTGCGTACCAAGATCGCCCGCGATCCCTTTGCCATCCACGGCGGGGCGGAGTTCGTCGACGTGACCATTTCCGTTGGCGCCGCCTACATTCTGCATGACGGCGATACACCGGAGTCGCTGCTGAAGCGCGCCGACAACGCCCTCTATCGCGCCAAGGCGGAAGGGCGGAACCGCGTCGTTCTCGCTGCCGCCTGATCGCAAGTTCGTCCGGATCGTTTGTCAGGCCAGCTAGAGGCCTCATACGCGTTCCGCTTGATCCGGACTTATCCGGCTCAAGCGGGTTTCGGCCTGACCGGCCGGCGCCCGGTCGGGCGCTTCCGCTTCCGTCAGGTTCCGCCCGAAAGGTCGAAACCCGACGGAAACGGTATCAGCCGAGGAGGCGCTGACTTCTCGGCCCGAACCCCTTTTGAGAAACAACGGCGTGAGCGGCTTGATATCGCTCTGTGCTCGGTTGGGGCGACCGGAGCGCCTCTCGCCGGAAAGCCGTCGAGGCATGAATTAAGGTTACTTTTTTATGATTAACTTACTGGACGGCGGTGTCGTGTCCGTATGTTGTTGTAAACAACTCGTTAAAACGCTAGAACAATATTGTTGATAGTCTAGAGATTTTGGAAAGAGTACAATTGCTTTCCAACTAAAACCCGGTGAAGCCAGGTCCGCCGCATCTCCTGGTCTTGTCGGGTCGGTCGATCGATGCCGGCGAGAGTGGCCTCCTCGTTGACCCGGCATCGATCGACCACTCTTGCCTTTCCGGTTCGGCCGGTGCCTATCCTGCGTTTCCGATTTTGCGTGCCGCTCCGGAGACGTATCCATCGTGACCGATTTTCATCTCTCGACGCCAACAAGCCGGCCGCGGGCTCGGGCCTTCGCCATTCCCTTCGATGGCGAACCGGGGCGGTTCAACGCCATTACCGATGTGCCGGGCGTCAGCGTCGGCTACACGACCCTGATTTCGGGGGATGGGCCGCTGAACGTCGGCCATGGTCCGGTGCGGACAGGTGTGACGGCCATCTTGCCTCGCCCACACGCCGATATCGCCTGTCCCTGCCATGCCGGCTTCTTCTCGGGTAATGGCAACGGCGAACTGACCGGCATCCATCTCGTTGAAGAGGTTGGCGCCTTCAGCCTGCCGATCACCATCACCAACACGCACTCCCTTGGTGTTGCCCGTGACGCGACGCTGAAGTGGGTGGCGGCCAACAGGCCGGAGGCTCTTGCTTCGGCCTGGGGCTTGCCGGTGGCCGGCGAGACCTACGATGGCTTTCTCAACGACATCAACGGCCATCATCTGACGGAGGGGCATGTCTTCGCCGCCCTTGACGGCGCCATCTCCGGGCCGATCGACGAAGGGTCGGTCGGCGGTGGAACCGGCATGTGCACCTTCGAGTTCAAGGCCGGCTCCGGCACGGCATCCCGCCTCGTCCATTGGGCGGAAGAGACCTTCACGCTTGGCGTGTTCGTTCAGAGCAACTTCGGCAAGCGCAGCAATCTCATGATCCGGGGCTATCGCGCCGGAGCGGAACTTGCCGAACCTCGTCCGATCGAGCGCACGCCCCGCGCGGAGAAAAGTTCGATCATCGCCATCGTCGCCACCGACGCGCCGCTTCTGCCGCATCAACTGAAGCGGATTGCCCGGCGGGTGCCCCTCGGCATCGCCTGGACAGGCGGGCTCGGCTACAATTCGTCGGGCGACATCTTCCTGGCCTTCTCGACCGCCAATGCCGAGGCCGCCGCCGGTCGTTCTGGTCGCCTCGCTTCACTGGTCTCGATCCCCGATGCCGATATCGATCCCTTTTTCGACGCCACGGTCCAGGCCGTCGAGGAGGCGATCCTCAACGCACTCGTCGCGAGCGCCGACATGACCGGCCGGGATGACAACTTCATGCCGGCCCTGCCGCACGCCTGGTTGGAGGCGAAATTTGGGCGAACCAGCTAGGGGCGCGAACCTCTGCCCGCGCTATCCACAGCCGAGTGCACGTGCGGCAGGCAGAGAGGCTCGAAACAAAGCCTAATGTGTAGGCAAATTGCATTTTGCTTAGACATTGAGCAATTTGGCTTGCATTTCTGACCACTTCCCCGGCAAAATGGCGTCATTACAAGCCTATAAGGGGAACGTCATGCTGAAATCCGCCCGCAGCCTTGCCGCGAGAGCCGCGTTTGTCGGTCTCGCGGGGGTCGCCTCGCTTATGGCCGCACCGGCCGCCTTCGCCGATACGCCGGTCAAGTTCACGCTCGATTGGAAGTTCGAGGGACCGGCGGCCGGCTTCCTGCTGGCGCTCGACAAGGGTTACTTCAAGGCCGAAGGGCTGGATGTCACCATCGACAGCGGCAATGGCTCTGTGGAGGCCATCTCGCGCGTCGCTACTGGCACCTACGACATGGGTTTCGGCGACATCAACTCGCTGATCAAGCTGCTCGACGAAGATCCGTCGCAGAAGATCAAGGGCGTTTTCATGGTCTACGACCGCCCGACCTTCGCCATCGTCGGTCGCAAGTCGCTTGGCATCACCGACGATCCGAAGTCGCTCGAAGGCAAGAAGCTCGGCGCGCCGCCGCCGGATGGCGCCTTCGCCCAGTGGAAGGCCTTCAAGGCCGTCGCCGGTATCGACGACAGCAACATCACGCTCGAGTCGGTCGGCTTCCCGGTGCGCGAACCGATGCTCGCCAAGGGCGACGTCGACGCCGTCTTCGGCTTCTCGTTCTCGGTGATCCTGAATCTCAAGGCCCAGGGCGTGCCGGCCGACGATATCACGCCCATCCTGATGGCCGAGCATGGCCTCAACCTCTACGGCAACACCGTTACGGTGAACACCGACTTTGCCGCCGCCAACCCCGAAGTGGTGAAAGGCGTGCTCAAGGCGCTCGCCAAGGGCTTTGCCGACGCCGTCGCCAACCCGCAGGAGGGTGTCGACGCCGTGCTGAAGCGCAACGAGACGCTGAACCCCGACATCGAGCTTGAGCGCCTCACCATGGCCAACGCCCAGAACATCAAGACGCCTTATGTCGTCGAGCATGGCATGGGGGGCGTCGATCCGGAGCGGCTCGCCGCCTCCATCGAGACGTTGAAGACCTCGATGGGCCTCAAGGGCGCGGTGACCGCCGACAAGGTTTTCGACGCCAGCTTCCTGCCGCCGGAAGGCGAGCGCAAGCTGCCCTGATCAAGATGTCGTCGACCGGCCGAGCTCTCTCGGCCGGTCTTGCGTTTTCCCTGAACCGCGAGCCCGAAACGCGAGACACATGACCCATCTCGTCTCCATCGAAAACGTCGACATGCGCTATGGCGGGGCAAGCGGAACGCTGGCCGTGGCCGATCTCACCTTCAAGGTCGACAAGGGCGAGTTCGCCGCCGTCGTCGGTCCCTCCGGTTGCGGCAAGTCGACGCTGATGCGCCTTGTCACCGGGCTGCACATTCCGCAGGCGGGCAACGTCATCGTGGCCGGCCAGCACGTCACCGAACCGGTGAGCATCGTCGGCATGGCCTTCCAGAACCCCAGTATGCTGCCTTGGCGCACCACGCTCGACAACATCCTGCTACCGCTCGAGATCGTCGAGAAGCACCGCAAGCGGCTTCGCGCCCACAAGGCCGAGTATGTCGAGAAGGCCGAGCATTTGCTCGAAGTGGTCGGCCTCAAGGGCTTCGGTTCGAAGTATCCCTGGCAGCTCTCCGGCGGCATGCAGCAGCGCGCCAACCTCTGCCGGGCCCTGATTCACGAGCCGCAGCTTCTGATGCTGGACGAGCCGTTCGGCGCTCTCGATGCCTTCACGCGCGAAGAGCTCTGGTGCGTCATTCGCGACCTGCATGCCGAGCAGGACGTCACGATCATTCTCGTCACGCACGACCTGCGCGAAGCGGTGTTCCTCGCCGACAAGATCCTGGTGATGAGCGCCCGTCCCGGTCGGGTATTGCGCGAGCACCGCGTACCCTTCGCGCGGCCGCGCGACCTCGAGATCACCTACGACAAGGCCTTCAACGACGTCGTTCACGAACTGCATGGCGAGATCGCCAACGCGAGGAGGGCCGCATGAGCGCCGTTGTCGAGGACATTCAGAAGCCCGAGCGGACAAAGCCTCTGGTCGCCCGCATCGACTGGGTGAGGGCCTCTCCCTGGCTCTATACCATCGCCCTGTTCGCCATCTGGGAGGCGGCGGTCCGAGTTTTCGATCTGCCCTATACCATTCTGCCGGCCCCCTCACGCATCTTCGCCGCCTTCTATCAGTATTGGTCGCCGCTCTGGAAAAACTCGCTGCAGACGCTCTACACCACCACGCTGGGCTTCCTGATGGCGGTGGTCGGCGGTCTCGCCCTTGGTCTTTTCATCGGCTGGTCGAAGGTGATCTATGCCGGCCTCTATCCGCTGATGATCGGCTTCAACGCCGTGCCCAAGGTGGCGGTGGTGCCCATCCTCGTCATCTGGTTCGGCATCGGCGCCGTGCCGGCCATGCTGACGGCCTTCCTGATTTCCTTCTTTCCCATCGTCGTCAACGTCGCCACCGGTCTCGCCACCATCGAGCCGGAAACCGAGGACGTGCTGAGGGCACTTGGCGCCAAGAAGCTCGACATCATGCTGAAGGTCGGCATCCCTCGCTCTATGCCTTACTTTTTCGGCTCGCTGAAGGTCGCGATCACGCTTGCCTTCGTCGGCTCGGTGGTCTCGGAGACGGTGGCGTCGAACTATGGGCTCGGCAACCTGATGAGTTCAGCACAGAGCCAGTTCAACGTTCCCCTGGTATTCGCCGGTCTGTTGGCGCTCGCCGTCGAGGGTATCGTCATGTACTCGATCATGGCCTGGGTGGAAAAGCGCATGACCGGATGGGCGCACCGGTCCTCAATGTCGCACTGAGGGAACGAACTTCGGCTGGAACGGCCTTGCGCGGCAAGGGTTTGCTGCCTTAGCTGCGCTTGGTCAATCCGAAGGAAGAGTGAAGATGTCATCGATAGATCGTGCCGCCCTTGCCGCCGCCGTGGCTTCGCTGCCGGAGCGCTTCAAGGGGCCGGGTGGCACGGTCGGCGTGATGAAGGATGGCGAGGTCATCGTTCGGGAGGCGTGGGGCTACGCCGATCAGGATGCTGGCCTGGCGATGACACCGCGCCGCCTTCTGCCGATCTGTTCCATCAGCAAGCAGATGACCTGTGGCGTCTTGCTCGATCTCGTTGGCGACCCGGCGGCTCTTGATGACCGACTCGGCGACTTCTTGCCAAATCTGCAGGGCCGGCGGCCAACCGTGCGCGAACTCTGCGACAACCGCTCGGGCCTGCGCGATTACTGGGCGCTCACCGTGCTCCACGGTGCTCACCACGAGGGCGCCTTCCGTCGCGAGGACGCGAGGCCTTTGTTCGCCCGCATGAAGACGACCCACTTCGAGCCGGGCAGTCAGTATTCATACTCCAACGGCAACTACCGAATCCTGTCGGATCTCCTGGAAGATCACTCCGGCCGTTCTTTGGCTGAGCTTTATCGCCGCCACATTTTCGGGCCTGCCGGCATGCACGATGCCCGTCTTGCCTCGGATACGGCGTCGCCGCTCAACGGGACTGTCGGTTACGAGGGGAGCCCGGCGCTCGGCTGGTTCCCGGCGACGAATCGCATCTTCTGGACGGGTGACGCCGGCGTCGCGGCGACGCTCGACGACATGCTCGCGTGGGAAGGTTTCATCGATCGCACCCGCAACGATGCGAATGGTCTCTATGGGCGACTGTCGGCGCCGACGGCCTTTGCCGACGGGCGTCCAGCCCGCTACGGCATGGGCCTTGCTCAAGATCGAATCGACGACGTCGCCATCACCGGTCATGGCGGGGCGTTGCGGGGCTTCCGCATCCGTCGCCTCTACGCGGCGGCCGAGCGGCTGTCGGTTGTCGTGATGTTCAACCACGAGGCCGATGCTCACGCCGCGGCGCTTTTTGTGATGCGCGCGGCGCTCGGTCGGCCGTCGTCGCCGCGTAGCGGCGCACCGGTCGGCGAGGGCTGGGCGGGCGCCTATCTCGAACCGGAGTCGGGTCTCTCGGTCGAAGTGACCACTCACGGAAATGCCGTTCTCGCCAATATGGGCGGTGGCCCGGAAGTACTGTCTCTCGGGGAGGACGGCGTGGCGCGCTCGGTAGGGATGAGCCTTTCCCGCGAGGGCGGCGGTCTGCGACTGGAGCGCCCGGGCGACAATCTGCGCGGCATGGCAGCGCGGCTTGCCGGCGCTCCCTCGGCGGATATCGCCGGTCGCTACTGGTCGGCGGAGACAGAGTCCGTGCTGGAGATCGAAGCCGTTGGTCCGGCCTTTGCGGGCCGGTTCGACGGCTTTCTCGGCCGGGGGCCGATGCACCAGATACGACCGTTCGCCGGCGATGTCTGGAAGCTGGCGACGCCACGCGGCATGGATGCGCCGGCTCCCGGTGACTGGACGGTGCAGGTTCGCCGCGCGGCGAGCGGTGCCGTCGAGGGGCTCACTCTCGGTTGCTGGTTGGCCCGAAACGTTACGTTCGCGCGGCTCGTCTGACCGTCCTATCGCTTGAAACAATTCATAATTGTTACCTACCGTGCTTGCGCGCGATGCGGCAATTCGTCCGTTGCGTCAACCGGATGTGTTTCATTCTTTTGGCTGAATTGACGGTCTCACACATCGGACCTAGGTTCTTCATCGTGAATTAATTAATCGAGGGAAGCACGGGAGAACTTGCCTCGGCTGGGCGACGACGGTTGGGAGGCCGTCGTCGCCACCTTCAACAGTCGACAAGTCGTTTGCTTTGCTCTGCTCCGGGGGAGTGAGAATGTCGGCCCGCACGATGCGGACCGGGCAGGGGTCGAACTCTGCTCAGGTTCGTCTCTACAATGAGCGGATCGTGTTGCAGGCGCTGCGCCGTTTCGGCGAGGCGTCCAAAACCGACCTTGCTCGGGCGGCCGGTCTTACCAACAATGCCATCGGCGCCATCACCGCTTATCTCGCCGCCGCCGGCCTCGTGGTCGAGCTTGGCAAGAAGCGCGAGGGGCAGCGCGGCCAGCCGGCCACCATGCTGGCGCTGGCGCCCGAGGGCGCCTATTCCATCGGCGTTCGCATCGATCGCGTCGGCTGTGAGACGATATGCGTCGATTTCGGCGGGCGCATTCTTGCCAGCCGGTCGCACGATACGCTGCTGCCGCCGCCGAAGGACATGCTGGCGATCGTGGCCGGCGACATCAAGTCGATCGAAGAGGAGATCGGGTCGGAGCGCTGGGAGCGGCTGGCAGGCATCGGCCTTGCTCAGCCCTATCATCTCGGAAGCTGGTTGCGCGAGCTTGAGCTGCCGGCCAACTCCTTCCGCTTGTGGGACGAGTTCGATTTTGGCGCCGCGCTCGAGACGGCGACCGGCATCCCCGTTTTCCTTGAGAATGACGGCAATGCCGCTGCCATTGCCGAGTTGTTCTATGGACACGGACGGACGCGATCGGACTTCATCTACCTTTTCATCGGGGGCGCCGTTGGCGGCGGCATCGTGCTGGGTGGCGATTGCCTGCGCGGCAGTCGCGGCAATGCCGGTGACTTCGCCATGATGCCGGTGCCGGCGTCCACGCTACCGTCGGCGCCTCGGCCCGAGCGTTCCTTCGACGTGCTGCTCACCCGGACGTCATTGGCCGGGCTCCGCCGCCATTTGCGCTGGCGCGGCCACGTCGTGGATACGCTGGCCGAAATCGGCGACCTCTTCCGCCGCGAGCCTCGACCGGCAGCGTTTGACGAGTGGATCGACGACGCCGTCGCCGCCTTCGTGCCGGCCATCTTGTCCACCACGGCGACGCTCGACGTCGATCAGGTCATTCTTGAGGGCGACCTCGACTGCGGCCTCGTCGAGATCATCGTCGAGCGCCTCGCCAAGGCGCTCGATGCGGCCACGCCGGAAAGCGTGCCCGTAGCCAAGGTGCTCGACGGCTCGTTCCGGGCCCGCGCTGGCGCGCTCGGCGCCGCCACGCTGCCGCTCTTTTTCAACTTTTCGCCGCGCTCGTCGATCCTGACCGGTACGGCGCCCATGTTCAGGGAGTTCAGAGACTATGCCGTCCGCGCCTGAGACGACCCCCATCCTCGAGATGCGCGGCATCTCCAAGACCTTCCCGGGCGTGAAGGCGCTCGCCAACGTCGAGCTGACCGTCTACCCCGGCGAGGTGCATGCGCTGATGGGCGAGAACGGCGCCGGCAAGTCGACGCTGATGAAGATCCTGTCCGGCGCCTACCGGGCCGATCCCGGCGGCGAACTGCGCATCAATGGCGAGGTGATCCATATCGACGGTCCGCTCAGCGCCAAGACCAAGGGCATCGCCGTCATTTACCAAGAGCTCAGCCTGTCGCCCAACCTGACGGTGGCCGAGAACATCTATCTCGGCCGCGAGCTGTCGTCGGGCGGCCAGGTCGACCGGACCCGCATGCGCGCCGACTGCCAGGGCGTTCTCGACCGCCTGGGCGCCACCTTCGGGCCGGCCACCATCGTCTCGACGCTGTCGATCGCCGAGCGGCAGATGGTGGAGATCGCCCGCGCCATCCACGCCAACGCCCGCATCCTCGTCATGGACGAGCCGACCACGGCCCTGTCCTCGCGTGAAACCGACAAGCTGTTCGACCTCATCCGCACACTGCGCGCCGATGGCCTCGCCATCATCTACATTTCGCACCGCATGGCCGAGGTCTACGAGCTGGCCGACCGCTGCTCGGTGCTGCGGGACGGCAGCTACGTCGGCACGCTGACGCGGGACGAGCTGTCGGCCGAGAAGCTGGTCAAGATGATGGTCGGCCGCGACCTCTCCAAGTTCTACAAGAAGGACCACGACGCCAAGGGCAGCCGGGGCGAGATCATCCTGTCGGTCAGCGACATGAGCGACGGCCACCGCGTGCGCGGTTGTTCGTTCGACTTGCATCAGGGGGAGGTTCTCTGCCTTGCCGGCCTTGTCGGTTCGGGCCGCACCGAGCTTGCCCGTCTGATTTACGGCGCCGACAGCCGCAAGAGCGGAACGGTGGCGCTCGATGGCAAGCCGATCGACATCGCGAGGCCGATCCAGGCGGTGGACGCCGGCATCGTCTACCTCACCGAGGACCGCAAAGGGCAGGGTCTGTTCCTCGACATGACGGTGCAGGAGAACATCAACCTGCAAGTGATCGGTCGCGACGCTGCCAAAGGCGGCCTTCTCGATCTCAAGAAGGCGAGAGTTCGGGCGCTCGATGCCATCAAGGCGCTGTCGATCCGTGTCGCCGGCCCGATCGTCGAGGTGGGATCGCTGTCGGGCGGCAATCAGCAGAAGGTGCTGCTCTCCCGCCTTCTGGAAACGCGACCACGCGTGCTGATCCTCGACGAGCCGACGCGCGGCGTCGACATCGGCGCCAAGTCCGAGATCTACCGCATCATCGACGACCTCGTGCAGGCGGGCGTCGGCGTGCTGGTCATCTCCTCGGAGATGCCGGAGGTGGTCGGCATCGCCGATCGCGTGCTGGTAATGCGCGAAGGCCACATCGTGGGCGAAGTCGGGGGCACCGCCGGTGTCGAGATCACCCAGGAAAACATCATTGCCCTGGCCGCCGGCCTCGCTCACCCGAGCGCGCCGGCCGCCTGACGCCACAAGAAACGCAAGCAAGGGAACCGCCATGTCCCAGGAAACCTCGGCCACCGAACTCACCCGTGAGAAGGCCGCCGCCAATCGCCAGGTCCTCATCCAGCAGATCATCCGCACGGTCGGCATGCTGCCGATCCTGATCCTGCTCGGCATCGCCTTCCAGCTGATGTCCGGCCGCTTCATCTCGCCGCAAAACCTGTCGATCGTGACCCAGCAGGCGTCGATCAACACCGTGCTCGCCTGCGGCATGACGGCGGTGATCCTGACCGGCGGCATCGACCTCTCGGTCGGCTCCATTCTCGCCGCCTCGGCCATGGTGGCGGTGATCGGCTCGCTGGTGCCCGATATGGGCATGATCGGCATTCCGCTGGCGCTGTTCGCCGGCCTGGTGTTCGGCCTGATCAATGGTTCGCTGGTCGCCTTCATCGGCCTGCCGCCGTTCATCTCGACGCTCGGCTCGCTCACCGCCGTGCGCGGTGTCGCCCGCCTGCTCGGCAACGACACCACCGTCTTCAACTCGCAGCTGCCCTTCGCCTTCATCGGCAACGGCTATCTGTTCGGCATCCCCTGGCTGGTAATCATCGCCTTCCTGTCGGTGATCGTCACCTGGGTCATCCTGCGGCGGACGGTGCTCGGCGTGCACATCTACGCCACCGGCGGCAACGAAAGCGCCGCCCGCCTTTCGGGCATCAAGGTCTGGGCGGTGTTCCTGTTCGTCTACGGCTTCTCGGGCCTGATGGCCGGCCTCGGCGGCGTGATGAGCGCGGCCCGTCTGTTCGCCGCCAACGGAACCCAGCTCGGCCAGTCCTACGAACTCGACGCCATCGCGGCGGTCATCCTCGGCGGCACGTCGTTCACCGGCGGCGTCGGCTCCATCTGGGGAACGCTGATCGGCGCGCTGATCATCGCCGTGCTGTCCAACGGCCTCGTGCTGATCGGCGTCTCCGACATCTGGCAGTACATCATCAAGGGCCTCGTCATCATCATCGCCGTGGCGCTCGACCGCGTCCGTTCGCAGGGCGGCGCGCGTACCTGAGAATACCGAATTCGGCGGCGGGCTGACCCCGCCTCCGCATCTGGGGTGGCGTATCCGCCGGTAGGAACCGGCTGCCACAACACCCCTGCAATCCACCGGCGGGACCGCCTCGCGGCCGGCCGGACATAGCAGGCGCGTCGGACGGGAGGAGATCCGTCTGGCCCAGCCGGCATCCCAAGGAGGAACGTAGTCATGAAGTCTCGCAGCATTCTGCTCGCCGCCGCCGCCGCCGTCGCTTTCACCGGCGCCGCCTCGGCCAAGGACCTCAACAAGATCGGAATCTCGCTCGGTTCGATGGGCAACCCGTTCTTCGTGGCCCTCGCCACCGGCGCGACGGACAAGGCCAAGGAGATCAATCCCAACGTCGAAGTCACCGCCCTCGGCTACGACTACGACATGAACAAGCAGTTCACTCAGATCGACAACTTCATCGCCGCCGGCGTCGACCTGATCCTCCTCAACCCGGCCGATCCGAAGGCCGTGGCGCCCGCCATCGCCCGCGCCCAGGCCGCCGGCATTCCGGTCGTCGCCGTCGACACCGCCGCCGAGGGCGCTGACGCCACCGTGACCACCGACAACGTCCAGGCCGGCGAGATCGCCTGCCAGTACATCGTCGACAAGCTTGAAGGAAAGGGTGACGTCGTCATCATCAACGGTCCGCAGGTATCGGCCGTCATCGACCGCGTCGTCGGCTGCAAGAAGGTGTTCGGCGCCAACTCCGGCATCAACGTGCTGTCCGACGACCAGGACGCCAAGGGCTCGCGCGATGGCGGCCTGAACGTCATGCAGTCGATGCTGACCCGCTTCGAGAAGATCGACGCCGTGTTCGCCATCAACGACCCGACGGGCATCGGCGCCAGCCTGGCCGCCAAGCAGGCCAACCGCACGAACCTGTTCATCACCGCCGTCGACGGTGCGCCGGACATCGAAGCCGAGCTGAAGGATACGTCGTCGCTCGTCGTCGCTTCGTCGAGCCAGGACCCCTACGCCATGGCCCAGCTTGCCACGCAGATCGGCATCGACCTGCTCAACGGCAAGAAGCCCGAGCAGCAGGTGACCCTGCTTCCCTCCAAGCTCGTGACGCGCGAGAACGTCAACGAGTACAAGGGCTGGACGGCGGCTCGCTGATCGCAGGCAGCAAGTTGCTTCCTGAAACCCATCCCCGGGGAGGAGACTTCCCGGGGATTTTTGCTTGGGGCAAGGCCGGGGGGTCACGCGGCTCCGGCCAGAAACACCTCGCGCCCAGAAACAAGATGGAGTTCCACGCCGCTGAAGCCCGCTTTGCCCAGCATCGACAGCCATTGCGACTGGGCATAGACGGCAAAGTCATCCCCGTCCTGCTCGATCCTCACAGGCGCGTCGCCATCCTTCAGAAGATAGACGAGATCGACTCGATAT
Source organism: Pleomorphomonas sp. NRK KF1 (assembly GCF_023721755.1). Taxonomy (GTDB): domain Bacteria; phylum Pseudomonadota; class Alphaproteobacteria; order Rhizobiales; family Pleomorphomonadaceae; genus Pleomorphomonas. The sequence continues at coordinate 603,397 of NZ_JAMDLH010000002.1, read as the reverse complement.
CGGTTGTCGCCTGGACGGATCGGTTGATCCCATTCCAGAAAGCGCATCCCACGTCCCTGTCCATCGCTCCCGCCCGACGACGTCCCTGGTTCGTAGCTTTCCAGCGTGCAATCGGGGCAAAACAGGCCGATGCCGCCTGGTTTCAAATGGGCGCGCGCCGTGGCTAGCGCAGCCGCGAGATCGTCGGCCGACGTCATGTGCATGATGGCATCATGGATCAGGACGATGTCGAAGCTCTCATCGAGCCTGAAGGTCCGCATGTCGCCCGTCAGGTGTCGGCAGTCCGGGTTGAGGCGCTTGCTGACGGCGAGCATGGCGGGCGACAGGTCGACCAGCGTCATGTCGAAACGAGCCTTGAGATTGGCTGCCAGATGCCCACCTCCGGAACCGAGTTCCAGAATGCGGCGGGCGTCGGGAACAGCCTCGCTGATCAGATGATCAATCTCGTCCGCTTCTTTGGCGTAGTCGGCCGGCGGGGACATCAGCGGCCACCACTCCGAAAGGTCGGCATAAAGACGCTTCGTCATGATCGTTCTCCAGTCGAGGCATGAGGCGTCGGGGGCATCTGCGACCTCGCGCAAGCCTACTACGATTGGCATGTCATGAGAATCCGCCAGGGTGTGGCGATCAGGTTGAACCGGCTTGATTGTCGAACACTCCGGGTTGAAGTTTTCTGCGAAACAGGGCCGCACAGGCTCCTGCTTGGGAGTGAACGGTTTTTGGTGTTGCAATTCCAACATTAATGTTGTTGCATCTGCAAACATAATTCTTCACGGATCCGGCCAGCATGCTTTACGACGACGCCTTTCTCGCCCGCCTCGAAGACGGTCTGCGTTCGGCGCTACCGACTTGGAATATCGACGAAATGGCGAAGCTGTCCCTGCTCACCATTTCCGAAAACGCCACTTTCCTGGTGGACGATGCGCGAGGTGGTCGTCGGCTGATCCTGCGTGTCCATCGTCCGGCCTACCACAGCGATCAGGAGGTTGCCTCCGAACTCCAGTGGATTGAGGCACTGCGAACGGAGGGCATCATCGCCACACCGGCGCCGATTCACGCCAAGGATGGACGGCTGCTCGCTACCTTCTTTGACGGCGAAACGCATCGCAACGTCGTGGCGTTCGAGTTCATGAGCGGCAAGGCTCCAGGCGAGGCCGGCGATCTCACGCGATGGTACCGCCATCTCGGTGAGATCTCCGCTCGTCTCCACGCGCACAGCCGGGCGTGGTCCCCTCCGCCGGGTTTCGCCCGCAAGACCTGGACGTTCGACACCATCATTGGTCCGAACGCCTACTGGGGCGACTGGCGCGCCGCGCTTGGTCTTGACGCCGCCGGGCGGGCAGTCCTCGAAAAGGTGGCGGCTCGGCTTCACAGGGAGACGGCAGGCTACGGCACCTCGCCGGACCGTTTCGGTCTGATCCATGCCGACATGCGCGCCGCCAATCTCCTGGTCGACGACGATCGGCTCGGCGTCATCGATTTCGACGATTGCGGCTTCTCCTGGTTTGCCTATGACTTTGCCGCTTCGATCTCCTTCATGGAAACCGAACCCTTCATCCCCGATCTGATGGCGGCCTGGCTCGACGGCTATGCGCGCCTCGCACCGCTCGATCCCGAGCAGGCGGCGGCGCTGCCCATGCTTGTGATGCTGCGCCGCATGCAGCTGACCGCCTGGATTGCCTCGCACTCCGAAACGCCGACAGCGCAGGCGATGGGGACGGCTTACACCGCCGGCACCATCGATCTCGCCGACCGCTATCTCGCAGCCGACTTTCTGAAGGGTGTGGCATGAGCCCGACCAAGCAGATCCTCGCCCTCAACCGCTTCGAGGCTTCGGAGGGAACGGCGCTGGCGCCGGAACTGGCAGAGCGGGTCGCCAAGCGACAGGCCACCTTCGGGGCGTCATCGGTGCTCTTCTACAAGGAGCCGATCGAGATGGTGCGGGCGGAGGGCGTCTTTATGTACGACGCGGAGGGGCGACGCTATCTCGACGTCTACAACAACGTGCCATCGATCGGTCATTCCCATCCGGCTGTTGCCGAGGCGGTGGCCAAGCAGATCGCCGTTCTCAACATCCACACTCGCTACCTGACCCGGCCGGTCGAGGCTTATGCCGAGAAGCTGTTGTCGAAGTTTCCGGCGCCGCTCTCCAATCTCACCATGACCTGTACCGGCTCGGAGAGTAACGACCTCGCGATGCGGATCGCCGAGGCGGCGACAGGCAAGCGCGGGTTCGTCGTCACGCGCGCCGCCTACCACGGCAATACCCAGCACGTGACCGCCATCTCGCCGTCGTCGATGAAGTCGAAGCCGGTCCCCGACTTCGTGCGCGTCATTCCCGAGCCGGATCCCGCGCTTGCTCCCGGAGGGGATGTCGCCGCCTTCTTTGCCGGCAATCTTCGAGCCGCGATCGACGACCTTGAGGCTGCGGGTGTCGGCTTCGCCGCCGTCATCGTCGACACCATCTTCTCATCCGATGGCATCTTTGCCGATCCGCCGGGCTTCCTGCGGGCGGCGGTCGATGTGGCGCACAAGACGGGCGGTCTCTTTATCGCCGACGAAGTGCAGCCCGGTTTCGGCCGTACCGGCGGCGGTCTCTGGGGTTTCTCCCGGCACGGCATCGTTCCTGATGTCGTTACCATGGGCAAACCGATGGGCAACGGCTTTCCGATGGCCGGCGTCGTCACCCGACCTGACCTTCTGTCGCTGTTCTGCGAGGAGACCGGCTATTTCAACACGTTCGGCGGCAACCCGGTGGCCGCCGCCGCCGGTTCGGCGGTGCTCGACGTCATCGACAGTGAGGGGTTGATCGACAACGCCCGCGATGTGGGCGCCTATTTCAAAGCCGGCCTTTCGACTGTCATGGGCAACCGCCGCGATATCGGTGCGGTGCGTGGAGCCGGGCTCTTCATCGGGCTGGATTTCGTGGATGCTGAAGGTCGGCCCGATCAGGGACTTGCCACCTTCGTTATCAACGCCATGAAAGAGCATGGCATCCTGATTGGCGCTGCCGGCCTCTGGGGCAGCACGCTGAAGATCAGGCCACCGCTCTGCTTTGCGAAGGAAAACGCCGACTTCTTTGTCGATACCCTGAAGAGCATCCTGGCGGAGCGGTAAGTTCGCTCCAAACCGATCTTCACGAGAACCAGAAGAAAAGGGCGGCGTATGCGTCGCCCTTTCGATGTTTGGCAGGCCAAGGCTGGTCAGCCGTCGATCGCTTCAAGCGCCCCTAGGCTTTCCGGCAGGATCTGGCCGCCATCGACGGTGATGGTCTGACCGGTGATGTAGGCGGCTTCCTCGGAGGCAAAGAACAGGGCGGCGTTGGCGATGTCGGCGACAGTGCCCAGCCGCTTCAGCGGGATCGAAGCTTCCATCTTGGCAATGTAGTCCGGTCCCATCCCCTCAAGCCCCTCCGTGAAAATGTTGCCGGGCAGCACGGCGTTGACAGTGATGCCCTTCGGCGCCAGTTCGATCGCCGCCGTGCGCATGAAGCCGAGCTGGCCGGCCTTGCTGGCGCCGTAGTGCGACCAGCCCGGATAGCCGGTCACCGGGCCGGTGATCGAAGAGGTGAGCACGATGCGGCCGCGTCCCGCGGCCGTCATGGCCGGGAGTACCGCCGAAACGCTGAGGAAGGTGGAGCGGAGGTTGGTAGAGATGACGTGGTCGAAGTCGGCTGGCGTCATCTCCGATAGCTTGGCCGCGGGAAAGATGCCCGCGTTGGCACACAAGACGTCGATGGCGCCGTAGCGATCGATGGCGGCCTTTGCCATCGCCTGGCACCCTTCCGGCGTCGATACGTCGGCGCCAAGACCGCTGGCGTTCGACCCAATCGTCTTGGCGACCGCCGAGGCGTCGGATTCGCTGCGGGATACCACCAGCACATTGAGCCCGGCTTCGCCAAAGCGAAGGGCAATTCCCTTGCCGATGCCCCGGCTCCCGCCGGTGACGATCACTGTCCTTCCTTGTAGCGACTGCAACATTTAGTTCCACCTTCTCTCGTTGTTTGAACAAAAATCCGGCATATCGATCATGGCTGCGGCAGTTGGAGGTCAAAAAAGATGCGCCATGCGGTGGACATGGCGTTTTACCCGAAAAACAAAGGATTCTGACGGGTAATCATTCTGCTCCTGCAACCGCGCGAGCCATCCGCTAACCGCACGGCTGCTCTTCGATGAGGTCAACATGCCCAACGAAATTGATGTTGTAAACAACACATTTTTGCGACAGACTTCCAACATAACGAATGGGAACAGACCAACCGTCAGCAGGAAAGGATTTTCCGATGGGTCCGATGTCCAGGCGCAACATGCTGCAGATGATGGGGGCGGCGGCCTTCGCCGGCCCGCTGCTCTCCGCGAGCCGGGCCTTCGCCGCTCGCGAAGGTGAACTCAACATTCTCTGCTGGGAGGGCTACAACTCGGCGCAGGTGCTCGACCCGTTCCGGGCCGCCAAGAGCGCCACGGTGAAGGCCGAGAGCCTCACCAACGATCCGACGATGATCAACCGCCTCCGGGCTGGTGAGACCGCCGTCTGGGATCTGATCAACGTCAACAATCCCTGGGCGCGCAAGGTCATGGCGCCAGCCGGCCTGATCAAGCCACTTCCGCGCGAAACCTTCGAGCCCTACTTCGACAAGATGCTGCCCGAGTTCAAGGCGCCCTACCGCTGGGCGATGAGTGACGACGGCAAGGATCTCCTGGGCATGGCCCAGCGCTTCGGGCCTTACTCCTTCGTCGTCAACACCGACAAGATCAGCCGGGCCACGGCCGAGGAGCAGGGCTGGAACCTCTTCAACGACCCGTCGCTGGCCGGCAAGTACGGCATTCTCGAATCCGACGACTGGAACGTCTTCGACATCTTCCTGACCGCCGGCATCAACCCCTTCGTCAAGCACACGGATGCCGACTTCAAGGCGTTCGAGGAGACTGCCGTCCGCATCTTCAAGGGCGCCAAGATGATCGGCGACATCGCCACCATGAACCAGGCGCTGATCTCCGGCGAGATCGACCTGCATTTCACCGGCGGCACCTATTCCGTGTCGCCGGCCCGCGCCGACGGCTACCCGAACCTTCGCGCCATCACGCCGCTAAAGGGACCGATCGACGGCAAGGGCGGCGTGGCCTGGATCGAGATCACCTCGACGGTCAACAATCCGCAGCTGTCGCCGCTTGCCACCCAGTTCCTCGAATACGTTCAGGATCCGGAAGTGGCGCACACCGTGGCCTTCGCCGAGGGCACCTTCAACCCGGTGGCGCAGATGGGCAACAAGGCCTGCTTCGATCTGTTCACCAAGGACGAACTCGACGCTATCCAGTGGGACAGCGTCGAAGAGGAAATGGCGCGTTCGGCCGAGTACGACATCGTGCCCGACTACGACAAGGCGTTGGAGATCATGCTCGGCGCCAAGCGCCAGCGCGGCTGATCGCCTCTGCGTAAAACCGTCCGCCCGGTGGGCGGACGGCTCCCCCGGTTTGATTTCAGGATCGCTTGCACATGTCGTCAGTTGCCGCTTCCGCCCAGTCCGATTCCCCTGCCGCCTCGAGAACGCCGCGGCCGGTGCTGCAACTCGTCGATGTCCGCAAGGTGTTCGACGGCTTTGCCGCTGTCGACGGCATCAGCCTCGATATCGAGGAGGGTGAGTTCGTCACCATCGTGGGGCCGTCGGGCTCCGGCAAGACGACGCTGCTCAGGATGCTGGCCGGCCTCGAAAGCCCAAGCGAGGGATACATCACGCTACGCGGCGAGCTGATCAACGACGTGCCGTCCAATCGGCGGCCGACCTGCCTGGTCTTCCAGTCCCTGGCGCTCTTTCCTCACATGACGGTCGGCGACAACATCGAGTTCCCGCTTCGCGTCCGCAAGATGGCGCCCGAAGAGCGGCGCAAGCGGGCTCTCGAACTGATGGCCAAGGTGCGCCTGCCCGAGGACTATTACTCCAAGAATGTCATGCTCTGTTCGGGCGGCGAGAAGCAGCGCGTGGCGCTGGCGCGCGCCTTCGCCTACGACCCCGACGTTCTGTTCTTCGACGAACCGCTGTCCGCGCTGGACTACAAGCTCAAGAAGCTCCTGGAAAAGGAGCTCAAGGACCTGCATCGCGAAAGCGGCAAAACCTTCGTCTACATCACCCACTCGCTCGAAGAGGCGATGGTGATGTCCGACCGCATCGGCGTCATGCGCGCCGGCAAGGTGGTGCAGATCGGCACGCCCGAGCAGATCTACTCGACGCCGGCCGACCGCTTCGTCGCCGAGTTCTTCGGCGAGGTGAACATCGTCCCGATCCGTCGCGCCGATGGCGGCTGGCTGCGCCGCGACGGCAAGCCGGTGGCGGTGGCGCCCGACCTGGACATAGTCGGTGACGAGGCCAGCGTCGTGATTCGCCCCGAATACATGCGCTTCGTGACCGAAGAGGCCGGCGCCGACAACACCCTTACCGGCACCATCTTCAACGAGTATTCGCTCGGCTCGCGCCTGCAGTATCAGGTGAGGAGCCGCACCGGACGCACCTTCCTGATCGAGGTGCCGCGCGCCGCGGCCTGGAAGGGCGATGGAGAGGTGACGATCGGCTGGGATGCCGGCAACGCCATTGTGGTGGGAGGCTGACATGGCCGACAACTCCCTGTCCGCGCCGGCACCGAAACTCTCGCCCGGTCTCCGCGCCTCCTTGCCGGTGCTGGTCCTGCTCGTCGCCGGTTTTCTCGCGCCGCTGGTCACCGTCGCCGCCTACGCTTTTGCGACGCCAAAGAGCTTTGATGTCTTCCGCTCCTTCACGCTTCAGAACTTCGCGGCGATTTTCGATACCAACAACACGGTCTGGACGTCGTTCGTCTGGGCTCTGGCGCTGGCCTTCGCCTGCGTGGCCATCCTTCTCGTCGTTTGCTACCCCATCGCCTTTGGGCTCAACAAGGTGTTCGGCAAGTGGTCCGGCCTCGTGTCGGTGCTGTTCGTCTTCCCGCTGTTTGTCTCGGAAAACGTCCGTCTCTATGGCTGGGTGTTGTTCTTCATCAAGAATGGCGTGCTCGATGGAGCGCTGAAATGGCTCGGCTTTCCCGGCGGCCCCGACCTTCTTTACACGCCGGGCATCACGCTGTTCGGCATGGTCTACGTCTACCTGCCGTTCATGCTGTTTCCGATGACGCTCGGCATCGCCATGATCCCGCGCGATCTCGTGGACGCCGCTAGCGATTTGGGGGCAGGACGATTCATGATCTGGCGTGAGGTCGAGCTGCCGCTGGCCATGCCCGGCATCCTGATCGGCGCGCTGCTCACCTTTGTGCTGGCCGCCGGTGCGGTGGCCGAGGCCAAGATCCTCGGCGGACAGTCGGTGATCACCATCACTCAGGATATCGAGGTGGCTTTCACCTACGCCCAGAACTGGCCGATGGGATCGGCGCTTGCTCTCATCCTCGTTCTCATTGTCTCCGGTCTCGCGCTTTCCGCCATGGCGCGGCTCGACCTCGACAAGATCCTCGGAAAGCGCTGAGCCATGCAGACCGTCGGACGTACCCGGACCCATTTTCTGATCCGTGCCTGGACCACCTTCGTCGTTCTGGCGATCTACCTGCCGATCGCCTGCGGCGCGCTGGCCGGTCTTTCCAAGGGGCGCTACTTCGCCTTCCCCATCCGGATCTTCTCCACCGAGTGGTGGGGCAAGACCTGGGACTCCTTCGAAATCCATGTTCTCGTGCAGAACTCGGTTCTGATCGCGCTGATCGTCACCGTGCTCAGCGTTCTCTTTGCCTTCTTCGGGGCGTTGGCCTTCGCTCGATACCCGTGGAAAGGTCGCCGCGCTTTCCAGCGCCTCCTGTTGCTGCCGATCTTCTTTCCGCAGCCGGTTCTCGGCCTTGCCTTGCTGCTCTGGTTCAACGCGCTCGGCATCAGCCCGACCTGGAAGACGGCGGTCGTCGCCCATCTGGTCTGGATCGTGCCGGTGGTGACACTGGTCATCGCCATACAGGTGTTCAGCTTCGATCCCGTGCTGGAGGAAGCGGCGAGCGACCTCGGCGCCTCGCGCCTCTTCACCCTTCGCACGGTGACGCTGCCCATCCTCTGGCCGGGCATCTGGTCAGGCGCGCTGTTCGCTTTTTTGTTGTCCTGGGGCAACTTCCCACTGTCGCTCTATACGGCCGGCGCCGACTCGACGATCCCGAAATGGCTCTACTCCAAGATGGTGGCGGGCTACACGCCCATGGTGCCTGCGCTCGGGACCATGAGCACGCTGACGGCGGCGGCGCTTCTCCTGGGCGGCGGCCTCGTCCGCTTCCTTCTCCGCCGGCGGGCCGAACTGAGGGCAAGGGAACGGTGATCGATAGGCTCGGTTCCGTATTTCGGCATTGCCGCACCGAGCGTAAACCGAGGCACCGGCGACCAAGGTGGGCAACAACATACCTTGACCATGGTCCCCCCGACCTGAAAACCTCATAAACCAAGAGGATGGCCGAATCGGCGTCGAGCCGGTCGGTCGGATAGAGTCATGGCGCGCAGCATGAAGCGGACCAAATCATCGCGGCAGACGCAGATTCTGGCGGAGCTCGATTCAAGTCCGTCGCTTCGCGTCGCCGAGCTCGCCCGCCGGCTCGATGTTTCCACCGAGACCATCCGTCGCGACCTCGACGAACTGACGACGCAGGGATTGCTCAACCGGACTTATGGCGGCGCCGTGCGGCCGCTTTCCAGCGAACCGTCGGTTACCGAGCGTCACCGCCTGTTCGTCGACGAGCGCCAGCGCATCGCGCGCGCCGCTCTGAAGGTCATCGGTGATGGCAATGTCCTGATGATCGGCTCGGGCGCCACCACGGTCCATGTTGCCCGCCGCATCGCCGTGGAGATGAAGAACATCACCGTCATCACCCATTCCTTCGGCGTGGCGACGGTGCTGGCCTTCAACCCGACCATCAAGGTGCTGATGCTGCCCGGCGACTATCACGCCAGCGAGGGCGCCACCGTCGGCGTGCACACCGTTTCGTTCCTCGGCAACTTCTACGCCGATTATGCCATCACCGGTGCGTCGGGCCTCGCGGCCGATGGTCCGTCGGAGGCGCTGCTCGAGTGCGGCGCGGTCTATACGGCGATGGTGGCGCGGTCCGCCAAATGTGTGGTGGTCGCCGACCATTCCAAGTTCGACGCCATCTTTCCCTCGCGCTACGCCCCCTGGCGAGATGTCGATGCGCTCGTCACCGATGCGGCTCCGCCGGAAAAGCTGACCGCGGCGCTTCGGCAGTCGGGCGTGGAGCTTGTGGCGGCGAACTGAGATTCAGCGAGACGCGATTGCCAGAGCCGTGCGCGCCACGGTGACGAAGGCGCGGCCAAGGGCCAGCCCGACGATGGCGCCAAGCGTCGAGGCGATCCAGTTGTCGAGACCGGGGCCTCGGCCGGGTATGAATGCCTGGATGCCCTCGAACAGCAGAGAGGTGGCCGAGAGCAACAGCACGATTCGCCACCCTCGCAAGGCTGGCAGTGTCGAGGCAAAGAAGGCAGCGCCAGCATAGGCAAGCAGATGCTCGACGTTGCCCGAGCCGAAGACGTGAGGACGGTCGGCACCGGGCAAAACGGACAGCACCGCGATCACGGCAAGTGAGAGAATGCCCGCCATCTGGAACAACTTGCGTCCGATGTGTTCCAGTCTCATTTCTTCGCTCCTGCCATCCTTATGCGTCTACGCATTTTGCCGTGTCGCCGGTAAAGAAGGCGTCGACAAGGCAACAGGCATGATGGCCGGCAAAAAGCGCGCCGAAGACCGATCGGCTCCGGCGGCGGCAAAACTGTTGGCTGTGGCTCGCATTGACGGATCTGTTGCTTCAGCAATGGTTGGTCAGGCGGCGCTGGAGTGCTAAAGGGTCTCAACCTCACCCCGGCCATATGGGAATCCCACTGCCGAGGTGGCGAAGAACGTCGCCTAAACGCTTACTCGACAACCATTCCGCGCGGTGCTTGATTGCCCTTCTCAGTCCAGGGGGGACATCATGAGAAAGTTCGCTGTTGTGGCGCTATGCATCGCTGCGGCTGGATGCGTGAACGTGAACAAGGAACTCGTTGCTACAGGGGGAAGCCGGGCAGACGGAACTGTTGATCTGAGCTATGAGCAAGCCAGTATCGAGAACGTCAAGATCGATCCGGCCAAGGGTATCGCCACGGCTCGCGAGCGCTGTCAAGCTTGGGGTTATAAGGATGCAGCGCCGTTTGGCGGCGAGTCCCGAATGTGCCAAGTCGCAACCAACTACGGCTGCAGTCAGTGGCTAGCCACGATCAAATATCAGTGCCTCGGTAGTGTGCCGGCCAGTCCTGCAAAATAGCGGACTCTCAAGCAATCTTATCGACCTTCGCCGCTCCCCATGTGGGCGGCTTCCATCATTTTATCCACGGAAGAAGGCTGCCCGTCTCGCCAATGTACAGATCTACTACAGCCTCTTTTGCCGACCAGATATCGCGCCAGTAGTCTGACAAATTGTCTCGCGTCAACTCGTCGCCCTTGTCGTCGACGATGCGAGTGAGAACGTCGACCAGATGATCCAAAGCCGCCTTCTGATCAGGTGTTGGGGCTAGATGCTTAAGAGCTTTCGCTTCACGCGTTGCCCCTTGCAAGTTCACGTACGGTTTGTGGCAGAGACAGGCATTGATCGATTCAACGCACACGGTCCGGCGATCTCTCGTCATCTCTTCGACTCCGATGCACAACGCTGGCTTCGGCGCACCTATGCCGTACCTATCGCTGATTTTCCAGATCCGAAACGGGTAGTTGCCGTGGTGTAACCTATTGGAAATATTTGGCGACTCCAGCAGGGCTCGAACCTGCGACCTGCCGCTTAGAAGGCGGCTGCTCTATCCAGCTGAGCTATGGAGCCGTTATGCCGACTGCCAACGGGCGTGCCGGGGGCCGAACGCTTCAATGCGTCCAGGTCTCGGCCTTGGAATACTTGAAATTGTCGGAATAGGAGAGCTTCTTCGGCGTCCGCTCCTTGGGCTCCATCACCTGGTAGGCAAGGCCCTCGCGGACGGCGTAGGCGATCGCATCCTCGCGCGTGTCGAAGGAAAGGCGCACCTGCTGCTTCATGTCGCGCGACGAGGTATAGCCCATCAGCGGCTCGATGCTCTTGGGCTTCTCGGGCTCGAACTCCAGCAACCAACGCTCCGTGCGGCCCCGTCCGGACTGCATGGCGGTCTTGGCAGGCTTGTAGATTCGCGCCGTCATCTTGGCCCTTCTCCTCTGTCGCCGTCCCGGCCCGCCGGCCGCGGGACCGCGATCGAGGGCCGCCGTTTGGTCGGGGCAGCAAGATTCGAACTTGCGACCCCCTGCTCCCAAAGCAGGTGCGCTACCAGACTGCGCTATGCCCCGCGACCGAAACGTGAGGGATTACCTAGCGTTTCGGAAGCGGCTACGCAATAGGCTGGATGCGTCCCGTTTCGCCGTAGACATTCGGGATAAGAGCCTCGGTCAGCCGATCCTCCAGGGCATGGAAGGCGGGATCGCGCAGGAGCGCCGACGCACGCGGCCGGCCGAAGGGCACCGGCACAGTCTCGACGACACGACCGGGGCGTGGGCTCATCACCAGCACGCGGTCGGCGAGGAACAGGGCCTCGTCGACGGCATGGGTCACCAGAAGGGTCGTCGTCTGCGTGGCGCTCCAGATGCGCTGCAGTTCGAGGTTCATTTGACGCCGCGTCACCGCGTCCAGCGCGCCGAACGGCTCGTCCAGCAGAAGCACCTCGGGTTCGAGCACCAGCGCCCTGGCAATGGCGACGCGCTGGCGCATGCCGCCGGACAGCTCGTCCGGTCTGGCCCGCTCAAAACCGGCGAGCCCCACGAGATCGACGAGCATAGCGACGCGGTCCATGTTCGTTTCGGCGCCGGCGAGGCGGAAGGGCATGGCGATGTTGTCGCGAACGTCGAGCCACGGCAGCAGCGCCGCGTCCTGAAAGGCGAAGCCCAGCTTGTGGGCACGGCTGAGTGCACCCGGTTCGCCGCCATGAACGGTCACGGCTCCACTGCTTGGCCGGTCGAGGCCGGCGACCAGCCGCAAGATGGTGCTCTTGCCGCAACCGGACGGGCCGATCAGCGCGACGAACTCTCCCGCCGCCACATCGAGGTCGACATCATCGAGGGCCGTTACCGTCCCGCCGGCTTCCGTCGAGAACAGCTTGTCGACACCGGCCAGCCGGATCGCGGGTATCTCGGTCATGCGGAAGCTCCTTCGCCTCACATCTCGGCGTGCAGAGGCTCGGTGGAGGCCGGGCCGATGGAAAAGTCGGAGAAGGTGACTTCCAGTCCGGCCCGCGATGGCGAGCAGGCCATGGGACCGACCTGATAGCGCGGCGCCGGCGCGAAGGACGCCACCCGCAGCATAGACCAGGCCTGGCCGTCGCGAGAGGCGTGAACCAGTACCGAACCGGCCTTGACCGTCATGCGCAGGCGGAAGTCATCGAACTCGCGGAATGGCTGGCACACCGACCAGTCCGAGCGGCCGTTGGTGACCACCACGGACAGGAAGCGATCGTCATCCGTCAGCTCGACGCCGCATTTCAGCCAATGCCTGTCGTCGAGGTACAGCATCAGGCCGGCTTGGTCGAAGTTGGCGGTGTAATCGGCGCGAATGCGCAAGAGGGCGGTGAAGCCGTCGTCGGCCGGCAGCAGATAGGCATGACCGTTGTCATGCACGAAGCCGTAATAGGTCTCGCGCCAGAAGTCCGTTTCGTTCTCGGTGACCAGCGTCAGGCGATCACCATCGATGCTCCAGCGGGAGGGCTCGTTGACCCAAGCACCGCCGCCGAACCCTGTCTTCAGCATGATTCCTCCACTCATTCCCCACGCTCGGCGGCCGCGTCGTCATCGGTCAGCGGCGCGTTGAGATCCTGCTCGATGTCCCTGAGGAGCTGCATCAGCGTGTCGAGCCGTTCCTGACCGATCCGGTCCGTTATCGCCGCGTAGATCGTTTCGGCTTGGGTTCCGGCCGTGTCGATCACGCGCTTGCCCTCCGGCGTCAACGAGATTAGCCAGGCCCTGAGATCGGCGGGGTCGGGGCGTCGGCTGATGAGGTGCCTCTTCTCCAGGTCGCGCAGGATACGCGACAATGAGGGAGGAAGCAGGAATGTCGCCATGGCAAGGCCGGTTGCGTCGATCTCCGGCACCGAGTCGAGCGCTCGCAGCACGCGCCATTGCTGCTCGGTGAGGTCGACCGACCTCAGCACCGGGCGAAACTGCCGCATCACCGCTTCTCGCGTCCTGAGAAGGGCGACCGGCAGCGAGCGGGAAACGTTCCTGAGGCGAGCACGGTTGCGGGGGCCGGACTCCTGACTGGCCGGACCGCTGGACAAGGCCTCGTTGTCCTTTTCCCTCATTCGACAATCCTCGCTGGTTTGCTCCGACCCTATCCGCTTTTGTGCTGACAGGGAACGCCAACACCCAAACAGCGCCAATGAGCAAGGTAAACGCGCCTAACCGGGCTTTCCGGCTTTTATCACCCCACTATTCCAGTTTAACCGAGTTAGGATTGATCTCGCGCAATTCACCCTCGGTCGATATCGGGCAGTGTCGCTTTCGGAAAGCTCCGGCGGACGGGCCGGTGAAAGGCTGCGAAGATGACAAAGACCGAACGGATCACCTGGCTCGATGAAACCCGTATCGAGACGGAGATCGCCGCGACCTCCGCCGGTGCCGACAAACAGCGTGTCCGAGAGATCCTGGAAAAGGCGGCAACGCTTGGCGGCCTTTCCGAGGATGATGTCGCCGTTCTCTGCACCGTCACCGATCCCGATCTGACGGCCGAACTGTTCCACACGGCCGAGAAGGTGAAGACGGAGATCTACGGTCCGCGCATCGTGCTGTTCGCGCCGCTCTACTTCTCCAACATCTGCCTCAACGAATGCGTCTACTGCGCCTTCCGTCGGTCCAACAAGGAGCTCGATCGCAAGATCCTGACCATGGAGGAAATCGAGGCCGAGACGGCGGCGCTGATCGATCAGGGCCACAAGCGTCTGCTGCTGATCGGCGGCGAGGCTTTCCCGAAGACCGGCTTCCAGTATCTCATCGATGCCATCGAGCGCATCTATTCGGTGAAGCGCGGCCGTGGCGAGATCCGCCGCATCAACGTGAATGTCGCGCCGCTCGAGACCGACGAGTTCCGCCGCCTGAAGGAAACCGGCATCGGGACCTACCAGCTGTTCCAGGAAACCTACAACCGCAAGGTCTACGAGGCGATGCACCCTTCGGGCGCCAAGGCCGATTTCGACTGGCGCGTGTCGGTGATGGATCGCGCCATGGCCGCCGGTATCGACGACGTCGGCATCGGCCCGCTGTTCGGTCTGCACGACTGGCGCTTCGAGGTGCTGGCGACCATGCAGCACATCGCCCATCTGGAGGATGCTTTTGGCGTCGGGCCGCACACCATCTCGGTTCCGCGCATGGAGCCGGCCGTCGGGTCGGACGTGTCCATGGCGCCGCCGCACATGGTCTCCGACGACGATTTCAAGAAGATCATCGCCATCCTGCGCCTCGCCGTGCCTTACACCGGCATCATCCTGTCGACGCGCGAGAACCCGGAGATGCGCCGCGAGGCCTTCCGTCTCGGCGTATCGCAGATCTCCGGCGGCAGCCGCACCAACCCCGGCGGTTACGCGACGCCGGTCGAGGAACAGGCCGCGCAGTTCACTCGTGGCGATCACCGGCCGCTCGACGAAGTGGTGCGCGACATCGCGGCCAGCGGCTGCGTACCGTCGTTCTGCACCGCCTGCTATCGCATGGGTCGTACCGGCGCCGACTTCATGGACCTTGCCAAACCCGGCCTCATTCGCGAAATGTGCGGGCCGAACGCCCTGTCGTCCTTCATGGAATACATGCTCGACTATGGCTCTGAGGAAACCTGCGCCGCCGGCGAGAAGGCCGTGGCGGCCGAGGTAGACACCATGGAGCCCAAGATCGCCCGCTATTCCCAGACGATGATGCGCAAGGTGCGCGAGGGCAAGCGCGACGTCTACCGCTGAGGTAGCGTGGCCTGGAGGCAGGCGATGGCGACGCGGCGCGAGGCCGATCTGATCGGCGAGCGTGACATTGCGGAGGATGCCTTCACAGGCATCCACACGGCGCGGGCGCGCGAGAACTTTCCGCTCACCGGCCGGCCGTGCCATCCCGAACTGATCAAGGCCTACGCCGCCGTGAAGATCGCGGCGGCCAAGACCAACCATCGCCTCGGCTTCCTCGGCGATGATGTGGTGGATGCGACCGTGCGCGCCGCCCGCGAGATCGAAGACGGCACTCTGCTCCCCGAGATCGTCGTCGATGCCCTGCAGGGCGGTGCCGGCACCTCGCTCAACATGAACGTCAACGAGGTGATCGCCAACCGGGCCGAGGAACTGCTCGGTGGCCGGCGCGGGCAGCATGCCCGCGTCCACCCCAACGATCACGTCAACCTCAACCAGTCGACCAACGACACCTTTCCCACGGCGCTGAAGATCGCCGCCATCCGTCTGCTGCACCGATTGGAGAAGGCCATTGCCGATCTTCAGGTCGCCTTCCAGGAGAAGGAGCGGACGTGGTCCGGCGTCGTCAAGATCGCCCGCACCGAGCTGCAGGATGCCTGTCCCATCGCTTACGGCGCAGTCTTCTCGGCCTGGGCCGAGGCGCTGTCGCGCGATCGCTGGCGCGTCTTCAAGTGCGAGGAGCGGCTACGCGTCGTCAACCTCGGCGGCACCGCAGTCGGTACCGCCATCGCCGCGCCGCGCGATTACGTCTTCATGGTCACCGAGGTGTTGCGCGAGGTGACCGGCCTCGGACTTGCCCGGGCCGAAAACCTCGTCGACGCCACCCAGAACGCCGACGCCTTCGTCGAGGTGTCCGGCATCCTGAAGGCCAATGCCGTCAACCTGTTCAAGATCTCGTCCGATCTGAGATTGCTGTCCTCAGGCCCGCAGGCGGGCTTCGGCGAGATTCTCCTGCCGGCGGTGCAGGCGGGTTCGTCGATCATGCCCGGCAAGGTCAATCCGGTGATCCCGGAAGCGGTGGGGCAGGCGGCCATGCGGGTGATGGGCAACGACCAGATGGTGACGCTCGCCGCCCAGAACGGTCAGCTCGAACTCAACGCTTTCCTGCCGCTCCTGGCCGACGCGTTGCTCGACAGTATCAGCCTGTTGGAGGCTGCCGCCACCATTTTCCGGACCCGCTGCGTCGAGGGTCTCTCGGTCGACGAGGCGGCTTGCCGCCGCCAAGTTGCCGAGAGCAGGGCCGTCGTCACCGCGCTTCTTCCCCGACTTGGCTACGAAGTGGCAACCGAGGTGGCGATCGCAGCGCGCGAGGCCGGACGCTCGGTGATCGAGATCGTCCTCGAACGCAAGCTCATCGAACCCGCCGATCTCGAACGCCTGCTGTCCGCCAACGCCATGACCGCCCTCGGCACCAAGTAAACAAGGACCAGATCATGCTCGCCACGCCCAAGGGTCTTCGCCTGCACATCGGCGTTTATGGCCGGCGCAATGTCGGCAAGTCGTCGCTGGTCAACCTCCTGATCGGACAGGAAGTATCGATCGTTTCCGACGTGGCCGGCACCACCACCGACCCGGTCGAAAAGGCGATGGAACTGCTGCCGATCGGCCCTGTGCTGTTCGTCGATACCGCCGGCATCGACGATGTCGGCGATCTCGGTGAAATGCGCATCGAGAAGACCCTCAAGGCGCTCGATCACACCGATCTCGGCATCATCGTCACCGACGGTCCCATAGGCGACGACGAAGTCAAGCTGATGGACGCGCTGGCCGAGCGCGAGACTCCCTATTGCATCGTCTTCACCAAGGCCGATCTCGGTGCGCCACCGGCCGAGGCACTGGCGGCAATCAGGTCGCGGGATGTCCCGTTCGCGATCATCTCGACCGCCTCGAAGGCCGATGCCGTGCGCGTGCGCGAGGTGATCCTGCAGGCGGCTCCGGAAAGCTCCTTCGAGGTGCCGCATCTCCTGGCGGATCTGGTGCCGGCTGGTGGCCATGTCGTTCTTGTGGTGCCCATCGATCTGTCGGCGCCCAAGGGGCGGTTGATCCTGCCGCAGGTGATGGCTATCCGCGATATTCTGGACGCCGACGCGAGCTGTACGGTGGTCAAGGAGCGCGAGCTGGCATCGACGTTGAAGATGCTCGGCAAGAAGCCCGATCTCGTCGTCTGCGACAGCCAGATCGTGCTGAAGGCGGCCGCCGATACGCCAGACGACGTGCCGCTCACCACCTTTTCGATCCTGATGGCGCGTTTCAAGGGCGACTTGGTCCGGCTTGCGGAGGGGGCGGCTCGTATCGACCAGCTAAAGCCGGGGGATCGGGTGTTGATCGCCGAGGCCTGCACCCACCATTCCATGGCCGACGACATCGGCCGGGTTAAGATACCTCGTTGGTTCCGGCAGTATGCCGGTGGCGATATCGAGTTCGAAACGATGGCCGGCCGGGCCTTCCCAGAGGACCTCAGCCCCTACGCGCTCGTTGTCCAGTGCGGCGCCTGTACCGTCAACCGCAAGCAGGTGCTGCTGCGCATCCGGCAGGCGGAGCGACAGGGCGTGCCGATCACCAATTATGGTGTTGCCATCAGCCGCGTGCAGGGCGTTCTTCATCGTTCGCTCGGCCCGTTTCCCTCGGCGCGCATCGCCTTCGAACGGGCGAGCGCCGCCCAATGAAACAGCGGGGCCGAAGCCCCGCCATTCAACATCATCGTCGTCAGTCGACGACCTGCAACACCACGCGAGTCTGCGGATCGACGATGACGCGCTCATTGTTGACGACGGTGTAATAGTAGGTCTCGTAGCCGGGTACCGGATGGAGCACGACACTCGTCGGTAGTGCCTGCCCCACGACGATCGGCTGTTCGTACACGATCGACGGCGTCGTCTGTTCGATGACGACGGTGCGGACCTCCGGCGGTGGCGGATCCAGAATGGTGCCAATCGCGGCGCCGGCAACGCCGCCGACGACGGCTCCTACCGGGCCACCCACGACAGCACCGGTGGCGGCACCACCGGCCGCACCGGATACTGTGCCCTCCTGCGCAAAGGCGCTCGGAACGATGGTGAGCACGCCGGCGATAAGCGAAGCTGAAAGGAGCTTTTTCATCTCGGACTCCTGTTGGTTGATAGGCCAACAACAGCCGACCGACAGGAAAGGTTCCCCAATGGACGAGCGTCCGCGATCGGGCCGAAGCAGTCCGACCGAAAACAGCTGCGCATTCCACTACGGCTCGTCAGCGAACCTTCTCGGAATCACCTGGCCTTGATCGAATGCCCTGGTCCTTGGCCGATCACTCGGCCGATCGACCAGACCCGGGCGGCGGCGCAGCCCGAACATTGATGGTCGTCTTCATCCACGCAGGGCTTGTCCGGATAGAGCATGTAGTTCTTGCGGAAGCGGCCAGGCGTGGCGTTGGGCATGAACACGTTGGCGCCGCGCTGCAGGACAAGGTCGCGGCCGGCATGCGGGAAGATGGCGTCGAAGGCTGTGGTCGCCGGGATGTGCGCCTTCGGATTGACGATGCGGAGCGCCGATACGGCGGCGAAGAACATGTCGTGGTCGTCGGCGTAGGCGTTCGGCTGGCCGGCGAGCGGAGTATCCGGATGGGCGATGAAAGGCCCGATGCCGATCATGTCCAAGTCGAGGTCGCGACAGAGCAGGATGTTGTCGGCCAGGATGTCGAGCGTTTCGCCCGGCACGCCGATCATGAAGCCGGAGCCGACCTGGACACCCAGGCTGCGCAGATCCTTGAGGCAGCGGATGCGCTCGTCGAGGTCGCAGTCCGGGTGCAGGTAGGCGAAGAGCTCGGGGCTGGAGGTCTCGAAGCGCAGAAGGTAGCGGTCCATGCCGGCGGCACGCCAGCGGGCATAGGTGTCGCGCGGCCGGTTGCCGGCGCTCATCGTTACGGCGAGCCTCGTCTCCGTTTTGATCCGCCGGATGATGCGTTCGATGCGCTCGTCTTCCTTGTCGGCGGCCACTTCGCCCGACTGCAGCACAATGGTGGTCTGCTGCCAGCCTTCCATCCGGCGCGCCACTTCGAGGATTTCCTCCTCCTCAATGCGGTAGCGGCGCACGTCGTGGTTGGACTTGCGGATGCCGCAATAGAGGCAGTCATTGGCGCAAACGTTGGAAAACTCGACGATGCCGCGCAGGAACACCTCATCGCCCATGTTGGCCTTGCGCACGGCGTCGGCGCGGGCGAACAGAGCCTCGCGCGGCAGACCGAACAGCGCCTTGACGGTCGAGCGGTCGAAAGCGTCCCCGACGGGGACCTCTTCCATGCGGGCAGGGGCTGAGCTCATTGATTGTCCGAAAACTTATATTTGTTGTGAAAGTTATAGCCCGAACAGCCTGTTGGTAACAGGCGCCACCCATCCCTCCGAATACTTAGGCGAAACGTTTTGGATGACTCTTGAGCAGATTCGATTTTAGTTACTATACACGTGCAGTACGGCTTGGGAGGAACTTGCCGGACTTCATGGTTCATGGTTGACCTGCGAACGCAACAGGGAGGCGGCCGTGATTGTCACCATGGTCAAGGGAGTTGGGCGGGCGCTGACGTGTCCGTCCGCTGGTTTCTGTCTGAGGCTCGCCGTTGCAGCGGCATTTCTGACGGTGTTGTTCGGCCTTCAGGCCATCGCCGTCGGCATTTGATACGCGCTAAGCATCCTTGGTGGAAATCGCCGGCCGGGCAGCGATGCCCGGCCGGTCCGTTTCTCCCTCCTCGCGGGGGATGATCAGGCGGCATTGGCCATGGCCTTGAGGTCGGTCTCGACCTCGCCGACCGGCTTCAGACCGAACGTGTCGACCAGAACCTTGAGGACGGCGGGCGTCAGGAAGGCTGGCAGACGCGGCCCGATGCGGATGTTCTTGACGTTGAGGTGCAGCAGGGCGAGCAGCACGCAAACCGCCTTCTGTTCGAACCACGACAGAACGATGGAGAGCGGCAGGTCGTTGACCGTGCAGCCGAAGGCGTCGGCCAGCGCCAGCGCCACCTTGACGGCGGAGAAGCTGTCGTTGCACTGACCCATGTCGAGGAGACGCGGCAGGCCGGCAACGGTGCCGTAGTCGTGGCCGAGCAGGCGATACTTGCCGCAGCCGAGCGTCAGGATCACCCAGTCGTTCGGGATGGTCGTGCCAAGGTCGGTATAGTACGAGCGCTCGCCCTCCGAGCCATCGCAACCGCCGATGACCGCGAAGTGCTTGATTTCACCGGCCTTGACGGCGCCGATGATCTTGTCGGCCGCGCCCAGCACCGCGTCATGGCCGAAGCCGACCATATGCTCGCCAGTTTTCACGCTGTCGGTGAAGCCGGGGGCGGCCAGTGCCGCTTCGATCACCGCCGAGAAGTCGCGATCCTCGATGTGGGCGATGCCCGGCCAGGCAACGAGATTGCGGGTGAACAGGCGGCCTTCGTAATCCTCGAAAGGCTGCATCAGGCAGTTGGTGGTCATCAGGATGGCGCCGGGGAAGTTCGGGAACTCCCGCTGCTGCAGCATCCAGGCGCCGCCGAAATGGCCGACGAGGTGCTTGAACTTCTTGAGCTCGGGATAGCCGTGGGCCGGCAGCATTTCACCGTGGGTGTAGATGTTGATGCCCTTGCCCTCGGTCTGCTCGAGCAGCGCCTTGAGGTCGACCATGTCATGGCCGGAAACAAGGATCGCCTTGCCGGGCACATGGCCCATCAGCACCGGGGTCGGCGTCGGCTTGCCATAGGTGTCGCAATGGGCGGCGTCGAGCAGCGCCAGCACATTGATGGTCACCTCGCCGCACTTGAGGTTGAGGGCGAGCAGTTCGTCGACCGTGGCGACGCCGGCATCGAGCTTGGCGAGGGCCTCCACCATGAAGGCGTCGACCACCGGATCGGCACGGTTCATCTGGCGGGCGTGGTGGGCGTAGGCGGCCATGCCCTTGAGCCCGTAGAGCAACAGCTCCTGCAGGCCGGTGATGTCGTCGCCGAGGCTCTCCTTGCGGGGGGCGATCATCGACTCGCGCGCCCAGGCGAGCAGCGTGTCTTCCGGAGCCTCGACGGCAACGCCGGCGGCGGGGGCGCCGGCGGCGGCGACCACTTCACGGATCTTGTCGAGGATCGAGGCGGTGTCGAAGTTGACGTTGGTTACGGTGACGAACAGGGCGTCTTCGAGCATCGGGGCGAGGCTCGCCGGCCGCTCGGTGGCGGGCACGTTGGCGTAGCGGGTCGCAAGGCGCTTGGCGGCGTGAACGAGCACGTCCTGCAGGTCCGAAGCCTCAGGCGACTTGCCGCAGACGCCGCGCGTCACGCATCCGGTTCCCCGGGCGGTCTGTTCACACTGGTAGCAAAACATCTGTCCGTCTCCATCCTCGGGGGCCTTCGGCCCTTCTTGCCGGCGTGGCCGGCGGAATGGAGGGCAACCTAGAAGGACGCTCGACCGGAGACGTTGCGCGGGCACAAATTTGCAGGCGATTTCACGGCGAGTCGATGTAACCCGCTCGCGTCATTTCCCTCAGTGCCAGTTCGTTCGCCGAGGCAAGCGCCTGCTTCACGCTCATCTGACCGACGACGGCGGCGGCGAAGATCTGCCCGACAGCGTCGCCAATCCGCTGGAACTCGGGAATGGCCACGAACTGGCTGCCGGTGTAAGGCGCCGGCTTGACGGTTGGCTGGTCGGGATTGGCTGTGTCGATGGCGGTCAGCGTATAGCCGGAGAAAGGCGCTGCAGACCGATAGCCTGGATTGTTGTAGAGCGACATGCGCGTGCCGGGCGGTGCATAGGGCCAGCCCTCATGAGCGGCGACGAGCTCGGCGTAATCGCGGCCGGTCGCCCAGGCAATGAAGCGCTGGGCCGGAGCTGCCTTGGAGGAGCTCGAGGGGATGGCGAGATTCCACGTCCAAAGCCAGTTGCCATGATTGCCGAGGGTCCCATGGCTCGGAAATGGCGTGTAGCCGACGCGGCCGACGATATCCGAGGTCTTCGGGTCGTTCAGCGTGGAAGCTGCGACGGTGGAATCGACCCACATGGCGCATTTGCCGGTGCGGAACATGTCGAGATTTTCATCGTAGCCGAGAAAGGCCGCTCCTGGCGGCCCAGCCGTCTGAAGCAGGTCGACGTAGAAGTTGAGTGTTCGCTCCCACTCGGGCGAGACGAACTCCGGACGCCAATCGAAGCCGAACCATCGGGCGCCGAAGGAGTTGGCGGTGGCGGTGAGCAGGGCAACGTTCTCGCCCCACCCGGCCTTTCCGCGCAGGCAAATGCCGTAGCGCCCGCGTGCCTTGTTGGTCAGCTCGACGGCTGCGTCGCGGACGAAAGCCCAGGTCGGCGAAGGCGGCATCTCCAAGCCCGCCTGCCGGAACAGGTCGGTGCGGTACATCAGCATGGCGCTTTCGCCGTAGAACGGCGAGGCGTAGAGCTTGCCACGGTAGGAAACCGCCTTGCGGATCGCCGGCAGGAGGTCGTCCGCTTCATAACTCTCACCCAGATCGTCGAGCGGCTGAAGCCAGCCTTGTCGCGCCCAGATAGGGACTTCGTAGTTACCGATTGTGACGATGTCGAACTGGCCACCGTGCGTCTCGATGTCGGTGGCGATCTTCTGCCGCAGGACGCTTTCTTCCAGGATCACCCAGTTGATGTGGATGCCCGGATTGCTCGCAACGAAGTCGTCGGTGAGCTCCTGCATGCGGATCATGTCGGCATTGTCGACGGCGGCGATCGTCAGCACCTCGGCCGATATCGCGGCAGCCGTCGTGCCGATCAGCATCGCAACCCCAACAATCGCGCAGAAGCGCATCGCCCTTACCCCTCCGACTCACTCCACTCCATCAGGAATGCTAGTGCGGCAATGGGCGTGACGGTATTGGCGAAGGGTCGCGCAAGACGCGGGTTGTTGAGAAAATTTCGGATCAAGGTGCGACAGGCAGCGCTGCCGTGCCCGCCATGTCCTCCTTGAGGTCGACACCGGTGAGCCCAAGCCGCAAGGCCTGCCGGATCAGCCAGGCAATCTTGTCGGCCGCGAGCTCATGCATCAGCCCATCGGCGTGAATGTTGGAGAGGCAGTTGCGTTCGCTGTCGCGCCGGCCGACCTTGGGGGCAAAGGTCAGATAGGCGCCGAGACTGTCGGGGACCGACAGGCCGGGCCGCTCGCCGATCAGCACGACGACGATGCGGGCGCCAAGCGCGTCACCGACCTCGTCGCCAAAGGCGACGCGGGCTTGTTCGCCCAGCACGATCGGCGCGACCTTCAGGTCACCAAGCCGGCGCAGGCAAGCGGACAACACGATTTCCGCATGCGCTTCCACGGCAGCGGCCGACAGGCCGTCGGCGATGACGAAGGCAACGTCCCAGTCGCCCCTTTCAACGCCGGCCACAGCGGTAGGGTCGACGCGCCTGCCGAGGTCGGGGCGGGCGAGATAGGTCGGCCGGTCAGCGGCGCGCGACTTGAGGCGGATCACCGGCTGTGTAGCGCCGATCCGCTCCGCCATTGCGGCGAAATCGACGTGGCCATGCACGGCGTCGCGTGCGCGGGCGTGCGCCAGCTGGAAATCGAGCACGGCGCGGATCGGCAACGAGTCGCCGGCCCGTCCGAGGCCGATGCGGGCGCGGGTGACGGCCCTGAAGCGGGCGAACGGGTCGAGGTCGATGGGATTGCTCATGCCGACGCCCTATAGTCGATGAGCCGGCGGGCGTCGGAACTGGCCAGCGGCGCCAAACGCCCCTCGCGGTCGAAGAGCCCCATTCGCTGGAGCCAGGCCTCGAACTCGGGCGCCGGCGGCCGCCCGAAGGAATGCCGGAGGCTGACGATGTCGTGGTAGCTGAGCGACTGGTAGTTCAGCATCACGTCGTCGGCGCCGGGCACGGCGATCAGGAAGTTGACGCCGGCCGAGGCGAGCAGGAACATCAGGTTGTCCATGTCGTCCTGGTCGGCTTCGGCGTGGTTGGTGTAGCAGACGTCGACGCCCATCGGCACGCCCAGCAGCTTGCCGCAGAAATGGTCCTCAAGACCGGCTCGGATGATCTGCTTGGCGTCATAGAGATATTCGGGACCGATGAACCCGACGACGGTGTTGACGATCAGCGGCTTCAGGTGGCGGGCGACGGCATAGGCGCGCGCCTCGATGGTCTGTTCGTCGACACCGTGATGGGCGTCGGCGCTCAGCGCCGACCCCTGGCCGGTTTCCAGATACATCACATTGTCGCCGACGGTGCCGCGCTTCAGGCTGAGCGCGGCCTCGCGCCCCTCGCGAAGGACGTTGAGATCGACGCCGAAGCCGCGGTTGGCGGCTTCCGTGCCGGCGATCGACTGGAACACCAGGTCGAGCGGCGCACCGGCCTCGACGGCCTTGATCGACGTCGTCACGTGGGTCAGCACGCAGGACTGCATGGGAATGTCGAAGCGTTGGCGGAGCCGGTCGAACAGTTCCATCAGCCGCACGCAGGCTTCGAGGTTGTCGCCGGCCGGGTTGATGCCGATTACCGCGTCGCCGATGCCAAAGGTGAGGCCGTCGAGCGTCGAACCGGCAACGCCTTCGGGATCGTCGGTCGGATGATTGGGTTGCAGGCGGCTGGACAGGCGCCCCTTGAGGCCAATGGTCGTCCGGAAACCGGTGACGACGCTGGTCTTGGCGGCGGCGACGATCAGGTCATGGTTGCGCATGATCTTGGAGACGGCGGCGACCATCTCGGGTGTCAGGCCGGGGGCGAGCGCGGAAAGCGCGTCGGTTGTGCACTCGTAGGACAGCAGCCAGTCGCGAAATTGGCCGACCGTCATGTGGGCGACCGGTGAAAAGGCGGCGGCGTCGTGGCCATCCAGGATCAGCCGGGTGACTTCGTCGATCTCGTAGGGGATCAACGGCTCTTCGAGAAACGTACGGAGCGGAATGTCGGCCAGCAGATAGCGCGCGGCGACGCGGCGCTCGTTGGTGTCGGCGGCGATGCCGGCCAGCCGGTCGCCGGATTTTTCCGGCGAAGCGGCGGCCATGAGGGTCTTGAGATCGTCGAAGACGTGGCGCTGGCGGCCGAGCAGGATGGCGTAGCTGGACATGCCCGTCAGTCTATCATCGCCCAAGGATTGGCCAAGACGTTTTGTTGAGCAGGCCTCGCCTCGGCCGAAGTCACATGGGGGACGATACTGACGCATCGGGGCGACTTTGATGAACAATCGGTAAGGTCTGTTTTTGAACACGATTTCGCCAAGAATCCGATATCCCTGCTTGCCCGCCCGTGGTAGCTCCGGCCGGACCGGCTCGGTGCCGATGGGCGCCCAGATGGACGATTTCGAACGCTGGAGGAAAAGGCATGCAACTCGTTCAGGCCAGCGGCCTGGTGAAGACCTTTTCGAGACTGCGCGCCGTGGATGGCGTCAGCCTTGAGGTGAGCCGTGGCGAGGTTGTGGGCTTCCTTGGCCCCAACGGCGCCGGCAAGTCGACGACCATGAAGATGCTGACCGGCTTTCTCGAACCCGACGCCGGCACCGCCTCGATCGCCGGTCATGACGTCTTCGCCGACCCCATCGCCGCCCGCCGTCACCTCGGTTATCTTCCCGAAGGCGCGCCGGCTTATGGCGACATGACGGTTGCCGATTTCCTGGCCTTCGTCGGCCGCATGCGCGGTCTGTCAAATGCCGTGCTCGGCGAACGCCTTGCCGAAATGGTCGAACGGGTCAATCTCGCCGCTGTCTGGAACCGACCGATCGACGCGCTGTCCAAGGGGTTCAAGCGCCGTGTCGGCATTGCCCAGGCACTGATCCACGACCCCGAGGTTCTGATCCTCGACGAGCCGACCGATGGCCTCGATCCCAACCAGAAGCACGACATGCGCGAGCTGATCTCGGCCATCGCGCCGGGCAAGGCGATCGTCATCTCGACCCATATCCTTGAGGAGGTCGAGGCGATCTGCAGCCGAGTCGTCATCATTGCCGAGGGCAAGGTGGTCGCCGATGCGACGCCGGCCGCGCTTCTCGACGCCGCCGCCGTCGATGGCCAGCGACCGACGCTCGAAACCGTCTTCCGCTCCATCACCGGCAGCAAGGCCGCCTGACGCCGCTTATCTTCCGGAGACAATCCGAGATGAAAACCTCTTTCCGCACCATCGCACTGGTGTTCGGCCGCGAGTTCCGCGCCTATTTCGCGACGCCGCTGGCCGCCGTCTTCCTCCTGGTGTTCCTCGCTCTCTCAGCCGGCCTGGCCTTCTTCGCCGGCGGCTTCTTCGAGCGAGGGCAGGCCGACCTTGGCCCGTTCTTCGCTTGGCACCCCTGGCTTTTCCTCATCCTGATGCCAGCCATCGGCATGCGGCTCTGGGCCGACGAGCGCCGATCCGGCGTCATCGAGCTTTTGATGACGTTGCCCGTCCGCGCCCATGAGGTGGTGATCGGCAAGTTCCTGGCTGGCTGGGCCTTCACGGCGGTGGCGCTGGTGCTCACCATGAGCTTCTGGCTGGTAACGCTCTACCTTGGGTCTCCCGACAACGGCATCGTCGTTGCGAGCTATATCGGGTCCTTCCTGATGGCTGGTGCCTTCCTGGCGATTTCCGCCTGCATCTCGGCAATGACCAAGAACCAGGTCATCGCCTTCATCCTCGCCGCCATCGTGTCCTTCCTCTTGGTGATGTCCGGCACCAATCTTGTGCTCGCGGCTCTTCGCGGCTGGGCGCCGGCCTTCGTGGTCGATCTGGTGCAGTCGCTCTCCTTCATCACCAACTTCGACCGGTTGACGCGCGGTGTCCTCGAGGCGCCGGCCGTCATCTTGTTCCTGTCGACCATCGTGCTCGCGCTCTGGATCAACGTCCAGGTCGTCGACGCCAAGAAAGCGGCCTGAGGTTCCACGATGTCGAAACTCAATCGGATTCCCAAGTCCCGTCTCGTCGCCGTCGGCGCCGTCCTGGCGATCATCCTCTACCTCGCCGTGAACTCGCTGTCGTCGACGCTGTTCCGCTCAAGCCGTATCGACCTCACGGACGGCGGCCTTTACTCGCTCTCCCACGGCACCGTGGCCATGCTGGACAAGCTCGACGAGCCGATTCACATGCGCCTGTTCATGTCGGCCGGCCTGCACCAGGCGGCGCCGGCGCTGTCCGCCTACGCTTCGCGCGTCCGCGCCATGCTCGACACCTACGAGAGCCTGTCGCACGGCAAGATCACTCTCGAGGTGATCGATCCCGAGCCCTACTCGGAGGAAGAGGACCGCGCCGTCGGACTTGGCATCAACCGCATCAGCCTCGATGGCAGTTCCGATCCGATCTATTTCGGCCTTGCCGCCACCAACTCCACCAACGGTTCGGCCAACATCCCGGTGTTCACGCCGGATCGCGAGGCCTTCCTGGAATATGACCTGACGCGCCTCGTCGCCGAGCTGGGGCAGCCGAAGAAGCCGGTCGTTGCGCTTCTCGATGGGCTCGGCATGGCCGGCAATCCGATGGCCGGGCAGGAGCCGACCCAGATCCTCACGATGCTGAAGGAGACCTACAGCGTCGAGACCATCGGCGGAGACATCGACAAGCTGCCCGACAACACCCGTGTCGTGTTGGTGGTGCAGCCGCAGAAGCTCAGCGATCGTACGCTCTACACCCTCGATCAGTGGGTACTTTCGGGCGGCGCCACATTGGTGTTCGCCGATCCCTTCGCCGAGACCCAGGTCGGACCTCAGCCCGGCATGCCGGTGGAGAACAACGCCACCGACTTCCAGAAGATGTTCGACGCCTGGGGCGTCGGCTTCGACGCCAAGAAGGCGATCGGCGATCCCGACTGGGCGATCCGCACCGTGCGCAACATCGGTGGTCGTCAGGCGGAGGTTGCCAACTATCCCTGGTTCGCCATCCATGACGATGGCTTCGACCGGGGCGACGCCGTCACCTCCAAACTCAATGCCGTGGTGATGACGACGGCCGGCAGCTTCACTGCTACCGGCAAGGACACGACGCTGAAGCCGCTGATGTATGCCTCGGCCGACGCGGGTTTGCTGCCGGCTGGCGAAGCAGCCGACCCCTACGGCGATCCGCGCGCTCTTCTCGCCAAGATCGAGAAGAGCGGTGGTCGTCCGGTGGTGGCCGCCCGTCTCGAAGGCAAGCTTCACACCGCCTTCCCGGA
Source organism: Pleomorphomonas sp. NRK KF1 (assembly GCF_023721755.1). Lineage (GTDB taxonomy): Bacteria > Pseudomonadota > Alphaproteobacteria > Rhizobiales > Pleomorphomonadaceae > Pleomorphomonas. Next base: position 575,383 of record NZ_JAMDLH010000002.1, on the reverse strand, counting down.
TGGCAAGCCGAAGGATTCGGCCGCCGAGGGTACACCGATCAAGGAAAGTGCCTCGGCTCCCAACGTCATCCTTGTCGGTGACGCCGACATGCTTTCCGACCGCAACTGGCTGCAGAAGCAGAACGTGCTCGGCCGGCAGGTGGCGCAGGCCTTCGCCAACAACGGCGACTTCCTGCTCAACGCCGTCGAGCAGATGGCCGGCGGCGTGGCGTTGGCCGATCTGCGCAGCCGTACGGTCTCCTGGCGTCCGTTCACGCGCATCGACGCGCTGGAGCGCGCCGCCGAGGAACGCTTCCTCGCCAAGCAGCAGGAACTGACACAGCGCATCGCCGATACCGAGAAGAAGCTGAAGGACGCCTCGACCACCGGCGAGGCCAAGGATGGCGAACTGGTGTCCGCCGAGCAGGCCAAGACGATCGAAACCTTCAAGTCCGATCTCCTGTCGGCCCGCGCCGAACTGCGGGAGGTGCAGTACCAACTGCGCGCCGACGTCGCGAGCCTCAAGAACTGGATCATGGTGCTGATCATCGGTGTCGTGCCGGCGGCGGTGGCGCTTGTCGCCCTCGTCTTCGCCCTGCGCCGGCCCCGTCGGCCGGTACCGGTCCGCAAAGCCTGAGTCCAGCGAGGAGTTACCTGATATGACGCCGAAATCGCTCATCGGTCTTGCCGTCGTCACCGCCGCCGCCGTCGTCGCGGCCGTGGTGGTCGCTGGCGGGACTGCCGCCGACAGCGCCGTCGCCGATCGTGGCCGGGCGCTTCTGCCGGACCTCGTGAAGACCTCGGCTTCGGTGGAAAGCCTCGCCGTAACCGTCGGCAAGGACACCACCACGCTGACGCGCGAGGGAGACCGCTTCGTCGATGCGTCCGGCTATCCGGCCAAGATCGACACGGTGCGCAAGCTCGTCTCGTCCCTGGCGACGCTGACTATCGACGAAGACAAGACCGACAAGCCCGATCGCTATGTCGATCTCGGCCTTGCCGATCCCGCATCGGCCGAAGGGGCGGCCACCAAGGTGGCGCTGCTCGACAAAGAGGGCAAGCCGCTTGCCGCCGTCTACGCCGGCAGCAAGGACTACACTGTTGGGGGCAGCCGGGGTGGCCAGTATGTGCGCCTCGACGGAAACCCGCAGTCCTATCTGGTGCGCGGCTCCCTCGACGTGCCGACCGCCCGCGCCGACTGGTTCGACGCCCGCCTGACCGACATCAAGCCGGCGACCTTGTCGAAGGTGACGCTGACCGACGCCGGCGGCGCCACCGTCGATTTCCTGCGGACCGGCGACAAGCTGCTGCCGGCGACGCTGCCCGACGGCAAGGCCCCGGACGAAGGCAAGGCCAATCGCGTCACGGCCTTCCTCCAGGGCTTCGACTTTACCGACGTCCGGAAGGAAACGCCTGCTTCGATCGCCAATACCATGCGTCTTCGCTACGAGACGACCGACGGGCTGGCGGTCACGGCTACGGCCGTCCCTGCGACGGATGAGGCCGGCAAGGGCTGGATCCGCATCGTCGCCGAGGCGATCGACCCCAAGGCGGCCGACGCCGCCAAGGCCATCAACGAGAAGGCCGCCGGTTACGAGTTCAAGGTCAACACCATCCATACCGAGATGTTCAGCTGGACGGTGGCAAGCCTTGCCAAGGACGGCTGACCCAAGCCACGGCTGAGATGGAATGAAACCTGCGGCCGGCTAGGAAACTCGCCGGCCGTCTTGCTTCTTCTCGCGTTATCCTTCGATTTCCAGGGTGGCCAACAAGCCGTGCGGCGCGTTGTCGCCAAGGGCGATGCGCCCGCCATGCGCTTCCGCAACGTCTCGGGCGATGGTGAGCCCCAGCCCGAAACCGGAGTTCGGCATGGAGCCGCGGGCGCTGTCGCCGCGCACGAAAGGCGCGAGCAGATGCTCTCGTTCGCCGGGAGCTATGCCGGGACCGTTGTCGGCAACCGAAATCGCCAGGCGATGCTCTTGCAGCGTCCGCAGGGATATCACCACCTTGTCGCCATAGCGCACGGCATTGTCGGCGAGATTGGTGACCGCCCGCATGATATCGCGACGCCTTACGCAAGCACTGAGACGGCTCGGCCCCTCGTAGGATATCGTATGGCCGAGATCGGCGAACTGGTCGGCAATGGTTTGCAAGAGACTGGGCAGGTCGGTCTGGTCGAAGGGTTCGGGACTGTCGGTGCCGGAGAGGTGGACGAGAGCCACGTGCGCCAGTGCGGCCATGTGGTCGAGGTCGGCCAGCATCGGCTCGCGGATCGTCTCGTCATCGATGAACTCGGCGCGCAGTCTCAGGCGGGTGATCGGCGTCCGGAGGTCGTGGCTCACGGCCGCGAGCATGGTCGTCTTCTCTGCCATGAGCTTGCCGATGCGGGCGCGCATGCGATTGAAGGCGGAGATGGCCGATCGCAGCTCGCGCGGCCCGATCTCCGGCACCGAACCGTCCGAACGCATGTCGCGCAACCGCTCGACAGCGGCCTCGAAGCGCCTGAGAGGGCCGATGATCACCACCATGGCCCAACTCACGAGCACGATCGTGGTGATGAGGAGGAAGCCGAGCAGAGTCGTGCCCGGACCGAAGAAATGCGGCGCATCCGCTTCCGGCAGTTCCAGACGATAGCAGGCGCCGTCGGACAGCTCGATGAAAAGCGGTCCGACCAGTTCGTCCCCGGGAGTCGGTCGGCCATCGAAGACTTTTCGGGCGGTCGCCGCTCCTCCGAGACGGGATGCGAGCGGACCGAACCGGATTTCGGATGCTTCTGCTGGGATCGGGTCGGAACAGGTCGCGAGGGATGGCAGCGTCGCCTGCATCAGCTCGACGAGCCGGGGACGCTCCGTCGGGCTGGCGCTTGCGAGCATATGCGCGGCGGCGCCGATCTCGCCAGCCTTCTCGCCCGGCGAGGCGCTGAAGACCGTGCGGGGATTGGACAGGAAAAAATAGGCGGTCAGGCCCCCGTGCATCGCGGCGATCGACAACACCAGCAGGACGATGACCTGGCCGGCTACGGAATCGAATACCAGACGCAGGAACCGGCCGATCATGAGGCCGTGACTTCGGGCGTAAACAGATAGCCTTCCGACCGGATGGTGCGAATGAACTCCGACTTGTCGTCATCGGGCGAAAGCTTGCGCCTGAGGCGACTGACCAGGATATCGATGGATCGCTCGAACGGCGCTGCAAGGCGGCCTTGGGTCAGTTCCAGAAGTTGGTCGCGGCTGAGCGTGATGCCGGCGCGTTCGGCGAAGGCGACCAGAAGATCGAACTCGGCCCCGGTCAGCGTTGCCTTGGCGCCGGATGGCGTCGTCAGGCTGCGCTCTCGCGTGTCGATCACCCAACCGGCAAAGCTGAGGCGCCGGGCCTCCGATCGCGTCGTCTTGGCGGCAGGCAGACTGCTTCGTCTCAGAATGGCGCGGATGCGCGCCAGAAGCTCGCGCGCGCTGAAGGGCTTGGCGATATAGTCGTCCGCCCCGATCTCCAGCCCTACAACGCGGTCGATCTCTTCGCCGCGTGCGGACAGGATGATAATCGGCATGGTGGAACTGTTGCGCAGGCGACGACAGATGCTCAGTCCATCCTCACCGGGCAGCATGATGTCGAGCAGGACAATATCGACGCGCGAGGTCGTCAGGATGCGGTCCATCTCGCGGCCGTCGCGGGCTACAGATACGCGGCAGTCGTTCGCCTTGAGGTAACGCGAGACCAGCGTATTGATGTCGTTATCGTCTTCTACGAGCAGGATGTGGTTCTGCATGAAGAAAGGCCATCTCCATTCAACGGCCGAGCTTTAGCATTCAGGCGTTAGGCCACGACAGTTATTTTGTATCTAGATGTTTCCTTTCGTGACTGCCGAAACGCCTTGTTACCGCGCCAGCCAACTGGTTACCGCTCGTTAACGGACGCGGCGCTTGGTTTTCCGAATGTAATGCGTAAGACTCTAGCCCGAGGGTAGAAATGACCTCGATTTCCTCAACAAACGCCTATCAGTCGCCGCTTGCTCGGCTGCAGTCGACGCTCCAGTCCGATATCAGCGCCGGCAGCATCCAGTCGACCAGCCAATCCGCTCTTGAAACCGCACTCGAAAGCATCGACGAGACCCTATCGAGCAACCGGTCGAGCCAGACCTCCGGCAGCAAGCCGCCGTCGCCCGACGAGATGAAGGAGAAGATCGCCGATCTGATCCAGCAGCAGGTCGACGCCGGCACGCTGACCTCCGATCAGGCCGACGAGCTTGCCAAGGTCTTCGACGAAACCTTCTCGCAGGGCCCGCAAGGCGCCGGCGGGCCGGGTGGAGCCGGCGGACCACCGCCGGGGCCGCCGCCCGGAGGTGAGGAGACGACCGAGAGCGCCGATGGCAGCTCCTCTTCATCCGGCACGACCATCGCCGACATTCTGGAGGAGTTGCAGGCGGCGCTCGCCGAGAGCAATCAGACCGCCTATGGCTCCGACGGCTCCTCGACCTCGTCGAGCAGCACCAGCTATCTGTTCGATCTGGTCGCTTGAGCAACCATCGATTGCGCACACTGGGCGGCGGGGCAGGGCTCCGCCGTTCTGCGTTTCCGGGGGAAGGATGTGCCGTGCATGACGGCCGCGCGAAAAAAGCACTCTTCGCTACGAAAGCACTAGTGATATCCAAATGCTTGTGCGCAATCTTGAACATGGCGCGCCAGCGGGCCGGCGAGGGCCGTCGTCCGGTGGGGCGCCTTTCATGTTCTGACCCCCGGAGAACCGCCTGATGAACCGCCCCGCCGCCGGATGGATCGACCGCCTCCCGACCGACCACCTGATCACCGAGTTTTCGATGTGGTCGTCGGACCTCCTGCGCATCGCCGACGAAGTGGCTCGCATCGACCCCTATGCCAACGTGATCCATATCGACGCTTCCGATGGCGTCTTCGCGGACACGCTGCTGATGTTTCCCGAGATCGTTGCCCGCATCCGTTCGATCACCGACAAGCCCATCCACGTTCACCTGATGGTTGGCGAACCGGCGCTGATCAACCAGATCAACCAGTTCGCGGCTGCCGGTGCCGACGCCATTTCCATCCATGCCGAGAACACGCTGCTCACCGACAGCGGCATCGCCCGGATCAACGAGCTCGGTCTCGTCGCCGGTGTTGTGTTGAAGGTGGACACCCCGGTCGCCAAGCTTATCCGCCACCTGCCGCGCGTGCAGCTTGTGACCCTGTTCGGCGCAGGCATTGGCGAGCGCGAGGGCATCAGCCAGTCGGCCACGCAACGCCTCGAAGAGGCGCGTAAGTATATCGCTGGTGTTCCCAGTGGTCACCGCATCGTGTTGGTGGCCGACGGCGCCATCCGCGAGGATACCGTGCCGGTCCTGCGCAAGGCGGGTGCCCAGGCGATCGTGGCCGGCAAGTTGGTGTTCGATACGCCCGACCTCGGCAAGCGTATGGAATGGCTGAATAGCCTTTGAGACAGAAACAAACGGTCCTGCAAAGAGGTTTCAGAAACGCTTTTCCGGACTATGGAAACAAGAAAGGCGCCGGGGCATTGCTCGGGCGCCTTTTTTCGTGTCGTTCGCTCGTCAGCGGGCCGCCACCAACCACTCAGGCTTGAACCAGCGGTCGGCCGGACCGTCATACGGAAGGCGGTTGATGTCCCAGTGACGAATGAAGCGCGCGTAAGCCTCCCACACCGCCGGCCCTCCGGCAACGTAGACGACCCGGTCCGGGAAGCGGGCGAGCACATCCTCGGGGCGGTCGCTCGAACGGACGGGGCAAAGCGTGCGGTCGAACTTCATGAAGCCGGGCAGGGTGGAAATGGTGTGCGGACCAGCCAGCATGACGTGACCGCGCGTCACCTCGTAAAAGCGTTCGACGTCGGCGACGAACTCTCTGTCGGGATTGCCCTCCCAAGGCAGCTCCCCATTGAGCCCTATCTGGCCTCGCTGACCGATCGCGCAGATCGCCCTGACATCCGCCATGATTTCATCCGCTTGCTGTTGCAACTGCCACCGAGCATAGCAATCCCTAAGCGGAAAACCCAATAGGACATTTTCGAGCAAATCAGGCTTCCTCAAGCAAAACGGGCGGTGGTGTGCCGGGCGATGCCTTCCTCCGGCAAACGCAAGAAGCCGAGTGGGCCGGCGGAAGGGGCGCCATGCCCTTGTGCACTTGCTAGTCAGGTGGCGGGGCCAACGCCGGTGAACGACCAGTGCGTCTGTATGATGCGCCATCCCCCTGGATCGCGCCGGTAGACTTCCGTGCAGTTCCAGGCGACGCGGTTGCCCTCGCTGCCGTTCCAGGACACGAAGCGGAAGGTCAGCACGGCGGCATCGCCCACCACCTGAACCTTCGGTTCGAGCATTTCATGGCGCGGCGCTGAGATCCTGCCTCGCAGGTCGGCATAAAGGACCGCGAGCGCGGCCTTGCCGTCGACCCGTGTCTCGCGGAACGGATCGAAATAGGTGACGTCCTCGGCCGACAGGTCGAGAAAGGCATCGGGATCGCCGGTGCACCAGCGGTCGAGCGCTGCTTTCTCCAGTGCGATAATGTCGTCGGCGATGGTCATGGCAATCTCCCCCAAACTCTCCGGGGCAGATTAGGTCGAGACAGTGTCCGCGAATGTCAGTAGCGGGAGGCGGGAAGCGCCATCAGCGCCTCGGCGGTCTCGATATCGGTGGCGACGGCGTTGACGAGGCCACCGGCGACGGCGGCGCGGATCGCCTCGGCTTTCAGCGGCGACAACGCGGCGGCGATGCAGAGCGGCACGCGCGCGAGGCGCTCGAGCGAGATGGAGAGGGTACGGTCGTCGAACTCGGTGCCGACGGGACGGCCGTCCTCGCCGAAGAAGCGGCCGCAGATGGTGCCGACGGCGCCATGCGCTCGGATTTCCTCCAGCTTTCCGGGGGCAATGAAGCCCTCACGGAACACCATGGCCGTGGCCGAAATGGCGCCGACTCCCACTACTGCAACGGCAAGATGGTCCATCATGGAAAAGACGCCGCGCACGGTACCGGTCTCCCGCAGCAGGCGGGCCGCGTCGGCATCGTCGACAATGGCCGGCACCGGAAGTTGCCAGGCTTGGGCGCCGAGACCGGCGGCGAACCGCCGGCAGACTTCGGAGGAGTGGGTATAGTGTTCCGGCGCTCCCACACCGCCGACCAGGGCGACGACATTGAGGTCTCGCGCTGGCGAGCGACGCGTCGCCGCTGCGATGGCTGCCGCCGTGGCCCCGTCGGAGACGCCCAGCACGTCGCCGCTCTTCAGCGTGTCCTCGATGACGCGGGCGACCGCCTTGCCCAGCGTGTCGGCATGGGCGCCGGCCTTGCTTTCGACGACGACCGCGAGGCGTAGACCGAGGTGGGCCTTGAGGCGTTGTTCGGCGGCGCTGTCGCGAAAGGCCTTGGGAGTGACCTGAAACTCGATGTAGCCGAGGTCCAGCGCCGATTTCAGAGCCCGGCTGACGGTCGCCTCGGAAATTTCGAGGAGACGGGCGATCTCGGTCTGCGGCAGGCGCTGCTCGTAGCGGAGGCGGGCGATCTCGACGATCATGTCTTCGCTGCGACGGGGCCGGGGCATGATACGCGCCTTGGATGGGAATGGGATCGCCAGTCACCGGCGTCCGGCACGTCGTCCGTCGTCGACGTGCCGGCCCGGGGAGAGGGTCGGGGCATCGGCTTGAAAATGCCCCGACCTCGCGTCGTCAGGCGACGAAGCGCTTGGCGACGATATTGCGCAGCTCGCCGAGGTCCTTGGCGAACAGGCGGATGCCCTCGGCCAGCTTTTCGGTGGCCATCGGGTTCTGGTTCATGGCCCAACGGAAGGCCTTCTCGTCGAGGTTGACCACGGCGGGCTTCGGGCCGGGCTTGTTCGGCGACAGGGCGCGCTGAAGCGTGCCGTTGTCGGCCGCCAGGGAATCGAGAAGGGCCGGGGAGATGGTCAGGCGGTCGCAACCGGCCAGGGCTTCGACTTCGCCCTGCGAGCGGAAGGAGGCGCCCATCACCACGGTCGGGATGCCATGGGCCTTGTAGTAGTCGTAGATGCCGCGCACGGAGACGACGCCCGGATCCTCGTCCGGCGTGAAGGTCCGACCCTCGGCCTTGACATACCAGTCAAGGATGCGGCCGACGAACGGCGAGATCAGGAAGGCCTTCGCATCGGCGCAGGCGATGGCCTGGGCGATGTCGAAGATCAGCGTCATGTTGGTGTCGATGCCTTCCTTCTGAAGGATCTCCGAGGCGCGGATGCCTTCCCAGGTGCCGGCAACCTTGATCAGGATGCGCTCGCGCTCGACACCATTGGCCTTGTAGGCCGCGATGATGGCGCGTGCCTTCTCGACGGTGGCGGCGGTGTCGAAGGAAAGGTCGGCATCGACCTCGGTGGATACGCGGCCCTCGACCAGTTTGGTGAGCTCGGTGCCGACGGCGACGGCGAGGCGGTCGCCGATGGCCTTCACTGCCGCTTCCTGCGTGCCGGCCTGCTTCTTGCCCCAGGCAACGGCGTCGGCGAGGATCGGCTCGTAGGCCGGCAGGCCGATGGCCTTCAGCACCAGCGTCGGGTTGGTCGTGCAGTCGACCGGCTTGAACTTCTTGATGGCGTCGATGTCGCCCGTGTCGGCGACCACCACGGTCATCTCGCGCAATTGATCCAGCTTGGAAGCCATGTCCTCAACTCCATATCCGGCCGCGCATTCGCTGATGTCACAGCCGCTCTCCGTCCTCACAAACTATGGTCCTTCGACCATCAAAATGCAAGAAACGCATAAAAAGAAATTAATTGCATTTTGAATCTACAAATGGAACGGGCGGGCCCTTTTGGAGCCCGCCCGCTTCCCTCTCCCCCCCCCCGAAAACCTGTCAGGCCGCCATCACTCGGTTGATGAAGCTCTCGACGACAGCGCGAAGGCGGGTCGCCTGATCGTTCATGTCGTTGGACACCGCGAGCACCTGGCTTGCCGATTGCGACGTCTCGCCGACGACGCGGGTCAGTGCCAGCGTCTCGTCGGCGACCGACTTGGTGCCGCCGGCCGCCTTCTGGGCGTTCAGCGAGATCTCGGCGGTGGCGTGGCCCTGCTCGCCGACGGCCGTGGCGATGACGTTGGTCGTGCGATCGACCTCGCCCATGATGTCGGAAATGGCGCGGATGGCCGAAACGGCTTCATCGGTCGAGGCCTGAATCTGGGCGATTTGCGAGGCGATCTCCTCGGTGGCCTTGGCCGTCTGTCCGGCGAGGTTCTTCACCTCGGAAGCGACCACGGCAAAGCCCTTGCCCGCTTCGCCGGCGCGCGCCGCCTCGATGGTGGCATTGAGGGCGAGAAGGTTGGTCTGTTCGGCGATTGCCTTGATCAGCGTGATGACGTTGCCGATGCGCGTCGCCGCGTCGGAAAGACCGGAGATGGTGGCGTCGGTCTTCTTGGCTTCGCCCGTGGCGCGCTGGGCGACGGCGGTTGCCGTATCCGTCTGGCGCGAGATTTCGCCGATGGACGCCGACAGTTCCTCCGCCGCTGCGGCAACCGTCTGAACGCCGTCCGACGCGAGTTCGGACGCCGAAGCCGCGGTGCCGGCACGCTCGCGCGCTTCCTCGGCGATGGCGGCCAGTGCCCGGGCGGTCGCCTCCATCTGGTCGGCATTGCCCGCGACGGTTCCGACAAGCTGTTCGATCTCCAGCCGGAAGTCGTTGATGACGCCCTCGATGGTTTCCTGACGCAGCGCCCGTGCCCGCTGCTCCGCCTCGGTCTGGTCGGCAAGACGGCGACGTTCGATGGCGTTGTCGCGGAAGACGCGCACGGCTCCGAACATGCCGCCGATCTCGTCCTTACGGCCGGCGAGGTCAAGCGCCATGTCGGTGTCGCCGGTGGCCAGGCGTCGCATGGCGGCGGTCAGGTTGGTGATCGGACGAGTGATCAGCCTGGACAGCACGACTCCGATGATCAGCGCGAACACCAGTGCCGCGCCGAGCGTGCCGGACATGGTGAAGGTGCTCGATGCACGATTGCGGCTGGCTGCGGCGGCGCGATCGTCGACCACCGCCTTTATGGAGGAAATGGCTGCGACCGACTGGCTGCGCGACTCTTCCCGCGCGCCCTTGAAGGCCTTGGACGCATCGACCATCTTGGCGAACGCTTCCTTGAAGCGGTCGATATCCTTGGACGGGTCGACGCCTCCGGCGGCCACGATCTTCTGGCCGGTTTCCTTGGCAGCGTCGGCGGCCTTCAGAGTCGCCTTGGTGCTGACGGCGTCGGGATCGTAGCGGTAAGTCGTCGTCTGCTGCGCCAACTGGTCGATCTCGCTGCCGAAAACGGTCGCGAGGTCGGAGAGCTGGCGCGCCTTGGTGGCATCGTCGAGCAGAGACTGCATGTTGTAGCTGGCGAGATCGCGCTGCTGGCCTGCGAGACGGATGATCTCTTCCGTGCCGTTGCTGAGCTTGCCGAGGCCGTCGAGGGCGAAGATGCGCTTTTGTTCGACCGCGAACGGATTGGAGCTGTTTCGCATCTCGTCCAGCAGCGGGACGAGATCCTTGGCTACCTGCTCGATCGTGCCGGCTTGGGCCTTGATTTCGTCATCGGCCCCCAAGGCCCTGATCTGATTGACGATCGCCCGTACCGACATCACCGCCTTCAGCGCCGCGTCGACGTTTGCGCTGTCGCCGGTCGCGGCGAACTTGGCCAACAGTTCGTTGGCCTTCAGGGCCGAGATCTCGATCTTGTAGGCGGTGACCGCGAGATTTGCGGCGGAGTTGGTGGCAAGCGCGGATTCGCTGGCCTTGGTCTGGAAATCCTTGGCCTTGGTGGCAGCGTCGGCCTCGATCTGGCTGGCCCGGCTCTGCATGTTGGAGAGCAGTTCCATGGTTGAGGCCGCGCTGGCCGCGACCGCATCCGAGGATGCCGACAGCACGCCGATGGAGGCGCGGAACTGGTCGACAGCCGCATAGGCCGGGGCGAGCGCGGGATCCGACTTGCCACCGAGCTCGTCGAGGCTGGCGTTGACCTGCTCAAGCAGATGGCTGGCCTCAGCCGCGGCACCGTTGTCTCTGTTCTGGATGAAGGTCGTTACCGCATTGCCGGCATCGTTGACCGTCGCCAGCACCGAAGCCGACTTCGACGTCATGTCCACGGCAAGGCCCAAGCGGTTGAGCCCCAGGAATCCGGCTCCTCCGACGATGGCGGCCAGTACCGCGAGAGAGACCAGACCGCCGCCGATTTTCATCGAAATCGAACGGTTCGACAGGAAGGCCGTGAGCGACATCTTCTCCCCCCGGATTGGCGCCCGCCACGAGACGGCGCGCATGCTTCACGTGCGTATCCGTGAAATGTGCTGCGGTCCGGTAAAGAAAATGTGGATGGAATACGCGAATTACGCGAAAAATTGTCGGCTTCGCAATCGTTTGCCGCGAATGCGAATCTCGGCCGTCATCGGTGTGATCAGGATTGCTCCATCGACGGTTGAAAACGGCGAAAAAAGCAAGCAGTCCACGGACTTTCATGGATATGAAATGGAGAATACATCCGCTGCGTGTACGGTCTAGACTTTAGTTCAGTCCGCAGTTGAACGGAGGTCCAGGGCAACCTTGATGATTTCCGGACTGTCAGGGTCCGGCGTCAGCGCAAAGCCCAGACGTTCGCACATCCGGAGCATCTGCCGATTCTCGACGAGCACTTCGCCATGGATGCGCCCGTAGCGCTCGCGGCGAGCGTAACGGATGATCTGCATCATCAGCGCCCTCCCGAGACCGTGGCCCTTCAGGTCGGAACGCACCGACACGGCATACTCCCCATCGCCGCCGCCGGGATCGCCATGCAGCCTGACGCCGCCAAGCATCTCGCCGCTTTCCGGGTCGAGCGCGACGAAGGCCATGGCGCGCGAGTAGTCGATCTGCGTCAGGCGGGCGACGAAGGCGTGGCCGAGGTCGTGGACGCGCTGGAAGAAACGAAGGCGCATGTCCTCGGCGGTCATCTTCGAGAAGAAGTCCAGGTAGCGCCCCTCGTCCTCCGGTCGGACCGGCCGAACGAAAACCGACTGGCCGTTGGGGAGTGCGATGTGCTCTTCCCACTCGGTCGGATAGGGGCGGATGGACAGGCGCGGATGATGCACGGCGCCGCCGGATGCCGGCGGGTCGGCGACAAGAGTGACGCGTGCGTCGACCACCGTCAGGCGATCCGCCTCGGCGATCAGCGGGTTGAGATCGATGTCGGCGATGGCCGGGTGCTCGGCAACGAGTTGGGCAAGCCGCTGCAGGACGATGGCGAGACGATCGACATCGACGGGGCGGCGATCGCGATAGCCCTGAAGCTGACGAACGACACGCGTCCGGGCGATCAGGTCTCGGGCGAGGTTTGCGTCGAGTGGTGGAAGAGCCAACGCGCGATCGTTGATCACCTCGACAGCGGTGCCGCCGCGACCGAAGACCATCACCGGCCCGAAGACCGGATCATCGGTGACGCCGGCGATCAGTTCCACCGCCTTGGGCGCGACGATCATCGGATGGAGCGTCACGCCGTCGATGCGGGCGCCTGGCCGGGCCGCTTTCGCGCGGGCGATCACCGCCTCCGTCGCGGCGCCGACCGCTTCCGGGCTCGACAGTTCAAGTTCGACCCCGCCCACGTCGGATTTATGGACGATGTCGGGCGAAGCGATCTTCACGACCAGCGAACGATGCTCGGCAAGAAGCGTTGCGGCAAGGCGTTTGGCCTCATCGCTGTCGGCGGCTGCCAGGGCCGGCACGATGGGAATGCCGTATGTGGTCAGGAGTTCGACCACTTCGCTCGCCTTGAGCCAGAGACGGTTGTCGGCCAACGCCGCGGAGATCACGGCCGCCGCACGAGCCCGATCCGGAGAGAAGCCGGCCAGAACGTCAGCCGGTGTCGCCGTCAAGGCCGCCTGAGCTTCGGCATGGCGGACGAGTTGCATCAACCCTTCGACGGCGCCATGCGGCGTTTCGAGTGCCGGTATGCGCGCTCGTGCGAAGGTGTTGCTCCAGCCGTCGTCCTCTCCGAGCCAGGCTGCGATCAATGGCTTGCCGTCGTAGCGGCCCCGGCGATAGTCGGCGACGGCTTCGACCACCGCGTCGGCCGCGAGCCTGGAGGGGGCGAGGGGGGTGGGGCAATTGATCGCCACCACGGCGTCGACGCCTCCGTCGGCAAGAATGGCGCGCGTCGCCGCGCCGTAGCGGTCGGCGGCGGCGTTGCCGATGAGGTCCACCGGGTTGCTTCTCGACCATCCTGCCGGCAACACTTGATCGAGCGATGCTATGGTGTCGTCGGACAGTGTGGCGAGCTCGCCGCCAAGGTCGACGACGCGGTCGGCCGCCAATACGCCGGCGCCCCCGCCGTTGGTAATGATGGCGATGCGTTTGCCCTGGATGCGCGGCACGAGACTGAGCGTCTCGGCGGCGGCGAACATCTCGTCGAGGTCGGCGACCCTGAGCAGGCCGGCCCGGCGGAAGGCGCAGTCGTAGACGGCGTCGACGCCCGCAAGCGCACCGGTGTGCGATCGGGCGGCGCGGGCGCCGGCGGCATGCCGGCCGGCCTTGATCACCACCACCGGTTTGGAGCGGGCGGCCGCACGCGCCGCCGACAGGAAGGCGCGGGCGTCGCGGATGCTCTCAAGATAGAGCAGAATGGCACGGGTACGGTGGTCGAGGGCGAAATGGTCGAGCATTTTGTCGAAGTCGACATCGACGGCATCCCCGAGCACGGCGATGCCAGAAAAGCCGATCCCATGCCGTGCCGCCCAATCGAGGGCGGCGTGAGTGAGCGTTCCCGATTGCGAAATGAACGCGAGATCGCCGGGCACGGCGGCTCGCTGCGCGAAACTGGCGTTGAGGCCGATGGACGGAATCTGCAGGCCGGCGCTGTTGGGACCGAGAACGCGGATGTCATGTCGTCGCGCTGCTGCCTTCATCGCCTCCAGAAGACTGCCCGCCCCGTGGCCGAGACCGGTGGTGATGACGACCGCATGGCGAATGCCGGCCGCGCCGACCTCATCCATCACGCCGACGATTGCCTCCGGCGGCACGGCGATGACCGCGAGATCGGCCGGCGTGGCGACGTCGGCGACGGAGGGGAGAACCGCCACGCCGTCGATCTCGGTGACGAAGGGATTGACGAAGGCGACCCGGTCGTGACCGAAGGCTGCGAGATTGCGCGCAAGCACCGAGCCCACCGAGTTCGGGCGGGCGGTCGCGCCGATCAGCACGACGCGCTTCGGCCGGAAGAATGGGTCGAGGCTCTGAAGGCTCATGTCGGGCGAAGGCTCGGCGAGAGGGCTCGGAGCGCGGCCGCCGGACGCGCTCCGATATGGGCGATCAGTGGGTCATAAGCGTAGGAATGGTCATTTTCTCGAGCATGTCGCGGGTAACGCCGCCGAGCACGAACTGGCGGAAGCGGTTATGCCCGTAGCCGCCCATGACCAGCATGGTTGCCCCGCTCTCGGCAGCATGGTTATTGAGCACCGCCGACACTTCCGATGCCGAGCGCGGCAGCGTCGTGACCGTGACCTTGTGGTCGTGTCGGGCCAGATAGGCGGCGACGTCGGCGCCCGGCTCGCCGGACCAGTTCTTGGAGCCGGCCACCATCACCACCTCGATCGACGTGGCCACCCTCAGTGCCGGCAGGGCGGCGTGGACGGCGCGGGCCGCCGTCGACGAGCCATCCCAGGCGATCATCACCTTCTCCGAGGTAATCGGCTTGTTCCAGTTCGACGGGACGATCAGAACGGGTACGCCGGACTCGAACAGGAGGGTCTCGATGATGGCCGCGCGCATCGGCTCGCCATGCTCAGGATCGTCCTGGCCGATGATGATCAGGTCGGATAGCTGCGCCTGTCGTACGATTGCCGGCGTTCCGCCCGAATAGACCGTGGCGGTCCGCGCTTCGGCGTCGACGCCATACTTCGTCGCCTCGGCGGCAAAGGCGGCTGCGGCCTCCTTGGCCGAGTTCTCCGCATTGGTGATCGCTTCGACGAGATATTCCGCCGGAACCGGCGAGGCAAGGAAGCCGGGCGCGATCGGCTCGAGCGCCAAGGCCAGACCCGTGACATGGGCCTTTCGTCGCGAAGCGAGTTCAAGCGCCGCCGTGGAGGCGTTCATCTTTTCATTGTAGATGTCGATGATGGTGAAGATGTCCCTGACGGTCATGGCAGCGCCTCCTCAGCGACTTCAAGACAGGGTCCCGTTGACCCGGTGCAGGCGGCAAGGCCTTGTACGAGACCAAAAATCCGTCTGGCACCATAATCCTTAGATAGGTCTGGGCGCCGATCAATTCACCTCATGGCGATCTCCACCTTTCGCCTACGCCGGAATGCGGTGAGCACGGGTTCCGTGTAGCCGTTCGGCTGACGGTCGCCAGTCATGATGAGTTCAACCGCGGCCTGGAAAGCCAGCGACCCGGCGAAATCGTTGCCGATAGGCCGATAGGCTGGATCTCCGGCATTCTGCCGGTCGACGACCGCCGCCATCCGTTCGAGCGTTTCCATCACTTGTTCGCGACTGACGACGCCGTGCTTCAGCCAGTTGGCAATGTGCTGACTGGAAATGCGGAGCGTCGCCCGATCTTCCATCAGGCCGACGTCGTGGATATCAGGCACCTTGGAGCAGCCGACGCCCTGGTCGATCCAGCGAACAACGTAGCCGAGAAGGCCTTGGGCGTTGTTGTCGAGCTCCTCGTTGATCTCGGCGGCGCTCCAGGGACGATCCGGCGCGATCGGCAGCGTCAGAAGCGCGTCACGGGAGGCCCGCTCGCGCTTTGCCAGCTCGGCCTGACGGGCGGCGACATCGACGTCGAGATAGTGCAGGGCATGCAAGGTGGCCGCCGTCGGCGACGGCACCCAGGCCGTTGAAGCGCCGGCACGCGGATGGCCGACCTTCTCGGCGAGCATGGCGGCCATCCGATCCGGTGCCGCCCACATGCCCTTGCCGATCTGGGCGCGACCGGCAAATCCGAGGGCAAGACCGGCGTCGACGTTGCCGGCTTCGTAGGCGGCGATCCAGTCCGCCGACTTCATGTCGCCCTTGCGCACCATCGGGCCGGCCAGCATGGAGGTGTGGATCTCGTCGCCGGTTCGGTCGAGAAAGCCCGTGTTGATGAAGAACACGCGCGACTTCGCCGCGGCGATCGAGGCGCGGAGATTGACCGAGGTGCGGCGTTCCTCGTCCATGATGCCCATCTTGAGCGTCAGCGGCTTGAGCCCCAGCGCGCTCTCGACCGCTGCGAACAGGCGATCGGCGAAGGCGACTTCCTCGGGGCCATGCATCTTCGGCTTGACGATGTAGACGGCGCCGGTGCGGCTGTTGGCATGCCGGCCGTTCGGGCCGACGTCATGAAGGGCGATGGCGGACGTGACCAGCGCGTCGAGAAGGCATTCGGCCGTTTCGTTGCCATCGGCGTCCAGCACCGCGTCGGTCGTCAGCAGCGAGCCGACGTTGCGCACCAGCATCAGGCTTTGCCCTTTGAGGGCGCCGTCGGACTCGTCGCGCCGGATGTAGCTTCGATCGGCAGCGAGCCGGCGGGTCGTGACGACGCCACCCTTGTCGAAGCTCGCCTCGAGATCGCCCCGCATCAGCCCGAGCCAGTTGCGGTAAACGGCAACCTTGTCTTCGGCATCGACCGCGGCGACGGAATCCTCGCAGTCCATGATGGTCGTGAGCGCGCTCTCGACGAGTATGTCGGCGATTCCGGCCGGATCGCTCGCGCCGGTCGGTTGCCCGCGATCGAAATGAATGTCGATATGAAGGCCGTTTCGCTTCAGGATGATGCCGGCCGGCTCCTCTGGATCGCCGCGATAGCCGACGAAAGCCTCGGGATCGACGAACTCTTCTTCGTTGCCATCGGCGAAGCGCACCTTGATCTGGCCGTCGCTGATGACATAGGCGACGACATCGGCATGGCTGCGCGAGGCGAGGGGCGCCGCTCCGTCGAGCACCGCCTTGGCCCGCGCCACCACCGCCTTTGCCCGCTCGGCGTCGAAGCCTCCCTTCGGCGGCGGCGTGCCGAGGGCATCGGTTCCGTAGAGAGCGTCATAGAGGCTGCCCCAGCGGGCGTTGGCGGCGTTGAGGGCATAGCGGGCGTTCATTACCGGAACGACGAGCTGCGGTCCGGCAACCTCGGCGATCTCGGGATCGACGTCGCTTGTCTCGATGGAGAAGGGCGCCGGCTCGGGAACGATGTAGCCGATCTCGGCGAGGAAGGCAGAGTAGGCAACGGGATCCACGGTGCCGGGATGGGCCTCGTGCC
This sequence comes from Pleomorphomonas sp. NRK KF1, assembly GCF_023721755.1. GTDB lineage: Bacteria > Pseudomonadota > Alphaproteobacteria > Rhizobiales > Pleomorphomonadaceae > Pleomorphomonas. The sequence goes on along the minus strand of NZ_JAMDLH010000002.1, from coordinate 558,202 downwards.
AATCGTCGATCTGGTGTTGCAACCTATCCCGCCGGTCGAGGAGGCGACGATTCTCGGGGCCGAATCGGTCGATGATCTCGGCGAGAGAGGCCCAGAAGCGATCGGCTTCGAGGCCAGTGCCGGGCAGCGCCTCCCCCTCGATGAAGTCGGCAAGCTCCGTTGCGATCTTGTAGCCGTTCAGCGTGCGATAGGCGGTCATGTCGGCATCCTGATTTCCTGTGGGCTCCGGAAAACCCCTCATGATATGGTGCCTCACAAAAGCCGCTGCGCTCGGCTCTGTCCAGTCCCGAACTTGGTGTTGCCCAAGGTCGCGGGTGGCAAACGCATAAAATTGAAACCAAATCGAAAGGCCCTGCAGGATATATGCCCCCGAATCATTTTTTGTAATCGATTTCTGCGGAGCCATTCACGTGCAGCCCGCCGCCGTCATTTTGGCACTTGTCGTAGTCGGCACGGCTGCGACCACCTGGCATACGCTGCGCATAGGCAGTTTTCCGGGACGCACCGACTATCTCATGCTGATGGCGTCGGGTTGCTGGTGGGCGATCTGCGCGATTCTCGACGTCAGCTCCGATGCGCCGGAACTCAAGCTGTTCTATTCCGAGCTCGCCTGGTACGGCATCGTCACCACGCCGATCTCGTGGATGCTGTTCATGAGCGCCTATGTTCGAGGGGGCGATCTGCCCAATGCCTCGTTCTATACCGGGCTCTCGATCGCTGCCGGTCTCGCGATGCTGGCCATCGCCACGACCAATGAGCTGCATCACCTCATCTACGTGGCCGTGACGCCCGATCCCACGCCCGCCTATCCGCACCAGCTGCATTACGAACATGGCTCGGTCTTCTTCGCGGCGATGATCGCCATCTACTTCTTCATGGCGCTGACGACAGTCCGAACCCTTTGGGCTGCCATCCATGCGCCACCGGTGCATCGCGCCCAGTTCGCCGGTCTCCTCATATCGGCCATGGTGCCCTGGGCGGCCAACGCAGCGTACAACCTCGCCGGGATAAGGGTGCTTGGCTTCGACCCGACACCGCTCGCCTATGTCGTGGTTCCGGTGATCTACAGCTTCTTGGTCAGCCGCAATCAGTTCCTGTCGCTGGCGCCCGTCGCACTCAGCGCCGTGGTGGCTGCCCATCCCGACGGTATCCTGGTGGTGTCGGGAAATGGTCTGATCGCCGAAGCCAACGCCGCGATGCGCTCGATTTTCGATGGCAACCTGTCCATAGGCCAACCCTTCTCAAGTCTCGGTACCAACTTCGGTCCGGCGGATCGGGCCAGCCTGTTCGACGGCGGTGAACTGGTTCGGCGCTGGCAGCGGGGCGATCGTATCTACGAGGTGCGGACCGTCGTCGTCGGAGGGGTTCGCCACTCCGAAAGCGTCGCCTACGTGCTACGCGACGTCACGGCCTATCTCCGCGCCCAGGAGAGCCTTCATGTCTCGACGCGGCTGATGGAAGAGCGGCTCGAAGCCAACCTGCGTCTTCAGGAACAGCTGCACGAAATGGCGCATCGCGACAGCCTCACCGGTCTCAACAACCGGCGCATCCTCGAAAGCATCTCCGATCGGCTGATCGACAACGCCGACGCCGTCGGGCGGTCGCTTGTCGCCGTTTCTCTCGATCTCGACCATTTCAAACGGCTCAACGACACCTTTGGTCACAAGGCGGGCGATGACGCCCTGGTGGCGATGGCGGGAGTCCTCACCCGCTCGCTTCGTCCGGGGGAAGTGGCCGTGCGCATGGGGGGCGAGGAGTTCCTGGTCCTGATGCCCCACGCCGACATCGAGGAAGCGCGCGCCCGCGCCGAGGCATGGCGGGCTGTGATCCGCTCTCAACCGGTGAAAACCAGCCTGGGAGTGGCCGAGATATCCTTCTCGGCTGGAATCTCGGCCTATCCCGACACCGCTGCGTCCTTCGAACAGATGTTGCAGCAGGCCGACAAGGCCGTCTATGCCGCCAAGCGCGCGGGCCGCAACCGCGTCGTCGTTGCCCGGTTGCCCGGCGACACGACTGAGGGGCGGCTGCGATCCGTTTGAGCGTGCCCGTCAGAAAAGGTTGCCCTGATCTTCCGGGCCGGGTTTCGCCTTCTGCCGACGCTGCGTCGGCTTCGCTTCCGTAACGGGAGGCGGCGGTTCGTCGCCTATGCGACCGCGTACCCGACCGTCTGAGAACTCGATCTCGATCGGGGTGCCGGACAAGAGGCCGCTGGCGCGGAACACAGGCTTTCCTTCGTCGTCGCGCACCAGCGCATAGCCACGCCTCAGCGTTGCCATGTGATTGACCGCGTCGAACACCGAGGTCACCTGGTCGAGGCGCCCCCGTCGTCGGGCGATCAGTTCGCCGATGGCACGACCGCCACGCGCCGACAGAACGGACAGGCGTTCGGCAAGTTGCGCCTGGGTTCGGAGAAGGCTTGCCGGCGTGAGGCGTGCTGTGACGCGCTCGAACCGCCGGGCGTGCAGGGTGGTGTTGGCCGTAAGCGCCTTGGGCAGGGCATTGGCAGCGGTGTCGAAGCGCTGGCGGGGCAGGGCGAGGATGTCGGAGGCGCGCGGCAGGGCGCGCGCGGCGGCGATGAGCCGTGTCCGTCTGAGGTCGATCGCTCGCAAACTGGCGCCGGTAAGGCGGCGGCCGAGATCGTCGACGCGGTCCAGAAGCTCGCGTCGCACCGGCACCACCATTTCGGCCGCGCCGGTTGGGGTCGGAGCGCGAACGTCGGCGACGAGGTCGATCAGGGTCCAGTCGGTCTCGTGACCGACGGCGGAGACCAGCGGAATATCGCTGGCCGCGGCAGCGCGGACCACGACTTCGTCGTTGAAACCCCAGAGGTCTTCGAGACTGCCGCCGCCGCGCGCCACGATGATGACATCCGGTCGGGGAATGGCGCCGCCGTCCGGCAGCGCGTTGAAGCCGGTGATGCCGGCTGCCACCTCGGGGCCGCAGCTCTCGCCTTGCACCTTTACCGGCCAGACCAGCACATGCACCGGAAAGCGGTCGGCGAGGCGATGCAGGATGTCGCGGATGACGGCACCGGTCGGCGAGGTGACGACGCCTATGACGCGCGGCAGGTAAGGCAGAAGCTGCTTGCGTTCCGGGTCGAAAAGTCCCTCGGCGCCCAGCTTCCGCTTGCGCTCTTCCAGAAGCGCCATCAGTGCCCCGGCGCCGGCCGGTTCGAGTGCGTCGATGACGATCTGGTATTTGGACGAGTTGGGGTAGGTGGTGAGGCGCCCGGTGGCGATCACCTCCATGCCTTCTTCCGGCTTGAAGCGCAGCTTGCCCATCACGCCGCGCCAGACCACCGCCTCCATGCGCGCGCCTTCGTCCTTCAGCGCGAAGTAGGCGTGCCCGGAGGAATGTGGTCCGCGATAGCCGGAAATCTCGCCGCGCACGCGCACGAAGCCGAACTGGTCCTCGATGCTCCGCTTGAGCGCAAAGGAGATCTCCGAAACGGTATATTCTGCGGCGTTGGAAGTGGGATCGGTCACCGATCGTTGTCCAGTCAGTTTGATCAGAGTCGCATGCGGCGATTCGGGATGGCGTCCGGCGATGATGATGGTCGGCTGCAGAGGCGTCAAACGCGCCGACCGCCGGAGGTCGTCAAAGACAGCCGAGATCGCCCATCGGCTGCATGTCGAGCGCGCAGAAGATGCCGTCGAGATTGTCGCCGAACTTCTCGAGCAGCACTTCGGCTTCCGTCTTGCCCCGATCGAGGATGATGTCGAGCGGCCTCAGATACTGCGTCTCGTCCTGGCCGCAGCGGTTGAGGTGGGCGCGTCGGGCAAGGCCGGCCCGCGACAGCGCCACCACCTCGCGGCCTATGTCGCGCACCGTCCGTCCACCGATTTCCGCCCTGAGCGCCAGCGTCGGCACATCGTCGCGCAGGCGCTGACGTTCCTCGGTGCTCCAGGTCTTGACGAGGTCCCAGGCGGCATCGAGCGAGGTTTGGTCGTAAAGAAGACCGACCCAGAAGGCCGGCAGCGCCAGGATGTGGTCGGTGGAGCCCGAATCGGCGCCGCGCATTTCGAGATAGCGCTTCATGCGCACTTCCGGGAACAGCGTGCCCAAGTGATTGTCCCAGTCGCCGATGGTCGGTTCGACGCCGGGCAGTCGATTGCGGAAGCCGCCGGCCATGAATTGCCGGAAGGTGATGTCGGTGGCGCGGTGGTAGGTATCGCCACGCTTGATGAAATACATCGGCACGTCGAGCGCCCACTCGACGTAGCGCTCGAAGCCGAAGCCTTCCTCGAACACGAAGGGAATCATGCCGGCTCGCGCGTTGTCGGTGTCGCGCCAGATCTCCGAGCGCTCCGACAGGCGGCCGGTGGCCCGTCCGTCGAGATAGGGCGAGTTGGCGAACAACGCGGTGGCAATCGGCTGCAGGGCGATCGACATCTGCATCTTCCGGCGCATGTCGGCCTCGGAGGCAAAGTCGAGGTTCACTTGCACGGTGGCGGTGCGGAACATCATGTCGAGGCCGCGCGTGCCGACCGTCGGCATGTAGTCGGACATGATGGCGTAGCGCGACTTCGGCATCACCGGCGTCTCGGGCAGCGTCCATACCGGGCTGGCGCCGAGGGCAAGGAAGCCGATTTTGAGGGGCGTCGCGATTTCCAGCACCTGCATCATGTGCGCCTGCAGTTCGGTCGCCGTCTGATGCAGGTTGGAAAGGGGCGCGCCGCTGAGCTCGAACTGGCCACCCGGTTCGAGGCTGATGGCGCCGCCATGGGTAGGGTCGAGCAGGCCGATCGGGCGGCCCCGGTCGGATATCGGCTCCCAGCCGAGCAACCCCTCCATGCCCTCAAGCAACTGCCGGATGCCGCCGGCCCCCTCATAGGGCACGGGCGCGTGGCTGAACTTGCGGAAGCCGACTTTCTCGTGCTCGGTGCCAATCCGCCAGCGTTCCCTGGGCTTGCAGCCGCCGGCGATCCTCTCGACGAGATCGGCGACCGAAGTGATCGGCGTAGTGTCGGACGTGTCGCGCGCCATGTAGAGGTCCCCTCGGATTGGGCGGCAACCTAGCCGCCCGGCGAGGTTTGTTCAATTGTCGCCGGCGGTCGGTGAGAAACGTTTTACGCCTTGCCCCGTCACGATCGTGTCAGGGGCTGGACCTACCAATCGCCAAGCGTCGCCTGGATGACCGTGAGCGCTGCCACGGCCGCCGTGTCGGCCCGCAGAACGCGCGGGCCCAAGGGAATGGTGGTGACGAAGGGCAGTGCCCTGAGGGTCCGTCGCTCGTCTTCCGAAAAACCGCCCTCCGGCCCGATCAGCACGGCGAGTGGACCACGAGGCAGAGACGCCAGTGCGGCGAGCGGATTGGTCGTTTCCTCTCCTTCGTCGCAGAAGATCAGTCGGCGGAGTGGTTCGTCGCGTTCGAAGTGGCCGAGAACCCGATCAAGCTTCTCCTCGTCCTCGACGGCGGGCACGTGAAGCACGCCGCATTGTTCCGCCGCCTCGATCGCGTTGGCCCGCATTCGATCGATGTTCACCCGGCTTGCCTGGGTGTGCTGCGTCAGCACGGGACGGATCCGGCCGACGCCCATTTCGACCGCCTTCTGGACCATGTAATCGAGCCGGGCATGTTTCAGCGGCGCGAAGAGATAGAGAAGATCCGGAGCGGGGGGCTGGGGGCGACTCGGCCTGAGATCAACCAGTTCGGCCGATCTCCTGCCGGCAAGGCCGACCCGCCCTCGCCATTCGCCGTTCACGCCGTCGAAGACCAGCACGTCGTTGCCTTCTCTCAGCCGAAGCACGTTGAGAAGATAGTTGCTCTGGTCGCGGTCGAAGGACACCGGCGCGCCGTCAAGCGGCGTTGACACAAAGACGCGCGGCGTACGGAAATCGGAATGGGCCATGGACACGCCAATAACACGTCCCGAAGGAACAAAAAAAGAGGCGGCGCCTTGCGACACCGCCAGTTGTTCCGGCAGGGGGCCGGGATGGGAAAGGGTCCGGAAGGGAGGCGGGTCCGGACCCCGACGGGCGCACCGGGGTGGGGGGCGCACGGAGAGTTTCTCAGGCCGCTTCCATCTCCTTCTGGAGCTGCTTCTTGAGCGGCATCGAGTACCGAACCTCCGGCGGCGGCTGAATGGCCGTTTCGAAGGCCAGCATCGCGGCGAGGAAGGTGTCGCGCGCCTGACGGTCAGCAAAACCGACCACCTTGCCCTTGTAATAGGTCAGGGCGTTGGGGCTGACGGGGCGGCGGGTGATGGGGCAGAGATCGTTGACGCAGTCTTCCAGTCTGGGTGCGATCATTCTTCCCTCCCCCTGACCAAGGGCGTGAAATCCACGCTCTCCGCGCGACGCAGGACAACGCTGCTCATGTTCGCCGAATTGCCGCGTGCGATGGCCGCGAGCCTGAGCGACGGGTCGGTATGAAGCGGACTGTCGAGGGCTACGCGCAAATCGGATCGGCTGAGGCCAATATCGGCCAGCTCGTGATCGGTGAAGTCGCAGAGTTGTTTGGCCATCCAGCGATTGACCATGATCTTCGCGACGGACGCGGTACGCTCGGCAGCGGCGCGCACCAGCGTGGTGAACGTCGTGACGAAAGCGGTGGCGTGGGTACGGGACGCGAGGGTCGTGGACATGATCGGCTCCATCAAGGGGCTTGGATGGTTTGGGCGTTGCGTTGGTTCAGGGGTTGGGGTTTGGGTTGAGGCGCCAACGGGGCTTCACCTGGAAGCCCCGTTGAGATTTCGTTTACCATTTCATAAGCTCGATGAATGTTTTGTGTCGAACTTATGTCGATCTCTTATGAAACACGTACGTGTTAATCACGAAGCGCAGCGGCGGCTTCCAGAGCTTGTTCCCGTTCGGCCCGGCGAGCTTCCGCACGGCGGGCAGCCAGCGTGTAGCTCGGCTTGCGGTCGATCGGCGTCAGCAGCGCGCCTTCGACATCGGCATGGGAAATGCCCATGTCCTTCAGCGCGCGCGCGTCGAACTCCAGGAGCTGCATGGTTTGCCGACGATCGATTTCCGCGGCAATCAGCGCGCCAAGACGGCTAAAAAGTGCGCCCGCGAGACGAAGGGCCTCGTGCACGGGGCGAGAGGCGGAAGCGCGGCGCGAGGATGCATGATCGAGGATCAGGGTCATCTCTTGGCTCCTGCGGATTTGTACTGCCCTGCGAGCAGAACAATGCGGCCTTGCGTGTTTGATGTGGGGAGACCGCTACGGTGTTTCGATAGTGGATTTATCTCATGTGGCTATCAATCAGTCCAACGCATGTTTTTGATGCTTTCCATGACGGAATTTGATATCAACTGTCTGACTGCATGAGATCACGCGGGGCGATGGGAAGCCACCCGAAAACCGACGACGGTCCCGGGATAAGCTGCCGACCGGCCATCCATCAGGAATGTTGAAGATGAATGTTCTCGATCTTGATCAACTCAGGACCTTTGTCGCCATCGCTGAGGTGGGTTCGTTCACGGCAGCCGCTGATGTCGTTCACAAGACGCAGTCGGCCGTTTCCATGCAGATGCGCCGTCTTGAAGATCGAGTCGGCAAGCCGATCTTCGCACGCGATGGCCGTCAGAGCCGCCTGACCGAGGACGGTCGGCGACTTCTCGAATACGCGCGTCGGCTTATCCGCCTCAATGACGAGACGCTGGCCGCCTTCGAGGATCCTGGTCTGACCGGTTCGGTCCGCCTAGGAATTCCCGACGATTACGCCGATCGTTTGCTGCCGCCGGTGCTGGCCGGTTTCTCGCGCATCAATCCGCTGATCGAAATCACCGTGGAGTGTCAGCGCTCGGTGACCGTCTCCGACATGATCCGGGAAGGTCGTCTCGACCTCGGCATCATCAATCACGGCTACTATGGTTCGATGCGGGGCGAGGTGATCCGGCGAGAGCCGTTGTTCTGGGTCGGCTCGCGCGACCACAGCGTTCACGAGCTCGACCCCGTGCCGCTGGCCCTTGGCCCAGACGATTGCTGCTGGCGCGCCAATGTCGTCCGCGCTCTCGACCGCGAGGGGCGGCGCTTCCGCGTCGCCTACATTTCAAGCGCGGCGTTGGCTCTTTCGGGCGCCGTGCTGGCCGGCCTTGCGGTGTCGGTGTTGCCGGAAAGCGCCCTCAAGGCCAACATGCGAATCCTCGGCCTGCGCGAAGGGTTCCCGGAGCTTGAGCCGGCGGAGATCGGCCTTTTGCGCGCCGAGCACGCCAAGAGCCCCATTCACGAGGCGCTTGCCAAGCACATCGTCACCTCGCTCGGCAACCTTGGCGCCGCCGACCAGGTGCTGAATCTCGCGGCGGAGTAATCCGCCGATGTCGTCGGCCTACCTTGCCACGACGGCCGCCGCGGCGCCGGCCATCATGGTGCCGGCGGCGCGGTTGAGGTGACGCATCGCTTTCGGGCTGCGGAAGAACTCGCGCGCGCCGGCCGCCGCCGCCGCGTAGACCACGCCGACGGCCGTCAGCGTCATGATCGAGATGCCGATCAGTTCGAAGTATCCGGTCAAGGTGATGCTCTCGATCGGCATGAGCGACGGCAGGAGCGCCATGTAGAATACGATGGTCTTCGGGTTGCCCAGCGTCAGCGTGAAGCCGCCCAGCACCGTGCGCCATGCGCTTTCGGAGCGCACTCTCGCCGCCACCTCGGCGGGATCGGCGCGCGAGGTCCAGAGCTTGTAGGCAAGATAGAGCAGGTACGCGGCGCCGAGGTAGCGGATGACCAGGAAGGCCAGGTTGAACTCCTGTGCCAGAGAGGCGAGGCCGAAGATGGCGAGCGTCAGATAGAACAAATCGCCGAAGACGATGCCGAGGATGAAGGTCATGCCGGCCCTGAAGCCGCCGCCGAGCGCACGCGCCACGACGGCCGTCATGCCAGGTCCTGGCGATGCCGCCGCGACGGCAAGGGCGCCGGTGTAAAAGACGAGCGTCAGGATCGGCATCGGTTACCCCACCACCAGAATGTGAAGGCTGCGCGGGCCATGGGCACCAAGCAGCAGCGTTTCCTCTATGTCGGCCGAGCGCGACGGACCGGTCACGAGGTTGACGGTGCGCGGCATCAACCCGGCGCCGAAGCGTCGACGAAGATCTGCCCAGACGGTTTCATAGTCGCCGGCCACTGTCGATGCATCGACCACCACGATGTGGTGATCGGGCAGGAAGTTGAGCGTTGTCGGGTTGTCCGGGCCGGAGGTCAGGACAACCGTGCCCGTTTCTGCGACGCCGGCATCGGCGTGGCTGAGACCGACAAGATCGCGGCCCTCGCTTGGGCCAGTCGCCACCGCGAGCTGTGCCTCTCGTTCCCATGGCAAGTCCGCAAGGCGCGGATCGTCGCCGCGCCGGATCGCTTGCGGCAAGTTGCGGTCGCGCAAGTAAGCGGCGACGGCGGCGGGAATGTCGTCGCGTCCTTCAAGACGGACGACGGTGGCGAACACTTCTCCGACCTTGCGGACGAACAGGTCGATCCGCTCGGCGTCGGGCAGTTGGCCGCGCGCCGGCACGACGTTGACCGGCGTCTCTGCAAGCCGGTGGCGGACGGCGGCAGGACGGGTGGCGTCGGAATCCGATACACCGAGCGACCGGCGGATGCGCCCCAGAATGGCGTCACGGCTCGACATCATTTCCTCCCCCGCTTGGCCCATTCGGTGCGGAAGGTGCCGCCCTCGGGCGCCGGCAGGTCGCGCCACCGCGTCCAGCCCCCGGCGAGCGGGACCTGGCGGAGTGCGCCATCCCGACCGGCAAGTCGAGCCAGCCCCCAGGCGCCGAAACGAGTCGCGAGGCCATAGAGGCGCGGCCGAGTGGCGAGGAACCGCCACGCAGCCAGGCCGAAGCGAGCTTTCTTGGGCGTCAAATGCCGCTCGAACTCCTTTTCCCGCCAGTGTCGCAACATCTTCGGTAAGGGGATTCGCATCGGACAGACGCTTTCGCAGCGGCCGCACAGTGTCGACGCGTTGGCGAGATGGGCCGATTTCTCGAGGCCCTGCAGCGATGGCGTGAGCACCGATCCCATCGGGCCGGGATAAACGGACCCGTAGGCGTGACCGCCGATCGACCGGTAAACGGGGCAGTGGTTGATGCAGGCGCCGCAGCGGATGCAGCGCAGCATGTCCTCGAACTCGCTGCCCAGCATGGCCGAACGACCGTTGTCGAGCAGGACCACATGGAAGGCCTCGGGGCCGTCCGGATCGCCGGGGCGACGAGGGCCGGTGGAGAAGGTGGTATAGACGCTCATCTCCTGCCCGGTGGCCGAACGGGCCAGGAGCCGCATGATGGTGGCGACGTCTTCGAGCGTCGGAACCACCTTCTCGATGGAGGCGAGCACGATGTGAGTCTTCGGCAGGATCTGCGTCAGGTCGCCGTTGCCCTCGTTGGTGACGATCACCGTCGAGCCGGTCTCGGCAACCAGGAAGTTGGCCCCGGTGATGCCGACGTCCGCCGACAGGAAGCTCTCGCGCAGCACACCCCTTGCCTCGGCGAGCAAAGAGGTTGGTTCTTCGAGGTTGCGCTTGGGGTCGAGATCGGTGTGGACCCGGCGAAAGTCCGCCGCCACCTGCTCCTTGTTGACGTGCACAGCCGGGGCAATGATGTGGCTCGGCGTCTCGCCACGAAGCTGGATGATGTACTCGCCGAGGTCGGTCTCCACGGGTGCGATGCCGTTCGCCTGAAGGTAGGCGTTGAGGCCGACCTCTTCGGTGATCATCGACTTGCCCTTGGTGACACGACGGGCACCGGCTTTCTGGCAGATGTCGAGAATGATGCGGTTGGCGTCGGCGGCGTCGGCCGCCCAGTGAACGAAACCGCCGGCCTCCATCACCTTGCGCTCGAAAGCCTCAAGATAGAGGTCGAGATGAGCGAGCGTATGCGCCTTGATGTCGCGTCCGGCATCGCGCAATGCCTCGAACTCGGGCAATGCCTCGGTGGCGCGCCGACGGCCGCTAACCAGAGTTTCCTCGATATGGGCGATGGCCTTGAGAAGGGGTGGATTGGCGAGCGCCGCGTGGGCATTCTTTGGAAAGGACAGGGAAGTGAGACCACCGCTCATTTTCTCGTCTCTCCAATGGCCGGTCCGTTGGCCATGCCGGCCAAGACTTCGGCAACGTGTCGGACCTCGACGCTGGAGCCCTCGCGCCTCAGTTTGCCGGCGATGTTGAGAAGGCAGCCGAGATCGCCCGCCAGCAACAGCTCGGCGCCGGTGGATCTGACGTCGGCGACCTTGCGTTCGACGATCGCGTTCGAGATCTCGTCATACTTGACGCAGAAGGCGCCGCCGAAGCCGCAACAGGCCTCCGGATCGCGCATCTCCTTGATCGCGAGCCCGTCCACGGCCGACAGCAGCCGACGCGGCTGATCCTTGACGCCGAGTTCTCTGAGGCCCGAGCAGGAATCGTGGTAGGTCGCCGTCCCTTCCCAGGTGGCGGGCAATGGAGCGACGCCGAGCACGTCGACCAGGAACGAAGTGAGCTCGTGGGTCTTGTCGGCAAGCGCCTCGGCGCGGAGCCGCCAGTTGGGCTCGCCGGAGAACAGGTCGGGATAGTGCGTCTTGACCATGCCGGCACAGGACCCGGAAGGAATCACCACATGATCGAAGCCTTCGAACAGCGCGATCACCTGTTCGGCGAGAGCCCGCGCGCCGGCTCGGTCGCCCGAGTTGTAGGCGGGCTGGCCGCAACAGGTCTGACCGGCCGGCACGGATACGTCGCAACCGGCGTCCTCGAGCAGCTTGACGGCCGAAAAGCCGACTGTCGGGCGGAAGAAGTCCACGAGGCAGGTCACGAAGAGCGCGACCCGCGGTTTCGGCGTCGTCATGATGTTCCCGTTTCATTTATTTCGCGGCCAAGGTGATACGCGCAACGATCGAACTTCGCAATCGGGGAGCGGCGATTGTCGCCCACCCTCTTCGATTGACCGGACGAAAACCGAAAATGGCCAGCAAAAGCCCGCTTTCACCCCAACAAACGTCACCTTTTGGCGGTTCTCTCCGCGTCAGTATCCGCTCGCCTTCCCCATAAGGCGGTCATGGACGGACGGCGCGATCATGCGCTAGTCTTGCGCAACAGACGTGGTGCTTTCAGGGTGGCTTGCTGGTTCCATCCGACGAAGTTGTGCACGGAAAGGAGAAGGCATGAGCGGGTTGGCGACAGGTTCGGGCATCATTGCCATCGTCCTGATGGCGATGCTGGCACTGCCGGCCAAGGCGGCGCAACCCAGCTTCGATTGCGACGGCGCCAGGTCGGAAGTCGAAAAGATGATCTGCGGCGACGATGCGCTCGCGGATCTCGACCTGCGCCTTGCCCGAGACTTTGCGCGCGTGCTTTCCCGCGCCAGCGCCGACCAGGTCCCCGAGCTTCGGGCCTCTCAGCGCGCATGGCGGGCCCAAATGCTCAAATGCGCCCGTACCGGCGACCCGCGAGGTTGCGTGCTCGAAGCCTACACCAAGCGGATCGCCCAGTTCTGAGGGATTGCCTCAGCGGACCACCACGCGCGTTCCGACCTTGACGCGCTCGTAGAGATCCATCACGTCGGCGTTGGCCATGCGGATGCAGCCCGAGGAGGCGTTGGTGCCGATGCTCTTCGGCTCGAACGTCCCGTGGATGCGGAACAGCGTATCCTTGGGGCCGTCGTAGAGATAAAGGGCGCGCGCGCCGAGTGGGTTGCCGAGCTGGCCTTCCATCATGTCGGGAATGTTATGGCCGCGAGCTGCCTCGCGGGCAATCATCTCCTTGGGCGGGAACCAGCGGGGCCACTTCTGCCGGCTGCCGATCTCCACGGTGCCCTTCCAGGAAAAGCCCTGACGCCCCACGCCGACGCCGTAGCGAAGCGCCTTGCCCCCCTCTTCCACGAGGTAGAGATGCTTTTCCGAGGTGTCGATGATCACCGTTCCCGGCGGTTCTTCTGTTGGAAAGTCGATCTCCGCCCGGCGGAACGGCTCGGGAGGCAACTGATCGCCGACGAGATCGAGGTCGCGCGCGTCTTCGGCCGTGTCGTCGGGCAGATACGACAGCGGCTTGACGGGGGCCTCGATGACGGGCGGCTTTGGCGGCTCTACCGGCTTGGAGGAAACGCAAGCGGAAAGGACAAGCCCGGCTGCAAGCGCCAACATCAGTGGACGCGCCGGAACGGCGGACAGTTTCATCATTGAAAAACCTGAAGGAAGGGATGCCTGGCGGCGCAACAAACGCGAATCACGACGTTTCTGGAAACTAGATGGCGGCGATCTCGGTTGTCGAGACCGCCGCCATCCAAAAGGGTACGCGTGACCTGGCCTTGGGCGAAAAAGGCCGGAGGTGAGGCGACTACAACACGATCACACGGGTTCCAACCTTCACCCGCTCGTAGAGATCGGTGACGTCTTCGTTGCGCATTCGGATGCAGCCCGAGGAAACGGCTTGGCCGATGGTCCACGGTTCGGCCGTGCCATGGATGCGGTAGAGAGTCGAGCCGAGATACATGGCGCGGGCGCCGAGGGGATTCTTCGGCCCGCCCGGCATCATCACGGGCAGCCCGGGCTGCCGCCGGCGCATCTCGACCGGTGGGTGCCAGTCGGGCCATTCGGCCTTGCGCGTAATCCGGTGCTCGCCCGCCCAGGTGAATCCCGGCCGGCCGACCCCGACGCCATAGCGGCGCGCCGTGCCGCCGTCTTCGACGAGGTACAGAAAACGATTGACGGTGTCGATGACGATGGATCCGGGGACGCCGGGCCCGTCATAAGTCACCTCTTGCGGCAGCAGTTCGGGCGCAAGCGGCAAGCTGCGCGGATCCATCTTGCGCGCCGTCTTCGTCTCCGCGCCCGTTGGCGTCGACCAAGTGCGCGGGCTGCGCGCCTGAGGTGCGGCGTAGATCGGCACATTGCCCGGCTGGAGTTGCATCACCCAGGGGTCGGTAAGATTGGGGGACAGGACGACCGGCGGTGGCGCGAGATAGCGACCTGCCTGGGCGGCGGCGGTACCCGTCGCGACCACGACGGCGGCAACCCCGGCAAGGAACAAGGCGGCAGCTCTCATCGGTGGAACCCTCGATTGATGGATATCCGGCGCAGCCGACGGTTCTGCTGGCCATGCGCTGGGGATGAGGCTAGGGGCGCGCGCTCTAGGAATGGTGAATGAGATGCAACCCATTTCCATTCAAGTCGATCGATTTGTCGTCATGGTTAAGGAAATGTATCGACGCCGTTCCCAACTATCTGAAACTCCGCCGGAAATTTTATCGGGCGATGTTTCCGGAATACACGTTGTTAACCGCCTGACCCTAAAATTCGATCACTCGGCGATGGCGCCCGATTGGCGGCCTTTCTGATTGCGATGCGAGGAGTGGAATATGGCGTTGGCTCGCAAGGCTTATCGTATTGAAGCTATGCTTGGCGGCGGCGCGGCGTCCGAGCCGACAAACGACTTTCGTGCTGACACGATCCTTCATGAGCTCAACGAGATCAAGAAACTGGTCAAGCCGCATCAGGAGATCAGCAAGGATATCATCGCCGATTACCAGAAGCAGTTCACCGAGGCCTACAAGCTGAAAAGCGAAATGGAGACGATCCAGGAAGCCATTTCCCGCACCAAGCAGGAAATCGCCAGCCTTCACGTTTCCGGCTTCAAGGGCGAGGATATGAGCCGCGTCACCGACGAGCTCGACGCCGTGGTGAAGGGCACTGAGCACGCCACCGAGAGCATTCTGGCGGCGGTGGAAAAGATCGACGACGATGCCAACAACCTGGTTGCGCACCTCAAGGGCGACAAGCAGGCGATGGCGGCCGATATCCAGGAACGCGTGCTGGCCATTTACGAGGCTTGCAACTTCCAGGACCTGACCGGGCAGCGCATCACCAAGGTGGTCAACGTCCTTCGCTTCATCGAAGACCGCGTCAATCGCATGATGGAGATCTGGGGCGGCATGGAGGCCTTCAACTCGATCGAAGCCGACGAGTCTCTGCGCCGCGTCGGCGATGCCGCTCTGCTCAACGGTCCGGCCCTGCCGACCGCCGAGCGCGCGACACAGGACGACATCGACGCGCTGTTTGCCTGACCACACGCTTCAAGACGACCATTTCGCGGCGACCGGCAACGGCCGCCGTTTTGCTGCTGCCAGTTGGTGGCAATCGTCGCCGCTAGGTTTCGGCCGACCAACACCGAACGAGGGGCGGCGGGCATGGACGGCATCATCACGGGCGAAGACGGTATCAGTCGCTGCTTCTGGGCGGGAACCGACCCGCTATATCGGCGCTACCACGACGAGGAATGGGGCAGGCCGGTTGCCGACGACACTCGTCTTTTCGAAAAGCTTTGCCTTGAGGGCTTTCAGTCCGGCCTTGCCTGGATAACCATCCTTCGCAAGCGCGAGAACTTCCGCGCGGCCTTTGCCGGCTTCGACATTCCGACGGTCGCCGCCTTCACCGATGCCGATGTTGAAAGACTGGTCGGCGATGCCGGCATCGTGCGTCACCACGGCAAGATCGTCTCGACGATCAACAACGCCAGGCGCGCTCTCGACCTGCAGGCCGAGGCGGGTTCGCTGGCCGCCTTCATCTGGCGCTTCGAGCCGGATCCGTCGAGCCGGCCAGCCGTCTTTACCATGCAGGACATCCAGCCGAAGACGGCGGAGTCGACGGCCCTTTCGAAGGAACTTCGCAAGCGCGGCTGGAGCTTCGTCGGACCGACCACCGTGTACGCCTTCATGCAGGCCATGGGGCTGGTCAATGACCACCTTGACGGCTGTGACGTCCGCGATGTCGTCGAGAAAGAGCGGGCCGCCTTTGTCCGGCCCAAGTAGGAGACCGGAGGTGCGAGACAAGGCCTCGCACCGGACGCCGATCAGTCCAATCGCGCTTCCAGCTTGTCGTAGAGCGCGTTCTTCGCTTCGAAGACATACTCCACCGACGAAACGACCGCCGTCGTGGCGCCACGGGCGATCAGCGCCTCGGCCTCCGCCTGGGCGTGAGCCTTCGGCGCCAGAAGGCTGAGTCCTTCGTCGTGCATCGACAGCAGCGTCAGGTCGGTTCGCGCCCTGAGTTCCTCGGGCAGCATCGAAGAGGGCTGTATGACGGCGTCGATGCGCCGTACGGACCGCGCCCGGTCGTCGGCGGCGATGCGGGTGAGCATCCCCCTGCAGGCGGCGCGGGCCGCATCCGTCCAGCGGGCGGAAAGCGAAGCCGCAAGCGCGGCCTCGGAACGCATGATGACGCCATCGTCGACGATCTTGAGGCCGTTCTCGACCAGCGTCTGGCCGGTCGAGGTGATGTCGACGATCAGTTCGGCCGTACCGGCCGCCGGCGCTCCCTCAGTGGCGCCCGGGCTCTCGACGATCAGGTAATCGTGCACGCCGTGGGCGGTCAGAAAGCGGCGCGTCAAGGCGACGTATTTGGTGGCGACGCGCATGGGCCGATAGTGCTTGAGGCGGAACCGGGCGGCGACGTCGGCAAGGTCGGCCATGGTCTGCACGTCGAGCCAGGCTTGCGGGACGGCCACGACGACATCGGCGCGGCCGAAGCCGAGGCGCGTGACGATGTGGGCGGGAAAGGGCGCTTCCTCGGCTACCACGCGGGCGCCGTCGTCACCGCCGAGCGTTTCGTGCAACAGATCGATGCCGGTCACGGCCAAGTGCACGTTGCCGGCGCCGATCTCGCGGGCGATCTCGGAGGCCGAGCGGAACTGCACCTCGACGCCCTTCAGCCCATTGATGGTGCCGAAATAGTCACGGGCGCCGCGCGCCTGTCGGATAGGTAGTCCGGCGCGCTCGAAGAAGGCAAGCGTCTGCTCCTGCAGCCGCCCCTTGGACGGCACGGCGACGATCAACGGTTCGGTCATGACGCCCTCCGGAAGCGCTCGGGCCAGACGGCGAAGCCGACCGCCTTGACCGGCTCGGCGGCCTTGAAGTGACGGACAAGGCCATCGTAGCGGCCACCGCCGCTGACCTGTCCCACCTCGACTTGGGTCGCATCGTGAATGTCGAACACGAAACCATCGTAATAGCCGAGGCGTCGACCGAAACCGGCGGCGTAGTGCAGCGTCGTGAGATCGACCCCGAGGGCGGCGATGGCCGCGACGCGCGCCTTGAAGCGATCGACGGCGGCCCTGAACGGCGCGCGGTCGCCGATGCGGCTCGACAGCTCTTCCAGGCGGAGCACGCCGTCGGCAATGGTGAGATCGCCGCCGTTCTCATCCTGCATCGACATGAAGTCGGCGATCGCGGCGATGGTCTCGGCCGGCACGCCATCGGAAGCTGCCAGCATCGCCTGCTCGAGGACGCGCTCGGCGATCTCGCCGGTGGTGCGCCCACCAACCGTCTTCACGCCGGCAATCGACAGGATGTCGGCAAAGAGCTGGCCGACCTTCTCGGCCGGGAATGCGGACAGGGCCTCGATGATTTCGGCATGGGCGGCAAAGCTCGGGAAGCCGAAGCGGCGCTGCTCAAGACGCGCAAGCGTGTCGGCAATCTTGTCCGGCTCGCCGAACAGGGTGGTCAGGCGAGCCCGCCAGGCCGGCGGAATGTCGAGCGCGGCGAGCAGCGCCGAGAACAGCGCCACGTCGCCGACAATGATGCGCTGGCGGGGGGCGCCGCAAGCCGCGGTAATCGCGACGGCATGGGCGAGGGCGGCGGCGTCGGTGGCGACCGGGTCGTGATCGCCCAGGATCTCGCCGCCCACCTGCCACACCTCGTCGGCCTCACCGGGGCGGCCGTTCCGAAAGACGCGGCCGGAGTAGCAGAAGCGACCGCCGGTCGGTTCGGCGGCCAACATGGTGCGTACCACGGGAATGGTGAACTCGGGGCGCAGGCACCAGTCGTGACCGTTGTTCGACGACGTCACGAAGATGCGGCGACGGAACTCCTCGCCGGAGATGCGAACGAAGTCCTCCATCGGCAGGAGGACCGGCACGTCGACGGCGGTGAAGCCGGCTGCCTTGAAGCTGTCGAGTGCGATCTGAATGGCGTCGGTCATGCCGCGCCCCCCGACGCCTCGACGATCGCCTTCACTTCGGCCACGAGATCGGTGCGAGCGACCTCCTTCTGGGCAGGACGAGCCGCACGCCACTCGGCATTGTCGGTGATGCCGGCCGACAATTCCTTGCCAAGGGCGAGGTCCTTGATCTGGACGATGCCGGCCTCGCGCTCGTTGGACCCTTCGATGATCACGCAGGGGGCGTTGCGCCGATCCGCGTACTTCATCTGCGCCTTCATGCCGGACGCGCCGAGATACATCTCGGCGGCGACGCCGGCGGCGCGCAACTCCGCCACCATCTTCTGGTAGCCGGCGAGCGCCTCGGTGGTCTTGTCCATGACGAGAACGCACACCGGACCGCTCACTTTGTCGACACCCATCTTGCCGAGCGTCCGGAGCGCCGCCATCAGGCGCGAGACGCCGATCGAGAAGCCGGTGGCCGGTACCGGTTCCTTCAGGAAGCGTCCGACCAACCCGTCGTAGCGGCCGCCGCCGCCAACGGAGCCGAAGCGCACGGGTCGACCGTCGTCGCCCGTCACCTCGAAGGTCAGCTCCGCCTCGAACACCGGACCGGTGTAATACTCTAGGCCGCGTACCACCGACGGGTCGATCTTGACTTTCTCTGCATAGCCGGCGGCGTCGACGAGGCTGGCGATCAGCTTCAGCTCCTCGACGCCCTCGCTGCCGCGCGTGCTGCCGGCAACAAGTCTGCCGAGATTGGCGACGGTATCCGACGCACTGTCGGCGCCGCTGGCCACAAAGGCCAGAACGACATCGGCGGCTTCGGGCGGAAGGCCGGCCCCCTTGGTGAAGTCGCCGGACTTCTCCTCGGGGTTCTCCCATCGGCCGGCGCCCAGAAGGTCGCGCACGCCGGACGGGCCGATCTTGTCGAGCTTGTCGATGGCGCGGAGCACGGTGAGACGCGTACCCGCCTTGTCGTCGCCGGCAAGACCGATGACCTCCATCACGCCATCAAGCACCTTGCGGTTGTTGACGCGGACGACGAACTTTCCCTTGAGGCCAAGGGCCTCCATCGTGTCGGCCATCATCATGCAGATCTCGGCGTCGGCGGCGACCGATGGCGCGCCGACCGTATCGGCGTCGAACTGCATGAACTGGCGGAAGCGGCCCGGGCCGGGCTTCTCGTTGCGGAACACCCAGCCGTTGCGATAGCTGCGATAGGGCTTCGGCAACTTCTCGTGGTTTTCGGCATAGAAGCGGGCGAGCGGCGCGGTGAGGTCGTAGCGCAGCGATAGCCACTGCTCGTCGTCGTCCTGGAAGGAGAACACGCCCTCGTTCGGTCGGTCCTGATCGGGCAGGAACTTGCCGAGCGCGTCGGTATATTCGATGAGCGGCGTCTCCACCGGCTCGAAGCCGTAGATTTCGTAGGTATGTCGGATGGTCTCGATCATGGCCTCGGTCGCCTTGAGTTCGGCGGGGGTACGATCGACGAGACCGCGCGGCAGGCGCGCCTTGAGATAATCCGACATCAGTCCTGTGCCCTGAAATAGCGGCCGTAACAGGCCAAAACGAGCGAAAACCCGCGAGCGGGGCGCGCGGGTTTCCAAGTAATCGATAAGCGGCGAAAGGGCAAGGCGAACCGGCCGTTCGGCCTCCGTCGCCCGCCCTTCGGGCTGTGTTGTAGGTCAGGCCTTGCCGAGCTTGGCGTCGACCGAGAGCGCACCGGCGCCGGCGCCCAGCAGCGTGAGGAAGCCACCGGCGATGGTGACGTTCTTCATGAAGGCCAGCCAGTTCATCATGTCCATCATTTCCTGACCTGCGGCGCCGGAAATCGCCTTGTAGTGGAAGAGATAGCCGGAGACGACACAGAAGCCGGCCAGCAGGAAGGCGGCGATCCGCGTCTGGAAGCCGACGAGAACGGCAAGACCGCCGCCGAGCTCGGTCAGGATGACCAGCGGCAGCAGGAGGGACGGCACGCCCATGGCTTCCATGTAGCCGGCGGTTCCTGCATAGCCGGTGATCTTGCCCCAGCCGGAGGTGATGAAGATGATTGAAAGAAGAATACGTCCGGCGAGCAGAGCCGGGGCCTTGATGCTGTCCATGTCGGAAACTCCGCGTTCGAGAGAGAGCGGCATCGCCAGACGCCGTTGTCGTCCGTATAGCTACGCATACGCTTCAGGCATAGCCATGAAAAAAGCGACGCATTGTTCCCGTCAAGGAAACAATACGTCGCATACGACGGCGCTGCGCGCGGGGAGCGTTCAGGTTGTCGTCAGGCGGCGGGAATGGGGTTCGCCGCGCCGAGCACGAACGGGCCGCCTGTCTCGGGCTTCCGCAACTCGATGAGTTCGTCGTGCAGCGTCTTCAACGAGGAACGATGACCGATGGAGACGATCGACGCTTTCGGCAGGCGCTCCCGAAGCAGGCGATAGAGGGCCGCCTCGGATGCCTCATCCAGCGACGCTGTGGCTTCGTCGAGCAACAGGAAGTCGGGCTCGGCGAGGATCGCCCGTGCGATGGCCACCCGTTGCTGTTCGCCGCCGGAAAGGCGGGAGGCAAGGTTCGGTCCCTCCGAAAGATCGTCCAGCCGGTCGGCGAAAGCGCCGAGTCCGACGGCGGCGAGCACGTCGCGCACCTTGGCGTCGTCGTGAGACTCCACCGGATTCGGGTAGGCCAGCGCCTCGCGCAACGTACCGAGCGGCAAGTAGGCGGTCTGCGGGAGCACCATGACGTGCGCATTCTCGGGGATACCAAGCTCCCCATCGCCGAACGGCCAGATACCGGCGAGGGCCCGGAACACCGATGTCTTGCCGGCACCGGAGGGACCGGAGATCAGCACGGCCTTGCCTCTTTCGAAAGTGGCGTTGTCCAGGCGAACCAATGGCCGGCCACCGGGCAGGGAAACGACAGCGCCATCGGCGCTGATCGCGCCGCCCGATTTTGGCTTCAATGCCAGCCCCGGCTTGGCGGAATCGGCTTCGACGATCGACATCGCCCGCTCGAAGGTGGTGAGACGGTCGAGAACCGCCTTCCAGTTGGCGATGGTGTCGTACAAGGAGACGAAGACGGAGAAGTTACCCTGCACCTTGTCGAAGGCCTGCGAGGTCTGCATCAGCACGCCGAGCTGCATGACCGAACCGGCGGCGAAATAAGCAGGCGCCAGCAGCAGCAGCGGAAAGATGACGGAGAGATTGCCGTAGAACCCGGTGACGATGTTGAGATTGCGCGTCACGTCCATGATTTCATAGAAGTTCGCCTTCAATCGCTCGAAAGCCCCCTTAAAGACGCGCTTTTCAGGCTCTTCACCCTTCAGAAGAGCGACCTCTTCGGCATTCTCGCGCAGACGCATCATGGCAAAGCGGAAGTCGGCTTCGACGTGCTGCTGGCGGAAGCGCAGTGTGATGAGCTTGCGACCCGTCATGTGGGTGAAATAGGTGCCGATGACCGAGTAAATCACCGCTGCCCAGACGAGATAGCCAGGAATGAGGGCAAGATCGAAGCCGCCGATCGAATAGGGAAACTGCGCCGAAATGGCCCATAACACCATGGTAAAGGCGTAGAGCGTCAGCACCGTGTTGAAGAGCTGGACGAAGATGGTCAGCGTGTAGCTGATGAAATCGCGGATATCCTCGGCGATACGTTGGTCCGGGTTGTCGGTGCCGGTGGCGACTTGTGACAGACGGTAATAGTTGGCGTTACTCATCCAACGATTGACGAAGTGATCCGTCATCCAGTCCCGCCAGCGGATGCGCAGCCAGTTGGTCAGGTAGATCTCGACGACAAGCGAGGCGATGAGCGGCGCGACGATCACGCACCACATGATGAGCTCGGCCGAGAAGGCGCCGCCGTTGCGATCCTGCATCGCCGTGTAGAAGCGATTGTACCAACTGTTGAACTGAACGTTGAGATAGACCTGCGCGACGTTGAGGGCGAGGATCAATCCCAGAAAGCCGAGGCCGATCCAGCGCTCCTGCATCCGAATCTTGAACCAGCGGAAGACCAGCTCGCCCTGTCGCTTCTCCTTGAAATAGGGCACGGCGAGGCGCCAAGCCAGCGCGAGCGTCGCAAAGAGTGCTTTCATGTGGTGTCCCCGGAACGGCGGATAGTCGACGAACTGACGCAGAATCTCAACGCGGTGACAATCAAATTCGATGCCACGGCAGTGAGTTCGGCAGATTTTTCGGATGTGACAGCACGGCCCGATCGCGGCAACATTGCGGCGGTGCGGATGAAGCTTTCGTAAGGCGAGCGATAACTCCAAAAAGAAAGGGCGCCGCTTTCGCGACGCCCAATTTGCTTTGTCCTTTATGGACGTTCAGATCCCTTGGATCAGAAGTCCATGCCGCCTGTTCAAGTCGGCTGTTGCCGACTTGAACCACCTTTAGTGGTGGGCGGCTTTTATGGACGTTCAGATCCCTTGGATCAGAAGTCCATGCCGCCCATGCCGCCGCCGGGCATGGCAGGCGCGGCGTCCTTCTTCGGAAGCTCGGCGACCATGGCCTCGGTGGTGACCAGCAGACCGGCGACCGAAGCGGCGTCCTGCAGGGCAGTGCGCACGACCTTGGTCGGGTCGATGATGCCGGCCTGGATCATGTCAACATAGGTCTCGTTCTGGGCGTCGAAGCCGAAGGTTTCGCCCTTCTCGAGCACCTTCGACACGACGACCGAACCTTCGACGCCGGCGTTGACGGCGATCTGGCGGATCGGGGCCTCAAGGGCGGCGAGAACGATCTTGATGCCGCGCTCGATGTCCAGGTTGTCGGACGAGAGCTTGGCAACGGCTGCCTTGGCGCGCAGGAGAGCGGTACCACCGCCCGGGACGATGCCGGCTTCGACGGCAGCGCGGGTGGCGTTGAGCGCGTCGTCGACGCGATCCTTCTTCTCCTTGACTTCGACTTCGGTCGAACCGCCGACGCGGATGACGGCAACGCCACCGGCGAGCTTGGCCAGACGCTCCTGCAGCTTCTCGCGGTCGTAGTCCGAGGTGGTCTCCTCGATCTGCGCCTTGATCTGGGCAACGCGAGCCTCGATGTCGGCCTTGGCGCCAGCGCCGTCGACGATCGTGGTGTTCTCCTTGGAGATCGACACGCGCTTGGCATGGCCGAGCATGGCGAGCGTGACGTTCTCAAGCTTGATGCCGAGGTCTTCCGAGATCACCTGGCCACCGGTCAGGATGGCGATGTCCTCGAGCATGGCCTTGCGACGGTCACCGAAGCCCGGCGCCTTGACGGCGGCGATCTTCAGGCCACCACGCAGCTTGTTGACGACGAGCGTGGCAAGGGCTTCGCCCTCGACGTCCTCGGCAACGATCAGCAGCGGGCGCGACGACTGGACGACAGCCTCGAGCACCGGCAGGAGGGCCTGCAGGTTGGACAGCTTCTTCTCGTGGATGAGGATGTAGGGGTCGTCGAGCTCGGCGACCATCTTCTCGGCGTTGGTCACGAAGTAGGGGCTGAGGTAGCCGCGGTCGAACTGCATGCCTTCGACAACTTCGAGTTCGGTCTCGGCGGTCTTGGCTTCCTCGACGGTGATGACGCCCTCGTTGCCGACCTTCTGCATCGCGTCAGCGATCATCTGGCCGATCTCGGTCTCGCCGTTGGCGGAGATCGTGCCGACCTGGGCGACTTCGGCCGAGGTGGAGATCTTCTTCGAGCGGGCGTTCAGGTCCTTGACGGCCTCGGCGACGGCAAGGTCGATGCCGCGCTTCAGATCCATCGGGTTCATGCCGGCGGCAACCGCCTTGGCACCCTCACGGACGATGGCCTGGGCCAGAACGGTGGCGGTGGTGGTGCCGTCGCCAGCCTTGTCGTTGGTCTTCGAAGCGACTTCGCGGACCATCTGGGCGCCCATGTTCTCGAACTTGTCGGCAAGCTCGATTTCCTTGGCGACCGACACGCCGTCCTTGGTGATGCGCGGAGCACCGAAGGACTTCTCGATCACGACGTTGCGGCCCTTGGGGCCCAGCGTGACCTTGACGGCGTCGGCGAGGATGTCCACGCCGCGCAGCATCTTCTCGCGGGCGTCGGAACCGAATTTGACTTCCTTGGCAGCCATGGGATTCTTCCTTGAAATGAGAGGTTAACGGAGGACTGGGCGGCTGATGTGGATCAGCCGATGATGCCCATCACGTCGGATTCCTTCATGATCAGGAGGTCCTGACCGTCGATCTTGACCTCGGTGCCGGACCACTTGCCGAACAGCACCTTGTCGCCGGCCTTGACGTCGAGAGCGACGAGCTCGCCCTTCTCGTTGCGGGCACCCGGTCCCACGGCCACGACTTCGCCCTGCTGGGGCTTTTCCTTGGCGGTGTCCGGGATGATGATGCCACCAGCGGTGCGCTCTTCAGACTCCAGCCGGCGAACGACAACGCGGTCGTGCAGGGGACGGAACTTCATGTTCGGCTCCTCGTTTCTGAAATGCCCGTGGCGTGCGCGCTTTTGCCTCGCAGACCACGGCGAAAAATATCTGCTGTTAGCACTCACTCATGTTGAGTGCTAAGCGGGCCGGAAATAGGCGCAAGCCGCCTGTCTGTCAAGAGCCGGTCTGGTGTTTTACGGACGAGCATCGTCCGAAGCGCGGCGAGCCGGTGTGGGGGCAGGCTGGACGACCACGAGGCAGGCTCCGATGATGATTCCGGCACCGATCAGGGTGTGAGCGCTGGGAATTTCGCCAAAGAACACCGCGCCGAAAGTGACGGCCCAGAGCAGCGCCGTGAACTCGAAGGGGCCGAGCAGCGTCGCGGGGGCATGCTTGTAGGCCCAGGTGATGGCGTAATTGCCGCCCGTGCCGAGTGCGCCGATGGCCAGGAACATCAGCAGCGTTTCGCCGGGGAGCGGTTGGTACGAGTAAAGGGCGAAGGGAAGAGCCACGACCGCGCTGATGGAGTTCTGGACCAGGATCATCTGTGGGACGCTGTCGTGAGCGGTGTCCCGGCGCGACATGATCATGGACAGGGCGTAGGCGACGGCCGAGGCGAGAGCCATGGCGAAGCCGAGCGGGCTTCCCGCCTCCGCGCTGAACTTCTCTGCCAGCATGACGACGACGCCCAGGAAGCCGAAGGCCGCCGCGAGGAGCGAACGGCGGGTGACCGGGTCGCCGATCATGGCTGCCGAGATCAGCACCATGAAGAAGGGTGAGGTAAAGGTGAGGGCGACCGTCTGCGCAAGTGGCAGCAGCTTGAGGGCGCCGAAAAACAGGGCGGCGCAAGAAAGGCCTGCCAGCGAACGCCCGAGGGCGCGCCGGATGGTGGCCCAGCTCGGCCGAAGCTGCCCCTGCAAGGCCGCCGATGTCGAGGAGAAGATCAGGCCGGCGGCATAGCGCAGGAAAACGACCATGGCGAGCGGCGTGCCGTAGGTGGTTGCCTTGACGAGGGCGTCAAGTCCCGAGAACAGGAAGACGGCAAGAAGGGCGGCGCCGGCCGCGTATAGGCGCATCGACGACTGCATGATGTCTCCGGAGCGACGGACGGCGGCTTCTACGCTTCGGCCGTGTCGGCGGCAAGGCCGGAACGCCAGCGAAAAGACCTTTCGTGCTAGAAATCCGAGCATAAGGCCGCCGGCTGTTCGGCTTGGCAAAGGAACTCTCACGCGGATGGCCGCGAGTGTGTCGCGGCGATAGCTCAGCGATCGAGTTCCAGCCGATAGGCAAACTCCCAGCAGTCGGTGGCGTCGGGAACGAAGCGGACGACGGGCTGGCGGGCGAAGCCGAGCTTCTCGTAGAACCGATGGCCGGAAAGAAAGCGGGTGTCGCTCCAGAGCTTCAACGTCCGTCCGCTACGCCGGGCGACTTCGTCAAGGGCAGTTGCGTAAAGCCTCTGAGCAAGACCGGAGCCGCGCTGATCCCGATCGAGATACACCTTGTTGATCTCGAAGACGCCGTCACCATCCGGCGAAGACACGGCGAAGGAGCCGACGATGATGCCGTCATGCTCGGCGACGAAAAGCCGGCCACCTCGCTTTTCATAGTGAGTGGCCGGTGCCGCGAGCTCCGGAAAATCGTCGAAGATGAACGGGCAGCCTTCGTATTCGCCGAAAACGCTGGCGATCAAGCGTGCAATACTGTCGCCATCGGCGTCGGCGGCGTTTCGGATGAAAGGCTCCTTCGTCATCGCCAATCAGTTGACCGGCGTCTCGGCGATGGTGAACGGCAATTCGAACTCGCCCTTCTTGTCGGAGTTGCGGTCGCTGAGCTTGGTTACCAACACATAATCGCCGGGCTTCAGACCCTTGAAGTTATAGACGATATAGACCTGGAACTCCTTGTTTCGCCGCCGAGACACCATGTCGAGCGAGGCGAATCCTTCTTGAGCGTGCAGGATTTGCCCGCGCGGGGTGCGCAGTTCGAAATCGGCGGAAAAATCGATCCTGAACAGGTCGCCTTCCTTGCCGAAGGCGTATCCGAACGGTTCGGCGTAGACGAGCATCTGCTCGTCGGGTTGGAAGACGGAGTTGGGGCGCGTGGAATAAATGCCGAAGCCGGCGGGCTTGCCGGTGACGAAGGTCGCCTCCGAGAATCCGAGCGGCGCGGCGTCCCAGGCCGCGTTGAAGGCCGCTTCGAGCGAGGCCAGCGCCTCGACGGGCTTGCCTTCCGCAAGCAGTGCTTCGGCGGCCTTGGCCTCATCGAGAATCGGCCCTGCCCATGCCGTCGACGCCGCCATCACGCAGGCGGAAAAAGCAGCAAGAAAACGCAACCCGTGCATGACCGCTTGTCCTTCCCCCAGAGCACCCGCCAATCAGACCAATCTGGCCAGATCGAAAAACGGCGGCTCAAGCGAATACTCTTGCCCTTCCACGAAACGCCCCAGGCATCAAACCGTTGGTCTCTGGCGAGGCTGCCTGGCCTTGCGGCCCAGGCGCTTGTGGTCCTTCTTTATCTTACTGATCCGCTGCCGTTTTCCAAGGTCACGGCCGCTTCTTCGCAGAACTACTCAGGCGCTGCGAGCGGCCATCGCTTCTTCGATGTCGCGACGCTTTCGATAGATGGTCGAGGGGCTGATCTCAAGTGCCGCCGCGGCCCGGGCAATGTTGCCGTCGAAAGCCGCTATCGCCTCCTCGATCACTCTCGCCTCTTCCACCCAGAGCGGCTTGACCTCGGCGGGCAGTTTCTTCCTGGGGGCGGCCGAAATGGCCGCCGGTGCGACGATGACCGGCACCACCATGTCGGCGGTAACAAGATCGCCGGGGTAGAGTGACATCAGGTTCTCAAGCGCCGACCTGAGTTCGGCGACGTTGCCCGGCCAGGCGCGGCCGGCAAGGCATTGCACGGCGGCGGCGGTGAACCGCGTGTAGCGCGAGCCGTTGTCGCGGTTGATCTGCCGCACCATGGTATCGACAAGGAGCGGGATGTCCTCACTCCGCTCTCTCAACGGCGGTACGGCCAGGGTCAGGACGTTGAGGCGGAAGTAAAGATCCTGTCGCAAGCCGGCCGGTCCCCGGAGGTCGTCAAGCGGCCGACGCGACGAGGCAATGATGCGGACCGACAGGCGGTGACCACCGTCGAAGCCCGCGATCTCACCTGTATCGAGAAAGCGCATTAGCGCCAGCTGAGCGGGGTCGGGGAGATGTCCGACCTCGTCGAGGAAAAGAGTGCCGCCGTCGGCAGCGGCGAGGGCGCCATCGGCTTCCGACAGATCGGCTACCAGACGATCGACCGGGGTGCGCGCGCAGTCCAGTGTGACGAACGGACCGGTGCGGCGGCGCGAGCGCGCGTGAACGGAACGGGCCACCAGCGATTTGCCGCTGCCGGCCTCACCGGAAATGAACACCGGGCCAAGCGACGGCGCCACGCGCAGGATCTGCTCGGTGAGCGCCCGCGTCGTCGGGGCGGAGCCGATCAGGCCGTCTGCCTCTTCGACCGTATTGGCGATGCTTTCGACGAACTGACGCTCGACGCGGCGGGCAAAGGCGTTGCCATCGACTGGCTTCTCGATGAAGTCGGCGGCTCCGGCTCGCACGCAAGCGACGGCTGCCTGCACGTCGGTAGGGTCGCCCATGGCATAGATCGTGGTGGGCGTGAGCTGTTCGGTGAAGGCCTTGAATGCCGCCGATCCGCCGATGGTTTCGAGGTCGATGGCGATGATGTCGAACGTCTGTTTGCCGGCCATCACGCGTGCGGCGTCACGTTCGGCGGTCTCGAGGATCAGCATCGGGCGGGCGATGCGCGCTTCAAGAGCCTTGCGCACGGCTCTGCGTGACGAGACGTCGGCATCGACGATCAGAAGACGTACCGTCGATGTGCTGCGCGGGCCAACCGACATCGGAAAGCGTTCCTTGCCAGACAGTTGCAAATTGCATTGCGTACCGGCGGAACTCTGCCCCGATCATGGTAAACAAACGGTTGATAACCCTTAACAGGAGGTCAAGGACCGCTTCCTAGCCCGCTTTCCCGCCAAGAAGACCCATGCAGACAGGGACGATCCCAACCCGCGTCGGAAGGCACGGGATAGGGAATTCCCGAGAATCGGTCTCAGGCGGCCACTTCGTAACCGGCAGCCTCGATTGCATCGCTGAGGGCCTTGGCGTCAGCCTTGGTCTCGACGCTGACCTTGCCGGAGGCCAGATCGACCGTCACCGCGGCATCGGCGTCGACTCGCTTGATTGCCTTCTCGACCGAGCTGGCGCAACCGCCACACATCATGCCTTTCACGTTGAGTTCGACCATGCTTCGTCTCCGGTTTCTGTGCCTGACGATCGTTTACCGATAGGCGATGTCGAACATGGGACGGCGACCGGCGACGGTCAAGGCGGCGATAGGCGGGCAGATCGGCGTCCAAAGCACCCCAAGGCGGGCAAAATGGACTGAAAAACCTTGGAAAACCATTGTCCGTCTTCGCTTCCGCGCGGGAAAACGGCAACAATGCTTTGTGATTCGTTGCGTGATATCGTGTTGGAGTGGGCAGGCGAATGAACCGGTCGTCATCGACGATGATCTTGATCGCCATGGGCGTGATCGCCGCTTCGGCCGCGGTGGTGCTGTTCTTTCAGCTTGGCCTGTCGGCGGGTTCGGCACTTCTGGTCGGCATTGGCCTGATGCTCGTGATGGTCACCCTGCAGCAGCCGATGGAGCGGCGAAGGGAGCGGATCTGGATCGAGAACCGTCTTGCCGAAATCGCTGCCGTTGCCGGTGATGGCGAAGCCGAGATCGAGAAAATCGCCGCGCGCCTCAATCGCCTTGAGCAGGCTTTGCCCGGACGGGTGCGCGAGCAGACCGGCGAGCTCGCCGCTGAGGTCGAGGTGGTGGGCGAACTGCTCCGACAGGTGACCGAAACCCTGGCCGAACTGGAGTCGACGGTGGACGGCCGACTGGATGGCGTCAACGCGCGTTTTGGCGCTCTTGAGCGGCACATGCGCGAAGCCGAAGACGCCGGGCGGCGATCGCGCAGAAGCCGATCGGACGATTATCTCGACGAAGATCGTCACGGACGGCAGAGTGGCGCGCGCGATGACGTCTCCGCCAGCATGAAGAACTCGCTGTTCGTTCCTGACACCGATCCGGCCTTCGACCGCGAGGTGGAGCGCCTCATTCGCGAGGAACAGATAGAGCTGCACTTGCAGCCGGTGGTGACGCTGCCGCAGCGGCTCGTCCGCTCCTACGAGGTGCTGACACGGTTGAAAGGGGCGTCCGGCCTGATTCCCGCCGCCGAGTTCATTCCCATCGCCGAAAAGAGCCGGCTGATAGCCAAGCTCGATACCTATCAGGTGATCCGCTCATTCCAGATCCTGAAGCGGCTCACCCAGCGCAACAGCGACGTCGGTCTCTACATCAACCTGTCGGTCGAAAGCCTGGCCTCGTCCACCTTCTTCCGTGAATTTCAGGGCTTCCTCAGCCAGAACAGGGCGATGGCCGATCTCGTGCAGTTCGAGTTTCGCCAGGAAGCGCTTGTCGAAATGGGGCCGCTCGAGATCGAAAGCCTCCGGGCGGTATCGGATCTCGGTTTCCACTTCTCGATCGACAACGTCACCGACCTGCGCGTCGATTTCCGCCGCTGGTCCGATCTCGGCTTCCGTTCGATCAAGGTGGCCGCCGATCGGCTGCTTGGCCGGGCGCCTCTCGTGACCGGCGACATTCATGTCGAAGACATGGCTGGCCATTTGCAGCGTCAGGGCTTGACCCTGATCGTCGATCGGGTCGAGCAAGAGGCGCAAGTCATCGATCTTCTCGACTATGGCCTCGCCTTCGGCCAGGGCAACCTGTTCTCCAGCCCCCGCCAGGTCAGGCCGGAAGTGCTCGGGGCCGCACAGGCAACGGCGACGCCCCGTTCGGCGGCGGCTGGCGGCGAACGGGCAGGAATGTCGCGCCGCTGAACACCGTCCGTTGCGCGGACAACAAAAAAGCCGCGACGTCCGCGGCTTTTTCTTTGCCTAATTGGTCGACGGCGAAGCGCCTTGCGCGATCACCAGAACTTCCACCAGGACTTCTTGGAGGTGGGCGGCGTGCCGTCGTCGGTCGTCACCGGGACACCGGGCGCCGGCTCCAGGTAAGCGACCGGCGGCTCGACCAGTGCCTTGCGCACCGGCTTGCCGCTGGCGTCGTAGAGCCGGCTGGCGCTCTGGCGCGGCATGTCGCCGAGCTGGCTCGGGAGCAGCGGCTTGGAGGCCTCTTCGATGCTGTTGGGCGACGTCATGGCGCGGCTGGGATTCTGCGGCAACCGGACGGACCTCAGCTCAGAAGGCGAAAGCTGATGGTCATCTTCGTCGCGTGCAGCTTCGCGCGCCGAGGCTTCCGCCAGCAACTGGCGTGCTTTCACGTCATTGTCTTCCGGCCAGGTTCCGCTCGCCTCAAGCCGCTTGGGGTCCTCGGGCGCGACCAGAGCCAACTTGTCGGGCGGCACGACAAGCGGAGCGCGCGGCGTATAGTTGATCGCGGTGGTGCGCGACGGCACGGCGCCGAGGCCTTCCATGACGGCACGACCCATCGATACATTGGGAACTTCCGTTTCCGGATCGTCCTCGGCAACGGACGTGCCAAGGGCGGAGCAGGCGGACAAGCTAAGGGCGGCGACAGCGAGAAGAGCGTAACGCTTGCCGGTCAGCAGGTTGGTCATCGATATCGTCACTCTCGCTCTCGTGTCGGATCAGTCACGGCCCGACCCTCGTTCGGGCCAGCAACTAGCCGACTTTTGAGGCATCACTGTGGCCTCAAGCGCAGAGACTCATACAGGAGTGCGCCCACCCCTGCAACGATCGCGCAATCGGCCAGATTGAAAACATACCAGGAAAACGAGCCATAGTGCAGATAGAGAAAGTCGACGACGCCGCCGAACACGATGCGGTCGACGAGATTGCCAAGCGCTCCGCCAATAATCAGCGCCAGCGCCAGACAGGCGATCAGGCGGTCGCGCGAGCGCCACAGCCAAACGGCAAGCAGCGCCGTCGCCAGCGCCGTAAGGCTTATCAGCAGCCAGCGTCCGAGGGCTTCGTGCTGTTGGAACAGGCCATAGGAAATGCCCATGTTCCAGGTCAGGACGAAGTCGAACACCGGCAGCACCGAAATGCGATCGCCTTCAGGAAGGCTGGTGTGATTGAGCACCCAGTACTTGCTCGCCTGATCGGCGGCGAGCGTCAGCAGGATGACGACGAACGCGGCAAGCCGCGTTCGCCTGATCTGAAGGGCGTTCGACCCCGTCGTCATGCCTCGGCCGCCAGCTCGCGGAGAGCTTGGGCGTCGCGGAGCGTCACGTCGGGATAGTCGGGATCGCTGCCCACTTCGGGAAGGATCTTCCACGAGCGAGCGCACTTGCGGCCCTCGGCGAGTTTCGGAACGACGGCGACCGGCGTGCCGTCTTCGAGGCGGAAGGCGCCTTCCGGCGCCGGAGTGTCGGTGACGGCGATCTGCGAGGTGATGCAGATCTCGGCAAAGTCGAGCTCGTCCAGCGCCGTGAGGAGATCCTTGTCTTCCACGTGGACCATCGGCGCCGCTTCGAGGGACGAGCCGATGCGTTTCTCCCGCCGCTCGATCTCAAGCGCGCCGGTGACGACGCGCCGCACTCTCTTCACCTTCTCCCACTTCTCGTCGAGCGCCGCGTCGGTCCACTCTCCCGGCACCGTCGGGAACAGTTCGAGGTGGACGGACGACGTGTCGCCCGGATGCCGCTCGAGCCAGGCTTCCTCGGCGGTGAACGGGATCAGCGGCGCCAGCCACTTGACGAGATGGTCGTAGAGCAGGGCCACCACGTGAAGCGCTGTGCGGCGCTTGAGGCTCGACTTGGGGTCGCAGTAGAGCGCGTCCTTGCGGACGTCGAAGTAGAAGGCGCTGAGCTCGATGTTCATGAAGTTGAGCACCGACGAGAACACGGCCTTGAAGTCGTATTCCCGATAGCCTTCCTCAACCTCCGCGCCCACCTCGGCCAGCTTGTGCAGCATCACCCTTTCGAGCTCCGGCAGATCGGCATAAGCCACGGCGACGCCGTCGTAGTGAGCCAGCGTTCCCAGCATCCAGCGCAAGGTATTGCGGATCTTGCGATAGGCGTCGGAGTTGGCGTCCAGGATCTTCTTGCCGATGCGCTGATCTTCCCAGTAGTCGGTCGAGGCGACCCAGAGACGCAGGATATCGGCGCCGGACTGCTTGATGACGTCCTGCGGCAGCACCTGGTTGCCGAGCGACTTCGACATCTTGCGGCCGTCCTCGGCCATGGTGAAGCCGTGCGTCACCACCGTCTTGTAGGGGGCGACGCCGTTGACGCCACAGGACTCCAGCAGCGAGGAGTGGAACCAGCCGCGATGCTGGTCCGACCCCTCGAGATAGACGTCGGCCGGCCACTTGAGGTCCGGGCGGCTCTTCAGCACGAACTCATGCGTCGAGCCGGAATCGAACCACACGTCGAGAATGTCGGTGACCTGCTCCCAGGGCTCCAAGTCGTCGACGAACCCCTTCAGGAAGCGCTCCTTGGCGCCTTCGGCAAACCATGCGTCGGCGCCCTCGACCTCGAACGCCGCGCGGATACGGGCCGCATAGGCTTCGTTGTGGGCGAACTCCGGTCCCGGGATCACCACGCCGGTGTCCACGTTGCGGAACACGGCGATCGGCACGCCCCACGCACGCTGGCGCGACAGCACCCAGTCCGGCCGGTTCTCGATCATGGAGCGCAGACGCGTCTGGCCGGCCGGCGGGTAGAAGGCGGTGTCGTCGATCGCCGCGAGCGCCCGGGCGCGCAGCGTCGTGGCGTTGCTTCCCGAGGCCCCGCCGCCGATGGGTCGGTCCATGTAGACGAACCACTGCGGCGTGTTGCGGAAGATCACCGGCTTCTTGGAGCGCCAGCTGTGCGGATAGGTGTGCTTCAGCCGTCCCCGCGCCACCATCATGCCGGCGGCTGCCAGCGCTTCTATGACGGCGCCGTTGGCGTCGCCCTTCTCGCCCTTGTCGGTGATGACGCGACGGCCGGTGAGGCCGGGCGCTGCGTCGGTCAGGAAGCCATCGTCGTCGACGGTGAAGGGGATCGCCGTGGAGATGCCGCGCTCGGTGAGCTCGCGACCATAGTCCATCCACACCTCAAAGTCCTCGCGGCCGTGGCCGGGGGCGGTGTGGACGAAGCCGGTGCCCGTATCGTCGGTGACATGGTCGCCGGCGAGCAGGGGCACGTCGAAGGTGTAGCCGCCGGACAGTCCGCGCAGCGGATGGGCGCAGGTGAGCTTGCCGAGCACGGCGGCGGACACCGACGCGAGCTTCGTGTAGGCCGTCACCTTGGCCTGCTTGAACACGGCTTCGGCCAGAGCGTCGGCGAGCACATACTTCTCGCCGGTCTTGGCCCAGTTGCCCTCCGGCGCTTCCGCCACCTCATAGAGGCCGTAGGCGATCTTCGGCGAGTAGCTGATGGCGCGGTTGCCGGGGATGGTCCAGGGCGTCGTGGTCCAGATGACGACGGCGGCGCCGTCGAGCTCGGGGGCACCTGCGACCACCGGGAACTTCACCCAGATGGTGTCGGACTGGTAGTCCTGATACTCGACCTCAGCCTCGGCCAACGCCGTCTTCTCGACCACCGACCACATCACCGGCTTGGAGCCGCGATAGAGCTGGCCGCTCGTTGCGAACTTAAGCAGCTCGGTGGCGATCACCGCTTCGGAAGCCAGCGCCATCGTCGTGTAGGGGTGGGCAAAATCGCCCTCGACCCCCAGCCGGCGGAACTCCTCGCTCTGGATCTTGACCCAGTTCTCGGCATAGGCCCGGCACTCGGCGCGGAAGTCGTTGATCGGCACCTCGTCCTTGTTCTTGCCCTTGGCGCGATACTCTTCCTCGACCTTCCACTCGATCGGCAGGCCGTGGCAGTCCCAGCCGGGGACGTAGTTGGAATCGTAGCCCATCATCTGCCGCGAACGGGTGATGATGTCCTTCAGGATCTTGTTGAGCGCGTGGCCGATGTGCAGATGGCCGTTCGCATAGGGAGGTCCGTCGTGAAGGACGAACTGCTCGCGACCCTTGGCTGTCTCGCGCAGCTTCTCGTAAAGCTTCATCTCGTCCCAGCGCGCGATCAGCTTCGGCTCCTTTTCAGGCAGCCCGGCGCGCATCGGAAAGTCCGTTGCGGGCAGATTGAGCGTTGACGAATAGTCGCGGGTCGGCGTCGCTTCGGACGTCGGGGCGGGCGTGTCGGTCATGGGGTGTCTCGTCGGTGCAGCTGGATTAAGGGCTGGCCGGCCCGCAAACGACGGCGATCGGCCAGGGTTCGGCTCCCGGTCCCTCGATTTCACCGCCTCAGCGGCGTGTCATCGGGGCCGGGCCGATAATTCGCTCTCTGATCCGGCACACTGAGGTGCCGAAGGCTCGGATCCACATGGGCTGTTCCGACAGAAAATGCTGAAAGACGGCGCAGCTCATGTTGCCATGGCCTACCGGGGTCGAAGCCGACCGGAGCGGCCGGCCCAAGCCCTTTGATTTCATCGAGAAGCTCTAGCGACAAAGCGCGACGAAATAAAGAGTTCGCCGGCAGATTTCTCTGGCCGGCGACCCATTCCTTCAGTCGATTGCCGCCGAAGCCGATCGTCAGGCGGCGGCAATGTTGGAGATGAAATGCCGTACCCGCTGGGAGAGGTTCTCCGCTTGCTGCGACAGGTCGCCGGATGAGGCGAGCACCTGCGTCGCCGCGCCGGAGGTTTCCTCCGCCGCCATCAGCACGTCTCCGATGCTGGCCGAGGTGCGTCCCGTCTCCGTCGCGACGTCGTTGATGCGGTTCGATATCTCGCGGGTTGTCGCCGCTTGCTCTTCTATGGCGGAGGCGATGGCGGCGCCGATCTCGTTGACCCTGTCGATGATCTCCGACACCCGTCGGATGGCCTCGACCGTGTTGCCGGTCGCAGCTTGAATGCGGTTGACCTGATCGCTGATCTGCGACGTGGCCTCGGAGGTCTGTCCGGCGAGGTTCTTCACCTCGGCGGCAACGATGGCGAAGCCGCGTCCCGCTTCGCCGGCGCGCGCCGCCTCGATAGTCGCGTTGAGAGCGAGCAGGTTGGTCTGCGAGGCGATGCTATCGATGAGCTGGATCACCTCGCCGATCTTCTCGGCGGTCGTGGCAAGGTCGCCGACGGTGGCAGCCGCCTCGCGCGCTTCTCCAACCGCCTGCGCCGATATCTGATGCGATTGGCTGATGCCACGGCCGATTTCGCCGATGGACGCCGAAAGCTCTTCCGACGCGGCAGCCACCGCCTGGACCTGCTCGGCGATCACCTCCGTCGCCTTGGCGACGCCGGTGGATTTGGTCGAGGTGCTGGTTGCGGTCTCCGTCAGGGTGCCTGCCGCCGCCTGCAACTCGTGCGCTGCAGAGGACACCGTGGCGACGATCTCGCCAACGTTGGCATCGAAGGCGGCCATCAGGGCCCGCATTTCCTCTGCGCGCTCGTGTCGCTGGCGGATTTCCGCTTCGGCCGCTTCGCGCCGGAGCCGCTCGGCATCGGCGAGCTTGCCGGCGAAGTCCGCGAGTGCGCGGGCCATGGAACCGATCTCGTTGCGGGCCTCGATGTCGGGCGAGCGAGCGTCGTAGTCGCCCCCGGAGAGGCGCCCCATCCAGCCCTCGATCCGCCCAAGAGACTTCGAAACGTAGCGCCAGACGACCAAGGCGAAACACACGGCGGTGAGCATCGCCAGGACAATCGTCAGGTAGGCCAGATGATTGGAGGTGTTGCGCGCCGCCTCGGCCGTGGCGTCAAGCTCGCTGCTGAGTTCGGCTGTTTCCTTGTCGATGGCGGCCACCAGCGGTTCGAGAGCCGCGTAGGCGTTGGAAACAATGGCTTGGTCGGCTTGCACCTTTTGCGCGGAATCCGACCATGCCTTGAAGGAGGCATTGTAGCCATTGGCGAGTTCGGCGAGCTGCGCCTTCCGCGTATCGTCAAGGGACGAGGCGGTTATCGCACCCGAGAACTCGGCCATCATGCGCGCATGCTTCTCAAGAGAGCCGTTATCCCGCCGCAGCATGAAGTCCTTCTCATGGCGACGCAGCATGAGCATGCGGATCGTCTGGTCCTTGTCATTCAGTTCGGCGAAAGCCTTTTCCAGGCTGTGCACCTTCTGACGCAGATCGCCCTCGAGTCCCTCATCGGGTTTGAGGCCCATCGCGCTGCGTGTCTCAGCCATCTTGGCGAAAGCGGCCTTGTAGGCGGCGAGCGGTTGTTCGATATCCGCGATTGCCGCAACGATGTGCGGATTGCCGAGGGGTTCCGCTTTGCCGCGCAGCCCGGCGAGCGCTCTCTCCGCTTCTTCAACCTGCGCCAGCGCTCGCTCGGCATAAGCCTTGTCCGACCGAAGCAGAAAATCCTTCTCAGTCCGTCGGATTTGCAGCATCACTTCCTGAAAGTGGGTCGCGTCCATGCCAACTTCGCGACCGATGCGGGCTAGACTTGTGGCGGTGTCTACCTTTTGGCCCATGTAGAACAGGTTTGCCGCGATCACCACAAAGCCAAGGCCGGCGATCATAACACTAAGCAGAATCTGATGTCCGATGCGGATTTTACCAAGCATGCTCGTAGCTCTTCCTGGAAGGTACAAGCATGTTGCCGCTAACTTCTTAAGAAAACGCGCGTTTCCGTCGTTAAAAGAGAGAAATTGTCCGCATGAATCAAGTGATAGACTGCGAGGGCAGGCTCAGGGAGTCCAATTGCGCCAGAGCACACGGTCGAGGGCGGTGAAGCCGTCGAATGCGGCCAGAAGCGCTCGGCCTTCCTCGGCATCCCTGTTCATTTGCTCGATCAAGGGAGCGACGCCATCGAACTTCAGCTCGGGCCGAAGGTAGGAGAGCGGCATGATCGTGATGGTCTTGCCATAAAGGTCGCCGGAGAAGTCGAACACGAAGGTCTCGAATACCGGGGCGCCATTGTCGAACGTCGGCCGGCGCCCCCAACTGGCCACGCCTGCATGACGAACGCCATCGATCTCGGCGAAGACGGCATAGACGCCCTCCGATAGCCGGACATGGCCGGGCAGCCGGATATTGGCGGTCGGAAAGCCGATGGTCCGCCCACGCTTGTCGCCGTCGATGACTTTCCCTTCAAAGAACCAGTGCCAGCCCAGCAGGCCGGCCGCTTCGGCCGGAACGCCCTCGGCGAGGCGGTCGCGCACCGAGCTGGAAGAAACGGTGTAGCCGTCTTCTGTCTCGAAGGACTCTATGATCTCCACGGAGAAGCCATGTCGCTCTCCGAGTTCGCGCAGCTTCTGTGGCGTGCCGTGCCGTCCTTGCCCGAAGTGGAAGTTCCAGCCGACCACGACATGACGAATGTCGAGCTCTTCAACCAGGACCTTCTTGACGAACTCCTCCGGGCTCTGCGCGGCGAAGGCGGACGAGAAGGGGATGGAGACGAGTCCGTCGAGCCCGATGGCTTCGACGAGGCGCGCCTTGATCGGCCCTGGCGTCAGACGAAACACCGGATGCTCCGGCCGGAAGACATCGCGCGGGTGCGGTTCGAAGGTCACGCCGACGGCCGGGATGCCCCGTTGCCGGGCCACCGCCCGGGCGGCCTCCAGAACGGCCTGATGCCCGCGGTGCACGCCATCGAAGTTGCCGATGGCGACTGCGCCCCCTCGGAGGGACGCGGAGAGGGAATGACGATCGACGAACTGGAAGGGGGGCATGGGTCTCTGGAATCTGCTGTCGCCGGGACGTCGTCCTGTCCGAACATCGGCTCGACGACGCGGCGTGACCGTGCCTTCTGCTCCAGACAAGGTCAAGCAGCTAAATGCCACGATGGCCTCGTCATGGCGGCGCCTTTGAGACGTCGGATGGCGAGGGGAATCTTCGGCATGGTTGGCAAAGCGTAAACCGATCGCGCCGAGATTTACGATAACTCGAACAAAAAACCGCCGAACAGCGCCACAAAAACGATTCAATTGAAAAATGAAAAGTAAATCAAGCGTCTCACTGATCAACCATGACCCAAATGGCCGGGGCTGCGAGAATTAACCGACTTTTCAGGTCCCCGTCGTATGGTTTCCTTCAAGCACGGGCCCCGTCAGGGACGTTCACCCGCCCGTGCATGTGAGCTCGTCATCGAGGCGCGGGTGGCGCCGCGGCAGTGTGGAGTAAACGATGGCACTTGACACATCGATTCCGGTTCTGGTGGTCGACGATTACAAGACCATGATCCGAATCATCAGGAACCTCCTGAAGCAGCTCGGTTTC
Organism: Pleomorphomonas sp. NRK KF1; assembly: GCF_023721755.1. Classification (GTDB taxonomy): domain Bacteria; phylum Pseudomonadota; class Alphaproteobacteria; order Rhizobiales; family Pleomorphomonadaceae; genus Pleomorphomonas. Next base: position 519,770 of record NZ_JAMDLH010000002.1, on the reverse strand, counting down.
GAGGACGTGGATGAGGCTGCGGACGGCACCGAAGCCCTCGGCAAGATGAAGGAACGTCGCTACGGCCTCGTGATCTCCGACTGGAACATGGAGCCCATGACCGGCTACGAACTTCTGAAGCAGGTCCGCTCGGACTCCTCGCTTTCGAAGACGCCGTTCATCATGGTGACGGCCGAATCCAAGACCGAGAACGTGATCGCCGCCAAGAAGGCCGGCGTGAACAACTACATCGTCAAGCCCTTCAATGCGCCGACGCTGAAGAGCAAGATCGAAGCCGTGTTCGGCGATTGACGCCGTGAACGGGCCGGGAATACGCGGAGCGGTGCTGACACCGCCAACCGCGAACCCGGGGAGGCGCGGCACTGCCGATGCATTCAACGCAGGATCAAGACGTCCGTACCGCCGTATCGTTCGGGCGGACGCCGTCGCGCACCTCAGAGAGAGAGCTATCGATGTCTGACATGTCTTCAGAGCACGTGGCCAAGATCATCGACTTCCTTCGCAATGGTCGCAAGGCGGAGGACGTGTCGCTTGAAGACGTCATGCGTCTTGCCGAGTTGATGGCCGAAAGCTTCCAGTCTTTCTTTAAGACGATGGACCTCGCCATCTATACCGAGCTCGGCGAAATGGCGCGCGAGATCGCCAACATGAAGGAAGAGCTCGCTCTGCTTCGCCTGAGCGACATGCGTGACGAGCATATTCCCACCGCCGGGCGCGAGCTCGACGCCATCGTCGAGGCGACCGAGGAAGCCACCAACACCATCATGTCGGCGGCCGAGGAAATCATGGCGGCCGACGCCGCCGACACCGATGCCTATCAGGCGCTTGTTGGCGAGAAGGTGATCGACATCTTCCAGGCCTGCTCGTTCCAGGACATCACCGGACAGCGCATATCGAAGGTCGTTTCCACACTGAACGCTCTGGACAAGCGCATCACCACACTGGTCGAGAAGCTGAAGATCCTGCGCATCACCGACGCGGCGGGCAACGAGACTGAAGCAGAAAAACGCGCCCGCGAGCTGATGCTGAACGGCCCGCAGTTCAAGGGCGAGGGCGTCAGCCAGGACGATATCGACGCTTTCTTCTGATCGTCTTTCAGGCAATCGCAATGACAAAGAGGCCCGGTCGGGCCTCTTCGCGTATCCGCCTACCAGGCAAGCCGCGGAATGGCGGCCCGGATGCCGAACCCTTCGGCCTCAAGCCGTTTGGCCAGCCGTACGGGATCGGGACTGAGAAGGTCGCCGAAGTCGGGGCCGTGGATGCCGGCCGTCACCATCAGCACGTCGATCCCCTGGCCCCAGGCGCCCTTGATATCGGTCGGCAGACCGTCGCCGATTGCAAGCACGCGACGCTTGTCCACCGGACGGCCCTCAGCCCTGTCGATGGCGGCGAGCGCCGCGTCATAGACCGGCTTGTAGGGCTTGCCGATGATGGTGGTGTCACCGCCGAGCTCGATGTAGAGCTGGGCAAGGGCCCCGGCGCAATAGACGAGGCGGTCGCCGCGCTCGACCACCACATCGGGATTGGCGCAATACATCTTGAGACCGCGCTCGGCGAAGCGGGAGAACATCGGCCGGTAGGTCTCGGCAGTCTCCGTCTCGTCGTCGAACAGGCCTGTAAGGGCCACGTACTCGGCCTCCTCCTCGCCGACCAGCTCGACGTCGAGCCCTTCGAAGAGCCCGAGGTTATGCTGCGGTCCGAGGTGGAACAGCCGCCGGCGCGGTTCGTTTTCGAACACCTTGCGGGCGACCGAACCGGACGTGACGATCTCGTCGTAGCTTTCGGGGCCGATGGCGTATTGTCGGCTGAGAAGGTCTTCAACAGCCTTGGCCGGACGCGGCGCGTTGGTGAGCAGCACGACGGCCTTGCCGAGCGCGCGAAAGCGGGTGAGCGCCTCGGCGGCGGCCGGGTAGGGCGAGATGCCGTTGTGAAGGACGCCCCAGACGTCGCAGATGACGCCGTCATAGGCCTCGGCGAGGGTCGAAAGCCCCGCGATCATGTCTATCTCTTGCATGCCATCCCGATAAGGGGCGGACATGACAAGGTCAAGGCAGTGCCGACGGACAGGATGGGAAGGGATAACATGCAGCTATCGGAGCTTGGCGAGCGTATCTGCATTCTCGGGCCTTCGAACAGCGGAAAGTCGACGCTGGCACTGGCGATCGGCCAGAAGCTCGGCCTTCCCGTCGTCCATCTCGATCGACTCTATCATTTGCCAGGAACCGACTGGGTACCGCGACCCAGAGAGGGCTTCACGGCGCTGCATGACGAGGCCATCGCCGGTGATCGTTGGGTCATGGATGGCAACTACTCGGCTTGCATGTCGCAGCGCTTTCGCCGGGCCACCGGCGTCATCTACCTGGATGCGTCGACGACGCTCAGCCTTTGCCGCTACCTCCGGCGGACTCTTTTGCAGTCCAACCGGATCGGTGGACTTGAGGGGGGCGCCGACAGCGTCAAGTGGGACATGATCCGCCACATCGTCGTGACGACACGCCGCAATCGCCAGCGCAACACCGACACCTACGAGGGGGTATCGCTGCCCAGGATCCGGCTATCCTCACCTGCTGCCATTAGGGAACGTTGCAAGGAATGGGGGTTGGATGGCCCCTGGTCCCGCTGATCAGGGACGCCGCCCCTTGAGCAGATCATGGACGAAGGCCGGCACGCATTCGCTCGCCTTGCCCTCGATCTCGATGTCGAAGAGACCATGCCCCCGGCGGGAAGCTTCGAGATTCAGCTCGACCGTCAATGCGCCGGCCTGCCTTGCCTCCCGCACGAAATCGGCCGCCGGGTACACCGTGCCCGACGTGCCTATGGACAAAAACAAGTCGGCTTCGCCGAGCGCCCGGTAGATCTCCGGCATGTGGTAGGGCATTTCGCCGAACCAGACGATATCCGGCCGGAGCGCGCCCTTCGTTCCGCAAAGCGGGCAGATCGAGGCGCTCGACATGTCGCCTTTCCAAGGGCCACGCTTTCCGCAAGCTTCGCAGAGAAAACCGTCCAGCGTGCCGTGCATGTGGAACAGGGCTTTGGAGCCGGCCTTCTCGTGCAGGCCGTCGATGTTCTGCGTCACCAGGAGAAACCGCCCTGGCCAGGCCTTCTCGAGTTCCGCCAGCGCGACATGCGCAGGATTGGGACGCGCGATGGCCGCTTCCCGACGTTGTTCGTTGTAGAAGTCGTGCACCAGCGGCGGGTTGCGGCGAAAGCCTTCTGGGGTGGCCACATCGTCGATGTCGTAACGGGCCCAGATTCCGCCAGCGTCGCGAAAGGTGTCGAGCCCCGACTCCTGGGAAATGCCGGCTCCCGTCAGCACGACGATCGACGTCGCCGCCGAAATCTCGATGTCTCTCATGATCGCCCTTCATCCATGCCGGCGACTATATAGACACGTGGATGAGCACTGGTGTTGACGATTTTGTGGCCGGAGGCGATCTCGCCTCGCAAAGTCGCTTCGGGTAAGCTTGTCATTCCGATCCCTCCCGGCGCAAGCGAATCCCCGACACCTCATGCCCGTCATCATCCAGCTCTCTCCCGTTACCATCAACCGCATCGCCGCCGGCGAGGTGGTGGAGCGGCCGGCGAGTGTGGTCAAGGAACTGGTCGAGAACGCCATCGATGCCGGTGCCGACCGCATCGAGGTGGTGACTTCGGGTGGAGGCAAGACGCTCATCCGCGTGACCGACAACGGCGTCGGCATGACGGCGGACGATTTGTCTCTGGCCGTGGAGCGGCACTGCACCTCCAAGCTCATCGAGGACGACCTTCTCGACATCCGCACGCTGGGCTTTCGCGGCGAGGCGCTGCCGTCGATCGGCTCGGTGGCCGATCTCCGGATCGAGACGCGTCACGCGTTCGAAGACAATGGTTGGGCAATCACGGTTGCGGGTGGCAGCCGGTCGGACATCATGCCCGTGGGGTTGAGCCAAGGGACGCGTATCGAGGTACGGAACCTGTTCTTTTCGACCCCGGCCCGCCTCAAGTTCCTCAAGAGCGAGCGTGCCGAGGCCGGCGCCATCACCGACGTCGTCAAGCGGCTGGCGCTGGCCCATCCCGAGATCCGCTTCTCGCTGTCGGGCTCCGATCGCTCGCCGCTCGACTATCCGGTGCTCTCGGAGGGCGACTTCAGGGGGCGGGCGCTGCAGGTGATGGGTGCCGATTTCGCCGAGAACTCGATCGAGATCGACGCCTTGCGCGAAGGTGTGCGGCTGACCGGTCTCGCCGGTCTCGGCACCTTGCAGAAGGCCAACGCCCAGAGCCAGTATCTGTTCGTCAACGGTCGGCCGGTGCGCGACAAGCTGCTGATCGGCGCCATCCGAGCGGGCTATGCCGACGTCATGGCCCGCGACCGTTTCCCGGCCGCCGTGCTGTTCGTCGATCTCGACCCGCACGAGGTGGACGTGAACGTTCATCCGACCAAGGCCGACGTCCGCTTCCGCGATCCGGGGCTGGTGCGCGGCCTTCTGGTCGGCGCGCTTCGCCGGGCGCACGCCGACGCCGGACATCGCGCCGCCTCGACCCATGGCGCTGCGACGCTCGACGTGCTTGGCGCCGCCGCCTCGCGGCCGATGCCGACGTCGTCGCCGACTTGGCGATCGGACTTCCAGAGCCGGCCGGTTTCCTTCGACTGGCGGACGGTGCCCGACCGACCGTTGCCCGCCGACGCGCCCGCGTTTCGCACCTTTGCCGAGGACGACGTGGCCTTCGATGCCGGCCCGCCGCAGGCGCGGTTCTCCGTGGTCGACGGTGCGGTGTCGGCCGATGCGCGCGCCGGTCTTGCCGAGGTTCCCGTGGAAAGCCTGTCGCGACCGCTCGGCGCGCCGCGCGCCCAGATCCACGAGACCTACATCGTTGCCCAGACCGAGACGGGTCTCGTCATCGTCGATCAGCACGCCGCCCACGAGCGCCTCGTCTACGAACGGCTGAAGAGGGAGATCGCCAAGGGCGTCGAGACGCAGATGCTGCTGATCCCGGAGATCGTCGACATGCCGGAAGAGGACGTCAATCGCCTCATCGAACGTGCCGAAGAGCTGGCCGAGCTCGGTCTCGTCGTCGAGGCCTTCGGGCCGGGCGCCATTGCCATCCGCGAGATCCCGGCGCTGCTCGGCCGCACCGACACGGCGGCGCTGCTGCGCGATATTGCCGATGACCTTGCCGAGTGGGATCAGGCCACGCGTCTCAAGGAAAAGCTCGACTCCATTGCTGCGACCATGGCCTGTCATGGCTCGGTCAGGGCAGGACGCCGCTTGCGGGTGGAAGAGATGGACGCGCTGCTGCGCGAGATGGAAGAGACGCCCAACTCCGGCCAGTGCAATCACGGCCGTCCCACCTTCGTCGAGCTCAAGCTCAGCGACATCGAGCGGCTGTTCGGCCGGCGGTGACCGTCAGCGCTCGCGAATGATCGCGTAGATGGCGGTGTCCCAGCGGGCGTTGCCTACTTTCACCGATGAGCGGCGAATGCCCTCGCGTACGAAGCCAAGGGACTCATAAAGCGCGATCGCCGAAGTGTTGAACGTGTAGACGTTGAGTTCCAGCCGGGGAAAGTCGCCGACCGCGTCGAGACGGGCGAAGACGTCCGCGAGAAACGGACGCGCCAGCCCCTGGCCTCGATGAGCCGGGGAGACGACGAAGCGAGCGAGGCGGGCAACGCCGTCCGTCCAGTCGAGCGCCACCTGGGCATGCGCCACTGTCTCACCTTCGATGAGACCGACGAACGCAAGGCGAAGCGGCGGGGAAGTCCGCGTCTCGGCGAGCATCGCCTCGATCTGATCGGTATCGAGCGGAAAGCTGAGGCCGCTGCCGCCCCACTGGGCCAGCGCTTCGGGTGTGGAAAACCAGGACGGCAACGAAGCAAGGCGCTCGATCGTGGCCGGAGCAATGCGAAGCTGCCCGGGCACGGGACTACTCGCCCTCGCCGAACCGGTCGTTGACCAGAGCCGCGATCGCCTCGATGGCGGCCTCCGCATCGGAGCCGGCGGCCTGGACCTCGATGGATGAGCCGATGCCGGCGGCCAGCATCATCAGCCCCATGATCGACGTTCCCGACACGCTCTGTCCGTCCTTCAGGACGAGAACCTCCGCCTCGAAGCGGTCGACGCACTGGACGAACTTCGCCGAGGCACGGGCGTGCAAGCCCTTCTTGTTCAGTATCTTCAGCTCGCGGACGATGGCGCCGTCGGCTCTGTCGTCTGTCATGATCCGGCGAGTACCTGGCTGGCAACGGAAATGTACTTGCGACCGGCGTCGCGGGCCTCGGTAACGGTCTCGGCGAGCGGCCGCTCCTTGCGCACCGTCGCGAGCTTGACCAGCATCGGCAGGTTGACGCCGGCAATGACCTCTACGTCGCCAATGTCCATGACGGAAATGGCGAGATTCGACGGCGTGCCGCCGAACATGTCGGTGAGCAGGATGACGCCCTTGCCGGAATTGACGCGGCCAACCGACGCGATGATGTCGCTCCGACGTTGTTCCATGTCGTCTTCAGGGCCGATGCAGATGGTCTCGAAATCGGCCTGGGGACCGACCACATGCTCGAGTGCCGACCGGAATTCATCTGCCAGGCGGCCATGCGTCACCAGAACCAACCCGATCATGCTGGGGTCCGATCCCTATAGATTACGAAGATCATGCGGCACGCCATGTTGGTTCGCTCCAAGCTGGAACGGGCCACATCTTCACCAGAGCGGGATTTCTTTCAAGAGGAAATCGGACTGGAAACCGGTTCGCTCCGCTCCGGAAAGGCGCGACAAGGGGTGCCAACTCAACAAAAGACACGGGGCGACAGCCCGAAAAACCCGGCCTTGGAGGGAGTTTAGGGGAAATGGCTATCTTCTGTCGGAATTGTGGCGGCGATCGTTAAATCTTGTTCATTTCCGCGAGCGCCGCGTCCAGAAGCGGCAGTGAAACAGCCGTTTGCCGGGTCGGAATCGCTTGGCGGGGCAGCTTCACCCCGTCGATTTCGGCTTCTTCCTCTGCGATTTCCGGCAGGCGGGCGACGGCCTCCGGGTCTACAAGGTCGGCGACGAGGCGGATCACCGCCGCCGGAACATGGTCCACCCGTTCCACCCCGCGACCGCGTCTCTCGGCAAGGCCGGAAATGGTCTCCGGGCAGCGGGCGACGATCCGGCCATTGACGCAGGACAGCGCCACGCGGTCATCGGCGACAAAGGCGGCATAGACGCCCTTCCGTCGGGCCTCTTCGACGAGCGCGAAGGCCAGCGAGGTCTTGCCTGCTCCCGAGGCCCCGCGGATCAGCAGTCCGGCTTCGCCGATGACGACGGCGGTGGCGTGAACGGTGGGCGGGGTCATGTGGCGAGATCGGCCGGCAACGACACGACGAAACGCGCGCCTGTGACACGATCGGGCGTGGCGGGGTCGTCCTTGCGGTTGATCGCCATGATGGTGCCGCGATGGGCCTCGACGATCTGCTTGGAGATCGACAGGCCGAGGCCGGAGTTGTTTCCGAAGCCTTCGCCCTCGGGGCGATCGGTGTAGAAGCGCTCGAAGACCCGCTCGAGCTTTTCGGCGCGGATGCCCGGCCCATGATCGTCGACGACGACCTCGATCATGCCGTCGTCGCGGCGGACCACTACCTCCACTTGCCCGCCCTCGGGAGAAAACGAACGGGCGTTGTCGATCAGGTTGTTGAACACCTGCCCGAGCCGGCTGTCGTGGCCGAGGACCGTCAGGGGCTTGTTGCCTTCGCCACGGTCGATCCGGAGATCGATGCCGACCTCTTGATGGCGCCCCGTCTCGCGCGCCAGCGAGACGACGCCCTCGACGAGCCGGCCGACGTCGAGTGGCGCCACGTCCTCGCGGGCGAGTTCGGCATCGAGGCGCGAGGCGTCGGAGATGTCGGTGATCAGCCGGTCGAGGCGGCGGACGTCGTGCTGGATGATCTCGAGCAGGCGCTCCCGGCTGGTATCGCTCCTGGCAAGCGGCAGGGTCTCTACTGCGGAGCGCAGCGAGGTCAGCGGATTCTTGAGTTCGTGGGCGACATCGGCGGCGAAGCTCTCGGTGGCGTCCATGCGGCTGTAGAGCGCGTTGGTCATATCGCGAAAGGCGCGGGCGAGATCGCCGATCTCGTCTTCGCGGTCGAAGGAGGGGATCTCCTCGCGCTGCTTGACGCCCCGCCGGATGCGATCGGCTGCGGCGGCAAGGCGGCGCAGCGGACGGGCAATGGTTCCGGCCAGCAGGAAGGACAGCGTTGTGGTAACCGCCGCCGCCACCAGAAAGACGCGGAAAATGCCCCAACGTTCGGCAGCGACGATGGCATCGATGTCGCCGCCCTCGGTGGACAGCAGCAAGGAACCGACGACCACGCCAACGCGCTGCACCGGTACTGCAACGGAGACGATCATCTCGCCCGCCTCGGTGACGCGGACCACCGTGCCGGGGGACCCGTTGAGAGCCCGCTCCACCTCGGGATAGCCGCGCCCGTTACCGCCACCGAGCTCTCGGTAGACTGGAAGATCGATCCGCCTCAGCCGGAAATTGATGGCGTTGATCGCCTGTTCGAAGAGAGACGGTTGCGGTGGCTTCGACGGCGGCAGGTTGAAGCGCAACACCTGACCACGCGAGTAGAGAAATCGAGAATCGAGGATCAGGATGCCGTCGCGATCATAAATGCGCGCGCGTGTCTTCGTCGGCGTTATCAACCGGCGCAAGAGTGGCGCCACCCGCTCGGGGTTGATCGGGAAGTCGAGGCTCTCCGGATCGGACGGCGTGGTTACCTCGCCGCCTGCCTGCATCTGCAGCAACCGCTCCGGGTCGATGGTGATGGTATTCGATATGGCCGAAGCCGACGCGGCGATGGCGCCGGCCATGATCTCGCCCTGCGTCAGCAGGCTCTCGACGCGTGCGTCGATCAGTCCGGCGCGAAACTGGTTGAGGTAGAGGATGCCCGAGACGAGCGCCACCAGCGCGGCGAGATTGAGGACAAGGATGCGACGGCTCAGGGAGGTTCCAATCGACGTCGCCGCGAAGCGCTTGACGCGGCGAGTAATGACCGGAGCCAACCGACGCATCGTCTGGATGCGTCCGCCATCGGCCCGATCAGCGTCCTGGCTTCCCCTCATCGACCTTGTATCCCGCTAGTGGTTCGACTCAGACATTTGCCTCCGCCAGATGCTGGCCGCGAGTGCAAATGTCAAATCGCTCCGCGAGAGCCCGCCTCACATCTCCTTGAAGCGGTAACCGACGCCGTAGAGGGTCTCGATCATCTCGAAGTCGTCGTCGATGGCCTTGAACTTCTTGCGCAGCCGCTTGATGTGGCTGTCGATAGTGCGATCGTCGACATAGACCTGATCGTCGTAGGCCGCGTCCATCAGCGCGTTGCGGCTCTTGACCACGCCGGGGCGCTGGGCGAGCGCGAACAGGATCAGGAACTCCGTGACCGTCAGCACCACGTTCTGGCCCTTCCAGGTGCAGGTATGCCGCTCCTGGTCCATGACGAGGTTGCCGCGTTCGATGTTGCGGTTGGCATCGGTCGGCTTCGGGGCGGCGGAGGTGTCGCGTGGAGCGACGCGGCGCAACACCGCCTTGACGCGCTCGACCAGAAGGCGCTGCGAGAACGGCTTGTGGATGAAGTCGTCGGCGCCCATTTTCAGACCGAACAGCTCGTCGATCTCGTCGTCCTTGGAAGTCAGGAAGATGACGGGCATGTCGGTCTTCTGGCGGAGACGACGCAGCAGCTCCATGCCGTCCATGCGCGGCATCTTGATGTCGAGAATGGCGAGATCGGGCTGAGCCTTGGTGAGGCCGTCGAGGGCGGAGGCTCCGTCGGTGTAGGTCTCCACCCGATAGCCCTCCGATTCGAGGGCGATCGAGACGGAGGTCAGGATGTTTCTGTCATCGTCCACGAGCGCGATGGTCGGCATGCCCCAGGTCCCCGTCAGTTCCGAGCTTCAGCTCTTCATGTCATGTTCGGTCGGTTTCGGTAGCCGGACCTTTGTAGCAGAGTTGAGCGGAATCTGGGCAACATTGTAGAAAGATCAAGAATTCATTCGCTTTTTCACCGCCAATCGGCGGGGCGAGAGTGATTTCCGATCGAAAGCGATGAAGCGCCGGCTATCTTTCCGAAAAGTTCGCTCCGCTTCGGTTGCAAACAGGACGTCTGCCGGGGAGCTGAAGGGAGATCTCAGATGGATGACAGCCGCTTCGATGCGAGGGATATGACACGTCGGATCGTGCGTTCGGCGGCGACGGCCTCGCTCGGTACGCTCACACCCGACGGCGGGCCATTCGTCACCTTCGTGACGGTGGCAACCGATTTCGACGGGTCACCGCTTCTTCTTCTCTCGAGCCTCGCCGCCCACGCACGCCACCTCGAACGCGACAACCGGGCTTCGTTGCTGATGCAGGTGCCGGCCGATGGCGACGAGGACCCGTTGGCAGGCGCCCGTGTTACCATCGTCGGTCGCCTGACGTGCATTGCGCGCGATCAGGACGACCATGATCGTCTCTTCTGGCGCTTCGTCGACCGCCATCCGGAGGCTGAGGGCTACGCCGAATTCACCGACTTCTCCATTTATCGCATGGCGATGGAGGGCATTCATCTGGTTGCCGGCTTCGGTCGGATCGCTCGACTCGGCGCTAGCGATTTTCTGGTGCCGCCGGCTCTGGCTGAGGCGTTCGCTGAGGCCGAAGCCGCGCTTTTGAAGAACTTCAGCAGCGCTGGAGCTCGGTTGGTGGCGGTTGACCCCGATGGCGCGGATCTCCTGGACGGCGGCGTGACACGGCTACACTTTTCGCGCCGCGCCGAGCATCCGGGAGAGGTGAGGGACCTTCTACTCGGCCCTGACTGATACCGTTTCCGTCGGGTTTCGACCTTTCGGGCGGAACCTGACAGAAGCGGAAGCGCCCGACTGGGCGCCGGCCGGTCAGGCCGAAACCCGCTTGAGCCGGATGAGTCCGGATCAAGCGGAACGCGTATGAGTGTTTGCTCAGCTCCGGCGGGCGAAGACCACCTGCGTTTCGCCATAGGTGCGCTGGTCGAGCCGCTCAAGGCCGTCGGGCAGCGTCACCTCGGCCTTGGCCGCCTCCTCGATGATAACGAGGGCGTCCTCCGCGAGCCAACCGCCTGCGAGCAGCGAGGCAATCGCCTTTTCGGCGAGTTCCTTGCCGTATGGCGGATCGAGGAAAACGAGGCCGTAGGGCTCGGCCGGGCCGATCGAGCCCATGGCGGTCGCGTCGCGGCGAAAGATGCGCGTCGTCCCCATCAGGCCGAGGGCTTCCTGATTGCGACGGATCAGGCCACGCGCCTCCGCCGCCTCTTCGACGAAAAGGCAGGTCTTCGCCCCACGGCTCATAGCCTCGAATCCGAGGGCGCCGGTGCCGGCGAAAACGTCCATGACGCGAGCATCCTCGAGAACGCCGTCATAGGCATGCTCGAGAATGTTGAAGACGCTCTCGCGCAAGCGGTCTGACGTGGGGCGGATGGCGAGGCTGCCGGACGCCGGGGTGGCCAGCGCCGCGCCGCGATGCTTACCGGCGACGATCCGCATCGCGTCCCCTCGGCTTGCCCGGCCCGCCGCGGCCGCCCTTTGATCCCTTGCCACCCGGCGCGCTCATCGGACTTCCGTCCTGAATGCGGCTGCCCTTCGGCGTGATGCCGCGCTGCGGTCGGTCGCCGCGAACGCGCGCCGGCTCGTCGCCGTGGGCGCGCGGTTTGCGATCGACCTCGAAGCTCTTGCCCGACTTGTAGGCGCGCGGTGCGTCCTCGGCCTCGGCGCGGCGGCTCAGCCGGCCGTCGCGGCGCCCGTCTTTCGCCTCGCTCTTGAGCGTCAGGGTGGCGCGCTGCGGCCTTTCCGCCTTGGCGACACGAACCGGCGGCTTGCCTGTGCCTGTCTTGCTGCTGTTCCGCCCGGTCGACTGCCGGCCTTGCGCGGCATCGAGATCGGCTTCGTGGCGTTTGCGGTTTGCCGCCGCCGACACGCCTTTCGGTCGAGACTGTGCTCGATCCCTGGCAACAGGCTGCTTGTCTTTCGAAGCGGGCGTCGTCTTGCCTGCCTTGGCCAGCACCGACTGGATCGGTGCTCGATCTTCCTCGCGCGGATCGAAATCGGCCCCCGCCTCGCCGGCCAGCCGGTCGCCGAGCTGGGCACGCAGAACGCGGCGCGGTACCTCCTCGACGGCGCCGTCGGCCAATTCGCCCAACTGGAACGGACCGAAGGAGACGCGGATCAGTCGGTTCACGTCGAGGCCGAGATGGGCGAGAATGGTTTTCACCTCGCGGTTCTTGCCCTCGCGCAGTCCTACCGTCAGCCAGACGTTGTCGCCCTGGCGACGGTCGATTGTTGCCTCCACCGAGCCGTAGAGAATGCCGTCGATGGCGATGCCGTCCTTCAGCGCATCGAGCCGGGCCTGATCGATGTCGCCATGGGCACGCACGCGATAGCGGCGAAGCCAGCCGGTGGCCGGAAGCTCCAGCACGCGGGCGAGACCGCCGTCGTTGGTCAGCAACAGCAGCCCCTCGGTGTTGATGTCGAGGCGACCGATGGTCATGACGCGCGGCAGGTCCTCGGGCAGGATCGAGAATACCGTTGGCCGTCCTTCGGGGTCGTAGGTGGTCGTAACGGTGCCGCGCGGCTTGTGAAACAGCCAGAGGCGGGTTCTCTCCCGCTCGGGCAGCGGCTGGCCGTCGACCTCGACCTTGTCGTCGGGCTTGACAGTGATTGCCGGCGTGTCGAGCACGCGGCCGTTGAGCTTGACGCGACCGTCGGCGATCCACGTTTCGGCCTCGCGCCGCGAGCATAGACCGGCGCGCGCGATCACCTTGGCGATGCGGTCGGCGCCGTCGTCGGCCTTGGCCGGAGATTTCTTCGCCTTGGGGGCGGGGGAGGGAGTCTTGATCATGCCGACGCTCTTAGCAGGAAAAGCAGGCGACGTGCAGCCGGTCTGTTGATCGGTGGGCGTGCTCGCGCCGAGCCTATGTTCGTCTGGCGATCGCCGGGTTATACCGCGTGTCGCCAGTATAGAGGAAAAGCATGCCCGGCTTCATGGACATGGCGATCGAAGAGGCGCGCTTGGCGGCTGCCCGAGGTGAGGTACCCGTCGGCGCGGTGATCGTGCGCGACGGTGCCGTTCTGGCCGCCGCCGGCAACCGGACTCTTGAGCTTGCCGACCCCACCGCTCACGCTGAAATTCTGGCGATCCGCGCCGCCGCCGCCAGGATCGGTTCGGAGCGGCTGATCGGCTGCGATCTCTATGTCAGCCTCGAGCCCTGCGCCATGTGCGCCGGAGCCATATCCTTTGCACGCCTGCGGCGTCTCTACTACGCGGCGGCCGACGAGAAGGGCGGCGCGGTGGAACACAACGTTCGCTTCTTCGCTTCGCCCGGCTGTCATCATGCGCCGGAGGTCTATTCGGGCATCGGTGAAAGCGAGGCCGGACGGCTCCTCAAGGACTTCTTCGCGGGCAAGCGATAATCACGCCGCGGCGTCTAGACGGCGCCCGATGGCCGCCTTGACCTCCTCGCGGACGCAGGCGGTGGCGGCGAGAATGTCCTTGGCCTTGGTGAAGTCTAGCACGCCGATACCGTCGATCGGCGGACGGATCAGCACATCCGGCTGGCGCGACTTGAGCTTCTCGGAGATGAGGGACTGCATCAGGATCTGGCTTGAGCCGAACAGCGCTTCGCGGGCGCCGGGCGGACGCCCCTTGTCGGACCGCACGGGCATGCCCACCACGTCGACCGCGACGATCATCCCGACGTCCTCCGGCAGCTTGTCGAAAGGCAGCGGATTGACCACGCCACCGTCGATCAAGGTCAGGCCGCCGATCTCCACCGGCCGGAACAGGGCGGGCAGGGCGATCGAGGCAGCGACGGCGCGCCGCAACGAGCCCGCGCCGATCTCCACTTCGGCGGCCCCGTAATAGTCGGCGGCGACGGCCGAGAAGGGGATGGGAAGATCGTCAAAGTCGTCGGGAACTCGCTCGGGCAGGAACTCGCGGATTGCCGCTTCCGGGTCGAATAGCGGCAAGCCTCCGACGACTTCGGCGAGGCTGCGCGGGCGAAGCTTCCATATCTTGCCCCAGAGGTCCGCTGGTCGGCCAAGCGCGGCGAGTACCTCGTCCTCGATCTCTGCGCCCGATAGCCCAGCTGCTGCGGGGGCGCCGATCAGCGCCCCGATCGAACAGCCGACGATGGCCGACGGACGAATGCCGAGATCGTCGAGAGCTGCGAGTACATGCACGTGGGCGAGACCACGCGCACCGCCACCGCCAAGCGCCAGCCCAAGGGAAGGAACGGTTTGCTGGGGGGCGGCATCGGTCATGATTGCTATCTCCGTCATCGGATGGGCATGCCGGATCGATATGGCGTCTTCACGACGCCTTGGCGAGACCGGCGGTCAAAAAACGATCTTTCACTGCCGCCGGCGCGCTTGCGGCCGAGTTGCGCCGCCGCTAGAGCATTCCCAGGAAGAAGGCGAACCGCCGTCGCGTAAGAACAGGGAAGAGTTCCATGAAATACGTCAGCACCCGTGGCAACGCCCCCGTTCTCGGATTTTCCGACGTCGTTCTCGCCGGTCTCGCCCGCGACGGCGGTCTCTACGTACCGCAGACATGGCCGACGCTCGATGCGGCGACCATCGCGTCCTTCGCCGGCCGTCCCTACGCCGATATCGCCTTCGAGGTGATTTCGCGCTTCGTGGATGGCGACATCGCCGATGCCGATCTTCGGCGGATGATCGACGCCGCCTATACCGGTACGTTCCGTCATCCGGCAGTGACGCCGCTGGTTCAGATCGCCCCCGACCATTTCCTGCTTGAGCTGTTCCATGGGCCGACGCTCGCCTTCAAGGACGTGGCGATGCAACTGCTCGCCCGCCTGATGGATCATGTGCTCGGCCAACGCGGCATGCGAGCCACCATCGTCGGCGCCACTTCCGGCGACACCGGCGGCGCGGCGATCGAGGCCTTCCGCGGGCGCGACAACACCGACATCTTCATCCTTTTCCCCAATGGTCGCGTCTCGGACGTACAGCGGCGACAGATGACGACGGTGGCCGACGGCAATGTCCATTGCATCGCCCTGGAAGGCACGTTCGACGATGCCCAGGGGCTCGTGAAGGGCATGTTCAATCACTTTGCCTTCCGCGACGAACTCTGCCTCTCGGGCGTCAACTCGATCAACTGGGGGCGTATCGCAGCGCAGGTCGTCTACTATTTCGTCGCGGCCGTGGCGCTCGGCGCACCGGCCCGCAAGGTGTCCTTCACCGTGCCGACGGGCAACTTCGGCGATATTTTCGCCGGCTATGTCGCCAAGAAGATGGGGCTGCCCATCGAGAAGCTGGTGATCGCCACCAATGTCAACGACATCCTCGCCCGCACGCTCGAGACCGGGCGCTACGAGGCGACCGGCGTCTTGCCGTCGACCTCGCCGTCGATGGACATCGAGGTCTCCTCAAACTTCGAACGTCTCGTCTTCGAGGCCTGTGGTCGTGATGCGGGCGTCGTCACCCGCCTGATGCACACCCTGTCCCAGTCGGGCGCCTTCACGTTGCCCGAGGCGGCTTATGCCGGTATCCGCAAGGAGTTCGGCGCCGGGCGGGCATCGGTCGAAGCGACGGCGGAGCTTATCCGGCGACTGCGAAGCGAGGCCGGCTATCTGATCGATACCCACGGCGGCAACGGCGTTGTCGTGGCCGAGGCCTTCACCGGTGGCGTGGTGCCGATGGTGACGCTTGCGACCGCCCATCCGGCCAAGTTCCCCGATGCGGTGGGTGCCGCCACCGGCGAACGACCGGCCTTGCCGGCGTTCCTCGGCGATCTGATGCAGAGGTCGGAGCGCATGACGGTGCTCTCCAACGATCTCGCCACCGTCGAGGGCTTCATTCGCCAGCGGGCGCGGGTTCTGGCCTGAACGGCGTGGCCGGAGGGAGGGGCTACGCCGTCAAAAGTGAAGAGACACGTGAAACTTTGTGTTGAGTGGCGCGTCGTTCCATGCAGAGTTCGCAACAAAAGCTGACCTTGGTGTGGAGTGAATTTGACATTTGAATCCTGCCTGACATCATGACGGGCACAAATGCCGAGTTCAAAAGCCCCACCGGAACAAGGGTCTGCTCGGGGTTCTCCTGGGGGCGACATTTGCCGGGAGACCTGTATCGAGCGAGTGCAAGTGTCGGGCCGAACCACGAGGGAGGAAATGGTCGGATGGCCGTCGAAGTAACCAAGTTGGATAACGGCATCACCGTCGTCACCCATTCCATGCCGCATCTGGCTTCGGCGGCGCTGGGCGTCTGGGTGGCGGCCGGATCGCGATCGGAGGCGGCTGACGAGAACGGCATCTCCCACCTTCTCGAGCATATGGCCTTCAAGGGAACCAAGAAGCGTTCGGCCAAGGACATTGCCGAGGAGATCGAGAATGTCGGCGGCGAAGTGAATGCCGCCACCTCCATCGAAAGCACCAGCTACTATGCGCGAGTGCTGGCCGGAGACGTGCCGCTCGCCCTGGATATTCTCTCCGACATCCTTCAGAACTCGAAGTTCGAGCCGGAGGAGCTTGATCGCGAGAAGCATGTCATCGGCCAGGAAATCGGCGCCGCGCTCGATGCGCCGGAAGACTTCGTCTTCGACATGTTCCAGCAAGCCGCTTTCCCCGGTCAGGCGATCGGTCGCCCGATCCTCGGCTCGATCGAGACGGTGAAGGGCTTCTCCGACGATGCCCTGCGCGGCTATCTCGGGCGTCACTACACAGGCGGCAGGACCGTCATCGCCGCTGCCGGCAAGCTCGGGCACCGCGATCTGGTGCGAATGGCCCGCCGCAAGTTCCAGCATTTTGGCGAAGCGGAATCGATCGCTCCCGAGCGTGCGGTCTATGTCGGCGGCGAGGCGCGCGAGGAACGCGACCTTATGGAAGCGCAGGTCGTGCTTGGTTTCCCCGGCATCGCCTATGGCGATGAGGACTACATCACCGCCCAGATCGCCTCGTCCATCCTGGGAGGCGGCATGTCGTCGCGACTTTTCCAGGAGATCCGAGAGAAGCGCGGCCTCTGTTACTCCATTTACGCCTTCCACTGGGGGTTCGAGGACGCGGGCATTTTCGGCATATCGGCGGCGACGGGCGAGCGCGACGCCGGCGCTGTGGTCGAGGAAACCATGAACGAGATCGCCCGCGCGTCGAGGGCGGTCACTGAGGTCGAGGTCAAGCGCGCGCAATCGCAGCTTCGCGCTGGCCTTCTGATGGCTCTGGAAAGCCCTGTGGCACGGGCCGGCCAGATTGCCCGTCACATCATGTTCCACGGGCGTATCCTGCCGCTCGACGAACTGGTGACGCGTATCAATGCCGTGACGCCGCAGAAGATCTGCGAGTTCCTCGAGAAGATCAATGTCGCGCCCAATCCGACGCTGGCGGCCATCGGTCCGATTGCCAAGGTGCCGTCGGCTGGCTCGATCGCGGCCAGCGCGGTGTCGACCAAGGCGAGCGCAGCATGACTTTTTTCGGCGTCGTGGCTTCGGGAACCCTTCCGACGCTGACGGACGACGTCGTTTCCCTTCGGTTGCCGGCGGTGTCCGATTATTCGGCCTGGGTCAACGAGCGCTCCGAGAGTCATGCCTTCCTGAAACCTTGGGAGCCGACGTGGTCGGCTGAGGATTTGACGCGGGCCTCCTTCAAGCGCCGCGTTCGCCGGGTCCAGCGCGAGGCGGCCGAGCAGACAGGATTCGCCTTCCTGATCTTCCGTCGCGACGACGACGCGCTCCTTGGAGGTATCACGCTATCCAACATCCGCCGTGGCGTCTCCCAGAGCTGCTGCCTCGGCTACTGGATGAGCGCGCGTCATGCCGGTCGCGGCTACATGCGGCGGGCTGTGGATCTTGTCCTTAAGTTCTGTTTTGACGAGCTGAGGCTGCATCGCGTCGAAGCGGCCTGCATCCCCGGCAACGACCGCTCCCTCGGTCTTCTCGAAAAAGCCGGATTCGTTCGCGAAGGCTATGCGAAACGCTATCTCATGATCGATGGTCGCTGGCAGGACCACGTGCTGCTCTCGCACATGGCGACCGAGGACGACACAGCCTGATCGAGGGCGCCGAACGGGCGGTTTGCATGGCCGCCGTCCTCGGCTATATCTCTCCGAACGCGCTTTCGAAGGTTGTTGCGCGAAGGATTTGGAGCGGGCGCTGTCGCGGCTTCCGCGCCTTCTGATACGAGCCGCCGCGTGTCCGGCGCGGTCCATGAAACCGAACTGTTCGCCAGTCGAGCTGGAGAGTGTCCTTGGCCTTCGTCCGCGCCGCTGTCGCATTGTTTCTGCTGGTGTTTGCCGCCGGCCTGGCCCCTCATCTCGCGCTGGCTGCCGAGCCCATTCTCGTCGAACCCGACGTCAAGGCGCTCGATCTCACCCATGCCGTGGAGTACCGGCGCGATGCCGGCAACTCCATCCAGGTTTCCACGGCCCCCGGGCCCGATGGGGTTGTCCGCCGCATCGAGGTTCGCGCCAAGGGCATCGATTCCAACCCGTCCTGGGTGGTGTTCTCGCTCTCCAACCAGTCGGATCTGCAGCTCGACCGGTTGATCGTCGCCCCGCATTTCCATCTGGTCGGCTCGCGCGTCATGTGGCCCGACCTCGGCGCTTCGCGCATCGCGGCCATCACGCCGAGTTCCGGCTTCGCCCCGGAGCGGCAGAGCAGTCAGGACTCCGACGTCTTCCTGGTGACGCTCGACCCCGGCACCGTGGTCACCTTCGTTGTCGAGCTCAGAACACGCGACCTGCCGCAGATCGGCCTCTGGGAGCCCAACGCCTACAAGGATAGCGTCAACGCCTACACGCTCTACCGTGGCATCGTGCTTGGCATCTCCGGCCTTCTTGCCCTGTTCCTGACCATCCTGTTCGTGGTCAAGGGATCGATGATGTTCCCGGCCACGGCAGCGTTGGCTTGGGCGGTGCTCGCCTACCTCTGCATCGACTTCGGTTTCTGGAACAAGGTGTTCGCCGTCGGCTCGGGAACCGATCAGCTCTACCGCGCCGGGTCGGAGGTGATGATCGCCGTCACCATGGTGATCTTCCTCTACGCCTATCTCAATCTCAATCGGTGGCACGTGCGCTATAGCCACGTGATGCTGATCACGCTTCTGGCGTTGACCGGCCTGTTCGCGCTTGCCCTTTACGATCCCTCGATCACCGCCGGCATCGCCCGCATGGTGCTGGCAGCGCTCGGCGGCGTCGGTTTCGTGCTGATCGTGGCGCTGGCTCTGCGAGGCTACGATCGGGCGATCATGCTGGTGCCGACCTGGCTCGTGTTCCTCGCCTGGCTGGCCGGAACCGGTCTTGCCGTGTCTGGGCGCCTTGTCAGCGACCTGGCCCAGCCGGCGCTGGCCGGTGGCCTCGTGCTGGTCGTCCTGCTGCTCGGCTTCACCGTCATGCAGCATGCCTTCGCGGGCGGCGCCATCACGCAGGGGCAGGTGGACGACAGCGAGCGCAAGGCGCTGGCGCTCACCGGTTCCGGCGACATGATCTGGGACTGGGACGTGCTCGCCGACCAGATCGTCACGTCGGCCGAAGCCGAGGAGAGTCTCGGGCTCAAGCGCGGTCGCCTCGAGGGACCGGCGCGCGATTGGCTCGACTATCTGCACCCGCAGGACCGGGAGCGCTTCAAGGCGACGCTCGACGCCGTTGTCGAGACGCGCAAGGGCCGCCTCAGCCAGACCTTCCGCATGCGGGCCCAGGATGGCCATTACCAGTGGTTCCGTCTGCGCGCTCGCCCGATCCTCGGTTCGGACGGCGAGGTAATCCGCTGCGTCGGTACGCTGCTCGACATCACCGACATGAAGCTGGCGCAGGAGCGCCTGCTGTCCGACGCCATCCACGACAACCTCACCTCGTTGCCGAACCGCGAGCTCTACATCGATCGGCTGTCCTCCGACCTTGTTCGCGCCAAGGTGGACAACCAGCGTCGGCCTGCCGTCTTCCTCGTCGACCTCGATCGCTTCCGGCAGGTCAACGAAACGCTGGGCCTGTCGGTGGGTGACACAATCCTGCTGACGTTGGCGCGCCGCCTTGGCCGTCTCGTCAAGCCGCTCGACACCCTGTCACGCCTCGAAGGCGACCGCTTCGGCATCGTGCTGGTGTCCGAGCAGGCTTCCGACCGGCTCGCCGCCTTTGCCGATACCGTCAAGCGGGCGGTTCGCGCGCCGATCGTCGTTGGCGAGAAGGAAGTGTTCCTGACCGCTTCCATCGGCATCGCCGTGCCCGATGCCGACGACAAGGAAGCCCGAACCCTGATGCAGGATGCCGAGATCGCGCTTGCCTTTGCCAAGAAGCTTGGTGGCGATCGCATCGAGACCTTCCGCCCGGCGCTACGCATCATGTCGGCCGATCTCACGTCGCTCGAACAGGATCTGCGCGGCGCCATCGACAAGGGCGAGCTGACGGTACTCTACCAGCCGGTCATCCGGGCCGGCGACCGTTCCGTGGCTGGCTTCGAGGCGCTGTTGCGCTGGAACCATCCACGCAAGGGTTCGATTCCGCCGGCCGAGTTCATGCCGATCGCCGTGCGCTCCGGCCTCGTTGTGCAGCTCGGCATGTTCCTGCTCGACAGGGCAGCGCGGCAACTGGCCGACTGGCGTGACCATCTGCCCTTCGGCGATACGCTGACCATGTCGGTCAACCTGTCGAACCGGCAACTGCTTCGCCACGAACTGCTCAATGACGTGAAGGCCATCCTGTCACGGACCGGTTTGCCGCGCGACGTGCTGCACCTCGAGTTCTCCGAAGGCTTGCTGATGGAAAGTCCGGAGTTCTCGCTGCAGATGCTGATGAAGATCAAGGAGCTCGGGGCAGGCTTTGCCGTCGACGAGTTCGGCATGGGCTTTTCCTCGTTGAGCTATCTGCAGCGGTTGCCGCCGGGCACGCTCAAGGTCGACCAGAACGTGCTGAGGAGTTCCGGCCGTCATCGGCAGGCTCTTTTGAGGACCATCGCTTCGCTCGCCCACGATCTCGAACTGGAACTGGTGGTGGAAGGTGTCGACCGCGCCGTCGACCTCGACGATGTCGCCAACCTTGGCGCCGATTACCTCGAAGGTTACCTTTTCGGGTCGCCGATGAGCGCCGACGAGGTGCGCAAGCTGATGGAGAAGGCGAAGAAGGCGGTCGCCAAGGTGGCGCCGGTCGCCGTTCCCGACGCGCCGTTGCGCGTGCTGGAGCGAGTGCCGGGCGCCTCGACCGTGGCGGTTGGCGAAGCGGCCAGCGGCCCGCCGGCCGCCTGACGCTCTCTTTTCGTGCCGCCGCAAGTGTGGGAATAAGGACCGGGCGGCGATTCGCCGCCAATCTCTAGGGTCTGGGACGTTGACGAGAGGATCATGACCGTCATGAGGACCGTTCTTTCCGCCTGCCTTTCCGTTCTGCTCGCCATGGGCTCGCTGCCGGCGGCGCTCTCCTCGGCGGCGGCGCAGGAGTTCGTCGATGGCAAGGTGGAGTCCGTGCATGGCGACTGGCAGATCCGGTGCGACCAGCCTGTTGGCGCTCGCGACAAGCAGTGCGCCATGGTGCAAAACGTCACCGCCGAGGACCGCGACAATATCGGTCTGTCCGTGCTGATCGTGAAGACGGTCGACAAGAAGGCCAGGATCATGCGCGTTCTGGCCCCGCTCGGCGTCTACCTGATGGCCGGTCTTGGCCTTCGCATCGACGACAAGGACATCGGTCGCGTCGGCTTTGTCCGCTGTCGGGCGCGCGGCTGCTATGCTGAGGTGGTCTTGCAGGACGATCTCGTCGGCCAGCTCGAGAAGGGCGGCAAGGCGCTGTTCATCATCTACGATTCCCCGGAAGACGGCATCGGCATTCCGATCTCGTTGAAGGGCTTCAAGGAAGGTTTCGACGCCCTGCCGTGAGTGCCGCACTTGCGTGGGCCTGCCCGAAACACGACATGTTGCGCGTCCGGAGGCTGGAGCCGCCGGACGTTTGCATTTATGGAGGAAGCGATCCTCCTTAACATGGGGCGCCGCCGCCGATGACCGAACGCCATGATCTTCTCGCCCTCGCCGGTCTCGATCCCGACGCGACGCAACGCCTCGTTCGCGATGCGCTCGCCGGAGCCGACGACGGCGAACTCTACCTGGAACGTTCGGAAGGCGAGGCGCTGGCTTTCGACAATGGGCGCCTCAAGACCGCCACCTACGACGTCAACCAGGGGTTCGGCCTGCGGGCGGTCGCTGGTGAGGCGGTGGGCTATGCTCACGCCGACGATCTCTCGGAAAAGGCTCTGCGTCGGGCCGCGGACGCGGTGAAGGCCGTCTCGATGGGCTATGCCGGCACGGTTGCCGAGCCGCCGCGCCCGACCAACCGCAAGCTCTACGGCGACGTCAATCCGCTGCTCTCGCCGGCGTTCTCCGACAAGGTTGCGCTCCTTTCCGAGATTGACGCCTGGGCGCGAGCCCGCGACCCGCGCGTGCGGCAGGTGACGGCCTCGATCACCACCAGCCACAAGATCGTCGAGATCATTCGCGCCGACGGCGTCCATCTCAGGGACGTGCGCCCGCTGGTCCGCGTCAACGTATCGCTGATCGCCGGCAGCGGCGACCGCCAGGAGAGCGGCTCTTATGGCGAGGGCGGCCGTCTGGCGCTCGACGGCTTCATCACGCCCGATCGTTGGCAACACGCCGTCGACGAGGCGCTCCGTCAGGCCCTGGTCAATCTCGAAGCGAAACCGGCGCCGGCTGGAACCTTCGATGTCGTTCTAGGGCCCGGATGGACGGGCGTTCTATTGCACGAAGCGGTCGGGCATGGCCTCGAGGGCGATTTCAATCGCAAGAAGACCTCCGCCTTCGCCGGGCTGATGGGCGAGCACGTGGCGGCGAAGGGCGTGACCATCGTCGATGACGGCACCTTGCCGGACGCGCGCGGGTCGCTGACCATCGACGACGAGGGCACGCCGAGCCGGAAGACGGTGCTGATCGAGGACGGGCGTCTCGTCGGCTACATGCAGGACCGTCAGAACGCCCGCCTGATGGGCGCCGAGTCCACCGGCAACGGCCGTCGGCAATCCTATGCGCATGTGCCGATGCCGCGCATGACCAATACCTACATGCTCTCGGGCGACAAGAGCCGCGAGGAGATCATCGCCTCGGTGAAGGACGGCATCTACGCCGTCTCCTTCTCCGGAGGGCAGGTCGACATCACCTCCGGCAAGTTCGTATTCGATTGCACGGAGGCCTATCGCGTGCGGAACGGCAAGGTGGGTGAGCCGATCAAGGGCGCCATGCTGATCGGCAATGGACCCGAGGCAATGAAGCGGGTCTCGATGATCGGCAACGACCTGGAAATCGACAGGGGCATCGGCATGTGCGGCAAGGCCGGGCAGAGCGTGCCGGTCGGCGTCGGCCAGCCGTCGCTCCGGATCGATCAGGTCACCGTGGGCGGTACGGCGACCTGAACTCTCAGGCGCCGAACAGCCGGCACCGGTTCCCGGTGGCCATCCGAGCCGTAACGAGAAAGCAGTATGCGTCCCATCCGCCTCGCCTTGTTCGACATGGACGATGTCGTCTACACCTACACGCGCGCCGATCGCATCGCCCACATTGCCAGCGTTACCGGACTCGACCCCGTCTTCATCAGCGAGCGTATCTGGGGCGAGGGGCTCGAAGCCGCGGCCGACGGTGGGGCCTTTCCGACGCCGGAACTCTATATCGCCTCCTGGCGCGACCGCCTCGGCTATCCGCTGGAGATCAAGGATTGGGTCGAGGCGCGTCGGCTCGGCATGCGGCCCATTCCGGGTACGCTCGCTCTCATCGAACGGCTGCTCGCAGCGGGCACGACGGTCGGGGTGCTGACTAACAACGGTCCCCTGGTCTACGCCTATCGGGAAACACTCGCACCGGACCTCGCCCGCCTTGCCGGCGATCGCTTCCTGGTGTCTTCCTCGTTCTCGACGCTGAAGCCCGATCCGGAGGTTTTTCATCGGGCTTTGGGGCGGTTGGGCTTCCGGCCGGAGGAAAGCTTCTTTACCGATGACATGCCGGTAAACGTGGAAGGTGCCCGCGCCGCCGGACTTTTCGGCGCGGTCTTCACCACACCGGTGGCGCTGGAGGCCGAACTCGTTTCCCTCGGCCTTCTCTGACTCGCCCTCGTCAGTATAAATGACGAGGGTCTAATTTCACTTCGGCCATTGAAATTTCCTCCCGTGCATCCTACCTGACCGGCGGTCGGGAATTTGCCTGGAAGATATCGGCGTCTCGCCGAACAAGGTTGGGACGGACGCCGTGTTTTCGATGGATTTCTTGTCGGTTGAGCTCGCCGCACTGGCTCAGGTCGTCTTCATCGACGTCGTGTTGGCTGGTGACAACGCGATCGTCGTCGGAATGGCGGCGGCGGGTGTCGATCGGTCCATTCGGCGCAAGGTGATTTTCTGGGGCATCGGTGGCGCCGTTGCCCTGCGGATCCTGTTCGCGATCATCACGACGCATCTCCTTGCCATTGTCGGCTTAACGCTGGCCGGTGGCGTGTTGCTGCTCTGGGTTTGCTGGAAGATGTTCCGGGAGATCTGGTCGAGCCGTCACGAGGAGGCGCGGGGTGTCGAGGC
This sequence comes from Pleomorphomonas sp. NRK KF1, assembly GCF_023721755.1. Classification (GTDB taxonomy): domain Bacteria; phylum Pseudomonadota; class Alphaproteobacteria; order Rhizobiales; family Pleomorphomonadaceae; genus Pleomorphomonas. Next base: position 495,257 of record NZ_JAMDLH010000002.1, on the reverse strand, counting down.
GGCCGAACAGGCTCTCGATTCCGCTGCTTGCGACGCAACGCCGGCTTCGAGCGGCAAGACGTTCCGTCAGGCTCTGATCCAGATCATCCTCGCCGACGTTTCCATGTCGCTGGACAACGTGTTGGCCGTGGCGGGCGCGGCGCGCGATCACGTCGGCATTCTGGTGATCGGCCTTTTGCTGTCGGTTGGCCTGATGGGGGCCGCGGCGACGCTGATTGCGCGTTTGCTGCACCGCTTCCGCTGGATCGCCTGGATCGGCCTCCTGGTCATTCTCTATGTCTCCGTAGACATGATCCACCGTGGCTCGGTCGAGGTCTGTACCGGGATCACCGGCGAACAAAGCTGCCAGATTCAGGATCTCCAGGATGCTACAGGCGACATTCTGAACTGAGGCCGTTTGACCTTGGTCGGTTTGCCTGTTTCTGATTTCTTGAGAGGTTTCACGATGCCGCACGCCGCCGGCGCGCCCGCCGACGCCGCCTATGTGGAAGGATCGGTGTTCCGCCACGTCGTGGCACTGACGGCCCTTGGTTCGTTGGGGTTGATGGCGATCTTTACCGTCGATCTCGTCAATCTCCTCTACATCTCGCTTCTGGGCGACGAAGTACTGACGGCGGCCATGGGTTATGCAGGCGCCGTGCTGTTTCTGCTGGTGTCGGTCGGTATCGGTTTTTCGATCGGTGTGACGGCGCTGACCGCCCAGCGGGTCGGCGCCGGCGATCGCAGCGGCGCCCGTCGCGTCGCCACGTCCGGGCTGATCATTTCCTTTGCCGCCACCAGCGCCGTGACGCTGGCGATCGCCGCCGTGCTTGATCCATGCCTTTCTTTGCTCGGCGCCGCCGGCCGCGAGTTCGAGGTCACCCAACACTTCCTGTGGATCACCATGCTGGGCATGCCGCCGCTGGCCCTCAGCATGGCCATGGGCGGCGTGCTGATGGCGTTCGGTGCGCCACGCATGACGCTATGGATCAACCTGGCCGGCGCCGTCGCCACCGCAATCCTGGACCCGATCTTCATCTTTGCGCTGGACCTTGGTGTCACCGGCGCGGCCATCGTCACGGTGCTGATCCGCTTCGTGGCGCTTGCCGTCGGCTGGTACGGGCTGGTGCCGCGCCTCAATGCGTTGGCGCGGCCGACGGTGAGCAACGTCCGTCGAGACGTCGCTCCGCTCCTGGTCATCGCCTTTCCGGCCATCCTCACCAACCTCGCCACGCCGGTCAGCAATATGATGGTCACCGCCTATGTCGCCCGCTTCGGAACCGAGGCCGTGGCGGGCTGGTCGATCATCGGCCGCATCTATCCCCTTTGCTTTGCCGGTATTTTTGCGCTGACCGGTTCGGTCGGCGCCATCTTCGGCCAGAATGTCGGCGCCCGCCGCTTCGACCGGGTCCGCAAGACGCTGGCCGACAGCACGCTGTTCACGGCGATCTACGTGGCGGCGATCTGGTTGGTGCTGTTCCTTGGGACCGATGCCATCAACTGGGCGTTTCAGGCTACCGGCCGGGTGGCGGAAATGATTGCCTTCTACTGTCTGTGGGCGGCGCCGACCTTCATTTTCACTGGCGCGTTGTTCGTGGCCAATGCAGCCTTCAACAATCTCGGCTTCGCCTCCTACTCGACGCTGTTCAACTGGGGGCGGGCGACACTCGGCACTTTGCCTTTCTGCTGGCTTGGAGTCTGGTACGGCAGTGCCGACGCGGTGATCCTCTGGTGGAGCATCGGCGCCGCGCTGTTCGGTCTGCCGGCCCTGTGGCTGGCCGGCCGGTCGATCGACCGCCTTGCCGTCAGCGCATGAGCCTCTTGCATGAGGGCCGAGTGAAGGTTATTCACCTTTCATGTTGAACAGCATGGACACTCCCTTCGGCGGCGGCGAGGCGCAGATTCGCTACCTCGACGGCGATTACCAGATTCTCCGCAACGGCAACTACGTCCGTTGCGCGATCACCGGTCGCCCGATTCTGCTGCAGGACCTGAAATACTGGTCCGTCGAGCATCAGGAGCCCTATATCGATGCCGAGGCGGCGCTCACTGCCTACCGTCGCCATACCGGCGCTCGCTGAGTCCAGCTCTCGGGTATCGTAAAGCCCGTCAGGGTGCGGGGCGTATCAGCTGAAATGCTTCGCCATCCAGCGCCTGCGGATATCGAGAAGCAGCGATCCCACGGCATGTTCCTCCGCAAAGCGGGCGTGAACGCCGAATACGGCGACCCGATTGCGCGACCAGTTGCTTCCGACGATGCCGCGCGGCAGTCGCACGGCATCCTTCTCTGTGGTGACCGGCACGGCATCGAGCATGTCGGCCTCGTCGAGAAGGCTGGTGAGATCTGTGAAGCGATATGGGTAGTGGTCCGGAAAGGCCCGTCGCACGGCCAGGCGATAGCCCTCTGCCTCCAGCGAACGAAAAAACTTCTCGGGGCGTCCGATTCCGGCGAAAGCATAGAGCCGCCTGTGCGGGGCGGCCGGCGGCGCATTCGCCACGAGGGCTGCGCGAAACACCGGCTTGCCGGCGCGGGCGGCCGTCCGGATGACGCGCTGGCCCAGCTTGCTCTCGCCGTAGATGATGATCGCGTCGGCCAGGAGCATTTGTCGCCGAAGCGGTGCCCGCAGCGGGCCGGCGGGCAGGGGGAGGCCGTTGCCGACGCCGACCACGCCGTCGACCACCACGAAACTGAAGGTCTTCTTCACCGATGGGTTCTGGAAGCCGTCGTCCATGAAGCAGAGATCGGTGCCGGTGGCCCGCAATAGCGGAAATGCATCGGTGCGCCGCCGCGCCACCACCGTCGGCGCCACGCGAGCGAGCAGCAAGGCTTCGTCGCCGACGTCGCTCGCCGTATGCTTGTCGATGTTGACGAGGATCGGTCCCTTGAGGCGTCCGCCGTGTCCGCGGGTCAAAAAGCAGGGATCGAGGCCAACCGAGCGCGCCGAGTGGGCGAGCGCGATGGCGGTTGGCGTCTTGCCGGCGCCACCGGCCACGAAGTTGCCGACGCAAACCAGCGGCAGCGGCGGCTCGGCCCCTCCCGGGCGGTGCATGCGGCGCGCCGTGATGGCGCCATAGACAAGGCCGATCGGGGCCAGCAACAAGGCGGCGACACCCTTGCGCTTCCACCAGAAGGCCGGCGTCAGCATGGGCTGCCACCTGAAGGTCGGCCGATCAGTGGGGCGATAGCCTCCATGGTGCGGCCGACAGCGCCGGCCGAGCCTGCGACCACCCGCTCTCCAGCCGCCGCCTGCCTGTGTCTGAGGTCCGGATCGTCGATCAGGCTCAGCACTGCTTCGGCGAGTTCATCAGCCCCCTGAACAACCCTGAGGCCGCCGGCCTCTATGAAGGCATGGTAGATGTCGAGCCAGTTGGAAAAATGCGGTCCGCTCACCACGGCGGCGCCGAGCCGGGCCGGCTCGATGAGATTGTGGCCGCCGATACCCTCGATGAAGGTGCCGCCCATCAAGACCAGGTCGGCGAACCGGAAAAAGGTCGCCAGCTCGCCGAGCGTGTCGGCGACATAGACCTCGGTCTCGGCATCCGGAAGCTCCCCGGCGCCACGCCTGCGCGTCGCAAGGCCGGCAGATTGGCAGAGCAGCGCTATGTCGCTTCCTCGCACCGGATGGCGCGGCACGATCACGAGCATCACTTCCGGCCGACTCTCCTTGATCTTCAGGAGCGCCGTGAGGACCACTTCGTCTTCGCCTGGGTGCGTGGAGGCGGCGAGTACCACCGGTCGGTCACCAACACCTTGTCTCAGCGCGTCTAGATCGGCCGAGCCGACGTCCGGCAGGCCGGCGTCGAACTTGATGTTGCCGAAGGTGGCGACTTCGCAGGCTCCGAGCTCGGAAAAGCGGGCTCCGTCGTCATCGGTCTGCGCGAGCACCAGAGACATGCGGCGGAACACGGCGCGAGCTGCCGGTGCCGCCCGTCGCCACCCTGCAAAGGAGCGCGGCGATAGCCTGGCGTTGGCGACGACCAATGGGATGCCGAGATCGGCGAGGCGACCTATGGCGACCGGCCAGATTTCGCTTTCGACGAATACCGCCAGATCGGGGCGCCAATGGGCAAGAAAGCGATCGACCGGACCGGCAAGATCGAGAGGCGCGAACTGATGAATCAGGCCCGGTCGCAGGCGGTGACCGACGAGCGCAGCAGACGTCGTGGTGACCGTTGTGACCAGAACCCCCTTGCCTTCTGCGATCAACCGGTCGACCACCGGCATGGCCGCCATCGCCTCGCCGACACTGACGGCGTGTACCCAGACGAGCGTCCCCTCTGGACGGGGTGCCGAAGGATGGCCCAGCCGTTCGGACGACCGGGCAGGGTCTTCCTTGCCGTGGCGTCGACGCATGCCGACGATGGCCCCACCGACTGGGCTGGCGAGCCGGGTCAGGGCGATCCACGTCGAAAGAAGCGCGTCTCCGAGATCAGCCATCGGCGGCAAGGTCTTGGTTTTGAGGACCGGGGGTGAACTTTTCAGCGATTCCCGTGCGTTCGTAGGCGTCTTGCGTGATCCGATCAAGCTCCTCGGTAAGGAAGCGCCTCAACCTTTCGACGGCATCGTTGTCGGCATCGGCCGGAACGCGGACCGGCGCTCCATGCCGGAGGGTGACCGGCGAGAAGGGAAGGTCCACCACCATGCGATCCCAGTTGTTGAACCGAAGACCGTAGCGCGACACGTAGGCGATGGGAATGATCGGCCGACCGGACAGCCGGGCCAGATGAATGACACCCTTGCCGGATACCTGGGAGATCTTGGGGACGTCGGCAGTCATCAATACGGAGTTGCCGGCTTCGAGTTCTCGCAAGGCTTGCCGGAAGCCGGCAGCTCCGCCTTTCTTGTGCAGGGTACGAGCCCGCTGCGAGCCCGATGCCCGGATGGTCCGGATGCCCTGCGTTCCAACGGCACCGGCCACGACACCGGCCGCGGCGTTGCGGGCGATCATCGGCACGATCGGCAGATCGAGCGGCACGGCGCGCGGCGTCATCATGGCGAGACCGTGCCAGAAGGTGAAGATTGCCGGGGCTTCGGCTCGCGCCACATCGAAGGCGTCGGACGGCACGATGTTCAGCCGGGCGGTGCGAAACACCCCCAGCACATACCAGGCGAGAAAGTGCGACAGCGCGCTGCTGACCGCCGCGCTGCCGAGGAGTTTCCGGTCAAGTCCCAAACGGTGTCTCCGAGGACAAGAGGCGATGCAAGCAGAACGAACCGGCGTTGCGTCCGGTTCTGCCGGGCATCAGGTCGATGGATCCAGCAGCCGATGCAGATGGACGATGAAGTAACGTGTCTGCGCCTGGTCCACGGTTGCCTGCGCCTTCTGCTTCCAGGCGGCATAGGCGGCGGCATAATTGGGGAAGGCGCCAACGATATCGATGGCGTTGAGATCGGCAAACTCCGTCGAGTCGAGCGCCTTCATCTCGCCGCCGATGACCAGATGAAGCAGCTGCTTCGATGTGATTTCGGTCGTCATGCAGTTTCCGCCTTCCGCAAGTGGGCGCCCCCTTCGGGCTGCCACCTTCTTTTCGTCAAGCCCGGCCCGATTTGCAAGGGCGCTCCTCAATAGGGCCCTATGGCTGCCGCCGCCGCCCGCGTCAGGGGGGGCGAGCCGGCGATCAGACTGTCATGATCGGCGTCGGGCCGGTTGTAGACGATAGGCCCGCCGTCGATCGTCTCGAGTGTCCCACCGGACTCGGCGACGATCAGGTCGGCGGCGGCAAGGTCCCAGTCGTGAGCGCCGCCGCGCGCGAAGGCAAGGTCGAGCGTGCCGTCGGCGACCATGGCGATCCTGAGCGCCAGCGAGGCGACGTACCCCCGGCTCCTCAGCGTCGGCACCGGTCGCGACAGGCGAGAGATCAGAACGGCCGGACCGGCCACGCGCACGCCGGCGAGACTCGGACGCGGCTGCAGGCGCAGGCGATTGCCGTCGAGAAAAGCGCCACGCCGGTGACCGGCCGTATAGAGATGGCTAACCGACGGCTGGAGCAGTGCCGCCGCGACCGGGCGCCCGTCTTCGACCACGGCGAGCGAAATGGTCCACTGGTCGGAGCCGGCGATGAAGCCGCGCGTTCCGTCGATCGGGTCGACCACGAAGACGCGCTTGCAGCCGAGCCGGGCGGGATCGTCCTCGGTTTCTTCCGACAGCCAGCCATAGTCGGGGCGTGCGGCCAGCAAGCGCTCCTTCAGGAAGCGGTCGATGGCGAGGTCGGCTTCGCTGACCGGCGAGTCGTTGGCCTTTTTCCAGACGCGCGGGTCGCGACGAAAGAAGGAGAGACCGATGCTCGCGGCGGCGAGTGCCGCGTCGGAGAGAAGCGCGGTGTCCTCGTCGATGCGTGCGCTGTCAGCGGCCGGCAATCGTCAGTCCCCCGATGGCCACCGTCGGCGCGGTGAAGGCCGAGCGGAACTCGATGTCGTCCGCCGGTACCAGTTCGCGGAACATGTCGATGAGGTTGCCGGCCACCGTGATCTCGGCGACCGGATAGGCGATCTCGCCATTTTCGATCCAGAAGCCGGCGGCCCCTCGCGAGTAGTCCCCGGTGATGAGGTTGGCGCCATGCCCGATGAAGTCGGTGACGTAAAGGCCCGTGCCGACCGCCGCGATCAGTTCGGCGGGGGACTGCTCGCCCGGGTGCAGCAGCACGTTTGTCGACGAAGGGCTGGGAGAGCCGGTGCCTCGACCAGCGCGACCGTTCGTCTGAAGACCAAGCTCGCGTGCCGTCGCGCTATCGAGCAGCCATGTCGTGAGAACGCCGTCCTTGACGAGATCGAGCGGCGTCGCGCCAACGCCTTCGCCGTCGAAGGGGCGCGACCCCGGGCCACGCCGACGCAGCGGATCATCGGTGATCCGGATCTTCGGCCCGAACAGTTGCTGGCCGAGCCGATCCTTCAGGAAAGACGATCGGCGGGCGATCGACGCGCCGGAAATGGCGCCGATGAGCGCGCCGATCAGGCTGGTGGCGACGCGTGGGTCATAGACCACCGTGGCCGTCTGGGTCGTCACCTGACGCGGATTGAGACGGCGCACGGCGCGGCCGCCGGCCCGGGCGCCGACGGTTTCGGCGCTCTCAAGATCGGCCAGATGGGTTTTCGATGAGGAATCCCAATCGCGCTCCATCCCTGTGCCGCTGCCGGCGATGGCTGCGACGGAATGGCCGTGGCCGGAGGACTCATAGGCGCCGGAGAACCCGCTGGAGGTGACCAGGGCCATGCCCCCGCGCGCCCAGTAGGCACTGGCGCCCGTGGTGTTGGTCACGCCATCGACGGACATGGCGGCCGCCTCGACGGCCTTACCGCGCTCGGCGAGGTCGGCGGCGGAGACCGGGGTCTCGTCGAGGAGGTCGATGTCGGGCGAAGTGGTGGTCAGCAACGCGCTGTCGGCTAGACCGGCATAGCGGTCCGGGGGCGCCGCGCGGGCCATGGCGACGGCACGGGCGGCCAGCGCCTCGACGTCCGAGCCCAGCGTCGCGGATATGGTCGCGTTGCGATCGCCGACGAAGACCCTCAGGCCGAAATCGTCGTTCTCGGCATGCTCGATCTTCTCGACCTTGCCCTTGAGGACGCTCGCCACCTGGTTGACGGAGCGGACGGCGACGGCATCGGCGGCGTCGGCGCCAGCTGCGCGCGCCGCTTCGACGAGGCGAGCCGCCTGTTGGGTCAGTTGGTCGAGGTCGACGAGATCGCTCATGCGGGTATCCGATCGGTTCCGGGAGTTCCGTGTTTAGGGCTGGGTGTGTCGGTCGACAAGCCTTGAGGCTGCCTTCCTCGTACAGAATTGCGGCAACTCCTTGCCGGCCTTCACCGTGACGTCTTGCCATCAGTCGGGTGAAGTTGGTGATCAACCTTTTGAAGTGCAAGCGATTTCTGGGTGGAAGTCCCGCCATCATCGAAGGGTGGGAGGGAGCGCCGCTGTCAACGAAGATTGACCGAGGGTTGACGCTATGCCGCGATTTGGCGCTTCAGATTCCGCTAACCCTCTCAAAAATCGAGAAAAAGTTTACCCAATCCCTTAAGCCGCCGGGGATGACGTTCGACCTATGCTCGCCATGGTTTCGGGACTGAGCGCGAAAAAAAGACGTTCGGCCCGACAGGGATAGTCAAAAGAATACGAGTGAGGCGAAGAGCATGACGGGAGCCACTCCCCTGGGCCTGAAGACGGCGCTTAGGCTCGATCCGGGGCATCTGCCGGCCAAGTGGTGCGTCAACGTCGGACCGGTCGGCCGACCCGTCCAGGAGGCCGCCATCTACATGGACGACGACGGCGTTGTCGTTCGCCGTCAGTTATCCGGGCTGCCGTTGACGCTGAGCCTGCCGTTCGCCGCCTTCGAGGGGGTATCGGTCAGGATCGAGCCGAATGCGGCCGGCGATCTCGTCGCCAACGTCGAGCTGCACCACCGTGATCCGGCCCTGTCCATCCCGCTGACGGTGACGCGTGACATGGAAGCCGCCGCCGCCGATTGGCAGGGCTGGTCCGACCGTCTCGGACTGCCGATGCTACTGGTTTCGGCATCGGGCACCGTCGAGCGCGTCGGCCCGAAGGCCTCGGTACCGGTGGGCGACGCGGCGCCGCGCCGACGCCACGCTTCCATGAGCGATCGTCGGCCCCGTTTCCTGGTCCGTCGCAAGATGGGCACGGCGGGCGAAATGCCGGTGCTGCGTGACTGGCGCGAGATCATCAGCTACGAGTAATCGCACCTTGGAACTTGTCCTGTAGCCGACCTTCGCCAAGCGGAGGCCGGCTACATGCCTTTGAGAAGGCCATCGACGATCAGTCCGGCGGTCAGAATCAGTCCGGCATCGCGGTTGGATTTGAACAGCCTGAGACAGAGATCTCCGTCGTCGGCATCGAACTTCTCCACCTGCCAGGCGAGTTGGCGGGCGAAACCCGCGAGGCCAACGAAGGCGACGATCTTGGCGTCGGCGAGGTAGAAGGCCGTTCCCAGAAGCAATACGGCGGCGCCGTAGCAGACGGTGAGCAACTTTGGCGTCGAGTGCTCGAAATAGCGGGCCGTCGAGCCGAGATCGATCAGCGCATCGTCTTCGCGATCCTGATGCGCATAGATGGTGTCGTAGGCGAAGGTCCAAAGGATGGCCGCGACATAGATCAGGAAGGCCGGCGGATCGAGCCGCCCGAACACCACGCTCCAGCCCATCAGCGCGCCCCAGGAGAAGGAGAGCCCGAGCACGATCTGAGGGAAGTGGGTGATCCGCTTCATGAACGGATAGATCGCTACCGGCACCAGCGAACACAGGCCGACGATGATCGAGAAGCGGTCGAACTGCAGCAAAACGGCAAGGCCGAGCAGCGCCTGCAGCCCCAGGAAGACGGTGGCGGCTTTGCGGCTGACGCGGCCCGACGGGATCGGCCGCGTCCGCGTCCGCGCCACGGCGGCGTCGATGTCGCGATCGACGATATCGTTATAGGTGCAACCCGCACCGCGCATTGCAACGGCGCCGATGAAGAACAGCAGCGCGTGCCAGGGCGACGGAAAGCTTTGCCCGGCCGTTCCGCTCGCCAACGCCAGCGACCACCAGCAGGGCAACAGCAGCAGCCACCAGCCGATCGGCCGGTCCAGTCGAGCAAGTTGCGCATAGGGCTTGGCGGCGGCCGGTAGCAGGCGATCGACCCAGTTGCCGCGCTTGGCGTCGGGGATGACGATATCGTCGGAATCAGGTGCGTTCATGGGGCAAGTCTAGCTTCCATCCTGGTGGCGCGCGACAGCTTACTCAAGGAAAACGCCGGCCGTGTCGCCTTCCGGCCTTTTGTTCCACGGCCCGCCATGGTAAGGCGCGCGGCATCGGCTCGGCGACGTTGGAGGCCCCAGATGCACGTACTCCTTATCGGTTCTGGCGGGCGTGAACACGCCATTGCCGCGGCCCTTCGCTCTTCCACGAAGCTGACCCGTCTGAGCTGCGCGCCTGGTAACGCGGGAATCGCCGAGATCGCCGACCTCATAGCTATTGACCCTGCCAACCACGCGGCCGTCATAGCCTTTTGCAAGGCTGAGGGCGTGGATTTCGTGGTGATCGGACCTGAAGCGCCGCTGGTGGCCGGCCTCGTCGACGATCTTTCCGACGCCGGCATCAAGGCCTTCGGTCCCAGGAAGGAGCCGGCGCGTCTCGAAGGGTCCAAGGCCTTCACCAAGGAGCTCTGCACCGAAGCGGGCATCCCGACCGCCGCCTACGGCCGCTTCTCCGATGCCGATGCCGCTCGTGCCTATGTTCTCGATCGTGGCGCTCCGATCGTCGTCAAGGCCGATGGCCTGGCTGCCGGCAAAGGCGTCGTCGTGGCCTCGTCTGTCGAGGAAGCGGTTGCCGCCGTCGACGCCTGCTTTTCCGGCGCGTTCGGCGCGGCCGGCGCCGAGGTTGTGATCGAGGATTGTCTTGTCGGTGAGGAGGCGAGCTTCTTTGCCATAACCGACGGCATCGACGTGCTGCCGCTCGCCGCTGCCCAGGATCACAAGCGGGTTGGGGATGGCGACACCGGCCCCAACACCGGCGGCATGGGCGCCTACTCGCCGACGCCGGTGGTGGACGAGGCGATGGAAATGCGCATCATGGACGAGATCATCGTCCCGACGGTGCGCTGCCTCGCCAAGCGCGGTACGCCCTTCGTCGGCGTGCTGTTCGCCGGCCTGATGATCGAAGCGGATGGTCCCAAGCTGATCGAATACAACGTCCGCTTCGGCGATCCGGAGACGGAGGTTCTGCTGCCGCGCCTCCGATCCGATCTACTGGAGCTGATGCTGGCCTCCGCCGAGGGACGCCTGTCCGGCAATATCGCCAACTTCGATGAGCGCACGGCGCTGACCGTGGTCATGGCTGCCGAGGGATATCCCGGCAGCTATCGCAAGGGCAGCCGCATCGAAGGCCTAGACGAGGCCGCCGCGCTGCCGGACGTGTCGGTGTTTCACGCCGGTACCGCTGCAAGGGATGGCGCGATCGTCTCCAACGGCGGTCGCGTTCTTGCCATTACGGCGCTTGGCGACAGCGTTTCCGAGGCCCAGGCCAAGGCCTACGATGCCGTTGATCGCGTCCGCTGGCCGGATGGCTTCTGCCGCCGCGACATCGGCTGGCGCGCCGTGGCGCGGGAAAAGACCGGCGGCTGATCACGCCCGGCCGCTGACCGGTGACAACGCGGCGAGGTCGACGCCCAGCGTGGCGAGCGCACGGCGATAGCGTTCGCCGTCTGCGGCCGAAAAGATGATGTCGGGATCGGAGTCGGTGATGAGCCAGCCGTTGGCCTGAATCTCGCTCTCGAGCTGGCCCGGCGCCCAGCCCGCATAACCGAGCGTCAACAGCGAATGCTCGGGCCCGCGCCCTTCGGCGATCGCTTTCAGGATCTCCACCGTCGCCGTCAACGACAGCTCTTCGGAGATCGGCAGCGTCGACGCATCGAGATGAAAATCCGACGTGTGCAGCACGAAGCCTCGGCCGGTGTCGACCGGGCCGCCCTGGTGCACTCGCATCGAGCGTGCCTCGGAGGGCAGGCGGATGCGTTTCTCGTCGGGAATGATTTCCAGCTGGACCAGGAGGTCGGGGAAAGACAGATGATCGAGCGGCTTGTTGATCACAAGCCCCATCGCCCCCTCGGCCGAGTGGGCGCACATGTAGATCACGGAGCGCGCGAACTCACCGTCGTCGAGCGCCGGCATCGCGATCAGGAACTTACCGTCGAGATAGGCTGCCTTGTCGGCCATGGCGCATCCGGGGGTTCGTGGGGCTCCGAGTGACCAATATGAACCGCCATGACGATTATTCAAGGCATGAAAGCGGCGAAGGGAGGTGGCGTCTGCAACCTCCCTTCGCAAAAAGCGCCGGATTGCCGGGTATCACGCCGCCCGCAGCGTCACCAGAAAATCATCCATCGCTCGCCGTAGTTCGCCAGCCTGCGCCGCGAGGTCGTCCGCCGCCGACAGCACGGTGGTCGACACGACGCTCGTGTGCTCCGAAGCCTTTCGTATGCCCTCGACATTCTCCGACACGGCAGCGGTACCACGTGCCGCTTCGCTGACATTATGGGCTATTTCGCTCGCCGCGCCGGACTGCTGCTCCACGGCCGTGGCAATTGCCCCGGAGATATCGTTGAGGCGGTTGATGATCTCGGCGATCGCGCCGATCGAGGTCGCCGATGTGCCGGTCGACGACTGGATGCCGCCGATCTGGCGGCCGATCTGGGACGTAGCCTTCGACGTCTGGTCGGCGAGCTGCTTCACCTCGGCGGCGACGACCGCAAAGCCCTTGCCCGCTTCACCGGCCCGCGCTGCCTCGATGGTGGCGTTCAGAGCGAGGAGGTTGGTCTGCCCGGCGATGCTGTCGATCAGCTCGACGATGGTGCCGATCTGGTCGGCTGCGGTCTGTAGGCTGGCGATGTTCTCTCGTGTGGTGGCGGCCGTCTCCCGCGCTTCCGTTGTGACTGAGCCGGCTGCGGCGACGCGGGTGCCGATCTCGTTGATCGAGGACGACAGTTCCTCAGTGGCCCCGGCGACGGTCTGAACGTTGGCTGTCGCCTGATTGGCGGCGGCGGCGGCCGAGGCGGCCTGCATTGCCGTCTCCTCGGCGTTTCCGGTCAAGGTCTCGGCGGAGCTGTGCAGCAGGTCGATGGCGGCGATGACCCGCTGCAGGACGCCACCGACGGTGGTCTCGAAGGCGGCGGCGGTCTCGTCGCGCAGCCGCTGGCGTTCGGCGACGTCGCTTGCGTCGCGCTCGGCGGCTTCGCGAGCCATTTCGCCAACGCGAATGGCGTTGTTTCTGAACACTTCGACGGCGGCGGCCATCGCGCCGATCTCATCCTTGCGGCCAAGTCCCGGAATTTCCACCGTCGTGTCGTTGGCGGCGAGCCGGCTCATGGCAGCGGTCATCAAGGCCATGGGACGACCGAGGCGGACGCGGGTGATGACGGCGGCGGCGATCGACAGCAGTACGGTGGCGGCGAGCATGATGGCGTTGATGGCAAGTTGTCGCGTAGCTTCGGCCGAGTAGTCGTCCGCCTTGGCTCTGAGAGCTTCGATCGCCGTTCCGGCGACGTTGCCGACCGTCGAGGTCGCCTTGGCTCCGGCCTGCCTCCAGTCGTCAAGCTTGACGCTTGGCGGTTGCCAGGAGGTCATTTTCTTGATCTGCCCCTCGTAAAGCTTGCGGAATTCGCCAGTAAAGAAGGCATCGTCTCCCTCGCTGAAGGCCTGCCTGATCGTCTCGGGGATGCCGGGTGAGGCGACCATGTCATGTACCAGCTCCCACAGCGACTGAGCCTGCTTGAGCGCGGCGTTGATCGGCGCGGCCTCGCCATCGCGGAAAGGCCTCTTTTCGGTAATCGCGGGCAGCATTCCGATTACGGCGGTGCCGGCATAGCTGCGGGCGTTCCAGGCCAGCGCCCGGACGTTCACCAGCGCGGCGAGTTCGGGCGCCATGGACTGGATGTGGGCCTCGATGGCGCCGGTTGCCGTGTCCATCGCGGCGAGGATGTCTCCCCCGTCGGCAAGGTAGGTCTTGCCGATCTTCTTGTTCCGCTCCGCAAGCGGTTTGGCGAGTTCGGCGTCGGCGGCAGCCCGCAACGTCTGCAACGTGTCCCGACGGACTTTGAGATCGTCGGTTGCCGACTTCAGAGTGTCGCCACCGATCAACTCGAGACCTGCGATCGTGGCATCGAGCCCGGTCGAGGTTGCTGCCCGGCGCTCGACGATCGCCTTGACGGCGTCGCCGCTCTGCTCTTTCGGCATCGCCAGCGCGGACGGCGTATCGCCTCGTTCGATGCGAAATGCAGACATTGCGTCGAACAGGCTGCGTTCGACCTCTGCAAGGCCTCGCAACGTTTCCGCCGTCGACCACGCTCGATAGGCGGTCCAGACGCCGTTGCCGGTCAGGGCTAGAAGGGCCAGGCTCAACGTCGAGACGAGCAGGATTATCGATTTCTGTATCGACAGGCGCATACTATCCTCAGAGCTCATACGAAAGGTGTAGGCATCAAGCCCTTTGCGCCTTAAGAAACAGAAAACATTGCCGATTATGACGATGTTACTTATGGTCGTGAAAATGCGTATGGATACGATATAGTGATGTGCGACCCATGGGCCCGTCGCTTTTTCGTGGGGCCGAAGGCCCCATGCGATGCTATTTAGTCGCGAACGTTTCCCAACTCCGAGAAGACTGCGTTGAAAATATCGGTCCTGCTGCGAATTGCTTGTCTGTTGCCCCTGTCCAGTTTCCTCGCCACCCCGGCTTCGGCCTTTGACGTGCCGACCGTGGAGGCTCGCCTGGTCGCGGCTGGTGGACTGGAGGACGGCGCCTACCGGACCGCGCTGGAACTCGACCTGCCCAAGGGCTGGCATACCTATTGGCGCAATCCGGGCGATGCCGGCATTCCGCCGATCTTCGATGTCGCCAAGAGCACCAATCTCAGGGATTTCAGTGTCGGCTATCCGGTACCGGTCCGCCATACCGACGCTACCGGGACATCGATGATCTATGAAGGTCGACTTCTGCTGCCGATCCGGGCAATGCCGGAACGGCCGAACAAGCCGGTAACGCTCGCCGTCCACGTGCTCTACGGTCTTTGTGCGGAGATCTGCGTGCCGGCGGAAGCCGATGCGACCATCCGCCTCGATCCCGATGGCGCCGCCGATCCTAAGGCCTCGGCTGCCATAGCAGCTTCCGAAGCGCGCATTCCCATCAGATCCGACGACGGTCGACTTGTGGTCGATCGCCTCGCCTTCGATACCAAGACGGCCCGCGGGAGCGTCGAGGTGTCTGTGGCCGATGACGGCCGCCTCGTCGACCTGTTCGTTACCGCTCCGGCCAAATGGTATGCCGCGCCCCCCGAACCCCTTGGTGCGGAGGATGGCCGCCGCCATTTCACCGTTGCGCTGGAAGGGCCGTCGAAAGCGACTGGCGTGGAAGGTCTCGAACTGAGTTTCGTGCTGGCCGAGAAAGACCGGGCCTACGAGATCGTCCGTCGCCTCGACGCTGTGACCGAATAGGTATATTCCCTTGGGTCTAGCCTTTGAGAAGGGAGAGGTCATGATCAAGGTTGGAGACAAGCTGCCAGTGTTCACTTTCTTGACGCCGACCGCCGATGGCGGCCGGACGGAGATCACGACCGACGACGTGTTTGCCGGCAAGAAAGTGGTTCTGGTGGCTGTGCCCGGCGCCTTCACGCCGACTTGTTCCAAGAATCACGTTCCCGGCTTCATTCGGAAGTTCGAAGAGATCAGGGCCAAGGGCGTCGACACCATCGCAGTGACCGCGGTCAATGACGCCTATGTGTTGGGCGCGTGGCGCGATGCGCTCGGCGCCGGCGGCAAGATTGTCTTCCTTGCCGACGGGGCTGCGGCCTTTGCCAAGAGCGTTGGGCTCGATCTCGATCCTTCGCCCAGCATGGGCATTCGCTCCAAGCGCTACGCGGCGATCGTCGAAGACGGCGTCGTGAAGGAATTGCAGGTGGAAGAGAAATCCAGCGAGGCCACCTGTTCGGCGGCGCCAAGCATTCTCGAAAAACTCTGAGACGAGTTCAGGCCACCACGTCGATGACGCGGCCGGATCGCACCAGGGCGTCTGTCGTGTCCATCCGGTCGCCGTCGATCTGCATGCGGATGCCTTCGCCGGAGAAGTGGATCTCCGTGACTGGCCGGTCCTGAACCGAAGCCAACGTCTCCAAGCGGCCGAGCGCCAGAGCGGTGGCGGCGCGAAGCAGCGTTGCCGGCCGGTCGTCGGCGAGCGTCACCAGGCGCAGGCCCGGCTCGGTCGCCTTGGTGTGGCGCGTGATCGTCAGCGGACCGCCATAAAAGCGCGCCGTCGTCACCACGGCGATCCGGCACTTGATCGTCTCGCCGTCGGCGATGACCGTCACGTCTCGCCCTTTTTGGGCAAGCGCTAAAGTCAGGCCACGCCAGCCATAGGCGAGCTTTCCCCAGCGCCGCTTGAAGGGAGCGTCGACGGCGTGGACGATATCGGCGTCGAAGCCGGCCGACACCATCAGCGCAAAAGGGCGCTCGCCCACCATGCCGAGGTGAAGCGGGGTCTTGCGTCCCGCCGCAATGCGCTCGGCGATCTTCTCCGGTGAGGAGGGTAGCCCGAGTTCGTGCGCCAGCACGTTGGCGGTGCCGAATGGCAGGATCGACAGGGCAGGGCCATCGCCGCCGCGACGGACGATGCCGGTGATCGCCTCGTTGATCGAACCATCGCCGCCGCCGACCACCAGCGTACGCACCGAGGACGACAGCTCGGCGGCAATATCCGAAAGTTCGCCGGAGTAGCGGGTCAGCCATATATCGGACTTGAGACCGAGCCGATCCAGGCGCTCGGCCAGTCGCATCAGGTGACGGTAGTTGAAGTTTCCGGCCACCGGGTTGGCCACGACGAGGATCGGAGCTGCTTCATGCGGCATTTTCTCCCCCTCCGTCAGGCGGCATGTAGCCGGGTTTGAACGGCGCCATGCCCTGGCGGGCAAGCTCGTCGGCCCGCTCGTTCATGTCGTGGCCGGCATGGCCCTTCACCCAGTGCCAGTCGACGCTGTGGCGCTCGCGGGCCGCTTCGAGCCGCTGCCAGAGGTCGGCATTCTTCACCGGCTTCTTGTCTGCTGTCTTCCAACCGTTCTTCTTCCAGCCAAAGATCCAGCCGGTGATGCCGCCCTTCACATACTGGCTGTCGGTATAGAGATCGACCGCGCATGACCGCGTCAGCGCTTCGAGCGCCGCGCAAGCGGCTGTCAGCTCCATGCGGTTATTGGTGGTCAGTTGCTCGCCGCCACAGAGCTCCTTGCTCTTGTCGCCATAGACGAGGATCGCCCCCCAGCCGCCAGGGCCGGGATTTCCCGAGCAGGCGCCGTCGGTATAGACGGTGACGCGCTTTCCCTCGCTCATGCGCCGGTCCCGGCAAGTTCGAGGCCATAGGCGTTCGCCGTCGATGCCGTGCGGTGGAAGCGCAGCTTCTTGTAGTACTCGAGCGGGTCCTTCTTGCGAACGAGCGCACCGGGCGGCGTCATCAGCCAGTCGTAGAGACGCGTCAGCAGGAAGCGCAGCGCCGCGCCCCGGCAGAGTACTGGCAGCGAGCCGATCTCCGCATCCGTCAGCGGCCGCCCACCGGTGTAGCCGGCGAGCATAGCCCGGCCCTTCGTGATATTGAACGAGCCGTCCGGCTCGAAGCACCAGGCATTGAGGCAGACCGCGAGGTCGTAGGCGAGAAAGTCGTTGCAGGCGAAATAGAAATCGATGAGGCCGGACAACTGCCCCTTCAGGAAGAAGACATTGTCCGGGAAAAGGTCGGCGTGGATGACGCCTTCCGGCAGATCCCTCGGCCAGTTTGCCGCGATGAAGGCCAGTTCGGCCTCGATCTCGCTGCCGAGGCCGGGGAGAACTTCGTCGGCGCGGTCAGCACTGCCTGCGTAAAGCGGCGGCCAGCCGTCCGGCCCGAGACCGTTGCGGCGGCGGATGGAGAACCCTTCGCCGGCCTTGTGCAGGCGGGCCAGCGCCTCGCCTACCTGGCCGCAGTGGCTCACCTCCGGCCGCTTCACCCACATACCGTCGAGAAAGCTGACGATCGTGGCTGGCCGCCCGGCAAGGCGACCCAGAGCCTGGCCTTCGCGGTCACGCACCGGCTGCGGACAGTTGATGCCCCGGCCGGCAAGGTGATCCATCAGCCCGAGGAAGAACGGCAGGTCGGCCTCGTTCACCCGTTTCTCGTAGAGCGTCAGGATGAAGCGTCCCGTCTCGGTGCCGAGCAGATAGTTGGAATTCTCGACGCCTTCGGCGATCCCCTTGCAGGAGACCAGCGCGCCGATGTCGTAACGGGTCAGGAAGTCGGAAAGTTCCTCGTCGGAAACATCCGTGTAGACGGCCATATCAGAGCTCCGAGCCGCCCTTGTCGGCCGCGTGGTCGGTGATGTCGCGCAAAGGACGCGGAAGGGTAAAGGCTATGGTCTCCTCGGCGGTCCGCACCGTCTCCACCGCCACATCGTAACGAGCGGCGAACGCGTCGATGATCTCTTCGACGAGCACTTCCGGCGCCGACGCGCCGGCCGTGATGCCGAGCGTGCCGATGCCGTCGAGTGCGTTCCAGTCGAGATCGGAGGCGCGCTGGATCAGAAAGGCCCGCTCGCAGCCCTCGCGGGCCGCGACCTCGCGCAGGCGTTGAGAGTTCGAGGAGTTGGGAGCGCCGACGACCAGCATGGCGTCGACCTTCGGGGCCACTTCGCGCACCGCCGCCTGCCGGTTGGTCGTGGCATAGCAGATGTCGCTCTTGTGGGGGGGCACGATGTCCGGATAGCGGCGCGAAAGCGCCTCGACGATCATCCGCGTGTCATCGACGGACAGCGTGGTCTGCGACGTGTAGGAAAGCACCGTGCCAGTCGGAAAATCGAGCTTCTCGACGTCGTCCACGGTTTCGATCAGCGTCACCGAACCCTCGGGCAGCTGGCCCATGGTGCCGATCACTTCCGGATGGCCGGCGTGCCCGATCAGGATGACGTGACGACCCTTCTTGTGGTGGATCTCCGCCTCGCGATGCACCTTGGTGACCAGCGGACAGGTCGCGTCGAGCTGGAAGAGGTTGCGGGCCGCCGCCGCCGCCGGAACCGAGCGCGGAACGCCGTGCGCCGAGAAGATTACAGGTTGTTCGGTATCGGGAATCTCGTCGAGTTCCTCGACGAACACGGCACCCTTGGCCCGCAGCTCCTCGACCACGTATTTGTTGTGAACGATCTCATGCCGCACGTAGACCGGCGCGCCATAGCGGGCGAGCGCCAGATCGACGATCTGGATCGCCCGGTCGACGCCGGCGCAGAAGCCGCGCGGCGCGCAGAGCAGGATCTTGAGCTTCGGCAGCGTCAACCGTGGCACCTCTTGCTGGAGAAGCGGAATAGAAGTGTTTGCCTCCGCACTGTCAAGGGAAGGCCGTCATCCCGTGGGGTTCGGATGTCGGCAGAAGTCCTTTCTTCGTGTTGGTTACCTCCCGACATGCCGGGGACTGGCATCGTTGATGAGCCGCATCGAACGAGTCGCCAAGGCTGGGAGTGCATGCTATGGAAGCGGCGAAGCGGAGGTGACGCTCTCATGATGTCTGTCGGTTTCAGCGGTAAGATTTTGTCGGCGTTGGCGCTCGCTGTGACGCTTTCGGCCTGTTCTTCGGATAGTGGCCTCTCCCCGCGGTCGCTGGTCTCCGGTGGTCCGGACCCCAAGGCCGAGCAGGAAGCGCTGGAGCGATTCGCCGTGGTGGCGGTTTGCCCCGAGGTGCAGGTGCGCGACGGTACGCAGATGCTGGCCGTGTTCGAGAAGGGCAAGGAGGGCGACTATGGCGCCATCCGCTTCCAGGGCACCATCCGCAAGTTTGCCCGCGAGTGCCGCACGGACGCGTCGGGGACGACGACCATCAAGGTCGGCGTGGCCGGTCGCCTTCTGGCCGGGCCAAAGGGCGCGACCGGCGCCTCGACCTTGCCGGTGCGGGTCGTGATGGTCCGAAACGGCGACGAGGTGCTCTACTCCAAGCTCTATCCGGTGAATGTCACCATCGCACCAGGGACGGCCGCCGCCGATTGGGACTTCGTGGCGCCGGATCTGGTCGTGACGGGCGACAAGAGCCAGGGCAACTTCATCATTTATGTCGGCTTCGACGAGAGCGGGAAGAAGTAGGCCGCTTGAAAATGTGCCGCCGACAGGTCATGCTGTCGGCCGTTCGGGAAGGTCGTGCCCGGACACGGGGCTGCAAGGCTCCGAGACGCTGCGCGGGAGAGACCGACGGTGGTTACCGTCGGCGCCGAAGGAGCAACCGCCCCGGAAACTCTCAGGCAAAAGGACCGCTCGCAGCGGGCGACGCTCTGGAAAGCAGGCGAGGCGTGAGCCTCGACTCACCGAAGGAGTAACCTGGGCAAGGTGCCCCAGGGAAATCTCTCAGGTTACGTGACAGAGGGGGCGCGGACAGACGGATCCCGTCGTTCGCCCACCTCTATCCGGAGCTGACGCATGACGACACCCGTCCATGGCGACCATGACCCGCATCATTCCGCAGCGCCGCTCAAGACGCCGCTTTACGACGCCCACGTGGCGCTCGGCGCCCGCATGGTGCCGTTCGCCGGCTACTACATGCCGGTGCAATACGAGGGCATTCTCGCCGAACATGCCCACTGCCGCGCAGCGGCTGGGTTGTTCGACGTGTCGCACATGGGACAGGCGACCCTGCGCGGAGCCGACCATGCGACGGTCGCCGGTGCTCTCGAAAAACTGGTGCCGGCCGACGTCCTCGGTCTCGAGCCCGGCCGACAGCGCTATTCCCAGCTTCTCAACGAACGTGGTGGGATCCTCGACGACCTGATGGTGCATCGCGCACCGGGTGCAGACGGTACTCTCGGGCTCGTGGTCAACGCCGCCTGCAAGGTGGCGGACTACGCCCATATCGCGGCCCGCCTTCCGGGCGACGTACTGCTCGAAATCCACGAGGAGCGGGCGTTGCTTGCCCTGCAGGGACCTGAGGCGGTGAACGTCCTGGTTTCACTCGGCGCAGATGTTGCCGGTTGGGACTTCATGCAGGTCGGCCCGGCGAGCCTTGCCGGCATTCCGGTTTTCCTGTCCCGGTCCGGTTACACCGGCGAGGACGGCTTCGAGATCTCGGTTCACGCCGATACCGTCGTGGGCCTTTGGCAGGTTCTCCTTCGCGATCCCCGCGTCAAGCCGATCGGGCTTGGCGCCCGCGATTCGCTTCGCCTTGAAGGTGGGCTCTGTCTTTATGGCCACGACATCGACGAGACGACGACACCCGTCGAGGCTGGCTTGCTCTGGTCGATCCAGAAGCGCCGCCGCGAGGAAGGCGGTTTTCCCGGCGCCGATATCGTTCGTTCCCAGATCGCCGAGGGCGTTGCCCGCAAGCGCGTGGGCATCAAGCCGGACGGCCGAGCGCCGGCCCGCGATGGTACCGAGATCGTCGACGAGAACGGCGTCGCCATCGGCACCGTCACATCCGGTGGCTTCGGTCCGACAGTTGGCGGCCCTGTGGCGATGGGCTACGTCGCCGCCGTTCACGCTCGCCCCGGTACGCGGGTCGGTCTGGTAGTGCGCGGCAAGGCGCTGCCGGCTGAAATCGTTTCCCTTCCTTTCGTTCCGGCGCGCTTTCATCGCGCGCCCAAATAAGACCTCCAGAGACAACGGAACAAAACCATGACCAAGTACTACACCGAAGAGCACGAGTGGATCGCCGTCGAGGGCAAGGTCGCGACCCTCGGCATTACCGACTATGCCCAGGCCCAGCTCGGCGACGTCGTGTTCGTCGAAGTGCCAACCGTCGGCCGCAAGGTGAAGAAGGGCGAGGAAACCGCCGTCGTTGAAAGCGTCAAGGCGGCCAGCGAGGTCTATTCGCCGGTTACCGGCACGGTTGTCGCAGCCAACGATCCGCTGGCCAACAGTCCGATCACCGTCAACGAGGATCCAGAAGGCGCCGGTTGGTTCTGCCGGATCGAAATGTCCGATCCCGCCGAACTGGAAGTCCTGATGGACGAGGCCGCCTACAAGGCCTTCGTCGAGGGGCTGTAAAGGCCTCAACGAGTTTTGGAGTGCTTCTACCCCTCTCTCCAACTCTCCCCCACAAGGGGGAGAGGGTTCGTTGAGCTGAATGGCACGAACTATTCGACCGTGAAGTTCTGGCCGGATCCTAGCGGCACCCTCTCCCCCCTTGTGGGGGAGAGTTGGAGAGAGGGGTGGACCCGACCTGCCAAGAAAGGCCGTTCCATCTTCCAAGGCCTCCCTGGAGCCTATCCCATGCGCTATCTTCCACTGTCCGATGTCGATCGGAGCAACATGCTGGCCGCCATTGGCGTTGCCTCTGTCGATGATCTTTTCGCCGATCTTCCCAAGGCAAAGCGTCTCGCGGCGCTACCGAAGCTGCCGCCGCATGCCGGCGAACAAGCAGTCGCCCGCCGGCTTGGCACCATGGCGGCGAAGAACACGGCGGCTGGCTCGGTGCCCTTCTTCGTTGGCGCCGGTGCCTATCGGCATCACGTCCCGGCCACCGTCGATCACCTGATCCAGCGTTCCGAATTTCTCACCAGCTACACCCCCTATCAGCCGGAAATCGCCCAGGGCACCCTGCAGGTTCTGTTCGAGTTCCAGACGCAGGTCGCTCGCCTCACCGGCATGGATGTGGCCAATGCCTCGATGTACGACGGCTCGACCGCCCTGGCCGAAGCCGTTCTGATGGCCCACAGGATCACGAAGCGCGACCGGGCGGTGCTGTCGGGGGGCGTCCATCCCCATTATCGTGGCGTGGTCGAGACCGTGACGCGCTTTCCCGGACACGTGGTAGAGAGCCTGCCACCGGATCTCTTGGGCACCGAGGATATCCTCGCGGCCATCGATGACACGACCTCCTGCGTCGTGGTGCAGTCGCCGTCCTTCTACGGCCATCTCTACGACCTGAAGCCGATCGCCGAGAAGGCGCACGCCATGGGCGCCCTGCTGATCGCCGTCTTCACCGAAGTCGTCTCCCTTGGGGCGATCGAGCCTCCAGGCAGTCAGGGTGCCGACATTGTGGTGGGCGAGGGACAGTCTCTCGGGAACCCGCTGAGCTTCGGCGGTCCTTATGTCGGCCTCTTCGCCACGCGCCAGAAATACGTCCGCCAGATGCCCGGCCGCCTCTGCGGCGAAACGGTCGATGCCGACGGCAAGCGTTCCTTCGTGCTGACGCTCTCAACCCGCGAGCAGCATATCCGCCGCGAGAAGGCCACCTCCAACATCTGCACCAACGCCGGCCTTTGCGCCCTGGCGTTCTCGATCCACCTGACGCTGCTGGGCGGCGCGGGGCTGACGAAGCTCGCTCGGGCCAATCACGCCAATGCGGTTCGGCTAGCCGATGAGCTGGCCGGTATCTCCGGCGTCGAGTTGCTCAACCGGGCCTTCTTCAACGAGTTCACCCTCCGCTTGCCGAAAGGCGCCGCTGCCGTCATCGAGACGCTGGCCGAGAAGGGTGTTCTGGCGGGCGTCCCGGCCAGCCGGCTCGAGCCGAACCGGCCCGAACTTTCGAACGTGCTGGTGGTGGCCGCCACCGAGGTCAACACCGACGAGGACAGGGCTGCCTTCGCGAGCGCCCTGCGGGAGGCGCTGGCATGACCGACAACCGCTCGTCGGATGGCGCCGAATCCTGGGGACAAGAAAAGTCCTCCGCTTCCCAGCGCCGCTTTTTCAGCGACAGCCCGGTGAGGACGCCGAGCCGCTATCGCAGCTTCCTGCTTTCGACGCTGTTCACCTTCGGAGGTGATCGATGATCATGAATAACGTGGGCCGCCCGACCGCGCCCGTCGCCACAGATGCCGTCGTTGCCGCATCCACATTCACCGGCAATCAGGGGCTCGCCATCGAGGAACCCCTGCTGTTCG
This sequence comes from Pleomorphomonas sp. NRK KF1, assembly GCF_023721755.1. GTDB lineage: Bacteria > Pseudomonadota > Alphaproteobacteria > Rhizobiales > Pleomorphomonadaceae > Pleomorphomonas. The sequence goes on along the minus strand of NZ_JAMDLH010000002.1, from coordinate 471,933 downwards.
AGGTCGGTCGTCTTGATGTTACCGGCGTCGACATTGAGGATGTCGATGCGTTCGAGCCGCGTCTTGGCGGACTTGCCCGCACGGCGCCTATCGATCTCCCCGGCCTGACCGAGCCGGAGACGATGCGTCACTACGTTCGCCTCAGCCGGCAGAACTATGCCATCGATCTCGGCCTCTATCCGCTCGGCTCCTGCACCATGAAGCACAACCCGCGTCTCAACGAGGCGATGGCGCGGCTGCCGGGCTTTGGCGACGTTCATCCGCTGCAACCGTTGTCGACGGTGTCCGGCGCCGTCGAACTGGTGGCCGAACTCGGCCGCTGGCTCCTGGAACTGACGGGCATGGCATCGGTTGCCATGAGCCCGAAGGCCGGCGCGCACGGCGAGATGTGCGGAATGGCGGCGATCAAGGCGGCAATCGTCGATCGTGGCGAGACGCGCGACGTGGTGCTCGTGCCGGAGTCGGCGCACGGCACCAACCCGGCCACCGCCGCCCAGCTCGGGTTCCGCGTGGTGTCCGTTCCGGCGCGTGCCGATGGCACGGTCGATCCGGAGGAGGTCAGAAAGCGTCTCGGCCCGGAGGTCGCGGCGATCATGCTGACCAACCCCAACACCTGCGGTCTCTTCGAGCGCGACATCGTCGAGATCGCCGAGGCCGTGCACGCGGCGGGCGCCTACTTCTATGCCGATGGCGCCAACTTCAACGCCATTGTCGGCAAGGTCCGACCCGGCGATCTTGGCGTCGATGCCATGCACATCAACCTGCACAAGACCTTCTCGACGCCGCATGGTGGCGGCGGTCCGGGTGCCGGTCCGGTGGTGCTGTCCGACCGTCTGGCGCCCTATGCGCCGGTTCCCTTCGTTCGTTTTGACGGGGAGGGCGCCGCCGAGTTCGTCGAGACGCGCAAGGCGGCCGGCGAGCGGGGGCTGAAGCCCTTCGGCCGCATCACCGCCTTCCATGGCCAGATGGGCATGTTCGTCCGCGCGCTCGCCTACATGATGAGCCACGGCGCCGATGGCCTCCGGCAGGCATCGGAAGACGCTGTTCTCGCCGCCAACTACGTCAAGGCACGCCTCCAGGACTTGATGACCGTCGCCTTCCCCGAACGTCCTGCCATGCACGAGGTGCTGTTCGACGACCGCTTCCTTGAAGGCACCGGCGTCACCACGCTCGATTTCGCCAAGGCGATGATCGACGAGGGCTACCATCCGATGACCATGTATTTCCCGCTGGTCGTTCACGGTGCCATGCTGATCGAGCCGACGGAGTCCGAATCCAAGGCCAGCCTCGACCAGTTCGTCGACACATTGCGCCATCTCGCGGACAAGGCGAGGTCGGGCGACGTGGACGCGTTCAAGGCTGCACCACGCCTGGCGCCACGACGCCGCGTCGACGAGACGCTTGCGGCCCGCCAGCCGAAACTGGTCCATCAAGGGTAAGCGACAGGGCGGCGGCATCGGCCGCCGTTTTGCTCTCGGTAACGCCGATCCAATGTGATCGCTTGCCAGACGGGCCGTTTCGAAGCACCCTTCCGGAGACCCCCTTCTCCGGGAGCACGCCCATGGCGATCGGCTCGCTGCCGCCGGTGACCAACGAAATTCAGGCGAACTCCGGTCAACCGGGCAAGACGCTTGCGCAACAGATACCAGCCGGCTCGCTGCTCGACGTTCAGGCGGCGGCGGCCGAGCCGACCGTTGCCATTGTTCCCGAGACCACTCTGATCGAGAAAGCGGTCGCAGAGGCTCTTGGCCGCCAGGGTGGATTGGCGCCGCTCTACGCCACGCTAGCCGAACTTGCCGACGCTCCCGATCTGCCCGATGCGGTGAAGGCGGCGATCAACCAGGTGCTGGCATTTCGTCTTGGCGACGGCAACGTGACGGCAGAGCGGGTCGCCGAGGCGATCCGATCGTCGGGCCTTTTTCACGAGGCGGTGGCGGCCGGTCGGATGGCGGCTGTTCTGCCGCCTGCGGTTCGCCAGGCACTCGGCGGTTTGCCGGAAGAAAAACGTCAGGCCGTCCCGCGCCCCGCGATGTCGGTTTCTTCGCTCGCCAACCCTTCCGCTGTCGCGCGGCCGGTTGCGACCTCAGGCCCGCCGCCGGCGGCTGCGGGAGGGCCGTCTCCGAACACGGGAGCGCCTCAGGCCCAAGGCGGCTCTTCGCCGGTCACCACGGCGGCCGCGTCTCCGGTCGGCGTGTCGCCGTCTTCAACCGCTGGCGCGTCCGGTCAGGCCGGAGTCTCTCCTGGGGTGTCGACCGGTTCCAGCACCAGTGCTCCAACTGCCGGTCCAGCTTCCTCTGCGACCGGTGCGTCTGCGCCGCCGGGCAGCGCCTTGGCGTCTCCCCAAGCGGCGACAAGGGTAGAAATGCCGTCGGCGGGTTCCGCTGCGACGAGCGTCGTGAATGCCACACCAACGCCACCCCCTGGGGCTCCATCGGTGCCAGCCGCTCCGATTGCTCGCGATGGTTCGCCACCACTGCCAACACCGCAGATATCCTCGGTCGACGCTGATGGAGGTGTTCCGGCACCTCAGTCCACCGGTGGAACAAGCACTCCGCCATCATCGATCTCACCCACCCTGACTGCACCCGCTGGAGCAACATCCGGCCAACCTGCCGCTACGCAACCGACATCAGGCACCATCGTCCAGTCGTCACCGACCCAGGCGCCGGTGCCCGAGCCCGACACGAGCGGGCCATCGTCTCCGTCAGTGGCATCGCAGAGCGCCCCCAGCACCGCTGCGACGTCGACGCGCGCCTTTGCGCCATGGACACCGGGGCGTCCATTGAACCCACTGCCCGCAGCGGCTGCCACGGTGGTATCGGCTGGGTTGACACCAGCCGCAGATCACCCAGTGTCTCCCCCTTCCGCTCTGCCTCAAGGCGCAGAGGCCACTCCTCGCCGCCAGGTCGGCGATAAGGCTCTCTTTGTCCCATCCACGGTGGATAGTCTGCCGAACGCTGCGCCTGCGGCGTTGCCGCGTGTAACGGCTGGGCCGACTGCCGCTCCCCCCACCGCGCCCGGTACGCCAGCTCAACTGAGCGCCGGCCAAACGGCGGCGGCCGCGTCGTCTCCGTCAGGCTCGGAAGCCGGCATCTCGACCGGGCCTGGAAGCATCGGCTCGTCACAGCAACCTCCGCAAGCGATCCGCCCGGTATCCGCGCTCGCCGCGGAACCTGTTGTGAATTCCGAGAGACGGTTTGCTTCCTCCGCGTCCATAGCATCGCCGAACGCAGCAGCAGCTCCGACAATGGTGGGTGTCGATCTCAAGGGAGCGTTGGGGATACTGCGGCGCGAACTGGTGGCATGGCTTGGCCGCAATGCCGACGTGATGGCGAGCATGGCTGGCGACGACGGTGTCACAAGCATCAACCGACCGCCGCCGCCCCGCAAGGGTGGACCGGTGCGTGGCCAGCCGGCTATGCGGGTTGTCGACGGCGATCAGGCCGAGGCGGGAACGACGGAGGCGCTAGCCGGTCGCGCGCTCGGCGAAGCGGAGCGTTCGTTGTCGCGTGTCTTCCTGCATCAGGCGGCGACATCCGAGAGCCGGGATGCCAAAGGCGCGCAGCCGACGCAGGCCCTGATGTTCGAGATCCCCATCGCCGGGCCGAACGGGACCTCGATCGCCCAGCTTCGTATCGAGCGCGACGATCACCCCCCACCTGAGCCAGGGGCAAAGCCGCGCAAGGTGTTCCAGGTCGATATCGCCTTCGACATCGTGCCCCTGGGGCCGGTTGCTGTGCGTATCGGCCTGATGGACGGGCGCAGGGTGGCGGTCGGCGTCTGGTGCGAAAGCGACGACGGCTTCGTCCGCATGGAAGCGGAGCGGGAGAACATCGTGCTTGGTCTCGAACAGGAGGGCATGGTGGTGGCCGGCCTCGATTTGCACCGCGGCCACCCGCCCGAGGGGCGCGAGGACATGACGGTCGCAGCCAGCCATCGCCTGGATCTTCAGCTATGAGCGACAAGGACATTCGCAAGGCGGTCGCCCTGCAATACGCCGCGCCGGACGCGCCGAAAGTGGTTGCGACGGGCAAGGGAGCCGTAGCCGAGGCGATCATCGACAAGGCGCGGGACGCCGGCGTGCCTATCGAGGAGAATCCGGCGCTTGCCGATGCGCTGTCGACGCTGAAGCTCGACGAGACGATTCCCGTCGACCTCTACAAGGCGGTGGCGTCGGTGATCGCCGCCGTGTTGCGGGCAGCGAAAAAGGCGTGACCGCCGTCGGGCATCATCGCTTGCCGAACACGGCGGATTGTCACACGCCCCGGCCGTCCCAGCTCCGGAAGGCCTCGACCACCGCAAGAATGTCCGCGTGACGACGGACCACCGTTTCCGCACCGGCTTCCATCAGCGCTTCGGCGTGTCCCGGCCACGAATGGGCGCCACCGGTGAAACCGATCGCCCGCATGCCGGCCCGAACGGCGGCGGTGACGCCGGCAAATGAGTCCTCGACGACGATCGCCTCGGCTGGATCGACGCCGAACTCGCGGGCTGCGTGGAGGAAGACGTTGGGGTCGGGCTTGCCCTGGCAGGTTCCGACCTCGCCGGCCGAGAACACGTAGGGTTTGAAGCGATCGTAGAGTCCGGCGCTGGTCAGCGCCTTCTTGAGATAGGCCGAGTGGGCATTGGAGCCGACGCAGCGCGGGCCGTCGAGCGCATCCAGCAGTTCGGCGATGCCGGGCACCGCCTTCACGTGCACGATACGACGGTCGAACTCCGCCTGGATGCGATCCTTGATGCGACCGCTGACCGGTAGCCCGGTCTCCTCGGAGAGAATGGCCTCCATTTCGCCGCTGGCGAGGCCCGCAAACCGGGACGTCACTTCGTCGGCGGTGATGGCGAAGCCCTCCTCGTTGAGCACTTCCGCGGTAACCGTCGAGGAAATGATCTCGGAATCGATGAGTACGCCGTCACAGTCGAAAATGGTGAGCATGAGACAATCCGGTTTCGATGGGTCAGGGTGGAAGCGGCGCGCCTACTGGAAGGCCGTTTCCATGAAGGAGCGAAGCTTGCGCGAATGCAGCCGTTCCGGTGCCATTTCGCGCAGCTTTTCCATGGCGCGCATGCCGATGGTCAGGTGCTGGCTGACTTGGCGCCGGTAGAAGGCGCTGGCCATTCCCGGCAGTTTGAGTTCGCCGTGCAGCGGCTTGTCGGAGACGCAGAGCAGCGTTCCGTAAGGCACGCGGAAACGGAAGCCGTTGGCGGCGATCGTCGCCGATTCCATGTCGAGGCCGATGGCGCGGGATTGAGAGAACCGCTGCACCGGCTCGCGCTGGTCGCGCAGTTCCCAGTTGCGGTTGTCGATGGTGGCAACGGTGCCGGTGCGCATGATGCGCTTGAGCTCGAGATCCTTGAGGCCTGTGACCTCTGCCACCGAACCTTCCAGCGCCACCTGGATTTCCGCCAGCGGCGGAATGGGAATCCACAGCGGCAGGTCGGCGTCGAGTACGTGATCGTCGCGCACATAGCCGTGGGCCAGAACGTAGTCACCAAGCGCCTGGCTGCTTCTGAGGCCGGCACAGTGGCCGAGCATCACCCAGGCATGCGGGCGAAGAACGGCGACGTGGTCAGTGATCGTCTTGGCGTTCGAGGGACCGACGCCGATGTTGACCAGGGTGATCCCGGAATGGTCGTCGCGAACGAGGTGATAGGCCGGCATCTGTGGCAGGCGTTGGAGCTCTTCACCCTCGACCGGCGCCGCCTCGCCGAGCGGCGTGATCTGGTTTCCGGGTTCGATGAAGGCCGTGTAGTCGCTCTGGCCGGATGCCATCATCTCACGAGCGCGGGCGGCGAACTCGTCGACGTAGAACTGGTAGTTGGTGAACAGAACGAAGTTCTGGAAGTACCGCGGCGAGGTCGCCGTGTAGTGCTGGAGGCGGTGCAGCGAATAGTCGACTCGCGGGGCGGTGAACGGCGCCAGTGGCAGAGGATCGCCCATCTTCGGGTCGAGCGTGCCATTGACGATGGCATCGTCGGTGACGGCGAGGTCGGGCACGTCGAACATGTCGCGCAAGGGGCGAGGCAAGGTGTCCATCAGGGCGCCTTCGACATAGGCCCCTTCGTAAAAGGCGAAGTGCAGGGGGATCGGCAGCGAGCTTTCGCCGATCTCCACCGGCGTGTCGTAGTTGCGGATGATTACCGACAACTGATCGACCAGATAGGTGCGGAACAGTTCGGGCCGGGAGACGGTGGTCTCGTAGACGCCGGGGCCGCTGAACTGACCGTAGGACAGGCGCGAGTCGGCGCGGCCGTGCGTGTCCGTGGACACCCGGATCAGCGGGTAATAGGCGCGGATGCGACCTTCGGGAACGGCCCCCTGCACGACCGCCTCGAAGGACGAGCGAAGAAAGGCGGTGTTGCGGGCGTAGATCTCGACCAGACGGTCGACGGCAGCTTCCGCGTCGCGGAAACTCGTCATGGGCAGGCGGGGAGGGCTGTCAACGAAAACGGGAGCCGGGCGCTCGGATGCGATCATGTCGGTCTCTTGCGGTACGTGCCCTGTGGGTTGCTCACCCTCGGGCTGGTACCGCAAGGTCAATACCACAAGATGACGGCGAAGCCAGTCCCGTTTGTTCGCCGGACCTCCGCCGGCGCCTCAAGCCTGCTCGAGATCCGGCGCGCGACCATTCCGGATCATCGGGATATGCGAGCCGGCGCTTTCTCCGAGTTCTCCAAGGAGGCGGACGTCATCGTGCACTTCCACCGCGCGGGCATAGGGCACGAAGCCCATGTGCATGTAGAAGGGTAGGGCCTGCGGGCTGTCGAAATGGCAGGTATGCAGCCAGAGGCGTTTCACGCCCGGTCTCCCGAAGGCAAGGGCGATGGCCTCCCGCATCATCCAGCCGCCGATGCCGCCGCCGACCGCATCGGGCACAAGACCGAAGAAGGAGATCTCGGTCTCGCCCGGCTTGGAGAGGTCCATCTCGACGATTCCCATCCGCCGGCCGTCCTTCACCGGGCACCAGGAGCGCATGTGTGGCGCGGCGAGCTTGGCTTCGAGCTTCTCGCGCGGCATCAACAGGCGCGAGCTCCACAGCCATTCCCAACCGATTTCCCTGTAGAGGTCGAGAAAGGCGTCCGTGTCCCACCGTTCGATGGGCTCGAGCGTGTAGCCGGCTGGTGCAGGCTGACGAGGACGGTCGGGCGCCTCTGTCATCTCCACGAAGGTGACGACGTTTGCGAGTTTGCCGGGTGCGAGGGCATGATAGCCGTCGGGGAGGAAGGTTGCGTCGGTCATGGCTTCTGTCTTAGCGGAAGCCGGAGAGTGCCGGAAGAGACCTGAACGCCAAATCGCAGGTGAACCGCGGCGCCGGCGACAGGTCTCAGGCGGCCTGCCGGGTGATCGCGCTGTAGGCAGCGTTGATGGTGGCCATCCTCTCGGTTGCCACCCGAATGAAATCGGCCGGCAGGCCTCGCGCCTGCAGACGGTCCGGGTGATGCTCGGCGACGAGACGCCGCCACGCCTGCTTCACCGCCGCGTCGTCGGCTCCCGGCGGAAGGCCGAGCACCGCATAGGGGCAACGGGCGTCTTCACCGACATGACGGGCGAAAAGCCGATGGAAAGCGGCCTGCGGGACGCGGAAGATGGTCGCCACCGTTTCCAGGAAGGCAAGCTCGTCGTCGTGCAGGCTGCCATCGGCAGTGGCGATGACGAACAGGCCGTCGAGGATATCCTCGAGCGTTTCCATGTCCGTCTCATAGAGCGCATGGATGCGCTCCGCATAATACTCGTAGCCGGCAGTATCCTGCTTGGCGAGATTGAAGAGGCGGGCGACGTGGCGCTTTTCTTCCGGCGGCACCTGAAAAAGGCGCTCCACCACGGCGATCTCGTCGGCCGTGACGACGCCGTCGGCCTTGGCCATCTTGGCGGAAAGCGCAATCATGGCGGAGGTAAAGGCGACCTCGCGCCGCGCTTCCGGCGACAAGGTATCTCGCAGCACGTCGACCACGCACTGAAAGACGCAGGTGACCGCATCGGGAATGCGGGAGATGACGGCGGAGAATTGCTGCCAGAAGGTCATGATTATGGACCATAAGGCAAAATCGCTACCCTGGCGAGCCCGGAGGCAGCCGATCACGCCATTCACACCAGGATTTGACCGGTTCGGTCAACGAGACCTGGTCAAGCTCCTCATGGTGCCGGCACGAACTCGATGCGTCCGCCATCAAGCCGGAAATAGCCGTCCTGCGACACCGGGAGCGTCAGCATCTCCTCGTGCGAGAGCCCCGCATGGAGGCCGCGCACCAGCCTGCTGATGACCCCGTGGGTGATGACGACGGCCGGCGTTTCCGCGTCTTCATACCATGCGGCGACGCGGGCCAGCACGACATCGAGCGTCTCGCCGCCCGGTGCCTGGAACTGCCAGTCGAGCGGCCGGATGGATTGATCCTTGCCGAAACGGGACAGGATGTCGTCGCGAGTCAACCCTTCCCACTCGCCGAAATGGACCTCCATCAACCGTGTCTCTTCGATGATGCGCATCGGCAGCGACTGACCGATCAATCCAGCCGTCGCACGGGTGCGCCCGAGTGGGCTGACATAGGCGCGGATCGGTTCAGAGCGCACGCCGATTTCCGCGGCGAGAGCCCGGCCGACACGGCTTGCCTGATCGCGGCCGAGATTGGTGAGCGGCGAATCGAACTGCCCCTGGAAGCGCGCCTCGGTGTTCCAGAGCGTTTGTCCGTGTCTTACGAGGTAAAGCATGTGGTGAGTCCGTTGGATCGTCAGGCGGTCATCCTGAAGCGGTTGATGAGATGGACGGCGATGCCGGCGATCAGGCCCCAGAAGGCGCCAGGGATGCCGAAGAAGCCGACGCCGGACGCCGTGACGAGGAAGGTGACGACGGCCGCTTCCCGCGTATCGGGCGACGACAGGGCGGTCGAGGTGGAGGCGCCGAACGCCCCGAGCAGCGCGAGGCCGGCCACCGCCTCGATGAGAACGGGCGGAGCGGCTGCGATGAAGGCCGTCGCGGCACCCGAGATCAGGCCGACGATCACGTAGGCGACGCCGCAGACGACGGCCGCCCAATACCGGTTGTCCTTGTCGGGATCGGCATCGGGGCCGGCGCAAAGGGCGGCGGTGATCGCCGCGAGGTTGACCGCATGGCCACCGAACGGTGCTGCGAGAAGGGTGAAGGCGCCGGTGTTCCTGAGGATGGGGCCGAACTCCGGGCGGTAGTCATTGGCGTTCAGGACGGCCATGCCGGGAATGTTCTGCGCCGCCATGGTCACCACGTAAAGAGGAAGCGCCGTACCGATCAACGCGGCAAAACTGAAATGCGGCATGATGAGGAGCGGTGCCGGCACGAGCCCTTGGGTGACCGCCGGGGGGATCGGCGTCGTCATGGCGATGATGATCGCGGCGACGATCACCGCAGCCGGCACGGCGAGCACCTTTCGCCAGAGACCGACACCGAGCCATGTCACCACGACCGCGAGGCCGGCAAGTGGTGAAATCGCCACCGCCTTGACCGGCGCGAGGCAGAGCGTCAGGAGCACGCCGGCCAGCATCGCCGAGGCGATCGGCGTCGGTATGGCGGCGACCGCGCGGCCGAGCGGCTTGATGACGCCTGACAGCATCAACAGCGCGCCCGTTATAAGGAAGGCGCCGACGGCATAGGAGTATCCGCCGGCCACCGCGCCTGAGGAGGCGAGCAGCGCCGCGCCCGGCGTTGACCACGCCACCGAAATCGGCATCCGGAACCGAAGGCTGAGCAATATGCCCGAGAGCCCCATAACTATAGTGACAGCCATCAGGCCCGAGGCCACCTCGGCCGGAGACGCGCCGGCCGCGGAAAGGCCGCGCACGACGACAGTGAAGGCGCCGCCGAATCCGACGAAGGCGGCGATGAGGCCCGCGGCGACGGCCTGCGGAGAGGGGCGGGAGGACATCTGTCAGTTCCGGTGAGAGAGGAAGAGGCGACGTCATCCAATCCGAAAGGCAGCGGAGCATCAAGCCCACTCGAGAGTGAACCGGTTCGCCGAGAGATCGTTTGACGGCCGAGTTCCTTGACGGGCATCCGACGCCGGCACGTACTCCCCTCCCACCTGGGCGCTCCGACTCTCCCCGGAGAGATTCGCCGTCGTTGGATTGGCCACCTGCGGCTTGGCCTGTTGAAAGAGGACGCCAACGCTAGCCGTTTGGTTATGAGTATGTTCCCTGAGGTCTGTGGAAAAGCCACGGATGCTAATGGGTTGGAAATCGACAATTTCCTTTTGAAGCAGGGCCTTAACCTCTCGTTAATTCTCCTGCCGAGGGGGGTGGGAGGGTGCGTGACAAAACTGCAACATGGATTTTCGATTAGCCGCACCGGGCGGATTGCCGGCGTCTTTCCCGTTGAAGACCGGCTCAGGATCGGCCATCACTATCACCGTGAGATTTCGGGAGACGGAACTCACCGCCAAGTGAAGTCGATCTGCCTGGGGTGGTTAGGCGGCGGAGCAAGGCGGCAAAGAACCGGAACCGGTTCCAAGCCATCGATGATAACGGTCAGGCCGTTTGTTGTCAGGCAGGGAAGGGTTCCTTCTCTAGATGACTTTGGAGGTCAGGAAATGAACATGAAGACGCTGCTCGGCACCGCCGCCGGCCTGATGGTCGCCACCGGTGCTTACGCCGCCGACCTGCCGGGCGAAGCCGCTCCGGTTGCTGTTGACTACGTGAAGGTTTGCGACGCCTACGGCGCCGGCTTCTTCTACATCCCCGGCACCGAGACCTGCCTGGACATCTCCGGCCGCGTCCGCGCTCGTGTCGTTTACACCAACAACACGGATATCGACTCTGCGTCGAACTCCTTGGTTGTTGGCGATAAGGTGAACTTTAAGGCTGACGCTCAGGTCAAGTTCGACGCTCGTACGGCTTCGGATCTCGGCACCGTTCGCTCGTTCTTCGTCCTGCAGCTCGACAGCGCTGCTGGCACGATCACGGCTGACGATGCCTTCATTCAGGTTGGTTACCTGACCGTTGGTAAGTTCGGCAACGCCTACGGCGATGTGTTCTACGGCGACACCGGCGCCATCTATGGCGAGTTCGACAAGAGTGGCGTTGGCGCCCAGATCATGGTCGACAACCTCGGCGGTGGCTTCTACGTCGGTGCTGGTTTCCAGGGTCTGGACAACAGCAGCAAGTGGCAGCCGACCATCTGGACGACCGGCCGCAGCGCCGACATCATGTACACCGGTCGCGTCGGTATCACCGGCCAGTCTTGGGGTGCTGTTGACTTGTCGGCCATTTACGAGGCCCATGACCTCGGCAACAACGACATGTGGGGCCTCAAGGCCACTGCCGACCTCAAGCTGGTCGACAAGCTGAGCGCTCGTCTCGTCGGCACCTATGTCGATTACGACGCCGACAACTACTTCGGCGCCGCTGGCGCTCTGAAGTACCAGGCGACGGACGCTCTGGCTGTTTACGCCGGTATCGGTTCGAAGTTCTGGGATAAGGCCGAGGATCAGGTCATCGCTCAGGTCGGTGCTGATTACGCGTTCACCCCGGACCTCATCCTGACCGCCGAAGTGAACTATACCAGCGACAACGTCTTCACCGACGGCACGGCTCCTTCTGTGACGGACGATACCTGGGCGGCCATGCTCAAGCTGACCCGCAACTGGTAATATAGATCCCTCTGGGGTTTGAGGGAAAGGCCCGGTTCGTCCGGGCCTTTTCTTTTTGGCGCCCGTGACAAAGCTCGCAGGTGACGACATTTTTGCCTTGCCCATCATTTGTTTGACGAGTGTGCTCCCTGGGTAATTGCTTTTCGCAAATGCCGTTTCGTATTCTCAGCCTAGCAATCAGGTGGATGATGTCCGGGTGTGCGGAGGCGGGAGATGGTTCGCTGGCAGATCTCGGCGATACTTGGCGTGACGGCGGCGGTTGCCGTGACCGCGGCTGCGCTCATCAGCCGCACGGCTGACATTGCCGTCGATCTCGGAACACGTGCCGGGCAGGTGTTGGCCGGCGAAGCGACCAGCTGGGCGTCGGTCGATGTTCGCGGTCGCGATGTGTTCCTTCGAGGTGACGCACCGTCCGAAGAGTATCGTCAGTTGGCGGTCGAGCGGTTGAGCCGCCTCTATGGCATTCGCGCGGTTGACGCCTCGGCGGCCGGGCTGCTGCCCGAAGTCCATCCCTACGTCACCAGGTTCGAGCGAAGTGGCGACACGGTGTCGCTATCCGGCGCCGTGCCTTCGCTGCCGGACAGGGCGCGCATCCTGGGCGGCATGGCGGCGGCGGCTCCGGGGCTCGCCGTGGTCGATCACAGTCTGTTGGCGCGTGGCAAGGCCGATGATCGCTATTTCGACGTTCTCAGAATGCTTTATGGTTTGCCGGCCTTGCTGTCGCGAGGACAGGTGACCCTGGCCGACCGGACGGTGACCGTCGACGGCGAGGCCGTCAGCAACGCGGCCTATGATCGCCTGACCTCTTTTGCGCCGACGTTGCCGGAAGGTTACAACCTGGAAACGGTGAACGTGGCGCGGCCGTTGGCCTCGCCCTTCGTCTGGTCCGTCGATCGAGACGACAGTGGCGTCACGGTGTCGGGTGTCGTTCCTGACCCGGCGACGCGCACCAGCCTGCTCGATGTGGTGCGACAGGCGGTCGGTCCGCGCAACGTGTTCGACAACCTCGACTATGCGTCGGGAGCACCGGCTGGATTCGCCGATGTCGCCGAGGCGGCGACGGACTATATCGATCTCCTGGCGTCGGCACATATCTCGCTCAGCGACAGGATGCTGACCATATCCGGACGTGCCGCCAGCCCCGAGGCCTATCGTACGCTCAATGCCTATCTGGAGACCTGGAATCCGCCCGGTTTCCTTCTCCAGAAGTCCATCGCGCTACCGATCGTCGAACCGTTTACGCTGACGGTTTCGAAAAGTCGCGGCCGTGTGACGGTCTCCGGCTTCGTGCCGACGGACGGCGTACGAGGCAGTTTGGCGGCCGCGGCGAAAGCCATTGCCGGGGAGAGCGAGCCGGTGGTCGAAACGACGCTGGCCGATGGCGCTCCGGACGATTTCGATGCCGCCGCCGAGTTCGCGGTCGGCCTTCTTGCCAAGCTCGACGAGGGAACGGCGCTGCTGTCGGGCACGCATCTGACGCTTTCCGGCGCCGCTTCGACATCCGGTGACCTTGTCGAACTGGAGGCTGCAATTGCCAATCCTCCCCAAGGCTATGATGTCAGCAACGGCGTCACGCCACCGGTGGTCGCGCCCTATGTCTGGTCGCTGACCAAGGATGCCGAGCAGCTCACAATTGGCGGCTCCGCCCCGTCGGAGGCGATGCGTTCCGCCATACGCGCCGTTGTCGACGGCACGTCCAAAGACCTTGGCCTCATCGACAGGTCCGGCCTTGGCGCCGGACTTGATCCAGCCATCGATCTCGTTTCGGTGGCGCGCAAGGCAGCCGCCATTCTGGAACAGCTCGACACCGGAGAGGTGCGCTTTGTTGCCAATGCGCTGTCGGTGACCGGCAAGGCATCAACAGGCGACGGCAAGGCGTCTGTTGCCGAGGAGTTCGATGACCTGCCGGCCGGTGTTGTCAAGGGCAGCGTCGACGTGTCGGCTCCTGTCGCCTTTCGGTTCTTTGTCGAACGCGGTTTCGACACGGTGACTCTCGACGGCGATCTTGCCGACGAGGCCATGCGCCAGGCAGTCCGGACCGCTGCCGACAGGGCCTTTGGTCGAGCCGACATCCTCGATTCTTCCGTCCTGTCCGAAACGGTACCGGTGAACGCTCGCGAGGCGGCATTGTTCGCGATCCGCGCCGCGTCGCTTCTTGCCAAGGGCAACGTCAGCGTTGAAGGTTCCGCGATCAGGGTTACGGGCAGCGCCTTCACGGCTGCCGGTTCCGCGCGCCTTCCCTCCGAGCTTTCGGCTGCGGTGCCGTCCGGATACGCGCTTGAGGTCGCCGTTACGGCACTGCCGGCCGAACCGCCACTTGAGGCGGCCGCCTGCGGCGAGGCAATCGGGAAGGTACTCGACCGCAATCCCATACGGTTTGACGAGGGTTCGGCCGCCATTGCCGCCAACAGTTGGGGAGTGGTCGATCGGCTCGGTGGGCTGGCGCTCCGATGCCCGACCGCGCGCTTCGCGTTGATTGCCACCGTGTCGGGGCTCGATGCCGAACAGGCCCAATCGCTCGGTGAGGCGCGCGCGCGGAGTGTCGCAGGCGCCTTCGCCGAGATTGGGGTAGATCCCAGCCGGCTCGCGACCAGCGGAGTGGCCGGAGGTGTCGACGGGCTTTCCATCACCTTGGCGGCGCCCTGATCGGGAGACGATGATGCTCTACCTTGCAATCATGCTCTGGCCCTATCTCCTCATCGCATTCGCTGCCGGCCTTGTCATCGGTTGGTTTGGTTCAGACCGCATCGAAGCATGACCTCTGCCATTCGGCCGCCTTTCTCCCACCGGAGTTCATCATGGCCATCCTGATCATCGAAGCCTTCTTCCTGACGGCGATCGCAGTTGGTGCCGGTGTGCTGGTCGGCATCCTCGTCAAGCAATGGTTTGGCCGTCGCACGGTCGGAAGCGAGCGATTGACCGAGGTTATGGCCGCCGCCGAAGCGGCCGAGGCGGATGCGGCCGCTGTCGAGACCGAAGCGCCCCCAACTCCCACTCCAACAAGGCCGCAGGCTGAACCGGCCGTTCCAGCCGAGATCGTGTCGGCAGAGCCCGTGGAGCCGATCGCTCCGGACGTATTGACCGGCCCTGCGGCCGAGGTCTCGGCCGGGCTCGATCGCATTGCCGCCGCCGATCGCGTCGGCGAGCGGCCGCCGGCACTGCCGGGACCACGCGCGGGCGGTGCCGACGATCTCCGGCGCATCAAGGGAATCGGTCCGCAGAACGCGACGCGCCTCAACGCGCTCGGCATCTATCATTTCGATCAGATTGCCGCCTGGAAACCGGTGGAAGTGCGCTGGGTCGGTGCCTACCTGGCTTTCCCCGGGCGGATCGAGCGCGAGGACTGGGTCGCCCAGGCCACGGCACTGGCGGCCGGCGACCGGACCGAAGCCGGTGCCTGATGCTCCCCATCACTCGGCATCGGGCATGATAGGTCCCTGCGGCTGGGACTTTGGTCGGCGCAGCAGGAGCACGAGCGGCAGCGCCGCGATCGACACATACATCATCAGCTTGAAGTCATCGATGTAGGCGAGCATCGTGGCTTGGAGTGTGGTGATCTGATCGAGCACCGCTGCGAACGGGCTGGAATCGGCATTCATGCCGACGGCGCGTGCGGCCGCGTCGACGCTTGGCGAGAACGCTGTCACCCGTTCGGCGAGTTCGGCGTGGTTGACCTGGATATTGCGGGTCAAGACGACCGAAACCATGGAAATACCGATCGACGAGCCGATGTTGCGCACCAGGCTGAACAACGCGGCGCTTTCGGTTCGGAGTTCGGTCGGCAGTGTGGCAAATCCCACAGTCGACATCGGCACAAAAACGAGACCCAGCCCGAACCCCATGGAGACACCGGTGTAAATAACCGGCCATGAGTCCATGTCGGCCGTAAAGCCGGTCATTCCCCAGAGACCACAGACCGTAAATCCGAGACCGACGACGATGATGAGTCTCGGATCGATGAAGCGCAGCAGACGGCCGACCAACAGCATGGCCACCATGGTGCCGATGCCGCGCGGCGCCAGCACGAGCCCAGTGGTTACCGTGGGAAACCCCATGATGCGTTGCAGGAGAGGCGGCAGCAGCGCGGTGGTGGCGAGCAGCACCACAGAGATGGCAAAGCTGAAGATGCTGGCGGCCACATAGTTGCGATCACGGAAGATTTGCGGGTGAATGAAGGGGTGCTCGGCTGTTGCCGAATGAACGACGAAGCACCAGAGCGCGGCGGCGGCGAGCGCGGCTTCGATGACGATTTCCGGCGAGGAAAACCAGTCGAGCTGCTCTCCGCGGTCGAGCATCAGTTGAAGCGCGCCGACGAACAGGCCAAGGAAGGCAAAGCCGACGAAGTCGAACGAGCGGCTGTGGCGTGGCGAAGCTGGCATGGTGAAGGCGATGCCGAGGAAGGCGAGGAGGCCGACCGGAACGTTGATGTAGAAGACCCAGCGCCAATCGAAGCTGTCGGTCAGCCATCCTCCCAGTGTCGGTCCGAGAACCGGCGCCACCATGATGCCGGCGCCCCAAAGGGCCATGGCCTGTCCGTGTCGTTCGCGCGGATTGATGTCGAGCAGCACGGCCTGTGACAGTGGTGCGAGCGATGCGCCGAACACGCCCTGAAGCACGCGGAACAGCACCATCTCGGTCAGGCTGCCGGCCATGCCGCAGAGGCAGGAAGCCAATGTGAAGCCTGCCACCGAGATGAGGAACAGGCGATTGCGGCCGATGGCGTCTGCGATCCAGCCCGTCAGCGGCATTACGATTGCCGACGCGACGATGTAGGAGGTCAGCACCCAGTTGATCGTATCCTGAGCCGCCCCGAGGCTGCCTTGCATCGAGGGAAGGGCGACGTTGGCGATCGTCGTGTCGAGCACCTGCATGATCACCGCCAGCATGGTGGCGAGCGACAGCAGGCCGCGGTGCGGCACCTTCGTCAGGTCGGCGGGGGCTGTCATCTGGCGGCGAGCTTCTGTGCTTCCGGTGCGAATCCCAGCGTGTCGAGCGCGGTCCGCAGGAAGGCGGGCAGCGGCCGGACGAAGCCGGTGTCGACATAGACCCCGACGCTGAGGCCGGCCTTCAACGGCAACGATGTTGGCTCGTCGAGTGCGATCCGAACGGGTACGCGCTGCACGACCTTCACCCAGTTGCCGGTGGCGTTCTGCGCCGGCAGCAGCGAGAAGATGGCACCGGTGCCGCCGCCGAAGCTGTCGATGTGTCCCCTGATCGTGACGTCGGGATAGGCGTCGAACGTCAACTCGGCCGGTTGTCCGGGGCGCATGTGGCCGAGATCGGTCTCCTTGAAGTTGGCCTCCACCCAGGTGCTGGTGGTATCGATGATCGCCATGACCGGGCTGCCGCTGCCGATGTATTGGCCGACTTGCAGATTGCCCACCTGGCTGACGGTGCCGGTGGTCGGCGCACGCACGACGGAACGTTTCAGGTCGAGCCGGGCGCTGTCCTGCGCCGCGAGGGCACCGAGCACCGATGGGTGTTTGTCGGTCGCTATGTCGGCATCCCCGCCGAGTGCGACCAGCGTATCGGTCACGCCTTGCTCTGCCTCCGCCACGGCTTGCCTGGCAAGGTCGAGCTCGTGGCGGGCGCTGTCATATTGCGCTTCGGTTGCGTTGCCGGTCTGCCGGAGCTTCTCCTGGCGGCTGAACTGCACCTCCTGGAAGGCGAGGGTATTGCGCGCCGTTTCGGCCTTCAGTTCGGCATCCTTCAGGCGGGTACGAAGCTCTTTCACCTGCAGGCGGGCGAGCGCTACGGCCCCGTCGGCCTTCTCAAGGGCGATTCGATACGCGGCGTCGTCGATCCGGAACAAAACGTCGCCGGGTTTCACCGTCTGGTTTTGCCCGACCAGTACTTCGGCAATGCGTCCTTCCACTTCGGGAGCGACCAACACCTTGTTCTGCTGCACATAAGCGTTGTCGGTCGAGGCCCACCGGCCACCGATCACCCAATACCAGCCGCCGGCCGCGACAAGCGCCAGGGGAAACGCCGCAATCAGCAGGTAGCGGAGCCCGCTCCGGCGTGACTTTCGGGAAGGGGCGGCCTGTGCCTGCTTTGCGGGGGTGGTCGAGGCAGGCGTTGAGTCTTGGGTATCGGACATTTCTCGTCAGTCTTTCTGGTCCGGCTGGGGCCGGAGGGAATTGGCGGTGTTGGCCGGAATGGGGGAGGGCAAATCCTCGCCGGTCATGGCGACAAGATTGGCGTGGACACGGCCGAGCAAGTTGGTGAGAACTTCCTCTTCCTCGGGGGTAATGCCCATAAGGGCTTCCTTGAACAGAGCTTGGGCCGTCGCCCGCATGCGTTCGAGTCCCGGGCGGGCGTTCTCGGTTATATGAATCAGACGGGCACGGCGGTCGCCCGGGTCTGGTCGTCGTTCCACGAGGTTCATCGCCTCAAGACGGTCGACCATGCGGCAAATGCTGATCGGCTCGACGCCAACGAGATCGGCCAGAGTTGCCTGGTTCACGCCTTGCCGCTTGGCAACGCGGGCAAGGACCTGCCACTGGGCGCGCGACATGCCGGTCGTCTCGGCAAACCGGTCGAATCGCTTCTTTACGAGGCGGTCGATCTCATGGACCAAGCTGCCGATGGTGGGTGTCCAGTTGCTCATGCATAACCTATAGATAATAAGCATGCTTATGATAATAGCTAACATGGTGAGCTAGGTAAAATAGTGGTGAGCGCAAGGGGGCGGGGCGAGCACTCAATGGCTATTTCGGCGGTAACCGGTAACCGTTGGCACTTGCCATCAGCGGCCGTTTCCCCTATATCCCGCGCCATTCCACACGCGGGAGCCGCGGGTGCGCCTTGGCGTTCCCTCCGGTCGGTTCGGGCAGGTTGCCCTGGCTGATTCCTCCCGCGGAGGCCAAACCGGAAAAAGGTACTACATCCATGGCTCTTCCCGAGTTCACCATGCGCCAGCTTCTCGAGGCTGGCGTTCACTTCGGCCACCAGACGCACCGCTGGAACCCGAAGATGAAGTCCTACATCTTCGGCTCGCGCGCCAACGTCCACATTCTCGACCTCGCGCAGACCGTTCCCCTGATGCACCAGGCCCTCAAGGCCGTGTCCGACACCGTCGCCCGCGGTGGTCGTGTTCTGCTGGTCGGCACCAAGCGTCAGGCCCAGGAAGAGATCGCCGAGGCGGCTCATCGTTCGGCTCAGTACTACGTCAACAGCCGCTGGCTGGGTGGCATGCTGACCAACTGGAAGACCATCTCCGGCTCGATCCAGCGCCTGCGCAAGCTCGACGAGACGCTCAACTCCGAGCTGTCCGCCCGCCTCACCAAGAAGGAACGTCTGGTGATGACCCGCGAGCGCGACAAGCTTGAGCGTGCTCTGGGCGGTATCAAGGACATGGGCGGCACGCCCGACCTGATCGTCGTCATCGACACCAACAAGGAAAAGAATGCCATCGACGAAGCCCGTCGCCTCGGCATTCCGGTTGCCGCCATCCTCGACTCCAACAGCGACCCGGATGGCATCACCTTCCCGGTTCCGGGCAACGACGACGCCGGCCGCGCCATTTCGCTCTATTGCGACCTGATCTCGCGCGCAGCCATCGACGGCCTGTCGCGCGCCATGGGCGCCATGGGTGAAGACATCGGAGCCGCTGAGCAGCCGATGGAAGAGCCGGCGCTCGCCGACGACGCGGCCGCCGCCGAGGCCAACGCCTGATCCACGCTTCGGCGTGATCTTGGCAACGCTTTTCGGGCGGGTCCTCCGAGGGTCCGCCCGAGCTGTTAGGAAGCCCACCGGCCGGTGGGCGCTTGAACCGGAGATGCCTGCCGGCGTCGAGCTGCCCGAGAGGGTGTTCGGCATCCGTTCATCGGCCCGTCAGGACGGGCCGTTACCAATCCGGCTGCGGGCGTTTTGAGGTTTCACGAGAAAAGACGAGGGTCACATGAACATTTCCGCTGCACAGGTGAAGGATCTCCGCGAGAAGACCGGCGCCGGCATGATGGACTGCAAGCACGCCTTGGCCGAGAACAATGGCGACATCGAAGCCGCCATCGACTGGCTGCGCGCCAAGGGGCTTTCCAAGGCCGCCAAGAAGGCCGGGCGCGTTGCCGCCGAGGGTCTGGTCGGCGTCGCCACCGGCGACAAGACCGCCGCCGTCGTCGAAGTGAATTCCGAGACCGATTTCGTCGCCCGCAACGAGGCCTTCCAGGGGCTGGTGCGTGCCGTGGCGACCGTTGCCGTGGACAAGGGTGGCGACGCCGCCGCCATTGCCGCCGCGACCTATCCGGGCAAGGCGCATTCGGTCGAGGCCGAGGTCAAGGAACTGATCGCCACCATCGGCGAGAACATGGGCTTCCGCCGTGCCGCCTCCCTCAAGGTGTCGGCCGGTGCCGTTGCTACCTACATCCATTCGGCGATCGCCGACGGTCTCGGCAAGATCGGTGTGCTCGTCGCCCTCGAGTCGACCGGCAACGTCGACGAGCTCGTCAAGCTCGGTCGGCAGATCGCCATGCACGTTGCCGCCACCTCGCCGCTGGCGCTGTCCGCCGAGGATATCTCGGCCGAGGTCGTCGAGCGCGAGCGCGCCATCTTCATCGAGCAGGCCAAGGAGTCCGGCAAGCCGGCCGCCGTTATCGAGAAGATGGTCGAAGGCCGCATTCGCAAGTTCTTCGAAGAGTCGACGCTTCTGAAGCAGGCCTTCGTGATCAATCCCGACCTTACCGTCGAAGCCGCCGTCAAGGCTGCCGAGGCGACGGTCGGTGCGCCGATCAAGGTCACCGGCTTCGTGCGCTTCGCCCTCGGTGAAGGCATCGACAAGGGCGAGAGCGACTTCGCCGCCGAAGTGGCCGCCGCCGCCGGTCAGGGCTGAGCGGTATTCCAACTGACCACGATGAGGGCGCCGACTGGTTCGGCGCCCTTGTCATGTCTGCCTCCTTCGCATGGCAGCTGTCTTGAGTATATTGCTCGTGGGGGTTTCCATCGCCGTCGATGCGGGGTAGTTGGAACGCTTTAGAACCTTCCCTTTCTCGGAATCGCCTTTTCTCGAAAAATTTGGAGTTTTGCCCATGACCGAGCTCAAGTATCGCCGTGTCCTGCTCAAGCTGTCGGGCGAAGCCCTGATGGGCGATCGCGGCTTCGGCATCGATCCCAAGGTGGTCGACCGTCTGGCCGGTGAAATCGTCGAGGCGCATCGGCTGGGCATCCAGGTCGGCGTGGTTGTCGGCGGTGGCAATATCTTCCGTGGCGTGTCCGTGGCTGCCGATGGCGGCGATCGGACGACCGGCGACTACCTGGGTATGCTCGGTACGGTGATGAACGCGCTCGCCATGCGCTCGGCCATCGAACGACTCGGGGCGCCGGCCGTGGTGCTGTCGGCCATTGCTATCCCCGCCCTTTGCGAGACCTTCACCCAGCGCGAGGCTTTGCGCCATTTCGCCGCCAACAAGGTGATCGTCTTCGCTGCCGGTACCGGCAATCCCTTCTTCACCACCGACTCGGGTGCCGCCTTGCGCGCCGCCGAGATGGATTGCGACGCTCTTCTCAAGGGAACGCAGGTCGATGGAGTCTACACCGCCGATCCCAAGAAGGATCCGACCGCGCGCCGTTACGAGCGCCTGACGCACCAGGAAGTGCTTTCTAGAAATCTGCAGGTCATGGACGCTGCGGCGATTGCGCTTGCCCGCGACAACAAGATTCCGGTAGTGGTGTTCTCGGTCCATGAGCATGGCGCATTCGTCAATGTTCTGAAGGGCAAGGGTCTTTGCACCGTCATCGACGGGTAACAACAGCGAGCGCCGGCGGCCCGCCGCTGCCCGTGAGTGGCGAAAGGTTGGCACGGCGCCGATCAGTTCTGGAAGGTTGGCAAGATGGCCGATGAAGACTACGACATCAACGACCTGAAGCGCCGCATGCAGGGCGCGCTCAGCGTGTTCAAGAACGACCTCGCCGGCCTCCGTACCGGTCGCGCCAGCGCGAGCCTTCTCGATCCCATCGTCGTGGCGGCTTACGGCAGCACCATGCCGCTCAATCAGGTGGCCACCGTGTCCGTTCCCGAGCCGCGCATGCTCTCGGTCCAGGTATGGGACAAGGGCATGGTGCACGCCGTCGACAAGGCGATCCGCGAATCGAACCTCGGCCTCAATCCGATCATCGAGGGAACGCTCCTGCGTCTGCCGATTCCCGAGCTCAATACCGAGCGCCGCAAGGAACTGGTGAAGATCGCACACAAGTATGTCGAGGCGACCAAGGTGGCCATTCGCCACGTGCGCCGCGATGGCCTTGATGAGCTGAAGGATCTCGAGAAGGAAGGCCTCATCTCCGAGGACTCGCTTCGCGTCTATTCGGATCGCGTGCAGAAGATCACGGACGAGTCGATCGCCGAGGCGGACAGGATGCTGGCCGCCAAGGAGCAGGAGATCATGCAGGTCTGATCCGCAAGGACGGGCTGATGGCGTTGTGGTCTCGGGGAGGGGCAGGTCGGACATGATGGGGCTCGGAACGGCGCCGGCGGAAAACGCTGCGAAGGCGGGCCTGCCGCGCCATGTCGCCATCATCATGGACGGCAACGGACGGTGGGCCCGCCAGCGCGGACTGCCGCGTGCCGAAGGGCACAGGCGCGGCGTGCAGTCGATCCGCGACGTCGTTGGACACGCCAGGTCGATCGGTCTCGAGTGGCTGACCGTCTTCGGCTTCTCCTCGGAAAACTGGTCTCGGCCGGCTGAAGAGGTCAGCGAGCTGATGGGGCTCCTGAAACTGTTCATCCGCCGCGATCTCGCCGAGTTGACGCGCGGCAACGTCCGTGTGCGCGTGATCGGCGGCCGCGACAATCTGTCCGGCGACATAGCCGCCCTGCTGATCGAGGCAGAGCAGAAGACGGCGGGCAACACCGGTCTCAATCTCGTCATTGCCTTCAACTATGGCAGTCGTGACGAGATCGCACGGGCGACGAAGGCTCTTGCCCGCGAGGTGGCTTCAGGTCGCCTCGACGCCGATGAGATCACCGCCGATCTCGTTGCGGCGAAACTCGACACTGCCGGCATGCCCGACCCGGATCTCATTATCCGCACAAGTGGCGAACAGCGGCTTTCCAACTTCCTGCTGTGGCAGGCCGCGTACGCCGAGTTCGTTTTCGTTCCCGACTATTGGCCGGATTTCGATGGCGCCGCGTTCGACCGGGCGATCACCGAGTATCTCGGCCGCGAACGCCGCTTCGGCGGATTGTCCCAGAAAGACGAGGCCCGATGAACGCGCCGACCCCCGAGCACGGCAAAACCAACTCCGAGCTCGCCCTGCGTCTGCTGTCGGCCGTCGTGCTCGCGGTGGCGACCATCGCCGCGCTCTGGGCCGGTGGTTGGGTTTTCGCCGCGCTCGCCGCTGTCGCCGCCGTGCTGATCCTACGTGAATGGATGGCCATGAGCGGGCCGTTCTCCTTCCGGGCGGCGCCTTGGGCCTTGATGGCTTTCGTCGCCGTCACCGTGATGACGGGGCGCGACGAACCGTTGCAGTCTCTCGGCTTCACCGCGCTCGTGGCGGCCGCGTTGCTTCTGGCGCGCGTCACTGAGCCGCGCGTGGCTTGGTTGTCGCTTGGAATCCTCTATGCCGGCGCGCCGGCGGTGGCTGCCGTCGCGCTGCGGGGGGAGGACATGTTCACCTTCGCCTCGACCGGAGCGGTCGCGGTGATTTTCGTCTTTGCCGTCGTCTGGTCCACCGATACGGCCGCGTACTTTGCCGGCCGGCTGATCGGCGGCCCCAAGCTGGCGCCGCGCTTCTCGCCGAAGAAAACCTGGTCGGGCGCTCTCGGTGGGGCGTTTGCCGGAGTTGTCGTCGGGTGTCTGGTGGTTGTGGCGGCCGGTGTGAGCGTGAGCGTCGTGCTGGTACTGATCGCGCTGCTCCTGTCGGCCGTGGGGCAGGTGGGAGACCTTGCCGAGTCCGCCATGAAGCGACACTTCGGCGTAAAGGATTCGGGCGTCCTGATTCCCGGGCACGGCGGCATCATGGATCGCGTCGACGGCCTCGTTGCCGCGCTCGCCGTCGCGGCTGCGATCGGCCTTGGGCGAGATTGGCTTTCGGGCGGTGGCATCGCCGCCGGCCTTCTCATCTGGTGATGGCAATGACATCGACTATGGAGGCGGGGGGCAGAGGCGAAGCTGCGTGGGGGCAGGCACCGCGTCGGTTGTCCATTCTCGGCACCACCGGATCGATCGGTCTCAACGTTCTGGACCTGGTAGCCACCGAGCCCGGCCGCTTCGAGATCGAGGCGCTGACCGCCGGTCGAAACGCGCGTGAACTTGCCGAGCTTGCCATTCGTTTTTCCGCTCGGATTGCCGTGGTTGCCGATCCCTCCTCCTATGCGGAGCTTCGCGACCGCCTCGCCGGCACCGGCATCGAAGCGGCAGCTGGCGCAGAGGCCATCGCTTCCGCAGCTGCCCGACCGACCGACATCCTCGTATCGGCGATCGTCGGCTTTGCCGGTCTCGCGCCCAGCCTTGCCGCGCTCGGCGCCACGCGGACGCTCGCGCTGGCCAACAAAGAGACGCTGGTCTCCGCCGGCCCGCTGTTCCTGGCGACGGCAGAGCGTGCCGGCACACGCATTCTGCCGGTGGACAGCGAACACAACGCCATCTTCCAGGTCTTCGAGACCGACAATGCCCCGAACGTGTCCGAGGTGATCATCACCGCGTCCGGTGGACCCTTTCTGCGGACGCCGAAACCGGAGCTTGCCGCTGTTACGCGCGACATGGCGCTCAAGCACCCCAAGTGGAGCATGGGGCCGAAGATCACGATCGATTCAGCGACCCTGATGAACAAGGGGCTGGAGCTGATCGAGGCTTACCGGCTCTACCCCGTTTCGGTTGATCAGCTCTCGGTGCTGGTGCATCCTCAGTCGGTCGTGCATGGCCTCGTTCGCTACAAGGACGGCTCGCTGCTTGCCGAACTCGGTGTTCCCGACATGCGTACGCCGATCGGTTACTGCCTTGCCTGGCCGGAGCGCCGGCCGACGACGGTCAAGCCGCTCGACCTCGCGACGGTGGGGACGCTGACCTTCGAAGCGCCCGATCGCGATCGGTTTCCCTGTTTGCCTCTGGCCGAGGCGGCGATGCGGCGCGGGGACGGCGCTCCTTGCGTGCTCAATGCCGCCAATGAGGTTGCCGTCGAGGCTTTCCTCGCCGGCCGAATCGGTTTCCTGGATATCGCGCGCGTCGTCGAGGCGGCTCTTGCCGGGATTGACGCGAAGGGCGGACTGTCCGAGCCCTCGTCCTTGCTTGCAGCGACCGAGCTCGACGGTTGGGCTCGCAAGATCGCCCTGGCCTGCCTATAGTGGGGGCGGATGAGGGGCTGCTTTAGGCCGTCGTCGACCGAGGCGGGCAGGATCACGAGAGGATGAAGCATTGAGTTTTCTCGCGGCAACCGGTGGCACCCTGATCGGAACGGTGATTCCCTTCCTGGTCGTGCTGACCGTGGTGGTCTTCGTTCACGAGCTTGGGCATTTCTGGGTGGCGCGTCGGGCTGGCGTCGCCGTTAGCGTTTTCTCGATCGGTTTCGGTCCTGAGCTTCTGGGGCGAACCGATCGCAAGGGGACGCGCTGGAAGCTCTCGGCGATTCCGCTCGGTGGCTATGTGCGCTTCATCGATGACGCCAACGTCGCCAGCCAGCCGGGCGAAAAGTCGTCCGACCCGGGGGCATTCCAGTCGAAGGGGCTAGCCGCCCGCGCCGCCGTGGTGGCCGCCGGGCCGGCCGCCAACTTTCTGTTCGCGATCGCCGTGCTTGCCGTCCTTTTCTACGCTTTCGGCAAGCCGATGATCGCTCCGATCGCCGGCGCCGTCGAACCGGGCAGCCCAGCGGCGGAGGCCGGTTTTCTGCCGGGGGACCGCATCCTCGCCATCGACGGTGGTCCCGTCGAGAGCTTCGCCGACATCCAGCGCGTGGTCATGCTGCAAAACGGGGTCGAGTTGGCCATCGACATCGATCGCTCCGGCACTCGCCTGACATTGCACGCCACGCCGCGCTCGCGAGAGATTGTCGACGGCTTTGGCGAGAAGCAGATCGTGCCGGTGCTCGGCTTGAGGCAGACCAATCCCACTGTAGAGTTGCGAAGCTTCGGACCGGTCGGTGCGGTTCGCGAAGCCGCTCGCGAAACGTGGTCGATCGTTGACAGTACCTTGTCGTCCGTCGCGGGCATGTTCTCGGGACGAACCTCCACGACACAGATCAGCGGTCCGATCGGCATCGCCCGCGTCAGCGGTCAGGTGGCGGCGCTGGGTCTGATACCACTCATTAACCTTGCTGCTATTCTGTCGATTTCGATCGGTCTCATTAACCTCTTCCCAATTCCCATGCTGGACGGTGGACATCTGGCGTTCTACGCGATCGAAGCGCTGCGCGGACGTCCGCTGCCGGAGCGAGCCCAAGAGATCGGCTTCGGCATCGGCTTCGCTATCGTCTTGGGGCTGATGGCCTTTGGCGTACTCAACGATATAGCCAAGATCGCATCGGGTTAGGCCTCGCTCGTGACCTTCGGGTCACGCACGACATGGAAAACGGCACCACTCATGGCAAGGTCGCTTGCGCATCGTGGCAAAGACTGTAAAAACCTCTTGATCGGAATCTGTAACAAGGGTTCCCAATCGGCTCTGGCCGCAGAAACTCGGGTACGTGATTAAATGCGCTCATTCAAAGAATGGACGAAAGTCGTCGCCGCCTCCGCTGCCTTGCTCGTCGCGGCACCTTTGTGGGGCGGATTTGTGCCGGAGTTGGGCGCAATTTCAGTAGCTGAGGCTGCAACTGCGGGGCGGGTGACCGTCGTCGGCAACACGCGCGTCGAACCTGAGACGATCGCGGCTTACATCAAGGGGACGCCCGGACGCCCGCTGAGCCCGGCTCAGGTCGACGAATCGATCAAGGCGTTGTTTGCGACCGGCATGTTCTCCGATGTGCAGATCAGCCAGTCCGGCGGTCGGGTCACCGTAAAGGTCGTCGAGAACCCGGTGATCGCCCGCGTTGCCTTTGAGGGTAACGACGTCCAGTCCGACGAAATGCTGAAGGGCGCCATCGAACTGCAGCCACGTTCGGTGCTGACGCAGGGCAAGGTCGAGTCCGATACCCAGCGCATTCTTGAACTCTATCGTCGCACCGGCCGCTACGATGCGACGGTCGAGCCCAAGCAGGTCGATCTCGGCAAGGGGCGCGTGGATCTCATTTTCCAGATCAACGAGGGGCCGCGTACCGAGGTCAGCCAGATCACGTTTGTCGGCAACAAGGCCTACTCCGACTACCGTCTGTCGAGCATCATCTCCACCAAGGAATCCGGCCTTTTCGGCTGGATCAAGACGTCCGACACCTATACGCCCGAGAAGCTGAGCGCCGATCAGGAAGCGTTGCGTCGCTTCTACTACAATCATGGTTATGCGGACTTCCGCGTGGTCTCGGCCACCGCCGATTTCGATCGTCAGCAGAACTCGTTTTTCCTGACCTTCACGGTCGATGAGGGAGAGCGCTACAAGTACGGCGACGTCAAGGTCGAGACGACGTTGCCGGATCTCAACGCGGACGATCTCAGGGCACTGACCCTGACGCGTTCGGGAGACACCTACTCTGCCGCCGAGGTTGACAAGTCTCTCGAGGCAATCACCACGGCCGTCGCAGCCAAGGGCTATGCCTTTGTGCAGGTGCGGCCACGCGGCGATCGTGACTACGCCAATCGCACCATTGCCGTGACCTATTTCGTCGATGAAGGTGCTCGCGCCTACATCGAGCGCATCAATATCATCGGCAACGACCGCACCCGTGATTACGTGATCCGCCGTGAGTTCGATATCGGCGAGGGTGACGCCTATAATCAGGTTCTGATCGAGAAGGCCGAGCGCCGGCTGAAGAATCTGGGTTACTTCCAGAATGTTCGCATCTGGTCGGAGCAGGGGTCCTCGGTTGACAAGGTGATCGTCAACGTTCAGGTCGACGACAAGCCGACCGGTGAGGTGAGCATCGGCGCCGGTTACTCCACGTCGAACGGCATCCTCGCCGAGCTGTCGTTGACCGAGAAGAACTTCCTTGGTCGCGGTCAGTATGTGCGCGCTTCGGTGTCGAAGGGCATCACGACCGACGGCAAGAGCGGCGACTCGTCCTACGAGCTGTCGTTCACCGAGCCCTATCTGTTCGATCGTCGTCTCGAGGGTGGCTTCGACGTCTACCGCCGCAACTACAGCGACGGTGACGATGGCGTGCATCCCTATGACGAGACGAACACCGGCGGCAAGATTCGCTTTGGTGTGCCGCTCAACGACGACACGTCCTTGGGTCTCTTCTACGAGGGATACCAGCAGGAGATCAGCGACGTTCAGTCGGCCTACAGCTCGTTCGTCACGCCTGGTGATCGCTTCATCTCGATCGTCGGCGCGAGCCTGACCTACAACACGGTCGACGACTATGCCTTCCCGCGCAACGGCATCTATGCTCAGATCAAGCAGGAGTTCGCCGGCGTTGGTGGCGACGCGACCTTCCTGCGGACAACCGGCCGCGCCGAGTACTACAAGGAGCTGGTGGAAGACTGGGATCTCATCGGACATCTCGGTGCCAAGGGCGGTGCCATGTTCGGTATGGACGGGGATCTCGATTACATCGACCAATTCCAGGTGGGCGGTTCCATCATCCGCGGCTTTGAGGCCAATGGTATCGGACCCCGCGACACCTCTGGTTACGCGCTCGGCGGTCGGTATTTCTTTGCGGCGAGTGCCGAGACCATCTTCCCGGTTCCGTTCGTTCCGCAGGAATATGGCTTCTGGGGGTCGCTGTTCGCCGACGCCGGAACGCTCTGGTCGTCCGACAAGACGACGGCCAGTGCCGACAACGACCTTGCCTTGCGCGCTTCGGTCGGTGCTGGTCTGGTTTGGCAGTCGCCGTTCGGCTTGCTGCGTGCCGACTTCGCCTATCCGGTCATGAAGGAAGATACGGACAGGACCCAGGTGTTCCGCTTCTCGGGCGGCACCAAGTTCTGACCTCGTTTCATCGCAAATCGTCAGCCGCCGCGCCACAAGCGCGGCGGTTTCGTTTTGGCCAGGGCCTGCGTTAGCTCTGCATCGGCTTCCGGGCGATTGTGGCGCCTCGAATGACGGGCAAGGATGCAGTCTGATCTTCACACACCCGGCTTTCATTGAGGATTCTGGGCGTCCCATCGGTTGACACCGCCTCGAAGCAATGGCTAATGCCTTCCGTTCCGGTGACATCGCAGCCGGCCGCAACGGCGAGCCGGGCGGCCGCAGAGCCAGTGGTGTGTCAGCCGAAACGAAGAAGGAAGGCGTGCGTCCAGCGCGGTTCGTGACCGGCAGGGACGAGCGAGTGTTGTCATGACCGATCCAGTGTTCTTCGTGCCGTCCGGCCCGCTCAAACTGGCCGAGGTGGCGCGCATTGCGGGTGGAGAAGTTGCGCGGGGCGACGTCGAGATCGCCATCGGCCGCGTGGCGCCGCTCGATCAGGCTGGCCCAGGCGATCTTTCCTTCCTCGACAACCCCCATTACGTCGCGTCCTTCCGCGAGACGAAGGCCTCCGTCGTCATCTGCTCGGCCGCCCACGTCGCCGATGCCCCTGAGGGCGCGGCCGTCGTTGTGGCTCAGCAGCCCTATCGGGCGATGGCGATGATCATGCAGGCGCTGTTCCCCGACGCCTTCCGTCTGAAAGGGCCGTTCGGCGAAGCGGGGATCTCGTCGGCAGCGAACGTGCATCCCACGGCGCGTCTCGAAGAGGGGGTCACCATCGAGCCGGGCGCCGTGATCGGCGCGGGCGCGGAGATCGGCGCAGGGAGCGTGGTGTCGGCCAATGCCGTTGTCGGTCGGGGCGTCCGTTTCGGTCGCGATGGATACATCGGGGCCGGTGTGACGCTTCAATACGCACTTGTCGGCAATCGGGTCATCATTCACCCCGGCTCGCGCATCGGCCAGGACGGCTTTGGTTTTGCGATGGGGCCGCGCGGTCACCTCAAGGTGCCCCAGATCGGCCGGGTCGTGATTCAGGACGACGTCGAGATCGGCGCCAACGTGACCATCGATCGCGGCTCCAATCGGGACACGGTGATCGGCGAGGGCACCAAGATCGATAACGGCGTTCAGATCGGACACAACGTCGAGGTCGGCCGGCATTGCGTGCTGGTGGCTCAGGTTGGCATCTCCGGCTCGACGCAGCTCGAGGATTTCGTGGCGATCGGCGGTCATACGGGGCTTGCCGGTCACATTCGCATTGGAATGGGCGCCCAGATTTCGGGCGGCGCCATGGTGAAGGACAGCATTCCCGCGGGGACGCGCTACGTCGGCAACCCGGCGAAGCCGATTCGGGAGTGGACCAAGGAACAGATGGCCCTGAAGAGGGCCGTGAAGCAGGCGACGGGAAGGGACGAAACGTGAGCGAAACCGACACCGCAACGGCACCGGCCGAAGCCGGAACGCCAACCAAGGGCACCCTGGGAGTCATGGACATCCAGGCGCTCCTGAAGGCTTTGCCGCACCGCTATCCCTTCATGATGATCGACCGGATCATCGAGATCGACGGCGACAACTCGGCCATCGGCATCAAGAACGTCACCATCAACGAACCGCAGTTCCAGGGACATTTCCCCGACGCGCCGGTCATGCCCGGCGTGCTGATGATCGAGGGCATGGCCCAGACCGCCGGTGCCATCTGCGTCAACGCCACCGAGGGAATGGCGCCGAAGCTGGTCTACTTCATGACCATCGACAAGGTGAAGTTCAGGAAGCCGGTCGGCCCTGGCGACGTGGTGGAATATCACGTTCGCAAGATGAAAAAGCGCGCCAACATGTGGTGGTTCGAGGCGACCGCCATCGTCGGTGGCACCAAAGTCGCCGAGGCCGAACTCAGCGCCATGCTGGTGAACGCCTGACAGACTGCCGCCACGTTGCCGCGTCGTAATACGCTGAAACATTAATTGCAGCCTTTCCCCAGGCAACGGAAGCTATAGGGAAGCGAGCGGCTTGCTGTCGCTTTGCCACCGAGGATCACCTGCATGCCCACCATCCATCCCACCGCTGTGGTCGATCCGGCCGCCGAGATCGGAAACGACGTCAGCATCGGCCCTTTCAGCGTGGTCGGGCCCAACGTGCGGCTGGGCGAAGGCGTCGTGTTGCACGCGCACACGGTGGTGGATGGCCGCACGACGCTGGGCGACGGCGTCACCGTGTTCCCGCACGCTACGGTGGGCATGGTGCCGCAGGACCTCAAGTACCGGGGCGAGCCGAGCCGTCTTGAGGTCGGCGAGCGGACAGTCATTCGCGAGTGCGTGACGCTGCATCTCGGGACCGAGGGGGGCGGCATGCTGACGCGCGTCGGCTCCGGCTGCCTTCTTATGGCCAACGCCCATGTCGCCCACGATTGCGTGGTTGGCAACAACGTCATTCTGGTCAACTGTGCCACGCTCGGCGGCCATGTCCACATCGGCGACAACGCCATTCTGGGTGGTCTCAGCGCCGTGCACCAGTGGGTTCGCATAGGCGAGGGCGTGATGGTCGGCGGAATGACCGGCGTCGAGAACGACATCATTCCCTTCGGCATCGTCACCGGCAACCGTGCCCGTCTTGGCGGCCTGAACCTCGTCGGTCTAAGGCGCGCCAATTACCCCCGCGACGACATCCATGCGTTGCGCAACGCCTACAAGCTGCTGTTCGAAGGTGATGACCCACTGTCCGTGCGCCTCGACCGTGTCGTGGAGACCCATGGCGGCAGCCAGTTGGTCGATCGCATGGTCGAGTTCATTCGGGCGGGTGGCGATCGCGCCATCTGTACGCCGAGAAGCCGGGACGGCGAGGGCGAATGAGCCGGGCGACCGCTTCCGACCGCCCGACCCTGGGCATCATAGCTGGCGGCGGCGGCGTTCCCGTCGTCGTGGCGCGGGCGGCCGAGGCGGCTGGAAGACCAGTCGTCTTGTTCGGTATCGTCGGCGAGGCCGACCTCGACATCGAAGCCTTTCATCACCATTGGCTGCGCTGGGGCGAAATCGGCCGTCTCTTCGATCTCATGGCGCGTGAGCGCGTCGGCGAAGTCGTGATCTGTGGCGCCGTCAACCGGCCGGATTTCTCGGCGATTAGAGTTGATCTCGGCGCCGTCCTGAGCCTGCCGAAGATTCTGTCGCTGATGGTCGGCGGCGACGACACCGTGCTGAAGAACGTCGTTCGCTTTCTTGAGGATCGCGGCTACCGCGTTGTCGGCGCCCATCAGGTCGCACACGAACTGGTTGGCGGTAGCGGCAATCTGGGGCGCATCAAGCCCAGCGACGATGCCGAGGCGGATATCGTCAAGGGCATCGAGGCGTCGTTATCGCTCGGTCGTCTGGATATCGGGCAGGCCGTCGTGGCGATTTCGGGCCGGGTCATCGCGGTCGAAGGCATCGAGGGCACGGACGAACTCCTGCAGCGCGTGGCCGACCTCAGGAAGCGCGGCCGCCTCAAGGCGGCACACCGTTCCGGCGTGTTGGTGAAAGCGGCCAAACCGCAGCAGGATCTGCGCGTCGACCTGCCGACCATCGGTCCCAGGACGGTCGAGATGGCGGTGGCCGCGGGGCTGGCGGGCATCGTCGTGGAGTCCGGCCGGGTCATGATCGTCGATCGGCCTGCCACAGTCGCCGCGGCGGATGCGGCCCGCTTGTTCCTGCAGGTTCGATCTTTTCCGGACGGTGCGTCATGACTGAAGGTTCGCCGCTCCGCGTCGCCATCGTCGTCGGCGAGGAGTCCGGCGATCAGCTCGGCGCGCGGTTGATGGCGGCGTTGAAGCGGCTGTCGATGCGCCCGGTCGAGTTCTTCGGTGTCGGCGGCGACCGGATGGCCGCCGATGGTATGCCGAGCCTGTTCTCCCTGCACGACATTGCGGTC
Source organism: Pleomorphomonas sp. NRK KF1 (assembly GCF_023721755.1). Lineage (GTDB taxonomy): Bacteria > Pseudomonadota > Alphaproteobacteria > Rhizobiales > Pleomorphomonadaceae > Pleomorphomonas. Next base: position 439,498 of record NZ_JAMDLH010000002.1, on the reverse strand, counting down.
ATGGGCTTTGGCCCGGTCGTCAAAAGGCTGCCGCTCATTCAGCTTCGTACCGCCGAGACGGCCGGCGCCGTCATTGCAGGCCGGCCGGACGTGTTGGTGATCATCGACAGCCCGGATTTCACCCACCGCGTGGCGCACGATGTTCGGGCCGCACTGCCGAACTTGCCCATCGTCGACTATGTATGCCCTTCCGTATGGGCTTGGCGGCCGAACAGAGCCCGCAGGATGGCGTCTTACGTCGATCATGTGCTGGCGCTCCTTCCGTTCGAACCGGCCGCCCTGGAACGTCTGAAGGGTCCTGAGGCGACCTACGTCGGTCACCCGTTGATCGATAGGCCGGAACTGCTCACCGCCGCTCCTGGGGAACGCCCTCCGCTGGCAGACGGTGCGCCGCCGACGCTGCTGGTGCTTCCGGGCAGCCGCTCCGGCGAGATCGACCGGATGCTGGCGCTATACGGACGGGTTCTGGATGTGTTGTCGGCTCGCGGTGTCGTCTTTCGTCCCGTGCTGCCGGCCGTTGAACGCCTCAGGGCGCGCATCGAGGAAGAAACGTCCGGATGGGCAGTGCGCCCGCAGGTCGTCACCGGCGAGGCAACCAAGTGGGCTGCCTTCCGATCGGCTCACGCGGCGCTTGCGACCTCCGGCACGGTGACGCTGGAACTGGCGCTCGCCGGTGTGCCGAGCGTGATCGCCTATGCGCGCGATCCGCTCTTCCGTCTGGTGTCCGAAGTTGCCCGTCGCATTCCGGGGCTGGTCAACATCAGCATGTTCGGTCTCGCCAACATCATTCTCGGGGAGAAGGCGAGCCCGGAGTTTCTCGACCCCGATCTTGCGCCCGAGCGGCTTGCCGATGCGCTGGCGCCGCTTCTGTCCGAGACGACAGCCCGTGCCGAGCAGCTTGCCGCCTTTGCGCGCCTGCGCGACATGATGGCCTTGCCGGATGGAAGACCGGCGGCCGACACGGCGGCGGACGTGGTGCTTCGGCTCGCCACGCGCTGAAGACGCTTTACGCTCCAAGCAAAAACCCCCGGCATTGCTGCCGGGGGCGATTGATTGTCTTGCGCGAACAGCGCTGAGCCTCAGTCGCGCTTGTCGTACTCCACATAGTCGCGCTGCGGCGCGCCGATGTAGAGCTGGCGCGGACGGCCGATCTTCTGGCTCGGATCCTCGACCATTTCCTTCCACTGGGCGATCCAGCCGACGGTACGGGCGACGGCGAACAGCACGGTGAACATCGAGGTCGGGAAGCCCATCGCCTTCAGGGTGATGCCCGAATAGAAGTCGATGTTCGGGTAGAGCTTCTTCTCGATGAAATACTCGTCGCTGAGCGCGATCCGCTCCAGCTCGACGGCCACGTCGAGCAGCGGGTCATCCTTGATGCCGAGCGTCTCAAGCACCTCATGGCAGGTCTGCTGCATGATCTTGGCGCGCGGATCGTAGTTCTTGTAGACGCGATGACCGAAGCCCATCAGGCGGAACGGGTCGTTCTTGTCCTTGGCGCGAGCGATATACTCGGGGATTCGATCAACCGACCCGATCTCGGCCAGCATGTTGAGCGCCGCCTCGTTGGCCCCGCCATGGGCCGGTCCCCAAAGACAGGCGATGCCGGCGGCGATGCAGGCGAACGGGTTGGCGCCCGACGAACCGGCAAGACGCACCGTCGAGGTCGAGGCATTCTGCTCGTGATCGGCATGGAGCGTGAAGATGCGATCCATGGCCTGGGCGAGAATGGGGTTGACCTTGTACTCTTCGGCCGGAACGGCGAAGCACATGTGCAGGAAGTTCGCCGCGTAATCGAGGTCGTTCTTCGGGTGAATGAACGGCTGGCCGATCGAATACTTGTAAGCCATGGCGGCGATCGTCGGCATCTTGGCGATCATTCGATGCGAGGCGATCATCCGCTGGTGCGGATCGGAAATGTCGATCGAGTCGTGATAGAAGGCCGACAACGCACCGACCGTACCGACCATCACCGCCATCGGGTGGGCGTCACGACGATAACCCTGGAAGAAGCGGGTCATCTGCTCGTGGATCATGGTGTGGCGGGTGATGTGGCGATCGAATTGCTCCTTCTGCGCATGGGTCGGCAGTTCGCCGTAGAGCAGGAGGTAGCAGGTTTCGAGATAGTCGCCCTTGAGCGTCAACTGTTCGATCGGGTAGCCGCGATAGAGCAGCACGCCCTTGTCGCCGTCGATATAGGTGATCTTGGATTCGCAGGCGCCGGTCGACGTATAGCCCGGATCGTAAGTGAAGTGGCCGGTTTTGCCATAGAAGGTGGAGATGTCCATCACGCTCGGGCCGATGCTCGCGTCCTTGAGCGGGAACTCATAGGTCTTGTCATCGATGGTGACGGTCGCGTTCTTCGTGGTCATTCGGTCGGATCTCCAGCAGAGGTGATCGGGTGGACCAGGCCAATGAGGGGAAGGATAAAGCGCTTACGCTTACGTAAACTGCCGACCAACCTCCCAGTCGCATGTCGATCTTCACGTAGCGGAAAATCCCTACTCCGGCAAGCCGTCGAATTGGTGGTCAGACTTGCCATTTCGGCTGAGGTGCGGAACCGGGCCGTTGCCGGGGGAGTTATTGTTTCGGTGAGCTTTTTCACTCCGTGATGCTTGTCGCCTTGCTGAGTGGAGCAGGAAGCTTTCCACCTTCTGTCGTTTCACCTCGCAAGGAAGTGAAAGCCCCGCCGCGGCCGAGCCGGGCGGGGCTGATGATTTGCAGGCTTCCGGATCGATCAATCGGCCAGCACATCGCCGATGCGGCCGAGCGCCTCGTCTCGACCAAGCACCGCGAGCACGTCGAAGATCGGCGGCGAAGTCGTGCGCCCCGTGGCAGCGGCCCGAAGTGGCTGGGCCACTTTGCCGAGCTTGAGGCCGGTTTCCGTCGCGTAGGCGCGGACGACCTCCTCGGTGGCGGCGGCGGTCCAGTCCGGCAGCGCCTTGAGGCGCGGCAGCAGATCGCCGAGCGCGGCCTTTCCGGAAGCGTCAAGCAGTGCGGCGGCCTTCTCGTCGGGGACCAACGGCCGGCTGGCGAACAGGTAGCCGGCGTTGTCGATCAGTTCGAGGAGCGTCTTGGCGCGCTCCTTGAGACCGGGCATGGCGGCGGTCAGCTGCGCCTTCTTGCCGTCGTCGAGCTTCGCCTTCAGCTCCGCGCCGCCGGGAATGTGGTCAAGCAGGGCGACGATATGGCGCACCAGCTCGTCATCCGGCGTCTGGCGGATATAGTGGCCGTTGAGGTTCTCAAGCTTGCCGAAGTCGAAGCGTGACGGCGAACGGCCGATCCCCTCGAGGTCGAACAGGGCGACCATTTCGTCGGGGGAGAGAATCTCGGCATCGCCATGCGCCCAGCCCAGCCGAACGAGATAATTGCGAAGCGCGACAGGCAGGTAGCCCATGGCGCGATAAGCCTCGACGCCCAACGCGCCGTGACGCTTGGAGAGCTTGGCACCGTCCGGTCCGTGGATCAGCGGAATGTGCGCCACCTTCGGCATGTCCCAGCCGAGGGCATCGTAAATGATCTTCTGGCGCGCCGTGTTGGTCAGGTGGTCGTCGCCACGAATGATCTGGGTGACGCCCATGTCATGATCGTCGACGACCACCGCATGCATGTAGGTGGGCGTGCCGTCGGAACGCAGAATGATGAAATCGTCGAGATCCTTGTTGGGGAAGGTAACGGTGCCCTGAACCGCATCCTCGATCACCGTCTCGCCATCCAGCGGCGCCTTGATGCGCACCGACGGCTTGACGCCCTCAGGAGCCTCGGAAGCATCGCGATCCCGCCAGCGCCCGTCGTAGCGTGGCGGAAGACCGTTCGCCTTGGCGGTCTCGCGCATCTCGTTGAGCTCGTCGGGCGTGCAATAGCAATAATAGGCCTTGCCGGCCGCGACCAGTTCGCGCGCCACCTCGGCGTGACGATCGGCACGCTTGAACTGGGAGATCGGCTCGCCCTCCCAGGTGAGACCCAGCCAGGTCAGCCCGTCGATGATGGCGTCGACCGCAGCCTGCGTCGACCGTTCGCGATCGGTATCCTCGATGCGAAGCAGCATCTTGCCACCGTGCCGCTTGGCGTAGAGCCAGTTGAAGAGCGCCGTCCGCGCGCCTCCAATGTGCAGAAAACCGGTGGGGGACGGCGCAAAACGCGTGACGACGGGCGTGGACATCGACAATAGTTCCGAAAATACCAGGGTTGGCCCGGAAAGGACGGCGGATCGTCGTCGGCCGGACATGGCGTGGACGGCGTCTTACAGGAAAGCCGCGCGTTTCGCAAAATAAGATCGCGGCTTCGGCTGCGTGAACAACGAAATAGGCGGCGACTGTGACGGTCCGGACGGAGACGAGTATCGAGCGCCCCGCCCATGGTTGGTTGCCCATCGGCGCGCAATGGCGTCGCGCGGCCTCGGCCCTTCGGAAATCCTTTGCTCGCGATCTCGACGATGGGCGCGGTTTTCTCTGGTGGCCAGTCGCCGCCGCCGTCGGCGCGGCCATGTACTTCGCCCCGATAAGCGAGCCTTCCACCGTCGAGTTCGCGTTCGCCGGACTTGGCCTGACGGCTATGCTCGTGGTGATCGTCCGCCTGTCGCCGTCCGTGCCACTGCTGCCGATCCTCGTCTGCCTCGCCTGCGCCGGGTTCCTGCACGCGGCCCTGATGACCCGGCTTGCCGCCCATCCCGTGTTTCCCTTCGAGCGGACGGTGACGCTCCGCGGGCATGTCGTGGCCGTCGAGGACAGGGGAAAAGGCGCGGCGCGCCTCGTCGTCGTGCCAGCGGAGATCGAGCCCGCGCCTCGGGGAGGCATGCCGCCGCTCGTTCGCGTGACGACGCGCGGCGCGGCACCGATGCCTGGCGAGGCCGTGACGATGCTCGCGCGCCTCGCACCACCGATGCCGCCGCCTCTTCCCGGTGGCTACGATTTCGCGCGCGTCGCATGGTTCGCGGGCATCGGAGCCAGCGGTTTCTCTTATGGGAGCGTCAAATCGTGGCCGGAGGCCCCTCCACCCGGCTTGAAGTTCGCCATCCTCAGCGGCATCGAGACCTTGCGCACGTCCGCGGCGAAGCGCATTCGGCAAGCTCTCCCCGGCGATGCCGGAGCCATCGCGGCCGCCCTGATCGTCGGTGACCGTGCCGGCATATCCGCCCCGACCAATGAGGCCATGCGCATCGCCGGCATATCGCACGTGCTGTCGATCTCCGGCATGCACATGAGCTTGGTCGCGGCCTTCCTGTTCGGCGGGATCCGCCTCGTCCTGGCGTTGATTCCGCCACTGGCGCTCAATCTGCCGATCAAGAAGATCGCGGCCGCCCTGTCTATGCTGGGCACCGGCGCCTATTTTGTCATCTCGGGTATGGACGTGCCGGCGGAGCGCTCGATGATCGTTGTGGCGGTGTCGCTGATTGCCGTCCTGATCGACCGCCGCGCCCTGTCACTGAGGGTGGTAGCCGTTGCCGCCCTGATCACCCTGGCCTTCTCGCCGGAGGCGGTGATGGAGCCGGGCGCTCAAATGTCGTTTGCCGCCGTCGTGGCGCTGATGGCCGGGCTTGAGGCCTGGCGCTCCAGACGAGGCGAACCGGGAGACTCCGGCGATATCAGTTTGCTCGTCCGCACGGTGAGACGACTCGCGCTCTGGGGTATGGCCGCCTTGGCTGCGACGGTACTGGCTGGCTTCGCGACGCTGCCGATGGCGCTTTATCATTTCGGCCGCCTGGCGCCGCTGAGCATGATCGCCAACCTGGTGACCGAGCCGCTGGTGTCGTTCTTGATCATGCCGGCGGCGCTCGTTGCCGCGCTGGTGATGCCGCTCGGTCTCGAGGGGGTGCCGCTTGCCATCATGGGGTCCGGGATCGAAGGCATGATCGCCGTCGCGCGCACCGTCGCCGACTGGACCCCCGGCGGCGGTCTGTATGGCCGCCCCATGGGGTGGACCATGCTGGCCGTCGCGGCGGGCGGGCTCTGGATCTGTCTCTGGCGCGGCCGAAAACGTTGGCTGGGTCTCGCAACGATCCTCGTCGGCTTCGCCTTCGTTGCCGTCAGTGCGCCGCCCGATCTGATCGTCGCAGGAGACGGATCACTGGCCCTTGTCAGGGAAGAAAGCGGTGCCTGGCACAAGATTGGCCAGAAGGGTGGTTTCACGCTCGATGTGTGGATGGCGGCCTTGGGTATCGATCCGGCACGGCTGCCCTCGCTGGACGGCGACACGGCCTGCGACGCCGAGGCATGTTTCCTGAGCGCCGGGGAGGGACGCCCGGCAGTGTCTGTCGTCAGTCGACCGGTCGCTTTCGGTGACGATTGCGCGACCGCCGCCTTCGTGGTGTCCGGCCTGGAGGCGCCGCGGTGGTGTCGCCCGTCCGGCCTGCTCATCGACGGGCGTCGGCTCGCTTCGACCGGAACAGTGACCTACGACATCCGGATGGACGGCGACGGCGGTCTGCGTATCGAGGAGACCGGTCGCGTGCTCGGCAGCCCGTACCGGCCATGGCTTGCACCGGCACGCTGACGCTATGTCTCCTCGTCCGCCGCGGTGGCGAGCATCGCTTCGGTGCAGACGCGGTTGCGACCGGCCCGTTTGGCAAGATAGAGCGCCGTGTCGGCGCGTTCGATCAACGAAATGGCCGTATCGCCGGTGCGGTAGGTCGCCACTCCCACGGAAACGGTGACGAAGCCAAGCGTTTCGCCGGTCGATCGCTTCTTCAGCTCTTTCTCCTTGACGCTTTCCCGGATGCGCTCGGCCAGCGCTTCGGCCCGCGAAAGGCTGGCTTTCGGAAGGATGATGGCGAACTCCTCGCCACCGTACCGACATGCCAGGTGGTGCCCCTTGATCGCCTGCTTGACCGACAGGGCCACCAGACGCAGCACCTGGTCGCCGGTTTGGTGGCCGAAGCTGTCGTTGAACGACTTGAAGTTGTCGATGTCGGTAATGAGCAGGGAGAGAATGCCGTCCGTCTCGGCGGCATTGGCGACCGCCCGCTCGAGGGACTGGTCGAAATGCTTGCGGTTGGCAAGCGTCGTCAACTCGTCCGTCAACGTCTCGAAGCGAAGGGACTCCAGGCTTTCCTTGAGTTCGGAGATCTGCCGTTGACTGTCGGCGAGTTGTCCTTCGAGTTCGCGGTTGACCTTCTCCGTCTCTTGCGTGGCAACCAGAAGGTCACCGACAATGCCGCGAAGGCGCGAAAGGTCGGGCCCGGCGCTGAGCTCCGTCGACGCTTCGGATAAGGTTCCGGCGTAGTTGGTGTTGGCCGCGATCGTCTTGTTCATCGCGGCCATGACGCCATCGATCTCGCCGGAAATGCGGCCGCCGACATCCTCGATGCGATCGGACAGTCGCGAGGGCGAGATGAACTGGTTGTAGATGGCATGCAGCTCCGCCGTGTCGACGCGGCCTTTGCTGCGAAGAATGTCATTCACCGCCCGATTCAGGGCATGATTGAACCCCGCGCAGTAATTGTACCAGAGCTCATAGTTCCTCGGGTATGCGGCATTCTCGTTGCGCCGCAGTTGTGCCACGGCGGCCTCACCATAGCCAATCGTCCGCAGGAATTCTTCCCGGTGCGTCATGGTCTCCGCCCATCGCTCTTCGCGTGCCCTGTCATTTTGATAAACGGCAGGCATGAATTGAGCGTTAAGCAAAGGTGGACGCAATCGCTAAAGCTTGAGCTTTCCGCCTGGGACCCGTCACCCCGCGGCGATTTTTTCCGACCGACAAATGCGAAATGCCACACCGCGAAATGAAAGCGGCGGCCTGCAAGGCCGCCGCAAGAAGATTGAAACGCTGTGCGCGGGTCAGTTCGCCGACTTGGCGATGCGCACCGGCCTCAGCAGGAAAGCCGGCACATGGTCGCCAAGTCCGACCACGGCCGGACCGTCATCGGTGTCGCGGCGGGGCAGGGGACGCGGACGCTCTCCGGCGCGAACCGGTTGCCGAGACGCTGACCGCTCGGTCTTCGGCTCGCGGTCTTGCCTGGCTTCGCGTTCTGGGTTCGCCTCGCGTTCGGGGCGGGCTCCGCGGCTCCGGCTCGGACGTGGATAACTCTCGGCGGTAGCCTCGGACGTTTCCGACGACGTAGCGTCCTGCCGGGTGCGGCGCGAACGCGACGGCGCGCGGGCTTCGTCACCATCCGACGACTTGGGGCGCGACCGGCGCGGTTCCTTGCCCTCGGCGCTCTTGCGACCGCGAGACCGTTTGCGCGCCTCCGGATCGAACACGATCGGATCGCCGATCCACTCGATGTCGGTGGTGATCAGCTTCTCGATCGCCGACAGATGCTTCTCGTCGTCCTGAGTGATGATCATCACCGCCGTGCCCGAGCGGCCGGCTCGGCCGGTGCGACCGATGCGGTGAACGTAGTCCTCCGCGTGGATCGGCACGTCATAATTGAAGACGTGGCTGACATCGGGAATGTCGAGACCACGGGCGGCAACGTCGGATGCGACGAGCAGGGTCAGAGTGCCCTTCTTGAAGGCGTCGAGCGTTGCCATGCGGGCGCGCTGGTCCATGTCGCCATGCAGGGCGCCGACATTGAAACCGTGACGGACGAGGCTGCGGAACACCACGGCCACATCGCGCTTGCGGTTGCAGAACACGATGGCGTTCTTGAGGTCTTCGGCGGCGGCGATCTGGGCGCGCAGCGTCTCGCGCTTCTCGTAATCCTCGGTGCCGGAAACAACGAGGCGCTGAGCAACCGTCGTCGCGGCGCTCGCCGGCTTCGAAACCTCGACCTGCACGGGGTTGTTGAGGAAGTTCTCGGTCAGCGCCTGAATCTCCGGCGGCATGGTTGCCGAGAAGAACAGCGTCTGGTGATTCTTGGTGACCAGCTTGCAGATGCGTTCGATGTCGGGGATGAACCCCATGTCGAGCATTCGATCGGCCTCGTCGATGACGAGGATCTCGACGCCGGTCAACAGCAGACGGCCGCGCTCGAAATGGTCGAGCAGCCGGCCGGGCGTGGCGATCAGCACGTCGGCGCCGCGATCGAGCTTGCGGTTCTGGTCGTCGAACGACACGCCGCCGATCAGCAGCGCGATGTTGAGGTTGTTGTTGATCGAGTACTTGACGAAGTTCTCCTCGACCTGCGCTGCGAGCTCGCGCGTCGGTTCGAGGATCAGGGTTCGCGGCATCCGTGCACGTGCGCGGCCGTTCTCTAGGAGCGTCAGCATCGGCAGCACGAAAGCAGCGGTCTTGCCTGTGCCCGTCTGGGCAATGCCGATCACGTCTCGGCCGGCAACGGCATGCGGAATGGCTTCGGCCTGGATCGGCGTCGGAGTCGTATAGCCGGCCGCTTCAACGGCCGCCATTACGCTGGCGCTCAGTCCGAGATCAGAAAAATTCATGTGGTGTGCGGTCTCTTGGATAGGGGGATTCGAACACTGTGGGCAGGCGAATCCACGCGCTTCCAGATCAACTTGGAACGATCCGGATATGGTGGGAGACCATAGGTGGAATCGCCCGCATGTCAATCAATTCCTGCCGAATTGAGCGTTTATTGTTACTTCCGAGGTCATGGAAGCGATTTCGGAGCCTTTTGAGGCATGGTTTGCATGATGCTGCCATTGAGATGAACGCGGGGATCCCACCGGTACCCGTATTTCATCGGTCGATCTTCTTGAAGCCAACGCAAATCTACGCATCCTGTCCTCATGCGGCCTGAGCACCCGCTGATCAGGCTGAACCAACCCGATCGAAAAGCGGCTGCTCCCGCAGATGACCTGGAGCCTTGGCTGGACAACCAGTTTTCAGTTTGGTCGGCGAAGCCTCCCGCGCCGGCTCACTTGACTTCAACGAACGGAAGGGTCGTTCCCGGCAGCATGGTTGTCGGCAACTGTCCATTCCATTTCTCGGAATTGTTCAGACGGATGATCACATCGCCGTTGACGCCGAGCGCCTCCGCCCGGGCACGGATTGCCGCGGCGTCGGCTTCACCGCGCAAGCGGATGCGTTCGGCGTCGGCTCTGGCCTGGATCTCGGTGGCTTGCGCGGCGGCCGTGGCCGTGGCGAGCTGGCTGTCGGCGCTGGCCTTGGCTTGCGTCACGGTAATCTCCGCCTGGACCTTCTCGCGTTCGGCGTTCTGGCGCAGCTTCATCACTTCGATTTCGGCAAGCATGCGCTGCTCGACGGAGTTCTCATAGGCGTCGGAGAAGATGATGTCTTCGATATTGACCTGATCTATCACCAGGGGACCGACAATGCCCGCCCGAACGGCGCTTTCGACATCGGCGGCGAACTTGCCCCGGTTTTGGATGACCGATGCGGCGGTGTAGCGTCCGAACACCGTCTTGAGGTCCTGCGGCAGTTTGCGGGCAATCAAGCGGGACTCGAGACCCTCGACGCCGGAGAATTGCCGGTAGACCTTGTCCACATCGGCCGGTGGCACGTGGTAGACCACCGAAACGGACAGGCTGGCCGGCTGTTGGTCCTGGCTATAGGCCTCAAGACTGGTGTCGTTCGCCCACCGCAAGGCGCGTTGGGTCACGTCGATCCTCACGACGCTCTCGAAGACCGGAAGCTTGAAATGCAGTCCGGGTTCGACGGTCGCCACAAAGGCGCCGTTTCTCAAAAGAACGCCGCGCTCGGTCTCTTGAATCGTGAACCAGCCACTGTTCAGAATGGCCAAGAAGATCAAGGCTATGACGCCCAACACGGCTAAGCGAAAATATGTCATTGCCGAAGGTTCTCTCGGAAAGCCTATTGCCGACATAGTGCGCCGCCCACGCTGGGTTCGCAACTTCCAAGTGGTGAGAAGAATGATCCTGGCGGTTGCGTGAAATGAACGGCCTGCCGGCGAGTCAGAGCCCGCCGCACCGGCTCTAGATATCCAAATCCTCGGCGAACTCGGCATTCTCCTGGATGAACTGGAAACGGCCTTCCGGCTTGTTGCCCATCAGGCGCTCGACCGAGTCCGCCGTCTGTTCCGCTTCGTCCTCCACCAGCACGACGCGCAGGAGCGTGCGCGTCTTCTTGTCCATGGTGGTTTCCTTGAGCTGCGACGGCATCATCTCGCCCAGGCCTTTGAAGCGACCGATCTCCGGCTTCTTGTTCTTGAAGGTCGTGCGCAGCAGCTCTTCGCGATGGGCGTCGTCGCGGGCGTAGATGGTCTTGCCGCCGTGGGTCAGGCGGTAGAGCGGCGGCACCGCGAGATAGAGGTGGCCGCCACGGATGAGCTGGGGCATCTCGCGATAGAAGAACGTGATCAGCAATGAGGCGATGTGGGCGCCGTCAACGTCGGCGTCGGTCATCACGATCACCTTGTCATAGCGGAGATCGTCTTCCCGATAGTGCGAGCGGGTGCCGCAGCCGAGGGCTTGCAACAGGTCGGACAGCAGCTGATTGGCCGTCACCTTGTCGCGGCCGGCGCTCGCCACGTTGAGGATCTTGCCGCGAAGCGGCATCACCGCCTGGCTGGCGCGGTCGCGCGCCTGCTTGGCCGAACCACCGGCCGAGTCGCCCTCGACGATGAACAGTTCGGACCCCTGCGCCGCGTTCTGCGTGCAGTCGGCGAGCTTGCCCGGCAGACGCAGCTTGCGCACGGCGCTCTTTCGAAGAACGTCCTTTTCCTGGCGGCGGCGCAGGCGCTCGTCGGCGCGCTCGACGATCCAGTCGAGGAGGCGACCGGACTGCTGCGGCGAAGCGGTCAGCCAATGGTCGAAGGCATCCTTCACCGCCGTCTCGACGATGCGGGCGGCTTCGGCGGTGGACAGCTTGTCCTTGGTCTGGCCGACGAACTCGGGCTCGCGCACGAAGACTGACAGCATGGCGCCAGCCGAGGTCATCACGTCCTCAGGCATCACCTGAGCGACGCGCTTGTTGCCGGCCATCTCGCCATAGGCCTTGAGCGAGCGGGTGAGGGCGAGGCGAAGGCCCTGTTCGTGGGTGCCGCCATCCGGGGTCGGGATGGTGTTGCAGTAGGAGTTGACGAAGCCATCGCCGGCAAACCAAGAAACGGCCCATTCGACGGTACCATGGCCGCCGGTGCCGACACGGCCGGCAAACAGGTCGTCAGTGACGCGCTTCTCGCCGTCGAGCGCTTCGACCAGGAAGTCCTTGAGGCCGCCGGGAAACTTGAACACCGCCTCGGCCGGCGTCTTCGAACCTTCGACCAGCGATGGATCGCAGGACCAGCGGATTTCGATGCCACCAAACAGATAGGCCTTGGATCGGGCCATCTTGAAGATGCGCGCCGGTTCGAACCGCGCGTCTTCTCCGAAGATCTGAGGGTCCGGCTTGAAGCGCGTCTTGGTGCCGCGCCGGTTCATGGTTTCGCCGAGCCGCTGCAGGCCGCCCTGAGGCACGCCGCGCGAGAAGCTTTGCTTGTAGAGCTGGCGACCGCGCGCCACCTCGACGTCGAGCCATTCGGACAGGGCGTTGACCACCGAGACGCCGACGCCGTGCAGACCACCGGACGTCTCGTAAACCTTGCTGTCGAACTTGCCGCCGGCATGCAGGGTGCACAGGATCACTTCCAGCGCCGACTTGCCGGGAAACTTGGGATGCGGATCGACAGGGATACCGCGGCCGTTGTCGTTGACGGTCAGGAACCCGTCGGCATCAATCCGCACCTCGATCCACGAGGCATGGCCGGCGACCGCCTCGTCCATCGAGTTGTCGATCACCTCGGCGAAGAGGTGATGCATGGCCTTGTCGTCGGTACCGCCGATATACATGCCCGGCCGCCGGCGCACCGGCTCCAGCCCCTCCAGAACCTCGATGGCCGACGCGTCGTAAACGGCTTCTGCCGGTGCGGGGGGCTCGACGCGCGAACGCGTTGATTTGGGCGCGCGAACGGACACCGCCGCCGCCTGAGCCGCCGTGCTTGCCGGCGGGGGGAGTGTTCCGAACAGGTCGTCCTTTTCCATGCGTTCCGTCTTCGTCCATGAGCCGGCTGTGCCAGCCATTCCGCCTGTCGCCGGGCAACGCTGATTCGCGCGCCCCAGAGTTTGCCACGCCAACGGAGGAGGCGCCAATCTCGTTCTATATGTGTTCCGGCTCGTACACCGACGATCCGGGTACCGTCAACGCCGTTGAGGCGTTCTTAACTGTGACGGCGCCAAACTCCGGAACGTTCATTGGTGGTTTGTCATGCGTCGAAACCAGTATCAAGATGCCGTGCTCCGGGAACTCGGAGCCGTCCACACCCGCGCCTTCGTCGCCGGCCATCGCCTCGGCGGCATGCGGCGCCATCTTCAGGAGGTGGCGGCAGAACCACCGTTCACGAGCGGCGTCTTCGCGCTGCCGGCCGTGCTGGTGCTGCTCTCGCTGACGGCGCTTATCCTTCTGCTCGCCTGATTTGAGCTGGCAATCGTCGCTCTGAGGCGCTAGGGAAACCGCCCCCCATTTATTCGGAGAGCGGTCATGGCGGCGGCAGGCCTCGATTTCGGCACGTCCAACACTACCCTTGGAGTCGTCACGGGCGGTCGGGCGGATATGGTGCGCCTCGAGGGTGACGAGGAGACGCTGCCAAGCGCCACCTTCTACCATCAGGACGGATCCATCTCGGTTGGCCGCGCCGCCATTGCCGCCTATGTCGGTGGCGAGCACGGTCGCCTGATGCGTGCGTTGAAGTCCGTCCTCGGCTCGGCGCTGATGGACGAGACGACGCTGGTCGGCAAGAGTCGCGTCAAATTCCGCGACGTGCTGAAGCGTTACCTCGCGGAAGTGAAGAGGCGCGGCGAGGCGGCGGCGGATGCGCCGCTCACTCATCTTGTTCACGGTCGGCCGGTGCATTTCGTCGACGGCAATCCCGAGGCCGATCGTCTGGCGGAGGCGACGCTGCTTTCCATTGCCCGCGATCTCGGCTTTGAGGAAGTGTCCTTCCAGTACGAGCCCATAGCGGCCAGCCTCGATTACGAGCAGCAGCTTTCAGGAGAAGAGCTGGCGCTGATCGCCGACATCGGCGGTGGCACCTCCGACTTCTCCATCGTCCGCCTCGGGCCGGAGCGGGCAAAGAAGGCCGAGCGGGCCTCCGACGTGCTGGCGAACGACGGCGTCCGCATCGGCGGCACCGACTTCGATCGTCATCTCAGTCTCGGCACGGTGATGCCGCTTCTCGGTTTTCGGTCCAAGCTCGCCCGTGGCGAGCTCGACGTGCCCTCTGTCTATTACCATGACCTCGCCACTTGGTCGGCGATCAACCGCCTCTACGAGCCGCGCGTTCATCGCGAACTCGTGGATCTCGAAAAGCGCTCTGCCAAACCGGAGCTCATCCATCGCCTGATGCGGGTGGTCGACGACGAACGTGGCCATACCCTGGCCATCGACGTGGAGGCGGCCAAGATCGCCGTCGCGGAGAACGGCTCTGTCACCGTGCCCTTCGATTGGCTGGAGCATGGCCTTTCCGCCCATATCGATCACGCGGACCTCGTCCACAACACCGGTGAGCTTGCCAGCCGCATCGGTGCTCGCGTCGATGCCTGCCTTGCAACGGCTGGCGTGGCCGCCTCGGACATCGACGCCATATTCCTGACCGGCGGTTCCACGCGGCTCGAACACGTGCGCTCGGCAATTCTCGCTGTGATGCCGGAGGCGCGTGTCGTCACCGGCAACGTGTTCGGTTCGGTGGGCACCGGGCTCGCCGTCGAGGCGGCGAGACGCTATGGCTGACACCGAAAGCCCAGCTTGAAGAGGCCGTGGGTTCGGCATCAGATGCGTCGGCTTCATGGCTAGGGGGGCGCCCATGAGAACCGGCTGCACCGCAATGATCGCAATCGTTCTGGCAACGCCGGCGCTGGCCGACGATTGCGACGCCTGGAAGGCCGGCATCGAGCAGGACGAGGGCGGGCCGGCGATGACCGCGTCGATCTGTGCCGCCGACCGACCGGACGACCTTCTGCTGATCACTTGCGGCGGCGAGAACAAGTTGGGTCTGCGTTTTCTGCCGATGACGGGCGACGAATATCCACCCGGCGGCGATATGAACCACGAGTCCAAGTTCGTCTTTGCCAGCGAAACCCTGAGCGCCAAGGTTACCCTCCGATATGAGGCGATGGACGGAGCGATGACGGCGACACCGCGTCGCGACAGCGAGCTTGTCAGCGTTCTGAAGGCGTCGGGGCCGATGACGGTGACCGACGCGACCGGCATTCTGCCGGCTGCGACCTTCTCCCTGAAGGGATCGTCAAGAGCGATCGGACGGGTGGAGCGCGCCTGCCATGACTGATTTCTCCGCCGCGACGTTCGACCTGATCGAGATGGAGCCGCCCGAGACCTTTGCGACCTGATCGTCAGGCGCCTCTCGCGAAGATGGCGGCGTCCTTCACCTGCTCTTCGGTGGGGTGGACGCCGGTATAGAGCGCGAACTGCTCAAGGGCCTGGAGAACCGCCACGTCGGCGCCGGATATCCGCTTGCGGCCGGCCTTCGCCGCCGCCTGCATGAGGGGCGTCTCGACGGGGAGGGCAACCACGTCGAACACCGTCTCCGCCGCTTCGATCGCTTCAGGGGGAAAGGCAAGTGCGCCAGCCTCGACGCCGCCTGCCATGCCGACGGGCGTGGCATTGATGATCAGCGGCGCCGTCAGTCCTTCGGTAGTTTCCGCCCAGTCGAACCCGTAGAGATCGGCCAGCGCCCGGCCGGTCGTCCCGTTGCGGGCGACGATCGCGCCGGAGCGATGGCCCCGATTGCGCAAGGCCGCTGCCACCGCCTTCGCCATGCCGCCTGAGCCGGCGAGAAGGAAGGGCGTCGAGGGCGCGATTTCCGCATGGTCGAGCAGATCGAGCACCGCGCTATAGTCGGTGTTGTAGCCGGTGAGCCAACCGTCGTCGTTGACGATGGTATTGACGCTGTCGATGGCCGCCGCCGATCCCTCGATGTGGTCGAGCAGCGGGATGACGGCTTCCTTGAACGGCATGGAAATGGCGCACCCGCGAATGCCGAGCGCCCGGATGCCGCCGATGGCGGCCGGGAGGTCCCGGGTGGTGAAGGCTTTGTAGACGTAGTCGAGGCCGGTGAGCTCGTAGAGCCGGTTGTGAAAGCGCGAGCCGAACTTCCCCGGTCGGCCGGCCAGCGACATGCACAGTTGTGTCGACGGACCGATGGCGGGCTTGTCGGGCATGTTTCGATCTCCGTTGCAAACTCCGACGAGCATAGGCGCGCGTCGGCCCGACGGGAAGCCGCGGCCGGCCGGCTATCCCCCGTGCAACGAAAAGCCGCCCGACCTTGCGGCGGGCGGCTCGTCGGAACCGGACGCCTCGGTGGCGTCCGGCATGGTTCTGAAGGTCTGCCTCAGACCGAGTAGTACATGTCGAACTCGACCGGATGCGGGGTCATCTCGTAGCGCATGTTCTCTTCCATCTTCAGCTCGATCCAGCTGTCGATGAAGTCGTCGTCCATGACGCCGCCGGCCTTGAGGAAGTCGCGGTCCGCGTCGAGCGAGGCCAGGGCCTCACGCAGCGAGCCGGCAACCGTCGGGATGGACTTCAGCTCTTCCGGCGGCAGGTCGTAGAGGTTCTTGTCCATGGCGTCGCCCGGATGGATCTTGTTCTTGATGCCATCGAGGCCGGCCATCAGCAGGGCCGTGAAGCAGAGGTACGGGTTGGCGGCCGGATCCGGGAAGCGGGTCTCGACGCGCTTGGCCTTGGGGTTGGTCGTATAGGGGATGCGGCAGGAAGCCGAACGGTTGCGGGCCGAATAGGCCAGCAGCACCGGCGCCTCGTAGCCCGGAACCAGACGCTTGTAGCTGTTGGTCGACGGGTTGGAGAAGGCGTTGATGGCCTTGGCGTGCTTCAGGATGCCGCCGATGTAGTAGAGGCAGGTCTCGCTGAGGTCGTTGTACTGGTTGCCAGCGAACACCGGCTTGCCGTCCTTCCAGATCGACTGGTGGACGTGCATGCCCGAACCGTTGTCGCCGAACACCGGCTTCGGCATGAACGTGGCCGTCTTGCCGTAGGCGTGGGCAACCTGATGGATCGCATACTTGTAGATCTGCAGGTGGTCGGCCATGCGGGTCAGGCTCGAGAACTTCATGCCGAGCTCATGCTGGGCAGAGGCCACCTCGTGGTGGTGCTTCTCGACGACGACGCCCATCTCGGCCATGGCCGACAGCATCTCCGAGCGCATGTCTTGCAGGCTGTCGATCGGCGGCACCGGGAAATAGCCGCCCTTGGTGCGGACGCGGTGGCCGAGGTTGCCCGACTCGTACTCGGTGTCGCCGTTGGTCGGCAGCTCGACCATGTCGAGCTTGAAGCCCGTGTTGTAGGGCGTCGCCGAGAAGCGGACGTCGTCGAACACGAAGAACTCGGCTTCCGGACCGAAGAAGACGCTGTCGCCGATGCCGAGCGTGGCAACGTAGGCTTCGGCCTTCTTGGCGATCGAGCGCGGGTCGCGGCTGTAGGACTGGCCCGACGAGGGATCGACGATATCGCAGACGATGACCAGCGTGGTCTGGGCGAAGAACGGATCGATGAAGGCCGATTCCGGATCGAGGATCAGCGTCATGTCGGATTCGTTGATAGCCTTCCAACCGGCGATTGACGAGCCGTCGAAGGCGGTGCCGTTCTCGAACATGTCCTCGTCGACGAGGCCGATATCGAAGGTCACGTGCTGCCACTTGCCTTTCGGGTCGGTGAAGCGCAGGTCGACGAACTTGACGTCGTTGTCCTTGATCATTTTCAAAACGTCAGCACCAGTGGTCATTTGCCCTTCCTTTCGGGTTTCTGGTCTTGCTGGAGCGCTTCCCGGCCAAATGCCTGGCCGACCGGAATGCTCCAATTTCCCTGGGTTGTCCTCATGTGCCGCCCGGCCGCGCATTTGCGGGCCGTCAGGCGTGAGGTCAGATTGCGTCGTTGCCGGACTCGCCGGTACGGATGCGAATGGCGTCCTCCACGGGCGACACGAAGATCTTGCCGTCGCCGATGCGGCCCGTCTGCGCCGCATTGCGGATCGCATCGACGGCCTTGGCGACCATGTCGTCCGTCATGACGACTTCGATCTTCACCTTCGGCAGGAAGTCGACGACATATTCGGCGCCCCGATAAAGCTCCGTATGGCCCTTCTGCCGGCCGAAGCCCTTGGCCTCGGTGACGGTGATGCCCTGAAGCCCCACTTCCTGCAGCGCTTCCTTCACCTCGTCCAGCTTGAAGGGCTTAATGATAGCCTCGATTTTTTTCATCGACCCCTTGTCTCCGTTGCTCCAGGCGCCCGCGCGAGACGATTTTTCGCCCTGCGCCGACCGAGACGCACCCTCTCAAGCATTCGACGTGCCAGTTCGGGGGCAAGCCGGTTCCTGGCGAAAAATGAGGCGGCTGGCAGTCACGAGTGGGGACGTATATCGAACTTTGCCCAATGAGACGGCCTAATTGTTGTGCATATGGGACTCTATTGAGCAGACTTCGGCTTCGTTAGTGGATTGTTTGCCAGTGCAAACATGTCCGGATGCAACACGTCGAGCTGCGTGTTTGCGACATTTGTTGCTTTCACTCCAAGGGCGTAGAAGAGGAGCGCCCGCGTGTTGGGTGGATGGCGCGCGCACTAAACCGAGGGAGTGAACCGAATGCAGGGCGAGTTGTTGCTGACTCCAGCGGAGATGAGCCGCGCCGACGCGCTGACCATCGCGGCGGGCATTCCCGGCGAGCGTTTGATGGAAAATGCCGGCTATGCCGTTGCCGATGTCATCTGTGCCCGCTTCAGTCAGGGCGCCCGGGCCATCGTGCTTTGTGGCATGGGTAACAACGGTGGCGACGGCTTCGTCGTTGCCCGTGTTCTCAAACAGCGCGGCCTCGTCGTGCGCGTGGCTCTTGCCCTATCCGAGGGGATGACCGCTCGCGACCTCAAGGGCGACGCCGCCGGCGCCGAGAGAGCCTGGCGCGGCGAGACCTTGCCGGCAACACCTGAGCTTTTCGATGGTGCAACGGTCATTGTCGACGCGCTCTATGGGGCCGGCCTCAGCCGTGACATATCCGGACGCGACGCCGAACTGATCGCCGCCGTCAACGTCGCCCACGCCGAGGGCGCGCGGGTTTATGCCGTCGATCTCCCGAGCGGCATCGACGGCAGCACAGGTGAGGTCCGGGGAACAGCGGTCCTGGCCGACGAGACGGTCACCTTCTTCCGCCGTAAGCCCGGGCACCTGCTTCTCCCCGGGCGCACGCACTGCGGCCGCGTTCGCCTGGCCCAGATCGGCATCGGCTCGGAGGTGCTGGCCGAGATTGCGCCGCAGACTGCCGCGAACGGCCCCTCGCTCTGGTCCGATTGCTGGCCGGAGGCGGCCATCGACAGCCACAAGTACAGCCGAGGCGCGGCGCTGGTGGCGTCGGGGCCGCTCCCGTCCTGCGGCGCGGCCCGTCTCGCCGCCGAGGCGGCGCTCAGGTCCGGCGCGGGCATCGTCACGGTGGCAACACCTCCGGATGCCGTGGCCACCGTTGCCGCGTGGCGTGCGGCCTTCGTCGTCAAGCCGGCCGCCGACATGGCGGCGCTAGCGACGCTCCTCGGCGAGCCGCGGCTTCGGGCCGCTGTACTGGGACCGGGGCTGGGCCTCGGGGACGACGTCTGGCAGGCCGTCCGCGGGGCGCTTGAGGGCAACATGGCGCTGGTGCTCGACGCCGACGCCATCACTCAGGCTTCGCGCCGTCCGGACGAAACCTTCGCGCTTATCAAGGCGCGTGAAGGCGGGGTAGTGCTCACGCCGCACGAAGGGGAGTTCGGGCGTCTATTTCCGGATATTGGCGGCTCGAAGCTCGACCGTGCTCGTGCGGCGGCGGCGCGCTCCGGCGCGGTCGTTCTGCTCAAGGGGCCGGATACTGTGGTTGCCCATCCCGACGGCCGCGCCGTCATCAACGAGAACGGCACGGCTGCGCTCGCCACGGCCGGGTCGGGCGACGTACTGGCCGGCATCATCGGAGGCCTGCTTGCGGCCGGCCGCCCGGCCTTCGAATCGGCGGCACTCGCTGTCTGGATGCATGGCGAGGCCGGTCGGATTGCCGGTCCGGGCTCGTTCGCAGACGAGATTGCCGTTGCCCTGCGCAGCGTTCTTGCCACAGGCCGTCCCGTCCCCAGCCCGATACCCGGCAACGAGGCGGGCGATACTGGCGTGCTTGCCACGGACTGACAGCCCCTTCATCCCATGCTGGGTGGCCCCTACCGACGCAACGGCAGGAAAAGTGGGCTTCAGCCCGCTTTCCACTGGTCGCGGAAGCGAATGGGAACGTTGAAAGATTCCCGGAATTCCGCGATTTTTTGGCGGTTGATTTGGCTTTTTTGACCGAGCTTGTCTATTTA
Organism: Pleomorphomonas sp. NRK KF1; assembly: GCF_023721755.1. GTDB lineage: Bacteria > Pseudomonadota > Alphaproteobacteria > Rhizobiales > Pleomorphomonadaceae > Pleomorphomonas. The sequence continues at coordinate 419,304 of NZ_JAMDLH010000002.1, read as the reverse complement.
GTCGAAAAAATGCCTGACGGGGGTTTCCCTTTCGTCGGCAAGTCGCTATATACCGGCCGTCGCCGCAAACACGGCGCTTGACGCGGGGTGGAGCAGCCCGGTAGCTCGTCAGGCTCATAACCTGAAGGCCGCAGGTTCAAATCCTGCCCCCGCAACCAAAACGAACCAAAGACCTCAGCAAAATCAATGATTTGCTGAGGTCTTTGTTTTTGCAGGTTTATCCTGCCCTAAGAAAACAAGTAGTTAGTGTCGCTTGTTCAAAGCGGGGGGGGGGCTAGTAGCCCGCAACCATCATGCGGCGTGAAAGCACCTGTCGTCTGATCGGGCGCCTCTTGTCCGAAAGCTCGCTGCATTGACCGAAAGCCGACGGACACGCGTTCAGTCAGCTATTATTATGAAGCGGAGGAAGACCGAGGTTTGGGCGCTATCCGATCTCTTTGAATGAGATCGTCACCTATGTGATTGTTTCCGATGGATCATCCTGCCAGTCTTCGCTTCACTCCGGTCGGATAGTGACTGTTAGTGTGCCATCATCTCCTCCGCGATCTCCTTCGAATCCAGCGAGGATGGATAGTAGGTCGGCCAGTTCGTCACTTCCTTCAGCAGCGCTGCGCGATCGTTGCCCCAATAGAGGTGATAGTGGTCGGCTGAAGCGGGCGCGATCCTGTGATCGCTGAACTGGATGAACTGCGGAGCGTCGGCGTCGCCTTCGATTTTCTTGAAGATGAAGCGCACGCCGCGATTACCCTTGGCGTAAGTCAGGATTTCGAGGCCGTCGTCAGCATAGCGGGCTTCTATCGGCTTGCCGCTGCGGAAGAACGTAACCGTGTCCCCCTCAATCGTGATGCGCTCGACATCGGTCTTGTAGCCGATCTCATAATAGGCCTTGTAGTCCTCGGCGCTCTTGTCGCCGCTTTCGGCCTTGTGGGCCATGACCTGATCGAGCGTCCCGTCCTGCAGATAGGGATAGACCGATTGCCAGTCTCCGGCCCAGTCCGATAACGCCCGCGCCTGGACCTGGCTGTCCTCGAAATAACCCTTGGAAATTTGGGAGTCCCCGTGATCGTGGGCATGATGGTGACCGTGATCATCGCCATGGCCGTGCATCTTGCCGGAACCGCCAACGGCGACGATGTTGAACGGCTTGCCTTCGAGAGGGATTTCGCCCGCCTGGGTGAACTGCACGGCATCGATCAGATGAAGCGTGCTGCTCAACGGGTCGGTGACGACGATCTTGTCGTCGGCAACCGTGATGCGCGGTCGAGGATCGCTCCAGTGGCCGTCCATCGAATAGGGATCGGTAATCCGCATGGATTTGGTAATCTCGCCCTTCAGAATATCAACCTGGTGCAGCTGACCGTCCTCGGTGAAGACATAAGCAAACCGCGCACGGATCGGATCGACGGCGAAGTGGACTCGACGCGTCGGGAGCTGCACCAGACGGAAGGCTTCCGTTGCCGAGGGATCGACGAGAATGATGCGATCGGCACCGTAGTTGCCGACGAAGTATTGCAGTCCCTTGCCCCCGATGAGCGTGGACGCGCTGCCCTCCGGCAGCGATGGCGAGTAGGGCAGGTGCCTGATCTCCGGGGTATTGCCGGCCTGCGTGATCAGGAGCAGGCCCGTGTCGCAGGCCAACGCATGGATGTTGCCGGAGCCGGCCGAGCCGTGAAGGCCAGGGCAGGGGATATCCTCGCCGACCTGCTGGCCGTCGCCTTCGACGATGCGCGCGCCGATGGGCCGCTTGGATGCATCTTCCGGATTAGGGATCGTCACGACGGCATGGTCGTCATAGGGGACGGCGACGCCGTGGTGAGGGGCTGTCACGTTGACGGCGCGAAAGCTCGACTGTCCGCCGAGAACCGCCTTTTCGTCGAACAGCCGGACCGTGTCTTCACCATCGAACCATTGGGCCACTTTGCCCTGACGTTCGACGAAATGTCCCGGTTTCCCGCCCGAAAGGGAAAAGTCGAGCAGCTTCGGATCATCAATGTCGATATCGCCATGATCTCCGTGATCGTGGAAGGCAATGCCCGTGAAGATGGCCGAGACTTCGCCAGCGCTCCCCTGAACGGCAAAAACCGTCTCGCCAGTCTCGCTCCGATAGAGCGTGGCCGGCCCCTTGAGCGTGAACGTGTCGAGTGTGTCGCCATCAAGCGCATCGATGACGGTGACCATGGGCTTTTCGTGATCCGAGACGAAAAGTCGCCACGCCGTCACGTCGTCATCGGCAAGGGCGCTGCCTGCCAATCCCAGCGCAACCGCTGCCACGGAGGCCGAAAACAAATGTAATCTCATGGTGATATCCTTTTCAGGTTGCTAAAGATGAGGTCATTCGCAGCGCGGCGCCGATCAGGGACCGACAACCGTCTGGCTGATGGTCCTGGCGTTGTGCCGCATCATTTCGACATAGGTCGGGGCCGGCCCGGCGCTGTCGGAGAGCGCGTCGGAGTAGAGGACGCCGCCAAGCTCAAGGCCGGCTTCGGCGGCGATCTGTTCCACGAGGCGCGCATCGGCGATGTTCTCGGCAAAGACCGCCGCCGCGCGCCTGTCCCGCATTTCCTGCACGATGCCGGCGACATCGGCGGCGGAGGCTTCGGATTCGGTTGAAACGCCCACCGGTGACAGGAAGGTCAGGCCATATTCGCGCTCGAAGTATCGAAAGGCGTTGTGAGCCACGACGACCGTGCGGCGATGTCGCGGGATGGCAGCGATCCGCGCTCTGATCTCGTCGTCGAGCTTCGAGAGCCGATCGAGGTAATCGGCGGCGTTGGATCGGTACGCGTCGCAACCGGCGCTGTCGGCATCGCAGAAAGCCGCTGCGATGTTCGTCACGTAGATTTTCGCGTTCGCGACCGATTGCCAGGCGTGTGGATCGAAAGCCGCCTCGTGAAAGACGGCTTTGCCGTTATAGTAGTGGTAGTGTCCACCCGCCGGGTCCCGGATGATCTCCGCGCCTTGCGTGAGCTCCATGACTGGAGCCGACGTCCCGCTGGCCTCGATCAGGCGCGTGAGAAACCCTTCGAACTGAAGCCCGTTGACCAGGATGACATCCGCGCCGGCCATGGCGATCGCATCGGATGGTTTCGGGTTGTGAACATGCGCGTCGCCATTCGGCCCGACCACGGTTCGCAGGTTGATCCTGTCGCCACCGACCTCGCGTGCGAAATCGCCGATGATGGAAAAGCTCGCAACGACCTCCAGCGTCCCCGTTGCCGAGGAAGGCGTCATGCCCGGAAGGAGCGTCGAGAAGATCAGCGTGGCCAGGAGCGTTTTCGACGTGTGCATGACTGGGCTCCCGTGTTTGACGCGCATAGCTCGATGGCCGCGTCGCAATCGCCTGATGGTCAACAGCCTGAATTCCAAGAGCACGGCGTTTGCGACTGCCGGGATCTCGGATGACAAGTGTTATGTTATAACGTTGCATATATGGACAGCCGAGCGATGGCAACCCGAGGGGAGGTTTTTTCACCAACTGCAGTCGCGTGCTGCCACCCCTGCACCGGTGGGATTGGCGACACTACGCACTCGCACACTCAAAATGGCTTGCAAATGTTATGTTATAACGTTACCTAACTTTGTCCGGCGGTATCGGTCGTGGGGCGAGATGAGAAATGGCGCGGCAGAGTGGTGAACGGATCGCAGGTTTGGTGCTGGACTGCCTCCAGAGGGCCGGTCGGCCGCTCAAGGCTTACGAGATGCTCGCCACCCTGCGCCCACACGGGGTCAATGCCGCCATGACGGTCTATCGTGCCCTCGACCGTCTGCAGGCGGTCGGCATGGTGCATCGCGTCGAAAGTCTCAACGCCTTCATCGCCGTTCCCTTCGTCCCCGGCGTCGCCGAGCGGGCGGAGAAGACCCTGGGGGTTGCCATCTGCGATCGCTGTGGTGCGGTTGAACCATTTTGGGATACCGGCCTGACCCGGGCGATGGCGCACGAGGTCAACGACTTCGACGTTCGATCGCTTTCCCTTGAGTTGCACGGGTTTTGTGAGGACTGCCGGCCAGCCGCCGAACCGCCGAAGCCCGACCTTCGCCAACAACGGAAGAGATGACCATATGACTGCGATTCCCGTAACGGTGCTCGCCGGCTTTCTCGGCGCCGGCAAGACGACGCTGCTCAACCGTATCCTCAGCGAGCCGCACGGCAAGCGCTATGCCGTCATCGTCAACGAGTTCGGCGAAGTCGGAATCGACAACGACCTCGTCGTCGACAGTGACGAGGAAGTGTTCGAGATGAACAACGGCTGCATCTGCTGCACCGTGCGCGGCGATCTCATCCGCATCATCGACGGCCTGATGAAGCGCAAGGGGCAGTTCGACGGCATCCTGATCGAAACCACCGGTCTCGCCGATCCGGCGCCTGTAGCGCAGACTTTCTTCATGGATCCGGACGTGCGACGAGACACCCGTCTCGACGCCATCGTCACCGTCGTCGATGCGCGCCATTTTCCCGGTGCCAGCCGCGATACGCCCGAAGCGGCGGAGCAGGCCGCCTTCGCCGACATACTCCTGATCAACAAAACGGATCTTGTGTCGAGCGACGAGCTCGCCGCCCTGCGCCGGCAACTGCGCGGCCTCAATCCGACGGCGACGATCGAGGAGACGGCTCGCTGCGACATCCCACTCGATCGGGTTCTCGGCCGCGACGCCTTCAATCTCGATCGCATTCTTGAAATCGAGCCGGAGTTCCTGGATGGCGATCACGAGCATGATCACGACACGGCGGTGTCGAGCCTGTCGCTGGTCTCCGACGACCCGATCGATCCGGCCCTTTTCCTTCCCTGGATTGGCGACACGGCCCAGAAGCTCGGCGGCGACATCCTCCGCATGAAAGGCATCATCGCCTTCGCCGACGACCCCGATCGCTACACCATCCAGAGCGTTCACATGCTGATCGAGGGCGACCACGGCCGCAGGTGGAAGCCCGGCGAGCCACGGCGATCGCGCCTCGTCTTCATCGGCCGCGACCTGCCGATGGACGTGTTGCGAGCCGGCTTCGAGCGCACCGTCGTCAGGCTCGGTGTCCATTGAGTTTCCTCAACCCTTTCGCCCCCCGGCGGCCGCGCGCCGCCGCCAGCGCGAGCGGGCAGCTCAAGGTCCTGGTGCGGGACACCGTCGGCTTCGATGACGACGTTTCCATCGCCGTCTCCGAGGTGGCTTGCCGACACTCCGATTGTGAAGGCGCCGAAACGCTTGTGCTGATCGACGTCACGGCCGGCGATCTGCGCGTCCTGCGGTTTGCCAAGCCGGCGGCGGATGTCTCCGCCGACGACATCCGCGCCGCCGTCGCCGGCGGCCGATCCGGTTCCCAGATGGAGAGTTGAAGCGTGAAATCCTCGCCTACACCGATTGAGGTGGCCAGTGTCGCGCCGGCTGCTCCGTCATCGCCATTGAGCTGGCTGTCGGCCGGCGCCGGCCATCGCGTGCTGGGCGTGTCCGCCCTGCTCGCGCTGCTCTGGCTGCTGGTGGCCTGGGCGGTGATCCTGCCATGACCGGCCCGACCATTCACCTCAAGGACCTTACCGTTGCCTATGATGGCCACCCCGCCGTTCATCATCTGACGGGCAGCTTCGAACCGGGAAGCTTGACCGCCATCGCGGGCGCCAACGGCGCCGGCAAGTCGACGTTGGTCAAGGCAATCGTTGGCGACCTCAAGCCGGCCGGCGGTTCGATCCTCTTCGAGCATCTCGACCGGCGCGAGATCGGCTATCTGCCGCAAGCCGCCGAGATCGAGCGGCGCTTCCCGATCAGCGTGCTCGACACCGTGCTGCTCGGTGCCTGGCGGCGCACCGGCGCCTTCGGCTGCGTGTCGCGCGCCTTGAGGCGGGCAGGGGAGGAGGCGCTTTCTGCCGTGCGCCTCGATGGCTTTGCCGCTCGACCTGTCGGACAGCTGTCGAGCGGCCAGTTCCAGCGCGTGCTGTTCGCCCGCCTGCTTCTGCAGGACGCCGCGGTCATCCTGCTCGACGAGCCCTTCACCGCCGTGGACGCCCGCACCACTGCGGATCTTCTTGCGCTCGTCGGCCGCTGGCACGGCGAGGGACACACCGTGATCGCCGTGTTGCACGACCATGAGCAGATCCGCCGTCACTTCCCCCGCACGTTGCTTCTAGCCCGTTCCTGCGTGAGTTGGGGAGCGAGCGTCGAGGCGCTGTCGCCGGCCAACCTTTCGGCGGCCAATGCTCTTGCCGAGCGTTGGCATGAAGACGCGCCGGTTTGCGATCTCCGGGCGGAGGACGCGGCATGACCCTCCAGGACCTGCTGATCACCCCGTTCGCCGACTATGGCTTCATGCGTCGCGCCCTGGTCGCCTGCCTGTTGTTGGGTGTCGGATCGGGACCGGTGGGCGTGCTCCTGATGCTCCGTCGGATGAGTCTGGTCGGCGATGCCATGAGCCACGCGGTCCTGCCGGGTGCGGCGATCGGATTTCTGGCGGCCGGCGGTTACTCGCTTCTTGCCATGGGACTCGGCGGGCTCGTTGCCGGCCTGATGGTATCGCTGCTGTCGGGCCTCGTCACCCGTACGACGGTTCTGCGCGAGGATGCGAGTTTTGCCACTTTCTACCTGGCTTCGCTGGCTCTCGGCGTGCTGATCGTGTCGCTGGCCGGGTCGAACCGCGATCTGCTGCACGTGCTGTTCGGCAGTATTCTCGCCATCGATCCGCCGGCTCTCCTTCTGATCGCCGCCATCGCCAGCTTCAGCCTGGTGACGCTGGCGCTGATCTATCGACCGCTGGTGGCCGAGTGTTTCGATCCGGGCTTCCTGCGTTCGGTCGGCGGGCGCGGTGGCCTCTATCACATCCTGTTCCTGCTCCTCATTGTCGTCAACCTCGTCGCCGCCTTCCAGGCGCTTGGCACGCTGATGGCTGTCGGCATGATGATGCTGCCGGCGGCCGTGGCGCAACTGTGGACGCGGACGCTGCCGGCGATGATGACTCTGTCGGTGCTGACCGCGGCTGCCTCCAGCGTCGTCGGCCTTCTTGCTTCCTATCACCTCGGCTTTGCCTCGGGTCCGACCATCGTGCTGGTGGCGACCCTCATCTATGCCGCCTCGCTGATCGTCGGTCCGTCCGGCGCCCTGAAGCGGTTTGTCAAGCGCCCGCATCTGGCGGGCTGAACCCGAAAGGACGATCTAGAATGATCAAGACTCTTGCCTGTGGCCTTCTTGCGGCCACGACCCTGTTCGGCATGGTAAGCCTTGCCGAGGCCAAGACGCTCAAGGTCGTTGCCAGCTTCGACATTCTCGCTGATGTCGTGAAGAATGTCGGTGGCGACAACGTCGAAGTGACGAGCCTCGTCCCCACTGGCGGCGATCCACACGAGTTCGAGCCGTCGCCGGCCGATGCCAAGAAGCTGGCCTCCGCCGACGTGGTGTTCGTCAGCGGCTTCGGCTTTGAAGGATGGCTCGACCGTCTCGTTTCGGCCTCCGGCTACAAGGGCGACCTTGTCGTCGTCTCCGACGGCATAAAGCCGCGCGAGATCGTCGGCGGCCATCATCACCACCATCATGACCATGACGAGGATGGTCACGATCATGACGGCGGCAGCGCCGATCAGCATGAGCATGCCGACGCCGATCATGATCACGCCGACGAGGAGACCGCTAGCGATCCGCACGTCTGGAACTCCGCCGCCAATGTCGGCGTGTGGGTCCAGAATATCGAGAAGGCGCTGGTGAAGGCGGATCCGGAGGACGCCAGTGCGATTGAGGCCAATGCCGAGCGCTATGGCAAGGCGGTGGCCGACCTCGACGCCTACGCGCACAAGGCGATCGACGCCGTCCCGGCGGAAAAGCGGAAGGTGCTGATCAGTCACGACGCCTTCGGCTACTTCGGCCGCGACTACGGCCTCACCTTCCTGTCTCCCGTCGGCATTTCGACCGAGGCCGAGGCGTCGGCCGGCGACGTCGCCAAGCTGATCGACCAGATCAAGAAGGAGGGTATCAAGGTCTACTTCTTCGAGAGCTCGAACGATCCGCGCCTCGTTCGTCAGATCGCCGAAGCCACCGGTGCGGAGCCGGGGGGCGAACTCTACGTCGAGGCTCTGTCGGCCAAGGACGGCCCGGCTTCGGATTACCTCAAGCTGTTCAAATACAACGTCGACCAGGTTGTGGCCGGCATCAGTAAGTGAGTCCGGGCTACATCGGAAATGCTCTGGGTCGGACGGCGAATGCGCCGTCCGGCCATTGACCCGACTCAAGGCGGGTGCCAAACCTGATCCCGTGACGGTCCTTCGGAGACGAAGGTGAAAAGGGAACGCGGAACGGCTCGACGAGCCGAGGCCGCGGCTGCCCCCGCAACTGTGAGCGGCGAGCTTGCGCCATCGGCCACTGGTCTCAACGACCGGGAAGGCGGCGCGGGCGATGAACCGCGAGCCAGGAGACCTGCCGTCCATCCCTGAAACACCAGCCGGCGGCGGGCCGGTGGAGGTTGGTTGATGATCACGCCCGTTTTGCGGAGCCGCTCCGGTTTCTCGCTCTCTTTGCCGCTCGATCTTCGGACCGGCCGGCCCTCTGCCTGATCTCACCAGATCTCTCCCTCACGCGACGCTCTGCGCGCGCCGGATCTCCATGTCCATGACCCATTCCACGCCAATTTTGGCCGTGCACGACCTTGCCTGGGCGGCGAGAGGCGTCTCCATCCTCGACGGCATCGGCTTTAGCCTGTCGCGCGGCGGCCGCCTCGTCATCGTCGGGCGCAACGGCGCCGGCAAGTCGAGCCTTCTGCGCTGCCTCTACCGCGTCAATCGGCCGACTGCCGGCCGCGTCCTTCTCGACGGCGCAGACATCTGGCAGATGTCCGGCCGCGCCTTTGCCTGCAAGGTGGCGACGGTCCTGCAGGAGATGCCGGTCGACTTCGGCCTCACGGCCCGCGAGATCGTCGAACTGGGCCGCCTGCCGCATCGCAGATCCGCGTTCGCCTCGGAGGCTGCCGATGGCGAAATCGTCGGCGGGACCATGGCGCGCCTCGATGTCGACCATCTCGCACACCGCGCCTTTGCCACGCTGTCGGGTGGCGAGAAGCAGCGGGTGATGCTGGCCCGGGCGCTGGTTCAGGAGCCCGACCTCCTGATCCTCGACGAGCCGACCAATCACCTGGATATCCGCCATCGCCTGGAACTGGTCGAGCTGCTGCGTGCCCTGCCGATCACCATCATCGCCACCATGCACGATCTCGATCTCGCCGCCGCCTTCGGCGACGAAATGCTGGTTCTGTCGGCCGGCCGTCTTGCCGCCCACCTCCGCCCCGATGCCCTGACCCCCGAACTGATCCGCGCCGCCTTCGATGTCGAGGCGGAGATTTCGGCCGTCGGCGACGTTCCCCGCTTTTCCTTCGCCTTGCCCGCCAAGGCCATCCATTCCCTGTCTGGAGAGCCCCCATGCTGAAGACCGCTTCCCTTTTCGCCCTGTTCGCTCTCGCCTCGCTGCCGGCGATGGCCGGTGTCGCCGTCAGGAGCTGCGATCGCGACGTCACCTTCGATGCGCCGCCGCAGCGGGCGGTCTCCAACGACGTCAATCTCACCGAGATGATGCTGGCCCTCAAGCTGCAGGACCGCATGGTCGGCTATACCGGCGTCTCCGGCTGGAAGACGCTCGACGCCACGCTACGCGAGGGCATCGGCGAGCTGCCGGAGCTCTCCACCAAGTATCCCTCCAAGGAGGTGCTGGTCGGCGCCGACGCCGACTTCTACTTCGCCGGCTGGAACTACGGCATGAAGGTGGGCGGCGAGGTGACGCCGGAGACGCTGGCGCCGCTCGGCATCAAGGTCTACGAGCTGACAGAGAGCTGCATCCACATCATGAAGAAGGACAAGTCCTCCTTCGCCGACTTCTTCAACGACATCGAAAACCTCGGCAAGATCTTCGGCGTGTCCGACCGCGCCGACAAACTGATCGCCGGCTACGAGGCGCGTCTTGCAGAGATCGAGGCGGGTATCGATCCGAAGGCGGAGAAGCCGCGCGTTTTCGTCTACGACAGTGGTACCGGCAAGCTGTTTACGGCCGGCGGCTATGCCATGCCGACGGCACTGATCGAGGCGGCCGGCGGCAAGAACGTCATGGACGACGTTTCCTCGAGCTGGACCACCGTCGGCTGGGAGGCCGTTGTCGACCGCGACCCCGAGGTGATCGTCATCGTCAACTACGGCGACGTTACCGCCGAGCAGAAGCGGCGGTTCATGCTCGACAACGCGGCGTTCCGCAACATGTCCGCCGTGAAGAACGACCGCTTCGTCGTGCTGGAATATGTCGAGGCGACCCCCGGGCCGCGCAACATCGAGGCCGTGGCCAAGCTGGCCGCCGCCTTCCACCCGGCCGCCAAGTGACTGCCGTTCGGCGGAAGGTCCCAGTGACCGCCGCCGTGTGGCAGAAAGGTTTATCATGACGACGCTCGATCCTCCCATCGCGACAGCGCCGGTGCGGGCCGGCTGGCTCGGCCGGCTGGCCATGCCGGCCAGCCTCGGCATCGGCCTGCCGCTGTTGGCGCTGGCCGTCTGCTGGGCGGTCAGCGTCGGCTCGACGCCGATTCCGCTCAACGTGGTGGCCGGCGTCGCCCTCGATCACCTCTGGCCGGGTGCGGTCGCGGCCGACTGGAGTCCTGGCCGGGCCTCGATCGTCTGGGACATCCGCTTTCCCCGCGTGATGCTGGCCGCCATGGTCGGCGCCGGACTCGCCCTCGTCGGTACGGCGCTGCAGGCCGTGACGCGCAATCCGCTCGCCGATCCGCATCTTCTCGGCGTCTCCTCGGGGGCCAGTTTCGGTGCCATTCTGGCGCTGCTGCATGTCGGGCTGATCTTCGGCCTCTTGACGCTGCCGCTGTTCGCCTTCGTCGGCGCCATGGCGGCGACGGCCCTGGTGATCGTGGTGACGCGGGTTGCCGGCGCGGGCGGGGCCGACCGGATGGTGCTGTCGGGCGTGTCGGTATCCTTCGTGGTGATGGCAGCCGCCAACCTCCTGATCTTCCTTGGCGACCCCAGGGCGAGCCACACGGTCATCTTCTGGATGCTCGGCGGGCTGGGCCTCGCCGAGTGGCGCCATCTCGTCTACCCGCTCGGGGTTCTTGCCGCCGGTGGCGTCTGGTTGCTTGGCCGTGGAGCGGAACTGACGGCGCTCACCGTCGGCGACGAAACCGCCGCCTCGCTCGGCATCGCCGTCGAGCGCTTTCGCGTCGAGATCTTCGTTGTGTCGGCCCTGATCACCGGCACCATGGTGGCCTTCTCCGGCTGCATAGGTTTCGTCGGGCTTATGGTGCCGCACGTGGGGCGCATGCTGGTGGGCGGCAGCGTCCGTCGCCTGGTGCCGGTGGCGGCGATGATCGGCGCCATCTTCCTAGTGCTGGCCGACGCCTTCGCCCGCATCGTCGCCGCCCCCGAGGACATGCCGATCGGCATCGTCACAGGTGTTGTTGGTGGCCTGTTCTTCATCGGGCTGATGACGCACCGGCGGCGGCAGGGACTGGCGCGCTGATCGCGGGTCACCACGGAAGCCAGGTCCAAGGGGCGTGACGGAACATGCCCTCACGACCCATGACCCACTCTTTCCAGTCGACCGAGGTTGGGGCGGGGCGGGCCGACCGTATGAATACGCAATTAGCAACATAGTGTTGCTAATGATTGTCACACCGAATAGCGTCGCCCCGTGACCGCCTGTCTGGCGGTCGATGCTGGAGGATGTCGACATGGCGGACATATCCGTCGAGGGGACGGAGCTGGACGGCGCGGGCGAGGGCAAAAGGACAGAGACCGGCGGCCCCGACTATCTTGCCAGCCTGAAGCTGCTCGGCCGCTTCCTGCCGGGGTCGAGGCTCGCCATGGGCGGCGCGATTCTTCTCGCCACCGCCGCCGTCGCCTGCGAGCTGGCGCCGGTCGTCGTGGTCTACAAGGTGGTCACGGCGGCGCTGTCCGGCACGCTCGGCCCGGCCTATCTCGCGGGTGCGGCCGGTCTCGCCCTTCTCGCGGTGGTCGTCGGCTACGGGCTGATGGGGCTGGCGGTTGGCCTGTCGCATGTCGTCGCCTTCGACGTGCTCTGCCGCCTGCGCCTCGCCTTGGCCCGCCATCTGGCGCGGTTGCCGATCGGTTGGTTCGCCGACCGCAAGAGCGGCGACGCCAAGAAGCTGATCATCGACGAACCCGAGAGCATGGAGCTCATCTTCGCCCATGGCATCCCCGAAGGGGTCAGCGCGCTCGCCACATGGGTCGCGGTGTCGGTCTGGCTGTTCCTCGTCGACTGGCGCATGGCGCTGGCCACGGTGGCGGTGACGCCGGTGGCCTTCGTGCTGATCTCCACCGGCATGGCGCGCGGCGCCCGCCGGGCGGCCGACTACCAGCGCGCCGGTGCCCGCATGAACGCCTCGGTCGTCGAGTTCCTGGCCGGCATGGCCGTGGTCAAGATCTTCAACCGGACCGGCGAGAGCTTCGCCGAGACTGCCCGCGCCGTGCGGGCCTACGCGGAGGTGGAAACGGCCTGGGCCGAAGACTACCTGCCGCTCGGCGGCACCTTCTACGCGCTGGTGCTCACCAACGTGGTGGTTATCCTGCCTGTCGGCGCCTTCCTGATGGCCGCGGGCTCGCTCGACCTCGCGACGCTCGTCCTGTTCGTCATCCTGGGCGCCAACTACAGCCAGCCGCTGATGAAGCTGTTCAACCAGTTCCACACGCTGGCCCACATTTCCATGGGCTCGACGCGCATCGCCGAGGCGCTGGCCGCCGAGCCGCAGGCCGACAGCGGCCGCACGGTGGCGCTGGCCTCGCACGATGTCGTCTTCGACGAGGTGTCCTTCGGCTACGGCAAGGAAGAGGTGCTGCACCGAGTCAGCTTCACTGCACCGGCCGGTTCGGTCACCGCGCTGGTCGGCCCGTCCGGCGCCGGCAAGAGCACGGTGGCGAGCCTCGTTGCCCGCTTCTGGGATCCGCGCTCGGGTCGCGTCACGCTCGGCGGCGTCGATCTGCGGGAAATCGGCCTGTCGCAGCTAATGGACATGGTGGCCTTCGTCTTCCAGGACAGCTTCCTGTTTTCCGACACCATCGCCGCCAACATCCGCTTCGGCAATCCCAAGGCCAGCGACGCCGAGGTGGAGGCGGCGGCCCGCGCCGCCAGGGCGCACGACTTCATCATGGCCTTTCCCGACGGCTACGCCACCCGCCTCGGCGACCGGGGGCAACTGCTCTCCGGCGGCGAGCGCCAGCGCATCGCCATTGCCCGGGCCATCCTGAAGGACGCCCCGGTCATCGTGCTGGACGAGGCGACCGCCTTCGCCGACCCGGACAACGAGGCCGCCATCCAGGAGGCCATCGGCGAACTTACGGCGGGACGGACGCTGCTGGTCGTCGCCCATCGCCTCCACACCATCATGTCCGCCGACCAGATCCTGGTCGTCGACGGCGGACGCATCGCCGAAGCCGGCCGCCACGACGACCTCGTGGCGAAGGGCAGCCTCTATGCCCGGCTGTGGCGCGACTACACCGAAGCGCGCGACGTCGTTCTCAAACCGGCCGGCGTCTCCGGTCAGATCGCCAGCGAGGAGCGCCCGTCATGACCGCCATCGATCCTCTCGTTCCGGTCGGCGAGGCCGCCGATGCCGACGTTCATTCCGACCTTGCCAGCCTCCTGCGCGTCTGGCGGCTGGCCGGCCCGTTGCGCGGCAAGGTGGCGCGCGGCGTCGCCTTCCGCTTCCTGCAATCGATCTGTCTCGGCCTCGCCTTCGGCGGCGTCGTCTGGACGGTGACCGGCCTTGCCGAGGGTCGGACGATGGATGTCGGCTGGGCTTGGCAACTGACCGCCCTGATGGCGGCCTCGCTCTGCGGGCAACTGCTGTTCGGCTATCTCGCCGCGCGCGACAGCTGGCTTGCCAGCTTCGAGCTGGCCGGCGATCTCCGCCTCTCCATCCTCGACCACCTGCGCCGGCTGCCGATGGGTTTCCACCTGTCGCGCCATCGCGGCGACACGGTGACGGCGCTCACCTCCGACATGCAGATGCTGGAGACCTTCCTGTCCGACGCGCTCGGGCGCATCGCCCAGGCCTTCGCTCTGCCGATCGTCGCCGTCCTCTGGTTCCTCAGCCGCGACTGGGCGGTCGGGCTGGCCATGCTGGCGTCGATGGCGGCGGCGCTGCCGGTGTTCATGTGGTCGAGCCGCCGGCTCGCCCGCCTCGGCGTCGTTCGGCAGGATCTGCAAGCGGCGGCCGGCGCCCGCATGATCGAGTTCGTGCAGGGCATCGCCACCATCCGCGCCTTCAACCGCCTCGCCAAGGGCGAGGAGAGTTTCCGCGCCGCGCTGGAGGCGTTCCGCGATCTCTCCATCCGCATGGTGGCGCGCCTGTCCGTGCCGATGGCGCTGTTCGGCGCCACCGTCATGGCCGGCGTTCCCATCGTGCTGGTGGTCTCCGGCCTCCGGCATGGCGCGGGCGCCATCGACATGGCGACGCTGATCGCCGCGCTGGTGCTGGTGTTCGCCGTCTACTCGCCGCTGCTGGGGCTCAGCCAGGTGATGGAGCTGGTCCGCATGGCCGACGCCTCGCTGACGCGCATGGACCGCATCCTGACCGCCAGGCCGTTGCCGGTGGCGGCCCGGCCGGCGGAACCGCAGGGCTTCGCCCTCAGGTTCGACGCCGTCGACTTCTCCTATCGGGCGGACCGGCCGGTGCTGTCGTCCGTCGGCTTCGAGGTTCCCGAACGATCGATGACGGCGATCGTCGGCCCCTCCGGTTCGGGCAAGAGCACCATCCTCAACCTGGTCGCCCGCTTCTGGGACGTGTCGGGCGGGTCGATCTCCATCGGCGGCGCCGACATCCGGACCATATCGGAAGAGAGGCTGGCCTCGCTGATCACCGTGGTGTTCCAGGATGTCTACCTGTTTGCCGGCACCATCTTCGACAACATCGCTTTCGGCCGCTCCGGCGCATCGCGCGCCGAGGTCGAGGCCGCTGCCCGCGCCGCCCAGGCGCACGAGTTCATCGCCGCCCTGCCGGACGGCTACGAGACGCGCGTCGGCGAGGGTGGCGCGACGCTGTCCGGCGGCGAACGCCAGCGGATCTCCATTGCCCGGGCCATCCTGAAGGACGCGCCGATCGTGTTGCTCGACGAGGCGACGGCGGCGATCGACCCGACGAACGAACTGGCCATCCAGAAGGCGCTGGCCCGCCTCGTCGCCGAGAAGACGTTGGTGGTCGTCGCCCACAAGCTTTCGACCATCCGCGCCGCCGACCAGATCCTGGTGCTCGACGGCGGTCGCATCGTCGAGCGAGGCAGCCATGATCAACTGCTCGAAGGCGAGGGGCTCTACCACCGGCTCTGGCAGACGCGCAGCCGTGCGGCGGGCTGGCGCATCAAGTGATCGCTTGACGAAGCGCGCCCGGTGGCCGAACGGTGCTGTCGTTCATCATCCGCTCGGGGAGCCCATGTCGGACAACAGCCCCTCCGGCCGGCGCGGCGCCGGACGCCCGCCCCGCGTCAGCCGGGCGACCATCGCCGAGGCCGCGCTGCGCATCGGCCTCGACAAGGCGACGCTGGTGCTGATCGGCCGGGAGCTCGGTGTCGATCACTCCTCGCTCTATCGACACGTCCGCAGCCGCGACGATCTGATGACGGCGGCCGTCGACGAGGCGCTCGCCGGCATTTCCTGGCGTTGCAACGAGGGGGAGGACTGGCGAGCCTACCTTACCCGCGTCGCCGAGGCGGTCTGGGATGTCTACGAGGCCAATCCGGGCGTAGCCGAGACGATCCGCACGCTGGATGCCATGCCACCGTCGGTCATCCGCGCCTTCGTAGCCATCTGCGGCGAGCTGCGCACGGCCGGCTTTTCCGCTTCCGACGCCGTGCTGGCGGTTGACAGCGTCATGGATATGACCGTCGATTCCGCCGTCGGCTGGCGCCGCCTGACGGCACCGACGCCTGATGGCCCCGTGGTGGCCGACAGGATGCGGCATGCGCTGGAATCGGAGTTCGCCGCCCACGCCGATTGGGCCGAGTTCGGCAGCCTGATGGCCGGTGCCCTGACCGGCTCGCCGAGGACCTGGTGGCACCGCAAGCTCGACCTGATCCTCGACGGCGCGGCTGTGTCGCTGGCCCGCTGCGGGCAAGGATGAGCGTTGCCGAAATTGTCTCGCAGCTCTCCTTGGTGAAATGCAGGTTCGATGTTCTGCTCGTCATCCAAACAAAGAGAAAGACAATCCAGATCCCTCACCGCAAGCAACAGATCGGTGTGTCGCAAGTTGCGAGCAGCGCACACCCGAACAACCAAAAACGAACTATGAGTCCCCGCAATCATCGCCGCTTTGAATCTACGATAGTCGGTGCCGCTGGCGTTTGTTCATGGCCGCAAACCCCAGTTTCTATCAAAGTCCTTCCTATGCGAGGGCCGCTTACTCCCTCTGTCCAAATCCGAGTTCGCGATCATCGATCAGCGGGTCGGGGACACACTCTTTCGCTAATCGCTCCGCATCGTCGATCCAGATAGTCTGGCCGTCGATGCGGACACCATGCATCTCGAGGCTCGCAAGACCGCGCGAGAAGGACTCGCGGGTGATGCCGAGCTCCGAGGCGATGAGGTTCTTCTCATAGGGGAGGATGGCCTTTTCCGGCGTTCCCTGCCGTTTCGACAATGTCAGCAGGTAGCAGCCGATACGCTGGACGGCCGAGCGCAGCTTGAGGTTCTTGATCTGCCTTACCATGCGGCGAAACTGGGTGGACAAGCTGCCGATCACCGAGTTTGCCAGTGCCAAATCGGACGCGACCAGATCGCGGAAGGTGCGCGCCTGAATGAGCAGGAAGGTCGAAGGCTCTGGCACCCGGGCGCGCATCAAGTAGGGCGCACCGGTGACCACGGCGGCCGGAATGATCAGATCGGGTGGTGAGACGACCTCGACCAGCACCTCGCGCCCGCTGGTCGAGCGTCCGAAAAGCTGCGCCGAACCCGACATCACCACGATCTGAAAATTCGGCATGTCGCCCTGCTCGAACAGCATGGTGCCGGCCGGTACCGTATGGAGCATGGTGTTTTCCATGATCTGGCTGCGATGGCTGTCGGTCAGGCCCCGCAGGATGGGCAGTTCCTCGGGTGTCATGACGGCAGGCGACGAACTATCCATTCCGGTCCTCTAGTCCTAAAGGTTGACGGCCATCGCGACTGTATGTGATGTATATCACGTCCATGGTTGTTCTACATCAATGTTCAGGGCGACCATTTCGGCCAGGGTGACGACGGGCAGGACAACCCGCCCGTTACCTTATTAGCGCCTAGGTCGTCGGAGGACTATGATGAAGGTCGCAGGGCAGGAAGGTGCTGCGCGCGCGCTTGGCATGAGCACCGTCGCGTTCACGGTGTGCTTCGCCGTTTGGACAATCTTCGCCATCATCGGCATACGGCTCCGAGAGGAGTTGCAGCTGTCCGAGGCCCAGTTCGGGCTTCTGGTGGGCACCCCGATCCTCACGGGATCGCTGATCCGCATCGTGCTGGGCATTTGGACCGACCTCTACGGCGGTCGTCTGGTGTTCACGCTCAACATGCTGGCGGCCGCGGCGGCCACCTACCTGCTCACCTACGCGACAACCTATCCGACGCTTCTCCTCGCCGCCCTTGGCGTCGGCATCGCCGGTGGTTCCTTTTCGGTCGGCGTGGCCTACGTTTCCCGCTTCTTCCCGCCCGAGCGGCAGGGCATCGCCCTTGGCATATTCGGAGCTGGCAACGTCGGCGCCGCAGTCACCAAGCTCCTGGCACCTCTCGTGCTCGTCGCCTTCGGCTGGCAGGCCGTGGCCGAGGTATGGGCGGCGGCACTGGCCGTGATGGCCGTTCTGTTCTGGGTAACGACCAAGGACGACCCCGTTATTCGGCAGCGTCGGCTGACCGGCGAGCGGCCGAAGAGCGCGTTTCTTGAGCTTGCGCCGCTGCGTAACGTGCAGGTCTGGCGTTTCTCGCTCTACTACTTCTTCGTCTTCGGCGCCTTCGTCGCCCTGTCACTATGGCTGCCGCAATATCTGGTGCGCGTCTACGGCCTCGATATCGAGACGGCCGGCGTGATCGCCGCCTGCTTCTCGATACCAGCCAGCCTGTTCCGAGCCTACGGCGGCCATCTGTCCGACACCTATGGTGCCCGCCGCGTCCTCTATTGGACCTTTCTGGTTTCGATCGTCGCCACCTTCATCCTGTCCTATCCAGCCGCCGATTATGTGGTCCAAGGCGCCCATGGCGACATCCGGTTTCACCTGGGCATGGGCCTCGTCGGCTTCACGGTGACCGTGTTCGTCCTGGGCTTCTTCATGGCCCTCGGCAAGGCGGCGGTCTACAAGCACATCCCCGTCTACTATCCCGATCACGTCGGTGCGGTCGGCGGCCTCGTCGGCATGATCGGCGGCCTCGGAGGCTTCGTATTGCCGATCCTGTTCGGCGTTCTGCTCGATCTCACCGGCCTCTGGACATCCTGCTTCATGGCGCTGTTCGTCATCGTCGCGGTGTCGCTCACCTGGATGCACTTCGCGATCCGCCAGATGGAGCGAGCCGCCGCCGGTCCGGCGCTCGCCGCGCTGCCGCCATTCCCCGAAATGCTGGACATGCCCAAGCCCGTCGCGGCTGTAGCGCCCGGCAAGGCCGTGCTCACCGATTGGCGACCGGAGGACAAGACCTTCTGGAGCGCGACCGGTCGCCGCATCGCCCAGCGAAATCTCTGGCTGTCGATTCCGTCGCTGTTGCTCAGCTTCGCCATCTGGCAGGTTTGGTCGGTGGTGGTCAGCAAGCTGCCGCTCGTCGGCTTCAACCTCACCACCGACCAACTGTTCTGGCTGGCGGCGCTGCCCGGCCTGTCAGGCGCGACCCTGCGCATCTTCTATTCGTTCATGGTGCCGATCTTCGGCGGTCGTCTCTGGACGACGCTGACCACCTGGTCGCTGGTCATCCCGGCGGTGGGTATCGGCTATGCGGTACAGAATCCGGACACGCCCTATGCGGTGATGCTGCTCCTCGCGCTGTGCTGCGGCTTCGGCGGCGGCAACTTCGCGTCATCCATGGCCAATATCTCCTTCTTCTTCCCGAAGGCGGAGAAGGGCAACGCGCTGGCGCTCAACGCCGGCCTCGGCAACCTAGGCGTTTCCGTCGTCCAGTTCGTCGTTCCGCTGGTCATCACCATGGGGGTGTTCGGCAAGCTTGGCGGCGAGCCGATCATGGTGACTGCCCCGTCCGGCCAGGCCCCGCTCTGGTTGCAGAACGCCGGCTTCTTCTTCGTGCCCTTCATTGTCCTCTCGGCCTTCGCGTCCTGGTTCGGGATGAACGACATCGCCTCGGCCAAGGCATCCTTCTCCGAACAGGCGGTGATCTTCGAGCGCCGGCACAACTGGATCATGTGCTGGCTCTACACCGGCACCTTCGGCTCGTTCATCGGCTATTCCGCCGGCTTTCCGCTGCTCTCCAAGATGCTGTTCCCCGACGTCAACGCGCTGGCCTACGCCTTCCTCGGCCCGCTCGTCGGCGCGCTCGCTCGTTCTGGAACCGGCTGGCTGGCCGACCGGCAGGGGGGCGCCCGCGTCACGGTCTGGGTGTTCGCGCTGATGATGGCAGGAACGGCCGGCGTCCTCTGGTTCATTGGCATCAAGGATCAGCCGGGGGCGTTCTGGGGCTTCTTCGTCTCGTTCCTGGTATTGTTCTTTGCGACCGGCGTCGGCAACGCCTCGACCTTCCAGATGATTCCGGCCATCTCGGCGCGTGAGATGGCGAGGCTGATGCCGGATGCCGACCCCGAAACACGCCGCCGTCAGGCCGAGAAGGAGGCCGCGGCCATCACCGGCTTCACCTCGGCCATTGCCGCCTTCGGCGCCTTCTTCATTCCCAAGGGCTTCGGCACGTCAATCACGCTGACCGGCGGCGCCGAGGCTGCCTTGTGGTCGTTCATGGCCTTCTACGTCACCTGCCTCGTGATCACCTGGGCCGTCTACGCGCGCCGGGGCGGTCTTCTCTACGATGTCGAGCAACAGCGGCGGTCCACGTTCGCCTCTGCCACCCGCTAAATCCAAGAAAGGCGAGAACAATGTCGCATTTTCTCGATCGCCTGACCTTTTTCCGCAAGACCGTCGAACCTTTCTCGGAGAGCCACGGCATCGTCACCGACGAGGATCGGTCCTGGGAGGACGGCTATCGCAAGCGCTGGCAGCACGACAAGATCGTCCGCTCGACGCATGGCGTGAACTGCACCGGCTCGTGCTCCTGGAAGATCTACGTCAAGGGCGGCATCGTCACCTGGGAAACCCAGCAGACCGACTATCCGCGCACCCGGGCCGATCTGCCGAACCATGAGCCGCGCGGCTGCGCCCGTGGCGCGTCCTACAGTTGGTATCTCTATTCCGGCGCCCGGGTGAAGCACCCCATGGTGCGCGGCCGTCTGTTGAGGCTGTGGCGCGAGGCGCGCAAGATCATGCCGCCCGTTGCCGCCTGGGCATCGATCGTCGGCGATGCCGAAAAGCGCCGCTCCTACACCTCGATCCGCGGCCACGGCGGACTGGTGCGGGCGACGTGGGACGAGGTCAACGAGATCATCGCCGCCGCCAACGCCCACACCATCAAGGCGTATGGTCCCGACCGCGTCGTCGGCTTCTCGCCCATTCCGGCCATGTCGATGATCTCCTACGCGGCCGGCGCCCGCTATCTGTCGCTCATCGGCGGCGTCTGCCTGTCGTTCTACGACTGGTACTGCGACCTGCCGCCCGCCTCACCCCAGACCTGGGGCGAGCAGACCGACGTGCCGGAAAGCGCAGACTGGTACAACGCCGGCTTCCTGATCCTGTGGGGGTCCAACGTGCCGCAGACGCGCACGCCCGACGCCCATTTCTACACCGAGGTCCGCTACAAGGGCACCAAGAGCGCCGTCGTCAGCCCCGACTATGCCGAGGCGACCAAGTTCGCCGACATCTGGCTCGCCCCCAAGCAGGGCACCGACGCCGCGCTGGCGCTGGCCATGGGGCACGTCATCCTCCGAGAGTTCCATCTCGACCGCCGCGTCGCCTATTTCGACGACTATGCGCGCCGCTACACCGACATGCCCTTTCTCGTCCGGATGGAGGAAAAGGATGGACGCCTGATCCCCGAGCGCCTGCTACGCGCCTCCGAGCTGCCGGGCGGTCTTGGCGAGGCCAACAATCCCGACTGGAAGACGGTGGCGATCGACGAGACCTCCGGCGATCTGGTGGCGCCGCTCGGTTCGATCGGCTACCGCTGGGGCGAGAGCGGCCGTTGGAACCTCGAGGACAAGGACGGCGACGGCCGGAACGTGCGGCTGAGGCTGACGCTGGCCGATACCGATCATGAGATCGCCGCCGTCGACTTCCCCTATTTCGGCGGCCGGGCCAGCGAGCACTTCGTCTCCACCGCCCACGGCGACATCCTGACGCGGAACGTTCCGGTGCGCGAGATCGCCACCGCCGACGGATCGAAGGTGAAGGTCGCCACCGTCTACGACCTGATGATGGCCAACTACGGCCTCGATCGCGGCTTCGGCGGCGATTTCGTCGCCCATACCTATGATCGGGACGTGCCGTTCACCCCGGCCTGGGCCGAGAAGATCACCGGCGTCAAGCGCGACGCCATCGTCACCGTCGCCCGCGAATTCGCCGAGAACGCCGAGAAGACCAACGGCCGCTCGATGATCATCATCGGGGCGGGCATGAACCACTGGTATCACATGGACATGAACTACCGGGGGGTGATCAACCTTCTGGTGTTCTGCGGCGCCATCGGTCAGTCGGGCGGCGGCTGGTCGCATTACGTCGGCCAGGAAAAGCTGCGGCCGCAGACCGGCTGGGCGCCGCTCGCCTTCGGCCTCGACTGGGCGCGGCCGCCGCGCCAGCAGAACTCCACGTCCTTCTTCTATGCCCACACCGATCAGTGGCGCTACGAGAGCCTGACGGCGGCCGAGATCCTGTCGCCGACGGCGCCCAAGGGTGAGTGGGAGAACAGCTTCATCGACTACAACGTCCGGGCCGAGCGCATGGGCTGGCTGCCGTCGGCGCCGCAGCTCAAGCAGAACCCGCTCGGCATAGCCGCCGCCGCGAGAACTTCCGGCCTGGAGGTGAAGGACTACGTCGCCAAGGCCGTGAAATCGGGCGAGCTCAATCTGTCCTGCGAGGACCCCGACGACCCGGCCAACTGGCCGCGCAACATGTTCGTCTGGCGGTCGAACCTGCTGGGTTCGTCCGGCAAGGGGCACGAGTATTTCCTGAAGCATCTGCTCGGCACCAAGCATGGCGTGATGGGCAAGGACCTCGGCACCGAAGGCGCGGTGCTCAACAAGGAGGTCGCCTGGCATGACGAGGCGCCGGAGGGAAAACTCGATCTCCTGGTGACGCTCGATTTCCGCATGTCGACCACCTGCGTCTACTCGGACATCGTGCTGCCGACGGCCACCTGGTACGAGAAGAACGACCTCAACACCTCCGACATGCATCCCTTCATCCATCCGCTGTCCGCCGCCGTGGATCCCGCCTGGGAATCGCGCTCGGACTGGGAGATCTACAAGGGGCTCGCCAAGGCCTTCTCCACCGTTGCGCCCGAGGTGCTGGGCGTCGAGGAGGACGTGGTCCTAACGCCCATCCAGCACGACAGTCCCGGCGAGATCGCTCAGGCCTTCGACGTTGCCGACTGGAAGCGCGGCGAGATCGAACCGATCCCCGGACGGACCATGCCCTCGGTCAGCGTCGTCAAGCGCGACTATCCGCACATCTTCGAGCGCTTCACCGCCCTCGGCCCGCTGATGACCGACGTCGGCAACGGCGGCAAGGGCATCGCCTGGAAGACCCAGCACGAGGTCGAGGCGCTCGGCGCGCTCAACGGCGTGCATCGTGACGGCGTCGCCAAGGGGCTCCCGAAGATCGACACCGACATCGATGCCACCGAGGTGGTGCTGATGCTCGCCCCCGAGACCAACGGCGAGGTGGCGGTCAAGGCCTGGGAAGCGCTCGGCAAGGCCACCGGCCGCGAACACGCCCATCTCGCCCTGCCCAAGGAAGACGAAAAGATCCGCTTCCGCGACATCCAGGCGCAGCCGCGCAAGATCATCTCCTCGCCCACCTGGTCGGGCATCGAGAGCGAGAAGGTCTGCTACAACGCCGGCTACACCAACGTCCACGAGTTGATCCCCTGGCGGACGCTGACCGGCCGGCAGCAGCTCTATCAGGATCACAAGTGGATGCGGGCCTTCGGCGAGGCCTTCGTCACCTGG
This sequence comes from Pleomorphomonas sp. NRK KF1, assembly GCF_023721755.1. Lineage (GTDB taxonomy): Bacteria > Pseudomonadota > Alphaproteobacteria > Rhizobiales > Pleomorphomonadaceae > Pleomorphomonas. The sequence continues at coordinate 396,116 of NZ_JAMDLH010000002.1, read as the reverse complement.
AAGCCGCCGGTCGACCTCAAGGCCATCGCCCGCCTCGGTGCCCACAAGGGCAACGGCGAGAAGGAGATCGCCCTCAATTTCATCACGCCGCACCAAAAGTGGGGCATCCACTCCACCTACACCGACAACCTCCTGATGCTGACGCTCAATCGCGGCGGCCCGGTGGTCTGGATATCGGAAACCGACGCCCGCTCGGCCGGCATCGTCGACAACGACTGGGTGGAAGTGTTCAACGCCAACGGCGCGCTGACGGCCCGCGCCGTCGTCTCCCAGCGCGTCAATCCGGGCATGATGATGATGTATCACGCCCAGGAAAAGATCATCAACACACCGGGTTCGGAGCTCACCGGCAACCGGGGCGGCATCCATAACTCGGTGACCCGCGCCGTGCTGAAGCCGACGCACATGATCGGCGGCTACGCCCAGCAGTCCTACGGCTTCAACTACTACGGCACCGTCGGTTCCAACCGCGACGAGTTCGTCATCATCCGCAAGATGTCCAAGGTCGACTGGCTGGAAGAGCCGCTCGCCGCTTCGGACGCTCCGGCCCCTCAGGAGGTTTGAGACATGAAGATCCGCGCCCAGATCGCCATGGTGCTGAACCTCGACAAGTGCATCGGCTGTCACACCTGTTCGGTCACTTGCAAGAACGTCTGGACCAGCCGCGAAGGCGTCGAATACGCCTGGTTCAACAACGTCGAGACCAAGCCTGGCATCGGCTACCCGCGCGAGTGGGAGAACCAGAAACGCTGGAACGGCGGCTGGCGCCGCAAGAAGAACGGCAAGATCGAGCCGAGGATCGGCGCCAAGTGGCGGGTTCTGGCCAACATCTTCGCCAATCCCGACCTGCCGGAGATCGACGACTACTACGAGCCGTTCACCTTCGACTACGAGCATCTTCACAACGCCAGGGAATCCAAGGCCTTCCCGACCGCCCGTCCGCGCTCGGCCATCACCGGCGAGCGGATGGAGAAGATCGAGTGGGGCCCCAACTGGGAGGAAATCCTTGGCGGCGAGTTCGCCCGGCGGTCCAAGGACATCAACTTCGAGGGCGTCCAGAAGGACATCTACGGTGAATTCGAAAACACCTTCATGATGTATCTGCCGCGCCTGTGCGAGCACTGCCTCAACCCGACCTGCGCCGCCTCCTGTCCCTCGGGCGCCATCTACAAGCGCGAGGAAGACGGCATCGTCCTGATCGATCAGGACAAGTGCCGTGGCTGGCGCATGTGCGTCTCCGGCTGCCCCTACAAGAAGATCTACTACAACTGGTCCTCGGGCAAATCCGAGAAATGCATCTTCTGCTATCCGCGCATCGAGTCCGGCCAGCCGACCGTCTGCTCGGAAACCTGCGTCGGCCGCATCCGCTATCTCGGCGTGCTGCTTTACGACGCCGATCGCATCGAGGCCGCTGCTTCGACCGAGAACGAGCAGGACCTCTACGAGGAGCAACTGAAGCTGTTCCTCGACCCCAAGGATCCCTCGGTGATCGCCCAGGCCCGCGCCGACGGCGTGCCGGAAGCGTGGATCGAGGCGGCCCGCAAGTCGCCGATCTGGAAGATGGCGATGGAGTGGAGGGTCGCCTTCCCGCTGCATCCCGAATACCGCACGCTGCCGATGGTCTGGTACGTGCCGCCGCTGTCGCCCATCCAGTCGGCCGCCGCCGCCGGCCGCATCGGCGAGACCAACGGCATGCCGGACGTCCGCAGCCTGCGCATTCCCGTCCGCTACCTCGCCAACCTCCTGACCGCCGGCAAGGAAGAGCCGGTGACGCTTGCCCTCGAGCGCATGCTGGCCATGCGGGCCTACATGCGCGGCAAGACGGTCGACGGTGTCATTGACGAAACGCTCGCCGCCAGCGTCGGCCTGTCCGGCGCGACCATCGAGGACATGTACCAGGTGATGGCAATCGCCAACTACGAGGATCGCTTCGTCATCCCGACCAACCATCGCGAAACCAACGACGACGCGCTCAGCCTGCGCGGCTCCTGTGGCTTCTCCTTCGGCAACGGCTGCTCGGGTGGCGACAGCGACACCAACCTGTTCTCCACCGCCAAGTTGAAGAAGGCCAAGAACCCGATGGAGGTGCTGTGATGTCCAACACGCTGAGGGCACTTTCGGCGCTTCTCGCCTATCCGACGGAAGACCTGCGCGCGGCTATTGCCGACATCGGCACCGTGCTAGTCGACGAGGGGCAGGTGTCGGCGCGCGAGCGTGCCGATCTTTGGCCGCTGCTCGACGAACTACGCAACGGCGACCTCTATGGCCTGCAGGAACGCTACGTCGAGCTGTTCGACCGCTCCCGCTCCCTGACGCTCAACCTGTTCGAGCACGTGCACGGCGAAAGCCGCGACCGTGGTCAGGCCATGGTGGATCTCGCCGCGCTCTACGAGCGGGGCGGGCTGACCATGACGGCGAACGAACTGCCGGACTACCTGCCGCTCCTTCTCGAATACGCCTCGACGCGGCCCTTCGCCGAAGCACGCCAGCTGCTGACCGACATCGCGCCGATCGTCGCCGCCCTGCGCGAGCGTCTTGTCGCCCGCGGCTCGACCTATGCCGGCGTGTTCGGCGCCTTGCTCGCACTGTCGGGCAGCGCCAACGCCGAACCGGTGGAACTTGCCGCCCCCATGGATATCGACGCCGACTGGGCCGAGGACCCGGTGGTCTTCGGGCCGGACGCCGCGCCCGGCTGCTCGTCCGACCGCACCATGAGCCGCATCCGCGCCGCCCGCCGCGATCCTCGCACCGAGGAGACCAACCATGTCTGACTACATCAACAGCGCCCTCTTCGGCTGGTACCCCTATGTCTGCCTCACCGTGTTCGCGCTCGGCAGCCTGATCCGCTTCGATCGCGAGCAGTACACCTGGAAGACCGGCTCGTCGCAGCTTCTGCGCCGGCGCCAGCTGTTCTGGGGCTCCAACCTGTTCCATGTCGGCATCCTGATCATCTTCGGCGGCCATTTCGTCGGGCTTCTGACGCCGGTGGGGGTGTTCGACGCGCTCGGCATCAGCCACACATTTAAACAGCTCCTGGCCATGACGGTCGGCGGCATCGCCGGGGTCGCCTGCTTTGTCGGCATCGCGCTGCTTGCGCACCGCCGGCTGTTCGACCCGCGCATCCGTAAGACCTCCAGCTTTTCCGACATCGCCATCCTGCTGCTGCTCTGGGCGCAGTTGACGCTCGGCCTGTCGTCGATCTTCGTGTCGGCGCACAATCTCGACGGCCACGAGATGGTGAAGCTGATGGCCTGGGCCCAGGGCATCGTCACCGCCCAGCCCTCGGCGGCGGCCTATCTCGCCGACGTCCACTGGATCTTCAAGACCCACATCCTGCTCGGCCTGACGATCTTCCTGGTGTTCCCGTTCACCCGTCTGGTGCACGTCTGGAGCGCGCCCATCTGGTACCTCGGCAGAACCGGCTATCAGGTGGTGCGCACGCGCCGCAACCTCAGGGTCGGCGTGGCGAAAAGCTCCGTCCCACGCTCGGCAGGGGAGTGACGGACATGGCCGCCATCGACATCGATCATCGCAAGCATCCACCCCGGTCCGCGACCGCCGACACGGCCGACCGTAAGGACCGCCCCGGCCAGCGTCCGTCCTTTCCGCGCATCACCGTCAACGGGGTGGTGATCGACCGCAAGGCCATCGCGGCGGAGATGCAGAACCACCCCGGAGACGATGCCGAGAGGGCGCTTCGCGAGGCGGCGACTGCGCTGATCGTGCGCGAGGTACTGCTGGCCGAGGCGCGCCGCCTCGGCATCGTCGCCGCGCTGGAAACCGACGCCGAGGGCCGCCGCGAGACCGAAGAGGACGCCCTCATCAGAGAGCTGATGGCCAGTGAGGCGCCCGTTCCTACCGCCGACGAAGAAACGCTGCGCCGCTATTACGACAACAACCACCGGCGCTTCGTGACGCCGCCGCTCTATGCCGCCAGCCACATCCTGTTCGCCGCCCGACGGGACGAGGGCGACGCCTTCGCCGCGGCGCGCGACAAGGCCGCCGCCTTGCGCGAACAGCTCGTCCTGCAGCCGCAGCGCTTTGCCGAGTTCGCCCAATCCCTCTCCGACTGCCCGTCGGCCAAGGTGGGCGGCGCGCTCGGTCAGATCGCCCCCGGCGAAACCACGCCGGAGTTCGAGACCGCGCTGGATACGCTGTCGCCGGAAGAGCTCTCGGCTCCGGTCGAGACCCGCTATGGGGTGCACCTGATCCGCCTCGATCGCAAGATCGACGGGGAACAGCTGCCCTTCGAGGCGGTGAAAGAGCGCATCGCCGATTACCTCGCCGAGCGGGTCGAGCGGCGGGCCAGCGCCCAATACATCTCCCAACTGATCGGCCGGGCGCACATCGACGGCTTCGATCTGACCGGTTCCACCCAGCCACTCGTCCAGTGAGAACGACATGCTAGGCAAGATCATTGACGATCTCGACGATCCGAACGTCGTCCTCGGCCTCGTCGCCGCTCTCGACGCCCCGGACCTGCTCGCCCGTATCGGCCGATCCGCTGAAGCGGAGGGACTGACGCCCCAGGCCTACCTCGCGGCATCGGTCCGCACCTTCGTCGACGAAGCTTCGGACGATACCTGGCTTCAGCTCGTCGGCATCATGAACCGGTCGGAAGATCCGAGCCTCGCAGCCATGCGCGCCATCCTGGAAGCCATTTTGCCGGCCAACAGGGGAGTGGCGACATGACCTTTCACGCGCCCGAAGCCTTCCCATTCCGCCCCGTCACCCAGGGCATGCGGTCTTTCGAGGACGCCCGTCGTGAGGCCCTGCGTCTCGCGGCTCCGGTTGAGCGAAGCGAGACGGTGCCGCTCGGCGCGGCGCTCGGGCGCGTTCTCGCCGAAACGATCGTCGCACCGCGCGATCTGCCCGCCTTCGATCAGGCGGCCATGGATGGCTATGCGGTCCGCTTCGCCGATGTCGCGGCCGGTCCGCTGCGCATCGATGGAGTGACCCATGCCGGCGACGCGCAGGCCCGACTGACGCCCAACTGCGCCCATCGCATCATGACCGGGGCCAGCCTGCCAGCGGGAGCGGACACGGTCGTTCCTTACGAGGAGACCATCATCGCCGGTGAGGGGGTGGCGATGCTTGGTTCCGCCAAGCCCGAGGGACACATCCGCAAGGCTGGCGAAGACATCGCGCGCGGCCAGACGGTTCTGACAAAGGGCAGGCGGCTTGCCTGGCCCGAGATTGCCGCCCTGGCGGCGCTCGGCATCGGATCTGTGCGGGTAACCTCGCCCATCCGGGTGTCCATATTGACCACCGGTGCGGAGCTGCGCAGCGCCGGTGAGACGCTGTCGGCGGCGGGCATCTACGATTCCAACGGCCCCATGTTGATGGCCTTGCTGGCCGACAGCGGCGTCGACGTGACCAGGACGACGGTGGGCGACAGCTACGACACCCTCACCGAGCGGCTCGCCGATGCCAGCCGCCAAGCCGATCTCATCGTGACCTCGGCCGGCATGTCCTCCGGCGATCGCGATCTCGTGCGCGCCGCCCTGGCGGCGGTCGGAGGAACGATCGCCGTATCCTCGGTCGCCATCAAGCCGGGAAAGCCGCTCGCCCTCGGCAGGGTCGGCGGCGCCGCCTTCGTCGGATTGCCGGGCAACCCGCAGGCGGCGGCCTTCTGCGCGCTGGTCTTCGCGCGGCCGATGATCGCGGCCCTTTCGGGGCGCCGCCGGCGCGCGCCCATCATGGCCCTGTCCGCCTTCGCCACCGGGCGTCCGCCGGAGAAGACCGAGCTCGTTCCGGTCGCGCTCGAAACGGTTTCCGGCCAGCTCACTGCCCGCCGCGTCGGACAGCCGGGATCGCATCGCCTGATGCCGCTCCTTGCCGCCGATGCCCTGGCGATCGTTGTCGCCGCCAACGCCCCGCTCAGGGCCGGCGACCGGCTTGAAGTGCTGCCTTTCCACCCCCCGGAATTTCAGGGAGTGCCGTCGTGACTTGTGCGCTGACCGATCGCTTTGGCCGCACCATCCGTTATCTTCGCCTGTCCGTGACCGATCGCTGCGATCTGCGCTGTGTCTACTGCATGGCCGAGGACATGCAGTTCGTGCCCAAGCGGGACCTCCTGACGCTCGAGGAACTCGACCGGCTGGCGTCGGCCTTCGTTGCCAGGGGCATCAACAAGATCAGGATAACCGGCGGCGAACCGCTGGTGCGCAAGGACATCTTGGCGCTGTTCCGGTCGCTGTCCCGGCACTTGCAGGGTGGGGCGCTCAAAGAGCTTACGCTGACCACGAATGGCACGCAGCTCGCCAATCATGCAGAGGCGCTGGCCGCCGCCGGCGTCAAGCGTGTCAACGTGTCGCTCGACACGCTCGATGCCGACCGGTTTCGGCTCCTCACCCGTCGCGGCCAGCTTGGTGCGGTGATGGACGGCCTGCGCGCGGCGAGGGAGGCCGGCCTCAAGATCAAGCTCAACACCGTGGCGCTCAAGGGCATCACCGAGACCGAAATCTTCGACCTGATCGACTTCGCCCACGGGCACGGAATGGATCTGACGCTGATCGAGACCATGCCGCTCGGCGACGTGGGCATCGACCGGACGGATCAGTATCTGCCGCTCGACGAGTTGCGCCGTCTCATCGAGCGCCGCCTCACCCTGGTCGACACCGCCGAGCGCTCCGGTGGGCCCGCCCGCTATGCCCGCGTTGAGGAGACCGGCGGTCGGCTCGGCTTCATCACGCCGATGACCCACAATTTCTGCGACACCTGCAACCGCGTTCGGGTGAGCGCCACCGGCGTTCTCTACACTTGCCTCGGCCAGGAAGAGCGCACCGACCTTCGATCGGCCCTGCGCGGCTCGGAGGGCGACGACCTCTTGAACACCGCGATTGCCCGCGCCATAGAGCTCAAGCCCAAGGGGCACGACTTCGCGATCGGCCCGGACCAACGGCCGGCGCTCCGTCGGCACATGTCGGCGCTTGGCGGATGAAGGGCGGGGCATAAGCTATTCGCTGAAGCCGATGGATCTCGACTCCTGATTTCCAGTTCAAAGGCGATCACAGCCACCTACGCGGTACTGCAAAAAAGCCCGACACGCCCTCCACGCCTGGTAGATCCTTCGCGGCATGCAACAGATCGGTGCGCCGCAAGTTGTGAGCTGTCCTCTTGGGCTTTATTCCCTGTAATACCGCGGGTGCCCGTTTTCCCGGCAAGGTCTTTCATCGGTCTCCCTCGTCAAGTGTCGGCCGAGCGCAGCGGCGCCGCCACGCGCCGCGCCCGTTGGGCACGCAGCGAGAACAGGATCAGGGCGATGATCGTCACCAGGAACGGGATGCTCTGGATGAGTTCGGCCGGGATCCAGCTGAACAGGTTGGGCATGACGATCGACAGCGCATCAAAGACGCCGAACAGCAGGGCCGCCCACATGGCACCGATCGGATGGCGGGCCCCGAGCAGCACGGCGCCGAGGGCGATGAAGCCGCGTCCGGCGGTCATGTCGCGGGTGAAGCCGACGTAGTTGAACATCGCGAGCTGGACACCGCCGAGACCGGCCAGCAGGCCCGAGGCGACGAGACTCCAGAAGCGCACCTTGGCGACGGGGATGCCGGCCGCCTCCGGCGCCGCCGGGTACTCGCCGACACCGCGCAGCCAGAGGCCGGGCGGTGTGCGGTAGAGGAAGTACCAGATGCCGAACACGCTGAGGATGGCCAGCCAGCTCAGCGCCGAATGGCCCGACAGCAGGCTGTGCAGCAACGGGCCGATGCCGGGGATCGCCGCGAGAAACGGCAGGTCGATCGTCGGGATGGCCTTGGAGACCAGATTGATCGAGGTGCCCTTGTCTCCGCCGGTCGCCAGCGACAGCGCGAACACCGTGCCGCCGGCCGCCAGGATGTTGACCGCGAAGCCGACGAGGATGATGTCGGCCTTCAGGCGCAGGTGGAAGAAGCCCATCAGGGCCCCAAGCACGCCGCCGGCGGCGAAGCCTGCCAGCACCGCCACGTACCAGGGCGCATGAACCGAGACGATGACGGCGGTGAGCGCCGAGATCAGCATCATGCCTTCGAGCGCCACGTTGAGCGCGCCGGAGAGATCGGAGATCAGGCCGCCGAGCGTGGCAAACAGCAGCGGCGTCGAGGTACGGATGACCGTGACGAAGAAGGTGGCCGAGAAAACGGTGATCAGGAGTTCGGTCATTTGCCGGCAGCCTCCACGGTACGAGCGGGGCCGAAGCGGAACAGTCGCACCCAGAACGCCTTGCCGGGGATCGTGAAGGAAGAGGCGACCAACAGGATGATGATGGCCTGCACGATGGAGATCACCTCCGACGGAACGTCGGATCGGATGGCCATCAACTGTGCTCCCTGGCGAAGGTAGCCGTAGAACAGCGCGACGATCGGCACCACCAGCGGCCGGTCGCGGGCGACGATCGCCACCAGGATGCCTTCGAAGGCGAGGTTGCCGTCGAAGTCGATGGCCAGGCGGCCGAAGGCGCGGCCGTGCACGTAGACGGCGCCGAGCAGGCCGCCGATCGCGCCGGCCGCCGTCATCGCCGAAATCATGGTCAGCGACGAGGGGATGCCCGCATATTCCGCGAAACGGGCGTTATGGCCGACGAGCCGCAGCTTCAGGCCCCAGCGCGTGCGGTAAAGGAGGAACCACACCGCCGCCACCGACAGGACGGCGATGACGATGCCGAGGTCGAAACGTGTGTTCGGCAGAAGAGCCGGAAAGATGGATTGGGCAGGAAACTTCTCGGTCATCAGCTGGCCGGTCCCGGTCGGCGCGAGATGGGCTCGTATCAGATAGTTGACCACCTTGATGGCGAGATAGTTCAGCATCAGCGAGGAGACGATCTCGTTGGCGCCGAAGCGGGCCTTGGCATAGCCGGGAATGAAGCCGTAGGCGGCGCCCGCCAGCATGGCGACCAGGATCCCGAGGGGCAGGGCGAGGAGGGTCGCCCCGAGGGGCGACAGGGCGATGAAGGTCGCAAACAGCGCACCGACGTAAACTTGCCCCTGCACGCCCATCGAGAACTGCCGTGCCTGGAAAACCAGCGCGAAGGCAAGGCCGGTCAACGTCAGCTTGGCCACCTCGTCGATCCACAAACCGGTCGTCCGCATCGACGAGAAGGGAGCTGTGAGCAAGGTCCCGAAGGCCTTGATCGGGTCCTGCGAAGTGAGCAGCACCACGACAAAGGTCACCAGAAGAGCGACGGCCAAGGCCGCAACGGCGCGGCCGATTTCCTTGCCGGCCGCCTTGAAGCGAGGGTCGGTTCGAAGACTCATTTGAGGGCAGCTCTCACGGTTTCGGGCGACTGCGTCTCGATGCCGAGCATGTAGCGGCCAAGAGTCTCTGGCGTGAGCTCGTCCGAGTTGACGAAAGCGGCGACGATGCGGCCGCGATAGAAGACGACGAGGCGGTCCGACAGCGCCAGCAGTTCGCCGAGGTCGGCCGAACACAGGAGCACGGCCGCGCCACCGTCGCGGGCGCCGGTGATCGACTTCCAGATGAACTCGGTGGCGCCGAGATCGACGCCGCGCGTCGGCTGGTTGACCAGCAGCAGTTTCGGCTGCTCGGCCAGTTCGCGCGCCACCACGACCTTCTGCATGTTGCCGCCGGACAGCGTTCCGATCGCCGAGGCCGGGCTGCCCACCTTGACCGAAAAACGACCGATCAGCTGTTCGGCCTGGGCGCGGATGGCCTTGAGGTCGAGCAGGCCGCGCCGCACGAAGCGCTCGTCATCGAGGCGCGTCGCCACCATGTTCTCGGCGACGCTCGCTCCGACGGCGAGACCACGGGCGATGCGGTCCTCGGGAATGCTTGCCAGGCCGATGTTGCGGCGTGCCTTGACGTCCAGCGGCAGGAGATCCTTGCCATCGACGTAGATGGCGCCATCGGCAACCGAACGAAGACCGGCCACGGCCTCGATCAGCTCGGACTGGCCGTTTCCTTCGACGCCGACCAGACCGAGGATCTCACCCTTGCGAACCCTGAGATTGAGATCCTGGCAGATGGGCGCGCCACTCTCACCATGGATGTGCAGGCCCTTCACCTCGAGGCTGACGGGGCCCTCGTCCTTGGCGCGGTCCACGCGCAGCGTCACTTCCCGGCCGACCATCATGGTCGCGAGACCATGCTCGTCAACGTCCCTGGACAACACCTCGCCCACGGTGCGGCCGCCGCGCATCACGGTGATGCGGTCGGAAATCTCCAGCACTTCCGGCAACTTGTGGGCGATGAAAATCACCGTCTTGCCCTGCGCCACCAGCGAACGGACGGCAACGAACAGCTCTTCCACCTCCTGCGGCGCCAGGACGGCCGTCGGTTCGTCGAGGATCAGCACCCGGGCATTGCGATAGAGCGCCTTCAGGATCTCGACGCGCTGTTGCTGTCCCACGGGAATGCGCCCGACCGGTGGCAGCGGATCGACCTTCAGGCGATACTTTTCGGACAGCGCCTCCACCTCGGCGATCGCCTTTTCGCGGTCGAAGCGTATGCCGGTACGAGGCTCCGCTCCGAGTACGACGTTCTCATAGACGGAGAAGGATGGCACCAGCGAGAAGTGCTGGAACACCATGCCGATGCCGGCGTCGATGGCCTCGCGCGGCTTGGCGAAGCCGACCGGCTTCCCGTCGTAGATCAGCTCGCCCGAATCCGGCTGCTCGACGCCGAACAGGATCTTCATCAGCGTCGACTTGCCGGCACCGTTTTCGCCGATCACCGCGTGCACCTCACCGGGCATCACCGTGAGATCGACGCGGTCGTTGGCCAGGGTGCCGCCCGGATAGGTCTTGGAAATCGATTTCGCCTGGATGAGAGGCACCATGTCGTCCGTCCCCGAATGGAAACGGCCCCGCCTCCGTGGAAAGGCAGGGCCGCCGAGCCTTACTTCATCACCGTGTCGACCTTGATCTCGCCGGCGACGATCTTCTTCTCCTGCTCGTCGACCGCGGCGCGCACATCGGCGGGGACCACCTTTTCGTAGTATTTGTTCTTGGAAATCGAGACGGCGCCGTCCTGCAGGCCGAGCAGCACGACCTGGCCGTAGGTAGCGGTTCCGTCGATCGTCTTCTTCAGCGTGTCGTAGAGCGACTGGCCAACCCTCTTTTCAACCGAGGTGAAGATGACCTCGGCCTGGGCCGGGTCCGACGCCTCGAAGATGACGGCCTGGTCGCTGTCGACGCCGACGGCCAGCTTGCCGCCGTCGCGGGCGGCCTGCAACGCGCCGATGCCGGTGCCGCCGGCGATGGGGAACACCACATCGACGCCTTGCGAGAACTGGGCGAGCGCCAGCTCCTTGCCCTTGGCCGGGTCGGTGAACGAGCCGGCGACGGCGCGCGTCACCTCGACATCGGGGTTGGCCGCCTTGGCCCCCTGCTCGAAGCCGACGGCGAACTCGACCACCGTCGCGCCCTCGACGCCGAGGATCTCACCGAGCTTGCCGGTCTTGGAGACCTTGGCCGCCGCGTAGCCGGCGAGGTATGCGGCCGTCGACGTGCGATACTGGATGGCCATCATGTTCTTGAGATCGGCTGCGGCGAAGTCCGGGGCATCATCGAACAGGATGAACTTCTTGTCCGGATACTCGGGCGCAAGCTCGGCCATGAAGGCGTTCATCTCCCAGGTGCCGCCGATGATGACGTCATAGTCGCCGTCTGCGGCGTCGGCGAGCGCGGGCTGCCAGCGGCCGCGATCGAGACCGGCCTCGATGACGGTGGTCTTCACCGGCAATTCGGCATCCGCCTTCCTGAGGCCGGCGGCGGCGCTGTCGAAGAAGCTCTTGTCGCCGAGGTTTCCGTGCACCACCAGCGCCACCTTGAGCGGATTGTCCTTGCTGTAGTCGGCGGCGAGGGCCGGGGAACCGGCAAACGGCAGCGCAAGCCCGGCGGCGAGGGTGAGGCCGGCGAACGTCCGCCGGCTGAGCATGTTGGTCGTCATCACTGTTCTCCTGTCTGGACGGTCTTTTATTATTGTTGGGCTTCAAAGGTCATCGAGGCGGCATAGAGCTCGGTCAGCCGCCGGATGTCGGCCCGCTCGACCAGCGTGATGGCCGGCGTGCCCAGTCGATGGCTGGGGTCGACCACGGTCATGCCGCGGGTGATGTCGGGCGCCAGCGCCACGTCGACGGAGGCGCGGATGGATCGGGTGACGATCTCCGGCTCGACCGCGACGGCCGCCGCAAAGGGATCGACGAAACGGAAGGCATCGCCGCCGCCGAAGCCGGCCACCCGCTGGCGGGCATGGTTGGCCAGCGCCAGGGAGAACCGCTTGACCGGCGACTCCGGAAGGCCGGCGAACAGCGCGTCCACCTCCGCGCCGGGCAGGTGATGCTCGACGCATGGCTCCCAGGGCACCACCACCGTGTCGAGGCCGGCGGAGAAGACGATCTTTGCTGCCTCGGGATCGGCGTAGATGTTGAACTCGGCAGCCGGCGTCACGTTGCCGCGTCCGTGGATCGTCCCGCCCATGATGGTGAGCCGGCCGATGCCCTCGGCGATCGCGGCATCGACGTCGAGCGCCAGCGCCAGGTTGGTCAGGGGACCGATCATCAGGAGATCGACCTTCCGGCCTTCCGAGCCGGCCTCGCGCAAGGTGCGGACGAGAAAACCCACCGCGTCGTCGCCGGCCGGTTCGGCCGTGCGGGCAGGGCGGGGCGCGCCGCCGAGCCCATCCTCGCCGTGGACGTGCTTGGCGTCGATCAACGGTTGGGCGATCGCTTTCCGCGCTCCCATGTGGACGGGGACCTCGATGCCGGCGACGGCCAGCGTCGCCAGGATGTTGGCCGTCGCCGCATCGAGCCCGACGTTGCCGAAAACGGTGGTGACGGCGTAGGGCGTGCGCCCCGCGGCGATCAGCAGCAGCAGCGCCTGCGCGTCGTCAATTCCGCCGTCGGTATCCAGAATGAGCCTGTTCATGCGCTCATGCCACCTCGCGTGCCGCGCGGACCCGCGCCCAGAAGTCATCATAGGTTCGATCGTAGGTCGAGCGGATTTCGCGAAAATCCTGTCGAATCAACTGCCGATCTCGGACCAGTGGTTCGCCGTCTACCCAGACGTGCCGCACATCGCGGCCGCTACCGGAGTAGATCAGCAAGGCCTCGAGATCCGGCGACTTCGAGTATCCGGGACCGTTGAGATCGACGACCACGATGTCGGCGGCCTTGCCCGGTTCCAGCGAGCCCGTGCGATTGTCGAGGCCGAGCGCCCTGGCGCCATCGATCGTCGCCATGCGCAGCAGCTCGCGGGCCGGGATCGGCTGGGCGACGCCCTGGCGGTGCGAGGCGACGAGGCCGGCGACGCGCATCTCGGCGATCATGTCGTAGGAGTTGTTGGCCGCGACATTGTCGGTGCCGAGCGCCACCGTGACGCCGGCCGCCTTGAGGTCGACGACCGGGCAGATGCCTTCGCGACCCGACCTGAGGCCGGCCGTGGCGCAGTGGGCCACCGAGGCCGCCGGCGCCCTGGCGAAGACGGCGATGTCTTCCGGAGACAAGTCGAGACAGTGGGCGGCGTGGACTCGCCCGGCGAAGAAACCATCGCGATCGAGCGCCACGGCGGCGGTGAGGCCGTAGCGGCGCAAGGTTTCCTCGTTGTCCTCGGGGCCGCAGGCCATGTGCAGGTGCAGGCCGCAGCCGTGCTTGACGGCCAGTTCCACCTCGGCGCGGATCAGTTCCTCGGTGTTGTCGACATAGGGTGCGTGGGGCCCGAACCAGGGAATGATGCGTCCATCGGCCGAGCGTTGCCGTTCGATGAAGCGGGCGGCATTGCGCAGTTCGCTGGCACCGCGCTCGGCGTCGCCCAACTGGACGATGCCGTAGGCGATCACCGCGCGGATGCCCGAGCGCCCGGCCGCCACTGCCACCTCATCGGCGAAGAAATACTGGTCGCAGTAGGTAGTCGTTCCCGACAACAGCATCTCGGCGCAAGACAGCGCCACCGCCGGCCCGATGTCGGACGCAATCAGAGATAGTTCAGGTTCGCGGATCGAGTTGTACCAACCGTCCATGGTGAGCAGGCTGTGCCCTTCGGAACAGCCGCGAAACAGCACCATCGGCGCGTGGGTGTGGGCGTTGACGAGGCCCGGCATGACCAGATGCCCCGTCAGGTCGATCACCTCGCCGAAACCCGCCGATGGCGGCACATCCCGCATCGCGCCAACGCCGGTGATCATGCCTTCGTCGAAGGCAACCCAACCGGGCGCGAACACTCTGTTGCGATCGTCCACACTCAGGACGGTGGCGTTGGCAAGGAGCGAAGAAGCCATTTGACCAGCCTTCGGTAAAGCGGTTTATTGCCGGAGCTATCGACATTTCCGGCCGCCTGTCAAATGCAAACACAAGGCCAGTGCACAATCAATGTGCGACACGGAATTTGCATAAGCCATGAGCGGTCGTTCCCAGGGCTTCCACTGAGGATGGATCAATGAGCAAGAATCCGTTCGAGGCGGATCTGTCGTCCAAACAAAGGCATGAGGCGCTTGAAGCTTCGGTCGGCGCCGCGGTGCGCGCAGCCGTCGCGACTGCCGCTTCGTCGTCGAACGGCCGGCTCGCTGCCAATGCCGGTGGCGTCCTGTTCGCCGATGACGTCGCCGGAATCATGGACCGCTTCGGCCTCGCGCGGGTCGATGACGTCATGCTGCTCGGCCTCGGCGTCGCGCAGACCATCGCTCGGCCGCCTATCTCCGGCTTTCGGGTCGGTGCCATCGGCCTCGAGACCGAAACCGGCCATCTGCTGCTCGGCGGAAACGTCGAGTTTCCCGGAACCCACCTCAGTTATACGCTGCATGGCGAAACCTTCGTCCTCACGCGCGCTTTCAGCCGCGGCACGACGATCGGCCGCATCGCGCTCGGCGAGGCCCATCCTTGCGCCCATTGCCGGCAATATCTGTCGGAGTTTGCGCGTGGCCCCCAGCTTGAGCTGATCGATCCGCTCGGTCACCGGTTGACACTGGAGCAGCTCTATCCCTGGCCGTTCGACAGCCGCTATCTCGGACATTCCGGCATTTCGCCCGGCGCCTGCAATTTTCCTCGCCTCACTCCGGCGGCGGAGGCCACAGCAAGCCCGGTCATGGAGGCACTGCTGGCGGCCGGCCGCCGCGCCCATGCCCCCTACAGCAGCTGCCCCGGCGCCGTGGTCCTCCAGATGGCCGATGGCGGCCTGATCGCTGGGGCGTCGATCGAGAATGTCGCCTTCAACCCGACCATGGGGCCGTTGCAGGCCGCGCTGGTCGACCTGATCGCCCACGGCTACGGCTTCGGCGAGATTATCGGGGCAACTTTGGGAACCGTAGCCGGAGGCGCCGTCGACTACGCGGCCAGCACAAGGGAGTTGCTGGGCGCGGTCGCTCCGGGCGCCGTTCTCGATATCATCGACTGGAGGCCGTGATGGGCGCGATTGATCTTGCCACCGCAAGTTGGCGCGACGCCGGAGAAGCGATCACCTGCGGCGCCTGGGCGGTTCTGCCGGTCGGGGCGCTGGAGCAGCATGGCTATCACCTGCCGCTCACGGTCGACACCGATCTCGCGAGCGGAGTGGCGCGCGGTATCGCCGACGCGCTCGGTGCCCTGCTTCTGCCGGCCATCGCCTATGGCGACGCCTGGAACAACTCGGGCTTCCTTGGCACGATCTCGCTGAAGCCGGAAACGCTGAAAGCCATCGTGCTGGACATTGGTCGCGAGTTGAGGCGCATGGGCGTGCCCGTCATGGTGACCTTGAACGGTCATTTCGGAAACAGGGAGCCGATCGCCCTCGCGGCCCGCATCCTTCAAGGCGAAGGGCTGAAGGTCGTCCATCTCGACTATCCGGGTCTTGAGGCGCTGGCCGCCGAAATCTGCGACAGCCCACCGGCCGGACCGGGCTTCTTCCATGCCGACGAGGTGGAGACGTCGATGATGCTGGCGCTCCGGCCCGACAGCGTCCGCATGGAGAAAGCCGTTGCCGAGTATCCGGTGTTCCCGGCGACCTTCGGCATCGAGCCGATGCAGCTCAGCGCGTTCAACCAGAGCGGCGTCTTCGGCGATCCTTGCCCGTCGACGGCAGACAAGGGGCGGCGGCTGATCGGTGGCATCGTGGCGGCCTGTCTTGCTCAGATCGAATCCTACAGGAGCCAGCATCGGCTCTAGGCCGATCTTGCACGAGGAGGTGGCATGGTCACGTTGAGCGAAGTCGCGCGGGAGGCGGGGGTATCTCCGACCGCCGTTTCCCGCCATCTCAACCGGTCGATCGTGCTGCCCAAGGCGACGGCCGATCGCATCGACGAGGCCGTCGGGCGCCTCGGCTACCGGCCCAACGCGCTGGCGAAGCGACTCTCCAAGGGTAAGGCCGAGGCGATCTGCCTCGCCACGCCCGAAATATCCAACCCGTTCTTCGCAGAGCTCGCCTCGGCCATCGAGTCGGCGGCCGCAGAGCGTGGTTATGGCGTCACCCTGCTGTCGACCCGTGGCCGTCCGGCAAGGGAGATCGAAGCCGTCAACCAACTCGCCGACCGCTATTTCGATGGTCTCATCATGATCGCGGCCCGGCCCGACGACGGCACCCTGGGAGACCTGATCGGTCGACGGCAAGGGATCGTCCTGCTCGACGAGGATGTTCCGGCCGCCAGAGTGCCGCGCATCTTCGTGGAAAATGCCATCGGCGCCCGCCTGGCAACCGAGCATCTGATTGCCATGGGTCACACCGACATTGCGCTGATTGCCGGTCCGATGGGGCTGCTTAGCGCCAACGAACGTGTGGAAGGTTTCAAGGCGACCATGGCCGCCCATGGTCTCCGCGTCGACGAGGCGCGCATGCTGCACGGGGAGTTCACGCGCGAGTTCGGCCATGAGGCGGCGCTCGCCATTGCGCGAATGTCGCCGCGACCGACGGCGATCCTTGCCTGCAGCGACTATCTTTCGGTCGGCGTGCTGGGAGCGCTCCATGACCTGGGCCTGAGTGTCCCCGACGACATTTCGCTGGTCGGCTTCGACGACATGCCGCTGGCCGAGCTGTTCGATCCGCCTCTCACCACCATAAGGCAGCCCATCGCCGAGATGGGCCGCATCGCGCTGGAACGGCTTCTGGCCTCCCTCGATGGCGTCGAGGTACCCGCCATGACCCGCCTGCCTGTGGAGTTGATCGTCCGGAAATCGGTGGCCGACATCAGAGGGAACGCGAGGCGGTGACCCTGACCGAGAACCCGAAAGGAACAAGCTGACGTGACCGATGCCATGCCCGCCGATCTCATCATCGACGCCGCCGACGAGGTGGCAATCCGCCAGCGCCTGACGCTGGTCGCCCTCGGCAAGCGCCCGGCCGACCGCGCCATCCGTGTCGGCCGGCTGCTCGACGTCTGTGGCCGGGAGTGGCTCGACGACCAGGAGATTGTCGTCTCGGGCCGGCGGATCGCCTGGGTGGGGCCGGCGGGTGCCTATCCCGGCGAGGTGGCCGAGCGCGTCGATCGATCGCATCTGTCCGCCGTGCCCGGCTTCGGCGAAGTGCACAAGCATATCGAATCGAGCCACCTGACGCCGGAGTGGGAGGCGGCGCTGGTGTTGTCGCGCGGCTGCACCTGGACCTGCGAGGCCAGCCACGAGTTCTCCAACGTCGACGGCGCCAATAACATCGAATTCTGGCTGGCGGCACGCCGGGCCGGCATCCCGGCCAAGATCTTTCCCTTGCCCGGTTCGGCCGTTCCCCCGACCGCCTATGAATGGGGCGGCGGTCACTATGGCTATGACGAGCAACGCGGCTTTCTGAAGGAACACCTCAACGCCGTCGGTCTCGACGAGGTCATGGACTGGCCCGCCGTCTGGAATCCCGACAATCCGTCGCACGACCGTCTCTGGGGGATGATCCGCGCGACCTTCGAGCAGCGTGGCGTCGTCGAGGGACACGCCGCCGGCATGAAGGCGATCGACGATCTCAATGCGTTCGCCGCTGCCGGAATGGCCTCCGATCACGAGGCCTGGACGACCGCCGAGGTCCGAGAGCGGCTTCGGCGTGGTCTCTTCGTCGAGCTGCGCCCGCATTCCCTGCCGGAAATCCTGAAGGGGTTGATCGAGGGCGGCTTGCAGGACTGGTCGCAGTTCGCCCTTTGCACCGACGACCGTTCCTGTTCCGACACGTTGCGGCTCGGCGGCACCGACCACAACGTTCGGCTGGCCATTGAGGCCGGCCTGCCGCCGGAGATCGCCCTGCAGATGGTGACGATCAATCCGGCGCGGCACATGCGTCTGACATCCTGGGTCGGGTCGGTCGCCCCAGGGCGCTATGCCGACCTTGTGCTTCTCGACGACGTCGCCCGGCTGTCGATCGCCGAGGTCTGGGCCGATGGCGGGCAGGTTTCCGAGGGGAGGCGCTACACCGGGCCGCTGCCGCGGATCGACTGGCCGGAGTGGGCGCAACGGACCGTCAATATCGGGCGCGAGATGACCGTCGCCGACTTCGCGATTCCCGCCGAGGCAGGCCGGACGACCATGAACGCCGCCATCCTCCGCCCCTTCCACTGGGCCGATGACTTCATAACCATGGAGCTGCCGGTAAAAGACGGCGAGGTACAGCGTGACGAAAGCCGCAACGTCACCAAGTTCGCCATCGTCGACCGCTTCTCCGGCGAGGGACGGACGTCGAAAATGTTCTGGCTCGGCACCGGCCCGCGCACCCCGGACACGGCGCTCGCCTGCTCTATGGGCCACGACAAGCACAACATCTGGGTGGTCGGTTCGTCCGACGCGGCAATGGCCTTGGCCGTCAACGCCATCCGGGCCAATCAGGGCGGCTGGGCGCTGGTTCGCGAGGGCAGGGTGGCTGCCACCGTGCGCTACGAGATCGGCGGCCTGATGACCTGCCGTCCCGCGGAAGAGCTCGACGCCGAGATGCAGGCGCTCTATGCCGAGGGCGCGAGGATCGACTGGATGTATGAGCCCACCTATTCGCCGCGCTGGTGGGCCGGTTTTCCCGAACGACTGGCCTTTGCAACGCTGACCTGCGCCCCCTGGCGCTGGGTGTTGGTCGCACCCTCTCCGTTGGCGCCGGACGGCTTCGTCAACGTGTCCACCGGCGAGACGCACAGGCTGGTGTGGTGAGGCTCAGCCGAGCGTGGCCTCGACGGCCGGGCGATCCGGAAAGCCACTGCGTGCGCCGACGGCCAATACGGCGAGGCTTGCCGCCGCGCAGCCGAACCTCAGGGCGGTGGCGGTGGACTGCCCGGCCAGCGTGGCCGCCAGAAAGGCGCCGTTGAAGCAGTCTCCCGCGCCGGTGGCGTCGACGAGCCTTGCCGGAAAGGCGGGCTGCCGCCAGGCTCCGTTACGCGCAACGGCCAACGCGCCTTTCTCCGCCAACGTGACGACTGCGACGCGCGGGCCGCGTTCCACCAGCGACCGAACGCCGTCCTCGTCGATGTCGCCTGCCTGCGTCGCCCGGAACCCGCCCTCGTTCATGAACACGATGTCGCTCAACGAAAGCAGCGCCTCCAGCCGCCCGATATCGGGGGCGACCGCCGCTTCGATGTCGATGGCGACTTCGGCGCCGCTCTCGTGAGCGATGGCCGCGAGGCGACGAAACTCCTCGAGGTCGTAGGGCATGGCGTAGACGACGCGGCTCAGGCGTGCCGCCTCGGCAAACCTCGACTCGTCGAGCGGGTCGGCCGGCATCGGCGCGTAGATCAGCGCCTTTTCGCCGGAGGCGTCGACCATGATCATCGCAGCGGCCGAGGGATGGTCGACCGCCGCCACGTAGCGGTTCGAGACGCCGAAAAGGTCGTTGTCTCGCAGAAGCATTGCGCCGGCCGGATCGAACCCGACACGCCCGTAGCTGGCGACGCGAGCACCGAGACGGCTGGCCGCGCAGGCGACGTTGGCAACGGTACCGCCGGGGAAGATGCCGAGATCGCGGCCGAGCACCTTCTGGTCGGGGCCGGGAATGGCCGCCGTTTCGAATACATGGTCGACGTTGGGATCACCATAGGCAAGCAGATCGAACGGTCTGTTGTCGCTTCCGGAGAGTATGGTCATGGTCTCGTCGGTCCCGAACGGTTGATGCGGGCCGTATAGCGATAGGACGAGACGTAACGCATCTCGCAATACTCGAACGGCTGGCGGCGCTCCGACAGGGTGATGCGCTCGCAAAGGAGAAGCGGCGCACCGACCGCAATGTCGAGCAGCGCAGCATCGTCGGCATTGGCGGCGATCGAGCCGACGCTTTCGAGCCCCTCGGTGGCATGGATGGAGAAGCGCTCGCCGATCAACGCATAGAGCGAACCGGCGACCCGCAGGTCGTCGGCCGGGAACGAGCCCGGCAGGGCCAGAAAACTCTCCTGCGTGCCGATGCGTCGGCCGTTCAGCGTGCGAATGCGTTTGACCCGAGTTATCGGGCGGCGCGGTTCGATCTTCAATACCCCGGCTATGGCGACGCTGGCCGGCATCTCGTCGACCGCAAGAATGATCTGGCCGGGCTCGTCGCCACGCCGCCTCGCATCGCTGGTAAAACCGTCGAGTACGCGCGCCATCTCGCGAACGGCGGGAGGGGCGACGAACGTGCCGCGCCCTTGCTCGCTGTAGACGACGCCTTCCCTTTCCAGCAGCCGCAGCGCTTTGCGCACGGTCT
Organism: Pleomorphomonas sp. NRK KF1; assembly: GCF_023721755.1. GTDB lineage: Bacteria > Pseudomonadota > Alphaproteobacteria > Rhizobiales > Pleomorphomonadaceae > Pleomorphomonas. The sequence continues at coordinate 375,582 of NZ_JAMDLH010000002.1, read as the reverse complement.
CGCGGCTCATTCCCAGGCTGATGGCGAGCTCTCGTTCCGAGGCGAGCATGCTGTTGGCTTCGAAAACGCCGTTGTCGATGTCGCGGCGCAGCCGTTCCGCCAGGCGCCCGTAGAGCGTCTCGCCACCCTTTTGCTCCTGCACCTCGCCCCCGGACATGCGCCGCCCCCATCCATCGACTGTCGTGCCTGCTGGTACGGTCCTTTCCAAGAGAATGCACAAGGAAATGACATCCTGCAATCGAAATGCGGTTGACTGGTACGTACCGCCTGGTTTTCTCTGGCGACAACGCGAGGACCACACCGTGCCCCAGCTGCCCTCCTTCATTGCCTTCACCGGGGTCGACCTCGGAACCGTCATCGATGACCTGAAAGCCCTGTCGGCCCGCTACCCGATCGAGTGGGGCATCCTTGTCGATGCCGCGCAGGAGATCTTGCCGCTGTTCCCCGACGCGGCGACCCGTCACGCCCTGCTGACGGCCGGAGGGCTGCGCTTTGCGGCGCATGTCTGCGGCGACGAGGCCCGGCGCATAGCCAACGCACCGGAGACGGCCTCGCTTGACCTCAGCGGCTTTTCCCGCCTTCAGGTCAACCATTCGTTCGAAGGCAGCAACCCGGCGCAGGTTGAGAACACCGTCCGCTTCGGCCGGGGACGCGGGCTTCGGGCCATGCTCCAGTGCAAGGGGGCGTTTCCGGCGGACGCCCGCCTCGACTGGCTGTTCGACACGTCTTTCGGCCGTGGCGCCGCGCCCGGCCGGTGGCCAAAGCTGCCCGACAGCGGTCCGTTCTGCGGCTTTTCCGGCGGCATCAATCCCGGCAACGTCGAAGACGTCCTGAATGCCATTGATGCCGACGAGGGCGCCCTCTACTGGATCGACATGGAATCGGGGGTTCGGACCGACGGCTGGTTCGACCTCAACAAATGCGAGGCCGTCTGCAAGGCCGTGTTTGGCTGACGGGAAGGGTCGGAAGGAAATGGACATGAACGCCACGGAAAAGTCGCTCGTCATCTTCGATACCGATCCGGGGATTGACGACGCGATGGCGCTATTGTTCCTTAAGGCGCAGCCAAGCCTGGACCTCGTGGCCGTCACCACCGTGTTCGGCAACGCCGAAACGGATGTAACCACCCGCAACGCCCTCTACCTGACGCAACGCTTCGGCATCGACGTGCCGGTTTACGCGGGGGCGACAAAACCACTCGCCATCAAGCGCCATCCGGCGCCGACATTCGTCCACGGTCACGATGGTCTCGGCGACGCCGGCGTGATCGATGGCTTCGCCGCCCGGCCGGCCGAAGGTGAAGCGGCCGATCGGATCATAGAGATCGTTCGCGCCAATCCGGGCAAGGTGACAATTCTCGCGGTCGCTCCGCTGACCAATCTGGCGCTGGCGCTGCAGCGCGATCCCGGCATCGCCGGGCTGGTCAAGGACGTGGTGATCATGGGCGGCGCCTTCGCCTGGGGCGGCAAGCGCGGCAACGTCACGCCCGTCGCCGAGGCCAACATCCACAACGACCCGCACGCCGCCGACATCGTCTTCACCGCCGAATGGCCGATCGCGGCCATCGGCCTCGACGTCACGAGCCATTGCGTCGCTTCCACGGCGGACGCCGCCGAGCTTGCCGAGAGCGGTTCGGCCGGCCGGTTTCTTTGGGATATTTCGCGCGGCTACGAAGCGCTCTACCTGCGCTCGCAGCAGGTGAACGGCTGCTGTCTGCACGACGTCGCGGCGGCGGCCTATCTGGTCGCTCCACACCTCTTCACCATGCGCTCCGGCGCGGTGCGCGTGGTGACCGAAGGCATCGCCGTCGGCCAGTCGATCCAGAAGCTCGACGGCCACGTCTTCGGACCCAACGCCTGGGAAGGTCATCCCTCCAAGCTGGTGGCCGCCGATGCCGACCATGCCGGCATCGTCCGTGTCTACAAGGATGCCATCGGTTCACTGGGCTGATCGCCCCTATTCACATCGCGGCCGGGGAGCGAGAGAGTTGACGTATGTCGATCGCCGAGGTGGTGAAGCGCTTCCCGATCTTGCGACAGCGATTGACGTTGTCTCTTGTGGCTAGTCCGGTTTGAAGTTCGTTCTGGCCCATCCCATCGCTCGAGGCGCATCAGAGAGCTGGATCATCGCAATGTTGCCGTCCGGCAATTCCGGCAGGCGCAACCCTCGATCTCAGGCGGAACGAGATTCCTCGCCTTTCGCCTGCGTTTGGGTCGAACCGCGCTCGACGAGGGAGACCGGCAGGGTGATGTTGGAGATCTCGGCATCCGGCGCGTCAAGACGGCGGACCAGAAGGTCGACGGCGTCGCGGCCCAACTGGCCGAGCGGCTGCCGTACGGTCGTCAGGTTGAGAAGCGGCCAACCCGACCATTGCATATCGTCGAAGCCCATGACCGACATGTCTTCCGGCACTCGAATGCGCATTTGTCGCAGGGCGCTGAGCGCGGTCATGGCGATCAGGTCGTTGACGCAGACGACCAGCGACACGTCGCGCCTGCCCAGGGCGTCGAAGGCGTCCGATGGAAGGCTCGGAACCAGGGGAACCTCGATATCCCAAACGATGTCGAGGCGGCCCTGTGCCGCCTCGATGAATCCCTCGTGCCGCTCGCGGCTGCTGTAGAGGCTTTGCAGACCGGAGAGCAGTCCGATGCGGCGGTGGCCGAGGCCTATGGCATAGTCGGCCAGCAAGCGCCCGCCACCGCGATGGTCGGCATAGACGGAATCCATCCCGTCCATCGGCTGGTCGATGACGACCAGGGGCAAGGCCCGGCGGTCCGATGCGGCTCGTGGCGAAGCAAGAACGGCAATGGCGCCATCGACGCCGTGGTCGGCCAGCATGCGGATCGCCTCGGCTTCCCGGGTGGCGGTCTGCAGCCCGGAATCGATAACGAAGGTGGCAAAGCCATGCTCCTCGGCGCGCTGCTGCACCGCCTGGGCGATTTCCGGGAACACCGGGCTGAGCAGCGAGGGCATGATGCAACCGATGACGTTGTTGCGTCCGGTCTTGAGCGCGCGCGCCGCTCGATTGCGGCTGTAGCCGAGCTCGCGCGCCACCCGGCGCACATGCGCATCGACCTCCGGCGTCACCTTGTTGAGGTTGTTGAGAACATAGGAAACCGTCGCTTGCGACACGCCTGCCGCCTTCGCCACGTCCTTGATCGTTGGAGTTCTCTCGCCGGACTTTTCCGCCGCCATTGCGCCACTCAGAAGCTACCCAATTTGGTTTAATCGTGTAAATCCAGCCTTGACAAGATCGTCGAGATTAAGAACTCTTCATTTACACGTTTAAATGAGGCGCTTCACTGGCGGCCCGGCAACGGCACGACGGTTCGTCAGCGTGAGGGGATACGCGTGTCGTCAACAAGAAGGGGAAATCATGATCCGTTTCGAGACGAGGCGATCCGCCTTGCGCGCCGGTCTGGCGCTCGCCGCAGCCGGCTTTCTGAGCGTCGTCACCGTCGCCGAGGCCTCGGCTGCCGACAAGATTCTGCTCATCATCAACGGGGCGCTCGGCGACAAGTCGTTCTTTGATTCCGCCAACCATGGCATCGAGCTGATCAAGGCCAAGTATGCCGACAAGGTCGAAACCCGGGTTCTCGAAATCGGCGACGACGCGACCAAGTGGGAGCCGGCGCTGCTCGACGCCTCCGAGCAGGACTGGAACCTGATCATCCTCGGAACCTATTCGATCTCGGAAACGCTGGCCGAGGTTGCCAAGCAGTATCCGGACAAGAAGTACATCCTGTTCGATGCCTCGGTTCCCTATGAGGATGGCGGCTACGACAACGTCTATTCGATCTCCTACAAGCAGAACGAGGGTTCGTATCTCGGCGGTGTTTACAATGCCGAGCTGTTGAAGTCCGGGAAACTCAAGGGCGACATCGGTTCTTCGCTGGGCTTCCTTGGTGGCATGGACATCCCGGTCATCAACGATTTCCTGGTTGGCTACATCGCCGGCGCCAAGTCGGTGACGCCGGACATCAAGGTGGCCGTCTCCTACGTCGGCTCGTTCACTGACGCCGCCAAGGGCAAGGAACTCGGTCTGGCTCAATATCGCGCCGGCGTCGGCATCGGCTTCACCGCCGCCTCCCAGGCCGGTCTGGGGCAGCTGTCGGCCGCCAAGGAAACCGGCAGGTATGTGCTCGGCGTCGATTCCGACCAGGAAGCTATCTTTGCCGCCAGTGATCCGGCCATCGCCTCTCAGGTGGTCAGCTCGGTGTTGAAGAACGTCGATGTCAGCCTGTTGCAGGCCTACGACAAGTATGTTGCGGGCGAACTGAAGTTCGGGTCCGTCGAAAACCTCGGTCTGGCGGAAGGCGCCGTCGGTCTGGTGGAAAGCGGCAACTACGAGAAGCTTGCCACGCCGGAGCTTCTTGCGGCCATCAAGACGGCAAAGGAAAAGATCGCCAGTGGCGAGATTGAAGTGCCAAGCGCCTTCGGCATGTCCAGCGACGATCTCAACGCCCTGCGCAACTCCGTGAAGCCATGACGGATCGACGCGACGATGGGGAGCGAGCCGCCGGGCCTGCGCCCGTCGTCGCGTTCGACCATATCTCAAAGACCTACGCCAACGGCACCGTGGCGCTCCGCGACGTGTCGTTCTCGATTCCCGCGCGGACCATTCATGCCATCTGCGGCGAGAACGGCGCCGGCAAGTCGACGCTGATGAAGATCCTGTTCGGCCTCGAAGGGCCGACGGCCGGGCAGGTCTTGCTCGATGGCCAGCCGGTATCGACCGCAACGCGCGATTTTGCCGGGCGCCACGGCATCGGCATGGTGCATCAGCACTTCTCGCTCATCCCGACCTTGTCGGTGACCGAGAACATCATCCTCGGTCACGAGCCCAAGAAGGGCGTCCTGATCGATCGCGCCGCCGCGCGCGCCAAAGTCGAGGCACTGTCGCAAAGATATGGCCTCGCCGTCGACCCCGACGCCATCACCGGGCGGCTGCCGGTTGCCGCCCAGCAGAAGGTGGAGATTCTGAAGGCGCTGTCGCGCGACACCCGGGTTCTCATCCTCGATGAGCCGACGGCCGTTCTGTCTCCTCCCGAGATCAACGAGCTGTTCAGCAGGCTGCGGGACCTCAGGGACCACGGCATCACCATCCTGTTCATTTCGCACAAGCTCAACGAGGTGCGCAGCCTTGCCGAGTCGGTGACGGTCCTGCGGGCCGGCCAGGTGGCCGGCGCCGCCCGCCTCGCCGACGTGCCCGACAACATGATCATGCAGATGGTGATGGGGCGCCCGGTGGAGATCACCCGTCGAGAGCCGCGCCAGGTAACCGGCGAGCCGTTGCTCGTCATGTCCGGCGTGAGCCTCGCCTCGCGCGACCCGGCCGACCGTTTGCGAGACATCGACCTCGTCATTCATCCCGGCGAGATTGTCGGCGTCGCCGGTGTCGACGGCAGCGGCCAGCGCGGGCTGGTGTCGCTGGTCACCGGGGCCGCTCGACCGGGGGCGGGCTCGATAAGCTTCGACGGCGAGGACATGGCCGCCGCGTCGACCGAACGCTGGCGGGCTCGCGGCATGGCGCATCTCCCCTCCGACCGCTTTACCCAAGGCGGCGTGCCGGCCTTGACGCTGATCGAGAACGCCATCGCCGGCACCGACGGCGACCGGCGCTTCCAGCGCGGTCCCTTTCTTCGCGGCGGGGCCATCTCCGAGGCCGTCGCGGGCATGGTCGAAGACTACTCGGTTCGGGCCCTGTCGATCGGAGAAAGGCTCGACTCGCTGTCGGGCGGCAACGTGCAGAAGCTGATCGCCGCGCGCGAGCTGGCGACCGAGCCGCGTTTCCTGATCGCCGACCAGCCGACGCGCGGTATCGATGTCGCCGCCGCCGCCTTCATCCACAAACGCATCGTCGACGCTGCCGAACGCGGCGCCGCGGTGCTGCTCGTCACGGCCGATCTCGACGAACTCCTGCGGTTGTCCGATCGGGTCGTGGTGATGTTCGGCGGCCAGATCACCGCCGTGCTCGCTAACGAAGCGCACCTGACGCCGGAACGGCTCGGTCCCTTTATGCTCGGCCTGGAGGATATGCCATGAACCGAGCCTTCCTGGCCGGCCTCGTCCGACTGGCGATAACGCTGGCGGTCATTGGCGCGGTGCTCCTGGCGGTCCTGATTCCTTTCGCCTTGCCGCACGAACATCCCGGCACGGTGATCGCAGCCTTCCTGCTCGGGCCGCTGTCGAGTCTCCGGCATCTTGGCAACGTCGCCGAGTATGCGACGCCCATTGCGTTCACCGGCCTTGCCGCCACGGTGGTGTTCCGCTCCGGTCTGTTCAATCTCGGCATCGAGAGCGGCGTCTTTCTGGGCGGCCTCGCCGCCACCACGGCGGCGCTGTTGCTGCTGTCCTTCGGACCGTTCACGCCGTTTGTTGCCATCGTCGTCGGCGCCGTCGTCGGCAGCATATCCTGCATCGTGCCCGGCGAACTTCGACTCCGCTGGGAAGCGCCGGAAATGGTGACTTCGCTGGTGCTCAACTTCGCCATCCTTTACGCTGGCGTGTTCTTCCTCAACTACTACCTGCGCGATCCGGCCGCCGGCTCGCTGATGTCCTATCGCATCCCGGCCGACGCCAAGCTTGACCGCCTCCTGGCTGGAACGCGCCTCAACTCGGGTGCCATCGTGGCGTTGGTCGCCTGCCTCGCGGGTGGCGTCTGGCTCTATTTCACGCGCTCCGGTCTCAACCTGCGGATCGTCGGGCAAGGGCCGGTCTTCGCCTCTCATCTCGGCCTGCCGTCCCGGCGGATCATCATGCAGGCGCAGATCGTCGGAGGCATGATTGCCGGCATGGCCGGTGCCATCCAGGTTCTGGGGCTCTATCCGCGCTTTTCGTGGACCCAGTTGCCCGGTCTCGGCTGGACGGGCATCATCATCGCCATCCTGGCTCGGGAAAATCCCTTCTATGTTGTACCTGCCGCCCTGTTCCTCGGCTATCTGCAGGTCGGCGGCGACTTTCTGGCCCGCGATATCGGCATCCCGAGCGAAGTGGTCGGCCTGATCACGGCCGCCATCATGCTCGCCGTCACGGCGACCGCCATTTTCCAGCATCCCGCCGTGCTGCGGCTGATCCGTCGGATACGGCAGGTGGAGGCCGCGCGATGACCGGTCTTCTCAACATCGTCGCCGATCCCGCGACCTTCGCAACGGTGCTGCGCGTCATGACGCCGCTGCTGATCGCGGCGCTCGGCATCCTGATCTCCGATCGCGCCGGGGTGTTCAACCTCGGCATGGAGGGCATGATGCTGACCGGCGCGCTTGTCGGCGTTCTGGTCAGTGCCTGGACCGGCAGCGCATGGCTCGGCCTGCTGGCCGCGGTCGTCGCCGGGGGACTGATGGGCGCGCTGATGGCATTCGCCGTGAATACCCTTGGCGCCAATCTGATCATCACCGGCATCGCGTTGAACCTCGCGGCCTCCTCGGGGACGACGCTCGGCCTGTTCTTCGCCACCGGCGACAAGGGCATGTCCGGCGCCCTCAAGAGCGGCGTCATGCCCTCCATCGACCTGGCTGTCCTTGGGAGCATCCCGGTCATCGGGCCATTTGTGTCGGGGCACAATGTGCTCACCTACGGCGCCCTGCTGGCCGTGCCGCTGGTCAGCCTGATGATGGCGAGAACGGCGTTCGGCCTGCGTATTCGAGCCGTCGGCGTCGATCCGAAGGCGGCGGCCACCGTCGGCATTTCCGTGAAGCTCATTCAGCTCAAGGCTCTCATCCTGTCGGGCGTGCTCGGCGGCATGGCCGGCGCCTATCTCTCCATGGGCTACGTCTCCTGGTTCGCCCAGGACATGACGGCCGGACGCGGCTTCATCGCCATCGCCATTGAGGTTATGGGCATGGGCACGGCCTGGGGCACGCTCGCCGCCACCGTCGTCATCGCCATCGCCGAGACGCTGGCCATCACCATGCAGACGCTCGGGCTGCCGAACGAACTGATGCAGATGATCCCCTATGTGGTTCCGATCGTCATTCTGACCATCTGGACCGCCCGCGGCCGCGCCAAGCGGGCCGCCCTCAAGTAATCCACCAAGAACCAATGGGAAATGCCATGAAAGCCTGGGAAGTGACGCGCGATCTCCTGCGACAGACGATGCCGGTCGTCCGCAGCAAGGAGGAACAGACCTGGGATGCCAGCGCTGCCATGGCCGGACAGGACTTCCTGCTTTCCCTGTTCTGGAAGAGCAACGTACCGGGTTCGGCCGCGCCAGAGAACCTGATGGCGGCGGCGCTGCAGTCGCTGGAGAACAAGGGCTACGTTCTGGCTCCCTATTCTGAGCTTCTCAGCGAAGGGCTTGCGGCGCTCGCCGCCAGCGACTTCGAACGCCTCTACACCATCGACATGCGCCTGCGCGTGCTGATGCGGGCGGCACGGCCGGATCCCGACCATCCGTCGCAGAAAACGGTCCGGCACGCCTCATGGTCCGAGTTCGAACGCACCGTCGCTTGGCCGGCCGATATCGAACCGGCCTACGACGACGCCGAGCTTCGTGACCGCTTGGCCGCCGGCTGGCTCGGCCAACTGGTCGGGGCTGCTGCCGGTACGGCTCTCGAAGGCTATTCGGCCGAGAACCTGCTGAAGGTGTTCGGGCCGATCCGCTCCTATGTCCGCGAGCCCAATACCTACAACGACGACATCACCTTCGAGATCGCATTCCTCGAAGCCTATGGCGCCGAAGGGCCTGCCGTCACCGGCGCCGACATTTGCGAGCGCTGGACCAGCCTGATTCCGACGGCTTGGTCGGCTGAGGCGATCGCGTTGGCCAGCATGCGCCGGGGGCTTTTGCCGCCGGAGACGGCGACGACCGACAACCCGTTTGACGAGTGGATCGGCGCCCAGATGCGCGGCATCATTTGCGGCATGGTCGTGCCCGGCCGGGCGCGCGAGGCCGCGCGCCTTGCCTGGACGGACGCGGAAGTCTCGCATGTCGGCAACGGCATCCTCGGCGAGGTGTTCAACGCCGTGCTCGCCGCGCGTGCCTTTGTCGAGCCGGACGTCCGCTCGGTGCTGACATCGACCATCGCTCTGTTCAGCACCGACACCGAGTATGGCGCCGTGCTCGACTTTGCTTTGAAGGCTTGCGAGGCAGCGTCCGACTGGCGCGATGCCTGGGCCGTCTGCGATGCCCGCTATGTCGAGTACAACTGGATTCACGCCTACCCGAACGCCGCCGCCGAGGTGATCGCCCTTTATTTCGGGGAAGGGAACTTCGACCTCACCCTGGAGATCGTCTGCGGCATCGGTCACGACGTCGACTGCAATGCGGCGCAGATCCTCGGCGTGTTGGCCATCGCCAAGGGGAGGGCGGTGATCGCGGATCGTTGGTCGGCCCCACTCCTGGCCGACGATATCGTCACCTACATGCGGCGGCCGGCCAAGATATCGTTCGATGCGCTGGTCGACCAGACGCTCGACGCCGTCGTCAAGTGGCGGCGGCCGTAGTCGGCGTCTCCGCCAATGGCGGCACGAGAACGCGGGGCTGTTCTGTCGCCTTGTCGCGTCACGCGCTGGCATATCGGGTCACGAAATCGTCGGCCTTGCCGAGGTCGCTGACCAGTTCGACGAGCCGTGATGCCACGTGGTCGAGCAGGAGGCGGCCGTTCTCGGCCGTCGCGGCGGCGGCGTTGCCGGTCACGCCGGAGCGCTGCAGATCCTGCGCCTTCCAGCCGAAGCCGCCGAGGCGTCCATTGCCGGGATTGGCCGAGAACTGCCGCGCCACCGCCTCGATGTCGTGGGTCGATGGCCGGAAGTCGGCAATCTCGTCGAGGCGGACCAGTCCCGGATGAAGGTGCAGCATCAGGCTGGTCTCGATCGCGCCGCCGTGCATTCCATAGGCGATCTCCTCGTCGCTGAACATGCCGACGGGATAGCCGGCGTCGAACCACGCGGCATAGGCGACGAACAGGCCGAGGCGGACGCGCAGGTCGAGCGCCACGTGGGCGAGGAAGCCGCTCTGGCCGCCATGGCTGTTGAAGATCAGGAAGCGTTTCACGCCGGCGCGCGCGGCGCAGGCGATGATATCGGTCCAGGTCTCGATCAGCCGGCCGGGCGACAGCGCCAAGCTGCCCGCGAAGTCCAGATGCTCGGCCGAAGCACCGACCGTCTGTTCGGGCAGGATCACCGCCGGCACGTCATCGGGCAGCAGTTCGAGAAAGCGGGCGATCATGCCGCGATTGATGAAGGCGTCGGTGCCGAGCGGCAGGTGCGGCCCGTGCTGCTCGACGGCGGCGACCGGCAGGACCGCGACGGTGCCCTCCTGAAGCGTGGCGGCGTCGCGGGTGGTGAGGTCGATCCAGTGACGGCGCATGGTCAGGCGGTCTCCCCAATGGCGGTGGCGAACTCTGCTGCAAAGGCTGCGAGATCGAGACCGTTCTGGCGTTCGATCTCGACGAGTATGTCGGCCGGCCAGCTATCGCTCGGTTCGTAGGCGGCGGCGATGGCGCCGGCGATCATGGCGATGGTATCGCTGTCGTTGCCGCCGTTGACAGCGCCAAGGATCGCCTGCCAGGCGTTGCCCTCCGCTGCGATGACGAGCCCGATGGCGTGTGGTACCGCCTCGGCCATGGCGACGCCGTTGCCGACCACCTCGGTCAGCTCGGCCGCCGTGGTATGCACGTCGCCGCGATGATCTCGACCGATCTCCGCCGCCATGCCGATGCGACGGATCACGCCTGCGCCGCCGACGACCCGTCCCCAGGTGGTGGCTTCCGCTTCGCCGACCCTGGCTCCGGTGATGGCAGCCGCTTCGAGCTCAGCCAGGGAAGCGCCGCCCAGCCCGGTGGCAATGGCTGCGGCAACGGCGCCGGCCCCGCCGCAGGCGATCTGAGTGTTGTGCGTCGGGGCCGACAGGAGAGCGGCGAGCCGTGCCGCTTCCGCCGGATGGCCGGGTCGGGCACAGCCGGCGGCCGGCGCGCGCATCGCTCCGCCATTCGACGTGCCGAACATGCAGGAATAGAGGGCCGGACTGGCGACGGCGGCCGGATCGACGCCGGCCTTCAGTTGTTCGACGGCAATGCGGGTGGTTGGTCCGGCGAAGCGGGCGAACACATCGGCGTCCTCGGCCCAGTCCAACATGCCGCCGACGGCATCGTCCAGCGACGGGCGGCCGCCGGCACGGACGATCCGCCTGGCCATGGCCAGCATCTGCGTGGCGTCGTCGGTCAGCCGTCCCGGCGTCAGACCGGCGGCAAAGGGTGCCTTGGGCGGTGAGGGCAGCAGGCGGTCGACGCGCCCGCCGAACACGGCGACGATGTCGGCGGGATGCATTGCCTCCGTGGCGGCGCCCAGGGCGTCGCCGATGCAGGCGGCGGCAAAGACGCGGCGGATGGCCTCGGGAAGTGGGGTCACGGTAGAATTCCTGCGCTGAGATCGTGAATGTCGATGGTACTTGCTGCGGCCTCGACCTCGGTCCAACGGTCGCCGTTGCCGGCAAGATAGAGGCCGGCGGCGGCGACGCCGGTCGCCAGCGCCCGCTGGAACGAGGCGCCGTGGGAGAGTGCATTGGCAAGACCGGCCATGAAGCGATCGCCGGCGCCGGTGGTGTTCCTGGGTGTCACCGGCAGGGCGGCGATCCGGAAGAGATCATCGCCGTCGCGGGCCAAGAGACCGGCGGCTCCGAGCGTCACGCAAACGCGGCCACCGGCCGGCTTAAGAGCTCGGGCGAGCATTGCCGCCGCCCCGTCGTCGGGCTGAAGGCCACGTTCGTCGGCGAAGGCCTTCAACACCTGGGCATTGGTGACGGCGACGTCGGCGGCGGCTGCTGCGCGCCGTGCCGCGGCCCACCCCCAGCGGCCGATTTCCGGCCATTCGAGGTCGACGAAGGCCAGCGCTCCCGCCGCGCGGGCACAGCTCAAAGCGTCGACGGCGGCATGATCATGGTAGAGGTTGGCAAGTACGGCGTCGCCGGCGACCGGCCGCAAACCGACGCCGATGCGGGCGAGGACCGCCTCGTCGACCGGATCGATCAGGATCGCCCGTTCTCCACTGTCATCGACGACGATGGTACAGGACGAGGTCTCGAGATCCGGCAGCCGTTCGACGGAATCGGTGCCGACGCCGGCCTCGCTGAGGCGGTCGAGCAGGCGCTGGCCAACGGCGTCGTCGCCGATCACCGAGGCCACGGTCACCCGCTCGGACCAGCCGGCCAGCGCGTGGGCGACATTGCGCGCCGGGCCGCCGGCCGCGTCATGCCGGGCCTTCACGAAGGCCTTGTCGTCCGGACCGGGAAGTCGGTCGACCTGGATCACCCGGTCGAGGACCACCGGACCGATGCAATGGAACTCGGGGCGTCTCATCGGTCGTCTATCCTCAGGCCGGTGTTGACGTCGAACAGCATCACGTCGTCGGAGCGCGGACGGAGGCCGACCACTTCGCCCGGGTTCGGCACAGAGCCGGCGTGGGCGACGGCGATGCGTTGGCCGTGAATGGCGAAATGCAGAAGCCGGCCACCGCCGAGATACTCCGACGAGGTGAGCTCGGCCACGAAGGCGCCCGGCGCATCGGGGGCGACGAGGTCGATGCGCTCGGCTCGGACTCCCAGCGTCACCTCGAGGTTGCGAATGCCGTCAAGGCGGTCGGCCAGCGTCGTCTCCGGCGTCCAGGCGGTGTCGCCGATGCGCCAGCCGCCGCTGAGGTGGCGTCGTGCCGTGATCAGGCTGGCGGGCGGACTGCCGACGAAGGTCCCGATGAAAGCATTGGCCGGCCGCTCGTAGATGTCTTCTGGGCTACCCCATTGCTCGATGGCGCCGTCATGCATCACCGCCACCCGGTCGGCCATGCTCATCGCCTCTTCCTGATCGTGGGTGACCATGACGGTGGTGGTGCCGGCGCGGTCGTGTAACTCTCGCAGGTCGACTCGCACGCTTTTGCGCAGGATGGCGTCGAGGTTGCTGAGCGGCTCGTCGAGCAGCAGCAGGCGGGGCCGGATGGCCAGGGCGCGAGCGATGGCGACGCGCTGCTGCTGGCCGCCGGAGAGCTGGTGCGGCATGCGATCACCGAGATTGTCGAGCTTGACGAGGTCGAGGGCCTCTTGTACCCGCGCCTCCGCTTCGGCCCGGCCCATGTGCCTCATGTCGAGGCCGAAGCGGACGTTCTCGGCCACCGAAAGATGGGGAAACAGGGCGTAGCTTTGAAAGACGACGCCGATGTCGCGCCGGAAGGCGGGTACGCCGGCCAGCCACTCGCCGGCGAGACGGATGCGGCCGGCCGTTTCGGTTTCCAGGCCGGAGATGATCTTGAGAAGGGTCGACTTGCCGCAGCCGGACGGGCCGAGCAGTGCCACGAAGTCGCCCTTGCCTATGGTGAGCGAAATGCCCTTCAGTACCTCGGTGTCGCCGAAACGCTTGGCGACCTCGTCGATGTGGAGATAGTCCTTCATCATCCCTCCTCGGCGAGACGGGCAAGCGCCCCGAGTCCGACCAGGATGGCATTGCGCTGGCCGGAGCCGGAGCGATGCGGCTCGCCGGTCACCACGTTGTCGCCGACCGAGGAGACGGCGCCGCCGCGCCGGCCATAGAGACTCGACAGCGTCAGGATGGCCGCCGCCTCGCGATCGGTGTTGAGGATGCCGGCTCGGCGCCAGTAATCGATGATCTGCTTGTGCTCGTCCTGGAGGTAGCCGCCGGGGCCGGGCTTGCCCCAGCCGCAATACTCGCTGTCGCCGGAGCGGGTGATGCCGACGTGGAAGGGGTGGCCGATCGCCTCGGCCTCGCTCGCCATGGCGGCGACCACGCGCCAGTCGGCGACCGCCGGATATTCGGCGCGGACGTGCGCCTTGGTCATGCCCTCGTCGCGCACGGCGCCCGAGGAGACGACGATGTCGCCGACACGAACCTTCTCGCCCCAGGCGCCACAGCCGCCGATGCGGATCACCGTGTCGCAGTCGGTGTAGTTGAAGAGATCCATCAGCGCGAGCTCGGCCTCCGGCGATCCGGAGCCGCCGAGAACCACCGAGATCGGCACGCCCCGAAAGCGGCCGGTGAAGGTGGTGAAGAGGCCGGTGCGCGCCACCTCCCTCGCGTCGTCGAGTTCGGCGACGATCTGGTCCTCGCCGGCGCCTTCGCCCACCACCAGCGGATCGCGTACGGCGAGCACGACCTTGCGGGCCACGGTGTCGCGGCGGAAGCCGGTCAGCGAGGGAATGCCGTCGCGTTCGAACTTGGGCATGCGGTCGAGATAGGGATAGTCGGTCATGCTGCACTCACACTTGTCGCGACCATTTCATGGTCAGTTCGCCCACCACGGCGGCGAACAGGATGATGGCGATGATGCCGGCACCGATGGCGAGGGTGGTGGGATCGACGCCCTGGCCCCGCAGCTGCGAATAGAGGCGGACCGGGAAGGTCATCCAGCGACCGCCGGCGATCAGCGCCGAGACGATCACGTCGTTGAAGGAAACCAGGAGCGAGAACGCCGCCGAGGTCAGGAGCCCGGGCAAGGCGAGCGGCACGATCACCCGTCGCGCCACGTCGAACGGCCGGGCGCCGAGGCTGATGGCGGCCGCCTCCAGCGCCGGATCGATGCGGTCGAAGGTGGCGTGCATGATGCGGACGACGTAGGGCAGCGTGATCACCGTGTGGGCCAGCACGAGGCCGGTCAGCGTGCCGGTGAGGCCGAGCGCGGCGTATATCTGCATCAGAGCCACGGCCCAGACGATCAGTGGCAGCACCAAGGGCGCCAGCAGCACGGCCTCGATGATCCGGACGCCGCGCGGCCGGTAGCGCACCAGCCCGTAGGCGGCGAGCGAGCCGGCAACCACGGCCATGCAGGCGGAGAGAACGGCGACCAGCGCGGAGATGCTGAGCGCACTCCGATACTCCCGGCTCGTGGCTGCCGCCTCGTACCACCTAAAGGACAGCTGTTGCGGCGGGAAGCGGAAGAAGTTGCCGTTGTCGAAAGAGGCCAGGATCAGAACGGCGATCGGTGCCAGCAGCAGGATGTAGGCGAGCGTCACCCAGACGAGATGGCCGGCGCGGACCAGGGCGGCGCCGGTGTGGGGAGATCTGGCGGTCATGGGCGGACCTCCCGGCGGCGAGCCAGGCGGCTGCCGATGCTGACGGCGGCCTGCAGCAGGCCTATCATGACGAGCGCCAGCACGGCGAGCGCCGAAGCGAAGGGCCAGTCGAGCACCTGTCCGGCCTGCTGGTAGGCGACAGTGCCGAAAGTGGCGATATGGCCTTGTCCGAGAATCTGCGGCGTGACGAAGGAGGTGAAGGCGGCGCAGAACACCAGCACCGCGCCGGCGACGATCCCGGGCATGGCAAGCGGCAGGATCACCCGTCGCCAGACGGCGAGCGCCGGGGCGCCGAGGGAAGCGGCCGCCTGTTCGAGGTCGAGCGGGAGGCGGGCGAAGGTGTTGACCAGCGGCAGTACCATCAGCGGCAGGAAGGACTGGACGAGACCGATCAGGATGCCGGTGGGCGTGCCGAGAAGCTTGACGGTGGGCAGGCCGAGAAGGCGGGCGGCACCGTTGACGACGCCGAGCGGCCCCATCAGGTGCAGCATGCCGAGCGACGGCAGCAGCGCGCCCGAGACCAGGGGCACCAGCATCAGCGCCAGCAGGATACCCTTCATGCGGCCGGCTCGCGTCACCAGGAACCGGGCCACCGGCAGCGCGATCAGCAGTGAGATCAACGTGGTGCCGACGCTATAGAGCAGCGTGCGCAGAAGCACCTCGAGAAAGAAGGGATCGGCAAACAGCCGTCGGTAGTTGGAGAGCGAGACGCCGTCGGACAGCAGCAACGATCCCTCCGCCTGCACGCGAAGGGACGTACCGGCCAGCCAGACGAAGGGCGCCAGGAACACCAGGGCCGAAAGGGTGAAAGCCGGGAGGAGAAACGGAAGCGGCATCGGCGGTGCGGGCCTTTGGGGGCGGGAAAGGCCGGCGCGCGAAGGGGAGTTGTCGCGCGCCGGAAGTGTCTCGGCCGGGCAACTTTCGACGACGGCGCGAGCAGGGGAGACGCGCGATGGGGTCGTGGTGTCGCCGAAAAAGCGCTTACTGGCCGAGGATTTCCTTGTTCCAGCGTTGGGTCCAGTCGGCCCGCTGGGAGATGACGTAGGGCCAGTCGAGCTGGAGCAGGGCCTTCACCTCGTCGGGCGTGTCGATCACGTCAGCCGAAACCTCCGGCGGCAGGGTGACGTTCTTGTTGGTCGGGCCGAAGTAGAGCTGTTCGGCATAGTCCGTCTGGTTTTTCACGCCGAGGGCCAGCGCCGCGAACTTCTTGGCCAGCTCCGGCTCGGGCGAGTTCTTGACGAGGCAGAGCATGTCGCGCACCAGCACCGGGCCGGGTTCCTTCGGGAAGGAGAAGCCGATGTCGGGATGCGTCTTGAGGGCCGAGAGAACGTAGCCGGAGATCATCGGCGCCATGGCAACCTCGCCGGCATCCATCATGGCGAAGATCTCGTCGAGGCTGGTGTAGGTCATTGCGATCGGCGTCAGCTCCTTGAGCTTGCCGAAGGCGGCATCGGGATCGTGCTCGTCCTTGCCGGCCAGGCGGGCGGCCACGCCGAGAACACCGTCCCCTTCCGAGCCCGGATAGCTCGACAGGGCGATCTTGCCCTTGAACTCCGGCTTCCACATGTCGGCCCATTCCGGCGGCGTCGACACCAGCTTCTTGTTGTAGGCGATGCCGAGGCCGACCAGCGACATGGCATAGCAGCCGTTGTTCATTCCGTCCCAGACGTCCTTGAAGTAGGGCGCGTTCGGGTCCGGGGCCTCGACCATGCCGTCCTTCAGCGCTTGCGGCGCCTCGTAAATGTTGACGAAGGCGATATCCATGGTCGGATTGGCCTTCTCGGCGTAGATGCGGGCCATGCGGTCGCCGGAGCCGCCGAGCACGAACTCGACCTTGGCGCCGGTCTCGTTTTCCAGCGGTTCGGCGGCGTTCTGGCGCAACAGGCGCTCGATGTCGCCGCCCCAGGTGCCGACCACCAGGGTCTTGCCCTTGAAATCCTGAGCGAGGGCGGGGAGGCCCGCCGTCACGAGCATGGTGGCCGCGAGACAGGCTGCGGCGGCCCTCGAAAGTCTGTTGTCCGACATGTTGGTTGTTCCCCGATGTTTGGCTTGGACGGGGACCGATTGAAGCGGATTTCCCGGCTGGAGAAAGGCCTGCGCAGCTAATAATGATTATCAGGTGAGCAATATGGAGAGCGCCTCTTTTTTCGGCGACTGTATGGCTTGGTGTTCGGCGAGGTCCTGCGAGACGCGCCGGACCAGCGATCTGAGCCAGCGGTTGAAGGGCGAATGATGGGCGCGCTCATGCCAGAGCAGGTAGAATTTCATCAGGCCGAGTTCCGGGGGCGCTCCCACCAGCGCGAAAGGCATGTTGGCGGCCATCTCGGTGGCGAACGGGCGGCTGGAGGTGAACACCAGCCCGCTGGATGCCGCCAGCACCCAGGGCACCAGCGTGAACTCGGGCACGGTCATCGAGATGTGGCGCTTGCGGTCGAGCTGGGCGAGACGCCCGTCGACCGGGCTGATGGCGGCCGACGCGGTCGGTGTCGGCGACAGGTGCTCCAGCGACAGATACTCGTCGAGGCTGAGGCTGTCGCGCCCCGCCAGCGGATGGTCGCGACGCATCACCAGCACCATGTCGGCATCGAGCAGCGGCGCAATCCTCAGATTGTCGCGCGGCGCCGGCCAGTTGCCGATGGTGAGATCGATGGTGCCCGCCTCCATTTCCTCGAAAATGTCGCGTTCGTCGGAAACGGCGCTGAAGTCCACCTGCATGGCCGGGGCTTCGCGGCGCAAGGCACCGGCGATGCGCGGCAGGAAGAAGGTGCCGAGGCAGTTGGCCGCCTGGATGCGCAGGCTGCGCAGATCGGTGGCCGGATCGAATGTCTCGGCATTGAGCACCATGCCGTCGATTTCGGCAATGACGTCGGCGATGCGGCGGCCGATCTCCGCCCCGCGTTCGGTTGGCACCAGATGGGCGCCGGACCGGACCAGAAGCGGATCGCCCAGGATTTCCCGCAGACGCTTGAGTGCCAGGCTGATCGCTGGCTGGCTTTGACCAAGCCGCACCGCCGTTCGCGAAACGGAGCATTCCTCGATCAGAATCAGGAAGATGCGCATCAGGCGCACATCAAGTCCGTGTTCGATCGGGCGAAGCATCGTCTCCCCACATCCTAGATTTGCAATGTAACCACCGCATGGCGCGGTGAAGCAACCAAAGCAGATTTCGTGCCGAAGTCCGGCGCTCTCTTGCCTCGACGAGGAAACAGACATGGCCCTTCTGATCCGAAACGGACGCATTTTTTCCAACGATAGCGCCGGAACCGAGTTCGACCGCGGCGACATCTTGGTGATCGGCGACCGTATCGCCGCCATCGGCGCCGACCTGTCGGCCGAGGCCGCCGCGCATGCCGACATCGAGATCATCGATGCCGGGCGTTCATTGGTCCTGCCGGGTTTCATCGACGCGCACATGCACTCGAACGAAGGCTTCGAGATGGGGCGCTACGACAACCTGCCGCTGGAGATTTGGCTGTCGGAGGTCTACCCGCCGTTCGGAGCGCCGACGCTCACTTGGCGCGATCACTACCTGCGCGCCATGCTGGTCGGAATCGTGTCGATCCGGTCCGGCGTGACGGCGCTGCAGGACGACGTGATCAACATGGCTTTCACGCCCGATGCGGTCGATGCGACGGCGACCGCCTATCGCGATCTCGGCCTCAAGGGCTGGATCACCGCTTCGATGTGGGATGAGGGCTTCCTGGAGAGCCTGCCGCCATTCACCGCCGGCCTGATGAACGCCGACTTGCGCGATCGCCTTAGCAAGCTGACGACGCCCGGCCGGGCCGAGCAGATCGCTCTCTTTCACGACCTCAGCCGACGCTGGCACGACAAGGATGGCATGCGCATCATCCTTGGACCTTGCGGGCCGCAACGCTGCTCGCCGGACCTGCTCGAAGAGGTTGGCGAGCTGTCACGCACGCTCGATCTGCCCATCCACTGCCACGTGCTCGAAACCAAGACGCAGGCTGTGACCGGCGAAACCAAGTACGGCATGACACTGCCGGCTTTCCTCGACAAGGTCGGCTGTATGACCCATCGCCTGACGATGAACCATGCCATCTGGCTGACCGATGCCGACATTGACATGATGGGATCGGCCGGTGCATCGACCACCCATAACCCGCTCGCCAATCTGAAGCTCGGCTCCGGCGTGTCGCCGATCCGCAAGCTGAAACAGGCGGGCGTCAACGTCGCCCTCGGATGTGACGGCGTCGCCTCGGCCGACAGTGCCGACATTTTCCAGGCCATCAAGGTCGCGGCCGGACTGCACAAGATCGGCAGCCACGACTTCCTGAGCTGGGTATCGGCGCACGAAGTCTACGAGATGGCGACCCGTGCCGCCGCCCGCTCGAGCCTGATGGAGCACGAGGTGGGATCGCTCGAAGTCGGCAAGAAGGCCGACATCATTTTGCTCGATCGCTATGACTGGGGCTTCCTGCCGCTGCACGATTTCCGCAACCAGATCGCCTTCTCGGTCAACTCGGAGGCGGTGAAGACGGTGATCACCGACGGTCGCGTCGTGATGGCCGATCGCCGGTTGACCCGCGTCGACGAGACGGCGATCCGCGAGGAAATCTCCGAGGCGGCCGAACGCTTCCGGCGCGACTGCTGTCCGACCATGAGCGCCGGCGCCGCCACCGTACGCCCGGCGCTTGAGGCCATGCATTACAAGGCAACGGCTATGAGCGTGCCGGCCGGCCACCTTCCGCTGCGGATGCCGCCCATCGCCGCAAAGGCCGGCAGCTTTCCGGCTGGCTGATGTTTCCGTAGCCGAAAACGGGGAGGTTTCCGTGTCGCTGGTCTCCAGCCAACGCAAACTCCAGCGCGGTCCGCGTGGGTCGACACGCGCCCGATAGGTGTGCGGACCTTGGTTCGGTCCCATCGGTTCAATTGAGATCGTGCCTTTCCTCCGGCACCTCGTAGGTTTGAAGGTCGCCTTTCATCCGCGCACTCCAATCTGTCAGGAACGCCAGTGTCTCCGCCCTCGCAAGATGGGCGGTTAGCGCTTCCTGATCCCGCCAACGCTCGGCCACCAGGAAGCGTCCCGTTGGCCTGTCGTCCAGGGCGATGCCATAGAACAGGCATCCTTCCTCGGCCTTCGTACTGAGACTGATCGCCCGAACGGCGCGGACGAGCGCGCGCGCCGGCGGGGCGTGTGGCCGGTGACGCGCTTGTAGGCGGTGCTGAAGGCGCTTTCCGATTCATAGCCGAGCGAGTGGGCGACGGCTCCGATGGGGTCGCCGCGCGACAGGCTTCGTCCGGCGAGCAGCATGCGCCAGCGGGTGAGATATTCGATGGGGCCTTCGCCGACCAATTGCTTGAACCGCGCCGCGAAACTGGATCGCGACATGCTGACGTCGGCGGCAAGTCGCTCCACCGTCCAGCGCCGTGCCGGTTCCCGATGGATCGCGGCAATCGCCGCCCCGACCCGCCTGTCGGAGAGCGCGGACAACCAGCCGACATCCTTGCCGTCGCCGAGGTGAAGGCGCAACGCCTGGACAAGGATCATGTGGGCCAGGTGCTGTGCGATCAGGACGCTTCCCGGTTGGGCGACATCGAGTTCCTGCCGCATCCGATCAAAGGCCCAGCGCAGCGTTGCCCGATCGGCCTCGCTTTTCAGATGGACGAGCGGCGGCAGCAGCCCGAGCAACATCTCCGCGTGCGGCCCGGCGAACCGGAAATGGCTGCCGAGCACCGTCACCCCGCCGCCACCGTTCAACTTGACGACCGTGCCTTCGGGCGAGCCGGTGAAATAAGGCCGGTAATCCTCGGCCGGCAGGCTCGGATCGCTGGCAACCTGGAACGGCCTGCCGCGCGGCAGCAGGAAGCAGTCGCCCTCCTCAAGAGGCACAGGCGGGCCTGCGCCTTCGACCGTGATCCAGCAGTTGCCAGCGGTCAGGGCGTAGCACTTGATCGCCTCGTCATAGGCCCCGAAACGGATCGACCAATCGCCGCCCGCCTCGAAGCCGCCGACGCGGTAGCTTCTCGGCTCCAGCAGCGCGAGGACATCGGATAGTGGATCCATGCCTGGACGATCTCCAATGAGAATTGGATGTTCGCGCATGGATCGTCCGAAAGCAATCGTCCACGATCTTCCGGCCAATTTGGATCAGCGCGGGCACCCGACAATGACCTTTCAAATCATGGCCTACGTCACCACGGTGGCTGCCTGCCTTCTGGGGCTCCGCTTCATCTTCGCCGGTGGGGGCGTACTCAAGGAGTGGGGCGTCGACGTGACCGCCGGCGGGCTGATGCTGTTTCGCCGGCTTGGCGTGATCTATCTCGGCCTCGCCCTGATGTTCTTCCTGGGACGCAATGCGTCTCCCTCGGACTTCCGCTCGGCCGTATGCCTGGTCATGGCCGGCGCGGTCGCGGTTCTCGCAGCTCTGGGGCTATTCGAGTACCTGGCGCGACGGGCCGGCGTGGGCATCTTTCGCTCGGTCGTGGGCGAGGCGGTGCTGTCGGTGGCTTTCGTCTGGCTATGGTGGGCTGGAGGATGAGGAGTCGGGACGCCGCCCTGAGGACATGAAACGTGGCGAGTTGCGTTGGAGTTCGCGAGATCACGGCTGGGAAATCCTGATACCGTCGGTTGCCTTCAGGAATTCCAACTCATCCTTTTTCGGCTCCAAGCCATTCCGTTTGATCCTTCCCGACCTCGGAGGACTTTACGAGAAAATCGAGGCCTACGTCGACCGGCACCGCTCGCGCCTGATCGGCCTTGCTGCCGATCCGGGAACCTTCTTCGTCATATCTTGAAGCAGACCGGATCGCACGAGCAGGCGAGCTACGCGATCCAGGATACGCCAGAGATGGTTGCCCAGCACTACGGTCGCTTCCTGCCGCAGGACAAGGCCGAGATCGCCGCGCGCATTCTGAACAAGGTCTGGGAAGCGGCCTGAGATGCCCACTTCATGGCGCCTGCAATAAGTGTGCGGAGATAGGTCGCCTTTTGCGCCGCAATCTTGCGGTGATTGACTTTGTCGATGTCGGCTTGGCCAAGGAAGCGGAATGGAGAACCCGCCAGGAATATTCAGCTAGATGGATACGCACAGCGAGCACCGGTCTCTTGGGTTGTGTGTCCCAGCATAAAAATAACCCACTGGATCAACGAATTGGCGGGCTTCTTGTTGCTTGGTACCGAAAGCTGGAGTTTGCTCCGTGCTCATCGACGGCGCAAAGGTGTGATCACCGATATGGGCAGAACAAGTTCCACTTCGGCGCTAAGCCGGCGCAAGCGCCCAAACCACTGAAACCACCAACAGAGTAGCGAAGAGGACGTTTGCGGCCCGTCCGGTAACGGGGCTCGTCAGAACCCTTGAAAAGGCGGCGCCAAAGGCAAGCCATGCTGTGTTGACGATCACGATGACAAGGGTGAGCGCACCTAGTTTGTAGACTGCATCGACGGTGAGGTTATCGACGACGAGGGTGTGGCCCGCGTAGACGGCTCCGATCGCAGCGAATGCCTTCGGATTGGCGATGGCCAGGCTGAAGCCGGGAACGAATGCCGGCGGATGGTCCGAGCGCAAGGCAAGTGGGCCGACAGGTGCTGTCGCGATTTTCCAGGCGAGATAGAGGATGTAGATCCCGGCGAGGATCGTCAGGGCGGTGAGAAGGAGCGGCTGAGCGAGGATAAGGGCGGTAACGCCTGTCGCGATCATGAGCAGAACCGCTGTCGTTCCCGCGATGATGCCCAGAAGGTAGCCGAGGCTCGGGCGAAAGCCGAAAGCGGTGCCGAGGCCGGCAAGGCTCATTGTTGCCGGCCCGGGACTCCCCATGAGCGGAAACGCTGCGAGCCAGAGCAGGAAAAGTTCATTCGCCATAGGCCAAGCCAGTGCGGGGAGCCGCACGCTCCTGAACGAGAAGATGCGCGACGGCGGAAAGCGCACCCAAGGCGATTGCGAGATACCAGATCTGGTCGTAACTGGCGTATCGGTCGAAGAAGACGCCACCGAGCCACACCCCGGCAAATCCACCGAGCTGATGGCTCAGGAAGACGAAGCCGAACAGGGTTCCCATTGCGCGCGAACCGAACATCGCCAAAACCAGCGCGCTCGTCAACGGAACGGTCGACAGCCAGAGCCCGCCCATGACCAGCGCGAAGATCATGACCGAAGTAGGCGTCACCGGCAGCGAGATGAAGATCAGGATGGCCAGCGCTCGTAGCGCGTAGATCGCGGCAAGAACGTAGGGTCTCGGAAATCGCGTTCCCAGATGCGACGCGAAGAGAGTACCGAAGATGTTGGCGAGACCGGCGAGAGCAAGCGCCTGAAGGCCGAGTGCCCGCAGTTCCGCTGCGGATGCCGTCGAGACACAGAAGTGCTGCACATAGTTCGGTAGGTGGGCGGTAATGAACGCGAGATGAAAGCCGCAGACGAAGAACCCGGCACTGAGCAGCGCATAGCTTGAGTGCCCGAAAGCATTTCTGACCGTCCGGGCGATCGGAGCGCTGTCCGCACCTGCTATTGCCTGGCTCGCATTCGAGCGAAGAAATGGAATGCAAAGTGCCATGGGGGCGAGCGCGAAGGTGACGACAACCAGCGTCATGCGCCAGTCGAGCCATTCGACCAGCCAGGACGCCAGAAGCGGCAGGATCACTTGTCCGGTTGAGCCCATGGCTGAAGTGATGCCAAGATAGCGAGCGCGTTTCTCTTCCGGTGCCGCCCGCCCGACTGCAGCCAGGACGACGCCGAACGCCGTACCTGAAATTCCCATGCCGACAAATACGCCCGCGCCTACGTGCTGGGCCAGCGGCGTGACTCCCAGGATGCAGATCAGCATACCGACGACATAGCAGACGAATCCAAGCCATAGGGCGCGCCGATCGCCGAACTTGTCGGCGATGAGTCCGAAGCCGGGTTGGGCGAGACCCCAGACCAGGTTCTGAATTGCGATCGAAAGCGAAAAGACCTCGATACTGCCGCCGAACAGTTCGTTTGACAGGGGCTGGATAACGCCGCCGAAAACCGAACGGACCCCGAAAGCCAGCGCGAGCACGACGCTGCCAGCAAGCACGATTGTCAAGGCCGCGCGATTGTCGTGGCCGATCGTCGGTATGCTCGCGGTCATCTCGTGTCTGCCTTCTCTCATCATCGAGCCGAGCGTTTGCAAGTTGATCCACACATCGGGATTGACGTCGAGATTAGCAGTGCCCTAAACTTTCAAGAAGCGAATATTGCTGAATTGTGAGTTTTGGATCTTTGAAGTTATGGCAGTCTTCCATAGCGACGACCTGCGTGCTTGCGCCCTTGACGCTTGCTGTGCATCTCTGACCGGACCTCGGTGGGATCTGTCAAAAGCTTCCGCATCGCTCTTCTCTCGGCTGATGCCAGATTTGTCGTATCCGAATACGGAGCGCAACGAATGGCCGCCTCCGGACTGCCCCTGATCGCGTGAGCTGCGAACGACGCTGGATCTGGTTTAGCCCTAGAAGCTCAGGATAGCAGTTGATGACAATGTGCAATTATAGACGGCTTTCCATTGCCATGACGGTTGCCGCGCTGAGCTTTTCTTCAAGTTCACTCGCGCAAACCGGCAGAAGTGTTGTGGAATAGTATTTTTCTGCAAAGGATCCGCCGAGCGGATCGTTGATTTTCCAGCAGCGAGACAGTCTTGAAGGAAGGGCGCTCGGCCTTGCCACGGGCAGCACCTATACACATGTCGGGATCATCAGGATTACGGGCGGCGGTCCATATGTCATGCAATCTTCGGCGGAGACAGGTGGCGTCGAGGAAGTGTCTCTGGATGAATTCATAAACATCGGCGTCAATCAGAAGTTCGCGATATACGTGACTAAGAAAGACTACCGCCCCGCAGGGCAACTGAATAGTCCAGCTTCATTGGCGGCATATGACTACTATCATCTGCCTTATGATTTTTTCTATAAGCAGGATTCACGTGCCATCTACAGCGCGGAACTTATTTCAAGATTTTCAAGGATATCGGCCATCCGATCGGAAGGCTGCGCAGGATCGGAGATTTGAACTTCGACACGGAAGCGGGTCGAAAATTTCTCCTCAACAACTGGCGCGAGCGACGCGACTGTCAATCGGAGCGATTGTCTCAGGCGACATGCTGGGATCGCATCAAGAAGGATTTCATCACTACGCCAAACGACTTGGCAAGCGATAGGAAGCTCGAACTTTACATGACGACTTTCTAGAGCGGCCGCCGATCAGGCGATCGTTGGCCCAGTCATCACGCCTTGAGATGCGTTGCGATGTTCGGTCGGGCATGATGGCATGTTGCCGCCTGAAGAAATGAAGGCGCGCCACCATGCTGGCGACTGTCAGCTCAGCCGGTAGGTCAGGATCTTGAGCGCGGCGGCACCGAAGAGGAGGCCGAGCAGGGCGTCGATGGGGCGTCGGGCCGAGAGATAGAACCGCGCGGCGGTTTGCGTCGAGAACAGGAAGGCGTAGCCGACGAAAACGGTCATCGCGACGAGGGCACAAAGCAGGATGGCAGTCATGAGGAACATGGCGGGGGCCGTCTCGCCGACGCCGACTGACAAGGTCGCCAGCCAGACCAACGGCGCCTTTGGGTTTGTGAGGTGCAGCAAAAGCCCTTGGGCGAAGGAACGCCTCAGGCTGCCTGTTCCGGCTGATCTTGGCGCGGTGATCGTGCTCGCTGTGAAGGCCGAGCGCCACGACTTGGCGGCGAGGAAGAGAAGATAGAAGCCTCCGGCCAGTTTGAGCGCCACGAAGAGCGTCGCGGATGTCCTGAGCGCTGCGACAAATCCCAATGCAGCGATAGAAGCCCAGACCATCGAGCCGAGGACCACGCCGCAAGATAATGCGACGGCCGGCGCGCGGCCTTTCGCCATGGCGCTTCCCATGATCATCAGCGTTGCGGGACCGGGGCTGGCAACACCCACCGTGAAAATCGAGAGAATGACGAGCAGGTTCGGAAGGTACTGCCAAAGCGTATCAGCCGTCATGTGGCGGAACTCCTCTTCTGACCGAGGTGTGTTCGGTTCGCGCCTCGATGGCATGGATGACCGATATCATGTCGTCTTCGGCGAGCCCGAGGCCTTCGGTCTCACTGTAAAGAGACAAGCAGGTATCCATCAAAGGGGAGGCGATTCCGGCATTGCGGGCGGCTTCGACCACGAGGCGGTTGTTCTTCAAGACGTCCGAGATCCCCGCCTGACGAGAGAAATCGTGATGCGCGAGCTTTCCAATCTTGACCCGGGAGACGTCGCTC
Source organism: Pleomorphomonas sp. NRK KF1 (assembly GCF_023721755.1). GTDB lineage: Bacteria > Pseudomonadota > Alphaproteobacteria > Rhizobiales > Pleomorphomonadaceae > Pleomorphomonas. The sequence continues at coordinate 349,367 of NZ_JAMDLH010000002.1, read as the reverse complement.
GCCATTGGTCCCGCGTTCAGAATGTCCGCGAAACGGTCCATGTCGAGCCCGTGCCGCATGGCGAAATGGGCCGCCTCGGCCAAGCCGGTGACCATCGTGATCAGGAAGGTGTTGATCGCGAGCTTCATGCGCAGGGCCGCAGGCACCGCGCCGCAGTCGAAAGTCTCCTTGCAAACTGCTGCAAGGAGTGGCCGCAGACGCTTGAGGTCTTCGGGGTCGCCGGCGAGCATGCCGACCAGTTCTCCCGCTTCCGCCGGCTTGCGCGAGCCCGAAACCGGCGCCTCGACATAACGGCCTCCGGCGGTGCGGATGTCATCGAGGAGGTGTTTGGAATAGTCCGCCGACACGGTCCCCATGGAGACGATGGTTCGACCAGCAACGCGCTTTGCGAACTCGGGATGATGGCGGCAGAGAACCGCATCGGTTGCCGCGTCATTCTCAAGCATGAGAATGACCGTTCCGCATCTCGCGAACAGCGCAGCCGCGTCAGAGGCAACCGTCGCGCCTGCCTGCTCCAGCGGTCCGCATCGGCTTTGCGTACGGTTCCAGACGACGAGCGGCGTTCCGGCTCGTACGAGGTTCAGGGCCATGGGCGTGCCCATGGTACCCAGGCCGATGAAGCCGATTGAGGAATCCGGCGGCATGTCCACGCTCCCGATTGCGTCTCGGTCAAGTCTACACGCCGCCGGTCGTTCTGAATAACGAATGTATATGGATCGTGAGTTCAAGAAAGCGGATGTGTCATCTTCCGATTGGTTGGCGATTGATGGAGCGGGGGCGCGCATGATCCCCCTCTCATCAACTCGGTTCAGATGCGGGCCACAGGCGATGGAAATGGTGAAGCGGACCGTGACCGTGCCCTACATCGAGCGCGTCGCTTGCCGCCAACGCGCCATGCAGGTACGCCTTGGCTTGCCGTACACTCTCCACCACGCCATGGGACGGCAGAAGTGCGGCGATAGCGGCTGACAGTGTGCATCCCGTTCCGTGATCGTTGCGGGTTGCGATGCGCGGGGCCGGAAAGGCCGTCATTCCGCTCGGTCCGAACAGCAGATCGGTGCTCTCCGCGCTGTCCTTCAAATGTCCGCCTTTCAGAAGGACCCAATCGGCCCCCAGTGCGTAGAGATCAGGTAGGACCGAGTGCATTTCGGCTGAGGTCCAGTCAATCTTCCTGTCCAGCAGAACGGCAGCTTCCGGCAGGTTCGGGGTAATCACCGTCGCAAGCGGGACAAGAAGGTCGCGCACCGCGACAACCGCGTCCGCATCGAGCAGCCCATGCCCGCTCTTGGCGACCATGACCGGGTCGAGCACGATGTTGCGCGCCGCATGGTGGCGCAAGCGCTCCGCGATCGCTTCGACAATCCGGGCGTTGGCTATCATGCCGATCTTGACCGCGTCTATCCGCACGTCATCAAGGACGGCATCGATCTGTTCGGCCACGAAAGCCGGTTCCAGCGCGACATAGTCGCGAACACCCTGGGTGTTCTGCGCAACCACGGCGGTGATCGCGGATGTCGCATAGGCCCCAAGCGCCGAGAACGTCTTGATGTCGGCCTGTACGCCGGCCCCGCCGGATGGGTCGGTGCCGGCAATCGTCAGAATGTTGGCGATCATGACCGGTCGTCCTCCTTCATGGCGATGTCGGCCGCCAGATGGGCAACCTTGGCGACGTCGAGACTGAGGGCGAGTCCGGCATACTCCAGCTCATCAAGACGAAACCATCGCGCTTCAAGGGCGTCATCACCGGCAACAGGCTCTCCGGCAATCCAGTCGCAGAGAACGGCAATCAGCACGAAATGTCGGCGAAGCTCGCCGCTTTCGTCGAAATCGAGGGCATCCACCGCCGTAAAGACCCGGCGCGCCTGTCCACGGACCCCGGTCTCCTCGAGGAGTTCCCTTACGGCGGCCGCTTCTATCGGCTCGCCCGCCTCGATCTTGCCGCCGGGAAAGCCCCAACGGCCGGCATCCGGCGGATTGGCCCGACGTACCAGAAGAATCCTGCCTTCATGGAAGACAGCGGCGATCGTGGCGGCAATTGGAGGGGCTATGGAACTTGTTGCAGGCATGTTGGCCTCTTTGGCGAGGCCGGCAAAGGCGGTAGGCGGCTAGACCTGTCCCTTCGCCGGCATGATCCGGATCAGGTTCAAAGGGTCACTGTGCTGCCGTTCGGCCAACAGTATCTCAGCCCCTTGGCGGGGCACCCCTCGGTGGTGCGAACCGTAGCAAATACGATCCCATGATGCAGCACCAAGCGTCATGGAGTCGTGAGTTTCAGTGTGGAGCTACTCGATCGATCGTTTCGCGGCGGAGCGCCTCGCACAGATCACGGGCGGCAGGCGTCGCATTTTGCGATCTGAGCAGTCTCAGTTCGATTGCCGGAAGGCTCGGCAGCCCCAGGCCACCGTCGACGCAAGCGATGTCTTCGGGCACGCCATGCCCGGTTCGCACCGCGATCCCGAGCTTCGACCGCAACGCCCCCCAAATACCGGGCAGGCTTGGTGTCGTCACCGACACGCGCCAGCGTTTGTCCGCCTGATCGAGCGCTGCAAGCGTCGCCTGCCGAAACAGACAGGGATGGTCGAACATCACCAGCGGAACCCTGTCATGCACTGTCTGGTCGGCAAGGGTTTTGTGCATGAGCCATCGCATCGGTAGTCTGCAGAGATGCTCCCCTTCTCCGCCAGCGCCTTCGGGGAAGAAGACAATCGCGCCATCAAGGCGTCCGGCCTGAACTTCCTCTCCCAGTGTGTGGTTCGGTCCGGCGCGGACTTCCACGTGGACCCCGGGATGATCGGCCGCGAACGATGAAAGCGTCGCCGGCATCACGTCGTCGAAGAAGTCCTGCGGCAGACCAAGGCGTACGGTCTCCGACGTCACCGCGGCTCCCAATACGCGCGCCGCTTCGTCATTGAGTGCGATGATCTGGCGGGCATAGGCGGCCAGGGCCTCGCCGGCTTCCGTCGCAACCAAACCTCTCCCCTTGCGGACAAAAAGTTGGGTGCCGGCCTGCTGTTCGAGCTTCTTGAGCTGCATGCTGATGGCCGACTGAGACCGTCCGAGCTCCACTGCTGCCCGCGCGAAGCTGCGCAGATCGATGCCGACCACCACAGCGCGCAGAGCGTCGATATCAAAGGCTGGATTCACTTCTGGATTCCTGAAGTGTTCAATCGAGTGTATTCGGCATGCGAAAGTGTAAGGCGCTATGAGCCTGGGCGTCAATCGGGTTGTGAAGAAACGCGTCTGCAGCCGATAAGGAAGAAGTGAGCGAGAGCCGCGTTGCGTTCGGCGACTTCGAGCACATGGCGTGCCTTGTCTGAGCGGTGTGCCGGTCGCTGTACCTTGATCGGTACGCATAGTGTTCGACAACCTGCCGAGGCTTCGCCTCGTCTCGGATAGGCCTTTCAGGCCGGCGGAGCTCATATGCTTGGTTCGAGTTTTTGGAGGATGAAGCGTGCCGCTTGAAGTGGAAGCGGCGCGCCTCGGCTTGGGGCGAACCCTGCCGCTCTTACTTGGCCGGCTTCTTCCTGGTAGGCTGGGGGCCGAACATGACGAACGAGGAGAAGCTTACGCCGCCGGAAGCAAGTTCGAGCAACTCGTCGGGGAGTTCGTCCTGAGCGATTTCAGCCGGCAAAACGATGTTGATCTCACCGGGCTTTTCATCGATCACGTTGATCTTGAAGCCGGGAACAGGGTCGACGCCGAGCAACTGTTGCAGGGCCTTGTGCGGCTCGGACTTCAGAAGGGCGCGAAACTCGCCGTCCGTATGGGCGCGCTCAATCAGCTTTTCGGAAACCTGGTTTCGTACGGCTGTCATCGTATCGGACATGTTTTCCTCAATGTTCATTTGCTTGAAAGAAGGTTCGCTGACTTGGTGGGCTCGCGAAAGTAGAAACGCGTCCCGAAAGCTGGTTGTGCGACGCATCACGCCACCGAAGTCCCGGAATTCCTATGATTTCCAGGGGGCAGATGCCAGCTTGGTGACGAGGCAAATCGTCTCTTATTGGTGGACTTTCGTCCCGATTGGCAAAGTAATGGTGTCCGGCAACTTCAAAGATGCTTTTCGGAAGCGAGCAGGCGGTCGACATGATCCGCATAAGGCGCAAATCTATGCTCCAAAACACGCCACATCATGGGAAGACCGGAGGAGCTCTCAAATACGGCGATCGCGTCGGGTCCCTGGAACTGCTCGATGCGATGTGCGCCCAGAGCATAGGCGACGAGCAACCAGCCGCGCTTTTGATGCTCTTCGTGGATCCAGCCCACCGGAAAGCCCCAGCGACGGACACCCGCGTGGAATTGGCAGATGACCCATCCCACCACCTTGCCGGCCCTGTCGGTCAGAACCATCGAGAAGTCTGGATCGACGGTGTCGTCAAGAAGGCCGATTTGCGTCCAGTCGGGGGCTTTCCTGGCTTCAATTTCCCGCAAGATCAGAGATCTGGGGTCGCCGCCATGGTCGCGCCATGACGTGATCGAAAGGCCGTCTCGGAGCGCCCGCTGCACGAGGCCCTCACGATCGCGAAACACGTCGCCCGTCCTGCCCACGCGGCCGAGAATCCGAATTCGTTCAGGCTCGGGAGCGGTCCACCCGGCACTGACGAGCAAAGCGGCGAAGGCGCTTCCGCCAGGAAGTCGGTCGGAAAACTGCACGGAGACGGCTCTGGCGCCGGCATCTTTCAGCCGTGTCTCGATCTCATGAAGCAGCGCACGGCCCATCCCTTCACGCCGGTGGCTCTTGGCGACCATTAACGACCTGAGCTCTGCCTGCCCGGATTTCGCATCCATCGTCGCGAGCGCCAATCCGACCGGAATGTCATGCTTGACGGCCGCCAATCGATAAGGCTGCAGGCGCGCCCCGTTGGGCATCGCTTCCGAGAATGCGCGTGCAAAGGCAGGAAACGTCAGATGTCCGAACTGTGCCATCTCGTGACTGTCGACAAGTCGGATTTCGATGTCTGCTTCCGAACGTGTCGGGGCACTCGTTACGCCGTGATCATGCATAGGCGAGCTGCACCAAGCGATTGGCGAGTGCCAGACGTTCGGCAAGGGTGGCCGCAAACAGGCGATGGGCAAGCACCGCCAGCTCCGCGTCGTCCGCCTCGAGCCGTCTCAGCATCTCTCCGGTCAGGCAGAAAAGAACGGCATCCTCTTCCACGATGACATCGGCGGTCCGCTTGCCACCGAGATAGAAAGCCACCTCGCCGAGCACCGCGCCGGCAGTCATGCTGCGAAGGCGAAGCTTGCGGCCGCTTTCGAGCGTGACCTGCACTTTCACTCGCCCTGATGCCAGCACGAACACATCGCTCGCTTCGTCCCCAGCCGAGATCAAGGTCTCATCGGCCTTCATCTCGATGCGCCGCATGGCGGAGATCAGTGCGGGAAGGCGCGGATGCGGGCCGAGTTCACGCACCAGATGCGCGGCTATGCTGCGGCTTTGCCCCGTGTCGCCGTGGGCGGCCAGCAGTTCGTTCTCGGCCGCTTCCAGCGCATGGTCGAGATCCATTTCCACACTCACCGGCAAGGGCCTGCCTCGGGCTCCCTCGGCGCGCTCGGCAATCTGTCGGACGTCGTGGGTCGCGGGCGACAGGACCACGCTCACTCGCTCCGACGCCAGCATGTTGAAGATCTTGGAGAACCCGGCCATGGCCGCGGAGTCCATGCCGCTGACGCCTCGAAAGTCCAGGATCAGGCAGCGCGGAGGAGCATCTTTTCCGATCCGTCGCCGAACGGCCCTGACGATCTGCTCGACGGTGCCGAAGAACAGATAGCCCTGCAGCTCGATGATCTGGATGAGGTGACCGTTCTCATCGAGGATATGGTTGGCGGTGGACGAGCGGTCCGTTCGGCTGCGCCGCTCGCGACTGCTCGCTTCCAGGCGCACCACAGGCAAACGAGCATAGTTGTAGACGAACGTGACGACCGCGAAGATCAGCCCGAGCGCGATGCCGGTGACGAACCCGAAGATCATCATGGAGACGACGATCGCCAGTGCCACAGCCCATTCCAGGGCGGGCAGGGTCCGGCGTGAGGCAATGGCCCAGTCGTAGAACAGCTCTCCCCCAAGCATGAGCATCAGCCCGGCGGCAACGAACAGGGGAATCGCCGATGCGAGTTCGGTGGCGAACGGCAGGGCGAGAGCAAGAGCAAGAGCCGTCGCCAGTCCCGCCGATCTGTCCTTGACGCCGAGCCGGCCTGCGAGAAGCGTCATTCCGAGCCCCGTGAAGCCCGGGGCTCCACCAAGAATGCCCACCGCGAGGTTGGCTTGCCCGGCGACCTTCAGCTCCGCGTTGGCGTTGATGTCCCGTCCGCTGGCGGCTTCCAGCCCGCTGGTGTTCAGCAACAGGCCGGCAATCGTGATCAGCGGTATGGCGGCAATGATCGGCAGGATGCCGACAACGGCCTGCCAGTCGGCCTGCAGGGCGATGGAGAGCGGGGAGGGCAGGGTCAGTCCGGCCTGGTCGGGAGGGACGTCGGGCAACCAGTGCAGATGGCGGGCACTCTCGGCAGACAGCCCCCCCGAGAGCAGGAGCCCGTAGAACAATCCAATCGCCAGGAGAGTGATCGCGGGGGCGACGGCCGGGCTCACGGTTAGCCGCAAGCCAACGCTCATGATCGTCGCGAAGACGATGGCCGGAATGAGAACGGCGAGGACCGCTGGTTCGAGCGCCGAACGGGCGATGCCCGCCACGCTCGCTTCGTTGCTGATCATCATCAACGCCCCGTCGATCAGCAGCCAGCCGGAGCCCGCCAGAAAGCCCGCGATGACCGAATGAGGAAGGAAGCGGATCAGAACGCCGAAACGGAAGCGCCCCGAGAGATAGCAAAGCGCCCCGGTTCCGATGGTGCTGACGGCCAGAATGGCGAAGACGGTCGATACCTTTTCAGCGTCCGTCGCTCCGCCCATGGATGCGGTGGCGGCAGAGACCGCGGCGGCGAGAATGCCGATGTTCGTCTCCTGCACCTGAGCCAGGCTGGAGCGGTAGCCGCTGCGCCAGGCAACATATACGGCAAGGAGAACGCAGCTCAGGAGGATGACGCTGACGCCTTTTCCGAAACCGATGACGAGCGTGCCGGAAAAGATAAGCGCCGCGAAGGCGACGCTCGTGCCAAGGCTGTCTATGCCGGCGATCAGCCCGAACATGATGGAGTGCAGGTATTTGCGGATCGCCATGCTGGGTGGGGCCTGATGGCCGGCTCACAAGGAGCCCGGCGGGACGAAGGGCTGAACGGCAGTGGCGATCCTATAAGCGGGTCGGTCGCATGAGCAAAACGGCCAAGCCGTCATTTCATCCCGCAATACCGGCATTTCGTTCCAGCGACGCTGGAAGGTCGATCCTTCGGTCGGCGAGCGCGGCGAGATCCTCGCGATGGGTGGCATAGAGCAGAATGATGTTTCTGCGCCGCGCGGCGGCGACGATCCCCTTGGCCACTTCGATGTCGACGCTGGACAGCGTCTCGTCGAGGACAAGCAAGTCCGGCTCCTGCGCCAGTGCCTGAGCGACAAGCACCTGCTGAAGCAGGCTGACGGGAAGGGCGCCTTCGACCAACAATGTCTCGAACCCCATGGGAAGCGAGGCGATCAGCGGTGAGAGGCCGGCGTCGTTGGTCGCCCGGCGAATATCCTCATCACTCGCATCAGGAGCGTCGGAACTGATCGCGGTACGAATTGTCGACGAAGCGGCCAGACTGTCCTGAAAGACGCGGGCGATGCGCGTCCGATAGCCGGACAGGGAGTCCCACCGACGCTCGCGGCCGTTGACCGTCAGGCGGCCGGACTCCGGTTGGCAGAGGCCGGTGAGGATGTCGAGCAGGGTCGACTTTCCGCAGCCGGAAGGTCCCGTCAATGCAACGACGTCCCCCCGTTGCAGGACAAGGGAGACGTTGTCGATCAGCGGGCGAGCGGCGTCGTAGCGAAAGCGAATGTCGGCAAGCGCAACTTCCTCCACCGCGGCGGGCTCGGCGTCGCTGTCGTCTGTTGAAGAGGCGAGGACGGCTTCCGCTTCGGCGACTCGACGGCGGGCAGACCGGAAGCGTACGACCTGCTGGCCGAGCCGGGCCGCGCCGTGAACGACGGGAATGAAAAGAAGGAGGGCGGGAAGGTTGGCGTCCCGCGGCCCTCGATCTTGAATGGTGATGGCCAGGGCGATGGCCGCCACGATGCCGGGTAGAAGCTTGTCGATGGTCCGGACGAACCCGGCCCGAAATGCCAAGCGCGCCTGTCGCCGTCCCGACCTTTCCAGGTCGAGAAGAGCGCTGTCTCCGAGGCCGAGCTGTCTCAGAAGAGGCATGCGTGACGCATACCTGTTTTCGATGCGCGCGAGCGCGTTGGTTTCCAGATCAAGCCGAGCGCGAAGCCGGTCGCTTCCCTGTGCAACCAACATGCCCAGCGCGAGCCCGCCGGCCGGGAGAGCCGACAACGCGAGGGCAGGAAACGAGTGCTCAACGAAGATCAACCCGAGCAGCGCCAGTGCCAGCGAGGCAGCGCGGACAACCATCCGCCGGACCGCGCCAGCAGCGGTGAGTGCGCCCTCAAGTGCTTGTTTCAACTGGAAGGCCTGGCTTCGGGCATCGCTTGAAAGATCGTCAGGATCCGCCGGTGGAGGAGGCGATCGCAGCAGATGGTCCCAGAACCGGGCATGAACGCGCAGGCTCTCGTCGCGCTTCAGACGGTTCTCGCTTCGTCGGGAGGCCAAGAAAAGCATAGTCGTCCCGACGACCAAGCCGATCCGGATGGTGTCACTCGGCGCCTGAAGCAGCAGGAAAGGAAGGAGCGCGAGGCAGGCGGGAACCCCGCAGAGCACAACGTCTGCCAGATAGGCCATGTGCAGGGCGGCGGGTCGCCATCGGGCTATCCATGGACGAAGCAAAAGCGGCCCACCGGCCGCCGTGGGGTAGACCATATCGATCCGGTCGGCACGATCCAGCAAGGCTTTTCCCAATCCGCCGCGATGGAACAGCCTTGCTCCATCCACCGTGCGGATCAGCAGCGGACCTGCATCCTGGCTCCGCCTGGACGATGCAGTGAAACGCACCCTGCGGCGGCGCACCCGCTCGTTCGGAACAGCCCCGTCACTCACCCCCGGCCCCCAGCTCAATGGATTGGTCGGCAAAGCGAAGAAGATCGAGATTCTTGGTGGTGACCACGACCGCCAGGCCCTGTTTGCCGAGATCGGCGAGGATGGAACCGGCAAGTTCCGTTTCAACATTGTCCAGCGCGCCGTCCAGGATCAGGACGTCGGGAGTGCGGCAAAGCGCTCGGGCGATCATGAGACGCCGAATCTGCCCGCCGCTGATCCGTGGGCTGTCGCCCTTGAGAATGAAATCGAGCCCGCCTCGATGCCCGAACACGGCGTTCAATCTAACTGTTTCGAGCGCCGATCTCATGGTTTGCTCATCAATGTCCGGGTCTCCCAGCGACAGGTTGTGTCGCAGCGCTCCCGGCACCAGGAACCGCTGATGATCGATGAGCACCGCCGAGCCCCGAAGGCGAACACGTCCGGAGGTCGGCTCGATCATGCCCGCCGCCAACCGGGCGAAACTCGTCGCTCCCGAACCCGGCGCCCCATGCGCAACGGTCGTCTCGCCCGCGCGGAGACGAAGCGATAGTCCCGAGATCACGGGGCGGGTCATTCCGGTGGGCGCCCACTCGACGCTTTCCATGATAAGCCGTGCGTCCGACGGCGCACTCGGCGGCGCAGCCTTTCTCTTTGGTGGCTCGGGCGGAGGATCGGACAGACGCAGCAAGGCGTCCTTGACGGGGCGGATGCTCAGATTCCTGGCGATGAAATGGAGCATCATGCTGCTCGCGGCGGCGACAAGCAGGGCAAACGGCAGAGCTCCGCTGTCGCCAAAACCACGAGCCGAGAGGCTTATCGGCAAGACGATCTTGCAGAGATCGAGCATCGCGACCCACGTATCGGCGGCATCGTGCTGTTCGGCTGCTTTCAGCGCGTATGACGCATCCGTCGCGTGGATTCCGGCGAGCCATGAAAAATGAGACTCGGCACCTCTTCCGATCCTGTACCGCGCCGACTCCGCCAGATAGCTCTCATCCATGGCGCGAACCGGCATGGCGTCTCTGCCGAAGCGGGCGGCGTGGCTGCTGCGATGGCCCGCCGAGCGAAGAACAATGCCCCCTTGAATGAGAGACAGCGTCGCCACGGGGAGGACCAGGATGGGGGCCACCACTGCGGCGAGCCCGAGGGTTGATGCCGTCCAAAAAAAAGCGACTGTGGAGAACGGGGCGCTGTTTTGTTGCAACCCTCTGAGGGCGGTGAGGAAACCAAGTGTCCTGTCCGGCCGCGCTTCGAGATAGTAGCGGTCGGGTGCTCCGGCAAGGCCGGCCATGATCCTCCGCCGCGCAGCGTTTGCCGCGTCGTGGGCCAGAAGGGCGGCAAGAAGAAGGGCGCCTCCCTGGACGACGACCGCCAGGAGCAGCAGGCCGACGGAAGCCGGGGCTTCGCCCTTTCCCGAGAGTGCCCAAAGGCTGAATGAAGCGAGGATGCCGCTGATGACCGCGAGGATGCAGGCCGACAGGAACAGGGGAATCTGCGGCCTGAATGCGGCAATGAGGGCCTGGAGGAGCGAAAAGGGGCGTCCGCGCGGCCTTGTGTTGCGGGGTATCAACCGGAGAACGATACCCGTGAAATCGCGTGAGAACTCTTCTCGGGTGAGAACTATCGGACCGGAGGATGGATCGTTCAGGTGAACCGCGTCCTCCGAGATTTTCTCGACGACGGCGAAGTGGATGAAACGCATGTGGGCGATCAGCGGGAGGCCCAGTTTCTCAAGGTCGGAAGGCTCGGTCCGGCGTGCGCTGGCAGCAAATCCCTCGCTTTCCGCAATCTGGCAAAGCTGCCGCAAGGTCGATCCCAGAAGCGTCGAGCCGGCGCGTCGGCGCAGTTCCGCAAGGGATGTGTGAACCCCGTGGTAGCCGAGAAGAATTCCCAGTGCGGCGAGGCCGCATTCGGCGTGTTCGCCCTGACGAATGTCCGGCGTTTCTGCTCTTCGGCGCGGTGATGAGCGGACTGAGAATCCCATTGGGCGACCATGCGATGCCCCTGTTGGCACCGCCGCAATTAGCCGAGCGAGGTTCCCAATGGCAGCCCAAAGCGTGGCGTGGGACGAAATGCAATAATTCTGGGACGGAAGGGCATCTCGTAAGTCGTTGATTTAGCGTGAGGTCGCCAAGCTTCATGCTAGAGGGACGGGGACGATATAGGTAGTTTCAGTGATCCCATGTTCCCTACTATGACTTTTCGAGACCGGCGCCTCCCGCTTTTTGCCTTTCTCGCGATCTTTGTGGCGACACCGGTGGCTCATGCCGCAAGTGCCGCGCCCACTGATCGCAACCGTCCTCCGCGCGCTTCCGCGGAGGAGGTTGTCCGGATCGAAGAGCGGCGCACGGCGCTGTTCCAGGTGATGCTCGACAATCCGGGCAATCTGGATGCGGCGTTTGAATACGCCGCTCTCTCCTCGCAGGTCGGGGATCTCGAAGGGGCGATCGCAACGCTCGAGCGCATGCTGATTTTCGCTCCGGGTCTGCCGCGCCTGCAGTTGGAGCTCGGCGTTCTTTATTTCCGGTTGGGCGCCTATGAGACCGCCCGCGGCTACTTCGATGCCGCCGTGGCCGTGCCCGATATTCCGGAAGAAGTGCGCCGGAAGGTGGACACCTATCTGGCAGCCATCGACCAGAAGAGCGATGGGGTCGGTGTCACTGGGTCATACACCGTTGGTGCGCGGTATCAGACCAATGCGAACGGTGGCCCGACGTCATCGCTGGTGACCCTGAGGGGGCTCAGCTACGAGCTTTCCGATGATGCGAGGCGGTCGCCGGACGCGAATGTCTTCGCCAGCGGAGAAGTCCGCTCGACGTTCGATCTGCCGCCCCAGGGCGTGGAGTTCAAGCTCAACGGCCAGGCTCACACCGAGTTCTACAGGGACAGATCTGACCTCAATCTCGGCCTTCTCGAAATCACCGCCGGGCCTTCCTTCGATCTCAACCGGTTCGGGCTCGAGGGGTACTCTTTGGACCTCTACGGCATAGGGGGCGGTGCCGTGCTGTCCGGCGAGCCCTTTCTTTCCTCCTTTGGCGCCGGCGCCTTGCTTGGCGCCAGGCCGACCACCGACCTCTATTACGGCCTGCGGGGGGAGTATCGCCATGAGACGTTCTTCAATTCCGCCGACCACCCGACCATGGCCGAGAAAAGCGGCGATCGTCTCCAGCTTCAGATGGCTGCGACCTATCGCCTCGCTCCCTCGGTCAGCGTCGGGATCGCCGGCATAGCCGATCGTTTCCACGCCGATACGGCATACAACACCTATTGGCAGGTTGGTGGTGTCGTCGGTTACTCGGTGGATTACGCCTCACCGATCGATGCCCTGCCGGGCGCGTGGAATCTTGCCTTATCCAGTCAGCTGTCCCGTCGCTTTTATGACGAAGCCGATCCCATGATCAGCACCAAAAGCCAGGACACGACGAAGTGGGCCATCAACCTCACCCAGACCATTCCGATCGAGACGGATCTCGCGGCTCAGGTGCAGGCGGGCTACCAGCACGCCTGGTCCAACTACGATACCTCCAAGTCTGACAACTTGTTCCTAAGCATTGGTTTGAAAAAGGTTTTTTGACATGTTGCCGTCAAAGAAGTGCCTCCTTGCCGCCGGGATTGCGCTCTGCACTGTCCTGCCAGTGGAGAACGTGCACGCCGCGACGCGCGTCGGCGTCACCTCAGCCGTCAATCCGGATGCCCAGGCGCTGCGTCCGGGCGGCATGGCGAAAACCATCACGCTTGGCGACGAGGTGATCCACAATCAGGTGATCAACACCAGCGGCAAAGGGCTGGTGCAGATTCTCCTCGCCGACGGAACCACGTTTACCGTGGGGCCGAACTCCCGTCTGACCATCGACAGTTTCGTTTACGATCCGGAGGCCGGGACGGCCAAGGTTTCGGCGAGCCTTTCCAAGGGCTTCATGCGCTTCATCGGCGGGCGGACCTCCAAGACACCCGGCGGTGCGACCATCAACACTCCGATCGGCACGGCCGGCATTCGCGGCGCCGTCGTCGATATCGACCTCGGCAAGATGGGCCAGCAGTCCGGGGAACGGGGCAAAGGGAGTGGAAAGGTCCGAAACGGCGAGAACGATGGCGAGGCATCGGCGCCTCCTCATGTTTCGCTGATTTTCGGCCATGAGGTGACGCTGTCGGCGAACGGCGTCAGCAACCGGCTGTTCAAGCCGGGCTACTCGATCACCGTCGAGGGCGGAAAGGCCGAGGTCATCCGCACGCCACCGTCCTTCCTGCGGTCCATGCAGGACCAGCTCGCCGGGCGTCCCGGCGCCACCGGCGGTGCCGCTACCCCACCGAGCGATCAGATCGTTCGCAACAGCGGCGTCGATCGGCACAACTCGGGCAGTCCGCTCGTCTCGAACATCCCCGTGCCGCTCCCCCGCCCGGAGAGGACACCCGAAAAGGTCGCAGAACCCGCGCAGACGGATTCCGTCGAGCGCGCCGCCGAAAAGGCTTCGGAAACGTCGGGTGGGACGCGCACCGCTGCCATCCGCGTGCTGACGTCCCGCGACCCCGCCGACGGTGGCGGCAATGGCATTCTCGGTGGTTCGGCTGCGACCGATCGTCAAGGCTCCCTGACAGGAACGGAAGGCTCGGACGGTACCGCGACACTGAACGACAGTTCCACGCTGACATTGCCGGTCTATGCCGACAGCGCGTTCACCAGCCATGCCCTGAGCGGCATCGCCTATGGCGGCTCGACCTATTCGGGCCTCGGTTATGTCGGGCTGGAGGGCTTCAGGGCCTACATGCTCACAAGTGGCGCCAATCCGCTCTACGTGATCGCTGGAACCTCCACTGCGAGCGTTCCTGGCGTCTTTTCCGCCTCGGGCACACGCCATTATTCCCTGACCGCCGATGCCCTGAACGCGGTGTCGACGGGGGCGGGAGCGGCGATCCCCTTCGCCTACGGGCCCGGTTTGTCGGGCGTCGACATGAGTGGTGCCAGTTCTAGCGATTTGCTGATTGCGGGAACTCCAGCCAACAGCAACACGGACATTGTGGCCAAGGGGCTTCAGGCCTGGCTCGTGATCGACGGGATTGGGTCGGGACAAAAAAGCGCGATCGGCGTGACGACGGGCAACATCGAGCGCCTCAGCGACGGCGTTTCCTACGGGTTCGTCGGCAAGCGAGGCGGCAGTCAGCGGCTCGATTCCTCCGATGGGAGCACTTCCTACTATGGCACCGTGGCGAGCGCCGCCGGGTCCGGAGGCGGAACGTCGATCTTCGGATCGAATGGACAGAATCTCGTTCTGACCAACGATCTCAGCGATGCCAACGCAACGTTCACCGACACCCCAAACTACGGGACGTCTTTGCCCGGCGGCGATACGAACTTCTCGACGGCGCATGTGGCCAATCTCGTCTCGACCGACCAGACCGCGACCCGGAACTACGATGGCAAGACGCTGACCGGATACAGTTCCGTCGCCATGTCGGTGAACTTGTCGACCGTGCTGAAAGCGGGCACCGCCAGCATGACCTTCAATGGAGCCAACGGCACCTTCGGCGCGACGTTCAAGCAGTTCGACGACGATGGAAATGCCTACAACGACGAAATCGGCTTTACCGACAGCTACGGTGGCGCCGTCTACCTCGATGACGAAGCCTTTGCGTCCTCGGGTTCCAGCTATCGCTCCTACGTCGTCAACTCGAAGCTCGTACCGGCCAAGATCTTCGACGGCGGCGCATCCTCCGAGCTTTGCTCCTGCTCCTATCTGAGCTGGGGGTGGTGGGGAGAAGCCGAGAGCGCGGACAGCTCGATTACCTCGTCGCACATGGGCAACTGGGTGATCGGCGATGTCACGGCCAATATCGACATGCCCGCGTCGGGCACGGCCACCTATGCGGGGCACGCCGTTGGAACTGTCCTCAATGGCGGCAGCCAGTATATCGCGACTGGTGACATGGCGGCGTCCGTGGACTTCGGATCGCGTACCGGCAACGTGTCGATCAGCGATTTCGACGGGCGCAGCTTCGGCAGTGCCGTTTCCTTTGCCGGTTCCTCCACCTTTACGGGGACGGACGGCACAACCTCGGTAACCGGTTCGTTCGTGAACGGCAACGGATTGGCCGCCGAAGGACTGATGGGGGCCTTCACGACTTCGAACGGTGGGTGGTCGGCATCCGGCATCTTCGCTGGAGACAGAAACTGATGTTTCATGTAGCCGGCGCAGTCGAATGAGACAGGTCAGCGGGCAAAGGGCGGCGCGACTGTCGTTGAACTGGCTGCCCCTCATGGCAGGCTTGCTGGCGCTTGCGATCTGCCTCGTCGCCATGCGCACGTGGCCGGCCGCCACGCAGGTTCTGACCAATCAACTGTTCGATGGCTACCAGCGACTTCTGCCGAGGCAGGCGACGGAGCCACCGGTTGTCATCATCGACATTGACGAAGCCTCCATCGCCGAACTCGGCCAATGGCCGTGGTCGCGACGGGTCATCGCGACGATCGTCGATCGGCTGCATGCGCTCGGCGCGGCTTCCATCGGCTTCGACATCGTGTTCTCGGAACCCGATCGCCTGTCTCTCAGCAGGGCAGTCGACGCTCTGCGCGAGCGCGGTGCGACCGTCAGTCTTCCGTCCGGCACGGAGGAACTCGACAGTGACGCCTCTCTTGCAAGGGCTCTTGCAGGTGCCAACGCGGCGGTCGGACTCGCGCTGACCGACGAGGGGCGAGAGTCGCCACCGAAGCCAAAGGCCGGCTTTGCCTACGGAGGGACCGATCCGCGTCGTTATTTGACGCGTTTCAACGGCGCCGTGCGCAACATCGACCTCTTGCAGGCATCCGCCGCCGGCGTGGGTTTTTTCTCGTTCGCGACCAGCCGAGACAACGTGATCCGCAGCATGCCGATGGCGGCGGTGGCGGGCGACGAGATTTTTCCCGCCCTCAGCGTGGAGACGCTGAGGATCGCACAAGGGGCCTCGGGCTTCGTGATCCGCACCAGCGATGCGAGCGGTCAGGGCGGTGGCGGCATTCCGGCCATGGTGGATTTGCGCGTGGGGGAGTTGACCGTTCCAACCGATGCCGACGGACGCATGCGCATTTACTATTCCGGCATGCCGAACATGCCGGTAATCCGAGCGGCGGACCTCGTCGCGGGCCGGACAAGCGCCGAAGCGGCGGCGGCGATCGAGGGGCGGATCGCCCTGATCGGCACCAGCGCGGTGGGGCTGCGCGACATCGTCGCCACACCCATCGCCTCGGCCATGCCGGGCGTGAACGTTCACGCTGAAATCATCGATCAGATCGTCGCCGGGTCTTTCCTGATGGAGCCGGACTGGGCAGACGGCGGGACCTTGCTTGCCACCTTCCTGTCCGGACTGATCCTGATCGGAGTTGCAAGTCGAAGCGGCGCCTTGCTCAGCACCGCCGCCTTTCTGGTCCTGTCGGCCGCGTTCGTGGTCGTATCCTGGCTCGCCTTCGCCCGGGGGCAGTACCTGCTGGATCCCGTGGGACCGACATTGACGCTGCTGGTCGTCTTTCTCGTCCTCACCCCTTTGCGTCTGGCGCTGGAGAACCGCGAGAAGCGGTTCGTCAAGAACGCCTTCGGACGCTATCTCGCCCCGGCCCTCGTGGAACGCCTGGCCAATGAACCGCGCGCCTTGCGGCTCGGCGGCGAGACTCGCCGCGTGACGGTGCTCTTCTCCGATATCCGGGGCTTTACGACATTGTCGGAGGGCATGGACCCGCAGGCGCTGACGGGGCTGATCAACAACATCCTGACGCCTCTGACCGACGTGTTGCTGAAAGGCGAGGCGACGATCGACAAGTACATCGGCGATGCGATCATGGCGTTCTGGAACGCACCGCTCGACATCGACGCTCACGAGGAGAAGGCCTGCCGTGCTGCGCTCGCCATGCTCGACGTCGTCGAAGCCCTCAATCGCACGCGGCCCGATCCGATCCGCATCGGTATCGGTCTCAACACCGGAGAGGCCTGTGTCGGCAATCTTGGCTCGGCCCAGCGCTTCAGCTATTCGGCGCTGGGTGACAGCGTCAATCTGGCCTCGCGTATCGAGAGTCTGACGAAGTTCTACGGCGTGGACATCGCCGTCAGCGAGTTCACGCGTCAGGCGGTTCCGGACTTCGCCTTCCTCGAACTGGATCTCGTCCGTGTCAAGGGCAGGTCGGCGCCGGTCCGCCTCCACGCACTCCTGGGCGACGAGACCATGGCGGTCCGGCCAGAGTTTACCTCGCTCCATCAGCAGCACGACGAGTTCCTTTCCCTCTACCGTGAGGGAAGCTTCGCCGCCGCGCGAGAGAAGCTCGCCGCCCTGCGCGGCGTAGCCCCTCCGAGGATGGACACCCTCTACGAGATCTACGCCGAACGCCTTTCCACCCTCCTCGCCGACCCGCCCGGCGCGTGGGACGGCGTCTACGTCGCACGCTCCAAGTAGTCCGGAAACGCTGGATCATGTCTGCTCAGAACAAGAACCTCTACCGACAGGAAGCACTGGACCGGCTGTCGTCTCCTGAACAGCTGGACGAGGCCATCGTCATCACCAGCCCCGGTGGCTGGGTGGCGCTCGCCGGGGTCGTGGTGCTGCTTGCGACCTTCGTCGTGTGGGGCTTCACGGCGAGTATTCCTACCCGCATCTCCGGCCAGGGCATTCTGTTTTACGGTGGAGGCCAGATCGTCGATGCGATCGCGGCCGCCTCAGGCTCGCTGACGCACCGGCATGCCGAACTCGGCGACCGGGTTCGGCAAGGCGATATACTTGCCGAGATCAGCCAGCCTGACATATCGACCCGTCTGGAGATGGCCGAGGCGCAGGCGAGCGCGGCGCGCGCGGCCATGGACGCCTTGCGGCGTGAGCAAAAGGTTCTCGGCGCGGCACGCGGCGACAATGCCGCAGCCAGAAAGGCGGCCCTGGAGGCTCAGATCAAGGCGGCGGAGCAGCGCCGGGACGCCTATCGCGGGTTTGTCGAAAACCAGGAGAAGCTCGCCGCAGGGGGCGTCACCACCGCGAGCGCCGTTCAGCAGGCCCGGGAGCAGTTGTCGAACGCCAGCCTCGACATCGCCACGGCGCGCACCGGCTTGCTGACCCTTGCGGCGGAGCAACTGGCAGGTCGATCGGAGGATGAGCGCCGGCTGTTCGAACAGGAGCAGAAGGTTCTGGCAGCGGAAGCCGAGGTTCGCCAACTTGATCTTCAGCTTTCCACCTTCGGCAAGGTCACAAGCCCCACGGACGGAGTTCTGGTCGAATGGAAGGCCCCTTTCGGCGCCTACACGCCGGCCGGAACGCGGATCGCCTCGGTGGCGAGCGGTGACGGTTCGCTGCAGTTCATGCTCTACGTGCCTCCCGCGCAGGGCAAGCGGGTCAAGGTCGGCATGCCTGTTCACATCGAGCTTGGCGGCATGCAGAAGGAAGAGTGGGGCACACTTGTTGGACGCGTGACGTCGGTGTCGGACTTTCCGGTCACCCACGAGGGCATGCGGGCAATCCTACAAAACGACGCTCTCGTCGCCCGGTTCTCGAAGGAGGGAGCGCCCTTCGCCGTCCATGTCGAACTCGAGCGGGATGCGGCGACCGCCAGCGGCTACCGTTGGTCCGGAGGCACGGGAGCGCTGGCCAGCCTGAGCCCGGGGACCACCGGAACCGCCAAGGTTACCGTCGACAGCCGCAAGCCAGCCTCTTTCCTGCTCCCCTTCCTGAAGAAGGCTACCGGCCTATGATCGGGGCACAGGCTCTCAACCTGTTCGGTGGCGTTTCCGGCCGCAAGAGGACACGGGCAACCCCGCAGATCCTGCAGATCGAGGCCGTCGAATGCGGGGCGACGTGCCTTTCGATCATCCTGGCCCATCATGGCCGATGGGTGACGCTTGAGGAGATGCGCATTGCCGCGGGAGTCTCGCGAGACGGTACCAAGGCGAGCAACCTCCTGAAGGCTGCCCGCAGCTATGGCATGAACGCGAAGGGCTTCCGAAAGGAGGTCGACAATCTGGCCGATGTTCCCTGGCCGGCCATATTGCACTGGAACTTCAACCATTTCGTCGTTCTCGAGGGTATTCGAGGGAAAACGGCCTTCATCAACGATCCCGCATCGGGTCGCCGAACGGTCTCGATCGCCGAGCTTGCGCAGGCCTTCACGGGCGTGGTGCTCGCCTTCGAGCCCTCGGAGGACTTCCGCCCCGCCGGGGAGCAGCCGTTGGCCTTGCCACTCATGCTCGATCGCCTCAAGGGCTCGAAAAAGGGCCTCCTCTTCGTTCTCCTTGCCTCACTCGCCCTGGTGGTTCCGGGCGTCGCGGTTCCGGTCTTCACGCGCGCATTCATCGATACGATCCTCGTCGCGCAGCAGGAGGACTGGTTTCTGCCATTTGCCGTCGCCTTGCTCTTCGTCGTGCTGTTGCGCGGGCTTGCCACCGCGTTGCAGCAAGCCGGCCTCAGACGGCTGGAGATGAAGCAGGTGGTCGTGCCGTCGAGCAAGCTTCTCTGGCACATGCTTCTGCTGCCTGCCGAGTTTTACGCGCAGCGTCACCCCGGCGAACTCTCCGGTCGGCTCAGCGCCAACGAAAGGGTTGCCGATCTCCTGTCGGGGCGGTTGTCGTCTGCGGTCTTCAATCTGACCAGCCTTCTCGCCTACGCAGCCATCATGTGGATGATGAACCCGGTTCTTGCCGGCTGGATGTTCGCCATTCAGCTGCTCTATGGCATCGTCATCCACCAGGGAGGCAAAGTCCAGCGCACCCAGAGCACCAAGCTCGGCGTGGAAATGGGATCGCTGCTCGCCGCCACGCTCGGACCCATCCGGGCGATCGAGACCCTGAAGGCGTCCAACATGGAGGCCCAGGCCTATCGTCGGTGGACCGGGCTGCACAGCAAGGTGCTTGGCACCAGGGCGCGCCTGGCCCAGGCGCAGACCCTGATCAACGCCATTCCCGCCCTGATCCAGGCGCTCGCCAATGTTCTCGTTCTCGTGGTCGGAGCCATCGGCGTCATGAAGGGCCACATGTCGCTCGGCGCCCTCGTCGCCTTCCAGGGGCTTGCCAGAAACTTCAACGCGCCGATGCTTGAGCTCATCGGTCTCGCCGGTCAGATCCAGACCATCCGCGCCGATCTGGTGAAGATCGCCGACGTGAACCGGGCCAAGAGGATCGTCGAAGGCGACGTGTCCCTCGTGCCGGCCTCGAGCCGGGTCGAGCTCGATTGCGTCAGTTTCGGCTACTCTCCTCTCGATCCGCCTCTCATCCAGGACTTCTCCCTGAACTTGAAGCCCGGCGCCCGCGTCGCCCTCGTTGGCGGATCGGGGAGCGGCAAGACGACCATTGGCCGGATGATCGCGGGCCTTCAGAAGCCATGGAGCGGCGAGATTCGCATCGGGGGCATCGACGCAGAGACGCTCGCGCAGTCGCGAAGATCCCAGGTAATCGGCTACGTCGATCAGGAGATATTCCTGTTCGAGGGGACGGTCCGAGACAACCTTACGCTCTGGGATAGCACCATCCCGCAGGATGCGCTGATCTCCGCGCTCTCTGATGCGGCGATCCTCGATGACGTGCTGATGAGGCCCGGGCAGCTCGACGCGCGGGTTGCCGAAGGCGGCCTGAACTTTTCAGGTGGCCAGCGCCAAAGATTGGAACTGGCGCGCGTCCTCAGTGTCAACCCCTCCCTCATCGTACTTGATGAGGCGACGGCCGCGCTCGACCCGGTTACGGAAAAGCAGATCGACGACAACCTGCGCCGGCGCGGCTGTGGCTGCCTCATCATCGCTCACCGGCTCAGCACCGTGCGCGACTGCGACGAGATCGTCGTCATGAGCCGGGGGCGCATCGTCGAGCGGGGCGATCATGACACGCTGATGCGGCTCGACGGAGAGTATGCCCGGCTGGTGCGAGGGGGCGCCTGATGTATCAGAACGCGGATCCGATGAAAGGCAGCCGGCCCTTGGCGCAAGTCATCGAAGGCGGTGGAAACAAGCCGCTGGCACTGGAAGAAGGCTTTGCCGCCTTCAGGTTGCTCCGCGGCTACGCGGACGTGTTCGTGCTCGATCGCATCGGAGATGGGCGCCGTCACCTCTTCCGGCTGGAGAAGGGCGGCCTGCTTTTCTCGACGGCGTCCGCCTCGGAAGGATGTCTGGTCGCCATCGGCGGCCTTGGCTCCTGCTTCGAGCGGATCGCCATGGAGGAAGCAGTGGCGAAGGCTTCCGCGGTCGGCGAGTGGGTGCGCTGCATGAATGGCGCCCTCGGCCGCTCGCCCGATTGGCCGAGCCACCTGGTGGACAGGGAGGCTCTCGACCTTCAGCCGGGAGAAACCTGTTCAGCGGCGGCCGGCGAGTTCGCCCTGGTCGTCGCCGACGAACCGGCCTTCAGCTGGAACGGTCGTATCCTGGAACCTGCTTTGCCCTTTCCGCTCGCCGCGCCCGGCCAACTGGCGGCACGGAATGGCGGGCGCTTGCGTCCGATCGTCGAGCCGACCGCGCACGAGGTGGCCGAAGGCCTCGCCAATCTGTCCCGCATGACGGTGGAGACCGTTTTCGCCAGGTTCGAGTCGGAACGAGCGGAAGCGGGCAGGCGGCAGGACATCCAGGCGATCTCATCCGCCAACCGCTTTTCGGAGGCGCTCGGTACCCTTGCCAAGGTCGGCGGCAGCCAGGTGCCGATCCGCAATCCCTGGCATGCAGCGATCGAGGCGGCGATGAAGTCCCTCGGGCGGCCGCTTGGGACTCCTTCCGACGAGACGCGCCGAAAACTGGCGGACGCAAGGTCATTCGAGCCGATCCTGCGCGATCTGTTGCTCGATTACCGTGAGGTCGTCCTGAAGGACGACTGGTGGAAGCGGGACGGCCTGCCCATGCTCGGGGAGACCGTCGAGGGCGCCCCCCTGGCGCTGGTGCCGGCACGGCGGGGCGGATATCTGACAATCGGTCTGGATGGACCTCGCAAGGTGGGCCCGGCTGTCGCCGCGACGCTACGGCAGAAGGCCCTCCAGCTCTATCCGCTGCTTGAGGACAGGCAACTCGGCTTCGGCGATCTCGCCCGCTTTGCAACGCGCGGGATGGGTGCGGAAGCACGACTGGTCGTCGTCACCTCGATCCTGGCCGCGTCCACCATGGCCTTGCTGCCGGTCGCGACGGGTATCCTGTTCGACACGGTCGTGCCGCTCAACGATCGCTCGGGTCTTTGGCAGGTTGCGCTGCTGCTCGTCGCCGCAGCGCTCGGGCAGTCGATCTTCGAGCTGACGCGCGCAATGGCCGTCGAACGGATTGAAGCCACGCTGGACGCCAGGATGCAGGCGGCGATCGTCTTGCGTCTCTTCCGCCTTCCCGCAAGCTTCTTTCAGCGATACGCGGTCGGCGAGCTCGGGCAGCGTACCCTGGGCCTGCAGGAGGTGCGCCAGCTTCTGACCGGGTCGACGCTCGCCGGCGTTTTCGGGCTGATCGGCACGGTGTCGGGGCTCGTCACCATGGCCTTCATCAACTGGCGGCTGACCCTTTTCTCGCTCGTCCCCATCCTGCTTACGGTGGCCGTTTCAGGGTGGATCGCGCGCAGGCAGCTGAAGCACGAGCGGGCTCGGTTCGAGCGCCGGGGCGGAAGCTTCCTGCTTCAGATCCTGGTTGGCTTGCCCAAGCTCCGGGCGGCAGCGGCCGAAATGCGGGCGTTCGCGGAGTGGACGTGGCGCACCGTGAACGAGCGCCGCGAACTGGAGGAGTCGCGGCGCTGGCAAGGTTGGCAGATGGTTGGCATTGCCGTTCTCGGTCCCCTGTCGCTGCTGTTCCTCTTCGGCTGCGTTCTTCTCGTCATGAAGTCGGAGACGGCGAGTGCGGCCCTTGAGGCAATGGTGCTGGGCAGCGATGCGGCCGTTGACGTTGCGAGCCTGTCCACCGGCATGTTCGTGGCTTTCATCACGGCGTTCGGGCAGGTATCCGCCGCGCTGACGGGGACGATCAATGCGGTGTCCGAGCTGCTCACCATCAACCCGCTGATCGCCCGGACGATGCCGATCGTCGAGGCGGAGCCGGAGATCTCACGGGAGCGGGAGGCTCCGGGCAGGCTTTCCGGCGAGATCGCCTTCAACAGGGTGCACTTTCGCTACTCGCCCGACGGCCCGTTGATCCTGCGGGACGTCAGCTTTCATATAAGGCCGGGGGAATACATTGGCATCGTCGGCGAGTCCGGGAGCGGCAAGTCGACGATCATGCGTCTCCTTCTCGGCTTCGAAACGCCTGAAGAGGGCGGGCTGCTGTTTGACGGCAAGCCGTCAGACCGGCTCGATCCAACGCTGCTTCGCAAGGAAATCGGCGTTGTCCTGCAGAACGGACGCATCACGCCGGGCTCGATCTACGAGAACATCGCGGGAGCCTCCGGGCTCGGTCTGGAGGCGGCATGGGCAGCGGCCAGGCTGGTCGCTCTCGCGCCGGATGTCGAAGCCATGCCCATGGGCATGCACACGATTCTGAGCGACGGCGGAGGAGCGCTTTCAGGCGGCCAGCGGCAACGAATACTGCTCGCCCGCTCACTGGTGAACGAACCCAAGATCCTGCTTCTCGACGAGGCGACCAGCGCCCTCGACAACCGAACCCAGCAGGTTGTGACGGATACGCTGGCCCGTCTGCAGGTGACCCGGATCGTCATCGCTCATCGGCTTTCCACCATCCGCGAGGTCGACCGGATATTCGTCATGGACAAAGGCCGCCTCGTCGAAAGCGGCACCTACGACCAACTGATCGAGGCAGGGGGGCTTTTCCACGCGCTCGCCCGTCGCCAACTCCTGGAGAACGAGGCCTGATGCGCAAAGTGCTTTACATCCTTGGGCAGCTCGACGACGAGGATATCGAGTGGATGGCCCGCACGGGGCGGCGGTTCGCGGCGGCGCCGGGGCAGGTCCTCATTCGCGAGGGTGAGCTGGTCAGCGATCTCTTCTTCGTCCTGTCGGGCGAGGTGGCTGTGACCGTTTCCGGTATCGGAGAGGTCGCCCGCCTCGGTCGCGGCGAAGTCGTGGGAGAAATGTCCCTGGTCGACTCGGCGCCTCCGTCCGCCACGGTCCAGGCTGCCGACGGAGCCTTTATCCTGGCGGTGGACAAATCGGACCTGCAGGCCCGGCTCAATGAAAACCCGGCCTTCTGCGGACGTTTCTACAAGGCATTGGCAATCTTCCTCGCCGACCGCTTGCGCAACACCACCCAGCGCATGAACTCTCGCAGTGGGCTCAAGGCCGGAGCGGTGATGGAAGACGAGCTGGATGATGGCATTCTCGACACGATATCGCTGGCGGGCGCCCGTTTCGAACACATGTTGACCCGCCTTTCTCGCAACGAGGAGCACCCGACATGATGACGGATGGCTTTCTCGTTTCCCTGGCGCTCCTGATCTTCGGACATGCGCTCGGAGATTATCCGCTGCAGACCGATTTCATGGCGCGCGGCAAGAACTGGAAGACGCCGGTACCGGGCGTGCCCTGGTACTATCTGCTTGGCGCGCATTCGATCGTGCACGGTGGGCTGGCGGGGCTTGCGACAGGCTCGCTCCTTGTCGGAATTCTGGAGACTGCGGCTCATTTTTTGATTGACTCGCTCAAGAACAGCGGGATTATTTCCATTCATGCAGATCAGGCGCTGCACATCGCATGCAAGGTCGTTTGGGTGGCAATGATGGTCGGCGGCTTGATCTGAAAACGTATTTTATCTTGAACCGCCCGTTACTCGCATTCCTTGACGCTTTGGCTCAGTTCCGATTGGCCGCGTGAAGAAAACGAATACCTGTAGAGAGCGATCCAGGTGACCGATAGCCAGATTGAATACCAGCTGATCCGTTCGTCGGACTTGAGTCCTGAAGAAAACTACGAGCGGTGGCGGATTGGCGTATCCAGCCTGTTCGACGCGGTACCGGCAACGGACGGGCTCGACGGCTTCAGGGCCGACCTTGCAAGTTACAATCTCGGACATTTCCTGATCGGCAAGTCGTCGGCGGTCGCCCAGCGCTTTCATCGTTCGAGCGAACTGGTGGCGGCGACCGGCGTCGATCACCTGCTGATACAGTACTATGTCAACGGTCAGTGCGCCTATAACGCCGATGGAGGGCTCGCGAGGGGCGTTGCTGGGGACATCGTCTGTTTCGATCTGAGCCGGCCGATGCGCAGCCAGACCACGGACATGGATATCATCAGCCTGATCCTGCCGCGCGCGATGATCCGGCTGATGCCGCGGGTCATAGACGAGCTTCACGGCGCGCGGTTGGATGGCTCCTCCACGCTTGGCACCCTATTGGGCGAACATATGATGACGATGGCCAAGCTTGCGCCGCAGCTTGCCGGCCCGGATGGAAAGCTGGCGGCCGATGTCGCGTCCGTGCTCGTGTCGAGCGGTCTCTCGGCCGCGGTGGCCGCCGAACGCGGTACGCTCATGGATGCTAGCCTTCAAACGATCCAGGTCTTTATCGAGCGCAATCTGACCAACCCGTCTCTTTCGACGGAAATGATCATGCGGCAGTTCGCCTTGTCGCGCTCGGCTCTCTACCGCCTGTTCGAACCGCTTGGCGGCATCGCCGACTACATCCGCGAGAGGCGTTTGAAACTCGCCATGCTGAAGCTCGCTTCGATCGGGACGTCGCGAGGGTCGGTCGCAAAACTCGCCTATGCGACCGGATTTGCCAGCGAAAACGCGTTCTCCCGCGCGTTCCAGCAATACTATGGCCTTCGCCCGAGCGAAGCGATCCGGAACGCCCGGGACGGCATTCGTCTGAAGACCGATATCGGTTCTCATGAGAGCAACTGGATGCAGGCCTGGCTCGACAAACTGCACGCCAAAGCCTGAGCGGCGAGTTTCTGCTCCTCTGCCGGCATCCTATCCCAAACTCCGCCGATATTGTCCCAAGAGCACGTGCCCCGCTTTATTTCCTGACTGAGTAAAGCCACATAGCCTGCGAGACAGGACGGAGAAGCTACGGCATGCTCGCGGAGACACAGACACGATTGCGCGCCGGGCCACAGGCGCCAACCGACCATGCGGCGATGCAACCGAGAGCTTCTTTCCCGGTGCTCAGGGGCCATGCGGGGCTTTTCTCCTCGTTTACTTTCGGACAGATCGGCCGCTTGCTTGCGCCGCTACGGGACGATGTCATCGCGGTTGGTGTCATTGTCGGTGCGCGTCCGGTCGGGCTTGCAGTCGGCACGCTTCCGTCTGGAAGCACACAGGCCGAGCTGCTCTCGATCGCCGTTGCCCCGGCGTTACGCAGGCGGAGGCTTGGAAGACGTCTCCTTGAGGCCTGGCAGACGGAAGCACACGAGCGCGGGGCTGCCGAATGCCGGGCGAGCTACAACGCATCCATGTCGGGTCGGATGGCTTTGGAAGGCTTGTTGGCAAGTGGCGGATGGACAAGTCCTCGCGCCAGTGGCGTTGTCGTGGTTGGCCGCGTTGGAAAGATGGTCGACGAGGTTGGTACCTGGCCTAGCATAGCCGGCCGCCTCGCCCTGCCTCGGTCGTACGCTTTCGCTCCTCTGGAGCTGAGTGCCGCCGACATCGAGGCAGTCGAGCGATATCTCTCGGATCCGGAAGCCGCGGACATGTTGGGGCCGATCCGCCAGCCAGAGAAACTGGCGTTCGACTACAGCATCGCTGTTCGCCGCGATGGCCAGCTCGTCGGTTGGTTGCTCGCAACTGAATCCCACCGTCCCCTTGTCGAAGGGGACGCCGACGTGCCGACGGTCCGCTATCTGGAAGCCTATCTCGATCCCGCCTATCGAGAGGGAGGGGTC
The DNA here is from genome assembly GCF_023721755.1 of Pleomorphomonas sp. NRK KF1. Taxonomy (GTDB): domain Bacteria; phylum Pseudomonadota; class Alphaproteobacteria; order Rhizobiales; family Pleomorphomonadaceae; genus Pleomorphomonas. The sequence continues at coordinate 322,605 of NZ_JAMDLH010000002.1, read as the reverse complement.
ATGGTCGCGGCCTACTACCATTGCTACTCGAAGCAGATGGCGCTGCTTGGTCGGGACTCCGTCGCGGTCTACTACACCAGCTACGACAGTCGCCCGCGCATGGTGGCCCTGACTCTGCGCCGCTTTGCACCGATCGCCGAACGTGTCGAAACGATCTTCGGTGCAAGCCGTTGTTTGCCGTCGTTCTGAGGTCGGCTTGCGCGCGAAAGACGTCTCGGAACCTGCAGGTTGATTAATTGCGAACTGACAGTCTCTTCAACTCAAACATTGTTGTCCATGTCGGCGGCACATTCAAATCTAAACAAGAGGGCGGAGAATTACATGAGTATAGATTCTCTTATGAGGTTCTACGAAAGAGTTCGCGCTGACGCGGAACTTGAGGAACTTGCGGCAAACGCCCTTGAAGATGGGCCGGAGGCTCTCGTCGTCTTGGGGATGTTGAGGGGGTTTGAGTTCACTGAAGAAGAGCTGTCGGCCGCCTTGTCTCATCGATCGAGCCTGACGGACGGCGAGCTTTCGGACGCGGATCTCGATCTCGTCGCCGGTGGCGGGCGCACCAGCTCCGAGCATTCTGCCGAGAAAAATCACATCAAGACAAGACCGGCGTCTTCCGGTTGATCCACCGGGAAGCGGCGGTTCTGAGACATGTTTTCTGGCAGCGGGGAGCCGACGCGTCTGTCACGACCTTCGCCTCGTACGCCAGAGCCACTCCAGCAGAAGCGAAACGGCTCTGCCTGCGGAGTTGCGTCCTGCCACTGAGAGGGCGTTTTCGGTGAGCCTGCGCTCGCCGTGAAGTCCGGGCTCAAGTTGGCCCCCTCCGTGGATGAGGAGGGGGAGAGTTTTCAAACGGAGCGATACATCATGAGCATTGAAGCGTTGGAGCAGTTTTACGACAAGGTTCGGGCGAGCGAAGCGCTGGAGGCAGAGGCCACGGCGGCGATGCAGGAGGGACCGGCCGCGGTCGTTGCCCTGGGCGCTCGTGAGGGGTTCAATTTCTCCGAGGAAGAACTCGCGGCTGGGTTGGCAAAGCTTTCAAATAGAGAAGAGTTGTCCGAGAAGGATCTCGACCTTGTCGCGGGAGGAGTCATTACGCACCGCTTCAACATGACCAAGGTCGGTAAAGTACTCTACTGAACGTGAGTGGGACTGAGCGGTTATCACTTGCGGAGATGACGATCGGCCACGGATCCTTCCTTTTCCTCAAGGACTGTGCGTCCCATGGGCGTCCCAGGGATGATGCTTCGCTTGTCGCGACGTGTCAGGCTTGGATTCGGTCCCGGAGGGCGAGGTGGAGACGTGGCCTTTCTTGCCGTATCGGAGTATCCCGTGATCGAGCATGCCCTTGGTCTGAAGACGGACAGCCGTCGTGGAGGACGGCATGCCGAGGTTGATTGTCGACGATACGCAAGGACAGCCTGAATGCCATCATGGGACGATGAATTCTCAAAGCCGGGCTACCGTTATGGCACGGAGCCCAATAGTTTTCTCGTCGAGATGGCGGGGCGCCTTCCGAAAGCTTCGCGTGTCATCGCCGCCGGTGATGGCGAGGGGCGAAATGGTGTGTGGCTGGCTGGCCAGGGACATCGCGTCCTGGCGCTGGACGCCTCTTCGGTCGGCCTTGCCAAGGCGAGGGCGCTGGCCGAAGAACGCGGCGTTCCCATCGAAACGGCCGTCGTCGATCTCTCGACATATGCGCCCGAGCGGGCAATTGCCGACGCGGTGGTGTTGATCTACGTCCACATGCCGCCCGCCGTTCGCCGCGCCGCCCACCGCAATCTGGCAAGTGCCCTCAAGCCCGGCGGTCTGGTCATTCTCGAGGCCTTCCACCGCGATCAGCTCGGCCGGTCGAGCGGCGGACCGAAGGACCCGAACATGCTGTTCGACCTCGCGCTTCTCACCGAGGACTTCGGGCCGGACATCCGTGCCGTCCATGCGTTTGAAGGTGAGGTCGAACTCGACGAGGGGCGTGGCCATGTCGGCATGGGCGCCATCGTCCGCTTCCTCGGCGTCAAGGTCTAGTTCCACCCCCTGGCGCTGACGTAACGGTGTTTTTGGGCGTTTGGCGTCGGCGTGGGCCGCCGCCAAACTGTTCTGGGTATCGGTCACATCTCAACCGTTGCGCCGGCTCTCGATCTCGCTGGCATCGAGCAGCCGGATGTTCTCGTAGTCGAAGAGGTCGGGGTTGGCCTGCTTCTCCGTCGCCCAGGCGTAGGTCTTGAAGCCGCCGGTCAGATTGCGCACGTCCTTGAACCCGGACTGCTTCAGGATCCTGTAGGCGACGTAGCCGCGAAGGCCGACCTGGCAGAAAATGACCAGAGGCTTGTTGCGGTCTATCTCATCGAGCCGCTGCCTAAGCCGGTTGAGTTCGATGTTGCGAGCGCCGGGCAGGCTGGCGATCGCGTATTCCTCCGGCGTCCGGACATCGATCAGATCGATCGTGTCGGGCGCATCGTGAAGGATATCCCTCAGTTCGGTCCAGCTGATGATGTCATGGCTGCCGTCGAGGACGTTGCTGGCCACATAACCGGCCACGTTCACCGGATCCTTCGCGGAGCCGAAGGGCGGGGCGTAGGCAAGTTCGAGGTCGGCAAGATCCTCGACGGTCATGCCGGCCTTGATGGCCGTGGCGATCACGTCGATCCGCTTGTCCGCTCCATCGATGCCGATGGCCTGCGCCCCGAGAACGCGCCCGTCCAGTCCATAGATCAGCTTCAGGCTGATTTGCTGGCTGCCAGGGTAGTAGGAGGCATGCGAACCGGAATGGGTGATGCTGGCGCGATGAGGAATGCCCAGCGCCTTGGCAGTGGCTTCGTTGAGGCCCGTGCAGGCGGCGGCCAGGTCGAACACCTTGAGAATGGCTGTCCCCATGGCGCCGCGATAGGTTTTGTAGGCGGCGGGGTCGGTTGCCAGCATGTTGTCGGCCACGATACGGGCCTGCCGGTTGGCCGGACCGGCGAGCGGCACGAGTGCCAGTTTGCCGGAAACCCTGTTGACGACTTCGACGGCGTCACCGACGGCGAAGATCGACGGGTCGGAGGTCTGCAAGTGCTCATCCACCTTGATGCCGCCAATGTTGCCGAGCGCGAGGCCAGCGTCGCGGGCGAGCTTCACTTCCGGCCGAACGCCGATGGACAGGATGATGATGTCGGCCTGGATGCGTTTGCCGGAGGCGAGGAAGACGATGGTGTGGTCGGCTCGATCCTCGAAGTGCGACACCTTGTCGCCAAGATAGAGTTCGACCGACTTCTCGCGCATGTGCGCGTGAGCGATGGCCGCCATCTCGTCGTCGAACGGCGGCAAGATGTGTGAAGCCCCCTCGACCACCGTTGTGAAGAGCCCTCTATCATGAAAGTTTTCGGCCACTTCAAGGCCGATGAAGCCGCCGCCGATCACAACGGCTCGGCGTGGCTTGCTGTCTGCCATCGCCGTCATGATGCGGTCGAGGTCGGGTACGTTGCGCAGCGTGAAGATGCGCGGAGAGCCGATGCCGGGGATCGGTGGCTTCAGCACTTCGGCGCCCGGCGACAGCAGTAGCCGGTCGTAGCTTTCGATCGTGTCTTCCCCGCTGTCGAGGTTGCGCAGCGTCACGGTCTTGTTGGTGCGGTCGATCGACAACGCCTCGGTACGAGAGCGAACGTCGACGTTGTAGCGCGCCTCGAACATCTGCTCGGTGGTGACCAACAGCTTGCCGCGTTCGGCGATCGCACCGGAGATGTGGTAGGGGAGGCCGCAGTTGGCAAAGCTGATGTATGGCCCGCGCTCGACGAGGATGATCTCGGCCTGCTCGTCGCAGCGGCGAAGGCGAGCCGCCGCCGTTGCGCCGCCAGCCACGCCGCCGATGATGATGATCTTCATGCCCGACTCCTTGCTTCTTAAATTCGTAGGTTCTTATATAAGCATTATATACGGATAACGTCTCGATCCGCACTTCTACGGGAGCTGTCTCGTGGCACTCGACGGATCTGTCCAGCGATACGCACGACGCCACGCTTCCATGTTGAGCATGGCGCCTCTGGTTATGGGTATTCTCCCAAAACGTCGCGAACAAGATCGGGAAAGCCCTGTTCTCATTTGGTCGACCCTGGCCGGACCATCGGCTTCTCGGCAAGTGAGGCAGGGAGGCGCCATCCAGCCGGCGCCGGTTCTCCGGTAGCTTACCGAGCGGTGCGGCAAAACTTGCCCTTTGCCACCGCAAGCCGCTTTCCCGCCTGTGAGAGACTGGCGGCTAGTTGGAAGATGCCATGGCGCTCATCGATAAGCTTCGCACGGACGCTCACGTCACAATCCACCGGTACCTCGCGCAGGAAGCGCACCGTCATCTCGGCGGTCACGGCCGTCACACCCCGAGCGAACAGGCAGTGAACCATCGCTGCATCGAGAAGCGTTGAAATCACGCCGCCGTGCAAGATTCCCTCGTAACCTTGGTAACGGCCTGCAGTCCTGAATGTCGCCTGAACGCCACCCTCTTGGTCGGGCGTGAAGCGAAGCCCAAAAGTGGGAGAGCCTGGTCCGCCGATGCCGCAAACCGTGCAGGCGGCATGAGCTTGTCTCGTTCTTGCGTAAGGTTCGACGACGGGAGGGGTGTCCGGTTGTGCCTCGCCCGGCGAGGGGGTGCTCGTAACTTCAAACATTTCGACGCCCTCTATTATGAATGTATGTGCATAACCCGATTGTGCGCCTGCAGGTCAACTCCTATTATGGGTGTATTCTCATAATTAATCCGAATGGCGACAGTTTTTGCGCGCTGTTCGGACGGAAGCCATAGGCGGGAGCGTCACCATGAAGATCGTGTTCACCATGCAAGGCGACGGCCGAGACGGTCTCACGGACCGTCGGTTCGGGCGCGCCGAGACGTTCCTGGTCTACAACAGCGAGACGGACGAAAGGCAGCTTGTTGCGAACACCGCCGTCGACGCCGCCATGGGCGCCGGCCTCAAGGCGGCGGAGAGCATCGTCGCACTCGGCGCCGTTGCACTGGTGACGGGAGAATGCGGCGTCAAGGCCCTGCACGCCCTTCATCGGGCAGGGGTCAAGGTCTATTCCACCGACAGCACGACCTTCGCCGATGCGCTCGAAGATCTGCGGCAGGGAAACCTCCGCGAAGCGACATCGGCATGAAGATCGCCATTGCTTCGGGCAAGGGTGGTACCGGGAAGACCACGCTGGCGGTCAATCTGGCGGTCATCGCCGGCCGTTCCGCCACGTTGGTCGACTGCGACGTGGAGGAGCCCAACGCCCACATCTTCCTGAAGGGCGATGTCGCCGCCACCGAGACGGTTTCAATAAGGGTTCCCGTCATCGACGAGAACCGCTGCTCCGGTTGTCGGGCCTGCGTCGAGTTCTGCAGCTTCAACGCCCTGATTTCCTTCGGCGGGCCGCCGTTGTTTTTCCCCGATCTTTGCCATGGCTGCGGGGGCTGTCGCCTCGTGTGCCGTTCTCGCGCCATCAGCGAGGTGACCCGCCCCCTCGGCGAGGTCAGGCGGATCGACGCCGACCTTTGCATCCTGGTGGAGGGGTGCCTGGAGATCGGCGTGTCGTCGCCGGTGCCGGTGATCAAGGCAGCCAAAGCGGCTGCCACAGGAGACTTCGTCATCTACGATGCGCCGCCGGGAACCTCCTGCCCACTGGTCGCCACCCTTCGCGGCGCCGACTATGTGCTGCTGGTCACCGAGCCGACACCGTTCGGCCTGTCCGACCTTCGCCTGACAGTGGAGGTCCTTCGCCAGATGAACGTGGAGTTCGGTGTCGTCATCAATCGCGCCGTGAGATCCGAGAGCCTGATCCACGACTACTGTCACCACGAAGCGATCGAGGTTCTGGGCGAGATCCCCGAAGACCGAAGAATAGCTGAGGCGTATGCCGCCGGTCGGCTGATCGTCGACGCTCTTCCGGGCTACCGCCCGCTGTTTCGTTCGATCCTGGAAGCCTGCCTGGAGAGGGTGACGGCATGAAGGAGCTGGTCGTTCTTTCGGGCAAGGGTGGGACCGGCAAAACCAGCCTGACCGCCTGCTTTGCCTCTCTCGCGCAACCCGTCGTGCTGGCGGACTGTGATGTCGACGCCGCCAATCTTCACTTGGTCCTCGCTCCCAAAGCCGAGCGTCGCGAGACCTTCCGGGCCGGCAGGGAGGCGCATGTCGAGACCACAGCCTGTTGTGGCTGCGGACGGTGTGCCGCCGCCTGCCGTTTCGACTCCATGAGCATGGGTGGCCCCCACGGCACCGCCACGGTCGATCCGCTCGGCTGCGAGGGGTGCGGTGTTTGCGCTTTCATATGCCCGACCGGCGCGATCGGCTTCAACGACCGGGTGGCCGGATCGGTCATGGTCTCGCGGACACGGTGTGGCGCCATGGCGCATGCCCGTCTCACCCCCGGCTCGGACAATTCCGGCAAGCTCGTCTCCTGGGTTCGCCAGCAGGCGCGTCGACTGGCGGAAGAAGAGAACTGCCAGCTTGTGCTGATCGACGGCCCCCCCGGGCTCGCCTGTCCGACCATGGCAGCGCTTACCGGTTGTTCGCATGCCCTGATCGTCATCGAGCCGACGATGTCCGGCTTGCACGACCTTGATCGCATCCTCGCGCTCACCAAGCATTTCGAGGTGCCGACCTCGGTCTGCGTCAACAAGTGGGACATAGATGCGGAAAAGAGCGTCGCCGTCGAACGGCGCGTCCGGACCGTGGGCGGGCATTTCGCCGGTCGCGTCCGCTACGATCGGGGAGTCACGCAGGCTCAGATGCACGCCCGTACAGCTGTGGAGGACGACACGGCATCGGCCGCAGACATCCGCTCGGTTTGGCGACAAGTGGCGGGGCAGATTGCGATGGCCGAGACTGGGTATTGAACGTTGCGCATTGATGCTGGCCAGACGGCAGCCACTCGCCTGTCCTGACAATGCGACGTCGAGTAGGGACTTTCGCAACGTCAGCCAACTCGTTGCTATGCCCCTCACAAAGCACTTTGAGCTGAAATGCCCGTCAAATGGTATGCGAAGCAGTGAAATAACATTACCCGGTAATACAACAAATAAACCGGGACATAGACTTAAGTGAAATTTAACAAGCGAAAGCATATTAGTTCGTCAGTGTTCGAAGGCTCGTGCGGATCGCTCGTTTCCGGAAAAACAGTGCTTGCTTGATGCGGGTCTGATGCCTGCTTGATGCGGATCATGACTGCGTAATGCATATAATAAACTTCCTGTAAGTTATTTTTCACTCTTCGCGTTATGCGCGAACAGAGCGTCCGGCGACAAATGGGGGCCACCATGACCAGTATTCGCGCGCGCCTTCTGACGACAATCCTGTCTTTGGCGCTTCTGGGCGCCCTTTCCATCGTGCTTGGTGCACGCTGGATGTCCGGGGATCTGACAGCGGTCGCGCTCGACCGTGAGGTGAAGAACGCACAGTTCCAGCTCCAGGCCGAGATCGAGGCTCACAGCCGGCAGGCGTTGCTTCTTGCCAAGGTCGTTGCCGGGCAAACCAACGTTCAGGCCATGTTGGCGACCCGGAATCGCGATGGACTGGCCGCTCAGTTCGTTCCGGAGTTCGCCGAGCTCAAGAAGCAATACGGCATCCAGCAGTTCCAGTTTCATCTGGCGCCGGCCACCGCCTTCTTTCGCGTCCATCAGCCTGCCAAGTTCGATGACGATCTCTCCTCCTTCCGCAAGACGGTCGTCGAGACGAACACCACCCTCGAGCCGGCTGTTGGTCTGGAAGGCGGTGTCGGCGGTATCGGCATTCGTGGCGTCGTTCCGGTGTTCAGTGACGGCAAGCATGTGGGATCGGTGGAGTTCGGCCTTGGCTTCGAAGAACTGTTCGTCAGCGACTTCTCGCGCAAGACCGGCTACCCCCTCGCCATCATTCTCCTGAAAGAGGGCAAGGACGGCAAGAAAGGTGTGATCGGAAACCAACTTCCGGATGGAATGGATCCGGAAGCCGTTCTGGCCGAGACGAAGTCGGGCGGTATCGACTCTACGGATGGTCGCTATTTCCTGTCCCAGACCACGGTGCCCGACTATTCCGGCAAGCCTATCGCGACGGCCATCATCGCCGTCGACCGCAGCATGTATCAGGCAATCGCCGACAAGGCGCGCAATGTCGGCCTGGCAATCGGCCTGCTGCTGTTGGCGATCGCCGGCGGTGCCCTCGTTTACGTCAATCAGGGCCTGCTGCGCCCCCTGCGCTGTGCCACCCAGCACATCGCCCGTCTTGCCGGCGGCGAGACCGATTTCGAAGTCCGCAACGCCGATCGGTCCGATGAAATCGGCGGCATTCTCCGGGCGTTGGTGGTGTTCCGGGACAACCGCATCGAACAGGAGAAGCTGAAGTCGCAGCAACAGGCGGAGAGCGAGGAAAAGCTGTTGCGCCAGCAGCGCGTCGACCAGCTGATAGGAGCCTTCCACGGCATTGCCGGCAGTCTTCTGGCGGGAATGGACCGTGAGCACGCCACTCTTCTCGAAGCCGCGCACTCCATGGAACAGATCGCAGGCGCCAGCCTGGAGCAGGCGGAATCGGCGATTGAAGCTTCGCGCCAGACCTCCGGCGGCGTCGCATCGGTGGCCAGTAGCTCGGAGGAACTGTCGTCCTCCATCGACGAGATCGGTGCCCAGGCCCTGCGAGCCACCGAGATCGTCACTCGGGCGACGCATGATACCGAGCGCAGCAACAGTCAGATCGCCTCGCTGGCCGAGGCGGCCAACAAGATCGGCCAGGTCATCACCCTCATCCAGACCATCGCCGCCCAGACCAACCTTCTCGCCCTCAACGCCACCATCGAGGCGGCTCGGGCCGGTGAGGCCGGCAAGGGCTTCGCCGTGGTCGCGGCCGAAGTGAAACTGCTCGCCGACCAGACCTCCAAGGCCACCGAGGAGATTGCGGCTCACGTTCAGGCGATCCAGATGTCGACCGGCGAGGCTGTCGACGCCATTTCGGCGATCGCAACGACCATGGGCGAGGCCAACCAGTATACCGAGGCCATCGCCTCGGCGGTGACCGAGCAGAGCGCCGCCACCGCGGAAATCAGCTCCAACATCCAGACGGTCGCCACCAAGACCGACTCCATGGTCGACAGCATCGGCCGCCTGGAACAATCGGTCAACGCAACCAACGGCGCGGCAACATCGGTGCTGGCCGCCACGACCGAGGCGCTGCGCAGCAGCTCCAGCCTCAAGGAGGAAATCGAGCGGTTCCTGAGCGAGGTAGCGGCCGCCTGACGCCGCTCATTCCGATCGCCGGACAACAATTGTCAATGACGGATCGGATGCGGCTCGCCATGCTGTCGCGCATGGAGTTGTCGCCGTGTTTGCGGCGGTGAGATGCGGCGGGAATGTCATGTCCCCAAGAACGGTTCTGCGGGTTGTCGCGTTCCTCGTTGCCAGTTCGGCAATCGCCGCCGCCGTGGCAGGCACCGCCGATCACTCGCGGTTCGACGTCCTTAAGGGGCCGTTCGCCACGGCCGAGGACGTCACCAAGGCTTGCTCGACCTGCCACACCGAAGCGGCCGGCGAGGTGAAGAAATCGATCCACTGGACCTGGGACGGGACGAACTCGTTTACCGGCCAGCGACTCGGCAAGCCCCGGATCATGAACAGCTTCTGCGGCTCGCCGATCTCCAACGAGCCGCGCTGCACTTCCTGTCACGCCGGCTACGGCTGGACCGACCTGCGCAAGACCCCGGAAGAGAATGGCGCGACGGTCGATTGTCTGGCCTGCCATGACGGGTCCGGTACCTACAAAAAGACCGCGACGGATGCCGGCCATCCGCTTTACTCGCCGCGTGTCATCGGCGGCGTCACGGTCGAGCCGCCGGATCTCGCCAAGGCGGCCATGAGCGTCGGCCCGTCGCAGCGGGAGAATTGCGGCGCATGCCATTTCAATGGCGGCGGCGGCGATGGCGTCAAGCATGGCGACCTCGACAGTTCGCTGACCGACCCGCCGCGCGATCTCGACGTGCACATGGCTGCCGATGGCGCCAACATGGCCTGTTCGACCTGCCACACCTTCAACGCCCACATCCCCTCCGGCTCGCGCTACATGACCACGGCGGTCGACCCCCATGGTCTCGACCTGCCGCACGACGACCACAATCGCGCGACCTGCGAATCCTGTCATGGCACGGCTCCGCACGCCGAGGCCAAGATCAACGACCATACCGACCGCGTCGCTTGCCAGAGCTGCCATATTTCCGAATTCGCGCGCGGCGGCGTCGCCACCAAGACGTTGTGGGACTGGTCGACGGCTGGCCGCAAGGATGCCGACGGCAAGCCCGTCTACATCAAGGACGAGCATGGCCACCTCGTCTACTCGGCCGAGAAGGGCGACTTTGCCTATGGCGAGAACGTCCGGCCGACCTATCTTTGGTACAACGGCGAGATCGAGCAGACGGCCGTCACCGACAAGCTCGATGACAAGATCAAGGACGACATCCTGACGCTCAATCGCATCGGCGGCAGTCCGACGGACGGCAAGTCGCGCATCTGGCCGTTCAAGGAGATGAAGGGCAAGCAGCCCTACGATCCGGAACTCAACACGCTGGTCGTCAATCATGTCTTCGGCAAGGACGACAGCGCCTTCTGGACCAACTTCGACTATCCCAAGGCGATCGCCTTCGGCATGAACTACGCTGGGTTGCCATGGAGCGGCAAGATCGGCTTCATCGAGACGCGCATGTACTGGCCGATCACCCACATGGTCGCCCCCAAGGAAAAGGCCGTCCCCTGTTCGGACTGCCACACCCGCGATCCCGAGGGGCGTCTCGCCGGGCTCGGTGGCTTCTACATGCCCGGCCGCGACGGCTCGCGACTGCTCGACATTGTCGGCTATCTCGCCCTGTTCGGCGCGCTCTTCGGCGTGGTCGTCCACGGCGCCCTGAGGATCATCCTCAGCAGAGGACACCGGTCATGAGCCACAAACGCGAGGTGATGATCTACACGCGTTACGAGCGCTTCTGGCACTGGTCGCAGGCAGTCCTAGTCTTCACCCTGTTCTTCACCGGTCTTGCCATTCATGGCACTCACGACCTTGTTCCGTTCGGTCTGGCGGTCAAGATCCACACGAACGCGGCCCTGTTGCTGATTGCGCTCTGGGTATTCACGACCTTCTGGAACTTCACCACCGGACAATGGCGCCAGTATCTCTTCAAGAAGGGAGTGTTCAGGGTCATCCGCTTCTACGCCTGGGGCATTCTCTTCGGCGAGCCGCACCCCTACAAGAAATCCCTGCAACGCAAGCAGAATGCCCTGCAGTCGCTGGCCTACATGACCTTCATGACCCTGATCGGCCCCGCCCTGTGGTCGACCGGTATCGCCTATCTTCTCTACAACTCCTGGAGCCATTACGCTTGGTCGGGGACCGGGATCTGGGCCGTTGCGTTGCTGCATACCGCCGCGGCCTTCGCCATGGGGGCCTTCGTCGTCGTGCATGTCTACATGACGACAACCGGCAAGACGCCGCTCCATTACGTCAGGACGATGGTCACCGGCTATGACAGCATCGAGTTGACCGAGGTCGAGGAAGCCTACATCGAGGAGACGAAATCGACGGAGATGCGGTGATCGATCACTCGCCACCGGCTGCCAGGCGGGCGAGTATCGTGACGTTGCAGCGGCAGCGCCCCGGCGATACGTCTACGATCGCGCCATTCCGGCGGAAATCGACCACCATTCTGCTGGCGTGCTCCGGCGTTACCGCGAGCATGGCGCCCAGATCTTCGCGCGAGAACAGGGGGGCCAGGCCGTTGGCGTCGACCATGCGGCATAGGAGACGGGAGAAGCGTTGCGGCGCCTTGCCGGTGGAGAGTTCGGTCAGCCACGCATCGGCCTCTTCGAGGGCTATCTGCCAGCGGCGCATGAGTTGATCGTGCAAGGCGGGGGTGTTTCGACGCAGGCCGTCGATGGCCGCCGTCGAGATCCTGCACACCGCCGCCCGCTCCAGAACGACGGCGCTATGCCCGTAGGAATCTCCCATCAGCGCTTCGAGGCCGAAGGTGCAAGACGGCTTCAGGAGGCGGACGATCCGCTGCTGACCATCGGGCAGGAAACGCAACAGCTTGATATAGCCGGACCGCAGCGTGAAGACGGACGAGCGCCGCTCGCCGGTCGAATAGATGACGTCACCGACCGCGTATTCGGCTTCTTCGACCTGGCGAAGGAGCCCATCGAGACGGTCGGCTGGCAAGATGCCGAACAGCGAGCGCTGGCGCACCGGACAAGCCTCGCAACGACTGCCATGGCCGAACGTTGGCGTCGCTTCGTGTCTGTTCGGTATTTCCAGCATCATCGACCCTTGGTTGTCGTGGCCAGGACTCCGGCATCGGGACTCGGTCGCGCCTTGCCTGCCACGATGAGCCGCCAGCCTCCATCATTTGGGTACGCTACCTTCTCGCCCCGAGGACGCCTATCCGGCAATTGGATGTGCAGCATCGGTGCGAGCCGGCGTCGATGGCAACGGGCTCTGGCTATCTTGCTGCCGACGATCGACGATCCAGCGCCGGATCAACTGTGCGATCATCCGATATCCGGCCGCGCGAGGCGATTGCCGCCGCCAGACGAGCCCAATGGTTCGGCTGTTGGCGCCATCCGCCAGCGGAATGGCCGCGACCCGGTGGTCGGCGAGCAGACCACCGAATACCGCAAGCTCGGGAAGCAAGGTCGAGCCGAGCCCCTCGGCCACCATGGCCGCCAGCATGTGCAGGCTGGTTGCCGAGTACGCCGTGTCGGAGATGTTGGGCCACGCCGCAAACACCGGCAGGGCGTGACGGTGCAGGCAGTTCTCCCGCTCCATGAACATCATCTCTTCGACTGGCAACCGGGCGGCCTCGACTTCGGTGAGGGCCGCGAGCGGATGATCGAGCGGACAAACGAAGCGGAACGGATCGTCGAACAGCATTTCGGTCTCGAACGGACCGATGTCATAGGGGAAGGCCATCAAAACCAGGTCGAGCCGTCCATCGGCAAGGCGCTCGATCAGCGCCGGCGTCTTGTCCTCCCGGAGGCCGAACACCAGGTCGGGCAGGTGTTGGCGGGCAAACGGCAAGAACCGTGGCAGCAGAAAGGGACCAACCGAGGGAATGCAGCCCAATTCGATCCTGCCCGCCAAGGGGTTGCTGGCCATCTTGCCAAGCCCCAGCAACTGCTCGGTTTCGTTCAGTATTCGGCGCGCCTGCTCGACGATCCGCAGTCCGTCCGGCGTTAACATGACAGATCGCCGGGTCCTTTCCGCGAGCCGCACTCCCAAAAGTGACTCCAGCTCGGCGATTCCGGCGCTGAGCGTCGATTGCGAAGCGTTGCAAGCTTCCGAGGCTTTTCGGAAATGTCTCTGTTCGGCAAGCGCGATCAGGAAGGTGAGATGGCGGATGTTGGGATAGGACTGCATGGCGCTTGATCGATTATTCCGATTACCATGGCCACTTTAATTTGCTTCTCAGGCTACGGACAATGCCTTATTCGGAAAAGCATGATCAAATTGGGTGACGCGCGATGACAGCAGTTCCTCTTGAAACCGAGCAGACCGACCGGCTTGCCCACTTTCCCGTTTCCTTCTTTTCCGTCGTCATGGGGCTCTCCGGCCTTGCCATCGCCACGCACAAGCTCGAAGGAGCCGTCGGATTCGGCGGAACCGCCGGAACCATCCTGTTCTGGACGGCGGTTTCGGTCTACGCGGCGATCATGTGCGTCTATCTCGTCAAGATGGTTCTGAAGCCTGCCGCCGTGGCCGGCGAATGGAGGCACCCCGTCCGCATTGCTTTCTTCCCGGCGAGTTCCATCGGGCTCATTCTTCTGTCGATCGCCGCCCTCGGCGTGGCTCCAGGCTTGTCCTTCTGGTTGTGGCTTGTCGGGTCGCTTCTGCATTTTGCCTTTACTATCATGGTGATAACGGCCTGGATCGACCACTCGCGCTACGAGGTGGTTCACCTCAATCCCGCTTGGTTCATACCGGTCGTCGGCAACATCCTGGTGCCGATCGCCGGCGTCCGGCATGCGCCGGCCGACGTCTCCTGGCTGTTCTTCTCGGTTGGGCTGCTGTTCTGGCTGGTGCTGCTGACCGTGGTCGTCAACCGCCTGATCTTCCACAGCCCGTTGCCGGCGCGGCTGATGCCGACGCTGTTCATCCTGATTGCACCGCCGGCCGTGGGGTTCATCTCCTGGACGACGCTGAGCGGCGGCGTCGATCCGTTCGGGCGCATCCTGTTCTTCTCGGCGATCTTCTTCTTTCTGATGATGGTGCCGCAGCTCGGCAAGTTCGCCCGTCTGCCCTTCACGCTATCCTGGTGGGCCTACTCCTTCCCGCTGGCCGCCCTCACCATCGCGCAATTCGCCATGGCGGAAAAAGCCGGCGTCGATTTCTATCGCTGGATCGGATTCGGCCTTTACGGCTTGCTGGCCCTGCTGATCGCCGCCCTTGCCATCCGCACCATCGTGGCCATGGTGCGCGGCGAGATCTGCGTGGCCGAGCACTGACGGCCGACCTGCCGGGTGATCAGGCCACCCATGGTCGGATTTCCGTCCGAGCCCACCCCCTGAGGAAGTCGCCGATTTCCCTGAAGGTCTCCGTCCGGCCCGATTGTCGCCGCCAAGCAAGGCCTATGCTGCGTAGGTTGGCCTCGCCAGACATCGGCCGGATAGCGATATCGCTTCCACTGGCGATGCCGGCGTTGATCGCCAGATCCGGCAAAAGCGTGGCCCCCATGCCTTCCGCCACCATGGCGACCAGCGTCGGCAGACTGGTGGCGGAAAAGGTCGCTTCTGCGATATCGGGGGCACCCTGCAACAGCGGCAATGCGTGACTGTGCAGGCAGTGATCCTTCTCGAGCAGCATAAGCCGCTCGCCGCCGAGGCGCTCCAGCGCGATGCTTTCGACATGTGCGAAAGGGTGGTCCGCGGCACAGGCGAAGCGGTAGGCGTCCTCGAACAGCATCATGGTACCGAGCCCATCCGTCTCATAGGGAAAGGCGATCAGCACAAGGTCCAGGCGACCGTGGGCAAGCCGGTCGAGCAGCTCTCCGGTCTTGTCCTCCCGCAACGCAAACCGGAGTTCGGGAAAGCGCTCGCGCAATGCGGGAATGATCCGTGGCAACAGGTAGGGGCCTATCGTCGGGATCGTTCCGAGCGAAATGGTGCCCGAGAAGGGGGCGGTCGCCTCGGCGGCGATGTCCAGCATGTCGTCGGCCGATCGCAGCAGAGCCGCAGCTTTATCCGCCAGGACGTGGCCGATCGGCGTCAGGATGACCGAACGTTTGGTGCGTTCGGCCACCTGGACGCCCAGAACTGTTTCGAGTTCGCGGATGCCTGCGCTGAGCGTCGATTGGGTGACCGACGATGCTTCCGCCGCTTTGCCGAAGTGACGGTGTTCGGCCAGGGCGACGAGATAGGCGAGATGCCGAAGGTTGGGATAGGCTCGCATGTAATCGCCATCCTCGATCATAGTGACAAGAATTATTCGTTTCCAAGTGTTTTAGAAGTTTCTTATGTAATGAGCAACAGACAACGCGCGACATATGGGGTCGAGAGCGATGGACAACACCCGAGAGCTGGTCGGAAAGCCGGACGTCAAGGCCTTTCCCGATTCCGAAACCAACACCATCAGCTATGTCGTCGCCGATCCGGAAACCGGCGCGGCGGCGATCGTCGACAGCGTCCTCGACATCGACTACGCCGCCGGCCGCCTGTCCTATCGGTCAGCCGATGCCGTCATTGCCTTCGTCGAGGAGCGCGGCCTCACGGTGGAGTGGTTGATCGAGACGCACGTTCACGCCGACCATCTGTCGGCTGCCCCCTACATTCAGGCCCGCGTCGGCGGCAAGATCGGCATAGGCGACCGGATCATCGTCGTGCAGGACACCTTCGGCAAGGTGTTCAACGAAGGCACCGAGTTTGCTCGCGACGGCAGTCAGTTCGACCGGCTGTTCCAGGATGGTGACCGCTATCGGATCGGCAACATCGAGGCTGTCGCCTTGTCGACCCCCGGTCATACGCCGGCCTGCATGACGCATGTGATCGGCGACGCCGCCTTCGTTGGCGACACGCTGTTCATGCCGGATGCCGGCACCGCCCGGGCTGACTTTCCCGGCGGCGACGCCCACGCCCTTTATCGCTCCGCCCGCCGCATCCTCGAACTGCCGGCCGAGACGCGCCTCTTCATGTGCCACGACTACGGCACGGCGACGCGCGGCATGGCCTGGGAAACGACGGTGGCCGAAGAGCGCGCCCGCAACATCCACGTCTGCGATGGCATCGGCGAGCAGGAGTTCGTCGATAGGCGCACCGCCAGGGACGCAACGCTCTCAATGCCCCGCCTCATCCTGCCCTCGCTGCAGGTCAACATGAAGGCTGGCCGTCTGCCCGAACCGGACTCCGCCGGCAAACGCTTCCTCAAGGTGCCGCTCGACGGCCTTTGAAATCCAAGCCCACCAACCAACCCAAACTGAAAGGAAATATCATGAGCTGCACCGATTCCGCCCCCAAGACCGTCGCCGCGCCGGCCGTTGCCGCCGCCGCCCCCGTGGCTGCTCCCGCCGCTCCGGTGGCCGCCGCCCCCGTCGTCAGTCTACCGCGCATCAACGAGCCGGCACCCGCCTTCTCGGCCATGACCACCTTCGGCCCGCGCTCGCTCGCCGACTACAAGGGCAAGTGGCTGGTGCTGTTCTCCCATCCGGCCGACTTCACGCCGGTTTGCACCACCGAGTTCATGGCCTTCGCCAAGGCGGCCGACGAGTTCAAGTCGATCAACACCGAGCTGCTCGGCCTGTCCATCGACAGCATCTTCTCGCATATCGCTTGGGTCAGGAACATCGAGGAGAAGTTCGGCGTCGCCATTCCGTTCCCGATCATCGAAGACCTGAAGATGGACGTCGCCATGGCCTACGGCATGATCCATCCGGGCGCAGGCGACACGTCGGCCGTGCGGGCCACCTTCATCATCGATCCCGAAGGCATCCTTCGCGCCATGGTCTATTACCCCATGACCAACGGCCGATCGGTTGCCGAGATCATGCGCCTCGTCAAGGGGCTTCAGACCAGCCTCAAGAACGGCGTCGCCACCCCCGAGGGCTGGCAGCCGGGCGACAAGGTCCTGGTCGGCGCGCCGGTCACCGTCGATGACGTCAAGGCCCGCCTCGCCGCCGGCCTTGAAACCACCGACTGGTATTTCTCGAAGAAGACGCTGGCCTGACGGGGCTCCCGAAGCGATGGCCGAGCCGACGGAAACGCCGGCTCGGCAAAGGTGTTTCGGGGCGGGCTGGTTGAAACGACCGTGGAGTGACCGACGTGCTGTTTGAAGCTTTTTCCGCCGTGCTGTCTGGCGCCCTGTCCGGTTTCGTGCTTGGCCTGATCGGCGGCGGAGGTTCGGTGTTGGCGACGCCGCTGTTGCTCTATTTCGTCGGAGTCGCCTCGCCACATGTCGCACTCGGCACCGGGGCGTTGGCCGTTTCGCTCAACGCCTTCGCCAATCTCGTCGGACACGCCCGAAAGGGTCACGTACTCTGGCGCTGCGCCATCGTCTTCTCGATCTTCGGCATGGTCGGCGCCTTCCTGGGGTCGACACTCGGCAAGCTGATCGATGGCGACGCGCTTCTGTTCCTGTTCGGCCTTGCCATGGTCGCCGTTGGCGCCTCCATGCTGCGACCGCGCAAGCTCATGGCGGACGAAAGACCGGCGATCACCCGCCGAAGCTGCTATCGAGCCGCCGCCATGGCCGTGCTGACGGGCGCCGCCTCCGGTTTCTTCGGCATCGGCGGCGGCTTCCTCATCGTGCCGGCCCTGATCCTGGCCACCGGCATGGCCACCATCAATGCCGTCGGCACCTCGCTGATGGCGGTCGGCGTCTTCGGATTGACGACGGCTGCCAACTACGCGGTTTCCGGTCTCATCGACTGGGGCGTCGCCGCCGAGTTCCTGGCCGGAGGTCTGGGGGGAGGCCTTGTCGGCCTCAGCCTTGCGAGCCGCTTGTCGACCAACAAGAACGCCCTCAACCGCGTTTTCGCCGCCGTCGTCTTCGTCGTCGCCGCTTACGTTATCTACCGAGCGGGTGGGGCGCTCTTCGCGTCGTGAGAAGGCGGCCCTATACCCCAGCCTGCGGGACCGGCAGGACGATGACAGACGTGCCGGCGGGGACCCGGTTGTAGAGATCGATGATGTCGTCGTTCATCATTCGGATGCAGCCCGACGACATGGCCCTGCCGATCGAGGCCGGTTCGTTGGTGCCGTGGATGCGGTAGAGAGTGTCCTTCCCCCCCTCGAACAGGTAGAGGGCGCGGGCGCCAAGCGGGTTGCCTTCGCCGCCCTCCATGCCGTCCGCCCATTGGGCGTAGCGTTGGGGATCGCGGGCGATCATGTCGCGGGTTGGTGTCCAGCGCGGCCATTCCCGCTTGTACGCGACCTTGGCTCTGCCGGACCATTCCATGCCGGCCTTGCCGACACCGACGCCGTAGCGAAGCGCCATGCCATCCTCTTGCACCAGATAGAGGTAACGGCTGGCCGGATCGACGACGATGGTGCCGGGGGCAGCGCCCGTCGGATCGGCGACCAGTTGGCGACGGTATTGCGGCGGGGGAACGGTGACCCCGGCACCCGGGCTTGCGGCGGTGACCGCCGGCAGGGGCGGCATGGCCGGTCCGTAGGGAGAGCCGACGCAGGCGGCGAGCAGCAGGGGCACGAAGGCAAGAATCGCTGCAAGTCTCATTGGGCGTCTCCGGTCTGGCGGCTTCGGGCCTGGGCTATGGCTTCGCGGAAACCGTCGTAGTCGAGTGTCGAGGCGAGAAGGGGCCCGATGAGGTAGGTCGGCGTGCCCTGGAGACCAAGCGCGTCGGCCTGATCCATGTTGCGGGCGAGCAGTGCGGTGATGTCCTTCTTCCTGGCTTCGAGGTCGGCCTTGAGGCGCGGCATGTCTATGTCGGCTGCCTCAATCGCCCGTTCCATGTCCTCCTGCGATACGGCACGGCCGTTGATCGCCATCAGTGCGTGGTGAGCCCGCTCGTAGGCGCCTTGATATTGGGCGGCCAGCGCCATGCGGGCGCCATAGACGGAGGCTTGCGTCAGGATCGGCCAGTCCTTGTAGACGAGGCGGATGTGGCCATCCTCGCGAACGGCTCGGTCGAGGTCCGGCGCAGCCTTCTTGCAGAATGGGCAGTTGTAGTCGGTGAAGGCAACGATGGTGAGGTCACCCTTCTGATTGCCGCCTTCCGGCGCATTGGGATCGTGGAGGATGTCGTCAAGGCTCACGTCGGCCGCGAGTGCCTGGGCCGAGCCAAGGCCGAGGGCCAGCGTGGCGGTCGCGCCGGCGAGGAAGGTGCGTCGTTGCATGGAGATCCTTTCGTGGAAGCGTCAGGCGCCGAGGGCGCCGAGGCGGGCAGCCAGATCGGCTGCGCTGAAGGCGCCAATCAGGCGTGAGCCGGTGATTTCCCGCCCGTTGGTGTCGAGCAGAAACAAAGCTGGTGGTCCGACTACGCGGAAGCGCTCCATCAGTTCCTCGGCCTCGGCGGTCTGGGCGGTGATGTCGATGATGATCCGCGCCGTGCGGGCGAGGCGAGCGCTAATGCCCGGTTCGGTGAGGATCTTCTCGTTGGACTTGCAGACGGTGCACCAGTCGGCCGTGAACAGCACGAGCACCGGTTTGCCCGCGGATGCCTCGGCGGCGAAGACGCGGTCGAAGTCGGCCGGCAATGTTCGGGACAGGGTGGCCACCTCTGTGACCTCGCGCCCGGAGAGGAAGGCGAGCGGTCTGTAAGGGTCTCCGCTGCCACCGGCTGCGCCGACGATCAGGACTGCGCCATAAAGAGCGGTCGAGAGACCCAGCGCCTTGGAAAGTCGGACGCTCCAAGGGCTCGTTCGTCCCATCCGATCGAACGCGCCTAGGAAGGCGGCGACGATGAGAGCCCAGACGCCCCACAGAGCCAACCCGGCTGGGTCCGACAGAAGACGAGCGGCCAGCATGACGGCGACACCGAGAAAGAGGAGGCCGAAGACACGGCGAAAGCCATCGAGCCAGGGACCGGACTTGGGCAGAAAGCGTGCGCCGAAGGTACCGGCCAGCACCAGCGGCAGCCCCATGCCGAGCCCGAGGGCGAACAACGCTGCGCCACCGCGCGCCGCATCTCCCGTGTCGATGGCGTAGAGCATGGCAGCGGCGAGTGGTGGAGTGACGCAGGGGCCGATCACCAGCGCCGAACCGAAGCCGAGAAGCGCCGCTCCACCAAGCGAACCGCCGCGAACCGGCCGGCTGGCAATCCGCGTCACAATGGACGACGGCAGCGCCAGCTCGAACAAGCCGAACATGGCGAGCGCCAACGCGACGAAGATAGCGGCAGAAAGACCAAGCACCGGCGGCGTCTGCAACAAGGCCTGAAGGTTGGCGCCACTCCAGCCCGCCGCGAGGCCGACAAGGCCATAGGCCGAGGCCATAGCCAGCACATAGGCTGTCGACAGCATGAAGCCGCGCGCAGCCGAGGAGCGCCCGGCACCGACCAGCAGTCCCGAGAGGATGGGGATCATCGGGAGAACGCAGGGGGTGAAGGCGAGTAGCAGGCCGAACCCGATGAAGGCGGGAACGATGGTGAGAAGGCCGCCGGAAAGTGCTGAGTCGGCGCTTTGATCTGCCGAGACTGGCGGCGCGCTTTGCCCGGTGGCAGGCGGATCGGCAGCATCCGTTAGCAGAGAGGCGCGCGGCCGCTGCGTAATGGCGAGCGAAGCGAGATCGACCATGCTCCGGACCGGCGGGTAGCAGATGCCGGACTCGGCGCAGCCCTGATAGGTGACATCGAGGATGCCGTTTTGCGGCAGGCCGGGAACCGCCAGGGCAACGGCGTCATGGTAGACTTCGACCGGGCCGAAGTTGGGATCGTCCTTGGTTTCGCCCGGCGGCGGCGCCAGCGGAAGGTCGGAGCCGGCGAGCGTTGCCTTCAGGCTGTCGCGGTAGAGATAGGCACCGGGCGCCACCGTCCAGGAAAGGCGCAACGCGCCGCCGCCGTCGCGGCTGGCGT
This sequence comes from Pleomorphomonas sp. NRK KF1, assembly GCF_023721755.1. GTDB lineage: Bacteria > Pseudomonadota > Alphaproteobacteria > Rhizobiales > Pleomorphomonadaceae > Pleomorphomonas. The sequence continues at coordinate 301,641 of NZ_JAMDLH010000002.1, read as the reverse complement.
CGAGCACGAACACCTTGTCGGCCGGCGGCGGCATCTCGGCCTGGGCAGGCAACGGCGAAAAGAGAAGGGGCGCCAGAAGGATGAGAGCCCATCTCGCCTTGATCGAAGAGAACATGCCGCCGGTCGCCTCGCTGATTCCGCTGGACAAGGCGCATAGTGTCGCCCGACCTTAAGCCAGCCTTAAGGCAGGCAAGGCCCTTCAAGCGAACGTGTGTTGGAGTCTGGGGAAAGCGCGATGCGCATCTTGGTTGTCGAGGACGATCCGGTGCTGGCTGACGGACTGAAGGTCGGGCTCGGACTGACGGGATCGACGGTCGACGTGGTGTTCACGGCGGCCGATGCGCGCGCCGCGATGTCGGCCACGCGGTTCGACGCGGTGGTGCTTGACCGCATGCTGCCCGATGGCTCCGGCCTCGATATCCTCTCCGGTCTGCGGCGACAGGGCGACGCGACGCCGGTGCTGCTGCTCACTGCCCTCGATGAGACGCCCGATCGGATCGCCGGTCTCGATGCCGGCGCCGACGACTATCTCGGCAAGCCCTTCGACCTCGAAGAGCTGGCGGCCCGGTTGCGCGCCATCGCCCGACGTCGCGAGGGGCGGGCAAGTCCGGTGCTCGCGGTGGCCGGTATCGTGCTCGACCCTGCCACGTCCATGGTAACGGTGGGCGGCAAGGCCGTGTCGCTGTCGCGGCGGGAGTTCGCGGTGCTCTCGGCGCTGATGGAGTGGCCCGGCGCCATTCGCTCGCGCACCGAGCTGGAAGACCGGCTCTACGGCTGGCAGGAGGAAGTGGAGAGCAATGCCGTCGAGGTCCATATCCACAACCTGCGCGCCAAGGTCGGTCGCGCCGCGATCGAGACCGTTCGCGGCCTCGGCTACAGGCTGAGGACCGAACCGTGACTTCGCTGCGCCGTCGCCTGTTCCTGCTGTTGATTTCCGCCACCGCCGCCATCTGGATATGCGCCGTCGGATGGATCTATTTCGCCAACCGGGCCGAACTCGAACACGTGCTGGATACCCGCCTGCAGGAGGCGGCGCGCATGGTTCATTCCATGGTGGCAAGCTCCAACCTGGAAACCGGCCACGCGGCTGCTGCCATGGCTGCAGACTTCACCTATAGCCGGCAGCTGTCTTGCCAGGTCTGGTCGTTGAGCGGCCGGCTGCTCGCTAGGTCGGGTGGCGCGCCCGAGGGCAGTCTGGCCGAGGAGATGGAGGGCTTTTCCGATCGTCTGATCAACGGTGAGGCCTGGCGCGTCTACACTGTCGTGGATCCCGTGCACGGCGTGCGGGTCGCTGTGGGCGACCGCATTGGTTTGCGGGCCCGGTTGGCGCGCGACCTGATCGTGGGCCTCGTCGGGCCGGCACTCTTGGCGGTGCCGTTGCTGGGCCTGATGATCTGGGCGAGCCTTGGCCGGGGACTGGCGCCGCTTCGCCGGATCGCCGGCGAGATCGCTGCCCGTAACGGCGACGACGTCAGTCCGGTGGCCGGCAAGGACGCTCCCGATGAGGTGCGGCCGCTGGTCGATGCGCTGAATGGCCTGTTCGCCAAGGTGGAGACGGCGCGCCGCCACGAAAAGGAGATGACCGCCTTCGCCGCTCATGAGCTCAGGACGCCGCTCGCCGGCCTGAAGACGCAGGCCCAGGTTGCCCTGGCAGCGAAAGACGAGCAGGTCCGCGATGGAGCGCTTCGGCAGATCATCGCCTCGGTCGACCGAGCCAGCCGTCTCGTCAGGCAGCTCCTGGCGCTGGCGCGACTGGAGGCACTGCCGGAGGTCGAACATGACGGAAGCGAGCTGAACCTGGGCTCGTTGGTCCGGGAAGTCGCGGCCAGTCTGTCCCTTCGGCGGGAGATTGCGGTTCAGGTCGACGGTTCGCTTGATGGTTTGGCCGTCCGGATGGATCGGGACAGCCTTTACCTCGTCATTCGCAACCTGCATGAAAACGCCGTCGAACACATGAGCCCGCCAGGCAATATCGCCTGGTCAGCGCTGCCACATGGCGCGGGCATCGTCGTCGAGGATGATGGCCCCGGCATCCCGGAAGATGAACTGGCCGAGGTGACGCGGCGCTTCTTTCGAGGACGTTTCAGGAGCGGTGCCGGCAGCGGTCTCGGCCTGACCATCGCCGAACTCGCCGCCCGCCGCCTTGGTGCGCAGCTCGCCTTTTCCAATCGGGCGGACGCCCCCGGCCTCAGGGTAGAGGTCCGCTTTCCGATGGGGGCAAACGCCGTCGAACAAACCTCATCGCCCCTCGTCGAGTGACGTTACGGGCCGACGAAGTGAGCGTCTGGTCCAGGAAGCCAGTGGTTGCTTCGGCCTACGGCGTCAAGGGACGGTGCGCCCGGGCACGGTCTGCACCGATCTCCAACGTGGCGCTGCCAGCACTCTCGCGACCGGGTCGACCGTCGGTGCAGACCGCAGCTCCGATGCCGCTGACAAGTCCCCGGGCGCCGGAGTTCTCCTCGCGGGCCCGTCCGTCAGGCGGAGCGCTTCGTCGAGTTGCGCTCGATGAGCTTGCCCGAGAGCATCACCACCCGTGGCGCCATCTCCGGCGTCTCGATGCGCTCGAAAAGAAGGCGCATGGCCGAATGGCCGATGTCGGCCACCGGCTGCTGGATAACGGTGATGCCGGAGCCGATGAGACCGGTCCAGATCTCGTTGTCGAAGCCGGCCAGTGCGATGTCTTGCGGCGCCCGCAGTTCCAGCTCCTGCATCGCCTGGGCTATGCCCAGGAGGATCAGACCGTTGGAGGCGATCAGCGCTTCCGGCTTGTCCTTGCGCGACAGGATCTCGCGGGCAGCCACTACAGCCGCCTCGGGGTTGGGGGCCACGAAGTTGGCGCGCGGCGTCAGACCACAGTCGTTCATCGCTTCGGTGTAGCCGCTCAGGCGGTCGCGCGCGGTGGACGAGGTGTTGCCGAACAGACCCTCGATGACCCGGAAGCCCCGCGCGTAGAGGTGCGAAACCAGCGTGGCGGCCGCCTGACGATTGTCGAGTACCACCGAATCGTGCCGGCCCGGCGGGCCGTGCCGGTCGACCAGCACCACCGGAAAATCGAAGTTCAACCGGTCGAGCTGTGCCGCCGTTTCGCGCGTCGGTGCGTAGATGACGCCGGTCACCCGCTCCTCCTGCATCAGGCGCAGATACATGGTCTCGCGCGACGGGTTCTCGTCGGTGTTGCACAGCACCACCCGCATGTTGGCGAGATAGGCGGCATCCTCGACAGCGCGACTCAGCGTCGTGAAAAAGGGGTTCCGGATGTCGGGAACGATCAGGCCGATGGTGTTGGAATGCTGCGAGCGGAGCCGGCGCGCCGACAGATTCGGCCGATAACCGGTCAGCCGAATGGCGGTTTCCACCCGTTCGCGCAGCTCCGGCTTGACGGTATGGTTGGCGAGAACACGCGAAACCGTTGCCGGCGAAACGCCTGCCGCAATGGCAACATCCTTGATGCCGACGCTCATTTCTAAAATCGTTCTCCGTTTACGGCGAAAACAATCACGTCTAAAGACAGCCTTCAATACGGGTTTTTCCAGGTTTCCCAGGAAAGCTGGCTCATGTTATCTGCGTCAATCAAGCTGAAAAGGTTTTCAGTTTTCTGAGACGCGGAGGAGAGGGAAGTTTCATGTCGATCAGCACCAAGCCGCTTCTCGCGCCACAGCTGACCAGGATCAACGCAGCGCCGGTCAGCAAGGAAGCCGCCATTCGTCAGGCCTGCGCCCTTTTGGCTGACGGCGGCTATATCGATCCTGCCTACGCCGACAGCATGATGCGTCGCGAGACCGTGGCGGAAACCTATCTGGGACACGGCGTCGCCATTCCTCACGGGATGAATGCCGATCGCGGCCTGATCAAGCACAATGGCCTTGCCATCCTGCAGATTCCCGGCGGTCTCACCTGGAACGAAGGTCAGACCGTCAAGCTCGTGGTGGCGATCGCCGCCCAGTCGGACGACCATATTGCCGTACTGCGCCAGCTGACGCGTCTTTTCCAGGACGAGGCGGCGCTGGAGGCGCTCTTCGATACCGAGGATCCGCTCGCCATCATTGGCGCGCTGGATGAGGCGGCCGCCGCCACGTTCGCCGCGGATGCCGCAGTGCCGGCGGATCTCCCCCTCAAGGTGGAATGGATCGTCGACTATCCCAATGGTCTGCATGCCCGCCCGGCCAGCCGCTGGGTCGACGCCGCCAAGGCAGCCGGAACGCGCCTGCAGGTTCGCCGCGGTGCCGACGCCGCCGACCCAACACGGCTGGTTTCGCTGCTGCAACTGGGGCTTCGCGCCGGTGAAACCGTCACGGTTTCCGCCGAAGGCGATGATGCCGCCGTTGCCCTTTCCACCTTCATGCGGGTGATCGAGGGGCTGTCGGCCGAGGAAAAGGCCGACGCCGCCAAGGCGCCGGCTCCAGTCGGCCGCAAAGGGTGGACGCCGGTCACCAATCTGAAAACGTTTTCTGGCGTCGCCGCAGCGCCGGGTGTGGTCGTCGCCCCCGTGCACGTGCTGAAGAGCGCTGCCGTGGAGGTGGCAGATACGCCGATGAATCTCGTTGAGGCGTCGACGATGCTCGATCGGGCCATCGCCGCGACGCTCGACGAGCTGAAGGCCGTCGCTGCCGAAGCGGCCGTCAAGGTGGGGCAGGCGGAAGCCGCCATCTTCGAAGCCCATGCCGAGCTTCTGAGCGATCCGGAAATCCTCGCGAAAGCCTCCATGCTGGTCGTTGGCGGCCATGGTCCTGCCTGGTCCTGGCACGCCGCCGTCGAAGAGGTGGCGGCTTCCCTCGAGAACAACGCCAACGCCTTGCTTGCCGCCCGCGCCTCCGACGTGCGCGACGTGGGCCGCCGTGTTCTGTCCAAGCTGGCGCCGGAGGTGGCGGGCGGCTCGGCGATCGTGCTTCCGTCGGACCCGTCGATCCTGATCGCAACCGATCTCACCCCGTCGGATACCATCGGTCTCGACACCGCGCGCATCGCCGGCCTTGCGACCGCGCAGGGCGGCCCGACCTCGCACACCGCCATTCTTGCCCGCACGCTCGGCCTGCCGGCCGTGGTGGCGCTGGGTGCCGGCCTTCTCGACACCCCGGCGGGCGCCACGGCCATTCTCGACGGTGCTGCCGGTCGGCTCTATCTCGACCCCACCGAAGCAGACCTTACGTCCGCGCGCGCCTTCATCGAGGCCGATGCCAGGCGCGCTGCATCGGAGGCCGAGGGGCGCGCGCTCTCGGCCTCCACCACCGACGGCGTGACGATCGAGATCGGGGCCAACATCAACAAGCCCGCCGACGTTGCCGGCGCCATCGATCAGGGCGCCGAGGGCGTCGGGTTGATGCGCACCGAGTTCCTGTTCCTCGATGGCGGCCACACGCCGAGCGAGGACGAGCAGTTCGCCACCTACAGCGCCATGGTCGAGAACCTTGGCGGGCGGCCGCTGATCGTCCGCACGCTGGACATCGGCGGCGACAAGCAGGCCCCGCATCTGAAGCTACCGCGCGAGGAAAACCCCTTCCTCGGCGTGCGCGGCACCCGCCTCACCCTGCGCCGTCCCGACCTGATGCGGCCGCAGCTCCGCGCCCTCTACCGCGTCGCCAAGACCGGCGCCAATCTCAAGATCATGCTGCCGATGATCACCTCGCTCGACGAGATCATGGCTGTGCGCAAGGTTGCCGATGAGGTGAGGGCCGAGGTCGGCGCGCCGGCCGTGCCGCTCGGCATCATGGTCGAGGTGCCGTCGACGGCGGTGATGGCCGACATTTATGCCGAATATGTCGACTTCTTCTCCATCGGCACCAACGACCTAACCCAGTACACGCTGGCGATCGATCGGCAGCACCCGGAACTGGCCGCCGAGGCCGACAGCCTGCATCCGGCCGTGCTGCGCCTGATCAGGAAGACCGTGGAAGGCGCCGCCAAGCACGGCCGCTGGGTCGGCGTCTGCGGTGGCATCGCCGGCGATCCGTTCGGTGCCTCGCTCCTGGCCGGCCTCGGCGTCAACGAGCTGTCGATGACCGTTCGCGATATCCCCGCCGTCAAGGTGCGCCTGCGCTCCACTTCGATGGCCGAGCTGAAGGCGCTGGCCGACAAGGCGATCGCCGCGCGGACCGCCAGCGAAGTTCGGGCGCTCGAGCCCGCCGCTGCCGAGGGAGATGCGGCATGAAGCCGATCGTCACCATCACCCTCAACCCTGCGGTCGACCTGACCATTGAGGTCGCCGGCCTCGTGAAAGGCGGGGTCAACCGCGCCGAGCGATCGCAGACCAACGCCGGCGGCAAGGGCGTCAACGTCGCCGGATGCGCCGCCGACTGGCGCGGACAGGTAACCGTAACTGGCGTGCTGGGGCGCGGTAACGACGGCGCCTTCGTCGAGCTGTTCGCGGTGAAGGGCATCTCGGACAAGTTCATCCGCGTCGCTGGCGATACGCGCACCAACATCAAGATCGCCGACACTGCCGCCGGCGAGACCACCGATCTCAACACACCGGGTCTCACGGTCGACGCCGACTGCCTCGCTCGTGTCACCGCTGCCGCCCGCGAAGCCGCGAAGGGCGGCGCCGTGGTGGTGATCGGCGGCTCGCTGCCGGCCGGCGTTGCACCCGACGCCTTGCGCCCGCTGGTGGCAACCCTCAACGGCGTCGGCGCCGACGTGGTGGCCGACACGTCCGGCGCCCCGCTCAAGGCGCTGTTGTCCGGCACCGGCAAGGAGCTGCCCTACGCGGTGAAGCCAAACCGGCACGAACTCGAAGAACTGGTCGGTCGTCCGCTCCCCGACTTCAAAGCGCTGATCGCCGCCGCCGAGGAGATCGTCCAGGGCGGCGTGCGTCTGGTGGTCGTCTCCTGCGGCGAGGATGGTGCGCTGTTCGTCACCGCCGGCGAAAAGCTGTCCGCCCGTCTGCCGAGGGTCGAAGCGCTCAGCACCGTCGGGGCCGGTGACGCCATGGTGGCCGGCATTGCCACAGCGCTGGCCGAGGCCAAGCCGCTGGAGATCATTGCCCGGCAGGCTGTCGCCTTCGCCGCCGCCAAGCTCCGGCGCATCGGTCCCCACCTGCCCGAGCTTGCCCTCGTCGAGGCGCTCGCCGACCAGGCGGAGATCACTCGTCTCTAGTACTCGGATTTCAAGATTATCCCTGAATTCCCGCCGGGGGATGGCAGCGGGAAAGAACTTCATCGGAGGATGAGAATGGCAAAGTTGGTAGTCGTGATCGGCGTCAAGGAGACGGGGAGCAAGCCCCTGATCGCCGCCGAAGCCCTGAAGAAGGCGGCGGAAGCAGCCGGCGTGTCCCTCAGTGTCGAGACCCAGACCTCACCGGTCGATGCGGCGACGATCGCCGCCGCCGACGCGGTGCTTCTGCTGGGCGACGTTGCCGATGAAACCCGCTTTGCCGGCAAGACGGTCCGCAAGCTGACGCTCGACGCCGCCCTGGCCGATCCGGCCGGTGCCGTTTCCAGCGCGCCGTCGGCAAGGAAGCTGATCGTCGGCATCACCTCCTGCCCGACCGGCATCGCCCATACCTTCATGGCCGCCGAGGGCGTCGAGCAGGGTGCCAAGGCGCTCGGCTATGACGCCAAGATCGAGACTCAGGGCTCGGTCGGTGCCCAGAACACACTGACGGCTGAAGAGATCGCCGCCGCCGATCTGGTGATCATCGCCGCCGACACCAACGTCGACCTGTCGCGGTTCGTCGGCAAGCGCGTCTACTCCACCGGCACCAAGGGCGCCATCAGCAACGGCAAGGCGCTGGTCGAGAAGGCGCTCGCCGAAGCGACCGTTCAGGGCGGCGCGGCCGCCGGCGGCAAGCGCGATCTCGCGGCCGAAGTGGCTGCCGAAAAGGCTGCTCGCGCCGCCCAGCGCTCCGGCCCCTACAAGCACCTGATGACCGGCGTGTCCTACATGCTGCCCTTCGTCGTGGCCGGCGGCCTGCTGATTGCGCTCGCCTTCGCCCTCGGTGGCATCTACGTTTACGATGACGCGCACGCCGGTACGCTCGGTCAGGCGCTGTTCAACATCGGCAAGCAGGCCTTCTCTTTGATGGTTCCGATCCTTGCCGGCTTCATCGCCTATTCGATCGCCGACCGACCCGGCATCACGCCAGGCGCCGTCGGTGGCATGATTGCCGGCACCATCGGCGCCGGCTTCCTTGGCGGCATCGTCGCCGGTTTCCTGGCCGGTTACGTGGTGCTTTACCTCAACCGCTACATCAAGCTTGGCCGCAACCTCGATGGCCTGAAGCCGGTGCTGATCCTGCCATTGCTTGGTACGACCATCGTCGGCCTGTTGATGGTTTATGTTCTTGGCGAGCCGGTCGCGGCCGCATTGAACTGGCTGACCGACTTCCTGAAGGGCATGCAGGGCGCCAACGCCATCGTGCTCGGCGCGATCATCGGCATGATGATGGCCTTCGACATGGGCGGTCCGGTGAACAAGGCGGCCTACACCTTCGCCACCGGCCTGATCGCCAGCCAGCTCTACGAGCCGATGGCCGCCGCCATGGTCGCCGGCATGACGCCGCCGCTCGGTCTGGCGCTCGCCACCAAGCTGTTCCGCGACCGCTTCTCGTCCGACGAACATGAGGCGGGCAACGCTGCGGCGGTGCTTGGCATCTCCTTCATCACCGAAGGCGCCATCCCCTTCGCCGCCAAGGACCCGTTCCGCGTCATTCCGTCGCTGATGGCCGGCTCGGCCGTGGCCGGAATGATCTCGATGGCGGTCGGCTCGCAGCTTCGCGTGCCCCACGGCGGCATCTTTGTGCTGCCGATCCCCAACGCTGTCACCAATCTCGGTGGCTACGTCGTGGCGATGATCGTCGGCACCATCGTCACCGCCCTGCTTCTGCGCCTGCTGAAGCCCAAGACGGCCTGATACAAAAAGAAAATCACTTCCGGGGCGTCCCGGAAACGATCGGATCGACAGGGGCCGTCGCAGACTGCGACGGCCCCCGGCGTTTGAGGGCAAGATACGGCAGGCCTCTTCAGGCCAGCGGCCGATAGTCCACCTCGTAGCCGAAGTAGCGCGGCCCGACGAGGTCGATGCCTTGCGGCGTGCGCCAGAGCGGGTTGCAGGGCAGGGCGAGGACCTTGAGGCGCAGGCCGTAGCGAAGCGCGTCGGCGGTGACGGGGTTGCCGCTCTCGGCTTCCAGAGCCGTGATCAGGTCGGGTGTCGTGACGATGATCTCGCCGTCGCGCTCTGCCACCAGGAACTCGTTCTGGAAGTCGAGACGGAAGTCATGTCCCTTCCACTCCTCGACGCCCTCGAAGCGGGCCTTGCCACGGGCGAAGCCGCCAACGGTGCGCCGCTCGATATCCTTGATGCGACCATGGAAGATGACCTGGGCATCCAGCTCGTCGACAATCGCCGCAACGGGATCGCGATGGCCGGCCCGTGCGCCGCGCAGCGTCTCGCCGAGCTTGGCGGTCAGGCTGAGCGTGCCGCGCACCACGCATTTCTTGGCGGTGGCGCCGTCCATGGAATAGAAGGCGAGCAGGGCCGAGCCGCCCATTTCCACCGTGGCAGCGCGGGCGAGGCGCTCGGTCCATGCGTTGGAGACGGTATCCAGCACCAGCGAGTTACCCTTGTCGTCGCAGAGCACCATCGGCGTCGCCTTGACGCCATACATGCCGAAGGTCTCCATCTGCAGTTCCGGAAAGGCGCGCCCCATGCCGTCGCCGTCCACCAGCGGCAACCCGGTTTCGGCCGCCACAACGAAGGGGGTCGTGGAGTTGACGCCGCCGGCCTCGCCGCAGAGCACCGCGTCGATCTTGCGACCGAGCAGTTCTTCGAGCTTGCGGAAGGCGATGATCAGCTCGCGGCCGGCCGGGATCTTCTCGGTCATCACCGTCGGCGCGCCCATCATGCACACCGGCACCACCAGGGCGTCGTCGGCGAGTTCGTCGACGTCGATAATCTTGACCGGTGCGTGCCGGCGGATCGCCTCCTGGGCCATCAGCTTGCCGACGTAGGGATCACCGCCGCCTCCCGTGCCGAGAATGGCGCCACCGGTGGCGATGTCTTCCATGTCCTCGACGTGAACGATGCGCTTGATCTTCATGGCTTCATCCTTGGATGGACGCTTGCGAGGCGACGATGGGAACGAAGGTCAGCTCGGGATAGCCGAAAGCCTTCGGGCCCACGACCTCGAGCGCCTTTTCCGTTTTCATGAGCGGATGGACCGGCAGGCCGAGCACGGCGACGCGCTGACCGTAGCGCAGCACCTCGGTGGTGATCGGCTCGCCGGTGTCGAGGTCGAGATTGACGATCAGGTCGGGCACCATCACCTTCGGCTCGCCATCGACCCAGAGAACGAGATTCTCATTCTGGATGGCGATCCGGGCTTCCGAACCGGCAAAGTCGTCGATTCCCGTGAGAATGGCGTGGCCTCGGGCGAACCCGCCGGTCAGCTCGCGCCTGACGTCGGTGATCTTGCCGGTGAAGTAGAGGCCGCCGCCGGTCACCTTGAGCACGGCTTCGATGACGTTGCGCCGATCCTTCCGGGCGTCGAGCACGGTGTGCCCGATCCGAAGCGCCTCGCTGACGGTACCGGGAACGGCCGTGCGACGGACGAACTCCATGGTCATCGGCGCCGAGGCGAGCCCGGCGGTGGCGCCCATGGCGACGGCAGCATCGCGGGCGAAGCGCTCCAGCCAGAACATGTCGATCACCTTGCGGAAGACGATGACATTGCCCTTCTCGTCGGCAATGGCCCCCGGCGCCGTCGCTGCCCCGTAGATGAAGAAGGTCGTCATCTGCACTTCCGGGAAGGCGCGCCCCATGCCGTCGCCGTCGATGACCGGCAGGCCGGCATAGGCGGCGGCGATGATCGGCTCCAGGCTGTTCGAGCCGCCGATCTCAGCCGAGATCAGGGCCGACATCCTGACCCCGGTGGCCTCCTCGACGGCCCGCATGGCGTTGTAGCACTCGCGTCCTTCCTCGAATTTCTCGATGCCGACCACGGGCGCGCCGATGCCGCCGACCTCTCCGACGAAGGCGTCATCGGGCAGCGTGTCGAGATCGATGACCCGGATCTCGTGGCCGGACCGGATGAGCTCCCGTGCCCGCAGCATGCCGATGTAGGGATTGCCGCCGCCGCCCGTGCCGAGCAGCGCTGCGCCGAGCGACAGCGGGTGCAGGTCGCTCTCCTTCAGGAGATAGCCACTAGACGACATGAAGCTCTCCCACGGCCTTGACGCGAACGCGCGTCGCGTTGCCGGGCAGGTAGGCGAGCGGAACGTCCTCGACGTCGACGATCTCGATGCTGTCGCGGGATGCGCCGGCGCTGACGGCAGCCTCGATCGCCTGCGCCTTGGCGTCGGCAAGGGCGGCGTCGCGGCCGATCTCGGCCAGCGCATAGACGCGGTCGACCTCGCCCGACACCTGGGCGATGGCGGCGCCGACGGCGTTGGCCACGGCGAAGTGGTCGGGCTTGATGAGTTCGAGGCCGGCAATGGGCCTGTCGACGAGGATGGAGCCGCCGCCGACGACGATCACCGGCAGCGGGTCCGGCGACAGGCGAGAGCGCTCGACGCAGTCTTCGAGCATGTCAGCGATGCGCGCCTCGGTGGCGGCGATCAGCGCTGGGGAGAGATGGGTCACCTTCGAGCGGTCGCCGAGATCGTATTTGCCGGCAGCAACCACCACGTCCGAGGTGGTGAGCGTCTTGCCGCCGAAGATCAGGGCCTCGGTGATGATGCGATAGCCGACCGAAGTCGGGCCGACCTTGACCCCCTTGTCGGTCTCGACCACGTGCGAGCCGCCGCCGAGCCCGATCGAGAAAACGTCGGGCATGCGGAAGTTGGTGCGAACGCCTCCCACCTCGACGGCCACCGTCGCCTGGCGGGGGAAGCCCTTCTGCAGCGAGCCGACGTCGGAAGTGGTGCCGCCGATGTCGACGACGATGGCGTCCTTGACGCCCGACAGGAAGGCCGCCCCTCGCATCGAATTGGTCGGACCGGAGGCGAAGGTCAGCACCGGGAACTTCTCGGCGAAGGCGGCCTCCATCAGCGTTCCGTCGTTCTGGGTCAGGAAGAACTTGCCCTTGATGCCGGCCGAGGCGATGGCGTTGCGGAAGGCCTCAATGACGTCCCGCGACAGGTCTCGCAGGCAGGCATTCATGATCGCGGCGTTCTCGCGTTCGAGGAGACCGATGCGGCCGATCTCCGAGGAAAGCGTGATGTGAGCGCCCGGAATCGCCTTCTCGAAGACCGCCGCCGCCTGCTTCTCGCACTCGTCGCTGACCGGCGAGAACACCGAGGTGATGGCGATCGTGTTGACGCCCTTGGCCTTGATGTCCTCGGCGATGCCGAGCAATTCGGCCTCGTCTAGGGGGGATATCTTGCGACCGTCGAACTCGTTGCCGCCATGGGCGAGATAGCTGAGGTTGCCGATGGCCTCGCGGAGATCCTCGGGCCAATCGACCATCGGCGGCAGCGAAGCCGTCGCCGGCAGGCCGAGACGGACGGCGGCGGTCTTGGCGAGGTCGCGCCGTTGCACCACGGCATTGGTGAAATGGGTGGTGCCGATCATCACCACGTCGATGTCGGCGGCGGCCTTGCCGGACGCCTTCAACACATCGGCCAGTGCGTTGACCACGCCGGACATGACGTCCGACGTCGTCGCCGACTTGACGCCGGCAAGAACGCGCGCGCCATCCATCACGACGGCGTCCGTATTGGTGCCGCCGACGTCGATGCCAATTCTGATCATCTGTCAGGTCCTCTTGGGAACTTCGATTGTTCGTTGGCTCTCCCGGAGGGCGAGCAGTTTTTCCGCCGTCGGAATTTCTCCGTCGATCAGTGGGATTTTGGGTCTCAGCGCTTCTTCCTCCGCCGAGATCACGGGCACGGAGGCAATGAGAAGGCGGGTGTAGTCGTGCTCCGGATGCTCGAACACCTTGGCCGTCGGACCGCTCTCGACGATACGGCCGCGATAGAGCACGCCGACCTCGTCGGCAAAGTTGCGCATCAGGCTGAGGTCGTGGGAGATGAACAGATAGGTGAGGTCGAGCTGCCGACCGAGGCTGGTGAGCAGGTCGATCACCTTGGCCTGGACCGAAACGTCGAGCGCCGAAGTCGGCTCGTCGAGGACGACCAGCTGCGGTGCGACGGCGAGCGCCCGCGCGATGGCGACGCGCTGCTTCTGGCCGCCGGACAGCTCGTGCGGATAGCGCTCGGCAAAGCTGGCCGGCAGTTGCACCATCTCCAGAAGTTCGGAGATGCGGCGTCGCCTGTCGGCTCTCGGATGGCCGTGCGCTTCAAGCGGCACGGCGACGGACTGGCCGATGGTTCGGCGCGGGTTGAGCGACGACCCAGGGTTCTGGAACACCATCTGCACCTGCCGCGAATGGGCGCGGGTGCCGAGCGTGCCGGTAATGTTGCTTCCCGCGAGCAGGACGTCGCCGCCGGTCGGGGTCAGAAGGCCCATGATCAGCCGGGCGATCGTCGACTTTCCCGATCCGCTCTCGCCGGCAAGGCCATAAACCCCGCCGCGCCGGATGGAGAACGACACGTGGTCGACGGCGGTCACCTCTCCGACCCGGCTGCCGAAGGCGTTGTAGACGGGGAAGGTCTTGGCGAGGTCGACGATCTCGAGAAGGGGGCTTTGCCTGGCGTTCATGGCGCGGCCTCCACCGGCATGGCCGGCCGGGCGCCGGTGAGGCGTGGCACCGCGTCGATCAGCGATCGCGTGTAGTCGACCTTCGGGGAGGCGAACAGATCGGCGGTCGGCGCCTCCTCGACCACCACGCCCTTGTGCATGACGTAGACATAGTCGGAGGTCTCGCGCACCACTCCGAGATTGTGGGTGATCATCAACAGCGCCAGTCCCCGTTCTTCGACGAGATCCTTGAGCAGCTTCAAGATCTGCGCCTGTGTGGTGACGTCGAGCGCCGTGCCCGGCTCGTCGGCGATCAGCAGGCGCGGCTCCGACAGCAGCGCCATGGCGATCAGGACGCGCTGCCGCATGCCGCCCGACAGCATGATGGGGTAGGAGCGAGCCACGCGCTCCGGCTCCCGCATCCGCACCTGGGCCAGCACCTCCAGGACGCGCTGCATGCGCTCGCGCCCCGACCGCGAGCGGCCCAGCCGCCTGTCGGCGTATTTCAGGATCGTCGACATCTGGTCGGCGATGGTGAAGACGGGATTGAGCGAGCTCATGGGGTCCTGGAACACCATGGACATGTCGGTGCTCGTGAGCTTCAGGCGCTCGCGTCGTGACATGGTCAGGAGATCGCGGCCGTCATAGAGAATGGCGCCGGAGCTGATGCTGGCCGGCGGCATGTGCAGGAGGCCCATGATCGACTTCATGGTCACCGTCTTGCCGGACCCGCTTTCGCCGACCAGCGCCACGTGGCTTCTGGCGGGGACGTCGAGATTGACCCCGCGCAGAACCGGCTGTGTGCGGCCGTATGTCGTGAACTCGACCGACAGGTCGCGGACGGAGAGCAGGGCTTCGCTCATCGTACGTTCTCCACGTCGTAGAGGTCGCGCAAGCCGTCACCGAGCAGGTTGAACCCGAGGGCGATGAACAGGATGGCGCAGCCGGGCAGCACCGATTCCCACCAGTAGTCGGGCAGGAAGGCCGAACCGGAGGCGACCATGGTTCCGAGGTCCGGGGTCGGCGGCTGGATGCCGAGGCCGAGGAAGGACAGGGACGCGCCGACCAGAATGACGAAGCCGCAGTCGAGCGAGGTCTTCACCGCGATGGCGGAAACGCAGTTGGGCAGGATCTCGCGGAAGAGGATGTGGAACTTGCTGGCGCCGAGGGTTTCCGCCGCCTCGACGAATTCGCGCGCCCTGAGCTGGCGGGTGATCGAGTATATGAGGCGAGTGTGCCAGGTCCACCACAGGGCGGCGATGGCCAGCATGGAGTTGACGAGGTCGGGCGACAGGACGGCCGCCACCGCCAGCGCCATGACCAGAGGAGGGATGGCGAGGGCGATGTCGGTGAACCGCATGATGACGGTCTCGACCCAGCCGCCGAAGTAGCCGGCGGTGAGGCCGAGGATCGTCCCGATGGGGATGGCCGTGCCGAGCACGACGACCGCCAGCAGCAGCGACACGCGGAAGCCGAAGATCACGCGGGTGAAGATGTCGCGGCCGACATTGTCGGTGCCGAACCAGTACTCCGTCGACGGCGGCAGATGGCGGGCGCGGAAGTTGACCACGGCGCCGATATGGTCGGGGTAGGGCGTGATCCAGGGTGCCAGAAGGGCGGCCAGGACGCAGACGGTCACGATGACGAGGCCGATCATCGCGGTGGGATTGCGCGAGAACCGATACCAGCTCTGATAGGCGCTGGAGAGGCGCGGCGCATCTTCGCGCAGGACCATGTCGTCGCTCATTGCCGGCTCCCCCGAATGCGCACGCGCGGATCGACGAGGCCGACCAGCAAGTCGATGACGAGGTTGACCAGAACGAAGAACACGCCGGACACCATCACCACGCCCATAACGGCGTTGAGGTCCTTCTGGAGAATGGTACGGATGCCATAGGCGGCCATGCCGGGCCATGCGAACACCAGCTCCACCACGAAGGCGTTGCCGATCAGCGACGCGAATTCGAGGCCGAGAATGGTGAGCGGCGGCACGAAGCTCGGACGCAGCATGTATTTGCAGACGCGGATCCATTCGGGTACGCCGAAGGCGCGGCTCGCCTCGATGTAGTCCTGGCTCGACACGTCAATCATCGAGGAACGGGTGATGCGCGCCATCTGGCCCATGGTGGCGGCCGCCAGCGCCACGGCCGGCAGCAAGAGGTAGCGCAACCCTTCCAGGAAGGCATCCGGGCGACCGGCGATCAGCGCATCGATCAGCACCAGGCCGGTGTGGGATGGCGCAAAGTCGAAATTGGGCGGCAGCCGGCCGGTCGTCGGCAGGATGTGCAGCACGTAGCCGGCAAGGATTTGCAGAAGGAGAGCCAGGAAGAAGCTCGGAGTCACCGCCGAGAAGATGGCGACGATCCGGACCACATTGTCGGGCCAGCGATCCTTCCAGTAGGCGGCAACGACGCCAAGCGGCACGCCGAGCACCATGGCGATGAAGACGGTTGCCAGCACCAGTTCGAGCGTCGCGGCGAACGTATCGCGAATGTCGTCGTTGACGGGTCTCTCGGTGAGCAGCGAGCGGCCGAGGTCGCCATGAGCCAGGCCGACGACGAACAGGCCATACTGTTCGACGATCGGTCGGTCGAGACCGAGTTTCTTCTGAAGGTCGGCGACCTGCTCCTGCGTCGCCGTCGGCCCCAGCGCCATGCGTGCCGGATCGCCCGGAACGGCGCGGGCGATGATGAAGATCACCATCGACAGCCCGATCAGAACCAGCAGCGACCACAGGACGCGTCGCAGGAGAAAACGAAGGAATTCCAAGGAGCGGTCTCCAGGGCATCGGGAAATGGGGCCGGCGCGATGTTTGGTCTTCGCACCGGCCCAGCGCCGCGAAAGCAGGGGGCACTTCCGCGAACTCACGAGGCGGGCGTCAGCGCCCGTCGGTTGCCCGGCTCGCCTACTGGCAGGTCCAGCTATACTTGGTGAAGTCGTAGTCGAAGGACTGCATCGGCACCGCCTTGAACCCGTCGAGGCACTTGTCCATGGCGTGCTGCACCGTCTGGGTCTGCAGGAACACGTCGGCCTGCAGATCGACGAGCTTGTGCTGAAGCGTCTTGTAAAGCGTTGACTGCTCCGCCTTGTCGGTCGTGGCGCGCGCGTCGTCGATCAGCTTGTCCACTTCCGGATCCTGTACCCATTCCATGGACGCCCAGGTGCCGGCGGCCTTGGAATGATACTGCGTGAAGAACATGGAGTCCGGCGAGGGGTAGGTCGGCGAGAAGAAGATCTGGTTGACCGCCGGGGTCGTCTCGACCCTGCTCGCGAGCTCGGTGATGCGATTCCACGGATCGGCCTGCTGCGTCACGACGAAGCCGATCTGCTCGAGATTGGCCTGCATCAGCAGGCTGATTTCTTCCTCGAACTTGGTTCCGGCGACATAGCCGAGGGTGATCGGTATCTTCTGCCCGGCGTACTTGGACTTGGCGACCTCCGCCTTGGCGGCTTCAAGGTCGTACTGGGGAGCCGGCAGGTCGCTGGCGTAGAAATCGGCGAAGTTCTTGGGAAGCGGGCCGTTGAGCTCGCCGCCCGGCACGATGACGTCCCGGATGGTGGCGTAGTCCGTGGCAAGCGCGATGGCCTTGCGGATGTGCAGGTCGTCGGTCGGCGCCACCTTCGAGTTGAGCTTGAGATAGAAAGCGGTCGGCGTGTCCTCGGCGACGATCTTGAAGCGCCCCATGGCTTCGAGAGCCTTGTAGGTCTCGGGCGACTGGTACTGCGAGGACATGGTCAGCTCGCCCGACGCCGCCAGCGAGCGCACGGTGGCTTCGTCGTTGGTGATGATCCAGCGCACCTCGTCGATCGGGCCGGCTCCGAACCCCTTATAGTAGTCGGGGTCGCGGTCGATTGTCATCTGCGAGCCGCGGTCCCAGCTCGTCAGCGTATAGGCGCCGGCACCGGCGACGTTCGTGGCAAGATAGGTCTGGCCGTCGTCGCTTCCGAGATTGGCTTCGACGACCTTGGAATTCAGCACCATGATCGCCGGTACCGTCGCCAGGAAGGGCGCGAAGGTCTTCGACAGCGTGAACTTCACCGTGTGATCGTCGATGGCGGTCACCGCGCCGGGCTTTAGCACGTCGGCGAACAGGTTTGCTGGCCCCTGGTTGATCCGCAGCAGACGCTCGACGGAGTAGACGACATCGGCGGCGGTGACGGGTGTGCCATCGGAGAACTTGGCGTCGGCGCGCAGCTTGAAGGTGACTTCCTTGGTATCGGGGGACACCGTCCAGCTTTCGGCGAGTTCCGGAACGAGATTGCCGGCCGGGTCAACGTTGACGAGCCCGTCGTAAAGGTTCACCGCCGCCATGTAGTCCGTGTAGTCGGAGATCTTGGCCGGATCGATCGAGCCGAAGATCTGCACGGTATTCATGGTGACGACGGTTTTGGCCTGGGTTGCGCCGCCGGCCAGCCCCGAGGCTGCGGCGGCAACAAAGACTGTCGAAAGAATGCGGGACTTGCGGTTCATTGGTTGGGACCCCTCTTGCTGGTTTTGAGCCGCCGCTGGTTGTCGGACCGGGCAGTAGGGCCCCATCCTTGGTCGCGGTCGTTTCGGACGTTTCTCGCCTCTTGACTTGTGACGATGTTGCGAAAGCCGAGAACGGTTCTCAAGTGACCAGACGGATAGGTTTTGCGCAAAAAGGTATAGGTCTTGGTGTCGATCCCTTTATCCGACGAGTCCAAGCGCCCGGGCGGCGGCGATCGCTTCCTTGCGGCGGCGACAGCCGAGCTTGCGATAGACGTTGCCGAGGTGGAACTTCACCGTCGGCTCGGAGATATGAAGCATCTTGGCGACGAACTTGTTGGAAGCCCCCTCGGTGACCATGATCAGCACCTTGGTCTCCTGGCGCGACAGGCCGTTGCGCGACCCTAGGCCCGAATTGCCGAGGCCGAAATCGCGCAGACGGCGCAGCACCTGGCGCGCCTCGCTCACAGTCGATAGGAAATCGGCGATGCGGCGGTTGGCGAGCAGGTCGGAGAGAAACACCAGCTCTTCAGACAACGAGCCGACACAGCCGTTGCGCGCCGCCGTTTCGAAGGTCGTCTGCAGTTGGGCGCGCGCCCGCGTCAGGTCGCGTTGCCGCTTGAAGACATAGGCGCTCCAGATCTGCACGCCGATGCGCTGGCGCGCCGTGAGCGCCAGGTTGGCTTCGATGGCGGCGAGGCATTCGACAAGGTCGGTTCGCGTCGGCGTCTCGAAGACCATATGCCGAAGCCAGCAGAGCGCGACGGCAATCTCGTCACGATCGCCGAGGCGGGCAAGCAGCCGGGCGTTCGAGGCGACGGCCTGCGTGACCGGCGTCGGCAGCTGGGCGAGCCGATCGGCGGCTTCGCGCCACCGATTGCCGTTCTGCATCACCATCACTTCCCGGCTGTCGATCATCATCTGGAACTGGCGGTTCTGGACTTGGTAAACCCGCCAGCGATCGAGGAAGGAGCGGGCGGCGATGGTCGAGTAGCGCCGCGACAGGGCCTGGCTGCCGTACTGAAGTGCGAACTCGACGAGGGTCGGCCAGATCTCACCGTGCGAAAACTGTTCGAGATCCCGATTGAGAAACAGGATCAGCGCCTCGTCGTTGCCCGCTTCGTAGCCGACGCATCCCTTGAGAAGCTTGAGAAGGAGCCCATCGTGCGGACTGTCGAAGCCGAGACTGGCGATGTCGCGCTCGGCCTCGTCCGCCCATTCGCCGGCGGCGTTGGCGTCCCCCGCCATCAGGCGCATGATGGCGAGGTGCAGCGAAATGTAGAAGGCGAGCAGGCTGGCCCCGGCAATCCGGTAGTGGCGCAGCGCCCTCTCGGCCACATCGTCCGCTTCGGCAAACCGGCGCGAGCGGAGGTAGAACTCGAGGATTGCGTTGTAGATGCTGCCTCTCAGCAAGTGCGCCTCGATCGGCAGGTCGGCCAGAATGGCAAAGGCGACGTGCAGGAGTTCGTCGGTGAGGGGGATGTCCTCGTAGATCAGCATGACGAGGCGAAAGCTGCGGAACTCCACTGAGTAGCGTTTGCGGTCGCCGAGGACGCGGGCCGGATCGAGCGTCTCGCTGCCGAAGCGGTCGGCCAGCAAGCGGCGGGCGAGCGAAACTTCGCCGTGTTTCAGCGCCTGCAGGGCCCGACAGAGCGCAACGGTATCGCTTTGGCGGCTCGCCTCATCGTGAAAGCCAGCCAGAACGGCGTCAAAGGCTTCGGCGCCGTGAAAATAGAGATAGTACCAGCTGTGCTCGGTCTCCAGCAGGCGCTCGGCGGCCTCGAACTCGCCGGCCTTTTGCATGTCGAGGATGGTTTCTGTGACCGACCCCAGCTTCCGGCTCGCCTCGACCAATGCCGTTCGCAGATCCGGATCGGCGATGCGGCGGCGCTGTTCGGACACGAGTGCGTCGGCGAGCGGGAGGGCGAGTGCGGTCCCTCCGATCATCCATGCGCCGGAGGCATCGAGGCGGGCGAGTGGAAGCGGTGGTTCGACATCGGCCACCCTGCGTCCTGCGAGCATCATGGCAAGGCGGGCGAGCGTCTCGGCCGGCAGCTCGGACAGGATTTCGTCGGCCATGAAGCGCGTGAGGACGGCCGGCTCAACGGAGCGGATACCGGTCGCGTCGATCAGCAGCGGCCAGCCCCCGGTCGTTGCCACGACCTCGGTCCCCTTTTCCTCGCCGAAGGCGGCGACGAGCTCTTCGGTCTGGTAGAGCAGTGCCGCCTCGGACAATCGGTGGACGGCACCGAAAGCGACACACCGATCAAGGCCAGGTAGTCGCATGGCCGGACGCTTGGCAATCACCAACCTGTCGCTGCCGGCAAGGTCGGGCAGGGGTTCGACATGACCACTGGAGGGGACATCCCAGAGACAAAGCCGATCGGATGTCTCGGGCGGACGGCTGTCTCGGACGAGGAGAGCCTGTTTCGCCGCGGCAAGGTCGCCCAGCAGGCAAGACTTTCCCATGCCGGCCATTGCCTCGATCAGGACCAACGGCTCGTCACGCCCCTCGATGAGGTCGAGCAAGCGCTGCGTCCTGATGTCGCGGATGTTCAAGCTGGTGCTCCCGTCCTGTCCGGACGCGCAGGAAAGATCATGTTCGCCTGAAGGGCAAGGCGTCGTTCCGCCGGTCGATCACATCCATTTCATCGCAAGAGGATGTCCGTTGCAGTTCGGCGCCGCAATGTCACCGTATTGCAGCAATCATACTCTCCGCCACAAACTGGTGGATGAGCCTAATATTGCGGATTTACGGCGGCGGAATTGTATTCCTCTCGTCCGGCTGAATATTTCTGTGTGTTTAGCGGGAGTCCGGGTCATCGGTCGCCGATTCCGGTGGAACCGTCATCATCCTGCAAAGTTTCTTTGGCGGGTAATCAGCCGATCTTCTGTTCATGGAGAAGATGCAGGAACTGAAGGAGAGCGCCTTGTCCGATCCCGCCCCCAAGAAGGCTCCGATCCGCCGCCACCGCACCCTGTTCCTCTCCGATTTGCATCTTGGTGCGATTGGAGCGCGTGCAGATCTGGTTCTGCGCTTCCTTGAGCAAAACAGGGCCGACACCTACATGCTCGTTGGCGACATCCTCGATGCCGGCGTACCGTTCTCCCTGGGACGCGCCACGGCCTGCGATGCAGTGATCGAGCACCTTCGCCGGCGGCATGCGGAAGGAGCCAAGCTCATTTACCTCATCGGAAATCATGATCCTGAGCCGTCCCTCGTCCCGAATGGTCGACGCCTGCCGGTTGAAGCGTGCGATGAGGTCGTTCATGTCGCGGCCGACGGACGGCGATATCTGGTGGTTCATGGTCACCACCAGGACAGGGCTTTCATTCGCAGCCATCTTCTGACGCGCATCGGGACCTATCTGGAGAGTCTTGCCCGCCTGGTCTGCGCCGCCGTGGTGCCGACAGAAGACTGTCGCGCACGGGTCTGGGGCGGGAAGATCGACAAAGCGTTCGCGGCGGTCAACACCGCGCTGCACTTCGGGCGGGGACACGAACACCGCTTGGTCGAACTGGCGCGTCAGCGCGACGCCGATGGCGTCATTTGCGGCCATTACCACATGGCCGGCATTCACGACCGCCACGGTCTGCTCTATGCCAACTGTGGCGACTGGGTTACAAGCATGACTTGTCTGACCGAAGACTACAATGGCCGCCTGCATCTGGTCGACGGCCGGGCCCTGTCGATTTCCGGCGCCGGCCTCCTCACTGAAGCCCAGGTGGTCCACGCATGACAGAAGCCGTGATCGTTCTTGCCGCAGCCTTGCTTGCCGCTCATCTCCTCACTGTCAGTCTTTATCTCTTTCGCTTGCGCCGGCAGACGCCGCAGGAAGGTACGATCAGCACGCCCCGGGTGACCCTGCTACGCCCGGTCTGTGGCCGCGAGGCGTTCGACAGGGAAACGCTAGCGAGTTCGTTCGAGCAGGACTATCCCGACTACGAGGTTATCTTCTGTGCTCCGTCGGACGATGATCCGTCGGTGCCGCTGCTCCGGGAACTGATCGCGAAGCATCCGAACCGGCCGGCTCGCCTTTTCACGGGTGAGCGGCGGGTCACCCACAATCCAAAACTCAATAACCTCTGGTCTGGATGGCAGGCGGCTGACACCGATTGGGTCTGCATGGCCGACAGCAACCTGCGTCTCCCAGCCGATTATCTCGCCACCGTTGTCGCTTCCTGGGACGAAGAAACCGGCCTTGTTTCCTCCCCACCGATCGGCGAACGGCCCGAAGGGTTGGCGGGTTCGCTGGAATGCGCCTTTCTCAACGGCAATCAGGCGCGCTTGCAGCTCGCCTCCGACAGCCTCGGCAACGGTTTCGCCCAGGGGAAGACGCTGTTCTGGAATCGCAAGATGCTGAACGAAGCCGGTGGTATCGAGGCGCTCGGGCGATATCTCGCGGAGGACGTCAACGCGACCAGGCTGGTGCGCGCCGCCGGTCTCAAGGTGCGATTGACGCCGCTGCCGTTCGCCCAGCCGATCGGCCGGCGATCGTTTCGCGACGTGTGGAACCGCCAACTCCGCTGGAGCCGCGTCCGCCGCGACGGCTTCCCGCTTCTGTTCGCCGCCGAACCGTTCAACGGGCCGATGGTGCCATTCGCGCTGGCGGCAATCGCCGCTGCCCGGCTCGACATGTCCATCGTGCTGCTGCCGGCCGTTGCCACGATCTGGTATGGCGCCGAAATCGTCCTGATGCGCCGCGCCGGCTGGCCGTCGGCCTGGCGCGACATTCTGGCATTGCCGCTCAGGGATGTGCTCCTGCCGGCCCTGTGGTTGGCGACCTTTCTGAAGCGCGACATCGAGTGGCGTGGCAACGCCATTTCGCCGCACGGCTCCGACGAGCCCATGACGCCGGTCTTGGCCGACCATGATTGAGCATGCCGAGCTCATCTCGATGATATCGAGTTATGGCTTGTGGGTGTTGACGCCGCTTGCAGTTCTTGAGGGGCCTATCGTCACGGTTATCGCCGGCTATCTGGCAAGCCTGTCGATCCTCAGCCTGTGGCAGATCGTTCCGTGTGTCATCGTCGCCGATATTGTCGGCGACAGCCTGATGTATCTGCTTGGTCGGCTGGCGCTCGGCGGTCTCAGCCCAACATGGCGTGACCGGTTGGGCCTGTCGCGACGGCGGCTGTTCTGTTTGATGCGGGGCTTCCGGCGCAACGGCACTCGTATTCTCGTCGCAGCCAAGCTGACCCACGCCGCCGGCTTTGCTGCCCTGACTGCCGCCGGCGCCGCCCGCATGCCCTTCGTGGATTTCCTTGTCGCCAATACCCTGGCGAGCATTCCGAAAAGTCTGTTCTTCGTGGTCCTAGGCTACCTGTTCGGCAGCGCCTATGAAACCATCGGCAAGTGGCTGTCGGGCGAGGCGGCCTTGATTGTGCTGGCGCTGGGCCTGGGCCTGTTCAGCGTCATCTATCTTCGTCGCAGACGAGTTCACCGATGACTGCCCCGACCTTCACCTGCCTTGTGCCGGCATTCAACGAAGCGGAGCGCCTGCCCGGCGTCCTCGCCGCGGTGGTCGGCCACCCGAGCTTCGAGCGGGTCGTGGTCGTCGATGACGGCTCGACCGACGGCACCGGCGATATCGCCTTGCGATATGGCGCCGAGGTGCTGCGCACGCCATGCAATGGCGGCAAGACTCGGGCGCTTCGCCTCGGACTCGAAACAGTACGCACCAGCCATGTCGTGCTGATCGATGCCGACCTTCTCGGATTGACGCCGGCCGTCATCAGCTCGCTGATCGCCCCTGTCGCGACAGGGACAGCTTACGCATCAGTGTCGTTGCGCGGAAACTCGCCTTGGGTTTGGCGGCGCATCGGCATCGACTACATTTCCGGCGAGCGCGTCGTGCCGATGGAACTTATCGCCGGTCGGCTGGAGGCACTGGATCGTCTCTGCCGCTTCGGTTTCGAGGTTTTCCTCAACGAGCTTCTGGTTGCGACCGGACGGCCGATCGCCATCGTCCAGTGGCCGGAGGTCGCAAGTCCTGCCAAGGCCACCAAGCGCGGCCTCTGGCGCGGCCTGCTTGCCGATGTGGCCATGCTTTCCGACATTGCCCGTACCATCGGCGTCATGGGGTTCGTCGGGCAGATCCGCCAGATGCGCCGACTGTCGGCCCAATGACGGCCAGGTTTCGCCTTTGAGGCGTTGTCGGCAATACGGCCGTTACGGCCAGGACGACCTGTCCGAGGCCATGGACCAGACCGTGATGAAAAGCGCCGCAATCAACGGGCCGACGATGAATCCATTGACGCCGAGAAGCGTAATGCCTCCGAGCGTCGAGATAAGGACCACGTAGTCCGGCATTCGCGCCCCCTTTCCGACCAGGGGAGGCCGCAAGAGGTTGTCGACCAGCCCGATGACCAGCACGCCCGCTGCGATGAGCGCCAGCCCCTTGGCAAACTCTCCCGACAGCAGCAGATAGCCTGAGGCGGGAACCCAGACAGCAGCCGCGCCAACCACCGGCAGCAGGGAGAAAAGCGCCATCACCACACCCCAGAGGAGTGCGCCGTTGATGCCCAGAAGCCAGAAGACGATCCCGCCGATCGTCCCCTGAATGAGGGCGATCACCACGTTGCCTTTGACGGTCGCCGTGATCACGTCCGAGAACTTCCTCAGAAACCGGTCTGTCTGCTGATCTGTCAGCGGGCTCGCCTTTCGAATGGCGACCGACAGTCTGGCGCCGTCACGAAAAAGGAAGAAGAGCAGATACAGCATCACGCCGCCGACGATGATGATCTGGGCGGCTCCCTGACCGATGCCCAGGGCCTGCGGTGCCGCCCATTGGGTGACCTGTCCCAGGATCGAGTTGAAGCGCTCCTGCAACTCGTCCACCGAGCCAAGCCTGATGTGGTCGAAGGCCTCGATGATGAAGGAGGGCGAAGCCGCGCGAATGCGCTCCTCCAGCGAGGCCAGGTCTATGTTGTTCGATGACAGCCATTCGTAGAGGCTCGATATCTCGCGCGCCACCGCCGTGAAGACGAAGGCGGCGGGAACGAGCACAACGAAGACGCAGACGAGCACGCTGATCCCGGCTGCGATGTTGCGGTGTGCGTGCAGCCGAAGAGAAACGGCCCTGTGGAAGGGATGAAACAGGATTGCGAGGACCACCGCCCACAAGATCGCGCTGTAGAAGGGGAATATCAGCCAAATGAAGGCGATCGACGACAGCACCAGCAGTACGACGAAGCTTGCCTGCTGAATCCGTCTTTCTTGCATCGCACTTCCTTGGGTCCCGATCATGCCGGGTGTCATGGCCGTGAAGAACGATCACGAAAAAAGAGGATAGGTATTCGTTCCGGGCAATACAAGGAGCGGGCGAAAGCTGCCGGTCCGCTACCGCCGCTTTCAATGGATGGCTTTGCGACGCGATGGATATGGCGGCGCTTGTATCGCCGCCACATCTTCGTCGCAGAAGAACCTCGCTCGACGCTCGACAAGCTTCGAGCGAACCTCTCAGGCGGGACTGGCCAACCCGAAGCGGACCGCCGCCGCCCTGAGGCAATCCTCGAAGGCGGAAAGGTCGGACCAGACGCGGTCCTGTTCGACCTGTCGCCGGACGAGGATGCCGCCGAGCGTCTCGATGCCGCCGTCGATCATCAGATTGTCCGCCATCCCGTGATCCTCGACCATCATGCCATCGGGGCCACGCGTTGCGCCATCCGCCGCTTTAGCGATGGCCCCCTGGTAGTAGTCGTCCCTGAGGCGCTCGAAATAGGGGCGTACGGTGTTGGTGTAACCATACGCCGCCCGGCCGAGGGCGCACATAAAGCCGAGCTCGAAGGCGGTACCTATGTCTGCCGAGATGCCCCTGAATGGCGTCAGGTTGGCTACGATCAGGTCCGACGCCCGCATGGCCTTCTCGTTGGCAAGACTGATGCGGTGGCCAAACTCGAAAAGTGACAGTCCGGCTGGGTCGAGCTCGTCCTCGGCGATGCCGTTGGGCAGGAAGCCGTAGGATAGAGCTAGATCGTTCTTGGCGGCGATGATGGCCGCGCCGTCGGCGAGGAACACCTCCGGCCCGGCAAGATAGGCGCGCGGCCGGCTCATGTCAGCCTCCCGTCGGAGAGCGCCTTCATGATCCAGTCCCTGTATTTCTGCTCCTTGTCCTTGATCTCGGGAATGACGCGCGAGGCCTCGGACATGAAGAACAGGTAGTCGCGGCCCATCTCCTGGCCGCGCCGGGTGTGCATGTCGAGCGCGACGTCTGGGATTTCCGGCAGGTTGTCGCCGAGCTCGATGGAACGCTTCGCCCAGTTGACCATGTCGTCGGAGGTGCGGTCCTTCTCGCTCTTGGTCAGGACGCGGATGGCGTGGGCGGCGAACAGGAAGCGATCGCCGGCCGGGCGCGGATAGCGCTTGTGCTGCTGGTAGAGCGTCTCGATCAGGACGGGCGCATTGGGATTGCCGAGGCCGATGTCCTCCACCGCCATCACGCAGAGGCGCGACCACATCATCTCCTCCATTTCCGGACTGGTGATGAACATTTCCCAGCCGAGGAGCAGGACGTTGTCGGTCATGCCACGCCGCGTGCATTTCTGCAGGGCGGAGATGACCTCGTCGGCAAAGAAGCCGTGCTCGGTGGTGGTGCGCTGCCACGGATCGGGGGGCTGCTGAACCTTGACCATCTTGTTATCCTTTCACTGTCTTGATGCGGGCGGTCAAACCGCCCGCGGTTCGATCCAGCGCCCGTTGTGTCAAAGCGGTGTCCGGATGATCTTGGGTCGCGCCGGATCAGGTCCAGCGGCGGAGAACGCGACGCTCGGCGGCGAGAGCCAAGCCGAAACAGGCCACCGAGGTGATGGTGGCGATCAGGGATGTGGCGAGCGCCCGCTCGGTATCGAACTCGCCGGCGGCCTTGCGGAACATGTAGCCGAGGCCATCGGTGCCCATGAGAAACTCGGCAACGACGGCTGCGAGCACGGCCTCCGGCGCGGTCAGGCGAAAGGCCAGCATCAGGTTTGGCACCGCCGACGGCAGCACCAGGCGCGTGAACCGCTGCCGGCGCGAACCGCCGAACACCCGGAATAGGTCATCGCTGCCCGGAGGCAAGGCCCTGAGGCCGGCGCCAACGTAGACGAAGGCGGGGAAAAAGCAGATCAGCGAGACGATGGCGATGACCGTTCGGACGTCATAGCCGAGAAGGCGGGCGATGATCGGGATCAGCGTCACCACCGGGATCGAGGTGAAAATCAGACCGAGCGGGGTCAGCAGGCCGTTCAGGATACGCGACGACCAACTGAGTATCGCCAGTCCCGCCCCCAACGCAAAGCCGAGCAGCAGGCCGACGATGGCAACGGCAAACGTAAGGGCGGCAGGTCTGGCGTAGCTCAGCGGATCGCCTGCGAAGTCCGCCGCGACGGCCAGTGGGCCAGGGAGCACGATCGAGGAGAGGCCAGCCGCCGAAACCCAGATCTGCCAGGCTACGACGATCAGCGTCACGGCCCAGTAGCGGCGCACGAGGTGAGCGAGAGGGGCGATGGCGGCGGTCATCGCATGCGCTCCTGCACCAGGCGTTCCGTGAGGCTGAACAGGGCGAACATCGCGAGCGAAGCGACGGCGGTGATCAGCACCGCGCTCCAGAGCAGCGGAATCTGGAAGTTCTGCATGGCCGAAACGATCAGCAGGCCGAGACCGCGCGAGGCGCCGAACCACTCGCCGATGATGGCGCCGATGAAGGCGATCGGCACCGACAGCTTCATGGCGGATGCAATGGCCGGCAGAGCCGACGGCAAATCGAGCCTCAGCGTGACCGAAAGCCGGCTCGCGCCCAGCACGGCGAACAGGTCGCGGTGCG
This sequence comes from Pleomorphomonas sp. NRK KF1, assembly GCF_023721755.1. Classification (GTDB taxonomy): domain Bacteria; phylum Pseudomonadota; class Alphaproteobacteria; order Rhizobiales; family Pleomorphomonadaceae; genus Pleomorphomonas. Next base: position 273,801 of record NZ_JAMDLH010000002.1, on the reverse strand, counting down.
AGGCGCTTGCGGTTGCCAGCCCCGATGTGGCGGCGACGTAGAAGATGTAGCCGACACCAAGGCCCGAAATGATAGGCGGTGTCGCATCGGCGCTGGCCAGCACGATCAACAGTGGTGCCAGCGCGATCGACGGAATGGCATGGATGACGGCGACCAGCCGGTCGAGACCGGGGCGGACCGGCGCGATCAGGTGACTGATGATCGCCAGGGCGAGGCCGCCGAAGGCGCCGCAAAGATAGCCGAGGGCGACGGACGTGAAGCTGGCCGCTGCGGCCCGACCGAACAGAGGCAACTTGGCCGGGGTCGTCAGGAAGGCCAGCACGGTCGACAAGGGCGGCCAGGTGAGGCCGGCGAGGCGATAGATGCCGATCACCTCCCAGGCGATCAGAAACAGCGTTATGCCGATCAAACCCAGCACGAAGGACTGGCTACGTGCGGAGATCATGCGGGCGCGCCCTCAGGTTCGAGTGCTTCCGTCAGCCTGTCGACCAGATCGTGGAATGCCGGCTCGCGCATCACGGCCGGCGCACGCGGGCGGGCGAAGGGAGCCGGCAAGTCGAGAATAATCCGGCCCGGTCGGCCGCTCATCACCACCACGCGGTCAGCGAGAAACAGGGCTTCATCGACGGAATGGGTGACCAGCAGCGTCGTTATGCGGTGGAGGCTCCAGATGCGTTGCAGCTCGACATTCATCTGGCGGCGCGTCACGGCATCGAGAGCGCCGAACGGCTCGTCGAGCAGAAGCACTTCAGGCTCCAGCACCAGGGCGCGGGCGATGGAGGCGCGCTGGCGCATGCCGCCCGACAATTGCTTGGGGCGGGCCTTCTCGAAACCGGCCAGACCGACGAGGGCAATCAGGTCCTTGACCCGCGCTCTGTCGACCGATCGCCCGGCCAAATGGAAGGGAAGGGCGACGTTGGCCTCGATGTCGAGCCAGGGCAGCAGGGCGTGATCCTGGAACGCTACGCCAAGTCGATGACTTTGGCAGAGGTCGGCCGGTGCCTTGCCTTCGATGGTGACGCGGCCGGCCGTCGCCCCTTCCAGTGCGGCCACGAGACGGAGGATCGTGCTCTTGCCGCAACCTGACGGTCCGAGCAGGGCGACGAACTCGCCGGGGGCGATCGTCAGGTCAATATCGACCAGTGCCGACAGTTCCTTTCCGTCGCCGAGGCGGAAGGTCTTGCTGACGCGATCGATGCGGATGGCGGGCTTGTCGGACATGAATGCCTGCGAACTGCGAACGCCCTCGTCGGCCCCTAGTGGTTCGACCGAGACATTTGCATCCGCGTGATACTGGCCTCAGAGCAAATGTCTCGGTCAAGAGAACCACTAGCAAGTTATTGGGCTAGTGGAGCTTTTGAATTTGACATTTGAGCGAGCGCTCTATGTCAGGCGGGACTCAAATGTCAAATTCGCTCCACTAGGGCGGGGCCGGCGGGGTGTCGTTGATGGGACGTTCTCAGCTGGCGGCGAGCGCCTCTTCGAGCGGACCGAGATCGATCAGATCCTTGGCCGGGGGCACGTCCTTGTGCCCGGACAGGCGGGCAACCTCCGCCATCGGACCATCCACCAGGGCCGGGTCGAACCAGAACAGCTTGTCCGAGCCGGCGGCCGTGGTCAGGGGAATCTGCAGCTCGTTCTGGCGGATCTGCTGGTCCATATCGAGCCCTAGATCGGCGCCGAACTTGTTGACCGTCAGTTCGGCAGCCACCTTGGGATCCCTGGCGTTTTCCTTCCAGCCCTTGATGTAGGCCTTGAAGTAGCCGACGATGGCGGCGCGGTTTTCCTTGACGAAGGACTTGTGGGCGACCAGCACGCCGCCGGGCGCCTTGTAGCCGAGCGTATCCTGCAAGGTAACGAAGAAGTCCTTGCCTTCGACCATGCCCATGTTCTCCAGCGTGATCGGCTGGTTGGTGGCAAAGCAGAAGTAGGCGTCGCCATCGCCGGCCAGCAGCGGCTCCGGAGAGAAGCCGGTGGGAACCATGGTGTATTCGAGCGGCAGGCCGGCGTTGCGCAGGATGATCTCGATGATGGTCTTGTTGGCGGGGCTCTGGCCGAGAATGCGGGCGCCCACGAGGTCCTTTGGCTCCCGCACGGGCTTCTTGGCGAGCGACAGCAGGGCCGCCGGACTGGTCGGGAAGGCCGAGGCCAGGATGACCAGATCGTTGTTTTTCTCGTAGGCGTCGATGAACGGTAGCCAGTCGCTGGCGGCGAACTGTGCCTTGCCCGATTCCAGCACAACGAGCGGGTCGGGGGCATTCGGACCGCCAGGGCTGTAGCTGAAGTCGATCCCCTCGGCGGCGTAATACCCGTTCTCCAGGGCGATCCATACGCCGGCGTGCTCGACATTGGGTACCCAACCCATGGCGAGCTTGAGTGGTGTGGCGGCGAAGGCCAGGGAAGCCGGCAGCATTGTTGCAAGGCCGGCAGCCGCGGATGCGCGCAGGAGTTGACGGCGGCTCAACATCGGGGAGAAAACGGGATCGACAGGCATCGGGGAGGCGTCCTTTCCTATCTGACGGGCTGGCGGTCGATGTTCGGCTGTACTTATTGTTACATCCAAGGCTAGCATATGTTACTAGAATTCCAAGCGCGATGAAAAGGCAGCCATGCCACAATTTCAGTCAAATCCTCAGGGGCGTTTGCCGGACACCACGGTCGTGGCCCAGCGCATCGCTGAGAAATACGGAGAGATGACGGGCGCCGTTCGGCGGTTCGCCGACCTCGTAAAGGCCGAGCCGCTCAAGGTCGCCCGCATGAGCATCCACGAGGCCGTCGTGGGCGCCGACGTGTCGGTCGCCACCGCCAACCGCTTCGCCCGCCTGATCGGCTTTTCCGGTTACGCCGAGTTCCGTGCCGAGCTCATCCGGGGCTTTGAGAAGCTGTTCGAGCCGGTTGATGCGATGAAGAGGCATCGGGCCGAAGCGGGCAGCGCCTTCGAAGTGCTTGAGGCGTCGCTCAGGGAGGATATCGCCAACATCGAAGCGACGCTGCGCTCCCTGGATCCGGCTACGACCGAGCGGGCCGTCGACATGATCGCGCGGGCTGAGAAGGTGTTTGTGCTGGGATTCGAGAACGCCGCCCAACTCTCGGGAATGCTTGCCTGCGGACTGGAAATGACGGGCATCCCGACGCGCAGCCCCGAGAATGGTGGCGGCATGGTCGGCGTGGCGCGGCAGCTGTTCAAATACGGCCCCAACGACCTGCTGATCCCGATCGCCTTCTCGCTCTACATGCGCGACACCATCATCATGACGCGCTACGCGAGGCGGGCCGGCATCCCCGTTCTGGCCATCACCGATTTTCTGGATTCGCCGCTCGTCCCGCTGGCCGACCAGACGCTGTTCGTGACGGCCTATCACTCCATGCACCCGCCGTCCGACACGGCGATCCTGTCTCTGATCGAGGCGCTGATCGCCGCCGTGGCGCGCCAGCGGCCGGGCGCTCCCGAGGTCGCGGAGAAGTTCGCGAGTTTCGCCTATCCCTGGATGCGCAGCACCGGCCCGGACTGGTCGCCAGAGGAGTAGCCGGCGGCCAGGCTGAAGAACGTCTGACTGACTTTGCGCTTGCGGGAACTCGTCGCGTGCAAGGCTTCTTGTCTCCTCGGCGCCAAACATGTTTGCTGCAGACGGCGATCGGAACGATCGCCATGGGTCATGGTGCTTGATCGGCCATCGGACCGCGTGAACGAATCCCCTTTCGTCGAGAAAGTCTGATCGGTGTCGGTATTCTCGAAGGCGGGGAGCGTCGACGTCGTGGAGGCAACGCCGGAGGGCTTGGGCTCAAAAACGCATCGGCAAGGGCCGGAAGATCTTGTCGGCAATTTAATCATTAGTGATGATCAAATTGGGCGCGGCCGATAGGAACGGTGGCTGATGTCGCTTGCTGTGCCTGCCAAGTGCCTCTCCTTCCCTCTCGGGAGGTGGAAAGGCCCATATAAATAAACGGAAAATTCCTTTCTTTGCATCGGATGACGCTCAACGGCGTGCGGCGATGCGGCGCGATGAAGCGCCCCTCGCAGCGATAACCTGGCCCCTCTTGGCTCCGGTGAAATGCCTACGAAAGACCGAGTTCAAAAGTGACTCAGGTTCGGAATGGATACTTGACAGCTTCGATATAGTCCGTGGTAAGAATTTAAGATAGCCGAGCATGGCTCAAAAGAAGCTCAAAGAATGCCGGCTTGAGGAGTGGGAACTGGTCTTTCCGAAGACCCGTCGGCAATGGCGGGCGCCGTTGGCGTGCGCCTGAAGTGGAGGTTCATATGCTGAGACGCGACTTTCTCAAGTGTTCCGCAGCGGGCGCTGGTATGCTCCTGGCTGGTCCGCGTATCGCCTTCGCGGCACCGGGCGTTCTCGACATTTTCTTCAACAGCGACACCAACGTCATCGACTTCTGGACGCAGGTGGTGAAGCCCGGTTTCGAGGCCGCCAATCCCGGCGTGACGATGAACCTCGTTCCTGGGGGCGGTGGTTCCGGGATCAATACGCTTGCTGATCGCGCCTATGCGGCCTTCCAGGCCAAGAAGGATCCGCAGGTCGACATGCTTGAGGCGGCTGCGCCTTTCTATCCGGCCGGCTCGCTGGAAGCCGGTCTCTGGATCGACTTCGCCAAGGCGGGCCTCAGCAATTACGACAAGGTCAACCCGGTGGTCGTCCAGTCGCCGGCGCTGTTGCCCTACCGCGGCTCGCAGGTCGTGCTGATGTACAACTCCGCGGTGGTCAAGGAAGCTCCTTCGACTTTCGCCGGTCTTGTGGAGTGGATCAAAGCCAATCCGGGGCAGTTCGCCTATGCGCGTCCGGACCTCGGCGACAGCGGCGCCTGTTTCGTCGAGCGCGCGCTGCAGGAAGTGACCGGCCAGAAACCGGAGCTGTTCCTGCCCGACAACTATACCGACGACTATGCCAAGCCGATGTTCGAGAAGCTTTGGCCACTCTTGAAGGACATTCAGCCGGCGCTGTTCAACGGCGGCGAATACACCTCCGGCAACACCGCATCGATCCAGCTTCTGGCCAGTGGTGCCGTGGCCATGACGGTTGCCTGGTCTGACATGGCGTTGCAGGCCATGAGCCAGGGTGTGGTTCCGGACACGACGGCCGTCGCCCAGCTTCAGGACCTCGCCTTCACCGGCGGTTTTTCGGGCGTCATCGTGCCGTCCGTTGCAGGCAACAAGGAGGCGGCGCTGAAGCTTGCCGACTTCCTGATCTCGCCGGACATCCAGAATCGTGTCGTCACCGACCTCGGCGGTTTCCCCGGCATCAAGTGGGAGTTCTTGTCCAAGGACCTGCAGGAGAAGTTCGCCAAGGTGACCCCCAAGTCGATTCCTATTTTCCCCAGTACTTGGGAACCGGTCCTGTTCGAGGCTTGGTACCGCAACGTCGCCTCCGACCTCAAACGCTGAGGCCGATCGATGAGCGCGACCGCTATGTCGTTGCGCAGCGGTTGGAGGGGATTGGCGTTCATCGCCATCCCCGTCACCGCCATTGCGATCTTTCTGTTCTATCCGGCCGCGCTCTCCATCATCGGAACGTTGGTTCGTCCCGCGCCTGGCGGCGGCTACACGTTCAGCCTCCAGAGCTACATCTTCTTCTTCACCGATAGTTACAGCCTCGCCAATCTCGCCCGTACGCTGTGGACCACGGTGGTGACGCTGGTTCTGCTCATAGCGGTGAATCTGCCCATCGCCCTTTACATGCGCTTCACAAAGGGGCGGCTGGCGGCTGTGATCCAGGCCTTGGCGCTGTTTCCGATGTTCGTTCCGGGCATCATCATTTGCTATGCACTCATCCGCTACATGGGGCCTAACGGCTGGCTGCAGAGCCTGCTCTCCCTCGTCGGATTTCATCATTATGCCTCGCCGCACCTGACGCCCTGGGGGCCGGTGGTCGGCCTCATCTGGGACGGCATGCCTTTGACGCTGCTGATCCTGATCTCGGGGCTGTCCAATGTCTCCGATGCGTCGATCGAGGCGGCGCGCGATGTCGGCGCCGGTCGGCTGCGCATCCTTGTCAGCATCATCACGCCGGAGATCACGCACTCGCTGCTGATCGTCTCCGCATTGAACTTCCTTGGCATTTTCGGGCAGGTGCTGATGCCCTTCATGCTTGGTCCGACCAATCCGGAAATGATGGGACCGTTCATGCTGCGCACCTTTTCAAGCGTTCGCGATCCGCTGCAGGCTTCGACCCAGGCGACCATTACCTTCCTGATCTGTTCGCTGGCCGGTGTGGCCTATGTCCGGTCGATCGCCCGCCGCCAGCGTGAGGATCGGACATGATTGCCCTGTCATCTCGGCGCTTCGAAGTCTTCGGCTACGGCATTCTGCTGTTCCTGATTTTCTTCATCGTGTTGCCGGTGCTTACGGTCTTTCTGTGGGCCTTTGCCGAGCAGTGGTTTTACCCGGCCGTGCTGCCGACCAAATGGGGTTTCCGTTTCTGGTCGCTGGTGCTCGCGCGGCCGGACGTCTGGGCCGCCTTCGTCACCTCGATGGAGTTGTCGCTGACGGTGACGGCACTGTCGGCGGTGATATGTCTCCCGGCCGCCTACGCCTTCTCCCGTCTCGATTTCCCGGGGAAGTCAGCCTTCATGATGTCTTTCCTGATGGCGAACGCCTTTCCGCGCTTTGCCCTCATCGTCTCGATCGCCGTGCTTTTCCTGTCGTTCGATCTCATCGGCACCTTCACGGGCGTCGTCGTCATCCAGCTACTCAACACGCTGCTTTTGATGATCTGGCTGCCGACCGCCGCGTTCAGGGCGGTGAGCCGCGAAATGGAGGAGGCCGCCCGTGACGTTGGCGCTTCCGCCTGGCAGGTTTTCCGCTATGTGACATTGCCGCAGGCCTTCCCGACCATAGCGGCGGCCCTTTTGATGACCTTCGTCTGGACCTTCTACGAGACGGAGGGGGCATGGCTGGTGGGGGCGCCGCGCATCCGCACCATGCCGCTTCTGATGATGCAGATGATCAACAACCAGCTTGTCGTCCAGTATGGCGCCGTGCTGTCGGTCATGCTGTGGGTGCCGTCGCTGGTCGCCATCCTGATGGCGCGGCGCATCATCGGCGGGGATGCGTTCGCCAGAGGGCTCGGCGGCTGACAACCCGTCCAGGGCCGGTTCAAACGGTAGGTATCGATGTCAACGCTTGAGCTTGAGAACCTCGGAAAGAAGTTCGGCGCTGTGGTGGCGCTGGAACCGCTGTCCCTTCGCATCTCCGACGGCGAACTGATTTGCCTGCTCGGCCCGTCGGGCTCGGGAAAGTCCACGCTGCTCAGGATTATCGGCGGCTTTGAAATGCCGACCGGTGGAAAGGTGCTGATCGACGGTGCGGACGTCGCTCGGACGCCGCCTGAAAAGCGGCCCACCGCAATGGTGTTTCAAAGCCATGCGCTGTGGAGTCATATGACCGTCGAGGGCAACATCGGCTTCGGCCTCAAGCTGCGCGGCCTGAAGAAGGCGGAGATCGCCGCCAAGGTCGACGCGGCCCTGAGATTGGTCGGCCTTGCCGACTACGGCAAGCGCCACCCGGCCCAGCTTTCCGGTGGTCAGCGGCAGCGGGTGGCCATAGCCCGCTGTCTGGTGCTGGAGCCGAAGATCCTCTTGATGGACGAGCCGTTCGCCAGCCTCGATCAGCATTTGCGCGACCGCCTGCGCGAGGAGGTCCGGCAGATCCAGAAAAAGCTCGGCATCACCACCGTGTTCGTGACCCACGGTCAGGATGAAGCTCTTTCGATTGCCGACCGGATCGTCGTCATGAGCATGGGGCGTATCGAGCAGGTCGGAACGCCGGCTGAAATCTACACCTATCCTCAGACGCCCTTCGTTGCGGGCTTCATCGGCGACATGAACATGCTGAAGGCGGTTGTGACGAGCGGAGCGGCCCGGGTCGGCGATGTTCAGCTCGACGCGCCCGTACCCGACGGAGAGGCGCTTTTCGCCGTTCGTCCCGAAGACGTCACGCTGACGCCGTCCTTGAACGGAGAGGGCGTGCGAGTTCGCCGCATCGTCAACTACGGACCTGTTCTGAAAATCGAGGCTGAGATGCCCGATGGCACCTTGTGGAAGGTGCAGACCCTCAAGGACGTCCCGGTTACGGAAGGGGCTTGTTATCATCCAATCGTGTCGCGCCACATCGTTTTCCGAGAGGACCGTGCCGTCCACCGCGTCGATCCGGTGTGATCGAAGACGGGACTCAGCTCTCGCCAAGCCCCTCTTCCGACAACAGTTGCCGGAAGTAGAGGTGACGGAAGTTGTGACTTATGTTGACGAAGATCGGCAGCATGGCGGCGCCCGTCACGGCCGCGTCTTCGATCAGCTTGGCCGGCAGCAGGCGCGGTAGCGATCTGTCATGCCGCGCCGCCGGTGTCGGGCGCAGCGGATAGGCGCGGTCGACAAGGCGCTCGACGATCGACCGCGGCAGCGGGCCGCCGACGGCAATGAACCCGGGGTCGTACATCACCTCTATGATGGCGCTGACGTCGCGCAGCACGTGCGCGGCCTGGGCGAGCCAGTCCATCAGCCGGTGGTCGCGCACGGCCAGCATCTGGTCGACGATCTCGCTGTCGAGGTTTTCCTGGCCGATACCGCAAGCAGCGGCGAGCCCTTCGATCGACAGGGGGCTGGCGCCTTGTTCGCCGGTCTCCGTTGCCCCATTCGACCAGACGGGGTTGGAGGGAATGCCGGGAACCGGCAGAAGACCGATTTCGCCGGCGTTGCCGCCGACGCCTTTGAACGGATAGCCGTCGATGATGACGCCGGCGCCGGAGCCATGGCCGACGTAATAGTAGACAAATGTCGCTTCGCTGCTGTCGGGGCGGTGAATGCGCTCGCCTATGGCGGCGGCGGTGGCATCGTTCTCTACGAGGACGGGCATGCCGGTCAGGCGCTGAAGCTCCTCCGCGAAGGAAACGTCCCGCCAGGCATCCCAGTGCTGGATCGAGAAATCGAAGTCATAAACCTTGGAGCCGAATGTCGGCAGGACGAGGCCGATGCCCCAGACGCTCGCGGTCGGGCGTCTGTTCTCTTCGAGCAGGCCCAGAATGGCGTCGGCGACGATGCGAACCGCTGTCGCCGGGCTGCTCGTGTCGAGCCGGAGCGAGCGGCGGGCCCGCTCCTGGCGCTTGAGGTCGAAGGCCAGAATCGAACAGTGGTTCTGGTCGAGATGGACGCCGATCGACCAGCCTGCTTCCGGGTTGGGGTCCAGATAGATCTGGGGCTGCCCGCGCAGACCGGACGAGCGTCCGGCCTCAATGATGAGCTCTTGTTCAAGAAGCTCGCGCGTGATCGAGGAGATCGTCTGCGGCTTCAAGCCAACGATGCCCGATATCTCGACGCGGCTGATTGGGCCGCGCTGAAAAATCGTCTCGAACACCAGCCGGCGATTATGGATGCGGGCATCCTCAATGCGGCTGCCGGCGATCAGCTCGTCTCCGTCTCGGTTCGATCCGCCATCCAGGCGATCCAGAATCGTCACGGCCAGTCCTTCGTCATGTCGTGGTCGGCTCCGACGCGACCGCCGTCACAGACCGAGGCGACGTAGGGCCTCGCGATTGCGTTTGGCGATCGGGAAGGGCTTGTCCGGCGGACAGGGATACATGTCCTGTTCGTAGACCGCATAGCCGTCAAACCCGCGCGACGCAAGGAAATCCCGGACCTCCACGAAATCGATCAGTCCCTTGTCGAGCTCGCACATTACCCCCGACTGGAAGCCGGTTATGAAGTCGATGTTCTCCCGCCGAATCCGCTCGAGAATCTCAGGGTCGACGTTCTTGAAATGATAGTAGGGAATGCGGTCGGCATAGCGTTTCATGAAAGCGATCGCGTCGGCCCCCGTGTAGGCATGGTGGCCGAAATCGAAGCACAGGCCGACGGTTTCCTCGGGGGTCTCCTCGAGAAGGCGGACGATCTCGGCTTCCGTTTCGACGCCTGAGCCGACGTGCGGGTGGAACACCAGCGATAGGCCGTGCTCACCATGGACATAGGCGGCAGCTTCCGTGATGTTGGCAATCAACGACTTCCAGTCGTCGGCCGACAGCTCGCGGCTTTGGCCTGCAGGCGGAATGCCGGAGTCGTCCATGACCACCACCCATTCGGCGCCGACCGCCTTCAGGAGGCTGCAGGTGTCCTTGAGGCGCGGCCGGAGCGTGTCCATGGCGTTGCGCGGTGCGAGAAGATGAACGAGAGCCGAGCCGCAGACATCAAGACCGCGCTGACCCAGCTCATCTTTCATCTGGGCCGGATCGGTCGGCAGATACCCCCAAGGGCCGGTTTCCGTTGATGTGAAGCCGGCGTCCCGCACCTCATCGAGATAGCGGGTCCAAGGAGTCTGCCGAGGATCGTCCGCGTACCAGACGCCCCAGGCGTCGGGAGCCGTAGCCAGTTTCATGATCCGCTCCATCGTGAAATTAAATCCGCAATGACACCTTATTCTAGCTTGTCTCCGAGTGAAAGGTTGGCGGGCCAGATTTGGCAGAAATTTTCCACATTTTCATGGATGTTGCGCATCTTGTCGGCTACTCGCAGCATCGCGTTTCCGCTGCTGAGCGGCCTGGTTGGGTGAGTGATGGCGGTTTGTCTGCTTGATAAATCCGATTAGTGTATTTATTGTCGCTTCGTATCGAGACACTATGGCCGCGAGGCGGGGAACGGGACAGACATGCTCAAGCTTGGTCTCATCGGACTTGGCGAAGTTGCCCAGCTCATCCATCTGCCCATTCTGCACAGGCTCGGCGAACTCTATCGGCTTGCCGGAGCCTTCGACCCGTCGCCGTCGGTTGCTGCGGCTGTCTCCGGCCGTTGGAGCATTGCTCGGACATTCGACAGCGCCGAGGCGTTGATTGCCTCTCCGGATATCGATGCCGTTCTGGTCTTGAGCCCCGACGCCTATCATGGCCGCCACGCCAGGGCGGCTCTTGTGGCGGGCAAGCATGTGTTGATCGAGAAGCCCTGCTGTCTTGCGCTCGATGACCTTGCGGAGCTGGCCAAGGTCGCAGCGGCCCATGCCGGTCGCGTGGCCATGGTCGGTTACATGCGGCGTTTCGCTCCGGCTTTTCTGGAGGCCAAGAAGCGCCTGCCGCCGAAGTCCGATATCACCTATGTCCGCGTCCGGGACGTGATTTGCGAAGGGCCCTGGTATTTCCGGCAGACCGACAGCGTCGTCGTGCCACACGACGACATTCCGGAGGCGCTGCTGATCGAAGGGCGCGAACTGCGCAAGTCCATGCTAGACGCGGTCCTCGGACCGGACGCGTCAGCTGAAGCGAAAACCGCCTATACGGTGATGACCGGGCTGTCGTCGCATTCGCTCTCGGCGATGCGCGATCTTCTGGGCAGTCCGGACCGGGTGATCGCCGCCGAAGTCAAGCAGGGTGGCGCCCAGATCACCGCGCTCTTCGACTATGGCAACTTCACAGCCATTTACGAGTGCATGATTGGTGATGTCGTCCGTTTCGAGGCCGGTTTTGAGATCAACAGCCGCTGGAACAGGATTGCCTTCGAGTACCCGACGCCCTACATTCGCAATCTTCCGATGACGCTGGAGCTCCAGCACTCGAGCGATGACGATAACAGCGTCACCCGGATCGGCCCCTTCCATCGCGACCCCTTCGAGGTCGAGCTGCGCGCGTTCCACGAGGCCATCACCGAAGGCGGCGAGAACCGCACGCCGCCTGCCGAGTCCGCGGCCGACCTGAAGCTCTTCCTCGACATCATCAAGGCGGCGCGGAAGTGAGCCTGCCCCGGCGCACTGCCGCGTCTCCATCTTTCGGCGCGGGAACTCGTCAAGCATGGTCCGCTGTCATGCCCCTGCTATCTCCAGGGCATGAACGACAATGTTCTGCCCGTCGATGAGGATCACGTTGTAGGTCGGCGTCTCGAAGCCGAGGGCGAAGTCCTTGGCGCCGAACAGTGGCGCGCTCTGATGGTTCGTGCCGCGCCCGGTGCTGAAGGCGACGCCGTTCCACGTGCCGCCGCAAAGGCGATGCACATGCCCGGCGAAGATGTGGCGGACCTTGCCATGGCGGGCAAGAATGTCGGCGAAGGCCTTGGGGCCGGCAAGCTTCACGCCGTCGAGCGGCTGCATGCCAATGTCGAGCGGCGGGTGGTGCATGAAGACGAGGGCCGGATTGGCGGCTTCGCTCAGTTGTCGATCGAGCCAGGCAAGGCGGCGGTCGCAGAGCCGGCCGGCGACAGCACCCTGGTCGAGCGTGTCGAGGAACACGAGCCGCACCGCCTGTGCGTCCATGATCGACTGAACGAACCCGTCCTCGGCCGGCGCATCCGGAAACACGGCGCGGAAGGCCGAGCGATCATCATGGTTGCCGAGCAGCAGGCGAAACGGTGGAATCAGGGGCTCCAGAAGGTCGGCGAGCGTTCGGTAGGACGCTTGCGAGCCGTCGTCGGAGAGATCGCCGGTGACCACGACGAGATCGGCGTCGGCGTGGTGAAGATTGATGTCCGCAATCGCCTTCGCAAGGCTTGCCGCTGGGTCGAGCCCGCAAACCGGTTTGCCATCGCCACGCAGATGCGGATCGGTGATCTGGATCAGTTTCATGCTCATCTCCTCAGGAGGCGCGTTGGCGGGCATGGGCGATCAGGTTGTTGAGCGGCTCGGCGATCTGAGGCGCGGCGGCCAGAACCGGGCCACCTTGGAGAAGGGAGCGTCCTTCGCCGGGGAACTCGGCGGTAAAACCGCCGGCCTCGCGGACGATCAGCAGAGCGGCGAGACAGTCCCAGGCGTTGATGTGCGGCTCGTAGTAGGCACAGAGGCGACCCGCCGCGACCTCGGCGATCGACAATGCACCGGAACCCGAGCGAACGAACATGCCACCACTTTCGAGCAGCGCCTGAAGCACGGCGGAGATCTTGGTCGCGGCGACCCGGTGACTGGCGCCAAGGCCGACGAGGCCGGTTCCAAGGGTTGTCCGCTCGTCGACGCGGATCGGCTGGCCGTTAAGGCGAGAGCCTTCGCCCGCGACGGCTTCGTAGAGATCGCCCGTGACCGGCGCCAGAATCAGGCCGAAGCGCGTCTGTTCATGGGCATCCGACAGCGCAACGGAAATGCACCAGCTTGGCAAGCCATGCACGAAGCAACTGGTGCCGTCGATCGGGTCGACGGTCCAGCGCCAGCCTGACCGGCTTTCCTGAAGACCGTACTCTTCGCCCAGAAAGCCATCATCGGGAAAGCGATCGGCGACGGACGAGCGGATCAGGACTTCGACGGCCCGGTCGGCGGCCGATACGACATCCTGCCCGTTGAGTTTTGCGTCGACGCCGAGATGCGCGCGGTCGGCAAAGTGCCCGAGCGCCAGCTTGCCGGCTTCGCCAACGAGATCACGGGCAAGGTCGAGACGAACGCGGACGTCATGGGGGATGTTCAAGATGCGGGTGCTCCATCGGCCACCGGCCGGAAAGTGTCGCGGATCATCAGCCGGGCTTCGATGCGCAGGCTCACCGGCGCGGCGGACGGTTCGGCGGCGCGGTTTTCCAGCAGCGCAACCGCCTGTTCGGCGAGATCCAGCGGATCTTGACGGAAGGTGGTCAGGCGGTAGCCGAGCCAGGCGGCCTCCGGCAGATCGTCGAAGCCGACCACCGCTACGTTCTCGGGAATGCGCAGGCCGAGCCGGCCCTTCAGGTGGTCGATCAGCGCAAAGGCGACGAGGTCGTTGACGGCGAACACGGCGCTCGGTCTTTCGCGAGTCGTGAACAGGCGCTCCGCCGCCAGAAGGCCTCCCGCGTAGTCCGTATCGGGCCCGCGCGCCACGGCGACGTCGGCGCCCAGCCGGGTTGCCTCGGCAACGAAGGCCTGCTCGCGTTCGACGATGGCCGGCGTGCCGCTCTCCGACCCGGCAAAGGCCAAGCGCTTGTGTCCGGCCTCGACGAACGCTGCGGCAAGCACACGCGCGGCGGCGGCGTTGTCGGTCTGGATGAGGTCGATTTCCGGCGCCTCGCGGCCAATGGCGACCAACGGCAGACCATTCGATCGGGCAAGCTCTATGAAGGAAGAGGGTGGCGATCCCGACAGCACGATGACGGCCTCGGCGCGGTGACCGAACAGGGTGCGCTGAGCGGCCTCCGTCTCTTCGTCCGTCTCGCCGGCGTTGATGAGCACGGGAACGGAACCCCGACGGATCAGCACGGCGGCCAGCGCCGCGGTCAGGTGGGCGCGGAAGCCGACCTCCGGCTTGGTGGCGACCAGCCCCACGATGCGGCTGCGATTGGCGAGCAACCCTCTGGCGAGGTCGTTGACCTGATAGCCGAGGCGGCCGGCGGCGGCCATGATCTTCTCGCGCGTTTCCGGCGCGACGGAAGCACCGGGCGTGAAGGCGCGCGAGACGGCCGATCGCGACACGCCGGCAAGTTCGGCGACGTCGCGTGCGCTCACGAAGCGCGGGGCGGGATGGGGTTTACCGTTGAGAGTGTCGGTCATGGTGAAAGTCTACTGTCCGACCTTGGCGAGCACGTCGGCGCGCAGAAACTTTTCCACCACCAGCATGAAGGCGATCGACGGAACGAGCAGCAGCAGCGCAGTGATCGAGGCGATCTGGTAGTTGCCGCCGGCTCCTGCCGAGTAAAGCAAGAGCGGCAGGGTCGTCACGTCCGGCGCACCAACGAAGTAGCTGCCGGTGAACTCGTCGAGCGACTCCAGGAAGACGAAGATGGCGCTGGCCATCAGGCCGGGGGCGGCGAGCGGTAGCGTCACGTCGGCGAAGGCCTTGAGACCGGAGGCGCCGAGGTTGCGAGCGGCCAGTTCCAGGTCCCGGTCGACGGCGGAGAAGGCGGCCGAGGCAATCCAGACGGCATAGACGAGGCCATGCGTCACGTGCACCAGCACGACGCCGAGGACGGTGCCGTTGAGGCCGATCTCGTAGAACAATCTGGCGATGTTGACGTAGACGGGCAGGTTGGGAAACGCCTGTGGCAGCAGAAAGGCGAGGAGCACCAGCCCTCTGAGCGGCAGTTTCAACCGGGCCAGTGCATAGCCGGCGGGAATGGCGAGCGCCAACGAACCGGCGACGGTGAACAGCGCGATGCTGATCGAGGCGACGAGCGACTGCAGCGCGTTGCCACGCGGTGCGAACACCCGGCCCCAGTAGCTGAAGCCGTAGTCGATGGGCAGCGTATGTGGGAAATACCACCGTTCCGCCACTGTCCAGACCAGCATGTTGAACAGCGGTCCGAAGATGACGAAAGCCAGCGCGCCTAGGATGACCGCGCGCGGCAGCCACCAAAGGAGGTTGCGAAGAGAGGAATAATCGCGAGGGGCGGCAAGTACGGCGCTCATCGGCTCTGCCTCATGTTGACACGGAGATAGAACCAGGCCGCGACGCCGCTGATGGCCAGCGAAATCAGGCCGAGCGCGTTGGCGACACCATAGTCGCGGTAGGTGCTGAGACGGAAGGCGATGTCGGCGGTGATCATGGTCGGCGCCTGGGCGTTGATCATCAGCGGCACCGACAGCACGCCCATCATCGTGACGAAGGACAGGACGAGACCGACCAGCAGCGTGGTCGTCACCTGCGGCACGATGATTTCGACAAGGATGCGCAGGCGGGAGGCGCCGAGGTTGCGCGCCGCTTCGATGGTGCCGCGATCGAGCGAGGCCATGGCGCCGGCCACCATCAGCGCCACGAAGGGCGTCTGCTTCCAGACGAAGGCGATGACGACCCCGCGCCAATCGAGATAGCTGGTGGCGGAAAGCGGATCGATGAGGCCGAGCGCGATGAGTGTCGAGTTCAAGAGGCCGCTCTTGGCAAGGAAGGTGCGCAGGATCTGACCGACGACGATGAACGGAATGAACATCGGCCAGCGATAGAGCCAGCGCAGGATGGCGACGGCGGTGGGGTTCTCGCCAAGCGTGAGATAGCCGCCGATGGCGATGGCGAGAAGACCGGTCAGCAGGGCCGACAGGCCGACGATCACCGCCGTGAAGACGATGTCCTGCGTGTAGAAGTCATAGGCTTTGGTAAAATTGCCGAGGCCATAGGCTCCCTCCACTTCGAAGGCACCGATCACCGAGGCGGCGAGCGGCAGCATGAAGAGAAGGAGGATGATGATCAGCGCCGGTGAGACCAGCAACGGACCGAGAAAACGTGCCATCGGCTTATCCGGAAAGCGTTTTGTGAAGAAGACCGCCCCGCGAGGCGGAGCGGTCTCTCATGGATCGGTCGCTCAGTTGGCGACCTTGGCCTCGTAGGCCTCGAGAATGGCCGTGTTGTACGGAGCGAGCGGGAAGGGCTTGCCCTTCTCGGCCAGATCCGCCGGCGTGATGTCGACGAACAGCTTGTTCCAGGTGGCGTCGTCGAGTTCGGCCTTGACCTCGTCGGCGTCGATGCCCGGGTACCAGTTGAACTTCTTGACGATGCCCTCGGCCTGCACCTTCGGCGAGGTGGCCAGTTCGACGAACTTCTCGGCAAGGTCTTTGTTCGGGGCCTTGGCCGGGATGACGTAGTGCATCGGCTGGCCGGGCATGCCAGGGGCGGGAAGCACCAGCTTCAGCTCGGGCGGAAGGCGGCCGTCGGCCTGCCAGGAGTAGAACATGTCGACCCACACCGGGCCGAGGGCGATCTCGCCGCGCGACAGAAGGTCCAGCGTGCCGGCGTTGCCCGGCGTCAGCGTGGCCGATTTGGTGAACTCCTTGAGGCCGGCGAAGGCGTCGTCCCACTTGGCTTCCTCGGCCTTGTCGAACGGGCCGTACATCAGCTTCTGGGCATCGCTGCCCGAGAAGGCGTAGACCCAGCCCATCACGAAGCTGACGCCCGAGGCGCCGCCCTTGATGCCGTTGTAGCCGAACTGGCCGGGATGGGCCTTCGCCCACTCGGCGATCTCGGCATAGCTCTTGGGCGGGTTCGGAACCAGCGCCGGGTTGTAGGCGACGGCCGTCTGGCTGTTGAACATCGGCATGACGTAGCCCTTGACGTCCGTGCCCAGGGCATTGTCGGCGTTGGCGCGCGTCACCAGCTTGCCGGTGGCGATCTTGTCGCGATAGGCCTCGAGATAACCGGCCTGGACCATCGGGCCGGCGAACTTCTCGTGGACGATGGCGACGTCGGTGTCCCAGGTGGCGGCGTCGGCCTTGGCCTGGGCGTCGAAACGCTCAAGGATCTTCTGCGAGCCGGCGTCGCCCGGACCGGTGCCGACGGCGCGGACAGTGTTGCCCGGATTCTGCTGCTCGAACAGCGGGGCCAAGTAATCGTTGATGTAGTCGACCATGTTCTGGTCGCCGGCGGTGATCACGGTCAGCTCGGCGGCGGCGGCCGGCGAGGCGAGGATGGCGAGCGCCACCGTGGAGTTGAGCAACAGCTTGTTCATGACGCGACTCCGATTTCGATCGTTGGATTCTGGTTGTCAGGCGGTCAGTCGTTCCCGAACCGGCGAAGGCTCGTCGGTTGCGGATGGCGGGGTGCCGGTCGGCGCATCGACCGGCGAGGCAAACAGAAAGAGGCCGTTGGTCGGGACCCGGACGACCACGTCGGTACCGGGAGGCAGGGCTTCGGTGCCGTCGACGAGCACCGAGCCGTCGCCGATGCGGACGGTGTGGCGCCACTCGCCGCCGGGGTAGACGACGGCCTCGACGCGGCCGATCAGCTCCACGGCATTGCCGTCTTCCTGGGACGCCTCGTCGAGGCGCCGGAGGTGCAGCCGCTCGGAGCGGAACCGCGCCTCAAGCCTGCCGCTGGGGGGCGCCGGCCAGTCCAGCGACAGGCTGGCCGCCCTGTTGAGCGGCCCGGCGGCGATGTCGACCCGATGACCCGAGCAGGTGGCATCGAGATGGACGACGTTCTCGGCGCCCATGAAGGCGGCGACGAAGGCCGACGCCGGCCGGGTGTAGATCGCCTGAGGCGTGCCGAGCTGGGCAATGCGCCCCTTGTCGAGGATGACGATGCGGTCGGCCATCACCATGGCCTCCTCGCGGTCGTGGGTGACGTGAATGGTGGTGATGCCGAGCCGCTGCTGCAGGGCGCGGATTTCGTGACGCACCGTCAGGCGAATGCGTGCGTCGAGGTTCGACAGCGGCTCGTCGAGCAGCAGGATGTCCGGATCGACCGCCAGAGCTCGGCCGAGCGCGACACGCTGGCGCTGGCCGCCGGACAGTTCCGACGGTTTGCGAGCGCCGAGCCCTTCGAGACCGAGGAGGGCCTCCATCTCGGCGACACGGGCGGCGATCGCCTCGCGCCGCCAGCCCTTGAGGCGAAGGCCGTAGCCGATGTTGCGCGCGGCCGTCATGTGAGGCCAGAGAGCATAGGACTGGAACACCATGGCCATGCCGCGCTTGTCGGGCGGCAGGCGGGTGACGTCGTGATCCCCGACATGGATGCTGCCGGCGCTCGGGAAGGCGAAGCCGGCGATGGCGCGGAGAAGCGTCGTCTTGCCGCAGCCCGAGGCGCCGAGCAGGGCGACGAACTCCCCCTTGCCGATCGAGAGGTCGATACCTTCGAGCACCCGCGTCTGGCCGTAGCCGGCGTCGATGCCGCGAAGGTTGAGGTAGGCGTCGTCGCTCATTCATCTTGCGCTTTGCACAGCTGTGCAAGCGTCCCCTCAGTTGTTTCTGTCTTGGCTTCTTTCGATAGACGCCGATCATTACAGGCCAATGACAGAGGCTGAGGGGGCAGATGAGGGCTGTGGAGTACCGCTTGTTTCGGCCGAAACGTTTTTCGAGAACCGGGGCGTCAAGTCGCCCGCCTCGGGGCTGAGGCTTTACGGAGGAACTCTGGCTGCTGCAAACCGTTATGACTATCGTATCGGATTGAGAGTCGCGCCAAGGCCCAAGGCCCCAACCAGACAGGAGACCTCCATGCTCGTCGACGGTAAATGGACCGCGGAGTGGAAACCGGTTGAAAAGACGGACGAAAAGGGTGGCTTCGTCCGCCAGACCTCCAGCTTTCGCAATTGGGTGACACCCGACGGTGTGGCCGGGCCGACGGGCGAGGCAGGCTTTGGTGCCGAGCCGGGCCGCTATCACCTTTACATCGCGCTGATCTGCCCCTGGGCCTCGCGAACGCTGATCGGCCGCAAGCTGAAGGGGCTGGAAAGTGTCATCTCCCTATCGATTGTCGAGCCGATGATCACCGAGGAGGGCTGGCGCTTTGGTGACTATCCCGGTTCGACCGAAGACTCGGTCAATGGCGCCACCTATCTGCATCAGGTCTATACCAAGGCCGATCCCCACTTCACCGGCCGCGCCACCGTGCCGGTGTTGTGGGACAAGAAGCGCGGCACCATCGTCAACAACGAGTCGGCCGACATCCTGAGGATGCTCAACTCCGGCTTCGGCGATCTCGCCACGTCGGATCTCGATCTATACCCGGCCGATCTTGCGTCCGAGATCGATGCGCTCAACGACCGCATCTATCCACGCCTCAACAATGGCGTCTATCGGGCAGGGTTCGCCACCAGACAGGTAGCCTATGACGAGGCTTTCGACGACGTGTTCGACATGCTCGATGAGCTGGAAGCCCGGCTCGCCGACGGTCGGCCTTTCCTTCATGGCGACCGGTTCACCGAAACGGACGTCCGCCTGTTCGTGACGCTGATCCGCTTCGATGCCGCCTATCACGGTCTTTTCAAATGCAATCTGCGGCGCATTTCCGACTACCCGGGACTCAGCGGTTACTTGAAGCGCGTTCTCGAATTTCCGGGCATCCGGGACACGGTCAGCATCGACCACATCAAGCATGGCTACTACTCGATGAAGGCGCTCAATCCGCAGCGTATCGTGCCGCGCGGCCCCGACCTCAGCGATTTGGGGCTTTCCGGCTGATCCCAAGATCGAAATTCTCGGCCTGTCATCTGTATGTATTTTTACAGATGTAAATCCCTTTGCTTGGAACGATTCCAAGTGGAAGGGGATACCGTCATGGCGAATATCGACACCAACAAACTGTCCTGGGACGAGTGGGATGAGCTGCAGAACCCGCCCCCGGCAGTGACCGATTTCGATCGCGTGGTCGAACGGGCCGTCTCGCGTCGCGGCTTTCTCGGCGGCGTCCTGGCTTTCGGCTCGGCCGCCGCAGCCATGGGAACGCTCGGCAACCTGATGAGTTCCACCGCCGCTCATGCCCAAGGCATGTCCGGCCGCTTCGCCTTCAAGCCGATCCCGATCTTTACCGACAGCACCGTGCACGTTCCCGAGGGCTATGCCTGGAAGCCGCTCGCCAAGTGGGGACAACCGCTGTTCTCGGGTGTTCCGGATATCGATCCGGTCAACGGCGTCAGCCTCGAGAACTCAGACAAGGTCTTCGGCGAGAACACCGACGGCATGGAACTGTTCGTGATCGGCGGCCGTCAGGTCATCGCCGTCAACCATGAGTACGTGAACAACGAGACCAACCTTCCGCACAACGAAAAGGGCATGCCGAAGAGCGCCGACGATGTGAAAATCCTGCAAAATCTGCAGGGCGTCACCGTCATGGAAGTTGCCGAAGGCAAGGACGGCTGGGAGATCGTGCTGGACAGCCCGTTCAACCGCCGCATCACCCATCTGACGCCGATGAAGATTTCCGGCCCCGCTGCTGGTTCGGATCTCATCAAGACCGCAGCCGATCCCAACGGCACAGACAGCCTCGGCACCTTCAACAACTGCGGCGCCGGCAAGACGCCCTGGGGCACCTACCTGACCTGCGAGGAAAACTTCAACGGCTACTTCGGCTCCACCGATCCGAACTTCGCCATGCCCGATGACTACAAGCGCTACGGCATCGCCGCCGAAACGCGCTATGGCTACGAGGCTTTCGATTCTCGCTTCGACGTCTCCAAGAATCCCAACGAGCCGCGCCGCGCCGGCTATATCGTGGAGATCGATCCGTCGGACGCCTCCTCGACGCCGATCAAGCGCTCTGCCCTCGGCCGTATCAAGCACGAGAATGCCGCCGTCGCGGTCGCACGCGACGGTCGCGTGGTCGTCTATATGGGCGACGACGAGCGGGGCGAGTTTCTCTACAAGTATGTTTCGAATGGCATCTATGTGCCGGGCGGCGACACCTCCAGGCTGCTCGACGAGGGCACGCTCTATGTCGCCAAGTTCTCCGACGACGGCAATGGCGAGTGGCTGGCGCTGACGCCGGAGACGACCGGCATGACGCCGGACGAGATTTCCGTCTTCACCCGTCAGGCGGCCTCCAAGGTCGGCGCCACGACGATGGACCGGCCCGAGTGGGTTGCCGTGAACCCGATCGCCATCGAGGCCTATTGCGCGCTGACCAACAACAGCCGGCGTGGCGAGATGAAGGACGGCAAGCTGCGCGCCAATGCCGGCGGCGACGAAATGGCGCTCAACGCCGTCAACCCGCGCGAGAAGAACGAGTATGGCCAGATCGTCCGCTGGTATCCGGAAAACGACGATCATGCCGACGGCAAGTTCAAGTGGGACCTGTTCGTCATGGCCGGCAATCCGGACGTCCACAACGACGCCTATGCCGGCTCGTCCAACATCAACTCCGGCAACATGTTCAACTCGCCTGATGGCATGATGTTCGACTCGACCGGCCTTCTGTGGATCCAGACGGACGGTGAGGACAGCAACGAAGGCGACTTCCTCGGCCAGGGTAACAACCAGATGCTCGCCGGCGATCCGGCGACCGGCCGCATCGAGCGCTTCCTGACCGGTCCGAAGGGCGGCGAAGTCACGGGCATGACCTGGTCGGCGGACAAGCGGACGCTGTTCGTCGGCATCCAGCATCCCGGCGCACCTTTCCCCGATGGCGAAGGCAAGCTGCCGCGCTCGACCATCGTGG
Organism: Pleomorphomonas sp. NRK KF1; assembly: GCF_023721755.1. Taxonomy (GTDB): domain Bacteria; phylum Pseudomonadota; class Alphaproteobacteria; order Rhizobiales; family Pleomorphomonadaceae; genus Pleomorphomonas. Next base: position 252,082 of record NZ_JAMDLH010000002.1, on the reverse strand, counting down.
CGATCCGGCGCGACGATCACGCGCTCGTCGGCTGACGATCCGGCTGCTGAAAGCCAAGGGGGCAACCACTCCCTTGGCCAGCCGTGATGCACGGCGGGCGAGGAACCCGCTACGCGAAAGCGACGTTCCCTCCGGATACACTTCCGGAGGCAGCATGACTTCCAAGGTCGGTTTCATTCGCATCGGCATATCTGGCTGGACCTACGCACCGTGGCGTGGCCGCTTCTACCCGGAAGGGCTGCGGCAAAGCGAAGAGCTCGCTTATGCCGCTTCGCGCTTTCCGTCTCTGGAAATCAACGGGACCTTTTACGGCCTGCAGAAGCCGCGCGTTTTCGATCGATGGGCATCGGAGACGCCGGACGACTTCGTTTTCGCCGTCAAGGGACCGCGCTTCATCACCCACGTCAGGCGCCTGAAGGATGTCGAGGCACCGCTTGCCAACTTCTTTGCCTCCGGACCGTTGCGGCTCGGCGCAAAGCTCGGCCCCATACTCTGGCAGTTTCCGCCAAGTTTTGTTCTGGACCTCGAACGGATGCGCGCCTTTCTGTCTCTGTTGCCGAGAAACACCGACGCGGCCGCCGACCTGGCTGGTCGCCACGACGATCACATCGACAATCCGGACCTGACGCGGCCAGCCAAACAGCCCCTACGCCATGCGCTTGAGGTCCGTCACAACAGCTTTCGCCATCCGTCCTTCATCGAGCTTCTGCGCGAACAGGACATCGCCCTGGTCTGTGCCGATACCGTTGAATGGCCCCGCCTGATGGATGTCACCTCGGACTTCGTCTACTGCCGCCTGCATGGTTCGCGCGATCTCTACCGGTCCGGCTATGATAGTACCGAACGTCAGCGCTGGGCGCGGCGCATTTCAGCGTGGGCGCAAGGCGAGCCAATGGACGACGGTGACTTCGCGAGCGATGTCAAAGCACCGAACAGTCCGCGCGACGTCTTCCTGTTCTTCGACAATACCGACGGCTTCCGCGCCCCCGACGACGCCCTCGCGGTCATGCGGGAGCTGGGTTTGGAATGGCGACCGACCGACAGTCGCCGGCTGATGTGACGGGAACCGCCTGGGACCCGGCGCGTTGCCGCAAAGCCGGCACACGTTTGGGTGAGGCCGGCCGTTTCGAGGTCCGACATGACCGACCGGGACTTTGCCTCGCTTGAGGAGCTCAACGACGCCATGCGGCGGGAGTTCCCGTCTGTGGCCGGAGTTGGCGGTGTCGTGGGGGGTGAGGGCTCAATTCTGGTGCCTATAGCCTTCGTCGGCGAGCAGCCGGGGGACGCCGAGGATCGAGAGGGCCGGCCCTTCGTCGGTCCGGCCGGACGCCTGCTCGATCACGCCCTCGCCGAGGCGGAAATCGATCGCGGTGAGGCCTACATGACCAATGCCGTGAAGCAGTTTCACTTCACCGAGCGCGGCAAGCGACGGATTCACCGCAAACCAAGAACAGGAGAGATCGTCCATCAACGCTGGTGGCTGTGGCGAGAGATCGATCTGGTGCGTCCGAGGGTCATCGTCGCACTCGGCGCCACGGCGGGGTTGGCCCTCGCCGGGCGCTCCGTGGCTGTGATGCGCGAGCGCGGGCCGATGGCCTTCGGCAACAGGCGGGGGGTTTTGACCGTCCATCCATCCTACCTGCTGCGCCTTCCGGATGCGACGGCCAAACAGGCGTCCTTCGACGCGTTCGTTTCGGATCTCAGGCAAGCCCGCCAGATAGCTCAGGCGGCAAGCTGAATGTTTCTTTGTTTGGCGGACAAACGGCTAACCCGTGGCAACTCGAGGCGCCCTTCGACTTTTTCCGCTGGCAAAGCCCCTGTCCATCTACAACGCCGCAGGCGTTAATACCGATGGCAGGGGTGCAGCGTCGCCGGCACCGAGCGACCATGTCTAGCTCTTTCCTGCGGTCTTGGGCAGCGTGGACGGCACGCTGATCGATACCGGGTCGCTGGCCGGGAAGCTGTCCTCGAGGCCTTCCTCAAGCTGTTCCTCCAATGTGTCGCGATCCTGGTTGTCTCGGGCATCGTTCGTGGTGGGGATGGCATCCCGCAGTCCGGAGGAAACGGCCGCGCAAACGGCTTTGATGGCCGCTTCGGCGCGATCGGTCGGGTCCGCGTTCGGTGCGTCTTTCTCCGCCGGCGGCAATGCGATCGTAACGACCGTATTGTCGACCAGGCAGAACTCCACACTGCAGCGGCCATCTTCGAGCGGCTTTATTTCCTTCACTCTGATCGTCATCACGGCCTCCTTCGCTGTTAGCAGATCTGCCTCTCATGGGCGTGCATGATCCACCATGCCAGAACGGTCTCGATATCCACGCGGTTCCATTTGGCCCAAGGGGCGCGATAAATGTTGAGATCAGCTTGGAACAGGAGAAACAACATACGCTGTGATAGAAAAAGCCAACCATGTGTTGCAGGTAGCGAAGCGGATCGATCGATTAGACATAATATTGACATTTTCTGATTTGTATTAGTTTAATATTTATCTGCCCACAAACTGGTATTGTGCGTCTCGCTTGCCTGAGATTGCTTAATAATGAGAGTCAAAATCAGGCGTTGGCACGGAACAATTGGTTGGGGTGAGGGTTTATATGTCGCTACCAACAAGGCAGCACGATCCCTCAAGGAGAAAAGCAATGCCTAACCAACAGAGCAGCACTGGCGACACCTCCCGTCGTGGATTTGCTTCCATGGATGACGACAAGCAGCGGGAAATCGCCGCGCAGGGTGGCCGCGAGTCCGGCGGCAACTTCAAGAACGATCCGGAGCGCGCCTCCGAAGCCGGTCGCAAGGGCGGCCAGGAATCCGGCGGCAACTTCAAGAATGACCCCGAACGGGCGGCTGAGGCTGGCCGGAAGGGTGGTCAGGAATCCGGCGGCAACTTCAAGAACGATCCGGAGCGTGCCGCCGAAGCCGGCCGCAGGGGCGGTCAGGAGTCCGGCGGCAACTTCAAGAACGATCCCGAGCGGGCGGCAGAAGCCGGACGCAAGGGGGGGCAGCACTAGCTTTGTCTGTTGGAGCAGCCGCTTTTCGATCAGGTTGATTCAACCGGATCGGCGGGTGCTCCAGGTGCCCACCATGTCTCTCGCGGCCTCCCAAAAGGGGGCCGCGATTGCTTTGGGCTGTAGCGCCAGTACGTTGGCCTCGTCGGCGAACAGAGCGCCCGGAAGGCGGTCAGGACAACCAGAACAACGCTGTGTAGGGACCGAGAGTGTCCGCCGAGAACGTGCCTTCGCACCAGAGAGGAAAGACGTCGTGCCACTTGCCTGTCTGCGGCGTGGCGCCGAGATTGGCGGCAAGGTTGAGGCGGGTGCCGCCGGAGAGTGTCCAGCAAACCTGAAAGGCTCGAGGCCCTATTACTTCCGCCGAACCGCTGTTGCCCTCGACCCCGACGAGGAGAGGTATCAGGACGGTGGATCTCGCATGCAGCAGGTCCTTGTAGAGCTCCAGCATCTCGGTACTCTCCGGTGGCGCCCGCTCGTTCCAGTCGAGCTTGCATCCCAGGAAGGCGCTCTCGTTCATCGGGTCGATGTGCTCGCCTGTGCCGGCCAGACGGAACTCCCTGAGCTCCTCCTCCCGACTGCTGCGGATGGCGTCGCCCAACTCCCTGATGTCGGAAAAGAAGCAGAAGGGAGTCTTGGCGCCCCACTCTTCGCCCATGAACAGCATCGGAATCTGCGGCGATAGCAGATAGAGCGCAGCCAGCATTCGGGCCGCTTCGCGCGGGACCAGTTGACCGATGCGCTCGCCCGCCGGGCGGTTTCCGGTGTGGTCGTGGTTCTGGATGAAGGATACGAAGGACGTCGGCGGCAGAAAGGCGCTCGGCTCGCCATGGGGTCGGTTCTCGCGCGCCAGGTACTCGCCCTGCCAGGCAAATCCCTCGGCCAATGCGCGCGCGAGAAGATCGATACGCTCCGCGTAGGGCTGGTAATAGGCCTGGCTCTCCCCGGTGATGAGCGCATGCAGGCAATGATGCAGGTCGTCGTTCCACTGGGCGGTGTAGAGCCATGGCGTTCCATCATCGCGCCGTCTCAGCCAGCTCGCCTCATTATGTGAGTTCTCGGCGACAAGATGGATCTGCCGACCGTCGCTCGCTGCCCGGGTTTGTTCGGCGAGATCCTGGATCAGGTGCTTGGGACCGCTGTCCTCAATGGCATGCAGCGCGTCGAAGCGCAGGCCGTCGAAGCGATACTCGTTGATCCAGAATCTTGCGTTGGCGAGCACGAGGTCCCGCACCACGGTGGCATTTTCGCCGTCGACGTTCAGGCCCGGCCCCCACGGCGTCTCCTTGTCGTTGAGAATGGGCGCGTAAAGGGGAATGTAGTTTCCCTTCGGACCGAAGTGGTTGTAGACGACGTCGAGCATGACCATCATGCCGAGTTGGTGGGCGCGATTGATCAGTGCCTTCAGGTCTTCGGGGCGGCCGTAGGAGGCGTCCGGGGCAAACATGTAGACGCCGTCGTATCCCCAGTTCCATCGCCCAGCGAAATCGGCGAGAGGCATGATCTGCAAGGCGGTGATTCCTAGTTCGGCGAGATACTCAAGCTTGTCCGCCGCTGCCCGGAACGTGCCCTCAGGCGTGAAGGTGCCGATGTGCAGCTCGTAGAAGACGCACTCTTCCCAGGGGCGCCCGCGCCAGCCGAGATCTGTCCATTCGAAGACGAGCGGATCGACGACCTCGCTCGGGCCGTCGACGTCCTCCGGCTGATAACGCGATGCGGGGTCCGGCACCTTCTTGCCATCGGGCAGGCAGAACATGTACCGGCTGCCATGGCTCACGCCGGGCACCTCAACTTCGTACCACCCGCGCACATCCTTCTGCATGGGCAGCGACCAGCCATCGACCTCCAGCTCGACCGACGGGACAAGCGGCGCCCAAAGACGGAACCGAACGCCGTCCGGCGTCATTTGCGTGCCGAATTTCATCTCCTGTTCGCGGCGAATGGTGCGAGGTGGCATGGCGAGTCTCCTCCAAAAGCAGCGAGACGAGCCGCATCGTACGGCAGTCGGCACAACGTTCATCGACGGGCGGGCGTGCTACCCGTCAATCGTCGTCCGTTCCGTTCGTCGGCTTGGTTGCCTCTGGAACGGAATCGGTCGGGCTTTGTTCCCGCCACTCGGCGAGAACGAGCGTTCGGGCGGGCATGGTGAAAGTGGCATCGCCGCCGAGCCGGGCATCCTCGAGATCGCCGTCCGTGGCTAGGATCACTTCCCAGTCCCCTGGGTGCCCCGGGGGGATCTGGAACTCGACCGGAACATGTGAGGCATTCAGCATGATCAGGAGCGGAGTCTCGCTTTCCAGGACCGGCGCAAGGCGCAGCGTCAGGCACTTGGAATGCGGATTTTCCCAGTCGGCCTCGGTCATCCGGTCGCCGTGATTGTTGAACCAGGCGACGTCCGGCTGTCCCATCTCGTTGCGGGCGCCGGTCAGGAACTCCGGCCGAGAGAGGGCAGAATGGTTCTTTCTGAGGTCGGCAAGCCGCGCCACGAACTTCGGTAGCTCCGGGTCGTCGTTCGACCAGTTGACCCAGCCGATTTCGTTATCCTGGCAGTAGGCGTTGTTGTTGCCACCTTGCGTGTTGGAGCACTCGTCGCCGGCAAGCACCATCGGCACGCCCTGACTGAGGAACAGCGTGGCGAGCAGGTTTCGCTTCTGCCTGTGGCGCAGGGCGTTGATGGCCTCGTCATCGGTCTCGCCCTCGGCGCCGCAGTTCCAGCTCTTGTTATCGTCGTGGCCGTCGCGGTTGTCCTCTCCATTGGCCTCGTTGTGCTTGTGGTTGTAGGAGACGAGGTCATTGAGGGTGAAACCATCATGGGCGGTGATGAAGTTGACGCTCGACCATGGCCGACGGCGCCCTTCGGCGAAAATGTCCTGCGAGGCGGCGACGCGGGTGGCAAAGCTCGGCAGCAGTCCTTCCTCGCCGCTCCAGAAGCCGCGCACCTTGTCGCGGTAGTCGCCATTCCATTCGGAAAAGCCGGGCGGAAACGATCCGAGCTGATAGCCGCCTGGACCGATGTCCCAGGGCTCGGCAATCAGCTTCAGCCCTCCGAGCAGGGGATCCTGCAGGATGGCATTGAAAAAGGCGTGGCCCGGATCGAAGCCGCTGGGGCGACGTCCCAGCGTCGTGGCAAGGTCGAAGCGGAAGCCGTCGACGCCGTAGACCGTGGCCCACATGCGCAGACTGTCGAGAATCATCTGCAATACGCGAGGATGATCGGTGTTGAGCGCGTTTCCGCAGCCGGTCAGGTTGTCGTAGTAGCGACCGTTGTCCGGCAGGAGGCGGTAATAGGACGCGTTGTCGATGCCCTTGAAGGACAGCATCGGCCCCAGATGGTTGCCTTCGCAGGTGTGATTGTAGACCACATCGAGGATGATCTCGATGCCGGCCTGATGGAGCAGATCGACGGCCTCTCCTATGGATTCGAGACCGGTGTCGCCAAGGTAACGTGGCTCGGGGGCGAAAAAGCCGAGCGTGTTGTAGCCCCAGTAGTTGGAAAGGCCACTCTCGACGAGATGCCTGTCCTGCAGAAAGGCGTGGATCGGCAGAAGCTCCAGCGAAGTGACGCCCAGCCCGACCAGATAATCGACGAACTCCGGCTGCCCCAGCGCGGTGAACGTGCCGCGGATCGTCTTCGGAACCACCGGGTGCAGCATGGTCAGGCCGCGCACGTGACCTTCGTAGATGACCGTTTTCGCCCAGGATACATGCGGATGCTGGGTGGTGACCATCGGTGTGCCCGCCACCACGCGCGCCTTGGGCATGAAGGCGGCGCTGTCGCGTTCGTCCATCATGAGATCGGCGTCTTCGCCGGCTCCGATCTGGTAGCCATAGAGCGTGTCGTTCCATCGGATGTCTCCGACGAACTGGCGCGCATAGGGATCGAGCAGCAGCTTGTTGGGGTTGAAGCGATGGCCGGCTTCGGGTGCCCATGGGCCATGGACGCGCCAGCCATAGACTTGCCCGCGTCCGACGCCGGGCAGGTAACAGTGCCAGACGCCGTTGGTGCACTCGCGCAGAGCGATACGCTCCGTTTCGGTGATACCGAAGCGATCGAACAGGCAAAGCGTGACGCCGCTCGCGTTGTCGGAAAACAGCGCGAAGTTGGCGCCTTTGTCATCGACCGTCACGCCCAGGGGAAAAGCCGAGCCAGACAGCACCTTACGCATTCACGTGTTCTCCGGGACGACTTGCCATTGCCAATATGCGGGAAGATTGGCCGACCGGGATGGGAGCTCCGGCCGAACCCATGATAGCTCGAAACGCGGGATGGTCATGTGGTGATGCGGTCTGCATCGGCGACCGCCGTGGAAGGATCGACTTTCAACTTGAGACGCCATCAAACGAGGCCCGGCGGGTGGATTTGAAAAACAGACTCGGTGGTTCGTGAAACCGACCGCGACAAGATTGGTTCCCTCGCATCGCCGCGCTTCTCCGTGCCGGGCGCCTCATTGAGACAGCCGACGTCTGGATGCCGAGGCGCCCTTTTTACCGAGAACCTGGAAATCCTCGGTCGGCATGCCGGTTTGGAACTCGTCTAGGTTTCAAAATGTAAAATAATGCACACAGATTTGTTGAATTGGCTTAGCGGGAATAGCTTCCGGCGCTCATACTCTCCTCCATCAAGAGCCGCGCAAGCCCGTCTGAGAATGCAGGTCAGCGGCTCGGGAGGAAAAGCCATGAAGGTAAAAGCCGTCGTTCTCGAGGGTATTGGAGACGTTCGTCTTCGCGACATCGACCTTCCCGGATCTCTTGAACCGGCGGCCGATGAGGTTCGGGTCGCCATCAAGGCGGTGGGCATCTGCGGCAGCGACGTTCACTATCTGAAGCACGGGCGCATCGGCGACTTCATCGTCAACGAGCCGATGGTGCTCGGCCATGAAGCTTCGGGCGTGGTGACGGCGGTCGGCGCCAAGGTCTCCCATCTCAAGGTTGGCGATCGCGTCTGCATGGAGCCCGGCATTCCCGACTTCGGTTCGCGCCAGACGCTGGAAGGCCACTACAACCTCGATCCGGCCGTGCGCTTCTGGGCGACGCCGCCAATCCACGGCTGTCTTACGCCCGAAGTCGTCCATCCGGCGGCGCTGACCTACAAGCTGCCCGACAGCGTGTCCTTCGCCGAAGGCGCCATGGTCGAGCCGCTGGCGATCGGCGTCTATGCCGCCGCCAAGGGCGCCATCCGTCCGGGCGACATCGCCGTGGTGGCCGGTGCCGGCACCATCGGCATGATGGTGGCCTTCGCCGCGCTGGCGTCGGGCTGCTCGGAGGTGATCGTCAGCGACGTCGCCAAAGCCAAGCTCGACATCATCGCCAAGGTGCCCGGCGTCGTCGCCGTCGACCTGACCAAAGAGAAGCTGGCCGACGTGGTCGCCAAGCGGACGGCCGGCAAGGGCGCCGACCTGTTCTTCGAGGCGAGCGGCGCTCCGAAGGCCTTCGACGACATGCTGGACGTGGTGACGCAGGGCGGCCGGGTGGTTCTGGTCGGCATGCCGCAGGACCGGGTTCCGCTCGACGTGGTGGCGCTGGAGGTCAAGGAGATCAGCCTGACGGGCATCTTCCGCTACGCCAACGTCTGGGATCGCACGCTGGCGCTGCTCGGCTCGGGCAAGATCGACCTGAAGCCGCTGATCTCGGCGAGCTATCCCTTCGACAAGTCGATCGAGGCCTTCGAACGCGCCGCCCAGCAGAACCCGTCTGACGTCAAGGTCCAGATCACCTTCTGAGCAAGACCGGCGCGGGGTGCCCCCGGGAATGACTGAAGAAGGTATGCATGATGAATGCAGCCTCTGTTCCAGGTGCTCCCGGCGCGGCCCGCGCCTCGGTCGACAAGATGGTCTCGCCCGTCTGATGGGGCGGAACCTTAATCGTTCGAATCTGCCGCGCCGTGAGGCGCTCCCGATGGGCGAAGGGAAGATCGGCCATTCGGGTCCAGTCGAACGATCAGGCGAGTTGAGACGCTGTGAATAGGTAACCCGCCGGCAGTTCGCTGCCGGTCGTGGAGGACGATGGAAGACCGCGATCGGAATGTCGGGCAGAGGAGGCCCGCTGGTTGCGTGGCCTGTCGATCGGCTGCCCGCGGGGGTAGGGAGGGAAAGCGATGTTCATTGGAGTGGACTGCGGTACGCAGGGGACCAAGGCGCTCGTCATAGACGAGAACGGGCTGGTGCGCGGGCGCGGTCATGCTGCCCACAGCCTGATCGAGCGCGACAGCGGCGCCCGCGAACAGCATCCGTCGATTTGGGTCGATGCGATGATCGCAGCCGTGCGCATGGCGCTCAAGGAAGCGGCCTTGCCCGCCGATGCGATCCGCTGTCTCGGTGTGTCCGGTCAGCAGCACGGTCTCGCCGTGCTCGACGACAAGGGGGCGGTCATCCGGCCGGCCAAGCTCTGGTGCGATACCGAGACGGCGCCCGACAACGAGCGGATCGTTGCCGCCCTCGGTGGACCGGCGACCTGGTTCGACAAGGTCGGCATCATCCCGCTCACCGGCTATACCATCTCCAAGCTGGCCTTCCTCGCCGACCGCGAGCCCGACAACTTTGCCCGCATTGCCCATATCCTGCTGCCGCACGATTACCTGAACCATTGGCTGACCGGCTGCTTCGTGGCCGAATACGGCGACGCCTCCGGCACCGGCTTCTTCGATGTTCGCAAGCGTGCCTGGGCGCCCGAGGCGTTGTCACTGATCGATCGCGGCAGCGGCCGTCTCGCCGCTGCGTTGCCGGACCTCGTTGCGCCCGACGCCATAGTTGGAAAGCTCACTCAGGCCGCGGCCGAAGCGCTCGGCCTCACCACCGAATGCATGGTGGCGGCCGGCGGTGGCGACAACATGATGGGCGCCATCGGCACCGGCAACGTGCGCGAGGGCGTGGTCACCATCAGCCTCGGGACGTCGGCAACGGTCTTCTCCTATTCCGACACGCCGGTTCTCGATCCGAGCGGCGCCGTTGCCCCCTTCTGCTCGTCGAGCGGCGGCTGGCTGCCTCTCGTGTGCACCATGAACGCCACCAACGTCACGTCCGGCGGTGCCCACCTGCTCGGCCGCGACGTCGGCTTCGTATCGGAAGCGCTGGAGGCGACCGAGCCGGGCGCCGGTGGCATCACCATGCTGCCGTTCCTCAACGGCGAGCGTACTCCCGACCTCCCCACGGCGCGCGGCACCATCCTCGGCCTGTCCGCCGTCAACATGACGCCGGAAAACCTGATGCGGGCCATGGTCGAGGGCGTCACCTTCGGCGTGCTCGCCGGACTTCACCGCATTCGCGGCGACAAGGCCGCCGAGCGCGTGTTCATGATTGGCGGCGGCGCGCGCAGCAAACCCTGGCGGCAGATGGTCGCAGACATGACAGGCGCCGAGATTGTCGTTCCCACGGGCGATGAGGCGGGATGTCTCGGAGCGGCAATCCAGGCGATCTGGGCCTATGGTCGGTCCGCCGGGGCGGGCGAGGATATCGCCGCCATCGCCGACCGCTGCGTCAGCCTCGATGCCGACAAGACGACGGCGCCGGTTGCGAGCCGCAAGGCCGCCTATGACGAGGCTTTCGGGCTCTATCGGGCCAGGCTCGCCGACGTGCATGGCGTCAACTGACGAACGCCAAGCCGATCCCGTATTCCGCCATCCGGCCGATCAAGGACCTAATCGATGCAGAAAACTCTTCTCGAGGTCAGAAACATAAGCAAGTCGTTTCCGGGCGTGAAAGCGCTCGAGGATGTCTGCTTTTCTGTGAAGGAAGGGTCGGTTCACGTGCTGTGCGGCGAGAACGGCGCCGGCAAGTCGACCTTGATGAAGATCATCAACGGCATCTACCAGCCCGATGGTGGCGAGACCCTGATCAAGGGCCAGAAGGTCGAGATCACCTCGCCGATCAAGGCGGGTGAGCTCGGCGTTTCGATGATCTTTCAGGAGCTGAACTACACGCCCGAGATGACGATCGAGGAAAGCCTGTTCGCGGGGCGCTGGCCGAAGAAGAGCTTCGGGCGGGTCGATTGGAAGACCATCCGGCAGAAGACGCTTCAACTGCTCAAGCAGGAAAACCTCTCCTACGATCCGGAAACCAAGCTGAAGGACCTGTCGATCTCCAACCTTCAGATGCTGGAAATCCTCAAGGCAATCTCGCGAGATGCCGATATCATCATCATGGACGAGCCGACGTCGTCCATCACCAACAAGGAAATCGAAATCCTCTTCGAGAAGATCGCCGACCTTCGCGCGCGCGGGAAGGGCATCGTCTACATCTCGCACAAGATGGACGAAATCTTCCGCATCGCCGATGAGATCTCGATCCTGCGCGACGGCAAGGTCATCGAGACGCGGCCAAAGGATCAGTTCGATATCGACTCGGTCATCTCCCTGATGGTCGGCCGCGCGCTCGGGCAGGGCTATCCCAAGGAGGAGGTTCCGGTCGGCGACGTTGTGCTGGAAGTCGACGGGTTCAGCGGACCGGCAGGTTTCAGCAACGTCTCCTTCAATGTCAGGAAGGGCGAGATCGTCGGCTTCGCCGGTCTGGTCGGAGCCGGGCGGACCGAGGTGATGCGGGCATTGTTCGGGCTCGACGATCGGTTCGGCGGAACGGTCAAGGTTCACGGTGCTCCCGTCAGGGTTCGCAACGTCCAGGACAGCATCAGGAATGGCGTGGTGATGCTGTCGGAGGACCGGCGGCGCTACGGCATCGTTCCGATCCGCGACGTCAAGGAGAACGTGACGCTCGCCTCGATGGACCAGTTCTTCCAGAAGGGGCGCTTGAACGCCAGCAAGGAAAGAAGCCGGGTCGAGGAGATCTGCAAGAAGATCAACGTGAAGATGGCGTCCATCGATGTACAGGTCAGCACGCTGAGCGGTGGCAACCAGCAAAAGGTCGTCCTGTCGAAGTGGATGCTTCAGGACCCGGACATCCTCATTCTTGACGAACCTACGCGCGGCATCGACGTGGGCGCGAAATTTGAGATCTACAAGCTGATGACCAACCTCGTCAAAGAGGGGAAGTCGATCATCATGGTTTCCTCCGAACTCCCGGAACTGATCGGCATGTGTGACCGCATGTACGTGATGGCCGAGGGGCGGATAACGGGAGAGCTCGACAGAGCCGAGTTCTCTCAAGAAGCAATCATGCGCTACGCGATGAACATGACCAGGAAAGCGGTCTGATCGCTATCTGACTGGCGAGATGCAAAAGGGGCGGAAAATGAACAACCTGATGACGAGGGAGAAGTGGCAGACCATCAAGTCGCGATACTCCATTTACTTGGTCCTTATCGTGATGATCATCGTCTGCAATCTTCTGAACGAGAACTTCCTCTCGCCGCGAAACCTCTCGAATATCTCGGCTCAGATCTCCGTGACGACGATCCTGGCCTTCGGCGAAACGATCCTCATCATCGGTGGCCTTCTGGACCTGTCCTGCGGCTCGGTGCTGGCGCTGGCCGGCGTCCTGTCGGTCTATGTCTTCAAGGAAACGGGCTCGCTGTCCCTTGCCTTCGCCGTCGGTCTGATCGTCGGCGTACTCTGCAACTTCGTCAACGGCATCCTCGTCCGACGTTTCAACATTCCGGCGTTCATCGCCACCCTGGCGATGATGACGGTGGCGCGCGGCATCGCGCTTCTCTTCACCAAGGGCCAGAACATCTACCAGATCGGCGACTATGTCTGGTTCGGTCAGGGCAAGATCGGCTTCGTCCCGCTGCCGGTCTTCTTCATGATCATCGTCGGCATCGTGACGTGGTATATCCTCGGCCACACCAGCTTCGGCCGCTCGCTCTATGCGGTCGGCGGCAATGAAGAGGCGGCCCGGGCATCCGGCATCAACGTCGGCCGGATCAAGATCGGCGCCTACCTGATCAATGGCGCCTTCGTCGGTCTCGCCGGCATTCTCTTGATGGCCCGCACCAACGTTGGCGCTCCCAACGCCGGCCAGGGCTACGAGTTCGAGGCGTTGACCGCTGCGATCATCGGCGGAACCAGCTTCTCCGGCGGTCTTGGAACGGCCGGTGGCACCCTCGCCGGCGCATTCATCGTCGGCTTCCTCAACAACATCATGAATTTGACCGGCGTCGACTCGTACCTGCAGCAAGTCATCAAGGGCGGCATCATTGCCCTGGCTGTCGGCTACGACATGTGGGCCAAGGTCAATCGTACCCGGAAGACCCTGGGTGCAGCCAAGCTACCGAATGAGCGAAAGGAGGCAAAAGCTTAGTGCGTTCGCTTTGGAGGAAACGCGGGGCTCATGTCGATCGATAGATGCCCCCATCAAGCAGATATCTTGGAGGAGATACCAAATGAAGTTCATGAAATCGATCCGCACCGTCACGGCTGTGGCCGCCCTGTGTCTGGCCGCGACGACGGTTGCTCAGGCTGAGAACTACAAGATTGCCTTCATCGCCCGCGCCCAGGCGGACTCCTTTGCCGCCTGGCTGGCCAACGGCATCATGGACGAAGTCAAGAAGTACCCGGACATGACCGTTGACGTCATGGACGCGCAGGCTGACGACGCCAAGGAAAACGCGTTCATCGAGAACGCCGTCGCCAACAAGTACGACCTGATCATCGTCCAGCCGAACAACGGCGAAGCCCAGCGTCCCTATGTCGAGCAGGCCGTCAAGGATGGCGTCAAGGTCATCACGACGAATGCCCGCATCAAGGATATCCCCGGCTCGTCGTCGGTCGACGCCGATCCGTATGAGCAGGCTGCCGTGAACGCCCGTCTGGCGCTCGAGCAGATCCCGCAGGGCGCCAATGTCGTCGTGCTGAACGGCCCGTCGGGCAACATGCACGCCGACATGCGCCGCGACGCCTGGCAGAAGGAGTTCTTCGACAAGCGTTCGGACGTGAAGATCGTCGGCGAGCAGATCGCGCACTGGAACAAAGAAGAAGCCATGCGCTTCATGGAGGACTGGGTCCAGGCCAACGACAAGATCGATGCCGTCGTTTCCATGAACGACAACATGGCCGCCGGTGCTCTGGAAGTCGTCAAGGACGATCCGAAGTTCGACAAGATGCTCGCCTACGGCGTCGACGGCACTGCAGAGGCCATGCTGCTGATCCAGGAAGGCCGCATGACGTCCACGGCGCTGCAGAACGCCTATGACCTCGCTGCCAAGAACATCAGCGTCGCTCACGACCTGCTGACCGGCAAGATCGAGCAGATCGACACCGACATCGACTGCCCGCTGGTGACCAAGGACAACGTTGCCGAGTTCATCGAGATCCACAAGAAGTCGGGCGCCATCAAGTAATTGATGGATTGATCGACCGACTGGGGCGGGACCGTCTTCCCGCCCCCTTTTTGTTTGGATGGCTCAGGAAGCCGGTCTGCCGATCATTCCGGCGAAGGGCGCCGTCATCATGCTTGATACCGGCTTGAGCCGGGGCAGCGGCGGCTTTCTAGTATTTCTGACGATTTGAGGTCGCATTTTCTGCTTGAAATGGCGAGGCTGCCATATCGAGAGAGTGGAGACCCCCGATGATCGTTCAGGCTTGCATCAACGGCGCGCGCCCCTTCGACTATCATCCCGCCTTGCCGCTGACGGTCGAGGCAATGGCGCGCGACAGCGCCGCTTGTGTCGCGGCGGGCGCTGCGGAAATTCATCTACATGCCCGTGCCGCTGACGGTCGCGAGAGCCTTGCCGCCGTAGGCGAGACGGTCCGGCTTGTTCGGCGCGCCTGTCCGGGTACGTTTGTCGGCGTGTCGACCGGTGCCTGGATCGAAGGGGATCGACGCAGGACGCGCGACTTGATCGCCGGGTGGCGCGTTCTTCCGGATTACGCTTCGGTCAACCTCTCGGAGGCAGATGCACCGGCGGTCATCGACCTGTTGCACGGCATGGGCGTCGGAGTCGAGGCTGGGTTGGCGAACGTGGACGATGCGAAGCGGCTCGTTACTCTGCCGGACTGCCGACGCGTTCTTCGCATCCTGATCGAAATCGAGGAGCAGGATATCTCGGCGGGTGAGGCCGTCGTCGATGGGATCGCCGCGGTTCTTGGTGAAGCGGGCCTGGCTCGTCCGATTCTTCTGCATGGCTTCGACGCCACGGTCTGGCATTTCGTCGAACTGGCGCGGCAGCGCCGCTGGTCCACCCGGGTCGGCCTGGAGGACGGTTGTCGCCGCGCCACGGGTGAGGTGGCGCGAGACAATGCGCAACTGGTGACGGATGCCGTCAGGATGATGCGGTAGTGTCTTGTGGCTGAGGAGAGAGCGCCTCGCTCGTGAACGGAGGGCGGCGCCAACCGAGGAACCAAGCATGATCCTGCATCGAGGCCGCCTGATCGATCACATTCAGCTTAGGGCCAGGAGTTTTCCAGCCACCGCCAGATTCTATCGGGCGGTACTGGGCGCGCTCAACGTTCCCCTTCTGGCGGACGACGACTGGCATATTGCCTGCGACGAACTCTGGATTGATGCGTTGGGAGAGGACGAGAGCGAGGCGTCTCATGTGCATCTGGCATTCCAGGCCAGTGACCAGGAGGTGATCAGGCGGTTCTACCAGGCGGGACTCGCCGCCGGCGGCCGCGACAATGGTGGTCCGGGGATAAGGTCGTATCACCCCGGCTACTACGCGGCCTTTCTGTTCGACCCGGACGGCAACAATATCGAGGCCGTCTTCCAGGGGGCTGCCCCCCGCTCGGCGGTTTCGGTCGAGATCGACATCGGCGAATAACTCCGCTCTCGCGAGCCTCGACCTTTTGTCAGATTAATGCGAGGCTCTTGCCCCACGGAGGCATTCCGATGGGCGAAGGGAGAGAGGGTTCATGGCCAAGTTACGTTGGGGCATTCTGGCGACGGGGTGGATCGCCGATCTCTTTGTGCAGGATCTGCTCGACAACGACATGGAGGTGACGGCGGTCGGCTCTCGGTCCATCGAGAAGGCGGTTGCTTTTGCCAACAAGCACGGCATTCCGCGCTCGCACGGCAGCTATCAGGCGCTCGCCGCCGACCCTGAGGTCGACGTCGTCTATATCGCGACGCCGCACCCCTTCCATGCCAGCGCGGCCGAACTCTGCATTGCCGAAGGCAAGCATGTTCTCGTCGAGAAGTCCTTCACGTTGACCGGCGCCGAGGCCCGGCGCCTGCTGGAGCTGTCCCGCAAGCACGACGTGGTTGTTCTTGAAGCCATGTGGACGCGCTTCCTGCCGCATATGGTCCGGCTGCGCCAGGCTTTGGCCAGCGGCATGATCGGCGAAATCCGGACCCTCATAGCAACGCACACGCAGGATCTTCCGGACGATCCGAACCATCGCCTCAACGCGCTGGAACTCGGTGGCGGGGCGCTGCTGGATCTCGGCATCTACCCCATCTCCTTCGCGTTCGACATTCTGGGGCAGCCGACTGAGGTTTTGGCGTCGGGTCGCCTGAAGGCAACCGGCGCCGATGCCGAGGTGTCCACCCTGTTCCGCTATGCCAATGGTGCCAGCGCCGTGACCGTGTCCGCCAGCGACGCACCCGGCAGCAACCGCGCCGAGATCAACGGTACGGAAGGCCATGTCGAGATTGCCGAAGTCTGGTACACGCCGACCAGCTTCCGGATCTTCGACAGCCAGAAAAAGCTTATCGAGGAGTTCAAGCCGGCCGAAATGAAGGGGCGTGGCATGCACTTCCAGGCCGTGGAGCTGGAGCGGATGGTCGCCGCCGGTGAGCGAAGCAGTCCCATCCTGCCGCTCGAACAGAGCGTGGCGATCATGGAAACTCTCGACGACATCAGACGGCAGATCGGGGTGGTCTATCCCGGCGAGGCGAACGTCACCGGCTAAGCGAGGACATTGAAAAAAGCGGCCGCGACACTGGCTTGTCGCGGCCGCTCTTATGTTCGGATGGCGTCGTTCGCCGTCAGGCGACGAAGCCTTCGAGGAGGAGAACGCCGATCAGGCCGAGCACCGAGACGATCGTCGAAAGGACCGTCCACGTGCCGAAGGTCTCCTTCATCGACAGCCCGAAATACTCCTTGAACATCCAGAAGCCGGCGTCGTTGACGTGGCTGCAGATGGCCGAGCCGGCGCCAGTGGCAAGGGTTACCAGGGCAAGGTTGACGTTGTGCGTCGCCAGCATCGGGATGACCAGACCGGCCGTCGAGATGGCGGCAACCGTCGCCGAGCCGAGCGAGATGCGCAGGAGAGCTGCGACACCCCAGGCGAAGATCAGCGGCGAAGCGTTGGTGTCGGCGAACAGGTCGGCGACATACTTGCCGACGCCGCCGTCGATCAACACCTGCTTGAAGGCGCCGCCGCCACCGATGATCAGCAGCATCATGCCGATGTGGCTCGCAGCCGAGGTGCAGGACGCCATGATGTCCTTGACCGGGATGTTGCGCTTGACGCCCATGGTCCAAATGGCGAACAGCAGCGACACGACCATGGCCACGGAGGCGTCGCCCACAAGACGGATGATCGCGAAGGCGGAGCTGTCGGCAAGGCCGGCTTCGCTGCGGATCACGGCAATGATGGCCGCGACCGACATCATGATCACCGGCAGCATGGCGGTGAGCACGGAGATGCCGAAGGCGGGCGTCTTGTCGAGGTCGAAGGTCTTGAAGGAACCGATGGCGTCGAGGTCGGCCTTCTTGGCAAAGCCCGACGGCACGATCCGCTTGGCGATGGCGTTGTAGATCGGACCGCCGATGATCACCGCCGGGATGGCGATGAGAATGCCGTAGACCAGAACCTGACCGATGTCGGCGCCATACTCGCCGGCGATGACCGTCGGGCCGGGGTGCGGCGGCAGGAAGGCATGGGTGGCCAAGAGCGCGGCGCACATCGGCACGCCGAGGTGCAGCGGCGACAGCTTCATCTGCTTTGCCATGGTCAGAACGATCGGCACCAGCAGCACGAGACCGACTTCGAAGAACAGCGCGATGCCGATGATGAACGAGGCGACGACCACCGCCCACTGGACGTTCTTCTCGCCGAACTTCTCGATCAGCGTGACGGCGATGCGCTGGGCGCCGCCGGCATCGGAGATCAGGCGACCCAGCATGGCGCCGAGGCCGAAGATCAAGGCGATGTGGCCGAGCGTGCCGCCGAGGCCGCTTTCGATGGACTTCACCACCTTGTCGAGCGGCAGGCCAAGGGCGAGCGCGACGCAGAAGGAGACGATGATCAGCGAAACGAACGTATTCAGTTTCAGCTTCATGATCAGGAGCAGCAGCAGCACGATGCCGGCCACGACGATGACTAAAGGCATTTCTCTTCCCTTGGTTTGACTAGCGGTACCGGCCCTGCCGGCGAAGACAACAGACCGCCCCGCCGGATCGGCTGGGCGCCGTTCCGGTAGCTGTGGCCTGCTACGTTGTTCGGATGGACGACCAGCCCCCTCGGCCGCCGTGCCCTCCACATGCCGGCTATGAGTGCCAGCAGTTTTTTGGAGAAGAGGCATTGCTGCCTCTTCTCCGGTTTTCGTTAGTTCTTCTTGGCGGCCAGCGCCGCGCGACCGGCTTCCAGCACTTCGATGATCCGGTCGGCGTCGTAGACGCAGCCCTGCCAGGTGCCGCCGCTCGCCGCCTGCAGCGCCGCCCAGAGGCGGGTGTCGTCGGGCAGTTCGGCCTGCGGCGCCAGATCCGGATGCGGTTGACGCGCGGCCAGAATGGCGGCGCCTTCGTCGGCACTGACCGGTTTTTCCTCGCTGCCGAGGAAGTTCAGCGAGCCCGTCAGCTTGCGGCAGTCGACCACCATCTCCACGACGTCGCCGTCGCGCAGCTTGCCGATCGGGCCGCCGGCCAGCGCTTCCGGCCCGACATGGCCGACGCAGGCGCCGGTGGACACGCCGGAGAAGCGGGCGTCGGTGATGAGCGCAACGTGCTTGCCGTAGGAGAGATGCTTCAGCGCGGAGGTGACCTGATAGGTCTCTTCCATGCCGGTACCGGACGGCCCGGCGCCGATCAGCACCATCAGATCGCCGGCGACGATCTTGCCGGACTTGATGGCGTGAATGGCATCGACCTCGGACACGAACACCTTGGCCTTGGCCTTGTGCCGGTAGACGCCGTCCTCGCCGATCACCGACGGATCGATGGCCGTCGACTTGATGACGGAGCCTTCCGGCGCGATGTTGCCGATCGGGAAGGTGATCGTGGAGGTGAGGCCACGCGCCGCTGCCTTGGCCGGCGGCATGATCACGTCGTCGGGGCTGACGCCATCCTGCTTCTCGAGCATCTCGCGGAAGCGGCGGCGGCGTTCGGAGGTTTCCCACCAATCGAGGTTGGCGCCGAGCGTCTCGCCGGTCACGGTGAGAACGTCGAGGTTGAGCAGGCCGAGCTCCCGGAGATGCAGCATCACTTCCGGCACGCCGCCGGCCATGAAGGCGCGAACGGTGGGGTGATAGACCGGCCCGTTGGGGATGACGCTGACCAAACGCGGCACGCGTCGGTTCACTGCCGTCCAGTCGTCGACCGTCGGCATGGCGAGCCCGGCGGCATGAGCGATGGCTGGCAGGTGCAGCAGCAGATTGGTCGAGCCACCGAAAGCGGCATGCACAACCATGGCGTTCTCGATCGCCTTGGACGTCACGATGTCCTTGGTCGTGATGCCGCGCTCCTCAAGCTGCAGCACCGCCCGTGCCGACTGACGGGCCATTTCCAGCCAGACCGGCTGGCCGGACGGCGACAGCGCCGAGTGCGGCAGGGCGAGGCCGAGCCCCTCGGAGATGACCTGCGAAGTGCCGGCCGTGCCGAGGAACTGGCAACCGCCGCCGGCCGATGCGCAGGCGCGGCAGCCGAGCTCGCTGGCTTCGTCCAGCGTCAGTTCGCCGTTGGCGAACCGGGCGCCGATGGTCTGCACCTTGCCCGCGTCCTCGCCCTTGGTCGGCATCAGCGTGGCGCCGCCGGGAACGAGGATGGTCGGCAGGTCGCGCTGGGCGGCCAGCGCCATCATCAGCGCCGGCAGGCCCTTGTCACAGGCCGCGAGGCCGATGACCGCCTTGCGCACCGGCGTCGAGCGGATCAGCCGACGGAAGACGATGGCTGCGTCGTTGCGGTAGGGCAGGGAATCGAACATGCCCGTGGTGCCCTGCGTGCGACCGTCACAGGGGTCGCTCACATAGGCGGCGTAGGGAACTCCACCTGCCTTGGCCACCTCGCGCGCCGCCGCCTCGAACTGAAGCGGCGTCTCGTAGTGGCCGGTGTGCAGGCCGAGGGCGACCGGCTTGCCATCGGCACCGCGGATGCCGCCGGTGATGCCGATGATCAGCACTTCCTTGCCGTTGAGTTTTTCCGGCTCCCAGCCCATGCCGGCGTTGAGGGTCATGCCGAAGATGTCGCCGCTCGGGCGGTTGATCAGCATGTCCGGGGTCAGCGGCAACTTTCCGGCGGGGCCGGGAGCATTGGTCGCCGCGACATAGACGGCCTCGTTGCTCTCGTCGTAGATTTCCTTGATGGACATTGGGCCTTCCTCCGACGGTTGGTTGGTTATTTGACGAGGCCGGCCTGCTTCAGCAGATCGGCGAGGCGGGCCAGCTTGTCGGCGGCCAGCGGACCGGCGGGCGGCAGGCAGTAGGTAGAGATGTCGAGGCCGGTGAGGCGCATCGCCTCCTTGACCACGTTCACGAAGGGCGTGTCGAGAGCGTACATCGACGGAAGGCGGATCAGGCGGCTGTGCAGTTCGACGGCCTTGGCGAAATCGCCAGCCCGGAAGGCCTTGTAGATGCCGATGGAAAGCTCCGGCGCGAAGTTGCCGCTGGCCGAGATGACGCCCGCGCCACCCAGCATCAGCGTGGTCAGCAGGTGGTCGTCGTAGCCGGCGAGAACCTGGAAGCCGGGCTGGACGGCGCCGACGACGTTGATCATCTCGCGGATATGGCCGATGGAGTCGATGGTCTCCTTGATGCCGACGACATTGGGTGCGGCCTCGACCACCGACTTCACGAAGGCCGGCGACAGGTCCTGGCCGGTCAGGAAGGGGATGTTGTAGAGCAGAACCGGCAGCTTGGTGGCGCCGGCGATATCGGTGAAGTAGTTGAGAAGGCGGGGCTCGGTGACCTTCCAGTAGGACGGATTGACCGCGACGATACCATCGGCGCCGATGGATTCGGCGTGGATGGCAAGCTCGACAGCCTCGCGCTGGTTGTTGGAGCCGACGCCAACGAGCACTTTGGCCCGGCCGGCGGCCTGCTTCACGGCGAACTCCGCGACCGTCTTCCGTTCGGCGGTCGACATCTGGGAGAACTCTCCGCCGGTGCCGCACATGAACAGGCCATCCACACCGGCGGCGATCAGCTTCTCGATCACCAGCGCCTGACCCTTCGGGTCGAAGGCGCCTGCCTCGGTGAAGATGGTCGACACCGGCGGAATGATGCCTTCGAAACGCGTTGCTGCCATTGGAAACTCCTGAACCTTACGTCTAGGCGTTCTACATTATAGAACGATGTTTTATAATGTCGTACGTTAGCGACGGCTCATGGGCCGGTAAATCCGGGATGCTGTGTAGGCAAAGACCCGCATGATCAGGAGTTTTCGGGGACGCGAATGGCTAGATTGTTGTCGGAAAAGGGGAATCAGCCGCCCCCTGAGGCGGAAGCGCTCGGCAGGCCCGTCCGGATGATGCCGATGTCGTCATTCCGCTCTTGGATTGCCGCTGTCAGGGCACTAATCGAACTGAAATCGAGACTCGCAGGGTCTGGTCCTGCCGCTGGAGTTGCCGTGAGATGCCGTTGATTCAGGCCGTGGAGCGCGCCCTTAACATTCTCGATCTGTTCAGCGAGCAGAAGGTCGAGCTCAATCTGGCCGAGATCAGCCAGATGACGGGAATGCACAAAAGCACCCTGCATTCGCTTCTGAAGACCTTGCAGTCCCAAGGCTATATCGAGCAGACGGAAGCCAACGCTCCGTACCGGCTCGGTGTGAAGCTGCTCGAACGCGGTTATCTGGTGCAGCGATCGCGCGACTTCATCGCCGTTGCGCGCCCCTACCTGGAAAGCCTCTCGGAGCGAACCGGGCAGACGATCCATCTCGGCGTGCTCGACGGAAAATCGGGAGTCTACGTCGACAAGGTCGAAGGCACGCGCTCGATCATCGTTTACTCTCGGATCGGGCGGCGCATGCCGATCCACACGACGGCCATCGGCAAGGTTCTGCTGGCCTTCCAGTCGCCCTCCATCATCGGCAAGACGCTTGACGGCTATGATTTCGCAAGTTCTACCGAGAACACAATCACCCAGCGCGATATGTATGAAGCAGCACTCGCCAAGGTGAGATCGGACGGCTTCGCCGTCGACGAGCAGGAAAACGTCCGAGGCTGCCGCTGCGCCGCCGTCCCCGTCTGGGGCCACGACCGCAAGCTGGTGGCCGCCATTTCCATTTCAACGGTCGTCGAGAACGTGTCGATGGACGAGTTCAAGTCGTTCATCGAACAGCTGAAGGTCACCGGCGCCAGCGTCTCGCACGACCTCGGCTATTGATCGGCGAGATATGAGTACGAAACCACCGGCTGCGGGCGAGCGACCGGTGGCCTCCGAAGTTCGTCTAAAGCGGAACCATTCCCGTCGACAGTCAGCCGGCTTTCGCTGCCTTTGTTGCCTTGGCCCACCAGACCAGATCGTCAAGGGCCGCCTTTGCGGACGGCAAAAGGTTGGCCTCGATATCCTCGATCGGCTTGTTCGCGCCCATCGGTGACACGGCCATGAAGTCGCCTCCGCCGATATGAACGGCACTGCGGGTCGGAACCATCTGCAGCTCGATGCCGATCAGACGCAGGTGCTCGATGGCGCGTGCGGCTCCAACGCCGCCATACCCGATCGCGGCGAACGGCTTTCGATTCCACTCGACATAAGCCTGATCGAGGGCGTTCTTGAGAGCGCCCGTAATCGAGCGATTGTACTCCGCGACGACGAAAATATAGCCATCGAAACGGGCGATGGTCTGCTGCCAGCGGATCGCGGCCGGATCCTCGCTCGGCATCCACAGGTTCGATGCCTTCTCGGCAAAGAACGGCAGCGCGTAGTCACGCAGGTCGACAAGCTCGACCTCCATGTCATCCCGGGCTTGGGCTTGCTTGAGCATCCATTGCGCCGGCTTGTCGGCGAAGCGGGTCGGGCGCGTGGATCCGATGATAAGGGCAATCCGGGGCGTGGAAGACATGGTGGCCTCATCTCTGTTCGTGTTTATCAGTAAAACCACCTTACAACTAGTGCGCGCCGTGACAAGGGTCGTTCGGACAGCCAGAGTTGGCCGAACAAAATCAGCCGAGAGCCGTCGCTCCCTCTTCGGCCGTGCCGACGGCTCGCCGCAGCACGCCGAACAGGCGCCTGTCACTGCTTTCGACGCCCAGGTCTTCTACAGCCTGCCGGCGGGTCTCCCAGTCCTCCTGGGAAACAAGTACGTCCAGGCGGCCGCTCTCCACGTCGAGCCTGACCAGATCGCCATCGCGAACCCGGCCGATCGGCCCGCCGCGTGATGCCTCCGGCGTCACATGGATGGCGGCGGGCACCTTGCCGGAGGCGCCGGACATGCGGCCGTCGGTGACCAGTGCCACCTTGCGCCCTCGGTCCTGCAGCAGGCCGAGAGCCGGCGTCAGCTTGTGGAGTTCCGGCATGCCATTGGCCTGCGGTCCCTGGAAGCGGACGATGGCGACGAAGTCCTCGTCGAGCCCGGCCTTGAAGGCCGCCAAGAATGCCTCCTGCGAGGCGAAGACGCGTGCCGGCGCCTCGACCGTCTGGTGCTCGACGGCGACGGCCGACGACTTGATCACCGCCCGTCCGAGGTTGCCAGTCAGGAGATTGATGCCGCCGGTCGGCTGGAACGGCGCATCGATCGAGCGCACCACGGACTCGTCGGCGCTGGCGGCGGCCGTTTCGGCAAAGACCAGTTCTCCGGTGACATCGAGCTGGGGCGTGCGCTCGTAGGGCGCGAGACCGGTACCGAGAATGGTCTGGGCATCGTCGTGCAAGAGGCCATCGCGCCTGAGCTCGCGCACCAGGAAGGGCACGCCGCCGGCATCGCGGAAGCCGTTGACGTCGGCCTTGCCATTGGGATAGGCGCGCACCAGCAGCGGCGTCGCCGCTGACAGCGCCGCGAAATCATCCCAGTCGACGACGAGGCCGGCAGCGCGCGCCATGGCGATCAGGTGAATGGTCAGATTGGTCGAACCGCCGGTGGCGCAGAGGCCGACGATACCGTTGACGAAGCTGCGGGCGTCGAGCATCCGGCCAATGGGTATGCTGTTCTCCCCTGTGCCGGCAATTGCGACGGCACGGGCGACGGCGGCGCGCGTCAGCGCATCGCGCAGCGGCGTGTCGGGCGCCACGAAGGCCGATCCCGGCAGCATCAAGCCCATGATCTCCATCAGCATCTGGTTGGTGTTGGCCGTGCCGAAGAAGGTGCAGGTGCCCGGCGCGTGGTAGGATTTCGCCTCCGCCTCCAGAAGATCGGCGTCGGTTGCCAGGCCCGCGGCGTAGGCCTGACGCACGGCATTCTTCTCGGCATTGCCGAGGCCGGTGGGCATGGGGCCGGAGGGAACGAACAGGGTCGGCAGATGGCCGAAGGCCAGGGCGCCCATGACGAGACCAGGGACGATCTTGTCGCAGATGCCCAGCATCAGAGCGGCGTCGAACATGTCGTGCGACAGGGCGATGCCCGTCGACATGGCGATGACGTCCCGCGAGAACAGGCTGAACTCCATGCCTGTACGGCCTTGCGTGATGCCGTCGCACATGGCGGGCGCGCCGCCGGCCACTTCCGCTACGGCGCCAAGCCGGCGCGCTTCCTCGCGGATCAGTTCCGGATAGCGCTCGTAGGGTCGGTGCGCCGACAGCATGTCGTTGTAGGTGGTGACGATGCCGAGATTGATGGCCTCAGCGCCGGCAAGGCGCCGCTTGTCGTCGGTCGGGCAGGCGGCAAATCCATGGGCGAGATTGGAGCAGGGCAGGCGATGGCGGGCCGGGCCTGCGGCACGGATCGCATCGCGCGCCCGCTCGATACCGTCGAGATAGGCGGTACGGCTTGTTCGGCTGCGTCGCTCGATACGCTCGGTGACGTCGGCGATGGTGGAGCGAACGGTCATGTGCGTCTCTTTTCCTGATGATCCCCGCGTGCGTCGAGCTGGGTCATGATGTGATCGACAACAACTGCCGGCGGCGGAGCAATGTCGACCACGATGGCGTCGGCAGGTTCTTCCAATGCGGCGAACTGGCTCGTCAGCAGGTTGGGGTTCATGTAGTGGCCCTTGCGCGCCTTGAGCCGGCCAGCGATCGTCTCGGCGCTGCCCTTGAGATAGACGAAGACCACATCGTCCTTCGGCGATAACACGTCGCGATAGACGGCCTTCAGGGCCGAACAGGCGATCACGCGGCTTTCGTCGGCCGCTTGCCAGTCGTCCATGGCTTGCCGGAGCGCCTTCAGCCACGGCCATCGATCATCATCGGTCAGCGGAATGCCGGCCCGCATCTTGTCGACGTTGGCGGCGGGGTGGAAATCGTCGGCATCGGAGAAGCCGCAGCCCAGGCGTTCGGCGAGCAACTCGCCGACGGTCGTCTTGCCGCTTCCCGATACGCCCATGACGATAACGATCATCGTTCTCTCCCTGCCGCGCTTCAGCGGGGGGCTTTTACCCTGACGTCATAGATACGGCCGGCTTCGATGCCGGCAAGCCTGCCGCCCTCGGCGCGCTGGCCGTCGATCTCTACTACTTGCTCGGCGATGCCGTCATCGCGCGAGAAGGTCACGTTGAACGTCGCGCCGCGAAGGCGTCGGGTGAAGGAGAGCGTCTGCCAGGACGAGGGCACCTGCGGTGCGATCACCGCGCCCTTGCCGTCGCCGCGTACGCCGCAGAGCTGCTCGATCACCATGCGGTAGACCCAGGCGACGGTGCCCGTGTTGAACAGGTTGCTGGAGCGACCGGCGGTGCGGGGGAACTGGCGATAGGCGCCACGATAGTAGTTGGGAATGTAGAGCGGCAGCTGACCGCGCGCGGCAATGTCTTCCCGGTCGGGGTTGGTCATCATGGCGCGCAGCACGTTGAACCCGCGGTCGCTTTCGCCGACGTGGTACAGCGAAGCGGCGTAGAAGGCGGCGGCATGGTTGTAGACGGAGCCATTCTCGGCCACGCCGGGCCACTTCTGGGTGAGGCGCCCGATATCCTCCCGCATGGCCGTGAACGACGGCGCCTGGATTTCGACGCCGTAGGGCGTGACAAGCTGCTCATCGATGGCTTTGAGCATCCGCGCCTTGCGGTCGTCGTCGGCAGCGCCGCAGAGAAGCGCCCAGCTCTGCGCGTTGAGGAAGATGCGCCCCTCCTTGTCGGCCGGCACGCCGAAGACCACGCCGTCGTCGGTGATGCCCCGACCATACCAGTCGCCGACCCAGAGATGGCGGTTGATCCGTTCGACAAGAGCGTCCGCTTCCGCCTTCAGCCAACCCGCCGTCTCCTGGTCGCCTTCGGCGGCGCAGACCTCCGACCACAGCGACATGGCATGGCTCGACGCCTCGGCCAGCCAGCCGGAGACGCCCTTGCCCTTGTAGCCGACCATGTTCATCGGGTCGCACCAGTCGCCCTGCTCGATGTAGGGCAGTCCCCGTTCATCGACCGCCGCCGCAAGGAAGCGCAAGGCGCGCGTGATGTGCTCGCGGACGCTGGCCGGTGCGGGGTCGTCGGTCCATGCAACCATCTCGTCCAGGATGGAGTGGTCGCCGGTCTCGTCGAGGTAGGCCTTGGCCGTGATGACGAGCCAGACGCCGTGGTCGGTGTGCGGCACCTGGTTGATGTATTTCAGCTCGGCGTCGGGTCGCAGCAGAATGCCGTCGGGCATCTTGCCGCTCACATGCTGCTGGCTGACCGCGTGCAGGATGACGGCGCGCGCCGCTTCCGGCCGGATGAACAGCATGCCCAGCGCATCTTGCAGGTAGTTGCGGGTCTGGGGATCGGTAGTCAGACGGTTGGTGTCGCCGTGGTAGAACACCTGGCGCGGCAGCCAGTGATTGACGACGTGGTTGAACGTCTCGTCCGGCGACTGGACCTTCAGGCAACTGCGGCCGCCCTCGACCACGTAGGCGTGGTAGTCCCGGCGAACCTGCTCGATGTCGCCGTCAAGATATCTTGTCTTGAGCGCCGAGATTTCGGCCTCGTCCCTGGCCGGGCCGAACAGGAAGCGGAAGTCCTCGCTTTCGCCACCGGCGATCGTCAGATCCCACTGCATGATGCAGGCTGGGATCTCGTAATAGGCCTCGCCGTCGCGAAGATGACCGCCGTCGGCGAGCGCCGAGGGGGCGCGCAGTCCACCTTCGCCTTCGAAGGCCTGCTGCCCCACCTCGAAATGATCGGGACGGCGGCTGGCAGCGAGGAAGGTGATGTCCTTGAGATGCTGGTTTTTGAAATACTGCTCGATCTTCTGATAGGGCGTGACCGAGGTGCAGAGCACGGCGTTGAGATCGGCGTCGAAATGTCCCCCGAGGTTCATCCAGGAACTGAAACCGACCGGAAAGAATGGCACGAAGGTCAGCTTCTTCGGCGCGGACGTCATGTTGGTGATCTTCGCCGTCCAGAGTTCGGCGACGTCATCGACCGGCAGGACGAGGCAAAGCTCGACCCGGACGCCGTCCTTTTCGATCAGCCAGCGGATGTCGGACAGGCCCGGCTCGAAGGCGAAGCGGTCGAGCCGGGCGCGCACCGGCTCGTAAGGTGCGGAGAACAGGGTCCCCGTATCGTTGTCGCGGACGTAGAAGAAGCGGCCGGGATGGTTGGGATAATAGGTTTGCTCCGGCAGCATGAATGTGGGTGCCGGGATGATGGGCGGGTGGGCGTACTTGCGCGGTTCCGGATCCATGTACTGGCTCACGGCATAGCCGCGGCTGTTCATCTGGATCATCATCCTTCGGTTCCAAAGGTAACCGGCCGAGTTGGGAGCCAGCGTCGGGTCGTCCAGGTGGAACCGGGTTCCGTTGTCGATGAAGGAGGGCATTGAGGTCTCTCGGAAAGGATTGCCACGCGTCGGTCGGGCGCGTCGATCTAGGAACTTTACGGTCCCGTCGATTGCCGAACGGAAAGTGATGGCTCGAAGTGTTCCTGGTAGGGCAGATCGAGGCCGTAGGTGAGGTTGAGAAGCTGATGGCAAGCCGACTGGCTCATCTCTTCGATCGGGGCGTGGATGGTGCTGAGGGCTGGTGCGGTGAAAGGCGTGAACTCGACGTCGTCATAACCGATGACGGACACGTCGCCCGGCACCGAGATGCCGCGCTTGTGCAGTTCGGCAATGAGCACCATCGCCACCTTGTCGTTGCCGCAGAACACCGCTGAATAGTCGGCGTCCGTTGCAAGAAGCGCCGCCACGGCCTGTTCGCCGCCGGCATAGGAAAAGGCGCCCTCGATGATCCTTTTCGGAGGGACCGGATGGCCGAGCTTTGCCATCTCGTCGAGAAACGCATGATGGCGCTGCCGGGCGTCCTGCGCGGAAAGCCGGCCGGTGATGGTTGCCACGCGAGTATGCCCGAGCTCCAGGAGATGCCGGGCCGCCAATCGGCCGCCGAGATCGTGATCGATCGAGAAAGAGCGGCCAGCCAACTCGTCGGTATGATGGTTGATCACCACCAGGTTGGGAAACTTCTCGGCGTAGGTTGCCAGCTCGAACTCGCTCTGCAGGGAACTCGAAATCAGGATGCCGTCGCAGTCGCGGTTGATGAGATAATCGAGATGGGCGAGGCGATCCTCGTTCGATTGCGCATCCTCGGCGTTGGCCAGGATCATGTGCTTGCCGTGCAAGCGAAGCGCGCTTTCGATCGTGCGGATCATCATGTGGTAGTAGGGGCCTTCGAGCGAAGGCACCCACACGCCGATGAGATCGGACCGGCGCGACGACAAGGATCGCGCCATGCTGTTCGGCCGGTAGTTGAGCTGCTCGATGGCACGGGCAATCTTCTCGGCCGACTTGCGTGAAACGGAACCGGTTCCAGAGATGTATCGCGAAACGGTTCCTGACCCCACGCCGGCCAGCTTTGCCACATCCTTTACCGTCGCCATTTCGGAACTCCGATCACCCAATCGCCCGGCACAATAGCAATTATCCTTTTGTTTTTAAATGAGAGAAAACCGATACCCACCGATTACGCAACTCTCCTGTCCCGCTTTTCTCGCAAGGCGCATTGACAAAATCAAGCCTCATAGTTCAAAAATGGAACCGATCCCACTTTTGGATCAGGAGCCCTTGTCACCCAAGGTCGGACCGGCCGGAACGCCTTGGCGCTACCCGTTTGGGAGGAATCATGATCGGAATGAAACAAATGGTCGCCGTGTCGGTGATCGCCATTGTGGCCGCGACGGGAGTCGCGAAGGCGGAGGAGCCGCTGAAGGCCGAAGTCATCCATTGGTGGACGTCCGGCGGCGAATCCGCTGCCATCAAGGTCTTCGCCGATGCCTTCAACGCCGCCGGCGGCGAGTGGATGGACAATGCCGTCGCCGGTGGATCGGCGGCTCGTAGCGCCGCCATCAACCGCATCGTCGGCGGCGATCCGTCGACGGCCGCGCTGTTCAACACCTCGCGCCAGTATCACGAGATCATCGGCGAGGGGCTCCTCAACGACATCGACGAGGTTGCCACCAAGAACAATTGGGACAAGGTTCTGCCGGAGCCGATCGCCAAGGCGGTCAAGGTCGATGGCAAGTACTACGCCGCGCCGGTGAACATCCACATGCCCTTGTGGATCTGGTACTCCAGCGCCGCCCTCAGCAAGGCCGGCGTCGAGAAGCCGCCGGAAACCATGGACGAGTTCTTTGCCGCCCTCGACAAGCTCAAGGCGGCCGGCATCACTCCGCTCGCCCTCGGCGGTCAGCGCTGGCAGGAGAACTCGCTGTTCTCGGCCGTGCTCACCAATGTCGGCGGCGGCGAACTGTGGAAGTCCGTCTATGGCGACAAGGATGAGGCGGCGATCCGCTCGCCGGAGTTCCGCAAGGTCATCGAGACCTTCATCAGCCTGAAGCCCTATGTCGACCAGGCTTCGCCGGGCCGTAACTGGAACGACACCACCGCGCTACTCATCAAGGACGAGGCCGGCTTCCAGGTGATGGGCGATTGGGCCAAGGGCGAGTTCAAGCAGGCCAACAAGGAAATCGGCAAGGACTACGGCTGCATTCCGGGCCTCCGCCCCGACTCGCCTTACGTTCTTGGCGGTGATGTCTTCGTCTTCCCGAAGACGGATGACGCCGAGCAGGTGAAGGCTCAGCATCTGCTGGTCGAAACCATGACCAGTCCCGACGTGCAGGTGAAGTTCAACAACCTCAAGGGCTCGATCCCCATCCGTGCCGACGTCGATATGTCGAACCTTGATGCCTGCGCCCAGCTCGGCATGAAGATCATGTCCGATCCGGCCCGTCAGGCTCCCGATGCGTCCCAGATGATGGAAGAGTCCGTGTACGGCTCCGTGCAGGACATCGTCACCGAGCTCTGGAACACGCCGATGACCGTCGATCAGGCCGTCGAGCGCTTCGAGAAGGCCCTGAAGGGCTGATCTGCTTCAAAACGCGGGAAGGCGGTGGTCCGTCTTCCCGCCATTCCATAGGGAGGAGCACGTGGGAGCCGAACTTTCACGGCATGTGAAGCGCAATCTGGTCGCCTATATCGCCCTGCTGCCGATGGCCATTGTCGTCATCTTCGCCTATCTCGGCACCATGGCCTGGTCGGTTCGGCTATCGTTTTCGAGTTCGAAGCTGTTGCCGAGGTACGACTTCGTCGGAGCCGACCAATACCTCACCCTGTTCGATACGCCGCGCTGGCTGACCTCGCTGGGCAACCTCGCCGTCATCGCCTTCTTTTTCCTGCTGATCTGCTTCCTGCTCGGCACACTTCTGGCGATCTTCATCGATCAGAATGTGCGCGCCGAAAGCCTGTTCCGCACGGTGTTTCTCTACCCCTATGCCATGTCCTTCGTGGTGGCGGGCCTGATCTGGCAGTGGGTTCTCAATCCGGACCTTGGCATCCAGCACACCATGCATGGCTTCGGCTTCACAGACTTCGTTCTCGACTGGGTGGTCAACTCGGAGATGGTGCTCTACGCCGTCATCCTGGCTACCGTCTGGCACGGTGCCGGCCTCGTCATGGCGCTGATCCTCGCCGGATTGCGGGGCGTCGATACCGAGATCTGGCGGGCGACGCGCATCGACGGCATTCCGGCCTGGCGAGTCTATGTCTCGATCGTCCTGCCGATGCTTCGGCCGATGATCATCACCTCCCTGGTGCTTCTGTCGATCAGCATCGTCAAGATGTACGACGTCGTCGTCGCCATGACCAACGGCGGTCCCGGAACGGCCAGTGAGGTTCCGGCCAAGTTCATCATGGACAATCTCTTCGAGCGCGCCAACATCGGCCTCGCCACGGCGGCATCGACGGTGATGCTCGTCACTGTTCTCCTGGTCATGGCCCCTGTCATCTATTCCCAGTACTTCCGCAAGAGCGGGAGGGCGTCATGATGTCTCAGGCAAAATCGGCTACCGCCAGCAAACGTCCGTTGA
This sequence comes from Pleomorphomonas sp. NRK KF1, assembly GCF_023721755.1. Taxonomy (GTDB): domain Bacteria; phylum Pseudomonadota; class Alphaproteobacteria; order Rhizobiales; family Pleomorphomonadaceae; genus Pleomorphomonas. The sequence goes on along the minus strand of NZ_JAMDLH010000002.1, from coordinate 220,675 downwards.
CCTATCAGGAAGTCTGGGGGCGCATCGGCATCTACACCTTTCTCGGCGTGCTGGCGCTGTTCTTCCTGCTGCCGCTCTACGTGATGCTCGTCACGTCGTTCAAGAGCATGGATGAAGTCCGTCTCGGACTGATCTTCTCGCTGCCGCAGCACTTCAGCCTGGATGCCTGGGTGAAGGCCTGGACGTCGGCCTGCACGGGCCTCGATTGTACCGGCCTTCAGGTCGGCTTCGGCAACTCCGTGAAGATTCTGCTGCCAAGCGTCGTCTTCTCCATCTTGTTTGGCGCCCTCAACGGCTACGCGCTGTCCTTCTGGAAGGTGAAGGGCGCCAACGTCCTGTTCGCCTGCCTGCTGCTCGGCTCGTTCGTTCCCTACCAGGTGTTCATCTACCCGCTGGTGCGCTTCTATGCCCAGACCGGCATTTACGGATCGCTGCCCGCCATCGTCATCACGCACATCATCTTCGGTATGCCGGTGATGACACTGCTGTTCCGCAACTACTACTCGGGCCTGCCGGTCGAGCTGTTCAAGGCGGCGCGCATCGACGGTGCCGGCTTCTGGAAGATCTTCATCTCGATCGTCCTGCCGATGTCGGTGCCGATCGCCATCGTCGCCGTGATCATGCAGGTGACGGCCATCTGGAACGACTTCCTGCTCGGCCTCGTCTTCGCAGGCCGCGACAACCTGCCGATGACGGTTCAGCTCAACAACATCGTCAACACCACCACCGGCGAGCGCGCCTACAACGTCAACATGGCGGCAACCGTGCTCACCTCGCTGGTCCCACTCACCGTCTATCTGGTGTCCGGCCGTTGGTTCGTGCGCGGCATCGCCTCCGGTGCCGTGAAGGGTTAAGCCATGAGTTCAGTGTCCCTGCAGAATCTGGAAATCAGCTACGGCAATGTGGCGATCGTCAAGAGCCTCGATCTGACGATCCAGGACGGCGAGTTCCTTGTGCTTCTTGGTCCCTCCGGTTGCGGCAAGTCCACGCTTTTGAGCGCCATCGGTGGGCTTGTCGACGTCAGCGGCGGCCGCATCCTGTTCAACGACAAGGACGTCACCTGGGCTGATCCCAAGGATCGCGGCATCGGCATGGTGTTCCAGTCCTACGCCCTCTATCCGACGATGAGCGTCGAGCGAAACTTGTCCTTCGGGCTGCGCATCGCCGGCATCGATCGCGCCACGATCGAGAAGAAGGTGAAGTGGGCGGCCGAACTCCTGCAGATCACCCATCTGCTCGATCGCAAGCCGTCGGCATTGTCGGGCGGCCAGCGTCAACGCGTCGCCATCGGCCGAGCCTTGGTGCGCGACGCCGACATTTTCCTGTTCGACGAGCCGCTCAGCAACCTCGACGCCAAGCTTCGCGCCGAGTTGCGGCTTGAGATCAAGAAACTGCACAAGACGCTGAAGTCGACCATGATCTACGTGACCCACGACCAGATCGAGGCTCTGACGCTGGCCGATCGCATCGCGGTTATGAAGGACGGCATCATCCAGCAGCTCGATACGCCGCTCAACGTCTACAACAAGCCGGCCAACGAGTTCGTCGGCAGCTTCCTCGGCTCACCGGCCATGAACAAGGTCGAGGGGCAGCTCGTCGCCGACGGCGATCGGCTGGTCTTCACCGCCGGCGACTTCCGGCTGGACGCCAGCCATTATCCCTTTGCGCAGAAGGTTGAAGGCGGTCGGAAAGCCGTGCTCGGTCTCCGGCCGGAACATATCCTGCCGGCCAAGGGCGATGCTCAGGCCATCGAAGGAAAGGTGTCGCTGATCGAGCCGATGGGCAGCAGCATTCTGGCTTGGTCCAACTTCGATGGCGTCGGCCTTTCGCATCTCGTGGGCCAGGACGACGGCTGCGAGGCGGACCGCACCTTCCCCGTCACCATCGACGTTCAGAAGGCTTCCTTCTTCGACGTGGAAACCGGTTGGCGGCTCTGAACGGGCTCGGCCGGTGGATCGGTGCGGTCCACCGGCCAATGCTCATTCGGAAAGACGGCGTTTCGTCTCGGCGTCGAACAGATGGAGCGGGCCGTCGTCGAACGACAGCCGCACGGCCTGCTGCTCGCGCAGGTCGACGCGGTCCCGGAACAGGCCGACCACCTCTTCTCCGCCGACATCGAACACCGCATAGGTTTCCGAGCCCGTCGGTTCGACCACCTTGACGGTGGCTTGCAGGCCGTCCGTATCTGTTAATCGGACGTTCTCCGGCCGTTTGCCGACCAGAATATGTCGCCCCTCTTCGAGACTGGTTGGAAGGGAAGCGGCGACCGTGCCGCCGTTGTCGAGCACGGCACCGCTTCCCTGACGCCGCCCTGGGAGGATGTTCATCGAGGGGGAGCCGATGAACTGGGCGACGAAGGTATTCTCTGGCCGATCGTAGAGTTCGATCGGTGCGCCGGCCTGTTCGACGCGCCCGGCCTGCATGACGACGATACGGTCGGCGAGCGTCATCGCCTCCACCTGGTCATGCGTTACATAGACCGTTGTGGTGCCGAGCCGTCGGTGCAGCGCCTTGATCTCGGCGCGCATGGAAACGCGCAGCTTGGCGTCCAGATTGGAGAGCGGCTCGTCGAACAGGAACACCTGCGGGTTCCGGACGATGGACCGGCCCATGGCGACGCGCTGCCGCTGGCCCCCCGAGAGCTGTCGCGGGTAGCGGTCGAGCAACGGTGTAAGGCCTAGGATCTCGGCTGCCGCCCCGACTTTCTGCGCTTTCTCGGCCGCCGGCGCTCCGGCCAGCGTCAGCGAAAAGGCCATGTTCTGCGCCACCGTCATGTGTGGGTAGAGGGCGTAGTTCTGGAACACCATGGATATGTCGCGCGCTTTCGGCGGCAGGTCGTTGACCACCCGCCCGCCGATGGAAATGGTGCCGCCCGAGATGTCCTCAAGTCCGGCGATCATCCGGAGCAGCGTCGACTTGCCGCAACCGGACGGACCGACCAGCACGACGAACTCGCCGTCGGCGATGTCCACGGACACGCCGTGGATCACCTTGGCGGCGCCGAAATTCTTGACCGCCTCGCGGATCGAGACCGATGCCATTTTGTTGTCTCCCTATTCCGTCTCAGGCGGCCGAAACGCTGACAGAGTCGGTCGACAGCGCACCTTCGTGAATGACGAGACCGATGCCGCCGTCGGCAATGGCGGTATCGCTGTCGTCGCGGGCCTCAAGGCGCGTGCCCCCGACCATGGCGGAGATGGTGACGCCGCTGACGCACACCTCCATCGGCACCGCCTTTTCAAAGACGAAGTTGAAGGGCGCCTCGGCGAGCACCGAGACCGTCTCGTCGCGCACCTTGACGATCTGCAGCCGGCCGTCGCGAACGAGGCGGATGCCGTAGTAACGACGGAGGCCCTGAACGCGTACCGCAAGGCCGCCGTAGCTGCCGAGATGCACCGTGAGATCGGTCTTCACTCTATAATCGGCCCATTCCCGCGTGCCGTGGCTGACCATGCCCTCGCCGACCGCCTGGGAAATACGGAAGCTCGGCGGGAACAGCTTGGAGAAGAAACTGACGCCGTTGACCCAGGCCATGCGCCAGAAGTCGCCGTCCGCCTTCGGCCGGCGCAGCGTGACTTCCGGAGTGCCCTCCCAGCGCAACCAGTCGATGAGCACGCGGCCGTCGGCCCGTTGGGCTTGGGTGGTAATGGCGACGCCGACCTCGCCGATCGGCTGACCGTCGAACTCCGGCAGGCGCCATTCGAGAACCGTTTCGGCACCCGGCGCCAGCTGCGCCGGCTTGCCGTCGACATCGACGAGGCGGTCCTTTTCGCCGAACACCTTCAGCGTCAGGCGCACGTCGACGGCACCCGAGTTGTCCTTCGGCGCGACCACGCGGGCACGCACCCTCTGGCCGGGATAGACGGTTGGCGTCGCCATCAGTTCGTAGGTGCGCATTTCCGTGACGGCGGGCGGTGCGAAGGTCGGCGTTGTCGCGGCGGCCACCTGGCCCGGCGCCAACGCCGTGTAGGCTACCTCCAGCGCCCGACCATCGCCGAGGGCGCAGTTGCCAACCCGCAGCGCCGGATTGGCATTCGTCCTCGGGTCCGGGCGGAAGCCCTGGACGCTGCCCGGCAGCGAGAAGTGGAAGCGGGCGCCATCCTTGGGTGAGGGAAGGGGCGCTTCGCCGGCCAGCTGGCGACCGAGATTTGCAACATAGTAGGCGATACGCACGGCGTCGTTGATGCCGTTGCCGCCGTCGGCCGAGGAGATCAGCAGACGGTCGGCGACCGGGCCGCGCCAGTCGGGACCGGCCTCGATGCCGTCGAGACCGAGCATCAGTCCGCTGAGGCAGCCGACGTTGCCGGCATTGCAGTCGGTATCCCAGCCGGCGGTGTTGACGATGCGCTGCGCCGCCTGGAAGTCGTGCGGCGCGTAGAGCATCGCCATGATCATCAGCGCGTGGTTGGGCACGACATGGCAATTGCCGGGGAACTTGTCGTAGCCATAGGTGTCCTGGATGAGTTGCCGCGTCGTCAGCCAGTCGGGGTTCTCGGCGTGCCAGCGGCGGATATCGGCGATCAGCCGGGCAATCAGACAATCCTTGGGGATGACCGAGAGACCTGTGTCGATCAGATGGTCGATATCCTTCGAGACGAAGGCTTCCGCCTCCATCGCCGCCCAGAGCGCGGCGGCGTGGACGGATTCGCCGTCGTGGCTGACCCGACCGGCGGCCCGAGCGAGCCGGGCGGCGAGCTCGGGCTGGCCCGGAGCCACCATGGCCCAGCCGTCGATGAAGATCTGGGCGCCGATCTGCTCGGCCACCGTGACCCCGTTGGTGGCGATCGAACCGGAAGCGGGCGCCGGAATGCCGCGCTTGAGATTGAGCCAGGCGGTGTGCTCGGTCGAGTTGCCGTTGCCGCCCCACCAGAGGATGGACCGGTGCTCGATCAGATAGTTGAGCCAGGACTTGCCGATATCTTCGGAAGAGAGGTCGGGCGAGACGCCGTAATCCTCGAGCGCTCTCAGGAAGGTGAAGGTCCCGGCGACGTCATCGTCGGTGACGACGAGATGCTGGCCGAGCCTCTCGTGGACGTAATAGTCGATGGGGCCGAGCTTCTCCATGATCTTGGCATAGGTCCAGCCCTCGAAGGGGCGGCCGAGGTAGACGCCGATCAGCTTGCCAAGGACGCCGGCGTAGACGCGTTCGAGATAGTCGGAGGGGAGGGACATCGGAACTCTCCGGTAGGTGTTTGCGGGAACGCGGGGTTCAGCCTTTGACCGAACCGCCGGCCATGCCTTCGATGAAGCGGCGCTGCAGGGCGACGAACAGGACGATCACCGGCAGCACGATGATGAGGGCTGCGGCCATGATCTCCCCCCAGTCGGAGGTGTACTGGCCGGACAGCAGGAAGAAGGAGACGACGGCGGTCAGCCGGTCGGTCCGCTGCAGGAAGGTCGTGGCGATCAGGAACTCGTTCCAGGAGTAGAGGCCGATGATCAGCGCCACGGTGAGGATGCCGGGCGAGACGATCGGCAGCATCACCTTGGAAAACACCTGCCAGTGGGTGGCTCCATCGATCAGCGCCGCTTCCTCCAGTTCCTTCGGAACGGCGAGGAAGTAGGTTCTGAGCAGCATCACCGCGAAGGGCGAGTAGATGGCCGTGTAGATCAGCGACACCGCGAAGACGTTGTTGATGAGCCCGAGTTTGGCGAAGCCGAAGTAGAGCGGGAACAGGAACAGCTGGATCGGCGCCGTTGTGGTGGCGAGCAGGTAGAAGGTGACGATCTTCCAGCTCTTGATCTTGCGGCGCGCCAGCACGTAGGCGGTGAGCGAGCCGGTGGAACAGACCAGCACGATGGTCATCGCCGCCAGCATCGCCGAGTTGAGCATGGTGGTGCCGAAGCGGGCGTCGTTCCAGGCCCGGACGAAGTTGTCCCAGCGATAGGTTTCCGGCCAGGCAAGCGGGCTCTGGACGATCTGCGTCGCCGGTTTCAGTGAGTTGAGCACCAGGAGGGCGATCGGGAACAGGGTGATCAGCAGAAGGATCGCCAGCGCCGTGTAGGTGAGGACGAAGGTCGTCCGGCTTTCGATCAGCCTCATTGGTCGAACTCCTTCGCCTGCAGTCGGATGTAAAAGGCGGTGGTCGCAAGGCCGAACAGGCTGATCACTACGGCCACGGCGGCGGCCTTGCCGACGGCGAGGTCGTAGAAGGCGCTGCGATAGGCGAGCGTCGAGAGAACCTCGCTGGAGAAGGCCGGGCCGCCCTGGGTCAGGATGTAGACGAAGTCGAACACCAGGAACGACCAGATGATGGTCATGATCATCATCAGCGTGATGGTCGGCCGGATGCCGGGCAAGAGCACGTAGCGCAGCATCTGCCAGAAGCTCGCCCCTTCGATGCGGGCCGCTTCGATCTGTTCCTGCGGCACCTGCCGCAGCGCCGCGAAGAAGATGACGCAGAGAAAGCCCCACCAGTGCCAGAGGTCGACGACGGCGATGCCGTAGAGGGCGGTCGACGGCTGCGTCAGCGGATTGGGAACCGGGAAGCCGGCGCGCGTGACGAGGCCGGCGATGCCCGTGAGTGGCGAGTAGATCATGCCCTGCCAGACACGAGCCGTGATGGCGGTGGCGATCACCATCGGCAGGAAGTAGATAACCTGGAAGAAGGCGCTGCCGCGACGGGCGATCAACATCATGGTTGCGGCGAGCAATCCCATGGCGATCGGCACCGTCAGGAAGATGGCCGTCCAGATGATGTTGTTGCCGAGCGCCATCCAGAACACGCGATCGGCGAAGAGCTGCCGGAAGTTGGCGAGCCCGATGAACACCGGCGTGCCGATGCCGTCCCAGCGGCAGAAGGCCAGCGCAATGGTCAGCGCGGCGGGAATGAAGATGATGACGACGTTGATGAGCAACGTCGGGATCAGATAAAGGCGATGCATGGGGTGTCTCCGGCGAGCGGAAGCGACCGAGGCCGCCTCCATCCGTCGAGCTGGGGTATCGCCCGGAACGGCGGGAACCGCGTTCCGGACGATGCGATCACGAAGGAGCGGAACGGCGTGCGTCTGCGGGAACGTACGCCGCTCGGAATGTCAGCGGGCCGGTACGGCCGGCACCTTGCCGTCTGCCTTTTCCTGCTGGAACGTGGCGTCCAACTGAGCAAGATAGTCGGCGACCGTCGCCCGGCCGAGCCAAACCTCTTCGATGCCGTTGATCAGCTGCGTGTCGGTAGCTGGCGGCAGGAATGTCCAGGACGTGTAGCCGTACTGGTTCTTGGCGACCGACTCGGCCAGCGTCTTCATGGTCTCGGCATAGAGGGCCGGCACGTCGTTGCTGATCTTGACCATGCTGAGGTCGACCAGCGGCGTGTTCCATTCACCCTGCCACACGGAGTTCATGGCGCCGTAGAACTCCGGCGAGAAGACGTAGTCGATTGCTGCCGCCGCTCCGTCCGGGTTCTGCGAGGCCGCTGCGATGGACAGGGTCGAACCGACACCCAGTGCATAGACCGGCCCGCCGAGCCCTTCGGCGCTCGGGAAGCCGACGAAGCCGCACTGATCGGCATTTTCCTTGAAGTAGGACTGGATGTACTGGAAGTGCCAGGTGCCGCTCGGCAGCATCGGCGACCGGCCAGCGGCCATCTGGGCGAAGAACTGCTCGGTTTCGAGCGAGAAATAGTCGGGCCCGAAGTAGCCCTTCTGCCACCAGTCGTTCAGCTTGTTGATCGCCGCCACGAAGGGCTCGGCCGTCCAGGGGATTTCGCCCGTCAGAGCCTTGTAGACGTTCTCGGGGCCGGCGATCGAGTTGAAGACGATGGTGACGTAATGCTCATTGTTGCCGCGCCAGCCGGCGTTGCCGGAAGCGAAGGGAACGAGCTTGGCCTTGAGCGCCTCGTCGGCCAACGCTTCCATTTCGGCGAGCGTGGTGGGCGCCTTCCAGCCGTTCTTGTTGAGGACGGCCTTGTTGTAGAACAGGCCGAGGGTCTCGTAGGTCTTGGGCACGGCATAGAGTTTGCCGTCGTATTTGCCCATCTCGAGGAACACCGGCAGGACCCGCTTGTTCCAGCCAAGCTTCTCGGCATAGTCGTCGAGTGCCAGCAACTGGCCGGCGCGTGCCATCGGGGCCACGTAGCTCGGGCCGGCGGTGTAGACGACGTCCGGGCCGTTTCCAGAGAGGAGCGCGACGCGCATCTGCTTGTCGAGCTCGGAGCCGCGGTAGTCGATCGCCAGGCTGTAGTCCGGATGGGCGGCGTTGAAGCCGGCCACCAGCACGTTGGCGATGGCCTCCTGCTGCGCCGGCGCGGCACTTTCATACCACCACGTCACCGGCTTGCCGGCGGCAAAGGCCATGCGGTTCATGAAGGGAACGAGAGACGCGCCCAGGCTTCCCGCGAGAAATGTCCGTCTGTCCATTGTGTCCTCCACCTTGTTGTTCTTTCCGGTTCGACGCGCTTGCTGTCTCGACCTCGTCGATCGCGTGAGCCGGCTCCTCTTCCGGTCGACTTTCCGGGCCGACCGCTTCCCGCCGGAAAAGACCGGGGGGCAAATCCTCCATTCGAACGCGCCTGAATGGCTCGGTCTTCAGGCCGATGCGCGTTCGACAAGCTGAAAGCGAACCTCTTCCGTGGTCCCGTGAGATGGCCTCAACCCGCGCAACCGCTGAAGCAGGGCCTCGGCTGCCAGTTCGCCCATCCGGGCCTGGAATTGGCTGACCGTCGTCAGCGGTGGCGACACCAGGCTGGCCGGTGAAATGTCGTCGAAGCCGACCACCGCCACATCCTCGGGGATGCGCAGTCCTCGATCGCGCAATGCCCGCATGACTCCGATTGCCATCAGATCGTTGGCGGCAAAGATGGCCGTCGGCTCGTAGCCGCTTTCGAGTATGGATTGCGCGGCAGTGAAGCCGGCTTCCTCGCTGAACGCTTCGGTTATGGTGACGGAGGCGGGCGCTCCGGCCGCCGCCATGGCTTCGCGGTAACCTTCGACCCGCACGCGCTGCGGGCCACCGGTACCAGCCAGCATGGCAATGCGGCGATGGCCTCGTCCGATGAGGTAGTCGACCACGGCATGGGCCGCCTCGTGGCTATCGACGAAAATATCGTCGATGGCGATATCGCCACCCTTCTTGCGGGCCGACTCGATGCGCACCACCGGAACGCCCGCTTCGACCAGCGAACGGAAATCCGTTGCCGTGAGGGTGAAGAACACGCCGATGACACCGTCCACCCGACCCTGATGCGCCCAGTCGAGGAAGTGCCGCTCGCGGGCCGGGTCGCCGTCGGTGTTGACGGTGATGACATCGTAGGCGCCCTCCTGCGCGACGGCCTGCACGCCACGGATCAGCACGGGATAGAAGGGATTGGTGATGTCGGGGACAATACAGGCGATGGTCATCGTCCGGCGCGTCTTGAGCGCCTGTGCAAAGCGATTTGGCGCATATCCCAGCGCCTTGGCTGCCTCTGTGATGCGTGCCCAGGTGTCGGGGGACACCGTCGGTGCGCCGGTTCCGCTCAGCACCATGGACACAGCCGCCTGCGAGACGCCTGCCAGCTTGGCGACGTCTTTCTGCGTGGGACGCTTCATGGGTTTGTTTCCGCCCGTAGTCTTATTATACGTATTAGTGATACGAATAATCTAGCGGGCGAACGTCGTCAAGCCGTGCTTCGGAAATTCCGGTGGAGCGTGTGCCAACCACCGGCATCACGAAGCGCTCTCGCAGGGAACAATCCTCCGCTGCGGTTGTTTGAAACAACTTCGCAAGGTGAAAGGATGTGACGATGAAGGGAACAATCGCCGCAATTGCGTTGTCCGCGACGCTCGTGTCAGTCGCCGGCCTGACGCTGGCACAGGAACGGGCGTCGGTGAAGGCTCCGGTCTCCGGCGAGAACAGCTTCACCAAAGCCCAGGCCAAGGCCTGGATCGAAGGGGCCGGCTACACGCATGTCGCCGATCTCGTGCTGGGAACCGACGGGGTCTGGCGCGGCAGCGCGAGGCTGAACGGCATTCCGTCTCTCGTTCGCCTCGACTATCAGGGCAACGTCACCAAGCACTGATACGGGGCGGTCGAGGCGAGAGGTCGAAACGGCGCAAGTTCGCCTCGGCGTGCCATCTTCCCAAGCCCAGGTCGCTTCCGGCAAGCCGACCCGCGCGAGCGGCGTCAGCTGTTGGCCGGCAGGGACTCATCGTCCCGTTTGGAGCGACGAGGAAGCCGCTGCTCGCCCTGATCGGTAAGCGTGGGAAACTCGCCGGCATTTTCGACTGCTTCGATCGGCTCGGCATCGGTGCCGTTGTCGATCGGAAGATAGGTCGTGTCCTGGTTCTCCTCGACGGATAGGGCTTCCCGCGCAGTGAACCAATGCTGCTCGGCTCTGCCCTCCGGACGGCCTTCCTCTTCCCAGAGTTGATAGGCACGGGCACGGATCTCGTCGTCACGATTGACTTGCATTGGCGTTTCCTTTCACATTTCTGGTTTGAACGCTGGGAGCGGAGGGAGGTTCCTCCGCTCCCGTGCAGAGCGTCCAGTGGCATTTCTGACCGCCACCGACGGCTCTAGTTCGAAGAGTTGAGCTTCTTGACCTTCTCCAGGTGCGTCTCAAGCGTGGGTAACGTTTCGCTCGCAAAACTGGTCAATGCCTCATCTTCGCCCGTCTTGGCGTAGCTGCGGAACAGGTCGATCGCTTGCACGTGCGCCTGCTCCTGCATGTCGAGGTACATTCTGTCGAATTCGGCGCCATTCACCATCTTGAGTTGTTCAAGCATCTTTTCATGCTCGGGCATCAGTCCAACGGCAGGCTCCGAGGCGGCGTCTGAACTGTCTTTCTGCAACGCATCGGCCAATTTGACGCCGGCCGCCTCATGATCCTTGATGATCATTCGAGCGTATTCTTTCACCCCCTCTGCCTGTGCTTGCGTCTCGGCGAGCGCGCTGGAACGGATCTCCCAGTGATTGGAGCTTTGCGCCTTGTCCACAAATGTTTCCCTGTCGACCGGGCTGGCCTGGGCAGCATTGTCTGACGGCGTTGGAGATGTTGTCTGGGCTAGGACCGGACTCGTGGAGGTCAAAACGGCGACAAAGCACGCTTTCAGCATAAGGTGTTTCATGGGATGTTCCTTTCATGTCGTTGAAAGCCGGCGAGAGATCTGCGCTAATCGATATTAACAGTGTTCATCGCCGACCTTGTCCCGCCGAAGATCCTTCCCAAACCAAAACTCGGGTGCGTAACGCTGTGGCCTCGAGCTCGTGGAGGTCTGCAGACTTGGGCTTGCCCTGGGAAGTGAAGACACCGATGCAGATGTCCGCATCCCCGCCGTTGCCCTGTCGCGCTACGGCTAGCCCTGTCAGGGCTGTGTTCGCTCCTGCCAGGTGGTTCGGTGTGTATGCCGACGTGGCCTCCGACGGTCGAGGCGACAACCCTCTGGGACAGTACTTGTTCCGAGGTGCCGGCAATATTGCCCAGCCACCTGCCTGAAGGCGGGCGCGCGGAGTTAGCTTGGAAGCGACGCCTGACGCAGCCGTCAGGAGGATCTGGGTGGTCGTGTGCTGTCGCGGAAAATCAGGTCCACCGGCCACACTTCCTGGCAGTCGGCGGTGGGCTTGCCGCCAATGAGGTCGGCCGCGATTTCGGCAATGCGTTCGCCGGCCCGATGGATCGAGGAGAAGGTGGTGGTCAGCGGCGGGTGGTGCGCCTCCGGCCGGATCGAGGTGATGCCGTCGTCGTGGGCGATCACCGAGATATCCGAGCCGATCGACAGTCCGCAATCGCGAATGGCGCGGCACGCTCCGATGGCCGAAAAGATGCTGGAACAGATGACGGCGGTGGGTGGCGTGGCGCTCGTCAGCATTTCGGCCGTCAGCCGGTATCCCGCCTCGTCGGTCATGATGTCGGATCTGTTGAGGATATCCGGCGCTTCCAGATCGGCGCGGAGGAGGGCCGAACGCCAGCCAGCTTCGCGGTCGACTGCGAAAGCCTGTCGCGCGTCGCCGTTGACGAGACCGATGCGCCGATGGCCGAGGCCGATCAGCAACTCGGTGGCCTGGCGGAAGGCCCCCTCGTTGTCGATGTCGAGAAACGCGTGGGGATGCGGCGAATTGGTGCGGCCGTGCACCACGCAAGGAATGCCGAGCCGTTCGAGCAGCGGCACGCGCGGATCCTCGACAAGCGGGCTCGAAAGCACGACGGCATCCACCGAGCCCCGCTGGGCAAGGCGGCGATAGCTCGCTTCTGACGTGTCGAGACTGGCGCTGACCAGGATGTCCATCTGCCGGCGGGCGGCGCTGTTGGTGAGGCCGGACAGGAAGTCGGTAAACAGCGGATCCAGCAGCGGGTCCTTGTCGGAGGGAAAGACGATGCCGATTGCGCCGGAATGCCCGGTTGCCAACCTATGGGCGCTGGCATTGGGCGAGTAGTCGAAACGCCGCGCAGCCGCGAGCACGCGCTCCCGCGTATCCGGACTGACGTCCTGATAGCCGTTGAGGGCGCGACTGACCGTGCTCTGGGAAAGCCCGAGGTGACGTGCCAGTTCCTTGAGGTTCATGAAGGCGCCGATATCTGCGAAAACAGGGCGTCTGTATAGCTCTTGCTTGCCGAGTTGTACAGCTGCCCAAAAGAGCAAAAGCGCTTTTATGACGGAATAATCAGCCATATGTCGTCTCAAATGGTGGGATAACTCTGAGAAGGCTGTAATACATACTAATAATACGCATCGATTATTTAACGAGTAGGGGCCGAAACAAAAGCATTGACAGGCTTTTGACCGCGATGCTACGAGAGCAAAAGCGCTTTTGAGGGGGTCCGATTGGCGGTCGGGCAGTATAGGGGAGGGGTGCCGATGCGCGCTCCTGTGTTGACGCTGGATGGCCTCCGCTCGCGCTTTGCGCGGCGTCCGAATAGCCTTCTCGACCTTGCCGACGATATCCACGCCCGCTGCGCGGTGCTTGGTGGTGCCTGCATTGCAGCCGCTTTTTATGCCGCAGCTCGCGATCTTCTCGCTCGTCATCCGGATCCGTCCGCCTTGCCGCTCTGGGGGGTGCCCTACGCGCTCGATGCCGGAATCGATGTCGTGGGGCTTACCACCTCGATCGGCGCTCCCGCGTTCGACCTTCAGCCCGACTTTGACGCCGTCGTCGTGGAACGGTTGAGGGCTGCCGGTGCTCTTCTGGTCGGCAAGCTGCCGGTCGATCCCTTTGGCCGTGATGCGCCGGTCGCACACGCCTTGGCGGCTATTGCCGCCGGTCTCGCGGCTTTCGTTCTTATCGGCGACCGTGCCGATGCGGTCCCCGTCGACTGCGGCCTGGCCGTCGTCAAGCCGACTCTGGCGGGCGTCTCGATCGAGGGGGTTTCCGCTATGGCTCCCGACGTTGACGGTATCGCCATTCTCACCTCCGATGTCGCCGGTGGCGCGGTCGTACGGCGCGCGCTCGAAAGCGTCGATGGTCTCGTCCGCCCTGCCTGCCCACCAGGGCGTCTCGGTCTGCTCGGTGGTGAGACGTCGGAGGCGGCGCAAGCGATCATCGAGCGGCTCGGGCTGGAGACGGTCGCCACTGATGTGACGCCTTTTGCCGAAATTGCCGCCCTTGCAAGGGACGACGTCTGGCTGGCGCCGCGTCTGGACGATATGGCGACGGCCTTCGCCGAGCAGCCGGAGCTGGTGCCTACCCGCCTCCGGCGGCGTCTTTCGGAGGCGCTGGCCCTCCCGGCCTGCGATCTCGCTCGGGCGCAGCGTCGTCTCCTCGCGCTGCGCCGACAGGTCGAGGCTGCTTTCTCGGATTTCGATCTGCTGTTCGTTGCGCCCGAGTTCGGGTCGACCGGCTTCGTCAACGCCTGCGGTCTCGCCGCCATCGGGCTGCCGGACGGCGGCGCGCTGGTCGGTGCCGGTGGAACCGACGACCGATTGGGTGCCATCGCGGCGACTCTCACCGCTCTCAACAAACCGAGGTCCACTCGTCCGATTGACATCCCGGCGTCATCGCCGTTGGCTCATCGGTAGCAGGACCGAAGCGTGACGTTTGCCGTCCGGTTGCCCCGACGGGGCTGCGCGAGTCGGCGTTCGACCTTTCCAAGGAGACTGAAGTGACTGCGAACCTCGCCCCGACGCTCTCGTCGCTGCCTACCGATCCCTGGCGCCTGGTCGAAACCCGCTGGGATGCCGACGCCAATCTGCTGCGCGAGACCCTGTTCGCACTCGGCAACGGCCATATCGGCACACGCGGCAGCCACGACGAGGTCTGGCTGGGCGAGGCCGAGGCCAGCATGGAGGGGACCTACGTCAACGGCTTCTACGACACGGAAGCGATCCGCTATCCCGAGAACGCCTACGGCTTCGCTCGGACCAACGAGTTCATGCTCAATCTCCCGAATGCCAAGGGTGTCGAGATCACCGTCGACGGCGAGCGGTTCAACTTGGCGAACGGAACGATCCTGTCCTACGAGCGCAGTCTCGACTTTCGCGAGGGCGTACTGGTTCGGACGGTCGAGTGGCAATCGTCGTCAGGGCGCCGGGTCAGCATCGTCTCGAGGCGTCTTGTCAGTTTGTCCCGGAGTGCCATCCTCGCCCAGTCTGTGGCGGTGACGCCCCTGGACACCGACGCTACGGTCGAGTTTGTCGCCACCATCAACAGCATGGTTAGGGGTGTCGAGGAGAGCTTCGATCCGCGTCTCGGCTCGGGCGCTTCCAGTCGGGCCCTTTCCACTGTCGAAACGGCCGTGTCGCCAGGCCGGTCGGTGCTGGTGTCTCGGACGAGCAACAGCGACCTGACGCTTCGGATTGAAACACTGGCTGGGGTAAACGGCGAGAGCGACAACGCCTGGCTTGAGGAAGGCGGCGTTCTTGCCCAGACCTTCCGTACCTCCGCCAAGGCTGGAGAGACCGTTACCCTCGAGAAGCTCACGGCCATCGTCACCAGCCGCGACGCACCGGCGTCCGAACTCGCCATCCGGTCCGCCGAAGCTCTGGACGGTGCTCGGGCCGGAGGCTTTGAGGGGCTGGCGGCGGAACAACGCGCCCGCCTTGCCGCCTTTTGGGAGAAGGCAGACATAGACATCGAGGGTGACGATGCCTTGGCGCAGGGGCTGCACTTCAACCTCTACCACCTCTTCCAGTCCATCGGCCGCGACGGTCGAACCAACATCGCCGCCAAGGGCCTGACTGGCGAGGGCTATGAGGGCCATTCCTTCTGGGACACCGAGATCTATATTCTTCCGGTTTTCCTTCGGACCATGCCGGAGCTGGCGCGGTCGGTGCTTCGCCACCGGGTCAGCTATCTCGACAAGGCGCGGGCGCGGGCCCGCGATATGGGGCATTCTCGCGGCGCGCTCTACCCATGGCGAACCATTACCGGCGAGGAGTGCTCGGCCTATTTTCCGGCTGGCTCGGCCCAGTACCATATCAATGCCGACATAGCCTTCGCCATCAAGCAGTATGTCGAGGCAACCGGCGATGTTTCACTGCTGGTCGAGGGCGCAGCCGAACTTGTGTTTGAGACGGCGCGCATCTGGGCCGATCTCGCCCATCTGGTCGGAGGCAGCTATCACATTGATGAAGTGACCGGGCCCGACGAGTACACGGCGCTTGTTAACAACAATTTCTACACCAACGTCATGGCCAAAACCCATCTTGCGTTCGCCGTGGAGGTCGCTGAGCTGATGGAGCGGGAAGAGCCCGCGATGCTCAAGGAGCTTTCGGCAAAGCTCGATCTTGCCTCGTCGGAGCTCGGTCATTGGACGGATATCTCTGACCGGCTGCGTTTGCCATATGACGAGGGGCGTGGCATCCATGCTCAGGACGATACCTTCCTTGCCCGCAAGGTCTGGGACTTTGCCGGCACGCCGGCCGAAAATCATCCGCTGCTCCTGTATTATCATCCGCTGGTGATCTACCGGCATCAGGTCTGCAAGCAGGCCGACGTACTGCTGGCCCTGTTCCTGCGCGGCGACATGTTCTCCAAGGCGGTGAAACGGCGCGACTTCGACTATTACGAAGCCATAACCACTCACGATTCCTCGCTGTCCACTTGCATACACTCGATCATCGCCGCCGAAATCGGGCTGCACGAGCGGGCCTACGAGTTCTTCATGCACACCGCCCGCATGGACATCGACAACACCCATGGCAACACGTTCCATGGCGTTCACACCGCGGCGATGGGCGGCACCTGGATGAGCGTGGTCCATGGCTTCGCCGGTTTGAGAGCGATCAAGGGCGAACTTCACTTCAAGCCATCTCTTCCGAAGAGCTGGAACAGCTATCGTTTCCGCCTTGTCGATCATGGACGGACGCTGGAAGTTGCCGTGTCGGCGGCCGGCGCGGAGTTCCGGCTCATTGAGGGCGAGGCTATTCGCCTGTTCTATTGCGGCGAGCCGGTCGATCTTTCGGCTGAAGAGCCGGTGCGCCGCGTGGCCTTGCCGAAGACTTTCGACAAGAAGCCCTTCAAAGCGGTCGTCTTCGACCTCGACGGCGTCATCACCGATACCGCGCGCTTCCACCACCTCGCCTGGAAGCGGTTGGCCGACACGCTCGGGATCGGTTTCGATGACGAGCTCGCCGAGAGCCTCAAGGGCATCGATCGCCGCATGTCCCTGCAGATGATCCTGGACAAGGGGGGCGTCACGCTGGAGCCGGCCGAGTTCGATCGCCTCGCCGACATGAAGAACGTCTGGTACAAGGAACTGATCGGCACCATGACGCGGGACGATCTTCTGCCGGGCGCCCTGAACACGCTTGAGGCGGTGCGAGCTGCCGGTCTCAAGGTCGGTCTCGCGTCGGTCAGCCAGAACGCGCCGGCCATTCTCGAACGGCTCGGCATCTCCCACATGTTCGACACGGTGGTCGATGCGCGTCTTTTGACGCGCGGCAAGCCGGATCCGGAAATCTTCCTGAAGGCAGCAGCCCAGCTTGGGGTCGATCCGGTCGATTGCCTCGGGGTGGAAGACGCTGTGGCCGGTGTGGCATCGATCAAGGGAGCCGGCATGGCAGCGCTCGGCATCGGCAAGCCGTCGGTTCTGACCGAAGCGGATTCTGTCATCCCCAGCCTCGACGACTTCGTGCTTGCCGACTATCTCGTCTGAGAGCGAGGATGCCGGCGCCGACGCCCGTGTAGGCGTCGGCGCCTCTTCACGCCACGTCCGAAGCCGGAATTCGAATGCGGCAAACGACGCCGGTCGGCTCGAACTCCATCGTGGTCCCGCCATGCGGCGAGTAGGATAGGCTTCGCGCGATGACCGTGTGGCCAAAGCCTTTCCGCGAGAAGGACTTCACGGCCGGTCCATCCTTCTCGGTCCATGTCACCTCGACGGAGGGGGCATCCGTCTTGGGGTGAATTTCCAGGACGATCGAGCCCTTTTCGCCGGACAGGGCGCCATACTTGGTGGCGTTGGTCGCAAGTTCGTGGAAGATCAGACCGAGTGCGATGGCGGCACGCGGATAGAGGCTGAGATCGACACCGATGATGTTGACGCGCTCACCTCCGGTTTCCGTGTAGGGCGAAACCTCGGCGCTGAAGATCTGGCGCAACGAGAGGCTCTCCCAGGAGGCGCCGGCGAGCAGGTTGTGGGTGGCGGCGAGCGCCTCGATGCGGCCGCTGAACGATCCCTGAAAGCCCTCCAGTGTCTCCTCGCTGGCCGCGGTGCGCTTGCTGATCGACAGCACCAGTGCCAGCGTGTTCTTGACGCGGTGGTCGAGCTCGCGCATCAGCAGGTGCATCTGCCGCTCGTCCTTCTTGCGCTGGGAAAGGTCGACCAGGGTCAGCACGCAGCCCTCGGGCCCATCATCCGATATGTTGAGCGGAGCGGCGCTGACCATGACGTCCCGCGCTCCGGGGGACATGGGAGCAAAGGCTTCGATGCTGCGAAGCGGCGTTCCGGCGAGCGATGTTTCAACGAGCTCGCCGATATCGAGTATGCCGGTCGCATCCGGGAACTTGAGCGGAATCGCCGCATCCAGACGCGCGCCAACCAGCTTCTCGGTCGACAATGCCTCTGCGGCGAAGTTGGCATGGGTGACGGTGAGCGTTCGGTCACAGACGACGACCGCCTCGTTCGCGGAGGCGATGATCGCATTGGCAATCCGCTCCGCCCGCTCGGCGGCTTCGGCACGGACGCGCTCGGTCAGGTCGGAAAAGGTGACGGCAAAGCCGCGCACGGTTCCAAGGTGCACCGGACGGGCGGAAACGAGGTAGTTTCGTTCGACACCCTTCTCGAGGAAAGACACCGACACCGGCGCGGCTTCGTGACTGTCCGGGTTGATCAGCTTGCCGATGAGCTGCGATGCCGGTCCGGGAAGGATCTCGGAGAGAAGCTTGCCCTTCAGACGATCCCAGTCTTCGGCGAAGATCTGACGGAAACGGGCATTGGAGTAAAGGAGGCGGCCGGCGGAATCGACGGCAACGGCTCCGGGCTCCATGGCCTCCATGAAGTTTCTGAACGCCGAGGCGTCGTCGCCGATGACAAGAACCTCGTCCTTGCCTTCTCCCCCCACCACGACGGCATCCACGCTGCCGTCACGAATGGCGGCCAGCGTCTCCTCGGCTTCGGCCGCGCGCTGCCTAAGGTCGTCGATGAGGCTCTGCAGCGCCTGTTCCTGGGAGTTCCGCATCATTCGACCTTGAGGTTGATCAGAACCTTCTGCTCGTCGGAAAGATCGCCGATAATCTTCCGGATGGGAATGGGCAACTCTCTGACGAGAGTTGGAATCGCCACGATCTTGTGCTCGCGGGCGAGCTGCGGGTTCTTCTTGAGGTCGATGACCTCAATTCGATACTTTCCCGGCAAGTGTTCCCGGCAGATGCGCTCAAGGTTCGAAATGGCTGCCAGGGACTTGGGGGTTTCGCCCGCAACATAGAGGATCAGTTTGCGCGTGGAGGCCTCTTCCGTCGACATCGACATATCCTATCAGTTGCCGCGAGATTTGCGCATCTCGACTTCGTCTGTCTCAACTTGCGTGCGGCGGTCCGTTTCCACCTGGACGAGTCCTCGCAGCTCGGCCTCGTCGGCTTCCAGCTCGGAACGCAGAACCTCGATTTGAGCTAGCGTGCGCCGCCGCCGCTGCTCGATCAGATGCTGCGCCTTCTCGGCTTCGATCTCACGGAGCCGCTCCCGCCGTCGCTCCTCGGCTTCTGCCACGCGTCTCGCAGCCCCGGTCAACGCTTGGCCTTGGCCCGTGTAAGGCAGCAGAAGACGGATGCCATCTCCGCCCATCACGAACTCGCGCACTTGGTTGGAGTGACTGAGGCCACGCGCCTTGAGCAGGTAGAGTTCGCGATTGAACTCGCCGTTCGATTCCCTGTTGAGGAGAAGGATCCAGGCATCCATCAGCGAGGAAAGCCCCGACTCGGTCTCGATGACCGTCTGCCCGCTCTGGGTGAGATGGGTCAGAACGCCGGTGATGCCCTCCGACTTCAGGAAGTCTACGATGCGCAGCAGCATCGCGTGCACCTCCGTTCGGTTCCCGGTCTCTGTGAAGGCCGACAACGGATCGAGAACGAAGACGTCCGGGCGGAACGCCAGCGCTTCTCGCAACATAAGCGCAAGATGCATCTCAAGGCTGTAGAACGTCGGACGCGCCGCCACGTATCTCAGCTTGTCGGCGGCGATATGCGCTCCGAGGTCGACGCCCAGCGAGCGCATGTTGCGCACCGTCTGGTCCTGCGACTCCTCGAAGGAGAAATAAAGGGCCTTCTGCCCCGCCTTGCAGGCCGCGTCCACGAAGCTAGCCGCCAGCGACGATTTGCCCGAACCGGCCACGCCGGAAATGAGGATGCTGGACCCGCGGTGAAAGCCGCCACCGCCAACCATGGCATCGAGATCGGCGACGCCGGTGCTCACCCTCTCGTCGAACACTCGATGGTTGAGGCCGAGCGACGAGACCGGCAACACCGAGAAGCCGCCCTGGTCGATCAGGAAGGGGTACTCGTTGGTACCATGACTGGAGCCACGATATTTCACGATCCGGAGGCGTCGCGTCGATATCTGGTTCTGGACGCGGTGGTCGAGCAGAAGGACGCAGTCCGAAACGTATTCTTCCAGCCCTTGGCGGGTCAGAGCACCGTCCCCTCGCTCGCCGGTGATGACCGTCGTGAGGCCGCGATCCTTGAGCCAGTCGAACAGGCGGCGGATTTCCGCGCGCAGCACCGCCTGGTTCGTGAAGGCCGAGAAAAGACTCTCGATCGTGTCGAGCACCACCCGCTTGGCGCCGATGGAGTCGATGGCGAGCTCCAGGCGAAGGAACAACCCCTCGAGATCGAAGTCGCCGATTTCGGCCACCTCCGAAGGATCGACCGCGATGTGCTCGATGACGACCTTCTCCGCCTCGATCAACGCGTCCAGATCGAAACCGAGGGAGGCCACGTTCTCGATGATGTCGCTGGGGCGTTCCTCGAAACTGACGAAAACGCCGGGCTCGTCGAGTTCGCGCGCTCCGTGAACGAGGAAGGTCGCTGCGAACAGCGTCTTTCCGCAGCCCGCGGTGCCGCAAACGAGCGTCGGTCGTCCCTTTGGGAGGCCGCCGAGCGTGAGGTCATCGAAGCCGGAGATGCCGGTTGGGGACTTGGCGAGAGATTTCGTCGAAAGGCGACTGTCGGACATGTTCTACTCGTAAAGAGAAGCGAAACGAGGCGTGATTCCAGCTTCTTGAGGTAGGAGCCGCTCGCCAACGTGCAAACTGGTCTCAGCTTTAGCAGGCCTGTTGCTCGTCACAAAACGGTTTCGGGAAATGGAACGCTGATGTGGAGGCTGCGCTGACGGATGCTCCACGAACCGAGCGGTGTTAGCTATATTCAATAAATTAAATATGGTCGACCCTCAATCGGGTAGGCCGCTTCGCATAAAAAGGACAAGTGCGAAATCGCAGACTCATGGGCGTTCGCTCGGGCCCTTTTCCGAGGCTTGTCGCTGTTCGCACTGCTGCTTTCGAAGTTCCTCGTCGGCAGACGTTAGGAGCATGACAAGAACAGACGCTTCAAGAGCCTTCGCCGCCTCGATGAGGCGCGGCAGTTCAGCGCGGAGTGTCAAAGCCTTCTCGTTCATCGCCGCCTCCGAGATGATAGGAGGCGATGCCGCATCGCCTCCACCATACACCCTACAACTTATGCTCGTCCTTGAAGCCGGAAAAGAGGGTGCCGAGTCCTCGCTTGGCGGCCAAGCGATCGATTTCGTCGGGAGAAAGATACCCTTCTCCGAACCAGGGGTATTTCTCCTGATCGAATGACGCCTTGATCCAGTCGATGGCTTGCCGCATATGGCGAAACTCCACGATATCAGGATGATAGCAGAGCCAGATGTCCCGCTTGAGTGTGAACTCGCGGGCGACGTGATGCAACTTGTGAGTCACCAGCCGAGCGTAGGTCGGCAGGGCCGTCACGCCGGCTCCATGCGTCGCCGCCAACACCTGGGCCGAGGCCGTGTTGACCCGCAAGGCGACGAAGCTGCGGCTGTCGTCTTCCGGCAACTCGTCCTTGAGCGCTCCGCTCTGGATTTGTGGAGCGCTGATCTCGATGAAGCGGTGGCGGGGAATGTCCTGCGAGGTCTCGATGATGCCGTTGCGGGAGATGTAATCTCCGGAGGCGAAGAGAACGATGTGCAGCCAGCCGAGACGGACGACCTTCAAGTCTTCGTCAGCCGGTCGCTCGAGCTGGACAGCGATGTCCACTTCGAGCCCGGATACGTCCGGCATCCGCATCTCGTTGCGGAAATCGACCTGAATCCCGGGTGCGCGTTCGAACAGATCGACCAGGCGTGGAACCAGCCAAAAAGCACCGAGCCCCTCGGTGGCGCCTACCCGCACAGTCGCCCGAAGCCCGCGCTTGGAACGTGACGACAGGCGGGCGAGGGCGCGGGCTTGCTCCAGCATCGCCTGAGCGGTTTCCTCCACCTTGCGTCCTTCGTCGGTGAGTTCGACTCCCTTTGCCGACCGGGTCAGCAAGACGGCGTTGATCTTGTGCTCGAGCGTCTCGATTCGACGACGCAGCGCGTTGACGGACACGCCACTTTCCAGGGACGCCGCCCGGAAGCTGGAGAGTCGAGCGACCAGCAGGAATACGCGAACGTCATCCCAGTTGATGTCCAGCCCCGCCGCTCCGTCACCGTGTTCCATCTACCTCATCACCCCGCGTCAAAATCGGATGCACGGAACAGCCTCCGAATTGGCTACGCTTAAATTCAGATTGAAATGGGATTTGATCATTCAGGACGAGGGGAACGATGAATTCTCACGCTCGAAACTACGAACAAGCACCCAATTTCTATCCATCTCGCCACATTGATCGTATCGATTACTCGAAATATGGCCGAAACATTTCGGTCTTCAGTCCTTCCAGCGAAATTATTGCAGATCTGATGAGAAAAGCGACCCCTGAAATTCAGGGTGTGGCCAGTCTCGAAACGGTTATGCGCATTTACACGCGCAATCCCGACACCATCCTGGCCATCGGGCGCGGCCAGTGGCGCGAAAAGGCCGGCAATGGTCCTCTCGGGTTCGTGTGCCTCCTGCCATTGAACCAGGATGGCCTTGATGCGCTCTTCGATGGACGCATGGACACCGGGGCTCCCGCCGATCGCTTCATTGCTCGCCAGTGGGAGAAGCCTGTCGCCATCTACTTCTGGGGCATCTATATCTCGCCGGCGATCGCCGGCGGCATTTCGCTTGTCATGGAACGCCTGACATCCGACAAGTTTCGCGGTCTTCCGGTGTTTTGCAAGGCTGCCAACGACAAGGCCCGCCGCCTGTTCGAGAGCATCGGTTTCACGATGGGCGCCCGGCACGGCGAAGTCTACGCGCCCGGCGTCATGACCTGCCGTCGCCTCTCGGAGGCCGAGCGACACGGCGAGCTCGATGTGCCGGAGGCCCCGTACGACACCTGGCGTCCCGGCGCCGCAGGCACGACCGGCAGGCGCAACACAATCGGCATCACTGTCGTTCACGACGTCAACCAGCTCCTGATGGTCCATGCGATCCGGGCGGCAACCTATCTCGCAGAGCAGTCCATCCCCTTTTCGGAGGACGTCGACGGCAACGACCTCACCGCGACCCACCTGCTCGGCTTCGTTGGTGACGAGCCTGCCGGCTGCCTGCGCATTCGTTACTTTGCCGGGTTCGTGAAACTCGAGCGATTGGCCGTGCTGCCCCGCTTCCGCAAAAGCCGGATGGCCTTGAAGCTGGTAAGGGCGGGCATCGAGCTCTGTCGCACTAAGGGCTACACGCGCTTCTACGGCCAGACCGCGGCGAATGTCGCTCCCATCTGGCAGCACTTCGGTTTCGTCCTGCGCGAAGGCACGGGCATCAACTACCTGACCGAAGAAACCTACTACGAGGCCGACCTTGTGGTTCCACCAGCCGAGGACGTGTTGTCGCCGGACTCCGGCGCCGCCGTGCTTGTGCGGCCGGAGGGACAGTGGGATCGGCCCGGCATCCTGGAAAGAATATCGGGTGATCAATGAGTGCTAAATTCGACGAACCCATGGCAGGCGAGCAGGTCTATGCCGGCGATGTCCATCGTCCCATGAATATCCGGGCGATGATGACGATGATCGACTATCTGATGCCACAGGCACGGGAGGTGAGTGTGTCCGCTGCCCTCCTGCTCGGTCTTGCCAATGCCGAACTGTCGGGCCTGCTGGCGCTCCAGACGGACCCGGACGTCGTCGACCTCGACGAACATCGACGTCGCCACTGAACCGGTCGCGGCGTTCTCAGCTTTCCTGGCCGGTGCGCGACATCGAGACGACGAGGTCGAGAAGGTGGCGACGCACCATCGGGTCGTTGATGCCGAGGAAGGCGTTGTTGAGCTTGATGCCTTCAGAGCTCTTCACGAACTCGTCGAACTCGTCGGGCGCGGTAACCACCGTTCCGCTCGGTTCACTCGCCTTCAAAGCGTCGTAAGCTGCGGATTCGAAGAAATAGCCGATCGGTACGCCGAGATAGTTGGCGATCTCGAGAAGACGCCCGGCGCCCACGCGGGTGGCGCCTTTCTCGTATTTCTGGACTTGCTGGAATGTGACGCCGAGCGCTTGGCC
The DNA here is from genome assembly GCF_023721755.1 of Pleomorphomonas sp. NRK KF1. Taxonomy (GTDB): domain Bacteria; phylum Pseudomonadota; class Alphaproteobacteria; order Rhizobiales; family Pleomorphomonadaceae; genus Pleomorphomonas. The sequence goes on along the minus strand of NZ_JAMDLH010000002.1, from coordinate 196,730 downwards.
GAGCTTCTCCTGCGAGATGCCCACAATCATGCGCCGCATGCGGATGCGAGCCCCAACGTGCACGTCGGCTGGGTTCGGGACTTTCTTCTTGGCGGTGTTAGGCTCCATTCATCGGCTCCCTACCAGCATCCGAGGCGCAGGGCTGGTCTGATTCACACGTTTGCCATTGCCGCGCGAGGCTCGCCGGGGCGCGACTATTCGTCATTGTTCTTTTACTTGGAATGGCGGCGAGTGCAAATGCGCGCAAACGCGACTTGGCTGCGCGGTTACTGTACTCTTCGAGGGCTTGTCGGAAATCTCGTAGTCGTTGCGGGAAGCGGAAGCCTGCACCCGGGAGGACCTTGTCGCAACGGTCCGGAATAGACGAAAGAATGCGCCCTAAAGGGGCGCATTCTTTCGTCCAGACGACCAGTATATCAGTCGAGCGAGGCGAGCAGTTCCTCTATCCCCACACTGGCAAAGCCCACCGCGCTGTCGGCAATGCCATAGGGAACGAAAAGCCGCCCGGCATGGGCCATCGCGCCGCACGTATAGACGACGTTCGGCACATAGCCCTCGCGCTCTGCATCGGACGGCGACAAGAGCGGCACGCGCGAACGGCCGAGCAAGCGCGCCGGGTCGTCCTTGTCGAGCAGCATGGCGCCGATTGCGTATTTCCGCATCGGACCAACGCCGTGGGTCAGCACGAGCCATCCCTCGTCAAGTTCTATGGGGGATCCGCAGTTCCCGATCTGGAGGAGTTCCCAGGGGTGGAGCGGGCCGGCAATCCGTTCGCCCTCACCCCACTCGAACAGGTTGTCCGATCGGATCAGGAACAGGTTCTCGTTGTCCTGCCGCCCCAGCATGGTGTAGCTGTCGCCGATCTTGCGCGGGAAGAGTGCCATGCCCTTGTTCCGGGCCGCCGGTCCCGACAGGGGTCTCAGCTCGAAGCGCCTGAAGTCTCGAGTAATGAGGAACTCCGAGGCGATCGACTGACCGCTGAACGCGGTGTAGGTCCCGTACCAGAGCGGCCCTTCGTCGGCATCGACGAAGTGAACGAGTCTGAGATCTTCGAGACCGTTTCGTTGCGCCGAGGTGACCGGCAACAGGACGGTCTCGTCGAGCGGCCCCTCACCCTCGCGGACGGCCCATACCCTTCCGTCCTCGCCAATCTCCGGACGGGAAGCGACGGCGAACGGGCTGTCCTCGGTGAGCCGCAGCTCGCCTTGGTCGGAAAGAACCCCCTCGCGGAACGTGATGGACGAGATGTGCCCTTCGCCGACGGCCCTCAGCGACAACAGGAAACGCACCTCGCCCGGCGCCAGGGCGGACTGATCGGGATGCCGGACGACGCTCGGGTTCATGAGGGCCGCCGCCTCGAATGAGTACTCGTGGCAGAAGTAGGCGCCGATCAGCAGCCGCTCCGCTTCTCGCAGCGGTTCGAGAATGCCCAGATGGGCGGCCATCCCCTCGTAGCGTTCCTCGAAGAAGTGCCGAACCTCGCGATGCCGGGTCTCGAAGTCAGCCATGACGAGCGACAGTTCGGCCTGGACCGTCCGGTTGTCCATGGCCTGGACGGTTTCGACGATCCGTCGCGCTCTCGCCTGCGAGGCGGGATTCAGTCCGCGGGGCTCTCCAGCCAGTTGGAAGTTGCGAATGACCACCCGGCTGGGGTCGGGATACAGGCGCTGGGGCAGCAGTTGCAGTGTCATTGGCCAGCCCTCGCGACCACCCGTTCAGAACGGCCGTGCGCGAGTCGTTGCAACTGCCTTATCGAGCGAACCGAAAACTGGAAGGCGAGAATGGACTCCGCTCCCTGATTGAGGTTGACGCGGTCGACCTGTAGGCCATCGTAACAGCCGCCGTTTGGCGTCGCGAGCCTGAGCCCCAGGTCGTTGCGACCGTTGAACCAGTCGAAAGCCGCTTCGGCGTAACGTTGCCAGCGGTCGTCGCCGGTGGCATCGAAGGCCGCGGTCGATGCCTCGATCATCGCCCAGGCATCGACCGGCTGCTGGTCGAAGGGAAGCGGGCGACTGTAGAGCCTGCCAAAGCTCTCGGTGCCCACGGGGCGGAAGTGGCCGTCGGTATCTGTCTGGAGTTCCGCCAGCCAATCAAGCGCGGCGATGCCGTCCCTGATCATGTCGTCCTTGTCCAGCCATTGACCGGCGCGGATCAGCGCTTCGGGCAGCCGGGCGTTATCGTAGGCCAGCACCGGCTCGAACCACAGCCAGTCGGGCCGGCGTTGCTCGCGCAGAAGGGCATGCAACTGGGCTGCGAACGTGTCGAGCAGGTGACGTGCCGGCCGATGTCCGGGGTAGACCGTCAGCCAGCCGATGAGGCCCAGCGTGGTGAAGGCGGTGGCGCGCGGACTGGAGAGGTGGGCGCTGGCCGGAATCACGCGGTCGGCGAGCCCGGTGGCCCAGAGCTTCAGTCCGTGATCGTCGGTGCTCGCGACCACGCGTCCGAGCGACCATACCGCTCGGCCGTGGCTGTCTTCCGATCCGGTGTCCTCCAGCCAGTTGCGCTGGTAGCCCATGAAATTGCGGAAGGCGGCGCGCCCCTCGTCCCAAGCCGAGTCCACGAAGGCGGCACAGGTATCGGCAATACGAGTGGCCCGCTCGGTCTCTATGCCCTCCGCTTTCAGCTCCACCGCCAGCATCATGGCGCGAGCGTTGTCGTCGAGGCAATAACCGTGTCGACGATCGGGAATGGTCGAACGGCTGTGCTGCAGCATGCCGCAGCCGTCCGTCATGCGGTCGACGGCGGCGAGCGTCGACACCAGCGGCGCCCGCCGGCCGATTCTGAGATTGCTGACAGGGGCCAGCGTCCGCCCGCCGGAGCGGGCTTCGGCCAGCAGGTCGAGATAGGCGCGCCCCACCACCGGCCAGATCATCTGCCGTCCGGCATCATAGGCAAAGGCGCGCAGGCGGTCACGGCGACCGTTGTCGGTCAGCAAGTCGCCAATGGTCGAGGCGAGCGCCTTGGGATCGCCGAACGGCACCAGAGCGCCGACGTCATCGGCCAGCAACTCGCGGGCGTGCCAGTAGGGCGTGGATACCACGGCTTTGCCGAGGCCCACCGCGTAGGACAGCGTGCCGGAGGTGATCTGCGCCTCGTTGAGATAGGGCGTCACGTAGATGTCGGCTGCCGAAAGCCAGTCCTTCAACACCGGGGCATCGACATACTCGTTGACGAACATCAGGTGATCGGTCACGCCGAGCGCATCCGCCTGGGCTTGCAGCTTCTCGCGATACGCTTCGCCCTCGCGGGCGACGAGGTGTGGATGCGTGGCGCCAAGCACGACATAGACGAGATCGGGGTGTGTTCGGGCCAGATCGGGAAGGGCATCGATCATGTTCTCGATGCCCTTGTTGGGCGACAGGAGGCCAAAGGTCAAAGCCACCTTGCGGCCATCGAGACCGAAGTTGTGTTTCTGGAATGCCGGGTCGAGGAAGGGGACGTCGGGAATGCCGTGCGGAATGACGGCAATCTTCTCTTCCGGGAAGCTCCAGTCGCGGGTGAGAATGGTGCGCCCCATCTCCGTCATCACCACCAGCCGGGCCGAGTGCTCGGCGAGATGCTCCATCACGCGCCGCTGATCGGGGGTCGGATCGACCAGCACCGTGTGAAGCGTCGTCACGATCGGAGCGCGCAGGCGCTCGGTCAGCTTGAGGAGATACTCGCCCGCCTGACCGCCGAAAATGCCGAACTCGTGCTGGATCGACACCGCGTCCGGATTGAGAGCGTTGATATGGTCGGCCGCCGCCGCATAGTCGTCCGCCTCGTGCTGGCTGATCTCGTAGCCGACAGCCGGTGGATAGGCATGGTTCTGCCCCTCGTCGGTCACGGCGACCGTGCTGATCTTGAGATCGCCATCGGTCGTGGCCAGCGCCTCGCGCAAGTCGGCGGTGAACGTGGCTATGCCGCACTTGCGAGGCGGAAAGTTCCCGATCAGGGCAACATGACCTACGGGCGGAGTGAGATTGTCGCGGTTCATCGGCAAGTCTCCCGAATTCGGAATTTCGTCCACGATTGGGCGTGGACCGACGTGGAAACGTTGAGAAGAACTGGGCTAGGACATAGCCTGTTCTATTGCGTCTTGGTCAGCATCGACTCGGCACCCAAGCAGACTAAGGTGGTTAATAATGCGTAAGTCTTTGTAATAAACGGGAAACGCGTAACATCATTCCCAAGATGGTGAAGATCAATGCAACTTTCAAGTGATCGGAGACTGAGGGGCGCCACGCTTCGCCGCATTGACGTCTGGCTGGATTCCCGCACTCCGGGCTTATACACCAAACGTCGACAGGCCTCGTTCGGTTCCGGTCAAGGATCACATTTCAAAGCACTTGTTTACGCGTCTGATCCGCGGCGGCCCGAAGGCCAAATGGCGCTCGGCGCCTGATCCGGTCTCGCCATGATAGACCCAATTTCCTTCACGGCGGGAACTAAATGGGCTGTGTACCGAAGTGGCCTGTCTTCCACACGCCGGCGGACGTTTTCTCTGCTTCAAGCAAGTCGTCGAAAGCGAATGACCTCGCAAAAACTAACGATTGGGAAACCGTCGACGCCTAAAGTACGGTGGTGAAACATATGTGCTTACAGAAATAATTTTCGATATAAACATTCCCAAATTGCGACAGTCCATCCGGTGGCAATGGCCGTCGGAGGAAGATGGCCGAGTGGGGAAGCGAGGGTAGGTATCGGTTCGGGCTCGCGGGCGCGTGGCCGGCCGGAATGGGAGGAAGGATCATGAAGCGTGCAGAAGCGCTCGCCAAGCAGTCGGTCAGTCGAAAAATCGGCGCGAGCCTGATATTGCTGGCCCTCATGGCGGCCGTCGTGGGCGCCGCTGGAGCGTTCGGTCTTGGTCGCCTGGGGCTTGCCATCGACCTGACCTCTCGGTCGTCCGTCGCCGTTGCCGAGGTGGGCGCCGCGGTCGACGCCGTCAATCGCTTCATCGTCACACGGGCCCCTGAGGCGGCGGAGAACGCGGGTGGTTTGCTGGACCGGGTCAACACCGATGTGGCCGCTCTCGGTGAGGCGGACGATCCGTCGCTGAAATCGGCAAGCGCCGCGATCGGCGCCTTCCGGCAGTCGATCGATTCGCTGGTCCAGGCATCGGCGGATACCGCTACCGCCTGGAGCAACGCCGACAAGTCCGTTTCCGCCCTCAGATGGGTCGCGCACAAGCTTCAGACGGATGCGAAGATGAAGTCGCAGGAAATGGAGCAACTTGCCGCGGCCGAGCAGGCGAAGGTGCGCGAGGCTTCGGAGTTCCTGGCGCTGGCCTATCAGGGGCAGGTATTGGCCGTCAGGGCGCGGACATCGCTGGTCCGCTTCGTGTCGAGCCGCAACACGAACGACGTAACCGCCGCAAAAGAGGCGATCGATCAGGCCAAGGCCGCCATCGGCAGCATCTACAACTTTGCCAGCTCGGATGCCATTGGCGACCAGATGCGCCTGGCGTCGAAGTCGATCAACGAGCTTGCCAAGATCATGGGCTCGATGGCCAGGGCGACCGATGCCACCGAAATCGAGGGGCTGCGACTGCAAGCCGATTCCGGCATTGACACCTTCGTCAAGGGAACCGAGGCCGTCGTCGCGGCTGCCCGCGACCTTGGCAAGGCAGCGGAGGCCGCGGCCCAGAAGGCCGGCGAGGATCGGACCAAGGCGAATACCACCTTCGACCAGGGCATCTCTCTCAGCTACACGGCCGACAGCCTCACCATCCAGACGGCCGGCTACAAGCTTGAGCCGACCGCCGAGAACGAAGCCAGCGTCCAGTCAATGCTCGCCACGGCTGTCGAGACGGGCAAGGCCGTCGCTGACAGCGGGCTCGCCGACCCCTCGGCCGACATCGAGAGCTTCGGAAAGGCGTTCGCCGATCTTGTGGCGGGCACCAAGGCTTTCGCCGCCGCCCGCGAGGCATCTGTGCAGAACGCCGCTGCCGCGGTAGCGGCCATCCGCTCGGTCAGCGACCAGCACGCCGCTTCGGCGGCGGACAGCCGCACATCCTCCTATGCTCTCATGGCGGCAATCACCGCCGCCACGTTGCTGCTGGCGCTTGCGGTGAGCATCGGCATGTCGAGGCTCGTATCGCGGCCGATCGTCTCGCTGACCCAGGCCATGGCGCGCCTTGCCAAGGGCGACACCGACGTCGATCTTGGCAACAGCAACCGGCGTGACGAGATCGGCGACATGCTGCGGGCGGTGCAGGTGTTCAGGGATAACGCCATCGAACGTCATCGCCTCGCCTCGGAAGCAGAGGCCGAGCAGCGGAAGCGAAGCGCTCGGCAGGAGGCGATCGAAAGCCTTATCCAGGGTTTCCGCCAGGAGATCGCCGCCATGCTGACCTCCGTCTCCGGCAACGCCGACCAGATGGAGGAAACGGCGCACGCGCTTGCCTCGATCGCCGAACAGGCCAGTTCGCGCGCGACCAGCGCTGCCGAGGCGTCCGGGGATGCATCGGTTGGCGTTCAGACCGTGGCGGCGGCGGCCGAGGAGTTGTCCGCGTCCATTGCCGAAATCGCACGCCAGACGGAAAACGCCACGCAGGTGGCGCGCCGTGCCTCGGAGGAGGCGCGGCGCACCGACGCGACCATCGGCAGTCTGGCCGAGGCTGCGGAGCGGATCGGCAACGTGGTGACGCTGATCAAGGCGATTGCCGAGCAGACCAATCTTCTGGCCCTCAATGCCACCATCGAGGCGGCGCGCGCGGGCGAAGCGGGCAAGGGGTTCGCCGTGGTCGCCTCGGAGGTCAAGAACCTCGCCGGCCAGACGGCCAACGCCACCGAGGAGATCGCCACCCAGATCGCGGCCATCCAGGTGTCCACCGCCGAGGCGGTGACCGCCATCCGCTCGATTTCCGACATCATGGTCGACGTCGACCGAACCACCATGATCATTTCGAGCGCCGTCACCGAGCAGGGAACGGCGACATCGGAAATTTCGAGCAATGCCCAGAGGGCCGCGGAGGGAACCCGCGCGGCAACCGAGGAAACGCAGGCGCTGACCCGGGTGGTGGGGGAAACCTCGCAATCCGCGTCGGCGGTTTCGGCCGCGTCCAACGACATGAACGAACAGGCGGGCCGTCTCAGAGACGCCGTCGAAGGCTTCATAAACCGTGTGATGGCTGCATAGGAAGAAGGGCGCTGGTCGGCGGATGGCACGAAAGCCATCGCGTTGGCCCCATAACTGCGACCTCCAAAGAAGACTGAAAGCCGCCCCTTTGTCGGGCGGCTTTCGCATTTCAGTGGTCCTCGGCGGGCACCGGGCAAACCGTGCCAAAAGAAAAAAAGGCCGGCCCCGGGGGAGGGCCGGCCAGCGCCGGAGGAGAGGCGCCAGAAAGGGCGAGGCTGGTGGAGGTAACCGCCTCGCCTTGGTTGTCAACTGCGGGTCAGAGTGCCGTCCCAGGTGCTGACCGCCTTTTTGGCGTCTTCCTCGGAGAACCAGACGGAGGTGACAGACTTGGTCTCGGTGAAGAAGGCGACACCATCCTTGCCGAGCGTGTGCAGATCGCCAAAGAACGACTGCTTGTGGCCCGAGAAGGGGAAGATGGAGAAGGGCACGGGAATGCCGACGTTGATGCCGACCATGCCGCCGTCGGTCCGCTTGGCAAACTCGCGGGCGTGCCGGCCCGACGTCGTGTAGATGCAGGAGCCGTTGGCGAAGCGGTTGGCGTTCATGATCGCCAGGCCTTCCTCGAAGTCCTTGACGCGCTTGATCGACGTCACTGGTCCGAAGATCTCTTCCTCGCCGACATAGGTGCCGGGTTTGACGTGATCGAGGATGGTCGGCCCGACGAAGTAACCGTCCTCGTAGCCGGGCACCTTGACGCCGCGACCGTCGAGCACCAGCGTCGCGCCTTCATCGACACCACGCTGAATGGCCTTTTCGATCGACTCCTTCTGGCCGGCCGAGATGACCGGGCCGAGCTGCGAACCGGCAATGTAGGCGGGGCCGATCTTGAGCTCCTGGGCAAGCTTCTTGAACAGCGCCACGAATTCGTCGGCGATGCTCTCCTGAACGCAGACGACCGGCAGGGCCATGCAGCGCTGGCCGGCGCATCCGTAGGTCGAGTTGATGATGCCGCGCACGGTGCGCTCAAGCACGCAATCCTCAAGGACGAGGGCGTGGTTCTTGGCTTCCGTCAGCGCCTGGACGCGCTTGCCGTTGGCGGCGGCGGTCTTGTAGATGTGCAGGCCCACCGAGGTCGAGCCGACGAAGGCGACGCCCTTGATGGCCGGGTTGACCAGGAGGCTGTCCGCCTCGACGCGCGAGCAGGTGACGAGGTTGACAACGCCCTTGGGCAGGCCGGCCTCGATCAACAGTTCGAGCATGCGGCTCGCCGTCTGCGGCACCATCGACGCGGCCTTGAGCACCACGGTGTTGCCGGTGGTGATCGCAAACGGGATCATCCAGCCCATGGGGATCATGGCGGGGAAGTTATAAGGCGCGATGGCGGCGAACACGCCGAGCGGCTCGCGGAAGGACACGGTGTCGTAGCCGGTCGAGACATTCATGCAGGTGTCGCCCTGCATCAGGTAGTGCGTCGAGCAGGCGCACTCGACCACTTCGATCGCCTTGAGAACGTCGCCCTTGGCTTCCGACAGGACCTTGCCGTTCTCGGTGGCCAGCAGTTCGGTGAGTTCGTCGAGATGGGCGTCCAGCAACTGCTTGAAACGGAACATCAGCTGGATGCGTGTCGGGATCGGGGTGTCGCGCCAGGCCGGGAAGGCGCGCGCCGCAGCCTCGACGGCCGAATCCACTTCCTCCTGCGTGCAGCAGGGGGCCTCGGCGATCTGCTTGCCGGTCGAGGGGTCCATCACCGGCATGTATTTGCTGGTCTTCGATTCCCGCCACTCGTTGTCGACGAGGTACCTGAGACGCTCGACCTTGCCGAACTGGTGCTTCAGGATTTCCATGTTCATGATCTTCTCCGTAGTGCTTGTCTCAGGATATCGGTCGCCTTGAAGCCGTTGCTTGGGCGACGGGAACTCTTGCCGATCTGCTCAGCGTGAAGCGGTCGGGGCACCAAGCCCGGTAAACAGCCACTCGTGCGCCGGTTCGTTGTGGAACTTCCAGATGCGCTTGGGGCCGGCCATGACGTTGAGGTAGTAGTTGTCGTAGCCGTGGATGGTCGCGACCGGGTGGTAACCCTTCGGCACCATGACTACGTCGCCATCCTCGAGCAGCACCACCTCGTCCAGGCTGCGGTCGTCGGTATAGACGCGCTGGAAGCCGTAACCCTGCGGCGGGTTGAAGCGGTGGTAGTAGGTTTCCTCCAGATGACTCTCGGCCGGAATGTCGTCCTGGTCGTGCTTGTGCGGCGGGTAGCTGGAGGTGTTGCCGCCCGGCGTGATCACCTCGACCACGAGAAGCGAGTTGGCGGACCCATCGTTCTCCGGCATGATGTTGGTGACGAGCCGGGTGTTGGAGCCCTTGCCGCGCGTGATCTGCTCATGCGTGCCCGGCGGGATCAGCTTCGCCGGAAAGCCGGCTGCGCCGGGCGCCGAGCAGACGGCAACCTCGGCATTCGTGGTGGCGGTCAGTTCGTACCGGCCGCCGACCGGCACGTAGGCTGCCCAGGGGGCGCCGTCGAACGGGCTCATCCGCTCGCCGATCTCGCCCTGGTCCTTGCCGTCGATGGCAAGCCGAGCCTTGCCTGACACCAGCACCAGGCAGACTTCCCGTTGCCCCGTTTCGGCCGCAAGGCCCTGGCCGGCGGTCAGGCGATGGAGGGCAAACCCGACATAGGACCAGCCGGCGCTCGCGGGCGTCACTTCGCTGACCAGGCCTTGGTCGGCCTTCGGCCGGACCCGCAGATGGGAGTTGGACATGGCTTTCTCCTTCTCGGCAGTGGCGTCAGTCGAAGATGCGCTGGAGGCGCTTGGCGGCTTCGTAGGCCTCGCGCGCACCGGCAACCTGCTTGCGCGGCGACGTCTCGGGCACGGCCACGTCCCACCAGTGTCCGCCGGCATCGGTGGTGACCAGTGGGTCCGTGTCGATGACGATCACCGTGGAACGATCGGCCGTCTTGGCCTTCGCCAGTTCGGTTTCAAGCTCGGAAATCGACGACACCTTGACGGCGATGGCTCCCATGCTCTCGGCATGGGCGCGGAAGTCGATGTCCGGCTGGGCCTGCATGGCGCAGTCCTGCCAGAGGTTGTTGAAGTTGGCGCCGCCAGTGGCCATCTGCAGCCGGTTGATGCAGCCGAAGCCGTGGTTGTCGAGCAGGACGACCGTCAGCTTCTGGCCGAGGCTGACCGATGTGGCGAGCTCGGAGTTCATCATCATGTAGGAGCCGTCGCCGACCATGACGACGACTTCCTTGTCGGGGTTGGCCATCTTGACGCCGATGCCGCCGGCGATCTCGTAGCCCATGCAGGAGAAACCGTATTCCAGGTGGTAACTGCCGGGAACGGTGGGCACCCACAGCTTGTCGAGCTCGCCGGGCAATCCGCCAGCGGCGCAGACGACCACCGTTTCGGGCCCGCCGAGTGTCCGCGCCACCGCGCCGATCACCTGCGCGTCCGACGGTTTCTCGACGTTGGTCGACGCCAGCGCCTTGTCGGCGTCTTCGAGCCATTTGGCCTTCTCGACGGCAGCGCGTTCGGCAACGCGCGGCGCCTTCCATGCACCGAGGCCCTGTGACAACAGCCCGAGACCGACCTTGGCGTCCGCCACCAGCGGCGCGGCGTTGTGCTTGGTGGTGTCGTAGCTGGCGACGTTGAGAGCGACGATCTTGAGTTCGCCGCTCTTGAACAGCGCCCACGAGCCGGTGGTGAAGTCCTGGAAGCGGGTGCCGATGGCCAACACCAGATCGGCGTCGGCGGCGAGCGCATTGGCCGCCGAGGTGCCGGTGACGCCGACGGCGCCGAGGGCGAGCGGATGCGTCTCGTCGATCGAGGACTTGCCCGCCTGCGTGACGGCGACTGGAATGCTGTGCTTTTCGGCGAAGGCAACCAGCTCGGCGGAGGCTTCGGAGTAGAGCACGCCGCCGCCGGCGATGATCATCGGGTTCTTCGCCGCCTTGAGGAGGCCGATGGCGGTGGCGAGTTCGTTCTCGTCGGGCCGGATGCGACGCGGGGTCCAAACCTTCTCCTCGAACAGGCTTTCGGGCCAGTCATAGGCTTCGGCCTGGACGTCCTGGCACATGGAAAGCGTCACCGGACCGCATTCGGCCGGATCGGTCAGCACGTGCATGGTCCGCTGCAAGGCGAGGATCAACTGCTCCGGCCGCTGGATGCGGTCGAAATAGCGCGACACGGTCCGGAAGCAGTCGTTGGCCGACACGGTGCCGTCCTGGAAGTCTTCCACCTGCTGCAGCACCGGGTCGGGCCGGCGGTTGGCGAACACGTCGCCCGGCAGCAGAAGAAGGGGCAGGCGGTTGACGTGAGCGACGGCCGCCGCCGTGATCATGTTGAGCGCGCCGGGACCGATCGAGGTGGTGCAGGCCATGAAACGACGGCGGAACGACGCCTTGGCGAAGGCGATCGCCGACAGGGCCATCGCCTGTTCGTTGTGGGCACGGAGCGTCGGGAACGTGTCGCGCACCTGATAGAGCGCCTCGCCCAGCCCGGCCACGTTGCCGTGACCGAAGATCGCCCAGCAGCCGGCGAAGATCGGCAGCTTCTCCCCGTCGATGATGGTCTTCTGGTTGACGAGGAACCGCACCGTCGCCTGCGCCACCGTCAATCGCACTGTCTTGCCTGCCATGTCATCCTCCCGAAGTGGGCGCCGTCGTCGTAGCGGTCGGCCCCTTCTCGCTTTTCTTTCAACCTTGTCGATCAAGCCGCCCGCGAGCTGCCCAGCGACAGCCAGACGTCGACCAGGGCGCCGAACTTCTCCGCCATGTCGGCAATGGCCGCCTCGTCGTCGATCTCGCCGTTGAGCCAGCGCTTGGCGGCGTCGGCGAAGATGGTGCGGCCGACGGCGAAACCCTTGACGCAGGGCGCTGTCCTTGCGGCCGCAAAGCCCTGCTTCAGCGTTTCGATCGGCGCCTCCAGCCCCAAGAGTACCACGCCCCGGCAATAGGGATCATTGCTCCTGATCACGTGGTCGATCGCCTGCCAGGCCTTCTCCGAGGCCTGGGGCTCCAGCTTCCACCAGTCCGGCCTGAGGCCGGCGGCATAGAGTTCCGTCAAGGCCTTGGCCGCCGTGTCGTCTCCGAGTGGTCCCGCCTTGGAGGCGATGATCTCGATCAGGATTTCACGACCGACCTTGCGCGCCGCCTCATAGGCGGTGAGGAGCTTGGCGGTCTGCTCGGCCTTGAGGTCGGCGGGATCGTCGGGATGATAGAAGCACAGCACCTTGATGCAGTGTTCGAGCGGCCATTCGATCAGTCGACTGCCGAGATCCTGGCTGAACTCGAACTTCAGCGGACGCGAACCGGGCAGCTCGATCGGCTTGGCGACCCAAAGCCCCTTGCCGGCCCCGGCGGCGAACAGCGCCTTGTGGCCATATTTGTCGTCGAGCAGCATGCCGAAACCGGGGCGTCCGGCAGCAACGCGCCGCGCCGCCTTCACCGCGAGCACCTTGAAGTCGGGGACGCGCTTAAGTGTCGCCGCATCCTGCGCCAGGTCTTCCACCTGGCTGCGATGGTCGAGGGCAAGCGCCATCAGCGTCGGATAATCGCCCCGACGGGTCGTCGCCCAGTGGATGTGGTTGAGAGACGGATCCTTGCGGAGCGCCCGCTCGCTGCTGCCGTGGGCGAGGAAATGGCTGAGTTCCTCCCAGGTCGGGTATTCCGGAGAACAGAGGAGGCGCGACACGGCGAAGGCGCCGCAGGCGTTGGCCCAGGTGGCGCAGGTGGCGAGCGGCTCGCCCTTCAGCCAGCCCCTCAGGAAGCCCGACATGAAGGCATCGCCGGCCCCGAGGACGTTGAAGACCTCGATCGGGAAGCCCTTGCCGACGATGCCGGCTTCAAGGTCGTCCGAGATCGGGCCGTCGTAGACGATGCAACCCATGGCGCCGCGCTTCAGCACGATGGTGGCCGCGGCGTTGATCGACCGGATCAGCTTCAGCGATGCCAGCACGCTGTCGGCGCCGGTGGCGATCATGATCTCTTCCTCGGTGCCGACGATCAGGTCGCAATCGGCGAGGACCGTGCGCAGGAGACCGGAGACGCGGTCGGACTTGACATAGCGCTCGAAGCCCGCGTCGTGACCGGCAAGCCCCCAGAGGTTCGGCCGGTAGTCGATGTCGATCACCACCTTGGCGCCATGCTTCTTGGCAAGCGCGATCGCCTTGCGCTGTGCGGCCTCGGAATGCGGACGCGAGAAATGGGTGCCGGTGACGACGATCGAGCGGCTTCTGGCGATCAGGGCCTCGTCGACGTCGTCCTCGCAAAGCGCCATGTCGGCGCAGTCGGAACGATAGAAGATCATGGGCGACACGCCCTCGTCCTCCACCGCCAGCAGCACCAGGGCCGTCAGGCGCTCCTTGTCGACGACGATGCCGGAGGTGTCCACCGTTTCACGGCCGAGCTGCTCGAGGATGAAACGCCCCATCTGCTCGTTGCCGACTCGCGTCACCAGGGCCGACCTCAGACCGAGGCGAGCGGTTCCGACGGAGATGTTGGCAGGGCAGCCGCCGACCGACTTCGCGAAGCTGCCGATATCCTCAAGGCGAGTGCCGATCTGCTGGCCGTAGAGGTCGACCGAGGCTCGGCCGATCGCGATGAGGTCGAGTGTCTTGGCCGCGCTGGGGGTGTCTGTCATTTTTTCCTCGCAGGGCTTTTCGTCGTTACGCTGTATCGCGCCGTTGCAATAAGAATATACGTTCCGATCAAAAACGTCGATGAAATTATTGTTCTACTACCAACGTAGTATCCCGGAAGGGACCGCCTCCCAGGCGTCGTGCTTGGTCGCGCTGGTCAGTTCCACTGTTTTCTCTCGGCAACCGCCACGCAAAGCGCCAAAGCGAGCACCATGGAGGCCGAGAGCGGCCGAAAGCCGCCATAGTCTGCTTCGACGACTTCGAACCAAACGTTCGAAATCGCGGCAATGGGTGAGAATGGCGAATCCGTCAGCGAAACCAGCGGGACGCCCCGCTCCCTGAGAACTCTGGCCTGTGCGACGGTTTCCGATGCATAGGGTGAGAAACTGACGGCGAGGGCGGCATCATCGGGGCCGGCAAACCGCAGCAGATCGCCGTCGGTCCCCATCGGCGAGCTTGCCAGTTCGCAGCGCAATCCGAGCTTGGCGAACGAGTAGGCCATGTAGCTGACGATCGGGAATGAGCGGCGGCGCGCCAGGAGGTAGATGGTCTTGCCATCGGCAAGTATGGATGCCGCCGACGAGAACTTCTCATGGTCGACGGACTGGAATGCGTTTTCCATCGATCGGCGTCCCGCCGCGAAAAAGCCCTCCAGCGTCTTGCCGGCCTCGTCGTCCGGATCGACGCCGTGGTTCAGCGACTGAAGACGTTCCTCATACTCGGAACTGCGCTCGCGCATCCGGTCGCGAAACAGGCGCTGCATCTCCACAAAGCCGTCGAAGCCGAAGTGCTGGGCAAAGCGGATGATGGCCGACGGCGGAACGCCGACGTGCTTCGCAATCGAGGAGACAGTCCCGAAGGCAACCTCATCCGGGCTGGCAAGGGCGAAGGTGGCGATTTGAAGGAGGCGTTTGGGCAGTGTCTTCTGCCGCCGAACGATTTCTTCCTTCAGTGGCTGATAGCCGGTGAGCACTGCCCGTGCGGACAGGAGGCTGCCCGACTGCTCTGAGAGACTGGGCATGCAAGATCACTTTGCGGCGTCATTGCCAGGGTGCGAGCTTGTCGCCCAAGCCCGGCTGAAGGCATCGGGCGCAACTTGTCGGGTCGAGCTGCGGTAAGGCGGCCGGCGATTGTCACCGGCCGCCACCGTTTCAGTAGGCGATTTCGACCTGCCGGCCTTCTTTCAGCGACTTCACCGCCGCGTCGGCCATGGCGAGGGCCTTGAGGCCATCCTCGCCCGACGGATGCATCGGCTTGCCGGCTTCGAGCGCCTTGATGAAGGCGGCGATCTCGTTGGCATAGGCCTGCGTGTATCGCGTCATGAAGAAATCGAGCAGCGGTTCGCGAAGATACCCCTCGGCGTTCGCCACCTCGACGGTGGTGGCGCGCAGGTTCTCGGCGTGCACCATGCCTTTCGAGCCATGCACCTCGATGCGCTGGTCGTAGCCGTAGGTGGCGCGGCGCGAGTTGGAGATCTGGGCGATCTTGCCGGACTTGGTGGTGAGGATGACCGAGCCGCTGTCGATGTCGCCGGCCTTGCCGATTTCCGGGTCTACCAGGCTCGAGCCGACGGCAAACACCTTGACCGGGTCCTCGCCGAGCAGGAAGGCCGCCATGTCGAAGTCGTGGATCGTCATGTCGCGGAACATGCCGCCCGAGCGCGCCACGTAGGTGGCCGGTGGCGGGGAGGGATCACGCGAGGTGATGGACACCATTTCCACCGTTCCGATCTGGCCGGCGTCGATGCGCGCCCTCGCTTCCATGAAGTTGGGGTCGAAGCGCCGGTTGAAGCCGATCATCAACGCCGCTTTTTCCTTGGCGACCGTGTCAAGGCAACGGCGCACGCGATCAACGTCGAGATCGATCGGCTTCTCGCAGAAGATCGCCTTCTTGGCGCGGGCGGCCTGCTCGATCATGTCGGCATGCATGTCCGTCGGCGTCGTGATCAGCACGGCGTCGATGTCCTTGGCGTTCATGATCTCGTCGATCGTCCGAACCTCGGCTCCCGACGATTTCGATATGAAGGCCGCCGCCTCGGGCAAGGCATCGGCCACGGCGACAAGCTTCGCCCCCGGCGTGGCGGCAACCGCGCCAGCGTGCACCTTGCCGATGCGCCCGGCGCCAAGCAGTCCAAATCTCAGCGTCATGATAGAGCTTTCTCCCTCGACAGTTTCCGCCGGGCCATCTCGTGTGCCCCGCCGGCTGATTGTGTCTGCCCGCCGCGCCAAAAGGTGAAATGCGTCACACCCCCTCGGGCGGGTCGTAGCAAGCCTGTTCCAGCGTCCTCTTCGCCGAGTTTGGCACTATGTGTAGTGGATGATATGGAACAGTCGTTTTTCAATATGGAATTTAAGTTCCATATCGTCGGATCGTCAAGGCCTTCTCTGCGCAATCGCCCCTTCGAGAACTTCCGGATCATTACCATTTGGTCGAATGCTCGAGACCAAAGAGGGGCGACGATCGTGGTGGCTCTGAAGGGTGATGTGCATGGTATCTTTTATTATCAACGGCTTGAGGCTTGTTCGCCTCTATCCGGCGGCTTGACGGGTGCGTCGCCTGCTGGCGAAGGATGGGCAGGCGAGGGGCGTCGTGTGGTGTAGGTTGCCGAATTGCCCGGCCGCTTCTTTGCCGATGCCAACAAAAGCCGGATGGGTTAACATCGGCTGGAACGATGGAATACGGTTGAAACGTCCAATTCGATTGGAGTGGAGTGGGGATGAGCGAAGACAACGAGTCGATGGATTTCGAGGACGCCGATGGCGTCGGAGCGCCGCCGCAGGAGTTTCGCGCCCTGCGCGACGTCATCGTTGAGCGCCGTGACAAGCTGCCGCGCCGCTTGGCGCAGGTTGCCGCCTATGCCGTTGAGTCGCCTGATGAGATCGCATTCGGCACGGTGGCGAGCATAGCGTCCGCCGCCAAGGTACAGCCTTCGACGCTCGTTCGCTTCGCCAAGGCAATGGGTTACAAGGGTTTTTCAGAGCTGCAGGTGGTATTCCAGGAGCGGCTGCGAGACCGCCCGACCAATTATGACGAGCGTCTCGATGCGTTCTCCACCCACTCCTCCGGGCGGCCTGTCACTGCGGCCATGCTGGACGGATTTGGCAAGGCGGCGATCCGCTCGGTCGAGCGCGTCTGCGAACGGATCGACCCCGCCGTCATGGACAAGGCCGCTCGCATTCTCGCCGACGCCGAAACCATCTATCTGCTTGCCCAGCGCCGTTCCTATCCCATCACCTCGTACATGGCCTATGCCTTCGGAAAGCTGGGGATTCGCACCGTGCTGGTGGGCTCACCGCTCGGCATCGATCGTGAGATCCTGAACTTCGCCGGTCCCCGCGACGCCGCTTTCGCCATCAGCTTCACCCCCTATGCTTCCGGGACGGTCGACCACATGCGGCAGGTCGCCTTGCAGGGTGTGCCCCTCGTGGTGATCACCGACAGTCCGTTCAGTCCGCTGGTGCCGGAGAACGGAGCCTGGTTCGAGATCGTCGAGGCCGATTTCGAGGGGTTCAGGTCGCTAGCGGCGACGTTGACCGTCGCCACGGCGCTGACGGTGTCGGTGGCAGACCTTCGTCGTGGTCGTGATAAACGGAATTTACATACCGAATGAAATGAAATAGGGAATAATCAGATCAGAAATTGATGCGCCATTGGGCGTGATCGCCGTCATGGGCCGAGCTGCTCGTCGATCCCTGGCTCAGGGTCGGATCTTGCCTAGGTCGATGAAAATTCGCTCTTGCAACGGAGCGAGGGCGGAATGCGTGTTCCATGGCGTCGCCGGCCGAAGAGGATGGTCCGCGCGATATCCTGACGTCCGGTCCGTACGAAGCGTTTGGCAAGCAACAGCCCGGTCGGCGACAGGACCGAACCGGTGAGGCTACTGGGAGAGAAGACATGATTCGCATTGGGGCCAATCCCATCTGCTGGTCGAACGATGATCTGTGGGAGATCGGTGGTGACATTCCCGTCGAGCAATGCCTGACCGAAGCGCGCGAGGCCGGTATCGAAGGCATGGAGAAGGGGCACAAGCTGCCCGAGGACGGGCCGGCGCTCAAGAAGCTCCTTGCCGACTATGGCATGGTCTTCGTCTCGGGCTGGTATTCCACCTTCCTGCTTGAGCGCGACGCCGACGCGGAGTTTGCCGCGGCCCAGAACGAGCTGAAGTGGCGCAAGGAGGCGGGCGCGGAGGTTCTCATCGTTTGCGAGTGCACGCGCACCGTTCACGGCACCAAGTCGGCGCCGCTTTCGAGCCGGCCGGTACTCACCGATGCTGAGTGGGCCGTCTTCCTGTCGCGCATGACCCGCTTTGCCGAACTGGTGAAGGGCTACGGCCTTCAGGTCGTCTACCACCACCACATGGGCACGGTCGTGCAGACGCCGGAGGAAGTCGATCGCTTCATGGCTGGGACAGGCCCGGCGGTGAAACTCCTCCTCGACACCGGACACATGACCTGGGGCGGTGGTGACGCTGTGGCCATGGCGCGCAAGTATGCCGATCGCATCGGACATGTTCACACCAAGGACGTCCGTGAGCCGATCGCCAAGAAGGCGCTGGCCGAAGGCTGGTCGTTCCTCGATGCCGTTCTTGAGGGCGTCTATACGGTGCCGGGTGATGGAGCGATCGATTTCACGGGCGTGTTCAAGGCCTTGCCGAACTACTCGGGCTGGGTCGTGCTTGAGGCCGAGCAGGATCCCGAGAAGGCCAATCCCAAGAAGTACGTCAACATGGGCATCACCAACCTGAAGCGTTTCCTGGCGGAAGCCGGACTTCGCTGACCACGCTATCCCAGCGCGGAACTGGCCCTCTGAAGCTCGTCTTCAGAGGGCTTTTTGTTGGTCCGCGAATGTTGCTCGATGCCATCGGTGCAACGGCCATGAACAAGGGCCCGGAGATGTGGTCTCCGGGCCCGCTTGAGAAGGGCGGGGTTGTTTCGGCTCGGTCGGTGCCCGTCAGCCCACGCGCAGCGCCTCGCGCATGGCGCAGGCAAGCCGCGTCGCCTCCCGGGCGTCGGCGATGCTGCTCGGCGTGGGGCTGCCGGTCCGAACGGCGTCGACGAAGGCGCGCGCCTCGTGCAGGAAGGCGTCGCCGAACCGCTCGAAGAAATCGACCTGGCCTTCGATCTGACGATTCCCGCCGACTTCCAGCGCGATCGGCCGGCGCGGTGCGTTGCGGCCGATATCGAGGCCCGCCCGGGTTCCGGTGATGGTCATTGTTGCTTCATAGCCGCGATGCGACGTCCGGGAGACGTGGAAGGTGGCGACCTGTCCGCCCTTGAAGGTCACGGTGGCAAAGCCGTTGTCCACGTCACCGCAGTCGCCCAGCGCCGGATACATGACGCGGCTGCCGGCGGCGCTCACCGACGAAACCTCGACCCCATCCAGCATCCAGCGGACAAGATCGATGTCGTGGATGCAGCAGTCGAGGAAGATGCCGCCGGACGTCGGCGCGAAGCGGACGAAGAAACCGTCCGGATCGACCGGGTCCTCCGACCGGCAGCCGATGGAGAAGACGTCGCCGAGTTCCCCTTTGGCGATCATGCGCTTGGCTTCGGCATAGGCGGGATCGAACCGGCGCATGAAGCCGATCATCACCAACTGGTCGGGGTGCTGTTCGGCAACGGCGACGACCCGGTCGCAGTCGGCGGTCTCCAGGGCGATCGGCTTCTCGCAAAAGACGTGCTTGCCCGCCTTGAGGCTGGCGATCGTCTGTTCGGCATGCAGCGAGGTCGGGGTCACCAGCCAGACGGCGTCGAGCCCGGGGTGGGCGAGCAGTTCGGTCAGGCCGGGATAGGTCGCAATGCCGGGAAGCGTGGCCTCGGCCCAGGCGCGCTCTTCGGCGATCGGGCTTGCGGCCGCCACGAGAGAGGCGCCGGGAACGCGAAGGGCCAGGTTTTCGGCGTGGCGACGGCCTAGCCGGCCGAGACCCACAATACCGATGCGGACGGAAGCGGACATGAGGACCTACCTAGAGATCTGCGCCGGGCCGGTCTTCAAGACGCCGGCGCCGTCGGCGCAATGGTTTGTTGGAGTGACAGAAAAACGATTCATAACTGGCGTCGAAAAGTCGGCCGATCGGCTCGCCCCACCGAAGTGGCGGGGCTGCGAGTGACCGGCCGTCCGCTTTCACAGGCGATGCGGCCGGATCCGACCGCGGCTCGTGAAAGTGACGAGGCAGCGGAGCCGCCTCGCCATATTTGCTCTCAACACTCTCCTGAAGTGGCGAGGATCACTTGATCGAGGCGCGGAAGTCCAGGAGTTCCTGGGCGTTTTCCTTGGTGATCAAGGTGGCGCCGGAGTCAATGCGCTTGTCGATGGTCTTGCCGGCGATGATTTCCAGCGCCTTCTCGACGCCAAGGCGACCCATGTCGTAGTTGCCCTGGGCGATGGAGCCGTAGAGGTCGCCGGCCAGCATGGCCTTGAGGTTGTCGGTGTTGGCGTCGACGCCGATGATCGGAACTTCCTTGCCGCTCTGCTTGAGGGCGCGCAGGGCGCCGAGCGCCTCTTCGTCGTTACCGGCGAACACGCCGGCGATATCGGGCGTCGACTGCAGGACGTTCTGCGTCACCGTGTAGGCCTTTTCGCGGTCCGAGTAGGCCGGCTGACGCGCGGCGATCTCGATACCGGCGGCTTCCAGAACTTCCTTGGCGCCATCGCAACGCTGGGTCATGCTCGGGTTGCCCGGCGCGCCATCGAGCAGAAGCACCTTGTCGCCCTTCTTGAGCACTTTCAGAAGAGCTTCGCCACCCGCCTTGCCGGCGGCGACATTGTCGGTGCCGATGAACGACGCATAGTCGGTGAACTTCTCGGGCATGCCGGTGTCGACCAGCAGGACGGGGATGCCGGCCTTGCGAACCTTGGTGATGACGTTGACGGCGGTGTCGGGCTGCGACGGGGAGAAGATCAGGGCATCGGGCTTCTGGGCGAGAACGTCCTGAACCATGTTGATCTGCTGTTCGACGGCGTCTTCGGTCGGCGGGCCGAGCACGATGAGGTCGACGTTGTTCTTGTCGGCGGCGGCCTGGGCGCCGGCGGCGACGATCTTCCAGTACTGGCTCGACAGCGTCTTGAGGACGACGGCGATCTTCACCTTCTCGGCGGCGGCGGCCGGGGCGCTGAAGGCGGTGAGGCCCGGCAGCGCAGCGACGGCGAAGGCACCGGCCATCAGGGCGGCGACGAAAGTTCTCCGGTTCATGTTCTCACTCCCATTACGACTGGTTTGGTTCCGAGACCTCGCGTCTCCTCGTAGCGAGGCCTCGTTACGTCCGGTCCGGCGAGGCGCGCGGACCCATGTCGTGGACGTAGGGCGGGTCGATCCTGGAGCTGGGCTTGCGGCCTCAGCGCCCGGATTTCATGACATTCTGGCGAAGGACGTCGACGGCCACGGCCACCACGATCACCGCGCCGATGGCGAAGGTCTGGAAGGCGCTGTCGACGTTCAGAAGGTTGAGGCCGTTCCGCAACACGGCGATCAGCAGCACGCCGATGATGGTGTTGGCGATGGAGCCGACGCCGCCGAAGAAGCTGGCGCCGCCGATGATGACCGCCGCGATGGCGTCGGTCTCGTAGTCGAGGCCGGCCAGCGGGTAGACGGCGTTGACGCGTCCGGCGAGCACCAGGCCGGCAAGAGCGGCAGTCAGACCCGAGATCGTATAGACGAGGTTCAGGATGCTGTTGACCTTGATGCCGGACAGTCGTGCCGCTTCCTTGTTGCCGCCGACGGCGTAGATGTAGCGCCCGGTCGAGGTGCGGGTCAGGAAGAAGTACATGCCGACGTAGAGGATGGCGACCAGGATGAAGCTGACGGGAACCTGGCCGATCGAGTTGTTGCCGAGGTACTGGATTTCGTCGGGGAACATGCTGATCGGAGCGGCGGCGGTGACGAACAACGCGATGCCGCGCGCCATCTTCTGCATGCCGAGCGTCGAGATGAACGGGTGCGGCAGACGCAGCTTGGTGAGCAGCAGGCCGTTGACGAGACCAAGCAGAGCGCCGGAGCCGAGACACACCAGCATGGACGCATAGGGGCCCAGGCCCCAACGGTCGGAGGCGATGCCCATCATCATAGCCGAAAGCGCCAGCACCGAGCCGACGGAGAGGTCGATACCTGCCGTCAGGATGGCCAGGAACATGCCGATCGACACGATGGCGCTGACCGCCGCCTGCGAGGCGACGTTCATAAGGTTGTCCATGGTCAGGAAGCGGGGCGAAAGCGCGGTCATGACGGCGCAGAGCAGGAGCAGGCTGAGCAGAACGCCGAGCTGGTAGAGTTTCTCGGTCATGGCGGCGCTCTTGCCCACGGCTTTCTCGGCCGGCAGCTTGCCGTTGTTCGTCAGGACGTCGTTGGACATCGAAAATTCCTCCCACGGAATAGGGTCCGGCAGCGCTGGCCGGGAAAAGGCTGGTCTTGAGGTCAGGACGCCTGCTTGAAGCCGGACGCGGCGTACATGATCTTCTCCTGCGTCGCTTCCTGCTGCGTCATCTCGCCGGTGATCTCGCCCTCGTGCATCACGAGGATCCGGTCGGCCATGCCCATCACCTCTTCCATTTCCGAGCAGATGATGATGACGCCGGCGCCGTTTGCGACCAATTGGTTGATAAGCTTGTAGACTTCCACCTTGGCGCCGACGTCGATGCCACGGGTCGGCTCGTCGAAGATGAAGATCTTGGCGTTGGACAGCAGCCACTTGGCGATGACCACCTTCTGCTGGTTGCCGCCCGACAGCTTGCCCACCAGCATGTCCATGCCCGAGGTCTTGAGCCGCATTTCGGCACAGACCTTCCTGGCCGTCTCCTTGATGCGGCCGAGGCTCAGCCAGCCGGCCTTGCCGTACTTGTGCATCTTGACGATGGTGGCATTGAACGCGACGCTCTGGATCAGGATGAGGCCCTGTTCCTTGCGGTTCTCGGTCAGGAAGGCGATGCCGGCGTCGATGGAGTCGAGCGGCTGGCGGATCTTGACCGGCTTGCCGAACACTTCGATGGCGCCGGAGTCATAGGGGTCGGCGCCGGTGATGGCGCGTGCTGTTTCGGTTCGTCCCGCACCGACCAGTCCGGCAAAGCCGAGCACTTCGCCCGCCCGGAGGTCGAAGGAAATGTCGTGCAGCACGCCCTTGCGGTTGAGGTTCCGGACGGACAGGATGACGTCGCCTTGCGGCGCCGGCTCCTTCGGATACTTGTTCTGGATGCTGCGGCCGACCATCAGCTGAATGATGTCGGCCACCGAGCGCTCCTTCATGGCGAAGGACTCGATGGAGCGACCGTCGCGCATCACCGTCACGGTGTCGCAATTGTCGCGCACCTCGTCGAGGCGGTGCGAAATGAAGAGGATAGCGACGCCGCGCGCCTTCATTTGAGCCATCACGCGGAAAAGGTCGTGCGCTTCCTTCTCGCTGAGGCTGGACGTCGGCTCGTCCATGATGATCAGCTTGGCGTTCGACCAGACGGCGCGGCAGATTTCGATCATCTGCTGGTGACCGACGCCGAGCGTGCCGAGCCTGGCGGTGGGGGACACGGCGAGCCCGAGGTCGGCGAGCAGTTCGGCCGCCTTGGCATTCATCTGGCCACGATCAAGAATGTTCAGCGATTCCGCCAGATACATCTCGCGGCCGAGAAAGATGTTCTCCGCCACCGTGAGGTGCGGAATGAGGTTCAGCTCCTGATAGATGCAGCCGATGCCGATGCCCATTGCGCGCCGGGGATCGAGAGAAGTGTAGGTCACTCCGTCGAACTCGATCGTTCCACTGTCCGGCGTATGAGCGCCCGTGAGCATTTTGATCAGAGTCGACTTGCCGGCGCCATTCTCGCCGCAGATGCCGTGGATCTCGCCGGCGCGCGCCTCTATATCCACGCCGTCCAGCGCAATAACGCCGGGGAACTTCTTGGTTAAGCCCTTGACTTTCAGTAGGATTCCATCGGCGACCATTTCCGATACCTCGGTTGCGGTGTCGAGCAAGAGGTCGCCGCGCCGCCCTGGAAATGGCTTCGCTGCCTGACCGTCTCCTCCCTACCATCAGCCGGTCGGCTCCCCGCAGACCGGCCTCCTCCCTTGTCTCATTCGCTAAGGAATGAAACGACTGTTTTCCTGCATAGAATGGAAGATTAGTTCCACGATGGACTTGGGTCGTCAAGTCCCTATCATCTCCATCATGTCGCGCAATATGCACCCTTAGGTCGTATCCATCATGGTGTGTTTACGCTATATAATTGATTTAAAAAGGACTGTGGCGGGGTGAAATATCGCCCAGGCTGTATGCTGGCGAAGGCGGGTCATACTAACGTATGAAATGGACGTTTCACGTATACCGAGGCGCAATCCGGCTATCTCGAGTCTGTTTCAGGGATAGCCGTATTCCGTCCATCAAATGGCACAATTGTACCGAGGGGCATCGCATATAGAGCGGCGTCGGAGAGGAGGCGCCTGTGTGGGGCGGGTGTCATCGCCTTGAGGCATTTGCCGAAGCGCGGCCTCAGATGGCCCGCTCGGCCCGCGCCGTCCGAACGATCGACGTCAGGAAAGCCGCGATGAACAGGATCGCCATCAGCAGTACGATGGTCGGTGCCGGGGCGCTGTCGAGGAAGAAGGACAGGTATACGCCGGCGAGCGAGGCGGCCACCGCTACGGCTGTGGCAACCAGAAGCATGGCGGAGAAGCGCCGGGTGACCAGAAAGGCGATGGCGCCGGGCGCGATCAGCATGGCGATGGCGAGGATGATGCCAACCGCCTGCAGGGCGCCGACGATGGTCAGCGAGATCAGCGCCAGCAAGCCATAATGCAGAAGGCCAACAGGAAGTCCCGAGGCTTTCGCCTGCGCCGGGTCAAAGGCATGCAGCAGCAGGTCCTTCCATTTGGCGCCGATGAGGCCGGCGGCGATGGTGGCGATCGTCGCGGTGAACGCGACATCCTGCCATGACACGCCCAGCATGTCGCCGAACAGGATGTGATCGAGATGAACGGTCGCTTGAACCTTCACATGAAGAACGAGGCCGAGGCCGAACATGCCGGAGAACACCACCCCCATCACGGTGTCTTGCTTGATGCGGCTGTTGTCCTTCAGAAATCCGGTGGCGAGAGCGCAGAGCATGCCGGCCGCGAAGGCGCCGACCGCGTAGGGCAGGCCGACGATGTAGGCGACGACCACGCCGGGGAAGACGGCGTGCGAGATGGCGTCGCCCATCAGCGACCAGCCCTTCAGGACCAGGAAGCAGGAGAGCAGCGCTGTCGGTACGGCTACCAACGCAGAGATGACCAGCGCTCGGATCATGAAATCGAACTGGAACGGCAAGAGGAGCGCATCGACGATGGTCATCGGGAGGCCTCCAGATCCCGTGTTGCACGTCTGCGAGCCGCCAGCAGACCGTGGCGGGGTGCCAGCAGGAACACCGCGAGGAAGATGGACGCCTGAAGGACAACGATGATGCCGCCCGTGGCGCCGTCGAGGAAATAGCTGACGTAGGCGCCGAAGAAGCTGGTCAGCGTGCCGATTGCCACCGCGATGGCGATCAGGCGCGGAAATCGGTCGGTGAGGAGATAGGCCGTGGCGCCCGGCGTCACGACCATGGAGATGACCAGGAAGGCGCCAA
Organism: Pleomorphomonas sp. NRK KF1; assembly: GCF_023721755.1. Taxonomy (GTDB): domain Bacteria; phylum Pseudomonadota; class Alphaproteobacteria; order Rhizobiales; family Pleomorphomonadaceae; genus Pleomorphomonas. Next base: position 171,452 of record NZ_JAMDLH010000002.1, on the reverse strand, counting down.
CGGTCTGGAGCGCCGCCACGGTGGACGCCGACAGAAGGGTGAAGAACACGATCTTGAGGGCGGTCGTGTTGAGGCCGATCGAGCGCGCGTGCGTCTCGTCGAAGAAGGTCACCATCAGGTCCTTCCATTTGGCGAGCAGCACGGCGAGCGAGACGAGACCGATGATCGCGAGTTGCAGGATGTCGGCCGGGGCGATCGCCAGGACGTTCCCGAGCACGATGGTCTGAATGTCGACCGACATGGGCGACAGCGACACCATGAACAGGCCCAGCCCGAAGAAGGACGAGAAGATCAGGCCGATGATGGCGTCCTCGCGCAGCTTGGTGCGTTGGTTGAGGAACAGCATGGCTGCGGCCGCGAGGCCGCCGGCGAAGAAGGCGCCCAGCGAGAATGGCAGGCCGAGCATGTAGGCGCCGGCCACGCCGGGGACGATGGCGTGCGACAGCGCGTCGCCGATCAGCGACCAACCCTTCAGCATCAGGTAGCAGGACAGGAAGGCACAAACGCCGCCGACCAGCGCCGACACCCACATGGCGTTGACCATGTAGCTATAGGAGAACGGTTCGAGAAGCGTCGCCATCACTCGAACCTTTCCGCGCCGGCGTTCAGTCGGGTCGCCTTGCCGTCGCGCAAAACCAGAGCCCGCTCATCGTCGGTAATGACGCCGACGGAATGGGCCTCGCCATTGCGCTGTTCGCTCAGGATGAAATGGCGCAAGGCGCCGCCGAAGGCCATCTCGAGGTTGGCCTGAGTGAATACCTCGGCGGTCAATCCGTAGGTCAGAACGGTGCCCTTGACCAGTACGGTACGATCGCAGAACTCCGGCACGCTTCCGAGATCGTGAGTCGAGACCAGCATGACCCGGCCCTCGTCGCGCAGCTCCTTGAGCAGGTCGATGATGGCGCCTTCAGTCTTGAGGTCGACGCCGGTGAATGGCTCGTCGAGCAGGATGACGCGACTGTCCTGGGCCAGCGCCCGCGCCAGGAACACGCGCTTTCGCTGCCCACCGGACAGTTCGCCGATCTGACGATTGCGGAACTCCGCCATGCCGACGCGGAAGAGGGCGGTGGCCACCGCTTCATGGTCGGCCGGGCGCGGCCGGCGCAGGAAACCCATGTGGCCGTAACGGCCCATCATCACCACGTCCTCGACCAGCACCGGGAAGTTCCAGTCGACTTCCTCGCTCTGCGGCACATAGGCGACCAGGTTTTGGCCAAGCGCGTCGGCCACAGGCATGCCGAAAATGGATATGGAGCCACGCGCCAGTCGTATAAAGCCCATGATCGCCTTGAACAGCGTCGACTTGCCCGACCCATTGACGCCGACCAGCGCCGTGATGGTGCCCGGCGGCGCCACGAAGCTGGCGTCACGCATCGCGGTATGGCCGTTGCGATAGGTGATGGTCGCCGATTGCACTTCGATTCCGGCGCTGGTGGAGCTGGCGATCGTTCCTTGGTGGTCCAGCTTTTCGCTCATGGGCGTGCTCTGTCGGCGGTGGCTTCAAAGACTAACGCGGAAATCATGGCGTGTTGGCCAACCCTTTGGCAACTGTTTCCGCCGTAACGCGCAGCAGGTCGAGATAGGTCGGCACGGGGCCGCCCTCTTCACTTAGCGAATCCACGTAGAGAACGCCGCCGTATCGAGCGCCGGTCTCGCGGGCGACCTGTTCGGCCGGCTTGGACGATACCGTGCTTTCGGAGAAGACGACGGTGATGCCATGTTCGCGCACCGCGTCGATCACCTTGCGGACCTGCTTTGGCGTGCCCTGGCTGTCGGCGTTGATCGGCCAGAGGTAGAGCTCGTTGAGATCGAAATCACGGGCGAGGTAGGAGAAGGCGCCTTCGCTCGTGACCAGCCAACGCCGGTCCGGCGGCAGGGCGGCCAGTTCAGCCCGAATGGGGTCGATGGCCGCCGAGATCTTGGCCTTGTAGGCTTCGGCATTGGCCTTGTAGATCTCGGCATTCGCCGGATCATGCAAGACGAAAGCATCGCGGATGTTGTCGACATAGATGAGCGCCGAGGTCGGCGACATCCAGGCATGCGGATTGGGCTTGCCTGTGTATGGCCCCTCGGCAATGCCGATCGGGTCGATGCCGTCCGAAACGACGGCGCTTGGCACATCCTGAAGATTGTCGAAGAATTTCTCGAACCATAGTTCGAGATTGAGGCCGTTCCACAGGATCAGCTTGGCGCCTTGCGCCCGCTGAATGTCGCCTGGAGTCGGTTGATAGTTATGGATCTCGGCGCCGGGCTTGGTGATCGACTCGACAATGGCGGCGTCGCCGGCCACATTCTTCGCCATGTCGGCGATGACGGTGAAGGTCGTCACCGCCTTGAACTTCTCCTGGGCACTAGCCGTACCTCCCGCAAGCCCTTGCGCCACCAGGGCGGCGATCGCCAACCCGAACCATCTTCGTGTGTTCCGGAATCGCGGGCCGCGCATGCTCGATCTCCTGTAGGCTAGTCTCGAATGTGTAGCATGGGCATCATATGCTATTGCGAGGCGTTTGCAAGTACATATTTGAGGGCAGCCGTGCAGGCTGACCGCGCCGAAGCGCGGCCGCGGGCGGCGATCGGATTAGGTGATATCCGCCGCGCCCGGGCGCGGACTGTTCGTCGTTTGGATCAGGCGCGGTGATCGAGGCGGGCGACCAACCGGTCGCCGAGCCACTGGATTCCCGACACCAATATGATCAGAACGGCGACGACGGCGATCATGACGCCCGTCTCGAAGCGCTGATAGCCGTAGCGGATGGCGAGATCGCCAAGGCCGCCGGCACCGATGGCACCGGCCATGGCCGAGGCGCCGACCAGCGTTACCAGCGTCACCGTGAAACCGGCCACGATGCCGGGCAACGCCTCCGGGACCAGAACTTCCCGGACGATGGTCCAGCGGTTGCCGCCCATGGCGCGCGCCGCCTCGATCAGGCCGGGATCGACCTCACGCAACGACACTTCGGCGACGCGGGCGTAGTAGGGCGCCGCGGCGATGGCCAGCGGCACGATGGCCGCCGCTGTGCCGAGCGACGTGCCGACGAGAAGGCGGGTCAACGGGATCAAGGCCACCAGAAGAATGATGAAGGGCACCGAGCGGAAGCCGTTGATCACCCAGCCCAGCGCGCGATTGATGACGAGGTTCTCGGCGATGCCGTCCCGGTCGGTGGCGACGAGGATCAGCGCCAGCGGCAGGCCGGCGACGAAAGAGATGACGCCGGAAGCCAGCGTCATGAGCACCGTCTCCCAGATCGACTGGAGCAACAGGTTAAACAGGACGGGAGACATGGCCGAGCACCTCGACGCGGGCGTTGATGGAGCGGAGATAGGCGGCAGCTTCGTCGGCGAGGCTGGCCGGCTCGCGCGGCACGGTCAGGAAGAAGCGGGCCACGGGCTGGTCGTGGATATGGTCGATCCCGCCGTGCAGGAAGTGTGCCTCGGGCAGATGCGCCAGGATTTCGGCGAACAGACCATTGCCCAAGGCGGGATCGGTAAGATCGACGCCGAGGACGACCTCTTGACCGTCTTGGGATAGGCGCGAGGCGATATGCGCCGGCAGTTGCGGCCGGACGCCTGACAGAAGACTTTGGGTCAGCTCTGTCTTCGGATCGGAGAAGACGTGCCAGACCTCTCCTTCCTCGACGACGCGACCGGCTTCGAGCACCACCACACGGTCGCCGATGGTCCGCACCACTTCCATCTCGTGGGTGATGAGGACGACGGTAACGCCGAGCTTGCGGTTGATGTCCTTGAGGAGAGTCAGAATGGCGCGAGTGGTTTCCGGATCAAGGGCGGACGTCGCCTCGTCGGAAAGCAGCAGGGCGGGCCGGGCGGAAAGTGCCCGCGCGATGCCGACCCGCTGCTTCTGGCCGCCGGAAAGCGCCGCTGGGTAGGAGCCGGCCTTGTCGGACAGCCCGACGAGATCGAGCAGCTCCAGCGCCCGTGCGCGCCGCTCGGCCTTGGCCCAACCGGCGATCTTCAGCGGCAGGGCGACATTGTCCACCACGGTCTTGGCGGACATCAGGTTGAAGTGCTGGAAAATCATGCCGATCTTGCGGCGGATCGGCTGCAGCTCGCTTTCGCTGAGGCCGACGATGTTCCGTCCTTCGATCTCGATGCGGCCGCTGTCGGGCCTCTCCAAGCCGTTGAGGCAGCGGATCAGCGTCGACTTTCCGGCGCCGGATCGGCCGATGATGCCGAGGATTTCGCCGCGTTGCACGGTGAGCGACAGATCGTCGAGGGCGCGCGTCGGGCCGAAGCTGCGGCTGACGCCGGATAGCGCGACGACAGGGGTATCCGGCGCGCCGGCTGCGGAGTCCACGGCCGAGAAGGCTGTGGCGGACGGCTGCGAGTTCACGTTTCTTCCAGTCATGTCTCGTCCGGAGAGTGCGCGGTCGGGCCTCCCCGATGAACGCGATCCGGCGGGAAATCGCCGCCGGACCGCCTCTTCAACGGTTTTCCGTCCCTGAGGTCAATAGGCGGCGACGCCGGTGCCCTTGTAGACCTCGTCGAACACGGCCTTGACGGTCGGATTCTGGTAGGCGGCGACCAGCTTGACCACCCACGGCTCCTTGGCGTCAGCCTCGCGGACTGCGATGAAGTTCCTGTAGGGGTTGTCGGCAATCGCTTCCTGGGCAATGCGGTTCTCCGCCGAGAGGCCGGCTTTCAATGCCCAGTCGGTGTTGACGACGGCCCCGTCGAGATCGTCGATGGCCCGGCCGACCACGCCGGCGTCCAACTCCTTGATTTCAAGATTCTTCGGGTTTTCGGTGACATCGGCGACGGTCGCCAGAATGCCCGTCCCCGGGGCGAGCTTGATGAGGCCCAACTGTTCCAGCACCTTGAGGGCGCGGCCCTCGTTGGAGGGATCGTTCGGCACGCCGATGCTGGCGCCTTCCTTGAGCTCGGCAACCTTGGTGTGGGTCTTGGAGTAAAGGCCGATCGGCCACAGACCGGTGTAGCCGGCAACGACGATATGATAGCCGTTCTGCTGGATCTGGTTGTCGAGATAGGGCTTGTGCTGGAAGGCGTTGGCGTCGATTTCGCCACGCTCGAGAGCCTCGTTCGGCTGGGTGTAGTCATTGAAGGTGACCAGCTCCAGCGACAGACCGACCTTCTCGGCTTCGGCCGCCGCAGCCCGCCACACATCTTCGTCCTCGCCCGACATGATGCCGACCTTGACCGATGTCTTGTCGGCGGCGAGCGCCGCCGTCGCACCGACGGCGGCAATGGACACGAGCGCAGCGGCGCCGGCAAGGGCGGTAAGGCCCGCGCGACGGGTGAGGGCGAAGGGAAGAGGCTTGGTCATCTCGCAAAAATTCCTGTTGGACATCCGGCATTCGGACTTCGGAACGAAAAGCTTCGTTTCGCATGAGACTATGGCAGATGCCGACTGTCGCGGCGACGCTGTGCACAGCGCTTGTGCAATGTGCTCGCGAAAAGTTCTACCAAAAATCGGCCGAGTATCGGACGAATTTTCTGGAGCCTCGCTTGCGATGAGCGCGAACCGTCATGACAGATCACATCTATCGAGCTGAGGTGATGTTATTGCCGTGTGACGGCTCGGGTTGTCCCGCAAGACGAGGGTGCACCGGCCCGCGCCCGCTGCCGAGCGCCGGCAGCAGCTTGCTGATATCGGAGAAATCGCGCACCGAAAGCTCGATGTCCGCCGCCCTTGCGACGGCCGACAAGTCCTCCGGGCTGCGAACGCCGACGGCCACGGCGGCCACACCTGGCCAGCTCAGGCTCCAGGCCGCCGCCACGGCGGCCGGTGTCGCGCGTCGGCGTGCTGCTATGGTCCGGAGAAGCCGCCGCATCGATTGCAAAGTGTCGGCAAGCCCTTCCGGACCGTCCGGCGGTACCGCCAGGTCAGGTCCGGCGGCGTGATTGGCAATGATTGCCGGGGTCCGCCGGCCACGCGCCGGCAACTCGCCGTCGCTGACGCGACGATCGAACAGCGACATCTCCACGTGAACGGTGTCGCAGGCGCCGATCCGTTCGGCCCGTTCAAGATGGCTGCTGTCGGGCGCGATCAGTCCAAGGTTTCGCAGGAGACCTTTCTGCCGCAAGTCGAGGAGCATTGACCATGCATCCTCGAACAGGGTGTCGGAGGTGGCGGTGAGATGAAGTTTGACGAGGTCCGCGGTCTCGGTGCCAAGGCGGGAGAGCGATCTTTCAAGTTGCCGACGCAGGCGACGTGGTTCGAAAGTGGGGCGAAGCTGCCCATGTCGCGAGCGTTCATCCCAGTCGAAGCCGACGGCCAGCGAAACGAAGGGGCGGTCGCCAGCCGGCAAGGCGGCAAGGGCAACACCTATGCGACGCTCGACCTCGCCGCGATCGAGGATGGCATCGGTGTCGATCCAGTTGATGCCCAATGCGGATGCTTGGCGGACCACCTCGGCGATGTGGCTCTCGCTCTTTCCGAAAGACGCCGCGCCAAGCCCGATCCGCGATAGTTGCAAGCCGCCGACCGCGGCCGAGCTGCCTGGCGTATGTCTTTCCGGCATGTTCTCCTCTTGCGTGACGGCCGTGCGCGTCTGCGCCAGCGTCCGAAAAGGCTAGCCAATGTCGGAAGGGGCCATCAGGGCTGGTTTTCTCTTTTTCGCTCGATCCCGGAACGAAATGCCGCCTGCGCATGGCTTTTCGGCAAGCCGTTTGCCGGTCGGCCAAAGACATCATGTTCTATCGACGGTTGCGCGCGGTTCCCGCCGGGCAGTCGTGATCCGCTGAATGGTCACGAACAGCAATGGCACGAAAAACACGCCGAGCAATGTTGCCGAGATCATTCCACCCATGACCCCGATGCCAATGGCATTCTGCGCCGCCGAACCGGCCCCCGTGGCTCGAGCGAGCGGTAGCACACCCAGCACGAAGGCGAGCGAGGTCATGACGATCGGCCGGAGACGAAGCCGTGCCGCCTCGATGACGGCGTCGACGGCCGTGCTTCCGCGCTCCATCAGGTCCTTGGCGAACTCGACGATGAGGATGGCATTCTTGGCCGTAAGTCCGATGGTGGTGAGCAGCCCGACCTTGAAGTAGACGTCGTTCGACTGGCCAAACAGCTTGGCGAAGGCAAGCGCTCCGAACACGCCGACCGGGACCGCGAGCAGTACCGAGAACGGGATGGACCAGCTTTCATAGAGCGCGGCCAGGCAAAGGAAGACGACGACCAGCGACACGGCGTAGAGCAGCATCTCCTGCGAACCGGCCAGGCGCTCCTGGTAGGAAAGGCCGGACCAGGCTGCCGAGTAGCCGCCGTCGAGGTCGGCCACCAGCGTCTCGGCCGCCGTCATGGCGTCGCCGGAGCTGACGCCGCTCGCCGCCGTTCCATCGAGCGCAACGGCTGCGGTACCGTTGAACCGGTCGAGCGAGGGCGACCCTTTCACCCATTCGGTGCTGGCGAAGGCGGAGAACGGCACCATTTCACCGTCGTCGTTCTTGGCGTACCAGCGATCTATGTCGCCGGGCTGCATGCGAAAGGGGGTGTCTCCCTGCACGTACACCGGCTTGATCTCGCCGTGGTAGATGAAGTCGTTGACGTCCGATCCGGAGAAGACGGTGGTGATCAGGCTGTTGATACCCGAGAGATCGACGCCGAGCGCGCCGGCCTTGTTCCGGTCGATGTTGATCTTGAGCTGGGATTCCAGTGTGCGCGTGTTACCGCGCAAGTTGGCGATCGATGCGTTGGTCGCCGCCTTGTCGGCCATCTCGTTGGCTGCAGAGTTGAGTGCGTCGCGACCTTCGTTGCCGCTGTCCTGCAAGTACATCGAGAAACCGCTGGTCTGGCCAAGGCCCTGAATGGCCGGCGGCGCCAGCACGAACACCTCGGCATCCCGGATCTTCCGAAAATGGGCGGAAGCGCGAGCGGCGACTGCACTTGCCGAAAGGCGACTGTCGGTTCGTTGGTCGAAGTCCTTCAGGCGGACGAAGCCCATGGCGCTATTCTCGCCGCTGCCGGAGAATCCGAAGCCAAGCGTCATGAACACGCTCTGGATCGCGTCCTTTTCCTCGTTGAGGTAGTAGTCCTGAACCTTGTCGATCACGGCCTGGGTGCGGGCGGCATTGGCGCCAGCCGGCAGCGTGATCATCGTCATCAGGACACCCTGGTCTTCCTCCGGCAGGAATGAAGTCGGCAGGTTGCTGTAGAGCCCGTAGGCCCCTGCGATCAGGGCCAGAAAGACGGCGAACATCCGCACGGGGCGCAAGACAACTCGACCGACCGTGCGGGAGTAGCCGTTGGTCAGGCGCGCGAAGCCACGGTCGAACCAGCCGAGCCAGCGGTGAAGTGGTCCCTCGTGGCTGGGTTTCAGCATGAGCGCGCAAAGCGCAGGCGTCAGGATGACGGCGACCAGAACCGAGAGCAGCATGGCGCTGGCGATGGTCACCGAGAACTGCCGGTAGATGACGCCGACCGAGCCGGAGAAGAAGGCCATCGGAATGAACACGGCTGTCAGCACCAGGGCAATGCCGATCAGAGCGCCGGTGATCTCGCCCATCGATTTTTCGGTGGCTTCGCGCGGCGGCAGCTTCTCGTCGCGCATGATGCGCTCGACATTCTCGACCACGACGATGGCATCGTCGACGAGCAGGCCGATGGCCAGCACCATGGCGAACATGGTCAGCATGTTGATCGAGTAGCCGAGTGCGGCGAGTACGCCGAAGGTTCCGAGCAACACTACCGGCACCGCGATCATCGGGATCAGCGTGGCGCGGAGGTTCTGGAGGAACAGGAGCAACACCAGAAACACGAGGATGATGGCCTCGATCAGTGTTTCGACCACCTTCTCGATGGAAAGCTCCACAAAGGGTGTCGTCTCGTAGGAGTAGGCGATCTCCACGCCATCGGGCAGCGAATCCTGGAGGCTGTCGAGTTCGGCATGAACGAGGTTGGCTGTGGAGATGGCATTGGCGCCGGAAGCGAGCTGAACGCCGAATCCGGCGGCGGGCTGTCCGTTGAAGCTCGACCTTTGGCCGTAGCTTTCGAGGCCGACCTCCACGCGGGCCACGTCGGACAGCCGGACCACCGAGCCGTCGGCTGCTGTCTTCAGGCTGATCCGGTTGAACTCGTCGACCGAGGTCATTTGCGACTGGGCGATGATGCTCGCCTTGAGCTGCTGGCCCTTGACCACCGGCGTGGCGCCGATCGAGCCGGCGGCCACCTGGGCATTCTGCGCCTTGATGGCGGTGGTCACGTCGCTCGGCACCAGCTGGTATTTCAGCATCGCCGCCGGATCGAGCCAGATGCGCATGGCATAACCCGAGCCGAATGACTGCACCCCGCCGACGCCGTCGAGCCGCTCGATGCGGTCCTCGATCTGGCTGGACATGATGTCGGACAACTCGTCCGAGGTGTAGCGGCCATCGCGCGAGATGATGTTGCCGATCATCAGGATGCCGGATGGCGACCGGTTGACGCGAACGCCGGCGTCCTGCACGGCGTCAGGTAGTTGCGACTCGACGCGCGACAGCTTGTTCTGCACTTCCACCTGAGCCAGCTCCGGATCGGTGCCGTTGGCGAAGGTGAGCTCGATCGAGGCGGAACCGGTACTCGACGACGATTCCATATAGAGGAGGCCATCGAGCCCGGTCATGGCGCTTTCGATCTTCTTGGTGACCGAGTTCTCGACCGCCGCGGCCGTGGCGCCGGAGTAGGTGGCCGACACGCGAACCGTCACCGGCGCGATGTCGGGATATTGCGAGATCGACAGCGAGTAGATCCCCATCACGCCGGCCAGCAGCGTGGCGATGGCCAGAACGATGGCGAACACCGGCCGGGCAATGAAGAAGCTGGCGAGCGCATTGCGTGGCGAGGAAAGAGTCATTTGCCGCTCTCCTTCGCCAGATCCTGCTCGACCACGCCGTCATCGTCGATGGTTGCCTCGACGGGCACGACCTCGGCACCGGCCGAAAATTTCTGGAAGCCGTCGACGATCAGCCTGTCGCCGGAGGAAGCACCATCGGTGACGATCCAGTTGTTGCCAGACGTGCCGACCGTGGTGATCCGCTTGGCTTCGGCCTTGTTGTCGAACGACACGACGTAGATCGTGGCGATGCCGTCGTCATCCCGCGTCACCGCGCGCTGCGGCACGAGGAACGCGCCGTTGAGCGTGCCGAGATCGACGCTGGCCTGGACGAACATGCCGGGCAGCAGGACTCGCTTGCTGTTGGGGAAGGTGGCGCGCAGCGTGAAGGTTCCCGTCGTTTCGCTGACCACCATGTCGGTGAGCAGGATTGTGCCTGTCTCGCCGTAGGCCTTGCCATTCTCCAGTGTCAGCGTCACCGCCGCTGGCTTGTCCATCTCACGCCCCAGACGCCCGCTGTCCACTTCGTCGCGGATGCGCAGGAGGTTGGCGCTGGAATCGACGAGATCGACGTTGATCGGGTCGATCTGGCGAATGGTGGCGAGCGCATCGGTCTGGTTCTCCGTGACCAATGCGCCGACGCTGACCGTGGACACGCCGATGATCCCGCCGATCGGCGCACGGATGGTGGCATTCTCGAGATTGATGCGCGCCGTTTCCAGGTCGGCTCGCGCCGCCTCCTCGCTCGCCTGTGCCTGCAACAACGTCGAGCGGGAGTCGTCGACAGTCTGAGCGGCGACCGCATTGCTTTCGCCGAGCTTCGCGTTGCGGTCGAAGGCCGTTTGCGCACCGGCGGTGGCCGCTTCGGCCTTTTTCACGGCCGCTGCCGCGGCGGCATAGGCGGCCTTGAACTTGGCGTCTTCGAGCTCGTAGAGCACGTCGCCGGCGTTGACCACGCCGCCTTCTCTGAAGGCGATCTTGCGGACGATGCCCGCCACCTGAGGCCGGATCTCGGCTGTTGCCAATGCCACGACGCGGCCCGGCAGTTCCATGGTTCGCGGCACCGAAGTCGGCTGAAGCGTCACGTAGCCGACCTCGGCCTTACCGGCCGGCGGCGGCCCCGAGGGACCACTCGGCTGGCAGGCAGCAATAAAGGTCAGAACAAGTGCTGTGCCGCCAAGTCTTCCGATAGAACGCATGTTTCGGCTCCAGCCATAAGTTCCGTATCTAAATATTTCGGAACAAACCGTCGAATGATGATCGTGAACGGGATGAATAGTTTCCCGCGCTTCGCTAAGTCAATATCATGACTGGAGCTGAATGGTAACCGGATATACAGTTGTCGCAAGCTGGAAAAGAACTGACGTCGTATGCTTGAAAGGAATGGGAATGTTTTTGCGAGCGATCGTTTCTGATCGCCCGCGTCGTTGTCAATGAATCAGGGAGCTAGAATATCCGTGCGGAAAGGTGGGAACCGGTTTTCCGCAAAAACAATGCGGCAACAAGGAACCAGAGCATGTTGGCGAACCAGAGTTCGCCGGACATGTTCTGGTCTTTGGAGCGTCTACAGCCCGAAGATGGCCGGCCACCAACCGAAGCCGACAAACAGACTGCCAGCGATGCCTGGAAGGAGCGGCATCCAGCGTTTGGAGAGCGGTAGCCCCTGGCGCCGCAGGATGCGGTCACCGAGCCAGATGCTCCAGAGGACGCCGATCAGGAACAGGCCGCCGCGAATGGCGTGCACGCCTTCCATGCCGATGAACGTTTCGCGCAGCGGCATCAGGAGTTCCGCGCCAAGACCGATGATCAGACTCATCAGCGCGACCGGCGCATACTGATAGCCGAGCTCGGTAAATACCTGGCCGAAGCCGCCGTCGGCGCCGAGCCGCCTGGCGATCATCGCTCCGACCGCCGTCAAGCTCGCAAGAACGACAGTAAGCACGGCCATCGTGCCGAGCATGAAACCGACGATCATGATGAAGTCGAGCCACAGGAAGGTTTCGGCCCGCGCCGGATGCACGCTCATCAGCCACGACGGACCGACTCGGGTGATCCAGTCGACATGGTTCTGGATGGCCCAGACGCCGAGGCCTTGGCGCATCGTCTGATACTGCGGCAGCACCAGCCAGAGGAAACCGCCGAGCGCCACGCCGGTGTCGAGGAACAGGAACCACGCCTCGGCGGGGTTGGCACGATGGTCGCGGATCTCTTCCACTTCGACGCCGGGGCGACGCAGGTCCAGCCTTATGCTGCCGGCCGCCTTCGGATTGACGCAGCGGAAGCACTCGATGCAGTGGCGGCTCTCGACCTTGCGCGGCAGGTCAATCATGGTCGGGCAGGCGCCGCGCTCGGTATAGGCATCGCCGCCGCTCAGGCGAATCTTGGGCGTGAACTGTACGGCGCCGAGCCGGGAATAGAGGCCCAGCACGCGGCCAATCGGGCAGAGATGTCGGCACCAGACGCGCTTGTTGCGACCGTAGAGTCCGCCGATGGCCATGGCGAGCAGCATGGTGCCGCCGAACAGCCCCGCCGCCGCTTCAGGATGGTCGCGCACGCCGATGGTCTGACCGTACAGTGTCATGATGATGAAGCTGAGAGCCGGCGTCCCCTCCCACTTGATCCAGGCGGGAATGCGCCGCTGCAAACCGTACTTGTTGGCAAGCTCCGAAGCGGCGCCCATCGGGCACAGGGTGCCGCACCACAGGCGGCCGAGAACGATGACGGACAGGAAGACCAGCGGAAACCAGATACCCCAGAGAAGATAGCGCAGGAACAACGTCGGGTTCGACAGAATGCCGCTTTCGGCCGGCGGATCGGGTAGCAGCACGGGCAGGCCGATGACGACGAGAAAAACGCCGAACATCAGAACCTGTATCCAGCCGAAGTGTCGTCTCCAGCGGACGAACAGCGCCTCGACCGTGCGGGCGAAAGGGCTGCGAGAGTCGGTGCCTCCGGCTTCGATCATGGTTTTCACGGCCGGGCCGACAAAGTCGTCGCCACGGGCAAACCTGTTCATTGGTGCGTCCCTCCGACACCGGTTCCTGTCGGCGCCACTTCACCCGTCCGCGAAGGACACCAAGGTGCTAGCTGCTTGCAATTGCAACTGACGATCAAGCTGGGGGTATCACTCATAATATCCGGCAGGATGCGGCTTATAGGAAAGATGCAGTAAAATCAGTGCTATGAAACGGAAAGTGGGCGATGTCAGGGGTTTCCCTACGGTTGACGCACGTCCAAGGCTGAAAATACTCATGACAATCATTTGCAAAAAGGGGCAGCGAAATGCGTATCCTGAAGGGACTGGTTCTGGCCTCGGCGGTCATCGGCTTTGCGACGAGCGCCTATGCGCTCGAGTATCCGATCGGCGAGCCGCAGTTCGGTGGTGGCATGGAAGTCGCCGCCGTCTACCTGCAGCCGATCGAGATGGAGCCGGCCGGAATGATGCTGGCCGCCGACAAGGCGGACATTCATCTTGAGGCCGACATTCATGCGACCAAGGACAACGTCAACGGTTTTGCCAACGGCGATTGGGTCCCCTACCTTGAGATCACCTATGAGCTGACCAAGGATGGCAAGACCGTTTCCAAGGGCCCCTTCATGGGCATGGTCGCTTCGGACGGTCCGCATTACGGCGACAACGTCAAGCTGGACGGACCCGGCGTCTACCAGCTTACCTTCAGCATCGCGCCTCCCGCGAGCAGCGGTCACATGGCGATGTTCGGACGCCACGTCGACAAGGAAACAGGCGTCGCGCCGTGGTTCGAGCCCTTCGAGGCGAAGTACGAGTTCACCTATGCCGGAACGGGGAAGAAGGGTGGCTACTGAGCCCATCTCCAGCACGACGCCCCGGCGGCGGCTTTGCCAGGCCGCCGGTTGCCTGCTCGTGGTTCTCGCGGCGACCGCTCCGGCCGCCGCCGAGGACGACCCGGTGTTCCGTATCGAGTTCAACGACGGCACCATGACCCCTAGCCGTATCGAAGTGCCGGCCGATACCCGTTTTGAACTGCAGCTTGTCAATCTCGGCAAGACGCCGGCCGAGTTCGAGAGCGTGCCGCTCCGCAAGGAGAAGGTGATCGGGCCGGGCGTCACCACGTCCATGGTGATCAAGTATCTCGATCCGGGCGAATACTCCTTCTTCGACGACTTCCACCCGGAAGCACCGCCCGCCATCCTTGTCGCCAAGTGAGCGGTGGCGTGACGGGCCAAGACGAGGTCTAGCTCAATGTTCGGCTCCATAGCCTTCGTGGTCTGGCGCGAGAGCGTCGAGGCGTTGCTGGTCATCGGCATCCTGGACGCATGGCTGCGCGCCGAGACGCGCGACACCGGTCGCGCCCGCATGTTCCTGTGGGGTGGGGTCGTCGCCGGTCTTGCCTTTGCCGGCCTGCTGGCCATGCTGCTGGTGCAGCTCGGCGAAGCCATTTCCGAGGAAGCGCAGCTCACCTACACGACGGTCGTCGTACTGGTCGCCGCCGCGCTTATCCTCCAGATGGTGTTCTGGATGCGCAAGCACGGCCGTTCGATGAAGCGAGATCTGGAGGAGCAGCTCTCCATCGCGGTTATCCGCCGCTCGTGGTGGGGCGTCTTCGTGTTGGCGCTGGTCGCTGTCGCCCGCGAGGGCAGCGAAACGGTGATCTTCCTTTACGGCATCCTGTCTTCGGGAGCCGCCGGTGATCTCCTGTCGGGTGTCGGCGCGGGGCTGTTCGGTTTCGTTCTGGCGCTTCTCAGCTACGGGCTGCTGCAGGCCGGCAGCCGCGTTTTGTCATGGCGGGTGTTCTTCCGCATCACCGAGGTGATGTTGCTGTTCCTTGCCTGTGCGCTGCTGATGACCGGCATCGACGGACTGATCGACCTGGAGATCTTGCCGCGTCTGTCGCGCCGGCTTTGGGATAGCGGCTGGCTGCTGTCCGACGGCAACGCCACCGGTGGCTTCATCTCCGCGCTGACCGGCTACAGAGCCACGCCCAATCTGATGGAGGTTCTGGTCTTCGTCGGTTACTGGGCCTTGGTGCTGTTGGTGATCATGCGCCCGAAACGATCTGCGGCGCCGGCAGTCGCCTGACGGCGAACTTCTTCACTATAGTCACAAACTCATCCCGGCACTCCGAAAGGAGCGCCGGGATGAGTTTGTTTTAGGCTCCGATGTTCGCAGATCCCGAGAGGCGATGGTCAGTTTCAAGTCAGCGTCGATGCCGAAGATGCGACACGGATACGGCGAATGTTTCACGACGAAGGGAACCAACGGATCGTTCGAAGTGTTTCTCCTGTGAAGATCGGGCGCTTGCCGAGCTTCAGTCGTTACGCCGGGGCATTTCGACCCGGCGCCAAGCTGGGGAGACGTCATGAACCGTCAGATACTTGTTGCCGTCATTGTTCTGCTTGTCGCCGGTGTCGGTGTCCTCGGTTATCAACTCTATGAAGAGAAGAAGCAGCCGGACGGTGTGGAGATCTCGATTGGTGAGAGTGGCGTGTCGGTCGAAGGAAAGTAACCACTAGCGAGAACCTCGCTGGTCCCCATTTCGCAACAGCTACCTCCGTCGGCCTCAAGGCTTCGACGGCTGGTGCAAGAAGAGGATCAAGCCATGGCCACCCTTGCCCTCGCAGAGCAAACCACCCTTTCGCACCTGCCGGCGATCACCGGTCCGGAAGTAACCACCCTGGCGGCTCAGTTCCTGGCGTTGGCCCCGCTGATTGCCGCCGTTATCCTGCTGATTGCCGCCCTTTCCGCCGGTGGACGTCGACTACCGGCAGCCGAGATCGTTCCGCGTCGAGCGCGCGATCGGAAAATCGGGGGATGAGTTCAGTGTCCCCAAAGTCTTGTCCGTAGCCCGGTTCCTTTGGAGCCGGGCTTTTTCAATGCTGCCTCCGTTCGCGCGGGCCAAGACCCGCTTGAGCTGGATGAGTCCAGATCAAGCGGAACGTCGGGCCTGCGATGAAATGAGCGCGTGAACGAACTCCAACTTCGACAAGATGTCTTGGGAGAGGACGAAGGGGTAGAAGTCTCGCTGCCCCAGTGAGCGGTTGATCTCGTTGACCGCCACGGTGAGCGGCGGCCAGGCGGCGGCGAGCGCGGAAAAGTCTTTCTGTCGGTAGGGCGAGAAGTCGACTTCAAGATCGAGCTGCTGGGGGCTTGCCACGCGCGGGGAAACCACAAGGCCAAGGGCATGCGCCGTTTCCAACGCATCCACCATGTGAATGTAGTGGGCGAAGGTTTCCGCGAAATCCTCCCAAGGATGGCAGGCGGCATACGAACTGACAAACCGGCTCTGCCAGTCCGGCGGCGGTCCGTCGCGGTAGTTTCGCTCGAGCGCTTCGACGTAGTGCTGCCGCTCGTCGCCGAACAAGGCACGAAAGGCGTCGGTGCGACCGCCGTCACGAACAAGTCGATCCCAGTAATAGTGTCCTATCTCGTGTCGAAAGTGGCCGAGCAGGGTTCGGTATGGTTCGTGGAGGCGAACACGACGCTCTTCTCGCGCGGCGTCGTCCGTCTCGGCGATAGCCAGGGTAATGACCCCTTTGGCATGCCCGGTCATGACCGGGATGACGACGCCGTCCGACCCGACGTCGTCGGCGAGGAAATCGAAAGCCAGGCCCGCTTCGGCATCCTCGGTCTTGTCCGGTGCTGGCAGGTTCCATGCGAGTAGCGAATAGAAAAGGTGGCGCTCGGCCGCCCCGATACGGCGAAAGGCCTCGATCGTCTTGTCGCCGTCGAGAGCGGGAATGGTCCTGTTGTGCCGGCAGGCGGGGCATAGTTGTCCTGCCCGGTCCGCCGGGAGCAGCCAGTTGCAGGCGGCCACCTCGGCATTGGCGCAAGGGACGAAGCGCTCGCCACTGGCATGAGACATCCAGCCGTCGCCGGAAGGTTCGAGGGCCGTCATTCGAGATCGTTCGGAAACGTACCCAATCCGTCTGTTGCAGGCCACGCAGACGTGGTTGTCGAAATGCACGGTATTGCCGCAGGCATCACATGAGAAAAGCCGCATTGTGTTCTCCGTCGAATGACTGCGGTGCCTCTGCAGGCGCAAAACCGCCGGCCCCGTTCAGGGACCGGCGGAAAAGATGACATCGGCCAGTTCAGAAGAGTCCACCGATTGGTTCGTCAGTCTTAATGAAAGAAAAGAGCGATCAAAATGATGATCGGAATGGGGACTCCGAGAAACCAAAGAAGAATGCTACGCATGCTGCTGCTCCATATTTGGAGTGACAATGGAACGCCAGTCCGGGGTCCATCACCGCTCTGGGGCTTCGGAGAATACAACGCTCCAGTCTGTCGGCGGTTCCTGCAAATCGTGAAGTCGATGCTCCCGGTGATCATTGCAGTGAAACGGTACGGCATCTCAGGAACCGTCCCGGCGGTCCCGCGTTGTTTCATCCGAAAGCGCATCAGATGGAGTTACGTGTCATGCTTTACTGGTCCCTCATCTTTCTTGTTGTCGCCCTGATCGCCGCCGTCTTCGGTTTTTCCGGTATCGCCGCCGCCTCGGCGGGAGTTGCCAGGGTTCTGTTCGGTCTGTTCCTCATCCTGTTCGTAGTAAGCTTCGTCTTCCAATTGCTCCAGGCCTAACGGCTTGTTCCAGTGTTCCTGTCTCCTGCGAATGAGCGACCGCAAGAATGGAACTTGTGGTTTCCCGGTTCGCAGGCAGTATGCATCGGCGGGTTCAGCGCGAATGGGGGGAAGCTGACATATGCTGAGATGGGGTGCCGGCCGGTTCGTCGGCTATAGTCTTCTGCTCCTGGCGGGCGGGGCGGTCGTCTTGCTGATGATCGTCTCGGCCGCTTTCATTTTTTCCTCCCGCTCTCAGCTGCATGGAACGGAGTCGCTCAGAGCGGCCCGGGTCGACCGCCTCATTCTGGAGTTCATTTCCGATCTTGTCGACGCCGAGACCGCGCAGCGCGGTTTCATCATCACGAGCAACGAAGCCTATCTGGAGCCCTACGAGAAAGCTCTCACGCAGTTTGCCAAGGACGTTGCCGACCTTAGGCTGCGAGCAGCCGAGGTCGACGAAGGCAAGGCGATTGCGCCCGAGCCCGTGGAGGAGCTGATCAGGCTCGGACAGGAAAAGATGGACCTTGTCGGTCACAACCTGGCCGAGTTCCGGGCCGGAAATGTCGACGAACTGCGGGTGGTCATCGCCTCCGACCAGGGGCGCGTGCTGATGGACGAGATCCGCGGGAAAGCCGAGGCCATTCGCGAGATTGCCATAGCCGTTCGCATCGCCCGCGCCGCTGCCATGCGTGAGACCGCGACGATGCTGCGAACCATGATCAGTCTCGGCGTCGCCATGATCGTGGTGCTGACGGCCGGCGCCACCATGATCATGATCCGCCACCTCAGGCAGATCGACGAGGCGCGCCAGGAGCTCATCGAGATCAACCAGGAACTGGAATCGCGCGTCCGGGAGCGCACCGAGGCGGTGATGCGCACCAACGACGAGCTGCAGCGTTACGCCTATATCGTCAGCCACGATCTCAGGGCTCCGCTCGTCAACATCATGGGCTTCACCTCCGAGCTCGAGTCCGCCACGGAGCGTCTCACCACTTATGTTCGGAAAACCGGCGAAGAGGCCAACGATCCCGACCAAGCCGACGCGCTTCTTGCCGTCGACGAGGACATTCCGGAGGCGCTTGGCTTTATACGCTCCTCGATGAAGCGCATGGACAGCCTCATCAACGAGATTTTGAAGCTGTCCCGCGCCGGCCGACGGGTGCTTGAGCCGATCCCGTTGGACACGCAGAGCCTCGTTTCCGAATGCATCGACTCCATCCGCCAGCGCTTTGCCGAAGCAGGGGCCGAAGTTCACATCGAAGGCCGCTTGCCGGACGTCGTTTCGGACCGTTCGGCCCTGCAGCAGGTGTTCACGAACCTGCTCGACAATGCGACCAAATATCTGAAGGATGGACGCCCAGGACAAATCACTGTACGCGGTCGCCTTGAGCGCGGATCGGCGGTGTTCGAGGTGGAAGACAATGGCCGCGGCATCGCCGAGACTGATTTCGAGCGCATTTTCGAGTTATTCCGGCGCGCGGGAGCCCAAGACAAGCCGGGAGACGGCATTGGCTTGGCGCACACCCGCATGCTTGCTCGTCGCCTCGGCGGCGATGTCTCCGTCAAGAGCGACGGCGAGACGGGGACGACGTTCATCGTGACGATCGCCCGGGACCTTGTATTGCGTATGGGGAGAAACGAAGCGTGACCAAAGACCCGAAGCCAGTGGCGATCATCATGATCGAGGACGACGAGGGACATGCCCGTCTCATAGAGAAGAACATTCGTCGCGCCGGCGTCACCAATGAGATCATCTCATTCCGGGATGGTACCAGCGGCGTCAATTATCTGCTCGGCTCGGACGGATCGGGCCGCGCGGCCATCGGGCGGCCCTCGCTTGTGCTGCTCGACCTCAATCTTCCGGACATGACCGGCATCGACATTCTTGCTCGCCTGAAGGCCAACGAGCACACGCGACGGACGCCGGTCATCGTTCTGACGACCACCGATGACGCGCGCGAGATTCAGCGCTGTTACGACCTAGGCGCCAACGTCTACATTACCAAGCCTCTCAATTACGAGAGCTTCGCCAATGCCATCCGCCAGTTAGGTCTGTTCCTGTCCGTGATGCAGATTCCGGAGCTGGACTGAATGCCCTACGGTACCGATCTCAAGGAGTCGATCAGGGTTCTGCACGTCGAGGACGATCTCGCCCTTGCCGCGCTGGTCCGCAAGGCTCTGGCCCGGCGGGGCCACGAGACGGTCCATGTCACGACCGGCGATGAAGCGGTGAAGATCGTTGAGGAGGGCGGCATACACATCATCGCCCTCGATCACACGCTTGCCGCCGAGACCGGTCTCGACATTCTCGCCCGCATGGGGCCGCGAAGTGATCGCCCCCCGGTCGTCTACGTCACCGGTTCCATGGACGCCCGGCTGGCCATCGAGGCTCTCAAGCAGGGGGCCGACGACTATGTGATCAAGGATGCATCGCGGGAGTTTTTCGATCTCCTGATCGCGGCTCTGGAGCAGGCGTACGAACGCTGGCGGCTGAAGAACGCCAGAGAGCGCGATCAGCAGCTCATCCGGGAGGCGAGAGATCGCGCCGAGATGCTGCTGAAGGAAGTCAACCATCGCGTTGCCAACTCGTTGGGACTGGTTGCCGCCATGGTGCGCATGCAGGCCGCCGCCGTCAGCGATCCGCATGCCCGCCACGCCCTTGAAGAGACGCAGAGCCGCATTTCGGCGGTTGCCGGCGTTCATCGCCACCTCTACACGTCGGACAACATTGGCGAGGTCGACATAGGGGCCTATCTTCGCCACCTGGTCGGCGAGCTTTCGGCGTCGCTCGCAGGTAACGGCGCTCTCCGCATGGTCAAGACGGATCTCGTCCCCATCGCCCTTCCCACCGACAAGGCGGTAACGCTGGGAGTCATGGTCGGAGAACTGGTGACCAACGCCTTCAAGTATGCCTATCCGCCGGATACCAGCGGAGAAATCCGAGTACATTCCCGCAAGTCCGAGAATGGTCGGCTGCAAGTTTGCGTCGATGACGACGGTATCGGGTTCGACGGTACCGGACCGGCGCAAGGAACGGGCATCGGTTCCAAGGTTCTGCGGGCCATGGCGCGCAATCTCGATGCCGAGGTCTCCTACTCGGAGCTCGCCCCCGGCACCTCGGTCTGTATCGAGTTTCCGCTCGGCTGACGCCAGCCAACTCTTCAGCGGCGGAAGGCGTTGCGCGCCAGCCAGAATCCAATGGCTGCCACACCGACGACCGAAGCCAGCCTGGTGTGTTTCGCGGCCATGGACGCTGCGGTCGGAACGAAGGCAACCGCTGCGCTGGAGGCAACGGCCGACCTTAGCTCTCGCTGCGTTCTATGGAGCACCTGTCGCGCGACAAGAAGCGCGATGAGGGCCAAGACCATCAACGAGCCGGCTACGATCAACGCGGCAACCTCCGGATCGAAGTGCCTCGAAAGCGCGATATGCCCGGCAAGGGCGGCGAACCCGATCGCCAGCATCGCCATCAAGGCCGCGATCATCGCGGCAACGACGGCAATGCCGCCGCGCCGCTTGATCCGGGACACATCAATGCCGAGGAGACGCGCGAACATCATGCCCGCGAGCTACCGCGCGAGGCGAGGCCGAGAAGCAACCCCACACCCATTGCGATCGCCATGGCCGTCACCGGGCGCTTGGCCGCCGCTTCGGCGATGCCGTCGATGCTCTCCTTGCCAAGCGAACTGGCGCCGTTGAAGGCAGCACCGATATGGCCGGCCGTATCGGCGCCGGCGGCCTTGACAGTTTCGGCTGCCTCGGAAGCCTTGGTGCCGGTCTTGGCCGCGAACTCGTCCATGATGCGTTTCATCTCGGTAAGCGCCTCCTGCGCTGCTGTTGCCACATCGCCTGCCTTGCCAGCCAGTTCGCTACCGGCTGCGCCGAGGTCCTGCTTGATCTTTCGGGCGTTTTCGGCGACGACCCTGGCGCCGGTGGAGTCGGAAGCTCCGAGCTCCTCGCGCACTTCGTTCGTCGCGTCTTCGACAGCCGCCTTTGCCGACGATACGGCCGCACCGGCGTCCTTCTTGATCTTGTCGGCCGCGCTCGAGCCGGACTTCGAGGCCGAGGGGTCAGGAGTTAGCATGGCTTGATCCTTTCATCTCATTGGCAAGAGAGCCCGGACAAATCGAGGCTTTGGGCCTGCTCCAGACGGGCATCTGGCAGGACAACGCCCGATGTTGCGTCGGGTTCCTCGCTTTTCGGCGAGGTGCCGCTTCCTTCGGTGCCCGACGTCTTCACAATGGCAAGGAACCGGACCGACGCTCGCGAATTGCAGAGAAGCATCGCACCACATCTTGTCGGCTGCGGTCCTCATGCGACGGAGCGCTTCCTTGAAATACATTGTCCGCCGGGCTCCTTTCGACCGGCAGTTGCCAGATGAAAGAGCGGTGCCGAACGACCAGAACTCGCCGGATACGCGTCGAACGCTGGCCGACCTGTCGATCATCGGACTGTTCGTTCTGGCGCTGCTGGTGGCCTTGCACGTCGCCGCGTCTCTCGTGATGCCGATGGTCGCGGCGATTATCATCGGCAGTGTCGTTGCCCACGTTGGCGATCGCGGCCAGCGCATCGGTATCTCGCCGATGGTTGCCGGCCTCATCCTGACCGCCATCCTTGGTGTCGGCATGTTCCTTTTGATAGAGGCGGTGGCCGACCCGATCATGACGCTGATCGAGCGGTTGCCTCAGGTGTTGCCCCGCCTCGTTGCCGCTCTGGGCGATCTGCTTTCCCCCTTCACAACGCTGCAGGCACGGCTCACCGGCGGCAGCTTGGGGCCGGATGGGGGCATGGCCAACCTGGAGAAAATGCTGGGGTCGCTGGACTTCGGTCTGATCGCGGGGTTTCTCGGTGGCCTGACGCCGGCCTTCGGCGAGTTCCTGATCTTTCTCGCGACCCTTGTTTTCTACGTGGCCGGGCGCGCTCAGCTGAGACGCCAGTCGATCCTCGCTTTTGGCGACCGGGAGGCGCGCCTCGCCGCCATTCGCATCTTCAATGCGACCGAGGCCTCGTTGACCCGCTACTTCGGGACGACGTCGGTCATCTATGCCAGCATCGGCATCGCCACGGGGCTGATCGCCTTCGCGGCGGGACTGCCGACACCCGTCCTGTGGGGGGTGTTTGCCTTTGCCATGAGCTTCGTGCCGTTTCTTGGGCCGGCCGTCGTGTCGCTGGCCATCGCCTCCGGCGGCCTTCTGCTCGATTATGGTCCGCTGGCCGTCATGTGGCCGGTCGGCGCATTCATGACAGTTCACCTGATCTGCGAAAATGCCGTCGTTCCCGCGGTGTTGGGGCGCCGTTTCGAGATCAATCCTTTTCTCGTCTTCGTGGCCATCATCTTCTGGACCTGGATGTGGGGCGCCATCGGCGCGGTGCTCGCCGTGCCGCTATTGCTCATAGCCCGCACGATCCACTGCGAGTTCAAGGCCGAGACCCGGGTATCGCTGCCCTCGTGACGCAAATGAGAAAAAGCCGGTGCGTTTGGTGCACCGGCTGAATGGCGAAAGGGAGCATAGGGTGATGATCAGAGCTCGGCGGCACTTTGAATAGCCATCATCTGCATGAGCTTCTGACGCGCCCGATTGACGCGGCTCTTGATGGTGCCGACGGCGCAGCCGCAGATCTCCGCCGCTTCCTCACAGGAAAAGCCCGAGGCACCAACCAGGATGAGGGCTTCGCGCTGATCGTCCGGCAGCTTTTCAAGTGCCGAGCGAAAGTCGGCCAGATCGAGATGACCGTCCTGGGCCGGGGCGGAGACCAAACGGGCCGCCGCCTCGCCATCGGTGTCCTGCACCTCGCGGCGGGCCTTTCGGTACTGGCTGAAATAGGTGTTGCGCATGATGGTGAACAGCCAGGCCCTGAGGCTGGTGCCGGGAATGAAGCTGGCGTGGGCTCCCCAAGCCTTCATCACCGTCTCCTGCACCAGATCGTCGGCGTGGTCGTGACTGCCGGAGAGGGAAATGGCAAATGCACGCAGCGAAGGGAGCTCTGCCAGGAGAGCGGATTTGAAGGCCGCAATGGCTGTCATTGATCGCCACCCCCGTCGGGACTACGTTCCGACTGGCCCTCTCGCTCCTTTCTTTCGGCCTTCTCGAGTTGGTCGAGCAGCATGGTCAGCTTCTCGGGAATGGGTTCGGACAGGATCGAACCGTAAAGCTTCTTGAGCTGGTCACCGAGATGAGCCTGGATTGGCGGCTCCAGGACCGGACGCTCTGACGTTTCTTTTTTGTCTGACATGGCGGCTCTTTCAGGACGACTTCGAAACAACAATCCTATCGACGATCTCACGGCGAAGGCTGCATGATCACTCTTGTGCTGAACGCGGATGATAGTTTCCGGTTCCAATGCGCGACAAAAAATGTGCGGAAACGGGGAACCGGTTATCCTCTCAGACGTTTTAACGCAGAACGGTACTCTTTAGTCGATTGCTCGCCCAAGCGTTGGAAAGGTTTCTCATGTCTATCACGGCCTTGATCGCTCCTCAGCTCCCCCTTCTCCGCCGCTATGCGCGGGCTTTGAGTGGCAGTCAGACGAGCGGCGACAGTCACGTCGTGGCCATGTTGGAGCAGCTGGTGGCCGATCCGGACGGGTTCGATCAGTCTCTCGATCCGCGGCTTGGCGTCTACAAGCTTTTCTCGGCGGTCTGGAACGCCAACCCCATGAACTACATGAGGGTGGACGAGCCGAGTGAACGCCCGGCGGCCGATCGGCGCCTTGACGCCATTACCCCGCTCCCCCGTCAGGCGTTTCTTCTCACTGCCATGGAAGGGTTCTCCGCCTTCGATGCGTCCCTCATTCTGGATGTAGGGCCGGAAGCCTTCTCGGCCCTGCTGTCGGAAGCCTCTCGCCAGATTGGCGAACAGGTCGCGTCGCGCGTTCTCGTCATCGAGGATGAGCCGCTGATCGCGATGGACCTCGAAGGACTGGTCGAGGGGCTCGGCCATACCGTGGTCGGCAATGCGCGCACGCGCGACGAGGCGGTTGCGATGGCCCGCCGCGAGCGGCCGGGCCTCATCCTGGCCGATATTCGTCTCGCCGACGGCTCGTCGGGCCTCGATGCCGTCAACGACATTCTTTCGAGCTTCGAGGTGCCCGTCATCTTCATCACGGCCTACCCGGAATCGCTACTGACGGGTGAACGGCCGGAGCCGACCTTCCTCATTGCCAAGCCGTTCCGCGAGGAGATGGTGAAGGCAGTGATCTCCCAGGCGCTGTTCTTCGACAAGGTCGCATCGCTGAGGTTGAGGGACAGCGCGTGACGTTGGCCGGCCACAGGTGGACTTCGCGATCCTCGTCCGTCTGACGCGGAGGGCAAGGTGCAGCCCGATGACCTCGAGACACTCAAGACGCTGGCGAGGGCAATGACCGTTGCCGCCTGCGCTTCCGTGTCCGCCGGCCTCGTGACGTATCTTTTTCGCATGCGCCACCGTGCCGGTGGCTTGATGGGCACGTCCGCGCTTCTCTTCGTCTTTGTCCTGGCTGTGGCCTTGGGAGCCATAGGCCGCCTTCTGCCCGGAGCGACGGGCGGCGGCGGCCTTCCGGTGTTGATGGAGACGGTGACCGCCGTCGTCGCTTTCGTCGTGGGGATCGCTGTCTGGCCGATGATCCCAAAGCTCGTCGGTCAGCCGACCCGTCAGGAAGCCAACGAAGCCAACGCGCTCCTCATGGAGGGGCAGGCGGCGAACCGCAGGTTGATCGACCAGCTGAGCGATCTCAATCGCGACCTCGAAGGCCGCGTTGCCGGACGCACCGCCGAGCTGGAGACGGTTCGGCATCGGTTCGAGATGGCGCTTGAAGGGTCCGACATCTCGATCCTGGAACTCGACTCCGATCTCCTTTTCACTTGGGTGCACAATCCGCCTCATCCGCTCACCCAAGCCGACTTGCTGGGGCGTCGGCCGGGCGATCTCCTGCCGCCGGCCGAAGCAGCCGAGTTCGTCGCCGTCGCGCGTCGCGTGCTGGCCGGCGGTACGCCCGAGCGGTTCGAGATCACCTTCGTTCTGGGCGGGCGGCAGCGCTGGTTCGAAGGCTTCGTCGAGCCGGTGACGGCAGATGGAAGCGTCAAAGGTGTTTTGGCGGCGGCGATCGACGTTTCCCGTTACAAGGAACATGAGCGCGAGATGCGGGACATCCTGCGCGAACTCACCCACCGCTCCAAGAATCTTCTGGCGGTCGTGCAGGGCATCGCGCGGCAGAGTGCCGAAGGATGCCCCGAGGCTGCCGGCTTTCTGGCCCCCTTCAGCGGTCGCCTGCTGGCTCTGTCGGCCGCTCACGAACTACTGGTGCAGAACGGTTGGCGCGGTATCCTGCTTGACGAAGTGATTATCCGCGCCTGGGCCGATGTGGAGGGCACGGCCAACATTAGCGTCGACATGGATGGCCCCCGCGTCCTGCTCGGTCCTGACGTCGCCCAGAACGTCATGCTGGGGGCTCACGAACTGGTCGTGGCTGCTGCGAAGGCGGAGCGTCCGCCCGAGCGTGCAGTCGTGTCATGGGCGATGTTGCCCGATGGCGGCTTTCGTCTGGAATGGCGCATGTTGGGAACGTCGTCGATCGAAATCAGCGCCTTCGGCCATCTGCTGTTGCGCACCGTCATCCCGGTCGTCCTTGACGGCGAGGTGACGGCGCTCGATCTTTCCGATGCGGGTTTCGCCTACGGGGTGCGCGGGCGGATCGGTCCGCAGCTTCAGCCCGCCCAGCGCTCCGCATAACTCTCAAGGCCCGCGAGATCGTAGATCCCCCCGACCGGCCGGTCGGGCGGCAGATCGAGTTGTCCGTCCGAACCAAGCGCCAGCATGGCGGCACCGGTTGATGTGCCTGTGGCACCAGCGGCAATCGCCACCGGTCGCCCAGTGAGCCGTTGCAGGGCTTCCGCAAAGAGAGTATCGCGGCCGAAAGGCCCTTCTATGATGATCGGGCCGGCCGCGCCGGCGACGGCCATGGAGGCCTGCGCCACCAATGCGAGATAGAGGCTGACGGCGGCGGTGCGCACGCCAGCCGCAAGCGACGAGGGGTCGGTGCTCCATCCTCCCTTTCCGTCCGGAAACGGGCCGCAGCCGGGAACGGCGGTCGGGTGAACCATGATGCCGCCGTCCAGAACGGTGCGGACATCTTCCACGGTCGGTTTCCGGGCGTGCCCCTCGGTCAGGAGATCGAACTCGCGTCCTCCCATGAAACGCGACGATGGCACCGGATTGCCGAATGCATCGACATTGCAGAGACCGTCGCGACGGGCGTCGAGTGCCGACGCCTCGCCGCCGACGGCGAAAATGATCACCCAGGTGCCGGTGGAAAGCACTGTGAATGGTGGCTCGCGACCAAGAAGATGCGGCAGCAGCGAGGCGTTGGAATCGTGGATGCCGCAATAGACGGGCGTATCGGGGGAAAGGCCTGTCCGGGTGGCGATATCCGCCGACACCGTGCCGAGACGGTCGAAAGCCGAGCATAGGGGGGCGAACAGCCTGTTCCAGCCTTCCGCCGCGGCAAATGAAGAATAGCCGCGCTTCTCTGGCGCCCACAGGTCGGTGTGCACGCCAAGAGAGGTCCGCTCGCTCGCCAGTATGCCGGTGAACCGGAAAGCCCAGTACTGCGGGTAGGGGAGAATGGTCGTAACCTTCGCGAAGGCGTCCGGGAAGATTCTCTCCTGCCAGTAGATCTGAGCGCCGGCGTTGAGGCCGCCCGGCAAGCGAGGCGTGAAGCTCTCGTCGAAGGATGGTCGGGCGGCGACATAGGCTCCATTGAGGGCGTCCGGACCCGAGTATTCGTAATCGAGAACAGGCAATGCCAACTGGTCCCCGGCCATCAGTGCGAATGTGGCGCCGTGGGTGGTGAACGAGATCGCATCGATCCTTTGGTCCGCCGTGGCCGCTTTCAGCGTGTCGAGGAAGAACGACCACATGCCCTCCACGTCGTAGTGGGGGTAGGGCGGGGCATTGATGACGGCGTTCGGTCGGGTTCGGACGAAAACGTCCTCGCCGGTCTCAAGGTCGTGGACCACCAGCTTGACGTTGGTCTTGCCCACATCGAGAACTGCGATGAACCTCGGCGTCGTCATCATTTCCCCCCTTGTCCGCGACATTAACGGGCGACGCGGCGCCGATTGTTGATCCGTTGCACGACGAGCGGCAGGGCGATCACCAGGATCAGCATCAGTCCCATGAAGATGCTCATGACGATGCCGGGTACGTTCAAGAGGCCCAGCCCGAAGGTGACGAGCCCCATGACGAAGGCGGCGATCACCACACCGAGGATGTTGCCCGTGCCGCCGTTGATGCCGACGCCGCCGAGAACGGCCATGGTCACCGCGTCGAGCTCCCAGCCGACGGCGATCGACGGTCGGGTAGAACCGAGCCGCGAGGTCAGCATCACCGAGGCGAGGCCGGCGGCGACGCCTGTCATCAGGAAGACGATGAACTTGATGCGCCGCATCTTCACGCCGGAGAAGCTTGCCGCCAGCGGGTTGTTGCCGACGGCATAGACCTGCCGGCCGAAGATCGTCTTGTGCAGCACGATGCCGGCGACGACTGCCAGTCCGAGAAAGGTGACGAACTCGATCGAGAAGATCCAGAAGGCATAGCCCTGGCCGAAGACCGCGAAATCGGCCGGGTAGTTCTTGTAGACCTGATCGCCGAGTACGACGTAGGCGATGCCGCGATAAAGGCTCATGGTGCCGATGGTCGCGACAATGGCCGGAAGGCCGAGCCTGGCCACCAGGAAGCCGTTGAAGACACCGCACCCGAGTCCCACGCCGAGTCCGACGAGAAACAGCACCGGCGTGCCGGCTCCGACCTCGGCTGCGGCTCCCATGGCGGTGGACGCCAGTGCGATGATCGAGGCCACCGACAGATCGATTTCGCCGGTGATGATCACGAAGGTCATGGCCAGCGCCAGGATGGCCTTTTCCGTGAAGTTGAAGGTGGCGTCCGACAGGTTCCACGGATCGAGGAAATAGGGCGAGGCCAGCGAGTTGGCGATGGCGATGGCGATCGCCACGGCCAGCAGCAGCGTTTCCCAGCTTTTTGCCGCCCGCTTGAATGGGCTGTCGAGACGGTCGGGAATGTGGCGCGGGGTGAGAGCGGCGGACTGATCGCTCATAGCGGAAGCTCCTTGCGGCGCAGGATGACGCGGCCCTTGACGCGTTCGCCGCGGGCATTGATGACGACGGCGGTAATGATGATGGCGCCCGAAATCGCCATCTGCCAGAACGGCGAGATGCCGATCACCGGCAGCGCATTCTTGATGATGCCGAGGAACAAGGCGCCCAGCACCACGCCACCGACCGTGCCGACGCCGCCGATGGTCGAGACACCGCCGATGACGCAGGCGGCGATGGTGTCGAGTTCGAAGCCCGAGGCCACGTCGACATAGGCGACGGCATAGCGCGACACCCAGAAATAGCCGCAGAGGCCGGCGACCGTGCCCGACAGGACGAAGGCGAGAAAGCGGGTCTTGCCGATGTCGATGCCGGCGTAGACGGCGGCGACCGCGTTGCCTCCGGTGGCGTAGAACGCGCGACCAAGCCCCGTACGGGTGAACAGGAGTGTCGCCAGGACGATGGCAACAAGGCCGGTCCACGACAACACAGGCAGCCCGAGGATCAGCGTGCGCGGCAACTCGAGGAAGGCCGGCGACATTTCATGGGCGTTGACCCAGGCACCACCGGACTCGACGAAGGCGAGGCCACGGAAGATGGTCATGGTACCGAGCGTCACCACGATGGCAGGAATGTCGAGCCACCACACCAGGAAGCCATTGATGGCGCCGAGCAGCATGCCCATGCCGATGGCGACAAGGATCAGCACCACGACCGGCAGACCCGGAACAAGGTGGTTCAGCATGGCGACCGTCATGCCTGTGAGCGCCACGTTGGCGGCTACCGACAGGTCGATCGATTTCGTCAGAATGACCGCCGACTGGCCGAGCGCCATCATGATCAGGATCGACGTGTCGTTGAACACGCCGGCGAGATTCTTGGGGGTCGAGAAGGCGGGGAAGCGCGCGGTGATGGCGGCAAGCAACAGAAGGCAGGCCAGCACCAGAAGCGCTTCGCGCCGCGCAAGAAGGCTGCGAACGATAGTCATCTGAAAAGCTCCGGGGCGGAGATGGCGGTGAAAGTGGAGCGGCGGGTCACGCGGCGGCCTCCTTGTTGCCGGTGGCGGCGCGGACCAGCGCTTCCGGCGTCAGGCCTTCGCGTTCGAACACGCCGGCCATCCGGCCCTCGCGCATGACGATAACCCGGTCGCTCATGCCTAGGATCTCCGGGATCTCGCTCGACACCATGATCACGGCGAGCCCTTCGACGGCGAGTTGGCTCATGAAGGCATGGACGGCGGCCTTGGAGCCGATGTCGATGCCCTTGGTCGGCTCGTCGAGGATGATGACTTTCGGCAGCGTGGCCAGCCACTTGCCGATCACCACCTTCTGCTGGTTGCCGCCCGACAGGGTGCCGACCGGCTGGCTGAGCGAGGCGGCGCGCAAGTCAAGCCGCTCGGCATACTTGCGGGCGAGGTCGAACTCCTCGGCCATGCGGAGGAAGTTGCGACGGCTGGTGACCTTCAGGGACGGCAGCGAGATGTTGGAGACGATCGACATGGCGGTGATGGCGCCGTGGCGGCCGCGCTCTTCAGGCACGTAGACGATGCCGGCATCGATGGCATCGGATGGCGACCGCACGGTGATCGGCTTGCCCGACAGGGTCACCGTTCCCGCCGATGGGTGGGTGACGCCGAACAGCGCCTGGCAGAACTCCGAACGTCCGGCGCCGACGAGGCCGTAGAGACCGAGGATCTCGCCGCGCCGGAGCTCCAGCGAAACCTGATCGAACTCGGTCGGGTGGCAATAGCCGTCGACCTTCAGCACCACGTCACCGATCTCGGCGGGAAGCTTGGGGAAGGCCTGCGTCACGTCGCGGCCGACCATCAGCTTGACGAGGTCGTTGTGCGACACTTCGTCGAGCCGGCCGGCGCCCACTTGGCGTCCATCCCGGAACACCGCGAAATACTCGCAGATCTGCCAGACCTCCTCGAACTTGTGGCTGATGAAGAGAATGGCCTTACCGGCCTTCTTGAGCCGGTCGATGATGCCGAACAGCTCCTCAACCTCCTTGTAGGAGAGGGCGGCGGTCGGCTCGTCCATGATGACGATGCGGGCGTCGATCGACAGAGCGCGGGCGATCGCCACCAGATGGCGCTGGGCGATGGAGAGATCCTTGAGGCGCGTGCGGGTCGAGATCGGCGCGTCGATGCCGTGCAGGATGGCGGCGGCGCGTGCATGCATCGCCGCCCAGTCGATCAGGCCGTAGCGATTGCGCGGCTGATGACCGATGTAGATGTTCTCGGCCACCGTCAGCTCGTCGAACAGCACCGTTTCCTGATGAATGGCGGTGATGCCGAGATCTTGGGCGGCCTCGGCGGTTGGCAGATCGACCTTCTTGCCGTCGATCTCGATGTTGCCGCCATCCGGCTGGTAGATGCCGGTCAGGATCTTGACCAGCGTCGACTTGCCGGCGCCGTTCTCGCCGATCAGCGCGGTGACGTGGCCGGGCCGAAGCTCGAGCGCCACGTCCGACAGCGCCTTGACGCCGGGAAAGGTCTTGGAGATGCCCGTCATCTTCAGGATGGGCTCTGTCGTGGGGGTGTCCGTGGAAGGCATGGCGTTCATCGGCGCTTTTTGCTGCGGGAGCCTGGAGCCCGAGTGGCCGGGCGGCGATCGGTATCGCTGTCGTCGCGACGACGATCACTCCGGGACGACCGGCTGGGATCGGATCGGCGGAACTGCCCTCGTCCTGTTCCTTCCCCACAAGGGGGAGGGGACCCTGCGCGATACGCCGACTGCGCTGGAGGGAGGCGCGCCGGGGTGGACGACGGAAGCCGTGGGAGAGAAGCCCGATCGGCGACGACCGCGTCCCCTCCCCCTTGTGGGGGAGGAACAGGGTGAGGGGCCTATTGGCGTATCGGTTCCGGACCCGGCGAACGCCGGGCCCGGATAGGCGTGCCCAGATCAGAAGATCTTGGCGAATTCCTCGACGTTGCCGGCGTCATAGACAAACGGGTCTGCCATGGCGGCTTCGTTGTTGGCGTCGAGCTTGATCGCGCCCATGCGGCCGATGGCGATCTCGGCGTCCGGCTTGGCTTCGGCCTTGCCGGTCTTCAGCTCGTAGGCGATGTAGGTCGCCGAATAGCCGAGGTCGATCGGGTTCCAGATGGCAAAGGCCTTGGACGAGCCCGCCTTGACGTGGCCGGCCATTTCCGACGGCAGGCCGAGACCGGTGACGTTCACCTTGCCGACAAGGCCGGCGTCCTCGATCGCCTGGGCGGCGGCGACGATGCCAACCGACGTCGGCGCGATGATGGCCTTGAGGTTGGGATACTTGGCGACCAGGCCCTGCGTCTCGCGATAGGACTTGTCGGCGAGGTCGTCACCGTAAACCGTATCGACGAGGTTGACGTTCGGGTAGTTCGGCAGAACCTTCTTCATCTCCTCGATCCAGATGTTCTGGTTGGTCGCCGTCGAGGCGGCCGAGAGGATGGCGACGTCGCCCTTCTCAGAACCGAGACCGTCGGAAGCCAGCTTCACGCACATGTTGCCGATCAGCGGGTTGGACGACGGGTTGAGGTGCATCAGGCGGCCTTCCGGAGCAACGCCGGAGTCCCAGGAAATGACGGTGATGCCGCGCTGCATGGCCTTCTTCAGGGCCGGTACCAGGGCGTCCTTGTCGTTGGCCGAGATGGCGATGGCGTCGACCTTCTGGGCGATCAGCGAGTTGACGACGTCGATCTGCGCCTCGGCGGTCGAGTTGGTCGGGCCGGTGTAGATGATCTCGACGTCGCCGAGCTCCTTGGCAGCTTCCTGGGCGCCCTTGTGGGCGGCGTCGAAGAAGCCGTTGCCGAGCGTCTTGACCACGAGGGCGATCTTGACGCTCTCGGCGCTGGCCGGACCGGCCATGAGGGCAATGGCGGCAGCCGTGGTAACGATCAGTTTCTTGAACAGGGTCATCTGGGTCTCCTCCCGTTTCGACCTTCCTTCGACCTCCGCCTCTTTCCTCAGTCAGGCGACGGTCGGGGATTGCTGGATGTCTTCTTTTCGGTCTGTCGATGCGACGATCAGTCCGATGCCGGCGGCTTCCACCATCTTCCGGTCGCGCTCGTCGATGCCGTCGTCCGTAATGATCGTGCTCACCCGTTCGAGCGGGCAGAGGATCAGGCTGGACCGTGTCTTGAATTTCGAACTGTCGACCAGAACGATCAGCTCGTCGGCCTGTCGCATCAGCCGCTGCTCGGACTGAATGATCAGCGAGTCCGATTCCATGATGCCGAGCGGCGATACACCGCGGGCGCCCATGAAGAAGCGGCGGGCATAGAAGTGGCCGGTTCCATCGCTGTCGAACGGCGACAGGATGATGTTCTGCTCGCGATAGACCGCGCCGGCCGGCAGCATCACCGTGCACTTGGAATGCTTGATCAGGTGCTCGGCGATGGGGAACGAGTTGGTCATCACCTGCAGGCGCATCTGCGCCAGATAGTGAACCATCGGAAAGGTGGTGGTGCCGCCGTTGATGGTGATCGCCTCGCCGTCGTGGCAGAGTTTCACCGCCTCGCGGGCGATGGCGCGCTTCTGCGCCGAGTTGACCGTCTCGTCGGCTCGGAACGATCGCGCCGCCAGCACGCCGATCTGTGGCGGATGCAAAGCCTCGGCGCCCCCGCGCACCTTCTTCAGGCGGTTCTGGAGCGCCAGCGCGCTGATGTCGCGGCGGATCGTCGCCTCGGAGGCGTCGGTCAGCTCGACGATGTCCTGCACCGTCAGGATCGGGCGTTCCTGGACGGCGGAAAGGATGATGCGGTGGCGTTCGCGTTCGTGCATGGGGCTGTCTCGGCTCCTGTAGTTGGGGCTCGGACGATGGCGTGCCGGCGCCGCGGGGGCAAGCGCCGGCGCGATTGATCAGACGGTCTTGGGGCCGGCGAGCTTCCAGCCGTCGAGTGCCATGGCTTCCGTCTGCGGCACCACCTTGAAGCGGGCGGCAAGATCGATCAGGTCCTGCGTCGACATGGTCTGGAGCGGCCCTCCCATAGACAGCACCTTCACCAGGATCTCGGCCGCCTTCTCGGCGGTGTCGACCAGGCCGAAGGCGTCGTCGAGCGTCGGACCGACACCGAACACGCCGTGGAACGGCCAGAGCACCAGCGGTCTTTTCGCCAGCAGCCGGGCTGTGGCGTCACCCATCTGGTCGGTGCCGGGCACCAGCCAGGGCATGGTGCCGACGCCATCGGGGAACACCACCAGACACTCGGTCGAGCCCTCCCAGAGGGCGCGCGTCACGTTGGCGTCGCTCCAGTCGAGCACGTAGGTCAGCGCGATCAGATTGGTGGCGTGGCAATGGAGCACGACGCGGTCGCCGCCATTGGTGGCGGTCTGCCGGGCGATATGGCCTTTGAAGTGGCTCGAGTATTCCGACGTCGGGCCACCACCGTCGCGATAGCCCCACAGCACCTCCAGGAAGCTGCCGTCGGCGGCGACGCGCACCACGCCGAGGTTGTTCTCGGGGTCGAGCTGGACATTGCGGAAGAACTTGCCCGTGCCGGTGACGATATAGCTCTGCCCTGCGATTGCCGGCAGAGGTTCCGTCATCGGCAGACGGCGCGGTTCGCGAATGCTGGCGAGATAGGGCGCCAGGTCGTCGTCGGTGAGCCGAAGGCTGATATTGCCCCCGTTGCGCTCATCCCAGCCTTTCTCCCAGCAATCCGTCGTGGCCTTCACCATAGCCTTGACGAACCAAGCGTCGATCATGTTCGCAGTCATAATGGCTCAGGACTCCCGCTTGGCGAGCACGTCGCGCTCGTAGCTCTTGACGACGTCGAACCAGGCGGCGCCGACCGGCACGTTCCGGCTTTCGCAGTAATGATCCCAGACGGCACCCCAGGGGCTCGTCTTGTGTTCCTCGAACAACGCCATGCGAAGCCCGTAGTCCCCGGAGGTTTCGGCGGCCTTGAGCTTGGTCGCCGGCTCGAGCATGGCCTTGAGCAGCGCCTTGCGCATGTTGCGCATGCCGACGACCCAGGCCGCTATTCGGTTGATCGACGCGTCGAAGTAATCGAGACCGATCGCAGTCCGATCGAGCATGTTGCCGCGGACCAGTTCGTTGGCGATGGCCTGCAGCTCGTCGTCGAAAAGCACGACGTGGTCGCTGTCCCAGCGCATGGGGCGCGACACGTGCAGCAGTACGCGATCGACGAACTGGAAGACGGCGGACAGTTTGTCGGACACGACCTCGGTCGGGTGGAAGTGGCCGGCGTCAAGGCACAGCATAGTGCCGCGCGTCGCCGCATAGCCCATGTAGAACTCGTTGGAGCCGACGGTGTAGGCTTCGGCGCCGATGCCGAACAGCTTGCTCTCGACCGCGTCGTAGTGGAATTCGGTCGAGATCTTTTCGGCGATGACCTCGTCGAGGGCAGACTTCAACGTCTCGCGCGGTCCGTAGCGGTCGAACGGATAGTCCTTCGAGCCGTCGGGGATCCAGATATTCATCACCGAGGCGGTGCCGAGTGACCGGCCGAAATGCTCGGACACCTTGCGGCTGGCCTTGCAGTGATCGATCCAGAACTGGCGGATGCCGGCATCGGGATGGCTGAGCGTCCGGTTGTCCGCGCTCTTGGGGTGCGAGAAACAGGAGGGGTTGAAGTCGAGACCGAGGCCGCGCTCCTTCGCCCAGTCGACCCAGCGCTGGAAGTGCTTGGGCTCGATGGCGTCGCGCTCCACCTTGCGGTCAGCCTCAAGATAGAGGGCGTGCAGGTTGAGCCGCTTGGCGCCGGGGATCAGCGACATTGCCTTGTCGAGATCTGCGCGCAGCTGGTCGGCATTGTGCGCCCGACCGGGATAGTTGCCGGAAACCTGAATGCCGCCGGTGAGCTCGCCATCGGGATTCTCGAAACCCTTGACGTCGTCGCCCTGCCAGCAGTGCATAGAGACGGGAACGGTGTCGAGTTTGGAAAGAACGGCCTCGGTGTCGATGCCGTCGCGAGAGAAATGCTCGCGGGCCAGTTGGTAGGCTTTGGTGATCGGCGATTGTTCGGACATGACCGGCGGTTTCCTCCCATTGGCTCCGCTGCCAGCGTCTGTTTGGTGTTGATGCTATCAATCACATTTAGTCACAACCGATCAAGTACGATCATTTGGGCGCGCGGTCTCCGTGCCCGTCTCGCCGTGTCTGCATTACGGCGTCGTTGGCTTCTAACACACTGATAAAGCATGACTATTATGATCATGGTCAAAAATCGGACGTACAACTGCTTATCGACAAAAGTTCAGGCAGCCGCATGATGGCTTCTGCTTGGTGTTCAAACGTTCGGATTAAGATTGAGAATGATTGAATTTGCGTAATATCCCCACTGGGGTCGAGCGGATGGGATTGATTATGATCCATTCGATCATCGACACAGCGCCGACAGGGAGGAGCGCCATGATCAGAAAAGCCTTCATCATGTGGGTTAACCCCGACGCCCATGCCGAGTACAAGCGCCGCCACGACGAGATTTGGCCGGAGTTGTCGGCCGTGCTCAA
Organism: Pleomorphomonas sp. NRK KF1; assembly: GCF_023721755.1. Classification (GTDB taxonomy): domain Bacteria; phylum Pseudomonadota; class Alphaproteobacteria; order Rhizobiales; family Pleomorphomonadaceae; genus Pleomorphomonas. The sequence continues at coordinate 135,566 of NZ_JAMDLH010000002.1, read as the reverse complement.
GGCGCATGGCGCCCACAACTACGCCATCTATCTCGATCCGAAGACGTCGACGCTGTTTGCCACCGTTGAGATCGAGTCGGAGGAGCGCTGGGACGCCGTGGCCGCCACGGACGTTTGCCAGAAGTGGTGGAAGTACATGGCCGACATCATGCCGTCGAACCCCGACAACAGCCCGAAGTCGTCGGACCTCCGCGAGGTGTTCTTCCTCGCCTGACGGTCAAGCCCGCGCCGGAGCCGGACCTGTCGATCCCTTTGCGTCGAGACGGGGCGGCAGGATGATGTGTCGATCAGTTCGTCGTCCCTCGATCCGCTCGATCAGCAGCTTCATCGCCTCGCTCCCGAGCAGGTGCCCCGACTGATCGATCGAGGTCAGAGAGAGCTGCGGCAACGCCGCGATGCGCGCGTTGTCGTACCCGACCACCGAGAGGTCTTCCGGTATTCTGATGCCGAGCTTCAGCGCTTCGGCCATCAATGTGAACGCCACCGTGTCTGTCCAGCAGAACACGGCCGTCGGGCGTCGCTCGCTTTTCAGGATGCGATGGGCCACTTCCTCGTCGTTGCGCTCGCCGAGAAAATGGCTGCCGTCGAAAACCGAAATACCGTCGGCGAGGCCGTGCGCCATCATGGTCTCTCGATAGCCCACCAGACGAAGGGCTGTCGAATTGTTCGGAGCGGCGGATGCTGGTTCGAGGCCGAAATAGGCGATGCTGCGATGGCCGAGCGAGATCAGGTGCTCGACAGCGAGGCGAGCACCGTTGCGATCGTCATTGTTGACCGTGTCGTAGCCGCAGTCGCGGTCGTGGCGTCCGATCATTACCGTCGGCACTGAGGTGGCGACCGTCGTCAGATAGGACTCTTCGAGCAGCGGGGCGACCATCAGGAACCCGTCGATCTTGCGATCGAGCATGGTTTCGATGGCATGCCTCTCGGTGGCTTCCGCCGATGGACGAAAGCCGATCAGCGGCTCGTAGTTGGTGCTCCTGAGCGTCGAGATGACACCGTCGAGGATGTCCGGGAAGAACGGATTGCGGAGATCCGGCAAGACGATGCCGAGCGTGTAGGTCCGACCTCTGAGGCCGCGCGCCGCCGTCTGCGGACGATAGTTGAGGGCGGCCATCGCCGCCTCGACGCGCGTTCGCATGTCGTCGGACAGGCCGTAGGCGTTGCGCAGCACCTTGGAGACGGCGGCGCGCGACACGCCGGCCGCCTCCGCCACCTCCTTGATCGTCGCACGCTTCATGATTCTCCGCCCGTTTTCGCCGGTTTCCCCTAGCTTCCTCTATATGCACCCCGGTTTGCCGGCAACGGTCATGTCATCCCTTCACAGCGCCCGCCGTCATGCCCTCGACGATCTGCCGGTTGAAGAACAGGAACATGATCAGCGGCGGTATGGTGATGATCAGGATGTTCATGAAAAGAAGGTTGTACGACGTGTTGAACATGCTCTGAAAGTTGAACAACGTCAGCTGCACCGTCGCGTTCTTGGAGCCCGGCAGATAGTAGAGCGGGTTGGTGAAGTCGTTGAAGATGGCGACCGACTGGACGACGATCACCGTGACCGCCACAGGCTTCAACAGCGGCAGAACGACTCTAAAGAACAGCGTGAATGGTCCCGCGCCCTCTAGAATCGCCGCTTCGTCAAGCTCGCGCGGGATGGTGGCGATGAACGCGCGGAACAGAAGCACCGAGAAAGACAGGCTGTAGGCGATCTCGATCAGGATCAGCCCGGACAGCGTCTTGAACAGGCCGAGCCATTGCAGCAGCCAGATCGTCGGCACCACGGCCGGCGGCATGATCAGGCCGGCCAGCACCATGAAGTTGATGAGGCCGCTCCAGCGCGATGGGCGCCGCTGCAGCACGAAGCCGACCATGGCGCCGAAAACGACGAGCCCGGTCACCGCGACGACCGTCAGGATGATCGAGTTGACGAAGGCCGTGATCAGCATGTAGTCGCGCGCCTGCACTACGGCGACCAGGTTCTCCCACAAGTGAGTCTCGGTCGGCCAAGTGAAGTGCAGCCGGGCCGCTTCCGGCTTGTCCTTCAGCGCGTTGACGACGATGAACAGGAACGGCACGACGAAGACGATGCAGGCGACGGCGAGCGACAGGATGCCCGTTGCGTAATATCTCAGCTTCTTGGCGGTCATGCCTCGACCTCCCTGCGATTGAGGACGAAGGACAGGGGTACCACGATGGCGGCCACCAGCACGAACAGCACGACGTTGCCGGCGGTGGAGAGTCCGTAGAAGCCAGCCTGATACTGCTTGTAGATCACCGAGGCCACGACGTCGGTCGTGAAGCCCGGCCCGCCCTTGGTCATCGCCCAGATCAGGTCGAACGACCTGAGACCTCCGATCAGGCTGAGGATGATCACGGTCACGGTGGCCGGGCGGGCGAGTGGCAACGTCACGTTCCAGAAGCGTTGTAGAGCATTGGCGCCATCCATCTTGGCGGCTTCGTAATACTCGGCCGGGATGGACACGATGCCGGCGATGTAGATGACCGTCGCCAGTCCGACGCCTTTCCAGACGTCGACGAAGGCGACGGAGAGCAGCGCGAAGCGCGGGTCGGTCAGCCAGGCCGGTCCCTTGACGCCGAAGACGGCGATGACGTCGTTGATGAGGCCGTTGGTCGGATGCATCAGCATGGTGAAGGTGATGCCGACGCCGATGGTCGACACCAGGACCGGAAAGAATACGATGGCGCGCAGCAGGCCTCGCATCATCACGTTTGAGGTCAGCAGGATGCCGAGGAGCATGCCGAGCACGACCTTCGATCCTGAGGTGACGACGGCATAGATCAGCGTGTTGATCAGGCCCCAGACCAGAAAGGGCTCGCTGAAGAACTGGCGGAAGTTGTCCAGGCCGATGAAGGAGTACTTGAACAGCGTCCAGCGGGTCAGGCTGAAGAACAGCGAGGCGAAGGTCGGGAACAGGAAGAGAATGCCGAAGATGACGGCGGCCGGCAGGTAGAACCAGCTCGGGTAAGCCGCCGCGAACGCGCGGCGGGTGCCTTTCTTGTTCTGAGTTGTCATGGGGCACTCCAGCTGGGTTCATCCGGTCGGATGCGACCCCGCGCGAACGCGAGACCGCTTCTTGGGAGGAGAGTCTTTTATCTCGAAGCCAAGCGTAGTTCCGGCACAAGAATGGTTTTGCTTTGCAGAAACCGCCTTGGATCATCCATCCGAAAAGTCGCAGGACTTCTTGGGGCGTTCGCGAGGTCAGCCCGAAGGACGACCGGCCGATTGCCGGCCGGCTCCCTGGCTTCTGGCCTCATTCCCAACCGGGCAGGTCGAGCTGAAGCGCCTGCTTGCGCACGTCCTCGTCATAGAGCTTGGCGCCATCGATCGGAGACCGAATGCCCGAGCCGATCTCAACGGTGATCTGTTCGAGGGCCGGTCCCTTGACGGGTGACAGGAACTCCAGCGCCGGCGCGTTCTTGGCGCCCTCGGCAAAGTAGGAGACGAGGTCTTTGGTGGGCGACGGCACGTCGTCGGGCAGCGTGCAAGACTTGGTCATGTAGGGGCCCAGGGCGCCGATCGCCTCGGTCTGTACGTCGCAGCCTTCCTTGCTGGCGACGAAGGCCATGAACTTCTTGGCCTCGTCAGGGTGCTCGGTTTGAGCGTATCCGTAGATGCCTTCGCCGACCCAGACGGTCAGTCCGTTGTTGGCGGCCTCGTCGCCGGGCAAGGCGAAGAAGCCGACGTCGTCGAGATTGTCCTTGTAGGTCTCGAAGAGGTTGCCGATGGCAAAGGTCAGCATCGGATAATGGACGCCTTCGCCGGTCGAGACCATGCGCAGGCCGTCGTCGTAGCTCGCCGACCCGAAGTCCTCGTTGAGGAAGCCGGCCTTGAACACCTCTTCCTGATGCTCGAAGCCCTTGATGGCGGCCGGCGTGGTGGCGAACTTCGCCTTGTTGGCCGTGAAGTCCTCCGGGAAGGTCGGTACTGCCCGCAGCACGTTGTAGAAGTCGCCCAGGAAGAACAGCTGCGAGGTCCAGGTATCCTTGAACGTCTGGATGACCGGGGCTGCCTTGGTCTTTTCCTTGATGATGGCGTTGTTCTGCATGAACTCGGGCCAGGTCTTGGGTACCTTGAGGCCGAGCTCGGCGTAGATCTTCTTGTTGTAGAGCACGCCACCGCCCATGGTGGTGCGGAAGGGAGCCCCGTAAATCCTGCCGTTTTCGCTGACCACCGACTTGAAGGTGTCCATAATGTCCGACTGGTAGGACTCGTCGGTAAGGTCGAGCATGTTCTGCTGCGGGTTGAGCGCGTGGAACAGCGATCCCGTGTTGTACATGAAGACGTCGGTCATCTCGCCGGTGGCAAGGCGCGTCTTGACGATGTTGTCGCCTTCGCCGCCGCCGGGTCGGGATTCGACCTCGACGGAGATGTCGGGATTCTTGGCGTGGAAGGCGGCCGCCAGCGCTTCGGAAGCGGTCACGGTCGCCGCCGCGTTATCGACCAGGAATGTCAGTTTTACCTCGGCGAAGGCCGGGGTGGCGAAGGACAGCGCAAGGGCGCTGCCGGCCGCGGCCGCCACCAGAAGGCGGCGGGAAATCTCGTAGGTCATTGTCTCTCCTCCCTTGGTCAACCGCCCGGCCGTCCTCTCGGTCGGGGCGGAGAATAAATCGCCCGCCTTTAGCGGGCGACGGCGAATATGACGATGTGGCGCCCGCTTCCCACGGCGAGGCGCTGCTTGCCCTCTTCGGTGCCCCGACTGACCGGTTTCCCGTCGAGAATGACGTTCCTGGCACCCACGGGCACGACCAGTGTGCCGCGCGCTCCCTCGGGGACGGTGACCTCCCAGGTGACGGTGTCGCCTTCGATGCGCCAGCCGGCTTCGACGCGGCCGGCAATCGAGTCATGAGCGGCTTCAACCGGCGATAGTGCCGCGATGATCGCCGGCTCGAACACGATATGCCGGAAGCCCGGCTCGTCCTCGTCGGGCCTGAGGCCGACCACCTCCTCGAACAGCCACTGGCAGACCGCGCCGTATGCGTAGTGGTTGTAGGAGTTCATCGACGGATCGAACACCGAGCCGTCCGCTTGGATGGCGTCCCAGCGCTCCCAGATGGTCGTCGCGCCGTTCTTCACCTGATAGAGCCAGCCCGGCACCTCCTCCTGGAGAAATACCGCTTCAGCGAGTTCCGGCTCGCCAATCTTGATGAGAGCGGGCAGAAGCGCCGGGGTGCCGATGAAGCCGGTGCCGATGCGGCCATCCGCGCGGGCGATGGTCGCCTTGAAATACTCCTTCGCGGCCGCTCGTTTGTCCTCGGGGATGAGGTCGTGCAGGAAGGCGAGGGCGTAGGAGGTCTGGTCGTCATAGGCAAGGCGGCCCGATGGCGTGATGAACTCGTGCGCGAAGGCGGCCTTCACCGTCTCTGCCCTCTCGGACAGACGCTTTTCGGTGATCTCGTCGCCGACGAGGCCGGCAATCTTGGCAGTCAGCTTCGCGGCGATGTGGAGATAGATGGTCGCAGCCGCGTCGTCGCCGATGGTCGGCAGTGGCTTCTCGCTCGGACCTTTCGGCTGTAGCCAGTCGCCGAAGGTGAACCCGCGTCCCGCCCAGGGGCGTGGTGGCCGGACGATCGGTCCGTTGCTGATCGACCAGACGAAATCGTTCCAGCGGATCATGGCCGGCAACGTCTCGCGAAGAATGTCGAGGTTGCCGTAATGACGGTAGAGCGCGTGCGGCACGATCGAGATGGCGTCTCCCCAGCCGGTCGACCCGTAGAAGCCGGCGTAGAGATCCTCATGTCCGCGTGTCGGGTCGGGAACGACGTGGGCGATCTCGCCGTCCGCCCTCTGGTCGGCCATCACGTCGCGCAGCCACTTGATGAAGAAGTCGTGGCTGTCATGGAGGTAGCAGGCCGTTGCCGCGAAAACCTGCGCATCGCCGGTCCACCCAAGGCGCTCGTCGCGCTGCGGGCAATCGGTCGGCACGTCAACGAAGTTGGAGCGCTGCGACCAGACGGAGTTCTCGACGAGACGGTTGACCAGCGGATGCCCGGTGGTCAGCCAGCCGGTGCGAGTCACGGCCGAAGAAATCGGCACGGAGGCGATGTCGACGATCTCGGCCTTGCCCGTCACTGTGACGCGGGCGAAGCGAAACCCCTGGAAGGTGAAGATCGGTCGATAGCCTTCCTCGCCCGCACCTTTCAGGATGTAGGTGACGAGGCAGGGAGCCGAGCGGAGATTGGTGTTGCAGAACTCGCCCTTGTCGAGGATTTCCGAGTGCTCGACGAGGATGGTTGCCCCAGCCTCGCCCTTCACCTTGAGGGAAACGTAGGCGGCGGCATTCTGTCCGAAGTCGTAGATCGTGCGTCCCTCGGTATCCTGAAAGGACGAGACCGGCTTCAGCGTGTCGAGTTCCTTCACCCCGTTGACCTCATGGGCGACCAACACCCGAGGGTCGAAATCCTCATGAAGTACCGCCCCCTGATCGGCGGGGGCACCTTCAAGGCGGGCGTCGTAAGTCTCCCCGAAGTAGATGCCGGACTTCACGACCGGGCTGAGGCCACTTGACCACGTCGTGTCGGACGCCAGGATCGCTCGCCCGCCTAACTCGATTTCGGCAATGGCGGCGATACGGTCGCCCCAGGTGTTGAGCAGAGCGTGTTCGTGCGCCCACATCATTTGCGAACGGTACCAGCCATCGCCCAGCCAGATATCGATGACGTTCTCGCCGTCGACGAGGAGCGAGCCGACATCATAGGTCTGATAGCTCAGGCGGTCGTAATAGGCGGTCCAGCCAGGGGTGAGCTGATCGTCACCGACCCGCTTGCCATTGATGAAGGCGCGATAGAGCCCGAGCGCACTGATCCTCAGGATCGCCTGGCCGCCCCCTTTGGCCTCGAAAGTCTTGCGCAGGAATGGCTGCCGTGTGCCAACGCCGGCATCGGAGAGCGGGCGGATCATTCGGGCCGTCCATGCGTGCCTGTCAGCGGCACGCGATGCGCCGGCAGTGGCGCGGGCGCCCGATCCCATCACGTTCATCTGTCCTGTCCTCCCGGAACCGACCGCCAACCGTCGGCGGGCCGTTCTTGTTTTTCTTGTTCCTGTCGCCGGCTCAGCTTGCGGCTCGACTCGTTTGGAGACCGGTTTACATAGAAGAGAAACGACTGCGTTCACCCATACCGACCTCACTTGCAAAAAAGTGTAGACCAGTTTACAAAATTGTAAAGAGGGCTGATGGCGAAAAGTATCGGCACCAAAGTCGAGGACGACGGAATGGGAGCCGTCTCTCAAAAACTCTGAAAAACAGGGATTCCGGCCGCTTCGCGTCCGGGCAGCAAGCGCCGACGGGAGGACAACGTGGCGGGACTGAAACTCGAAAGCGTGCGCAAGAGCTTTGGCGAGCTCGCAGTCATTCACTCGGTCGATCTCGACATCGACAGCGGCGAGTTCGTCGTCTTCGTTGGTCCGTCGGGTTGCGGCAAGTCGACGCTATTGCGCCTTATCGCCGGCTTGGAGGACACCACGTCTGGGAACATCGAGATCGATGGTGCGGACGTCACGGAGACGCCGCCTTCGCAGCGCGGAGTCGCCATGGTGTTCCAGTCCTATGCGCTCTATCCGCACATGACGGTGGCGGAAAACATGGGCTTCGGCCTGAAGATCAATCGTGCGTCCAAGGCCGAGATCGCCCGCAAGGTCGGGGAGGCGGCCCGCGTGCTTCATCTCGAGGAATTGCTCGATCGCAAGCCCAAGCAGTTGTCGGGTGGCCAGCGCCAGCGCGTCGCCATAGGTCGGGCGATCGTCCGCAATCCCAAGGTCTTCCTGTTCGACGAGCCGCTGTCCAACCTTGACGCCGAGCTGCGCGTACAGATGCGCCTCGAGATCGCCCGCCTGCATCGCGAACTGAAGACGACGATGATCTACGTGACACACGATCAGGTGGAAGCGATGACGCTGGCCGACAAGATCGTCGTGCTGAGGTCGGGTCGGGTCGAGCAGATCGGACGCCCCATCGATCTCTATGCCGATCCTGACAACCTGTTCGTCGCCGGCTTCATCGGCTCGCCCAAGATGAATTTCCTGAAGGGTATCGTCGGTGGTCGGACGGAAGCCGGCACCGAAGTCCGCATTCCCGCGTTCGATCTGGTGCTGAGGCTCCCCATCGAAGCGGACCTCGCAGCCGGCGCGGCGGTGCTGGCCGGCGTCCGGCCGGAGCATTTCCACCAGACGGGCACACACATGATGGTTCTGCCTATCGAGGTTCTGGAAAATCTCGGCGGGCAAACCTACGCCTACGGCCGATCGCCGGACGGAGAACAGGTGATCGCCGAGGCGCGCTTCCTGCCGCCGGGCTGGCGGGGCGCGACGCTCGACATCGGGTTCGATTCCGCAAGCGTTCTGTTGTTCGATTCGGACACTGGCCTGCGCATTCGCTAAGGGATCACACGGCAAATCCATCCAGGAACAGGGCGATCGACGCCTTCACCCAGTTCCTCCGCTCGTCTGGGGTGAATGGTCCCCGGAGGCCGAGAAGGATCTGTCGCTGCGCCTCGTTGATCGTGCCGCGAAGAAGATGCGCCACCGTCTCGACGTCACCGGCGCGCAGAAAACCACTTTCCTGGTGGTCGCTAACCCATGTCTCGAATGCCTGGGTGATGCGGGCCGTGGCCTGCCGGTAGCTGTCGGCAAGCGCCGGCACCTCCTGGCGCTCGCCGGCGATGAGGCGAGTGAGGCGCACGGCTTCATCCGACAGCGCAAGGTCGGCGTAGCTGGACAGCAAGGCTTCAAGGCTGGCGCGCGGATCGACCCGCGCCAGTCGCGCCGCGTCGAGGCTGCCGATCGCGGCGTCGATTCGGGCTTCCATCGCCTCCTTCAGCAAGTCCTCCTTGGCGGAGAAAAGGCGATAGAGCGTCCGCGTCGATACGCCTGCATCGCGTGCGATGGTATCGATGCCGGTCCGAACGTAACCCGTTTCCAGAAAGGCCTTCGCCGCAGCCGCGATGATCAGGGCGCGCGTTTCGTCCTCGCTTCTGACCGGTGGCCGTCCGGGACCGCGCGTTGGGGGCTGAGTGCTGTCGACCATGATGGTTCCCTCTTGCTTGACATAGGGTGGCGTCGGGAAATAAAGAAAACAATGATTTTCCATATTTTCGCAAGCCGAATCCGACTGGATCGCGGCTGCGGATCGCGAGGATGAGAACCGTTGTCCGCTTGGCGCCCCCTTGTTATCGCTCTGCTGGCCTCCGCCGGCCTCGGTCTTTCCGTTCTCTGGGCGGTCGAACACCCCGAACCGCTGATGCTTCAGGGTGAAGTGGAAGCGACCCGCGTCGACCTCGCCGCGCGCGTCGCCGGTCGCGTCGTCAGGACGCCGGTCGATATTGGCGATCGGGTGTCTGCCGGCGATCTGGTCATCGAGCTGGATAGCCCGGCACTTCGGGCCGGGCTCGATACCTCGAAGGCGGCGCTGGCGGTTGCCAACTCCAACCGCGAGCTTGCCTTCTCGACGCGGCAGGAGATGATCGACGCCCGCCGTGCCGAACGGGAAAAGGCAGAAGCCGACGTTCTCCTCGCTGAGAAGACCTACGACCGCGTCAGTCAGTTGCAGGAGCGGTCGTTTGCCTCCGAGCAGGTGCTCGACGAAGCCTCCAACAAGCTCAACGCCGCGATCAAGGCTCGCGCCGCCACAGAGGCCAACCTCCAGCTCGCGATCAAGGGCAACAGCCCCGAGCAGAAGGCCGTGGCGGTAGCGCAGGTCGAGCAGGCCGCGGCGGCCGTCGCCCAGATCGAGACCGACCTTGCCGAACTCACGGTGACGGCGCCGATCGCCGGCGAAGTGACGGCGCGTACCGCCGAGATCGGCGAGCTTTTCGGCGCGGGCACGCCGCTTCTTTCCATCGTCGATATCGACAACGCCTGGTTCACCTTCAACGTTCGGGAAGACCTGCTGAACGGCCTTGCCGTCGGCGATACGCTGAAGGTGCGCGTGCCGGCATTGGGCGGTCGCGAGATCGAAACCCACGTCACCGTCATCAACGCCCAAGGATCCTACGCCAACTGGCGCGCCACCAAGGCAACCGGCGACTTCGACCTGCGCACCTTCGAAGTGCGAGCAAGGCCGGAGGGAACCGTCGAAGGCCTACGCCCCGGCATGAGCGGGTTGATCGACTGGTCCGGTCCCCGGCTCATGGACCGCTGAACCATGGCGCGGAAGGCCCACCTCGCGGCCGGCTTCCGGCGGGTTCTTCTCGCCGAACTGCGACAGATCGGCGCCCGCCCCGGGCTGATGTTCATGCTCGCGCCTTTCCCGTTACTGTTGTTCGTCCTGCTTGCGGCGGTATTTCAGCTTGGGTTGCCGCGTGATCTTCCGATCACGGTCGTCGATCAGGATCGCTCGACGCTGTCGCGACAGATGGTGCGCATCGTCGATGCGACACCCGAGGTAGCCGTCACTCACGAGGAGGGCACGCTCGGCGAGGGACGGCAACGGCTCCTCATGGGGCAAGCCTACGGCGTGGTGCTGATCCCGCCCCGCACCGAGCGCGACGTGCTGGCGGGACGCAGACCGGAAGTGGTGCTGTTCTACAACAACCAGTACATGACGCCGGGTAGCTTGGTTGCCCGCTCGGTTGGCGGCGCGCTCGGCACGGTGGCAGCCGGCATCTCGGTCGAGGCGCGTGTCGCTCGTGGCTCCGACGTGGAGAGCGCAACGCAGGCGGTGGTTCCCGTGCCGATCCGCCAGAGCGCGCTGTTCAACCCCAGCCTCGAATATGTCCAGTTCCTGCTGGCGGCGGTGATGCCGACCGTGTTGCAGATCTTCATCGGCGCCAGCGCGGCGTTGTCCTTCTCTCGGGATCGTCAGGGAGTCGCCGGCCTCGGCAAGTCGCTCCGGCTCGGCGGTACTCTCACGAGAACGGCGGCCGGCAAGCTGGCTCCCTACACGCTCGCCTATCTCCTGGTGCTCTGGGGCGCCGATGCGCTGCTGTTCGGACCGATGGGCGCGCGCTTTGGTGGCAGCCTCACGTTTCACGTCGCCTATGGCGTCGTCTTCGTACTTGCCTCCCAGATGCTCGGCGCGGCGGCGGCGCTTGTCGCCCGCGACACGGTATCGGCGCTCGCCGCCGTCGGCGTCATCACCGGGCCGGCCTTCGGCTTCACTGGCATAACCTTCCCACGCCTGTCCATGAACGGCTTCTCTGACGTCTGGGCGGACCTGTTGCCGGTGACGCACTACCTGGAGCTTCGGACCGACAACATCCTGCGTGGCGCGCCGCTCGACATTTCCATGCCGGCCTTCGCCTGGCTGTGTTCGCTGGCACTGGTTTATGGCGGTGTCACTCTGCTTCTCCTGTGGCGCCATGGTCGTCCCAGGCTTGCGGCAAGCAAGGAGGTTGCCCGATGATCGGCGCCTTCTTCCGCGAGATCGCCGCTGCGATCCTGGCCATCTGGAACGACAAGGGCGCCCGCTCGACCATGTTGGGCGCCACGCTGTTCTTTTCGGTGTTCTTTCCTCAGCCCTACCTCTCCGAAGTGGTACGGGACATGCCGGTCGCGGTCATCGATCAGGATGGCTCGACGTTGAGCCGTGAGCTGATCCGCCGCATCGACGCCGCCGATGCCGTGGCGGTTGCCCACTATGCCGCCGACATGCCCTCGGCGCGCGCGCTCTTCTTGAAGCGTCAGGTCCACGGCATCGTCGTCGTGCCGCCGCGGTTCGAGCGCGACCTTCTCGCCGCCCGCGCCGCGCCCATCGCCGTTTTCTCCGACGGTGGCTACTTCCTGCTGAACTCGGTCATGTCCTCGGCGCTGTCCAACGCGGCGCGCAGCCTGGGCGCCGAGGTGCAAGTCGGGCGGCTCACCGCGTCCGGCGTCGACGCGGCGCAGGCCATGGCGATCGTCGAGCCGTTGCGTGTCACGACCGTGCCGCTGTTCAACCCGACCGGTGGCTATGCGAGCTTCGTCCTGCCGGCCGTCTTCGTGCTGATCCTGCAGCAGACGCTTCTGATGGGGATCGGCAATCTCAAGGCGGGGCGCCGTTCGGCCGGCGGGCTATCGACCTTTGCCGACGCGATCGTCTACGTCGCCCTCTACAGTCTCTGGGCCGGGGTGGTGCTTGTTTTGCTGCCCTGGGTCTACCGGTTGCCCCGCATTGGCGACGTTGCCGTCATGTACGCGGTTGCCGTGCCCTTTCTGGCCGCCGTCACGGCCATGGGGCTTGCCGTTGCCCGGCTGATTCCCAGCAAGGAAGGCGTCATCTTCTTTCTGGTCGTGCTTGGCATGCCACTGTTCTTCCTGTCCGGCGTTTCCTGGCCGGCCGAGGCCATGCCGCAGTTTCTCCGCACCGTGGCTTTCGCCATTCCGTCGACGACGGCCGTGCCTGCGCTGGTCCGGGTCAACCAGATGGGCGCCGATCTCAGGTCGGTCGAGACGGCGATTTTCGTTCAGCTCGCCCTTTGCATTGCCTACTCGACGCTCGCCGTCGCGATCGAGCGGTGGAAGAAAGGCCGCTCCGCCTGAGCCGACTTGCGCGCTGGGACGGTTTCTGACCACACTCGGAAAAACACTGACGCGAGGTGCGGCATGGCGGCGGGTCTGGGGTCGACGATCGGTCCGGTAGTGGTCCTTCTTTCGGCCGGAGTCCTGGCGGTGCCGCTTTTCCGTCGGCTCGGCCTCGGCTCGGTCCTGGGCTATTTTGCCGCCGGTGCCCTGGTCGGCCCCTCGGCCTTTGGTCTGTTCTCCGATCCCGCCGCCATGCTGCACGTGTCGGAACTCGGCGTGGTCATGTTCCTGTTCCTGATCGGTCTGGAACTCAGGCCACAGAAACTGTGGGCCATGCGTGGTCAGATCTTCGGTCTGGGGCTTGCCCAGGTGGTCGCCTGTACCGGCCTGCTGACATCCGTTGCCATTCTGCTGTTCGGTCTCCTGCCGATTCCAGCCTTCATCGCCGGAGCCGGCTTTGTGCTGTCGTCGACGGCGGTCATCATGTCGATGCTCCAGGAAAGAGGCGAACTGGCCGGCCCAGACGGGCAGAAGGCAGTGTCGATCCTGTTGTTCGAAGACCTGTCCATCGTGCCGCTTTTGGCCCTGGTGGCCTGGCTGTCGCCGGTCAGCCACAGCGACAACGGATGGATCGGTATCGGGCTTGGGGTCGCGGCCGTCGCGGCACTGCTCATTGCCGGCCGCTTCCTGATCGATCCTTTCTTCGGACTGCTGGCCCGGGCCCGTACCCGTGAAGTGCTGACGGCCGGTGCCTTGCTGGTTGTCCTCGGCGCGGCCTTGCTGATGGAACGGGTTGGCCTTTCCATGGCAATGGGCACCTTCCTCGCCGGCGTGATGCTGTCGGGGTCGAGCTACCGTCATCAGGTCGAGGCCGACGTCGAGCCCTTCAAGGGCCTTTTGATGGGCCTGTTCTTCCTCGCGGTCGGCATGTCGCTTGACGTTCGCGTCGTCGCCGAGCGCTGGCCGCTGCTGGTCGGCCTGCTGCTCGCCTTCGTCGTGGTGAAGGCGATCGGCATCTACACGGTGGCGCGCCTCTTTCGTTCAAATCATCGGTCCGCCTTTCGTCGAGCACTGATGTTTGCCCAAGGCGGCGAGTTCGCCTTCGTACTCTACACGGCGGCGGCGAGTGGCGGCGTCATTCCGTCCGACGATGCCGCGCTGTTTTCCACGGTCATCATCCTTTCCATGGCCCTGACGCCGCTGGTGCTCGTCGTTGCCGGCCACTTTCGGCGCGGGGAGGTGAAGTCGCTCGACGGGGTCGAGGAGGCGCGCGATCTGCGTGGCAGGGTGCTGCTGGTTGGCTTCGGCCGCTTCGGCCAGATCGCCGCGCAACTGCTGCTGTCTCGCGGCGTCGACGTATCCATGATCGAGAACGATCCCGACCGCATCCGCGAGGCGGGCCGGTTCGGCTTCCGCGTCTTCTATGGCGACGGCACCCGGCTCGACGCTCTCGAGCACTCAGGTGCCGCCGAGGCGGAGGTGATCATGGTCTGTGTCGACGACCGAAAGGACGCCAACCGTATCGTCGAGCTCGTCAAGGCGAACTTCCCGCTGGCCCGGCTGCTGGTCCGGGCCTATGACCGCGTCCACTCGATCGAGCTGATCCGCGCCGGTGTCGATGTGGAGGTGCGCGAGACCTTCGACGCGGCGCTGCGCATGGGCGCCGAGGGCCTTAGGGCGCTCGGCTGCAGCGAAGAGCGGACGACCGAGGCGCTCGCCACCATCCGCCGCCTTGATGCCGAGCGACTGCTGGCGCAGGTGCAAGGCGGCGTCATGGCCGGTCGCGAGAACCTGACGACACGGCCGGTTCCCGAACCGCTGACACTACCCAGGAAGCTGGCGGCAGACGAGTCCTGACGTCAGACGGTGCGTATCGCCGCGTTGGCTTCGAGCTCCGCGAGATCGAGAGAGTAGAGCGCGTCGCACAGTTCCTGCGGCAGGAAGCCCGGTCCCTTGACGCGCTTGCCGGCAATGGCGCCGGCCGCCGCGTAAACGGCAAGCGCCGCCACCGTACCGTCGAACGCCGGAGCGATGGCGACGAAGGCCCCGACGAGACCGGTCAGAGAACAGCCGAGCGCAGTCGAAAGCGGCATCAGCTCATGGCCGCCGTCGATGGCAACGGTTCGCGCGCCGTCGGTGACGTAGTCGACCTCGCCGGTGACGGCGACCACCGCGCCGCTCGACCGGGCCAGCGCGACCGCGCTGTCGAGGGCGGCATTGGAACTCGCCGAGCTGTCGACCCCTTTGGAGGCGAGACCGGCAACGCCCGAAAGCGCCATGATCTCGGAGGCGTTGCCGCGGATCACCGTCGGCCCCATGGCGACGAGGTCGGCGGAGGCGGTGTTGCGGAGACGCGTCGCGCCGACGGCGACGGGATCGAACACGATGGGCTTGCCGGCAGTCTTGTAGACGGCTGCCGCGAGCTTCATGCCCGCGATCCAGTCGGACGACAGCGTGCCGATGTTCAGCGTCAGCGCCCGGGCGATGCGGCCGAAGTCCTCCACCTCGTCCATGGAGTGGACCATGGCCGGTGAGGCACCGGCTGCGAGCAGCACATTGGCGGCAACGTTCATCGCCACGAAATTTGTGATGTTGTGTACGAGCGGCCGTTCGGCGCGCACCTTCTCATGAAGGGCGTGAACGTCGGCAAGCGTCAGGGTGGTCATCGCGGGCTCCTTGCGCGAAGATCGCCCGCGGACAAGAAGACGTGTGGCTGCCGGACAGTCCGGGCCGCTCGCCTCAATCCCTCCGCCGGCATGATCCGGATCAGGTTCGTGGGGTTGGATCGCTCCTCTCAGTCCGGCCAGGCCGGACACCCCCTTGAGACGGCGCGAGCATAGGCGGGACGGGAAAGCGGCGCAAGTAGCCGAGGCGGAGCGTGGCGTATCGTGGCGGACATCCATCCCGCCGACCCACCATCACACTTTGGAGGGTACACCGGCGAGCCTCAATAAGTCCTCGGTTTGGGCAGGTATCCTTTCCGCCAGACGAGCGGCAGCGACTGGTGCCAGCCAGGCCATGATATCGGCGGCCGTCGTTCCGCCCAGTCTGGCATAGGCGTCGACGTACTCGGCCGCTGCCATCGGGTCAGCTTGGTGGATCAGGACATAGCTTCTGCAGACGTCGGCGGCCGGCGTGCCACTGCAGGCATCCACCCAGTCCAGGACCATGATCTCGTTGGCGGAGCCGTGAATGTTCCAGGGATGAAAGTCGCCATGACATAGGCTGTCGCCATCCGGCAGCGCGTCGAGTTGGCGAAGGAGGCGGTCCTGCGCGTTGTCATCAAGCTCTTCGGCGCGCCGGATCTTGGCTGACAGCCGCTCTTTCAGATCCGGCAGGGCGCTTCCTGGCTGACGGTGAACGAGAAGGTGCAGTCGTGCCAGCTCTTCGATATGCGCCCTCCGGTCGCCCGACATCATCCGATCGGCGAAGCTCGGGCCATGCGCGCGGTCCATCACCAGGCCCCAGCGGCCGCCATACTCACCGACAGCGTGGATCCTCGGCGTTGGCAGGGCGAGCTGTTCGAGGATGGACAGATTGGACGCTTCCCGAAATGCGGCGGCCTTCCGGGACTCGCTTCGGTAGAGCTTGAGCGCAAACTCTCCGTATTCGAACACTTCGGCTTCATTGCCTGAGCCGAGCCGACGGCCGATCTCGCTCATTCCAAAATCCTGTCGATTGCTGCCCAACCGCCCCCATTCTACAGGGAAAAGAAGGGCGACCGTCGCTTTTTTCCCCGATCGCCGGTCCCTTCATCGCCCGGTCCATTGGGCGCGTCCGGCGCCATTCTTGGCCGGCCAGCTTTGTTGTTCACCTGGCGGTCTCGCGACCGTGCTAGGCCGCGACCCCGAGGATTTGGCGCGCCGACGCCAACAGGAACTCGTCCTGATAGTGTCCGGCGGCGAAGGACAGGCCCACAGGGCAACCGTCGATCGTCAGCAGGGGCGCGGAAATCTCGGGCAGGCGACCGACGCCGGAGAACGCGGTGATGGTCATGGTGCGGTCGTAGAAGTCCAGCACGTTCTTGAGGGTCGTCAGCGTTCCTTTGAGAGGCGCTATGACCGGTGTCGTTGGAAAGCAGATCATGACGCCGGTCGGAAGGAACGCGTTGATCGCCTCGAAGAAACGCTCGCAGAGGACAAGACTGTCCAGCGCAGCAACCCGGTCGAAGCGCCGTACGTTGCCGTAGGCCAGGGTAAAGGTCGTGCCGAGCGTCGGCTTGGCGGTCTCGATCCAGTTGCCGATCGTGCTCTGGAACTCGGCCGTCTGCATGTCGCGTAGAGCCTTGACGTTGCAGTCGCCAAGCGGAAGGTCTTCTCCTGCGATCTCGGAGAATCGAACGGACTCCAGCGGAACTCCGGCCTTGTCGGCAATGCGGCGCAACGCGGCGCTGGCCTGCTCTTGCACAGCCCTGTCGGAAACATCGAGCGCGTCGGTCAGCAGCAACAGACGCCTGAGCGGGGCGACTGCTCGTGACCCGCTCCGTAGCAGGACGCGAGCCGCCGCGTCGAGGTGTTCGAACCGGTCGGCCAACACGCCAACCGTACTGACGCTCGGCATGAAGGGCAGAACGCCGGCTTCCGAAATCCGGTGGAGCGAAGGGCGCATGCCCCACAGCCCGCACAGACTGGCCGGAACGCGGATGGATCCGCCGGAGTCCGTGCCGATGGAGAAATGCGCCAACCCATTCGCCACGGATGCGGCCGATCCGCTGGACGAGCCGCCGGGAACTCTCTCCGGCGCCTTGGCGTTGCGTGGCGTTCCGAAGAACTGGCTCTCTCCGTCGAGGCTGTAGGTAAACTCGTCAGCCACGACTTTGCCGACGCAACGCGCCCCTGCCGAGAGCAGTTGATCGACACACACCGCGTTGTGCACCGGTGCGGGGTGAGCGTCCCTCCAGGCAAGACTGCCGTAGGACGTTCGATGGCCGGCGACGTCGATATTGTCCTTGACCGTGAAGGTCATGCCATCCAGCGGCCCGTTTCCGACAGGCGGAAGATCCAGCCGTTCGACAAGAGAACCGGACGGGTCGGACGGAACGATTTCGGACATGGTTTCCACTCGTGTATTGCCCCCAAAGCCCGGCAGACCACGATTCGGGACGAGGGACAACGCAAAGCGAATGGTAGGGGCAATCGGCGGTGGATACGGTCGCGCCTGCACGCTCGGTCCGGAAGTCCGCACGCACCATGCCCCGCACTTGGAGCGAGAAAGTCGGTCGAAACCGTCGCATCCTCAACCGGTTATCCTCAACCGATCCGATAACCCCGCCATGTCGGCAAGACGACTAGTCGGCGAGCCAACGGCCGGATTTGCCGCCATCCTTCTCGATGAGGCGGATGGCTTCGATGCGTACGCCCTTCTCGACCGCTTTGACCATGTCGTAGATCGTGAGGCAGGCAACGGAGACGGCGGTCATTGCCTCCATCTCCACGCCGGTGTTGCCGGTACAACGGACGATGGCGGTGATCTCAAGGCCGGGCAAGGTTGGATCCGGCGAGATGTCGATAGCCGCCTTGCTGATCGGCAGGGGATGGCAAAGGGGAATGAGGTCGGCCGTCTTCTTGGCGGCCATGATGCCGGCAATGCGGGCGGTGGCGATCACGTCGCCCTTCGGCGTGCGGCCGTCGATGATGAGCGCCAGCGTTTCGGCCGTCATCATCACCCTGCCGCCGGCGATCGCGGTGCGGGCCGTGATCGCCTTTTCGCTGACGTCGACCATGTGGGCGGCGCCTTTCTCGTCGAGATGGCTGAGGGGCCGCGTCATGTCAGGTCCCTCGCGGCAGCGCTTCGACGAAACGGACCGGCTCGCCGGAAGAAGGCGTAACCAGATCACCCTCCCACATCACCTTCCGGCCGCGCACGACGGTTCCAACCGGCCAGCCGGTGACTTCGACGCCGTCATAAGGCGTCCAGCCGCACCGGGAGGCGATCCAGCGGTCGCGGATCGTTTCCCGGCGCTTGAGGTCAACGATGGTGAAGTCGGCGTCGTAGCCGACGGCGATGCGTCCCTTTCGCGCCATTCCGAAGATGCGCGCCGGGCCGGCCGAGGTCAGATCGACAAAGCGCTGCAGCGTCAGGCGACCGGCATTGACGTGGTCGAGCATGATCGGCACCAGGGTCTGAACCCCGGTCATTCCCGAGGGGCTGTCGGGGTAGGGCTTGGCCTTTTCCTGCAGTGTGTGCGGGGCATGATCGGAGCCGAGCACGTCGGCGATGCCCTGTTTGAGGCCGCGCCAGATGCGGTCGCGGTGGGCGGCCGAACGGACGGGCGGGTTCATCTGAACGAGGGTACCCAGCCGCTGATGGTCGGCCTCGGTGAGCGTCAGGTGATGCGGCGTGACCTCAACCGTGGCGACGTCCTTATGGTCCTTCAGGAAGTCCATCTCGTCGCCGGTGGAGATGTGCAGCACATGGATGCGGGCGCCCTTGGCGCGGGCGATGCGGACGAGCCGCTGGGTCGACTTCAGAGCTGCCTCGACGTCTCGCCAGACGGGATGGCTCGACGGGTCGCCGGCGACGCGCAAGGGCTTGCGCTCGATGAGGCGCGCTTCGTCTTCGGAATGGAAGGCGGCGCGGCGGCGCGTGGCGCCGAGAATGGCGGCGACACCTTCGTCATCGGCAACAAGCAGGTCACCGGTCGACGACCCCATGAAGACCTTGATGCCGGCAGCGCCGGGCAGGCGTTCGAGCTCGGGAATGTCGCGCACGTTGCCGTGCGTGCCGCCCACCCAGAAGGCGAAATCGCAGTGCATGCGATGGCTGCCGGCCGCCACCTTGTCGGCAAGGCGCTCGGCGGTGGTCGTCAGCGGATTGGTGTTGGGCATCTCGAAGACGGCGGTCACACCGCCCATGACGGCGGCACGGGAGCCGGTCTCCAAGTCTTCCTTGTGGGTGGCGCCGGGTTCGCGGAAATGCACCTGGCTGTCGATGACGCCGGGCAACACGGTCAGGCCGGTACAGTCGATCGTCTCGCCGGCTGATGCTTGGGAAAGGTCGCCAATCTCGGCGATACGGCCATCGCGAAGTCCGATGTCGCGCACACCGATGCCGTCGTGGTTGGCGACTGTTCCGTTTCTGAGGACGGTATCGAAAGTCATGGGGCGTGGTCCTATGCGAGTGGCCCAAGGCCGGCAGGAAGACCTCTTATCGGTCTTTCCACTTAATCGCTAGATTTACCCCTCTCCGCCTTCCGGCGGGAAGACGGCGCCGCTCGCGCTCCGGCGAGACCGACCATCGATCCGGCACGCGACCCAAGAGGGGGCGGTCGTCTCGACAAGCTCTCTTCCCATTCTCGGGAAGAGCTGGAGAGGGGTGGCGGCCCGCCCTCCTGGCGGTACATGCGGTGTCGGCTCCGGCGCGCCCTCGAAGGAGACGGCGCCGGAGCCGATAGTATTACTTGTAAGCTGCGGCGATGCCAAGGAAATCGGTGGCCTTCAGCGAGGCACCACCGACCAGCGCGCCGTTCACGTCCTCGACGGCCATCAGCTCGGCCGCGTTCGACGGCTTCACCGAGCCGCCGTAGAGGATGCGGATGCCATTGGCATCGGCGCCGAAGCGCTTCACCAGTTCCTTGCGAATGAAGTTGTGCACTTCCTTGACGTCGGCGGCGGTCGGCGTCAGGCCGGTGCCGATGGCCCACACCGGCTCGTAGGCGACGACGGTGTTGGCCGCGGTCGTGCCGTCGGGCAGCGAACCGGCGACCTGCGTGCCGACCACTTCGAGGGTCTTGCCGCCGGTGCGCTCGGCATGGGTTTCGCCGACGCAGACGATGGCGACGAGGCCGGCGCGCCAGGCGGCTTCGGTCTTGGCCTTGACGACGGCGTCGGTCTCGGCGTGGTCGGTACGGCGTTCGGAGTGGCCGACGATGACATAGGTGGCGCCGGCGTCCTTCAGCATCTCGGCCGAAGTGTCGCCCGTGTGGGCGCCAGAAACCTTGGCATGGCAGTCCTGACCGCCGACGGGCAGCAGGCCCTTCGCGGCGAGGGTGGCGACGAGCGTGAAGGGCGGGCAGATGGCCAGCTCGGCCTTGGCCTTGAGGGCGGCGTCATAGCCGGCGGCGATGGCTTCGAATTCGGCGACGGAGGCCTTGAGGCCGTTCATTTTCCAGTTTCCGGCAACCAGCGGCTTGACCGACATGCTCTCGTTCCTTCGATGTGCGTTGTGGGCGTGGACCATTCCGAACCGGGCCGGCGTGAATCCTTGGAGCGGCCTGGAAGATGATCTTGTAGGCGAAAACCCGCAAGCGCATTTATATCCGGCAGGTGCAAAACGCTAGCAAGGGCTATTGACTATGAAGGCACTGGAGACGGTCGTCGAGCGTATCATTTTGGGAAGCCGCTGGATTCTCGTTGTCTTTCTGATCGGGCTTTCCGTGGCGCTCGCCGTCTACGGCCTATCCTTCGGCGTCAAGCTCTGGAAGGTCATCGGCAATGTCTTCGTCTACGAGGAGGCCGAGATGATTCTCGCGATGCTCGGCCTGATCGATGCGGCGCTCGTCGCCAGTCTCCTCGTCATGGTGATGATCGCTTCCTACGAGAATTTCGTCGGCCGGTTCGACGATCACGGTGCCGAACTCCATTGGCTCGGCAAGCTCGACAGCGGCAGCCTGAAGATCAAGGTCGCCTCGTCGATCGTCGCCATTTCCTCGATCCATCTGCTGCAGGTTTTCCTGAACGCCAGGGAGTACACCGACAACCAGATCATGTGGCAGGTGGTCATGCACGTCACTTTCGTGGTGTCGGCGCTGATGCTCGGCGTACTCGACAAGATCATGGCCAAGCACTGATCGGAGCCGGATTTCGGCCCTTTGTCGGGCAAAACCGGTGCTTGCGGCATAAGGCCGCCGCCCCTATGATCCCGCGCGCCGAAGCGGTCCCTGCGAGACCGGTGGCGTGACTGGGATGGATGGGCGCGCGCGCCCCCGAGACGGACGACATAATGCTTGATTCAATGCGCCGCGGGGCGAATACGCTTCCTGCGAAGATCTTTCTGGGCCTCCTGACGTTGTCCTTCATCGGCTGGGGCGTCGGCTCTCGGCTTGGGGCCTCTCACACCGATACGCTCGCCACGGTCGGCGACACCAAGGTCACGCTCGGCGAATTCCAGCTTGCCTACCAGCGGCAGTCGCAAACACTGGCCCGTCAGCTCGGTCAGGCGATCACCCCCGACATGGCGCGTGCCATCGGCCTGCCGCAGGGAATCCTCAGTTCGTTGCTGGCCGACGCGACCGTGGCCGACATGGCCGCCTCCACCGGCCTCGGTGTTTCCGACGAGCGACTGGCCCAGGGCATCGCCGACGATCCGCAACTGAGGCCGCCGGGGGCTCAGAGCTTCAATCGGGACTATTTCACCGAGCTTCTCAATCAGAGCGGCCTCAACGAGTCCATGTTCATCGCCCAGCGGCGTACGGCGGAGTTGCGCTGGCAGCTGTCGTCCGGCCTCGTTGGCGGCCTGACCGTGCCGAAGACCATGGTCAGCGCGCTCTATCGCTATCAGAACGAGGCGCGCGACATTCGCTACCTCACGCTGGCCCGCGCCCAGGTGGAGCCGATCGAGAAACCGTCCGACGACGTTCTCGCCAAGTGGTACGAAGAGAACAAGGCCAAGTTCCGGGCGCCGGAGTTCCGCACGATCGAGACGTTCGCCCTGACGCCGGACGCCATCGCCGATCCCTCGGCCGTCACCGAGGAGAGCGTGTCGCGCGAGTATGAGCGCACCAAGGACCAGTACGGTGCGCCCGAACAGCGTCGCATCCAGCAACTGTTCTATGCGACACCCGAAGAGGCGGCGGCCGCCAGCGAGAAGCTCAAGGGTGGCGCGAGCTTCGACCAGCTCATCACGGATGCCGGCTCCAAGCCCGAGGATGTCGACCTCGGCCTGCTCTCCCGCGACAAGGTGCTCGATCCGACCGTGGCCGAGGCGGCTTTCGGTCTGGCGCTCAATGTTCCGAGCGAACCGATCAAGTCGTCCTTCGGCACCGTCTTGCTGCGCGTCACCGAGATCGAACCGGCTCACACGAAGGCGCTTGCCGAAGTGGCGCCCGACATCCGCAAGGCGCTTGCCACCAAGGCGGCCGAACGATCCGTACTGGAAATGCACGACGAGATCGAGGATGCTCTGGCGGGTGGTGCGACGCTGCAGGAAGTGGCGAACCGCTTCAAGCTGAAGCTCGTCACCGCCGAGGTGGATCCCGAAGGCAATGGTACTGACAGCCTGCCTGTGGCCGGTCTGCCCGATCAGGCCGAGCTTCTGAAGGCTGCCTTCGCCGCTGACGAGGGGAGCGAAAACGAACCCTTGTCCGTCAGCCACGGCTTCATCTGGTACAACGTCGTCAAGGTGGTCCCGGGTCGCGACCGCGCGCTCGACGAGGTGAGGGACCAGGCGATCGTCGCCTGGACCGACGATGAAGCCCAGGTCCGGCTGACGGCCAAAGCCGAGGAAATGGCGAAGGCGCTCAGGGCCGGAACGTCGATCGATGACCTGGCCAAGTCTGCCATGGTGGAAGTCGCGACGGCCTCCGGCGTGACGCGCAAGGCGGGAGATGCCGGCTTGGGGCAGGAGGGGGTGAACGCCGCTTTTGCCGGTCCCAAGGGACACGTGGCCGCCATCCCCGGGCTCGATGGCACGCGCATCGTGCTCACGGTGGCCAACGTCGTCAATTCGCCGATGCCGGAAGGAGCGGGCGACTCGATCGTCATTGCCGATCAGGCGGCTTCGGATGTGGCGAAGGACCTCTATGCCCAGTATCTTGGCGCCGCGCAGGAAGAGTTGGGCACCACGGTCAACCAGTCGCTGCTCAACGCTGTGATCGGAACCAGTAACGCCAACTGACGTGGAAACCGGCCCTGGGTCGGCGGTCTGCCGGAGATTGCACAAGCGAGGGTGACAACGAGCGATGGCCGATTTCAAGACTCTGATTGCCAAGGTGGCTTCGGGAGCCAGCTTGAGCCGGGAGGAGGCGACTTCGGCCTTCGACATCATGATGACCGGCGAGGCGACTCCCTCGCAGATCGGCGGTTTCCTGATGGCGTTGCGGGTTCGCGGCGAAACGGTCGAGGAAATCGCCGGTGCGGTTTCGTCCATGCGGTCGCGGATGCTGAGGGTTGAGGCTCCCGTGGACGCGGTCGACATCGTCGGTACGGGCGGCGATGCCTCCGGCAGTCTCAACATCTCCACCGCCTCGGCCCTGGTGGCGGCCGGCGCCGGCCTGTCGATCGCCAAGCACGGCAACCGGGCGCTGTCGTCGAAGTCCGGTGCGGCCGACGTGCTGATGGCACTCGGCGTGAAAATCGACATCGGGCCGGAGGTCATCGCCGCCTGCATCCGAGAGGCGGGCGTGGGGTTCATGTTCGCGCCGGTCCACCACTCGGCAATGAAGCATGTGGGGCCGAGCCGCGTCGAGCTCGGTACACGAACCATCTTCAACATCCTCGGCCCGCTGTCCAATCCGGCCGGGGTGCGTCGGCAGTTGGTCGGCGTCTTCTCGCGCCAGTGGTTGCTGCCGGTGGCCGAGACCTTGGCCGCGCTCGGCTCCGAAGCGGTATGGGTCGTTCACGGTTCCGACGGTCTCGACGAGATGACGCTGTCCGGCCCGACCTATGTCGCCGAACTGAAAGACGGCGCGGTGCGCAGCTTCGAGGTCACCCCGGACGACGCTGGCCTGCCACACCATGCTCCCGAGGCCGTGCGCGGCGGATCCGCCGAGGACAATGCCCAGGCCCTTCGGGCGCTGCTCGAGGGTGTTCCGGGCGCCTATCGGGACACGGTTCTGCTCAACGTTGCCGCCGCCCTCGTGATCGCCGATCGGGTACCCACGCTGAAGGATGGCGTGACGCTAGCCGCCGACGCCATCGACAGCGGTCGTGCCCGCGCCGCGCTTGACCGGCTGATTGCCCGTTCCAACGCCTGAGGTAAGTTTCGTGGCCGATATTCTTGCCCGCATTGAGGCCTACAAGCGGCAGGAGATCGCCGCTGCCGAGGCAGCCGTTCCGCTTGCCGAGATCAAGGCGATGGCCGCCGATCAGGCGCCCCCGCGTGGCTTTCGCGTCGCCATCGAGAAGAAGCATGCCGAAGGCCGCCACGCGCTGATCGCCGAGATCAAGAAGGCCAGTCCCTCCAGGGGACTGATCCGCGCTGACTTCGATCCGCCCGCCCTGGCCCGCGCCTACGAAGAGGGCGGGGCGGCCTGCCTGTCGGTACTGACGGACGGGCCTTCCTTCCAGGGGCATCCGGACTATCTGAAAGCCGCGCGCGCAGCGGTGGCGTTGCCGGCGCTTCGCAAGGACTTTCTGTTCTCGCCCTATCAGGTCTACGAGGCGCGCGCCTGGGGCGCGGACTGCATCCTGATCATCCTCGCCGCCGTCGACGACGACACGGCGAAGCGCCTCGAGGACACCGCCTTCGATCTCGGCATGGACGTGCTTCTGGAAGTCCACGACGCGGCCGAACTCGAGCGGGCGCTGAGGCTGCGGTCGCCGCTTCTTGGCGTCAACAATCGCAACCTGCGTACGTTTGAAACGCGACTGGAAACGACCGAAGAGCTGGCCAGGAATGTGCCGGCCGACCGGATTCTGGTCGCCGAGTCCGGCCTGTTCGTGCCGGCCGACCTTGCACGCCTTGCGCGCGTCGGCGCCCACACCTTCCTGATCGGCGAGAGCCTTATGCGGCAGGACGATGTTGCGGCCGCGACGAAGGCACTGCTCGCCTGAGCGTGCAAACAGGGCGGCAGAGGCTTTTGGCAAGGAGACTGAAGTCCGCTCCGGCAAGCCGGGCGGACTCCAGAAAGACGCGAAACGTCAGGCCGACAGCACCATGTGCGGACGTCCGTTCGACGTTTTCGAAGGGCTGATGCCCTCCTCGTCGATCGTAGCAGTCACGCGCTTGCGGAACGCCGAGAAGCTGTCGAAATCGACCACGTCCACCGGCTCGTCGAAGTCGACGGTGATGGTGTAGTAGCCCGGTACCGAGGTGGCCGCCTTGAGCGCCCGCACGGTGCCTTCGAAGGCCTTGCCGAGATAGGTCCCCTTGACGCGGTCCCCCGGATTCCAGGAACGCGCCGGCGGCTCGTTGCCGGCCTTGGCGTAGAGCGTGTTCCAGTCGGCGAAGCCATACTGCTTGGCGATCAGCTCCAGCGATTTCGAGTGGCTGACGTCGCTGCCGGCCTCGGCGAGCGAGTTTCTGAGACGACGAGCCTGAGCCTTCAGCTCATCGAGTGTTGGCAGTCGGGACGACATGACCGTTCTCCAGATGGCATCGGACATGACCGTAAGCAGGGTGCCCGCATTGCCGAGAGGTCTCGATGCCTGGAAACGGAAGCGATCGACGGGAACTTCACCAAGGCTTGCGCCGGCGGGCGGCTGGGGTCCCTCACCCATGGGCGCTCATCTAGGCGCGGTGCCCGGTATTGTCAAGATAACGCCGCTCAAACGCAAAAAGGCCCGGCTTTCGGCCCGGCCTTCTCACTTTCGACGGTCGTGTCATCAGTCCTTGACGACGGAGATATCAGGCGCATCCACCGCCTTCATGCCGACGGTGTGGTAGCCGCTGTCGACATGAAGCACCTCGCCGGTGACGGCACGGCCGAGGTCTGACAAAAGATAGAGCGAGCTGTCGCCCACTTCCTCGATGGTCACGGTCCGGCGCAGCGGCGCGTTGTACTCGTTCCACTTCAGAATGTAGCGGAAGTCGCCGATGCCGGAGGCGGCCAGCGTCTTGATCGGACCGGCCGAAACGGCATTGACGCGGATGTTCTGCGGACCGAGGTCGACGGCAAGGTACTTCACCGACGCTTCGAGCGCGGCCTTGGCGACACCCATCACGTTGTAGTTGGGCATGACCTTCTCGGCGCCGTAATAGGTCAGCGTCAGCATCGAGCCGCCATCGGCCATCAACTTCTCGGCGCGCCGGGCGACAGCCGTGAACGAATAGACCGAAATCAGCATGGTCTTCTGGAAGTTGGCCTCGCTGGTGTCGACGTAGCGGCCGGTCAGTTCGTCCTTGTCGGAGAAACCGATGGCATGCACCAGAAAGTCGATCTTGCCCCACTTCTCGGCGAGCGTCGCGAAGACGGCATCAATGGTTTCCGCATCCGCCACGTCGCAATTGCCGACCACCAGCGCGCCGAGCTCGGCGGCCAGAGGTTCGACGCGCTTTCTCAGCGCATCGCCCTGATAGGTCAACGCGATCTCTGCACCGGCGGCGTGAAGCGACTTGGCAATTCCCCAGGCGATGGAACGGTTGTTGGCCAATCCCATGATCAGGCCACGCTTGCCCGCCATCAGACCCACAGCACCTGCCATTTTGTAACCCCGCCTAATCAAATCCGGATGTCGTGCTCGTATGACACAAGGATTATGACAATAGCAAGTCGCGGTGGAGCCCCACCGGTACACGCTTCGTGACCGTCGCCGACCCTCGACGGCAAGCGCCGGCGGCTGTAGGTTCCGCCGCATGAAAAGCCCGTCGTCCTCCGCTCTCGTTTCCCGCTTCTCCGCCCTCGTCGGGCCGGGCCACGCCCTCGTGGAAGCCGCCGACACGGCACGCTATCTCGTCGAGTGGCGGGACCTTTTTCGGGGGGAGACGCCCTTGGTCCTGAGGCCTGCCGACACGAGCGAAGTGGCTGCCATCCTGCGCCTCGCCCATGAAACGAAGACCGCGATCATCCCGCAGGGCGGCAACACCGGCCTCGTCGGCGGCCAGATTCCCGTGCCGGGACGGCAGGAAATCGTCGTTTCCCTGGAACGACTTGACAAGGTCCGCTCGGTCGATCCGCTCGGCAACAGCATCGTGGTCGAGGCTGGTATGCCGCTCGCCGCGGTTCACGCAGCAGCGGCGGAGGCGGGACGTTTCTTTCCGCTGACGCTCGCCTCCCTCGGCTCGTGCCAGATCGGCGGAAACGTCGCCACCAACGCTGGCGGAACGGCCGTGCTGGCCTATGGCAACGCGCGCAACCTCGTGCTCGGCCTTGAGGTGGTACTCGCCGACGGGCGTGTCTGGAACGGTCTCAGACGGCTCGGAAAGGACAACGCCGGTTATGATCTGAAACAATTGTTTATCGGTTCGGAGGGCACGCTGGGCGTTATCACGGCCGTCGCGCTCAAGCTTCATCATCGTCCGCGCGGACGGGCCGTTGCCTTTGCGTCGGTCGCCTCTCCGAAGGCGGCGCTCGGCCTGTTCTGCCGCGCTCAGCGCTCGGCGGGCTTCGGCCTGACCGGCTTCGAACTGATGTCAGGGCTCGCGATGGATTTCGCCCTTCGCCATCTGCCGGGTGCCCGCCTGCCGACCACTGCCGCGCCGTGGTATGTGCTCATCGAAGTTAGCTCCAGCCTGTCCGACGGCGAGGCCGACGCGGTCGCTCTCGATGTTCTCGCCGGTGCGACGGCGGCGGGCGAGGCGATCGAGGCAGCCGTGGCGCAATCGCTGTCTCAGGCCGAGGACTTCTGGCGTCTTCGTCACGGGATGAGCGAGGTTCAGAAATACGAAGGGGGATCGATCAAGCACGACGTATCGGTGCCGATCGGCGACCTTCCCGCCTTTCTCGACGAGGCGATGGCGGCGGTGGAGGGGGCGTTTCCCGGCTGTCGGCCGGTGCCGTTCGGACACATGGGCGACGGCAACATCCACTTCAACGTCAGCCAACCGGAAGGGGGCGACCGTCAGGCCTTCCTGTCGCGCTGGAACGAGATGAACGCCGTCGTACACGGCGTGGTGCGCAAGTACGACGGCTCGGTCGCGGCCGAACACGGTATCGGCCGGCTCAAGGTCGACCTCTTGGCCGAGGTGAAGCCGCCGCTCGATCTGGAAATGATGGCTCGCCTCAAGGACGCTCTCGATCCGCTTGGCATCCTCAATCCCGGCAGGGTCATTCGCCGGCCATGAACATAAGCCAGCGCCCGTCGGAACCGATTTCGACGCGGTAGAACTCATAAGAGCCAACCGCCCGCATTTCTTCGAAGTCCCCTGCGGTCAGCACGCGATAGACCTCGACGAGTTGCCTGCGATCAAGGCTGCTCGGCGGCAGTTCTGCAAAGTAAGGCCAGATGTATCGAGCCTGCGCGCCTTCACCTTTCACCACCCAGCCGGCGTCGAGCACGTCGAGGAGGATGGCCAGGACTTCGAGACCGGCGGTATCGCCGGATGCCGCTTTCAGTACGTCGATCGGGTCTCCATCGCCGGTCGGTGAGAACATCGGCGGCGGATTGGAGAGTCCTATGACAGCCCGCATGCGTGCTTCGTCGCCGGAACGAGCGGCGGCGATGATCTTGTCGCGCATGGCGGCGACGGCGGGAGGGAGCGTCGACAGGTTGTAATGAACCTGCAGACCGGCTCCTTCAGACTCTTCACCAGACGGTAGGCTGTTCAGTTCGCTGCCGCCCGGGATGCTGAAGCCGAAGCCGCTGCCACCGGTCGCGCGGTCCGTTTCAGGGGACGATTGGAACCCAAAGGCGCTGGCCATCGGCATGGCATGCAAAAGCAAGCCCGCCGCGATCGCCGCGGCGAACAAAGGCGCTCCGATGGAAATCCGCATGTCTTCCCCCGACCTCGCGCGGCGGCCCGTCCCGCCTTACTGCAGGGTACGCAGCAGCGTGTAGCCGCCCGAGGAAATCTTCTCCGGCAGTTCGGAGACAAGCCGGGCAACGCTCTCTTCGCCGAAGCACTCGACGAGCGTCGTCAGGGCTGCGAACAAGGCGGCATGAGCAACGGCATCGACGGGAATGCCGTCGTCGTCGGCGTCGTCGAAGGCGCGTTCCATGTGGCTCATGGCCCGGTGCTTGAAGTTATCGCTTACCGTGGCCTCAACCGGCTCAAGCAGTTCGTCCCGCATATCCGACATTGGCCCCATCCGCACCTTCGGGGAGCAGCTCGCGACGCGAAAGGTCGCTCGCCGATCCGCATCATCGACGGGGGTCACACTACCATCCTTCGCCCAAGACGCAACGCCAACCGTTAAAGAGCGTTAACGAGTTTGAAGAACCGCGGTTAACGGACTGGTAACCATCAGGGGGCGGGGGGCGGAGGCGAATCGCCGGCCCGGCCGAATCGCTGGTCGAGGCGATCGGAGAGCTGCGCCCCCTCTGCGAAATAGCGCTGAAGCACGCTGCGGGCCGAAGATGTGCAGGCCCGATGGGCGACGGCGAAGGTCCGCTGGCCTCTGTTGAAGGCCTCGACATAGGGGCGACGCGTCGGTCCGTCGAGCCCCTGGGCATCGAGGAGGGCGGCCATCTTGGCGCGCCAGTCGGCAGCGGCCGGTCCTCCGCACAAGCCATCGAGATAGGCTGCCGCGCCGAGCACCTCGGACAGCCGAAGGAGATCGGCTTGGTAGGGCGGCGGCGGGGTGGCGTCCGCGGCGAGAAGCGGCGTCGCCGAGGCAAGCGTCACGAACACGGCTAGAATCTTCAGCAAGAACGCCCCCTGTGACGCCGAACCTCTCGGCATTGTGGACCGTCCTTTTGGAGGGAGCAAGGACGTCAGCTTTCGGCGAGCGCTCTCGTCCGGTCGATGAACTCGGCGAGCTTCGGGGTGAGGCTCATCCCACCGAGTTGGTCGGGCGGAACGAATCGGGCGGACAGTGCGTCGGAGGCCGCCACGGGATCGGCGTTGGCGGCCGCCTTCGCGGCGAAGACGATCAGGACATAGTGGCGGAACGTGTCGCCATCGCCACCGGTCAGAATCACTTCGTGCACAAGCGGAATGCCGGCAAGCGTCACTCTGAGGCCGGTCTCCTCGAACACCTCGCGGCGCGCGGCGTCCTCCAGATTCTCTCCCCACTCGAGATGACCGCCGGGAAAGCTCCATAGACCACCCGACGGATCGCCGGAGCGCTCCACCAGCAAAACGTCGCCGCCCCGCCAGACGCCGACGCTGACGCCGACGCGGGGTTGGCGGATGGTGGGAGGGGAGGGCACCGGTTCAGCCGAACAGTGCGTCGACGGCCGACTGGGCGTCGCCGGTGTCCTCGGTGACCATGGCCGCCACAGGTGCGCCGTTGATGAGGCCCATGGCGTGGGCCAGCAGCGGCTTGATGCGCATTTCCGAAAGGTCGCTCAGCGCTTCGATCGGTAGCGCGTCCATCGGCGCGTCGAGGATCATGTGCTGGAGGTCCGCCATGGCAGCGTCGATTCTGGCGACGGTGTCGTCAAAAGCCCGTCGGCGTTCGGGATCCGAGGCCTCGTAGGCGGCAATGGCGAGGTCGCGCTCCTTGAAATGCGACTGGCGGAAGTGATCGACATAGGAGCACGGCTGCCAGGCGACAACGTCCGGCGCGCAATCCGGCATCATGGGCAACATGTCGATCAGCATCACCACTTCATTGAAATGGTTCAGATAATCGGTGGCTAGCCACGTGTCGGGGTGGATGTTGGCGGCAGCGAGACGTTCCGGAGAAAAATCGGTCTCCGGTCTCACAAGCTCTTCGGTGCCTGCCGTGCCTCCCAATTTTTCCCCCGCGCAGAGAGTTTCACTTTCTGAAACATACAGCCGTCAAGGTTGCCAAATACCTTACGCCGGCGTTTGTTTGGGGCAGGTCACGGCCGTTATTGTTCCCTTCGGCAAATTCTTGGTTTCTGGAGTCAATGCATGTGCGGCCGATTTGTGCTCATCGAGTCGTTGAGGGCGATGCAGAACCTGTTCGGGTATCGCATCCCCGCGGGTTTTGACGAGCGCATTCTCGACATGGGCAACCGCTACAACATTGCGCCGACGCAGCCGATTGCCGTCGTTGATGCCGGTCTCGACGGCGTCCGGCATGTCCGCCTTGTGCGGTGGGGCCTCATTCCCGCCTGGACGAAGGATGCCAAGACCCAGTCGCTTCTGTTCAACGCCCGTTCCGAGACGGCCGCCGACAAGCCGTCGTTCCGGACGGCGATGCGCCATCGCCGCTGCCTGGTTCCCGCCTCCGGATTCTACGAGTGGCGGCGGATGGGATCGACAAAGATGCCCTACTATATTCGCCCCCGCGATGGCTCGACCATGGCCTTTGCCGGCATCACCGAAACCTGGCTGGGGTCTGAGGGCAGCGAGATCGACACTGGCGCCATTCTCACCACGTCGGCCAACAGGCTGATGACCATGCTGCATGACCGCATGCCGGTCATTCTCGCCCCCGGAGACTGGGACGAGTGGCTGGATTGCGGCAATCGTCGCCCGCGCGATGTCTCCCATCTGATGCGGCCGGCCGCCGACGATCTTCTGGAGGCCATTCCGGTCAGCGAACGGGCCAACAGCGTGGCCAATGACGACGAGGCGCTGATCGCGCCGCTCGCCGAGCCCCTGACCATCGATGCGGAAAAGGCCGAGGTGAAGCAGACTCCAGATCCGGACGACGAACCGCCGGCGCAGGGCAGTCTGTTCTGACGCTTACCTTGCCGAGAAGAAGCTCGCGGTTTCGTCGACGGCAGCGGACGCGATGTCCACGATCTCGCCGTTGACCTTGGCCTTGCCCTCTGCGATCAGCCTGAGGGCGAGCGGATAGAGGCGATGTTCGGCTTTCAGCAGACGAGCCGCCAGACTGTCCGGCGTGTCGCCGGCAATCACCGGCACAGCCGCCTGGGCAACGATCGGCCCGACATCCATTTCGGCCCTCACGAAATGCACCGTGCATCCGGTGAGCTTGACGCCGTCCGCCAGCGCCCGCTCATGCGTGTGGAGCCCCTTGTAGGACGGCAGCAATGAGGGGTGGATGTTGATCAGGCGGTTGTGCCAACGTTCGATGAAGGTCGGCGATACGATGCGCATGAAGCCGGCGAGGCAGACGAAGTCCACCTCATGGGCAAGCAGCGCATCGGTCACTGCCGCCTCGAACTCTGCCTTGGAAGCATGGGCTTTGTGGTCGACAAGGACGGCCGGGATGCCGCGCTCGCGGGCAAACTCTAGTCCCTTGGCATCGGGGCGGTTGGAGAGGACGCAGCGAACCTCAGCGGGGAAGGCCGGATCGCTGGCTGCTTCCACCAGCGCCGCCATGTTCGACCCACGTCCTGAAATCAGAATACCAACCTTGAGCTTGCCCATCACGGAAGTCCCTACTCGCCCTTCAAAGCTCCAGCGCGCCCTCGAACAGCGTGAGCGGCCCCTCCGGGTCGGCGACCATTTCGCCAAAGCGAACGACGGATTCGCCGGAAGCGGAGAGAGCTGCGATCACGCGGTCCGCATCTTCGGGTGCGACGACGGCGATCATGCCGATGCCGCAGTTGAAGGTGCGGACCAGTTCCGCCTGATCGAGGCCGCCGACCTTGGCTAGCCAGCCGAACACCTTCGGCATTTCGACGGTAGAGAGATCGATGCGCGCCGACAGGCCGGGCGGCAGCACGCGAGGGATGTTGTCGACGAAGCCGCCGCCCGTGATGTGCGCGAGCGCCTTGATGGCGTTCGTCTCCTTCTGGGCGGCAAGGACCGGCTTCACGTAGATGCGGGTCGGTACCGTCAGGGCGGCTCCCAAGGTTTCGCCTTCCGAGAAGGGCGACGGATCGGCATAGGAAAGCTCGGACCGCTCTACGATCTTGCGGACCAGCGAGAAGCCGTTCGAATGAACGCCCGACGAAGCGATGCCGAGGATGACGTCTCCGGCGCGTACGGTGTCGCGGGGCAGAATATCGCCGCGTTCGACGGCGCCGACGGCGAAGCCGGCAAGGTCGTAGTCGCCGTCCTTGTACATGCCGGGCATTTCGGCCGTCTCGCCGCCGATCAGCGCGCATCCAGCCATCTTGCAGCCCTCGGCAATGCCGGCCACCACCTCGGTGGCGGTATCGACGGAGAGACGACCGGTCGCAAAATAATCGAGGAAGAACAAGGGCTCGGCGCCCTGGACCACCAGGTCGTTGACGCTCATCGCAACGAGGTCGATGCCGACGAAGCCGTGAATGCCCGCTTCGATCGCCACGGCAAGCTTGGTACCGACTCCGTCGTTGGCCGCAACCAGCACGGGGTCGCGGAACTTGCAGGCCGCGAGATCGAACAGGCCGCCGAAGCCGCCGATGTCGGCATCGGCACCGATCCGCCGCGTTGCCTTGACCAGGGGCTTGATGCGGTCGACGAGGGCGTTTCCGGCGTCGATGTCGACACCGGCGTCGCGATAGGTGAGCCCGTTCTTGCCGTTCATGGAGTCTCGAGCCTCCGCTGGGTTGGATATCCGGCAAGAAGCCGAAACGACGGCAAATAACAAGTCCAAACTGCGCCTTTCCTGCCTCGCGTGATGCGAAAACCGCAGGCTTGGCCGGAGGTCGGTCTTGGAAAGCCTTGCGACCATGATCAAATGACCAAGGCATCCACCGGTCAGGCTCCGCCGGCTTGGAACAGAAACGAACGCGACCTTCCTCCGGGGACGCTCTTGACCATACCCAATCTCATTACGCTGGCCCGTCTGATTGCCGTTCCCGTCGTGATCCTGCTGCTGCTCGATGGCGATTTCGGTTGGGCCTTCGCCCTCTTCGTGGCCGCCGGCATTTCCGATGGCGTCGACGGAGCCATTGCCCGCCACGTACCCGGCCAGGCGAGCGAGTTGGGGCGCCTGCTCGATCCCGTCGCCGACAAGGCTCTGCTGGTCTCCATTTTCGTGGTGCTGGCGGCGATCGGCCATGCGCCGATGTGGCTGACGGTGCTGGTGGTCAGCCGTGACGTGCTGATCGTCGGCGGCGTCATCCTGTCGTGGCTGGCCTCGAAGCCGGTTCCGATCGTGCCGCTGCTCATTTCCAAGGCGAACACGGCGGCACAGATTGTCTATGCCATCCTGTTGCTTGGCGATCTCGGGCTGGCATGGCAGTTGGAGTGGCTTGTGGATATCATGGGCTGGGTGGTCGCGGCCTTGACCCTGGTCTCGGCTGCCGCCTACGTCAGAGGCTGGCTTGCATTCATGCAAGGTGAGGGCGGCGCGTGAAGCTCAGGAACACGGTACTCTTCTGGACGGGAGCGGCGTTGGTCTTCGGCCTGCTGCTCTATGTCTTCTCCTCCATCCTGCTGCCGTTCGTCGCCGGCATGGCCTTGGCCTACCTGCTCGATCCGGTCGCCGACCGTCTGGAGCGGCTCGGTCTGACGCGCACGCTGGCAACCGCGCTGATCCTCGTCCTCTTCGTTCTGCTGGCGTTGCTGGCTCTGATGATCATCGTTCCGGTGCTGGGAAGTCAGCTTCAGGGGCTGATCGCCAACATGCCGGCCTATCTCGACGCTGCCCAGCGCTGGTTGAGCCACGAGGCGGGCACGCGCCTTTTCCGGGCCCTGCGCATCTCGGCCACCGACATCCGCGGTTCGCTCGGCGCGCTGTTCAGCAACGGCTCCGCCATCATGACGACGCTGCTGTCGTCAGTCTGGAACGGCGGCCAGACGTTGATCTCCGTTGTCTCGCTTCTCGTCGTGACGCCGGTCGTCGCCTTCTACATGCTGCTCGACTGGGATCGAATGGTCGCCACCGTCGATGACAACCTGCCGCGTCATCACCGCGATACCATCCGGGCGCTGGCGCGGGAGATGAACGCCGGTGTGGCCGGTTTTGTGAGGGGGCAGGTGTCGGTATCTGCTCTGCTCGGCCTCTTCTATGCCGTCTCCCTGTCTCTGGCCGGTCTGTCCTTCGGTCTGCTGATCGGCCTTGTGGCCGGCCTCATCAGCTTCATTCCCTATTTGGGTTCGATCGTCGGCGGAGGCCTCGCCATCGGCGTAGCCCTCTATCAGTTCTGGCCCGACTGGACGTGGATCGCCGTCATTGCCGGCATCTTCGGGGTCGGCCAGTTCATCGAGGGCAACATCCTCCAGCCCAAGCTGATCGGCTCGTCGGTCGGCCTGCATCCGGTCTGGCTGATGTTTGCCCTGTTCGCCTTCGGTACGCTGTTCGGCTTCGTCGGATTGCTGATCGCGGTGCCGGCCGCCGCCTCGGTGGCCGTGCTGGTCCGCTTCGCCTTTTCCAAGTATCGGGAAAGCCCGCTCTACAGTCTCGATCGGGGCGGCCCCTCCGACCCAGCGAATGGCGATATCGCCAGTCCAGCCAAGGATGTCGCCCCATGAGTCGCATGAAACCGCGCCAGCTGCCGCTCGCCATGCCGCATCAGGCCGCGATGAGCCGCGAGGATTTCGTGGTCGGCGAGGGCAATCGCGAGGCGACCGCCTTTATCGATGCATGGCCCGACTGGCCCGCCTCCGTGGTGCTTCTGATCGGCCCGAACGGATCGGGCAAGACGCACCTCGTCAACATCTGGGCAACCAAGAGCCGCGCCTCCGTTGTCGCTGCCGCCGATCTGGCTTCGGCCGATCCCACCGCGCTCGTCAGCACCGGCGCCGTCGCCGTGGAAGACGCCGACGATCCTGCCCTCGACGAAAATGCATTGTTCCACCTCCTCAATGCGGCCCGTGGGCGGGGGGCGTCCGTTCTGATCACCGCGCATGCCGTGCCATCGGTCTGGGGCGTGACGCTGCCCGATCTTCTGTCTCGCCTTCGCGCCGCCCAGCCGGCTTTCCTCGGTCCGCCCGATGACGCGCTTCTGGAGAAGGTGATCGTAAAGCTCCTCGCGGACCGCCAACTCGCCATCGACGCCGGCGTTCTCGACTACATTCTGTTGCGCATGGAGCGATCCTGCGCTGCCGCCTGCGCCCTGGTCGAGGCGCTCGATCGCGAATCGCTGGCGCGCGGTCGTCGCATCACCCGGGCGATCGCCGCCGAGGTCCTGGCGCCGGAGGGCGAGGCGTGATCGCGAAACACGCCGTCACGAAACCGTCACTGCGATCGCCGGAAGCCGTAGACAAACTGTCACATAGCTGGTGCATGGATCAGGACCGTGGGCTAGACTGATCGTTGCCGGCCGGCTCCGCCTGGAGCCGGGGCACAGCCCCGCGAGCGTGAGGTCGTGGAGATGAGCGAGACGGAAGCTGCCGTGAGCGAGACGATAGAGGCCGAAGCCGAGCCAGTCCCGGCGATGACCATGGAATCGCCCGAGCGGTTCGTGAATCGCGAAATCTCCTGGTTGGGATTCAATCGGCGCGTCCTGGAGGAATCGGAGAATCCCAGCCATCCGCTTCTCGAGCGGCTGCGCTTCCTGTCGATATCGGCCAGCAATCTCGACGAGTTCTTCATGGTGCGCTTTGCCGGCATCAAGGGGCAGGTGCGCGAGCGCGTCACCACCCGCTCCGATGACGGTTTGACGCCCGCCGAGCAGATGACGGTGATTTCCGAAGCCGCCGCCCATCTTGCCGACGCCCAGCAGGCTCGCTGGCGCAACCTGCGTACCGAGATCGAGAAGGCCGGGATCCTTCTCGTCGAACCCGACAAGCTCAAGAGTGGCGACGAAGTCTGGCTCGAAGACTACTTCCTGTCCTCCGTGTTCCCGGTGCTGACGCCGCTTGCGGTCGACCCCGCCCATCCGTTCCCTTTCATTCCCAACCTCGGCTTCTCGATCGTCCTCGATCTCGTCAGGGTACGCGGCAACGAGAGCATGGTGGCGCTCATCCGCATGGCCGCCAAGATCGATCGCTTCGTTCGCCTGCCCGACGACAGTGCCCATCCCGGCGTGACGCGTTTCATCCTGCTGGAGCAGGTTGTGACGATGTTCATCGGCCGCCTGTTCCCCGGTTACACGGTGCGCGGGCAGGGGAGCTTCCGCATCCTGCGCGACAGCGATCTCGAAGTGGAAGAAGAGGCCGAGGATCTGGTCCGTCTGTTCGAGAGCGCGCTGAAGCGCCGTCGCAAGGGCTTGGTCATCCGCGCCGAGTTCGAGCGCTCGACGCCGGTGGCTCTGCGCCAGCTGGTTACCGAGGCGGTCGGCTGCATGCCCGATGAGGTGCAACTCCTCGACGAGTTGCTCGCCCTCAACGACCTCAGCCAACTCGTCAGCCTCGACCGGCCCGATCTCAAGTTCGAGCCCTATGCGCCCCGCTATCCCGAGCGCATCCGCGAGCATGCCGGCGACGCCTTCGCCGCCATTCGCCAGAAGGACCTGATCGTCCATCATCCCTATGAGTCCTTCGACGTGGTGGTGCAGTTCCTGCGGCAGGCGGCGGCCGACCCGGAAGTCGTCGCCATCAAGCAGACGCTCTATCGCACCTCCAACGACAGCCCCATCGTCCGCGCGCTGATCGAGGCGGCCGATGCCGGCAAATCGGTGACGGCGCTGGTCGAGCTCAAGGCGCGGTTCGATGAGGAAGCCAACATCCGCTGGGCGCGCGACCTCGAGCGTGCCGGCGTTCAGGTGGTGTTCGGCTTCTTCGAGCTGAAGACCCACGCCAAGATGTCGCTCGTGGTGCGTCGCGAGGGCCAGCAGCTCACGTCCTACTGCCATCTCGGCACCGGCAACTATCATCCGATCACCGCGAAGATCTACACCGACCTCAGCTATTTCACGGCCAACAAGACCATCGCCCAGGACGTGGCCCGCATCTTCAACTTCATCACCGGTTATGCCGAGCCACAGTCGCTCAATGCGCTGGCCATGAGCCCGCTGACGCTGAGAAAGACCATCATCGACTGCATCGGCCGGGAGATCGAGCACGCACGGGCCGGGCGCCCCGGTCAGATCTGGATGAAGATGAATTCGCTGGTCGACGCGGATATCATTGATGCGCTCTACGAGGCGAGCCAGGCTGGCGTG
This sequence comes from Pleomorphomonas sp. NRK KF1, assembly GCF_023721755.1. Classification (GTDB taxonomy): domain Bacteria; phylum Pseudomonadota; class Alphaproteobacteria; order Rhizobiales; family Pleomorphomonadaceae; genus Pleomorphomonas. The sequence continues at coordinate 97,553 of NZ_JAMDLH010000002.1, read as the reverse complement.
TCGATCGATCTCGTGGTGCGCGGCATCTGCTGCCTGAGGCCGCAGATTCCCGGCTTCTCCGACAACATCCGCGTCAAGTCGATCGTCGGCCGTTTCCTGGAACACAGCCGCATTTTCTGCTTCGGCAACGGACAGCCATTGCCCAACCCGCGCGCCACGGTCTACATCGGGTCAGCCGACATGATGCCGCGCAATCTCGACCGCCGCGTCGAGGTGCTGGTGCCCCTAACCACGGAGACCGTGCACGCCCAAGCCGTCGACCAGATCATGGTGGCCAACCTCCGCGACAACCAGCAGAGCTGGCGCCTGTTGCCCGACGGAGGCCACGAACGCATCGTGCCGGAGGCAGGCGAAGAGCCTTTCAACGCGCACCGCTACTTCATGACCCATCCATCTCTATCGGGACGTGGACACTCGCTTGAAAAAGACGCACCCAAGTCTATTGCCGGACGGAACGAAAAGCACCTGCCGGTGTGAAGCCCCCGGGCGCTTGCCCGGCTATGGCCCAGTGTCGGTCATCGACATCGGCTCCAACTCCGTTCGCCTCGTCGTCTATGAACGCCTCTCGCGGGCGCCGACCATGTTGTTCAATGAGAAGATGCTGGCCGGCCTCGGCAAGGGGCTGGCGGCAACCGGTCGGATGAATCAGCAATCGGTGGATCAGGCGCTGGCCGCCATTCGCCGATTCAAGCTTCTGGCCGAGCAGAGCGGTTCGGTTGAACTCTATATCCTGGCCACTGCCGCCGCCCGCGACGCCGCCAACGGTCCGGAGTTCCTGGAGGCGGTCGAGCGGATCTGCGGCGTCGAGGTTCACCTGCTGTCCGGTACGGACGAGGCCCGCCTGTCGGCCCTCGGCGTCATGTCGGGCATGAACCGGCCGGAAGGCATCGTCGGCGATCTCGGCGGCGGCAGCCTGGAGCTCATCCGAATAGAAAATGGCGGGGTCGGCACCGGCCGAACCTATCCCCTCGGCGGTATCCGTCTGCTGGAAGCCTCCGAGGGGTCCATTCGCAAGGCCGAGAAAATCGTCGCCGATGCGTTGGAGCCGGCCATTGTGCAGATGCCCTGCGCCGGTCTGCCCTTCTATGCCGTGGGTGGTACGTGGCGTTCGCTTGCTCTCCTGCACATGTATGAAACCGGCTATCCGCTGCATGTGATGCACAGTTATGCGATCCGGGCCGAGGAGGCGCTTGAGTTTGCCCGGGTCGTCGCCCGGCGCGATCCCGACAGCATCGACCAGATCGACGTGGTCTCGCGGTCTCGTCGCGGTTTGCTGCCCTATGGCGCCCTGGTGCTCGAACAGGTGATCCGCGCGATTCGCCCGTCGCATGTGGTGATTTCCGCCCTGGGCGTTCGCGAGGGATACCTCTACGAGCGCCTCTCCGACGAGGAGCGTGCCAAGGACCCGCTTATCGAGGCGGCGTCGGAACTCAACTGGGTTCGCTCGCGGTCACCGCGCCATGCCAAGGAACTGGTCTCCTGGTCCGAGTCCGCCTTCGCGATGCTCGGCATCGAGGAGACCGACGACGAGAAGCGCCTTCGTGCTTCGGCCTGTCTTGTCTCGGACATCGGTTGGCGCGCCCATCCCGATTATCGCGGCGAGCAGAGCCTCGGCATTCTCTCCAACGCCGCCTTTGTCGGGATCGATCATCCCGGACGCGCCTATCTGGCGCTCGCGGTCTTCTACCGGCACGTCGGCCTGGTCGATGATGCGGTGTCGCCACGCATTCGCGAACTGGCTTCGACCCGTCTCAAAGAACGCGCGCGGACGCTGGGTGCCGTACTGCGCGTTGCCTATCTGGTCAGCGCCTCGATGCCCGATGTGTTGCCGCGCACCAAGCTGTCGACCGACGGTGATCGGCTGGTTCTCGATCTGCCGGCCGATCTCGGCGATCTCTCCGGCGACCGTCTTCTCAAGCGTGTCGTCCAGCTCGCCAAGGTTGGCGGCCTAAAGGACGGCGTGATCCGCGTCGCCGGGTAAGGATGGCGATTCCCGGTCGGGGGTATCCCTGGGTGCCTCCGACCGGGAATCCACAAGTTTCACCGCTCGATGGCGATGATTTTCTTGCCGTCGAAGGTGATGGCGAGCCGGCCGCGCTTGAGCTTGAGGGCCAGTTCACCGAACATCTCTCTCCGCCAGCCGTGCATGGCCGGCACGTCGGCCTCGTCGGAGACGGCGATATCCTCAAGGTCGTCGGTGGTGGCGATCACCTTGGCGGCAACCCCCTCGGCTTCCGACACCAGCTTCAGCAGCACCTTCATCAGGTCGATGGCGGCGCCGGTCCCCTCGGGAAGTTGGCGGTGCCGCGGCAGCTTGGGCCAATCTTCCTTGGGCGTGTCGAGGGCGCGGCGCACCGCGGCCAGGATTTCCTCGCCCGAGCGTGAACGCTCCCAGCCCTTGGGAATGGTGCGAAGCTGGCCGAGCGCCTCGGGCGTCGTCGGAGCCTGCGTGGCGACCTCATAGATGCAGTCGTCCTTGATGACGCGCGAGCGCGGCACATCACGGCTCTGCGCCTCGCGCTCCCGCCAGGCGGCGACTTCCTTCAGGATGATCAGCTCGCGCGGCTTCTTGACCCGCATCTTCAGGCGCTGCCAGGCTTCGTCGGGATCGGTGTGATAGGTGCTTTCGGAGGTTAGGACCCGCATTTCCTCACCCACCCAGTCGGCGCGACCGGCCTTGGCCAGCTTGTCCTTCAGGTGACGATAGACATCGCGGAGATGGGTGACGTCGGCCTCGGCATAGTCGATCTGGCTCTGGCTCAGCGGACGGCGCGACCAGTCGGTGAAGCGGTTCGACTTGTCGAGCACGACGCCGGTCACCCGCGCAACCAACTGGTCGTAGGAAATCGAGTCGCCAAAGCCGCAGACCATCGCCGCCACCTGCGTGTCGAACAGCGGGACAGGCACGAAGCCGCCGAGATGCCAGACGATCTCGATATCCTGACGGGCGGCATGAAAGACCTTCAGCACCGCTTCGTTGCGCATCAGCTCGAAGAAGGGCGCGAGATCGAGGCCGGGCGCCAGCGCGTCGACCACGAACACCTGTTCGGGGCTGGCAAGCTGCACGACGCACAGCTTCGGCCAGAAGGTGCTTTCCCGGAGAAACTCGGTATCGACGGTGACGAAGTCGAAACGGGCGAGGTGTGCGCAGGCCTCGGCGAGCGCGGAAGTGGTAGTGATCATCGACATGAGCATCGTCTATAGCCTAGGCCAAGCGCTTTGTCGCCCGCTCCGCCTTACGAAATGCACCCGATCCCCGAGGCTTTATCGACATCGTGCAAAAGCGTCGAGGGCGCGCTTTCGCGCCATGTCGTGATCGACGATCGGCGCCGGGTAGAGAGACGGCGCCGGCCGCACCAGCGGTGGTGCCTCCCAAGGACGATGCAGCTGGCGGTTCGGCAGATCTGCGGTCTCCGGCACGAAGCGTCGGACGTAGATGCCTTCCGGATCGAACTTCTCGCCCTGGGCGGTCGGATTGAAGACGCGGAAATAGGGGGCGGCATCGGCGCCGGTGCCCGCAACCCACTGCCAGCCGAACGGGTTGGACGCGAAGTCGGCGTCAACCAACGTGTCCCAGAACCATTCTTCACCCTGCTTCCAGTGGATCAGCAGGTGCTTGGTGAGAAAGGACGCGGCGATCATGCGCACACGATTGTGCATGAAACCGGTTTGCCAGAGTTCGCGCATGCCGGCATCGACAATGGGGTAACCGGTGCGGCCGGCCGTCCATGCGCTGAAGGCAACGGGGTCCTCTCGCCAGGGAAAGCGGCTGAATCCAGCTTGGACGTTGCGAGTCGCAAGGTCGGGAAAGACGGATAGCAGATGCCAGGCGAACTCCCGCCAGCCGATCTCTGCCAGGAACTTCTCGGCGGCCTCCGCATGAACGGCATCGGCGGCTTCCGCCTTCATGACCTCGTGAACGACACGCGCGACCGCGATCTCGCCGAAACGGAGATGAGGCGACAGACGGGAAGAAGCCGCGACGGCCGGAAAGTCGCGTTCCGCGGCGTAGCGCGAAAGGCCACCATTGAGAAAGGCGGCGAGCCTCGCCTTGGCGCCAGCTTCGCCCGGTGTCCAGCTTTCGGCGAGTCCGGTCGACCAGTCGGGTCGCGTCGGATGAAGGTCGAACGAGGCAAGCGCCTCGAAGGCGACCGTCCCCTTGAAAAGCGCCATGGTCTCCGGTCGGCGGCGAAGCTGGGCTTCGGGCGCAAGATGCGGCCGATGTGCCTTCCAGAATGGTGTGAAGACACGGAAGGGGCCACCCGTCTTGGTCTGGATCGCTCCCGGCTCGAACAGCAGCCAGGCCGCATGGTCGGACACCGCAACGCCTTGCCTGCGCAACTCGACCGTCACGGCGTCGTCGATGGTGCTCCCTTCGTGGTCATATCGTCGGTTGAAGTACAGGCCGGTGGCACCGGCGCGTGTCGCGATTTCAGGCAAAATCAGGCGTGGATCACCGCGCCTCAGCACCAAGCGGCCGCCAAGAGGCTTCAGGTCTTCGTCGAGGGCGGCTAGGCTCTTGTCGAGCCACCAGCGAGCGGCGGCACCGAGCGCGCGCCGACCGGTTCCTTCCTCGAGTACGAACAGGCAGAGCAGCGGCCGGCCCGATGCCTTTGCCGCGTCAAGCGCCGGATTGTCGGCGATTCGCAAATCGTCGCGAAACCAGGCGATCACCGGTGCCATGGCACGTTCTTCGGCGCTCATGTCGCTTCCCTTTCATCGCTCTTGCCAGTTGGCCGCAAACCACCCCATATGGCGTGGAATTCAAGGACGCCACAAGGCGTCCAACGGAGGAGACCGCCGGGCCTTGCTCTCGCCATCCGACATCCTGCCGGCTGCCGCCGATGATCGTCCGCCGGCCGCCTTCGACGAGTTGTTCAAGATCGGGATAGGTCCATCTTCGTCGCACACCGTCGGGCCGATGCGCGCCGCCCTTTCCTTCATGCGGCATCTGGAATCACGCCTGCCGGACGTTGCCCGCATCACGGCCACCGCCTTCGGTTCGCTCGCATGGACCGGCAAGGGACACGCTACCGACAGGGCTCTGATCCTTGGTCTCGCCGGCTTTCGTCCTGATGATATCGATCCCGACCTCGCCGACGAGAAGCTGGGCGATATCGCATCCATGCGAGAGCTTGCGTTGCCCGATGGACGGCGGATCGTCTTCGATCCCGATCGCGACGTCGTCTTCGACTGTGTCGCCACCTTTGAGCGCCATCCCAATGCGATGCGCTTTGCTGCCCACGATGTGTCCGGCGCCGAAATCCTGTCGGAGATCTGGTATTCGGTCGGCGGCGGTTTTGTGCTGCGTGAAGGGGAGCCGGAGGGAGAGCCCGGCGCGGCTCCGCTGCCATGGCGCTATGGTACGGCTGCCGAGTTGCTGGCGCTCTCGGCGGCCACGGGGCGCTCGTTTGCCGACATCGCTCTCGACAACGAACGGGCACGCAAACCGGGCGAAGACTGCCTCGCCGTCGTCGATCGTATCGCCGAAGCCATGTTCGCTTGCATCGATCGCGGGCTTGAGCGCGACGGGGAACTGGCCGGGGGGCTCGGCGTGCGCCGGCGGGCGCGGCAGCTCCACGAGCGCATTCAGGCGCGCGAGGCGGGCAACGACCGTTCTCCGATGGTGATGATGGACTACGTCTCCTGCTTTGCCATCGCGGTCAACGAGGAGAACGCAGCCGGTGGTCGAGTCGTCACGGCGCCGACCAATGGTGCTGCCGGCGTGGTGCCGGCTGTGTTGCGCTACTATCACGATTTCTGCGGCGGCGAGCGGGATGGCATTCGCCGCTTTCTCCTGACGGCCGCGGCCATCGGCGGCCTCATCAAGCGCAACGCCTCGATCTCCGGCGCCGAAGTCGGTTGTCAGGGCGAAGTGGGCTCGGCCGCGGCCATGGCGGCGGCCGGCCTGTGCGCCGCCCTCGGAGGCAGCCCGGCCCAGGTGGAGAACGCTGCCGAGATCGCCATCGAGCATCATCTGGGCATGACCTGCGATCCGGTTGGCGGCCTCGTGCAGATTCCCTGCATCGAGCGCAACGCCTTCGGCGCCATCAAGGCAATCAACGCCGCCTCGTTGGCGCTAGCCGGTGATGGCCGTCATGTTGTCAGCCTCGACGCGGCCCTTGAGACCATGCGCCAGACCGGTCTCGACATGCAGTCGAAGTACAAGGAAACCTCCCTCGGCGGCCTCGCGGTCAACGTCACGGCCTGCTGATTGCCTGGGAACGTGGATGGGAACGCCATTCCCTTGTGGTGTAGCTTTCTGTCGACGAGCAAACTCGGGTACAGCGAGTGGCAAGGCGACGGGCTGTCGTGCCCGCCAATAGGCCAGCCGCCAAAGAAAAGATGTGAAGGAGCTCCGACCGGGAGCGGTTGAGGCTGTTCCGCGTTCACGGTCAGAACTGGACGGCAAATCCCAGCTTGGCGCCGCCGGAAGTCTGGCCGTCTCCCTCCACGTTGAAGCGAAGCGCAGCGTCGAGACTCCAACTCTCGCCGTTGGTGAGTATCAGGCCGGTGCCCACCGAACCGAAAACGCCGGAGCCGTCGAGGCCGGAGAAGCCGCTTGTGATGACGAGGCTCGGGGTCAGGGTCAAGTCCTTGTCGAGTACCACCTGACGGGTCAACTCGGCCCCGAGGCTCACCCGCAGTTGCTCGGCCAAGAAACCGTCGAGGGTAATAACGTCGCCGTCGCCGTTGCTGACGTCGTAGTCTCCCACCGTTTCCGACAGGTAGACGGCGCGCAGTTTCGGAGCCAGCGTCGTCGTCGGATCAAGATACCACTGTCCGGTGAGTGAGGTATCGAACATCCAGCGCCAAGTGTCGAAGCGTCCGTTCCAAAGGGCGGTGTCGATGTCGTTGGACGAGCCACCATAAAGCAGACTCGTATCCCAGAATACACCCCGGCCAAGCTCGAGTGAGGCATAGGGACCGGCGAGCCAGCCATTGCCGGTCAGCCTCGTTTCCTCACCCGTAGGATCGCTCATCCGGTCATGATGGAAGGAAACGCCGACGAGAGCCCGTTCTGTCAGAAGATAGTCCGCCCCGGCGGAGATCATTGCGAAACTGCCCCAGCGGTTGTTGTTCTCCTCGCGGTTGTGCATTGTGAGCGATGCGTCGATCCAGACGTTGAAGGGAGGCGGATCCGCTTCCGGTGCATGCTCTGTCGCGTTGAGCTGCGCGAGTCCTGTTGAGACCCCCAAGGTCACGCCTTCCGCGGAGGGCGACAGGCGCGCATCCATGGGCGCCCGTCTGGTCTGCATGCGTCGACGTTCTTGAAGTCCTGGCACTCTGATCGTGTTGACAATCAGGTTCTGGCGCGTCTTCACGAACCCGTGGACAAGATCGTCGATTTCCTCGGCGACGGCGACGGGATCGTAGCTGAGCGAGTAGATCACATGACCCACGTTGGAAGTTCCGAGCGAACTGGTCAGCGTGAAACCCACCGTGACCTGACCGGAATAGGCCGGGTTGGGAGTGAACTTCACATATAAGCCCAACGGACCCGGTGGCCCCACCTGGGCGAACTCGCCATTGACGATCAGGGCCGTGCCGCCATTTGCCGGCTCGACGGAAACGATGGCAGCGGAGAGGAACGGCCCCCCCGTCGCGCCAGCCGTGAGGTCTACATTCGGCGGCGCTGACCCAGGGGTGACGGTGATCTGTTTGTCAGTGGCGGTTACTTCACGCTCCTGGACAGCAAGCGTGTAGTTGCCGGAGGCCGTGACGTTGTTGGTGTCGCGCGCCTGGATCGTGAAGCTGTAGTTGCCTTCCGTCCCGACATCGAGATGGCCGCTCAACTCGCCGGACGAGACGTTGAGCACCAAGCCGGCCGGCAACGCTCCGGACGTGATGCTGTATGCATATGGCCCGGTTCCGCCGCTGGCGGTGATCGATGTGCTGTAATCTTCGTCTGCCATGGCCTCCGTCAGCGCCCCGGCCGCCGGGGAGAGCGCGATGGTGACGGGCGCGGCTGCGATCTGCAGGCTGTAGGCGGCTTGCCCGGTGTCGGTGTTGGCATCGGTGGCGGTGACGGTGAAGTTGGCCGTTCCGGCGGTGGTTGGCGTTCCGGTCAGGGCGCCGTTGGTGGCGAGGCTGAGGCCGGCCGGCAGGGCGCCGGCTGTGACGGCATAGCTGTAGGGAGCGGTGCCGCCCGAGGCGGTGAAGGTGGCGCTGTAGGCGGTACCGACCTCGCCGGCCGTCAGCGCCCCGGCCGCCGGGGAGAGCGCGATGGTGACGGGCGCGGCTGCGATCTGCAGGCTGTAGGCGGCTTGCCCGGTGTCGGTGTTGGCATCGGTGGCGGTGATGGTGAAGTTGGCCGTTCCGGCGGTGGTTGGCGTTCCGGTCAGGGCGCCGTTGGCGGCGAGGCTGAGGCCGGCCGGCAGGGCGCCGGCTGTGACGGCATAGCTGTAGGGAGCGGTGCCGCCCGAGGCGGTGAAGGTGGCGCTGTAGGCGGTACCGACCTCGCCGGCCGTCAGCGCCCCGGCCGCCGGAGAGAGCGCGATGGTGACGGGCGATCCATCCGTGCAAGTTGCCGTCATGGTCACTGAGGTGGATTGGGCCGAATTAAGGTAGAAAGCGTTGATTTCTATCGAGATATAAGTGTCGCCCACTGAAGCCGTGTGCGACCCGCTGCCGGACATGCTCCCGGAGGTTTGGGTCTCGCCGGAGACGTCGTAAGCATCGTTATTGTAGATCCAGTAGTTGGAGTAAGTGCTACTGCCGGGGACGCTGCTGCTGCCGGTTGCAGACCAGTTCAGAGTCTCGCCCGAAGCAAGATTGGGATATTCCTTGTAGACTTGGTGAGTGCCCACGGAGAGCGAGGTGGAGTTGAGCGCCACGCCTCCTCCCCAGTCGCTGTTGATTTGCGTGCAGTCCGCAGACAGTGCGTTGACCTCGGTGGTGGCGGCACAAAGGACAAGCCAGAGGGTGAGGACGAGGAGGCCACATAGGCCGAACCGCCGGGTCGCCCCCACACGTGTTCTCGCTGCGATCCCGCCCGCCTTCATACCCCATCCTTGCTTTCCGAAGAAAGCACTCCCTACGTCAACATTTTCTTCTCGAGGGTGTCTCCGGCGGGTTTGGATCCCGCCGGAGACATGCCGTTATGGACGCGGCGGGTACAGCCCAAGCGTCTGGATGCAGTAGCTCACGGCGAGGGAGGGGGACTGGTTGGAGAAGGCAACGCCATTGCCTGTATTTCCGACCGCGACCGTTCCGCCCGTGAGGCCAGTCTGGTAGGAGAAACCAATCGCACCGTGACCGGGGGTGCCGGTTAATTGGACATCAAGACCGCCCAGTGCCACTTCGGTCGCCGCTGTTGTCGAGGGCACATAGATAGATGCCGCTCCGCCGCCCCCGCTCGGCCCCTTGCCGAGAAAGGCGCCAGGTAAGATATCGGAGCCTCCTACAGAATCCTTGGCGGAGAGTGTTGCGGTGACACCCAGCGTTCCTGGATCGGCCGGCACCGTGACCGATTGCGTTCCTCCGCCCGTGCCGGTGAACGTGGCGGCATGGTTGTGCGGCGGCAGGTTGGGGACGGATAGCGTGGTGGTCGGCATTCCGGTGGCGCCGGCGAACGGCTGAGCCGGCAGGCCAGGGCCCGTGCCATAGCTGACTATTGCCCGTCCGCGCAGGTCCGGCAGGCCGAACTGCCCGCTCTGCGGGCTTCCACCGTACTGGGTGCCAATCAGGCTGTAGAGGGCCTGATTGCCATTTATCGAGATCTGCCGTCCATCCGCGGGCAGCCAGCCATTTGGGCACCAGTTGAAGCTGAAAGCGCAGATGGTCCCGGTGAAGGACTCGTCATTGCACGCCATGGCAGGCGCAGCTGTGCCGATGACAAGTGCGATTCCGCCGACAATGCCAAGTGCGGACAGGCCGTGGCTGGTGACACGGCGAAAGTGAGATATGCCCCTCATGCCTGTTACCCCTTCCGATCGCTCGCGACGAGTCTCGCTTCAGAGCAACGCCGCGCATCGCACTGTACAGCTCTATGTCAGGTTGGGGCATTGTCACAATTATCGCTATGGTTTTATTACTCATCCATTTGTTGTATTTGATTGTCGTGAACAACTGTGCGCTGCCGGTTGCAAACTGGCGGTCTGGCCCAGCGGTCACGCCGAAAGCCTCGATACGGCCTTCCAAACCATGCGCCAGATCGGCTTCGACATGCAGTCGAAGTGTGAGGAAGCCGAGCGCGGTCGGTCGCTCTCAAGGCCGATGTCCCGTTGCAGATGAGCACTGAGTCCAGCGGCGTCGTCGTGTGCTCGGGTGCGCTGCGGGCGGGCCACCCGCCAACGGAAAAGGACATGAAACAACATGCTGGTTCCCTTGAGGCTTTTCTCCCCTTCAAGAATTTGGCATGCTTCTTCAATGAGATGAAATGAAGTGTTTCCATCCGTTACATGAGAGAATTTCATGGATACCCGCCCGCTCCCTCCCATCGCCGCGTTGAGGGCTTTTTGTGGCATCGCCGAACTGGGAGGCTTCGGCCGGGCGGCCGAGCGATTGGGGACGACGCAGACGGCCGTCAGTCACCAGATCTCCCAGTTGGAGGGCTGGATCGGTGGTGTGCTGTTCGAGCGCGGTCGGAGCGGCGCTCGTCTGACCACCAGGGGCGCGCGGCTTTATCCATCGGTGGCAGAGGCGTTGCGCAACCTTGAGGAAGCGCTGCGGACCGCCCGCGCCGATGCCAGTCGTGGTCGCGTCGAACTGTCGGTGACGCCAGAGTTTTCAAGCCAGTGGCTGGCGCCGCGTTTGGCAGGTTTCGTCCAGCGCTTTCCGGATATCGAGCTGGTGCTGTCGGTTGGCTATCAGGCGCCGGATCTCTCGGCAGGACGTGCCGATCTGGCCATCCGGCTGGGTGGGGGCGGCACAGGCCTCGTCGCCGAGCCTCTGACCGCCGACGACGAGTTCGCCGTTTGTGCGCCGTCCCTGCTCGGTCATCTTCCAGAGCGCCGAGCCTTTCTGGCAGCGCCTTGCCTGACCTACGACGGTGTCCGGCACACGGCTCTCGACTGGCGGCGCTGGTTTGAGCAGCAGGACGTCGAAGCCGTCGCCCCGGATTTTGCCGACCGAATGGCGGCGGCGATCCCTTTTCCGACCTTTGCCGACATGCTTGCCGCTTGCCGGCGTGGAGAAGGCTTTGCGCTGGTGCGCACCTCGCTCGTTGAGGCCGATCTGCAGTCTGGCAGTCTGGTCCGCGCCTTCGTGGAAACCCAGCCGTCGCCGTTCAACTACAGCCTGATCTATCCGCGCTCCGCTCTGGCCAATCCCGGCGTGGCGGCCTTCCGCCAATGGATTTTCGCCGAGGCGGCGCAACCGATCGGATGACCAGACGCGGGGTTGTCGTGTTCACCCCCTGAGCGCCTCCACCGGTGACTGGCGATAGGCGAGAGCGGCGGGCAGGGCCGCCATCAGGGCTGCGACGACAAGGAGGGTCGCGGCCAGCGCGGCATCGGCGGTGGTGAACTCCACCGGCATGCGAACCCCGCTTTGAGCGGTGAACAGGCCGGCCAGAAACTCCGCCGCGCCATAGCCCAAACCGAAACCTGCGCCGACGCCGATCGCAACGAGCAGCAGCAGCTCCAGCCAGACGATGCCGAACACGGCAAGACGCGGCGCGCCGAAGGCACGAAGCGCCCCGATCTGTTTGCGCCGTTGGGCGACATGGATGACGGCAATCAGCATCAACGCCGCTGCGACCAGCGTTTGCGCGCCATAGGCGACGTACATCAGGACCGCGCGGGCATCGCCGAGTGTCGCATAGAGCCCAGTCAGCACCTCGGCGGGGAAAACCGCGCGCGTGCCCTCGCCGGTGCGGTAGGCCTGCCGCAGCGCATAGGCGTCGGCGATGGTCTTGGGCTTTACCAGAACGGCGGGTAGACCGGGGACCTCGTGGTCGAAGTCCTCGTCGAGCGGCGCGTCGGCGTCGATGTGGCCGTGATGATGGTGCTCCTCGTCGGCCTCGCCCTCATGATGGGCTTCAGCCTCATGGTCGTGGTCGGCGTCTTCATCGTGACGGGCGGCATGCTCGTCGTGACCGGCTTCCTCATGGTCGTGGTCTTCCCCAAGGCCATGGATATGCCAGACGGCCTGGATGGGCACGAGAACGGCCCTGTCCCAGGCCGTTCCGGTCGGCTGGAGCTTGCCGACGACATGGTAGATGCTGTCGGCGTGCGTTTCGCCACCTTCGCCGGCCGTGCCGTGCATGGGCTTCACTTCAGCGCCGACCGGCAGGTCAACGCCCGATCCGACCACCGCTTCGCCTTCGCGGGCGAACATCTGCCCTTCAGAAAAGCCGGTCGTTGTACCGGAGATGAGATCGGTGGTCGTGCCAACGATCGGATATCCCTTGAAGTTGTCGCCGAAGCCGATGGGCGCGGCCCAGTCGACGCGCGGGTCGGCGATCAGCTTGGTCAGCACATCGCCGGACATCAAGGGCAGCGCCGCCGGCTGAAGGAATACCGAGGAGAGCACAAGCTGCGTCTCCGAGCCCGGCGCTCCGACGATCAGGTCGAACTTGTCGGCGGCGCGCGCCGAACCGAGGCGCAAGGCCCGTTCCTGCAAGGTTACGGCGACGCCAAGTGCGGTGGCGAGCGCCACCAGCAACACGATGACCAGCGAGGCGGCCCAAAGGCGACGGAGATCGGCGAAGACGAAGCGGATCATGACGAAGCCCTCATGGCGGTGTCTGCAACGATATGGCCGTCGGCAAGGCGGATACGGCGATCGAGTCGCTCGGTCAGCCGTTCGTCGTGACTGACGACGATCAAGGTGGCGCCCTCCTGGTTGGCGAGTTCCAGAAGCAGCTGGCCGACCTCGGCCCCTGCTTCGGCGTCGAGGCTGGCGGTCGGCTCGTCGGCAATCAGCACGCCGGGGCGGCGCAAAAGGGCGCGTGCCACGGCGACGCGCTGCATTTCGCCGCGCGACATGGTCTCGACCGACTGTTCGGGCCGCGCGAGGCCGACGCGGGAGAGAAGTTCGTGGGCGCGCGACTTCACCTCCGCCGTAGCGGCGCGGGCGAGGCGGGCGGGCAGCAGTACGTTGTCGATGGCGGCAAGCCCGGGGAAAAGATGGAAGTCCTGCATGACCAGGCCGACGTTCTCCGCCCGCCAGCGATCGCGGCGGCTTTCCGACAGCGTGGTGATGTCGGCTCCGTTCCAACGGATGGCCCCCCTGTCGGGTCGTTCCAGACCGGAGACGAGATTGACGAAGGTGCTCTTGCCCGAACCCGACGCGCCGGTGACGGCGAGCCGGCCACCCGCTGGCACCGACAGGTCATCGATGGAAAGCACCGGCTGAGCCAGGCCGGGAAAGGAGATAGAGACACCTGAAAGGGCAAGCGGCAGCATGACTCACACCGTCTCGAAGGAGGAATGGACAAGGCGTAGCTGGCTGACGAACCCGGTCTCGGGGTCGGTCCACGAACCGACCTCCAGTGTCCCGGTCACCTCGATCAGCTTCGACGGCGGCACGAAGGTGCTCTTCTCGTCGATGTAGACGACGACGATGTTGCTCGGCCAGTCGGAATCAGAATCGCAGAACGGACAGATCGACATCGGAATTTCGGTCAGTACGAAGAACTTCGCTTCGGCCTTCAGCGGCGGTGCCATGAAGCCGCGGATCGACACCGTCTTGCCGGCAAGCGCCTTGACCTTGGCGGAGAACGACAGCCCGAGCACCGTGATCTTGTCGTAGAGTTGCTCGAAGGTCAGGCTGTCGCCAGCGTCGGCTGTTCCCACCAAGGGCAGGATGGCAATTCCGGCGAGCAACGCACGGCGGGAGAGGACATTGGCCATGGCGAACCCGAGTGGATCGGAAAAGAAAGGCAGCCGGGCGGGTTGAGACCCGCCCGGCCCTGCTTCGGTCAGAGCAGATTACTGCTTGGCGCCAATGGCCAGGGTGTCGGCCAACACCTTGTAGACGTCGCTCTGTTCCATGTAGCCCTTGAAGCCTTCGGCACCGGGGCCGGCGGCCTGCAGCACGACATCATCGACCGCGTGGACGGCGGTGTCGGCATTCTTAGGCAGATTGCCCTGTACGAACACCGCGCCCGGAACGTCCTTGTAGGCTTCGTTGGCCACATAGGCGCCGGACTCGCTCTTCACGGCCGGCTGGAAGGGATTATCCAGCTTCGGGCGGAAGGTCTCGTAATGGTCAGGGTAGTTGTTGGCGAAGATCGCCAGACGACGCGAGACGTCTACGCTATCGGGATAGCCGTCGGCGTCCTTGTCTTCGTAGTTCGGGAAACCGGCGTCGTCATAGGTGCCGACCTTTTCGCGCATTTCGGTGCCCGGCTTGTCGTCGTCGATGGTGCCGATCACCGAAACGCCATGCGTGTGGTCTCCGGTGACGACGATCAACGTATCGGGATGGCTTTCCTGGAACTTGCGGGCGACCGCGATGGCCTTGTCGAACTCGATGGTGTCGACAATCGCGCGCTCCCAGTCCATCGGATGGCTCATCTTGTCGATCGAGGCCGCCTCGACCATCAGGAAGAAACCATCTTCATTCTTCGACAACTGGTCCAGCGCGACCTGGGTCATTTCAACCAGACCCGGCTGGTTCGGGAACTTGCCGACCGTACCCTTCTTGAGGAACGCACGGTCGAGCTGAGTGTCCATGTTGCCGGTATGGAACAGACCGAGGATCCTGTCCGAGCCGGCGGCCTTCTGCAGCTCGTCCTTGTCTGTAGCGAGCGTGTAGCCGGCTTCCTGGAACAGCTTGATGTAGTCCTTGTCGTCCTTGCGCTTGGAGCCCGGTACTTCCTTGGCCAGGAAGTAGGCCGAACCACCGCCCAGCACGACCTCCGGCTTGACGTCATAGAACATGCCGACGATGGCGGCCTTCTCGTCGCGCTTGCGGGTATGGGAGACGACGGCGGCCGGCGTGGCGTCTTCGATTTCGGACGTCGTGACGACGCCGATCGACTTCTTGGTGGTGCGGCGCAGAGCTTCGGCGATGGTCTCGACCTTCGGGTCGTCCATGGTTGCCGGCGTACGGTCGGCATAGACGCCAAGAGCGTTGACCCGGCTCTTGTGGCCGGTCATGTAGGCCGACATGGTATTGGCGCTGTCGGTGGCGATCGAGTGCGTCGACGACGTGCCGATGAAGGCCATGTGGTCGAGGTCGTCCATGGCCAAGCGGCCGTTGGCCTTGCCCTCGGTCATGCCCTTGGACATCAGGCGGGCGGCGGTGCGGTGCGCGACGGAGAGGCCGTCGCCGAGCAGGAAGATGACGTTCTTGGCCTTGGGGGCTTCGGGAGTCGCGTAAACGTTCCAGGTGACGGACTTCTTCTGGTCCCCGGCCGAGACTTCGACCGTGTAGGCGCCGGCCTTGTCGATCTTCATGCCACGCAGCAATACGGCCGAGCCGAGGTCGGCGTCGTCCTTGCCCTTCTCGGAGGCGATGAACTCCACTTCGCCGCCGAACGTCGCCTTGTAGTCGGCGCCGTTGACGGCGATCTTGACGTCCTCGGCCTTCACCGTGCCGTCGAACTCCACCTTGAAATCAAAGGGGGAGCCGGCGAGGATGGTCGCCCGGTCGAGCGGATAGACGGTGGCCGCGCCAGCGGTCCCGATGAGAGCCGTGCTGGCGGCGAGCGCCAGAAGAAGAGTGCGCATGGTTTGCCCCTTGAGAATGGATTGCGCGGAAGAGAACGCGCGCTCCTTGGTAGGCAGGGGGCATGAAGCAAACATGACAGCCGGGTGAATGCTGCATGAACGCAAAATTCTTGAAATGACTAGAAGAGTTACAAAGCGGCGAGCCCAGACCGGGACCGCCCGGACTGGGGTGTGAACAACGGCGCGGTTCCTAAATGCGCCGTTCGGTCTGGGCGTCGAACACCGACAGACGGGAAAGATCGAACCCGACGGCAACAGGTTCCCCGAGCTTCGGCAGCATGTCGGAGGGGAACTTGCCGACGATCTCCTCGCTTCCCATGGCCAGCACGACGAGATTGTCCGAGCCGGTGTGCTCGATCAGCGTCGGCTTGAGCGTCAGCGCGAAGGGCTCGCCGCCCGTCGATGGCTGGACGGATTCGGGGCGCAGGCCGACCATCACCGCCTGTCCGTCGGTGGGAGACGTGTCGAAGGCGTAGCCGTCGAGCGGTATGGTGGCGGCACCGACGTCCGCCGACACGCGCCCACCCTCCAGACGAAGACGCCCCTTCATGAAGTTCATGCCGGGATTGCCGAGGAAGTCGGCGACGAACAGGTTGACCGGCCGGTGGTAGACCTCCTCGGGCTTGCCCACCTGCTGAATCTCGCCGGCCTTCATCACCACCATGCGGGTGGCGAGCGTCATCGCCTCGAGCTGGTCGTGGGTGACGTAGATCGCCGTCGTGCCGAGCGATTGATGCAGTTTCTTGATCTCGGTGCGCATGCTGGCGCGCAGCTTGGCGTCGAGGTTGGAGAGCGGCTCGTCGAACAGGAACACCTTGGGGTCGCGCACCAGGGCCCGGCCGATGGCGACGCGCTGGCGCTGGCCCCCCGAGAGCTGGCTCGGCCGCCTGTCGAGCAGGTGGTCGATATGCAGCATGCGTGCCTTGTCCTCGACCAGAGGCCGGATCTCGGCCATCGGTTTGCCGCGCATCCTGAGGCCGAACTCCATGTTGCTGCGGACGCTCATGGTCGGGTAGAGCGCGTAGGACTGGAACACCATGGCGATGTCGCGATCCTTGGGCTCGACGTCGGTAACGTCGCGGCCGCCGATCTCGATCGCGCCCGAGCTCAACCGGTCGAGGCCGGCGACGATGTGCAGGAGTGTCGATTTGCCGCAGCCCGAGGGTCCCAGGAGCACGATGAACTCGCCGCGCTCGATTTCGAGGTTGATGTCCTTCAGCACCCTCAGCGAACCGTAGTTCTTGTTGCAGTTGGAAATCCGGATGTCGATCATGACGGTCAACCCTTGACGGCGCCGGCGGTCATGCCACGCAGGAAGTAGCGACCGAGCAGGATGTAGAGGATGAGGGTGGGGGCGGCGGCGATCACCGTCGCGGCCATGTGGACGTTGTATTCCTTCACCCCGAAGTTGGAGTTGACCAGATTGTTGAGGGCGACCGTCATCGGCGCGCTCGACGGATTGGAGAAGGAAACGGCGAACAGGAAGTCGTTCCAGATGCCGGTGAACTGCAGGATCAGCGCCACCACGATCACCGACGGCGACAGCGGCAGCACGATGCGGAAGAAGATCCAGAAGAAGCCGGCGCCGTCGATGCGCGCCGCCTTGATCAGGTCGTTGGGCACCGACAGGAAGAAGTTGCGGAACAGCATGGTGGTGATGGGGATGCCGTAGATCACGTGGATCAGGATCAGTCCCTCCACCGAACCGAACAGGCCAAGCGTGCGCAGCGTGACTGACACCGGCGCCAGCACCACCTGGAACGGCACGAAGTTGCCGGCAACCAGCGCGGCGAACACGAAGCGGGCGCCGGGAAATGGCCATTTCGCCAGCGCATAGCCATTGATGGCGCCGATCATTACCGAGATCAGCACGGCGGGGACGGCCATCATCATCGAGTTGCCGAAATAGCCCTTGAGGCCGCCGCAGGTGATGCCGATGCAGGCTTCGCCCCAGGCGGTGACCCATGCCTGGGCCGTCGGCTCGTGCGGCAGGAACATCAGCCCGCCAGCCTGGATCTCCGGCATCGTCTTGAACGACGTGCTGAGCAGGATGTAGAGCGGCCCGGCGAAGAAGAAGGCAACGATGGCAAGCAGCAGATAAAGCACGACCCGCTTCAGGATCGCCTTGGCCCGCCGGGGCGTCAGCCAGCCGGACCGCGCAGGCCGGGGCATTGCGTCTGTCGAGGTCGACATCAGGCGCGCTCCCTCGTTTCGACGTAGAGATAGGGGATCAGGATCGCCAGCACCGTGCCGAGCATGACCACCGCCGAGGCGGCCGACAGGCCGAGGTTGGTGCGGCGGAAGGCCATGTCGAACATGAACACCGATGGCAGGTCGGACGAGACGCCGGGGCCGCCATTGGTCAGCGCCACCACGAGGTCGAAGGCACGAACGATCGACAGCGACAACAGCACGACGACAGTGAGAAACACCGGCGCCAGCATCGGGATGACGATGAAGACGTAGACCCGCCAGGCCGGGATGCCGTCGACCGCCGCCGCCTTCCAGATGTCCTCGTCGATGCCGCGCAGGCCGGCGAGGAACAGCGCCATGACGAGGCCGCAGCCCTGCCAGAAGGCGGCCACCACCAGCGCCCAGATGACGGTGTCGGGATTGGTCAGCCAATCGAGGCGGAAGCTTTCAAAGCCGAGCTGGTGCATCATCACCTCGATGCCGAGCGTCGGGTTCAGCAGCCACTGCCAGATGATGCCGGTCACCACGAAGGACATCGCCATCGGATACATGACGATCGACCGGAAGAAGCTTTCGGCGCGGATTCGCTGGTCGATCAGGATGGCGATCAGGAGGCCGAGCGAGATGGTGACGAGCAGGAACAGGCCGCCGAACAGGAACATATTGGTGAAGGCGACATGCCAGCGTGGCGTGTGGAACAGGCGCCAGTATTGCTCGAGGCCGACGAATGTGTCGAAGCGCGGGAAGGCCTTGCTGTTGGTCGTCGAGACCGCCGCCGTGTAGGCGATGAAGCCGTAGAGGAAGATCGCGATCAGCGCCAGGGATGGCGACAGGGCGACCTGCGACACGTGTCGCTGGAGGAATCTGCGCTTGATCGGAGCCTTGGCTTCACGGATCGGGAGCGTGCCGGCGGCAAGCCGCCGCCGGCACGTCATGTCTAATGCCCGTCAGCGGGTTGCGGCCACGGCGTCGGCCATGGCGGTCATGCCTTCCTCAGGCGTCATGTCGCTGTGCAGGAAGGTGGTCATCTGGTCGACCAGGGCGCCGATGCTCGTGGCGTCGGCCACGTTGTCCGGCACCAGGAACAACTGGCCTTCGGCCGCTGCCCCCATGGCGATCTGGGCGCAGGCGTCGAAGCCGGTCTTGTCCACGTCGAGGCGCGGCGGGATCGAACCCTTGCGCAGACTGAACTCCCTCTGCACCACGGGATCCATGATCGTCTTGGCGAGGGCCAACTGGGCCTCCCGCAGCGCCGGGTCCTTCACCGCCGTCATGGCGAAGGAGTCGGTTCCGAACACCAGCGTCTTGCCGCCGGCCGGGAATATCTCGCAGGCGATGTCCTTGCCGGGAACCTTGTTCGCGGCCACGAACTCGCCCTTCAGCCAGTCGCCCATGATCATGTAGGCGGCCTTGCCGCTGATCAGCATGCCGCCGGTGATGTTCCAGTCGCGGCTCGGGCTGCCGGGATCGACGAGATCGCGTACCTTGGCGAAGGTCTGGAAGGCCTTCAGCATTTCCGGGCTGCGCAAGGCGGCGTCGTCAAGGTCATAGGTGACCTTGGTCAGGAAGTCGCGGCCGCCGACGTCGACCAGGATGCTCTCGAAGACGAAGATTTCCTGCCAGGACTGGCCACCGAGCGCCAGCGGGATGTAACCCTTGGCGCGGATCTTGTCGGCCGAGGCGATCAGCTCGTCCCAGTTTTTCGGCATGGCAATGCCGACATCGTCGAGGACGGCCTGGTTGCCCCAAAGCCAGTTGTGGCCGTGAATGTCGATCGGCGCGCTGACATACTTGCCTTCGAACTTGGCGTTGTCGGCGATCACCTTGGGCAGGAGCTTGTCCCAGTCCTTGGCCACCTCGTCGATACCGTTGAGCTGGCCTTCTTCGGCGAGCGCCATCAGCGGGGCGCCGACCTGCCACTGCATGGACGTTGGCGGGTCGCCGCCGAGAATGCGCGTACGGGCCACCATGCGGGCGGCCTCGCCGCCGGCCACCGGATTATCCTTCCAGGTGTTGCCCGTCTTCTCATAGGCATCGACGAGGATTTTCAGTGCCGCGGCCTCGCCGCCGCTTGTCCACCAGTGGATGACTTCCGCAGTGCCGGCATAGACCGGCGTGGTCGTCGTCAGGGCGAAGGCCATGACCGAGCCCAGTACTCCAAGCTTGTTCAACATCTCTCTCCTCCTTCATCGCGGCCCGACACTCCCTTCGGGCCCCTCCAGCCTCGCCACCCGTCCGGTCGTGAAAGGAACAGACCGTGGTATGGAAACAGCCTCCGTCTTCGGCGCGCCGGTTACCCTTTCAGGAAGGCGGCAAACCAGCGGCCGCTGTCTTTCATGGTCCGCGCCTGGGTTGCAAAATCGACGTGCACCAGGCCAAACCGTTTGGAGTAGCCTTCCGCCCATTCGAAGTTGTCGAGCAGGCTCCAGACGAAATAGCCGGCGAGATCGACGCCGCCGTCCATTGCCGTCCGCAACGCGTCGATATGGCGATGGATGTAGATCGCGCGCTGCTCGTCATGGATCTTGCCGTCCGCTGCCATCTCATCGGGGTAGGTGGCGCCATTTTCCGTGATGGCGATCGGCGCCGGATGGTAATCGCGCGTGACGCGAAGAAGCAGCTCGGTGAGACCCTCGGGATAGACCTCCCAGCCGAAACCGGTGACGTCGGACGCTTCCGTTTCGACGACGCGCGACCGCATCGGTCCGCCCTCGGGGTCGTCGGCGACGATCTCCCGGAAGTAATAGTTGATGCCGAGAAAGTCGGTCTTGCCGGCGATGGTCACGAGATCCCCCTCGTCAATCGTCGGAGCGGCGGTGCCCAGCTCGCGGAGAACGTCTTCCGGGTAGCCGCGACCGTGCAGCGGATCGAGGAACCAGCGGTTCCTGAGGCCGTCGTGGCGGATGGCGGCGACACGATCGGCTTCGGAGTCCGACGCCGTGTGGATCGGATGCAAGCTCAGGGCGATGCCGCATTGGCCGTCCGCAACATTGGACCGGAGCACCGGCAATGCCAAGCCGTGCGACAGCAGGACGTGATGGGTCGCTTGCATGGCCGCCGCGAGGTCGCGCTTGCCGGGCGCGAACTCGCCCTCATAATAGCCCTTGATTGTGCTGCACCAGGGTTCGTTGTGGGTGATCCAGCGCTTGACGCGGTCGCCGAGCCGGCGGGACACCACGTCGGCGAAATCGGCGAAGGCGAGGGCGGTGTCCCGGCGCGGCCAGCCGCCGGCATCCTCGAGCGGCTGCGGCAGGTCCCAGTGATAGAGCGTCAGCCAGGGTTCGACACCCCGCTCCAGCAGCCCGTCGACAAGGCGGTCATAGAAGGCAAGGCCGGGCTCGTTCACCGCGCCGGTTCCTCTCGGCAGGATGCGCGGCCAGGACACCGAAAAGCGATAGGCACCGACACCGAGTGCTTTGACCAGATCGAGGTCCTCGTCGAGGTGATGATAGTGATCGCAAGCCACCGCTGGCGTGTCGCCATTTCGGATTCTGCCGGGCTCCGCTGCGAAGGTGTCCCAGACGGAGGGGCGACGGCCATCGACGTCCGTGGCGCCTTCGATCTGCAGCGCGGAGGTGGAAACGCCCCACCGGAAAGTGTCGGGAAACTGGGCGCGAGTGGAACGAGGCATGCTGACGACCGCCGTTGATGACCTGATATGGCTTCAATTAATTAAATGAAATGTATGGCGAGTCAAGCGAGATAGTTTGCCGCCCGAAATTTATACAAAGACGGGTATGAGACCCGGAAACGCTCGGGTTTGAGCCGGCTCGGTCGATCGTTCCCGTCGGTTTCCCCGTGCGGCGAAGCTCGCATCGTCGCCATCCGGTGTTGTCCGATATGTTGAAATCCGTCCGAGTTCGTTTCTATAAATGAAACGAACGGGTCGCCGGCTCCGGAAATGGAAATGTTCTCATGCCCTCGCTGAAGGGAAATCAGAGTACGTCGCGCACGCTCAACCGGCTGCTGCTTCTCAATCACCTGCGTCGGCATGGACCAACGGCGAGGTCGGACATTGCGGTGGCGACCGGACTCAGCCCGGCGGCCATTTCCTACGTGTCGTCCGAGCTCTTGGATCAGCAGATCATCACCGAGCGCGATGCCGTGGCCGACGGTGGCCGGCGCCGGATGACGCGGCTCGACCTGAACTATGCCGGTCACGTCTCCCTGGGCGTCAAGCTGATGGAGCATCATCTGAGGGCGACGCTCACCGATCTCGGCACCAACGTCATCGATACGCTGACGGCGGACGTCGACGCGCGTTCGCCCGACGCGGTCGCTCGTGCGACAGCCGACGCGCTCACCCGTCTCATGGAACGTTCGGGCGAGGATCGGAAGCGGTTGATCGGCATCGGTCTCGCCATGCCCGGCCAGCACGATGCCGAGAGCGGCATATGCCTGCGGTGCGATCGATTCGGCTGGAAGGACGTGCCGATCGCCGCGCTGATCTCCGGTTTGGCCGGCGCGCCCGCCTGGGTCGACAATGACGTCAACGCCTTCGCGCTCGCCGAACATCTGTTCGGGGCCGGGCGGCAGGCGTCGTCGCTGGCGGTGTTCTCCTTCGGCCGCGGCATCGGCGCGGCGATGATCGTCGACGGCCAACTGCTGCGTGGCCGCTACGGTGGTGCCGGCGAGATCGGCCATCTCGCCGTGGTGGAGGATGGGCCTCGTTGCGAGTGCGGTCGTCTCGGTTGCCTGGAGGCGGTCACCTCCTTGCCGGCCATTCTCAACGCCTATCGCATGGTCCGGCCGTCCAGCCATGCCATCGATCCGGCTTCCCTGGCTGCATTGGCGGGAGAGGGTGACCCTGTGGCCTGCGAAATCCTTGGCACCGCCGGCCGCCGTCTCGGAGCAGCGGCGGCCACGTTTGCCAGCCTGTTCGATCCGGAGACCATGGTGATCGGCGGCGAGGGCGTATTGTTCGGACCGACGCTGCTCGAACCGCTGGTGGCCACGCTGAAGGAGAAGAATTTCCAGCGTGGCACCGAGGTGTTCGTCGAGTTCTGGAACGACGATGCCTGGGCACGCGGCGCGGCCGCGCTCGCCATCGACAGCTTCTTCTCGCTTCCGTCTTAGGGCACAGGCGTCAAAACGATCTGGTCTCGAATGCACAAGTGCATCGGATTGCGTTAAGCTGCTGATTTTCCTGGGAAACCGATGGCTCCGCGAGTAGGACTCGAACCTACGACCCGGTGATTAACAGTCACCTGCTCTACCAACTGAGCTATCGCGGAACAGCTTCGGTGGCGGTGCGTATAACAAAGCTGTTCCGGTTTGCAAAGCCCCCTCGGCAAGGAAAATGCGATGGCGGCGCGAAAAGACCGGAAGACGTGGAAAAACGGCGCCTAACGACATGGTGTGGAAAGGTTTTTTCCTTCGCCGGACCAGTGGTTTCCCGCACCTTGAGGAGGGACTTTGAAAAGCCGGTTGCCCTTTCCTATCTGTCCGGAACCGGGCAAGGCCGGAACCGCAAACGCTTCGAGAGGTTGTTCATGCCGAGGGTGAGACTCTGGGGGCGGACGATGCGATTGCCGAGAAACCGGCTGCTGCGCGTCGTCATGGGCGTTGTCTTCGTTGCATTGGGGCTCGTCGGTTTTCTGCCGGTCGTCGGTTTCTGGATGATTCCGGTCGGCTTGGTCATTCTCTCGGTGGACTCCCCGCTCGCTCGTCGGGTCAGAAGGCGCGCCGAGGTCTGGATCATGCGTCGCTACAATCGCTGGAAAGGGCGAGATGTCGGCTCCGTCTAGACTTTCTAGCTCTTTGTTCGCCACGATTTCCGACGCAAGCGGCCGGCCGCTTGATGCAGTTCAGGCGCAGCCGGAATCCATTCACGCGAATGTGCCTGACTTTGATATTTCGTTTCTGGAGTGCGGACTCCACTTGTGGCAGGTTGGAGTGAGGACAGACGCGATTGGATCGCGGTGTTGCCGGAACAGGACATCAAGCCGAATCGTTCGGCGTCATATTTCGGTCGTTGTTGATCACTATCGCTGTGCCCCAGAGAGTAATGCTCTCTCGATCTTGGGAAAGGAGGTCATAAATGACACACATTTCGCTCACGCGGATCGCGCGCACGAATGTATGCCGTTCGACGATCCGCCCCAATCATCTTGGCTCGAAACGCCAATGGCGAATGTGTCTTTGCTGAGCATCTGACACTTCTCACGAAAACGTAGCCGACAGGATGATGGTCTTGCCACCGGGCAGGGCCAGGAGAGTAGTATTATGTCCAAGCCAATTGTTATTGAAGTGGCCGGAAAGGCCGTTGCCGTTGCCGCCCCTGCGGGCGACCAGGTGCGTTTCGTTGCCGTCAAGTATGACGTCTGGGATCTCGATGGCGAGCTCTACGGCTCGGTCGCCGAGGCCGAGCGGGCGGCCGAACGCCATCTCGCAAGTCGTGGCGCCATCGACGGTCAGGCTATCGGCCGGGGCGCTTTCCCCACCGAACTGGCGGTTGCCGTTTGAATGGTGACCCGAAAGGCGCAGGGTGCAAAATGGCCGTTGCCGGCCACATCGGCTGGCAGCGGCTGTAGCAGCGAAACCCGTTCCTCGTCTTCATTGTGCGGGATCATCTCGCGTGCTCATACCGTTGCCAAGCCGACGTGGGCCACGACCTAACCAATCAAGTCGTTCAAGATGGCGGATTTTACCCCTTGCCCTCTTGTCTATGCAGCCGCGCTCGCTTAAGAACCCTTCTCCGTGAGGCCACGTGGCGGAGTGGTGACGCAGCGGATTGCAAATCCGTGTACGGGGGTTCGATTCCCTCCGTGGCCTCCAGTTCCGGAAATCGCTGAATTCTCTATTTTTCAGGAACAATTGTTGCCTGGGCATATCGTCCGGCGTTCATTCGACGTGTCGATCCGGCTTCTCTTGCCGGAAGACTCGTGCATCCGCTCCGCAAAGCTGCGTAGAAGCCCTTGTTTCGGAAGAGGGGGGCGGCTATTGGAAGAGCCGGCAGAAAGCTCCAGGGGACTTGCGATCCATGGTCGATTTTCCGGCATTGCGCACCAAGATGGTCGATGGTCAGGTCAGACCGAACGACGTTACCGATCTCCGCATCATCGATGCGATGGGCGAGGTGGCCCGCGAGAATTTCGCGCCGGACGATCAAAAGCCGCTTGCCTACCTTGACCGGGATCTGCCGCTTGGCGGTGGACGTTCCCCGCGCGTGTTGATCCAGCCCATGGTGCTGGCGCGCATGCTTCAATACGCGGGCATCAAGCCCACCGACAAGGTATTGGAGGTCGGCAGTGCCTCGGGCTACGGCGCCGCCGTGATGGCCCGTCTTGCCGGATCGGTCGTGGCTTTGGAACAGGATGCCGATCTGGCGGCCATCGCCCGTCGTCAGCTCTCTGGTCTTGCCAACGTGGCGGTCGTCGAAGCGTCACTGGTGAAGGGGGTGCCGGACGCCGCGCCGTTCGACGTCATCATCTTCAATGGCGCCGTCGTCACGTTTCCGGAGACCATCGCCCGCCAACTTGCCAAGCGCGGCCGATTGCTTCTCGTCGAGGAAGGTAGCAGCGTCCCGAGAGCTAGGCTTTATGCCAGGGATGATGGTGGCATTTCCGGCCGTACGTTGTTCGATGCATCTGTTCCTGTCCTGCCCGGATTCGAAGCGGTCGAGACGTTCGCCTTCTAGTTCCGCCTTGTAACGGTACGTTTCATGCGACTGTCCCTGTCCGCCAGCCAGCGTAAAGCAGGCTGGCTGGTCTTGTGGTGCGGCTGTGATTTCTGTGCATCGATTTGACTGAATTTGCCGCCTCGTTGCCGGCCACGCTTCCGTTCACGTCCTCTTCGGTTATATTCCGTCGTCGAAGATTAACGTTTTGTTAGCGAATGTGGCGGTCGACCGGGCTTCCTCGCGCAGGCGTGAGAAGACCCGGTATCGATTGCAGGCTATATCGCATCGGTCGGCG
Organism: Pleomorphomonas sp. NRK KF1; assembly: GCF_023721755.1. Lineage (GTDB taxonomy): Bacteria > Pseudomonadota > Alphaproteobacteria > Rhizobiales > Pleomorphomonadaceae > Pleomorphomonas. The sequence goes on along the minus strand of NZ_JAMDLH010000002.1, from coordinate 71,821 downwards.
ATAAAAATGAGGTGTGTCGTGGCGTTCCGTCCCTCTTTGTACCTGTCGGCCGCCGTCGGCCTTCTTTTCGCCCTATCCGGCGCCGCGTCGGCGGAATCCCTGCAGGAGGCGATGGCCGCGGCCTACGCCAACAACCCGGCGCTCAATGCGGCGCGGGCGGGCACGCGCGCCGTCGATGAGAACGTGCCCCAGGCACTTTCGGGCTATCGGCCGACGATCAACGGTCAGATTTCCGCCGGCATCACGGCCACCGACACAAGGTATCGCCTGAACAGCGGGTCGAACTGGGCGAGCACCTACACGGACACCGGCGCGGTTCAGGGCCAGATCCAGATCGTTCAGCCGCTCTACATGGGCGGACGAATCGACAACGGCGTGAGGCGTGCGGAATCGGCCGTGAAGGCGTCGCGCGAGCAGTTGCGCAACACCGAACAGTCGACCCTGCTCGACACGGCGTCCGCCTACATGAACGTCATTCTGTCCGGACAGGTGCTCGAGTTGCGCCAGTCCAACGTTGCCTTCCTGCAGGAGCAGGTACGGGCCTCCAACGATCGTTTCTCGGTCGGCGAGGGCACGAGGACGGACGTCTCGCAGGCTCAGGCGGCGCTGGCTGCGGCCACGGCGGCCGTCAGCGCGGCGCAAGCCGATCTGCTCACGGCGCGGGCCAACTACGTCAAGGTCGTCGGCCATGAGCCCAAGGGGCTTCGCTCGCCTGGTCCGATCACCAAGTTGCTTCCGGCCAAGCTCTCGGCCGCCATTGATGCCTCGCGCACCGAGCATCCGATGATCCGTGCTGCGATCTACAATGCCGATACGGCGTCCTACAACGTCGAGATCCAGGAAGGCGCTCTGCTGCCGAGCTTCGTTCTTCAGGGAACGGTGAGCAGCGCCTTCGCAGGCAACGTTTCCGCCGATCCCACTACGCCCGAGCGCGCACGCACGCTTGAGGGCTCGGTTGCGGCCGTGCTTTCCATTCCGATCTACCAAGGCGGTGCGGAATACGCCACGGTCCGTCAGGCCAAGGAAGAGCTCGGTCAGGCCAAGCTTCAGGTCGACGTGGCGCGCATGTCGGTCGATGCGGCGCTTGCCCAGGCGTGGAGCGCCCTTGAGTCGGCGAAAGCCCAGATCGTCGCGGCCGAAGCTTCGGTGAAGGCGAGCCGGTTGGCGCTCGAAGGCGTCGTCGAGGAACAGAAGGTCGGCCAGCGGACCACCCTGGATGTCCTCAATGCCCAGAGCACCCTGATCGACGCCCGTCTGTCGGAGGTTGGGGCCCAGGCTCAGTTCGTGGTGGCGAGCTACAGCGTCGCGGCCGCCATGGGTCGTCTTGATCGCGAACGGCTCGGCCTCAAGGTCAAGGCGTACAAGCCGGAACACCATTACGAGCAGGTCCGAGACAAGTGGATCGGGCTGCGTACGCCGGACGGTCGCTGAGGCATTTGGACGGTAGGTGCCGGGGATAACCGGCACTTCCCCGACGCAAACCGTTTTCAGCGGCGTTAACTAATCTATACTTCGGAGGTCGAATCAGGCTTGCGGCCGGTATTTAGCCGGTTGACCGCCGCGTTGTTTGGCGTTCGGCTCCTCCGTTGGGGGCGGAGGCAAGTCGATCGCTAGAAGTGTTGTGCGGAAGAAGGCATTGATCGATCGTGTAACAGGTGGTGGGGCGACCCACTCGGAGTAGACCAATGGCCAAGGCAGCTGCGTCCGCCGAACCTTCAATGGAAGAGATCCTGGCTTCCATCAGGCGGATCATTGCCGACGAACCCGACGGCAAGGAGGCCGAAGCATCCAAGCCGGCCCCGGCCAAGGCGGCCGCTCCGAAACCGGAGGTCGAAGCTATGGCCGAGCCGGCGCTCGAGGATGAGCACATTTCCGAGGAAGACCTTGACAAGCTGTTTGCCCAATCGGGTGACGACGAGGACGAGCCGGAGATGGACGTCGACGACGCCGATGAAGGCGACGAGCCGGAAGTGCTCGATCTCGCCGATGTCGCCATGGTCGACGAGGCTGAGCCGCTGGAGCTGGTGGAAGGCCTGAAGGACGACGAAGCCGAGGTTGCCTTTGCCGAAGCGGAGCCGGAACCGCCACGCCGGTCCGAACCATCGAAGACCGAGGCGCCGCGCGCCAGTGCATTTCTGGATCAGGAAGCCGAAGAGCGCCTGGTCTCCGCGGCCGCAAGCGCCTCCGTGCAGTCCGCCTTCGGACAACTGAGCCACACGGTGCTCGCGGCCAACGCGCGAACCCTCGACGACCTCGTCAAGGAAATGCTGCGGCCGATGCTGCGCGCATGGCTCGACGAGAATCTTCCGGTGATCGTCGAACGATTGGTGCGTGCCGAGATCGAGCGCGTCTCGCGCGGCCGCTGAGGCCGTGAGGTCCGTTCTTCTCCAGATCCTCGCAGCGTTTTTCGAAATCGCCGGTTGCTTTGCTTTCTGGGCTTGGTTGCGCCTGGGCAGAACTGTTCTGTGGACACTGCCCGGCGTGCTGTCGCTGATCTTGTTCGCGTTCGTGTTGACACGCGTCGATAGCGCGGCTGCCGGCCGGGCTTACGCTGCCTATGGCGGCGTCTACATAGCCGCCTCGCTCTTCTGGCTGTGGGCGGTGGAGCGGCAGGCACCGGATCGTTGGGACCTGACGGGCGCGGCGATCTGCCTTGTCGGCGCTGCGATCATTCTCCTCGGGCCGCGCACATCGGTTGGCTGACGGACGGTTGTTCGATCCGTCAGGCGGCGATCCCGGCCGAATAGGTCGCGGCGGCATTATTGGCGACGCTCGCGTAGATGTTGCTCACCGCTTGCGACAGGCTGCCGCTGTTCCCATTGCCGAAGCTGTAGGGCATGTCGAGCCGCGACGCATCGGGCGCCGAGGCCGATTGTCCCTGCCCACCGGTTGTCGTCACGCTTGTGGAACCGTCCGAATAGGCCACGGTGATGGTGGTGCTGCCGTCGGGATTGTCGAGATAGGTCGTGCTGACCACCTCCTTGCTCTCGCTGGCGCCCGAGGCTCCCGACGCTTCGGAGGACGACGAGTCGCTCGTTTCCGATGTGCTGCCATCGGTCGAAGCCGTCGTTTCGGTGGTGCTCGTCGAAGAGGTGGTTTCGGAACTTGCCGCTTCGGTGTCGGTGCTCATCTCCGGTGGCGGCGGCGGCGGCATCGTCCCGGCGTTGCCCATGCTCTCCTGAAGCGACAACATGGCTGATTGCATGTCGCCGGCGAAGGCGGAAAAGGCGCCACTCGTCGAGGTCGTGCCGGACGTCGAACCACCATTCAGACCTTCGGACGGAGGCGGTGGCGCAAAGGCCGTGGTTGCCGAGGCGTCCTGCTTGCTGTTCGAAGCGCCGAAAAGAGCGGCGAGGTTGCTGGTGTTGCCGGTCAGGGCGGAAAGGGACGACATCTGCTGCCTCCGGGAAAACTCCCTCTGCAGCTTTAGACGTGCCTCAAGCCGAAACCAGGCGCGGGAATCTCACAAAATTACGGTTAACAAGTGCTTGCCTATGGCGGGTTCCTTTCGATGTCCCTCAGCATCCAGTCTCGGAACGCACGGATCTTCGGCTGGCTTCGGCGGCTTTCGGGGTAGACCAGCCAATAGGCGGACTCGTCGCTGCAGACGAGGTCGAAGGGCATGATCAGCCGGCCGCTCGCCAGTTCCTCGCGATAGAAAGCCGGCGTCAGGATGGCGACGCCATGGCCGGCGATGGCCGAACTCGCCTCAAGGGCCTGGGACCCGAACAGATTGCGCTGCCGTCCTTCGAGATCGGCATCGGGCACGCCGGCGGCGTCGAACCACAGCCGCCACCAGGGATCGCCGGGATCGATGATCTTGCATTTGAGAAGGTCGCGCGGGCCGTCGAGCGGCTTGACCCAGTCGAGAAGAGACGGGCTGAGCATCGGCGCGAAGTCGAGGTCCATGACGTGATGGGCGACAAGGCCCGGCCAGTTTCCCTTGCCGAAACGGATCGCCACATCTCCCGGGTCGCGGCTGAAATCCATCGGCGTCGTGTCGGTGATGAGCCGCACGGCGATGTGTGGGGCGCCGAGCTGGAAGTTGCCGATGCGGCGCGCCAGCCAGTGGGTGGCGAATGTGGCGGTGGTATTGATGACGAGCTGTTCGTCCGCGGCCGTTCGTGCCGCCGCCATGGCTTCTTCCAGAAGGACGAAGGCTTCGCTGACCTTGGGCATCAGGCGTTCGCCTGCTTCTGTCAGTTCGATCCGCCTCGGCAGCCGGCGGAACAGAAGCTCGCCAAGCACGCCTTCCAGCAGCTTCACCTGGTAGCTCACCGCCGTCTGCGTCATGCCGAGCTCCTCGCCGGCGCGGGTAAAGCTCATCAGGCGTGCGACCGCCTCGAACACCCTCAGCGCATTGAGCGGCATCTGCCGGCCGAGTTTCATGGATAAGTTCTCTTTATGGGTATGGATGGATGTTCAATTGGAAACATTCGGCTTTCCGGCCGATATTGCCTTCACGGCATTAACGGATCAAGGGTAACGATCATGACATGCGTGGATCATTCCATGGTCCGGCGTGCCCGTTGGCGCGTCGGCTTCCTGTCTGCGTCGGCTGCGCTCGCCGACATGCTCGCCCCCTTGGCATGGTGGCGTGGTCAACGTCTCGACGAGTTCAATGATCACATGTTGAGGGATATCGGGTTCATCGATGGCCGGATGACCGAGGCGGGGATGCGACGCGCAGCGGATCGCCACGGCAGGTTCGACCGCTTTTGACGGCTGAAAAGGCGCTTCTTGTTGATTTTCGGGGGCGTAGCGGCTAACCGTCGCTCACCCAAAGACGACAGGAAAAAGACGTCGGATCATGCTGGAAAAGACATTCGAAGCGGCGGACGTTGAACCGCGTATCGCCAAGGCCTGGGACAATGCGAAGGCGTTTGCCGCCGGCGCCGGCAAGCAGCCGGGCAAGGACACCTTCACCATCGTCATCCCGCCGCCGAACGTCACCGGCTCGCTGCACATGGGCCACGCGCTCAACAACACGCTGCAGGATATTCTGGTGCGTCTGCAGCGCATGCGCGGTCTCGACGTGCTCTGGCAACCGGGCCTCGACCATGCCGGCATCGCCACCCAGATGGTGGTTGAGCGCCAGCTGGGCGAGAAGCAGATCCACCGCCGCCAGATCGGCCGTGAGGAGTTCGTCAAGCGCGTCTGGGAGTGGAAAGCCGAGTCGGGTGGGACCATCGTCGGGCAGTTGAAGCGCCTTGGCGCCTCTTGCGACTGGTCGCGCGAGCGGTTCACCATGGACGCCGGCCTGTCCAAGGCCGTGCTGAAGGTGTTCGTCCAGCTCTATCGCGAAGGGCTGATCTACAAGGACAAGCGCCTCGTCAACTGGGATCCCAAGCTGCTCACCGCCATCTCCGACCTTGAAGTCGTGCAGACGGAAATCAAGGGCAATCTCTGGCATTTCCGCTATCCGCTGGAGGGGGGCGCCACCTACCAGCATCCGATCGCCTTCGACGAGGCCGGCAAGCCGACCGAGTTCGAGACGCGCGACTACATCGTCGTTGCCACCACCCGCCCCGAGACCATGCTGGGCGACACGGCCGTGGCCGTTCATCCGACCGACGAGCGCTACAAGGCGATCGTCGGCAAGAAGGTCAAGCTGCCGCTGGTTGGCCGCCTGATCCCCATCGTCGCCGACGAGTATTCCGACCCGACCAAGGGCACCGGCGCGGTGAAGATCACCCCGGCGCACGACTTCAACGACTTCGAGGTCGGCAAGCGTCAGGGCTGCAAGCCGATCAGCGTCCTCGACGTCGAGGCGGCGATGGTCCTCAAGGACAACGCCGACTTCCTCGAAGGCGTAGCGCCGTCCGCCGAGCTCGACCAGACCATCGAAAGCCTGCACGGCAAAGACCGCTTCGAGGCGCGCAAGCTGGTGGTCGCCGCCTTCGAGGCCGCCGGCCTCCTGGACAAGATCGAGCCGCACGCCCATCAGGTGCCGCATGGCGACCGCGGCGGCGTGCCGATCGAGCCCTTCCTGACCGACCAGTGGTACGTCAACGCCAAGGTTCTGGCCGAGCCGGCGCTCGCCTCCGTCAAGGAAGGCCGCACCAACTTCGTCCCGAAGAACTGGGAGAAGACCTATTACGACTGGATGGAGAACATCCAGCCCTGGTGCATCTCGCGCCAGCTCTGGTGGGGGCATCAGATCCCGGCCTGGTACGGACCGGACGGCAAGGTGTTCGTCGCCGAGAGCGAGGCCGCCGCTGCCGAGGAGGCCAAGGCGCACTACGGCAAGGCGGTCGAGCTGAAGCGCGACGAGGACGTGCTCGACACCTGGTTCTCGTCGGCCCTCTGGCCCTTCTCGACGCTCGGCTGGCCGGACGAGACGCCGGAGCTAGCCCGCTACTATCCGACGAATGTGCTGATCACAGGCTTCGACATCATCTTCTTCTGGGTCGCCCGGATGATGATGATGGGCAAGCACTTCATGGGCACCGAGCCCTTCAAGGACGTCTACATCCACGCCCTCGTCCGCGACGAGAAGGGCGCCAAGATGTCGAAGTCGAAGGGCAACGTCATCGATCCGCTCAACTTGATCGACGAGTTCGGCGCCGACGCCCTGCGCTTCACGCTGGCCGCCATGGCCGCCCAGGGACGCGACATCAAGCTCGCCACCAGCCGCGTCGGTGGCTATCGCAACTTCGCGACCAAGCTCTGGAACGCCGTTCGCTTCTCCGAGATGAATGGCTGCGTTCGAGTTGCCGGCTTCGATCCCGACAAGGCGACCGAGACGCTCAACCGCTGGATCGTCACTGAGGTGCGCAAGACGCAGGCCGAGGTGTCGGAAGCGCTCGACGCCTATCGCTTCAACGATGCGGCCGGCGCCATCTACCGCTTCGTCTGGAACGCCTTCTGCGACTGGTACCTCGAGTTCACCAAGCCGGTCCTCACCGGTGAGGATGGTGCGGCCAAGGACGAAACGCGCGCCACCTGCGCCTGGGTGATCGACGAGATCCTGAAGGTGCTGCATCCCTTCATGCCGTTCATCACCGAGGAGCTCTGGGCCAAGACCGGCGAGACCGGCCCGGCTCGCGACAATCTTCTGGTTCTGACGAGATGGCCGGAGGGCAGCCGCGAGACGACGGACGCCGCCGACGAGATCAACTGGCTGATCGACGTCATCACCGAGATTCGCTCGGTGCGCGCCGAGATGAACGTTGCGCCGGCGACGCTGCTGCCGCTGGTTCTGGTCGGCGCGTCCGAAAAGGTCCGGGGCTGGCTCAACACCCACACGCCGGCCATCCTGCGCCTTGCCCGCGTGTCGGAGGTATCCACCGCCGAAACCGCTCCAGGCCGGTCGGCCCAGATCGTCACCGCCGACGGCGTCATTGCGCTGCCGCTTTCGGGTGTGGTCGATCTCGACGGTGAGCGCGCCCGCCTCGGCAAGGAGGAGAGCAAGCTGATCGGTGAGATCGAACGCATCGACAAGAAGCTCGGCAACGCCGCTTTCGTCGCCAAGGCCCCCGAAGAGGTGGTCGAGGAGGAGAAGGCCAAGCGCGAGGGGTATGCGGAGCGGCTCGCCAAGGTGCACGAGGCGCTGGCACGGTTGGCCTGAGTAGAGATGCGATTTTGAGTCGGGGCCTCGCGGTTTTGCCGCGAGGCTCTTCTGATTCCGGAGCGCTCATGCGTGCGGGCATCGCGCCGCCCGGTGAGCTGTCAGCGCTTCGACCACAGTTTGCTCATCCCAAGAAAAGCCCAGGGAAGCCTCTCATGCGGATTGCCGTTCTCTCCGATATCCATGGCAACGCCGACGCGCTCACGGCCGTGCTCGACGATCTCGCGGGCCGCTCGGTGGATGCGACGCTCTGCCTCGGTGACCATCTCTCGGGACCGTTGGAAGCGCGCCGCACTGCCGACATGCTGATGGCGTCGTCGATTTCCTGCATTGCCGGCAACCACGACAGGGCGCTCGTCACGACGCCCCGGTCGGAAATGGGGCTGTCGGACGGCCACGCCTATGATCAGCTCTCGGGCGCCCATATTGCTTGGCTGAAGGGGCTGCCGTCCTCTCTCTCCGTCGGCCCGGTGACTGCCTGGCACGGCACGCCGGCTTCGGACGTCGAATACTGGCTCGAAACGGTCGAGGGCGGTCGCATGCGGCTTGCCGACCGTGATCTGGTGGAGGATCGCGCACGCAGGGCAACGGCAGCGATTGGCTCGTCGAGCCTGCTGCTCTGCGGCCATACGCACATACCGCGCATCGTTCGCCTGAAGTCGGGCGCCGTCGTGGTCAATCCCGGCAGCGTCGGATTGCAGGGCTACACCGACGATGCGCCGGTTCACATCATGCAGGTTGGGGCGCCGGAAGCCCGCTACGCCGTCGCCGAGAAGCGCGCCAGCGGTTGGGCGGTGGTGCACTACGCCGTACCCTACGACACCGCCAATGTCGTTCGCCTCGCGCGCGAGGCTGGACGGGAGGAGTGGGCGTCGGCGCTCGAAAGCGGCTGGATCGCCTGACCCATTCCAGCGCAGGCGACGAGCCTTCAGGCCTCGTCGGGCGCCGGGCGGACCGAGTGGATGGCGAATGCGGCGGCAACTGCGCGGATGCGCGCCGGGTCGAGCGGCTGCTCCGGGTCTTCGTCCTCCGAAACGGCAGCGCGGAAGCCGAGGTGATCCGGCCGAAGCGGCAGCAACGTTCCGACATCGACGACACGCAACCCACCAGAAAGGCCGACCGTCAGCTTCGACCGGCGCGCTGCCGCGATGAAGCGGGCAATGTCGGCCAGCTTGATGGCCTTGGTCAGCCCATCGCTCGCTTCGGGGGCGGTGAGCCAGACCCCGGAAAAGCCGGCAATGGCGGCGACCGGCAGGAGATCGAAGTCCGGGCCGGCTTCGGGTGGAAAGGCGGCGATCAGCTTGACGCTGGCGGCCAGCGAACGACCGATATGCGACAGCAGGGCGGCGCCCGCATCGCCCATCGGCACCGGCAGGACAAGCGCCGTGACGCCCGTCGAGGCGAGGTCGGCGAGAGCTTCGGCCTCCAGTCCTCCCGCCGCCGCAGTGACCTCCGCTTTGTCGCCGGCGACGGCCAGTATGGCGCGCAGTTCAGGGGCGGAAAGCGGAGAAGCCGCCTCGGCAACCTCGCCAGATGCGAAAAGAATCGTCACACCGGCAGCGATCGCAGCCTGCGCCTCGTCCGCCGTTGCGACGGTTACCTGTAGTGCGGTCATGCGAGTCTCCGGTGCCTCAGAGCTTGTGGATCGAGTCATCCGCGAATCGGGCCGCCAGATCGGCGACGGTCCTGTCCCCAATCAAGAGGTCCGGGGCGATCTCGGCAAGAGGAATCAACACGAAGCCGCGCTCGTGGGCGTGCCGATGCGGCAAAGTCAGCTCCGGAGTTTCCATGTGGACGTCGTCATAGGCGATGAGGTCAATGTCGATGAGGCGCGGTCCCCAGCGCTCGTGACGTACGCGTCCGAGCTGCCGTTCCACATCAAGGCAGGTGGCGAGCAACAGAAGCGGGGTGAGTGTCGTTTCCACGACGGCCGACACGTTGGTGAAGTCCGGCTGATCGGTCTTGCCCCAGGGGCGCGTGCGGTAGTCCGACGAGCGGGCAATCACCTTCACGCCTGCCGCTTCGAGGAGGCGCAGCGCTTCCGCGATCGTCTTGCGCACGTCGCCTATGTTGCCGCCGAGGCTGAGCGCCGCCTTAGCCATCGGCACGACTCCGGGTGATCTCCACCGACACCGTGTCGAGCACGTGCGGCACCGGCGCCGAAGGCTTCTCGATCAAGACGCTGATCGCCTCGACGAGCGGGAAGGCAGCGAGAATGTCGGTCGCGATCGCCTCGGCCAGAGCCTCTAGCAGATTGAAGCGACGTGTCGTGGCAATGTCGACCACGACGTCGGCCATTTCGGCATAGGATACGGACTTGGTAAGGTCGTCGCTGGCACCGGCCGCGCGGGTGTCGACCGACGCGTCGAGCGAGATGAAGAAGCGCTGCCCGATCACCGCCTCCTCGGGCAGCAAGCCGTGGCGGGCAAAGACGGCAATCCGGTGGACGCGGATATGATCGCTCATCGCACTTCCTTCCTGATGGCGTCGGCGACGGCCGCCGCATCGCGATGGGCAGCGACGTCGTGGACGCGGACGATATCGGCGCCGGCAAGGATAGCCGCGACATTCGAGGCGACGGTGCCATGCAGCCGCTCGGTGACCGGCCGCTCGGCACCGATCAGTGCCCCGATCATGCGTTTGCGCGACGTCCCCATAAGAACCGGAAAGCCGAGCGCCTTGAGCTCGCCGACGCGGGCCACGGCCTGAAGGTTCTGCTCGAACGTCTTCCCGAAGCCGACCCCGGGGTCAAGGATCACATGGTCGTCCGGAACCGCGGCCTTGCGGGCGATGGTGAGCGAGTGCCCGAAGAAGGTCTTCATGTCCTCGATGATGTCGAGCGACGGATCGATGTCGGTCCGGTTGTGCATGATGATGACGGCCGCGCCATGGGCCGCGGCGACGAACGCGATGTCCGGCTCGCGCTGAAGGCCCCAGACGTCGTTGACGATGACCGCCCCCGCGCGGAGCGCCGCCTCGGCCGTCTTTGCCTTGTAGGTGTCGATGGAGATCGGCGGAGTGCCGTCGCTTGCGGCGAGACGCTCGATCACCGGGAGCACGCGGGCGATTTCTTCCTCGGTGCCGACCTCGGTGGCGCCGGGCCGCGTCGACTCGCCGCCAACGTCGAGAATGTCGGCGCCCTCGGCGATCATGGCCTGGGCATGGGCGAGGGCGGTTTCCACCGAGGCGTAGCGTCCGCCGTCGGAGAAACTGTCGGGCGTGACGTTGAGGATGCCCATCACCAGTGTGCGCTTGCCGAGGTCGGGCAGAATGGAAAGGACCATGGGCATGCTCGCGTCTTGATGTCGGGCTTCTGAGGTAGCCCGCGCGCTGGCCGCTGGCAAGCGGCTGTTGATTTACGCTGCCTGAAGCACTTCACCCTGAATCAGATTGTGAAGATCATCCTGAATCAGACCATGAAGACGGTGCAGGTGAATCAATACTTTAAGTAAGGGAAACGGCTGAAATATCAGTGAGTTGCCGCAGCATCCGGAATCTCTAGCAGAGCCTTGCCCGTCTGCCACGGTGCACATCCCGCTGGCCGGTCGATGACCGACCAGCGGGAGGATCGCAATCATTCCGCCGCGTTGCGCCGTTGCGGACGGCGGTCCAGCAGCTCCCGAAGATACCGGCCGGTGTAGCTCGCATCCACCTTCATCACCTCTTCCGGCGTGCCGGCGGCGACAATGCGCCCGCCGCCGTCGCCCCCCTCGGGGCCGAGGTCGACCAGCCAGTCGGCGGTCTTGATGACCTCGAGATTGTGCTCGATGATCACCACCGTGTTGCCCTGTTCGACCAGCTCGTGCAGCATCTCGAGCAGCTTGGCCACGTCGTGGAAGTGGAGGCCGGTCGTCGGTTCGTCGAGGATGTAGAGCGTGCGACCGGTGGCCCGGCGTGACAGTTCCTTGGCGAGCTTGACGCGCTGCGCCTCGCCGCCCGACAGCGTCGTTGCCTGCTGACCGACCTTGACGTAGCCGAGACCGACGTCGCGCAGGGCCGTCATCTTGTCGCGGATGGCCGGAACGGCCTGGAAGAAGTCGCAGGCCTCCTCGACGGTCATGTCGAGCACGTCGGCGATCGACTTGCCTTTGAAGAGAACCTCCAGCGTCTCGCGATTGTAGCGATGACCCTTGCAGACGTCGCAGGTGACGTAGACGTCCGGCAGGAAGTGCATCTCGATCTTGAGGACGCCGTCGCCCTGGCAGGCCTCGCAGCGGCCACCCTTGACGTTGAACGAGAAGCGGCCCGGACCATAGCCGCGCGCCTTGGCTTCCGGCAGGCCGGCGAACCAGTCGCGGATTGGCGTGAAGGCGCCGGTATAGGTGGCTGGGTTGGACCGCGGCGTGCGGCCGATCGGCGACTGATCGATATCGATCACCTTGTCGAGCAACTCCAGCCCCTCGATGCGATCGTGCGGCGCGGCTTGTTCACGGGCGCCGTTGAGGCGACGTGCCGCCGCCTTGAACAGCGTGTCGATCAAGAGCGTCGACTTGCCACCGCCAGATACGCCGGTGACGCAGGTGAACAGGCCGATCGGGATATCGGCGGTCACATCCTTGAGGTTGTTGGCGCGCGCGCCGACGACGCGGATATATTTGTTCTTCTGCGGCTTGCGGCGCTTGTCCGGCAGGGGAATGGCAAGCGCGCCGGACAAGTACTGGCCGGTGAGGCTGGCCGGGTCGGCCATGATCTCGGCCGGCGTCCCCTCGGAGACGATCTTGCCGCCATGAATGCCGGCGCCGGGGCCGACGTCCAGCACATAGTCGGCGGCGAGGATGGCGTCTTCGTCATGCTCGACGACGATCACGGTGTTGCCGAGGTCACGCAGGTGCTTCAGCGTCTCGATCAGCTTGTCGTTGTCGCGCTGGTGCAGGCCGATGGACGGCTCGTCGAGCACATAGAGTACACCGGTGAGTCCCGAACCGATCTGGCTGGCGAGACGGATGCGCTGGCTCTCGCCGCCCGACAGCGTGCCGGACGAACGCGACAGGGTCAGGTATTCGAGGCCGACGTTATTGAGGAAGCGCAGGCGCTCGCGAATCTCCTTGAGGATGCGGACGGCGATCTCGTTCTGCTTGGCCGTGAGCTGATCGGGCAGGCTGGAGAACCAGACGACGGCCTCGCGGATCGACATCTGCGTAACCTGGCCGATGTGCAGACCGGCGATCTTGACGGCGAGCGCCTCCGGCTTCAGGCGGTAGCCGCTGCAGGCCTCGCAAGGATGGTCCGACTGGAACCGGCCCAGCTCCTCGCGCACCATCTCGGAATCGGTTTCCTTCCAGCGGCGCTCGATGTTGCCCACCACGCCCTCGAACGGCTTCTTGGTGGTGTAGGTCCTGAGGCCGTCGTCATAGGTGAAAGAAATCTCCTCGCCGCCCGAACCGGTGAGAATGACCTCGCGCACTTTCTGCGGCAGGTCCTTCCACGGCGTCGTCATCGACGCCTTGAAATGACGGCAGATCGCCTCGAGGGTCTGCGCGTAATAGGGCGAGGAGGCGCCCGTCTTGGCCCACGGCAGGATGCAGCCGCCGCGTAGAGAAAGGCTGTCGTCGGGCACGACCAGATCGGCTTCGAACTTGAGCTCGGTTCCAAGGCCGTCGCACTTGGGACAGGCGCCGAACGGGTTGTTGAAGGAGAACAGGCGCGGCTCGATCTCGGGAATGGTGAAGCCGCTGACCGGGCAGGCGAACTTCTCCGAAAAAGTGATGCGGCGTGGCTCGCTCTCGCCTTCGGCGATGTTGGCAAGCTCCAGCACGGCGATGCCGTCGGCGAGCGCCAGCGCGGTCTGGAAGCTGTCGGCGAGGCGGGCGGCGAGATCCGCCTTGACGACGATGCGGTCGACGACGATGTCGATGTCGTGCTTGATCTTCTTGTCGAGGGCGGGAACCTCTTCGATCGGGTAGAAGCTGCCGTCCACCTTGACGCGCTGGAAGCCCTTCTTCTGGAGGTCGGCGAACTCCTTGCGATACTCGCCCTTGCGGCCGCGGATCATCGGCGCCAGCAGGTAGAGACGGGTGCCTTCCGGCAGTTCAAGCGTCCGGTCGACCATCTGGCTGATGGTCTGGCTCTCGATCGGCAGGCCGGTGGCCGGCGAATAGGGCACGCCGACACGCGCGAACAGGAGGCGCATGTAGTCGTAGATCTCGGTGACGGTGCCGACGGTCGAGCGCGGGTTGCGCGACGTGGTCTTCTGCTCGATGGAGATGGCCGGCGACAGGCCGTCGATCTGGTCGACGTCCGGCTTCTGCATCATGTCGAGGAACTGGCGGGCATAAGCCGAGAGGCTCTCGACATAGCGGCGCTGACCCTCGGCGTAGATGGTGTCGAAGGCGAGCGACGACTTGCCCGAACCGGAGAGGCCGGTCATGACGATCAGGCTGTCGCGCGGCAAGTCGACGTCGATGTTCTTGAGATTATGCTCGCGCGCGCCGCGCACCGAGAGGGAGCGCCGGGCCTGATCGAAAATGCTGGTCGGCTTGTTCGGCATGTCAGTCGTCGTCCTTGTCGCGTATCCCGGGGAGGGCGGGAAGCGGAATGTCTTGCCCTGAGATCATGAACCGGGCGGCCCGAGGGCGCGCCAAGCTAGTCCGGGTCTGCTGTCGCATCCTGTCAGGATCGTCGCGGAACCTGCAAGGCTCCGGCACGCGCGGCAGCCATGCCGCCGGATCCAAAGATGAAACGCGGAAAGCCTCGGAAATCGGTTGCAGCATCCTCATGGAACGTCTAGAACGTATCAGGAACATGAAGTGGACGCTAGCCCTTTTCTCACTGTGGAAAAGGATGCGGTGCGGTTGGGGCGGGGTATCGCGGGGGTGGTCCCGGGGTTAACGTGCAGCCGTGTTGCTGGCATAGTCCGGCCGGCCTGATGCGCCAGTGTGCCGGGCCGAAGGTAGCGAGTTTGAGGGAAGAAAGCCATGGCAGGCAGCGTCAACAAGGTCATCCTGATCGGCAATCTCGGGCGCGATCCCGAGGTGCGGCGGATGGGATCGGGCGATGCCGTGGTCAATCTGCGCATTGCAACCTCGGAAAACTGGCGTGACCGCCAGAGCGGCGAGCGCAAGGAGCGCACCGAGTGGCACTCGGTGGTGATCTTCAATGAGAATCTGGCCAAGGTCGCCGAGCAGTATCTGAAAAAGGGCTCCAAGGTCTACGTCGAGGGGCAGCTTCAGACCCGCAAGTGGACCGACCAGTCCGGCCAGGAGCGCTACACCACCGAAGTGGTGCTGCAGCGCTTCCGTGGCGAACTGACCATTCTCGATAGCCGCGGCGAAGGCGGCGGCCGGAGCGAGGGCGACTTTGGCGGCGACGGTGGTTCGGACTATGGCTCGTCCGGTCCGATGGACCGCGCTCCCGCCCGTTCGGGCAGCGGCGGTCGTGGTCAGGGCGGTGGCGCCCCGGCTTCCAACTTCTCGTCCGACCTCGACGACGATATCCCCTTCTGAGGCAACGGGATGATTTCAGGTCTTCTTTTCCGATTGGACACTGCGGGTTGAGCCGCATCCGGGCCTTGTGGTCCGGGTTCGGCTCGTTCCGACGCATCGTCGACGCGCGGCTGCCCTGATGGCGGCCGTGACGCTTTGTCCTGCAATCGGAAATGAAGAAATGAGTTTTGTCATCCGTAGTGAAACGGCGGCTGATCAGGCTGCCATTGGCGAGCTGACCACCACCGCCTTTCTGACCGCCGCCCACGCCAGCGGCACCGAGGCGGCGATCGTCCGTGACTTGCGCTCTGCCGGTGTGCTGGTCCTGTCGCTCGTCGCCATCGATCCGGCCGATGAAATCGTCGGACACGCCGGCTTCTCACCGATCGAGACGGATATGCCCGGTCGCTGGTTCGGCCTGGGGCCGCTGTCGGTTGCACCGGCGCTGCAGCGTACCGGCGTCGGCTCGGCGCTGGTTCGGGCCGGTCTCGCGCAGTTGTCGGACCAGGGCGCGGCCGGAGTCGGGCTGGTCGGTGATCCGGCCTACTATGGCCGCTTCGGCTTTGCCGCGCGGCCTGGTCTCTCCTGTGAAGGCGTGCCGGACGCTTACGTGCAGGCGCTGGCCTTCGAAGAACCACCGGTCTGGAAGTCGATCGTCTTCCACCCGGCGTTCTTCACGGCCAAATAAACGTCAGCCAAAATCGGTGATGACATTGATGCCGGTCTCCTGAGACCGGTCCATGCCGATAAGCAGATCGATCGCCTCGTCGAGCCCGACGTGGCGGTTGATCAGCTTCTGCGGCGCCAGCTTGCCCGAGGCGATCATCGCGAGCATGTCGTCATAGCGCCAGGCCTGCATGCCGTGGCTGCCATAGACCTCGAGTTCCCAGCCGATGATCCGCGCCATGGGGATCGGCGCTTCGGTATCGTCGCCGAGCATCAGGCCCACCTGCACGTGGCGTCCGCGCCGTTTGAGGCCGAGGATGGAGTTGCGAGCGGTGACCCGATGACCGAGGGCGTCGATGGAAAGATGGGCGCCGCCGCCCGTCAGGTCGCGGATGGCGCCGGCAACGTCGGACGTCGTTCTGCCGTTGATGACCGCCGTGGCGCCGATCGTCTTGGCAAACTCCAACTTGTCGTCGGCGATATCGACGGCAATCACGTTGGCGCCCATCGCCGCTGCGATCATGATGGCCGACAGGCCGACGCCGCCACAGCCGTGCACTGCCACCCACTCGCCGCCGCGCACCCGACCCTGGTCGACCACCGCCCGGAAGGAGGTGGCAAAGCGGCAGCCGAGGCTGGCGGCCGTCGGGAAATCGATGCCGTCGGGCAGGGCCACCACGTTGTCGTCGGCGTTATGCACGCCGACGTACTCGGCAAAAGAGCCCCAGTGGGTGAACCCGGGCTGCGTCTGGTTGCGACAGACCTGTTGGTTGCCCGAGCTGCACTCCGGACAGCCACCGCAGCCGGCGACGAAGGGCATAGTGACGCGATCGCCCACACGGAAGCGGCGGACGTCACGACCGACGGCGACGACTCGGCCGGCGAACTCGTGTCCGGGTACGTGTGGTAGCGCGATGTCGGGATCGTGACCCATCCAGCCGTGCCAGTCGGAACGGCAGATGCCTGAGGCTTCCACCTTCAGCACCAGTCCGTGCGGCTCCGGCGTCGGGTCGGGCAGGGTGCGGATCTCCGGCCGCTGGCCGAACAGCTCGTAAAATATGGCGCGCATTCTGATTCTCCGACGGCAACTGGCCGACCGCCCCGGCGATAGCACGGACGATGCGCTCCAAGAAGCGTGAGATTGCCGATGCCTGTTCCGCGTCAGCCAGCCGAAGCCGCGTCATAGGCGGTCTGGGCGGCGAGGACCGCGTCCATGTTGCGCTCGGCCCAATGGGCAAAAGCGGCGACCGTCTCCGTCAGCGTCCGGCCGAGCGGTGTCAGCGCATAATCGACGCGGATGGGAACGGTGGGATGGACCGTGCGTTTTACCAGTCCATCACGTTCGAGGCGCTTCAGCGTCTGGGACAGCACCTTCTGGGAAAGGCCGCGAATCTCGCGTCGAAGATGATTGAAGCGCACCGGACCGCTCTGCAACCGGTCGAGCACCAAGAGCGCCCATTTGTCGGCCAAACGATCGAGTACCATACGAGTGGGGCAGCGATCGTCGAAGACGTCATAGGCGGGATTCATCTGGTCTCTCCGGGTGGTTTCCCGAAGGAAACCTGGTCACTGGAAACTGCCTTCTTTCTTGAGTTTCCAGAATTGACTACGTTCGTTTCCGAAACATGGTTTCCTGTAGATACTAAGGAGTTTCGATATGGCAGGCAAGATTCTGGTCATAGGCGCCACCGGCAATGTTGGGCGGCCGCTCGTGAAGGCTCTCCTGGCTCGGGGCGAGGCCGTCAAGGCGGCATCGCGCACCGGCAAGCCGGTAGAAGGGGCCGAGGGCGTTGCCTTCGACGTGGCCGACCCGATGACTTTCCCTGCCGCCTTCGAAGATGTCGATCGCGCCTTCGTCATGCTGCCGGGTGGCTACACGGAGGCGAAGGCGCTGCTTCTGCCGATCATCGAGGCGGCGGTGACGCGTGGGGTCAAGGTGGTGCTGCAGTCGGTCTTCGGCGTCGATGCCGACGATTCCATTCCCTACCGTCAGGTAGAAATTGCCCTTGAGACGTCCGGCGTCCGTTGGGTCGTGCTGCGCCCCAACTGGTTCACTGACAACTTCATCAACTATTGGAAGCCCGGCATCGACGCGGCGGGCGTCATCGCGGTTCCGGCCGCCGACGGCAAGTCCAGCTTCATCGACGCGCGCGACATCGCCGACAGCGCCGCCTCCGCCCTGACGACCGACCGCTTCGACGGCAAGGCGTTCAACCTCACAGGGCCGGAGGCGCTCGGTTACGCCGAGGCCGCCGCCTTGATTTCCGAGGCCATCGGCAAGCCGGTCGCCTATCAGGCGGTCGACGACGACACCTTCGTCGGCACCCTCGTGGGCGCCGGGGTTCCCGAGGTCTATGCCCGCTTCCTCGCGTCGATCTTCTATCCGGTGCGCGAAGGCTGGACGGCGGTCGTGACCGACGACGTGCAAACGCTGACCGGACACCCGGCGCGTCGGGTGGCTGACTGGGTGAAGGAAAACGCGGCGACCCTCAAGGGGTGAGGCACTGACGCTCGCGGCGGTGGGGTCTCACAGTTCGACCGCTGCGAGCGCCTTGAGATTGGCCTGATGTACCGCCTCATACGGCTCGAAATAGCCGATGCGACCGGCCGCCAAATCCTCGGCGACAAAGCTGGAAAGCGGTGCGCCGTCGCGTCCTTCGCCGGCGAGAAGCCTCATCAGATAGCTGCGGTTGGCGGCGATGAGGCCGCTGTCATATCCACCCGCCTCGATCCGCTCGGGATCGCCGTGCGCTGGCAGGATGCTTGAGAAGGACAGTGTGGCGAGGCGGCCCAGCTCTGAAACATGCGTTGGCGTGCGATCGGCTTCCGAAATGTAGGTGACCGTGTCCTCGACCACGTCGCCGGCAAGAAGAAGGCCGGCGTCGGGCACGTGCAACACGACGCCGTCGGCACTGTGGATGTCGAAGTGCAAGGCTCGGACGATGCGGCGCCCGGCCGTCAGCTCCATCTCGTCGTCGAAACCATCGGTCGGCATGACCAGCGGTCGGATGGGCGGATTGCCGCTCTCCAGCTTGGCTCGGTTGGCGGCAAGCGCGTCTCTTGTCAGACGATGGGCGATGATCGGTCCATCTGAAAAGACGGCGTTGCCGGCGACATGATCGTCGTGCCAGTGACTGAGCACCAGCTTGAACCGGGTGACGCCGAGCCCTTCGAGATGCTGCCTGACGGCGCGGGCGTGATCGAGCGAGATATGGCTGTCGAAGACGATCGCTTCGCTGCCCTCGACGATGGCGTAGGACGCGATGCCGAGACTGTAGGCGCCGTCGTCGAGCCAGTTCTCCGTGGGCGAGTGCAGCCGGGCGCCCGGCACGCGCCCATCATAATAGGCGAACACACCCCGTGCCGGCTCCAGAATGCGCAAGGTGCTCGTGTCGGTCACGGCTCGTTGTCCTCGATGCCGTACATGTCGTCGTCGCTGAGGCCGAAATGGTGACCGATTTCGTGGACGAGAACATGGGAGACGATGTCGCCCAGGGTCTCCTCGTGCTCGGCCCAATAGTCGAGGATCGGGCGGCGATAGAGCCAGACACGGTTGGGCAGACGGCCGGTTTCCGGAATGGCCGCGTCATGCGCAAGGCCGGTACCATGGAACAGGCCGAGGATGTCGAAATCGCTTTCGAGCTCCATGTCCTTGACGACCTCCTCGTCAGGAAAGTCGGCGACGCGAATCTCGATCTCGCCGGTCATTGCCCGGAAATCAGCCGGCAGCGCGGCATAGGCCTCGGCCGCCATCGTCTCGAAGTCGTCGAGCTCGGGCGCCTTCAGATCTTTCCAGTCGAACTTGGCGCTGCTGCCGAAGAGTTTCATCATCCTCTCCCTTGCCTTCCGTTCCCCCAGAAGTGTCGGCGGCAGAGGAGGGCGTCAAGGGGAGAGGCGCTCTTTCAGAACAGGCTGAGCTGGACGCCACCGTTGCCGGGCTTCAGGAACTTCTCCGTGTCAAGCTTCACCCGATGCTTGTTGAGCCCGAGGCGCTTGGCGGTCAGCTCGAACCTGCGGCCGATCTGCCAGGCATAGGGGCCGGTACCGCGCATGCGCTTGCCCCATTCGGCGTCATAGTCCTTGCCGCCTCGCATCGACTTCAGGACGTTCATGACGTGCCGATAGCGACCCGGCAGTTCGCGCAGTAGAAACTCGCGAAAGATTTCCGAAACCTCCAACGGCAGACGAAGCAGAACATAACCAGCCTCGCGGGCGCCAAAGGTATGGGCTGCCTCCAGAATGCGCTCGATCTCGCTGTCGGTGACCGCCGGAATGATCGGCGCCATCATCACACCGACCGGAATGCCGGCGTCGGTAAGCTTCTGGATGGCTTCCAGGCGCCGCTGCGGGCTTGAAGCGCGCGGCTCCATGGCGCGCGCCAGGCGGCGGTCGAGCGTGGTGATCGAGATCGCCACCTTGACGAGCCCCTGGGCGGCCATCGGCTGGAGAATGTCGATGTCGCGCAGGACAAGCGCCGACTTGGTGATGATCAGCGCCGGATGCTGGGTCTTCGCCAAGACCTCCAGCACGCGCCGCGTGATCCGCTGTTCTTTCTCGATCGGCTGGTAGGCATCGGTGGCCGTGCCGATGGCGATTACCTTCGGCTGGTAGGACGGAGCGCCGAGTTGACGCTCCAACACCTCCGCGGCGTTGGTCTTGGCGTAGAGCTGGGTTTCGAAGTCCAGCCCCGGCGACAGGCCGAGATAGGCGTGGTTCGGCCTGGCGTAGCAGTAGACGCAGCCATGCTCGCAGCCGCGATAAGGGTTGAGCGAGCGCTCGAAGGCGATATCCGGGCTCTCGTTGCGCGTGATGACCGATCGCGCCGGCTCGATCTGAACCGTCGTCTTGAATGGCGGCAACTCTTCGCTGTCGCCCCAACCGTCGTCAAAGCCGGTGCGGGCATAAGCCTCGAACCGACCGGATGGATTGATACCCGCACCCCGGCCGCGCCGGCGTCCGGCGGCAACCGCCGTGTCGGCGATCTCCGGCGCCGGGATGGGCTCGATGAGGTGATGACATGCGATGTTCATGATTTGATCTTATTCCAGTGTGAGAACAGGTCAAGAACATTATCTCGATATCCACGTGCGATGAGTGTTGGAAAGTCCGCTGAGAGCCGTTTGTCGCTCGGATGGGCAGCGCAAGCCGACCTGAGGCTGGCGGATTGCTCGTCAGCGTTAGGACGGGCTCGCACTTCCCAGGAAAACCCGCTAGAACGAAAGTATGATCTCGGTCGTCATACCCACTCGGAACAGCGAGGAAGGCCTCGCTCGCACTCTCTCGACGCTGGTCACCGCCGCTGCCGACGGGACGGTGCGCGAGGTGGTCGTGGTGGATGGCGGTTCCGACGACCAGACGCACCTCGTCGCGGAGGGGACGGGCTGCGATCTGATATCCGGCTCCGGCGGGGCCTGGGCTCGGTGCGCCATCGGCGCGGCAGCGGCTCAGCGGGGCGATTTTCTGATGTTCCTGCGTCCCGGCGTGCTGCTCGATCCCGGTTGGGAGAGTGACTTCCAGGCTATGGTCGAGCGCCGCCTCAGGCATGGCGACAGCCGCTTCGCGGCCGTTTTCCGCCTCGCGTCCGACGACGACACGCTCGGCGGCAGCTTGAAGCACTATCTGTTGCGCCTGTTCGGCCGATGCGCCAGCGTGACCCATCCCGACCAGGGGCTGATCATCTCGCGGGGGTATTTCCGCGAGCTTGGCGGGTTCAGTCGGCGCGACGGTCTGGCCGGCGTTGACCTTATCCGCCGCGTCGGACGTCGTCGTCTTCTTCGCCTCAGGGCGCCGATCGTGCGGGTGATCGCTGACGGGCAGAGCGATGCGCTCACCGGCGGAGGCGCGGCTGGCGCATTGGCGGCCTTGCTGCTCGCCATCCGTCTGCCGGTTGGAATGGTCGCAGGACTGACCGGGCGGCGGGCCTGACGTCCTCTCCGAGAGTTGACTGGTTCGCGCTGGGGCGGCTCGCTAATCAGGCAGGCGAGCACAAGGACACCTATTGGAAGGTGCTTCGCCAGCCGGAAGGACTCCCATGACCATCGAACTCCATGCCATCTCCGCCCCCATCTTCACGGCGCGGCTCAAGTCCCTTGTCCATGTCCTGAAGATCGGCGAGGTCGAAGGTCCGGCCCGTGGCCTCACGGAGGATGCGATACTCGGCGCCCGCCTCGCTCCGGACATGTTCGACCTGAAGCGTCAGGTCCAGATCGCCACGGATCACGCCAAGGGTGCCATGGCCCGTCTTGCCGGCCTCGATATCCCGTCCTTCCCGGACACCGAGCAGACGTTCGCGGAGCTTTACGTCCGTATCGACAAGATACTCGCTTTCGTTGCATCTGTGCCGGCCGCCGCCGTCAATGGCCGCGAGGAAACCATCGTGACGCTGAAGCTCCGGAACGAAACGATGGAACTCCCCGCGCTCGACTATCTCCAGGGCTTCGCTCTGCCCAACTTCTATTTTCACCTGACCACCGCCTACGACATTCTGCGCCATCTCGGCATGCCCGTCGGCAAGCGTGATTTCCTTTGGCGCGAGTGAGCGGGAGGGCATCCATCTACCGCAGACGCCGGATATGGTTAACAAACCATTGAAATAATTAATCAATGACGACTCGCGTCGCTTAACTCCGAATTTACCCTGCCGGAGCAGATTGGTTTCCGGCAGGGGCGTGAAGACCCCCTCCTGTTTGTTTTGCGTCGGAGTGGGAGAGCCATGAGTGTACTGCGTCAGCGGGCGGCCGCGTCGTCGTCCGAGGTTTCCTTCCACTCCCCTGCCGCGTCATCCGCTCCGGACTGGCTCGACAGCGTCATTGTCGGCGACTGCGTCGCCGCGCTCGAGCGCTTGCCGAAGGCCTCCGTCGATCTGATTTTTGCCGATCCACCCTACAACCTGCAGCTTGGTGGTGATCTCACCCGTCCCGATCAGTCGAAGGTTGACGCCGTGGACGACGACTGGGATCGCTTCGACAGCTTCGAGGCCTACGACGCCTTCACCCGTGCCTGGCTGCTCGCCTGCCGTCGGGTGCTGAAGCCGACGGGCACCATGTGGGTGATCGGCTCCTACCACAACATCTTCCGCGTCGGATCGATCATGCAGGACCTTGGGTTCTGGGTGCTCAACGACATCATCTGGCGCAAGGCCAACCCGATGCCCAACTTCAAGGGCAAGCGTTTCACCAATGCGCACGAAACGCTGATCTGGGCGTCGCGCGACAAGGATGCCAAGGGCATCACCTTCAACTATGAGGCCATGAAGGCCTTCAACGACGATATTCAGATGCGCTCGGACTGGCTGCTGCCGATCTGCACCGGCGGCGAGCGCCTGAAGACGGCCGATGGCGACAAGGTCCATCCGACGCAGAAACCGGAAGCGCTGCTGTGGCGGGTGCTGATGTCGTCGTCGAAACCCGGCGATGTCGTGCTCGATCCGTTTCTCGGCACCGGCACCTCGGCGGCCGTGGCAAAGCGGCTCGGACGCCATTACGTCGGTGTCGAGCGCGACAGCACCTATGCCAACTACGCAAGGGCGCGGATCGCCTCGGTCGAGCGCGCGCCGGACGACGGACTTGCCGTGGTCACGCCGAAGCGGGCCGAACCGCGCATCCCCTTCGGTTCTTTGATCGAGACCGGCCTGATCCGGCCGGGCGACAGGCTTTGCGACGCCCGCCGTCGCCACGTCGCCACGGTTCGGGCCGACGGGTCGATCGCGACGGGCGCCGTTGCCGGATCGATCCACAAGGTGGGCGCTTCGGTGCAAGGGCTGGAGGCCTGCAACGGCTGGACCTACTGGCACGTCGAGAAGCAGGGCGCACTGGTGCTGATCGACGAATTGCGTGGCCGTGTCCGCAGCGAACTCGCCTCTGCCGGCGCCTAACGGATTGTACGCCCCATACAAAAGAAGGCTCTCCGATCGTTCGGAGAGCCATTTCTTTATTGGCGCCTGTTTTTCAAACCCGTGCCGTTCGGCATGCGGGGTTGGCCTACCCTCAAAATCTGTGTCGCTCGACCTTTCACGCCGGATTAGCCCAACCCGACGCGGGCCGACCTAATGACTGTCGGGTCATGCCCCAATGACCGGAATTATCGCACCTCAGCCGTTAACCGCCAAGTAAGTTTTCATGCGACGATGGTCGTAGTTAGTAGCAATTATTCAACCTGTAGATGATGATTTGGGGCGAGCCGCCGTTGAGGGGCGTCCGGCGGCCCGTCGTATTGGCGCTCCTGTTGCCACCTCGACCACCTTGCGCATGACCGTTGGCAGGGCCTCGCCCGCCACGGCGGCGGCGTCGAGCCAGAAGCAGTCGGCGGGCGGCGGTCGATCTCCGACCTCGGCGGCCATGACCGACAGCACAAGGTGGAAATGGGTGAAGGTGTGCTCGACCTTGCCCGCACTCCTCCAACCAGCCTGGAACGGAGCGGCGGTCTCATTCGCTGGGCCTTCCCGCCATTCGCTTCCCGGCACCTCCAGCATGCCGCCGAGCAGTCCTTTGTCCGCCCTGCGGCGCACGAGGAGCGCTCCATCGTGCCGGCGAGCGACGAAGGCCATGCCGTAACGGGTCGGTCGCACCGCCTTGGCCCGTCGTCGTGGCAAGGTTTCGGCATCCCCGCGACGATGGGCGAGGCAAGGTTCCGACCACGGACACAAGGCGCAGGCCGGGCGCTTCGGCGTGCAGATGGTGGCGCCGAGGTCCATCATCGCCTGGGCGAAATCGCCGGGCCTTTGGTCGGGCGTCATCGTCGCCGTCAGGCGCCGGATCTCCGGCTTGACGTCGGGCAGCGGCGTCTCCAGCTCGAAAAGGCGCGCCACCACGCGTTCGACGTTGCCGTCGACGACCGCGGCCGGCACATCGAAAGCGATGGCGGCGATTGCCGCCGCCGTGTAGGGCCCGATGCCGGGCAGGGCGGCAAGGCCCTCCACCGTATCGGGAAAGCGGCCGTCATGGTCGCGAGCGACAGCCTCGGCGCAGGCCTTGAGATTGCGGGCGCGCGAGTAGTAGCCAAGGCCCGCCCAGGCGGCCATCACATCGTCGCGCGGCGCGGCGGCAAGCGCCTGCAAGGTCGGCCAACGCTCCATGAAGTTCAGGAAATAGCTCTTGACGGCCGCGACCGTCGTTTGCTGCAGCATCACCTCCGACAGCCAGACGCGATATGGGTCGGGCAAGATGCCCAATTCCCGGTCTTCCGGCGGCACTCGCCAGGGCAACCGTCGGGCGTGAACGTCGTACCAGTCGAGAAGGGCTGTGGCGGATGGCGCCGGCATGTGGGATAACCTGCGGCTTGAGAGTATAAGTCCCGATGGGATGCTGGAGGTTCCATAGCAGATGGCGCGCCTGAGAAAACCGGCTTTCGTCTACAAGGGGGTGAGGCCGCTTGCCGACATCATCGCCGCGCCGCTCAATGCTGCTTGCCGCAAACGCGGCTTCGCCACGCTCGATCTCGTCGCTCACTGGCCCGATATCGTCGGCCCCGCCTATGCCGAAACCACGGCGCCCGATCAGCTTTCCTGGCCTCGCAGGCCGAAGGGGCTGATCGATGAAGAGGAGCACGAGCCGGCGGTGCTGACAGTGCGTTGCTCCGGGGCGGCGGCCATGCGCCTGTCGCTCGAGGCGCCGCAGCTCATCGAACGCATCAACACCTTTTTCGGCTACCGTCTCGTCGGTCGCCTGAAGCCGCTGCAGCTTCCACCCGTGAAGATCGGCCCACCACCGCGCCCAAGGCCGGAAAAGCTCTCGCCGGAAGCCGAAGCCCGCGTGCGGACGCTTGCCTCCGGCATCTCGGACGATGGATTGAAGGCGGCGGTGGAAAGGCTGGGGCGGGCGGTCAGCGGCGATGTTCGCGGTCGCCGATGAGATGGAAAAAGCACATCCTCTTTCCATTGACGTGGCCTTGCCATAATTTGCCGCCAATGACGGACCCTGTAGGGCCGGTTATCCGAAAGGGAACGACATGTTGACTCGCCGCCGCTTCCTCACGACCACAGCTGTAGCCGCGGCCGGTTTTGCCGCGCTCGCGTCCTTCCCCGGACTGGCTTTTGCCCAGGAACCGGCAGCCACGGTCGATGTGAACGAGCTGATGAAGCCGGGCGCGTTGCCCGACATGGCGCTAGGGGATCCCAATGCCAAGGTGAAGGTCGTCGAGTACATGTCGATGACCTGCAGCCATTGCGCCGACTTCCACAACGAGACCTTTGAAGAGATCAAGACCAAGTACATCGATACGGGCAAGATGTATTTCGTGCTTCGCGAGTTCCCACTGGATCCGCTGGCCGCCGCCGGCTTCATGCTGGCGCGCAACGCTCCGGGCGGCAAGTATTTTGAGGTGATTTCCTATCTCTTCAAGACGCAGCGCGAATGGGCCTTCGTCGAAGACCCGCTTTCGGGATTGCGCAACGTCTCCAAGCAGTTCGGTTATTCGCCCGCGACCTTCGAGGCGACGCTGACCGATCAGAAGCTGCTCGACGACCTCAACGCGACGCGCAAGCGCGGTGCAGACGAGTTCGGCATCACGGGAACGCCGACCTTCTTCATCAACGGTCAGCGCGAGGTCGGCTTCATGTCGGTCGAGGAGATGTCGGCCAAGATCGATCCGCTGCTCCAGGGCTGATTCTCAGCTGGTGATAACCGCCGGATATCAACAGGGCCGCGACTCACGCCTCTTGCCGGGCGCGCGTCGCGGCCTTCATGATATGGTGGTCCATGGTAGGGTCACACTCTACGAATAGAGTGAGGCCGAAGCGGATCGCCAATGCAGTTCGAGCGGCTGAAGATACAGGGCTTCAAGTCCTTCGTGGACTTCTCCGAGTTCGTCATCGAACCCGGCCTGACGGGCGTGGTCGGACCGAACGGCTGTGGCAAGTCCAATCTCGTCGAGGCGATGCGCTGGGTAATGGGCGAAAGCTCCTACAAGGCGATGCGCGCCTCCGGCATGGACGACGTCATTTTCTCCGGCTCCGGCAAGCGTCCCGCCCGCAATGCCGCCGAGGTGACGCTGGTGCTGAGGAACGACCAGCGCACCGCGCCGCCCGCTTTCAATGATGCCGATCTCCTGGAAGTCACCCGCCGCATCGAACGGCAGGCGGGGTCGTCCTATCGCATCAACGGCAAGGACGTGCGGGCCCGCGACGTGCAGCTGCTGTTCGCCGATGCCTCCACCGGCGCCCGGTCGCCGGCCATGGTGCGGCAGGGGCAGATTGGCGAGCTGATCGCCGCCAAGCCGACGCAACGGCGCACCATCCTGGAGGAAGCGGCCGGCATTTCCGGTCTGCATTCCCGGCGGCATGACGCGGAGCTGCGCCTCAAGGGCGCCGAAACCAACCTCACGCGCATGGAAGACGTTTTGCGGGAGATCGAAGCCCGACTCGACGGCTTGCGCAGGCAGGCCCGGCAGGCAGCGCGCTACCGCAACCTTTCCGCCGACATCCGCAAGGCCGAGGCAACCGTCGCATTCCTGCGCGTCGGCGACCTGATGACACAGGTCGAGGAAGCCGAAGCGCAGATGACCGACAGCTTCGGCGCCGTCGCTGACGCCCAGGCCGCCCAGACCGAGGCCGTTCGTCGGCAGGCGATCATCGCCCACGATCTGCCCGGCCTTCGCGATCGGGCGGTGGAAACGGCTGCCGCGTTGCAGCGCCTGAGGATTGCGCTGGCCGAATCCGAGGCCGAGGAGCGACGCGCTCGGGAACGGTTGGCCGAACTCTCCCGCCGCGCCGAGGAAATCGCTCGCGACCGGGCACGCGAAGCGGCGTTGGTGGCCGAAAATGACGAGCGCCTGGCTGCCCTTGCCGACGAGGCGGAGACGCTGGCCGCCGAAGAGCTCGGCGAGGAAGAGCGTCGGGCGGAAGCGGAGGTGTTCGCCTCCGACATTGCCACGCGTCTGTCCGAGATCGATGCGGAGCTTGCCACGGCCACCGCCGCCGAGGCCGAGGCAGCCGCGCTGAAGGGGGCGCTCGAACGCGAAATCCGCGAAGCCGGGCTCCGCCTCGACCGCCTGTTGCGCGATCTCGAAGGAGTAGATGCCGAACTGGCCGAACTCGACGAACGGCTTGGCGCCGACGACGCCATTGCCGAGGCGCGCGAGGAAATCGAACTGGCAACCGCCGTGGTATTCGAGGCGGAGGCGACTCTGGCCGATGCCGAGGCCAGCCGGCGCGCCGCCGAGGAGGAGCGCCTCGCCGCGACGGGGCCGCTGGCCGAAGCGGAACGGGAGCTTCAGAAGCTCGACACCGAGGCCCGCACCCTCGCCAAGATGCTGGATATCGAGCACGGTCAGTTGTTCCCGCCGCTGGTCGATCGGCTCGTGCCGCAGAAAGGATTCGAGACTGCGCTGGCCGCCGCGCTTGGTGAGGACATCGAAGCGCCGATCGACGACCGCGCCCCGGCCTACTGGACGAAGCCCGGTGACGATGCCAACGATCCGGCGCTGCCCGAGGGTGTGCCGCCGCTTGCCAAGTTCGTAGACGGTCCCGACCTCATTGGTCGCCGCCTGCGGCAGATCGGCGTCGTGAAGGGCGAGGAAGCCGGGCGACTGCAGCCCCTGCTCGCCGCAGGCCAGATGCTCGTGACCCTTGAGGGGGCAATCTGGCGCTGGGACGGATACGCCGCTGCAGCGGACGCGCCGACAGTTGCCGCCAGCAGGCTTGCCGCCCGCAACCGGCTTGCCGAGATCGACGCCCTTCGCGAAACGGCGGGCGAGCTTTGCTCAACCAGGCGTCAGGTCCTCGATGACGCCGAGGCGTGCCTTCGCGAGGCTGAGGCCCAGGAACGCGCCGCCCGCGAAGCGGTCAAGGTCGCCGAGCGTTCCGCCGCCACCGCGCGTGACCGCCTGCTGGTCGCTGAGCGGGCGCTGGCCGAGACCGTTGCCCGTCGCGCCGCCGCTGCCGGCCAGCGCGAACGCCTCGCCGCCGACGCGGAGGATCAGGCCGCCCGCAAAGCTGAGGCCGAGGAAAGATACGCCGAACTCGCCGACGCTTCGGAGCTGTCGGCTCGGGTTCATGCCCTCCGGGGTGAGGCGGCCGATACGCGCGCCCGGTTCTCCGAAGCGCGCGCCGCTGTCGACATGATCCGACGCGAGGGAGAGCTTCGCAAGCGCCGCATGGAGGCGATCGAACGCGAGCGGGCCGGCTGGGGCGATCGAGTTCGCCATGCCGCTGCCCATCTTGACGAACTGGACGACCGGCTCGCCCAGGTGGAGGACGAGAGGGCCGAGCTGATCGATCGGCCGGACGAGATTGTCGAAGCCCGGCGCGGGCTGATGCGGGCAGTGGCTACCGCGGAGGCTGCCAGTACCGAGGCGGCGGATCGTCTCCGCGAGGGCGAGATGCAGGCCGGCGAGGCCGATCGCGCGGCCGCCGAGGCCCTTGCCCGCCTTTCGACCATTCGAGAGGGGCGCGTGCGGGCCGAGGAACGGCTCGCCGCCGCCAAGCAGCGGCTTGAGGAATACGCCACCGAGATGCGCGATCGTTTCGATGCGCCGCTTTATGCCTTGCGTCAGCTCGCCGAAATCGACGATGCCGCGCCGTTGCCGGATCTGGCCGGTGTCGAAACCCGGCTCGAGCGGTTGAAGGTCGAGCGCGACAAGCTCGGCGGCGTCAATCTCCAGGCGGAGGCCGAGCAAGCCGAGCTGGAGGAGCGGCTCGATACCCTGGTCAACGAACGCGAAGACCTGATCGAGGCGATCCGTCGGCTGCGTCTCGGCATCCAGAACCTCAACCGCGAGGCGCGCGAGCGGCTGCTCAACGCCTTTGGCATCGTCAATGCCCACTTCCAGCGGCTTTTCGTGCACCTGTTCGGCGGTGGCACGGCCGAATTGCAGCTCGTCGACGCCGAGGACCCGCTGGAAGCCGGCCTGGAGATCCTTGCTCGTCCGCCGGGAAAAAAGCCGCAGACCATGACTCTTCTTTCTGGTGGCGAGCAGGCGCTGACGGCGATGGCGCTGATCTTCGCCGTTTTTCTTACCAATCCCGCGCCGATCTGCGTGCTCGATGAGGTGGACGCGCCGCTCGACGATGCGAATGTCGAACGCTACTGCGACCTTCTCGAAGAGATGTCCCGTTCCACCGAGACTCGCTTCGTCGTCATTACTCACAACCCGATCACCATGGCGCGGATGAGCCGCCTGTTCGGAGTCACCATGGCCGAGCGAGGCGTGTCGCAGCTGGTTTCGGTCGATCTCGAAACAGCCGAATCTTTTCGTGAGGCGAGCTGAGCGGTGGCGGCTTTACAGGCCGTGTTGCGAGGCGGTGGCAGCTTAATCGATTACGCCCGCCTCGACTAAGGTCGTAGTCTGGGAATGGCGGTGGTTCCGGCGGTGGAAATGGCATATAAATCAATGAAATGTATACGCCGTCGCCAATCTTGACAGGCATCCGTGTGAACACTATGGTGCCGGCCAAATCAGGGATTACCCCGATCTTGCAGGGCCTTGGCGACTGCGTTCTCGAGGATGCCGCCGATGGGGCAGGATGACGAACGGTCGGACGATGCCGGAAGCGATCCCCGCCTCAGGGCGCTGGGAGAGAAGCTGGCGGGTGCTCGGCGGGATCAGCGGCAGACCGAGGGTGGTGCGCCGCAGTCGTCCGGGCTGACCGGTATCGGTCAGGCGATGAAGGTCGGCTCGGAGTTCGTGGCCGGGGTGATCGTTGGTTTCGTGATCGGCTATACGATCGATCGCCTTTTCGGGACTGGTCCGTGGGGCATGATCGTGTTTCTGTTGCTTGGCTTTGCGGCGGGAACGCTGAACGTGATGCGTGCGACGGGTGTGGCAAGAGATCCTTTTGCCTCCAATGCGGGAAAGTCCTCGCGTCGGGCGCCTGACGGCGATAAGTGAGTTTTGAACGGCCGGGCGGGCTGGCCCGGAGCCGTAGTGCGGGCGAGATCGAGCGAGGGAGCTCCTCAAGGTGGCTGACGTAAGAACCGATCCCATCCATCAGTTCGGCATCCAGAAGCTGGTGGACATCAACATCGACGGCTACGACGTCTCCTTCACCAATTCCTCGCTGTTCATGGTCCTGGTGCTTGCAGCCATCGCGCTTTTGCTGCTCTGGGGCAGTTCGTCGCGCGCCGTGGTGCCTGGCCGGGCTCAGACGGTGGCTGAGCTTTCCTACGAGTTCGTTGCCAATACGCTGCGGACGACGGCTGGCGAGAGTGGCATGCGCTTCATGCCGCTCGTGTTTTCGCTGTTCATGTTCGTCTTGACGGCGAACATCTTCGGCATGGTGCCTTATTTCTTCACGGTCACCTCGCACATCATCGTCACGGCCGCGTTGGCGCTGCTCGTCATTTTCACGGTGACGATCTATGGCTTCTACAAGAACGGCACTCACTTTCTGAAGCTGTTCGTCCCCTCTGGCGTTCCGGCGGCGATCGTTCCCCTGGTCACGCTGATCGAGATCATCTCCTTCCTGTCACGGCCACTCAGCCTCTCCGTCCGTCTGTTTGCGAACATGCTGGCCGGTCACATCACCCTCAAGGTGTTCGCGGGCTTCGTGGTGACGCTGACCGGTCTCGGCGCCTTCGGCTTCCTCGGCGCGCTGTTGCCGCTGATCATGGTGGTGGCGCTGACCGCCCTCGAATTCCTGGTGGCTTTCCTCCAGGCCTACGTCTTCACGATCCTCACCTGCATGTACCTCAATGACGCCCTGCATCCGGGGCACTGAGGCCGGATCGACGAAGTTCACCCCGTCAAAACCGTTCAAGTCTTTGTTTCTCAAGGAGCGTTACAATGGAAGCTGAAGCCGCCAAGTACATCGGCGCTGGCCTTTCGACCATCGGCATCGCCGGTTCCGCCATCGGCCTCGGCAGCATCTTCGGCAATTATCTGTCGAGTGCCGTCCGCAATCCGTCGGCCGCCGACGGCCAGTTCGGTCGCCTGATCCTCGGCTTCGCCGTGACCGAAGCGCTCGGCATCTTCTCGTTGCTGATCGCCCTTCTGCTGCTGTTCGCCGTCTGATCGCGAGACAGTCGAAGCAGGCCCGTACCGGGCCCGCTGTATGCCGCCGATCGGGTCCCGGTCGGCCGTGACGAGACGGCGCCTCGCAAGGTGGTTTCTGCCTTGAGGCGCCGCTTGGTCTTGATCATCCATGGAGCCTGAGCGTCGATGAGCTGGTTCATCAGCCAAGCCAACGCACAAGAGCCGGCGATCGTTCCGGCGGAGGACGGCCACGCGCCGACGGACGCCGTCGGCACGACGGTGGCCCATGAGGGCGGCGAGCATGGCGGCACGTTCCCGCCTTTCGATCCCTCGACCTTCCCCTCGCAGCTGTTCTGGCTGGCCATCGTCTTCATCGCGCTCTACGTCCTGATGGCCAAGAAGGTCATTCCGCAGATTGCCGGCATTCTGGAGGCGCGTGCCGCGAAGATTGCCGCCGATCTCGTCGAGGCCGAAAAGGCCAAGGCAGATACGGACGCTTCGATTGCTTCCTACGAAGCGTCGCTCGCCGCCGCTCGGAACAAGGCCAACGCCATCGCCCACGAGACGCGCAGCAAGGTTGCCCACGAGATTGACGGGCGGCGCCATGCGGCCGAGGCGCAACTGGCTGCAAAGCTGACCGATACAGAAAAGCACATCGCGGATGTCAAGCGGATCGCGCTTGAGCATGTGTCGACGATCGCCACCGAGACGACCGAGTCGGTCGTTGAGGCGCTTGTCGGCAAGGTGAGCCGCGACGAGGCCGCTGCGGCTGTTGCCGCCGTGTCGGCCAGCAAACACTGAGGAGAGGCCCAATGTTCGACAACACCACGTGGGCCTTTGTCGGTCTGGTCCTGTTCTTTGCCGTGCTCGGCTATTACGGGGTCTTCGGCATGGTGACCCGCATGCTCGACAAGAGGGCCGAGGAAGTTACGGCCGAGCTCGACGCGGCCCAGCAGTTGCGGAGAGAGGCGGAAGCCCTCCTCGCCGAGTACCAGCAGAAGCGCATTGTCGCCGAGCAGGACGCCGCCGAGATCATCGCTCATGCCGAGGCCGAAGCCAAGCGCATGACGGCCGATGCCGAAGTGGCGCTCAAGGAGCTGATCGAGCAGAGGACGCGCACCGTCGAGGCCAAGATTGCCCACGCCGAGGCGGCTGCGGTTGCCGAGGTGCGGGCCGTTGCCATCGACATGGCGATTGCTGCCTCGAAGCACCTGCTTGCCGAGAAGGTACAGGGCAAAGTCGCCGCCGATCTCATCTCGAACGGCGTGGACGAGGTGAAGGCCCGTTTCGGCTGAGCGACCTTATCTCGGACCGACAGGGAACAAGGGGGCACTCGCGGCCCCTTTTTTCATGGCTGCCGTCCACCCGCCCGCGCCTCGATGCATTCGCTCACAGGCCGGAAGCTGCGGCGATGGATCGGCGTTGGCCCCAGTTCGGCGAGCGCTTTCAGATGCCTCGCCGAGCCATAGCCGACATTGGTCTCGAAGCCGTAGCCGGGAAACTCGGCGGCATGAAGCTCCATCATGCGATCCCGCATCACCTTGGCGACGATGGACGCGGCGGCAATGGCGGCGACACGGGCGTCCCCCTTCACGATGGCCGCCCCCCGATAGCCGGCGCCGGTCAGTGCAGTGGGAACGTCGCGCCCATCGACCAGCACGCCCACCGGCTGCTCGGCCAGAGATCGCACCGCCCGGTCCATCGCCCAGAGGTTGGCGGCGAGGATGTTCATTGCATCGATGCGCGCTGCCGACGCCGAGGCGACCGCGACGATGTGATCGCGGCAGATGGCCTCGAACATCTGTTCCCGCGTGCTCGGCTTGAGCTGCTTGGAATCGGTGAGCCCTTCGGGGAGTGGCGCATCGGTGAGAATCACCGCCGCCGTCACCACCGGACCAGCCAGTGGTCCGCGACCGACCTCATCGACCCCGGCAACAGGGCCGCCCCAGCGGCGCGCGAAGTCCTCCTCCATGCGGCGATCGCAAGCCTCGACGATGAGGCCGGTAAGAAGATCGGGGGAGGGGGCGACGCGGGACATGCTGACTTCTTATGAACTTTCAGTGAGCATTCCCCCTCTCTCCAACTCTCCCCCACTAGCGGGGAGAGAGCACCGCTTGCTTCCGGCCAGAGCCCATCGGTTTGCACCGTTCGGCTCGACGAACCCTCTCCCCCCTTGTGGGGGAGAGTTGGAGAGAGGGGTGAATCGACCCCGGAATCATCGCACGAACAGCCGAGAAAATCTCCCGTATTTGACGTCAGCCTCCGCGCCCCATAAGAGAAATCCCAGACTGTCGCGGCTTTCGCCGCTCATCAAACTCCGGGCAAACCGATGTCGCACAATAGCTTCGGACATCTCTTCCGCATCACCACCTGGGGCGAGAGCCACGGTCCTGCATTGGGCGTGGTCGTCGACGGCTGTCCGCCGGGACTGCCGCTGACGTCCGAGTTCATCCAGACGTTCCTCGACCGGCGCAAGCCCGGTCAGTCGCGCTTCGTGACGCAGCGGCGCGAGGACGATCTGGTCGAGATCCTCTCCGGCGTGTTCGAGGACGACCGCACCGGCGGTCCCGTGACCACGGGAACGCCGATCTCGCTGCTCATCCGCAATACCGACCAACGCTCCAAGGATTACGGCGACATCCGCGACAAATATCGGCCCGGCCATGCCGATGTCGCCTACGACCTCAAGTACGGTGTCCGTGACTATCGGGGCGGTGGCCGTTCCTCGGCGCGCGAAACCGCGGCGCGTGTTGCCGCCGGCGCTATCGCTCGCAAGGTGATCGACGGCGTCACCATTCGCGGTGCCCTCGTTCAGATCGGCAAGGAGAAGATCGATCGCGCCAACTGGGACTGGAGCGCGGTCGACGAAAACCCGTTCTTCTGTCCGGATCGCGAGGCCGTGCCGCGTTTCGAGGCCTACCTCGATCGCGTGCGCAAGGCCGGCTCGTCGGTCGGCGCTGTGGTGGAACTGGTGGCCGAGGGCGTGCCGGCCGGCTGGGGAGCCCCGATCTATGGCAAGCTCGATCAGGATCTCGCCTCGGCGCTGATGTCGATCAACGCGGTCAAGGGCGTCGAGATCGGCGAAGGATTTGCTGCCGCCGAACTCACCGGCGAAGAGAATGCCGACGAGATGCGCATGGGCAACGACGGCGCCATCCTGCACGCGTCGAACCACGCCGGCGGCGTGCTCGGCGGCATTTCCACCGGCCAGCCGGTGGTGGCCCGCTTTGCCGTCAAGCCGACCTCGTCCATCCTGACCGATCGTCGCTCGGTGTCGGCAGGCGGTGAGGATGTCGAGGTGATGACCCGTGGACGGCACGATCCCTGTGTCGGCATCCGCGCGGTTCCGGTGGGCGAAGCCATGATGGCCCTGGTGCTCGCCGACCACAAGCTGCGCCATCGTGCCCAGACCGGTCGCGACGGAGCGGTCGTCTTCCCCTTGCGTTGACGCGTCGGCATGGCTCCATCGCCGGTCGCTCTCGTCTTACTCGATCCCGTGGGCGATCTCGGTGCCGTCGTGGCCGTCTATCGTGAGGCTACGGACTATCTCCTTCTCGAAACCGGCCTGACGGCCGAAGCGGCTGCGCACGCCTTCTTCGACGATCGTCCCCCGGCAGGCGGCGATGCGTCGCTGAAGTTCGGGGTCCGTGGCAGCGAGGGTGAGCTCGTTGCCATCGGCGATCTGGCGTTCGGCTACCCCGAGGCGGACGACGCCTATCTCGGCTTGCTCCTCCTGGTACCGGCGGCGCGGGGCGGAGGTTTGGGACAGGTGATTCTCGACGAGGTGAAGCGGCTTGCCCGGACACGCGGAGCAACGCGCTTGCTGCTCGGCGTTCTCGACGGCAACGAAAGGGCGCGCGTTTTCTGGGAGAGGCAGGGCTTCAGGTGGACCAAGACCAGCGGGCCGCACGTCTTCGGTCGGCGTTGGCACGTTGTCCATCGTCTCGAGTTGCCGTTGGCCGGTCCTCGGGAAGATTGTCCGTAGCAGTGGCAATTCCCTGGGATATCGCGAATTCTTCATACTCGCTTTACGGCTTGTTTACGCGCGACCGCGCACAAACTCATACGAAAGTATCAGTCGCGGCGGGGACCAGTTGACGGCGGAAGCCGGACCGGTCAGTCGAGGCCTGACTGCACCCTTGTGATCGCAGTCTGGTCCCGGCATCGCAGAAAAGGGCGGTCCCGCGCCAATCGAGCGGGGACAGGCATGCTGAGATCGTTCACGGGGAGAATAGTTTTCGTCGTGCTGGCGTCCGCGCTGGCGCTCGCTGCCGTTCTGACATTCGCGACGCAGCGAATGGCGGAGAAGACGGTTACCGATCTTTCGGGCGAAGCCATCGTCACGGCAGCCGGCGCACGGGCCGCCGCGCTGCAGGCGTGGATCGACAGCCTTTCGAGCCAGGCGGCGGCCGTCGCCTCGGCATCGGCTCTCCAGGCGTCGGCACGCGAATTCAGCAGCGCCTGGAACCAGCTTCTCGACGACGACCCCGGCGCGCGCCTGCGGCAGGTGTTCGTCGACGCTAACCCGAACCCCCAGCATCGCGAAGAGATGGTCGCCGTCGACGATACGTCGGAGCGTTATTTCATCTATCACGCCACCGGCCACAAGGCAGTCGCCTCCGCTCTGCGTGACACCGGCTTCGATGACCTCGTGCTCTTCGACGACAGCGGTCGGGCCTATTACTCCTATGTGAAAGACGACCTGTTCGGCCGTCGCATCACCGACGCCACCGACAAGCCGGGGCTGGTTGATGTGGTGAGGGCAATGATTCCGGCACCGGGTGCCAAGCCGGCCGAACTCAAGCCCGCCTTTACCAGCTTCATGCCCGATCCGTCCGCCTCCGTCGGCCTCAGCGCCTATTTCGTGGCGCCGGTGATCATGGAAGGTCGCTTCGTCGCGGTTGTCGCTCTGCGAGTCAAAATGATCCAGGCCGCCAAGATCCTGACCGACAAGACCGGGCTTGGCGTGACGGGGCGGTCCTTCCTCGTGTCATCCGGGGATGGGACAGGGTTTGCCTTCGGCCAGACGGAGAAGGGCGACATTCTGGTCGACCTCTCCGCCAATC
This sequence comes from Pleomorphomonas sp. NRK KF1, assembly GCF_023721755.1. Lineage (GTDB taxonomy): Bacteria > Pseudomonadota > Alphaproteobacteria > Rhizobiales > Pleomorphomonadaceae > Pleomorphomonas. The sequence goes on along the minus strand of NZ_JAMDLH010000002.1, from coordinate 35,192 downwards.
CCGCGCTCAAGACGGCGCAAGGCGTGGCCTTCGAGACCGAGATTGCGCCCGGCGTCGTGGAACTCGCGGCGTTGGCACCGGTTCGGCCCGGCTGGCAAGTGTTGTCGCTGCACGACCGCAGCGCGGCCCTGGCCCCGGTGAGGCGGCTGACCTTGATCCTCGTCGCGGTCGCGGGCGCGATTCTCCTCCTGGTCGGCGGTCTCGCCGTTCAGCTCACGCGCCGCCTGACGCGCCCCCTGGCGACGCTGGCGTCGGACGTCCGCCGCCTCGGCGCCGGCGAACTGGATACCTCGCTGTCGGGTCGCGACCGCAAGGACGAGATCGGCGATCTTGCCCGAGCCGTCGACGTGTTCCGTGCCGCCGCCATCGAAAGGCTGCGGCTTGAGGAACAGCAGATCGAGGAGGGGCGCCGGCGCGAGCTCAGGCAGCAGGAGATAGACCGCGTGGTCGCGGAGTTCCGGGCTGAGGTGCACAACACCATCGAAGCCGTCACGCGTCGCATGGCCGACATGACCGCGACCGCCTCGGACCTGACGCAGGTCGCGGAGGAAACCACCGTCCGTACCGGCGAGGCCGCCCATGCCTCGTCGACGGCGTCGGGCTCTGTCGGATCGGTTGCCGCTGCCGCCGAGGAACTGGACGCTTCGATCCGCAATCTCGGCACCCAGGTGAACGCCGCCCGCGACGTGGTGGAGAGCGCCACCGAGGGGGCCAATGCCGCCAATGCCAAGGTCGGTGGGTTGCGCGTCGCCTCCGAGGAGATCGGCAAGATCGTCACGCTGATCCAGTCGATCGCCGGCCAGACCAACCTTTTGGCCCTCAATGCCACCATCGAGGCCGCTCGCGCCGGCGAGGCGGGCAAAGGCTTTGCCGTCGTCGCTTCCGAGGTCAAGAACCTTGCGGGCCAGACCGCCAAGGCTACCGAGGAGATCGCCCACCAGATCGCCGCCATCCAGACCTCCTCGGAAGAGGCGGCCGAAGCCATCCAGGCGATTACCGATACCATGGCGACCGTCAACCGCTACACGGTTGCCATGGCCGACGCCATGGGCCAGCAGAGCGAGGCGACCACCTCGATCAGCGGCAATGTCCATGCCGCCGCGGCGGCCACCGGATCGGTGCTCGGCATCGTCGAGCGGGTGGCCAGTGCCGCCGACGCCACCACCCGGTCTGCCCAGTCCGTCAAGGACAGCGCCGCCGAGGTGGAACGCGAGACCAAGGCGCTCGAAGACCTGCTGGCCGGTTTCCTCGAGAAGGTGACCGCCGCCTGAGGAGTGTCCGACAGAAAGCCCAGTACGGCCCGGAGCGGCGCCGCCTCAGACGGTCGGCATCCGCTCCGGGCCGTTATTTTGAAAGCGCTGGCCTCAGATCGGCAACTTGGTGGACCGCTTGACCGTCCGGAGCGTCAACTGCGACTGGACGCGCACGACGCCGGGCAGCGGCGTCAGAATCTCGCTGTGGATGCGTTCGAGGTCGGCTGCATCGCGGTAGACGACACGAAGGAGATAGTCGTGCTGGCCGGCGAGCAGATAGCACTCGGTGATCTCGGGGATGGCGCGCACCGCGGCTTCGAACTTGTCGAGCGATTGACGCCCCTGACTGTCGAGCGTCACGGAAACGTAGGCGGTGCCGGGCACGCCGGCTATTCGAGGGTCGAGAATGGCAACGAAGCGGGCGATGAGCCCGCTTTCCTCGAGGAGGCGCGTGCGCCTCAGGCAGGCCGAGGCTGAGAGGTGGACCCGATCCGCGAGCTCGGCATTCGTCGGTCGGGCATTGTCTTGCAAGGCGGTCAGGATCGCACGATCCGTCACGTCGAGGCGCATGGGTTGAATTTCCTGCGTTTCAAGGGGCGAAGAACGGAATTTTATGCTGTTTTTCGACCATAGTCTGCTGAATCTGTGCAAGAAATTGCGCCAAGATTGGCCAATTATGCGCCATCTCGCCAAGCTGGGACTGAACCCGGCGGCAGAACCAGCAGGGGACTAACGAAATGCTTGTCGGTACGCCGAAGGAAATCAAAGACCACGAGGACCGCGTCGGACTCGTTCCCTCGTCGGTGCGCGAACTCGTCGCCGCCGGTCACAAGGTCATCATCGAGAAGAATGCTGGCGCGGGGATCGGCATCGCGGACGCCGCCTATGTCAAGGCGGGCGCCTCCATCGTCGATGGTCCTGATGAAATCTTCGCCAAGGTCGACATGGTCGTCAAGGTGAAGGAACCGCTCGCCGTCGAGCGCAAGAAGCTTCGCGAGGGACAGACGCTCTTCACCTATCTTCACCTTGCCCCTGATCCGGAGCAGGCCGAGGACCTGATGAAGTCCGGCGCCACCTGCATCGCCTACGAAACGGTTACGGCGCCCAACGGCTCGCTGCCGCTGCTCGCCCCGATGTCCGAAGTGGCCGGCCGCATGGCGCCCCAGGTCGGCGCCGCGGCGCTTGAGAACGCGGCCGGCGGCATGGGCATCCTGCTTGGCGGCGTCGCCGGCGTGGCGCCGGCCAAGGTGGTCATTCTGGGCGCCGGCGTTGCGGGCACCAACGCCACCCACGTGGCCCTGGGCATGGGTGCCGACGTGACATTGGTCGACAACTCCATTGATGCCCTGCGCCGCGCCATCGCCACCTTCGGCGTGCGCATCAAGACGGCCCATTCCAACAAGGACACCGTGGCCGATCTCGTTACCGGCGCCGACCTCGTCATCTCCACAGTGCTGGTGCCCGGCGCCGCCGCGCCCAAGCTGATCAGCCGCGAGCTGATCGCCGCCATGAAGAAGGGATCGGCCTTCGTCGATGTCGCCATCGATCAGGGCGGCGCCTCCGAGACGTCGCATGCCACCACGCATTCCGACCCGACCTACATCGAGAGCGGCGTCGTCCATTACTGCGTCGCCAACATGCCCGGCGGCGTCGCCCGTACGTCGACCTTTGCTCTCAACAACGCGACGCTTCCCTTTGCGCTGGCACTCGCCAACAAGGGCTGGAAAGAGGCCTGCAAGGACGACATCCATCTCGCCCATGGCCTCAACGTTCATGCCGGCAAGATCACCTACAAGGCGGTGAGCGACGCCCTCGGCCTCGCCTACCTCGATCCAGCGAAGGCGCTCGCCTGACGTTGGTCGTCACTCAAAGGGAAAAGGCCGGAGCGACTCGTCGCCCCGGCCTTGTCGCATCTCGGGCCGATGAGGCGATCAGCGCTTGAGGACCGCGACCACTTCGACGTGGCTCGACCACAGGAACTGGTCGATCGGGGTCACGGTGTCGATGTGATAGCCGCCGTCGACCAGCGTCCTGAGATCGCGGGCCAGCGTGGCCGGGTTGCAGGAGACCGCCACCACGGTCGGTACCTTCGAGCGAGACAACCACAGGCTCTGCTCGGCGGCCCCGGCGCGCGGCGGGTCGAACACCACGGCGTCGATCTTCTCAAGTTCCTTTTCGACCAGCGGCCGGCGAGCCAGGTCGCGCTTCTCCGCCGTGATGCGATGGCGGCCGGTCATGCCGCGTGCCGCCCTGTCGAGCGCCATGACGGCGCCGGACTCGCCTTCGAGCGCCAGCACTTCGGCCAATCGAGCGAGGCGCAGCGAGAAGGTGCCGACGCCGGAGAACAGATCGGCGACCCGTTTTGCCTTCGCAGGGATGGCGGCCGTCACCAGCTCGCCCATGATCGCCTCGGCTTCCTGAGAAGCCTGAAGGAAGCCGCCGGGCGGCAACGCAACCACGACGCCGTCGATCTCAATCGTTGCCGCGCGCCGTTCGACGATCGCTTCGCCGCCAGTCGAGAGGCGGGCAAGGTCGAAGCGCGCGGCAAGCTCGATGAGCTGAAGTCGCAGCCGGTCGACATCACGTGCCGCCATGCCTGTGACGGATACGTCGAGGCCGCCGGAGGTCAACGTCACCGTAAGATCGAGCCCGCCCTTGCGGGGGGTGACAAGGCCGGTGATCGCCGTCAGCGCAGGCAACGCGGCGAGGAGCTGCGGCTTGATGACGGGACACTCGTCCAGACTGACGAGGCGATGACTTCCCCGCTCGTTGAAGCCGACGAGCGGATGACGGCCGGCCATGATGCCGGCGAATGTTGCCCGGCGACGGGAGCCGGGCGGCACCAGTCGGGTTTCGCCGACCTCTGGCGTCAGGCCACGATCGGCCAGGGCATCGATGACAAGCCGCCGCTTGAAATCAGCATAGGGTGTGGGCGCAAAATGCTGGAGCAGGCAACCGCCGCAGGTGCCAAAGTGCGTGCAGACCGGTTCGATGCGGTCGGGCGAGGGCGAGACGATCCGGCTGAGGCGCATCGCTCCCCCCTGAACATCGAGATCCACGATCTCTCCGGGCAGCGTGTAGGGTACGAACAACGGCTTGCCGTCCGCTGTTGAGGCGATGCCATCGCCTCGGTGGCCAAGGCGATCGATCACGAGTTCAGTCAAGGCTGGCTCCGAGTAGATATTCGTGGTTGCCGTCGCCGCCGAGGATCGGCGATGGGACGAGGTCGTGGACGCGCCAACCGTCGCGACCGTCAAGCCAGGCGCACACACGCTCGGCGGCGGCACGACCGGTTGTCTCGTCGACAAGGCCGCCCTTGCCGATCGCCTGCCTGCCCGCCTCGAACTGCGGCTTGACGAGGAAGATGCCGACAGCGGGGTGCCGGGCCAGCGTCAGCGCTGGTAGCAGCGCCAGTGTCAGCGAGATGAAGGAAACGTCGGAGACGATCACCTCGGGCCGGAAGGGGATATCTGCGGACGAGAGATCGCGGGCGTTCAAACCCTCGATGTTTTGGACACGCGGATCGGCGGCGACGCGCGGATGCAGCTGGCCGTGTCCGACATCAAGCGCCACGACGCGGGCGGCGCCCCGCTGAAGCAACACTTCGGTGAAGCCGCCGGTGGAGGCGCCGATGTCGAGGCAGTCTCGACCGGCAACGTCGAAGCCGAAGCGATCGAGACCGGCGACGAGCTTCAGGGCGGCGCGCGAAACGTAGGCGGCGGCCGGATCGGTAATCGCAAGCTCGGCATCTTCGTCGACCGACAGGCCGGGCTTGTCCGCCACTCGCCCGGCCAGGATCACATGCCCGCGCAGAATCGCATCACGAGCGCGGGCACGAGTGTCCGTGAGCCCACGGGAGACGAGAAGCTGATCGAGACGGATCCTGGCCATGGCGTTGCTTTGGGGCAGACGCCGGAGTTTGGCAAGACCCGGTCAGGGAGAATCGGCCTCTTCCTGCTCCTGGGGCTCGGGTGCCGGAACGACGGGCGTCTGGAGGATGGGATCGTCGGGCGCCGGTGCCTCGGGTGGGATGGCGCCACCGACAGGTGCGGTGGAGAAGAGCTCGTAGGTATCCTTCGGATCGTCCGGCTGCGTGGGACGGATACGCGAGCGCAAGGCAATGAAGGCGGCAAGCAGCATCTCGACCAGCGCCATGAACACGAACAGCGATCCGTTCCCCCAGCTCTCCATGGCAAAGGAAGCGATCAGCGGCCCGAACACAGCGCCGACGCCGTTGGCGAGCAGAACGCCGGTCGCCATCTCGACATAGGCGGACTTGTCCGCTCGGTCGTAGGCGTGGGCCGACGCTACCGAGTAGCTCGTCAGCACGACGGTGCCGAGCAGGAACGCCATGATGAACAGGCCGGTGCCGCCGAGCGGCAGCAGGAATGTCAGAAGGCTGGCGATCGCCGACAACACCATCACGCAGGCAAGGACCAGCCGGCGGTCATGGGCGTCGGACAACCGCCCCACGGGCCACTGCATCAAGGCGCCGCCGATCACGGCAAGTGATAGAAAGATGGCCGCTTCGTTCGCCGACAGACCGCGCCCGATGGCGAAGACGGTGACGAGCGACCAGAAGGCGCCGTTGGCGACGCCGATCATGAATGTGCCCGCAAGACCGACCGGTGCCATTTTCAGAAGTTCAAGCGGTCGGAACTGGACGATGGCGATCGGCGCCGGCTGCGCTGACGTGGTCAGCGCTACGGGAACCACGGCCAGCGACACCAGGAGCGAAGCGGCCGCGAAGAGCTCGAAATGCTCAATGGGCGCCAGCAGGATCATCAGTTGGCCGGCAGTCGTCGTAAGGTAGTTGACGACGATATAGACGCTCATGATGAGGCCGCGATTGTCGTTGGTGGCGCGGTCGTTGAGCCAGCTTTCGATGATGAGGTAGAGGCCCGCGAGGCAGAAGCCGGTGATGGAGCGCGCGCCGATCCACACCACGGGATCGACGACCATCGGATGGACAAGCGTTGTCGCGGCAGCAAGGGCGACCAGCGTCGAATAGGCACGAATGTGGCCGGCCCTGAGGATGAGATAGGGGCAGGCAAGACAGCCCACGACGAAGCCGAGATTGTAGGAAGACCCCATGAGGCCGATGATGACCGGCGTGAAGTGCTCGTGAAGCCCACGGAGCGGGATCATCGTGCCCAACAGTGCGTTTCCGCACAAAAGGAAGGCGACACCGGTCAGGAGCGAGACGAGTGGGGCAAAAGTCTTGGACAAGGACGAACTCGTGTGCAGGCGGATGGACGGTGACTGCCGGCCGAGACCGACCACGATGGCTGCGCCGATATCGATAGGCCCGACCTCCGAACGCAAGGTCGCGAACCTCTACGGCTTTTCCATGAACTTTGTATCTTGAATCGGTTTGAGGCAGTTCGTGTGGAAATGCAAGCGCGGCTCGGTCATATTCGGCCGGTTGCCGGGAGACTGCGACATGACGACGACAACATGGGCGACGGTCGAGGGAGATTTCGAGGAGGGCGACGGCCAGCGCCGATCGGCGAGGGCAGAACTGTCCCCCAACGGGCTCGCCATCATCGCTCCGGAAGGGGACGTCGTCGCTTTGTGGAGACCCGTGGATCTCATCCGGACGATGGGAACCGATGGCTTCAGGATCGGCGCGCGGCGGCAAGCCGGCATCTTCGTCTTCGATCCCGAACGGGGCGCGGACCTGATCCGGGCACTGGCCTCCATCCCCGATGCCGATGCGCCGATGATGTCCCGCTCCCTCGTCTGGACGATGATAATGGTCGTTGCGTTGGCGATCTCGGCGATGTTTGTCCTTGGCTGGAGCTTTTTCTGGTTGATCGAGTGGTTCACGGCACGAGGTGTCGGCACCGGGACACCGGGATGAGCGAGTCCATGCGGGGTCATCGGGAGTCAGGGCGATTCATGCAACCCCCAGGAGACTCATCTGCTCTCATGGACGCACATGCCGGACTGCTTCGGCGGGGGAGGGTGAGGTGAGCGCCGACCCCGTTCTTGATTTCATGCCGGCATATGGTGCTGCCGAGCCGATAGCAGCGGGCGTTCGCCGCCTCACCGCCCGCAATGGAGGGCCCCTGACCTTCCGCGGCTCCAACTGTTATTTGCTCGGCGAGCGGAACATCACTGTCATCGATCCCGGTCCCGACGATGACGCCCATGTGTCGGATCTTCTGGCGGTCGCAGGCGCGCCGATCCGGCGGATCGTCGTGACGCACGATCACGCCGATCATGTCGGCGCCGTCCGTCGACTTTCGGAACTGACCGGCGCCGAGGTGATCGGCACTGCGCCTGACGCTACGCGCTCCTTCTATCGCCCAGACCGGATACTGGCCGATGGTGACACTGTGGAGACCGAGGCAGGGCCGCTCGAGGCCATTGCCACACCGGGCCACACGGCCGGGCACCTTTGCTACGACCTCGCCGGACTGGGACTCCTGTTTTCCGGCGACCATGTTATGGCCTGGTCGACCAGCGTCGTCGTGCCTCCGGATGGAAGCATGGCCGACTACATGGCGTCCCTCGATCGTCTCGCCGCCATCGGGTCGCGCACCTACCTGCCGGGGCACGGCGGCCCCGTGGTCGACGGTCCGGCCCGCGTGACCGAACTCAAGCGACATCGGGAAGCGCGCGAGGCGGCGATCCTGCGGGCGCTCGATGGCAGGGATCGGACCATCGAGGAGATCGTCGCTGCCGTCTACATCGGTCTCGATCCGGCGCTGGCCGGGGCGGCGGCGCTGTCTGTCGGGGCTCACACCGATTGGCTGGAGAGGCGCGGTCTGTTGAGGAGAGATGACGACAGGCTGAGCCGAGTATGAGCTAGTTGGCCGCCTGTCGCCGTGACATTTCGCCGAAGCGGGCAATGAAGTCTCCGACGTGGCGGGCGTTCTCTCCGAGATCGGGCATGGCCACCCGGCTCAGGGATCGAACGTCGATGCGGCTGCCGCTGTCGCCGGGACGAATGCGGACGACGACATACTCCTGCGTACCCAGCACCAGCGATCGCGCGTCGGCCTCGATGCGGCCACTCGCCGCCTCGGTGTCGGGCTCCTCGGCCAGCCGGATGGCCCAGCCGAGATCGTCGGCGGTCTGCCGAGCGAGCGCATAGGCTTCGACGGTGGAAAGGTCGGTGGCCTGCGTCGTCAGGTCGGGATAGGCATCCTCCTGCAAGGCCGCCGCTTCGCCGGGAGCGGCGCGCAGATCGAACGGCAGCACCACTTGCGAGAACCCTGCCGGCGTGGCGGGCGGGTCGTCCGTGTCGGTCGAAACGCTGTCTATTGCGGGGTAGGCCACATAAGCCGCGACAGCGCCGATCAATGGCGAAAAAGCGGCTATGATCAGCAGCAGGGTGCCGAACGCGCTGTCCGCGCCCCCCCTTCCTTCCCGCCAGACGTCACGGATGGTCATTGCCAGGACGCCGAGCGCCACAAGGCCGAGAAACAGGCCGGTGCCGACGGCGGTGTACATGGTGCCGCTCGATATCAGATCGAGATGGCGAGAAACGATCCCGACCACCATCACCATGAAGGCGAGGCTGGCGACGAAACGCGCGGTGCGGGCACCGCGCGCCGGTGGCAATGGCAGCGGGGGCAGGCGGCTCATGAAGAGAATTCCGGCCCGCGAACGTCGTAGGGACGAACCTCGCGCCAACGCTCCATCAGCTTTTCGAGGCCCGCATCGGCGCCATCGGGCAGCACGATACGCGGGGTGACGAAGATATCGCCCCGAACGCCTTTCTTGTCGGGCAGGCCCTTGCCGCGCAGGCGGAATGCCTTCGAGCCGGTGACGCCGGCCGGAATGGTCATGTCGACGGCGCCCTCCAGTGTCGGCACCCGCACCTTGCCGCCAAGCACCGCCTCGTCGAGCGTGACCGGCAGATCAAGACGCAGGTTGTAGCCATCCGGGCGGAACAGGGCATGCGTCTCGTAGACGAGAATGGCAATGGCGTCGCCCGGCGGCGTGCCGTCCCCGCCCTGGCCCTTGAGACGAAGCTGCTGACCGGGCTCGAAACCGGCGGGGATCTTCGCGTCGAGCGACTTGCCGCTCGGCAAGGTGACGCGGACCTTGCCCGAGCCGACGATATCCTCGAGGCGGACGCGCGCCGTCACCATGACGTCGGCGCCCTTGGTCGATCCTGCGGCACCCGCGCCCTGGCCGGCCGCTCCGGCATTCGAGAAACCTTCGAATCCCGAGAACCCGCCGCCGCGCCGGCCGCCGCGCGTGCCACGGGCACCGCCGTTGGCAAAGCTGGCGAAGGCGTCGCCGAAGATGTCGTGCAGGATGTCGTCGGTTGGTCGGCCGCCTGCCTGGCGGAAACCGCCGCCCATGCCGCCGGCGCCGCTGAAGCCCTCGAACCCGGTGAAACGCGGTTTGCCCTCGGCATCGATTTCGCCGGCGTCGAACTGGCGGCGCTTGTCCTTGTCGCCGACGATCTCATAGGCCGAGTTCACCTCGGCAAAACGCTCCTTCGAGCGCGGATCGTTCTTGTTGGCGTCCGGGTGGTGCTGCTTGGCGAGCTTGCGGTAAGCCTTCTTGATCGTTGTTTCGTCCGCGCCCCTGGGCACGCCCAGGACCTCATACGGATCACGCATGCTGGTTGGCCCTCTTCAAATGGATGATGGCGCCGAGCGGCGCCAAGGTTCTGCCAAGCATGTAATGCCCGATCACGTTCCGTTCCAGAGTGTGCCATTATACGGGTCGGACCGCTTTGACAAAATCTTTTCAGGGGGCAGGCGTCCAAGAGGTTGTCGCCGGCCGGGATGTGGCTATATGCCGGTCGGACGCTTGCCCGAATCTGGCCGCCGGCCAGCCAGCACGACGAGGCGTCGACGAGACATGTCCAGTTCAGAGCCCGATTTCACGGAAGCCTCGGAGCCCTATCAGTTGTTCGTCAGCTGGATGAAGGACGCCGAGAAGAGCGAGCCGAATGACCCCAACGCCATGGCGCTGGCCACCGTCGATGAAGATGGCATGCCGGACGCCCGCATGGTGCTGCTCAAGGGCTTCGATGAGCGGGGCTTCGTCTTCTACACCAACTTCGGTTCTGCCAAGGGCGAGCAGATTCTTGCGAGCCGCAAGGCGGCGCTCCTGTTTCACTGGAAGAGTCTCAAGCGGCAGATTCGCATTCGCGGCAACGTCTCCGAGGTCTCGAAGGACGAGGCGGACGCCTATTTCCAGAGCCGCGATCGCGGCAGCCGCATCGGCGCCTGGGCTTCCAAGCAATCGCGCCCGCTCGAAAGTCGCTTCGCGCTTGAGAAGGCGGTTGCCGAATGGGGCTTGAAGTTCGGCGTCGGAGCCGTGCCGCGCCCCGACTACTGGTCGGGCCTGCGTATCACGCCGACGGCCATCGAATTCTGGCGTGACGGGCTGTTCCGTCTGCATGACCGCGTCCGCTTTCTGCCCGACGGCAACGGCGGCTGGACGCGCACCCGCCTCTATCCCTGACCGACGAAAGGCTGCCGAAAATGACCAACGCCACCGACGTCAGCGCCCTCAGCTTCGAGCAGGCCCTGAAGGAACTCGAAGGCATCGTCGCCCGCCTTGAGCAGGGCTCGGTGCCGCTCGAGGAAAGCATTTCCATCTACGAACGCGGCGATGCGCTCCGCAAGCACTGCGACGGCCTGCTCAAGGCCGCCGAGGCCAAGGTGGAGAAGATTCGGGTCGCCGGAGACGGATCGGCGGCCGGCGTGGAGCCGCTCGATAGGGAGTAACCGGCCCGGGAGGAACGATTTTCCAATCGGCTTGTCATTCTCGCCTCGGCTTGGAAAGAAAAACTCACTTTCTCGCTTGGTGCCGACCATTTCACCGGTAGCTTGCCGGCACAAGCAAGAGGTGCCGGATGAACATCGTCGAAACGCAGGACATGTGGGTGCTGAGTGCGGCTCGGAGGATTCGAATCCGGGACGTGGCGACGGTCTCGGCCGAACTCTATCCGGACATGATGGCCGAAGTGGAGGATCTGGGGCTCACTGTCGCAGGTCCCTGGACCTTTGTCGCCAACGACCTTCCGCGTGATGGCAAGGCTCTGTTCGACTGGCGGATCTGCCTTCCGATCGAACGGCCGGCGGTCTATTCGGGTGCGTTCGAGCTGATGCATCTCGAACCGATCGTCGCCGCTTCGGCCCTGCATCGGGGGTCGTTGCGAACGCTGTTTTCAAAGGGCTATGGACCGCTGGTGTCGGAAATCGAACGATCGCGGCACGTCTTTTCCGGCGAGAGCCGGGAGATCTATCATGACTGGCGAGGACCTGGTTCGTCCTACCATCTCATCGAGATTCAGTTCGGGCTCGCGCGATGAGCGTCCCTTCATCTGCCGCAATTTAGCTTGATAAACACGACGCTTGCGAATTGAAGAGACTGTGATTGACTGGTATCTGAGAGTGAGGGGTTTGCCCTCGTAGTTTCACGGATTTTTGGATTGTCGCGTCCCGCCACCCCGTTTCTCGACAAGGTCGTCTCGCCGGACGACCTCAAGATGCTGTCGATTGCCGAGCTTGAGCAGCTCGCCGCCGAGGTGCGCGCCGAGATGATCGACGCGGTGTCCGCGACGGGCGGCCACCTTGGCGCGGGGCTGGGCGTCGTCGAACTGACCGTCGCCCTGCATGCCGTGTTCGACACACCGCGCGATCGGCTGATCTGGGATGTCGGGCATCAGGCCTATCCGCACAAGATCCTGACCGGCCGGCGCGGCGATATCCGCACGCTGCGCCAGGGCGGCGGTCTCTCAGGCTTCACCAAGCGGGCCGAGAGCATCTACGACCCGTTTGGCGCCGGCCACTCCTCGACGTCGATTTCGGCCGGCCTCGGCATGGCCGTGGCGCGCGACCTCAAGGGCGACGACAACCAGGTGATCGCCGTCATAGGCGATGGCGCCATGTCGGCCGGCATGGCCTATGAGGCGATGAACAACGCCGGGGCCATGGACAGCCGCCTCGTCGTCATCCTCAACGACAACGACATGTCAATCGCCCCGCCGACCGGCGCCATGAGCGCCTATCTGGCGCGTCTCGTTTCCGGCCCGACCTATCTGACGCTGCGCGAAGCGATGAAGCAGCTCGCCTTCAACCTGCCCAAGGGCCTTCGGCAGAAGGCGCAGCGGGCCGAGGAGTATGCGCGCGGCTTCCTGACCGGCGGCACGCTGTTCGAGGAACTCGGCTTCTATTACGTCGGGCCGATCGACGGGCACAATCTGTCCCATCTGCTGCCGGTGTTGCGCAACGTCCGCAACGCCAAGGATGGGCCGGTGCTGCTGCACGTCGTGACCAAGAAGGGCAAAGGCTATCCGCCGGCCGAGGCGGCGGCCGACAAGTATCACGGCGTCAGCCGGTTCGACGTGGTGACCGGTGCCCAGGTCAAACCCAAGGCCAACGCGCCGAGCTACACGCAAGTGTTCGGCGAAACGCTGGTCGATGAGGGACACCGCGACGAACGCATCGTCGGCATCACGGCCGCCATGCCGGCCGGCACCGGCCTCGATCTCTTCGCGGAGGCTTTTCCCGACCGGGTGTTCGACGTCGGCATCGCCGAACAGCACGCCGTCACTTTCGCGGCGGGTATGGCGACCGAGGGCTTGAAACCTTTCTGCGCCATCTACTCCACCTTCCTGCAGCGCGCCTACGATCAGGTCGTGCACGACGTGGCCCTGCAGAACCTGCCCGTCCGCCTGCCGATCGACCGGGCCGGTTTCGTCGGCGCCGACGGCGCCACGCACGCCGGGGCCTTCGACACCGCTTTTCTCACCTGCCTGCCCAACATGGTCGTGATGGCCCCGGGCGACGAGGCGGAACTCAGGCATATGGTGGCGACGGCGGTGGCCTATGACGACGGCCCCATCGCTTTCCGCTATCCGCGCGGCGAGGGCGTCGGGGTCGAACTGCCCGTACAAGGGCAGCCGATCGAGATCGGTCGTGGCCGCATCGTCTCCGGCGGCGGCAAGGTGGCAATCCTCACTTTCGGCACCCGCCTTGGCGAGGCGCTGAAGGCAGCCGAGGAACTGGCGACCTTCGGCCTTCCCGCCACAGTGGCCGATGCGCGATTTGCCAAGCCTCTCGACCGCGAGCTGATCCGTCAGCTCGCCGCCCACCACGAACTTCTGATCACCGTGGAAGAAGGCTCCACCGGCGGCTTCGGCAGCCAGGTCGCGCAGGCGCTCATTGACGACGGTCGTTTCGATCGGGGCTTCCGGTTCCGTGCGCTGACATTGCCTGACACTTTCGTCGATCACGACAGGCCAGAGCGCATGTATGCGGCCGCCGGCCTCGATGCGCAGGGCATCGTCCAGGCCGTGCTCGCCGCGCTGGGGCGGAATCGGATCCAGCTCGCCGGCGTGATCGGTAAGTAAGGCTCGTTACAAGGGTTGAGCGCGTCACGCGGAAACGAGGGCGAGCTTTCTGCCAAGTAATGCTACAACACAGAATTGCGCGGCGCCTTGCGCTCGTCGGATTGCGCGTTGTTCAGGGGGCAGGCATGATCTTGCAGGAGTTGGACGACCACGGCGATCCCATCGGACCGGTTGTCGCAGGCTGGGAGCCGCGTCGGCGTCCGGCGCACACGGTGCTCGAAGGCCGGACGGTTCGGCTTGAACCCCTGTCCGCGTCTCACGTACCGGACCTTTTCGCGGCCTATTCCGCAGACCGGAGCGGCCGCATGTGGACCTATCTGTCGGTCGGCCCCTTTTCGGACGAAGCTGGTTTCGCCGCCTGGGTCGATGCTCTCGTTCCCTCGGAAGATCCGCTGTTCTTCGCAGCGGTTGACAAGGCGACCGGCACGGCGGTTGGCATCGTTTCCTATCTCCGCATCGATCCCGCCAACGGCTCGATCGAGGTGGGCTGGGTGACCTGGTCGCCGCTGATGCAACGATCGGCCATCTCAACCGAGGCGCATTATCTGCTGATGAAGCACGCCTTCGAGGGGCTGGGTTACCGCCGCTACGAATGGAAGTGCAACGCGCTCAACATGCCGTCGATGAAGGCTGCCGAACGCTTGGGCTTTACCTATGAAGGCACCTTTCGCCAAGCCGTCATAGTCAAGGGACGTAACCGTGATACCGCGTGGTTCTCCGTGATCGACAAGGAGTGGCCGACGCTGAGGGACGCCTTCGAAGCCTGGCTGAAGCCGGACAATTTCGATGCCGAGGGGCGGCAGAGAAGGCGCCTGGAAGATTTCAGATCGCGTGAGAATCACGTCGTTGCCGACACGTTTCGCCCCTGAGGGGCATCCATTTGGGAGACAAGTTCGTTATGCCGATCCATCGTCTCAGCCGCCGTGAGCTGCTTCTGGCTACCGCTGCCGGCGCGCTCGTTGCCTTTGTTCCCACGGTCACCGCAGCCGCCGAGCCGGCCGTCCGCTTGCGCCTGATGGCGACCACCGATCTTCACGTCAACGTCTACCCTTACGATTACTATCGCGACAAGGCCGACGACACCGTCGGTCTCGCCAAAACGGCGGCCCTGATCGCCGCCGCTCGCGATGAAGTGCGCAACGCCCTTCTGTTCGACAATGGCGACCTCATTCAGGGTAGCCCGCTCGGCGACTACATCGCCTATGAGAAGGGCCTGGATGGCGGCAACAAACATCCGATCGTCGCTGCGATGAATGGCCTCGGCTATCTCTGCGGCACACTCGGCAACCACGAGTTCAATTACGGGCTCGACTTCCTTGGCAAGGCGCTGTCGGGCGCCGAGTTCCCGGCCGTCTGCGCCAACGTTCTGAAGCCCGACGGCACACCGCTCATCGAGCCGACCCGCGTCTTCGACGCCAAGGTGACCGATGCCACGGGGGCAGAGCACGTGCTGCGCATCGGCGTCATCGGTTTCGTGCCGCCGCAGATCGTCCAGTGGGACAAGGACAACCTCGAAGGCAAGGCGACCACCATCGACATCGTCGATGCGGCGGGCAAGTATCTGCCGGCGCTGCGCGCGCAATCGGATGTGGTCGTGGCTCTCTGTCACTCAGGCATCGCCGGCGGTGAGCGGGCGGGCGGCGAGGAAAACGCGGCGCTGTTCCTCTCGAAGGTTCCGGGAATCGACGCCATCTTCACCGGCCATCAGCATCTCGTCTTTCCCGGCAAGGATTTCGCCGGCATCGACGGCGTCGACATCGAGAAGGGAACCCTCAACGGCGTGCCGACCGTCATGCCCGGCTTCTGGGGCAGCCACCTCGGCGTCATCGACCTCGATCTCGTCAAGGATGGCGAGGGTTGGAAGATCAATGGCTTCCAGGTCGAGGCGCGGCCGATCTATGAGCGGACGGCCGACAAGAAGATCGTGTCGCGGGTAGACGCGGTTCCGGCCGTGCTGGCGTCCGTGAAGGATGATCACGAGGCGACGCTCGACTATGTCCGTCGTCCCGTGGGCGAAACTTCGGCGCCGATTTCCAGCTATTGGGCCTTGGTGGCCGACGACCCGTCGGTTCAGATCGTCAGCCAGGCGCAGCTCTGGTATGGCACCACCCAGGCAAAGGCCGCGGGCTTGCCGGACCTGCCGATCCTGTCGGCGGCAGCTCCCTTCAAGTGCGGCGGCCGTTCCGGCCCCGACTACTACACCTTCGTTCCCAAGGGTCCGATCGCCATCAAGAACGTTGCCGACATCTACCTCTACCCGAACACGATCCGCATCGTGAAGGTGACCGGGGAACAGGTGAGGGAGTGGCTCGAGCGTTCGGCCGGCATCTTCAACACCATCGACCCGACGAAGCCCGACGAGCAGCCGCTGATCGATACGTCGTTCCCATCCTACAATTACGACGTCATCGACGGCGTCACCTACCGCATCGATGTGACGCAGGAGAAGCGCTACGACAACGACGGCAAGGTGGTGGCGCCCGACGCGCATCGCATCGTCGATCTTGCCTATCAGGGCAAGCCGGTCGAGCCGACCCAGGAGTTCCTGGTGGTGACCAACAACTACCGCGCCGGCGGCGGTGGGCACTTCCCCGGGGCCGACGGCAGCACCGTGGTGTTCCAGGGGCCGGACAGCAACCGCGACGTCATCGTCCGCTACATCATCGCCAACAAGACCATCAACCCCTCCGCCGACGGCAACTGGTCGATCGCCAAGCTGCCCGAAGGGGTCAATCTGACCTTCCCCAATTCGCCAAACGCGACGCTGGACACCGTGCCGGCTGGCGTAAAGGTGGAGAAGGTCGGCGATGCCGAGGAAGGGTTTGCGAAGTATCGCCTGACCGTGGCGTGATATGCACCCGGCCCCAGGCTTGGGAAAGACACGATACGACGCCCGGCCTTCGCGCCGGGCGTTTCCATGTTGGCGGAGGTCGACCCGCGCTTCGGCGGCTTGATATTCCACGTCCGCCATGTATGAGTATTTATCCAGATTGCCGGCTTCCCGTGCGGCAACCGGAGCGCCCGATCTCCAATGAGCGCCACGACCTCCGAACCGAAACCCCTTCGCTCTCGTTTCGACACCCGCGCTTTGCCGCCCCGTCAGGCCCAACCGGCCTGGACCGAGGCGATCGGCGTCATTTTCGATGCGCGTCCGCGCAAGAGCGTCGAGGAGGGCTTCTTTGCCAACGTCGATGCGGCCTTCATGGGCGATGTCGCTCTCGGTCGCCTGCGCAGCACCACGCAGGACTTTGATCGCTCACGTTACAAGATCGCCCGTGACGGCATGGATGGCTACCTGCTGCAGTTCTACCTCAGCGGGCGAAGCGCCTCGCGCGGCGGGAGCAACTCGGAGGTGGCGGGTGAGGGCGACCTCTACGTCATCGACATGGCCCAGCCGCTTTCGACCACAACCACGGACCATGACCAGATCAGCTTCGTGGTGCCGAGGCGGTTGATGACGACGCGGCTCGAGTCCGCCGATACCGCTCACATGAAAGTCGTTCCGGCAGGGCTGCCGCTGGTCGCGTTGTTTCGCGAAAGCCTGAAGAGCTTCTACGGCCAGCTCGACAGGATGTCGCTTCGCGAAGCGGAAATCGCAATTCCTCCACTCCTCGACCTTGCTGCCGCTGCCATCAACGGTCATGCGGACGAGCGCAACGTCGCCGGGGTCAATCTGGCGTGCCTTGTCGGTCTGCGGCGCCACGTCGAAGACAACCTTCTCGACCCCGATCTCACGCTCGACAGCTTGCTCGCGACATTCGGACTGTCTCGACGGAAGGCCTACCGACTGTTCGAACCGGTCGGTGGCTTCGCCACCTACGTCAACCGGCGCCGCCTTCAGCGCGCCCTGCGGGCGTTGCGCTCACCCGACTGGCGGCATGTGTCGATTTCCGAGATCGGCAGCGCTCACGGCTTCCCCAATGCGGAGAACTTCAGCCGGGCTTTCCGCCGCGAGTCCGGCCTGTCGCCTCGCGAGGTGCGGCAGCTTGCCGCCTCGGGCAGGAGTTTGCCGGACGCCGCCGGGAGGCTGGCGGAAATGGGCTGGGCCCAGTGGATCGAAAGCATCGGGCGATAGAACCAAACGGCAGCTCGCTCCGGAGGCCACGCACCGTCTTTGCGCCCGAGAAGAGGTGTCACGGAATGCGGGATGGCTGGCACACCACGACCATTTCCGGGACGCTACGTATTGGACCGTAGAAATCGGTCGGCTCGCATGCGATGGAGCTTTGGTCCCGAGATGATCGGGTCCATCGAGGCGGTTGATCACTGGCGGTCCCCTGCAAAAGCCATTTTTAAAGCAGTTTTTTGTTCTTTCTTGCCGACCCTCATCAACCTCAAGTCCATATCCTGGGAACTCCAGCGCAACCGCCTCGATCTCCTGTTTCTGATAGGAATACGCGGCGTCTTGACGGACATCGGTCCGGCCGCTTCTTCTGCGAAGGCAGCGGCGTGGGCCGCCTCTTCGAAAACAAGCGTCACGGTCGCGGCAGGCAGGAGCCGTTCGACTTGGACGAGTTCCTCCGAACCCGATCTCGACTGCGATCTCCAGCTTCCTGAGGCGTATTGCCACAGGAATCGGCTGTCGGCCGATGATGCTCTCTGCCTGATGTCAGGTCTCCACCGCCTCCCTGCCGTCCGCAGCATGGCCACTGCCGCCGGGGCACACCACTTATCGTCTGAAAAGCCCTTCGAAGGGGGCGTGGGTTGCCGAATTTGTTAGGCGACTAGCGTATAGAGTTGCCGGCCAGAAGCTCCAGCGGAAGCCAGTTCGATGACGATCCTGAACTTTGCGATCCAACTTTTGAGCGGCGCAATGATTCTGCTGTTTGCCGTACGCTTCATGCGGATCGGCATCGAGCGTCTGTGGGGTGGCCGCATCAGGTCGAGCCTCGCCGAGGGAGCGTCGACTGTCCGCAATGTGATGACCGGCACCGGTCTTGGCTTTGTCATGCAGGGCAGCATCGCCGTAGTGTTGATCGTGGCGGGGCTTGCCGGCACCGGGTCGGTACCAGTCGGCGTGGCGGCAAGCGTGGCTCTCGGCGCCGACATGGGCTCGGCATTGGCTGTCCAGTTTCTGCAACTGCCGGTTTCCGCGGTTGGGCCTCTCTGCATTCTTGTTGGAGGGTCCCTTTACTTGCGTGCGACGGAGCCGCGTCTTCGAAATTACGGCCGCACCATTCTCGGTCTAGGGCTGATTTTTCTGTCTCTCGCGATCATCAGGCAGAGCGTAGCCCCACTTGCCAACCTGCCGGGCGCCGCTGCCGTCGTCGGTTACCTGAACAGCGATCCGGTAACGGCCTTGCTGGTCGGTGGCGCGCTGACGCTCCTCATGCACTCCAGCATCGCGGCGCTGCTGGCCACCATGGCTTTCTCCCTTCACGCGCCCCTTGGCGTCAGCGCCGGCCTCGGGATCGTACTGGGCGCCAACCTTGGCAGCGCACTCTTGCCGTTATGGCTGCTGAAGCATGAGAACGCGCGCAGCAAGGCGGTTGCGGGAGCGGTGGCAGCAGTGCGATTTGCCTTCGTCCTGCTGTGTCTTCTCATGCTTGTCGGAGCACATTTCGGCGGCCTGACGGAAGGCGTTCGCTTTGGCACCGGCGAGGCGATGCTTGCCGGGCATCTCGCCTTCAACGCCATGCTGCTGCTATCCGCCCCGCTTTGCGTGCGTCTGGCGCGTTTCATCGACGGACGTTTTGGTGCTGCCAACGCGCCGTTCACCGTCAGCCTACCCAAAGGGGTGGCCGACGACGTGGGACTTGCCTTCCCGATGATCAAGCGTCAGCTCTCCAGCATGCTGGAAATCGCCGCGTTGATGCTCGACGACGCCACGGCGCCCGTCCCGGATCCGGCGAGAATGGCGAGCTTGGAAAAGCGCATGAATGCCACCTTGGCCAGCATTCGCGAGATCTACGCCAAGCTGCCGGCTGTGAACGATGCAGAGCTGGCGGACATCCGGCCCATCGTCGATTTTGCGATCCGCCTGGAACGCTGTGGAGACATCTTTGCCGGCAAGCTCATTGCTCTTCGGCTGGAGCAGATCAAGGGCGAGTACCAGTTCTCCGAAGAGGGAAAAGCCGAGATTGACGCCATGGTGCAAGCCGTCCACCAGGCGATCATTCTTGCCGAGGAAACGGCGTGGACCGGCGACATTTCCACGGCGCGGCGCCTGGTGAGCCACAAGCAGGCCGTGACCGAAATGGAAAGCCATAGCCGGGCCGCCCATCTCGCCCGTCTTCGCCAGGGCGATCATCTCAGTCTCGGTTCGAGCAACCAGCACCTGGAGATGATCGCGGCGCTCAAGGAGATAAACTCCAAGTTCGCAACCATTGCCTACGCCACTCTCGACAGGCATGGCGATCTCAGGGAGTCTCGCATCAGGCCAAGCCGTGCGGATCAGTCTGCCGTTCTCGATGGCGTTCCTGACGATCCGGAACGCCCCAGGCAAGGATCATAGCCACCGCTTCCAGCGGAAGAGGCCATAGGTGCCGGCCGCCGACAGGATCATCGCGGCGATGCCCCAGAGATAGCCGTAAGACCATTCGAGCTCGGGCATGTAGCGGAAGTTCATGCCGTAGAAACTGGCGACCAGCGTCGGCGGCATGAAGATTACGGCCAAAACCGAGAAGATCTTGATGGTGTCGTTCTGCTGGATCGAGATGAGGCCCAGCGTCGCATCGAGCAGGAAAGTGATGCGTTCTTCCTGGCCCCGGCAGTGGTCGGCCAGCGCCGTCACGTCGCTCTTCATCGGCTTCAGCCGGGCGACGTCTTCCTTGGAATAGCGCGGCCCTTCCATCTTGGCCGTGAGGAACAGCAGGAGACGGGAGAGGGAGATCAGGCTCTCCTGAAAGTGGCCGAGACGCAGGCCTTCGCGACCGATGCGCCGCAGCGAACTCTTGTAGCGATCGCCCGACGGTGAGGTCCGCGAGTCGTCCTCGAACACCCGGCGGGCGATGGTTTCGATACGGGCGCCGGATTGCTCGATGACGTCGGCCAGCCGGTCGATGGCGGCCTCCAGGATGGTCAGCAGAGCACCGTGCGGCGTCGTCACGTTGGCTCCCGCCGTCGTCACGTTCTTGATGGCGAGGGGGATGGTGCCGGGCTCGTCGTAGCGCACCGTGACGAGATGCTTGTCAGTCAGCACGAAGGTGACGACGGTAATGCCCGGGTCGTTGCTGCCGGCGCGACAGGGCAGGGCGGCAGTGAGATAGAGGACGTCATTGGCGACCGACAGCCGGCTGGACGGTTCGATCTCTTCCATCTCGGCGCGGGTGGGCAGCTCGGCGCCGATGAACTGCTCGACGGCCAGTTCCTCGGCACGCGTCGGCGTCATCAGGTCGATCCAAAGCGTCTGCTGATCTGGCACCAGGGTGCCGCAATTGGGGGCGTATTCGAGCTTGTCGCCGACGGGATGAAACGCATTGAGCATGGGCGACGTCCAGAACTCTGGCCTTCGCGAGGCCGGTTCGCTTGGCGATGGGCAAAATCTCCGGATGCGGCGACTCTTCCCAAAAGAAGGAGGCGTTGCCGTCTGCCGTTTCTCTATACGCGGGCGTGCCGCCGGTCGAGTCTTTCCCGTTGGACATTGCACCGCCAAGGCGATCTGGTAAGTGTTTCATCGGATAGGTCCGTGGGGGAGATCATGGCGGGGGGCGACTGGCAGCCAACGCAGGCGAGGCTGACGCGCAGCTTGATGCGTGTGCTGCTCGTCTATGCGCTTCTGCTGCAGGCGCTGGTTCCGCTGTCCGTTGCCCGTTCCGAAGCGCGCGAGGGTGTCGGCGGCGGTGCGTTCGTCCTTTGCTCGATGAACGGCGGTACCGACAATGTCGCGCGGCCCGCCGAAAAGCCCGCAAGGATAGCGCACGACTGTCTGTCCTGCTGCTTCGGGACCGTGACGGCCGCGCTGGCGCCCCCGGCTGGGCTCACCGAGCCGGTGGGATTCTGTCTGCCGGTCAAGCTGGCCGCGCCCAGCGTCGTCGTGCGGCGACTGGAGGCCGGCGGGCCGCCTCCGCAAAGGGGGCCTCCGGGTCTCGCTTGACAAGTTTGTTGCTCGCCAAAGATCGACGCCCTTTCTCGTGCGACGGATCGACCTGCTGATGGACGCTCCGCGCCTCGCAAAAGTGGCCGTAACTCCCTCATAGACGAGGTTTCCAATGCCCCAGTTCGCTTCCCCACCGTTCCGCGCCGCACTGGTCGCGGGCCTTTTCGCGATCCTGCCCGCCGCTTCCACGCTGGCCATTGCGCCGGCTGCCGCCCATGAGTTCAAGTCCGGCTCGCTCACTCTCGACCATCCCTGGACGCGCGCCACGCCGAATGGGGCGGAAATGGCGGGTGGCTTCGTGACCGTGGTCAACGCGGGTGAGCACGCCGACAAGCTCGTTGGCGGCAGCTTCGAGCTCTCCGAGCGCACCGAAGTGCATGAAATGAAGATGGAAGGCGACGTGATGAAAATGCGGCAACTCGACGGGGGGCTGGACATCCCGGCCGGCGCCACCGTCGAGCTGAAGCCCGGTTCCTACCACCTCATGTTCATGAAGCTGACGGCCCCACTTGAGGCCGGCACCAAGGTCAAGGGAACCCTGCTTTTCGAGAAGGCCGGTGAGATCCCGGTGGAGTTCGCCGTCGAAGCCATCAGCGCCAAGGCGAAGGATCACAAGGCGGGCGGGCACGATGCCATGCCGATGGATGGCGCGGGAATGAAGCACGGCGGATAACCCGCACTTCGCTGTCGCCACAAACGTCTACGGCCGGGGACATAGCCCCGGCCGTAGACGAGTCCAGTCCCTGCTTTCAAGGCACAAGCCCTACCTCGCGCGCAGAACCTATAAGATTCTCGCGATCGCCTTTGAAAGCAAATCTGAAAGGAGTTGGTTCGCCGCCGGGCCGGCCGCATATGCGGCAACCCTGGAAGGCTGATCCATCAGTCCTCGTACGAGAACATGGGGGCGGTCTGCTGGACCGTCGTGTAGTCTTTCTGCTGCACCTGACGACGCATGGCGCGCGCGGCAGCGTTCACCGCCGGAATGCCGATCTCATGATATTGGGCATCGAGCTCCAGCTCGCTGCCTTGTTGGATCTGGCCCTTGTTCACAGCATCAGCCTGTTTGACCATCTGGGTACCGTCCTACCCCGTTGCCGGGTACGTGGTTTGTCTTATGTATTCATTCTGGAACAACGTGGTTAAATCACGTCTTCCACGTTCATATATTAATCCTGCGAATGAGGCCGAACAAGGGCAGGCAGCATTCATGCGGTTCGGATTTCTTCCTAGGCTGAATTAGATTTTTGAGTCCGTGACCAAAATGCGACATTTGCTTTGCCGATAGCAGAGGTCAAAAGCTGATCAAGTATTGAAGGCGATGCAAAATGAATAAGCGGGCCAAGAAAAACTTAACGCCTCGTTAAGCAAAATTTGAACAGACGTCCGGATTGGCTGCCGCTCAGGGCGGCATTGCATGACAAGGCGAAGCCTTTATCGAGCGATGGTGGAGCTTGGCACCCAACCAGTCGCGCATGAGTTCGGCGTGCATGGCTCCAAACACTGATCCTCGCCAACAGGCACGGACCATTGAACTCGGGCATCTTGGCGATTACGCGGCGCCCGAGATGTTGCTTGCCCGGCTTAATGCCCCATCAGTGCCGAGATATGGGCGGCGGCCGACAGGCCGAGAGCGTCGATGTCATACCCTCCCTCAAGAAGGGATACGACACGCCCGCCACAGATGCGATCGGCGACGTCCATCAGGGAGCGGGTCAGGGTAGCATAGTCGCCTTCGACGAGATTGAGATCGCCGAGGGGGTCGCGATAGTGAGCATCGAAGCCCGCCGAAAGTACCAGGAAATCGGGCCGAAAGGCAGCAACCGCCGGCAAAACGGCATCGGTCATCGCTGCGAGAACGTCAGCCCCGTTGGCACCGGCACCGAGCGGTATGTTGAGAATGTTGTCGGCGACGCCGGTTTCCGATGCCTCGCCGGTACCTGGAAACAGGTGGGCCTGGTGGATGGAGGCGTAGAACACCGATTCGTCGGCGTAAAAGATGTTCTGCGTGCCGTTGCCGTGGTGGACGTCGAAATCGACGATGGCCACACGCTCCGCTCCATGCGCCGCCTGGGCATGGCGGGCGGCGATGGCGGCGTGATTGAAGAAGCAGAAACCCATGGCCTGCCGGGCGCTGGCATGATGGCCTGGCGGACGGGCGGCGGAAAAGGCGTTGTCGACAAGGCCGGCCATCACCTCGTCGACGGCGAGGCATGCGGCGCCCGCTGCGAGCCGCGCCGCTTCGTAGGTCCCGTTCGACAGGATGGTGTCGCTGCTGATCGACATTAGCCCGTCGTGCGGCGCCTGGATGCGGATATGGTCGACATAGGCGGCCGGATGGACGCGCTGGATCTCGGCGTCGGTGATGGGACGCGCCATGTCGCGGATCAGGTTCTGGAACGCCTCGCCCTCAAGTTGTCGCTCGATGGCGATGATGCGGCCCGGCTGTTCGGGGTGGTTCTCCGGGGCGAGATGGTCGCGATAGCGCGGGTGGCTCAGGAAAAGTGTCCGCATGCGCCCCTCTCCGCATGACGCCATGCGGCGTCCGTGAAAATCCTGAGACAGAGGATGCCGCTACAACCGAGCCGTCAAGTAGCAGGAAGGTTTAGCGCGGAGCCGCCGCCCGCGTCAGCCGGTCCCGGATCGCCTCGCCCAAGCCATGCGTGGGGATCGGTGCCACCGCGATTCCGGCAACATCGTCGCCGTCGGCTCGGCGCAGCATGTCGAACAGATTGGCGGCCGCTTCGCGTAGACTGCCCGCCGGACTGAGGTTGAAGACGCGCTTTGCCTCGGTGGCGCCTCGGATCGATGCTCCGCCGAAAGCGAGCAGGGCTTCGTTGGGCTCGACGCGGCGGGCGTCGAGCCGGACGCGGGCGCGGGGCGCGTAATGGGAGGCCAGCATGCCCGGTGCCACGGGCGCGGTGGACGGGTCGCCTTCCGACCGGACGACGGCGACGCCGGCCGCCGCCTCAATGTCCTCGCGGGCGAGTCCACCCGGGCGCAGGAGATAGGGAATGTCGTCGCGAACCTGCAGAATGGTCGATTCGAGGCCTACCTCGGTGCGGCCGCCGTCGAGGATCAGCGGTACACGGCGGGAGAGGTCGCCATAGACGTGGGCGGCGGAGGTGGGGCTGACGTGCCCCGAAGTGTTGGCGCTGGGCGCGACGATCGGCACGCCGGCGGCGCGGATCAGGTCGAGCGCCACCCTGTGCGCCGGCATTCGTACGGCAAGCGTGTCGAGGCCGGCGGTGGCCAGCGAGGATACCGGGCAATCCGGCCGTGCCGGCAGTACCAGCGTCAACGGTCCCGGCCAGAAGGCTTCGGCCAGACGCCGCGACAGCGGATCGAAGACGACCAGCGTCTCGGCCATGGCAATGCTGTCGACATGGGCGATCAGCGGGTTGAAGGAGGGACGCCCCTTGGCCTCGTAGATGGCGGCGACGGCTTGCCCGCGCGTCGCATCGGCCCCGAGGCCGTAGACGGTCTCGGTGGGAAAGGCGACCAGCTCGCCCTGCCGGATGCGATCGGCGGCGAGACGGATAGATTCATCGGTTGCCGCTTCGATGCGGGCAAATTCTGGAGAACGGTTGGGCACGGAGGATCCCGGTATGGATTGTCGGGGCGTTTCGCCGGACCGGGACTGTGTGGGGCCAATCCATGGCGAGGTCAAGGCAGGGCAGGATCAGCTTCCAACTCCCGGCACGTCCTCCAGCCGATGATAGACCGGCAATCCCCGCTCTTTTGCTATGCGGACGTCATTGTCGGCGCCTTTGGATTCTCCTGGAAGACGAAGAACCGCATCGCAAATCGCCAGCAAACGCTCGGCAGCCGGATAGAAGATCCGGTCGTAGAGCTCGTCGCCGAGCGTTGTCCCACCCGCCGACCGCCAGACGGGAAGGGCCACCCATTCGCCGATCATCGGAACGTGCCCGGCCTGGAACAGCGGCCAGGAGGCTTGCTCCAGGCGACGGAGGTTGTCGGCCATCTTCTGGGGATCGTCTCCGGTTCCGGAGCGGTAGGGACCGGCGATCAGGATCAGCATGCGATGGTTGCCTTGTTCGGGATCGTTTGGGGGAAAAGATGGAGGGCGGCGTATTGCAGCAGCATGATCGTCTTGCCGTCGCGAATGACGCCCGATCCGATCATCGACAGGGCCTCGTCGATGCCGACTTCGAGAACGGCGATATCCTCGCCCTCGATCTCGTTGCCGCCGCCGGCAGAGATCCTGTCGCCGGGTTCGTACCGGCCGACGAAGAAATGCAGCCGCTCCGTCACTGAGCCGGGGCTCATGAAGGCGTCGAAGATCGGGCGGACGTCGCGCACGCGAAATCCCGTTTCCTCTTCCATCTCGGCGCGGATGCGAACCTCGGGCGCGGCATTGTCGAGAAGGCCGGCCGGCGCCTCGATCAGCAGGTCGTCGTGGCCGTTGACGAAGGCCGGATAGCGAAACTGGCGGGTCAGGATCACAGTGCGTCGGCTGGGATCGTAGAGCAGGATCGTCGCGCCGTTTCCCCGGTCGTAGGTCTCGCGCGATTGGCGCTGCCAGCTTCCGTCGCTGCGCCGAAAGGAAAAGATCGTCTTCTTCAGGATGTACCAGTCATCGGAGAGGACGGTGACGTCTTCCACGCGAACGCGATCGGCTATGCTCAAGTTCGTATCCTTGTCTTCGGAACTCTGGACCTGCCCTTAGTTTCGTGCAATATCGTGCAGAGTCAAGAATTTTCGTGCAGATGAGGATTGCATGCTCACGTCGGAACGCAAGGCCTTGATCCAACTGGTGTTGAGGCAGGAAGGCCGTCTCGTGGCCAAGGATTTCAGCCAGCGGCTGGGCGTGTCCGAGGATACGATCCGCCGCGATCTGCGCGAACTTGCCGGCGAGGGGCTGTTGCAGCGCGTGCATGGGGGAGCCCTGCCGGCCTCGTCGGCGGTCGCCGATTTCGCCTCGCGCGAACAGGTCGGCTCGTCGGTGAAGGCACGGCTCGGACAAGCCGCCGCCCGCCTGATCCAGTCGGGACAGATCGTCTTTCTCGACGGCGGCACGACGAACGTGCAACTGGCGCGCCATCTTCCCCTGGATCTCAGGGCGGTCGTCGTGACCCATAGCCCGAGCATCGCGGTGGAACTTGTCCGCCATCCCCATGTGGAGGTCGAACTCATCGGCGGCAGGCTGTTCAAGCATTCCATCGTCGCGGTGGGAGCGACATCCGCCGAAGCGATCTCGCGCATCCGCGCCGATCTGTTCTTCATGGGCGCAACCGGCATTCATCCGGAAACCGGCGTCACCACCGGCGACCGGGAGGAGGCGGCGGTCAAGAACCTGATCGCCCGGCAGTCGGCGGAAACCGTCGTGCTGGCGACCGAGGAAAAGCTGGGGGCGGCTTCGCCCTACCAGATCATGCCGCTCGGCGATGTCGGCACCCTCGTGACGGTGTCGGATCTTGCCGAAGAGGTGCTCGATCCCTTCAGATCCGCCGGCCTGACCCTGATCGAGGTATGACTGCGGCTGCCAGGGAAGTGGCGATTTTTCGAATCCGAACAGGAGGATCCCGACGGGTTTCCATCGCATCCCCGTTGACTCTTCGAATGCCCCTCCTATACTGGAACATATAGAGAACAAAACCCACGGAAACGGGAGTTTGAACCGTGCTCGCCAGCGAGTCGACGGACAGGATTGCCATGCTTCGACGGCAGGTCGCCCAATTGGAACGGGCACGCGGCCGGGGCGAGGTTCGGGCTGATCCCGAGGCTGTGGAAGAGTTGGCCGGCGTGCCGGTGCACGATATCGCGCCCGCCGCAATCCGTGCCGCGCCGACCTCCGCTTTTCGCGGTGGTCGGGTCGCGAACGCCTGGGCGGGCGCGGAGACGACGGCGCTTCCTTTCGGTCATCCGGAGGTCGATGCGGCGACGGGGGGACTCAAGCGTGGCGCACTGCACGACGTGAGCCCGGCCGGTGCGCCCGACATGGCCTCGGCGACCGGCTTCGCACTGGCCTGCGCCGGGCTGCTGTTGAGAGCGGCCGGGCGGGACAGTCTCTGGCTCTGGGTGCGTGCCGAGATGGCCGGGCGCGAGGCGGGCGAACCCTATGGGCCTGGCCTTGCCGCCTTCGGCCTCGATCCGTCGCGGCTCGTCGCGGTGACGGCCGGCGACACCGCCGACGTGCTGCGCGCCGCCGAGGAGGGGCTTGCCGCCCGTGCCTTCGGGGCGGTGCTGATCGAACCCTTCGGCGACGACCGCCGGCTCGACCTGACGGCCTGCCGCCGCCTGTCGCTGATCGCCGATGGCGGCCGGGCCACCGGCATCCTGCTCCGGACGGGCGGCATTCCGGGTCCGACCAGCGCCGTCACGCGCTGGCGCATCTCGGCCGCCCCGAGCAACGGCGGCCGCCAGCCCGGCAATCCGGTTTTCGCGGCCGATCTTGCGCGTAATCGTTTCGGTCCTGTCGGCGCGTGGATGATGGAGTGGCGTACCGATGAGCAATCCTTCCGAGCCCCGCGCGCCAGGCCCAAAGCCGAAGGGGCCGGCCCCCTGGCAGTCCCGCTATCTGGTCGCCTGGCTGCCGCATCTGGCGACCGACCGTCTCGCCCGCCTGGATCGGGAGCGGTCGTCCCCTTCCGCAGCCGCTGAGGCCTCGGCGCGCCCACCCATGGTGCTGACGGCGAAACATCGGAGCGCCGTGCGTCTCGCCCATGTCGACGGGCAGGCGGTGCGGCTCGGGTTGCAGCCGGGACTCGGCCTGGCCGACGCGCGTGCCCGCGTGCCCGGCCTTGACGTCCGCGCCGCCGATCCCGAGGCCGACGCCGCTTTCCTCGATCGTCTCTGCGACTGGGCGCAGCGCTATACGCCGCTGGCCGGCCGCCGCATCGGCACGTCGTCCGTCGACCCGGAGTTTCCATATCCGGAGGATTTCACGCTGGTGCTCGACATCGCCGGCTGCGCCCATCTGTTCGGCGGCGAAGAGGCGTTGGCGGCCGACATGGCGCGTCGGCTCGAGCGGCAGGACTTGACTGTCAGCATCGGCATCGCCTCGACCATCGGCGCCGCCCATGCGCTTGCCGCCTTCGGACGAGGCGGGCGGCTGCAAGCCGGCGAGGAGCGACGAGCGCTGGCCGGCCTGCCCATGGCGGCGCTGCGGCTCGACGCGACGACTGTGGACGCGCTCGCCCGCGTTGGTCTCAAGCGCATCGGCGACCTGATGGACGGCCCGCGCGCGCCGCTTACCGCCCGCTTCGGTCGTGCTCCGCTCATCCAGCTCGATCGGGCGCTGGGGCTGGCCGACGAGGCCTTCTCCCCGCGACTGCCCGTCGCTCCCTATTGTGCCGAGCGCCGCTTCTTCGAGCCGATCGCCCGCGAGGAAGACGTGCGCGCCGTCGCTCTGTCGCTGATCGGCGCGCTGGCCGAGCGGCTGGAGGCGGCCGGCGAGGGGGCGTTGCATCTTCGCCTCAGCCTCTGGCGCGTCGATGGCGCGCTCGCCCATGTCGAGGCAGGTCTCAGCCGTCCGAGCCGCGAGGCGACGGTCATGCAGGACATCCTCTGCCGCCGGCTCGACAGCCTCGCCGAGGATTTCGATGCCGGGTATGGCTTCGATTGCGTCACCGTTGCCGTAACCGAGGCGAGCCGCCGCGACGCCGAGGTCCTGTCGCTTGCCGGGCCCGATACGGCGCTGGAGCTGACGCGCTTCGTCGACCGTGTCGGCGCCCGCATCGGCCGGGGCCGGGTGCGGCGACTCAAGTTCTATGCGAGCCACATTCCCGAGCGGGCAAGCCGCGCCGTGCCGGCCCACGTGGCGGAAGAGGCTAGCTTCCCGGCAACCGATGTCCTGGCCGGCGATCCGCCCGAGCGGCCGATCCGCCTGTTCGCGCAGCCGGAACTGGTGGAGGCGATGGCCTCGGTGCCGGATGGCCCGCCGCTCCGCTTTCGCTGGCGGCGCGTCACGCATGAGGTGAAGCGCGCCGAGGGGCCGGAACGGATCGCTGGCGAGTGGTGGCGGCAGGAGGCGCCGACGCGCGACTATTTCCGCGTCGAGGATGCCGAGGGGCGCCGCTTCTGGATGTTCCGCGAAGGCCTCTTTCAGGTCGAAACCAACCATCCGCGCTGGTTCGTGCACGGACTGTTCGCATGAGGAGGCTGGGCTCACCCCTCTTCCTGGTCCCTCCCCCACAAGGGGGGAGGGGACGCGGCTTAAATCTACCCATTATTGGAAGGTTCGACTTGCCTCGGAAATGGGTCGGCTGGTCCCATCGTCCCCTCCCCCCTTGTGGGGGAGGGACCAGGGAGAGGGGGGATGGCGGAAATTGGCCTCGTAAAGGTTTTCGGAGGCGATCATGACCGCCTATGCCGAGCTTGCCGCTGTCACCAACTATTCCTTCCTGCGTGGCGCCTCCCATGCCCTGGAGATGGTGGGAACGGCCGGGCAGCTTGGTTATGCCGGCATCGGCATCGCCGATCGCAACACGCTGGCCGGCGTCGTGCGCGCCCATGTGGCGGCCAAGGAATACGGCGTGCGGCTCGCCGTCGGCTCCCGCCTCGTCTTCACCGATGGCACGCCCGATATTCTCGCCTATCCCAAGGACCGCGCCGCCTATGGTCGGCTCTGCCGCCTGCTGACCACCGGTAACATGCGGGCCGAGAAGGGCGATTGCATCCTGACGGCTGGCGACCTTCTGGAGTTTTCCGAAGGCCTCCGGCTGATCGTCGTGCCGCCGCGCCGCCTTCTGCCGGCCTTCGGCGCTGAGGTGAAAAAGCTCGCCGCCGACCTGTCCGGCCAGCTCTGGCTCGGCGTCACCATGCCGCGCCTCGGCGACGACCGGCGCCGGCTTGCCGCCTTCGCGGCGCTGGCAAAATCGGCAGGTCTCAAGCCGATCGCCCTCGGCGATCCGCTCTATCACACTCCCGAACGGCGACCGCTGCAGGACATCGTCACCTGCATCCGCGAGCACGTCACCATCGACGAGGCCGGCTTGCGCCTCGAACAGAACGCCGAACGCCACCTCAAACGGCCGGAGGAAATGGAACGCCTGTTCGCCGACCTGCCGCAGGCGGTAAGCGAGACGGTACGCTTCCTCGACGGGCTCGGCTTTTCGCTCGACGAACTCAAGTACGAATATCCGCGCGAAGCCTTCGCGGGTTACGCCACGGCTGCCGAAGCATTGAGAGCCCTGGTCGAAGAGGGGGTGAAGCGACGCTTTCCGGAAGGGGTTGACGAGGCAATTCGCAAGACCATCGAGCATGAGCTCGCCATCATCGCCCAGAAGGAATACGAGCCTTATTTCCTCACCGTCTACGACATCGTCCGCTATGCGCGCTCGGAGAGCATTCTCTGCCAGGGGCGTGGATCGGCCGCCAACTCCGTCGTCTGCTATTGCCTTGGAATTACCGACGTGGACCCCAGGCGTGGCGATCTTCTGTTCGAACGCTTCATCTCGGTCGAACGCGACGAGCCGCCGGATATCGACGTCGATTTCGAGCATGGCCGGCGCGAGGAGGTGATGCAGTACATCTACAGACGCTACGGTCGGGAGAAGGCCGGCATCGCCGCCACGGTGATCACCTATCGCGGCCGCAGCGCCGTGCGCGAGGTGGGCAAGGTGTTCGGCCTCACCGACGACGCGGTGACGGCATTGTCGGGCTCGGTCTGGGGATCGCCATCAAAGGGACTGAAGGACGACGACGCCCGCCGCACCGGCTTCGATCCCACCGAGGCGAGGCTTGCCATGGTGCTGAAATATGCCCGTGACCTCTCGGGCTTTCCGCGTCACCTCAGCCAGCACGTCGGTGGTTTCGTTCTGACGGCTGGCCGGCTCGACGAAGCCGTGCCGATCGGCAACGCCGCCATGGCCGACCGCACCTTCGTCGAGTGGGACAAGGACGACCTCGACGCCTTGGGCATGCTGAAGGTCGATATCCTGGCCCTGGGTATGCTGACGGCGCTCGCCAAGGCATTGAAAATGCTCGGCGAGCATTATGATCGGCACTGGACGCTGGCCAGCCTGCCGCCCGAGCGGAAGGCGGTCTACGCCATGATCCAGCGCGCCGATACGCTCGGCGTCTTCCAGATCGAGAGCCGGGCGCAGATGAGCATGCTGCCGCGTTTGAGACCGGCCCATTTCTATGACCTCGTCATCGAGGTGGCGATCGTCCGCCCTGGGCCTATTCAAGGCAATATGGTGCATCCCTACCTCAGGCGGCGGCAAGGTCTCGAAAAGCCGAAATATCCAGCCCCGTCTCCCGAGCATGGTCCAGAGGATGAGTTGGAGCAGGTGCTTGGCAAGACGTTGGGCGTGCCGCTGTTCCAGGAACAGGCGATGCGCATCGCCATCGTCGCCGCCGGCTTCACGCCGGGCGAGGCGGATAAGCTGCGGCGCGCCATGGCCACCTTCCGCCGCATGGGCACCATTCACACCTTCCGCGACAAGATGGTGGAGGGCATGGCCGGGCGCGGCTACGACCGTACCTTCGCCGAGAACTGCTTCCGGCAAATCGAAGGCTTCGGCGAATACGGCTTTCCCGAGAGTCATGCCGCGAGCTTCGCGCTGCTGGTCTACGCCTCGGCTTTCATCAAGTGCTACTACCCGGACGTCTTCGCCGCCTCGCTGCTCAACGCCCAGCCGCTCGGCTTCTATGCGCCGGCCCAGATCGTCCGCGACGCGCGCGACCATGGCGTCACCGTGCGACCGCCCGACATCAACCTCTCGGATTGGGATGCGACGCTGGAGCCCGGCGCGCCGGAGGTGACGCCGCATCGGCGCCACGCCTCGATGGCTGGGCATATCCGGACGACCCATGCCCTTCGCCTCGGCTTCCGCGAGGTGGAGGGTCTCAAGGAGAGTGACGGTCGGCTGATAGTCGAGTGTCGGGGCAGGGGATACGACTCCATTCGCGACGTCTGGCTCCGCACCGGCCTGCCGAGCTCGACGCTGGAACGGCTTGCCGACGCCGATGCCTTCGCCTCGCTCGGCCTCAGCCGCCGCGACGCGCTCTGGGCGGTGCGTGGCCTCGGCAGGACCGGCGACAAGGACGACTTGCCGCTGTTCCTGGCGGCCGAGGAGGCGGGCCGCGAGATCGAGCCGGACATGCACTTGCCGCCCATGCTGCCGGGCGAGGAAGTGGTGATGGATTATCGCCATCTCCGGATGTCGCTGCGCGCCCATCCCGTCAGCTTCCTGCGCTCCCACCTCGACCGCTTGCGCGCCATGCCCTGCGACGATCTGACGCGAACCGCCGACGGCCGCCGCGTCACGGTGGCCGGCCTCATCGTGGTGCGTCAGCGGCCGGGCACGGCCAAGGGTACCATCTTCCTGACACTCGAAGACGAGACCGGCATCGCCAACATCGTCGTCTGGGCCAAGGTGTTCGAGGCGCACCGGGCCATCGTGCTCGGCTCCCGCATGGTGTCGGTGACGGGCCGCATGCAGTCCGAAAGCGGCGTCATCCATGTGGTGGCCGACCGCATCGTCAACCTGACGCATCTCCTCGGTCATCTCGCGGCCGACGACGCGGCGGCGGCGCTGACCCCGCCCGGCGAGGCGGTACGCGCCACCGACAAGGGCGGTGGACTGCCCGACCCCATCTACCAGCCGCCGCACCCGGCCAACGCGCCCCTGCCGGCCGAACCGGACGTGGCCGCCGATCTCGACGTGCCCGCCCGTGCCACGCGACACGTACCGGCTCGGCGGCGGGCGTGATGGCGTTTCCGCATGCATTGCGGCCGCCGACCGGATAGATCTGAAGCCGTTAGGACACGGGGACGGACATGTTGGGCTACGACCTGGCGCACTGGGCAACCTTCTTTGCGGCGGCTTTCCTGCTGAACGTGTCGCCGGGGCCGGATATCGCCTTCATCCTCGGCCATACGGCGCGCGGCGGCCGCCGGCAGGGGCTCGCCGCCATGTTCGGCCTGTGGGCCGGCGCCTTCTGCCACGTGCTGTTTGCCGCCATCGGCCTGTCGGCCATCGTCGCCACGTCCGCCACCGCTTTCTCATTGGTGAAATGGGCCGGCGTCGCCTATCTCGCCTACCTTGGCATCTCGGCCCTGCGATCGAAGGCGGGCGCCTTCGACGTCAAGGCGGCAGAAGTCGAGAGCCGCCTGTCGGCCGTCTTTCTTCAAGGCATGCTGGTCGACATCCTGAACCCGAAGGTGGCGATCTTCTTCCTCGCCTTCCTGCCGCAATTCGTCGTCGAAGGCGCGGGGCCGGTGCCGCTGCAGCTCCTGCTGCATGGCGTCCTGATCATCGTCGTCGCGGCAACCGTGGAGCCGCTGGTGGTGCTCGGCGGCGCCTGGCTGACGGCGCGATTGCGCGCCAGCACGCGGCTAGGCCTATGGCTCGACCGCTCGCTGGGGGCGCTGTTTCTCGGCCTCGCGGCAAAGCTCGCCGCCCTGCAGCGATAAGCGGCTTTTCCCGCTTAAAGCGTGACTCCGGTTTTGAATATGACGATTTCCTTGATTTCGTTGGTTTCGTTTCTGGTTGGTTTGCCGGATGCGATCTGGAGGACGGCGTCTGCGAAGCTGTCTCTGAGGCCTTCGACGGTGGTCTCTCCGGTGGCGATGGGGCCGGCGTCGAAGTCGATCCAGTGCGGCTTGCGGGTCGCAAGGTCGCTGTTGGTGGCGATCTTCATGGTGGGCACGACGCCGCCGAGCGGCGTGCCGCGTCCGGTGGTGAACAGCACCATGTGACAGCCCGAGGCGGCGAGCGCTGTGACGGCGACGCCGTCGTTGCCGGGGGCCGACAGGAGGTTGAGGCCGGGCTTGCGGATCTTGCCGGTGTAGCCGATCACGTCGCGCACGGTGGAGAGGCCGGCCTTCTGCGTGCAGCCGAGCGACTTCTCTTCGAGCGTCGAGATACCGCCCGCCTTGTTGCCCGGCGAGGGGTTCTCGTAGATCGGCTGGTTGTTGTCGACGTAGTAGCGCTTGAAGTCGTTGATCAGCGCCACCGTCTTGTCGAACACCTCGCGGCTCTCCGAGCGCTCCATCAGGAGCTGTTCGGCACCGAACATCTCCGGCACCTCGGTGAGAACGGTGGTGCCGCCGATGCCGGTCAGCCAGTCGGAGAAGGCGCCGAGCAGCGGATTGGCGGTGATGCCCGAGAAGCCGTCCGAACCGCCGCACTTGAGGCCGATGCGGAGACGGTCGGCGCCAACCTCGGTCCGCCTGTCGCCTGCCATCTTCTGGGTGAGCTCGCGGCAGAGGGCGAGCGCTTCCGTCCTCTCGTCGCCGGCCTCCTGGCTGGTCAGGAAGCGGACGCGGTCGGGGTCAGGCAGCTCCAGCCCTTCCCTGAAGTAGGCCTTGGTGTTGTTCTCGCAGCCAAGACCGAGCACCAAGACGCCGCCGGCATTGGGATGCGCGACGTAGTTCTGCAGGATGCCGCGCGTGTTGGCGAGGTCGTCGCCGAGCTGCGAGCAGCCGTAGGGGTGGGAGAGGACGGTGACGCTGGAGCCCTCGGGCAGAAGCCCCTCCTTCTGCACCGCCTTGGCGATGTTGTCGGCAAGGCCGTTGATGCAGCCGACCAGCGGCACGATGAAGAGGTCGTTGCGGATGCCGATGTCGCCGTTCACCCGCTCGTAGGCCGATATCGTC
>NZ_JAMDLH010000028.1 GCF_023721755.1 Pleomorphomonas sp. NRK KF1 | reverse complement strand
ACCGGCGTAGGTCACGCCGTTGCCACCGGTGTAGGCGAGACCGTCGTAGGTCTTGGCGGCATTGGTCGCCGTCACCGTCAGAGAAGCCTTGTTCACCGTCAGAGCGCCGGCGACATAGCTGATGTCGTAGTTGCCGGAGGTGAGGCCGGAGGCGGTGAGGGTGTAGCTGCCGGCGTTGACCGCGCCTTGAGATGTGCCGCCATAGGTCAGCGACCCACCGAGCACCGACGCGGTCTCACCGTTGACCAGGCCGGCGTAGGTCACGCCGTTGCCGCCGCTGTAGGCGAGGCCGTCGTAGGTCTTGGCGGCGCTG
>NZ_JAMDLH010000027.1 GCF_023721755.1 Pleomorphomonas sp. NRK KF1 | reverse complement strand
GCTCGACCAGGGCCAGGCCGGCGACAACATCGGCGCGCTGCTGCGCGGCACCAAGCGTGAAGACGTCGAGCGCGGCCAGGTGCTGTGCAAGCCGGCTTCGGTGAACCCGCACACCAAGTTCAAGGCCGAAGCCTACATCCTGACCAAGGAAGAAGGTGGCCGTCACACGCCGTTCTTCACCAACTACCGCCCGCAGTTCTACTTCCGCACGACGGACGTGACCGGCGTGGTGACGCTCGATGAAGGCGTCGAGATGGTGATGCCGGGCGACAACGTGACGATGAACGTCCAGCTGATCGTTCCGATCGCCATGGAAGAGAAGCTCCGCTTCGCCATCCGTGAA
>NZ_JAMDLH010000026.1 GCF_023721755.1 Pleomorphomonas sp. NRK KF1 | reverse complement strand
TCTTCACGGTTCGATATTGGAACACATGGACCAGCAGCCTCAAGCTGCACCGATGATGCCGCTCATGGTATCCGGAGGTCCTTTGGCCCTGGCGCCGGCTTCGTTTCTCTTTCTTCCACGGATGTGTTCGGTAGATCCGATCGGCTGACCTTTTGGGTTACCGGTCAATGGGATCCTCAAGGGTCCCGTGATGGCCTGTAGCTCAGGTGGTTAGAGCACACGCCTGATAAGCGTGAGGTCAGTGGTTCGAGTCCACTCAGGCCAACCAATCCTCTTAGGTTTGGTTTGGTGACGGAATGGGGCCATAG
Organism: Pleomorphomonas sp. NRK KF1; assembly: GCF_023721755.1. GTDB lineage: Bacteria > Pseudomonadota > Alphaproteobacteria > Rhizobiales > Pleomorphomonadaceae > Pleomorphomonas. Next base: position 67 of record NZ_JAMDLH010000026.1, on the reverse strand, counting down.
CTCAGTTGGGAGAGCGCTAGCTTTGCAAGCTTGAGGTCGTCGGTTCGATCCCGTCTGGCTCCACCAA
>NZ_JAMDLH010000025.1 GCF_023721755.1 Pleomorphomonas sp. NRK KF1 | reverse complement strand
GGTGACCGTCAGGCCGTTCGACAGTGTCTGGTAGGTGATGGTGTAGTTCGACGCCGAGCCCGACGAGAACACCGCGTTCGACGCCGTGATGTCGTAGCTGCCGACGTTGGCGTTCGCCGCCGCGCCGGTGCTGGACAGGGTCACCGAACCGATGGCGTCGCTGCCTTGCAGCGTGCCCAGCACCGAGTAGGCCGAAAGCGCTGCCAACTGGCCATAGGTCTTGGACACCGCTGCCGGCTTGATCACCAGCGTTAGCGCCGCCGGGTTGATAGTCAGGGCGCCGGCCACGTAGCTGATGTCGTAGTTGCCGGAGGTGAGGCCGGAGGCGGTGAGGGTGTAGCTGCCGGCGTTGGTCGCGCCCTGCGACGTGCCGCCGTAGGCGAGCGTTCCGCCGAGCACCGTCGCCGTCTCGCCGTTGACCAGACCGGCGTAGGTCACGCCGTTGCCACCGGTGTAGGCGAGACCGTCGTAGGTCTTGGC
>NZ_JAMDLH010000024.1 GCF_023721755.1 Pleomorphomonas sp. NRK KF1 | reverse complement strand
AGGTTTGGTTTGGTGACGGAATGGGGCCATAGCTCAGTTGGGAGAGCGCTAGCTTTGCAAGCTTGAGGTCGTCGGTTCGATCCCGTCTGGCTCCACCAAGTCATTTTGGTGTCGAGCGAAACATCCGTAGATGAGAGACAGAGTTTGCAATGGTGCGTGCCCTAGGCCGCCATTGTCCTGTTCGCTTGTTATCGTGAAGAGAAGACATGCCGGATGGCATGGCGCTGAGAGTTCGAAAGGACTTGGATGTGTCGTGCCGGTCCCGGAGCCGCAAGGCTTTGGGCTGCCCCGCTTGACCGCAGGGGTGTCGGTGGCATGTCTCGTGTGATTTGAATGGTCTTTGGACATGGTGAGCCGGCCGAGTTGGCTCATCATGGAGATCGTGATCCATGTTCATGGAGCGTGTTTTAGGTACCGTTCCGTGTCGATTGCTTCTTCGGAGGCGGTCGGGTCTTGCAGACGGACTTCTGCGAGGGATGGGCATGGGTAATGAGAGCGATCAAGTGACGTAAGGGCATCTGGTGGATGCCTTGGCGCTGAG
>NZ_JAMDLH010000023.1 GCF_023721755.1 Pleomorphomonas sp. NRK KF1 | reverse complement strand
CGTCGGCTGGATCACCAGCGTCAGCGCCGCCGGGTTGATGGTCAGGGCTCCCGCGACATAGCTGATGTCGTAGTTGCCGGAGGTGAGGCCGGAGGCGGTGAGCGTGTAGCTGCCGGCGTTGGTCGCGCCCTGGGCGCTGCCGCCGTAAGCGAGGGTTCCGCCGAGCACCGACGAAGTCTCGCCATTGACCAGACCGGCGTAGGTCACGCCGTTGCCGCCGCTGTAGGCGAGACCGTCGTAGGTCTTGGATGCGCTGTTGGCGGTGACCGTCAGAGCTGCCTTGTTCACCGTCAGAGCGCCCGCGACATAGCTGATGTCGTAATTGCCGGAGGTGAGGCCGGAGGCGGTGAGGGTGTAGCTGCCGGCGTTGGTCGCGCCCTGCGACGTGCCGCCGTAGGCGAGCGTTCCGCCAAGCACCGACGCGGTCTCGCCATTGACCAGACCGGCGTAGGTGACGCCATTGCCACCGCTGTAGGCGAGGCCGTCGTAGGTCTTGGCCGCGCTGTTGGCGGTCACCGTCAGCGCCGCCTTGTTCACCGTCAGAGCGCCCGCGACATAG
>NZ_JAMDLH010000022.1 GCF_023721755.1 Pleomorphomonas sp. NRK KF1 | reverse complement strand
GAAGCCGGCTTGCACAGCACCTGGCCGCGCTCGACGTCTTCACGCTTGGTGCCGCGCAGCAGCGCGCCGATGTTGTCGCCGGCCTGGCCCTGGTCGAGCAGCTTGCGGAACATCTCGACGCCGGTCACGGTCGTCTTGGTCGTCGGGCGGATGCCGACGATCTCGACTTCCTCGCCGACCTTGACGATGCCGCGCTCGACGCGACCGGTCACCACCGTGCCGCGACCCGAGATCGAGAACACGTCTTCGATCGGCATCAGGAACGGCTGGTCGACCGGACGCTCCGGCTGCGGGATGTAGGCGTCGACTTCGCGCATCAGCTCAAGGATGGCGTCGTGGCCGAGCTTCGGATCGCCGTTCTCGAGGGCGACGAGGGCCGAACCCTTGACGATCGGAATGTCGTCGCCGGGGAACTCGTAGGACGACAGAAGCTCGCGAACTTCCATCTCCACCAGCTCGAGCAGCTCGGGGTCGTCGACCATGTCGCACTTGTTCAGGAACACGACGATGGCGGGAACGCCGACCTGACGGGCGAGCAGGATGTGCTCGCGGGTCTGCGGCATCGGGCCGTCGGCGGCCGAAACCACCAGGATCGC
>NZ_JAMDLH010000021.1 GCF_023721755.1 Pleomorphomonas sp. NRK KF1 | reverse complement strand
GGTCTCACCGTTGACCAGGCCGGCGTAGGTCACGCCGTTGCCGCCGCTGTAGGCGAGGCCGTCGTAGGTCTTGGCGGCGCTGTTGGCGGTGACCGTCAGAGCGGCCTTGTTCACCGTCAGCGCGCCGGCGACATAGCTGATGTCGTAGTTGCCGGAGGTGAGGCCGGAGGCTGTGAGGGTGTAGCTGCCGGCGTTGGCCGCACCCTGAGACGTGCCGCCGTAAGCGAGGGTTCCGCCGAGCACCGACGAAGTCTCGCCATTGACCAGACCGGCGTAGGTGACGCCATTGCCACCGCTGTAGGCGAGGCCGTCGTAGGTCTTGGCCGCGCTGTTGGCGGTCACCGTCAGCGCCGCCTTGTTCACCGTCAGAGCGCCCGCGACATAGCTGATGTCGTAGTTGCCGGAGGTGAGGCCGGAAGCGATGAGGGTGTAGCTGCCGGCGTTGGCCGCACCCTGAGACGTGCCGCCGTAGGAGAGCGTACCGCCGAGCACCGACGCGGTCTCGCCATTGACCAGACCGGCGTAGGTCACGCCGTTGCCACCGCTGTAAGCGAGACCGTCGTAGGTCTTGGCGGCGCTGTTGGCGGTGACCGTCAGCGAAGCCTTGTTCACCGTACCGATCGTGCCGGAGATCGAGTCCGAGGCCAGCACGTAGTTGC
>NZ_JAMDLH010000020.1 GCF_023721755.1 Pleomorphomonas sp. NRK KF1 | reverse complement strand
CACCCTGAGCGGCGCTTCGGCCGGCAACTACGTGCTGGCCTCGGACTCGATCTCCGGCACGATCGGTACGGTGAACAAGGCTTCTCTGACGGTGACGGCCAACAGCGCCGCCAAGACCTACGACGGCCTCGCCTACAGCGGTGGCAACGGCGTCACCTACGCAGGTCTGGTCAATGGCGAGACCGCGTCGGTGCTCGGCGGTACGCTCTCCTACGGCGGTAACGCCCAGGGCGCGACCAACGCCGGCAGCTACACGCTCAACGCCTCCGGCCTGACGTCGGGCAACTACGACATCAGCTATGTCGCGGGAGTTCTGACGGTGAACAAGGCAGCTCTGACGGTCACCGCCAACAGCGCGGCCAAGACCTACGACGGCCTCGCCTACAGCGGTGGCAACGGCGTCACCTACGCAGGTCTGGTCAATGGCGAGACCGCGTCGGTGCTCGGCGGTACGCTCGCCTACGGCGGTAACGCCCAGGGCGCGACCAACGCCGGCAGCTACACGCTTACCGCCTCCGGCCTCACCTCCGGCAACTACGACATCAGCTATGTCGCGGGAGCCCTGACCATCAACCCGGCGGCGCTGACGCTGGTGATCCAGCCGACGGCGGTGTCGAAGACCTATGGTCAGCTGGCAGCGCTTTCGGCCTACTCGGTACTCGGCACGCTGCAAGGCAGCGACGCCATCGGCTCGGTGACGCTGTCCAGCACCGGCGCGGCGGCGACCGCCAGTGTCGGTAGCTACGACATCACGGCGTCGAACGCGGTGTTCTCGTCGGGCTCGGCGTCGAACTACACCATCACCTACCAGACACTGTCGAACGGCCTGACGGTCACC
>NZ_JAMDLH010000001.1 GCF_023721755.1 Pleomorphomonas sp. NRK KF1 | reverse complement strand
CGCCGTCGCCAGAAAACTCATCACCATCCTCAACGCCCTCATCCGGGACAATCAACCATGGCGCGAACAAAACGCTTGACCGACAAGACAGTCGCTCTCTCCTCGCAACGGAACCGCCGGAGGCGACCGATGCGATCGTGGAGGCGCGGTGATGCGTGCCGTTCATCTCCTGCTGCTCCTGCTCCCCGGCATCGGCGTTCTGTTGGCAACCTTTGGCTTGCCGTTGTTCTGGGCCGTGTTGGGCGCCTTCGGTCTCGGCGCCGACGGAGCCGGATTCACGCTCACTCCCCTGACGGACATTTTCGCAGAGCCGAAATACCGCAAGGGGCTGATGATGTCGCTCTACTACGCCATCGCGCCAACCACGCTGACGCTGTTCGTCGCCATTCCCCTGGCGCTCATGCTGCAAAAGAGCTTCATTGGCCGCAAGCTTCTGAACGGTCTCTACAAACTGCCGCTTGCCGTGCCGGCGATCGTGGCCGCCTTCATGGTTCTGACGCTGTTCGAACAGGGCGGTTTCATCGACCGGCTTCTGATGCTGGGCGGCTGGAACATCGGCAAGATCGTCCGCGATCCCCTCGGCATCGGCGTCATCCTGGCAACGCTCTGGAAGGACGTGCCGTTCATGACGCTGATCATCGCCGGTGCCTTCGGCGCCATCCCGAGCGACACGGTGCATGCCGCGCGCAGCCTCGGAGCCACAAGGCTTCGCGCCTTCTGGGCGGTGCAGCTGCCGCTCGCCATGCCGGGCATCACGGCCGCGACCTTGCTTTGTTTCGTCAAGTCGCTGGGCAACTTCGCCGCCCCCAGCCTGCTGGGGCCTGCCTATCCGTTGCCGCTGTCGATCCTGATGTACGATTCCTATCGCGACGGTGACTGGATGGCGATCTACGCCATGGGAACCGTGCTGATCCTGGCGGCCTTCGTGGTGCTGGCCGCTTATTACATGCTGACGGCGGCGGCCTTCGGCACAGGCAAGGCGGCAAGTTCAAGATGAAACAGGTTGGCTCTTCCCGTTCGCGCGGCCTCCTCCTGTCGCTCGCGGCGCTGGTTTGCGTGCTGCTGATGCTCGGCCTGCCGTTCGGCATCATCGCGCTGTGGTCGGTGTCGGATGGCTGGTTTCCGCCGAGCCTTCTGCCGGACGGCTTTACCGCTCGCCACTGGCTCATGTTCCTGAACGACCCGTCGCTTCGGTCGGCGGTGGTCAACAGCCTGGTGATCACCTTTGTCGTCACCCTCGCCACGATGATCATCGCCATGCCGACGGCCTGGGCGTTGGCCCGCTACAGCTTCCCGCTGAAGAAGGTGGTCGAGGTGTTCGTTCTCGCGCCCCTCATCGTGCCGGGCATTGTCGTCGCGGTGGGGCTGGGGCGCGTGTTCCTCAAGCTGGATCTCGCCTACACCATGCTCGGCGTCATCATCATTCAGGTGGCCGGCGTGCTGCCGATGACCATCCGCATCCTTGCGAGCGGCTTCGAGGCTATTCCCTCCGATCTCATCGCCGCGGCGCGTACCTTGGGGGCGAACCGGATAGCGGTGGTTCGCCATATTCTTGTCCCGCTCAGCATTCCCGCCATGCTGGCCGCCGGCCTCCTGTCCTTCATCGGCAGTTTCGAGGAGTTCGAGCGCACCTTCATCGTCGGTGCTCCCATCGTCCACACGCTGACGACGCGGCTCTACATCAACCTCTCCGGCGCGGGGTTGGTGGTGCCGGTGGCCTCCGTGGTCTGCCTCATTCTGCTGCTGCCCGTCTTCCTGGTCTTCATGCTGACCAGCCGCATCATGCGCGACGACGTCATGGCGGCCGGCATGGGCAAGCTCTGAGGTCGCTCCGCCGTCCGCGACATTCATCCGGACTCTCTCTTATCAAAGAACGGCAAGGTCGGCGGGTTCCTCTCGCCGGCGCCGTTCCACGCAACCTCGCGAAATGGAACCAGACCATGCCAAATGCTTCAGCTGCCATCCGGGTGGGAGCCTCCGCCGAATCCGCCAACGGGCTGCCGTCGACGATCATTGAAAGCCTGGATCGTCTTGAAGAGGTGGGAACCGACACGGTCGAGCTGCCGCTTCTGTGGATGGAACTGGTCATCGACGGCCGCGTCATGCCGGCTCGCCTCGAGGAGCTGCGCCGGGCCATCAGCGGGCGACCGTTTGCCTACAGCGCCCATGCCGCCATCGGCATCAACTTCATGTGCGACCCGGTCTATCTCGCACTGCACCAGAACCTGGCAAGGGCGCACCTGACAATCGCGGCCGAACTCGGCTGCGAGCACATGGTGATGCACACCGGCTTCTGCGCGCCTGGTCTCGCCAAGCCGCAGATCGAACGGCTGCGCGCCCAGGAGTGCGAAACACTTCTGAAGTTGGGCGAGGAGGCTCAGGCGGCCGGCGTCATTCTATGCGTCGAGAACATCTTTGCCGAAAAGGGCAATCGCCTCACCGCTTCGGCGTCCGAGTTGGCGGCCGAGCTGCGCGAGCTCGATCACTCGCACCTGAGAGCCTGCCTCGATATCAGCCATGCCGCGCTTCACTGCGACAGCGTCGGCCTCGACCTGATGGAAGAGGTGGCGCCGCTCATCCCGCTGGCCAAGCATGTCCACGTTCACGACAGTTTCGGGCGCACCAACAACATCCCGGTCCATACCCAGCAGGAGGCGCTGGGGCTTGGCGTCGGCGACCTTCACCTGCCGGTCGGCTGGGGCAACCTGCCGTTCGACGATATCGTTACCCTCGGCGAGTTCCCCAGGGACACGATCTTCAACATCGAACTGAACAAGCACCGGTGGCACGCGCTTGACGAAACCGTCCGCGAGACCCGCCGCCTTGCTTCACGCGCGCGGGTGCGCTGAGGCCGCAGGGTTGCGATAGGCAGGGCGGCGCTCCGAGTCGCGGAAGCGCCGCCTCGGGAAGATGGAGCAGTTCCAGCAAAAGTGGGCACCGGTTTTGCACCCGGAACTGCGCTCAACGAGGGGATAGAGCTTTATCGGCGAACCGGAGTTCGCCGGAGAAGCTCTAGCTCAGCCGCACATCTTGGCGGGCGACTTGGTCTTGCCGTCGAGGACCGACAGGCGAACGTTGGCCGTACCGGAGCTCACCATGCCGAGATCGCTGGCCGCGCTGCGCGCGAGGTCGATCACCCGCCCCTTGATGAATGGACCGCGATCGTTGATGCGCACCACCACAGTGCGGCCGTTCCTGAGGTTTTCGACCTCGACGAGGGTACCGAAGGGCAGGGTGCGGTGGGCGGCGGTGCGGGCCCCCGGCTTCATGCGTTCGCCGCTCGCGGTGCGGCCATGCTCGGCGTACCAGGACGCCTTGCCGCATTGAGCCAGCGCTGGCGCTGCCTGGTGAAAAAACGCGACCGCCATGGCGGCCGTGAAAAAAGCGCATCTGGCGCTTGTTTTGAATGGCATGCAGTCAATCCTGTTTGAACCCGCGTTGGCAGCGCGGACGAGCCTCCTTAGGGACCACCGAAGGTTACCGGCGATCAGCGACGGAGGCTCAAAACAGGGAAGAATGCGGCGAGAATCAGGCCATGCCAGTTCGGACTGGACAACCGCAAATAGGCTTGTCCAGTCTAAACTTTGGCGAATCAGTTATTTACGTGGTGAATAAAAATCTAGCAGATCAGTCGTTGCCCTGACGGGAAATCGGCGGCTGGAAGGCAAAACCCAGGTCCCAGGGGAAGTAGATCCACGTATCCTGGCTGACCTCGGTGATGAAGGTGTCGACCAGCGGCCGGCCCTTGGGCTTGGCATAGACGGTGGCGAAGTGGGCCTTCGGCATCATGTCGCGAACCATGCGGGCCGTCTTCCCGGTATCGACGAGATCGTCGATGATCAGCACGCCCGCGCCTTCGCCGCCATCAAGGGCGACGATCTCGGGACTGACCTCCTTGATGATCTGCAGCTCACCTTGCGAGGTATAGTCGTGATAGGAGGCAATGCCGACCGTTTCGATGACGCGGATGTTGAGCTCGCGCGCCACGATGGCCGCTGGCACCAGGCCGCCGCGGGTGATGCAGACGATGGCTTTCCATTCGCCGAGGCCGGCGAGCCGCCAGGCGAGGGCGCGGGCATCGCGGTGGAACTGGTCCCAGGAGACCGGGAAAGCCTTGGGGGCGAGCGGCTGGGCGTCTTGCGGGGACATGTTGGCGATCCTCATGCGATCAGGCGAGGGGCTCTTCAAATGCCTGTTTTGCGTCGATTTCAATAGTCGGTGAGAGTGCTATCCCCGGCTTTGTCGCGGGTGATCGAGGCCAGCATCGCTTCCACCGCCACCGTGGCGGCCGCCAGGGCCTCCGGATCGCGCGAGCGGATCACCAGCTTGGTGGAGAAGTTGCGGGCCGCGAGGATCGGGTAGCTGCCGATGGAGACGCGCGGATTGGCCTTGGCCACCTCGCCGAGCGCCGAGCCGATCACCCCCTCGCCGAACGGACAGTCGACCGTGACCGATTGTACCGGCACGCCCCCGTTGAGTTTCTTTTCGACGTTGAGCAGCATCGCCTGCATGATCTTGGGCACGCCGGCCATGACGAAGACGTTGCCGATGTGGAAGCCCGGCGCCTTGGAAACCGGATTGTCGATCAGCGTCGCCCCCACCGGGATGCGCGCCATCCGGAGACGCGCCTCGGTGAGTTCCTCCGGCGTCACATAGTGCTGGCGCAGGATCTCTACGGCGTCGGGATGGTGCTCGATGGCGACGCCGAACGCCTTGGCCACGGCATCTGCGGTGATGTCGTCGTGGGTCGGTCCGATGCCGCCGGTGGTGAAGACGTAGGTATAGGCCGTGCGCAATGCATCAAGCGCCGCCACGATGCGGTCTTCCTCGTCGGGAACGACGCGAACCTCGCGGAGGTCGATACCGATTTCGGTGAGAAAGGCGGCGATATGGCCGGAGTTGGTGTCGCGGGTGCGGCCGGAAAGAATCTCGTCGCCGATGACGAGAACGGCGGCGGTAGGGGACTGAACTGTCATGCGTCTGCGCCTTTGGAATCGTTGTTCCGTTTGTCGGGGATTCCGGGTCCGGAGACAATCGCGAACATTACGCGGAATTAAAGTTTGGGCGCCCTAAACGCCGCCGGATTGACGCAATCGAGCAAGATAAGGCGCTGATTGCAGGGCGTCCGCCCGGCTTTGTTCCTTTCAGGTCGATCATGCCCGCCGCATTGCCCTCGGAGTCCGCCGTCGTTCCCGCCGCTCCTTCCCATCGCCTCGTCCGTCTGAAGCCTTTTCTCATCGCCGCCGTAGCGCTCCTCATCGTTGGGCTGTCGGTCCTGGCGCTGTCGCGCCTGCTGTCGAACGTCGTCTATGACGATCTCGTGGCCGCGATCGACGATACGTCGTGGACGCAGGTGGGGCTGGCCCTTCTGTTCACGGCCGGCAGCTTCCTGGCGCTGTCCATCTATGACGTGCATGCGCTGCGCTTTGCCGGCGTCCGACTTCCCTACCGGCTGGTGGCGCTGGCGAGCTTCTGCGCCTATGCCGTGGGCAACATCGCCGGCTTCGGCCCGCTGACCGGCGGCTCGGTCCGCTATCGCTTCTACTCGCCCTTCGGGCTGGAGCCGGAGGCGATCGCCAAGGTGGTGGCCTATGTCGCGGCGGCCTTCGGCTTCGGGCTCGCCTTCGTCGCCGGCCTGGGGCTTGCCATCTCCGGTCCGGATCTCGCATCGCTGATCGGCATGCCCGGCACCACGGTCCGCGGCATCGGCCTGCTGGCGTTGGCCGCCGTCGCGGCGGTGCTGCTGTTTGCCAGCCTGCGGCGCGGTTCGGTGACCGTGTTCGGCCGTGCCGTGGCACTGCCGGAAGCGCGGGATATTCTCGCCCAGCTGCTGGCCACGTCGGTGGACGTCACCTGTGCCGCCGCCGTCCTCTACGTCCTGCTTCCCGATGGCGACGTTTCGTTCCCGGTGGTGCTCGCAGTGTTCTCGGTGGCGGTCGGCGCCGGCGTGCTCAGCCACCTGCCGGGCGGCGTCGGCATTTTCGAGACCATCGTCGTCGGTGCTCTCGGCACGCGGTTGCCGATCGATGGCGTGATCTCGGCGTTGCTGATCTATCGCATCATCTACTATGTGGTGCCGCTGGTGGTGGCGGTGGCGGCGATGATCGTCAGCGAGGCGCGGCGGGCGACGATGGCCAGCCCGGCGCTCACCGCGGCGGTGTCAGGCATAGCGCCGGTCATCCTCGGCACGCTGGCGATCGTGCTCGGCGCCATGCTGGTGTTCTCCGGCGTGACGCCGCCGGCCGACACCCGGCTCGACCTGATGGCGTCCTTCGTTCCGCTGCCGCTTGTGGAGGGCGCCCATTTCGTCGGCTCGGTGATCGGCGTCTTCCTGCTGGTCTCAGGCCGCGGCCTCGTCCACCGGCTCGACGGGGCGTGGTGGCTGACGCTGACGCTGACGGCGCTATCGATTCCCCTGGCGCTTCTCAAGGCGCTGGCCATTGGCGAAGCCGTGTTGCTAGCAGTCCTGATCGTCGGGCTGGTGTCCAGCCGACATCTCTACAATCGCCCGGCATCGCTGCTGCATGACAGGCTCAGCCCGGCCTGGTGGCTCTGCATCGCCTCGATCCTGGCGCTCGCCCTGGGCATCCTATTCTTCGTCTACAAGGAAGTGCCCTACAGCCATGACCTTTGGTGGCAGTTCGAGATGTCCGCCTCCGCGCCGCGTTCATTGCGCGCCGCCGTGGGCATCGGGCTCGCCACCGCCGCCGTGGCGACCTGGCTTCTGATCCGTCCGCCGTCCGGCCGGATCGAGCCGGCCGAGCCCGGTGATCTGGCGCGTGCCGTCGCCATCCTGGCCGGCAGCGATCGTGCATCGGCCAACCTCGTCCGGATGGGCGACAAGAACCTGATGTTTTCGGACGATGGGTTCGCCTTCCTGATGTACGCCAAGCGCGGCCGCTCCTGGATATCGCTCGGCGATCCGGTCGGCGCGGAGGCGGGGCGGCGCGAACTTGCCTGGCGCTTCATTGAACTGGCCCGAGCCCACGGTGGCCGAGCCGTGTTCTACCAGGTGCCGGCGGAAAGCCTGTCGCTTTACGCGGATGCCGGTCTCTCCGCCTTCAAGCTCGGCGAGGAAGCCGTGGTCGATCTTGCCGCCTTCGACATCAAGGGTAGCCGGCGCGGCAACCTGCGCAATGCCATCAACAAAGCCGAGCGCGACGGCATCGTCTTCGAGGTTGTTCCGACGGAGGGCGTGCCGGCTATACTCGACGAACTCGCGGCGGTGTCGGCGAGTTGGCTGGAAGCGCGGAAGGCGCGCGAGAAGACCTTCTCGCTCGGCGCCTTCGAACCCGACTACGTGGCGTCGCAGCCGGTGGCGGTGCTGAAGCGGGAAGGGCGGATCTTCGCCTTCGCGACGTTGATGATCTCAGGCGATGGCCGCGAGGCGGCGATCGACCTGATGCGCTTTACGCCGAAGTCGCCCAACGGGACGATGGAGCTGCTGTTCACCCGGGTGTTGCTGCACTTCCAGGCGGCCGGCTTTGCGGATTTCAGCCTCGGCATGGCGCCGCTTGCCGGTCTGTCCGACAGCCCGATGGCGCCGCTCTGGCACAAGCTTGGCCGTGCCGCCTTCGAGCATGGCAACGCCTTCTACAACTTTCACGGCCTGCGCGCTTTCAAGACCAAGTTCGATCCGGTCTGGCAGCAGCGCTACATGGCGGTGGCCGGCGGTCTCAACCCGCTGCTGGCCCTCGCCGATGTGACCTTCATCATCTCCGGCGGCCTCAAGGGAGCCGTTTCCAAATGAAGCGACTGATATTGTTCGTCATGGTCGGCCTCCTCAGCGTTGCCGGCCTGTCGACGGGTGCCTTCCTGTATCTGTTTCCCCACCTGCCGCCCGAGCAGACGGACACGCTGGCCATCTCCGAAGTGATCGCGCCACGCGGCGAGCCGACCGGACTCGTCTACCTGTTGTCGGGCAGCGAGGGATATGGATTCTGGGATCGCGTGAAAGCGCGCCGCTATGCCGCGAGCGGCGCCGTCGTCGTCGGCATCGACACGCCGGCCACCTTCGCCAAGGCGGAAATGCTTGCCGACGACTGCGTCTACTTCGTGTCCGACGTCGAGCAGGTCAGCCAGAACATCCAGCGCGTACTGGACGTCCAGAGCTACCACTCCCCTGTTATCGCCGGTTCGGGCCTGGGCGGCACCTTTGCCTTGGCGCTGGCCGCCCAATCGCCGGACGCGACGATCGGCCGCACCATCGCCGTCGATCCGCCTGCCGCGCTGCCGCTTCGCAAGGAGCTGTGCAGCGAGGCCCGGCACGTTCGCTCCGCCCATGGCGCCGGCTGGATCTACGAGCTGCAGAAGGGACACCTTCCCGATCCGATCGACGTCTACATGACCCGCATCGCCGATCCGGCGGGCGCCGCCCATGTCGACGAAATGGTCGGCTCCGGATTTGCGATCGCCACCGCCAAGAGCATCAAGGGCGCCGGGCGGACGCTCGACGGTGCCGTACTGGAGCAACTCGACGCGACGAGCGATACCGGATCGCCGCTTGCCGGCATTCCCATCACCCTGGTGCCCGCCGTTCCCAAGCATGACACGCTGGCAATCATCTATTCCGGCGACGGTGGCTGGCGCGACATCGACGCCGAGATCGGCGGCTATCTCGCCAAGGCGGGTGTGCCGGTGGTCGGCATCGATTCGCTGCGCTATTTCTGGAACGAGGTGGACCCCGGCGACGCCGCTGGCGACCTTGCCAAGGTGATCGACACCTACGAGAAGAAGTGGGGCGTCCACAAGGTGGCGCTTATCGGCTACTCCTTCGGCGCCGATGCGCTGCCGGCGATCTATCAGGCGCTGCCGGAGGATCGGAAGGCCGGCGTCAAGCTGGTCTCCCTGCTGGCCTACACGGGCGCCCATCAGTTCGAGATTCAGGTTTCCGGCATTCTCGGCGGCAAGACCGACCCGAGCGGGCCGTCGACGCTGCCCGATCTCATGAAGGTCGAGCCGGTGAAAGTCCAATGCATCTACGGCAGTGAGGACGACGAGACCGCCTGCACGCGCCTGCCGAAGGACAAAGGCTTCAGTCTGCTGGTTCATCCCGGTGGGCATCACTTCAATGACGATTACAAGCCGGTGGCGAGGGACATCCTCAATCGCCTCGCGCCTTTGGCCTCAGCCATGACGGAAGTCGAGGCGCAGGCCACGCCTTGACGGCAGCCGTGGGAGCGGCGAACAAGGCGGAATGCTGTTTCCTGCTCCGCTGGTGCCTGCGCGCCTGGTTCGCCGCTACAAGCGCTTCCTCGCCGACTGTCGTCTCGACGACGGTGAGGAAGTGACGGCTCATGTCGCCAACTCCGGCTCGATGCTCGGGCTGGCGACGCCTGGCTCACGCGTTTATCTTTCCCGTTCGAATGATCCGAAGCGCAAGCTCGCCTGGAGCTGGCAACTGGTCGAGGTGAATGGCGTTCTCGTCGGCATCGACACCGGCCTTTCCAACCGCATCGTCGCCGAGGCGATTTCCAGCGGACGCATTCCCGCGCTGGCAGGCTACCAGACGCTGCGGCGAGAGGTGGCCTACGGTACGCGAAGCCGCGTCGACATGCTGCTCGAAGGCGAAGGGCGTCCGCGCTGCTATGTCGAGGTGAAATCGGTCACGTTGTCGCGCCGGCCGGGTATCGCCGAGTTTCCCGACGCCGTCACCGCGCGCGGCGCCAGGCATCTTGGCGAGCTCGCCGCCATGGTCGGCGCGGGCGCCCGGGCCGTTCTTCTCTATCTCACCCAGCGCGGCGACTGCGACCGTTTCGAGATCGCCGCCGATATCGACCCTGTCTATGCGGCGGCGGCCGCTATGGCGCGGGCCGCCGGCGTCGAGATGCTTGCGGTGCATGCCGACGTCACGCCTGGGGGAATCGAAATCCGGAGCGATTTCTGACAGAATGCGTGGCGAGCATGTACTTCTCGCGGCGCTTGGGTATATGACGACGAAAACGCGAAGCCGCACGGCTTCCAATGCCAGACTGAGGTTGGTTGATCCGATGATCAATTACGTCGACGCGGCGGTCGCTCCGCTGCGCAACACCGGAGACATTCGCCTTTACAACGCTGCCGACTTCGACGGCATGCGCAAGGCTTGCCAGTTGACGGCGTCCTGCCTCGACGAACTCGTCGATTTCGTCAAGCCCGGCGTCACCACCCAGGCGATCGACGACTTCGTCTATGGCTATGGTCGGGACCACGGCGCCCTGCCGGCCACTATCTACTATCGCGGCTATACCAAGTCGGTCTGCACCTCGATCAACCACGTGGTTTGTCACGGCATTCCCGACGAGAAGCCGCTGCGCGAAGGCGAGATCGTCAACATCGACGTGACCTTCATCGTCGACGGCTGGCACGGCGATTCCTCGCGCATGTATGGCGTCGGCGCCATCAAGCGCGCAGCCGAGCGGCTGATCGACGTGACGCACGAGTCGCTCATGCGCGGCATCGCGGCCGTTCGGCCGGGCAACACCACCGGTGACATCGGCGAGGCCATCCAGCGTTATGTCGAGGGCGAACGCTGCTCGGTGGTGCGCGACTTCTGCGGTCACGGCGTCGGCAAGCTGTTCCACGACACGCCGAACATCCTGCACTACGGCCGCAAGGGCGAAGGCCCCGTGCTGAAGCCGGGCATGATCTTCACCATCGAGCCGATGGTCAATCTCGGCCGGCCGCACGTGAAGGTGCTGTCCGACGGCTGGACCGCCGTCACGCGCGACCGCTCGCTGTCGGCCCAGTTCGAGCATGCCGTCGGCGTGACCGATACCGGCTGCGAGATCTTCACGCTGTCGCCGAAGGGCCTGTTCAAGCCGCCGCTGACGGTGGCCTGACCTGCCTCAGAACCCGGCGGCCATCGGGCAGCCGGGATTGGCGCAGGCCGAGGGGTTGCAGGCCGGCTCGGCCGCAAAGGTCGCCTTGGCGGCGCCGAGGCTGGGCGCCATCAGCGCCTTCTCCACCCGCGCGGTGCCGCAGGACGGGCAGGCATACTCGGCCTTCCTGGCCTCCCAGTCGGCATTGCCGCCGAACCAGTCGTCGAAGTCGTGGCCGCAGGCGGCGCAGTGCAGATTGTAGTGGATCATGGCTGGCCGTGATCTCCTCGTTGGGCAGGCGATAGGTCGCCGTGACGCGCGATCCTGTCAAGCGCAGAAGCCCGGACTCAGGCGAAAAGCCGCAAGGCCGCCACAGGTCGGTCTTCGCGCCATCGCATTCCTCGGGCAGGATCGCCGCCATCGGATGAAACCGTGTCTCGGGGGAGATCAACGTGAAATCGATGCCGCTTGCCGCAGCGCTGTTTTCCGGCGTATCGCCTTTCGTCTTCGCAACGACGGCGGTTTCCGCCGATAGGGTGGGGTCGGTGCTGTTGTCTTCGGGCGGTCTCGCCGAGATCGTTCGCACCGTTGACCTTGCGGACGGGGAAAGCCGTCTGGCCTTGGAGATCCCGGCCGATCAGGCCGATGACATCCTGAAAAGCCTTCTCGTCAGCGATCCCGGCGGCAGCATCGTTTCGGTGACTCTCGATGGCGCCAATGCCGTTACCGAGGCTTTCAAGCGTCTGCCACTGAAGCGTGAGGACCTTTCCTCCACCGCCGGCATCGCCGCTGCCATGATGGGGCAGGCCGCGACCATAGACGATGGCGCCGGCCATAAGGCGAGCGGTGTGATTCTCGGGACGAGCAAGGTGCCGCGCGCTACCGAGGGACAACCGATCGAACTGCCGGCGGTGACCTTGCGTCAGGACGATGGCAGTTTCGCGGAGGTACTGCTTGGTCCCGGCGCCAGTATTGTCTTTGCGGACAAGGATTTGCAGCAGAGGATCGACGCGGCGATCTCGGCCGTTGGCGCGGCGGCCGATGCGAACTTCCGGACGCTCTCCATTGAAACGACTGGGAAGCGTGCCCGCACGGTACGGCTTTCCTATGTGGTTGCGGCGCCGGTATGGAAGGCGGCCTATCGCATTGTCCCGGCGGAGGGGGGAAAATCACGCGTCCAGGGCTGGGCGGTGCTGGAGAACGGTAGCGGCGACGACTGGAGCGACGTGCAGTTGACGCTGTCCTCGGCCAATCCGGTGGCGCTCAGGCAACGGCTGGTCGACATGTACTGGCGCGAGCGGCGCGAAGCGCCGTTGCTGTTGCCCGGTGGGCCTGTCGATCTGCTGGTCGACGGCGCGGCGGCCGGTGGCGCTTTCGACGCCTCCATAGCGGAGGGCGAGGCGGATCTCCCCGCCGAAGCACCGCCGACTATGATGGCGATGCGGGCGCAGGCCATGCCGGCTCCGGCCGCGCCGTCGCGAGGGCCGGACATGGTGTCCGTAGAAGGCGATGTCGGCGTCTCGTTCACGCTGCCGCAGCCGGTGACGCTGAAGGCCGGGGCCACGCTGACCGTGCCGATCATCGATGCGGACCTCGACGCCGATCTGGTCTCTCTCTGGCGCGACGGCAGTGGCAGCGCGCCGCAGGCGGCCGTCTTCCTCTCCAACACCACCGGCAAGAGCGTACCGCCCGGCATCTTCACCGTCTATGGCAAGGACGGATATCTCGGCGACGCGCAGGTGGCCGGCATTCCTCCGGGCGAAAAGCGGTTCGCCGCCTTCGCTGCCGATCCGAAGGCGCGCATCACAAGCGAGCGGGATCATCGCGAGACGATCGTCGGTCTTTCCCCACGGGATGGCGTACTGAACGTGAAAAGATCGCAGGCCTGGACGACGGTCTACCATATCACCGCGCCCAAGGAGGAAGCACGCGCCGTGATGATCGACCACATGCGCATAGGCGGCACGGAGCTGACGAGCGATGGCGACGTGGTGTCCAGCGAGCCGGAGCGGCTGCGTTTGCGGACCGATGTCGTGGCCGGCGCGACGAAGGATATCCGGGTGACCGAGACTCGCGTCGATGGAGAGGCGGTCCATCTCTCCGATGCATCGTCGGATACGTTGCTGTTCTATGCCTCCACCCGTGGTACCGATCCCGAAGTCGTGGAGAAACTGAAGGCTATTGTTGCCATCAAGACGCGGGTTGCAGACGCCGAGCGCGCCATCGAACGAGCCGAGCGGACCATCCAACGTCAGTCCGATGAGCAGGAGCGCATCCGCGCCAACCTGGGCGCCCTGCCGGAGACGTCCGATAGCGCCAAGTCGTATATCGCCAAGCTCGTGCGCAGCGAGAAGGCGATTGAGGAGGCCGAGGGTGCGCGTGCCGAGGCACAGGCGAACGCCGACCGGGAAAGAGTGGCCCTCGACGCGGCGATCGCTGCCTTCTGAACAGCGAAAAGGCCCGGACGAACCGGGCCTTTCCCTCAATCCCCTAGGGGATCTGTCTTACCAGTTGCGGGTCAGCTTCAGCATGCCCGAGAAGGAGTCGTCGAAGGTGGAACCCGTGCCGTTGCCGAAGTCGGCACCGGAAACGCCGCCGTCGCTGGTGTAGTTCACTTCGGCCGTCAGGACGAGGTCCGGAGTGAAGGAGTAGTCGGCGCCGATCTGGGCCTTGTAGGCGGTGTCGGCCTTGTCCCAGAAAGCGGTGCCGATACCGGCGTAAACGGCCAGAGAGTCGGTCGCCTTGTACTTCAGAGCAGCGGCGACGCCGAAGTAGCTGTCGTCATAGCGGTCGTAGTCTTCGTAGACGCCGACCAGACGGGCACTCAGCTTGTCGACGAGCTTGAGGTCGGCGGTCGCCTTGACACCCCAGATGTCGTTGTCGGCGGTATCAATGGCCTGGTAGAAGGCCGACACGTCGACCTTGCCCCAGGACTGATCGGCGATGCCGAGGCGGCCGATGTACATCAGCTCGGCGCTGGAGCCCGTCGACCAAACGGTCGGGTTCCACTTGGTCTTGTCCGTGCCGAAGCTGCCGGTATCGGAAGCCATAACACCTGCACCAACGTAGAAACCGCCACCAAGCTTGTCGACCATGACGAGGGCGCCGGTCGAGCTCTGATCGAAGGCACCATAGATCGCGCTGGTGTCGCCGTAGAACACGTCGCCGTAGGCGTTGCCGAACTTACCGGCCGTCAGATAACCGACCTGAATGAAGGCGTCGTCGGCGGTGATGGTGCCGTCGGCGCTGTCGAGCTTGATGCGGAAGAACGAGCGGACGGTGCCGAGATCCGAAGCCGTGCGGGCGTCGAAGCCAACGCGGGCGTCCGTCTTGAAGCTGAGGCTATCGGCACCGGTCTTGGTCGCAGCCTCGGAGTAGGCGATGCGAGCACGAACGCGGCCGGACATCTGCAGGCAGGTCTCGGTGCCGGGGATGTAGAAGAAGCCGGCGCCATAGGCGTCGCAAACCTTCACGTAGTCGACGGCGGCCGGCGCGGCTTCGCCCGGCAGGTCGGCGGCGTAGGCGCCCGAGGCGACCATCAGGCCGGCGGCAGTGCCGAGCAGAGTCTTCATATTCATTTCGCGGTCTCCAAAAAGGATCGGGGAACCTTTTCCCGCCGGCGACGACAACGTGTCCGTCTTCGGCAGAGGCCGGTTCCCATGTGTTACCGCGGTGCCTCCGGCCACCCCAGCCCGATTGCATCCACGCGGCAGTGGGACCGTGTTTCGGCAAACCCACGGCGCCGTGATGGCTGACTCCGATATGACATTCAATGTCATAATTACGGACTCGTTTGGATAAAATCGGAATGAAAATCCATGTTGTAAAATTACAACTATTAAATAATAAACCGGCTAATTATTGATTTTTCTTAGCCGATTTTGAGTCTATAATATGCAAAAATACAGGAATTTGTCTAGAATGCATATATATATCATATATTGACATATATACGATTATTTATACTGTATAACTCGTATGAGTCACGGTTTTATTGATGGGTTACTCCATTAATTCGTAGAATCGTCCACGTTTGAATCTCGCCTGCGGGATGAGTTTATGCATGGATTATATTGCTGATTTTGGCGGTGTGTTCCGGCTCTTCAGACGGCGGCGGTTGCGGGGCCGAAGCGTGCATGTCACTGTCGGGTGGCCTCGGGGGACGGAGCCGCATGCCCGACTTTCGGGACATTCACCGCAGCGTGCCGCGATCCCGATTGAAAGGGATCTCCGGTCCGGCTGCGCCCGCCCACGCAGCTCTCAAGGAGCCGCGCCACCGGCGCTCGGGGTGTTTGCTGCTTGGGAACGCGGCCACCCCGTGGGTGGCGGCACACTGTCAGATCTACGTAACAGTTATGTTGCATCCGTCGACCTGGGCGATCTCACGGCGCGCTACCTGCTGCGCGCTTCGTCAAATCTGTTAGGCTGATCGCGCTTCACGACGGAATCGACCATGGGCGAGTTTCAGGACGGCAGAGTTACCCCGCCGCACTACACGGGGCACCGGGAACGGCTGCGCGAGCGCTTCCGTTCCGGCGGGGACGAAGCGGTGGCCGATTACGAGCTGTTGGAGCTCATCCTGTTCCGGTCCATCCCGCGCCAGGACGTCAAGCCGCTTGCCAAGGGGCTACTGGCCACGTTTGGTTCGTTTGCCGGCGTCATCGGGGCCTCGGAGGCTCGCCTCAAGACGGTGAAGGGCATCGGCGATGCCACCATTCTCGACTTCAAGGTGGTGCATGCCGCTTCACGCCGGATTGCCCGGTCGGGCGTGATGAATCGTCCCATCCTGTCGTCATGGTCGGCGGTGATCGACTATTGCCGCACGGCCATGGCCTATGAGGACCATGAGCAGTTTCGGGTGCTGTTTCTCGACAAGAAGAACCAGATGATCGCCGATGAGGTGCAGCAGACCGGCACCGTCGATCACACGCCGGTCTATCCGCGAGAGGTTGTGAAGAGGGCGCTTGAATTGGCCGCCACGGCGGTAATTCTCGTTCACAATCACCCGTCGGGCGACCCGACTCCCTCGCGCGCCGACGTCACCATGACCAGACAGGTGGTCGATGCTGCGACGCCGCTCGGGATCGCCGTGCACGATCACATCATCATCGGTCGCGACGGACATGCCAGCATGAAGGGGTTGCAGCTCATTTGAGCCCCGGTTCGGCGCGACCTGCCAAGGCCATCACGCCGTCCGCCTTTCGCGCGACGCTCGCGCGAAAACGGCCCCCGCGGGAGATCCCGCGAGGGCCGTCTTGTTGCGTCGTGCGTTCGCGTCAGGGCTGCGATGCCTCAACACCCTCGAACGCCGGCGCCTGCTCGAGCTGCTCGCGCGTCACGTTGAGGATGATGCGATCCGGAAGACCATCGTCGCCGATCGTCGCGCCGGTCCCGGCAGTGTTGGCGGCCATGTCGCCGGTTGCATTGGTCGTAACTCCGGGCGA
Source organism: Pleomorphomonas sp. NRK KF1 (assembly GCF_023721755.1). Taxonomy (GTDB): domain Bacteria; phylum Pseudomonadota; class Alphaproteobacteria; order Rhizobiales; family Pleomorphomonadaceae; genus Pleomorphomonas. The sequence continues at coordinate 1,167,027 of NZ_JAMDLH010000001.1, read as the reverse complement.
ATCCATGTCCGTCACGCCCTGACCGGGCATTGCGTCGCCGGATACCGCGCCGGTGGCGCCGGTCGGGTCGGGAAGGGCGCTGGACGCTGCGTTAGCCTGGGCCTGAGTGTCTCCAGGGCCGAGCTGAAGGGCGCTCATGTTGACGGCGACATCCTTCTCACCGATCCCCAGGAAACCGCCGACACCGATGATCACGGCGTTCACGCTGCCGTCCTGGCTGACGAGCACGTCGTTGATGTCACCGATGTTCGCTCCGTCCGAGCCGTAGACGGCCTTGCCTTCCAGGTCGCTGACGCGCCAGGCGCCGGTTTCGGGAACGGTCACGAAGGTCTCGTTCGAAGCCATCGAAGTATTGGTTCCCTGGCCGGGAGCGACCGCATTGCCGCTATCCATCGCGGAGGTGCCGCTATCCATGGTCGAGCTGCTGTCGTCCATGGTGGAGCTGCCGTCGCTCGGCGAACTCGGGGTTGTGGACGGCGTGGTCGCGTCCTGCTCCGTGGAAGAGGCGCCGCTGTTGTCATTGGTGCCCGTCGTGGAGTTCATCCCGTCGGCCGGCTGCGTCTGGGACGTTCCCGTGGCGCCGTCATCAGGGTTCGTGCCCGTGTCCTGAGCGACCGCAGCAAGCGGGAACGTGGCGCTGAGCAGAAGAACGGAGAGAAGACGTGTTTTCATAGTCGCATCCCTTTCTAGGCTGGTTAAGGGACCGTTCAACCTGTGGGATCGGCGAAAGTTCCAGACTTTTTCAAGACGGCCGCAGAAAGAAGCCTGCCGGGCAACCATCGCCGGAGGCGAAGGTGATGCCTAATCTATAGGCAAATGCTACCCGTCTTTGCTCCATGATGTTTCTTGCCCTTCCCGGCGGTTTGCCGCTTAATTCATCAATGGCAACGATGCCGAGGAAACGGCGGAGGAACGGGATTGCCGGCTTTCGACGAGATGAACGGGTTCGGACAAGGCGTCCGGCCCGCCTATAGGACCATCCAGGCCTGGCTCGACAGCTCCGACCCGGAAAACCTCAAACGCCTCCAGAAAGAAGCGGAGTTCCTGTTTCGCCGGATCGGCATCACCTTCGCCGTCTATGGCGACGCCGAGGCCGAGGAACGGATCATTCCCTTCGACATCGTGCCACGCGTCCTGACCGGCAGCGAGTGGACGGCGCTTTCCAAGGGGCTGACGCAGCGCGTGACTGCACTCAACCGCTTCCTTGCGGATGTCTATGGGGCAGGGGAGATCATCCGGGCCGGCGTCGTGCCGGCCGACCTCGTCTACCAGAACCCCGCCTTCCGCCCGGAGATGGTCGGTCTCAAGCTGCCGCATGATGTCTATGTGCAGATCGCCGGCATCGACGTCATCCGGACCGACGACAAGGATTTCTACGTTCTCGAGGATAATGCGCGTACGCCGTCCGGTGTCTCCTACATGCTGGAGAACCGCGACGTGCAGATGCGCCTGTTCCCGGACCTCTTTGCCGAGACCCGCATTCAACCCGTCGACAATTACCCGGACGAGTTGCTGGCGTCGCTGCGCTCGGTGGCGCCGATCTCCGCCCCCGCCGAGCCGACCGTCGTGCTGATGACGCCCGGGCCGCTCAATTCGGCCTATTACGAGCACTCCTTCCTGGCCGACAAGCTCGGCGTGGAGCTGGTGGAAGGGCGCGACCTTTTCGTGCTCGACGAGGTGGTCTACATGCGCACGACTCGCGGGCCGAAGCGCGTCGACGTCATCTACCGCCGGATCGACGACGATTTCCTCGATCCCATGGTGTTCCGGCCGGATTCAGTCCTCGGCATTCCCGGTCTCATCTCCGCCTATCGCGCCGGTAACGTGACGCTGGCCAATGCCGTCGGCACCGGTGTCGCCGACGACAAGGCCATCTACACCTACATGCCGGAGATCGTGCGCTTCTATCTCGGCGAAGAGCCGATCCTGAAGAACGTGCCGACCTGGCGGTGTCGGGAGCCAGACAGCCTTCGCTACGTGCTCGATCATCTGCCGGAACTGGTGGTCAAGGAAGTGCAGGGATCCGGTGGTTACGGCATGCTGGTCGGTCCCAAGTCGACCAGGGAGCAGATCGAAGCTTTCCGCGCCAAGCTGATGGCCGACCCTGACGGCTTCATCGCCCAGCCGACGCTGGCTCTCTCGACCTCGCCCACCTTCGTCGGCGACGGCATCGCCCCGCGCCATATCGATCTGCGCCCCTTCGTGCTGACCGGCGCCGACAAGGTTCGCATCGTGCCGGGTGGGCTGACCCGCGTGGCGCTCAAGGAGGGATCGCTGGTGGTCAACTCCAGCCAGGGCGGCGGCACCAAGGATACCTGGATCATCGAGGACCCGGCCGACCACGCATCATCCGGTATGTCGCAGTCGCAATCGCAGGCGGAGGGCTGACACCATGCTGAGCCGTCACGCCGACAGCCTTTACTGGCTCGCCCGCTACGTCGAACGCGCGGAGAACACCGCCCGGCTTCTGGAGGCCGCGACGCGCCTGTCCGCGACGCCGATTTTGGCCGAGGGCGGACGCAACGAATGGGAAATGGCCGTCGACGGGACCGGCACCCTCGACCTCTTCCACCAGCAGCATGCCGAGGCGACGCAGCGGACCGTCGTCGACTATCTCGCCTTCTCGCACGCCAATCCGTCGTCGATCCGTTGCTGTCTCGACATTGCCCGCGCCAACGCGCGCTCGGTCCGTACCGCGCTGACCATGGATATGTGGGAGACCATCAACTCCGGCTGGATGGAGACGCGCGGCGTCAACAGTCCCAACCTCACGCGGCAGGAGCTGTCGGACTTCCTGTCGCGGGTGAAGGAGCTGTCGCTGCGCTTCGACGGCTCGGCCTACCGGACGATGCTCAGGAACGACGCCTATTACTTCCTGCGCCTCGGCACCTTCATCGAACGCGCCGACTTCACCGCCCGCGTGCTGGCGCTGAAGGCCGACGTGCTCGATCCGAACCGGCCCTCAATCGGCGGCAGTTCTGATTATTTCCAGTGGTCGTGGATCCTGCGTTCGGTGTCGGCGCTGACGTCCTACCACTGGGTCTATCGCGACAATCTGAAGCCCAACCTCGTCGCCGAGTTCCTGATCCTCAAGGCCGAGATGCCGCGCTCGCTGGTGTCCTGCTACGAGAACGTCACGCTCAATCTCGACAGCCTGTCGCGCGACTACGGCCGGCAGGGCGCGAGCCAGCGCAAGGCGCGCATGCTGCTCAGCCAGTTGCAGGATACGACGCTGCCGGGCCTGTTCGCCATCGGCCTCAAGGAGTTCCTCGAGCGCTTCATTCTCGACAACGCCAACCTCGGCAACACTATCGCCGAGCAGTATCTGGGGTAAGCCGATGCGGCTGCGCATCCGTCACGACATCGTTGCCCGCTATGACGAGCCGGTCATTTTGGCCAGCCGTTCACTTCACCTCTGCCCGCGCACCTTCGACGGACAATATGTGCGGGCCTGGCATCTCGACATCACCGGCGACTGCCGGCAGGCCCGCTCTTCGGATGCCTTCGGCAACATCGTCTACGACTGCGCCGTCGAGGGGCCGCTTGACGAGATCGCCATTGCCGCCGAGGGAGAGGTGGAGGTCGACGATACCACCGGCGTCTTGCAGGGGGCGCCGCTCGACCGCATCCCGCCGGCCGTTTTCCTGCGCGAGACGCGCGTCACCATGCGTACGCCGGTCGTCCTGTCGTTTGCCGACAAGGCCAAGGGGCTGTCCGACGGCACGCCGCTCGATCTCTGCCACAAGCTGATGCACCTCATCCATGAAGAGGTGGAGGCGCTTGCCGCCGATCCGTCCGAGCTTTGCGGGGTGCGCGAGGTCTCCGCCGAGGACGTGCTGGCCGAAGCGCGCGGCACGCCCGCCGATCTCGCTCATCTGTTCATCGCCACCGCGCGCGGCCTGTCGCTGCCGGCGCGTTTCGTTTCCGGCTATCGCTGGCAGGAGGAAGAGACCGCGACCGGCGCGCTCGCCGCCTGGGCCGAAGCGCTGATCCCCGGCCTCGGCTGGGTGGGTTTCGATGCCGGGAACGATACCTGTCCCACCGACGCCTATGTGCGTGTCGCCTCGGCGCTCGACCAGTCGGGAGCGGCATGGATTCGCGCCGCAGACCGTGGCGGCGTTCCCGCCGTGGTGATGGTGACGGCCGCCGCCGACCGGCTTGGTTGAGGGCGCGGTAGGGTAAACTCTTGTCTCGCGTCTATGCTCCGGCCGGTCCCGTCGAACCGCGAACGATCAGCTCGGCGTCAAAGGCTTCTCGCGGCACGATGGGCTGCTGGCTGAGTCGGGTCAGCAGATAGTCGGCCGCCGCCCTTCCGATGGCGACATTGTCCACGCGCATTGTTGTCAGGGGAGGCGAGGTGAACTCGGCGATCGGCAGATCGTCGAACCCGGTGATGGAGAGGGTGCCGGGCACGTCGATGCCCATGGCGCGCGCTTCGATCAGCGTGCCGATGGCCAGTGTGTCGTTGCCGCAGATGATGGCGGTCGGGCGAGGGCCGGGGGTATCCAGGCACTTCCGAAGGCTTTCCCGGCCGAAATCGAACGTTGCCGGCCCCTCGAAGACATGCTGCGGGCGTAGCGCCAATCCCTCGCTTGCCAGGGCATCCCGTATGCCGGAGAGACGCGCCAGAACGCGGTCGTTATCGAGCGACGGTTGGTGGATGACGGCGAAGTTGCGATGCCCGAGATCCAGCAGATAGCGCGTCAGTTTTGAAAACGCCGCATGGTTGTCGAAGCCAACGCAGGGATGAACCGACTGTGGCGCGTGCGAGTACATCACCACATAGGGAACGCCGCGCGCCGATATCATCTCGAACAACTCGGGGCGTTGCAGTTCGCCGACCACGGCCAAGGCTTCGATGCCGCGCGCCAACATGACCCTTACCTGCTCGGCCGCCTCGTCGAGATCGTAGTTCGAGCAGCCGATCAGCACCGTGATGCCGCTGGCCGACAACCGGGCTTGCAAGGCGTTCACCTGCGCGGCAAAAACATCATGATCGAGCGTCGGTATCAGCACGCCGGCCAGCCAGGTTCTCCGGCTTGCCAGCGCGGCTCCGGCGGCGTTGGGTAGCCAGCCGAGCTCCGCCGCCACCGCGAATATCTTGTCGCGAACTTCCGGCAATACTTTCTCCGGTGCGTTGAAGGCACGAGAAACGGTCGCCGTCGAAACCCCGGCTGCTGCGGCTACATCGATGGCCCGCGGGGGGCGCGATGTTCTGGATTCTCGCATTCCACACCATGACTTGAGAGTACACGTATGCGCGTACATTCCATTCCGAAGCCAGGCAACCTAGTAAAACAGGTTAGTTGACAGCTTATGAAAGAGGTGTGATGTAAGCGCGTACATGCTGGCCTCGAACGTGCCTGGAGGGGTGTGTTTCGGAACGAGTCACCGGGAGGGCGCTATGGATACCGTTCGAAAATACCTCATTCGGCCGATCGAGATGATCATCGCCGCGATGCTGGCGGTCATGCTCGTTCTGGTCCTGCTCAACGTGGTGCTGCGCTACGCCTTCAACAGCGGCATCACGATCACCGAGGAGCTGTCTCGGCTGCTGTTCGTCTGGCTTGTGTTCCTTGGTGCGGCCGTGGCCCTGTTCGAGCGCGCCCATCTCGGCGTCGACACCCTGCTTCATATGCTGCCTCGCCCGGCCAAGATCGTCTGTTTCGTACTGTCGAACGCGTTCATGCTCTATCTCAGTTGGCTGGTCTTTTCGGGCAGCTGGACCCAGGCGGAGATCAACTACGGCTCCACCACGCCGGTGCTCGGCCTTTCGCAGTCGCTCTATTTCGTTCCAGTCCTGGTGTTCACGGCAGTGGCGATGCTCTGGTTCAGCGCCATGTTGCTGAAATCGCTGCGCGGCCGTTTGAGCGACAACGACCTCGTCGGCCGCAAGGATGAGGTCGCCGAAGCCATCGCCGAGGCGGGGGCCGTCGATCAGCGCTGACCCCATTGTCCGACCAGCTGCGTCTGGCGCCATCTTCTAGGGAATGCCGGCCTCAGGGCCGATGTCAGGACTTCAGCCCATGACCATCGTGATCTTCGTGGCAACCCTGTTTGCCGCCATGGCAATCGGCCTGCCGATCGCCTTTGCCCTCATCCTGTCGGCTGTGGCCCTGATGGTGCACCTCGACCTGTTCGATCCCCAGATCCTGGCACAGAATCTCGTGGGCGGCGCCGACAGCTTCACCTTGCTGGCCGTTCCCTTCTTCATGCTCGCCGGCGAGATCATGAACACCGGCGGCCTTTCGAAGCGCATCGTCAGCTTCGCCCTGGCGATGATGGGCCATATCCGGGGCGGCCTCGGCTACGTGACGATCATCGCAGCCTGCATCCTGGCGGCGCTGTCCGGTTCGGCCGCCGCCGATGCCGCCGCTCTCGGCGCGCTTCTCGTGCCAATGATGGTCAAGACCGGCCATGAGAAAGGGCGTTCGGTCGGCCTCGTCGCCGCCAGCTCTATCATTGGCCCGATCATTCCGCCGTCGATCGGGTTCATCCTGCTCGGCGTTGCCGCCAACCTCTCCATTTCCAAGCTGTTCCTGGCGGGCATCGCGCCCGGCCTGATGATCGGTTTCGCGCTGGCGGCCACCTGGTACTTCATTTCCGGCCGGGACAAGATCGAAGTCCGTCCGCGCGCCACCGGCGCGGAGAGGGTCAAGGCCCTGCGCGAGGGCGCCTGGGCGCTCGGTTTGCCGGTGATCATCATCTTCGGACTGAAGTTCGGCCTGTTCACGCCGACGGAAGCGGCGGTGGTCGCCGCCGCATATGCTCTCTTCGTGTCGTCGGTGATCTATCGCGAGATGACCCCGTCGCTGCTGCTGCGCGTGTTCGTCTCGTCGGCCAAGGTCACGTCGGCGGTGATCTTCATGGTGGCCTCCGCCCTTGTGGCCGCGTGGCTGATCACCATTGCCGATCTGCCCGGCCAGATGGTCGAGTTGCTCGGACCGTTCATGGAAAGCCCGCGCCTCTTGATGCTGATCATCATGCTGATCATCGTCGCCATCGGCATGGCCATGGACATGGCGCCGACCATCCTGATCCTCGGGCCGATCCTGGTGCCCGTGGTGCAGCAGGCCGGCATCGATCCGATCTACTTCGGCGTCATGCTGATCATCAACACCTCGATCGGGCTGATCACGCCGCCGGTCGGCACCGTCCTCAACGTCACGGCCGGCGTCACGCGATCGAGCATGGCGAGCGTGATCCGTGGCGTGTGGCCCTTCATAGCCGTCGAACTGCTCGTCTTGCTGGCCATGGTCGCTTTCCCGGAACTCATCACCATTCCGGCGGCCTGGCTCACCCGTTGACCCTTCGCATTGCAGACCAAAAGGAGGAGAATATGCGAAACCTTACGAAGATGCTGTTGGCCGGTGCCGTGGCGGCGCTGATGTTTCCCGCGGCCGCCCAGGCCGAGATCCACGAACAGACGCTCCGCTTTGCCAGCGCCGGGTCCGAGGGCTCGCCTCTGGTTGAGGGGCAGCGGAAGTTCGCCGAGATCGTCAAGGAGAAGAGCGGCGGCAAGATCGAGGTCAAGGTGTTCCCGGCCGGTCAGCTCGGCGGCGACATGCAGGCCGTATCGTCGTTGCAGGGCGGCGTCCTGCAGATGTCGGTGATGAACGCCGGCCTGATGGCATCGCTGGCGCCCGACTTCGCGCTGCTCGATCTGCCCTTCCTGTTCGAAAACCCGCAGGAAGCCGATGCGGTGATGGACGGCGAGGTCGGCAAGATCTTCGCCCAGCAGCTCGATGCCAAGAACCTCGTCGTGCTGTCCTATTGGGAGCTCGGCTTCCGCCAGCTGACCAACAGCCGCCGCGCGGTCGAAAAGGTCGATGATATCGCCGGGCTCAAGATCCGCGTGGTCCAGTCGCCCATCTACCTCGACATGTTCAACGCGCTTGGCGCCAACGCCGTGCCGATGCCGTTCCCCGAAGTCTACACGGCTCTCGAGACCGGCACCGTGGATGGCCAGGAAAACCCGGCTCCCAGCATCCTGACCGCCAAGCTCAACGAAGTGCAGAAGTACATGACGCTGACGCGGCATACCTACAACCCGATGGTGATGCTGTATTCGAAGCCGCTGTGGAACAAGCTCGATGCCGATGAACAGCAGCTGCTGAGCGAAGCAGCGCTGGAAGCGGCCCAGTTCCAGCGGCAGCTGTCGCGCGACTCCGACGCCAAGGCGATCGAGGAGATCGCCGCCGCCGGCACCACCGTCACCACGCTGGCGCCGGAGGAAGTGGCCCGCTTCCGCGAGAAGACCAAGGGCGTCGCCGACGCCTACGCGGCCAAGGCCGATCCGGCCATCGTCAAGCTGCTCAACGAAACCATCGCGAAGGCACGCGAAGCCAAGTGATCCTGGCGGGGTCGGTGCCGATGGTCCCTTGCAGGATCATCGGCATCGGTTCCGCTTCGATGAAAGCGCCGGTCCGGCGCGTAAAACTCTCATGTTCCTGAAGGTCATTTTCCGATGTTCAAGCCCAACCGTCTGAAGTCACATCTCTTGTCCGGCAAGACCGCGTTCGGTTGCTGGATCGGTGGCGGTTCGCCCACCAACGCCGAGATACTCGGGCATATCGGGTTCGACTATCTGCTGGTCGACCACGAACACGGCATCGGCGAGACGCGGGAAATCATGGAGACGCTGCGGGCCGTCGAAACGACGCCGACCCCGGCGCTCGTGCGCGTACCCTGGAACGACCATGTCTTCCTCAAGCGGGTTCTCGACGCGGGCGTCCAGTCGGTCATGATCCCCTCGGTCGATACGCCTGAAGCGGCCGAGGCGGCGGTTCGCGCCTGTCTCTATCCGCCGCAGGGCATTCGCGGTTATGCCGCCGGTGTGGTGCGGGCGTCGACCTTCGGCCTCGAGCCCGACTATATCGTCAAGGCCAACCGGGAAATGCTGATCGTCGTGCAGCTCGAGTCCCACGTCGCCGTCGACAATGCGGCGGCCATCGCCGCCATTCCCGGCGTCGATGTGGTGTTCATCGGCGTCAACGATCTCGCGGGATCGATCGGTCGTCTCGAGCAGACCGGCCACGCTGAAGTCCAGGCTCTGGTCCGCCGCGCCGAGAAGGCTATCCTTGACGCCGGCAAGGTGCTGGGCACCGTGCCGAATGGTGGCGCCTCGGTCGCCGACCTCATCGACCGGGGTTACCGCGTCATTGCCGGCCCGCACGATGTCGCGCTGTTGCGTGATGCCGGCAAGCTCGCCCTGGCCGAATACCAGGCCATCGCCTCGGCAAAGGCCAGCGGCGCCACGCCGGTGACGTCCGGACTGTCGCGGTCCTACTGAGTGATGCGTTCGGCGTCGATGGATGGACGATCATGAGGCCCGATCTGGCCTTGGCGACCATCGTCGACGCCGGCGAACTGAAAGAGACCTCATGATCACCGTCTTTGGTTCGGTCAACATTGATCTCGTCGCAACCGCGCACCGCTTGCCCCATCCGGGGGAGACGGTCGCGGGCAGGGGCTTTGCCACCTCGCCGGGCGGAAAAGGGGCCAACCAGGCTCTGGCTGCCCGACGCGCCGGTGCCGAGGTGCGCTTTGCCGGTGCTGTGGGAAGCGATGACTTCGCCGGTCCGGCCGTTGCCTGTCTGCGCGAAAGCGACGTCGACATGTCGCTCGTCCGCACCGTGCCCGGGCCGACGGGTACCGCCGTCATCCTGGTCGATGCCAATGGCGAGAACATGATCACCGTCATTCCCGGCGCCAACGGTGCGTTGACGTCACCGGACGCCGAGGCGGCGGTGATGGGGCTCGGGCCGCGCGACCTGCTGATGCTTCAGCTGGAGATTCCGGAGGCCAGCGTCGAGGCCGCGCTTGCGGCGGCTCGCCACGCCAGCGTTCGCACGCTGCTCAACCTGGCGCCGCTCACGGCCGAGGCAGCCCGCATCGGTCGCCTTGCCGACATCGTCGTCGCCAACGAGACCGAGTTCGACTGCCTGGTCGGGATGGATCTTGAGAGTGACGACGCCCGCGTCGACGCCTTGCGGCGTCTGCATGCGGAAAACGGGCAGATCATCGTCGTCACCCTCGGCGAAAGGGGGGCGATCGCCATTTCGGATGGAGAGATCATTCGGGTGGACAGCCCGCGGATCGTTCCGGTCGATGCCGTCGGGGCTGGCGACACGTTCTGCGGCTATCTTGCCGCCGGTCTCGACGCCGGCGACGATTTCGCCGTCTCTCTTCAGCGGGCCGCCGTTGCGGGCGCGGTTGCCTGTCTCGCCCCCGGCGCCCAGGTCGCCATTCCCCTGCGAAGCGCCGTCGACGCCAAGGCGTCCGGCTTTACGGGAGCGGCGCGTCGCGCTTGACGCGCTGCCAATCGATCCTGTTCCTCAATGACGAAAAGGCCGGGACCCTGCGAAGGGTACCCGGCCTTTCCTTGTGCCGACGGTGGAGGGAGCCGTCAGTAGATGCGTTTGCCGTCGTCGCCGAAGAGAAGTGCGCCGGATGACGGGAAGTGGGCGGTCAGCGCGTCGCCGATCTGAAGGTTAGGGCGGGTCGGGCTGGCGATGGTCACGAGGTCGGACGCCGCCGAGCGGGCGTAGATCAGCGTTTCCGCGCCGAGATGCTCCATCATGTCGACCGTGACCGGCAGCGCCGCGTCGCCGTCATCGGCAAATTGCGACGGGCGGATGCCCAGGGTGACCGGCGTGCCGGCGGCCGGCGCGTCCCCCTTCAGCGCCACAGGGACCACCGCGCCGCCGAAGTCGGGAAGGCGGACATCGGCGCGGCCGGCGCTTCCGCTTTCGACCACGCCCTTCAGGAAGTTCATCTTCGGCGAACCGATGAAGCCGGCGACGAACAGGTTGGCGGGGTTGTCGTAGAGTTCGAGCGGCGCGCCGACCTGCTCGACGATGCCCGAGCGGAGCACGACGATCTTGTCGGCCAGCGTCATCGCTTCCACCTGGTCGTGGGTCACGTAGACGATGGTGGCGCCAAGGTCGCGGTGGAGCTTGGCGATCTCGATGCGCATGTGGACGCGCAGCTCGGCGTCGAGGTTGGAAAGCGGCTCGTCGAACAGGAACACCTTCGGGTGACGCACGATGGCGCGGCCGATGGCGACGCGCTGGCGCTGGCCGCCCGAGAGTGCCTTCGGCTTGCGGTCCATGAGCGGTTCGAGTTCGAGGATGCGCGCCGCCTCGTCGACCTGCTTGCGGATCTCCTCCTTGGACAGCTTGGCGAAGCGAAGCGCGAAGCCCATGTTCTCGCGCACGGTCATGTGCGGATAGAGCGCATAGGACTGGAACACCATGGCGATGCCGCGCTGCGAGGGGTCGACCTCGTTCATCCTCTCGCCGCCGATCTCAAGCTCGCCGGCGGTGATGGTCTCCAGACCGGCGATCATGCGCAGCAGCGTCGACTTGCCGCAGCCCGACGGTCCGACGAAGACCACGAACTCGCCCGACTTGATGTCGAGGTCGACGCCCTTGATGATCTCGACCGCGCCGAAGGACTTCCTCACATCCCGCAGGGTAACGTCGCTCATGTTATTCTTCCCGCTTCGATCGGTTGCGCCGTTCAGCCGGCCTTGAGGGTGGTGGTGGTCTCGCCGAACCGATGGCAGGCGACCTTGACGACGACGTTGCCGGCACCGCCGGTGGTCTCAAGCCAGAAGCCGATGGCCCCACCCTTGAGCACGACCTCCGACGGACCGAGCAGCTTCGCCGGGCCGCTGACCTCGACGTGGATCGCCTCGTCGAGGAAGGGCAGCAGGTTGCCGAGTTGGTCAAGCGCGCGGACGATGACACGGACGGAGTCCTTGGGCTCGGCCGACAGATCGGTCCAGTCGGGCTCGACCTCCAGCGTGGTCGGAACCGGATCGCAGGCGAACTTGACGGTCTTCACCGGCTTGCCGTCGACATAGCCTGTTACTGTCGCCTCTTCCCACTTCATGCCCCAGAGGCCGAGTTCCTCGGCCGAGAAGGCGCGATGGTCGACGACGACCGGCGCATGCGGCAGGTGCGGGTAGGCCTCCCGGTCGGGCTTGACGCGCTTGACGATATCCGGGCCGTACTGGAGTTCCACCTCGTCGCAGTTGGTCAGCACGATCAGCGGCAGGATGCCGCCGATGTTGCGCTCGCCGCGCGCGTAGTAGGTGACGGGCTTGAGGACAACCTCTTCGGATGGTTCGCACTGGCTGGTGTAGACCCAGGCGGCGAACTTCGGCTCGCGCCAGGCGTCCATCACGCCGTGATGGCAGATGCGGTCGCCGGAACCGAAGTCCTTGTGGGTGTTGTAGTCGAACATGCACCAGCCGGTTGAGCCGGAGATGTTCGGGTCACCGTAGACGGCGTTGAGGATGGAGAGATAGCGGGTGACGTGCTCGGCCTGACGCTGTTCCTGATCATAGCGCTTGGTCGGGTACATGTGGCCGTTGAACTCGGTCACCATGTAGGGCACCGGCTTCTTGAGGCCGGTGATCTCGGACACGGGACGCAGGGCTGTGCGCGGCCGGTTGGCGCCGGGCAGTTCCTCGTTGCCCTGGATGAAGTCGTTCATCGTGTAGACGTCTTCCAGGAACTCGCTGTCGGTGATGTAGCGGACGCCGCCGGTCTGGCGGGTCGGGTCGAGCTCGTGGGCGAGCTTGTTGGTGGCGGTGTAGAAGTCGTGGAAATCCTGCGACTCGTTGATACGCACACCCCAGATGATGATCGAGGGATGGTTCCAGTCGCGCTCGATCATGGCGCGGACGTTGTCGATCGCCAGCGCCTGCCACTTCTCGTCGCCGACATGCTGCCAGCCGGGAATCTCTTCGAACACCAGCAGGCCGAGGCGGTCGCAGGCGTCGAGGAACCAGGGCGATTGCGGGTAGTGCGAGGTGCGGACGACGTTGACCTTGAGCTCATTCTTCAGGATCTCGGCGTCGAGCTCCTGAGCGCGACGGCCCATGGCGTAACCGACGTAAGGGTAGGCCTGATGGCGGTTGAGGCCGCGCAGCTTGAGCGGCTTGCCGTTGAGGCGGAAGCCCTCTGTCGTGAATTCGACGGAGCGGAAGCCGAACTTGACGCAGCACTGATCGTCGCCGCTCTCGTGAACGAGATCGATCACCGCCTCATAGAGGTTGGGAGTGTCGATATCCCAGAGGGCGATGCCGTCGAGTTCCTTGAACTCCAGTGTCACGCTGCCGGTGGCAAAGGAGGCGTTGGCGCTGCCGACGGTCTTGCCGGCGGCGTCCTTCAGCGTCACCGACACCCGGCCGGCGAGCTTCAGCCCGCGCGGATTGGCGATGTCGACACGCACTTTCGCCGTCTTCTTCGGCGCGAGCACGTCGGGCGTCTCGATCTTGACGTTGCCGATGGAAACCGGGGCGGTCACGCGCAGCCAGACGTCGCGGTAGATGCCGGCGTAGGTGAGGTAGTCGATCTGGCCGCCGAAGGGTGGAATGGCCGGGTTCTCGGAGCCGTCGATTTTCACCGTGACGAGGTTGTCGCCCTCGACGAGGCGGTCGGTCATACGGGCGGTGAACGGCGTGTAGCCATCCGGATGGGCCACCACCTCTTCGCCGTTGACGTAGACGACGCTGTCGGCCATGGCGCCGTCGAAGACCAGGGCCACTTCACGGCCCTCGAACTCGGGCCGCCAGGCGATGACCTTCTGGTAGGTGAATGGCCGCTGGTAGCAGGTTTCGTCGAAGTAGTTGTAGGGCAGGTCGACCGCGTTGTGCGGCAGGTTGACCGCCTCGCCCTTGCGGAAGGCGGCGGCGAGCTCGGCGGAAAAGCCCTCGTGGAAGGTCCAGCCGGTGTTGCAGTTGATGGTCTTGCGCATTTTGAACCTGTTACTTGACCGAGCCGAGCATGCCTTCAACGAACTGGCGCTGCATGGCGAAGAAGACGAAGAGGGTGGGAATGGTGGCGAGGACCGTGCCGATCATCACCGCGCCGTAGTCGGGGTAATAAGCCGAGCCGAGCGAGGAGATGACGAGCGTGATGGTCTTGGTGTCGTTGGACTGCAGCACGATCAGCGGCCACAGATAGCTGTTCCAGACCGTCATGAAGACGATGATGAAGGCTGCGGCGTAGGTCGAGCGCATGACCGGCATGTAGATCAGGAAGAAGATCTGCCACTCCTTCAGGCCGTCGACGCGGGCGGCGTCGCGCAGTTCATGCGGGAACGCCTTGGTCGACTGGCGGAAGTAGAAGATGATGAAGGCCGAGGCGACCGTGGGCAGCACAACCGCGATATGGGTGTTGATGAGGCCAAACTGCTTCATCAGCATGAACAGCGGGATCATCAGCGCCGCGAACGGGATCATCAGCGTCAAGAGCATCAGCGTGTAGAGCTTCTCGCGAAAGCGCGAGGCGAAGATCTCGAAGCCATAGCCGGCGAGCGAGGAAATCAGCAGCGTCAGCACCGTGGCGATGATGGTGATCTTGGCCGAGTTCCAGAAGACAAGCGGCGCATCGACCTGGGTCAGGAAGGTGTTGACGTTGACGAGGAGCGACGCGCCGAAGCTCATCTTGCCCTTGATGATGTCGGACGTGGTGTTGGTGGCGCCGATGACCATCCACAGGAAGGGGAAGATGGAGAGGAAGGCCATCACCCCGAGGAAGACATAGACGACGACGGTCGAGAACCGCTGCTTGAGGCCGTAGCTGGTCATGCCTTGCGCTCCCGGGCGGCAAAGAACTGCAGGAAGGAAAGGACCGCCACCAGGAAGACGATGACGTAGGAGACGGTGGCGGCGTAGCCGTAGTTCGGCGCGAACTTGAAGGTCAGGTTGTAGATGTAGAGCGACAGGGTCAGCGCCGAGTTGCCCGGACCCGCGGCGCCGCCGGCCGAGCCGCCACCGGTGATGGTCGCCACTTCGTCGAAGAGCTGCAGCGTGCCGATGGTGGACGTGACGGTGGTGAACAGGATCACCGGCTTCAGCATGGGCACGGTGAGGTGCAGGAAGCGGGCCCAGGTCGGCACGCCGTCGATGCGGGCGGCCTCGTAGACGGAGCGGTCGATGTTCTGCATGGCCGCGAGGTAGAAGATCATGTTGTAGCCGGTCCAGCGCCAGGTGATGGCGATGATGATCATGGTCCGGCACCAGAACGGATCGGTCATCCAGGGGATGCCGACGTCGACGATGCCGAGGTTGATCAGGATCGTGTTTACGAGGCCGTTGGCGACGAACATCGACTTGAACAGAACGGAGTAGGCGACCAGCGAGGTGACGCAGGGCAGGAAGATGGCCGTTCGAAGAAGCCCGCGGAACTTGATGTCGGGGTTGTTGAGCAGCGACGCCGTGATCAGCGCCAGCGTCAACATGATCGGCACCTGAACCAGGAAGAAGATGAAGGTGTTGGTCAGCGCGGTGAAGAACAGCGGATCATTGAACAGGCGATAGATGTTCTTCATGCCGCCGAAGGACAGGCGCACGCCGAGGCCGGTCTGGAACGACATCCACAGCGAATGCAGGATCGGAAAGACCATGAAGGTGGCGATCAGCGCCAGCGCGGGGCCGACGAACAGCCAGCCGTTGACGTCGAAGCGCGGCCTCATCCGCCGCTGGGAGATTGCTGACATGGGTCACCGTTCCGATAGAGCGGGGCTCTCGGGCATCCTCCCTTGGGCGGACCGGTCCGGCCCGGGAGGCGCCGATTGTTCGGGTATGTGTCTGGTGCTGCGACTGGCTGGCCCTTCGCGCGTCGTGGCGTGAGAAGGGCGGAAGGCATCGTCGCACATGGCGTTCGTCACCGGCTGTGCCGGCGATGACGCAAGTCGAAACAAGGGGGCGGGCGGCGTCGGCCACCCGCCCCTTCGTCATCACTGAACGAGGGTCTGGGCCTGCTCGTCAATCGCCTTGATCACGTCGTCAACCGACGCGCCGTTGGCGAGCTCGGGCTGATGGGCGGCAACCACGGAGTCGACCTCGTTGGTGAAGGTGCCGTAGTTGACCGACGGAACCTTGGACAGCCAGTCGGAGAAGGTCTGCCAGATCGGCTCGCCGCCGAAGAACGGATCGGTCGACTTGTAGGCTTCGCCTTCGCGAGCGGCCAGCAGCGAACCGACGGCGCCACGCTCGACAAGGATCTTCTGATAGAAGTCGATGTCCTTGGCGTAGATTTCGTTGAGGAAGTCGATAGCCTCGTCCTTGGCGGCGGAACCGGACAGGACGTACCAGCTCGAACCGCCCAGGTTCGAGTAGTGAGTGGCGCCTTCGATCTCAAGCTTGGGGATCGGGGCGATGCCCCAGTTGCCGGACTGCTCGGGCTGCGACTTGACGGTACCGGTGATCCACACGCCGGTGGTGACGGACGCCACCTCGCCGCCGGTGAAGGCGCCGACCCAGTCGGCCCAGCCGGCGGCCGGGCGGAAGATCTTGGCGGTCTGGATCTTCTGGATGACCTCAAGCGCGGCCTTCAGGGCGGTATTGCCTTCGATCGACAGGTTGCCGTCCTTGTCGAAGTACCAGCCACCGGCCGACTGCATGATGATGCGGGTGAGGCCGGCGTCGTTCGGATCGTAGGCGAGCATCTTCTTGCCGGTCTTCTCTTCGACGACCTTGGCGATCTCGATGTACTTGTCCCACGTCAGGTCCTGGAGGTCGGCGGGCTGGAAGCCGGCCTGCGACAGCAGGTCCTTGCGATAGTAGAAACCGGTCACGCCCGAGTCGAAGGGCATGGAATAGACTTTGTCGTCGAGGGTGGCGAGGGCGACCTTGTAGGGAGCGAAGCCGGAGTAATCGACCTTGTCGCTCATCGGGGCGAAGGAGTCGGGGAACGATTGCAGATACTTCTGCGCGCCGTAGTCTTCGATGAGGACGATGTCGGGCATGCCGTCGGCGACGCCGGAGGCGAGGCCGGTCTGCAACTTCTGCTCAAGGTCGGCCTTGGCGAAGTCGACGACGTTGAGTTTGAAGTCCGGATGGGACTTGGCGTAGATCTCGCCGGCTTCCTTCATGATCGCGACGTTGAAGTTCGGATCCCAGCACCAGACGGTGATCTCGGCGGCCTGGGCGGCCGTGATGGCAAACAGGCTGGCGCCCGCGAAAGCGAGCGCAACGGTTTTGCGGTTCATGCGGTTTTCCTCCACTCACGTGTCCGAGGCGTCCTCAGCCTCTCAGGGGCACTATCCGATACTCGTTCACCCGACGCAAGATATTATTTAGTAAATTTTACCAGCTTTTCGGGGGCAGCAATGTCGGGATCAGAGGTAAATAGTTTACCTTCCCCGAAGGCGAATGCCAATCGCTCGGGGATGACCAATTAGGATAGGTACGGATGAGTGAGCGCAGGCCGGTGATCCCGTCTCACGCTTCGTCGTCGGGGCGGCGGCAGCTGTCGCGCCAGATCAGTTCGGTGGCGATGGTGACGCGCTTGACGTAGTCGCGACCGTTGAGCTGCTCCATCAGCAGGTCGAAGGCATTCTCGCCGATGCGCTCGGCGGGAATGCGCACGGTGGTGAGCGGCGGCGCCAGGAACTGGGCGGCCGGAATGTCGTTGAAGCTGGCCACGGCTATGTCGGTCGGGATGCGCAAGCCGCGCTCCTGGATGGCGCGGTAGGCGCCGATCGCCACGTTGTCGTTGGACGTGACGACGATTTCGGGAAGATCGGCCTGCGCCATCAGCTCGCAGGCGAGGCGATAGCCGCTTTCGAAGCGGAGCTGCTCGGCCAGCAGATAATGGGCCGGGTTGAACAGGCCTTTCTTCTCCATCCATTCCCGGAAGGTCTTGGCGCGTTCCTCGCTGGCCGGATAGAGCACGTTGCCCGAGGGGCGGTCGTCGCCGAGAAAGCCGAAGCGCCGGTATCCGGCGGTGTAGAGGCGGTCGAGCAGGCGTGCCATGGCGAAGGACAGGTCGCAGGCGACGATGTCGAACTGGTCGATGTTCGGTGCGAAGTCGGCCAGCACCAGGTTGGCGTTTATGTGCCGAACCCAGTCGATCTCGGCATCGGTGTGCATGCCGAGCGCGATGATGCCGGCGGCGCCCTGGAGATCCTCGGCCGGCGGAAGTTCGGCGGAACGGTAGATGACCTGCACCTCGACGCGATTGGCGCGCGCTCTCGCCTCGATGCCCATGCGGACGCCGATGTAGTAGGGGTCGGCCAGTTCCTCTTCCGGGCGAAGGAAGTGCACGATACCGATGCGGGCGCCGGCGTGATCGCTGGACGCCTGTGGCCGATGCGGACGCGGCCGGTTGCGCGGCGTCAGGTAGTTGAGCGCCTCGGCGGTCTCGATGATCGCCTGTCGCTTCGCCTCGGTGATCGACAGCGTGGCGTCGTAGTTCAGGACGCGCGACACGGTGGCCGAGGAAACTCCGACCGCCTTGGCGATTTCCTTGATCGTGACCATCCGTGCACTCTCACCCAATTGCCCAAACGCCGATCAACCATTCCAGTCTACGGCCAAGCGACCATTCCCGGTAGTAAAGTTTTACTAAATCATCCGAAAGGAGGATGCCTTGCGAATGGCATCGTTCACGTCGCCGCTGGGAATCCGGCGAAGAAGTGGGTTTTCTGTTACCCGCAATTGTCAGTCAGTGTAAAGGCTTGCGGTTCCGACAGTCGCAACTAGCCGGCAAACGGTTCACTGCCAGGCGACCAGCACGGCGCCGGCGGTGATCAGTGCGACGCCGGTGGTTGCCTGCGGCGACAGGCGTTCGCCGAGAAACAGAGCGGCGAAAATGGCGATGAACACCACCGACAGCTTGTCGACGGGAGCGACGCGCGATGCCTCTCCCAGTTTCAGCGCGCGGAAGTAACAGAGCCAGGACGCGCCGGTGGCAAGGCCCGACAAGACTAGAAACAACCAGGCGCGGCCGGGAACGACGGTCACTTGCGAGAGGTCGCCGCTGACGGAGACGACGGCTGCGGCGAGCGCCAGCACAACGGCGGTGCGAATGAGCGTGGCGAGGTCGGAACTTATCGCCCCGACGCCCACTTTAGCGAGTATGGCGGTGGCCGCCGCGAAGATGGCCGACAGGATGGCCCAGGTCTGCCAGAGTTGGAGAAGGCTTTTCATGACGACGCGTTCCTTTCCCGGATCACCGGACGTTAGCATGGCCGGCACAGTTGCGAGCGGCTTTCCCCCGAGAGCGAATGGCGCCGATTGCCAAACATCGGCGAAGGTTCCACAGTGCCAGCCAAACCGGAGCGCTTTGTCATGCTGACCATCTACGGCGTCTATAAATCGCGCGCGTCGCGCCTCTACTGGCTTTGCGAGGAGCTTGGGCTCGCTTTCCGCAAGGAGCCGGTGCTTCAGGCCCGGAAGGTGCCGGACCCGCTGGCCGCCGATGCTCCGGTCAATACCTGGACGCCGTCCTTCCTTGCCATCAACCCGATGGGGCAGGTGCCGGCCATCGACGACGACGGACTCGTGCTGACCGAGTCGCTGGCCATCCTCCTCTATCTCGCCAAGAAGCAGAACGGTCCCCTGGCTCCGGTCGACATCGCCGAGGAGGGGAGGATGCTGCAGTGGTTGTTCTGGGGAGCGACGGCGTTGGAGCCAATCACCGTCGTCGTCACCCAGGGCGATGAGAGCGGCGAGTGGAAGACCGACGCGGGCAAGAAGAAGCTCGTCGGCATTGGAGAGTCGCTGAGGCGGCCGCTGTCCGCCTTCGAGAAACATCTCGCCGATGCCGACTACGTCGTCGGGGATCGCTTCACGGTGGTCGATCTGGCCCTTGCCGAGATCGTCCGTTACGTACAGGGGCATCCCGAGCTCCTCGAGGGCTATCCAAGGGTGAAGGCTTGGCTGGAGCGTTGCCAGGCTCGGGAGGGATTCAAGGCGATGTGGGCGAAACGCAACGCGGAGTGATGGCGAGGTCGATTGACACGGTCGGCCGGTGCTGCCACATGCGGCCGACAATCCACCATGGCCGGGAGCGCTCATGACCATCGCCAGCCCACGACTGCTAGATGGCCTGATCGCCGCTTCGATCGAGGCCGGCCGGATCATCCTCGACGTTTACAGTCGACCGATCGACGTCGCCTTCAAGGCCGACGCATCCCCAGTGACCGAGGCCGACGGACTGGCAGAGGCGGCGCTGCTTGCCGCGCTCGGGCGTCTCGCGCCGGAGGTGCCGGTGGTGGCCGAGGAGAGCGTCTCGGCCGGACGGGTGCCGCCCGCCGCCGATCGCTTCTTCCTGGTCGACCCACTCGACGGCACCAAGGAGTTCATCGGCCGCAATGGCGACTTCACCGTCAACGTTGCGCTGATCGAGCGGGGCGTGCCGGTGATGGGCGTCGTTTACGCGCCGGCGATTGGACGGCTGTTCGCCGGCGGCCCCGACGGGGCTTGGGAAATGGCGGTCGAAGGGCATGGTCCCGGCAAACGGCGGCTCATCCACGTGCGGGAGCTTCCGGCCGAGGGGGCGACGCTGCTGGTCTCGCGCAATCATTCCACGCCCGCCACCGATGCCTTTCGACCAGCCGTTGCCGTGGCTGGCCGACGCGTCGTCGGCTCGTCGCTGAAGTTCTGTCTGATCGCCGCCGGCGAGGCCGACCTCTACCCGCGCTTCGGTCCGACCATGGAGTGGGACACGGCGGCCGGCGATGCCGTGTTGAGGGCCGCCGGCGGCGTCGTCACGCTGCCGGACGGCGCGCCGTTTCCCTACGGCAAGCGGGGGCGTCCCGGGCTTGCCGATTTTGCCAATCCGTCGTTCATTGCCGCATCCGATCGACGCCTTGTCGCGTTTCATGGTGATCTGGTGTGATCCATACTTAAGGAGATTGTCGTGAGCCAATCCGAAGCCCGGCGCGAACTTGCCGCCGTTACCGAAGAACTCAAGTCTTGGCTGATGACCGAGGCTCTGCCGATCTGGTGGGCCTTCGGTGTCGATCATGTCAACGGCGGTTTCCACGAGGTGCTGGGGTTGCGCTGCGAGATCACGCCGGCGCCGCGCCGGGTGCGCGTCACGGCGCGCCAGATCTTCACCTTCGCCCTGGCCGGTCGGCTTGGCTGGACCGGTCCTTGGGAGCGAACGGTGGAGGAGGGGCTCGACTACTTCCTTGAGAAGTGCGTGCTGCCGAACGGCGCCGTGCGCATGGTGACCAATGCGGACGGATCGCCCAAGGACGACACCTTCTGTCTCTACGACCAGGCGTTCGCCTTGTTCGCCATGGCTGCTGCCGCGTCGGTGGTGAAGGACCGCACGGCGGTCGAGGCGGCGGCGGTGAAGCTGCGCACCCTTCTGATGACCGACTACAAGAATCCGATCGCCGGCTTCGAGGAGTCCATTCCGCGCTCGTTGCCGCTCAAGGCCAATCCGCACATGCACATGTTCGAAGCCTGTCTCGCCTGGGAAGAGGTCGGTGGCGACGAGACGTGGAGCCGGCTCGCCGACGAGATCGCCGAGTTGTGCCTTTCCAAGTTCCTTGATCCGAAGGAGGGCTGGCTCAAGGAGTTCTTCAACGCCGACTGGTCCGTCGTCGACGGGATCGAGGGACGCATCTGCGAGCCGGGCCATCAGTTCGAATGGGCCTGGCTGCTCACGCGCTGGGGCACGTCGCGCAAGCGTCCGGATGCGGTCGCCGCGGCGCGGCGCCTTTGCGATCTGGGCGAGGCGCACGGTATCAACGTGCCGCAGCAGGTGGCCATCATGGGTCTTCTCGACGATCTCACCATTCACGACGGCACCGCGCGCATGTGGTCGCAGACCGAGCGGATGAAGGGCAACGTGGCGCTGGCCGCCGTCGCGACCGACGAGGCAGTCCGCGAGGACCATCTCAAGAAGGTGGTGACGGCGGCGCGTGCCTTGCAGCGCTATTTCGATGTCGACACGCTCGGCCTCTGGCGCGATCGCATGAACCCCGACGGTTCGTTCGTGATCGAGCCGGCGCCCGCTTCAACCTTCTATCACATCATTTGTGCAATTGACGAAGTTGGGAAATACGTCTCATCCCATTGAAAAATTTGATTTATCTGATCTTTGACTGAAGTTTTGAATCATGGGGCCGTCCCGTTGCCGGTCAAGGCATCAGGGGCGGCTTCTTCATGTTGAGATTCCGATTCAAGAGGCTTTGGCTCGCGAAGAGTCCGGTGGATCGCCCAAGTGTCTGATCTCAGGAGCTTGCGCGCGAAACATTTGTGAGTTCAAGTGCGCCGGGAGGATGGGGTAACGAAGAGGTAACCATGGGAGGGGAGGCGGACCGTCGTCTGTACGGACAGCCGTTGGCGGAGTCGGGGCTCGACGCCGGTTTCATCGAGCGATCGCTGTTCGATGCGTTGATCGACATCGCCGAGGCCGATCCGGACCTCGCGGCCATCGAAGACCAGAACCGGCAACCCGTGACCCGCCGGAACCTGTTGCTTGCCGCCTGCGTGCTCGGCCGCCGTCTTGCTTCCTTCAGCCGAAAGGGCGAGCGGGTCGGGCTGTTGCTGCCCAATGTCAACGGCGTCGCCATCGCCTTCTTTGCGCTTCTCGCCTACGGACGGACGCCGGCGCTGCTCAACTTCACCGCCGGCAGCCATGGCCTTGGCGGAGCCATCAAGGTCGGCGCCATCCGTACTGTGATCACGTCGAGCGCCTTCGTGAAGACGGCCAAGCTCGAGCCAGTGATCGACGATCTCAAGGACAAGGTGCGCATCGTCTACCTTGAAGACGTGCGTGCCGGTCTGTCGCTGCTCGACAAGGCCGTTGGTGCGGCCTATGCGCGCTGGGCGAGGGTGCTGCACCGCCCCTATCGCCGGGCGCCGCGCGACATCGCCGCCGTGCTGTTCACCTCCGGCACGGAGGGGGCGCCGAAAGGGGTAGGGCTCACCGCGACCAACTTTCTGTCCAACGTCGCCCAGATCCTGGCGCTCTACGAGTTCTACCCCGAGGACACGCTGTTCAATGCCCTGCCGGTGTTCCACTCCTACGGGCTGACTGCCGGTCTGTTCCTGCCGATCTTCGGTCGCTTCAAGTCGTTTCTCTATCCGTCGCCGCTGCACTACAAGATCATTCCCGGTCTCGTGCGCGACAGCGGCTCCACTGTGTTGCTCTCCACCGACACCTTCGCCGCCGGCTGGGCGAGGGCGGCCGAGGACGGCGACTTCAACAACGTCCGCCTCACCATTCTCGGCGCCGAGCGCGTCAAGGAGCAGACGCGTGCCTTGTGGATGGATCGCTTCGGCGTGGTGCTCAACGAGGGGTATGGCGCGACCGAGTGCGCGCCGGTTCTGTCGGTCAACTATCCCGGCAGTTTCCGCGACGGCACGGTGGGGCGCTTGCTGCCGGGGATCGAGGCGCGGCTCGACCCCGTGGCGGGCCTCGAGAGCGGCGGCCGTCTCCATGTGCGGGCACCCAACATCATGGCCGGCTATTACCTTGCCGACCGCCCCGGCGAGCTCGTGCGCAACGATCCGGACGGCTGGTACGACACGGGCGACATCGTCTCGATCGACGATGACGGCTTCGTCACGTTGCTCGGGCGGGCCAAGCGCTTTGCCAAGATCGGGGGCGAGATGGTGTCGCTCGCCGCCGTCGAGGCCTTCGCCGCCTCTCTCTGGCCTCACGCCTCGCACGCTGTCGTCGCCATCTCCGATCCGCGCAAGGGCGAGGCTCTGGTGCTGGTCACCGACGCGGGCGACGCCAGCGTCGAGGCGCTCAGTGCCTATGCGCGCGAGCATGGCGTGCCGGAGCTGCAGGTGCCGCGAAAGATCGTCAAAACCTATGCCTTGCCGGTGCTCGGTACCGGCAAAATGGACCTCGCCGCCATCGAGCAAATGGCCCGATCCTGAGGCGGTCTCGTCGCTTGATCGTCGAAGTGTCTGAAGAGATTCACCTCCCGATTTTGCCGGGTTGTGCCGAAGGTGATCGATTCACCGATCGGTAACTCTTCCATGAGACTCTTCATGCGCGCCGAAGGGATCTCGCCACAACCAAGAGTCTTCATTTCAAATTGGTTGAAGTTGTTCGCAAGGCGGATGAAAAGAGCGCGATTTTTCATGATTAACAAAGGGTTGATGGCCTTTGTTAATCTTCTGTCTCAAAAAACACGGATGCTCGCGCTTCGCAGTTGCCGCGGCACTTGCGAACCGGCAAGAAAACAGATCGAAATCAAGAGGATGTGTGTCTGTCCTCTGATATCGCAGATGATTTGACGTGACTTGTTTCTGTCGGGAAAAAGGGCGGCAATTCGGCCCCGAACGTCAAAAATACCTTCTTTTCAAGCTCCCCCCACGCATGGCCGGGTCTCCTTCTGCGAGAAGATATCCGGCGATGCCAAGTTTCGATTTATGGTGACAGCCGCAACTTCCGGGAGTCCGGTGCGCCGCTGCTTGAGACAATGAATCAAAACCGGCGGGTTCGATCAAGCCCAAATGAGAGTCATTTCAGTTGGTTGGCGGGGGAGCTTTGCCCAACTTCGAGTCATGTCGGCTTGATGTGTTGAATCCGCTTATGGGAGCGGGCAGCTGAAGGGCGCTGCCGGTTTCGGGGACGCTCCACAACGGAGCGATGAACGATCGGATTAAGATGGTCGTCTCGCCTGGCGGCCACATGAGAGAACGCGTTTGCCCTTGGCTCGTCCAGGCCGGAACAAATGCATCGTCTCCGGACTTTTCCCCGGACCGCCGTCCGACTATCATGAAGCCAGATCGTGGATGCGTGGCCGCCCCGACGGGCTGGCCGACCTCTTGCCCAAGGATGTCATCGTTGCCCCTCAGCCCTCAATCCGTGAGCCGCCCGCTTGATGCCGTCGACCCGGTCTGGGCTCGCGTTCGGCGAGAGGCCGCCGCCGTGGTCGAGAATGAGCCGGCGCTCGGTGGCTTCATGCATCTGACGGTGCTCGATCACGTCAGGCTTGAGGATGCCGTCATCCAGCGCGTTGCCGACCGGCTCGGCAACACCACCGTTCTCTCGGCCATGATCGCCCAGGCCTTCCGCGAGGCGGTGGCCGACGACGGCGGCATTGCGGAAGCCTTCCGGTCGGACATCGTCGCCTTCGAGGATCGCGATCCGGCTTGCGACCGGTTCATCGAGCCTCTGCTCTACTTCAAGGGTTATCATGCCATCGAGGCGCACCGGCTTGCCCACTGGCTCTGGAACAGGGGACGGCGCGACCTTGCGCTCTATCTGCAGAGCCGGTCGTCGGAGGTGTTTCAGGTCGACATCAACCCGGGTGCTCGGCTCGGGCGCGGCCTGTTCTTCGACCATGCGACGGGTATCGTCATCGGCGAGACGGCTGTGGTGGAGGACGACGTGTCGCTCTTGCAGAACGTGACGCTCGGCGGCACGGGCAAGGAGACCGGCGACCGGCATCCCAAGATCCGTCACGGCGTGATGATCGGCGCCGGTTCCAAGATCCTCGGCAACATCGAGGTGGGCTGCTGCTCGCGTGTCGCCGCCGGTTCGGTCGTGCTGAAGCCGGTGCCCCGCGGCACGACGGTGGCCGGCGTGCCGGCGCGGGTGATCGGCGAAGCCGGCTGTAGCGATCCGTCCCATTCCATGGAACAGCGCCTGCCGGAGGGCGGTGAAGGCTGATAAGAGCGGGGGGCTATGAAACCGGGCCGTCCTTCGTGGGTTTCCTTGCCAGCCTGTCCGTGCCAGAACACGCCCATGCTGGCGACTCGTCGCCGTCCGGTTCGCCGCCTCTCGCGAGCGTTCGCCGGCAATCAGATTGGAGAACTAAGTTGACCAAAGACGAAATCGCCCGCATCGAGAAGTTTCTGCGCAAGACGCTGCAGTCGCCGGCGATCAGCGTGCGGGTGCGGCCGCGCAAGACCGACTCGGCCGAAGTCTATGTCGGCGAGGAGTTCATCGGCGTCGTCTACGAGGATGACGAGGACGACGACAAGTCGTTCAATTTCCAGATGGCCATCCTCGCCGAGGATATCGCCGACTGAGAGGCCGCTGCTTCAGGGCAGGCCTGTCAAAAAGGGCGTTCCGTGTTGAAGGACACGGGGCGCCCTTTTTGCGAGTCCGTCTTCCAGAGCGGGCAGCTTCAGGCCGTAACGCCGAAGGACAGGAGCAGGACGCGGACGCCGCTCCTGATGCCCGCCCAGTCGGCGAGCAGCCCCTTGCGGAAGCGGATCTGCACCGAAAGGTCGTTGCCGGCGTGAACTTCGGTGATGCAGGAGGCGGGGTACTCGCTGTTGTCGGGCGCGGTGCAGTGCGTGGTGAACGGATTCGTCGAGCCAGCTTCGAAGAACACTTCCTCGCCACTCAAGCCCGACTCCTCGGACATGCGGTGGCCGACGAGGCCGTCGGGCGCCGGAATGGTCCCTTGCTCGAAGAAGTGCTGGTAGACGTTGATCAGCCGCCCGACGCTGTCGGTCGGCGTGTCGCGCGTGCGGATCGTCAGGTAGACGATCGGCGCGTCGGCGCCGAGGTCGAGGAAGTCCTTGCGGAAAGCGCGGGTGTAGCCGGCCATCTCCGGGAAGTGCACGGCAAGGTCGATGCGGTCGTGCGGGCCGACATTTCGCTGATCGGGAAAGCGAAACATGTTGGCCGGGATCATCAGTCGCTGCTGGCCGATGAACAGCGCCACCGGCGCCGGATCGGTCGAGCGGCCGTCAGGGCTGTCGAAACTGGCCGACAGGCCGATCAGAAGGTTCAGCAGCATCACGCCGCCGGCCAGCAGGAAAGAGGTCAGTATGGCGCGCAGGAACCAGGCCGTTGCGCTGGTGCGACGACGGGCCGGGCGCCGGACTGGGCGGAGCAGGCTTTCGTCCTGATATGCCGCGTAGTGGGTCACGACCGCCTCCCGAATTGAAACAGGTGTCCGGATCGCCGCCAAGGGCCGTTCCGATACGCCGCCGAACTCCGCCCGTTCCGTCGCCGAACCCGGTCCGCGTCGTCGCGGCCCGCGCCTTGCCACGTCGCTGGCAGGTCTGTGCTCATTGTTTCATTTCGGATCAGGGTTAAGGCGGGGTTAACAGCAATGGATGTCGAGATTCTGGTGACCTGTTTTTCGGTCGCGTTGGGCTTTGTTCTGGCCGGTCTGCTGTCGTCGCTCTATCAACTGGTGACCTCCAAGCCGGCACGGTTCGAAATGCAGGCCGAGACCATATTGCTCGGTATTGCCCAGACTTTTCTGATCATGTTCGCCGGTCCGGCCATCCTGATGCGCAACGCCATCCGCGGCAGGCGGATCGAACACCGCAATCTCGGCTGGCTGGTGGCCTCGACGGCGATCGCCGGCGCCTGGAGCCTCTGTTCGGGCGTGATGCTGCTGCCGTTCTTCATCGTGGTCGCCCAGTCGATCGGTTGAACGCCGCGAACTTGATTACGGATAACGCCCTCCGTTGAAAGTCCTACCAAGGAAAGACTTCTGAAACGGTTCGCCCCTAGAGTTGCTCTTCATGCTTGTGGACGGGGCGTGAGGACATGTCGCGGTTCAGCTGGGAAGGGACAGCGAGGAAAGGCAAGCGCCGCCGAGAGGTGGGGGCATGAACCTTCTTGCGTTCCTGCGTATCCGCAAGGCTGACATCCTGCGACGGGCGGCGAACCTGCTGCCGATCATCTTCACCGCCGTTCTGCTTGTTTTCGCCGAGAACTCCGCTCTCGAAGCCTACCGCACCTTTCAGCGCATCGAGGCTTCGAACGCCAGCGAGGCCATTCAGGCCGGACGCGACATCGGAGATCAGGCCAAGCTCGTGGAGATGACACGCCGAAAGCTCGGCAATCGCCTGATCCTCGGCTTCTCCGCGGAAGACGCCGATGACATCCGCGAGGCGCTCGGCAGGCTGCTCGCCACCATCGAAAGCGCGCGCCCGTCTTTCATCATGCCCGGCGACACGGTGCTGATATCCCAGATCGACAGCATTGCCGAACTGGCTTCCGGGCTCGGTGTGGCCTTCGCGAACGTCGGTCCTGATGACACCGCCATTCTGAATGCACTGGATGGCGACCTGAGGCGCCTCTCCGAAAAGTTCCGGCTGCTTCAGGAAAACATGACCGAGCAGGGCTCGCGCTACATCGCCTTGCAGGATGAGACGTTGGCGGCGAGCTATTCCGCCATGCTGAAACTTTCCATCGCACTGGTCGGCGCCATCGTCTCGATGCTGGCGTTGCTTGTGCTCAACCGTCGTGCCACATGGCAGGCCAACTATCGCGCCGACCATGACGTGACCACGGGCGTGCTCAACCGCCGGGCTTTCGAGCGATGGATCGAGGGCATCCATTTCGATCCGCAGGCCACCAAGGCCGTCATGGTGTTCGACCTCGACAACTTCAAGGAGGTCAACGACGAACTGGGCCACATGGCCGGCGACCATGTGCTCAAGGCTTTCGTCCGCAGCCTCGTCGCCGCCTTCGGTCAGGACGCGCTGGTGGTGCGCTGGGGCGGCGACGAGTTCGTGGTCGTCGTCTCGACGGATGGCTTCGTCGAGGCGGGCGCCGTGACGCTGCTGCGCGCGTCGTTCCAGCGGCTGCAGTCGGTCGTACGTTTCGGCGATACCGACATTGAGATCCGTTGTTCGGGTGGCGCTGCCGTCTGGCCCTCGGACAGCCGGGATTTTCACGAGGTCCTGCAGCTCGCCGACCTCGCGCTTTACAAGGCGAAGTCGCGCGGCAAGTCGCGTCTCCAGTTCTACGATACCGACATTCTCAACGAGCGCCACAAGGTCTTGGCGTTGCGCGAGCGGCTGCGCGCTGCGCTCCGCGACGGCGAACTCAGCCTCCATTGGCAGCCGCAGGTCGACGTGGAGCGCGGTTACGTTCCGTCAGCCGAGGCGTTGATCCGGTGGACGGACAAGGAGACGGGCCGGCTGGTGCCGCCGGGCGAGTTCATTCCGGCGGCAGAGGCATCCGACCTGATCATCGAGATCGACAACTTCGTCATTGAGGAAGCGGTCAGCACCGCCGCCAAGTGGGCCACGGTCTGGCAGTATCCGCCGATCGCCGCCGTCAATGTCTCGGCGGTGCATTTCCAGCGACGCGAGTTCGTCGGGCAGGTCCGCGACATTCTTCGCCGGCACAACGTCAGCCCCGATCGGCTCGAACTCGAAATCACCGAAGGCGTCATCCTGGGCAACAACATCGAGGTGACGCGCAACCTGAAGGGGCTCGAGGCTCTCGGCGTGCATGTCGCCCTGGACGATTTCGGGACCGGCTACTCCAACATCGCCTATCTTTCGCAGCTGAAGCCGGACCGGCTGAAGATCGACCAGACCTTCATCGCCGCGCTGGCCGGCAGCTGCCAGATGGAATCCCTGGTGTCGGCGATCATCGGCATCGGCAAGGCCATCGACTGCGAAGTGGTGGCCGAAGGCGTCGAGACGGTCGATCAGCTGGATCTGGTGCGACGGCTCGGCTGCTGTCTGGTGCAGGGCTACCACTTTGCCAAACCGATGCCCGACGAGGAGTTCAGGGTCTGGCGCGACGCCAATTACCCGGACGCCGTCGCCTCGGTGAAGCATCTCCGTCGGCTGGGCGACCGCTTGGCGACCATCGCCGGCAGCGATGGCGCGGGATGGCGGCGCGGTCACGAGACCCCGTAGACATTTTCTCATGCCAAGCGGGGCGCACCCGGTCGTCGTCAAGCGGACTTCAGAAGGCCGTTTCTAGTGCTTTGTCGCGTGATCTTCGTTTGGCTCCCGTCGGATGAGCGCGTGTCGGAGCTTGGTGCGGGCGCGCTACGGCGCTATGTATGCACCGATCTCAACTCATCCACGTTCGACCGGAGCACGCCATGGCCGTCTGGCCCACCGAAATCCGCCTTTCCGCCGACAAACGCTCGCTGGCGGTGTCTTTCGAGGACGGCAAGTCCTTTTCCATTCCGGCAGAGTTGCTCCGGGTAAACTCGCCCTCGGCCGAGGTGCAAGGACACGCCCCGAGTCAGCGGGTCACGGTTGCCAGCAAGAAAGACGTCACGATCACCGCCATCGAGCCCGTCGGCTCCTATGCCGTCCGCCTGGTATTCGATGACGGCCATGACAGCGGCCTCTACACCTGGACCATCCTCTACGAGACCGGCCGAGACAAGGAGACCTTGTTCTCGGCCTATCTCGCCGAGCTCGAAGCCAAGGGACTGACGCGCTGATATCCGTGTCCGACAAGAAAACGCCGCCGCGGTGGGACCGCGACGGCGTCGGAATGTCGTTGGTGGAGACTGCTCAGCGGACGACGACGACCTTGGTGCCGACGCCGACGCGCTCGTAGAGGTCGGCGACATCGTCATTGGTCATGCGGATGCAGCCCGACGACACGGCCTGACCGATGGTCCAGGGCTCGGCGGTTCCGTGAATGCGATAGATCGTCGAGCCGATGTACATGGCGCGGGCGCCAAGCGGATTGTCCGGGCCGCCGGGCATGAAATAGGGCAGCTTGGGCTGACGCTTGCGCATGGCCGGCGGCGGCGTCCAGCCGGGCCACTCTGCCTTGCGGGTGATGTGGTGCGTGCCCTGCCAGGTGAAACCGGGACGGCCAACGCCGATGCCGTACTTCATC
The DNA here is from genome assembly GCF_023721755.1 of Pleomorphomonas sp. NRK KF1. Lineage (GTDB taxonomy): Bacteria > Pseudomonadota > Alphaproteobacteria > Rhizobiales > Pleomorphomonadaceae > Pleomorphomonas. The sequence goes on along the minus strand of NZ_JAMDLH010000001.1, from coordinate 1,136,722 downwards.
GCCTTGCCGTCGCCGAACACGTAGTAGAGGCGACGCTCGGTCGTGTTGACGATGATCGTTCCGTTGCCGTAAGGGCCGGCGTAGTCGATCAGTTCCTTCTTGATCGGGCTTTCCATCGAACGGGCCGAGGGCTTGCGGGCGATCGTCTGGAAGCTGCCTGTGGCAGGGTCCCAGAAGCGAACGGTTGCCTCTTCGGCACGGGCGACACCCGCATGGAGCGGTGCGGCCACCATGAGGGCCGCCGCTAGGAGAAGCATCTTTCTCATCATCGTGAAAGAACCGAATCCGATAGGTTTGAGAGGGGGAAAGCAGAACTGGACTCGACTCGGAGTCCCCCGAGCCGAACTCGAAACTGACAAGATGACGATGCAGAGAGCGCCGTCGACCTTCAAGCGCTTATACGCGGAATTCCGGCGTTGGTTCCGCCTTCCGATCGCTTTGTTGCCACAATGCAACGGTCGCGCTCAGGTTTTCGAAAGCGCCGCCTCGCCCTATGGCGGTGGTCGTCACACCGTGAGTTGCTGGCCGAGCTCGACCACCCGGTTGGAGGGCAGGCGATAGAAGTCGGTGGCATTGGCCGCGACGCGCGTCAGGGAGATGAACAGACGGTTCTGCCACATCGGCATCGGCGATTGCGGGCTCGGCTTGAAGGAGCGGCGGTTGAGGAAGAACGACGTCGCCATGATGTCGAATTTGATGCCCTGCTTGCGGCATTGGGCGAGGGCGCGCGGCACGTTCGGCGTTTCCATGTAGCCGAAGGTCAGCTCGACGAGGATGAAGTCGTCCGACAGCGGTTCGATCTTCACGCGCTGGTCGTCCGGGTAACGCGGGGTCGTCACCACATGCACGGTCATGATGATGTTCTTGGCGTGCAGGACGTTGTTGTGCTTGAGATTGTGCAGCAGCGCGCTCGGCGCGATCTCCGGGTCGGAGGTCAGGAACACGGCGGTGCCGCCGACCCGAACCGGATGCGACTTGCCGAGCATCTTGATGAGGTCGTTGAGCGGGATGTTCTCGCGGTGCGACTTCTCGAAGACCAGTTCGCTGCCGCGCACCCAGGTCCACATGCAGGCGGCGACACAGAAGGCCAGCGTCAGCGGCAGATAGCCGCCGTCGAACACCTTGAGAAGGTTGGCCGACAGGAAGATGATCTCCATCGACAGGAACGGCGCGACGATGGCGACGGCCACCCAGATCGACCATTTCCAGACCTTCCAGACCACGATGAAGGCCAGCATCGACGACATCACCATCTCACCGGTCACGGAGATGCCGTAGGCGGACGCCAGGGCGCTCGACGACTGGAAGAACACGACCAGCGCCAGGATGCCGGCCAGCAACAGCCAGTTGATGCGCGGCAGATAGATCTGCCCGGCTTGCGTCTCGGACGTATGGCGGCTTTCGATGCGCGGAATGAGGCCGAGTTGCACGGCCTGCTGGGTAAGCGAGAAGGCGCCGGTGATGACGGCCTGGCTGGCGATGATGGTGGCGATCGTCGCGAGCAGGATGAACGGCAGGAGGATCGGCTGGGGCACCATCAGGAAGAACGGATTCTCCAGCGCCTCCGGGTGGGAGAGCACCAGCGCGCCCTGGCCGAGATAGTTCAGCGTCAGCGCGGGAAACACCAGCGCAAACCAAGCGAGCTGGATCGGCCGTCGGCCGAAATGTCCCATGTCGGCATAAAGGGCCTCGGCACCGGTCACCGCCAGGAACACCGAGCCGATGACGACGAGAGCGAGAAAGCCGTGGTTGATGACGAACTTGATCGCGGAGGTTGGTAGCAGCGCATAGAGGATCGCCGGGTCGTCGCTGACGTGCATCAGTCCCAGAACGCCGAGGCAGAGGAACCATAGCGCGGTGATCGGTCCGAACCAGGCGGCGACACGGCCGGTGCCGAAGCTCTGGATGGTGAACAGCGCGATGAGGATGACGATGGTCAGCGGGACGACATAGTGCGAGAAGCCCGGCGCCACGACCTTGAGGCCTTCGACGGCCGACAGGACAGAGATGGCCGGCGTGATCACGGCGTCGCCGAAGAACATCGAGGCGCCGAGGATGCCGATAACCAGGGCGAAGCCGCCGCGCTTGCCGAGGGCGCCGCGCACCAGCGCCACAAGGGACAAGGTGCCGCCTTCGCCCTTGTTGTCGGCATACATCAAGAACAGGACGTATTTGAGGGTCACGACCAGCGTCAGCGACCAGATGAGCAAAGATACGACGCCCGTCACCTCGGAGCGCGTCACGCCGTCGGCAGCCGTATGGTGAAGGGCTTCCCGGAAGGCATAGAGTGGGCTTGTACCGATATCGCCGTAGACGACGCCGACAGAACCGACGGCGAGGCCGAGCATCGAGCCGTTGGCGTGGGAGTGCTCTCCATGACCGCTTGAATCCATGGTCGGGGAGGGCACGCCGGGCGCGGTCGTCTGCGGGTCTTTTGAATTGGCGTCGTTCATGTAGAACCGTCACAGGGATCGGACGTCGGTGACGTCGGCTCGATCCGGCGGCGTGGAAATAGCGGAATATCGCCAAATCCGCAAGCGTGGTTGCCGGACGGGTCTGTCTGCCACCGGGTCATCGCGTCCCGAAATGCCGAGCGTTTCATACATTTCTCCCACGCGCGAAGGGGCATCGATCTGCGGTCGCTCGTTCGGTCTGCGATGCAAACGCCGGTCGGCGATTGAGGTTCCAATTTGCCGGGCGATGCTCTAGAAAGCGCGGAATTGCCGCCGACCGTCATCGCCGACGTCGACCCGGCATCCTTCCGGCCGAGTTTTTGCCCATGTCGCTTGTCTCCGTACTTCTCGTCGCCATGGGCGGCGCCTTCGGCTCTGTCTGCCGCTATCTGGTCGGCGTTGGCGCCAGCCGGTTCCTCGGACCGGACTTTCCGTTCGGCACGATGATCGTCAACATTGTCGGCTCCTTCTTCATGGGGCTGTTCATCGAGCTTCTGGCCCTGAAACTCGATGGGTCCGAATCCCTTCGCCTGTTCGTGGCAGTGGGCGTCCTTGGCGGCTTCACCACACTTTCCTCTTTCTCGCTCGACAGCATCGTGTTGTTCGAGCGTGGCGCGATCGGCGCCGCCGCCCTCTATGTCGGGGGCTCGATCCTGCTGTCGCTGGCCGCGCTGGTTGCCGGTCTCCACTTTGTGAGGGCCTTCGCATGACCCAGGGAACGGCCGGCGGGCCGCGCGTCGAAACGATCATCGTGGCCAAGGACGAGGCCGGCATGCGCCTCGACCGTTGGTTCAAGGACCATTTCCCGGGCCTTGGCTTCGGCCACCTGCAGAAACTGATCCGCTCGGGCCAGGTCCGCGTCGATGGCGGGCGCTGCAAGACCGACCAGCGGCTCGGCGCCGGCCAAACGGTTCGGGTGCCGCCGCTGCAGTATGGCGACGCGGCGCAGAGCGGGGCGTCCTTCTATGACGGTGAGAGTGGGGCGCCGATGGCCCGGCCGAAGCAGGTGGCTTCGGCCAACGAGGCCGAGTATCTGCGCTCGCTGCTGCTCTATGAAGACGAACACGTCTTCGTCTTCAACAAGCCGGCCGGGTTGGCGGTGCAGGGCGGCTCGGGCATGACGCGCCACATCGACGGCATGCTCGAGGCGCTACGCGACCGCAAGGGCGTCAAGCCGCGTCTCGTCCATCGTCTCGACCGCGAGACGTCGGGTTGCCTTCTGGTTGCCCGCTCTCGTCTGGCGGCGGCGACGCTGGCCCGTACCTTCCAGACCCGTTCGGCGCGCAAGATCTACTGGGCGCTGGTCTTCGGCCAGCCGAAGCCGGCGCAGGGCAAGATTTCGAGCTATCTGAAACGCGTGGCGGGACCGGACGGCGACATGATGACGATTGCCAAGCACGGCGAGCCCGATGCACAGCACGCGGTCACGTATTACTCGATCGTCGAGCATTCCGCCGGCCGCCTGTCGTGGCTGACCATGAAGCCGACGACGGGCCGGACCCATCAGTTGCGCGTCCATTGCCAGGCGATGGGACATCCGATCATCGGCGATCCCCGCTATTTCGACATCGAGAACTGGCAGTTGCCGGGGGGCATCCAGAACAGACTGCATCTGCTCGCCCGTCGTCTGACGATCCCGCATCCGGCCGGAGGGGAGCCGATCGACGTCACTGCGCCGCTGCCGCCGCATATGCTGCAGTCCTGGAATCTCCTCGGTTTCGAGGTGTCCGACAAGGACGAGGAGAATCCATCGTTCCCCGAAGACTGACCATGGGGAGACGTAGGCGCGACCTGTGGTAGAAGGGTATTGTAACGAATCGCAAGTCTGCCGACCGGGCATGGGGTGGCATGTTGCGCCGCGCCAGGAGGAAGAATGACCGCCAAGTTGGACCGGATGCGCATGATTCCGCTGATCGGCGCCATCCTCGCCATCGGCTTCCTGATCACCAACATGGTCAGCTATCTCATCGCGGTGGATACGGTAAGGCAGTCGATCGTCGAAACCGAGCTGCCTCTCACGGGATCCAACATCTATTCCGAGATCCAGACCGATCTGGTGCGGCCGATTCTCGTGTCCTCGCTGATGGCCAACGACACCTTCGTGCAGGACTGGCTGCACTCGGGCGAACTCGATCTCGGGGCGATCACCCGCTATCTGCAGCGCATCCAGCGCCAGTACAACACCTTCACCGCCTTCCTGGTGTCGCGCGACACGCAGGCCTACTATCATTTCCAGGCACCGCCCCGGCATCTCAAGCGCGACGACCCGGCCGACATCTGGTTCTTCCGCTCGATCGACGCGGCGGCTCCCTATGAGGTCAACGTCGACATCAACAAGCAGCAGAACGACGCGCTGACCGTTTTCATCAACTACCGGGTCGTCGATCACGACGGCAAGATGATCGCGCTCGCCGGCGTCGGGCTGGATTTCCGCACCGTGCGCAACATCGTGGCGCGCTATCGCGACCAGTTCGATCGCAACATCTACTTCGTCAATGCGCGCGGCGACATCGTGGTGGCGACTGATGCCGACACACCGGTGGGCGCTTCGATCCGCAAGTCCGAGGGGCTCGACGCGGTCGCGGACCACATTCTCCGGGAGGAGAGTGGGGAGTACTCGTTCAAGCGGGACGGGCGAACCATCCTGCTGTCGCACCGGCTCATTCCCGATCTCGGCTGGCGGGTGATGGTCGAGCAGGATGAAGCCGCGGCGATGCGACCATTGTGGCTCGGCTTCCTCTTCAATCTCGCGATCGGCTTCGTTGTCATCGTCGTGTCGCTCGTTCTCGTCTCGTTGGCGTTCGGCATCTACAAGAAGCGGATCGGCGACGTGGCCTTCCGCGATGCGCTGACCGGCCTCGTCAATCGGGCGGGGTTCGAGGCGGAGTTCGACGCGCGCACGTCCTCTCGCCGGCCTCCTCCCGGCCCGCTCAGCCTGGTCCTGATCGACCTTGATGCATTCAGTGTCTTCAACGACCGGTTCGGTCGTGCCGCCGGCGATGCGGCTCTTGGAAAGATAGGCCGGATCGTGTCGGAGGTTGCCAGTGGTGTCGGCGTGGTCGCCCGACTTGACGGGGACGATTTCGCGATCTTGCGGGACGGCAGCTCCGACGCCGCCACACGCTTTGCCGACAGTCTCGTGAAGGTCATCGGTGCGGAGACCTTCGGCGACGGCGTCCCGGCGCAGCTGACAGCGAGCGTTGGCGTCACGCCGCTGGCGGAAGGCGAGGGGCGTGGCGCGGCGATGGAACGGGTCGAGCGGGCGTTGCGCAAGGCGAAAGCCGCCGGTGGCGACCGCGTTTGTCTCGCTTGAGTTCGGACACGGCGCGTCACATCGCCCGGATTGCCATGCCTGCCGGCGGGTGATCCCGGTCCGACATGCCTCATCGCTCCGGTTCTGCCAGATCGCAGCGCAACTCTCGGCTCTGGTCGACGTTTTGCCGCCATCCACACCGGCCTGCATGCGAGACACCCGGACAAGGCAAACGATCGGCATCGGACCTGTACGGCCCGCTTGCCGTGTGCTGTTGATGTGATTCGATAAATGGTTGAATTTTCAACCCATTTCCGAGTCAGAAATTTCTCCGGCCGGTCCGGGAACTTGCTTCGCTCTTGAGAGTTTATGTCTCCGGCGAGTAAGTGTCCGATAAGGTAAAACTGGCCAGTAAATATTTCCTGATGTTATCCCGTCTCTTATTACTGTGAGAAATGCGCAGTCTTACGGAAAATTGCGTACAATTTAAGTACGATTTATAGAGATGCGATGCGGTTCCTATAGAAACTGAGGTGATGTTCTCTTGATCTTATTCACACTAGTGTTATCTTTTCCTAGCAGTGTTGCGTCGAACATATCTTGGGAGGATGTGTCATGAACGTCACCGAAGTGTCTTTCGTCGCAGCGGCCGCTGCTGTAGCGAACGGAAAGGCTTTGCCGGCCATTGGCCAGACGCCCGCTCGCTACGCCGGGCATACCTTCGAGACGGGGGCCGATGCTCCCGACAGGCCGGGTGTCTTCGTGCTGACCACGGAGCTGTCCGGGCGCGCCCATCCGATTTATGTCGGAGAGAGCGAGTCCGTGATTGTCGCGGTGTCGGCCGTTCTGGCCGCCAACCCCATCCTGAAGCGCCTGACCGCCGGGGTGTTCTGGCAGGCCTGTCCTTTCGCCCTCGACCGGAGGCATCTCGTCGAGGAGCTGATCGAAGAGTACCAGCCTCATTTCAATGCCGCGGCCGAAGCGGAGAAAAGCGACCGTTCTTCTGAACGGGATGACTGGGTGCGAGATCCCATCGAGCTGATCGCTCGCTTCTGAACGGCCGCCGTCCTGCTGGCGATGACAAGGAAAAAGGGCTTCGAACAGGCGGTTCGAGGCCCTTTCCATTTTGCTTTCCGATCGAAGATCGTCAGCCTTCGTTCGGCTGAGCCTCGAGGCGCATGTCGAGGTAGTTCCCGCAGTGCTCGATCAGCTCGTCGATCTTCTGGTCGAAGAAGTGGTTGGCGCCTTCGATGATCTTGTGATCGATGACGATGCCCTTCTGGGCCTTCAGCTTGTCCACCAGAGCCTGGACATCCTTCTGTGGCACCACCTTGTCGATGTCGCCGTGGATGATCAGACCCGAGGACGGGCAGGGCGCGAGGAAGGAGAAGTCGTTGAGGTTGGCCGGGGGGGCAATCGAGATGAAGCCCTCGATTTCCGGGCGGCGCATCAGGAGCTGCATGCCGATCCAGGCACCGAAATCGAAACCGGCGACCCAGCAAAAACGCGCCTCCGGATGGATCGACTGCACCCAGTCGAGCGCCGAAGCCGCGTCCGACAGTTCGCCTGAGCCGTGGTCGAACTGTCCCTGGCTGCGGCCAACGCCGCGGAAGTTGAAGCGCAGCACCGCGAAACCGCGTTCCTTGAACATGTAGAACAGGCGGTAGGCGATCTGATTGTTCATGGTCCCGCCGAATTCCGGATGCGGATGCAGGATCATGGCGATCGGCGCGTTTCGCACTGTGGCCGGCTGGTAGCGGCCCTCGATGCGCCCGGCAGGGCCGTTGAAGATCACTTCGGGCATGTTGTCCTCGATCTCGACCCCTTTTCCCTGAGGCCTTTGCCGTCGCCGGCGAAGGCCCGTCGTATTGACGCGGAGTGGGTCAGGTCCTAGATTTAGAATTACTCAAAACTGATGCGGACAGCGCATCGTCTCGGCTCATGCGCTTGCACTGGACCGCCGGCCGGTCCGGCGTCAAGAAAAATCGCATCCGGAAGTGGCGTTGAGCGCTCTCCCGCCGGTCTGGCGGCTCAGAAGCGGATGGTATAGTGAACGCGCAAGTCGGTTCGGCGTTCCGCCCGGCAGCTGCGAATGGGGAAGGGTATGGCGGAGGCACGCCTCTATTTCGACTGGAATGCCGGAGCGCCGATGAAAGCGGAAGCTCGGGTGCGTCTCGTCGAGTTGCTCGGCCGGCCCGGCAACGGGTCGTCGGTGCATGCCGAGGGGCGGGCGGCCCGTGCCGTTCTCGAAGAGGCTCGTCGCTCGGTGGCGCGGCTCTGCGGCGCGGAGGCGAAGGGCGTCACCTTCTGCTCCGGAGGCACGGAGGCCGCCAACACGGTACTGACGCCGGACTGGACATTGTTTGGCAAGCCGTATCGGCTGGATCGGTTGCTCGTATCGGCGGTGGAACACCCGGCTGTGGCGCGCGGTGGCCGTTTTCCCGCAGAGCGCGTCGAGGTCATCCCGGTCGATGGCAACGGCATCGTCGACCTCGGCGTTTTGGAGCACCGTCTTTCCGAACTCGCTGCGGCGGGTGAGCGGGCTTTCGTCTCGGTCATGATGGCCAATAACGAGACCGGCGTCGTCGAACCTATCGCCGAAGTGGCGCGAGTTGCCAGGGCGCATGGCGCATTGGTTCATTCCGATGCCGTGCAGGCGGCCGGCAAGTTGCCCATCGATATGGATGCGCTGGGATTCGACGTGCTGACCCTCTCCGCCCACAAGCTCGGCGGTGGGCAGGGGGTGGGCGCCATCGTGCGCGGACGCAACGGCTTCGCCTTTCCGCCGCTCGTCACTGGCGGTGGCCAGGAATCCTGGGCGCGAGCCGGCACCGAAAACGTCGCGGCCATCGCTGCCTTCGGCGTGGCGGCCGACGCCGCGCTGGCCGATCTCGCGGCGATGACGGAGATCGCCGCCAGACGCGATCGCATCGCCGCAATGATCCGCGACTTCGCGCCGGACGCCGTGATCTTCGGAGAAGGGGCGCCGCGGCTGTCGAACACGCTTTGTTTTGCCGTGCCGGGCGTCGCGGCCGAGACGGCGGTGATCGCTTTCGACCTTGCCGGCGTGGCGCTGTCGTCGGGCTCGGCCTGTTCGTCGGGCAAGGTGACGGCAAGCCCCGTGCTTACGGCGATGGGTGTCGATCAGGCTCTGGTGAAAGGCGGATTGCGCGTCTCGATCGGTGCGGAGACCACCGACGAGGAGATCGAGGCCTTCGGTTTGCGGGCGCGCAACGTCTTTGCCGCTATGAAGAAACAACATGGGACCGCCGCAGCCTGAGTGACTACCGGCTGCGGAAAAAAGCGACTACATTGAGGACAGATTTCCCACGGTCCTTGAAACCGCGTGGAAGGAGCAAGAGATGGCAGCAGTCAAGGAGACGGTCGATCAGGTTCTGTCGATCGACGTCGACAAGTACAAGTATGGCTTCGTCAGCGACATCGAGTCGGAGCTGGCGCCCAAGGGCCTCAACGAGGATATCGTCCGCTACATTTCGGCCAAGAAGGACGAGCCGGAGTGGCTGACCGAGTGGCGCCTGGAAGCGTTGCGCCGCTGGCAGACCATGGAAGAGCCGACCTGGGCGCGCGTCGATTATCCGCCCATCGACTTCCAGGATCTTCACTACTATGCCGCGCCGAAGAAGACGGCTGGCCCGAAGAGCCTCGACGAAGTCGATCCGGGGCTGCTTGCCACCTATGAGAAGCTCGGCATTCCGCTGAAGGAACAGGAGATCCTGGCCGGCGTCGAGAAGGGTGACCGGTTGGTCGCCGTCGATGCGGTGTTCGACAGCGTGTCGGTGGTCACCACCTTCAAGGCCGAACTTGCCAAGCATGGCGTCATCTTCTGCCCGATCTCGGAAGCGGTGAAGACGCATCCGGAACTGGTGAAGAAGTACCTCGGCTCGGTCGTGCCGGTGAGCGACAACTTCTACGCCACGCTGAACTCGGCGGTGTTTTCCGACGGGTCCTTCGTCTACGTGCCGAAGGGCGTGCGTTGTCCGATGGAGCTGTCGACCTACTTCCGCATCAACGAGAAGAAGACCGGTCAGTTCGAGCGGACGCTCATCATCGCCGACGAGGGCGCCTACGTGTCCTACCTCGAAGGCTGCACGGCGCCGTCCCGCGACGAAAATCAGCTCCATGCCGCCGTGGTCGAGCTGATCGCCCTCGATGACGCCGAGATCAAGTACTCCACGGTCCAGAACTGGTATCCGGGCGACTCGGAAGGCAAGGGCGGCGTCTTCAACTTCGTGACCAAGCGCGGCGACTGCCGTGGCAAGAACTCGAAGATCTCCTGGACGCAGGTGGAAACCGGCTCGGCCATCACCTGGAAGTACCCGAGCTGCATCCTGCGCGGCGACAACTCGCGCGGCGAGTTCTACTCGATCGCCATTTCCAACGGCCGCCAGCAGGTCGACAGCGGCACCAAGATGGTCCACCTCGGCAAGAACACGTCATCGAAGATCATCTCCAAGGGCATTTCCGCCGGCCGCTCCAACAACACCTATCGCGGCCTCGTGTCGGTCGGCCGCAAGGCCTCCGGCGCCCGCAACTTCACCAACTGCGACAGCCTGCTCATCGGCAACAAGTGCGGCGCCCATACCGTGCCCTACATCGAGAGCAAGAACGCCTCGGCCATCGTCGAGCACGAAGCCACCACGTCGAAGATCTCCGACGATCAACTCTTCTACTGTCTGCAGCGCGGCCTGCCGCAGGAAGAAGCCATCGCCCTGATCGTCAACGGTTTCGTCAAGGATGTGCTGCAACAGCTGCCGATGGAGTTCATGGTGGAGACGCAGAAGCTGATCGGTATCAGCCTCGAGGGCAGCGTCGGCTGACACGTGCCGGGCGCGCCGCGACACGCGTCCCCTTCTCAAGACCAACGACAACGAGCCTCCGCCACGGGCGTCGAGGCCAACCGGACGACAGGACAGAACCATGCTCGAGATCAAGAACCTTCATGCCCGGATCGGCGACCGCGAGATCCTCAAGGGCCTTACCCTCACGGTAAAGCCCGGCGAAGTGCACGCCATCATGGGGCCGAACGGCGCCGGCAAATCGACGCTCTCCTACATCCTCGCCGGCAAGGAAGACTATGAGGTGACCGAGGGCGAGGTGCTTCTGAACGGCGCCTCCATCCTCGACCTCGAGCCGAACGAGCGCTCCGTGGCCGGCTTGTTCCTCGCCTTCCAGTATCCGATCGAGATCCCCGGCGTTGCCACCATGACCTTCCTCAAGGCGGCGCTCAACTCGCATCGCAAGGCGAAGGGCGAGGGCGAACTGACGACGCCCGAGTTCATGAAGCTGGTGAAGGGCGTTGCCGAAAAGCTGAACATCACCTCGGACATGCTCAAGCGGCCGGTCAACGTCGGCTTCTCCGGCGGCGAGAAGAAGCGCGCCGAGATCATGCAGATGGCGCTGCTGCAGCCGTCGATCTGCATCCTCGACGAGACCGACTCCGGTCTCGACATCGACGCGCTGAAGGTGGTGTCCGAGGGCGTCAACGCACTGCGCTCGCCCGATCGCGCCTTCGTGGTGATCACCCATTATCAGCGCCTCCTCGACCACATCGTGCCGGACATCGTGCACGTGCTGTCCGACGGACGAATCGTCCGGACCGGCGGCCCGGAGCTGGCGCTCGATCTCGAAAAGAATGGTTACGCGGCCTACGTGGCGAACGCGGCCGCCTGAGGGGGATGACCATGGTTGCCACCCCCGTTCGCACGCCGGCCGAACAGGCGCTTGCCGCCCGCTATCCGGCCGAGAGGACGTCGCTGCCCGGAACGGCCGACGTCATCGCCATCCGTGACGCCGCCTTCGGTGGCGTCGAAAAGAGCGGCCTGCCGCACCGCCGCGTCGAGGATTGGAAGTACACCGATCTGCGGGCGCGGCTGAAGACCTTCCCGCCCGCCGCCGGCTCGGGCGACGTCGCTCGCATCCTGATCGCCGCACCTGCGGTGGAGGGCGACAAGGCCCGCCGTCTTGTCATCGCCAACGGTCGCTACCGGCCCGAGCTGTCCGATCTTGAGGACCTTGAGCACGGCTTGTCCGTCTTCTCGCTCGCAACGGCGCTTGAGGCGGGCGACGCCACGGCAATTGCCGCGCTGAAGCTTGACGACGCCATCGCCTCGAACACGGCCGTGGCGCTCAATACGGCCTTCATGACCGACGGCCTCGTGATCGCCGTTGCCGACGGCGCCGAGATCGGACGCCCGGTGGAACTGGTCCACATTGCCGAGGGTGAACCCGCCGCGTCGACGGCGGTGCGCCATCTGGTGACAGTCGGCAAGGGTGCCCGCCTGACGCTGATCGAGACGATCGAGTCGCTCGACACGGTCGCCCACCACTCCAACATCATGACGATGATCGAGGTGGGCGAGGGGGCGAAGGTCGACCATATTCGCCTGCAACTGGAGCCCGACGAGGCGGTCAGCATGACCTCGCTGGTGGCGAAGATCGGACGTGAGGCGAACTTCGACACCTTCAACGCGGCATTGGGGGCGGGACTTGCCCGCGCTCAGATCTTCGCCGAGTTTGTCGGGCGCGATGCTCAGGCCGGCTTCCGTGGCATCACCATGCTCAGTGGACGGCGTCACGCCGATACGACGCTGTCGCTGATCCACGGTGCCGAGAACTGCCAGAGCCGGGAGCTCTACAAGGCGGTCATCGACGGCGAGGCGCGTTCGGCCTTCGCCGGCCGCATCGCCGTGCCGGCTCACGCCCAGAAGACCGACGCGCGCATGATGACGGCGTCGCTGCTTCTCTCCGAGGAAGCCGAGGCCGACGCCAAGCCGGAACTGGAAATCTTCGCCGACGACGTTCAGTGCGGCCACGGCGCCACCTGCGGCGCCATCGACGAGGACCTCCTGTTCTATCTCCTGTCGCGCGGCATTCCCAAGGCGGAGGCGGAGAGCATGCTGATCCTCGCCTTCCTCGGCGAGGCGATCGACGAGATCCAGAATCAGGCCGTTCACGACGCCCTCATCCACCGCGTCGAGGGCTGGCTGAAGACCAGGGCGGCGTGAGCCGGCACCGCCGCCCGGCGTGCCGGGCGGCCAAGACAAGAGACGATGATGATGTCCGTTTCGTCCTATGACGTCGAAGCCGTGCGCGGGGATTTCCCGATCCTCGCCGAGAAGGTCTACGGCAAGCCGCTGGTCTATCTCGACAACGGCGCCTCGGCGCAAAAGCCGCTCGCCGTGCTCGACCGCATGCGCCACGCCTATACCCATGAATATGCCAACGTTCATCGTGGCCTGCACTATCTGTCGAACGCCGCCACGGAGGCCTATGAGGACGCCCGCGAGGCGGTGCGCGCCTTCCTGAACGCCTCGTCGACGGAGCAGGTCATCTTCACCCGTTCCTCGACCGAGGCGATCAACCTCGTCGCGGCGAGCTACGGCGGCATGGTGCTCGGCGAGGGTAACGAGGTCATCCTCTCCATTCTGGAGCATCACTCCAACATCGTGCCGTGGAACTTCCACCGCGAGAAGAAAGGCGTCGTCATCAAGTGGGCGCCGGTCCGCGACGACGGCAGCTTTGACCTCGAGGCTTTCGAGGCGCTGTTCACGCCACGCACCAAGATCGTCGCCATCACGCAGATGTCCAACGTCACCGGCACCATCGTGCCGATTCGCGAGGTGACGCGCATCGCCCACGCCCACGGCGCGGTGGTGCTGGTCGACGGCAGCCAGGGCGCAGTGCATCTGCCGGTCGATGTTCAGGATCTCGACGCCGATTTCTACGTGCTGACCGGTCACAAGGTCTACGGCCCCACGGGCATCGGCGTGCTCTACGGCAAAAAGCAGCTTCTGGAAGCCATGCCGCCCTGGCAGGGCGGTGGCGAGATGATCGAGACGGTGACCACCGAGGGCGTGACCTACAACGCGCCGCCGCATCGCTTCGAGGCCGGTACGCCGCCGATCGTCCAGGCCATCGGCCTCGGTGCGGCCTTGCGCTACATGGAAAGCCTCGGCCGCGAAGCCATCCTCGCCCACGAGACCGACCTGCGCGACTATGCCATGCAGCGGCTCGGCGAGATGAACTCCGTTCGCATCTATGGCACCACCAAGGAGAAGGGCGCCATCGTCGCCTTCTCGATGAACGGGGCGCACGCCCATGACGTCGCCACGGTCATCGACCGTTCCGGTGTCGCCGTTCGTGCCGGCACGCACTGCGCCATGCCGCTGCTCGCGCGCTTTGGCGTGACCTCGACCTGCCGCGCCTCCTTTGCCCTCTACAACACGCGCGCCGAAGTGGACGCGCTGGTCACGGCCCTCAGAAAGGCCGAGGCCCTGTTCGGATGACCGACATGACCGAGATGACCAACCAGACCGAACCATCCCCCAACCAGCCCGAGACCGTCGGCGGTTCGGCTATCTCGCCGGCCGAGCTCGAGCGCATCACCGACGACATCATCGCGGCGCTGAAGACCGTCTACGATCCGGAGATTCCGGCCGACATCTATGAGCTCGGCCTCGTCTACCGCATCGACATCGACGACGACCGTCTCGTCACGATCGACATGACGCTGACCGCGCCGGGCTGTCCGGTGGCCGGCGAAATGCCGGGCTGGGTCGAGAACGCCGTCGGCGTGGTGCCCGGCGTTTACGGCGTAAAGGTGAACATGGTGTTCGATCCGCCGTGGACGCCCGACCGGATGAGCGAGGAAGCGCAGGTCGCTACCGACTGGTACTGAGCCGCTCACCGGCCGCTCGCGGATGCTAACTCGCGGCCGCCGGAGACGCTCGGCGGCCGTCTCCGTTCGGAGGGATGCATTGCGGCCATGCGGCAAGACGCTTGTCGTTGATGCGTTTGCTCCCTATTTTCATCTGGATCGCTCCGGTCTTGAACCGGGGTAGGTTGGGAGATTGATGTTATGGCTCTCGCCAAGTTCGCCGTGATGACGCTGACCGAGGCCGCTGCCGAGCGCGTGCGCGAGATCGTCGGCAATGCCGACAATGCCGTGGGTATCCGTCTCGGGATCAAGAATGGCGGCTGCGCCGGCATGTCCTACACGCTCGACCTGGCTCGCGAGGCGCAGCCCGGCGACGAGCGCGTCGAGGCGCACGGCGCCACCGTGTTCGTCGAGGCGAAGGCGGTGCTGTTCCTTCTGGGCACCGAAATGGACTTCGAGCAGACGCCGCTCCGCACCGGCTTCGTCTTCCGCAACCCCAACCAGGTGGGATCCTGCGGTTGCGGTGAGAGCGTCAGCTTGAAGCCGGCGGAGCATGTCGAGGCCTGATCCTGCCTTCTTACGCCGCTGCTGTCGACGCAGACTTCTCATAGGCGCGGTCCGCTGCGAGTCGGCTGGCGGCGCTCTGTGACTCGCTTCCGGGGCTGGCATCAGCCCATCTGGCGTACCAGTCTTCGAGAACGCGCTGTGACCAGCGGCTCTGCTCTGGACCTGTCTCGTCCTTCACCGCAAACAGCGACTGCATGCGCTGCATGAGATCCGCGCTTTCGGGGTCGTTGTTCATGTATGACGAGACTGGCGTACCGTCCGGATAAGCCCATTGCGGGTGCCACGCCTTCGGATCGGCATCGGCGAAGCGGACGCCGACCAGGGTGATCCCATTATCGCTTGAGGCGTTGGACGAATAAGGGTCGTCGGCCGTGTCGTAGAGGGCTTCCGCCTGCTTCTTGTAGGCTTCGAAGTCCGCGAGCATCTCGTGCGTAAGGTCGACCACCTTGATGCGGCCGTTTGCCATCGATCCGATGGCCATGAGATCGGTAATCTTGAGCCCGTCGCTGGAACTGATCATGTTTTCCTCTCCCGCGTGCATCGCCTGGGGGATGCAAGCAAGTTCCGTTCCCGGGGGTGCGGTCAGTTATTTCAACGGTTTATCGGTTCTCTTTGCGAGCGTTGCCCTGCAAGTTCTGCCGTATGGGGAAACTCTTGCCGGCACCGTCCCCATGCGAAAGGGGAGCAGAACGGCTGTCCTGCTCCCCTTCAAAGATTGATGCTCTGGCTTACCAGTTGTGCTGATGAGCGCCGATTTCCTCGAGAATGCGATCGACATCCACCTTCTGGCAGAGCTGCGTTCCGGGACTCATCACCGAGGCCGTTCCGGACGCGACACCGAGACGGAAGGCGTCTTCCGGAATGAGGCCGGATGCCAGGCCGTAGACCATGCCGCCCACGAAGCTGTCGCCGGCGCCGGATGCACTCTTCACCTCGACTTCGGGCGCCTTCAGGAACAGATGGTTGTCCGCGGTCACCAGCAGGGCTCCGTCGCCACCCATGGTGATGGCGATCATCTTCACTCTGCCCGAGGCGATGAGCTCCTTGGCCGCCGGGACCATGTCGTCGACGGTGGGGAGGGGGCGGCCGACCAGCTTGGCGAACTCGCCTTCGGACGGCTTGAACAGCGTGATGCCACCGCGCTCAAGCGCCAGGTCGAGCGGCTTGCCAGAGGTGTCGAGCACCAGGTTGCCGCCGCGCTCGATCACCAGGTCGGCCAGCTGGACGTAGAAGTTCTCCGGCATGCCGCGCGGCAGCGAGCCCGAGCCGACGCACCAGTCCCACTCCAGATCCTTGAGTGCGTAGAGGCAGCGCTTCCACTCGATCTCGCTGACCTCGGGACCTTCCGGGATGAAGCGGTATTCAAGACCGGTCGACCGCTCGTAGACGAGATGGGCGACTCGGGTCGACTGGGCGATCGGAATGCGCCGACGCGGAATGTTCCGGGCCGCCAGCAGTTCATCGAACATCTGGCCCGTGGTTCCGCCCGACATGTAGAGAGCGATCGAACTGCCGCCGAGCTCCTGGATCACGCGCGTGACGTTGATACCGCCGCCGCCCGGATCGTGCTGCTCGTTGGTGATGCGAATCTTGTGGGTGTGACGGACGACTTCGGCCTCGGCCGTGTCATCGATGGATGGATTGAGTGTGAGCGTGACGATCGGTTTCATTGGTCGCTATTTCATCGCCCGTTCGTTGTTTCGTAACGGCCCAGTTCCAGACGCTTCCTGCTTTCCACCGGCCTGCGCGCCGTGATCGGCGTCTTCTGCCGGTCCATTTGGCGCGGTGGGCTGACCACTACGCCTTTTGGATCGGTTGTCGGTTTAACGCGCTTTCGCTACAAAAGCCATGTCGTAGATCAACTACACTGCGGTGGAGTGTGCGTATCTCTGCGGCCATCCTTTTGGCGCAAGAATTTATGCAACCAGAAGTTACTGGATACCGGCTGCACGTCAGTCCTGGATCGATCCCCGCCTATTTGTCCCGATGCCACGTTCCGGAAAAGTGCTCCGGAACGATGATCAGGTCCAGCCTCAAACTCCCAGCTTTGGCATTCCATGGTGCACAGTCTCCCCCCGTGCGCCACAGTTGCCATGAAAAAGCCTTGCCGAAATCGTTCCGTTTCAAGCAAGTCCTTTCAGCATAGGTCTTGGCACAGCTAAGCCTTTTGTGCAAGCACCGAGGTGCGACGAAAGGTCAATCGAACGTTAGCGTCAGTGGTGTTCAGCGAGCTGAACTGGGATGAGCAGGTTCTCGCCTGTATCGTTGTGGGCGAGAATTCCGATGATTTCAGGGTTTTCTGTTCAGCCCTTCGGTTCCTGAGTGGCGTCGCCGACGAGCGGAAGCGTGGCGCGTTTTTCGGCGTCGCTGGCTCAAGAAAAAGCAGTCTTGCGTCGGCGGGCTGCTTGCCCGGGCCGTCGCGGCCCTGATATTTCACCTGAGGTTCGTTCGAGTCACGCGGGTTGCCGGCTGCCGTAAGGCGCTCCGTTCGCTCTCCAGGCGGCCACGAGATGTGACTCCTTCAATCGGCGGGGCGACATGGAACAGCAGCAAGACCCGGTGATCGTCCGCCATCGCGAGCTTGAGCGGATCGCCAACATGGCGCTTCGGGCCGGTCGCATCATGATGGAGTGCGGCGCCTCGGTGTCCGTTGTCCATGGTGGCGTCGGCATGATCGCGCGCGGATTCGGCGTCGAGGACGTCGGCATGCGCTCGGGCTATGCGTCGCTGGAGATCACCGTCCACGCCGGCGGAAACACCATAACGCGCATGATGCAGGTCGGCCGGCTTGGTGTGAATCATCGCCTCGATCAGGCGGTTCGCAAGCTCGCGGTGCGGGTGTCGCAGGGCGGCATGAGCGTCGACGAGGTGGAAGCCGAGATCGGCCGGCTGGTCCGGGAGACCCCCCGCCATCCGGCCTGGGTGGTGGCGGTGGCCGTCGGTATCGCCTGTGCGTCCTTCGGCCGGCTGCTCGGCGTCGACTGGGCGGCCTTCGCGGCCGTTCTGGTCGCAGGTACGGTGGGGCAGTACATGCGCCATCAGTTGCTGCACCACGGCGTCAACGTGTTCATCGTGGCCGGCCTGATCGCCTTTCTGGCTGCGACGCTGGGCGGCATCGGGTCCATCCTGCTGACGAGCGACACGGTCAGCCTTGCCATGATGGCGTCGATCCTGTTGCTGGTGCCCGGCGTCCCTTCCACCAACGCCCAGACCGACATCATGGATGGTTATCCCACCATGGGCAGCGCCCGGGCCGTCTGGGTGCTGATGGTCATGGTGTTCGCCTCGGTCGGCGTCTGGTTCGCCGAAGCCCTGCTCGGTCTGAGGTCGCTCTGATGTTCGAACTCCTGCCGCACCTTCTCCATCAGGCCTTGTTCGGGGCGCTCGCCGCCGCCGGTTTCGGCGTGCTGTTCAACTTCGGCTTCCGGGCGCTGCCCTGGTGCGCGGCGGCAGGCGCCCTGGCGCTTGCCGTGCGGACGATCGGACAGGACCTCGCCTGGAGCCTTGAGGGTGCTTCCTTCGCCGCCGCCATCGTTACGAGCTGTTCGGTGTCGCTGCTCCGAAAGCAGCTCGGCCCGGCCTGCAACGCGGTGGCCTTGGCCGGCTGCATCCCGATGGTGCCGGGCGCCTTCTTCGGGCAGGCGTTGCTGGGCTTTCTGTCCGTCACGGCGCCCAACCTCGTCGATGCCGAGGCGACGCTGATCGTCGCGGTTCAATCGCTCCTCCGGGTCATCTTTACTCTCGGGGCGATCGGCGCCGGCTTGCTCATTCCGGCGCACCTTCTCAGGAACCAGGACTTCTAGCGACTCGTTCGAAGCGAGTTTGGAAACAGCCTCGGTTCGTATCGTCCGCGTGGCGAACACTGGACAAACCGGCATTCGAGCCGGTAAAGCCTTTGCCATTCAAGCAAGCCGCTTACCCGCGTCGTCTGCGGGAGTGAGCGAGAAGAGGACCGACCATGATCCACGTAACTTTCCCCGATGGTTCGCAGCGCGAATATGCTCCGGGGACGACCGGCGCCGAGATCGCCGCCCAGATTTCCAAATCGCTGTCGAAGAAGGCCGTTGCGATGTCGCTCGACGGCGTGCTCTCCGACCTCAACGACCCAATCGTCACCGATGCTAGGCTCGAGATCGTGACGCGCGACGACCCGCGCGCCCTCGAGCTGATCCGCCATGACGCGGCGCACGTGATGGCCGAGGCCGTGCAGGAGCTGTTCCCCGGCACGCAGGTGACCATCGGCCCGGTGATCGACAACGGCTTCTATTACGACTTCTTCCGTCCGGAAGGGCCGTTCACCACCGACGATCTGCCGAAGATCGAGGCGAAGATGCGGGAGATCATCGCCCGCGACAAGCCGTTCACCAAGGAAGTCTGGAGCCGCGACGAGGCCAAGGACTGGTTCGAGAAAAAGGGCGAGGCCTTCAAGGTCGAACTGGTCGACGCCATTCCGGCCGACCAGAAGATCAAGATGTACGCGCAGGGCGGCTGGATGGACCTCTGCCGCGGCCCGCACATGACCTCCACCGGAAAGATCGGCAACGCCTTCAAGCTGATGAAGGTGGCTGGCGCCTATTGGCGCGGCGATTCCGAGCGCGAGATGCTGACCCGCATCTACGCCACGGCCTGGCACACCGAGGAAGACCTCAAGGCCTACCTCACCATGCTGGAAGAGGCGGAAAAGCGCGATCATCGCCGCCTCGGCCGCGAGATGGATCTCTTCCACTTCCAGGAGGAGGGGCCGGGCGTCGTCTTCTGGCACCAGAAGGGTTGGGCGCTGTTCCAGGAGCTGACCGCCTACATGCGGCGGCGCCTGAAGGGCGACTATCAGGAGGTCAACGCACCGCAGATCCTCGACAAGGTGCTATGGGAGACCTCCGGTCACTGGGGCTGGTACAAGGAGAATATGTTCGCGGTGCAGTCGGCCGGCGACGAGGCCGAGGACAAGCGCATCTTCGCGCTGAAGCCGATGAACTGCCCTGGCCATATCCAGATCTTCAAGCACGGCCTCAAGAGCTACCGCGACCTGCCGATGCGCCTTGCCGAGTTCGGCGCGGTGCATCGCTACGAGCCGTCGGGCGCCATGCATGGCTTGATGCGCGTGCGCGGCTTCACGCAGGACGACGCACATATCTTCTGCACCGAGGCCGACATGGCCGCCGAGTGCCACAAGATCAACGACCTGATCCTGTCGGTCTACGAGGACTTCGGCTTCAACGAGATCACTGTGAAGCTGTCGACCCGTCCGGAAAAGCGCGTCGGCTCGGACGACCTCTGGGATCATGCCGAAGAGGTGATGACCCGCGTGCTCGGTGAGATCGCCGAACGATCGGGCGGTCGCATCAAGACCGGCATCAACCCGGGCGAGGGCGCCTTCTACGGTCCGAAGTTCGAATATACCCTGCGCGACGCCATCGGCCGCGAGTGGCAGTGCGGCACTACCCAGGTGGACTTCAACCTGCCGGACCGCTTCGGCGCCTTCTACGTCGATGCCGACGGCAGCAAGAAGACGCCGGTGATGATCCACCGCGCCATCTGCGGCTCGATGGAGCGCTTCCTCGGCATCCTGATCGAGAACTTCGCCGGTCACTTCCCGCTGTGGTTCGCGCCGGCGCAGGTGATGGTCACCACCATCACCTCGGAAGCCGACGAGTATGCCAAGGAGGTCTACCAGAAGCTCCTGAAGGCCGGCGTGCGCGTCGACATCGATCTCAGGAACGAGAAGATCAACTACAAGGTTCGCGAGCACTCGCTGGCCAAGATCCCGCTGATCTTCGTCTGTGGTCGCAAGGAGGCGGAGGAGAAGTCGGTCAACGTCCGCACGCTCGGTTCGCAGCATCCGAAGTCGATGTCGCTCGACGAGGCGCTGACGATGGTGAAGGCGGAGATCGTGCCGCCGGACGTCAAGCGGGCGCTTGCCGAAGACTGAGCGGTTTTCCGTTTCCAATCATGCAAAAGGCCCGGAGCGATCCGGGCCTTTTCAGTGTCATGGCAAGCCTGACGCAAGGCGCACGAGCTACGTTTACACGGCAACCCGTTCAAGAAACTCGTCGATCGCCGCTTCGAGGTCGCGGGTCTGGTTCAGCACCAGGGCGGCGGCCGTTTCGACGTGGCGGGCGGTGTCGGAGGTCTTGCCGATCGCCTCGACCACATGGCCGACGCTCTCGGACACCGTGACAGTGTTGCCAGAGGCTTCGCTGACGTTGCGGCTGATCTCGTTGGTGGAGGCTTCCTGCTGTTCCACCGCGGAGGCGATGCCGAGCGTGGCGCGGTTTACCTCTTCCATGGTGGCGGCGATGGCACGGATCGATTCCACCGCTTCGGCGGTCGATGCCTGCATTTCCGAGATCTGAGCCGCGATCTGCTCGGTCGCGCGGGACGTCTGGTCGGACAGCCCCTTCACTTCGGCGGCGACGACGGCAAAGCCCTTGCCGGCTTCACCGGCGCGCGCCGCCTCGATGGTGGCATTGAGGGCAAGGAGGTTGGTCTGCTCGGCGATGGAGCGGATCAGGATCACCACCTGTCCGACCCGGCTTGCGGCATCGGCGAGCCCGGCTACCTGTTCGTTGGTACGGCGAGCGCCTTCGGTGGCGCTGCCGATGACGGTGGTGGTGCGCCCGACGTGACTGACCACCTCGCTGATCGATGACGCGAGTTCCTCGGCAGCGCCGGCCACGACCGTGACCTTCTCCGAGGCGCCTCGCGAGGCGGTCGACGCGCTTTCGGCTTGTGTCCGGGTGCGTCCCGCCTCGTCGAGCAGCCCGTCGGCGGCGCTTTGCATGCCGGCCATGGTGTCGGTGACGGCGCGGGTGAGTTCGCCGGCCACCGAGCGGAAGTCGCGCACCGCCGCCTCGAAGGCCTGCTGGCGGCGAAGGCGCTCCCCGGCGTCGAGGCGCTGTTCATCCTCAAGGCGGGCCTTCTCGGCCTGGTTGTCCCGGAAAACGGCGAGGGTACGGGCCATGGCGCCGATCTCGTCGGCGCGATCGGTGTCCTCGACCATTGCCGCCTCGCCACGCGACAACACTTCCATGGTGGCACGGATGCGGCTGAGCGGACCGGTGATCGAGCGGCTGATCTGCCAACTGATCAGGGCGCCGGCCAGCAGCGTCAGCGGCACGACGACATAGATGAGACGCAGCGCGAACTGGGTCCCGTCGGTAAAGGCCTGTGTCGTCGATCCGTTGAGCTCGCCGGCGGCGCTCTTGATGGCGTTGGTCAGCGGCTCGGCGAGATCGAAGGAGAGAGACGTCTGGTCGGCGACCTTCACCCATGACGAATAGAGTTCGACATAGGATGAAAAGGCGGCGGAGTAGGCGGCAAGCCGCGCCTTGAGCGCATCCTTTGTTTCCGCGCCGAGCTGGGTCTTGTCGAGCTCGCGGATAAAGCGGCCGCCGGCGGCGTCGAAGGCGCCGGAACTCGGTCCGTCGTGACGCAGCATGAACTCGGCGCGCGCCTGGTTGAGCTGGGCAAAGGCCTGAACGACGCGGACGGTGTCGGGATTCTGGCCGCTCTTGGTTGCCTTGTTCACATCGGTGCGAAGAGCCTGAAAGGCGGCTTCCATCTCGCCCAGGATGCCGCTGTCGTTGCCGAAGCCGAGCTTGATCTGTCCGCTCTTCACTTCGGCGAACTGCTCCGAGATCTTGTCGAAGAGAACCCCGAGCTGATCGGCTTCGTCGGTGGCGGCACCAACAGTGCCGGCCGCTTCGCGGAGGTGCTCTATGGTTTTGCGCGTCTCACCGACCAGGCCGTCGATCTCGTTTGCGCGATCGGGCGTCGGCGCGACCATGAACAGTCGTTCCTTGGCGGCGAGCTTGTTGGCGAGGCTCTGCGTCTGCTCCGATAGAAGCGACAGGCCGGTGGCGGCCGAAGAGGTTTGCTCCAGCGCGCGCATGGAGACCACGGCGTAGCCTCCGGTGCCGGAGACGACGATCAGTCCGGCGAGCCAGACCAGTGAGAGCGAGGCAACCTTGAGACGGATGGACAGCCCGCCACGAGAGCGACGCGAGCCAGCCGGCTTTGAACGAAACAACATGCCAAATCCCCTGCTTGTTTCGTGCACATTAGACTTTTGGTTGTTTAACGACCGCCTAATCTCGCAATAGGAAGTTGAGTTGTTGCTTGGCCGGAGTTTATCTTCGGTTAATTGGTCGATACTGCACATAGATCCGGCAATGGTGTGCCGTTTTAATTGTCATTTCTCGCAGTTCTCGGTGCTTGAAGAGAAAATCGACTGTCGGCTTGCCGCTGTTTCGAGCAAAAAGTGCGGAAATGGGAGGCACACTTAACGTGCTCAGTAGATGCAGCTGCAATGTCGCGCTGCCCTAGGTGTTCTCGCTTATGCCTTCTGGGCTATCCGGGCTCATGCGATCCGAGGGGAACCTGAGGGCGCAGATCAAAAAAAGCGCGACCTTGGCTGATGGAATCAGTAACGTGGCGGTCCGCTTTCCACCGGACTTCTTGTCAATGAACGTCTCGCTTCGCCCCGGTTTCGCCCATTCCGCCTGTCCGCACGACTGCCCGTCGACCTGCGCGCTCGATGTCGAGCTGATGCCGGATGGTCGGGTCGGGCGGCTGCGCGGCTCGCCGGACAACAGCTACACGGCCGGTGTCATCTGCGCCAAGGTCGGCCGCTATGCCGAACGGCTCTATCATCCCGAACGCCTCATGAAGCCGCTTCTCAACGTCGGCGCCAAGGGGGAGGGGAAGTTCAGGGAGATCTCCTGGGAAGAGGCGCTCGACCGCGTCGCCGATGCCTTTCTGGCCGCCGAACGGGAGTTCGGCGCCGAAAGCGTCTGGCCCTACAAGTATGCCGGCACCATGGGCCTCGTGCAGCGCGACAGCTTGGAGAGGCTCCGGCACGTCAAGAAATACTCGCGCAGCCACGACACCATTTGCGTGACGCCAGCCTGGACGGGTTGGATCGCCGGCACCGGCCGTCTTGCCGGACCGGATCCGCGCGAGATGGCGCAGTCCGATTGCATCGTCATCTGGGGTACCAACGCCGTGACGACGCAGGTCAACGTGATGACCCACGCCATCCGCGCTCGCAAGAGCCGGGGCGCCAAGATCGTCGCCGTCGACGTCTATGAGACGGAAACCGTGCGGCAGGCGGACCTCGGCCTCGTGCTGCGGCCAGGATCCGACGCGGCGCTCGCCTGCGCCGTCATGCATATCGCCTTCCGCGATGGGTATGCCGACCGCGCCTACATGGAAAAGTATGCCGACGCGCCGGCGGAGCTGGAGGCGCATCTCAAGTCGCGGACGCCGGAATGGGCGGCGGCGATCACCGGTCTCTCGGTTGCCGAGATCGAGGCGTTCGGCAAGCTGGTTGGCACGACACCGCGCACCTTCTTCCGTCTTGGCTACGGTTTCACCCGGTCGCGCAACGGCGTCGTCTCGATGCACGCGGCGCAGTCGATCGCCACGGTGCTGGGGCTTTGGCAGCGCGAAGGGGCGGGCGCCTTCCACAACAACGGCGCGATCTTCCGCCTCGACAAGACGATGGTCGAGGGGGAGGACGTGGAAGACCATAGCGTTCGCCACCTCGATCATTCGCGCGTCGGCCCGGTGCTGGTCGGCGAAGCCGACGCCTTGAAGGGCGGGCCCCCGGTCAAGGCCATGATCATCCAGAACTGCAACCCGATGACGGTAACGCCCGAGCAGGAAAAGGTGCGGCGCGGCTTCTTGCGCGACGATCTGTTCGTCTGCGTCCACGAGCAGTTCATGACCGATACGGCCAAGGTGGCCGACATCGTACTGCCGGCCACCATGTTCCTGGAGCACGACGACATCTACAAGGCCGGCGGGCAGCAGAGCATCCTGTTCGGGCCGAAGCTCGTCGAGCCGCCTGAAGGTCCGCGTGAAAACGTCTATGTCATCAACGAGCTGGCGAAGCGCCTCGGCGCCGAGCATCCGGGCTTCGAGATGACGGCGCGCGAGCATGTCGACTGGATGCTGCGGCACTCCGGGCTCGGCACCCTGGCCGATCTTGAACAGAAGCGCTTCTTCGACATGCAGCCGGACTTCGAGACGGCGCATTACGTGAAGGGCTTCGCCTATCCCGACGGCAAGTTCCGCTTCAAGCCGGATTGGGCCAACGTCAAGTCGTCCAACATCGGCCCCATGGGTCCCTGGCGGGAGATGCCGTCGCTACCCGACTACTGGCCGGTGGTCGAGGAGGCCGACGAGACGCATCCCTTCCGCCTCGTTACCGCGCCGGCGCGCAATTTCCTCAACACGTCGTTTGGCGAGACGCCGACGTCCTCGGTCCGCGAGGGGCGGCCGACGCTCAAGGTCCGGCCGGACGATGCGGCCCGGCTCGGCATAACCCAGGGCGACGCGGTTGTGATCGGCAACCATCGTGGCCGGGTCGAGCTTCACGCCGAACTCTTCGATGGGTTGCAGTCTGGCGTCGTGGTCGCCGAGGGCATCTGGGCGAACCGGGCGCACGGCGGCGGTGTAGGCATCAATACGCTGACGGGGTCGGATGAGATCGCGCCGTTTGGCGGCGCCGCCTTTCACGACACCAAGGTTTGGCTCAGGAAGCTGTGACGCCGAAAGGACAGGCCAAGATTCCGAACACGATGCGTGTCCTTTGCATTGAGGTGATTCCATCCCTTCGGAAAATGCTCTATGAAACCGCCGTTTCGGGGCCGCGCGGCGCGGCCTGACGATTCTTTCAAAATGAGGCCATGATGCGGGTTGTTTCCGGTTCTGTTGCCGCCGTTGCGCTTGCCGTCGGTCTGGTCAGCGCGTTGCCGGCAAGCGCCGACACGATTTCCCGCGACACTCTGTCGCGCAAGTTCCTCGACTACTGCGTCAATACCCAGTACCGCGTCGAAGGCATCGACCGAAGCTCCATGGTCGACAAATGCCGCAAGGCCTCCGTGGCCGCGATGGCTCAGTTCGAGGGCGACAGTTTCGACGCACCGTCGCGTGCGAAGCTCACGGCCGAGCAGGACAAGGCAATTCGCGCCGCCGTCGCTGCTGCCTTCGCCAAGAAGTAAGTCTCCTCCTCGTCTGGCTGGACGCTTTCTCGGTCTGGCTCTCCGCCCGACGGGCGAATGCTTACGCCATGATCGCCTTGATACCGTCAGCGACGAACTGAACGGCGAGCGAGGCGAGCAGGACGCCGAGAAGTCGCGTCAGCACATTGCGGCCGGTGTCGCCCAGATAGCGGTCGATGCGGTCGGCGGCGATGAAGATGGCGAAGGACAGGGCGATGATCGCGGCGATGATCAGCACCAGCGTCGCCATGGTCAGCGGATCGTGCGCGTCCGCCGCCAGCAGAATGGTGGCTGATATGGCGCCGGGGCCGGCAAGAAAGGGAATGGCGATCGGGAAGACGGCGAGATGCCGGATGTCCTCGCCGATCGGCTGCGGATGACCGACCGCTACGTCGGCGTGGCCGCCCTTGTCGGAACCGCTCGACTTGGGCTTCTCGAACACCATCTCGAAGGCGATCCAGAACAGCAAGAGACCGCCGGCGATGCGGAAGGCCGGCATGGATATGCCGAGGAAGGTCAGGATGCCGGCGCCGACGAAGGCGAAGGCGATCAGAACCAGAAAGGCGATGACCGAGGCGCGCACGGCCATGGCGCGTCGCATCTCGGGGCGGGCGCCGGCCGTCAGCGCCAGCACCAGCGGCGCGAGGCCCACCGGATCGATGGTGACAAAAAGTGTCGCGAAGGCATTGAGGATATAGTCGATCGGCATGGCCCATCCGCCGTTTCGGAAGTTGCCTGCTGCTCTGCCAGAAAAGCGATAGCGCCGATAGGGGCGGGCAACCTGTTGGCCGTGATTATAGGGAAAAGACGTGACTGTTCCCACAAACAAGACCGAACTCGCCGAAGCCATTCGCGGCAACTACTTGAAACTCCGTAGCGATCTGGATGGAGTGCCCGAGGCGCTTACCCGCGAGCCGACACTCGAAGGTCACGCCAAGGGTACGATCATGAGCGTGCATGATCTCGTTGCCTATCTCGTCGGCTGGGGAGAGTTGGTTCTGAAATGGCATGCCGGCTGGAACGCCGGCCGACAGGTGGACTTTCCGGAGACCGGCTACAAGTGGAACGAGCTCGGCCGACTGGCCGGGAAGTTCTATGCCGACTATGCGGATCTGACCTATCCGGGGCTGCTCGACCGTTTCGCCGCGACGAAGGATCGCATCCTTGCCGTTATCGACGGCACCGACGACCACGACCTCTACGGCAAGCCGTGGTACGAGACCTACACGCTCGGTCGCATGATCCAGTTGAACACGGCGTCGCCCTTCGACAACGCCCGCAAGCGGCTTCGGCGCTGGAAGAAGGAAAAGGGACTCGGCTGAAACCGAGGGCGCGGGAAGTGCCGTTTTCCGCTGGACAAACCGGTCGTTCCGTGGTCTTTGCGCCGCCACAGCATTATCAGGACCAGCCGCCGGCCGGCGGCGCCTTACGCGCCGCTCTCTCCGGAGCGTGGCGGCGTTCCGAAACGACGATTCAGCGCGGATGTGAGCCCGGATTGAATGCCGGTCGATCCTGCCGCCTGGGAGACAGTGGGACCATGAACGACGACCGATCCGGCGCCAGATCCGAGCCGCGTCCGGCCAACCAGCGCGGGGCTGCCCGCCTCGCCGCCGTGCAGGCGCTCTACCAGCTTGAGATCGGCGGCGGCGACCTCATGGAAGTGGTGCATGAGTTCGAGGCCTTCCGCCTGGGCAAGGAGCTCGACGGCTTCGAGTACAGGCAGGCGGATGCCGGCTGGTTCCGCGATATCGTCGGCGGTGTCGTCGCCGACCAGCGGACGGTCGATCCCATGGTGCATACGGCGCTGGTCGAGGACTGGCCGCTCAAGCGCGTCGATGCGACGCTGCGCGCCATCCTGCGCTGCGGCACCTATGAGCTCCTGAAGCGCGGCGACGTGCCGGGCCGGGTCATCATTTCCGAGTATATCGACGTTGCCCGCGCCTTTTTCGAGGATGACGAGCCCCGTCTCGTCAACGGCGTGCTCGATCGCATCGCCCACGAAATCCGTCCCGACGAGTTCCCCAAAGAGGGAGCCTGACATGACGGCGGCGGACGGCCTTGGCGAGTTCGAACTGATCGCTCGGGTCTTTGCGCCGCTTGCGGCCGATGGCGCCTTGGGGCTGACCGACGACGCCGCCTTCTACCGCCCGCGCCCCGGCCTCGATCTCGTGCTGACCAAGGACGAGGTGGTGAGCGGCGTCCATTTCTTTGCCGAGGATCCGTGGGACGCGGTGGCGCGCAAGGCCTTGCGCGTCAACCTCTCAGATCTCGCCGCGAAGGGCGCGGCGCCGGTCGGCTATCTTCTGGCTCTCGGTCTTCCCAAGGATTTCACCGCCGAGGAAATCGACGCCTTGGGCGCCGGGCTCGCCGCCGACCAGGCGATCTATGGCATCTCGCTCTATGGTGGCGACACGGTGCGCTCGCCGGCCGGCCTGACGCTGTCGGTGACGGCGATCGGCGAGGTCAGGCAAGACGGCATGGTCCGGCGCGGTGGTGCGCAGGCCGGTGAGGTTATCGTCGTCACCGGCACCATCGGAGACGCTGCTCTCGGCCTCTCCCTGCGCCTCGACCCGGCGCTTTCCGGCCGACTGGGACTTTCCGCCGAACATCGCGACCATCTTCTCGATCGTTACCTGCTGCCCCAGCCGCGCGGCGCTCTGGCGTCTGCGGCGGCCGACTGCGCGTCGGGCGGCATGGATATTTCCGATGGTCTTGTTGGCGACCTCGGCAAGATGGCCGCCGCCTCCGGAGTCGCCATCGAGATCGACGCAGGCCGCGTGCCGTTGTCGGCCGCCGCGCAGGCGGCGATTGCCGTCGATCCGCGCCTTCTCTCCGTTGCCCTGACCGGCGGCGACGACTACGAGCTGGCATTGTCCATTCCCGAGGCCAAGGTTGGCACTTTCCTCGCGGCCGCGGCCTCGGTGGGGGTGAACGCCACCGCGATCGGCCGGGCCCGGCAGGGCGAGGGCGCCGTGGTTCGGGGCGACCATTCGGCGCTCGCCGACCTCGGGTCGGGGTCATACCGCCACTTCTAGGGTGTCGGCCCGAAAGTTGCTAAGTTTCCAACCAAGCGGACGCGCAAGCGGCTGTCCGGCTTGCGTCGCCACGGGCGAGTCGCTAGACCTGCGCCGGGCTCCGTTTGGGTAGCCGCCGATTGTTTCCCCGAATCGTTGTTTTTCTTTGTTTTTCCGGAGGGCCGATGTTCCGCAAGCTCTACGATTGGACCATGTCGCTGGCTGGCAGCCGCAAGGCCGGCACATGGCTCGCCGCCGTTTCCTTCGCGGAAAGCTCGTTCTTCCCGATCCCGCCCGACGTGATGCTGGTGCCGATGGTGCTGGCCCGCCGCGACAAGGCTTTCACCTACGCACTGATCTGCACCGTTGCCTCCGTGCTCGGCGGCATCCTCGGCTATTCCATCGGTCTTTTCCTGTTCGATAGCGTGGGAGCCTGGCTGATCCGCGTCTACGGCTACGGCCAGAGTTTCGACGACTTCCGCGCGGCCTACGCCCACTATGGCGCCTGGATCATCCTGATCAAGGGACTGACGCCCATCCCGTTCAAGCTGGTCACCATCGCCTCGGGCTTTGCCGCCTATAATTTCCCGCTCTTCGTGCTGCTCTGCGCGATCACGCGTGGCGCCCGCTTCTTCCTCGTCGCCTTTCTGCTGCGTCTTTACGGCGAGCCGGTCCGCCAGTTCATCGAGCGTCGCCTCGATGCGGTAATGTGGGGGCTGCTGATCATCATCGTTGGTGGATTCGTGGCGGCGCGCTACGTCGTCTGAGTGCGCGGAACCGCCCGGTTTCGGCGGCAACGAAGCGAAGCGGCCGCATTTTCGTGCCGAATGGGGACAAAACGATAAAATCGTAGGCTTCGGGCTTTCACGCCCTTGACGCCACCAAACGAGGCTATATCGGTAATCCCGCCCTCGTATCCGGCCGCGGAACGGGGTCGACGTCGTGTGTCGACCCATTTCAGCAAGGCGGTGGACAAGAGGGTCGCTCCCAAGGCGAACGGGCACGGGAACCGTCAGGTTCCCAAGGGGCGTTCGCCTTCGGTTCGTGGCGCCAAGGCCGGACCCTCGAGCGTCCGGCACTGCGGAGGGATCATGTACGTTCTTTACATCGCGATCATCTGCGGACTGTTGTCCATCGCCTATGGCGTATGGGCGATCAAGTCCGTGATGGCATCGGACGCGGGCAGCGCCCGCATGCAGGAAATCTCTGGGGCTGTCGCTGAGGGTGCTCAGGCCTATCTCAAGCGTCAGTACACCACGATCGGCATCGTCGGCGTGGTGATCCTGGTTGTGATCGCGTGGCTGCTCGGTTTGCCGGTCGCCATCGGCTTCGTCGTCGGCGCCGTCCTGTCCGGACTCGCCGGCTTCATCGGCATGAACGTCTCGGTTCGCGCCAACGTCCGCACCGCCGCCGCTGCCATGCAGTCGCTGGCCGGCGGTCTCAACATCGCCTTCAAGGCGGGCGCCGTCACCGGCCTTCTGGTGGCCGGCCTCGCGCTTCTCGGCGTTGCCGTCTACTTCTGGGTGCTGACCGGCCCGATGGGCTACGCGGCCAATGACCGCACCGTCATCGACGCCCTCGTCGCCCTCGGCTTCGGCGCCTCGCTGATCTCGATCTTCGCCCGTCTCGGCGGCGGCATCTTCACCAAGGGCGCCGACGTCGGCGCCGACCTCGTCGGCAAGGTCGAGGCCGGTATCCCCGAGGATGATCCGCGCAACCCCGCCACGATCGCCGACAACGTCGGTGACAACGTCGGCGACTGCGCCGGCATGGCCGCCGACCTGTTTGAGACCTACGCGGTGACAGTGGTCGCCACCATGGTGCTCGCCTCGATCTTCTTCGCCACCAATGGCGAGCTGCTCCTCAACGCGATGCTCTATCCGCTGCTGATCTGCGGCGCCTGCATCATCACGTCGATCATCGGCACCTTCTTCGTGAAGCTCGGCGCCAACAACTCGATCATGGGCGCCCTCTACAAGGGTCTCTGGGCCTCGTCGCTGCTGTCGATCATCGGCCTCGGTGGCGCCACTTCGCTGACCATCGGCTGGGGCGAAATCGCCGTGGTTGACGGTATCGCGCTGACCGGCACCAAGCTGTTCATCTGCGGTATCCTCGGTCTCGTCGTCACCGGCCTGATCGTCTGGATCACCGAGTACTACACCGGCACGGGCAAGCGCCCTGTGGTGTCGATCGCCCAGTCGTCGGTTACCGGCCACGGTACCAACGTCATCCAGGGCCTCGCCGTGTCGCTCGAGTCGACCGCCCTCCCGGCGCTCGTCATCGTCGCCGGCATCATCGCCACCTATCAGCTCGGCGGCCTGTTCGGCACGGCGATCGCGGTGACCACCATGCTCGGCCTCGCCGGCATGATCGTCGCTCTCGACGCCTTCGGCCCGGTCACCGACAATGCCGGTGGCATCGCCGAAATGGCCGGCCTGCCCAAGGACGTCCGTCACACCACCGACGCGCTCGACGCCGTCGGCAACACCACCAAGGCCGTCACCAAGGGCTATGCCATTGGTTCCGCCGGCCTCGGCGCGCTGGTGCTGTTCGCCGCCTATACGAACGACATCAAGCACTTCGCTGAAAGTGGCGTCAGCTACTTCCAGGGTATCGGCACCATCGACCTGTCGCTGTCCAACCCCTACGTGGTGGCCGGTCTGCTGTTCGGCGGCCTGATCCCCTACCTGTTCGGCGGCATCGCCATGACCGCCGTCGGCCGCGCCGCCGGTTCGGTGGTGGAGGAAGTCCGTCGTCAGTTCAAGGAAAAGCCGGGCATCATGGCCGGCACGGAGCGTCCGGACTACGGCCGCGCCGTCGACATGCTGACCAAGGCGGCGATCAAGGAAATGATCATCCCGTCGCTTCTGCCGGTGCTGTCGCCGCTGGTGGTCTACTTCGGCGTGCTCGCCGCCTCCGGCTCGAAGGCCAACGCCTTCGCCGCCCTCGGCGCCTCGCTGCTCGGCGTGATCGTCAACGGCCTGTTCGTCGCCATCTCGATGACCTCGGGTGGTGGCGCCTGGGACAACGCCAAGAAGAGCTTCGAGGACGGTTTCGTCGACAAGGACGGCGTCAAGCACTTCAAGGGTTCCGACGCCCACAAGGCTTCGGTGACCGGCGACACCGTCGGCGATCCCTACAAGGACACCGCCGGTCCGGCCGTCAACCCGGCCATCAAGATCACCAACATCGTGGCCCTGCTGCTGCTGGCGGTTCTCGCCCATAGCTGATAGACCACATCAGTATTGCGACTGAACGAAGCGGCGGTCGGGCAACCGGCCGCCGCTTCGGCTTTTCGGGTGGCGCCGTCCGGCACCGCCGGCCATTGTCCGGAATCATGACCATGACATCCGCCCAAGCCGCTGTTCCGGCTGGTCTCGGCCGCTATCGCGGCTTCGCCTTTGCCTTCTCGGCCTACCTTCTCTGGGGATTTCTGCCCTTCTACATGAAGGCCGTCGCCCACATCTCGCCCTACGAGGTGGTGGCCCATCGCGTGCTGTGGTCGGTGCCGATCACGGTGGCGATCGTCGTCGCCCAGGGCGGCTTCGGCAGCTTTCTGACGGTGTTCCGGCAGCCGCGCACGCTCGCCATGGGGTTTCTCACGGCCAGCCTCATCTCGGTGAACTGGGCGATCTACGTCTGGGCGATCGGGTCGGGCAGGGCGCTCGAATCGGCGCTCGGCTACTTCATCAATCCGCTGGTCAACGTTGCCCTTGGGACGATCTTTCTCGGCGAGCGATTGAGCCGCGCCCAGGTGTTCGCCGTCGCGCTCGCGGTCTTCGGCGTCGGTCTGATGACCGTGGAGAGCGGCGGCCTGCCCTGGGTGTCGCTGGCGCTGGCCCTCTCATTCGGCATCTACGGCTATCTCAAGAAAACGCTGCCGATCGGGCCGACACACGGCTTCCTTCTGGAAGTCGTTCTGATTTCGCCCTTGGCGCTTGCGTACGTCGGCTGGCTTGCGGCCACTGGCAGCGGACACTTCATGGGGACAGGGGAGGTGACCACGGCCTCCGACACGCTGCTGCTGGCGGCGTCTGGCCTCGTGACGGCGGTGCCGCTCATCCTGTTCGTCTATGGCGCGCGGCTTCTGCGCTACTCGACCATCGGTCTCATGCAGTATATCGCGCCGTCGATGATCTTTCTGACAGCCGTCTTCGTGTTCCACGAGCCGTTCTCGGTCGGCAAGCTCGTCGCCTTCATGTTCATCTGGGCGGCGCTGGTGGTCTACACGGCGACGATGTTTTCGGGTCGCAAGGCTTGAGACATGAAAAAGGGCGCGGTCGATGCCGCGCCCTTCTCGTCGGGATCGTGATGGCTCAGTTCATATTGCCGAGCGGGTTGACGCGGCCCACGCCCTTGAAGATCTGGGCGATGAGGTTGAGGTCGGCGCCGCCGGTGCGGGTCTTGCGCTCGATGAAGTCGAACACCTTGCCGTCCTTCAGACCGTAGTTGGCGATCTGCTTGACCAGACCGTTCTCGTCGAAATAGACGGCGAGCACCCGCTGGTCGGTGACCGAGCGCCCCATGAGCGGGTTCTCGTCGATGGTCTGTGAGATGTAATAGAAGGTGTCGCCGGAGAGCGTCGAGGTCGTCGACGGCGAGCCGAGCACCAGAAGCACCTGTTCGCGCGACGAGCCGACCGGCACCTGCGCCAGGGCGTCCTCGGAGAGCACGTAGCCATGCTGGATCGGCGGCGTGCCGCAAGCCGACACCGAGACGGCCGTCAGCAGGGCGATCGCGGCGCCCTTCAGACCAAACATCATGCCCGACGGGCGTACACTGCGGCTGAACTTCACATGAGCCTCCCGGCACTCATAACCACACCGTGGACAATCGCAGCATAGCGATCGCCGTGCTTTCTTCCGCCTCGGGTGCCGGCGGGCCCTCGGCCCTCGGCTGTCGTTCCATGCGACGCCATCTGGCGTCGGAAGCCGCTGGCGGGGCTTCGAGCATTGTCCCGACTTCCACGCTTGGCAACTTGGTTACCTTGCGCTAGGTCACGAGGCAACGTCAATTCGTGCGCCCGGCGCGGTTTCCTGTAGATCACCACGTCGGAATCGGTCTTCGGGGAAGGAAACGGCAAAACTATGGTGTTCGGCCTTTTCGGGCGGAAGAGATCGTCTCGCGTCGCTCCGTTCTACGAGGCCTTGATGCAGGTCTCGCGCCATCAGGTATTTTACGCCGAGCTCGGGGTTGCCGATACCGTGGAGGGGCGGCTCGAAATGCTGATGCTGCATGTCGGCCTCGCCGTTCATCGCCTGTCGCGGGACGACGCCGGACGCGAGACGGCGCGCCAGCTCAGCGAACTCTTCATCGACGACATGGAACGGTCGATGCGCGAGATCGGTTATGACGACAGCGGCCTCAAGCGGCGTCTCAAGAAGGTCGTCGGCGCGTTCTATGGCCGGACGGAGGCGACGGTTGCGGCGCTCGGCTCCGAGCAGCCGGGTGCGCTGGCCGAGGTGCTCGCGCGCAATGTCTACGGGGGGCTGGCGATCGAGCCCGATCAGGTTGCCCGTCTTGCCGTCCATATACGCGGCTTCGCCCAGGGGCTTGCGGACGTGCCGGTGAACGAACTTGTGACAGGGGGCTTGCCTTCCTCGATTCAACGCCCCATTTCCGCCGGCGAGCCGGCACTTTCGGATACCAAGCCATGACTGTAAAAGCCGATATCCCATTCTCCCGCGTCTTCGCATGGAGCGGCGTTCAGCCGCGCGGAACGCCGGTGGCTTTCGAGGCCAGCCCGGCCGAGTGCGAGGCCATGGCCGACGCGCTGGGCATTGTGAAGGTGGCGAGCGCTTCGGCCGAGTTTACCATTTCGCCGTTCCGCAAGACCGGTTTCAAGGTCGTGGGCGAGGTGCGGGCGGAAGTGGAGCAGGCCTGCGTCGTCACCCTCGACCCGGTGCCCGAGAGCATCCATGAGATCGTTGACCTTCGGTACTTGCCGGAGAGCGAAATCGAGCCGGTCAGCGAGGAGATCGAGGTCGATATCGATGCCGAGGATCCGCCGGAACCGATCCTGGGATCGACGGTCGATCTCGGCGTGCTGACCACCGAGTTCATCGCCGTCGGCCTCGACCCTTATCCGCGCAAGCCAGGCGTCGAGTTCACGCCGTTCATCGAGGACGACGGCAGCGAGGACGAGGCCGAATCGCCGTTCGCCGGCCTCGCCGCGCTGAAGGACAAGCCCTCATCCTGACCGACGCCGCGTGGTTCGGGGGCGGACGACGCGCATTTTGATGTTGTTTCCTGGGGGGGAATGGTTATCTTCCCGCCCGATCAATTTCGGCGGTCGCCGCGTTTCCGAGGACTTATGGCCGAACCCCTTATCATATCCATCGACGTCATGGGCGGCGACTTCGGGCCGTCGGTGACGCTCGCCGGCGCTGACCTCGAGCTGACGCGGCGTCCGGATCTCCGCTACGAACTGTTTGGCGACGAGGCGGTGGTGCTTCCGGTTCTGGAGCAGTATCCGAGGGTCAAGGCTGCCTCCCGCTTTCATCATTGCGAGATCACCGTGGCCATGGACGAGAAGCCGTCCAGCGCCTTGCGTCACGGCCGGTGGAAATCGTCCATGTGGCGGGCGATCGAAGCGGTGAAGAAGGGCGAGGCGCATTTTGCCGTCTCCGCCGGAAACACCGGCGCCTTGATGGCAATGTCCAAGTTTTGCCTCAGGACAATGGCCAACATCGAGCGCCCGGCGCTCGCGGCGCTCTGGCCCAACCTCAAGTCGGAATCGATCGTGCTCGACGTCGGGGCATCCATCGGCGCCGATGCGCAGCAGCTGATCGGCTTTGCCGTGATGGGTGCGGCCATGGCCCGCGCGCTCTTTCACACCGAGGTCGCCTCGGTGGGGTTGCTCAACGTCGGCGTCGAGGACGTCAAGGGCAACGAGGAAGTGCGGGCGGCCGGCCAGATCCTCAAGGAGACGGCCCTCGCCAACCTTCATTACGAAGGCTTCGTGGAGGGCGACGACATCGGCCGCGGTCGCGTGGACGTGATCGTCACGGAAGGTTTCGCCGGCAACATCGCCCTCAAGACGGCGGAGGGCACGGCCAAGCAGCTGACGAGCTACCTGCGCACGGCGCTCGGCCGCACGTGGATGACGCGCGTCGGCTATCTCCTCGCCCGTGGCGCCTTCCAGGGGCTCAGGGAGAAGATGGATCCGCGCAAGTATAACGGCGGCGTCTTCCTGGGGCTGAACGGCATCGTCATCAAGAGCCATGGCGGCACCGACGCCTTTGGCTTTGCGGCCGCGCTCGATCTTGGCTACGACATGGCCCGCAACGGCCTCATGAGCAAGATCGAGACGGACCTTGCACACTATTACCGGGAGCAGGCGGCGATCAGCCTTGCCGCCGGCGAGAAAGGAAGCTGAGCGTGATCCGCAGCGTCATTCTAGGCACGGGAAGCTACCTGCCCGCCAAGATTCTGACCAACGAAGACCTCACCAAGCTTGTCGACACGACGGACGAATGGATCGTCCAGCGTACGGGCATTCGCGAGCGCCATGTCGCCGCCGATGGCGAGATGACGTCCGATCTGGCGACCGCCGCCGCTGCCAAGGCGCTCGAGGCCGCCGGCGTCTCCGTCGACGAGATCGATCTGGTGCTGCTGGCGACGGCAACGCCCGACCGTACCTTTCCCTCGTCGGCGGTCGAAGTTCAGCGCAAGCTCGGCGTCACCCACGGTTTCGCCTTCGATCTGCAGGCGGTGTGTTCCGGCTTCATCTACGCACTCAGTGTTGCCGACAGCCTGCTGCGCACCGGCCTTGCCCGAAAGGCGCTGGTGATTGGCGCCGATACCTTCTCGCGCATCCTCGACTGGAATGATCGCACCACCTGCGTGCTGTTCGGCGATGGGGCTGGCGCGGTGGT
Source organism: Pleomorphomonas sp. NRK KF1 (assembly GCF_023721755.1). GTDB lineage: Bacteria > Pseudomonadota > Alphaproteobacteria > Rhizobiales > Pleomorphomonadaceae > Pleomorphomonas. The sequence goes on along the minus strand of NZ_JAMDLH010000001.1, from coordinate 1,099,875 downwards.
GCTGGGGACCGAGGAAGGCGAGGGCACGACGGCCGATCGCGGAGTTCTCGCCGCCAGCCTCCGGGCCGACGGGCGTCATGTCGACAAGTTGTGCACCGACGGCGGGCCGTCGATGACCGGTGCTCCCGGCCACGTGCGCATGCACGGCCAGGAAGTGTTCAAGTTCGCGGTCGGCGGCGTCGGCGACGTCATCAAGTCGGTGTTCGAGGCGACCGGGTTCGACGGGGCGAGCATCGACTGGTTCATCCCGCACCAGGCCAATCGTCGCATCATCGAGGGCTCGGCGAAGAAGCTCGGCATTCCCCTTGAGAAGACGATCGTCACGGTTGAAGGGCACGCCAACACCTCGGCGGCGACCATTCCGCTGGCTCTCGATTTCGCGGTGCGTTCGAACAAGGTCAAGCGTGACGACGTGATCCTGTTCGAAGCGGTCGGCGGCGGCCTCACCTGGGGAGCCGTTATCCTCCGTTGGTAGCATGCTGCGGTTTTTTGTTTGTTTGGAAAGACTTGCGCGAAAAATGCATTGACCGCATCCGTATCTGGCACTACGTTCGTGCGCTATGTCTTTGGATCTCGACCGTCGGCCAGATCCACGGTCGACTGGAACAACGGGAGCTTGCGATCCATGGGGGGCAAAACCGTAACCCGCGCCGATCTTTGCGAGGCCGTGTACCAGAAGGTTGGTCTGTCGAGGAGCGAGTCCGCTGAACTCGTCGAATCGGTGCTGCGCGAGATCGCTGATTGTCTGGTGACGGGCGAGACCGTGAAGCTGTCTTCCTTCGGTACGTTTTCTGTCCGTTCTAAGACCGAGCGCATCGGTCGCAACCCCAAGACGGGTGAAGAAGTTCCGATTCTTCCTCGGCGTGTGCTGGTGTTCAAGCCCAGCAATGTGCTGAAGACGGAAATCAACGGCGGCGACGCTTCGTCCGTTCAGGGCGACGATTGAGTGAGGCCGGCTGACTGCCGGCCACTCTGAAACTCCATTTAAAATACAGACTATTAGCGGCCGATCTTCGTGTTAATGCGATATCGGGCTTGGCTTCCTTCGCCTGTCACTTCTATATTAGGGCGCTTTGCGAATCCGGTCTTCCGGGAACGAGTACGGCATCAGGTCGGGCGGCGGCGTGGAAAAGGCAACTGACGCGTTCAGGACAATCAGCGAGGTTGCGGAGGAGCTCGATCTTCCGCAGCACGTCTTGCGATTCTGGGAAACCAAGTTCAGCCAGATCCGGCCGATGAAGCGCGGCGGCGGGCGCCGCTACTATCGTCCTGATGATGTCGAGCTGTTGCGCGGCATCCAGTATCTTCTCTACGGCGAAGGCTACACGATCAAGGGCGTCCAGCGCATCCTGAAGGAACAGGGTGCCCGTTTCGTCATGGAGGTCTGGCGCCATCCAGGCGAACCAATTCCCGTGATTCCGAACGGCGAGGTCTCGGACGAAGCCGACTCCCCGGTGGACGAGGCGGTCTTCGAAGCCGAGGAGCCCGAGCTGGAACCTGTGGTGCCACAGCGTTCCGCTGCGCGTGCCGAGGCTCGGATGGAGCCGCCGATGGCGCGTGCGCCAGAGGTCGAGGAGGAGCCGTTGCCGGCCGGCATTTTGCCGGAGAGCACAAACCGCGGCGGATTTCGCTTCATGGAGCGCTTCCGCGCAACGCCGGAGCACGCCTCGGCATCCAGTTCGAGCGGGTTGTCGCGAGAGGATATCAGGCGCCTGCAGTCGACGTTGTTCGAACTTCTGGAATGCAAGCGCCTCCTGGATCAGACGCGCTGACGAGCCATCCGGTGGGGAAGGGGTGAAATTAGCACTTGTCCCGCCGGGTCGAACCGGCTAAATCCCTCCCGTCCGGCGGTCGACGCCGGACGAAGATAGGACGGGCAGTAGCGCAGCCTGGTTAGCGCACGTGTCTGGGGGACACGGGGTCGGAGGTTCAAATCCTCTCTGCCCGACCATCCTTTTCCCCCAATAGCAAGCGACGATGACGAGTGAGTGCGGCTTGGCCTGTGGCCGATGACGCTTGCGATCTCCTTCTGGATTTGTGGAAAAGGCCGTTCGGACGCGCAGCGGCCCAAGCGGGCGTCGTCCATTGTGACGCCCGGTTTTGTACCGATCTTTCAAACCGGTTCGAGCTGTTTTATTTCTCTGTCCGAAATAATCTGTTCGTTTGTGCCTATCAGGCGTTGTTTTCCGGGAAAAGCGACGATATGGGCATAGACGGAGTTTCCAAACCGGTTCGAGATGGCGCCAAGACTCGTCTCAACTGGCCTTGGCTCGGAGGCGCTTAGGTGAATCTCAGGGAGCTGGCGCAGCATCTAGGTCTGTCGAAGACGACTGTGAGCCGGGCTCTCAACGGCTTCTCCGAAGTCAACGAGGAGACGCGTCTTCGCGTGCAGGAAGCTGCCCGGCGGTTCAACTATACGCCCAACATCAGTGCCAAGCGGCTTGCCACCGGTGAGTCCGGCGCATTCGGCGTGGTTCTGCCTGGGGCTTCCAGCGAGATGGCCGATCCGGTGTTCGGCGAGTTTCTGGCCGGGCTTGCCGACGGGGCAGGGCGTTGCGGGCGCGATCTCTATGTCAACGCCACATTCGACGGTGAAGAGGCTGGCTATCGCCGACTGGCCCGCGCCAAGGCGGTCGACGTGATGATTCTCGCCAACCTCAAGGTCGAGGATCTCCGCATTCGGCTGCTGTCGCACCTCGGCCTGCAGGCGGTGACCTGCGGCCGTACGGCGGGCTCGCTTGTCTATCCGCATCTCGACATCGATCATGAGGACGGCGTGCGCCGCGCCGTCGATCTGCTCACCGGTCTCGGCCACAGGGCGATCGCGCTAGTCAGTGGTCCGGCCGATCTGTCGGCGTCGGAACAACGCATGGTCGGCTGGCACACCGCCCTCGACCGTCGGGGACTGACTGCCGAAGCCGGTTTGTTCATGGCTGGCCCTGCGACCGAGGATCATGGCTATCGAGCCACGCGCACGCTGCTGGCCTTGCCAACGGCGCCGACCGCCTTTCTCTGTGCATCGATGTTCCTGGCCTCCGGTTGTTGCCGGGCGATCGGCGACTGCGGTCTCAAGATCGGCCGGGACGTTTCGGTCATCGCCCATGACGACGGCCTCGCAACCGTGCGGCCGGAGGCCTTCGAGCCGGCTCTGACAACCACCTTCTCGTCGATCCGGTCCGCCGGGGGGCGCGTAGCGGAATTGGCCGCCGCGCTGGTCGGCGGTGCCGATCCGGCCGACCTCTCGGAAGTCTGGCCGGTCGATCTGATCTTTCGCGACAGTGCCCAGGCGCCGCCGCGAGGATGACTGTCACCCGGCACCAGCCGATGGCACGCATGAAAGAACCGAACAGGGCGACACGCCGCCTGATGGAGAAACCCAGGATCTGACGGAGTCTTGACGTGGTTGATCATTCAAAGAACGCGTCCGGCGGCGGCAAGTCGCTCGACGCGAAGGGCAGACTTTACCTGCGGGCTCCGATCGGCGGTTGGCTCGGCTCCATCGCCGACGTTCCCGATCCGGTGTTCAGCGGCCGAATCCTGGGCGACGGCTTCGCCATCGATCCGACCGACGCGACGCTACGCGCGCCATTCGCCGGCGTGGTTACCTCGCTCCATCGCGCCCACCACGCCGTGACGCTGAGGGCGGACGATGGCGCCGAGGTGCTGATGCACATTGGCCTCGACACCGTGGCGCTCAAGGGCGATGGCTTTACGCCCCACGTGGCCGAGGGCGACAGGGTCAAGGCCGGCGATCCGCTGATCAGCTTCGACATGGACGTCATCTCGCAGTTGGTGCGCAGCCTGGTGGTTCCGGTGGTGCTGACCAATGGCGAACGCTTCACGCTGTCCGTTCCCGGCGTCGATCGGGAGATCGCGAGCGGTGACGAGGTTGCCACTATCGATCCGCAAGGCGAAGCGGCGCCGTCTCCTGCGAGCGCGTCGGTAGGCGATGCGGTCGTCGTCAAGGTGCGCATTGCCGATCCGCATGGCATCCACGCCCGCCCCGCCGGCCTGATCGCCGAGGCGGCGAAGTCCGGCAGCGCCGAAGTCATCATCCGTCTCGGCGAGCGCAAGGCCAGCGCGGCCAGCCCGGTCGGGCTGATGCTGCTCGGCGCCCAGCACAATGACGAGCTGACCATCGAGGCCAAGGGAGCCGATGGCGCAGAGGTTGCAAACCGCATCGCCGCGCTGCTGGGCGGGCCGGAAGCTCCGGCGGCGACTGTTCCCATCTCCGAGCCAGAAGCCGCCGCCTCGCCGGAAAAGGACTCGTCGACGGACATCGCCGCGCCCGAGCTTTGGGGACCGGGTGTCGCCAAGGCCATCGAGGGTACGACGGCCTCGCCTGGGCTCGCTGCCGGCGTGTCGGTTCGCATCACCTCCGAAGACTTCGAGGTTTCCGAGGCCGGCGCCGACGTCGAACAGGAAATCAAGGAGCTGCGCGCCGCGCTCAAGACGGCCGCGACCGATCTCGGCGCGAAGATCGCCGAGAGCAAGGGGCAGCAGGCCGAGATCCTCACCGCCCATCTGTCCTTCGTCGAGGATCCCGACCTGCGCGATGCCGCATGGACGATGATCCGTGACGGCAAGAGCGCCGCCTATGCCTGGAAGACGGCCATCGATCGTCAGGTCGCCGCCCTGCGCAAGCTCGGCAACCCGGTGCTGGCCGAGCGGGCCACCGATCTCGAGGATGTCCGTCGGCGCGTTCTGGCCATTCTGTTGGGCGTGTCCGGTTCGGCGACGGTGCTGCCCGACGAGGCGGTCATCTTCGCCGCGGACCTGTTGCCGTCGCAGTTCGCCGATCTCGACCTGACCAAGGTGGCCGGCATCGTGCTGGCCTATGCCGGTCCGACGGCGCATGTGTCGATTCTCGCGGCGTCGAAGGGCATCCCGGCCGTCGTCGCCGCCGGTGTCGGCGTTCTGTGCGTCCCCGATGGGCAGCCGGTTGTTCTCGACGCTGACAAGGCGATGGTGCTGATCAACCCGCCGGCGGACGAACTGGCTGGCGTTCGTGCCGCCGTGGTTCGTCGTCGCGAACGTCTTGCCGCCAATCGCGCCGCGACGCAGGACGATTGCTACATGGCCGACGGCAGGCGGATCGAGGTGGTCGCCAATCTCGGCGGCCCCGCCGACGTTGCCGTGGCGCTTGAGAGCGGCGCGGAAGGTTGCGGCCTGATGCGGTCGGAGTTCCTGTTCCTCAACCGCACCTCGGCGCCGAGCGAAGACGAGCAATATGCCCAATATCAGGCCATTGCCGATGGCCTGAAGGGACGGCCGCTGATCATCCGCACCCTCGATGCCGGCGCCGACAAGGACGTGCCCTACGCCAACCTGCCGAAAGAGGAAAACCCCGCTCTCGGTCTGCGCGGCGTCCGCATGAGCCTCTGGCAGCCCGAACTTCTCAGGACGCAAATCCGCGCCATCCTCAGGGTGAAGCCCTACGGCCAGACCAAGATCCTGCTGCCGATGATCGCCACGCTCGCCGACCTTCGGGATGTGCGGAAGGTGATCGACGAGGAAATGAAGGCGCTCGGGCGGACCGCGCCGATCGAGGTCGGCATCATGGTCGAGGTTCCCTCGGCGGCGTTGATTTCGAAGACGCTGGCCGCCGAGGCCGACTTCCTGTCGGTCGGTACCAACGACCTTGCCCAGTACACGCTGGCCATCGACCGGGTGAACGCCCGCCTCGCCAAGCAGCTCGATCCCTTCCACCCGGCGGTGCTCAGGCTGATCCAGCTGGCGGCCGAAGGGGCGAAGGCGCATGGCCGCTGGGTCGGCGTCTGCGGTTCGCTTGCCTCCTTCCCGCTGGCGGCACCGGTGCTGATCGGCCTCGGCGTCACCGAGCTGTCGGCGACATCAGGCTCGATCGCCGAGATCAAGGCGATGGTGCGCACGCTCGACATGACCAAGTGCAAGGCGGTCGCCGAGGCGGCGCTCGCCCTCGAATCCGGCGAGGCGGTGCGCCGCATGCTCGCCCAGTCCTGGCCCGAAGCTTAATCCCAGAGGTTTCCAACCATGTTCAAGTCAGCTTTCGGAGTGCTGCAGCAGATCGGCAAGGCGCTGATGTTGCCCGTAGCCGTGCTGCCCGTCGCCGGCCTTCTGCTCGGCATCGGCGCGTCCAACTTCTCCTTCCTACCCGAGATCGTGTCGCAGGTGATGGCCAAGGGTGGCGACGCCATCTTCGGCAACCTGCCGATCATCTTCGCTGTCGGCGTGGCCCTCGGCCTCGCCAAGAATGATGGCGTCGCCGCCATCGCGGCCGTCGTCGGCTACTTCGTCATGACGGCGACGCTCAGCGCCATGGCAGTGTTCCTGGAGGTGCCGATACTCGCCGGCAAGACGGTGCCGACCATCGACACCGGCGTGTTCGGCGGCATCATCATCGGCGCCATCGCGGCATCGCTGTTCAACCGCTACTTCCGCATCCAGCTGCCGTCCTACCTCGGATTCTTCGCCGGCAAGCGCTTCGTGCCGATCATCACCGGCGTCGCGGCCATCGTCGCCGGCGTGGTGCTGTCCTTCGTCTGGCAGCCCGTGCAGGCCGGCATCGACGTGTTCTCGCACTGGGCGGCCGACAGCGATCCGCGCCTCGCCGCCACCATCTACGGCTTCGTCGAGCGCCTGCTGATCCCGTTCGGCCTGCACCACATCTGGAACGTGCCGTTCTTCTTCGAGATCGGGTCGTTCACCGACGCCGCCGGCAAGGTGGTTCACGGCGACATCAACCGCTTCTTCGCGGGCGACCCCACCGCCGGCATCCTTTCGGGCGCCTTCCTGTTCAAGATGTGGGGCCTGCCGGCCGCCGCCATCGCCATCGCCCACACGGCTAGGCCGGAGAACCGGCTCAAGGTCATGGGCATGATGATCTCGGCCGCGCTGACCTCGTTCCTGACCGGCATCACCGAGCCCATCGAGTTCTCGTTCCTGTTCGTCGCCCCAGCCCTCTACGCTTTGCATGCCGTGCTCGCCGCCACCACCCAGTTCGTGGCCAACACGCTCGACATCCACATGGGCTTCACCTTCTCGCAGGGCGGCATCGACTTCCTGCTGTTCAACGTCTTCGGCTCCAAGGCCCACAACTGGTGGATGACACTGATCCTCGGGCCGATCTATGCGGCCATCTATTACGGGGTGTTCCGCTTCGCCATCCTGAAGTTCGACCTCAAGACTCCCGGCCGCGAGGATGACGCCGTCGGCAGCGTGGAGACGGCTACCGAGGCGCTTGACGGCAACGATCGCTTCGCCACCGCCCGCAAGCTGGTCACCGCCTTCGGTGGCGCTCAGAACATCACCAATCTCGATGCCTGCATCACCCGCCTGCGCGTCGGCGTCGCCGACATCGCCAAGGTGAATCAGGCGACGTTCAAGGAAATGGGCGCCGCGGGCGTCATGGTGGTGGGCCAGGGCCTGCAGGTGATCTTCGGCACCCAGTCGGAAAACATGAAGACCGACATGGAGGAGTATCTGCGCACCCAGCCCGCCGGTGGCGCCGCTCCGGCCGCAGCCGCCGCGCCGGTCGCGGCAAAGCCTGCTGCTGGGGTGCCGTCGGTTGCCGCCCGACTGAAGGCCGACCAGATGGTCGATGCGCTCGGTGGACGCGCCAACATCGTTTCGGTCGAGGCGGTGTCCGGAACCCGCGTTCGCATTGAGGTGGCCGATCCCAAACGGTTCGACCAGTCGCTCGTCAAGAAGGCCGGGGTGCGGGCGGTCGCCACGCTGGGAGCAGCGCACTATCAGCTGATCGTCGGCGACGACGCCGGCGAAGTGGCGCAGGCGCTATCGGCCTGATGCATCCTGCTTCGCCGGTGGTGAGCCGGCGGCAGTCCGTGTTCGAGACCAACGCCGCCTTCCCGAAAGGGAGGGTGGCGTTGTCGTTTTCACGGGTGCGAGAAACGCCGATCTAGGCGTTCATACCGATCCGAAACTTTCGCTTTAGATGATACGAAAGACAAAACGAACTAAAACGAAGATCATTCGAACTTTGTGGATAGTGACAGGGCAGCGCGATCGCGCTGTCGGCGAGCCTGCGAGGGAGAAGGGCATGGCGGGGAGTTTTGGAGCGGGGCCTGTTCCGGACAGCGCCGATGTCGTCGTCATCGGCGGCGGCGTGGTAGGGTGCGCCATAGCCCGCGCGCTGTCGCGTTACGAGCTGTCGGTGCTGGTCATCGAACGGTCGCCCGACGTCGCCACCGGCACCTCCAAGGCCAACAGCGGCATTCTGCATGCCGGCTTCGACGCGGAGCCAGGCACCTGGAAGGCGCGACTCAACGTACAGGGCGCCCGGCTCTATGCCGAGCTATCCGAGGGGCTCGGAATTCCGCGCAAGGCGACGGGGTCGCTGGTGGTGGCGAAGGATGCCGCCCAGATGGAGACCGTGGCCGACCTCCGCCATCGCGGCATCGACAATGGCGTGCCGGGTCTCGAGATCTGGTCGCGGGAGCAGGTTCTCGCTCACGAACCGAACATCTCACCCGAGGTTGCCGGCGCGCTATGGGCGCCGACCGGCGCCATCGTCTGTCCGTTTCTCGCCACCGTCGGCTTTGCCGAGAACGCCATTCGCAACAGCGTGCGCATCGTCACCGAGTGCGCCGTGACCGGGCTCGATGTGGCTGATCGGCAGATCGTGGCGGTGAATACCACGCGTGGCCGTGTCGCGACGCGCTTCGTGGTCAACGCCGCTGGCCTTCATTCGGGTGAGATAGCCCGTCTCGCCGGAGACGACAGCTTCACCATCAAGCCGCGCCGGGGCGAGTATATCCTGTTCGACCGCAGCGTCGGCAAACTGGTCAACACGGTTCTGTTCCCGACGCCCGACAAGGTGTCGAAGGGCATCCTGGTGTCGCCCACCGTGCACGGCAACGTGTTCATCGGTCCCGATGCCACCGAGATCGACGACCCCGAGGACAAGGAGACCACCGCAGGCGGTCTCGCCGGCATCATTGCCGGCGCCCGCCGCATCATGCCGACCCTGCCGCTCGGTACGGCGATCACCGAATTCGCCGGCTTGCGTGCCGCAGCCGGAAAGGACTTCGTCATCGGTCCGTCGCCGGTCGCCCGTGGTCTCGTCCACGCTGCCGGCATCCAGTCGCCCGGCCTCACCTCGGCACCGGCCATCGGCGAGGTCATGGTCGAGGTGCTGCAGGACGTCGGCCTGCGGTTGAGGCAGAAGGCGAGCTTCGTGCCGGTCAACCCGGCAAAGCCGCGCTTCCACGAGATGGACCGTGCGACGCAGGCGGAGCTGATTGCCGCCGATCCGCTGTTCGGGCGCGTCATTTGCCGTTGCGAGACCATCACCGAGGCGGAGATCGTCGCGGCCATCCTGTCGCCTTGCGGTGCGCGCACCGTCGACGGCGTCAAGCGGCGGGTTCGCGCCGGGGCCGGTCGCTGCCAGGGTGGTTTCTGCGGGCCGAGGGTCACGGCGATTCTCGCCCGCGAGCTCGGCATTCCCGTCACCTCGGTCCGCAAGGACTCGGCGGACTCCTGGCTGTTCATGTCACGTGCCGATCTTGAAGCCGGGGAGGGCGTCCATGCGTGAGTTGTCCTACGACGTGGTGACCATCGGCGGCGGTCCCGCCGGCATGGCGGCGGCGTTGGCCGCGCGCGAGGCCGGCGCGGAGCGTGTTCTGATCATCGAGCGCGACCGCGAACTCGGTGGCATCCTGCAGCAGTGCATTCACAACGGCTTCGGCCTCCGCCGCTTCGAGGAGGAGCTGACCGGGCCGGGCTATGCCCATCGCTACATCGAGATGGTCAAGGCGACGGACATCGACGTCTGGCTCGACACCACGGTACTCGCGGCCGAACCCGGTGGCGTCATCACCTCGGTCAGTCCGCATGCCGGGATGACGGTCGTCCGGGCGAAGTCGGTGGTCTATTCCATGGGCTGCCGCGAGCGGACCCGTGGCGCCATCCGCACGCCGGGCAGCCGGCCGGCCGGTGTGTTCACCGCCGGCGCCGCCCAGCGCATGGTCAACATGGAGGGCTACCTGCCGGGCAAGGAAGTGGTGATCGTCGGTTCCGGCGACATCGGCCTGATCATGGCCCGCCGCATGACCTTCGAGGGTGCCAAGGTTAAGGCCGTCTTCGAGATCATGCCCTATTCGAACGGGTTGACGCGCAACATCGTCCAGTGCCTGGAAGACTTCGATATTCCGCTCTATCTCGGCCACTCGGTGACGGCCATCCACGGCAAGGACCGGGTTACCGGTGTCACCGTGTCGAAGGTCAACGACAGGCTGGAGGTGATCGAGGATACGGCCTTCGACGTGTCGTGCGACTGCGTGCTGCTCTCCGTTGGCCTCATTCCCGAAAACGAACTCGGACGGGCGGCCGGTCTCGCTCTCGATCCGATCACCAGCGGCGCCCGCGTCGACCAGTTCCGCCAGACATCGATTCCCGGCTTCTTCGCCGCTGGCAACGTGCTGCACGTCCATGATCTGGTCGACTGGGTGTCGGAAGAGGCGGCCATTGCCGGCCGGTCGGCGGCGCGCCATGCCAGGGGCGAGCTCCCAGCGCTCGGTTCCGAGCGATCCGTCACGGCGGGGGAGGGGCTGCGCACCGTCGTGCCGCAACGCCTTTCCGCTTTCGAGCCTGGCAAGATGAGCACCCACTTCTACTTTCGCGCTGCCAAGCCGATGGGTGCTTCGGTGCTTCAGTTCTGGGCCGATGGGGTGCTCGCCTTCGAGCGCAAGCTCAGGGTGGTGAAGCCGAGCGAGATGATCGTCGCCGACATTCCCGTCCGCAAGATCGGCGATGCCTCCACGCTGGAGTTCCTCGTCGTGCCGGCGCCCGAGAAGATCGAGGCGGAAGACGAGATCGAGGAGGAGGCATGATGGAACGCGTGGTTCATGCCATCCAGTGCATCGGGTGTCCGATCGGCTGTGGCGGCGAAGTCGTCGTCGAGAACGGCACTGTTTCGGAGATGTCCGGCTTCACCTGCAAGAAGGGGCTCGCCTATGCCGCCGAGGAAGTGGTGGCGCCCAAGCGCATGGTGACGACGACGGTGCGGGTGTCCGGCGGTGGTCTGGCGCTGTTGCCGGTTGTCTCGGCCACGCCGGTGCCCAAGGAGCGCATCTTCGACTGTCTGTGCCTCTTGCGCGGCGTCACGGTTGTCGCGCCGGTGGCCGAGGGAGCCGTCATCGTTTCCGACGCGCTGGGCCTGGGTGTCGATTTCCGCGCCGCCCGCGCCGTCTCGCCCCTTCAGTAGGCGTTTTCCTGGTTGAGGATGCGGATCGGCGTCAGCATGAGAATGTAAAGGTCGAACAGAACCGACCAGTTCTCGATGTAGTAGAGATCGTGCTCGACGCGCGCCTGGATCTTGTCGGGCGTGTCGACTTCACCGCGCCAACCGTTGATCTGCGCCCAGCCGGTGACACCCGGCTTCACCTTGTGGCGGGCGAAGTAGCCGTCGACCACCTCTTCCCAGAGCTTGTGCTGGGTATGGGCGTTGACGGCGTGGGGGCGCGGGCCGACGAGCGACAGGTCGCCCTTCAGCACGTTGAACAGCTGCGGCAACTCGTCGATCGAGGTCTTGCGGATGAAGCGACCGACCGGCGTCACGCGCGGATCGCCACGCGTCACCACCTTCTCTGCCTTGATATCCGCCTGATCGGCGTACATGGAGCGGAACTTCATCACCGAGATCACCTCGTTGTTGAAGCCATAGCGCGGCTGGCGGAACAGGATCGGCCCCTTGGAGGTCATCTTGACGGCGATGGCAGCGCCGATCATCACCGGCGACAGCGCGACGATGGCGAGAGCGGCGATTGTGACGTCGAACACGCGTTTGGACACCTGCGACCAGCCGGTGATCGGCCGGTCGAACAGGTCGAGAAAGGGCACGCGGCCGATGTAGGAGTAGGAGCGCGGCCGAAGGCGCAGCTTGCTCGAATGGGCGGACAGACGAATGTCCACCGGCAGCACCCAGAGTTTTTTCAGAAGCTGCAGGATACGGACTTCGGCTGTGGCCGGCAGGGCGACGATCACGAGGTCGACGGCGGCGAGGCGGGCGAAGTCCACGAGATCCGACGTGTTGCCGAGCTTGGGAAAGCCCTGCTGATTCTCCGGGCTGCGATCGTCGTTGCGATCGTCGAAGATGCCGAGGATGGCGAGTTCGTTGCCGCCGGTCTCCTCCAGCGCGGTTATGAGGGACTCGGCCATGGCGCCGCCGCCCAGGATGACGGCCCGCTTCTGCAATCGTCCGGCACGGGTCAGCCGGCGCGTCGCCAGCGATGTCAACGCCGAGGCGAGGCCGAGCGCCATCACGCCGGCCACATACCAGGCCGGAAACCACAGGCGGGCGACGTCGGGCACGCCGTCGCCAATGATCAGCACGACCGAGACGAAGCCGAAGACGCTCGACCAGGCGACCAGAAGCTTGGCGAACCGCTGGGAGTGGCGGCGCAGGAACGACAGGTCGTTGGCGCCAAGTATCTGCGCGACGAGCAGCGTCAGGACGGCGGCCCCGACCGGAATTGCGACCGTCAGGTCGGCGATCGATACCGAGAACAGCGGAAGGAGGCCGATACCGACGACGGACAGGCACAGGGCCTCGAAAGCGGCGGCGACGCCGCTCACCAGCGAAGGGGCGATGGAGGCCTCACGATAGTTTCGAGCGACGGCTTCCGCCGCCGTTGGAAGGTGGGAAGCGGTCCCGGAGCCCGGTTCTGTGGCGCTCATCGCAATTCATCCCCGCTGATCATAGCGAACGAAGCCGCCATGATGGGCTAAAAACACTGAAGTGAAGTAAAGCGGCAGCCGGCGCTCGTCCTTGGCAATAATCTCGTCAAAACAGCCGCTGGGCGACCCGCAGGACATCGCCGGGCCGGACCAGGGCGTTCGGCGGCAACGTGCCAGTATAGATCTTGCCGTTCAGGCGGCGCGACACGGCGATGCCGCGCTCGTTGGCGCGTGAGGTAAAGCCACCAGCAATAGCGATGGCAGTCTCGACGGTCATCGTGTTGACGTAGCTGTACTGGCCGGGATTGCGCACCTCGCCCATGATGAAGAAGGGGCGGTAGGTATCGACCTCGACCGTGACGTCGGGATTGTTGAGATAGCCTCTCTTGAGGCCGCGCGTGAGCGCCCCCGCCAACTCCTGCGTAGTCAGGCCGCGCGCCGTGACGTTGCCGACCAGGGGATAGGCAATGTAGCCCGCCTGATCGACGGAGAAGGTGCCGGAGAGCGCCGTTTGCTCGAAAACGGTGACGCGCAGCTTGTCGCCGCTGTCGAGACGATAGGGGCCGTCGAGCCCATCCGGAATCGGGGAAGAATCGCCAACCGGCCGACGCCGGGGCGCGGTCGTACAGGCGCCGAGGCCGAGCAAAGCCAGACCGAGAAAGGCGCGTCGCCGCATGCGAATGTCCCCATGAAATCAGCGCGAATACGGTAAGCGACCCTAGTCCGGCATGGTTAAGGAAAGGAAAACGCTGCTTAACGACCCTTTATCAAGTCTTGCCGGGAGGCGATAATCGGGGAACCTCGGTAACATTTTTGCGATGCTTAACGGGCTGGTTACCATACCCGCCCATGCTTTTCGCATGGAAAGGCAAGCTCGACTCTCGAACGTTTTCGGTGCGCCGCCCGCCGGTGAGGCGGGGGATGGCGTGCGTCAGGCCGCCTTTCAGCCTTCTTCACGCTGGAAGGCCATCTTGGTCGCGCTGGCCGCCTCCGCGGCCATTGCAACACACGGCCTTCTCTCGGCCCTTCCGCCGGGAGTCGAGGTTCGCGCCCGACTTGCCATCGACCGCATGAGTGCGGCGGAAAGCTCTGTCGATTCCGAGTTCCTCTCGGCGCAGGCGAAGCTCATCACGTCGCGCGACGCTCTTCGTCGGGCAGCCACCGAACTCGGAGTGACTGATGCCGACACCGTTTCCAAACCGCCGCTCCATCTGAGTCTGCTGGCGGCGGTCGGCATGGGGACCGCCGGCAAGCTCGTCTCACCCGAAGAGAGGTTGACCGAGGCGCTCGCGGCCGGCTTTTCGGCCGCGCCATCCGGATACGGTCGGTTGATCGACATCCGGTTTTCGGCCGAAAATCAGGACTTTGCCATTCGCTTCGTCAATCGGGTCATTGGCGACTATCTCCAGCTCCAGGGTACGGATGGCGGCGTCGGTGCCAGACTGGTCTCGGGCGCGACGCAGGTCGAGCAGACCGTGAGCGTTCCGCCTTGGATGGGGGGAGTGTTTGCCGGGCTGTCCGTGCTTGTCTTGGGCGCGGCCGCCGCGGCCATCGGCCGCCGGCGTCGTCGAGAGGTCGGCGAACTGCCGGAAGAGGCTCCGCTTGCCGTCGGCGCCTCCGAATCCGTCGTCCCGAAATCCGCCGATCTTGAGGCACCTGCGGCGAAAACGGAGCTAGCCAAGCTTGCTGCCGCCGTGACCGCTTCGCCCGCCAGCGGCCTTGTTGATCTCGCCGAGCGGCGCCGGGTCGCTGTCGCAAGCTTCGGCGAGGGTGGTGAGAATCGCCGCCTTATCGAGGAACTGGCCCGCGACGGTGGCTTCAAAGGCGCGCGCATTGTCGTTGTCGATGCGAGCCGGCGTGTCGAGGACCAGCCGGGCCTTGCCGAACTCTTGGCGGGAGAAGCCGATTTCACCGAGGCCATCCAGCGCAACGCCAGCTCGCGCGCCCACGAGATCGGCCCCGGTCGCCGCTCCCTTGGTGCGCTCGCCGACGACGCCGAGTCCGTCGCAATGCTGCTGGAAACGCTGGAACAGACCTACGATCTCGTGCTGATCGACCTCGGACGGCTGCGGGCCGATCCGGCTTTCGCGCTGTTCGCTCGGCTTGCCGGGCAACTCATGCTTACGGGCGATGCCGATTCCACCGCCGTCGACACGCTTCTGGCCGCGCTCGGCCGCCGGGGCGTTACCAGCATCACGCGCGTGGCGAAGACGGCCGGCGAAATCGCGGCCTGAGCGTCCTCTCCGAAGAGAGCAGAAAGCTTATGTCTGGCGAGCCGGTGCCGGCGCCTTCCACAATCCGACCATCACTGCCGCCGCCACGATGGTGAGTGCGCCGACGATACCGAAGGTATCGGGGACCGACGCGAACACCACAAGGTCGAACAGCAAGGCCCATATCATGGCGGTGTATTCGAAGGGCGCCAGCGTCGATGCCGGCGCCCGGGCGATTGCTTCTGTCATGGCGATGTGAGCCAGTCCGCCCAGGATCCCGGACGCGACCAGGGCCGCCAAGCCGGTGGGCGAGGTTTCCGCCCAGCCGAGCGGCAGGCTGATGAGGCCGGCGAGCGCTGACACCACCGCGAAGTAAAAGGCGATCGCCGCCGGTGTCTCGGTCTCCGTCAGCTTCTTGATCTCGATCTTGGCGAAAGCCGTGGTCAGGGCGCAGAGGACGCCGGCTCCGACGCCGAGCAGCGTTCCCAATGCCGACTCGGGCTGGGTGAAGGCCGGCACCAGCATCACGATGACACCGAGAAAGCCGGCGACAGTGGCCCACAGGATCAACGCGCCGGGGCGTTCGCGCAGAAACACGACGGCGGCCGGAATGGTGATCAGCGGGGCCAGAAAGGAAAGAGCTGTCGCCAGTGAGAGTGGCAAGTAAGCAAGCGACAGGAACGAGAGGAACATGGCGGCGGCGCCGAGCGTGCTGCGCTTGAGATGGCCCATGGGACGCCGCGTTCTCAGTCCATGCGGCAGGTCGCCACGCCACCAGAGGTAAAGCAGGATCGGTCCGAGAGCCACGGCCGAACGCCAAAACATGATCTGGCCCACCGGGGCCTCGATTGCCGCAAGGCGAACCGAAAGGCTCATCGCTGCGAAGAGGAACGTCGCCAGAAGGCGAAGCGTGATGCCTCCCACCACGCTGTCGAAGAAGGCGGGGCGGTCATCGGATGTGGCCGGCGTCATCAAACGCTCTTCCTTGCGACTCTAGAGAAGGTAGTGAACATGGAGGCGCGCGTGATGACGCGACGGCTCGATACGAGCCTCGACGGAGAAAACCTCGCGCAGAAGCTTCTCGGTCAGCACTTCCTCCGGGCTGCCCGCCGTGGCGATCTTGCCGGCCTTCATGACGATCAGCCGGTCGCAGAACATGGCGGCGTGATTGAGGTCGTGGAGCGCGATGATGCTGGTCACAGGAAGCTTGCTGACGAGACGGAGCAGGCTGATCTGGTGGTGAACATCCAGATGGTTGGTCGGCTCGTCGAGAAAAAGCTCAGTCGGCGTTTGAGCCAGCGCCCGCGCGATGTGGACACGCTGCTTTTCTCCGCCCGAGAGAGTCTGCCAGAGCGCGTCGCGCATGCCGGCGATTCCCGTTTTCTCGAGCGCGGCCTCGACGGCAGTCTGGTCTTCCGTCGACCAGCTGGAGAACAATGATCGATGGGGAAAGCGCCCCAGCTTGACCACGTCGATCACCTTGAGGCTGGCGTTGGTTGCCGCGTGCTGTTCGACAAACGCCACTCGCTTGGCGATGATTCGACGCTCGGTCGTTCGGAGGTCCATGCCTCCGATGGTGATCCGGCCGGCGTGCGGTTGTCTGAGGCCGGCGAGCAGGCGGAGCAACGAGGTCTTTCCGGAGCCATTGGGGCCGAGCAGGCCCAGCGTTTCCCCGGGACGCACGTCGATCGAGACGTCGTCGACAATGGCGCGCCTGCCGATCTTCCAGGTGATTCCCTCGGCGGAAACGCTCATGACGGACTCCTGAACCGGTAGAGGATGGCCGAGAAGAACGGAACGCCAACGAGCGCCGTGACGACGCCGACCGGCAGCGTCTGGCCCGGGACCAGCAGCCGTGAGGCAATGTCGGCGAGAACCATGAAGACGGCGCCGGCGACCGCAGAGGCGGGCAGCAGTCGGATGTGGAGCGGTCCCATGAAAAAGCGAACCGCGTGCGGCACGACGAGGCCGACGAAGCCGATCGATCCGACCATGCTGACGATCGTCGCGGTCATCAGAGCGGTGAGCGCAAAGAGCTGCAGTCTCACCCCGCCGACGTTGAGCCCCAGAGCGGCGGCGGCTTCGTCACCGAAGGCGAAGGCATCGAGATTGCGGGCATAGATCAGGCAGGCGACGAGCCCGAACCCGATGACAGAGGCGACCAGGGCGAGCTCCGGCCACCGGACCCCGCCAAAGCTGCCGAGCAGCCAGAACATCACATCGCGCGCCTGCTGGGCGTTGCCCGAAGTGGTCACGATGTAGGAGGTGGCGGCGTTGAAGAGCTGCGACGCCGCCACGCCGGCGAGAATGGTCCTGTCGGCGCCGCCGCGCGTACCGTTGGACAGGAGGGCGACGAACAGAAAGGCCCCGAATGCACCGGCGAAGGCGCCGACGGACAGCGAAACGGCCCCGGTGCCGATGCCCAGGATGAAGATGGCCACCGCGCCGGTCGAGGCGCCGGCCGAGATGCCGAGTACATAGGGCTCGGCCAGGGGATTGCGAAGAAGCGATTGCATGATCGCTCCCGACAGCGCCAGGCCGGCGCCGCAGAAGGCCGCCACCAGAGACCTGCTGAGGCGATAGTCCCAGATCACCGCCTCGTGGATGGGCTCGAGTTCGATCGCCGTCCATCCGAGTCTATTGGTCAAGGCACTGAATGTCGTAGAAAGGGGGATCGGCAGGTCGCCGACCCCCACGCTGAAGCCGATGACCAGCACGACCACCGAGAGCGATACCAGGATGGTGGTGGCAACCAGGCCGATACGCCAGACGGCGGATCTCGCTGGGATCACTTCAGGTAGCCAAGGCTTCTGAGCTGGGCGGCCACTTCTTCCGCGCCATAAACGGTGCGGAGGGTGGGATTCATGGCCTGACCGTCCATGACGACGATCGCCTTGTCGCGAACCGCGCGCATCTGGCTGACGGCGGGGTCGGTCGTCAGGAACTTGATCTTCGCTTCCGGCTTGTCGAGTTCCCAGCGATTGCGGTCGAGGCTGGCGATGACGATGACATCGGGATCTGCGGCAATGATGGCTTCCCAGCCGAGGGTCGGCCACTCCGCTTCCGTATCGAGGGCGTTGGCGCCGCCGAGCAGGTTGGCGATGAAGCCCGAAGCGCCGTTCTTGCCGCCGAGATAGGCATCGGCCGACGGAGTCGGACTTGAAAACCAGAACAGATACTTGAGCTTGCGCTCGCCCGTCGACACCTTGGCCCGCAGTTCGGCTTCACGTGCCTTGAAGTCGGCGATGAGCTTCTGGCCGCGGTCGGCGACGTCGAAGATGCGCGAGAGCTCATCGATCTCCTTGTAGAGCAGCTCCGAGGTCCAGAGGGTGGCACGGCTGCCGTAGACGTCCTTGGCGCCGGATGCGTCGAGGCAGGTGCTGGGCGACAGATAGGTCGCGATCCCCAGATTCTCGAAGTCGTCGCGCTTGGCCACCTTGCTGTTGGGCCCGACGAGGCTGGGCAAGGCCGCCGCGACGAAGTCCGGCCGTTCGGCGAGAACGGACTCGAAGCTGGGAAACTCGGTGGACAGAAGCTTCACCTTGGCGTTGGCCTCAGCGAACTCGTCGAGAACCTTGCTCGGCCAGAACGCGGTGCCGACCATCCGCTCCTCCAGGCCAAGGGCCAGCATGATTTCCGCGCTGTTCTGACCAAGTCCCACGGCGCGCTGCGGCGCCTTCGCGTAGGTGACGGTCCGCCCACAGTTGTCGATGGTCAGCGGATAACTCGTCGGCTCGGCCAACGCCTTGGTGGGCAGGGCACCGGCAAGGGCCAGAAGTCCGGCGGCAATCAAGGCGGAGGTGTGCGTGGTCATTCTTGCTCCTTCTGGAAAACGCAGTGCTCCTTGCTCGCGTCCATAAACAGGGCGAGACAGGGACAGTCGTACTGCGGGCTTATCGGTCGGTCGGCAGTGGTGGTTTTCGGCAACTCGGCGGAGCGGCGCTCAGGCAATCCATGGGTGTTCGGATTTCCTGATTTAGGAAATCCACTTTTCGGTCATACGGATTAATGCAAATGCGAGTGAGTTGCAAATATGGATGTTGACGGATCCACCGTCGCCAATCGGGAATGGACGAGGGCGCTCACCTCGGGGCGGCGCCGGGGCTCGTCAGCATTGTCGCGTTGAGTGTCGGGATGCGCTCGAACTTGAGCAAACGCCGTCCCCCTTTGGACCAGCTTGCAAGCTGATCTCATTCGGGGAAAGCTAGAGCAGTTCCAGCAAAAGTGGGTACCGGTTTTGCGTCCGGAACTGCGTCTTAACAAGGAAATAGAGCTTTTCCGGCGAACCCGAGTTCATTGGAAAAGCTCTAGACGTGGCGATCCGCCTTGGCCATCCAGACGATAAGGCCGCCGGCAGGCGGAACCCATAGCAAGCCAGCCACCAGATAGTAGACCAGCTGCCACCAGACGTTCGCGCCGGGGAGCACCGCCACGGCGATGACCATGGCGATGAGGGCGTAGACCGGCACGGTGATCACCAGGATGACGGTGCCGATCAGCTTCCTGAGACTTGAAGACACATGCGCCTCCGCCGTTCAGTGGAGCAAAATCGGCGTTCGATCGAATGCCGATCCAAGAATCAACCAATGCAACAGCCCGACGTTGGATCGGGTCCGGCATTCTGTCGCCAATAATGGTGCCGGTGGGAGGTCAATCCCGCCGGAGGCAGACGTCAGTCGATGCGCGCGAGCGCCTGATCCAGGTCGGCGATGATGTCGGCGACGTCCTCGATGCCGATCGACAGCCGCACCACGTCCGGTCCGGCGCCGGCCGCCACCTTCTGGGCATCGGTCAGTTGCTTGTGGGTGGTCGAGGCGGGGTGGATGACCAGCGAACGGGTGTCGCCGACGTTGGCGAGGTGGGAGAACAGCTCGACGCTCTTCACGAGAGTCACGCCGGCGTCATAGCCGCCCTTGAGGCCAAAGGTGAAGACGGCGCCAGCGCCCTTGGGGGCGTATTTCTGCTGCAGGCCGTGGTAGCGGTCGCCCGGCAGGCCGGCATAGGACACCCAGGCCACCTTCGGGTGGTCGGACAGGAACTCGGCCACCGCCTTGGCATTGTCTGTGTGGCGCTGCATGCGCAACGGAAGCGTCTCGATGCCGGTCAGGATCTGGAAGGCATTGAAGGGCGAAATGCAGGGGCCGAGGTCGCGCAGGCCCAGCGCCCGGCAGGCGACGGCGAAGGCGAAGTTGCCGAAATTCTGGTGGAAGACGAGGCCGTTGTACTCGGGTCGCGGCTCGCAGAGCATCGGATAGCGGTTTTCGCGTGACCAATCGAAGTTGCCGGCATCGACGATGATGCCGCCGAGCGAGTTGCCGTGGCCGGCCAGGAACTTGGTCAGCGAATGGACGACGATGTCGGCGCCATGTTCGATCGGGCGGCAGAGATAGGGCGTCGCCAGCGTGTTGTCGACGATGAGCGGCACGCCGGCCCGCTTCGCCACGTGGGCGACGGCGGCGATGTCGGTGACGATGCCGCCGGGATTGGCGATCGATTCGATGAAGATCGCCTTTGTGCGCGGCGTTACCGCCTTTTCGAAGGACGAGGGATCGGCCGGGTCGGCCCAGACGACATTCCAGCCGAAATTCTTGAAGGCGTTGGCGAACTGGTTGATCGAGCCGCCGTAGAGCTTCCTGGAGGCTATGAACTCGTCGCCAGGCTGCAGCAGCGTGTGGAAGACGAGGAGCTGTGCGGCATGACCGGAGGCGACGGCGAGCGCCGCGACGCCACCCTCGAGTGCAGCGACGCGCTCTTCCAGCACCGCTTGCGTCGGGTTGGTGAGACGACCGTAGATGTTGCCGAAGGTTTCGAGGCCGAACAGCTTGGCCGCCTGATCGACGTCCTCGAAGACATAGGAGGCCGTCTGGTAGATGGGGGTGATGCGGGCGCCGGTGGTCGGGTCCGGAGCGGCGCCGGCATGGATGGCAAGCGTCGAGAATCCGGGGGTCTGTTCGGTCATCTGTCTCTCCCTCATCGCCTCTTGGGTTCCCCGCCATGACAACGATCGGCTCGGCACGCGACGCTGCGGGTCGGCGGCTCCATCGGCCGGCATTTTGGGCGACACCCTAATCCCTCGCATGGCGAGGAGACAAGGGCGGCGTCAGCTTCGTCGTGGGCTTGTCGAGAACCGCCTGGCCGCAAGCATCGCCACGCCGAGGAGCGCGCAAAGGAGAGCGCCGATCAGGGAGGGATGGGGCCGTCCGACCATCGCGGCGAAAAAGACGAGAGGTGGCACCTCGGTCCTGAGGCGCTTGGCGCCGCTCTCGACAGCCGCCTCATCTCCCAACCAGAAACGCTCAAGAAAATAAAGCCCGGCGTCTCCGATCGGTTGTCCCCCGATTTCGGCTCCCAGAAGGCGTCGTCCGCCATCCAATCCGTCACCGAAGGCGCAGCGAAGCCGGCCGGGTCGGCCACCGCCGGCATCGACCTTCCAGTAGCCGATCTCGACCACGTCGAAGAGGCCGCTTGAACGCTTCAGTCCGTCGACGACAAGATCACCGCGTTCCTCGAGAGCGGGCAGGGCGTTCAGGCAGGCGCGTGCGTCGCGATAGCCGTTTGCCAGCCACCACGCTTCGGTCGCGACGACCGCTCCGATGGCGGCGGCTGCGACGATCTTGAGAAGGCGGGACGGCCGCACGTCAGCCCTTCAGCTTGCGGGCCACGTCACGGGCGAAATAGGTCAGGATGCCGTCGGCGCCCGCTCGCTTGAAGGCGACCAGGCTTTCCATCATCGCCCGCTCGCCGTCCAGCCAGCCGTTGCGCGTCGCGGCCATGATCATCGCGTACTCGCCGCTGACCTGATAGGCGAAGGTCGGCACCTGGAACTCGTCCTTGAGGCGCCGGAGAATGTCGAGATAGGGCATGCCCGGCTTGACCATGATCATGTCGGCGCCCTCGGCGAGGTCGAGTTCGGCCTCCTGAATCGCCTCGTCGGAGTTGCCGGGATCCATCTGGTAGGTGCGCTTGTCGCCGCGCAAGGTCTTGCTGGTGCCGATGGCGTCGCGGAACGGGCCGTAGAAGGCGGACGCGTACTTGGCCGAGTAGGCCATGATCTGCACGTGCTCGAAACCGGCATCGTCGAGCGCGGCTCGGATGGCGCCGACGCGGCCGTCCATCATGTCCGAGGGGCCGATGATGTCGGCGCCGGCGCGGGCCTGGTTGAGCGCCTGCTGGCAGAGCACGGCCACCGTCTCGTCGTTGAGGATGACGTCGCCTTCGAGGAGACCGTCGTGGCCGTGACTGGTGTAGGGATCGAGGGCCACGTCGGTCATCAGCCCGATGTCCGGAACGGCGGTCTTGATGGCCCGGAGCGCGCGACAGACGAGGTTGTCCGGCGACAGCGCCTCGCTGCCGTTCTCGTCGCGCTTCATGGGATCGGTATAGGGAAAGAGAGCGATGGCCGGGATGCCGAGGGCGGCCGCCTCGGCGGCGTCGCGCACCGCCTCGTCGACCGACAGTCGCTCGACGCCGGGCATGGAGGCGATCGGCGTCCGTACCCCGACGCCGTCGATGACGAAGATCGGCCAGATCAGGTCGTCGACCGTGATGCCGTTCTCGCGCACGAGGCGGCGCGACCAGTCGGTCTGGCGCAGGCGGCGCATGCGGCGTCCGCTCAGAATGGAGCGCATGTCGGGCGCGACAGCGCCTTTGGAGAAAGAATTGTTCGCGGTCATTATGGGAGGTCCTGCCTGCGGAAAGCGGTGCCGCTTTAGCACGGCTCAGCCTGTGGCTCTATACGCGGGTCGCGATTTGATCGATACTCCGGCGCAAAATTGAGGCAGCCGGGCAGACTGAAAGGATCATCGGATGAGCGGCAACGGCGACACGCGGCAGTCCGAGGGGCTCGAAACCAGCCTGTGGAGCAGGTTCGACGCTCGCCTGACGCTGGTGATCTACGTCCGCTTCCTTTCGACGGTGTTCCTGGTCGCCGGCCTTTTGCGCTGGGCGACGATTCTCGGTTTCGGCGTTCCGAGCGGCAATTTCCTGACGCTATCCTCGCCGGTCATCGTGGCGACGCTGTTCTTTGCCGTTGCCGATCTCGTGGCGGCGGTCGGCCTCTGGCTGCTCGCATCGTGGGGCACGGTGGTGTGGATGATCAGCGCGCTGACCGAGACCGCTCTTTACGGTGCCTACAATCCTCAGTTCGGCCGCAACTATCCGCTGATGATCTTCCACATCGGCACCGTGATGCTCTACGCGGTGCTCTCGGCTTATTACGAACGGACGCGCGATCGTTTGTGAGGGTCAACAAAGAGTTATTACGTAAAATTTGGCAATTCGTCTCAACTGCCTTTTCCTGGCGGAGTCGGATTGATGAAAACTAGGTCGAATTTTGCGGAATCGAGCTGAAATTCCTGGGTTCGCTTGCCTTTTGGGGTCGTAAAGTACTGCTTTACCAAAGCGAAGACTCGGGTGGGTTTTGAATCGCGTTAAACTTATATTCAGCTTGCCCCTTAAGCCGATTTTCAAAGCTCTCGGCTACTGTCGTGATCAAGGCGGACAAAGAGCCGCATCCAAAAAGTACGACAGAGAGGCTTTCCACCATGGCCAACGCCAAGCGCGCCTACGACCTTTACGCCAACGAGCCCGAAGAAGAGCAGGGCCTCCAGCCGCTTTATCTCGAGGCGCTCCGTCTCGTCGAGCGCCTGCATCGACGCCTGCTGGACGTCATCAAGGATGAGTTCGACCGTTCGGGCCGCACCGACGTCAACGCCGTCCAGGCGCTCCTCCTGTTCAACATCGGCGATAGCGAACTGACGGCCGGCGAGCTCCGGACCCGCGGCTACTATCTCGGTTCGAATGTGTCCTACAATCTCAAGAAGCTGGTCGAGATGGGATACATTCACCATCAGCGTTCCCGCATGGACCGTCGTTCGGTTCGCGTCAAGCTGACCGACAAGGGGCAGGCGATCGCCGATATCGTCGGCAAGCTCTACAATCGCCACATCATCTCGATCGAGACGGTCGGCGGCATCAACCGCGACGACTTCAAGGTGCTCAACAAGTCGCTGCAGCGGCTGGAGCGCTTCTGGACCGACCAGATCCTCTATCGCCTGTAAGGGCGCGAGGCGTTCTTCGGAACGCTCGAAGCGAACCCTTTCGCGAACGTCTCTGCCACAAAGCGGCTGCCGTTACCCACGGCGGCCGCTTTTCTTCTTTAGCGAGACGCCATCGCTATTCGCCACTGCTACGAAGAGCCAAGTCGACATTCGGTATAATGTTGCTTGTTCCTCTGTCAAAACTGACAGTGACATTTTCCAAAAGTGAGTATTGGCACCTCAAAAGGAATAGGGTGAACGCCGATACAGCGCTTTTTCTGCTGCGTTAACCATTTTTTAATAATTTGCTGTCAGATGTTAAGTGTATCGAGCATGTCGGTTGGAACGCTTCCTCCCCTTTCCTCAGACCGGATGCATCGAACGTCTCAACTCCTCCCGAGACGCGCAACTTGGCCCTGAGCGCCCTCCCTGCGCTCAGGGTCTTTTCTCGTCCGTGCGTTGCCATGCCGTCCCATCGGATCTGGCCTGCATGCAAGGAGGGATGTTCACAGTCCTCGATTTTGCCATGAATTGCCGATAAACGGCGAGCCATTGGAGCTGGCTTGCGAGTCCTTCGTCGGCGGCTCATTTGTGCGGGAATCTTCCGGAAAGGCTCCGTTAACCAAGGCCATCGTCCACTGGCATTGGTTTCGGGGTCTTGTTCGATTTTCCGGTGTCCGAACGGTTCAATCTGGAGTGCGGTCGTGAAGGGATCATTTTTGTCGATGGCGGCAAGCCGCCGCGGGGTGCTCAAGGCTGGCATCGCCGGAATGACGGCGCTGGCGGCTTCCGCCTCGAAGGCTCAGACGCTGCTGGCCCAGACGGAATGGACCGAAGGCTTCGACGTTTCCGCTCCCACCGACATGACAGCACAGCCGACGCGCCCGTCGATTTCGGGACAGTCCGGCTTCTACACCGAACAGGCGATTTCCCAGTATTCATCGATCGCCGCGCAGGGCGGATGGCCCCAGGTTCCGGCAGCCGGCAAGCTTCGGCTGGGCATGGAGAACCCGGTCGTCGGCGTGTTGCGCCAGCGGCTGATGATCACCGGCGATCTCGATCAGAGCGCCGGTATCTCCACGGCCTACGACACTTTCGTCGACGGAGCCGTTCGCCGCTTCCAGGAGCGTCACGGCATCATCGCCAACGGCGTCGTCGACGACGCGACGCTGCGCCAGCTCAATGTTCCGGTCGAAACGCGTATCCAGCAACTTCAGCTCAATCTCGTTCGCCTTCAGACGCTGCCCACGCCGCTCGGAGGCAGCAGCGACCGTTATGTCATGGTCAACGTCCCCGGCGCCGAGATCGAGACCATCGATGGCGATATCGTCCATTCGCGCCATAGGGGCGTGGTCGGCAAGATCGACCGGCAGACGCCGCTGCTCAACACCAAGATCACCGTCATCCGCTTCTTCCCCTACTGGACGGTTCCCAAGAGCATCATCCTCAAGGATCTGATCCCGCAGATGCAGAAGGACCCGTCCTATCTCGACCGGCAGAAGATCCACGTGTTCGATCCGCGCTCGGGAACCGAGGTGTCCTGGCAGTCGATCGACTGGAAAACCGACCAAGCGGTCAGCTATATGTTCCGCCAGGAGCCTGGCGACCTCAACTCCATGGGCACGGTGAAGATCGATTTCCCGTCGCCGGAAGGCGTCTACATGCACGACACACCGAGCAAGGGTTTGTTCGGCGGTAACGATCGCTTCCATTCGTCGGGCTGCATACGTGTCCAGAACGTTCGCGAGTATGTATACTGGATCCTGAAGAACACACCCGAATGGCCGAAGGATCGCATCACTGAGGCCTTGACCTCGGGCGAGCGCATCGATGCGCCGGTGGCCGATCCCGTCCCGCTCTACTTCCAGTACATCACCGCCTGGGCGACGCCGAACAACACCGTCGAGTTCCGGGACGACATCTACCAGCGCGATGGTCTCGGCGTTCCGATGTCGCCTGAGGCGCAGAGCCAGGCGCAGGCCGGCTGATTTTCCAAGTGCCTCGTGTTATTTTGAGCCCGTCCGGGTTTTCCGGGCGGGCTCTGTTTTATGGTGCCGCATGGCTGGAAGCGTGGAAGAGCGGGAAGTCTATTTCGAGTTTGTCGCCCTCGGCAACGCCGTGCGCGTCTCCGCCATTTGCTCCGTTACCGGCGTGGAGGTGCAGGTGATCGGGCCGGCCGGCGCTGCCCGTCACGATCTGGAACGCCTGGCGCTGCGCAAGCTCGTGAAGCGGCTCGCCGAGACAAACGCGCCGCCACTGGCCACCAGCCCCCGCGGGGGAGGCTTCACCGTCTAGATGCGCTCCGAGCTTTCTCAGTCGCTTGCCTTCCTCGGGCATCTTGCAGAGGAAGCGCGGATCGAGCCGATCGTCTTCGGATCGACCGTTCTTGAGCTTCTCGGCATCGGCCGGTTTCAGGCTTCGGATCTGGATGTCATCGTCTCCGTCGATGCCGCCGAAGCGCTGGCGGCGGTGGCCGGCGTCGAGCCGGACGGGAAGGGTGGCAACGACAGGCTCCGTTCCCGCGTGCGTCTCCGTCTCGAAGGCGCTCCCCTGGTCATCGACGTGATGGCGGAAATGAACATTGGCTCGCCGGATGGCTGGACGCTCTATGAAGTCGCGGAGAGCGTCGAGATCGTTTCGGATGGACGGCGGGTCCGGGCGGCCTCGCTGGCCGATCTCCGGCGATTCTATTCACTGGCCGGACGACCGAAGGATTTCGCGAAGATTGCCGCAATCGACGCCGTGCCGACGTGAGACGATCGCATATTCGATTTAGGCGGGGCTGCCGGCCGCCTGGTGGCCAGCCTTCCGGTTGATGGCACCCCCCCGCCCATGATAAGCGACGCCCGTCACGGGCGCGCGTGGCGCCGGGGCATTTCGTCCCGGTCAGTCCGGCCCAAGAAACGTCCCTTGACGGAACGGAAACCCAAATGTCCAACACGACCAGCGCAGAGCTTGCCAACTTTTTCCATCGCTCCCTCGCCGAGGCCGATCCTGCGATCGCCTCCGCCGTGGCGAAGGAGCTCGGTCGTCAGCAGCATGAAATCGAACTGATCGCTTCGGAGAACATCGTCTCCAAGGCGGTTCTCGAGGCGCAGGGTTCCGTTCTGACCAACAAGTATGCCGAGGGTTACCCAGGTAAACGCTATTATGGCGGTTGCCAGTACGTCGACATCGCCGAGAACCTGGCCATCGAGCGCGCCAACGCGCTGTTCGGCAGCACGTTCGCCAATGTGCAGCCGAACTCCGGCAGCCAGGCCAATCAGGCGGTGTTCCTTGCCCTTGCCAAGCCGGGCGACACGGTACTCGGCCTCGACCTTGCCTCCGGCGGACACCTGACGCACGGCGCCCGACCCAACATGTCGGGCAAGTGGTTCAACGCGATCACCTACGGTGTCCGCGCCCAGGATCACCGCATCGACATGGATCAGCTCGCCGCGCTGGCCAAGGAGCACAAGCCGAAGATCATCATCGCCGGCGGCTCGGCCTATAGCCGCGTCTGGGACTTCGCCGCCTTCCGCGCCATCGCTGACGAGGTGGGCGCCTACCTGATGGTCGACATGGCGCACTTCGCGGGCCTCGTGGCGGCGGGTGAGCATCCCTCGCCGTTCCCGCATGCCCACGTCGTGACCACCACCACCCACAAGACGCTGCGCGGCCCGCGCGGCGGCATGGTGCTGACCAACGACGAGGACATCGCCAAGAAGATCAACTCGGCGGTGTTCCCCGGCCTGCAGGGCGGCCCGCTGATGCACGTGATCGCCGGCAAGGCGGTGGCGCTGCTCGAGGCGGCCCAGCCGACCTACAAGGCCTACATCAAGGCGGTGGTCGAGAATGCTCGCGTGCTCTCCGACGAGCTGAAGCGTGGCGGCGTCGACATCGTCTCCGGCGGCACCGACAACCACCTGATGCTGGTCGACCTTCGTCCGAAGGGGCTCACCGGCAAGGTCGTGGAAGCGGCTCTCGGCCGCGCCGACATCACCTGCAACAAGAACGGCGTGCCGTTCGATCCGGAAAAGCCGACGATCACCTCGGGCATCCGTCTCGGTTCGCCGGCCGCCACCTCGCGCGGCTTCGGCGCCGGCGAGTTCAAGGAGATCGCCAACCTGATCCTGCAGGTGCTCGATGGCCTGAAGGTCAACGGCGAGGACAAGAACGACGGTGTCGAGGCGGCGGTGAAGTTGCGCGTCAAGGCGCTGACGGATGCCTTCCCGATCTACGGCTGATTTCGGTCCTCAGTAATAAAGAGCCGCCGCGTGGGGATGCCCTCGCGGCGGCTTCGTTTTTGGATCATGCTCGGGTCGAGATCGATCAGGCGACGTCCCGGTCGCTCTTGTCGAGGCGATGCAGGAACTCGATGCTGCTGACGGCCTGCTCGACGCTGCTCCGATGGCTGGCGACGATCGACGAGAGACCGGCGATCGACCGCTCGAAGTGGCCGCTCTGGGCGAAGATCTCTTCCACGTTGCCGACGATCTGCTTGTAGCGCTCGCCTTCTTCGGAAAACTCCTGCTTGGTGGCTTCGATGATGACGCCGAGTTCCCGAAGCGACTCCTCGATGTTGGCGATGGCGGTCTGCGTGTGACCGAGGGTCGACTTGGTGTCGTTGGCGAGCTTCTTCACTTCGCCGGCCACCACGCCAAAGCCACGGCCCGCCTCACCGGCGCGCGCCGCCTCGATGGTCGCATTGAGAGCAAGCAGGTTGGTCTGGCCGGTGATGTTGTCGATGACCGCGACGACCTGGCGCAACGCGGACAGCGCGTCATTGAGGCCGCCGAAGCGTGCGGCCAGCGCTTCCGTGTTGGAGGGCTTGTCGCTCTGTTCCGGACGAGAACCGACCATGGCGGCCCGGATGCCGGACATGATCTCGCCGACATCGGAGATCTCCGAAAGGGTGCCCTCGATTTTCGATGACATTTCGAGATAGTCGGAGATCTTGTCGATGACGCCGGTTCTCAGGCGGTTGAGGATTTCGACGCGCTTCAGTCGGTTGCGTGTGAAGTAGTTGACGAAGCTGGCGTAATGGATGGCGAAGTTGTCGAGATAGTCGTCCGCGAACTCCGTCTGGACGTTCGCGAAGAAGACGATTGCCGACAGCGTCTGGTTGATGTTGATGCCGAACAACTCGCCGTAAGTCGAGAAACCTGCCACTGGCGCCGGCCAGATGCCGCCGGTCCGCGACAGCGCCTGGGCGTTGGACAGACGGCGCAGGATGCAGTCGTTCATGAGAACACCGACCGGCTTCGGCTTGCCGCGCAGATAGCGCTCGACGTCGGCGCGGGTTTGTTCGAGGAAATCGGTCTGTTCGAGCAGCGTCAGTTCGTCGCCGGGGCCGATGTCGCAATAGAAGTAGAACACTTCCTTTTCGAGATCGATTTTCGCCACCGAACGGACGAACAGCTCCTTGCCCAGCTCGACGCCGAACGCCTTGCCCTTGAGAGCCGCTTCAAGGTTGGCCGGCTCGACTTTCAGGGCGGCCGACAGGGCTTGAACCAGCGAGATCACCTTGCCGCTCTTGTCGTCGATGACGGCACTCACCGATCGGCGGTCGGTGTCGGCGTCCACGACGACGAAACTCGGTCCGGTTTTTTTGAAATTCTGGCTCTTCATGACGCCATAGCGCTGTCCTGACGCCATCTTGACGAAGGCAACGATGGCGTGGTCCTTCACGATTTGCCGGCCATCGAACAGGAGCGTTTCGGTAAAGGTCAGGGCGTCACCGGCGGAGCCACCGACGAACAGGCAGGGAAAGCGCCCGGATTCGTAGACCGCCTCCATGAAATAGCTTTCCGACATGGAAAGCCCGTCGACGAAGGTCAGCGCGAAAGTCGTCTTGGCGTCGAGGTGCATGGCCGGCTTCACGGCATTCAGCGCCGAGACGATCTTCGAGATCCGGGTCCCGTGCGACATCGACGATTTTCCAGCCCGCAGATCCTGCGAGGAGAGCGGCACCGAAAAGACCTCGGCCTTCTCGATCAACGTCGGTGAGAAGACTTGCAGGACAACGTTCTGCCAGCTGCCGTCCGTCTCGCAATAGAGTTTCTCTCCGCCTTTGGCGCAGAGTTCGCCGGCGGTCGTGGTCGCCACCACCTCGGCGGTGCGGGCGAGCGACTTGATCTTGCGGGTCACGCTGGCGAAGTCCACCTTCGGGGAAACGAAAGCTAGCACCAGACTGGCAGGATCGCCATCGAACTGGAAGTCGCTCGGGCCGATGCCGGACAGCGAGGCATCCGTTCGCAATATCCTGAGGGGCTCCGTCACCGAGGCGGATGAGCCGGGCAGTCCTTGCTCAGCCGCGCCATCAGGTGCCGTGATGGTGGCGTCTTGTGGCGGTCTGCTTGTCCGCTTCGACAGTATCTTGTCGAATAGTTTCATTCCATCCTCCAGAATTCAGCGTCCGCCCGTTTCTCTCCTTTCGCATTTTTACGCAGTAACCGTTAATGGTGCATTATTCAGAATGTTTAGTATCGAGCTTGGATAGTTTTTCTGGCGAAGGCGAACCTAGAAATGGTTTTTCCGCATTGGCGATATATTTGGCGTTCGATCGGTTCGCTTGTTGCGAACGGGCGCGTGTGTTCTGGTACTCGCCATATAGTCGTATTTATTTCCGGAAGGGCCGCGACCCTCTGGCTTGAGGGCCTGCGGACCTTTTCCGATCTGCTGATTTCCCCGCATACCGGGTGCCGTGCTCTGCCTCGGCGCCTGAGTTGATCTGACCGTTCGCCCCAAGCCACGCAACGCGGCCTTTTGCCTGTGACACCATCGGCTTTGGCGTTTACTCAGGGCCCTGCGCCATGCCAATGCAGATGTGGGGAGCCGAGCCATCTCGGCCGAGCGCCGGCGTCGACCATTGGACGGGGGATTGATGACACACTTGCCAAGGAGCGGAAGCAGGCTGGCCTGCTATCTCATCAATCTCGAGCGCGCGGTGGATCGCCGTGCCCTCATGGCCGATCGGCTGGAGGCGGCCGGGCTGGAGCACGAGATCGTCAATGCGGTGGACGGAAAGCGTCTTCAGTTTCCCATTCCCGAGTTCAGCGAGCTTTCCTTCAAGCTTCTTCATGGCCGACGGATCATTCCGGCCGAGGTCGGCTGCTACCTCAGTCACATCGAATGCGCGAAACAGTTTCTCAAGTCGGGTTCCGACTATGCGCTGATCCTGGAGGATGACGTCAGCTTTGCGGATGATTTCGTCGAAGCCATCGATCTCGCCTGCGTTCAGGGCCGACATTGGGACATCCTGCGCTTGACGACCGTCAATCGAGAGGGCGGCGTCAAGTTCAAGCCTCTCTCTGCGACGCGATCGCTTGCCGTGGCGCTGACGCGAAAGAAGGGGGCCG
Source organism: Pleomorphomonas sp. NRK KF1 (assembly GCF_023721755.1). Taxonomy (GTDB): domain Bacteria; phylum Pseudomonadota; class Alphaproteobacteria; order Rhizobiales; family Pleomorphomonadaceae; genus Pleomorphomonas. The sequence goes on along the minus strand of NZ_JAMDLH010000001.1, from coordinate 1,068,609 downwards.
GAGCCTATGTCGTCAACCGCCGGGCAGCGGCCTGGATGGTCGAGAAACTGATGCCGATGCGGCTGTCCTACGATATCGCCTTCGATCTCGAGTATTTGAGCGGGCTCAAGGCCTGTTTCGTCCTTCCCCAACCGGCCAGTCAGCTGACCGAGATGGAGACGCAGATCCAGGTCAACATCAACTCGTACAAGCTGCCCCGCTACAGGTACTTTACGGTGCTGCCTTATCGCGCTTTTCTAGAAACGGCGAGGGTTCTGGTGCGGGGCTTCAACCTCGGGCGGGCGTTGCTCAGGCCTTGAACGCCGCTCGCTTTCGCAAGATGACCGACCGACGTCAGCACGGGAAGATGCAATCGGATGAAGACACCCGGTCGACTGGTCACAGCCTGCCTGATCGTTCTGTCAGTGGTGATCGCCGCCGGCATGGCTGCTGTCGTCCAGTTCCGGTCTCTGGTTGACGCGACGCCGCCGGTCGATCTCTTCGCTCCCACCTCGCAGGTCGTGACCGCACGAGACGGCGCCATATTGCGTGCCTATACGGTGGGGAATGGGCTCTGGCGGTTGCCGGTCGATCCGGAACGCGTCGATCCCGGTTATGTGGCGCTGCTTCTCACCACCGAGGACGGACGTTTCCATGAGCACAACGGCGTCGATCCGAAAGCCTTGCTCCGTGCCGGCTGGCAGTTGGTGACGCACGGGCGCATCGTTTCCGGCGGATCGACGCTGACCATGCAGGTGGTGCGCCTCTCCGAACGTCTGCACACCCGCTCGCCGGTCGGCAAGTTCGGGCAGATCGTCAAGGCGCTGGCGCTCGAACGGTTTGCCGGCAAGGACGACATTCTCGCCGCCTACCTCAGCCTCGCGCCCTTCGGGGGCAATCTGGAAGGCGTGCGCTCGGCTTCGCTCGCCTGGTTCGGCAAGGAGCCGGCTCGCCTCACGCCGGCCGAGGCGGCTTTTTTGGTCGCCCTGCCGCAGGCGCCCGAGGCAAGGCGGCCGGACCGCTATCCCGACGCTGCCAAGGCGGCGCGGGACCGGATTCTGAGGCGGGCTGCCGAGCGCGGCGTGCTGGCGCGCGCCGATGCCGACGCCGCCATCGCCGAGCCGGTGCCGACCCGGCGGCGCGACTTCCCACTGCTTGCCGCCCATGCCGCCGACCGCGCGGTGGCGGCCGATCCCAACCGCGGCGAAATCAGGTTGACCATCGACGGCAAGCTGCAGGCTTCGCTAGAGGGGCTCGCCGCCGAGCGGGCAAGCGCCATCGGTCCGAACGTCTCGGTCGCCATCATGGTGGCCGAGGAAGCGAGCGGCGAGGTGCTGGCGTCTGTCGGGTCGGCCGGGTTGTTCGACCAGAAGCGGGCAGGTTCGATCGACATGACCCGGGCGATCCGCTCGCCCGGTTCGACGTTGAAGCCCTTCATCTATGGCCTGGCCTTCGAGGCCGGCATCGCCCACCCCGAGACGCTGGTCGAGGATCGGCCGACCGCCTTTGCGGGCTATACGCCCAACAACTTCGACAAGACCTTCCGCGGCGCGGTGACCGTGCGACAGGCGCTCGCCGACAGTCTCAATGTGCCGGCCATCCAGACGCTGGAGCTGGTGGGGCCGGCGCGGCTGGTCACGCGGTTCCGCCGGGCGGGCGTCGAGGCAAAACTGCCGGATATGGCGTCCGCCAACCTCGCGGTCGGACTGGGTGGCGTCGGCCTGACGCTCGATGATCTGACGACGCTCTACATGGCCCTGGCCCGTGGTGGTCGCCCCATTGCGTTGCGCGAGCGCGTCGATGCCGTGGGACCGGCCGAGCCGCCCAAGCCGTTGATGGACGAACGCGCTGCCGCCTATGTCACCGACATCCTCGCCGGCCAGCTCGGCGCGGCCAGGGGCGACGTGCGCGTCGCCATCAAGACCGGAACGTCCTACGGCTACCGAGACGCCTGGGCGATGGGCTACGACGGCCGTTACGTCGTCGGCGTGTGGGTCGGACGCCCGGATGGCGCGCCGATGCCCGGGCTGATGGGTGTCGACGTGGCTGTGCCGATCCTGGCCGACACCTTCGTCCGGGCCGGGGGGACGACGCGCCTGCCGCCGGAGCCGCCGGGTCTGCTCAAGGTCTCCAACGCCGAACTGCCCCCGCCGCTGCAGCGGCTGCGCGGCGCACGGGCGGCGGTGGCGCTTAAGGATGCCGGGCCGGAGATCGCTTATCCGCCGTCAGGTGCGCGCGTTGATCTCGGCTTTCGCTCCGGCTCGCCACAGCCGCTGGCTCTCAAGGTCAGAAATGGCAAGGGCCCGTTCACCTGGCTCGCCGATGGGGCGCCGGTGGCGCAAGAGCCGTGGGCGCGGCAGTTCAGCTACTTTCCGAAGGGCGCCGGTTTCGTGACGCTTTCGGTCATCGATGGCGAAGGCAGGGCCGACCGGGTGACCGTTTTCGTGGAATGAGCGCGACGCATCGGTCAGCGAGCTTGCCTTTTGGTGGCCGGAAGGGCATGCCCCTCTCCGTCGATTTACGGAAGGCGGGAATGCGATGACCAGGAAGGAACGGGTGGCGCTGGTATCGCTGATCGCCAGCCTCAGCCTCACCGTCGCCAAGCTCTCCATCGGCCTGATGATCGGCTCGCTGGCGCTGGTGACCGACGCACTGCATTCGGGTACCGATGCCATCGCCACGCTAGTCACCTTCCTGGCGGTGCGCTTTGCCGACCGGCCGGCCGACGATGACCACCCTTACGGCCATGGCAAGTTCGAAGACCTCGCCGCGTTGGGGGAGGGGACGCTGCTGCTTGTGCTGGCCGGCGGCGTCGCGGTGGAGGCCTGGAACCGTTTTGCCGGCGAGGCGCCGCCGCCGTCGGTCAGCGCGATTGCCTTTGCCGTGCTGGGCGCCGAGATCGTCATCAACCTCTGGCGTGCCCACGCCCTGAACAAGGCGGCGAAGGAAACCGGCAGCCGCGCGCTGGCCGCCGACGCCATGCACTTCCTGTCCGACGTCGCCTCGTCGGTCATCGTCATCGTCGGCTTCATCGCGACCCTCCATGGCGCCGACTGGGCGGACTCGGTGACGGCGGCGGCCATCGCCGTGTTCATCGGCTGGCTCGGCCTCCGGATGATCCGCCGGACCATCGACGAGTTGACCGACCGGGTGCCGCCGGTCATTGCGCGTACGCTCCGGCGGTTGCTCCTGGGCTTGCCCGGTGTGGTCGCCATCGATCAGCTTCGCGTTCGCACCGTTGGCCCCCGGCATTTCGTCGACATCTCGGCTGGCGTCCCCCGAACCTTCAGTTTCGACGAGACGGCTGCCGTCAAGCGGGCGATGGTCGAGACCATTTTGGAGGAGATCGTCGACGCCGAGGCGACGGTCAGCCTGCGGCCGGTGCCGATCGACGACGAAAGCGTCAGGGAGCGCGTATTCCTCGCCGCGTCGCGCGAGCGCATTCCCGTTCACCACATCACCATTCAGCATCTCGGCGATCGTCTCTCCGTGTCGCTCGATTGCGAGGTGGAAGGGGCCATGCCGCTCGGAGAGGCGCATGAGGTGGCGAGCCGTCTCGAAGCGGCCATCCGGGCCGAAATCGGCGCCGAGATCGAGGTGGAGACGCACCTCGAACCTCTCTATCCCGACCTGATCCCCGGCGCGCGCTTGCCTGAGGACCGGGTTGCCGCCTACGCAGCCACCCTAAGGGCGGCGGCCGAGGAGCACGGCGTTTCGGACGTCCACAACGTCCGTGTCAGAGAGATCGACGAGGGGCTGTTCGTCGCCTTCCACTGCCGCTTCCCGGCCTCGCTCTCCGCTGCCGAAGTGCATCGCCGCGCCGACGCGGTGGAGCGCGCGGCGCGCGCCGCTTTCCCGGAGATCCGCCGCATCGTCAGCCATCCTGAGCCCATCAGGGAGTGACGGCCGGCTATGCGGCGGCGCGGGCGTCAGGCCACGCCGATGCGCAGCAGGTCGAGAGTGTGCAGGATGCCGGTCGGCTTCCGGTTCTCGACGACGAACAACACGGAAATCTTGCGGTTTTGCAGAAGGTCGAGCGCTTCGGCGGCGAAGATCTGTGGCGCGACGGTGACCGGGTTGCGCGTCATGACGTCGGCGACGGGCGTTTCCAGCTTGCTGGCGCTCAACTGCGGTCCCAGATCGGAGTGCACGAAGCGCCGGAGATCGCCGTCGGTGACGACGCCGACCAGCTGACCGGCATTGTCGACGACGCCGACCACGCCGAAACCGCCCGAGCTGATGGCCAGGATGGCCTCCGTCATCCGGCTGCCGGCATCGATCAGCGGAAGCCGTTCCGTGTGCATGATCTCGGAAACGCGCCGGAGCTGCGAGCCGAGCTTGCCGCCGGGGTGGACGATGTGGAAGTCGCTTTCCGAGAAACCCTTTCGCACCATGACGCCCATGGCGATGGCGTCGCCGATGGCAAGCTGCAGCACCGTCGATGTGGTCGGCGCGAGATTGTGCGGGCAGGCCTCCCTGACGCGCGGCAGGATCAAGGCCACGTCGGCGGCGGCGGCCAGAGTCGATTCCGCACCGGCGGTGAGCGCGATCACCGGCACGTTGAAGCGCTTGGCGAAGGCCAGGACCACCGCGAGTTCGGTGGTCTCCCCCGACCATGACAACGCCATGATGACGTCGGTGCCGTCGACCATGCCGAGATCGCCGTGGCCGGCCTCGGTGGGATGGACGTAATAGGCGGGCGTGCCCGTGGAGGAGAAGGTCGCGGCGAGTTTGCGGGCAATGTGCCCGCTCTTGCCGATGCCGGTGACGATCAGCCGTCCCTTGCCTTCGGCGACAATGCCGATGGCCTTGTCGATGGCCTCGCCGAGCGGACCGTGAAGCGCTGCCTCCTCAAGGGCGGTGACGCCCGTCCGGGTGATTTCGATGGCGTGCAGCGCTGCCGCGAGGGCTGGCTTCGGAAGGGGGCTGTCGGTCATGTCGGCGTGGATCCGCGATATCTGGGCCGGTGGCTCGACCCGACCTTTTTCTTTGCCCGAGACGATCGCCGAGCAAATATCGGAATCATGAGAGCCACTTGCGACTTCTGTTTCTCGCGAAGCCTGGAAAACTGGCACTTGATCGAAAGGCCGATGCCGCCGGTTCAAGTGGCAAGTTTGCTCCGCGAGCCGTCTTGTTAGTTCATTGCGGGCGGATGTAAAGCGGGCCTTGTGGCGGCAGCGGGGCAAAAAGGGGTGGAGAGTCGGCTTTTGCACGTTGTTTTCGTCAAGAAGCCGCAATCGTGATAGACGGCTCGCGTGATGAATGGAGGCGCACGATGGCGGACTTGTCGGCCGGACAGACTGAGATTGCCGCAAGGCCGATGGCGATGAAGGACGTCTATGCCGAAGGGCGGGGGCGGCGGCTGCTCGGTCTCGTGCTGGTGGCGGTCGCCACCCTTTTCTCGCTGACCACCTTCGCGCTGATCTCCAATCTGCTGCCCGTTCCGCCGACCACCGACCTTCTTCGTGGGGCATTGGTGATCGATGGCCTTCTCCTCCTCGCCATTCTGTTCATGGTCGGCCAGGAGGTATGGAAGCTTGGACGCGCCTGGCTGGAGGGGCGGGCGGCGGCCCGGCTTCACCTGCGCGTGGTAGCACTCTTTGCCTTCATCGCCGCCTTGCCGGCGGTGATGGTGGCGGTGGCCTTTACCGTCTCGCTCAACCAAGGTTTCGATCACTGGTTCGAATCGCGGACGCGGCAGGTGGTCGACAACGTGCTGACCGTGGCGAGCGCCTACATGCAGGAGCATGCCCGCGTGCTCAGGGCCGATCTCATCAGCATTGCCAGTTCGCTCGATGCGGCCAAGTCGCTTTACGATTACGAACCGACCCGGTTCGAGAGCCTGATGCGATTGCAGGCCTCGCTGCATGGCTTGCAGAGCGCCTATCTGCTCGACAAGAACGGCAACGTGATCGTGCGCACGGAGGTCGACCCGACCGTCAAGACGGTCATGCCGACGCCGGCGGCGATCGACGAGGCGCGCAAGGAAACGGCGGTGCTCCTGCAGCCGGGACAGTCCAATCAGGTGGGCGGACTGCTGAAGCTCAGGAGCTATGACGAGACCTATCTTTACATCGTTCGCCTTCTCGACAAGCAGGTGCTCGACAACCTGAAGCTCGCCCGCGACAGCGCCATGGAGTACCGCGAGCTGGAGAACAACCGTTCCGACGTGCAGATGGGGTTTGCCATCATCTTCGGCGGCATGTCGGTCGTCTTCCTGCTCGGCGCCATGTGGATCGGTCTGTCGTTCGCCAACTATCTCGTCGCGCCCATACGGCACCTGATCAATGCCGCCGATCGGGTGGCGCACGGCGATCTCAACGCCGCCGTGCCCGTCGGAGCCACCACCGACGACATCTCCAGCCTGGGGGCGTCCTTCAACAAGATGACCGTGGAGCTCAGGAGCCAGCGGCAAGAGCTGATCTCGGCGTCCGAGGAAGCCGAGAGGCGGCGCCGGTTCACAGAAGCGGTGTTGTCGGGCGTGTCGGCGGGCGTCGTCGGCATTTCCAACGACGGTCACGTCACCATCGCCAATGCGTCAGCGCTGTCGCTGCTCGGAGTGGAGCTTTTCGATCTGGTCGGCCGTTTGCTGGTCGACGAGGTGCCCGAACTGGCCCACCTCCTGTCGGCTGCCCTGCGTGACGACGACGAAGGACGGTCCCATCAGGCGACCATCGCGCTGGTGCGTGGCGGCCACAAGAGCACGGTGTCGGTCCGCGTGACGCCCGACCGCTCGCTCGACCGCGAGCATGGTTACGTGGTGACGCTCGACGACATCTCCGAACTGGTGTCGGCGCAGCGCACCTCGGCCTGGGCGGACGTCGCCCGCCGCATCGCCCACGAGATCAAGAATCCGCTGACGCCGATCCAGCTCAGTGCCGAGCGCATCCGGCGGCGGTTCGGCAAGCTGGTGATGGACGACGATCGTCGGGTGTTCGACCAGTGCGTCGACACCATCGTCCGGCAGGTCGGCGATATCGGCCGCATGGTCGACGAGTTCTCGCAGTTCGCGCGCATGCCCAAGCCGTCCTTCGAGGAGCGCGACCTCAGCGAGTGCGTGCGCGAGGCGGTGTTCCTGCTCGGCGTCGGCCATCCGGAGATCACCTTCGAGGCGCATCTGCCGGAAACGCCGCTCAAGGGGCGGTTCGATCACCGGTTGATCAGCCAGGCGGTTGCCAATCTGGTCAAGAACGCCGTCGAGGCGATCGAGGGCTTGCCGGAGGACGACCGCAAGGGAGCCCGCGTCGACGTCTGCGGCCGCGAGGCCGGAGACTTCAACATCGTCGAAGTGGTCGATACCGGCATCGGCCTGCCGACGACCGAGCGGCATCGGTTGCTGGAGCCCTACATGACGACGCGCGAGAAGGGCACCGGCCTGGGACTGGCCATCGTGCGCAAGATCGTCGAGGAGCACGGCGGCAGCATCGACCTTCTGGATGCGCCGGCTGTGGCCGACGGGGGACACGGCGCCATGGTGCGGATCAGCCTGCCGGTCGATCCGAACAGAACGGGCTGAATGTCGGTGGTTTACGACCGATAGGGCTTCAGATCGTGTGACATTTATGTTACTGCCGAAGCGGCCGGGGCTTAGGGCGGCCGCTCGGCGGCGGAACGGATACGCAGGAAACAATGGCGACCGACATTCTGATCGTTGACGATGAGGCCGATATTCGCGACCTCGTGGCGGGCATCCTTGAAGACGAGGGTCACGGCACACGGACAGCCGGCGACTGCGACAAGGCCCTTCAGGCCATTGCCGAGCGGCGTCCGCAACTGATTTTCCTGGACATCTGGCTGCAGGGCAGCCGCATGGATGGCCTGCAGCTCCTCGACGAGATCAAGTCCAGCAATCCCGACGTGCCGGTCGTGATGATCTCCGGCCACGGCAATGTCGAGACGGCCGTCTCCGCCATCAAGCGCGGCGCCTACGACTATATCGAGAAGCCCTTCAAGGCCGACCGCCTGGTGCTGATCGCCGAAAGGGCGCTGGAATCGTCGCGCCTCAAACGCGAAATCCGCGAGTTGCAGATCCGCTCCGATCGCCAGGAGGGCATTGTCGGCGGCTCGTCCGTGGTCAATCAGCTTCGCAATACCATCGACCGCGTCGCGCCGACCAACAGCCGCGTGCTGATCTCGGGACCGTCCGGATCCGGCAAGGAGTCGGTGGCGCGTGCCATCCACGAGCGCTCGCACCGGGCGGCCGGTCCGTTCGTCGTGCTGAACGCCGGCGCCTTCTCGCCCGACCGAATGGAAATCGAGCTGTTCGGCAGCGAGTCCGACGACGACGGCAAGCGCAAGGTCGGCGCGCTTGAAGAGGCGCACGGCGGCACGCTCTATCTCGACGAGATCGGCGACATGCCACGCGACATGCAGAACCGCATGGTGCGCGTTCTCGTCGAACAGGCCTTCGAGCGTGTCGGTGGAACGCAGAAGGTGCACGTCGACGTGCGCTACGTGTCGTCGACGGCGCGCGACCTCGAACGCGAGATCGCCGAGGGACACTTCCGCGAGGACCTGTTCCACCGTCTCGCCGTGGTGCCCGTGCGCGTGCCGGGCCTTTCCGAACGGCGCGAGGATATCCCCTTTCTCATCGAACAGATGATGCACCAGATCTCCCGGGCCACCGGCCTGCCGGTGCGGCGCATCGGCGAGGATGCCATGGCCGTGCTGCAGTCGCACGACTGGCCGGGCAATCTCCGTCAGCTTCGCAACAACGTCGAGCGGCTGATGATCCTGACGCGCGGCGATCCGGAGGCGGTGATCACAGCCGATCTGCTGCCCTCGGAGATCGGGACGATGCTGCCGTCGCTGCCGTCGGGCTCGGGTGGCGAGCATCTGATGGCGTTGCCGCTCAGGGAAGCGCGCGAGATTTTCGAGCGGGAGTATCTTAAGGCCCAGCTCAACCGCTTCGGTGGCAACATTTCGCGGACTGCCGAGTTCGTCGGCATGGAGCGTTCGGCACTGCATCGCAAACTGAAGAGCCTCGCCATCGCCGGGTGAGGTGAATTCAGTCCGTCGGTTCGCCCTCGACCAGCTCCGGCAGCGAGTTCTGTTCCCATTCCCGTTGGGGAATCGGCCGGCCGAGCTTGAAGCTGAAAGAGGCGACGCGAGTGAGATCGGCCGTTGCACCGCAGGCGAACGACAGCCGATACCATTTGCCGCCGGCGTGAACGGCCGCGCCGGGCGCTTCCATGGACGCGGCCTTCAACAGCGGGTCGGCCGTCGCGTAGGGAACGACGCTGTTGGGTACGAAGCCGGCCTTCCAGTGCTTCAGCTGTTCCATCGCTTCGATGTTGCAGAGCTGGATCAGTCGTTCGTCGCTGGTAAGCGTCGAGATCGTCTCTCGGGTCTCGCGATTGCGCGGATCGTCGAGGACGGCGGCGGCGAAATAATCGGTCGCCGTTATTCGTCCGCCCGTGGATGGACGGACCGGTAGGGGCGACGGCTTGGCGGTGCCTTCGGGTAGAGTGGCGGCGGGCTCGGAGGCGGGGCCTCCGTCGGGCACGACCTCCACCGGCGGGACCATGACCACGTCGACCGCCAACGGCTGTTGCTCGACCGTGAAATGGCGAGGCGCTTCGATGGCAAGGAGCGTGATGACCAACACGTGACCGAGAACGGACAACACTGTTGCCGGTCGCGGCTGCGCTATCCTCACAGCGGATCCTCCCACCTTCTTTCTTTCTCCATCTCTCGACTTGATGGCGGTTTGGCGGCTCCGCCGCGCGCACGATGTCGTGATCGGCGCGGCCTGTGGAAAGCTTGCCACCTTTTGCCTATTGCGAGGCTTGCGAGACTCATTTCGCACGGGAACGGCGTCCCGTTCACCGTCCTTTTACCACGTTGGTCCAGATTCCTCGGCAAGGGGCCAGGATGTTCCCGCTGCCTGCATGGGTTTGTTGCGTATGATTACCCGCCAGTACCGTCCGTCTTGGCTGCGTCGCCTGATCCTTCCGGCCGTTACCGCCGTTTTCCTGGGCTATTTCGGCTACCACGCCGTCAATGGCGAGTACGGCATGGTGGGGCGAGCCCGCTTCGAGAGCCGTACCCAGGAACTCAATGCCGAACTGGCTCGTCTCAATGCCGAAAAGGCCGCTCTGGAGGCTCACGTCAGGCTGTTGCGCCCGTCCAGCCTCGACCAGGACATGGTCGACGAACGCGCCCGCGTCCAGCTGTCGGTGGTCAATCCCAATGAAGTGGTCATCATGGATTTTGACAAGCTGGCGCAGGCAAAAAGCAATTGATATTGCTATATTTTCCATGAATTAACTTGATTTCAGTTAATCTGCCGCCTCAGTGATGCGGCTTTCGCATGATTGACATGCGTTGCAAACCTTGACTTGCTCGCCGGAAAGGGGTTCCGTCGGCGCCTCTACGGAATAATCCCGATACGGGAGGAGCAAGCAATGGCTGTTCGACCGGCGACCGAGAAGCGCGCACGCGCTTCGGCACCGACCTCCGCAACGAAGAAAACCGGCAAAGCCTCCAGTTCTGCCATCAACTACCAGATCGCCGAGTTCGACAAGGACGACGAGTTCAAGGCCTATCACGACATGCTGCTGATCCGCCGCTTCGAAGAGAAGGCCGGTCAGCTCTACGGCATGGGCCTCATCGGCGGCTTCTGCCATCTCTACATCGGCCAGGAAGCTGTCGTCGTCGGCATCCAGAAGGCGCTGCGCGAAGGCGAGGACCAGGTCACCACGTCCTATCGCGACCATGGCCACATGCTGGCCTGCGGCATGGACCCCAAGGGCGTCATGGCCGAGCTGACCGGCCGTCAGGGCGGGTACTCGCGCGGCAAGGGCGGCTCGATGCACATGTTCAGCCGCGAGAAGCAGTTCTTCGGCGGTCACGGCATCGTCGGCGCCCAGGTGCCCATCGGCGCTGGTCTCGCCTTCGCCGACAAGTATCGCGGCACCGACAACGTGTCGGTGGTCTACTTCGGCGACGGCGCCGCCAACCAGGGCCAGGTCTACGAGACCTTCAACATGGCGCAGCTCTGGAAGCTGCCGGTGATCTTCGTCATCGAGAACAACCGCTATGCCATGGGTACCTCGGTCAGCCGGTCCTCGGCCCAGACCGATTTCGCCAAGCGCGGCGAGAGCTTCAACATTCCCGGCGAGCAGGTGGACGGCATGGACGTCCGTGCCGTCAAGGCGGCGGCCGACCGGGCCGTCGAATGGGCGCGAGCCGGCAACGGCCCTTACATCCTGGAAATGCAGACCTACCGCTATCGCGGTCATTCGATGTCCGACCCGGCCAAGTACCGGACCAAGGATGAAGTGCAGAAGATGCGCGACGAGCGCGATCCGATCGAGCAGGTCAGGAAGCGCCTTGTCGAGAAGGGCTGGGCCAGCGAGGACGATCTCAAGGAGATCGACAAGAAGGTACGCGCCGTGGTGACGGACGCCGCCGATTTCGCCTCCGCCGACGCCGAGCCGGATCCGTCCGAGCTCTGGACCGACATTCTTCGCTGACAGCGCCGAAAGGTTTTTCAAAATGGCAATCGACATCCTGATGCCGGCGCTGTCGCCGACCATGGAAGAGGGTACGCTCACCAAGTGGCTGAAAAAGGTGGGTGACGATGTGAAATCCGGAGATGTTCTCGCCGAGATCGAGACCGACAAGGCGACGATGGAAATCGAAGCCGTCGACGAGGGCAAGCTGCTTGAAATCCTGGTTGCCGAGGGCACCGAGGGCGTGAAGGTCAATGCGGTGATCGCCCGCGTCGGCGAAGAGGGCGAGGCCGCCACGGGCAAGCCGGAAGCCGGCGAAGCTCCGCAGCCCGCCGCCGAGGCCGCTCCGGCTGAGAAGAAGCAGCCGATGGCGCAGGCATCGAGCACGGTGCCGGCAGCGCCGGCCGTCAAGGCCGAGGCCGATCCGGATATCCCTGCTGGCACTCAGTATGAGAGCAAGACAGTACGCGAGGCGCTCCGCGAGGCCATGGCCGAGGAAATGCGCCGCGACGAAGACGTATTCCTGATGGGCGAGGAAGTCGCCGAGTACCAGGGCGCCTACAAGATCTCCCAGGGGCTTCTGGACGAGTTCGGCGCCCGCCGCGTCATCGATACGCCGATCACCGAGCACGGCTTTGCCGGCATCGGCGTTGGCGCGGCCTTCGCCGGGCTGAAGCCGATCGTCGAGTTCATGACGTTCAACTTCGCCATGCAGGCGATCGACCAGATCATCAACTCGGCGGCCAAGACGCTCTACATGTCCGGTGGTCAGATGGGCTGCCCGATCGTGTTCCGCGGCCCGAACGGCGCCGCCGCCCGCGTCGGCGCCCAGCACAGCCAGGACTATGCCGCCTGGTACGGCATGATCCCCGGCCTCAAGGTGGTGATGCCCTATACGGCCGCCGACGCCAAGGGCCTCCTCAAGGCCGCGATCCGCGACCCCAATCCGGTGATCTTCCTCGAGAACGAGATCCTGTACGGCCATCACTTCGATGTTCCGAAGCTCGATGACTACGTTCTGCCGATCGGCAAGGCGCGTATCCACAAGGCCGGCAAGGACGTGACCATCGTCTCCTTCGGCATGGGCATGACCTATGCCACCAAGGCGGCGGAGGAACTCAGCGGTCTCGGCATCGACGCCGAGGTGATCGATCTCCGTACCATCCGCCCGATGGACATCGAGACCGTGGTCAACTCGGTGAAGAAGACCGGCCGCTGCGTGACGGTCGAAGAGGGCTGGCCGCAGGGCTCGGTGGGCTCGGAGATCGCCTATCAGATCCAGGCCAATGTCTTCGACTATCTCGACGCGCCGGTGGCCCGCGTTACCGGCAAGGATGTGCCGATGCCCTACGCGGCCAATCTTGAGAAGCTTGCCCTGCCGAACGTCGGCGAGGTGGTCGAGGCGGTGCGCGCCGTCACCTATCGCTGAGGAGAGATGAAATGCCGATCAAGATCCTGATGCCGGCGCTCTCTCCCACGATGGAGACGGGCAACCTGACCAAGTGGAACGTCAAGGTGGGGGATGCCGTGAAATCCGGCACGATCCTCGCCGAGATCGAGACCGACAAGGCGACCATGGAGGTCGAGGCGGTCGACGAGGGCACCGTCGCCAAGCTGGTGGTCGCCGAAGGCGCTTCCGACGTGCCGGTCAACGCCGTGATCGCCATTCTGGCCGAAGAGGGCGAGGACGTCGAAGCCGCCGCCTCGGCGGCCGATGGGGCGGCTCCCGCCCCGGCCAAGGCGGATGCGCCGAAGGCAGAAGACAAGGCAAAGCCGGCGGACGCCCCGAAGGCCGAAGCCGCCAAGCCCGAAGCTCCCAAGGCGGAGAGCGCCAAGGCAAGCGACGGCGAGCGTATCTTCGCTTCGCCTCTGGCTCGCCGTGTCGCCAAGGAGAAGGGCCTGGACCTCAAGTCCGTCAAGGGCTCAGGGCCGAAGGGCCGCGTCATCCTGCGCGACGTCGAGGGCGCCGAAGCGGCACCGAAGGCGGCGGCTCCTGCTTCGCAGGCTCAGGCCGCCGCGCCCGCTCCGAAGCCGGCAGGCGCCAGCGACGAGACGACGTTGAAGCTGTTCGATCCGGACAGTTACGAGCTGATCCCGCACGACGGCATGCGCAAGACGATCGCGCGCCGCCTCACCGAGTCCAAGCAGACGGTGCCGCACTTCTACGTCACCGTCGATGTGGAGCTCGATGCGCTGCTCGCCCTTCGCAAGGATATCAACGACGCCGCGCCAACCGTCGACGGCAAGCCGACCTACAAGGTGTCGGTCAACGACATGGTCATCAAGGCCTATGCGCTGGCGCTGAAGGCCGTGCCGGACGCCCACGTGTCCTGGACCGATGGCGGCATGTTGAAGCACAAGCACGCCGATGTCGGCGTCGCCGTGTCGATCCCCGGTGGCCTGATCACGCCGATCGTCCGCAGGGCCGACGAGAAGGGCCTGTCCACCATCTCCAACGAGGTGAAGGATCTGGCCAGGCGCGCCAAGGACCGCAAGCTGAAGCCCGAAGAATACCAGGGCGGCACTACTTCGGTGTCCAACCTCGGCATGTTCGGCGTCAAGGACTTCGCCGCCGTCATCAACCCGCCGCACGCTACCATCCTGGCGGTCGGCGCGGGTGAGCAGAGGGCGGTGGTCAAGGGCGGCCAGCTGGCCGTCGCCACCGTGATGAGCGTCACGCTCTCCACCGATCACCGCGCCGTCGACGGCGCGCTCGGCGCCGAGCTTCTCAAGGCGTTCAAGGGCTTCATCGAGAAGCCGATGTCGATGCTGGTGTGACGGAACACCTCCGTCGTGCGTTTCGGGAGGCGGTCGCCGGCTCTGCCGGCGCCGCCTGCTTCCGGCGCGAGGCCCGGCCCGCGCCGACCCAAGATTGAAGGCATAGACCCATGTCCCAGTATGACATCCTGATCATCGGCTCCGGCCCCGGCGGCTATGTCGCCGCCATCCGCGCCGCCCAGCTCGGCCTCAAGGTCGGCGTCGTCGAACGCGCCTATGTCGGCGGCATCTGCCCCAACTGGGGGTGCATTCCGGCCAAGGCGCTGCTGCGCTCGGCCGAGATCTTCCACTATATCGAGCACGCGGCCGACTATGGCATCAAGGCCGAGAAGCCGGGCGCCGACGTTGCCGGCATCGTCAAGCGGTCGCGCGGCATCGCCCAGCAGATGAGCCAGGGCGTCGGTTTCCTGCTCAAGAAGAACAAGGTCGACCTGATCTGGGGCGAGGCGACGATCGCCGCCCCCGGCAAGGTCAAGGTGAAGGCGGTTGATGGCGCGCCCAAGGGCTGGCTGCCGGCCGGCGACTACGAGGCCAAGCACATCATCGTGGCGACCGGCGCCCGTCCGCGCGTGCTGCCGGGCCTGGAGCCGGACAAGAAGCTGGTCTGGACCTATTTCGAGTCGATGGTTCCCGAAGAGCTGCCGAAGCGTCTTCTGGTGGTTGGCTCGGGTGCCATCGGCATCGAGTTCGCGAGCTTCTACCGGGCTCTCGGTTCCGAAGTGACCGTCGTCGAGGTGATGAGCCAGGTGATGCCGGTCGAGGATCACGAGATCGCCGAGCTCGCCAAGAAGCGCTTCGAGAAGGCCGGCATGAAGATCCTTCTGGAGGCCAAGGTCGCCTCGCTGAAGAAGGGCTCAAACGAGGTGACGGCCACCATCGAACTCAAGGACGGATCCAAGCAGGAGATCGTCGCCGACCGCGTCATCTCGGCGGTGGGCGTCGTCGGCAACGTCGAGAACCTTGGGCTCGAGGCGCTGGGCGTGAAGCTTGATCGCGGCACGATCGCGACCGACGGTCTCGGCCGCACCAACGTGCCGGGCATCTATGCCATCGGCGACGTCGCCGGTCCGCCGATGCTGGCCCACAAGGCCGAGCACGAGGGCACGCTGTGCGTCGAGGCGATCGCCGGCCTGCATCCTCACCCGATGGACAAGCTGCAGATCCCCGGTTGCACCTACTGCCACCCGCAGGTGGCCTCCGTCGGCCTGACCGAGAAGAAGGCCAAGGAAGCCGGTTTCGAGCTGAAGATCGGCCGCTTCCCGTTCATTGGCAACGGCAAGGCGGTGGCGCTCGGCGAGCCCGAAGGCCTCGTGAAGACCATCTTCGATGCGAAGACCGGCCGTCTGCTCGGCGCGCATCTGGTTGGCGCCGAAGTGACGGAGATGATCCAGGGCTTCGTCGTCGCCATGCAGCTTGAGACCACCGAGGAAGAGCTGATGCACACGGTGTTCCCGCACCCGACCGTCAGCGAAACCATGCATGAGAGCGTACTTGCCGCCTACGGTCGCGCCATCCATATTTGAGATGCGAATCGCAATTTAACGCAGAGGCCGGCGGCGATCCCGCCGGCCTTTTCATGTTCAGGAGACACCCGATGCAGGGTCATGCCTTTCTCGTCTGGGGCGCCATTGGCCTTCTTGCCGGTTGGCTCGCGAGCTTCGTGGTCGGCGGTGGTGGCCTCATCCGCTATCTCGTGTCGGGCCTGATCGGTTCGTTCGTCGGCGGTCTGGTACTGCAATGGACCGGCATCAATCTTCCCATTGCAAGTCCGTTCCTGCACGAAGTTGCCGTCGCCACCATCGGTGCGATCATCTTCGTTTTTCTGGCGCGCATGGTCGTCTGAGCGGTTTCTATGCGCGGCGCTTGCATTGCAGAGCCATTCTGCAAATAAAAACAGCAGCTCCTTATGTAGTTCCTCGATTGTTGTTTTTACTTTGTTAACGGGGTCGATGCGACTCTTCGCAAAGCAAATGCAGTGATCGGGGGATCGGATGACAGCTTCGGTTGTATCCATTCGCGATATTTCGTCAAAGTCGGCCTCCGTCCAGGAAATCGCCTTCAACAAGGTGGGCCAGATCAGGGCGATCAATCGCCGCATGCGGATCCTGGCCCTCAACGCGTTGATCGAAGCCGAGCGGGCCGGGGAGGCCGGACGCGGCTTTGCGGTGGTCAGCCAGGAAGTGCGCGGCATTTCCGAAGAGGTGGAGAAGCTGTCGACTGCGCTCGAAGCCGAGCTGGCCTCCGAGATCGGCGAGATTTCCTCTCTGGTCCAGGAGATGAGCCAGTCGTCGCAAGGACAACGGCTGGTCGATCTGGCGCTCAACGCCATCGAGATCGTCGATCGCAATCTTTACGAACGCACCTGCGACGTGCGCTGGTGGGCCACCGACTCAGCCTTTGTCGATGCCATGACGGAGCCCGGGGAGGCCGCGTTCGCCTATGCGGCCCGGCGTCTCGATGTCATTCTTCGCGCCTACACCGTCTATCTCGACATCTGGCTCTGCGATACCCAAGGCAAGGTCGTGGCCACCGGTCGAGGCGGTCGTTTTCCCGTGGCTGGCGCCGACGTCTCCTCGCGCCCGTGGTTCCGCACGGGCATGGGCCTCAGGACCGGAGACGATTTTCACGCCGAGGACATCGCCCGCGAGCCGCTTCTGGCCGACACCATGGTCGCCACCTTCGTCACGCCAGTACGAACCGGAGGCGAGGCCGACGGTCGTCCTATCGGCCTTCTCGCCATCCACTTCGATTGGGAGCCCCAGTCAAAGACCATCGTCGAGGGTGTCCGCCTGACCGACGAAGAATGGGCGATGAGTCGCGTGCTGATCGTCGACCGCGACAATCGCGTCATTGCCTCGTCGGACGGGGCCGGCCTGTTGACTGAGAAGCTCTCGGCGTTCGCTGACGCGGCGGCGGGCTGGCAGGTGCGCGACGGACGGATTGTCGCCCAGCACGCCACGCCCGGCTATGAAACCTACCGTGGCCTCGGCTGGCGTGGTGTGATCGAACAGCGGCTCGTCGCCGACAAGCCCTCGGCAACGGTGACGCCGCTCAAGGGGCGCCGCTAGCTGTCAAGGCCGACGGTAGCGTTTTCAATCCGGTGTCCAGGCGGTAAGGTCGCTCGGAGGAGGGGCGTGGCGGCATGTCCGCCCTTCGCTGGAGGATGACGCCATGCCGGTCGAGGTCAACTTTCTCAGCCTTCTCACGGGCTGCTTCGCGACACCGGTGGCCGAGAACCCGACGGTCGCCATGGTCGAGGCCGCCTATCGCGCCATGGGCCTCGACGCGCGCTACATCAACTGCGACGTGGCTCCGGCCGACTTGGGCGATGCGGTGCGTGGTGCTCGCGCCATGGGCTGGCGCGGCTTCAACTGCTCGCTGCCGCACAAGGTGGCAGTGATCGATTTCATCGACGAGTTGGCCTCTTCGGCCGAGATCATCGGCGCCGTCAACTGCGTCATCAACGAGGACGGCCGGCTGATCGGCGAGAACACCGACGGCAAGGGGTTTCTCACCTCGCTCAAAACGGTGAGCGATCCCAAGGGCAAGCATGTCGTGGTGCTCGGTGCCGGCGGTGCGTCGCGGGCGATCGCCGTGGAGACGGCGCTGGCCGGCGCGGCCTCGATCACCGTCGTCAACCGCGACGAGGCGCGCGGCAGAGCCGTGGTCCAGCTTGTGGCGGCGCATACCCCGGCTGCGGCTGAGTTCGTGTCGTGGAAGGGAAACTATGTGGTTCCCGAGGATGTCGACATTCTCATCAACGCGACGTCGATCGGTCTTTTCCCGGGTGTCGGCGATGTTCCCGCTGTCGACTTCACCACGGTTCGTCCGGGCCTTGTGGTGGCGGATGTCATTCCGAACCCTCCGCACACCGCCTTTCTCCGGATGGCGGAGACGCATGGTGCCACAACGCTCGACGGTCTCGGCATGCTGGTCAACCAGGGCGTCATCGGCATTCGCCTGTGGACGGAGCGCGAACCTGACGCCAAGGTGATGCGGGACGCGCTGGAGGCTGTGTTCGGCGCCTGAATTTTCGCTGAACGTCTGCTTGCGGCGGCTTGAGAGATTACTACATTTTCCGCGACGCCCCGCGGACGTTTATCCGCGCTTCCGGTGACTGAGGGAAACGGCCTTGACCACGACCGACATTGTGAAAACGCCCATGCAGTATCTCGACAAGGCGATGGGCGGCTTGCGCGACCTCGGCCTTTTGCCGGCCAGAACCGAGGAGGCGCCGATCGTCGGTCTTCTCGAGCGGATCACCGATCTCGACCCCGACAGGATCGCCGTCATTACCCGGACGCTCAGCCAGATGAGCGTGTTCAACGAGGTGGTGCGCGAGCAGATTTCCGAAATGTCGATCGGCGAGCGCTACGAGAAGATCACGCAGGGTTTCAACTCGATCCGCGACGACGCCAAGGCGATGGTCGACCAGATCTCCGACGGCAAGCTCGACCTGTTCGAGCGGGCCACCAACGCCTGGATGAAGATTTCGCGCGGCGATATCGCCAGCCGCTTCGACAGCATTCGCGACACCTACATAGAAGTGGCCCGCGACACCAAGACCAACATCGAGCGCGAGCAGGTGATCCTTGAAGCCTATCGCGATTTCCGGGGCGCGCTGAAGCAGGCCGAGGTGGCCGCGCTGGAAGTGCTGAAGGCGGGCGAGGCCAAGCTCGCCGTCGCCAAGGACGAACTCACCAAGGCGTCCGAAGCGGTGGCAGGATTCGCGGGTACGGACGCCTCCGAGCGGGCGCGGCTGGAGCTTACCCGCGACGAGAAGCTCCGGGCGATGCAGAACGAGGAAGGCCGATACCAGATCGCCAAGGACCTCGCCGACAACCTCACCGTCGGCTACAACACGTCCGAAGTGATCATGGCGCGCCTCCTGCAGACGACGTCGGCGAAGGAGCGCGTCTATCAGCAGTCCGTTTCCTTTTTCACGACCAACGAGTCGGTGCTGACGGCGCTGAAGGCGTCGTTCACCGGCGTGTTCGGCCTTCACGAGTCGACACAGACGCTCAACTCCATGAAGGAGGGCGTCTCGAAGTCGCTGGAAGTGCTGGCCGACATCGGCGGCAAGGTGCAGGAAGAGGCGCTGAAGGCCGGTTATGGCCCGACGGTCCGCGCCGACGCGGTGAAGAAGCTGGTCGACAGCGTGGTCAACTACCAGGAGCGCTCGACCGAGATCATCGCCGAGATGCGGACGCTGGCCACCAAGAACTCCGAGGAGATCCGGGCCGCCGTCGAGGACGGCAAACGGCGGATCGCCCGCCTTGCCGAGCAGGGCAACGCGCTGGTGCTGAATGGCTGACATCGCTCAGGGCGGCGCGGCCGCCCCAAAACTCGACGAGCTGATGCTGGCGATGGACGTGGTCGACACGCTTCGTCACCAGGAAGGGCTCGTCGAGAAGGCGCTCAGCGAGGACAGCCGCGACGCCACGCTGAAGGAAAGGCTCCGGACGCTCTACGAAGGGCAGGGGCTCAAGGTCTCCGACCGCATCCTTGATGATGGTATTCGGGCCCTGAAGGAGAGCCGCTTCACCTACGATCCGGCGCCGCCGTCCTTCGCCCGGACGATGGCGCTGCTCTGGGTCGGGCGCGCCATGGTGGCCAAGGTGGTGGCCGGCGCGCTTGTCGCCCTCATTATGCTGGGTGGCGTCACCTATTGGCGGGTCACGTCGGCCGAACGGGCAAGCGAGGCGGCGCGGATCGAGATGTCCGTGACGCTGCCCGAAACCGTCGACACGGCCGAGGCCGCGCTGGTGACCGAAGCGCTGACTTCCGATGCCAAGGCAGAGGCCGAGCAGCGCGTCGCCGCCGCCCGGGCGGCAGTCGCCGGCGGGAATGCTGCCGCGGCGCGCCAGGCGGTGGCGGCTCTGGCCGATCTGCGGGCGACACTGGCCCAGACCTACGAACTCAGGATCGTGTCGCGGCCCGGCGAGCGGACGGGCGTGTTCCGGGTTCCCGACGTCAACACCCAGGCGCGCAACTACTATCTGATCGTCGAGGCGGTGACGCCGTCCGGCGACGCCCTCAAGCTGCCGATTACCAGCGAGGAGGACGGAACGGTCAAGACGGTCGACAAGTGGGGCGTTCGCGTTCCCAAGGCGACCTATGACAAGGTGGCGGCCGACAAGAGCGACGACGGCATCGTCGAGGACAACATTCTCGGCGAGAAGCCGCGCGGCAGCCTCGCGCCCGTCTATGAGATGGATGTTCTCGCTGGCGCCATCACCAGCTGGTAAGCCCACCTAGGGCATTTCCGGCAAACCCTGGTTCGCCGAAAACGCTCTAACTATTTGTTTCGCCGCAATTTCGGACGCAAAGCCGCTTTCCACTTTTGCTGAAATTGCTCTAGAACCCAAGGAAGCAGAATGATTTCCGCGCAGCAGGCGCTCAACGACATCGAACGGGCGATCCTCGGGGTTCGGCGCGACGAAGATCGCCTTGTCGCCATGCTGGCCGACACCAAGGCCGAGGGCGACCGTCTCCGGACCGAGAAGGCCGACGCCTTTCGGGCGCTGGCCCGATTGAGGCTCGACGCCATCGCCCGTGACGAGGTGGTCGGCGAACTGGACAGCGTCGAGCGCCGGGCTCGTGTCGTGCTCGACAAGCGCAGAGACCGGCTGTCCGAGCTGAAGGCCAGCCGCGAAGGTGCCTTGCTGAAGCTCGATGCGCTGGAAGACAAGCGCGAAGAGGCCGTCAAGCTGCGCGACGAGGCAATCGATGCGGTCGAGGCGAAGACGGATGCCGTCGAGGCGCGTCTTGCAACCGAAGACGAGTGGCAGAGCCTTACCGCCGCGATCAAGGCGGCTGAGACAACGGCGACGGCAGCCGAAGAGAAGCGACGCCAGGCCGAGGAAGATCGCGCCGTGAAGGGCAAGCCCTACGAGGACGATCGGCTGTTCTTCTATCTCTGGCAGCGTGGCTACGGCACGTCCACCTACCGGGCGGGGCCGCTGACGCGCTACTTCGATGGCAAGGTCGCACGGCTCGCCGGCTATGACGCGGCGCGCGTCAACTATTTCATGCTCACCGAGATTCCCTTGCGCCTCGCCGAGCATGCGGAGCGCCTCAAGGCCGATGTCGCAAGTGCCATCGCGGCCCGCCAGGCTCACGAACGGGCAGCGCTGGAGGCCGATGGCATCGTGCCGCTCGAAGCCGCCGTGGCGGATGCCGACCGGGCGCTGGCCAAGGTGGAAACCGACATCGCCCGCGTCAGGTCCGACGTCGACAGCATCGACAAGGAAACGGCGACGGCGCTCGACGACAACGGCGATCCGGCGGTGCGCGGCGTGATCGACGACCTGGCCGGCACGCTGGCCCGCGCCGACATGGTGGACCTCGTCCGCCGCGCCGAAGCGACCCCGACGCCGGAAGACGATCGCATCGTCAAGCGGTTGCGCCAGATCGAGCGCGATCTCGTTCGCGTCGATGCCCAGGCTGATGAACTTCGGCGTACGTCGATCGATATCGCCAACAAGCGGCAGGAATTGGAGCACTCGCGCGACACCTTCCGCCGCAATGGCTATGATCGCCCCAACGGCAGCTTCTCCAATGGCGAAGTGATCGGCAACCTGATCGGCGGCATCATTTCCGGCGCCATCACGGCGGCCGTGCTGGAAGGGGCTTTCCGCGATGGTTATCGACGCGGCAGGTCTCCCCGCCGCGACGATTTCGGTGGCGGCCATTGGGGTGGCGGCGGATCCTGGGGCGGCGGCTCAGGCGGCGGCGGCTTCCGAACGGGCGGCGGCTCGGGTGGTGGCGGGTTCAAGACCGGCGGCGGCTTCTAGCCCCAGCATGACGACGGCGCAGGCCAGATGTGACGGGAGCGGCATGGCCCGTTCTCCGTAGTTTTGCTAGGAAGTTGATCATAGAAGACCGACTGAGGGTCGGCCAGAACGGGCAGAAAGCGACGGACGATGGTCACCATTCTCGATACCGTGAAGACAGCGCCGAAGGCGCGCCATCCCGAGAAGGCCAACCGCCCGGACAATCCGATCCAGCGCAAGCCGGAGTGGATCCGCGTCAAGGCGCCGGGTTCGCCGGTCTACAAGGAAACGCAGGGCATCGTGAAGGAGAACGGTCTCTTCACGGTCTGCGAGGAGGCGGGCTGCCCCAACATCGGTGAATGCTGGTCGAAGAAGCACGCCACCATGATGATCATGGGCGACACCTGCACGCGCGCCTGCGCCTTCTGCAACGTCAAGACCGGCCTGCCGGCGCCTCTGGACCCAACCGAGCCGGAGAACGTGGCGCTGGCGGTCGAGAAGCTGGGGCTCCTGCACGTCGTCATCACGTCGGTCGACCGCGACGATCTCAAGGACGGCGGCGCCGAGCATTTCGCTCAGGTGATTCGTGCCATTCGCGCCCGGTCTCCGTCGACCACCATCGAGGTGCTGACGCCCGACTTTCTCAGGAAGGAAGGCGCCCTGGAAGTCGTGGTGGCGGCCAAGCCCGACGTCTTCAACCACAATCTCGAGACGGTACCCTCGAACTACCTCACCGTTCGTCCCGGCGCCCGCTATTTCCACTCCATCCGCCTCCTGCAGCGGGTGAAGGAACTCGATCCCACCATCTTCACCAAGTCCGGCATCATGGTCGGTCTTGGTGAGGAGCGGAACGAGGTGCTGCAGCTGATGGACGACCTGCGTTCGGCCGACGTCGACTTCCTGACCATCGGCCAGTATCTGCAGCCGACCTCCAAGCATCACCCCATCATCCGCTTCGTGCCGCCGGACGAGTTCAAGTCCTATGAAACCATTGCCTACACCAAGGGTTTCCTCATGGTGTCGTCCAGTCCGCTCACCCGGTCGTCTCATCACGCCGGCGAGGATTTCGCGCAGCTTCGCGCCAACCGCGAGAAGAAGCTTGCCGAGGCAAAGGGCTGAGCCCCTCAGCATTGCGTTTCGACACGAAGTCTGAAAAGCGTAAGGCGGCCCAACCAGCCGCCTTGTTTCTTGCTGACCAACAGGACCCTATCGGACAATGCCGACCTTCGAGACCGTGCGCCACGTCAACCATAGCCCGGAGCGGATGTTCGATCTGGTGGCCGACGTCGAGAAATACCCCGAGTTCGTGCCGCTCTGCGAGCGCCTGATCGTCCGGCAGCGCCGCGTCGACGAGGCGGAGCACGAGGTGCTGATCGCCGATCTCACCGCCGGCTATGGTCCGGTGCGCGAGACCTTCACCTCGATGGTGACGCTCGATCGCGCCGCGCTTGCCATCAAGGTCGAATATATCGACGGCCCATTCCGTTTCCTCGACAACAGGTGGAACTTTACGCCGCGCGACGGCGGCGGCTCCGATATCCACTTCTGGATCTCATATGAGTTTCGCAGCCGGATGCTCGGCGCCCTGATGGGGTCGATGTTCGATCGAGCTTTCCGCAAGTTCTCCGAAGCTTTCGAACGGCGCGCCGATGCGCTTTACGGCGTCAGCGCCTGATCGAAGCGGGAGGTGAACATGGGGCTCGTCGTCAATCTTCCGATCATCCTGTCCGCCGCCTTCATCGCCACCGCCAGCCCCGGACCGGCGACACTTGGCATTGCCTCGATGTCCGCGGGTGCCGGCCGGCATCGCGGCGTCGCCATGGCGCTTGGCGTCGTGACCGGCTCGCTCACCTGGTCGGCCGCCGCCGCGCTCGGCCTTGGTGCGGTCATGCTGGCCAATGCCTGGATCCTGGAAGCAGTCCGCTACGCCGGTGCCGGCTATCTGCTCTATCTCGCCATCAAGTCGGCATGGAGCGCGCTACATCCCCAGACGCTGACACTGGGCGCGACGGGCTTGGTGACGCCGGGAGAGGCCTATCGCAAGGGCCTGCTGCTCCATCTCACCAATCCCAAAGCCATCCTGTTCTTCGGTGCCTTGTACTCGGTTGGCGTGCCTCCGGATGCTCCGTCGGTCACGCTGCTGGCGGTCATCCTGGCCGTCGGCTTGCAGAGCACGCTGATCTTCCTGACCTACGCCCTGTTGTTCTCCTCGGCGGCGGTGGCCTGCCTTTTCGCCCGTGTCCGTCGCGCGTTCGACGGACTGCTCGCGGTCGCCTTTGGCTATGCCAGCTTCAAAATCCTGACGGCGCATCTTCGGTGAGAAAGACGATGCCGGTTCTCGCGTCGCCATGCCTCTTTCCGACGCAGTGAGCGCATCTTACATTGACGGCCATGATCGATCATGGAGGCCCGGAATGGCAGGCGTCGGCATCATTGGAACCATCATCATCGGGTTGCTGGCCGGCTGGCTGGCCGAGCGCTTCACCCGCTCCGATCATGGTCTTCTGACCAATCTCATTCTCGGCGTGGTCGGCGCCGTGGCGTTTGGCTGGGCGGCCGGTCAGCTCGGCTTCTTTCCGCGCGGCTGGATCGCCAACCTGATCGGCGGCACCATCGGCGCCGTCGTCATCATCTCGCTCTATCGCCAGTTCAGGCGGTGAGGCGCGGCTGAGCCGCAGCCTCACCGGTGCGTCACGCCTTGCCGATGGCGTCGAGCTCCGCGAGCGTCGCGCCGTCGAGCTCGATGTTCGCCGCCGCGAGGTTTTCCTCGAGATGGCCAAGCGACGACGTGCCCGGAATGAGCAGGATGTTGGGCGAGCGCTTGAGCAACCAGGCGAGCGCCAGCTGCATTGGCGTGACGCCAAGCCGTTTTGCCAGTGCGCTCAGCGTGTCCGACTGCAACGGTGAGAAACCGCCCAGTGGGAAGTAGGGCACATAGGCGATACCCTCGGCGGCAAGCTCGTCGATCAGGGCGTCGTCGTCTCGTCGGACCAGATTGTAGAGGTTCTGGACGCAGACGATGTCGACGATGCGACGGGCCGCCTTGACCTGCGCCGAAGTGACGTGGCTGACGCCGATATGGCGGATGAGCCCCTGCCGCTGCAACTCCGCCAGCACTTCGATCTGCGGTTCGACCGGTCCTTCGGCCGGGTGATGCGGATCGAACATGAAACGCATGTTGACGACGTCGAGAGTCTCCAGGCCGAGGTTGCGAAGGTTGTCGTGAACGGCCGAGCGCAGTTCGTCGGGGGCATCGGCCTTGAGCCACGAGCCGTCCGCACCACGCTTGCCGCCGACCTTGGTGACGATGGTGAGATTATCAGGGTAGGGATGCAGCGCCTCGCGGATGATCTCGTTGGTGACATGCGGGCCATAGAAGTCGCTGGTGTCGATGTGATCGACGCCGGCAGCGATCGCCGCCCTGAGCACGGCTACGGCCTGCGGCCTATCCTTGGGCGGCCCGAAGACGCCGGGGCCGGCGAGCTGCATGGCGCCATAGCCGAGTCGCTTCACGGTGCGGTCGCCGAGGCGGTAGGTTCCGGATTTGTCGATGGATGACATGACTTTCTCCTGCGCTGGTGGACCTCAGAGATAACCCCTGGTCGCTGTGCGGATAACGGGCTAATGTCGGCACAAGCTGTACGGACAACCGAACAATGAGCGTGGACTTCGGCGATATCTCGGCATTCCTGGCGATCGTGAAGGCCGGTGGTTTCCGCGACGCGGCGCGTGCGACGGGCGACAGTGCCTCGCGGCTCAGCGAGGCGGTGCGGCGGCTTGAAGCGCGGCTGGGGGTGCGGCTTCTCCATCGTACCACACGCAGTGTCGAACTGACGGCCGTCGGCCGGGAGCTTGCCGACCGTCTGGCGCCCGCCATCGCCGAGGTGGACCTGGCGCTCGACGTCGTCAACGGCTATCGCGAGCGGATCGCCGGGCGGCTCAAGCTCAACGTGCCCGTCAGCGCGGCGCGGCTGGTGCTGCCGGACATCGTGCCACCCTTCCTTGCCGCCTATCCCGATATCCATCTCGAAATCGTTGCCGAGGACACCTTCGTCGATCTGGTGGCGTCGGGTTGCGATGCCGGCATCCGCTATGACGAGCGGCTCGAACAGGACATGATCGCCGTGCCGATCGGGCCGCGCCGCCAGCGGTATGCGCTCGCGGCGTCGCCTGCCTATCTCGACGGACACGGACGGCCGATCCATCCGCGCGATCTTCTTGTCCACAACTGTATCCGCAGCCGCTTTGCCAGTGGAGCCGTCGCGCCTTGGGAGTTGGAGCGGGATGGCGAAGTCTTCCGCGTCGACGCGACGGGACAACTGGTCGTCGGGACCGGAGCGTCGGAGCTGATGGTGGCCTCCGCTATCGCAGGCGTCGGCATCATGGGGCTCTTCGAGGACTGGATTCGGCCGCACTTCTCAAGCGGAGCGCTGGAGCCGGTCCTGGAGCCGTGGTGGCCGGGCTTTTCCGGCCCCTTCCTGTATTACCCCGGGCGCCGGCTGGTACCCGCGCCGCTCCGTGCGTTCATCGATTTCATCAAGGCGCGCAACGTGGCGCCGCCCGATCAGGCGGTAAGGCTCCAGTCGGCGACGGCCTCTTCCAGCATGGCGAGCGCCTGAGTTACGGCGGAATAGCGCACGGCGGCACGATCGAGGCTGCCGAAGCGTCTTTCGGCGTGGATGGTCGCGCGACCCTTTCCTGCACAGGCGAAATGCACAAGGCCAACCGGCTTGTCGGCGGTACCGCCGCCGGGGCCTGCAATGCCGGTAATGGACACGGCAAAGACGGCGCGCGAGTGGGCAAGCGCGCCTTCCGCCATGGCGCGAGCCGTCGCTTCGGAGACGGCGCCGTGGGCGACCAACGTCGCCTCCGGCACGCCGAGCATCTCGATCTTGGCTTCGTTGGAGTAGGTGACGAAGCCGCGTTCGACGACATCCGACGAGCCGGCGATCTCGGTGAGCAGGCCGGCGACCAGACCTCCGGTGCAGCTCTCGGCGGTGGCGATCGTCACGCCCTTGGCGCGCGCTTTCTCGAGGAGGTGCTGGGCGCGAGGCTGCAGGGGCGAAAGGTCGGTCATGGCGATCTCCTTTTCGGCAGTGGGGTATCGTGCAGGCATGAAGGACATATAGGTCGCCGTTCGCTTATCCGAAGGCCGGCGCCCTCTCGATCTCACCGATCGAGCGGCAGCCTGATCGTCGCCGTGGCGATGGCGGCAATACCTTCGCGCCGACCGGCGAACCCCAGCCCCTCGTTGGTGGTCGCCTTGACGCCGACCCGATCGATGGCAATGCCGCAGGCTTCGGCGATGGCCGAGCGCATGGCGTCGCGGTGCGGCCCCACCTTGGGGGCCTCGGCGATGATCGTGACGTCGCAATGGGCGAGGATGCCGCCACGCTCGGCCAAGCGGCGGACCGCGTCCTTCAGGAACAGCGTGGATGCCGCGCCGCGCCATTGCTCATCGGATGGCGGGAAGTGCTTTCCAATGTCGCCGTCACCGAGGGCGCCGAGGATGGCGTCCGTCAGGGCGTGCAGCGCGACGTCGGCGTCCGAGTGTCCCTTGAGGCGCTGGTCATGAGGAATGAACACCCCGCACAGCGTTACGCCGTCACCGGGCTCCAGCACGTGGACATCGTAGCCCGTGCCGACGCGGACGTCGGGGCAGGCGAGGAAAGCCTCGGCGGCAAGATGCTGTTCGGCCATGTCGAAATCCTCCGTGGTGGTCAGCTTGACGTTGTCGGCGCCGCCGTCGACGAGCAGCACGCGGTGGCCGGAAAGCTCGGCCACGGCGGCGTCGTCGGTCACGCCGGTGACCCCACGGGCAACGAGCGACCTGTGCGCGGCGACGATTTCCGCGTAGCGAAACCCTTGGGGCGTCGCGGCGCGCCAGAGACCCTCGCGCGGTACGGTCTCGCCCACGTAACCCGACGCATCGGCGCGTTTCACCGTGTCGATCACCGGCACGCCGCAGAGCACGGCGACCTCGTTCCCAAGCGCCTCGATCACCCGGTCGATGGCGTCTCGGCGAATGAAGGGCCGCACGGCATCATGGATCAATACGAAGTCGGGCGCGTGAGCCTCGAGTGCCGAAAGGCCGGCAAGACAACTCGCCTGCCGATCGGCGCCACCTGGAGTTGGCGGCAGAAGACGATGGTCGTCGAGGCCGGCGACCGATGCGGTATAGAGATCACGATCGTCTGGATGGATCACCGTCAGCACGCGATCGATGCCGGGGTGGGCAAGGAAGGCCTCGATCGTTCGGGCAATGACTGGCCGCCCGGCAAGCTGCCGGTATTGCTTGGGTGGCGCACCGGCGCTGGCGGCACGGCTGCCGCGCCCGGCGGCGACCAGAATCACCGCAACGGTGGCGCGAGCGGAAGAATGGGCGGGAGTGGTGCTGGATGGCATCGCCGTTCGCATAGGCTCCACTGGCGACCGAATGGCGGTCGGGGTAGAAATGTGCATTCTCGTTACGTTATTGGCCGGATGACCCGCAAGACGCTTGCGTCATTTCTTCCAAGCAGCTATCAATTGCGTAATTTGTATGCAGCGACTTTTCGTGCACAAGGTGTGAGCATGGCGGTTTCCAAGCCGGATCGCGAGGTAACGACTGCGCCGGCGCCGGAGCTTTGCGTCGGCGGCGTGACAGTGCCTTCACCGGTGTTTCTTGCGCCGATGGCCGGCATCACCGACCTGCCGTTCCGGCGGATCGCGCGCCGTTATGGCGCCGGCCTTACCGTGTCCGAAATGGTGGCATCGGAAACCTTGCTCGACGGCCATCCCGAGACGACGACGCGCGCCGAGGCGGACGACGAGGGACTGCACGTCGTGCAGCTCGCCGGCCGCGAGGCGCGCTGGATGGGCGAGGGCGCCCGCGCGGCGGAAGCCGGCGGCGCCGACATCATCGACATCAACATGGGCTGTCCGGCCAAGAAGGTCGTATCGGGCTATTCCGGCTCGGCGCTGATGCGCGATCTCGATCACGCCCTGACCCTCATCGAGGCCGTGGTCGGTGCCGTCAAGGTGCCGGTGACGCTGAAGATGCGGCTCGGCTGGGATGATAGCTGCCTCAACGCGCCGGAGCTGGCGCGGCGGGCCGAGGCGGCCGGCGTCGCCATGGTGACGGTGCACGCCCGCACCCGCAACCAGTTCTACAAGGGCTCGGCCGACTGGTCGAAGGTGAGGGCGGTGCGCGAGGCCGTGTCCATCCCGTTGGTGGTCAACGGCGATATCGTCGACGCAACATCGGCGCGCGAGGCTCTTCGCCAGTCGGGAGCCGACGCGGTGATGGTCGGCCGGGGCGCCTACGGTCGTCCCTGGCTGGCGGGGCGGATCGCGGCCGCTTTGGCGTCGGGCGGCGAGGCCGAGGCGCCGGACCGGGACGAGATCCTGGGCTCGCTCAAGGCGCAATACGCGCACATGCTCGCCCATTACGGCGAGGGACTGGGGCTCAGGATGGCCCGCAAGCACGTTGGCTGGACCTTTGAAGCGGTGCCGCGCGACGACGGGGCGGCGCCCGGGATCCGCCGGCGGGCGCTGACGGCGGAGACGCCGGAGGCGGTGATGGAAGCCGTGGACGAGTGGTTCGCCGATGGCGCGAGTTTCGAGAGGGTTGCCGCATGACGACGTCTTCATCCGCACCGGGCGCGGAGGTTCCGGCGGAGCGGGATCTCGAAGTGTCGATCCTCAACGCTTTGCCGCATCCGGTGATCATGCTCGATCCGGAAGGGCGGGTCTGCTCGGCCAATGACGCGGCGCAGAACTTCTTCCAATCGAGCGCGGCCGTTCTCGGCCGGCATTCGCTCCGGCATTTCGTGCCCTTTGGCAGCCCGCTCCTGCAACTGGTCGAGCAGGTGCGCGAACGTGGCGCTTCGGTCAACGAGTATCGCGTCGACGTTGGTACGCCGCGCAACGGCGGCGAACGCGTCGTCGATATCTACGCCGCTCCGGCCTCCGATCGCGCGGGCCATGTGGTGATCATGCTGCAAGAGCGCACCATGGCCGACAAGATGGACAAGCAGCTCACCCATCGCGGGGCTGCCCGTTCTGTCACCGGCCTTGCCGCCATGCTGGCGCACGAGATCAAGAACCCGCTCAGCGGCATTCGCGGCGCGGCGCAGCTTCTAGAACAGTCGGCCGACGATGGCGACCGGGCGTTGACGCAGCTGATCACCGACGAGGCCGATCGCATCGTCAAGCTGGTCGACCGCATGGAGGTGTTCTCCGACGAGCGGCCGATCGAGCGCGAGCCGGTCAACATTCACGCCGTGCTGGAGCACGTGAAGCGTCTGGCCCTCAGCGGCTTTGCCCGTGATATTCGCCTCGTCGAGGAATACGACCCGTCGTTGCCGCCGGTCTACGCCAACCGCGACCAGCTGGTGCAGGTGTTCCTCAACCTCGTCAAGAACGCCGCCGAGGCGCTGACCGATACCCCGGACGCCGAGATCGCGCTGACCACGGCCTTCCGTCCGGGCGTGCGGCTTTCCGTACCGGGTACGCGCGAGCGCGTCAGTCTGCCGCTCGAGTTCTGCGTGCGCGACAACGGCCCCGGCGTGCCGGAAGAGATCCAGGGGCACATGTTCGATCCCTTCGTCACCACCAAGACCAACGGCACCGGCCTCGGCCTCGCCCTGGTCGCCAAGATCGTCGGCGACCACGGCGGCGTCATCGAATGCGAAAGCCAGCCGCGCCGCACCACCTTCCGCCTCCTCCTTCCCGCCTACGTCGACAAGACCGCGGACTGAAAGGGTCTTCTCCGATGCCTACCGGCAGCATACTCGTCGCCGACGATGACTCCGCAATCCGCACGGTGCTGAATCAGGCCCTGTCGCGGGCGGGCTATGAAGTGCGTCTCACCTCCAACGCCGCGACTCTGTGGCGGTGGGTCAGCCAGGGCGATGGCGATCTCGTCATTACCGACGTGGTGATGCCCGACGAAAACGCCTTCGATCTGCTGCCGCGCATCAAGAAGGCGCGTCCCGATCTGCCGGTGATCGTGATGAGCGCCCAGAACACCTTCATGACGGCGATCCGCGCCTCCGAAAAGGGCGCCTACGAGTATCTGCCCAAGCCGTTCGACCTCAAGGAGCTGATCTCCATCGTCGGTCGGGCGCTCGCCGAACCCAAGGGCAAGCAGCGGCTCGATGTTGGCGAGGACGGCTCTGAGAACATGCCGCTGGTCGGTCGTTCGCCGGCCATGCAGGAAATCTACCGCGTTCTTGCCCGCCTGATGCAGACCGACCTGACGGTGATGATCACCGGCGAGAGCGGCACTGGCAAGGAACTGGTGGCGCGGGCGCTGCACGATTACGGCAAGCGCCGCACCGGCCCCTTCGTGCCGATCAACATGGCGGCCATTCCGCGCGACCTGATCGAAAGCGAACTGTTCGGCCACGAGAAGGGCGCCTTCACCGGCGCGCAGGCCCGCTCTGCCGGCCGGTTCGAGCAGGCCGAGGGCGGTACGCTGTTCCTCGACGAGATCGGCGACATGCCGATGGACGCCCAGACGCGCCTGCTGCGCGTGCTGCAGCAGGGCGAGTACACCACGGTCGGCGGCCGCACGCCGATCAAGACCGACGTGCGCATCGTCGCCGCCACCAACAAGGATCTCAGGCTGCTGATCAACCAGGGCCTCTTCCGCGAGGATTTGTTCTTCCGCCTCAACGTGGTTCCAATCCGCCTGCCGCCGCTCCGCGAACGCATCGAGGACATTCCCGACCTGGTGCGGCATTTCTTTACGGTCGCCGAGAAAGAGGGGCTTCCATCCAAGCAGATCGAGTCGGCGGCGGTCGAGCGTCTCAAGCGCTATCGCTGGCCGGGCAACATCCGCGAGCTGGAAAACCTCGTTCGTCGCCTTGCTGCGCTCTATCCGCAGGACACCATCACGGTGAACCTGATCGAGGCGGAGCTGGCAACGCCGACGGTGACGCTGGTGGAGGAGGAAACGCCGGCCGATGAGGACCTGTCGGAGTCGGTCGAACGCTTCCTCGCCAAGTATTTCGCCGAATTCGGCGACAACCTGCCGCCACCGGGGCTCTATCACCGGATTCTCAAGGAAGTGGAGTATCCGCTGATCGGCGCGGCGCTGGCGGCGACGCGCGGCAACCAGATCAAGGCTGCCGAGCTTCTCGGCGTCAATCGCAATACTCTTCGCAAGAAGATCCGCGATCTCGACGTTCAGGTGATCCGCAACTCGCGTTGACCCTCGGCTGAGGATTATCCGGGCTGACGCTGGCAGATGGGGATGTAGGTCTCCATCTGCTCGTCAAAGAACAGGAAATCTCGCCGAAGAAAGCTGTCGCGGGCCGTGGGGAGGAGCGCCCGAGTAATCCGCTGGCGCTGAAATCGACGCAGGGATCGTGCCGGATGAGACGGCGCGAAATGGCGGCAGAGAGACGATCCTGAAATCCAATCGCGCGCGCCTTTCTTTGGCGAACGACGTTCGAGTTGTCACAAGCGTACGCGATTACGGCAAGCCGCTCGCGGCAAGTCGGAAAAGGCGCCGACCGAGGTCGACGCCTTTTGCAAACTCCAGCTCAGTTTTCGCCTGCGGTGGCACATTTCCAGAGTTTTCGCGCCAAGTTGACAGGTCTAGTGAATTAGTCCGATAATATAGCGGACCGTTCGCTTGACGATGCTGGTTCTCTGGCAGGGATCGATCAGTTCCAGTTCGTAGTCATATTGACTCTGGTCTGGAAATGACCTTCTCTTCGGCTTCGGCTGCATGAAAAGATGGACGTATTGGTCAGGGGTCATGGCATTGCTCCCTTGTTTCGTCATCTAGATACGGCGACCGATGAATCGGTTCAATCCTTCAAGATTGCAACTTGGCATGCAGAAATGAAACACATCCCCTGGGACTCCTATCAAATCTTCCTGGCAGTCGCCCGCAGCGGCAGCCTCAGCGCCGCGGCCGAGCGCATAGGCCTTTCCAGCGCCACCATCGGCCGGCGCATGCTGGAGCTGGAACGGCAAATGGAGTGCGGATTGTTCGTCCGCAGCCAGGCCGGCTATTCGCTGACCGGCGGGGGGCAGGCGCTGCTCGACCATCTCGTCGGTATGGAGGCGGCCGGCCGCGAGGTGGAGATCTGGAACGCCGGCCTGTGCGGCGCCGTGCGCGTGCGTATCTGCGCCGGGAGCTGGTGCGCCCGCTTCCTGGCCCGCAACCTCGATGTTCTCGTTCAGCCGGGAGATCGGCATGGCATCGATCTCAGCATCGGCGAGGAAAGGGCGTCGCTCGCCCACCGCAGCGCCGACATTGGCATCCGAGCCTTCGAACCGGAGGAAAGCAATCTCGCCGCCGTGCGCCTGCCGGAGGTCGCCTACGCCGTTTATGCGGCGGTCGACATGCCGGAGGATGGCGCCGAGCGTTGGATCGCGGTGACGGAGGAGGCCGCCGTCTCCTGCTACTTGCGCTATCCGCACGAGAAATGGCCGAACAACCTGATTGCCACCGTCAGCCGGGCCGAGGGGCTCCGCCACTCGATCCTGTCCGGGGCCGGGGTCGGGGTGCTGCCGTGCTTTGTCGGCGATGGCGATCCGGAGCTTCGGCGGGTCGGGGACGAGATCGCCGAACTCCGTCACAGAAGCTGGCTGGTCATGAACAACGAGGATCGCCACAGGCCTGAGATCCGCGCGGTGGTCGATCGCATGACGGCGCTGTTCCGCCGCCATGCCGCCTTGTTCGAGGGACGCGGCGAGCGGGGCAGCGTGGCCTTGTCAAATCTGCTCGATGTGGCCACATAGGGCTCCAGTTTTCGGAGCAAGGCATGAGCGAGGCGACGCAACATTTCGACGTGGCCGTGGTTGGGGGAGGGCCGGCGGGTCTCGCCGCGGCGACGGCCGTTGCCGATGCCGGCGCACGCGTGGCCTTGATCGCGCCACGACCAAGCGTCGATGATTGGCGAACCACGGCGCTGCTGGGCGGTTCGGTCGAGTTCCTCGAACGTCATGGCGTCTGGAGCGAACTCGGCGCCGTTGCCGCTCCGCTCCGACGCATGCGCCTTGTCGATGCCTCCGGGCGCCTGTTCCGCGCCCCCGACGTGACGTTCGAGGCGCGCGAGATCGGTCGCGAGCTGTTCGGCTACAATGTTGCCAACGGTCCGCTGGTCGCGGCCCTGTCGGACGCGGTGGCCGCGCGTGCCGATCGCATCGTCCGGTTTGAGGCGTTGTTCAAGACGCTCGGTCACGGAGGGGAGGCTGCCCTTCTGGGCCTTTCCTCCGGAGAGACCGTCTCCGCCGCCCTGGTGATCGCGGCCGATGGGCGCAAGTCCGCTCTGCGCGAGGCTGTCGGGATCGACGTGAGAACCTGGGGCTATCCTCAGGAGGCGCTGGTGCTGACGCTCTCGCACAGCCAGCCGCACCACGACACCTCCATCGAGTTTCACACCGAGGCCGGCCCGTTCACGCTGGTTCCCAACGGACCGGGCCGTTCGTCGCTGGTATGGATGGACCGTCCCGACGTCATCGAGCGTGCGAGCGCTCTCGATGACGCTGCGCTCGGGCTGGAAATCGAACGCCGGTGCGGTTCCGCCCTGGGCGTCATCACAGTGGACAGTCCTCGTCAACGCTGGCCGATTTCCGGTTTTCAAGCGCGAAGGTTGGCTTCGGGCCGCGTCGTTCTTGTGGGAGAGGCTGCGCATGGCTTCCCACCTATCGGCGCGCAGGGTTTCAACCTGACCCTACGCGACATCGAAAGGGTAAGGGACATTGTCCGGGACGCGATGCGCTCATCGACAGGCAAGAGGCTCGATGGGGAGACGGCCGCCCGGACTTACGGCAAGGCGCGCCGTCTCGACGTGTTCGGGCGTGTGACCGGCGTCGACTTTCTCAACCGTTCCCTGCTCAGCGATTTCATGCCCATGCAGCTCGCTCGCGCTACGGGCTTGACGCTTGCTCGCGAGGTCAGGCCGGTCCGGCGGCTTCTGATGCGGGTGGGGCTCGGCGGGCGATAACGGCCCAGGAAGTGAGAAGCCGAGAACGAACGGCCCTTCGGCGGCGCTTCCGTTCCCGCTAAAGCAGTTCCAGCAAAAGTGGGTGCCGGTTTGCGTCCGGAACTGCGTCTTAACAAGGAGATAGAGCTTTTCCGGCGAACCCGAGTTCACCGGAAAAGCTCTAGAAAACGCGGCGCAATCCAGCTCTCATGAATTCCGTCCTGCGGGCCGAAGCTCGGCCCGCAGGACACCTATCTCATGCCGGGATCACTCCGGCTTGGGCTGTGGCAAAACGGGCTGTGCGGCGTCGCGCGGCGTTGCCCCATCGAGCAGATCCTTGGGATCGCCAGCCTTGGCGTCGGATGTCTCGCTGTCGGCATCCGGCGGCAGGTCGATGGCGTCGGGATCCTTGGTGTCCACGTCCGCCTTGCCCGCGGCGGCCTTCTCGCGCTCGATCTTGCGCCATTTGGCGACGTTGCGGTTGTGCTCGGCGAGGCTGGCGGCAAAGATGTGTCCGCCGGTGCCGTCGGCAACGAAGTAGAGGTCCTTGGTGTTGGACGGATTGGCGACCGCCTCCAGGGCGGCCCGCCCCGGGTTGGCGATCGGTCCGGGGGGCAGGCCGTTGATGTGGTAGGTGTTGTAGGGGGTCGGCTTGCCGATGTCGGCGCGGCTGATCGGGCGGCCGAGCGTGCCGGCGCCACCGACGAGTCCATAGATGATCGTCGGGTCGGACTGCAGGCGCATGTTTCTTGCGAGCCGGTTGAGGAACACCGAAGCCACGTGCGGACGTTCGTCGGCCTTGCCCGTTTCCTTCTCCACGATCGACGCCAGCGTGACGAGCTGCTTGGGCTCGGAGAACGGCAGGTCGCGGGCGCGGCCGGCCCAGATCTCGTCGAGCACCTTGGTATGGGCGGCCTTCATCTGCTCGAGAATCTGACTGCGGGAGGCGCCGCGCGTGAAGCTGTAGGTTTCCGGCAGCAGCGTACCTTCGTCCGGTACGGCGGCGACATCGCCGGTCAGGAACTCGTTCTGCTTGAGCCGGTTGACGATCTGCTGCGAGGTCAGCCCCTCGGGAAACGTGATCTGGTGCAGGATCGCCTTGCCAGAGACGAGCATGTTCATGACGCCGCGCATGCTGATGCCGGCCGGAAAGGCATACTCGCCGGCCTTGAGGCGTCCCTGCTGCTGATAGGCGCGCACGCCGCCGATGAAGATATAGTGGCCGAGCATGTCGTAGGGGCTTTCGATGACCCCCTCGGTCTCCAGGATATCGGCAATGCGGGCGACGCCGGAGTCGGCGGGAATGACGACGACCTTGTCCTCGGCGAGCGGACCGGGCTTCTCGAACTCGGCCTTGCCCCAATAGAGAAGGGCTCCCGCAGCGACGACGCCGAGCAGAAGCAGCGTCACCAGGGCGTTCATGACGACGACGATCGGGTTGCGGGCGCGGCGTGACCGCGGCAACGGTGGTGCCTGCTCCGGCGCCAGCGCCTCCCGCGGGCTCTTGGGGTTCAGCCGCGTCTTCATTTCCTGTGTGGTGTCGGCTGCGTCCTGCCTGTCGTCCATGGGTCCTAGTCTCTTCACGGGGGCGCGATCCGCCACTTCCGCCCATGATTGTGGCAGCAGCGCGGAACGGTGGCCGTCAAGGCGCCTTTCGTGAAGGTCGCGGCGTCTTTCCGGCCCGTTCGGGCGAGCTTCCAAGCAACACGCCGACTCCTGCCTTGGCAAGCGCCGCTTTGGTGATTGCCACAGCTTTTGCCTGCCGAATCAAAAGGCCTGCCGGAAAGGAGATCCGGCAGGCCAGTTTCTTCTCGTCCTCGATACCGGTGCTTATCGCGACCGAGCCACCTGCCGAAGCGTTGCTTCGGGATGAAGCGTCAGCCTTCGAAGGCCTTGACGATCAGCGAGGCGTTGGTTCCACCGAAGCCGAAGGAGTTGGAGAGCGCGTAGCGCAGCTTCTTTTCCTTGGCCTTGTGCGGCACGAGATCGATCGTCGTCTCGACGTTGGGATTGTCGAGGTTGATGGTCGGCGGCAGGATGCCGTCGCGCACGGCGAGCGTCGAGTAGATCGCCTCGATGGCGCCGGCGGCGCCGAGGAGGTGGCCGGTCATCGACTTGGTCGACGACATGGCGAGGTTCTTGGCCGCGTCGCCGAACAGTCGCTCGACCGCGCCGACCTCTATCCCGTCGGCCATGGTCGAGGTGCCGTGGGCGTTGACGTAGCCGATCTCGTCCGGCGAAATCTTGGCGTGGCGCAGGGCGGCCTTCATGCAGCGGAACGCACCGTCGCCGTCCTCGGACGGGGCGGTGATGTGATAGGCGTCGCCCGACATGCCGTAGCCGACGATCTCGCCATAGATGGTGGCGCCACGCTTCTTGGCGTGCTCCAGTTCCTCGACGACGACGACACCGGCGCCTTCGCCCATGACGAAGCCGTCACGATCGCGGTCGTAGGGGCGCGAGCCCTGTTCCGGCCGGTCGTTGAAGGTGAAGCAGAGCGCCTTCATCGACGCAAAGCCGGCCAGCGAGATGCGGCAGACCGGGCTTTCCGAACCGCCGGCGATCATCACGTCGGCTTCATCGTTGGCGATCAGGCGCGCCGCGTCGCCGATGGCGTGCGAGCCGGTCGAGCAGGCGGTGACCACCGACGAGTTCGGGCCCTTGTAGCCGTGGGCGATGGAGATGTAGCCGGCGGTGAGGTTGATCAGTCGGCCGGGGATGAAGAAGGGGGAGACGCGACGCGGCCCCTTGTCGCGCAGCGTGTAACCTGCTTCGACGATGCCGTTGATGCCGCCGATGCCCGAGCCGACCAGTACGCCGGAGCGGGCCTGATCGTCATACTCGGTCGGCTTCCAGCCGCTGTCCTCGACCGCCTGACGGGCGGCCTCCAGCGCGAAGATGATGAAATCGTCGACCTTGCGCTGGTCCTTCGGATCCATGGCGAGGTCGGGATTGAACGTGCCGTTGGTGCCGTCGCCGCGCGGAATGAGGCCAGCGATCTGACAGGCGATATCATCGACGGGGAAGGAATCGATGTGGCGAATGCCGCTTTTGCCCGCCTTGATGGCGGACCAGTTGTGCTCGACACCGCAGCCGAGCGGCGTGACCATGCCGAGACCGGTGATGACGACTCGTCTCATCGGACGAGAGCCTCCCTGTTGGTCGTCTCCGCCGGGTCCGTCGCCGTCATGGGGAGGACACGTGCGAGCGGGACGCAATTGACGGAGCGTAAGGACCGTTCAGCTGGCCGGGCCGGCCGAGAAAGCTGCCGGCCTCGCAGCCGGCACCGGTCCAGCAAACGCGTTGTCAAGCAAAGAAAGCAGTTCCTTTGTGAGGAACTGCTTCCCAGCCGAACGCGTCCGGAAATCAGGCCGTCGCCTTCTCGAGGAACTTGACGGCGTCGCCGACCGTCAGGATCGTCTCGGCGGCATCGTCGGGAATCTCGACGCCAAAAGCTTCTTCGAAGGCCATGACCAGCTCGACGGTGTCGAGAGAGTCAGCACCCAGATCTTCGATGAAGGAGGCCTCGAGAACCACCTTGTCGGCGTCCACGCCGAGATGGTCGATGACGATGTTCTTCACCTTTTCAGCGACTTCGCTCATGTTCACGGATCCTTGTTAGTCCAAATCCATTGCCGAACGGGACGTCGGCCGCTCGCCGCCTGCCTCGCATTCGCGAGATCATGGCGACGGTGACCGGCTACCGAAGGTGTCGAGCATGCCAGTGCCTGACGGCACTCCCCCGGTTGGTCCGATCGCCCGCCCCCGGGGTCGAACAAGTCCGAACCCCTCGGAAATCGTGGCGATCTCAGCCCATGCTCGTGCTCACGACCTTCGGGCGGGTCCTCGGACGGTTCCCGATCAGATCGCGGGCTTGGTAACACACTTCGCCCCTGCTGACTAGCGGCCCCCAGAGCATTTCCCGCTCGGATAAAACCGTCCGATCGGGAAGGAAACGCTCCGAAGTCAATCGTTTGGACATACTCTCGTGGCTCGGTTCATTTCAATTCGAGCCGAATATGTCCGGCGAAACCGCTGACGATCGCAAATGGTTCCTTCACCATCTGCGAAACCCTAAACGGAAGGCCGGCATCGCGCCGGCCTGCCAATCAGATCATCGCCATGCCGCCGTTGACGTGCAGCGTCTGGCCGGTGACGTAGGCGGCCTCGCGGCTTGCAAGATAGACGCAGGCGGCGGCGATCTCCTCGGAGGTGCCGAGCCGCCCCATCGGCACGTTGGCGAGCGTGCCTTCCTTCTGCTTGTCGTTGAGCGCGTCGGTCATCGCGGTCTCGATGAAGCCGGGCGCCACGCAGTTGGCGGTGATGCCGCGCGTCGCCACCTCGGCGGCCAGCGCCTTGGTCATGCCGATCATGCCGGCCTTGGCGGCGGCATAGTTGCCCTGGCCGGGGTTGCCCGTCACGCCAACGATGGAGGTGATGCCGATGACGCGGCCGAAGCGACGCTTCATCATGCCCTTGATCGCCGCGCGGGCCAGACGGAAGCCGGAGGTGAGATTGACCTCGATCACCTGGTCCCAGTCCTCGTCCTTCATGCGCATGAACAACCCGTCGCGGGTGATGCCGGCGTTGTTGATCAGAATGTCGACTTGACCGAGGGCGGCTTCGGCGTCGGCGAACAGGCGGTCGACATCGGCACGATCGGACAGGTTGCCGGTGACGATATGGGTGCGCTCGCCCAGCCGACCGGCCAGCTCCTCAAGAGGGGCGACGCGGGTGCCGGAGAGCGCCACCTTCGCACCCTGCGTATGCAGAGCAGTCGCAATCGCACCGCCGATGCCGCCGGACGCGCCGGTGACCAGTGCCGTCATTCCAGTCAAGTCGAACATGGCTTTCCACCTCGTTCATGCGTCCGGCCGGCTGTCGCCGACGGCTCGCTTGACGGCCTGACACCACGTCGGCCGCGCCGAGTCAAGCGCCAACGGCTTGTTTTCCCGCCTTTGCCGTTCACTTCGCCCATGGATCGGCCATCGACTGCTGACGGAGATTGGGGTGGGCAGGCGTAGTTTCGGGGAACAGACAGGGAGAGGACCATGACCGGAGAGATGCATTTTCCTACCGTATCGATGATTTCCCTCGGCGTTGCCGACCTTGAACGCTCGCGCGCCTTTTACGAAGCGCTCGGTCTCACGGCCGGACCCGGTTCCGGCGAACAGATCGTCTTCTTCCAACTTGCTGGGGTCGTGCTTGCGCTTTATCCGAGGGACCTGCTTGCCGAGGATGCCGACGTGGAGAACGACGGTCAGGGCTTCGACGGCGTGACGCTTGCCCGCAACTACTCCTCCGAGGAAGCGGTGGACGCCGCCATGGCGCACGCGCTCGCCTCGGGAGCGACGCTCAGGAAAAAACCGCAAAAGGTATTCTGGGGCGGTTACTCAGGATATTTCGCCGATCCCGATGGCCATCTCTGGGAGGTTGCCCACAATCCCTTCGTGAAGGTCGACGATCATGGCATAGTGACGCTTTGAACGCGCAAGAAGGAGTGTCACCGATGGCCATGGATGGAAAGACCGACGACGACATCACCCGCATCCTCGAGGAGACGCGGACCATCGCCGTGGTCGGCGCCAGCCAGAACCCGTCTCGCCCCGTCTATGGCGTCATGGGGTTCCTGATCGGGCGCGGCTACGAGGTGTATCCGATCAATCCCGGTCTCGCCGGACAGCAACTGCAGGGGAGGAAGGTCTACGCCAGCCTCGCCGAGGTGCCGGCGGAAATCGACATGGTCGACGTGTTCCGCAACTCCGAGGCGGCCGGCGACACGATTGACGAGGCGCTGGCCCTGCCGGTTCCGCCCAAGACGATCTGGCTGCAGCTCGGCGTCATCAACGAGGCGGGTTTCGAACGAGCCGAGGCGAAGGGCGTCAAGGTCGTCATGGATCGTTGCCCGGCCATCGAGGGGCCGCGACTCGGCGTCTGACGCGGCGGGTCGCCGGCGCGGGCGGTCCTATCGTCCGCGCCTCACCTTGCCCATCCGCTCCTTGCGTTCGCGGTCCTTGCGTGCCTTGGCAGCGCGCATTGCGGCGGCGCGTCCGAGCGGCCGGCCGGCGCTGCCCTCCGAGACCATCTCGAAGCGCAGGGCGCCGGCGAACGGGGCCGCCTCAATGAGGCGGACCTCGACCCTGTCGCCGAGCCGGTAGGTTTCGCCACTCCGCGACCCGATCAGCGAATGCCGCGCCTCGTCGAAGGCGAAGTAGTCGGCGCCCAGTGTCGAGATGGGAATGAAACCGTCGGCGCCAGTCTCGTCGAGGCGGATGAACAGCCCCGCCTTGGTGACGCCGGCGATGCGCCCCTTGAAGATCGCACCGACGCGATCGGCAAGCCAGCCGGCGATCAGTCGATCGATCGTCTCGCGCTCGGCTTGCATCGCGCGCCGTTCGGCCGCCGAGATCTCCTCGGCGACGCGCGGCAACACGTCCTCGGCGCCATTCGGAAGTCCATCCTCGCCAAGGCCGAGCGCAGTGATCAACCCGCGATGAACCACGAGGTCGGCGTAGCGGCGGATCGGCGAGGTGAAGTGGGCGTATTTCCTTAAGTTTAGGCCGAAGTGGCCGATGTTGACAGGTGAGTACTCGGCCTGGCTCTGCGAGCGCAGCACCACCTCGTGGACGAGGTAGGCCTGCGGCGTGCCGTCCACCCTCTCCAGGATGCGGTTGAACAGCTCCGGTTCGATGTTGCCTTGCTTGGCCAGTTTCATGTCGAGCGTCGCCAGGAACTCGCGCAGCGACTCCAGCTTGGCGAGCGAGGGCTGATCGTGCACGCGATAGAGCAGCGGTGTCCGGCGCTTTTCCAGGGTTTCGGCGGCCGCCACGTTGGCCTGGATCATGAACTCTTCGATCAGCCGATGGGCGGTCAGCCGTTCAGGCGTGACGATGCGGTCGACGGTGCCGTCGGGTTTCAACAGCACCTTGCGCTCGGGCAGGTCGAGTTCGAGCGGTCCTCGCGCATCGCGTGCCTCGGCGAGAATTTCATAGGCCGCCCAGAGGGGGCTCAGCGCACTGTCGAGGATCGGTCCGGTGCGCTCGTTCGGCGAGCCGTCGATCGCCGTCTGTGCCTCGATGTAGGACAGCTTGGCCGCCGAGCGCATCATGATGCGGTGGAAGGTGTGGCTCTTCTTGCGGCCGTCGGCCCCGAACACCATACGGACGGCGAGGGCGGGCCGGTCGACGCCCTCCTTCAGCGAGCAGAGGTCGTTGGAGATGCGCTCCGGCAACATGGGAATGACGCGGTCGGGGAAGTAGACCGAGTTGCCGCGCTTCAGCGCCTCGCGATCAAGGTGGGAATCCGGGCGAACATAGGCGGCAACGTCGGCGATGGCGACGGTGACGACATAGCCGCCGACATTTGCCGAGTCCTCGTCGGCGACGGCGTGGACGGCGTCGTCATGATCCCTGGCGTCCGGCGGGTCGATGGTGACGAGGGGGAGAGTGCGCCAGTCCTCGCGGTTCGTCATTGTCGCCGGCTTGGCCGCGTCGGCTTCGCGGATCACCGCCTCCGGGAACACGTGCGGGATGTCGTTGGCATGGATGGCAATCATCGACACCGCTTTTTCCGAGCGGAGATTGCCGATGGTCTCGCGCACCCGCGCGCGGCTGAGGCCGAAGCGACCGGAGCGGATGACGTCGACGGAGACGAGATCGCCGTCCTGCGCCGAGCCGAGATCGGCGGCGTCGACGACGAGTTCTTCGTACTGCTTCTTGGAAATCGGCATCAAGCGGGCGCCGCCGTCGGTCACCCGAAGGATGCCGAGCACGCCCTCCGGCTTCTTTTCCAGCACCTTCATGACGCGAAGGCCTGCCTTGGCCAGACCTTCGTAGCCATCCGGCAGATCGACGACGCGGGCCAGTATCCGGTCGCCCAGCCCGGCCGCCGGGCCGTGCTCGCCGCGTCGGCGGCGCACGGCGACGACCACGAAGCGGGGCCTGGGGCCGCGATCGGGATCCCATTCGGCCGGTTCGGCGTAAAGATCGCCGTCACGGTCGCGGCTGACGATGTCGCAGGCCAGCACCGCCGGGAGAGAACCCGGCTCGGCAAAGCGGCGGTGCCGGCGCTCGA
Source organism: Pleomorphomonas sp. NRK KF1 (assembly GCF_023721755.1). Taxonomy (GTDB): domain Bacteria; phylum Pseudomonadota; class Alphaproteobacteria; order Rhizobiales; family Pleomorphomonadaceae; genus Pleomorphomonas. The sequence goes on along the minus strand of NZ_JAMDLH010000001.1, from coordinate 1,025,619 downwards.
TGAGGCCTTCGCCCTCGAGCTCCTTCAGGATGCGCTTCAGAACGACGCGGCCTTCACCATGCACCTCGAAAGCGCGGGCGATGTCGCGCTTCGTTCCCTTGCCGGGATGCTCCGAAACGAAACGGAGGATCGCCTCACGGGTCGGCGTGGCTGGTTCATCGATCGGTCGGGGCTTGCGAGCCAAGCGGATGTTCCCTGTGGCTTGAGAATGTGGCGACATAGACCACAGATGGCGATGCAAGGCCAGCCTCGCAATCGGACGGCGGACTCACGGGGTCTGCGGCGCGATGTCAGGAGCGATGGGAGCGGCCGCGCTTGGGCGGGGGAGGCAAGTCCGAGCTCCAGACGACTTCGTCGCCCTCGACGATACCGGGCGCGGCGGGTTCCGAGGCGAGGCAGACGCGGCTCCGGCCCGTGGCCTTGGCGGATTCGAGCGCGGCGTCGGCGGCTGCGAAGGCCTGCGTAAAGGTGGTCGCGGCCGGTGCCTCGGCGATCCCGGCAGATGCCGTCAGGCAAACCGGCTTTTCCAGGGTGCCGAAGTTACTGCCCTCGATTCGGGCAAGAAGGGCCAGGACCTGGGTCTTGGCTTCGGCGACGGCATACCCGACCGCAAGCACGGCAAACTCGGTGCCGTCGGTACGATATATGCTGCCGAGATTGCCGAGTTCCTCGGCGATCGTACGAGCGGCGCGGATCAGAACCCGATCTCCGACCACGTGACCATATCGCTCGTTCACCGCCTTGAAGCGGTCGAGCGAGACAAGGATCAGGAGCCGGCGGCTTTCCGGCGCGGCATCGTAATCGATGGGCAGGGAGGTGCGGTTCCTCAGACCCGTGAGACTGTCGGCGAGGTTCTTCTCGTTGAGCTTGAGCTTGGTGCGGTGGTGCTCCAGGCGCGTCGTTCCGACGTACCTGCCGATCGGATAGGCAACCAGCGCGATAACGACGATCGTGATCGCCCACCCGCGCAGCAGGTTCAGCCAGCCGTGAAAGGCGATGAGCTGCAGGGCGGAATCGGCGACCATGGCGATGACGAAGCAGATCGCAGCAAGGCGGAAGGCAAAATACCTGACGTCGCGCTCGGATTGGACGGGCCTGTTGAGGAGCGTCCGCAGGATCTCACCGTACATTGTCGTTCTTCTAGACCATTGAACGAGGCGAAGGCCGTCATCGTTCAACAGTATAGGAGGAATGTAAGGATTTAGGCAATCAAAACGATAAAATTGTAAATGATCGGTGGCCAGACCGATCCGACGGCGAGCCCCCCGAGCCTCAGGCTCAGGTGGGCTTTGCCTTCGACGCCTTGGGCTTGGCTGCCGCCTTCTTGGCGGCTCCACCCGCCTTGGCCTTCGCCGGCGCTTTCTTCTTGCCTTCGTCGTCGCTCCCGGCCGTCGCCTTCGCTGCGGCCTTGGACGCCTTGGCTGGTTTTGCTTTCGGCGCCTTGCCCGCCTTGTCGGCGATCAACGCCACGGCTTCCTCGATCGTCACCGACTGAGGATCCTTGCCGCGCGGCAGGGTGGCGTTGATCTTGCCCCATGCGACATACGGTCCATAGCGCCCGTCGCGCACGGTGATCTCGCCTCCGGATGCCGGATGCTCGCCGAGGCTCTTGAGAGCGGCCGGCGTGGCGCGCGTCCGGCCGCCACGCTCCTTCTTCTCGGCGAGAACCGCAACGGCGCGATTGAGACCGACGTCGAACACCTCGTCGACCGACGAGAGATTGGCGTAGGTGCCGTCATGGCTGACATAGGGGCCGTAGCGTCCGATGTTGGCCTCGATCGGCTTGCCGGTTTCCGGATGGTCGCCAACGGTGCGCGGCAGCGACAGCAGGCGGCAGGCGCGTTCGAGGTCGATGCTTTCGACCGTCCAATCCTTGGGCAGGGAGGCGCGTTTCGGCTTGCCCTCTTCGCCGAGCTGGACATAGGGACCGAAGCGGCCCGAGCGCAGCGTGACGTCGAGGCCGGTCTCCGGATCGGTGCCGAGCAGCTTGACGCCGTTCTCGCCGAGAGCGGCGTCCGCTTCGCCGTCGCCGCCGAGCTGACGGGTGTAACGGCATTCCGGGTAGTTGGAGCAGCCGATGAACGAGCCGAAGCGACCAAGCTTCAATGACAGCCGACCAGTGCCACAGGTGGGGCAGGAGCGCGGATCGGACCCGTCGCCGCGATCGGGGAAGATGTGCGCGGCGAGGTCTTCGTTGAGGGCGTCGATGACCTCGGCAACCCGGAGCTCCTTCACCTCACCGACGCGGGTGTTGAAGTCGGTCCAGAAGCGCCGCAGCACCTCGCGCCATTCCGCTTCGCCGGCCGAGATGCGGTCGAGGTCTTCCTCAAGGCTGGCGGTGAAATCGTACTCGACGTAGCGCGTGAAGAAGCTTTCGAGGAAGGCGGTGACGATCCGCCCCTTGTCGGAGGGAACGAGCCGCTTCTTGTCGATCGTCACGTAGTCGCGATCGCGCAGCGTGGCGAGCGTCGCCGCATAAGTGGAAGGACGGCCGATGCCGAGCTCTTCCATCTTCTTGACCAGCGTCGCCTCGGTGTAGCGCGGCGGCGGTTCGGTGAAGTGCTGGCTGGCCGTTACGGACTTGCGCCCCAGCGCGTCGCCGACGGAGAGCGGCGGCAGGCGGGAGCCATCCTCGTCTTCCTCGTCGTCGCGGCTTTCCTGATAGAGGGCGAGGAAGCCGTCGAACTTGAGCACGGAGCCGGTGGCCCGAAGGCCGGCCGAGGCCGAACCGCTCTTGGCGGTAATGTCGACGGTGGTGCGCTCGAAGTCGGCGCTCTGCATCTGGCTGGCGATGGTGCGCTTCCAGACCAGTTCGTAGAGACGCGCCTCGTCGGCTTCCAGGTAGCGGGCCACTGTATTGGGCAGGCGGGCGAGATCGGTCGGACGAATGGCTTCGTGCGCTTCCTGGGCGTTCTTGGCCTTGGTGGAATAGAAGCGCGGCTTCTCTGGAAGATAGCGCTCGCCGTATTCCTTGACGATCACCTGGCGGGCGGCATTGACTGCCTCAGGGGCGATCTGGACGCCGTCGGTACGCATGTAGGTGATGAGGCCGACCGTCTCGCCGCCAATGTCGGCGCCTTCGTAGAGGCGCTGTGCCACCTGCATGGTGCGCTGGGCCGAGAAGCCGAGCTTGCGCGAGGCCTCCTGCTGCAGCGTCGAGGTGGTGAAGGGCGCGAAGGGATGACGCTTCTGGGGCTTCTGCTCGGCGTCGGTCACCGAGAACGAAGCGCTGTTCAGGAAAGCGCGGATCTCGTTGGCGGTGACTCCGTCCGTCACATCGAGACGGCCGATCTTCTTGCCCTTCCACTCGGACAGGCGGGCGTCGAACTCGTCGCCGGCCGGATTGGCGAGGCGCGCGAGAACCGACCAGTATTCCTGCGGCTTGAAGACTTCGATCTCGTTCTCGCGGTCGCAGACGAGGCGCAGGGCCACCGACTGCACGCGGCCGGCCGAGCGCGCGCCCGGCAACTTGCGCCAGAGGACCGGCGACAGCGTGAATCCGACCAGATAGTCGAGCGCACGGCGGGCGAGATAGGCTTCCACCAGCGGCTGGTCGACGTCTCGCGGTTTGGCCATGGCATCGAGCACGGCCTGCTTGGTGATGGCGTTGAAGACCACGCGCTGAATGGTCTTGCCTTTGAGAGCACCGCGCCGGGCGCCGAGCACTTCAAGCACGTGCCAGGAAATCGCCTCGCCCTCGCGGTCGGGGTCGGTTGCGAGAATGAGTCTGTCGGCCCCCTTCAGAGCGGCGGCGATATCGGCCACGCGCTTGCCCGATTTGCCATCGACTTCCCAGCTCATGGCAAAATCGTCATCGGGGAGGACGGAACCGTCCTTGGCCGGAAGGTCGCGGATGTGGCCGTAGGAAGCCAGCACCGTATAGTCGCGGCCGAGGTACTTGTTGATGGTTTTCGCCTTGGCAGGCGACTCCACGATCACGAGGTTCATTCAGGTGCGCCGGACAATTTCTGGAAAAAAAGCTTCGCCCTCTTTAAGTGCGACCTCCGGATTAAGCAAGGGTCGAGCCAGAGATGCCGTCGGCGGCGTGCCGCCCATCGGCACGATGCCAGCCTGGCGCCGAGGGGAGTTCGGCTGCTTGAGGCAGGCAAGATCGGCGCTCTTCTTGAAATGGATCGGCCGCCATGGTGGCAACTACCGGGTGTGTTGTCGCCGCTGCCTCTTGGCGGCCGGCCTTTCAGCGTATCAGCGACACCAACTGACCGCCGTGCCGCTCGATGCGCCCGGCCAAATCGAGTTCGAGCAGGATCACGGACACGACAGCGGCCGGCAATCCGGTATGCAGGATGACCTCGTCGATTGCGACCGGCGCCGGGCCGAGCGCGTTGATCACCGAGGCGCGGCTTTCGGTGCCCACACTGTCCGGCGCCACGCCGTCATTGCCGCTTTCCCGCAGTTCCAGGAAAGAGGGCGCGTCGTTTTCAAGCATTGGCCGGAGTACGGCGATGACATCGTCGGCAGAACGGGTCAGCGTGGCGCCATCGCGGATCAGCCGGTTGGTGCCCTCGGCGCGCGGGTCCATCGGCGAGCCGGGAACGGCGAACACTTCGCGACCCTGATCGAGGGCGTAGCGCGCCGTATGCAGCGTGCCGGATCGGGCGGCGGCCTCCACCACGACGACGCCGAGGCTCATGCCGGAGACGATGCGGTTGCGGCGCGGGAAATCCTTGGCGCGCGGATTCCAGCCGAATGGCATTTCGGTCAGGACGGCGCCGCCCCGGTTGACGATCTCCTCCATCAGCGGGCCATGCTCTTCGGGATAGACGTGGTCGATGCCGCCGGCAATCACCGCCACGGTGCCGGTGTCGAGAGACGCCCTGTGGGCGGCGCCGTCGATCCCGCGTGCAAGGCCGGAGACCACCACGAAACCGGCCTCGCCAAGGCCCCGGCCGATGCGCTCGGCCATCTTGTGACCGACCAGGGAGGCGTTGCGCGAGCCGACGATGGCGGCCGTCGGCCGCGCGAATAGTTCTCGGGAGCCGCCGCGTATGGTGACGAGCGGCGGCGGTGCGGCGATCTGGCGCAGATAGGCGGGGTAGAGAGGCTCGGAAATGGCAACGAGCCGGGCGCCGTGGGCCAGCGTTCGTTCGATTTCGCCCTCGGCCTGGGCGACCGAGGGAATCGAAAGCGCAGTCGATCCGCCGCGCCGGGCAAGTGCCGGCAGCGCTTCAAGCGCCGCCTCGGCCGAGCCAAAGTGGTTTATCAGGCTGCGGAATGTGGCAGGCCCGACGTTCTCCGAGCGGATGAGCCGTAGCCAGCAGACACGCTGAGAGTCGGATAGTTCGACCGCGCGTTCCGACGCTTTCATCCCTTGTGTCCGATCTTGCCCTCGGTGCCGGAGAGAAGGCGTCGGATGTTGGCGTGATGCTTGATCCAGACGATGACAGTGAGCAGGGCGAGCACGGTGGCCAACATGGTCTCACCGAGGCCCCAGAGGGAGAGGGGCACCACCACGGTGGCGATAAGGGCGGCAAGGGAGGAGTAGCGGCTGAAATAGGCGACGGCGATCCAAGCGCCGGCGAAGATTAGAACCGCCGGCCAGAACAGGCCAAGCAGCACGCCGATGTAGGTGGCGACACCCTTGCCGCCCTTGAAGCCGAGCCATACGGGGAAGAGGTGGCCGAGGAAGGCGGTGACGCCGGCGAGCGTGGCCGCCTCCGGCACGGTCGGCATCAACGCGCGCACGATCAGGACCGCCGCCGTTCCCTTGAGCAGGTCGAAAATCAGCGTTGCGGCGGCCAGCTTCTTGTTGCCGGTTCTCAGAACGTTGGTGGCGCCGATGTTGCCCGAACCGATGGCCCTGACGTCGCCGAGACCGGCGGCCCGCGTCAGCAGCAGACCGAAGGGAATGGAACCAAGGCCGTAGCCGACAAGCGCAGCGACGAGGTAGGCGACCCAGGGAGAGGCTGACTCGAACATGATGCCCTCGGCAATCTTGAATATAGGTGACCGGTTACCGGGTGTGCGTCACTCTGTTGGGATCTCAGCGCTCGAACACCAGCGAACCGCCGACATAGGTGCGGCGGACGCGTCCGGTGAAGCGGGCGCCGTCATAGGGCGTGTTCTTCGCCTTGGAGAGAATGTCCTTGGCGTTGAGTACCCAGGGTTCCTCCGGGTCGAATACGACGACATCGGCGGGCGCTCCCTTCCGGAGCGTTCCGGCGTCGAGACCGGCGATCTCGGCCGGGCGCGTCGACATGGCGTCGATCAGCCGCAGCAGCGTCAACGATCCTCCATGCACCAGCCGGAGACCGGCCGACAGGAAGGTTTCGAGGCCTATGGCGCCGTCGGCGGCCTCGGCAAACGGAAGACGCTTGGTCTCGACGTCTTGCGGATCGTGGTTGGAGACGATGACGTCGATGGCGCCGGTCTTCACCGCGTCGACGAGGGCGAGCCGATCGGCTTCGGCGCGCAGCGGGGGCGACAGCTTGAAGAAGGTGCGGTAGGCCCCGATGTCCAGTTCGTTCAGCGTCAGGTGCGCGGCCGAGACGGAGGCTGTCGCGGCGATCCCCCGGTCCTTGGCCCAGGCCATCAGCTCCGGCGACTCGGCGGCCGACAGCAAAGATGCGTGGTAGCGACCGCCGGCGAGGCGGGCGAGACGCAGATCGCGGGCGAGCATGGTGGTTTCGGCTTCGGCGGGAATGCCTTGCAGGCCGAGGCGGACCGCCGTCTCCGACAGGTTCATGACGGCGGCGCCTTTCAGCGTCGCGTCCTCCGGCCGATTGCAGACGAGGGCGCCGAAGTCCTTGGCATAGGTCAGCGCACGGCGCAGGACCTGAGCATTGGCGATGGCGCCGCGCCCCGAGGTAAAACCGACGGCGCCGGCTTCGCTCAGAAGGCCGAACTCGGTGAGTTCGCCGCCGGCCTGTCCCTTGGTCAGAGCCGCCATGACGCGTACGCGCACGGCCGACGTCCGGCGGGCGCGCGTCGCCACGAAATCGACCAGGGCCGGATCGTCGATGCAGGGATCGGTGTCGGGCATGGCGATGAGCGTGGTGATGCCACCGGCTGCTGCTGCCCGACCGGCGGAGGCGAACGTCTCGCGGTGTTCGTGGCCGGGTTCGCCGACATGGGCGCGAAGGTCGACGAGGCCGGGCGCGACCACGAGGCCGCGACAGTCGACGGTCTCGGTGTCCTCGGGAGCGCCGTTGTTGTTGGCCGACGGGCCGGCGGCAACAATGCGGCCTTCGACCATCAGCACTGCGCCGAGGCCATCGAGACCTTGCGAGGGGTCGACGACGCGAGCGTTCTTGAGCAGCAGCGGGCGGGCTTGCGCCATCCGGCTCATGGGAAAGCCTCCCCACCGTTTCCTCGGGCATTCACGACCGCGTCGAGCACCGCCATGCGGATGGCGACGCCCATCTCCACCTGTTCCCGGATGAGGCTTTGAGGACCGTCGGCGACGGCCGGATCGATCTCCACGCCCCTGTTCATCGGGCCGGGATGCATGACGAGGGCGTCGGGCTTGGCATAGGACAACTTCTCCTCGTCGAGGCCCCAGTAGTGGAAGTATTCGCGTACCGACGGCACGAAGGAGCCCTGCATGCGCTCGCGCTGCAGGCGCAGCATCATGACGATATCGGCATCCCGAAGTCCCTCGCGCATCGAGGTGAAGGTTTCGAGGCCCATCTCGCGGAAGGCGCCGGGCACCAGGGTCGACGGGCCGACGAGGCGGACGCGGGCGCCGAGGGCGGTCAGCAGCAGCACGTTGGAGCGGGCGACGCGGCTATGGGCGACGTCGCCGCAGATGGCGACGACGAGGCCGTCGATGCGCTGCTTGTGGCGGCGGATGGTCAAGGCGTCGAGGAGGGCCTGGGTCGGGTGTTCATGACTGCCGTCACCGGCGTTGACCACGGAACAGTCGACCTTCTGCGCGAGCAGGGCCACCGCTCCCGAGGCGTTGTGGCGGACGACGATGACGTCGGGGTTCATGGCGTTGAGCGTCATGGCCGTGTCGATCAGCGTCTCGCCCTTCTTCACCGACGATTGGCCGACCGCCATGTTCATCACGTCGGCGCCGAGCCTTTTGCCGGCCAGCTCGAAGGACGACTGCGTGCGCGTCGAGTTCTCGAAGAAGAGATTGATCTGAGTACGACCCAGAAGGCTGTCGCGCTTCTTGGAGGGTTGCCGGCCGAGTTCGATGTTGTCTTCGGCGCGGTCGAGGAGGTCGACGATCTCCGGCGGGGAAAGACCTTCGATCCCGAGGAGGTGCGGGCGGCTGAATCCGTAGGGATTGGCGGCTTTCGTTATCATAAGCCCCCCTGATAGAGGCGTTTTGCGGCTCCGGCAAGGGCAGGGAATCCGAGTGAACAGGAGAATCCCCGTCATTGATGCAAAGGGGCGTTCACTCAAGCGAAAGCCCGACCGTTATGAGCGGCCGGGCCACAGGTTTCAGTCGGGGGCGAAGGCTCAGGCGGCGTCGATTTCGGCGAGGAAGCTTTCCACCTTGTGCCCGAGGTCGACCGAGGAGGCTTTCAGCGAGGTGACCGCGTCGAGCACCGTGCGCGCCTCGGAACGGGTGGTCGCGGCGCCGTTGCTGAGCTCGACGATGGTGCGCGACAGATCGCTGTTGCCGCGCGCGGCTTCCTGCATGTTGCGGGTAATCTCGCCGGTGGCGCCGGTCTGCTGGGTGACGGCCGAGGTGATGCTGGCGGAGACGCTGTTCACCTCCTCGATGATGGCGCCGATCTCGGCGATGGCATTGACGGTGTTGTCGGACACCAGCTTGATCTCGCCGATCTTGCGCGAGATGTCCTCGGTGGCCTTGGCCGTCTGGTTGGCGAGCGACTTCACCTCGGCGGCGACGACGGCAAAGCCCTTGCCGGCTTCGCCTGCTCGCGCCGCCTCGATGGTGGCATTGAGGGCGAGAAGGTTGGTCTGCTCGGCGATGGCGGTGATCAGGCTGACGACCTGATTGATCTGGTCGGTGGCGGCGAGCAACTGGCCGACTGTTTCGCGCGTCTCGTGGGCCGAGGCGCGCGCCTTGCCGGCAACGGCCTGAGACGTGCCGACCTGACGGGCAATCTCGTTGGTCGATGCTTCAAGCTCCTCGCAGGTGGCGGCAACGGAACGGACGTTGCCCGAAGCCTGCTCGGCGGCGGCGGCCGCTACCCCGCTGCTGCGTTCGCTGCCTTCGGCGGTGGCCATCAGTTCCTCGGCCGACCCCTCAAGACGCTGGGCGGCGTCGACGACCATGCCGATGGTTCCAGACACCTCGGAGCGGAAGTGTTCGATCAGCGCCTCGGCGCGCGCGGCCCGACGTTCGCGTTCCTCGACGGTAGCCCGCTGGCTTTCTTCCAGACGATCCCTCTCTTCGGCATTGGACCGGAAGACGGCCACGGCGGCCGCCATGTGTCCGATCTCATCGCGGCGATTGAGGCAAGGGATGTCGGTCTGGAGATTTCCGGCGGCCAGCGAGCGCATGGCGGCGGTCATGGCCGTGATAGGCTCGGCGACGACGCGCTTCAGGACCAACCCGAGGGCAAGCAGCAGCAGGACCGTAGCGGCGATGGTCGCCACAAGCGCGGTGATTCCCAGCCGGTTCAGGCTGGCATAGGCCATGTCGCTGTCGACGGCGACGCCGACATACCACTTGACCGGCAGGCCCTCGATGGCGACGAAGCTGGCGACGTGGTTGCGGCCGGCGAACGTCGTTTCAACCATGTTGCCGGTGGTTGGCGCCGATAGGCCGGCAAAGGCGTCCGACAGCGGCTTGCCCACCAGGCTTGCCTCGGGATGCACGAGTATCTTGCCATCCGCGGAGACCAGGAACGCCTGGCCGATACCGCCGAAGTTGGACGCCTTGATGCGATCGATCAGCGCGTCGAGCGCGAAGTCGCCGCCGAACACGCCGATCATCTTGCCGTCGGCGCTGACGGGAACGCAGGCCGAGATGACCACCTTGTTGGTCGCCAGGTCGACATAGGGTTCGGTCAGCTGGGTCGACATCGCCTTGGCGGTATCGATGTACCAGGGACGCTTGCGCGGGTCGTAATCGGCGGGCATTTCAGCCTTGGGCGAGATGGTAAAGGCGCCGTTTTCCTCGCCGAGATAAACCGACAGGAACTCCGAGCTCAGCGTCTTGCCCGAGAGAACCAGACCGAGCACCTCCTTGGAGCCGCCGATGGAATCGGCGGCCTGGGTGGCGATCAGCAGACGGCCCTGGAACCAGTTGCCTGTGCCGGAGGCAACGCTGGCCCCGGTCGTTGCCAGCGTGCGGGCGACGTTGTCCCTCAGATCCTGTCTCTCCAGCACGTAGATGGTCGTGGAGAAGAGAGCAAAGCTCGCGATCACGATCAGCGACGCGATGAAGATAATGCGATGCAGGAGCTTGCCGCGGGTGTTGAGGAGGGGCATGTCAATTAGACTCTTGGCGATTGGTGGCAAAGAAAGCTAATCGCCCATCCATTTATGAAAGGTAACTTCCGCAGCCTTTTGCTTGCCGGTCTGAAAATGTAACAGTGCGATGACGTACAATAAAAACTGTCACCACAGAGTAAGGTTATTGGCAATACTAGGGGGAAGTTGAATCGACCGGTCCTGCACTCTCAGAGATGGTCAAGATGCCCTGCGGAGCTGCCATTCTGAATCGAGAGTGGTCGAGGCCATGATGGAGGGTGTAGCGCTGGTCGAAGAAGGAAACTTTCCGGCATGGCGTCGCTCAGGTGGCGACCGGCCGCCACCCACTCTCACGCCGGATCGGTATCGTTGATGTTCCTCCCGCGGCCGGGTTCCGGCTTTCATGCCCAGGCCGTTCGCTGGGCTGTTCTGCTCTCGGCGTCGGTTGCCATCAGCGTCGCCTTCGAGATGGCCCACCTGCCGGCGGCGCTGCTGCTCGGGCCGATGCTCGCGGCCATTCTCCTCGGTGTTAGCGGACGGGCTGTGGCGATGCCTCGGTCGGCGTTCATGATGGCTCAGGGCGTGGTCGGCACGATGATGGCGCGGGCGATGCCGCCAACTGTTCTGGGCGAGATTCTCTCGGCCTGGCCGGTCATCCTGTTCGGCGTGGCGTCGGTGGTGGTCACCGCCAACGTGATCGGCTACGTGCTTGCCCGCTTTCGTGTGCTGCCCGGCACGACCGCCGTCTGGGGAGCGTCGCCGGGCGCGGCCACCGCCATGGTGATCATGGCCGAGGCCTATGGCGGCGACACGCGGCTCGTTGCCGTGATGCAGTATCTTCGCGTTCTGATCGTCGCCACCATGGCGTCGCTGGCAGCACGTTTCTATCTCGGCGCGACGCTGACCGGTGGCTCGGCGGCCGACTGGTTTCCGCCGACGCATTGGGCGAATCTCGCCGGCACGCTGGCGGTCATCGCCGCCGGGCTCGGGCTGTCGCGCATCTTCAAGCTGACGACGGGCGCGATGATCCTGCCGATGCTGTTTGCCATCGGCCTGCAGGGTGCCGGCCTGCTCACCGTCGAGCTGCCGCCGGCGCTGCTTGCGTTATCCTATGCGGTTTGCGGCTGGGCGATCGGTGGCCGGTTCAACCGGGAAATCATCGCCTACGCGGCAAGGGCTCTGCCGACCATCCTCCTGGCCATCCTGGTGCTCGTCGCCATCTGCACCGTCTATGCCGGTGTCCTGTCAGCCGTGACCGGCGTGGATTTCCTGACGGCCTATCTCGCGACTTCGCCGGGCGGCGCCGACTCGGTTGCCATCATCGCCGCGTCGAGCAACGTCGACATGTCCTTCGTCATGGCCATGCAGACCATGCGCTTCTTCATGGTGCTGTTCACCGGACCGGCGACGGCGCGCTTCATCGCGGGGCTGGTCAATCGCCGAGACGTTCCTTTCGACCGATGACCACGGCGCGCGCCGCCGCGAGACGGGCGATCGGCATGCGGAACGGCGAACAGGAGACGTAGGACAGGCCGGCTTCCTCGCAGAAGGCGATGGAGGCCGGATCGCCACCATGCTCGCCGCACATGCCGAGGCTGATGTCGGGGCGCGATTTCCGGCCACGCTCGATGGCGATGCGGATCAGCTCGCCGACACCGTCGCGATCGAGGCTGACGAAAGGATCGCGGGCGAGAACGCCTTTCTGCAGATAGGTCGGCAGGAAAGATGCCGCGTCATCGCGGCTGATGCCGAAGGTGGTCTGGGTGAGGTCGTTGGTGCCGAAGGAAAAGAAGGCGGCCGACTGGGCGATGTCCTCGGCCATCAGCGCGGCGCGCGGCAGCTCGATCATCGTGCCGACCTTGTAGTTCACCGGCCGACCGGCCGCCTCGGACACCTCGACGGCGACGCGGGCGATGATCGCCTTGACGTAGTCGAGTTCCTTGCGGGCGGCGACGAGCGGCACCATGATCTCCGGCACGACCGGTTGGCCGAGCTTGTCCGAAGCGGCAATGGCCGCCTCGAAGATGGCGCGGGCCTGCACTTCGGCGATCTCCGGAAAGGACACCGCGAGACGGCAGCCCCGGTGGCCGAGCATCGGGTTGTACTCTTCCAGATTGGCAATGCGCCGACGCAGCACCTCGGGCGACACGCCGGCCGTCTCTGCCAGCTCCGCCACCTCCCGCTCGGTGCGGGGCAGGAACTCGTGCAAAGGTGGGTCGAGCAGGCGGATGCAGACCGGCTGCCCCTCCATGATCTCGAACAGCTCGGCGAAATCCTGCCGTTGCATCGGCAGTATCTTCTCCAGCGCCGTCCGGCGGCTCTCGGGCGTTTCGGCGAGGATCATCTCGCGCACGGCGGAAATGCGCGAGTGCTCGAAGAACATGTGTTCGGTGCGGCAGAGGCCGATGCCCTCGGCGCCGAACTGACGGGCGATGCGCGCCTCGAGAGGCGTTTCCGCATTGGCGCGGACTTCGAGGCGGCGGATGGCGTCGGACCAGGCCATGATCTCGGCAAAGGGGCCGGACAGCTCGGGCTCCTTCATCGGCACGCGGCCGGCCATCACCTGTCCGGACGAGCCGTCGATGGTGATGATGTCGCCGGCCCGAAGCTCGCGCTTGCCCACGGTCACGATGCCCCTCACCGGATCGGCCTTGAGGGCGCTGACGCCGACCACGCAGGGTTTGCCGAGGCCGCGGGCGATGACGGCGGCGTGCGAGGTCATGCCGCCGCGCGCCGTGACGACGCCGACCGCCGAATGCATGCCGTGCACGTCGTCGGGGCTGGTCTCGGCACGAACGAGAATGACCTTGATGCCGCGCTGACGGGCCTTCTCGGCCTGTTCGGAGTTGAAGGCGATTTCGCCGACGGCGGCGCCGGGCGAGGCGGGAAGACCGGTGGCGAGAATGTCTCGCGGCGCATCGGTCTCGATGGTCGGGTGCAGGAGCTGTTCCAGCGAAGATGGATCGATGCGCTCGATCGCCTCCTCGCGGGTGATCAGGCCCTCGGTGGCCATGTCGACGGCGATCCTGAGCGCTGCCTCGACGGTGCGGCGACCCGATCGCGTCTGCAACATCCAGAGCTTGCCGCGTTCGATGGTGAACTCGAGATCCTGGATGTCCTTGAAGTGGCGTTCGAGCTTCTGGCAGTAGCCGATGAACTCGCGATAGGTGTCGGGCATCAGCGCTTCGAGCGATGGCCGATCGGAGCGGCTGGCGAGCCGGGCCGCCTCGGTGATGTCCTGCGGCGTCCGGAGGCCGGTCACCACCTCTTCGCCCTGTGCGTTGAGCAGGAACTCGCCGTAAAGCTGGCGTTCGCCGGTCGACGGGTTGCGCGTGAAGGCGACGCCAGTTGCCGAGCGCTCGTCCATGTTGCCGAACACCATGGCCTGGACGTTGACCGCCGTGCCGGAGTTCGACGAGATGCCGTGCAGCTTGCGGAAGGTAACGGCGCGCCGATTGCTCCATGAGCCGAAGACAGCGCCGATGGCGCCCCAGAGCTGTTCGCGCGGGTCGAGCGGGAAGGGCTTCCCGGTCTCGTCGGCGATCAGGTCCTTGAAACTGGCGATGACCTTGCGCCACTCGTCGGCGGCAAGTTCGGTGTCGTTGTAATAGCCCTCGCGTTCCTTGAGGTCGTCGAGAATCTCCTCGAAGGCCTGGCCGTCGACGCCCATCACCACGTCGCCGAACATCTGGATGAAGCGGCGGTAGCTGTCGAGCGCGAAGCGGGCGTCGCCGGACTCGGCCGCCAGCGCCTCGACGGTCACGTCGTTGAGGCCGAGGTTGAGCACCGTGTCCATCATGCCCGGCATGGCGGCCAGCGCGCCGGAGCGGACCGAGACCAGAAGCGGGCGCTCGGGGTGGCCGAAGGCGCGGCCCGTACGCCGGCTGAGCAGGTCGAGCGCGGCGTTGACCTGCCGCTCCAGATCGAGCGGGTACTGGTGGTCGTTGGCGTAATAGTGGCGGCAGACCTCGGTGGTGATGGTGAAGCCGGGGGGGACCGGCAGGCCCAGGCTGGCCATCTCCGCCAGGTTGGCGCCCTTGGTGCCGAGAAGGTGGCGAAGCCGGATGCCACCGTCCGCCACGCCGTCGCCGAAGCTGTAGACCCACGTCGGCATGCTGCCGCTTTCCAGTTGCGTGTCGCGAGTATCCATGACCTGCCTATAGCACGGAAAACCGGGGCGCGCGTCCGTTGAGACGCTCAGTCGTCTTTCGGTTGCCGATCAACGCGTCGCTTCGATTTCGAGCGCGAATGGCGTGCCCTCGAAGGCGTCGGCGCCGCGCCCGATGGCATCGATCGCCGCGACCATGCGGCCGTCGCGACCGAGGAGGCGGTCAGCGATCTCGACGATGCGACGGTTGGGCGTTGCCGACGGTGCGCGCTGGCGCAGCAAGGTGGCGAGGGCCACTTCGTCGCGCCATGGATTGAGCGCCGATACCAGCGTGTAGGCGGCGGCCGTCGACCGGGAGATGCCGGCAAAGCAGTGGACGACGAGCGGCGTCGTGCGGTCCCAGTCGTTCACCCATTCCAGCATCTGCGCCACGTGCGTCTCGCCCGGCGGCGTCATGCCGTCGACCGTTTCGACGATATCGTGCATGGCGAGGAAAAGATGGTTGTCGTGGCCGATGGTTGCCGGCAGACGCATGGGCGTTCCGGCATTGATCAGCGTGATGACGTGGCGGGCGCCGGTGAGCGCCACCGTTTCTTCGAGCTTGGTGAGAGAGCAGACATGGATGGTCGTCGCGGTCATCGCTGGCTTTCAAGCTGTTGGAATCTGTTGAGGAAAGCCTCTTCCGCCGAAACGGTCGGCAGCGGATCGAGGCCGAGTACCGGGCCGGTGGGGGTCTGGCGGCCGATGCCGCGCGGGACTCCGAAGATGCGCTTCGCTTCATCGGCCGTGAAGCCGGCGAGTTCCACCGCCTCGAAATAGGCCGAGATCAGATCGGCCTTCTTGGCGAGTTTCTTCAAACGCTCGGTATCGTGTTTCTCAAGCCCGAACCTGCGGTGAATGGCGTCGGCAAGACGCTTCTCGACCACCTTGTAATCGCCGCCCATCACGGACTTGAACGGCGAGATCATGTCGCCGATCACGTATTCGGGGGCGTCGTGCAGCAGGACGACGAGGCGTTGGCACACGGTCAGTTCCGGCTCCAGAAGGCCGGCAATGTCCTCGACAACCAGACAGTGCTGGGCCACGGAGAATGCGTGGTCGCCAACGGTCTGTCCATTCCAGCGGGCAACGCGGGCGAGGCCGTGGGCGATGTCGGTGATTTCGACGTCGAGCGGTGAGGGATCGAGAAGATCGAGCCGCCGTCCCGACAGCATGCGCTGCCATGCACGGGGCGGAGAGCCGGCTTTGTCGGCCATTTATGTCAGTCGTCCGGTTTGGATGCGTCGGGCTTTTGGATGTCCGGCCAGCCGTAGTCGGCCCAGGCCGGAAGCGCAACCGAAACCGGCAGCCCGTCCACGGTGATGGTCTCGTTCGCTGTCTGCGCATCCTGGACCCGGTCCAGCCTCAGGATGGCGATTCCTCGGGTGCCGCTCGCCGATCCGAGGTGACCGGCGACCCGACCTCCGATCAGGATCTCGGCGCCGGCCGGCGGCAGGTCGGTTTCTGCCGAAAGCGTGACCGGCCGGCGGCGAGCGGTGCCGCGATAGCGCATCCGGCTCACCACTTCCTGACCCACGTAGCATCCCTTGTCGAAGTCGACGCCGTGCAGACTGTCCATGGCGAGGTCGTGCGGGAAGGCGTCGAGAAGCGGCAGGTCGGCGCCGGCCTCCGGTATGCCGAGCGCTACGCGATGGGCTTGCCACACGGCTTCGTCGGCGTTGGTGGCGACACTTCCCTCAGCCGCGTAGAGGCGCCAGCCGAGGTCGGGATGGCGCGGATCGAGGGCAACGAGGCCGGCGTCAGGCGGCGCGCCGGTACCGGCATAGACGACCAGCGGCGAAGCGCCGATGGTCACGTCGGCGCGAAGCTTGAACATGGTCAGGCGCTTTCGAAGATCGGCGGCGCCTGCCGCGGGGGTATCGAGCAGAAATCCGCCATTATCCTGACGGACAACCAGAAAATCCGAGATGATCTTGCCCTGCGGGGTCAGGAGGGCGCCGAAGGCGGCGGTTCGTCCGTCGGCGGCCTCGGTGTTCTGTGTGATCATCCGGTCGAGAAAATCGGAGGCCTCTGGACCGGTGACGTCAACGAGGCTACGGCTTTCGAGGCGGCAAAGGAAGGAATCGGCCATGTCGGATCTTTCCGGGGAACGGCGGCGCATGATCGCTACGTAGTTTCCGATTGGTAGCCGGCTGCCGGGGGCGAGGCAAGCCTGCCGCCGTCGTCAATGATGTTTCCGGCCATTCCGGCGTTGCGCTGGCGAGGCTCGTTCAGGGAGGGCGCCGACATAGCGGGGACCGGCAGCGACGAACAGACGCCGAAGCGACGAACGCGCTGGTGGGTACGTGCCCTTCGGTTCGCGGCGATCCTGCTCGTCGCGGCTGGGATCGCTGGTGCGTTTCTCGTTTGGCGCCTGTCGCAGGGGCCGCTTTTCCTGCCGTTTCTCGCCAGCCGGATCGAGGCGACCGTTGTGGCCGCATCGCCTGATGTCCACATCGACGTCGGACTTGCGGGTGTCAGGCTCGGTGATGATCTCAATCCCGAACTGATCGTCCGCGACATTCGGCTTGAACGGCCGAACGACATCGTGGTTTCGATCAACGAGATGCGGATTGCCGTCCGATGGCCGAGGCCGGTTGCCAACGACGTTCCCGTCGAGGGCGTCGTGCTGGATCACGTCCTGGTCAGCGACATCGGTCCCCAGATGAAACTGCCGCCGATAGACCAGGTGATTCTGGCGATCCGGCGGGCGATCACCGAAAATGGGCTTCGCTTTTTCGAAATCCGCTCCTTCGGCTTCGGCGTCGAACGGCCGGGCAAGGCGCGGCGCGACGTCGTCTCCGACGTGTCGGTGACGGGAACCGCCAAAGACGGTCACCTCGTGGAGGCGCAGGCCATCGGCCTTGGGACCAATGGTGCCGTTTCGCTGCGACTCACCTCGGATCTGCCGCCGCCGGGCGATCCGATCCTGCTCAAGGTCGAGACACGTGGCTTCGATCTGGCCGACATCGCATCTGCGACGGGGCGTGACGATCTCAACCTGTCGGGTTCGATCAGTCTGTCCGGCTCGGTTACGGTCGGTGCCGAACAGGGGATCACGGCAGCCGCATGGCAGGTCGTTCTCGGTTCGTCGCTTCGTTTCGGCGACACCGAGATGGACGCCCTCGCAGCGCCTGTTCGTCTCGATTTCGAGTGGAACCCCGAGAAAGAGCTGATCACGCTCAACCCTTCGCCTGTCGTGCTCAACAATGGCTATCTGCTCGCCCATGGCGAAGTCGCGCCGCCACGGCGCGACAAGCTCTGGACCTTCGATTTCAAGTTCGAGGGACAAGACGTGTTGAGCGGCATCAGGACCAGCGACGGGCGCATTGCCGGCAGCTACGATCAGGCCGAGTCCCTGCTGGTCATGGATGACATGCACGTCGAGGGCGCCGGCATCAGCTTCACGGCGGCGGCCCGCGCGTCGCATCGCGATGGCGGCACCTTCGCGGTCCTTTCCGGCGTATCGCCGCGCCTTCCAGCCGCCGCGCTCAAGGCGCTCTGGCCAGTCACGGTCGCCCCCGACGTTCGCAGCTGGATCGGTACGCACATTCATTCGGGCCAGATCACCAACGCGACGGTCGACCTTGCCATGCGTGGTGACGCACCGGCGGGCGGCGGCATCATCGCACCGGAAGCGTCCCTTGCCTTCGACTTTTCCGAAGCCGCGTTCACGCCTTTCGATGATGCCCCCCTGATCCGCGACGCGGTCGGCCGGGGTACGCTTTCCGGCAATCGCTTCGAGATCACCGTGGCCAGCGGATGGGTCGATCTTGGGCAGGGGCGCCGCCTCGACGTGGGGCCTGCGACATTTACGGTGCCGGTGGTGGATGCACCGGTGCCGGATGGTGAGGTGACGTTGCGTCTATCCGGATCGGCTTCCGCCGCCATCGCCCTCTGGAATCGTCTTCCGTTCGCCGAGGAGGCCGATTTCTCCCTCGACCCGGCCAAGGCAGCGGGCTCGGCGACGGCCGATCTCTCGATCCGCCTGCCGCTGGTCGAGGAGGTTGCCGACAGCGATATCGTCTATGGCGGCCGGATCGATCTCGCCGGGTTCTCTCCCGGTACGCCGATCAACGGCCGCGCCGTCACGCGCGGGAATCTCGCCATAGAGCTTCGCGACGGCGCCGCCCATCTCAGCGGAACGGCGCAGATCGACGGCTCGCCGGCCGACCTGTTCCTGACGCTGCCGCTCTCAGGCGAGGGCGAGACAAAGTCGGTCTTAAAGCTCGATCTCGATGCCGCCGCCGCCAAGGCCTATGGCCTCGATCTCGGTGAAATGTTCACGGGCAATGTGTCGGTTGAGATGACCGACATCGGAACATCGCGCCACGTGTCGGTCAATCTTGCCAAGGCGGAGATCAACCTGCCGCTGGTCGGCTTCCGCAAACCGGCCGGTAAACCCGGTACCTTGACCTTCGATCTGGCGGAGAGCTCCTCCGGTACGAGCATCACCAATCTGTCTCTCAAAGCTGGCTCGGCTCAGGTGGAGGGGCAGATCACGCTCGATGGCGAAGGCGATTTCATCGGCGCCAACCTCAGCAAGTTCAACTTCTCCGCCACCGACCGTCTGACGCTGAAGGCCTCGACCGGCGAGGGCGGTCTCAAGGTTTCGGTCAACGGCTCGCGGCTCGATGCGCGTGCTCTGGTCGGCAACGTCCTCCGGCGAACGACGGGAACAGGCGTTCCGAGCGACATGCCGGTGACCTTGTCCGCGGCCATTGCCAACGTGACGGGCGAAGGCGGAGAGCAGCTCGACGGGCTCAACCTGTCGGCCGCAATCGCCGGCGGACGGATCAACGAGTTGTCGCTGACGGTGCAGACCTCCGGTGGCGGTTCGGCGTCGGCGACGGTGCGGCCGGCCGCCGAGGGACGGGACATCAGGGTCGAGGCCGGCGAAGTCGGTCGCCTCCTGCGCTTTCTCGGCGTCTATCGGCGCGTCTATGGCGGGCGAGCGACTCTTGCCGGCTCACTCGACGACCGGGGCTTCCTGGGTGCCCGGATCGACGGCAATCGTTGGAAGGTGGTGGAGGAGCCGGCGCTGGCCCAGCTCTCCACCGCCTCGCGCGACGGTCCGACCGAGGGATTGTCGACGGCGGAGATCGGCCGGCTGGTCTTCGACATCAAGTTCGGCAATGGTGTTCTGACGATCGGCGAGGGCTTCATCCGAACCGGCACGGCCGGCCTCACCATGGCCGGCGACGTCGATTTCTCCAAGAACGCCATGCGCCTTGCCGGCAGCTATTTGCCGGCCAACCAACTTGACAGCGTGCTGGCGTCCATCCCCTTGCTCGGACAGACGATCTTCGCCGGAGGCGGCCGCTCCGGCCTGCTCGGTGTGTCCTACCGTCTCAGCGGACCGATCGACGCGCCATCGCTCTCCGTCAATCCTCTTTCTGCGATCGCCCCGGGCATTTTCCGTCGGTTGTTCGAGCTGAAGTGACGGCGGTCTGATGAGGATTTGGCGTCGGTGTGAGAGCCGATGTCGGCTTTTGTCGTCTCTCTCTTCGGTTGATGTTCATCTGACGGCCTTGAAGCCTCGTACTGTCGCTAATGGTTCGACCGAGACATTTGCATCCGCGTGATACTGGCCTCAGAGCAAATGTCTCGGTCAAGAGAACCACTAGCAAGTTATTGGGTTAGTGGAGCTTTTGAATTTGACATTTGAGCGAGCGCTCTATGTCAGGCGGGACTCAAATGTCAAATTCGCTCCACTAGACTTTCTGATAGTCGGCAACGTCAATAGTTTCGTATGAGAATCCACGGGCCTGATGTTAAGCTTTCCGGAACAACTGCATACAAATGCAAGAGGCGGGTTGGGCATTCCTGTCGTTCGGGCGCATGCGGTTCGGCCATGAATAAAAAGGCCTGACTGTGTCGACCTCCTGAAGCTTTCGGATCGGACGCAAGCGATCGGATGCTCGGGTGATCTGGAGTGCAGCGTGTCGTATCGTTGCTCGGTGTCACAAGCGCGGGTTGGCTATCATGTTTGCTTTGCTCGTTTTGCAGATAGCCGCCTTCTCCGTATTTCCGCTTTACTTTACAACGCTTTCTGGTCCTGTGCGGCAGGTCCATTTCTACGTTTACATATCTCTTGTTCTCCTGATCGGTGGATTCTGGGGGAACATCTATTCTCTCCAGGTTGCCGACGGTATCGTCGTATCGGGCGGAAATCTTTGCTACGGCGCGTTCATGATGACGGCGGTCATGTTCGTCTGGATCGAGCGAGATGCTTTCATCCTGCGTCACCTGGTTCGGCTGGTCTTCGTCGTCGATGTCTTCAACATCATCATTTCCTTTCTTACGCAGTCGATCCTGAAGACGGACGGCGTCATCAACCCGCATAACGTCCCCCCGGCGTTGTTTGAGGTTTCGACGGCACTGATTGCGCTCGGAGGCGTTCTCATCGTCACCGAACTCTTGATTTTGTTGTATATTTTCGAGTTTACCAAGAGAAGAAAGCCGCCACTCCCCATCACCGCGGCGATCTACATCTTCTCCTTTGTCCTTGTCCTCGTGCTGGACGGTATCGCATTTCCGTTCATCGCCTTCGGAATGAATTCGGAAATCGCCGCGATCGTCTTCGGAGGTCTTTCGGGCAAGATCCTGATTGCGGCGACCTTCGGGGTTCCGCTCGCCCTGTTCGTGCTCTGGAAGCGACAGGCTTTCGTCGACTATCTCGAAGCCGATACGGTCCGTTGGCGCCTCCTGGCATCCAGCAGCGCCGCCCTGATCAAGGAAATGGCTCGAAAGGATCAGGATGTCCGGCGTGGTGACGTGGTTTTCAAGAACTCGACCGAAGGGCTCGCCATTGTCGACAATGCCGGGTCCATGCTCAAGGCGAACGCGGCCTTCCGGCGGATGCTGAACATTGCCGGGGTTGAGAATGGTCAGCGGTCCAGTCTGAAGGACGCGTTCTGGAGCGATGGAAAGCCGGTTCCTATTCCGCAGAACCCGAAGGACATGTGGCGCCGCGAGATCATGTTCGGGCCGGGTGGGAGCCGCCCCGGCATCCTGTCGATAACGCCCGCCGGGGAGGACGCCGAGGGCGGGGAGACCTATGTCTATTCGCTGATCGACATTACCGAGCAGAAGAGTGCTCAGGACAGACTTGCGTATCTTGCCTCGCGCGACCAACTGACCGGCTTGGTCAACCGACGCGCGCTCGATCAGCGTCTTGCCGGCCTGCGAGACACGCCCTTTACGCTCATCATCGTCGATCTCGACCACTTCAAGGACGTCAACGACAGCTACGGGCATGGCGCCGGCGACCGGGTTCTGCAGGTCGTTGCGAGCCGTCTCGATACCGTCCGGCAGGAACTCCTGAAGCCGGAGGATATTCTGTGCCGTATCGGCGGCGATGAGTTCGCGCTTCTCGTCCATTCCGGCGATGGTGGCTTCATAGAGGAGGTCATCGGGAGGATTCAGCAGGCTCTCGGGCAAACCGTTCGCATCGACGATGGGCTCGAGGTCTTTTCCTCCGCGACGCTTGGCGTCAGCTACCAATCCCGGCCGGGCGATCATGACGCTCTTCTTGAAGCGGACGCAGCTCTCTACGAGGCAAAGCGCAACAGGCGGGGCTCAGTCGGCATCTACGAGGACAGGCTGACTGCCGAGAGCCAGAAAAAGATGAAGCTGGGTTTGAAGCTGAAGAATGCTTTGGAGAACAACATTCTGGAGGTCCACTATCAGCCGCAGTTCGATGCCGTGAGCCATGAGCTGCGCGGTGTCGAGGCCCTCGCGCGGTGGACCGACCCGGAGCTCGGCGTGGTGCCGCCATGCGACTTCATTCCCGTGGCGGAGGGTACCAGCCTCATCGAGGCCGTCGGCGAGTATGTTCTCGAAAGAGCCTGTCGCGACGGGCAGGAGTGGCTCCAGAATGGCCATGCGCCCATCACGGTGTCGGTCAACATATCGGCGAGCCAGGTCCGGTTCGGCAGTTTCATATCCGTCCTGTCGAAGACACTGGCCGAGACCGGCTTCCCCGCCCACAATCTTCAAATCGAAATAACGGAATCCTCCTACATCGAGCGCGAGAACGAGGTCACTCCCATTCTCAGGGAACTGAAGGACATGGGTATCAGTATCGCGATCGACGATTTCGGTACGGGATACTCGTCCTTCTCCTATCTCAGGGAGATGCCGTGGGACTGCATCAAGATCGATCGCAGCTTCATCACGGGTATTCCCCGCGACGCCCAACAGTGCGGACTGGCCTCGACGATCATCAAGCTCGCGAAGGTGATGTCGTTCAAGGTGGTGGCGGAAGGCGTGGAGACACGAGAGCAGTTGGATTCGCTGACCGGCTGGGGCTGCGACCTGATCCAGGGCCACTACTTCTCAAAGGCGCTTCCGAAGGACAGCCTCGTGTCCATGCTGCCGCGCCGAAGCGAGAGCATCGATCTGATTCAGTCGGATTGAACAACGCTATAGTTCACGTCACAGATGCACACCCCGACGGGAAGCCGGGGTGGACCTAGAGTTTTTCCGGTGAACTTGGGTTCGCCGGAAAAACTCCATCTCTTTGTTAAGACGCAGTTCCGGACGCAAAACCGGTACCCACTTTTGCTGGAACTGCTCTGGTGCATCAGCGAGGACGTTCCGCCGATCAGACCGGCTTCAGCAGTATGTGCTTCTTCTTGCCGAGCGACAGCTTGATGACCCCGTCGTCGTTGAGGCTCTGGAGCGTCAGGACTTCCTTGGGATCGGTCACCGCGCGGTCGTTGACCTTGAGGCCGCCGCCCTGGGCAGAGCGGCGCGCATCGCCGTTGGAGGCGGCGAGCCCGGCCTGAACGAAAGCGGTGAGCACGCCGACGCCGGCTTCAAGGTCGGCCTTCGGCACCTCGACGGTCGGCAGGTCGTCGGCATGGACGCCTTCCTCGAAGGTCAGGCGGGCCGTTTCGGCGGCCGCTTCGGCTGCTTCCCGGCCATGGACGACGGCCGTCGCCTCGGTGGCGAGGATCTTCTTGGCCTCGTTGATCTCGGCGCCGCCGAGCGCGCCAAGCCGAGCGATCTCGGTGAGCGGCAGGCGGGTGAAGATCTTCAGGAAGCGGACGACGTCGGCGTCCTCGGTGTTGCGGAAATACTGCCAGAAATCATAGGGGCTGAAGAGGTCGCCATTGAGCCAGACGGCGCCATTGGCGGTCTTGCCCATCTTCTGACCCGACGACGTGGTCAGAAGCGGCGTCGTCAGCGCGTAGAGCTGCGGGCCGCCCATGCGGTGGCTGAGGTCGACGCCGTTGACGATGTTGCCCCACTGGTCGGAGCCGCCCATCTGCAGCACGGTACCGTAGCGGCGGTTGAGCTCGACGAAGTCGTAGCCCTGCATGATCATGTAGTTGAACTCGAGGAAGGACAGCGACTGCTCGCGGTCGAGGCGCAGCTTGACGCTGTCGAAGGACAGCATCCGGTTGACCGAGAAGAAGCGGCCGACGTCGCGCAGGAACTCGACGTAGTTGAGCTTCATCAGCCAGTCGGCATTGTTGGCCATGATGGCGTCGGTCGGGCCGTCGCCGTAGCGCAAGATGCGCGAGTAGACCTTCTTGATGCTGGCGATGTTGTCGGCGATGGTCTCCGGCGACAGAAGCTTGCGCTGGTCGTCGCGGAAGGAGGGGTCGCCCACCATGGAGGTGCCGCCGCCCATCAGGCTGATCGGGCGGTGCCCGGTCTCCTGCAGCCAATAGAGCATGGTGACGGTGATGAGGTTGCCGATGTGGATGGACGTCGCGGTGGCGTCATAGCCCACATAGGCGGTAATCGGACCCTTCATGCACTCGGCGTCGAGACCCTCGGGGTCCGAGATCTGGTGGATGAAACCGCGCTCGTCGAGCGTGCGCAGGAAATCCGACTTGAAGCCGCTCATCTTTCTGTACCTTTGGTTTGTCCGCGGACCCGAATTGACGTATCAGTCCGCTGGGCTTCCTATCAGGATCGAAACCGGATTTCACGGGGTATGAGGTCAAAAATGTCTGGCGATTCGGCCATGTGGGCACTCGGACTGATGAGCGGCACGTCGATGGACGGCGTCGACGCGGCGCTGATCCGCACCGATGGAGAGGGGATCGCCGAGTTCGGGCCGACGCTTTTCCAACCTTATGGGGATGAGGAACGGTCGGTTCTGCGGGCGGCGTTGAAGGATGCGGTCGGCATGTCCGCCCGCGAAGACCGCTTCGGCCGGCTTGCCGAGGCGGAAACGGTCGTCACCGACGCGCATGCGCATGTGGTGGCGGTGCTGCTGATCGCTGCCGAGAAGAAGGGCATCCGACCCGAGGTGATCGGGTTTCATGGTCAGACGGTGCATCACGCGCCCGACCGAGGCTTTACCGCCCAGATCGGCGATGCCAGCGTGCTGGCCGAACGCTTCAACCTGCCGGTCGTCCATGATTTCCGGTCGGCCGACATTCGGGCTGGCGGGCAGGGCGCGCCGCTCGTGCCGGTCTACCACCGGGCGCTGGCCCGCAAGGCGGGGCTCACCCCGCCGGTGGCCTTCCTCAATATCGGCGGCGTCGCCAACGTCACGCTGATCGGAGAGGACGGCGAGCTCATCGCCTTCGATACCGGTCCCGGCAATGCGCTGATCGACGATCTTGTGTTCAACGCCACCGGGGCCCGATTCGATGTCGATGGCGCCATAGCCGCGCAGGGGCGGGTGGACGAGAGCGTGCTCGGCCAACTGATGGACCATCCGCACTTCGAGACGCCGGCGCCCAAGTCGCTGGACCGCAACACGTTCCGCGCCGACGCGGCCGCCCGTTTGCCGTTCGCCGATCGCGTGGCGACGCTCACCGCCTTCACCGCCGAAGGAGTTGCGGCTGGTCTGCGCCTTGCCGGTGCGCCGATCCGCACGGTCATCGTGTCGGGTGGCGGCGCCCGCAATCCGGTGATGGTGCGAATGATCGCCGAGCGGTCCGGTGTCGAGGTGGTGCCGGCCGGTAACGTCGGCTTCGACGCCGATTTCGTCGAGGCGCAGGCGTTCGCCTATCTCGCGGCGCGGCGCCTGAAGGGGCTTCCGTCATCGTTTCCGGCTACGACGGGGACGCCGGTGCCTGTGGTTTGCGGCGAAATCGCCTGAGTTTCGAGCGGCGCGCGTTCCCCGAGAAGGCGGGTGTCGCTCTTAAATGTCGCAAGGTTTGCGGATGTGACTCCGCGTGAAGAACCAGCCGGATACCGCGCATGCTCGCCGAGGCCCTCCTGTTTGCCGTCACCCGCCTGATTTCACCCAGGAGCCGCCCCAGCGCCGTCCGGGACGCCATCGGCCTCCGGGCGCGGGCCAGTCGGCGGCATGCCGCCTGGGGCGACCACGAAGCACGAACACGAGCGGCCATCGACCGCGCCATCGATGGCGTCGCCGTTCGTCGCACGGCCGTGGTGCTGGGATCGGGATTGCTCAGAGACGTGCCGATCGCGCGGTTGTCGAGCATGTTCAACAAGGTCGTGCTGGTGGATATCGTTCACCTGCCGACCGTTCGGCTGAAGGTGTTCCTTCGCCGCTATCCCAACGTCACCTTCCTCACCCGGGACATATCCGGCTACGACCGGCTCGCCGAGCAGTCGCGCATCAAGCTTGCGACCGGTCAGGAGGATCTCGGCGTTCGCCTCGACCCCCTGGGTTTCCTCCGCAAGATCGATGAGGTCGATCTCGTGATCTCGGCCAACGTTTTGTCGCAGATCGCCGTGGGCGCGGCGGCTCGCTTGCGCGAGAAGGACGGCAATGCGCGGATCATGCCCGATGATGCGGTGACGCAGCTGGTCGCCGGCCATCTCGACGGATTGGCGCAACTGCCGTGCAAGACGGTCATCGTGACCGATGTCGCCTATGTGCGGCGGCGGCGAGATGGCGTGATCGTCGAGAACCGCGATCTTCTGTGCGGCGTCACTCCGCCGTTTCCCTTCGATACCTGGGACTGGCCCGTGGCACCCTTCGGGGAAGAGGCGGTAGATGAGGAGCGCATCCATCGCGTGATCGCCGCCGAGGATGTAGCCGTCGATCTCTAGGCTTTTCCGAGAATGCTCTAGAAAGTGGCCGCTGCCGGTTCAATCCACCAGTCCGGATGCTCGCGCGCAAGCTTCAGCGCAGCCCTCTCTGCCGAGGTCTTGTCGTCGAACAGGCCGAAGCAGGTTGCCCCCGATCCCGACATGCGGGCCAACCGGATGCCCGGCAGATCGGCGAGGGCGGCGAGAACGTCGCCAATGACCGGTGCGATGGTGCGTGCCGGCGGCTCGAGGTCGTTGCGAGTCTCACCGGCCAGAAAGCCCGCAAGTCGCTCCACGGTATCGAAAGCAGGCAGCGGCGGCAGTGGCGGGTTGTCGCGGCGCTCCAGCGCCCGGAACGCCGCGGGCGTCGATAGGCCGACGCGCGGGTTGACCAGCAGAAGGCCGAACGAAAGCTGTCCAGTCGTCGGTGTGATGCGGTCGCCGACGCCGCCGACGTGAGCGGGCGTACTGGCGATGCACATCGGCACATCCGCTCCCAACGACAGCACCAGAGCGGCAAGGGCGGGATCATCGGCCGGGAGGCCGTGCAGCCGGCAGAGGCCGCGCAGCGCGGCCGCCGCGTCGGCCGAGCCGCCGCCAATGCCGGACGCGACGGGCAGGCGCTTGGTCAGCTGGATGGCCAGAGGCTCCGTCCGTCCGGTCACTTCGCGGAAGCCGTTCAACGCGCGCAACACGAGATTGTCGGCATCCGCGGACAGGCCGGCGGCCATCGGGCCGTCGATGAGGAAGCGTTCCGCCTCGCTTG
Organism: Pleomorphomonas sp. NRK KF1; assembly: GCF_023721755.1. Taxonomy (GTDB): domain Bacteria; phylum Pseudomonadota; class Alphaproteobacteria; order Rhizobiales; family Pleomorphomonadaceae; genus Pleomorphomonas. The sequence goes on along the minus strand of NZ_JAMDLH010000001.1, from coordinate 998,377 downwards.
CTGCCAGCGTCAGGCTATCGCCGATGTCGGCGAAGACGACGAGCATGTCGAGGTCGTGGTAGCCGTCGGGCCGGCGTCCGGTGACGTGCAGCGCCAGATTGACCTTGGCGCGCGCCTCTTCGACGATCGGCATTGCCTCAATCCCCGGCGTCTGTCAGGGCGTTGCCCGGCCGGGCTTTGGCTCCGCAACCTCGGCGGCCTTGCCGACATTCTCCTCGATGAGACCGTGTTCGATCTTGGCCTCGATCTTGGTCAGGTCTTCCGGTTCGGGCTTGCTGGCCTTGGCGTGGTTCCATTGGAAGCGCGCCTCGAGCCGGCGGCCGACCTGCCAGTAGGCGTCGCCGAGATGGTCGTTGATGGTCGGATCGGAGGGCATCAGCGAAACCGCCCGTTCCAGCTCTTCGACGGCCTGGTCGTATTCGCCGAGCTTGTAGTGGGCCCAGCCGAGACTGTCGACGATGTAGCCGTCCGAAGGCGCGAGACTGACGGCTTTCTCGATCAGCCGCATGCCCTCCTCAAGGTTCATGCCCTTGTCGATCCAGGAGTAGCCGAGATAGTTGAGCACCAGAGGCTGGTCGGGCCTGAGTTCGAGGGCCTTCTTGAAGTCGGCTTCGGCTTCCGGCCAGCGGTCGGTCCGCTCGTAGGCGATGCCGCGATTGTAGAACACCTGCCAGTCCTCGGCCTGCGGCTTGTCGCCGATGGCCTTGATGGTCCGCGTATAGATGTCGGCCGCCTCGGCAAACATCTTGCGCGTCCTCAGGATGTTGCCGAGGCCGTTCAGCGCTTCCTTGTCCTTCGGATTCTTGCGAATGACGCGCTTCAGCGTGGCGCGCGCCTCGTCCACCTGGTCCATCGCGTTGTAGTCGAAGGCAATCATGATGTCGGCGTTTCGCCGGAGCGGCGAGTGGGCCGGAACCTTGTCGAGAATGGCGATCGCATCGTCCGGGCGGTTCAGGCGCTCGAAATTCTCGGCGAGCGTGATGCGGCTCATGTCGTCGCTGGGGTCGAGCGCCAGCGCCAGCTGCAGGAAGATGACGCCGAAGTCGTTGGCGTCCTCGCGAACCACGGCCGAACCGAGGCCGGAGAGGATTTCCGCCGCACCTTCGTTGACGTTGCGGGCCCGCGGGGCCGGGCGGCGCTTGGCGTTGACGATGGCCGCGACATCCTTGAGCAGCGGATGTCCGGGCGCCGAGGCCAGAGCCTTGTCGATGGTGGCCTTGGCGGTTTCGAAATCGCCGTTACGGGCGAAGGCGCGGGTCGCCGCGTCGATCACCGACACCGGGCCGTCATCGATGGCAAGGGCTGCCTTGAACTCTTCGGCCGCCGCCTCGCCGCGGCCGGCGACCGAGGCGATGAGGCCAGCGTGATAGTGGCGGAAGAAAAGGTACCATTTCTCGCCGTCAAGCTTGCCGAGGCGGGCGAGCGCATCGTCGGTCCTGCCGGCTCCCTGTTCGGCCCAGGCCGAGAGAATCTCCACCGCCAGCGTCAGGAGCGGTCCGGAGCGCGCGTGCTGGAACGATGCGATCGCCTCGTCCCAATGAGCGGACTGAAAATCGTCGATGCCGATGGTCATCGCGGCAATCGGGCTGTCGGCATCGAGATCGCGCAGCCGTTCGGCGAAGGCACGGACTTCCGTCAGCTCACCGGCGGCGATGTAAAGCGACAACGCACGTTCGAGCAGGAACTTGTCGTCGGGTGCGTCGAGCAGGGCCGAGGCGAAGTAGTCGGCCGACGCGCGGTAGTCGGCAATACTGCCGGCAAAGCGTCCGGCCAGATAGTTGCCCTCGAGCGAAGAGGCCACCGGCAGTCCATTGTCCGGTTGCGCCGTCGCACTGCCGCGCGCCATCGCCGGAAACGGACCGACGAAGGCGAGTGTGACCAGCGCCGCTCCGAGAAGGGATCTCATGGCGAGGCGTCGGAGGGTCGGCTGGCAAAGCATCATGTGCGAAGCATCCCGTCATCGGTTTGTGGCAGCGCGCAAACAATAGCGGCGTTCGAGATGCCTCGCCCGCCGACTCCACTCAAAGGCAAAATGGCGGCAAAGGCATGGCGCTTCAAGCGCGGCGTGGTCTTCTCCGCCAATAAAGTCCTACGGCGCCCATCGCCATTGCATTCCAGCCGGCAAAGTTCGAAATGAAGCATCGAACACCCCGCAACCCGGACGCGCCTTCCCATGAATGTGGCCTTCACGCTGGTACTGCTTCTTGCCCTGGGCGCCTGGTTGGTTCGCTGGCGCGGCGCCCGACTTCGGAGCGATATCGACTCCATCGTCGGCAATTACAGCCTGCTTGCAGGGCTTGGCGTTGTCGCGGCGCTCGCCGTAACCGGCCGGTTGGCTTTCGCCGCGGTCGGCGTCGCCGCCTTGATCGCTCTCCATCGGGCGGGGCTGCTTCGGTCCCGGCGGAGGGGACGACGCGGACAGCCGGTCTTTCGGTCGCCCATGGTCGAGGTGGTGGTCGATGGCGAGGCCATAGGTGGTCGGGTCACCGCGGGAGCGTATCGCGGACGGGACCTCAACCGCATGGGGGCGACCGAACTGTCCGCCCTGCATGCCGAGACGGCAAGGGATCGCCGCAGCCGCGCGACCCTAGAGATTTACCTCGACCGCCGAATGCCCGGATGGCGTGAGAACATGCAGGGTGAGGCCGCAGCGGGGGGCCGTCGAACGACGAATCCGGGCGCCATGAGCGAGCAGGAGGCGTACGAGATCCTTGGGCTTCAGCAAGGCGCCGGAGAGGCCGATATCCGGGCCGCCCACCGCAGGCTGATGAAGCGGGTGCACCCCGACCAGGGCGGCTCCACTTTCCTGGCGGTACGTATCAACCAGGCCAAGGACCGGCTTTTGTCCAAACATGTCTAGCTCCCGTTACGCAAAACAGTGGGTGCCGTTGACTGACTGTGCTTGCCGCGCCGCCTGAAAGGCGAAGAGATACCTTGCGGGTTGGGCGCGGGTCGCTCCGACCGCCGACAGGGCGGTCAGAGCCTGATTGTGAAACAGGCGAAGTCGTTCTTCTTGAGGGCCGCACAGGCTCTGTTGGCGGCCTTTTCGTTTTCGAAGCCGCCGAAGCGGGCTCTCACCATCGTTGAACCGCCCTTCTTCACCGGTTCGGCAAAGGGGTTGGCGGCGGAAAGCACCGGAGCTGCCGACTTTGCCTTATCGAGAAGGTCCATGGCAGCGGCCTCCGACCCGACGGCGCCGATCTGGATGACCCAGCCGCTCCGGGGGCGAGCGGGCGACGCATCGGTCATCACGACGGTTGGAGCGGCGGATGCCACCTCGACGGTCCTGGCGGCACGGCGCGAATGGGCGTCGACGCGGGCGACAAGATCGGCCATCGGGTCGCCCTGCGGAGCCGGGCCGATGTCGGCGAAGGCTTCGGCGGCGGAGGACGGCAAGTGGGCGTTGGCAAGGCTCGACGGCAGCGTCGCCGTTGCAAGGCTGACCGGCTCCGACGAGGGGGGCAAAGCTGGCGCCGGTGCTTCGGCGACCTGCTCGGGCGCGGCGGGAGCAACCGGAGGCACCGGCACCATGGGCGCAAGCGAGGCGACGACAGCCGGATCCGGATCGACGGCATCGACACCGGCCATCATCGGTCGCGGCAGAGGCTTGGGATGGGGCGGCAGAGCCGACGCCGTGGCGGCGGCTACCTTCGGCGCGCTCATGATATCGGCGACGAGTTCGTCATCATAGCCACCGGAGCGCGACGCCTTCGGCAGATAGGCGTTGATCAGCTGCACCATATGGGCATCGCGCTGGGCGGCGGTCTTGCCACCCATGACGACCGCGACGAGCTTGCGTCCGTCGCGCTTCACCGAGGTGACCAGATTGTAGCCCGAAGCGTTGACGTAGCCTGTCTTGATGCCGTCGACGCCGTTGACGCGACCAATCAGGTTGTTGTGGCTGCCGATCGTCCGCCCGCGGAACGTGTAGGAGCGGATCGAGAACAGCGGATAATACTGGGGAAAGCGAACTTGCAGCGCCACGCCGAGCTTCATCATGTCGCGCGCGGATGTGTACTGCCCCGGATCGGGCAGGCCGTTGGCGTTGCGGAAGCGGGTGTTGGTCATGCCGATGGCGCGGGCCGTGCGCGTCATGCGATCGGCGAAGGCCGGCACCGAGCCGGCGATGTTTTCGGCGATGACGGCGGCGGCATCATTTGCCGAGCGGGTGATGAGCCCCTTGATGGCGTCTTCCACGGTGATCGTCTCGCCGGCGCGCAAGCCGAGCTTGGTCGGCGCCTGACGTTGGGCGAGTGCGGAGACGCGCAGCGGGGTCGACATCTTGAAGCGACCCCGATTGAGCTCTTCGAACATGACGTAGAGCGTCATCATCTTGGTCAGCGAGGCGGGGTAGCGCTTGGCGTCCGGATTGGCCTGGTAGAGGACCTTTCCGGTGGCCGTATCGACGACGATCGCCGCATATTTCGAGGGAACAACCTGGCTCGGCACCCCTTTCGCAGCAACCGCGGCGGTCGAGACGCCCGCCACGATGAGCACGGCCGCCGCCGGGGCCGCCATTTGGTGCAGAACCTTTGAGACCAGACTACGCAAACTCGACAATGGACCGCCCTCACAACGCCAACTTCTGGGGTTCGCTCCTCGCTCTTCGGCCGGATACGAAGCCCACTCGACCTGTTCTCTCCAATCCCGTGCGCCCAACGGGCAACGGTCGCAAAATTAGCGGCAACGCGGTTACGGAACCGTAAAGTTTGAATCGACTTTTCCAGATTTGCACCGTCCCGAAATTGGACTCCGCATTTTTGAGGAGCCGTCGGGCGGGGGCAGACCGTCATGCGAAAAGCAGGGGGCTGCCAGCGATTCACCATATTGCATCGCGTCTTGACCTAAGCGAAACTCCTTACCAGATACAGACAGGCCTCTCACAAGTGCGTGGAGTGTCGACCCTGAATCCAGATTGGAATTGCGCCCCCGTTGTCCCTGATTCAATATGACCCCAAGGCCCGCAAGATCGGGGCAAGCAATCGGAGGGAAAAGGTGGTCGAGGCGGTTCAGGTTGGCGTGACGGGAATGGCACCGGCGGATCTGTCTTTCGATCTGCCCGACACTTGCCTCATGTCCAACCGATGGACCGAGGGGAGAATGGAGGACAAGACGCGCCGTTCGGTCCTATCGGCCGACGACGATGACGGGGAGAGTGGGAACGGGTCGGATTCGGGAACCGGAGTAGCCTCCAAGGTCCTGACCAAGACCAAACGACCGAGCATGTATCGCGTTCTGATCCTGAACGACGACTACACGCCGATGGAATTCGTGGTGCACATCCTGGAGCGTTTCTTCAACAAGGGGCGTGAAGAGGCAACCCAGATCATGTTGCACGTCCACCATCATGGGGTGGGGGAGTGTGGTGTCTACACCTATGAAGTCGCCGAGACCAAGGTGACGCAGGTTATGGACTTCGCGCGCCGCCATCAGCATCCGCTTCAGTGCGTCATGGAAAAAAAGTGAGGGTCCATCGTGCCATCCTTCTCGCGCAGTCTCGAAAAAGCCCTTCACCAGGCCCTCGCGTTCGCCAATGAACGTCGCCAGGAATACGCGACGCTCGAACATCTGCTTCTGTCGCTGGTCGAAGATCCCGATGCGGCTGCGGTCATGCGCGCCTGCTCGGTCGATCTCGATGTGCTGAAGCGCAACCTCGTCGAGTATATCGACACCGAGCTCGACAACCTCGTGACGGAACTCGGCGAGGAGGCAAAACCCACGGCCGGCTTCCAGCGCGTCATCCAGCGCGCGGTGATCCATGTCCAGTCGTCTGGCCGCGACGAGGTGACCGGCGCCAACGTGCTCGTGGCAATCTTTGCCGAGCGCGAGAGCCACGCCGCCTATTTCCTGCAAGAGCAGGACATGACCCGCTATGACGCCGTCAACTACATCAGCCATGGCATCGCCAAGCGCGCCGGCATGAGCGAAACTCGGGCGACGCGCGGCGTGGACGAGGAAGCGCCGTCGCAGGAGACGCCTCCGCCCGGCGGGCCGGCGGCCGACAAGAAGAAGGCCGACGCGCTCGATGCCTATTGCGTCAACCTCAACGACAAGGCGCTGAAGGGCAAGATCGATCCGTTGATCGGCCGGGCCGACGAGATCGCCCGCACCATTCAGGTGCTGTGCCGTCGTTCCAAGAACAACCCGCTTTATGTCGGCGATCCCGGCGTCGGCAAGACGGCCATCGCCGAGGGCCTCGCCCGGCGCATCGTCGATGGCGACGTGCCCGGCGTTCTCAAGGACTCGACCATCTTCGCCCTCGACATGGGCGCGCTTCTGGCTGGAACCCGCTATCGCGGCGACTTCGAGGAGCGCCTCAAGCAGGTGGTGAAGGAGATCGAGAACTACCCCGGCGCCATCATGTTCATCGACGAGATCCACACGGTGATCGGCGCGGGCGCGACCTCCGGCGGCGCGATGGATGCGTCGAACCTTCTGAAGCCGGCGCTGTCCAGCGGCACCGTTCGCTGCATCGGCTCGACCACCTACAAGGAATATCGCCAGTTCTTCGAGAAGGATCGGGCGCTGGTGCGCCGCTTCCAGAAGATCGATGTCAACGAGCCGACCGTCAACGACGCCATCGATATCCTGAAGGGACTGAAGCCTTATTTCGAAGAGTTCCACAAGGTTCGCTACACCCAGGACGCCATCAAGTCGGCGGTGGAGCTCAGCGCGCGCTACATCAACGACCGCAAGCTTCCCGACAAGGCGATCGACGTGATCGACGAGACCGGCGCCAGCCAGATGCTGCTGCCGGAGGGCAAGCGCAAGAAGGTGATCGGCGTCAAGGAGATCGAGGCGACCATTGCCACCATGGCCCGCATCCCGCCGAAGTCGGTGTCCAAGGACGACGCCGAGGTGCTGGAAAGCCTGGAGACCAACCTCAAGCGGGTCGTCTACGGCCAGGACAAGGCGATCGCCGCCCTGTCGTCGGCGATCAAGCTGGCCCGCGCCGGCCTCAGGGAGCCGGAGAAGCCGATCGGCAACTACCTGTTCTCCGGCCCGACCGGTGTCGGCAAGACCGAGGTGGCGCGCCAGCTCGCTTCGATCCTGGGCGTGCCCATCCTGCGCTTCGACATGTCGGAGTACATGGAGCGGCACACCGTCAGCCGGCTGATCGGCGCGCCTCCGGGCTACGTCGGCTTCGACCAGGGCGGCCTTCTGACCGATGGCGTCGACCAGCATCCGCACTGCGTGCTGTTGCTGGACGAGATCGAGAAGGCGCATCAGGATCTGTTCAACATCCTGCTGCAGGTGATGGACCACGGCAAGCTGACCGACCACAACGGCAAGCAGGTCGATTTCCGCAACGTCATCGTGATCATGACGACCAACGCCGGTGCCGCCGATCTCTCCCGCGAGCCGATCGGCTTCAACCGGGCGCGTCGCGAAGGAGACGATACCGAGGCGATCAACCGCATGTTCACGCCGGAGTTCCGCAACCGTCTCGATGCCATCATTCCGTTCGGCGCTCTGCCGCCGGAGGTGGTTCGCTCGGTGGTTCAGAAGTTCGTCATGCAGCTGGAGGCGCAGCTCGCCGACCGCAACGTCACCTTCGAGCTGGACGACGCGGCGATCGAATGGCTGGCGACGAAGGGCTACGACGAGCACATGGGCGCCCGTCCGCTCGGCCGCGTCATCCAGGAGCACATCAAGCGCCCGCTCGCTGATGCGGTGTTGTTCGGCGTGCTCAAGAAGGGCGGGACCGTCAAGGTGTCGGTCGAGACCAACGAGGCCGGCGAGCTCGGTCTCAAGCTCGACTGCCTGCCCGATCCGGCGCTGAAGCGCAAGGTGGAGGAGGTCGACGCCAAGGCAGCCGACACGCCCAAGCCCCGCAAGCGCAGCTCGAAGCAGAACGCCAAGGCGGAGTGAGGACGGCAATTCCCGCCGGAACAGTTGAACGCGGCGCGGCCCCAGTGGTCGCGCCGCTTTCTCATTGCCCGAAGAAGGCCGAGACGCCGTCCTTGAACACCTTGTCGCCCGTCGCCCGCATATGATCCCGGTTGGGGATGTCGAGCACCTCGGCGCCCGGAATCATCGCGGCGAGTTCGGCGGGCGATCCGGCAACGGCGTCCTTGGTGCCCGCCGCGACGAGAGTCGGCACGGACACGCTGGAGACCTCCGCTTCATCCACCGGGCGGCCGTAGCCGCGTATGCATGCGGCGAGCGCCTGCCGGTCGGATCGCGTCTGGTCGGCGAACTGGCGGTAACCGCGACCGACCGGGTCATCGACGTCGTCCAATGTCGGAGCGAGAAGGGCGGCCGCGATAGGCTCCCGGTCGAGGCCGGCCTTCGCCATGGTGCCGCCGATGCCGCCGAGCACCAACCGCTCCAGGCGGTCGGAATGGCGGCTTGCGAAGTCGAGCAGGATGCGGGAGCCCATCGAATAGCCGATGGCTCTCACGCGCGGAAGGGCGAGGTGATCGATCAGCGCCAGGACGTCTCCCGCCATTTTCTCGAGACGATAGTCCTCTGCATCGTGAAGCTTGACCGAGCCGCCATGTCCGCGGTTGTCGAGAGCGATCACCCGGTAGCCATCCTGGACGAGCCTGTCGATCCAACCGGTATCGAGCCAGTTGACGCGGGCATTGGACGCAAAGCCGTGAACGAGCACGACAGGCTGGCCGTTCCCCTTGTCGAGATAGGCGAACTCGCCATCGGCGGTCGAAAAACGCGTCACGAGCAAACCTCCCTTGCGCTGTTGGCGCCATTGAGAAAAGTCCCACTGCTTTCGCTGCAAAGGGACTGTTCTTGCTGTCATCTTGCCGGTATGCTTCCCGAAGTCAGGACTTTAAACAAGGGTATCGTGCATGGCTGACGCTTTCGTTCCTCATTTCGCCAACGACGCCGGGGTGACGACCATCCGGATTGGCGCGAAGGAATTCATGTGCATCGGCGCCAAGCCGCCCTTCGACCATCCGCATATCTTCCTGGAAATGGGGGATGACGCCGAGGTGGTCTGTTCCTATTGCTCGACCGTCTATCGCTACGATCCGTCGCTCAAGCCGACCGAGTCGGAACCCAAGGACGCCGCGTGGCAGCCGAAAGCGGCCTGAGCCACGCCAAGGATGGAGCTATGCCGGATCACTTACCGGTGGTGGTGGTCGGGGCCGGAATAGCCGGCCTCACGTTATCGTTGTGCCTTGCGCGAGCCGGCGTGCGGGTCACCGTGATCGACAAGGCGCCAGAGCTGAGAGAGGTCGGAGCCGGCCTGCAGCTTTCGCCCAACGCGTCGTCGATTCTCTTTCATCTCGGTCTTGGTTCGGCGCTCGATGCCACCGGCATCCGTCCGGAGGCTGTGAGCATCCGTGATGGCGCGAGCGGTCGCCTCATCCTGCGCATGCCGCTTGGAGAAGCGATGGTCGAGCGCTACGGCGCGCCCTACATCGTGATCCACCGCGCCGATCTTCAGGGCACACTCCTGGCCGCCGTCGAACAGGAGCCGCGCGTCACCCTGCATCTCGATGTCCAGATCGCGTCCATTGACGAGGACGCGGCCGGCGTGGTGGTCGAAGGGACGGAAGCCGGCCAACCGGTTCGCTTTGCCGGCAGCGTTCTCGTCGGCGCCGACGGCGTCCGCTCCATGGTGCGCGAGACGGTGATCGGCGGCGGTCCCGCCCGCTATACCGGGCGAACCGCATGGCGGGCCACCTTCGAAGCGGAGGGCTTCTTCGCCCAGTCCTTCCGGCACAACGAGACGGGTCTTTGGCTCGGGCGCCATGCGCATCTCGTCCATTATGCCATCGATGCCGGACGCGAGATCAATCTCGTTGCCGCCATCGACGACGCCTGGAACGAAGACGGCTGGGACGTGCCGGGCGATCCGGTCCAGATCCAGGCCGCGTTCAAGGATTGGCCGGAGCCGGTGAGGAAGCTGGTCGCCATGCCGGACAGCTGGCGCAAATGGGCTCTCTGCGAGGCGCCGCGCGACACGCCATGGACCAGGGGGCGGACAGTGCTGATTGGCGACGCCGTTCACGGCATGCCGCCCTTCGTGGCGCAAGGCGCGGCGATGGCCATCGAGGATGCGCGCGTCCTGGCCGGGGTTCTGGCGGCCGGCCTGGGCGATGATGTCGAGGAACGGCTTGGCGTGTTCGCCGAAGGGCGCAAGGCGCGCACCGACAAGGTGGCGGCCGCCGCGCGTCGCAACGGCTTCATCTATCACCTGGGCGGGGTGCCGGCGAAGGCGCGCAATCTCGGCATGCGCCTGATCGGTGCCGAGCGGCTGGCCGACAACATGGATTGGATTTACGGCTGGCGTCCGCTAGAAGGCTAAGCCCTCTTTCGGACAGCCCACATGACATTGTTTTCCGACGACCGTTTCGACCGGCGCCGCGTCGCCGGCCTAGCCGCTGCGATCGGAGCGATCTCGGCGGTCGGCACCTCGCTTTCGCTCGGCATGCCGCTTCTGGCCGTCATCCTCGAGCAGCGCGGACATTCCAGCTCGGTGATCGGCCTCGTGACGACGGCCGCCGGCGTCGCGGCGATTCTCAGCACGCCCTTCGTTCCGATGCTGACGCGCCGGTTCGGCGCGGCCTGGGTGCTGCTGATGGCGGTGGTTCTCGGAACGCTCACCTTCCCGCTGTTCTACGTCTTCGATTCGATCGCCGTGTGGTTCGTGTTGCGGTTCGTGTTCTCGCTCTGTCTCAACACGGCCTTCATCGTCTCGGAGTTCTGGATTAACGCGCTGGCTCCGACGGAAAAGCGCGGCTTCGTGATGGGCCTCTACGCCACCATCCTGTCCATAGGCTTCGCGGTGGGGCCGGCGATCCTGAGTCTTGTCGGGTCCGAGGGGTGGTTGCCCTTTGCCATCGGCACCGGCCTGATGGCCGTCTCCATCCTGCCGATCATCGCCGGCTTCCGGGCCGATCCGCCGATGCACGAGGGCAGGGGAGGAAACTTCCTGCACTTCCTCACCGTGGTGCCGCTCGCCACCTTTGCCGCCTTCACGGTCGGTGCGGTCGAATCGTCGGTGATGAGCTTCTCGCCGGTCTACGGTCTGCGTCTCGGCTACAGCGAGCAGGTGGCCGCGCTCTTGGTCATGGCGGTGGCGGTGGGCAACATCGTGGCGCAACTGCCGCTCGGCATGCTGTCCGACCGCATGGATCGGCGGCGCCTTCTGCTCTACATCGCCGTCGGTGGAATCGTGTCGGCCGTGGTGGTCGCTGCCGTGTCGTCGAGCATGCTGTTTCTGATGGTCACGATCGGCCTTTGGGGCGGGCTCGTGGCCGGACTTTACGCCGTGGGGCTGACCCATTTGGGCGCGCGTCTGTCCGGAAGCGACCTCGCATCGGCCAACGCGGCCTTCATCTTCATGTACTCGGTCGGCATGCTTGCCGGCCCGGCGGCAACCGGGATCGGCATGGATGCGATGGGCCCGCAGGGGCTGGTCGTGGTCACCGCCCTGATCCTCGTCGGCTATGCGGTTTTTGCCTTTCGCCGCATCCGCAAAGTGCCCGAACCGGGTGCTGAAGGTTCAACAAGCTCATCTTGACTTTCAGGCGCTTTCGACTAGGGTGCGCGCCGAACGAACGACGCTTCCCGCGTGGGGCGTCCAGCCGCTTTGGCTGTCACCGTCAACAAGCACAAGGAATCGGATGCCATGGCCAAGGCAACGACCATCAAGATCCGGCTCGTCTCGACCGCCGACACCGGGTACTTCTACGTCACCAAGAAGAACTCCCGCACGATGACCGAGAAGATGACCAAGACCAAGTACGATCCGGTCGCGCGCAAGCACGTCGAGTTCAAGGAATCCAAGATCAAGTGATCCGGTTCGGCCGGATGCGCCGCAGGGCGCCCGGCCTGGACGAAGATCCACGCAAGAGGCACCCGACCGGGTGCCTTTTTTGCTTTTGGGCACACGGAAGGGAATCGGCACGCGCCGATGCTGCTGCGGACATGTTTTGACGTCGGGCTGCCTATAGTCCGCCGCCTGACTTTTCAGGACGCCGCAGATGATTGCCTCCCATCGTTCCGCCCCGATCACCGCCTCTCAGGCGCGCCGGGCCACCATTTTCGCTCTGGTCGCCGTATTTCTCGATGTGGTCGGCTTCGGCTTGATCATTCCCGTGTTGCCTCGCCTGATCGAAGAGGTCGGGCATACCGGGCTTGACGATGCGGCCCGGATCGGCGGCTGGCTGTTTGCCGTGTTCAGCCTGGCTCAGTTCGTGTTCGCGCCGCTCGCCGGTGCCCTGTCCGATCGCCTCGGCCGGCGGCCGCTCCTGCTGTTGGCGATCTCGGGTCTCGCCGTCGACTACGTCGTGCAGGCCCTGGCGCCGACGGTGCTCTGGCTGTTCGTCGGCCGTTTGATCGCCGGCGTTTGCGGCTCCTCGCACGTCATCGCCGGCGCCTGCCTTGCCGACGTCAGCTCGCCCGAGAATCGCGCCCGCTCCTTCGGCCGGATGACGGCGGCCTTCGGTCTCGGCTTCGTGCTGGGGCCGGCGATCGGCGGGCTGCTCGGCGAGTTTGGCACCCGCGTGCCCTTCTGGTGCGCCGCGGCATTGGCCGGGGTCAACTTTCTGTTCGGCGTCTTCGGACTGCCGGAAACCCTGGCCCGCGAGAATCGCCGTGCCTTTCGCTGGCGCGAAGCCAATCCGCTCGGCGTACTCTCGGTGTTCGGGCGATACACCGGAGTGCTGCCCTATGCCCTGGTGCTGACGATCTTCTTCTTCGGCACGTCGATTTATGCGGCGATCTGGGCGTTCTGGGGCATGGCAAAATACGGCTGGCCCGGCACCACGGTCGGCCTGACGCTCGCGGCTTCCGGCATCACGGTAGCGCTCATGCAGGGGCTCGGAACCGGTCCGGCGGTGGCGCGATGGGGCGAGAAGCGGATGGCCGTGGTCGGCCTCGCCGGTGCGGCGGCGACCTGTGTCGGTTTCGCCCTGTCGCCGACGACATTCGTCGTCGTCGTGATGCTGGTGATCAATGCCGTGGAAGGCTTCGCGCATCCGATGCTGTCAGCGCTGATGTCGAAAGCCGTGCCCGAGGACACGCAGGGGGCGCTGCAGGGCGGCATTTCCGCCCTGATGAACCTTGCCATGCTGGCCGGCGCGATCTTCTACACCCAGGTCTTCGGCTATTTCCTGTCGGGTGCCGCGCCGATCCGCAGCCCCGACGTGCCGTTCTTCATTGCGGCAGCGCTGATGCTGCTGGCCCTCGGCCTGTTCATGCGGCACTCGCGGCGAACGATCGGATAGCGCGTCACTCGCCGGGTTTTGTCTCGGGTTCGGATGGCGCCGTCGGCGCCTTCTCGGCCGGCGGAGCATCCGACTTTGCCGGAGCATCGCCTTTCGGCTCACTGGCGGAGTCGCCATCGCTCTCCGGCTTGGGCGGAGCGACAATGGCGGGCCGGTCCTCGGCCGGCGGCGTCGTGGCGGGCGCGACGGTGGATGTCGGCGTCTTGGCGCACGCCGTCTCGGGCAAGAGTTCCAGGTGGACGATCTTGCCGTTGAGGACGAAGTCGCCATAGTCGAGGCGCATCTTGGAGGAGACGCCATTCTCCCACAGATCGAAGGAGATCGAGTAGTCCGGCGGCTGGTCGTCGCCGGCCTCGGTCCCGAAATAGGAAACCGTCACCGGCCAGCGCCGGAAGTCGCCGATCGCCTTCTCGCTTTCGTCCGGGGGCGTGGTCCGGGCGGAGCCGATGACCGTCGAGGTGTGGAAGACGTGCTGGCCGCCGTCCGAACCGTCGTAGATGTCGTCGGAGAAAACGGTGGTGCCTTTCTCGGCCTCGGCGATCGTCTTGATGAGCTGGGCGGTCGGAAAGATCACCGGCTTGTCGATGGTGAACTCGGTATCCTCCGTCAGCTTCAGCTTGACGTCGACCTTGTCACCATCTCGGACGGCTGTTCCGTTGACGTCCTCGGTCTGAACCTCGTTGACGAAGGTCTGGGAACGAAACTCGAAGCTGCGGCCGTCGCTGCTTTCGAAGTTCCTGTTGCGCAGGTCGGTGATCGCCGAATTACCCTCATTATCGCCGGTTTCGAGCACGAAGCGGAAGTTGACCGTGTAGCCCTGACACGCGTCGCCGGTGAACTCGTAGACCATCCGGCCTTTCATGTTGATGGCGGCCTCGCTCATCTGGGAGTTGCTCTCGAGAGCGAGGTCGTAGGCAACGCGATGCGGCACCAGACCGCCGGCAAGCGTCGGCTCGACCAGCGCCGAAAAGGCGCAGGCGATCGTTGCCGATCGGAAAAGCGATTTCATCATGGGGGCTCCCCGGCGTCTCAAAATGGCTTCGTTGAGTATCTGTATATGGAAAGGCGTCGCAGGATATCACGTATCCTGTCCGATAAATCCAAACTCAGAAGGCAGCCTCAAGGCAAATGGCGACAACGCACGCCTTCCGAGCCGAACCGATTGTTGCGCGAGTAGAGTGAACTGGCCGTTAACGGTCGCCAGGATGCAAGGCGTGCCCGTGACCCTCGCTTGCGGCAAGGATCGAACGTGCGTTCTTTCCGTTCGCTCCGCCGCAGTCCTTCATCGGCGCTTCGGTTCGCCGAGTTGCGCCGACTGCCTCCATGGGGCATGACTCCACGCGTTCAGTATGGAGGTTTCCGAACATGACCAGTTCCGTCGAATCCGCGCTCAACGGCCTCGGCCTGACGCTGCCGGAGGCGATCGCGCCCGTTGCCACCTATGTGCCTTATGTCCGTACCGGCAACCTGCTGTTCGTCTCGGGGCAGATTTCCAAGACGGCGGCCGGCGAGGCCGTCACCGGCAAGCTCGGGGTCGATGTCGACGTGGCCGGCGGTCAGAAGGCTGCCGAGCTTTGCGCCCTGAACATCCTGGCTCAGGTGAAGGCGGCCGTCGGCGATCTCGATCGCATCGCGCGCATCGTTCGCCTCAACGCCTTCGTCAACTCAGCCCCGGAATTCACCGATCAGCCGCAGGTCGTCAACGGAGCGTCAAATCTCTTCGCTAACGTGCTGGGCGACAAGGGCAAGCACAGCCGCACGGCCGTCGGCGTCGCTGCCCTGCCGCTCGGCGTCGCGGTGGAAATCGACGCCATCATCGAGGTTTCCTGAGGCAAATGACGGATTTTTCCTGGCTGACCGCTCGCCCCATCGCCCACCGTGGCCTGCATGATTCCAAGGCAGGTCGCATCGAGAACACGCTTTCGGCTTTCGACGCCGCGGCGCGGGCGGGATTTCCAATGGAGATGGACGTCCATCTCTCCGCCGATGGCGTCGTCTATGTCTTCCACGACGACGTGCTCGACCGCCTGACAACCGGGGCCGGCCCTGTGGCCGGCCGGACGATGGCGGAGCTCAAGGCGATCCCCATGGTCGGCACCGACGACCGCATCCCGACGCTGAGGGAGGTGCTCGACCTGGTCGGCGGCAGGACCGGTCTCGTCATCGAGATCAAGAGCTACTTCGCCGAGCGGCAACGCGACCTCGTCGAGGCAACGGCCCGCGAGCTTGCCACCTATGGCGGGCCGGTGGTGGTCGAGTCCTTCGATCCGCGCCAGATCCAGGATCTGGCGGAAATCGCTCCCGAGCTGCCGCGCGGCATCGTCGCCGACGACGCGTCCAGCGCCAAGGACTACAATGACTATCGCTTCGTCCGGCAGGACGAACTGGCGACGCTGTCGCACCATTCCTGGTCGAAGTTCCAGTTCGTGAGCTACTGGGTCAAGCTGCTCGGCAATGATGTCAGCCGCCGCGTTCGCGACGAGCTGGCTTTGCCGATCACCGCATGGACGATCCGCAAGCCCGAGGAGCGTCAAGCGGCGTCGGATTTCGGCGCCCAACTGGTGTTCGAGGGTTTCGATCCGGACGCGTGATGCGTTGTTTCTTGATGGATGGAGGCGCCGCGACTGGCGCCTCCTTTCCGATCAGGCCGTCAGGGCAGCCTTGTTGGCTTCGAAGAAACTGGCGAATGTGCGCGGCTTGCGGCCGGTCAGCTCCTCCACCGCCTTCGACGGCTTGGACAGCAGGCCGGCGCTGTTGGTCGCGTCCATGGAAAGCGTCAGCTGGACCACGAAATCCGGCACGCCGGCCGCCTTCATGCCGCCTGCCAGGACATCGGGCGACAACCGGACCACGTTGATCGGCTTGCCAAGAATACTCGAAGCCAGGCTGGCGATCTCCTCCGTGGTCAAGGCCTCGTCGCTCGTGATGTCGTAGACGGTCTTGTCGTCGGACCACGGCAGCGTCAGGGCCGCGGCGGCGGCGCGGGCGCAATCCTCATGGGCGACGCTGGAGACCCGCGTACCCGGCGTTTCGGAGGTGTACCAGGTGCCCTGCTTCAGGATCGCCGGCAGGCTCATGAACAGGTTTTCGTGGTACCAGTGGTTGCGCAGGATGCGATAGGGAAGGCCGCTGTCGAAGATGGCCGTCTCCGTCCCTGCGTGTTCGCCGGCGAAGAACAGCGGGTGGTTGGCGCCATGCGGATTCGGAGCGGAGGTGTAGACGATACCCTTGACGCCCGCATCCTTCGCAGCCGCAACGGCCGCCTTGTGACCCTCAAGGCGGTTGCCGATTGCATCCGTCGACACGATAAGCAGCCGGTCGATACCCGTGAAGGCCGCGACCAGTGTTTCCGGCTTGCTGAAATCGACCGCCTTCACCGTGACGCCGCGCGCGGCCAGGTCGGTCAGTTTGCCGGGATCCCGGGTGCCGACGACGAGGTTGGCGGGCTCGACGCCGAGTTCGTCGAGAAGGTGCTTGACCACGCTTCGGCCAAGCTTTCCGGCAGCGCCCGTGACCATCAGTTTCTCGCTCATGAATGATCCTCTATCCGGTTTGGCAACATTGTCTCTTTTTGAGATCATGCCTAAGATAGAGACGTCATTCCGGCGAGCAAGACGGCAGTTTGTCCTGCGTTAGTTACTTGGAGGGAACCGGTGACGACGGCGATTTCAGAAGAGGTCGAGGCCATGCTCGACGGTTTTCAGCGGGCGATTGGGGTCGAGCCGAGCTTCGACAACTGCCCGGTTCGTGGCGTTCTCGACCGCATCGGCGACAAGTGGAGCACGCTGATGGTGCTGACGCTGGCGCTCAGGCCGCATCGCTTCGGCGAGCTGAAGCGCGCCATTCCCGACATTTCCCAGCGCATGCTGACGCAGACGCTGCGCGATCTGCAGCGCGATGGCTACGTGTCGCGAAAGGTGTTTCCAACCACGCCGCCGGCGGTCGAGTACAGGTTGACCGATCTCGGGCGGTCGCTGACGGTGCCACTGGCGGGGCTCGTCGACTGGGCGGTGAGGACGCGCGGCGAGATCGAGGCGGCGCGCGCCGCCTTCGACCGCGAGAACCTGTGAGGGTGCCGCTTACTCGGCCAAGGCGGCCTTGAGCTTCTCGGCCTGGCTGGCGAGCAGTGCGCCGTCGGCCATCTTGCCGGTATGCGGGCGGAGCGGTGTGCCGATGTAGCGCGGCACGACGTGGAAATGAAGGTGGAAGACGGTCTGTCCGGCCGGCGCCTCGTTGTACTGCATGACGACCGCGCCGTCGGCCTCGAAGGCCTTCACCGCCGCCTTGGCAATCTTCTGCGTGACCTTGATGACCTTGGCGAGAACGTCCGGCTCCACGTCGAGAATGTTGCGCGCCGGCGTCTTGGGCAGGATCAGCGTGTGGCCGTCCGACTGCGGCATGACATCCATGAAAGCGAGGGTGTCGTCGTCTTCGTAGACCTTGTACGAGGGAATGTCGCCGCGCAGGATCTTGGCGAAGATGTTGTCGGCGTCATAGGCAGTCATCGTGTTCTCCCGAAAGGATCTGTCGGGCCGCAAGGTGGTCCCTCGCGTCCGGCCGGTCAATCCCGTTCCTGCAACGGTCCGCGGCGGAAAGGCCCCAGGCCCTCGAGCACCGTCTCGGCATTGAGCACGGCTCGCCTTTCGCGGGCCAGAAAGTCGGCGACCGCCCGGCGGAAGCCCGCATCGGCGATGTAGTGGGCCGAGCGGGTGGTCTCGGGCAGGTAGCCGCGCGAGAGCTTGTGTTCGCCTTGGGCGCCGGCCTCGACAACCGCCAGGCGATGCTCGATCGCATAGTCGATGGCCTGATGATAGCAGACCTCGAAATGCAGGAAGGGGTGGTCCTCGATGGCGCCCCAGTTGCGGCCGTAGAGTCGGTCGGACCCGATGAGATTGAGAGCGCCGGCGATGTAGCGGCCGGCGCGGCGCGCCATGACGAGAAGGACGCGGTCGGCCATCTTCTGAGAGAGCAGAGAGAAGAAGAGCCGGTTGAGATAGGGTGTGCCCCACTTGCGGCTTCCCGTATCCATGTAGAAGGCGAAGAACGCGTCCCAGTGGGCTTCCGTCAGGTCGCTCCCTGTCACCCATTCGATGGTGATGCCGTCCTGAAGCGCCTCCCGCCGCTCGCGTTTCAGCGCCTTGCGCTTGCGCGAGGCAAGGCGATCGAGAAAATCGTCATAGCTTTCATAGTCGTCGTTGCGGAACTGGAACTGCTGGTCCAGCCGTTCGAGCCAGCCCTCGGCGGCAAGGGCGCTCGCCCCTTGCTCGTCGACGAAAGTGACGTGGGCCGACGACAGCTCGTAACGGTCGGCGACAAGCTTCATGCCGCGCGCGAGGGCTTGGCGCGTCGTCGCGTCAGAAGCGAAGAGACGCGGACCGCCGACCGGCGTAAAGGGGACCGACGACTGGAGCTTTGGGTAGTAGCGGCCGCCGGCCCGCTCCCATGCGTCCGCCCAGCCATGATCGAACACATACTCGCCGGCCGAGTGTCCTTTCAGGTAGGCGGGCGCGGCTCCGATGAGGCGATCGTTCTCGTCTTCGAGCAGCAGGTGGCTTGGCAACCAGCCGGTTTCGGCGGCCGCGCATCCCGACTCCTCGCAAGCGAGCAGGAAGTCGTGACTGACGAAAGGATTGAAGGGCGAGGGCGATCCTTCGCCCATCCAGCGGATGGCGCCGCGCGGTCCGGTTTCCCAGCCGGGATTGGCAAGGCCATCCCACGCGGCCTTGTCGACGGCTGAGAGGGTGTCGATGGTTCGCAGCGAAAGCGATTGGGGCATGAACGGGCGAGTCGGCCTCGGTAGGGGTATGTCCTTAAGATAGCCTTGCCCCATGCGTCGATGCAAACGCCGGATTTCCCTGCCCGCGAGCAATGAGGGGATTGAACTCGGGAAACGAAGGATTAACGGGCAGCGTTCTATCTAGAATTGTTGCCAATGACGGATTTTCCGACGTGCACAGAAGCCAAAAGTTGTCGAAGCGGGAAATGGCGGAGCTGATCGCCCGCCTGCGCAACCCCAACGTCAGGGTCGGTGAACAGCGGCGGGCCGAGCGCCTGAACTGTCACTGGCCGGCTCTCGTTCACTCCGAGCCGCGCGATATCGCCTGCGTCGTCGAGAACATCAGCCACAGCGGCTGCCGCGTTCGCACCGTCGGGATGCTGTTTGCACCGGGAGATACGGTGATCGTCCGCATCCCCTCGCAGAAGATGGTGCTGGATGGCGTGGTCGCCTGGGCGCGCGCCGAGGAGGCCGGCATCCAGTTCAGCTTCGGCGACGAAAGCCACAATCTGACGGTCTGAGGTCGGTTGGAGAGATCCCCGGCGGCCGATCCTGTGACCACAAGGCCCGGAGCGACGCGGCTCCGGGAACCAGGTGCGGAAGCGACGGCCGGCTCAGTGCTTGTGGCCGTAGACCTCATCCGGGTCAAACCGGCGCTCGCCGCCGATATGCTCAAGCCGCACCTGGCCATTTGCTGCCTTCTGGCCGAGCGGCACGTTCCGATAGAAGCAGGACACCTGCCCTGTGTGACAAGTTGCACCGGCGCCGTCCACGCGCACGCGCAGGACCAGGGCGTCCTGGTCGCAGTCGGTCAAAAGCTCCACCACCCTTTGCACGTTCCCGGACGTGGCGCCCTTGTGCCAGAGCTCGCCCCGCGACCGGCTCCAGTACCAGCCTTCCCCGGTTTCGATGGTGAGTGCGAGGCTTTCCGCGTTCATGTATGCGACCATCAGCACCTGGCCGCTGTCGGCATCGACGGTGACGCAGGCGATGGTTCCGTCCGCGCCGAAGCGCGGGGTCAGCACCTCGCCCGCCTCAAGCGACTCCTTGCCGCCGGGGAGGGGGAACAGTCTGGTCTCTGAGGTCATGTCTCGATCACTTGCTGTCGCCGCGCACCATCATCATGAAGCGGGCCTGTTCGCTGGGGTCGGTTTTGAAGCAGCCGGTGAAACGGGCGGTCACCGTCGAGGCGCCGGGTTTCTGCACGCCACGCATGGTCATGCAGAGGTGCTCGGCCTCGATCAGAACGGCGGCGCCGCGCGGCTTCAGAACCTTGTCGATGGCGTTGCTGACCTGAGCGGTCATCGTCTCCTGCGTTTGCAACCGCCGCGCGTACATCTCGACGATGCGGGCAAGCTTGGACAGGCCGACGACGCCGGTCGTGGGGTAGTAGGCGATGTGCGCCTTGCCGATGAACGGCACCATGTGGTGCTCGCAATGGGAATAGAAGGGAATGTCGCGCACGAGGATCAGTTCCTCGTAGCCGGCCACTTCGGTGAAGATGCGATCGAGCACGTCCTCGTCGGTCTGCCCGTAACCGGAAAACAGCTCGGCATAGGCCTTTACCACGCGTTTCGGCGTGTCTCGCAGCCCCTCGCGCTCGGGATCCTCGCCGGCGTAGGCGATCAGCGTCCGCACGGCGGCCTCGGCTTCTTCGCGGCTGGGCCGGCGGACCTTGCGAGCGCTTGCGGTGAAGATGGCATCGTCCATGCTTGATCCTTCCTGGGGCTTGCCGCCTCCGGTGGCGGCGAGCGCGACGGTTCGAAGTGCCGCCACGCTTGGCGGCAAGGCCTTCTCAGGCCTATATACGCGCCACGGACCGGAGTTCAAAGTGGCCTGCGTTCCATGGGATGATAGGCCGGGCTCGCCCGCCGAAGGTGTCAGCATGCTCGACGAGATCTACAACGCACGCATTCTCGATTTGGCCGGCAACATAGGCCGTGTTGGCCGACTTGCAGCGCCGGATACCACGGCGACCCGCCACTCGCGTCTGTGCGGATCGAAGATCACGGTCGACATTCGCCTGGAGGGCGACGTTGTCGCCGACTATGCGCATGAGGTGAAGGCCTGCGCCCTTGGGCAGGCCTCCGCCGCGGTGATGGCAAAACACGTCGTCGGCGCCACGACGGCCGAGCTCAGACAGGCGCGGGACGGCATGCTCGCCATGCTGAAAGAGGGCGCCCCGCCACCGACCGGCCGCTTCGCCGAGCTGAGCTGCCTGGAGCCGGTGCGCGACTTCAAGGCGCGGCATGCTTCGACCATGCTGGTGTTCGAAGCGGTGGTCGCCTGCCTCGACGATATCGCCGCGGCGCGTGCCGGCGGCTGAGGGACTGATCATGTGCGGATGCGGAAAAGGGCATGCGGACGAGGCGCGGGGTGCCATCTCAAGCCCGCCCCCGCGTCGGGCGACGCCGGGTCGGCTCGTCGGTCGTGCGCTGATCCGCGTCTATCAGGTGGTTCTGTCGCCGCTGATGGGGCAGCAGTGCCGCCATCTTCCCACCTGTTCCAGTTATACCGACGAAGCGATCGGCCGCTTCGGCCTGTGGGCCGGCGGATGGATGGGGCTTGCCCGCATCCTGCGCTGCAATCCCTGGGGCTCGTCGGGTTTCGATCCGGTGCCGGAGACGCTCAACCCCAGATATCGATGGTGGCGGCCCTGGGCCGGTGCCCGCTGGACAGGCGCCCACATCGATCCGACGACCCGGCTGAACTGACCGTCACTCGGCGGCTTGAGCGCGGTGACCCGATACCTCCGCGCCGGCGCTCGGCGACATGCGGGCGTAAATCGGAATGCAGAGAAGGCCGATCACCGCCAGCGCCAGAAAGGCCGGCACGAAGTCGCCGGGCAGCACGGCCATGTCGCCGCGTATCGACCGGGTGATTTCGAGGACGGCTGCGCCGACCGCGACGCCGAGGGCGGCCGAGATCTGCTGGCCGACGGAGGAGATCGACGTGGCGTGGCTCATGCGTCGGTTGTCGATCTCGGCGAAGGCGAGGCCGTTGAGCGCGGTGAACTGCAAGGAGCGGAAGAAGCCGCCGACCAGCAGTACCGTGAAGATCGCCGCGTGCGGCGTGTCCTTGGTGAAGGAGACGATGGCCAGCAGGAAGACGGTGGTGAACAGCGTGTTGACCATCAGCACCATCCGGAAGCCCCAGGCCCTGACGATGCGGGGCGCGGTGAACTTCATCAGTACCGCGCCGGCGGCGGTGGCGAAGGTGAGCATGCCGCTTTCGAAGGGCGACATGCCGAAGCCGAGCTGCAGCATCAGGGGGAGCAGGAAGGGAATGGCGCCGACGCCGATGCGAAACAGAAGACCGCCGAGCACCGAGACGCGAAAGGTCGGCAGACGGAAGAGCGCCAGATCCATTAGCGGCTCGGGCGTCCCGAGTGCGTGACGGGCATAGGCGTAGAGCGCGGCGGCGCCGACGATGACGAGGGCGATGTCGATCCAGGACGGCAGCACGCCGATGCCGCTCGCGGCGATGCCGAAGACGAAACCGGCAAGGCCTATGCCGGACAGTACGAAACCGCGCGTGTCGAGCGGCGGCAGGTTCTCTTCCTTGTAGTTCTTGATGAAGATGCTGACGAGGATCAGGCCGACGATGCTGATGGGTATGTTGATCCAGAAGATCCAGCGCCACTCGAAATAAGTGGTGATGAAGCCGCCGAGCGGCGGCCCGAGCACCGGCCCGATCATCGCCGGAACCGTCAGCCAGCTCATGGCCCGCAGATAGTCGGACTTCTTGACCGAGCGCAGCATCACCAACCGTCCGACCGGCACCATCATGGCGCCGCCGGCGCCCTGCACGATACGGGCGGCGACGAAGCCCTCGAGCGATGACGACAGCCCGCAGAACACTGAGCCCGTCACGAAGACCAGGATGGCCAGGCGAAAGATCGTGCGGGCGCCGAAGCGGTCGGCCATCCAGCCGGAAATCGGCAGGAAGACGGCGACCGAAATGAGATAGCTGGTGAAGGCCAGCTTCAGGGAAATCGGGTCGACGCCGAGATCGATGGCGATCTGCGGCAGCGAGGTGGAGACCACCGAGCTGTCCAGATTTTCCATGAAGAGCGCGCAGGCGACAATCAGCGGAATAAGCATGGCTTTCTCGTATTCGCCCGGTTTATGGCCGATGCGGGGCCACAGGTCGAGGGGACGCCGTTCACATGTCGGAGAACATGACTGTCATGCGTCTGGAAACGATGTGTCGCCTTTGATTTCGGAGGCTTGCTGCATTAATGTCCGTCCCGTCGGCGCGGTTCCCACGCCGGCACCATTCTCGGGGCGGGGCGAAATTCCCCACCGGCGGTAATGGCGGCGAAATCCGTCTAGCCCGCGAGCGCTCCCGTCTCACGGCGGGAGGTCAGCAGATCCGGTGTGATTCCGGAGCCGACGGTATAGTCCGGATGAAAGAGAAGGGTGTGCTGAAAATCCCGTTCGCGGCCGGCTTCCGCCGATCGCGACCGATTGTCTCCATGTCCCGATCGCCCTGATTCCGCGTCGTTCCTTTTCTGAAGGACCCGTACCTTGAATCAGAGCCCGAACAAGTCCGGTTCGTTCCCCGTTCTCGGGGCAACCTACATGGTGTCCGCCGGCGTCGTCTTCGCCGCCATCAACGTTCTCACCCAGTGGGTGACCGGCACCTATCATTTCTCATCGCAGGCGCTCGCCTTCTGGCAGTACGGACTGTCGCTCGTCTTCTTCCTGCCGATGCTCCTGAAGCTCGGGGCAGGGGCCTTCCGCACCGCTCATCCCGTCGCGCATGTCGTCCGCGTCATTTTCGCGACGTTGGGCGTGCAGTTCTTCGTCGGTGCTCTGGCCGCTGGCGTGCCCATCGCCCAGGTGGTGGCCATCGACATGACGTCGCCGTTCATCGTCATCGTGGCCGCCCGGCTCATCCTTGGCGAGCGCATCGGTCCGCATCGGGCACTGGCCACTCTGGTCGGTTTCGTTGGCGGCATGCTGATCCTGGCGCCCTGGTCGGACAGCTTCTCGGTCTACAGCCTGTTGCCGCTCGGCGCGGCGGCGATGTGGGCGGGGTCGTCGGTGATGACCAAGCAACTCGCCGCCGTCGAACGGCCGGAGTCGGTCACGGTCTATCTTCTGGCCCTGCTCACGCCGATCAACGCCGCCTTCCTGCTCACCTCAACGGGGTTCGACGTCGGCGCCGCCTTCGCGTTGCCGGGCGGTACGGTGCTCTGGGTGATCGTGGCGCTCGCCGCGCTGACCGCCGCCGCGCAGTATCTGCTTACGCTCGCCTATGCGCGCGCCGACGCGTCTTACCTTCAGACCTTCGACAACGTTCGGCTGCCGCTCAACACGCTGGCAGGCTGGCTGGTATTCGCCTACGCACCCGATGGCTACCTCTGGATCGGGGCCCTGATGATCATCGGCGCGTCGCTTTACCTCTTGCGTACGGAAGCCGGAAAGCCGGTCGGCAGCGAGCCGCTGCCCGCCTGATCCGGAGGAGATCGCAGGAAAGCGCTCGTCTTCCATTTCTCTGTCCACGGCTGGCGGAAGGCCCGTTCCGCCGGCCGTGTTTTTCCTGAAAGCGGTGTGAACAACTGACATGCAGTGGCAACCGCCTTTGCATGTGTCGGCCTTTCGTGCGAAAAGTCCGTCTCTCTCAGCGGGTTTCCCCCGCCGTTCCACGGGTCAAACAACATGTCGGTGCTGAAGTCGATCCAGAACGCCGTGCCGCCGATCCATCCGGAAGGGCACAAGTTCATCCTCGTTTTCCTGGCGGGCACGGTGCTGCTCGGCTGGCTGTTCGAGCCCCTGTTCTGGATCGGGCTGGCGCTCACCGTCTGGTGTGCGCTGTTCTTCCGCGATCCGGTGCGGGTGACGCCGGTTTCGAATTCGTTGGTCATTTCTCCGGCCGACGGCCGGATCTCCGCGGTAGGGCTTGCCGTGCCGCCGCGCGAGCTCGGCCTCGGCCCGGAACCGCTTCTGCGCATCTGCGTGTTCATGAACGTGTTCGACGTCCACGTGAACCGCGCGCCGGTCACCGGTCGTGTCGTGCGCATCGCCTACAAGGCGGGCAAGTTCCTGAACGCCGAGCTCGACAAGGCCAGCGAGGACAACGAGCGCAACGGCCTCGTCATCGAGCGGCCGGACGGTCGTGTCGTCGGCGTGGTCCAGATCGCCGGTCTCATCGCCCGCCGCATCCTGTCCTTCACGCGCGAGGGCGAGAGCCTGACCGTCGGCGACCGCTTCGGCCTCATCCGCTTCGGCTCGCGCGTCGATGTCTACCTTCCGGCGACGGCGACAGCGCTGGTGTCCGAAGGGGCTCGGGCCATCGCCGGCGAGACGGTGCTTGCCGATATCGACGGCACGACCAAGACGCCGTTCGTGCGCGTAGCCTGAGGCGGACGGCAATGCCCGGACTTTTCCCGCCGTTCGATCCGGAACCGGAAGCCGTTGAGCGTCCGAGGCGGCTGAGCCGCATTCCGATCCGCGCCGTGATCCCCAACCTCGTGACGCTTCTGTCGCTCTGCGCGGGGCTGACCTCGATCCGCATGGGCTTCGAGGGCCGCTTCGACATGGCGGTCTACGCCATCCTGATCGCCGCTGTGCTGGATGGTCTGGACGGTCGGCTCGCCCGCTATCTGGGGGTTACCTCGAAGTTCGGGGCGGAACTCGATTCCCTCAGCGATTTCCTGAGCTTCGGCGTCGCGCCGCCGCTGCTCCTTTTCGTGTGGAACTTCCACGACATCAACTCCTTCGGCTGGGTCGCGGTGGTGCTGTTCGCCATTGCCGGCGCCCTGCGCCTTGCGCGTTTCAACACCATGCTCGGCGAGGACAAGCCCGCCTGGCAGGGCAACTTCTTCACCGGCGTGCCCATTCCGGCCGGCGCGCTCGCCGTGCTCCTGCCCGTCTATGTCGATCGCGTCGGCATCGACGTGCCCCAGGCGGCGGCGCCGGCGGTGGTCGCCTATGTGGTGCTGATCGCCGCGTTGATGGTCAGCCGCGTGCCGACCTTTTCGGGCAAGAAATACGGCGGCCTTCGGCGGGAATGGGTGGTGCCGATCCTGATCGGCGTTGTGATCCTGGCCATGTTGCTGGTCAGCTATCCGTTTCACGTTCTCAGCATCCTGACCATTCTTTATCTCGCCTATATTCCATTTGGCTGGCGCGCCTGGAATCGGCTGGCGCGCACGCACGGCACCAAGGATGACGAGCTGACGCTTGATGTCGGCGGTCCCTTTCCCGACGACGAGACCTCACCCTGAGCCGGTCTTGCCGTCGTTCGCCTTTCCGGCGCACTGCCGCCGGTCGCCCGACAACCAGACGAGGTGATGCGACATGATCGACAAGACCTATCCCCGCGACATGGTCGGTTACGGCCGCAACCCTCCCGACGCGGCTTGGCCCGATGGCGCCAACATCGCGGTGCAGTTCGTCGTCAACTACGAGGAAGGCGGCGAGAACTGCATTCTGCACGGTGACGCCGCCTCCGAGGCCTTCCTGTCGGAGATCGTCGGCGCTAAGCCCTGGCCGGGCCAGCGGCATGCCAACATGGAGTCGATTTACGAGTACGGCTCGCGCGCCGGTTTCTGGCGGCTGCACCGCCTGTTCACCTCGCGCGCCGTGCCGGTGACCGTCTATGGCGTCGCCACCGCGCTCGCACGCAATCCGGAGGTGGTGGCCGCCATGAAGGAGGCGGACTGGGAGATTGCCAGCCACGGCCTCAAGTGGATCGACTACAAGGACTATACCCGTGAGGCGGAACGCGAGCACATGCTCGAGGCGATCCGCATCCACGAGGAGGTGACGGGGTCGCGGCCTCTCGGCTGGTATACCGGCCGCGCCTCGATCCACTCGACGGACCTTGCCATGGAGGAGGGCGGCTTTCTTTACTCGTCGGACTCCTATGCCGACGATCTGCCTTACTGGATCGAGGGCCCCAACGGCCCCCACCTCATCATTCCGTATACGCTCGACACCAACGATATGCGTTTTGCGACAAATCAAGGCTTCAACTCGGGCGATCAGTTCTACACCTACCTCAAGGACGCGTTCGATGTGCTCTACGAGGAGGGGCGGAACGGAAGTCCGAAAATGTTGAACGTCGGACTGCATTGCCGCCTCGTTGGCCGCCCGGCCCGCATTGCCGCGCTTCAGCGCTTTCTGGACTACGTGCTTTCGCATGATAAGGTCTGGGTACCGCGCCGGATCGACATTGCATGGCACTGGATCGCCCAGCACCGGCCCGGCGGCTGAAGGCTGGCTGAGAACAA
Organism: Pleomorphomonas sp. NRK KF1; assembly: GCF_023721755.1. Classification (GTDB taxonomy): domain Bacteria; phylum Pseudomonadota; class Alphaproteobacteria; order Rhizobiales; family Pleomorphomonadaceae; genus Pleomorphomonas. The sequence goes on along the minus strand of NZ_JAMDLH010000001.1, from coordinate 971,157 downwards.
GGAAACAACCGGCAATGTCCGGCAATAAAGGTGCCTTTGGATCACTGGCAAGCAAACCAACGATAACCAAGTTTTTCGGCGATTGGCGGTCGTGCGCCCCATCGTCGCACCTATAGGCAGGAGGCTCGAGAGATGAACACACCCCGTGTATTTCGCGCATTGTCGGCGACGCTGATCGCCGGTTCGATGCTGGCCGTGCTGGCGACGCCGTCGCTCGCCGAAGTGGTCATCCGCCGCGGTAACGGCGGCGAGCCGCAGACGCTCGATCAGGCTCACATCTCGATCGACGTCGAAGGCTTCATCGTCCGCGACATGTTCGAGGGGCTCACCATCTTCGATCCGCATGGCAAGGTCATTCCGGGCGTCGCCGAGAGCTGGACGCTGTCCGATGACGGCACCGTCTATACCTTCAAGCTGCGGGCGGATGCCAACTGGTCGGACGGAAAGCCGGTGACGGCCGACGACTTCGTGTTCGCCTACCGCCGGATGGAAGATCCGAAGGAAGCGGCCGAATACGCCAGCATCCTCTATCCGATCAAGAACGCCGAAGCGATCAATGGCGGCAAGGCCGCGGTCGACACCCTCGGCGTCAAGGCGATCGATCCCAAGACGCTCGAGATCACGCTTGAGCGCCCGACGCCTTATTTCATCGAGTTGCTCGCCCATTACGCCGCTCTGCCGGTGCCGAGCTGGGCCATCGAGAAGTTCGGCGGCGAGTGGATCAAGCCGGGCAACATCGTCTGCAACGGCGCCTTCTGCATGACCGAGAACGTGCCGAACGACCACATCACGGCGATCAAGAACGACAAGTACTGGGACGCGGCCAACGTCAAGATCGACAAGATCATCTACAATCCGTCGGAAGACCAGGCGACGACCGAGCGCATGTTCGAAGCCGGCGAGCTCGACCTCGTCTACAACTTCCAGACCGATCAGATGAAGTTCCTTGAGGACAAGCTGGGCAAGGACCAGGTTCTGGCCTTCTCGGACCTTGCTTCCTACTACTACGTCTTCGACAATCGCAAGCCGCCGTTCGACGACGCCCGGGTTCGTCAGGCCTTCTCCATGGCCGTCGATCGCGAGTTCCTGTCGGAGAAGATCTTCTCCAATACGCAGATGCCGGCCTACTCCTTCGTGCCGCCGGGCATTCCCGGCTACGAGTCGGCGACCGTCAGCTGGGCCGATCTCGACCAGCTCGATCGCGAGGACAAGGCCAAGGAGCTGCTCAAGGAAGCCGGTTACGGCGAGGGCGGCAAGCCCCTCAAGATCGACATTCGCTTCAATACCAACGAGAACCACAAAAAGGTCGCGACCGCGATCGCCGACATGTGGAAGGCGATCGGCGCCGAAGTGACCATCCAGAACCTCGACGTGAAGTCGCACTACGCCTACCTGCAGGAAGGCGGCGCCTTCGACGTGGCGCGTGCCGGCTGGACGGCCGACTACTCCGACCCGGAGAACTTCCTCAACCTGCTCGTCTCCTCCAACACCACCTTCAACTACGGTCATTGGAAGAACGAGAAGTTCGACGAGCTGATGAAGGCCTCCTACGAGGAGCGCGATCCGGCCAACCGGATGCAGCTGCTGCACGATGCCGAGCGCATTGCCATGGACGAGCAGGCGCTCGCTCCGCTGATGGTCCATGCCTCGACCTGGCTCGTGTCCAACAAGGTGCAGGGCTTCGCGCCCAACCCGTCCAACGAGCACCTGACCAAGTTCCTCTCCTTCAAGTAAGGGTGCCGACGACATCCGAATGTGGCGACGCTTTCCTGCCGGGAAGCGTCGCCCGTCGGGCTATCCGGATGTCCGCTCGCGGACCAACCGCCGGTAGGTCGTTCTCGCCTTCCGTGACCAATCCAACGGGGACGGGTCCATGTTACGTTTTGTCCTGCGACGGCTGATGTCGGCCCTGCCGACCATCTTCATCGTCGTCACGCTCTCCTTCTTCCTGATGCGCGTCGCGCCCGGCGGCCCGTTCAATCTCGAGCGTCCGCTTGAGCCGCAGGTTCTCGAAAGCCTCAAGCGCGCCTTCCTGCTCGACCGTCCGCTGATCGTGCAGTACGGGCACTATCTGTGGAATCTCCTGCACGGCGATCTCGGTCCGAGCTTCATCTACCGCGACTTCACGGTGGCTGAACTGATCGCCAAGAGCCTGCCTTACTCGCTGACCCTCGGCGCCTGGGCACTTCTGGTCGCGGTATTCGGCGGCATTGCCATCGGCTCCTACGCCGCGCTCAAGCAGAATTCCTTCGTCGACTATGCGGTCATGAGCGTCGCGAGCTTCGGCATCACCGTGCCGAACTTCGTGCTGGCGCCCATCCTGTCCTTCGTTTTCGCCGTGGTGCTGCGCTGGCTGCCGGCCGGCGGCTGGGGCGACGGTGGTCCGGCCAACCTGCTGCTGCCGGTGATTTCGCTGGCGCTGCCGCAACTCGCGGTCTTCGCGCGCATCACCCGCGGCTCGATGATCGAGACGCTCAGGGCCGACCACATTCGTACCGCCCGCGCCTACGGCCTGCCGACCCGCGTGGTGGTGATCGTTCACGCCATGCGCGCCGCCTTGGTTCCGGCGGTCAGCTATCTCGGTCCTGTCGCGGCCGCCGTTCTGACCGGTTCGGTGGTGGTCGAGACCGTTTACGCGCTGCCCGGCGTCGGCCGTTATTTCGTCCTCGGCGCCCTCAACCGCGACTACACGCTGGTGATGGGCACCGTCGTGCTGATCTCGGTGTTCATCGTGGTGTTCAACCTTATCGTCGACATTCTCTATGCCGTTCTCGATCCGAGGGTCCGTTATGAGTGAGATGACGCAAGCCCTCAGCGAGCCGACGGTCGCGGTGCACGGCACCAGCCTGTGGGCCATGGCCCGCCATCGCTTCGTTCGCAACAAGGCGGCGATGGCCAGCCTCGTCGTGCTGATCGTCGTCGCGGTGTTCAGCTTCGGCGGCACGTGGGTCTATCCGCACAAGTATGACCAGATCTTTTCGTCCTACGTGGCAGTGCCCCCGTCGCTCGATCCCTATCCGCTGGAAGATACGCTGGAGCAGGTGATGCAGACGGCCGTCGAGCGGGCGCGTCTCAGACTGGACTCCTTCGACGCCGACGGCACGAGCTACACGGCGCGCATCAGTTCCGACAAGCCGGTCGATCCCCGCGCCACGCGCTATCTCGATCGTCCCGATGAGTTCGAAGGCGCCGAGATCGTCTCGACCCTGGATGATGGCAAGACCGTCGAGGTCAAGGGCAACATCAACGGGCAGTACTTCCCGTTCGGCACCGACCGCAACGGCCGCGATCTCCTGCCGCGCATCATGGTCGGCGGGCAGGTGTCGATCACCGTCGGCCTGCTCGCCACCTTCGTGTCGCTGATCATCGGCGTCACCTATGGCGCCGTGTCGGGTTACGTCGGCGGTCGCGTCGACAACGTGATGATGCGCTTCGTCGAGATCCTCTATTCGCTGCCGTTCATGTTCTTCGTGATCATGCTCGTCGTGTTCTTCGGTCGTCACTTCGTGCTGATCTTCGCGGCGATCGGCGCTATCGAGTGGCTGGACATGGCGCGTATCGTCCGCGGACAGACGCTGTCGCTGAAACGGCGCGAGTTCGTCGAGGCGGCGCATGCCATGGGTCTCTCCAACTGGCAGATCATCCGCCGGCACGTCATCCCCAACACCATCGGGCCCGTTGTCGTGTTCGTCACGGTGCTGGTGCCGAAGGTTATCCTGCTCGAGAGCTTCCTGAGCTTCCTGGGCCTTGGCGTTCAGGAGCCGATGACCTCCTGGGGATCGCTGATCGCCGAGGGCACCACCGGCATGCAGGCGGTGCCGTGGCTGCTGATCTACCCGGCCGCCTTCTTCGTGGTGACGCTGTTCGCCCTCAACTTCATCGGCGACGGCCTGCGCGACGCCCTTGACCCGAAGGACCGCTGACATGGCCGAAACGCTACTCGACATCCGCGGGCTCAACGTTCGCTTTTCGACGCCGGCCGGTGACGTTCACGCCGTCAAAGGCATCGACCTTCAGGTCAGCAAGGGCGAGACACTGGCCATCGTCGGCGAAAGCGGCTCGGGCAAGAGCCAGACCATGATGGCGATCATGGGCTTGCTCGCCAGCAACGGTCGGGCCGAGGGATCGGCCAAGTTTCAGGGCGAGGAGATGATCGGCCTGCCGCTCGGCAAGCTGAACAAGATCCGCGGCGCCAAGATCACCATGATCTTCCAGGAGCCGATGACCTCGCTCGACCCGCTCTACAAGATCGGCAAGCAGCTTGCCGAGCCGATGATGCGCCACCGGGGTCTTTCGGCCAAGGCGGCGAGGGAGAGGGCGATCGAGCTTCTCAAGCTCGTCAAGATCCCCGATCCGGAGCGACGCGTCGACAGCTACCCTTACGAGATGTCCGGCGGGCAGCGTCAGCGCGTGATGATCGCCATGGCGCTCGCCAACGATCCGGAACTCCTGATCGCCGACGAGCCGACCACGGCGCTCGACGTGACGATCCAGGCCCAGATCCTGGAGCTGCTCGCCGAGCTCAAGCAGCGGATCGGCCTTGCCATTGTGTTCATCAGCCACGATCTCGGCATCGTCCGCCGCTTCTCCGACCGGGTCGCCGTCATGCGGACCGGCGAGGTGGTCGAGACCGGCACGGTGGCCGACATCTTCGCCAATCCGCAGCATCCCTACACCCAGATGCTGCTCGCCGCCGAACCCACGGGCCGCAAGGAACCGCCGGCGGACAATGCGCCGGTGCTGCTGGAGGGCAGGGACGTCGACGTCCGCTTCACCATGGGCGGTGGCTTCATGGGCGGCAAGAAGCTCGACATTCATGCCGTCGATCATGTCGATATTCGCCTGAAGGAAGGCCAGACGATCGGCATCGTCGGCGAGAGCGGCTCGGGCAAGTCGACGCTGGGGCGGGCGCTCCTGCGCCTCAACCATGGCACCGGCGCCATCCGCTTCGGCACCGACGACATCTCGGAGGCGAGCCGCCAGGAGATGCGTCGTCACCGCCGGCAGATGCAGCTTGTGTTCCAGGATCCGTTCGGCTCGCTCAGCCCGCGCATGACGGCCGGGCAGATCGTGACCGAGGGACTGCTGGTGCACGAGCCGCAGCTCAGCAAGAAGGACCGCGATCTCCGGGCCATCAAGGCGTTCATGGAGGTCGGCCTCGACCCGGCGACGCGCAACCGCTATCCGCACGAGTTCTCAGGCGGCCAGCGCCAGCGCATCGCCATCGCTCGCGCCATCATCCTGAAGCCGCAGGTGGTGGTGCTGGACGAGCCGACGTCCGCCCTCGACCGCTCGGTGCAGAAGCAGATCGTCGAGCTGTTGCGCGACCTGCAGGCCAAGCACGGGCTCAGCTACCTGTTCATCAGCCACGATCTCGCGGTCGTACGGGCGCTCTCGGACTACATCGTCGTGATGAAGGGCGGCAAGATCGTCGAGGAAGGTTCGACCGACCAGATCTTCGACGCGCCGCGCGAGAGCTATACCCGCGAGCTGATGGCCGCCGCCTTCGGCTGACGAGGGCGGTTGAGACCCATGGAAAAACGAAGGCCGGGCAGCGAGCCCGGCCTTTCTCGTCTTCGGAGGGGACGATCGCGGCGGCTCAGCCTTCCGCGGCCCGCGCCTGCGTTTCCTTGATGTCTGTGAAGCGGATCTTCGGCCACTTCTCCTTGATGTAGTTGAAGGCATAGCCGGAGGTGGCGAGCAGCACCGGATCGCCGTCGACATCCTCGGCCATGGCTGAGCGGTTGCCGTTCTGGAAGTCGATCACGTCCTGACGGTCGCCGGCCAGCCAGCGGGCCATGTTGTACTGGCTCACTTCAAAACCGACCTCGAGGCCGTATTCCTGGTCGAGGCGGCCCTGCAGCACGTCGAGCTGCAGCGCGCCAACGAAGCCGACCAGGGTTGGCGAGCCGTCGACCGGCCGGAACACCTGCACGACGCCTTCTTCGGCGAGCTCCTGCAAGGCCTGCTTCAGCTTCTTGGCCTTCATGGCGTCTTCCAGGCGGACGCGGCGCAGGATTTCCGGCGCGAAGCTCGGAACGCCGACGAAGGTCAGGTTCTCGCCCTCGGTCAGGGTGTCGCCGATTCTCAGCGTGCCATGGTTGGGAATGCCGACCACGTCGCCGGCCCAAGCCTCATCGGCGATCTGGCGGTCCTGGGCGAAGAAGAACTGCGGCGCGGTGAGGCCGATGGTTTTCTGTGTCCGGACGTGCTTGACCTTCATGCCGCGATTGAGCTTGCCCGAGCAGAGGCGGACGAAGGCGATGCGGTCGCGATGGTTGGGATCCATGTTGGCCTGGATCTTGAAGACGAACGCGCTCATTTTCGGCTCGTCCGCCTTGACCACGCGGCTCGATGCTGCCTGATCGCGCGGGGAGGGGGCATAGGCGGCGAGGCCATCCAGAATGTCCTTGATGCCGAAATTGCGCAGCGCCGATCCCCAGAACACCGGCGTCAGGTGCCCCTCGCGGAAGGACTGAAGATCGAAGGCGTTGGTGCCCTCGGCGGCGAGATCGATGCCTTCGCGAAGCTCGGTGAGATAGCGCTGCTCAAGAAGCTGATTGAGCTTGTCGTCGCCGATCTCGTCGTGGTGGTCGTCGCCCTTTTCGTTCATCAGGCGGGTCTGGCGGCGCTTCAGGTCATAGGTGCCGATGAAGTCCTTGCCCGAGCCGACAGGCCAGGTGATCGGTGCTGTGTCGAGGGCAAGGGTCTTCTCGATCTCGTCCAGGGTTTCGAACGGGTCGCGCGCCTCGCGGTCGAGCTTGTTGACGAAGGTGACGATGGGGATGTCGCGCATGCGGCAGACTTCGAACAGCTTGCGCGTGCGGTCTTCGATGCCCTTGGCCGCGTCGATCACCATGATGGCGCTATCGACGGCGGTCAGCGTGCGGTAGGTGTCCTCGGAAAAGTCCTCGTGGCCCGGCGTGTCCAGGAGGTTGAAGACGTTGCCGCCATACTCGAACGTCATCACCGAGGTGACGACGGAGATGCCGCGATCGCGCTCGATCTTCATCCAGTCGGAACGGGTGCGGCGATTCTCGCCGCGGGCGCGCACCTGACCGGCCATCTGGATGGCGCCGCCGAACAGCAGCAGCTTTTCCGTCAGCGTCGTCTTGCCGGCGTCCGGGTGGGAGATGATGGCGAAGGTGCGCCGCCGCTCGATTTCGCGGTGAAGCCGCGCTTCGGCGGGGGAGGATTCAAGGCTGCTCATCTCATGGTTCTCGCGGCGGTCCCGGAAAGGCCGCCAAACCACAACGCGGCGGGCCGTTTGTCAACCGTTTCGGGCGATTTCTTCGCCATCTTCCGACGCGCGAGGTGTGCCGAGGGCGGTTTTGAGAAAAGCGTGGATGTCCGCCGTGTCGAGCAGCGCCTCGACGTCCTTGCGGGCGCGATCGCCGACCTTGTCCAGGAGCAGACCGCGCGCCGTGTCGACACGCCAGACGAGGTCGCGGAGCGCCATGGTGGCCGTGCGGCTGGCAGCGGTCCATTCGGTCGCCTCGCCCACCAGAGCGCGGGCGACGCTGACGATGGCCGAATCGCGCGTCAATCGGCAGCCCTCGCTTCCCGACGCGTCGACGCCAGCCAGCACGAGCTGCATCAGGCGCAGCAGTGCACCACTGTCGTCAGGCGCTCCCGGCTCTTCCGGCGGGAGATCATGGGCAAAATTCGTCCACGGCATCGGAGTGCAGCGTAGTCCATCGTCGGCGACCGGGGTGCGTCGCTATCGTTGTTCTGGGCCGGTACGCCTTGCGGCGGCCGGCATCTTGGCGCGATCGCGTAACCGACATATTGGCATGGAAAGACCGGGTGCGTCAGGTCGCGGCGCGACTTTTGGCGGCGGTTTTCTTAATATACCCTAAATCCTATCGTCATTTGTGACGTGGGTAATAAAGGCTAGAGGCGGTCTGCACCCTGCACGGGCGCTTCTGTCGGCCCCAACTCAGGCCTCCGGCGCCCCCTTCGACAGAACCTTTGCCGGCGCCTTGACAGGGCGATTTCGATCGGGTACCAGAACGCCGCAGCCGACGAAGCGCCGCTTCGCCGCCGCCTCCGAAACCGTCGGGGTCCCGCTGGGGGATAATTTAACGGTAGAATGACGGACTCTGACTCCGTTCGTCTTGGTTCGAATCCAGGTCCCCCAGCCAATTCATTTCACTACGCTTTTCCCGTTTGGTTCATGGAACGTCCCGGCTCGGTCGGGCGTTTGGTCGGGAAACTTTGTTCTCGCTTCGAGCTTCCTTATGGCTGACTCGGCGAGCGTTGGATCGCGGCTGAGGTAGTGGGAATCGAGGATCGATCGCACATCTCGAAGCGAATGGCCGGTAAGCGTGGCGATCTCCGCCTCGGTGCATTCGGCCTTGGCAAGGCGAGTTACGGCAGTGCCGCGCAAATCATGAAACGTTAGGCCCTCGATGCCTGCTTTCTCGCAGGCGCGAGCCCATGCCGTCTGGAAGCCGGCAGGGGTCCAGGGAGAGCCGTAGGAGTTCACGAGGATCGGTGAGGGCTCACGCTTGCGAATCGGGTCCAGCATCGCCTTGAGAGCCGTAGCGACGGGGATAACGACTCGAACACCTGTCTTGCTCTGCCTCAGGCGAATCTTTTCGCCATCGTAGGCTGTCCAGGGCAGGCGCAGGAGATCGCCCTGGCGCTGTCCGGTCCAAAGCGCCAGCATCAAGGGAAGATGCAGATGGGCCGGGGCATGCTTAAGGAACATCGCCTCGTCATCGTCGGTCCAAACCTTGTCGTTCCGGTCCGCCCGATAGAGCCGGCCGGCCTTGGAACAAGGGTTAACCGCGATGAGCCCGCGACCTTCCGCCCAAGACAGCATGCGGGCGAGGATGGACCACGTGTAATCGGCCTGTCGCCGTGACTTCTGCGCCAGCTCGTCGCGCCATCCCAGAAGGATTGCGCGGGTCCGGCGATCGGGTAGGGCGGAGGTTGGAAAGTCGCCAAACTCCTTCTCAATCTTCAGGATGTGCTTGACGTAGTCCTTGCGGGTACGCTCGGCCAGTTCCGTAAACTCGGGACTGGCCTGAAAGCCGTTCATGATCGATAGCAGCGTTCCGGCCGGAGCTTGGCGCTTCTGGGATACAGCGGCATTGTAGCTTGCGACGAACTCGGCACTGCCCGGAACGCCTTCAAGTCTTGGGCCGCCCTTCCAGGCATACCAGTAGGTTTTGAAGCTGCCGTCAGCGAGCTTCTTGGTCTTCGAGTTGATGCCCTTAAGCTTGACGCGGACCACGGCCGTTAATCCATCTATCGAGAGCGGTTGCGGGTTCGGGCTCTGCTGTCCCGGCGATGATGACGATCTTGCCGTCCAGGTCTATTTCAACGCGTGCCGCTTTGAGGCCGGCACCCTCCGCGCCTTTGATGGCGCGGGTGATCTGGGCTTGGGTGGCGATTGGCTTGCGCTTCCCCATGTCGCCACCTCAGTTCGAAAGCCGGACGGCGACTGTCGCCGCGGCTGCGGCCGTCGCCTCGGTAGCGTTGCCGATCTTGAAATTCCCCGCGGCGGTCGTGGTGACCTTGCCACCGTCCCAATAAGCGGCGGCGCCTTCGGTCAGGGCTTCGCCGGCCGCCTTGGGAAGGTGGTAGACGCCGGTGAGTGCCACGGCGCCCTTGGTGCCGGCGGCGATGTCGGTCGCAGCCACGCCGAACAGGTCGCCGAAGAGATGGCCCTGGCCGGAGACGAGGCCGCCGGCCGGGGCGGTAAGGTCAAGGGTGTTTCCCTGCTGAATGAAGTTCTTCACGTTCAGATGCCTTTCGAGGAAGAGAAGCGGACCATGCGAACCGGGCCACCGGAGAGCGCCGCAATGCGGCGTTCAAGGTCGGCGATGACTTCGGCGAGTTCCGCGTCGGATCGGTATTCGAGGCGGCGGGACATGCCGCCGCTGCTGCTGATTTCGTAGGACTTGACGCCCTTGCGGCGGGTATCGAGCAGGTGATTGAGTTCCGTCGTCAGCTTGGCGAGATCGTCGGCCATCACTGGCCCTCGTTCATGTACCAGCCCTTGGAATCGAGGAAGGCAGCGCCGAAATCGAGCCGGACCTTCACCTCAACGCCATCGACCTCGAAGCCCTCGCGGCTCTGGGTCTGCGGACCCTCGGCGCCCTGGAGATAGCTGTATTCGAGGCCTTCGGCCGTGACGGGGTCAGCGGCAACGTACCAGCGGCCGGTATCGGTGAGGCGCGGCTCTACGAGCAGTTCGAGCTTGCCGCCGAAGGGATTGACGTCCTCGGTCCTGGTCGGCTGCACCGAAGCAAGCACGGTCTCGCCAGTGGTCTCCAGTTCCGGCGGCACCAGAAGGAACTTCGGCGTCACCGCGACCGGGCGACCGTTGGGGCCGGTTTGCCGGCGCATGGCGAGGCGGGCGGCCGAGAGGGTGTTGGTCGAGAGCGGGCCGCCGCCTTCGGCAAGGTTGCCATGGCTGGCATGAAACACCGGCTTGCCGTCGTCCATCGTCGGGCCGACACCGCCGTTGGCGATCAACAGGTCGACGAGGAACTGAGCCTCGAATTCCGCCGAAGCGAGTCCAAGCTTGCCCGACAGGCCGGTGAAGGCGCCAATATCGTCGTTGATGAGCATTGGCCGGCTAAGGCTGATGATCGTCCCATAGGTACCGATCTTGTAGCTTTCCTTGCCCTCGACAAAGGCGCTGTACTTGTATTCGCCGCGCTCGCTCACCTTTTCGAGCTTCGCCATGTCGGCGGCCTGGAGGGCGGTCTTGGCGCGGAAGTCCTTGGCCGTCGACTGCCGGGCGAGGCGCTTCAGCACGGCCGGCGCCGTCTCGTAGGAGGCGCGCAAGGTGCGGTTGGCCGTGTCGGCGAAGATGGCCGGAAAGTCGCTGGTCGACAGGGCGCGGGTGATGGTCTCGGCCGGCACCATGCCGGCGGTCGAGATACCGGCACGCCGGCAGCACTCACGGGCAAGGTCGAGCGTCGTCATGGAGGCGAAGGCACGAGCCGGCTCGGAAAGCTGATGGCGCGGATTGGCGCGAACGGCATAGACCGCTTCGCCTGCCAGAGACCGGAACTGCATCGGATCGTCATGCAGGCCCGTGGCGCCAACGCTGGCGGTGATGATCGGCGCGCGTGGCGCACGGGTCCGCAACGTCTCCAGGGCGGCCGCACGGGCCTCGCCTTCGGTCGCGCCACGATCGATCAGGCCGTTCGCCCAATCCGAGCCGAGATCGAAGGTGGTGGCAAGGGCGCGGATCTCGCCGTTAACGGCGGCGCGGGTCTCGATCGTCGGCGCGGCCTGCGGCTGCGGGGCCGGCGTCGGGACGACGGTCTCGGCCGACCGCTGGAACGGCGGCACGGCCGTATCAGGCGCGTTGCGCGTCAAGACGGGCGCTTCGGTATCATGCATCTTCGAGCTTCCTGGTTCTGGCGGTCGGGTCGGCACCGACCGGGACAAGTGAAACCTCCCGAAGCTCCCAATGGGTCACGGTGCGAACGCGAGCGCCCTTCGCGTCCAAACCGTCCTTCCACTGGATCGGGAGATAGCCGACGGAAACATTGCGGATGATCCCCGCCCGGATGTCCTGCCAGAAGGCTTCGGCACGGGCGGAGATCTCGACTTTGACGATGAGTTGGCCGGCTTCGACGCGGGCAGCGCGCACGGCGCCGAGCACGCGGTCGAGGCTGTCTTGCCGATGGCTGTCGAGCAGCGGCATGCCTTCGAGCCGGGTCATGTCGATGGCAGCGGCCGAGACGATCAGATCCTCGCGGAACGGTCCCTCGATGTCGTAGCGAACGACGCCGGCGCCGGTCGAAGCGATCAGCTCGACGGTGCGGGCCTTCTCGTCAATCGAGGCCGGCCGGAAGTCGGCGCGGAACAGCATTTCGGGAACGGCGCGGGCAACTGGGGCAGGGCTTTGCACCTGTGCCGCCGGCGCCACGCCAAGCCGCTTCAGACGGGCCGCATCGGCGGCAATCTCGGCGTCGACTTCCTCGGCGTCATAGCCGCGCTCGGCGATGATCTCGGAACGGCTGCGAAGGTTGGTGCGAAGGGCAATCTCGGCCGCCTTGGCTTCGCCCTCGGGGTCGATCCAAGGCCACGCCGGGGGCAACCACTTGGCGACGTCGAAGGTGCCGGGCTCGCGCATGTAGGCGGCAGCGCTAACGCGGCCTGTGAGTAACTGCCAGCGCACGAAGCGCTTCCAGACCGGGCGGCAAAGACCGAAGACGACGACGTGATGCTGAACGCCTTCGATGAACGGCCGCAAATCCATCTTCGCCATGCGGGCGGAGGAATAGTTGACCTGGGAATAGTCGCCCGTCGCCGCCTCGAAGGTGACGCCGGCACCGGCGGCGATCATCCGGAACAGGCCGGTCACCAGTGCGGTTGCGCCGCCCTGGTCGGGCAGGGGGAAGAAATCGATGTGCTTGCCGTTGGGCAGCACGGGCATTGAGCCCGGCTCAAGGGCGACTTCCTGGGCCGCGCCGGAGCTGTCGCCTTCATAGGGTGAGCCGCCCTCGTTGTCGGTGATGAAGCCGGCATGAAGGGCGGCGATCTTCGTGCGAAGGATCATCGCGTCGAGCGTCGCGTCCAGTTCCTTGGCCGGCATCAGCACGGGCGCGAACCATGAAAGGCCGCGCACCTGTCCGGGCATCAGTGGCCGGAAGCCGTGAATAACTTCGCTGGCCGGCACCCGCTCGGGCGCAAGCGTATAACCGGCCAGCGCATCACCCGGCATGGCCGGGCGAATGTGGTAGGCGACAATGCGCCCGGTAAGGTCGAACTCGACGCCTTGCAGCGCGTAGCCGGTCGGCTTGCGCCAGCTCACGGAGCGGTCGAGCTGTTCGGGGTGAAGGCGCCGGAGCTGCGGCGCACCGGTTCGGGTGTCTTCACTCCACACGGCGAGGAATTCGCCGAGAACCACGAGGTCACGGGCAAACTGTGCCTGTTGGCCGTAGAAGTCCGTCCGGCCATCCGCGTCCGCCACATCTGTCCAGGAGCTGAAAGACAGTTGCAGAGTTTCGCGGATGGCCGGGGCGGGATGCCTCGATCGCGGCACGATGCCGGCGCCGATCAGCATCCCAACCAGCGCCTCGGTGATCCGGGCGCCGATCGAGGTATTCAGTGCAAAATGTTGGGCTCGCGCCCCGATGGTCGGTGCCGTCTGGTAGACGACGCCGGGTCCAGTTGCCTGCCGGTCATCCGTCCACCGTCTCCCGCTACCGGCCGCGTCGAGCGAGCGGGTTTCTGTTGTGCGGCTGGTGGTGCGGCGGAGCAGGGTGGCGAGGCGCGAGATCGGGCTCATCAGAGGATGAACTCGATACCGGCTTCGTCGGCGCGGGCTTTGACCTTCAGGGCGGCGGCGGTGACATTCCGGATAACGGCGGACCGGACCTGGATGCCGTCCTCGTCGATGGCAGTCAGCTCCGTGGCCACGATCGGGAAGACCTTCGAGGCGGGGCCGGCAAAGCAGGAGTGACCGCCGAAGCGACCATCGATAGCCCGCTCGGTCTGAAGCCACACAACGAACAGCGGCTCATCCTCCTTCAGGAAGTCACGTCCGAGCTGTGCCGACGCGGAAAGCTCACGGTTGGCGATGGAAACGAGCTTGGAAGCGTGAGCCATGGACATGGAATCCAGCTTCACCAAATCGTCGAACAGCTGGAACATGACAGCCTGAAACGCCGTGAACTTGCGCACGGAGTCGGCATCGATGGATGCCGCTTCGTGGTCGCCGGGTGTCGGCAGGAAGTGGCGGCCTTCGCGGTCGAGGTTGAGCATCTGGGTTGTGGTGATGCCGGCGATCTTGGCGAATTCGCTACGCTTGAGGGGCATGATGGGGAGTGCCTTTCGATGTAATGATTACATGAAAATGCGCGAAGCGTATTTCGATGTCAAGATTACATTGATTTTGCGAGCATCACGCCGGTGGAAACCCTCCTTCTTCAGCCTTTGCCGGCCGGATCAGCCGGAACTCACTCTCAGGCCGGTATAGCCAGCGGGCGCCTTGTCGGGCGTTCGGAGAGCGAAAGCGAAACTGCCCGGCAAACCGATGGTGCTTCGGCGCTCGTTCCAAGCGCTGGATGCGAACGTCAGTCTTGGGCCATTGCGAGAGGTTGACCTCGTAGACGCCGGGGCCGCTGAATTCGAGGATGGGAGGCGGCGGCGGGGGCTGGTAGGTCGCAAGGAAAGCCATGTGAAGCGAGCCGTTTTTTGTTGGCTCGTCGGGAAGGATGCTTCCCCAGATCTCGAACTCGGGGAACTCGGTGGTCACCAGTTGCCGGAGATGGGCAAGCATGGCCGTAAGGCGGTCGAGGCGAGTGGAGGCGTCCGGGATGACTGCGGCGTCGACCATGCTGGCGCCGGCCAATGTGGCGGGAACGGCTAAAGCAGGAACGGCTGCAAGCCTGCCGATGAAAGAGCGGCGGGAGAGTGAAGAGATATCCATGGTCAGGCCTCTCCGGCTTGGTTTGCCTGCAATGGCGCGGTACTGATGGCCATCGCCGTTTGGACGGCTTCGAGGATGTCGCTGCCTATCCGCATGATGGAGTTAGGGGTGATCTCGGCGCACCGGCTGGTGCCAGCGGCTACAAGGATTTCGGCATAGGCTTCGATGGCGCCGAGAAGGGGATCGATCCTCAACGCGATGTCTGAGGCGGATATAGAACTCGCCGGCATGCTCAGACCTCCCTCATGGTTGCGAGCGGAAGACGGCGGCTGTCGTCTTCAAGATCGGGATCGGCGTCGAGCTGGTCGAGAACGGCGATAAGCCCCTCGATGGCGTCCTCTACGGTGCGCCGGAAGCCGCCGGGTACCTCTACGAACTCGCGGGCATAGCTCCGCCCCTCACGCAAATGCATGTTCATGGCGCACTCCGTGTGCTAGAAATGGTTCGACGTACCAGAATTGACACCGCGAAACATGTCACGTCAAGACATTTCTGTCACGAGGTTACACTTTTGAACGCAGCGCAATGCCGTATGGCCCGAGCGGCTCTTGAGATTGGAGTGAGGGAACTCGCTGCTATGGCGAAGGTCTCACCAACGACTGTCTCTAAACTTGAGGCAGGTGAGGAACTCAAGCCGCGCACGGTTGAGGCAATCAGGGCGGCGCTTGAAGCGGCCGGCATCGAGTTTATTCCCGACATCGGAGGGGGAGCGGGAGTAAGGCTCAGAAGCAAATGATGAGCAAGTACCTAAGCAACGGAACTATATCTCTTTTTCTTGCGTTATTGTTCTATGGCATGGTGGTGATCATCGCAAATACGAACGGTCAGCTCTGCGATCAGACCGAGACTATATTATCCTGTATCCGCGAATGGGTAATTGCCTTTAGTGGTGTATTCGGTGCGGTCTCTGTTTTCATAGTTTCGTTTGTGGCTCTAAGTTTGGAGAAAAAGCGCGATGATCAACTGGAGAGGCTCAACGGTCGAGCATACGCTCTAGCTGCAATTGATGTCGTCAATCACGCGAATTCAATCGCCTTCAAGTATAGTTTATCGAAATATCCATCAAGTACCAGCAGGATAACCGCAGAATTCCTCGATGAAATTGCGGATTCTTGCAGAAACTTAATTGATCAAATCATCGCCGTTGAAAAGACAAACACATTTGACTTGTCAGCCGATTATCCTAACCAGCTAATTAATGCGACCAACAAGTTTAGCAACGCGGTTTTGTTGGCGAGGTTGTTTACACCATTCCCAGAAACAGGAGAAGGTGTAGCCCCTGATGAAATGCAATATGACCAAACTGACGAGTTTTTCCTTTTTTCTCAAGCAACAGAAAACTACGCTAACAAAGTTGAAGATATAGCTAAGAAATATGGGACGGTATTTTTGTCTTCAAAGCATCCATCAAATATAGAAATAAACACCGACGACGCCACATAATTCGTTTATTTAGCGCTATCTTGGAAGATATTTTCAATAATACAATGGTTACACCATACTATAAGTGTAGCCATTTGCTTTTTATTACTATCCTGGGCGTTGAACCTCCAGTTGCGCTAGCCACGGCGTCGAGCCTGTAACCTGTCGCATATAGCCCGTGCAGAGCCGCCGTCGCGTAGACGCGGCAATCAAGCGGCTCGTTACGGACGCCGCTTTCGGCGATCCATTCGATCTTGGCCACGCCCTTGTGGAACTTGCGGATCGGCCGCTCGGCCGTCAGTCCTCGATACCAGTCGAGATCGCGATCACTTGGGAAGTGCAGCCGGCCGGGACCGGTTCCGTCGAGCCGTAAGCGCGCATAGAGCGCGGCCTTCAGAGTGTCGACGCCGACGATGAACACCGGCGCCGGTGAGCCAGCTTTCAGCTTTGGGGGGCGCTTCGGCCATGGTGGCACGCCGGGGCCGCCACGCCCCTTGATCGCCCATACGCGCCGGTTTGCTCGCCCCTGGGCAAAGCGCACCACCTCGGCCGTTCGGTGGCCGCCGCTGTCGATCGCCGTGGCGGCAACGGCGAGCACTTGGTCGCTGCCCTCGATGGGGAAGCGCTGTGCGAGCACCTGGTCGAGCTGGGTCCACACCTCCGGCTTGGCAGGGTCGCCCCATAGCACCTCATAGCCGAGCGACCAGCTTTCTTCCTGGGCGCCCCATGCCACGAGCTCCACCTCGAGGCGGTTGTCTTGGGTGTCGACGCCGGCAGTGATCGCCAGCACGCCGGCCGGCAGGCGGTCGCCCCATTCCTCGGCGCGGGCCATCAGGTCATCGGCAAGGATTGGCGTCGTTGCTCGATCCTCGAAAGGCTCGCCAAGGCGAGTGTTCACCCACGCCTGAAGGCGTGGCGGATCGTCCTTCACGTCCAGGAAGTCACGGGCCATCTCGCCCCACGTCTCGAATGGGCTGTAGAGGCCGGGAAGATGGAAGCCGGCTGTGCGGCCGTCGCCCTCGGCGGTTGCTCGCCATTCGCCGGCCGCCAACATGGCCGGCTTGTGCCGCTCCTCGGCGACGCCGCCGCAAGCCGAGCAGACGAGGTGCGCCCGGTCTGGCTCGCCCTCCGGCCATTGGATGCGGTCCCATGTGATCGGTTGCGCCTCGCCGCATTGAGGGCAGGGAACGAAGAACCGCCGTTGATCGCTTTCGAGATAAGCCTTCTCGATGCGGCTCACGCCGGCCAGCGTTGGCGTCGAACAGAGATAGATTTTGCGCCGGCCTCGGAAGGTGGCCGTGCGGCGAATGGCAAGGTCGATCGGATCGCCTTCGCCGGCCGCATCGACCGGGAAGGCGTCGACCTCGTCAAGGAACAGATACCGGGCCGGGGTCGACCTCAGGCCAGTAGGTGCGTTGGCGCCGGTCATGATCAGCGAGCCGCCGAGAAACTCCTTCTGGGCAATCGTGTTGCCCTTCTCGCGAGCCTTGGGCGGGGCGACGAGGCCTCGCAGTGCGGGCGTCTCCTCGATGAGCGGATCTATGCGGGTGCGGCTGTTGCGTCGGACCATGTCGATGGTCGGCTGAACGAGCAGCATCATGCCGGGAGCGTGGGCGATGACGTAGCCAAGCCAGTTCAAGCCGGCTTCCGTCTTGCCGACCTGGGCGCCGGCCATGAAGACGACACGCTCGATCGCTGATGAGGCCGACAGGGCATCCATGACGGCGCGGAGGTAAGGCACGCGGGCCGTGCGCCACGGGCCGGGCTCCGCCGAGGCCTGCGGCAACAGGCGATGCCGATCCGACCATTCGCTGACGGTGAGTTGCGGTTCCGGTTCGAGGCCACGCCGCCAAACGGCATCGACGAAGGCTCGGGCTTCGAGGGCAAGATCTTCCATCGGTCAGAACTCCGCCATGGGACGGGCCGCCAGGGCGGCGAGTTGGTCACGGACGAGGCGATCAAGCACGGCGAAGGCTTGGCCGGGGTCGACGCCAAGCTCGCCGGCAAAGGCGGCAGCGGCACGGGAAGACCAGCCGATCCAGGCATCCCGCTCACCCCTTGCCCGATCGAAGACGGCGCGCTCGACGGCGGCACGATCGACGAGGGCGCCGCTTTCGCGATCGAGGGCAAGGCGGGCACGTTCCGCCCGGATGCGGTCGTATTCGCCACGGCTTCCGATGAGGCGGCGATCGTCGGCGCCTGTGGTTGCCTGCCGGCGGTTCGGATCGACGTTGCGGCGATACCAGCCAGTCGCCTTCTCGATGTTGACGCGGCCGGACGGCTCGACCGGCAGGCCTTGGGCGATGAGCTGCGAGACGCGACCGGGAGACAGGCCAAGATGGGCGGCAAAGCCTTTCTTGGAGAGTGTTTCCGGCTGCAACTCCTGCGCGTCCATGCCGTCCAAAAGGTCTGTCATTTCGTCCTCAAACCACGGAAATTTAGGCTAAATCCGGCTCAACTGTAGCTAAACGCCGGGGAGCGAATTACCCCCATCGGCTCGGCCGGGAAGGACCCGGAAGGGGACGAGCCGGGAGGCCATTCGGTCTCGAAGTACCAACCGAACCGGCCGGGCTTCGAGGGAAAGGATCGGGCTACCAAGCTGAGCCCCTTCCGCTTCCGGTGCTCCTTCCAGGCCTTCCAAGCCGCCGTGCCTTCCTCGACGAAGATGCGTGCCTGCTTGGCCTCGGAAGCCTTCAGCCCGCTAGACGATGCCGGCTTGGTCTCGGCAGACCAGCCTTCCTCTCGAAGCCATCGCGCCAACGGCATCGCTTCCCCGACGTGGCCGGTGATGCGCTTGAGCCTCCGCTCTCTGGCTGCGGCGATGATCGTCTCGGGAAGCACACGCAGTCCCGTCACCGCTCGATGGAAGGCTGAGCGAGCTTTGCCCTTGTCGGTGTTGTTCGCCCAAATCTCCCACAGCTCCTCAAAGGCCGCGTCGATGTCGTTGCCGGGTTGGGTAGGGGGATTAAGGGGGTATATATTTTTATGTTTCTTCGGGTCGCAAAGCTCTGCGACCGTTGAAGGGGCGATTTGCGACTGTTCCTTTTCGGCAACAGTTGCACCAGCTTGCGGCCGTTCAGATGGGGCAACGGTTGCAGGAGCTTGCGACTGTTCGAACCGGGCAACGGTTGCATCAGCTTGCGACTGTTCGACCACTTCCAACGGTCGCACGTCGTTGCAGATGGTTGGGATCTGAAGCGGCTCTGGGATCGCCACAGAGGCCGGCAGGAGCAGGGTGAAGGTGTTGCTCTTGCGTCCCTTCGTACGTGTCACGCCAAGCCAGCCAGCGCCCTCCAGCCACTTCACGGCACGGATGGCCGTGTCACGGCTGATAGCCGCGCTCTTGCCCAAAAGCTCGTAGGAGGGGAAGCATTCGCTGCCTGGGTGAAGGCGCTGGCTGATTGCCATTGCCACCCGGCAGACCGTCGCGGAGATCTCAGGGCAGGCCAGAACGGCATTCTGCCAGACCGTTCGATAGCGAACGTCGATCATGAACGCACCGCCTTCCGAACCTGCTCGGGCGCTTCTGGAAGGCATAGGGCGTAAACGTTGGCCTCTCCGGACGTTCGCGTGACCGTAAGCCAGCCAAGCCTTTCCAAGGCGCGGACTGCGCGCATGGCCGATCGGGGCGAGCAAGCGTAAGCCTCGCCAAGCTGACGGTGGGCAATCTGATCAGCGCCGGCCTGGATGCTGTATGCGATGGCCGCTCCTGCGAGCTTTTCAGAAGGCGAAAGCTCTCGGCTGGCAAAGGCGACCGACAGCCAATAGGTGACGGTTAGCTTCATGCCGCACCGCCGATCTGGGCAGCAACAGCGCGAACGCGATCGGCGAGAGCTTCCTTGCGAAGGATCGCCCGCTCGGGATCCTCGCCCATGCGACAGCCAAGTCGCTCGATGGCGTGGGCGATCGAACGAAGCTCTTCATGCACTGGAATTGACGGTAGAAACCGGCGGTTTTCGGTCGGGAAACTGCTTCTAACCCATTGATTTTGCATATCCGGGCTTTCCCTCGGTCGGAGGAAAAGCGTAGGTCAATGACATAAGGGTAGGGGCCTCTGACTCCGTTCGTCTTGGTTCGAATCCAGGTCCCCCAGCCAATCTCTCTCCTTTGATTTTATTGAGTTTTAGGCTCTGCCGAGCGCGTCCTACGTCTTGGGTTTGACAGTTTCAAACTAGGGTTTGACAATTTCTTCACGCCTGCGGCTCACTTCCGCGTCGAATTCCGACATCACGCCTGCAAGCTTGCGGGACTTGTCGGCCCGCCGGGAATAGTGCCGGGCCATTTCAATCGTCTCCTGGCCAAGCATGTCCGCGATGGTCCGCTCGTCAAAGCCTGATTCGGCCAGAATCGTTGCGACGGTGTGCCTGAGGCCCTTCAAAGTAAGGCCTAGCTCGATCCTCCCGGCCTTTTCGAGTGCAAGCTTCACCTTTCTCCATTCGGTCTGAAAGCCGGAGTAGGTCCACGGCTTCTGCCTGCCGCTGATGAAGAGGGTATCGGCTTCGTGCTTCGGCAAAGCATCCAGAATATTGGCCAGCCGGCCGACCAAAGGCACAATGACCTCGGTATGTGTTTTCGCCCTTCGGGTCACGAGCTGACGATTCCGGACCCGGTTCTTTGGCAGTTTGAGGGTATCGCTGGGATCCAGGCCTGTGAACATCATGAAAGCAATCGGCCCGAGGAGCCGAGGAGGCAACACCTCGAGGACGGCCTCACGTTCCTCGTCACTCCATGGACGGTTCGCTTCGGACTCACCCTTCGGGCTTTTGAGCTTCTTGATCCTGAAGGCTGGGTTGCTCTTGGTGTAGCCGCGCTCAAGCCCCCATCCGAAAATGATCGACAGGACCGTTTTCACGTAGTTCCCGAACTTCACACCCCTTCGCTTTCCGGCCTTGTCTCTGATGTGAACCACTAGGGGCGGTTCGAAACACGCAACTGAGGTGTCCCGGATGTCCTGCAGGTAATCGAACACCTTTTGGTAGTCGGACTTGGTTCGTGGAGCGAGGTCCTCGAACGCGTTGTGTTCACGGTATTTGTCGATCAAATGGCCAAGCGTGCCTGGCTTTGTGAGATCGGCTTTTGTCCCCAGCGCGGTGATGCGTTGGCATTCGGCGAAGAACTCCGCCGAGCCGATAGGGAACTGCTGCAGGTCGATAGGCGTCTTGCTGACACGGTGGTAGCAGCGCGCCTTTCCGTGCCGGTCCTTGAAGATCTGAAAGCCCTTCACCCGCACATACATTTCAGGCGAGCTTCCGCAGGATATCTTCGTAGGTGTTGGCTACCCCTCCTTTGAGGTTGTCGATCCACTGGTCGAGATCCTGCATGTCGAACAGCCGTTTGCCGCGTGGCATCAGAACGGCCGCCACGGTGCAATCTGAGCGAAACACGGCCAGCGGTAGCGCCACATACTCGGCCGCCTCTCGCTCCGACAGCATGCGGCGGGGAGATACTCTCAGGTTTAGGGTTGCAGTGGTCATGCCGAGCTCCAGGGTCCTCGCGATTAAGACAGCGGCTGGTGATATGTCTCTTTGAGCAGGCCGCCGCCGCAGTTCCAGTCGGCGTGCAACGTGCCGACGCCTCACTTATAGCGGTCGAGCAACGGCGGCGCAGACGATTGCAAACTCGGCCGGAAGTGAGTGGCGGCAGCCCTCCGATCGGTCTGATGGACGGAGACTGCAGCCCGAGGGGCTATGCCCTTGCCGAGCGACGTCTCGCGAGAAGAAGCGGGTTGGCTTCGGCTTGAATCGCTCGCTCGTCACTTGGCCGGGTTTTGGTTGGTCCGTCCCGGGACACTGCGGAAAATAGGAACGGCAGCGTCCTAGGGATCGACCGCCGAACGGTCAGGTTTGGTCCCTGCCCAGCTACATGAGAGCGGGCTGCCGACAAAATTCACAATCGACTGCGGTTCGCCGAGGTGCTCGCTATAAGTCTCGGCGTGGACGGTGATCCACCCGCAAGAGAGGTCTCTGTGATCGGTATGGCTTACGTTGCCTCACCCTTTAGTGTTGCTCAGTTGTGTGCTGCTCAACTCTATAGGGGGTCGTATAGCCTTGCTCATTACTTGCTTGCCTCTCCTCTTCCCATACTTGGCCTACCTGTAGCGAGGAGTCTCATGTTCGTTGCCAAAGCACTCAAGCCTGCTGTCGCCTATGTCCGCGTCTCTACACAGAAGCAGGGAGAGAGTGGCGTGGGCCTGGAGGGGCAGCGAGCGGCAATTCGGGCACGTGCCGACGCCGAGGGGTTCCACATCATCGGATGGTTTCAGGACGTGGCCAGTGCTCGAGGTGAGCGAAACCTGGACTACCGGACCGGGTTGAGGAACGCTCTGAAGCTGGCCAAGAGGGAGCGCGCGACACTGCTTCTGGACAGGATCGACCGCATCTCCCGGCACAAGCCGACCTTCGACAAGATTATGACCGAGTTTGGGGACCTGCAGATTGTCTTGGCCTCTGAGGATTCGGCTATGGATCCCCTTGTTCTTGCCAGCAAGGCCGCCCGTGCCGAGGCCGAGGGAGATCTGATTTCTAGGCGAACCAGGGAGGCCCTGGGCATCTTGAAGGACGCCGGCATCCGGTTGGGCAATCCGATAAACCTACCTGAAGCTCAGAAGAAAGGAGCAGAGGCCAACATGCGCCGGGCGATGGAGAAACACGCCGAGATCGCCGAGGCCATCCTCGCAAACCGATGGCAGTCTCTCGCGGTGTCCGACCTGGCCGCCAAACTGAATGATCTGGGCATCAGGACCGGTCGAGACAGGCCATGGACCGCTTCGGCACTGCGCCGACCTCGCAAGGCTGCTCTTCACTTGCTGAAGCAGGCAGAGGCTGACGCTTACGGGGATAACTCCCTGTTTGGCCGCTTCTAGCGATTATCGGCGAGCAGCACGTGCTCTCGGCGTCAGGCGCCATATTCTGTTCGCTTAACCGCAATGCGGGTGCTGATATGTAGGTGCGTCTACTGATTGCTGGTTCGTTCATCTCCGCATATGCACGAGACAAAGAAGAGGCCCCATGAAGCGCATCGCCATTTTCGCCCTCATCGCCCTTGCCGGCTGCCAGACCCAGGCACAGATCGGCGAGATCTACGCCAGGGCAACGCCACCCTCACCGGCGCTCAGGGCCTATCTCGCCGAGCAAGCCAAGTTCTATCTGGTCGACCCCTACTCGGTGCGTGACGCGGCCATCACCTCGGTGAACATCCTCGACGCCAAGAAGGGCGTCACCTCGCTGTGCATTCGCGGCAACGCCAAGAACCGCATGGGTGGCTACTCAGGCATCCAAACCGTTTCAGTCCGCCTTGTGAATGACAAGGCGGTAGCCTCTTATGCGAACCAGGTTGGCTGCTACGATCCGCGTATCACCTGGCACCCGTTCCCGGAACTCGAAGCCCTCTGAGACGGTTGATTGTTGGCAACCGGAGTGATGCACGCCTCCGGGTGTGTCGAACAGCGCTGAGCAAAGGCGGCTTACGTTGACAGAGCTTTACATCGCCGGTCCGGGAAGCGACTTGATGTAAAGCTCGCCAGCGTCGATGCTCGGGAATACATATTTTAAGTTGTGTTTTCTGACCCGGAAACCTTTCGAAATGCCGCTTGAGCAGCCTGAAAGTTGACAGAGCTTTAAATAAAGTTGACAGAACGGAGCCGTTTTCGGCGTTTTGCTGAGAATGTAAAGCTCCAGGCACGTGCAAGAGTTGTGTCAGGCTGGCTATGCGATCGTGCTCGTGGGCGGAGCCTTCCCCTCTTTACCGGTGCACATAAGCCGATTGTGCTTGGTTTCCCGCGCAAAAGTGAAGGTTCCAGATGCTGAGCAGGCAGAGCAGCAAACTCTCCGGGCTGGGCGATGGTTACAGAAGCAGCCAGCTTTGGCTTTCCGGATAGTGTCCTTGTGCAGAGGACGATTGCTTTTGGCGCGCCGCTGTTCTGTTCGCCGTGAGGAAACGCCACCACGCCTCCTCTGCGGTCTACTGGACGGGAGGTGACGCACCTGCCGGACGTCGAAGTCCTAGGGAATGGCGCGTCTTCTCACGGGGATGCCTTCAGTGCCCCAGAGATCCCGAGGCTCAAACCTCCCATGCCGGCCGGAGCGGCCCATTGGGCCTGTTCTCAGGCCTCGTCATGCGCCAGGAGCGGGGCGACGGCTCTCAGGTGTTGGCCAAGCGAGGCGAGGGCGCGTTCGGCGACCTCGATTTCGTTGCGGATCTCAAGGGCGTCGCGATGGTCGATCCGGCGATCGGCCAGCGCCTTCTCCACGGACTCGAGCACGTCCGCAGCTTCAAGGACGATCCGCGTCGCTGACATGTGGATCGCCTCGAGATTGAGATCGTCGGTGGGCGTCAGGGTGGCCCCGCGCTCGGCGCCAATGAACGGTGTGCCACGCAGCAGCCAACCGACGAAACGCGGGTCCGGCGCGGCGCGGATCAGACGCCGGATCTCTTCGGCCGAGAATGGAGTTCGATTGACAAGGCGCGCATGCAGCGCGTCATAGCCGAGCCCCATTTCCATGGCGACCTTCTTGGCCGAGAAGCGCTTCTCGGCGACGATGATGTTGTAGGCGAGATCTGCGAACTCGGCACCACGATCCGTTGACATGATAGCCCCCCAAGCAGAGCCAAATGTTAGGCTCGGGCCATACTCGAGGCCAGACGGGATTTGCCCCATTTGGCCGTGACCCCCGAACTTCTGTGGCCAAGGCACCGGCCCTGCTCATCGTGCAAACATGGCGATGAGGACAATGAGCGCCAGCACGCCGGTCATCAGGCACCCAGCCGGGCCGGTCATCTCGGCGATCATTTGAGCAAACACCCCGATGAAGCCGCCGAACAACATGACGGCGAACAGTGTGAGGATGATGAAAACCATGACGAGCCGCTCCTTCTTCGGCGGCTTGTCATGTGGGGATCTCCTCTCCGGACAGAGGTCAAATCGGAGACCCCTATTTTGCCGGTCGTTCTCGGGGCTCGGTATCCATCACAGGGCCTACGCTTTTCCAAGGAAAGCAATACCCGGCGACTTTGAGGTGCTCGGGTATTGTGCCCTGAGGGTCGTCGACTGGATTCAGTCGAAAGACCAAGTCAGCTTGCGTTCGGGACTTGGTAATAGACGGCCGTCTTTAGCTCTTTCCTGCGGGCCCGTAGCCGGAAGGCTGTTTTTGTCGCTCTTCTCCGGTCGCACCATCTTTCGGATGTCACCAAATGGCTTAAGCGAAAGATAGTCGAGTTGAAGGTCTTTCGCTGGCTGCGCCAGACCGAGGAACTCACGGATCGAAGGAATGTCCGGATAGTTGGGAACTTCGACCTTCATCGCTGCCACGAAGTCTTTGAGGTAGGGCTTTGGATCCACCCCCGCTCTGCAGGCGCCGCCGTCATTCTCTGTGACAACGAGATCGACAAGCTCGGCGCGAATCTGTCCAGCGCCGAACGGCCTTGCTCGACCAAGCATGTGGCGCGATTTCCGCTCGGGGTCACCGCCATGCGTAAGAGCGAACAAGATGGCTCCGAGTTCGGACTTCGACACATTGTGCAGGCGGATTTCCGAACAAAAGCGGACTTCTTGTCGTCCAGCCGCGGGAAGAAGGAAAGAAAGCGAAGACTTCATTTCCGCGTTTCCAGGCCCATCGCCCATAGCCTTGATCCGCGCCATAGATGCAGAGAAGTCGGCGTTTGCCGTTCGCGGCAAATAGCGCTTGCGCCCGGAAAGCTTCGGGTTAGCGTCAGCGCTGTAATCCTTCGTCGTCGCTCCTCTGAGGTAGAAGGGGGCATAGGAAGCCCGCGGTGCCATCTGCACCACCTCCATTGGCTCGCTGATGCGAGGCGTTGGTTCACCATCAGCCAAGTGTGCAAAGCCGAATGCGACGCGCCCTTTGCGGGCGCCTAGCCCGGTTTCCAAACGCTCGTCTTCAAGCAAGCCGACAGCATCGCGCTCCACGACATAGCCGAACAAATTTTCCACGAAGTCGGGCGAATACGCGGCTGGGCTCTTGAGGTCGTGCTTGGGATAATGGGCTTTGTGAGAAGCTTCTACGACCGCCGCCACCGAACGCTTGTGCGGCAGCTTGAAAAGTCGCGTCAGACCGAAAAAGAAGTCCTCGCCCTGTTTCTGTGGATCCCCGACGTAGAACACCGGAAGTCGCCCACCTTGGTCAAACGTGGGTTTTAAGACCTTCCAGTTGCCATCTGGTTCCACAATGTTCTTCGATGGCCTTGAGTAGAAGCGCGAGAAAACCTCTTTCTTCGCCTCGGAGATTCTAACCGGTGGACCTACCGGCTCGTCGAAGAACACATACTCGAACTTCTTCTCGCCGTTTGGAGGAAGCTTGCCCGAGAAGACGAAAACGCCGTCCTCGCTGCCGCCGGGTTCCGTTACCAGCTTGCCATGGTCATCCGTCCGGCGAGAAGTGAACTTGTGGGTCTTCGAAAAATCATAGATGGAGCCACGCCTCATGCCAACGGCAGCATACTTTTGATCAAGTCCGCCCTTAACCCAGTCCCGGCCGGCAAAGCGCATGTTCTTTAGCGCTATATGTGCCCAGTTTGGGCCGAGGGGTTCTAGCTCCCAAATCTCCTTTCCATCCACAACCTTCCTGCGGAGCCAGCCGGCCATAACCTTACCAACGTTGGAGATGCCGCTTTCCTCGGCGTAATACTTGTGTTCGAAATCCCTTAGCCCGTAATGGTGATGAAGGTTTGCGAAGCCAAGCTTGCCGAGTGCAACAATCTCGGTGGCTGCGCGGATCATGCCGCGCAGGCTCGCGCCAGGGATCACGAATGGGCCATATCCGCCCAGTCGCATCGGGCCGACCCCGTTTCCGTTTTTGGCGGCCTCACCGATGAGGAGCGGGCTTTCCGCGATCCAATCGACCTTGATTTTGGCCGAGACTCCGTCTGGCACAGGCTCGTTACGCGGCGAGGGCTTTCCATCTACGACGGTGTCTTCAATCGTTACGAAGCGGTAGGGCGCCGTCGGAACTGGCGCGTTGCCCCAGTTGCGTTGGCGCGGTGCTCGGCCGTTGCCAGCAGGGCGATCGGCTTGAGTGTTCGTTACTTGGCGGGCGGTGGCCTTGCCGAGTTGCTCCTGCGCAGCGAGCACCACCTCTTTGAGTTCATGTGGCTCGAGATCGTCGTAAGGGGCGCGATCTGCCAGGAAGTCGCCTATTTCACCGAAAGACGAACGGCCTGAAAACCTGCCGCTCAGAAGGGCTACCGCCTTATCGATCAACGCCTTGTCAACCATTGTTCTTGCCCTCCACGATGGTCGCCGTGAACCAGCCGAAACCCTTGTTGCCGCCGGCGCCAAGCTGGAGGCCGTTGGTTGCGAGATCCGCCTTGAGGGTTGCGATCAGCTGTTCGGTGGCGGCCTCGATGCGCTTGCGTTCCCCTGGATCCGCCGTTCCGCCGCGTATCCCTTCCGGATAGCCGCGACTGTCGATTTCGAAGGTGGCCGTGAACTCGACGCCGATGAATGTTTCGGTGGTGAAGAGGGCGTTGTCCACCGGGGCGCCGGAGAAGCGGTCGAGCTTCACTGACGTCACCTCCCAGGGCCTTGCCCTTGCGACATCGAGGCCGCGAATTCCGAGCAGCCCGCGAAAGCCGGTGACGCCGAACAGGCGGTCGACCGGATGCGCCGGCATGTGACGGCGGTCGGCAATCGTGATTTGCTTGAAATCGGCGCCGATCTTCTTCACGCGGGCCAGCCATTCGGCGCGATTGCGCAGCGCACCCGAGACGCTCGAGCCCAGAATGAGTGGCAGATCCTCACCAAGTCGCTGCGGCCGGGCGTGCGGCGTCTTTTTGCGCTCGTCGTCGCTTTCACCCGACACGCGCTCCTTCTTGCGGGAGGAGTCGGCGATGATGAACGGGCCGGGGCAGGAGAACTTGACCGTGAAGCTCGTCACTTCGCGGCGCTCCAAGTCCCCCAGGGACACGCGACGAGGGCTCGTCCAGGTGAGGCCGCCGGTCGTGGCGTCGAGAAGGCCCGAGGCAGTCGTCAGCGACTGGGCGTCGAGCTTGATCCGGCCGAAGCCGTCGGCCTGTCCCTTGCCGATCTGGGTTCCGCTGCCCGTCGCCAACTGCGCCAGGGCCTGGTCTAGTGCCTTGCAAACGGCATCGACTTCGGCAAAGCGGCGGGGCGCCACCATCAGCTCGAAGTCGAACTTCGCCCCCGGCGCGACCATCTCCTGGAAGAACAGCTTGCCGTCCTCGACGGAGCCGGTGACGTCGTCGATCGCGGTGCGGGCGGCGACAAAGACGCCTTCGCCGACCTCGGCCTTGTCGAGAACATGCGCATAGGGCAGGTGGGTGGTGTCGCCGGCCTTGGCGAGGCGGGCGCCGCGCACCTGAACGAAGCCGATTTGCCCCTCATCCTTATCTGCCTTGATGCTGCCGGCGACGAGGTCGGCGTCCTTTTCGCTTGCCAGCAGCCGCCGCAGCAGGCCCTTCAGAGTGGTGCCGGGGATAAAGGGCTTTCCGTCGCCGTCGCGGGCGATGGTCGCCACCTGCGGCCGGTCGTTGCCGTCCTGCCCGGACTTGCCGTTGACGCCCTTTCGCTCTTCGAAGTCGCCCGAGCCGACATGCAGGGGTGACACAACCTCCAGTCGGCCCTTGTAGAGGCGACCGATTTCCATGGCGCGTGCGCTCATTTCCGCCTCCTCTCAGACCGCGATGACGTTGCCGGCGAGCTTGGCCGTCGTTTCGTCCGCCAGATGCCGCGTCGTGAAATGCCCGAAGCCGTTTTCCGGCACGTAGGGGCAGTTTCGCCAGTCGAGCGGCCTTGCGCCCTTGAGGCTGGGCAGCGGCAAGCCGGTCCTGAGCAATCGCGCCAGCTTCTCGTCGCCGACATTGCCCTCGAACCGGAAGATCGAGCCCGGCTGGGTGAGCAGGAACGGGAAGTATTGGTCGGCGCCATAGGGGCGGAAACGCCGCGCCTGGTAGCCGCCCGAAAGCTCCTGTCCGGCGAAGAAGTTGAGCAGCTTGAAGCCATCGCCCAGCGCCGCCTTGAAGTAGGCGGCGTAGGCGTCATGGGCGGTCATCAGCTCCTTGCCGGTCTCGTCCCATATGGCCTTGGGATCGAGTATCAGCGCCGGCGTCAGCAGCATCAGCGTGAACTCGTTCGGATGGCTATGGCGGGGCGAGGGGCGCTCCAGCTCTACCGCGCTTGCCAGCGAAAGCCTGGCGCTGGCGCCGGTCCGGCCAATGCCGTCCAGCCCTTCGGCCACCATGGTGGCGATCAGCTTCAGCGCGTCGGTGCGTTCGGCCTCCGAGAGGTTGGCGAGCGAGATGTCGAACAGCCAGCTGCGGTCGGCCATCGAGCTGTCGTCCAGCCGCCGGCGAACCGAGCGGGCGAGCGTGGTGTAGAGCGCCCGGTCGGCTGCCGTGCCCGAGGTGTTGTAGGCGCGCTTCCCGGTTTCGGCGTCCGCGTTGATCGCCGCGTGGGTGCGGGCGACCGGCGGTATGTCGATGAAGGCGGGGCGCGCCAGCGGCTCGTCGGTTCCGTAGAACCAGGTTTCCTTCCAGTCGGTGGTGAACTTGGCCGGCGCCTCGCATCCCTTGACGTAGGCGCCCTGACCGAGGCCGACGTCGATGGCGTCGCCGAAGAGAATGTCGTCTTTCTGCGTGCCATCCGGGCCGACCGGTCCCGGCTTGGTCTCGGCCACCAGCGACAAGGGCAGGGGCAGGTAGATGCGCTGGCCCGGCTTGTCGCCTTCGGGGAAGGCGTGGCCGAACACCATGCGGCTCAGAACCGCGTTGCCGTCGGGGTCTTCGCCGCGCTGGCGCAAGCCATCGGCGAGGGCGCCCTTGAACACGGAGCCCGGCACGACGACGGCGCCGAGATCGGCATTGTCGGCCACCTTGTCGGTCGACACCATGACCGGCCGGTCGAAGGTGACGCGCAGGCGCACCACGCCGTCGGTCGCTGTCGGCGCGGGCGCCGAGGCGGTGGCGGCCGGGCGCAGCGTGATGCGCGACGACGCGTGGACGATTTCGCCGAAGCCCGAGCTCTTGAAGGCGCCGACGGAGGGATGCAACGCCAGTGCCTTGGTCATCAGATCGCCGAGATGGCCGGCCTTGTCCTCGTAGACGACCACCATGCCCTCGAACAACACCACCTCGCCGAACGGGGCGACCAGTTCCAGCACCTGCAACGCGCCGGTTTCGGCGGCGCCGGTCTCCTCGTCGATCTTGACGCGGGTGGTTTCGAGGCCGTTGTTGCGGTGGAGATCGGCCAGCTCATTGCCCCTGAGCACCTTGTTGGCGGTCAGGTCGGAGAAATGGATGCGTCCACGCGCGGGGGCGTTGGTGTTGCCCCGGCCGTCATCCGCGTCGCCATTGCGGGCGCTCGGCTTGCCGAACAGCGACAGGATGTCGTCGGCGCCTATGACCTTGGGCTCGGTATGGTCGGAAAGCAGCTCCAGGCCCTCGCGAAGGATGCCCCGGATCTGGTCGGAGGGAAGGATCGGGCGGCCATCTTCGTCGCGGATCTGTGTGGCATCGACGCCGAACAGCTTGGCGGAAAGGCCGCGGAACAGGAACGGGCTGCGGATGGCCAGCCGGATGTCGTAGATGGAGCGAACGCGCTGCGGCATGGTTCAGCCTCCCACGATGGAGTTGGCGGGGAAGGCTTTCAGTTCGCCGAACGGCTCGAAATAGTCCCAGAACGTGGCGAGCATGGCGAGATCGAGCGACAGCGGACGATCCGGCTGGGCCTTGCCCAGGCCGAAGCTCGGCAGGCGATTGGCGTGAAGGCAATCGACGGCCCGGCTGTCGAAGCGGGCGTATTTCTCGATGACCACCCGCGCGGCGTCCTCCGCCTCCTTGTCCCAAAGCCCGCGCGCTTCCCGCATGGCGCGCAGCGCCGCGTAGATCTGCGAGCGGGGAAAGCCGCGCTGTATCTCCTGAAAGCGCCTGACGGCTCCGGTGAATTCGTCGCCGGGGATGGCCAGCAGCCGGGCGAGGGCGCTCGCCTGGTCATCGGGGGCGATGGCCGGATTGTTGCCGTAAAGGCGGAGGCGTTCCGCCTCGAAATTGCTGTCGGTGTCGGGCGGCGCCAGGCTTTCATAAACCTCGAAGGTCACCGAACTGGCCTTTCGCAAATCCGGAGAGGCGTTCTTGGCGAGATCGGCGGCGCGCTTGGCCACCGCCTTCAACTGACGGATGGGCGTCTTGTGATGGGCGATGGCCACGGCGACGGCGTGGCTTACCGGCACGCCGCCGATTTCCCAAGCCTTGGTCATCTCGAAAAAGCCCTGCGTGAACGGCACGGCCAGCCAGGCCGGCATCACGAACAGGAGTTCGTCGCCGCCCCACATCAGCGTCTCGAAGCGCAGGGCCCACTGACTGCGCTTTTCGCTGTAGACGGCGAAGGCGTCTCCCAGTGGACCGAACTCGTCCTCGTCCGCCTCGCCGGCGACATACCAGTCGAGGATCGACTTCAGCAGCCCCTTGCGCAGTATGTCCAGCCGATCGGAAAAAGCCTTGGCGCCGACCTCCTTGCGAATGCTGCCGAACTTGTTGCCGTCGGCATAGAACACGGCGATCTTCGAGCGGAGCGACACCGGCAGCCGGTAGTCGGCCGGCAGTTCCTCGGCGATATCCGAGACGCTGTCGGTGAAGAGCAGCTTGGCATAGCCTTCGCCCAGTTGCTTGCCATAGAACTTCTGTCGCGCGTCGCGTCCGTAGTTGCGCCGCGCCGCGACGCTGGCCGAGGTGTGATAGATGTCGCTTCCGTTCGCCGAACTGGTGTCCTCGGCCGTCGCGTTCAGCAGATGGCCCTTGGGCGCGCGGATCCAGGCCGTCGCCGGACGGACCTTTTCGAAGCGATCGGCCTCCGTCGTGGCATTGGCGTGGACCGGCGCGGCCGGCAGCGGCGCGATCGTCCATTGCCGGAACTGACGGGCGTGATTGCGGGCTTCCGCCTTGTCGATGCCCGCATCGATCGTCTTGTCCTCGACCGAGGCAACGGCGGTCTCGGCCGCGTCCACCACCACCGTCAAGTAATTGAGCGGAACGGCCTGATCCTCGCCTTTGGCGTTCCAGCCATACTGGGGATCGGAGAAGACGCCTGCGATCGTTCGACGCGCCGTTTCGGCGAAGTCAGCCAGCGTGCCTTCGACGCGGAAGGCACACAGGGAGGCGCCCGAAAACACCTTTTCGGCCTTCGTCACACCCGCGAGCCCCTTGAGCGCCGCGCCAACCTGCTCGTGAAAGTTCAGAAGTGCCAGCGATCCGCCCCGCATGGTCGAAAGATCGTTGGTGTCGTCGATCGTGGCGGCGAAGTTGACGCCCTCCACTCGCAAAATCCAACTACTCATGCCACCCCTCATGAATTGCAGGCTTACGTTTGGCAACAATTTGTAAACGGTAATATCAAAACGGAAAGGTCCGTTTTGACACCTACACATGTATTTTTGACGGGGGCAGCCTATGCGGGACGGGTGTGCGCGATGGCGCTGCGTTCGTCCGAACGCGATCGTCCGGCGCGCAGGCTTCGGGCAGTTCTCCAGGGGCGCGTGATCTAGGGTCAGCTCCCGCGCAAGGTGGGGCGTCCAGGGACGAAAGGCGGTGTCGCGCCAGCTCGCCGCCTCCCTTACCCGATCGTCTTCCTTTCGCGCGAATATCGCCCATCAATTGCTCGGGCGGAGATTTGTTTCATTGATGAGCAATAAAATAACTCGGATTCGGGGCGCCGACACACAGGTGGATGCGAGGGAGACGGAACGGGTGAACCTCCGTTCGCACATCAGAACACGCTGAATCTCGCGAAAGACAGAGAGGGAAGGGCCGGTTGTTGAACCTTTTCCCATCTATCTCGATGACGGAGGGAGATAGCCGGAATGAACGGGCAAACAGGGCATTAAAGCCGAGCAAGGGACGTGGGATCCATACCAAACTGAGCGCCGCCTCGGAGGCGGCTCCGCACGAGCGAGTTTGACCTGTTGGTGTTTCAGTCCCCTACCAAGCGGGGCACGGCCTAAGACGGGGCAAGCCGACCAAGGATAAAAAAGGTCTGGTTTCAGTCCCCTACCAAGCGGGGCACGGCCTAAGACCGCCTTCACCTCTGCCATCGGCGCTCACGCCGAGGTTTCAGTCCCCTACCAAGCGGGGCACGGCCTAAGACTCGGGCTCATTATCGCCAGCGTGGTCAGCGCTTGTTTCAGTCCCCTACCAAGCGGGGCACGGCCTAAGACTCAACTGTTCTGGCGCGAGCAGTGCACGCTATTTAAGTTTCAGTCCCCTACCAAGCGGGGCACGGCCTAAGACCATTGGCTGCGCTTGGGCGGCTTCGACTACGTTTCAGTCCCCTACCAAGCGGGGCACGGCCTAAGACGCGAAATGGCCCTGCGGGCCGAGTGGGCTGAAGTTTCAGTCCCCTACCAAGCGGGGCACGGCCTAAGACCGCATGTCTGTAACCAACCACAAACCAATAAAAACACAAGCCCGATCTATGGAGGTCGACCATTTCTCGACGGTCCCGGCACAGCGAAACGCTGGAGGGCGCTTGCGGCTGTGGAAAATCCTTATGGACCAAAAGGATGCTCCATTTCCACGGAGGTTCGCGTCACCATTGCGCGCTTTCTTCGTGTCAAGAACAACCCGATTGTCCATCTTTCGTCCGGCCAATGGCCGTCGGTGGGAGGAGGAACGCCGATGGTGAAGCGCCTGACCGGTCTTTTCGAGCAAATCGCCGAGCCGACGGCGCTGACGCTGGCCTTCGCCCGTGTGCGGGAAAACGCTGGCGGCCCCGGTGGCGACGGGGTCAGCATAGACGCCTTTGCCAAGCGCCTGGCGAACGAGGTCGTGGCGCTGACCCATGAGCTGATTTCTGGCGAATATGTTCCGCGCCGCGCGCGGCCTGCCCAGATGCCCAAGAAGAGCGGTGGCTTTCGCAAGCTCTCGATCCCCGCGGTGCGAGATCGCGTTGTTCAGACGGCAGCTTCGACGCTGCTGGTTGCCGGCCTCGACCGGGAGATGGAGGATGTGAGCTTCGGCTATCGGCCGGGGCGATCGGTGCAACAGGCGGTGCGCATGGTGGACAAGCACCGGCGCGACGGCTTCCGTTGGGCGGTCGACGCGGACATCCGATCCTATTTCGACAACGTGCCGCATGATCGTCTCATCGCCAAGCTGGAGGCGCATGTCGATGACGGGAGATTCGTCGACCTCATCAGCTTGTGGCTCGAAGCTTATGGTGCAGCAGGGCGGGGACTGCCGCAAGGCTCACCCGTGTCGCCTGTGCTCGCCAATCTCTATCTCGACGCGATGGATGAGGCCTTCCGGGATCCGGCCCTTCGCCTGATCCGCTATGCCGACGACTTCGTGATACTGGCCAGATCGGCTGCCGACGCGGAGGCCGCCAAGGACAAGGCGGCGCGACTTTTGAAGAAGGAAGGTCTCGAGCTCCATCCTGAAAAGACCAAGATCGTGCCGTTCAACCGTGGCCTGCGCTTTCTGGGGCATCTGTTCGTGCGGTCGCTGGTGGTCGCGGACCCCTGGGACGAGGCGCCGACCGAGACCGTGGATTCACCTCCATCTGGAGCCCCGGCACCGGACAGTTCAGGCAAGGACGATGAACAGCGCTCCGGCACTCCCCCTCGCTGCCGGCGCGTTCTCTACCTTGCCATGGCCGGCACCCGCGCGGACACGGGCACCGGCGAGTCCATCGAGGTCAGCGAGGACGGGCACATGCGGCTGCGCCTCAAGGCGCATTTGCTGGAAAGGGTCGAGGTCCATCCCGATACCGATATTTCGTCGGATGCGCTGAGAGCGTTGCTCGCGGCTGGCGTGCCGACGGTGTTCGTCGACGGGCGCGGCGAGGCGCTGGGGTCGGTGGCGCCACGCGAGGGCATCAATGGCGTGCTGCACCTTGCCCAGGCAAGGACCATTCTGGACGAAGCGCGGCGTCGGCAGCTCGCCGAGGTGATCGTCGAGGCTCGTATCCACAATCATCGCGCTTTGCTGCGTCGCCTGAACCGCCAACGCAACGACACCGCAGTGGTGCAGGCCTGCGAGGAGATCAACCGCATCCTCCGCAAGCTGCCGGGCGCCGAGGCGGTTTCCAGCCTGATGAGCTATGAGGGTGCTTCGGCCAAGGTCTATTGGCGGGTGCTGGGCCGCTTCCTGCCCGAGGGTTGGGTGTTCGAGCGGCGTGGCCGTCGTCCACCGGCGACGCCATTCGACGTCATCCTGTCGTATCTCGCGACGCTGGTGACCAACGAGGTCGAACGCGCCGTTTTCGCAGCCGGTCTGCACCCAGGTTTTGCGATCCTGCATGCCAGCAAGAACGAGTCGTCGGCTTGCGCGACGGATCTTGTCGAGGAGTTTCGCGGGCCGGTCGCCGAGAGCTGCGCGGTGACGCTCGTCGCGCAGAAGGCGGTCAATATCGATGGCTTTTCCCGCGATCGCGGCCTCGGCTGGACGATGGAGGCGGAAACGCGCGACGCCATCATTCGCGCCTATGAGCGAACGCTGGCGAGGCCCGTCAAAGATCCCGCCGGCGCCTCCTCCGTGCCCTGGAGAGGCATGATCGAGCGGCAGGTGCGTCGTTTCGCGGGCGCGATCAAAACTGGCGAACCCTATGTTCCCTATCGTATGGACTATTGAGGCCTTTCATGCCACGAGCCGCCATGTTCACGGTCTTTGCCTACGATATCTCCGACGACGCCAAGCGGCGTCGAGTGGCCGGGATGCTGGAGGAGCGCGCCGTGCGGGTTCAGAACTCGGTGTTCGAAGCCTGGATGACGCAAAAGGAAGCCAAAGCCATGGCCATCAAGGTGGAAGCGGTCCTTGCAACCGGCGATAGTCTGCGCGTCTATGCGATCGGTCAGGCCGGGCTGGCGCGCTGCCGGACGTTCGGCGCGCCGGCCATCGTGGACGCGCCTACCTTTCTGATTGCCTGAGAGACTTGGGATGAACGACCTTGAAACCGCGGACTGGGCCACATGTGCTCCCTTGCTATCCGGGCCAGCTCTGCGCTCCTTCCTGGCAGCGCCCCATCCCGGGGTGGGTATCGACGTCATCGCCCGTCAATGGCGATGGACAACGATCTCCCTGTCGCTGGCCGGAGATTTCTCCAGCTTGGAGGGGCACGACGTTGCGAGACGCATACGGGGGGCGCTCTGGCCCGTCCTGAAGCGACATGCGAGCAAGGAGGCGATCGACGGCTTGCCCTGTCCCCGCCAGCCGCTCAGCATGCTCGACCTCTTGTGGAACGATCATGGCAAGGTCACGCGGGCGCGCGATGTTCCCCGCCCGTTTGTGACGCGCGCCCAAGTCGACCGGGATGGTGGCTCCAGCCGCGCCGTGTTCCAGATCATCCTGTTCGGCATAGCCTGCTGCTTTGCCGACCGCCTGATGCCACTTCTGCTCGAAGTCTTTGCCTATGGCGTGGGGCGGGATGGCGAGAGACCCAACTGGCAGGTTCTCGATCAGCAGGTCG
Organism: Pleomorphomonas sp. NRK KF1; assembly: GCF_023721755.1. Lineage (GTDB taxonomy): Bacteria > Pseudomonadota > Alphaproteobacteria > Rhizobiales > Pleomorphomonadaceae > Pleomorphomonas. Next base: position 934,903 of record NZ_JAMDLH010000001.1, on the reverse strand, counting down.
AGACCGAGAGCGAGGTCGCGGCTGTCGTCGACGCCAGGATCGATCAAGTGCTGATGGTCCTGAAGAGTCCGATCATCCTCAAGCGCGACGGGACGGCGGCGAGCGATTGGCATGGCTTGTTGCCGGGCCTAGTCGATCGCATCGAGGGGTTGGCGCTTTGGCATGGTTTGCGGCTCGATTGCGATTTCACGGCCGTCAAGAACGATGCGCGGGCCACTCGCGTTTACGATGGCGGCATCGTTGAGACGAGGTGGGAGCGGCGTTCGACGCGCCATTGGCACGAGATACCCATGCAGGATCGCCGCGGCCATCTTGTGCTGGAAGGACCGCTCGACAGGCTGGTGCCCTACCTGCTGATTGGCGAGACAGCACAGATCGGCCATGATACGAGACATGGGCACGGATGGTATGGCGTGGAGCTCTGGGGCGACGATGCCGGCTGAAACCTCCGTGGATCCGTGCTAGTGTATTGTTCCGAAAAGGCTATTTTCATCTCGATCTGCGGCATGGAGGCTGATTTGTGCAAAACACCCTCGAACAATAGCGCCGTCCTGAGATTTGTCTTGAGTTTCCGTGATTTTGTGGTTGGTTACAGCTAGGCGGTTCGAAGCTGCTCCCCGCATGGTAGGGGACTGAAACGCTGGCGGACTTTGACATCCGTCAGAGTGATGGCTCGGTTCGAAGCTGCTCCCCGCATGGTAGGGGACTGAAACCTCGAGCTTCAGCTCGGCATTGCGCTTGGCGAGGGTTCGAAGCTGCTCCCCGCATGGTAGGGGACTGAAACCATGTGGTTGTCGCAATATAGGCTCCTTTCAGGTTCGAAGCTGCTCCCCGCATGGTAGGGGACTGAAACGCACGGACGGCTCGGCCTTGGCCGGAGCCGCCTTCAGGTTCGAAGCTGCTCCCCGCATGGTAGGGGACTGAAACGATGATCTCATCCACGGAGGTGGCCTGGCTCTCGTTCGAAGCCGCTCCCCGCATGGTAGGGGACTGAAACCTCATCGCCGCCTGAAGGTGATCTTTGAAGTTCGGGTTCGAAGCCGCTCCCCGCATGGTAGGGGACTGAAACCTCCAACGGTAGCGTTGGGCGCTGGCTTCCAGAGTTCGAAGCCGCTCCCCGCATGGTAGGGGACTGAAACGATGTGATGTAGGACGTCATGCAGATGTCGTTCGGTTCGAAGCCGCTCCCCGCATGGTAGGGGACTGAAACGCGGGTGCTGAGGCCGCGCGAACACGTGCCAGGTTCGAAGCCGCTTCCCGCATGGTAGGGGACTGAAACCGCTGGCAAAAAGCGAGAAATGTCTCACGGCTCCGTTCGAAGCCGCTCCCCGCATGGTAGGGGACTGAAACATAGGCTCCTTTCAGGAAACTCTCATTTGCACTAGTTCGAGCCGCTCCCCGCATGGTAGGGGACTGAAACCCCGCACGAATGACGGCCGACGCGATGTAGGTCGAGGTTCGAAGCCGCTCCCCGCATGGTAGGGGACTGAAACGCCCATGAGGGTGGCTGTCATCCCCTCAGATTTGTTCGAAGCCGCTCCCCGCTTGGTAGGGGACTGAAACCTGATCATCCACAGCGCCCACCCGAACCAGTGCTTGCGAGTTCGAAGCCGCTCCCCGCATGGTAGGGGACTGAAACTGGCAAGCCGATAGGGAAGCTCCTTCTGGAGAGTTCGAAGCCGCTCCCCGCATGGTAGGGGACTGAAACGGCCCGCAACCGATACTGCGGAAGATGGTGTAGATGTTCGAAGCCGCTCCCCGCATGGTAGGGGACTGACACCTTGCGTAGCTGAAGCACGTGTTGGCCATATAGTCTGAGGCCGCGCCCCGCTTGATAGGGGACGCGCTTTCCGATGCTCCGGCGTCGGTAGTATCTCTCAAATTGTTTGCATTGATTTTGACACGTTAAGAATACTAGCTTCGGTTGAAGCTTTTGGGGGAGAGGCGCGTGTCGCATACCGGTCGCCCGTCATACGAAATTAAGCTGTCCCAGTTTCGCCAGATCCTCATCTGGCCACTGGCCCTGGCGCTTCATCCCGATGGGGAGGACGACGTCCGCCACAAACAGGGCATTAGCGTCGCCGATCTGGTGGACCGGCTCGATGGCAAGCTCGCCCAACAGTCGGACCTGTGGGAGCAGGTGTTGGACCTGTCCGATCACGCGGGCAAGCCGGGGCGGACGCGCAGGCCGCCGGACAGACGACGTGAAGACACGGATGAAGCCTATACAAACAAACTGGACAAGTGGCGCGGCGCTGTCGACAATCTGGAGAAGACGGCAGATCGCGCTCAAGCCTACGGCGAGTTCGTCTATTTCTATGACTTCCTGCAGAGGACGCTGTTTGGTGACAGCGAGGTAGCGCCGTTCAAGTTGTGGCGGCGAAAAGGGATCGACGGGATAAGGTTCAAACTCCGTCTCAATGCCAGCGGCAGCCGGGATGTGGTTTACCAGGCGGACGTGCGGCGGCTGAACCTTTATACCTTCTCAACCGGTGCGGCGATCGTTGCCGTGGAGGTCGATTTTGGCCAAGATCCTCGGGTGGTGTCGGATGAGTTGCAGGTCGGTGTCGAAAAGCGGCGCATGACGCTGGAAGACGCGCTGAGCATCAATGATCATCTTCGGCGAGTTTACACGCCCTTCTTTGCTGTCCATGACAATGGTGAGGTTGTCGCGAGCCGGGTTCCCATCGAGTTCGAATGGCTAAAACGCACCGATCACGGCATGGAGCCCGTTGGTTTTGGTTGTCTTGCCTGCGGCGAGAAGATTGCGCGCACGGGAGCCTTCACGCCCGACGGTCTTGAAGCGACGCTTGAACAGACCGGGTTGTCGAGCTCCGATACATCGTCACGACGCGCCAATCGTGCTGTTCCCGTTTTTGACTACTGGCGCCATGCGCTATGGCCGATAGTCTTCGAGGGAGGGAGCGCGACGAAGGACGACCTGCCGGTCTGGCGTCATGTGGTCGACGAGCGGGTGCCCCTGATGAGCTTCGTTGGCATAACCGGAGCGGCGCATGCCCTGGGAATCGGCCCTTCACCGGCGGCGAATTACGAGGTTGCCCAACGCTACGATCTGGCCTTGATCTCCCGTGGGGACTGGATACGGCTCTGCTTTGCCGACGAGGCGGGCAACGACCCCATGCCCTACAATCCCCGCTTCCTTGAAGATTTCGAGAAGAAGCATTGCTACGACCGATTCATGGCCAGCGAGGCCACAGATTCCGCCTCGCGCCTGCTGCTCGCCAGCTACCATTTCGCGATCGTCGGTTCCGGGCGCTTCTTCGACGAAACCATCGTGCATCATTTCCGGCGTCACTATTTCCAGATGATGCTGCTCGCCAACATGGAGTTTGCCTCGCTGCTGGCGACCTCCAGCCGAATTTCGGTGGCGGTCGACAGCCTCAGCCAGGCGGACCGGCAGAGCACTGAGCTCTCCATGAAGAAAAAGGCCGAACGCAGCGCCAAGGCAATGGTGCGTTTCGGACATGAACTGCAGAAAATCCAGCATGACTTCCTGCGCTTCGTTCACCGTTTTCGCTTCGTCGGCGTTTCGAACCAGATTCAGCCGACCGAAATCTTCGATCAGTTGCGCGGCGTGATGAAGCTCGAGAGCCTCTATGTGGACGTCAAGGACGAACTGGCCGCCGCCGTCAGCTTCACCCACACGGTAGAGCAGGGCCAGATCGCCAAAAGCGGCATGGGCCTGACGGCCGTTGCCACCATCGCCGCCGCCATTGGCCTGGCGCTGACCTTCCTGAGCTTGGGCGCGATCTCCAATCCGTTGCAGCTCATCGATTGGGTGGCGGCAGGGCAGGCGCCTGCTGGTCAGGCTCCTGCCTTGAGTGTCATGAGCGCCTTGTATCGGTGGCTCTGGGCGCTCGGGCCTATTTCCATCGTTACCTTGCTTTTCCTGGCCCTGACCAAGGCATTCGTATGGGCAATCAATCGAAGATTGCATGAAGATACGGGCGAGCGGCTGATCGGCGGATTTCTCAACTATCTCATGCTGGGTAGCGGTCTTTTCGCTTTCGCCTTCCTGATCTGTCTAGGGCTGCATGTTCATGCCTGAAGCTGAAGGAAGGTCGCGGGCGAGCGACGGCGTGAGGTTCTTCCTCGGCGGCAGGGATCTTGAGATGATCGAGGTAGCCGCTCTTCTTCGCGAAGCCGGTTTCGAGGATCGCATTGCCGACAAGCGGCTGGCCTGGGGGGCGGCAGCCTCGTCCTATCTTCCGGAAATCCGAGCGGCAATTGCCGCCGGGGAAACACCTATTCTGGTCGAACTTGCATATGACCTTCCGGACGACATCGAGCGGTCGGCTGTCATCGAGATCGACCATCACGGACCAAGGGCCGGCGTTGGCCAGCCCTCCTCACTCCGTCAGGTGTTCGATCTCTTGAGGGGCAGGGGTGCCCCGGTCGAATGGACGCGCCGACGCACGCTGGTGGAGGCGAATGATATTGGTCACGCGCGTGGGATGCGCTCGGTCTGTGCCTCTGCAAGCGAGATCCGAAAGATCCGCGATGACGATCGGGCCGCTCAGGGCATAACCTCGGACATCGAGGCCATGTCGCGACGCGCCATCGCCGCATCCCGCCGGGAGGGGGGGCTTCTCGTCGTCGACACGGAGGCGCGGACTGCCTCGGCCATCATGGACTTCCTGCTGCCGGAGTATGGTGGCCCCGATCGCGAAGAGGCGGATACCCTGGTCATCATGCCGCAAAGCGTAGCCTTCTTCGGCCGCGGTTCGATCATTGATGCTTTGAAAGCGACTCCCGGCTGTTGGTATGGTGGCGCGCTTCCGGAAACGGGGTTCTGGGGGGCGCCTCGCCACGCCATTGACGATGTTGGCGCCTTTTCTCGACGGCTTGCGGACATGATTGAAAGAACACACGCGGGACGCAGGTAATGGTGTGCACTATCGCTGAGTTGCTGTCGACCCGTGGCGTGAGCTTCAACGGTCCGAGTATCGATCCGCAGGAGATGCAGTCGCGCGCCAGGCTGACCCGCTTGATCGGCGAGAACTACCAGGCCTTCGAGATTGCCCGAAGCATTCTGTTGCAGCGCAGGAGTTCCGACAATCCAGGCCCGCAGGTGCTGAGTTTGTTGGGCGCCATAGAGAGAGAGGGAGTCGCGAAGCGAAGTGGCACGGGTTGGTTCCTCGGAGCCGCCTCTATGCGCTATGTGCGCGGTGGTTGGCTTGAAGAATATGCCGCGCTGGCCGCTTTGCAGGCCAAGGCTGACGAAGTGCGGGCCGGCCAGGTGCTGCGTTGGGTCTCCGGCCCTTATGACGGCATCAACGAGGTCGATGTCATCGCCCGGTTCGGCGAGCGGCTGGTCTTTGCTTCATGCAAAGCTTTGTGGTCGCGCTTCGAAATTGGCGACGAAGCGCAGCGCGAGCGGCTGACCTCAGCTCTTCATGAGGCCGACAACACGCTAGATCATTTTGGCGGCGAAGATGACAGAACCGCGCTGGTGGTTTCGACCGATCTCTATGACGAGCGACGCGATCTTCCGCGCTATCGCCAACTCCACGGCAAGGCACACGCTCTCGATGTAGCGCTCATCACGCTGGAGGATTTCCATTTCTCTTCACTTGTCCGGCGGTTTGAAGAGCTCGGACAATTGGCTTAGTCGCTCCGGTTAGCGTTCTTTTTGGCTTTCAGCGAATTCCGCACGGTCTTTCTCTCTTATCCGTTGAGTTCTGCTTGGCTCGACACTGGAAGGACGTGAATGCCCCGTTCTGAAAACTCCCTTCCTTCCCCGGCCTGGGGTAAGCTAGGCACCGACGGCAGCAGTCAGGATCTCCGCGACCATTGCCGTGACGTCGCTGCGATTTTTGTGGCCTTGTGCCGTCTGCCGGGTATCCGAACCCGCCTCAGCCGGCTCGCCGATGTGGACCAACTTTCGGACATCTCGATCGAAAGGCTTGGCTGGTTTGTGTTTCTACATGACCTCGGCAAGGTCAACGCAGGTTTCCAGGCCCGGCGCTTTCCCGGCGCGCCAATGGTCGGGCACGTCGCGCCGATCCTTGGCCTCTACGACGACATCTGCGCCCTGGTGGCAAAAGGGCTCGACAACTGGGGAGATGACGCGCAGCTTTCGGACCTGTTCCACGCGGTGCTCTCGCACCACGGCAAGCCGTGGGCCGAAGATCCGACAAACCCGGACCAGAACCTGGTCCTTGGGTATCGCCGGCACTGGCGTCCGGATGGCGCCTACGATCCCTGTCGCGAGCTGTATCGGCTGCGCCGCGCCGCCGACCTCCAGTTTCCCGCTGCCTTCGATGCGTCGGCGCCGACGCCCCTTGCATCGCCGTTGATCCATGCCGTGGCGGGCTTGGCCATGCTCGCCGACTGGATTGCCTCCTCGGACTGGCAGAACAGCCCGCCCGCCGATCGACTGTCGGCCTGGGCCGAGGCTTGGCTCGTTCGTATCGGGCTCGACGCCATTCCATGGCGAACACGCTTGCCGGAGGAACTGGATTTCCGCGCCACATTCGGCTTTGCGCCAACATTGGCCCAAGCGGCCTTCGCGTCCGCCCCCGGAGCGCTCGCCATCCTCGAGTCCGAGACCGGTTCCGGCAAGACCGAGGCTGCCCTCTGGCGCTTCGTCATGCGCTTGCGCGCCGGCGCGGTCGACGGGCTGTATTTCGCATTGCCGACCCGAACGGCGGCGGCGCAGCTTCACGGCCGAGTGGAGCGGCTGGTGCGAGCCCTCTGGCCGGATGGTCCACCGGCCGTCGTTCTCGCCGTTCCGGGATACCTCGATGACAGCGGCGCCGGAGGCTTGCCCGACGCGCGTGACGCCCAGGATGAGACCGAAGGCGACGCGCGCCAGCCGCCGACCTGGGCGCACCAGCATCCGAAGCGCTACTTCACCGGGCTGATCGGCGTCGGCACCATCGATCAGGCCTTGATGTCGGTTCTCAAGGTGAAGCACGCCGAGATGCGCGGCGCGGCGCTGATGCGGCTGATGCTGGTGATCGACGAGGTGCATGCGTCGGACGCCTACATGAGCGCTCTCACCGAAGAACTCCTCTCTGATCATTTAGCCGCCGGTGGCGAGGCGGCGCTGCTCTCGGCGACACTCAGCGCGCGCATGCGTGTTCGCTACGCTTCGATCGGCCACGCCGCCCACGGCAATCTGCGGGCCGCCGAAACTGTCCTTCCCGATCTCGAAGCGGCAACGCGTCTGCCCTATCCGGCGATCACCGCCAATACCCGCCTCGGTGGCGAGGTGATCGGCATTGCCGCGAGTGGTCGCGAGAAGCGTGTTGCGCTCGAGGTCGCGAGCCTTATCGACGACGCTGAAGCCGTCGCGGAGCGGGCGGCGCTGTCCGCGGCCGAGGGCGCCAAGGTGCTAGTGATCCGAAATACCGTTTCCGCCGCCATCGCGACGCAACAGGCGCTCGAGCGCAGGCTCGGCCCGGCTTCGCCGTTGCTGTTCCGGGTGGAAGGCGTGCCAACCCTGCACCACGGGCGTTTCGCCCGCGAGGACCGGCTGTTGCTCGACCGTGCGGTGGAGGTGGCAGTCGGCAAGGCGCGTCCACCCGGGGGGCGCGTCATCGTGGGGACCCAGACGCTCGAGCAGAGCCTTGATATCGATGCGGATTACCTCATCTCGGACCTTTGCCCGATCGACGTGCTGTTGCAGCGGCTCGGTCGCCTGCATCGGCATGCGAGCGAGCCTGACGGCGAACGGCGCAAAAGGCCGGCTATCTTTCTCGATCCGAATGCGCTGGTGCTCGTCCCGCCCGGCGACCTCGGCGATCTCCTGAGCGGCCGGCGGCGCGGTGTCGACAGCCACGGCCTCGGGCCGATGAAGGATAAACGGGGAGGGGCGCGCGGCATCTATCCCGATGTCGTCGTTCTGGAGCTGACGCGGCGCCTTCTGATCGGCCGGCCGCTCTGGACCATTCCAGCCGACAATCGAGACCTCGTCGAGCGAGCGCTGCACCCCGAGGCGCGCGAGGCACTGGTCGAGAGCGTGCCGGACGAAATCCGCGACCTCTGGCGCCAGCACTGGAGCGAACTTGAGGGGGGAGCGTTCGCCGATGGCGGCACGGCGCGCGGCGCCTGTCTCCGGCGCGACAAGCCGTTCATGGACCACTGCAACTGGATCGATCCCGAGGAGCGAGCCGCTACGCGCCTCGGTGACGCCGGTCCGATGATCGACCTTCCGGAGGGCACGATCGGGCCGTTTGGCAAGACTGTGCGTCGGCTAGTAATTCCGCACTGGTGGCATGCAGACGTTGCAGAAACATCACTTATGCGAGTGGACAACGGCGAAATTCAATTTGAACTTGGCGAGACCCAGGTCTTGTATGGGAGGCACGGCCTGCTACGCAGGGAGGCGTGATGATTGCGTTCAACCTCCTCGATACACCTCTTATCACATCATCCGATCCGTCGGGGCTGAACAGATCCCGGCGGACTTTGCCGGGAACCCTCGCCGCTTTGGTGTGCGGTGAAATAGGCGATTTCAGCCGCCTTCGTCCGCACCAGCGACACGTTTGGCACGCGCTCCTGGTTCAGCTTGCGGTGCTGGCTCTGACGAGAGCCGGGCGGACCGATCTGCCGGAGGACGAGGAGAGCTGGCGCGCTCTGCTGCTCTCGCTCACCCCAGATGATCCCGACTGCGCAGCCTTCGCCCTGATCAGCCCGCCGGACCGGCCAGCCCTCCTTCAAGCGCCGGTGCCGGGCGGCAAGCTGGCCGGTTTCAAGCCTGTCGATACGCCGGATGAACTCGACATGCTGGTCATGTCGAAGAGCCACGATATCAAAGCCGGTGCCCTGCCGGCGGACGATGCAGAACTCTGGCTCTATGCACTCGTCAGCCTGCAGACGCAGGAGGGCTTCCTTGGCGCCGGCAACTACGGCATTGCCCGCATGAACGGCGGCTTCGCCAGCCGGCCTGGTTTCGGTGGGACGAGAGATCGGCTGTCGGGAGACAGCTTCGTTGCCGACTGCCGCCGCGCTCTGGAGAAGCGGGCCGAGTTGTCGATGGCCCTCGGCTACCTGCCGCAGGGCGGCATCGCGCTAACTTGGTTGCTTCCCTGGGACGGCGCCACGTCCCTGCGGCTCGATCAGCTCGATCTCAACTTCATCGATGTCTGCCGGCGCGTGCGCCTGGTCGAGCGAGGTGGCAGGCTCGTCGCCCTCGCCATCAGCACCAAGGCGCCCCGTATCGAGGCTAGGGCAGCCAAGGGCGACACCGGCGACCTCTGGACGCCGGTAATCGTCGACAAGGAGGGGCGAAAGGCCTTCACCGCCGACGCCCGCGGCTGGTCCTATCAGCAGCTTGTCCGCCTGATGTTTCCGCAGATGAACAAGAAGGGCGAAACGGTGGTGCCATCGCCGCTACAGTCGCTCGACGATCTCGATGCCGATGGAGACCTCGTCATGCTTGGCCGGGTGCTGGTGCGCGGTCAGGGCAAGACTGAGGGCTATCACGAGCGCCGTGTGCCGATTTCGCGACTGGTGTCGGCTGGTTTCGGTCGCCGCCCCAAGGAGACCGATGAGATCGCCGCCATAGCCCGTGATCGGGTGCAGGATGCCGGCGCCTTTGCCCGCCAGGTCCTGTTTCCCGCGCTGATGGCGGTGTTCTCCGGTGCTCCGCGCAGCGAGGCAGGAGAGCGCACACGAGATGACGATACGACGAAGTCGCGGGCGGGCGACGCAGGTGGCCGGTTCGATACACTACTCGACGTTCATTTCTTCGATGATCTCGCCGATGAGGTCGAGGTGGTGGGGGACAAGGCGGCCATCGAGCGTGTTCGTGCCGACTGGATCAGGAACCGCCTGTTCTGCATCGGAACGCGTGTGCTTGGAGACGCCATCGCCGCTGCGCCCGATGCCGCCGCCCGTCACTGGCGGATTCGCGTTGCCGCCGAGGACGTTTTCAACGCCTGTTTCCGCAAGCAGTTCGGCAACCGGCTCGCCGCGGCCGACCAGCCCATGCCCGCCTACCGCTGGGCCGATCTCGACGCCGAACTTGCCGCCGAGGAGATGCCCGATGACTGACGAAACCGCCGTCGTCCCCGACGAACCGAAGACCTCCCTCTTCTTTCGGCTGGCCGCCGTGATTGCCGGCGAAGCGCTCGGCCCGGGCGCCAAGGCCAGCCTGCGCCGCAACGATCCGGCCACCGTGCTCGGGCAGCCTGCCTTCCATCAGGCCTTGGCCAAGCAAGACATTAACATCCGCGAGGAAGAAGCGTTGGCCTGGGCAGCGATCGTGCAAGCCATCGCGCTCACCTCCGGCAACGGCTTTCAGTCGCGCAGTGGCAAGGCGCTGGCCGAGGCCGGACTTAGCGAAGTGCGCTTTTCCAAGCTGATGGCGGCCAGTGGCGACATGCTGATCGATCAGATCGGCATCCTCGCTCGCCATCTTGCCGCCAAGCAGGTCCCGGTCGACTGGACGGATCTTGCCAACCTGCTGCTCGCCGATCATCGGGGAGAGGTTGACGAGGTTGTCCGCCTGCGTTTCCGCATCGCCCAAGGCTACTACCGCGAACTCAACCGTGCCGAGCGTCCGTCCGCCGGCTGACATCTCATTCCGCTTGATCTCGTTTCCGGGGGGCTCCAAATGCCGTTGCCGCGTTTCATCCAGATCCACTCGCTCGTCTCCTATCCTGCCGTGCTGCTCAACCGCGACGACGCTGGCCTTGCCAAGCGCGTCAGTTACGGCGGATCGGTGCGCACGCGCGTCTCCTCGCAATGCCTGAAGCGGCACTGGCGCACCGCCGAGGACGACTGGAGCCTTCGTCATACCGGCCTCGAACTCTCCGTCCGTTCGCGCGAGATCTTCGAATACGAGATCGGTCCCGAGGTTGCCAAAGCGCTGCCCGGTGTCGACAAGGCGGCGCTCGCTGAGGTAGGCAAGGCGCTGTCGCGTGCCATCTACGGCGACAAGGCCGACGATGTGCGCAAACGGCAGGCGCTGTTGCTCGGTTGGCCGGAACTGCGCTTCCTCACCCAGGAGGCGATCGCCATCCTCAAGGACAATCCAACGGCCGAAGCTGCGGCCACCGCCGCCGAGGCCCGTTTCAAGGGCAAGGACGCCAAGGCGAACTTTGCCGCCATGAGGGAGAGTGCCGGCACGCTTGCCGCTGGCCTCGAGGCGGCGCTGTTCGGCCGGATGGTCACCTCCGATCCGAATGCCAACACCGACGCGGCCATACACGTCGCACATGCCTTCACCGTGCATGCCCAGGAGTCGGAGACCGACTACTTCACCGTGGTCGACGATCTAAAGAACCGCGATCCCGACGAGGATTCCGGTTCGGCCGGCATCTTCGACACCGAGCTCACTTCCGGGCTGTTCTACGAGTATGTGGTGATCGATGTGCCGCTGCTCGTCTCGAACATCACCGGTGTCCGGCCCGAGGGTTGGGCCGGGTCGGACGTCGATCGCGCGTTGCCGGCCAAGGTAGCTGAGCACCTGCTGCATCTCATTGCCACCATTTCGCCCGGCGCCAAGAAGGGCTCGACCGCGCCCTACGCCCGCGCGTCGACGCTGCTCGTCGAGGCAGGCAGCGCCCAACCTCGCTCGCTCGCCAAGGCTTTCGAGAAGCCGGTGCAGGCAAGGATAGGCCAAAGCCAGGGCACGCTGGCCGAACTGGCTCTGTTCGATGCCCTGAAGCGCTTCGACGGAATCTACGGCAAGAGCGAGACGCGCGCTTATGCATCCTTCGACGGCGCTGCATTTTCGGCACTTGCCGACGGGCCGCAATCGCTCGATGCCCTGGGCGGCTGGCTCAACGGGGTGATCAGCCGGGCGGAGGCCTGAGCCGATGGCCGCCGTGCTGCTACTTCGCCTGGAAGCGCCACTAGTCGCCTTTGGCGACATCATGATCGATGCCCACGGACCGGTTACCGATCTGCCTTCGGCATCGATGTTGACAGGTCTGCTCGCCAATGCTCTCGGCTGGCGTCGCGAGGATCGCGCCGCGCTGCAACGTCTTGAGGATCGTCTGATTCACGCTGCGCGCCTTGATCGCAGTGCCGGTCGTTTCACCGAGTTCCAGACCGCCAAGCTGGAAAAATCCGACCAGGGTTGGACGACGCGCGGCCGGCCGGAGGGAAGGGCGGGGGGCGATGGCAGCTATGTCGGCCCGCATCTGCGTTTCCGCGACCACAATGCCGACGTTTGCGTCCACGTCGCGCTGCGCCTCGAACCTGCCGATGAGCCACCTTTGCTGGCCGACCTTGCGGCTGCGCTGTCCCAGCCAGCTCGGCCGCTGTTTCTTGGCCGCAAGCCCTGTCTGCCGGCAGATCGGATCGCTGTCGGCATCGTCGGCGCCGACACGCTGCTCGACGCACTGCTGATCACGCCGCTCGCGGCTCGATCGTCCGATCGCATCCTCGTCGATCTTCCACGGTCGGAAGCGCCGCCCGAAGGCTTTCGTCGCGTCCATCGCTCCGACCGGCGCGACTTCCTGGCCGGCGTTCATACAGGTGACAGCATTCGCTTCGAAGGCAGCCTGCCGCGCCATCGTTTCGCCGAGGGGGCAGACCGATGACGCTCTACCTCATCTCGTTCCGCCCCGACTTCACCCGCCTGATGGCGCTGGCGGCGCGTGAGAAACTACTGCCGCCCGGCGGTGATCTCGGTTATGCGTTGCACGCCGTCATGGCGGCGAGTTTCGGCGATCTTGAGCCCAAACCCTTCCGTGCCTTCAGGCCGGGCGAGCCCGGTGGCGGTCCGTCCGGTCGGTTGCTCGCATACTCCTCGGCGCCGCTCGAAGCGTTGCGAGCCCACGCCACGACTTTCGCAGATCCAGCCTTCTCGGCGCCGCTTCAGCTCGATTCCGCCGAGGAGCGGCCGATGCCCAGCGGCTTTGCGGCCGGTAGCCGGCTCGGCTTCAACCTGCGTCTGCGCCCCGTTCAGCGCACCGGTGCTTCCTCCGATGGCCGCGAGAGGGCGCGGGAGCGCGACGTCTACAGCGGTTCAGCTACCGACGACGAGCCGGGTCGCCTTGGCCGCGTGCGCGCTTACACTGCCTGGCTCGACCGTCAGCTCGGCCACGACCGCGCAGCCCATCTGTTGACTGCCGAGGTCGACCGTCTTTGCCGCACGGGGCTGTTTGCCCGCAACCGCTCGGGGCAGGGCAATCGTAACCGCATGGTCGACGGTCCCGACATCACCCTTTCCGGCGTGCTGTCAGTGGTCGATTCCGCAGCCTTCGATGCACTCCTTGCCCGTGGGGTCGGTCGTTTCCGCGCCTTCGGCTTTGGCATGCTGCTGCTGCGTCCACCTGATTGAGGCCTTCGCTCATGCTTCTCGGTCGCCTCGGGCTTGAAACCGCCCGCCTGCCGCACAGCGACAGGCACGGCCTCGTGCTGCTGGATCGTGGTTCGCTCACTGTCGAGGACGGGTGCCTGCGCTTCGTCTCGGCGGGTGGTGGCGCCGTGGATCGGGGCGAATACACCATCCCGCACCAGTCGATCTCGCTGGTTATGCTAGGCCCAGGCTCGACGGTCAGCCACGACGCCCTGCGCCTGCTCGCCCGGCACGGTGCGGCGTTAGCTGCCGTTGGCGACGACGGCGTGCGTCTTTACACCGCCCCGCCGCTGATGCCGGACTTCTCCAACCTGGCTCGGCGGCAAACCGAACTCTGGTCGGACGCCAATCGTGGCCGACTTGATGTTGCCCGTCGTATGTATGCCTTCCGTCTCAAGGAGATCCTGCCTCATCGCGACATCGCCGTCCTGCGTGGCATCGAGGGGGCCCGCGTCAAGGCGCTCTATGCCAATCTCGCCCAGCGCTTCGCCATCAAGTGGAATGGCCGTCGCTACGATCGATCCAATCCGCTGTCGGCCGATCTCCCCAACCAAGCGATCAACCACGCCGCCAGCGCTGTCGAGGGAGCCGCCGCCATCGCGGTCACTGCCACAGCGACCATTCCGCAGCTCGGCTTCATCCACGAAGACTCAGGCCAGAGCTTCGTGCTCGACATTGCCGATCTTTTCCGTGACGACGTCACCATCCCCTGCGCCTTCCGTGCTGTGGCCGCCCAGAAGAAGGCGCCGCAGGAGTCCATCGAACGCCTTACCCGCCGCATCACCGGTGAGGCACTGCGCAAGGAGGGGATCATCGCTGCCATGATCGATCGCATCAAGACACTGTTCGAGCCGGTCGACGAGCAAGCGCCAGCCGCACGTGCGCGTAAGCGGGCGCCGGCCGACCTATCCGGCCTTGCCAACGACAGCGGGGAGGGAGGAGGCGATGCCGATGACCGTTCTGGTGACCCGTGATGTTCCGGATCGTTATCGCGGATTTCTCGCGTCCGTGATGCCTGAGGTTGCGCCGGGTGTCTATGTTTCCCCCGAGCTCAGCCGCGCAGTGCGCGAACGTGTTTGGACCGTCCTGAGCGATTGGTGGGGAACGATGCCGGGTGGCTCTGTCGTCATGTCCTGGAAGGACAAAACGACAACCTCTGGCCTCGGCCTCGAGGTGCTTGGTCTGCCACCGGTCTCGCTGGTCGATCTCGATGGTCTCCTGGTCGTCCGCCGTGACAGTCGGCAAGCCAGCGCGGTTCCGGACTAAGCCGACGTTGCCGGTCGTTGGGATCAAGATTCGGCTTGACCCTGTTCTTTGAAATCGTGGATAAACTCAACGGGTTCGCACCAAGAGGCTCCCCCGCCCACGCGGGGATGAACCCTGATGACCCGGCGCTTTCATGTTGTGCATTGCGGCTCCCCCGCCCACGCGGGGATGAACCCGTGTCGAATACCGCCCGGCTGGGGGTAAACAGGGCTCCCCCGCCCACGCGGGGATGAACCCGATTTCCTGGACGACGCCGGGCACCCGGATGTGGCTCCCCCGCCTACGCGGGGATGAACCCGTGTCGGTCGGCTACTCGATCGACAAGGTTCGGGCTCCCCCGCCCACGCGGGGATGAACCCGGCATGATAGACTCTGGCGGCAGCGCGCCCAGGGCTCCCCCGCCCACGCGGGGATGAACCCTTGAGATAGAGCTCCACCACCTTGTCGAAGGTGGCTCCCCCGCCCACGCGGGGATGAACCCGCCCTTCCCCGGATATCGAACCGCAGTTTCGGGGCTGCCCCGCCCACGCGGGGATGAACCCATCATCACCACTTCACGCGGTTTCCCGCCACGGGCTGCCTCGCCCACGCGGGGATGAACCCTCTCCCTCGGCGCCGACAGCCACACACCAGTCGGCTGCCCCGCCCACGCGGGGATGAACCCGCTATTGGTGTAGTCGTAGAGATCCGCCTTGTGGCTGCCCCGCCCACGCGGGGATGAACCCTGATTGACGCGCTCCTTTGGAACATCGAATGGGGCTGCCCCGCCCACGCGGGGATGAACCCGCCAACGCGCTGCTAGGCCCAATCATAGAGGCGGCTGCCCCGCCCACGCGGGGATGAACCCCGCAGGAAAGCCCGCTCGATGGCAACGACGCCGGCTCCCCCGCCCACGCGGGGATGAACCGAGACCTGTCTGCTTATCGCACGGTCTCCGGCGGGCTCCCCCGCCCACGCGGGGATGAACCCGGGGCAATGCGAGACCGCCGGCGCGATCGACGGGCTCCCCCGCCCACGCGGGGATGAACCCGCCGTCTGGCACTTGAGGCCGACAATCTCCCCGGCTCCCCCGCCCACGCGGGGATGAACCCACCATGGCTCGCATCGCCAGGGGCTTCAAGCGGGCTCCCCCGCCCACGCGGGGATGAACCCCGCATCTGCCAGTCTGCGCGGCGGTCGCCGCGGGCTCCCCCGCCCACGCGGGGATGAACCCGCTTCCAGCGACACGCCCACCAGAGGGATGACGGCTCCCCCGCCCACGCGGGGATGAACCCTGACGGACATGGCGATCCTCCACCTCCACGAGGGCTCCCCCGCCCACGCGGGGATGAACCCCGACGACCGTCAGTCTGAGGGGCGCAAGTATGGGCTGCCCCGCCCACGCGGGGATGAACCCTCCACCACGAGCGTTCCGCCGCGGTAGATGACGGCTGCCCCGCCCACGCGGGGATGAACCCAGCAGCTCCCGCACCCCGCTCGACCAGTCAAAGGCTCCCCCGCCCACGCGGGGATGAACCCTGCAGCGGGCAAAGGTGCTGTTCGCGGCCGGCGGCTGCCCCGCCCACGCGGGGATGAACCGGAAGCCGTGCTCGTGTCCAGAGTAAAAACGAGGTTGATCCGCCCATGCGGGGCAGATTCCGTCTTCTGGCTGTTTGTGTTGTCTCGCCGTGTGCGTGGGCACTTAAGTGGATGAACTACCTTCTGGTCGTTTAGCCCGGTTTCGGAGATCGACCGGACACTTCGCATCAGCAAAGAGTGTTCGGCAGGCGGTTGCGTAGTGAGGCCGTCATGGATGGCGCGCCAGTTGGATAGATTTCCCGCAAGTAATCCAGCCAGAATCGTTCGCCCGGGACAACTCTGGGCTCTGAAATGCATCTGCCAAGGAGCTTGCGAGTTCTTCGCCAAACCAGTCTGTCAAAGCGAGCGCCCAAAGACGTTTGCGCTCGCACTGAAGGCTTTCTGCGAGCCGATCAACCCTATCGAGCGGAAGCCTCTGCTCCGAACTCATGATCCGCTCGAATGTCGTGACGCTCTCAAAACCACAAGAGGCAGAGACATCGGAAGCGTTCATGTTCTTTAGAAGTATCGCATCAAGAACGAAAGCCGAAACCAAATAAGTCTCGTTCTGTCGCATTCTAATACTCCATTAATTCGCTTCGTTCTGTGTATGTGATTTATATATATCTGTTTTATTTTTGGATGTGCATGTTCGGTTGTAAGTAAGTGCTTATTTAGGTTCACCACAGTGTTGTTTATATTTTGGATGTGTCGTTATATTTCTTAGTCGGTGAGTTTTTTGGTGAAGATCTGGGGGCGCTCGTCACATGATAGCAAAAGAACAAGATTCCCATCCGACCGAAGAAAAACCACAGGTTGATATCGACATATGGAGAACCCTTAAGAACGCGCTTCGGTTCGCGATCCCGGATGAGGATGTAGAGATTTCTGAAAGTGAGCTCCGACACATGTTGCGCTTTTTTATGGAGCAAATAGAGAAAAGCGGCTTGAGAGTAGTCCCCATGGCGCCAACGACCAAGATGCACCTGGCCATGAAGCGCGCGCTCGATGAAGGTATGGGCGGGGCTACCTATTGGGTGCGGCAGCGCACGAAGCAACGTTGGCGCTACCAAGCGGCAATGAACGCCGCTCCCAACTGGCGTAATGGCTACGAACAGGAGAAGCTCTGCGCTGACAAATGAGACTACGTCTGGGCCACCGGCACACCAAGCCCAGCGCGTCGCCGATGCCCCTCAACAGCCGAGATCAAACAGGCGCGGTGTAAGGTAAGGCGAGAGTCGACACCGTCATGAGGTCTGAGCAAAAGGCTGCCAGCAAGGTTTGACAAAACGCCGCTAAGTGATTGATTCTGTCACGTCGGTTTGACAGGGTATCTGGGATAATGAGTTGAATTAACAGGGAAAAATTCGGACTCTGACTCCGTTCGTCTTGGTTCGAATCCAGGTCCCCCAGCCAATCTCTTTTTTCCAAGAAATATCATTCGCTTAGGCGGCTGTGGTCGGCTCGTTGGGCTTGGGTTTCCCAATCTCTCAGCCCAGCAGTTTGTCGAGTCTGAGCGGTTTATCGGATAGTATGAGTCTGTTTCCGTATCGGCTTCCCAGCGGGGAGACCTCGGGCAAGTGACCTGAGACGACGAAGACGGCAGTGGCGGGGTCACGGGCGAGTGCCTGTTCGGCGACCTGCCAACCCGTGGGTTCGTTGCCGAGATGCAGGTCCGTGATCACCGCGTCGAAGCGCTGTTCGCCTTGCAGGCGCTCGAGCGCCATGGCCGCGCTCGTGCAGAGCGTCACCGTGGCTCCGGCTTCCACCAACAGCTTCGTCGCTTTCGCGGCATCGGCCGGGTCGTCCTCCACCAGCAGTATCCTTTGCCAGGGGAGGGACGACGCGGGCAGCTCCTGCGTCTTTTCGCTGCGCGGCAGGATGAGTCGCACGGTGGTGCCGACCCCTTGCTGTGATTCGATCCGGACATCGCCGTCGGACTGCCGGATGAAGCCATAGACCATGGCAAGCCCCAAGCCGGTGCCCTTGCCGTCGGCTCGGGCGCTGAAGAACGGCTCCATGGCGTGGGCCAGGATGTTCGGCGCCATGCCGAGGCCGGTGTCCTCGATCGTGAGGACGGCGTCGCGCCCGTCATTGGATGGAGCGAGAGCGATGGCGATTCTTCCGCTGTCGGGAATGGCCTGGGCGGCATTGAGGCAGATGTTGATGATGGCGCTTTCCAGCTGTCCGGCGTCGACGCGGACGAAGAGCTCCTCGTCGGCCGGCTGGACGCTGAGGGTGATATTGTCCCGCAACGTCAGATAGATCAGGTCGGTCAGCCCCTCGACAAGCTCGTTGAGCTCGACGAGTTCGGGTTCGAGGTGCTGACGACGGGCGAAGGCGAGCAGCCGCTGGGTGAGCGACGTGCCGAGCTCGACGGCGCTGGCGATCGACTGGCGCAGCTCGCGGCCGCGTTCGGGAGAGGCGGCTTCCAGCATGTGCACGCTGCTGGAAATGGTCGAGAGAATGTTACCGAAGTCGTGCGCCACCTCGCCGGAAATCTTGGCGAGCCCTTCGATGCGCTGGATCTGCTGCATGCGATCCTGGAACTGCCGGCGCTCGGTCGCGTCGGAGAACAGGGCCACCGCGCCGCCAGCCGGCAGGGCCCTGTCGCGGCGTTCGATGGTTCGGCCATCGGGATCGGTCAGCTCGGCGTAGTCCGACGCGGTGGTGGTGGCGCGCCAGCCTTGGGCCTTGAGCAACTGGTCGAGGTTGACTGGCCCCGCAAGGCTGGACGGTGGCAATCCCAGAACCTCCGCCAGGCGGTCGTTGGTGGCGGTGATGCCGCCTCCGGGAGCCAGCACCGCAACGCCGTCGGACATGCCGAGCACCATGGTTTCCCAAAGGGTCGTCTGGCGGATGCGCTGACGATGCGCCCGGTCGAGCCGGATGGCGTTGGCCCGAAACACCCGAAAGGCGCGGAGCAGCTTGCCGATCTCGTCGCTCTTGCCGTAGCTGCGCGGCAGCGAGCTGGCACGATCGCCGGCGGCAAGGCGCATCATGCCGTCGGCGATGGCCGAGAGGTTGGCGGTGACATAGCGGGCAACGAACTGGGCCGTGAACAGGGCGATGGCGGTGCCGATCAGCATGACGACCAGGATCGTGCTCTTGGCGACCGAGATCATGGTGGTCGTGTTGGTCAGTTCGCTGGCGATTTCCTTTTGGGCTGTGGCGGTGACGGCCGCTGCGTAGGCGCTGACGATCTCGGCACCTATGCGAATGCGCACCAGGGCGTTGGCCGCCGCGATGCGATGGGCGAGTTCCCGCCGCCGGAGCTCGAACAGCCCGTTGTCGCCTTCGGCAAACGCGGCCAGTCTGTTGCGCGCCTCCCGCCCGCTGTCGGTGGCAATGGGCGACAGTCGCTGTTTGAGGCCATGGAACTCGCGTTGGAACTCACCGAGGCCGATCAGGTTCTCGGCCCGACCTGCTCCGAGGAGCGTGGAGGCAATGCGCTGAAGCGTCAGCCAGTCGCCGCCTTCGTAGAGCGATTGCCCGACTGTCCCCGTCCGGAGGGCAAGACTGCGCTCCTCGCGCGCCACTTCGGCGTTGAGGCGCAGGATTCGGTCGAGCAGTGCGGAGCGGGATTGGGTGGCCGCGAGAAGATCGAGCACCGCCTGACGCATCTTCTTGAGATCGTCGGCGATCCCCGGCTGCAGATCGGGGCGCCCCTCGATGTTGGCGATCAGCGCGATGACGTGTTCCCCCTCCTGATGGACGCGAAAGGGGCTGTCGAGGGCCAGGAGGAACGGCATGCGCGTGGCGAGATCGGCCGCGTCGCTGGACAGGTGGAGCGCGTCGTCCACCTCAGCCAGCGTGCCGGTGTTCAGCGTCTTGAGGCGGTCTTGGCCGCTTTCGAGCGTGATCCAGGCTATGGCGCCGGCAAAGCAGGTCAGCAGGGCAAGGATCGCCAAGGCGGACTGCAGGCGGGTGCGAACCGACAGGCTGGCGAGCGCTTTCACGGTTCGCTCCGGGAGGTCGTCACGAAGATGTAGCCTTGGCCGCGCCGGGTCTGCAGGTATACCGGCTTGGACGGAACGGTCTCGATCTTGCGGCGCAGCCGCAGGATCAGGACGTCGATGGTTCGGTCGACATAGGTGGACAGGTCGCTGCCGAGCTCCTGGAGAAGCTCGACGCGCGGAATGATGCGGTCTCTGTTCCGAACCAGATACTCCAGCAGCCGGTACTCGCCATTGGTGAGCGGTATCTCGCCGCCATCGGATGCGAGGAGTTCCCGCCGCGTCAGGTCGAGCGTCATGCTGCCGAATGTCTCCATGTGGTGCGCGGATCGGTCGGTGGCCGGCGCCTTCCATCCGGAGCGCCTGAGGACCGCCCTCAAGCGGGCGAGCAGCTCGCGCGGGTTGAAGGGCTTCATCAGGTAATCGTCGGCGCCCGTCTCAAGCCCTTCTATGCGGTCGGTTTCGGTTCCCCAGCCGGTCAGCATGACGATGGGGATGCCGAGCCGAGCTCTGATTTCCATCGCCAGATCGAGCCCGGATTCGCCGGCAAGGTTGAGATCGATGAGCGCGAGGTCCAGTCGCGGCGGCGGGTCGAGGCGGCGGTAGGCATCCGCGTCGCGAAGCGGCAGCGTCGCAAAGCCGTTCTCGCCCAGCAGGGCCGTCATCGTGCCGCGCAACTCGTCGTCGTCGTCGATGATCGCGATGGTGGCCCCATCGGAGGCCGGCGGTTCGTTTTCCTCTGTCATGATCCATCAATCACCGATGTGCCGCGCTTCGGAAATTCGCCGTCAGTCGCGGTTACCCGCTTTGCCGGCAGATTTGGCCGGCTTTGAAATATTGTTCATACAAAACCCGGCGATCCCGGGCATTCCTCGACCTTTTGGGTCTGGTCCCGGAAGGGGGCAGCGTGTCACGGTTCGTGAGCCCCGGACGAGGACCGGGTGAACGGGAGGAAAACATGATCCGCCTTTGCACTGTCAGCGCCATCGCGCTGGCGGCCGGTTTTTCTGTATCCGCAGCCGGCGCCGCCACGCTCAACGTCGTTTGCTCGAACGAGCAGGCCTGGTGCGACCTCATGGCCCAGAACTTCAAGATCGACACCGGGATCGACGTCGCCATGGTTCGCAAGAGCACCGGCGAGGTGCTGGCGCAGATCCGCGCCGAAGCCGGCAACCCCAAGATCGACGTGTGGTGGGGCGGCACGGGTGATCCGCACATGATCGCCGCGGCCGAGGATCTCACCGAGCCGTCCGGCGTCGATACCTCCGAGTTGCTCGGCTGGGCCCGCAACATGGCCGACATGACCGACGGCAAGGCCATCGGCGTCCACGTCGGCCTGCTCGGCATGATCTACAACACGGAAGTCGTGGCGGAGAAGAAGCTCGATCCGCCGGCCTGCTGGCGCGACCTCGCCAAGCCCGAGTACAAGGGCGAGATTCAGGTGGCCAATCCGAAGTCATCGGGCACCGCCTACACCGAACTTGCCACGCTGGTGCAGCTGTTCGGTGAGGACGAGGGCTTCAAGCTGCTCGCCGAGATCGGCGCCAACATCAACCAGTACACCAAGTCCGGTTCCGCGCCGGGCAAGGCGGTGGCGCGTGGCGAGACCACGATTGGCATCGGCTTCATGCACGACATGGTCAACCTGAAGAAACAGGGCTTCCCGGTTCAGATCGTCGCGCCTTGCGAGGGCACCGGTTACGAGACCGGGGCCGTCAGCGTCATCAAGGGTACGCCGCATCTCGAAGAGGCCAAGAAGTGGGTCGAGTATGTCATCTCGGCGGATGCCCAGTCCGCCGGCCTTGAGGTCGGCGTCTATAACATCCCCTCGAACCCGGGCGCCAAGACCGATCCGGACGCGCCGGACATGGCCTCGGTCAAGCTGATCGACTACGATTACAAGACCTATGGCTCGTCGGAAACGCGCACCCGGTTGCTCGAGCGCTGGGATGCCGAAGTGAAGAACGCCGGCGGACAGATTCAGGAGTAATCGGTCGTCGTTCGGCCCGCTCCCCAAGGGGCGGGCCGAAATTTCCTTTTCGGGATGAATGGCATGAAACGCACGGCGGGGCTATGGCTCCTGATCGGCCTCATCGGCTATGCCCTGTTGCCCTGGTACCTTGTGGGCGACCCCGGCTTCTGGCGCTTCGGCTGGCTGGCCGATCCGGCCCTTCTTGGACCGTCGGCCCTGGTGTCGCTGTTCCAGGGGCGGTGGTGGCTGGCCGCGCCGCTGGTCGGCTTCGCCGCCGCCGGGTTGACGCTCGGGCTCTGCACCCGGCAACTCGCCGTGGCTCGGGGGCTGGTCGGTTCAGGTGCGCTCGGGCTTCTGCTGATGTTGGCTCAGGGCCTGCTGATCCTCGGTCAGGGGCCGCGTTTCGGCTTTCCGTCGGGTGCGAGCCAGTCCGGCATGGGGGCGGGGGCGTTGGTCGTCGCCGCCGCGCTGCTCTTCGTGCTGACGACGGGTATCTCGGGGCTCGGCAAGGGGCGGGGCGATGCCTTCATCTCCGGGCTTGTCGGCGCCATCGTGGCGCTGGTCGGCCTGTTCGTCTTCTATCCGATGGCGTTCATCCTGGTGCGCGCCTTCGAGCTTCGCGACGGCAGCGGCTTCGGTTTCGGCGAGTTCCTGCCGCGCCTGTTTTCGCCCGAAATCTGGAGCGGCGCTTGCGTGGTCGGGGCCGGCTGGTGCGGACCGGCGGTGAACTCGGTCGTCCTGGCGCTGGCGACCGCCGCCGGAACGACCCTGCTGGGCCTTGCCTTCGCGCTGATCGTCACCCGGACCGAGTTCCGGGCCAAGAAGCTGCTCCGGGTTCTGTCCATCCTGCCGATCATCACGCCGCCTTTCGTGATCGGCCTCGCCCTGATCCTGCTGTTCGGGCGCGCGGGTACGATTACCGTCGGCCTCTACGAGGTCTTCGGCATAGAGCAAACCCGCTGGCTCTACGGCTTCTGGGGCGTGTGGCTGTCGCAGATGCTCTCCTTCACGCCGATCGCCTTTCTGGTGCTGATCGGCGTGGTGGAAGGCGTCAGCCCCTCCATGGAGGAGGCGAGCCAGACTCTCGACGCCGATCGCTGGCAGACCTTCCGCTACGTGACCTGGCCGTTGATGCGTCCGGGACTGGCCAACGCCTTCCTGCTCGCCTTCATCGAAAGCCTCGCCGACTTCGGCAATCCCCTGGTGCTCGGCGGCAATTTCGACGTGCTGTCGACGGAGATCTACTTCTCGATCGTCGGCACCGTCGCCGATCCGGCCCAGGCGGCCATCCTGTCGGTGACCCTGCTTGGATTGATGCTGGCGGTCTTCCTCATCCAGCGCCAGTGGGTCGGCAAGAAGAACTATGCCACGGTGACCGGCAAGGCGGATTCAGGGCGCAACGCGGCTCTGAACCCCGTGCTGCGCTGGACCTGCTACGGCGTTGCCATTCCCTGGGCGATATTCACCGCGATGATCTATGCACTGATCATCTTCGGCAGCTTCGTCAAGCTCTGGGGCTACGACCACAGCTTCACCTTCGAGCACTATGTGCGCGCCTTCAAGATCGTGGTCCGCAACGGCGTGCACTTCGTCGGCTCGGCCTGGGACAGCTACTTCACCACGCTGTGGATCGCCGGCATCTCGGCGCCGCTGACCGCCGTGGTGGGGCTCGCAACGGCCTATCTCCTGGTGCGGCAGAAGTTCGCCTTCAAGAGCGCGTTCGAGTTCTCGACCATGCTGTCCTTCGCCATTCCCGGCACGGTGATCGGCGTCGCCTACGTGATGGCCTTCAACTTCCCGCCGGTGGAGCTGACGGGCACGGCGATCATCCTGGTCATCGTCTTCGTCTTCCGCAACATGCCGGTGGGCGTGCGCGGCGGCATCGCCGCCATGAGCCAGCTCGACAAGTCGCTCGACGAGGCGTCGATCATGCTGGGGGCCAACAGCTTCACCACCTTGCGGCGCGTCATCATGCCGTTGATGGGGCCGGCGATCCTCGCGGCGCTGACCTACAGCTTCGTGCGCGCCATCACCTCGGTGTCGGCGGTCATCTTCCTCGTCTCGGCGCAGTACAACATGGCGACGGCCTTCATCGTCGGCCGGGTCGAGAACGGCGAATACGGCATTTCCATCGCCTACGCATCGGTGCTCATCGTCACCATGCTGGCCTGTATCCTCTTGATGCAACTGATGATCGGTCGGCGCCGCCTGCGTCGTTCCGATCGCGTTGAAGCCCATTGACCCGGGAGCGTTCCTCCGATGTCTGAAAAAGGTTCCGTCCAGTTCGAAGGCGTCAGCAAGCGCTTCGGCGAAGTCGTGGCCCTGAAGCCGCTCGATCTCGACATCCAGCCGGGAACCCTGGTGACGCTGCTCGGTCCGTCCGGTTGCGGCAAGACCACTACCTTGCGGCTCATCGCCGGTCTGGAGAGCGCGTCCGAAGGGCGCATCCTCATCGGTGGAGCCGACGTGACGCACCTCTCCGCCACCTATCGGCGGGTATCGATGGTCTTCCAGTCCTACGCGCTTTTTCCGCACATGACCGTGCTGGAGAACGTTGCCTATGGCCTGACCGTCAAGCGGGTGCCGAAGGCCGAGGCGCATGCGCGGGCCGAGGAGGGGCTGGCGATGGTCGGCCTCGTCGGCTTCGGTGGGCGTCTACCGTCCGAGCTCTCCGGTGGTCAGCAGCAGCGTGTCGCCGTCGCCCGCGCCGTCGTTCTCGAACCGGAGGTGCTGCTGCTCGACGAACCGCTCAGCAACCTCGACGCCAAGCTCCGGCGTCGGGTGCGCGAGGAGATTCGCCAGATCCAGCAGCGGCTTGGCCTGACCGCCATCTACGTGACCCATGACCAGGAGGAGGCGATGGCCGTCTCCGACCGGATCATCGTCATGAAGAACGCCGAGATCGCTCAGGAGGGTACGCCGGAAGATCTCTACGAACGCCCCGCCTCGGCGTTCATCGCCGACTTCATCGGCGACGCCAACCTGATCGACGTCGACGTGACGCCTGATGGTGCGAGCACCAGCGTCGATCTCCTTGGACGCCGGATCGAGCTGCCGCTTGCCACGACGATCCGAGGCGCTGGCAAGCTGGTCCTGAGGCCGCATCAGATGGCGATCTCCGCCAACCCGGCTGCCTATTCGCTGCCCGCCGAGGTGACCTATGCCGCCTATCTGGGAAACCAGATCCAGTACTCGCTGGAAACCAAGGCCGGGCCGCTGTTCGCTTCGGTGGCGCCACGAGCCAAGCCCTTTACTGTCGGTGAGCATGTCCACGTTGGCTTCGATCCGGCGGATCTCAGGATCGTTCCCGCCTAGGGCATCATCCGACCGGAGTGAAACGAGGATCGAAAAGCGGCTGCTCCAGCAAGGACTCCCGGGTCAAGCGACGGCCTTCGTTGCGCCGGGCGTCGGTTTGCGCTTTGCCGAGGCGTTGCCGGCGCGATTCATGCGGCCTTCAGATTCAGCATGTTACACCTGCACCGCAGGAATCCCCGATATCGTCGGATCGGAGAGGCGGTGTCCGCCGCGGCAGGTGTTGTCCGGGCGGCTTCCGTGCGAGGAGCTGGAGAGCGACGTGGGTGGCTTGGGCGAGTTTCTCGATATTCCAACCCTTCTCTACACGGTGGCGGCGGCGAGCCTGTGCATCTTCGTCAGCCTGATCCTGACCTGGTCGTCGGTGCGCGGTGAGACCTATATCCTGTCGTGGGCGGCCGCCTTTGGTCTTGCCCTCGTGACCATGATTTTGGTGGCCCTGCGCGGCCTCGTACCGCACACCCTGTCCGTGACCGTCGCCAACACCATCCTGCTGGGGTCCTTCGGGTTGCTCTGGTTGGGCTACCATCGGTTCGCCGGTCTCGATAGCGGTCGAGCGTGCCTGACCGCCGGGCTGGGGGCGTTGATCTGGATGATCATGGCGGCCGCCACGCCTCTTCTCGACAACATGAATGCCCGCGCGGCCGTTCTGTCGGGCATCGAGCTGGTCTATCTGCTTTTCATCGTCGTCGACCTTGTCCGCCATCATCCCAGGGAGCCCTTGCCATCGGTGGGGCTGACGGCGGTGGTCGTCGGGGTTCACGCGGCGATGCAGGTCTACTGGGTGGTCTCGACGATCGTCGCGCCCACCGAACCGACCGCGATCGTTCTGCCCAACAGCCTGTCCATGGGGCTGAGATTCACGGAGTCGTCGCTGTTCGTGGTCTTTCTCGGTCTTTTGCAACTGGTGGTGATCGGACAGCGCTCGGAGCGGCGCTACCGTATCGCCGCGGAGACCGACTCTCTGACCGGACTGGCCAATCGCGGGCACTACTTCGACCGGGCGGAAGATGCTCTGATCGGTGGTAGGGAGCGCGGTGCTCTGATCCTGTTCGACATCGATCACTTCAAATCGATCAACGACACTCACGGGCATCCCGTCGGTGATCGGGTGCTGATCGAGTTCGCGGCCATCCTCCGTGCGACGACGCCGACAGGGGGCATAGCCGCGCGCATCGGCGGCGAGGAGTTCGCCCTGTTCCTGCCGGAAGCAACCACGGACGAGGCGGTCGGGATCGCCGATCGCGTCCGCCGCGCGACGGCCAGCCTTCGTGTTGCTGCGGTGACAGGTACTGTGGGATTAACCGTCAGCTGTGGCGTCGCCGGGGTCCGCGAAACCGGATCGGATCATCAGGCCCTGCACGCGGCGGCCGATCGGGCGCTATATGACGCCAAGAGAGAAGGGCGCGATCGGGTCTCGATCCAACGGCCGCCGTCCTCAAGCCCACAGGTTTCTCTTGGGCCCCCTGTTCTGTCCGTTCGCTAAGCGATGGGTTGATGAGGACAGCCGCCCGCGCCGAATGCGCCTTCAGGCTGGCGTTCCTCGCCGACTTTGGCCGATAATGGCTCCGAAGGCGCCATGAGCTGCGAGGATAGGGCATTCCATGATCGAACTTCGGATTCAGTTGCGGGTGGATGCCGACACGCGCATCGGCCCAGGCAAGATCGCGCTTTTGGAGGCGATCGCTCGCGCCGGTTCGATATCGGCCGCCGCGCGGGAGATGGAGATGACCTATCGCCGCGCCTGGGAGCTTATCGACCACATGAACAAGGCGTTCGGCCAACCGCTGGTCGTCGGTCACACGGGCAGTGCCGGCGGGGCGTCGCTCACGACGCTGGGGAGCGAGGTGGTTCGCCGCTATCGCCTCCTGGAAGAAATGGCCGGGGACGTTGCCGCGCCGCATCTGGCCGCACTCGATGCGGAGATCGTGACGCCAACGGCGGACGCGGGCTCGGCTGTTGATCTCGACTAAAGAATACTCGAGGCGATTCCGTTGGCTCGCCAATTATGTTCTTGAGAGTATAATTCCTCCCTATTTGGTCTTTGTTGCGGGAATATCCACGTTTTCGGCTGATTTGAATAGGGGTTGTCAGAATTTATGCTTCAGTATCTGGTTCGAATTCAATTATGTCGGCGAGAACATAATAGTATAGGTTCGTATTTTCTCTGATTTGCTTGGCGCGATGACTTTCGGCAAGGATGGCTCAGGCAGGCGTGGTCGTCACGCCGCCACCATCTTTTTGGCAAGGCCGAAATCACGAGGCATTTGGGGACCTCCGGATCGGCAGTTGGAGGAAGAGCCATGCCTAAAGTCATTCGCATCAACATGACGGATCTCTCGGTCCGCATCGATGAGGCTCCGGAGGCCTGGGCCGGTCTCGGTGGGCGCGCCCTGACGTCGACGGTCGTTGCCGCCGAGGTGCCGCCGACCTGCCATCCGCTCGGCCCCAACAACAAGCTGGTGTTCGCCCCCGGTCTGCTGTCCGGCACCGCTGCCGGCAATGCCGGTCGCATGTCGGCCGGCGCCAAGAGCCCGCTGACCGGTACCATCAAGGAAAGCAACGCCGGCGGCACCTGCGGCCGCATGCTGGGGCGCCTGGACATCAAGGCGATCATCATCGAGGGGCAGCCCGCTTCCACGGAAACCTGGTACCAGATCCGCATCAGCAGCGAAGGCGCGGTCATCGAGCCGGAAGCCGAGACGGTCGGCATGAACAACTTCGCCGTCCTGGACTCGGTCGCGCGCCGCTATGGCGAAGACAAGGGCGTCATCACCATCGGTTCGGCCGGCGAGAACCTGATGCTGATCTCCAACATCTCGACCCGCGATCCCGAAGGCAAGCTGCGCAGCTTCGGCCGTGGCGGTCTCGGCGCGGTGATGGGCTCCAAGCGCGTCAAGTTCATTACCATCGACCAGGAGGGCACTCGCCCGGTTCCGTTGGTCGACTCGGCCGCTTTCAAGGCCGCCAACATGGTGTTCACCAAGGCGCTCAAGGACCATCCGGTGTCCGGCCAGGGCCTTCCGACCTATGGCACCGCGGTGCTGGTCAACATCCTGCACGAGATCGGCGGCCTGCCGACCCGCAACTTCACGTCGGGCCAGTGCGAACACCACGACATGATCTCCGGCGAGCACATGTACGACACCATCGTCGCCCGTGGCGGTGAGCCGACGCACGGCTGCTCGCTCGGCTGCGTGATCCAATGCTCGCAGGTCTACAACGACAAGGACGGCAAGTACCTGACGTCCGGCTTCGAATACGAGACCATCTGGGCCTACGGCGCCGACTGCCTGATCGACAATCTCGACCTCATCGCCGAGTGCGACAACGTCATGGACGATCTCGGCGTCGACAGCATCGAGACGCCGGTGATGTTCGGCGTCGCCATGGAGGCCGGCATCCTCAAGTTCGGCGACGGTACGGAAGTGCTGCGCATGCTGCGCGAGGAGATCGGCAAGGCCACGCCGCTCGGTCGCATTCTCGGCGCGGGCACGGCCATGGTCGGCAAGACCTACGGCGTCGCCCGCGTGCCGGTAGTCAAGGGGCAGGCCATTCCGGCCTATGACCCGCGCTCGGTCAAGGGTATCGGCGTCACCTACGCCACGACGACGCAGGGTGCCGACCACACGGCTGGCTATGCGGTTGCCACCAACGTGCTCAACGTCGGCGGCAAGGTCGATCCGCTGTCCAACGAGGGGCAGGTCGAACTGTCGCGCAACCTCCAGATCGCCACGGCAGCCATCGACTCCACCGGCCTCTGCCTGTTCATCGCCTTCCCGGCGCTGGACATCGCCGAGTGCTTGCCGGCCACCGTCGACATGCTCAATGCCCGGTTCGGCACCAAGCTGACGATGGACGACGTCGTCGGCCTCGGCAAGACGGTGCTCAAGCTGGAACATGAGTTCAACCTGGCGGCCGGCATCGGCCCGGAGCAGGACCGTCTGCCGGAGTTCTTCGAGCTCGAAGCCATCGCCCCGCACAACGTGAAGTGGGACATGGAGCAGAAGGAACTCGAGACGTTCTGGAACTTCTGAGCCGAGACAGTCATGTTGATCACGGTCAAGCTCTTCGCGACCTTTCGCGAGAACCGCTTCAAGGAGGCCCGGCGGGAGTATCCGCCGGGAACCACCGTCGCCGACGTGGCGACGGAGCTTGAAATCGACCACGGCCTGATCGGCATGATCTTCATTCACGGGCGCGCGGCCGAACTCGACCGCGTGCTCGATGAAGGCGACGTTCTGGCGCTCTTTCCCCTCCTCGGAGGGGGCTAGGCTCGTTTCCTCCTAGGGGCGTTTTAGTCGGGAAGCCTGCGCCCCCAACGCGTGCTTTTCGCTGGAGCAGCTGGAACGAACGTGGAGGAGGCCCCGGCAAGGGGCCTCCTCAGCCGTTTCTTGAAGTCGGCATGACGGGAGGGCGACCTTGCTTTCGAATGTGGAACTCCAGCGCTACAGCCGGCACATCCTGCTCCGCGACGTCGGCGGTCCGGGGCAACACAAGCTCAAGGCGGCGCGCGTCCTGTGTGTCGGCGCCGGCGGCCTCGGCTCACCGGTGATCGAGTATCTCGCCGCCGCTGGAGTCGGTACCCTCGGTCTTGTCGATGACGACAGGGTCAGTCTCTCCAACCTGCAGCGCCAGGTGATCCATACCACCGCGAACGTCGGCAAGCTGAAGGTCGAGAGCGCGGGCGAGCGCATCGCCGCCATCAACCCCCACGTCAATGTGGAGCTTCATCCTTTTCGTCTCGACGCCGGCAATATCGAAGATCTGGTAAGAGCTTATGACATCGTCGTCGACGGGACCGACAACTTTCCGACCCGCTTCATAATGGCCGACACCGCCTATGCCTGCCGCAAGCCGCTGGTCACGGCGGGCGTGCTGGAGTTCTACGGTTCGCTGACGACGCTCATGCCTTATGAGGCGGATGCGAACGGTCAACCCAATCCGAGCTGGCGTTGTTTGATGCCCAAAGAGCCGGATACTGCCGCGTTGACCTGTTCCGAGGTCGGCATTCTCGGCAGCGTCGTCGGCGTGCTCGGCACGCTTGCCGCCTGCGAGGTGCTGAAGGTGATCACCGGCGTCGGCCAGCCGCTGATCGGCCGGTTGCTGATGGTCGACATCCGCGACATGGGTTTCGACATCGTCGAGTACTACCGAAATCCGGCGTCCCCCGTCTTCGGACAAGCATGAGGTGATCGCATGGGCGGAGAGATCCAACTCATAGCCTTCATGGGGCTGCGGCAGCTGTTCATGGATCGCGGCTGGTCGATTCCGCATTTCCTCGAAATCGAAGTCGACATGACCGGCGAGGAACTGCTGCGCTTCCTGTCGATCGACGGCGACAGGGTAGAATCGTTCATCGTCAACCGGTCCGCCATCGCGATCGAGGACGCCGTCATTCATCCCGGAGATCGCGTCGCGCTGGTACCGCCGGGGGTTCCGGGGCCGCACCGTCTGCTGCTCGGCATTCATGGTCAGACGAAGCCGGCGCAGCCTTTCGGCCTGTCCTTCGCAAAAAGCGAAGACGGCGGGGAGGGCGGGGAGCAATGAGCTTCGACAAGCCGGAGCTTCTGGCGCGCACCGTCATGACGACTTGCGTCAACTGCGAGCAGTGCCGCGAGCTGATGGAAGACGCGCCGTGCCAGTATTTCCCGCGCCTGTTCCATCTCGCCGACAGGGCCAAGTCGGGCGGCAGGCCGGTGTCGGGGCAGGATCTGGCCGAACTCGTCGATCTCTGCAACGCCTGCGGGCAGTGTCCGTGCCGCCCCGTTCAAAGCGATATCCGCAAGGCCAAGGACGCCTTCGTGGAACGGGATGGCTTGCCGCTCGCCACCCGCTTCATCGAAAACGTCCAGTTGGTTGGCCGGTTGTGCGGCACCTTTCCCTCGTTGGTCGACGCGGTGATGAAGAACCCGCTGCTTGGGCGGCTTGCCCGACGGGTCGTCGGCGTTCATCCGGATCGCAAGATGCCGTCGTTTCCGCGTGACCGTCTGGCACGGTGGGTCGCCCGGCGCGGTCTTGATCGCCCGACGCAGGCCGAGGGGCGCAAGGTCGCCTATTTCGTCGGCTGCACCGCCCGCTACATGTTTCCCGAGGTCGCCAAGGCGACCATCGAGGTGCTGGAGAAAAACGGCGTCACGGTCTACGTGCCGGACCAGAAATGCTGCGGCATGCCGACCTATCTGGAAGGCGACAAGCCTTTCACCCTCGATCTTGTCGCGGCCAACCTGCCGATCCTCCAGCAATGCGTGGAAGACGGCTACGACATCGTGACAGCCTGCCCGACGTGTTCGTTCATGTTCAAGTCGGTGCTGGCCCGCGACGCTCAGTTCTCGCCGGCCTATCGCGACCGTATTCGGGCGTTGGCGGTTGAATGCGGCGGCGATACGGGGGACATCGCCGAGGTGCTCACCGCCGAAGTGTCCGGTCCGTCCGGCCGAACCAGCAGCGTCGCCTCCGAGTTTCTGGCGCCTTGGGTGATCAACTACAATCTCGGCCTGCACGCGGAGGCGGATCGCGGGGACGTGGGCTATTTTGCCGGCCGGGACGCCTTCCAGCGGATCAAGGTCGCTGCGCATGTCTTCGAGCTCGGCGAGTATCTCGGCATCCTCGATCGCGAGGGCGCCCTGCGTTTGCCGCCGATGGATTCGCCTCAGAAGCTCGCCTATTTTGCGCCCTGCCATCTCCGGGAGCAGAACATGGGCCGCCCGTGGCTGCGACTTCTCGAAAAGGCGCCGCAGGCCGACTTATCGCCGGTAGGGCAGCCGATGGACTGCTGCGGACTTGGTGGCATCATGGGGTTCAAGACGGACTTCCACGCCGCTTCGCTGGCCATGGGGCGCGGTCTGGTCGATCGGATAGGGGAAGCAGCGCCGGACCGGATCGTTACGGAATGTCTGGCCTGTCGAATGCAGTTCACCCAAATGCAGGAAAAACCGGTGTCTCATCCCGTCGAACTGCTGGCTCAGGCCTATCGTGCCGAAGATGACGGGCGCGTTGCCGGAGAGGCCGGTTGTCGGGCAAAGTCAGGCGGCGGTTCGTGATGGAACGACGGCGGAGACTGGAGGCTGGGTCATGGTGCAGTTGAGTTCGGACGCCTTCGCATTCGGGGGCGATCTGATGCCGGTCGAAGATGCGCTGGCGTTGATCGCCGCCAGGGTTCCGCCGGTCACCGAGACTGAAAGGGTCGGCCTGACCGACGCCGACGGTCGTTTTCTCGCTGCCGACCTGATCGCCTCGATCGACCTGCCGGTGTTCGACAATTCGGCGGTCGACGGCTACGCCGTTGCTTACGCCGATCTTGCCGCCGATGGGCCCACCGTGTTGCCGGTTGGCGCCAGGGTGGCGGCGGGTCAGGCGGCGCTCGATGCCGTTGCCCGGAAAACGACGGCTCGTATCTTCACCGGCGCCCCCATGCCACAGGGGACCGATACCGTCTTCATGCAGGAAGACGTGACCGTCGGCGACGACGGCAGCGTCCAGTTGCCGCCAGGGCTCCGCAAAGGCGCCAACTGCCGCCCGCGAGGGGAGGATATCGCCCGGGGAAGCGTGGCCGCGCCGGCCGGTCGCCGCCTCGAACCACGCGACATTGCGCTGCTCGCCGCACTCGGCGTTACCTCGGTTGAGGTTCGCCGCAGGCCGCGCGTCGCCGTGTTCTCGACTGGTGACGAGTTGCGCAATCCGGGGCAGGCGCTCGGCGCGGCGGCGATCTACGATTCCAATCGCTTTTCCCTGCAGGTCATGCTCAGGCGTGCCGGATGCGATGTGACCGATCTCGGCATTCTGCCCGACGATCGCAGCGTCACGGCCGAACGTCTCGATGCGGCCGCGCGATCATACGATCTCATCGTGACGTCGGGTGGCGTCTCCACCGGCGAAGAGGACCATGTGCGGGCCGCGATCGCCGCCAACGGCTCTATGGTTTTCTGGCGTCTCGGGATCAAGCCGGGGCGCCCGTTGGCCATGGGCATCATCAACGGCACGCCGCTGGTGGGCCTTCCCGGCAACCCGGTCGCGGTTTTCGTCACCTTCGCGCATGTGCTCCGGCCGTTGGTGACCGTTCTGGCGGGCGGAAGGCCCGCGCCGCTCGTCGCCATGACCGTGCTTTCCGGCTTTGACTACAAGAAGAAAGCCGGCCGGAGGGAGTATGTCCGCGTGTCCCTCGAACGCTCGGATGGGGGTGCGGTGGCGATGAAGTATCCGGTCGACGGCGCCGGTGTTCTCACGTCGCTGACCCGGACGGACGGGATGGTCGAGCTGTCCGAGGCCTGCACGGCCGTCCGGATGGGCGATCCGGTTTCCTATTATGCCTACAACCAGCTCACCTGACGGTGACCCGCGGAGGTTGGCCCGATGAATCTGCCAATCAAGAACGACGTCGTGAACTGCCGGTCGACGACCGGAGCCGGCTCCGATTGCGAGCGGTGTTCGTCCTCGCCAAGACCACAGAGCTTGGCGCGCGGAGGCTGTCGTTCGATGCATCACGGCGATATTCTGGCGGTGCGGTCGCGTTTCCTTTCCACTGGCACGGTGCCCGACGGCGTGCCGACGCCCCTCGTTCGGTCTTGGCAGCGGAGCAGTCGGTTCGGTTTCGCGTCCCCGACCCTGGCTCGGCAACGCGACAGACTGGAAGACGCTGGGTTGAGAAGCCTCAAGGAGCGCAACGCCGATCTGATCGCGTCCTCGCTGGAAGAGATGGCTTCGCTCGCCAGCGAGCTGAGCGCGTTGGGCGGCGTCGTGATCCTGACCGATCCCACCGGTATCGTGTTGAACAGACTGGGCGAGGGCGGTTTCTCCGACGATGCCGATCGGCTGGGCCTCAACGAAGGGGTCGACTGGTCCGAGAACGCCATCGGAACCAATGCCATCGGTACCGTGGCGCTGGAGATGGTTGGCCTGTCGATCATTGGCGCCGAGCATCTTTTCTGCCTCAACACGTCCCTAAGCTGCTCGGCGGTGCCGATCCTCGACCCATCTGGCCTGCTGGCCGGCGTTCTCGATGTATCGACCTCCTGCACCATGGCCCACGACCATCTGCTGCCCTTGCTCAGACGCGCCGTGATCGAGATCGAACGTCGCTTGTTCGACTTGCGTTTTCACGGGCACGCGCAACTACGCTTTCATTCCAGCCAGTATCTGTTCGGAGGACCGCGAGACGGGGTGCTGGCCTTTGACGAGGATCGCCTGATCGGCGCCAATCGCGCGGCGCTGGAGCTTCTGGGGCACGATTGGTCGGCCGTTGGGCGCGCTCGGTTCCAGCATCTGTTCGCCGCCGGTTACGATGTCGCCGAACAGACGGCGGTGGCCGGTGAGTGCAGACTTCGCTCGGCCGACGGAGAGGAGTTCTTCGCGCGTTTGCAGTTGCCGCGCAGACCGGCTCGATCGGGCAGGCGCAGTTCGGACGCGACGTCCGATGTCGAGGCGGATGGCCAGGAGATGCGGCCGCATCTCGCGCTGGAGAAGATCCAGAACCGCGCGGCACTCAAGTTTCGTCGGATGACGGTCGGCCAACTCATCTATGGCGCCGACCTGATGGACGACTGTGGAGAGGCCATTCTGATTGTCGCTTCCGGTCGTTACCGCTGTTTTGCCTCGCACGAGGGACGGGAGCTGACCCTGTTCACGCTTGGCTGCGGCGACGCGCTGCCGCTTCGGGCGGACCTCGCGGTGGAAGTCACCACCGAGGGTGACGCGGCCTTGGTTCCGCGCGCGCTGTTTCAAAGGCTGGTTCGCGACTATCCCGAGTTCGGTCGGTGTGTGCTGTCCGTCATCGAAACGCTTCTCGGCCGATCGTTGTCGATGGTTGGCGACATGGCTTTCCGGAGCGTGCGCTACCGGGTCATTCGGCATATATGCTCGCTTGCCGAACGCGATGGCCGAGAGGCCTCGACCGGAACCCTCATCGATCCGGCCCCGACCGGCGATGAGCTCGCAGCGGCCATAGGGGCGGCGCGTCAGTCCGTCTCGACGATTCTCGCCGAACTCACGCGATCGAACGATGTTCTCCGCCCAACGCCGCGCAGTCTCGTGGTCTGCGATATCGAGCGTCTTCGGGCAGAGCTGGCGCGTGCGGCGTGACCGCCGATGACGCCGTGATTTGAAAGCCCGGGCAAGCGCCGCCGCGCTTTCGAAGATGGATACCTGTGGTCCGCACGCGATCACCGGCGTCGTCGCGATGAGCTTCTCCCAACAAAATACCGGACTCGGGAAGAAAACTTACCGGCTCCGACTTGTCGCCTAGGTGACAGCCTTTCCCCAGACGCCAAGATAAATGGGGGCGAGGCGCGGGTATAACGGCCGGATCAGGAGGAGCATCCTGCCGAACAGGAGCGCTGCAGGAGGATGGCTGCGCTCGATCTCGTCCAAAACGTTGTAATTTACCGAACTCCGTTAGAAGACGGACATGCTCTGGCTGGTATTGTCCAAAAGTCCATGTTCCTAAACTGACAGAATATGGTGATGAACATCCTGTCGGGCTTCCTTCTCTGGAATAAAACTCTGTTTTTCTAGAGATATACGTGGAATAACGCATGCAGCAGGACGCGATACCCATTTCTTCGATTTTGTCATTGCTTACCGGCGATGGCGGAAACTTCTTGGGCATCATTCTCCTGTCGCTTCAGGTTACGATTACCGCCGTCACGTGCGCCGGGCTCGTCGGATTGCCCTTGGGCGCCGGCTTGGCTCTGGTCCGCTTTCCTGGGCGCACTGTCATCATCGTGCTGGTGAACACCATGATGGGGTTCCCCCCCGTCGTTGCCGGTCTTGCCATCTTCCTGCTTCTTTCGCGCTCAGGGCCGCTCGGAGATCTGGGACTGCTCTTTACGCCCAAGGCGATGATGATCGCCCAGTTCGTGCTGGTTTTGCCCATCATTGTCGCGCTGACCCGGCAGACGATCGAGGATCTCTGGACCGAGTATCAAGACCACATGACGTCCCTTGGCGCCGGTCGGCTGCGCTCCATTCCGACGCTGTTGTGGGACGCTCGGTTCTCGTTGGTGACGACGCTGCTCGCCGGGCTCGGCCGGGCCAGTGCCGAGGTTGGCGCCATTCTGATCGTCGGCGGCAACATTGCCGGCTTTACCCGCACCATGACGACCTCGATCGCCCTCGAGACATCCAAGGGAGATCTGCCGCTGGCCATGGCGCTGGGCGTTGTCCTCATGAGTCTCACCTTGGTCATCAACAGTCTTGCCTTCGGCATTTCGCGCGTCGGCGCACGGTTCTCAGGGAAAAGCTGATGCGCGACACAACGTCCATGCTGCCGCTGATCGTGCGCGACCTTCGCCTGGAGATGGACGGGCGGACTTTGCTCGATGTTCCTTTTGCTCGCATCCAGAACCGGCAGCGCAATGTCATCCTGGGACCGAACGGAGCCGGCAAGTCGCTGTTTCTCAAGACTTGCCACGGGCTCATTCCCCCGACATCGGGGCGGATCGAGTATACGCTTCCCGTTTCGGCAACCGAGGTCCGGCGCAAGCAGGCGATGGTGTTCCAGAAGCCCGTGATGCTTCGCCGGTCGGTTCGGGCCAACTTCACGCATGCGCTCGCCATGGCGGGCGTCGGTTGGTACGAGCGTCGCCGCATCGCCGACGAGACCATGGCGCAGTTTGGTCTTTCGGGCTTGGCCGACAGTCCGGCCCGCGTGTTGTCCGGTGGCGAGCAGCAAAGGCTTGCGATCGCTCGCGCGGCGAGTCTCGGCCCCGATCTGTTGTTTCTGGACGAGCCGACGTCATCGCTCGATCCGACGGCCAGCCGCCAGATTGAGGACATGCTGGACGTGTTGCACGAGCGCGGTGTCACGCTGGTGCTGACCACGCACGATCTGGGCCTCGCTCGCCGCTTTGCAGACGTGATCTTCTTCTTTCACAACGGTCGGCTCATCGAGGAGAGCGATGCCGAGCGTTTTTTCACCCAACCCGAAACCGAAGAAGCCAAGGCTTTTCTGGAACATCGCCTGTTCTGGTGAGGCTGCGCCACATTTTCACGAGATTGGAGAAACCCAATGCTGCGTCGTACCTTCGTCACCGCTGCGGCGTCCGTACTGGTCGCCATCGGCTTGTTGTCGGCGGCCGAGGCCGAAGATCGCTTCATTACCGTTGCCTCGACGACGTCGACCCAGGACTCGGGGCTTTTCGACGCGCTTTTGCCGGCGTTCACAGCCAAGACCGGCATCATCGTGAAGGTCATAGCGCAGGGAACCGGGCAGGCGCTCGACACCGCGCGGCGCGGTGACGCCGACGTCGTGTTCGTGCATGCCAAGGCGCAGGAACTCAAGTTCCTGGAGGATGGCTTCGGCGTGAAGCGCTATCCGGTGATGTATAACGATTTCGTCGTGGTCGGTCCCAAGAGCGATCCGGCCGGCATTGCCGGTGGCAAGGACGTTGCCGTAGCCTTGAAGGCGATCGCCGACAAGAAGGCGCCGTTCGTCTCCCGTGGCGACAAGTCCGGCACCCATTCGGCGGAACTGAAACTCTGGAAGGCGGCGGATATCGACCTGCCGGCAGTGCGGGGCGAGTGGTATCGCGAGATCGGCCAGGGCATGGGCGCGACGCTCAATACCGCGAATGCCATGGCGGCCTACACGCTGTCGGATCGTGGGACCTGGATCGCCTTCGCCAACAAGGGCGATCTCGGCATCGTCGTGGAGGGTGACAAGAAGCTCTTCAATCAATACGGCGTCATGCTGGTCAACCCGGCCAAGTTCTCGACAGTGAAGGCCGAAGATGGTCAGGCCTTCATCGACTGGCTCGTATCGCCGGAGGGGCAGTCGGCGATCGCCGCCTATCGTATCGACGGTCAGCAGCTCTTCTTCCCGAACGCCAATGATCCCAACGCGTGACGGGCGCGCCTAACTGACGACAGAAAGCAGAGATGGCCG
Organism: Pleomorphomonas sp. NRK KF1; assembly: GCF_023721755.1. Lineage (GTDB taxonomy): Bacteria > Pseudomonadota > Alphaproteobacteria > Rhizobiales > Pleomorphomonadaceae > Pleomorphomonas. The sequence continues at coordinate 896,678 of NZ_JAMDLH010000001.1, read as the reverse complement.
GGATTCAGATATCTCGGCTGTCTCGCAAGGACATTGGAGCCCGGCGACCATGGGATGGCGGCGCTCCGGAGAATAGCGGCGGTAGGAAGATGCAGCCCAAACTCGTCGACGACTTCGGTCGAACGATCACCTATCTCAGAGTGTCCGTGACCGATCGGTGCAATTTGCGCTGCGGCTATTGCATGGCGGGCGAGGTTTCGTTCTCGCCGCGCCGGGATGTCCTGACCATCGAGGAACTGGAGTTCCTGACCTCTGCATTTGTCGGCTGCGGTATTCGCAAGGTCAGGATCACGGGTGGCGAACCACTGGTGCGAAAAGGCGTCCTGCACCTGTTCCAGGGACTGTCGCGTCATCTTCGGAGCGGTGACCTCGATGAGCTTTGTCTGACGACCAACGGCATCCTTTTGCCGAAGTTTGCACGCGATCTGGCCGACTGTGGCGTTCGTCGGGTGAACGTTTCGCTCGACAGTCTCGATCGCGATCGCTTCGCCGAGATCACGAGCGGCGGCGATCTCGGCGCGGTCCTGAACGGGATCGATGCCGCCCTTGCGGCCGGTCTGGCGGTCAAGCTCAACGCCGTCGCCCAGAAGGGCTATATCGAGCGCGACGTCTTCGACCTCGTCCAGTTCGCCCAGGACCGCCAGCTGGATGTCTCGTTCATCGAGACCATGCCGCTTGGCGAGGTCAAGACCAGTTGCGCGGATCGCTATCTTCCGCTCGCCGAGCTGCGGCGGCTTATCGAGGGGCGCTGGGCGCTCGCCGATATCGACGAGACGACAGGCGGTCCGGCTCGGTATGTTCGCATCAAGGAAACCGGCAGCCGGATCGGTTTCATCACCGCTTTGAGCGACTGTTTCTGCGAGGGCTGCAACCGCCTCCGGTTGAGCGCCACCGGAGGGCTCTATACCTGCCTCGGTCACGATGATTTCACCGATCTTCGCACGATCATTCGCCGGGAGGGTGGGGCGGTCGGACTTGAGGGGGCCATTCGCGCCGCCGTCGCTGGCAAGCCGAAATCCCACGAGTTCGGTACCACGCCGGGCAGAGAACCCGCGCTCAAGAGATACATGTCGGCGTTGGGCGGATGACGTACCCTGGCGCTCAAGAGAGCTCTTGAAGAGCCGATGCCCGATGATCCGGTCCGGCGAGCAAGGACTGATACGGACTGTCTATGTGGCGGTTGCGCGACTATCGCTTATGACTTCAGCAACTCGCATCCCTGTAGGATCGCCGACGCAGGGGGCTTTTGACGATGACCAACGCCGCGCTCGATCTCCGGGAAATGGTTGTGTTTCTCGCGGCGACCGGCGTCGTGCTGCCCTTCATGCATCGTCTCCGGATCAGCCCGGTCATCGGTTTTGTCGGCATTGGATTGCTTCTTGGCCCTGGCGGCCTCGGGCGAGTCTCGGATCTCGTGCCGGGCATCGAGTACCTGCTGATTACCGATAGGGCGGGAATTGCCATCCTTTCGGAACTCGGGCTGGTCTTCCTTCTGTTCATGATCGGCCTCGAACTGTCGCTTGATCGCCTCTGGGCCATGCGTGTCCGCGTCTTCGGTCTGGGCGGCGCCCAGATGATCGCCACCGCCGGCGTCATGTTCGGCCTGCTGCTGCTGGCCGGTTTGCCGCTTCCGGCGGCCGTGGTCGTCGGTTCGGCGCTGTCGATGTCGTCAACGGCCATCGTCATGCAGATGCTTACCGAACGCGGGGCCGTCGGCAGTCGTCTCGGTCGTTCGGCGTTGGCGATCCTGCTGTTCCAGGATATCGCGGTCATTCCAATTCTCGTGATGACCCAGGCTTTCGGCAGCGCTGGCGAGCAGTCCGTCGGACTCGACCTCGTGCTCGCCGCCGTCAAGGCATCGCTCGCCGTGGCCGTGATCATGGCCCTCGGGCGCCTGCTGCTTCGCCACCTTTTCCGCATGGTGATCGCGACCGGCATCCGCGAGCTGTTCCTGGCCCTTGTTCTCGTCACAGCGATCGGCACGGCGGTTTTGACCGAAACGATCGGCTTGTCGTTGGCGCTCGGCGCCTTTCTGGCCGGGCTTCTTGTTTCCGAAACCGAGTATCGTCATCAGATCGCCGTCGACATCGAGCCCGTGAAGGGGCTGCTGCTCGGTGTGTTCTTCGTATCCGTCGGTCTCGGCATCGATCTCGACCGAGTCATTGCGGCGCCTTTGCTGCATTTCGGAGCGCTGATCGGCTTTCTCGCGGTCAAGATGGCCATATTGCTGGTTGTCTGCCGCGTGGTCGGATTGCCGAAGTCGGTGATGGCGGAGTTGTCGCTGCTGCTTGCCGGCGGCAGCGAGTTCGTCTTTGTCGTGGTTGGTTTGGCCACCGGCTTCGGCCTGCTGACGAATGAGGTGAGCAGCCTGATCGTGGTGGTTGTCGGGCTGTCGATGCTTTCGGCGCCGACGGTCGGGGTCGTTGCACGGCACCTTGTGCCGCGCCTTCTGCGCAACGAGACACCGGTTCCCGATCTGCCGCCGGAAGGAGAAGACGGGCATGTCGTGATCGCGGGTTACGGTCGTGTCGGCCGGGCGGTTGGCGGGGCGCTTCGCGAGGCCGGCATCCCGATCGCGGCGGTCGATGCCGATGCGCTGACCGTGGGTGCCTTGCGAAATGCCGGCATCGCCATTCACTGGGGCAACGCCATCCATCGCCCCTTGCTGAAACGGTTGGGGACGGGCAGGGCGGCGGCCCTCGTCGTTACCATGAACGATACGGTCGCGGCCGCCGACGTTGTTCGCGTCGCTCGGGCGGAGTGGCCCGATCTGCCTATCTTTGCCCGCGCCCACGACGCGCAGCATGCCCGGCTCTTGCTGGAATCCGGAGCCTCCAAGGTCGTTCTGCTGCCGCTGGAAGCGAGTCTGCAACTCTCCGAGGCCGTGCTTTCAGCCGTCGGTATTCCAGAGGATCTGGCTCACGCGATCACCAGCGCCGAGCGAGATCGCCAGTTGTCCGCTCTTCTGCCGCCCGCCGGGCGCTGAGCGCTTAACCGGCTACGCCCTTGGGCGTGGTTGGCCGGCTTTTGCACAGAATGGGCCGAGGTTGTGAAGGCCCCTATCTTGAACGCTTCCCTCCGGTAGCCGATAGCTTTGCTCAACAAACAAAACTGGGCAGGGGCGAAGCGAACATGTCTCAAGGTCGCGACGGATTCACCACGGCATTCGGCGCACTGATGGCCACCCTCGGGTCGGCGGTAGGGCTGGGCAACATCTGGAAGTTTCCATCTCTGACAGGCACCAATGGCGGTGCCGGTTTTCTTCTGGTCTATCTCGCGGCGACCATTCTGGTCGGTCTGCCGGTGATGATTTCCGAGATCATGCTCGGCCGAACCGCGCGGGCGGACGCGATCACCAGCTTCGAGAAGCTGGCGCCGAGGAACCAATGGTGGTGGAAGGTGATCGGCTGGATGGGGTTCGCCGCGGCGCTCCTTATCATGGCCTTCTATTCCGAAGTTGCCGGCTGGGTTTACGCCTATATCTTCAAGTCGTTGACCGGCGAGATTGCCACCACCGATCCGAAGGCGGCCGAGGCGGTGTTCGGCCAGATGGTCTCCAATCCGTGGTCCTCGCTCATCTGGCAGTGGATCGTGCTAGGTCTCACCGGCTTCATCATTGCCTTCGGCGTTTCCAAGGGCATCGAAGCCGTGACTCGGCGGTTGATGCCTTTGCTCTTCATCCTGCTCCTGGTGCTGTGTGTCCGCAGCCTGACACTCTCGGGAGCGGGAGACGGGCTGGCATTCCTGTTCAGTCCGGACTTTGCCAAGATTACCCCGGCGGTCATGCTGACCGCGCTGGGCCTCGCCTTCTTCAAGCTGTCGCTCGGCATGGGCACCATGCTGACCTACGGTAGCTATTTCCGGGAGAACCAGAACATTGCCGGCACGGCGACGCGCGTGATGCTCGCCGATCTCTCGGTATCGCTGCTTGCCGGCATAGCCATCTTCCCGGCGGTGTTCGCCTTCGGCTTCGAGCCGGCCGCCGGACCGTCGCTGGTGTTCATGACTATTCCCGCCGTGTTCACGTCGATGCCGGGCGGCATCGTGTTCATGACGCTGTTCTTCATTCTGACGGCCATCGCCAGCGTCGGCGCCATCTTGTCCCTGCTCGAAGTGGTTGTCGCCATTCTGTCGGAGCGCTTCGGCCTGCCAAGAAAGACGGCGGCGATCAGCACCATCGCCATGATCGCCGTGCTTGGCGTTCCCGCGGCGCTTTCCCAGGGAACGATGGCCGACTTCAAGCTCTTCGGTCTCAACATGTTCGACCTCTTCGACTTCCTGAGCTCGAACATCCTGTTGCCTGTCGGCGGCATCCTGATCTGCCTGTTCGTCGGTTGGGTCTACGGCCTGGCGGCGCCCGAGAAGCGCCTCGCCGAAGCCGGAACGCCCGTTCAGCGCGTCGTCATCCGGAGCGTGTTCTTCCTGGTTCGCTTCGTGGCGCCGGTGGCCATCGCCATCGTGCTTCTGAACGGGCTCGGAGCGTTCTGACGAGGGCATCTTCGCTGAACGCAAGAGTGGATACGAAGTACCACTCATCGGGAAGAAGGAGGGGCGGGGCGTACCGTTTGCCCATTGATTTGGCTTGTCGATCCGGTTTCCGGGGAGTAGGAGCGCGCCGTCACCGTTGAGGCGCCGGCGGTTGAAGACGGGCGTCTTGGCCCGCGCAACCGTCACCTCCGGAAAGCACATCATGCACACGAACAAGCTTGTCGTCATTGGCGTCGGGCACGTCGGCTCCTACGTTCTCGCCGATGCGATGAAGACGGGATTGTTCGCCAGGATCGGGGTCATTGACATTCTGAAGAATGTCGCTTTTGGCGAGGCTCTCGATCAGGCGCAGGCGACGGCGCTGACCTACATGAACAACGTCGATGTGACCGATGGCGGCTACGAACAGTGCGCCGATGCCGACGTGATCATCATTGCGGCGGGGGGCAGCGTCGTGCCCGACCCCGCCAATCCCAAGGCCGAGCCGGATCGGGCCCAGTTGACCCGCGCCAACCGTGGCGTCATCCGCGAGGTAATGGCCGGGATCACCCGCTACACCCGCGACGCCATCGTCATCCTGATCACCAACCCGCTCGACACGATGGTCTACATTGCGGAGAACGAGTTCGGCTATCCGCATGGCCGCGTCTTCGGCACCGGGACCATGCTGGACTCCGCTCGCCTGCGCAAACTGATCGCCAACACCTACGGCATCGACCCGAAGTCTGTGACCGGCTTCATGATGGGCGAGCACGGGCGCACGGCGTTCCCCGTTCTCAGCCATGTCAACGTCAGCGGCATTCCATTCGCAGAACTGGATAGGCACTTCTCGCCGAAGGAAGACATAGGGGACCCCGATGTCGTCAAGGCGCGGATCGTCTCCGCCGCCTACGAGGTCCTGAACGGTAAGGGCTGGACCAATGCCGGCGTCGCCCAGGCGGCCATCACCATGGCCAAGGCGGTCCTTCTCGACGAGCGCAGCGTCTATCCCGCCTCCACGACGCTGCGTGGCCAGTATGGCTACGACGGCGACGTCGCGCTCAGCATGCCGTGCCTGATCGGTCGCGAGGGCGTTCTGAAGCAATTGCCGGTCGAGCTGAACGACTGGGAAATGCAGAAGCTGACCGAGTCGGCCGAGTATATCCAGGCGACCATGAGGGACGCCGAGACCGGACCCACAACGTTGAGTGTCGCCCGGTGACGTGGCTCCCTGGTTGTTTCAACCAGTACTGAGCTTGCGCCCCAGCGTGTCTTCCACCGATGCGATCTTGCTCGCAAGGCGGCTCGTTTCTCCGTGACGATAGTCGACCTTCAGCGCCACCTCAACGCGCGGGCAGTCGGCCCGCATTGCCTCGAAGCAATCGGTCACCACGGCCATCACCTCAGTCCATTCGCCCTCGAGGATCGTGCCCATGGGCGTGAGCTGATAGGCAAGACCGCTCTTGTCGATGATGTCGAGCGAACGGGCGACATAGGGGCTGAGGCTTTCGCCCTTGCCGACGGGATACATTGCAAATTCCAAGAGGACCATTTGGGTTCCTTTCGTGGTTGATAGTTGGCTTGGCGCTGCTCACGCTGCGCTTCGCGTGAAGCGGCCAGGGGGCAGGCCGACATGCCGGCTGAAAGCCGTGCTGAACGTGCTGGCCGAGCCATAACCGATCCGCCTTGCCACCTCGTCGAGCGCCATGCCACCGCCCCGCAACATGTTTTTGGCAAGCGCCATTCGCCACGACAACAGGTATTCCATCGGGCGGACACCCACCGTCCGGACGAAGCGGTCGAAAAAGGCCGAGCGCGACATGCCGGCCGCGCGCGCCAGTTCCGGAACTGTCCAGGGGCGCTCGACGTCGCCGTGCATCTGGCGGAGCGCGATGGCGATGCGGGAATCGGCCAGCCCGCGCAGCAGGCCCGGCCGCGCTTCCTCAAGCGGTGCGGCGCGGAGTGCTTCGACCAGCAGGATTTCCACCAGGCGTTCGAGAATGAGGTCGCGGCCGATATCGTCGCGTGTCGCTTCCTCTCCGACGAGGCTGACCAGTTGCGTCAGTCGCGGGACGCCGCGAATGTGGATCATGCGCGGCAGGAGCGAAACGAGCAGGCCGGCGTCGGGCGAGGCAAAGGCGAAGTAGCCGCCGAACTGCCGAACATCCGGCGGCCCTTCGGCGCGACCATGCCGGACCTCTCCGTCGGGGGGCGGGACAGTCGTCGGGTCGATGCGTGCCACAGGCGCCGGCTCCAGTCCCGACATGGTGAAGGCCGGCGTGGCCGGCAGGAGGACGAAGTCACCTTCTTCCAGGATGACCGGTGCTTCGCCATCGACGGCGAGGCGGCATCTGCCTTCGGTCACGGCACAGAAGCCGGGTTGGCCGAACTCGGCGTAGCGAACGGCCCAGCGTCCGGCGCCACTGATTCCCTTGGAGTAGATGGCCTTCGGGCTCAGGAGTCGGATCACCTCGGAGAGTGGATCGCTCATTGGACTCCTGCCAATGAAATGTGGACTTCTGATCGTCGATAATCCTGATGATGCCAGCTACAACTCTCCTGTCAACGGCAAACACAGGAGACCGCCATGAAAACCGCACTCATCACCGGCTGCTCGTCCGGCTACGGACTGGAGACGGCCCGTCACTTCCATGCCCAGGGCTGGACCGTGATCGCCACCATGCGCAATCCACGCCACGATCTGCTTCCGAAGTCGGATCGCATTCGCGTCCTCTCGCTCGATGTCACCAAGCTCGACAGCGTCGCCGCCGCCGTGGAAGACGCGGGACCGATCGATGTCCTGGTGAACAATGCCGGCATCGGCGTCGTCGGCGCCTTCGAGGCAACGCCGATGGCACATGTGCGCAAGGTGTTCGAGACCAACACCTTCGGCGTGATGGCGATGACGCAGGCGGTCATCCCTCGGATGCGGGAGCGTCGGTCCGGCGTGATCGTCAACGTGACCTCCAGCGTGACGCTGGCACCGATGCCTCTGGCGGCGGCCTACACGGCCAGCAAACAGGCCATCGAGGGTTTCACCGGGTCGCTGGCCCACGAGCTTGCGGAATTCGGCATACGGGCAAAGCTGGTGGAGCCCGGTTATGCGCCGACGACGCGCTTTGCCGAGAACACGGACATTCCGGTCATGGATCTCATTCCTGAAGCCTATGCCGAGTATGCGCAACCCATCTTCGCCGCCTTCGCCAATCCGCCGCTGACGACGAAGGAAAGCGACGTGGCCGAGGCGGTGTGGTTGGCCGCGCACGATGCCACTGGCCGGCTACACTATCCGGCGGGAGCAGATGCCGTCGCACTCGCGGGGGATGCCTGACTTTGGCTGGAGACATTCGGTCCAGAACCTGGAGTGCTCAATCGGCAGGAAAGAAAACCCCGCGTGCCCGGCAGGACCGGAGCGACGCGGGGGAGAGTTGGCCGAGGCAAACGCCGGAAGGCGAGGGGTCGAGGCGCCTCGGCGGGGCGTCAGGCCTGATAGCCGATCAGAGCGGCCATTTCGGTGATGCGAGGATCGCAACGGTCGCCGCCAAGACGCCCTTCGGCGTCGGCGCGTTCCTGGTTGCGGCTCACGAAGTCCTGGGCGGTGAATCGGAGAATGTCTTTCGGGGCATCGCCGCTTTCGATGAGATAGTCGCGATACTCGTCTTCGAGCTCCTGCAGACGGGCGGTCATGGCTTCTCTCCGTTTGTGGTGAGCGAGTTCAAACAGGCAACCCGCGAGGGGACCTCGTGGTTCCATTCCTTTCGGAAGTTTGGGACGATGGAGGAGGCAGCTCCGTCATCGCCATTTTTCCAGGACTTCGTCGGCGGTCGCGACTTCGAGCTGCTCGGTGAAGCGGGTCAGGTAGAGCTCCATCAGGGCGTCGTGCGTCTCGTCCACAAAGCTGCACAAAGCGTCGCCGACCAGCACGACACGATAGCCGCGATCGATGCCGCCGAGCGCCGAGGCCAGCACGCAGACGTCGGTCTCGCCGCTGGTGATGACCAGAGTGTCGACGTCCGAGCCGGACAGGAGCGCATCGAACCTTCCTTCGGTCCAGGGGGAATAGACGTGCTTGTCCAGTATCTTGGCCGGAGGAACGAACCGCTCGAGAGCCGGAACCAGTCGAACGGCATCGGCTTCCAGCTTCTCAAGCGTTATGTCGGCCCACCGCTGGTAGTAGCGCCTCCAGGTGCCATGTCCTTCCCCTGGCCTTGCCGCTGGAATGAAGCGGGTGAACAGCGTGCGTTCGGCGTGCCGGTCGCACAACCGCTCGATCGCCGGCGTCACCCGCTCCATCCACGGCATCGCCCAAGGATAGCCCGGCCCGAAGATGCGCTGCATGTCGACGCAGACGTGAAGAGCACCCGCACCCAAGGGGCCGTGGATCAAACCTTGTCCGGCCATCGGCTGTGCCTAGAGCTTCACGGCCGATTCGCGCGCCCACAGGCGGAGCTTGCGGCAACTCGCCAGGAAGGCGGACACCGACGCGTTGCCTTCAAGCGAAACGAGGCCTTCGTCGGCGTCGGGCGCAACGCCGGCTTGCTCCAGCAAGGGGACGGCTTCCGGGGTGAAGGCGATGAACTTGCAATGCGCAAAGGCATCGGCCACGAAATCGCGAGCTGTGGCCTCCTTCGCCAGCATCTGCACACCCTCCGCCGAGAGAACGAGCGCGACGGCGTCGAAAAGCACAGATGGTCCGCCGTCGATCATGTACTGCGCCGGCAAATGCGTGCCATCGGCCGTCACGATCCCGCCAACCTTGGGCGCCACCAGTTCGACCGTCGCGCCCTCTTTTTCGATGGCGCTCTGCAAAGCCTTGAGGAGCTTGCCGTCGCAGCCATTGGAGACCAGCACGCCGACCTTGCGACCGGCAAAGCTCTCGGGTCCGTTCTCGATGATGCTGAGGGCAGGGGAAGCCGGCAGGTCGTCTCGCGGAGGAACGGCCGTGTCGGCCGGCTTGGGCAGTTTCTCGATGCCCAGCTTGTCGGCCACCGCCGCGCCGAGCGCCTCGTCGATGTTGAGGAGGTGGGCGACCATGCGTTCGCGAATGATCGGGTTTTCGCAGCGGCTGAGCTCGAAGGTGATCGCCATGGCGATGTGCTTCTGCTCGACCGTCGTCTGGCTGTTGAAGAACTGCCGCGCCTGGCTGTAGTGGTCGGCAAAGCTCTCCGGCCGCAACCTTGCCTTCGTTCCGTCGATCGGCTCGCGGAAGGACCGCATGCCGCGCGCAGGATCCTCGCGCGGCCCTTCGCCCCACGAGTTCGGCTGGTAGTTGGCGCGCCCCATCGGATTGCGCATCGCCATGTGTCCGTCCTGCTGGAAGTGAGCGAACGGGCACTTCGGCGCATTGATGGGAAGGTGGGTGAAGTTGGGGCTGCCGAGGCGCTTCAGCTGGGTGTCGAGGTAGGAGAAGTTCCGGCCCTGCAGCAGGGGATCGTTGGAGAAGTCGATGCCGGGCGGCACGTTCTGCGTCATGAAGGCCACTTGCTCGGTCTCGAAGAAGAAGTTGTCCGGCATCCGGTCGAGCACGAGGCGGCCGACCGGGCGTGGCGGCAGGATCTCCTCCGGGATGATCTTGGTCGGATCGAGCACGTCGAAGTCGAACTTGTCGGCGAACTCCTGATCGAACAGCTGAACGCACAGTTCCCACTCCGGGAAGTTGCCCGTTTGTATGGCGTTCCAAAGGTCGCGGCGGTGGAAGTCGGGGTCGGCGCCGTTGATCTTCACCGCCTCGTTCCACATCACCGATTGCAGGCCGAGCTTGGGCTTCCAGATGAACTTGACGAAGGTGGACTCGTCCCGCGCGTTGAGGAAGCGGAAGGTGTGGACGCCGAAGCCCTCCATGAAGCGGAAGGAGCGGGGGATGGCTCGATCGGACATGACCCACATGATCATGTGCATCGATTCCGGCGTCAGGGAAATGAAGTCCCAGAAGTTGTCATGCGCCGATTGCGCCTGAGGAAAGTCCCGGTCGGGTTCCGGCTTCACGGAATGGATGACGTCGGGGAACTTGATGGCGTCCTGGATGAAGAACACCGGGATGTTGTTGCCGACGATGTCCCAGTTGCCTTCCTTGGTGTAGAGCTTCACCGCGAAGCCGCGCACGTCGCGCGCCAGATCGAACGAGCCCTTGGAGCCGGCAACCGTCGAGAAGCGCACGAATGCCGGCGTTTTCTCGCCGGCACGCTGGAAAATGTCGGCACGGGTGAACTCCGATAGCGACTCGTAGGTCTCGAAGTAGCCATGCGCTCCGTAGCCGCGCGCATGAACCACGCGCTCAGGAATGCGTTCGTGGTCGAAGTGGAAGATCTTCTCGCGGAAATGAAAATCTTCGATCAGGCTCGGGCCGCGCTCGCCGACCTTCAGGGTGTTCTGGTCGTCGGAAACTGGGGCGCCCTGCGCCGTGGTCAGTGCGGGGACATCGCCAGACTGCGTCTGGTGCAGTTCGCCGCCATTGCCGCGCAACAGTGTCTGGTCGTGGATTTTCGCCGTCGCGGCTGCGGGGCTCTGCGTTTGCTTGGACATAGTGGTAGCTCCCTCAAATCCGAACTGGGTTTGTCAATTTCCGTGTGATCGTTCCGCCGGCATCGGCAGTCGCGAGGACGTTGAAGCGCGCGCAATGGATGATGACGAAGCCCCTTGGGAAGCGACTTTCGCGGGGAGTCCGTCGGAGTTGTGCCGGTTGAAAGAGGCGATCATCGGGGCTGGACTTGCAGATGTCGCGGTTGTCTTCGAAGCTCGGGCCGGCGAAGCGCCTGCGGCGGATGTCAACCTTGCCAAGCAGCGCCAGCGCTTTCATGCCTTGCTCCCGAGAGTGTCCCGATTGGCGCAAAACCGCGAGCGCCGCTCTTTGTTCCCGGGAAAGCGCACCTGTCCGTCGGGCAGCGCGCGGGGTGCCCCCGCGCCAGCAGCTTCAGGGCAAGGTTTCGGCGATCTCGCCGGTGTTGAGATCGGCGCCGGCGACATAACCCCACGGCGGGGCCTGGCATGGGCGCTGCGTTGATGAAGAAGAAGAGCGGAGATCAGAATGCCGTCACCGGCGAGAACATAGCCGGCGCTGCCGCCGAGAACGACGAGCTAAATGCCGCCACCCGGCAGAAGGGGGGCGAACAGGCTCATCAGAAGAGCGCTGAAAGTCACCATCGCTCGCCATCCCCTGTTGGATTGTCAACTACGGAAGCCTTGAGACAGCGTTCGGTTCCCCGAAAAGGCCGATTTCCGAAGGCAATGGGAACTCGTTCACATGTTTCGAGTTGGGCGGGAGAACCAATGCACCATGAGGATCCGAAGATGCGTGCCAATCCGCTGATGCTCGCCCTGGGGCTGCTGCTCGTCGTCGTCGTGGTTGTCGGGGTGATCCGCCTCGGCGGAAATCTTGGTCGTGGCGAGGATCAGAAGGATTTCCCACCGCACGCGGTCCAACAATAAGACGTTTCGAAAGCAGGGAGACGCCACCCACCCTTGGAACTTTTTCCGATGGTGAGCGTTACGCGTCGGACATGCGCGTCAATGCGGGAGTGGACGCGCCTCTCTGGCGCCGTGGTCGCTCGCCGGTCTTCGGCGAGGATGAGTGAGGTCACGGCTGGGAAAGGGGACGCGCTTGATGCTCGAAAATCTGGATGCCTTGTTGCTCGCGCGGGCGCAGTTCGCCTTTACCATCGCGTTCCACATCGTCTTTCCCGCATTCACGATCGGGCTTGCGAGCTATCTCTTCGTGCTCAACGCGCTTTGGCTCATCACCAAGCGGCAGGTCTATGAGCAACTGTTCGATTTCTGGAAGACGATCTTCGCCGTCGCCTTCGCGATGGGCGTCGTGTCCGGCATCGTCATGTCCTACCAGTTCGGCACCAACTGGAGCGTGTTTTCCGACAAGGTGGGTCCTGTCATCGGGCCTTTGATGGGCTACGAGGTCCTGACCGCCTTCTTCTTGGAGGCCGGCTTTCTTGGCGTCATGCTGTTCGGCCTGAAGCGCGTCGGCCATGGCCTGCACCTTTTTGCGACCGGGATGGTGGCGATCGGCACCTTGCTGTCGGCGACCTGGATTCTCGCCGCCAACTCCTGGATGCACACGCCCCAGGGCTTCGAGGTGAACGAAGTCGGTCAGTTCGTTCCGCTCGACTGGTGGGCCATCATCTTCACGCCATCCTTTCCCTACCGCCTGGTTCACATGGTCCTGGCGGCCTATCTCACGACGGCGCTGGTGGTCGGCGCCTGCGGTGCCTGGCATCTCCTGAGAGCGCACGCGCCCCGCCGCAGCGCGACGATGTTCACGATGGCCATGGGCATGGTCGCGGTGGTCGCACCGCTGCAGATCCTTGCCGGCGATTTCCACGGCCTCAACACCCTCGAGCATCAGCCGGCCAAGGTCATGGCGATGGAGGGGCATTTCGAAAGCCATCCGGAGGGCAGGGCGCCGCTGATCCTGTTCGGCTTGCCCGATCAGGAGAACAAGCGGGTCGACTACGAAATATCGATACCCGGGCTTTCCAGCCTTATCCTCCGGCATGGCTGGAACGAACCGCTTGACGGTCTCGACACCATTCCGGACGAACTGGAGCCGCCGGTGGCGGTGGTGTTCTGGTCGTTCCGCGTCATGGTCGCAATGGGAATGGCCATGCTTCTCCTTGGGCTGTGGTCGGCGATCGCCTGGTGGCGAGGTCGGCTCACGACCGACCGCCGACTTCTCCGGGCCGCCGTCGCCATGGGACCGGCCGGGTTCCTGGCGGTGCTCGCCGGCTGGGTTACCACCGAAGTCGGTCGCCAGCCCTACACGGTCTACGGCCACCTGCTGACCGCCGACTCCATGTCGCCGGTCGCCGCCCCGGCGGTCGCGACGTCGCTCGTGGCCTTTGTGGTGGTGTACTTTTTCGTCTTCGGCGCTGGGGTGTTCTACATCTTCCGACTGATGGGACGCCTGCCCGAGGAAGCCGAGGAGGAGGTGCTGGACAAGGGGCCGGTCAGGACGGCCGGCATCACCCCAGGCCCCGCTCAGGGCACACAGCAGGGAGAGACCCATGGGCATTGATCTCGCTTTCGTCTGGGCCTTCCTGATCGCCTTCGCCGTGCTGGCCTATGTGGTGATGGACGGTTTCGATCTCGGCATCGGGATTCTCTTTCCGTTTTTCCGCGACAAGCGCGACCGCGACACGATGATGAACAGCGTGGCGCCGGTCTGGGACGGCAACGAGACATGGCTGGTGCTCGGCGGGGGCGGGCTGATGGCGGTCTTCCCCCTGGCTTACGCCACGGTCCTGACGGCGCTCTACGTGCCGTTGATCGCCATGTTGCTGGGGCTGATCTTTCGCGGCGTCGCCTTCGAGTTTCGCTGGCGCACCACGCGCTGGCTGTCTGTCTGGGACTGGGGCTTCTCCGTCGGTTCAACGGTCGCGGCGTTCTCGCAGGGCATCGCCCTGGGGGCGCTCATCGAGGGCATTCCGGTGGTCGATCGCGCCTACGCCGGCGGTTGGTGGAACTGGTTGACGCCCTTTTCGATCGCAACGGGCATTTCGCTGGTCATCGGCTACGCGCTGCTCGGCGCAACCTGGCTGGTGCTGAAGACGACCGGGGATCTCGCCGCGAGGGCGCGCGATATTGCTCGGCCGGCGACCTATCTCACCTTACTCGGCATGGGCGTCTTCAGTCTCTGGACGCCGCTGATCGGACCGCACTATCTGGGCCGCTGGCTGAGCTTTCCGGCGGTGATCTTCAGCGTCCTCGTGCCGCTGCTCGTGCTTGCCTGCGTTACCGCCGTCCTCTCCGGACTCAACCGTCAGAAGGATCTGCAGCCTTTCCTGGCCTCTCTGGGGCTGTTCGTCCTGGGCTTCGTCGGCATCGGCATCAGCTTCTATCCGTTCATCGTCCCTCCCTCGCTCACCATCCATGAGGCCGCGGCGCCGCGCGCAAGTCTGGCCTTCCTGCTGGTGGGGGCGGTGATGCTCATTCCCATCATCCTCGCCTATACCGCCTATGCCTATTGGGTGTTTCGCGGCAAGATACGGCCGGAAGAGGGCTATCACTGATGAACGTGAGGCCGACTTTGCTGCGCCTTCTCTGGTTCGTCGGTTACTGGCTCGCCGGAGTGGCGGTCGTCTTCATTCTGGCGGCCGGACTGAGGGTCTGGCTCGTTCCGGGATGAAACGCCCCGCCTCATTGCCTTCGCTCCTGCGACGGCGGGGTATGTCCGCGAACGAGCCGCCGGTAGAGGCAGGCGTAACGCTCGGCGCTTCGCGCCCAACCGAAGCTGGTCCGCATGGCCTGCGTCTGCAGGCGATTCCAGGCGTCGGCATTCTCGTAGGCGGTCAGTGCCCGGTCGATGGCCTGGTATAGATCCTCGACCGAACCGGGATGGAAATGGAAGCCCGTGGCCGCGCCGGCCGCTGTCGCCGCCTCGTTGGCGTCGATCACCGTTTCCGCCAGACCGCCCGTACGCGAGACGACGGGAATGGCGCCATATCTCAGGGCGTAGAGCTGCGTCAGCCCGCAGGGCTCGAAGCGGGACGGCTGCACGACGATGTCGCTGCCGGCGTGGAGGAGGTGGGCCGCTTCCTCGCTGAAGCCGATATGCAAGACAACGCGGCCGGAATGCCGCCGCGCCTGATCGGCCAGCGTGTAGACAATGTCCGGGTCACCCTCGCCGATGACGATGAGACGCGCGCCCCGGTCGACGATGCCTTGCACCACGGGCGCCAGCAGATCGATGCCCTTCTGCCAGGTCAGTCGGCTGACGACGCTGAGGATTGCTCCGTCCCCGGGTATCAGGCCGAAGGTCTGTTCGACCGCCTGACGGTTCTCCTTGCGCCGCTCGATGGTGTCGAGATCATAGTTTTCGGTGATGTAGGGGTCGGTGAGCGGGTTCCAGATGTCCTCGTCGATACCGTTGACGATGCCCGATAGGACCGATCGGCGGCTTTGCAACACGCCCGCCATGCCCATTCCCTGCTCCTCGGTCAGGATCTCGCGAGCATAGGTCGGCGATACCGTGGTCACCGCATCGCTGAGCCGGATACCGGCCTTCAGGAAGCTGATGTCGCCATAGTACTCGAGCCCGTCGACGTTGAAGAAATGCTCGGGCAGACCGAGGGCCGGGAACAAGTTCGCCGGGAACTGACCCTGGAAGGCCAGGTTGTGGATGGTAATGACCGTGGGGATGTCAATACCCGCGGCTCGCATGTAGGCGGCCGTCAGTCCGGCCTGCCAGTCATGAAGATGGACGAGGTCGGGGCGCCAGTCGTCCACTCCCTCGGCGGCGATCTTGGCGCCCACCGCCGACAGAAGGGCGAAGCGGCGCCAGTTGTCAGCGTAGTCGCTGCCCTGATCGTCGAGATACGGCCCGCCGCGCCGATCGAACAGCGAGGGGCAGTCGACCAGAAGCAACTCCAGCTCATGGCAATGGCTGGCCCATAGCGTGACATTCTCGCCAAGAACCGACATTTGCCCGACGATCTCGCGGTCCTCGCAGTTGGCGAGTGCCATCGGATAGGCCGGAATGAGCGTTCTGGTGGCGATGCCCTGTGACAGCAAGGCTTTCGGCAGCGAGCCGATGACGTCGGCGAGACCGCCCGTCTTGACGACCGGGAAGGCCTCCGAAGCGACAGCCAGGACCGCCAGCGGTTCGAAGCGCTTGACCAGATGTACCTCCGGACCAGCGCCGGGGAACGTGTCCGGGGCCGTCCTGCCCGCGCCTTGTTCATCGTTGTCGGAGCGGGCGATTTCGAACTTTCGGGTCACTTGCGTCACCTCTTGTGCCAGATGGCGGCCGGACGCCTCAGATGCCTTGGGAACCAAACCGTCATGCATTGGTTCCCCCGAAACAGGGAGAAAGCGGACGCAGGGAACATTTGTCTGGTACGGCGGTTCGATCGGTCGAAAGGGCTCACCGCTCGGGCTCGCCGGTCGAAACATGCCGGGAAATCAGAACAGGCCGGACAGATCTTGGAGACTCGGGAAACGGCAACGGCCGAAGGCGATACAACCAAAGGAAATGGGGCCGGTCGTCATCATAGCTCATTGAGTCCTCTACTGGAAGACGGCAATCGCGATAGCGGAAGGCCTGTCCGAAAGGCGGAAAAGACGAGTGTCTGCAACCTAAGGGTATACAAGGCCACAAGATCTGTTCGGGAGAACGACATGCCGAGAACGAAAGTCGCTCTGGTGACCGGCGCCGGGTCTGGAATCGGGCGGGCGGCCGCCATCGAACTGGCGCGCAATGGTTTTGCCGTCGGGTTGCTCGGACGAACGCCATCCGAGCTCGAGGACGTGGCGAAGCTGATGCGCGACTTCGGCGCGGAGGTGGAGACGCTCGACGCCGACATTTCCCAGGAAGACCAGATGAGCGCAGCGGTCTCACGTCTCGTCGAGCGGTTTGGCCGCCTGGATGCCGTCGTTGCCAATGCCAGCATAAACGGAACCTGGGCGCCGATCGAGGACATTACGGCCGAGGAGTGGGATGAGACGATCGCCATCAACCTGCGTGGCACATACCTCACTCTGCGTTTCACGGTACCGCACCTCAAGAGCGGCGACGGCGGCTCGATCGTCGTCGTCTCCTCCATCAACGGTACGCGGACCTTCACCTCACCCGGCGCCACCGCCTACTCGGCCAGCAAGGCGGCCCAACTCGCCATGGTGCAGCAACTGGCCCTGGAGCTCGGCCGCCATCGGATCCGGATCAATGCCGTCTGTCCGGGCGCCATCGAGACCAACATCGACGACAGCACGACGAAGCGTGCCGAGGAGGAAACCGCCATACCGGTGGTCTGGCCGGAGGGGCAGGTGCCGCTGACCGGCGGTGAGCCCGGGCGGGCGGAAGACGTCGCCCATCTCATTGCCTTCCTGGTGAGCGACGCGTCGTCGCATATCACCGGCTCGCCGATCTGGATTGATGGCGGGCAGGGGCTGCTGCGCTGATCAAAGCTTCCGACGTCGATCGGTCAACTGGTTGGAGCGGCGAGCAGGGCATGAAGTTCGGCGGGCGACGGCGCCTGCCGAACGGCATGCAACCAAGCGGCCGATCGGGCGTTTCTGGCGATCGTGGCCAGCAGACCGAGGTGTGACGATCCCTTGTGCGCCGGAGAAAGCGCCAGGAACACGACGTCGACCGGCGTCTCGTCGATCGCCTCGAAATCGATCGGCTGCCTCAGCCGGGCCAGCAGCGAGAACGGGCTGGCAAGGTCGGGCACATTGGCGTGGGGAATGGCGACGCCGTTGCCGATGCCCGTCGACCCAAGGCGTTCGCGAGCGATCAACGGGTCGAGAATTGCGCCCAGGTCGATGCCGGTTCGTCCGGACGCGAGATGAGCAAGATCGCGCAGGAGCTCCGCCTTGGAGGTTACCTGGCGGTCGATGAACACATCCTGTGGTTCGATCAAATCGGCGAGTTCCATGGTCTTCTCATGTTCGGCGTCGAGGTGCGCGGCGTTGGAGGAAGCGACTTTCAGTCGGCAGCGCGGAGGCGGTATCCGACCCCGGTCTCCGTCAGGATGTACTGGGGTTGATCGGGGCTCTGCTCGATCTTCTGGCGGAGCTGACGCACGTAGACCCGGAGGTACTGGACATCGGCCGATCCGCCCCAGACCTGCCGAAGAATGTGCTGGTGGGTCAGCACCTTGCCGGCGTGCTGCACCATGAGACGCAGGATGTCGTACTCCTTGGGCGAGAGGTTGATCTCGCGCGCGCCCACCTTGACGATGCGCTTGACGAGATCGACGGAAAGCTCCCCGGCCTGAAAGATGGGCCGCTCGCCCTGCTGCTGCAGGCGATGGCGCAGGGCGACGCGAATGCGAGCCGCCAGTTCGGCAACGCCGAAGGGTTTGGTGACGTAATCGTCGGCGCCGCCTTCCAACGCCCGGACGATGCCCGCCTCGTCGGTGCGGCTCGACAGGATGATGACGGGCAACTCCAGGCCGGATTGCCGCCAGCCGGTCATTAGGTCGTGCCCCTGAACGTCGGGCAGGCCGAGGTCGAGAATGATGACGTCCGGCTTCTCCTCGGCAAGGCTTGCCACGGCATCGGCGGCATCGGCGGCTTCGCGAACGGCATAGCCCTCTGTGGTCAGCCCGACGCGCAGAAGCCGGCGGATTGGCGCCTCGTCGTCCACGACCAGTATCTTGATCGTTGGCGCTGTCATGTTGGATCTTTCACGGTTTCGGTTTGCAGGGGAATGGGAAGGCTGATGGTGAAGATCGCCCCCGAGCGGTCGGCGCGGTTCGTCGCCGAGATGGTGCCGCCCATGGCCTCGACAAAGCCACGACAGATGGCAAGCCCGAGCCCGGTGCCGGCGGGGACGTGGTCGGTCTTGCGCACCCGATAGAAGCTGTCGAATATCCGTTCAAGGTCGTCGGGTGGCATGCCGGGGCCTTCGTCGACGAGGCGAAGCACCACGTAGTCGCCGTTCCGCCATCCCTGAACGGCGACGGTGGAGGCCGGCGGCGCATACTTGGCGGCGTTGTCGAGAAGATTGAAGACCACCTGCTCGAAAAGTACGGCGTCGACCTTGAGCATAGGCAGGTCGGGCGGCAACGCCACGTCGACCCTGTGCCGAGCGAGAAGGTGGTTGGCCCGACGAAGCGCGCTGCCGACGATGTCGCCGGGGAAATGCAACGAGGCGTTCGGATGCATGGCGCCCGATTCCAGCCGCGTCATGTCGAGCAGGTTGCCGATGAACCGGTGCAGACGCTCCGACTCGTCGATGATCGTCGAAACGAGTTCAGCCCGGTCGGCCTCCGGCAGCGAGACGGCGTAGTCCTTGAGCGTTCCGGCGGCGCCGAGAATGCCGGCCAGCGGCGTCTTGAGATCGTGGGAGATCGACGACAGCAACGCGGTTCTCAGACGGTCGGCCTCGGCGGCCAGCCGGGCGCGCTCGACGTCGGCGACGAGCTGGGTCCGCTCGATGGCGACGGCGGCCTGATCGGCGAGCGCATCGAAAAGCCGCTGTTCCTCCGGCGTCAGCAACGGGCCGGGCTTGTCGTTGTCGAGACCGACGACGCCGATCGGCGTCCGGCCCGTCCGGAGAGGCATGTAGAGCCGCTTGGCGCCGGGCAGGGTGTAGGCGCCGCGCCCGGCGGGCTGTTCGTGCTCCCAGGCCCAACGGGCGGCGGCGATGTCGGCGTCGACCAGCGTGTCGTCAGGCGGATAGCCGACCTTGACGTCGAGCGTATCGCCGTCGGGCATCAGAACGACCACGCGCAGGCGGAGCATGGCGGCAATCTGATAGGCGGTGGCCCACAACACGTCGTCCAGCGTGCCGGTGCCGGCCAGTTTGCGCGAGAACTGGTAGAGGTTATCGGTCGTCCTCGCCCGCTGCCTGGCCGCGGCTGCCTGTCGGTGCAGTCGCGCGGCGAGATTGCTGGCGATCACGGCGACGATGAGAAAGATCACCAGGGCAACCACGCTTTCCGGGTCGCTGATGGTCAGGGTGTGCCTGGGCTCAAGGAAGAAGAAGTTGAAGGCGAGCGCACTGGCAACGCAGGCATAAAGAGCCGGCCACAGGCCCGATGTGATGGCCGAGGCCAGAACAGCGATCAGGAAGACAAGGCCGAGGTTGCGGACGTCGAGGAAACTGTTGAGCGCGCCGCTGACGGCAAGTGCGCCGGCGACATAAAGTGTCGAGACGAGATAGGGCTTGAGCCGGATGGACCTGGCGGGCGGTGCGGTGCGGACGCCCTTTGCCTGTCCGGTCGTGCGATCGGTGCCGGAAATGACGTGGATGGAGATGTCGCCGGCACGACGGATCAGGTCGTGCGAAACGGATCCCTCGAACAGCTCTCGCCAGCGCCCCTTGTCCGACGTGCCGACGACGACATGCGTGAAGTTGCCGGTCCTGGCGTAACGGAGGATATCGCGCGCGACATCCTGGCCGGGAATGGTTACGGCTTCGCCTCCGAGCTGCTCGGCAAGGCGCAGGTGACCGGCAAGACGATCCTTGCCGGGGTCCGCGAGCGTCGCCGACCGCGCCGTCTCCACGTGGATCGCCGCCCATGGCGCCCTGAGGCGATCGGCTTGTCGCCTCGCGTAGCGGACCAGAGCGGCCGAGCGCGGACGCTCGTCGATGCAGACCAGAACCCTGTCACCGGCCTCCCACGGTCCGGCGATGGCATGGGCCTGCATGTGGCTGACGAGCTGGTCGTCGACGCGCTGGGCCGTGCGCCTCAGCGCCAGCTCGCGCAGGGCGGTGAGATTGCCCGGTGAGAAGTAGTTGGCGGTGGCGCGGGCGGCGGTCTTCGGCAGATAGACCTTGCCCTCGTGGAGCCGCTTGATGAGATCGTCCGGCGTCAGGTCGATGATCTCGATGTCGTCGGCCCGATCGATGATGGAATCCGGTATCGTTTCGCGAACCCGGATGCGAGTGATGCGAGCGACGACGTCGTTGAGGCTTTCGACGTGCTGAATGTTGAGCGTCGTGTAGACGTCGATGCCGCGGCCGAGCAACTCCTCCACATCCAGATAGCGTTTGGGGTGCCGGCTGCCCTCGACGTTGCTGTGGGCGAGTTCGTCGACCAGCACGAGCTGGGGATGGCGAGCGAGGATGGCATCGAGATCCATCTCCTCGAGCTCGCGGCCCCTGTAGCCGAGCTTGAGGCGGGGAATGATTTCCAGGCCGTCAAGCAGCGCGGCAGTCTCCGGCCGTCCGTGCGTCTCGACCACGCCGATGACCACGTCCGTTCCGTCGACCCGTCGGCCCCGCCCGGCCAACAGCATTTCGTAGGTCTTGCCGACGCCGGGCGCCGCGCCGAGGAAGATCTTGAGACGGCCGCGCGTCTCCCGCTCGGCGCTTTCGAGAAGCGCCTCGGGCGAGGGCCTGACGTCGGTGTTCCTGTCGTCCTGAAGCGGCATGTCGTCCTCGTAAGGGGCGGAGCCGCCGAGCGGCTCCGCCGGGATTCGATCACTTCTTCGGCAGGTCGTCGAGAGCGAGGTTGAGTTTCAAGACGTTGACGGTGGGCTCACCAATGAACCCCAGCTCCCGCCCTCCGATCTGGGCATCGACCAGTTGCTTGAGCGCCGCCGGATCAAGGCCGCGCGCCTTGGAAACGCGCGGTATCTGGAAATAGGCCGCTTCGGGCGAGATCTGCGGGTCGAGACCGCTGCCGGATGCGGTGACGAGATCGATCGGCACCGGCGCGTCGGGATTTTCCCCCTTCAGCCTTTCCGCGTCGGCACGGATGCGATCGATCAGCTTCGGATTGGCCGGGCCGAGATTGGAACCGCTTGAGCTCGACGCGTCGTATCCGTTACCGGCAGCGGAGGGGCGGCCATGGAAGTAGGATTCGCTTGCAAAGGCCTGTCCAATCAGTTCCGAACCGATGACGACGCCGTTCCGCTCGATCAGGCTGCCGGAGGCCTGATGGGGGAACACGGCTCCGGCGATGCCGGTCATGGCAAGCGGATAGGCGAGCCCGGTCAGAGCCGCCAGGGCGAGGAGGATGACGGTTGCGGGCCGCAGTTGCTTCAGCATGGACGTATCCTTCAAACGAGGCCGAGAGCGGTGACGGCGAGATCGATCGCCTTGATGCCGACGAAGGGCACGATGAGGCCGCCCAGGCCGTAGATCAGGAGATTGCGGCTGAGTAGCGCGCCGGCACCGACCGGCCGGTAGCGGACGCCTTTAAGCGCCAGTGGGATCAATGCCACGATGATCAGGGCGTTGAAGATGATCGCCGAGAGGATGGCGCTTTGCGGCGTGGCGAGGCCCATGACGTTGAGCGCGCCGAGCTGCGGATAGAAGGCCAGGAACATCGCCGGGATGATGGCGAAATACTTGGCGACGTCGTTGGCGATCGAGAAGGTGGTGAGCGCGCCGCGCGTCATCAGCAGTTGCTTGCCGATCTCGACGATCTCGATCAGCTTGGTCGGGTCGCTGTCGAGGTCCACCATGTTGCCGGCCTCGCGGGCAGCGACGGTGCCGGTGTTCATGGCAACGCCGACGTCCGACTGGGCGAGGGCAGGCGCGTCGTTGGTGCCGTCTCCGCACATGGCCACCAGCTTGCCCTTTGCCTGTTCGGCGCGGATGAGGTTCAACTTGTCCTCTGGAGTCGCCTGGGCGAGGAAGTCGTCGACGCCGGCCTCGGCGGCGATGGCTGCGGCGGTCATCGGGTTGTCACCGGTGATCATCACCGTGCGGATGCCCATGCGGCGCAGTTCGGCGAAGCGTTCGCGAATGCCGCCCTTGACGACATCCTTGAGCTCGACGACGCCAAGGACGCGGCCGTTCCGCATCACCGCCAGCGGCGTACCGCCGGCCTTGGCGATGCCGTCGGCGAGCGACCGAACCTCGCGCAGTGCCATCGCGCCAGCCGGGTCGGCCTGGGCGAGAATGGCATCGACGGCGCCCTTGCGGATGCTGAGACCGTCGTAGTCGACGCCGCTCATCCGGGTCTGGGCGGTGAAGGGCACGAAGGTGGCGTGCAGGCTCTCCATCTCCCGGCCCCTGAGGCCATGTTTCTCCTTGGCGAGCACGACGATCGACCGTCCCTCGGGCGTTTCGTCGGCGAGCGATGCCAGTTGCGCCGCGTTGGCAAGTTCCTGGGCGGTAATCCCCGCGACAGGGTGGAAGGCGGTGGCCTGACGGTTGCCGAGCGTGATGGTGCCGGTTTTGTCGAGCAGCAGCGTGTCGACGTCGCCCGCCGCCTCGACGGCGCGGCCGGACATGGCCAGCACGTTGAAGCGGACGAGGCGATCCATGCCGGCGATGCCGATGGCCGACAGGAGCGCGCCGATGGTGGTGGGAATCAGCGTCACGAACAAGGCGACCAGCACGACGACCGGGATGGAGCCGCCGGCGTAGGTGGCAAAGCTCGGGATCGTCACCGTGGCCAGCACGAAGATCAGCGTCATGCCGGCCAGGAGAATGTTGAGCGCGATCTCGTTGGGCGTCCTCTGCCGCTCGGCGCCTTCCACCAGTCCGATCATGCGATCGATGAAAGTGGAGCCGGCCGCCGCAGTGATGCGCACGCGGATCCAGTCGGACAGCACTTCGGTGCCGCCGGTCACCGCCGAGCGGTCGCCGCCCGACTCGCGAATGACTGGAGCCGATTCGCCGGTGATCGCCGCCTCGTTGACCGAGGCAACGCCCTCGATCACTTCGCCGTCGGAGGGGATGATGTCGCCCGTCTCGACCAGCACCACGTCGCCGACCTTGAGGCTGTGACCGGGAACCATCCGATAGGCGTTGTCGGCGCCGGTCAGCAGCTTGGCCTGGGTTTCGGTGCGGGTGCGGCGCAGGGCGTCGGCCTGCGCCTTGCCGCGCCCCTCCGCCACCGCTTCGGCGAAGTTGGCGAACAGCAGCGTGAACCACAGCCAGATCACGATCTGGAAGGAAAAGCCGAGCTCGCCATTGCCGGTGATGGCGTCCTTAACCAGAAGCACGGTGGTGAGCGCCGAAACGGTGGCGACGACGAACATCACCGGGTTGCGGATCAGGCTGCGCGGGTCGAGCTTGCGAAGGGCGCCGCCGATGGCCGGAAGCAGGATGCGAGCGTCGAGAAGGCTCGCGGACTTGGTCTTGCTCATGAAAAACTCCTGTCCGTCCGACGTTCAGAAGGTCTCACCGGCGGTGATCGCCAGATGTTCGACCACCGGGCCGAGCGCGAGCGCAGGGAAGAAAGTGAGGCCGCCGACGATGACGATGACGCCGGTGAGCAGGCCGACGAACAGCACGCCGTCGGTGGGGAAGGTGCCGGCCGATGCGGGAACGGTTTTCTTGGCGGCGATGGAACCGGCGATCGCCAGCGCGGGCACGATCACCAGGAAGCGCCCCATCAGCATGGCGATGCCCAAGGTGATGTTGTACCAGGGCGTATTGCCGGAAAGGCCGCCGAAGGCCGAGCCGTTGTTGGCCGCCGCCGAGGTGTAGGCGTAGAGGATTTCCGAAAAGCCGTGCGGTCCCGCGTTGGCGACGGATGCGACGCCGGTCGGCAGTACCACCGCCACGGCGGCAAAGCCGAGCATGGCGAGCGGCAGGCAGAGAACCGCCAGCATGGCCATCTTCACTTCCTTGGCCTCGATCTTCTTGCCGAGGTATTCGGGCGTGCGCCCGACCATCAGACCGGCGACGAAGATGGCGATCACCACGAACATCAGGATGCCGTAGAAGCCGGCGCCGACGCCGCCGACGATGATCTCGCCGAGCATCATGTTGATCAGCGGGATCATGCCGCCGAGCGCCATGAAGCTGTCGTGCATGGCGTTCACCGCGCCGCAGGAGGCGGCGGTGGTGATGGTTGCGAAGAGGGCAGACAGGGCAATGCCGAAGCGGGCTTCCTTGCCTTCCATGTTGCCGCCGTCGATGCCGAGGGCGTGGACGAGCGGATTGCCGGCCGCCTCGGCCCAGTAGCAAACCGCGACGCCGACAAGGAACAGCGTGCCCATGGCCGCGAAGATCGCCCAGCCCTGCCGCTCGTTGCCAACCATGCGGCCGAAGACGTTGGTGAGCGCCGCGCCGATGGCAAAGATCGCCACCGTCTGGATCAGATTGGAGATGGCGCCGGGGTTTTCGAAGGGATGGGCGGAGTTGACGTTGAAGAAGCCGCCGCCATTGGTGCCGAGCATCTTGATGGCGAGCTGGGAAGCGACCGGGCCGACCGCGATGGTCTGCCTCGCACCTTCCAGCGTGGTCGCTTGGGCGGAACCGCCGAGCGTCTGGGGCACGCCGAGCGCGACGAAGACCAGCGCCAGGACGATGCAGATCGGCAGCAGCAGGTAGAGCGTCGTACGGGTCATGTCGACCCAGAAGTTGCCCACCGTCCGCGCCGACTTGCGGGCGAAGGCGCGGACCAGCGCCACGGCCAGCGCGATGCCGGTTGCCGCCGACAGGAAGTTCTGCACCGTCAGCCCGAGCATCTGGCTGAGGTAGGACATGGTGGTCTCGCCGCCGTAGTTCTGCCAGTTGGTGTTGGTCACGAAACTGACGGCGGTGTTGAAGGCGAGTTCCGGCGGCGCGCTGGCCATGCCCATTGGGTTGAACGGCAAGGAGCCCTGAAGGCGCAGCAGCGCGTAGAGCAGCAGGACGCCGAGGAGATTGAACAACAGCATGGACACCGCATAGGTCGTCCAGTGCTGCTCTTCCCGCTCGGATGTGCCGGCGAGGCGGTAGAGGCCGCGCTCAAGCGGGCCAAGAACGAGCGACAGCGGCGTCCGCCCGCCGGTGAAGAGGGCCGTCATATAGCCGCCCAGCGGCCTGACGAGCAGAATGATGATCCCGCAGAAGACGAGGATCTGCATCCATCCATTGATGGTCATTGAGATATTCCTGATCGACGGGAGGTCAGAAGCGGTCGGGGCGGACGAGGGCGTAAATCAGGTAGGCTGAGAGGAACGCCGCCGTGGCGCCGCCGATGACGTATTCAAGAAGCATGGTGGGCACTCCAGCGCTCAAAGCCTGTCGCAGACTTGGACGTAGCCGAGCATCAGTGCAAAAAAGGCGATACCAGTCAGAGGGAGGACGATATCCATCTTCGGACTCCAGATTCATTTTGGGCCGGCGCGTTGGCTTCGGCTTTCCGAAGGTCTTGCGCGCGCGAACCCGTCTCTCCCGCCAGAGGTTTGCGGGAGATTTCGGAATACGAGACTCAAGATAGGTCCGATCCGCATAGGGGTTCGAGACGGAGCGAAGGGCAAAGATATAAAAAAGTCATAGGGATCGGGGAGGCGCTCTTACCCGGCGATTGCCTCATGTCCTGTTAAGTGATCTAGATTCCGTCCACGATCATGTGTCAGGGGGCAGGGATGAAGATCACGGTCATCGGCATGGGAGCCGTGGGCACGGAGGTTGTCGGCCATCTGCTCAACAGCGGCGTCGCCTCGGAAATCGTGGTGATCGACCAGGCTGCGGCCAAGGCCCAGGCGGAGCTCTGGGACTTCTCTCACACGACGTCCTTCATCTATGCGCAGAACCCCCGCCTCGTTGCCGGCGACTATGCCGACTCCGCCGGCAGCGACATCGTGGTGATCACCGCCGGGGCGCAGATCAAGGCCGGACAGACGCGCGATGCGCTGGCCCAGATCAACAGCGCCATCATGAAGTCGATCATCGTCGAGGTGGAACGGACTTCGCCGGGCGCCATCGTGCTGATGGTCACCAATCCCGTCGACATTCTGGTGCAAGTGGTGCTGCGCCACTCGTCCTTCCCGAAGGAGCGGGTGATCAGTCTCGGCACCATCATCGACACCGCCCGTTTCATGCGCATCGTCAGCGAGCATGTGGCGATCGACCCCAAGAACATCTTCGGTTGGGTGCTCGGCGACCACAGCGAGACCGGCTTCATTCCCTGGAGCCTGTGCAATGTCTGTGGACTGGATGTGGATAGCTACTGCGAGCTGAACGGACTGCCGTTGATCGACCGTGCCGAGGTGAGGCGGCGCGTGCTGCAGATCGGCCTCGATATCTTCGCGGGCAAGGGCAACACCAACCACGGCATCGCCGCGTCGGTGTTCCGCATCATCCGGGCGATTGCCGGCAACGAGCGGTCCGTGCTGCCGGTCGGCACGCTTCTGCAGGGTGAGTATGGCGTTTCCGACGTGGTGATGAGCGTGCCTTGCGTGATCGGCCGCGCCGGCCGCGAGGCGATCGTCACCTGCCGCTTCACCGAAGAAGAGCAGGCGGCTTTCGACGCCTCGCACGCGCACGTCCTGGCGCTTCTCGCGCAGGCTGAGGCGCAGGCGACGGGGTAGGCCGTCCGCGCCGCTTCGCTCATATGTCGAGGCGCGTCAGTCTCAATGCTCGGCCGTCGGTGGCGACGAGATCGTCCATCGCCTTTTCCAGTGCGTCGCGATCCTCAACACCGCGAAGCATGCGCCCGGCTAGCTTGTCGAAGCGTCCGGCGGCGATGTCGGCGATGAGGGCCGCGGCCCGGCTCGGCGGAATGTTCACGCCGTCGTCGAACAGCCGCTCGATGTCGGGCAGGTGCTTCTTGCCCTCGTCCGAGTAAAGCTGGAGCTCGGTCATGGCGGTGCGCACGAGGCCCGGATCGACGGCGAAAGCCAGGACGCCGGCATCCTTCACCGTGTCGTTGAAGCATTCGGTGAAGCGCATGATCGCCGCCTTGCTGGAGGCGTAGCCGGAGCCGTTGGGAAAGCTGGTGCCGGTGCCGCCGCCGACCAGATTGACGATGCGTCCGCGTCCCCGATCGCGCATGGCCGGCGCCACGGCCCGGCAGGTGTGGAAGGTGCCGCGCAGGTTGATCTCGATATCTGCCCACCAAGTCTCGGGATCGCAGTCCCAGATCGGCCCGAAGGCCCGGAACGAGCCGTGGTTGTTGACGAGGGTGTCGATGGGGCCGAGTTCGCTGGAAACGCGGGCGACGGCCGCTTCGACGGCGGCGCGGTCGACGAGATCGACGGGGAGGGCGATCGCCTTTCCGCCTTCGGCGGCGATCAGGGCGGCGGTCTCCTCGATCTCCCGCGCGGTGCGGGCGAGAACCGCGACCTTGGCGCCGGCGCGGGCCTGATGAAGAGCGATCTCCCGTCCGATGCCCCGGCCGGCGCCTGTGACGATCGCGACCGTTTCCTCGAGCTTAGTCATGGCGTTCCCCTCCCAGAGAAAGAGTTTGTCGTATGATTACGTTGTCATCCTGGCCCTCAGGGCAAGCTAACGCGCGAATCCGCCTGCATCAAGCTTTAGGCGGACATGGTCAGGCCGCGACCTTGCCGGATTCGGTCAAGCACCAGCCCGGTCGGACCGCAAGACGATCAGGCCGGCAGCTATGATGATGGCCGCGCCGATCCAGGTGAACAGCTCGACGGACTCGCTGAACACCAGCCAGCCGTTGAACGCGCCCCAGAAGATCAGGCAATACTGGAACGGGGCGACGAAGGAGGCGGCGCCAACTCGATAGGCCCGGACGATCAGGAGATTGCCGGCGAAAAGGCAGAATCCAGCGAGGAGGACGAGCGCCAGGTTTCCGATCGAGGGCACCGGGAAGCCCGTGGTCAGCACGGTCATGACGCCGCTGCCGAGGGCAAGGATGATCATCGGGCAGATGACCAGCGCCAGATCGGATTCGCGCGGCGGTGCTATGCGGATCATCACCAGCGTCACCGCAAAGATGAGCGCCGATCCGGCGGCGGCGAAATGGCCGAGGCCAAAGCCCATGGCGCCGGGGCGAAATGCAACGAGAACGCCGACGAACCCGAGCATGACACCGATAGCCACCAGAGGCGAGGGGCGTTCTCCGAGGCCGACGATAGCGATCAGCGAGACGAAGATCGGCGTGAGAAAGGTAAGAACGTAGACATCGGCGAGCGGAATGATGGTGAAGGCGTAATAGATGATCGCGGTCTCGCTGGCGAGGAGTGCGCCCCGGCCAAGCGTGAAGGCTGGCGTTACCGGTATGAGCGCGCGTCCCTGACGGATGCCGAAGCCGTAAAGGGCGATCAACACTGTTGCGACGCCGGTGATCATCGCCGTCACGGCGGCGACGGGCATGAACTGGCTCTCGTATTTGACGATGGTGTCGGCGACCGAGAAAATGCCGAAAGCACAGACGGCGAGCAGAGCGCCCCTGAGATTGTCGCTGAGGATCACAAAGGTTCTCCAGACATCGCGGCCGCCTTCAGCGTCCGGATACGATCAATGTCGGTCAGGCGCCGCTCGCTCGGCCCGAAGCCGAAGTGGCGGATGTCGTCGCCGTTGGCTTCAGCGCGCCCGCAGGACGAATGCAGCCAGGGGACATGCGTGTTTCGGTGGATGGCGGATGCGTTCTCAGGACGAACGCCGCTGCCGGCCATGATGTCGATACGGCCGGCGGCGCGATCGACCATGGCGGCGATGACGGCGGCCCCGGTCTCGGCGGCGAGCGCTCCGCCGGATGTCAGGATGCAGTCGAAGCCGAGGTCGACGGCAATGTCGACGGCGGTAACGGGATCCGGGAGCAGATCGACGGCGCGGTGCAGTGTCTTGCCGAGAGGACCGGCCGCCTCGACGAGACGGGCGAGCACAGCGATGTCGAGTGCATTCTCGGCCGCCGTTGCCCCGAGCACCACGCCGGCAAGACCCGCCTCCCGCACCGCCGCGATATCGGCGAGCATGACGTCCACCTCTGTGTCGGTGTAGCGGAAGTCGCCAGCGCGTGGGCGGATCATGGCGCGCACCGGCACCGTGGACTTGGCGGCGGCGGAAATGAGGCCGGGTGAGGGGGTGAGACCTCCGAGATCGAGCGCCGAACAGAGTTCGACGCGATCGGCCCCGCCAGCGGCGCAGGCGGCGAGGCCGGCAACGTCGTCGATGCACACTTCTAGACGGATGGTCATGGCAGGGGTGTTTCCGAAACGTGGATGGCGGCGCCGATGAGGCCTTTCTCCGGGCCGGTCTCGGTAGGCACGCAGAGTGTCGTTGCGCGGCGGCCGAGCGTGCGGGAGCGGACTTCGGCGTCTATGGCGGCGACGAGGGCCGCATTGCGAGCAAGGCCGCCGCCGATCGGAACGATGTCGGGATCGAGGATGTTGACGGTATTGGCGAGCGCGCCGCCGACGACGTCGAGATAGACGTCGAGCGTGCGAACGGCGTCCGGTTCGCCCTGCTGCCAAGCGGCGAGAATCGCCGGAGTGTCCGCCTCGATGCCTGAGAGATGGCGGTGAAGCCGCTCGAGGCCGCGGGCGCCGCCCAGCGTGTCGACGCAACCGGGCTGGCCGCAGCCGCAGCGGACGACCGGCAGGGCAGCGCCAGTGCGCGCAGCGGCCGCAGGCCCATGCCCCCATTCGCCGGCGCTTCCTGTTGCGCCCATGACAAGCCGTCCATTCAGAACGAAGGCGCCGCCGATTCCGGTGCCGATGATTACGGCGAAGACCGAAGCATGTCCCTTGCCGAGGCCGACGGTGGCTTCCGCGAGAGCAAAGGCCTTGGCGTCATTGAGCACCCGCACGCGGCGGCCCAGGCTTGCCTCAAGGTCGGCGGTGAGAGGCTTGCCGTCGGCGCAGGGGATGTTGGCGACCGTCAGCCGACCGTCGCGAGGATCGACGACGCCGGCTATGGAGATTCCAATCGGTTCGTCACTTTGCCCGGCGAGATCGGCAATGGCGGCGCAAAAGGCGTCATAGTCGCGCGTGGGCGTCGGAACGCGGCCGATTTCGCTGGCCGTCAGATCGGCGCCGACCTGCGCTGCCGCGATTTTCGTTCCGCCGATGTCGAAGGCTATGGCCATGCGTTCCTCTCCGAGATTCGGGGCCGGAGGCTATCATCAAACCGGCGGAAAAAGTGATCGAAGTTGACTGCCTCGGCGGCTTGCCATCTGGTCTATCCGCGTCGTGCCGGAGAGATGTCTCGTCATGTTATCCTGATGAAATAACTATACAAATACTCGGATTTGCAGTCGGATGGATGATTGACGGCAGCCCCTCGCTGATCCAGCTTGTCGCGGATGCTGGCACTGCGTGACCACAGTCGCCCAGCCGTATGCCGAAGAGGGTGGAGAAGCGCTTGCATCTTTGGTGCGTTTCTGTATATGAGTATATTATAATATAAACTCTTGACGGAGATGACCGATGACCCTTGATCGCGCCGTTCTCGCCTTCGCCGGCAGCGTGCTGCTTGTCTCGCTGCTGCTCACCTATTTCGTTTCGCCGTATTTCGTCTGGCTGACGGCTTTCGTCGGCTTCAACCTCATCCAGTCGGCCTTCACCGGGTTCTGTCCGGCGGCAATCGTGTTCCGCAAGCTCGGTATCAAGTCCGGCACCGCCTTCTGATCGGGAGTTCGTGATGCGCCTCTTCCTAGCCGGGCTCGTTTCGCTCAGCCTCGTCTCACTGGCGGAGGCGGAAACGTTCGTCGTCCAGCCGGTCGCCGTCCCGGAATGGAAGGCGGTCTATGGCCGCGTTGAGGCGCGCGACAGTCTTGCCGCTCGCGCTCGCGTCGGCGGCACCCTGGTGTCGCTCGATGTTTCCGAGGGCGACACGGTGAAGGGAGGGCAGCGCATCGCAGTCGTGCGCGACGACAAGGTCGACTTTCAGATCTCCGCCCTCGACGCCCAGTTGAAGGCGCTTGTCGCGCAGCTTCAGAACGCGGAGGCCGAACTTGCGCGCGGCCAGACGCTGGTCGAGAAGGGCGTCAGCACCAGCCAGCGGCTCGATCAGCTGCGCACCCAGGTCGATGTGTTCCGCAACCAGATCGCCGCCGCCGAGGCGCAGCGCCAAGTGGTCGTCCAGCAGGGCGCCGAGGGGGACGTGCTGGCGCCCAGCGACGGCAAGGTCCTGACCGTGCCGGTGACCAAGGGCTCGGTGGTGATGGCCGGAGAGACCGTCGCAAAGTTGGGCGGCGGCGGCTTTTTCCTGCGGCTTTCGATCCCCGAGCGCCATGCCGACCTGCTTGAAATGGGCGCCTCGCTCGCGGTGGAGACGGCGAACGGAGCCCTGGAGGGGCGGCTTGCCAAGATCTATCCGCTGATCGAAGGCGGCCGCGTGACCGCCGACGTCGAAGTGCAGGGGCTTCCCACCGAGTTCGTTGATGCCCGCCTTCTCGTCCGTGTACCGGTCGGCAAGCGTCAGGCCATGCTGGTGCCGGCTTCGGCCGTCGTCAGCCGCTCCGGCATCGATACGCTGCGAGTCGCCGCGGATGGCGTGGAGAGCGACCGGACCGTGGTGCTCGGCGAGCGACATGGCGACGATGTGGAAATCCTGTCCGGCCTTTCCGCCGGCGATGCGGTGGTGCTGCCATGAAACTCGGTATAGCCGGCCATCTTACCCGCGCCTTCATCGGCTCGGCACTGACGCCGCTGTTTCTGTTGGCCGCCTTTGCTGTGGGCCTCGTCGCGCTCGTCACACTGCCGCGCGAGGAAGAACCGCAGATTTCCGTGCCGATGGTCGACATTCACGTATCGGCGCCCGGTCTCAATGCCGAGGACGCCGAGAAGCTGATCACCGAACCTCTCGAGACCATCGTCAAGGCCATCAACGGGGTCGAGCACGTCTATTCCCAGACCTACGACGAGCAGGTCCTCGTTACCGCGCGCTTCCTTGTCGGCACCTCGGCCGATGCGGCCGTGCTGCGCGTGCACGATCGGATCAGGGCAAATCTCGATCGCATACCCGTGGGAATCGCCGAGCCGAGGATTGTCGGCCGCGGCATCGACGACGTCGCCATCGTCACCCTGACACTGTCGCCGAAGCCCGAGGTGGCCGGCTCCGTGACCGCTGCCGACCTGACGCGCGTCGCCCACGAACTGCGGAGCGAGATCGCCAAGGTCGAGGATGTCGGGCTGACCTATCTGGTCGGAGAGACCGGCGACGCCATTCGGGTTGCGCCCGATCCCGACCGGCTTGCCCTTTATGGCGTGACGCTGCAACAGCTGTCGGCCAAGGTCACCGCCGCCAACCGGTCGTTTCCAGCCGGCACCGTGCGCAAGGACGGCAACGAAATCCAGGTGGTGGCGGGCGAAACCCTGCAATCGCCAGCGGAAATCGCCAACCTCCTGCTGACGACCCGCGACAGCCGGCCCGTTTACGTGCGCGATGTCGCCGACGTTTCCTTCGTTCAGGATACGGCCGATCTCTACGTTTCCACCGTCCGCAAGGCGGCCGACGGTTCGCTGGAACGACTGCCGTCGGTGACCCTGGCGGTTGCCAAGCGCGCGGGCGCCAACGCGGTGACCGTCGCCCACGACATTCTCGCGCGTGTCGAAGGCCTCAAGGGCAACCTCATTCCCGACAGCCTCTCCGTCGAGGTGACACGCGACTACGGCGACACCGCCAACGAGAAGGCCAACGAGCTTCTCTTCCATCTCGGTCTTGCAACGCTGTCGATCATTGCCCTGGTCTGGGTGGCCATCGGGTTCCGCGAGGCCGTGGTGGTGGCCGTGGTGATCCCGGTCACCATCCTGCTCACGTTGTTCGCCGCCAAGGTGATGGGCTACACGCTCAACCGCGTGTCGTTGTTCGCACTGATCTTCTCCATCGGCATCCTGGTGGACGACGCCATCGTCGTCATCGAAAACATTGCCCGTCACGCGGCGATGGGCAAGGGCATCAGCCGGCGCCAGAGCGCGATCGAGGCCGTCGCCGAGGTCGGCAACCCGACCATCGTCGCAACGCTGACGGTCGTGGCGGCGCTTCTTCCGATGCTTTTCGTTTCCGGGATGATGGGCCCCTACATGAGCCCGATTCCGGCCAACGCGTCGGCGGCGATGATCTTCTCCTTCTTCGTGGCGGTGATCGTGACGCCCTGGCTGATGCTGAAGGTGACGGGTGGCGGCTCGGCCCATCACCATCAGGGCGACAGCGCCGGTGGGGCGCTGGGCAAGGCCTATGCGGCCGTGGCCCGGCCGATCTTGGCAAGCAAGGGGCGGAGTCTTGCCTTCCTCCTTGCGGTGGGCGTGCTGACGCTTGGTTCTCTGAGCCTTTTCTACACCAAGCATGTCACCGTGAAGCTCTTGCCCTTCGACAACAAGGCGGAGCTCGCGGTCACCATCGACCTGCCCGAGGGATCGTCGGTGGAGGCGACGGATGCCGTTGCCCAAGCGGTGGCGAAAGCGGCGCTCGACTTGCCCGAAGTGGTGTCGGTCCAGACCCACGCTGGCGCCGCCGCGCCATTCAACTTCAACGGCCTTGTCCGCCATTCCTATCTGCGCGCCGAGCCGCAGCTCGGCGACGTCCAGGTCAACCTGACTCCCAAGGGCGATCGCGACAGGGCTTCGCACGACATTGCCCTGGAGCTGCGCCATCGCGTCAATGCACTGCCGGTTCCGGCCGGTACCTCGCTCAAGGTGGTCGAGCCGCCGCCCGGACCGCCGGTGATGGCGACGCTGTTGGCGGAAATCTATGGGCCAACCGCCGACACGCGGCGTCGGACGGCCGAGAAGGTCGAGGCCGCCTTCCGCGAAGTTCCTTTCATCGTCGACGTCGACAACTCTTTCGGCGACCCGGCCAAGCGGATGCGGGTCACCATTTCCACCGATGATCTCGACTTCTTCCACGTCCAGGAAAGCGACGTGTTCGACACGCTTGCCATCCTGGGCGGCTCGTCAACGGTCGGTTACTCGCATCGTGGCGACGGGCGGGCGGCCATTCCCATCGTCGTTGCGCGACCCAAGGGCCAGAAGGTGCTCGACGAGACGGCGCTCACCACACCGATTCCGGCCAACGTTTTACCGGGCGACCGAGGTGTCGTCGAGCTTGGCGACGTCGTGCGGGTGAGGGAAGAAAAAGCCTCCTTCCCGATCTTCCGGCACAACGGCCGCTTCGCCGAGATGGTCACGGCCGAGCTTGCCGGCGCCTACGAGGCGCCGCTCTACGGCATGCTCGCCGTTCAGGAGGCGCTCGACCGCCAGGACTGGACGGGGCTTGAGAAGCCCGTCGTTGCGCTGCATGGTCAGCCGGCCGACGAGAGCAAGTCGACCTTGCTCTGGGATGGCGAATGGGAAGTGACGTGGGTGACCTTCCGCGACATGGGCGCGGCCTTCGCCATCGCCGTGCTCGGCATCTATATCCTCGTGGTGGCGCAGTTCGGTTCGTTCAAGCTGCCGCTGGTGATCCTGACGCCGATTCCGCTGACCTTCATCGGTATTCTCGGCGGCCACTGGCTGTTCCATGCGCCGTTCACCGCGACATCGATGATCGGCTTCATCGCGCTCGCCGGCATCATCGTACGCAACTCGATCCTGCTCGTCGACTTCATCCGGCACGCGCCGCGCGAGGTGACGGTCAAGGACGAGGAGGGCGTGCCGCATACCGCGCAACGTCCGCTCGCCGACATCCTGATCGAGGCCGGCTCGATCCGCTTCAAGCCGATCCTGCTCACGGCACTCGCTGCTATGATCGGCGCGGCGGTGATCCTGACCGATCCGATCTTCCAGGGGCTCGCCATCTCGCTCCTGTTTGGTCTCGCGTCGTCGACGCTGCTCACCGTGCTGGTCATTCCGGCGATCTATAGGCTGCTCCGGAGCTGAGAGGCCGATTGGAAATTCTGCTCCGGTGCTCACGGATCGAATGTCTGCAGGGCTCCGGTTCTTGAAAGTCGGGCCTGCCGACTCGCCGGAGCGAATCTCAAAACGCTCTCTGAGAGACGTTGTTGCCGACGGTGTTTTTCGCTATTGCGGGCGGAACGATACCCCTCTCTCCAACTCTCCCCCACAAGGGGGGAGAGGGCCTGTCGAACCGATCAGAGGGCACGCTTGCCTACGGATAGGTTCTAGTGGGAACCAACTGGCGCCCTCTCCCCCCTTGTGGGGGAGAGTTGGAGAGAGGGGCGGGAAACAAGGCGTTCTGAAAAAGACGCCCGGAGAGCAAAGCCCAGCCCATGACCCAGCCCTTTTCCTTTCGCCTGCTTGCGACCGACGGTCGGGCGCGCCGTGGCGAGATCGTCACGCCGCATGGCGTCGTCCGCACGCCGGCCTTCATGCCGGTCGGCACGCTCGGAACGGTGAAGGCGATGTTCATGGACGACGTGAAGGCGACCGGCGCCGACGTCGTGCTCGGCAACACCTATCATCTGATGCTGCGCCCCGGCGCCGAGCGGGTGGCGGCGCTGGGCGGCCTGCACAAGTTCTCCACCTGGGACAAGACCATCCTCACCGACAGCGGCGGCTTCCAGGTGATGTCGCTCGCCAAGCTCAGGAAGATGGACGAGCGCGGTGTGACCTTCCAGAGCCACATCGACGGCAGTCGTCACGAACTGACGCCGGAACGGTCCATCGAGATTCAGGGACTTCTCGGCTCCGACATCCAGATGCAGCTCGACGAATGCGTTCGCCTGCCGGCCGAACCAAGGGAAGTCGAGCGCGGCATGCGGTTGAGCCTCCGGTGGGCCGAGCGGTCGCGCCGGCAGTTCGAGACGATGGGCGGGCCGGGGAAAGGGCAGGGGCTCTACGGTATCGTCCAGGGCGGCGACGTGCCGGCGCTGCGCGAAGTGAGCGCCCGCGAACTCGCGGCCATGCCCTTCGAGGGCTATTCGGTCGGCGGGCTCGCCGTCGGCGAACCGCAGGCGGTCATGCTGCAGATGATCGACGTCGTCGATCCTGTTCTGCCGCGCGACAAGCCGCGCTATCTGATGGGCGTCGGCACGCCCGACGATATCATCGAGAGCGTGGCGCGCGGCATTGACCAGTTCGACTGCGTCATGCCGACGCGCGCCGGCCGGCATGGTCTCGCCTACACCCGCTTCGGCAAGCTCAACTTCAAGAACGCCCGGCACATGGACGATCCCCGGCCGATCGACCCGACATCGAACTGTCCGGCGGCGCGCGACTACTCACGTGCCTACATCCATCATCTGGTGCGCACGGGCGAGGCGCTCGGCGCCATGCTGCTCACCTGGGTCAACGTCGCCTACTACCAGTCGCTGATGCAGGGCATACGCGATGCCATCGAAGCCGGACGCTTCGAGGCGTTCAAGGCCGAGACCAAGGCCGCCTGGGCAAGGGGAGAGACGGAATGACCCTGTTCGATCGCCTCGTTGCGTCCTGCGCCGACGACTGGCGCGCCTATGTCGAGCATCCCTTCGTGGAGATGATGGCGGCCGGCACGCTGCCTGAGGCGGCGTTCCGGCACTATCTCGTCCAGGACTATCTGTTCCTGATCCAGTTCGCCCGCGCCTACGCGCTTGCCGCCTACAAGGGACGGACGATGGAGGAAATGCGCTATGGCCTCGATGGTCTTCGGGCGATCCTCGATGGCGAGATGGCGCTGCACGTCAAGTATTGCGAGGGCTGGGGGCTGACGCCGGCCGACCTCGAGACATCCGAAGAGGACATGCCGACCACGGCCTACACCCGCTTCGTGCTCGACTGGGGCGTGCGCGGGGATCTCCTCGATCTCCACGTCGCGCTGGCGCCTTGCATGATCGGCTACGGGGTGATCGCGCGTCGGCTGGCTGCGATTCCGGGAGCGCTTGACGCGAGCAACCCATACGCGCCCTGGATCGCCGAGTATGCCGCTGACGGCTACCAGCAGGTGGCGGCCGCGACCATCGAGCATCTCGATGCGCTGTCCGGTGGCGCGATGGGAGACGTGCGCTTTCGCCAGATCGCCGGCATCTTCGGGCAGGCGAGCCGGCTAGAGGCGGCCTTCTGGCAGATGGGGCTCGACAAGGCCTGACGCGTTATTTTCCGGTGGCGAGCTGGGCGGCTGCCCGGGTGAACAGGCCTGCGGCGGTCGCTTCGTCAATCGGTTTGTCGCCATTGAGCGTCACCGACAGGCAGTGTGTGCGGTCGTCCTGGCCGATCAGCGCGGCCGTCAGGTTGAGGACGCCGGCTTCGCTGCCTCCCTTGTAAGCGACGCGCTGCCACGAACCGGGGCGGACCGGGCCGGGGTTGATCTCGAAGACATCGAGATCGGACAGCGCGACGACGAGGCTGCAAAGCCGCCGGACGGGAATCATCCATTCGAGGTCGGGCGTATAGGGGCTGGAGGCCGCAGCCACGGGCGGCAAATCGCGATCGGACAGCTGCTTCAGGATGGCCTTCCGGTCGTCGGCCGAACCCGAGATGTAGGCGTCGGCCAAGCTCTTGTCGGCTTTCAGTAGAAACAGGGCCCGTGTGGTCAGCAGCGTATCGAGGCCGAGCACCTCGGCGACCCGCTCGGCGCCGACCACGTGGATCAACGTGTCCGTCGCCGTGTTGTCGCTACGGGCGATCATCTCCGCCGCGAGGGTGTGCAGCGTGAAGGGCGATCCGACGGGGTAGAGGCGAAGGTCGCCCGATGGCAGCGAGCGGTCGCCCATGGCAAGGCGCACCACCTCTTCCCACTGGTGGCGTCCCGCCGCGACGTCATCGGCGAGAACCTTCAGCACGCCGAGTTTGAAGGCCGAGCCGACGGCAAGGGGGCGGTCGGCGTCGCGCTCATGGCGGGGCGCTCCATCAACTTCGACCGTATAGGACACCGTATCGGCGAGGCCCGCGAGCTTCTGCAGGGTTTCTTCGAGGGAAGCGGTGAGCGCCACCGGCGGCTCAAACAGCAGACCTTCGATCATGCCGTCGCTGTCCAGGGTCACCTTGGTGGGAATCGCGTGGGTTTCAGTCTCGACCGCATAGTCCTCGCCGTCTTGGACGATCGCCCGCGGCGTCCCAAACGAATCGATCATCTGCCTGACGATCTGGGACACCTTGTCAGCGGGGACTGCCGCGAGAAACGACTTGGAGAACTGGCTGCCCGCCTGCTCCGGCGCATGGAACAGATGCTCAAGACGGGCGATTTCCGCCTCGCCGGCCATCACCCCAGACATGGGAGTCACCAGCGTGACCATGTAAATCAGGGCCGATGCGGCAAACTTTTTGATGTGTCCAGACATGGGGACAATTTACGCATGTATCCCAGAAAAGCAAGCGAACCACGCATTCTTGGGACTGGACGTGTTTGTATGTTCGCTTTATGTTCCCGTTAGCTTTGCGTGTGGAGAGTGGCGATGGCGGATGACGGCTTTAGGGAGTTTTTGCGCGAACTGACGGAGCCACTCGGCGGCGTCACGTTCCGCAAGATGTTCGGCGGGCTTTCGATCTATCAGGACGGCATGGTGTTCGCCCTTGAGATCGACGGCAGTCTTTACTTCAAGGTGGACGACGAGACACGGAGCCGCTTCGTCGCCGAGGATTGTCCTCAGTTCGAGTACACTACCAAGGATGGCCGGACGGCTCAGATGCCTTACTGGCGAGCGCCGGAGCGGCTTTACGACGAGCCTGACGAGTTCCTCGACTGGTGCCGCGCCGCGGTCGCCGTTGCTCGCCGAAGCGAAGCGGTCAAGGCCGAGGAAAAGTCGCGCAAGGCAAGTCGGAAGCGCAAAGGAACGGCCGATACCCTTTGATACACTTCGCGACCGTGATGAGAGGATCCGGATTTTGAGGAGTGCTAGGAGGAAAGGGAGACCAAGGGTCTGCTTTCCCATCTATTCTTCATTTTCCGAGTTTCCCTCATGTCGATCAAAGATATCCTCTTTCGCTATGCCACGCCCCTGACCACCTGGCTGTTCCTGATCTCCCTGGTCTCCGGCGTCGCGCTCTTTCTCGGCGTTGGAGCGCAGTATTTCCGCGAGATGCACGAGATCCTGTCGTTGTTCCTGATCGTGCCCTTCGGGCTGCACGTCTGGCGCAACTGGCGGACGCTCGCCAACTACTTCCGGCGGTCGGCCATGTGGGTTTCGACGGTCGTCTGCCTCGCCGCCGCAGGCGCATTCGCCTATGAGGGCGCGGGCGCCACGGCGACCAACCCCCGCGCCGTCGTGTTCGGCGCGCTCAACAATGCCTCGATGACGGCGCTGGCCGCGCTTGCCCACACCGACGAGGCGACGGTGACCGGTCGGCTCAAGGCGATCGGGGTCGAAGTCGGGTCGGCCGAGGATACGGTGGCCGGGCTCGCCAAGGCGTCCGGGCACGACAGTTTCGAGCTGTTGGGCGCCGCGTTGGCGATGGACGCGGCGGCCAGCCAGCCCGCGCCCTGAGCCCGCCAAAGCCGGCAAACTCGACCAAAGGGGAGGTTCGTCGCGAATCCTCCCCTTTTTGCTTTGTGCCTGCGGGGAAGTTTGCTATGGAGACCCCGCTTCGAGCATCGGAGGCGATGGTCGGCGCGGTTGGATCGCGGGCGTGGTGGAATTGGTAGACACGCTGGATTTAGGTTCCAGTGGCGAAAGCCGTGGGGGTTCAAGTCCCTTCGCCCGCACCAGATCGGCCCGCTGCGATCGAGGGTGATGCGGTCGGTGTCAGGTACGCCTCCGTGGCGTCCCGCCGGTGGTGAAGACAGAATTGAACCGCTTCTTCGGACCGGTTCGGCAGGGAGAACCGCCGGAACGGTCTCTGGGGCGTTCTCGGGATCAGAGACGAAAGAAAACATCCATGCAGGTGACTGAAACCTCGACCGAAGGCCTGAAGCGCGAGCTCAAGATCGTCGTCACGGCCTCCGAACTCGCTGAGAAGCTCGATGCCTATCTCGAGGACCTCAAGGGACGCGCCCAGATTCGCGGCTTCCGCCCCGGCAAGGTTCCCAAGGCTCACCTCAAGAAGCTCTACGGCAAGTCGGCCATGGCCGAGATCGTCAACAACGTGATCGGCGAGACCTCGAACAAGGCCCTCGAAGAGCGTTCCGAGAAGGCTGCCATGCAGCCGCAGATCAAGCTTACCGACGAGGATGCCGAGAAGATCCTGTCGGGTGACCTCGACCTCGCCTACGACATCTCCTACGAGATCGTGCCGGAGTTCGAGCTGGCGCCGGTCGATGGCATCGCCATCGAGCGCCCGGTCGTCGAAGTGGCCGATTCGGAAGTCGAGGAGCGTCTGACCCAGATCGCCGAGGGCGCCCGTTCCTACGTTGCCCGCGAGGAAGGCGCCGCCGCCGAGAACGGCGACCGGCTGACCATTTCCTACCTGGGCAAGATCGATGGCGAGCCCTTCGACGGTGGCGCCGACGATCGCGCCGCCATCTTCCTCGGTCAGGGCCGCTTCATCCCCGGCTTCGAGGAGCAGCTGATCGGCGTCAAGGTCGGCGACAAGAAGGTCATCGAAGTGACCTTCCCCGAGGATTACCAGGCCAAGCACCTCGCCGGCAAGCCGGCCACCTTCGACATCGAGGTGTTCGAGGTTGCCGCCCCCGGCGAGCTCAAGCTCGACGACGACTGGGCCAAGACGCTCGGCATGGACAGCCTTGATGCGCTGAAGGACATCGTCAAGCAGCAGATCGAGTCCCAGAATGGCGGCCAGACCCGCCAGAAGGTGAAGCGCCAGCTGCTCGATGCTCTCGACGCGCAGTATTCC
Source organism: Pleomorphomonas sp. NRK KF1 (assembly GCF_023721755.1). Classification (GTDB taxonomy): domain Bacteria; phylum Pseudomonadota; class Alphaproteobacteria; order Rhizobiales; family Pleomorphomonadaceae; genus Pleomorphomonas. Next base: position 855,566 of record NZ_JAMDLH010000001.1, on the reverse strand, counting down.
TTCGAGCTGCCGGCGACGCTGGTGGAGCAGGAGTTCAACGCGATCTGGGGTCAGGTCGAGGCCGAGATTAAGTCTGCCGGCAAGACCTTCGAGGACGAGGACACCACCGAGGAGAAGGCTCGCGCCGACTATCTCAAGATCGCCGAGCGCCGCGTTCGTCTCGGTCTCGTCCTGTCGAAGTTCGGCGAGCGCGAGAAGGTCCAGGTCAACGAGCAGGAGCTGCAGCGCGCGCTGATCGAGCGTGCCCGCCAGTTCCCGGGCCAGGAGAAGGCCGTGTTCGACTTCTACCGCCGCGACGCCAACGCGCTTGCCTCGCTGCAGGCGCCGGTGTTCGAGGAGAAGGTGGTCGACGTCCTTCTCGGGATGGTCAAGGTCACCGACAAGACGGTGACCAAGGAAGAGCTGTTCAAGGACGACGAAGAGCCCGCCGTCTGATCGGCGCTCCGTAATTCTTGCGAGACCAACGCGGCCGGGGCGGCGACGCTCCGGCCGGTTGCGTTTTGAGGAGAGCAGCCCTGCGCGCCGTTTCGACCGCTTGCAGAGTTTGCCGGCGATGCATAAGTGGCCTTTATGGGGAGGTTCCCCTGGGGTAGGCGGGGCATGGGAAGCCGTACACCATGCACCGAAAATTCAGAGGCTTTGGTGTAGCCAAGCGTCTGGTTGGGATGTAACGATCACGGCAAGAGTGATTTGCTGGCGACGCCACCGCTGTTCCAAGCAGCCCCAAGACGGGGTGGGGAGGGCGGTTCGTCCGTCGAACGCCGAGGGAACGTATGAAGGATCCTGTCGATTTCACCATGAGCACGCTGGTCCCGATGGTCGTCGAGCAGACGAACCGTGGCGAGCGCGCCTATGACATTTTCTCGCGCCTCCTCAAGGAGCGGATCATCTTCATAACGGGCGGCATCGACGACGGAGTCGCAACGCTGGTCAGCGCCCAGCTTCTGTTCCTTGAGTCGGAGAATCCCAACAAGGAGATCTCCCTCTACATCAACTCTCCCGGCGGCTATGTGACGGCGGGTCTTGCGATCTACGACACCATGCAGTTCATCCGTCCGAAGGTGGCGACGCTCTGCATCGGCCAGGCCGCGTCCATGGGGTCGCTTCTTCTTTGCGCCGGCGAGCCGGGCATGCGCTTCTCGCTGCCCAACGCGCGCATCATGGTGCACCAGCCGTCCGGCGGCTTCCGTGGCCAGGCGGCGGACATCATGCTGCATGCCCAGGAGATCCTGAAGCTGAAGCGCCGCCTCAACCAGATCTACGTCCAGCATACCGGCCGCGATCTTGCTGCGGTCGAAGAGGCGCTGGAGCGCGACAACTTCATGGACGCCGAGGCGGCCAAGGCATTCGGGCTCGTGGACGATGTGATCGCGAAGCGGTCGGTTCCCGAACTGCCCTGAGGAAAGAAGGTTTGCCGGCGCCGCAGGCGGCGGTGCATTGAGATCGGTACGTTAAAGCTATCTTGAGTCCTTTGAGCGCAACATGCGCATGTGGCGGTTCCGGCGGATTCGGTCACTGAAGAGGGTTCGAGAGGGAAGGTTCGGTTCGATACTCGCCCCCAGGGGCGGGCTCGGACCGTCCGTCAACCGAGCGGGAATGATTGGATGACCAAGGTTAGCGGCGAGTCGAAGAACACCCTCTACTGTTCGTTCTGCGGCAAGAGCCAGCATGAAGTCCGCAAGCTCATCGCGGGACCGACGGTGTTCATTTGCGATGAATGCGTTGAACTCTGCATGGACATCATCCGTGAGGAGTCGAAGTCCAATCTCGTGAAGTCGCGCGACGGCGTGCCGACGCCTTCGGAAATCCGCAAGGTGCTCGACGACTACGTGATCGGCCAGGACAAGGCCAAGAAGGTGCTGGCTGTGGCTGTCCACAACCACTACAAGCGCCTCAATCACGCCTCGAAGAACAACGACGTCGAGCTGGCCAAGTCGAACATCATGCTGATCGGTCCGACCGGCTCGGGCAAGACCTTGCTCGCCCAGACGCTCGCCCGCATCATCGACGTGCCGTTCACCATGTCCGACGCGACGACGCTGACCGAAGCCGGTTACGTCGGCGAGGACGTCGAGAACATCATTCTGAAGCTGCTGCAGGCTGCCGACTACAACGTCGAGCGTGCCCAGCGCGGCATCGTCTACATCGACGAGGTCGACAAGATCTCGCGCAAGTCCGACAACCCGTCGATCACCCGCGACGTGTCGGGCGAGGGCGTGCAGCAGGCCCTGCTCAAGATCATGGAAGGCACCGTGGCCTCTGTGCCGCCCCAGGGTGGGCGCAAGCATCCGCAGCAGGAGTTCCTGCAGGTCGACACCACCAACATCCTGTTCATCTGCGGCGGCGCCTTCGCCGGCCTCGAGAAGATCATCTCGGCGCGCGGCAAGTCGACCTCGATCGGCTTCCAGGCGCAGGTGACCGCTCCCGAGGATCGGCGCACCGGCGAGCTGTTCGCTCAGGTCGAGCCGGAAGATCTCCTGAAGTTCGGCCTGATCCCCGAGTTCGTGGGTCGTCTCCCCGTGCTTGCCACGCTGGAGGATCTCGACGAGGCGGCGCTGGTGATCATCCTCACCGAGCCGAAGAATGCCTTGGTCAAGCAGTACCAGCGCCTGTTCGAGATGGAGAACGTCAAGCTTTCCTTCCAGGACGATGCGCTCTCCGCCGTGGCCCGCAAGGCGATCGATCGCAAGACCGGCGCCCGTGGTTTGCGCTCGATCATGGAGGGCATCCTGCTCGAAACCATGTACGAGCTGCCGAACCTCGAGGACGTGACAGAAGTGGTGATTTCCGGCGACGTCATCGCCGGCAAGGCCAAGCCGATCTACGTCTATGGCGAGCGCCTCGACGACACGGGCACGGGTGCCTGATCGTTTTCCATGGGTGGCGGCAGAGTTTCCGCCGCCCATTCTTCCCGGCCCGGCGGGTCGGGAGCGTCGTGCGTCGGGTCAATGACGCTTTCGTGTCAAGACCTTGAAAGCACAGTCGCCGCGATCCATGTATCCGCTTACGCGGCGGCGACGGAAACGGGAACGGCGTCCGGCCTCGCGCCCATCAAGGGGCGGACTGGGCGGCCACGTAGCGGATCATCTTCTCCGGTCCTCTTACCCGTTGCCGAACTGGGGCATTCCGATCTTCCGGTCGGCAGCCCTTGCCGAAAACCGCGTGCGACGGACGCCGGTGCCGACAGGCTGAGCCGGCGGGCCACCAGAAAGGAAACCACTCCATGGCCGCATCCACTCCCGCGACCGGCGCCGAACGGGACGTCTTTCCTGTCCTGCCGCTTCGTGACATCGTCGTTTTCCCGCACATGATCGTGCCGCTGTTCGTGGGCCGCGAGAAGTCCATCCGCGCCCTTGAAGAGGTGATGACGGCCGACAAGCAGATCCTGCTGGCAACCCAGCGCAACGCGTCCGACGACGACCCCACGTCCGGCGATATCTATACGGTCGGCACTCTGGCAACGGTGCTTCAGCTTCTGAAGCTGCCCGACGGCACCGTGAAGGTGCTGGTCGAAGGCGCCCGCCGGGCCGAGGTGATCAATTTCATCGACCGCTCCGACTACTTCGAGGCCGAGGTTCGGCCGATCGAGGAAGTGGAGAGCGACCGCGTCGAAGTGGAGGCGCTTGCCCGCTCGGTGCTGGTCGAGTTCGACAACTACGTCAAGCTGAACAAGAAGGTGTCTCCCGAGGTGCTCGGCACCATCAAGGAGATCGACGACTACGCCAAGCTCGCCGACACCATCGCCAGCCATCTCGCCGTCAAGATCTCCGAGAAGCAGGACGTTCTCTCCCTGAAATCGGTGGTCGAGCGGCTCGAGCGGGTGCTCGGGCTGATGGAGAGCGAGATCTCCGTGCTGCAGGTGGAAAAGCGCATCCGCAGTCGCGTCAAGCGGCAGATGGAGAAGACGCAGCGCGAGTACTATCTCAACGAGCAGATGAAGGCGATCCAGAAGGAGCTGGGCGACGGCGAGGAAGGCAAGGACGAGCTTGCCGAGCTCGAAGAGCGCATCAAGCGCACCAAGCTCTCCAAGGAAGCTCGCGAGAAGGCGACGGCCGAGCTGAAGAAGCTGCGCCAGATGTCGCCGATGTCGGCCGAGGCCACGGTTGTCCGCAACTACCTCGACTGGATTCTCGGCATCCCCTGGAAGAGCCGCTCGAAGACCCGCGACGATCTCGCCTATGCCGAAGCGGTGCTCAACGAGGATCATTTCGGCCTCGACAAGGTCAAGGAACGCATCATCGAGTATCTGGCGGTGCAGAGCCGGGCCAACAAGCTGAAGGGGCCGATCATCTGCCTCGTCGGCCCTCCGGGCGTCGGCAAGACCTCGCTCGCCAAGTCGATCGCCAAGGCGACCGGACGTGAATACGTGCGCATGTCGCTCGGCGGCGTGCGCGACGAGGCGGAAATCCGTGGTCACCGGCGCACCTATATCGGCTCGATGCCCGGCAAGGTCATCCAGTCGATGAAGAAGGCGAAGAAGTCCAATCCGCTCTTCCTGCTCGACGAAATCGACAAGATGGGAATGGACTTCCGCGGCGATCCGTCGTCGGCTTTGCTTGAGGTTCTCGACCCCGAGCAGAACCACACCTTCATGGATCACTACCTAGAGGTCGAGTACGACCTTTCGGACGTGATGTTCGTGACGACCGCCAACACGCTGAACATTCCCGGCCCGCTGATGGACCGCATGGAGATCATCCGGATCGCCGGCTACACCGAGGACGAGAAGGTCGAGATCGCCAAGCGGCACCTGCTGCCGAAGTCGATCGCCGACCATGGTCTTCGCGCCGGCGAGTACGAGATCACCGACGACGCCATTCGCGCGGTGATACGCCAGTACACGCGTGAAGCCGGCGTTCGTAACCTCGATCGGGAGATGATGTCGCTCGCCCGCAAGGCGGTGACCGAGCTCCAGAAGTCGAAGGGCGTGCTGAAGTCGGTCACCGTGACGCCGGAGAAGGTCGAGCAGTATCTCGGCGTGCCGCGCTTCCGGCATGGCGAGGCGGAAGGCACCGATCAGGTCGGCGTCGTCACCGGTCTCGCCTGGACCGAAGTCGGCGGCGAGCTGCTCACCATCGAAAGCGTGCGCCTGCCCGGCAAGGGCCGCATGACGGTGACCGGCAACCTCAAGGACGTGATGAAGGAATCGATTTCCGCGGCGGCGTCCTACGTGCGCTCGCGGGCTGTCGATTTCGGCATCGAGCCGCCGCTGTTCGACAAGCGCGACATTCACGTGCACGTGCCGGAAGGCGCGACGCCGAAGGACGGCCCGTCGGCCGGTATCGCCATGGTCACCTCGATCGTGTCGGTGATGACCGGCGTGCCGGTTCGCCACGACGTTGCCATGACCGGCGAAATCACCCTGCGTGGCCGGGTGCTGCCGATCGGCGGTCTCAAGGAGAAGCTGCTCGCCGCTCATCGCGGCGGCATCAAGACGGTGATGATCCCCGACGAGAACGCCAAGGATCTCGCGGACATTCCCGAGAACGTCCGGAACGGAATGGAAGTCATTCCGGTCGCTCATATGGACGACGTGCTGAAGGTGGCGCTGGTGCGGCCGCTTGAGCCGATCGCCTGGGACGAATCGAAGGAAACGCCCCCTGCGGCGGTCGCCGAAGGCGAAGCTGGCGATTTGGGCGTGATCACCGCGCACTGAACCAACGTGGGACACTTGTCCAACAAATTACCGACCCGGGCCTCCAAAGCCCGGGTCTTTTTCGTCTTCGGTCAAAAAATCGCGCATAAGCGGTCTTTCCGCACTTGATTTTCCCCGGAAATCCGGGAAACGTGCCGCCGGGGTGACGGGCTAACTCCTAAACGGCAAGTCCGCTACCGACAGAGTCAGACAAAGGGACACGACATGAACAAGAACGATCTGGTCACGCAGGTCGCCGAGAAGGCGTCGCTCAACAAGGCGCAGGCCGGTGCCGCCGTCGACGCGGTCTTCGCGACGATCACCGAGGCGCTCAAGGCGGGCGACGAAGTTCGCATCGTCGGCTTCGGCAACTTCGTTGTGACCGAGCGCGCCGCCTCCGAGGGCCGCAACCCGCAGACGGGCGAGCCGCTCAAGATCGCTGCTTCCAAGCAGCCGAAGTTCCGCGTGGGCAAGGGCCTCAAGGACGCGGTCAACGGCTGACGTCCCGAATCGGCCCAGCCCGAAACAGGGTTGGGCCGACGTGACTTTGAACGGCGCGATCGGTAACGGTCGCGCCCTTTTTGCTCTGCCGTTCATGCTTGGGACGATCCGCGCGACGACCTTGCAATCGGCTGCCCGAGTGGGTAGAGCAGGAAACCTTCCGTCGTCATCCGGCGGTTTTGGGGCGGTTAGCTCAGTTGGTAGAGCGCCAGTTTTACACACTGGATGTCGGCGGTTCGAGACCGTCACCGCCCACCATCATTCCTTTGGAACTCAACATTCTCGAGGGTCGTGCGCCCTCTTTCGGCGCAGAAGGCCCCTGCCGTGAGCTCGCAGGCTCGTTCACGCAGCCGAAATGGCCGAGTCATCGCCCTCTTCGAACATGCGTGCGACGTCGTCGGCCGGTACCGGCATGCCCAGAAGGAAGCCCTGCACGGTGTCGCAGCCCTCGGCCCGCAGACGCTCGAACTGCTGCTCGCTTTCCACGCCCTCGGCGGTGGTTGCGATATTGAGATTGGACGACAGGCTGGCAACCGCCCGGATGATCGCCAGCGATTCTTGGTCGCCTTCGTCGAGATCGGCGATGAAGGAGCGATCGATCTTGATGCGATCGAAGTGGAACCGGCGCAGGTAGCCTAGGCTTGAATAGCCGGTGCCGAAGTCGTCCATGGCGATGCGGATGCCGATCTCATGCAGGCGTTGCAGGATGGCAAGCGTCATCGAGGTGTCGGCGATCAGCACGCGCTCGGTGATCTCGATCTCCAGGCGATGCGCTTCAAGACCGGACGTGGCGAGCGCCGCCACCACCTGATCGGCGAAGGTCCGGTCGCGGAACTGCACCGGCGAGACGTTGACGGCGATGCTGATATGGCCGGGCCAGGTCGCGGCGTCGCGGCAGGCCTGCTCAAGCACCCACTGGCCCATCGGCACGATCAGACCGACTTCCTCGGCCAGCCAGATGAACTCGTTGGGCGGAACCATGCCGCGCTTCGGATGGTCCCAGCGAAGGAGCGCCTCGAAGCCGATGACCTCGCGGTTGTCCATGCTGAACATCGGCTGGTAATGAAGGCGGAACTCCTCGGCGGCCAGGGCGCGGCGAAGTTCCAGCTCCAACAAGCGCCGCGTCTGGGAGCGGAGGCTCATCTCGTCGCGGAAGAAACGATAGACGCCTCGGCCGTCGGCCTTCGCCGTGTAGAGCGCCATGTCGGCGTTCTTGAGCAGGGTGTCGGCGTTCGTGCCGTCGAGCGGGGCGACGGCTATGCCGACGCTGGCTCCGATGATGATCTGCTGGCCGTCGATCTCGTAGGGCTCGCCCACGATCCGGACGATGCGGCGGGCGAGATCGGTGGCCTCTTCCGGTTGCTGGACGGGGCCGAGCTGGATGATGGCGAACTCGTCGCCGCCGAAGCGCGCCGCTATGTCGTTCTGGCTGATGCAGGATCTCAGCCGGTCCGCGACGGCCTGCAAAAGTGCGTCGCCGACGGGATGGCCGAGCGTGTCGTTGACGTTCTTGAAGCGATCGAGATCGATGCAGAGAACGGCGACGCTTTCGTTGCCGGTCAGTCCCGACAGTGCTTCTTCGAGACTGTCGCGGAACAGCAGGCGGTTGCCCAGGTCGGTCAGGGCGTCGTGGCGCGCCATATGACGGATCTTTTCCTCGACGCGGCGCCGGGCCGTAATGTCCTCGTGAATGGCGACCCAACCGCCACCGGCGATATTCTGGATTCCCAGCGCCAGAATGCGGTCGTCGCTCGTCTCGTACACGAAATGGGTCGTTCCGCCGAGATTGGCGCGCGATTCCGCCAGGACCTCTGATACCGGCGCGTAGATGCCGCCGTCCTTGAAAGCTTCGGCGAAGATTTCGTGGTAGGTGCGACCTCGCAAGGTATCCTCGGGCGCCAAACCGTACATGTCGCAGTAGATGCGATTGCAGATGATGAGCCGGTCGGCAGCGTCGAACATCGACAAGCCGACGGGCATGTTGGCAACCGCCGCTCTCAGACGCTCCCATTCCCGTTCGGCGTTGCGAGCGAACTCCCGGCTGTGGATGAGCGCGTCGCGATAGCCGGCGAGGGCGCGCACGAGCACGCCGATCTCATCGCGTCTTGGTGTCGGCTCCGGAATCGGAGTCGTGTGATCGCCGATCGTCAGTCGACGCATGGCGTGAGCGATGTCGCGGAGGGGTCCCGATATGTTGCGCTGGACCCATAGGATCGCTCCCAATGCCGCGAGGCTGGCGATCACCAGGGCGATCAGCGACTGGGTAATGGCACGCGACACCGCCGTGGAAGCGCGCGCCGCCGCGTCCTGCGACTGTGTCTTGGCGTAGGCGATGAGATTCTCGAGCTCGGTGACGGCGGCCTGGTACTGAAGGCGTGTCGTGCCGTTGGCGTACTCGGTCGCTTGTTCCAGTTCGCCGCTTTCAACGGCGTCGTTCACCTGATCGAGCGAGGCGAGATAGATTCCCCAGGCTTCGGAGAAGATCGCGAACAGCCGCTCTTCTTCGGGCGAACTGATGGTCGCCTTGAAGTCGGTCGCGGCCTGGTTGAGTTCGAGGCGCGTTTCGTTGAGGTTGGCGTCAATCTCAGCGAGATTGTGGTAGTCGATCACTTGCAAGCGGCGCATGACGACCAGGTTGTGCTGCAAGGCGAGGCGGCGGAGCTTTTCGAGCAGCTCTACCTGCGGAAGCCTGATCTCGCGGATTTCCGTGGTGACCCTGTTGACCGATATCACCTGCACGACGCCCAATGCGCTGACGGCGGCGATGAGCAAAAGAACAAAGACGACCGCTCCGGACAGTTTGGTCCGGATGCTCGCGGTCTTCGCGCTGCCGATCGGCTCGTTATGCCAGCTCATCGGTCTCGGCTTCTCCTCTTGAGTGCCTCGACGAACTCAGTGAAGATAACTGAAACGCTTCCAGAACCCATATTGGTTCCGAAAACGTACATACGACTCGTAAATCTGCTTGAATCTCGGATTGGCGGCCATCTCCTCCTCGGCGACCTTCGCCCAGGTCGCTTCGAAGGTCAGGAGAAGATCAGGCGACCAGCGGCGAAGCTTGATGCCGCGCCTTTTGATCTCTTCCAAAGCATCGGACTGCATGATCTCCGCTCGCCCGATGCTATCGCGCATGACGGCCGCGCAGACCGTTTCGATCGTCTCCTGTTGCTTTGCCGTCAGCGCGCGCCAGGTCGCTTCGTTGAAGTAAAGCTCATAGAGCGTCGACGGCTGATGCCAGCCGGGAAAATAGTAATACTTTGCGACGTTCTGAAGGCCAAGCGTCAGGTCCATGGACGGCAACGAGTACTCGGCCGCCTCGATCTCGCCCTTCTTCATGGCGTCGACGATCTCGCCGGGGGATTTCTGTATGACGTCGGCACCAAGGCGGGCGAGGACCCGACCGCCCAGACCGAAGAAGCGGATGCGCAAGCCGTTCAGGTCGTTGATGCTGCGGATTTCCTTCGAAAACCAGCCGGCTCCCTCCGGTGGAAGCACCATGCAGGGCACATTGTGGATGCCGTAACTGGCAAAGAGTTCACTCGATAGCGTGAGGCCGCCTCCCTCCAGGAACCAGGCCATGTATTCCATGGTGTCAGGCCCAAAGGGAATGGAGCTGAGAAGCTCGAAGGCGCTATCGTGGCTGGAGAACTGGCCGGCTGTGGACCAGGCGGCGGCAAGTTCGCCGGTTGCGACCCGGTCGACTGTGCTGGACGCCGGCGCCAGGTTGCCGGGCACATGAAACACCAGTTGCACGTCGCCGCCGGTCAAGCTGTCCACCTGCGCGCTCAGACGGCCGGAGGCTTCCGAGAACAATGGCAGCGACAGAGGGAAGGTGCTGGCGACATGGATCACCGTTGGGGCGCCTGCATATGCAGGAGCCACGAGGCTGGCAAACAATGCCAGTCCGGCGATCGCCGACAGCCTGATCATTCGTCCCCCCGGAGGCGCACAACCACCCGCAACCTTGTAGATAAATATATGCGAACAACGCTAGATAATAGTTAACTCGCGGAGCGTGGGGTAGTGGCTTTTTCGAATTATGTGAGGAAACGCTGCTTCGCGGGGAAAAGCAATTCCGTTTCAACTTGCTCCCCAGAGGATATCTTGCCTCACGGTCGGGCGGGCGCAGATAGTTTCACGTTCTGTGGGTTCGGTTGAGGAATGCGATTTCTGGGGATTGAACCGCCATCCTTTGCGGATCTGCCTGCTGCTCGGTTGCTCGGCTCTGCCAGGTCTGTGTCGGCGATTTGATAAGCGGGAAGAAAACCCGCCTCGCATGAGCCGAGGAAATCGAGTATCAGTCGGTTGCCCGCCTGGTAGGGACCATATGGACGCGAACGTAACCTTGATTGCAGCATTTGGCGCCGGACTGCTCTCTTTCGTGAGCCCCTGCGTGCTGCCGCTCGTTCCGCCTTATCTCGGTTTCCTGACTGGCGCATCGATCGAGGAACTGACCAGTGAAGAAATGAGTCGGCTGGCTGCAAAGCGGCGAGCGGCCGAGGTCTCCCTTTGCTTCATTCTGGGGTTTACCTGCGTTTTCGTGACGCTTGGCGCCACGGCGTCGGTATTCGGGCAGCTTCTTCGCCAATGGTCTGAAGTGCTCGGTGTTCTGGCCGGTCTGTTCATCATCGTCATGGGCTTGCATTTCCTTGGCCTGTTTCGAGTGGCTCTTTTCTATCGCGAGGCCCGGTTTCACCAGTTCCGGATTAAGGCCGGTCTCGGCGGAGCGTTTCTGCTCGGCCTCGCCTTCGCTTTCGGCTGGACGCCCTGCATCGGGCCGGTGCTCGCGACCATCCTGTCGGTGGCCGGAAGCCGCGATACCGTCGGCGATGGAGCTCTGCTGCTCGCCGTCTATTCGCTGGGCCTGGGCGTTCCCTTTCTGATCGCCGCGCTTTTTGCGGCAAAGTTTGTGCTGTTCATGCGCCGCTTTCGCCGGCATTTTCCGCTGGTCGAGCGAGCTATGGGCGGCGTGCTGGTCATTACCGGCGCGCTGTTCCTGTCAGGCGGCATGCAGCGCGCGTCGTTCTGGCTTCTGGAAAACTTCCCGGCCCTCTCCACAATCGGCTGATTCCGTGGCGGGCCGGGCAGGGCGGCTCCACAACGGCGGCTTTTTGGAGAGATCGGTCGGCGACCGGCCAAAAGCCACTTTCCCCTCCGCCCGAAATTGATCTAGAAGCACAGACCCGCCTGCCGGCGCGGGGCGAAAACCGCCGGCTTCCACGACCACACTGAGGTCAAGTCCATGAGCAACAACGAGTTCCACAAGATCAAGCGCCTCCCGCCGTATGTCTTCGAGCAGGTCAACCGGCTCAAGGCTTCCGCGCGAGCTTCGGGCGCAGATATTGTCGACCTTGGCATGGGCAATCCCGACCTGCCAACGGCGCGCTACGTGGTCGACAAGCTGATCGAGACCGTGCAGCGGCCCGACACGCACGGCTACTCGGCCTCGCGCGGCATCAACGGTCTTCGCAAGGCGCAGGCCGCCTATTACGCTCGCCGCTTTGGCGTGAAGCTCAACCCCGACACGCAGATCGTGGCCACGCTTGGCTCCAAGGAAGGCTTTGCCAACATGGCGCAGGCGATCACCGCGCCGGGCGACGTCATTCTGTGCCCCAATCCGTCCTATCCCATCCATGCCTTCGGATTCCTGATGGTCGGCGGAGTCATCCGTTCGGTGCCGGTCACGCCGGGGCCGGAGTTCTTCCACGCGCTCGAGCGCGCGGTCACCCACTCCATTCCGAAGCCGCTCGCCCTCATTCTCTGCTATCCGTCGAACCCGACGGCCGAGGTGGTCGATCTCGATTTCTACAAGGACGTGGTGGCCTTTGCCCGAAAGCACGAAGTGTTCGTGCTTTCGGACCTTGCCTACTCGGAGATCTATTTCGACGGCGTTCCGCCGCCCTCAGTCTTGCAGGTGCCCGGGGCGATGGATGTGTGCGTCGAGTTCACCTCGATGTCCAAGACCTTTTCCATGGCTGGCTGGCGCATGGGGTTCGCGGTGGGCAACGAGCGGCTGATCGCCGCGCTGTCGCGCGTCAAGTCCTACCTCGACTACGGCGCTTTCACGCCCATCCAGGTGGCGGCGACGGCCGCGCTGAACGACCCGGAGGCGGATACCCATATCGAGGAGGTCCGTCAGACTTACAAGCGCCGCCGCGACGTCATGGTCGAGAGCTTCGGCCGGGCGGGCTGGGAGATTCCTGTTCCGCGCGCCTCGATGTTCGCCTGGGCGCCACTGCCGGAGCGCTTCAAGCCGCTCGGAAGCCTGGAGTTTTCCAAGCTGCTGATCGAGAAGGCCGAGGTTGCCGTCGCTCCCGGCGTCGGCTTCGGCGAGCAGGGGGACGATTACGTCCGCATCGCCCTTGTGGAGAACGAGCAGCGTATTCGGCAGGCGGCGCGCGGGCTTCGTCGATTCTTCGACACGGCCGACGAAACCATGCATAACTACGCTCCGGTCGAGCGGGACCGCTGATCGGCGTTTCGCTCTCCCGGCAGTCCGGCAAAAGCGCACGGCGGCTTTGCGTCAGGACCGCATGACAAAGAACAGTCAGGCATTCCCGGCGATCCGATTCCCGGGAATGCCCACGCAGACAGAAAGTTTCGGAAAAGCACCATGGGTAAACCGCTTCGCCTCGGCATCGCCGGTCTCGGGACCGTCGGCGCGTCCGTCGTTCGCATCGTCCAGTCCAACCTCAGCTCGTTGACGCTGAGAGCGGGGCGGCCGGTGACGATTACGGCCGTGTCGGCGCGTAACCGCAACCGCGACCGGGGTATCAGCGTGGACGGGTTTGCCTGGTACGACGATCCCGTGGCCATGGTCGCCGATCCTAACGTCGACGTGGTGATCGAGCTGATCGGCGGGGCCTCAGGGGCTGCCGAGGCCGTGGTGCGTGCCGCGTTCGCCGCCGGCAAGCCGGTGATCACGGCCAACAAGGCGCTGCTCGCCCGTCATGGCGTCGAGCTTGCCCGTCTCGCTGAAGAAGCCGGTTTGTCGATCGGTTTCGAGGCGGCGGTGGCAGGTGGCATTCCGGTGATCAAGACGCTGAAGGAAAGCCTCGCCGGCAACACCGTCAACGGTATAGTCGGCATTCTGAACGGCACCTGCAACTACATCCTGACCCGGATGGAGAAGGAGCAGCTCTCCTTTGAAACCTGCCTGTCGGAAGCGCAGCGGCTCGGTTACGCCGAGGCCGATCCGACGTTCGACGTCGGCGGTTTCGACACGGCGCACAAGCTCGCCATTCTGGTGAGCTTGGCGTTCGGTACGGAGATCGATGCCGATGCCATCTATGTGGAGGGCATCACCTCAATCTCGCTGGAGGATATCAAGGCCGCGGACGAGCTGGGCTATCGCATCAAGCTTCTTGGCGTTGCCCGGCGCACTGACTCCGGCATCGAAGCTCGGGTCAACCCGGCCATGGTGCCGAAGAAGTCGGTGGTGGCCCAGACCTCGGGGGTTCTCAACGCCGTTGCCTTCGACGGGGATGCGCTCGGCGAGGTCGTGCTGGTCGGTCCTGGCGCCGGTGGCAGTGCCACGGCGTCGTCGGTCATAGCCGATATCGTCGACGCGGCGCGCGGACATCGCACGCCGGTGTTCGGCTTGCCGGTCAACGAACTCGGGCTCTACCAGAAGGCGGAGATCCAGGCCCACAAGGGCGGCTATTACGTTCGTCTTTCCGTCTATGATCGACCGGGCGCCTTCGCCGGCATCGCCAAGAGCATGGCCGACCGCGACATATCGCTCGAGTCGATCGTTCAGCATCGCCGGGGAAATGACGACGCGGCACCCGGCCATACAGGTGCGCCGCAGCCCGTGGTGCTCATCACCTACGCCACGCGCGAGACGGAGATCCGGGCGGCGCTCGCCGCGATCGAGGCGGCCGGCCATATCGCCGAGAAGCCGACGCTGATCCGCATCGAGAGTTTGTGAGACCCTGTTGGGCCTGTGCATGTTTACAGGCCCATCTTAGGGAATGCTGCTATCGACTTTTTGCATGTCTAGCGGTCGAACGGGCGAAAAGTGCCGGTAAATGGCGCTATTTCGGCAAGTATCGATGAAGACTCCAGGTCGCGGCATGGTTAATTCATCCGCGGAACATCCGTATTGCGTCCTATGGCGCATTGACCTCCATCGTCGGTTCTTCCTACCTCGCTAAGGTATCGACCGGGTTTCCTCCCCGTTCGCGCGCGGCCACAAGACCTCCCTCGGCCGCAGCGACGAATTCGGTCGGCTGCACGAACCGCGGGTTGTTTCATGTCGCAAAAGTTATCCAATTCTCTCGACCGTATTCTAACTCTGGAGATTGTTCGGGTTACCGAACGCACGGCCATGGCCGCCGCTCGCCAGCGTGGCCACGGTGACGAGCGCGCCGCCGATCAGGCGGCCGTGGACGCCATGCGTTCTGAGCTCAACCAGTTGCCGGTTCAGGGCACGATCATGATCGGCGAGGGCGAGCGAGACGAAGCGCCGATGCTCTACATCGGCGAAGAGGTCGGCAGCGGCAAAGGGCCACGCGTCGATATCGCCGCCGACCCACTTGAGGGCACCACAATGTGTGCCAAGAACCAGACCAACTCGCTGGCGTGCATCGCGATCTCCGAGCAGGGAGGTCTTCTGAACGCTCCCGACGTCTACATGGACAAGATCGCCATCGGCCCTGGCTTCGCGCCTGGCCTGGTCGACCTCGACGCCACGCCGACCGACAACATTCGCGCGCTCGCTAAGGCCAAGGGTGTGCCGGTATCGGCCATTACCGCCTGTATCCTCGACCGGCCGCGCCATGCCCGCCTGATCGATGAGGTGCGTGGGCTCGGGGCTTCGATCCGGTTGATTGGCGATGGCGACATCGCGGGCGTCATTCAGACGACCGACCCGGAGGAGACCGGCATCGACATCTATCTCGGCGTCGGCGGCGCACCCGAGGGCGTGTTGGCGGCGGCGGCGCTGCGGTGCCTCGGCGGCCAGATGCAGGGCAGGTTGATGATCAACCGGCCCGACCAGGTCGAGCGCGCCCGGCGCATGGGGATCTCGGACGTCACCAAGAAATACGTCATGGAAGACATGGCTCAGGGTGACGTGCTCTTTGCTGCCACCGGCGTGACCAAGGGCAATCTGCTCGACGGCGTGCGCTTCAAGAACGGAAAGATCATCACCGACACCGTGGTGATGCGCTCGTGGACCGGTACCGTTCGGCGGATCAAGGCCGAGCACATCGACCGCGACAGGCACGACGCCATCTGACGCGCTGCATATGCATGAAGAGGGGCGCCCAACCGGCGCCTCTCTTCATGTCAGCTCTTCGTTGCGTCCAGCTCGGCGGCAATTCGGCGCAAGGCGTCGACCAGAACCTCGGAAGTCTGGGCGCCGGAAATGGCGAACTTGTTTTCGACGATGACCGTCGGCACGCCGGTGATGCCCATGCGACCGGCATGGGCGATGTCGGCCTTCACCGCGTCAAGGTCGACGCCGTCTTCCAGTTTCATGGTGACCTCGTCCTCGTCGAGGCCGACTTCTTCGGCGGCAGCGATCAGAGTTTCTGCATTGGCAAGATCGGCGCCTTCCTCGAAGAACAGGGA
The DNA here is from genome assembly GCF_023721755.1 of Pleomorphomonas sp. NRK KF1. Classification (GTDB taxonomy): domain Bacteria; phylum Pseudomonadota; class Alphaproteobacteria; order Rhizobiales; family Pleomorphomonadaceae; genus Pleomorphomonas. The sequence continues at coordinate 839,854 of NZ_JAMDLH010000001.1, read as the reverse complement.
GAACAGCCGTTCCAGCATGGGGTCGCCGAGGCCCTCCGCCGCCGCCCAGCGAACAAGGCGATGGGCATCGAGCGTGTTGGGGGTCTTCTCGATGAGATCGAAGGCGTAGGTGATGCCGACATCGGCGCCGAGGCTGAAGAGACGGGCGTGTGCCTCGTCCAGGGCATCGGCACTGCCGAACTTGCCGATGATGTACTCCTCGCGCTCGATGCCTTCCGTGGGGATGGTCGGGTCGAGCTGGAATGGCCGGTAGCGAACCTCGATGTCGAGGTCGTCGAGCTCGGCGATCGCCGCGTCGAGTCGCCGCTTGCCAAGGAAGCACCAGGGACAGACGACATCGACGATAACGTCGAGGTGGAGCTTGGTTTTCTGCATGGGTACTCCCGGGTGATTGCCCTGACGGGCGACTTTTCGGCCACCCTACCACCGATTACGGACGAGGGTGGACACGGACTCGACCATTGTTTCATGGCAGAGGGGTGCTTTGCCCCTTTACATAACGGCCGGTTATAGAGGGCCCGACGTGATCGAGAACCGCATCAAACATAGGCATCTGAGCTCCTTTGTGGAAGTTGCCCGCCTGAAAAGTATCGGCAAGGCGGCGGTGTCGCTATCCATCAGCCAGCCGGCGGTATCGAAAACCATTCGGGAACTTGAGGAAATCCTGGGCGTCGAGCTGTTCGATCGCAGTCACCGGTCGGTGGTTTTGTCCTATTATGGCGAGGTGTTCCTTCGCTTCGCCGGGGCGTCCATCGCCGCGCTTCGCCAGGGTGTCGAGTCTGTCGAGCTGGCGCTGAAGCAAGGCGCCTCGATCGTTCGGGTCGGCGCTCTCGCCTCGGCTTCCTCGCGTGTCCTGCCCGGGGCGGTGACGCGCTTCCTCGGCACCAGCGTCGGAACGACGCCCGTCATCATAACCGCCGACAATGTCTCCATCCTTGGTCAGCTGAAGGCCGGAGACTTTGATTTCGCCTTGGGGCGCATGGGTTCGCCCTCCGACATGGTCGGGCTTGCCTTCGAACACCTCTACACCGAGAGGGTGGCCGTGGTGGCGAGGCGGGAGCATCCCTTGTTCGCCATGGGAGGCGGACTCGCTCGTCTGTCCGACTATGTGGTGCTTGTGCCGCCACCCGGTTCGATCATCCACGACCACGCCGTGGAACTGTTGATCAGGCTTGCCGTCGGACCTCAGCTTCGAAGGGTCGACACGGTATCCACCGTGTTCGGCCGGGCTTTCGCCACCACCACCGACGCCATCTGGATCGCCCATTATGGCGAGGTGGCCGGCGACCTCGCCGCCGGCACGCTGCGCGAACTGCCGGTCGACACATTGGATACCTTCGGACCGCTCGGGCTTATCGTCAGGTCGGGGGCGTCGCTCACGCTGGGCGCCGAACTGATGATGGCGGCGATACGAGAAGTCGCCGCCGACGTGCGGGCCGAAGGCGAGCGCTAGAGCGCTGTTCGATCTGATTGAATCAGATCGGCGCCCTAGGCCTTTGTTTGCAAAGCATCATCTTTTCGATCCTCGTTTCACTCCGGTGGGATGATGCTCTAGGCGCCTCTTCAACCGGCGCGGATCAACCGTACCGCTTCATCGCGGCCGAACAGATAGAGCAACAGCCGCAGGGCTTCCCCGCGCGGCCCTGCCAAGCCGGCGTCGCGGGCGAGAAGCAAGGCGGCGTCGTCGCGGGCGGTTTCCATCAGCGCGCCATGGTGCTGGGCGCGAACGAAGCGAAAGCCGGGCAAGCCGCTTTGCCGGGTACCGAGCAACTCGCCCCCGCCGCGCAGCTTCAGGTCTTCCTCGGCGATGCGGAAGCCGTCTTCGGTATCGCGCATCACCTTCAGACGCGCTTTCGCCGTCTCGCCGAGCGGCCCCTTGTAGAGAAGCACGCAGGCCGATGACTTGTCGCCGCGCCCGACCCGACCCCGCAACTGGTGCAACTGAGCAAGGCCGAAACGCTCGGCGTGCTCGATGACGATGATGGTCGCATCCGGCACGTCGACGCCAACCTCGATGACGGTGGTGGCCACCAGGATATGGGCCTCGCCGGCCTTGAAGCGGGCCATGGCGGCATCCTTCTCGCCAGCCTTCATGCGGCCGTGGACGACGGCCACGTCGTCGCCGAAGTGTTGGCGGAGGTCGGCGTAGCGCTCCTCGGCGGCGGCAAGGTCGATGCTCTCGCTTTCCTCGACCAGCGGGCAGACCCAGTAGACCTTGGCGCCTTCCAGGCGAATGGCCGAACCGATGCGCCCGACGATCTCGCCGATGCGTTCCTGCGGCACGGTGACGGTGGCGATCGGCTTGCGGCCGGCAGGCTTCTCGGTAAGGCGGGAGACGTCCATGTCGCCGAAGTAGGCGAGCATCAGCGTGCGCGGAATGGGGGTCGCCGTCATGACGAGAAGGTCGGTGGTCGATCCCTTGGCGGACAGCGCCAGGCGCTGGTGAACGCCGAAGCGGTGCTGCTCGTCGACAACTGCAAGGGTCAGGTTGCTGAACTCGACCGCCGACTGGAACAGGGCGTGGGTGCCGACGACGATATCCACCTCTCCGGAGGCGATCCGTTCCAGCGTCTCCCTCCGGCCTTTCGCCTTGTCGGCGCCGGTCAGTAGCGCGAGGCGCAGGCCGGCTGCCTCTGCCAGGCTCGACATGGAGCGTGCATGCTGGCGGGCCAGCAGCTCCGTCGGTGCCATCACTGCCACCTGGCCGCCGGCTTCCACGGCGGCCGCCGCGGCGAAGAGGGCCACCATGGTCTTTCCCGAGCCGACGTCGCCCTGGATGAGCCGCACCATGCGCGAGGGTGCCGAAAGGTCGGCGACCGCGTCGGCGATGGCCGCCTCCTGCGAAGCCGTCAGGGAAAAGGGCAGGGCGGCGAGGAGACGGCGGGCGATATCGCCTGTCGGCAGACTTCGACGGTCTGCTACTCCCTTGAGCTGCCGACGAACCAGGGCGAGGGCCAACTGGTTGGCGAGCAGTTCGTCGTAGGCGAGGCGGGTCAACGCCGGGCTCGGCGTGTCGGTCGTCTCCGGTTCTTCCGGCTTGTGGAGATGCCTCAGTGCCTCCGCAAAGGTCGGCCACCCCTCCCGGCGGAGGTGGGCTTCGTCGAGCCATTCGGGTAGCTGTGGCAGTCGGGCAAGAGCGGCGTCGGCGAGGCGAGCGATCAGTCGGCCGCCTATGCCGTCGGTCATGGGATAGACCGGCTCGAAGCGAGGTAGCTTGTCCGCCTCGGCCTCCAGCACCACGTGGTCGGGATGGCTCAGCTGGAGCGCGCCGTTGAAGCGTTCGACGCGCCCGGAGACGAGCACCGTCTCACCCGGAGGATAGAGCTTTTCGAGCCAGCCCTTGTCGGCGCGGAAATAGGTGATGGTGAGCTCGCCGCTCTCGTCGTGGACTGAGATGCGATAGGGCGCTCGCGATTGCGGCGGCGTCGGCCGGTGGCGGTCGACATGGACACGCAGCGTGACGATCGCGCCTTCGGGCGCTGACTCGATCAACGCCTCATGGCTGCGGTCGATCAGGCCGGTCGGAATATGAAAGAGAAGATCGAGCACCACGGCGTCGCGCGCGGTTTCGCCGCCGGGGCCGACAAGCTTCTCAAGTTTGGGCGCCGTGCGCGGCCCGACACCGGGGAGCGACGTGAGCGGTTGGAACAGCGGGTTGAGGAGATCGGGACGCATTGGAGGATGTTAGGGCATCCGCCCGAAAAGTTGCAGACTTTCTGGACAGGCGGATGCCGGGAGAAGTGCACATCCGCCCGAAAAGTTGCAGACTTTCTGGACAGGCGGATGCCGGGATGCCTGTGGATCCCCTGGCCGCGTCGGCCCAAAAAAACGGACGCCCGAAGGCGCCCGAAAATGTGGCTGGCGAAAACAGCCGGCTGCTGTCAAATGCTACAGGCAAAATTTACGGTTGCGCGGCCGAATGAATGCCGCAACCGCAGTTTATCTAGCTGCCCGAGGTGAGAGTTTTGTGACGATCGGCGCGCAGCGCGGATCAGCCCGACACTCGCCGCTGCTCGACAGCGCCGGTGCGAGCGGCTATGTCGGAACGATCCCTTGTTCTATTGCGTTCAGCTCCAATGATCGTCGACAGCCACTGCCATCTCGAATTTCCCGATTTCGCCGGTGAGACGGAGGCGCTTCTGGCGCGAGCTGCGGCGGCCGACGTGCGCCTCATGGTGACGATCGGCACGCGTGTCCGCGATTTCGCCACGGTGCGGGCGATCGCGGAGGCCCATCGTCAGGTCTACTGCACGGTCGGAACCCATCCGCACGAAGCGGAGAAGGAGGCGAACGTCGGCGTCGACGAGCTGGTGGCGCTGGCCTCCCACCCCAAGGTGATCGGGATTGGCGAGGCGGGACTCGACTACTTCTATGATTCCTCGCCCAGGGACGTACAGGCCGAGGTCTTTCGTCGGCACATCGCTGCGGCCCGGATCACCGGCTTGCCGCTCTGCATCCATTCGCGGGATGCCGACGACGACATGATCGCCATTCTGGAGGAAGAAACAGGGAAGGGCGCCTTTCCGATCCTGCTCCACTGTTTCTCGTCCGGCCGCGAGTTGATGGAGCGGGCCGTGGCGCTGGGCGCCTTTGTCTCCTTCTCCGGCATCCTGACGTTCAAGCGGTCCGACGACCTCAGGGCCATCGCCAGCGACGTGCCGGCTGACCGTTTGCTGGTCGAGACCGATGCACCCTATCTGGCTCCGTTGCCGTGGCGCGGCAAGCGCAACGAACCAGCCTATGTGGCGCATACCGCCAAGGTTCTCGCCGAGGTAAAGGGCGTCACGCCGGCCGAAATGGCCGACACGACGACGGCCAACTTCGCTCGGCTGTTCGCCAAGGTGCCGCGCGAGGTGTTCGCGTGATGACGGAACGGATGCGCTTCACCGTTCTCGGCTGCGGCGCGTCGCCTGGCGTGCCGCGCATTGGTAACGACTGGGGCGCCTGCGACCCCAACGAGCCGCGCAACCGTCGCCTCCGGTCGTCGCTCATGGTCGAGCGGATCGGAAAGGGCGGCATCACCCGTATCATCGTCGACACCGGTCCGGATTTCCGCGAGCAGGTCCTGCGGGCGGGGGTCGGCGAGGCCGACGCGGTGCTCTATACCCACTCCCATGCCGACCATATCCACGGTATCGACGAGCTCAGGCAGTTCTTCCACAACAGCGGTCATCGCGTGCCTGTCTACGCCGACGAGGCGACGGCGGCCCGGCTGAAGGAAGCCTTCGGCTACTGCTTCCAAACCCCGCTGGGATCGGGTTATCCGCCCATCGTCGCCGAACATCGCGTCGAAGCCGGTGTGGCCTTCTCCATTGAAGGCAAGGGTGGAACGATCGAGGTCCTGCCGTATGTCCAGACGCACGGCGATATCGTCAGCATCGGCTATCGCTTCGGTTCGGTTGCCTATTCCTCGGATGTCAGCGCCATTCCCGAGGAAAGCTGGTCGCGGATCGAAGGCGTCACCGTGTTCATCGTCGATGCGCTCCGATACAAGCCGCATGTCAGCCATTTCTCGGTGGATCAGGCAATCGAGGCGGGGCGCCGCGTCGGGGCCGAGCTGATCGTCCTCACCCACATGCACCACGACCTAGATTATCGCACGCTGGCTTCCGACCTTCCGGCCGGGGTCATTCCGTCCTTCGATGGCATGGTGATCGAGGACGGGGCGGTAGTCGGCGCGGTCGATTGACGACCGTCTCGTGACGTTACGGAAACTTGCGAGAAGAACTGCGCTTTGCGGTGCGGTTAAGTTTGCCCGAACGATCGATGAAGAAATTATGTCGTGTTTTCCGTCTTTCGCATGGCTGGCTTGCATGACCACTTCTGGTATCTCTACGACCAAAGTCTATATAAGCGACTGAGGCGATGAGAACGGAGGTCCCATTCGGGCTCCTGAGTTCGTCGCCGATCCGTATCGTTGAGAGAAGTGAAAGCCATGTTTGGTCCGCTCAAGAAGGTTGCCCGCGCCTTTCGTGTTCCCACGACCGAAGAACGCGAGCTGCAGTATCTTAGCGCCGCTGGCGACCGTATCGAGCTTGAGTATCGCCAGCGCGAGATCGATCGCGGGCTGTTTCGGCGCGGTCCCTACGGCCTTTGATTGCAAACTGTCCGTCCCGATTGGGGCGTCGTTCCATGTACACGACCTGCCAAGCGCTCCGGACCCGAAAGGGTGGGGCGCTTCGTCGTATCGGGGCGGCAATCCCCGTTGCTTGCTGGCTCGTAAGTTTATCTGAAGCCGAGCTTCAGTTCTTCTTCAAATCGGCTTTCGTCGAGCGCATGGCGGCGTTGCGATCTACGCGCTGGTACGATCAGCAAAAATAGCTATGTTGTGTCTTGCAAAAGCAAGAAACGAACGCCGGAACAATGATGATCCCGGCGGCACCCAAGAAAGGATGCAGCTATGTTTGCCAACCTGAAGAAGGCCATCCGTTCCATCAGCGCCTCCGAACGCGAAGCGGCGTACCTCAACGAGGCTGGCGATCGCATCGACCTCGAGCTTCGCCAGCGTGAAGTCGACCGTGGTCTGTTCCGTCGCAACCGGAATCTCGGTCTCTGATATAAGTGGCTGAATAATAAGACAAAAGGCCAGCGTGTCTCGACGCTGGCGCAATGTCGACGGAGGATGACCAGGCAAACCCCAGGGCTTGGATCTCCCGAGACGCAGTTACTGACCTTATGACGAGCGCCCGCCAGGCTTGATGGCCCGGGCGCTTTTGTCGTTTCGGCGTCGACCTTTCTCACCAACGCTCGGCGGCTGCTCCGACGAAGGTTCTGGCGCATTAATGGCTCGTTAAGATCTTCCTGGTGGGCCAAAGTGAAATGAAGTTTCTCTGAAACCCTGCAAAAGAAAATCTATTGAGACCAATTCGCAGGATGCATGCGCGGCATGCAACATTCGATCTGGTCCAAAGTACAGAATGTATTATCTTCATGACTGTCAGGACAGAGGAACGGATCGCTGGGTCCTGAAGCAAAACCGGCGGTTCGTGGATCGAAAGGAAGAAAGAATGTTCACTCACCTTCGCAAGGCCGCTCGTGCCCTTCGCCCCGCCACCGCTGCCGAACGCGAGCTTGCCTACCTCAACGAGGCCACCGACCGCATCGACCTCGAGTATCGTCAGCGCGCCGTTGACCGTGGGATGTTCCGCAATGCCGGTTTCTGAGCGTCGCCACATCGATCCCGTGATCGGGATCGCGCGCCAGTTGCCCCGGACCACGAGCCGCAGGCTCGAAGACGGTCCGGCCCCGAGAGGATTGTGAAACCCGGCCTCCGAGCCGGGTTTTGCTTTATGTGGGAGTGACTGTCGTCAGTCTTCGCTTTTGGCTTCCTGCCACAGGGCTTCCATTTCATCGAGCGTCGCCTCTGCCGGCCGTCGTCCGGTTTCTTCAAGCTTCCGTTCGATGTAGGAAAAGCGCTTCCTGAACTTTTCGTTGGTCGCCCGCACCGCCGCTTCCGGATCGATATCGAGATGTCGGCCAAGGTTGGCGAGGGCAAACAGTACGTCCCCGAGTTCAGCCTCGATTGAAGCGCGCGCTTCGGCTTTGTCGAGTTCCTCTCTGTCGGCGCGATCCAACTCCGCTTCCAGCTCGTCGAGCTCCTCACGGATTTTTGCGACAACGGCGTGCGGATCGTTCCAGTCGAAGCCGACCGTTCCGGCCTTTTGTTGCAGCTTGACGGCCCTCAGCATCGGCGGCATGGCCACCGATACGGCGTCGAGCAGGCTCCCAGGCATTTCGCCGCCATGGCGTGCCGCCTTCTCGGCCTTTTCCTCGGCCTTGATCTTCTCCCACAGTCCCTTGACGAGATGCGGCGTGCGCGCCTCCTCCGGTCCGAACACGTGAGGGTGGCGACGGATCATCTTGCGTGTGACCGCTTCCACGACATCAGGGAAGGCGAAGGTACCTTCCTCTTCGGCCATGCGGGCGTGGAACACCACCTGCAACAACAGGTCCCCTAGTTCGTCGCAGATGTCGTGCCGGTCGCCCCGGGTGATTGCCTCGGCCACCTCGTAGGCCTCCTCGATGGTGTAGGGCGCTATGGTCTCGAAGGTCTGCTGGATATCCCAGGCGCAGCCGGCTTTTGGATCGCGCAGCCGGGCCATGATGTCGATCAGGACGGAAATGTCGCGTCCGGGCTGCATGGTGGAGACTCCTTGGCTGTGCGGGAAGGCGGCCGAGACTTCGCGCGGTGGGGCGCCTGAGTCAACGCCAAACTCGCGACGATGCCGCCGTGTCAGCTTGCGCTGCGGGACGCGAGGAAATCCGGGAGCTCGCCGATGTCGGTGAGGCAGGCGTCGGCAATGGGTTCAAGCGTGGCGGCATCGCCGGTTCCGCTCAGCACGCCGATGACAAGGCCGGCGCCGGCGCTGCGTCCCATGTCGATGTCATGGCTGTTGTCGCCGACAACGGCGATCTCCGACGGCTCCAGGCCGAGCGCCTCGGCAAAGGCGAGCGCCATGCCGGGTCCTGGCTTCACGCCATGACCACTGTCATAGCCGGCGACGAAGGCGACGTGATGGGCAAGCCCGAGGTGGTCCAGCATCAGGCGGATGGACGCCTCGTTGTCCGACGAGGCGATGCCAAGCGTCAGACCCGCCGCGCGAAGGATCGAAAAGCAGGCGTCGAGATCGCCGATCGGGACCGAGCCGGCGGCGGAGGCAGTGAACAGCGCGTCGAGCCGCTCGACCAGGTCTTCGAGGGGAAGGGGGCTGCCGGCTTTTACCCAGGCGGCGGCGATTTCGGTGGTGTGGGCGGCGGCGAGCAGGCTGCCGGGACGGGTGACCATGCTCGCCCTTTCCATGCCGCCCAGGGCGAGCAGACGATCGGCCAGGTCGCGATTGCCGGCTGCCGCAAGCTCGGCGGCCGCGAGGTTGATGGGTCCCCAGGTCCGGTGATAGTCAAGAAGGGTGCCGTCCTTGTCGAACAGCACGGCGCGGATCGGCATGTCTGGTCCTCGCAGAGGGGGCGCACGACAGTGCTTAAACGGAGCTCCGGGCGACGGCAACAGCGGCGCTTCAGGGAGAAGCGATACATGGTGCAAACGGCGGTCACCACCCTCGGCTTCGATGCCGACGATACGCTCTGGCAGAACGAGCAGTTCTTTCGCTACACCGAGGGGCGCTTTCTCGATCTCCTTGCAGATTTCGGCGACCGGGCGACTCTGTCGAGCCGGTTGTTCGCCGTCGAGAAGCGCAACGTTCCCGTCTACGGTTTCGGCATCAAGGGCTTCGTGTTGTCGATGATGGAGACGGCGCTGGAGGTGAGCGACGGCCGCCTGGATCAGTCGGTGATCGCCAGCATATTGACCATGGGTCGGGAGATGTTGGGCCACCCCGTCGAACTACTGCCGGACGTGCGCGAGACGTTGGAGAGACTGGCGGACCGTTATCCGCTTGTCCTCATCACCAAGGGCGACCTGTTCGATCAGGAGCGCAAGCTCGCCGCGTCCGGCCTCGCCGATCTCTTCACCTCGGTGGAAATCGTCTCCGAAAAGTCTGCTTCCACCTATGCTCGCGTGTTCGCTGCCCGCGGCGACGGGGCAGACAAAGGACTGATGGTCGGCAACTCATTGCGCTCCGACATCTTGCCGGCGCTCGAGGCCGGCGCCTATGCCGTGCATGTTCCTCACGACCTGACCTGGACCTACGAGCACATCGACGAGCCGATCGTACATCCGCGTCTCTTCATCGAGCAGTACATTAGAAACGTTTTGGAAATAATTGATAAGATTAACGAAAATACCGATGGTCTTAGACTTTGATTCCTGAGCTTCGCATGGCGATTCCGGTGCATCTCGCACGGCGCACTTCACTTCGTGCATTGATTCAGGTGGAATGGCTATCCGTCCGCGCTTTCGCGTAAGTATACCAAAGTCGCGCTTTTGCCTTTGCCAAATGCCGCGCCCGTGGTAGAGACCACCGCCAACTTCATTCGGTGATGAGTGCTTGCCCCGAGTCGCGAAACGCGATTTCGGACAGGCTTATTTTCATTTCGTCGCCTGCGAGCCCAAGGAGTTGGTCATGGCCTCATTCTTCGTTCCCTCCGCCGGTGGCGATCACGCGTTGACCTTCGATGACGTGCTGCTGATGCCGGGGCACTCCGAGGTTCTGCCGGCTGACACCGACGTTCGCACCCGCTTGACCCGCAGCATCGAGCTGAACATTCCGCTGCTGTCCTCAGCCATGGATACGGTGACGGAAGCACGGCTGGCGATCGCCATGGCGCAGGCCGGCGGCATCGGCGTCATTCATCGCAATCTCGATGTCGAGACCCAGGCCGAGCATGTCCGGCAGGTTAAGAAGTTCGAGAGCGGCATGGTGGTCAACCCGGTGGTCATCGGCCCGGAGGCGACGCTGAAGGAGGCGCTCGACCTCATGAAAGGCCACAACATCTCCGGCATTCCGGTGGTGGAGAATGCCGGTGAGGGCAGTCGCACCCACGGGCGTCTCGTCGGCATCCTGACCAACCGCGACGTTCGCTTTGCCTCCGACCCCAATCAGCGCGTCTATGAGCTGATGACGCGGGAAAACCTCGTCACGGTGCGCGAGGGCGTCAGCCACGACGAGGCCAAGCGCCTGCTTCACCAGCACCGCATCGAGAAGCTGCTGGTCGTGGATTCCGCCTACCAGTGCGTCGGCCTCATCACCGTCAAGGATATCGAGAAGGCCCGCCTCAACCCGAACGCCGCCAAGGACGAACAGGGCCGCCTGCGCGTTGCCGCCGCCACGACGGTGGGCGACAAGGGGCACGAGAGGTCGCAGGCGCTGATCGATGCCGGCGTCGACGTTCTGGTGGTCGACACGGCCCACGGCCACTCCGAGTATGTTCTGAAGGCTGTCACCAAGGTGAAGAAGCTGTCCAACCACGTGCAGGTGATCGCCGGCAACGTGGCGACGGCCGACGGCGCCAAGGCGCTGATCGACGCCGGTGCCGACGCGGTCAAGGTGGGCATCGGCCCCGGCTCCATCTGCACCACGCGTATCGTCGCCGGCGTCGGCGTGCCGCAGCTCACGGCCATCATGGAAGGCGTTTCGGCGGCGCAAGAGGCCGGTGTACCGGTGATCGCCGACGGCGGCATCCGCTTCTCGGGCGATTGCGCCAAGGCGCTGGCGGCCGGCGCCACGGCCTGCATGATCGGCTCGCTTCTCGCTGGTACCGACGAGAGCCCCGGCGAGGTCTATCTCTACCAGGGGCGCAGCTACAAAAGCTACCGCGGCATGGGCTCGGTGGGCGCCATGTCGCGCGGTTCGGCCGACCGTTACTTCCAGGCGGAAGTGCGCGATCAGCTGAAGCTGGTGCCTGAGGGTATCGAGGGGCAGGTGCCCTACAAGGGACCGCTCGGTTCGGTCGTCCACCAGTTGGTGGGCGGCATCCGGGCCGCCATGGGCTATGTGGGCGCCAAGACCATCCCTGACCTGCAGGAGAAGGGGCGGTTCGTTCGCATTTCCTCGGCCGGCATGCGCGAAAGCCATGCCCACGACGTGACCATCACGCGCGAGAGCCCGAACTACCCCGGCGCTGCCTGAAGCACCGGTTTCGAAAACAGGATTGCACCATTGTCGAGAGGCCGCCGGGCTTGCCCCCGGCGGCCGTCTCATTCATATGTCGGCCACAAGATTGGACGGGTAACCGAAGGATATCGCTATGAGAGACGGCGGCAGGATCGCGGCGGCGATCGAGGTGCTGGAAGATGTCGAGCGCACGCGGCGACCGGTTCAGGACGCGCTGAAGGACTGGGGGCTGAAGCACCGCTTTGCGGGCTCCAAGGACCGCAGCGCCATCGGCAATTTGGTGTTCGACGTATTGCGCCGCAAGGCGTCGCTCGCGACCATCATGGGCTCCGACAGTCCGCGCGCTCTGGCGCTCGCCGCCGCCGTTCGCCTGTGGGGGCGTAGCGTACCCCAGCTCGACACGCTGTTCTCGGAAGACAAGTTCGCTCCGTCGCGGCTGACCGACGACGAGCGTCGTGCACTTGCCGAGGGCGTCGTTCCGGCCTCTGCGCCGGACTGGGTGAAGGGCGACTATCCCGAGTGGCTGGCCGGATCGCTGGCTCGCGCTTTCGGTGATCGCGTGGTCGAGGAAGGAGAGGCGCTGGCGGGACGCGCCGACGTCGACCTTCGCGTCAACACGCTCAAGAGCGAGCGGGAGAAGGTGCTTGCCGGGCTCAACCATCTCAAGGCCGAGCCCTGCCGCTGGTCGCCCGTCGGCATCCGCATTCCGGCCGTCGACGGCGACCTTCGCCCCGGGCATGTTTCATCCGATCTCGCCTACAAGAAGGGCTGGTTCGAGGTTCAGGACGAAGGCAGCCAGCTTGCGGCGCTTGTCGCCGCGGCCGGTGGTGGTCGGCAAGTGGTCGACCTCTGCGCCGGCGCCGGCGGCAAGACGCTGGCCTTGTCGGCCGCGCTGGGCAACCACGGTCAGATCTACGCCTACGACAGCGACAAGCGCCGCTTCGGCGACATTCTCGACCGTATCGACCGCTCCGGCAGCCGCAACATCCAGATCCGCGAGCCGCGCCGCGACCAGGATGTGCTTGCCGACCTCGCCGACAAGAGCGATCTCGTACTGGTCGATGCGCCGTGCACCGGCTCGGGTACCTGGCGACGGCGGCCGGATGCCAAGTGGCGTTTGGCGCCCGGGGCTCTGGATATCCGCCTCAGGGAGCAGGCGGCCGTGCTCGACAACGCCGTGCAGCTCGTGAAGGCCGGCGGGCGGATCGTCTATATCACCTGCTCGGTACTGCCGGAGGAGAACGAGGAGCAGATCGCCGCTTTCCTGGCTCGCGCACCTGATTTCGCCCTGGGAGACGCGGCTGCCGCTTTCGCGACGGTGACGGGCGTGGAGGCGCCGGAACTCGCCCGTCTCCACATCGAAGGCAGAGACGGGTCGATGCTGCGCCTGACGCCCGCGCTGACCGGTACGGACGGCTTTTTCGTCGCCATCCTCAACCGGGTGGCCTGATCGTCTTCAGGCGCTTGCCGGTTCGGCTGCCACTGGGGCCTTGCGGTCTCCGGGGCGGAGCGAGCCGGTGAGCAGCAGGCTGAGGAACAGGACCGGGATCAGAAACATCAGGCCAGCCCGGATTCCGAGGAACTCGGCAAGGCCGCCTATCACCAGCGGACCCGCCAGGAAGCCGAGCACGTAGATCGCCGAGAGTATGGCGACATTGCCGGCCGCCGTGCCCGGGATCGAGGTGACGGCCGTCACCGCCATCGGGAAGGCGGTGGAGATGCCAAGACCGATCATGCCAAAGGCGATGGCGCCCATCCAGAAGTTGCTGGCGACGGACAGAAGCAAGGCGCCGCCGAGGGCGATGGACACGAAAAGGCGGCCCATTGCCACCATGCCGAGACGCTGGCGCAACGTGTCGCCCACGAACCGGCCGGCCGACAGCAGCGCGGCGAAAACGGCGTAGCCATAGCCGAGCATGGCGGTGGGCGTGCCCGCTTCGTCGCGCAGGAAGATGCCCGACCAGTCGCCCATGGCGCCTTCGGTGACGGCGAAACCGATGCTGAAGATGCAGACCAGAAGCAGTGCCCTCGGTGGAATGGCGAAGAAGGAGGGTGCTGGCGCGTCGGCCGCGGCCGGCTTGACCGGCCCGGCCGCAGGCAGCTTCAAACCGGCCCAGACGGCAATCGGCAGCACGACCACCACGGACAGCGCCAACGCCTGGGTGACCGACAATCCCAGCGTCGCCAACGTGGCGCCGGCGAAGCTGCCGACGCCGATACCGACGCTCCAGCAGCCGTGGCAGGTGCTCATGATCAGTCGTCCGGCCTGCGCCTCTATGCGCGACGCCTCGACGTTCATGGCCAGTTCCGCCAGTGCCAGCAGGGCGCCGCAGGAGGCGAGGATCAGGAACAGCGAGGGAATGTTGAAGGCCAGGCCCGGCAAGGTCAGGATCAGCAGCATGCCGGCGAAGGTGGAGATCAGCAGGTTGCGGGCGCCGACGGCATCGCAGATCCGGCCGGCAAACGGCAGGATCAGCAAGTTGGAGATCGGCATGCCCAGAAGGGCGAGCGCGAGCTGTGCCGGGCTGAGGTCAAGGCCCGCCTGCACCTCGGGGATACGCGACAACCAGTTGCCGAAGACGAGCGGCTCCAGGAAAAAGATCAGCATGATCAGGCGGACTTGGGTCATCGCATCACCGGATGAGAAAGCTTGATGATAGAATCGATTCAATCGGACATTTAGCGCCAAATCCCGGTCGGCGCCAGATGGGAAAGCGCGGTGGGAGGGCATGGCTTCACATTGGCAGTTTACCTGGGCCGGATGTGTCAGCAGCCACGCCCGATGGCGGGCGCTCAGTCGATGGCGACAATGACGTGTCCGGCGTCGAACAGGGCAAAGGCGGGAGCGCCTTCCTCGAGAGACAAGGACTGGGCGGAGCGGGCGGTGATCGATGCGGCGATGGACTTGCCGCCGCCGACGTCGAGCACGACTTCGGCATTGACGGTGCCGACCTCGATGCGGGCGATGCGGCCGGCGATGCGGTTGGCGACCGAGACGGCCGGCGGCTCGGTCCCTGGAGCGATCATCACGAAAGGAGCCTTGATGAGAACGATGGCCTCGCGACCGACGACCAGACCGAGGTCCCTGAGACTGCCTGCGGTCACGGTGGCGTGGATGGTGGTTTCGCCGGACACGGCCACCGCGACATCGGCGTTGAGGGCATCGGAATCGATGGAGATGATCGTGCCGCGAAGGACGTTGCGCGCCGATGTTCGCATGAAGTAGCCCGAGAAAAGGTTGAGTGGGGAGATGCCGCTGCCGGCCAGGCCCGGTTCGATCAGGCGGACCACGCGGGCCATCTCGGCCTCCATGCGGCGATAGGCCTCGATCACCTTGGCGCCTGCCGGCGTGAGCGTTGCGCCACCGCCGGCCCTGCCGCCGGTTCGGGTCTCCAGCATGGGCTGACCGAACAGGTTGGCGAGCGCGTCGAGCCAGTCCCAGGCCGCCTTGTAGGTAATGCCGACCGCCTTGGCGCCGGCCGAGATGCTCCCCTCGCGAGCAACCGCCTCCAGCAGGCGGATGCGATCGCCGTTGACGGAGGACGAGCCGTCGCTTCGGAGAGTGATCGAGGCATTGATTGGCATCGACGATCGTTCCTTCATTGAGGACGGCGTACGATCGACCGCGCTCGACCGGTCATCCGCCTGCCTCTTCTATCTCGATGCGGCCACGAGGGGAATTCCTTGTCTCACTCGGCGGCCAGCGCCTCCCTGAGCCGGCGGATGACCTTGGCGCGTGCCTTCTCGTCGGCGGCCTTGCCGATTTCCGCCTGGATGTCGAGAAGGAGCCCCTGGAAGTCGTTGTGCCAGTCGGTGTGGCCAACCTGTCTCGGATCGAGGCGCGGCGTCCTCGCGGGGTCCAGGATCTCGACGGCGGTGGCGTGGTCTAGACGATAGGAGGCGTCAAGGCGTGGGTCGACGAGGCGCTCGTCGGGGAGGCTGCTGGCAAGCCGGGCCCTGAGGCCTTCGATCGCCTTCTCCTCGCCATGCACCATGAACACCGTACCGGTCACCGGCAGGCGCTTCTTGAGCCAGGTGGCGAGTTCCGGCCCGTCGGCGTGGCCGCTGTAGAGATCGAGCTTGCGAATACGGGCGCGGACATCGATCTGCTCGCCTTTCATGCGGACCACCGGGGCGCCGTCCGAGAGCAAACGTCCCAGCGTGCCGGCCGCCTGATATCCGACCAGCAGCACCGTCGCCTCCTCCCGCCACAACCAGTTGCGAAGCCGATGGCGGATGCGGCCGGCTTCGCACATGCCGGATGCCGAAATGACGATGTGGAAGCCGTGCATCTGATCGAGCGCCATCGACTGCTCGACGCTTTCGGTGAACCGCACGTGGGGAGAGGCGAAGGCGCGCAGCAGAAGGCCACCGTGATCGAGGCTTCTGGCGTAGGAACGGAAGATCTGGCTCGCCCGATTGGCGAGCGGCGAGTCGATGATGATCGGGCAGGGCAGCAGTTCGCCGGTCTCGATCAGGTGAACCAGATCGGCCAGCAACTCCTGAGTGCGCTCGACCGCGAAGGAGGGGATCAGAAGCGCGCCGTCCGGATTGATGGCTGCCTTGACCTCGGCCTTGAGCGCCGCACGGCGACGGGCTTCCGTTACCTCCTGCCGGTCGGTGTCGCCATAGGTCGATTCCATGACCACATGGTCCCAGCCCGTCGGCGCCTCGGGGCTTGGCTGCAGAAGCTTGTTGTCGGGGCCAAGGTCGCCCGAGAACAGGATGCGGATCGGTCGCTCCTCCCCCGCGGCTTCCAGCTCGACCGAGGCCGAGCCGAGCAGATGGCCGGCATTCCACAGGCGGAAGCGGATGCCCGGCGCCGCGTCGCGCCAGTCGCCGAGTTGCGTCGTCCGCATCTGTTTCACCGCTTCCATGGCGTCGAGCAGCGAGTAGATCGGCGTCACTTCCTTTCGGCCGCGCCGCTTGTTCCGCCGGTTGAGCTGCTCCACCTCCATCTCCTGGATATGGGCGGAGTCGGGCAGCATCACCTTGCAGAGGTCGACGGTCGGCGCCGTCGCGAAGATCGGGCCTGTGAAGCCGTCTTTCACCAGCTTGGGGACGAGGCCGGAGTGGTCGATGTGGGCATGGGTCAGAATCAGGGCGTCGATGGTGCGCGGGTCGAACGGAAAAGCGCGATAGTTGAGTTCCTTCTCGGTCTTGGAACCCTGGAACATGCCGCAGTCGATCAGTATGCGATGCCCGGCGGATTCGACCATGTGGCAGGAACCTGTGACGGTCTCGGCGGCGCCGTGGAATGTGATGACGGGCAGGTTGGACATCGGGACACCTCGAAGGAAACGGCCGGATCGCGTGCCGGCTCCTCCTTCATACTGGGGCGTCGGGATGGCTTGGCAAGGGCGACCGGCTGCATCTTAAGGCCAAGCTTGGGCCGTTAGGCTTTACGGAGCCTTAGCCTCCTTGTGGGAAAATAGGAACATGTCGCGGAAGTTCCCGTCCGCGCCTGGAGGACGAAATGGCGACCGCTCCCAGAACCGACCGCGACGAAGCGGAGCCGACGGCCGTGCCGGCGCGGCCCAGCCGCATCGCCCACCTGCCTTTCCCCCTGTTCTCCGCACCGATGGGCATCGGCGGCCTTGGTCTCGCCTGGCGCGAGGCGACGGCCCATTTCGGCGTGCCCGCCTTTCCTGGCGAGGCGCTGCTTTCGGTCGCGGCTCTAGTCTGGGCTTTGCTCACCCTTCTGCACATCTGGCGTGAGATCCGCCATCCGCGGGCGCTGTTCGCCGATCTCGCCCACCCCGCGCGCGCCGCGTTCGCCGGTGCGTTCACCATCGGCTTGATGATGGTGTCGGCCATGCTCATCCCGACGCAGCCCGGCGCTGCCTTCTGGGCCTGGACGGTCGCCGTGGTGCTGCATCTCCTAGTGGCGCTCCTGACCGTGCGGGGCCTCATGCTGACACCCCGCCACGATCCCATGTCGCTGATGCCGCCGACGCTGATTCCGCTGGTCGGAATGCTGCTGGCTCCGGTATTCGGGGTGCGGCTCGGTCTCGTCACGCCGTCTTGGCTGCTGTTCGGCATCGGCATGATCTTCTGGCTGACTGTGCAGCCGCTGTTGTTCCAGCGCATCGCGGCCGGACCGGCCTTTCCCGAGAAGCTCAAGCCGACGCTCGTGATCTTCCTCGCGCCGCCCTCGGTGGGCTTTCTGTCGCTGGTGGCGCTTGAAGGGAAGGTCGACTGGCCGGCGCTCGCGCTGTTCGGCTACGCTGCCTTCCTGGCGATCGTCTTCCTCACCATCCTGCCGCGCTTCCTGAAGGCACCGCTTGCGCTGTCCTGGTGGAGCTACACCTTTCCGGCGGCGGCCTTCACCGTGGCGTTCTTCACCCTGGTGCGAGCCTATCCCTTCCCGTTTGCCGACTGGCTGTTGTGGGCGCAGCTTGCGATCGCCACGCTCCTCTTGCTGGTGGTGGCCCTGGCGACGCTCCTCGGTCTTGCGAACGGCAAGCTGTTCGTTTCCGACTGAGCAGCCATGCCGTGCGACTCCGTCGTTGCTTGTAGGTAATTGAACGGATAAGGCTGCGAGGGTCGACAGGCCTTCTCGGAGCCCTCCATGGTCAAGTCCATCATCATCGATACAGATCCGTCGCCCGACGATGCCGTCGCCTTCCTGATGGCGCTCGGCTCGCCTGACGAGCTCGAACTTCTGGCGATCACCACCGTCGGCGGAAACGTGCCTTTGCATCACACCACCCGCAACGCGCTGAAGGCGCTGGAGCTGGTGGGGCGGGAGGCGGATGTGCCGGTCTACGCCGGGGCCGCAGGACCGATGGTCCGGACGCTGGAGACGGCGGAATACGTGCACGGCGAGACCGGGTTCGAAGGCTATGACTTGCCAGAACCTGTCGCGACGGCTGCCGAGGGATTTGCGCCGGACAAGATCGTCGAGCTCGTGATGTCGCGGCCGGAAAAGACCGTGACGCTCTGCTGTCTCGCGCCACTCACCAACATCGCGCTCGCCATGGCGCGGGAGCCGAGGCTTGCAGCCCGTCTCGAAGGCATCGTGCTGATGGGCGGCGCCCGCTCGGAGGGCGGCAACGTCACACCGGCGGCCGAGTACAACATTTACGTCGATCCGGAGGCGGCGAAAAAGGTGTTCGAGTGCGGCGCGCCGATCGTCATGATCCCGCTCGACTGCACCCACACGGCGCTCACCAGGAAGCCTCGTCTCGACAAGCTGCGCGCCATGGGCGGACCGCACATGGAGGCCTTCTACCACCTTCTCGAGTGGAACAAGCGCTTCGACGAGAAGGCCTGGGGCATGGACGGCGGGCCGCTGCACGACCCCACCGTCACGGCCTATCTCCTGAAGCCGGAGCTGTTCGAGGGCCGCCTCGTCAATGTCGAGATCTCCTGTGACGAGCTGACGCGCGGCATGACCGTCGTCGACTGGCATTCGGTGACGAGCCGGCCGAAGAACGCGCTCGTCCTGACCGAGATCGACGCCGACGGCTACTTCGACCTGGTGATCGAGCGACTTCACGCCGCGCGCAAGGGCTGAACGCCTTCAAGCGATTGCCGTCAGGCGGAGGAGCGTGCCGCGATCCGGCGGATCAGCGCCAGCGCCTCACCGGACGGCTTTCGCTCGACCCGTCGATACTCCCGCCCGTCCGGCGTACGAACGAGCAAGCCGACGTCGATCATCGCCCGGCGGACCAGAGCGTGGTCTCCGAAGCGATGGTTGTTTCGGATGACCCTGCTGACGTCGAACTCGCTATAGACGGTGCCCGCGTCGAGGCGCGACCAAAGCACCCAAAGCGCGAGGCTCTGGTGGCCGTAGCGCGAGGGCCAGCGCAGAAGCAGCCCCTCCTCGTCAAAATGGCCCGCCACGCGCTCGACCAAGGCGTGATCCACCGGCTCTGGCGCCGGCGGCGGTTCGGAGAGGCGATCCTCGGCGGTGGCAGCCGAGCGAAAGTGCTGGAAGTTGCGATAGCCGCCTGCGCGCGCCAGCATGTTGAGGAGCTGAACATGGCCCGGTTTGCCTTCTATCAAGGCAAGCTCGCGGCCGAGAGCTTTTGCAAGAGCTGACACGTCGGGTACCGTCAGCGGCAGGATATCTCTGGACATGACCTATCCTCGCGCGTGCCGATCATTGCTGACTGTCGCTGGTCGCTGGCTTGCGGCGGGGCACGCGAGGAGTGTCCGTCGACTTCCGAAACGGAGTGGCAGGTTTAGCTTCCCCCTGGGGGACAGCGACGCCTCGGTGAACTGCCGACCAGAGCCCTGTTTAGCCCTGAACGCCTGCGGAGACAAGCCGTCCGCCGCTGGCTTCTAGCGCAACTTCAGCACAAGTGGGAACCGGTTTTGCGTCCGGAGTTGCGTGAAAACAATGGGATAGAGCATGTTGGCTTTCGCCGGACACTCTAGGTCCGGAGGGGTCGACGGTCGCCTGTTGTCGGCTCGCCTTGGCTGAGCATCAAGCCGGCCAGCTGATCGGCGCTCATCGGCCGGCCGAGCGCGTAGCCCTGCAGCGTTTGGCAGCCGAGATCTCGAAGGATGTCGGCTTGCTCGATGGTCTCGACGCCTTCGGCGACGACGCCGATGCCTTGCGTGCGACCGATTTCCACGATCGACCGGATGAGCTGGCGTTGCGATCCGGACGCCGCGACCGTGGCCGTCAGCTGGCTGGCAATCTTGAGACGCTTTGGCTGCAAGCGCATCACACTGACGATAGAGGCGTAGCCGGTTCCGAAATCGTCGATCTCTATGTCGATGCCAAGCTTCTTGAGACAGTGGATATTGTCGGAGACCACCTGGTCGCTGTCGTCGAGATAGATCGCTTCGGTCAGCTCGAAGGCCAGCGTTCCCGGCTGGATCGTCATTTCCCTGAGCCGGTCGACGAGGCGTTCGTCGCGCAGTCGGCCCATCGATACGTTGACGGCAATCCTTGGCACCTCGATGCCGGCCGCCACCCAGCTCAGGCGATGGGCGAGGGCCGTTTCGAGCACGATATGATCGAGCACGGGGAGCGCATTGATATCCTCGGCGACGCCGATGAACCGGGCGGGAGGCAGAAGCCCTTCCGTCGGATGTTTCCAGCGGATCAACGCTTCGAGCCCGACCAGCTCGCGGGTCGAAGCGTCGAACTGTTGCTGGTAATGGGCATCGAACTGTCCTTCGTCGATGCCGGTCAGGATCTCGTCGGCCAGACGCTTGGCGCTGACGACTTCCGCCTCCAGCGCCCTGGTGAAGAACTCGAAGCGATTTCGCCCAAGTTTCTTGGCGCGATAAAGAGCAATGTCTGCATCGATCAGCAGCTTAGACGACGGGCTGCCGCGAAGGCTGGAGCAAGCAATGCCGATCGACAATCCGCTGCGGCAGCGAACCTCGCCGAGGTCGATCGGATGTCGAAACCCGGCAATCAGCTTGTCGGCCAGGGTCCGGGCCAGATCCTCCGGTGCATCGCTGACGCAGACGGCGACGAACTCGTCGCCGCCGATGCGGGCCACGATGTCGTCGGGTCGAAACACAGTCCGCATGAGATCGGCGGCATGCTGGAGTAGCCGGTCGCCCGCCGCATGCCCGTAGGCGTCGTTGACCTGCTTGAAGCGATCGATATCCAGGTGGAGGATGGCGATCCGGCCTTCCAGCGTCAGCGCCTCGGAGTCAAGCCGGCCCAGATGATCCATGAGATGGCGGCGGTTGGGCAAGCCGGTCAGTGCGTCATGCAGCGAGGTATGACGAACACGCCGGTTCGCCTCCTCAAGCTGGGTGTTGCGCGCCTCCGCCAGCCGCTTGGCTTCGCTGAGCTCGTCGAGGTTGCGCCGACGTTCGGCATAGAGGTGACCGGTGACCAGGATCGGCAACACGACAAATGCGCCGATGAGCGCGATCATGAAGCGGAAGCTTGTGGTGTTGGGCGGCGCCGGCCAGCCTCCCTTCGGTGTGGCGGCAAGCTCCCAGGTCCCGCCGGGAATGCTGACCGTCGTAATCAGCGGGTTCTGCGCCAGAACGTCGTCCGAGCCGAAGAAGACCTCACCGGCGGCGCCTTTTCCATCGCGCCCCCGAATGGTCAGATCGAGGTCAAAATCGGCGGCGGTCAATCCGCTGTTGCCATAGAGTCGCTCGAGGTCGATCACTGCGGAGACGATGCCCCAGAACACAGGCGGCCCGGCCGGTCGGCTGACCAGCACGGGGAACCGGCCGATGAGGCCGACGCCTCCCTGAACCAGATCAAGCGGCCCGGCCAGAACGAGGTGGCCGGTCGTCCTGGCGCGCAGGACGGCGTCTCGCTGAGCGGGCGTGTTCATGTAGTCGAGGCCCACGGCCCTTTCGTTGCCGACGAGCGGATGAACCATGCTGACGACCATGTCCGGCGCCGCGGCGATCAGACGAAGATCGGAGCCGTCTGCGAGGAGATGTTCGACAAGCGTGGTGAACTCGTTCTTGTCGAGAGTCGGACGCGTGGCGAAGGCGGCCGCGACAGCGCGGCCGATCTGGATGTCCCGGCTGATATTGCCCTCAAGGCGCGCCCGAACGACAGACAGGCGATCGGCGACGGCCGCTCGGGCGTGCTGTTCGAACAGCTGGTGGTTCTGGTGATCGGCGAGCAGGCCGAGCAACCCGACGGCGACGAGAGCGATCAGGGCCGGCAAGCTCGCGGGCCGGAGAACCAATCCGTTCACGCGGCACAAAATCCGAAGCAACCCGCCAGAAGCCATCGTCCGCATTCCAGAGATAGAGGCTGCTTCTGTATAAGCCAGATTTTCCTTTTGTAATTATTACTGACGCAGCAAATGCTTCTTTCGGTTGAGGAATCTCCGGGTTGCCAGTTGCACGTCGCCTCAGCCGAGCCAGTCGGCCAGGTCGTCCAGCGCCCGACGGCAGATCGCCTGCCGCTTCGCGATGGTTTTCTCGTTGCCTCTCAACCGTCGGCCGGGTTCCTTTGGCAGCTCGACGGGAGGAAAGAGGCCGAAGTTGACGTTCATGGGTTGGAACGAGCGTGGGGCGCCCTCGGCTTCCGTGGAGATATGGCCGCCCGTGATGTGGCCGAGAAGCGCGCCGAGCGCTGTGGTCGGTGGCGGAGGAACGGCTGCCGCGCCAAGTCGCTCGGCGGCGGCGAAGCGACCGGCCAGCAGGCCGATGGAGGCCGATTCGACATAGCCTTCGCAGCCGGTGACCTGGCCGGCGAATCTGATGTGAGGCGCCGCCTTGAGGCGAAGCACCGGATCGAGCAGACGCGGGCTGTCGAGGTAGGTGTTGCGGTGGAGGCCGCCGAGTCTTGCAAACTCGGCTTTCTCCAGCCCGGGGATCATCCGGAAGACGTCGGCCTGAACGCCATACTTCAGCTTCGTCTGGAATCCGACCATGTTGTAGAGTGTGCCGAGCGCATTGTCCTGGCGGAGCTGAACGATGGCATAGGACTTCACGGTTGGATCGCGAGGGTTGGTGAGACCTACCGGTTTCATCGGTCCGTGACGCAGCGTCTCCCGGCCGCGCTCGGCCATCACCTCGATCGGCAGGCAACCATCGAAGTAGGGCGTCTTCTCGAAATCCTTGAACTCGGTCTTTTCGCCGGCGAGGAGCGCGTCGATGAAAGCCTCGTACTGCTCGCGGTCGAGCGGACAGTTTATGTAGTCCGCACCGGTGCCGCCCGGGCCGGGCTTGTCATAGCGCGACTGGAACCAGGCCTTTTCCATGTCGATGCTGTCGAAATGGACGATGGGCGCGATGGCGTCGAAGAAGGCCAGTGAAGCGGCGCCGGTGGTGGCGCGGATGGCTTCGGCCAGCGACGGCGAGGTGAGCGGGCCGGTCGCGACGATCGTGCTGCCCCAGTCCTCCGGTGGCAGGCCATCCACCTCTCCTTCGACGACCGTGACAAGCGGATGGGAGCGCAGCGTCGCGGTGATCTTGTCGGAGAATCCATCCCGGTCGACGGCCAGTGCCCCGCCGGCGGGTACCTTGTTGGTGTCGGCGGAGGCCATGATCAGCGAACCGGCCCGGCGCATCTCCTCGTGCAGCAATCCGACGGCATTGTTCTGATGGTCGTCGGAGCGGAAGGAGTTGGAACAGACCAGTTCGGCGAAGCCGCCGGTCTTGTGCGCTTCGGTTCCGCGTCGCGGCCGCATTTCGTGAAGAACGACCGGAATGTCGCGGGAGACGATCTGCCAGGCGGCTTCCGAGCCGGCCAGGCCGGCGCCGACGACGTGGATGGGGGCGTGGGGCTGATTGGTCATGGCGGGGAGATAGCATGTCCGACGGGCGCCTGCAGCGCTTTTTCCGGACGTTCGCCCGCAATGAATCGGATCTGGGAAGCCTCGAAATGCAAACGCCCACCGGGGGAGGAGATCCGGTGGGCGCTGCAATTTTCTGTAGACGGCATGGGAGGAGGTATGCCGCTACAGCTAACCTGCGATGCGGGAGGAGGAGCATCGCAGGACGGTCGTAGCAAGGGAGGAGGATTGCCACGACCAAACCGACATTGCCCAGGGAGGAGGAAGGGCAGGTCGGTACTCACAAATCCGGCGAAATGGCCCTGGGAGGAGGAAAGGACCATCGTCGCCTAAGGGAAAGATGGGGGAGGAGGACCATCTTTCCAAGACACCGGCCGGAGGGAGGAGGAACCGGCAGGGTGTCTATCAGGATCGCCGCGGAACTGGGAGGAGGATAGTTCGGCTGGCGAGCCTAATTTCGTGGTTCAGAGCGTGGCCTTGCGGGCGACGTTCGAGATTTCACCGCGGGAGATGCCCAGGTCGGCAAGCTCGCGGGTGCTCAGACGGGAGAGCTCGCGATAGGTCTCCTGATACTTGCGGTAGGAGCGGAGCTTGTTGACAACGGTGTCCAGCATTTCATTCATCCATTCGGGTTGTGAGGCGCTGCGCTCTTCAGTCTGTCGTCTGCTGCGCTTCGCTCTCGACACCCCGATAATTAGGCGAACGAGGCATGCGGGGCTAGAGGGTGGTCTGCATGTCAGGAATGCAGTTTTCGCGCGGCAGCATTCTTGGCCACAAACCAATCCGTACGCCGGGTCGAAATGCGGCTGAAATACGACTTTCGACGAAGGGTGAGCCGCATATTTGCCGTTATTTGGCTTCCATGAGGTTCTTTTTGATGGAATTCGCTCAAAATTGGGCAATTGCTGCGATGCAGCATAAACCTTGCCTAAAACCGCCCGAAAGATTTTTTGAATGTGCCGGGCGGTTATGGATGCGGGTTCAAGGTTTGGAAAGTCTCAAAAAACTCTACGCAAATGTGCTGACGGTGCTGAATCGGTTTTTTGGCTTGCCTGTTGGCAGGGACTGTTTCGTCTTGAATCGTTTTCGTTCTCCGGCCGCAACACCATGGACGATCGCCCGGCAATGACAGCGATGTCATGGACGATGCTGCTGGAATGACCGGTTGCCAGGCTTCCTCTCTGTCGAACGGGCTGGCGCTAGCGCGATCTTGCGCGCGAGAGAGTCCGAAGCAACTCGATCAGAGAGGCTCTCGGCGCGGCGGGAAGGGGCGACTTCCGGAGGGGAGGCTATTGTTCGACTGAGACCCGCACCGTCGACGGTCCATATTGCCGGACCAGGGCGAACAATGCCTTGGCGTTGTCCGGGTGCAGGCGTACGCAGCCATGCGAAGCGGGCTTGCCGAGGCGCTTGACGTGGGGCGTCGCGTGAATCGCATACCCCCCATGAAAGAATATGGAGTGGGGCATCGGCGCATTGTCGTACTTGCGAGAATGCCACATGACATGCATGCGATAGGGCGTCCAGAACCCGGTGGGCGTGACGTAGCCGCGTCCGGCCGTCGATACCTTCCAGACGTGTGCGACCTTGCCGTGAACCAGAACGGTCATGGTCTGAGAGGATATGTCGACGCGTATCTGAACCTTCGGACCAAGAGCCTGCCGTGTCGTCGGTCCCGTTCCAAGTGCCTCCGCAATGTCGGCGGTGGGCGGGAGCGTCATCGCCAACTCGCCTGCGTTGTCATTCGGGGAGAGCGACGGTCGCATGGGGACGTTGTCAAAACCAGATCGATCGTCGGTCGCGGCGCGGGCCGGCGCTGCAACGGTCAAGCATAAGGACAGTCCCAACAGGGCGAGGACTCGATACATGACATCCCCCGTAAAGATGGGGATCACTATTGCACGCAAGCGTTAATTCATTATGGTCATGAACGTCTTTGCGGATTTCATTGCTTTATAGCCTTTTCGAGCCGATGGGAGCGCCGAGGGCCATACTCGGATCTCGGTTGGTATTTGGGCCGTCGGCCAGTTCGCGTTTCGTGTTCAAGGAGCAGGGAATGTCCATTTTCCTCGTTGGCCTCGTTCTCTTCATCGGCATCCACTCGATCTATATCGTGGCGCCCGGTGTGCGGGAGGCGGCGATCGCCCGCATCGGCTACAATCCCTGGCGCGGCGTC
The DNA here is from genome assembly GCF_023721755.1 of Pleomorphomonas sp. NRK KF1. Classification (GTDB taxonomy): domain Bacteria; phylum Pseudomonadota; class Alphaproteobacteria; order Rhizobiales; family Pleomorphomonadaceae; genus Pleomorphomonas. The sequence goes on along the minus strand of NZ_JAMDLH010000001.1, from coordinate 813,977 downwards.
TACTCGCTCGTTTCTCTCGCCGGCCTCTTGCTCCTGATCTACGGTTACGGTCTCGCGCGTCAGGACCCCGTGCCGCTGTTCGAGCCGCCGTCCTGGGCTCGCCTGTTCGCCTTCGCACTGATGGTGGTGGCGTTGCCGTTGCTCGTGGCTTCCTTTTTCCCGGTGCCGACGCGCATCGGTCGCTTCGTTCGTCACCCGATGCTGATGTCGGTGACGCTGTGGTCGGTCGCCCACGCGCTGGCGGTCGGGACGCTGGCCGGCGTGCTGCTCAGCGCCGTCTTCTTTGTGTGGACGCTGGCCGCCCGATTTTCGCTTGTCGCGCGGCCGATGACCACTGCGCCGGTAGCCGCTCCCGAACCCCTGAACGACTGGATCGCGGTGGCCATCGGACTTGCCGTCTGGGCGGCGCTGATGTTCGTGCTGCACGACTGGCTGATCGGCATGCCGTTGCTGTAGGCCCTCGGGCGCTGCCCACATGAAGAGGTGGCGTCGTCGTGAAAAAGGCTGTAAACGGCGTCGATGAGTTGCGCTGGCACAGCGCTGCGCGAACAATGTGTGGGTGGCGACCGGCAGGGTCGCGAGCCGATAGTTGGATTGAAGATGTCTGATATTTTCGACGAAGTCGGTGAAGACCTGCGCCGCGACCGGCTGACGGGATTGTGGAAGCGTTACGGCTGGATCCTCTACGTAGCCGCCGGACTGATCGTCGCTGGTACCGCCGCCTGGCGCGGTTATGACTACTGGGCGACCAGTCGCGCCAATTCGGCCGGCGATGCCTATTCGCAGGTGCTCGCTTCCGCCAAGGCCGGGGACCACAAGGCGCTTGCCGAGTCGCTTGCCGTCTACGGCAGCGGTGCGCCCGAACAGTATCAGGTGCTTGCCCGCTTTCGTGCCGCTTCCGAGCATGCGGCAATGGGCGAGACCGACAACGCGCTCGCCGCTTTCGAAGACCTTTCCAAGGCGTCCGGCGTCGACCAGCCGTTTCGCGATCTCGCCGCGGTCCGTGCCGCTTTGATTGCCGTCGATCGGGAGAGTCTCGACCAGATCAAGGCGCGCGTCTCCAGCTACAACAACGACATTTCTCCGTGGCGTCACGCGGCACGTGAGATCGTCGCCCTCGCGGCCGTTCGTGCCGAGGACTGGAAGATCGTCGGCGAGGAGGCCCGCAAGCTCACCGATGATCCGACGACGCCGTCGGATGCGCGGAACCGGGCGCGCATTCTGCGTGATCTTGCGATCTCGCAAACCGGCAACGCCGACACTGGAGCCGCCGGATGACGGCTCTCCTGCGCCTTTCCTCCGTGGTCTTCGCACTGGTCGTCACCGTGACGCTCGGCGGTTGCGGCTCGGATTCGGCGATGGACTCGTTGTCTTCTCTCAACCCCTTCAAGAAGGACCAGCCGGTTGCCGAAGGCAATCGCACCTCGATCCTGGCTGTCTCGGACCCGACGCGTGGCGTCACCAATGGCCGGGCCAGCATCGGTGCGGCGACGGCACTTGCTTCGTGGTCTCAGGCCGGCGGCACGGCGACCAACGATCCGGGCAATGTTGCCGGCGCCCTGAAAGGTGTGCATTTCTGGTCGATCAAGGGCGGCAAGTCCGGCTTCGGCAACGGCATGATGGGGCTTTCGACCAGCAAGGGACGTGGCATTTCCGCCCGTCCGGTCGCGGCTGACGGGGTCGTCTATGTCTATGACTCCGCTGGCATCGTTTCTGGTTTCAAGGTGGCCAATAGCGGTGCGACGTGGCACGTCGGCGTATATCCGTCCGGTTCGCGTGATCCCGTCGGCGGTGGCGGGCTTTCGGTGTCGGGTGGCCGCGTCTACGTGGCGACGGGCTATGGCGAACTTCTGTCGATCGATGCGGCGACCAGTTCGATCCTGTGGCGGGTGAAACTCGATGCGCCGGCGCGCTCCGCTCCGGCGGTCGGCGGTGGCAAGGTGGTGGTCACCGCCCAGTCGGGTGTGGTGCAGGCCTTCGATGCCGCGACGGGCGCAGCCGGTTGGCGCGCTTCCACCGAGGTTTCCGGTGCCTCATTGGCCGGCGCCGGCAGTGCGGCGATCTCGGCCGATACCGTCGTGGTTGCCGGGTCGACCGGACAGATTCAGGCCTTTGATCTCGCCACGGGCAGCGTCAAGTGGCAGGCATCGATCACCGGCAGCGGCTCGATCTCGGCGATCACGGGGCTCCGGGATGCATCGGCAAGCCCGGTGATCCATGGCGACGCCGTCTATGCCACGGGCATCGGTGGCGCTCTGGTCGCCCTCGATCTCAAGTCCGGCGACGTTCGGTGGCAGCAGCCCATCGGCAGCGCAGAGACGCCCATCGTCTCCGGCGGTAGCCTGTTCCTGATCGATCTTGAGAACAGAATGATCGCCATCGATCTCAAGACAGGCAAGGTGATCTGGGCGCAGACGCTGCCGCTCAGGCCATCCTCGAACCGCAAGGGTTCGTGGGCCGGACCGGTGATGGCAGCCGGCAAGCTCTGGGCCTCCTCGAATGACGGTCGCATCGCATCGGTGGATGCAGCAACCGGTGCGCTCGGCGTCACCACCGAGATCGGTTTCAGTGGCGCCATTGCGCCGATCCTGAGCTCTGGCAAGATGATGGTTCTCGCCGGAGACGGTACACTCATCGCCGTGAACTGATCGCGGCGCCATAGGATAGAGGACGAGCGGCGGCGGATCGGTTGATCCGGCGCCGCGATGTCTATTGAAGGAAGTCTCGACCATGTCCGCGCAACCGACCGTTGCTCTCGTCGGCCGCCCGAATGTCGGCAAGTCCACCCTGTTCAATCGCCTCGTCGGCAAGAAGCTGGCGCTGGTCGACGACACGCCGGGCGTCACGCGCGACCGCCGTGTCGGCGGCGGCCGGCTTGGCGATCTTGTCTTCCAGGTCATCGATACTGCCGGTCTCGAAGAGGCCGATCCGGAATCGCTGGAAGGCCGGATGCGCGCCCAGACCGAGATGGCGATCCGCGAGGCGGATGCCATCCTGTTTCTCTATGACGCTCGGGCGGGCATCACGCCGCTCGACAAGCACTTCTCCGACATGATCCGCCGTATGGATCGAGAAGTGATCCTGATCGCCAACAAGGCCGAAGGGCGTGGCGTCGAACCTGGATTGATGGAGGCCTACGAGCTCGGCCTTGGTCAGGCGATTCCCATCTCGGCTGAGCATGGCCAGGGAATGTCCGATCTCTACGATGCGCTACGCGAAGCGCTTGAAGGGCGTCTCGGCTTTGCCGAGCCCGATAGCGAAGAGGCGGTCGTCAACCTTGATGTCGACGAGGAGGGCAACCTCGTCCGCCCGCAGGAACAGCGTCCGTTGCGCGTCACCGTCACCGGACGCCCCAACGCCGGCAAGTCGACGCTGATCAACCGGATGATCGGCGAAGATCGATTGCTCACCGGGCCCGAAGCGGGCATCACGCGGGATTCCATCTCGGTCGATTGGACGTGGCGGGATCGCGAGGTGAAGCTGTTCGACACGGCCGGCCTCCGCCGTAAGGCGCGCGTGCAGGAGAAGCTCGAAAAGCTGTCGGTCGCGGACGCGCTTCGAGCCATCAAGTTGGCCGAGGTGGTGGTCGTTCTCCTCGATGCCACCATTCCCTTCGAGAAGCAGGACCTGCATATCGTCGATCTGATCGTCCGCGAGGGCAGGGCGCTGGTGATCGGCCTTAACAAATGGGATCTCGTCGAGGATCGCGCCGCCAAGCTCAGGGAACTGCGCGAAGAGTGCGAGCGGCTGCTGCCACAGGTGCGCGGTGTCGAACTGGTGACGCTCTCCGGCCTCAATGGCCAAGGCATCGACAAGCTGATGCAGGCTGTCCTGCGTGCTTATGACGTATGGAACACGCGTATTTCCACCGGCCGCCTCAACCGCTGGCTGACCGGGCTCATCGAACATCATCCGCCGCCGGCCGTGGCCGGTCGTCGCCTGAAGATCCGCTACATCACCCAGGCCAAGACCCGGCCGCCCATGTTCGTGATATTTGGTTCGCGGCCGGATGCCATGCCGGAAAGCTACATGCGCTATCTCGCCAACGGGCTCCGGGAAACCTTCGATATGCCGGGTACGCCGATCCGGGTACAGATGCGCTCCGGCGACAACCCCTATGACAAAAAGGATTGATCGGAGCGGAGCCGTGGCCGTTCGGGCTGCTTGGAGTGGCAGAGGTCTTGCCTCAGGGGCGCGGCGATCCGCCATGCCGGCCCCGTTTGGAGCAAAGAACAGGCGGGGCTCTTCTTGCTCTGCTTGAGGCCACCAAAAAGCCCGAATAATCTGTTGATGTGAAAAGGTAAATTTGCTTGTGGCGATGGCTGTTGACGGGGGCGAGTCGCAATGGCTTCCGCCGTCAGAATCGGCTAGAACGAAGCATATCCGGCAGGTCCGGTCGCAAAGGACGATGCGTTGTCCGACCGGGCAGTAAAGACGTAAAGACAATCCCTGCCTCCTTCATGTCGTTTGACTGGGCGGCGGAGTAGTTCAGGAAGTTTAAGCCATTGGCTGAAGAGACGAAGACACCCGACGGCGCCGAGCCGACCGACATCAAGCCGGTGTCGATCATCGAGGAAATGAAGCGCAGTTATCTCGATTACGCCATGAGCGTGATCGTGTCCCGCGCCCTGCCGGATGTGCGCGACGGCCTGAAGCCGGTTCATCGTCGCATCCTCTATTCGATGAGCGAGAACGGCTACGACTGGAACAAGCCGTATCGCAAGTCGGCGCGCGTGGTCGGTGACGTCATCGGTAAATACCATCCGCACGGCGACAGCTCGATCTACGACGCCCTGGTGCGCATGGCGCAGCCCTTCTCGATGCGGCTGCCGCTGGTGGACGGACAGGGCAACTTCGGCTCCATCGACGGCGATAGCGCGGCCGCCATGCGTTACACCGAGGTTCGCCTCGAGAGAGTGGCGCAGGCGCTCACGGATGACCTCGACAAGGATACGGTCGACTTCAATCCCAACTACGACGGGTCCGAGCGGGAGCCGTCTGTGCTTCCGGCGCGCTTCCCCAACCTTCTGGTCAACGGCTCCGGCGGCATCGCCGTCGGCATGGCGACCAACATTCCCTCGCACAATCTCGGCGAGGTGGTCGACGCGACCATCCGCCTGATGGACAATCCGGACGCCGACATTGAAGAGCTGATGGAAGTGCTGCCGGGCCCCGATTTCCCGACCGGCGCCATGATCCTCGGCCGCTCCGGCATCCGCCAGGCCTTCATGACCGGACGTGGTTCCGTCGTCATGCGCAGCCGCGTCACCATCGAGCAGGTCCGCAAGGACCGAGAAGCGCTGATCGTCACCGAGGTTCCCTATCAGGTGAACAAGTCGGTGATGGTCGAGAAGATCGCCGAGCTGGTGCGTGAGAAGCGCGTCGAGGGCATCGCCGACCTTCGCGATGAGAGCTCGCGAGACGGCATTCGCGTCGTCATCGAGCTGAAGCGCGATGCCGTCGCCGATGTGGTGCTCAACCAGCTCTATCGCTTCTCCCAGCTGCAAACGTCCTTTGGCGTCAATATGGTGGCGCTGAATGGCGGCCGGCCGCAGCTGATGAACATCAAGGACGTGCTGTCGGCCTTCATCGCCTTCCGCGAGACGGTGGTGACGCGTCGCACGCGCTTCCTGCTCGGCAAGGCGCGCGACAGGGCCCACGTGTTGGTCGGCCTTGCCATTGCCGTCGCCAACATCGACGAGGTGATCGCCGTCATTCGCAATGCGCCCGATCCGGGCACTGCCCGCGAGCAGTTGATGACCCGTCGCTGGCCGGCGGCCGATGTCGAGGCGCTGATCCGCCTGATCGACGATCCGCGCCACGAAGTGAACGACGACGGGACCTACAATCTCTCGGAAGAGCAGGCGCGCGCCATTCTCGATCTTCGCCTACAGCGTCTCACCGCGCTGGGCCGCGACGAGATTTCCGACGAGCTCAACCAGTTGGCCGAGGAGATCAAGGGGTATCTCGAGATCCTCGCCTCGCGCGATCGGGTGCTTGAGATCATCCGCAACGAGCTCGTCGAGATCAAGACGGCCTACGCCACGCCTCGCCGGACCGAGATCGTCGAGTCCGACGCCGACATGGAAGACGAGGACCTCATCGCCCGCGAGGAGATGGTGGTTACCGTGTCTCATGAGGGCTACATCAAGCGGGTGCAATTGTCGCAGTATCGTGCGCAGAACCGGGGTGGCAAGGGCCGCTCGGGCATGGCGACGAAGGAGGAAGACTTCGTCACCCGCCTGTTCATCGCCTCGACGCACGCGCCGGTGCTGTTTTTCTCCTCGCGCGGCATTGCCTACAAGTTGAAGGTCTGGCGTCTGCCCCTCGGCACACCGCAGTCGCGAGGCAAGTTCATCAAGAACATCCTGCCGCTGCAGGACGGCGAGCGCATCACCTCGATCCTGGCGCTGCCGGAGGATGAGCGGAGCTGGGCGGATCTCGACGTGGTGTTCGCCACCCGTCTCGGCACCGTGCGCCGCAACAAGCTCAGCGACTTCACGCAGGTCAACCGTAACGGCAAGATCGCCATGAAGTTCGACGACGAGTTGGACGGCATCGTCGGTGTCGAGACTTGCACCGAGGACGACGACTTCCTGCTGGTGTCGGCGCTTGGCCAGTGCATTCGCTTCCCTGTTGGGGACGTGCGTGTCTTCAAGGGGCGTGATTCCACCGGCGTGCGCGGCATTTCGCTCGCCGATGGCGACGAGCTGATCTCGATGACCATCCTGCGTCATTTCGACGCGAGCCCGGCCGAGCGCACCGCCTTCCAGAAGCAGTGGACGGCCGAGCAGCGCGTGGCCGGCGACGAGGAAACCGACGTCGAGGATGTGGTCGCCGACGAGACGGAAGAGGAGGGCAACGGTATCGATGCCCTGTCACCTGAACGCTATGCCGAGATGATGCTGGCCCAGCAGTTCGTGTTGACGGTCAACGAACACGGCTATGGCAAGCGCTCGTCGTCCTACGAGTTCCGTATCTCCGGCCGTGGCGGCAAGGGCATCAAGGCGACCGACCAGAGCAAGCTCGACGAGATCGGCAAGCTGGTCGCCGGCTTCCCGGTGGAGCCGACCGACCAGATCATGCTGGTGTCCGACGGCGGGCAGCTGATTCGCGTGCCGGTCGGGCAGGTTCGCATCGTCTCGCGTGCTTCGAAGGGCGTTCGCATCTTCAATACGGCCGAGGGCGAGAAGGTCGTGTCGGTCGAGCACATCTCCGACATCGGCGAGGAGAGCAGCGAGGAGAATGGCGTCGAGGAGTGATCTCGACGCTCCTTTAGCTCCGGTCGAAAAAAGTCAGGGCGCAAGACGGTGGCCAAACGTCTTGCGCCCTTGCCGCATTCTGGACCGAGGCACGAGCGTGCCTCGCTTGATCTGTCACTCGACGATGGTCAGGCCCGCCGCCACGGTTGTGATCGTGACGGCGGTATCGTGCCGCGCCTCCCTGGCGCATACCTTCAAGCCATCGATTGTTTCGACGGCGCAGTTGGAGAGATTCGCCATCTGATCGCCCCGGCCGATTTCCGGATAGGTGGGTTCGGTGGCGCCGATCGAGAGAACGGCAGCCGAGAGCCCGGCCATGACGAGGGCCATCTTCCTCCAACGCGGTACTCGATGCTTCGTCATGTCAGTCCGCCTTCCTGCGCGAGACCCACTGTAAGGGGAGAGTTTCGGGCGGGATCGTTACGCAGCAGTTAACGTGATCCGGACGATTGGACGTATCGGGGTTAATGCTTAATGAGTGGTAAATACGACCAAGTGCCTAATCTTCGCCGCCAAGCCAAACGCGTTTCCCGATAGCGGCGGTGCAGTTGTTAACAGGCGGCGAACCGGCTATTCAGGTGACCATGACGACTGCTCTTTATGCCGGCTCGTTCGATCCGGTCACCTACGGCCATCTCGACGTGATCGAGCGCGCTTCGCGCCTGTTCGACAGGCTCGTGGTGGCCATTGGCGTTCACCACGAGAAGAAGAGCGAGTTCGACGCCTCCGAACGCGAAGCGATGATGCGCGATCTGGTCGCGCCGATCGCCGCGCGGACCGGAGGGGAAATAGAGGTCGTCACCTTTGCCTGTCTGGCCGTCGATATTGCGCGCCGACATCAGGCGCGCGTGATCGTTCGCGGTATCCGCAACAGTTCCGATCTCGACGTCGAGGTGGGCATGGCGGGCATGAACGCGGCCATGGCGCCGGAAATCGACACGGTTTACTTCGGGGCTTCCTCGGGCGTTCGCCATGTCGCGTCGAGCCTCGTCAAGCAGATCGCCAAGTTGGGCGGCGACGTCACTGCCTTTGTTCCGCCGCAGGTGGCGGAGAAACTCCGCGCCCGCTACCCGGCCGGCTGACCGGCTACAACAGGAAACAGGGAGATCGATGTGATCCGCAGGACCTTTCTCGCGGCGCTTGCCGCCTCCGGCATCATGCTGACGAGCGGAGTTTTGTCCACCGGCGCTTGGGCCGCCTCGCCGGACAACACGCTGATCCTGGAAACCAGCAAGGGCAAGGTGACCATCGAACTCAGGCCCGATCTTGCGCCCAAACACGTCGAGCAGATCAAGACGCTGGTCGGCAAGCACTTCTATGACGGCATCATCTTTCACAGGGTGATCGATGGCTTCATGGCGCAGACCGGCGATCCCACCGGTACCGGTATGGGCGGCTCCGACCTGCCGGATATCCCGGCCGAGTTCTCCAAGGCGCACTTCGGGCGCGGTGCCGTCGGCATGGCGCGCGCGCAGGATCCCAACAGCGCCAACTCCCAGTTTTTCATCATGTTCGACGACGGCGGCTTCCTCGACGGCCAGTACACCGTTTGGGGACAAGTGACCGACGGAATGGACGTGGTCGACAAGATCAATCGTGGCGAGCCGCCGGCAAACCCCGACAAGATCGTCAAGGCGCGTCTCGCTTCCGATCCGAACTGACCGATCGAACTTTCCGTCCGGCCGTGATAAGAGCGCTGCCGGCAACAAGACCGAAAGGAGGCCCGCGTGGCCGATATCAAGGATCCCGAGAACACCCTCGTCATGGAAACCAGCAAGGGCACCGTCGTCATCGAGATGCGGCCCGACCTCGCGCCCAACCATGTGGCTCACATCAAGAAGCTGGTGCGCGAGAAGTTCTACGACGGCATCGTGTTCCACCGCGTGATCGAAGGCTTCATGGCCCAGACCGGCTGCCCGCACGGGACCGGTACCGGTGGTTCGAAGTATCCCGACCTGAACCAGGAGTTCAACGCCGAGCCGCACGTGCGTGGCACGGTGTCCATGGCCCGCGCCATGAACCCCAACTCGGCCAACTCGCAGTTCTTCATCTGCTTCGACGACGCCCGCTTCCTCGACAAGCAGTACACGGTGTGGGGCAAGGTCATCGAAGGCATGGACAACGTCGACAAGATCAAGCGCGGCGAGCCGGTGCGCGATCCCGACAAGATCGTGTCGGTCGTCGTGGCCGCCGACGCGGCCTGACGTTTCCGTTCGATTGAGTTTGCGCCGACGAAGGTTTCTTCGTCGGCGTTTTTGTGGGAGGCGGCCATTCTTCCCGAGCCGGAACATGCCACTGGCCCGTTTCTGGAGCCGTTACGCCTGGCCCTGCGACGTCTTCTGTCGCGCCTGCCGGTTCCGATCGCAGAGTTCCTTCTGTTCGGTCTGAAGCAGGCATGGTCGTGCCTGTTTGGTGGCGTGATGCTTTCGGCGCTCATTGCCACCAAGTTTCTCTGGTCGGCGGATTGGCCTGTTCACCGCTACGACTTTCTCTTCGCCTTCGCGCTGACGGTTCAGGTTCTCATGCTGGCGTTTCGCCTTGAGAACCTTTCAGAGCTGAAGGTTATTGCCGTCTACCACGTGGTCGGCACGGCCATGGAAATCTTCAAGGTTCATATGGGCTCATGGAGCTATCCGGAGCCCGCGGTGATGGCGATCTCCGGCGTGCCCCTGTTCTCCGGCTTCATGTACGGTTCCGTCGGTAGCTACATGGCGCGCGCCATCCGCGTTTTCGACATGCGCTTCACCAACTTCCCTGGACGCAACTGGACCTTTGCCCTGTCCGTGGCCATCTACGCCAACTTCTTCGGGCACCATTTCATTCAGGATTTCAGGTGGTTCCTGTTCGCGGCGACGGTTGTTCTGTACGGGCGCGTGCGGATCTATTTCACGGTCGACAAGACGCCACGCTGGATGCCGCTCGTCGTCGCGGCCCTGCTGACCTGCTTTTTCATGTGGGTGGCCGAGAACGTCGGAACTTTCACCGGAACCTGGCTCTATCCGGGTCAAGCGGACTGGCGCCTGGTTTCCCTCGGAAAGATGGGGTCTTGGTACCTGTTGCTGTTCGTGAGCTTTACCCTAGTCACGCTCGTCCTGCCGCCCCGCCCGCCAGATGACGAGCCGGTGACGGAGGATGATGAGGTCATTCAGACGAACAGGTTGACCAGCCAGTAGGAGCAGGCGGCGATGGCGGCGCCGGCCGGCATCGTGATGATCCAAGCGATGACGATGTTGCCGGCGATTCCCCAGCGGACGGCCGACACGCGCCGCGCCGCGCCGACACCGACGATGGCGCCAGTGATCGTGTGGGTGGTCGACACGGGAATGCCGAAGTGCGTGGCGATGAACAGCGTGATGGCGCCGCCGGTTTCAGCGCAGAAGCCCTGCATCGGATTGAGCCGGGTGATCTTCGAGCCCATGGTGTGGACGATGCGCCAGCCGCCCATCAGGGTGCCGAGCGCCATGGCCGACTGACAGGCGATTACCACCCAGAACGGCACGTAGAACTCACCACCCAGATAACCCTGCGAGTAAAGCAGCACGGCGATGATGCCCATCGTCTTCTGGGCGTCGTTGCCGCCGTGGCCCAGCGAGTAGAACGAGGCCGAGACGAACTGCAGGTGCCGGAAAGTATTGTCCACTGCAAAGGGCGTTCGTTTGACGAAGGTCCAGGACACCGCGAGCACCAGCATCAGCGCGAGGAAGAAGCCGAAGGCCGGCGACAGGAAAATCGCGCCCGCCGTCTTCAGCAGGCCGGCCCAGACGATGGAGCTGAAGCCGGTTTTGGCGAGACCGGCGCCAACTAGGCCGCCCACCAGGGCATGCGAGGACGACGAGGGAATGCCGGCAAGCCAGGTGATGACGTTCCAGGTGATCGCTCCCATCAGGGCGGCGAACACCACATGCGGCGTGACGATGGACGGATCGATGATGCCTTTGCCGAGCGTCGTCGCCACGTGAAGGCCGAAGAACAGGAAGGCGATGAAGTTGAAGAAGGCCGCCCAGAACACCGCGTACTGCGGCCTGAGCACGCGCGTCGACACGATGGTGGCGATCGAGTTGGCGGCATCGTGCAGACCGTTGAGGAAGTCGAACAGCAGCGCGATGCCGATCAGGCCGACCAGCAGCGGAAGGGCGAGCGTCTCCATCAGACGTTCTCGATCACGATGCCGCTGATTTCCTTGGCGACATCCTCGAAGCGGTCGAGTACCTTCTCGAGCTCGCCATAGATTTTGCTGCCGATGATGTAGCCCATGGCGTTGCCCGTGCCATGCCGCCGATAGAGATCCTTGAGGCCGTTGTCATGCAGGAGGTCCGAGTGGCCCTCGACGCGGGTGACTTCTTCCGACAGAGCTGTCAGACGAGGGGCGTTGGAACCGACGCTCTTCAAGAGCGGGATGGCCTCGGAAACCAGCTTTGACGCCTGAAGGATGTCGAGCCCCATGTCGCGCATACCGGGATCGAAGGCGCGCTGCTCGAACAGCAGGATCGTCTTCACCACGCGGTGCATGGTGTCGATGGTGTCATCCATCGACTGGATGAGGTCCTTGATGTCGTTGCGGTCGAACGGCGTGATGAAGCTCCGCCGAACGGCAAGCAGCACCTCACGAGTGATTCCGTCGGCCTTGTCTTCGAGGGCGACGATTTCCGCGATGCGCGCATCGCGGTCGTCACCCGACAGAAGGGCGTTGAGGGACTGAGCGGCGTTGACGACGGTTTCGGAGTGTTGTGCGAACAGATCGAAGAATTGCTCTTCGTGCGGGAGGAGCTTGCGGAACCACTCGAGCATGGTCGGTCCTTGTTTTCTGGACTTTTCGGCACGCGGTTTATCCGATGACTCCCGTGGGCGCTAGTCGCAGTTCCCCAATGGTGCTGTTTTTTAGGCGGATATCCTTTAGGCCTTGCGCGCAGGGGTGGCAGAGCTTGTGCGGGAACTCGCAACGGGCCCCCTCGCTCGCGCTGGCTGTTGCCTTTCTCTGAGGCCATGCCTATGCAGGGTCATGCAAGTTTCAGCCTTCGATTTCGATCTGCCGCCCGAAAGGATTGCGCTGCGCCCGGCCGTCCCGCGTGACGCCTCGCGCCTGTTGGTGGTGACGCCGAGCGCCCCATTCGAAGATCGGCACGCGTGCGATCTTGCCGAGCTTCTATCGCCTGGTGACGCGCTGGTGTTCAACGACACCAAGGTCATTCCGGCCCAGCTCGAAGGCCGCCGCGAGCGCGAGGGCGCCGAGCCGGTTCGCTTTTCCGCCACGTTACACATGCGCGAGGCGCCGGATCGCTGGCGCGCTTTCGTGAAAGGCGCGCGCAAGCTGCGCGCTGGCGATCATGTGGTGTTTTCCGGCGCCGACCCAAGCACGCCCGCTCTGGGCGCCGTCGTTGCGGAGAAGGGCGATGACGGAGAGGTTACTCTGGCCTTCGATCGTGCCGGCCCGGATCTGGATCTGGCGTTGGTGACGGTCGGCCACATCCCCCTTCCGCCTTATATCGCAGCCAAGCGAGCCGAGGATGAGCGCGATCGGGCCGACTATCAGACGGTTTATGCCCGCGAGAGCGGTGCTGTTGCCGCGCCGACTGCCGGACTCCACTTCACGCCGGATCTCTTCGACCGGCTGGAAGTGCGCGGCATCGGCCGCCATTTCGTGACGCTGCACGTGGGGGCCGGCACGTTTCTGCCCATGAAGGTGGACGACACCGAAGACCACAAGATGCATTCCGAGATCGGTCACGTCTCGGAGGAAACGGCCGATGCGCTCAATGCCGTTCGTGCAGGAGGGGGCAGGGTGGTGGCCGTCGGTACGACGTCGCTGCGGCTTCTGGAAAGCGCCGCCGACGAGGACGGCCTTATCCGACCGTTTGCGGGTGCGACGGACATCTTCATCACGCCAGGCTACCGCTTCCGTGCCGTCGATCTGCTGATGACCAACTTTCATCTGCCGAGATCGACGCTGTTCATGCTGGTATCGGCCTTCTCCGGCCTCGACACCATGCGTGCCGCCTACGCCCATGCGATCGCCAGCGGCTACCGCTTCTATTCCTACGGCGACACGTCGCTGCTCCATCCCTCGCCGGAAAGCCGGCTGGTAAGATAAGTCGGGCCGCACTCTCGACGACGACATAACGAAAAGGGGCGCCGTAGAGCGCCCCATTGCCGGTTCAATGCCGACGACGATCAGTACCGGCGCATCAGAGCCACGAGACGGCCCTGGATTCGAACCCGATCGGGTCCGAAAATGCGGGTTTCATAGGCCGGGTTGGCAGCTTCGAGCGCGACGGAGGCGCCCTTGCGCCGAAGCCGCTTCAGCGTCGCTTCCTCGTCGTCCACCAACGCCACGATGATGTCGCCGGAGTCGGCCGTGTCGGACTTCTTGATGACGACGGTGTCGCCGTCGAGAATGCCGGCCTCGATCATCGAGTCCCCCCGCACTTCGAGGGCGTAATGCTCGCCGCCTGCAACGAGATCGATCGGGACATGCAAGATATGCGACTGGTTCTGGATGGCGGCGATCGGCACGCCGGCGGCGATGCGCCCCATGACCGGCACCGGCACCGTGTCGCGACTGTCGAGCGAAGGCGTGGAGACGCTGGCGGGCGCCGCCTTGCGGCCGGCATCGCCCTCGATCACCGATGGCGCGAACCCCTTGCGCGTCCGGCCAATGCCCGGCTGCATGGTCTCCGGCAGCTTGATGACTTCCAGCGCCCGCGCCCGGTTGGGAAGCCGGCGAATGAAACCGCGCTCTTCAAGCGCGGTAATGAGACGATGAATGCCGGACTTCGACTTGAGGTCGAGCGCATCCTTCATCTCGTCAAAAGACGGCGGAACGCCGGACTCCTTCAGGCGTTCATGAATGAACATCAGGAGTTCGAGCTGTTTGCGCGTGAGCATCGTCTGGTCCCCGCTGGTCGGCCGGCGCACCGAAACGCGAATCGGTACAAATCACGAACAGAGTTAACATGTTCCGTGTGTGTTCCGCAACGACTATCGCCGCTTCGGGTTCAGAAGCAGCCGGAAAACAGTGGGATCACCGCGACGTAAATCGCACCGCCCGGTCGCATGCCGGCGGAGAAACCGGTCCGCGATGGGGTGCCAGCTTCAGGAGAGCGACGTCCTGATGGCATCGATCGCATCGGCCGCATAGAGCTTGCATACGCCGCGCTTGCCGACCGGCTCGATCTTCAGCGTCTCGATCGCCTTCTTTACCTTGGCGTCGGACACGCCGATTTCCTTGGCGATGACGCCAACGGTCACGGTTGCCTGGTCGGTCAAGATGAGCACTCCACGTGGCGGGTTCTGCGACGGTGAAAGGTATGCGGCACCCGCGATCGGGTCAACGATCGAGCGGCCGGGATGCCTTCGGGGTAAATGCGTATGACCTATGCTTCGCCGTTGCCTCGAGCGTTCTTTGGCTGTGTCTTCCACTTTGTTCACGCCGGGCTGTCCAACAAAGGTCGAAGTGGTCGGTCTCTTAAGAGTTTCGTCCATGGAATTCATGGATGTAGCCATTCCCGCGTGGACATCCGCCACCTAGGCTGTTTTTCGCCGCGCAAGATCGTCCTTACTGAACGGACGAATGGCGCGGCGCGACCGGTTCAGCCGGCGGTGGGATGGCCGCCGGGAGGAAGCGTGGCTGCCGACAGGCTACAGGACGGGGGAAGTGGGGGATATCGGGGGAGGCATCGGCCGGCCCGTCTGGAATCGACGGCCAATCCGGCCTCGATCTCTTTGCCGATCAGTTCCGCTCCTCGTTCTGGTCAAGCAGCCACACAAGCCGCCGTTGCGGAGGGCTCCGGATGATCTGCGACAGCAGCAACACGGAATCGTCCATGATGGGGCTCTTCCGGTTCCGCCGCAAAGTCGATTGGAGTAGCGAAAGGCGCGCCGCGTTGGCGAGCGATCGTTGAAGAGAAAATGGAGGAAACGCCATGCTTCGTATTCTGAAGAGCATCGCCGCCGTCGGCATCGCCGTCGGGGCGCTGACCGTTGCGGCGCACGCCGCCGACATCAAGATCGGCTTCGTGGTCAAGCAGCCGGAGGAACCCTGGTTCCAGGATGAGTGGAAGTTCGCCGACGTCGCCGCCAAGGAGAAGGGCTTCACCCTGGTGAAGATCGGCGCCGAGGATGGAGAGAAGGTTCAGTCGGCGATCGACAACCTTGGCGCCCAGGGCGCACAGGGCTTCATCATCTGCACGCCGGACGTCAAGCTCGGGCCGGGCATTGTCGCCAAGGCCGAGGCCAACGGCCTCAAGATGATGACCGTCGACGACCGTCTGGTGAATGCCGATGGCTCGCCGATCGAGAGCGTGCCCCACATGGGCATCTCGGCGCTGAAGATTGGCGAGGCCGTCGGCACCGCCATCGCCGACGAGATCAAGAAGCGCGGGTGGGACATGGCGAGCGTCGGCGCGATCCGCGTCTCCTACGACCAGTTGCCGACCGCCGTCGACCGTGTCGAAGGCGCCATCTCCTCGCTGAAGGCGGCTGGCTTCCCCGAGGCCAACATCTTCGACGCCCCGCAGGCCAAGACCGACACCGAAGCGGCCCTCAACGCTGCCACGGTGGTGCTCAACAAGCATGCCGACGTCAAGCACTGGGTTGCCTTCGGTCTCAACGACGAAGCCGTGCTCGGCGCCGTCCGCGCCTCCGAGACCGTCGGCATCACGCCCGACAACTTCATCGGTGTCGGCATCGGTGGTGCGGACTCGGCGATCAACGAGTTCAAGAAACCTTCCGCCACCGGTTTCTTCGGCACTGTCATCATCTCGCCGAAGCGCCACGGCTACGAGACCGCGCTCAACATGTATGAGTGGATCGCCAACGACAAGGAGCCGCCGGCCGTGACGCTGACCGCCGGTGAGCTGGCTCTGCGCGACACCTATCAGGATGTCCGCAAGAGCCTTGGCATCGAGTAAGGCCGGACCTGCTGGGCCGCTGACATGACATGGAGCTGGCGATCTTCCGTCGCCGGCTCCCGAGCAAGGCGCGAGAACATGGCCGACTTTCTTAGCTTCTCCCACATTTCAAAGACATATCCGGGCGTCAAGGCGCTGTCGGATGTCTCCTTCGGGGTGGGAAAAGGCTCCGTTCACGGGCTGATCGGCGAGAATGGCGCCGGCAAGTCCACACTCATTCGTATTCTCTCAGGCGATACCGGGGCCGATGACGGCGAGATTTCCGTCGACGGGGTCGCGCAGCATTTCGGCTCTACCCGTGACGCCTTCGCGGCCGGCGTGGTGGTCGTGCATCAGGAACTGCAACTGGTGCCCGAGCTGACCGTGGCGGAAAACCTCCGGCTTGGCCGGTTTCCGAACCGGGCGGGCGTCATTGATTTTCGCTCGCTGAAAGACGAGGTGAACCGTCGTCTCAAGGAGATCGGCCTGTCGGTGGATGCCGACACCAAGGTGTCCAGATTGTCGCTGGGCGAGCGACAGATGATCGAGATCGCCAAGGCGATCATGCTGGATGCGCGCGTCATTGCCCTGGATGAACCGACGTCGTCGTTGTCATCGCAGGAGAGCGAGGTGCTGTTCCAGCTCATCGGCGAGCTGCGCGCCTCCGGCAAGGTCATCATCTACATCTCGCACCGTCTCGACGAGATATTCCGCCTTTGCGATGGCTGTACCGTCTTGCGCGACGGCAAGCTCGCCGCCCACCATCCTGCGATGGCTGACGTGACGCGCGAGAGCCTGGTTGCCGAGATGGTTGGGCGTGAGATCTCCGACATCTGGGGCTGGCGGGGCCGTCCTGCCGGTGAGGTCCGTCTCAAGGTTGAAGTGATGTCCGGGGCCAAGTTGCCGCGTCCCATCGACTTCGAGGCGAGAGCCGGCGAGATCGTCGGCTTTTTCGGGCTGGTCGGTTCCGGTCGTTCCGAGCTGATGCGCCTCGTCTATGGCGCCGATCCCCGCCGTTCCGGCAAGGTGAGCATCGATGGCGTGGAAAGCTCGGGCGCCAATCCGCGCCGGTCCATCCGTGAGGGCCTTGTGCTCTGTTCCGAGGACCGGAAGTTCGACGGCATCGTGCAGGGGCTTTCGGTGGCGGAGAATATCGTCATTTCCGCTCGCCGCCATTTCTCGCCCTTTGGTCTCCTGAGCCTCAGACGGGAGGCGGACACGGCGGCCGACTTCATCAAGCAGCTTCGCATCCGTACGCCGTCGGCCAAACAGGACATCGTCAACCTCTCGGGCGGCAACCAGCAGAAAGTGCTGCTTGCCCGGTGGCTGGCCGAGAGCGGCGTCAAGGTGCTCATCGTCGACGAGCCGACGCGCGGCATCGACGTCGGCGCCAAGGCCGAGATCTACGAGTTGCTCTACCACTTGGCGGAAAAAGGGCTGGCCATCGTCGTCGTCTCCAGCGAGCTGCCGGAGGTGATGGGCATTTCAGATCGCGTCATCGTCATGTGCGAAGGGCGGATCGCCGCCCGCTACGAACGCGCCGAATTCAACGAACACGCCATTCTCGCCTCGGCCCTGCCGGACCGGACGGCTGGCGAGCCGAACAAGAAAGCATCGTGATGGCCTTCCTGAAACGTCTCCTGCTGGGTGAGCAGGGCCTCCTCGTCATCTTCGTTATCGCCTTCGCGGTCGTCTCGGTTTTCGTGCCGAGTTTCCTCACCGAACGCAACATGCTGGGCCTGTTCCAGTCGGTGGTCACGATCGGCATCGTTTCCTGCACGATGATGTTCTGTCTCGCCTCGCGCGATTTCGACCTTTCCGTCGGTTCGATCGTCGCCTTCACAGGCATGGTGGCGGTCATGGCGTCGAACGCCTCCGGCTCGATCGTCATCGGCCTGATCGCGGCGCTTGCCTGCGGCACCTTCGTCGGCTTCGTCAATGGCGCCATCATCGCCAAGCTGAAGATCAACGCGCTGATCACCACGCTGGCCACCATGCAGATCGTGCGCGGCCTCGCGCTGATCTCCTCCGACGGCCGCGCCGTGGGTATCAACGATCCCGGCTTCTATCAGTTGGCCCTGTCGCGCTTTATCGGCATTCCGACGCCGATCTGGATCATGGTCGCCCTGTTCTGCGTGTTCGGTTTCGTCCTGAACCGGTCCGTTTTCGGCCGCAACACGCTGGCCATCGGCGGCAATCCCGAAGCGTCGCGTCTTGCCGGCGTCAACGTCGACGGCATGCGCATCTGGATCTTCACCATCCAGGGACTCGTCTGCGCCGTCGCGGGCATCCTTCTGGCGTCGCGCATCACCTCCGGCCAACCCAACGCGGCGACCGGCCTCGAGCTTTCGGCCATTTCGGCCTGCGTGCTCGGTGGCGTGTCGCTGGCCGGCGGGCGGGCGGCGATGACCGGCGTCATCGTCGGCGTGCTGATCCTCGGCATCGCCGAGAACGCCATGAACCTGCTCAACATCCAGGCCTTCTACCAGTATCTGGTGCGCGGCCTGATCCTGCTCCTCGCCGTGCTGCTCGACAACGTCCGTAGCACCGGCCTCGGCCGGAAGTAAGGCAAGCGGGCCAGACGCCGACACGAGACGACCAGCAGGCGACCGGGCGAGAGATCGTCCGGTCGTTCTGCATTGCCCAGATCGGATCTGCCGAAGGGTCAGCTTGCGGTAGCGCCCTGGCGACGCCCGAAGGCTGCCAGGCAGATGGCGCCGAGCACGCCCGAGACGAGCGAGCCCAGGAGGATGCCGATCTTGACGTGATCCTGGACGGATGGGTCATCGAAGGCCAGCAGCCCGATGAAGAGCGACATCGTGAAGCCGATGCCGCACAGGAAAGACGTTCCTGCCATCTGCCCCCAACTGGCGCTTGCCGGAAGGTAAGCAATACCCAGCTTGACCAGCACGGCCACGGTGCCCATGACGCCGATCAGCTTGCCCAGCATCAACCCGGCGGCGATGCCCATCGTCAGCGGTTCGGCGAACACGCCCATCGACAGGCCGGCAAGCGAGACGCCGGCGTTGGCAAAGCCGAACAAAGGCACGATCAGGAAGGCAACCGGCTTGTGGAGGCCGTTCTCCAGCCGATGAAGCGGCGATTCCGCGTCGTCCGCTTCCGGGGTGCCCGGCGTCGGCTTGAGCGGAATGGTGAGCGCCAGCATCACGCCGGCCAGGGTGGCATGGACGCCGGAGGCAAACACCAGCACCCACAAACCCACGCCGAGAATCAGGTAGGGCCAGAGCGCCATCACCTTCGACCGGTTCAGACCGTAAAGCACGGCGAGGACGACGGCCGTGCCACCGAGAGCCCAAAGGTTGAGGTCGGCGGTGTAGAACAGCGCGATGACGATGACGGCGCCCAGATCGTCGATGATGGCAAGCGCGGCCAGGAAGATCTTGAGGGAGCTCGGGACCCTGGAGCCGAAAAGCGAAATGACGCCGAGCGCAAAGGCGATGTCGGTGGCGGTCGGAATGGCCCAGCCTCTCAAAGCCGACGGGTCGCTCCAGTTGAACGCCACATAGATGAGGGCGGGAAACAGCATGCCGCCTGCGGCGGCCGCTCCGGGCAGGATGCGCCGGCTCCAGCTGGACAGCTGACCGTCCAGCATCTCGCGCTTGATCTCCAGCCCGACCAGCAGGAAGAACACGGCCATCAGCGCGTCATTGATCCAGTGTTGAAGGCTGAGAGGCCCCAGGTAGATGTGCAGCGCATCGAAATAGGTTTCGGCAAAGGAGGAGTTGGCGGTCAGAATGGCCAGTGCGGCAACGGCCATCAGAACCAGGCCGCCCGAGGCCTCTCCCTCCAGGAACCGGCGAAGCGTCGACTGGATGTGCTTCGGTGCAATCGGCAAAGACATAGATTTCCGCTCCAATAGCTGGAAGTTGATCAAGGTCTCCGTCGACTTCGGGTTACCCGTAGCGCACGCAGCACACGCTATTCGTGCCCAACGCTAGCGCAATGTGCACCATATTTCCATGTAGATAGCGGTCGACAATCGCTTCAACAACAGGCAAAGCCAGCCGAAAACGCCGTACCATGAACATTCAGCTGCTGAGGGCGAAGTCCGCCACCTCGAACTCGGCCAAGCCTTCGGCTTGGCCTTCACCGAAGCTGGCGACGGTGACGCCATGACCGACGTCGGGGAAATGGTAGACGGCGTTCGAAGAAAACGGACCGCCGCCGGAGTGTCCAATGGCCCGTCCCGGTCCGCCTATGCGGCCGATCATCAGACCGAGACCATAGCCGCATGCCGTCCATGGACGGCCTTCCAAGGCGCCGCCCAGCGGCAGGGATCGCCGCATCTCGCGCACCATCGGCTCGCTCAGCAAGGCACCGGTAACGAGGCCACGCAGAAGCAGCGCCGCGTCCTCCGCCGTTCCCATCAGGCAGCCGTGATAGACCCAGCCAGGGTGGTAGCCCTCGGCTCCCTGCCAGTGGATGCGCCAAAATTGCTCTCGGCTGGTCGCAAGCTCCACGCTTTTCAGCCCGAGAGGACGGCTGACGATTTCCTCGACAAGGGCGGCGAGAGACAACCCCGAGGCCGCCTCGATCAACTCCCTGGCCAGCATGTAGCCGACGTTGGAGTAGGACCACCCCTGACCGGGTGCGAAGAGGAACCCGTTTGCGAGAGCCGCGTCGAGAAGCCTGTCGCGCGGCCACGGCGTCTCATCGGCGGCGACTGCCCGATGGTAGTCGGCGAGCGACGAATAGTCCGGCAGGCCGGCGGTGTGGCTCAGCAACTGCCGTAGCGTGTACCGCTCGCCGGATATCCTGCCGTCCAGATCGACCTTGCCACTTTCGTAGAGTTTCAGTGCACAGATGGCGATGACGGTCTTCGTGAAGCTCCAATAGGGAAACAGCAAAGAGGCGTTTCCCCGGGAGGCCCGGCTGCCATTGGCGGAGATCCGGAACGAGTGGATGGTCGCTGCCTGCATGGCAACTTCCTACCATTGCGATCGCCCTTCGTCTCGCCGCTCGGTGTCAGCCGGTTCGCCGCATCAGAGCCCTGAGCGCAATCCGGCCTTCGAGCACGGCGTCGGGTTCCAGCATGCGAAGTCCGCCCAGCGCAGGCGATGCGAAGCCGTTGATGGTATGCGTCATTGGCTCGAGACAGAACCAGTCGCCGGCATAGGTGGGGTCGCGGTCGGCATCTGGGCGGTAGACGACATAGCGGGAGAAGATGGGATCGGCATCGATCGTCAGCATCAGTCGACGCTCGGGCCAGTCGATGCGGGCGCAGCCGTTCCAGTCTTCGAAGCCGTTGTTGATCCAGCGCTCGGGCAGTGGCGCCGCCTTTCGAAAGTCGAGGTCGGCGGGAAGAGGGACTTCCTCGGTGGGGAGATGATCGGCGTCTTCGAGCCAGACGGACGAGGCGGGAGCCGTCAGTCGCATGCGCGGGGTCAGCGGAAAATAGGGGTGCCAGCCGAGACCGAAGGGCAGGGTGGTCTCGCCGGTGTTCCGCACCGATAGGGTCAGCGCCAGCTCTGCTCCATCGAGTGCTATCGTTTGACGGGCGAGATAGTCCCAAGGGGCTGCGTTGCCGGAGGTGTGACGAAGGGCGAGCGTAGCGCTGCGCTCCCCCGCTGTCTCGATTTCCCAATCGGACAACCAGCCGTCGCCATGCAGCCGATGGCGGTCGCCGGCGTTGGGAAGCAGCCGATAGTCATGTCCGGCAAAGGAAAAGGCGTTGCCACCGATCCGGTTTCCGTAGGGCACCAACGGGAAGGCGGCGGTTTCGTCGGGGGCGCCGTTGCCGCCGTGTCGCGCCGGGCGAAGGAGGGGCAGACGGCCGGTGCCAGTGTTCAGATTCCAGCCGAGAACGGCTGCGCCTTGCGTCGAGAGCGTCAACTCGGCGACATCGGTTTCAAGGCGCAGCACGTTCATGGGTGCCTCCTCAGCTATTGGGAAGATCGCTGAGGAGGTCGGCCGCGAGCGCGTGGTTGGGGTCCAGCTTCAGGGCAGCCTGAAGGTGCTCGCGACCTTTTTCGTTATCGCCGAGGCCGATGGCCGCTTCGGCGAGCATGACGTGGGCTGAGACGCGCCGACGAAGCTGAAGGTCGTCATCGAACAGCAGCATGGTCGGCAGAGAGGTGGCGAAATAGTCGATCTTCGCCGGGGTCTTCATCGTCTCCTCGGCGTAGGCGCGGAGTTGGCCGAGCAGTTCTTCAGCCTCTGCCTTGCGGCCGAGCGCCAGCAGCGACAGGGCGGAGAAGAAGGTCTTCTCCGAATAGGCGCGCACCTCCATGCCAAGGAAGTCACCCGTGAATTCGGCGGCCAGGGTCAGCCAGCGGCTTGCCTCTTCGCTTCGACCGGCGTCGGCGAGCGCCTTGCCCAGCCAGTAATGAATGTCACTCTGGTTGGCGAGGAGGTGCCGCGCCTCGCCAAGCGAGTGCGGTGGATGGAGTGCCGCCTGGAACTCGGCGACTGCCTTTTCGGCGTCACCGGCCGCAAGTGCCCTGCGACCAAGGCCGAGACGACAGCGCACCCACTGATCGAGGGCGAGGCCCTCGCCACCTTCCCAGGGCTGGAACAGGCGACCGGCAATCAGTGGGGCCGACTTCTCAGGTTGACCTAACTGATTGTAGAGAGAGGAAAGCTCGACGCTGAGATCGTCGCGGCAAGCCACCAGGTCGAGCCGGCTTTCCAGCTCGGCAAGGCGCTCGGCCGGTGAACGGCCGATGCGCTTCCAGAGTTGATCGCGCTCGTAGACGAGGCGGGCGTCGGATGGCGCGGCGGCCAGCGCCTTGTCGTAAGCGGCGACGGCCTTCTCCTCCGAGCCCTCGATGTTGAAGTAGCCGATGCCGAGGTTGCGCCAGGGGATCGACCAGGAGGGGTCGATGGCAACGGCTTTCTCCCACATGGCGATCGCGTCGGCGTGGCGGCGGCGATCGTAGAGGAGGTAGCCGAGATAGCAGGGCGCGCGACCATCGCTGGGGTTCATGGCGATTGCCGTTTCCAGCGCGGCGATGTCTTCGAGCCGGGATGGGAAGCAGTAGTCCGGCGACGCCTTGGCGGCGGCGGCCAGATAGGGCTCCGTCCCCTTTCCAAGCCGGCTGGCGAGAAGGGCGGCATGATAGTGAAGAAGCGGCGATGCGCTGGCGCCGCAGGTATCGATGCGGGCTTCGAGCAGCGACAGCGCATCGGCAACGAAGCCGCCGCGTGCCGCCTCGATGGCGACGTCGAGATGGAGCTGGTCGTCGCCGTCGAACGGCTGGCCCTTCAGTGCGCGGGCGCGGGCGTCGAGCGGGTCGCGGGCCAATGTTTCGGCGACAAGGGTGTCGGCTTCGCCGGCTCGGCCAAGCTTGAAAAGCAACGCCGCGCGAAGGTTGCGAGCAACGGAGTTCTCGACATCATGGCGGAGCGCTTCCTCGACGTGGTTCAGCGCGTCGACAAAGGCGCCACGCGTCCCGTCGATTTCGGCCAGCGCCAGATGCGCCGGGCCGCGCCAGGCGGCGTTCCAAGTCGCCTTGTAGAGAGCATCATAAGCCGCATCGATCTGGCCCAGATGGCGCAGGGCAATGCCGAGATGATAATGGGCTTCGCCGGTCGACGGGTTCGGATTGCGCCGGGTCAGTCGCTCGATCGCCTTGCGGAAGCAAGCCTTAGCGGTTGCGAACTCGCCCCGCCTCAGGTGCCAGATGCCGAGCGCCGTGTTGCATCGGCTGTCCCCCGGGTCGCGACGAAGCGCTTCGCGCCAGTAGATGTCGGCGGGACGTGTAGCGTGGCGGTACTGGTCGAGATGAACGCCGGTCATCCAGAGTTCGTCGGTGCTTTCGATCTCGGCGGGTGGTGGCGGCTCCGTGGCGGGCGGCGGAATGGTTACTTCGCCCCGGTCAACCGGACGGCGTTCGACCAGCGTCATGCCATCCTTTTTTACGGTGATGCGGACGTCGGCGCTGTCGACGCCCTCGGCGAGGTCGACAGGGAGGATGAGCGGCAAGGTCGGATCGAGATCGGCGGTACGGTCGGCAAGCGTCTGGCCGCCGACCGAGACGGTAATGCGCGCGCCGGCTACCGCCTCGGTTGCCTGAACGCCGATCGTCAACTTGGAACCCGCGAGCTTCAGGCCGATGGCGGCCTTGAGAGTGGCTGCTGCCGCGGCCCCTATTTGACGGATCGGATACCAGTACTGCGAGAAGGACTTGGTCTCGCCGGGTGCGAGGAAGGAAAAGTCGGGCTGGTTGTCGGTGTAGACGCCGGCCATGATCTCGATGTAGGGCCAGCAGATGCCGTTCTCGTCGGGCTCTGTCAGGTTCCGGTCCCAGGCGTAGCCGAACTCGTGGTTGCCCCACGTCCACTGCTTCTTGCCGGGGGATATGTGGTGGTTGGCGACATGGACGATTCCCGCATCGGCGGCATGATCGTATCCGCCGAAGAAATCGTCGCGTGAACCGAGGCACATGTAGCTCGTCGGCACGGGAATATTGGAGTACCAGCGGAGGTCATTGGGGGCATAGCCCCGCTTGGGCACGAACTGCCCCGGCGTTTCCTCGGCGGGGACGCCATCCCTGGCGCGGGCAGCATAGTCGACGCCGTAGTAGTGCCCCTCGCAGCCGGGAAAGGCCGATGTCGCGCGCTTGGCATGGTCGGCGATGAAGTGGACGTCTTCCGGGAAGAAGCTCTGATAGTCCTCGTGCACTTCGGTGGCGACATTCGCCCACCACAGGAAGGTCTGGGTCAGCTCGGTGCGATTGTGCAGGCGAACTGCAAGTTCGAGGCTGGCCTTGCCGGGGCTCAGGCGTACGCCGTGCATGCCCTTCATGCGGTTCATCGGCTCGTGCTCGGACAACCAGATGACGCGCGATCCGTCGACTTCCTCGACGATTTCCCAAGCCGTCGGCATGTAGGTGCTGGGGCGGTGATGCTGCGGCCAGTTGAACTCGATGCCGCCGGACAGCCAGGGCCCGGCCAGGCCGACGAGAGCCGGCTTGATGACCCGATTGCGATAGACGAGATCGTAGCCATTCGTCTTGTCGACGACGGCATAGATGCGGCCGCCAAGCTCGGGGAGAACGGTGACGCGGAGATACTCGTTCTCGATATGCAGCGCGGTCCAGCTCTTCTCGCGCAGTTCGGGGGCGATGCGGTCGAAGAAGGGCAGGGGATAGACGCGGCCGCTCGATCCCTGGAACACCCGCTTCTCGAGGAACATCGGGTTGCGGTCGGCGGGGGCGGGCTCGTAGGTGGGGATGACGAGCGGCGCCGACCATGCCCTGACCGGTCCGGCGAGCGCCTCGGGCGCTGCGGGGAGTTCGACTTGTTTCATGGCGCGTTCCTTCCCATCCCGGAGCCGGGGACTTGTCATTGTCGGAACGCTAGGCGTCGCCCCCATCCGCGTGAATAGCGGTAACGATGGACATCATGGAGGATACTCTGATAACGTCACCCCATGTCGGAAGATGGCGAACAGCGGATCAAAGAGGGTTTTCCAGGTCAGCGCTCGATCGTTCTGCCGCGTCCGGTGGTGTCCGGCTGGCTGGACGGTCAACCGCTGATCGAGCTGCTGCCGAGTGACGTCGGCCATTATCCGCGCGCCCAATGGCACTTCGTGGAGCGGCCGGAAGGCATTTCCCAGTCGGTGCTGATCTATTGCACCGACGGTTGCGGGTGGGGGCGCGTCGGCGACGTCAGCCTGCGCATCCGGCCGGGGCAAGCTCTGTTGGCACCGGCCGGAGTGGGGCATGCCTATGGCGCCGACCCGGCCGATCCATGGACGATCTACTGGGTGCATCTCGACGGGGCCAAGGTGGCGCTACTGCCCGACCTGCTGGAACTCGATCCGGAGGAGCCACTTCTGCATCCGGGGCGCGATCCGGCCATTCCGACGCTGTTCGAGAAGATGCTGTCGATCCTCGGGCGAGGCTATACGCCGGACAACCTGCTGTCGGCCTCGATGGCGCTCGGGCAACTCGTCACCCATCTCGTGGTTCTTCGCCACCGATCGCCCAACCGCGACGACAATCTCGACCAGCGCATTCGTCGCGTGATCGATGTGATGCAGGGCAACCTCGGCCGGTCGTTGAAGGTCGACGAACTGGCGCGCGAGGCCAACCTGTCATCGTCGCATCTGGCTGCGGTGTTCAAGAAGCGGACCGGCTTTACCGTGCTCGACTTCTTCATCCGCCTGAAGATCCAGCGCGCCTGTTTCCTGCTCGACACCACCGACCAGTCGGTCAAGGCCATCGCCGCCGATCTCGGCTTCGACGACCCCTTGTATTTCTCCCGCTGCTTCCGGCGCGTGCACGACAGCTCGCCGACGCAGTATCGGGCATTGCGGAAGGGGTGACGGCGTTCGTTTCCGGCCGCCGTGGTCAGGATGCAAAGCGCGGTTTCAGAAAGGCGGCCAGTTCTCCGATGAAAAGAGAGAGCAGTCGGGACTGTGACCGGCTGACCGGATGGATGGCAAAGAACGACGCCGGATCCGGTTCGAAGGCGTCGAGGACGATGACGAGGCGTCCCTCGTCGATGTGCTCCTGAACCTCCCAGAGTGACTTCTGCGTCAGACCCAGGCCGGCCACCGCCCACGTCACCGGCAGCTCGGAACTGCTGGTCGCAAGTCGCGCCGATACTCGCACGATCGTCGACGCCTCGCCGCGCCCGAAGCGCCAGTCGGCGTGGAAATGACCGCCGGCGTTGAAGATGAGGCAGTCGTGTGCTGCGAGGTCGTCGGGTTGTTCGGGAATGCCGCGAACCTTCAGATAGTCGGGGCTGGCGACGGTGACCCTGCGGGTCGAGGCCAGAAAACGGCCGGTGAACTCCGACTCGACGGCGGGGCCGCCGCGAATGGCGACGTCGAAGCCTTCCCCGACGATATCGACATATCGATCCTCCAGCACCAGTTTGAGATGGATATCTGGATAGCGGGTAATGAAGTCTCCGACGAAGGGGGCGATCCAACGGCGGCCGATTGGCATTGGCGCGGTGACCCGCAGCGTTCCCCTGGGAGTGGCCGACAGGTCGCGAACGCGTATTTCGAGATCGTCGATGGCTGCGAGAATGGGCTCCATTTCCGTGAGATAGAGGCGCCCGGCCTCTGTGAGGGACTGGCGTCGCGTCGTCCTGGCGATCAGCCGAACGCCGAGCCGGGTTTCAAGGCTGGTCAGGCGGTCCGATATCACCGAGACCGAGAGGCCCAGATGCCTTGCCGCAGCAGACAGGCTGCCGTGTCGCACGATGGCCGCCAGCGCCGCCATTTCCAGGTCCGTTCGCATATCTATCTTCCGGAATTTCCGAGTGATCCTTCCGATACCACATGTTTATTCGCAGCAAAATCAAACCTAGGTTGGCGCTTCAATGATCGATTCCGGGATGTCCCGCGCGATCGCCAGTCTGATTGGTTCCGATGAACACAGCCGCCAGGACGTCCCTCTTCAGCGCCGCGACGATTGCCGAGTTCGCAATGGCCATCGGCGCCTTTGCCATTGGTACCGGCGAGTTCGCCGCCATGGGTTTTCTGCCTGACGTCGCCGACGGCTGGCAGGTCACCGTACCCGCCGCCGGCCGGATCATCAGCGCCTATGCCCTCGGCGTGGTGGTTGGAGCACCGTTGATCGCCGTCGTTGGCGCGAAACTGTCGCGGCGCGTCCTGCTGCTGATCCTGATGGGCATCTTCGCCCTGGGGAACCTTGCCAGCGCACTGGCGCCGAGTTTTGTCAGCCTGGTGGTTCTGAGGTTCGTAAGCGGCTTGCCGCATGGCGCCTATTTTGGGGTTGCTGCCCTGGTGGCGGCGGGCATGGCAGGTCCCGACGGGCGCGCCCGCGCCGTCGGCCGCGTCATGCTGGGGCTGACGATCGCGACGCTTGTCGGCACGCCGGTGGCGACCTGGGCGGGCCAGGTGCTCGGCTGGCGCGTTGCCTTCGCCATCGTGGGGGCGTTGGGCTTGATGACGGTGGCGCTGGTTTCCGTGTGTGTTCCCCGCGATCGCCCCGAACGCGGCGCGAGCCCGTTGCGGGAGCTGGGCGCCCTGCGCGAGGTGCAGGTCTGGCTGACGCTCGCCATCGGTGCGACGGGCTTTGGCGGCATGTTCGCCGTGTTCAGCTACATCACCCCGACGCTCGTCAACGTGTCGCACATTCCCGAAAGCGCCGTGCCCTTCGTGCTCAGCGTGTTCGGTGCCGGCATGATTGCCGGCAATATCGTGGGGCCGAAACTGGCCGATCGGGCGCTACTGCCGACGATCGGTGGCCTGATGGCCTGGAACGTGCTGGTTCTGGTGTTGTTCACCGTGGCGGTGCGCCAGCCGGTGATGGCGGTCATCGTCGTCTTTCTCATCGGTACCGGGTTTGCGGTGGTCCCGACCCTCCAGACCCGCCTGATGGACGTGGGCAAGGATGCCCAGACGCTGGCCGCCGCGCTCAATCATTCGGCCTTCAATACCGCCAATGCGCTCGGCGCCTGGCTTGGCGGCGTTTCGATCGCCGCCGGTTACGGCTGGGCCTCGACGGGCTGGGTGGGCGCGGCGCTCGGCCTGGTCGGGGCGGCGGTGTTCGTCGTCTCGCTGCTTCTCGAAAGGAAGACGCGAGCCCCCGATACCCAGGCAGAGCGCCCGGTGGTCTGATAGGGAGTTCTCTCTCGATCCGGGGCGACGCCATGCATTTGCGGCGGTTGTTCCGCTCTGCGGAGGGGCGTACGTCCGCCGACTTTTCTGTTCCTCGGATGCACGGCGAGCTTGCGCCTTGCTCGTCGCTGCCGTCCAATCGGCGACGGCGATCGGACCGAGCCTGGAACTGACCGGCTGGCTCCGATGCGACAGCGGGCACGGCAGCGGGGCTCGGGCTCGCGTTGGGAGGAGTTTTGATGACCAACCAGCAAGGGGCGCCCGGCGCTCCCGAAGCGGCTTGTTTCCATCTCGATTGCCTTTGGCAACCGTCGGAAGGGGATCCAGCCGGCCGTTTCGTGTTCGAGCTCCGCAATACCGGCGCCGTGCCGGTCGAGGGCTTCCGCCTCGTCTTCACCACGCTTCGATTTGTCGAACGCGATCCATCCGCCGACAATGTGCACCTTCTCGACCGGCGGGGGTATTACCACGAGGTCGCGCCGCCGGAGGGTTTCCGCCTCGTGCCGGGCAGTGCGTGGCGATTCTCGCTCGGCGGCATCACCGGAGAGCCGCAGCATCGCGGGGAGGGGATCGTTTCGGCCTACCTGACCGAGGCCGACGGCGTGCGCCGGGCGGTGTTCGTCGGGGATCTCCGGCGCGAGACGTCCGGCGAGAGGTCTGTATCCGGTGCCATGGCCGCTCAGCCGTTCGCGCTGATACCTTGGCCGGCCGAAGTGGAAATGGTTCCATCCGACCTCTTGCCGGGCTACCTGGTGCCGGCCGAGGGTGCGACGGCCGACGAACTGTCGGCGGTGTCCGCGGTGACCGCGCTGTTTCGCCGCCTGTTTCCGATCGAGCCTGCACCTTTCTCGCTGACGGCGCTGCCGGATGACCGTCTGCTACGCTTTGCCAGTGATGCATCGCTCGACCGGGAAGGCTATCGACTGGATTTCCGCGCCACCGATATCCTGATCACGGCGGCCGACGCTGCCGGCCGGCAATATGCCCTGACGGCGCTGGGGCAGCTGTTGCGCGCCGCCAGGGCCGGCGGTGGCTTCCGCTTTCCGGCGGATGGTCACATTGCCGATCGGCCACGCTTTGCCTGGCGCGGCTGCCATCTCGATACAGCCCGCCGTTTCTTCCCCGTCGGCGATATCGCCCGCTTCCTCGACTGCCTCGCCTATCTCCGGATCAACGTCTTCCACTGGCATCTCACCGATGACGAGGCTTGGCGGCTTGAGATCCGTGGCTACCCGGAGCTGACCTCAGTCGGGTCTGTGCGCGGGCCGGACGCGGCGTTGCCGCCGCAACTCGGCGACGGTGCGCAGCCAAGTAGCGGCTTCTATAGCCACGCCGACGTGCGAGCGCTGGTTTGCCGTGCCAGCCAGCTCAACATCGAGATCGTGCCGGAGATCGACATTCCCGGCCATAGCACCGCCGCGCTTGCCGCGCTGCCGGCGCTCGCCGACCGGAATGAGCCGGCCGGCGCCTATGCGTCCGTTCAAGGGTTTGCCAACAACGCTCTCAATCCGGCGATCGATCTGACATGGACGATGCTTGAAGCCGTGTTCGACGATCTCGCGGCCCTGTTCCCGTCGCCTTACCTGCATGTGGGCGGTGACGAGGTAGCGCATGGAGCCTGGCAATCCTCGCCTCTGGCAGCCCGCCTGATGGCCGATCTCGGAATCGACAGTGCCGAGGCGCTGCAATCGCACTTCATGCGCCGGGTACAGGCCATGCTTGCCGAGCGGGGTCGGAAGCTCGCGGGCTGGAACGAGGTTGGCAATGGTGAGGGGGTCGAGACAGAGGGCACGCTTCTCACCGTCTGGCAGAAGGCGGCGATCGGCGCCGGTCTCGCCCAGCGCGGCTACGACATCGTCATGGCGCCAGCCGAGGCCTACTATCTCGACATTGCCCATTCCAGTGGTTGGGACGAGATCGGCATGAGCTGGGCGGGCGCCACCTCGCTGGAGTCGACCTATGCCTATGAGGTGGGGAACGATATTCCCGCCGAACTGCTGCCGCGCCTCAAGGGTATCCAGGCCTGCCTCTGGACCGAGCTGGTCGACAGTCGCGTCCACTTCAACCACTTGGTATTCCCGCGTCTTACTGCCGTGGCCGAGGCGGGGTGGACGCCGGCGGCAAACAAGAACTGGGAGCGGTTCAGCGCGCTGACCCGTTTCTGCCCGAGTCTGTGACGGTCTATTCGGTCGGCGCGTGCAGCAGCGGGTTGAGCAGCCCCTTGTAGACGCTGCCGTCCGAGCCGGGGATGGGAGTGGCGCCGACGGTGCGAGCGTAGAAGTCAACGGGGCCGGCCCAGCCGATGGCCGCGTAGCCGTAGCCGCGTTCGCGCATGGCCAGCAGCGTCCTGATGAGCAGGGCCTTGCCGATGCCGAGGCCACGTGCCGCTTCGTCGACGCCGGTCGGCCCGAAGAAGCCGAGGGCGACCCCGTCATAGCAGGCAAATCCCAGCAGCTTGCCGGCCCGCACCGCGATCAGGCAGGCATTGGGATCGCGCGAGAAGGCGATCTGCGTTTCGCTGACCCAGCCGGCGCTGAAGCGGGAAGCGATCCAGGCGCGGATGGTGTCGAGTTCGGGCGCCAGCGCCCGGCGGATGACGATGCCCTTGTCCGCCAGCCGCCTGTCGAGGTCGGCGTCGGCAACGACGTCGTAGAGCTTCACCAGAAGGTCCATGGTTGCAGTCTCGTCTTGAAATCGGGCGGCCGACAGCGACCTTCCGATGGCTGTATCAGCGCGGGGAGCTAGGCGTCCAGAACCATCCGCGTTTGGCCTTGCAGGAAGGTTCGCGGCGGTTCACCGAACTCCTCCCTGAAGCTCGCCGTGAAGGCGCTGGGCGAAGAATAGCCGAGCGTCAACGCAACCTCGGTGACGCTTTCGCCGCGCTCCAGGCGCTCGATGGCGGTGAGAAGGCGAAGCCGAGCCCGCCAGCGGCGATAGGTCAGTCCGGTCTCGGCGGCAAACAGTCGCTCCAGGGTGCGTGTGCTGGCGCCGACGAAGCTCGCCAGTTCGGCGAGAGGGCGGCGGTCTTCAGGATGCTCGCCGAGGTGACGGGTGAGACGTACCAGACGGGAGTCGCGCCCGCCGGGAAGGCTCAGCGGCGCCTCGGCGAGGCGATCCAGCTCGTCGATCATCACATCGCAGAAGCGTAGCCGGCGCGCTTCGTCGGTCTCCTCGACAAGCAAGGTCTCCAGTCGAAGCGTGAGCTCGCGCATCAGCGGCGTCACCGCGAGCACGGCACACCGGTGGGGGCGTTGGGCCCCGGTCCGGACGGAACGGGATGGATCGACGAAGACGTGCCGCACCTCCGCCGGTGTCTCGCTTGCCACCTGATGGCGCGTTCCGCTCGGTATCCAGACCGCGTGTGTGGGAGGAACGATCCAGACGCAGTGATCGCTGATGATTCGCAGCACGCCTTTCTTGGCCCAGGCATACTGGCCACGCGGATGGGCATGCGGCCGCACGATTCGACCGGCGATCAGCGTCTGGCTGCGGATCAGCAGCGGGCGAGCGGGATCGAGGATGTAGGAAATGGGCGACGGTTCGAAGAATGGCGTTTC
The DNA here is from genome assembly GCF_023721755.1 of Pleomorphomonas sp. NRK KF1. Taxonomy (GTDB): domain Bacteria; phylum Pseudomonadota; class Alphaproteobacteria; order Rhizobiales; family Pleomorphomonadaceae; genus Pleomorphomonas. The sequence continues at coordinate 781,711 of NZ_JAMDLH010000001.1, read as the reverse complement.
AGCGACATTTCTTGGCATGATGTTATCTTAACGCCAGCGTTGCCTTTCCGATAGGGTGCCGTTCCATCAGACTCATCGAAGGATATCGTCATGTTCTCGCCCGGCCAGCTGACTCTCAGGCATTTCATTCTTGCCGCCGTGATCCTGGCCGCCGCTACCCTCGTGTTCGTGTCTCCGACCGAGTTGGGGCGGTCGGGCAGCCTTACGCTTGCCATCGTCCTCGTTACGCTCGGGCTTTGGGCGACGGCGTTGGTGCCGAACTACTTTGCCAGTCTTCTGCTCTTTGCTGCCGTTCTGATCGCAGGCCTGCAACCGGCGCCCCTGGTGTTCTCGGGCTTCGCCTCGGCGGCGGTATGGCTGATCATTTCCGGCTTCGTCATCGGCGCGGCCATCAATGCGACCGGGCTCGACAGTCGTCTTGCCGGCATCATCGCCCCGCTTTTGACGAGCAGCTATCCGCGCCTGATCGGCGGGTTGATGCTCGCTTCGATGCTTCTCGGTTTCCTGATGCCGTCGTCGGTAGGGCGTGCCGTGGTGATGATCCCGATCGGCATGGCGTTGGCCGACCGCTGCGGCTTTGCAAAAGGCTCCAACGGGCGCATCGGTATCGCCGCGATCCTGGCCATCGGCTGCAACATGCCGAGTTTCGCGATCCTGCCGTCCAACATTCCGAACATGGTGCTGGCCGGTTCAGCCGAAACCATCCTCGGCATCCGCCTCGGTTATACCGACTATCTGTTTCTGCATTACCCGGTGCTGGGCATCCTCAAAGCGGTGGTCACCGTGGCGTTGGTTCTGGCGCTTTTCCCTGCAAAGGTGGAAACGCCGCTCGGCACGACGGCGGCGACGGCCGCACCGGGCAAGGCTGGACAGGGCAAGGTCATTGCCATCCTGATCCTGACGCTCGTCTTGTGGATGACCGACAGCCTGCATGGCATCAATGCCGCTTGGGTCGGTCTGGGCGCCGCCGTTTTGCTGCTGTCGCCCGGTATCGGCGTGGTCAACCCGCCGGCCTTCAAGCAGTCGATCGACTTCGGCCTGCTCCTGTTCGTGGCCGGTGCTCTGGCGCTCGGAGCTGTCGTAGGGGCTTCCGGCCTCGGTGCCAAGCTGGGCGCCTTCCTGACCTCCGTGTTGCCGCTCGCGCCGGGCAACGATGCCGCCAACTTCTTCTCGCTGACCTTCATGTCCTTCTTCACCGGCATGTTCACGACGGTGCCAAGCGCGCCGGCCGTGCTGACGCCGATGGCGGGAGATCTCGCCACGCTCACAGGTTACGGGGTCATGACCGTGCTGATGACGCAGGTGGTCGGGTTTTCGACCGTGATGTTTCCCTACCAGGTTGGGCCTCTCGTGGTGGCGATGCAGCTTTCCGGGGAGAGGCTCGACCATCTCGTGAAGGTCACGGTGCCCCTGGCGCTGATCACCCTTGTCGTTCTGGTGCCGATCGACTTCCTGTGGTGGAAGTTGCTGGGCTGGCTATAGCCCCCATCTCTTGCGAATGGCTCGCGACTTCCCAAATCTCCTTGATGGTGCCGGGGTGGCCGCCATTTTTCAGGGAGACGCCGACATGCACTCCACTCTCGCAAAGGCGCTGATCGCCGCAGCGACGACCGCCATCGTGGCGACAGGGACGGCCAAGGCAGCGCCGGAGAACGCCGGTCCGAACAAGGCGACGACGCAACTGCCATTCCAGTCGCAGACCGTGGCTCGCTTCGATCTGCCATGGGCCATTGCCGTCATCGACGCCGATCGGTTGATCGTCACCACCAAGCCGGGCAGGATGTACCTGGTCGATCACAAGGGTGGGGAGCCCGTTGAGGTGTCGGGTCTGCCGAAGGTGGCGCATTCCGGACAGAACGGCTTGCTCGACGTGGCGCTGGCGCCCGACTTCGCCGAAAGCCGGCGCATCTACTTCACCTATGTCGAACCCGGCTATGGCGGCAGTTCGCTGGTGCTTGCGCGTGCGACGCTGGCCGAGCCGCAAGGCGAGGCGCGGCTCGATGGCCTCGAGGTGATCTGGCGGCAGATGCCGAAGGGCAAGGGCGGCCAACCCGGTGGCATCATCGCCTTTGCTCCGGATGGCAAGTCGCTGTTCCTGACCTCCGGCGACCGAATGCGCCCCCAGACGGCGCAAGACCCCGACCTGGCTCTCGGCAAGGTGCTGCACCTGACGCTCGACGGCAAGCCGGCGCCGGGCAACCCGATGTCAGATGCGGGCGGCGTCCGTGCCGAGACCTGGACGACCGGGCATCGCAACCCTTATGGTCTGGCGTTCGCCTCCGACGGGCGCCTGTGGCTACACGAGATGGGGCCGAAGGGCGGCGACGAGTTGAACCTCATCGAGCCGGGCGTCAATTACGGTTGGCCTGAAGTTTCCTATGGCGACAACTACAACGGCACGCCCATTCCCAAGCCACCGACGCGGCCGGAGTTCCAGGAGCCGGCTCTCTACTGGACGCCGGTAATCGCGCCCGCCGGGCTGGCATTCTACGAGGGCGACCTGTTCCCGGCCTGGAAGGGCGCTGCCCTGATCGGCGGACTGAAGACCCAGACGCTGTCGCGGGTGACCATCAAGGGCGACGCCGCCCATGAAGACGAGCGATTTGCCATGGAGGGTCGAATCCGTGACGTCGCTGTGGCCCCGGATGGCGCGGTGTGGGTGATCGAAGACGCGAGCCCGGGACGGCTATTGCGTCTCAGTCCACGCTGAGACGCTGGCCGCTTTCGGCATCGAAGAGGTGCAGCGCCTCGGTATCCAGCAGGAGCGTGACGTCAGTACCCGAAATCGCCCGGGTACGCGGCGGTAGGGTCGCGACCAGGCGCTGGGTGCCGATGCTGCCCGAAAGGATCAGCTCCGGGCCGGTGAGCTCCACCACTTCGCAGCGAAGCGTCAGCGGCAAGCCCCCCTCGGCTTCGGCGCGGAAGCACTCGGGCCGGATGCCCAGCTTGATGTTACGCTCCTGCGGAATCTTGGCGAGCAGCGCGGGCGGCAGCGGAATGACCGTGTCGCTGCCGGCAACCAGAAGGCCATGGTCGGTGGCGAGAACGTCGAGCAGGTTCATCGGCGGCGCGCCGACGAAGGTGGCGACGTAGAGTGTGGCCGGCCGGTTGTAGATCTCTTCGGGCGTTCCGAGCTGTTCGATCTGGCCGTTGCGCATCACGGCAATGCGGGTGGCGAGCGTCATCGCCTCGATCTGGTCATGGGTGACGTAGACCACCGTGGTCTTCATCATCTGATGCAGGCGCTTCAGCTCGGTGCGCATTTCCATGCGCAGCTTGGCGTCGAGGTTCGATAGCGGCTCGTCGAACAGGAACAGTTTGGGGTTGCGTACCAGCGCCCGCCCGATGGCGACGCGCTGACGCTGGCCGCCGGAGAGCTGGCTTGGCCGGCGGTCGAGGAGAGGCTCGATCTGCAGGAGGCGCGCCGCCTCCAGCACGGCCTTCTCGCGCTCGGCGGCCGGCACCTTGCGCATCTCGAGGCCGAAGCCGATGTTCCGGCGCACCGACAGGTTCGGGTAGAGCGCGTAGGACTGGAACACCATGGCGATGTCGCGGTCCTTGGGATGGACGCCGATCAGCGAACGGTCATTGAGGCGAATGTCGCCGCCGGTCGGTTCGGCAAGGCCGGCGATGATGTTGAGCAGCGTAGACTTGCCGCAGCCGGAGGCGCCGAGCAGCACCAGGAACTCGCCGCTCTCGAGCGCAATGTCGATGCCTTTCAGCGTCTCGACATCGCCGAAGGACTTGCGAATATGGTCGACGACGAGGGCGCTCATTGGCGGGTCTCCGGCGGGGCATAGCGGCGGGGGTAGGTGGAAACGGCGAGCGAGGCGGTGGCCGTCCCCGCCGACAGGCTTTCTTCGAGCGATTTGCCGGCGGCCAGCGCCGCCAGGAAGCCGGCGTTGAACACGTCACCGGCGCCGATGGTGTCGATCACAGTGACCTTGGGCGCCGTGACGTCGACGAGGCCGGCATTGGACGCAGCGAGAGCGCCATGCGGGCCGCGCTTGACCACTGCGACCGCGCCGTCCGGCATCAGGTCGAGCATGGCGCGCGCAGCGTCACGCACGTCGTTTCGTCCGGTGATCGATGTGGTCTCCACCTCGTTGAAGAGGGCGATCGACGAGCGGGCCAGCCATCCCTTGGCCGAAGCGACAACTCCGGGGGTCCAGCCGGCGGGCGGCCAGCCGGTGTCGAGGGCGACGCGGATGCCGAAACGATCGGCCCAGTCATAAAGCTGGTCGTACTCTCCGGCCAGCCGCGGCATCAGGAACGGCCCGGCGAACAGCGCATAACCGGCGCGATGGGCCTCGCCGTCGAGGGCGGCCAGAACGTCGGCGGCACCGTAGTGCGGCAGGTGGCCGAGCGTCGTGAAGAATGTGCGCTCGCCGTCGGGGTGGGTGATGCCGACGGAGATGGTGGTGTTTTCCGCATGCACACGCCAGCGCTCGGACTGATCGCCAAACTCTTCAGCCAGCCATGCGCCGAAGCGGTCGCTTCCAATGCTGGCCGCCAGCGCGAAGGGCACACCGAGCGCCTTGAGCGCTAGGGCCGAGTTGCCGGCGCAGCCGCCGACGCGCAACTCGTCGTGGTCGACGATGATCTCGGTGCCCGGTTGCGGCCAGGGCGTCGCCGGGCCGAGGATCAGGTCGACGTTGACGTTTCCGATGACGGCGATCGGCTTCACTTATTCGCTCCGGGTGATCTTGTTTGAGCGCACGGGGGTGCCGGCATTCTCGACGCGCTCGGCGGCGAAGGCGACTATCAGCGTCTGGGCGGCCGGCAAAAGTGCGAAAACGGCTGCCATGCCGACGGCCGGCTTGACGGCGACGGTGACCGCGCCGGACACCGGCGCTTCGCCGGACGCGTCGAAGATCACCACAGGCGCTCCGGCGGCGAGGATTTCACCGGCCATGCCGGCAATGAGTGGCGAGGTCGGATCCTTGGCTCGGAACAGCACGGCGCCGATCTCCGGCGACAGCATCTCCATCGGTCCGTGACGAAGTTGGCCGCCCTCATGCGAGAAGCAGGGGCGGCGGGACAGCTCCGTGAAACCCAAGGCGATCGCTTCGGCGACGCCCTGCAGGCTTCGGCCGGAGGTGACCACGTTGCGGACGTTCTTGAGGGCGGCAAGCGCGGCGGATACGTCGGGTGTCTCCGGCGCCTTCAGCACGGCGAGTGCCGGCGTCGCATCGGCGCCCAGCGCGGCCAGAATGGCGAGATGCAGCGCGAAGGACAGCGTCAGGCTGCGCGTGGCGGCGAAAGCCAGTTCCGAGCCACCAGCGGCAACGAGCGCCGGAGCGGCCTTGCCGAGGAAGGAACCACCTTCGAGCGTCAGGGCGAATGTGTCGGCCGTACCGCCGGTTTCCTTGAACCAGCGCACGACCTCCACACTCTCGCCGGACTGCGAGGTGACGAAGATGGTGCGGTCTTTGATCGGTAGAGGCGCAGCGAGCTGTTCGGAAACGGGAAGCGAAACGGCGTCGATGCCGAGGGCGCGGTAGTAGGGTTCCACCGCTCGGGCGACCGCGTGCGAACCGCCCATGCCGAGCATCAACAGGCGTCCCGTCTTCTTGAGCGACGCGGCGGCGCGAGCGGCAACCTCGCGGTTCTGTTCGAAGGAGGCGAGGGCATCGGCGTGCTGGCGTGCCATTTCGCGATCGATGGCAACAAGGCTCTCGGGGCGGGTAGTGGTCATTTTCGTAGTCCTTTGGGTTCAGCCCTTGACGCCGCCGGAGGTCAGTCCGGAGATCAGCGCCCGCTGCATGACGATACCGACCAGCATCGGCGGCAGTGCAGCGAGCACGCCGGCCGTGGCGATCAGGCCGTAATCGGAGACGCGGCCACCGGCCAAGTCGGCGATGGCGACGGTGAGAGTCTTGGCCCGCTGGTCGGAGGTGAACAGCAGGGCATAGAAGAACTCGTCCCAGCCGAGCAGGAAGGCGAAGAGAGCGGAGGTCGCCACCACCGGCAGGGCCAGCGGCAGGGTGATGATCCTGAGCGTCTGCCAGAGGCTGGCGCCATCGATCACCGCCGCCTGTTCGATCTCGCGCGGGATGCCGTCGAACCCGGACTTCATCAGCCAGGTGGTAAAGGGGGCGAGAATGGTGAGGTAGACGAGGGCCAAGCCGAACACGCTGTTGAGCAGGCCGAAGTTGGCAAGCGCCATGTAGAGCGGCACGGCAAGCGCCACCGGCGGCAACATGTAGGTCGCGATGACCAGCGACAGCGACCAGCCAACGGACGGCGTGCGCGACACCGCCCAGCCGGCGGGCACGGCGAGCGATACTGCCGCCACGGTGGCCATGCTGGCCACCATCAACGAGTTGCGGAGGCTGGCCATGAAAGCGGCGCCGGCACTGTTCTCGACGGTGGAGAGGAGGGTGGCGTAGCGCGAGAAGTCCATGGTCTCCGGCCACCACCTGAGTGGCTTGGCGGCCAGGTCGGCGGCCGGCGAAATGCTCATCACGAACAGCCAGACGAGCGGCGCCAGGATGATCGCCGCGAGCAGCAGCGCCGCGATGTGCAGGAAGAAGCGAAAGAGTGGGCTCTGGCGTTCCATCAGGCGGCGCTCCCTGCGAGCTTCTTCACGATGGTGCCGTAGGCGACGGCGAGCACCGTGATGATCAGCGTGACGATCAGGGCGAGCGAGGCGCCCGAGCCCGCTCGCTGGAAGGAAAAGGCCTCCTGGTAGACGAGGATCGACATGGTTCGCGTCGAGTTGGCGGGGCCGCCGCGCGTCATGACCCAGATGATGTCGAACACCTTGAAGGCCTCGATGGTGCGCAGCACCAGCGCCACCAACAGCGGTCCGGCGAGATAGGGCAGCGTGACGAAGCGAAATCGTGAGAAGGCGTTGGCGCCATCGACATATGAGGCGGCCACGACATCGCGCGGAACGGCCTGCAAGGCGGCAAGTGCGATCAGCGCGACAAGCGGAAAATTCTTCCAGCAGTCGGCGACGATGAGTGCCGTCAGGGCGGTGCCGGGCTCGCCGAGCCAGGAGCGATAGTCCGAGAGAATGCCGAGCTGGGTGAGCGCCGCGTTGAGGGCGCCGTATTCGGGATTGTAGATCAGCCGCCAAAGGGTGGCGTTGACGACGGTGGGAAGCGCCCAGGGAAGGATCAGCAAGGCCCGCAGCAACGTGCGGCCATGGAACTGCTGATTGAGCAGGAGCGCTGCGAGCACGCCGAGCAGCATCTCCGTCGTCACGACAACCACCGCGAAGAAGGTGGTCGTGAAGAGGGTGCGGCCGAAGGCGTTGCCGGACAGGAGCCGGACGTAATTGTCGAAGCCGACATAGCTGCCGGACGTCCCCACCAGCTTGGCGTCGGTGAAGGACAGATGCACGGTGTCGGCCAGGGGCCAGCCGATGACGGCCACCATGACGATGAGGAGCGGCAGCATGAGTAGCCACGCCCGGGTTGTGATCCAGGTGCCAGACATGCGGTGTCCTCGTCGGATAACTGAAAGGCGGAGAGACCGGGCGCCCTGGGCGCCCGGTGCGATTATTCGCTCAGAGGCCGCTGTTCTCGGCGGCGGTCTTCAGCGCGTCCTCGGGGCTCGACTGGCCGAGCAGGGCCTCCTGGATCGCCTGCTGAAGGGCGACGGAGATTTCCTGATACTTCGGCGTGGTCGGGCGCGGGTACATGACGGCGAGGCCAGTCTTGGCGGCGGCGATCAGCTCTTCCTGGCCCTCCGTGACGGCCGGATCCTCGTAGGAAGAGGCCCAGATCGGCAGGCTGAGCTTGGCGTAAGCGTTCTGCGTCGCCTGCGAGGTCATGAAGACGATGTACTTCCAGGCCTCGTCCTGATGCTTGCTGGCGGTAGTGATTCCTAGGCCCATCGAACCGTTGACAGCCGATGCCTCGCTCTTGCCGGCAACGCCCGGCGCCGGCACGACACCGATCTTGCCGGCGACCTTCGAGTCCTTCGGATCGTTGGCCATGTTGTACATGTAGGTCCAGTTGAGGGCGAACGCGGCGTCGCCATTCTCGAACACCTTGCGGACGTCTTCCTCCAGGAACTCCTTGGAGTTCGGGTTGGTGATGCCGGAGGTGTAGCTGTCGACCATGTACTTCAGGGCGTCGAGGCCGCCGCCCGACTGGAAGGCGGGCTTGCCATCCTTCAGGAAGTCGCCGCCGAAGGCGCTGACCAGCGTGGTGTAGTCGCAGATGGCGGCTTCCGCCTGCGCCCAGCTCCAGGCGATCGGCGAGGCGAGGATGCCCTTGTCCTTGATGATCTTGGCGTCGGCGGCCAGTTCCTCCCAGGTCTTGGGCGGGTTGGCAATGCCGGCCTTCTCGAGGATTTCCTTGTTGTAGAACAGGTACTTGGTGTCGAGAATCCAGGGCATGCCATAGAACTTCTCGTCATACTTGACGGTGGTCCAGGCGCCGGGCAGAACGCCGGCCTTCATCTCGTCGGTGATCTTGGAGCTGACGTCGACGAGCACGTTGTTGGCGGCGAACTCGGCCGGCCAGATCACGTCGAACAGCACGACGTCATAGGCGTTGCCGGCGCCCTGGGCGAGCACGGTCTTGTCGTGCAGGCCTTCGTAGGGCACGAACTCCAGATTGACCTTGATATCGGGATTGGCCTTGGTGAAGGCCTCTGTCATGGCGCGAACGTCGGCCTCGCTATAGGCGGCCTGGGCCATGAACAGCGCGTTGATCTGGGTCTCGGCGAAAGCCGGAAGGGAAAGCGGCGCCGTCAGAAGCGTCGCGGAGAGGAGTGTCCTGCCGAAAAACCTGTTCATTGTGGGCTCCCTTTGGTCGGTGACTACGCGGAAGGGATCGCGGCGGCACAGTGCCGCCACGACCGGTCGTCTGGTGGTCCCGAAGGACCTCTGGCATGGAGCGTCGTCACGCTTCTCGAGCGGACTAGCGTTCCCCGGAACTCTGCGGTTCCTTATTAAGTCAAATTGCTTGACTTATTCGTGGGCGAAATATCAACTGCTGTCAAGACGGAAATGGGCATGAACGAACAGCGGCCGATCCGCGCCAAGAGCGGCGCCAATATCGAGGGGACAAGCGCTCATAACCGGCGCGTCATCATCGACGCGCTCCGGGTGAATGGTGCGCTGTCGCGCGCCGACCTTGCCCGAGCCACGGGACTGACCAAGCAGGCGGTGTCCAATCTCGTCGAGACGCTGGAGAACGAAGGCCTCGTCGCCTCCGAGGAACTGGTCCGCAAGGGGCGAGGGCAACCGTCAACGCCCTATCGACTGGTTGCCGATGGCGCCTATTCCATCGGCCTGCAGATCGATCGCCACGTCAGCCGAGCCATCGTCGTGGATCTCGTCGGCAACATTCTGGCCCGCGCCACCGCCAAGGTGCCGCCGCGCGCACCGGAGGAGGGCGTTGAGGTCCTGCTTGATCTGCTGGCCGAGGTGAGGGGCAAGTTTGCGGCTGGACGGCCGGAGGCCGAGGCGCGCATCGCCGGCATCGGCGTGGCCATGCCCGGCCCGTTTGGCGTCGAGATCGCCGACGACAGCTTGTGGCTGATGCAGGCCTGGCAGAGCTTCCCATTGGTGGAGCGGCTGGCGGCCGGCACCGGCCTTGCGGTCAGCCTGCAGAACGACGCGGCGGCCTGCGCCACGGCCGAGCGCATGGTCGGAGCCGCGCACGGCCTGGACCACGTCGTCTGCATCTACGTCGGCTACGGTATCGGCGCCGGACTGATCCTCGGCGGCGGTCTCTACAGTGGCGCCAACGGCAACGCCGGCGAGATCGGCATGGTGCTGTTCGGCAAGCCGGACAACCTCGTGCCGCTGGAACATCGCGCGTCCATCGCTTCGCTCTATGCGCTGGTCGATATCGATCCGGCCGATCCGCAGCAGTTCGACAAGCTGGAAAGGCTCGTCCTTGCGGGGGACCAGCGCGTCGTCGACTGGATCGAACGGGCGGGACACGACCTGAGGCTGGCCGTCCACACCGCCGAGACGTTGTTCGACCCGCAGACGGTGATCCTGTCGAGCGGCGTTCCCGGCTCGCTGATGCATCGGCTGATTGCCGCGATCGAACCGCTGCGTCCGTCCCTGGTGGCGGTGACCGGTCGCTCCGTCCCCCGATTGCGTCTGGGCATGACCGACCCCTGGGCAGTGGCGATCGGCGCCGCCGCCGATCCCATCCGCCGTGCCTTCGATCCCAGTTTTTCGGCGATCCTGAAGCGGCAGGGAGAATGATGGCGCGAAAGGCCAACAAATTTCCTGACAGAGAATTGTCATCCCGTGCGGTTTGCAGCTAATCTTTCAGCGCCATGGGCAAAGAGAAAAACCGGCCCAAGCCGTACCAGGGGAACGACAAAATGACCAAACGCACCATTCGCGGGCTCGCTGCCGCCGCGCTGCTCGCTGTCTCGGCCGTCACCGTCCATGCCGAAGAGACGCTGAAGATCGGCACCGAGGGCGCCTATCCGCCCTTCAACTATGTGGACACCGACGGCTCCATCAAGGGCTTCGACGTCGAGATCGGTCTCGCCCTCTGCGAGAAGATGAAGGTCAAGTGCGAGGTGGTGGCGCAGGATTGGGATGGAATCATTCCGGCGCTGCTTGCCAAGAAATACGACATGATCATCGCCTCGATGTTCATCACCGAGGAGCGCAAGAAGGTCGTCGACTTCACCAAGCCCTACTACAAGGCGGCGATGACCCACGTCGTGCCCAAGGACAGCGACATCACCGAGTTCTCCGACGCGGCGCTGTCGGGCAAGATCATCGGTGCTCAGGCTGGCACCACGCAGGCCGAGTACATCGAGAAGACCTATCCGAGCGCCACGCTGAAGACCTATCCCACGCAGGACGAAGCCAATCTCGACCTCGCGGCCGGCCGACTCGACCTGCAGGTCGGCGACTTCCTGCCGATGTTCGACTGGGTGGGCAAGGAGGCAGGCGTCTGCTGCAAGCTCAGCGGCGAGCCGATCACCGATCCCACCTTCGTCGGCGAGGGCGTCGGCATTGCCGTCCGCAAGGAGGATGGGGCGCTCAAGGAAGCCATCAACAAGGCCATCGACGAAGTGGTCGCCGACGGTACCTACAAGACGATCAACGACAAGTATTTCAAGATCAACCTCTACTCGCTGAAGTGAGACATCGGGGACGGCTTATCTGCCGTCTCCGCCAGTTCCGTGGCCGGCCGGACTTCCATCCGGCCGGTATCCGTCTTCTCACGAAGGACAATGCCCCTTACGGTTGTTGCACCTTGACGGACGGTTCGTCTATGACAGCGCTTTCCATCAAGGTGTCCGAATGGCCAGCACTCTTCCCGTCTATCGTTTCGATTCCTTCATCGTCCGCACGCCGTCGCCGTCGGTGGTGAACGGCCTCCGCGCCGATGATCGCGGCAACCCCACCCATGCGGGCGTTCTCGCCGAGCATGCCGCCTATATCCATGCGGTGAGCCAAGCCGGCGTCGAGGTGACGGTTTTGCCACCGCTCGAAGCCTTCCCCGATTCCATTTTCGTCGAGGATCCGGCTCTGGTGTTCCCGGAAGGCGCCATCCTGCTCCGACCCGGCGCCCCGACGCGCGCTGGCGAAACGGCCGAGATCGCGCCGGTACTGAAGCGGATGTTTTCGACCGTGCTCGATCTGCCGCGCGGCTTTGCCGATGGTGGCGACGTGCTGACGACGCAGAAAAGCGTCATGATCGGCCTGTCCGCCCGCACAAACCGCGAAGGCGCCGAAGCGCTGATCGAGTGCCTCGTCAAGCTCGGCCGCAAGGGCGAGATCGTCGAGACGCCCAAGGACGTGCTGCATTTCAAGACCGACTGTTCGCTTCTCGACGAGGAGACGGTGCTGACCACCGCGCGTCTCGAACGCTCGGGTGTGTTCAAGGGGTTCAAGACGCTTCTGGTCCCCGAAGGCGAGGAGGCGGCCGCCAACGCGCTGCGCGTCAATGACGTGGTGTTCGTCGGCTCCGACTACCCGCGTACTGCCGAGCTTCTGGCCGCCAGCGGCTACAAGGTGGTGCCGCTCAAGACCACGGAAATCGGCAAGATCGACGCCGGCCTCTCGTGCATGTCGCTGCGCTGGCGGCGCGGTTGAGGCGGGGCAGTCAAAACATTTGATGTCGAAGAAAAGGGGAACGTCCCAAATGTCCAATATCGTTGTGAAAACGGCGCTGGCGCTTGCCGTCGCCTCGTCGGTGGCCCTCCCGGCTTTCGCCGAGGACGTGATCAGGATCGGCATGACGCCGGAGCCCTATCTGCCGTTCGGCCAGGTCAACGCCGCCGGCGAGTGGGAAGGCATCGAGGCCGATATCACCAATGCCCTCTGCGAGCGCATGCAGGTGAAGTGCGAGATCTCCGCCATGGCCTTCGACGGCCTGCTGCCGGCGCTCAAGGAGAACAAGCTCGACGTGGCCGTCGGCGCCTTCTCGATCACCGACGAACGTCGCGAGACGGTTGACTTCAGCGCCTCCTACTACACCGAGGGCACCTCGCTGGTCGGCCCGAAGTCGGAAGAGGTCACGATCGGGACGGTCGATGCCCCCGATGGCAGCAAGATCCTCGATCCCAAGGCCTTCGAGGGCAAGATCCTGGGCGTGCAGGCGTCGACCGTGCAGCACCAGTATGTGCTCAAGTACTATCCTGAAGTCGAGGTGAAGGCCTACGACACCGCTGACAACTCGATGGCCGATCTTGCCGCCGGCCGCATCGACTTCGTGCTGTCGCCCGATCTCTACCTTCACACCTTCCTGGCGACGCCGCAGGGCGCCGACTTCGACATCAAGGCCGCCGCGCCGGAGAACAAGGTGCTCGGCGAAGGTGTCGGCTACGTCGTCAAGAAGGGCGACGCGGCCACTCTGAAGAAGGTCGACGACGCGCTCGCCTCGATCAAGGCCGACGGCACGCTCGACAAGAGCATTGCCCACTGGGTCGACGGGGCGAAGTAAGCCCCAGGTTCCGCCGCCGCCGGTTCCCCTAGAGGTCCGGCGGTGGTTTTTCTTTCGGATGACGCGATGGACGGAACTCTTTCACTGCTCAGCTGGGGTGACACTGGCTGGAGCGACGATCTCTTCTGGGGCATCGTCACCACGCTCAAGGTGTCGATATCGGCCTACCTGATCGCCCTGGTGTTCGGCGCCGTCTGCGCCATTGGCAAGCAGTCGTCCTGGCGCGCCGTTCGCTTCATTGCCGGCGTCTACACCACCGTGGTGCGGGCCCTGCCGGAACTCCTCGTCATCCTGCTTCTCTACTTCTCCATCGCGTCGGGCATCGAGCGGCTGGTGAAGGGGTTTGGCCTTGCCGACGACTCCTTCCAGGTCAGTCCGTTCTGGGCGGCCGTGGTGGCGCTGGCCTTCGTGTCCGGTGCCTTCATGGCCGAAGTGCTGCGCGCCGCCTATCTTGCGGTTCCCTTGGGGCAGATCGAGGCGGGGCTGGCGCTCGGCATGCATCGGGGGCTCATCCTCGTCCGCATCGTCGCGCCGCAGATGATCCGCCACGCCATTCCCGGCATGGGCAATCTCTGGCTGGAGATGACCAAGGAAAGCGCCATCATCTCGGTTCTCGGCGCCTTCAACGATCTTCTCTACGTCGGTTATCGGGCGGCGGCCGGCACGCGCCAGTACATCTTCTTCTACGGCATCACCGCCGTGCTGTTCCTGATGATCACGGCGGTGTCCGTCTGGGCGATTTCCCGCATCGAGCGGCGTTTCTCGCGGGGCTACCGCTGATGGAATCGATCGCTCACGTCGTCTCGTTCTTGCCGCCGCTCATTGCGGCCATGCCTCTGACGCTGTTCCTGACGGTGACCGGCGTCGTCTTCGGCCTGCTGATGGGCACTCTCGTCGCGGTGGCCATGGTCTACGGCCGACGGACGTCGGCCTGGCCGGCCAAGGCATTTACCTTCGCCTTTCGCGGCACGCCGCTTCTGGTTCAGCTCTATCTGATCTATTACGGGCTGGGGCAGGTGCTGCCGGGTACCTTCATCCGCCATTCCTTCCTGTGGCCCTATCTGCGCGACGGCCTGTGGTACGCGGTGTTCGCATTGTCGCTCAACCAGGCCGCCTACAATGCCGAGGTGATCCGCGGCGCCATCCTCGCCGTGCCCAAGGGGCAGACGGAGGCCGCAGTGGCGGTGGGCATGCGCCCCTTCACGATCCTCAGGCGCGTCACGCTGCCCCAGGCGCTGCGGCTCTGCCTGCCGGTGCTGACCTCCGACGTCATCATTCTCCTGAAGTCGACGTCGCTCGCTTCGACCATCACCATCATGGAAATGATGGGCACGGCGCGCATGTTGCAGCGCCAGTCGCTGCTGATCTTCGAGCCGTTGATCGCCGCCGGACTTCTTTATTTCGCCGTGGTCGTCGTGTTGACGCGTGTCATGGCCGAGGTCGAGCGTCGCATGACGCTCTATCGCCAGCCGGCGCGACCGCAACAGGGCTGATACCATGGACGAATCCGTCTTCCAGGCTTTTTTGCCGGAGCTTGTCGACATTCGCCGCCGCCTGCACCAGATGCCGGAGACCGGTTACGAGGAGAGGCAAACCTCCGCCCTCGTCGCCGACCTCATGGAAGGCTGGGGGCTGACCGTGACGCGCGGTCTTGCCGCCACTGGGTTCGTGGCGACGCTCGACCGGGGCGGCGATAGGGCGATAGGCCTCAGAGCCGACATGGACGGTCTGCCGATCGTCGAGGAGACGGGTGCAGTCTATGCGAGCCGGATACCGGGCATGATGCATGCCTGTGGTCACGACGGCCACACGACGATGCTGATCGGCGCCGCCTTCCGCCTTCTGCACGACGACGACTTTCGGGGCAAGGTGCATTTCATCTTCCAACCGGCCGAGGAAACGGCCGGTGGCGCCGCGCGCATGATCGAAGAGGGGCTGTTCGAGCGCTTCCCGTGCGAGGCGGTCTTCGCGCTTCACAACTACCCCGGCCTTGCAACCGGTCGCTTCTCCGCTCGTCCTGGCGCCATGATGGCGGCGATCGACGCGGCGACGCTGACGGTGCGGGGAACCGGCGGTCATGGCGCTCGCCCTGAGGATACGGTCGATCCGATCGTGGCTGCGTCCAGCATCGTCATGGCGCTGCAGACGGCGGTATCGCGCAACGTGCCGCCGCAGGAGGCCGGCGTCATCACCGTCGGCGCCTTCCATGCCGGTTCGGCCTGCAATGTCATTCCCGACGAGGCGGTGCTGGAGATCAGCCTGCGCGCCACCGATCCCGATGTGCGATCCAAGCTTTGCCGGCGGTTCGAGGACATCGCCCGTCTCCAGGCGGAGAGCTTCGGCGCCGAGGTGCGCATCGACTGGCAGGTCGGATACCCGGTCACCATGAATGACGCCGCCGCGGTCGGTCTGGCGGCTGGGGTGATCCGCGATACCTTCGGCGATGACGCCTTCGAGCCGCTCGACCGACCGATGATGGGCAGCGAGGATTTCGCCTTTATGCTGGAGAAGGTGAAGGGCGCCTATCTGTTCCTCGGCAACGGCGACAGCGCGGGGCTGCACAACAGCCGCTACGACTTCAACGATGCACTGCTCGAACGCGGCCCCGTCTTCCTGCATGCGCTGGCGCGGCGTTTCTTCGCCTGATTTTACTTCAGCAAGGCGATCAGTTCGTCGGTGGTGCCGGTTTCGGCAATCCACGGGAACGTCAGTTCGACGCTGCGCTTGTGCGCCTCCGGATTGGCGTCGGCCATGGCGTCGACGGGCAGGGCAACGTTGTACCCAAGCTCGTGGGCAAAGCGGGCCGTCGATTCCACGCCACGGCTGGTGGCGATTCCGCAAACGACGACACCGGTGACGCCGAGATCACGCAGGCGCTCATCGAGGTCGGTGCCGGTGAAAGCGCCCCAGGTCTTCTTGCTGACGCGAATATCATCGGGCGCTTGGCCGAGTTCGGGAAGCAGTTCCGCCCAGTCGTCCGGTCGGTCGCCGCTCGGCTTCCTGTCGGTTCGACCCGGCGCACCGCCGAGAACGTTGACCAGAACAACTGGTTGTCCAAGCGCACGAAATGCTTCGATCAGCCTGACGGCGTTGCCGATTGCCGGCACCGCCAGATCTTGCGGCGGCAGTTTGGCAATACCTTTCTGTAGATCAATGACGATAAGAGCGGTGAGCGCGTCGATAGATGTAAATGACATGGTCGGAGTTTCCCTCCGCAACTGAGATTGACGAAAAGGACAGTGTACGGGCAATTGCGGCGTGTCGATGACCGGCATTGAAATGACCAATGTGCCTCACACCAGACGAAATGCGTAGGAGCGGTCTTGCTCGTGGTCTCGTTTCTCTACGGACTGGAAACTTTCTGACGATAATCTAGTTGACTAAGAATGAGTCGGTGACGGCTCGTGCGCATTCGTCATTGGGAAATCATGGGCAAGGCAATCGCCAAGGAGAAAGTTCAGCATCAGGTCGCAGCCCTGCCGTTCCGGCGGACGGCGGATGGCGACGTGTCGGTGCTGCTCGTCTCCTCGCGCGAAACGCATCGTCCACTGATCCCCAAGGGATGGCGCATGAAGGGCAAGAGCGACCGCAAGGCGGCGGCGATCGAAGCGATGGAAGAGGCCGGCGTGATCGGGACGCCGTCCAAGGCACCCATCGGCAGCTATCGGTACTGGAAGCGCCTCGAGGACTGTTTCACGCTGGTCGACGTGGACGTCTACAGCCTTGAGGTTACGGAGAACCTTGCCGACTGGCCCGAGCGTCAGGAGCGGCAGCGGAAATGGATGAGCCGCGAGGATGCCGCCATCGTCGTCGACGAGCCGGGGCTTGCCTTCATTCTCCAGTCATTCAGAGCCTAACTCTGCCGGTCAGATTATCTCACAACCTGGCCCGCGAGCGCTCCAGGCGCGTTCTTGCCGGCTGACCCGGCGAGAAGTTCCCAGTTCGTTTTGCGGGCATCCGTCTCGCATGGTTGCGCCGTCATCCTTTCCAGGATGGCGCCTGCGGCCTCGTCATGGGCAAGATCTGCCTGTGTTCGTTGCCGACTGCAACGGTATGTAACTTATTGTAAAAACTGATAAAAATCAGAAAAATAGCATGGGGCTTGCAGCGTCTGTCTCCGAAGACGGCGTTGATGCTGGCCTCAATTGCATTTTGAAAGCGATCTTGTGGGGAAAGGACGGAAAACCGGGTTTCTGTGGTGTTGGTAGTAGGCAATAGCTACCCGGCAGTTTTTTCCTTGCGGAATAACTTGCCGTAATCGATAGGAAGCATTTGCCTATACTTATAATTCTCCACGAATTCTCGTTTTTTGTGCGCCTGAATTTCTCTGTTGCTTCGTACAAAGTTCAAGAGGGGCGTTTCAACCGGGTGATGTGTAGGGGTAGGGGTGTGCGATGATGGCTGCAGCAAGTTCGTTTGGCGCTACGGCTCCGTTACCGTTCGTGGCTCGGGCCTTGGCGAAGGGCGATCCGGCGACATCGGCTCGCAGTGAGGATGATCTTCTTCTCGAGCGCATCGCGGCCGATGACCGCGAAGCGTTCGCTCTCCTGGTGGAGCGCCATGCCGATCGCGGTTTCGCGCTGGCGCTGCGTATTCTCAAGAACTCCGACGATGCCGAGGACGTGGTCCAGGACAGCTTCCTCAAGCTCTGGACGCATCGGAAGCGGATGGAGATCGGGCGAGCCAAGTTCTCCACCTGGCTCTATCGGGTGATCACCAACCGGTGCATCGATCTCAGGCGCAAGCCGGCCATGGATGACATCGAAACAGCCCCGGAGGTGGCCGACGACAGCGAGGACGCGCTGACGCGGCTCCATCGCGCGTCCATGACCAGTCTCCTGGAAGCGGCACTGTCCCGCCTGCCGGACCAGCAGCGCGTCGCCGTCATTCTCAGCTATCACGAGGCCATGTCGAACGCCGAGATCGCAGAGGTGATGGAAACGACGGTGATGGCCGTCGAGTCCCTTCTCAAGCGCGGACGGCAGCAGCTTCGCAAGCATCTCGCGCGGGCAGAAGATGATATTCGTCAGTCGTTTACCCAAAATTAACCATAAAATCACGGCCCGAGGAACAAAAAGCGCCGGGTTGGCTCCCGCTCATCCGTTGAAGACACGAAGCGAGGGGCGATGACGCCTCGCGCCGACGTCCTCCCCAGCGGGACGGGACGTCATCCACCGATGAGGAACAGAGCGCCATGCCCGTCATTTCCACGAACACCGCCGCCAACTCCGCCGTCCGTTACCTCAACATCAACGCCGCCGATCAGTCCGCATCGCTGTCCAAGCTCGCGTCCGGTTCGCGCATAACCCAGGCCGCCGACGATGCCGCCGGTCTCGCCATTTCGACGCGCATTTCGTCCGACATCGCCACGCTGAACCAGGCGGCGACCAATGCCACGCAGGCCGTCTCGGTGCTGCAGACCGCCGACGGTGGCGCCTCCAACATTTCCGACATTCTCGAGCGCATGAAGACGCTGGCCACCCAGTCGGCTTCGGGTACCGTCACCGACAGCGAGCGGACCTACATCGACGCCGAGTTCCAGGAACTGATCGAGCAGATCGACACCATCGCCACCGGCACCCGGTTCAACGGCGAGAGCCTGCTCGACGGCACCTCCGATTTCGACACCACGGCGGGCGGCACCGAGATTGTCGTCGGTTCGTCGGCCGATGACACCATCAAGGTGTCCATCGACGAGCTGACGTCCTCCGCTCTCGATCTCTCCACCTCGGCGGCGAACGACATCACGGCCGACCTCTCCAGTGTCTCCATCGGTATCGGCCAGGGCACAAGCGCGACCCAGATCGTGCTGACCATCGGTTCGACCGACGATTCCGGTACCGCAACGTCGGTCGATGTCACGCTCGGTGCCTCGGCGGATACCGACGGCGATGGCGTGCTGACTGGCGAAGAGATCGGCGATTTCCTGACCACCGATACGACGACGACGGCGGCGCTGACGGCAGCCAATGTGTCGATGTCCTACAGCAACGGCACGCTCACCGTCTCCAACTCGTCCGAGGCGACCGGCTCTTCCAGCGCCCTGTCCATCGGAGTCAACACGACCGCCACCACCGGCACGACCTTCGATGCTGATGCCGACGGAACGGTTGCCGCCGACGCGGACGGTGTGCTGAAGGCGCTCGGCTTCACCTCCGACTCGTCGCAGTCGACGATCTCGACGGTGGGGTCCGGTACGTCCAACATCGACGTCACCACGCAGGACAATGCCACCACCGCCCTGGAAGCCATCGACGCCGCCATCGACAAGGTGTCGGCTGCCCGGGCCAGCATCGGCGCCCAGGAAAGCCGCTTCGAGTTCTCTTCGGAGTCGATCGCGACCTCCATCGAAAACCTGTCGGCCGCCAACTCCGCGATCACCGACGTCGATGTCGCCTCCGAGGAAGCCAAGCTCGCGTCGGCGGAGGTGAAGGTGCAGGCGGCCGTTGCCGCCGCCTCCTCGGCCAACGACATGACGCAGAATCTCCTGAAGCTGCTTCAGTAAGCTTCGGCGGCATGAAAGGCGGGCGGCGCGGATGATGCGCCGCCCGCATCAACAGCGTCGCTTCCGTGCGAAGCGGCGAAGGAGAGATCATGTCCTCGGTCACCAGCGCCACGACCAGCTCGACTAGTTCGACGACTGCGACCAGCACGACCACGTCGAGCGATGGCACGACCTCGACCGATTATGCTTCCACCGACACCTCTTCGATCGATTGGGACGGTCTCATCGAGGAGCTCTACCAAGCCAAGCTGGCGACGGCCGATACCTACGAAACGAAAATCACCAACAACGAGACCAAGATCGCCGCTTACGAAGACGCGGCCGATCTTCTTGCGACCTTGCAGGACGCGTCTTCGGCGCTGCGCGCGGCTACCGATTCATCAGGCAGCGACGATGACGTTTTTCAGGAGCGAACCGCTTATTTGACCGCTGTCGGAGGCGTCGATACCGACTCCACCTTGTCGGTCTCTGCCGAGGCGGGCGCCGAGACGGGCAGTTACTCGATCACCGTTCAGCAATTGGCGACGTCTCACAAGGTCGCCACCAGCAGCTACGCTTCCTCGAGCGACGATCTGTCGCTTTCGGGCAGTTTCACGCTTGGCGTCGAGGGAGGAACCTCCGTTAGCGTGGAGGTTACGGAAGACATGTCGCTGTCCGATATCGCGGCAGCCATCAACGACGAAAGCAGCACCAGCGGCGTCAAGGCGACCGTGCTCAAGGTTTCCGACTCGTCCTATCAGCTCATTCTCACGAGTTCCGAGACCGGTGAGACGATCACGGTCGGAGATGCCGATGGCGTTCTGCAGAGCCTCGGGCTCATCGACGGGGAGGGCGCATTCACCGACGAACTGCAAGTGGCACAAGACGCCATTTTCACCGTCGACGGCGTGTCGATCACCCGCTCGACCAACGACATCGACGATGTCATCGATGGCGTGACGTTCTATCTCTATTCCACCACCGGCGAGGGAGAGTCGATCACCGTCGAAATCGGGCAGAACCTCTCCGACATCAAGACGGCCGTCACCACCTTCGTCGATGCCTACAATGCCTATCGCGAATGGGCGATCTCGCAGCAGCAGGTGTCGTCGAGTGGCGGCGCGTCATCCGACTCCGTGCTGTTCGGCGATGCGACCATCCGCAGCATCAACCAGCAGATCGGCTCGGCCCTGACCTTCTCGCTCGATGAGGCATCGCTGTCGGCCATCGGGCTGAGCTTCGACGAGAACAACTATCTCGAATACGACGAAGATACGCTCGACGACGTATTGCTCGAAGATC
The DNA here is from genome assembly GCF_023721755.1 of Pleomorphomonas sp. NRK KF1. Classification (GTDB taxonomy): domain Bacteria; phylum Pseudomonadota; class Alphaproteobacteria; order Rhizobiales; family Pleomorphomonadaceae; genus Pleomorphomonas. Next base: position 761,035 of record NZ_JAMDLH010000001.1, on the reverse strand, counting down.
CGGACCTTATCCAGCAGTTGTTCGCCTATACCTTTGAGAGTTCATCGACCGATGTCGGCGTTCTCTACCGGGGATCCAGCGCTCCCTCGACCTTCGAGCTTGAAATCACCGTCGATGACAGTGGCGCCCTGTCGTCGGTAACCGTCGACGGCGTGGAAGGGCTTTTCACCGTTTCCGGAACCCGCATCAAGGGCGTGGAGGGTACTGCCTACGAGGGCTATACGCTGGTGTTCACAGGCGACACCTCACAGACCGTGACCATCACGCAAGCCTCGGGCATCGCGGAACAAATCTACAGCCTGGTGGAAAATGCCATCAACTCCGATGATGGCACGCTGACCACGATCGTCACCAACCTTACCGAGAAGAACGACGAGTATCAGGACCAGATCGACGACATCACGTCCCGGGCCGAGACCTACAGGGACAATCTGACGGTTCGCTATGCCCGTCTGCAGGCCTCGATCAGCACCGCGCAGTCCGTACTCGACTATCTCGAGGCCTTGCTGGCCGCCAAGAGCAGCAATTGATATTGCAACGAGGAGCTTCAGGACATGAATTCCCGCATGGGCCAAGCGGCCGCCGCCTACCGCCAGGCAGCGGCCTCCGTTCATCCGACCGTCGCTGTCGTCAAGCTCTACGACGCAACGCTGCTGGCCATTTCGCAGGCCATTCGGGCGCGGGAAGCGTCGCAGTTCGAGGAATGCTTCGTCAAGGTGATGCGAGCCGCGACCATCCTGCGAGGGTTGGATCACGCGCTTGACTTCGCAAAGGGTGGGGCGGTGGCAGAGCGGCTGCACCGCGTCTACAAGGGGTATATTCTGGCGTTGCACCTTTCCTACGGCAAACCGGACGTGGTGCGCCGCTATCGAAAGCTTCATGACAGCCTGGTCGAACTGCGCGACGCCTGGGCCGGCATTGCCGGAATGGATGCGTTCGTTCGCCAGGAAGGATCCGACGCGCCGACGCCCCAGACCGGCGCGCTGGCGCGGCCGCGCCCCGTGCGGGAGTCGGACATGGATCCATCGATGTTCTTCGGCTTGACGGGCAGCGGGCCTTAGCGATAGCGCGCAGCTGAACTCTTCCATGCAAGCCGAGCGCGCGCTCGGGACGTAACGGTGTGTGTCGACTGTTTCTCTATTGATCGCGGTTGGACGCCAGTAGATACTCCGAGGCAATCTGTTACGAATGAACGGGTTGCACTGATGGACGAAGCGCAGTTTCAGGACCTCGTCGATCGTCATGGCGAGGACTTGGCGCTTTGGCCGGCGGCTCTTCGCGCTGACGCGGAAGCCCTGTTGGAGCATTCCGACCGCGCGCGTTCCATTCTCGATGCCGCCGCCAGGCTCCGCCAGACGTTGACGTCCGGGCCGAAGGTTCGTGCGCCTGCGGGGCTGGCGGCCCGTATCGCGGCTCTCGCCGATGATGACGAGACCGACAAGCCCAAATCGTCGGACAAGGCCTCGCCGCGCTTGCGCGCCGGCTCCTGAACGTCTTGCAAATCGCATCGGTCTTGAACGCGAGGGACGGCGACGGTTTCGTCGTCCCTGGTTGCATCTGTCCATGCGGCTTGGAATTCCGCGACGCGGCCTGAATTTTCAGCGGAACTAGATTTGAAGTATTAATGCGCATTAACGAATTTCATTGCTAACTCACATTAAGTTTTCGCGCCTGGTTTCTCGACCTGGCCCGTTTAAAGACTGAAGCCAATCAACAACGGCACCGATCAGTCTCTTGGTCCAGTCTTCATCAGTGAAGACTGGGGACGGGCGAGGTTTATCATGTCCTCTATTTCTTCGGCGACCACCGCAACGACATCTACGACGTCGACGACAACTTCGTCCTCGTCTTCCTCGACCATCGATACCTCGCAGTTTCTGCAGCTTCTGGTCGATGAAATCCAGAATCAGAACCCGCTGGATCCGACCGATACCTCCGAGTTTCTCAATCAGATGATGTCCTACGCGAGCTACTCGCAACTCAGCGAGATGAACGCGACGCTCCTGTCCCTGCAGGAGTCGATGGACACCATCACCTCCAGTCTCACCACGTCGGCCTGAGGAGAAACGCCATGTCTCTCACGGGCGCCATGAACTCGGCCGTTTCGGCGATGCAGGCTCAATCGTCGGCATTGTCGATCATCTCCAACAATCTCGCCAACGTCTCGACCACCGGATACAAGGCAAGCTCGGCGAGCTTCTCCTCGATGCTGACTTCGGGAGATGCCAACAGTTCCAGCGGCGGCGTCACGGTGGCGAAGTCGCAGAACATCCTGGCGAGCGGAACCCTCGTCTCGTCGTCGATCAGCACCAATATCGCCATCGACGGCGATGGCTTCTTCGCCGTCACGACCGGCGACGGCAGCGACATCTATTATACTCGCAACGGCAGCTTCACCGTCGACGACGATACGGGCTACCTCACGAGCAACGGCTATACGCTGCTTGGCTGGCCGACCGACGCCGACGGCAATGTGGTCGGCGGTACGACGGAAACCAACCTCGAACAGATCGACACGGATGTTCTGACCGGCTACGCGGCGGCGACGACCAGCATGTCGATGACGGGCAGCCTGCCCGCGGACGCTGCGGTTGGGGACACCTACACCAGCCAGATCGAGCTGTTCGACAGCCTGGGCACTGCCTACACCATGGACGTGACCTGGGAGAAGACGGCCGAGAATACCTGGGAAATGTCCTTCGCCGACCCGACGTCGACGGGCGGAGCGACGGGTACCGCGCAGACCACGACCATCGAGATCACGTTCAACGAGGACGGCACGCTGAAGTCGCCTGACACCGCGACCCTCTCGATCACCGGCCTCAGCGATGGCGCCTCCGACATGTCGGTTACCCTCGATTTCGGCACCGTCAACGGTTCGGACGGTTTGTCGCAATACACGCCCGACGACAGCAGCGACGTGACCGTCGACATCGCGGGCACCGGAAACGGTTGCGCCTACGGCACGCTTTCCGGCGTCACCATCGACGAGGACGGCACCGTCTTCGCCAACTACAGCAACGGCGAGTCGATCTCGATCTACAAGATCCCGCTTGCCACCTTCTCCAATGCCAACGGCCTTATTGAAATGAGTAACTCGGTCTACTCGGCCTCGACGACGTCGTCCGGAGCCACCTATCACTTCGCCGACTCCGACGGCGTCGGCTCGATCCAGGATTACGAGCTCGAGGAGTCCACCACCGACACCAACACCGAGTTCTCGGCAATGATCGCGGCGCAGCAAGCCTATTCGGCGGCCTCGCAGGTGATCTCGACGGCCAAGGACATGTTCGACTCCCTTCTGTCGGCGGTGCGTTGAGATGACGGCGCAAACGGAACGGGACGAGACGCAGGCAGCCATCGACCTCCTGGTCGGGCGGCTAGAGAGAATCCGGCGAGACATCCGGCGCGAAGGCGAAGGCGCGGATGCCCGCACCATCGGTCTCTTCAAAGGCGAAGTCGGCGAAGTGCTCGTCGAGCTGGAACGTCATCTCGACGAGACGGCCGCCGCACTCGCCAATGCCAATACCGGCTATGCGGTCAGCCGCGCCTACCTCGCGGTGGGCAAGCTGAAGTCCGCACAAACAGGGGAACCGGGGGTTGTCGTTCCTCTCGACCAGTTCAGGAGAGCAAATCATGCCGGACGCCAAGGCACCCGTTGAAGCGAGGCCGCTCGATGCAGGGCGCTTTGCCGAGCTGGATCAGCTGATCGATCAGCTGATCTCCGTCATTGATGATGAGAATGCCCTGTTGGCCACTGGCATGCCGGCCTCGCTGGCCGTGACCACCGGCACCAAGAGCAATCTTGCCGGCATCATCGAGGAGCGACTGAGAGCTCTTGGTGCCGCCGGTCCGATCTCGCCTGACGAGCGTGCCTATCTCGACGAGCGGGTGGGGCTCGTCCAGAGCAAGGCAAGGGACAACCTGTCTCGCCTGGCCGGCGCGATAGGCGCCTCGCGTCGGCGAATTGCCGCCGTGGTTGCGGCCGTTCGGGAAACGGGAACGGCAGCGGCGCCCGCTTACGGACGTACGGGCAACCGCATTGCCGACATGCCATCCGGCCGATCGTCGCTGCTGCCCGATCGATTGGCCTGAGAGGCGCAACACTGGGGGCACCATGTCGATTTCCGTCGCCAGCACGATTGCTCTGTCTGCATTGCGGGCATCACAGGTCGGCATCAGCGTCACCTCATCCAACATCGCCAACGCCGATGTTGACGGCTACACCGTCAAGACCGCAAACCAGGTGTCGACGGTGTCCGCTTCGACGGGGTCCGGAACGTCGGTCGTCTCCATTACCGGCGGTGTCGACAAGTACGTCTTCGCGTCCCTCATCTCCGCCAACGCCGATGTTGGGGCGGCCTCGGTCACGGCGAGCTACACCGATCGTCTGCAGGCCCTGATGGGGTCCACGACGGGTAGCGAAGATGGCGGCACTTCCCTCGCGACGCAGGTGACGGACCTTCAGACGGCGGTCAGCTCTCTTGCGTCGTCTCCCGAGGATGACACGGTCCAGAGCGAAGTCATAGCCGCCGCCGACAGTCTGGCGAGTTCGTTGCGCGAGACTTCGTCTTCGATCCAGGAACTCAGGGCTGATGCCGACCAGCAGATCGCCGACAATATCGACACCATCAACGATGCGCTTCAGACCATCGACGATCTCAACGAGGCGATCCTGGCGGCGGAAGCGAAGGGGGCTTCGACCGCCGACCTCGAGGACCAGCGAAATACCGCCATAGAAACCATTTCAAGCCTGATCGACATCAAGACGACGACGGCATCCAACGGATCGATCTACATTTCCACCACCGGCGGCACGGCTCTGCTCACGAGTACGGTGCACGAGCTGAGTTTCAGCGCATCGGCGACCGTGAACGCCAGCACGGTCCTGAGCGGCGTAACCGTGGACGGCGAAGACATTACCGATGAGCTCACGAGTGGCGAGGTCGGCGGTCTTCTGACGTTGCGCGACACCACATTGGTCGAAGCGCAGGACGAGCTCGATGCCCTTGCTACCGCGCTGATCGATACCATGAACGCCGTGACAGCCGACGGTTCGGCAGTGCCGGCGCCGGAAAGTCTTACCGGCGTTACCGAGGTGTCGTCGGCCGACACGCTGTCGGCCTCCGGCAGCGTTCGAATCGCCCAGGTCGACGAGGATGGAGCCTTGGTCGCCTACACCGACCTCGATCTGTCGAGCTACGCCACGGTCGGAGATCTGGTCTCGGCGCTTGAAGCCATCGACGGCATCGACGCGTCGCTCGACAGCGACGGCAAGCTGACCATCACGTCGACGACGGATACCGGCATCGCCATTGGCGCACTCGACGGCGACATGAGCGGCGACGGCACCAGCTTTTCGAGCTACTTCGGCCTCAACGCGCTGTTCACCGGCAGCAGCGCCTCCAGCATCTCGTTATCCTCGACCATTGTCGAGGATGCCGGTGCGCTCGCCATCGGCACGCTCTCGACCTCGACGACGGTCGGGGCGACGGTGCTGACCTCCGGCTCGACAACAGTGGCCGACGGGTTGCTCGCGGCGATGACAGAGACGCAATCTTTCGAGGCCGTGGGGGGAATAGGCTCCACCACGGTCACGCTCGGCGACTACGCGGCGCGCATCGTCTCCGATTTCGCCAGCCGTGCTTCGAGTGCCGAGGCGGCGGAAACCAGCGCTGAAACGCTGGCCAGTTCGCTCTCGGACACCATCGCCTCTCGATCGGGCGTGAACATCGACGAGGAGACCGCCAAGCTGTCCGATTACCAGGCGCTGTACTCGGCGGCCGCTCAAGTCATTCAGGCGGCCAACGAAATGTTCGAGGCGCTGCTGTCGGCTGCCAAGTCGGCCTGATCAACCGGGAGAAATGCCGATGAGCATGCGTGTCGCCACCTTCGCCTCATCCGACCGTCTGTTGCAGGCAGCGCTGAAGGTGCAAGCCAGGCAGGCCGAAGCGACGCTGCAGCAGGCGTCCGGACAGATTTCCGAGGATTATGGCGGTCTCGGCAGCACGGCCGGATCGGTGGTTTCGCTGCAATCGTCCATCTCCATGTCCAAGGCCTACGCCGAGGCTGCGAGTACCGCAGGCGATCGCGTCGAGGCGATGTATGACGCCGTCGACAGCATCATCGATCAGATCACCAGCATGAAGGCGACGCTGTCGTCCTTTGCGGCGACGACCAGCGATACCGACGAGTTGCAGGTGACGGCCGAGGAAATGCTGGAGAGCCTGGCCTCTCTAATGAACACGCAGCTCGGCGGTCGGTATCTTTTCTCGGGCAGCGCCGTAGACACCGCTCCGGTCGATCTGGACAGCCTCGCGTCGGCGAGCGCGCCGTCTACCTCCGACACCGGCTATTACAAGGGCGACGACACCGTTACATCGGTGAAAGTCTCCTCCGAACAGACCGTGACCTATGGCGTCACCGCCGATGACGAGAACTTCGAGAAGGCGCTCAGGGCCTTGTCGCTGGTCGCCTCCGGCGCCACCGATGACGATACGCTGTCGGAAGCGAGCGATCTCCTCGACGAGGCGATCAGCGGACTCGCCACCGTGCAAACCCGCCTGTCGCTCAACGCCTCGACGTTGGAAACGGCGATCAGCGACCAGGAGAACTATCAGGACTTCGCCAGCGACCTGGCAACCAGTCTCAGCGGTGTGGACGTTGCCGTTGTGGCAGCGGAAATGGCGGCCTACGAGACTCAATTGCAAGCGGCATATGCTGCGATCGGCAACATCGCCAACCTGACGCTGTCGAGCTATCTATCGTAGCGGGGTGGGGCATCAGCTCTCGGACGACGGCTCCGGGGACTGACCGGCACGTTTCGGCGGATCTCATTTACTCATCGTTCATGCCGTTTCGCCACAGCCGGAGTTTTTTTGTCGTACTTTTGGGGACTGCCTTGTCTTTGCCTCAAAATCGTTTCATCCAGATGGTGGCGACTGAGCCAACCTGAGCCGACTTCGCCTATACGCGGCTCTCTTTTCGGGCAAATCAAGGTGACCTCCCAGACCATGTCTCCGACGGTCGACGTCGGGCTGTCGCGCGTCAATGAGCAGGTGTTGCTCGCCATCTCCCTGATCGTCGCGTCGACGCTGCTGTTTGCAGCCTGCGACGTTGGCGCCAAGTTCATTCAGCATGAAGCTAGCGCCGAGAAGATCGCCTGGTGGCGAAATCTCACCTATGTGATCGTCGCGGTACCCTTTGCGTTGCGTCGCGAGGGGACGGCGGTGTTTCGCCCAACGCATCCGTGGCTCAACATCCTGCGCGGATTGGCGGCGATCTGCGGCACAATCCTGTTCCTGATCGGCCTGCAGCATCAGAACATACCCGATGCGACGGCGATCGCCTTCGTCTCGCCGGTGTTCGTGATGGCGCTGTCGATCGTCTTTCTCGGCGAGATCGTCGGGGTACGGCGCTGGCTCGCGGCGCTGGTCGGCTTTACCGGTGTGCTGGTCATCGTTCAGCCGGGAACCTCAAGCTTTCACTATGCGTCGGTTTTCACGTTGGTTGCAGCGTTCGTCGGCGCCTTCTCGACCATTCTGACGCGCAAGGCGGTGCGCGACAGCGCCGAAACGATGATGGTTTGGACGTCGATCATCGGCCTTGCGGTGACGACGGCGCTCGTCTGGCGCGAGATCGGGCAGACGTCCTGGCATGAGTTGATCTTCGGCTTGGCCGGCGGGCTGTTCTTTGCGCTGGGGCAGATTTGTTGCGTGTTCGCCTACCGGATGGCGCCCGCTTCCCTGCTGGCGCCCTTCAGCTACGTGCAGATGATTTCCGCCACGGCCGTCTCTTACCTGGTCTGGAGCATCGTGCCGGGGGTGACGACGACCATCGGCGCTTCGCTGATCGTCGCCAGCGGGCTCTATTCACTGCATCGCGAGCGCCTGCGCGCACGTCAGCGGCTGGAGGCGCTGAAGTTGTAGTCTGCCGGAGCTGACCGGTTGCTTGCACGCAGCACGACGGCCACAATGGCCTCTGCCGATCGGTCGCATGGCGACCGCCAACGGGAGACGCCGGGATGGATATGTCAACGCCGGCCGTGCCGACGACAACCCTGACGGAGCGCCCGCCCGTGGCGTTCGGCCCTATTCGATGCGACGGGCTCGTCACCTTCAGGCTTTGGGCGCCGGAGCAGGCAGCCGTTTCGCTGGCAATCGAAGGGCGCGAACCCATGCCCATGGAAGGTGGGGCCGACGGCTGTTTCGCCGTGACCACGGCCGCCCCCGATGGCTGTCGCTATCGCTTTCTTCTTGCCGATGGCGCGCTCGTTCCCGATCCGGCCAGCCGGTTCCAGCCGGAGGACGTGCATGGGCCGAGCGAGATCATCGCCGAGGACGCCTTTGTCTGGTCGGACCATGGCTGGCGTGGTCTCTCGTGGCATGAGGCGGTGATCTACGAGCTGCACGTCGGCACGTTTACGCCGGAGGGCACTTTTCGCGCCGCAGCTGCGAAGCTTCCCTACCTGAAATCGCTTGGTATTTCGGTTATCGAAATGATGCCGATCGGCGATTTCCCCGGTCGCTGGAGCTGGGGTTATGACGGGGTGCTGCTGTTCGCCCCCGATAGTCGCTACGGCCGTCCTGATGATCTGAAGTTCTTCGTCGACCGGGCCCATGCGCTCGGCCTCGCCGTGCTGCTCGACGTCGTCTACAACCATTTCGGCCCGGATGGAAACTACCTGCCGCTACTGGCTCCTGTTCATACCGATCGGTATGCGACGCCTTGGGGGGAAGCCGTCGATTTCGGTTCGCGCGGGACGACGTCGATGCGAGATCTCGTGCTCGCCAATGTTCGCATGTGGATCGGCGAGTTTCACCTGGATGGACTGCGTATCGACGCCGCTCACGAGATTCGCGATGTGGCTCCGGATCACATTCTCACGGCCATCGCCGAGACGGCCCGGGCTGCCGGAGGTGATCGGAAAATCCATCTCGTTCTGGAAAGCGCCCGACTGGAGGCCGATCGGATGCCGCCGGACGGTGGCTTCGACAGCCAGTGGAACGACGATCTTCATCACGCGCTGCATGCGGCCATCACCGGCGAGACCGCCAAGGACTATGCCGATTATGTAGCAAGGCCGGACATTCTGGCTCGTGCTCTGGCCGAGGGTGTCCTGTCCTGCGGTGAGGAGGAGCCTGATATCTCTTTGCCGCCATCGGCCTCCGTCTCGTTCCTGCAGAATCACGATCAGGTGGGTAATCGGCCGCATGGCGAGCGGATCGGCATGCTGGCACCGCCAGCCGCCGTTCGAGCTGCGGCAGCGGCTGTTCTCTTGGCTCCGCAGATTCCCATGTTGTTTCAGGGCGAGGAGTGGGCCGCATCCGCCCCATTCCCTTTCTTTGCCGATCTCGCACCGGCCTTCGCCTCGGCTGTAAGGGAGGGGAGGATCGCCACATTCGCGGCCGACCCGGACAACCTGCTCGACCCTTTTGATTCAGCGACCTTCGCTTCCGCCCGGCTCGACTGGAGCGAGCAACGCCGTCGGCGTCATGCCAGGGTGCTCGATTGGTATCGCGCCATTCTGCGTATTCGTCGTCGGGAGATCGTTCCACTCGTCGCCGGGATCCGAGGCGCGGGGCAATGGCAGGTCGACCATGGCGTCATCCGCGTTACATGGCAGGGAGAGGCGAGGGATCTCATGCTGACCCTGAACCTCAATTCACGACACGTGCCGCTGCCGGCTCCCCTCAGGGGAAAGCCGATCTGGCAGGAGGGAAGAGTTTCCAGCGGTCTCTGCCCGCCCTGGTTCGTTGCCTGGTCGGTACGACGGCGGGAAGGGTAGCTCCTCCCCGCCGCCGGAAGCTCATCGGGCGAGGCGCAGAATGTCCGCGACGGCGCGGCTATCGAGCTTGACGAAGTTGCCGAGCGTGCGGCTGTCGTCGTTGGTGCCCTTCCGTGCCATCTCATCGATCCGGTCGTCGTGGATGCCGAGCGAGGCAAGCGTCGTGCCGAGACCGATCTTGTGGAAGAATGCCTCGAGACGGGCGATGCCTTCACGCGCGGTCGCTTCCTTGTCGAACACGTCGAGTTCGACATTCCAGACGCGCACCGCCCACTGAACGAAGCGGTCGATGTCGTGATGGAGCACGTATTTCATCCAGGCCGGGAAGACGACGGCAAGGCCGGCGCCGTGGGCGACGTCGTAGATGCCGGAGACCTCGTGCTCGATGTCGTGTGAGGCCCAGTCGCCGATACGGCCGGTGTTGAGCAGGTTGTTGTGGGCGATGGTGCCGGCCCACATCAGTTCCGACCAGGCGTCATAGTCGTCCGGGTTGGACAGAACCTTGGACGCTTGGGCGATCACCGTCTTCATGGTCGCTTCGATCAGTCGGTCGGTGAAGGCGACATGAGTCACGTTGGTGAAATAGCGCTCCATCAAGTGCGACATGATGTCGGCGGCGCCGCAGGCCACCTGGAACGGTGGCAGGGTGGCGCACAAGGACGGATTGAGGATCGAGAAGCGCGGATAGAGGAACGGACCGCCGACGGCGCGTTTCAGCCAGCCTTCCTCGTTGGTAATGACCGTGCCGTCGCTTGATTCCGAACCGGCGGCCGGAATGGTCAACACCGTGCCGATGGGGAGCGCGTCGGTGGGCGTGCCTTTACCGATATAGAAGTCCCAGACGTCGCCGTCGATGACAGCGCCCATGGCGATCGCCTTGGCCGAGTCGATGGCGCTGCCGCCGCCAACCGCCAGGATGAAGCCCAGCCCTTGTTGCTTGCAGAGGCGTACGCCCTCGTGCACCAGGGAAAGGCGCGGGTTGGGCTTGACCCCGCCGAGTTCGACCCACTCGACGCCGGCCGCCTTCAGCGATGCACAGACGCGGTCGTAGAGACCGGACGCCTTGATGGAGCCGCCGCCGTAGTGGAGCAGAACCTTGCGGCTGTAGCGGGCGGTTTCGATGCCGACCGACGTTTCGCTGTCCCGACCGAAGACGATCTTGGTCGGATTGAGGAAGGTGAAGTTCTCCATTGCGTTTCTCCCGGTTCCGGCGGTCCTTGTTGGCGAACGGCGCGGTCTTGAGCGCAACCTATGCGCCCGGGACCACCGACACAACGGGGAAGAAAGCTGCTCGATCCGGCTCGCTGGCGATGGAGCCGATGTCTCGAATGCTCAGAGCGTGCGAACCGGTGCCAGGCTGTCGACCACCTTGTTGTAGACCTGGATCGGTGCCGGCCGGCCGATGATGTAACCCTGGATTTCGGGACAGTGTTCCTGGGCAAGGAAGCTGCGCTGTTCCTCGGTCTCGACGCCTTCGGCGATGACGGGAATGCCTAGGCCCCGGCAGAGGCCGATGACGGCGCGGATGATGGTCGTCGCCTGTTCGGTGCGGCCGATTGCCTGGATGAAGCTCTTGTCGATCTTGATCTTGTCGAAGGGGAAGGCTTGCAGGTAGGACAGCGACGAGTAGCCCGTGCCGAAGTCGTCCATGGCGATGCGCACGCCCATCGCCTTGATCCGTCTCAGCATCCCCACGATGTGGGCGAAATCGCCGAGCAGGATGCCTTCCGTGATCTCCAGCTCGAGCCGGGACGGTGGAAGGCCCGTGTCGATCAGGGTCTGCTGGATGAGGCGCGGCAGTTCGCCGTGCTGAAACTGGATCGGCGACAGGTTGACGGCGACGGTGAGCGGATGCGTCCAACTGGCGGCCGTGCGGCAGGCCTCTTCGAGCACCCACTCGGACATGTCGAGGATCAGATTGGATTCCTCGGCCAGGGGGATGAACTCGTCGGGCGAAATGGCGCCGCGCGTGGGGTGCGTCCAGCGCATCAGGGCCTCGAAGCCGAAGATGCGGCCGTTGATTTCCGCCTGTGGCTGGAAGTGCAGGGACAACTCGCCATTGCGAAGGGCATGCCCCAGATCGGCCTGAAGTACCCAGCGATCGCGAATGACCTGGTCGGCCTTGGACTCGTAGACGCGGACCTGTCCGCGCGCTTCCGACTTGACATGATAAAGCGCCGCTCCGGCATTGGCGAGCAGCAGGGAGCCGTTGTCGCCGTCGTGAGGATAGGTGGCGACGCCTATGCTGATGCCGATGCGGATGGCCTTGTCGTCAACCATGATGTCGTTCGAGAAGACGCTCTGGGCCAGCGCCGCCAGCCGGCGGGACGCGTTCGGCTGGTCCGGATCGTTGGAAATCATCACGAACTCGTCGCCGCCGGGGCGGAAGACGAGCCCCTCGCCGGCGATGTCGACGAGGCGCCGCGCCGTCTCCTTCAGGACCTGGTCGGCCACCGCGTGGCCGTAGAGGTCGTTGAGTGTCTTGAAGCGGTCGATGTCGACGCTGAGGAGGCCGAAGCGCGCCTGAGTTGCGGTCGCGGCAAAAATGCCGTCGGCCAGGCGCACCATCATGGCCTCCCTGTTGGGCAGGCCGGTCAAGGCGTCGTGATGAGAGAGGAAGGCGATCTGTTCCTCGGCGCGGCGTTTCTCGGTGACATCCATCGTCACGCCGACGATGAAGCGCGGCGAGCCGTCCGGGTTGCGAACCACCATGCGGGTGATCGTCAGGAGCCGGGTACCGTTGGGTGTCGAGATGGTCTCCGAGGCGGTCAGTTGCTTGACGCTGCCCGACAGGAGCTCATCCTCTTCCGCCTCGGCTGCGATAGCCACCCTCTCGCCGAAAATCTGCCGGACGTTCTTGCCGATGAAGGCTTCGCGCGGGCAGCCGAAAAGAAGTTCGCCCGCCCGGTTGAGCAGGATGTATTTCCGGCTGATCGGATCCTTGGCGAAAAGAGCGGCCGGCACGTTCTCGATGATCGTGTCGAGAAACTCCCGTGTCGCTTCCAGTTCGTCGGAGGCACGCTTGCGCTCGGTGACGTCGATCGCCGTCACCAGAACGGCCTGGCGACCGTTGTGGAGCTGTTGTCTGGTAAAGACTTCGACATCGATTTCGGTCCCGTCGGCCTTGAGATGCCGGAACAGGCGATCGCCGCTTTGCGTGTCGATCCAGTTGCGAATGGAAACCAGCGCTTCGGCCCTGAGTCTCTCCGGCCGTATGTCCAGAACGCTCATGTTCATGAATTGGTGGACGGTGTAGCCGTATCGGGCGACGGCGGCGCGATTGACCGCGAGGAACCGCAGCGTCTCGAAGTCGAATAAGTACATAGGAACGGGGCTGTCTTCGAACAGAAGTCGGGACGCAGCCTCCCGGCGCTTGAACTCGCTTATGTCGACGCGAATTCCAACACCCCCGCCGTCCGGCGTCCTGTGTTCCTCCACGCGAATCCACCGTCCATCCGCGCGGTGCTGTTCTTCGACGCTACTGGGAAGTGCGTGCCGTTCGAGCCGAGCCTTGAGCCATTCTTCCTCGCGGCCGCGCGCATCGACATAGGCGCCGCGCTCGAGACCGAGACGCAGCATCATCTCGAACGAACGTCCTTCGACCAGGAACCCCTCAAGTTCCGGATAGAACTCGACATAACGGCGATTCCAGAGAACGATCCGGTCCTCGGGATCGAAGACGGCAATTCCCTCCGACACTGTGTCGAGCGCGGCGGTCACGAGGGCGCTCTTGTCGGTCTGTTCGACGTCCAACGCACCGGTTGGGTCGGTGCCCTTCCCAAGCTCCGTCACCAAGCTCTCGTAGGTCGATCCGATGGCCTTCAAAAGTGCAGGCAGGTCGACGTCTCCGTTGGGGCGCGTCGCATCTGCGAGCTGGCGTGCCAACAGCCGGCTTGCTTTCTGGCTGCCGCCCCGTACGTCGGGGGCGGTACCAGGGTCTTGGCGCGTGTCGCTCTCCCGGTCGGACATCAAGTCGAACGCTCCCTCGGGAACAACAAGTTAACTAGTGGATTCATCGACCTTGCCGTTCACCGACAAGAACAGTCTTTGCGGTGACAAGCGTCTGAATCGAACCATCATAATCTTTCCCATATCCCGACCGTTTGTATCAATGTCCGGGGCGCGCAGCCTTTCGTCGAGTTGAACGTCGCCGATCGAGACGATTAGCTGTGTTGCGCAACTCTATTGTGAAAACAGGCTTCAACCGATTCGATCGCAACCTGTCAGCGTGCCAAAGCATTTCAGGCTTTCGTTTTGTAATCAATCTATCAATTTTAACGGTTTTTCAAGGTCACGGCGCCGAAATGGGACGCTTTGAATGTGGTATTTATTCTTCAGATAGAATATATTAACATCGTAAATACGTTTGATCGGCAAGAAGTGCTGTATAGTTCATTCTCGATGTCAATAAAATAGTTCCTGAAGAGGATTTGTTCGGTCGGTGACGATACAACGGTCCGGGGCACTTCGCGTATGCCGAAACCTCCAGGGCAGTTGCGGTGTCTTCTTCTCCCGAACTGTGTTCCGCGATTGCTCGGGGAAAGACGCTCCGGAAACGAGCTCTTTCGAGGATGGATATTGCCGTTTCTGGCCCCGCAAAGAAATTCCAGAACTGTCGTCATTCGCTACGACGTGATGGAATGAATTTCGTCGGCGGGGCAGGGGGAGAGAATTCCATCTCAAGCCGCCCGAGGCGCCAAGACGAGCGCCGGATGATCGAGCTGGGAGAGAATTTCATGAGCAAGTCGCTACATCCCGAGACCCTTGCGCTTCACGGCGGCAGTTTTCGTGCCGACCCCTCTACCGGCTCCGTAGCGGTACCCATCCATCAGACGACGTCCTACCAGTTCCAGGACGCTGGCCATGCAGCCCGTTTGTTCGGTCTCGAGGAGCTCGGCTTCATCTACACCCGCCTGGGCAACCCGACGCAGGACGCGCTCGAAACCCGCGTCGCCGAGATTGAAGGCGGTGCGGCAGCCGTTGCCGTGTCCTCCGGACAGGCTGCCACCACCTTCGCCATCCTCAATCTGGCATCGGCAGGCGACAACATCGTCTCCTCGACCGATCTCTACGGGGGAACGTGGGCGCTTCTTGCCGATACGCTCAGTCAGTTCGGCATCGAGGTCCGCTTCGTCGACCCAACCGAACCCGAGAACTTCCGCAAGGCCACCGACGAGCGCACCAGGGCCTACTATGCCGAGCTTCTGCCCAACCCCAAACTTAACGTTTTCCCGGTAAAGGAGGTCGCCGACATCGGTCGCCCCCTCGGCATCCCGCTCATTATCGACAACACGGCCGCGCCGCTCCTGTCCAGGCCGTTCAAGCACGGGGCTGCGGTGGTGGTCTATTCGGCCACCAAGTATATCGGTGGCCATGGCACGTCGATCGGCGGTCTGATCGTCGACGGCGGCAACTTCGAATGGGACAAGTTCCCGGAGCGCCAACCGCTGCTCAACACGCCCGATCCGGCCTATCATGGCGCCGTCTGGGCCGAGGCAGCCAAGCCGCTCGGACCGATCGCCTTCGCCCTGCGCATCCGCGTCAAGCTGCTGCGCGATGTCGGTGCGGCGCTGTCGCCGTTCAATGCGTTCCAGCTCATTCAGGGTCTTGAGACGCTGCCGCTCCGGATCCGCCAGCACGTGGCGAATGCCGAGAAGGTGGCGGATCATCTGGCGAGCCACCCCAGCGTGACGCGCGTGATCTATCCGAAGCTGCAGGACGGCGAGTTCCGTCGTCGGGCAGACACCTACCTCGAGGGCGGTTACGGTGCGCTGGTCGGTTTCGAGCTGAAGGGCGGTGTCGAGGCGGGCCGCAAGTTCATCGATGCGTTGAAGCTGCTCTACCATGTCGCCAACATCGGCGATGCGCGATCCCTGGCCATTCACCCGGCTTCGACCACGCATTCGCAGCTGACCGCCGAGGAGCAACTGAAGACCGGCGTCACGCCAGGTTACGTGCGTCTGTCGATCGGCATTGAGCATCCGGACGACATCATCGCCGATCTCGATCAGGCGCTGGCCGCGGCGTCGGAAACGGTTGCCGCAGCCGCCGAGTGATCGTTTTCTCGAGAAGAGCGGGCCGGCGCCGGGGTTCCTGGCGCCGGCCTTTTGCTGCACTACACGAAATAGTGGCTTTTCATTCTGTGCGGCTCATTCGAGAATGCCTCCAAAGTGCAGCTTCAGCGAAGCGTTTGGAGGAATGCCATGCCGACCTATCGTCCGCCCGCCATTCCGGCATCCGAAATCACACCGCGTTCGGTCTATCTTCGCCGTCGCGAGTTCATGGGGTTCATGGCCGGGGCAGGGGTGATGCTCGGCGTCGGTGGCGCTCGCGCCGAGGCTCCGGCGACTGTGCCTCTCAAGACCGTGCCGAGCCCTTTCAAGGTGGATGAGCCGCTCACGCCGCGCGAGGATGTCACCACCTACAACAACTTCTATGAGTTCGGCACCGACAAGGCCGATCCGTCGCGCCACTCCGGCGATTTCAAGCCACGACCGTGGACCATCACCGTGGATGGACTGGTCGGCAAGCCGCAGACCTTCGATGTCGACAAGCTGATGGCCGAATTGCCCATCGAGGAGCGGATCTATCGCATGCGCTGCGTCGAGGCGTGGTCGATGGTGATCCCCTGGAACGGCTTCCCCTTGAAGGCGCTGCTCGACAAGGTGGAGCCGCTGGGCTCGGCCAAGTACGTGGCCTTCGAGACGGTGGTTCGGCCCGAGGAGATGCCGGGGCAGTCGGGCTACTTCCAGCCCATGCCATGGCCCTATGTCGAGGGGCTGCGTCTCGACGAGGCGCTGCATCCGCTCACCATTCTCGCGGTCGGCCTCTATGGCGAAACGCTCCCCAACCAGAACGGAGCGCCCATTCGCCTCGTGGTACCCTGGAAGTACGGCTTCAAGGGCATCAAGTCGATTGTCCGCATCTCGCTCGTGGAGACGCAGCCGCCAAACTCCTGGAACTCGCTTCAAGGGAGCGAGTACGGCTTCTACGCCAACGTCAATCCAGAGGTGGACCACCCGCGCTGGAGCCAGGCGACCGAGCGACGCATCGGCGAAAGTGGCTTCTTCGGCTCTGGCCGGCGCCCAACGTTGATGTTCAACGGCTATGCCGACGAGGTGGCGAGCCTCTACGCCGGCATGGACCTCAGGGCCAACTACTGATGGCGGGGGAACGATCGGCCGTTGTCGACAATATCGCCGGCTGGGGCATCTACGTCGTCGGATTCATTCCGGCGGTCTCAAGCTTCTGGCTCGGGGCGACGGGCGGTCTGGGCGCCGATCCGGTTCGTACCTTCGAACAGACGCTCGGCCTGTGGGCGCTGCGCTTTCTCATCCTGACGCTCGCCATCACGCCGCTCCGACAGCTGGCGGGTATCAACCTCCTGCGCTTTCGGCGTGCTCTCGGTCTCCTCGCCTTCTGGTACGTGGCGATGCACTTCAGCGTCTACCTGACGCTCGATCGCGGTCTCATCTGGAGCACGATCGTTCCCGATATCGTGCGGCGGCCGTTCATCACTTTGGGCTTCGCCTCGTTGGTGCTGTTGGTACCGCTGGCAGTCACCTCGAACCGGCTTTCGATCCGCCGCCTTGGAAAGAACTGGCGACGGCTGCACCGCCTCGTCTACGTCGCCGTTTCGCTCGCCGCCATTCACTACTTCCTGGCGACCAAGGTGCTCGATCCAACCCAGGCCATTCACATCGGGTTGGTGGTCCTGCTGCTCGGCTATCGCCTGGTTCGAGCGCTGCTGGTTCGGCGGCCCGAGCGAAGGGCAGCGTGAACGGGCCCCGATACAAGAAGGGCGTCCGGACACGAGGTCCGAACGCCCTTATCTCCTCCCGGCCGGCCGCCAATCGGGAGAACGGCGGCCACGCCCTATCAGCAGACCGAATGGCCCGCTTCAAGCTCGGAAATCATGCCGACGCGGCGCGCGTGGCGCCCGCCTTCGAACTCGGCATTGAGGAACTCGTCGACGATCATCAGCGCGAGATCCTGGCCGACGACGCGAGCACCGAAGGCCAGCATGTTGGCGTTGTTGTGCTGGCGCGACAGCTTGGCGGTATAAGGCTCGGAGCAGACGACGCAGCGAATGCCCTTCAGCTTGTTGGCGGCAAGCGAGATGCCGAAGCCGGTGCCGCAGATGGCGATGCCGAGCTGCGCCCCGCCGGCGAGCACCACCCGCGCCGCCTTCTCGCCCCACTTGGGGTAGTCGGTGCTCTCGGTCGAGGTCGGGCCGACGTCCTCGACCGCGTAGCCGCGCGCCTCCAGATGGGCGGCGACGGCCCGCCTGAGATCGATACCGGTGTGGTCGGAGGTGATGACGATCTTGATCTTGTCGCTCATGGCTTGGCGCCCGTGCTGTTGTCCAACTGTCCGGTGCCGTAACACCGCGGAAGTCAGCTTCCCCTAACACTCATGTATGACAATTTCCAGCATCCATGCCGCGAGTAACGTCTTCGTGCCAATACGCATGGCGCCGGTCATTTGCCTGGCATCGGTGCCCCGTCGACGCGGCAAAGACGAACCGCCAGGACGGTTGCCGGTTCGTCGGCTTCCACCCGTATCGGCTCGCTTCCCCGGCACTCGATCAGTTCGCCCGCTTCGGCCCGCACTGTCCTGTCGCCAGCGGTGACCGTGACCCCGCCACGGGCAGCGTAGACGTAGGCAAGCTCGGCAGGGGGAAGCTCGGTGCCGGCGACCTCGACCTCGGCGGAGAGCTTTCCGCGCGCCGTCATCACGTTGAAATCGCGCGAAGGGCCGTGAACGGCGGTCGCGGTCGTCCGCCAGTCGCCGGAGAAGGCCAGCGGCTCGAATGGCCGCAGCGCCAAGCCCGGTTGCGCGCCGCCGAAGTCGAGATCGAAGCCGTCGCCATCGATCAAGGTGATCACCCTATCTATGCCGGGAAGTGGCGAGAAGGGGCCGGGCTCGACGACGTCGGCGATCGACAGGCGCCAGAGCAGGGCGTCTGTCGCATCGTCATGGCGGACAAGCTCCAGCGTCGTGCCTCGACCGTTCTGCCAGGGCAGGCGGCGAAAGTCGGCCGCCGTCAGGAGCCGGAGGCTCATTTGCCGAGCATCGGCAGGTCGAGTTCCTTCTCGCGAGCGCATTCGACGGCGATGTCGTAGCCGGCGTCGGCGTGGCGCATGACGCCGGTTGCCGGGTCGTTGTGGAGAACGCGCGCGATACGTCTGTCGGCATCCTCGCTACCGTCGCAGACGATCACCATGCCGGCATGCTGCGAGAAGCCCATGCCGACGCCGCCGCCGTGGTGCAGAGACACCCAGGTGGCGCCCGAGGCGGTGTTGAGCAAGGCATTGAGGAGCGGCCAGTCGGAGACGGCGTCGGATCCGTCGCGCATTGCCTCCGTTTCGCGGTTGGGAGAGGCAACCGAGCCGCTGTCGAGGTGGTCGCGGCCGATGACGATCGGCGCCTTGACGATGCCTTGCCGGACCATCTCGTTGAAGGCGAGGCCGAGGCGGGCGCGGGCGCCAAGGCCGACCCAGCAGATGCGAGCGGGCAGGCCCTGGAAGGCGATGCGTTCGGCGGCCATGTCGAGCCAGTTGTGGAGATGCGGATTGTCGGGCAGCAGCTCCTTCACCTTGGCGTCGGTGGCCGCGATATCCGCCGGATCCCCGGACAGCGCCGCCCAGCGGAACGGGCCGATGCCCCGGCAGAACAGCGGCCGGATATAGGCCGGCACGAAACCTGGGAAGGCGAAGGCGTTCTTTTCGCCTGCGTCGAAGGCGCGCTGACGGATGTTGTTGCCATAGTCGAAGACGGGCACGCCGAGCGTCTGGAAGTCCAGCATGGCCCGGACGTGTTCTCGCATCGACGCCGTCGCGGCGGCGATCACCGCGTCGGGTTCGACCTTGGCGCGCTCGCGATACTCCTCCCACGTCCAGCCGGAGGGAAGGTAGCCGTTGAGCGGATCGTGGGCCGAGGTCTGATCGGTGACGAGATCGGGCCGCACGCCGCGCCGAACGAGCTCCGGCAGCACGTCGGCGGCATTGCCTAGCAGGGCGATGGAGACGGCCTCTCCCTTCGCCGTGTGTTCGGCAATCAGCCGCAGCGCATCGTCGAGGTCCCTGGCCTGCTTGTCGACGTAGCGGGTCCGCAGGCGGAAATCGATGCGCGACTGCTGGCATTCGACCACCAGCGCACAGGCGCCGGCCATGACAGCGGCGAGCGGCTGGGCGCCGCCCATGCCGCCGAGGCCTGCTGTCAGCACCCAGCGCCCCTTGAGATCGCCGTCATAGTGCTGGTGCCCAGCCTCCACGAAGGTTTCGTAGGTGCCCTGCACGATGCCCTGCGCGCCGATGTAGATCCACGAGCCGGCCGTCATCTGGCCGTACATCATCAAGCCCTCGGCATCGAGCTTGTTGAAGTGCTGCCAGTTCGCCCAGTTGGGGACGAGATTCGAGTTGGCGATCAGGACGCGCGGCGCATCCTTGTGCGTCCGGAACACGCCGACCGGCTTTCCAGACTGGACAAGCAGCGTCTCGTCCTCCTCAAGGCGTTCGAGCGTGCGAACGATGGTGTCGAAGCAGTCCCAGTCGCGCGCGGCGCGACCGATGCCACCATAGACAACCAGTTCCTTGGGATTCTCGGCGACGTCGGGATCGAGGTTGTTCATCAGCATGCGGAGCGGCGCCTCTGTCAGCCAGCTCTTGGCTCGAAGCGTTGTGCCCCTGGGCGCGCGGATTTCCACGTCACGATATCGCGTGTTGCTCGGCATGATGGTCCCCTGTCTTGTCTATACAAGATACAAGCACCGCGGCGGGCGGGTGTCAATGCTGAGAGGTCATCGTGGATTTGTTGCGCGCGCCATGCCGCTGCCAAGCCGCGAGAATGGCCTCCTTGCCGGGGCGTTCGACGCGATAGTAGCTGAAGGCGGCGATAGCAAGAGACAACAGGACGGCGACGGAGCGCGGGAGACTCCCCTCATAGGCGTACTTGAACAGTTGCTGCCAGATATAGAGCGAGTAGGAAATGGTCCCTAGAAAGACCATCGGGCGGGTTTCCAGGATACGACAGGCAGCCGTTGCGGAACGTTCGGCCGTTGCGCCGACGAATGCCAGCAGCAGGCCGTTAGCCGTCAAAGTGATCCAGGGTTGCCTTGAGGCGAGCAAGAGGCTCAGGGCAACGATAAACACAGCTGGCGGCGCCCAGGACGGCAGTCGGACATCTTTCAGAATGAGGCGCAGAAAAGCTGCGGCGAAGACAGAGGCCGCGGCGACGTCCGGTCGCCAATACACAAGAAATCCACCCTGATGCAGCAAGTAGGTCCGCGCCAATCCGTTGCCGAAGCAGAAAAGGGCGCCGGCGAGTAGTGCCATGGGGCGCTTACGATCGGGAACGCTCACGGCGATCAGCGCCAGTACGACGTAGGTTTGGACTTCAACGCTGACGGACCAGAGATGATCGAAGGGAGGGAATCTGTTTGCCGCCACAACCATCAAGTTCACGGTAAAGGTCGGATAGGTCCACCAGTCGGAAAGAAGGTCGGAGCGGCCGAGAAGCGGGAGAACAAGAAACATGCAGCCGAGAAAGAACAGCATGGCGGGGTAAAGTCTCGCCAGGCGCCGGATCGCGAACTCGCGCCAGTTCAGGCCACCGATGAACAGGACATCCGCCATCAGCCGGCCGGAAAGCGCAAAGAACAGCAGGACGCCGAAGGCGCCCGCCCCCTTAAGGCTCTCCGGGCCGAAATGGCCCAGCATCACGCAAGCAATCGCCACGCCCCTGAGGCCGTCGAGTGCGATAATTCGTTGATCTGCCACGATTCAGCCGATTCCCGCTGCACACTTTCCCATCTAGGGGCGGGGGCGACTGTATCCTCTGGGTTGTTAATTTATGTTTCCTGCAACAAAATGGAAGCAAACCAAGGCCCGTGCAGCCGTTCTCCGCTCGTGCCGAGGGCTCTGGAGCTTGATGAGCTGCTCGCTCAGGAAGACAAAGGACGGAATCGATCAGGAGCCTGCCGTCTGCCGGCTCTCTATGCGGCTGCGTCCGCCGGGCATCAGAAGGCGGACCGAGGTGACCACGCGGTCGCCGGAAAAGGTGCGACGGCGGATCAGCAGGCAAGGATCGCCGCGGGCGATGGCCAGCAGCTTGGCTTCCCACGAGGCGGGTAGAACGGCCTCGACCGTATGCTCGACCGTTGTCCACGGCGACACGGCACTCAGATAGCTGTTGGGCGTGCGGGCGGAGAAATCCTGCGCGAGATAGTCAGGCGCCAGGGCCGGATTGACGTATCTGTCTTCGAGCTGGACCGGGATGTCGTTCTCAAGATGGATCACCAGCGAATGGAAGACGGGAGTTCCGAGTTCCACGCCCAGTTCGTCGGCGAGCTCCGGCGTCGCCTTCACTTCGTCCTTCATCACCGTCTGTGCGGCGTGCGCGTGGCCGCGTTCGCGAATCTCGTCGGCGATGTTGCGCACCTTGAACACCGAGGTCTGGCTCTTGCCTTCGGCGACGAAGGTTCCCAATCCCTGAATGCGAAGAAGAACGCCGTCAGCTGCAAGTTCGCGCAGTGCCCGGTTTATCGTCATCCGGCTGAGGCCGAGGGTGGCGACCAGTTCGTTCTCCGAGGGGATACGATGGCGAGCCGGCCACTCGCCGCTGCCGATCCGACCGAGAATCATCTGCTTGACCATGGCATAGTGCGGGGGAGTCCCACCTTGACGTTCGCTGACGTCGCTCATTTTCTAGGCACTCCCCAAAAATGGTCAGAGGCGAATGGATTCGGCTTGCGACCTAAGAAATTTCCTCTACAGTGCTTGTATGTACAAGCGTGAGGTTTCGCGAACAAGATGGTAGCAGATAACCATCAATTGCTTTTCGCCGAAAGAGCCTTGCTGGCTGACGGCTGGGCCGAGGACGTCGTCTTCGCCGTTGGCGCCGACGGGCGGATCTTGTCGGTCGAGCGCCAAGCGGATGCCGGCGGCGCCAGGCGGCTCGGCGGACCGGTCGTCCCGGCGATCGCCAATCTTCATTCGCATGCTTTCCAGCGGGCCATGGCCGGCCTGACCGACGTTGCCGGGCAGGGCGACGACAGCTTCTGGACCTGGCGCGAGGAGATGTACCGGCTCGTGTCGCTGCTGACGCCGGATGATGTGGTCGCCATCGCGGCCAAGTTGCAGGTCGAGTTGCTGAAGGGCGGCTTCGGCCGCGTCGCCGAGTTCCATTACCTTCATCATGGTCCGGACGGACGCCCCTATGACGAACCGGCCGAAATGTCGCTGGCGATGTTGTGGGCGGCGGAACAGTCCGGCATCGGGCTGACCCTTTTGCCCGTCTTCTACGCCCATTCGGACTTCGGTGGTGCGGCGCCGACCGCCGGGCAGCGCCGGTTCATCCACGACGTCGACGGTTTCCTGACGCTGCTGCATGGCCTTGTCGAACCGTGCCGTGCGATCGGTGCGCGGCTCGGTCTTGCCTTTCATTCGCTTCGGGCAGTGACCGGCGACGAGATCGCGGCCGTCATGGAGGCGGTGCCCGAACATGCGCCCATCCACATCCATGTGGCCGAGCAGGAGCGCGAAGTGTCTGCTTCCGTCGCCCACTCGGGTCGACGTCCGGTGGAGCGGCTCTACGACATGGCCGATGTCGACGAACGTTGGTGTCTGGTCCACGCGACCCACGTCACCGACGTGGAAATGGCGATGATTGCCGGCTCCGGCGCCGCTGTCGGTCTCTGCCCGACGACGGAGGCGGATCTTGGAGACGGCATCTTTCCCGGTCCCGACTTCCTTGCCGCCGATGGGCGGTTCGGCGTCGGCACGGACAGCCATGTCGCCACGTCGGTTGCCGATGAGTTGCGGATTCTCGAGTATGGTCAGAGGCTGCGCGACCGTCGGCGGAATCGGATGGCCGGGCGGCCGGGCGCGTCGGTCGGTCGCACACTGTTCGACCGTGTGCTTGCCGGCGGCGCTCAGGCTGCGGGCGTCGCGGGGGCGGGGCTTTCCGAGGGGGCGCTGGCGGATTTCGTGGTGCTGGACGGCCGTTCGCCGTATCTCGCTTCGGTGGACGGCGACGCGATTTTCGACCGCTGGATTTTCGGCGGCTTGGGGCCGATCGTGCGTGACGTAATGATCGGGGGCCGCTGGCTGGTCGAGGACGGCCGCCACCCCGAGGACGAAAAGATCGACCGGGCATTCGGTGCCGTACTTGCCCGCCTCAAGGCGTGAAGTGTCGTCCGCCACTCGGTAGATGGAACGAAAGAAACTCAAAAGAAGCCGGAGTGCTTCGCAAAACCAGAGGAGAACACCATGAGCCTACGCAGTCTCGTCGCCGCATCCGCCATGTTCGCCGTGCTGGCCGTGCCGGCATCGGCCAAGGAGTGGACGGAAGTCACCATTGCGCTCGAAGGTGCCTACGCGCCCTGGAACCTGACCGACGCCAACGGCAAGATCGTCGGTTTCGAGCCCGATCTCACCGAGTATCTTTGCGCTCACGCCAAGCTGAAGTGCACGCTGATCTCGCAGGATTGGGACGGCATGATCACCGCCCTCAACGCCGGCAAGTTCGACGTCATCATGGATGCGCTGTCGATCACGCCCGAGCGCAAGGAAGTGATCGACTTCACCGTTCCCTATGCCGCGACCCCCGCGGTCTTCGCTGCGCCCAAGGATAGCGAACTCGCCAATCTCGCGGGCACCGGTTCGGTGATCAAGCTTGCCGATACCAAGGATGGCGCCGACGCGATCGAGCCGCTCAAGAAGGCGCTGACGGGCAAGATCATCGGCATCCAGGCATCGACCGTCTATGCCGGCTTCATCTACGACAACTTCAAGGACGTGGCCGAGATCAAGGAATACAAGACGTCGGCCGAGCGCGATCTCGACCTTTCTGCCGGCCGCATCGATGCCGGCTTCGACGATGCCACTTACTTCCTCGGCGCCTTCGAAAGCGCCGACAATGCCGGTCTCGCCTTCACCGGACCTGAAATCGCCGGACCGATCTGGGGCGAGGGCGAAGGCCTCGGCATTCGCAAGTCGGATCCGGAGCTGAAGGCGCTGTTCGACGAGGCGATCAAGGCCGCCGTCGCCGACGGCACCGTGAAGAAGCTGTCGGAGAAGTGGCTGAAGGTCGACGTCACCCCCTGATGCGACAGGAAGCTCCCGGACTGGTGATGGTGGAGATGATCCGCTAAAGGGTCCGGGAGCGCCCGACGGAGAGCCTTGATGTCCTGGATTGACCTGATCGGCTTCGGTGAGCACGGCCGGGGCGCCATACTCCTGTGGGCTACGGGCATGACGCTGGCCGTCACCGCCGCTTCGCTGGGCATCGGGGCGTTGCTTGGCTCCGTCATCGCGGCGGCCAAGCTGTCGGCGTCTCGCCCGGCGCGTTGGCTTGGTGATGCCTACACCACGGTGTTTCGCGGCGCTCCCGAGCTTTTGATCATCTACCTTGTCTATTTCGGCGGCTCGCAGGCCGTTACCGCCGTCGGACAGTGGCTCAACTACGAGGGCTTCCTCGGGCTGCCCTCCTTTCTGGCTGGCGCCATCGCAGTGGGGCTGATCTCCGGTGCCTATCAGGCGGAAGTCTATCGCGGCGCCTATCAGGCGGTCTCGCGGGGCGAACTCGATGCCGCCCGATCGATCGGCATGGGAACGATGCTGCGCTTCCGCCGCATCCTGGCGCCGCAGATCCTTCGGTTCTCGCTGCCGGGCCTCGGCAACGTCTGGCAGCTCAGTCTCAAGGATTCGACCCTGGTGTCGGTGACCGGGCTCGCCGAGCTGATGCGGACCTCCCAGATCGCCGCCGGCTCCACCAAGCAGTATTTCTTGTTCTTCATTGTGGGCGGGGCGCTCTATCTCGTGCTGACGACGCTGTCCGACCGTGTCTTCGGTTTTGCCGAGCGGCGTGTCGCCAGAAGCTTCCGCCACAGTCTCGGCCGGCACTAGGAAGGAGGGCACCATGGATTTCGATGTCGCCTTCCTTCTCTCCACCTTCGTCAAGCTTGTTGCCGCGGTGCCGATGACGCTGGGGCTGTTCGCCTGTTCGGTCAGCCTGGGCGCGGTCTTTGCGCTCGGCATCACCTATTGCCGGGTTTCCGGGGGGGCGTTCCTGTCGGTCTTTGCCCGCGCCTATGTTTTCGTGTTTCGCGGCTCGCCGCTCCTCATCCAGATGTTCCTGATCTACTACGGTCTCGGCCAGTTTCCGGCCGTCCGTCACAGCCTGTTCTGGCCGGTACTGCGCGATCCGTTCTCCTGTGCGGTGCTGGCGCTCGCCCTCTGCACCGCCGGCTATCAGGCGGAGATCATGCGCGGTGGCCTTCAGGCCGTGCCGTCCCGCGAGATCGAGGCGGGCAGGGCTGCCGGCATGTCCGGTCTCTTGCTGTTCCGGCGCATCATCGCGCCGATCGCCATCCGGCAGGCGCTGCCGGCCTATTCGACCGAAATCATCCTGATGGTGAAGTCGACGGCTCTCGCCAGCCTCGTCACCGTCTGGGAGGTGACGGGGACAGCGCAGCGCCTGATTTCGCAGACCTATCGCACCATGGAAGTGTTCCTGGTTGCAACGCTGATCTATCTTCTGATCAATTTCATCATTGTCCGCGTGATGGCGCTTGTCGAATACCGACTGTCGCCGCATCTCAGGGAGCGGCCGGTTTCGGCGAGCGACGGCGGACGCCAGGGAGAGGTTCATGGCTGACGCCCCGGTACCGGCAATTTCGGTCCGCAACATTCACAAGTCCTTCGGCCAGCATGAGGTACTGCGCGGCATCTCGCTCGACGCTCAGGATGGCGATGTGATCTCCATCCTTGGGGCTTCCGGGTCCGGCAAGAGCACCTTCCTGCGCTGCATCAACCTGCTTGAAACGCCCGATGAGGGCGAGATCACGGTTGCCGGCGAGACCATCGCCATGAAGCGGAACCGGGCGGGCTCGCTGGTTCCGGCCGACCGCAAGCAGGTCGACCGCATCCGCTCCGAGCTCGCCATGGTGTTCCAGAGCTTCAATCTCTGGTCCCACATGACGGTGCTGCAGAACCTCATCGAGGGACCGGTCCACGTCTTGAAGCGTCCCAAGGCGGAATGTATCGCCGAGGCGGAGGCGCTGCTCGAGAAGGTCGGGCTCGCCGAGCGGCGGAACTATTACCCCTCCCATCTGTCCGGCGGCCAGCAGCAGCGCGCCGCCATCGCCCGGGCGCTCGCCATGCAGCCCAAGGCCCTTCTTTTCGATGAGCCGACGTCTGCGCTCGATCCGGAGCTTGTCGGCGAGGTGCTGAAGGTCATGCGGTCGCTCGCCGAAGAAGGGCGAACCATGCTGGTGGTGACCCACGAGATGGCCTTTGCCCGCAACGTCTCCGACAGAGTGATGTTCCTGCACGAGGGCGTCGTCGAGGCCGACGGTGCGCCGGAGGACATCTTCACCAACTCCGAGTCCGAACGCTTCCGGCAGTTCATCGGCAACTTCCAGGCCTGAGGGCATCATGACCGACATCGTCGTCGAAACCCATCTCGGCTGGCGCGACATCGCCGCCGTGGCCGAGGGCGCGCGCCTTCATCTCGGAGAGGCGGCGAAGCGCCGCATCTCGGACGCCCGCGCGATTGTCGAGGCGATCGTCGATCGGGGCATTCGCGCCTATGGCGTCAATACCGGTGTTGGCGCGCTCTGCGACGTGGTGGTGGACCGGCCGCTGCAGCGGCAGCTATCGCACAACATCCTGATGAGCCATGCCACCGGGATCGGCGCCCCGCTCGGTGTCGTCGAGACGCGGGCGATCATGGCGACCGCCGTCAGCAATTATGCGCTGGGCTATTCCGGGGTCAGGCTTGAGGTCGTCGAGGCGCTGGTGCGGCTGCTCAACGCCGACGTGACGCCGCTGGTGCCGGCCAAGGGATCGGTCGGTTACCTCAGCCATATGGCCCACATCGCTCTCGTGCTGATCGGTGCCGGCCGGGCACAGGTTGGTGACAAGAAGGTCACCGGCGCCGAAGTGCTGGCGGCGGGGGGTCTCGCTCCGCTGGAGTTGGGAGCGAAAGAAGGGCTGTCGTTGGTCAATGGTATTCCCTGCGCCACCGGACTGGCGGCGCTAGCCCTGAAGCGCACCGAACGGGTGCTGGACTGGGCCGACGCGATCGCGGCGCTGACCATCGAGGCGCTGATGGGCAATCCGGCGGCCTTCGATCCGGTTTCGCTGTCGCTTCGGGCGCCATCCGCCCTCCAGGCGGTTGGCGCGACCCTGCGGGGTCGGCTTGCTGGTAGTGGCATCATCGCGGCCGGCGCGGGGCGCAAGACACAGGACGCGCTGTCGATGCGCGCCGTACCGCATGTTCACGGTGCGGCGCGCGATGCCTTTGTCGCAGTTGCCGAGGTGGTGGGATGGGAGCTGGCGTCGGTGTCGGACAACCCGGCCATCGTCGGTACGCCGGAAGACCCTGGCGTTCATTCGGAGGCCCATGCAGTTGGCGCCGCCATCGGGCTGGCGCTCGATCAATTGGCGATTGCCGTCGCCGAGGTGGCCGCCATGGCCGAGCGGCGCCTCGACCGCCTGGTCAATCCGTTGGTGAGTGGGCTGCCGGCCTTCCTTGCCGCCGACAGTGGCGTCAACTCCGGCTTCATGATCGCCCAGTACGCGGCGGTGTCGCTCGTCAACGAGAATCGGCGTTTGGCGCTGCCCGCCAGTCTGGATGGTGGCATCACGTCGGCGTTGCAAGAAGATCATCTCAGCCACGCCACTCCGGCGTCGTTGAAGGCGCTCGCGGTGATCGAAAACGCAGAGGCTATTCTCGGCATCGAGCTTCTGGCTGCCGGCCAGGCTCATGAGTTCCGACCGGAGGGTCGAGCGGCGGGGACCGATCGTCTTTATCGCCAGCTGCGCGGCGTCGTCCGTCCTTACATGGACGACCGTCCGCTTGCCGACGACATGGCGGCGGCCGCCGATCTCATCCGGGCGACGCTTCCGGCTTGAGCGATCCGTATGCAAGTGAGTCAAACCGATTGACGGCAGGCGCTCAATCTTGTCATTCTACATTAGAAAACATCGTCAATATATTGATATTTATGTGTTTAATTTGCGTTGTTAATGTAGTGAATCCACGTCGTGTCCCAGTCACCTCATATGTTGATTCATCGTGTCTCGGAAAGTGATTCATGTTTCTTCATGTTGTGAATCAACGCGCTTTGGCCAATGGCGTATGTACGCATATCTGCGAATGACTCGCAAAAACACTGACCGAGCTATTGACAGATCCGCCCTAAATGTTGAAACCAATGGTCATCTTATAGACCGGCGGGAGGTTGGGGGTGCTGGCGCCGTTTCTCATCATGTTGCGCGA
Organism: Pleomorphomonas sp. NRK KF1; assembly: GCF_023721755.1. GTDB lineage: Bacteria > Pseudomonadota > Alphaproteobacteria > Rhizobiales > Pleomorphomonadaceae > Pleomorphomonas. The sequence goes on along the minus strand of NZ_JAMDLH010000001.1, from coordinate 731,961 downwards.
GGGCATAGAAGCTGCGCTGGTGACCGGTATCATCGCGAGCTACCTCAAGCAGACCGGCCGTGGCGCCTTCCTGCCTGTTGTCTGGATCGGTGTGCTGCTGGCCGTGGCGCTGTCGCTGTTCGCCGGCGCGGCGTTGCAGCTGATGGCGGCCGAGTTCCCCCAGAAGGCGCAGGAGTTGTTCGAGGCGATCGTCGGCTTCGTGGCGGTGACCGTGCTGGTCAGCATGGTGTTCTGGATGCGTCGGGCCGCCCGTTCGATCAAGGGGGAGTTGCATGGGGCGATCGATGCCGCCATGCAGGCTCCGAAGGGCGCCACATGGGCGCTGATCGGCATGACCTTCTTTGCCGTTGGGCGGGAAGGTCTTGAGTCGGTATTCTTCCTGCTCGCGGTGTTCCAGCAAAGCCCCGGCGCGGCCGCGCCACTTGGCGCGTTGCTCGGACTGCTGGTCGCAGCCATTCTGGGCTATGCGCTCTATCGCGGCGGCATTCGTCTCGATCTCAGGCGCTTCTTCCGCTGGACGGGCGTCTTCATTCTGATCGTTGCTGCCGGGCTCGCTGCGGCCAGTCTGCGCAGCCTGCACGAGGCGGGCGTATGGAACCTCCTCCAGACGCGCGTCTATGACTTGTCCAGCACGCTGCCGGTATCGAGCGTCATCGGGACGGTTCTCTCCGGTGTGTTCAACTATCAGGAGGCCCCGACGATCGGCGAGGCGGGACTATACGTTATTTTCCTCGCGGTGACGCTGGTGCTGTTCCTGAAGCCCGACCGACCGACCCTTTTCAGGGCTCCGGCCACCGGGACCGAAAAGGGGTAAGGATGTCTTCGCCTGATCCGCAACGCGCCGGCGGTCCGTCGTCGCGACTGATGACTATTGCCCTCGTCGGGGCCGGCGTGCTGGTCTTGGCCGGTGGCGGCGCCTTCTACCTGGCCTCGCAGCGGACAGTGCGCCCGAGCGAGCCGGGCACGATCGCCGTTCGCGTCGGTGACAAGAGCTGCGAGCCGATGGACCTGACCGTTCCGGCCGGTCGCAGCGTCTTCGAGATCGAGAATGCTTCGAACCGGCCGATCGAGTGGGAGATTCTCGATGGCGTGATGGTTGTCGAGGAGCGCGAGAACATCGCTCCGGGCTTCCGGTCGCAACTCGCCGCGCGCCTCAAGCCGGGTGTCTACGACATTACCTGTGGCCTCCTGTCCAATCCGCGCGGCAAGCTGACGGTGACCGCCTCGGCTCATTCGGAAGCGGAGAAGGTCAAACCGCCGCTGAAGGCCTTCATTGGTCCGCTGTCCGAATACAAGGTCTATCTCGCCGTACAGTCGGGGCAGATGGCTCGGGCGATTGGGGCGCTCTCGACGGCGATCGACGCCAGCGACATGGATGCGGCAAAATCCGCCTATGCCGCCGCCCGAACCGCCTATCGGTACGTCGAGGCAGTCAGTGGTCGCATTGCCGATCTGGAGAACGCCATCGATCCCGTCGCCACCTATCTGGCTGGCCGCGAGCAAGATCCCGCTTTCACCGGCTTCCACAGGATCGAGTTCGGCCTTTGGCGTGAGGGATCTGTCGCCGGTCTGAAGCCCGTCGCCGACAAGCTGGCCGCCGATGCGGCAACGCTCAGGGACCGTCTGAAGGCGGTGAAGTTCGAGCCGACCGATCTCGCCGGCAATGCGGCGCGCGAGGCGCGGCGGCTGGCCGAGGGGCCGGTGATCTCCGGCGACAACCTCTACGCCAATGACGAAGTCGTCGAGTTCGCCGCCGCCGTGGATGGCCTCGAAAAGCCGGTGTCTTTGCTTGTGCCTCTTGTGACTGAAGCATCACCCGACGTGGCGAAGGCAACAACCGATGCCTTCGCAGCGGTGCGCGCCGAACTTGGCAAGCTCAGTGGATCGGACGCCGCGCCGATCATCTACAGCGACGTTTCGCCGGATGCCCGTAAGGCGCTGGCGGCGGCCCTCGTTGCGCTCGCCGATGCGATAGACCGGATCAACCCGGCACTTGGCTTGGAGTAAACACCATGCTCGATCCGAAGGATCTTCAACGGTCCTCGTACCATCTGAATCGCCGCCGACTTCTGGCCGGGCTCGGCGCAACGGCGGTTGGCGGTTCGCTGACCGGCGCTGCCAGTGCGGAGACGATGCATCACTCGGTCGCCGACGCGCCGGTTGCCAACGCGGCGAGCCAGCTCGACAGCGTTCCGCATCTCGGCCTCCATCAGGCGGGAGTCGTCAATGGCCGCCCGGCCAACGGCATGGTGGCGAGCTTCGACGTGCTGGCAAGCAACGCCGACGAACTGGAAGCGTTGTTCCGCACACTGACAGAGCGCATAGCCTTCCTCACTGTCGGTGGCTCGGTGCCTATGCTCGATCCGAAGCTGCCGCCCGCCGACTCCGGGCTGTTGGGGCCGATCGTGCGTCCCGACAACCTGACCATCACCGTATCGCTCGGTGCCTCGCTGTTCGACGACCGGCCTTGGCTGGCGCCGCTGAAGCCAAGACATCTTCAGCGGATGATGCGCTTTCCCAACGACGCGCTCGATGCCGACATCTGCCATGGCGACCTGTCCCTCCAGATTTGCGCCAACACGCAGGACACGACCATCCATGCCTTGAGGGACATCATCAAGGCTTCCAGCCGTCAGATGATCCTGAAATGGAAGCAGGAAGGCAACGTGCCGGTGATCACGCCGGGACCGGACGGCCGCGCCGAGAGCGCCCGCAACTTCCTCGGCTTCCGCGACGGATCGGCCAACCCGGATTCCTCCGACGTTGCCGAGATGGATCGCGTTGTCTGGGTGGGGGCGGACGAGGGCGAGCCGGCCTGGGCTGTCGGTGGCAGCTATCAGGCGGTGCGCATCATCCGCAACTTCGTCGAGCGCTGGGATCGTACGCCCTTCGGCGAACAGGAGCGGATCATGGGACGCACCAAGATGACCGGTGCGCCCCTCGACCGTCGTCAGGGCAGCGAGTTCGACGTGCCGGATTATGCCGGCGATCCCGAAGGCAAGGCGACGCCGATGGACGCTCACATCCGTCTCGCCAACGAGCGCGACGAAGCATCGAAAGCCCACATCATTCTCCGGCGGCCATTCAACTACTCGAATGGGGTCACCCAGTCCGGCCAACTCGATCAGGGACTTCTGTTCATCTGTTATCAGGCGAACCTTGAGCGCGGCTTCATCACCGTACAGCAAAAGCTCAATGGCGAGCCGCTGGAGGAATACATCAAGCCGGTCGGCGGCGGCTTCTTCTACACGCTTCCTGGAATTCGCGATGCTTCCGACTACCTCGGCAGCTCGTTGATCGCCGCTGCGCGCGGCGCCTGAACCCGCTTCCATTTCATGAAGGGAGACCGAAACATGCGTATGTCCGGCCTTGTCGGCGCTTCGGCGCTGGCGTTCATTCTTTCGTCCGGCGCCTTTGCCCAGGAGGCGAGCCTCGACCTCGTCGAGCCGATCGCCGAATACAAGATCTACGTCTCTGAAAAGCTTGCTAAGCTCGTCGAGGACACCACCGCCTTCACCGACGCCGTGAAGGCTGGCGAGGTCGACAAGGCAAAGGAACTCTTTGCGCCGACCCGTCTTTCCTATGAGGCGATCGAGCCGATCGCCGAGCTGTTCTCCGACCTCGACGCGTCCATCGACTCGCGGGCCGACGACTACGAGAAGGCCGAAGCCGATCCGGAGTTCCCTGGCTTCCATCGCATCGAATACGGCCTGTGGGAGAAGAACTCCACCGAGGGCCTCGCGCCGGTGGCCGACAAGCTGCTCGCCGACGTCAAGGAACTCGAGGGGCGCATCGCCTCGCTGACCTTCCCGCCCGAGAAGGTGGTCGGCGGCGCTGCCGTGCTGATGGAAGAGGTTGCAGCCACCAAGATCTCCGGTGAGGAAGACCGATACAGCCACACCGACCTCTGGGACTTCCGCGGCAACTTCGATGGAGCTCGCAAGATCGTCGATCTGGTGCGGCCGCTGATCGCCGACAAGGAAGCCGATTTCCTGAAGACGGTGGACGCCAACTTCGAGACCGTCGACACAACGCTCGCCAAGTACAAGGACGGCGAAGGCTACGTCACCTACGACAAGCTGACCGACGATGACCGCAAGGTGCTGGCGGCGGCGGTCAATACGCTGGCCGAGGACCTGTCGACCCTCAGGGGCAAGCTCGGTCTCGACTGAGGCCCCTCGACCCCTGGTCATGAAGGCGGCGGTCCGGTTGGGCCGCCGTTTTCGTTTGCGGGTGTTCAGGCAGCCTTGATCTTGTCCAGCGTTGCCAAGGCTTCGACACAGGCTGCGGCGGCTTCGCGACCTTTGTTGGCCGCGTCATCGCGGCTACGGATCAGCGCTTGCTCGTCGGTATAGGTCGTCAGAATGCCGAAGGTGATCGGCACGCCGGTGGCGAGCGTTGCCTGCATCAATCCGGTGGCCGCACCGAGGCTGATGAACTCGAAATGCGCAGTGTCGCCCTTGATGACGCAGCCCAGGCAGATCACGCCTGCATAGCGCCCGGTCTTGGCCAGGGTCTGGGCGAGAAGCGGGATTTCGAAGGCACCGGGCGCATGGAACACGTCGGCGTCGGCAAGCGGGAGGCCGCGTTCTTCGAGTTCGCGCCGCGTACCGGCGAGCAGGCCATCCGTCACCTCCGGATTGAAGTGGCTGACGACGACGGCGAGACGTGGCGGGGTCGAGGGTTTGGTCATTGTTTCCTCAGGAGTCATGCTGGCAAAGGCTGTGGCCGAAGCGTTCGCCCTTGGTGGCGAGGTAGCGACGGTTGAACGGATTTGGAGTGATGACGAGCGGCACCTGACCGGCGACATCGAGACCGTAGCTCGCGAGCGCGTCGGTCTTGGCAGGGTTGTTGGAGAGCAGGCGCAGACGGTCGATGCCGAGCGCCTTCAGGATTTGCGCGGCGATGCCGTAGTGGCGGGCATCGGCGGGCAAGCCCAGGGCCGTGTTGGCATCGAGCGTGTCGAGGCCACCGTCCTGCAGCGCGTAGGCGCGGATCTTGTTGGCAAGGCCGATGCCGCGTCCTTCCTGGCCGCGCAGGTAGATGACCACGCCACCATCGGCATCCTCGGAGACGAGCCGTTGCGCTTCGTGAAGCTGGGGCCCGCAGTCGCAACGGAGCGAGCCGAGCGCGTCGCCGGTCAGACACTCCGAATGCACGCGGACCAGCGGCGTCTTTCCCAGCGGGCGGCGAACGATGGCAAGGTGCTCTTCCCCGTCGACGAGACTGCGGAAGGCATGGACGCGCAGCACGCCATCGGCGTAGGCCGTCGGCAGGTCGGCGCTTGCCACTTCCTCGACCAGTTGTTCGGTCGCCCAGCGATGCTCGACCAGTTCGGCGATGGTGAGCACGGGGATGTCGTGCTCCCTGGCGAAGGCGTCGAGTTCCGGCCGGCGCGCCATGTGGCCGCTTTCGCCCATCACCTCGCAGATGACGGCGGCGGGAGACAATCCGGCGAGACGGACGAGATCGATCGCCCCCTCGGTATGGCCGTTTCGGGCGAGTACGCCGCCATCGGCCGCCCGCAACGGGAAGACGTGGCCGGGCGACACGATGGCGCCGGGCGCCACCGCCGGATCGGCGGCGACGTGGATCGTGTGCGCCCGGTCGTAGGCCGAAATGCCGGTGGTGATGCCGTCGCGCGCCTCGATGGAGACGGTGAAGGCGGTCGAGCGGCGGGCGCGGTTCATCGCCACCATAGGGGAGAGGCCGAGCCTGTCGATCTGCTGGCCGGTCAGCGCCAGACAGATCAGCCCGCAGGCCTTCCTGGCCATGAAAGCGATGGCCTCAGGTGTGGCGAACTCGGCGGCGATCACGAGGTCGCCCTCGTTCTCTCGGTCCTCGTCATCGACGAGCAGGACCATGCCGCCGGCCTTCAGCCGGTTCAGTGCGCGAGATAGGGCTTGCATAGAGCCTCCACATATTTGGCGATGACGTCGACCTCGACGTTGATCTCGTCGCCGAGGGCGGCGGCGGAGAGGTTGGTGTTGTCCCAGGTGTGAGGAATGATGGTGATGCCGATACGGGCGCCATCGTTCGCCGGTTCGATGCTGTTGATGGTCAGGCTGATGCCGTTGAGAGAGATGGAGCCCTTCTCGACGCAGTAGCGGGCAAGCTCCGGCGGCAGGTCGAACTCCAGCCGCCGGGCATCGCTGTCGGGCGTCACGGCGACGAGCGTCGCCTTGCCGTCGACGTGGCCCTGGACCATGTGGCCGGAGAGACGATCGACGAGCGCCACGGACCGCTCGAGATTGACCACAGAGCCGGTGGCAAGACGACCAAGGTTGGAGCGGGACAGCGTCTCGGGTGACAGGAAGAAGCGCGCCGTGCCGGCCTCGTTCATTTCGGTGACGGTGAGACAGACGCCGTTGACGGCGATGCTTTCGCCGAGTTCGAGATCGGACCAGCCGGTGGGGATGGTGACGACCAGCGACCCGCCGGTCGCGTTGGCCGTCTCTACGGCGACGGTCCGGGCAATGATGCCGGAAAACATGGGATTTCAGCCTTTCTTGGTGTGGTTACGGGAAACGTTGACTTGGTCGGGACGCTCGGACTGGCTCTTCCTGATGACGACGTGTTCGTCCCAGAGGCCCGTTGCGAGGAGGGCGCCCGTCAATGTGGGACCGGCTTCGACCAGCACTTCATGGACGCCCTCGCTGCCGAGGCGAGCGAGAGCGTCGCCTATGTCGTCGAACAGCATGGGGCGCAGACCGCGCCGGGTCGCCTCGGCGAGATAATCGGCTGGAACCTGGCCGCTACGGTCGAGGATGGCGAGGATTCGGGCTTTGCCGGGATGGTCGGGGAGGTGGCGGACGGTGAACTCCGGGCGATCGGCCAGGATGGTGCCGCTACCAGTCAGAATAGCGTCGGCACGACGGCGCATGCGATGGGCCAGTGTCAGGGACACTTCGGAGGTGAAGGTCTTCCGGCCGGACGGGGGGATCATCGATCCCGTATCGTCGAGCGCTTGCTTGATCGTGACGAAGGGGCGGCCCGTCGTCACCCAGGTGGCGAAGGGAGCGATCAGGCGCTCGGCCTCGGCGGAAAGGCGGCCGGCATCCGGATGATCGAGCTCGGAGAGGAAACGAACCGAGAGATCGGCCGCCACGAGGCGGCTTGCCCCGCCGCCTTCCACACGGGGATTGGGGTCGGTCGCGGCGATCCACACCTCACGGGCAGGAGTCGATAGGATCGCTTCGGAGCAAGGCGGCGTACGGCCGTGGTGGTTGCAAGGTTCCAGCGTGACGACAACGGTGTGGATGCGGTCAATCGTGCCGGCCGCTCGGCAGGTCGCGATGGCGCGCGCTTCGGCGTGGAGATCGCCGGCCTTGCGGTGCGCTTCGACGGCGAGAATGTCGCCGGATACATCGAGTATGGCGCAGCCGACCGGTGGGTTGGGAGAGGTGGCGCCGGCGTATTCCGTCGCGGCGGCTATGGCGCGCGCAAAGGCATCGGCAATGATGCCAGCGGAAAGTGAAGGTGCGGTCTGGTCGTGTTGTGCGCCCATGCAGTCCTCGATCGGTCGATCGAACGCACTGGGGGCGCGAGCAAACGCAATAACGCACGCCTCCGGTCAGGAGGGCGCACGTGTGGCGTCAGCCGTTCTCTACCATCCGGACTATACCGTCGGCCCCGGAATCACACCGGGTCTGCTGACCCCGCCACCAAAAGGAAGCGGGCGCTCGCGGGCTGACGTGCTTTCGCACGATTACCGCCGGTGGGGAATTTCACCCCGCCCCGAGAACGTTCGCCGCCATGAAAGGCGGCGTCTGAAAGCATAGGCACGACGATCCGGCCGCGCAAGGTCGGATCGTTTACGAAGGGTGCCGCACACGGGAACGTGTCCGACGCGGGATATCGGCTTACGTTGCCGAGAAGACGATGGCCCGGTCGTTCGGCAACATGCCGTTGTCGATCTTGAAGGTCTGGTCGGCCTCGAGATTGGTGATGTCTGCGTCCGTCAGCGTCGGCGTGAAGTCGTAGAGCGCGGCAATCGTTTCGCTGGCGACGTCGTAATGGCGGCAAGATCGACAACAGCTTCGATCACCGCCTAGGGTGCCGGCAACAGATAGGCGTTGGTCCAACCTGCTTGACCTGTCAGCCACCGTAGCACAACGACGCTGGCCAACACGGCGGTTTGTGTGAGGATGCGGCGGGCGGGCATGACGACTGTCATACGTCCAAAGTTGCCCCTGTCGGGCGCGATTAGGAATTATTGAGAACGCAATTCATAAATGGTTACAGGTGTTTGCAATAAGCGCTATATCGTAGGGAACCTCGCACTTGCCTCCGTTTGCCAGATGATCGTCATTCCCTTCGACTGCTCCGATCCGATGATCCTTGCCGGGCGACTTCGCCCGTTGTCACGGTTTGCCTTTCTCGACAGCGCGCTCGCCGGCACCGGATTGGGCAACCACGCCTTTCTGGCTGCCGATCCCTTCGCGACGTTCCGTGTGATCGGAGAGCGGGCGTTCTGGAACGATGAGGAGATCGCGGCGCACCCGGATGATCCTCGGTCGCCCGGTCGTTGGGCGCTGGCCGAACTCGACCGGCGCCTGACGCTCTACCGGCAGGAACCGGTGGCGGGATTGCCGCCTTTCCAGGGAGGCGCCATTGGGCATGTCGCCTATGAGTTCGGCCGCCTGCTGGAACGGCTGCCCTCGACACCGCCGCCAACGGAAGGCATTGCCGAACTCGAAATGCATTTCTACGATGTGGTCGTCGCTTGCGATCTCGCTGCCGGCCGTGCCTTTCTCATCTCGACCGGTTGGCCGGAGTTGGAGCCGAACAAGCGGGAGATGAGAGCAAAGGCGAGGGCCGAGCAGTTCATAGCCATGATTGAGGGGACATCGCCGATCGAGAAACCCTTCACCGGTCGCGACGATCTCGCATTCAAGGCAAATCTCGATCGGCTCCGTTACGAGACCGCCGTGGCGCGAACGCGAGACTACATCCTGGCCGGCGACATCTTCCAGGCCAACATCACGCGCCGTATCGAGACCGAACTTCCAGCCGGCTTTGACGCCTGGGGCTACTATCGCGCATTGCGTGCCGCCAATCCCGCGCCCTTCGCCGCGTTCCTCGATCACGGCAAGACGCAGATCGTGTCATCGTCGCCGGAGCGGCTGATCGAGGTGAGAGATCGTCGGGTCGAAGCACGGCCGATCAAGGGAACGACGTCGCGGGTCGCCGATCCGACCGAGGATGTGGCCCGCGCGGCGGCGCTCGCGGCATCGGAAAAGGACCGGGCGGAGAATGTCATGATCGTCGACCTCCTGCGCTCCGATCTCTCCGCCGTCTGCAAGCCGCATACGGTCAAGGTGCCGAGCCTTTGCGGCGTCGAGACCTACGCCTCGCTGCACCACCTCGTATCGGTCGTGACGGGTGAGCTCCAGGACGGTTGCACGGCGGTGGATGCGCTCGCCGCCGTCTTTCCCGGCGGATCGATCACCGGCGCGCCGAAGATCCGGGCCATGGAGATCATCGCCGAGCTGGAGACGGTTCCGCGGGACGTCTACTGCGGGGCGATCGGCTATTTCGGCTTCGACGGCTCGGCCGACTTCAACATCGCGATCCGTACGGCGACTTTTGCCGGCGGGCGAGCATCGCTCGGGGCTGGGGGCGGGATCACTCTGCTGTCCGATCCCGCCGCCGAGTTCGATGAGGCCGAACTCAAGGCGAAGCGGTTGATCGACGCTTTGGGGAGTCCAACGTGATCGTCGTCTTGGACAACTACGACAGCTTCGTCGGCAATGTCGCCCGTTATCTCGTCGAACTCGGCGAGGAGGTGACCGTGCTGCGCAACGATGCGATCGATGTGGCTGGGATCGTCACTCTCGGCGCGGAGGCCGTGGTGATAAGCCCCGGCCCCTGCGGACCCGGCGAGGCGGGCGTTTCGACGGATGCGGTGCGCATGCTTTCTGGCCGTCTGCCGATCCTCGGCATTTGCCTGGGGCATCAGTGCATCGGAGCGGCATTCGGGGCGAGGATCGTTCGGGCGCGTGAGCCGATGCACGGGCGGTCGTCGTCGATCACCCATGAAGGGACCGGGCTGTTCTCAGGACTTCCGAGCCCGCTCCTTGTCGGGCGCTACCATTCGCTGGCCATCGATGTGCCGGCGGGAACGCCGCTCCGCGTCACGGCACGGAGCGAGGGCGGCGATGTCATGGCGGTCGAACACGTGGAGAATCCGACGTTCGGCGTGCAGTTCCATCCGGAAAGCGTGCTCACCGAAGGTGGCTATCGAGTGTTCGCCAACTTCCTGTCCCGCTTGCCTGGGCGGGCAGGGCGGCATGTTACCGCCCCGCTCGGCCCGCTCTGATCACTCCATGGTCGGCATGATGAAGTCGGCGCCGGAGCGAATGCCGGTCGGCCACCGGCTCGTCACCGTCTTGAGGCGCGTGTAGAAGCGCACGCCCTCGGACCCGTGCATGTGATGGTCGCCGAAGAGCGACGCCTTCCAGCCGCCGAAGGAGTGGAAGGCCATCGGAACCGGGATCGGTACGTTGACGCCCACCATTCCGGCCTGGATGCGGGTGGTGAACTCGCGAGCACTGTCGCCGTCGCGGGTAAAGATGGCGGCGCCGTTGCCGAACTCGTGCTCGTTGATCAGTCGCACGGCGGAATCGAAGTCGTCGACGCGCACGATACCGAGCACCGGTCCGAAAATCTCTTCGCGATAGATCCTCATCTCGGTCGTGACGTTGTCGAACAGGGAGGCCCCGATGAAGTAGCCATTCTCTGCGCCGGGGCTGACGAAGCCGCGACCGTCGAGCACAAGGTTCGCGCCTTCCTCGACACCGCTGTCGACATAGCCGCGCACCTTCTCGAGGTGAGGCTTCGACACCAGCGGGCCCATTTCCGACGCCTTGTCGGTCCCGGCGCCAATGACGAGTTTCTTTGCGCGTTCAGCGAGCTTTTCAACGAGTGCGTCGGCGGTAGCCTTGCCGACGGGCAGGGCGATGGAGATGGCCATGCAGCGCTCGCCGGCCGAACCGTAGGCGGCGCCCATCAACGCATCCGCCGCCTGATCGAGATTGGCGTCGGGCATGATCACCATGTGGTTCTTGGCGCCGCCAAGCGCCTGGCAGCGCTTGCCGTTCTTCGTAGCCGTCTCGTAGATGTAGCGGGCGACCGGCGTCGAGCCGACGAAGCTGACGGCGGCGATGTCGCGATCGTGGAGCAGGGCGTCGACGGCGACCTTGTCGCCCTGCACCACCTGGAAGATCCCCTTGGGAAGGCCGGCTTCGGCCAGCCATTCGGCGATCAGCAAAGATGCGCCGGGGCAGCGCTCGGATGGCTTCAGGATGAAGGCGTTGCCGCAGGCGAGCGCCACCGGGAACATCCACATCGGCACCATGGCCGGGAAGTTGAACGGCGTGATGCCCGCGACCACGCCGAGCGGCTGGCGCAGCGAATGGCTGTCGACACCGGTGCCGACGTTCTCGGAAAACTCGCCCTTCAACAGCTCCGGGGCGGCGATGGCGAACTCGACCACCTCGATGCCGCGCTGGATCTCGCCTCGCGCGTCGCTCAGCACCTTGCCATGCTCGGCCGTGATGACGGCGGCGAGATCGCCGGCCCGCTCTTCCATGATGCCAAGGAAGCGATTGAGGATACGGGCACGACGCAGAGGCGTGGTCGCCGCCCAGCGCGGTTGGGCTGCCTTGGCGGCTTCGACGGCGACCCGCACTTCCGCCTCGCTCGCCATGGCGACGCGTCCCGTCTCCGCGCCGGTGGCGGGGTTGAACACTGAGGTCGATCGGCCGGAGCTGGGGGAGACGCGGCTGCCGTCGATGAAGTGGCCGATGGTTGTCGTCATTTTCCTTATTTCCCTCTGGTTGAATTGAGCTGTCCTGCTCGCTTGAGGTGATAGAACACCAAGACCGGGTTGCGCGGCAATATGCTGGCTTGGAAAACCATTGTGCATTAATGTGAAGGCATGGATTGGGATCATTTTCGCGTGTTTCTCGCCGTCGCCCGTAGCGGACAGCTTTCGGCCGCGGCGCGCAGGCTGGGTGTCAACCACACCACCGTGGCGCGCCGTCTCGATGCGCTGGAGGCGGAGCTTGGCGCGGCTCTGTTCGAACGGCGACCGACCGGCTGCGTGTTGACCGAAGCCGGCGAGCGCTTGATTCCGCTGGCCGAGCGCATCGAGATCGAGACGCGAGCGGCGCTCGCGGCGGTGTCGTCCGGTGAGACCGAGATCACCGGCACCGTCCGCGTCGGCGCGCCCGACGGTCTTGGAAACAGCTTTCTCGCCCGCGAGCTGGGATTGTTCGCCGCGCAGCACCCCGGGGTGCTCGTGGAGCTCGTTCCGTTGCCGGTGAAGTTCTCGGTGTCGCGGCGCGAGGCCGATCTCGTCATCGAGCTGTCTCGACCGACAACGGGTCGCCTCGTGGCGACGAAGCTCGTCGACTACACGCTGGGCGTTTATGCGGCCGAGGAGTATCTCGCCAACCATGGTTCGCCTGCGAGCCTCGACGATCTCGCCGGCCATCGTCTCGTCACCGGCATCGACGACTACACCTTCTCGTCGGCGCTCGACTATGCGGCCACCTTGCAGGCCTACTCGAAACGCCTCTACCGCTGCGCCGGTGCGACCAGCCAGTTCGAGGCGATCTGTGCCGGCGCCGGCATCGGCGTGCTGCACGATTTCATGGCGCTTGACGCGACAGGGCTTGTCCGGGTGCTGCCGGAAGTGAGCTTCTCTCGTACCTATTGGCTGGTGGGCCACCCCGGCGCGACATCGATTGCCGCCATCGCGGCCTGCCGGCGCTACCTCGTCGAAAGCTTCCGTCGACAGCGCCGCCACTTCCAGCCCGTTGGTCCGGCCAAGGTATCGTCATCTCCTGGGTGATCCGATAACGGAACAAAGTTCCAACATCGCCAGGTTTTATAGAACGAACTTCCGATCATTGTCGCTGAGCGACAACGCCATGCTTTGGCTTGGATGCGACTTTCGTATAAAATTTCGTGTAGAAATCAAGTTATTCGAGTGTTCGAGTGATGGCCATGGACAGGGCGTCGAGACTTTGGTCAGGCGAGGTTGCGACTGGCCGGTCGTCGGCCATCGACCTCTACTGGCATCGCCTAAAGGGCGAGGCGGAGGCGGCCATGGTGCGCGAGCCGGCGCTCACGTCGCTTCTCGCCGCCACCATTGTCGAACAGCCCGACCTTGCGACGGCGCTTGCCTACCGCCTCGGTCAGAGGCTCGCCGGGGACGAACTCGCTCCCGAGGTCATCGCCCGAACCATATTGAAGGTACTCGACGCCGAGCCGGGCATTCTGGATGCCGTGCATGCCGATCTCAAGGCGGTGGTCGAGCGCGATCCGGCGTCGGGTCGCCTGATCGAGCCCTTCCTGTTCTTCAAGGGCTTCTCGGCCATCCAGGCCCATCGGATCGCCCATCACTTGTGGCGGGTCGGCCGGCGCGACATGGCCCTGGTGTTGCAAAGCCGCTCGTCGTCGGTGTTCCAGACCGACATTCATCCTGGAGCCAAGATCGGGCAGGGCATCTTCATCGACCATGCCACCGGTGTCGTGATCGGCGAGACCGCCGAAATCGAGGACGAGGTGTCCATCCTGCAGGACGTGACGCTGGGCGGCACCGGGACGCACACGGGCAAGCGCCATCCGACAATCCGGACCGGCGTGATGATCGGCGCCGGCGCCCAGATCTTCGGCCCGGTGGAAATCGGCGCCTATTCCAAGGTCGCTGCCGGCTCGCTGGTGACGACCACCGTGCCCGCTCACTCGACGGCGGTGGGTACGCCGGCCCGCATCATACTGGGCGATGCGCCCGCCAATCCGGCCCGCAACATGGACCAGATGCTCACCGAGCGCGATTACTCCGCTTTCACCTGGGTGATCTGATCGACGGGCTGCCGATGTGCGTGCACGATATCGAGGGCGGCTCGGATGGTCCGGGCCGCCTTCGTCGTTTCGGGTTCAGTGGAACAGGCGCGGCAGCCACAGCGAGACGGCTGGAACGTAGGTGACGATCATCAGCACCAGGAAGGCGGCTACATAGAACGGCCAGATGGTGCGAGCGGCCTGCAGGATCGGGATCTTGGCGATGGCACAGGTGACGAACAGCACGGAACCGACCGGAGGCGTACACAGTCCGATGCCGAGGTTGAGGATCAGTATGGCGCCGAACTGAACCGGGTCCATGCCGAAGGCGGTGACCACCGGCAGGAAGATCGGCGTCGTGATGATGATCAGCGGCGCCATGTCCATGAAGCAACCAAGCACCAGCAGGATCAGGTTCAGCAGCAGAAATATGACGAGCGGGTTTTCCGACACCGCCTGCATGGCGGCGACCATCGCAGCAGGTACCTGCAGCAGTGCCAGGAGCCAGGCGAACGAAGCCGCCGAACCGATGACCATCAGCACCATGGCGGTGGTTCGCACCGCCCCCAGCGTTGCCTCTCGGAAGTCTTCCCAGCTCATCGATCGATAGACGAGCAGTGTGATGAGCAGCGCATAGATCAGCGCGATGCAGGAGCTCTCCGTCGCCGTGAAAATGCCCGAACGGACGCCGCCGAAGATGATGGCGATCAACAGGATGCCGGGGATGGCGTTCAGGACGATCGGGCCGATCCTGTGCCAGCCGGGGAAGAGTTCGGCCGGATAGCCGCGACGCCGAGCAACCCAATAGGCGGCGATCATGAGCGAGGCGGCCAGCAGCAGACCGGGTATGACGCCCGCCGTGAACAGGTCGGCGATGGAAATCTTGCCGCCGGCCGAGATCGAATAGATGATCATGTTGTGCGACGGCGGGATCAACAGCGCGATGATGGCGCCGACGGAGGTGATGTTCACCGCGTAGTCGACGTCATAGCCGCGCTTCTTCATCTGCGGGATCATCAGACCGCCAACCGCCGAGGCATCGGCAACGGCCGACCCGGAGACGCCGCCGAACATGGTCGAGGCGACGATGTTGACCTGTCCCAGCCCCCCGCGCGTATGCCCGACCATCGAGGCGGCCAGCCGCACCAGCTTCTCGGCGATGCCGCCGCGCGCCATGACGTCACCGGCATAGATGAAGAAGGGGATGGCCAGAAGCGCGAAGGAGCTGATGCCGGAGTTGAGCCGCTGAACGACGATGACCGGCGGCATGCCCAGGTAGAGAATGGTGAACAGGGACGAGATCGCCAGGCAGAAGGCGATGGGCGTGCCGAGCACGAGAAGGCCCACGAAAGAGCCGAACAGGATCCAGAGTTCCATCAGGATGCATCCCCCGGCTGCGCGGTTTCAGAGATGTCGGCCCCGGAGCCGTTCGCTCCGAAATGCAGCCGAATGATCCGTTCGACGGCGAACAGCGTGAACAACAATCCCGAACAGATCAACGGCAGGAAGTCGGTCGCGCCGGTAATGCCGAGACCCGGGATCAGCGTATCCCAGGTTCGGGCGGCAAGCTGAAACCCGTACCAGGAAATGAACAGGCCGAAGACGGCGATGAGCGTCAGGGAAACCGTGTCGAGCAGGCGGTTGACCGACGGCGGCGCCAGGTAACGCAAGAGATCGAGCCCGAGGTGAAAGTTCTCCCGAACGCCGACCGCCGCGCCGAGAAAGATGAACCAGCCCATCAGCTGGATCGCCATCGGTTCGGCGAAGGTCAGCGAGAAGTTGAGAACGTAGCGGCTGAACACCTGGGCGCCGACGACAATGGTCATCAGCACAAGCGCGATACCGGCCGCGACCAACGTCGCTTTGGCCAGCCTGTCGATAAGGTGGAAAAGCAAGTTTTGTCGGGTCTTCATGGCTTCACCGAGATCCTGACGCGCCGAACGCCGCCCGGCTCGTGGCAGGGCGGCGGCGTGGTTCGGGCCGGCGGTGCCGGCCCTTGGCTGTTGTGGTTACTCGGTGGCCTGGATGCGCGCGACGAGATCCTTCAACTTCGGATCGGTGATGAACTTGTCGTAGACAGGCTTCATTGCCTCGATGAACGGGGCCTTGTCGATCTGAGCCACGATCGCCCCGCCTTCACGCACCTTGGCTTCCGAAGCCTTCTCGCGGGCCGCCCACAGCTCGCGCATCTTGGGAACGCTGTCCTTTGCCGCCTGGCGGATGACCGCCTGATCCTCTGCCGAGAGCTTGTCATAGCTCGACTTGGCCATGACCAGCACTTCCGGCTGCAAGGAGTGCTCGGTCAGCGTGTAGTGCTGGGCGACCTCGAAGTGGCGGGTGGACTCATAGGACGGCCAGTTGTTCTCGGCGCCGTCGATGACGCCGGTCTGCAGGCCCGAGTAGACCTCGCCGAACGGCATTGGCGTCGGGTTGGTTCCCATGGCCTCGGCCGTGGCGACCCACATGTCCGACTGCTGGACGCGCAGCTTGAGACCCTTGAGGTCGTCGATCGAGGCGATGGGTTTCTTGGTGTAGATCGATCGGGCGCCGGAGTCATAGTAGCAGAGGGCGACCAGGCCCTTGGCCTCGAACGCCTTGAGGATTTCCTCGCCGATCGGTCCGTCGACGACATGATGCATATGGTCGACCGACTTGAACACAAAGGGCAGACCGAGCACCGACGTTTCGGGCACCACGTTGTTGAACTGCGCGGTGGAGACGCGGTTGAAATCGATAACGCCGAACTGCGTCTGCTCGATGGTGTCCTTTTCCGAGCCGAGAACGCCGTTGTTGAACTCCTGGATCTTGATGCGCCCGCCGGTCCTCTCCTCGACCAGCTTGCCCATGTAGATCACGGCCTCGACGGTCGGATAACCGTCCGGGTGAACGTCGGCGGCCTTGAACGTGATCGTATCGGCCATGGCGGTGCTTGCGAGCCCGACGGCTCCGACGACACCGAGAACGCAGGTGAATCCTCGCTTCATGCCTTCCTCCCTTTGGCGGCGTCATCAGCCGCGTCGCCCGCGATGACAGCTGGCGGGCACAGCCCCCTCGAACCGATCGCCGTGGCTCCTCAACCGTGCGGCGGGTCCGTTTCACAAAGCAAACGACCGGTCAGAGACCGGTCGGAAGGGCGCCGAAAACCTCGATGTCGCAGGCGGCTGCGCCCGAGAACTCGATGCGTCCCCGATCGCCGGGAACGACCTGATGTATGCCGGTGGTCATGCCGGTCAGCACGATGTCGCCGGCTCTCAGATGCCGCCCCCGCGTCGCCAGATGCTCGGCCAGGAACTGCAAGGCGGCGATCGGTCCGCCCATGACATTGGCCGCCGAGCCTTCGCCGGCGACACTGCCGTTGACGATCATGCGCGAGGTCAGCGTCGACAGTTCGGCAGTGCGCCAGCCGGGAATCTCGGGCCCGACGACGGCACCGGCGTTATTGCCGTGGTCCGAAACCACGGCAGTGGGGCCGAGATCGTTGAGGGTCGCCAACGGGCTTGAGGCGATTTCCGAGCCGGCGTGCAGGCCGGACAGTGCCTCCGTAATGGATTCAGCGGTAAAGGCTTCGTCGACAGGCAGGAGGTCGCGGGCGAAGACGGCGACGAACTCGGCCTCCAGCGCGGCGAAGCCTCCGGCGAATACCGGCATCCGGACGGTGCCGCCGTTGGGTAGATGCTGGATGTTGCCGGACATGATCGGGCCGGCGAGACGGCTGGCGCCAAGCGTTCCGCGCAGATCGGGACGAATACCGGCCACCTTCCAACCGGCAACGGCCCGCCCGCTCAAGGCGATCGCCCGCTCCTGAACGCGATAGGCGTCGGTCAGCGTTTCGGGAAGAGCGCCTGGAAACGCGTCGAGCGCTACGGCGGCGCGGCGCGCTTCGACGAACTGCGTGGCGATACGGTCGACGTCGGCTTCCTGCAGCCTCATGCTTGGTGTTCCCCTGACGGCCGTTGGTCCTTGAAGCCGGTCGGCGAGCAAATGGTCTTACCGGGCCTAAGGGTGGCGTTTTCTGTACCATACCGATGTGGTATGGCAGATGTCGAGCTAGAAAAACGGATACCGACTTTTTGACTGCGGATGTAGAAAGCGGGTGCCAGAAATGACAGCGGTTCTCCCGGACGGTTCCGAGGACTCGGCAGCGCGGCGTGTCGAGCGCGAGCTGCGCAAGGCAATCATCACGCTTGAGATTCAGCCGGGAGCTTCGCTGTCGGAAAAGGAACTCGCCGATCGTTATGGCGTGTCGCGGCAACCGGTGCGCGAGGCTTTGATCAATCTTGGCAAGGCGGGGCTCGTGGGTATCCAGCCGCGAAGGGGGACGTTTGTCGCCAAGATATCGCTCGATCTGATGCGTCAGGCTCGCTTCGTCCGTGAGTCGATCGAGGTCGC
This sequence comes from Pleomorphomonas sp. NRK KF1, assembly GCF_023721755.1. Taxonomy (GTDB): domain Bacteria; phylum Pseudomonadota; class Alphaproteobacteria; order Rhizobiales; family Pleomorphomonadaceae; genus Pleomorphomonas. The sequence continues at coordinate 713,718 of NZ_JAMDLH010000001.1, read as the reverse complement.
CGTGGTGCGCCGGGCCTGCGTGTCATTTGCCCCCGAGGTTCGTCAACGGATGGATGGCATTCTCGAGCGGCAGGCAGACCTTGCCGCAGCACATTCTCACTACGCTTTTCAGCGGGAAGACGAGGCTTTCCACGCCGCTCTTTCGGAGGGGGCCGGCTTCCCGACCGCCTGGGAAACCCTGGCCACCATCAAGGCGCACATGGATCGGGTGTGTCATCTGACCTTGCCGCTCCCGGAGACCTTGCCGAAACTGGTCGATGAGCATCGGCGGATTGTCGACGCCATCGATTGCCGCGATGCCGATCGGGCCGAGGTTGCGCTCAAGGTTCATCTGGATGGAATTCTCAAGGCATTGCCACGGGTTCGGGATCAGTTCGGCTTCCTGTTCTCGTGAGGTTTGGTTGCGAGAAATGATCCGTCTTGCAACATATTGATACTTTCTGCTGAAAACCGCCAAGTTTGATTGACGGCGAGGCCGCCTCGAACCTAGGTTCGCCATGGGTTGGGGAGGAGGCGGTCATGTTGGGTGAAAAGCAGCGGGTGGATGTCGCGGCGGTCGACGTCGGCGCCGGCAGTGGGCGCGTCATGCTGGCCTCCTTCGATGGCGACCGTATCGAGCTGACGGAGGCCCATCGCTTTGAAACGCCGCTCGGTGTCGATCTCGCAACCGGGTACGATTGCTGGGACAGCGAGGCGATCGTCCGGGAAATCCGCGCCGGGATCGATCGCGCCGATGAAATGGCTCCGATCGAAAGCGTCGGCTGCGACACCTGGGGTGTCGACTACGTGCTGCTGGACGAAGATCTGCGCCAGGTTGGCGTTTCGGTTGCCTATCGCGACGATCGCACCGCCGGAATGATCGACGAGGTGACGGCAATCATGCCGGCGGCGGAAATCTACCGGCGCACGGGCATCCATTTCCAGCCCTACAACACGCTCTATCAACTGCGCGCCACGGCGAAAGAGCATCCCGAGTGGCTCGCAGCCGCCCGACACCTTCTTTTCACGCCGGACTATCTTCACTTCCGCTTGTCGGGGGTCGTCTCCAACGAGTTCTCGATCTCGACCACTTCCCAGCTTCTGTCGCTCGCAACGCGAGATTGGGACCTCGATCTTCTAGACCTCGCCGGCGTCCGGCCGGGTCTCATGAAAAAGCCGGTGGAGCCGGGAACGATACTCGGGCCGATGACCGGCCGGGAAGGGCGGCGCCCTGTTCTCGTGATCGCGCCCGGTGGCCACGATACCGCGTCGGCGGTTGCAGCCGCCCCGATCGGAGGGGACGATGAGATTTTCCTGTCGTCCGGGACTTGGTCGCTGATGGGGCTGGAAAGCTCGGTTCCCTATGTTGGAGAACGTGCGCTCGACTTCAACATCGGCAATGAGGGCGGCGTTTGTAGCCGTTACCGCGTGCTCAAGAACCTGATGGGCCTTTGGCTCATCCAGCGGGTACGCAAGGAGTTCGGCGAACCGGCGTTCGGCGATCTTGTGGCCGCCGCCGCGGCGGCGCCCGCCTGGACGACCCTCGTCAATCCGGACGATCCGCGCTTCCTCAACCCCGCCTCCATGACCGCCACCATTCGGGCGCTTGCCGCCGAGCATGGCGAGCCGGTGCCGGAGGGGCTCGGCGCGGTGGCGCGAACGGTTTTCGACAGCCTTGCCCTCGACTACGCCAGGGTAAAGGACGAACTCGAAACGCTGACCGGCCGGCCGATGACTCACATCCGCATCATTGGTGGCGGATCGAAAAACGCTCTGCTCAATCAGCTTACGGCCGATGCGTGCGGCATTCCGGTCAGCGCCGGCCCCGTTGAAACGTCGGCCCTCGGTAACGCCGCGCTCCAGATGATGGGGCTCGGCGTGATCGGATCCCTTGACGAGGCCAGGAGCATCGTGCGCCGCTCGTTCGGGGTGACCGAGATCGCGCCGGCGGCTGTTGTTCCGCATGGTGTTCGCGACCGCTTCCGGTTGATGGTTCAGGCGACGCCGGCCGCTCATTGATCGGGCGCTTGCCTTCTCCGGCGCGCAGTCCCGGGAAAAGCGGGGCTTTATCATCCTATTTGCTAAGGGAAACATCGCACGTTAAGCGTTTCTTCACCTTGTCGTGAATGAGGCGATACAATAATCCAGTACTGTTCGCATCGTTACAGTGAAGCGGAAGGCTGCCGAGGGAGTGGGCCGCCGTTGTTGGTCCGGATCAGAGTCCTGGGGAGGAGGATGGTCGGTCGACGCGGCGGTGACTGGTGGAATCAGACTCAGAATCAATCCCTTTGGCGCCCGGCAGATCCTGTCGGGGCAACGGGAAGGCTTGTCTGCAGCCACCCTCCCTTGGTCGGGTTCCGTCGGGAGGACAAGATGTCAGCAGTCGCCAAGATGCCCCGTTCGCCGGGCGAATGGCTCGTCTGGATACTGATCGCCGTCGTCGGCGCCGGCGCTCTCGGCGTCGTCGCTCTCAGCCGCGGCGAAACGATCAATGCGCTGTGGCTGGTGGTCGCAGCCGTTGCCACCTATCTCGTCGCGTTCCGCTTTTACGCGCTCTATATCGTCAGCCGCGTCCTGGGCGCGGATCCCTCCCGCCGAACGCCGGCGGTTCGGCACAACGACGGCCTCGACTACGTCCCGACCGACAAATACGTGCTGTTCGGCCACCACTTCGCCGCCATCGCCGGCGCCGGCCCTCTGGTCGGTCCTGTGCTGGCCGCGCAGATGGGCTATCTGCCCGGCACCATGTGGCTGATCGCCGGCGTCATTTTCGCCGGCGCCGTCCAGGATCTGCTGATCCTGTTTGCCTCGACCCGCCGTGACGGCCGGTCGCTTGGCGACATGATCAAGACCGAGCTCGGCCCGCTACCCGGCGTCGTTGCCTCGATCGGCATCCTGATGATCATGATCATCCTGCTCGCCGTGCTGGCGCTCATCGTCGTCAAGGCGCTGGTCGGCAGCCCGTGGGGCACCTTCACGGTGTTCGCCACCATCCCGATCGCCATCCTCATGGGGCTCTACAGCCGGTTCTTCCGGCCAGGTCGCATTGGCGAGATGAGCCTCATCGGTGTCGTGCTGCTGCTGCTCGCCATCCTGTTCGGCCGCACCGTTGCGGAAAGCGAGATGCTGGCGCCGCTGTTCACCTACAAGGGCGAGGCGCTGGCGCTCATCCTGATCGGTTACGGCTTCGTCGCCTCGGTGCTGCCGGTTTGGTTCCTGCTCGCCCCGCGCGACTACCTGTCGACCTTCCTGAAGATCGGCACCATTCTGGCGCTGGCCATCGGCATCGTCTTTGTGATGCCCGAGATGAAGATGCCGGCGGTGACCAAGTTTGTCGACGGCACCGGCCCGGTGTTCTCCGGCAATCTCTTCCCGTTCCTGTTCATCACCATCGCTTGCGGCGCCATCTCCGGCTTCCACGCCCTGATCTCGTCGGGCACCACGCCCAAGATGATCGAGAGCGAGAGCCAGTTCCGCTTCATCGGTTATGGCGCGATGCTGATGGAAAGCTTCGTCGGCATCATGGCGTTGATCGCCGCCTCGGTCATCGAGCCCGGTGTCTATTTCGCCATGAACACGTCGGCCGGCGTCATCGGCACCACGGCCGATCAGGCGGCGCAGGTGATTTCGGGCTGGGATCCGCTGTTCACCGTCACGCCGGACATGCTGACGGAGATGGCAAAGAACGTCGGCGAGGCGACCATCCTGTCGCGAGCCGGCGGTGCGCCGACGCTTGCGGTGGGCATGGCGCATATCCTGTCGGGCGTGATCGGCGGCGTGGCGCTGATGCCGTTCTGGTATCATTTCGCCATCCTGTTCGAGGCGCTGTTCATCCTGACGACGGTCGACGCCGGCACGCGCGTCGCCCGCTTCATGATCCAGGATCTGATCGGTACGGCGGTTCCCGCCTTCCGCCAGACCCATAGCTGGACGGCCAATCTCGTCGCCACGGCGCTCGCCGTCGCCGCGTGGGGCTACTTCCTCTATCAGGGCGTCGTGGACCCCCTTGGGGGCATCAACACGCTGTGGCCGCTGTTCGGCATCGCCAACCAGATGCTGGCCGCGATCGCTCTCGCCTTCGCAGCGGTGATGCTGTTCAAGATGAAGCGTCAGGCCTATGCCTGGGTGGCGCTGGTGCCACTGACCTGGCTCTCCGTCTGCACGCTGACGGCCGGCTGGCAGAAGCTGTTCGATGGGCGCCCGGCAGTTGGTTTCATCGCCCAGGCCAACCGCTTCTCCAAGGCGATCGCCGAAGGCACGATTCTCGCTCCGGCCAAGACGGTGGAGGAGATGCAGCGGGTCGTCTTCAACCAGTGGGTCGACGCGGCGCTGACCGCCGTGTTCATGATCATTGTCGTCGGCATGCTGGTGTTCGGCGTGCAGGCGATGCTCAGGGCGCTGCGCGAGCAGAAGCCAACGGCCAGCGAGGTGGGCGATGACATGCCAGGTGTGCGGCCTCAGGCTACCTGATCCGCGAAAGGTGGGCCAGAAGCTCGCCCAGACGGCGCGGCTGATGGTCGGTGTTCCCGATTACGACACCTATGTCGCCCATCGGGGAGCCAACCATCCTGACGAGCCGGTCATGACGAAGGAAGAGTTCTTCCGCAACAGCCAGGAGCGCCGCTACGGCGGAGGCTCCAACGGCGGAGTGTTCCGCTGCTGCTGATGGTGAGCGTCTCAAGTGCGGCGCCGGCTTCTCCAGTGAAGAGGCCGGCGCCGTTATTTCGACAATCGTTCTTGCAATCCTCCCGCCTCGGCCTCCATGTTCGCGGAGGACAACATGAGGGATTGACCGATGCGGCTGTTGAACTGGGCGTTTCTCGGCGGTTTGTTTCTGTCTCTTGCCGGGCCGGCTGTGGCCGGGGAGATTTTCAGCTTCGATCAGGTGCGGGCCGGGCTGAAGTCCAACCGCATCCATCTCGTCGACGTTCGGGAGGCCGACGAGTTCGCGGTCAGTCATATTCCGGGCGCCGTCAACCTGCCTCTGTCGACCTTCAAGGCCGAACAGTTGCCGCCGCCATCCGATATTCCTGTCGTCCTGATGTGTCGTTCCGGCCGACGCGCCGGGCAGGCGGTGGACGTTGCCGAAGCCGCCGGGCGCTCGGATGTCGGCGTCTATCCCGGAAGCATGATCGAGTGGACGGAGAAGAACGGCCCGATCATCACCGGGCCGTAGCCGTCTCCATCCCCTGGCGTCAACGGACGCGGTGAACCCGCGCCTCCCAGCCGGCCAGCCGGCTTCCGTCCGAAGGCGTGGCCAGGTTGCCAAGCAGTCGTTCTCCGACCGTGACGCCGGCCGGAAGCTCGATCTCTATCGTCTCGCGCGAGAAGTTGAGCAGGACGAGCAAGGTCTCGCTTCCCAGCTTGCGGGTATAGGCGAACAGCTTGGAATGCGCCGGCGCAAGATCCTCGAAATCGCCGTAGACGAGGGCAGGGTGCGACCGGCGCAGCTTGGTTAGCTTCGCATAGTAATGGTAGATCGAGCCGGGGTCGGCCAGCGCCGCCTCGGCATTGATGCTTGCGGTATTGGGATTGACGGCGAGCCAAGCCTTTTCGGCGGAAGTAAAACCGCCGTTCGGCCCAGCATTCCATTGCATCGGCGTGCGAGAATGGTCGCGACTGGTGCGCGCCATGCCGTCAAGGAAGTCCTTTGCCGGCACTCGGCCGGTCAGCACTTCGGCTTTCCAGGCGTTCCGGACGGCAATGTCGTCGTATTGCTCGATCGACGTGAAGGGATAGTTGGTCATTCCCAACTCGTCGCCTTGGTAAATGAACGGCGTTCCGTGCAGCGTCATCAGCATCGTGGCTAGTAGTTTGGCCGATGGCACGCGCCAGGGCTCGGCGTCGTCACCGAAGCTGCTGACGAGACGGGCATTGTCGTGGTTGGCCAGGAAGACGGTGTTCCAGCCGTGGGGGCCGACGTTCTCCTCAAGGCGGCGGTAGATCGCTTTCAACTCGGGCAGCGCCCACGGTCTGTAACGATGGCCATCGTTGCAAAGACGGACGGCGTCGAAGCTGAAGATCATGTTCAGCTCGCCGCGCCGCTCGTCGACGAGGTCGAGCGTCTGCTCGGACGTGACGCCGAAGGCCTCGCCCACCGTCATCACGTCGTATTTCGAGAGAACTTCGCGGTTCATCTCCTGGAGGAACTCGTGCAGGCGCGGCCCCACCGCGTGGTAATACTCGGTGCGTTCGCGGTGCTCCGGCGGGTAATCGGGGAAGGTCTGCTCCTTGGAGATCATCGGAATGACATCCATGCGGAAGCCGTCAACACCCTTGTCGAGCCAGAAACGCATGAGGTCGTAGACCTCGGCGCGCACCTTGTCGTTCTCCCAGTTGAGGTCGGGCTGCTTGTCGGCGAAGAGATGCAGATAATACTCGCCGGTGGCCGGATCGAGCGTCCAGGCTGAACCGGAGAAATAGGAGCGCCAGTCGTTCGGCGGTCCGTCGCCGCGACCGGGGTGCCAGATATAGTAGTCGCGATAGGGATTGTCCTTCGACTTGCGGCTTTCGACGAACCAGACATGCTCGTCCGAGGAGTGGTTGACCACAAGGTCGACGATGAGGCGCATACCGCGCGCCTTGAGACCGGCGAGCAAGGCATCGAAATCGGCCATGGTGCCGAACTCGGCCATCACCTTGCGGTAGTCGCGAATGTCGTAGCCGTTGTCTGCATTGGGAGAGTCATAGTGTGGGCTGAGCCACACCACGTCGACGCCGAGGCCCTTGAGATAGTCGAGACGCGAGATGATGCCGGGGATGTCGCCGATCCCATCGCCGTTCGAGTCCTGAAAGGAGCGCGGATAGATCTGGTAGACGACGGCTTCCTTCCACCAACGGCGGCCGATGGGTTCTTCCTGTTCCGACATGGCTTTCTTCCTTTGCGCGCCTCTCAGGGCGCCCCGATGAGATCAACGCTAGCAAAAACGATTCATCACAACGAGGATGAAGTGACATGCTTGGCGGCTTCATGGCGAGGAAAAGCTGCGAACGTGACATCCAAAGCGCATTGAGAGGCGCTTTGTTTCAGTGTGTGAGATCAATCTTATCTCGACAATCCATTTGACGGATCAAAGCATCGACGATTGACTGTCGGACCGAAGACAGATGCACCGAACGCCAATGATCGATTCAGCGGCTTCGCCAGGGAGGGAACACCATGCAATACGCCCGGTTCGGAAAGTCGGGTCTCGAAGTCAGCCGAATCTGCTTCGGCTGCATGTCCTTTGGCAAGGTCACCGACGAGCGTCCCTGGGTGCTCGGTCTCGATGACGCGAGGCCGCTGTTCCGCCGCGCCTGGGAGGCCGGCATCAATTTCTTCGACACGGCCAACGTCTATGCGGCCGGCTCCAGCGAGGAAATTACCGGCACGATCCTCAAGGAACTGGCACCGCGCGAGGAAATCGTGCTGGCCACCAAGGTCTTTTTCCCGATGCGCTCCGGGCCGAATGGCCGGGGGCTTTCGCGCAAGGCCATCCTCGGAGAGATCGACAACAGCTTGAGGCGGCTCGATACCGATTACGTCGATCTCTATCAGATCCATCGCTTCGATCCCTTCACGCCGGTGGAGGAGACCATGGAGGCGCTGCACGACGTGGTGAAGGCCGGCAAGGCGCGCTACATCGGCGCTTCCTCGATGTTCGCCTGGCAGTTCGCCAAGATGCAGCACATTGCCGAACTCAACGGCTGGACCAAGTTCGTCTCGATGCAGAACCAGCTGAGCCTCGTCTATCGCGAGGAGGAGCGCGAGATGATGCCGCTCTGCCGCGATCAGGGCGTCGCCGTCATCCCCTGGAGCCCGCTCGGCGGCGGCAAGCTGACGCGCCCCTGGGGTACCGAGACCAAGCGCAACACCACCGATCGCCACAACAAGGGCATGTACGACCGCACCGAGGGCAACGCGCCGGAGGTGGTGGCGGCCGTCGAGAAGGTGGCGAAGGCGCACGGGCGTTCCATGGCCGAGGTGGCGCTGGCCTGGGTGCTTCAGGTGAACGGTGTGACGTCGCCGATCGTCGGCGTCAGCAAGATGCGGCATCTCGACGATGCGATTGCCGCCCTCGATCTCGTCCTCGATCCCGAGGAAGTCGCCGCCCTCGAAGCGCCGTACCAGACCTTCATGGTCACGTCGCTCTAGGAGCCGCATAGCCGGCTTGCCGATGGACAGCGGTGACGGGACAGGCTTTGCTTGTTCTGTTCCCGTGATCGCGCGACGAAGGAGGCCCCTTATGACGAAGCCGCTCAGCATTCCCGATCTCGCCGGTAAGGCCGTGCTCATCACGGGGGCTTCTTCCGGCATTGGCGCGGCCCTGGCGCGTGCCTTCGCCGAGCAAGGAGCGTCCGTTGGCGTTCACTACAACTCGTCCGCCGCTGCCGCCGAGGGGCTTTGTGCCGACATCCGCGCCGCCGGCGGCAAGGCGACGGCCGTTCATGGCGACGTCACCAAGCCGGCCGAGGTTGCCCGGGTGGTCGAGGAGACGGCCATGGCCTTCGGGCGGCTCGACGGCCTCATCAACAACGCCGGCGGCATGGTGGCGCGCATGCCCTACGCCGCCTTCGACGAGGCGGTGTTCGACGAGGTGATCGGTCTCAACGTCCGGTCCGTGCTGGTGGCTTCCCATGCCGCATTGCCTTTCCTCAAGGCGCAGCAGGGATTCATCGTCAACACCACGTCGATCGCCGCCCGCACCGGCGCCAGCCTCGGCGCCGGTCCCTACGGTTCGGCCAAGGCGTTCATCGAGAACGTGACGCGCGGCATGGCCAAGGAGTTCGCGCCCTTCGGCGTCCGCGTCAACGCGGTGGCGCCGGGAATCGTAGAGACGCCATTTCATGAGCGCTACTCCGATCAGGCCTATCTGGAAGCGATGCGCGTCACCATCCCGCTGCAGCGCCTCGCCAAACCGGAAGACATGGTCGGACCCTACCTGTTCCTCGCCTCCGAGAGCCTGTCCGGCTACATGATCGGCCAGGTCCTTGAGGCGAATGGCGGTCAACTGATGACCTGACGTCCTACCGCGATGTCATGCGCCTGAAACTTCGGAGACAATGATGGGAAGCAAGATCGTCTTCACCGGCGGCTCGGGCAAGGCTGGCCGCCATGTGGTGCCCTATCTCAAGGCAAAAGGGCACGATGTCTTCAATCTCGACCTCAAGCCGCTCGACTGCCCCGGCGTGACGACGCTCGCCTGCGACCTGACCGATGCCGGCCAGGTCTACAGCGCTCTGTCGATGCATTTCGATTTCGACAGCCTCGCCAGCGGTTCCCGCCCGGTGCTGCCCGACGCGGTCGTGCATTTCGCGGCGGTGCCGCGCATCCTGCTGACGCCGGACAATCACACCTTCCAGACCAACGTGATGTCGACCTACAACGTCATCGAGGCGGCGATGAAGCTCGGCATCCGCAAGGTGATCATCGCCTCGAGCGAGACGACCTTCGGCGTCTGCTTTGCCGAGGGCGACAAGGACTTCCACCAGTTCCCGCTGACCGAGGACTACGACACCGACCCGATGGACAGCTACGGCCTGTCCAAGGTGGTGAACGAGAAGACGGCGCGCGCCTTCGCCATGCGTTACGACGCCGACATCTACGCGCTCAGGATCGGCAACGTCATCGAGCCGCACGAATACGCCAACTTCCCCGGCTTCATGGAAGATCCGCTGACGCGCAAGCGCAACGCCTGGAGCTATATCGACGCTCGCGATCTCGGCGAGATCGTCCACCTCGCCATCGGCAAGAGCGGGCTGGGCTTCCAGGTGTTCAACGCCGTCAACGACACGATCACCGCCCGCGAGCCGACCGAGGCTTTCCTCAAGAAGGTTTGCCCGAACACCCCGCACAGCCGGCCGCTCGTCGGCAACGAAGCGCCGATCTCAAACGAGAAGATTCGTTCCGTGCTCGGCTTCAAGGAGCAGCACGACTGGCGGAAGTATGTGAGCTGACGTCGACGAAAGGGGCGGCGCCGCCTGTCAGGCCGCTGCCTCTTTCTCGTCTTCGACGCTCGGAGCGGCGATCAGCAGATCCATGAAGGCCTTCGGCGCGCCGTCGAGGATGACCTCGTCGCCGCTGCCGGCGAGCGAGGCAACCGCCAGCTCCCAGCACATCTGCGGTTCGGCAAGGCGAACGACGCCGAGTGTTTCGGCCTCCGCCTCGGCGATCGCCTCGGGGACGAGTGCGACGCCGAGCCCGCGCGAGACCAGTTCGATCAGCGTGCCGAGGTCATTCACCTCGAAGGCGACACGACGTTCGACGCCGGCATGGCGAAACCCGGTGTCGACCAGCTGGCGCGTGCCCCAGGCCTGCTCGAAATCGACGAAGGGCTCGTCGCGGAAGGCCGAAAGCGGAACGTCGGTACGGCCGGCCAGCGGATGATTTTTCGAGCAGATGGCGACGAGGTATTCGCAGGCGATCATCTTGGTGGCGATGCCGCGCGGCGCCTCGATCAGCGGCACGATGGCGAGGTCGATGGCGCCGGACCGTATCTTGTCGACGAGATGGTCGGCATTGCCCTGGCAGAGGCGGACTTCGATACCGGGGTAGAGTTCGTGGAACGAGGCAAGAAGGGCCGGCAGGTCGACGAAGGCCGGCAGGCTCTGCACCGTGCCGATGGCAAGGCGTCCGCGCGTCAGCCCCTGTACGGCGGCAACCGCGTCGCGCGCTTCGCGTACGGCTTCAAGGGCGAGGCGCGCCTTGTCGAGAAAGACACGGCCGGCGGCCGTGAGCTGGACCTGGCGCGTGTTGCGCATGAACAGCTTGGCGGCAAGTTCCTCTTCAAGCGCGCGGATCGATGTCGACAGCGCCGACTGCACGATGTTGACGCGGCGAGCGGCGCGGGTGAAGTGCATCTCCTCGGCGACGGCGACGAAATGCTGCAGTTGGCGTAGTTCCATTTGGGTCCGCTTTATTGTGCTTATGGAGAGATCAATACATATCGCGCATTCGGAATGGAAGATTAAAAGTCCGGCAGTCCGACTTGTCGAATGAGCGCGGCGCGGCTGGACCGGCAGGGGTGTGCGGTGTATGCAAACCGCCGTCAAAGACGCGCTGCCGCGACCGGAGTCCCAACCGATGTTTTCACGTGCCCTGCTGTTCGACATGGATGGAACGCTGACCGACAGCGACCCTTTCCATCACGAAGCCTTCGTGGAGTTCGGCAGGGCCTATGGCGTCGACATCGATGAGCCGACCTTTCTGAAATACGTTTCCGGTCAGGCCAATTCTTTGATTTTCAAGAATCTTTTTCCGCATGTCGCGGAGGCGGAGCACCCGCGCCTTGCCGACGAGAAGGAAGCGCTGTTCCGGCGGCTGATCGTCGGTCGGCTCCAGCCGATCGATGGATTGATCGATGTGCTGAACTGGGCTGTGGAGCACAAGGTCGGGCTGGCCGTCGTTTCCAACGCGCCGCGTCCCAACGTGAGCGACATGCTGGCCCAGCTCGGTGTTGCCGAGTATTTCCACACCATCGTGATCGGCACGGAGCTGGAGCGGGGCAAGCCCGATCCGCTGCCTTACCTCACCGGCCTCGAACGGCTCGGCGTTTCCGCCGACCGGGCGATCGCCTTCGAAGACGCGCCGCCGGGGTTGCGGGCGGCTCACGCGGCCAAGATCGCCACGGTGGGGCTGACCACGACGCTCGACGAGGCGACGGTGAAGCAGAATGGCGCCGACATCGCCGTGCCCGACTATCGGGCCCCGGCGTTGTGGGAGCTGATCGCAAGGGTCATCGGGTAGGAGAGGGCGGAGAAACCGCCCTCGTCATTCGGCGATCAACAGCTCGTCGTCGTCGAGAGTCTGGCCACGAACGCGGCGGAACATGTCGATGAGGTCCTCGACGTCGAGATTGCGGCGGTTGTTGCCTTCGACGTCGAGCACGATCTCGCCACCGTGCAGCATGATGGTCCGGTCGCCGTAATCGAGCGCTTGCCGCATCGAATGCGTCACCATCAGCGTTGTCAGCTTGTTGGCGCCGACGATCTTCTCTGTGAGCTTCATCACGAATTCGGCCATGCCCGGATCGAGGGCGGCGGTGTGCTCGTCGAGCAGCAGCACGTCGCAGCCGGCCATCATGGCCATCACCAGCGACACGGCCTGGCGCTGCCCGCCGGACAGCATGGCCATGCGGTCGGTCATGCGGTTTTCAAGACCGAGATCGAGCTCGGCAATGCGCTCGCGGAAGAGCTTGCGACGGTGATGGCCGAGCGCCAACTTGAGGCCGCGCCGCTGCCCCCGCTTGTAGGCAAGCGCAAGGTTCTCCTCGATCGACAGGGCGCCGCACGAGCCGGCGAGCGGATCCTGGAAGACGCGCGCAACGCGCCCGGCGCGGGCGGCGGTGGGCAGCTTGGTGACATCGGCCTCGCCGATGCGCACGCTGCCTTCGACGGGGATGACATCGCCGGCCAGCACGCCGAGCAGGGTCGACTTGCCGGCGCCGTTGGAGCCGATGACGGTGGTGAAGGCGCCTTCCTTGATGGTCAGGGATACGCCGGCCAGCGCTTTCTTTTCGAGCGGCGTACCGCGCCCGAACACGACGTGGATGTTGTCGAGGACGATCATGACGAGAGCACTCCCCGCTTGAGGCGCGGCAGCACCAACGCGAAGGTGACGAGGACGGCCGTGACCAAGTTCAGATCGGATGCCTGCAGGCCGAGCGAGTCGCTCGACAGGGCCAACTGGATGGCAATGCGGTAGACGATGGAGCCGACGACGCAGCCGATCAGGGCGATCAGAATGCGGCGGGTACCGAACAGCGTCTCGCCGATGATCACCGCGGCGAGGCCGACGACGATGGTGCCGACACCCGAAGTGACGTCGGCAAAGCCGTTGGTCTGGGCGAACAGTGCGCCGCCGAGCGCGACCAGGGCGTTGGAAAGGGCGATGCCGAGATAGATCTGGCGGTCGGTGTTGATGCCCTGGGCGCGGGCCATGCGGGCATTGGCGCCCGTGGCGCGCATTGCGAGACCGGCGTCGCTCTCCAGGTAGCGCCAGACGACGATCAGCGCCACGATGGCCAAGACCAGAAGGAACAACGGCCGCACCATGAAGTCCCTGAGGCCGTTGCCGTAAAATGGGGTCAGCATGGTGTCGACGGACAGCAGCGCCACGTTCGGCCGGCCCATCACGCGAAGATTGACCGAGAACAAGGCGATCATGGTCAGGATCGAGGCGAGCAGGTTCAGGATCTTGAAACGGACGTTGAGCGCCGCCGTCACCAGCCCGGCCAGCGCGCCGGCCAACATGGAGACCGCGGCGGCGAACCAGGGATTGACGCCGGCCATGATCAGCACGGCCGTCACGGCGGCACCGAGCGGGAACGTGCCGTCGACGGTGAGGTCCGGGAAGTCGAGGACGCGGAAGGCGAGATAGACGCCGAGCGCGACGAAGGCATAGACGAGGCCGAGTTCGACGGCCCCCCAAAGGGCGATTTGACTCACGCTCAACGATCCTCAGTGCTGGATATCCCGAAATGGAGTGTTGAGCCAACTTGGCGCCAACGGGATATCCCGGCCGGAAAACCGGCCTTTCTCGTGGAGACGCGCCCCGTCGCGATCGGCGACGGGGCGCGACGTCCTGGTTACTCGATCACCTTGGTGGCACGGGCGACCACGGCTTCCGGCAGGGTCACGCCCATCTTGGTGGCGGCCGACTTGTTGACGACGAGGTCGGTGCCCTTGGCGACGGTGGCGGGAATGTCGCCGACGGTCTCGCCCTTCAGCACGCGCACGACGATGGCGCCGGTCTGCTTGCCGACATCGTAGTAGTTGAAGCCGAGCGCGGCGATGGCGCCGCGCGCCACGCTGTCGGTGTCAGCCGTGAACAGCGGCAGCTTCGACTCCTCGGCGACGCCGACCGCCGACTCCAGGGCGGAGATGATGGTGTTGTCGGTCGGGACGTAGACGGCATCGGCCTTTCCGACCAGCGCGCGCATGGCACCCTGCACCTCGGCCGTCTTGGTGGCGGCGGACTCGATCACTTCGACGCCGGCCTTTTCGGCTTCCGCCTTGAGGGCAGCCAGCAGCGACACCGAGTTGGCTTCGCCCGAGTTGTAGAGGAAGCCCAGCTTTTTCACGTTCGGCAGGATTTCCTTGATAAGCGCGATGTGTTCGGCGACCGGTGACATGTCGGAGAGGCCGGTGACGTTGCCGCCCGGCTTGTCCATGTTCTTCACGAGCTGGGCGCCGACCGGATCGGACACTGCGGAGAAGACGATCGGGATGTCGCGCGTGGCCGCGGCAACCGCCTGGGCCGACGGGGTCGAGATCGGCACGATCACGGTGGGCTCTTCGCCGGCGAACTGACGGGCGATCTGAGCTGCGGTGGCAGCATTGCCCTGAGCGGACTTGTAGACGAAGGTCAGATTCTCGCCTTCCTTGTATCCGGCGGCTTCCAGCGCATTTTTGACGCCGTCGCGAACGGCGTCGAGCGCCGGATGCTCGACGATGGCGGTCACGTCGACCGTCACGTTTTCGGCATGGACCGGCAGGACCGCCGCAACGCTGGCGGCGAGAGCAAACAACAAGGCACGCATCGAACTTCCTCCGTCAGGGTCTTCGGCCGATCTCTGGCCGGGGTTTTGGACGGTCTTAGGTAATCCCGATGAGTGAATCAAGCGCGGGAAATGCCGAGTGCGCACGAATTGATCGTCAGCCCGGGGCTTTGCGACGAAAAGCGCCATATGTTGCCTTTTTGGTCGCCCATATGCCGTCCGGATCGGCATAAATCGACCGCTTGATAGATATTGCGAGTAAATGAGCTATTTTGACCAAATCTGCGATCGGCAGATTGACGCTCCATGCCGCCCGGACTTATGGTCTGGGCATGCTGAAGGAAGAACGCTTCAACCTGATCCTGAAGGCCGTCGAAGGACGCGATGCCGTGTCCTACGAGGAGCTTCTGACCATGGTCGACGCGTCCGGCGCAACGCTGCGTCGCGACGTCGATCAGCTTTGCGAGGCCGGACGCATCCGCAAGGTGCGTGGCGGCGTGGCGCCTCTGATGGCAGCCGGCCGGCCGCTCGCGTCCTATTTTTTTGGCGTGCAGGCGCAGCGCGCCGCCGCGGCGAAGGAGGCGATCGCGCGCCGGGCGGTGGAGCTGGTATCGACGCCGGACACCTTGATCCTCTATGGCGGGTCCACCGTTGCTCGTTTTTCGGAAATGCTGCCGGCCGTGGGGCTGACCGTGCTGACTGACTCGCTGCCGGTGGCCAATCATCTTGCCTTCAAGACCGACAATCGCGTCTTCCTTACCGGCGGCGAGGTGCTGGCCCAGCAGGGCATCGTGCTCAGCCCCTTCGATGATCCGCCGGCGTTTCACGTTGCCGCCAGCACATTCTTCATCGGCTGCCACGCCGTCGGGCCGGCCGGGATCATGGAGGACGATCCGTTGCCGCTGAGGGCGGCGCGGGCGCTGCGGCGACAGGCGGCGCGCCTCGTCGTGCTGGCCGACAGCACCAAGTTCGGCGAAGCGCGCAGCCTTGTGGTGTTCCCGCTTTCCGAAGTCGATGTCTTCGTGACCGACGAAGGGATCTCAGACGGCGATCGGCGCATGCTGGAGGATGCCGGCGTTGAAGTGCTGATTGCGCCGCTCGACCACGACACCCGGGACGAAGCTCCGGCGGAAGGGACGGCCGTTCCGTCCGTGCCTCAGGAGGCAACCGAAAAATGACTGACGATCGCGACCTGCGCGAGGAGATGATCGCGACCTGCCTCAGGATGAATGCATCCGGGCTGAACATCGGCGCGGCCGGCAACCTCAGCGTTCGGGTCGAGGGCGGATTGCTGATCACGCCATCCGGCATCGCCTACGACAAGATGCGGCCGGAGCAGATCGTCGAGATGGACTGGGAGGGACGCTATTACGGCGACTTCGTTCCCTCGTCCGAGTGGCGCTTTCACTACGACATCCTGAAGGCACGGCCCGACGTCGACGCGGTGCTGCACAGCCACGCCGTCAACTGCTCCATCCTCGCCTGTTGTCGGCTCGACATACCGCCTGTCCACTACATGATCGGCGTTTCCGGCGGCGACGTGGTGAAGTGCTCGGGCTATGCGCCATTCGGTACGGCCGAGCTGTCGGTCGAAGCGCTCTCGGCGCTGGAGGACCGGATGGCCTGTCTTCTGGGAAACCATGGCGTCATCGCGCTGGGCAAGACGCCGGCCAAGGCCTTCGCCGTTCTCGAGGAGGTCGAGAACCTGGCGCGCGTCTACATCGGCACGCGCATGCTGGGCGGCGGCGTGATCCTCGGCAAGGAGGAGATGACCGTCGTGCTGGAGCGCTTCAAGAGCTACGGCAAGCAGGCCGACGAGGCCGTCGACACCGCGGTCAAGAACAGGGTTGAGCCACCGCCGCATGGCGGATCGAAGCGCCTCTGAAGCCGGGCGGGAGGTTGGCCTGGGCAAAGGTATCGGGAGGAAGGGAGAGAGACATGAACGGCGTTTTCAAGAATCTGCCGAAGCTCGGCATCCGCCCGGCCATCGACGGCCGGCGCAATGGTGTGCGCGAGAGCCTCGAAGACCAGACGATGGGCATGGCCAAGGCGGTGGCCGAGCTCGTCACGGCGACGTTGCGCCATCCCACCGGGGAGCCGGTCGAGTGCGTGATCGCCGATACCACCATCGGCGGCGTCTCGGAGGCCGCGGCTTGCGCGGAAAAGTTCGCCCGTGAGAATGTCGGTGTTTCGCTGACCGTCACACCCTGCTGGTGCTACGGCTCCGAGACCATGGACATGGATCCCCTGATGCCCAAGGCGGTCTGGGGGTTCAACGGGACCGAACGTCCGGGGGCCGTGTATCTCGCCGCCGTGCTGGCCGCGCACAATCAGAAGGGACTGCCGGCCTTCGGCATCTACGGATCCGAAGTTCAGGACGGATCGGATCGCACTATTCCTGACGACGTGCGAGACAAGATCCTGCGTTTCGTGCGCGCCGGCATCGCGGTGGCCACCATGCGCGGCCGCAGCTATCTCTCGATGGGCGCTGTATCGATGGGCATCGCCGGCTCGATCGTCGATGCCGACTTCTTCCAGCGTTATCTCGGTATGCGAACCGAGTACATCGACATGAGCGAGTTCCAGCGGCGGCTGCAGCTCTCCATCTACGATCCGGTCGAATACGAGAAGGCGCTCGCCTGGACGCTCGAGAACTGCAAGGAGGGCTATGACCCCAACGGCGACAAGGCGTCGGATGACGCGCGCAAGCGCTGGGAGTGGGAGACGTCGGTCAAGATGTGTCTCATCGCCCGCGACCTGATGGTGGGCAATCCTCGTCTCGCAGAGCTCGGTTACGTCGAGGAGTCATGTGGTCACCATGCCATCGCCGCCGGCTTCCAGGGGCAGCGGCAGTGGACCGACTTCATGCCGAATGGCGACTTCATGGAGACCATGCTGAACACGTCGTTCGATTGGAACGGTCCGCGTCAGCCGCTGATCCTCGCCACGGAAAACGACTGCCTCAATGGCGTCGGCATGCTGTTCGGCAATCTCCTGACGGCGCGGGCGCAGATCTTCTCTGATGTTCGCACTTACTGGAGTCCGGATGCGATCAAGCGCGTCTCAGGTCATGTGGTGGACGGCGCGGCGGCGGGCGGTCTCATCCACCTCATAAACTCGGGCGCCACCTGTCTCGATGGCGCCGGCGAGATGATGGTCGACAACAAACCGGGCATCAAGCCGTTCTGGGAGGTGACGGAGACCGATCAGGCACGCACGCTTGAGGCAACGCGCTTCTGTCAGGCCAATCACGGTTACTTCCGGGGCGGCGGCTGGTCGACCGACTTTGCCACGCGCGGCGGCATGCCGGTGACCATGACGCGTTTGAGCCTGGTGGCCGGCATCGGGCCGGTGTTGCAGATCGCGGAAGGCGAGACGGTGGCGTTGCCGGAGCGTGTGCACGACATTCTGGACAAGCGAACCGATCCGACGTGGCCGACCACATGGTTCGCGCCGCGGCTGACGGGGGAGGGGCCTTTCAAGTCGGTATACAAGGTCATGGCAGCCTGGGGAGCCAACCATGGGGCCATTTCCTATGGCCATATCGGCGCCGACTTGATCGCGCTCGCGTCCATGCTGCGCATTCCCGTCGCCATGCACAATGTGGGAGAGGACGCCATCTTCCGACCGAGCGCCTGGTCGATGTTCGGCATGGACCCGGAAGGCTCCGACTTCCGGGCCTGCGGGACATTCGGGCCGCTTTACGGCTGACAGAACATAAGGACGGCTGCAGGTCGTGGCGGATTTCGCCGCGGCCTGCTGCGCGCGCACACGGAGCCTTCGGGACAATGACAAATCCGTTCGAGAAAAATCCGGCCTATCGCTTCGGCTTCGGAGCCTCCGGCCTCGGCACGCTTTCATGGGATGTGCCCGACGATGTGGCCGATTCCATCCTGGCCGAAGCCTGGGGCGAAGGTTTCCGCTACTACGACACGTCACCGCTTTACGGCTACGGCCTCAGCGAGCTGAGGCTTGGTCGCTTCCTGCGCAACAAACCTCGCGAGGAGTATCTTCTCTCGACCAAGGTCGGCCGCTACTTCGTGCCTTATCGGCGCGGCGAGACGCCGGACCGGGGGGGATGGGTGCGGCCACTGCCGTTGCGGCCGGTTCTCGACTATACTTACGATGGCTTCATGCGGTCGCTCGAGCAGTCGTACAACCGGCTCGGGGCGCAGACGATCGACATCGCCTACATCCACGATCTCGACCGGCGCAATCTCAAGGCCGGCTTCGATCGGCACTATCGCGAGACCCTCGACAGCGGATACCGCGCGCTCGACGAACTCAGGCGCAGCGGCGATCTCAAGGCCATTGGCATCGGCATCAACGAGGCCGACGTGGCCGCCGATCTGGTCTCCAAGCTCGACCTCGACGTCGTGATGCTTGCCGGGCGCTATACGCTGCTGGAACAGCCAGGTCTCGCCGACTTCCTGCCACTGGCGGAGAAGAAGGGCGTTGGCGTGGTCGCCGTCGGCATCTTCAACTCGGGCATCCTGGTGAAGCCGCCGGAGGCCGGCGGCAACTACGACTACGGCGCCGCGCCGCCGGAAGTCGTCGAGAAGGCGAGGCGAATCGCCGCCGTCTGCGCCGAGGCAGGCGTGCAAATGCCTGCGGCGGCCGTGCATTTCCCGTTGGCCCATCCTGCCGTCAAGGCCGTCGTGGTCGGCATGAGCAGGCTAGGTGCCGCCAAGCAGAACTTCGACTGGTATCGAGCCTCGATTCCGCCGGCTCTCTGGGATCGACTGCGGGCGGAGGGATTGCTCTCCGCCAACGCCCCAACGCCCTGAGGCCTTTGTCCGCCAAGTGGAACAGATCTGAGCGCCGGATGTCGAGAGCCTGAAAAAGCTTTTCCGACGATGCCCCGCCGTGGCCGCGCGCTACGGCGGGGTTTTTGTTGCGGTTCGCCGGATGGACCATTCGTCGAAGTCGGCCTGATTGTCTCTTGCCAAGGTTGGGCGATGAGTATAATTTGAGGGTCGAAATTTACCGGCGACAGGGAGGGTCCCCGGGAAACGCCATCAGGGACCTGGAGGGAACGTCCTTGATGAAATCACATCAAATTCGACGGCTGTCCGAAAGGAAAAGCGCGTCAGGGATTGTTTATGCTCGCGCAAGGGATTGCGCGGGTACACGTGCGTATCGAGGAACCTCATGGCGAAGTTAGGAAATTTCTTCGTCAAATGGATGATGGTCACAACGCATCTACGCAATCAAAATGAGTTGCGTCCATCATTGCTTTGAGGCATCTATCCTCGCGTGAGGTACATCCCGAACCAACGGCGAAGCCCATGACGGGCATTGCTGGGGGAAGTGACCGAAGGATCAAACATTCGGTCGTGGTTCGGGTGCAAGGAGGCCGCCGGGGAGGCGGTCAGGCCCGAGAGGGCCTTCAGGAGGAGTGACAATGAAGCTTTCTACCATTCTTTCGAGCACCATCCTGGCTGCTGCCGTTGCGTTGCCCATGGCTGCTCAGGCTTCTGCCGACAAGCCGGTCCTCGGCTTCTCGATCGACGACCTGCGTGTCGAGCGCTGGGCTCGTGACCGCGACTATTTCATTGCCGCCGCCAAGGAACTGGGCGCCGAGGTGATCGTGACCTCCGCCGACGCCAACGAGCAGAAGCAGGTCAATCAGGTCGAGAACCTGATCTCCCAGAAGGTCGACGCGATTGCCATCGTGCCGATGAACTCTCAGGTGTTCGGCGAAGTCATCGACGAAGCCCACAAGGCTGGTATCAAGATCGTCTCCTATGACCGTCTGATCCTGAACGCGGACGAAGACGCCTACATCTCCTTCGACAACGAGCGCGTCGGTTATCTGCAGGCCGAGGCCGTCCTCAAGGTCGTGCCGGAAGGCAACTACTACATGCTCGGCGGCGCGCCGACCGACAACAACGCCAAGCTGCTTCGCGCCGGTCAGGAGAAGGCTCTCCAGGCTGCCGTCGACGCCGGCAAGGTGAAGATCATCGGTTCGCAGTGGGTCAAGGAGTGGAGCCCGACCGAAGCGCTGTCGATCATGGAGAACGCGCTGACAGCTGCCAACAACAAGATCGACGCCGTCGTCGCGTCGAACGACGGCACGGCCGGCGGCGCCATCCAGGCTCTCGCCGCCCAGGGTCTTGCCGGCAAGGTAGCCATCTCCGGTCAGGACGCCGACCTCGCCGCCATCAAGCGGGTCATCGAAGGCACGCAGACGGTCACCGTCTACAAGCCGCTGCAGCTGATCGCTTCGGAAGCCGCCAAGCTGTCGATCAAGCTCGTCAAGGGTGAGCCGGTGGAATACTCGGCCAAGCTCGACAACGGCATGAAGGAAGTCGACTCCGTGCTGCTGACGCCGATCCCGCTGACCAAGGACAACGTGATGAAGGTCGTCGAGGACGGCTTCTACACGAAGGAACAGGTCGAGGGTAAGTGATCCTCTGACGTAACAACCGGGGCGGGCAAAACCCGCCCCGGCATGCTGTTTGCCGATCGGATCGGGGAGGTTCGTCGGCTTGCCCGTCCGGTGATTGCCTTTGAACCGCCGCTTCGGCGTGTCGCGTGTGCGTCGCCTGAGGCTCTGCGTGTCGAAGCCAATTCCGAGCGCATGGGACGGGTGATCGTTGGCCGATGCCTTCAGGATCGGCCTTCATGCGGAGAACAGCGGAAGGTGTCGCGGCTTCCTGCAAGGGCGCCGTGCCGGGTCGGCAAGCCGCGGGGGCGGCGCGTCGAGTCGTATTCGGCGGAAAGCCGGTTTTGGGAAGCGACGGGCCTTCGAGGCCTTTGGCTCCGATCGGAGAAGGATGGCGCGCGAGGCCTGCCCGAGGCCGTTCGCGCCGTCGAAGGGAGTGCGGTCCATGTCAGACTATCTCTTGGAGATGCACGACATCACCAAGGACTTTAATGGCGTCAAGGCGATCGATGGGATTCATCTCCAGGTTCGCCGTGGCGAATGCGTGGGACTCTGCGGCGAGAACGGTGCCGGCAAGTCGACGCTGATGAAGGTTCTCTCGGCGGTCTATCCCTACGGCACTTGGTCGGGACAGATCCTCTGGGAAGGCAAGGAACTCAAGGCGCGCAACATCCGCGAGACCGAGGAAGCGGGTATCGTCATCATCCATCAGGAGTTGATGATGGTGCCGCACCTTACGGTGGCGGAGAACATCTTCCTCGGCTCCGAGCCACGCAACATGGCCGGCTTCATCGACTACGACCTGATGAACGCCCAGGCCGAGAAGCTGATGGCCCGCCTCAAGATGAGCGACATCAACGTCGCTCTGCCGGTCTACAACTATTCGGGCGGCAAGCAGCAGCTTGTGGAGATCGCCAAGGCGCTCAACAAGAACGCCAAGCTTCTGATCCTGGACGAGCCCACGTCGGCCCTGACGACGGCCGAAACCAAGACGCTCCTCAATCTTATCAAGGAATTCAAGGCCAACGGCATGGCCTGCGTCTACATCTCGCACAAGCTCGAAGAGGTCGCCGAGATCGCCGACACGGTCACCGTCATCCGCGACGGAACCCATATCGGCACGCAGCCGATGGCCGAACTCGACACCAACAAGATCATCACCATGATGGTCGGCCGCGAGATGAAGAACCTCTTTCCGCGCGAAACGCACGCCATTGGCGACGTGGTGTTCGAGGCCAAGAACATCTCCTGCTGGGACGTGACCAACCGCGAACGCAAGGTGGTGGACAACGTTTCCTTCGAGCTCCGCAAGGGTGAAATCCTCGGAGTGGCCGGGTTGGTCGGTGCCGGGCGTACCGAACTTGCCTGCAAGCTGTTCGGCTGCTGGAACGGTGACCACGAGGGCAAGATTTTCCTCGAGGGCCAGGAAATCAGCGTTCGGGCGCCCCGTGACGCGGTGAGGCTCGGCATCTGCATGGTGCCGGAAGATCGCAAGCGGCATGGCATCGTGCCGTTGATGGGCGTCGGCTACAACATCACTATGTCGGTTCTGAAGCGCTACACCACCGGCGGCTTCATCCAGTCCGAGGCCGAGTTGGCCGAGATCCAGAACCAGATCATTCGCATGAAGGTCAAGACGGCGGAGCCTCTTCTGCCGATCGCTTCGCTGTCGGGTGGCAACCAGCAGAAGGCGGTCGTCGCCAAGATGCTGTTGCCCGAGCCGAAGGTGTTGATCTTGGACGAGCCGACGCGTGGCATCGACGTAGGCGCCAAATACGAGATCTACAAGCTGATCTTTGAACTCGCCAAGCAGGGCGTCGCAGTGTTGATGATCTCCTCGGAAATGCCCGAGGTGCTCGGCATCAGCGACCGCGTTCTGGTCATGGGCGAAGGCAAGCTGAGGGGCAACTACGTCAACGAAGGTTTGACGCAGGAGAAGGTTCTCGCCGCCGCCATTGGACAACCGACCACGGAAGCCGCCTGAGGCTCTTCCTTCAAAGAATACCGGTGTACGATCATGACACTTACAAAAAAAGACGTCAGGAAGTTCCTGTCCGAGTACAAGATCGTCGCCCTCCTGATCGTCATTGCGATCATCTGGGCTTTTTTCGGCTACCTCACCTATGACTCCGAACTGGGCGGTTCGCAGTTCCTGACGCCGCGCAACTTCTCCAACCTGCTGCGCCAGATGGCGATTACCGGCATGTTGGCATCGGCGATGGTCTTCGTCATCGTCGCAGGAGAGATCGACCTTTCGGTCGGCTCGCTGCTCGGCCTCCTCGGCGGCATTGCCGCGGTTCTGGACGTCACGTACTCATGGCCACTATGGGCCACGATCGTACTGGTCATCGCCATGGGCCTGTTCTTCGGCCTTATGGTCGGCTGGCTTACCGCCTATCTCGGCATTCCCTCGTTCATCGTCACGCTGGGCGGTCAGCTCGCCTTCCGAGGCATGGTGCTCGGCCTGACGGGCGGCATCACCATCGCGCCGGTGAGCCCCGATCTGAAGTTCATCGGTCAGGGCTATCTGCCGGAGTTGATCGGCGACGCCGGCGGCGTGCTGCTGTTCCTGGTGCTGGTTTTCCTGGCGCTTCGCACACGCATGAACCGCCAGAAGCACAATCTGTCCGTCTCGACGATGCCGGCTGAGGTTGGTCGCCTGCTGTTTGCAGGTGTCATCATCCTTGGCTTCGTGATGACGCTCAACGATTACCAGGGCGTTCCGGTGCCGGTGCTGGTGCTGCTGGTCATTCTGGCCGTGTTCACCATCGTCGGCAACAAGACCACCTTCGGCCGTCATATCTATGCCGTCGGCTCCAACATGGAGGCGACCCGTCTTTCGGGTGTGAATGTCGCCTACGTGAAGATGATGGTGTTCGCGCTGATGGGGCTGATGTGCGCCTTCGCCGGCCTGACCACCACCGCCCGTCTCGCGGCCGGCACGCCGTCGGCCGGCTTCGGCAACGAACTGGACGCCATCGCCTCCTGCTTCATCGGCGGTACGTCGATGCGTGGCGGTGTCGGATCCGTGTCGGGCGCACTGGTGGGCGCCGTCATCATGGCCAGTCTCGACAACGGCATGTCCATGATGGGTATCGACACCTTCTGGCAGCAGATCGTCAAGGGCGTCATTCTGGTCGCCGCCGTCTACATGGACATCGTGTCGTCGGGCAACCAGCGCGGCTGACGTTTCGACCGCCGTTCGTACAAGACAAAACCCCGGCCGCATGCGGCCGGGGTTTCTCATTCGAGTAGGGTGACCAGGATAGGTGGGAGCGTCACTCCCGCCAGGTTTGCGCCAGCACCCGCAGCCAGTTGTCGCGGCAGAGCTTGATGAGATCCGTTTCGCCGTATCCGGCCTGCCGGAGCGCGCCGACAAGCGCCTGCTGGCCGGCGGCGTCGCCGATCTCCTGGGGAATGGTTGCGCCGTCGTAGTCGGAACCGAGACCAACGCCGTCGATGCCGAGATGTTCCACCAGATGGTCGACATGTCGGACCATGTCGGTGAGGGGCGTGGCCGCGTTTTCCTGTCCGTCGGGCCGCAGGAAGGACGTGGCGTAATTCAGGCCGACGATGCCGCCGGTCTCGCGAATGGCCGCCAGCTGACGGTCGGTGAGGTTGCGTGTCACCGGCGTAATGGCATGCACGTTCGAATGCGTGGCGACGAGCGGCATTTCCGAGATCTTTGCCACATCCCAGAACCCCTGTTCGGTAATGTGGGACAGGTCGACCATGATGCCGAGCCGATTGCAGGCCTTCACCAGGCGGACACCGGCGTCGGTAAGGCCAGGGCCGCTGTCGGGCGAACTCGGGAAGGCAAAGGGTACGCCATGGCCGAAGGCATTGGTTCGGCTCCAGACCGGACCGAGCGACCTGAGACCGGCGGCGTGGAAGAGATCGAGCGCGTAGAGGTCGGCGTCGATGGGATCGCAACCCTCCATGTGCAGCACGGCGGCGAACACGTCATCATCGATGGCCTGGCGAATCGCCTTGGTGGACGTGCACAGGCGCCAGACACCTTCCCGGTCGAGCCGACGGGCAATGCCGGCCATGGTGGCGGCGGCGGCGAGCGCTGCCGGCTGGTCGATCGGCTCGGCAAGCGGAGCGGCATAGGTGCCGTTGTCGATCATAGGCCGTGCGCCTTGCCTGGACGGCACGAAAATGGCGCAAAGGCCACCGACGAGGCCGCCGGCCTGGGCGCGTGGGCCATCGATGTGGCCCGAGGTTATGCCGTCCCGAAACTCTGCGATCGGATCTCCGCCTTTGCCGGCCGTTTCCCAGAGACGCATCAGAACGTCGTTATGTCCATCGAATACACGCTGCATTGCACCATCGCTCGCTCAGAGGGGAGGACTGCCCCGGAAGGGCCGCGCATGAGGGGGACGGAAACCGGCGCTCATGACGCATCCGCAGAGGTCCCAAGTGGTAGGAGTCACGCCGAAAGAGGTCAACCTATGTCAGCAGTGCAGACACAGCTGCGTCACTCTGCTGGGTTGAACGGGAACCTTCTGGGCTTCGTAGATAGGAGAGAAATTTTCTCCGGTTTGCGCCGGAGCAAAGTGTCATGCCCCCTCCGTGCCTATGATCGGGCCACAGACCAAGCGGAGAAACAACATGACCGACATTGCCACCCGGGATCTCGAACTCGACGTGCGCGGACTGCCTTGCGTGAATCGTCGCGCCATCATCTTCGGCAGCTTCGACAGGCTGGCCGACGGCGAGTCGCTCGTGGTGATCAACGATCATGAACCGGTCGGCCTGCGTGGGCACTTCGAGGACATCGTGCCGGGCCGCTATCGCTGGGAGGCGCTGCCGCGCATCGACGAAGCCTTCCGCGTGCGTATCACCCGCTCGGCCTTCGATCCGGAGCTCGCCCGCGAAGGTGCGGCGGCGCTCGCCGCGCTGGCCCGCCACAGCTGCGATCACTGACAGTCATTCTGCCGCTCGGGGCGGAAAACGGAACGGGCGGCAGGCTGTGAGCCTTGCCGCCCGTTTTGTCGTTTCGGTTCGTCAGCCTCAGAAGTTGGGCTCGACGCCCCAGACGTCCTTGGAATAGCCGCGGATGGTGCGGTCCGACGAGAACCAGCCCACCTTGGTGGTGTTGAGGATCGACCGTTCCGTCCAGCGTGTCCTGTCGCGGTAGTCGACGTCGACGGTCCGTTGGGTCTGGAAATAGGACTGGAAGTCGGCGGTCACCAGGAACCAGTCGGTGTGCCAGAGACGATCGGCCACTTCGTTGAAGCGGCCATGGTCGTCCGGCGAGAAGGTGCCGTTGACCATGGCGTCGATGGCGCCCTTCAGGGTCGGGTCGCTGTCGATGGTGGCGTTCGGGTTGTAGCCGCGCTGGCGCAGACCTGCGACGTCATCGGCGGTCAGGCCGAAGATGTAGATATTGTCCGGACCGACGCGTTCGGCGATCTCGACGTTGGCGCCGTCGAGCGTGCCGATGGTCAGCGCGCCGTTGAGCGCCAGCTTCATGTTGCCGGTGCCGGAGGCCTCCATGCCGGCGGTCGAGATCTGCTCGGAGAGGTCGGCGGCCGGAATGATCACCTCTGCCAGCGACACGTTGTAGTTCGGCAGCACGGCCACCTTCAGTCGGTCGCCGATGATCGGATCGTTGTTGACGATCCGGGCGACATCGTTGGCCAGCTTGATGATGCGCTTGGCGATCTGATAGCCGGGCGCCGCCTTGCCACCGAAGATCTTGACGCGCGGCGTCCACTCGGCGCCGGGGCCACGACGGATCGCCTGGTAGAGGGCGATGGTCTCCAGAATGTTCAGGAGCTGACGCTTGTACTCGTGCATGCGTTTGATCTGCACGTCGAACAGCGCCGTGGGGTCGACGCGCAGGCCGATGCGACGTTCGATTTCGGCAGCGAGGCGCACTTTGTTGGCCTGCTTGGCGGCGGCGAACTTCTCGCGGAAGCTGGCGTCGGTGGCAAACTTGGCGGCTTCCTCGATCTTCTCGAGGTTGTCGACCCAGCCGTCGCCGATCGCTTCGAGCAGCAGGGCGCGCAGGCCGGGATTGCACTCGTAGAGCCAGCGTCGCGGCGTGATGCCGTTGGTCTCGTTGACGATGCGGTCGGGGTAGAGGACGTGGTAGTCCTTGAACACCGTCTGCTTCATCAGCTCGGTGTGCAGCGCCGACACGCCATTGACCCGGCGGGAGCCAACGAAGGCGAGGCTGCCCATCTTGATCTCGCTGCCCCACTCGATGATGCGAATGGCATCGAGCGAGACCGGCAGATTGCGGCCCTGCACCTCGGCGAGGTGATGGTAGTCGATCCACTCGATGATCTGCATGTGGCGCGGCAGCACCTTGCGGAACAGGTTGGTGTTCCAGCGCTCCAGCGCCTCGGGCATCAGCGTATGGTTGGTGTAGCTGAGGCAGTTGCGGGTGATTTCGAAGGCTTCCGGGAAGGTCAGCCGGTAGTCGTCGGCGAGGATGCGCATCAGTTCGGCGACGGCGATCGCCGGATGCGTATCGTTCATCTGGATCGCGACCTGTTCGGGCAGCTTCCGGATGTCATCGTTGTCTTCGAGGTAACGACGAATGATGTCCTGCAACGAGGCGGAGGTGAAGAAATACTCCTGCTTCAGACGCAGTTCCTTGCCTTCGGCCGTCGTGTCGTCGGGATAGAGCACGCGAGAGATGGTCTCGGCGCGAATGGTCTTCTCGGCGGCCGACATGTAGTCGCCATGATTGAACCGGCCGAGGTCGAGTACTTCGACCGGACGCGAGGCCCAGAGGCGCAGGGTGTTGACGTGACGTCCCTTCCAGCCGGCGATGGGCGTATCGTAGGCGACGGCCTTCACCGTTTCGTCGGCGCGCCAGTAGGTGGCGCCATGACCGTCGAAGGAGATCTGGCCGCCGAACTTGACGAGATAGGCCATCTCGGCGCGCTCGAACTCCCAGGCGCGTCCCGAGACCAGCCAATCCTCCGGCTCTTCCACCTGCCAGCCATCGTGGAAGCGCTGGCGGAACAGGCCGTGGTCGTAGCGGATGCCGTAGCCGTGGGCCGGAATGCCCAGCGTCGACATGGAATCGAGGAAGCAGGCGGCGAGACGACCGAGGCCACCGTTGCCGAGGGCGGCGTCGCTCTCCTGTTCGAGCTGGGCCTGGTAGTCGATGCCGAGCTCGGCGCAGGCACTGCGAACCTGGGCTTCGATGCCGAGATTGCAGACCGCGTCGTTGAGGAGGCGACCGATCAGAAACTCCATGGACAGATAGTAGACGTGCTTCTTCTGGCCGGCGTGCGAGGCTCTCGTGGATTCGAACCAGCGCTCCACGACCTGATCGCGCACGGCGAGCGACAGCGCCATGCTCCAGTCCTTGGCCGTCGCCCGGGACGGATCCTTGCCGACGGCATATGCCAACTTGGCGCGGACGGCGTCCCTGAAGGCCGCCGCCGTGAGTGCAAGCGGCTGGCCGGCGGAGCCGCCAACCTCATCGATCCTGGAAGTTTCGTTCATCGGTGATCCCTGCGGTTTCGATCGATTGTCGCCGATGATGGTTACGAGGTGGTGACCGAATTCTTCGGCAACACCGTAACGCCAAGTACCGCCACCAAGATAATCGTCGCCAAGACTACACGGCCGAAAACCGTGTCCCCTCTTTGGCGGACACTGGCGGGCAGTGGTGCGCCTGTCTAGATCTTCAGGACCACACTTGCGAAAAAACGCAAGGAAACGCGAGTTTCCTGCTACATTTCTGCATAGCTCGACATAATCTCTGTTCTAGATATGCAGTAAATGCAGTTCTACATATCCTCGGTTACCCCAAGATCCTCGGCTGACAGCCAGAAAACCTCACCCTCGGACTCGGCCGTGTCGAGCCAGGCGAAGGGCAGATCGGGGTAGGTCATCTCAAGGATCTCACGGTCGCTGCCGACTTCGCAGAGGAGTCCGCCGCCCGGATTGAGGTGATCGGGCGCCGCCGCGATGATGCGACGGACGATATCCAAACCGTCGAGCCCGCCGGCGAGCGCCATCTCCGGCTCGTGCCGGTATTCGTCGGGCAGCTCAGCCATTGCTTCGTCATCGACATAAGGCGGGTTGGTGATGATCAGGTCGTAGCGCCGGCCTTCCAGCGGAGCGAACAGGTCGCCGTGGTGCAGACCGACGCGTCCGTCGCCGAGACGGTCGACATTGACCGCCGCCACATCCAGCGCATCTTCGGAAAGGTCGACGGCGTCCACCGCCGCGTTCGGGAAAACCATCGCCGCAAGGATGGCGAGGCAGCCGGATCCGGTGCAGATGTCGGCGACCGACAGGATGTCGTCGGGGTCGCGGATCAAGGACTTCTCACCTTCGCCGGAAAAGGCTTCGGAGAACAGCAACTCGCCAATGAACGAGCGTGGCACGATGACGCGCGGATCGACGACGAAGGGAACTCCCTGAATGTAGGCTTTGCCGACAAGGTAGGGCGTCGGAATGCGCTCCTCGATGCGCCGGTCGATACGCTCGACGATGAGCTGGCGCTCGGCGCGCGTCAGGCGGGCGTCGAGCCAGGGATTGATGTCGTCGATCGGCAGATGCAGCGATTCCAGGATCAGGAACACGGCGTCGTCGATCGCCTCGCTGGTGCCATGCCCGATGCCGATTTCGTCGCTGCCGTAGCGGCTCATGGCATAACGCAGGAGATCTCGAACGGTGAGAAGGTCATCGGCAATGTCGGTCACGGCTCTGTCCCGGAAAATGGAGGCGCGCTGCTATCGCACGGCGGGGCCGAGGCTGCAATCGCGCATGTGGGCGCAGAGCGGAGCCGCCAATGGGCACCACGGCCATTCCACAAGTCGTGACGAGAAGGTCTATATGAAGAAGTGCGGAAGAATGTTGGGATGGTACGGCCTACGGGAATCGAACCCGTCTCTCCAGCGTGAAAGGCTAGTGTCCTAACCGATAGACGAAGGCCGCCCAACGAGGGGCGCTTATAGTGAGCTTCTGCCGGTTGGGCAAGAGCCAATCGGCATTTGTTGCGGCTTTTTTACAGCTTCGTCTATGAGCTTGAACGACAAGCGTTATCCGCGCCCGCGACAAGACCAGCGCCACTCGCGCCGCCGCCCCGTATCCACATGGATCGACTTGGTGTGGCAATAGAGCCCGAGTCCGCCACGCGAGGGATGGCCGTAGAAATAGCGGGCAAGCTCGTCGCGGGAAATGCCGGGCATATAGAGATCGACGGCATTACAGTAGAGGTGCTGCGAGTGCAGTGCGCCGCGGACGCGCCGGTTGTGCGATGGCGAGCGATAGCCGGAGGTGACGACGACCTTGCGGCTGAAATGGCGCTCCGCGTCCCGGATCATGCCGAGCAGCGCCGGCTTGACGCAGGATACGTTGATGGCCGAGTGGGCGAGCAGCAGGCCGTTGGCGGCTTGGACGACGTCGCGAGGCAGGCCGGGAACGTAATGGGCGTAGGGCTGGACCTCGCCATCGAACAGGCCGCGCGGGTCGCCATCGGGGCCGCGCGAGGCGAGCACGAGATTGCCTTGCCAGGCGACGCCCGGCAGCCCCTCGAACAGATCCTGCGGCCGCTCGGGGCGGGACGTGTAAACGTTGACGAAGTCATGCTCCAGACCGTCGTCCACCGGCGGTTTGGGCACCGCGATCTTGTCCGGATCGGCCTCAGCCTCGCCGGCGAGCTCGGCTTCCGAGATCTCTTCGGTGGCCTCGGGCGGCATTGGCGCGAGCGGGCCGGAACCGGGCAGGGCGGTCGGCTCGATCTTGGCGAAGACCGTATCGGAAGCCTCAGGCGCGTTGTCGGTAGCCGTTTCGCCGGATTTCGGGGCGGTGTCGGTCGGTAGGGTTGCCGCCTGTGTGTCTACCGACTCGGAAGAACCGAACAGCGAAGCGAAAAGACCGGTTGCCTTCGGCTTCTCAGCGGGAGCGACCGCGACAGCCATCGGCACCGCCGACATGTCGCCGGCGGCCGGCGGCGCCGTTGTCTCGGCGGAAGCCGGGGCGTCGATCGTTTTGTCTTCGACGTCCTTGGCTTCGGCTTCGCGATCTGCGTCGGCGGTCGCCTTGATCTCGGCGATTTCGACCGGCGTGAGGGCCTTGAAGTCGGACCGGTCCAGCACCGCGCCACAGCCGGCCACGGCAAGGCTCGCCAACAAGACCAATCCCGACCGTGGCGTCATGGTCCGCCCATCCCTCCCGCCAGTCGATTTCCCATGGTGTCTCACCACTTGCCGGTGTTCGGCATCGATGCCCAGGGCTCTGCGGGCGGCAGGGCATCGCCCTTCTGCAGCAACTCGATCGAGATGTTGTCCGGTGACCGGACGAAGGCCATTCGGCCGTCCCGTGGCGGACGGTTGATGGTGACGCCACCCTTCATCAGTCGCTCGCAGGTGGCGTATATGTCGTCCACCTCATAGGCGAGATGACCGAAGTTGCGGCCTTCGTCGTAGACTTCCGGATCCCAGTTGTAGGTCAGTTCGACAAGCGGGGCGCTGTGAGCCCGTCCGGCCTCCACGTCGTCCGACGATGCGAGGAAGATCAGCGTGAAACGACCGGCCTCGTTTTCCGTTCGCCGCACTTCGGTCATGCCAAGGAGATCGCGGAAGAAGGCGAGCGACGCGTCCACGTCGGTAATCCGGACCATGGTATGAAGATAGCGCATGTCGATTTCCTCCTCTTGGGGCTTCGGGCGGTCGAAGTCCGCCTCAGTCTGGCGGGGTAGTTATCCTTGGGAGAGGGATGGATGCAAGACTTGGGGCCTCTCCTTGCAACGCGCTCGAGAGCAGTGCTGTCCGCCGATGGGCGTGAGGCGGTGACAATATCGGCGAGAACCGGGCCTTCCGGCGAGAAACGCGCTCAAAACCGTTAACAGCGGTTAACGAGGGGCTTGCGGAAGGGTAGCCTTCAGGTGGTATTTTAGCAGAAGAATCACGAATAGTCGGGGCGCGGATTCATCCGCGCTTCTAGTAAGTGCCATCGTGGAGACTGGCTCATGGCCAAGGCTCAGTTTGTATCGGAAGACAACAACGCTGACGAAGACGTCGGCGTGGAAGTCATTGAGGTCGCAGGCGTCATCAAGTGGTTCGACGTTGCGAAAGGATTTGGCTTCGTCGTGCCGGATGAACCGGGCCTGCCGGACGTGCTGCTCCACGTTACCTGCCTGCGCCGCGATGGTTTCCAGACGGCTTACGAAGGGTCCCGGGTCGTCTGCGAGGCGGTGCGTCGGCAGAAGGGACTTCAGGCCATGCGCGTGCTGTCGATGGACGAGTCCACGGCCGTTCATCCTTCGCAGTTGCCCCCGTCTCGTACCCACGTCCAGGTCACCCCATCGAGCGGTCTCGAGCAGGTGGAGGTGAAGTGGTTCAACCGTGTTCGCGGGTTCGGTTTCCTGACGCGCGGTGATGGCAGCGAGGACATCTTCGTTCACATGGAGACGTTGCGTCGCTTCGGAATCACCGAGCTTCGGCCCGGTCAGCGGGTGCTGGTGCGCTACGGTGACGGGCCGAAGGGGAAGATGGTCGCGGAAATCCGTCCGGTTCAGCCCGGCGGCATACCTTCGTCACATTGATGCCCTAATGGGGCGGCACGCGGCGCCGGTTGGCCCCGGCGAAGCGCGTCTTTTCGTGTGAGAAACGCCGAACAGTCAGGGATCGAAGGCCAAATGTCGGAAGTCACCTCGTGGCGCCTGCTGATACGGGCGCTTGCTGCAGGTCTGGTTGCTGCGATCGCCATTCTCTACTTCTTCGGAAACGGTTCTAATGCCGGTCAGGACGACAACCCCGTCGGTCCGCGTTCCAGTCTTAGCGTGGAAACCTCGACTGGCGTCTACCCTTATCAGGTCGAGGTTGCCGACACGGACGAGAGCCGGTCGCGAGGCCTGATGTTTCGTCGGTCGATCGATCATGAAACAGGCATGCTGTTCGACATGGGCGTGACCCGCGATGTCGCTTTCTGGATGCACAACACCTTCGTGCCGCTCGACATCATTTTCATCTCGGCGGCGGGACGGGTGGTTTCGGTCGCGCATGGCGCGAAATCTCAGTCCGACATGCGCATACCCTCTGGCTCTCCCGTGCGCTTCGTCCTTGAAATTCCGACGCCGGAGGCAAAGCGCATCGGCGTTTCGGCCGGCGATCTGGTGCGACATCCCGTTATCGACGCCGTATCCGGGCGATAAAAGCCACGGAAAGCCAGTCTATTTGACCGGCTCGTGGGGCTTTCCCTTGTTCCAGAAGCGATGATGAAGCCGGTCGTAGAGCCGACGGACCGCCGTTGGCGGCGGTAGCTGCGGCGTTCGCATGGAAACATCGACGACATCCTCGAGGCGCAGACTGGCTTTCAGGAGCTGTCCATCCTCGACGACGCGCGCGACGAGCTCGGCGTAGTTGGCGAGCGTCAGCCGGCTTCCGGTGTGCAGCCGATTGCCATAGCGAACCGAGAAGGCTTCAGCGACGGTGAGGCCGGCAAGCTTCGGCGGGATCTGCATTTCGTAGAAGGTCGCAAGGTCCGACAAGGGGGCGTCCGGCGCCACGGCGAACTCGCCAAAGGCGGTGCGCTTGGCGGCTGTCACGGCCTCCGCGGGCAGTGCGGCGAAGAGCCTGTCGAGGCGATTGACGCGATCCTGGGGCGAGATGAAATAGGCGTAGTCGCCCGCCTTGATCTGGCCGGCCTCGGCAGCGTTCTTGACGGCGCCGTCGCGAACCACGATGACCGGCTTCAGCCAGGCGGGCAGGGAGGCCGGTCGCAACGCGGCATAGCTGTCTGGTCTGACCGGATAGCCGACCATCTCGTTGTCCGTTTGGCCGGGCAGGTCGATCTCGACACGGCGGGTGCTGGCCGCTGGCCGCTTGAGCGCCATGCCGAAGAAGCGGGCGGCCGGCGCGATGGTCCAGCCCTGAACGAGCAGCGATATCAACACCACGAAGAAGGCGACGTTGAAGTACATTGGGGCGTTGGGCGCGCCGGCCAAAGTCGGAACGGTCGCCAGGAAAATGGAGACGGCGCCGCGCAGGCCAACCCAGGACGCAAAATTGATTTCCGGTGGCGTGAATCCGAAAGGCTTCAGACATATCCAGACGGCCGCCGGTCGCCCGATGATCATCAGGAACAGGGCGATGGTCAGGCCCTCCGGCGCATACTCGATCAGGTTGCTCGGCGTCACCAGGAGGCCCAGCATCAGGAACATGACGATCTGACAGAGCCAGGTGGCGCTTTCGAGGAACTTGCTGATGGCGGGGTAGGCGCGAACGCTGCTGTTGCCCACGACCAGACCGGCCACGTAGACGGCGAGGAAACCGGAGCCGTCGAAATAGGAGGTCGCGCCGAAAACGCTGACCGTCAGCGCAATGACGAACAGCGGATGCAGCCCTCCCGGCAAAGTCAGACGGTTGAGCGCCACCGTCGCCAGACTGCCGCCGGCGATCCCCATGGCTGCGCCGAGCAAAGCCTGTTGGCTGAGCTCGGTCAGCGTGCTGAAGCCGGGCGACGAATGAACAACGGCAAGTTCGGTAAGGACCATGGTGAGAAAGACGGCCACGGGATCATTGGAGCCGGATTCGATTTCCAGCATCGAACCGATGCGGGGCTTGAGTTGAAGGCCACCCGTCTTGAGGAGGAAAAACACCGCCGCTGCGTCGGTCGAGGCGATGATGGAGCCGAGCAGCAGTCCTTCGATGAGGCTATAGCCCATGACCAGATAGCTGAACACGCCGATGAGAAGGGCGGTCACCGCGACGCCGACGGTGGCCAGCGCGAGGGATGGCCCCAATGCCTCGCGTGTTTCGGAAAGTCGTGTCCTGAGCCCGCCGTCGAACAGGATGATGGCGAGCGCGCAGGAGCCGATCAGGTAGGTGAGGCGATAGTTGCTGAACTCTATTCCGCCAGGGCCGTCAACGCCGGCCAGCATGCCCACAACAAGGAACACGAGGAGCAGGGGAGTGCCGAAGCGCGAGGCCAGAAGGCTGGAAAGAATGCCGAGAAGGATCAGGGTCGCGCCCAAGGCCAAGACGAGGTTGGCGACCGCGATCTGATGCATACGAGCCTCGATTGTTGCGGGAGCCCATGGAACAGACTTCGACATTCGAGGGCCGGCAGACGCAGCCGGATCAAGCGTCAGATCCAAAGACTCCGGTGGGAGCAGCGGGTTGTTTGCTGGCCCTGGAACTCCCGCACCTGATCCGAGCGCGATGTCGGAAAGCAAATGCCGGAGTCGGACCACTTGGGTGACATGCTTCCATATTGAGGCGACTTTGGGAACCGGTTCATGACGAACATGCTCTTTTCGTCGTCGCTACCCACATTGTCCCGATTGCGGCGGAGGGTTGCGCAAGTGTGATGCCCAGACGCGGCGTTCCGTGATAAGAGGCGCGCGTATTGCCCGACAGCGGGCTTCCACGGCGGACTTCGATGCATGGACAACGACAGCGATAAGGAGCCAGGCGAAGACGGGGCATCAGTTGCGCCGTCGGCATCCCGAAAGGGATGGGAGTTTGCGCGTTCGCATCTCGTCAATCTCCTCGCCCTGACTTTTGTCACGCTTGCGCTGCTTGCCCCCGGCATTTCCTCGTTGCCGCTCACTGATCGCGACGAGGCGCTCTACGTGCAGGCCTCCCACCAGATGCTGGAGACGGGCGACTGGGTGGACATTCGCTTCCAGGATGAACC
Source organism: Pleomorphomonas sp. NRK KF1 (assembly GCF_023721755.1). Lineage (GTDB taxonomy): Bacteria > Pseudomonadota > Alphaproteobacteria > Rhizobiales > Pleomorphomonadaceae > Pleomorphomonas. Next base: position 678,252 of record NZ_JAMDLH010000001.1, on the reverse strand, counting down.
TCGCTACAAGAAGCCCGTCGGCATCTACTGGATTCAGGCCGCGACCGCCGAGCTCTCGGGCTATGCCGCCGACGCTCCACTCTGGGTTTATCGCCTGCCGTCCCTGATCGGCGCGGTGCTGATGGTGCTTTTCACCTACGGCATCGGCGCCACGCTTGGCACGACGCGGGCGGGATTGTTTGCAGGCCTTCTTTCCGCCTCCACGATGCTCATCGGTTTCGAGGCGCGCATCGCCAAGACCGACGCCATGTTGTGCGCCACGGTGCTCGCCGCGGAGTTCGCGTTGGCCCGCGCCTATGTCGATCAGGCGAGGGCGAAATCGTTCCCGCGCAACGCCCTGTTCTGGACGGCCATGGGGATCGGCATCCTGATCAAGGGGCCGATTACGCCGCTGGTCGCCGGCCTCACGATTCTTGCCGTTTCGGCCAGGGAGCGATCGACGACTCTCTGGCGTTCGCTGTCGCCGCTCAAAGGCATCGTCTGGATGCTGCTTCTCGCTTTGCCGTGGTTGATTGCCATCGGCTGGATCTCGGGCGGCGCCTTCTTCACCCAGGCGGTCGGCCGCGACATGCTCGGTAAGGTCGCTTCCGGACAGGAATCGCATGGTGCGCCACCGGGCGTTCATCTGCTCGTTGCGCTCGGTACGTTCTGGCCACTGTCGGTTCTGGCGCCGCTGGCGGTGGTTCAGGCCTGGAAAACGCGACGCGAGCCGGCGATCTTCTTCCTGATCGCCTGGGCGTTGCCCGGCTGGATCGTATTCGAGGCGGTTGCCACCAAGCTGCCCAACTACGTGTTGCCCTTCATGCCGGCGCTGGCGGTCTTGATCGGCCTGCTTCTCGATGGCGGGGGGCTTGGCGTTGCGCGGCGCGGATGGCGCGTTTCGGTGGCCTTCCTAGCGGTCGGGTCGCTTTTGGTCGCTTTCGGACTCAACGTCGCCTTTCTCATCTATCAGGGATATGCGAGCTGGCAGGGCCTTGTCGGCGCGGTTGTCGTCGGCGGCCTCGGCTTCATGGCGAGCCGACTGCTGGCTTCGGGGCGTCTTGGGGCCGGTCTCGCGGCGACGATTGCCGCTTCCGGTGGCCTGATGCTGCTCGGTTACGTCATTCTTCTGCCGGCGGCGCGACAGATCTGGCTCAGCGACGATCTGGCCGACGCCGTGGCAGCCACCCGCCAGTGCGAGGCGCCGGCGATCTCCATCGTGGGCTACGGCGAGCCGAGCACCGTCTTCCGTCTTGGTACGGGCATTCTTCGGACAGGCGCGTCGGGCGCCGCCGAATCCTTCCGAACCCACGAATGCGCCGTCGCCATCGTCGCGGAAGAGGCAAAGGGCGAGTTCCTGACGGCGCTCGGCGATGCCAAGGCAGCGCCGGAACCGGCTGCCACCATCAAGGGCCGCAATCTCAACGGTATGAAGCTCCGTACCATGCTGCTGTTTTCGAAGCCGTGAGGAGCGGGTCATGCTGATCAACAAGCGGCCGGCCCGCTGGCGCGATCCCGATGTCGTCAAGACGGCGCTCTGGCTGGCCGGCCTCATGACGGTGCTCGTCGTCATCGTGGCGAGCCGTTTCGACGAAGGGGCGCGCGCCTGGGTTATGGCCGCTGGGCAGCCGTCACCCATCTGGCCCTTGCTGTCGCGGTTGGGACAATCGGACTGGATGCTTATTCCTTCGGGCCTCGCGGTGCTGCTGCTCCATTACCTCAATCGCCCGAAGTTCGGCCCTCCGGGGAGCTTCGCGACGCTGCAGAACATGGTCTTGTTCTTTTTCGCGTCGATCGCGGCGACCGGCATTGCCGTCTTGATCGTCAAGTATTCGCTCGGCTTCTCGCGTCCGTCGGTCGAGGGCGAGCGGGTCGTGCGGTTTCTTGCCTTCCGTCCATCGCACGCCGCTTTCCCCTCCGGGCACTCGACAACGGCGGCGGCCTTCGCGTTGTCGCTCACGCTCCTGTGGCGGCCGCTTGCCGTTGTGGTTTGGCCGTTTGCCCTCGCAATCGGCGCGTCACGGGTGATGGTGAACGCTCACCGTGTCTCGGACGTGGTCGCCGGCCTTTCGTTTGGCGCCTGGGGCACGCTGTTCGTGGCCATTTGGTTCGCCAGGCGGGGCCGACTGTTTCACCTTTCGGAAAGTGGACTGCCGCTGCCACTTCGCCTTCGGATCGACATGATCTCCGGCGAGGGCAGGGCCTTGTTGACGCGGCTGCGTCTTGCCATAAGCAGGCAAAGCATCGTTCCAGTTTTTCATTCTTCAGGAGCCGGGTTGCCGGACGCCGCGACGAGCGCGCATCCGGTCGGAGTCACCAGCATGATCGTACCGAAGCCTTCCGAGACGGGATTTGTCTCGGTCGTCATTCCCGCCCGCAACGAAGCGGACAATCTCGCGGTCATCGTGCCGGAGATCTTCGAGGCCATGGCTGGCCGCGCCTTCGAGGTGATCGTCGTCGACGACGGTTCGACCGACGGCACGGGCGCCGCCGTCGCGGCCTGGAAGACGGAAGGCAGGCCTGTTCGCCATATTCGTCATGCCGAAGCTTGTGGTCAGTCGGCAGCCGTCCGCTCGGGCGTGCTCGCGGCGCGGGGCGAGATCGTCGCGACGATCGACGGCGACGGCCAGAACGATCCCGCCTACATTCCGAAGCTGGTCGATGCGCTTGTCGCGGCCGGTCCGTCGGTGGGCATTGCCGCCGGGCAGCGTCTCAAACGCACCGACGGGCCTGCCAAGCGCTATGCCTCGCGCTTTGCCAACTGGCTGCGCAACGCCATTTTGAAGGATGCGACGCGCGACACCGGTTGCGGTCTCAAGGCGGTGCGACGCGATATCTTCCTGCTGCTGCCCTTCTTCCACGGGTGGCACCGCTACCTGCCGGCGCTGGTCCTGCGCGAAGGCTATGGCGTCACCCATCTCGACGTGGTCGATCGGTCGCGCATGCACGGCGCGTCCAACTACGGAATCTTCGATCGCGGTCTGCAGGGCATCCTTGATCTTTTCGGCGTCTGGTGGCTGAAGCGACGCATCAAGCGTCTTCCCGTTGCCTCGGAAATCGGAAACGACAATGGCTGATCTCTTCGCGCAGTTCGCCGGCTGGCTTCACGACGTTTTCGTCAAGCAGCTCGATTTCTGGGTGATCCTCGGCTTTGTCGCCCAGGCCATGTTCACCATGCGCTTCGTGGTGCAATGGCTCGCCTCGGAGAAAGCCAAGGCTTCGGTGATTCCGGTTGCCTTCTGGCTGTTTTCGCTCGGTGGCGGTTTTCTTCTGCTGGTCTATTCGATCGCCCGGCAGGACCCGGTGTTCATCGCCGGGCAGGGGCTGGGCCTTCTCATCTACATCCGCAACCTGATGCTGATCCGAAAGTCGACGAAACGCGCGCGGCCGGAGTGATCGGGTAGGCGCTCCTAAAGCCGGCGAGGATCGTCGGCGCGCGCGGCGAGATGCAGGCGGTCGAGGAACCCTTGCAGGATGAAGCTCGCCGCGAGTTTGTCGACAACTTCGTCGCGTCGGCGACGCGATGTGTCCGCTTCCAGAAGCGTGCGGGTGACGGCCGCCGTGGAGAGCCTTTCATCCCAAAAGAACAGGGGGCGTCCGTCAAGCGGCGCAAGGTTGCGGGCGAAGGCGCGCGTCGACTGGGCGCGGGGTCCCTCGCTGCCGTCCATGTTGATCGGCAGGCCCAGGATGTAGGCGCCGACATCATGTTTGTCGGCGAGCTCGATCAAGGCAGTGGCATCCTTGCCGAACTTGACGCGGGAAAGGGTCACCAAGGGCGTTGCGATGAGGAAGCGCTCGTCGGAAAGGGCGACGCCGATCGTCTTGGTGCCGAGATCGAGGCCGAGCAGACGTCGCCCCGGTTGCAAGGTCGCCACAAAGGCAACGGGATCTTCGGTCACGGTCATTGGTTCTGCCTCGTCATGCGGGGCATTCCCTACCATGCCCCGCGCGCCGGCCCAAGTCGCGGCGCCGGAATCAGGAGACGATTTCCGGCGACGTGGCCGAAACGCGGTCGCGGCCGGTGTTCTTTGCCTGATAGAGGGCGGAATCCGCTCGCCGATAGAGATCGTTGACCGTGTCGCTCGGCCGAAACTCGGCGACGCCGAAACTGGCGGTGATCCGAATGGTATTGTCGCCGCGTTCAATGGCGAGCGCATTGACCTGTTCGCGCAGGTACTCTGCGACCGAAACGCCACCCTCGACGGGAATGCTGGGCAGGATCACCGCGAACTCTTCGCCGCCGATACGGGAAAAATGTGCGTCCGGCGGCACGCGGAGCGTTCCTACGCTGCGGATCACCTCGTCTCCGACGTCGTGGCCGTAGATGTCGTTGATATGCTTGAAGTGGTCGATGTCGAACAGAATGAGCGAAAAGGTTCCGCCGACCTCGGCGGTGGCAATTTCCGCATCGAACCGCTGGCGAAAGGCGCCGCGATTGAAAAGCCCCGACAGGGGGTCGACGGTTGCCATTTCTATGAGACGGCGCTGCATGATCAGCGTTCGCTCGGCGACCCGCAGCCGGGCGTTGAGTTCGTCCTGGCGTGGCGGCTTGGACATGAAATCGTCGGCGCCCGCGTCAAGCACGCCGATGGAGTGCTGCGCATCGTTGGAGGCGGACATGCCGATGACGTAGAGCGGTCGCCCGGCATCGGCGATAAGGCGCGCCTCCCAGCAAAGCTCGGTGCCTGAAACGCCGCCAATCTCGAAGCTGGTAATCAGCACTTCGGCTTGCGGTGTCGACTGGATGTACTGAAGCGCCTCGCGACCGTCGGTGAAATAAGCGACGTCGTCACCACGAGGTTCAAGCATCCTCTGCAGGATCATCAGTCCGGTTCGACTGCCGTCGACGAGCACGATGTGCATGATACGCTTGGTATACCTGATTAGAGGTAAGATCGCCTCGAAAAGCGGGGAACTCATAGACCGCTTTTGTCGAATTCATCAATGAAAAAACAACGGATTCCCGCCAATCGCGGTTCAGAAAGCAGAACTTTGCAAAGACGATTTCATACAAAAGAACTGTATGGCTAGAGGTCAGATTAAAATATTCGTATAGATCAATATGTTATGAGGGCAGCGACTCTCGAAGGCCGAGACACCGGGTTGCTAGGCGCCCGGAAGGGCGAACTGCTCCGGTTCCGGTTTATGGTCTCCCTTTTGGGTTGTGGGGCGCCGGAACTTGCGACTCAGTGCCGAATGATCGGCAATTTGGCCGATGCCGTATCGGCGGTACGAGGAAGCGGGTGGCTCCCGACCGCGACCGGTGCTATACGCGGGACATTCCAGTCTGTTCGAGGGAATCTACATGTCCGTGGATACGGCTACCGTGCGCCGCGTTGCGCGTCTCGCCAGGATAAAGGTCACCGATGACGAGGCGGAGCGCATGACCAATGAGCTCAATTCCATCCTCGGGTTCGTAGAGCAATTGGACGAGGTCGACATTTCCGGCGTCGAGCCGATGACCTCCGTGGTTTCCGTGAAGATGCGTCGCCGGCAGGACGTCGTTACCGATGGCGAGGATGCGGAAGGCGTCACCGCCAACGCCCCTGTCTCCGAGGACAATTTCTTCCTGGTGCCCAAGGTGGTCGAGTAACTCCCACCGGACGCTGGCTTCTTACGATTTTTCGGGATTTCCGCAGTGACCGATCTCACCTCACTTACCCTTGCCGAGGCGCGCGATGCGCTGAAGGCCAAGTCCTTCACCGCCGTCGAGCTGACGGACGCCTATCTCGCCGCCATGGAAAAAGCGCGCGTACTCAATGCCTATGTCACCGAGACGCCGGACAAGGCGCGCGACATGGCCAGGGCCTCCGACGCGCGCATCGCGGCGGGCAAGGCCGGCGCGCTCGAAGGCCTGCCGCTCGGCATCAAGGATCTCTACGCCACCAAGGGCGTCCATACCCAGGCTTGCAGTCACATCCTCGATGGGTTCGAGCCTACTTACGAAAGCACGGTCAGCGCCAACCTGTGGGCTGATGGCGCCGTCATGCTCGGCAAGCTCAACATGGACGAGTTCGCCATGGGCTCCTCCAACGAGACAAGCCATTACGGCTCGGTGGTCAATCCGTGGCGCCGCAACGGTTCGGACGTCAATCTGGTTCCGGGCGGTTCGTCGGGCGGTTCGGCGGCGGCTGTCGCCGCGCGTCTCTGCCTGGGGGCGACGGCCACCGACACTGGCGGCTCCATCCGCCAGCCGGCCGCCTTCACCGGCACCACAGGCATCAAGCCGACCTATGGACGCTGCTCGCGCTGGGGCCTTGTCGCCTTCGCCTCCTCGCTCGATCAGGCCGGGCCGATTGCGCGCGACGTTCGCGATACGGCCATTCTCCTGAAGTCGATGGCTTCGGTGGATCCCAAGGACACGACGTCGGTCGACCTTCCTGTTCCCGACTATGAGGCCGCCATCGGCAAGTCGGTCAAGGGTTTCAAGATCGGCATTCCCAAGGAGTACCGGCTCGACGGCATGCCGGCCGAGATCGACGCGCTCTGGCAGAAGGGCATCGACATTCTGCGCGAGGCGGGCGCGGAGATCGTCGATATCTCGTTGCCGCACACCAAATACGCGCTGCCGGCCTACTATATCGTCGCGCCGGCCGAGGCGTCGTCGAACCTCGCTCGCTATGACGGCGTCCGCTACGGCCTGCGCGTGCCGGGCTCGGATATCATCGACATGTACGAGAATACCCGCGCCGCCGGTTTCGGCGCCGAGGTGAAGCGCCGCATCCTGATCGGTACCTACGTGCTGTCGGCCGGCTACTACGACGCCTACTACCTGCGCGCCCAGAAGGTCCGCACGCTGATCAAGCGCGACTTCGAGACCGTCTATGCCGCGGGCGTCGATGCGATCCTGACGCCGGCGACACCGTCGGCCGCCTTCGGAATCGGCGAGAAGGCCGATGCCGATCCGGTGGAAATGTACCTCAACGACGTCTTCACCGTGACGGTCAACATGGCCGGCCTGCCGGGCCTCGCCGTGCCGGCCGGGCTCTCCGCCGAAGGCTTGCCGCTCGGCCTGCAGTTGATCGGCCGGCCGTTCGATGAGGAGACGCTGTTCACACTCGGTTCGACCATCGAGAAGGCCGTGGGAACATTCACGCCGAAGCAGTGGTGGTAAGGGGAGAGAAGAACATGAACATGGCAGTCCGCACCCCCGACCCCAAGAAGCTCATCAAGGGCGCCACCGGCGACTGGGAGATCATCATCGGCCTCGAAGTGCACGCCCAGGTCTCTTCCAACGCCAAGCTGTTCTCCGGCGCTTCGGCCGTCTTTGGCGCCGAGCCGAACATGCACGTGTCGCTCGTCGACGCGGCGATGCCCGGCATGCTGCCGGTGATCAACGAAGAGTGCGTTGCGCAGGCCATCCGCACCGGCCTTGGTCTCAAGGCGGAGATCAACCTCTACTCGGTGTTCGATCGCAAGAACTACTTCTATCCGGATCTGCCGCAGGGCTATCAGATCAGCCAGTACAAGCAGCCGATCGTCGGCGAGGGCAAGGTGCTGCTCGACATGCCCGAGGGCGTCGTCGAAATCGGCATCGAACGGCTGCACCTTGAGCAGGATGCCGGCAAGTCGATCCACGATCAGCACCCGACCATGTCCTTCGTCGACCTCAACCGTTCGGGCGTGGCTCTGATGGAGATCGTCTCCAAGCCCGACCTTCGCTCGTCGGAGGAGGTGAAGGCCTATCTCGCCAAGCTTCGGACCATCCTGCGCTATCTCGGTACCTGTGACGGCAACATGGAAGAGGGCTCCATGCGTGCCGATATCAACGTCTCCGTGCGCAAGCCCGGCGACCCGCTTGGCACGCGTTGCGAGATCAAGAACGTCAACTCCATGCGCTTCGCTGCCCAGGCGGTCGAGTTCGAGGCGCGCCGGCAGATCGGCATCATCGAGGACGGCGGCAAGATCGACCAGGAAACCCGGCTCTACGATCCGGGCAAGGGCGAGACGCGGTCGATGCGATCGAAGGAAGAGGCGCACGACTATCGCTATTTCCCGGATCCGGACCTGTTGCCGCTTGAGCTCGATCCCGCTTGGGTGGAGGGGCTGAAGGCCAACCTTCCCGAACTGCCGGACGAGAAGAAGGCCCGCTTCGTCGCCGACTACGGCATAACGCCCTATGACGCCATGGTGCTGACGCTCGAACGCGCCTCGGCCGACTATTACGAGCTGGTGGCGAAGAAGCGTGACGGCAAGGCCGTTGCCAACTTCATGATCAACGAGCTGTTCGGCCGCCTCAACAAGGATGGCAAGGGCATCGAGGCGTCGCCGGTGACGCCCGATCAGCTTGGCGCCATCGTCGACCTGATCGGCGACGGCACCATCTCGGGCAAGATCGCCAAAGACCTGTTCGAGATCGTCTACACAGAAGGTGGCGATCCAAAGAAGCTGGTCGAAGAGCGCGGCCTCAAGCAGGTCACCGACACCGGCGCCATCGAGAAGGCCGTCGACGAGGTGATCGCCGCCAACCCCGACAAGGCGGAACAGGCCAAGGCGAAGCCGACTCTCAGCGGATGGTTCGTCGGCCAGGTGATGAAGGCCACCGGCGGCAAGGCCAATCCGCAGGCGGTCAACGATCTCGTAAAGGCCAAGCTCGGAATCGAATAAGCGTCGACGAGGGCGGCACAAGCTGCCCTCCGCAAACGGCAATTTGCTTCAAGGCGGCCTACGGGCCGCCTTTTTGTCATGTGGCGGAAGGTTTGGTTAACCCTGTTCGTTAAGCCTGCCTTATCGGCACCATCGTTAATGTCAGGAGGCTGGGGTTCCGCGGCGTAGGCCGTACAGTCCGTTTCATTCCCCCCAGCCCGAGCGATCGATGGATATTGCAACCCTTCTAGGCGTTTTCGGCGGCTTTGCCGTGCTCTATGTAGCCGTCATCCTCGAAGGTTCGAACATCATGATGTTCATGAACCTTCTGGCCACCGTCGTCGTGGTCGTCGGCGCCCTGGTTGCGATGCTCGGTCGGTATACGCTCAAGACCTTCCCTGTGGCCGTGTTCGGCGGCTTCAAGGAAGCCGTCATGTACAAGACGCATGATACCTTCCACCTGCTCGACCAGTTGACCGAAATCGCCGAGGTGGCGCGCAAGCAAGGCCCTCTGGGCCTTGAGAAGCTGGAAATCGACGAGCCTTTCCTTCAGAAGGCGATCCAGATGATCGCCGACGGCTATTCCGGCGAAACCATCCAGCACGTTCTCGAGCGCGAGCGCGACTTGCAGCACGAGCGTCTGCACATGGGGCACACCGCCTGGGCCAAGATCGCCGAGGCTGCGCCGGGCATGGGCATGGTCGGCACCATCATCGGCCTCGTGTCGCTGTTCGCTCACATGTCCGACCCCAAGCAGATCGGTCCGGCCATGTCGATCGCGCTGCTAACCACGCTTTACGGGGCGGTTGTTGCGAATGTCGTCGCGGCTCCCGTGGCCGACAAGCTGGCGAACCGGGCCAATCACGAGGCGGAAGTCCAGTCGATGGTCATCGACGCGGTGCTGATGATTCGCGAGAACAAGAGCCCCAAGCAGGTGCATGAGGAGCTCCTTTCCTATCTGCCGCTGAAGCACCGGGCCAAGGCGGAAGCTGGCAAGGAAGCCGCCTGACCCTTCGGACGGAGAATTCGATTCCGGTCCCTTGGGGAATCCGGTGGGTTGGCGAGAGATTGGATCGGCGTTTCGACGATCGGGACTCGGGGCAATCGGAAAGCGGAAGGACGGCGGGATGAGCGGCAAGAAGAAGGGCGGCGGCGGTGGCGGACACGGCGGAGCGCCGTGGGTCATCACCTTTGCCGACCTGATGGCTCTCCTGATGGCGCTTTTCGTGATGATCGTGTCCTTCTCCAGCCAGGACGAGCAGAAGCTGCACGAGGCCGCCGGTTCGATGCGCGACGCCTTCGGCTACCAGTCGGTGCAGCGCCCTGCCGGCATGATCGAGCAGAGCGGGTTGCCGGAGCGCAAGTATCTGCGCAACGTTCAACCGATGTCTTTGTCGGATGCGGTGGAATTCGCCACTGACTTCAACGATCAGTATGAGAAGCAGGGACCGGAGGTGAACACCAACCGGTTCGAGAAGGCCGCCGAGAGCAAGCCGCGCGAGTATCTGACGGCGTCGGAGTCGCTACGGCAGGCGCTGCAGGACCTGCCCGACTACGCCGAGCTTTCCAAGCAGATCATCCTCAACGTCACCGAGGACGGCCTGCACATCTCGATCATCGATCAGGATGGTCGGCCGATGTTCGCCTCGCAGTCGAGCGAACCGACCGACCGCATGAAGATCCTGCTGTCGCGCATCGCCCCGGTCATCCAGCAGTTGCCGGGCCGGCTTCAGATTATCGGGCATACCGAATCGACTGGCGACATGGCCATTCCCGGTGGCGCCGCCTGGGCGCTTTCCGCCAAGCGGGCGCTTGCCACGGCGGAAATCCTCGGCAGCTTCGGCCTCGGGCCGGGCAGCCTAGCCCAGGTGATCGGCGTCGCCGACAAGGATCCGATGTTCCCCGACGATCCTTTCCTATCCGGCAATCGCCGCATCGAGCTCGTGCTGCTCAAGGAAGCACCGGCCCTACCGAGCGAGAGTCCGTTCTGACCGCAAGGTTGAGGCAAGCGAGCGATTGGAGTCTCCGTCGGATCTACTCCGACAGGGCCTCTTCATGACCGACTCATCCTCGTCCGAGCCCGGTGATCGTCGCCGGGAAGATCGCCACAGGACGCGACTCCGAGGTGGCATTCTCCGGAGCCGCGATGGCCTACGGCTCGCCGACTGCCTGATCCGCGACCGTTCGGCGAGAGGCGCCAAGCTGGTTCTTGCCGAGATGCGGCCGCTGCCGCTCGACCTGGAGCTTGAGGACGAAGCGGATCATCGGCGCTACCATGTGCGGATTATCAGGCGCGACGGTTTGGAGATCGGGGTCGTCGTTGAAAGCGAGGCGATCGCTCCGCCGACCTGAACACGCCGAGTTCATCGCCCGCCTCTTTTCGCCGGCACGGGCAGCAAATATGCTGGCCCGCCCTAAGCCGATAACGGAAACGGGTGAGGAGAAGCCGATGACCGCGACCCAGACCAAACCAATCGACCTCTACTACTGGCCGACGCCGAACGGCCACAAGATCACGATCATGCTCGAGGAGCTCGGCGTTCCCTACAATCTGCATTTCATCAATATCGGCAAGGGCGACCAGTTCCAGCCGGATTTCCTGGCGATATCGCCCAACAACAAGATGCCGGCCATCGTCGACCCCGAAGGGCCGGACGGCAAGCCGATTTCGGTATTCGAGTCCGGCGCCATTCTGCTCTATCTCGGCCGCAAGTTCGGCAAGTTCTATCCGTCGGACGAGCGCGGCCGTGTCGAGGTCGAACAGTGGCTGATGTGGCAGATGGGCGGCTTCGGACCGATGCTCGGTCAGAACCATCACTTTGCGCTCTATGCGCCTGAGAAGCTTCCCTATGCCATCAAGCGCTATAGGGATGAGACGCACCGCCTCTATGGCGTGCTCGAAAAGCAGCTCAGCGGCAAGGACTTCATCTGCGGCGATTATTCCATCGTCGACATGGCTTGTGTCGGCTGGGCGCGCGGCTGGGAACGCCAGGACATAAAGGCGGAAGAGTTTCCGAACGTGATGGCCTGGATCGATCGGGTTTCAAACCGCCCTGCCACTGCTAAGGCGCTCGCCATTACCGCGCCGACGCCGGCAAGCAATCTTGCCGACGACAAGGAAGCGCAGAAGGTGCTTTTCAACCAGCGGGCTCGCTAACGACCGTCTCGGTGCGCTCAATTCGCGCAAGCCGCGGATGATCGGCCACCTTTAGCAAGGCGCGCGACTAAAGTTGTATGCCGCCTCGGAGTCCCGGAGATGCCGAGGCGGTTTCATCGAACTGTGAATGGCTCATACATGCGGGCGGTTGGCAGATAATCGTTCACATTTTATGTATTTTATGAGTCATTATGAATAAATATCCCGTCGTGTTATTGTTATTGCCTTACCTGGCAGTCGCGACGGAGTGCAGGCATGACGGCCTCTCAAAACTCGCTGCATATGCAGGATGTTCTGAAGCAACTTCGCAATCCCAATGTTCGCGTTGGGGATGGCCGGCGCTACAAGAGAGCTAGGTGTTTCCTGCTCGCCACCGTGCAGCACAATAAATATACGTGCGAGTGCATCGTTGAAGACATGAGTGTGGGGGGCTGCCGGGTCAACAATACCGATGGTCAGCTCTCCGTGGGCGAGACGGTGGTCATCAACATCCCCGAGCAGAAGATGTCGCTCAACGGCATGGTGATGTGGGTACGCGGCAAAGCGGCGGGGCTCTGCTTCAATCTATCGATATAGCCATCCTTGATCGTGGTTTCCGGAAGGTTTCGCGACGTCTGGGGTGCGTTCCTGTCGGGACGGCCGTGTTCCCCGAAAATGGCGGATTCGATGGTTGATATCTCCTGAACATAACATTCCATTCAGTTTTTGTTTGCTGCTTGTTAAGTCTGCAATTTAATCTGCTTTTTAATCAATTGGCGCAGCATGATCACATCTTCGGAACACGAAGATACGAGGCGGAAGACCTCGGAGAATACAGAACAGGGAAAATGATCATGGCTCGTCTTGAACTGAACTCGATCGATCAACTGGCCGGCGGCGCCGGTGCCACCAGCGACATCCTCTATGAACTCGGCGTGATGTACGCGGTTGGGCGTGATGTGGAGCAGAACCTCATCGAGGCCCACAAGTGGTTCAACATCGCCGCTTTCCGTGGTTCCGAAAGTGCCGCCCGCTACCGTCGCGAGCTCGCCGACGAAATGTCTTCGGTTGAGATCGCCGCTGCCCAGCGCGAAGCGCGCGAGTGGATTTCGCTGCATTGATCGACGCGGTCGGCCCCGGAACGGGCCCCGCGGCAAGACTTGAGAGTTACGTGCCCGAGGTTGAGGGCAACTGACGGCGGTTCTTCCCTTGGGGAAGGGCCGCCGTTTCGTATGATTGGCACCGCGAAGGGCAGGACAGGGCGGGGAAGCTGTGCTATGGCCGGGCAAATCAGCCAGAGGACAGCCCATGGACAAGTCGTTCATCGCCCGCGAGACCGCCCGCCTCCTGCTGGAGGTCGAGGCCATCCAGTTCAACCCGGAAAAGCCGTATATCTTCACCTCCGGCTGGGCGAGCCCCGTCTATACCGACTGCCGCAAGCTCATTTCCTTCCCGCGCCTGCGCAAGCGGCTGATGGCCTTCGCCGAGGAGATCATCCTGTCGGAGATCGGCGCCGAGTCGCTCGATGCCGTGGCGGGTGGAGAAACGGCGGGCATTCCCTTTGCCGCCTGGCTTTCCGATCGCCTCGAACTGCCGATGCTCTACGTGCGCAAGAAGCCGAAGGGTTTCGGTCGCAATGCCCAGATCGAGGGCGACGTCAAGGAAGGCGCCCGCGCCATCCTGGTGGAGGATCTCGCGTCCGACGGCCGTTCCAAGCTGATCTTCACCAAGGCCATGCGTGACGCAGGCCTCAAGGTGAGCCATGCCTTCGTCGTCTTCCACTATGGCATCTTCCCGTCCTCGATCGAGGTGCTGGCCACCGACGGCATCACGCTGCACGCGCTTGCCACCTGGTGGGACGTGCTGGCCGAAGCCAAGGCGTCGAACCGCTTTCCGGCGGCGATGCTGGCGGAAGTCGAGAAGTTCCTGCATGCCCCGGCCGAGTGGTCGGCGGCGCATGGGGGCAGGGCTTCCTTCGAGGGATGACAAGATCGGGACGCGATGGACGCCCCGTCTATCCGGCCCGCTTTCCTTCGGCGTCGATCACCAGTTCGCCGTCTTCCTTGGCGAAGGGTCCGGGCGGCCAACGATCGAGGAGGTCGAGCACCTGCTCGCTCGGCCGGCAGAGCGCGGTGCCCTTGGCCGTCACGACGATGGGCCGCTCGACGAGAATCGGGTGAGCGATCATCGCTTCGATGATGTCTTCGTCTGCTACAGAGGGGTCGGTGAGGCCGAGTTCGGCGGCTGGGGACTTCTTGACACGCAACGCATCGCGAGGGGCGATGCCGGCGGCGGCGAACAGCGCGAGAAGCTGTGGCTTGGTCCAACCGGTCTTGAGATACTCGATGACGACAGGCGCATAGCCCGCCGCCTCGATGATACGGACCACGTTGCGCGATGTGCCGCAGTCGGGATTGTGAAAGATGACGACGTCGGTGACGGGCATGTCGGGTCTCCGTTGATCTGTGCCGTTATACCGACCCTTGCCGCCAACCGAAACGATTTGCCGCCCGTCGCGCGCTTTTGAACTCGGCAGTCCCTCGTCTTTTTGAGACTTTTGGCTTATGGGAGCGGAAACAATCTGAAAGGACCCGATGACCCACTACGCCGCCCCCGTTTTCGCCGTTGCGCCGATGCTCGATTGGACTGACAGGGCCTGTCGCCTGTTCCATCGGCAGCTGAGTGCGCATGCGCTGCTCTACACGGAGATGGTGACGACGGCGGCGATCCGTTTCGGGGATCGCGAGCGGCTCTTGGGTTTCTATCCGGAGGAGCACCCGGTTGCCCTTCAACTCGGTGGCTCCGATCCGGCCGAGTTGGCCTTTGCCGCCAAGGTGGGCGAGGACTGGGGCTATGACGAGATCAACCTCAACGTCGGCTGTCCGTCGGACCGCGTGCAGTCGGGCCGTTTCGGCGCCTGTCTGATGCTGGTGCCGGCGCTTGTCGCCGATTGCGTCGCGGCGATGCGCCAGGCGGTCGGCGTGCCGGTGACCGTCAAGTGTCGCATCGGCGTCGACGAACAGGACCCCGAGGAGGCGCTCGACAAGCTCGCCGACGCGGTGATTGCCGCCGGTGTGTCCGCGCTCTGGGTGCATGCGCGCAAGGCGTGGTTGAAGGGGCTGAGCCCCAAGGAAAACCGCGATATTCCGCCGCTCGACTATGATCGCGTCCGCCGTCTCAAGGCACGTTATCCCGATGTGTTCATCGGCATCAATGGTGGCATTAACGACCTCGATACCGCTCTCGATCTTCTGAAGACGCTCGATGGGGTCATGCTGGGGCGCGCCGCCTATCAGGAATCGGCTCTCCTCGGCTCGGTCGACCGGCTCGTCTATGGCGCGGCGACCGACGATGCCGACCCGTTTGCCGTGGTGGAGCGGATGCGGCCCCACATCGCAGCCCATCTCGCCGCCGGCGGGCGGCTCTCGGTCTTCACCCGACACATGCTCGGCCTCTATCACAAGGTTCCCGGCGCTCGCGCCTGGCGCCGCATCCTGACCGAGGGGGGCGTCAAGGAAGGCGCCGGCCTCGAGGTGATCGATGCGGCCCTCGATGCGCTCGCCCGCCGCAAGGCCGCCTGACACCCGAAAGCTCCCTACCGTGCTCCGCCGCCTGCCAAAGCTCGATTACTTCCTCGTCGGCCTCGTCCTTATGGTGGCGCTTGCGCTGATCTGGCCGACGCCCGGCTTGAGCGGCGGGCCTCTGCATTTCGAGTATGTCACCACCTACGGCGTGTCGGTGGTGTTCTTTCTCTATGGCCTGACGTTGTCGCCGGAGCGAATGAGGGCGGGCGTGTTGCACTGGCGGCTGCATATCTGCGTGCAGTTCGCCACCTTCGTGCTGTTCCCGGTGCTGCTTCTGGCCGCAAAGGCACTGATTCCCGGGGCTTTCTCGGAGGATCTCTGGCTCGGCTTCTTCTACGTGGCGGCGCTGCCGTCCACCGTGTCGTCCTCGGTGGCGATGACCAACATCGCACGCGGCAACGTGCCGGCGGCCGTTTTCAATGCTTCACTATCGAGCCTCCTCGGCGTTTTCGTCACGCCGCTCCTGATGAGCTGGTACATGAAGAGCAACGGCATCGACATGCCGCTGTTGCCGGTGATCCTCAAGGTGGTGATGCTGGTGCTGGTGCCGATCGTGCTCGGCCAGATCGCGCGGCGGTGGCTTGGCGAGTGGGCACATCGCAATGCCTTCTGGGTGAAGCTCGCCGACCGCTCCACCATTCTGGCCATCGTCTACAACTCCTTTTGCGACTCCGTGGCCGCGGGTGTCTGGAGCGCCAACGATCTTATGGTCGTGGTGGAAATCGCGGTTGCCTCGGTGGTGCTGTTCCTGGTGGTCTATCTGATCATGAACGGCGTTTGCGCCATGATGGGTTTCAACATTCGCGATCGGATCGCCTGCCAGTTCTGCGGCTCGAAGAAGTCGCTGGCGACCGGCGTGCCCTTGGCCCCGGTGATGTTTGGCCAGAACGCCGCCATCGGCCTGATCGTGGCGCCGATCATGGTCTTTCATTTCCTGCAGTTGGTGATCGTCAGCGTGCTGGCGGCGCGATTTGCGAAGCGGGTGACCGACTGATCAGATCGCCGTGGAAGGGGCGCTCTCGCTCGGGACGAAGGCCGTGGACGGCTGGTTGAACCAGCGGTAGCCAGCGGCAAGCGCGAGGAAAATGGCGAGCCACACCGCGATGTGCCAGAGCCGCGCGTTGACCCTGTGCCGTCCGAGGGCGAGCGAAGCGCCGATCAGCAGGGCGAAGATCGAGAGATAGGCGACATTGGCGAACTGAGCCGGAGCCAGTCCGGCGACGTCGCCAGACCCGCCGAAAATCAACAGAACGCCGGTGGCGACGACGAGGATCGCCACGGCGACATAGAGCACGGGGTGCCGCATGGGCTCAGGCCTCCGATCGGGATGCATTGTCCTGAATGTCGGCTTGCCTCAACCGCTCCGCAAGGCCCGCCATGACCGCCCTTCGCTCTTCGGAGCTCATCGACGTCCAGCGGGCGATCTCGTCGAGCGTACGGCCACAGCCGCGGCAGAGGCTGCCGCCTTCGAGCATTCGACAGACCTTGACGCAGGGCGTCTCCACCATAGCCATCACCTACCGATCAGGAGGCCGATCAGGAACGCCGCCTCCGTGAGAACCTGTGTCGCGCCGAGAATGTCGCCGGTCTGTCCGCCGATCTTCTCACGGGCGAGAGCGCCGAAGGCAAGCGCGGCAAGCGCGGCAAAGGCGATGCCGAGGAGAACGGCTGGCGCCCCGACCAACGCTGGCAGCGGTGACAGAAGCAGAACCGTCACGCCGGCGCCAATCGCCACCGATCGGCGGTCGGGCTGGCCGAGCCGCGCCGCAAGGCCGTCGGGGCGGGCATTGGGTAACGCCGCCCATAGCGCGGTCATGGAAAGGCGGCTCAGGGCACCACCACCCAACACGGCAAAGAGGCCCGCGACCGGATGAAGGAACAGCGCTCCGTAGGCGCTCGCCCGAACGAGCGTCGACAGAACCAACGCGAGGCCGGCGAAGGTGCCGATGCGGCTGTCCTTCATGATGAGCAGCCGCTTTTCCGCCGAGGCGCCGCCAATGAGGCCGTCGGCACTGTCGGCGAGGCCGTCCTCGTGCAGCGCACCGGTGGGCGCGACCAGTGCCGCGACGACGAGGAGTCCGACGAGAAGATCCGGCAGCCCAGCCGCGCTTGCTCCAAGCCCGATGAGGGCCGCCGGCAATGCAATCAGGAAGCCGGCAAATGGCACCGCCGCCGCTGCCCGTGGCAGGTCGGGCAGGGCGCCGGTGTCGTCCCGCCGGCCGAGCTGTGGCACGGGCAGGCGCGAGAAGAAGCGAAGCGAGGCGCCGAGATCGGCAAGGCGGTGGAGGAGTTCGTCACGCAGCATTCTTCGTTTGTAGGCCGGCGTGCGAGTCATGTATAGCGTGACGCCGCTAAATGTTGTGTCGTTTCGCGGTATTGCGACGAATGTGGCACTAAATCCAGACTTGTTGCGTCCAGTTCAATCAGAAAGACGAAGATATGATCCCCTCGATGTCCGGTCTGCCGTTCGACGATTTCCGCGAGTTGATCCGTTCGATGCCGGGACCGGACGAGGCTTCGGTCGACGCCGTTCGTGCGCGCAATGCCCAACTCACCAAGCCGCTCGGGTCTCTCGGCCGGCTGGAGGAGCTTGCCGAGTGGCTGGCGGCCTGGCAGCGGGTGGAGCGGCCGGCAGTGCGCCACCCGATGGTGTCGATCTTCGCTGCCAGCCACGGCGTGGCGGCCAAGGGCGTATCGGCCTTTCCGGTCGAGGTGAACTTCCAGATGGTCGCCAACTTCACGGCTGGCGGGGCCGCCATCAACCAGCTTTGCAAGAGCTATAACTATGGGCTGAAGGTGTTCGAGCTGGCCTTGGAAGTGCCGACGCCGGATATTACCGAAGAGGACGCCTTCGACGAGGCCGGCTGCGCCGCCACCATGGCCTTCGGCATGGAATCGGTGGCCGGTGGCACCGATCTCCTGATGCTCGGCGAAATGGGCATCGGCAATACCACCGTCGCCGCCGCCATCTACCACGCGCTCTACGGCGGCAAGGCGTCCGACTGGATCGGTCGCGGGACGGGCGTCGACGACGCCGGGCTGACGCGCAAACGCGATGCGGTTGCTGCTGCCGTCGATCGCCTCGGCAAGGGCGAGCGTGACGGTCTGGAGGTTCTGCGCCGGGTCGGCGGGCGGGAGATAGCCGCCATGGCCGGCGCCATCATCGCCGCCCGGCACCAGAACATACCTGTGGTCGTCGACGGTTATGTCGTCACCGCCGCGGCGGCCGTGCTGCACGCCGTTGACCCGCACTCCATCGACCATGTTAAGATCGCCCATGCTTCGGTGGAAGGCGCCCACCGTGACGTCATCTCCCGTCTCGGCAAGGAAGCCATCGTCGACCTGAGGTTCCGCCTCGGCGAAGGAACGGGCGCGGCCATCGCCGGTTCGATCATTCGCGCGGCCGCGGATGTTCATTCGGGCATGGCGACCTTTGCCGAAGCTGGCGTCTCCAACAAGTAGTAACCAGATAAAAGAAAGTCTGGACAGTACCTTGCCCAGACTTTCTAATCCTATGTCTTAGGGGTCAACTGACCCGGCTGACGCAGAAATACACGACGTCTTCCAGCGCTGCCCGGTAGGGGCTTTCGTCGAGAACATCGAGGGCCGCGATCGCCTTGTCGCCGTAGGCGCGGGCACGTTCGACGGTGGCGGCGATGGCCTGGTGCTTCGCCAGCAGTTCGATGGCGCGGTCGAGATCGGCGTCTTCGATCTCGCCGCGCTCGATGGTGCGCTGCCAGAACTCGCGATCGGCGTCGCCGCCACGGGCGGCGGCGATCAGGATCGGCAGCGTCACCTTGCCCTCGCGGAAGTCGTCGCCGACCTTCTTGCCGAGCGTCATCGACGAGCCGCCGTAGTCGAGTGCGTCGTCGACGAGCTGGAAGGCAAGGCCGAGTTGGGTGCCATACTCGGCAAGCCCGGTGCGCACTTCGGCTGAACTGCCGGCAATGATCGGCCCAACCTCGGTCGCCGCCGAGAACAATGCCGCCGTCTTGGCGTTGATCACTTGCAGATACTGGTCTTCGCTGGTCGACAGGTGCTTGGCGGCCACGAGCTGCAGCACCTCGCCCTCGGCGATCACGGCGGCGGCACGCGACAACACCGCCAGTGCGTCGAGCGAGCCGACCTCGACCATGGTGCGGAAGGCCTGGCCGAGCAGATAGTCGCCGACCAGCACGCTCGCCTGGTTGCCCCAGACCATGCGCGCCGACGGCTTGCCGCGCCGAAGCTCGCTCTCGTCAACCACATCGTCGTGCAAAAGGGTTGCCGTGTGCATGAACTCGACGGTGGCCGCCAGTTTAACATGCCCGTCGCCCTGATAGCCACAGGCAAGCGCGGCGGCGAGCGTCAGCATCGGCCTCAGGCGCTTGCCGCCGGAATCGATCAGGTGGCGGGCGATCTCCGGGATCATCTCGGCGTTGGCAGCGGCCATGTCGAGGATCATCTGGTTGACCCGCTGCATGTCGGCGTCGACGAGCTGCATAAGTGGCGCGATCGACTTCTCGCGCGGTGCCGCCGGAGCGTTGCTGTGCTGAGGTGCGACCGAGCTCAAACCTTCACTCCCGAAACCGTTCGCCCGGCCTGTCGCCGGTTGTATCCACAACGCTTCCCGTCACGAGTCGGTGCCCGCGCAAGAAAGATTAATTGGGTGACCATTAGGCCGCCAAGCGGATAATGTCCAATCCCGTCGGGGAAGGCCACCGGCATTTCCGGAGGTTTCATGGAAGAATTGATAAGAACCAACGATCTGGTGATCATCTCCTTCGTCGAGGCTTTGCTGAAGGAGGCCGATATCGACTATTTCGTTGCCGATCAGGCGATGAGCGCCCTCGAAGGAATGGTTGGTGCGTTCCCCCGCCGCGTTCTGATTGATGCAGACGATTCCGAGCGTGCGAGGCGCCTCGTCACAGACGCAGGTCTCGGTCACGAGTTGCGCCCGGTGCCTAAAGCGGGACGGTAGGCATGAACTTTCCTGGTGGTGTCAGTCGTGACGGTTTTCTCGGCAACCAGCTCATGATCGATCAACCCGTGTCCGGTGCGCACCGGGCCGGTCTCGACGCCGTGCTGCTTGCCGCTGCACTGTCCGAGGGAACATCCGGCCATGTCGTGGACTTGGGCGCCGGCGTTGGCGTGGCCGGTTTGGCGGTCGCGCGGAGGCTGCCCGAGACCAGCGTCACCCTGGTGGAAGTCGATCCGGAACTGGCGCGCCTTGCCGAGGGCAATGCAGCGCTTAACGCGGGCATGGCCGACCGTGTCCACGTCGTCGTCGCCGACGTGCTTGCACGAGCTGTCGAGCGGCGGGCGGCGGGGCTTGTTGACGACATGGCCGACCATCTCATCATGAACCCGCCATTCCATCTCGCCGATCGCGGCCGGTCGTCCCCGGCGCCATCGCGGGCTCAGGCGCATGTACTGGAGGCCGAGGCCATCGATGGCTGGATACGAACCACCGCCGCCGTTTTGAAGCCGTCGGGCACGCTGACGATGATCTTCCGGGCCGACGAACTGCAAAGGTTGTTATCCGCGATCGGCAGCCGCTTCGGCTCCCTCTCGCTGCTGCCGGTTCACGCGCATGCCGGAGAGCCGGCGCACCGGTTGATCTTGCGGGGAAGACCGCAAGGGCGGGCGCCGCTTCGCATTCTGCCGGGACTGGTGCTCCATGCGCCGGACGGCAGTTTCCATCCGGATGTCGATGACGTGCTTCGAGGCGCAAGCCTGCCGGTCGTCTGGTGGTAGCTCAGGGCAGGCGCAGATCGGCGACAACCGGGAAGTGATCGGAGCCGATGTCCGGACCGACCTCGAAGCGCTGCACCTCGACGTCGCGCGATACCAGTATGTGATCGACCGGCGAGCCGAAGTGGACGAGTTTGGCGAACCGTCTGGAAAACCGGGTGGTGGCCGGCCAACCGGTACCCGATGCATCTACCAGGCCCGACGTTTTCAGGAACGCCTGGAAGAACGGCGACCACGTGGGCGTATTGAAATCACCCATCGCGACGATCGGGATTCCCTTGGGCTCGGCGGCGATGGCCTTGGCCACGACCTCAAGATAGGCGTTGCGGTTGACCCACTGATCGTAGCTGCGTGGCGTCGTGGGATGCAGCACGTAGACGACGAGAGCTGGTTGCTTGGTGTCGGTGACGCCCGGCGGCGCCAGTTCCAGCCGCAGCGGAGCGCCACCCCAGCCGAACACCGGCAGGATGGGAACGTTCTTGACGTGCTCGGCCTTCAGGATGCGCCAGCCGGTCCAAGCCGTCACCTCCGGATGACGACCGAGGAGGTCGGCCGGCGGCGTTGAGGGAAAGTGGGCGCGCAGGGCGCCGAAGCGCCGCAGGGCGTAGCCGCTCACCTCCTGCTGGCCGAGAATGTCGATGCCCGAGTTCGTGCTCCAGGCGAGAAGGTCGCCATAATCGCTGCGGTTTCCCAGAACGTTGCTGGTGGCGACGCGCAGCTCCGTACCGTCTGCCGAAGCGGCGGCCCTTTCGATCGGCTGGAACAATGGAAAACCGTTGAGCAGGGCAAAGCCCAGGGCCACGGCCGCCAGGATTCTGTGACCGGCAATCAACGCGACGAGCGTCGTGATAAGGCAAGCCCCGAACAAGGCCGGCAGGAAGAAGGTCAGCAGGTCGCCGTAGTAGAAGGTGTCGGCATTGAAACGGGCCAGCGTGGCCGTCGCGATGGCCATCAACATGGCCGAGGTAAGGGAAGCCGACAGCTTGCGTCGAGCGGGGGTCGCGCTGAACTCGAATGCCGTCATGCCAACTCCAGAAGCCTCGGCGAACCGCCACCCTATCGATCGTCGAGGAAGTCTGCGGCATTCTTGTGAACGCCGGCCTAAACCTGCCCGCCCCATACAGGAAAAGCAAGGCGCGGGCCAGGCATCATCCGCTAGCCTAAAAAAGACTGCCCTGCATCTCGCCTGTGTGGCGACCAGTCTCGTGGGCCAGCAGCCAACGTTTGGTGTCGATGCCGCCACCGAACCCGGTGAGGGCGCCCGACGCGCCGATCACCCTGTGACAAGGCACGATGATCGGGATGGGATTGGCGCCGTTGGCGGCGCCGACGGCGCGGCTTGCCGAGGGGCGACCAAGGCGTGAGGCGAGCTCGCCATAGGAAATGGTGACACCGAAGGGAATGGCCTTGAGCGCCTGCCAGACGGCAAGCTGGAATGGCGTGCCGGACGGCATCAGGGCGAGGTCGAAGGTGCGCAGCTCGCCGGCAAAATAAGCATTGAGCTGAGCGCGCGCTTCCACGAACTGGCCGTCGTCGCGCCGCCAGTCGTCATCGGTTGCGACACGCCCCTTGCCGTTGGGAAAGCCGACCTTCGCCAGCCTCACCCCATCGCCGGCCAGAAGCAGCGGTCCGATGGGACTTTCAAGGTAGGTGTAGATCACGTCGAGCATGAATGCCTCACACGGCGGGGACTCGTCTGAGCATGGCGAAGATTCGGCCGTCGATCGAGAGAAGACCGAGTCCGATTAGCGCCATGCCCAGGAAATGGTTCGCGGACAGTCGCTCGCCGAGTATCAGGCTGCCGAGCAAGATGGCCGAGACGGGGATCAGCAGCGTTACCAGCGACGAATTGGTGGCGCCGCCGACCGAGAGGAGATGGAAGTAGATGATGTAGGCGAGTGCCGTCGAAATCAGCGCGAGGGCGAGAAGCGCGCCGATGGTTACGGCGTGGGGTGCCGCGAGGTTCCATGGCGCATCGACGAGGGCGACGAGCGGTAGCATCATCACCGTACTGGCGGTCGTCTGCCCGAAAGCGCCGACGGCCGGCGATATGCCCATGCGGCGGAAGTGGCGACCGAAGGTGCCGGCCAAGCCATAGGAAAGGGCGGCACCGAGACAGGCGAGCAGCGCCCAGAGCGGCGGACCGTCGCCGGAAAAGGCGCTGCCGCTCATGAGTACAGCGACGCCGAGAACACCGAGCAGGACGCCGACGATCTTTTGCGGCGTCATCTTCTCGTCGGCCGTCAGGAGATGCGCAACGATGATGGCAAAGATCGGCGTGGTGGCGTTGAGAATGGAGGCGAGGCCGGAGGCGATCGCCGTCTGCCCCCAGAAGATCAGGCTGAACGGGATGAGATTGTTGATCAATCCCATTCCGAAGAAGACACGCCAGGCTTCCCCGGTTCCGGGGATCGTTCGCCCGGTCGCCCTGAGGTAGGCGTAAAGAGCCGCGGCGGCGATCGCGACCCGACCGAGCACGACGGTGAAGGGCGGCAGTTCGGCGAGCGCCACCTTCGAGAAGAAGAACGAGCCGCCCCAGAGCAGCGAGAGGACAAGGAGAAGGCCCCATTCGAGGAGGCCCATGTGCGGAGCTTTGGTCAAGGATGCCTCCAGGGTCGCGGAGAAAGAACAATTACCCGATGGGAAATGGCCGGCTCGCCGGAATCGGACTCGGTTCGTTGAACTTGCCGGATTGGGTGTACAATTCTTGTCATGAGCCTCGACATCACTCTCTGCGAAACCGCCTGGGCGGCCCGTGACCCTGCCTATGACGGCGCCTTCTTCGTCTGCGTGCGGACCACCGGCATCTACTGCCGCTGCGTCTGCCCGGTGAAGCCACCGCTCCGGCGCAACGTCGAGTTCCTGCCGAGCGCGACGGCGGCCGAATTAGCGGGCTATCGCCCCTGCCTGCGCTGCCGACCGGAAACCGCGCCCTTCTGTCCGGCTTGGAAGGGTACTCTCACCATCGTCGAGAAGGCGGCGCGGCTGATAAGGGATGAGGGCGCGCTGGATGGCAACGGCAGTGTCGAGACACTTGCAGAGCGCGTCGGTGTTGGCAGCCGGCATCTCACGCGGCTCTTCCGACAACATCTTGGCGCCAGCCCGATCGAAGTGGCGAAGACGGCACGGGTGCAGAGGGCCAAGCGCCTCATCAGCGAAACCGATCTTCCGATGACCGAGGTGGCGCTACAGGCCGGTTTCGGCAGCCTGCGGCGTTTCAATGCCGTGTTTCAAGAGGTGTACAGGCGACCACCGAGTGAGATGCGGCGGACAAAGGGAACGAAGCAGTCGCCATCGGTTCAGACCGGATAGCCCACCGCCTTCAGGAAGGCTCGGGCGATGATCATGTGGCCGGTCAGCGTCGGGTGGACGCGATCGGTGGCTATGCCCATCGGGTGGATCTCGATCATCACCTCGTCGAAGGCGGCCTGGGTGTCGGCGAAGATGGCGCCATGCTTTTCTGCGAGCTTTTTGACCACCGCGCCGTAGTCGTCGATCATCTTGCGCATGGGGTCGGCGCGGTTGAACTCGACGAAATAGGGCGCCATGAGCACGAGGCCCTTGAGACGGTGCTTGGTGCGCAGGATGAGGCGTTCGAGCGTCGCTTCGTACTCGCCGATCAGCACATGGTTTTCGGTCTGGAGGCGGGCGTCGAACTGCCGCCAGACGTCGTTGATGCCGATCATGATCGACAGCCAGTCGGGATTGAGCGCCTCGACGTCGGTCTCCCAGCGCGCTTCGAGGTCGCGCACGGTGTTGGCGCTGACGCCCATGTTGACGACGCGGATGCGGTGGGCGGCGTGCGTCACGTTGAGGAAGGCGTTGACGAGGCCGACGTAGCCGGTGCCGAGCGAGTCGAACAACGCTTCGCCGATCGGGCGGGCCCGGCTCCAGTCGGTGATCGAGTCTCCGATGAACAGAAGCTTGCTGCCCTCGTGGATCTTCATTCCTCAAACCTCCCTCTGACTGGACTCACCATACCCGGTTGAGCCAGGTCCTGACGCGATTCTCATAGGCGTAAAACGACAGGAAACCGATTGCCACCGATAGCACCATACCGATCAGCGCATGGCCCGGCAGGCCGGCAAACAGGTGTCTTTTGTACTGATAGAAGGGTTGCTGCCAAAGATAGATGGAAAACGAAGCTATGCCGAGAAGCCTGAGCGGCGCCAGCGACAGCGTAGATCTGACCCACTGCGGCGCCTCGGCGAGGTGATTGACGGTGAATGCCAGGAAGAAGGGCGCCACCGTCATGGTCAGCATCCACGGAAACACCGAGCCGACATAGAGCGCCGATCCCGCGACGAAGGCGGCAACCGGCATCCATGGGCGGACGTAAGGCACGGTTCGATCTCTAAGAAGGGCGTAGCCGGCCGAGAGCAAAAGGTTGGTCGCCGCCACTTCGCTTCGTATCCAATATTCCTTTGGCGGGGCTATAGCAGGGAAGGCGTAATAGCTCAGGTGTATCGCAATGGTGAGAAAGCCAAAGGCGATCAATGCCCCACCTTCGCGGCCACGCAGAAACGGAAGAAGGGTCAGCAGCGACAGGAAAATATAGGAGTGCTCCTCCACGTTCAGCGACCATAGGTGACCGATCGGGTAGGGGCTCGCGAACATATGGAAGTCGGCCGGAAGGTAGGAGCGCAGAAACAGCGTAGTCGGCACTATCTCCGCTGCGGGCGCCTGCTTGCCGATCAGCGCGGCGATGCCGAAGACGATCAGCAGGAAAAGCAGAAAAGCCGGGATGATGCGCGATATGCGGCGCTTGTAGAATGTGGCGAGCGGTACGCGCCGCTGGAACAGGATGCGGCTCATCAAGAGGCCGGACAGGCAGAAGAACACGTCGACGCCCATCCTGCCGCTGTGCCAGCCCTGCACCGCGAAGAAGTGTCCCTGCAAGACCAGAAAAATCGCCAGTCCCCGCCAGCCGTCCAGATAGTCGATGCGCCGCAGCTCGCTGCCGCCGTGCTGCGCCGAGGAAGACACCACTTTTTCGATGGTCATAATCGGGCTCGAAACGAACCGTCGCGCGACTGGCGGCCGGGGTGCGGCAGTCATTCAGGAAAATCGTGATAAAATGGTGACCATCCCGCCTTGATACTCCAGATACGACAAAGCGCCCGGCATCCTCTCAGGATCGGGCGCTCACATCGTGCGTGATCAGCCGCTTTGGCTTGTCAGAGGCCGAAGCCCTTCAGAAAACCGCGCTTCGGGGCGCGAGCCTTGCTGCCGGCGGTCTCTTCGTAGTGGGCGATCGCCTCGGCGATTTCGCGTTCGGCGGTGCTCTGGCTGTGGCGCTTCTTGTTGGCACCCAGCATGGCGAACATCATGGCGTCCATCGTTGTTCTCCGTTCTCTTTTCTGTCTCTCTTCTTGCAGCCTCAATATAAGTGACATGCCCAATAGGGACAAATCGTATCTTCTGAAAGGCACCTTCAGTTTTCCTGCAACGAGAAGCGCGCTCCAGCGGGGCCATTTGATTCCGCCCCGTCTGCTTCCTACATGCGAGGTCAACGAACCTATCTTGAAGGAAGCTGCCCTTGGTCGATTTCAGATCCTGGTTGCCGCGACGTTTTCGCGGCGATGTGCCCGTCGTGCCGCTCGTCCGCTTGTCCGGAGCCATAGGCATGCCGGCCGCGCTGGGGCGAGGATCGCTATCGCTATCCGCCATCGACGGCACGCTCAAGAAGGCTTTTTCGGTGAGCGGAGCGAAGGCTGTGGCCCTTGCCATCAACTCGCCCGGCGGTTCGCCCGTGCAGTCCCACCTCATTTTTCGCAGGATCCGGCAGCTTGCCGATGAAAAGAAGCTGCCGGTGATCGCCTATGTCGAGGACATCGCGGCTTCGGGCGGCTACATGCTGGCCTGCGCGGCCGACGAGATCGTCGCCGATCGTTCGTCGATCCTCGGGTCGATCGGCGTGGTGTCCGCGACGTTCGGCCTCGACAAGGCCATTGCGCGCCTTGGCATCGATCGCCGCGTCTACACGGCCGGCACGCGCAAGGTGACGCTCGACCCCTTCCAGCCCGAAAATGGCGAGGACGTCGAGCACCTCAAGGCGTTGCAACGCGACATCCATGGCTTCTTCATCGAGTTGGTGAAGGAGCGACGCGGCGCGCGGCTGTCGGAGAGCGACGATCTGTTCTCCGGTCTCTTCTGGGCCGGCGAACAGTCCGTCTCGCTCGGCCTCGCCGACCGCATCGGCACAGCCCATGACGATCTTGCCTCCCGCTATGGAGACAAGGTCGACATCCGCCTGTTCGAGCCGGGCCGAAGTGGCTTCCTGCGACGCCGTCTGTTCGGCGTGGGAACCGTCGAGGCTGGCGGTCTTGTCGATTTTGACAATGTCCTCGCGGCAATCGAGCGGCGCTCTCTGTTCTCGCGCTACGGTTTGTGAACCCTTCACAGGAATTTGCGCTTGCCAGGAAACAGAGACGGTGTTCTCATGGTTTCGACAGCAAAGGAGACAGGCCCATGTCCCATCTGGTTGGATTTGCTCTCATCGGCGCCGGCGTCTATGTCGTCGTCCAGGTGCTGAAGCGTGAGATGACGCGTGTGGGCGAAGTTCTCCAACAGGCCAATGCCAAGCCTGTTCGCGTCGAGATTCGCATGGAGCGCGACCCGGCAACGGGTGTCTATCGCGACCGCCGCTAGACGTGCTCGATCCGTTCGGGCGTCTTTAGTTCCCGTCGGGGAAGGCCGAGGCACGTCGCTTCGGCCTTTTTCGTTTCTTGATCGCTATGGCGACAGGTTGCGGACGGCACCGCAATCGCGCGCCCGGATCTTCCTGCCTTCGTGTTCCGGTTTCCTCTCCGAGCAGACAACCTTCCACTTCAGGCGTCCCGCTGCGTTTCTCTCGTGGATCGTGCGGCAATAACAAATCTTGTCGTCGGACGGCGGACTATCCGTCTTGTGACGATTCTGGCGGTCCGGCTGGATGGGCTCGATGAGCTGGTGGCGTTTTTCCGCTGCGAGCGTCGGCGAGGCGATGGCCAGCGCGGCGAGGACCATGACGAAGCGGAGAGGCGCGGGGGACATCGGTTTCTCCTTCGACTGCGTTCGAATGCCTGAGACGGTTGTTTCTTGAACGTTGACGGCCGCTTTTCCGGGCGCGGGCACAGACGGCTTTTTGCGGTTGACGGGGCGAGGGGGCGCACCTAATTTCGCGCCCGATCCCGCCCGGCATCCGCCGGGTTCCAGCCGCTTCCAGGTACCTCCCGATGACCCAGCCCGCCCAAGTCAACGATCCCCGCCGTTCCTTCCAGGGGCTGATCCTGACCCTGCAGCGCTTCTGGGCCGACAAGGGTTGCGTCATCCTGCAGCCCTACGACATGGAGGTCGGCGCCGGCACCTTCCATCCGGCGACCACGCTGCGCTCGCTGGGCCCGAAGCCCTGGAAGGCGGCTTACGTTCAGCCGTCCCGCCGCCCCAAGGACGGCCGCTATGGCGAGAACCCCAATCGCTTCCAGCACTATTACCAGTTCCAGGTGATCTTGAAGCCGTCGCCGGAGAACCTGCAGGAGCTCTATCTCGAGAGCCTTGAGGCGATCGGCATCGATCTCAAGCTGCACGATGTGCGGTTCGTCGAGGACGACTGGGAGAGCCCGACGCTCGGCGCCTGGGGGCTCGGCTGGGAGTGCTGGTGCGATGGCATGGAAGTCAGCCAGTTCACCTATTTCCAGCAGGTTGCGGGCATCGAGTGCTCGCCGGTGTCGGGTGAGCTGACCTACGGCCTCGAGCGTCTCGCCATGTATCTGCAAGGCGTCGACAACGGCTACGAGCTCAACTTCAA
Organism: Pleomorphomonas sp. NRK KF1; assembly: GCF_023721755.1. GTDB lineage: Bacteria > Pseudomonadota > Alphaproteobacteria > Rhizobiales > Pleomorphomonadaceae > Pleomorphomonas. Next base: position 649,445 of record NZ_JAMDLH010000001.1, on the reverse strand, counting down.
CGGCCAGGAAGGCGAGGGCAAGGTCACCTACGGCGACGTCTTTCACCAGGCCGAGGAGGAGTACTCCCGCCACAATTTCGAGTACGCCGATACCGACATGCTGATGCAGCATTTCAAGGACGCCGAGGCCGAGTGCAAGTCGCTGCTCGAAAAGGGAGCGGCGGCGGGTGCGGACGGTCTCCACAAGTGCGTGTTGCCGGCCTACGACCAGTGCATCAAGGCGAGCCATCGCTTCAATCTGCTCGATGCCCGCGGCGTCATCTCGGTGCAGGAGCGGCAGAGCTACATCCTGCGTGTTCGTGAGCTGGCGAAAGCCTGCGGCGAGGCATGGCTGAAGACGGCCGGTGGCGGCGCGCCGGCGTGAGCGCGGTAGGAAGCCGGCCGATGACGCCGAAGCTCATCCTGTTCGATTGCGACGGCACGCTGGTGGACAGCCAGCACATGATCGTCGCCACCATGACGGAGGCCTTCGCCAAGGTTGGCCATGCGCCACCCGACCGGGCCGGCGTGCTTTCCATCATCGGTCTGTCGCTGCCGGAGGCGGTCGGCAGGCTTGACGCCAATCTGGATGCGGTCACCGTGGGCCTCGTTGTCGAGGCCTACCGCGACACCTACCAAGCGATGCAGTTCCGTCTGGCCGAAACGGCTCCGCTTTATCCGGGGGCGCTCGATGCGTTGCAAGCGCTGGGCGGGCGGGACGATGTGCTGCTCGGCATCGTGACGGGGAAGTCGCGGCGCGGCCTCGACGCCATTCTGGAGACGCACGGACTGACGAGCATGTTCTCCGTGTTGCGCACCGCCGATGACGGTCCGTCGAAACCACATCCGTTCATGGTGGTTGATGGCGTGGCGGCGCTCGGCGGTCACGTCTCCCAGACCGTCGTGGTGGGCGATACCGGCTACGACATGCAGATGGCCCGGGCGGCCGGCGCCTTCGCGCTCGGTGTTACCTGGGGTTATAACGGCCGAGACGAGCTCACGGAGGCCGGCGCGCAGGCGCTTGCCGACGGTTTTGCCGAGGTGCCCGGTCTGGCGATGGGACTCCTAGTAGAGCGAATTTGACATTTGAGTCCCGCCTGACATAGAGCTTTCGCTCAAATGTCAAATTCAAAAGCTCCACTAACCCAATAACTTGCTAGTGGTTCTCTTGACCGAGACATTTGTTCTGAGGCCAGTATCACGCGGATGCAAATGTCTCGGTCTAGCCACTAGGCCCGAAGGAGTAGACCGATGGCCGATCTCTTCGAAGACCTCGCCGCTTCCTTCGATCCGGTGCTGGCGACGGAGCGTGCGCGCGCCAACGTGCAGCGCGTTCTGCCCAAGCGTTTCTACAAGGTGGTATCGGTGGAGCCCGTCGACGGGCTTCACAGGGTTCTGCTCGACGGCAAGCCGGTGCGGACCCCGGCGCGTCACCAGCTTGCCGTGGCTTCGCTGCGGGCCGCCTGTGCCCTGGAGGCCGAATGGGCCGGGCAGGGCGAGTTCGTCGACCCGATGACCATGCCGCTGACCCGCCTCGTCAACTCGGCGATCGATGGCGTATCGAGCGAGATCGAGGCGGTGAAGGATGCTGTCGCCGCCTATTCCGGCTCGGACCTCACCTGCTACCGGGCAGGCGAGCCGCCGCGCCTCGACGAACGGCAGCGTCTCGCCTGGGAGCCGGTGCTCGATTGGATCAGGGAGCGGTTCGGCATCCGCCCGGTGGCGACGATCGGTGTCATGGCGATCGCCCAACCGCCACAGCTTGTCGCCGCAGTCCGCGCGGCTCTACCCGATGATCCCATCCGCCTTGCCGCCATCGAGATGGTCACCACGCTGACCGGCTCCGTTTTCCTCGCCTTGGCTCTTTTCGAAAGACGTCTCCTGCCGGATGACGTCTGGCTTGCCGCCCATATCGACGAAGACTGGAATGCCGAGCTCTGGGGTGTCGACAGCGAAGCCCGGCTGCGCCGCGATTTCCGGCGTGCCGACTTCGACGCGGCCGTCCTGCTTCTTCTGGATTGACGATCAGCGCCTGAAATCGTCTCGCATCAGTCGGTAAAGCACATGTGGCCTCAAAGGGTGCTCCTCCGGCAGCAGCGGATGCAGGAAATCATCGACCGGATCGCGGGTCATGCCGAGGCTGGCCATGACGGCCCGTGACGGCAGGTTGGGAACCGCCGTGAAGGCAACGATCTCGGCGAGGCCCAGAACATCGAATCCATGGGCGAGGGCGGCTCGTGCCGCCTCACTGGCATATCCTTGCCGCCAGAATGCCTTCGCCAGCCGCCAGCCGACTTCGACCGCCGGTGCGAAGGGGTAGGCGGGGTTCAGCACCTTCTGAACGCCGACCATGCCGATGAAGGCGTCGTCCTCCCGTCGCCGTACCGCCGCGAAACCGTAGCCGTGGTCTGTCCACATGCCGCGCAGGCGGTCGACAAGAGCGTTGCTTTCCTCGGTCGTCAGCGCTTTCGGGAAGTAACGCATCACCTCGGGATCGGCATTCAGCGCGGCAAATGGCGCGAGATCGCGGTCCGTCCAGGGAGCCAGCAGAAGGCGTTTTGTCGCGAGTATCATGGCCGGCTCCTTTTCCTGACGGCGAAGGCTTGTGATAGGCCTTAGGCTTTCCGAAATAAACGCCATAGAAAGGTGGAAAGGCCGCCGCCCTTCGTGTACAACGCCGCGGACTCGGACCGCACGTGCGGTCGGTGTGCCCTTTGGCGCGTCCCCGGCCGGGATGCCCGACAAGAGTTTTGGGGTTACATGCAAACCGTTCTTCTCGTCATCCACCTGATGGTGGTCGCAGCCCTGGTGGGCGTCGTGCTCCTGCAGCGTTCCGAAGGCGGCGCGCTTGGCATTGGTGGCGGCGGCGGCTTCATGACCAGCCGCGGCACCGCCAACGTGCTGACCCGCACCACCGCCATCCTGGCGGCTGTCTTCTTCCTGACGTCGATCGGGCTGTCGATTCTGCCGCGCTTTACTGGTTCCCAGGGGTCCATCCTCGATCGCGTGCAGACGGCTCCTTCCGCGCCGGCCGCCGATCAGCCGATCGGCAGCGGTAAGGGCGGTGTTCTCGATCAGCTCAACCAGATCAGCAAGCCGGCCGCTCAACCTGGCAATGCGCCGGTTGCGCCCGCCGTTGAGATTCCCGCAGCTCCTGCTGCCGAGACGCCAGCCGCTCCGGCAGCCGAGGCGCCGCAAGCTCCGACGACCGAGGCTCCGGCGACTACAGCTCCCGCCACGGACACGCCAGCGGCTCCCGCGACCGAGACGCCGGCTGCACCTGCTGCGGAAGCGCCGGCTACCCCTGCGACTGATTCGGCTCCGGCCAACTCCGGGACGACGCCCTGAGGCGCCCCGAACGGCAGACTACGGATAAAGACGGTCGCGGGCTTCCGCGGCCGTTTTCATGAGATGTGACAAAAGCTTGAAACGTAAGTCGGCCGGAGGGACCTTCTCCTTCCGGGGCGGCCTTTTCGTTTTGTTTTGGATAAACCGGTCGGACCACTCCCCAACGGGTCCGCGAAGAGATAGGTTGAAGGCCCATGGCGCGGTACATTTTCATTACTGGCGGCGTGGTTTCGTCCTTGGGCAAGGGGCTCGCGGCAGCGGCTCTGGCGTCTCTCCTGCAGGCGCGTGGCTACAAGGTTCGTCTCCGTAAGCTCGATCCCTATCTGAACGTCGATCCGGGGACGATGTCTCCGTATCAGCACGGCGAAGTTTTCGTGACCGACGACGGCGCGGAGACCGACCTCGACCTCGGCCACTATGAGCGTTTTACCGGGCGCCCGGCCAACAAGCAGGACAACATTACCACCGGCCGCATCTACCAGGAGATCATCGCCCGCGAACGACACGGCGATTATCTCGGCGGTACGGTGCAGGTGATCCCGCACGTCACCGATGCGATCAAGGCGTTTATCCTCGACGGCAACGAAGAGTATGATTTCGTCCTCTGCGAGATCGGCGGAACGGTGGGCGACATCGAGGCGATGCCCTTCCTTGAGGCCATCCGTCAGCTCGGCAACGAACTGCCGCGCCGGCACTGCGTCTATATCCACCTGACGCTGATGCCCTACATTCCCTCGGCCGGCGAACTGAAGACCAAGCCGACGCAGCATTCGGTGAAGGAACTCCGCTCCATCGGAATCCAGCCCGACATCCTGCTCGTCCGTTGCGACCGCCCCATTCCCGAGGGCGAGCGCAAGAAGCTGTCGCTGTTCTGCAACGTTCGCCAGTCGGCGGTCATCCCCGGCCTCGACGTCGGCACCATCTACGAGGTGCCGCTCGCCTATCACAAGGAAGGCTTCGACGACGAAGTGCTGGCGGCTTTCGGCATCGAAGCGGCGCCGGCGCCCAAGCTCGATCGCTGGGAAGGCATCGTCAACCGCATCAAGAACCCCGAAGGCACAGTGAACATCGCCGTCGTCGGCAAGTACACGGTGCTGAAGGACGCCTACAAGTCGCTGATCGAGGCGCTGGTGCATGGCGGCATCGCCAACAACGTCCGCGTCAACATCGAGTGGATTGAGAGCGAAGTGTTCGAGAAGGAGGACCCGACGCCCTATCTCGACCACGTGCACGGCATTCTGGTGCCCGGCGGCTTCGGCGAGCGCGGTTCCGAGGGCAAGATCCTCGCTGCCCGCTTCGCGCGCCAGCACAACGTGCCGTATTTCGGCATCTGTTTCGGCATGCAGATGGCGGTGATCGAAGCGGCGCGGGCGCTTGCCGGCGTCGCCGGAGCGTCTTCGTCGGAGTTCGGCCCCACCGACGAGCCGGTGGTTGGCCTGATGACCGAGTGGCTCAAGGGCAACGCTCTCGAGAAGCGCAAGGCCGGCGGCGACATGGGGGGCACGCTACGTCTCGGCTCCTACGAAGCGCATCTCGCCAAGGGCTCCAAGATCGCCGAGATCTACGGCTCGGAGATCATCCACGAGCGGCACCGCCATCGCTACGAAGTCAACATCGACTATCGCGACCGGCTTGAGACCTGCGGCCTGTCGTTTGCCGGCATGTCGCCGGATGGCGTATTGCCGGAAACGGTGGAAATTCCCGGCCATCCCTGGTTCATCGGCGTTCAGTATCACCCTGAGCTGAAGAGCCGGCCCTTCGAGCCGCATCCACTGTTTGCGAGTTTCATCGAAGCGGCCGTGGAGCAGAGCCGGTTGGTATGAGGCCAGTGCACAGATCATAGACGTGCTGAGGCGGCCGGATGCTTGTCCGACCGCCTCTTTCTTTGGGCGAGGGGGAGCCGTAGGGGGCGCCTGCTCGCCTCACGCCAGTGAAGGTGAACACTTCACCAAGATTTGAATCGATTCTCCTGTTTGGTTTTGGCCCAGCCGGACGAGACGGACTATGGTTCGAGCGCTTTGGTTTTAGTCATCTCTTGACCCGGATGAGCGTTTCTCCGGGGAACAAGGCTGGTGTCTCATGACCTGCTCTCCTTTTGTCCGCCTTGTTGGCGTGGTGACGACAATGCTGTTGGTGGCGACCCTGTCGGCCAGGGCTTCGGCGCTCCTCGATGCGATTGATGCCGACGACGTTGTTCTTCTTCAGTCACTAAGCCGGACCGCGCCGACGAAGGCCGAACGAGATCTTGCCGCGGCGACCGTGCTCAGCCTTTACAACCATGACGTGGAGGCCGAAGCGGCCTTTCGTAGTCTTGTCGTCTCTTCTACGGAGAATGAGCTCAAGGCGGCGGCCGAGGGCGGCCTTGCCGGGATTTTTGTGCGCCAGAGCCGCTTCGCCGAGGCCGAGAGTGCGCTCAAGGCGATGCGAGGGCTCAGGGAAGAGCCACTCGACGAAAACGAACAGCGAACACTGGATTTCGTCGCCGCCTTGCGCGACGTGCCGTCAATGCGGCGCGAGCGTCATGCTCCGGGCACTCTGGCGATCACGCATGACAGGGCGGGCATGACGGTTGCGACGGTACTGATCAACGGTCGGGAGCAGGCCTGCGTTCTCGATACAGGTGCCGTTTTCTCTGTGGTTCCGCAGTCAACGGCGGATCGCTTGCAGCTTTCGGCAGTTGCCTCGACGGCGCGAACCGGCAGCAGCACGGGTGCCTCTGTCGAGACGCGCCTCGCCGTTGCCGACCGGATCGAGTTTGGCGACACGGTCTTGCGCGACGCCTTGTTCATGGTGGTGCCCGACGAGGGGCTTCGCTTTCCCGATGGCTATCGCATTGACGCCATCATCGGCCTGCCGGTGATGCGGGCGCTCGACCGTCTGGAGTTCGTGCGCGCCGAGGACGAGGAGCGTCTGGACTACGGCGAGCGACCGGGGCCGACTGTCGCGCCAAACCTTATAATGTCTGGCGCGCAGCCGAAACTGCTACTCGAAGTCGATGGCGGGGACAGACCGCTTCGGCTCATGCTCGACAGCGGCGCCTCGAAAACCATGCTGTATGAGAGCGCGCTTGACCGCAACCCCGGACTGGCCGCGCGGGCGATTGCCAAGCCTACGACCTCCGGGGGTGTTGGCGGCGTCGTTACCGATCACACAGCGAGAGCGCTCGACAGGCTTGTCGTCCATGTCGGCGACCGTGCCCTGACGATCCACGACGTCAGGGTCACCAATCTGGTCAAGGGGCCGATGGACGGACTGCTTGGGCAGGATCTGCTGTCTCAAGGCCGTCGCGTTGTGCTCGACTTCCAACGAATGCTGTTTGCCATCGAGGATTGACGGCCTCGCGCCGGCCGCCGCAAGGTGCGCCGGCTTTTCCTTTGGCGCTACAGAGTCGCGAGGGCTTTGATCCGCTCCATGCCGCCGACCGTTGGCGCCAGGGTTGTCCAGACTTCTTCGGCACCCTTGGCCCACTCGTCTCGATTTTCCGGCTCGATCATCCGTCCGCCAGCGGCCAGCGCCGCCTCCATCGAGGTCGTTTCGTCGGCCAGCATCAACTCGTCGAAATAGGTCGTCCCCTCGGAGATCGCCGACGCGAATACGGCTTTCTCATCGTCGGCGAGGCTGTTCCAGAAGCCGGCCGACAGATACACCGCGCCAGTCGCCCAAATGTGGGCTGTTTCGATGAGATAGGGCACCACTTCATAGAGGCGGAAGCCGGCATAAGCTGACTTGGTGAGGTCCATCATGTCGACGACGCCGGTTTTCAGGGCGTTATAGGTTTCCGTGATCGGGATCGGCGTCGGCTGTGCGCCGTAGGCTTTCCAGAGCTCGACGTGCAGCGGACTTTGGATGACGCGGATGCGTTTGCCGGACACGCCTTCCGGCGTGGTCACCGCCTCCTTGGCGAGAAGGTGCCGGGCGCCATAGTTGATGAAGCCCAGGGTGACGAAGCCCTGGTCGGTCAGCTTCTGGCTGAACTCATCGCCGATCGGGCCTGTGGTGGCGCGGCGTACATGATCGCGATCACGAAAGACGAAGGGCAGGTCGAACAGCTGGGTTTCCGGCACCCAGGCCGACAACGCCGACAAGGTGGAGAGGCTCGCCTGGATCGAGCCGAGGCGGATGCCTTCGGCGACTTCCTTCTCGCCGCCCAGCGCGGCGTTGCCGACGATGCGGAAGTCGAAACGCCCGGGGAGCCTTGCCTCGACGAGATCGCGTACCTTGAGCCAGATCTTCGTCTCGGGTTTGTCGTCACCGAGCAAGGAGGCGACGGTCAGCGCCCTCGGCGCGGCTCTGGCCGGTCGAATGACCGCGGGTAGGGAAAGGGTGGCGAGGCCGGCGGCAAAGGCGCGACGCGTGAGAAGAGGCACGGGGTTTCTCCGAAGTTGAGATCAAGGGAACGTCCTGAGGGCGACGACAAGCGCCATCAACGACGTGGCGGCGATGAGTGTGAGGGTGAGCGGCAATACGGCGCGGAACACGCGGCTCGCAGAAAGGCCGGAGGTGCCGGCGGCGACGAAGACCAGCACGCCGACGGGGGGCGTGATGCCGCCGATCATCAGGTTGACGGTGAGAATGACGCCGAAGGCCACCGGGTCGATGCCGGCAGCAACGGCGGACGGTAACAGGAGTGGCGCAAACAGAAGGATGCCGGGACCGACATCGAGCGGACCGCCGACAGCGAGCAGGATCAGGTTGGCAACGAGCATGACGGCAAGCGGGTTGCCGCCGAAGCTGGTCACCCAGCCGGCCAGCGCCTGCGGTAGGCCATCAATGGCCAGGAGGAAAACCAGCGGCGCCGACGAGGCGACCAGAAGACCGATGGCTGCGGTTTCACGTCCGGCCTGCAAGAAGGCCGCGAAGGCGGCGCCACGGCCAGCCGGTCCTGTCAGTGCGGCCACGAGAGCGTAGACCGATGCGATGGCAGCCGCTTCGGTGGGGGTGGCGAGACCGAGGCGGATGCCAAAGAAGACAACCAGCGCCAGACCGAACACGGGCGCTGCCGCGCCGAGCGCCGTCAGACGTTCACGCCAGTGGGCGGAGGGGCGAGCCGGTGTGTCCGCCGAAATGTGCAGCATCGCCGCCATGGCCGCCGCGAGGATCAGGCCGGCAATGAGCCCTCCCTCGAACAGGGCGCCAACCGATAGGTTGGTGACCGACGCCAGCAGCAGAAAGGCGATCGAGGGCGGGATGATGTTCGGCAACACGGCCGTCGCGGCAACGATCGCCGCCGCCTTCTCGGGCCTGACGCCATCGGCGACCAGAGCCGGGGTCAGCACCTTGCTGCCAAAAGCCGCGTCGGCGATCGACGAACCGGAGACGCCGGAGAAGATGAGGTTGGTGACGAGCGTTGCCTGTGCCATGCCGCCGCGCCTGTGTCCGACCAGCGTCGAGGCAAACCGCACGAGGCGGTGGGCCAGGCCGCCGACATTCATCAGCATTCCGGCGAGGAGAAAGAACGGGATGGCGAGCAGCAGGAACTTGCCCATGCCCGAAACCGTCTGCTGCACGATGGCGGCTTCCGGCAGACGCGCGCCAAAGGGTACCGCGACTGCAAGCCCGACGATCAGGGAATGAACAAAGGGCGCTCCGGCCGCAAGGGCGATGCAGACGGCGGCACAGGCGATAAGGCTGGGCAAATCGACCGACATGAGTACCGGGATGTGAGGCAGGCCCGCGAGACTTGTGCCGCCGACGACCACGGCCAGGACAAACGACCACGGTCGTCGTCGCGACAGGCAGCCAACGACCGCTTGCCCGCCCGCCAGCGCCCCGCCGATCACCACCGGCCAGAAGCGCCAGCTCTCGGGAATGCCGAGAGTAGGGGACGTGCCGCCGATGAGCTCGACCACCTTGGTAGCGCCGAGCATCAAGACCAAAGCGCCGGCGAGTGTGACGGCGTCGGAGATGGCCTCCGTCATTGTCCGCCCGCGCGGCCCCAGGTGCCGGGTCAGCACGTCGATGCGCATGGCAAGCGGTCCGTTGGCACAGAGCGGCAGTCCGAGGAACACCAATGCGGTATGCAGGAGGATGCCGAGGTCCTCTGTGGCGACGAAACTGGCCGCGAAGACGTAGCGCAGGATCGTGGCGCAGAAGACCAGGACGAGCAGCGCAGCGAGCAAGGAGGCCAGCAAGCCGGCAAGCGTTCGGTAGAGGCTCTCGGAAAGCCGCGTCGCGATGCGCGTCATCGCCTCGGCTCCACGCCGCCGAGCGGAGAGAACCAGGCTGGTTTCAGGATACGGCTTCTCATCGTCTGGACGTAGGGTGCGGCCTTGGCGCGGAAGGCCTGCCAGGCGGGATCGGCCTCCATGGCGGCGCGGCGGCGTTCGCGATCGGCGAGATCGTCGTATTGCCAGATATGGACGACGTCGTTGACCGTACCGATGTCCTGGGTGAACCAGCCGATCAGCGTGCCGAGATGGCCGGTCTGGATCGCCATGCCCTCGCGGACATAGAGGTCGAGATAGGTGCCGACATGCGCCGGCTCTATGGTGTAGGTGCGTTCGTCGAGAATCATGGTCGTTCGGCCGTCGTTGCAGGTTTGGGCGGCGGAACGCGTCAGGCGACTGTCTGCATGGCTCTATCCCTCCGCCGGCATGACCCGGATCAGGTTCGTCGGGTTGGAGAAACTCCTCTCAGCCCCGGATGGGGCACCCCGTGAGATGCCGCAAGCTTAGCCGGATGCGCTCAACGGCGCCATAGGCAAACAACCCGGCCCGTGAGAATGAGCCATGCGCCAGGCGAGCAGGTGGCGATGGCAAACTGCTTGTGGGGGAGATGGCGGTCCACTAGGGTCGCCGAGTTTACTGGCCCCGACATGACGATGAAACCGACCAATCCCATCTTTACCGGCCTTCCAACCACCATCTTCGAGGTGATGTCGGGTCTCGCTCGCGAGACCGGCGCCATCAATCTCGGCCAGGGCTTTCCCGACGTCGACGGTCCGGAAGAGGTGCGCCGCGTCGCGGCCGAGGCTTTTCTTACCGGCCCCAACCAATACCCACCGATGATGGGGTTGCCGGTGCTGCGGCAGGCCGTCGCGGAGATCAACCGACGTTTTCATGGTCTCGACGTCGACTGGCAGACTGAGGTCATGGTGACGTCCGGCGCCACCGAGGCGCTCGCCGATGCCATCCTCGGTCTCGTCCGTCCCGGCGACGAGGTGGTGCTGATCGAACCGCTCTACGACAGCTACCTGCCGATCGTCCGACAGGCTGGCGGCATTCCCAAGCCGGTACGCATCGCGCCCCCCAACTGGGAACTTGACCCGCAGGCGCTCGCGGCCGCCTTTTCGGACCGCACCAAGGCAATCCTGATCAACACGCCGATGAACCCGGCCGGCAAGGTGTTCTCACGGGAAGAGCTTGAGCTGATCGCCGGTCTCTGCCTCGAACATGACGCGGTGGTGATCTCCGACGAAGTCTATGAACACCTTGTGTTCGACGGCAGGCGGCACGTCTCGCCGATGCAGCTTCCCGGCATGCGCGATCGCGTCGTCCGCATCGGTTCGGCCGGCAAGACCTTCTCGCTGACCGGCTGGAAGGTGGGCTATGTGACCGCCGCCCCGGCGTTGATGGAGCCGATCGCCAAGGCGCACCAGTTCATCACTTTCACGACGCCGCCGGCGCTCCAAACGGCCGTGGCGCACGGGCTGTCATTTGGGGACGAGTATTTCGACAGCTTCGTCGCCGGCCTGCAAGCCAAGCGCGACCGCCTCTCGAAGGGGCTTTCGACGCTCGGATTTTCCGTGCTGCCTTCGGCGGGCACATACTTCGTCGTGACCGACACCGGACCGCTCGGCATTGACGATGATGCCGAAGCCTGCCTCAGGATGACGCGCGAGGCCGGGGTTGCCGCGGTGCCGGTTTCCGCTTTCTATGCCTCGGAACCGCCAAAGCGGTATATCCGATTCTGCTTTTCCAAGCGTGACGAGGTTCTGGACGAGGCGGTTGCCCGTCTCGCGGCTTGGATCCACAAACAGGGACGATAGGTTCGATGGAAAATCCGGTTCTGGTCGAGGTAACGCGCGGTTCCATCGTCGAGAGCTTTCACAGGGGATCGGTAGCGATCGTCGACGGCGACGGCCGACTGGTTTTCGGTGTTGGGGACATTGAACGACCCAGCTTCCCGCGCTCGGCGGTGAAGCCGTTCCAGGCACTGCCTTTTGTCGAGAGCGGGGCTGCCGACCGCTTCGGCTTTGGCGACGCAGAACTGGCCCTTTCCATGGCCTCGCACAATGCCGAGGCTCGGCATGTGGAAACCGCCCGGGCGATGCTCGCCGCCGCCGGTCTCGACGAGACCTGTCTTGCCTGCGGCCCTCACTGGCCGGGACGGCATGACGATCAGGGCGAGTTGCATCGGCGGGGCGAGAAGCCGGGACGCATCCACAACAACTGTTCGGGCAAGCATACGGGCTTCCTGTGCACCTGCGTCGTTATCGGTGCCGATCCGCGCGGTTACGAGAAGGCCGAGCATCCGGTGATGCGCGAAGTGATCGCAGCTGGTGCCTCGATGACCGGAACGCCGCATGCGACCGACATCTGCGGCATTGACGGTTGCTCGATCCCCACTTTTGCGGTTGCGCCGCGAGCACTCGCCCACGGATTCGCTCGTTTCGTGACGGGTGTCGGGCTGACGGCGACGCGAGCCCGCGCCGCCGAGCGGTTGAGGCTCGCCGCCGCCGCCGAACCGTTCATGATCGCCGGCACCGGGCGCTTCTGCACCCGGGCGATGACGGCCCTTGGCGACCGCGTGTTGGTGAAGACAGGCGCCGAGGGTGTGTTCATCGGCGCGATCAAGGAACTCGGACTCGGCATCGCGCTCAAGATCGATGACGGCGCCACAAGGGCGTCCGAGGCGGTGATGGCCCGAATTCTGATGGATCTTTTGAAACTCACCCCCGATGATCGGGGTTATGCCGAGATGAAGGCTCTCGTCAGCCCCCCGGTCAAAACCTGGGCGGGCGACACGGTCGGCGAAATCCGCGTCACCGCGGCGCTTGACGGCGTTACCGGCTGAGAGGCGGCATCAAGGCAAACGGAGGACAGCATGGGTGAGGTCGTCAAGCTCGACAAGAAGGCGCGCGAAGCGCGCAAGAAGGCCGAGGCTGCCCGCGCGGCAGGTGATGGCGCATCCGGCACCCGGTCATCACGCGGAGGGCGGCCGATCGCTGCCATAGCAGGTGGCGCGATCCTTGTCCTGATGATCGTGGTAACCTTCTTCCTGTAGTCGAGATCAGGCCGGCTGTGGCAGCGGCTCCGCCGGTTCGCGTTTGCGATCGATGGTAAGGCAGAGAGCCGCCGCCACGAGACAGAAGCTTCCGGCCACCACGAGAGCCGGCACGTAGCTTTCAAGGTCGGTGCGGCTCCAGCCGGCGCCATAGGCGGCGGTGGCCGCTCCGAGCTGATGGCCGGCAAACACCCAACCGAAGATGAGGCCCGCCTTCTCGGCGCCGAAACGCTCGGCCGAGATCTTCACGGTCGGCGGCACCGTCGCCACCCAGTCGAGGCCGTAGAACACGGCAAAGCCGGCAAGCAGAAGCGGATCGAAGCCGGTCAGAGGCAGATAGAGCAGCGACAGCCCGCGCAGGCCGTAATACCAGAACAGCAGCCAGCGATTGTCGTAGCGGTCGGACAGCCAGCCGGACAGCAGCGTGCCGGCGAAATCGAACAGGCCGACGAAGGCCAGGAACCCGGCCGCGCTGACCGGGCGGATACCATAGTCGCCGCAGATCGATACCCAATGCGTCTGGATGAGGCCGTTGGTCGACAGGCCGCAGACGAAGAAAGTCACGAACAGCACCCAGAAGACATAGGAGCGGGCGGCGTCGCGCAAGCCTAGGAGCGGCGCCGACACGAGCGTCAGCAGGCCGACCGTACGGGCCGGCGCGGGCTGGTGTGTGCCGCCCAGAGGCGCGAGACCGACATCGGCCGGCCGGTCGCGCATCAAGACCAGCACGCCGACCAGCGCTACGGCGAGAAGGACCACGACAAGGCCCAGGGCGACCCGCCATCCCCACGCTTCGGTGGCCGCGGCGATCACCGGCAGGAATATGAGCTGTCCGGTGGCGTTGGACGCGGTGAGCAGACCGACGACCAAGCCGCGCCGGCTGACGAACCAGCGGGTTGCCACCGTTGCGCCGAGCACCTGCGCCGTCATGCCGGTGCCGAAGCCGATGACGAGCCCCCAGAACAGCATCAACTGCCAGAGTTCGGTCATGGTGACCGAGAATCCGAAGCCGGCGATAATCAGGAAAAGAGCCGTGACGACCACCCGGCGAACGCCAAAGCGGTTCATCAGCGCCGCCGAGAAGGGACCCATCAGACCGAAGAGGACCAGGCGGACGGCGAAGGCGGTGGAGATATCGGAGTTCTTCCAGCCGAACTCGGTCTCGAGCGGCCGCAGCATGACGCCCGGTGCTCCGAGGGCGCCTGCCGTTGCCAGCATGGTGACGAAGGTGACGGCGGCGACCACCCAGCCATAGTGAATGTTGCGACGGGCAAAGAAGGCCGGGAGGGCGGATGTCGTCATCGGCGGACTTTCGTGAGAAGGAGCGACGGGGACCTAAAGAGCGCCGGAAATAGCCGTAATCGCCTTGATCTGTTCGGGGCCGAGCGCGGCCTCGATCTCGGCCTGCGCCGTCTGCCAGAGAGGCGCGGCGGCGGCAAGACGGCTTCGGCCCGTCTCGGTGAGCGTCAACATGCAGCGCCGGCCGTCGCCACAACTGGTTTCCTCGACGAGCTCGTGCTTTTCCAGAACCTGGGCGTTGCGGCCGATGGTGGATCGGTCGAGATCGCAGGCGGCGGCGAGTTCGGAAATCGAAAGTTCCCCGGCACGATCGATCTTCTTCAGGAGCTTGTACTGGGCAAGCGTCAGCCCGACCTCGGCGAGGTGCCGGTCGTATATGGCGGTCGTCTTGCGCGCCGCGGTTCTAAGGAGATCGCAATAGCAGGATGAGTCCATGAAGAGGGTATATACCCCTATCTGCTTTCCCGCAATCCCGGTGACCGGCTGGTGAGTAGCGGGTGGGCGAGGGGTGGAGCCCCTGTCCGGTGCAATGACTTCCGCGTCATGAATGCCAACCTTTGAAGATGAGCATGCACGTGTGGGCTACATTGGCAACGTTGGGGCTCCTATGGTTGTCGGTAGGGTCAAGTATAGGCGAAAGGACTTATTGACGGCCAATGTAACCGGTTACATCATACCGTTCGGGCAGTGAGGGCCCATGGGATCGTATCGCGCCTCGGCGGTGCCTTGGGTGACGATCCCGGAGGAAACGACAGCAACGACATGGACCGACGGGCCGGAGAACCGGTTCGCGGCGCGTCAGGGAGGCGACAATGAAATCAGTTCTGTTGGCGGCAGGAATCGCCGTGGCTGCGGTCAGTGCAGCGTCGGCGGCCGAGACTTTCACCATCGGCCTTTCAAATGGCTGGGTCGGCAGCGAGTGGCGCACCCAGATGATCGAGGAGGCGCAGGCCGCCGCCAAGGCGTGGGCCGACAAGGGCGTCACCGTCAATGTCGTCGTGCAGTCGGCCAACGTCGACGTGCAGGGCCAGATCGGCAACGTCCGCAACTTCATCAACCAGGGCGTCGACGCCATCATCATCAACCCGAACAGCCCGACGGCGTTCGACCCGATCTTCGCCCAGGCCAAGGCGAAGGGCATCCTGGTGGTCGCGACCGACGCCGAGGTTTCGTCGAAGGATGCCATCTACGTCGGTATCGACCAGAAGGGCTGGGCGATGAAGTCAGCCGAATGGCTGGCCGACACGCTGGGCGGCAAGGGCAATGTCGTCACTATCAATGGCGTTGCCGGTCATCCGGCCAACCAGATGCGCGTCGAGGGCTATACCGAAGTCTTCAAGAAATTCCCCGACATCAAGATCCTCAACGAGGCCAACGCCAACTGGGATCAGGCGCAGGGCCAGCAGACCGCGCAGACGCTGCTCGCCACCTATCCCGACATCAACGGCATCTGGGTGCAGGACGGCATGGCGGCCGGCACGTGGCGCGCCATCATGGCCGCCGGCAAGCAGAAGTCGATCGTTGCCACCGGCGAGATCCGCAAGGACTTCATGGATCTCTGGTCGAAGGAAGGCCTGACGTCCGGCGCTTCCGTCAATCCGCCGGGCGTGATGGCCTCGGCGCTCAACGTCGCGGTCCTGAAGCTGCAGGGCAAGGAGTTCAAGGACGGCGTCTTCGGCGGTGTCTATGGCAACGCCATCTACATCCCGATTCCCTTCGTCTCCAACGACAACCTGGCTGAGAAGCTGAAGGAAGCCGAAGGAAAGCCGGGCTACTGGTCGGTAACCGACGTCGTGTCGATCGACGACGCAGCCAAGTTCTTCAAGTAAACTCCTGAGCGGGCCGGCCCTTCTTCCTCCCGGACCGGCCCGTCCTTTTCGCTTCGTCCGACGCGCGTGGTTCTGCGTGCGACGGATGCCTGTTGCCGATCCGATCCGGATGCGTCCGATGCAACCTATTCTTCGAGCCTGCGACATATCCAAGAGCTTTGGCGCCGTACACGCGCTCGACAAGGCTCGCCTGACGGTGGAGCGCGGCGAGATTCATGCGTTGCTCGGCGCCAACGGCTGCGGCAAGTCGACGCTCTGCAAGATCATCGCCGGCACGGTCGGTCTCGATGCCGGCGAGGTGCTGATCGACGGACAGTTGGCGGCGCTCGGTTCACCGCATCTCGCCGAAGAGCAAGGCGTGGCGCTGTTCTATCAGGAGCTTTCGCTGGTGCCGCAGCTTTCGCTGGGCGAGAACATCTTTCTCGGACGTGAACCACGCGATCGCCTTGGCTTCACCGACCGCGCCGCCATCCAGCGCCAAACCGAGGCGTTGATCGACCGCGTCGCAGCGGTGGCCGGCAAGGGTTTTACGCCTGACGCCCGTGTTTTCGACCTCTCTCCGGACCAACGCCAGCTGGCCGAAATCCTCAAGGTTCTGGCGCGCAAGCCGAAGATCATCATCTTCGACGAGGCGACGGCAACCCTCGATCGCCGGCAAGTCGAGGTGTTCTTCGATATCCTGCGCGTGCTCAAGGCCGAGGGCGTCTCCTCCATTTTCATCTCGCACCGCATGGACGAGGTTTTCGCCATCGCCGACCGCATCACCGTGATGCGCAACGGCGAGACCGTGGCCGAGTTCGCCGCCGCCGAAACCGATCGCTATGCGGTGGTCTATGCCATGGTCGGCGAGACCGGCGCCATCGCTGCGTCCGTTCGTGATCACAAGCCGCTCGAGGGCGATGCTCGCCTCGCGGTGAAGGACGTCCGGGCGGCCCGACTGGGGCCGGTCTCGTTCACGGCTCAGCGCGGGGAAATCCTCGGGCTTGGAGGACTGCAGGGGCAAGGGCAGAAAGCGTTGCTCGCCGGCCTCTTCGGCGCCGAGCCGTTCCAGGGCGGCTCCGTGAGCCTTGATGGCGTCGATGTCACGGCCCGTCGGCCTGCCGACGCAATGGCCCGTCGTATCGCCTATGTTTCGGGTGATCGCGGTCGTGACAGCGCCTTGCCCGGCCGCTCGATCCTGGAGAACACCGCGATAGCAAGCCTGGTGCGCGAGCGACGGCATGTCGTGCCCGGGGCGGTTTTCCGCGAGCGCTTTACCGAGGTACTGGCCGGGCTCAATACCCGCTACGCCGGTCTCGATGCGCCGATCGGCTCGCTCAGCGGCGGCAACCAGCAAAAGGTGTTCATCTCGCGCTGGCTGTCGCCGGCTCCAGGCCTTCTGTTGCTGGACGACCCGACCAAGGGGATCGATCTCGGCGCCAAGGGCGACTTCTATCTCCTCGCACGCAAGCTGGCCGACGAAGGAGCGACCGTGATCATCTACTCCTCCGAAGACAGCGAACTGCTTTCCCTGTGCGATCGGGTGCTGGTGTTGAACGGCGGCGCCATCACTGCCGATCTCGTCGGCGACCGACTGACGCCCTTCGAACTGACGCGCGCTTCCTACGGAGACGCGGCATGACGGGGCTCAACAAACTCGGCGGCCGCACCTGGGTCGTGACGGCGGCGGCGCTGATTGTTCTCCTCGTCATCAACGCCGTGCTCCAGCCCAACTTCCTGGAACCCTCGGTCGTCCAGTCGAACCTCACCACCTTCCTGCCGCTGGTTCTGGTGGCGATTGGGCAGACCTACGTCATTCTGGGCGGCGACATCGACTTGTCAGTTGGCGCCATCGTTGCGCTGGTCAATGTCGTGACCGTCACGGTGATCGCCGGGCTCGGGGGCGATGGCACAGCCGTCGTCATCGGCCTTGTGGCCGGCATGGGTGTCGGCGCAACCTGTGGCCTCGTCAACGGCCTGATCATCGCTGGCCTGCGCTTCCAGCCGATCGTCACCACGTTTGCAACGTCGATCGTCTTCTCGGGTCTTGCGCTCTGGGTCCTGCCGCAGGCGGGCATGCCGGTACCCGAACCCTACTGGCGCACCTATGCCGGCTCGATCCTCGGCGTTCCTACCGTGTACGTCATTTACGTCGTCGCCTTTCTGATCGCCGCCGTCCTGGCCACGCGGCCGTTCGCGACCCGCCTCAAGGCGGTTGGTGGCCTCAGGACCGCCGCCTTCCAGACCGGCCTCGAACTCGGACGTCTACGGGTTTCGGCTTTCATGCTGTCTGGCCTGTTTGGCGCCTTTGCCAGCCTCTGCCTTACCGGCGAAACGGCGAGCGGCGATCCGCTCATGGGGCAGACGCTGGCCATGTCGGCGATTTCGGCCGTGGTGCTGGGAGGGACGGCGCTTGCCGGCGGCGTCGGCGGCACGCTCGGTTCGGTGCTCGGCGCCTGGGTAATCGGCATGATCGGTTCGGTCATCTTCTTTGCCGGGCTGCCGTTCGAATACCAGACCCTTGTCCAGGGTCTCATCATTCTCGCCGCTCTGGCCGGCGGCGTCCTCGTCACCCGGCGCTGAGGAGGAAGAGCCATGAGCCGCTTCGTCGACCTCGCGAAAAACCCGCTGTTGATCTCCTCGGTCGCCATCCTCGCCCTGCTGATCCTCGGCGAGCTGGTGTCGCCCGGCTTTGCGCGCGGCGACCAGATCGTCCGCCTTCTGACCGTTTCCGCCATTCTCGGCATTGCCGCAGCCGGGCAGAACCTCGTCATTCTCGGCGGGCGCGAGGGCATCGATCTTTCCATCGGTGCCGTCATCTCTCTCGGCGCGGTCATCGCCGGCAACGTGATGAACGGGTCCGACGCGGCCATCCCATTGGCTTTCGCAGCCGCCTGTTTTGCCGGCTTCATGATCGGGACCGTCAACGGCCTCGGCGTTACCTATCTGCGCATTCCGCCTCTGGTCATGACGCTGGGCATGATGGGCGTCATCCAGGGTGGCCTTGTCGTGTTGTCGCGCGGCGTGCCATCCGGCAACGCGGCCCCGGCGCTGATGGCCTTCGTCAACCGCTCGGCCTTCCTCGGCATTCCGGGCATCCTGTTTGTCTGGGCGGCGATCGTCGTGCTGATGGCGCTCATGCTGAAGCGGACGCGCTTCGGCTGGTCAATCTACGCCATCGGGTCCAATGAGAACGCGGCCATTCTGACCGGCCTGCCGGCCCGCCGCATTCGCGTGCTGCTCTATGGCCTTGCCGGTCTTTTCGGCGGGTTCACCGGCGTCTGCGTCATCGGCTACACCGGCAACTCGTTCATCAGCGTCGGCGACCAGTATGTGCTGCCGTCGGTGATCGCCGTGGTGATCGGCGGGACTTCGCTCGCGGGCGGCGCCGGCTCCTATACCGGGACGGCTCTCGGCGCCATCGCGCTCATCCTGCTGCAAAGCGTGCTCACCACGCTCAACCTGGAGTTCTGGGGACGGCAGGTGATCTTCGGTGGAACGCTGCTACTGCTGATGCTGCTTTACGGGCGGCAGGCGCGGCTGAGGGTCTGATCGCCATGTCGGGATCCGCCAATATTCGCGATGTCGCGGCCATGGCCGGCGTTTCGGTGGCGACTGTGTCGCGCACCCTCAAGAACCCGGATCTCGTGCGGCCGGAAACGCGCGAGACCGTGCTGCGCTGCGTTGCGGCGCTCGGCTTCGTGCCGAACGCTCAGGCGCGCCACTTCCGCCGCCAGGCCACCGACACGGTGATCCTGCTGGTGCGCGACATTTCCAACCCGTTCTATCTCGACGTCTTCAAAGGGGTGGAGGATGTCGCCTCGTCGGCAGGCTACAAGGTGCTGATGGGGGATGCGCGCTCCGATCCGGCCCGCGTGCACCATTACATCGACATGGTTCGCGAACGGCACGCCGACGGGCTCATCCTGATGACCGGATCGATGCCGGTGGAGCTTGAGGATGCCGGTCTGCCGCCGATGGTGGTGGCGCTCGAGTATCTGCCCACCCGCAAGCTGCCGACGGTGCTGATCGACAACGAAGGCGCGGCGGCCCTGGCGACCCGGCATCTTCTCGATCTCGGTCACACGGCGATCGCCCATCTCAGCGGTCCGGTGCCGGAGGTGATGAGCGTCGCCCGCGTTGCCGGTTGGCGCAAGACCTTGTCCGAGGCGGGCTTTCCGCCCGACGAGCGGCTCGAAGTACGCGGCGACTACAGCCTCGCCTCGGGCGAGGCGGCAGTCGACGAACTCTATGGTCGCGGCGTTTCCTTCTCGGCCATCTTCGCCTCCAACGACGAAATGGCCGTTGGCGCCATCAACCGTCTCAGGGAACGAGGCATCTCCGTGCCCGGTGACGTTTCGGTGGTCGGCTTCGACGACACGATCTTCGCCGTTGCCTGCAACCCGCCGCTGACCACCGTTCGGCAGCCGCAGCGCGAAATCGGCGTCGAAGTCATGCGCCTGATGATCGAGAGATTGGCGGGCGGTCTCGCTTCGGATGCCCAAGTGGTCATGCCGACAGAACTTGTCGTTCGGTCGTCGACCGCTCCCGTCAAACAGGGCGGCCGGATGGCCGCTGGACAATGATAGAAGACTGGGAGGACCAGACATGACGACCGATTTCCCGCGCCAGACCCTCCGCATCGGCTTCGTGGGCAGTGGCTTCATCGCCCATTTCCATCTGAAGTCGCTCGTCGGCGTCCGTAACGTCGAGGTCACCGGCGTCTATTCGCCGACCGAAGGAAAGCGCCGGGCCTTCGCCGAGGCGGTGGGCGATCTCGATCTCGGCACATGCACTGCCCATCCGACGCTGGAAGCGTTGCTGACGGCGCCGGACGTCGATGCCATCTGGGTGCTGTCGCCGAATTACACCCGTCTCGACGTGATGCGGACACTGCACGATCTCAAGACGGCCGGCCGCTCGACCGTCTACGCCGTCGCTTGCGAGAAGCCACTTGCCCGCACGCTCCGCGAGGCGCGCGAGATGCTGCGGCTCGTCGAGGACGCCAAACTCATTCACGGATACCTTGAAAATCAGGTTTTCTCGACGGCGGTCCTTCGGGGCAAGGACATCATCTGGCGTCGCGCCGTGCCATCCGCCGGCCGTCCCTATCTGGCGCGCGCCGCGGAAGAGCATGCCGGCCCGCACGAGCCCTGGTTCTGGAAGGGCGATCAGCAAGGGGGCGGGGTGTTGCTCGACATGATGTGTCACTCCGTCGAGGTGGCGCGTTTCCTGCTGACGCGACCGGACGCGCCGCGTTCCTCGCTCAAGCTGAAGTCGGCGACGGGCGCGATTGCCTCTCTCAAGTGGACGCGGCCGAACTACGCGGCCGAGCTCAAGGAGCGCATGGGGCCGACCGTTGACTATGCCCGTCGTGCCAGCGAGGACTTTGCGCGCGGTATGATCACGCTTGAGGATGATCTCGGACAGGAGGTCATCATCGAGGCCACGACCTCGTGGGCCTATGTCGGCGCCGGCCTGCGTATCCAGCTCGAACTGCTTGGCCCGGAGTATGCGCTTGAGTTCTCCTCGCTCAACACCGGCCTCAAAGTGTTCATGTCGCGCCGGGTCCGCGGCAGCGAGGGCGAAGATCTGGTCGAGAAACAGAATGCCGAGCAGGGATTGATGCCGGTGCTGGAGGATGAGGCCGGTATCTACGGTTACACCGACGAGAACCGGCACATGGTCGAACGCTTCCGCAAGGGGCAGGCGCCCGACGAAACCTTCGCCGACGGTGTGGCGGTGATCGAGATGCTGATGGCTCTCTACAAGTCGGCCGAAGAGGGACGCACGGTCTATTTCGACCGCGAGGACCTTTCCGATTTCGTGCCGGCGGTCGGCCGGCCCGAGTAAGCGGCTGCTATGCCTCCTGCGCTAGAAACTCCTGGCGCAGGAGGCCATAGCAAACCGATCCGGTGACGGAGCCGTCGGGATGGCGCTTGTCGGCGCGCACGTGCCCTTCCTGACGCATGCCGAGTCGTTCGGCGATGCGCCGGCTGGCAATGTTGGTGTCGTCGCACCAGATCCCGACGCGCTGGGCGCCGCATTCGCCAAAGAGAGATACGACCGTGGCCGTCGCGGCCTCACGGATGTAGCCCTGTCTCACATGGGCTTCGTCGCAGAAGTAGCCGACTAGGTAGCCGGGCAAATCGGCATTGCTGACCCCGACATAGATCTGCCCGACAAAAACGCCATCATGGCGCCGGAAGACGCCAAGAAAGGCAGCCCGACCCGCCTGTGCCTCCTCGTCGAAGTCGCGAATGGCGGCCGCGGCGTCGGCTTCCGTTGCGATCTTCATCGCGGCGTTGTCTCGCTCGTGGCGCGACAGGTGCTCGCGGTTGCGTTTTGCCATGGCTGCGTACCAGCCGGCATCGTCCGTGGTGTAGCGACGAAGGATGAGACGTTCGGTGGTAAGACTGACGGGAAGGGCGGGCATCGGAGGGAGCTCATTCTAAAGTCATTATCGCTCAGGACTGGACCTCCGTTCCGACGCCGTCAATTGTCGTGTTTCTCCTGACACATTGCGCGTATAGGCCACTCGTGAGTTTACGGGCCATTGCTTTCGCAAGAAATCGGTGCGTTGCCAGCAATGGTTACACTTTTCAACCTCTTTTGATTTGCGGGCTGGAGCGGAAGCAGTCCAAATCGCAACGGTTCGAAATAGGGATAGTCAGTGCAGCCATGATTTTGCGCGCGGATACGATGGTCAGCGGTTCTTCCTCCCTCCGTCGCGCAGTGGGGATCACCGTCCCCCTTCTCGGCCTGCTTTTGGCGGGCTGCGCCGTCGGTCCCGATTATATGATGCCTCGACTTGCGCTGCCGGCGAGCTGGAGTTCTTCCGGTGCCGAGACGCCGGCGAGGCCGGTCGAACTCGGGCGCTGGTGGGAGCGTCTCGGCGACAAGGAGCTCAACGCACTGGTCGAGGAAGCTGTCGCAGGCAATCTCGACGTTGCAGCCGCCAAGGCCAAGATTCGCGCGGCACGTGCCACGGAACGGCAGACGAATGCTGCACTGGCACCATCCGCCGATGCTTCTTCCTCGGCCTCGCGCCAGAGGTCGCAGGGCGACGTTGGCAACCAGTTCAAGGGGGGCTTCGATGCGTCATGGGAGCTCGATCTGTTCGGCGCCAATGCGCGATCGTCGGAAGCGGCGAGTTACGGTCGTCAGGCGGCCGACGAGGATCTCAACTCGGTTCTCCTGACGCTGGTCGGCGACGTCGCCTCCAACTACGTGGCGGCGCGCGGTTATCAGGCGCGCATGGCGCTGGCGAGACAGACTGCCGCCTCGCAACGCGAAACGGCAGGGCTCACCCGGAAGAAGTTCGAGGCGGGTTCGGCTTCGGCGGTCGATGTCTCCAACGCCGAGGGGCAGGCGGCGAGCACGGAGGCCAAGCTGCCTGACCTGCAGACGGCCTATTCCGAAGCCGTCCATCGCCTGGCGGTTCTGACCGGCCGCGTCCCGTCGGAGCTCGACGCCCGCATGAAGCGGGGCGGAGCCATCCCGAGGCCGCGCCAGCCCGTGCCGACCGGATTGCCCGCCGATCTTCTCTCCAACCGGCCCGACATCCGCAAGGCCGAACGTGAGTATGCGCAGGCAACTGCCAAGATCGGCGCCGCCGCCGCCGCTCGTTATCCCTCCGTCAGTCTGTCCGGCGCCATCGCAACGACGGCAACCAGCGTCGGCGACCTCGGCAAGTCTTCGTCGATCTCCTGGAGCCTGGGGCCATCCCTGTCGGTGCCGATCTTCAATGCCGGCAAGCTTGCCGCCGCGCAGGAAGCGGCCGAGGCCACCCGCGACCAGTATTTCGTCGCCTACAAGGCGGCCGTGCTCGGGGCGCTGGAAGATGTCGAGAACGCCATCGTCGCCTTCCGGCAGGAGCGCATCAAGTACGGCCGTCTGGCCGCCGCCACGCAGGCCTATCGCAAGGCGTCCGAGCTGGCGCAGTCGCTCTATCAGTCGGGTTCTTCAAGCTTCCTCGACGTGCTCGATGCCGAGCGGTCGCTTTACTCTGCCGAAGACTCCTTGCTCACCAGCACGGTTGCCATTGCCGACAACTACATTGCCCTCAACAAGGCGCTTGGCGGGGGGTGGGACGGAGCGGTCGATGCGTCAAAACCGGAAGTGGTGGACACCAACACCGGCCCGCGTCTGCGCAGGGTGGCCGCCAACTGATCCAATGGCCTTGGGCCGCGAACCGGCGCTTCCCCGGTAGACCCGTGAAACGATGTCCTCTTTTGCGTCCGTCAAACTCAACATCCTAAGCCTGACCCTTATTCTTGCCGCCCTCACGGCTTTTGCACCGCTTTCGACCGACATGTATCTCGCGAGCTTTTCCAGCCTCGCCGAGACTTTCGGCACCGACGAGGGCAGGGTGCAGCTTTCGCTGTCCGTGTTCTTTTTCGGTCTGTCGGTCGGTCAGCTCATCTACGGTCCCCTGGTCGATCGCTTCGGTCGCAAGCCGCCTCTGATCGCCGGTCTCGTGATCTTCACCTTGGCCTCGGCCGCCATTGTCGTCGCGCCGACCGTCGAGAGCTTCATCGCCCTGCGCCTCTGTCAGGCACTCGGCGGCTGCGCCGGCATGGTGGTGAGCCGCGCCATCGTCGCCGACCTGTTCGACGAGCATGGAAGCGCCCGCTTTCTGTCGCAGATGATGCTGGTGCAAGGCCTTGCCCCGATCGTCGCGCCGCTTCTCGGGGGATATATCCTGGCCGTGGCGCCATGGGAGGCGATCTTCGTCGTCCTGACGCTGTTCGGCGTCGGTTGCCTCGTGGCCACGTTGCGTGGGCTGCCGGAAACACTGCCGCCGGACCGGCGACATGCTGTGGGCATCGCCGGGATTGGTCGCGCCTTTGGCGAAGTCATTGCCAACCGTGCCTTCATGGCCCCAGCGCTGTCCGGTGCTTTCGCAGCTGCCTGCATCTTTGCCTTCATCACCGGATCCCCGTTCGTCTACATGCATCTGCATGACGTCGACCAGCAGCACTATGGCTGGTTGTTCGGGCTCAACGCTTGCGGCATGATTGTCGCTTCTCAGCTCAACCGATTGCTGCTGAGGTGGTTTTCGACGCGGAAGGTCATGGCCGGCGCACTTGCCTTCAACGTCGCGATGGGCATCATTCTCGTCGCCCTGGCTGCGGAGGTGCCGCTGCCGATGCTCGTCGCACTTCTGATGCTCTGTCTGTCGACAGGACCTTTGATCGGCGCCAACTCGACGGCGATCGCCATGAGTCACGTGGGCGCCCATCGCGGAACGGCATCGTCGGTTCTCGGCGTCATGCAGTTTGCCGTCGCCAGCCTTGCCAGCGCCGCCGTCGGGCTGCTGCACAATGGAACCGTCTATCCGATGGTGGGTATCATTCTCGCCGGAGGGGTCCTTGCCTCGTTGGCCTACTACATGGGGCGCCACGCATGACTGCCGCACCGCGCAAACGCAAGAACCGTCGCGGTCTGATCCTGCTGATGGCGCTCGTCGTCCTCGGCGTTGGCGCCTATGTCCTCAGGAGTTCCTATTACGCGACTCCGGCCGTCACTATGATGACCGCAACCGTTTCGCGGGGCAGCGTCGAGGAGACCGTACTGGCAACGGGTCAGGTGCGACCGGTGAAGCTGGTCGCGGTCGGCGCGCAGGTGTCGGGCCGCATAACCTCGCTCGAGGTTGCTCTCGGCGATCGGGTGAAGGCCGGCGATCTCATCGCCGAAATCGACTCGGTGACACAGCAGAACGACCTCAAGAAAGCCCGGGCGTCGCTTGCCAGCGTTCGCGCCCAACGATCCGAGAAGGAGGCGTCGCTTTTGCTGGCCCAGCAGACTATGGAACGCCAACAAACCATGGTCAGTCAGAACGCCATCGCTCGGGCCGATCTCGAGAGCGCGGAGGCGACCGTCAAGACGACGGAGGCCCAGATCGCCGCCCTCGATGCCGAAATCCAGTCCTCGGAGGTGGCGGTGGAGACGGCAGAGGCCAACCTCGGCTACACCCGCATCACTGCTCCGATCGACGGCACGGTTCTCGCCGTGGTCAGCCAGGCCGGACAGACCGTCAATGCCGCCCAGTCGGCGCCGACGATCGTCGTGCTGGGGCAGCTCGACACCATGACGGTGCGGGCCGAGATATCGGAGGCCGACGTCGTGCATGTGGCGCCGGGCCAGAAGGTCTACTTCACCATCATCGGCGATCCCGAACGTCGTTATGATGCGACGCTCGAAAGCATCGACCCCGCCCCGGAGTCGATCCGCACCGACGCGGACATCACGTCGTCGAGTTCCTCGTCGTCA
Organism: Pleomorphomonas sp. NRK KF1; assembly: GCF_023721755.1. Lineage (GTDB taxonomy): Bacteria > Pseudomonadota > Alphaproteobacteria > Rhizobiales > Pleomorphomonadaceae > Pleomorphomonas. The sequence continues at coordinate 623,511 of NZ_JAMDLH010000001.1, read as the reverse complement.
TCAAGTTCGTCGTCTTCCGCCATCTACTACTACGGCAACTTCAGCGTTCCCAATCCCGACGGGCGTCTCCGGACCTACATGACCGCCGAGGTGAATATCGTGCTCGGACGTGCCGAGAACGTGCTGACCGTGCCGGCCGCCGCGCTGGGCACGCGCGGTTCCGATGGAAGCTATCGGGTCAGGGTGCTGAATGCCGACGGCAGTACGACCGAGCGGCGGGTGGAAGTCGGTCTCAACGACAAGGTCACCGCCGAGGTGAAGTCCGGACTTGCCGAGGGCGACAAGGTGGTGACCGGTGAAATGACGGCTGCCCAACGGGCAGCGGCCTCGTCATCGCTCCGGCTCGGGCGTGGCGGCGGTGGACCGCCGCCAGGGATGTGAGCCATGGCCGAACTCATCCGCCTGGAAAAGCTTCGGCGTGATTTTCCCTCGGGCGACGGCACGATCACCGTGCTGAAGGACCTCGATCTCGTGATTGAGGCGGGCGAGATGGTGGCCATCGTCGGCGCGTCGGGTTCCGGCAAGTCGACGCTGATGAACATCCTTGGCTGCCTCGACCGGGCGACGGCCGGCAGCTATCGCATCTCGGGCCGTGAGACCGCCTTGCTGGAGCCGGATGAACTCGCCGCTCTCCGGCGCGAGCATTTCGGCTTCATTTTCCAGCGCTATCACCTGCTGGGCGAACTCGATGCGCTCGCCAACGTGGAGATCCCGGCCATCTACGCCGGAATGCCTCCACGCGATCGACGGGCACGAGCGGAACAACTGCTCGACCGGCTCGGCATGAGCGACCGCACGGATCACCGTCCGGGGCAGCTTTCCGGCGGTCAGCAGCAGCGCGTCTCCATCGCCCGTGCCCTGATGAACGGCGCCAACGTCATCCTGGCCGACGAGCCGACCGGCGCCCTCGACAAGCATTCAGGCGAAGAGGTGCTGCGCATCCTCGAGGAGTTGAACGCCGAGGGCAAGACGATCATCATCGTCACCCATGACATGAATGTCGCAAGCCGCGCCCGCCGCATCATCGAGATTTCCGACGGCGTCATTCTGAACGATCGGAAGAGCGAGACGACGGAGGAGCGCGCGCCTGCGGCTGCTCCCACGCCGCAGGGGGAGCGCCCAAGACGCGGTGGCTATTTCCGCTCGGTGGTCGATCGCTTCAAGGAAGCGTTGCGCATGGCCGTGCTGGCCATGGCGGCTCATCGGCTCAGGACTTTTCTCACCATGCTCGGCATCATCATCGGCATCGCGTCGGTGGTGTCCGTCGTGGCGATCGGGCAGGGCACGCAACAGCAGGTGCTCGCGAATATTTCCAGTTTGGGCACCAACACGCTGGAGATTTTCGCCGGCCGCAACTTCGGCGATACCCGTTCCAGCAAGATCACCACGCTGGTCGTTTCCGATGCAGAGGCGCTGGCACGGCAGAGCTATGTGGCGGCCGTAACGCCGACCGTCTCCACAAGCGAGACGTTGCGCGTCGGCTCTCTGGAGGCCAATGCGCTCGTCAACGGCGTCGGCGAGCAATATTTCGCCGCGCGCGGTACCAAGCTGGCGGAGGGCAGTTTCTTCGATGCCCGGTCGGTGCGCAACCGGGCGGTGGACGTTGTCATCGACGAGAACACTCTCAAGACGCTGTTCGCCGACAGCCAGGCATCGCCGGTGGGGCAGGTGCTGCTGATCGGCAATGTGCCGGCTCGCATCGTCGGTGTCACCCAGCCGCAGCAGGGCGGCTTCGGTTCCAGCCAGAATCTCTCGGTCTATCTACCCTACACCACGGTGCAGACGCGCTTTCTCGGCAACATGTCGCTGCGATCGATCACTGTCCGCGTCGCCGACGACGTCGATACCAGCCTGGCCGAGCAGGACGTCACGCGCTTTCTGACGCAACGACATGGCAGCCAGGACTTCTTCATTCTCAACACCGACGACATTCGCCAGACGATCACCTCGACCACGCAGATGCTGACGCTGCTGATCGCGGCCATTGCCGTCATCTCGCTTGTGGTCGGCGGTATCGGGGTGATGAACATCATGCTCGTTTCGGTATCGGAGCGGGTGAGCGAGATCGGCGTTCGCATGGCCGTTGGTGCGCGACAGGGCGACATCCTCCAACAGTTTCTGATCGAAGCCGTTTTGGTGTGCCTGATCGGCGGTCTCTTGGGCATAGGCGCCGCCTTCGGCATCGGCCAACTCGTGAAGCTCATTTCCAGCGACTTTGCGCTGATCTACTCGACCACATCGATTGTGGCCGCCTGCCTTTGCTCTACACTGATCGGCGTGGTGTTCGGCTTTCTGCCGGCCCGCAACGCTTCACAGCTGGATCCGGTGGTCGCATTGTCGCGCGACTGACGATCCCTACAAGACCCTCGAAGATTTCGCGCATAAAGCCGGTCCGGTTTGCCTCTTGCCATCCGTAAATCAGTCGATTGACTGAATTGGTGTTAGGTGTAGATTGGTGGCATGACAAAGCCCCCATCAACCGATATCGCCCGTAACGACGGGACCCGCGAAAAGCTCCTTCTCGCCGCGCTCAACCTGTTCGGCCAGTATGGCTTCGAGGGCGTTTCAACCCGCAAGCTTGCCGAGCTGGCAGGCGTCAACCTTCAGGCGATCAACTACTATTTCGGCAACAAGCGTGGCCTCTACAATGCCGTTGCCGACTACCTGATCGAGCGGTTGCAGGTGCGCATCGGCGAACGTCGGAAGATGGTGCTGGGCCGCTTCGCCGAAGCTCAGTTCGGCGGGCGGCCGATCGACGTCGAAGAGGCGCGCGCCATTCTGACTACGCTCGGCGAAGCCATGTTGACGCTGTTCGCCGAAGATGAGTCGGCCGTGTGGGTCCGCTACATGGTTCGCGAGCAGGCCGAGCCGACCGAGGCCTACGATCGAATCTACACGGGGTTCATGCAGCCGATGCTGACGGCCGTGCGCCATCTCGTCGGCATCCTCCTCGAAGCCGATCCCAACTCCGAGCGCGTGCGATTGCGGACGCTGTCTCTGGTCGGCTCGCTGATCGTCTATCGCGTCGGGCGGGCAACCATCCTTCGCGAGATGGAGTGGTCGGCAGTCGGTTCGAAGGAAACCGCCGCGATCCGCAGTATCGCCGGCGAACTCGTCGCCGGCATTCATCCCACCGGGGAAAGTGCAACATGAACAAGATCGTCCCCGTCGTCCTGCTTCTCGCGGCCGCTGGCGCCGGTGCCGCCTGGTACCTTGGCGTGCCGCAGCGCTACGGCTATTTTGCCCCAGCGCCGCCGACGCAAGTGATCTATGGCAATGTCGACATCCGTCAGGTGTCGCTCGGTTTCCGTGTAGCCGGCCGGCTCGCTGCCGTGGTGGTGGAGGAGGGCGACGTTGTGAAGACCGGCGACGTTCTGGCTCGTCTGGATTCCGGCCCTTACGAGATCTCCGTTCGAGCTGCCGAGGAAAACGTTGCGGCACTTAAGGCGACGCTCGACAAGCTCAAGGCCGGCGCCCGTCCTTCGGAAATTGCCAAGGCGCGGGCCGCCTACGAGGAGCAGGTTGCAAGTCTCGCCAACGCCGAGCTGGCTCTGTCCCGCGCCGACCAACTGCGCAGCCAGGGTACCGTTGCCCAAGCCAGCCTCGACACGGCGACCGCCGCCAAGGACATGGCCAGCGCCCGTGTCGCCAGCGCCAAGGCGGCGCTTTCGCTCATCGAGGAGGGGAGCCGGACGGAAGATGTCGCGGCCGCCGAGGCTCAGCTTCGCGCCGCCGAGGCGCAGCTCGACGCCGCCCGCACGTCGCTTGCCGACACCGAACTGAAGGCGCCCGCCGACGGCGTGATCCTGTCGCGCGTCAGCGAGCCGGGCGCCATCGTCGCCTCCTCTACCAATGTTCTGGTTCTGGCGCTGACCGAACCGGTCTGGGTCCGCGCTTACGTTTCGGAACCGGATCTCGGCCGTGTTCATCCCGGACTGAAGGTCAAAGTCACGTCCGACAGCATGACCGGCGCCGGCTATGAAGGACAGGTCGGGTTCATTTCGCCGGTGGCGGAGTTCACGCCGAAGGCGGTCGAGACGCCGGACCTGCGTACCGATCTCGTCTATCGTCTTCGCGTCATCGTCGAGCATCCGGGCAAGGATTTGCGGCAGGGCATGCCGGTGACCGTTCACCTGCCGCCCGCCCCGAGCGAGGCAAAATGAGCACCGCCGCGGAAGGCCAGCCCGTCCTTGTCCGTCTCGAAGGGGTCGTCAAACGGTTCGGCGCCGGCGCGCCGGCGCTCGATGACGTGTCGGGCGATATTCATGGCGGCGAGATTACCGGCCTCGTAGGCCCTGACGGGGCTGGTAAAACAACGCTCATCCGCCTGATGACGGGCCTGATGCAACCGGAAGCGGGCCGTATCGCCGTACTTGGGCATGACGCGCGCGCCGAGGCGCCGGCCATACAGGCGGCGATCGGTTACATGCCGCAACGCTTCGGTCTCTACGAAGACCTGTCGGTTCAGGAGAATCTCGACCTCTATGCCGATATGCGCGGCCTGCCGCACCGCGAGCGACCTGGTGTTTTCGATGAGTTGCTGACCTTCACGGATCTCAAACGCTTTACCGGTCGCCTTGCCGGCAAACTTTCCGGCGGCATGAAGCAGAAGCTCGGCCTCGCCTGTGCCTTGATCCGCAAGCCACGCCTCCTGCTGCTCGACGAGCCGGGAGTCGGCGTCGACCCGATCTCGCGGCGCGAACTGTGGAAGATGGTCGAGAACCTGACCGCCGAGGGTATCGGCGTCGTCTGGTCGACCGCCTATCTCGACGAGGCTGAAGCTTGTGATCGCGTTCTGTTGATGAATGCAGGCAAGTTGCTCTATGCCGGCACGCCGTCCGGCCTCACGGATCGCGTAGAGGGCAGGGTGCAGCGCCTGACCGGCATTGAGGGTAGTCGTCGCCGGCTGTTGGCTCGGCTGCTCGAAGAGGACAAGGTGGTCGATGGCGTGATTCAAGGCGAGGCGATCCGCTTGGTCCTGGCCGCCGAGGGCGACGCCGAAGAGATCGCGAAAACCGCGGGCCTTGGGTCCGCCCGCCTCGGCTCCACCGCGCCGCGCTTCGAGGACGCCTTTGTCGACATGCTGGGCGGAGGTCCCGGCGGCCGCTCGGCGCTGGCCGACGCGCAGGCACTACGCCCCACCGGCGACGGTCGACCGGTGATCGAAGCGCGCGGGCTGACCAAGCGTTTCGGCGACTTCACCGCCGCCGACCGCATCACCTTCGATATTCCTCGTGGCCAGATCTTCGGCTTGCTCGGACCCAACGGCGCCGGCAAGTCCACCACCTTCAAGATGCTGTGCGGCCTTTTGAAGCCGTCGGAGGGCGAGGGCAGGGTTGCCGGCTTCGATCTTCGCAAGGACGCGGCCGAGGCGCGTAACCGCTTGGGCTACATGGCGCAGAAGTTCTCGCTCTACGGCGATCTCTCGGCTGTTCAGAACCTGGACTTCTTCGCTGGCGTCTACGGCCTTTCGGGCGCGCGCCGGCGCGAGCGCATTGCCATGATGCTGGACATCTTCGATCTGGGGCCGCACGCGACCATGTCGGCCAAGGATCTGCCGCTCGGTCTCAAGCAGCGTCTCGCACTCGCCGCCGCCGTCATGCACGAGCCGGAAGCCTTATTTCTCGACGAGCCGACTTCGGGCGTCGACCCCATCACCCGCCGCGAGTTCTGGACCCACATCAACGGGCTTGTCGAGAAGGGCGTGACGGTCCTCGTCACCACCCATTTCATGGACGAGGCCGAGTATTGCGACCGCATCTCGCTCATCTATCGGGGCAAGTCGATCGCGCTCGGTTCGCCCGATGAGCTCAAGCTCCAGGTAGCAGGGCCAGACCGGCCCGATCCTACCATGGAGGACGCGTTCATCGCCCTGATCGAAGAGAGCGAGAGGGAGGCCTCGGCATGAACGCTCTTCGTCGAGGGCGAGCCCCCCGCGTTCTGGCGCTTGTTCGCAAGGAGAGTTTCCAGATCATTCGGGATCCGTCCAGCATCCTGATTGCTCTCGTATTGCCACTCATCCTGCTGTTTCTCTTCGGCTACGGGGTATCGCTCGACACGACCCGCACCAGGGTCGGACTCGTGCTTGAAGAAACGACCCCGGTCACTCTCGATCTCGCGGCAAGCTTCCAGAACTCCCGCTATTTCGCCGTGACCATCGGTCGTGATCGGCGCGAGTTCACCTCGGATCTCGTTCAGAGCCGTATCGGCGGCATTCTCGTCATTCCCAGCGGCTTCACCGCCGATCTCTCGGCCACCCGCCATCCCGCAGTGCAGGTGATCGTGGATGGCGCCGATCCCAACACGGCCAACTTCGTGCAGAACTACGCGGCCGGCACCGTCTCCAACTGGGAGGCGCAAAGAGCGGCTGAGCGGGCGCTCACGGCGACGCCGCTCTCCATCCAGCAGCGCTTCTGGTTCAATCCCGAACTCAAGAGCCGCAACTTTCTTGTCCCCGGGTCGATCACCATCGTCATGACGTTGGTGGGCACACTGCTCACCTCGATGGTGATCGCTCGCGAATGGGAGCGCGGCACCATGGAAGCGATGATGGCGACGCCGGTCACCGCCTGGGAGCTGCTCGCTGGCAAGATCGTGCCCTATTTTCTGTTGGGCCTTGCCTCGATGACACTCTGCGTCGTTCTCGCGGTATTTCTGTTCGGCGTTCCGTTTCGAGGGTCCGTCCTGGCGCTTTATGCGCTGTCGGCCGCCTTCCTCATGCCGGCACTGGGGCAGGGGTTCCTGATATCGGCGGTCACCAAGAACCAGTTTCTCGCCTCGCAACTGGCGCTTCTGTCCGGCTTCCTGCCGAGCTTTCTCTTGTCGGGGTTCATCTTCGAGATCAACTCGATGCCGCTTGTGATCCAGTACGTCTCGATGATCGTGCCGGCCCGCTACCTGATCCCCAGCCTTCAGTCGGTGTTCCTGGCCGGCGACATCTGGCCGATGTTTCTTCGCGCCATCCTGATCCTGATCGGCTTCGGTCTCGTTCTCTTCGCCGTTGCTATTCGCAAGACCGCCAAGAGGATTTCCTGACGATGGAACTGACCCGCCTCCTTGCGCTCGTCCGGAAGGAGTTCCTCGCTCTCTTTCGCGATCCGAAAAGCCGGATGATCCTGATCGCGCCGCCGGTTCTTCAGCTACTGGTGTTTTCCTACGCGGCGACGCTGGAGGTCCGGAACGTCGACGTGATGGTGCTCAACCGCGATGCCGGTCACTGGGGGAGCGAGCTGACGAGCCGCATCGAGGCTTCGCCTCAGTTTCGTCTCGTCCGGCGGACCGACAACCCCGAGGAGCTTCGCGAGGCGATCGACCGCGAGCGGGTGATCGCGGCCGTCGAGATCGGCGCCGATTTCTCGCGCAACATCGAGGCAGGCGAGACCGCCGACGTCGCCATCATTCTCGACGGCCGCCGCTCCAATGCCTCGCAGATCGTATCCGGCTACATCTCGTCGATCGCCACCGGGCTTGCCGCGGATACGCCGGCCGGCCAGCGGCTTGCCTCGGTCAGGGTTGGGACCGTCGCGCGCAACTGGTTCAATCCCAACCTGGACTTCAAGTGGTTCATGGTGCCGGGCCTCGTTGCCTCGATCGCCATGTTGGTGGGCCTGTTGGTCACGGCTTTGTCCATCGCTCGCGAGCGCGAACTCGGTACCTTCGATCAACTGATGGTCTCACCGCTCCGGACGCACGAGATCCTGGTCGGCAAGGTCATTCCGCCGATCCTGATCGGCTTCCTGCACATCACCCTCTTCGTGCTCGCGGCCGTCTGGATCTTCGGCATACCGTTGCGCGGATCGGTCGTCGCCCTCTACGTCGCCGCTTTCTTCTATCTGATCTCGCTGGTCGGCTTCGGTCTGTTCATTTCGGCGCTGGCGGCGACGCAGCAGCAGGCGATCCTCGGCGCCTTTCTTTTTCTGGCGCCCGCCATGCTGCTTTCGGGCTTTGCGACGCCCATCGCCAACATGCCCGAGTGGCTTCAGATACTTACCTACGTCAATCCGCTCCGCTACTTCCTGGTCATCGTGCGTGGCGTGTTCCTGAAGGATATCCCGATCGCCGAGATCGTCGTCGAGACGGTGCCGATGGCGCTGATTGCCTGCGTGACCCTGCCGACCGCGGGCTGGTTGTTCCGTCGCCGGCTGGAATGAGCAAAAGAAAACGGCGGCCCGTGAGCCGCCGCGAAGGTGCTGTCAGATATTGGTTCTCAGGTGCTCCGCACCGAAGACAGGAAGCGAGTGACCTCGTCGCGAAGCGTGTCCGACTGGCGAGCGAGGTCGTCGGCCGAGGACAGAACCTGCGTCGCGGCGCTGGAGGACTCGGTAGCCGCCTGGGTGATGCCGACGATGTTCTGTGACACCTGATGGGTTCCCGACGAGGCCTGGGCGACGTTGCGGGCGATCTCGTTGGTTGCCGCGCCCTGCTGGTCGACGGCCGCAGCAATCGAGGAAGCGATGGCGTTGAGCTGCTCGATGATCGAGGTGATGCCGACGATCGCTTCGGCCGACGACTGCGTCGACGACTGGATCTCGCCGATCTGGCGGGAGATCTGCGACGTGGCCTTCGACGTCTGGTCGGCAAGCTGCTTCACTTCGGCGGCGACCACGGCAAAGCCCTTGCCTGCCTCTCCGGCCCGCGCCGCTTCGATGGTGGCGTTCAACGCCAGAAGGTTTGTCTGGCTGGCGATGTTGTCGATGAGGTTGACCACCTCGCCGATGCGATTGGCGCTTTCGGCCAGTTCACGCACCCGGTTGGCGGTGTCCTGGGCGTCGCTGGCCGCGCGGGAGGCGACGCGGGTGCTCTCATCCGCCTGACGCTTGATCTCGCCGATGGAGGAAGCGAGCTCCTCGGCCGATGCGGCCACCGTTTCGACGTTGGTGGACGCCTCTTCGGCGGCGCTCGCGACGGTGATCGACTGGCCCGATACTTCCTCGGTCGCCGAGCTCATCGAGCGCGCGGCGAGCTGCAACTGGGAGGAGGCGCTGACCACGGACTGGACGACGCCGCCCACGGCCATTTCGAAGGCATCTGCGAGTTGACTCATCTCCCCGCGACGGCGCTCCTCCGTCGCGGCCTTGGCATGATCCTGCTCGACGCGCAGTCGCTCGTTCTCGGCCAGCCCTTCCTTGAAGACGTTGAGTGTGGCGGCCATGGTGCCGACTTCATCCGTTCGGCCAAGTCCGGGAACGGTCACGTTCAACTCGCCGGCAGAGAGGCGCTGCATGGCGCGGGTGATCGATACGATCGGCCTGGAAATGCCGCGACCGAGGAGAAGGGCGAGGACGAGCCCGACAACGAGACCTCCGGCGGAGATTCCCCACAGCATGGTCTCGGACGAGGCCAGCATCTGCTCCGATTTTGCCTGCAGGGCGGCCTGGCTCTTGGTGGCAACCCCCATGAAGGCGTCGAGCGTGCTGATGATGGCCGTGACCTTATCGTTGAGGGCGGCGACGTCCTTGATGTTCTGGAGGCTTGAGGCCTGAATGACCGTGAAGTCCGATTCAAACTGCTGCGCCTTGCTCAGCAGTTCGGCGAACGTCGAGCGCAACTCCTTGGGGCCGGACTTGGCCGAGGAGTCGATCCAGCTGTCGGCGGTGGTCAGCGTGTCGAGTGCCGCCTGAAGAGACTCTTCATCAAGGTTGGCGAGGGCGACATTGGCCTGGTTCTGCACCAGCAGTACCAGCCGCAGGATCTCGTTGACGGTATCGCGCGTCGAAGCATCGCTGGTCGCCAGCGCGATGGCGGCGACGTCTTCGAGGCCCTTCTGCACGGCGGCGATGGCCGGTTCCATGGACTCGACGCGCATCGTCGCCAGCTTGGCCTTTTCCGTGCCGATGCGGGCAAGTTCCGTTGCGTAGGATTCGAATTCGAGGCTCAGTTCCTGAAGGGTGTCGCGCTGTCCGAAGTCCGAAACCTTGCTGACGCCGTCGGCGATGGCCGAACGCAGCGTCTCTGCTTGTTTCTCGGTGGCCTGGGCCGTTCCGGGAAGCGAGGTGTAGATGAGCTCGCGGCTGAGACGACGGTATTCGAGGAACTTCGCCTGGATGTCATTGGCGATGCCGACCTCGACGTTGCGTGTGGCGAGATCGGTCACCACGCTGTTCGATTGAGAGAATGTCCTGAGCGAGACGCCAGCTACGACAGCCATTAGCGTTAGCGCTATCAGGAAGCCGGAAACAATCTTTCCGGATATGCCGAGCCGCAAGGCCTTCACCTTGAGTTTGCCAACAGTCCAGCGCATCTCTCTCTCTCCCAAAAGCAATCGCCCAGCCAACTTTGTTGTCCGAACCGCGCATTCAAATGTGTAGGCACATTTCAGGGCATGCGAGGTTAAGCTGTCGTTTACTCGAGGACCAAACTTGGGAGGCATGTTTGTGTGGCTGAACAAATGTCGAGATACTTATCGTTGTGCGTTGTTTTGACTTAAGATGAAACGATACAAATGATGGTGATTGTGCACTCTATTCTATGTATAGACCTGTTGTTTTCATGTTTATTCTGTCGTGAGCATGAGTGGTTCGCTTTTTGAGGGTGAAAAAGCAATGTGATCCTGAAGGCGATGAGGGCTTTCCGTCTCAACGCATCGTCCTGTAGCCTTGTCTCGGCGCAGCTGGATATTGAATGCTCGGTTCTCCGGCTGGACGGCCGGACAGATTTTCTTTCCGGGCGCGGGAGACGGACGCGACCTCTCATCTTGCTTCATAAAAATACGTATAGACAAAAGGCTTAGGCGTTTTTGCGGTTCAGCGCGACGCGCAGTGCAAGCAAAGTGCTGGGTCAGACCGGAACACGCATCCGGTTTTCATCGGCTCCTCCCCGATACTGCAATCTGCGTGGCGAAGACGAGAACCGTCCCGGGGCGTCCTCGGGCGTCACCGAACCGTCATGCGGCGGCAATGCCTCTGTCACAAGCCGCTCCTACTGCTTGCCGTCACCGACAACCTCGAGAGTAGGAAGACGCCATGCTGACGCGGTCCCTCATCGCCGGACTTGCCCTGACCTTCTTGTCCAGTTCCTCCTTTGCCGCTACCGAGATCACCTGGTGGCACGCCATGGGTGGCGAACTCGGCAAGAAGCTCGACGAGATCGTCGCCAAGTACAACGCCTCGCAGGATGAGTACAAGGTAACCGCCGTCTACAAGGGGTCCTATCCCGAAACGATGACGGCTGCCATCGCCGCCTTCCGCGCCAAGCAGCAGCCCGATATCGTGCAGGTGTTCGAGGTCGGCACCGGCACGATGATGGCGGCCAAGGGCGCCATCTACCCCGCCTACCAGCTGATGAAGGACACCGGAGCCGCTTTCGATCCGAAGGCCTTCCTGTCGGCCGTGGTGGGCTACTACACCGATGCCGACGGCAACATGCTGTCGATGCCGTTCAACTCGTCGACCCCGATCCTCTACTACAACAAGGACGTCTTCAAGAAGGCCGGTCTCGACCCCGAGCAGCCGCCGAAGACGTGGGAAGACGTCGAGTCCTATTCGCAGAAGATCATGTCCTCGGGTGCCGCCAAGTGCGGCTTCACCACCGGCTGGATCTCCTGGGTGCAGCTTGAGAACTTCTCGGCCTGGCACAACAAGCCGATCGGTACCCTTCAGAACGGTATCGGCGGCATGGACGCGGAACTGACCGTCAACGGCGACCTGCAGGTGCGTCATTGGACCAACCTGAAGAAGTGGCAGGACGAGGGACTGTTCCAGTATGGCGGCCCGGCCGGCGGCAACGATGCTCCGCCGAAGTTCTACAGCCAGGAATGCGCCATCTACATGAACTCGTCGGCCTCGCGCGCCGGCGTGATCGCCAACTCCAAGGACTTCGAGGTCGGCTTCGGCATGCTGCCGTACTATTCCGACGTCCAGGGCGCTCCGCAGAACTCGATCATCGGCGGTGCCACGCTCTGGGTTCTGAAGGGGCACGGCGAGGCCGAGTACAAGGGCGTCGCTGACTTCTTCAGCTTCCTGTCGTCGCCGGAAGTGCAGGCCGACTGGCACCAGTATTCGGGTTACCTACCCATCACCGAGGCCGCCTACAAACTCGGCCAGGAGCAGGGCTTCTACGCCAAAAACCCGGGTTCCGACGTCGCCATCAAGCAGATCACGCTCAACCCGCCGACCGACAACTCCAAGGGCCTGCGCTTCGGCAACTACGTGCAGATCCGCGACGTGATCGACGAGGAGTTCCAGAACCTGCTCGCCGGTCAGAAGAGCCCGAAGGACGCGCTCGACTCGGTCGTGACGCGCGGCAACAAGCTGATCGCCGACTTCCGCGCCGCGAACGGCTGATTACTCGCTTCAAAGTGACATCCGGCGCCGGCGGGCCTCCCGTCCGGCGCCGGCCTTCTTGCGGGTAGCTGCCGAAAAACGCCGCATCCGCGTTACTCGATCCGGTTTCCTTCATGCAGACCAAGCGCACCGTCTTCGGCAATCGCCTGCTGCCCTACGCGTTCCTTTTGCCGCAGCTCGCAGTGACCGTCATTTTCTTCCTTTGGCCGGCAACTCAGGCCGTCATCCAGTCGTTTCAGCGTGAGGATGCCTTCGGTCTGTCGACGACATGGGTCGGTCTTGCCAACTATGCCGATCTCCTTCATGAGCCGACCTATCTCAACTCCTTGAAGGTGACCGCCATTTTCGCACCGGCGGTCACGCTGTTGTCGGTGGGACTCGGTCTCGTCTTCGCGGTCAGTCTCGACCGGCTCGTTCGCGGCAGCCGCGTCTACGCGGCACTCCTGGTCTGGCCCTATGCCGTTGCGCCGGCCGTCGCGGGCATCATGTGGTGGTTTCTTTTCAACCCCACCATCGGCTTGCTGCCTTATCTCCTTGCCGCGGTCGGTTATCGCTGGGATCACTCGCTGCAACCCACCGATGCCATGATTCTGGTCGTCATCGCCGCGAGCTGGAAGCAAGTTTCCTACAATTTCCTGTTCTTCATGGCCGGCCTGCAGGCCATCCCGAAATCGATGATCGAGGCGGCGGCCATCGACGGCGCGGGACCGGTGAAACGCTTCTTCACCATCGTGTTTCCGTTGCTGTCGCCGACCACCTTCTTCCTCGCCGTCATCAATCTCGTTTACGCGATGTTCGACACCTTCCCGGTGATCCACGCCACAACGGGCGGTAACCCGGCCCAGTCGACCAACATCCTGGTCTACAAGGTGTTCGTCGACGGCTTCATCGGTCTCAATCTCGGCTCGTCGGCCGCACAGTCCGTGGTGCTGATGGCCATCGTCGTGACGCTCACGGTGATCCAGTTCAAGTGGGTCGAGCGCAAGGTAACCTATTGAGGAGTCGGCCATGATCGATCGCCATCCGTGGCTCGACGCGCTCGCCCATGCCGTGCTGATCGCCGGCATCCTGATCGTCGCCTTTCCCGTTTATGTCGCCGTGATCGCCTCGACGCATGGTCCCAACGACTTCATGTCGGGGCTTGTCCCTCTGTTGCCGGGCAGCGACGCGATCGCCAACTATAGTTCGATGCTGACTGACGGCCTCTCCAGCTCGGGGGCTCCACCTCTCGGCGGCATGTTGTGGAACTCGCTGGTCATGGCGCTCTCCATCGCCTTCGGCAAGATCGCCATCTCGATCCTGTCGGCTTACGCCATTGTCTACTTCCGCTTTCCCTTTCGCGCGGTGGCCTTCTGGATGATCTTCGTCACGCTGATGCTGCCGGTCGAGGTGCGTATCGTGCCGACCTTCAAGGTGGTGGCAGATCTCGGCCTGCTCGACAGCTACGCCGGCCTGACGATCCCCCTGATCGCCTCGGCAACGGCCACTTTCCTATTCCGGCAATTCTTCTTGACCGTACCGGAGGAGCTGATGGAGGCCGCGCGGATCGACGGGGCGGGGCCGCTCAAGTTCTTCCGAGACATACTTCTCCCGCTCAGTCGCACCAACATCGCCGCGCTGTTCGTCATTCTCTTCATCTACGGCTGGAACCAGTACCTCTGGCCGATGATGATCACCACCACATCCAGCCACTACACCATCGTCATGGGGATCAAGCGCATGTCGGATGTCGCCGATGCGCTTCCCCAATGGAACGTCGTCATGACCACCGTGGTGCTGGCCATGCTGCCGCCCGTGATCGTGGTGGTCGGCATGCAAAGGCTGTTCGTCAAGGGCCTCATCGAAACGGAGAAATGAGCATGTCCGCCATTGAAATCACCGGTGTGAGCAAGGTTTACGCCGGTGGCGTCCGGGCCGTTTCGGATGTCAACCTTTCGATCGCCGATGGCGAGTTCATCGTTCTCGTCGGTCCGTCCGGTTGCGGCAAGTCGACGCTGCTCAGGATGATCGCCGGCCTGGAAACGATCACCTCGGGGACCGTCTCCATCGGTAGCCGGGTGGTCAACGAGGTCGATCCGGCGGCGCGCAACATCGCCATGGTGTTCCAGAACTACGCGCTCTATCCGCACATGAGCGTCTACGACAATCTCGCCTATGGCCTCAGAAACCGTGGCGTGCCCAAGGCGGATATCGATGCCCGCGTGGCCGAGGCGGCGCGCATGCTGGAGATCGAGCCCTTCCTCCAGCGCAAGCCGAAGCAGCTCTCCGGTGGTCAGCGGCAGCGCGTCGCCATGGGCCGCGCCATCGTGCGCAAACCGGACGCCTTCCTGTTCGACGAGCCGCTCTCCAACCTCGATGCCAAGCTGCGCGTGTCCATGCGTGGCGAGATTCGGCAGTTGCAGAGGCGGCTGGGGGTAACGTCCGTCTACGTGACGCACGACCAGCTTGAGGCGATGACGCTGGCCGACCGCATCGTCGTTTTGAACGGGGGGCGCATCGAACAGGTTGGACGGCCGCTCGACGTCTATCACAATCCCGCCTCGACCTTCGTGGCGAGCTTCATCGGCTCGCCGGCCATGAACCTCGCCGATGCCGAGGTGACGAATGGCTTGGTAGCGATCGGCGGGCAGGTGGTGGCGAGCGGGGTCTCCGGCGTCAAGGATGGCCAGGTGATCGTCGGCCTTCGCGCCGAGGACATCCAGCCGGCGGCGCCCGGTACGGGCGTCCCCTTTGCCGTTCGCTATATCGAGGAGCTGGGAGCCCTGCGTCTGGTTCACGGGTCGGTCGAGGGTCGCCACCTCACCATGGCGCTGTCGCCGGACCTGCCGCTCGCCGACGAAATAAAGGTGGCGGTTGCTGCCGACCGACTTCATTTCTTCGAGGATGGCAGCGGCCGTCGGATGACGAGATAACGAAAGTGGCGGCCGCCGTC
This sequence comes from Pleomorphomonas sp. NRK KF1, assembly GCF_023721755.1. Lineage (GTDB taxonomy): Bacteria > Pseudomonadota > Alphaproteobacteria > Rhizobiales > Pleomorphomonadaceae > Pleomorphomonas. The sequence goes on along the minus strand of NZ_JAMDLH010000001.1, from coordinate 608,298 downwards.
AGGCTGGCAGATAAGCGATCGCTTCGTCGGTGCTCATGACCGAGCAGTAGATCATGTTCATGATCTCAAGCTCCCTGTCGTGCAGGTCCATGGTGCCGGCCGCGCAGGCGTCCTCGGCCACGATGACGTCGAAGCTCTCGTCGGCAAGGCTGCGCACCGTGGAAGCCACGCACTGGTCGGTGAAGATACCGCAGCAGACCACATGGGTGATGCCGAGGTTTGCGAGCACGAGGCGAAGATTGGTGCCGGTGAGGGCACTGTCTGTCGTCTTGGTGACGACGATCTCATCGCCCTCCGGTGCGATGGCCGGAACGATCTGCGACGCGAGTTCGTCCTTGGGCAGCAGGAGGTTGTTCCAGCCCGGCTTCTTCTGGCTCAATGAACGGTCGCGACCATCCTGGCGCAACGCAGCGATGCGGGCATAGAGCACGTCGAGCCCACGGCTGCGAAAGGCGGCGAGCAGTTTTCGGATCGCCGGGATCACCGTGCCGTGCATGCGTTCGTGGAATGGCGCCCAGGCGTGATAGCGGGCGAGATCATCTCCGCTCAGGGTCGTGGGGTCTGAACGCTCCAGGTAGACGTTTTGAACGTCGATGACGAGAAGCGCCACCTTGCCGGCGACGAGTAAGGGATCCTCGGGTTCGGGAGCGCCGTCGTAGTAGAAGGAACGGCGGGCGGTTTTCCAGGTCATGGTCGCTCCTTTGCTGACTGGCGGTCTGTCGGCCTGAACGTCGACGCCTCATAGGGGGCCGCCCTCGCTTCCGCCGCGGCGATGCGGTAGGCGAGGGCGGCACAGCCCTCCGGGTGGCTGGCCCCACGTTTGCGGAGGGCGAATGCGTTACCGTCAGCCCTCCACAGCTTTCAGGAAGTCCGATACGGTCGCTAGGCACTTCGCCTCTTCTTCGACGTGGGGCATGTGGCTCGAGTGCTCGAACAGCACCCAGCGGATACCTGGGACCTTCTCGACATAAGGACGAACCACCTCCGGCGTGGCCTCGTCATACTTGCCCGAGATCAGCAGGGAGGGCACGTCGATCTCGGGCAGCCGATCCTCGATCGTCCAGTCCTTCATCGTGCCGATGACGTGGAACTCGGTAGGGCCGTTCATGTTGATGTAGACGGTGTTGTCGAGGTCCATCAGCTCGAAGGTGCGGCTCACCTCCTTCGGCCAGGGATCGAGACGGCAGACGTGACGGCTGTAGAACACCCTTGAGGCGGCGATGTAGTCCGGGTGGCTTATGGTGCCGGCTTCTTCGTGTTTCAGAAGCGTCGCCTGTACGTCCGGCGGCAGCTCCTCGCGTAGGCGGTTGGCCTCGCTGACCCAGGTGTGCATGTTGGCCGGCGAGTTGGCGATGATCAGCGCCTTGAGGCCCTTTGGACGTCGTACGGCGTGCTCGGCGCCGAGCATGCCGCCCCAGGACTGGCCCAGATAGGCGTAGCGGTCGGCGATGCCGAGGTGGGAAAGGAGGGCGTCCAGCTGGTCGAGGAACAGCTGGACCGTCCAGAAGTCCTTGCCCTTGTCGGGCAGGTGGGTCGAGTTGCCGGAGCCGAGCTGGTCGTAGTGAATGACGGCGCGGCCATCCAGGTCGGCGATGCGCTTGAAGCTGTCGACGTAGTCGTGCGTGCATCCCGGGCCGCCATGGGCGATGATCAGGGGCAAACGAGGAGACGACAGCGAGCCACTGACACGGTACCAGGTTTCGTAAGCGCCAAAGGGCGCGAATCCTTCCACGACTTCAACCACCGCTCACCCTCCGCTGCATATGCGTTGGGCAAAAACATAGCGCGGCGAAAAGCTGAGCAGCAGCTATCAGAAGTTATAGGTTCGAGGTTCGTCCAGCAGGCGGTAGTGGATGGCGCGCACGACGGCCTGGGTGCGATTGCGGGCGTTGAGCTTGCGGATCGCCGAGTTGAGATGCATCACGACGGTCGGCACCGAACGGTCGATGATGCGCGAAATCTCCTTGGCCGATAGCCCTTCGGCGGAGTGACGCAAGCATTCGCGCTCGCGGTCGGTCAGTCGTGGCATGGCGCCGACGCGAGCTGGAGCATCGAAGGCCGAATAGGCCGTTTCGTGGAAGAGGTGGGCGAGCAGGCCGAAGTCGGCGATGGCGCCTTCCGCCGTACGCTGGAAGTCTGCTCCGGCGCCGAAGCGAACGCCGGTAACGGTCGCATAATCTCCGCCCGGCAGATGCACCGGGACCGTGACGCCGGATGTCAGGCCTCGATCCCTGAGGTAGCTTTCGACCGGGCGACTGTCCTCGCAAAGATAGCGACGGATCGCCGTGTCGGCATTGCGATCGTAGTTCCAGAAGAAGGGGGTCGACGTCCGGAGCGCCAACTGCTGCACCGGATCGAACCGGAAATACCCTCGGCCGCACCAGTACTCGTGCATGTCTTCGGGCACGTTCCTGAGCTTCAGAAGCGAGGGGATGTTCATGCTGCCGTCGACATCGTAGGGCACCGGCGTGTAGTCGTAGATGAACGCGTCGAAGCCGAAGCCCTTCACCATGTCAAAGGCTTGGTCGATGCACCCTTCCAGGTCTGCCTTGGTGGCGAGCCGCTTCCTGACGGCGGCAATGTCGACGGACATCGATAGCTACTCCGGAGTGAAAAGCCTCCCGGATGGCGGGTTCAGGCTCCTCCATCTGCCCGACCCTATCACTTCTAATAGCTGGTGTTGAGCGTCAATTCATCCAAAATTTGATCACGCTCAAATCCTGGGCTTTGAATCGGATTGAGGAGATCGATCATGTGGCGGGAGATCGCCCCGGATGCCATGCACGTGGTGAAGGTCGACGGTCATGACGTCGTTGCCTACGAGTTCGGCACGGGCGACGACGTGGTCTTTCTCGCCAACGGCGGTCCGGGGCTGCCTTGCGACTATCTGCGCGAGGCTCACTCTTGTCTGGTCGACCATGGCTATCGCGTCATTGCCTTCGATCAACTCGGCACAGGGGCGTCCGACAGGCCTACCGATCCCGCGCTTTGGACGATCGGTCGATACGTCGAGGAGACCGAGACGGTACGGAATGCGCTCGGCCTCGGCAGGGTTCATTTCCTGGGACATTCCTGGGGCGGATGGCTCGCCATCGATTATGCGCTGACCTATCCGGATGCTCTCAAGACGCTGATATTAGAGGATACCGTCGCCGACATGCCGCATCTCGTCTCGGAGCTCGAACGCCTACGCGGCGCGCTCGGCTCCGAAACGGTGGCAATGATGCAGGCGCATGAGGCTGCCGGCACTATCGATCATCCCGAGTACGTGGCGGCAATCACGTTGCTCAACTATCGCCACGTCTGCCGCCTGAAGGAGTGGCCGGCGCCGGTCAATCGGTCGCTTTCCGATTGGAACATGGGCCCCTACGGGACCATGCAGGGGCCGAACGAATTTCTCTACACCGGCAACCTCAAGGATTGGAACCGCGTCCCGGACCTCCACAGGATCACCGTACCCACGTTGATCACCTGCGGCGAGCACGATGAACTCACGCCGGCCTGCGCGTTGCGCATCAAGCTGCACTTGCCGGATGCCGAGCTCAAGGTGTTCGCCAACGCGAGCCACATGCCGTTTTACGAGAACCCGGGGGATTACTACCCTGCGCTCCTTGCCTTCCTGGGGAAACACAGCCAGCGATGACGCTCGCCCTATCCATGACAATCGTCTCCAAGCCCGGGAGCCACGATGCACCGGTATAAGTTCGTCCTCTACCGTCCCCTGCAGTTCCTGCCGGTGCTGCTGGGCATCAGCATCATCACTTTCGTCCTCGTTCGCCTCATTCCGGGCGACCCGGCACGCGTGCTGTTGGGAACCAAGTCGACGCCGGCCGCTATCGCGGCCATCCGAGCCCAATACGGGCTCGACCAGCCGATCTGGCTGCAATACTTCTACTTTCTCCAGAACCTCGCCCACGGCGAGATGGGCAAGTCGATCCTCTACAAGATCGACGTTCTGAGGCTGATCACCACCCGCATCGAACCTACACTGGCTTTGGTGCTCTCGGCGGTCCTGCTGTCCCTCGTGATAGCCGTGCCGCTTGCCTCGCTGGCCGCCCGCTCCAACGGCGGTCCCGCCGACCATGCGGTGCGATTCATTTCGACTTTCGGCATCGGTTTTCCGCCGTTCTGGCTGGCATTGATGCTGATCATCTTCTTTTCCGTGCGGCTCGACCTGTTCCCCGTGTCCGGGTATGGCGAGAGCCTTGCCGACAAGCTCTACCATCTGATCCTGCCGTCGCTGACCATCGCGCTGTCGCTGTCGACGGTGCTGATCCGTTCGCTTCGGACGGCGATGATCGCCGAACTGAAGGGCGATATCGCCACGGCGGCGCGGGCGCGCGGCATGCCGGAAAGTATCGTTTTCTGGCGGCACGTCATGCCCAACTCGCTGGTACCGACGGTCAATCTGCTGGCGGTCAACATCGGGTGGCTGATCGGCGGTACGGTCGTGGTGGAAAGCGTCTTCGCTTTGCCGGGCATGGGACAGTTGCTCGTCCGCGCCATTTTCTCGCGGGACTATATGGTCGTTCAGGGCGTCGCCATGGTGTTTGCCTGCGCCACCGTGCTGGTGAATTTCGTCGCCGACATCGTCACGGTGGCCATCGATCCGAGGGTGAAGCAATGACCGCCGCGCTTGTTCCTGCCTGGAAGGCGGTTCGCCGGCGGCCGACATTGCTCGCCGGCCTCATCCTTCTTTCCCTGTTCGTCGTCATCGCGTTGCTCGCACCGCTGATCGCGCCGTTTGACCCGATCCTCCAGAACGGCGACCTTCGCCTTCAGCCGCCCTCCTGGGGACACCCGTTCGGGACCGACAACTTTGGCCGCGACATTTTCTCGCGCGTCATCTGGGGCGCGCGCGTCGACTTGCAGATCGCCGTGATCGGCGTGCTCTTTCCCTTTCTGATCGGCACGACGGTCGGCACGATCGCCGGCTATCTCGGCGGCAAGGTCGATATCGCCTTCATGCGGTTCATCGACATCATTCTCGCCTTTCCCTTTCTGGTGCTGATGCTCTCCATCATCGCCATTCTCGGGCCGGGACTTCAGAGCTTCTACATCGCCATGGCGCTCGTCGGCTGGGTTTCCTACGCCCGACTGATCCGGGCGCAGATGCTGGTGCTGAAGACCGTGGACTATGCGACGGCGGCACTCAGCCTCGGCTTTTCCGGGCCGCGCATCATGTTCCGCCACCTCTTGCCCAACGCCATCGCAGGATCTGTGGTGTTCTCGATGTCCGACTGCGTGCTGGTGCTGCTGTCGGGTGCGGCCATCAGCTATCTCGGCCTCGGCGTGCAGCCGCCGATCGCCGAGTGGGGCGTGATGGTGGCCGAAGGGCAGAGCTTCATCACCACAGCCTGGTGGATCACGCTGTTCCCGGGTCTCTCCATCGTGACCCTGGCCTTCGGCTTTTCGCTGACCGGCGATGGCCTTGGCGATCTTCTGGGGGTGCGCGAATGAGCGAGGCACTGCTCTCCGTCCACGACCTCAGCGTCGTTTTCTCGGGCGACGATGGCCCGCGCACGCTGATCGACGACCTGTCGTTCGATCTCGGCAAGGGCGAGATTCTGGGGCTCGTCGGCGAAAGCGGCTCGGGCAAGAGCCTGACCTGCCGTTCTCTTGTGCGGCTGATGCCGTCGCCCAAGTTGAAGATCACCGCGGGCACGGTGATGCTCGACGGTCGTGACCTCACGCAAGTGTCCGAGGCCGATATCCGTTCGGTGCGTGGCCGCGACATCGGCATGATCTTCCAGAACCCGACCAGCCATCTCGATCCGCTGATGCGCATCGGCGACCAGATCGCCGAGGGCGTCCGCGTCCATCGCGGCGTCGATGGCAAGGAGGCGAGGGCGGTCGCGCTGGATATCCTGGCGCAGGTCGGCTTCACGCATCCGGCGCGGCAGTACAACGGCTATCCGCACGAGTTCTCGGGTGGCATGCGCCAGAGGGCGATGATCGGCGTCGCGCTGTCCTGCGATCCCCGCATACTGATCGCCGACGAGCCGACGACGGCGCTCGACGTTACCATTCAGGCGCAGATCCTGAGGCTCTTGATGGACCTCAGGGAAAGCCGAGGCCTGTCGGTGATCATGATCACCCACGACCTCGGAATCGTCGCACAGACCTGCGATCGCATCGCCGTGCTTCGTCAGGGCAGGCTTCTCGAGATCGGTGACAAGCGCGATGTCCTCGGTCAACCACAGCACCCCTACACGCAGAACCTGATCGCTTCTCATCCGTCGATGCCAGCGCGACAGACGACGCCCGTCGTCATGCACGACCAGACTTCAACGAAGGCGCGACCGCTCATCGAGATCGACGACCTTCACGTTCGCTTTCCGGTGACCGGGCGAGCCCTGTTCGGCGGCGGACCGCGCGAGTTCTCCGCCGTGAAGGGGGTCAGCTTGCAGGTGATGCCCGGTGAGACGGTCGGCATCGTGGGCGAGAGCGGCTCCGGCAAGTCGACGCTGGCGCGGGCCCTGCTTGGCCTTGCGCCCATTTCCGAGGGACATGTTGCCTTCGACGGCGCCGACATCGTTACCGAGCGGACCAAGGCGCTGAGGAAGCTCCGTCACGAGACAGCGATGGTGTTCCAGGATCCCTACAACGCGCTCAATCCGCGTCTCACCATCGGCGCCATGCTGGCCGAAGTGCTCGCCGTGCAGGAGAGCGTGCCGAAGGAGAGGATCCACGAGCGCATCGGCGAGCTTCTCGATCTCGTCGGCCTTGAACGCGAGTTCGCCGACCGCAAACCGCTGTCCATGAGCGGCGGCCAGTGCCAGCGGGCCGGAATCGCCCGAGCTCTGGCGGTCAATCCCAAGCTGATTGTCGCCGACGAATGCGTCGCCGCCCTCGATGTCACCATCCAGGCGCAGATCGTCGACCTCTTCCGCGATCTCAAGAAGCGGCTCAACCTGACGCTGCTGTTCATCGCCCATGACCTCGCCATCGTCCGCAGTCTCTGCGAGCGGGTGGTGGTGATGTACCACGGCGAGATCGTGGAAGAGGGGGCGACCGCCAAGGTGTTCGCCGCGCCGCGTGAGGCCTACACGCGGGCGCTGATCGGCGCCATTCCGGATATCGATCCGGACAAGCCGCTTCTGCCTCCGAAAGGTGGGGAAGAGTTTGACGACGAAACGTCCGGGCTCGTCACGGGCGAAGCATCATAACCAGAAGGGAACTCGACATGACCGCAAAGTGGACCAAACTCAGCGTGGCGACCGTTCTCGCCACCCTCGTTTTCGGGGCTTCGATCGCCGAGGCCGCCGGTGTGCTGACCATCGGTCGCCGTGAGGACGGCACGACCTTCGATCCGATCAAGACCGCCCAGAACGTCGACAACTGGGTGTTCTCCAACGTGTTCGACGTGCTGGTGCGCGTCGACAAGACCGGCACCCAGCTGATCCCCGGCCTTGCCGAAAGCTGGACCGTGTCGGACGACGGCCTCACCTATACCTTCAAGCTCCGCGACGCCAAGTTCTCCAACGGCGATCCGGTGACCGCCGAGGATGCCGCCTTCTCGATCCTGCGCATCCGCGACAATCCGGGTTCGCTCTGGGCCGACAGCTACAAGATCGTCGACACCGCGACCGCCACCGATCCGAAGACGCTGGTCATCAAGCTGACCGGCCCGTCGGCGCCTTTCCTGGCCTCGCTGGCCTTGCCCAACGTTTCGGTGCTTCCCAAGAAGGTCGTCGAAGACATGGGCGAGGACGCCTTCGGCGAGACGCCGATCGGCTCCGGCGCCTTCGCCGTCAAGGAGTGGCGGCGCGGCGACCGCGTGATCCTGGTCAAGAACCCCGAATATTGGGACGCCGCCAACGTCAGCCTTGACGGTGTCGAATGGATCTCCATTCCCGACGACAACACGCGCATGCTGAAGGTGCAGGCCGGCGAGATCGACACGGCCATCTTCGTGCCGTTCTCCCGCATTGCCGAACTCCAGAAGGATCCCAACCTCAAGGTCCATCTCGATACGTCGACGCGTGAGGACCATCTGCTGATCAACCACGAGCATGGGGCGCTGGCCAAGAAGGAAGTGCGCCAGGCGCTCGACATGGCGATCGACAAGAAGGCTATCGTCGATGCCGTGACCTTCGGTCTCGGCGAGGTTGCCTATTCCTATGTTCCGAAGGGCGCCCTCTACCACTACGCCGACAACCTTCAGCGGCCCTATGATCCGGAGAAGGCCAAGGCCATGCTCGCCGAAGCCGGCGCAGCCGACCTCAAGCTCAACTACATCGTCAATGCCGGCGACGAGGTCGACGAGCAGATCGCCATTCTTCTCCAGCAGCAGCTTGCCAAGGCCGGAATCACGGTGGACCTGCAGAAGGTCGATCCGAGCCAGAGCTGGGACATGCTGATCGCCGGCGACTACGACATATCGGTCATGTACTGGACCAACGACGTGCTAGACCCGGACCAGAAGACGACCTTCGTGCTCGGCCACGACAGCAACATGAACTACATGACCCGCTACAACAATCCGACGGTCAAGGATCTGGTCGGTGCCGCGCGCGTCGAGATGGATCCCAAGAAGCGCGAGCAGATGTACATCGATCTCCAGAAGAAGGCCAAGGACGACGTCAACTGGATCGACCTCTACTATAGCCCCTACCGCAATGTCTCGCGGTCGAATATCGAGAACTTCGATCAGAACCCGCTCGGTCGCTTCTTCCTGGAAGACACCAAGAAGAACTGATCCGTCCTGTGAGCTGCCGCATTGACGGCAGTCGCCAAACACTCGCCTCGGCAACTTGCATGCCGGGGCGATTTCCTATCAGGTGCCACGTTCATCACCCAACCGTCATCGCGCTGTAAACGCGCTGACATCGGCGCTTTCTACCGTAGTCGGGTTTTCTCCTTTCATTTCAGGTGAGCCCGATGAAGACCCTGCTTTTGGCGTCCGTCGCCATTGTCGCTTCCGCTGCCTTTGCCAACGCCGACGAAGTCGCCTTCAAGGCGACTCTGGCTTCGCAGGTCGTATTGCCGGCCAATACCATCATTGCCGCGCCGACCGATGCGCCCGAGTTTCTGAAACAGGCCGGCAAGTTCTCGACGCCGGATCGCAAGCGCGCCACCGTGCTCGGCTCCGTGCCGGGCGCTGACGGCGTCCGCAAGACCGGCCTCGGCCTGCCGTTCGACGGCCAGCCGGTACAGGGTTTCTCGGGCATCAAGACCATGGCTGACGGCACGTTCTGGAGCCTCAGCGACAATGGTTTTGGCAGCAAGGCCAACTCCAGCGACGCCATGCTGATGCTTCATCACGTCAAGTTCGACTGGCAAGGTGGCAAGGTCGAGCGCCTCGACACCGTGTTCCTCAGCGATCCGGACAAGCTGGCGCCGTTTCCGATCGTCATGGAGGGCGCCGACAAGCGCTACCTGACCGGAGCCGACTTCGATATCGAGTCGATCCAGCCGGTGGATGACGGGTTCTGGATCGGCGACGAGTTCGGTCCCTATCTCCTCCACGTCACCACTGACGGCCGACTGACCGATGTCGTGCCGACGCTTGTCGACGGCAAGCCGGTGCTGTCACCGGACAATCCGACCATGGGGCTGCCGTCTGATCCCACCAAACCGATGCCGGCCTTCAACGTCCGCCGCTCCAACGGCTTCGAGGGGCTGGCGCAATCCAAGGATGGCAGCAAACTCTACGCGCTGATGGAGGGCCCGCTGTACCTGGGGGACGGCAAGTTCGAGCAGATAGACGGCACGAACGCCATCCGCATCATCGAGTTCGACGTTGCAAGCAAGGCGTGGACAGGCCGTTCCTGGCTTTATCCGTTCTCGGGCGCCGGTACCAATATCGGCGACTTCAACATGGTCGACGAGGCCACGGCGCTGGTGATCGAGCGCGATGGCGGCGCCGGCCTTGCCGACAAGGCTTGTGCCGACCCGACCAAACCCGAGCCGACCTGCTTCGACAAGCCTTCCAAGCACAAGCGCATCTACAGGATCGCCTTCGGTGACGACAATGTCGGCAAGGCTGTGCGCAAGATCGGCTACATCGACCTGCTCGACGTTGCCGATCCCGATGGCAAGGCCAAGCAAGGGACGGAGAACGACATCTACACCATGCCCTTCGTCACCATCGAGAATGTCGACGTGGTCGACGCGACGCATATCGTCGTCGGCAACGACAACAACCTGCCGTATTCTGCCGGCCGCGCGCTCGACAGGTCTGACGACAACGAGTTCGTGCTGCTTGAGGTCGGCGAGTTCCTTGCCGCGAAGTAAGCGGCAAGGGCTGAACGAAAAGGCCCCGGAGCGTTGAGCTGCCGGGGCCTTGCTTTCTCACAGTATGGAACTCACTCGAAGCGTTCCGGCAGGTAGTCGTCCTTGGCGAGATCCGAGAAGCGGGTAACGGACGCGTCGAAGGCGAGCTGCACGGTGCCGGTGGGGCCGTGGCGTTGCTTGCCGATGATCACTTCGGCCTTGCCGGTGACGCGGTCCATCTCGGCCTGCCATTTGAAGAAATCCTCGGTGCCTTCCTTCGGCATGCGCGACTGCATGTAGTACTCGTCGCGGTAGATGAACATCACCACGTCGGCGTCCTGCTCGATCGAGCCGGATTCACGCAGGTCGGAGAGCTGCGGCCGCTTGTCGTCGCGGCTTTCGACCTGACGCGACAGCTGCGACAGGGCGATGATCGGAACCGCCAGTTCCTTGGCCAGTGCCTTGAGGCCGGTGGTGATTTCGGTGATTTCCTGCACGCGACCACCTTGGGCGGATCGTGCCGAACCCGAAAGCAGCTGCAGGTAGTCGACGATGACGACGTCGAGCCCACGCTGGCGCTTCAGGCGACGGGCGCGAGCGGCCAACTGGGCGATGGAGATGCCACCGGTGTGGTCAATGTAGAGCGGCAGCGTCTGCATGCGCTGGGCAACGGCAGCCAGTTTGGCGAACTGGTTCTCGTCGATGTTGCCACGGCGAATGTCCGACGAGGACACTTCCGATTGCTCGGCGAGAATACGCGTCGCCAGCTGTTCGGACGACATTTCCAGACTGAAGAAGCCGACGATGCCGCCGTTCACCGTCTTGAGCGAACCGTCCGGCTGCTCGGCCGCCTCATAGGCGTTGGCGACGTTGAAGGCGATGTTGGTGACCAGCGACGTCTTGCCCATGGCGGGGCGGGCGGCAAGGATGATGAGGTCGGACCTTTGAAGGCCGCCCATCGTTCGGTCGAGATCGGCGAGGCCGGTGGCGATGCCCGAGAGATGACCGTCGCGCTGGTAGGCGGCGGCGGCCATGTCGATGGCCTCGCGCAGCGCGTCGGAGAAGGTGTGGAAGCCGCCCTCGTAGCGACCGCTCTCGGCGATGCCGAACAGCCGGCGCTCCGCATCCTCGATCTGGGCGCGCGGCGGCATGTCGATCGGCGCGTCATAGGCGATGTTGACCATGTCCTCGCCGATGCGGATCAGATCGCGACGGACGGCGAGGTCGTGGATGATGCGGCCGTAGTCCTCGGCGTTGATGATGGTGGTCGCCTCTGAGGCGAGCCGCAGCAGATACTGCGTCACCGGCATCTCGGCGATCTGGTAATCGGCCGGATAGAAGGTCTTCAGCGTGATGGGCGAAGCCACCTTGCCGCCGCGGATGAGCTGGCCGATCTTCTCGTAGATCGCCTTATGCTGTTCGATGAAGAAATGGGGCGGTTCGAGGAAGTCGGAGACGCGGAAGAACGTCTCGTTGTTCATCAGCATGGCGCCCAGCAACTGCCGTTCCGCCTCGACATTGTGCGGCGCGCTCCGGGCGAGCGCAGTAGCCTGATCTTCGACGCGGCGGATGGTGGACATGGGTCGGACGGGTTCCTGAGGGCAAACGAGGAAAGGACAGTATCAAGCCGCAGTGCTGACAGGGGGCGGCAGTGGCGACTGACCCCGATATTCACAAACGAGTCTGATTCATGAAACGAGGAGCATTGACTCTCGCTTGCGATCGAGTCTCCCGGGGCAGAATCGACAGTACCTTGTTTTGACACGAAAAACCCCGGGGTTGGAGACCCCGGGGCCGATCTATCACGATGATCTCGAACCGAAGCCGGCTCAGAGTTCCTCGCGGTCCATTCCCTCGTCGTCGAGCACCGAACCGACTTCACGAACGAAGGTGTCTTCGCGGGCGCCGGCGGTGACGTCCTCACCCTTGGCCTGACGCTGGGCCTCATCCTCGGAGCGGGCGATGTTGAGGGTGATGGTGGCGCGAACGTCGGCGTGCAGCACGATGTCGACGTTGTGGACGCCGAGGTTCTTGATCGGCGCGTTGATGTCCACCTGCGAGCGGGTGATGGTCTCGCCGGCAGCGGCCAGGATGTCGACGATGTCGCGGGCGGCGACGGAACCGTAGAGCTGGCCGGTCTCGGCAGCCTGACGGACGACGACGAAGGAGCGCTGGTCGAGACCGATCTTGATCTGCTCGGCCGACGACTTGCGCTCGGCGTTACGGGCTTCGAGGGCGGCGCGCTCGCGATCGAAGCGGGCCTGGTTCTCCTTGGTGGCGCGAAGCGCCTTGCCCTGCGGCAGCAGGAAGTTGCGGGCGAAGCCGTCGCGAACCTTGACCGTTTCGCCGAGGGTGCCGTGCTTGCCGATGCGCTCGAGAAGGATGACCTTCATTTTCTGTACTCCGTTCTGTCTGTTGTAGCGTTGCCGCCGTTTCGGGGATCGAGGCCGTCAGGCGCCCGGTCGTTGGTTGAGCCGCTTGGCCCTGAGGCCGAGCGGACCGTCGAGAATGCCGGCGATCGCCAGCGGAATAAGAGGAATTGAAAGGACGAACGTGGCGCCGTAGGTGACCCCCAGGATGAGTGGGGCAGCCGGGTTGCCGCGGACGAAAACGTGGAGGACGGCAAATCCCACCATCGCAAAGCCCATGCCCGCAGATCCGGCAACTACGCCGGCCACGAGGCCGACCGGGCTGTCGACACTGGCAAGCAGCGCCGCGCCCACGAACAGGCCCGCCATCCACATCGGAAGCGACAGCGTTTCGGCGATGGAATCGTCGCCGCGCTTGAGGCGACCGGACATCCGCACCACGCGTCCGCCCAGCCAGAGATTGAACGCCGTGAGCACAAGCCAGAACATGCCAAGCGCAAAGGGCATCAGACGCATGTAGACGAGCAGTGCGGGCAAAAGATCTTCGCGGGTCGGAGCGCCGGGCTCGCCCGAAGCCTGCCCCATGGCCACCAGCATGTCGGCAACGTCGGAGGCGGTCGCCTGAATATCAAAACCGATCACCATGCCAACGCCAACGATGGTCGCAGCGGTGATCAGTACCATGGCCGTGAAGATGCGGCCGAGCGGATACCACTCGAAGCTTCGGCCCTCGGGGTCGAGCGGCCGGCCAAGGCCGACGAGATAGCCATAGAAAGCCATGGGGCCGGCGATCACCAGCGCATGCAGCAATGCCGCCTTCCAGGACACGAAGACCCAGAGGCCTACGAGCCCCGCGAGCACGGCGAAAATGCCGGCCAGTGTGCCCCAGCCGATGGTGACGATGGCGACGGGAAGCGCGGACATGAAGAACAGCGGCGTGCCAAGGGCACCGCCACTTGTGACGGCCGCGAAAAGCAGAGCGGAGGCGGCACCTGCTGCGATGCCGAGAAGAAGTCCGTTCACTTTGGTCTCGCTGTCCCGCGCGATCGCCGAAGAAGCGATCGATGCTGTGATCGACGGCCGGTGCCGCCGGGCGGTTAGGGGTGCCGAGCCGAAAGGCCGCATCCCAACTTTGCAGGAAAGGCGCCGCAGCAGACCGCGACGCCGGATCGTCTCAATGCGCCGTCAGGCGCCCGTCATCACTTGATGATGAACGGCAGCAGGCCGAGGATGCGGGCGCGCTTGATCGCCTGGGCGAGCTCGCGCTGCTTCTTGGCCGACACCGCGGTGATGCGGGAGGGAACGATCTTGCCGCGCTCGGAAATGTAGCGCTGCAGCAGACGCACGTCCTTGTAGTCGATCTTCGGGGCGTTGGCGCCGGAGAACGGACAGGTCTTCCGACGACGGAAGAACGGACGACGGGCGGCCGGGAGGGAGGTGATTTCCATGATTATTCCATATCCCCAGCTTCGGTTTCACGACGGGGGGCACGGTCGCGGCGCGGGCCACGATCGCCACCGCGGAAGCCACCACGGTCGCCACGGCCGGCGGGAGCGCCATCGCGCTCGTCACGGTCGCGCTTCTGGAGCATGGCCGACGGGCCTTCTTCCAGTTCGTCGACGCGAATGGTCATCGTGCGGAGGATGTCTTCGCTGAGGCTCTCCTGGCGCTCCATCTCGGCGACGGCCGCGTGCGGCGCATCGAGATTGAACAGGACGTAGTGAGCCTTGCGGTTCTTCTTGACGCGGTAGGCGAGGGCGCGCAGGCCCCAGTTCTCCACCTTCTTCACCGCGCCGCCATTGCTTTCAATGACGGCCTTGTACTGGTCAGCGATCGCTTCCACCTGCTGGGCGGAAACGTCCTGGCGGACCAGGAACACGTGCTCGTAGAGCGCCATGTCGGTACAGCCTTTCTCGGTTCATTGACCACCCGGCGCCAAGCCTCTGCGAACCCTCCGAAAGGCTCCACAGATACGAGATCGAGAGCGGAGACACGGGAAGACGATCCTTGTTTGAGGATCAGAGACCTTGCCTTGCGGCGCGGCCACCTTCCGTTCAGCCCCCAGCCGGGTATCGTCCATCCTGAACGATGGCGCGCTCATTACAGGAAAGGCGCCTGTGCGGCAAGCAAAATCGCCTTCCGGCAGTAGGTCGACCGCCGCTGCCGGCAATTGTTGCATGGCACAGGGATTTGCCCGGATGGTCAAGCCCGTCCGGCCATGCTTGGCTGACGGTCTTTGGAGGATGAAGCGGCGAGGAGGCCGACATGGACGTGATGCTCGTCGTCGATATGCAGGTTGGCCTCAGGGAAGGATTGCCCAAATACGATCTTCTCGGCGTCGTCGGTCGCATCAATGCCCTCGGCGCCGCCATTCGCAAGCGGGGCGGCCGACTGGTGTTCATCCAGCATGCCGGCGAGAAAGGCGACAGCTTTGAGCCGGGCACTTCCGGGTGGCGGTTCCTTCCGGAACTGCGGCGAGCCCCCGATGATCTGGTGGTGGCCAAGACGTTCAACGATCCTTTTCATGACAGCCCGCTTTCGGAGATCCTCGACAACCTCGGCACCGAGCGTCTGTTCGTGACCGGTTGGGCAACCGATTTCTGCGTCGATGCCACCGTTCGGCGGGCGGTTACGCTCGGCCGGCCGGTGATTCCCGTCGCCGACGCGCATACGGTCTCCGATCGGCCGCACTTGCCGGCCCGCGCCGTCATCGAACATCACAACTGGGTCTGGAGCGGCCTGATCGCGCCAGGCGGCGTCGACGTGTTGCCGACGCATGCCATCCTGAATGGCGACGGCTGAGCGTCAGGACGCGAATCCGTCGCCAAGCTTCGGGGCGACCTCTTCGCGCCAGAGGCGCTCTTCCTCTTCCGACAAGGCCGCCTCGCCGTTGCTGACAACCTTCTGGGCGGCGAGATAGGCGTCGGAGCCTTCTTGCAACTCGCCTTGATCCACCAGCGTCAACAGTGCTTCCGACAGGATCAGATTGGAACGCTCGGACATGACAAAAGCCTCCGTTTGTTAGTACGGAGGCTCAACGCATAAGGACGAAGGATGTTCCGAACGCTTCGGGTCGAACGCTGAAGCAATACGTGAAGAACACCGCCTTAGGCAATGATTTCACTTTTCTTTCAGGAGAAAGTGGCGGGAGTGACGGGGCTCGAACCCGCGACCTCCGGCGTGACAGGCCGGCACTCTAACCAACTGAGCTACACCCCCGCTGGGCCGTATCGTACCGCTCGCTGTCTTGCCGGCAGCGCCGCGTTCCGTGTTGGTGAGCGGTGAATTAGGGGATGCCTCCGGGGAAGTCAAGCGGCCTTTTTCGACTTTTTATCGACGAGGTGCCTTCAGCATGCAAAATTGGCGGAATCCTCCTGAATTATCTCGTCAATTTCCATCTGTGGGTTGGCCGTGGACAGGCGGCATCGGCACGCCCCGGCCCGTTGGCCGAGACTTTGCCGGCGAATCCGGATGGTGCCGTGGCGCACGTCTGGAGCTTGCCTTTGGAACGGTTGCCCGCTGTTCCCGCTGCCACGGCCTTGATGATGATTCAGCTGCCGCGCCGGAGGTCGTCGGCGATAGCCAGGCGGGCCCCGTCGAGCCGTTCACGATAGACCTGAATATTCTCCAGCACACGCTGCACGTAGTTGCGCGTCTCCCCATAGGGAATGCTTTCGATCCAGTCGACCGGGTCGACACCGGGGTTGCGTGGGTCGCCAAAGCGCTGCACCCACTCCCGGACGCGGCTCTTGCCGGCGTTGTAGGCGGCGAAGGTGAGGATGTAGGAGCCGCCGAACTCGTCCAGAAGCTCGCGCAAATGGGCCGCCCCCAGCGTGGCGTTGTAGCCGGCGTCGCTGGTGAGGCGATCCTTGGAGTATTTGACGCCAATCGCCTTCGCCGTATTGGCCGCCGTCGACGGAATCAGCTGCAGAAGGCCGAGCGCGCCAGCTTTCGAGCGGGCACGAGGGTCGAAGGCGCTTTCCTGGCGGGCAATGCCGTAGACCATCGCCGTCTCCACCTGCTTCTGGTGGCGGGCGCTCTCGGGGATGGCATCAAGCGGGAAGGCGAGGCGTTCCGCCCCGAGCCCCCGGTCGGCGGCGAGCTTGCCGATCTGAAGAGCAAGGCGATGATCTCCCTGGCTCTCGGCGAATCCGGCAAGCAGCGCCACCTGGCCGCCCGTGGTCAGCGTCTTCGCCAACTCGAGATAGAGCAAATTGGCGTCGCTCTCCCGCCCGGTCCTGAGCAGTTGCACCAGAACGCGGGCAAGATCGGTTCGTGCGAAGGCGGCGCGGTCGGCTTCGGTCGGTTTTGGCGCCGGCGGCAAGCCAAGGCTTGGGAGGCCGAGCTTCACGCGCGCCAGCTGGCCATAGAAGGTGAACTCGTCAGATGCGGCGCGGCCATAACGCGTACGCGCATTTTCGGTGCGACCGGCGGCCTCTTCGGCGCGGGCCATCCAGTAGTTGGCTCGGGCGCGGGAGATCGGCTTCTGCGACACCTTTTCCAACTGGCCAAAGTGCCTCAGCGCCGCCTGCGGATCCTTCAGGAAGCGCAGGGCATACCAGCCAGCGTGAAAATAGGCTTCCTGAAGGGTCGTTTCGCCGCCGCCCGCGTGATTGGCGACGACCTTGTAGGCAAGGCGATGGTTGTTCTTCTCCATGAGATCGCGGGAGACGATGCGCCTTTCCACCCACCAGTCATCACCGTGGAGCGCAGTCGCCTTGGCGTCGACGGACAGGATGACCTTCGCCGCCTGCTCCGGCCGGTCGGCGCGGCGGTGCCATTCGGCCAGCGTGAAGGCGTAGAGCGGGTCCTTGCGGGCGGCCTTCGGCACCGCGTCGAGCTTGCGGCCGGCGTCGGAGCTACCGCGCAGAACGGCAGTCCTGGCGGCGGCGAGAGCGGCGTAGCCGTTCGGCAGATAGGGGGCGAGCGCAGCAGCCTGCGTGACGCGGTCGGCATACATCAGCATGTCGTAGCGCGCCTTGTGCTGGGCGCGCGTCAGCACCCCGCCGAACTCGGCAATCGTCGCCTTGTCTTCGGCCGGCGACAGCCGTTCCCGCGCCCACCAGGCGCCGAGCAGGGCGGAGGCATCGGAGTTGCGCCCCGCGGCGATCAGGGCTCGGGCGAGCGATTTGGTTCCCTTGTCCGAAATCGGCGCCGAGCCCGCATAGGCGGCAATCTCGTCGGCCGGGGAAAGGTTCATGTCCGACAGCGCCTGCTCGGCACGGCGGCGCATCAGCTCCACGGAGGGCCAATCGGGCCGGCGGCGGGCGAAATCGGTGATCGTGCCGGGCGTGAGGCCCTCGACGCCCCGTCGGATGGCCATCCACGTGACGATGTCGCGATCGATCTCGGACAGGTTGGCGGCGATCGAGAGGGCCCCGGCCAGGTTCTTGGAGTCGAGTGCGTCCAGGGCCGAACGCAGACCATCGATATTGGTTTGCGACAGGTTCGGCAGAGCGCCCGTAATGTCGGCGGAAGGACCGGCGGCAAGGGCCGATGACGGCTCCGACAGCATGGCCGGCAGGGCGATCAGCAGAGCGGCAACGAGCGAAGGCGTCTTGAACATGGCAACCCTCATCAAGTGAAAATTAACTTCAAGATGTCGCCACTTTGTTGAGGAAACCTTGACGCTGCCGACGGGGGTGGGGTGAAGCCGATTTTGTGACACGGCTTTGTGGCAAATTTTCACAAAGGCTGGCGGGGCAGTTGTTCTTCGCCCAACCTCGCCTTATTGTCCGCCGGCTGCGGACCGGGGGGCACCTTCGCACCCTGCCCAGTCCATCATGAAGAGGGATCATGTTCAAGGGATCGATCACCGCGCTCGTCACGCCTTTTCGCGACGGCGCCATCGACTGGAAGGCCTTCGAGGCTTTCGTCGACTGGCAGGTCACGGAAGGCAGTCATGGCCTGGTTCCGGTGGGGACCACGGGCGAAAGCCCGACACTCAGCCATGACGAGCACAAACGGGTGGTCGAAACCTGCGTCAAGGTGACAGCCGGCCGCGTGCCGGTGATCGCCGGCGCCGGCTCGAACAATACGGCGGAGGCGATCGACCTCGCCCAGTTCGCCGAGAAGGCGGGGGCGAACGCGCTTCTCGTCGTCACGCCCTACTACAACAAGCCGAACCAGGAGGGCCTTTACCGGCACTTCAAGGCGATCAACGACGCCGTCGGCCTGCCGATCTTCATCTACAACATCCCCGGTCGGTCGGTGATCGACATGTCCGTGGAGACGATGGCCCGGCTCAACGAGCTCAGGAACATCGTCGGCGTCAAGGATGCCACGGCGAAAGTCGAGCGCGTATCCGCCCAGCGGCAGGCGATGGGGCCAGGTTTCATCCAGTTGTCCGGCGAGGATGGCACCGCTCTGGCGTTCATGGCTCACGGCGGTCATGGCTGCATTTCGGTGACGGCCAATATCGCGCCGCGTCTCTGCGCGGAGTTCCAGAACGCCTGTCTCGCGGGCGACTACGCCAAGGCGCTGTCGATCCAGGACAAGCTGTTTCCGCTGCACCACGCGCTGTTCATCGAACCGAATCCGCAGGGCGCCAAATACGCCTTGTCACTGATCGGCAAGATGGAGAACGAGCTGCGTCTGCCGTTGGTACCAGTGGCGTCGTCGACGGAAACGGCGCTGCGCAAGGCGCTTGAGCACGCCGGCCTCTTGAGCTGATGGGCATCGAGTGATGGCGCAGAAGAAGAAAAAGGCCGATCCAAACCGGAAGGTCGTCGCCGATAACAGGGCGGCGCGCTATCACTACGCGCTCGGCGAGAAGCTGGAAGCGGGAATCATGCTGCTCGGCACGGAGGTGAAAAGCCTGCGTGCCGGGCGCATCAATCTCGGCGAAGCCTATGTCGGCGTCGCGGGCAGCGAGGTCTACCTCTACAACGCCCATATCCCCGAGTATCTACAGGGCAACCGCTTCAATCACGAGCTGCGGCGGCCCAGGAAGCTGTTGCTTCATCGGCGCCAGATCGACCGGCTGATCACCTCGATCCAGCGTCAGGGCATGACCATCGTGCCGCTTCGCCTCTATTTCAACGAGCGCGGCATGGCCAAGTGCGAGATCTCGGTGGCCGAGGGCAAGAAGCTGCATGACAAGCGGCAGGCGACCAAGGAACGCGACTGGAATCGCGAAAAGGCGAGGCTCCTTCGCTCGCGCGAGTGAGCGAATCCCTTGCCAAGGCGACGAAAAGTCGACATGGTCGCGCGCCGGCATGGACGGATGGCCGAGTGGTTTAAGGCAGCGGTCTTGAAAACCGCCGAGGGTGCAAGCCCTCCGTGAGTTCGAATCTCACTCCGTCCGCCATTTCATTTCAGCTGCCGAGATCTGCAAGACTTTTTAGATGAGTGCATGTCGCGGATTTCACAGGTGGCAGCATCGGGTGCTCAAGGCAGAGCGCCACATTGTGTTCCCGGATGGCTGCCGTGACCTGCTGGTCGTTCGCGAGCCCGACGGAACCTGTGAAGTCACTCTTACAGAGTTCGATTTTCATCCTCGACCCGCCGCGTTGCGCCCGGGAACCGACATCTCCGGCTATCGTCTGAGGCCCGGCGCGGACGTCTCACGACCCGTCGTCGAGGCGATCGCTGCCAACCCCGACCTGGCCGAGACGATTCTCGGCGGTGAATGTGGCGATTGGAACGATCTGGACGAGGCCATTGCGGCCCTAACAATGCCCGGGGCAACGGTGGCGGCAGTGGCCCGGAGCCTTGGCGTTTCTATCCGGACCATGCAGAGGCACTTTCTGTCTCGAAATCTGCCGCCACCCGACTTTTGGCGGTTGCTGGCGCGAGCCCGTCAGGCGGCGAGATTGCTAAGCGACGCCGCGCCGCTTGCCGAAGTGGCCGACGAGTGCGGTTTCAGCGATCAGGCGCACATGACCCGTGACTTCACGCGATGGTTCGGGCTGACGCCCGCGCAACTGCGCGGGAACGCATCGCTGTTGAAGATCTTGGGTCAGCCGGCGCTCGGCAACTGGACCGGAGAGCAGATCTCCACGAGATAGCCATTGGGATCGGCGACATAGGATGTCGTCTGGCCCCAGGGTTCGTCACGAACCTCCTGTATCGGTTTCGCTCCCGCGGCGACGGCTCGGTCGAAAGCAGCCTTCACGTCGTCGGTTTCGAAGGCGATCTCGAACACAGGCGCCTTCGGGTTCGGCTTGCCGGGTGTCTTGCCGAGTTGGGTCATCAGAGCAACCGAGGAGAACGCGAGCCTTGTCTCTCCGGTAGAAAGCTCGCCGTAATCGCCCGACTCGTGAAGGAAGGTTCGCGTCAGGGCGAAAGCGCGTTCGTAGAAGTCGAGCGAGGAGGCAACGTCGGTAACATAGAGGATCGTGTATCGCAGGATCATGTGGGCTCTCCGAAAGTGGGTCTCGGAGAACTATCTGCACTCGGAGGCGCTTTGCGTCTTGAACGATTGCGACATGCGTTGTGTGTGACCGGTGCAAGGTCGCGTCGACGTGAGTTCGCCGGCAAGACGCACCGAGAGCACCTGACGGATATGGAAGTCGGCTAACCCTGAGATCGCCTGATCGCCTGGGGTGGCTGACCGAAACGCCTCAGAAACGCCCGTCGCATCCGCTCCGGATCGTGAAACCCCACGGCCGTCGCGATCTGTTCGATTGGCTCGCGCGAGCTTTCGATCCGCTCTCGCGCCGCTTCCACCCTGAGACGTTCGACCGCCTTGGCCGGGCTGATCCCGATCACTTTCAGGAAGGCGCGTGAGAAGTTGCGCGGGCTCATCGCCATGCGCTCGGCGAGCTGTTCCACCGTCAACCTCTCGGCAAGATTGGCTCGCATCCACTCAAGCAGGGGAGAGAAGCGAGTGTCGCCGCCACCCAGGTCGGCAAGCGCGGAGAACTGCGACTGCCCACCCGGACGGCGATAGTAGACGACCATTTCCTGTGCCACCCGCCGGGCGACTTCTTCACCCAAATCATCGGCGATCAATGCAAGGGCGAGGTCGATGCCGGCGCTGATCCCGGCCGATGTCCACATGTTGTCGGCGCGGATGTGAATGCGGTCGACCTCGACGCGAACCGATGGAAAGAGTTGCTGGAGTTGTTCGGCCCTTCGCCAGTGGGTCGTCACGCGCTTTCCGTCGAGCAATCCTGCCGCGGCCAACGGAAAGGCGCCGGAGCAGACACTGCACATCCGACGGACATTGGCAGCGCAAGCGCGCAAGAAAGCGATCGTCTCGGGGTAACGCATGACGTCGCGGCTGCCGTTGCCACCGGAAATGACCAACGTATCCAACGGCGGGGCATCGGACACCGGCAGGCTGTCCATCGCAGCGCCGGACGAACTCTCCACCAGTCCACCCTTTATCGACAGGAGTGCCAGGCGATAGGCATCGGGCTTCACTCGCGCGGCGATCTCGAACGCAGTGATTGGTCCCGACGCATCGAGAAGCTGGAAGTCCTTGTAGAGAAAGATGCCGATGTTCTTTGTCATGACTGAAAATGAGGGATCCTTGTCATTTCGGCAAGTTGCTCGCTTGGGCATGATGGAGCAAGTCGAAAAGAGGGGGAGTTACCCGTGACCACATCGCCGTTCCGGATCGTCTTCGCCATCTATCCCGGCATGACACATCTCGATTTTACCGGACCGCACCAGTTTCTCTCGCGTCTGCCACGCAGCGAGGTGATCGTCGCCAGTGCCGCCGGCGGAGACGTGCCAAGCGAAGGACTGACCTTCGCCGCGACCCGGCGACTTGGGGACATCTCGGCCTGCGATCTGATCTGTGTACCCGGAGGCGCCAACGCCACGACCGTCGCGCTAGACGACGCCTTTGTCGGAGAGATCAGAGGCTTGGCGTTGAGCGCTCGTTACGTCACGTCCGTGTGCACCGGATCTCTGATCCTCGGCGCGGCGGGCCTTCTGAGAGGTCGACGCGCGGCCTGTCACTGGGCATGGCGGCACTTGCTGCCTCTATACGGCGCCGTGCCCGATGAGGCGCGCGTTGTTCGCGACGGCAACCTGATCACCGGCGGGGGCGTGACGGCCGGCATCGACTTCGCGCTTGTGGTGCTGGCCGAGGTCGCGGGCGCGGACGTGGCCCAGATGGTGCAGCTTGGACTTGAGTACGCACCGGCGCCACCGTTCGATGCCGGTCACCCGGATCGTGCGCCGGTCGCGATCCTTGCCGCCTATCGCGAGCGAATGGCCGGCCTGTTGCCGGCTCGGGAAGCCGAGGCGCGCGCGGCTGTCGAACGTCTTGACACCTAGACGGCTCCGGTGCTCAAGGAGCGCCGGCGTCGAACGTAAGGCCGCCTTGCACCAAAGATCCCTTCGGACCGTATAGGCGTATGGACGTCTCGCAGAATGGCTTCAACCCGTTAGCTGCGATTTGAAGGCCTGCCTGTTTCTCGGCGTCGTCGTAAACTTTGGCCCACAGGTCGCACTCCATTTCGCTTGCCCTGAACCCGTTCCACGCAAGAGCAAGGTAGCCAAGAAACGGCTCCAGGTTCCTCTCGAGGTTCGGGCAAAACTCCCCCGCCGCCCCGACCGCCGCTAGATGCTTGATCAGGTTGGTCTGCTCGTCGGAGTATCTGGAAGGACACGAAGAGGAGGCGGCATGCGAGACACTCGACATGGCAAGCATCGCGACAACGGCTAGATACTGCGCTCGATACATCAGGCTTCTCGTCACTGTGTGGTGTCGTGGGCAAACGATCCCACGGATAGTTCACTCACTAAGCGAGTGACTCAGACACAATTACAGCCAAACGCATGCAACTCCAGCGATTATTCTGCCATGTTTCATAATCGCAGAGAGATGTTCGCGGAAACGTTCCGCAGCTCCGACGAACGACGAGTCATGACGCTGGGCACCTGAACCAGTGGCCATCGCGAAGGTCAGTCGGACAGTGTTGCCGCGGCACGAGGTTCCATAGGGAGACCGGCGGCGGTCCGTGTGCAGACCGTCGCCGGGATTGGTTAGCCGTTTACCAGCATGTAGCCGACGTAACGCTTGGAATCGATGGGATCGAAACCGAGACGCGCTCGCAGCTTCTTGCGAAGCTTGCTGATATGGCTCTCGATCACGCTCTCTTCGACCTCTTCGTTGCAGAAGCCGTAAACGAAGCCGAAGATCTTTTCCTTGGTGACGCGTTTGTTTTGGTTTCGCACCAAGTACTCGAGAATTCGGCGCTCGCGGCGCGGCAGAACGAAGGGTTCGCCGTTCACTTCCGGGTCGCGTCCGTCGAAGAAGACGCGCATCGACCCGATGATCCGGCAATCGTCGGTCTGGCCGCCGGCCCGGCGCTGGATGGCGCCGGCCCGGGCGATGATTTCGCGGACGTGGACCGGCTGCCGGACGACGTCATCGACGCCGACGGCGAACAGATTCAACGTCTGCTCGAGGCTGGGAACGTCGCTGAAGGCGATCAGAGGAGCACCGCATCTCTCACGGATGATTTTCGGCACCGACTGACGATCTTCGCAACTGCCCAGCAAAAAGCCCTCGATGGTTAACAGGTCGCTGTCAGGCGCGGCCCCCATCCAGTCTCGGAACTCCGGCGATCGAAATCCGATCGAGGAAACCCCTTCTCGTTCAAATCCTGACGTGTAACCGGAAGTAACGATCTTCCGGTCATCAATGATGACGAACATAGCTCACATTCCCCGTCAATCGACCTGGTGGTAAAGATCAACGTCGGGGATAAGCTAGGTTGAGAAGTGGAGATTGGTCAACGATTTGCTATATGTATCCGATGTGCTTCTGGAAATGTGTTTATGTATATGGAAACGCTACCAGTCGAATTTGTCTGACAAAAAGCGTCATTAAATATCGAAAAATTCCATAAAATTATGTACTGTTGCCAATGGAATTCATCTTCTATTCACATTGAGATTCATGTATACGCCGATCATCTGACCGGTCAAGCCCTGCGAAGCTTGCGGTCTGTATATTTGCATATAACGGGTGTGTTCCGGCTCAACTTCCCTTGTGGCCGCAGAAGGCCGCCGAGTTGGGAGTCCATGCCCCAAAGCCGCTTCTCACCATATTGCCGATGACCAGGCAAACGTAGCGTTTCTGCGCCGGGTTGTTGTTCGGACCGGCATGGTAGCGGGCAACGGCCATGGTCCAGGTGTCGTGACGGGCCCGCAGTTCGTTGAGAAAGCGAGCGGCATACTGGACGTTCTTGTGCGGATCGAACATCTCGGCCACCGAGGCAAAGCGCCCGCCGTGATAATGGTGATTGATCTGCATGCAGCCCAGGTCGATGAGCTTGACGCCGCGCGCGCGCTCCTTCTCGAAGCGAGCGAGGCCCTCTGCGAGGCTGGGCGCGACATAGGGCTTGCCGGCAATGTTCATCGCCAGAGGCTGCAAACCTTTCTTGCCGCCGCTCTCGGTCATGCCGACGGCATAGAGCACGCCGAGCGGAATGCCGTACTCGTCGGCCGCCGCCCGCATCTCACGCTCGCAGATGGTCAGTTCTTCGGCCGGCGCGCGATCGATGGAGCTAAAGGTAGAGATCGCCGCCAGAACGGCCAGTACCGCTTTCTTCATGGCCTGTTGCTTCCATCGGTTGCGGACGGGCCGACGGGCGGTCGCCTCCACCTGCGGCATTGTTGGAATCCCGGTTGCCGCCAGCCTGTGAGCCGGCTTGGCCGGATGATGCCTGGCCGCCCGACCGATTGTCACCGGTCATCTGGCCGCTGTCGGGGGATGTGGAGGTGGTTATGGTCACGATATCGGCGGCGTAGCCCGAGCTGCGCAACGCACGCGTCAGCATGTCCCTGTCCTTGGCGAGAAGATCCGCGGTCTCCTGTCGGGAGGCTACCACCTCGAGTTCCAGCGACTTGTCGACGAGCCGCATCTTGAGGACGACGGCGCCAAGGTCTTCCGGCTCGAGCTTGAGGTGTAGCACCTTGAGCGGCCCGGAGGAATGGCGGGCCGGCTCGGCCGGTCGCGTGGCCACTTCTCCTTCAGCGGGGTCGGAGAGGGCAGCAAGGTCGTCGCCAACCGCCGTGGCGATCTGCTGCACCGGAGACAGGCGCGTTACCGGCTCGAAATGCGTTTCGCGGGCGATCACCGACATCTTGAGGGGGGCAATATCCACGCCTTCGGGCTCGGCGGCCGTGTCGATCTCCCCGTCAAGCAGCGAGGACAGGGCGGTAAATGGATCGGCCTGTTCGGTCGCCGCCGAACCGGTCGCGTCGGTACGGGCGAGATCGATATCCGTGTCGGATGGCAGCGTCACGCTTGACAACCGGCTTTGGCGATCGGCCATCGTTGGTGTTTTTTGCTGTGGCTGGGCCGAGTCGTCTGTCAGCGGGCGCGGCGCGACCCATGGAGCCAGATCCAAGGCGAGGGGAGGCTGTCCTTGTTGTTCGCCGCGCCCGAGAATGGCCTGCCAGTCGACCGCTTGGTCACCTGCGGCCATGGGCTCGGCTGGGGTCGCGGTCGAGAGGGCATCCGGCGACGGTTCCGCCACCTTGTCCTCCCTGGACGCCGCCCGATGGCAAGTGGGCGAATGCTTGCGCGTGACTTCGCCGGGAACGTCCTTCGCGTCCTTGCCAGCATCCCCTTTCTTGGTGCTCGAATGACCGCCAAGTTGCCGCAGCAACGACCGGAAAGCAGCCTGCCGGCCATCGTCGTCTTTGGGCGACGTCTTTCCGGTCGTCTTGTCGGCCGACTTCTCCGGGGCGGGTTGGGTGAGCGGCGTATCGATCCTGGTCATGGACTGTTCGCCTTTTCAAGGAGTGTATCGGCGGCGGAAAGGCCGGCTTCGGCGGCGCGCATGGTGCCGGTCACCCATGCATCGCCGCGCTCGGTATCGGCTGCCACCACCGAAACGGTGTCGATCGGCGAGGGCGGCGGCGGCACCTCGCCGACGGCGGCGGCAACCGCGATGGCAGCGTCCAGAAGGTCAGCGTCGCGCCGGCCCAGCTGACGCCGGTTGAGCCCCGCGAGGCGCTTGCTCACCTCGACGATATCCTTGCCGGGGATGATGGAGGCGGCGGCGTCATAGAGGCCGGCGCGCATGGCGTCATGGCCACCGATCGTGGCGAGCGCGGCCGCGTCGGCCGCGGCCGATCGGGCCGTGCCGAGCTTGCCATGCACCACGGCCGCCTGGGCAAGCTGCAGGAAGAGCGCTCGCTGGTTCTCCGGATCTGAGGTCTTCAGGATGGCCTCCAGGCGAGGGAAGCGATCGTCTCCGTCGGCAATTCCGAGCCGGGCGATGGCGGTTGCAAAGCGCTGTCGGAAGTCCTCGGCGTAGACCGAGGTACCGAAGCGACGGAGGTATTGCTGCGAAAGGAACTCGAAGCGATCGAGGTTGCCGGTCTGCGCGATGAGAAACACCTCGCGCCGCAAGGCCGCCTCTTCCACCAGCGTTCCCGGCATCAGCAGGCGGGCATCATCGAGCAGTCCGATCGCCTTGGGGAGGTCTTCCCGGGCGACGAGGCTGCCCTGTACCAGAGCCACCTGACCGCCCAGCGACATTGGCAGAGTGCGAGCGTCGAGTGGCAATAGTCGCTTGCGGGCCTCGTCCTCCCGGTTCTCGATATAGGCAAGCGCCCCGGCGGCCAGATCGGCCTCGATGGCGATCGGTGGGTCGAGTGCGAGGAGGCTCCGCATCAGTCGAGGGCTTCCGCCGGACAGCGTAAAGGTGACGGCGGCGCGTGCGTTGCGCCCGTCTCGCCAGACCGAGGGATCGGCGGCGAGAAACGTCTTCTCCATCACGGAAAGCAGATCGCGCTGTGCGGCGACGGCGGTAGCGTTGCCACCGGCGATCTGCGCCTGCAAGGTTTGCAGCGTGCGCACCATCTCGAAGGGCGGTATGCTATCGGACCTCACTTCGGCAGCAAGAAGCGGACCGGCGGAGAGCAGTGCGACGACGAGGAAAACGCGGCGGATCACGTCGGCATCTCCCGGATCAGGATTTCGATGCGGCGGTTCTCCGGCGCCTCGGGATCGTCGACATTCTTGAGCCAGTGGTCGGCATAGCCTTCGATCTTCTCGAAGCGTGTCTCCGGAACGCCACCACGCACCAGCATGTAATAGGCCATGTGCGCGCGGGCGGTGGACAGGCGCCAGTTGTCATAGTCCTTGCTGCGGAACGGCCGTGCATCGGTGTGGCCGCGCACGACGATCTTGCCGGGGCGCTCGCCGATCAGCTTGCCGATCGCGTCGATGGTGCGGATGAGTTCGGGCTCGGGTTCGGCCGAGCCGACGGCGAACATGCCGAACTTGCGCTCGTCCATCAGCGTCACCAGGAGACCCTCCGGCGCCGCCGTAACCTCGATGCCGGGTGTCGGGCCGATGTTGCCGATGGCGGTGTGAATCTCGCGGTCAAGCGCCTCCGCATCGCCCCCCGTTTTGGTCTGGGCAACCTCGGCCGGCGTGGTGACCACCGGCTTGTCGGGAGCGATGACCGTCGTCTCCTCGGGACTTGCCCCAACGGCTTTCTCGGATTCGGTGACGGGTCTCGGCGCTGGGTCCGGTGTTGTGGACTTGGTGGTCGCCTCAGAATCGCCGGCGGTTTTGACCTCGACCGGTGGAGTTGCGGACAAGACGACAGATGCGGCGGCGACGTCCTGCCTCGATTCCGGAGGGGCGACCGGAGGCTTGGCAAGCGGCAGGGGTGGGACGGCGTTCCTGAGTTCGGCTTCTTCGACGGTGGCGGGATCAGTCATGGCGGATTGGGCCAGGATCGGTTTGCCTTCGGTCTTGTCGCCGACGATATCGGTGCCACCGGTCTCTTCGCCGTCCCCCGGCGCCGGCGTACGCGACATTTTCCAGTAGACCGGATCGAAGGGATCACGTTGGGCGTCGCCACCGTTGAGGCCGGGCTCTCCCGACTGGCCAAGCGTCTCGAAGGCGCCGACGTTGTCGGCCGACTGGTCCGGCTCCGAACCGGCGACCAGCGCGGCGAGGACGGCATAGGGGTCTTCGAACAGCGCCGCTTCCGAGTAGCGCGGTTTGCGCTCGTTGGGCTTGTCGAGCGTCTGGCTATAGCCCTCCAGACTTTCGTCGACGCTCTCGGTAGCCGACCTTTGGTCCTTGCCGTCGGGCACGCCTTCCTTTTCCGTTTCGAGCGGATCGCGCAGGCCTTTCTTGTCGACCGTCGCCTCGGCAAGCTTGATGGGGTTGAAATAGCTGGCAACCGCCTCGCGCGTCTTCTGGTCGGTGGCGTTGATCAGCCACATGACGAGAAAGAAGGCCATCATCGCCGTCATGAAGTCCGCGTAGGCGATCTTCCAGACGCCGTGCTGAGGCGCCTCGGTTCTGCGGTGCAGCGACCGGCGGACGAAGATGATTTCCGTGGGCTCGGCACTCATGGCGCTCACTCTTCACTATGCAGGAGGCGGGCGACCCATTCCTGAAGGCGGGTCTCGATCAGGGTTTCGCCCGCCGTCACGGCGATGTCGGCCTGGTCGCCGGGATGAAAGGATATGGCCGCGGCGTGTCCACCCAGCTTTTCGGCAAGCCGATCAAGCAAATCGGCCGGTCCCGTGATTTCCAGTGGCGGGGAGGTGCCGTCGGTCATGATCCGCTCGATGCAGCTTGCCAGGTCCACGACCGATCGATCGACGAGGCGTTCGACGAGAAACGGCCTGAGCGCGCGGGCGGCGGCGACGCCGAGGCGTTCCCCGAGTTCGGCAAACCGGGCATCGATCATGGTGACAATCCGATCGGACTGCTCCTCCACCCACGCTTTGCGCGCGGCATCGTGTTCGGCACGCAGGGATCTTGCCTGCTCGGCCAAGGCTTCGGTCAGTTGCCACTCGGCATCGGCGCGCTCTTCGGCACGCACAGTCGCGACGGCTTCGGCCACACGGCGCTCGATTTCCTCGGAGATCGAGTATCCGAGCGGCTCGATTGGCGGCTCCGCTTCCAAGGCCACTGGCGGCGGCTCACGGCGGTCGAGATCGAAGACGGCGAGTACATCGATGGCCGAACGAAGCATCAAGCCGCCTCCTCTTCGTCCATCCACTGCCTGAGGATGCTGGCGGCCTGCTCCTCATCCATCTCAACCAGCTGTTCGAGCAGCTTGAGCGGCGAGTTGCGCATGCGGGCGTTCATGTCCTCGATCAGATGCTGCATGGCGCCGACAGCCTCTCCGGCGGGTAGCGCCGTCTGACCGGCGCCGGGCAGGGCGGTCGCCGGCTCAGCGGAGGCATCGGCCAAGGCCACGACCGCATCCTTCTCCTCGGCTTTCGCTTCGAGCCGCGGCAGCAGGGCGTTCATCGCCGGCCGGAGGCCGAACCAGATGAGGAGCAAAGCGACCGCAAGAATGACGACGGCGTTGACGACGGTTCCGGCCTGGCGCAGCAGCACGTCCTTGAAGGTCAGCGGGGGCACGGGCTGCATGTCGGCATAGCTGTCTGAGAAGTCGACGGCCGTCACCTGGATGCGATCGCCACGCCCTTCGTTGAGGCCTGCGGCCGAAGCGGCAAGGTTGCGCATCTCCGTCACCCGCGCCTCGACCGCTTCGTCGGTGGGATTGTCGCCAAGCGATTGGGCGATCCGCGCACGGTTGACGATGAGGGCGACGGACAGCGACTTCACCTGGTATCCGTCGCTGATCACCTCCTTGGTGGTGGTCGATATCTCGTAGTTGGTCAGCTCTTCGCGGCGTTGGTTCTCCTCGCTAGAACGCTCGCCGGCGTCGGCCGACTGAACCGTTTCCTCCGGCAGGTTCTGCTCGACGGTGGTTGGCGCGTCCTGGCTGGAGTTTTGCGAGTTTCCGCTTTCGCGCACGGTGCGGACGGAACGTTCGACGCGCGACTCCGGATCGAAGAGGGTTTGATTGGTGCGGGTACGATCGGTGTTGAGCTCGGCGGCGACGCTGATCTGGAAGTTCTCGGAGCCGAGATAGGGCGTCAGCGCGTGCCGGATGTTCGCCTCGATGCCGGTCGCCACGGTCCGTTCCAGGCGGTTGGTCTTGCTGCCGGGCAGCGTGGTTGCATCTTCGCCCGACGCCAACACGGTCCCTTCCGTGTCGAGAACCGTGATGCGGTCGACGCCGAGTCCCGGCACGCCGCCGGCGACCAACTGGCGGATTGCCTCGGCCATGCGCACGTCCTCGGGAACGTCGGTGCGGATGATCACCGAGGCCGACGGCGGCTGCTGATCGCGCCGGAACGAGCCGCGATCGGGCAATACGATGTGAACCCGCGCCGCCTTGACGCCCTTCATCGTCTGGATGGTGCGGGCCAGTTCGCCCTCCAGCGCGCGCACCCGTGTCACCTCCTGCATGAAGGAGGTGAGGCCGAGCGAGCCAAGCTCGTTGAAGAGCTCGTACCCGGCGGCGGCGCTGCGCGGCAATCCCTTCTCGGCGAGCAGCATGCGGGCCTGCGAGGTCTGGGCCGGCGTGACGTAGACCGTGGCGCCGTCGGCGCTGACGTCGAAGGAGATGCCGGCGTCCGTCAGCGCAGAGCCGATGCGTGACGCATCGCCATTCTCAAGGCCCGTGTAGAGTACGGTGTATTGCGGGCGGCTGAGGTAGTAGGCCGATCCGGCGATCAGGGCCATCATGGTGACGGCGACCGTGGCCAGGGCGGCAAGCCGCCGTGGTCCGAGGTCGAGAAGATTGATCCAGAGGGTTTCGGCGTGTTCGCGAGCGGTCATCTGTCGATCTCGATGCGGTCCGGTGCGTCAGGGTCGGAGCCGGCGGGCGGCCCGGGTGCGTCTTGCCGCCCAGTGTCCGTCGGCAAACTTGCGCGAGCATTGCCGCCAGAGAGGCGAGCGCTTTCGCAAAGGAAAAAGCCACGCCCCGAAGGGCGTGGCTTCCATACGGCTTGAAGCGGGTGGTGGTCGCTTAGCCGCGGAACAGCGACAGAATGTTCTGGCTGTTGGAGTTGGCGATCGACAGCGCCTGAATGCCGAGCTGCTGCTGGGTCTGCAGAGCCTGGAGGCGGGTGGATTCGGCGTTCATGTCGGCGTCGACGAGCTGGCCGATGCCGCGGTCGATCGCATCGGTCAGCGCCTGGACGAAGTCCTTCTGCGTGTCGATGCGGTTCTTGACGGCACCGAGGTTCGAGGCGCCGTCAGTCAGCTTGCTGAGGGCGGCATCGACGATCTCGATGTAGGACGACAGTGTCGCCTGGTCATCGGCGGAGTCCGTGAGGGCCGAAATGTCGAGATCCTTGATCGACAGCGAGACGGCGGCCGGGGTGGCGAGCTTGTCGCTGAAGACCTGCCATTCGGTGTCAAAGAGGCCTCGGCCATTCATCTGGACCACGCCGTCCGCAACGGCGGTGGGAGCCGTCGCAGGCGTCGGAAGGGCAGCTGCCGCGTTGGCGTCATAGAGCTTGATCTCGTTGACGTCGACCTTGATCGTCTCGATGGTGATCGCATTGCCGACGCGCGAGAAGGCCGCGACGACCGACTTGTCCTTGTTGAAGCTGCCGCTCGAGTCGACGGACAGCCAGTTCTCGCTGTTGAACACCGACGACGAGGCGATGGAGTTCATCTGGCCGAGACGAGCCTTGATGTCTTCCTGGATCTGGCCGCGGTTGACGCCCGGGGTCTTGGCGCTGACGAGCAGCTTGCCGATCTCGGTGAGCTCTTTGACGGTGGCTTCGAGGGCGGTGTACTGCACGTCCACCGTGGCGGCGCCGAGGCCAAGGCTGTCCTGCACGGCAGACAGAGACTTGTTGTCGGAGCGCATGGTGGTGGCGATCGACCAGTAAGCGGCACCATCGGAAGCCGTCGAGATGCGCAAGCCCGTGGAAATGCGGTTCTGCGTACCGTCGAGAGCCTTGTTGGTGGACGCGAGGGTCTGGAGGGCGGTCATTGCCGCGGCATTGGTCAGAAGGCTAGCCATTTTCGTATGTCCCTTTGGATGAATGAGATGGGACATTCCGGGTTTTCACCGGTATGGCAGGAGCGGCATCATGCCCTTGGATCCTCCTGGTTGGTTGAGCGATCCAACCTGCCATGGCCTTACCTTGTCCGACGAGGCTTGCGCGAAGCTGACGCGCCGAAATGGCTGTCAAAAGGTCAGGATTCCGGACCAGACCCCACAAACGCAAAGCCCGCTCCGGTGAGGAAGCGGGCTTTTCAGGCAACGGGGGGAGGCCGCTAGAAGAACGAACGCACCAGGCCGCCGACCAGCATGTTCCAACCGTCGATCAGCACGAAGAACAACACCTTGAAGGGCAGCGACAGCACGGTCGGGGGCAGCATCATCATGCCCATGGACATGGTCAGCGTCGCCACGATCATGTCGATGACCAGGAAGGGAAGGGCGATCAGGAAGCCGATCTCGAAGCCGCGCCGCAGTTCCGAAATCATGAAGGCCGGAATGAGGACACGTAGCGGCGTCGCGCCAACCTCGGTCTTGATGCCGAGGTGTTCGGCGGCGAGGTCGTCGAACAGCTTCAGGTCCTTGTCGCGGACGCGCTGGGCCATGAAGTCGCGAAACGGATCGGAGATCTTCTCGAAGGCA
Source organism: Pleomorphomonas sp. NRK KF1 (assembly GCF_023721755.1). Lineage (GTDB taxonomy): Bacteria > Pseudomonadota > Alphaproteobacteria > Rhizobiales > Pleomorphomonadaceae > Pleomorphomonas. Next base: position 575,300 of record NZ_JAMDLH010000001.1, on the reverse strand, counting down.
ACCTCCTCGGAGATCTCGTTGCGGGTCAGCGGCAGCACGCCATCGTTCCAGGCCCGATCGAACGTCGGCGCCATGACGTAGAAGGTCATGAACAGTGCGAGGCTGATCAGGATGAGGTTGGCCGGCGTTGTCTGCAGGCCGATGCCGGACCTCAGAAAGGACAGGGCCACGACGATGCGCGTGAAGCTCGTCACCATGATGAGAAGGCCCGGCGCCACCGACAGAACCGTCAGAAGCGCCACCAGTTGGACGATGCGGCCGGAGGCCGACCCCTCGCCGGCGGGAATCAACGAACCGAGATCCGGCATGCTGCCGCCAAGACCGGAAATTTGCGCAAGGGCCGGCGTGCTCGTGGCAGCCAGCAGAAGGATGGCGAGCAGGATTTTCTTCACTGGACGACCAGGCTTTCGATGATGAGGTCGCGCACGTCGCCACCCGAACGGATAGCCACCCGATCCCGGAGGTCTTCGCGGAGGTGTTGAAGCTGGGTAGCACCTTCGAGCTGCCCGACCTTCAGCGTCTTCAGGAAGGCGAGAAGATCCTCGGATATCTCCGCAGAGATGATGTCCGAGTTGGGCATCTCGTCCTCGAAGACGATGGCGGCGTCGAGGCGGAGCCAGACGTCGGCGGGCTCGGTCAGATTGGTCACGATCGGTTTCAGGCGATAGAGCCGCGACGTCAGGGGATCGCGTTCGCCCCCGGTGGTGGTTTCCCGTTGCTGACCGGCGTCGGCGATCTGCGCGTAGCGAACGAGATGGACGCCCAGGCCGAGGCCGGCGGCGACGGCCAGAACCGTCAGGAAAAACGCCGGCTTCAACACGCCCCCGCGTTCGGGGGGCGGCGGGCGACGAACGTCTGCGTCGGTCTCGGAAGGCGCCGCATCACGGGCGGCGGGAAGCGGAAGCTTGGCCATGCTGCCTCTCAGAACGGAGCCACGCGGTCGTAGAGCTGGTGGAGCACGCCCGGCTGCTGCACTTCGGTCAGCCGGCCGCGGCCGCCATAGGAGATGCGCGCTTCGGCGATCTTCTCATAGGGCACGACGTTGTTGCCCGAGATGTCGCGCTGGCGAACGATGCCCTGGATGTTGACCACCCTCATCTCGTAGTTGACGCGCATTTCCTGCGAGCCGGAGATGATCAGGTTTCCATTGGGCAGGACGCTGGTGACCACCGCCGCCAAGGTGACCTTGATCGCCTCGGAGCGCTCCACGGCGCCTTCGCCCTTCGACCGCGAGGAGGAGTTGACGCTGCCGTCGAGACTGGCGTCGGACCCCTCGCCGGCCACCGAGAAGCCGAATCCGGCGCCGAAGCCCGCGCTTGAAACGCGGGAGCGTTCCGACGAGTTGTCGAGAGCGGCCTTGTCGTTCATCAGGATCAGGACGGTCAGGACGTCGCCGACCTGATGGGCGCGAGAGTCGCGGAACAATCCTTCGCCGCCGTGAACGTAAGTCGAGGTAGGATCCCGGAACATTGCGGGAGACGGTGTCAGCGCGTTGAGAGGAAGCGCCGCACCGACCTGCGACATGGTCGGCTCGGTGTTGAGATCCGCGGTCGTGTTGCAGCCGACGAGCGACAAGCCGGCAATGAGAAGCAGGACACGCTTCAAGGGAGTTCTCCTTTGGCGGACAGTTCGGTCATGCCGGCGAGCGCGCTGGCGAGTTGCGAGGCGCGGGTGGGGTCCATTTCGTTGAGTATGGCGCTGGATGAACGTGCGTTGAGGCGGGCCAACACGGCGGCAGCCATTTCGTCGTCGAGGGCGGTGAGCTGGCTGGCGGCCGCTTCGGGGCGCATCTTGGCGTAGATGGCCACGATGTCGTCACGGGCGGCGGCGAGGAAGTCTTCCCGCTTCTTGAGCCAGCTTTCATACTCGGCGCGCTTCTCCTCAAGCTCGGCGATCCGCTCGGCGACGCGCTTGTCGAGGGCCTCCAGAGTCGATTTCTGCCAAGCGTAGCGGGCATCGGCGGCGACATTGCGGATATTGACGCAGTACTGTCGCGCCTCTTCGGTCAGGGCCCGCATTTCGAGGCCGGAGTGGCTGGTGGCCGCGGTCTCGACAGGCGATACGGTCTTCGCTTCGGTTTCCGCCGCCAAAGTCACGACCGGACAAAGCTGAACCACCATGGCTGCCAGAAGCAGGCGAGACGGAAGGCACCGTCGGATCGACGTCATGCCGAAACCTCTTCAGTCGTTGATTTCATATCCGGCAGGTTCGCACCGCAGACTTGCGCGGGGCTGATCGTCTGACCGGACACCTTCATTGCACCACGAGGTCGGCCTGGAGGGCGCCGGCGGTCTTCATGGCCTGGACGATGGCGATGACGCCGGTCGGCTTGAGGCCGATCTGGTTGAGGCCCCGGACCAAGGTCTGCAGGTCCGTGCCGCCGATGATCGCCAGGTTACCGCCGCTCTCGCTGGCGTCGACCATGGTGCGGGGCAGCACCACCGTTTCGCCGTCCGAGAACGGCGCCGGCTGAGAGGCGACAGGCGCTTCGCTGACGCGGATGCTGAGATTGCCGTGGGTGATGGCAACCGTCGATATGCGGACGTCGGCCCCCATCACCACGGTTCCCGAACGCTCGTCGATGACGACGCGGGCCGGCGTATCGGGACGAACCGGCAACCCTTCTATCTCGGCGATGAAGCGGGCGGCCGACATGCCGCGCGGCTTGATCAGGGCGACGGTGCGATAGTCGCGTTCTTCCGCGACCGGGGCACCGTAGCGATGGCGACTGTATTTGTTGATTGCATCGGTGATGCGGATGGCAGTGCGGAAGTCGGGGTTGCGCAACTTGAAGGTCAGTGCGCCGAGGCCGTCGAGATTGGTCTGAAGTTCGCGTTCGATCAACGCGCCGTTCGGAATGCGCCCGGCCGTCGGTGTTCCCTTCTGCACGCTCTCGGCCATGCCGACGGCGCTGTAGCCGGTCACGGCGATCGGCCCCTGCGCCACGGCATAGACCTCGCCATCGGCGCCGGCGAGCTGGGTTATGATCAGCGTGCCGCCCTGCAGCGAGCTGGCGTCGCCGAGCGAGGCGACGTTGACGTCGATCCGCGAGCCGGCGCCGGCGAAGGCCGGGAGTTCGGCAGTCGCGATGACCGCGGCGATGTTGCGCGTTCGAAGAGCGCTGTCGCGGACGTTGACGCCGAGGCGTTCCAGCATCGACTGAAGCGACTGCTCGGAGAACGCGGCATTGCGCAGGGTATCGCCGGTGCCCTGGAGACCGACGACGAGGCCGTAACCCACTAGCTGGTTCTCGCGAACGCCTTCGATGGATGCGATGTCCTTGATACGCACATCTCCCGGCGACAGGGAATGCACCATGGTGTCCGGCGTGTTCGGCGCCTTCGGTTCCGGCCCTGTTCGAGGGACGACGGGCACGACGGGTGCGACGGCGGGAGGGGGTGGCAGGGACGAGTTGGGTTCTATATCCGCGGCCAGCAGCGTTCGGCCGCCCTGGGAGGCGAAGGTCAGGGGGGCGTCGACGACGCTGACGACCTCGCCAGTCTGCGGATCGAGGGTAATCGGCATCCGCGAGCCGTCCTGAGCGGCGGCCGGCTGGAAAGCAACGAACCCGGCGGCGAGGCCGGCGATAAGGACGCGCATCAGCTCTTTCCTACGACGATACTGCCGTCGGCCTGGACCACGCCGACGATGACGGTGCCGGACTCGGTGTTGCGCACGCGGATCACCTCACCGACGCTGCCCGACTGCATTGGCTCGGCGTAGGTGATGATGGTCAGTCCCCCTTCGACGAACACGAGGCGCACCGGGACGCCTCGGCGCACCAGCTTGGCGTTCTCGACTGCGTTGACGGTGATCGGTTGTCCTGGAAGCAACGTGCGCCGCGCCACCTTGCCGACCAGCATTTCACGACCGGCGACGACCGCTTCTAGAGACGCTCGCGTCAGGCGGAAGCGGCGCTCGGTCAGCATGTCGTCGGTGATAGGATCGCCGGGGTAGATGGTGATGCCGGGCACCGGCAACGTCGACACCATCTGGGCTTCGGCCGGACCAAGGGCGAGGAAGCCGCCAGCCATGAAGACAAAGGCGGCGATGAGCAGCAGGCGTTTCATGGGAACGGCCTTTCTGGCGTCAGCGCAGCCCGTTCGAGACGGTGCCGGCCATGGAATCGGCCGCCTGGATGACCTTGGAGTTCATCTCGTAGGCGCGCTGGGCCGAGATGAGCTCGGTGATCTCCGACACGGGATCGACGTTGGACGCCTCGAGATACTTCTGGCGGATCTTGCCGAAACCGGGGTCGGTCGGAATACCGGCGACCGGCGTGCCGGAGGCGAGCGTCTCGCGATAGAGGTTGCCGCCGATCGGCTCGAGGCCGACATCGTTGGTGAAGTTGGCGAGCGAAAGCTGACCGAGAGACTGGGGCGCCGCCTGTCCGGGAACTGTGGCGAAGATCTCGCCGGACTCGTTGACGGTCAGGTCGGTGGCGTCCGTCGGCACGAGGATCGCCGGCTGCACCGCGTAGCCATCGAGCGTCACAAGCTGGCCGTCGGCGTTCTTGTTGAAGGCGCCGGCCCGCGTGTAGAGCGTCTCGCCATTCGGTCCGTCGACCTGGAACCAGCCGCGCCCGTCGATCGCCATGTCATAGGTGTTGCCGGTGAGGGTCATGCCACCCTGCAGATGCAGGTTGCGGATGGCGGCGGCACGAACGCCGAGCCCCTGCCGCACGCCTTCGGGAATGACAGACTGGCCGCCCTGGTTGGGTACGCCCTGCATGCGCTGGGTCTGGTAGAGCAGGTCGGTGAACTCGGCGCGCGAGCGCTTGAAGGCGGTCGTGTTGATGTTGGCGATGTTGTGGGCGATGACCTCGACGTTGAGCTGCTGGGCGGTCATTCCGGTGGCGGCGATGGCGAGCGCTTTCATCTCTGGCTCCTCAAATGGCCATGCGGCCGATTTCCTGATAGGCGGATACGACCTTGTCGCGGACGGCGAGCGCGGTTTGCAGCGACTTCTCGGCGGACATCACGGCCTCGACGACCTGCTGCACGCTCATCTTGCCTTCCATGCCGGCGATCGAGGCGGCTTCTCCTACCCTGAGGTCGGAAATGGCCGAGCCCGAGACTTCGGCAAGCACGTCCATGAAATCGACCGGTTTGGCGACCGCCGAGGCGGCGGCTTCGGTCGGTGCGGGAGCACGGACGGCGGGTGCGGCGGTCGGCGGCGACAATCGGTCGATGTTGAAATCGAGCGAGGAGATGGGGTTCAGCATCACGAGTTCCTCAGGAGATCGATGTTCATCGTCAGCATCGAGCGGGCCTGGGTGATCGCCTCGACGTTGGCCGAGTAGGATCGGTTGGCCTGGCGCAGGTCGCTGAGCTCGATGAGCACGTTGACATTGGGCATCTTGACGTTGCCATCGGCATCGGCGGCGGGGTTGCCGGGATCGTGGCGCACCTCGAAGGGGCTGCGGTCGGCGCCGATGTCCTTGATCATGACCATCGGCGTTCCCATGGCCCGGTCCATCTCCTCGGCGAACGTCACCGTCTTGCGGCGATAGGGATCGGAGCCGGGCGTCCTGCCCGTCGACTGGGCATTGGCAAGGTTTTCCGAGACGATACGCATGCGCGTCGACTGGGCCTGCATGCCCGATCCGGAGATCCTGAGGGCGGCTGCGAGCTGGTCCATCGGGTCACCCCTTCACGGCGGAGGTCAGCATGCGGCCGAAGGCGGCGACGATGCTGCGGTTGAGGGAGAAGCTGGTGTGGATGTCACCGGCCTTGATCATCTCCTGTTCGAGACTGACCGAGTTGCCGGAATGGGTTATCTCCCAGGCGTCCTCGCGACGGACGTCCGCGGTGGCCGCATCGAGGCCGCTCGGCGCCATGTGCGCGGGGTTGGTCGCGGCAAGCTGGAGACGGGTCTGCGAAAGGACGTCGCCGAAGGGTTCGACGTCGACCGCGCGATACTTCGGCGTGTCGGCGTTGGCGACGTTCTGCGCGATCGTCGCCTGACGGACGGACAGCCAGTCGGCTTGCCGGGAGGCGATGGAAAAGAGATGGATGGGCTGCAAGACGATCCCTCCGAAGGTTCGAGAGGGATCATGGCGGTGAAATCTTGCCCGAGGCTGGTCTCGCCGACCGGGCCTGACCTAATCAGCCGATTGGAACGAGGCGCGCGTCGGCGATCGCTTCGATGAGGCGGAGCGTGTTTTCTTCCGGATCACCGGACGAGCCGGAGACGGCGAAATAATGGATCTCTACGCCGGCGTTCAGCGGGCCAAGGATCAGACTGAAGAACACGGTCACGCCCTGGTTCTGGAACTCCATGTCGAGCGTCACGGTGGTCGGGCCGGACCAGTCGGTGTCGATGGCGGCGCGCCAGCCGTAGCGAAGCGTATCGGGCTTGAAATAGAGCTCGACCGAGGAGGCAACGAGATCGTCGAGGTTGCCGTGCTTCTCGAGCTGGATGTAGACGACCAGGTTGACGATATCGATCAGGCGCAACTCGGCCGCGACGTCCTTGACGCCTTCGGCGATCGCCTTCTCGCGGGCGATGGAGCGGTGGTCGTGTCGCGTATCCGTCATGAGTGGCCGTTGACGATGGCTGGCAGGTTACTGTCGGTCGACCGAGCCTGAAGCAGATAGATGATTTCCGCCACCGCCCGGTAGAACTCGACGGGGATCATCTGATCGAGTTCGACCTTACCGTACATGGCTCTGGTTAGCAATTTATCCTCGACCACCGGGATTCCGTTCTCTTCGGCGATCTCACGGATCTTGAGGGCGACGAGGTCCTGGCCTTTGGCGAGCACCACCGGCGCACCGCCTTCTTCGTAGACGTAGCGGAGCGCGATGGCATAGTGAGTCGGGTTGGCGAGAACCAAGGTTGCCCGGGGGACGTTCGCCATCATGCGGTGACGGATGCGATCACGCGCCAACGAACGCATGCGCGCCTTGACCAGCGGATCACCCTCGGTGTTCTTGAACTCGTCCTTCACCTCCTGCTTGGTCATGCGCAGGTTGCGCCGCCACTGGATCCGAGCCCAGATGAGGTCGGCCGCCACCAGAAGCACCGTGGCGATGCAGACGGCGGAGAGCAGGTGGATGGCGATGCCGACCGTGGAGTCGACCAGGGAGCCGGGGTCGGAGAACATGGCGTTCACCATCCGATGCTGTTCGGTTTTGAGGATGATCGACACCACGAGAGCCGTGGCGCCGAACTTGAAGAGCGCCTTGCCGAACTCGACGAGACTCTGTACGCCGAAAAGGCGCTTCCATCCCTTGGCGATCGACAGACGGCTGAGCTCGGGTTTGATGCGGTCGAACACGACCTGCGGCACATTCTGCACGAACGATCCGGCAAGGCCGGCGACCGCGAAGATGATGATGGTCGGCACCAGAAAGCGGCCCATTTCGAGACCGACGGCATCGAGCAGCAGAACGGCATCCTGTCCCTGTTCAAGGCGGACGTCTCCGGGGTTGTCCAGGAAGCCGCGAAGGGTTGCCGCCAGCCGGCCGGCACCCGTGCCGATCACCCAGACCATAACGATCAGCATGGCACCGAGCGAGAACAGCATGGGCAGTTCGCGCGACTGGGCTATGTTGCCCTTCTCGATGGCGTCCTGGGTTTTCTTGGGAGTTGCTTCTTCGGTTTTGCTGTCTTGATCGGGCTCGTCGCTCATGACGCACCTCAGCGTATGTAGGTGTCGTCATCCTGATCGGAGTTGAGCTCGATCTCGCCGCGCCCGGCCATGTCCAGGGCGAGGTCGGCGATCACGCGGCGCGCCTCGAGCACGTCGCGCTGCGGCGAGGGCTCGCTGGTGGCCAGCTCGTTTTCGACGATGCGGCGCGCACGCGTCGCCAGCGACGACAGGATAGCGTCGCGGAAGTCGAGGTCGGTGCCCTTGAGGGCGAGGACCACCCGTTCGGTCGGGATCTGGTCGAAGATCGCCTGGCGTGCACGCGGGGCCAGATTGATGATGTCGTCGAAGGTGAAGAGCAGACCCTTCAGCATCTCCGCCGATTCCGGCTTCACCTTCTTGATGCCTTCGAGCGCATCTTCCATGTCGTGACGCTCCATCTTGTTGAGGATGTCGGCCATGCGGGCATGGGTGTCGGCGCCCATGTTGCGCGAGAAGTTCAACATGAAGTCTTCGTGCAACGTGCGTTCGGCAATTGCCACCGTATCCTCGACGATCGGCTTGAGGTTCAGCATGCGGCGCATGAGTTCGTGGCGCAGCGGCTGCGGCAGGTGACTCATCGTGCGGGCGGCGAAGGTCGGCCGCACCTTCGACAGGATGAGCGCGGCCGTCTGAGGATGCTCCTTCTGGAGATAGTTGGCGAAGATCGCCTCGGAGACCGAGGAGATCCGATCCCAGATGGAGCGATTGGCATAGCCGAGCACGTCCGACATGATGTCGGAGACCTGATCGGGCGGCAGGATGCCGGTCAGCATCTTCTCGACGTCGCTGACGGTGCCGAGCAGATTGCCGCCCGTGAACCGGGTGGCGAACTCCTCGACGATGTCGGATATCTGCTTGGCCGACACGGCGCCGAGATCGGCGATCGAGCGCGTGACCTGCTTGATCTCCCCGGTGTCGAAGTGGGAGAGCAGCCGTCCGGACAGCGGCTGGCCGAGCGCCAGCAGCAGCACTGCCGCCTTGTCGGGACCCTGGAGCGGGCGATCGCCCTTGTTCTTTTTCGCCGTAGCCGTGGCTGCCATGATCTCCCGTCCGCTATTCAGGCGTTGGAGGCGTTGCCGCCGACGATTTCGGTGAGCGAGATGCCGAAGCGGGAGGTATCGTCTTCGACCACCACCACCTCGCCACGAGCGACGGTACGGCCGTTGACCACGACGTCGACCGGCTCGCCGACGCGGTGATCGAGCGGAATGGCCGAGCCGCGGCGAAGCTTCATCAGGTTGGCGACCGGCATGACGGCCGAGCCGAGAACGACCTGAATGGTAACGGGGATGCGCATCACCGCCTCGAGGTTGCGCACCGCGCCGAAGCTGTCCTCGACGCTGGGGCCGCTTTCTTCGCGGGGTTCGTCCTCGGAGCCGTTGTCGACGATCGTCTCGACGGCCACCGCTTCCAGAACGTCGCCGGCCGGCGTGGGAGCGGCGGGACCGTCCATCTCGGCCATGATCTCGTCGATGTCGCGTTGGGTCTTGGAACTGCGGGCCATGGTCCTGTCCTTTTCCTGAAAATTGACGGAGGGGCGATCGATCAGCGACCGGCGCGCGCGCCGCTTCTCATCGGTTCGGCCGAAGCAAGGCCGGCCGCCTTCTCAAGCTCGTCAAGCATGGCCCGCGCCCGTTCGATTTCGACGGTCAGGTTCTGCAGAGTTGTCAGGCCCTGCATGTTGATTTCGCGGATGGCGTTGCCGACCGTCATCAGGGCGACGCCGGTCTCGTCGAGAGAAGTGGCATAGGTCGCCTGGTTGGACTTGAGTTCGCGTAGCTCGCGACGAAAGACGAGCAGACCGGCGATGGTGCCGATCAGAGCGACCAGCAGGATGCTTTCAACGAGAAAGGATGTCATTGAGGAACTCCTGATCGGCATCGACGTGTTCGTCGATCTTGATGGTGTAGACGCCGTTGCTTTGGCCGAGCTGGCACCAGAAGAGCGGCTCGCCGCGGCAGGTCAGCTTGACGCGGCTGCGCGGTGTCGCCTGCAGCTCGATGACCTGTCCAACTTCGAAGTTGGAAACGTCGGACAGATCGATCAGCCTCTCTTCGAGAATGGCGTCGACGCGCATCTCGGTTCGTTGCACTTCGCTCTGGATCTGACGGGCCCAGCGTGGATCGCGCGGGGCTGCTTCTCCGGCCATGGTGTTGGCCAGCGTTTCGCGGACCGGATTCAGAACCGACTGCGGCAGGATGACGAACATCTCGCCTCCGCGGTTGAGCGCCTGCAGCAGGAACTTGGCCACCAACGCCTGGCTGTTGCGCCGCCCGATGATCGCAAAATCCATGCGGGTCTCGATGCGCTCGAACTTGAAGGTGGTGTCTTGGGACGCGCCGAAAGCCAGCGGCAGCACCTTGGCCATGCGCTCGAAGATCGCCTGGGCGATGTTGATCTCGATATTGGAGAACGGGCGCTCGACGTCGATCGGCGGTTCGCTGCCATCGGCGCCGAACAACACCTCGACCATGGAGAAGACGAAGTCCCGATCGAAACCGACGAGAATGCGCGAGTCCCAGGCCGGCACGTGGAAAACGCCGGCGATGGCGTTGGCTTCGTAATCGTCCAGGACGTCGTCGATGCGCGACGGCGCGATGTTGGACAGCGAGAAGTAAGCCGGGGACGACGACATCTGGCGAAGACTGTCGGCGCAGTGGGTCGCCAGACGGTCGAAGGCGACGTGCAGCATCGGGATGCGGTCGACGGAGATGCCGCTCGCATCGAGAAGCTTGTCGGAGACAGGGCGGGTGGCGGTATGCAGGCTGGCCATCAGGCGGCACTCCGCTGGGCGGTCTCACCGGGCTTGGCCGCGGCCGGAACAGGCGTGGAGATCACTTCGTCCTCGACATCGTCGATGGTCGGCCGCTGGTGGGCGGGGATGGTCTTGCGTCCGTATTCGAGGGCAATCTGCGGCACGGCGCCGTTCATGGATGCGATCAGCGTCTGCTTGATCAGGATGTAAGGGGCGAGCTGGCGTTCGCGTGTCACCTTGATCTTGCCGGCGATCGGAGCCACCACGCCGTAGGAAAGAAAGATACCGCCGAAGGTACCGACCAGGGCGGCGCCGATCAGCGCACCAAGAATCTGCGGCGACTGATCGATGGCGCCCATCGCCTTGATGACGCCGAGCACGGCGGCGACGATACCAAGCGCCGGCAGCGCTTCGGCGATGGCGCCAAGGGCGAGATAAGGCATAAGCCGCTCGTGGGCGATGGTCTGAATCTCTTCGTCCATCAACTGCTCGACCTCGTGCGGCCGAGCGTTTCCGACGATGATCAGGCGGAAGTAATCGCAGATGAAGGCGCGCATTTCCTTGTCTTTGGCGACAAAGGGAACCTTGCGGAAAATGTCAGAGTTTTCCGGATCTTCGATGTGCTTTTCGACATCGCTGCGCCCCTTGGATCTCAACTCGCGCATCAAGGCATAAAGAACCTCGAGGACGCCTAGATAGTGCTCCCGCCGGGGGATGTTGCCCAGCACCGCGTCAAGGACGCCGCGACCGGTATCGCGCACCGTCCGCAACGTGTTGCCGACGATGAAGATGCCCAGGGCGGTGCCGCCGATGATGACGAACTCCCACGGCTGCCACAGCACAGTGAGATGCCCGCCAAGCGCCGCATAGCCGCCGAGCAAGGAGCCGATGGCGATAATGAAGCCGATCAAACTACCCAAGTCCCTGCTCCTTCTCGTGGTTGTCTGTCGTCGGGTCTAGGCGGCGAGGCTTGTGCGAGGCTTGGGAGGCTCTCGCCAGCCACGAGCAAGGTTCGGCCGGCATTCATTGCAGCAAGACAAGGAGAAGGATCATGCTGTCGACACCGCTGAGCTATCAGATGATCACGCGCGACATGTCGGCGACGCTGACGCGCACGGCGGCTCAACCGGACGTCAAGCGGGCGACCGAGTATTACCGGGAGACCATCGGCCAAGTGACCAGTATCGAGGAGTTCCTCGGCGATCATCGCCTCTACTCCTATGCCATGAAGGCCTACGGTCTTGAGGACATGACCTACGCCAAGGCGTTCATGCGCAAGGTTCTGGAAAGCGACCTCACCGACTCCGAGAGCTTTGCCAACAAGCTCGTCGACAAGCGTTACCAGGAGTTTGCCAAGGCCTTCTCCTTCCTGAAGCCATCGGCGCAAAGCCCGGAAGCGCTCTCCGATATAGAGAAGCGATATGCCGCGAAGGCTGTCGAGCAGGGCGACTCCGAGTCCCTGATCAAGTTTGGTACGCTGGCCTACGAGCAGACCCTGGCCAACGTGAAGACGGTCGATGATTTTCTGGCCGACGACAGTCTCGTCGCCTATGCCACCACGGCGTTCGGCGTCGAACCGCCCGGCACGGCGGCCAGCGCCAAGTCATTCCTCCGGCGCATCCTCACCTCCGACCCCAACGATGCCGACAGCTTCGCCGCCAGTCAGACCAACTCGGCGTGGCGGGAACTCGCCGCGGCCTTCAACTTTTCGACGGAAGGGACCGTCCGGGTCCAGACGAACGAACAAGCGGAGAGCACGATCTCGAGCTATCTTCGACAGACGATCGAGACACAAGCCGGCAAGGAGAACGAGGGGGTGCGCCTTGCCCTCTACTTCGAGCGAAAAGTGCCGACCATTACATCGGCTTACAGCATCCTTGCCGATCCGGCTCTTCTCAAGGTGGCGCAAACGGTGCTCGGGCTGTCGACGCAAACCGGCAACGCCGATATCGACGTCCAGGCGAAGTACTTCGAGAGTCGGATCGACATCGAAAGCCTCTCCAAGCCCGAAGAGCTCAAGAAGTTCCTGACCCGCTTTACCGCCATGTGGGAAGCGGCAAATCCCAGCAGCACGGCAACGGCATCCGTCGCCACGCTCATTACCGGCCAAAGCAACGCGGTGATGAGTGCCGATACATTGATGAGCCTGCAAGGGCTGAAGCTTGGAGGCCATTGACCGTGCAGAGCTCCCTCTACGTTTCGCTGTCGGCGCAGGTGGCGCTGGCCAACCGTCTCGACACCTTGGCCAGCAATGTCGCCAACCTCTCCACCGCTGCCTATCGAGCGGACGAAGTGAAGTTCGACACCTATCTGTCGCGGGCTGGCACCGATCCCGTTGCCTACTCCTCGACCGGGCAGACCTTCATCTCCCGTGACAAGGGCGGTTTGCGCGAGACCGGCAACGACCTCGACGTCGCCGTGGATGGCGACGGCTGGCTGGCGGTTCAGACGCCGACCGGCAACGTCTACACGCGCGACGGTCGCCTGCAGGTCTCCGCCGACGGCGTTTTGCAGACCGTCGCCGGCAATCCCATCCTCGATCCGGGCGGAGCCTCCATCCTCATCGATCCCGACGCCGGCCGACTATCGATCAGTCGGGACGGCATGATCTCCCAGAACGGTCGGGCGATCGGCGCCCTCGGACTGTTCTCCATCCCCGACGAGGCGAAGCTGGCGCGCGGCACCAACTCGGGTGTCATTCCGGACCTGCCGGCCGTTCCCGTGGTCGACTTCGTCGGCCAGGGCGTCGCGCAGGGCTTCGTTGAGGAGGCGAACGTCAATCCCGTGCTGGAAATGACGCGCCTCATCGAGGTGACGCGGGCCTTCGAACAGGTCACCGCCGCGTCGAACAAGTCGGAACAGTCGATGCAAGAGGCGATCAAGCGGCTCGGGCAGGTCACGTGACAAAATCCTTCGGACTAGAGAACCTAGCAGATCGCGTTGCGACGGCCGCCCACGAACTCGGCTACATCCGTGTAGGCGGGCGTGTGTCCGAAGTGGCTCCCGACGCCTTCCGTCTGCGCGGACTGTCGCGTCACGTTCGCCTGGGCGACCGGATCGAAATCGCCGCCAAAGACGGAGCGAGCCTCGCCGAGGTGCTTCGGATCGATGGCGATGGCGTTACCGTCAAGCCGTTCGCGCCACGTATCGACGCCGGCCTCGGCGCCGCTGCCTGGCATGCCGGACCGGTGGTGCTGGCCCCGCATCCATCATGGAAGGGGCGCGTCATCGACGCCATGGCGGCGCCGGTCGACGGACTTGGTCAACTGACGCCCGGCGTGGTTGCCGTACCTGTGGACGGCCGGCCGCCCAACGCGCTTCGCCGCGCCCGCGTCACGAAACCGATCCGGACCGGCGTGCGCGCCTTCGATCTCTTCACGCCGATCTGCGCCGGCCAGCGCATCGGCATTTTCGCAGGCTCTGGCGTTGGCAAATCGACGACACTGTCGATGATCGCCCGCTCACGCGCCTTCGATACGGTGGTCATCGCCCTGGTCGGCGAGCGCGGCCGCGAGGTGCGCGAGTTTCTCGACGACTCCCTTGGCGACAATCGCGCCCGTTCCGTGACGGTCGTCGCAACCGGCGACGAGAGCCCGATGATGCGCCGGCTGGCGCCGCGCACCGCCATGGCTGTCGCCGAGTATTTCCGCGATCGCGGCGAGCAAGTCCTGCTGATCGTGGATTCGGTGACACGCTATGCCCACGCGGCCCGTGACGTGGCGCTCGCCGCCGGCGAACCGGCTGTGGCGCGCGGCTACGCGCCGAGCGTCTTCACCAGCCTGCCGGAGCTTCTGGAACGGGCCGGCCCGGGCGAGGAGGGCAGCGGATCGATCACCGGCGTGTTCGCCGTTCTCGTCGATGGCGACGACCACAACGATCCGGTGGCCGACAACATCCGCGGCACGCTCGACGGGCATATCGTGCTCGACCGAGCCATCGCCGATCAGGGACGCTATCCGGCCGTCAATGTACTGGCGTCGATTTCCCGCCTTGCCCAGCATGTCTGGAGTCGCGAGGAGCGGGATCTCGTTCTGCGCCTCAGGAGCCTGATCGCCCGTTTCGAGGATACACGCGACCTGCGTCTCATGGGCGGATACCAGGCCGGCCAGGACCCCGAGCTCGATCAAGCCGTGTCGCTGGTGCCTCGCATCTATGAAGGTCTCCGCCAGAACCCGACGGATCCGCTCAGTCAGGACGCCTTCCGAGAACTCGCCGAGAAGATGCAGCCGGCGCCGGCAACGAGTTGAACGAACGACAGTTCATCGCGTCGACAAAAAGGCGGCCCTCCGAAAAGGAGAGCCGCCTTTCATGGTTTGATACGAAGACGAGGGATCACTGCTTCATGGCATCTCGCGAGAAGTAGCCGATCTGGTCGACCAATACTTCCTGGACGATGTCGCTCTTCAGGCGAACGTTGACCTTCTGGCGAATGCCGTCTGCGAACGCCTTGAGGTCGTAGCGCTGGATGTGATCGAGATCGATGCTGTCATCGCCGTAGATCGTCCGGAAGGCTTCGTCGGTGACGAACAGCTCCGGCGGCACCGGAGCTTCCTTGAGACGAGTGCTGTCGGCGGTGAACACCAGCTCCAGCACGCTGTATCCCATCAGCTTGCCGTCACGGATCATCGGCACGTTGATCGGTTCGGTCTTGACATACTGAAGACCTTCCCAAGTCGGATCGGCCGTCGATTTCGCCAGACTGCCGTTCACCAGCCACCAGGCCGCGCTGTAGGCCGACAGGAGCGTGACGACGCAGACCCAGAGGCCCGTGAAGAAAAGCCGGCTCATTGCGGCCGCGTCCACAAACGCTGCGGCGGTGCGTAGGTCCCGTCGGACTCGGCGTCGCTGATAGCGGCGGTGAGGATGGCCGAGATCTCGCGCGTGGCGTCGAGGTGGGTCTTGAGCAGCATTCTGTTGCGTTCGAGTTGTTCGCGGAAGCTCTCGAGCCGGTCGCGAAGGTCGTCGCCGATGCTCAGGGGGTCGACGAGACGCATGGCACGCGTAAGCTCGAGGAGCCCATGACTCTTGCGATAGTTGAGGTCCTCGAAGGCGGGCGTCTCGCCCGCTCGAAGAGACTGCGTCTCCTGGTCCACGACCTGTTCGAGACGGGCGATGGCTTTGAGGAGGGCAAGGATCTCGATCGGCGTGCTGCCGTCCGGATCGGTCCAACCATCAAGGGTTGCGGATAGCGCCGTCGAGGCGCCGGTGTCGAATGGGGTGGCGACGGCGGCGAGCGGTTCGTCCATCAGGAAACTCCGAAATTAGGTCGGACGTCAGATACGTGGAACGGTGGAGAGGAGCGCGGCAAGGCGCAGCGGGGAGGGGCTGGTTGCGCCGGAATCGAGATTGGCAACCTGTCCGGGAACAAGCCGGTCGGCTATGCCGATGCCCCCAGCCCTGGCCATCTGGCGACCGAGCTGGTCGGACAACATGGATTTCCAGACATCGCCGGCCGTGCCGGAGCCGTAAACGCTTTCCGCGCCTTCGGGCAGCATCGAGCCAATGAAGGTGCTCAACACCATCGCCTCGAAGCTTTCCAGCGCCTTGGCCTGGCGATCGCCTGCAGTGACGGTCGCTCCGTCCACACGGGCGGCCAGGGCCGTTTCGTTCTGGAGACGCAGGCGAGCGCGATGAAGGTCGAACGGCACAGATGGCGAAGGATCGACCGTTGGCGTAGCCTCAGCCAGTGCGACAAGCGCACCGCCGGCCTCTGATACGGCGGGCATCAGGTCGGCAAAGGCCGTGCCGGCGGTCTCCGCCAGCCTGTCGAGCTTGGCGGTAGCTACCTTGAGCCGCTCGGGGTCGGCGGCGCGAGCGACGTCGAGAATGATATCCGACGGGGGAGAGATGGCCATCAGCGTCCTCCGGAAACGTTGCGAAACAGATTAGCCGGCCGAGCTTAAGCGAGGCTGGCG
The DNA here is from genome assembly GCF_023721755.1 of Pleomorphomonas sp. NRK KF1. GTDB lineage: Bacteria > Pseudomonadota > Alphaproteobacteria > Rhizobiales > Pleomorphomonadaceae > Pleomorphomonas. Next base: position 558,994 of record NZ_JAMDLH010000001.1, on the reverse strand, counting down.
TGATGGCGCCGGGCGAGCGCGCCTTCGACTAGGCTTTCGAGCTGGCGCTTCTCCTCTTCGGCTGCGACGCCGCTCTCCAAACGATCGATCATCGTCTCGGCGAAGCGCGTGTGGCGCGCTTCGGTCATCACGGCGGCGATCTGTTGCGCCTTCAGCGGCTCAAGCAGCGTTCGTCGCTCCGTCAGACGCTTGAGACGGCCAGCCATGTGACCGGCGAACAGGCCGTGCAGGGGCGTGTCGTCGTTGAGCGTGGCGATCAGTGCCGCGCATTTCTCATCGATCTCGGCTTCCTCGCGCATCACGCGGGCAAGTCGCAATTCCTCGATCTGCTTGAGCTGGCGGCGAAGCTCGGCGATGCGACGCATCGCGTCGAGGCGCTTCCTGTCGGGGGCGGTCATTGGGAGGCCAGCCAATTCGAGAAGCCCAGCACGAACAACTGCTGGAACTCGACAGCGGTAAAGTAGAACAGCATCAGACCACCGAACAGGACGAAGGGCATCGAGATGAAATAGACCGGAATCGACGGCGTCATCTTGTTGACGAGGCCGAGCGTGAAGTTGATCACCAGACCGTAGATGATGAAAGGGCTCGCAAGACGCAGCGCCAGCCAGAAGGCGGCGGAAAGCGTGTCGGTCACTTCGATAAGGCTACCCTGCGGGTCGAAGACGCCGGCGACGGGAAGTACCCTGTAGGAAGAGATGACCGCTTCCAGCACTTTCACATGCTGGTCGGTCAGGAAGAACATCAGCGTCGCCGTGAGCATGATCAGGGTTGTCATCGCCGGCAGGGCTTCCTGATCTTCGACCGACGCGCCGGGCATGGAAAAGCCGACCGTCATCGCCATGGCGTGCGACAGCATTTGCAAGGCCAGGAAGAACAGGCGACCGAGAAAGCCGATGAAAAGGCCGGTGAAGGTTTCGGCGACAATGAGGCGCAGGAGCGTCACGGGGGTATCGTCGGTTATGGCCGCCGAAGCCTGGTCGATCAGCATCGGAGCCACGGCGAGCGTCAGGCCAAAGGCAAGGAACAAGCGGACCTGCGTCGGCACACGGGCGCTCGATATGCCGACCATGAGCATCAGAACGCCTCCGATCCGGCAGAACAGCAGGCAAACGGCCAGAACGGTGTTCGAGCCGATGCCGGTCATGAAATGGTCCCGAGCGCTTCCACTTCGACGCCGCGCGCAATCTCGACGTGGCTCAGCACAGGGAGCGACGGGAACAACCGCTCGACGATAAGCCGCACGTAGGGGCGCGCCTCGGGCGCGGTGACGACCGCGAAGCTGTGGCCCTGCGACAGGCGGCTGCGGACGGCTTCAGACACTTCGGTTCCGAACTGTTCGACGAGGCGCGGATCGATGTCGAACTCGATGACGTCGCCCTTGCCGTCGCGCTTCAGGCCCTGATGGAATGTGAGATCCCAGCGGTTGCCGAGGCGCAACACCTTGAGCGTGCCGCCATCGGCGAGGTCGCCGCAGATCTGCTGGGCGATGCGCATGCGGACGTGCTCGGCGATCTGCTCGGCGCGGCGAACATGCGGAGCGATTTCTGCCACCGCTTCCAGAATGAGGTGGAGGTTGCGGATCGACACGCGCTCGGCCAGCAGAAGCTTCAGTACCGCCTGGAGGCCGGAGAAGGAAATCTGCGATGGGCAGATATCGTCGACCAGACGCTTGTACTCGGGATCGAGGCGGTCGATCAGGATACGCATGTCCTTGTAGGAGAGGAGCTGCGGCAGGTTGTTTCGCAGTACCTCCGACAGATGGGTGAGCATCACCGACATGCTGTCGATCGGCGTATACCCTTCGCGCGTCACCTCGTTCACGTAGTCCTGCGACACCCATACCGCCTTCATTCCGAAGGCTGGCTCACGCGTTTCGTCGCCCGGTACGTCCGGTCCGGCCGTGTCGCCGGTGATCACCATCACTTCGCCGAGTCTCAGTTCCTGGGCGGCGATGACGGTGCCGTGGATCTTGATCCGGTACTCCTTCTGCGGCATGGCGAGGCTGTCGCCGAGCTTGATGTCGGGCACCACGAAGCCATACTGCTGGGCGAACTTGCGCCGCATCTTGCCGACGCGGTGTGCCAGTTCTCCGTGGTTGTTCATCATGCGGGCGGCAATCTGCTTGCCCAGGCAGAGTTCGATCTCGTTGGTGCGGAGCTGTTCCTTGACCGAGTCCTTGGCCTCGGACTTTGTCTCCTGTTCGACCCGGGTCTTCTCGGCGGCCTCGGCGGCGGCGCGCTCGGCGCGGCGCTTGGGGATCGACCGGGCGACGAAGCCCATCAGGGCGGCTGGAACGAGGAAGGGCAGAAGGGGCAGGCCGGGCACCAGCGACAGCCCCGCCAGAAGACAGGCGGCGACGAGGAGGGCGCGGGGATACCCGCCCAACTGTCCCATGACCGCCTGTTCGGCCGAACCACGCGTACCGCCCTTGGACACCAGAAGGCCGGCGGCCAGCGAGACGATCAGGGCCGGAATCTGAGTGACCAGACCGTCGCCGACGGCGAGCTTGACGAAGGCGTCGGCCGCCTCCGATACCGGCAGGCCATGGCGGGTTGAGCCGATGACGATGCCGCCGAAGATGTTGACGGCGGTGATGATGATGCCGGCGATGGCGTCGCCACGCACGAACTTGGAGGCGCCGTCCATCGAGCCGAAGAAGGTGCTTTCCTCTTCAAGTTCGCGTCGGCGCTGCTGGGCTTCCTTGTCGGTGATCAGACCGGCCGACAGATCGGCGTCGATGGCCATCTGCTTGCCGGGGATGGCGTCCAACGTGAAGCGGGCCCCCACCTCGGCGATACGAGTGGCGCCTTTGGTGATGACCACGAAGTTGACGATGATCAGGATGGCGAAGATGACGAGGCCGATGACGAAATCGCCGCTCATCACCAGGCGCGAGAAACCCTGGATGATGTGACCGGCGGCACCGTCGCCGACGTGGCCGCCCGACAGGATCTGTCGCGTCGTCGCCACGTTGAGAGCGAGGCGCAGCAGCGTGGCAATCAGGAGGACTGTTGGGAAGGAGGAGAAATCGAGTGGCCGCTGGATCCACAGCGCAACCATCAGGATGAGAACCGACAGTGCTATGGAGAACGCGAGACCGGTGTCGATGAGGACCGGCGGAATCGGCAGGAACAGCACGGCCAGGATGGCGACAATGCCGATGGCGAAGCCGATATCGCGTTTGCCGGATGTGCTCTTGGTCCCGGCAGAGGGCGACAGGCTGAGGTTCGACATGCGGTGCGCTCCTGAATGCGGTCGGTTCCGAAATATTCCCGGTAGATTGAGCGAAGCTTGCGCGCCGTCTCCCGGCTAGAAGCCGCTTTCGATGCGTCCGTAGACGATTTCCGTGAAGGCATAGATCTGGGCGCCGATGAACGGACCGGTGGCGACGATGGTCAGCAGGATGGCGACGATCTTCGGAATGAAGGTCAGCGTGATTTCCTGTACCTGCGTCAGCGCCTGCAGAAGCGCGATGACCACGCCCACCGTCATGGCGGCCAGGACCGCCGGTCCCGAGCCGATGATGATGGTCCAGATGGCGTCGCGGACCAGGTCGAGGGCGTCGAACTCGTTCATCAGGTGATGATCACGCCGGGGCCGAGCACCACCGACTTTCCGCTGTCGAGATCGGCGAGTGCGCCGCCGTTGACGATGCGAACCGCCGTGACCTTGCCGGAGACGCTACCGTCTTCGGAGGTCAGGGTCCGGCCAATGATGCCATCGGCTTGCGACAGGGCAAGCGAGGACAGGAGACCGTCGAGCTTGGTGTTCGTCTGCATCGATTGCTCGACCTGCGAGAAGGTGGCGAACTGCGCGATGTACTCCGTCGAGCTGGTCGGGGCCGTCGGGTCCTGGTTCTTCATCTCTGCCATGAACAGCTTCAGGAAGGCGTCATAGTCGAGCGAGCTGCCCTGACCGGACGTTGTCGCCGTCGAGGGCGAGCCCGAGCTCTGGCTGTTTGCGGTGTTGACTTGCATGGTAGGTCTCCTGATCAGGCGGCGATGAGCCCGCCGAGCACGCCGGCCTCAACCGGAAACAGCGAGCGGATCGTCTTGAGGGCGTCGAAGGGGCGTTCGGCGGCCAGCTGGGCCTCCACAGCCCGCAAACCGGCGCGAATGTCCGGGTTGATCAGCGTCCGGTCGAGCGAAGCGATCAGACCGGCGGCGATCGAACGAGCGCCAGGACTGTCGGCTCCGTCGATCATGATCATCTGGACGGCGAAGTAGAGCTGACGCAGCGGCGTGGTCGTCTCTTCGGGCTGCATGACATGCGCCTCGAGCAGGAAGCTCACGTCATTCAGGAGTTCGATGGAAACCTTGCGGTCAACGCGGATCACCGCGCCATTGATGTAGAGGCGCTCGCGGGCGCGCAGACCGATGTGCATCGAACGACTGCTCATGCCAGACCCGCCCGAATGATGCCGTTGATCTCGATAAGCCCGTCAAAGTTCTCGGACTCGTTGCGGCGGATCTGCTCGGCTTCCTTGATGATCCACAGACCGATCGAAATGAGGTCGGCGCGCAGCTTGTCCGGCAGATCGTTGTCGGGGCTGGCCAGGTCTTCGATGAGGTAGCTCCACAGGCGGCGAAGATAGAGGATGGCGTCGGTGGCTTCCCGCGACCGGCTACCCTTGGCCTTGGCCCGTTGGAGCAGTTCGACGGCATGGTCCATGGCCTCGGCCTCGTGCTGGCGCGCGAGGTTGACGGCATCGCCGACGATGTCGGCGTAGGAAAACTGATGCATGAAACACCCTGCGGGTTGACGTGAGACAATCTGCCCCGGCGGACCGGGAGGGTCAGAGGTAGTTGAGCAGGCTCAGCTGCTGCATGCGGCTGGTCAGCGCGAACGCCATGTCGAGCTGGGTCTCCAGCGCGGAAATGCGCGTCTGCGCCTCGATCGGATCGACCCGCTCGAAATCGTTGATGTTGCGGTTGAGGATATCCATCTGCGCCTTGATGCGGCCGTTGGCGTTGCTGAGCCGCTCCTGCGCGGTGCCGAGGCGGGCCTTGACGACCGTGAGATCCACCGTCGCCTCGCCGATAACCTGGGCGGTCTTGTCGATGAGGGTGTGATAGGCTGTCTCGGAAAGACCGGCATCGGCAAGTTCGCTGATCATCGTGTAGGCCATGGCCAGTTCGCGGAAGGCGGGTTCGTTGGCATTGGCCGAGGTTTCGATCAGCTCAGAGGTCGAGATCCTGCTCTTGACGTTCTGGCCGGAGGCGGACGACCAGCCGGTGGTCGGATCGGTCCAGCTTGTCTCGTCGAACATGCCGGCGAGATTGACATCGATGAAGGTCTCAAGATCGCCGGCCGTGAGATCGGCGGGGCTGGCGGCGCCGACGCTGGTGCAATAGCTCGCAAGCTCGGCATCGAAGGCGGCCTTGGTGGGGGAGGTTGGTGTCGAGTAGTAGTCGGTGACCGGACGAACGTCGGTGTTGATGCCGGCGAACAGATACTCGCCATTGATCGATGTGTTGAGCGAGGCGATCAGGGACTGCAGATTGTTCTTTGCGTCGTCGGCGATCACTTCGGCACCCACATTGCCGGAGCGGACCGCGATCAGCGAGGCAGCGAAGTCCTGAGCGTTCTTCAGCACGCCGTCGAGCGACGCCTGACTCGTGTCGAGACGCGAGGCAACCAGGCCGTTGGTGTCGCAGATGGCATCGAGCCGTTGATAGTCCTGACGCAGGGAGATGGTGCGCCCGGTCCTGTTTCCAAGTTCCAGGCCGACATCGGCCCAGCGGCCCGAGCTTAGTTCCTTGGTGTTCTTGGCAAGCTCGGTTTGCATCTTGAGGATGGAAAGGCGGGACGCGGTGGACGCCGCCTGGGTCGAGATGTAGGTGGTTTTCATGTCTCACTCCTCTCTCAGACGGCGTTGAGCAGGTCTTGAAGCATTTGGTCGACCGCCGCGATGAGCTTGGCGGACGCCGCGAAAGTGCGCTCGATCTCGAGCTGCTTGGACAGCTCGTCGTCGAGGTTGACGCCGGTTGTGTTGGACAGCGCTTCGGACGCGCGCTGCAGCATGGTCGACTGATAGGTCGCGGAGGTATCGACCTGTTGCCGGTTGAACTCGAGCCAGCTTGCCGAGGAAGCGGCGTAGTCGGAGAGCGTGTTGGTGGGATCGGCGCCGGAATCCGGATCGAAAACACGCGCCTCGCCGAACTCGGTGACCATCGTGTTCAGCCGTTCGGTGAAGCCGGCTTCGTCGGTCGTGTTGTAGTCGTAGGTGATGCCGTCGCGGATCAGATCGAGGTTGCCGCCGGTCGTCGGGTCGATGGCCGGATTGACCATGATGAGCCCGGCGAGGCCGGTCTCGATGGTGGCGCTTGCGGGAATGGTGCCGGCCGGCCAGGTAAACAGTCCCGGCACGTCCGGCCCGACGCTGGCGGGATCGCTTTCGGCGAACACTTCGATCAAACCACGGGCGATTTCGTCGAGCTGGCTCTGGTAGGTGACGCCGACGTCGTCGCGCAGCGTGGCGAGGCCGGCAAGGCGACCGGTCGTGCTGGGCATCGACGATGGGCCGCCGACCACGGCCACACCGTCAACGTAGACGGCGTTGCCGATGGTGGAGGCGTTGAAAACATTGGTCGCCTGGAAGGTGACCTCGCGCGGATGCGTCTCGAACAGGGCGACGCCGCCATCGGTGTAGATGGCGACGTCGTTGTTGTCGCGCGCCACCACTGAAATGCCGATCTCCTCGGACAGCTGGGAGATCAGGTTGTCGCGGCTGTCGAGATTGTCGGTGACGTCGGCGCCCGTCACGGTTCCATGGACAATGCTTGTGTTCAGGGAGTCGATCTTGGCGAGCAGATCGTTGATGCGCTGGACGGAGGAAGCCATGTCGGCGTCGGCAAGGGCTCGCGTGGCCTGCACCGTCGTGGTCGCCTGGTTGAGCGTGTTTGCCAGCGTGGTGGCAGAGCTCTGCACCGCCTGAGCCAAGATGGTGTTGCTCGGGTTGGCGGCATACTGCTGGAGCTTGTTGTTGAGGTCTCCCAGCTTGGCGGCCGGGCTCTGGTCGAGCTCCGGGTCACCGATAGTCTGGGACATCTTCGTCAGGCCATCGAGCAGCGCGTCCTGCGTGGCTGCGGCCGAGGTGGCCTTCAGCATGGTCTTGTAGAGGGCGGCGTCGGTCGCACGCTGGATCGACACGACCTGGACGGTTCCCCCGATGCCGGTAATGACCGTCGTCGACTTGCGGGAATAGGAGGCCTCCCTTCCGGCGGCGATGTTGCGCGACGTCGTCGCCGTCTGCACGCCGGAGGTTTGCAGAGAGGAGTTGGCGACGTTGAGGGCCATCGAGAGGGACATTGGAGGAATCCGCCAGTGGTTGGAAGTCAGCGCTTCAGGTTGACGAGAACGTCGAGCAGGTCGGAGCCGGTCTGGAAGACCTTGGAGTTGGCCGTGTAGCCGCGCTGCGCCTCGATCATGGCCGTCAGTTCGTTGGCCATGTCGGCGTTGGATTGCTCCAACGACCAGGATTTGATGACGCCGAAGCTCGACGAACCGGCGAAACCGACGCTGGGATCGCCCGAGTCCATCGAGATGGCGTAGGCGTTGCCGGCAACCGGCGTCAGATTGTCCGGGCTCGGCACGTTGGCCAGCGGGATCTGGAAGGTGGCCTTGCGGGTGCCGTCGCCGAAGATGGCGTAGACGATACCCTCGTCGCTGATCTCGATGCTGTCGACCGCCTGAGCCGCGTTGCCATCGGTGTCGCCGGTCGGATTGAACTCCTCGGTGCCGAGCTGGGTCATACCCGAGAGGTCAAGCGTCATGGTCTGCGACGACCCGTTGTTCGGAACGGAGAAGGAGGCCATGACCGGAGCGGTCAGCTTGCCGTTGGTGGCGTCGAAGGTGAGCGTGCCGGAGTCGAGCAGCGGACCGACCGCCGGCGTACCCGTGGCGGCATAGGGGAAGCCACCGGACGTGGCGCCAGCCCGATCGAAGACCGCGTACTCCCACTGGTTGGATCCGGTCTTGGTGAAATAGACATCGAGCATCACCTCGTTGCCGAGGTTGTCGTATGTCGTCATGGAGGTTTTGTTGGTATAGACGGAGGCGGCCGTGTTGGAACTGGCTGGTACGCCCGGCGGCGTGGTGGTGGTCACGTCGGTGGCGTTGGAGTTGAGCGTCGCGGTGATGTAGCCGCTCGTCGTCGGCGAGGCCGTCATGCCCAGGGCGTTGACGTTGACCTCAACCAGCCCCGTCAGGCTGTTTGCGGACGGGGAGGGAGGGCCGGCCGACAGATCATAGCCGAGCAAGGTGAAGCCGCCGGCATTCTTCAGGGTGCCGTCGGTCTGCTTCACGAAGGAGCCGGCGCGGGTGAGATAGGGAGTGCCGCCCGCATCCTGGACGACGAAGAAGCCGGAGCCCGTCACGGCGAGGTCCAGACCGCTCGTCGTCGAAAGATAGGAGCCAGCCTCACCGATGGCGTAGCGCGTCTGGGTAGTGACGCCGGCCGGCTGATAGGCGCCAGAGTGACTGTTGCCAATCACCATCGAGGAGAACTCAGTGGAGGCGCGCTTGTAGCCGACGGTATTGGCGTTGGCGATATTGTCCGCAGTGGTGGCCAGCCGACCGCCTTGGGCGTTCATTCCGGAAACGCCGCTGCGCAAGACACCGTAAAGACTCATCGCTGATCTCCTGAAGCACTGTCATTGCTTGCAGGAAACACCGCCACCCTTGCGCGAGGCTTGTCGTTTGAAAGCTAAAATTGAAAGTAAAACGCTATTGAAGTTGACGTTATTTCAGCTTCTTCTGCCATCATAGCTGGCGTTAACACGGTATTCGAGATTGCTGCTGAGCGGGTCAAAAATACCTAGGGTGTTGAGGGGGTATTTACAACACCCAGGCCGATCAAGGCGTCCGGCATCGTTTCGGTGACCATTCCACCACGGAAGTGTGCCGAACCGGCACATGTACCCTTCCTGACCGGATATCCATATGAGAAACAACTACTGGTTGATTTGAAAGCCGGCTCGATTCAAGCGAAAGCGACCGAAGGGCGCAGGATCAGGCACTCGCCAAGCTGACGGTCAAGGCTCTAAAAAAACGGAACATGTCACATTCCGCTCGTTTGCCCTGTCATGACATGTGCAATACCCGCACAGGAGATGACGATGCCCCGCGGAACAATCGCGACGATCGACGCCGAGACTGAACGAGTGACTTTGATCAACCTATACGAGGTCGAACCGGCAAAGCAGGCGGATCTCGCCCGACTGCTGTCCGAAATCACCGAAAGTACGATCCGACACGAACCGGGATTCATATCGGTCAGCGTACACAGCAGTCTCGATGGAACGAAGGTGGCAAACTATGCGCAATGGGCGTCGAAGGAACACTTTTCAGCCTTCATGAACAAGCCGGAGTCCAGGGAACTCCTGATGCGGTTTTCCGCGCTGGCCAAGTCCGTCTCGCCCGCGCTCTACAAGGTGAACTCTGTTCACTTGGACCGTTGACGAGGAGGGTGATCTCACCATGAGCGAAGAGTCTCCCGAGCGCATCTTGTCGAACCTCCGTCCCGGCCTGATCCGGATTGCCTATCGCATGCTGGGATCGGTCGCCGAGGCGGAGGACATCGTTCAGGAGACCGCAGTTCGCTGGCTTGCCGTCGATCACCAAGCGGTGCGCGAGCCAGCGGCCTTTCTGCGTCGAATCGTCACGAGGCTCTGTTTGAACGAGCTGCAATCGGCCCGCCGTCGGCGCGAGGCCTATGTCGGCCCGTGGTTGCCCGAACCGTACTTCGACCCTGAGGACCATGATCAGGCCGACGACATCACCTTGCCCTTGATGATTGCCTTGGAACGCCTGTCGCCATTGGAGCGAGCAGCGTTTCTTTTGCACGACATCTTCGGAATGCCCTTTGATCAGGTGGCCGACATCGTCGGGCGCGAAGCACCTGCCTGCCGCAAGCTGGCGAGCAGGGCGCGAGCCCATATCCAGGAAGCCCGTCCCCGCTTTGCCGTCGACAAGGATCGTGGGCTCGAGTTGGCACGGGCTTTCTTCACCGCGTCGCGAAGCGGGGACATGACCGCTCTTCGCGCCCTTTTGGCTGAAGATGTGGTGGCGATTGCCGATGGTGGCGGCAGGATCGTCGCATCGCTTGCGCCACTGGTCGGCCTCGAAGCGGTTCTGGCCCGGCATGCCGAGATGGCTCGGAGCTTTGCCATCCAACCTTCGCAGATCATCCGTTATGCGACGATCGACGGCTTGCCCGGGTTCGTCACGATCGAGGCGGGCGGCACCCTGCAGACGACCGCTCTGGATGTCATCGAAGGGCGGATCACAGCCATCTACGTGACCCGCAATCCCGACAAACTGCGACATGTGTCAGAGATAGGCGTTCAATAACAGGACGACGCCACCAGGGCTTGCTTCGGCAGAAGCCGATCACGTCTGATGCAGGATCGACATCACCTGCCGCGCTCGGTCCGGCGCGACGATCAGCGGCGTGGCGTCGGTAATCTGGTCTATCGAGCCGATGACTGCCCGTCCGCGAAGGAGCGGGTCGGTGATCGCGGAGGCCAGCCCGGCGCTGATATCTTCGGCATTGATCGTCAGGAACGGACGACCGAAGTACGGGCCGATCCTGGGCGTGACGGAGAGTGAAAAGCCGGCCGGTTCGTGCATTTCGGCGGCAGCTAGATAGGCCTGGGCCAGATAGCGTTGCCGGTCCTCCCAACTCTCCGCCGTCATAGCTGCGTTGAGCAGCGGCGTCAGCGTCTTGGCTGCGGACAAGCGGGCGAAAGCCGAGCCGAACCATTTCGGGTAGGGTGAGTACTGCCGCTCCAGAAGAAAGCATATGCGCATGACGTCGTGTACGAGCCTTGCAGTGATGACGCGCGAGCCGAGATCGTCGCCGACATGACCGGCTCGTCCGACAAAGGCCTGCTCGTCGGCAATGCGGCGCCACTGGGCCGAGAGCTTGTAGAGACTGACGTCGTGCGGGCAGTTGGCGAAGGTATCCCGGAGGTTTGAAAGCTCTCCGAGGCCGTCATGAAAAACCTCGCCGGCGGTCAGCTCCAGCACTCTTTGTTCGGGCAGGGATAGCCAGGTCAGGGTATCAACGGAGGCAGCCGGATCGAGAGCCAGCCGCGTTCTCAGTATTCCTGCGGCGGTGAAGACCTCGACACCATGCTCCACCCGACCAAGAGCGTCATCCGCGACAATGGGGGGATGAGGACGGGACCGGTAACCGATGGGTTCGCTGAGAAAGCTGGCGGGCTTGACCGCGTCGAAGCCGTTGACGATGGCCTCGGCATGAGCGGCGAAATCGGCCCCGGTCACCACCAGCTGGACGCGTGGTCCCCAGTTGTGGTCACGCGACATGTCGTCGTCGAGGCCAAGTAGCTCGGAGCCATAGCCGAAAATGCCCGCATCGTGCCTGAGGCTCGGAAATGCCTCGTCCAGCCAGGGGCGAACGACCTCCCGGTAGAACAGTCTGGATAGCTCCAAGCCTCTCATCTGGGCCTCAATGAGTAAGGTGCGTTTCGCTGACCACGTTGGCGAACAACTGGGTCAGAACAGCGCTGACGTCGCCGGACGGCGGTACTTCGGCATAGAGACCATCGGAGGCGCAGGCCTTCATCTTGGTCGCGATCCTCGTTTGGAACGGTGCGATCCAGGTCGTATACCAAGTGTTGCTCGGGATCTTCTGGTACGTGGTATAGAGGCTGGCGAGTTTGACGTCGTTGGCCTTGATCGAGACGCAGGGTGTCGTGTCGAGTGGTTGCTGGCAGCGATTTCCGTTCAGCTTCTCCCAGCAGTTCTTCGGACGTTCCGCGTCCTCAACGCCATCGCTGATGAGAAACAGCACCTTGATCGGATCGTTCGCCGACAATCCGCTACCACTCACGCCCATGATGCTTCTGATGCCGTTCAGCGCAGCTAGAAGGTCGGTTTGTTGATCGTTGTTGTAGTTCTGGTACGGAATCGTCATGAGATCGACGTTGGCTGCCGCAGAGGCGACGGACGCGAGAGATGACGACAGACCGGCAACCTGCGTCAGCTTGGTGGTCTGCGCATCAGCGCCTAGGGAATAGACTGCCATTTTGTACTGGTTCGATACCAGTTGGCTGGCAGCAGCATTGGTGATCATCGACTGTACAGCCCTCGACACCACCTTGTAACGCAAGGTGATGCCCTGCTTCTGAGCCAGGGCATATGTGTCATAGCTCGCCCCCGTGATGTGGCAGGCAAAGGCGCACCCGCCGTTCACAGCCTCGAGGGCGGAAATGTCGGCCGCCGTGGCGCCGAGACCCATGGATGGGCTGTTGTCGATCAGAACATAGAAGTTGTAGTAATAGATTGGCTTGTTCTGCGCGGTAGCTCGCACCGAAACCGTTACCGTATCGACACCAAAAATACGCACAAAGTAGGTTGGGACCTCCGATGTTAGGGCGACGTCGGAGCTGAACGTATTTCCGGTATACTGCACCGATATCTGCGACGAAGTAATATCCGAGAACCTCGATCCGCTGAAATTGGTTTGGGCAATCTTCAGGGCGTCGCTCTCCGCTACCTTGATTTCCCCCGACGTGCCGCTAGCGATGACTTGCTTAACGGCGCTCGAACTCATGGATATGGCTCCGACTGCGGCGGCATCGGCGGCCGCCTGCAGCATCTCCCTGGTACGGGCTGCGATCGCATAATCGACCGCTGCTCCCACAGCGATCATAAGTGGCAGGATGAGCAGGGCAAAGATAACACTGACGGCTCCGGACCTATCGGTCCTCGCTTGTCTCAGCGTGCGCCGCACCCGCTTGTCCGCTGTGCCGACTTCATTCGAGCGCATCACGAAACACCCCGCTTTCGGCGGGGGCACCCTCACGCAGTTCGCGGCGGTACGCAGTTCGGTCGCCTGCGATGCGCGCCACCTACCGATTAGCGCTCAGGCAGATGAAATTTTCGCTAAAGTTCGCTCGTACAAGCGGAATCCGGCGACCTAGCACTTCAGACGATCACGATTGCCCGGAAGTCGTTGACGTTGGTCAGTGTCGGACCAGTGACGACGGCGTCGTCGAGCGCACCAAAGAAGCCATGGCCGTCGTTGTTGTCCAGGGCCGCTTGTGGATTGATGCCGAGCGCCCAGGCGCGGGAAAGGCTGTCGGGCGTCAGGATGGCCCCGGCGATCTCCTCGACGCCATCGACGCCATCGGTATCGCCGGCGAGCGCCCAGACGTTTGGGATCCCGCGCAGATGCAGCCCGAGCGACAGAAGAAACTCCACGTTGCGACCGCCGCGTCCCTTGCCCCGCAAGGTCACGGTGGTCTCGCCGCCCGACAGCAGCACGCAAGGCGCCGTGAAAGGCTGGCTGCGACGGGCGACCTGCGCGGCAAATCCGCTCAGAACCGCGCCGACATCACGTGCCTCGCCTTCGATGGCGTCGCTGAGAATATGCACGGCAAGGCCGGCCTCTCGAGCCACGAACGCGGCGGCCTCCAACGAGGCTTGCGGCGCGGCGATGATGTGCGTCTCGCTGCCCGAAAGGCGCGCATCGTCCGGCTTCACCGTCTCGCTGCCTCCGCTCACGAGCAGGGCCTCCGCGGCTTTGGGAAGGGCGATGCGATAGCGTCGGACAATGGCCAGCGCGTCGGCGGAAGTTGTCGGATCGCCAATGGTCGGCCCTGAGGCGATGTCGATGGGATTGTCGCCGGGGACGTCGGAAATCAGCAGCGTCACCACCTTTGCCGGGTGGGCGAGCGCGGCCAGACGCCCTCCCTTCACCGCCGACAGATGACGGCGCACGCAGTTCATTTCCGAAATGGGCGCGCCGGAGGCAAGCAGCGCCCGGTTGATCGCCTGCTTGTCATCGAGGCTGATCCCGTCGAGCGGCAAGGCGAGCAGCGAGGATCCGCCTCCGGAGATCACACAGAGCACCGTGTCATCCGGGCCTGCGCTTGCGGCGATGTCGCGCATGCGTCGAGCCGCCTCAAGGCCGGCTGCGTCGGGAACCGGGTGGGCCGCCTCGGCGATTTCTATGCGTTCGGTGGGAACGGCATAACCGTACCGCGTCACCACCAGTCCTTCGATCGGCCCGTCCCAGTTCCGCTCCACGGCGCGCGCCATGGCCGCCGACGCCTTGCCCGCCCCAAGAACGATCAGCCGACCCTTCGGGCGAGGCGGCAGAAAGCGCGGAATGCAGAGATCCGGCTGGGCAGCGGCGATGGCCGCGTCGAACATGGAACGGAGGAGGTTGCGTGGATCCGGTGTCATGGATATCTCCTCAACCGAGCGAGCGGATGGCTGTCTTGTAAGCCTCGACGATTCCGGCGCAGTTGGCTTCGGAGGCGACCAGCTTCGAGGGGTGACCATCCCAAGCGCTGGGGCCGAAGGCATGCCCGTCGAGTTTCTGGATGGACTGCCCGATGGCGATGCCCTCGGTCACGACACGCACGGCCCCCGAGCGCAACGCAAACAACTCCGGAGCGACCAGGTAGGCGGCGGCGGCCACATCGTGCAGGCAGCACCCATCCACTTGGTTGCGACGGCGGTAGAGTGCTTCGTAGCCGCGCGAAATGTCCCAAAGGAAACGGCCTGCTTGGCCACTGGACGCCAGTTGGGCCGCATCGTCATGGGTCGCCACGCAGTGGCTGGTGACATCCAGGCCGATGGCGGTCACGGGCCAGTCCGCCGTAAACACCTTGTCGGCAGCGTGAGGGTCGTTGTGGACATTGGCCTCGGCCACCGGCGTCGCATTGCCGCGCCTGCCGCCCCAGGCGAAGGCGCCGCCCATGATCACCACGTCCTTCACCAGCGTTGCAATGCTGGGGGCGCGGTCGAGGGCGAGGGCGAGATTGGTCAATGGCGCGACGGCGAGAATGGTCACCCGGCCGGGATTGGCCTTGATGATCTCCACCATCCGGTCGGCCGCGTGCCCCTCGGCCGGTCGAGCCTCGAAGCTTTGGGTTGCCCCGGCATCACCCAGCCCATCTTCACCGTGAATGAACACCGGTGCCGGACCGCGCTTGATGGACAAGGGGTGGGTCGCACCAGCGTAGACCGGCGCGTCGATGCCGAAGCGCCGAGTGAGATAAAGTGCGTTGCGGGTCGTGACCTCGGTTTCGGCATTGCCAAACACCGTGGTGACGGCAGCAAGCTTCAGACTGGACTGAGCCTTCAGGAACAAGAGCGCCATGGCGTCGTCGATCCCCGGATCTGTATCGAAGATGACGAGGTTTTTCTCCGTATCGGTCATTGCAGTTCCTTTTGGCGCAACCTCTAAGACCCGCCAATCAATTTGATTTCAACAGGATCGCACGGGTCGATCCTGTTTATGTCGCGACAGTTGACTGGACAACGACGTTCAGCCGACCTCTGTCCAAGTGTTGCCGGCAGCGTTGGATTTCAGGCAGGCCTCGACGAACTTCGAACCACTGACGCCATCGAGGGCCGAGGGCACCACCGTGCTCGCAGCCTTACCCGAGAGGATGTCGGCAGCGTCGCGGTAGAGGTTGGCGAACGCTTCGAGATAGCCCTCGGGGTGAGCTGCCGGCACGCGGCTGCCGGCGATTGCGGAGTTTGTCGCTCCGGCGCCGTTGCGGCGGATCATCTGACGTGGTTCGCCGAGCCGGGTGAACCACAGCTCCTCCGGCTTTTCCTGCCACCATTCGAGACCGGCCTTGTCGCCGTAGATGCGGAACGACACGTTGTTTCCGTTGCCCGGCAGCACCTGGCTCGCCAGGATCGATCCCTTGGCGCCCGAGGCGTAGCGCAGGAGGATGGCCGCGTCGTCGTCAACCCGACGCCCCTCGACCAAGGTCGATAGTTCGGCAAGAAGGTGGGTAGGCTCTTCGCCGGAGACGAAGGCGGCGAGATTCCAGGCGTGGGTTCCGACATCGCCGATGGCGCCGCCGGCGCCGGCCCTCTTGGGGTCAGTCCGCCACACGGCGCCCTCAGCGCCGGTGTTCTCGACCGGTGCGGCCAGCCAGTCCTGGAGATACTCCACCTCGACGCGACGAAGCCTGCCGATCTCGCCGGCGGCGATCATCTCGCGGGCCTGCCGCACCATCGGATAGCCGGTGTAGGTATGGGTCAGGAAGAAGCGGTGACCTGTGCTCTCGACCAGCGCGGCCAGCGCCTCGGCGTCTTCGAGCGTGGTGGTCATCGGCTTTTCGCAGATGACGTCGAAGCCGGCTTCCAGCGCCGCCTTGGCTATGGGGAAATGCAGGAAGTTGGGGGTGACGATCACCACCGCGTCGACGCGATCGGGGCGTAGCGCCTCCTTGTCGATCAGGTCCTGGTAGGTGGCGTAGGCGCGATCAGGGGCAATGCCCAACGTGGCGGCAAAGGCGCGGCCCCGCTCGGCATCGACGTCGAGCGCGCCGGCCACCAGCTCGAAGCGGTCGTCCATGCGCATGGCGATGCGGTGCACCGCACCGATGAAGGCGGTGGCGCCGCCACCGACCATGCCGAGTTTGATGCGGGTCTGGCTCATGTCCTGTCCTCAACCGATGCCGAGCAGTCGGCGGTTCGTGGCAGCGTCGACGCCACTCTGGGCAAAGTCATCGAAGGCATGCTCGGTGACGCGGATGATCTGATCGGCGATGAAGGGCGCCCCCTCGGCGGCGCCGTCCTCGGGATGCTTCAGCGCGCATTCCCATTCGAGCACGGCCCAGCCGGGATAGTCGTACTGCGCCATTTTCGAGAAGATGGCCTTGAAATCGACCTGACCGTCGCCCAGCGAACGGAAACGGCCCGGCCGGTCCACCCATGACTGGTAGCCGCCATAGATGCCCGAACGCCCCGATGGGTTGAGCTCGGCGTCCTTGACGTGGAAGGCCCTGACCCGCTCGTGGTAGATGTCCAGGAAGGCGAGGTAGTCCAGCGCCTGCAGCACGAAATGCGAGGGATCGTAGAGGATGTTGGCGCGGGGGTGGTTGCCGACCTCCGACAGGAAGCGCTCGAAGGTCGCTCCGTCGTGAAGATCCTCTCCTGGGTGCAGTTCGAAGCAGACGTCAACGCCGACCTCCTCATAGGCATCGAGGATCGGCTTCCAGCGCCGCCCCAGTTCTGCGAAAGCTTCCTCGACGAGACCGCCCGGCCGCTGTGGCCAAGGGTAGATGAAGGGCCAGGCGAGCGCTCCTGAAAAGGTGGCATGGGCCGCAAGCCCGAGCCGGCGCGATGCTTGTGCGGCAAGCTTCACGTCACGCGTCGCCCACTCGATGCGGGCGGCGGGGTTTCCTCTGACAACCGCCGGGGCAAAGCCGTCGAACAACTCGTCATAGGCAGGGTGGACCGCGACGAGCTGCCCCTGAATGTGGGTTGAAAGCTCGGTGATCTCGACACCTGCCTCGGCAAGGCGCCCCTTCAGCTCGTCAGCGTAGGTCTGCGAAGTGGCCGTCTTTTCAAGGTCGAACAGGCCGGCAGTCGTCGGGAGTTGAAGCCCGACGTAACCGAGCCCGGCGGCCCAATGCGCCAGCCCGTCGAGGCTGTCGAAAGGCGGGGCTCCCCCCACGAACTGTGCCAGGAAAATGCCCGGTCCCTTGATCGTCTTCATGACGGTTTCCTTGTTTCCCAGACGGAGCCGATCCATCCGCCCGGCGGTTTGAGCCAGCTTACATATCGTTTCAAGGGGAGGTAAGTCCCTTGAGCGGGATTGGAGCGACATCGTCTCAGAGAGCTCGGCGAAATCATCAACAAAATCAGCACTATCACTTACTTACCTCTCTCCGGACCGTCCGGTTTTCCGGACGACCGTCGAAAGCCCGTGTCCGGATAACCGGATCAGTGGCTCGTCCAACTGAGAAATTAAATCGATAGAACAACCGCTTAGCCGGCGCCTCTGGTTGGCACGCATGATGCCATTCAGTCGGCATGCGACGGCCGCCTTCCGAGGAGGGAACGAGGACGGAGGGTCGGGGCATATCGGTTGGCGAATGCGAGCTTTGGAGGCCGCAGAGCTCGGACCGAAGCCATTCCGGCGCCGGCAGTCCCGGACGACCGGACAGTCCCTGAACAGGTCCGCCGCAAAACGACATGCGCCGGGCAGGAGGAACGAACATGACGGACATCACGCAGAACGACGCGATCGCGGCGGAGACGGGCGGCAGCCTTCTGTCCCGCATCGCCGCCTACAAGGTCGGCCCGGTGCCGCTTCCACTCTATCTTGCGATCGCCAGCGTCGTCTTCGGCGCCTCGGTGATCGGCAAGCTGCCGGCCGACATGATTGGCGGCTTTGCCGCCATCATGGTGATGGGCTTCCTGCTTGGCGAAATCGGCGGCCGCATTCCCTATCTGAAGAGCATTGGCGGCTCGGCCATCCTCTGCCTGTTCGTGCCGTCGGCCATGCTCGGCTATCAGGTCATGAACCCGGCGACGTCGGACGCCATCAAGGCGGTGATGAAGACGTCGAACTTCCTCTACCTCTACATCGCATGTCTGGTGACCGGTTCCATGCTCGGCATGAACCGAAAGGTGCTGATCCAGGGCTTCCTCAAGATGTTCGTGCCGCTCGCCGTCGGCACGTTCGCCGCGGTCATGGCCGGCGGGCTCGTCGGCATGGCTTTCGGCTACGAGTTCAAGCACACCTTCTTCTTCATCGTCATGCCGATCGTCGCCGGCGGTATCGGCGAGGGCATCCTGCCGCTATCGCTCGCCTATTCCGAGATCCTCGACACGGCGCAGCCGGAACTGATCGCCTCGCTGATCCCGGCCGCCCTGATCGGCAACGTCGTGGCCATCATCTCCTCCGGTGTTCTGAAGCGCATCGGCGAGAAGAAGTCGCGGTATTCCGGCAACGGCCTTCTGGTCCGGACCGGCGATGACAACGAGCTTCTGAAGGAGATGTCGGTCGAGAAGAAGATCGAGCTGCCGCTGATGGGCGCCGGTCTTCTGATGGCCTGCACCATGTTCATCCTCGGCGCCTTCCTGTCGCCGTTCACCGGCATTCCCGGTCCGATCCTGATGATCATCGGCGCGGCAGTCCTCAAGGTGTCCAAGCTCATTCCCGAGCGGATGGAGACCGGCGCCCACCAGATGTACAAGTTCATGACCACCAACATGACCTTCCCGCTGCTGGTCGGCCTCGGCACGCTCTACGTTCCCTGGAACGACCTGATCGCCGCCTTCACGCCGGCCTACTTCGCCATCTGTGCCGCGACGGTGCTGGCCATGGTGTCGTCGGGCTGGTTCATCGGCAAGCTGCTCAAGATGTACGAGGTCGAGGCGGCCATCGTCACCTGCTGTCATTCGGGTCTTGGTGGCACCGGCGACGTCGCCATCCTCTCGGCGTCGAACCGCATGGGCCTGATGCCCTTCGCCCAGATCTCCACCCGCATCGGCGGCGCCGCCATGGTGGTGCTGGCGGTCTTCCTCCTGAAGATCTTCGCCTGATCCCGGCCTACCGGCACGCGTTGGCCGTCCGGCTTTCCCGCCGGGCGGCCATGCGCTATCGGTGATACATGGAAGCCGGCGGGAGGAGCCATGGTGGCCGAGGAAGCCGACAGAATCTCGCCGAAACGCAAGCCGTTTCGTCTCGCGGCGGCACTTCCGCTGGCAGGCGCCATTACCGTCGCGGCCGTCGTCGCTTTCGTCGCCTATCGCGTCGTCTTCGAGGTGTCGCTGTCGGCGACGCGCGCGAGCGCAGGCCACCGGCTCGATCTCTATGCGGCCAGCTTCGAGCGCGAGGTCGGCAAATACGCGAGCTATCCTTATGTGATGGCGCTCGACGGCACGATTCTCGCGCTGCTCGACAACCCCAACGACTCGATGCAGCGCTATCGCGCCGACAGCTATCTCGAGGCGCTCAACGACCGCATCGGCACGCTCGACGTGTTCCTGCTCGACAAGTCCGGCCGGGTGATCGCTTCCAGCAACTGGAACAAGTGGGACAGTTTCGTCGGCCGCGATCTCTCCTATCGCCCATACTATCAGAATGCCGGCGTCGGCCGGGTGACGCGCTTCTACGGCATCGGCACCACCAATCGCCAACCCGGCTACTTCCTGGCGACCGCGATTGCTCGCGGCGATGACACCCTGGGCTTCAGCGTCGCAAAGGTCAGCCTGGAGCAGCTCGAACGCTCCTGGGCGTCGGCGGAGTCGCCCGCCATCCTAAGCGATGAGCACGGCGTCGTCGTGCTCTCTTCGGTGCCCGCCTGGAAATACGGAACCTTGGTGGCGCTCGACGATAAGGCCCGGCGAGAGATTGCCGAGGCGCAGCAATACAACGATCGGTCGCTCGCACCGATCGGTCTCTCCACCTTGCGCAATCTCGGCGGCGGCACCCGGATTGTCCGCCTGCCGGGCGTCGCCGGTTCGGATAGCGGCTTCTCGACGCAGGGCCTTTTTCTCGCCGAGAGCCGGGCAATGCCCGAGACGCCCTGGACCTTGACCGTCTTCACCGATCTCTCGGAGATGGACGATCTCGCACGCCTTTGGGCGGCGCTTGCCGGTCTCGGCAGTCTGCTGTGTCTTGGCCTTCTGGCAGTCTACCGCCAGCGGCGGCGGCATCTTCGCGAGATCCTGGCAGCGCGTGCCGCGTTGCAACAGGCCCACGACCACCTCGAAAGCGAGGTGGCCGACCGAACAGCAGCGCTGTCGGCGACCAACGAGCGCTTGCTGCGTGAGGTAGAGGAACGCGAACGAACCGAGCGCACACTACGCGATGCCCAGTCCGGCCTCGTGCAGGCCAGCAAGCTCGCAAGCCTTGGCCAGCTTTCGGCCGGCATCGCCCACGAACTCAATCAGCCGCTCGCAGCTCTGGTGACGCTATCCGGCAATGCCGTGAAATTCCTGGAGCGTGGCGAGCTCGGCACCGTCCGTGGCAATCTCGAACGCGTCCGTCCGCTTGTCGAGCGCATGGGCCACCTGACCGGCGAACTCAAAACGTTTGCTCGCAAGTCGTCGGGCGAACCGCAACTCATCGGACTGCGCAAACTCGTTGACGACGTGCTGTTCCTGCTCAACCACCGCCTGAGGCGTGGAGGCGTGGCGGTGACGATCGACATCGACGGCGGCGATATCGACCTCTGGTGCGACGCCAACCGCTTCGAACAGGTGTTGCTCAACCTGATCGGCAATGCCGTCGATGCCATGGAGGGCGAAGAGGACCAGCGCATCGTTCTCTCCGCCCGACGCGAGGGGGACTTTGCCCGGATCGATATCCGCGACAGCGGACCGGGCCTGCCGCCGGAACGGCTCGCCCATATGTTCGAGCCGTTTTTCACTACCAAGGCGCCTGGCGTAGGCCTCGGCCTGGGCCTGACGATATCGGCCGGCATCATTCGCGACTTCGGCGGCGAGCTTGTCGCCTCCAACGCGGAGGGGCGGGGCGCCGTGTTCTCGATGACCGTTCCAGTAGGCGCCAGGGAGGCGACATGACGAAGGCTACGATCGACGACCTGCGGGTTATGATTGTCGAGGACGACCCCGACGTGCTGCTCGGCTGCGAGCAAGCGCTTCAATTGGAGGGAATGTCGACCATCGGCACGGGGTCGGTCGAGGAAGCGTTGCGGCGGATTGCCGAGGCACAGCCGGGCGTCATCGTCTCCGATGTGCGTCTGCCCGGCCGCGATGGTCTGTCGCTCCTCAAGGACATGCAGGCGGCCGACGTCGACTTGCCCGTCATTCTGATCACCGGTCATGGAGATGTCTCGCTCGCCGTTCAGGCGATGCGCTCGGGCGCCTATGATTTCATAGAGAAGCCCTTTTCTCCGGAGCATCTGGTCGACGTGGTTCGCCGGGCGCGCGAGAAAAGGGCGCTGGCGCTGGAGGTTCGCCGCCTCCGCCACAAGCTTACCGACGGCGGCCGCCTTGAGGGACGCATCATCGGCCGCTCTCCGGCCATGGTGAAACTTCGCCGGGTCATTGCCGATATCGCCAGCACCAATGCCTCGGTGCTGATCAGCGGCGACACCGGCACCGGCAAGGAGTTGGTGGCTCGCTGTCTTCATGACGAGAGTTCTCGTCGCAAGGGCAACTTCGTGGCGATCAATTGCGGCGGATTGCCCGAGCACCTCGTCGAAAGCGAGCTGTTCGGCCATGAGGCCGGCGCCTTCACCGGCGCGACCAAGCGACGCATCGGCAAGATCGAGCACGCGAGCGGCGGCACGCTGTTTCTTGACGAGGTCGAGACCACGCCTACCAGCGTTCAGATCAAGCTCCTGCGCGTCCTCCAGGAACGAACACTGGAGCGGCTTGGCTCCAACACATCCGTTCCCGTCGACTGCCGCATCGTCGCAGCCGTCAAGGGCGACCTTGGCAAGATGTCGGCCGAAGGGCGCTTCCGGTCCGACCTCTACTACCGGCTCGCCGTGGCCTCGCTGGCGCTGCCGGCGCTCCGGGATCGGCGCGAGGACATTCCGCTGCTGTTCGCCCATTTCGCCGAGCAAGCTTCCGTGGTGCACGGCCGGCCGGCGCCGGCGCTCGATGATTCCCGCCTGCGCACGCTGATGGCTTACGACTGGCCGGGCAACGTACGCGAGCTGCGCAATGTGGCCGACCGCTGCGTCCTTGGCATCGAAGCCGGATTCCCGCCGTTTGCCGAGGCTCAGCCCCTGGAGCCGCTGTCTCTGACCGAGGCGGTGGCGGCGTTCGAGCGGGCGATGATCGTCGACGCTCTCAGGCGCAGCGGCGGCGGCCTCGGGCCGACCGCCCAGGCGCTGCGAGTTCCGAAATCGACCCTCTACGACAAGATGACGCGTCTCGGTCTCGTCGACAGCGACCGGGACACGCAATAGGCCGGTTCAGGCGAAATCGGGCAGGCGAGGCGTGCTCTCGAGGAGGCGCTGCGTGTAGGGATGCTTCGGTGCCGACAGGATGTCCCGAGCCGGCCCCTGTTCGACGATATGGCCCTTTTCCAGGATGACGAGATCCTGGCAAAGGAGAGCTACGAAGCCGATATCGTGCGAAACCAGCACCAGAGTCGTGTTTGCCGATAGAACGTTCAGAAGTTCGACGATGCGGATACGCGTCGTGAGGTCGAGCGCACTAACGACCTCGTCCGCCAGCACCAGCTCGGGCTGCGAGACGATGGCGCGCGCGATGGCGATGCGCTGACGCTGACCGCCGGAGAACTCGTGCGGATAGCGGCCGGCAGCCTCGCGCGGCAGATCGACGGCGGAGAGGGCCTCGGCGACAGCGGCATCGACATCGGTGGCAATCTTCAACGACCGAAGGGGCTCGGCGACGATGTCGACGATCTTCTGGCGCGGGTCGAGCGACGAATAGGGATCCTGAAACACGGCCTGGACGGCGCGACGGAAGACGCGCATGAACGAGCGGTCGCCCGGATCGATCGGCGCGCCGCGAAAGCTGATATCGCCGGAAGACGGTCGGACAAGGCCGAGCAAGAGGCGGAGAATGGTCGTCTTTCCCGATCCGCTCTCGCCGACTATGCCCAGGTTGTGTCCCGCCTCGATGCGAAGATCGATGCCGTCGAGCACGGGGCGGCCGCGCCCGTAAGCGAAGGATACGGCTGTGAGATCAATGAGGCTCATAGTGCCGCTCCTATGGCTTGGTCGAAGGCGCGCGCCGCCTCGACGAGGCCGACGGTATAGGGATGGCGCGGCTGACCGAAAACCTCGGCGACCGGCCCTTCCTCGACCAGTTCACCGGCCCGCAAGACCAGCACGCGATCGACGGCGGTGCCCACCACCGGCAGGTCGTGGCTGATGAACAGCAGCCCCATATTCTCCTCGCGCACCAGCATTTCGAGAAGCTTCAGCACCTCGGCCTGTGTCGTGACGTCGAGGGCGGTGGTCGGCTCATCAGCGATGAGCAGGCGTGGCCGACAGGCGAGCGCCATGGCGATGGCCGCTCTCTGGCGTTGGCCGCCAGACATCTCGTGCGGGTAGGCGCGGGCAAGGCGAGCGGGATCGGGCAGGGCGACGCGCGCCATCAACCCCATCACCTCGGCAAGAACCTCGGTTCGCGAGAGGGAGCGCCCGTCGCGGCGGACACGCCGCCGCACAACCTCGGCAATCTGACCGCCAATCCGCATCAGCGGGTCGAGAGCGGTCAGCGGCTCCTGGAATATGGTGGCGGCCACCGCGCCTCGCAGGCCGACGACCTCACGGTCGGTGGCGCCGATCACCTGACGGCCAGCGAGTCCGACGGACCCCGAGGCGGTCATTCCGTCGGGAAGGAGTCCGATGGCAGCAAGCGCCGTCAGAGACTTGCCCGACCCGCTTTCGCCGATCAACCCGACGCGCTCTCCGGCGGCGACGGATAGCGACACGCCGGAAACCAGGGAGCGGCCGGCATGGCGGATCGAGAGATTCTCGATGGTGAGGAGTTCGTCCATCAGCGCCTCCGCCGGGTCGGATCGGCGACGTCGCGAAGACCGTCGGCGAAGAGGTTCAGGCCGATCACCAGAGACACCAGCGCTATGCCCGGCGCAATGGCGCCAAAGGGTGCGGTGTAGACGGTAGCCTGAGCTTCCTGCAGAAGCCGCCCCCATGAGGCATTCGGTGGGGGGGCGCCGAGCCCGAGATAGGACAGCGAGGCCTCTGCAATGACGGCGAGACCGAACTGCAAGGCAAAGTTGACAATCAGCGTCGGCCATATGTTGGGCAACACGTGGATGCGAACAATGCCAAGCCAGCTGGTTCCCGACACGCGAGCCGCGGTGATGTAGTCCATGGCCAGTACTCGCCGTGCCAGGATGCGGGTCAGGCGGGCGACGATGGACGACGACGCGATGCCGATGGCGAAAATGGCGGTTCCCAGGCTGGCGCCGTCGCTTGCCGCCACGATCAGCATGGCGAGAAGCAAGGTCGGGAACGCGATCAGGATGTCGAGCGTCGCAGCCAATACGTCGTCGACGGTTCGGGACGCGAAAGCGGCCAGTAACCCCAGGGTTACGCCGATGGAGGCGGCAATGGTCACGGCGCCGATGCCGACGGACAGCGCGATGCGAGCGCCGACCATGATTTCCGTGAAGAGGTCGCGGCCTAGCCGATCGGTGCCGGCCCAATGAGCAAGGGATGGCGGGGCGAGGCGACCGCCCGTCATCGCCGTCGGATCATAGGGCGTCCAGACGAGCGTCAGCAGCCCGACGACGATATGAAGTCCGACCAATGTCGCGCCGATGAGGAACGTCGGCGTTACGCGCATGGAGGTGGGCGGAGCGAGGACGGGTGTCGTATCGGTCATGACCGGCCCCCACTTTGTCCGCGCAGGCGTGGATCGATCAGGCGCTGTACGATATCGGCCGCGAAGCCCACGAGAAGCACCAGGAGCGTCGAAATGAAGAGAACGCCCTGAACGCTCGGATAGTCCCGTTGCTCGATGCCGCCGAGCAGCATGGAACCCAAGCCGGGCAGCGAGAAGACGCGCTCCACCACCACGGCGCCGAGCAGCGTCGAGGCGAGTTCGATTCCAAGAATGGAGATGACGGGCACCGCGCCGTTGCGAATGCCGTGACGAATGAGTGCTTCGCCGTAGCCGGCGCCCAACGCCCGGGCCGTGCGAAGGTAGTCGGAGCCGATGACGTCGAGCGTTGCCGAACGAACGTAGCGGATGAGGGAGGCCGACATCACCAGGGCAATGGTGAGGATGGGCAAGGCAAGCTGGTGCAGGGCCATGAGCGGGTCGCGCCAGCCGGATGTGGGAAACCCGCCCGACGGAAAGAGCCGCAGCTTCACGGCGAACGCAGTGACCAGGAGGATGCCGATCCAGAACACCGGGATGGCAACGCCGAGCTGGGAGATCACCGAGATGAGGTTGCCGTACCAGCGGTCGCGCTTGACTGCGGCCAGGATGCCAAGCGGCACCGCAAGGAGTATGGCGCAGATGAAGGCGAGGGCAGTCAGCGGCAGTGTCAGCGTCAGGCGTCGTCCGATCTCGTCAAGCACCGGCACACCGGACACGAAAGAGGCTCCAAGGTCGAAGCTGCCGAGCTGGCCAAGGTAGCGGACGAACTGCGCGGCGAGCGGCAGGTCGGACCCGACCTGGCGACGGGCGGCTTCGATCTGTTCGGGATCGGCTCCCACGGAGACGAGCGCGTTGGCGGGATCGCCCGGCAGGAGGCGCAGCAGCAGGAACAGGACAGCGGCGGCGATCAGCACCGATACCAGGAGGATCGCCGTCCGACGAACGAGATAGGCAAGAATGGCGGCACCTTTTGGGAAAGCATCAAGCGCCGCCCGAGATTAGGTCGGGCGGCGCCGGGTGTCGAGCGGTGGAGCGAAGCCGCATCAGCGGGCTCCGCGCGTTCCGAAAGAGCTCAGTCCGCTTTCTTGATGCCGTAGGCGAAGAACTGCGAGTTGAGACCGTTGAGGGGGTAACCGCTGACCGACGTCTTAGACACCACGATCTGCGGGTAAAGATAGAGCCAGTTGCTGGCCGCGTCCTCGGCGATCTGGATGTTCGCTTCTTTCAACTTCTCGGTCTGTTCGTCGACGGTCTTGGCCTCTTCGGATGCCTTGATCAGATCGACGACCTTGGGGTTGTTGTACCCCCAGTAGAAGTCGGGGTTGCCGTAGAAGACGATGTCCCGGTGGTTCACGTGCTCCTGCAGGGTCGCCTGGAAATCGTGCGCCTTGTAGATCTTGGTGTACCACTCGTTGGCCGTGATGACATTGATCACTATCTTGACGCCGACCTTGGCAAGCTCACCCTGCAGGAACTGCGCGGCGAGGGGATGCGGATCGTAGTTGGGGGTGTCGATGGTGAAGGTGAAACCATCGGGATAACCGGCCTCGGCCAGCAGCGCCTTGGCGCTTTCGGGGTCATAGGCATCGACCTTGGTGAGATCGACGTACCAGGGATCGGTCGGCGGCACGAAGGAGCCGATCAGGGTGCCGTACTCGCCCCACACCGCTTCCAGCAGCTTCTTGTCATCAACGGCACGGGCCAGCGCCTTGCGCACCTTGACGTTGTCGAACGGGGCGACGCGGTCGTTGTAGGCCAGCAGCAGCTTGGTGGTCGACTTGCCCTCGGCGACGGTGAAATCCGGGTTGTCCTTGAACTGAGCCAGCGAGTCCGGGCTCTGCACGGAGGTGATGACGTCGACGGCGCCAGTCAGCAGGGCGTTGTTGAGGGCGGTTGCCTCGGTGAAGTACTTGAAGACGACCTCGCCGTTCTCCGGCTTCGGACCCCAGTATTTGTCGAAGCGCTTGACGGCAAGCTGGGAACCACGCTGCCAGCCATCGAGGGCGTAGGGTCCGGTGCCGTCCTCGGTGGACTGCAGGTCCTTGGCCGCGTCGTTGATCACCCAGACATAGGAGAGATTGTAGGGCAGGGAGATCGAGCGCGAGGAGAGCTTGATCACCACGGTCGCATCGTCGGGCGTCTCGATGGATGCGATGGGCTTCAGAGAGTTCTTGCGCGAGCTCTTGCTGTCGGGCGACGTCACGCGCTCGATCGACCACTTGACGTCGGCGGACGTCAGAGGATCGCCGGAGTGGAAGGTCACTCCCGGCTGGAGCGTGAAGGTGTAGGTGAGACCATCGTCGGACACCGTGTAGTCCTTGACGAGGCTGGGCGACACGGAACCGTCGTCGTTGAGGCGGAACAGCGCTTCGTAGACGTTGCCGTTGAAGGCTTCGTTGATGCCCTGGCCGGCGCCGGCCGTGTTGTCGAGGTTCTGCGGCTCGTAGAGCGAGCCGATGCTGATGGTAGCGTCGGGCCCACCCTCGGCGGACAGCGCTGGCGCAACGCCCATGAGGAGCAGCATGGCAGCCGTTGTGGCTTTCAAGACCGAACGGTGGGTTCGGTGGGCGCGGGCGGACAAAGCGGTCATGTTTCTCTCCTCGGTGATGGCCGGCTGGGCGACCTTGTTGGCGGCCAGTCTAGCCGAGGCCAGGGAAATGAGAATGTCGGCATCGTCTCTAGTGGCCGACGGTCAGGAAACAGGTTTGCGCAGGACGAGCAATAATCGGATTAATTTACTCGTCTAGTCTTCCATAGACAAGGCGAGCTCCGTCGGCCTGGCTTATGAGAGCGGTTCGCCGTCGGTGATGTCGATCGATGCGTGATAGCTGTTTCCGATCGTGCAAACTTTGTGCGCTTCCTCGATCAGGGATCGACGCTCGGCATCGTTGAAATCGCCCTCGATGGAGAAACGGCAAGTCTGTTGGGCAATGCGCGACGGTGGCTCGGCGGCCTTGGCACCGATCACTTCCACGGAGACGGAGCCCAGCCGATCGTTGAGCCCCAGGTTGCGCGCCGCAATGCGAACGCTCAACGCCAGGCAACCGGCGAGCGATGCGTCCAGCAGTTCCAGCGGATTGAAGCCCTCCATCGATGGAGATCCCGCCAGCGTCAGACTGGCGCCGGAACGGGCGACGACGCCGCCGCGACCGTTGCGATCGAGACTGGCGGTGGCGCCCATCGGGCGGATCCTTACCTGCGACATGGGAATCTCCTTTCTCGGGGCATTGGCCACCTTTCAAGATAACCGGATTGCCGAACTGTGGCGAGAAACGATCGCTCCAACAAGAAGCGGCGACGAACCGTTGCCGGTGCGCCGCCGTCAGTTTGTGGGGGAGGTGTCTTTTCTTGGGGAGGATCAGATGTCGAACTGGGCGGGGAGGATCACCAGATCGCGGACGATGACGTTGCGCGGGCGCGTCAGCATGAACATGACGGCGTCGGCGACTTCCTCGGGCTCGATCAGACCACCGGCGGCCTTCAGGGCGGCGAGCCGCTCGGGGACCCAGTCCTTGAGCAGGGCGGTGATCACTGGACCCGGCTGCACCGCGCCGACGCGCACGTCGTGCTTGGCGACCTGACGCCGCACGGTGTGCACGAAGGCCTGAACGGCGTGCTTGGAGGCGGTGTAGATCGGCTCGACCATCACCGGCACCACGCCAGCCACCGAGCTGGTCATCAGGATGTCGCCATGCTTGCGCTCGATCATGTAAGGCAGAACGGCGTGAACGGTGCGGAAGGCAGCGTTGATGTTGAGGTTCAGCATGCGGTCCCAGGCGTCGGGGTCGCCGGTGGCGGCGTCACCGCCGATATAGGCGCCGGCGTTGGCATGCAGGATGTCGAGCTTGCCGGCCTTCTCGATGATCTGCGGCAGCATGGTGGCGACGCTCTTGGGATCCAGGAGGTCGATGCGAACCGGGAAGGCCTTGGGGCCGATCTCGGCGCAAGCCTTGGCGAGGCCTTCCTCGTCGCGGTCGACGACGGCGACACGGGCACCAGCCTCGGCCATGGCCTTGGCGCACGCCAGGCCGATGCCGGACGCACCGCCGGTGATGGCGGCAACCTGACCTTCGATACTCACAGCCATTTCAGTCTCCTTTCGTCCGTCACCGACGGACACTCACTTTGCTTTTTTGGGCGTTTCCTCAAATCGTCTCATGCGGCCTGGAGCAGACCACCAAGGCGCATCTGCTCGATCATCCAGCGCCGGGCGGTGGCGATCTCCACCACCGGCTCGTCGGACTTCTCCGTCCACATCTCCATCAGGAAGGGGCCGCGATAGCCGAGGTCGGCGAGCGTGGCGAAGCAGGCCTTGAAATCGACGCAGCCGTCACCGAAGGGCACGTCGCGGAACTGGCCGGGAAAATCGCCCGTAACCTTGCGCGTGTCCTTGAGATGAATGGCGACGATCCGATCGATGCCGGCCCTGAGTTCGGCGTCGACATCGTTACCCCAGGCCGTCAGGTTGCCGAGGTCGGGATAGACGCAGAAGTAAGGCGAGTGGATGAGCTGGTCATACTCGCGCCAGCGGGTGATCGAGTTGATGAAGGCGGTGTCCATGATCTCGACCGCCAGCATCACCTGCGCCTTGGCCGCCTCGCGCACCGACCACTGCAGCCCTTCGATGAAGCGCTCCTTGGTGCCGATGTCGGCTTCCTCGTAATAAACGTCATAGCCGGCCACCTGGATGGTGCGGATGCCAAGGTCGACGCAGAGGTCGATCGCCCGGCGCATGATGTCGCGCGCCTTGACGCGCGTCGCAGGGTCGCGACTGCCGAACGGGAAACGGCGATGCGCCGACAGGCAGACGCTCGGCACGGCGACGTCCAGATCGCGCACGGACGCGCAGAAGGTGGCGCGTTCAGCCTTCGACCAGCTCAGGCGCGTCATGCGCTCGTCGGTCTCGTCGATCGACATTTCGACGAAATCGAAATCCAGTGCCTTGGCGAGCGCCAGTCGCGCCGGCCAGTCGAGGTCCTTCGGCAGCGCCTTCTCGTAGATGCCCAGCGGGTTGGGCAACGCCTCTCGGGTCACGACGTCCTCCAGATCTTGATGGCTCAGCGTCCGGCCGGCAGGTTGGACAGTGTTTCGGCCAGGCGGCGGAAAGCCGCATATTTCTCGCGATAGGCGGGGAAGCTCTTGACGTCGGGCTCGATCAACGCGCCGGATGGGCACATGGCGGCCATGGCTTCCTTGAAACCCTTGTGAACTCCGGTTCCGACCGCGGCGGCGATGGCCGCGCCGAGGCAACCGGACTGCTCCACGTGCATCACTTCGACCGGCATCTCCGAGATGTCGGCGACCATCTGCATCCAGGGCTTGGAGCGGGTCGGACCGCCGGTGAGGCGCAGTGTCTTGTCGCGCCCCGAGAGCTTGACGATCCGCTCCAGGTGGACGTGCTGCGAGAAGCAGATGCCTTCGTAAACCGCCTGAAGAACCTGGCCGAGGCCGTGGGCATTGGCGAGGCCGTGAAGGCCGGCCGAAAGATCGTCGCCGAGGTTCGAGGCGAAAAGATAGGGCAGGAACTGGATGTCGGTTCCGGCCTTCGGCAACGCCGAGATCATCAGGTCGGCCTGGCGGTAGCAGTCGGGCATGCCGCCGAGGAATGTCCGGACGAACCACTCGAGATTGCCGGCCGAGGTCGGACTGCCCTCGTGGACGAAGTAGCGGTCCGGCATGCAATAGCGCCCCCAGATGTAGGGCCAGGCATCGCCTTCCGGCTTCAGGATGCGGTCGGTGGTCCAGGTGACGATGGTCCAGGTGCCCATCACCACGTTGACGAAGCTCGGGTCAGCAAGGCCGGCACAGACGGCCGCCGACACGACGTCGAAGAAACCGCCGAACACCGGCGTTCCCACCTTGAGGCCGGTTTCCTCGGCGGCCTTGGCGCTCAGCCCGGCAACGCATTCCTCGGATCCGACGACCGGCGGCAGACAGCCTTCCATCTCGTCGATGCCGAACATCTTGAAGAGCGCCGGGTCGTAGGCACCTTTCTCGACATTGTAGAGGTTGCTTCCGGAGATGTTGGTGACCTCGGCGGCGAAAACGCCCGTCAGCTTGTAGCGGATGAAGTCGTGCGCCATCAGCACGTGGCGCGTCCGGCGGTAGTTGTCCGGCTCGTTGGCCTTCATCCAGGCGAGCAGGGAGACCGGATGGCCGGTCCAGAGCTGCTGATAGCCGAAGGGGTAGCTCGCCGCGTCGAGACCCTTGGCCTTCCAGTCCTTGACGATGGACAGCGAGCGGTTGTCCGAGGAAATGATGCCGTTGCGCACCGGCTCTCCGTCGGCATCGAGCGCATACAGTCCCTTGCCGTGGGCGGAGAAGCTGATACCGGCGATCTCGTCGGTGGAAACGCCGGCCTCGGAGACGACGCGGCGGATGGTGCCAGCGACGATCCGCCACATGGCGTTCATGTCGCGTTCGGACCAGCCAAGGTGGGCGGCAACACCGTTGTCGACCTCGGAGGCGACGGCCTTTTCGCGTCCCTCGGTGTCATAGAGGCCGCTCTTGATGACGGTTCCGCCGATGTCGATTCCGAGAAAGTAGGTCACGGCTCTTGGTCCTCTGAAGAAACGCGAGACTGTTCCGGCCAGGGCCGGGCAAGGCGAGGGCGCTCACCGGGCAGTTGGCCCGGCGCTCGGGAGGTTTCGGTTCGGGCGGCTCGGTGGGCGATCGGTTGGCGGTAAGCAGGCCGCGACACTCAACTGCTTGGCCGCATTGTCCGACCGGGCCGCTGGTCCGGTCGGAAGTCTTGATTACTGTGTCAGCGGGAGTTCTGCTTGCGGAGGTAACCGATGAGGACGGCGACCAGCAGGATCACGCCCTTGACGACGCGCTGGCTGTAGGGTGACAGGCCGATCATGTTGAGGCTGTTGTTGAGAACGCCGAGCAACAGGGCGCCGATCAGCGTGCCCACGATGTGGCCGCGACCGCCGGTGATCGCCGTACCGCCGAGCACGACCGCAGCGATGGCATCGAGCTCCACGCCGATGGCCGAGTTGGGCTGGCCGGACAGGAGGCGCGAGGTCTGGATCATGCCGGCGATGGCGGCGGTGAAGCCGGAGACGGCATAGACCATCAACTTGATGCGGGCGGTGCGGATACCCGAGAGTATGGCCGCGTCTTCGTTGCCGCCGACGGCGTAGACATAGCGGCCAATGGGCAGACGGTTCAGCACGAAGTAGGCAGCCGCGAAGACGATCAGCATGATCAGCGTCGGGATCGGCATGCCGAGCACATACTCGCGGCCGAGGAAGCCGAACTCGCGGTCGATCGGCAGCGGATAGCCGTTGGTATAGATGAGGCCGAGACCACGCGGGATCTCCATCATCGCCAGCGTGACGATGATCGGTGGCAGGGCAAAGCGGGCGATGAAGAAACCCGAGACGGCTCCGGTCAGCGCGCCACCGAAGATGGCCACCAGCGCCGCCGCCCAGAAGGGGAAGCCCATGTTGGCGATCATGCCGGCCATCAGCGTCGAGGCAAGCGCCACGATGGCGCCGACGGAAAGGTCGATGCCGCCCGTCAGGATGACGAAGGTCATGCCGACGGCGATGATGCCGGTTGTGGAGACCTGACGCGTGATGTTCATCAGGTTGTCGACCGTGAAGAAGTTCTCGTTCATCATCGCGGTCAGGACCATAAGGACGATCAGCGCGACGAAGGAAACGAACTCCGGCCGGGCGATGATGGTCTTGGCAAGACCAGCCAAACCAGCGGGCTCTTCGCGCGTCTTGGCGCCGGTGGCAGCAGCTTCACCCATTTTCACCTCCCGAGGCGTAAGTCATTATTTTTTCTGAGTTGATGTCGGCGCCGGTCAGCGTGGCGCGGATTGAGCCGTAGCGCATGACGAGCACTCGGTCGCAAAGGCCGATGACTTCCGGCAAATCCGAGGAGATCACCACGACGCCGAGACCCTGAGCCGCAAGCTCCTGCAGCATCACGTAGATCTCCGCCTTGGCGCCCACGTCGATGCCGCGGGTCGGCTCGTCGAAGATCAGAAGCTTGCAATTGCTGGCCAGCCAGCGGGCGATGATGACCTTCTGCTGGTTGCCGCCGGACAGCTCCGATACCGTCTTGAGATCGGAGGTGGTCCGAATGCGCATGCGATCGATGAAGCGGTCGCTGAGTGCCTTCTCCTCGCGCGGCAGCACCATGCCGAGCTTGTTGGTCAGCCGGGTCAGGGTGCTGATGACGATGTTGGAGCGAATGGAGAAGGGCAGGAACAGGCCCGTCCGCTTGCGATCCTCGGGCAGGTAGCCGATGCCGTGGCTCAGTGCCTCGTGAGGTGAGCGCAGCTCGATCGGCTGCCCCTGGAACAGCACTTCTTTCTCGATCGAGGCGTCGCGGCCTATCAGCGCCAGGAAGCTCTCGGTGCGCTTGGCGCCCACCAGGCCGGCCACACCGAGGATCTCGCCACGGCGCACCTCGAAGGAAATGTTGTCGGAACCGGGGAAGCGCAGCTTGCGCACTTCCATGATCGGCGGCTCGGCATCGTCGGCGACGCCGCGCTTGGCCGGGAAGGCCTGCGTCACCTCGCGGCCGACCATCTTGGAGATCAGTTCGTCCTGGGTACAATCGGCGACCGGTCCGGTATGGACGTGGCAACCGTCGCGCAGCACCGAAACGGTGTCGGCGATCTCGAAGATTTCCTCGAGATGGTGCGAAATGAAGAAACAACCGACGCCTAGCGCCTTGAGACGCTCGATCACCTCGAACAGCTTCTTGACCTCGCGCGGCGTCAAGGTCGCCGTCGGCTCGTCCAGCACCAGGAAGTTGCACTTGAAGATGGTCGCCTTGACGATTTCCACCGATTGCTGCTCGGCGACCGTCAGCCCTGCAACGGGGCAATCGAGGGGGAAATGCATGTCGAGCCGATCGAGGGCTTCGCGGGCCATACGGCGCATGGTGCGGCGGTCGAGCGTGCCGAGCTTCGTGCGGATCTCGCGGCCGAGAAAGATGTTCTCGAAGGCGTTGAGATCGGGAACCAGGCTGAACTCCTGGAAAATGATGTTGATGCCGAGCTTCTCCGACTCTCGCGTGCGCGTCGGATGAACCGCCTCGCCGTCGATCAGCAGTTGGCCCTCGTCGGCCTGATAGACGCCCGACAGGATCTTCATCAGTGTCGACTTGCCGGCGCCGTTCTCGCCGACCAGCGCGTGAACCTCGCCGCGTTTCAGCGAGAGGGAGACATCGTTGAGGGCGACGATGCCGGGGAACCTCTTGGTGATGTGTTTCATTTCGAGCATGGCGAAACCCTCGGAACGCGCCGTCCGGGACGGCGGTGCTGATCGGACAGTCCGGAAAACGGGTTCGCCGCGGGAAGGGCTTATGTCTCCCCGCGGCGGATCGATTACCAGGCGAAGGTTTCCGCGTTGGACTTGTCGACGAGCTCGACGTCGATCGGGATCACGGCCGGGACATGGGCGCCCATGTACTTGGCAAGCGCGATCGCAAGGCCAATGCGCATCTGGTCGCGCGGGAACTGGGCGGCCGTCGCCTTGAAGGCGGTGCCGGCGGCGATCGCCTTGACCGCTTCCGGAGCGCCGTCGACCGAGGTCAGCACCACG
This sequence comes from Pleomorphomonas sp. NRK KF1, assembly GCF_023721755.1. Lineage (GTDB taxonomy): Bacteria > Pseudomonadota > Alphaproteobacteria > Rhizobiales > Pleomorphomonadaceae > Pleomorphomonas. Next base: position 524,327 of record NZ_JAMDLH010000001.1, on the reverse strand, counting down.
TCCTTGCCCGAGCCTTCGATGGCGGCGAGAACGCCCATGGCGCCGCCGTCATTGACCGAGAAGATACCCTTCAGGTCAGGATGCGACTGCATCATGTTCTCGGCGACGCCGACGGAGATGTCGCGCTCCTGGCGGCCATTCTGGATGTCGACCAGCTTGACGTCCGGCGCCTTGGCGAGGGCGTCCTTGCAGCCACGCACACGCTCCAGGATCGGAACAACGGCGATGCCGTCGAGAATGGCGACTTCACCCTTGCCGCCGATTTCCTTGACCATCGCGTCGCAGGCGAGCACGCCGGCGTCATAGTTCTTGGAGCCGACGAAGGAGTCGACGCCGGCAGCCTGCGCGTCCACGGACACCACCGTCACGCCCTTTTCCTTGGCGGCTTCAACGGCACTGCGCACGCCCTCGGAGTCAGTCGGGTTCACCACCAGGATGTTGACACCCTTGGAGACCATGTCTTCGATGTCGCTGAGCTGCTTGGAAACGTCATGACGAGCGTCAGCGACGTAAACTTCAGTATTGTCGCCGAGCAGCTTGGCGAATGCCGTGACTTCCTCGTTCATAACGATGAAGTAAGGGTTGTTCATTTCCTGAAAGGAAACACCGATCTTGGGAGCGTCCTTGGCGAGAGCTGCGCCTGCCGACAGAACAAGCGTCGCCGAAGCGGCGAGAAGCGCCGCTTTTGCATGGATATTCATAACGTCTCCTCCGTAATTATTGCCTTTCGGCGAATTCGTTCTAGCCGAAGGACGTGGCGACCCCTAGACGGTTTTCCTGATTTGTCTTGTACTTTTTCCACCTATCCATTGAGTCATCTACGAAATCCGGCCTGCCGCTTAGCCTTTGGTCTGAGTGGAAAGGGAGGGTCACCGGGCCTGCTTGACAGGAGTGCCGCCGGCTCCCGATCATCGGCGACGGAGACGCGACCGATCAGCGGATGAAGGACCGACAATGCCCGAGATGAAACCGTCGCTGGTTGTGAACGACAACAACCTCGGAAACTCCTTCCGCTTCGAGCGCTGCGGGTGGCCGAACGACAGCGACAAGTGGCATTTTCATCCGGAGTACGAACTGCATCAGATCGTCAGAACCAGCGGCAAGCTGTTCATCGGCGACAACGTTCTGAACTTTCGGCCCGGCAGCCTGTTCCTGATCGGCCCCTACACGCCGCACAACTTCGTCAGCGATGCCCGCAGTGGAACCATGGTTCCAGAGCGCGACCTTATCCTGCAGTTCCGAAAGGAGTGGATCGAGGCCAGCGCCAACGTGCTGATGGAGCTGCGTCTACTCCGCCCCGCCTTCGATGAGGCGGTGTTCGGCGTCGAGTACGGCGGCGAAACGCAGCGGGCGGTCTACGGCCTGATGAACATCATCGATACGCAGGAGCCGCTGGAGCGATTGATCTCGTTCATGCGCATCATCGACCAGTTGAAACAATGTCGCCGCAAGACGGTACTCGGTACCTCACGCTACTTCATCGACATGCGCACCGCCTCTCTCCGGCGGTTCAACAAGGTGGTCGACTATATTCGCGAGCACATCGAGGAAGACGTCTCGATGGAGGCGGCGGCCGAGCTCGTCGGCATGAGCTACAAGATGTTCTCGCGCTGGTTCATCGAGTGCACGGGTATCGGTTTTCGCCGCTACGTCATCAAGACGCGGATCAACAAGTCCTGCGAGTATCTGTTCTCCACGTCCCGCTCCATCCAGGAGATCTGCTACCTGGTGGGCTTCAACAACGTGTCCAACTATAATCGGTTGTTCCGACAGGTCATCGGCGTCACGCCCAGCGAGTTCCGCCACAAGTCGCAGGAGGCACAAGAGTACGAGTTTCCGCTCGAAGGCTTTGCCGCCGCCTGAGGCGCCGTCAGGTCTCGGTGGCCGTCGGAAAATAGGACTTCATGTGTTCGTAAAGGCGCTTGAAGTTCTCGTAGCTGCGCTCGTAGACGGCGTTCGCGTCCGCATCGGGGGTCAGGACCTTTGCCGGCTGGACACTCAGCCAGTCCGCCATTTGCTCCCGGTCGATCATTCCGATCCCGTAGGCGGCGATCACCGCTGCGCCATAGGCGGCCTTGCCGCTGTTGGGCAGGACCCGCACCGGCCGGCCTGTAACGTTGGTGATGATCTCCACCCACAGGTCGGATTTCGAGACGTCGCCGACGACGGTCAACTGCTCCTCCAGACCGCGAAAGGCGGCGCTGCCATAGTCGATGTTGTTCTTGAGCGCATAGGCGACGCTTTCGAGCATGGCGCGATAGAGGTGCGACTTGGTGTGGTTGAGCGTCAGCCCGGTGATGGTGCCCCGCGCATCGACGTCCCAGATCGGGCTGCGCTCGCCCATGAAATAGGGCAGCACCATCAGGCCGTTGGACCCCGGCTGAATGGTGGAAGCGTGTTCGTCCAGTAGGTCGAAGGCTGAAATCTTTCGCTTGCCACCGCTGGTTAGCGATTCCACCAAACGTTCGTTGTCGGCAAAGTTGTCGCGGAACCACTGGACCACTGACCCCGAGGTCGCCGAGCCGCCGTAAGAATAGGTGAGCGTTTCGCTGTCGATCACGTAAGGCATCGAGACGAGGCCGGGGAAGCGATCGGCGCTGGAGTGGATGAAGCCCCAACAGGTCGACGAACTCAGCATGGCCGCGTGCTGCCCTTCGTGCACGACGCCGGCTCGAAGCGTGGCAACCGCGGCATCGACACCGCCGGCGCAGACCGGCAGTCCTTCGGTAAGACCCAGCATGCGGGCGCCGGCCTTATGCAGCCGCCCTACGACTTCCTGCGAGCCCACGAGCCGTTCCGGAAAGAAGTATGGAGGGATGTCGAGGATGTCGGCCATCTCTTCCGACCAGGCTCGTTTGCCTAGATCATATACCCCCCCGATATTGCAGGCCTGTGAGTGGTCGACGGCGATCTCACCGGTAAGGCGATAGATGATGTCGGCATTCGGCGGCAGGAAATAGTTGATGCGGGACCAGACTTCGGGTTCGTGGTGCTTGATCCAGAGGATCTTGGTAAAGCCGAAGTAGGAGTCCGCGCCGTTGCCGGTGATGGCGTAGAGGTCTTCCTCGCTGATCATCTGGCGAACGCGTTCGCTTTCGATCTTGGCGCGACGATCGAGCCAAAGCAGACAAGGGCGGATCGGTTGCATGCCGACGTCGACGGGTATGCCGGTGCCGCCACCGATCGCCGACACCGCCATGCCCTTCACGTTCTGGGCAACGACACCCGCGCGCAAAAGCGTCTCCCGCACGGCCTCCGTGAAGGCATGCAGCCAGACTTCGGACGATTGTTCGGCCCACAGGCTGTGAAGGCTGACGAACCCGTATTCCGCTCGGCCCTGGCCGAGAATACGACCGCCCCGATCGACAAGGACCGCCTTTACCGACGACGTGCCCAGGTCCACGCCCAATACACAATCGGCCCCGGTCATTTCGTACCAGGCCTCCTCTTCCGCTTCATCCCTTTGGCGGCGGGATTCTTGCGCCCGCTTGCTCAAGTTCAGTCATAGTAGTCCATTCCGCCACGCCGGGGCAATGAAGGGATTCAAACAATTGGCCGGTTGGGAAAGCTAAATTTGGGTCCCTGCCTCCTTTTCTGCCTTGGTACAAATCGCAAGCCGGCCATGACATTGAGTATCGGTGCGTTCTCGCTACTTTATTTTGTGCGCGTCATGAAATACACTAATTCGTGGTGTGGCTTCTGCTGCCAACCTTCCCAAGCTCCCTTGATCGCTACGCTATCCGTCGACCATCGCCAAGCTGGAGACTCCGATGACAGTCAAGTCGCCCAATCCGATCGACATTCACGTCGGTGCGCGTGTCAGGATGCGCCGGTTTCTTGTCGGGATGAGTCAGGGCAGGCTGGCAGAGCAGTTGGGGGTCACATTTCAGCAGGTACAGAAGTACGAGAAGGGGACGAGCCGGATCAGCGCGTCCCGCCTCCAAACGATCGCCAACGTCTTCGAGGTGCCCGTAGGCTTTTTCTTCGAGAACATCGCCGACAACTCCCACCTGGAGAGCGACCCATTGTCGGATGCTGCGGACGCCTCTCTGCTGACGCAGGATGGGGTAGCCCTCAACAGGGCGTTTGTTCGCATCAAGAGCGCAAAAGTCCGACGCTCGATCATCGAGCTCGTGAAGTTGCTCGCCGACGACTGCGATGAGTCACTCCTGGATCGGGCCTCCGATATGGACATCAGGGGGCTGCGCTCGCATTGAGTCTCAAGTTGCTTTCACACCAAGGGGGAGGGACCGCGTGTCCTTCGGACTGAAGACTTACGGCGAAATGCGGTTGATCGGGCCCGACGGCCAGCCCGTCGGTTTCCCCGACAAAGGGCTTATTGCAATCGTGTTCCTGGGATTTCGGCCATCCGGGCGGGTTTCCCGAGCCGAGTTGGCGTCTTTCCTTTGGGGAGAAGACGAGGATGGCGGAGCAAAGGCGCTCGGCAATCTTCGCCAGCTCCTGTCACGGGTCAGGACTCGTCAGCGCGAACTGGGGGCAACGTTTCTCGAAATCGAATCCGCCGACATCGCCCTCTGCAGGGGCGGCGTCCGGTTCGATTTCGAGGACATGCAGACGAGGCATCTTCAGGACCCCGTCATACGCCTCGACACGTTTCTGCGGAGCATGTCGGGACAGTTTCTCGCCGACGTCGACATCCCCTCGGAGACAGGCCAACTCTGGCTTCTCGAGCGGCGTGATTTCTGGCTCGGCGAGTTCGCCTCAGCACTGGAAGACGCAGCGTCCACGCTGTCGGGCCAGAACGGCGCGTCGATCAAGGCGGCGGCTGCTCGGCTCATCGAACTCGATCCCTATAGCGATATCGCCCATCAGGTTCTGATGCGGGTCTATGCCAAGGATCGGAGGTTGTCGCAGGCTCGCCTCATTTACGACCGCTACCGCCAGCAACTCTGGTCCGAGCTCAACACCCAGCCGTCGGAGGATATGCTTCGTTTCGCTCGCCTGCTTTTCAATGACGAGGAGAAAAGGGTGGCCGCCATTGCCGTGGGGCCGACCGTGGAGCAGGAGGAACCACGCCATCCGGCCCCGGCGACGTCGCGACCGCACCTGCCACGCCTGCTGCTACTGCCTCCGAGGAGGCCCGACGATCAGCGCAACTGGGCTCTCGTGTCCGGCCTGATCGAAGACGTCACGATCGGCCTCTGCCGTATCCGCACCATCGCGATCGTCGCCCCTTACACGGCGCGGCGGATCGCCATGATGGCGTCGGAAGAGGTCGACCTTCTGAGACAGTATGATGTTTCCTACGTTCTGGAGACGCGCCTTCAGGAGCGGAACGGCGAGACGGCGCTCTACGCTACGCTCGTTCACGTCGCAGGCGACGAAGTACTCTGGTCGGAAAAGTTTCGCGGCCATCCGGACCATTTCCCAAACACCTACGGCGAGCTGGTCGCGCGCATCGTGCTGGAGACAGCGGGTTCGATCGAACGGAAAGAACTGGCCAGGATCCATACCGTGTCGAAGCCGACCGCCTATCAGAACTATCTCCTCGGTCAGCATAGCCTGTCCGTTGCCGATCTGCCGGGCATTCGCCGCGCCAGGAAGTTCTTTCGAGCCGCCCTTCACGATGCGTCGGAATATGCCTCCGCAATCGCCGGACTGGCGCGGACCGAACATCTCGAGTGGCTCCTGACGGCACGAGGTGACCGAGAACTGCTGCAGTCGGCGGAAGCCCATGCGCGGGACGCGATCAGGATTGGCGCCGACGACGCCGGTGGCTACCATCAGCTCGGTGTCGCCAAGCTTTACCAGGGGCAGTTCTTCGAAAGCATGGAAGCCTTCATGGAGGCGGAAAGCCGAGCCCCATCGCACGCCGACCTGATGGCCGACCACGCGGACACGCTCGTGCACGCAGCCGATCCGATCCTCGCTCTCGACAAGATCAAGCGGGCGATCGAGCTCAACCCGCTGTGCCCGGATCTCTACTGGTGGACGGCGGCAGGCGCGAATTTCTTCCTGGAAGAGTTTGGCGAGGCCATCGCCTGCATCGGTCGCATGGCCGATCAAGCGAAGGCGGGACGGCTGGCGGCGGCGGCCTATGCGATGCTCGGCGACCAACGCAACGCCAAGCGGGAAATGCGCCGCACACTTGCGATTTACCCCGACTTTACGGTCGATGACTGGCTGACGAACGTGCCCATCCGCGAGAAATGGAAGATGGACATGTTTCGAGACGGCCTGCGCAGATCGGGCTTCAGGTGACGCCCGTTTTTGAGGAGAGACGAACATGGCTAAGTTGGCAGTTCTGGGGATCTCCGGTGAGTCCGGATATTGGCTTGTCGATTTCGAGAATGGGACGGTGTCCGCCCTTCCGGATACCGCGAAGGAACCGTTCGATTTTTCCAAGACCGCCCGCGACAAGGGCGCAAAGCTGGTTGCCGGCGTCGATCTCGCCGTGGCACTTGACAGCGGTGATGAAGCGTTTGCCGGCAACGGCGAAGCCTTCTCCGGCCGCCTCAGCGCCTATTCGGGCCGCCTCAACGGTTAACTGCATCTGCGGTCCGACGTAAGTGACATCCAGTGGACATACCTACTCGGACCGCATGTGCCGTCCGGAAGAGACTTTGGCGCGCGTGATGCCGGCTCTCACGGAGCACGGCATCACGCGCATCGCCAAGGTGACCGGGCTGGACCGCATCGGCATTCCGGTGTGGAACGCCATGCGCCCAAATGCTCGTGCGCTTTCTGTCCATCAAGGCAAGGGCATAGCCGACATCGACGCCAAGGCATCGGCCGTCATGGAGGCGCTCGAACGGGCCTGCGCTGAACGACCGCACTTGCCGGTTCGGTCGGCATCGGCGGACGAGATTTTGCGCGCGGGTGAAAGCTGTGACCCGCTCGACGACCTCGTCGCTATCGGCCATCAGCCGACGGATCGCGCCTGCCGGTTGGATTGGGTCGCGGGTCAAGACCTGATGGATGACGGGGTCGTGTGGGTTCCGTTCGAAGCGGTCCTGCTCGATTTTACCCGTCCCTCCCACTTCTGGCAATCATCCGACGGACTGGCATCCGGAAACACCGAAAGAGAAGCGATCTTTCACGGCTTGCTCGAACGCATCGAGCGAGATGCCGACACTCTATGGTCCCTGGGTCGCATGGAACAGCAAGCTGAAACCTGTTTCTCATGCGCCGATCTCGGAGACCCCGTTGCGAGCGCGCTGGCGGACCGGATCGAGCGCGCCGGATTCCGGCTGCAGCTCTTCGACATGACAAGCGATTTGGGCGTACCGACCATATCCGCCCTCATGTCTCCGGCCGAGGCGTCGGAGCGTCGCTCCCTCCGCTACATCGACGTGACGATGGGAAGCGGGACCCATCCCATCGCTTATCGTGCCGCGCTCCGCGCCATGACCGAGGCGGTCCAGTCGCGGTTGACGCTGATCACGGGGACGCGCGACGACGTCGAGGACGACGTTTACGAAGGGGACGCATCGGAGTTTCTTCGGCGCAAGTTGAGCTTGCGCCCCCAAAGCTCGCCCCCCGAAGACCTGAGCTCTCCCGGCGACGGGGTGGAGACGATGCTGTCACGCGTACTGGACAAACTCAGGGAGAAGAGGATCGGCCGCATCATCACGGTCCGGATGAATCCCGGGGAGGATCGCTTTGCGGTGGTCAAGGTGATCGTGTCGGGGCTGGAACACCCAGAAGGGCGACGACAACGCCGGTTTGGGGCAAGGGCGCTCTCTCGTCTGCTGGTGTTCCGATGAAGCTGATATTTGCCGGGCCATCGCTTCACGGGATGAGCGTTCCCATCCCTTCCGACATCGAACTGCGCCCGCCGGCGGCGAAGGGCGATATCCGCCGGGCCGTGGAGGAGGGGGCCGACGTCATAGGTCTCGTCGACGGCTACTTTGAAACGACGGCGGCCGTCTGGCACAAGGAAATCCTTCACAGCCTGTCCCTTGGCGTGCACATGTTCGGTGCCGCAAGCATCGGAGCGCTGCGAGCCGCCGAGTGTGCCACCTTCGGGATGACGGGCATCGGGGCCATCTACGAGGCCTACGCCGCCGGCGATGTGGAGGACGATGCCGAAGTTGCGCTTTTGCATGCACCACGAGAGCTTGGCTATGCGCCGTTGTCGGAACCCTTGGTCAACGTGAGGGCTACGATCGATCGCGTACTTCGCGCCGGCCTCGTCGATGATCGCCAGGCCCGCGCCCTGATCGAAGCGGCCTCATCGATCTTTTACAAGGAGCGCACGTGGAAGACGATCCTTGCGGAGGCATCTCCGTCTCCGGACGAGCGCGCGCTTATCGGCGATTTGGTTCGGAAACATCGTGTCGACCAGAAGGCAATCGACGCGGCTGCGCTCGTGAAGGCGGTGGACCTGGCGGATGGCCGGCGTGCGACGTGTGCTACAGGGTGGGACTTCTCGCATACGTCCTATTTCGACATGCTTGCTACCCAGAGGTAGACCCCGTGTTTCTCGTCTGTAACGGCGCTGTCACGGCCGACTTGGTTAGGTCCGTTCCGTTGTCGCAGAGTTGCGGGCAAGGAAGGGGATCGAGATGCTGGACAGAACCACCGACAAGGCCATCCTGGCCGACACAGAAGAGTTTGCCGCCCTTGCGCGACTGATCATTTACGCTCGCCAGACGTCCAAGACCTTGAATGCCGAGTTCACATCCTACTGCCTCGACCTTGCGCTGGCCGCAGTGATCGACGAAATGGAGAAGGCCGGGCTCGACACGTCCATCATGGCTCCGAATGCCGAGGCCGTGATCAGCGATCTGCACTGAGAACGGCCCGACAGTCTCGCGCGATTCTCCGACGCGTTCTTCGCGCCAGGATCGGCCATTCGAGCTGGCGTGGGTTACCGACTTCCAGGCGCTGGAAACAAGCGTTTCCGGCGCCTTGGTTTTGACTGTCGGCCGATGCCCTTCGAAAGACAAATCGACGACACTCAGCGAGCGCCATGTTCGAGGTCGAGCCGTTGGCCGCTTTCGGCGTCGAAAAGGTGCGCTTGTCCGTCTTCGAATGCGACGGAAAGCCCGTCGCCCACCGATATGGGCATTCGACGTCGGATGAGGGCGACCAGCTTCTCTCCGCCGGTGTCGACCACGACATGCGTCTCCGAGCCGGTCGGCTCGACAACCTCGACGCGCGCATCGAGACCTGCGGTTTCGACCACCTGGATATGCTCCGGACGGATCCCGAGCTCCACTTCACGTCCCGCGAACTCCGACGGATAGGCCCCGACGGCCATGACGGCACCCGAGGCAACCTTCAGACCGGCTTGGCCAGCCTGAAGCGTGCCGCGAATGAAGTTCATGGCCGGTGACCCGATGAAGCCGGCGACGAAGCGGTTGACGGGCCGATCATAAAGTTCGAGCGGCGTTCCTACCTGTTCCACGCGGCCGGCGTTCAACACCACGATCCTGTCGGCCATGGTCATGGCCTCGATCTGGTCGTGGGTGACGTAGACGACCGTCGTACCCAGCCGCTGGTGTAGCCCCTTGATCTCGGCGCGCATGGCGACGCGCAGCTTGGCGTCGAGATTGCTGAGCGGCTCGTCGAACAGGAAAACCTTGGGATTGCGGACGATGGCCCGCCCCATGGCGACGCGCTGGCGCTGACCGCCGGAAAGCTGGGCGGGCTTGCGGTCGAGGAGCGGTTCCAGGCCGAGGATGGCGGCGGCGGCATCCACCTTCTGGCGGATCGTCGCCTTGTCGACCCTGGCAAGCTCCAGCGCGAAGCTCATGTTCTGGGCGACGCTCATTTGCGGGTAGAGCGCATAGTTCTGGAACACCATGGCGATGTCCCTGTCCTTGGGCTCCAGATGGTTCACGACCCTGTCGTCGATGGCGATGGTGCCGGCTGAGATGTTCTCCAGGCCGGCGACCATGCGCAGGAGCGTCGACTTGCCGCAACCGGACGGGCCAACGAGTACAACAAACTCGCCGTGACGGATGTCGATGTCGACGCCGTGGATGACGGAAACGGCGCCGTAGTTCTTGCGAACGTTGCTGATCGTTACGCTGGCCATGGCTCTCTCCTCAACGGCGCCGGCGAACGCGGATGGCGAGATGCGGCTTGCCGGGCAGTTCGACGGCAAACACCGCATCCGGCCGCCGCGACCGCGTTTGCGCGCCATGCCGGGTCGGATGGTTGGCCGGCGCATCGATAAGCTTGGCCGGGCTGACCGTCATGTTCCACGTGTCGATCACGTCCACATCATAGTCGCCGGGCTCGGTCGGCAGCCCTGGCGCCCAGATCACCGGCTGATGCTCGCCGAGATAGATGTAGACCACATCTCCATCGCTGGCGCCGGAGACGCGGCTCCACGGCCAGTTGTCAGAGGGTGCGATCGGCGTCAGGCCTTTCTTCACGTCCTGCTCCAGAAGGTCGCGCAGGAAGCCGATCCGTTTCCAGGCCTCGCCGTGCAGCACGCCGCCCTTGGCCCACCACAGGATGTCATCGGGGTGCATGAAGGTCTCGCCGTGGCCGGCATACCCCCCACGCAACAGCGTGATCCAGTAGCGATGGACGAGTTCCTCGGCCGAAATGTTGCCCCAGGAGAGGAGAATGTTGCCCTCGTACTCTGGCTCGTCGTTGACCACCGGCTTGCCGTAGGCATCGCGCCATTCCTGGGTGCGCTTGACGTCCCAGTTCTGGATGCAGACGTGGCTCACCCAGGGTTTGCGGTGGTCGTAGTTGGCCTTGACGTCGCCGTTGTGGATCGACTTGAGGTGCCGGTAGGGATCGTTCTCCTCGATGATCTGGAAATAGCGATCCCACTGCGACATTGGCTTCGAGTTGAGCAGGAAGTCGTATTCGTTGGCGAGCGACCACCAGACGTTCCGATAGGCGGCAAGGCGTGCGGTGAGGTAGGCGACGAAGCGGTAGTCCTGCTCGGCCGACATCTCGCAATAGCCCCAACGATCGTAGGGGTGGAAGATGATGATGTCCGCCTCGATGCCGAGATCGCGAAGGGCACCCACCTGCGTTTCGAAATGGCGGAAGGCGGGCGGGTTCGGCCGATCGAAATCGAGTTCGCCCTCTTCATCGCGCTCGAAAATGTCGAACAAGGGCTCGTTGACGTTGAACGGATAGTCCTTCGGGAAGACGGCCATGCGCATCTTGTTGAACCGCGTGCCGGCCAGCGTCTTCAACGTGGTGGCCTGCAGGTCCAGAGGCTGGTGCGTCCAGGCGTAGCTTGTCGTGCCGAAGGGTAGGTAGGGCGTGCCGTCGGCATAGGCGAAGTGGAACTGGTTGGCGACGTGGACGGGACCGTGACAGCCGGCCGCCGGTGCCTTGACGCTAAAGGCATCGGTCTGCCCGTCGAGTTCGGTAACGTTGGAAATGGTCGTGTAGGTCCATTCGCCTTCGTTGTCGGGCATGAAACGAACCTTGTAGGTACCGGCGCCATCGTAGAAACCGGGCACACGGACAACGCGGCTGTTCTGCTTGAAAAACGCCTCGAAACTGACGTCGAGGTAGGGATTTCCGGCCTCGGGGCCGCTAAAACTGGCCTCAAAGAGATCCCACTTGGACACGTTCTGCTTGGACATACTCTTGTTTTCCCGGTTGAGGCTTCAGCCCTTGACGGCGCCGGACGTCAGGCCGGACACGAAATAGCGCTGGAAGATCAGGTAGACGATGGTGGCGGGCAGCACGGTCATGACGATCGCCGCGTTGAGCTGGCCGTAGTCGCGCGAGAACTGCCCCTGGAAGGCGGATAGACCGAGCGGCAAGGTCCACATTTCCCGATCCTGCAGCAGGACGAGCGCCATGGCGAACTCGTTCCAGGTGGCGACGAAATCGAGGATGAACAGAGCCGCCAGCACCGGCAGGGACACCGGTAGAAACACGCGCCGGAACGTCACGAAGTGAGACGCGCCGTCGATACGCGCCGCCTCGCTGAGTTCGTGCGGTATGCTTCGGAAGAAACCGTGCAGAATGAACACCTGGTAGGGGATGCCGAAGGCGAGGTAAGGCAGGATGACCCCGGGATAGGTGTCGATCAGCCCGAAGCCGTTCACCAAGGTGAAGATCGGCGCCAGCATCACCTGGAACGGGATCATCGTTCCAAACAGGATCAGCACCAAGGTCAACCGACCGAAGCGCATCGGTATCTTGGCCAGTGCGTAGGCGGCCATGGCCGAGATGAACAGGCCAAGCGGCACCTTGATCGCCGCGATGACGGCCGAGTTGACGAAGGTCGTCTCGAACCGTCCGCGCGCCCAGGCCGAGGCATAATTGCCGAACTGCGGATCGACCGGAGGCGAGAAGGCGCTTGTCGTCATCACCTGCGTCGTCGACTTCAGCGAGGTGAAGACGATGAAGACAAACGGAGCGATCCAGATCACCGCGACGACGAAGAGCGAGATCCAAAGGCCGATCAGCACCCAGTCGCGCGGCGGTCGTCCGGTTTCGGTTTGAAGGGCGGGCAGGGGGGCGGTGGATGTCATTCCGAGGCCTCCTCGCGCTTCTGCGTCCAGCGCATGTAGGGGATGACGATGGCGAGCGTGACGCCCAGGAGCACGACGGATATGGCGCTGCCGCGGCCGAAGTCGAAAATCTGCATCGACTGGGTGAACGCCCAGAGCGCCAGCATCTGCGTCGATTGGGCGGGCCCGCCGCCGGTAAGGCCGTAGACGATGTCGAATGCCTTGAGCGACGAGATGATGGCAAGAACGAGCACGATGGTGAGGGTTGTGCGCAGGGCCGGCAGGGTCACGTAGCGGAAGATGGCCCATCGGCCTGCGCCATCGATACGCGCCGCCTCGACGAGCGACTTGTTGACGCCCTGAAGGCCGGCAAGAAAGAGCACCATCGAGAAGCCGACGGACTGCCAGACATAGGCGCCGAACGCCGAATAGAGGGCGATGTCGCGGTCGCCGAGCCAATCCATGACCCAGGACTGGAGACCGAGCGAAGTCAGAATCTGGCCGAAAAGTCCGAAGAAGGGATCGTACATCCAGCGCCACATGGTCGCGACGGCGATCGGCGCGATGATGACCGGCAGGTAGTAGACGGCACGCAACGTGTTGCGGCCGAAGATCGGCTGATTGAGGCCGAGCGCCAAGGCGAGCCCGATCATCGGCGGAATGGCCACGGACAGCGCGGTCCAAATGACGGTATTCCGGAAGGCCACCCAGAAGACGGGATCCTTGGTGAACACATCGACGTAGTTGGCGGACCCGACGTAGACCTTGACCGGATCAAGGCCGTTCCATTTGAAGAAGCTCAACCAGATCACGTCGAGCATCGGAAAGACGGCAAAGACGACGTAGATGACGAGCGCCGGCCCCAACAGGAGTGCGGCCTGAACGCGTGTGTCGGACCAAATGGCGCGCGAGGCCATGAGGCTCCTCCCAGTCTTGGGGCGGCTAAAAATGCGGCCGGCAGCGGGAAGGGCAGCCGGCCGCGTCGGGCTTCAGGGGGAGATCAGCCCTTGTTGGCGATGAAGGTCTGCAGGGCGGCAGCGGCGTCGGCCGGCGCCATGTTGCCACTGGCCACTTCGTTGATGACGCGGAAATACTCCGTCGTCACGTCGAGCGGGAAGGCCTGGTCGCCGTTCATGTACACCTTGTCGTAGGTGTTGAAGATGTCGAGCCACTTCTTGTCCATCGGCCGGAGGTTGTCATAGACAACGTGCTTGTTGATGGACGAGGTGCTGAACTTGCCGAGCACGCTTTGCTGTACCTCGGTCGAGTTGAAGTAGTCGAGGAACTTGGCGGCGAGGTCCGGATTCTTGCTCTTCGTACTCACATAGTGGTACTCGGCGAAGCCATAGAGACGATTGGTTCCGGTCGGGAAGGGGAACAGATCGTAATCGTCGAGATTTCCGGCCTCGGCGAGCTGTTGCACCAGCCAGTCGCCTTCCAGCATCATCGCGGCCCGGCCGGCGACGAACAGGTTGAAGGACTGCGCCTGATCGATGCCCATGAAAGGCGACAGGATGTAGTTCTTGGCCCACTTGTCCAACTCGGCGAACGAATCCGTCGCGCAGGCTTCCTTGGTCCAGTCGACCGTCATGTTCATGAGCGCGTCATGCTTGTCGGCGCCGCACTTGGCTTCGAGGATCACGTCCATCAGGCGCATGACGTGCCAGTTGACGGTGCCGCCGAAGGCGATCGCCGGTATGCCGGCCGCCTTGAGCTTTTCGGCGTCCACGACCAGCTCGTCGTAATTGGCAGGGGTACCGGTAATGCCGGCCTTCTCGAACAGCGCCTTGTTGTAGTAGAGCGCCTCGCCCTTGAAGGTGAACGGCACTCCATGCCGGCCTCCCTCGTAGATGCGGGAGAAGGAAGCGGCAGCCGGAACCAGCTCATCATCCCACTTGTATTCCGCGTAGTACTTGTCGAGAGGCAGGCTGAGGCCCGCCTTTACATATTCTCCACCCAGACCGAGGCCGGCCCACATGAAGTAGATGTCGGGTCCCTTGTCGGTACCGGCTGCCACGCGGATGGCGGTCTTGTGATCGTCGGTGCCACGGGTAACAATGGTGACCTTGACGCCGGGATTGGCGGCCTCGAAGCCGCTGGTGATCTTGTTGAATGCTTCGTTGGATGCTTCGGAGCTGAAGTTCAGCGTCCATAGCGTCAATTCCTCAGCCGAGGACAACGAGGTCCCGGCCAGCAGCAGGCCGCCAGCGAGCGCGGCGCGCGAGACAGCAGAAGTCAATGTCATGATTTTCCTCCCAGTCGTTTCTAGCGCGACTGACCGGGAGTATGTCCCGCCTTTACCCTCTGTCAAGGATCATTTTGTCATTTACGACATAATTGGCTGCGATTCGGAAAGGCATTTACGGCGATTTTGGCGTTATGTGATTGAAGTCGGCGATGTTTCGAGATCGAATAAGATTTTTCGGGCCAGGAGCACCCCGATTATTTCATTGACGGAGGAAGGGTGTCCCACTACCGTTTTGTCGCTGAGAACGTTAAAGCATCGGCGAACAGTATCTCTTAAGTTCGGCGGAGACGAAATTGGCCAACATGCTCACCAGCGAACTTGAGGGGCTGCTCTACGGCCGCGAGCTGGATTCGCCGGTCGTGAAGGTGGTGAGGGCCCTGAGCGGGCATGGCGCGGTGAGCACATCGCAAATCGCCCGCAATACCGGCCTTGCCCGATCGACCGTCTCCACCATTCTCGCCGACCTGAAACGGTCAAATCTCGTAATCGAGATGGAAACACGCAATCCCGGTCCAGGCCGGCCGGCCATCGCCCACTCACTCAACCCGGAAGCCGGGACTTGTGTCGGCGCCTTGTTGGATGTGGATGAGATCCGGGTGATCGTGGCGGATGTGGCGCACAACGTGGTGGCCGATCTGGCGATGCCGGTGGAGCGAGAGTACTCGCCCACCAAGGCGGCTCGCGTCGTCAAGCATGCCGTCGACACGCTCTACAAGGAGCATAGCCTTGCTTACGGTAGCCTGATCGGTATCGGCTTCGCCCTTTCGGCACCGCTGGCGCCCGACGGTCGCATCATGCGCTCCTCGGCCCTGCATGGATGGCAAGGCATCGATTTCCGCGAGGCATTTCAGCCGGTGTTGGAAAAGCCGATCTTCGCCGACAGCGAAAGCAACTGCGCGGCATTGGCCGAGATGATGTGGGGCGCCGCCAACGGGTGCAGCGACTTTGTCCTGCTGAAGCTGAACCAGACCGTCAGCGGGGCCGTCGTCGTCGACGGGAAAGCGCTTGTCGGCGCCTCTGGCTCGGCTGGCGAGATGGGCCATATCGTTATAGATCCGCACGGTCCGCTTTGCCGTTGCGGAAACCGGGGATGCCTAGAGCTTTACTGTGGCGCTGGTTTCGTCTCGAGAATGGCGACCGATTGGCTTGGCCGCTCGATGCCCGTGAGCGAGATCGTTTCAAGGGCCATTCAGGGTGAAACCGGCTTTCGGCGTCTTCTTGCCGATGCTGGCGAGGCGGCTGGCCGCGGGCTCAGCATGGCTGGCGCCATGATCAATCCGCCGCTGTTCATCATTTCGGGGGTGCTGGCCAGTGCCGGCGAACTGTTGCTCGCGCCCTTGCGCGCCAGCTATGAGAAGCACTCCTTCGTCAAGCGCGAAGACGTTGACGAGGCCCATTATCCGGTGTTCAAGGCCGGCAAGTTTCTCGACAACGACAACTGCCTCGGCGCGGCCGGCCTCGTGCTTCGCCACAGCAGCCGCCTGAAGTGAGTTATCCGGCAGGAAAGCCACTGCGACCGACTTGCGCGGCTTCGCTTGTTGCCTGACAGTTCAGAGCGTCGTTTCGCTGCGGGAGTGACGCTCGCTCCCGCAGCGCTGTTTTCTGTCGTCCCTCTTGAAGTGCTCTCCATGAACATTCTGTCCATCCAATCTCACGTCGCCTATGGCCATGTCGGCAATGCGTCGGCCGCATTCGCCATGCAGCGCCTCGGGCATGAGGTTTGGCCGATCCATACCGTCCAGTTTTCAAACCACACCGGCTACGGTTCGTGGAAAGGGCAGGTGTTCGACAGCTCGCTGATCGACGATTGCGTCGACGGCATTTCCGAGCGTGGCGTTCTGGGCAACTGCGATGGCGTGCTGTCGGGCTATGTCGGCGCGCCCGGCATCGGCGACTCGATCCTGAGGGCTGTCAAGCTGGTGCGAGACGCCAACCCCAAGGCAGCCTACGCCTGCGATCCGGTGATCGGCGATGTCGGACGAGGCGTTTTCGTGCGCCCTGGCGTTCCCGAGTTTTTCCGCGACCGAGCGGTGCCCGCGGCGGACCTCGTCACTCCCAATCACTTCGAACTGGATTTTCTGGTCGACCGGCCGTCGACGACCATGGACGAGGTAAAGGGATCGGTCGCGAGCCTGCATGCGCTCGGCCCCAAGGTGGCGCTGGTCACGTCGCTGATCGTCGACAGCACGCCGGATGATGCGCTCGATATCGTGGCTTCCGACGGCGGCAATTTGTGGCTTGCCCGCTCTCGGCGACTGCCGCTCTCGATCAATGGCGCGGGCGATGCCATCGCGGCATTGTTTTATGTGCACTGGCTGACGACACGCTCGGTGCCGGAGGCGTTATCGCGTTCGGTATCGTCGGTGTTCGGACTGCTCAACCGAACCGTCGAGGCCGGCAGCCGCGAGATCGTGCTGATTGCCGCTCAGGACGAGATCGTTCGTCCATCGACCGTGATTCCCGCCATTCCGATCTGACAAGGCGCTTCCCGCTTGGTTTCGAACCCGACGGGTATCATCCGTTCGGTCGGCGTCTCCGCATAAACAGCCCCCTCAACCGGCGATGCGATTGCAAGGCATTCGCATCAGTGACCCTACCGATGTCGGTGTCCTCAGTAGATGTTACAGGTGCACGACATCGCCTTGCTGTTCCGCAGTAAATATGATAATTATATTCATGTTTATTGACATGAGCTGCAGGATGCCAACAACGGCTGCTGGCTTGGCCAAGGGGCAAACGCCAGGCCAAGTTGTGTGACGTCTTCTGTCGTCCTCCGCGCGGATTGTACGACTTTCGCTGACTTGGAAACGGCCTCAAGTGACCTACCAGCATTCGATGATTTGCCACACAGAAGGCATTCAGCCGATCGCACCGGTCAAATGGCGCGGTCTTGACGGCCTTATGAGCGTATTCTGGGATGCCGAAGGGAAGGCCGGAGCGCATGCCTATTATCTGTCTCCCGATCCCCGCATGGTCATTTTCTTCAATGACGTGTCGGGGGAGATCCGCATGTCGAACAGGACCGGAAGCTTCGGCCAGTTCGATCGTCCGATGACACGGGCCCTTTACGTACCGGCGGGCGTCCCCCTTTGGACCAAGTTCAACGCCTGGCATCGTTTCTCGCATCTCGATCTACATCTTCATCAGGACCGACTGTTGCGGTTGCTCTCCCCCTCGGTTGGTGGATCGGTCGCCCGCTCGATTGTGCGCCGGCCAGTGGAGGTACAGAATGTCGGACCGATCGAAGCCTTGGCCGCCCTCCTTGTCGACGAAGTGTCGAACCCATCGCGACATGCCGTTTATGCCGAGAGTCTGGTCGGAAGCATTGCAACGGCCCTGCTCGACATCCCCGAAGGCGCGCGCGAACAGCCCAACGCGCGACTGACCCAGGCGCAGATGAACAGGCTGATCGCGGCGGTCAAGGCAAACGGCGGTCGCCGCATGACGATCGCCGAGATGGCGGCTGCCGTCGGCCTGTCCGAAAGCTGGTTCGCCACCGTTTTCAAGCAGACGACGGGCAAGACGCCCCTTCAGTGGCAGCTCGGGCGGCGAGTCGAGCAGGCGCAGACCCTCTTGACCGAGACCTGTCTCAGCCTGGCGGACGTGGCGGCTCAACTCGGATTTTCGGATCAAGCCCACCTGACCAAGGTGTTCCGCCAGATCGTCGGGGAGACGCCGGCGGCATGGAGGCGTGCCCGCTTGAACTTCCCGGTCCCGGAATAGGTCCGCCCGGGCGCCCCGGGCGGACGGCCTGTTACCAGGTCTGGCGGAGGGTGGCGAAAACCGTCCGACCGGGATTGTACCAGTCGGCGCCGAAGCCGCCGTAGGCGACGTGCTTCTCGTCGAACACGTTGTTGACGTTGACCTGCAGCGTGGTGTTCTCCCTGATCTCGTAGCTGAAGGCGGCGTCGAAGACGACGCTTCCGGTGGTCGACTTCGTGTTGGCATCGTCGAAGTAGTAGGACCCCTGGTAACGCGCGCCCAGACCGAAGGTCATGTCGCCACGCATCCCGTCGCCTTCAAGCTCGTAGTTGAGCCAGAGCGAAGCGGCGTGGTTGGGCACAAAGGACATCTCGTTGCCTTCGTTGCCCGCCGTACCGTTCTCAACGATATCGGACATCAGGTAGGAATAGGCTGCCGTCAGGCTGATACTGTCCGTAAGTTCCGCCTTTGCCTCCAGATCGACGCCGCGCACCCCCACTTTGCCGATGGTCTCCGGCTGGTTGGTGTTCGGATTGGTGCGAGTGATGTTGCTCTTGGTCAGGTCATAGACCGAAACACTGAACAGGGCAGGGAAGGCCTCCGGCCGATATTTCAGGCCGATTTCGTATTGCTCGCCTCGTTCAGGTTCGACACCGATGGCTGGAGGGGCCACCGACTGTGCGTAATTGGCAAAGGCGGCCAACTCCTTCGTCAACTTGTAGGTCAGCCCGACGCGGGCGGTCGTTTCGCTGAAGTTGCCCTTTGACGTCGAACCGTTGAGCTTGTTGTCTTCCCGGAGATCGAGCCAGTCGTTGCGCAGCCCAAGGTTGACGATCAGCTTGTCGTTGAAAGTCAAATTCTGTTGGCCGTAGATTGCCGTGGTGGTTTGTTTGGTCTTCTTGCTGCTGTAGGGCGCACCGAAAGTGGGCGCGCCGGTGTAGACCGGGTTGGTCCAGTCGATTCCCGGCGCGGCGACCCAATAGAGATCGCTGTCTCCGGTTCGATTGCCGTATTCGACGCCGACCAGCGTCTGGCTGTCCATGGCGCCGAAGCTCGTGTCGTATTGCAGGCGGGAATCGAAGACGAAGTTGCGAGCCGAACTGTCATTGCCGAAGAAATAGCGATCGGCGATGGTGTCGCCGTTATCTACCGGCTCATAAACGTAGGCGTAGCCGAAGCCGGTATCGGAGCTGCTGTAGCGCGCATTGGAGTTGAAGGTGAGGCCCGAGCCAAAGGCGTGATCGAACATCACGCTGACGGTGTTTCGTTCCGCGGTGTCGTAATTGTAGTCCGGCTCTCCCAGGAACAGACTCCGGTCGAGGTCATAGCCCACCGGGTGGCCACCGCCACCGGGAACACCGTCCTTGTCGAGATAGTCGTAGACGACGGTCAGGCTGGTGTCGTTGCTGGGGCGCCAGGTCAGGCCGCCCATGACGAACGTCTCGTCGTCCCGCGAATAATCGTATTCCTTTTCGGCGTTCTGGAGCTTGCCGGTCAGGCGGAAGGAGAGGGTGTCGTCATCGGTGATGTTGTCGCCAACATCGAAACCGGCTTCGGCATGACCGAACGACCCGCCCGTGGCGTAGACCTCGCCGAAGCGTTCGCTCTTCGGCCGCTTGGTGGTGTAGTTCACCGATCCGCCCGGATTGGAAACGCCGAAGACAGTGGAGTTCGCGCCCTTCAGTACTTCGACGCGCTCGAATGCGTAGGGCTCCTCTCGGATCCCGCCGAACGGATTACCGAGCGTCAAGCCGTCACGATAGGCATAGGCGTCGAAGCCGCGGATCTTGAAATAGTCGAAGCGATCGTCGGAGCCGTAGAAATCGGTTGTGACGCCGGCAGTATAGTCCAACACTTCCTCGACGCTCTGGGCACCGCGTTGCTGAATCTCCTTGGCGGTGATGACCGAAACCGACGCCGGAGTATCCAGGATATCGGCGGCTATCTTGCCGGCACTCGTCGTTTTGGTGGCGACGATGGATTTGGCATCGTCGTCGCCTGCGGTGCCTTCCACGGTAATGGTTTCGAGAACGGTCGCGTCGTCCGCAGCTTTCGCCGCTTCGTCATCCTGGGCCCGCAAGGAAGCCGGCGCGAAGGCAAAGAGCGCCGAGCATCCGAGAAGGATGGCCGTCCGATAGCGAAGCAAGCCCTTCCGTCTGGTGTCACCGGCCGTCCTCGAAGTGTCCATGGTCGATCCCCGAAATTCAGTTTCGTGCGCCGGAAGCCGGCTCAAAAGGCTCGTTGGGGTGTCGAGGACATCGACGACCGTCTGGTCGGGGGCCGCGCTCGGCCACGGCTCGTCCATCGGTGTTGCCCGGCACCTGCCAGGATCATCTAACCTGATGGATTTTCTCTGGTATTGTAGGTTTTCCGGGTTTTGTAGGATTCCCCGGAAACTTCGATCCGCACCTGCTGGAACGCCCGAAACGTGCTTGACCGGAGCTTGTGAAGCTGAAAACTGATTTCAACTTAACCCCTTTCCAGAGCATCGAACCGAAAAGTGGGAGTTCGCTTTCCGAACGATGTTCCAATCGTCATGGAGTGGCCGGATGCCACGCTCGTTTCGTTTCTTCGCGCCGTTCGTTGCGATCTTCCTGCTTAGCGGCGAGGTCGGGCAGGCCGGCGAGGCCTACCCGATCACCATCAGGCATGCGCTTGGCGCGACGCTCATTTCGGAGAAGCCACGACGCGTGGCGACTGTCGCCTGGGCCAATCACGAGGTGCCGCTTGCCCTCGGTGTCGTGCCGGTCGGTTTCGCCGCAGCCAACTTCGGCGACGACGACGATGATGGTTTGTTGCCCTGGGTTGCCGAGAGGTTATCCGAGCTTGGCGCCCAGAAACCCGTACTTTTCGACGAGGGTGACGGCATCGACTTCGAGGCGGTCGCCGCTACCCAGCCAGACGTGATCCTCGCTGCCTATTCCGGACTAAGCCAGTCGGACTATGACATGTTGAGCCGCATTGCACCGGTGGTTGCCTATCCCGAGGCGCCGTGGTCGACGGACTGGCGCGAGATGATCCGCCTCAACAGTGCCGGTCTGGGCATGGCAGAAGATGGCGAGAGGCTGATTACCCGAATCGAAACGGACATCGCATCGGAACTGGAGAGATATCCGGAGATCATGGGAAGGTCGGCGATGTTCGTGACCCATCTCGATGCCAGCGATCTCAGTCTCGTCAACTTCTACACCCTGCAGGACACCCGAGTGCGGTTCTTCAAGGATCTGGGACTGGCAATGCCATCCAGCGTCACCCAGGCGTCCCACGACGGCGGCTTCTCCGGATCGATCAGCGCCGAGCGCGTCGACGCGTTCGACGATGTCGATATCGTCGTGACCTACGGCGACCGCGCGCTTATCGACGCGATGAAGGCCAATCCGCTTCTGGCACGCATGCCGGCCGTCACTCACGATGCTATCGTCACGCTCGGTCGGGATCCGGTGGGTACGGCGGCCAACCCGACACCACTGTCGATCTCCTGGGTTCTGAGGGACTATTTGGCGCTTCTTGCCGAGGCAGCCAGGAAAGCCAAATGACTCCAGCGAAGCTCACATCTTTCATTGCTCCTCCCTATTGCGGACGCCCCGGCGGCAGTCGCTCCATCTGGCTGCCCCTGACAATCTTTGCCGTTGTCGTGCTTTGCACTCTGTCGCTCCTCATAGGGAGCCGCGACGTCACTTGGAGCGACGTGCTTTCCGCCATCGGCGGTCACGTCGACAGCATCGGCGAGGCGGCCGTGGCCATGCGCATCCCACGCACTCTGCTCGCCCTGTTCGCCGGGGCGGCGTTGGGACTTTCCGGCGCCGTCATGCAAGGCGTGACACGCAACCCGCTCGCCGATCCCGGCATTCTCGGCGTCAACACGGGGGCAGCCCTCGCCGTGGTCATCGGGGTCGCCTGGTTCGGCATGACTTCGGCGCAAGCCTACATCTGGACAGCCATTCTGGGCGCCGGCTGCACGGCTGCCTTGGTCTATACTGTAGGATCGTTCGGGCGCGGTGGCGCGACACCGCTCAAGCTGACGCTGGCTGGGGCAGCGACATCTATAGCCTTCGCCTCGCTGGTGATTGCCGTGGTGTTGCCGCGTGGGGATATCGCCGGCGGCATCCGGTCGTGGCAAGTGGGTGGCGTCGGTGGCGCCACATTCGAACGCCTTGCCGAAGTCGCTCCCTTCCTCTCGGCCGGCCTGATCCTCAGCCTTGGATCGGCTCGCAAACTGAATTCCCTGGCGTTGGGCGACGACCTCGCGGCAGGCCTTGGCGAGCGCGTCGCGCTGGCACGGGGCATCGCCTCGTTCGCAGCGGTTCTGCTTTGCGGTGCTACGACGGCGATATGTGGACCGATCGGCTTCGTGGGGCTGGTCGTGCCGCATGTCTGCCGGTTGCTCGTCGGCGTCGATCATCGTTGGCTGTTACCATTCTCCTCGCTAGTTGGCGGAGGACTGCTGCTCGCCGGCGACATTATCGGCCGCATCGCGGCTCGACCATCCGAACTTGAGGTCGGGATCGTCACAGCCTTCGTCGGTGCGCCCTTCTTCATCTGGATCGTCAGACGCCAGCGGGTGCGTGACCTGTGACCAGCTTTTCGTCCGCCCTCTGCTCCATCGCCGACGATCGCCGAAGCCGCGCGCACCGACGCAATATCGTCATCACCGGTCTTTTGGCGCTGACGATCGCCCTGTTCGCGCTGACGCTGATACTCGGCCAGTCGTATGTTCCACCCGGAGACGTATTTCGCGTATTGATTGGCGAGGATGTACCGGGCGCATCCTTTGCCGTCGGCGAGCTGCGCTTGCCGCGTGCCGTGCTGTCCGTCCTCGCCGGGTTGAGCTTCGGCCTCGGCGGGGTCTCCTTCCAGACCATGTTGCGTAACCCGTTGGCCAGCCCGGACATCATCGGCATCAGTTCGGGTGCCAGCGCGGCGGCGGTCTTTGCCATTGTCGTGTTGTCGCTGAGCGGCTTGCTTGTCTCGATCTTCGCCGTCGCTGCCGGCTTGGGCGTGGCCATTTTCGTCTACGGATTGTCCTTCCGGAACGGCGTGGCGGGAACGCGGCTCACCCTGATCGGCATAGGGGTGTCGGCGATGCTGGAAAGCATGATCGCCTATGTTCTGGCGCGAGCGCCGGCCTGGAACCTGCAAGAGGCGATGCGCTGGCTGGTAGGCAGCGTCAACGGGGCCGAGATCGGGCAAGCGTTACCGCTTCTGGCCGGCCTCACCATATTTGGCGGGTTGTTGCTCAGCCGTGCTCGCGACCTCGAGGCGCTACGACTCGGCGACGACATGGCGGCGGCGCTTGGCGTCGACGTTGCCCGAATTCGGATCATAGTCGTCGTCACCGCGGTCGGCCTGATCGCCCTTGCCACGGCGCTGACTGGGCCAATCGCTTTCGTCGCCTTCCTCTCCGGGCCGATCGCTGCCCGGCTTGTCGGCAACCAGGGCTCCTTGCTCATACCCTCTGCACTCGTTGGCGCGATACTTGTTCTTGCCGGCGACTACTGCGGACAGTTCCTCCTGCCCAGCCGCTATCCGGTGGGTGTGGTCACCGGAGCATTGGGCGCGCCCTATCTCCTCTATCTGGTTGCTCGGACCAACCGAACCGGAGGCTCGGCATGACCGCGCATTCTCTTTCCGCTCAGGCCCTGACAGCAGGTTACGGCGAGAACCTCGTACTCGAAAACCTCGACCTCGTGGTGCCATCGAGTCGGATAACGGCTATCGTCGGAGCCAACGCCTGCGGCAAGTCCACGTTGCTGCGCACCATGTCCAGGCTGCTCGTCCCACGGGAAGGGTGCGTCCTGCTTGATGGCAAATCCATCCACGAGCTTCCGACGCGCGCGCTCGCGAGGATGCTTGGGCTGCTGCCGCAATCGCCGATCGCCCCGGAGGGAATCACCGTTGCCGATCTCGTCAGCCGTGGACGACATCCCCATCAGGGCGTGTTCTCGCGTTGGACGCGTCTCGATGACGAAGCCGTCGCCGCGGCGCTCGAGACCACCCGCACCGTCGAGCTCGCGGAACGCCCCGTCGACGAGTTGTCAGGCGGGCAGCGGCAGCGCGTCTGGATCGCCATGGCGCTCGCACAGCAGACCGACCTTCTGCTGCTCGATGAGCCGACCACCTTCCTCGACATCAGCCACCAGTTGGAGGTTCTGGATCTCCTGACCGATCTCAATCGGGCGCGCGGCACCACCATCGTCATGGTATTGCACGACCTGAACCTTGCGGCCCGCTATGCCGATCACCTCGTTGCCATGTGCAAGGGGCGGCTCCACGCTGCCGGCTCACCGTCGGATGTCTTGACCGAGCGCAACGTTCGTCAGGTCTTCGGCCTGGAAAGTCGGATCATCGCCGACCCGATCTCCGGCAAGCCCTTCATGTTGCCGATCGGCCGGCACCACGCGTTGGCAACGGGCGCGAGCCCCATTAATCGTGGATAGCTCGGTTCCGCGGCAACGGAGTGGTGATGCCAACCTGTTTCAGGCTCCTCGCCCGATCCTCGACAGCACGACGACAGGCAATATGCCGACGGCGACGATGGCCAGCGCGGCGATCGAGGCTTCTTCGTAGGTGCCGCGCGCAGCTTCGCCGTAAAGATGAGTGGCGAAGGTCTCGAAGTTGAGTGGGCGCAACAGCAGGGTCGCTGGCAGCTCCTTGACGCAGTCGACGAAGACCAGCAGCGCTCCGGCGGAGAGCGAGGTGCGTGTCAGTGGCAGATGCACGGCGCGCAACGCGCCACCGGCGGTACAACCGAGCGTGCGGGCGGCGTCATCGAGAGACCGCGGCACGCGGGCAAGTCCGGCGTCGGCGCTGCCAGCCGTGATGGCCAGGAATCGGACGGCGTAGGCGTAGACCAGCGCCGCGCCCGACCCGATGAAGAGCAGGCCGGTGGAAACGCCGAACCATTGCTTCGCCGTACCGTCGATGAAGCGATCGAATGGGGCCACGACGAGCAGCACGCCGATGGCGACCACCGTACCCGGCATCGCATAGCCGATCGTCGACAGACGGTAGAACAGGGGAGATAGCCGCCCCGACGAAAGGCGCAATGCAAAAGCAGCCGTGACGCCAGCGACGAGGGTCAGCACCGTTGCGCCGCCTGCATAGAGAATGGTGTTCAGCGCTTCATCGACAAGGCGCGGCGACAGACCGGCGAACTGCCAGCGCTTGAAAGCCTCTACAGCGAGATAACCGGCAGGCACGGCAAACCCGAGACACACAGGCAGCGAACCGAGCACCAAAAGCCCAGCCCCTCGAAAGCCTCGATACTCGACGGGCGCCATCGGGCGACTGCGTGCGCCCGCTGCATAGCCTTGCCGATGCCGCGCCCAACGCTCGAACGAGACGAGAGCCACGACGATGACGAGGAGAAGAAGCGCGATCTGCGCAGCTCCCGCAAGATCGCTTCGGGTAATCCAGGTCGTGTAGATCGACACCGTCAGCGTGCGAACACCCAGAAACTCCGAGGCGCCAACATCATTAAGCGCCTCCATCAGAGCCAGACTGACACCGACAGCGATGGCCGGGCGGGCGAGCGGCAAGGCGACGCGCCGGAACAACTGGCGGCGCGGCATGCCGAGGGTGCGCGCCGCATCGCAAAGATTGGCCGACTGCGTCAGAAACATCGCCCGCGTCGTCAGGTAGACGTAGGGATAGAGCACCAGCGACAAGAGCAGCACGCAGCCGGTGAGCGAGCGGACATCGGGCAGTCGGAAGTCGCGCGGGCCGGCGTAACCGAGGCTCCAGCGGATCGCGCCCTGAACCGCACCGATCGGATGCAGGATGTCGAGATAAGCGTAGGCGACGATGTATGTCGGCACGGCCAGTGGCAGCAGAAGCGACCATTCGAGCAGGCGACGACCCGGAAAATCGTAAGCCGTGACAAGCCAGGCGAGCGACACGCCCAGGCAGCCGGCGATCAGGCCAACGCCGATAAGCAGCGTCATGGTGTCGGCTAGGGCCGAGAGCAGGACCGTGCCGGCGAGATGCGACCACAGCCCAGCCGAGCCGCGTGTCGCTTCGGCAGTGAGCGTAAGTACCGGCAGCAGGGCAAGAAAGGCCGTCAGTCCGGCCGCGACATGCCAACCCGTCCACGCGCGGCGCGGGATGGCTTCGGATAGTGATGTTTCTGCGAGAGCGCTCATTGTAAGGGCAGGGCGGAACGCACATACGTCCCGCCCGCTCCAATCAGCTGTCGAAGCCAACCTTGTCGACCAGCTCGCTGGCCGTCTTGCGATGCTTGACGATCTCGCTCAGGGACGCCTTGTCGACAATCAGTTCGCCGAAGGAGGCGACGATCGGGTCGGCGGCCACGCCGGCCTTCACGGGATACTCGTAGTTGGCCTTGGCATAGATTTCCTGCGCCTCGTCGGAGACGAGATACTCCAGGAACTTCACGGCATCGTCCTTGTTGGGAGCATGCTTGGCGACGGCTGCGCCCGAGATGTTCACCTGTGTGCCGCCATCGCGGAAGGTCGGCAGGATCACCTTGATGGCCTCGCCCCATTTCACTTGCTCTTCACCGCCTTTGCCCGACCGCATCAGCCCCACATAGTAGGAGTTGGCGACAGCGACGTCGCAGATGCCGCCGAGGATATCACGGGCGCCGTCGCGATCGCCGCCGGCCGCCTTGCGGGCGAGATTGGCCTTGAGACCGGCAAGCCAGGTTTCGGTGGCCTCGGCGCCGTGATGGACGATATGGCTGGCGAACAGAGCGGTGTTGTAAGGGTGCTGGCCGGAGCGGATGCACACCTTGCCCTTCCACTTGGGATCGGACAGATCCTCGTAGTTGAAGGTCGAGATGTCGAGATCCTTGGCCGCATATATCACGCGAGCGCGATAGGAGAGGCCGAACCAATGATCGTTCTCATCGCGGAGCTGAGCCGGCACCGCGTCCTTGAGGACCTGGGAATCGATCGGCTGGGTCACACCCTTTTCGACCAAGTCGACCAGATTGCCGGCATCGACGGCCATCAGGATGTCTGCCGGCGAGCTTTCGCCTTCGGTCGCGACGCGTTCGGCAAGGCCGTCTTTGAGAAAGACAGTGTTGACGGTGACGCCCGTCGTCTTGGTGAAGCTATCGATGAGCGGCTGAATCAACCCCGGTTCGCGCGTCGTGTAAATGTTGACGTCGGCGGCGGCTTGACCGACTGCAGCGAAGGTTGCGAGCGCCGTCAGGCCGAGGAGCATCTGTCGCATGGCTCTTTTCTCCCAGTATCGAACGGGGAGGAGGCAATCATACTTGAGTATAGTGGTCAAGTTTTTAATCGAGACGCCGTTTTGAGGACACTTAACAACTGTCGCTCTCAAGTAGGGTAACTCGCCAGATGAAATGCGCTTTTCCCGGCTTTTCCGGGCCAACGGAACCTTCCAACCTATGTCCGGATCTCAACCGATAGCTCGTTCGATATGAATCGGCAGAGAAAACGATCCTCTTTATTAGAATTATTCTTATTATAAGGAGCAACTCTTCTTGGCATTCGAGATGAGGGCGTGGCAACTCCCAACCGGTGAAGACCGCCTCGGGGCCGCCGGGCGCATCGTCCTTGTTCTATCGTCTCAGGGCGGTATCGTAGCGCGTTTCACACCCTGAAGATCATGGCCTGTTCCGGCGCCATCTGAATGGCGACGTGGCGCACATCGGCCGGCAATCGGCGCGTGGAGCGGATCTCCAGCGGCGAATCGAGGCCGGGCACGGAGATCCAAAGAGCCTCCGTCTCACCTCGCATCTGTCGCGCCATCACCTCGCACGCCTGATGCTCGCCCTCGGAGGCCGGAACGGCTTCGATAGCCGACGGACGCACCAAGACGGCGACGCGGTCGCCATCTGGGAGGCGGTCGCGCAGGGGGAGGACGCCGATCGCCGTTTCGACCGCCCCATTGCGGACGAGACCTGGCAGGTTGTTGCAGGCGGCAAAGAAGCTGGCGGCATAGGTGCCGTTCGGACGATCGTAGAGATCGTAGGCGGTTCCGGTTTGAACAATTTCGCCAGACCGCATCAGCACGACCCGGTCGCCCAGGGACAAAGCCTCTTCCGGGTCGTGGCTGACGATGATCGCGGTGATGCCAAGTCCACGGATCAGCGCCAACGTGTCCCGGCGGACACCTTCCCGGAGCGCGCGATCGAGGTTTGAGAACGGCTCGTCCATCAGGATCAGGCGAGGGGAGGGTGCCAGGGCTCGCGCCAAGGCCACCCGTTGCTGCTCCCCGCCGGACAGCTCATGCGGGTAGCGATCGGCATGGCCACCGAGCCCCACTCGGTCGAGCATGTCTTTCACCCGGCGGCGGCTCTCACCTTTCGTCATGCCCCTCAGGCCGAACCGGACGTTCTCCCGAACGGTCAGGTGAGGAAACAGCGCATAGTCCTGGAACACGAAACCGACGCGCCGACGTTCCGGCTCGACGAACTGCCTGGGTCCCGCCACCTCCTCGCCATCGATTCGGATGATGCCGGCGTCGGGCACATCGACGCCGGCAACGAGGCGCAGAAGCGACGACTTGCCACAGCCGGAATGCCCGGCAAGACACACCAGCGCTCCCCGCTCGATCGAAAGACTTACGTTCCGCACGGCAGCTGTCTCGCCGAAACGGCGGCTGAGCGACACGATCTCAAGTGCGGGCGCTGTCAACAATCGACCTCATCGGTGAAAGGCATTGTTGCCAATACATCCGAATTGCAAAAGGGCAGCAAGCCGAAAGCTTCGGTCAGCCGCACCACTGCGCCTGGCGATAGGGTAAGGGCGTCGTTCACGATCCAGATGGACCTTCGTGCTGTTCATGTTACGCACTCCCAGGTACCCACCAGTGGGACTGTTCCGATGGGGAGTCATTCCATGGACAGAACAGCCCATGACGAGATCCGGGTCGGCACGCCGCGCAGTGAGGGGATGAGGAAATCATCCTGGGGACGACTTCCGCTCCGAGCGGCTTCCGCGAGCACTTCAATGGCGCGATGGGGACGAGACCGTCCCAGGCAAAGACGCGTAAAACCTTCAGCGCCAAGCGCCGATGTCCAAAGGACGAACTCGACGCCCGGCTCGTCAACGGCAACGCCGAAAGGCACCTTCCCGGATACCGACATAACGGCAAAAAGCCCAGAAAAGCCTCGGCGAGGCATTACTCAAGAAGCTAGCCAGTGACTAGGGTACATCGTTCTGTTTCCTTTTTTTGAGGTTCCGCCGGCGACCAAGTCCAGATCTGCATCGGAAAGCTCGCTTGACATGTTCTTGGCATAGCTTGCGAGCGCTTCCGCCACCTCATCCTCCGTGAAATCGTATCCTTCCTGCCGCCCCAGCTCCACAATGGCGGCAGGGCCTTCTTTCACGGCTTCCATCGCTTGCGCCTCAAGGGTCTTGCTCGCCTGGACCTTCAGGTAAAACTCTTTCAAAAGCTCAGTTCTCATCATAAAACCTCTTGTTCCTGTGTGTTACCACGGCCCCAACAGGCCGTTTACCTCCCGTCCCGCAGGTGCATGCGCTGTAATCATGACAGTTGCGCAGACGGAATTACGTCAATAACTGCTACTTAATTTTACATAAATAAAAGGACGAATTCAAAAATTCGCGGCTTTTGTTCGTTAAAATCTATCAGGTAACTCAGATGATGCTATATAAACACTCTATACATTACTCCGAATGGGCATCCCCGAACAAACGGGCACGCACTCACCTGCAGAGGTCGCTGACGCAAAGTCGCAACTGGTCCGGAAAATCGTTTCGATCCGATCGGCGAGTGGCGCGAAGCGGCGACGAATGAGCGCGACCATTCGCGGCCGAGTCTCGCTGCTGGAATAGTAGAAGGCGACGGAGTCCCGCCCCAAAAGTGCTGCCTGCCGCGAGTAGCAGCGATAGTAGGCGGCGATCATGATGCCGCTGTTCCAGTGGGCCGGGTCGAGATAGGCCTCCATGTAGCGGATCGCAGGTGTTCCACTGCCACGCCGTTTCGTGTCGACAAAGGCGGGATGCGCTTCAGTGGCGAGCAGCCAGCCGACAAGCTCGCCTTTCCGTCGGATCAGCAGGCTGAGGTCTTTCGACAGGTGTTGTCCGTGATGGATCGGGCCCGTCATATCGGCGGATGCGGGATCGGCCAGAAAGCGCTTGACCGCGTCTTCGTCTCCACCCCGCAGCTCCAGGGGATCGAAAGAAAAAGCGCCCGGGCGTGCCAAACGCCCGGCGATGCCGCGCCACGTGCTCGCCTGGCCGGCCATTTCTCCGGCACGCCCTATTACCACAACGCCCTCTTCCTGCGGAGACGACCAGCCGGCGCGGCTCAGAAGCGCTTCGAACGCGAGGCGCCCTGGCAAACTCTCGTTATAGCTCGCATTCTGGGTCGCACCTCCTTGAGCCCTTGCTCTCGCTTGCCAAGCCTCAAGAAGCTGCCGTCCGAGCCCCTTCCGCCGAAAGGCCGGCGCAAGCGCGATAGAATGGAGCTCAGCCTTTTGCTTTCCGCGCTCCACCGTCCCCAGCGCGAGCCCAATGGGATATCCGGCGCGTACGACACCGACGGCGATTACGTGGTCCGCAATGGAATCGAGCAAGTGTCTGTATCGGGCGAACGTAAATGCGGAGAAAAGGCGTGCATCTGACAGGAGTAGCGGGAAGGATATCGCAGGCGCGATCGGCTGCAATTGCTCGTCAGGCAAAATGTTCTTGGCTGACTGATAGCTTTCTGCGTTGACAGGCACCGGTCTTTCCCTTGAGGCCGACTTTCATTGGCGATGAAACTATCGCAGGGAGGAAAATGGAAGTGTCGAGCAGACCTTTGGGACGATGTGACGGAAGTTGGGGATAGGTTGCGGCTTTGGGGCGCAGGCCCGCACCAGACCGAGTCCGGGTTAGCAGCCTGGTTCACATCGCGACCTGCGGAATCGCGAGAAACAGCTTCTTATCAACGACAGGGTAATTGGGATGGCGGAGCCGGAGGGATTCGAACCCTCGGTACGGGTTTAAGCCCGTACGCCGGTTTAGCAAACCAGTGCCTTCAGCCTCTCGGCCACAGCTCCGTTGCGAAGTTGTCTAGAGATTCTGCGGCACTCGGTCAAGCCCCGGTGATGCCTGCGTTGCAGATGTCTTGAACGAGACAGGACATTTTCAGCCGAGGGCTCCATCTGTCGCCCCGAGAAGTCAAGCGGCGGAAATCTCTGGGATTTCCGCCGTGGAGAAAGCATGGTGATCTTTGTCACCAACGCTGGTGAACGTGCGGCGCAACGAGCCGGGCGTAGATTTCGCGCGTCGCCGCCATGACGTCCGCCGGAATGGCAGGGAGGTCCGAAGCGGCGGCATTGCCTCTGGCCTGCTCGGCGTTGCGGGCGCCGGGGATGACGACGCTGACGGCGTCGGACATCAGGATCCAGCGCAACGCAAAGGCGGCCATGCTCTGACCAACCGGAACCAGCTGCCGAATCTCCTCGACGGCCTGCAGGCCAACCTCGAAGGGCACGCCACCGAAGGTTTCGCCGACATCGAACGCTTCGCCATGCCGGTTGAACAGGCGATGATCGTCGGCGGCGAACTTCGTGTCGGCCGTGATCTTGCCCGAGAGCAAACCGGAAGCGAGCGGCACGCGCACAATAACGGCGACACCGCGCTTCTTGGCTTCCTCGAAGAACAGGCGATCCGGCCGCTGGCGGAAGATGTTGTAGATGATCTGGATCGAGGCGACGCCGGGGTACTCGATTGCCTTCAGCGCTTCCTCGACCTTCTCGACCGATACGCCGTAGTTGCGAATCTTGCCCTTGGCCTTGATCGCCTCCAGTCCCTGAAACAGGTCGGGGGTGTAGAAGACCTCGGTCGGCGGGCAATGGAGCTGCACGAGGTCGAGCGTCTCCACGTCGAGATTGGCGAGGCTGCGATCGATGAAGGCCTCGATGTTCTCAGGAGTATAGCCGGAGGCGACGTGCGGGTTGAGGCGGCGGCCGGCCTTGGTGGCCACATAGGGTCGCTTGCCCGTCCACTCCTTCAGCACGGAGGCGATGATGCGCTCGGACCGACCGTCGCCATAGACGTCGGCCGTGTCGATGAAGGTGACGCCCGCTTCAAGGGCGGCCTCAAGAGCGGCCCTTCCGTCGGCCTCTGTCACTTCGCCCCAGGCGCCGCCGATCTGCCAAGCGCCAAAGCCGATGTCGGATACCTCGACCGGCACGCGGCCAAACTTACGGTACTGCATGACTTTTCTCCCCGAGTAATTGGCTTTTCGACTTTGATTTCGAGGGGAGATTAATGCCATTCGCCAGCGTCGGCGCAAATGGATTCTGTCGATGGTCGGCATCGGTGACGGAGATCACCGGCTAGCCTCAGCATCAAACAAAAGGGCCGGCTTTCGCCGGCCCAGTTCCGCTTGCTTGGGAGGAGCGGGTATCAGACCTCGACGTACTGGATGCCGACGAGATCGCAATAGGCCTTCCACTTGGCGCGGGTGTCGCCGAGATGCAGGACCTGATGATGCGTGCCGCCGTTCTTCAGCCAGCCGTTGAGGCACTCCCTCACGCCGGTGGCCGGCTTGAAGAAGAAATAGGGCATCTCGACGGTGGGCAGTTCCTCGGTGTCGAGGATTTCGCCCTGCGACACGACGAGGCGGTACTTGTCGGCGCCGAGCGAGACGAGGCTGACCAGCGTGGCCGGGCCGGGCTCGCCCTGGAACAGGACGGTCGGCGGATTGTCGAGGCCGCCGATGCCGAGCGGGCGGTCGATGAGGCGCGGCTTCTTGTCCTTGCGGGCGACCTTCCAGTTGCCTTCACCCATGTGGCTCTGCAGAGCCGCATCGAGCTCGAAGTCCATGGCGTACATTTCGGTGAACTGGGGATCGGCCTGCAGCGCGCGGGCGGCGACCATCAGCGAGGCGCAGTTGGTGTCGCCCTCGGCGGCGTAACCGTAGCCGTCGGCCATCAGGTTCGAGGCGGCCATCATGTGGGTCTGCTTGAAGCGACCGTCGAGACCGATCTCGTTGAAGTAGAGCGAGAAGGCGTCGTAGCCGCCGGCCTCGAGCACCTTGGTGATGGCAACCTGGATCTTGGCGGCTTCCTCGAGCTGAGGCTGGGTCAGCTTCGGGTCCATGTCGAAGTTCGCCTTGCAGTAGGCGATGACGGCCTGGATCTCCTGGGTGTTGACCTTGTCCATCTCGGCAGCGATCGAGCCCATGCCGATGTGGTCGACCTGCGGACCGATGACGCGCATGAAGGTATGCGGGTCGGTCAGAATGTCGCCCATGCCCGGCATGCGGCCGAAGACGGCGACCTTGGTCTGCTTCATGACGGCAACGGCGTGCGCCGACGAAGCGAACACGTCGAAGGCCTTGACGAACTCGTCGTCCTTCCAGTCGCCCGACCAGACCGAGAACTGCTTGCCGAGATGGATCAGCGAGTTGGCCGTGTCCTGAACGCCGTGGACACCCTGATTGTAGGTCAGGTCGTCCATGTTCCACGCCTTGGTGACGCGCGGCTCCGGCTGAATGTTGGCCAGGAACAACGGCAGCGACACGTCGCGGAAGGCGTTGACGAGGCGCAGGCCCGGACCATAGGTCAGGTTGACGATCATGATGCCGTCGACGTTCTCGGCGGCGAAGATCTTCAGCACTTCCTCGATGTCTTCACGGCAACGGGCGGCCTTGGGGAACAAAACGTCGGCAACACCGGTCAGACGGGCCGAGACCTCGCGGGCATAACCCTCCTGCCGCTTGGTGATGTTCGGCAGCGTGTTGTCGTAGAGTTCCTGCATGATACCGAGGAAACCGATCTTCGGCTTCCGCGTGATGTCCTTGAGCGACATTTCCTTGCCTCCTAGAAAATTGTTGTCCTTGCCTTGTTTCCAGCCCGGCAACCGGGAGGGAATGATCAGGCCTTCTTCTGGCCGTACCAGGCTCCGGGGCCGTGCTTGCGCTGGTAGTGGTATTCCGAGACGTACTCCTCGACCGGAGCGGCGTTGGGCGCGAGCATCACTGTGGTGGTGGCGATGCGGGCGATCTCTTCGAGGAACACGGCGTTGAGCACCGAGTCGGGGGCATTCTTGCCCCAGGTGAACGGACCGTGGCCGGCCACGAGCACCATGGGTTTGGCGAGCGGGTTCTCGTTGCCGAGACGCCGGACGATGGCCTCACCGGTGTTGGCTTCGTAATCCGCCGTCACTTCCTCTGCAGTGAGCGGTGCCGTCAGCGGCACGGCGCCATGGCAGTAGTCGGCGTGCGTGGTGCCGAAGCAAGGAATCTCCTTACGCGCCTGAGCCCAGGCAACGGCGTAGGGCGAATGCGTGTGAGTGACGCCGCCGATGGTCGGGAAGGCGCGATAAAGCACGAGGTGCGTCTTGGTGTCGGTGGAGGGATTGAGGTCGCCCTCAAGCACCTTGCCGTCGGCGAGGTTGACCACCACGAGCTTGTCGGGGGTCAGCTTGTCGTAGGAGACGCCCGATGGCTTGATGACGATATAGCCCTTCTCGCGGTCGATGCCCGAGACGTTGCCCCAGGTGTGAACGACGATCTTGCGACGATCGAGTTCCAGATTGGCCTCGCAGACCTGTTCGCGGAGTTCCTTGAGTTTCATGGATGGCTGCCTTCAGCATGTTTCGTTTGCCGGCCGCGACTCGTGGCGGCCAACAGCGCTAGATAACCCAACGGCGCACCTGGGTCTCGGCTTAAGAGCCGAATTTCAGGCCCGATTTGCTTGCGTTTGATCCTCTCGCGCAACGTGGAAGCGGAAGCTGCGCTCCGGATGGCGCGCCGAAAAGCGCCACGTGGTTTCGCTTAGGAGACAACGTTGATGCGGACGAATTTCGCCCTCCGCGCGAAACGCCCAGCCTCTTCCTCCTTGTCGGCGATCGAATTCAAGCCGCTGTTATTGCTCATTTTGATTGGGGGGATTATAGTGCTCCCCATCTGCATCCCAAAGGGCTAATCCAGCTTTTTACATGGACGATACTGCCGCCCCCCTTTCCGCGCCGGCTCAGGTCGAAAGCGTCATTCGCCGTTTGTCGCTCCTGCAGGCGGGAGGCGAGACGACGGCTGATCCCTTCGTCGCCCCGCTGTTTCCCGGCTTCCATTTCGATACGCGCCTCGTCGCCGGTATCACCCCGATCGAACGGGGCGGGCCGCTCGATTTCCGCATCGAACGGCCGGACGGCATGCGTGGCTGGATCATCAACCTGACGATCAAGGGCAGCGGAGAAGTTTTTGACGGCGAGAACCGTTTCACGGTTGAACCGGGTGATCTCGTGCTGTTTCCGCCGGGGGCCATTCACGACTATGGGCGCGCGCCCGGCGCATCGGAATGGTGGCATCGCTGGATCTATTTCCAGCCGCGCGCCTTCTGGAGCGGCTGGCTGTCCTGGCGCGGAGCGCGAGGCGCGTTTTTCGTACAGCGGGTCGACGACAAGTCGCTGGTCGCGACGCTGGAGGCGCTGTTCGGGGAAGTGGCGAGCTGGTCGGCCAACACCGACCTTCTCTCCATGGAACTCGCCATGAATCTCCTTGAGAGAGTGATACTGCTGTGCGCCAAGAACGATCGGGCGACGGCGCCGCCGGGACACTTCGATCAGCGCCTGCTAATGGCCTGCAAGTTCGTGACCGACAACCTGCACAGGCCGCTTTCCGTGGCGGAGATTGCCCAGGCGGTCTGCCTGTCACCGTCGCGTCTGGCCCATCTGTTCACCCAGACGCTTGGGCGGTCGATCCTTAAATGGCGCGAGGAGCAGGTGATCCAGTTCGCCTGCCACCTTCTTCTCGTCACGCCCAGCCCGGTGAAGCAGATCGCAGCCCAGGTGGGCTACGAGGACCCGCTCTATTTCAGCCGCGTGTTCCGCCGCTACACGGGATGCAGCCCCAAGGCCTTCCGGGCCGAGCATGGCCGCACCCAGGGTCTGCCATAAGTAAGTTCGCGCTCGCATCAAGCCTTTTTCGTTCGCTCCGTCGGGGGCGGAAATGCAGGGTCATACGCAAAGGCGCGCAACCGTCCGATGCTTGCCGGGTTGTTTTATGCTGTCTATAAGGGAGTGTCGCCTCGCTGCGTGAGCCCGAAGCGGCGCAATTGAATCAGCGCATTCATCCATGCCGGCAACCGTTTCGGAGGAAACGCCGGCCATGATCTTCGGGAGGCGAGAAGCCAACATGTTCAGCGTCGACGAGCTCAAGGCAGGATTCAAGGATACCTTCGGAAGAGAGCCGTTTCTGGTCAGAGCTCCAGGGCGCGTCAACCTGATCGGCGAACACACCGACTACAACGACGGCTTCATCATGCCCGCGGCCCTGGAGTACGAAACGCGTGCCGCCGTGGCGCCACGTGCAGACAGAATCCTCCGTGTTCACTCGGCAAAGATCGGCGAGACGCGAGAGTTCGATCTGGACGATCCTGCTCCCGGGCCGAAGCGCGACTGGACCGACTACGTCTTCGGCGTTGCGGTGGCGCTGGCCGGGGCCGGGAAGAAGCTCAAGGGCGCCGACATCCTGGTCGCTTCATCGGTGCCCGTCGGTTCAGGCCTGTCGTCCTCGGCGGCGCTTGAGGTATCGATCGGCTATAGCCTTCTCACCGTTGCCGGACTGCCCATCGACACGATCGAACTCGCCAAGCTCTGCCAGAAGGCCGAGAACGAGTTCGTCGGCATGCGCTGCGGCATCATGGACCAGTTCATCTCCTGCAATGGCCAGCACGACCATGCGCTGATGATCGACTGTCGCAGCCTGGAAAAGCGACCGGTGCCGATCGACCCGCGAGCCCGTATCGTGGTTGCCAACTCGATGGTCCATCACGAGCTGGCGTCCGGCGAGTACAACAAGCGGCGCGCCTCGTGCGAGGAGGCGGTCCATCTTCTTTCTCCGGGGCTTGGTCCGATCAAGGCGTTGCGCGACGTGACGCCCGCCGGCCTCGAAGCCAACAAGGCGCTGCTCTCTGATGTCACGTACCGTCGCGCACGCCACATCGTCACAGAGGACGAGCGGGTGATCGAGGCGGCCGACGCGCTCGCCGCCGGCGATCTCGCCCGCTGCGGCGAACTGATGAACCAGTCGCATGCCTCGATGCGCGACGACTACGAAATCTCCTGCGAGGAGGTCGACGTCTTGGTCGATATCGCCCAGAGGCAGCCCGGCGTGTTTGGCTCGCGCATGACCGGCGGCGGATTCGGTGGTTCTACGGTGAGCCTCGTCGAGGCCGGAGCTGCCGAAGCTTTCATGGAGAACGTGAAGGCAGCCTACGAGAAGGCCACCGGTCTCAAGTCGACCATCTTCGCCTGCTCGCCGCAGCAGGGGGTCGGTCCGCTCGCGGGCTGATCGTTACAACGGGGCGGACGCCAGGGCGAACCGCTCCATCCCCTTTTCCGGGCCGCCCCCGCGTCCCTGCCGGTCGCCGACCAGGATGGAAATCATGAACGCGTTCGCCGATCATCCCCACCGCCGGTTCAATCCGCTCACTGGAGAGTGGGTTTTGGTGTCTCCTCACCGGGCCAAGCGTCCGTGGCAAGGGCAGGTGGAGAAGCTGCCGCCCGTCGCCGGCATTGCGCACGATCCGAAGTGCAATCTATGCACCGGCAATCTGCGTATGAACGGCGAGCGCAACCCCGACTACAAGCACACCTTCGTTTTCACGAACGATTTCGCGGCGCTGACGCCGGATGCGCCCTCTGATTATCAGAACGACGACGGGCTGATGATTGCCGAGGGCGAATCCGGTCTATGCCGGGTGCTGTGCTTCTCGCCACGTCACGACCAGACGCTGGCGCGCATGTCCGTCGAAGAGATCACCTATGTGGTCGATGCGTGGGTCGAGCAGTTCGTCGACCTCGGCTCGAAGCCGGACATCGGTTCGGTTTTGATCTTCGAGAACCGGGGCGAGGTGATGGGCTGCTCGCAGCCGCATCCGCACGGTCAGATCTGGTCGAGCCGACACATGCCCAACGAGACCGCCAAGGAGACCGAACGCCAGTTGGCCTATTTCAAGGACAAGGGCAGGGCGATGCTGCTCGACTATGTCCAGAAGGAGCTGTCACTCGGCGAGCGCATCATCCACCAGAACGACCATTTCGTCGTGCTGGTGCCCTATTGGGCGATCTGGCCGTTCGAGACCATGGTGCTGCCCAAGCGCCGCATCGGCGGCTTCGATGAGTTCACCGCCGATGAGCGAGTATCGCTGGCCGATGCGCTGTCCAACATCGCCATCCGCTACGACAACCTGTTCGAGACGTCCTTTCCCTATTCGATGGGGTTCCATCAGAAGCCGACCGATGGAGAGGCGCACGAGGAGTGGATGTTCCACGCCCACTTCTATCCGCCGCTTTTGCGCTCGGCGACGGTGAAGAAATTCATGGTCGGCTTCGAGATGCTCGGTTCGCCCCAGCGCGACCTGACGCCGGAGACGGCGGCGCAGCGACTGCGCGATCTACCCACCGTCCATTACCTCGATCGGTAATCGATCCGCGTTAACTGCCTGCTCGAAATGGAACCGCCGCCGGATCGTTCCGGCGGCGGTTTCGCTTGTTCAAGGTTGTTCCGTCAGGCGCTGCTTGCCTGGGCGGCCGAGGCATGCCGCATGTTTCGGGCGCTGCGCTCGGACATCCACATCAGGCCACGCTGCAGGGCGATGAAGCCGAACAACAGGAGACCGATGACGATCTTCGTCCACCAGCTCGACAGCGTGCCGTCGAACACGATGTAGGTCTGGATCAGCCCCTGGATGCAGATACCCAGGAACGTGCCGGCGACGAAGCCATAGCCGCCGGTCAGCAGCGTCCCGCCGATCACCACGGCGGCGATGGCATCGAGCTCGACGCCGACGGCCGCCAGCGAGTAGCCGGCCGAGGTGTAGAGCGAGAAGACGATGCCGGAGAGGCCGGCCAGGAAACCCGACAGGGCATAGATGCCGACAGTCGTCTTCGCCACGGGCACGCCCATCAGCTGCGCCGACGTAAGGTTGCCGCCGAGCGCGTAGACGTAGGTGCCGAAGCGGGTGCGCTGGGCGAGGATGATGCCGAAGGCGAACACCGCCAGCATGATCATGGCAATGAGCGTCAACCGTCCACCGCCGGGCATCCTGATATAGAGGTCCTGCAGGGTGGAATAGAACGGATGGGTGATGGGCACCGACTCCGTCGTCAACAGGTAGGAAATGCCACGGGCGAGGAACATGCCGGCCAGCGTCACGATGAAGGGCGGCATGTCGAGGAAGAAGATGACGCCTCCCATCGCCGCCCCGAAGGCGGTGGTGAGGGCCAGCACAATCACAAAGGCCGCCAGCGGGTGGATGGAAGTGTCCCGCAGGATCACGGACAGGAACACACCGGTAAAGGCGATCACCGAACCCACCGACAGATCGATGCCGCCGGACAGGATCACGAAGGTCATGCCGACCGCCGTGATGCCGAGGAAGGCGTTGTCGGTCAGGAGATTGCCTGCAACACGCGTCGACAGCATGTTCGGAAACACCGAGATGCAAATGACGTAGGCCAGCACGAAGACCACAAAGGTGGCCAACAGCGGCAGGTACTTGGAGTTCTTCATCGCGCCGCGTGCTCCCTGCTTTCGGTCTTGATCGCCACGGTTTGCCGGCTGGCCCGGAAGTTGGCCATGGCCGCCTGACTGGCTGGCGACTGGACGATCAGAATGATCAGAATGATCGCCGCCTTGATGATGAGGTTGAATTCCGGCGGGAAGCCAGCCAGCAGAATGCCCGTATTGAGCGACTGGATGATCATCGCCCCCATCAGCGAGCCCACCAGCGAGAAGCGGCCGCCGAGCAGCGACGTCCCGCCGATGACCACCGCCAGGATGGCGTCCATCTCCAGCCAGAGACCGGCGTTGTTGGCGTCGGCGCCCTTGATGTCGGCGGCTGCGATGACACCCGCCGTTGCCGCGCAAAGTCCGGACACCGCATAGACGGCGAGCAGGATGACGCGAGAGTTGACGCCGGACAGCGTCGAGGCGCGCCGATTGACGCCGATCGCCTCGATCAGGAGGCCGAGCGCCGAGCGACGAACCACCAGGATCGCCAAAATCGCAACGAAGATCCAGATGATCACCGGCATGGGCAGGCTGAGGAACGAGCCGGAGCCGACGAAGATCAGCTCGGGCTTGTCGTTGAAGGTCAGGATGACGCCTTCGGTGATGAGCTGGGCGATACCACGACCGGCCACCATCAGGATCAGGGTGGCGATGATCGGTTGAATGTCGAGAAGGGCGACCAGTGCGCCGTTCCAGAGACCGCAGGCAAGACCCACGAAGAGCGCACCGGCCAGCGTTGCCGGCAGGGAGTAGCCGGAGGTGATCAGCGAAGCGGCGACGGCGCCTACGATGGCCATGACCGCGCCAACCGACAGGTCGATGCCCTTGGTGGCGATCACCAGCGTCATGCCTATGGCCAGCAGGGTGACCGGTGCGCCGCGATTGAGCACGTCGATCAACGAACCGTACAGGCGGTCGTTCTGGATCTCGATCGAGAAGAAGCCTGGCGATATGATGGCGTTGAGCGCCAGGATCACCGCCAGGACGATGATCTGGGGTGTCCGCTCACGGACGATGGTCGGAACGGCCATTACGCTGCCTCCCCGGTCGCGCCATGCGAAGCGATGGCCTTCATGATGTGTTCGGTGGAAATCTCGTCGCCGGTCAGTTCGCTGACCATCTTGCGATCCCTCAATACGATGATGCGGGACGAATAGCCGACGAGTTCGCCAAGCTCGGACGAAATGACCAGAAGCGCCATTCCACGTTCGCAGAGATCGATGATCAGGCGGATGATTTCCGCATGGGCGCCGACGTCGATGCCGCGCGTCGGCTCATCGAGGATCAGGAAGCGCGGATTGGTGGCAAGCCAGCGGGCCAGCAACACTTTCTGCTGATTGCCGCCGGACAGGAACTTGATCGGCTTCTCGCGGTCGGAGGTACGGATGTCCAGCGCGGCGATGTAGCGGTCGGCCAGCGCCTCCTGTTCCGAACGGGAAAGAGGCCTCATCCAGCCGCGCTGGGCCTGCAAGGCGAAGATGATGTTCTCGCGCACCGACAGGTCGCCGACGATGCCGTCAGTCTTCCGATCCTCGGGGCAGAAGGCGAAACCATGGGAAATCGCCTTGCGCGGCGAGGACATGTTGACCGGTGTGCCGGCAACGCTGATGGTGCCGCTGTCGGCGCGCTCGATGCCGAACACGAGCTGCGCCGTTTCCGTTCGACCGGAGCCGAGAAGACCGGCGATGCCGACCACCTCGCCCTGGCGGATGTCGAGGTCGAGCGGATCTATGTTGCCACGCTTGCCGAGCCCGCGCAGGGAGACCAGCGGCTCGGCCTTGGCCGTATTGGGGTCGATCGTGCGCTTGACGTCGGCCTCGAGCTGGCGGCCGAGCATCATGGAGACCAGCTTCAGACGATCAAGGCCGGCAACCGGCACGGTGTCGATCAACCGACCGTTGCGCAACACCGTGATGGTATCGGCGATGTCGTAGACCTGATCGAGGAAATGGCTGATGAAGATGATGCCCATGCCGCGCTCACGGAGCTGCCGCACCACGGCGAACAGCATCTCCACCTCGTGGGCGTCGAGGCTGGCTGTCGGCTCGTCCAGCACCAGCACCTTGCCGGAAATGTCCACGGCGCGGGCAATGGCGACGACCTGCTGGATGGCGACCGAGAAGTTGGCGAGCGGCGCGGTGACGTCGATGTTGAGGCCGTAGGTATCGAGAATGGCGCGCGAACGGCGGTTCATTTCTCGAACGTCGGTCAGGCCGAAGCGCTTGGGCTCGCGCCCGAGAAAAAGGTTCTCGGCTACGGTGAGGTTGGTCAGGAGGTTGACCTCCTGGTAGACGGTGCCGATGCCGAGCTTCTGGGCGTCGACGACGTCGCGCGGAAAGATGGGCGTCCCCTCGAGCAGGACCTCGCCCTCGTCGCGACGGTAAGCACCCGTGATGATCTTGATGAGGGTCGATTTGCCCGCGCCGTTCTCGCCGAGAAGGGCATGCACTTCACCGGCCTTGAGCGTGAAGTCGACGTTTTCGAGCGCGGATACGCCGAGAAAGGCCTTGCTGACTCCGCGTACGGATAGCAGCGGCTGAGCGTTCGCCATGGTAGCAGGTCCAACTATTGCCGATCAAAGAAACGGGCCGCCCTCCGATGCGGCGGCCTCACCCCGAGGGACAAGCCCGCCGGCAGCCGGAAAAAGCGGCCCGGCAATGAAGGGAAGCGCCGCCCGTTCGCAAAGGGGCGGCGCTCCAGAATGGTATCAGTAACCGAGACCCTTCTTCTCGTCGTAGACCTTCTGCGGGTCATCAGCCGGCGTATAGAGCTTGGATTCGGTCTGGATCCACTTGGCGGGCTCCTTCTTGTCCTTGAGATAGGCGTCAAGGGCGTCGAAGGCCGGGCCGGCCATGTTGGGCGTCAGTTCGACGGTGGCGTTGGCTTCACCGGCAACGAAGGCCTGGAAGATATCCGGCACCGCATCGATCGAAACGACGAGGATGTCGGTGCCCGGCTTCAGGCCGGCTTCCTTGATCGCCTGGATGGCGCCCACGGCCATGTCGTCGTTGTGAGCGTAGAGGGCGCAGATGTTCTTGCCGCCGTCTTCCGCCTTGATGAAGCTCTCCATGACTTCCTTGCCCTTGGTACGGGTGAAGTCACCGGTCTGGCTGCGTACGATCTTCAGGTTGTCGTGGCCGGCGATGGCCTCGTCAAAGCCCTTCTTGCGGTTGATGGCCGGCGACGAGCCCGTCGTGCCCTGCAGCTCGACGATGTTGCACGGCTTGTCGCCGACTTCCTTCACGAGCCACTCGCCGGCAACCTTGCCCTCATAGACGGTGTCGGACGTGACGGCGGTGAGATAGAGGTCCTCGGGAGCATCGACCGTACGGTCGAGCAGGATCACCGGAATCTCGGCTTCCTTGGCTTCCTTGAGGACGGCGTCCCAGCCGGTGGCGACCACCGGGGCGATCAGGATCGCGTCAACGCCCTGGGCGATGAACGAACGAACGGCCTTGATCTGGTTTTCCTGCTTCTGCTGCGCGTCGGCGAACTTCAGGTCGATGCCGCGTTTCTGGGCTTCGAGCTTGGTGACGCTCGTCTCGGCGGCGCGCCAGCCGGATTCCGAACCGATCTGCGAGAAACCAACGGTCAGCGCAAAGGCAGATGAAACGGAAAGAGCCGTCGCAAAGGCGGTCGCGGCGAGCAAACTAAGAGTGCGCATTCTCTCCTCCACATTTGTTCCGGGAGCAGCCGGAAGACCCCGTTTCACTCCCCGGACGCCGGCCTCCACACCGGCTATGGGCAAGTTAACCCAGTGAGCTTCCTCACAAAAGAGACAAATCGGTCTCCTTCATGGAATATTCTGCTGATCCGCATGAATTTGAGACCTATACTAAGGTATAATGTCCGGGTTCGAATTTGGGCTTTTGAAGGCTCTTCTGCCAAAATACAGGCAAGTTCGACTTCAAAAGCATTGATGACCAGCCTCATCCAGTTTTCGACTTTTAGCGCTGAATCGTTTTCTTAAGTATGACAAATAATCGAGGTTAAGACCAAACATCTTGAAAAGTCTGGCTCATCGCCGATTAGCGCAGGTTGTCTATCGATGCTGCGGCCAACTCCTGACCGGGTTGGCCGAACGACAAACTCATATTCCTTCTACATACGGATGTCCGCCGAGGAAAACTCTGCCGTCAATGGATTTGGTTCCCG
This sequence comes from Pleomorphomonas sp. NRK KF1, assembly GCF_023721755.1. Taxonomy (GTDB): domain Bacteria; phylum Pseudomonadota; class Alphaproteobacteria; order Rhizobiales; family Pleomorphomonadaceae; genus Pleomorphomonas. The sequence goes on along the minus strand of NZ_JAMDLH010000001.1, from coordinate 480,347 downwards.
CAAACGAGGTCTCGCGCCAGCTGGCCAAGGCTCCCGTCCATGTCGCCAGAGGGTCGCGTCGTCAACGCCGGACGATCAACTCGCTTATGGGCCACAGGGGCCGAACACCTCGACGAAGCTTGCCTTCAAGGCAGCGTCGGCATCTTCCATCGTCACCGGCAATCCCAGATCGACGAGGCTGGTGACGCCGTGCCCCCGGATGCCGCAGGGCACGATACCGTTGAAATGATCGAGGTTCGGTTCGACGTTGAGGCTGATCCCGTGGAAACTGACCCAACGGCGAACGCGGATACCGATGGCGGCGATCTTGTCCTCGGCGGAGCTCGCCTTGTCCGGCCGACGAACCCAGACCCCCACGCGATCCTCGCGCCTCTCTCCACGGATGTTGAAAGTGGCCAGCGCCCCGATAAGCCAGCGCTCCAGCGCCGCGACGAAAGCCCTGATATCCTTGCCGCGACGCTCCAAGTCGAGCATCACGTAGGCAACTCTCTGGCCCGGACCATGATAGGTATACTGCCCGCCGCGTCCGGTCTGATGGACAGGGAAGCGGTTCGGCTCGACAACGTCGGCCGGGTTGGCGCTCGTACCTGCAGTATAGAGAGGAGGGTGCTCGACCAGCCAGACGAGTTCCCGTGCATCCCCTTGCGCAATCGCAGCGACGCGCGCCTCCATGAAGGCGACGGCAAACTCATAATCGACGAGACCTGGTTCAATACGCCACTCGACAGGCGGCGAACCGGGGACGGAGTGCATGTCCGTCCTGATTTCGGATCGTTCATTAACCATTCGGTAACCTTATGCCGCAAACACTCAACGGACGACGACGCGTCGGCTTGCCGCTTCGTGTTCCGGGTGGCGCCGGTGGTCGTCCAAGCACCCGCCGACGGCGAGACGGAAGATAGGACTGATGGCCAGTTTGGAGAAGATCAAAGTCGAGATCTCTGTCGTGCTCGGCGGGCAGACCATGCCGATCCACCAACTGTTGCGCATGGGGCGCGGCGCGGTGATCGAGCTGGATCACTCCGCCGACGATGACGTGGACATCCTTGCCAACAATCTGCCGGTCGCAAAAGGTCAGGTGGTGCTGAAGGGTGACCGCGTGACCGTGTCGATTACGGAGGTGCTGGCTCGGCCAGCGTCCTACCGCCGGCTCGACGATGTCGTGAAGATCTGAGTATTTTTCCCGGAATAGCGGGGTTTTTCCGACGCTGGCAAAATTCTTCTTGCCTCCCTCTTGTGCCTCGGAGAATCTCTTGCTAGATACCCGGCGCCGGCCCGGAAGGGGTGGCAACTACCAAGATGCGGTCGTGGCGGAATTGGTAGACGCGCAGCGTTGAGGTCGCTGTGTCGCAAGACGTGGAAGTTCGAGTCTTCTCGACCGCACCATCTAAAAAAGCCGGGCAGTCATGCCCGGCTTTTTTGTGTGCATGTGACTCGGGTAGCTCAGCTCGCCCGCAATCCTGCCAGAACTTCCGATACTTCCGCTTTCAGCTGGTCGATCTGCTCTGTCAGACTCGATGCGGATCCCTTGACCTCGGAGGAGGCTTGCGAAGTCTCCCGGGCGGCCATGGCGACTCCAGCAATGTTGGCGTCAACCTCCCGCGTGGACTGGAAGGCAAGGGCCACGGCTCTCGCCACCTCGGATGTGGCGGCCTCCTGCTCGGCCACCGCGGCGGCGATACCTGTCGAGGTGTGGCCGATGTCGCGGACCTGGGCAGCGATCGTTCCGATTGCGTCGGCTGACGTTCGGGTCGCCGACTGGATTGTCGCAGCCTGCGAGGAGATTTCGGATGTGGCTCGGGCGGTCTGCTCGGCAAGCTGCTTCACCTCTTGCGCGACCACGGCAAATCCACGGCCGGCCTCACCTGCGCGAGCGGCTTCGATTGTCGCATTGAGGGCCAACAGATTGGTCCGGGCGGCGATATCACTGATAAGCGTCACCACGTTCCCGATCTGGGCGGCGGATTCGGCAAGTCCGAGCACGCCTCTTGCGGTGTCGTCTGCCATTGCCACGGCAGCGGTCGCCGCCTGCGTCGATACTTCCACCTGTCGCCCGATTTCCCGAACCGAGGCCGCCAGCTCCTCGGCGGCGCCGGCGGCCGATTGCACCCCCGAAGCCGCGAAGCTCGCAGCCCTGACGACGGCCGTCGACTGACTGGACGTTTCTTCGGCCCCGACCGCGAGCGTGTTGGCTGCGACTTCCAACTGCTGGCTTGCCGTTCCGAGCGCGGCGACCACAACGCCGATCGTCGCCTCGAACTTGTCCGCCAACTGCAGCATTTCACGAGTCTTCTTTTCGGCGGTCAACCGCTTGGCTTGCTCTTGTTCGGCACGCAGTTGGCTGGCGTCCAGAAGCGCCATCCGAAACTCGGCGGTTGCCTGAAACAGCTGGCCGATCTCGTCTTTCCGTTTCGGAACGTCGATTTCGTCGTCAAGACGGCCGCCGGCAAGCGAACGCGTGATGGCGGTGAGCTTGGCCAGCGGCCTTGCCAACCCGAAATGAATAACCCCGGCCGTGAGGGCCACAACGACCAGAACAGCGGAAAGAACCAGCAATGCCCATGTGAACGACCTGTTCGCCGCGTTCAGTCGTTCCGCGGTCTCCGAAGAAATATGCTCGCCCAATGCGGATTGGACGCCAGCTAGCACATTCACCGCGTCGGTTGCCCGCGAGAACCATTCGGGCGCGGGCAGGGTAGAGGGGGCGCCGCTCGTCAAGGCGGAATAGACTGCCTGTCGGGTCGTCTCGAACTGCCCAAAGACGGCCTCGTTGGCTTCTTCCGCGCGACTTCGGATAGGTTCACCGATCATTTCGAGTCGAGAATAGGCCGCGTTCCATGCCGACATGACATGACCGCGGTACTCGGCCAGCGTGGCCAGTTCGGCGGGACTAGCCAGCCGACCGGCCGAAAGGATGCCGTTGAGCATGCCCCGTTCCCGCCCAACGTACTCGCTGGCTTCCCATACCTGACGGCGTGCTTCCATGGCGCGGACAAGCGCCAGGCTTGTCGTCCCAGCTCCATCGGCCACCGTGCGCATGGCCACATCGTCGACCGCCTCGATGGCGCGAGACTGAGCCGCAAACCAACGCGCACCGAGATCGCCCGGCGCTTTTGCTCCGGAAGAAGCAGCGGCATAGATCTGGCGACGCAGGTCCTCCGCCGCCGAGACAAGAGTGTTCAGCCTGTCCGCCTGATCCCGGCTCGCCTTGCTCAGAAGCTGACCGAGCATTTCCCGAGACTCAAGACGGGACTGGTCCAGTTTGTCGGCGACGGCCGGAGAAAGCTGCTTTCCACCGGCAACGCCGCTCGTTTGCCCTCGGTCCACCGCGAATGCCGTCGTGATCGCCAATGCCTGATCCTGCACACGCTGCGATTGAAGGATAGCGTTCGCGCTCGATTGAGCCTCAAGGGAGGAGACAAACGTTTCCCTCACCTCAATGGCCAACAAGACGGTCATCGCGGCAAACGTCAAATAGAGCTTCCAGCGGATCTGCATCCTGTGGCCTTTTCATCGCAGGGAGATTGAGAGCCACAGCCATTGGGGGGACGAGCAAATCACTGACCGACTTGCTATCCAAACCGTGCGCTCGCAATAACGAATTGCATGAAAGTCTTAATCGCACATTTATGGAGAAATTCAGTAATTCTGCCTCTCCATCCTCTATTTTATCCTTGTTAATTCTAACATACAAAACGTCAAATGTACGCCAAATCACGCTCTGGCTATCTACAGCGGAATCTACGACACCAAAAACATCAACAACTTGGCGAAAGATCTGTCTTTGCCACCTTTTTCTCCACATGTGTCCCGTTCACTTGAGCAAGTCGAGGCCCCGACAACCGTCTTTCGACCTCGCCAGCGACAGTCCCTGCCACTTTCACTGAGCCAGATCGTAAAATATTAATTAAACATGCATCTGCGTACAAAGTATGCTTGTTGAGGTTGTGGTTTCTTGTATTCATCGATGGAAAAGCGCGCGTTGCGGTTCGCAAAGGCGTAGCGAAGAGGTAATCAAATGCGACTCTTGAGGGCAGGACGAGCAGCTCGTGATGCTACAGTCCTTGCTGTCATCGGCGTCTTGCTCTTTGTCGGCTTCGAACGGCTTGATTTTTACGAGAGGCTTGACGGCTTCCTGACGAGACACGAGTTCGTGCAGCTCGACGAGGTGCTGATGGCGCTTCTGGTCGCGGGCCTGTTGGGCTTCGTCTTCGGCTATCGCCGGCTGCGAGATCTGCAGGACGAGGTGGCTCATCGCAGCCGGGCCGAGCGTGACGTGTCATGGATCGCGGCGCACGATCCGTTGACCCGCCTCCCCAACCGTGTCGGCCTCAAGCAGGAGATAGAGCGCCTGAGGGCAAGCGACAAGGCTGGCAAGCCTCACATGTCCATGGTGATCGACGTCCAAGGCTTCAGATATATCAACGATATCTACGGAAATGAGACGAGCGACGAAATCCTGGTGAACATCGCGGACCGGCTGCGGGAAATCTTTGTCGGCTGCTACCTGTTCAGGCTCGGTGGTGACCAATTCTATGCGGCACAGGAAGGCTCCCAGACCAAGGACTGGGAAAAGCTGGCCCGTCGCGCCATCAAGCAGATATCCGCCCCCATTCTGGTCAACGAACGCTACTACGAGGTGTCGGCCTATGTTGGAATGGCGCAGTACCCGGACGATGCGGCGAACATCAAGTATCTTCTTCGGTGCGCGCTTTCCGCGGTCTCCTCGGCAAAGAAAGAGCATTCCGGCGAGCCGAAATGGTTCGATCCGGCCATAGACGAGGCGACCGCGAGGTACGCGGAGCTGGACAAGCAACTGCGCGCGGCGCTCAAGTCCGGCGAGGTGAGGCCCTACTATCAGCCGATGATCGATCTGACGTCCGGCCGCATCGTCGGGTTTGAAGCCCTCGCGCGCTGGCGCCGCCCCGATGGAACCTTCGTTCCGCCGTCGGAGTTCATACCCCTGGCGGAAGAAACCGGCATGATCGGCGAGTTGTCGGATGTGCTTTTCCGTCAGGCCTGTCGCGACGCCGCCAAATGGCCGCGAACCGTCCGCCTGTCCTTCAACGTTTCTCCGGCCCAGTTCAGCAACCGAAGCTTCGGGCGGAACATGCTGGAAACACTCGCCGAGACAGGGCTTTCACCACAACAGCTCGAAGTTGAGCTGACCGAGTCGATGTTCGTGAAGGACGTGCAGCTGGTTTCGGCCATGCTTGAGGAACTCCGCGGAGCGGGTGTCCATATTGCTATCGACGACTTCGGGACCGGCTACTCGAGCCTCTCTCAACTGTCTCGGTTGAGGTTCGACAAGCTCAAGATCGACCGCAGCTTCGTGTCGTCCTTCCTCGACGATGCACGGCAGGCCATGATCATTCGGGCGATGATCGGCCTCGGGCGAGGATTGGGCATGAGGACCATCGCCGAAGGAATCGAAGAAGCATCCCAGGCCGAAACGCTTCAACTTCTGGGGTGTCACCAGGGGCAGGGGTTTCTGTTCAGCCGCGCCGTCCCCGCCGAGCAGGCAACCTCCATGCTTCAGATGACGTGGCCCGTGAGACCCGAAGACAGCACCGCGGCGAACTGATCGCGACCCGAGCCGAGGGGGAAGCTGTTCGCGACTTGGGATCGACTCGGTTCCCGACCGTCGAACCTTCGCGGGAATTTCTCCCTTGCACCATCCGGTTTGTCGGCCTTAACTCCCGCGCGACGGTGTCGACCGTCGCCGTCGATTCAATCTGTCCGCCACCTCGAGATTCACGGGAGACGCGCCATGGCCGAAACCGAGCCCAACGCGCCTGATACGCTGAGCTTTGACGGTTTGCCGCCGCTCAGAACGGAGGATGGCGAACTCGATCCATTGTTCCTCGATGCCATCAGCGCGGCCATCGAGGCGGCGGATGCTCCAACCGTCGAGGCGCTTGCTGCCGATCTTCACGAGGCGGACGTCGGCGACATCATCGAAGCGCTATCGGCTGACGAACGCGCGCCTTTCGTCCAGTTGCTCGGCGAGCATTTCGACTTCGCAGCGCTCACCGAAGTCGATGAGACCGTCCGAGTCCAGCTCATCGAAGAGCTGCCGCCCGAAGCCGTGGCGGAGGGTGTTCGCGATCTCGATTCGGACGACGCCGTCTACATTCTCGAAGACCTCGACGACGAGGATCAGGAGGAAATCCTCGCCAAGCTGCCGGCGGTCGACCGCATGGCGCTGCGCCGCAGCCTCGACTTTCCCGAGGAGACGGCGGGACGTCGGATGCAGACCGACTTCATCGCCGTACCCCCGTTCTGGACAGCCGGTCAGACGATCGATTACCTCAGGGATCAGAAAGACCTGCCGGACGAGTTCTACGAGGTATTCGTCATCGATCCCGGATTCCGGTTCCTCGGCGCCGTAGCGCTCAACCGACTTCTTCGGGCACCGCGTCCCACGCGCATGTCGGATATCATGAACGACGACCGACAGCGGGTGCTCGCCACCGACGACCAGGAGGACGTGGCGCGCATGTTCGAGCGCTACAATCTGGTCTCGGCGGCCGTGGTCGATGAATCGGAACGGCTGGTGGGCGTCATCACCGTCGACGACGTCGTGGACGTCATCCAGGCCGAAGCGGAAGAGGACATCCGCGCGTTGGCCGGCGTCGGTGACGAAGAGATCTCCGACTCGGTGTTCTACACACTGCGGACCCGGTGGGTTTGGCTGCTCTTCAACATGCTGACCGCCTTTCTGGCCTCTTCGGTGATCGGCATGTTCTCGGGTTCTATTTCGAAAATGGTGGCGCTTGCCGTGCTGATGCCGATCGTCGCATCGATGGGCGGCAACGCGGCGACCCAGACCATGACCGTGACGGTGCGCGCCCTGGCGACCCGCGATCTCGATGCACACAATGTTTGGCGGATTTTCGGCCGAGAATTAAGTGTTGGTTTACTCAACGGCGGCAGTTTCGCATTGATCGTCGGTTCGGCCGCCGCGCTCTGGTTCCAGGATCCCCTCCTTGGAGGCGTGATCGGCGCCGCGATGATCGTCAACCTGTTGTCTGCGGCAACGGCCGGCATCCTCATACCCCTGGCGTTCGAACGGCTCGACATCGATCCGGCGGTCGCTTCGGGGGTGTTCGTGACGATGGTGACCGATGTCGTGGGGTTTCTGGCGTTCCTCGGGCTCGCGTCATGGATTTTGCTTGGGTAAAGACGGCATTTCGAACGAAGCGGCGGCGCGGCAGGAAGCCGATCGGCGTCGGTCGTTGGGCCAGCCTTGCTGCTCGTCTGGTCAATCCGCTCGCCCTCGGCTCGCTTGCTGTCGGTCTTTCCGCCTGTGCGTTGTTCGACTTCGGTCCGCCGGGGCCGGACGACTACCCAGTGAAGGGCATCGACGTCTCCTACTATCAGGACGACATCAACTGGCGCTCGGTGGTGGCGGACAACACAGCCTTCGCCTGGTTGAAGGCGACAGAGGGTGGCGACTGGTCGGATCCGAAGTTCGCGCAAAACTGGCATGGCGCCGCCATGGCCGGCTTGCCGCGCGGCGCCTATCACTTCTGGTATTTCTGCAGACCCGCCATGGAACAGGTGAGCTGGTTTCTGCAGAATGTGCCGTACGATCCCTACGCGCTGCCGCCGGTGCTCGACATAGAATGGGTCGATTCCAAAACGTGTCCCGGTCACCCACCTCGGGAAGCGATCATTCCCGAAGTCAAGACCTGGCTCGAAGCCATCGAGCGCTACTACGGAAAGCGGCCGATCATCTACACGTCGATCAGCTTCTATAACGACCGTCTGCGAGGCGCTTTCCCCGGCTACTTTGTATGGATCGCCTCCTACAAGGGGCACCCGGTGGTGCGCGATCCGAGCCTGCGCTGGAACTTCTGGCAACACACGGAAGCCGGTCGGGTAGCAGGCATTCGGGGTAGGGTGGATCGCAACGTCTTCAACGGATCGACGCGTGAGTGGCAAGCCTTCCTCGAAGGTCGCCTCAATCCGGACGGGTGACACAAATCCAGCACGTGTCCATAGCGGATTGCGCTGGAATTTGCCTGAAAACAAAGAGATAAAGAGATGCCGGTGAGCTTTTCTCGCCGGCATTTCCGTAGGAGACGCGGATGCGCGGTATCGTCGCTTTCTGCTTTGCAATGACCATTGGCAGCGTGGCCCAGGCTCAGGAGGGCAACCCGGCGGAGCCAACCGACGCCGACCGACAGGTGATCGCCGAATGCGTGGCGAGCGCACCGCACGAGAATATCAGTCCGCTTGGCTGTATCGGCATGGTCTCCGATCCTTGCCTCGCCGATCCGGACAACGAGAACACGCCGATGATGGCAGCTTGCCTCGAACGGGAGGCCGCGATCTGGGATGAGCGCCTCAACGACGACTATCAAGCATTGATGAACGGCCTTGACAAAGCTGAGGCGGCCAAGTTGCGCGACAGCCAGAGGGCCTGGCTGACGGTGCGCGACGCGACTTGCAACATAGAGGCCTCGTTCTGGGAGGGCGGCACGGGCTATGGCGGCGCCATAGCGGGCTGCATGCTACGCGAAACTGGCGCGCGGGACGTTTCGCTCGTCGCCCTTCGTACCTATCTCGATCAGTGAGCGAGCCGTTCACCCTGTCCCTCCGGTCGGGTTGCCGTCCGCTCCCCTGATGAGATACGTATGGGTCATCAGGATTTGCGACTCCCGAGGCCCGACCCCTTCAGTCGCGGCCGCCACCCCACGAGAAGGTCCACATGATTTCCAAGGATCAGGAATACGTCCGCCTCGACGACGAGGAAGAGGAGAAGGACGAGAAGGCCAAGGACGCGGCGCCGGCGCCACAGGTCGACAAGTATCTGTTCAAGTCGCGCACCGTTCTCATCACCGGCCAGGTGACCCAGGAAATGGCGAAGGAAGTGACGTCGCGCCTCCTGGCGCTGGCGGAAGCGAGCGCCACCGATCCGATCACCGTCATCGTGTCGTCGCCCGGCGGCCATGTCGAGTCCGGGGACATGATCCACGACATGATCGGCTTCGTGGCGGCGCCGGTGAACATCATCGGTACGGGCTGGGTGGCAAGCGCCGGAGCGCTGATCTACGTGTCGGTGCCCAAGGAGCGTCGTTTCTGCACGCCCAATACCCGCTTCCTGCTGCACCAACCGTCCGGTGGCACGGGCGGCATGGCGACCGATATCGAGATCCAGGCGCGCGAGATCATCAAGATGCGCGACCGCCTCAATCGGATTTTCGCCGATGCCACCGGCCAGCCGGTGGAGCGGATCGAGAAGGACACCGATCGCGACTACTGGATGAGTGCCGAGGAAGGCATCGCCTACGGTCTAGTCGGGCGAGTGGTTCGCACCGCTGCGGACATTTGACGGTATCCGGAACGGGGCGGCCCAACCGTCCCGTTCTTTCTGTTTGCGCGTTCGCCGACCCGACCGCGAGTAACGATGCGCTCAGGCTCCGATGCGGGGCATTGGCTTGCCGGTCGCGTTTTCGGTGAGGGATACGAACATTCTAGGCCAATCAACGGATTGACCGCCTCATGTTCGTCGGGTCATCTCCTTGCTTGGTTGACAGGAGCCAGAAGGTGGCCGGGAGGATGAGATTGGACGCCTTGAAAACGATCGCTCTTTCGATTGGTCTCGTCCTTGCGGCGGGGGACGTCCAGGCCCAATCGCCCAGTCCTTACGACATGACCTATATGCTGCGGGACGGCGAAGCGACATCGCTTTACGCTGACATGAGCGAGAAGGCAGCGAAGAAGGGCACGATTCCAGGGGACGCCAAGGGCATCGTATTGCGGTGGTGCCGCGACGAGATTCCATTCGGATCCTGGCAGTTCGGTTCCCGAAAGGCTCAGCTTGCCCTGCTCGACGCACGATGGTGCGAGATCTCCTACAACGGCGCGGTCGGCAATGTGCCGGGCAAGGTTCTGACGCCTCAATAACCGAACCGACCGGATAGTTTCGAGAGGGAGTGCAGGCGGCGTGTTCTATGTGCTCTCCAAGCTCGGGTTTCTGTTCCTGCGTCCCTCCAATGCCTTTATCCTGGCGTTGCTCCTCGGGGCCGGCATGCGGCTGCTCGGTTGGCGTCGGCGCGGCGCGGAGCTGATCGGCATCGCGCTTACATTGCTGGTCGTATGTGCGTGGACCGGCGTTCCCACCTTGCTGCTGCGGCCGCTCGAGCAGCGCTTTTCGGTGCCGGCCGATCCCGAACGGCTCGCTCCAGCCGGCATTTTGGTGCTGGGGGGCGTCATCGATACCGGGCTGTCGACCGAGCGAAGCTCGGTCGAGCTGATCGACGGCGCCGAGCGGCTGATCGTCGCCGCCGAGCTTGCTCGACGATACTCCGACGCGCGCGTCGTGCTCTCGGGTGGTTCCAACGGCGTTTTCGCAAACGACGAGCGCGCCGAGTCGACCATTGCGCGCGACCTGCTCGTCGAGTTCGGCGTGGCGGCCGAGCGGATTACCATTGAGGACCGCTCCCGCAACACGCGCGAGAACGCCATCTACAGCTTTACCACAATCGAACCCAAGCCTCGGGAGCAGTGGCTTCTCGTCACCTCGGCCTTCCATATGCCGCGCGCCATCGGCGCCTTTCGCGCCGCCGGCTGGAGCGGCGTGGTGGCGTGGCCGGTCGACTACCGCAATGGCGCCGCAACCGACTGGCTGGGCGGGCGCACAGCAGCCGAGGGGCTGACCATGACCGACATGGCAGTTCGCGAATGGATAGGCCTCGTCGTCTATCGGTTCGCCGGCTATACTGATGCGCTTTTGCCGCGACCGTGAGACGGCTGGTTACGCCTCGTCATCGCCATCAAGAAGAAAGTCGTCATCGAGCAGGTCGTCATCCGTCTTCGACATCTCGTAGACGGGCATCGGTTCTCCCTCGGCCCTGAGGCGGATGCGGTAAAGTCCGCGTACCCGATCGGGATCGACCGGCTTGCCCTTTCTCAGGAGGATGACCTTACCCTCCTTTGCAAGGCGAGCGGCCTCGTCCTTGATCGGCTTCATCAGACGGCGCCATACCTTTTCGTCCTTGCCGGCGATGGCGCGGGCGACGGCGTCCGGGCCGATCGGCTTGCCGGATGGAGACTCGGAAGCCATCAGCAACAGAACGTCGCGGATCTGTCCTGCCTTGACGCGGTGCGGGTCGACGTCGGTCACTCGTATCTCCTCATGGCCTTTACGGCGTTGGAGGTGAACTGGCGGCGGGCAAGCACCACCGCGATGAAGGTCGAACTGGCGATCAGCGGTATCGGTCCGAGAAAGCAGCCGAGATAGCCGATCGACATGAAGAAGGCACGCAGGCCGCGATTGAAGTTGGTGCCGGCCACCACAATGATGGACGAGGCTCGCGCCACCGCCTTGTCCATTTCCTTGGTTTCGGCCTCGGCCGGCGGCGGAAGCGCGCCCAGCAGGATCGAGCCGAAGTTGAACATGCGGTAGGCCCAGCCGAACTTGAAAAAGGCATAGGCGTAGATGCCGAGCAGACCGACCACCTTGTACTCGAATGCCGTCCGATCGGTGGCGGTCAGGTCGGACAGCGCCGAGACGACGCCGACGGCATGATCGACGGAGTTCAGCAGGGTGAACCCGCCGCCAATGGCTAGAAGTGAGGTCGACGCGAAGAAGGCCGTGCCGTTCTGAAGGCCGGCGACAATGGCCGTATCGACCATGCGCAACTCTCGCGTCGCCGTCTGCCGCACCCAGCCGTGACGGCCGATGTTGATGAAGTGAGTGAGCGAGTGCTTGGCCCAGGGACTGTGTTCCGTGAGCCAGGCCTGACCGAACCACATGGCCAGGAACCAGACGAAGGCGGCAATATCGAAAGGCGTGAAGGCGGTCGTCATGGCGGGCTTCCGGATTGACGGGACGGATCGACGATACAGGCTTGCGACCCCTCGCAAAAGCGACCGAATGACGATCAGCCTTCCGCCGCGTCGGCCTCTTCGTACTCGGCCGACAGTGTCAGCCATTCTTCCTCGAACGTGTCGAGGTTACGCACGGCATCCGCTCGCTCCTTGGAGAGCTTGGCGCCTTTGGCCGGATCGCTTGTGAACAAAGCCGGGTCCGCGAGAGCGGCGTCGATGCGGGCGATGAGCTTTCTCGCCTTGTCCATCTCCGCTTCGATGCCCTGAATGCGCTTCCTGAGCGGCGCGAGCTGGGCACGACGCTCTGCCGCGAGGCGACGGCGGTCGGCATTGGTGACCTTTTGCTCGTCGCCTTTCGCCGTCCTGTCGGCATCGACCGGGCCGGACAGGATGAACCGCTTGTAGTCGTCCATGTCGCCGTCAAACGGAGTAATCGTCCCTTTGTCCACCAGCCAGAGCCGATCCATGGTGGCTTCGACCAAGTGCCGGTCGTGGCTGACCAGGATGACGGCGCCTTCGAAATCGTTGAGGGCCTGGATGAGGCTCTCACGGCTGTCGATGTCGAGATGGTTGGTCGGCTCGTCGAGGATCAGCAGGTTCGGGCCGTGGAAGGTGGCGAGGCCGAGAAGAAGGCGTGCCTTCTCGCCACCGGAGAGCTCACGCGCCGGCGTGTCCATCTTGTTGGTATCGAGGCCCATCTGCGCAACCCGCGAGCGCACGCGGGCGTCGGGCGCGTCGGGCATCAGGCGGCGCACATGGGCAACGGCCGACTCGTCGGGGTGCAGTTCGTCGAGCTGGTGCTGGGCGAAGAAGGCGACTTCCAGCTTGCCGGCCTTGACGATGTTGCCGGAGAAGGGTGCCAGTCGATCGGCCAGAGCCTTGGCAAAGGTCGACTTGCCGTTGCCGTTCTTGCCGAGCAGGGCGATGCGGTCATCATCGTCGATGCGCAGCGTCAGGCGCTTCAGCACCGGCTTGTCCGGGTCATAGCCGAGATCGACCTTGTCGTAGGTGACAATGGGTGGCGCCAGCTTGGCCTTCGGGTTGGGAAAGGAGATCTGCTGGACGTGCTCTTCCACCACCTCGGCGATGATGTCGAGCTTTTCCAGCATCTTGATGCGGGACTGCGCCTGCGTCGCCTTGCTGGCCTTGTAGCGGAAGCGGTCGACGAAGGCCTGCAGGTGCTTGCGCCGCGCTTCGATCTTCTCGCGTGCCTTTTCCTGCAGCAGCATCTTCTCCTGCCGCTGGCGCGCAAACGAGGTGTAGCCGCCCTTCCACAGCGTCAGCTTGCCCTCGGAGAGATGGCAGATATGGTCGACGGCACTGTCGAGAAGGTCGCGGTCGTGGCTGATCAGCACCACCGTATAGGGATAGCGCTGGACATAGTTGGTGAGCCAGAGCGTGCCTTCAAGATCGAGGTAGTTGGTCGGCTCGTCGAGCAGCAGCAGATCCGGCTCGGTGAACAGCACGGCGGCCAAAGCCACACGCATGCGCCAACCGCCCGAGAAATCCGCGCAGGGACGGCGCTGGTCGGCGGCATCGAACCCGAGGCCGGACAGGATGGTGGCGGCGCGCGCTTCGGCGGAGTGCGCCTCGATGTCGGCAAGCCTCACCTGAATCTCGGCGATGCGATGCGGATCGGAAGCCGTCTCGGCCTCGGCCATCAAGGCCGTCCGCTCGGTGTCGGCGGCCAGCACGAAATCGATCAGCGGGATATCCGACCCCGGCGCCTCCTGGGCGACGCGGCCGATACGAGCGCCGCGCTTGAGGTCGATCGAGCCGCTCTCGGCCGCAAGATCGCCGGCGACGATATTGAACAGCGTCGTCTTGCCCGTGCCGTTGCGGCCAACGAGACCGACCTTGGCGCCGTCGTGAATGGTGACGGAGGCCCCCTCAATGAGGGTGCGGCCGGCGATGCGATAGGTGAGATCGGATATGATCAACATGGCCCGGCGATTTCGCCCGAACCGCGGGGAAAGGCAAGACACAGCGGAGGAAAATTCGCACGACGATCGCAAGACACGATCGGCAGCCAGCTTCGACCAGCGGCGTGTCGGCGTAGACCGGCATGGTTGTTAGTCCGCACTTGTGATGGTCGAACCGCGCTCCCACTTCGGATCAAGTCATGAGATGGCGTCGGGGGAGCGCTATGCGGAGACGGAATTTGAAGCTCACGGCGGCGATTCTGGCCGCCGCCATCGCTGTAGCAGGCGCCCTCGGCTACCAGGCTCATCATGTTATCGGCTCGGTGCCTTATCTCTTTCGCCGTAACGCCGAACTCAAGGCCGAAGGCTACTAGATGGCCGAGTTCGAGTTCAGAATGCTCGGCATCGTCAAGACATTGTCGGACGGCGACTATCTCGATGCCTACTCGACCTTGCTCCGCCTGCGGCAGCAAATGGAAAGCGGCGACGGTCTGATCAGAATGCCGACCGACGGGTCAGCCAGGGCGCGCTACGAGTTTCTTCTCGCCCGCCAGGACCCAACGACCGGCGCCTTCATGAGCCCGGACTACCCGTTCTTCACGTTTGTCGCACCGACGCTCAACGTGGTCGAAGCACTCGATGGGTTGGCGAAAGAACTCGGGGAACCGTTACGGCTTCGCTATCCTCTTCGCTTCCTGGATGCCATCGCCACACCGGAGGCTCTTCGCGCCTACCTCGACGCCCATCTTTACACCAGCAGGTTCTGGGCGGAGCACCTTCCGGGCCCCGGTGTCTATGGTCCGGGCATTTCGGAACTGGCATATGTCGATCTCTTCGAGACGACCGGCGTCTATCGCTTCACGCCAGCTTGGCACGCTGCGTTTCGTGACTGGCTCGACATTGCGCAGGATCCGAAGTCCGGCATGTGGGGCGCTCGCATGGGCACGCCTCGCGCCTTCGAGACCAAACGCGACGCCAACTCGACTTACCATATTCTGCACTATCTGCTGACCGACGATGGAGCCAACCGCGATCCATCGCATCCGTTACGCCATGCCGATGCGCTGGCCCACAGCCTGATGGAGGCCGTGACGGCGCCCATGCCGGCCGGCGAGGATGAACAGCACGCCTGGAGCCTTGAACAGGCGCAGGCGACGCAACTCCTGACGCGCCGCCTGTGGGGGCACCTCGACGAGGCGGGCAGGGCGGCGGTTCGCTCGGCCCTCGCAGTGGCGCTGACCGAGCGATATCGCCTGTTTGACGCAGAGAAGGGCGGATTTGCAATCTATCCCGGTTCGCCCGCCGACGTCGACGGTACGACAACGGCGCTCGGCCTCATCGAGGCAACAGGCAGCCTGCCGGGAACGCCTGAACGCGTCCGCCTATGGGGTGACATCGCAGTGCCGGCTATGGATAGCATCACGGTCGAGTCGCCGGCGACGATCGAGTTGCCCGATGCCCCGGTCGTCAACTCGTTCCATCTTTACATTGGCTCGGCATTACCGGTTGTCGATGGCGATCGACCCATCGCCGTTCTCTATCCATCCAACAAGGGAGTGGTGCTCGATGCGATCGATCTTAGACAGAGTGTTGGGCGCTTCCTGGCCGGCGCAGGCGCCAGCTTCGGCAACTGGTCGACCACCGACAGCATACGCAGTTCAGTGCTGCGTCCGGACAGCGCGGGGCCCACGGTCCCCGTGCTGAAGGTCGGCCGGACAATTGGCGACGCCATCGGCGATGTCGGCAAAGGCACGTCGGATCTTCTGATCGTCGGCTACGATGTCTTCCAACGGCCTGTCTTTGCCCGTCATTGCCGCGTCGAGAACTGATCTTCGCAGAAGGGATGAGTTTCGCCTTGCCGTTCGCCATCGACCGGCTAGTGTCGGCGTGGAACCGACGGCGGACCCGTTGGTACGTCAAAAAGCCACCGGACATGAAAACCGTCTACTCCTCCCGTCATCGCCTCCACGCCGACAACCAGGAACTCAACGCCGGGGTCATAACGCCCGCCTTCGAGCTGCCGGCGCGCGTCGACTTCATCCTGAAGCGGATCGCGGCGGTCGGTCTTGGCGACGTGATCGAAGCGGTCCCCATCGACGCCGTCGCGGCGGCCTCGAAGGTGCACGATGCCGGCTACCTCCGGTTCTTGGCGGACTTCTGGAAGCTGTGGCTCGCCGAAGGGCGAACAGGCCCGACCATGCCCTACGTCTGGCCGGCCAGAGGCCAGCGCGATATCCGGCCCGAGCACGTCAACGGGCTGATGGGTTATTACTCCTTCGACGGTGGGGGTTCCTTCGTCGAGGGCACCTGGGATGCTGTGCAGTCGGCCGTCTGGTCGGCAGTGGGAGCGGCCGAGCTGATTGGCGGCGGGGAGAGGGCCGCTTATGCGCTTTGCCGGCCGCCAGGCCACCACGCGGGATCCTCGACCATGGGTGGCTATTGCTTCATCAACAATGCGGCAGTCGCAGCGCAGTGGTTTCTCGATCATGGCGCAAAACGCATCACCATTCTCGACGTCGACTATCACCACGGCAACGGCACGCAGGAGATTTTCTACCGGCGCGGCGATGTGCAGATGGTCAACCTCCATGCGGACACGGCCGTCGCCTATCCATTCTTCTCGGGTCGGGCCGACGAAATTGGCGAGGGGGAGGGCGAAGGCTTCACTCTCAACCTGCCCATGCCCTTCGGCACAGCCTGGGATACATGGGGCGCCGCCCTCGATCATGCCTGCCGAGCGATCGAGGCCTTTGGCCCTGATGTCGTCGTGGTATCGCTTGGCCTCGACACCTTCGAAGGCGATCCGATCTCCAAGTTCAAGCTGAAGCGCGGGGACTATCCGAAGATCGGCGCCCGCGTCGCGGCCCTCGGACGGCCGACGCTGTTCGTACAGGAGGGCGGCTATGCGGTCGAGGACATCGGATACAACGCCGTCGGCGTGCTCGCCGGCTTTGAGGACGCGTGACGAGTTGTGTCAGTAGGCACTCCTGACATGGTCTGGCATGGGTGCCGGCTATGTCTGCCGCCATCAACAGTGGAGGCGAAAATGCTGGATCACATGGGCTTTCCGGCCGTCGACTATGAGAAATCGAAGGCATTCTACGACAAGGCTTTGGCACCCCTCGGCATCGAAGTCGTGATGTCCGTCTCGGCCGAGGAGACAGGCGGCGACGCTTTCGCCGGCTACGGCAGCGACGGCAAGCCGGAGTTCTGGGTCGCGACCGGCCGTCCCGCCGGCGAGAAGATGCATTTTCACGTGGCCTTTCTGGCCAAGGACCGGGCCACAGTCGATGCCTTCTACGCCGCGGCCATCGCGGCAGGCGGTCGCGACAACGGCGGACCGGGGCTGCGGCCGCATTACCACCCCAATTATTACGGCGCGTTCGTTCTCGATCCCGACGGCAACAACATTGAGGCTGTCTGCCACAAGCCCGAATGAGTAAAGAGGGGGACGGGCCTCGGCACACTCGTCGCGGCTCGTCCCAAACCATCATGTTCGATCATGTCGATTGTCCGGTAACCGATATCCGACGCTCCATCGCCTTTTACGATGCACTGCTGGCACCGCTTGGCATTTCCAGGCTGATCACGCGCATCGCCCCGAGTTCCGGTGCGGCCTCCAACGCTGGCTATGGCCGGGATGGCCACGCCGGATTCTGGCTGTCGGACGCCACACGCAAGGGACGGCTTCACGTCGGCTTTTCGGCCAAGACGCACGAGGAGGTGGCAGCCTTCCATGCCGCAGGGCTAGCGGCCGGTGGCGAGGACAATGGCGGGCCGGGTTTGCGACCCTATGCGGCGAACTACTTCGCCGCCTATATCATCGATCCCGACGGCCACAACGTCGAAGCCGTATGCCGGGCGGCCGACTAATCTCAGAAGATGCTGCCAAGCTGCGCATAGTCCCGAGCTGGCCGCTCGAAATGGAGTGACCGGCCGCTCGCGTTTGCCAGGCGAGCCATTTCCGCTTCCAGGTCGGCGCGTGGCGTGACGTGGAAAAGGGCCAGCCAGCCATGCAGAAGGCCACGAACCGGAGTTCCCAGTCCTTCGCAGAAACCGAAATCGACGACCGACAGGCGACCGCCAACCTTGAGCAAGGAGAGGCCGTGGGCCAGAGCCGCCGTCCAATCGGGGATCATGGACAGGGTGTAAGAGAAGTAGACGCAATCGAAGCGGGTCACACCGAAGGCCGCTTCCGGATCAAAAACGCAGGCATCACCCTCGGCGAGACGAATATCGAGGCCGGACTTCTCGACGTTGTGGCGGGCCGATTTCAACATCTCGCTGGAGATGTCGAAGCCGTAGAGTCGAGCACCAGGATGACGGCCGCCGGCGGCGACGAGATTGCGGCCCGTGCCGCATCCCATCTCCAGCACGCTGCCGCCCGGCGGAACCGCGAGCCCGGCGATCATGCGATCCCGACCGAGGAGATAGGGCTTGCGTGTCGCGTCGTAGACGTGGCGGGTCAGACGGTACATTCGGTCCATGGCCGCCTTCTGGCCGGCCGTCGTTTCAGGCGTCGACGCGCTCACGCGACATCTCTCACGTAAAGATGGAAACCGCCGTAGATCGAAGACCGATCGCGGGCGACATAGTCCGGCACCGTCGAGGGATCGTAGCTCCAGCGAGATCGGATCGCCGCCGGCAAGGCCGCCTCCAGTGGGCTGTCGAGCCCGGCGGTACGGAATATGACGCGAGCCCCCGAACGAGCCGTACGATCGATCTCAGTCCATAAGGCAACCATCTGGGCCGGTGTCATCCAGTCCTGGGCATCCAGCAGCACGTAGCCGTCGAGGCTCTCGGCCGGCAGGCTGGCGAGTTCGTCGGTCATCGACGCCTGCACGGCCGTGACCCGATCGGCGTTAGCGCGGATGGCGTCATAGGCGTCATGGGTGAGGTAAGACGGCACGGCGCGGCGGCTTTCCCGATCGTAGCGACGCCCGAACGCCTGCCAAGCGAAATAGTTGTCCTCCAGCGGGAAGTCGCAGGCAAGGCGCGACAGGCGCTGCCGCAGCAAACCGGCAAGATCGCCACCGGCGTCCGCCGACAGATAGGCAAACTGGGCCGGCGGGATGCCGAGACCGTAGAGCGACACCGGCATCCGGCATAGCCAGCGAACAAGCCGTGAATCGAAGACCGGGGCCAGATTTTCCTCGAACAGGCGTCGTTGTTCGTCGAGCCCCTTGGCGCTCAACATGAGACGAGGGTTCTTGCCGTAGGCTCGGGCGAGCAGATGCATCATGCCGATGAACCGGCCGAGCAGGCCGTAGCGGTAGATATTGCGTGTGAAGATGGAGATCTGCCGGCGGCCGGTCAGGCCGCGCTTTTCCCAGTAGGCGCGAGCATCCTCCGGAAGATGGTCGCGCAGAAACCGATCGTAGCGAGCGGTGTTCTCCCGCTCGTCGGCATGACCGAAAAAGCGGAAGAAGCTCTCGTGGTTGGGAAGATGATGCGCGGCGGTCAGTTTCAGCTTGAGCAAGGCGATATGAGCGGGGTTGAGATCCACCGCAACGATCTCGGCCGGCGAGGCCGTCAGGTAGTTCATGACGTTGCAGCCGCCGGAGGCGATGGTGATGATGCGCTTGTCCGGTCCGAGTTCGAGCGCCGCCATGTCGACGGCCGGATCCTCCCAGATTTGCGGGTAGACAAGGCCGGAGAAGGCGAAGGTGAACAAGCGTTCGAGAATCCCCTCCCGGCTGGCCAGCTTGTTCGCATGCACCGCGTTCGCAAGAAGGTCCTTGGTCTTTTGCTTGCTCATGGAAAAATCCCTGTCAGCCGGCGAGGGGGGCTTCATGAGTCGCCTTTGTGACCTGCCGTCTGAGCGAAGGCTTTTCCCACAATCGAATGACACTATTCCGACGAAGCCGGCAAAGCACCGAGCGCTGACCCGGCCGGACGCCGTCAACGAGAGTTTCCTTCGAGGCCATCGGGCTGCTGTTCAGCTCGGATAGGCAAGATCGGAGACCGGTGCGGCCTATAAACGGGCGTCAGAATTCTTGACAAATCCGCCCCGCCGTGCGCTTGTCGCGCCCACAGATCCGGCCTCCCCAAGGTGGGAATCCGGAGCCGTTCCCAACGGATTCAACGAGACAGGACGATAACCATGCACGCCTATCGCACCCACACCTGCGGCCAGCTTCGAGCCAGCGACGTCGGGCAGAATGTGCGGCTGTCCGGCTGGGTGCATCGCGTGCGCGATCACGGCGGCCTGCTGTTCATCGACCTGCGCGACCACTACGGCATGACGCAGGTCGTGGTGGATCCCGATAGCGGTTCGTTCAAGCTGGCAGAGACGTTGCGTGCCGAGTGGGTCATCCGCGTCGACTGCCTTGTCCGCGCCCGCACGCCCGAGACCGTCAACGCCAACCTTCCGACCGGTGAAATCGAGGTTTTCGCCAACGAGATCTCGGTGCTCGCCCAGGCCAAGGACCTGCCGCTGCCGGTATTCGGCGAGCCGGACTATCCGGAAGACGTGCGCCTCAAGTACCGCTTCCTCGACCTGCGCCGCGAGACGCTGCACGGCAACATCGTCAAGCGTACGAAGATCATCCGCTCGATGCGCCGCCGCATGGAAGACGCCGGGTTCACCGAGTATTCAACGCCGATTCTGACCGCCTCGTCGCCGGAGGGCGCGCGCGACTTCCTGGTGCCGAGCCGCATCCACGCCGGCAAGTTCTACGCCCTGCCGCAGGCGCCGCAGCAATACAAGCAGCTGCTGATGGTCGCCGGCTTCGACCGCTACTTCCAGATCGCGCCCTGCTTCCGCGACGAGGATCCGCGCGCCGACCGCCTGCCGGGCGAGTTCTACCAGCTCGATCTTGAGATGAGCTTCGTAACGCAGGACGATGTGTTCAACACCATGGAGCCGGTGATCCGGGGCGTCTTCGAGGAGTTCGCGGAAGGCAGGCCGGTCTCCCAGCAGTTCCGCCGCATCAAGTATGACGATGCCATTCGCCTTTATGGCTCCGACAAGCCGGACCTTCGCAACCCGATCGAGATGCAAGCGGTGACCGAGCATTTCGCCGGTTCGGGCTTCAAGGTGTTCGCCCGCATGATCGAGGCCGATCCCAAGACGGAAGTCTGGGCCATTCCGGCCAAGACCGGCGGCAGCCGCGCCTTCTGCGACCGCATGAACTCCTGGGCGCAGGGACAGGGCCAGCCCGGCCTTGGCTATATCTTCTGGCGGTCGGAAAACGGCGCGCTGGAAGGCGCCGGTCCGCTGGCCAAGAACATCGGGCCCGAGCGAACGGAGGCTATCCGCGTTCAGCTCGGCCTCGCCGAAGGTGACGCCGTGTTCTTCGTCGCTGGCGATCCCCAGAAGTTCTACAAGTTCGCCGGCGAAGCTCGCAACCGGGTGGGCTTCGACCTGAACCTCGTCGACACGGAGCGTTTCGAGCTCTGCTGGATCGTCGACTTCCCCTTCTATGAGTGGAACGACGACGAGAAGAAGCTCGATTTCGCGCACAACCCCTTCTCTATGCCGCAGGGCGGCCTCGACGCGCTGAACAATCAGGATCCGCTGACCATCAAGGCTTTCCAGTATGACATGGTCTGCAACGGCTATGAGATGGCGTCGGGGTCGATCCGAAACCAGTCGCCGGAGACCATGGTGAAGGCCTTCGAGCTGGTCGGCACGTCCAAGACCGAGGTCGAGGAGCGCTTCGGCGGCATGTATCGCGCCTTCCAATATGGCGCGCCGCCGCATGGCGGCATGGCGGCCGGTGTCGACCGCGTGGTGATGCTGCTATGTGGCGCGCAGAACCTGCGCGAGATCACGCTGTTCCCGATGAACCAGCGCGCCGAGGATCCGCTGATGGGCGCCCCGTCGGAAGCCTCGAACAAGCAGTTGCGCGAGCTGCATCTCAAGCTGAACCTGCCGAACTGATCGGCAGCATCCGAAACGAAGAAGGCCGGGGAGGCGACTCCCCGGCCTTTTCAATTCCTGTGGTCTAGGTCGCCGATCAAGCGTCACTCGTTGGCGGTCACCCCGACATTCAGCACTCGAATGAGGTCGTTGGGCTTGTCGGTGTCGATCTTCTCCAGCCGGGCAAAGGGAACCGGCTTTTCAGGCGCCACACTGATGGTGATCGACTTCGGATCCCGAATGAAGTCCGAGATTGGCTTCTCGAACCTCGCCTGCAGCTTGGGATCCTCGAGGAAGTTGAGCATCAGCGGCAAGGCACCGGCGGTGTTCTCGCGGAACTTCTCGCCATCCTGCTCCAGTTTTTTCGCCTGCGCCTCGAAGGCTTTCTCGACGATGCCCGCATTGCCATAGGTGACCGAAGCGGACACGAGCGCCGCCTCCTTCATGCGAGCCTCTATCTCGGCCGGCCTGTCCAAGAGAGACAAGGGCAGGCCCTTCAGGTGGACGTCACCGGAAATGACGCCCATGTCGGCGGCCTTGAGGGTCAAATCCTCCAGATGCAGATCGCCTTTGTCGGCATCCCAGGACAACGTCAGACCGCCGGATATGTCGAGGGTTTCGTACCCCATGCCGGTCATTTCGGAAACGACCGTCTCGTCGGACAGCAGGGCCACCGGCAGAGACAGTGAGGTGAACGTGAAATCGCCGCGTTGAGGCAGGGTACCCAGATAATCGCCGCTGGTCAGGGCGAGCGAGTCGAGCCCCACGGAGCCGAGCGGCGACTCGACCGACAGCGCACTGAGTTCGATGAAACCGACGGAGGTGCCGCCGTTGACGATGGCATCGCGCATCGCTTCGCCGGAGGGCTGTCCGCCCTCGGATGCGCTCTGCCCGAGCTTGAGAAGGGAGGCAAGCGAGCCGAAGCGGATATCCTGGAGGGTCAGCAGAGAAAGACCAAACTTCGTGGACGTCTCCTTGGCCGTAGCGCTGATGTCGCGCAAGGTGAACGCACCGATGCCGTTGCCGTTGATGTCGTTGCCATCGAAGCTGTTGATCGCAACGTCGACGCTGTCGTCGTCGGTCTTGACTTCAAGCTTGCTGGCCCGAACGAAATTCACGCCCATCAACTGCGTGTAGTTGGGCAGGACGGTAGAAATGAACGAGAAGGGATCGGCCTCGATCTGCTTGGGATCGTCGAGCGCTTCAAAGATCTGCTTTATCACCGGCTGGTCGGTCTGACGCAGATAAACATTGTTTGCCTCGATGTTGCCGATGCTCGCAGTCGCATTCTCGAATGTCAGGACAAGATTGTTGACGCCATACTGCGAGTAAACGACACGCTCCTTGCCGTCACCGATGCCATCGACATACCTGGAGGGATCGAGCGCTTCAAGCGCCTTGCCAAAGTCCGCGCCGATCACATACGTGCTGTCGATGGTCATCGATTTGAAGGGCGACGTCTCGTCTTTCGGCTTTTGTTCGGCCGAGTTGAGGCCGGCCCTTTCGACGCGACCATCGTGCATTCCCGACAGGTATGACAAGGAGTACGTCGAAACGGAGTCGCCTTCCTTCATTCCGCTTGTCTCGATGCGGACGCTGTTCATCTCGGCCCAGTCGGCTCGGATTCCCATCATCCAGTCGGCATAGCGGAACATGTTCTCGTAGATCGGCCGTCCCGAGGGCAAGCTCTTCGGCGGCGGCGGCAAGACAAGCCTTTCAACAAGAAAAGACTCGGCGGACATCGAATAATCCACTACAGGCGGCTGTGTCTTCTCTTCACCGGCCTCGGCGGTTGCTTCGGGTACGGCCTCTTCTTCGCCCGCCGGATCGGTGGCGCGGCTCTCTTGCATTTTCTTGACGGGTTTCTGTTTCGGAGTCGGCGATGTCTCCGTCTTGCCGATCTCCTCGCTCACGCCCGACTCCAGCGCGACCAAGCCCGGGAACCACTTGCCGACGTCGAAGTGGAGATCGACTGAGTAGTTCGTGGCGCGAACCGCGTGGGCGGCGAAGGCATCGCCCGGCGCAACGCGAGGATCCTCGACGGAGATCTCGTCGAAACGAACGGCGATCAAATCATCATCGAGGTCGCCGATGCTCACGTCAGACAGCGTCACGGTTTGCGTTGCCGGGTCGAAATTGCTCTTGCCAACGGTGACCGGCAGCCCGAAAGCCGTGGAGGCAAGCCACTGCCGCACCAGGGTCTCTCTGGGCGTCTCTGCATGGACAAGCGAAGGGCAAGCAAAGGCGGCAAGCGCCAAAGCCGCCCCAATCGAAGCGCTGGTTCTCATCGACGATCCTCCCGGATACGCGGTATCTGGGCCGGCTTGGCGGCCCGTCTTCTTGCTAGCGAAAAACACAAACAGTCGCGTCGGTGCGTAGCCATGAAAGGGTGACCCGGCCCGTTGGGAGGGCCGGGCCCCGATCAGTTCGCGTCGGTGCCTTCGCCCGCTTCGTCGTCTTCGGTTTCCGGCTGGTTGGCGATCACATCCGCCTTGAGAACGTCAGGCAGCGTCTGGGGAGCGGTCTGCGACGTGGAGAGGAGTTCCATCAGCGCGATCGGCGTTGCCGGCTTGGCGGTGATCGTCAGGTTCTTGGGGTCCTTCAGGAAGGTGGTCACGCCCTGGGCCAGCTTGTCCTGAAAAGGCTGGTTGCCAATCGACGACAGGAGCAGGGGCAGGGCGCCGGTGATCTGCCCCACGAAGGCAGCCGGCTCTTGTCCCATCTGCTTGGCCTGCTCGGCGATGACACGACCGGCCAGCGAGGCGTCGCCGTAGTAGACCGAAGCCTCCTTCAGCGTAACCTTGCCGAAAGCGTCCTGCGGCGGATTGGGCTGCTTGAGTTCCTTGATGACGTCGGCGGTAAGGCCGCCGAAGGTTCCGGCCAGCGTCACGGTGCCGAGGTCGGTTCCATCGACGGTGATCTCGTTCACGACGAGGTCACCGCTCGCTTCGTCGAGTGAACCGGAGCCATAGAATCCCAGGATCAGCTTGTCGTACCCCATGGCCTTCAGCTGGGCGCCAAGTTGCCCGCCGGCATCCATTGCCATCGGATCGACGTCGATCCCTTCGACGGAAATGTCGATGGCATGCGGCACGTCATTGGCAAAATCGGAGAGATCGACGTTGGCGCTGTCGATCGTTACGGGCACCTTACCGTCCTGCGTGATCGAAATATCCATGATGGAGACGGCGTCCATCCGGTTGCCCTCTTCCTTGCCGGTAAAAACGGGCGCGGTAAGCTCGAGGGAGGAAGCGGTAAAGTTGTCGCCCTTGTCGGTCGCGTTGATGTTCTCGGCCAACAAGGAGTCGGCACTCAACGTATCGCCTTCAACAGTGGGATTGGCAAAGGTCAACACTGCAATCTTGGTCTCGCCGCCGTCGGAGGACTTGATCGACACGTTGTTGTAGACGACTCCAGCATCCGACTGGGTCGGCTCTCCCAACGTGAAGGTCGCGCCCTTGTCTTCCGACAGAAGTTTGGTCAGGGCCGCGGTCACCTGCTCGGGCGTCGCCGCCGAGAAGGCAGGCCCCGCGAAGCCTGCGGTCAATGCAACGACAGCCACGGTAAGGGACCAGCGACTGGAAATCGTCATTTCATACTCCCAATAAGTCTTTATCGAAAAAGAGAGATAAGGCACGCTTTTCGAGACCGGCATTGTGGCTAAATGACGGTCGCCGCACAAGCCATGCCTCCGACCAATTTTGGCAGCCACGTCGGTGATCTCGCTCTCTCCAAAGAAAAGAACGGTCCGCTCGGTTTGGGAAACCATTTCTTCATCCAGCCCCAACAAGATGAATTATTGAAATGGCGGTATCTGTTTCCGCGAGCAAGAACACGGAGCCGTCGCGCGGCTGGGCTAAAGACCGAATGGAAGCGATGTGAAGTTCAGGTGGTTGAAATGGCTCAGGCTTCTTGCTTTGTCGGCGGTCGTCACGACCGTTCCGATCGCGGCCGCGGACTACGTTCTTTCCCAGCATGCCCTTTCGGTCGGACAGGCCGAGGCTGATTCCATGGCCGCGCGCTATCTGGCGCGTGCGGAGACGACCGTTGCCGAAGCGCTCCGGGTGCTTGCCGATCTCCGGACCAGCGGTCGCATCACCTGTGGCCTCGCCGATCGCACCGCATTCGGAATGACGGCCTTCAACTCGGAGTTCATCGTGCAGATCGGCCTGACCGACGAGGCAGGTACGCTGATCTGCGGCGAACCGATGGGTGCGCTCGCCGCTCCAGCCCGACTACCGGTGGCGGAGAAGGGCGATCCCTCGGTCATGCTGTCGGTGCTGAGCGACGGCAAGGACAAGCGGCAGGCTGTGGTTACGCTGCGTGTCGACGACCGCCTGCGTCTCGTGGCCCGTCTCGCTTCGCGATCGCTCGATATCGAGGCCGGCGCCAGCTATTTCGAGGACGCCAGCGTTACCTCCATCTATCTCGACGACGGTTCGGAATGGAGCAAGTTTTCCGGCAAGTGGACGGAGAGCGACCAGTCGGCGGCGCTGGTATCGACAATTTCCTCGGAACGCTACCCGATCAAGGTTCGGGTCGCGGTCGACGAGATGGCGGCCCAGAAGTCGATCGTCGGTCTTCGGGCTATCACCATCATCCTGTCGACGCTCGCCGGCCTCGGTGTGTTCATCATCGTGACCTGGTCGATGTGGCGCCAGTCCGATGGCGACAGTTTCTCCCGCGCCGTCGACAATCACGAGTTCATTCCTTACTACCAGCCCGTCTTCGACCTGATGACCGGCGAAATCCGCGGTTGCGAGGTGCTGGTCCGCTGGTTGCGTCCCGACGGAACGATGGTGGCGCCAGGCCAGTTCCTGCCCTATGCCGAGGCGACCGGCGCCATCCGGGACATAACCCGCCAGCTCATGACGCAGACAGTGGCTGACGTCTCCGACATCTACGACAAGAATCCAGGCCTCAAGCTGGCGATCAACCTGACGGCCATGCATTTCAACGACCTTGAGATCATGGACGACATCAAGCGGATCTATGGCAACTCGAAGATTCGCTACGAACAGCTCTGCTTCGAGGTCACCGAACAGCATCCGCTCAAGGACCTGGCGCTGTCGCGCGCCATCATCGGGCGTATCCAAGCGCTCGGCGCTTCGGTCGCGCTCGACGACGTCGGCACCGGGCACGGCGGTCTAGCCTATCTTCAGAAGCTGGGCGTCGACATCATCAAGATCGACAAGATGTTCATCGACCACATTGGCACCGACCATTCGTCCCAGACGATCGTCGACACCCTGGTCGAACTCGGCCATCAGCTCGGCCTCGGGATCGTCGCGGAAGGCGTCGAACGCCCGGACCAGGTCGAGCATCTCAAGTCGATCGGCGTTGTCCAGGCGCAAGGCTACATTTACTCGCCGCCCATCCCCGTGAAGGCCTTCCGCGAGTTCGCTCTCAAGTCGCTCGAGCGCTCCAAGTCAGGCCTCGGCGCCCGCACGGACAAGCCGGTCGAGGTGTCCGACAGTTTCGCCTCGCTGACCGTCTCGGTCGATGACGAGGGTGAAGACGAAGCCAGCGCGGCCTGATTGCCGCCTGCCTGTTATCGTATTCGACCTCAGAAGGACGAGTTGGCAGCGTCGTTGCTGATCTCTTCGAAGAGATCGGCATTTCGACAGAACTTCGGCGGATGCACGGCGCCGCGAATTGCCGTGATGTCCAACCACACCTTGCAGGCTTCAAGTTCGGTGCACTCATGGCACCGATCGGCGGCCAGCTTGCGCTCAATGCCTTGCAAGAACTGGTCGGAATCAAGCGTCACCGCCATGCGGCGCATGAGCTCCGGCTCCTGGTCGCAACCGCAACCGTCGCCGCCCGTCTTGGAGGACGATTTGTCGATCATTCTAACCTCCACGTTCACGCTATCCGATGCTTCATGATTAGCCTCAAGGCAAGTCTCGGCGATGACATGGATCAAAACTACGTGGATGTGATTGCCCAGGCACGATCCGGCCAAGTCGAATGCGCATCCGGTTGACGTCATCTAAAGGAAAGAACGTTCCGGCTGCTCGTGTTGACAATCAATCCCATCTCAGGCTCCGCGAAAATACTATAGGGAGATGAGCAAGAATTAGGCAGAGAGGGGCAAGCACGAAGCGCCGTCGCAAAGCGACCCGTCAAACTGTTCAAGGGTGACGGGCCGCTCCGTTTTCAGGTCGTCAGGGTCCGCTTCACGGCATCGGCCCAGCCGGCAAGCTTCCTCTGCCGCGCGGCTTCGTCCATCTGCGGGGTGAAGCGTCGGTTGCGTTTCCAGCTGGCCGAGAATCCCTGCATGTCGGGCCAGACCCCAGCTCTGTGTCCGGCCAACCAGGCGGCACCGAGGGCGGTCGTTTCCAGGACCAAAGGCCGATCGACCGGTGCGTTCAGAAGGTCGGCCAAGCGCTGCATGGTCCAATCGCTTGCCACCATTCCACCATCGACGCGCAGCACGGTCTCCGACGATCCCGTCCAGTCGCGTCGCATCGCCTCGAGCAGATCGTGCGTTTGATAACAGACCGCCTCCAGTGCCGCGCGGGCAATCTCGGCCGGGCCGGTGTTGCGCGTCATGCCAAAGAGCGCGCCGCGCGCTTCGGCATCCCACCAGGGAGCGCCAAGTCCTGTAAAGGCCGGCACCAGATATACGTTCTGGCTGGGATCGGCGTGGTCGGCCAAAGCGCCTGCCTGGTCCGAGCGCTCGAAGAAGCGCAGCCCGTCGCGAAGCCACTGCACCGTGGCGCCGGCCATGAATATCGAACCTTCCAGGGCATAGGTGACTTTCCCGTCAAGGCGATAGGCAATGGTCGAAAGCAGCCGGTTGGAAGACCTGACGATTTCGCTGCCCGTGTTGAGCAGCGCGAAACAACCGGTGCCGTAGGTCGACTTCAGCATGCCAGGTGAGAAGCAGGACTGACCGACCGTGGCGGCATGCTGATCTCCGGCAATACCCCGGATCGGAATGGCCACGCCAAAGAGATCGGGATCGGTTTCCCCGAAATCGGCGGCGCTGTCACGCACGTCGGGCAGAACGGACCGCGGCACACCGAAGAGGCGAAGGAGATCGTCGTCCCAGTCTCCGGCGGCGATATCGTAGAGGAGGGTGCGGGAGGCATTGGTGGCGTCCGTGGCATGCACCCGCCCCCCGGTCAGGCGCCAAAGCAAGAAGGTATCAACGGTGCCGAACGCCAATCGCCCGGCCTCGGCCGCCGCTCGGGCACCCTCGACGTTGTCGAGCAACCAGGCGATCTTGGTGCCTGAGAAATAGGGGTCTAGCAGCAGGCCGGTCTTCTCGCGCACCATGTCCTCGGCACCGTCGCCCCTCAGCTCAGCGCAGCGATCCGACGTACGGCGATCCTGCCAGACGATGGCGCGATGGATCGGTTTGCCGGTTTCGCGATCCCAGATCAGCGTTGTCTCGCGCTGGTTGGTGATCCCGATGGCCGCGATGTCCTGCGGCGAGACGGCGGCCCGGGCGAGGGCATACTGCATGGTTTCCAGCGTAGTGTGCCAGATGTCCTCCGGCTCATGCTCGACCCAGCCCGAATCTGGAAAGTGCTGCGGGAACTCCTGCTTGCCTACGCCTTTGACACGATATTCCTCGTCGAAAACGATGGCCCGCGTCGACGTGGTGCCTTGATCGATCGCGAGTACGAATGCGGCCATGGTCGGTCTCCTCCCGTCCCTTGGTTTGCTTGAGTTTTAGTTGCTTGCCGAGCCGGTGCAAGTGCGCCCTCGGCTCCTCCCCCGGTCAGCGCAGATTGGCGATGAAGGCGTCGATTTCCGCCGGCGCGGTCTCGGTCATGCGAAGACCGAGCTTGGTGCGCCGCCACAAGATGTCCTCGGCGCTCCTCGCCCACTCATTGCGGACGAGATATCGCACCTCCGCCTCCGTGAGTCCGGCACCGAAGTCGCGACCAAGATCGGCGGTGACGGCGACCCCCGCAAGGATCTCTTCGGTCTTGGTGCCATAGGTATGGACCAGTCGTTCGACCAGGCAGGGATCGATGCCTGGGCGGCTGGCGACGATACGCGCCCGGTAGGCGCCGATGTCGCCAGAGGGCACGTTGCCGCCCGGCAAAGTTGCCCCTTTCGTCCAGGGAGCGCCTCGCGCACCAAGTGCGCCTTCGATCAGAGTCAGCGCGCTTTCGGCGAGACGACGGTAGGTGGTGATCTTGCCTCCAAACACATTGAGCAGCTTTGGCTCGTTCTCCTCACCGGCAAGTTTCAGCACATAGTCACGCGTCGCCTCCTGTGCCTTCGAGGCCCCATCATCGTAAAGCGGCCGAATGCCAGAATAGGTCCAGACGATATCGGCCTCTGTAATCGGCGTCTTGAAGTACTCCGAGGCGGCAGCCGTGAGATAGGCGATCTCCTCGGCCGTGATGCGCACGTCGGTCGGATCGCCGGAGTAATCGCGGTCGGTGGTGCCGATCAAGGTGAAGTCGCCCTCATAGGGAATCGCGAAGATGATGCGCCCGTCGGCATTCTGGAAAATATAGGCGCGGTCGTGATCGTAGAGTTTCCGCACGATGATGTGAGAGCCCTGAACCAGGCGGACGTGTCGCGCTTCGGGCGTGCCGGCAGCCGATCGCAGGACCTCATCGATCCATGGCCCGGCGGCGTTGACCAGCAGACCTGCGGTCACCGTAGCGTCCTTTCCGGTTTCCACGTCTCTGAGCGTCACAATCCAGCAATCCTCGGCGCGAGCAACCGCCGTGACGCGCGTGCGGGTAAGGATGGTGGCGCCATGGGCTGCGGCATCGGAAGCGTTCAGCACGACGAGTCGGGCATCCTGTACCCAGCAGTCGGAGTATTCGAAACCGCGCTCGTATTCGCCTTGCAGCGGCTTTCCCGTTACGTCCGAGCGAAGATCCACCGATCGGGTGACCGGCAAACGTCGGCGTCCGCCGAGATGATCGTAAAGAAAGAGACCCAGCCGGAGCAGCCAGGCCGGCCTGAGACCTCTGTGATGCGGCAAGACGAAACGCAGTGGCCATATGATGTGAGGCGCCATGGCCCAAAGCACTTCGCGTTCCGTCAGTGCCTCCCGAACCAGGCGGAACTCGTAATGCTCAAGGTAACGGAGACCGCCATGAATCAGCTTTGTCGAAGCGGATGAGGTACCGGAGGCGAGATCGTTCATCTCGGCGAGCAGCACGGAGTAACCGCGCCCAACGGCGTCACGCGCAATGCCGCAGCCGTTGATGCCGCCACCAATTACCAGGATGTCCACATTCGCCATCGCCGTCTCCGCCAATCGCGTCCTTTTCGTAGACGCTTTCAATTGGTTGCGATGCTAGCAAATATACGAAATCATATGAAGATAAAACGAATGTCTCCGCATTGTTTTTGGGGTGGCGGGCTTGGAGCCGGAAAGCGCAGACAAAAGCACGCGCCAAGCCGCCCCGCGAGCTCTTGAGCAAGCGACGCCAAGGTTCATGGGCGGAACAGAATACAAGCGGGGTAGGGCGGATCTTACGCGCGGATAGGCACCGTCGTCGTACGCTTGATGGCCTTCAAGGCCACGAAGGAACGGAGCGAGGCGAAACCTCCGACGGCGGTGATCAGACGCTCAATGAGACTGGCCAGCTCACCCAGGTCCTTCACCATGATCTTCAAAAGGTAATCGGCGTCGCCCGTCTGCGACCAGCACTCCACAACCTCGTCGGCAGCGTCCACAAAGGCCCGGAACGCCTTGCCCGTTTCATCGTCGTGGTTGCGAAGCCCCACCAGCGTGTGCGCGATGATGTTGATGCCCAGTCTTTCCGGATCGAGGATCGCCACGATGTCGCGAACATAGCCGTCGCTCCTGAGGCGCTGCAGACGGCGGGCACACTGGGTAGGGGAGAGGTGCACGATTTCCGACAGTTCCGCCTGGGTCATGTCGCCTTTCGTCTGAATGGCGGCAAGAAGGCGCAGGTCGAACACATCCAACTCTTCCAAGGCGCGGAACTCCGAAAGCGACTGCGCAAGAAACATGCGTGAGCGGGCGGCATAATGCTGAAAATCTTCGCCGCGAGCAATTGCCTTTCAGGAAATCGCAGAGATATTTCCACCGAACCCCGATAAGGTGGATCCGTTCACCGCCAGCCGGATAGGCCCCAAAATGTTTGACACCCTTCCCGAACAGCCCGCCGACGCCTTGCTTGCCCTCATCGGACTTTACCGGGCCGATCCCCGTCCACAGAAGCTCGACCTCGGCGTCGGCGTCTACCGCGACGACAATGGTGTCACGCCGATCATGGCGGCGGTTAAGGCCGCCGAGAAGGTGCTTCTCGATACGCGAACCACCAAAGCCTATCTCGGGCCGGAAGGCGATCCGGCTTATACCGATCTCCTCAAGCCGATCGTCTTCGGCAAGGATCCGGGCGATTGCGTCGTCGGCATCCAGACCCCCGGAGGCACCGGCGCCGTTCGGCTTGCGGCGGATCTGGTGGCTTTGGCACGTCCCGACGCCAAGATCCTCTACGGCGCCCCGACCTGGCCGAACCATCTTCAGATTCTCAACGCCACGCGTCTCAAGGCGGTGCCGCATCCCTATTTCGACGTGAAGACGCAGACAGTGAACGTCGCCTCGCTGGTGGCGGCAATCGAGGGCGCGTCGGCTGGCGACATCGTTCTGCTTCACGGTTGCTGTCACAACCCGACAGGTGGCGAGTTGGAGCCAGAGGATTGGCGGACGGTGCTGAAGGCGCTGCAGGAAACCGGCGTGGTTCCGTTGATCGACTTCGCCTATCACGGCCTCGGCAAGGGACTCGAGGGCGATGCCTATGGCGTGCGTCTGCTGACGGATAACCTCGATGAGGTGATGGTTGCCTATTCCTGCGACAAGAACTTCGGCCTCTATCGCGAGCGCGTCGGCGCCCTTTATGTCAAGGCACGCGACGCCAAGACGGCCTCGGTGGTGATGTCCAATCTCGCCGCCTTCAGCCGGGTATCCTGGTCGATGCCGCCGGACCACGGCGCCGCCATCGTTCGCACCATTCTCGAAGATCCCGAACTGACACGCGTCTGGCGCGAGGAAATCGACCGCATGGGCGCGCGCGTTCGCGGCGTGCGCTCGGCGCTCGCGGCAGCCGGTCCGGGCCTCAAGGCTCACGAAACGCAGACCGGCATGTTTTCGACGCTGGCGCTCAGCACCGAACAGGTTCTTGCCCTCAGAAAGGACCATGCCGTTTACATGGCAGGTTCGGGTCGGATCAATGTCGCCGGTCTCCATGTTCGCGACATTCCATCCTTCGTGACGGCTCTCAAGGCCGTGGGTTACCCCGTCGACTGACCAACCGGCCCTTTCGGGAGGAAGACCATGCTGCAAGTCCGTGACGCCGTCTCCGGCGGTCGCGCGATCGTTGACGCGCTTATCGCCAATGGTGTGGACACCGTCTTCGGCCTGCCGGGTGCGCAGACCTATCCGCTTTTCGACGCGCTGGCGCTGTCGACGGACAAGATCCGCACCTACAGCGCCCGTCATGAACAGGCCTCAGGCTACATGGCCTTCGGTTACGCCCGCTCCACCGGTCGTCCCGGCGTGTTCTCCGTGGTTCCGGGGCCGGGCGTTCTGAACGCTGGCGCGGCTCTGATTACCGCTCTCGGTTGTTGCGCGCCGGTCCTGATGATCACCGGCAATGTTCCTTCGACCTTCGAGGGCAAGGGACGTGGGCATCTCCACGAGGTTCCCGATCAACTCGGCCTTCTGCGACGCATGACCAAATGGTCGGCTCGGATCGAGCGCGTCGAGGATGCGCCGGCGCTCGTCAATCAGGCTTTTCGAGAGATGCTGACAGGCCGTCCCGGTCCGGTTGCTCTCGAAATGGCATGGGACAGCATGGCGGCAACGGCGGTTACGGAGTTTCTTGGCGGTGCGATTCTGCCCTCGCCGACGGAACCCGAGGCTGCGGCGGTCGAAGCGGCGGCAAGGCTGCTCGTCGCGGCTCGTCGACCGATGATCATGACCGGCAGCGGCGCCCAGCATGCCGCGGAGGAGGTGAGGGCGCTCGCCACCCTACTTGATGCGCCCGTGACGGCCTTGCGTGGCGGTAGAGGCATCATGTCGGAAAGCGAGCCACTTGGCCTCTCATCGGCCGTCGCCCATCGCCTCTATCCGGAAACGGACGTCGTGCTGGGCATCGGCACGCGGCTGGAACTGCCGACCATGCGCTGGACCGGCATGATGACCTATCATGAGCGCCTGCCCGGCGGGCGCAAACTTGTCCGGATCGACGTTGACCCCGAGGAAATGATCCGCCTCAAGGCCGACGCATCCATAGTCGCCGATTCCAAGGTCGGAGCCCGGGCGCTGACTGATGCGATCCGTCGCCTCGCGATGGATGCTCACAGACGCGATGGCGCCGTCATTCGCACCGAGATCAGCGCCGCCAAGGAGACCGTGGAAGCCGAAGTTGCGCGAGTTCAGCCCGAAGTCGACTATCTCAAGGCGATTCGAGCGGCGTTACCGGACGATGGCTTCTTCCTGACCGAGCTCTGTCAGGTTGGTTTTGCGTCCTACTTCGCCTGGGACGCCCGGCTGCCTCGAACCTATGTCAGCGAGGGGTATCAGGGCACGCTCGGCTACGGTTTTCCGACGGCTCTCGGCGTCAAGGTCGCCAATCCCGATCGCAAAGTCATCACCGTCTGCGGCGACGGTGGGTTCATGTTTGGCGTGCAGGAGTTGGCAACCGCGGCACAGGAGGGAATAGGCGTGGTGACCGTGGTGTTCGACAATGGCGCCTACGGAAATGTCCGCCGGGACCAGAGGACCCGTTTCGAGGGGCGCTTCATCGCCTCGGAACTCCAGAACCCGGACTTTCTCAAGCTGGCCGAAGCTTTCGGCATCGAAGCGCATTCGGTCGAATCGCCGGCCGAGTTGGCCGCCATACTGCCCAGCGCGCTCGCAGCCGAGCGGACGGTGCTCGTCCGCGTCGTTGTGCCGCCCGACGGAGAAGCGTCTCCCTGGCCATTTATCCATCCCGCGCCTTGAAAGATGTCATTCGCATGCCGTTGATGACCCATTAACATCTTCTCTGGTTTAGTGGCCGCCGCCTGAAGATGGGAGCGGCCACGCTCAGACAAGTGGCGGCGACGATTGTCATGCACATCGTTAAAAATTTAACGATGGCAAGAACACTCCTTTCAGGTCCTCGAGATAGACTTCCTTCGATGATCCGGATCATCCGCTATCCGGCGCGAAAGGACAGATCATGGATATCGGGAGCGTAAAACCGGTCCTTACCGGTGTGACCTCGCCGGTGCCGAGAACGCCGACCGAGCAGAACCAGTCGACGACAACCGACCTCAGCGCGGAAAAGGCCGTCAAGGTTGCCGAGAAGACGGATGGCAACACCGTCGAGACGGCAACGGACAAGTCCGAAGGGCAGGGTACAGGCGCGGCTTCGGCCAACTCCTTGACCAAGGCGAACACCGTCAAGACCAGTCCACTCGATCAGGTATCCGGCTTCGAGGTGTTGATGTCGGATCAAAGCAAGGCGACGGAACAGCCTGTCGATTCGCCCGGGAATACCGCGGTTGTTCAGGACAGCCAGGAGTTCGCCATGCGCATGCAGGCGATGATCGAAGCCTGGGAGGGAACGGGCGGAACACCCCGGACCTCGGCTATCGACCGCACGCTCTGAACTTCGTTCGTTCAAATGAAATCGGCGCCTCATCAGGGCGCCGATTTTTTTCGTTCATTTCCAAGTAAGCCCTGGCTCAATGGTCAGTCGAGACAACGGACGTCAGGGTGTTGTGGCGGGCGGCGTGGCCGGAGCGGCCGGTGTCTCAGGCGTCGTCGGCGCCGGAGTTGCCGGCTCGGCAGGAGCAGCCGGAGTTTCGGGCGCAGGGGTCGCCGGAGTGGCGGGAGCAGCCGGAGTTTCAGGCGCAGTGGTCGCGGGAGCAGGCTCGGCGGGGGCCGCAGGTGCACTGGACGTGGCAGGCGGTGGAGGCGTGGTGGTGCCGGTGTTGCCCGAGAAGTAGACGATGGCGCCAATCACCACGATGACCGCAATGACGACCCAAATAATTGAAGATCTCTTCATAGGGTGTTCTCCTATCGCTTGCTGAAATCCGAAAGCACCGAAGAACAAGAGTCCGCCAGCGCCGCATACAACAAACGAAGATTGCGCATGATGGTTCCGCCCGGAAAAGGGGGCGCGGACCGCTATTGCACGGGTGGTGCCGGCATCGCAGGCATTCTCTGCCGGATCCGCTCGCGGTGAGCCGAATATAGGCCCGAGCCAGCAATCAACGCTGACCCTAGAAGGGTATAATAGCTCGGGAAATCGCCGAAGAACAGATAGGACAGAATACCGGCCGACACCAGTTGCACGTAGGTAATGGGCGCCAGCAGCGAGAGCGGCGCCAACTTCAAACCGGAAATGAACAGCATGTGGGCCAGCGTAAAGCTCAAGGAGCCACCGATTCCGTAGGCGAGCTCCCGGCCGGTGGGGATGTGAAACACGGGCAGGACCAAAAGCGTCGATACGCCAAGGCCGATCAGGCCGGTCCACATGAACGTGACTTCAGTTGGTTCGCTCTTCATGAGGCGCGTGAAAAGCGCCCCCAATGCCCAGGCCGTCGCCGATCCGAGCGGAAAGAGCGCTGCGAGTTGAAAACTGTCAGTGCCCGGACGAACGATCAGCAACACACCCGAGAACCCGACCACCGCCGCCAGCCAACGGCGAATCCCGACCATCTCCCCCAGAACGAAGATGGAAAGCACCATCACGATAATGGGCGAGATAAAATGGATAGCCGTGTTGGAGGGAACGTCGAGATAGGCCAAGCCCAAGATGAAAAAACTGGTGGAGGCCACGGCAGCGAGGCCGCGACCGATCTGCAAGAGATAGCTTGCCGGCCGAAACACAGACAGGCCGCGGGATGACAGGGCCCAGGGAAACGCCACCAGAAACAGCACGAAGTAGCGAAACCAAGTCGCGAGCTGGGCGGGTGCCGTTTCCTTCATCAGCTTGGCGCCAACGTCGCCCCCGGCGAAGAAGATCGTCGAGCCAACAACCAGCAGAATGGCCAACAAAGTCCGCTCCGTGTCCCGAGACGGCTGCGATGGCGCCTCTCCAGACGTTTCGGGAAGGGTTGGCATGGGCGGCTCCGGGGCTCAGACCGACGTTTCCACCGGACCGTTCAAACCCCTGACAGGAAGGAAAAGACAAGGCGGCAAGAAGCGGAACGATCGCCGGCTGCGTGGTTTGTGCAAGGAGTCGGTCTTTGGCGCAAGCGAATTTCCCGTCGTCATCCGGCATTGTCATTCAACGAATGCGACTTTTTATACATATCCACGTGTCGCCACGGATGGCCGGGTTTTCCGCACGTCGTAAGCTTGTCACCGATGACAATTCTATGAGGGCGGGCAATGGTCCGTGAAGAAGGTAAAGATACAGCCGCATCACGCCGCGCGGTTGCCGTTCCGTCATTGCGAAAGGCAGTGATGATTCTCGATCTGATCGGTCGTCGTGGCAGACTGGCTTTCTCGACGATTCAAAAGACGCTCGATCTCCCGAAGAGCACGACACATCAGCTTCTCAAGGCTCTTGTGGACATCAGCGCCGTCCAGCTTCAGGCCGATGGCCGATTCGTGCTGGGGCCGAAGATTTGCGAACTGGGATGTCTCGGCATCCGCCAGCGAACCATTGACAGCCTTTCGCTCAAGCATTTGGAATTGTTGGCCGGTCAGTCGGGATTCCGTTGCGAGATCGCCACATTCGAGGGACGGGACGCCGTGGTTCTCGCCAGTGCGCGCCCCGGAGGCGACGCTCGCTGCTCAGGATACGAAGGCATGCGCTGGCCCCTTAACCGAGCGGCAACGGGCAAGGCTTTATTGGCCTTCCTCGACGAAGCGGACAGAATGCGTCTGCTCGCCGATCTCGACTGGACGAAGGCGACACCACGCTCCATTGCATCGCCGGACGCCATGCGTCGGGAACTCGAGCTTATACGGCAGCGCGGCTGGGCTCTTGACGATCGTGAAGTCCTCGACGACACGTCCTGCATCGCTGCGCCGGTTTTCGATGGTCGTAATCGTGTGGTGGCTGCCATAGCCACCGTCGGTCAGGCAGATATGATCACGCCGGAGCGTTACGAGATGCTGGCCGGATTGGTCCGCAACGCCGCGAATGCCGTATCGCAAGACGTTCGGGAGGCTTGAACTCAGCCGCGTTCGGCGATGCGGGCACGCACCCAGGCGTGGATTTCGGCATCGACGAAAGCGATACGGCTCTCGCCAAGCCTGACCGGCTTGGGAAAGGTGCCGGCCGCCATCATGCGCTTGATCGAT
The DNA here is from genome assembly GCF_023721755.1 of Pleomorphomonas sp. NRK KF1. Taxonomy (GTDB): domain Bacteria; phylum Pseudomonadota; class Alphaproteobacteria; order Rhizobiales; family Pleomorphomonadaceae; genus Pleomorphomonas. The sequence goes on along the minus strand of NZ_JAMDLH010000001.1, from coordinate 442,453 downwards.
GACACCGAAAGCGTGGTCATGGCCGAGGCCTGCTTCATCGACAGGAGCGTTGGCGTGGCGGAGGTTGCCGGCTTTGCTTTCCGACCGGGAGCGGGCGTCGGCTCGGCGGCGTCCGACGATGCCGTTGCAAACGCCGCTTCCGTGGTCGCCTGCAGGGCGTGTACGGGGTTCTCGGTGGCGGTGGCACGCACCGGTTCGGGCTTCCGAAGCACCGAAGTCAGCTTTTCCAGTGTGTCGAGCGCTCTTTTCAGGCCCGGATTGTCATCGAGCGGAGTGGCCCCGCTGGCGATCTGCCCCATGATTCTGCCCCAACCCCAGTGTCGATACGGCGGCCCAAGCCGTATTAGTCAAATCTGACAGTAGCATAACCTTGGATTGGTTCACAGGAGGTTGCCAAGTGGCCCGCCCCGCCGACGGCCGCCGCCGCCCCATCTCGCTTAACGAACGAAATACGGGGCCAGGTTTGATCTCACCCGCTCGAGAGGCGTCTCGCCGGAAAGGTCCGGCACGAAACTCTCGCCTGTAATTGCCTCGAAAGCATCGATGTAGACCTTCGAGGTCTCGGCAATCAGGCTTTCGGGAATCTCGGGAATGGGGTCCTTGTAAGGATCGCAACGCGCTCCCACCCAGGCACGGATGAAATCCTTGTCGAAGCTCTTTGGACGGCGTCCTGCGGCGAAATCCTCGGCATAGGAGGCGGCAATCCAGTAGCGGCTCGAATCGGGGGTGTGGATCTCATCGGCCAGTACGATCGTGCCGTTGCCGTCGAGCCCGAACTCGTACTTGGTATCGGCCAGGATGAGGCCGTGAGCGGCGGCGATCTCGGCGCCACGCGCATATAGCTTCAGCGCATAGTCGGACACCGTGGCCCATTGCTCGGGCGTCAACAGCTTCTTGGCCACGATCTCCTCGCCGCTCAGCGGTTCGTCGTGGCCGCCGTCGAAGGCCTTGCTGGTGGGAGTCAGGATCGGGGAGGGCAGCTTCTCGTTGTCATGGAGGCCGTCGGGCAGCGTCAGTCCGTACATGTGTCGCTCGCCGGCCCGATACTTGGTCAGCACCGATGTGCTGGTGGTGCCGGCAAGATAGCCGCGCACGATCACTTCTACCGGCAGAATGTCGAGCCGCCGACCGATCACGACATTGGGGTCGGGGTAGGCGATGACATGATTGGGACAGATGTCGCCGGTCGCGTCGAACCAGAAACGCGCGGTCTGCGTCAGGACCTGCCCCTTGAAGGGAATGGCCGCCAGCACGCGGTCGAAGGCGCTGATGCGATCGGTGGCGATGATGATGCGGCTGCCATCCGGCAGGTCGTAATTCTCGCGCACCTTGCCTTTGTAGTAGTTCGGTAGTTCTGGAACAAAGGCGTCGGCGAGAACGCGATCGAGGGCCATCGGTGCCTCCTTGACGGACGGGGCCGCGAAGCGGCTGCCAGTGCTGGCCGCTCAATAGAACATCGCGGAAGAAACTTTAAGCCGAACTTGCATGCCGGGGCTCGCCAAGCATAGATTGATTCGATTCATACAATCGTCGCGAGGGAGAGGATCGTGAACCGCATTCGCGTCGCCGTCGACATGGACGAAGTCATCGCGGACACGTACGGTGCCATGCTGGGCTGGCTGATCGAGCGGCATGGACCGCGCTGGAGCCCGGAGACGCTCCATGGCCGACAGCTTTTCGACATGCTTGAGCTGGACGCCGCGGATGCGCTGAGGGAGGCCATGCATGACGGAGCCTTCTTTGCCGAGCTGCCGGTCATCGACGGCAGTCAGGAGGCGCTCTCGGCGATCGCGTCCCGTTGCGAGCTGTTCATCACCTCGGCGGCCATGGAGTTCCCCAACTCGCTCGGCCCGAAGTTTCTCTGGTTGAGGCGGCATTTCCCGTTCGTCGACCCGCTCAATATCGTCTTCTGCGGCGACAAGAGCGTCATCGCCGCCGATTGCCTGATCGACGACAACGCCCGCCATTTCCAGCGGTTCGGCGGGCAGGGGATCGTCTTCTCTTCGCCGCACAACGCGAACGTTACCGGCTATCCACGCATTCGCCATTGGAACGAAGCTATCGGGGTCTTGGCGGAGGTTTTTCCCGGCGCGCTGTGAAAGGGCCTTACTCCTGTGAGGGGGCGCCGTAGACGCCACCTTCCGCCTGCCATGCGGAGATCGCCTTGCTTGGCATGAGGAGCTGAACGACATTGAGCGTCAGATTGTCTCGGATCATCACGCCTGTGAACAGCTCGGCAGCGAGCGCTAATGCTATGCTTGCACGAACGGGCAGCCGGGCCGCGATCCAGAACCCGAGCAGCATGGCCAGGGTATCGGAGAGCGAGTTCAGGATGCTGTCGCCGGAGTAGCCCTGCGCCAGCGCCTGCTCGCGATAGCGGTCGATCACGGGCGGCGAATTCTCGATGAGCTCCCAAGCGACTTCGATGCCGAGCGCCAAGGCCACTGCGAGGACTGGAGACCAGTGCCCTCGAAATACCAGACGGCCGAAGGCGAAAAACAGCATGCCATGAATGACATGCGAAGGGGTGTACCAGTCGGTGAGCTGTTGCGAGTTCTCCTGGCTGAGAACGGTGCCGGTCCAAAGACGCACGGTGCCGCAGGCACAGATTGGCGGCTGCCCCATGACAAAGAGAATAGCTGCCTGCGCAACGAGGGCAATGGCGATAACGAGGAGAAGAATCCTGAGGGTCGGCGCCACGAACGTCTCCGATTTTCAAAGCCGGAGAGTTGCATATCGTACTTTCTTGCCTATCTCAACAAAAGCAAATAATCTATTGAAATTAAACTGTTTTAGTAGCGAGCGTGCCCGTGCTTGATAGAGAGTTTCTCATCCGTCCAATGTCGGTCGACGACGCGGCCGAGTTCAACCGGGTGGTCGGCGTCGTGGCCCGCGAGCGTCGCTATCTGAGATTCGTCGACGCGCCGCCAATGGACGGCACCATCGAGTTCCTGCGGGAGAGCCTCGGCGCCGGCAATCCGCACCTGGCTGTCGTCGTCGATGGAAAGCTGGTCGGCTGGTGCGACGTCTGCCGCAGTTCGTTCGAAATCGAGTCCCATGTCGGCAGGCTCGGCATCGGGCTGTTGCCTGCGTGGCGCGGCAAAGGCCTCGGCAAGGCGCTGCTCGATACGGCCATTGCCGCCGCCGAGCGGTCGGATTTCAGTCGGATCGAGCTCACGGTGTTTTCCGACAACCTCCGGGCAATAGCGCTCTATGAGGCGAGCGGGTTCATTTGCGAGGGCACAATGCGCGCGGCAGCCCGCTTTGGCGACGAGTACCGGGACGTCATACAGATGGCGCGGCTTGGATCAGCGCTACCAAAGCCCTGGGAGTAACCGGTTTTGCCGACATACTAGGTTCCATAATATCGATTATGCGAATCGCAGATCAGAGCAGTCTTCCAGCTCCCGGCTCTCCCCGCCTCGACGACCGGCCATTCCAGGTGCCATCGGTGGCAAAGGTTCGCTCGCACCGAGGCGTCACGCCAGCATGAACGACCGCATGGAGATCGAGCCGAGATCGATGCCCTCGTTGAAGAAGCTGAGCTCGTCGGCCTTGTCGGCAACGGCCAGAGGATAGAGAGCCGGGAAGAAATGTTCGAACGTCGGATGCGACAGCTGGGCTATGCGCCCCAGCTTCGGCGCGTCGACGACCGACTTGTAATCACCCTTGGCAATTGCTTCGGCCATGCGGGCGTCAAACGCCTCGGCCCAATCGTAAGCCGGCCCGCCTCCCCAGGCGATGGCCCGAAGATTGTGGACGAGGTTGCCGGAGCCGATGATCATCACGCCGCGCTCACGCAAGGCCTTGAGTTCTTCGGCCAGCCCGAAATGCGCCTCGGACGAACGGCTGAGATCGACCGACAACTGAAACACGGGAATGTCCGCTTTCGGGAACATCTGGATCAGCACCGACCAGGCGCCATGGTCCAGACCCCAGCGTTCATCCGGTTCGATGTGGTGGTTCTTCACGAGATCGATGGTCGCCTCGGCATATCCCGGAGCCCCTGGCGCCGGATAGCGCTGGGCGAACAGCTCATCCGGAAAGCCGCCGAAGTCGTGGATGGTAACGGGATGCTCCTTCACGTGCACCAACGTGACGCCGCGCGTCATCCAGTGGGCAGATACGACGAGGATCGCCTTGGGCACGGGCAAACGAGCGCCCAGCGCGCGCCAGGCGCGGCTATAAGGGGTGTCCTCGATGGCGTTCATCGGGCTGCCATGACCGATGAAAAGCGTCGGCATGCGGGGAGTCGTGGGAAGATCGGCAAAGTGGCGACCGAGACCAGCCATGATCGAGTTTTCCTTCCGGAGGCCTCCCCCCGCCAGCTGCCCGCGAGGTTTGCCGTTCTCACGGCGTACGGAGACACCGTGTTCGGCTAGAATTTAGAAACACTTCGAAACGGAAACAAGATCGTCTCTTGTGGCTATATTGTCTACCAAAACTGAACATTACGATCGCTGCTCGGTTTGTTTTCTACGTCACCAACGACCGCCTCAGCCGCGCTGAAATCGCCCAATTGTCCATGCGACGGTTCGAGCCAGGATTCGGCCGTTCGCGCGACCAGAGCGCACCGATCACTAGATTTGTCGACAGGAGTGCCGCTCGACAAGGGGACAGGGCACCAAAACCTGCGGAGGAACCGGCCCCTCGGATTCTCCATTGATCCGGGCGAGCAAATCCACGGCGGTGCGCCCGATCTCGAAATAGGGAAGCGCCACGGACGTCAGCATGGGTTTCAGCGTGTGGGTGATGATCGTCATGTCATCAAACCCCATGACCGACAGATCTTCGGGTACGGACAGTCCAAGCGATGCGGCTGCGGCATAAACCTGCACGGCGATCTGATCGTTTCCGCAGATGATGGCGGTGGGGCTTTCGGCGCGTCGCAGCAAGCCAAGCGACGCATCATAGGCGACGAGATCTTCTCCCCCGTCGGGCCGAGTGACGAAGCCCGGAACCTCCAAGGATGGATCGTAGAACAGTCCGCTCTCGGCGAACGCGGTGCGATAGCCGGCTCCCCTCAGCACCGTGGCACGCAAAACCGGGCTGAGCGAGACAATGCCAATGCGCCGATGGCCAAGCTCGATCAGATGGCGCGCCTGCATATAGCCCCCTCCCTCATCGTCAGGGACGACCGAGCAGTGACTACGCCTGGCCGAGTAGCAGTTGGCGAGCACAATACCCCGCTCGAAATCGGGAGCGCCAAGATCGACGGGCCTGTGATAAGTGGTGGCATAGACGGCACCGGCCACCTTGTGAGCCCTGAAAACCTTCCAATACTCATTTTCCTGCTTGGGATCGCCATCGGTATTGGCGATCAGCATGGTCCGCGCCTGTTCCCTCAGCCCCGATTGGGCGCCGCGGATGATATCGACCGAATATGGGGTGGTCGCCACCGCGTCCGTCATGACGCCAACGACCGAAGAGTGGGACATCCGCATCATACGCGCCGCATGGTCCGGGACGTAGTGCATCCGCTGAATGATTTCGGAAACGGCCTCGCGCGTCTTCACATTGACCGCCGGGTCGTCATTCACGACGCGTGACACGGTTTTCGGGGATACACCGGCCTCCCGAGCGACATCCTTGAGCGTAACCAACGTCCCCTCCCTCGGCCCGATTGACATCGCTGTCAGTTGCAATAGAAAACCAGGTTGTGACACCGATGTCAATCCACCCCTGATGCGACTATAGCCGAGTTCCCGCCAAAACGAGCCTTTGCCAACTCAGCTACGCCTTGTCCGTATGGACAGACAAATGTGAGATTTCTAGCGCCCCGAGACAACAGAGGACAATCGCAACTCGATGAGCGCAAAGCAGCGAGGCGAAAAAGCCGGGTCGGGTGGCAGTAACGTGCCCTCCCCGCCTTCCACTCAGTGGCGAGGGTAGTTTAGCCCCATTTCGCGATACCGCTCGGGATCTTCCGCCCAGTTCTCGCGTACCTTGACATAAATGAAGAGGTGAACCGGGCGCTCCAGGATTTCGGTCAGTTCCTTGCGAGCGGCCATCGAGATGGCCTTGACGGTTTCACCGCCCTTGCCGAGGACGATCTTCTTTTGGCTTTCGCGCTCCACGAAAATAGTCTGCTCGATCCGAGCGGACCCATCCTTCTGATCCTTCCACTGATCGGTCTCGACCGTCGAGGAATAGGGCAGTTCGTCGTGGAGACGCATGAACACCTTCTCACGGGTGATCTCGGCTGCCAGCATGCGCATCGGCAGATCGGACAGCTGATCTTCGGGATAGAGCCACGGTCCCTCCGGCACGCGCGATGCCAGATGGGCGAGCAGGTCGTCGGTGCCCGAACCATTCAGCGCCGATACCATGAAGGTCGCCTCGAAACCGACGCGGGCGTTGAGATCGGCAGCCAGGGCCAGCAGGCTCTCCCGCTTCACCGTATCGATCTTGTTGAGAATCAGAACCTTGGGATGCCGGAGCTCGCCGAGCTTCTCGACGACCTGCGTCACTTCCTCGGCCAAACCGCGCTTGGCGTCGACCAGTAGACAGACGACATCGGCGTCGGCCGCCCCCGACCAGGCGGTATCCACCATGGCTCGGTCGAGCCGGCGCTTCGGCGCAAAGATGCCCGGCGTATCGACAAAGACCACCTGCGACGAACCATGCATGGCGATGCCCCGCATGATGGCCCGCGTCGTCTGCACCTTGTGGCTGACGATCGACACTTTGGCGCCGACCAGACGATTGAGCAGCGTCGATTTGCCGGCGTTGGGCGCTCCGATCAACGCAACGAAGCCAGCGCGAGTGGGGGTATCGACGGACGGGGCGGCTTCATCGGTCATCGCGTCTCTCTCCGGAGGCGGAAGGTTGGCCAAGATTATGTCATTCCTTTTCAGCTGAATAGCGGACGGAAGGGCGGATCGGCCTCAAACGGACACACAGGCTACGGTCACGGCGACCGTCTCAACCCGCCCGTTTGGCCAGCGCCTCCGCAGCGGCGGCCTGTTCGGCATCGCGCTTCGACTTGCCTTGCCCCTCGCCCGCAGCTTCGCCGTCGATGGTGACCATGACGCGAAACGTTGGCGCATGGTCGGGACCGGAACGCTCGACGATCGAATAGCTTGGAAGCCCCTGCCCTCGCCCCTGCGCCCACTCCTGAAGGAGCGTCTTCGAGTCGCGCAACGGGCCGCTCAGGCTTTCCATTCGAGGCTTCCAGTTGCGCAGCACGAAGTCCTTTGCCGCGTCGAAGCCGCCGTCGAGGTAGATGGCGGCGATCACTGCCTCGGCCACATCGCCAAGGATCGCTTCCTTGCGGCGACCACCCGATTGGCGCTCGCCGGCGCCGAGCCGCACGACCGAGCCAAGATCAAGATCGGTGGCCACCTCGGCGCAGGTCTCGCGTCGAACCAACTGGTTCAATCGGCGAGCGAGATCACCCTCCTCTTCGCGCGGATAGGCGGAAAACAGCATTTCTGCCACCACCAGCGCCAGCACGCGGTCGCCGAGGAACTCGTGTCGCTGATAGCTCTCGTGGGCAACCTGATCGCCGGGCACGGAGCTGCGATGGGTAAGCGCTCGCACGAGGCCGGTGCGGTCCTTGAAACGATACTGGAGGCGCCCTTCGAGCGCCTCCAGAACTTGTGCCTGATGGTTGTTCATGGATCAGTTCAGCATGGAAAGCATGCGGTCGACCCGCACCGTCCAGGGCCAGGTCCAGACCATCCAGGGCTTGGCGCTTTGGTCGATGGAGAAGAAGATGACCTGCGCCTTGCCGACCAGATGGTCGAACGGCACATAACCGACGCCGGATCCGTCGATGCGACTGTCGGCGGAATTGTCGCGATTGTCGCCCATCATGAAGTAATGACCCGGCGGCACTTCGAACTCGCGGGTGTCGTCACCGGCAGTGGTGCCCATGTCGAGCGTATCGTAGGAGACGCCATTCGGCAGGGTCTCGCGCCAGATCTGCGCTTTGATTTCGTTGCCGAACGGCCCTTTCTCCATGAACTCGCCGGTGTTTTCCCGCTTCACGGGCTGCCCGTTGATGTGGAGAACGCCACCCTTCATCTGGATCTTGTCGCCCGGCAGGCCGACGACGCGCTTGATGTAGTCCGTCGAATGGTCGGCCGGCAGCTTGAAGACGACGATGTCGCCGGCCTTGGGAGCACTCGCCCAGATGCGTCCCTCGAAGGGAGCGAGGCCGAACGGGAATGAGTACTTGCTGTAGCCGTAGGAGTATTTCGACACGAACAGGTAGTCGCCGATGAGCAGGGTGTGCATCATCGACCCCGACGGAATCGAAAAGGGCTGAAACAGGAAGGTGCGCACCACAAGCGCAAGAAGCAGGGCCTCGACGATCACCTTGACCGTCTCCCAAAAACCGTCCTTGGATTCCGCGCGCTGTTTGGTCGCCGACATATGGCTGCCCTTCAATCGATGTCTCGGCCCGGCTCCCCGCGTCGGCGCCGAAGCAGCCGATCCGCGGCGGCCCGGATCTCGGCGCCTTTTATCGGAGCGGCACCGGCGACGCAACGAAAAGCCGAAAAGCAAGCCGAATTGTGGCGCCTCACGCACTGCTGCCGGTCGGCCAATCGGATGGCCAGGCCGAAATCACCACAAAGGCCTGCGCCAGGGGATAGTCGTCGGTGATGGTCACGTCGATGCGGGGGATGAGCCCCGTTGGCGTCAGCGCCGCCAGCCGCGCCGCCGCCGAGCCTTCGAGGCGCATGGTAGGCTGACCGGTCGGGAGATTGACGACCCCCATCTCGCGCCAGTTGACCCCCATGCGAATACCCGTTCCCAAGGCTTTGGAACAGGCTTCCTTCGCTGCGAAGCGCTTGGCATATGAAGCAGCTCGATTTGCCCGGCGGTCCGATCGCTCCCGCTCGACATCGGTAAAGACTCGCCGGACGAAACGGTCGCCGAAGCGTTCCAGCGTCTTCTCGACGCGACGAATGTCGATGAGGTCCGAACCGATACCGATGATCATGGGCTATCCGTTGACGCGATCGACCTTGCTGACGTTGTTCAGGACGCGCAGTTCATTGAGAATCTGGGTCAGGTGCTTGATATCCCACACCTCAAGATCCACGACGATCTCGTGAAAGTCGGGGGTGCGGCGCGCCATGCCGATGTTGTCGATGTTGCCGTCGCTGTCGGAGATCGCCTTGGCAATGCGGGCCAAAGAACCGGGCTCGTTGAACGACTGGATGGAGATCCGCGCCGGAAAGCGGATCGGGTCTTCGCTGTCGATATCCCAGCGCACGTCCAGCCAGCGGTCGGGCTTGTCTTCGAAGGCAACAAGCGCCGGGGACTGGATCGGATAGATGGTAATCCCGACATCCGGCTCGACGATACCGACGATGCGGTCGCCGGGCACGGCGCCGCCGTTGGGAGCGAACCGCACCGGCAGGTCGGCCGCCACCGTGCGGATCGGCAGGCCATGGGCGCGGATCGAGTCGGAATCGCCGTGAAACTTGACGCCGGCCTGGGCGGCGAAGGAGAACCACCCCCCCTCCTGCCGCTGCGTCGCCGTCTGCCGCGCCGCCCGCTCCTCGCGATAGTCGGGGAAACACGCCTTGAGCACATCGGTCGACGGCACTTCGGCACGACCGACCGCGGCGAGCAAATCTGGCACGGTGGGCTGCGAAAGCCGAGGCAGAGCCTGCTCAAGCAAAGCATCGGTGAGCTCTCTCCCCTCACGGGAGAAGACGCTTTCCAGCACCTGCCGACCAAGCGCGGCGAACTGCTTGCGCGTCGCCTCGCGCGTCGCCCGACGAATGGCGGCTCGTGCCTTGCCGGTAATGGCGATGGTCTCCCAAGTCGGCGGAGGCACCTGCGCCTTCGAACGGATGATCTCCACCTCGTCGCCGTTCTTCAGCTCTGTGACCAACGGTGTGATGCGGCCGTTGATCTTGCAGCCGACGCAGGTGTTGCCAATGTTGGTATGAACCGCATAGGCGAAGTCGATCGGGGTGGCGCCCCTCGGCAAGGCGATCAGCAGCCCCTTCGGCGTGAAACAGAATACCTGGTCCTGGAACAGCTCCAGCTTGGTATTCTCCAGGAACTCTTCGGGGCTCGCGCCTTCCGACAGCGCCTCCACGGTCTGGCGAAGCCAGGCATAGGCTGCCGTGTCGTCGGCAAGCTGCGGCAGATGGCCACCTTCGCTGATCTTGTCCTTGTACAGGGCATGGGCGGCGATGCCGTATTCGTTGACCTGCTGCATGTCGTGCGTGCGGAACTGCAGTTCGACGCGCTGACGGTGGGGGCCGACCACGGTCGTGTGTAGCGACTTGTAGCCGTTGGGTTTCGGCGTGGAGATATAGTCCTTGAAGCGCCCGGGCACGGTCCGCCACAGCTGATGGACGACACCCAAGGCCCGGTAGCAGGTGTCGACATCGTCCACGAGAACGCGGAACCCATAGATATCGCTAAGCTGTTCGAAGCCAAGCTGCTTGTCGATCATCTTTCGAAAGATCGAGTAAGGCTGCTTGCGACGCCCCTTGACGGTCGCGACGATGCCGCGCGCCTCGAGGTTCTCGTGAAGTTCCGTCTCGATGTCGGCGATGAGGTCCTTCTGCAAGGCCTCCATCTCGTCGAGGCGGGCCTGGATGGCACTGAAGGCGTCCGGGTGCAGAGTCTTGAAGGCGATATCCTCAAGCTCGTCACGCATGTCCTGCATGCCCATGCGGCCGGCGAGCGGCGCATAGATCTCCATCGTCTCCTCGGCGATGCGGCCGCGCTTGCCCTCCGGCGCAAAGTGCAGCGTCCGCATGTTGTGAAGACGGTCGGCGAGCTTGACCAGAAGGACGCGCAGGTCCTCGGCGATGGCAAGCAGCAGTTTCCTGAGATTTTCGGCCTGTGCCGTGCGCTTGGACACCAGATCGAGCTTCTGGAGCTTGGTGAGACCCTCGACAAGTTGACCGATCTCGACGCCGAACAGCTGGTCGATTTCCTGTCGCGTCGCGTCGGTGTCTTCGATCGTGTCGTGAAGAAGCGCGATGACGATCGTGGCGTCATCCACCTTGAGATCGGTCAGGATGGCCGCAACTTCGAGGGGATGGGAAAAATAAGGGTCGCCCGAGTCGCGTTTCTGCGTGCCGTGCTTCTGCATCGCATAGACGTAGGCGCGGTTGAGCAGACCCTCGTCGCAATTGGGGTTGTAACGTTGCACCCTTTCGACGAGTTCATACTGCCGCATCATCGGGGACGGTCACTCCTCTCTCCCGCGGACGCCCGAATCCAAACTCGGGCCAGCGTCAAAAACAAAGCTATAGCAACACCAAGCCGGAAAGTAGCTCATTCACTGGGGCATCGAAGGAAAAGCGCTACAAGGCTTTTCAATCCGTCGCCGACAAACAAAAACGGGCGAACCGCAACCGGTCCGCCCGCGAAAAACCGCCGTGAGAAGCAATCAGATCTCTTCGACCTTTTCGGGGGGAACCATGCTCTCAAGACCCCGGAGCAGATCCTCCTCGGACATCTGGTCGAAGACGATCTCGTCGTCATCCGCGCTATCACCAGGCGCGCCGATCAGGCCGGCCACAGGCTCCTGCTCCGGCTCGTCCACCTCGACGTACTTCTGAAGCGAATGGATCAGGTCTTCCTTGAGATCCTGCGGAGACACCGAAGACTCCGCGACCTCGCGCAGGGCGACGACCGGATTCTTGTCGTTATCGCGATCAACCGTCAAAGGGGAGCCGGACGATATCATGCGGGCGCGATGGCTGGCCAACAGCACCAGCTCGAAGCGGTTGTCCACCTTGTCGATGCAGTCCTCGACCGTGACGCGTGCCATAGTCCAACTCCAGATCTAGAAACGAAATTCGCTCGCACGGACGGCATCCCGTCCGGCAAGCGTCCAGATAGCGCAATTTCCGCCACCAGCAACACCACCCCAGCGACGCGAGGTAATGCAGCCGAACTCAAGGTGTAGATATGCGGAGGGGAGGCGAAAAGCAAGCGGAGATGCGCGCCAGCATCCGCCGCAGTTCACACGGCGAGCACTCACGGCAGCCTCAAAATTCGGTGATCCAATCTTTTTCGTTACAAAACAGGTCTGCCAATGCATCCGCCCTTGGTCGAATTGGCGACCTTTTCTGGCATTTTTCGTGGGAATCCTCCGGATGAACTCATTTTAACTTGGTTGTTTGGCCGAAACTTGCTAACAGGCGGACTAATGTGCCAATTCTAGCGGGCCGAAACGATGCGCGCTGATAGCGCGCTCTGATAAATTTCTTCGAACGCGCAAAAACAGATCAGCAGAACGAAGAGTTATAAACGACCGCCGGTTGTGAGGTAAGATAAAAACTAATGTTTGACGAACGCGAAAAAATAGCCCTCTTCATCGATGGTGCAAATCTTTACGCGACTGCCAAGGCTCTCGGATTTGATATTGACTACCGTAGGTTGCTAAAAGAGTTCAGTGCTAAAGGATACCTCCTGAGGGCACTGTATTACACCGCACTCGCTGAAGACCAGGAATATTCCTCTATCCGCCCATTGATCGACTGGCTCGATTACAATGGCTACAAAGTTGTGACCAAGCCGACCAAGGAGTTTTTCGATTCCACCGGCCGGCGCAAGGTCAAGGGTTCGATGGACATCGAACTCGCGGTCGACGCCATGGAACTCTCCGAGCACGTCGACCATATCGTGCTGTTTTCCGGTGATGGCGATTTCCGCTCTCTGGTGGAAGCCATCCAGCGGAAGGGCCGCAAGGTTTCGGTCGTCTCGACATTGCAGACACAGCCGGCAATGGTAGCCGACGAACTGCGCCGTCAGGCCGACCACTTCATCGACCTCGCCAATCTCTCGGGGCGTATCAGCCGGGATCCGACGGAGCGTCCGGTGCGAGCCTCCGATCGCCCCAGCGCGACCGACGAAGCCTGATATCGACCTGGAGTAGCCGGCCGTTGACCGGCTTTTCCGGGCGAGGTTGCTGCGCTCCCGGCAGGAGAGGCACGGCAGCCCGGAACTGCTCCCGGTTCATCAATGATCGCCGACATCTCAGAGCCGGGTTATCGTGCGCGCCGAGCAGGCGCCGCTCATTCGCGGCCATTCCCGGATGCCTTAGGAGAGTTGCATGTCAAGCCGACAGGCCCTCGTCGATTCCCTGGGACATCCGACCGAGCCTGACCGGGACTGTAGTCTCTGCCCTCGCCTCGTCGCTTTCCGGAATGCCCAGCGCCAAGCACATCCCGACTGGCACAATGCGCCGGTGCCGACTTTCGGAACCTCAGACGCTCGCCTGCTGATCGCCGGCCTCGCACCCGGCCTCCGGGGAGCCAACCGCACAGGACGCGCCTTCACCGGCGATTATGCCGGCGACCTCCTTTACGAAACGATGGGCGAATTCGGCTTTGCACGAGGCGTTTATCGAGCCGATCCCGATGATGGTTTCGAGCTGGTCGACGCCGCCATCAGCAACTCCGTGCGCTGCGTGCCGCCGGAGAACAAGCCGACCAATGACGAGATCAATACCTGCCGGCGTTTCTTTGCTGCGACGCTGGCCGGTTTCTCAAGGTTGTCGGCGATCATTGCCCTGGGCAAAATCGCTCACGACCAAATGCTGAAGACGCTCGGGGTGCCGCTCGTCCGCCACAAGTTCGCCCATGGCGCCGTGCATGAGCTCGAAAGCCTACCTGGTATTCGTCTGTATGACAGCTATCACTGCTCCCGCTACAACACCAACACGGGCGTGTTGACGCCGGACATGTTCCGAACCGTTTTCGCTGCCGTACGCCGGGACCTCGACAACCGCTAGACGCGTCGTCTCCGATGGCCGGTCCTACGCCAGCTCCACGTCCACAATGCCGTCGACGGCCCGAAGCGCACCGGCAAGCTGGGGCGACACCCGGTATCCGCCCGGCAGCTTGACCTCCACCTCCCCGCGCCCACCGTCACCCAGCACGATCAGCGATACGTCTCCCTCCCCGCCAGGCTTCAGCACGTCGCGAAGAGCCGGCAGCGGTTCGGCGTCACGCAGGAAAATGCGAAGCGCATTCTGCAGCTTGCCAGCCGCCTGATCGAGCGGCTCCACGGAATCGATGCGCACCGAGATGCCCTCAGGCTTGTCCTCGGCATTGACCAGCAGGATCACCGACTGACCGGGCTCCAGCAGGCTACGGAAATGGGCGAGCCCCTCCGAGAAAATGACCGCCTCATACTGGCCGGTGGGATCGGAGATGCCGATGATGCCCATCTTGTTGCCGGTGCGCGTCTTGCGCTCCTGCTTGGCGACGATGGTCCCGGCAAGCCGTCCGGCCGATGCTCCTCGCTTTACCGATGCCGAGAACTGCGCCCAGGTCTGCACCCTCAGGCGACCGAGCAGCGCTTCGTAGGCGTCGAGCGGATGGGCGGACAGATAGAAGCCGATGGCCGTGTGCTCGCGCTGCAGCTTCTCTTCAGGCAGCCAGTTGGGAACCGACGGCAGGCGGACCGGTTCCGGCTCACCTCCACCGCCAAAGAGCTCGTTCTGCCCGCTTTGCTGCTGCTCCAGCCTGTGGGCCGCGGCGGCCATTACCCCGTCGAGCCCTTGGAACATCCGGTTCCTGTTCGGTTCCAGACAATCGAAGGCGCCGGCCGAGGTGAGCGCCTCCAGAATGCGTTTGTTCATCGCCTTGGGATTGATGCGACTGGCGAAATCGGAGACCGACCGGAATGGCTTGTCCCCCCGCTGCTCGACAATATGCTCGACAGCCGCCTGACCGACGCCCTTCACGGCCGCAAGTGCGTAGAGGATGTGCTTGCCATCCACTTCGAACACCACGTCGGAGCGATTGACCGACGGTGGCTCGACGGTAATGCCGAGGCGGATTGCCTCGCGGCGGAAGTCGTTGAGCTTGTCGGTATTGGTCAGTTCGAGCGTCATCGACGCTGCCATGAACTCGACGGGATGGTTGGCCTTGAGATAGGCCGTCTGGTAGGCGACCAACGCGTAGGCGGCGGCATGGCTCTTGTTGAAGCCGTAGTCGGCGAACTTTGCCAACAGATCGAAGATGGTATCGGCGAGCGCCTTGTCGATACCGCGCTCGACGGCGCCATCGACGAAGCGAACCCGCTGCTTGTCCATTTCCGCCTTGATCTTCTTGCCCATGGCGCGTCGCAACAGGTCGGCTTCGCCGAGCGAGTAGCCCGAAAGGATCTGGGCGATCTGCATCACCTGTTCCTGGTAGACGATGATGCCGTATGTCTCCTTCAGCACCGGCTCGATGGAGTCATGCAGATAGTCCGGCTTTTCGAGGCCGAACTTGCGGGCGCCGTAAACCGGAATGTTGGCCATGGGACCGGGCCGGTAGAGCGCGACGAGAGCGATGATATCCTCGAAGCGGTCCGGCTTGATGTCGGAAATGGCCTTGCGCATGCCCATGCTTTCCAGCTGGAACACGCCGACCGTCTCGCCATGGGTCAACAGCTCGTAGGTCTTGGGATCGTCGAGCGGCAGCGCCGACAAGTCGATCTTCACGCCCTTGCGCTCGATGAGATCGACAGCACGCCTCAGGACCGTCAACGTCTTCAGGCCGAGGAAGTCGAACTTGATGAGGCCCGTGCTCTCCACCCATTTCATGTTGTACTGGGTGACCGGCATGTCCGAGCGCGGATCTCGATAGAGCGGCACCAATTGGTCGAGCGGGCGGTCGCCGATGACGATACCGGCGGCATGCGTCGATGCATGCCGGTACAAGCCCTCGAGCTTGATCGAAATGTCGATCAAGCGGTCGACGACCGGGTCCTCGCGTGCTTCCTTGAGCCTTGGCTCGTCCTCGAGCGCCTGCACCAGTGTCACCGGATGGGCCGGGTTCTGCGGCACCAGCTTGCAGAGCTTGTCGACCTGGCCGTAGGACATCTGCAGAACGCGACCGACGTCGCGCAGCACGGCGCGTGCCTGAAGCGAACCGAAGGTGATGATCTGCGCCACCTGCGCGCGACCGTACTTCCGTTGAACGTAGCGGATGACCTCTTCGCGGCGGTCCTGGCAGAAGTCGATGTCGAAGTCCGGCATCGAAACGCGCTCGGGATTGAGGAATCGCTCGAACAGGAGGGCGAACCGAAGGGGATCGAGGTCGGTGATGGTGAGCGAGAAGGCGACCAGCGAACCGGCGCCCGAACCACGGCCGGGCCCGACGGGAATGCCGTGCGCCTTGGCCCACTTGATGAAGTCGGCCACGATCAGGAAGTAGCCGGGGAACTTCATGCGGGTGATGATGCCGAGTTCGAACTCCAGACGCTTGTGATAGTCCTCGAGCGTCAGCCCCGGAGCGAGGCCATGGCTCTCGATGCGCCGGGCAAGTCCCTCCCAAGCCTGGCGAGCCAGTTCGTCCGCCTCCGCCGCCTCGGCCGCGGCGACATCGTCGACGTCGGCGCCAGCAAAGCGCGGCAGCAGAGGCTTGCGCTTCGGTGCCCTGACCGCGCAACGGCGGGCGATCTCGATCGTGTTCTCGAGCGCCTCCGGCAAATCGGCGAACAGCGTCTGCATTTCGGCGCGCGACTTGAAATAATGCTCCTCGGTCAAACGTCGGCGATCGTCCTCGGCGACCATGCGACCTTCGGAAATGGCGATTAGCGCGTCATGCGCCTCGTAGTCGGCACGCGCCGGGAAATAGCATTCGTTGGTGGCGACGAGAGGCAGACCGCGAGCATAGGCCAGTTCGACGAGTTGAGGCTCGACCATGATCTCTTCGGGCGTGCCATGTCGCTGCAGCTCGACATAAAGACGGTCGCCAAACAGCTCCTTGAGCAAAGCGAGGCGACTCTCTGCCTGGGGCATCAGGCCGGCGGCGATGGCCTTGTCCACCGGGCCGCCGGGGCCGCCGGTCAGCGCAATGATGCCACCGGTCAGCCCCTCGAACCGGCCGATCGGCAGATTGGCGGGCGCGCCCGGCTCCGATTCCAGGAAGGAGCGCGACATCAGCACGGTCAGGTTGGCAAATCCCTCCGACGTCGCCGCAATCAATACAAGCGACGGCAAGGCCGGTGCCAGACCGCCGGGACGGCGGCGATCAGGGCTGTCGTCACCGAAATCAACTGCGATCTGACATCCGATGATCGGCTGCAGCCCCTTCTCGATGGCCTTCTCCGAGAACTCCAAGGCGCAGAACAGATTACCAGTGTCGGTTATAGCCAGCGCCGGCTGATTGTCGGCCACGGCCAGCTTCAGCGCCTTGACCAGGGGGAGCGCCCCTTCGAGCAGCGAATAGGCGCTGTGAACGCGCAGGTGAATGAAGCCGACGTCGCCAATCATTACCATGTTCCGGTTGGAGGCCGACCCTCAAGACGGTCGGATCGGCGCCAACAGGCTATCCCATCCGGTCTGACGATCGGAGTGTTTTCCTGACGGAACAGCCACCTTGTGGAAAACCCCCACCCCGATCCAGCGGCTCACACCAGCATGTCGGCCGAACTCAGCACCAGCACCAGCATGGTGCCGAACAGGACCAGAGCGCCGAGGGCGGCCACGTCGCGGACGATTGCCGCCGAGGCGATTGCCGAAGCAAGACGCTCGTGCGGCGACCGCGTAAAATCGCGCACCGTTGGCGCTTCTTCTGGCGAGAATCCAGGCAAAATCCAGCCTGCACGCGGCAATGATCCCCTTTTGTTCTCACAACACGACACGTGGTTGTAGCGGATACCGACCGCACATTCGATCTCGCCGATGGAAACCCTGGCACTTATCACAGTCATCCTCGCCTCCACGTTCCGTGTTGGAACTCATATTGTTCTATATTTGTTCGCGAGTCAAGCGTGCCCTTAACCTAGATCAAAATACAATAGTTCTTGTAACGTTCACGGGCGTGTGAGAAGGATTCCCAAGGGCGCGGCGGTGGAGTCGGCGCCAAAACGGCGGGCCGGAGGAGTTCGAATGCGCGTTGCCACATGGAATATCAACGGTGTCCGGGCGCGTGTCGAAGCTGCTTCGGCCTGGCTGGAGAAGAGCCGGCCCGATATCGTCTGTCTTCAGGAGATCAAGTGCGTCGACGAGGCATTCCCGACGGAGGTGTTCGAACGGCTCGGCTACAACGTTGCCCTGCACGGCCAGAAAGGATTCAACGGCGTGGCGCTGCTGTCGCTTCTGCCGCTTGACGAGGTTCGGTGCGGTTTGCCGGGTGACGACGGCGACGTTCAGTCGCGCTACATCGAGGCGGTCGTATCCATCCCCACCGGCAGCCTGCGCGTCGCCTCGATCTACCTGCCCAACGGCAATCCTCCCGATACCGACAAGTATGTCTACAAGCTCGCCTGGATGGAGCGTCTCAGGCGCTACTCGGCAGCACTGCTCGCGCTTGAGGAGGCCACTCTGCTCTGCGGAGACTACAACATCATTCCCGAGCCGCGTGATTGCCACGACCCAGCTGTCTGGGCGGGCGATGCACTTTTCTTGCCGAAGAGCCGCGCCGCGTTCAGATCCATCGTCAACCTAGGCTGGACCGATGCCCTGCGAGCCGTCGACGATCGAGACGGCCGCTACACCTTCTGGGACTATCAGGCCGGCGCCCGCCAACGGAACTGGGGCATAAGGATCGACCATATCCTGGCGTCCCCCCAGGCCGCCGATCGAATCGCCGGCGTGGAAGTCGAGGATGAGGTTCGAGACTGGGAGAAGCCGTCCGATCACGTGCCGGTCGTCGTGGAACTCAGACTCTGACGTCGAAGTTCACTGCCAGAGCACCAAGCAAGAATCGTCACGGTGACGCGGCCGACGCCACTCCGGCCAAGGAAAGGCTCAGCGCGTTGCCGAAGCTTCGATCGGGCGTTCCGAAGGGGCGGCATAAGCCTGGGCAAAAGCGGCGTCGTTGTCCATCAGCCACTGATCGGCCAGAGCGATGGCCTTGCGGCGCTCATCCTCGCTCGCCAGCGAGAAGGCCTCTTCATGTGCGGCACGGATCGCCGCGTCGTCGTGATGCATGAGTTCGGCGCGCTTCAGGGCAATGGTCAGCCACATCAGGCCGTGCACCGGATTGGGCTCGATCTGGTCGCCCTTGACCAGCATCTCGCCGAGCTTGGCCTGAGCGTCGACCTGCCCCTTGCGCGCGGCAAGCAAGAACCATCGGGCGGCTTGACGAGGATCCTGATCCACACCGACACCGTCGAGATACATGGATCCGAGCTTCAACTGGGCAAGCGCGTCGCCGAAATAGGACGCGGCGTAGGTAAAGATCTCTCGGGCGCGATTGACGTTGGGAACGATAGCCGTGTCGGCTATTCCAGTCAGATAGTAGGACCCCACCTCGACGAAGGCGCTTGAAACGAAAGGCGCATCCGGAGAAGACGGCGAGTCCTCGCCGTGGGCCGAAATCAACTGGCTGAAGAACTCGAAGGCCTTCATGTCGTCTTCGGCGACGCCGTCACCCTTGGCGTACATGCGGCCGAGCTTCCACTGCGCGGCGGGGTGACCGCTCTGGGCCGCGGCGAGAAGGCCGGTGACCGCTTCGCGTTTGTCACCCGAGTAATAGGCCCGGGTCGCCTCGCGCAGCGTGGACATAGTGGCGGCATCGCAACACGCATCCTGCCTCGCGGCGGATTGCGGATCGAAGGCCAAGGCCTGCGAGCCGAACATCACGCCCAGAGACAGGGCGAGGGAAACCTTGCAGACGTTTCTGACACAGACACCCGACATGTTCACTCTCGGCGTTCCGCCCCGCCCGCTTTCCGGCCAGCGATGCCTGAGCATCGCGCCATCCACGAACCTTCCGTGGGACAAGGACGCTTGGCAACGGCTGCCACCCACGCTTTCCCACGCTTGTTATACAGCGATAAGGTCAGGTTCGTTTATGGCTGAATAGGGGCAATTTATGCCTAACGATTTCTGATTTCGCGAGTTTGATGGTCCTGTTGCGGATTCAACACAGCCGTCGCTACCCCAAGACTGTGGCTTGGCGCAATCGCGTAACCTTTCGGACCCGACTCCTCGGCTGGTCTCACATCTTGCCCCAGACAACGCCCAACCGCAGGATAACGATTCCGGCCAAGGCTCTTCCGCGCCTGGGCCAGAGAGCGGTGCAAGGATACGGAATCGGCTGCGAGGTGGGGTGGGATAGCCACGTTCGCTCCATGCACCGTTTCTCAGCCACAAGCCTAGCGCCCCTTTCAGCCGGCCCGGCCTATGAATATATATTTTTCAATATGTTATAGACCTTTATTGAAGTTACTCATCAAAGTAAAAACTACTCGATGTCTATTATTCCTGTTTATCATTTTCGCTTAACTGACTGATTCTGTTCTATCCACTTTGTTGATCAGAATGCCGATCAAACCGGCTTGTGGCGAGTAGCCCCCTTGCGGTGTGACGCCCAGAACTCTACGTAGAATACCCATGAGCCGGCCAACCGTCCGGTGACCGCCCCACGTTGCCAAGACCGTCGCCGATGGTTGGGATTCGAGGAGCCGTTCTTGCCGCTCGCGATCGCATTCGACAACAGCTACGCCCGTCTGCCTCCCCGCTTCTACGAGCGGGTCCGGCCGGAACCGGCTCCCTCTCCGGGGTTGCTGGTCCTCAACACGACGCTCGCGGCGGAACTTGGTCTCGACCCTGAGGCGCTTGCCTCGCCCGAGGGCGTCGCCGCGTTGTCGGGCGCTGCAGTGCCGGAGGGGGCCGATCCCATTGCCCTTGCCTATGCCGGCCATCAGTTCGGCCATTTCGTACCCGCGCTCGGCGACGGCCGGGCCTTGCTGCTCGGCGAATTGATCGCCCGCGATGGCCGGCGCCTGGATCTGCAGCTGAAAGGCTCCGGTCGAACGGCTTTCTCACGACGCGGCGACGGCAAGGCGGCGGTTGGGCCCGTACTCCGGGAATACCTGATCAGCGAAGCGATGGCGGCGTTCGGCATCCCGACGACCCGTTCTCTGGCTGCCGTCGCCACCGGCGAGACGGTTCTGCGCGAACGCCCTCTTCCGGGCGCCGTGTTGACCCGCGTTGCGACAAGTCACGTCCGAGTCGGCACCTTCCAGTATTTCGCCCATCGTTCCGACGTGGATGGCGTCCGCCGCCTCGCCGATTACGTAATCGAGCGGCTCTATCCCGACATCTCCGGCAGCGACGCCCCTTATGCCGCGCTTTTCGAGAGCGTCGTCCAGCGACAAGCCCGGCTGATCGCGCTTTGGCTGTCCGTCGGTTTCATCCACGGCGTGATGAACACCGACAACATGGCGATCTCCGGCGAGACCATCGATTACGGCCCATGCGCTTTCCTGGACGCCTATGAGCCAAACCTGGCGCTGAGCTCCATCGACAGGCAGGGGCGTTATGCCTATGGACGACAGCCGCAAATCGCCCAATGGAACCTCGCCCGGCTCGGAGAATGCCTGTTGCCACTCCTCTCCGACGACCGGGACAAGGCGGTTGAGATCGTCGTCGAGCGTTTAAGCGGGTTTGCCGGCAAGTTCGAGTCGGCCTATTTCGGGCGGTTTCTCGAAAAGCTTGGCATCGCCCAAGAGCGTAGTGGAGACCGCGAGCTGGTCACCGAACTGCTCTCGCTGATGCAGGTTGGAAAGGCCGACTTCACCCTCACCTTCCGCCGTCTCGCCAACCTGACCGACCCCGATGCCGATACCGAAGCCTTCCTGTCGCTTTTCGGCGGCAACGCCGGTCTCGAACCCTGGCTGACAAACTGGCGGGCACGGCTCGCAACAGGCGGCCGTTCCCCCGCCGAGTCCGCCGCGGCCATGCGGGCGATCAATCCGGCAGTCATTCCCCGCAACCATCAAGTGGAAAAGGCGCTCGATGCCATCATCGACGGGAGCGACGGCGCCCCCTATGTTCGCCTGCTGCAGGCGGTGACGCGCCCGTTCGAGGATCGCCCGGAAGATGCGGATCTGGCCTTGCCACCGCGCCCGGAAGATCGCGTGATGGCGACCTTCTGCGGCACCTGACCGACGTCCGCCCCAATCCTATGGTGCAGGATTGGACGGATCGAAGCTTGCCGTAAAGGACTCGTCCGAAAAGCCGATGACCAGCTTGCCGCCATCGGCCTCGATGATCGGGCGGCGGATCATGCTCGGCTTTTCGATCATCAAGGCGATGGCGCGTTGATCGTCGAGGCTTGCCTTGGCGGTTTCGGGCAGGCCGCGAAACGTGAGCCCGCTCTTGTTGGCAACGTGCTCCCAGCCTCCGGCGCGCGACACCCAGCTCGCAAGCTTGTCAGCGGTGACGCCCGACTTCTTGTAGTCATGAAAGCTGTAGGCGACGCCGTGTTGGTCGAGCCAGGCAAAAGCCTTTCTCATGGTGTTGCAGTTCTTGATTCCATAGACGGTAATGGGCATCGCTTTACCTCTTGGTTGTACTGGGCTCGCCGGAACAAAGTCGCACACGGGCGCCGATCCATACGGGAAGACACCTATCCGTTCCGCTCACTCTCAAACTATCCCGTTATTTCAACGACGAAAACCCGGCTCGTGTAGTCATCACTACGATTTGTGATCTGGACCCATTCTGAACTGAAGGCTAAGCAGCATGAGCGATTGCTAATGTTCTCGAGTCGCGGAGCAGGACGTCGTTTCCGACGCTTGAGCGACCGGTCTTCGGCATTGGTTCGCTATTCGGGGGAACAGCATGGGTTCGGCGACCGAGACCTTTTACGACGTGATCCGGAGGCAGGGGATCACGCGACGGAGCTTTGTCAAATTCTGCAATCTGACGGCGGCGAGTCTCGGGCTTGGCCCGGTGGCGGCCACCCAGATGGCCCGGGCCCTGGAAACCAAGCCGCGCATCCCCGTCATCTGGATGCACGGGCTAGAATGTACCTGCTGCTCGGAAAGCTTCATCCGCTCGGCTCATCCGCTGGCCAAGGACGTCATCCTGTCGATGATCTCTCTCGACTATGACGACACTCTGATGGCCGCCGCCGGCCATCAGGCCGAGGCTATCCTCCAGGAAACCCGCGAAAAGTACAAAGGCGGCTACATCCTCGCCGTGGAAGGCAATCCGCCGCTCAACGAAGACGGCATGTACTGCATCGACGGCGGCCGTCCGTTCGTCGAGAAGCTGAAGGAGATGGCCGGCGACGCCATGGCGGTGATCGCCTGGGGCGCCTGTGCGTCCTGGGGTTGCGTGCAGGCGGCCAAGCCCAACCCGACTCAGGCGGTACCAATCGACAAGGTGATCCGCGACAAGCCGATCATCAAGGTGCCCGGCTGCCCGCCGATTGCCGAGGTGATGACCGGCGTCATCAGCTACATCCTAACCTTCGGCAAGATGCCCGAGCTCGACCGCCAGGGGCGGCCGAAGATGTTCTATTCGCAGCGCATCCACGACAAGTGCTATCGTCGCCCGCATTTCGATGCCGGCCAGTTCGTCGAGAGCTGGGACGACGAGAGCGCCCGCAAGGGCTACTGCCTCTACAAGGTGGGCTGCAAGGGACCGACTACCTACAACGCCTGTTCGACGGTGCGCTGGAACGGCGGAGTCTCCTTCCCCATCCAATCGGGTCACGGCTGTATCGGTTGTTCCGAAGACGGCTTCTGGGACAAGGGGTCGTTCTACGACCGCCTGACCACCATCCGGCAATTTGGCGTCGAGGCCACGGCCGATCAGATCGGTCTTCTGGCAACCGGCGCGGTGATCGGCGGCGTGGCCGTCCACACGGCCGCGACGGCGGTGAAGCGCCTCACCAGCAAGCACGACCCCCATCGTCGCAACGATCAGCAGTAACAGCCCGGCGCGCGGGCGCCCAGCGCTCCGCCGGCCCTCACATGAACGGGACACTTTTCCATGGGCATCGAAACCCCCAACGGCTTCAAGCTCGACAATGCCGGCCGTCGCATCGTCGTCGATCCGGTCACGCGCATTGAGGGTCACATGCGCGTCGAGGTGAACGTCGACGCCGACAACGTCATCCGCAACGCCGTTTCCACCGGCACCATGTGGCGAGGCATCGAGGTTATCCTGAAGGGCCGGGACCCGCGCGACGCCTGGGCCTTCACCGAGCGCATCTGCGGCGTCTGCACGGGCACACACGCGCTGACCTCGGTACGAGCCGTCGAAAACGCGCTCGGCATAAACATTCCCGAGAACGCCAACTCGATCCGAAACATCATGCAGCTGACGCTTCAGGTGCATGATCACCTCGTCCACTTCTACCATCTGCACGCGCTCGACTGGGTAGACGTGGTGTCGGCGCTGTCGGCCGACCCAAAGGCAACCAGTGCACTCGCACAGTCTATTTCCGATTGGCCACTCTCCTCGCCCGGCTATTTCCGCGATCTGCAGGGGCGTCTCAAGAAATTCGTCGAAAGCGGACAGCTCGGCCCGTTCAAGAATGGCTACTGGGGACATGCCGCCTACAAGCTGCCGCCCGAAGCCAACCTGATGGCCGTGGCCCATTATCTGGAAGCGCTCGACTTCCAGAAGGAAATCGTCAAGATTCACACCATCTACGGCGGCAAGAACCCGCATCCCAACTGGCTGGTGGGCGGCGTTCCCTCGCCGATCAACGTGGACGGCACCGGCGCCGTCGGCGCCATCAACATGGAGCGGCTCAACCTGGTCTCGTCGATCATCGATCAGACGATCGCCTTCACCGAGCAGGTCTACCTGCCTGACCTCAAGGCCATCGGTTCCTTCTACAAGGACTGGCTGCACGGCGGTGGCCTGTCGTCGACCTCGGTGATGAGCTACGGCGACATTCCCGAGCACGCCAACGACTATTCGGATGCTTCACTCAAGCTGCCGCGCGGCGTCATCCTCAACGGCAAGCTCGACGAGATCCATCCGATCGACCTCGGCAACCCGGACGAGGTGCAGGAGTTCGTCACCCACTCCTGGTACAAGTACCCCGACGAGACCAAGGGGCTGCATCCCTGGGACGGCGTCACCGAGCCGCATTTCGAGCTCGGCCCCAACGCACGCGGCACCAAGACGAACATCGAGGCGCTGGACGAAGCGGCGAAATACTCCTTCATCAAGTCGCCACGCTGGAAGGGCCACGCCGTCGAAGTGGGACCGCTGGCCCGCTACGTCATCGGCTACGCCCAAGGCAAGGCCGAATTCAAGGAACCGGTCGACAAGCTGCTCACCGACCTCGGCCTGCCGCTCACCGCGCTATTCTCGACGCTAGGCCGCACGGCCGCACGGGCCCTCGAATGCCAATGGGCGGCGCGCGAACTGCGCTACTTCCAGGACAAGCTCGTCGCCAACATCAAGGCAGGCGACCTTTCCACCGCCAATACCGACAAGTGGACGCCGGACACCTGGCCGAAGGAGGCGAAGGGCGTCGGTTTCACCGAGGCGCCGCGCGGCGCGCTCGGTCATTGGATCAAGATCAAGGACGGCAAGATCGACAACTATCAGGCCGTTGTCCCCACCACATGGAACGGCTCGCCGCGCGATCCCGAGGGGAACATCGGCGCCTTCGAGGCGGCGCTGCTCGACACGCCGATGGCCGATCCCGAGCAACCGCTTGAGATTCTGAGGACGCTGCACTCCTTCGATCCATGCCTTGCCTGCTCTACCCACGTGATGAGCGAAGACGGGCAGGACATGGCAACCGTCACCGTCCGCTGAGGGCAACGCCATGGCACATGACGCGAAGATGCTCACCGGCGTGATGGACGCCACCGACGACGTCATCGTCGCCGGCCCGTCCATCTATGTCTACGAGGCGCCGGTGCGCCTCTGGCACTGGGGCAACGCCCTCTGCATCACCATTCTGGCGGTGACAGGCTATTTCATAGGTTCGCCGCCGCCGACCATGCCGGGCGAAGCTTCGGACAGCTTCCTGTTCGGCTATATCCGCTTCGCCCACTTCGCTGCCGGGCAGGTGCTGGCCGTGGCCTTTCTCGCCCGCATTCTCTGGGCGTTCTGGGGCAACAAGTACTCGCGCCAGATTTTCTATATTCCGGTATGGGAAAAGACGTGGTGGAAAGGCATCATCCGCGAAGCACGTTGGTACCTTTTCCTTGAAAAGGAACCCTACAAGTACATCGGCCACAATCCGCTTGCTCATACGGCCATGTTCGCGATGTTCACGCTGTTCAATCTCGGCATGATCATCACCGGCTTCGCGCTCTACTCGGAAGGCACCGGTCGCGACAGCTGGCAGGCCAAGGCTTTCGGCTGGGTGTTCGACATCTGGCCGAACTCTCAAGACATCCACACGCTGCATCACCTGGGCATGTGGGTGATCGTCATCTTCGCCATCATCCATATCTACGCCGCGGTGCGCGAGGACATAATGAGCCGTCAGACCATGATCTCCACCATGATCTCCGGCGAGCGGCAGTTCCGCGACGAGCGCGAGGGATAAGCGGCATGAGCGTGTTGGTCTTGGGAATCGGCAACATCCTCTGGGCCGACGAGGGCTTCGGCGTTCGCGCTATCGAAGCCTTCCATCGGCTCTATTCCATGGCCGATGGAGTCGATCTGCTCGATGGCGGCACGCAAGGTCTCTACCTCGTCAATCATGTTGCCGAGGCCGAACGCCTTCTGGTGTTCGATGCCATCGATTACGGCCTTGCGCCCGGCACGCTGAAGGTGGTGCGGGGGGATGAGGTGCCGAAATTTACCGGCGCCAAGAAGATGAGCCTGCATCAGACCGGCTTTCAGGAAGTTCTTTCCGCAGCCGACCTCATGGGGCACTATCCAGGCGATATCGCCCTGATCGGCTGCCAGCCGCTCGACCTCGAAGACTGGGGCGGGCCATTGACCGCTCCGGTCGCCGCCAGCATCGAGCCGGCGATCGCCCTTGCGGTCGACATTCTATCGGGCTGGGGCGTCCCCCCGGTCCGGCGCGAGTTTTCCCTTCCTCCGGAAGGCGGCCTGCTTGCCAACGACATCGATCGGGTCGCCTACGAGCGACCGCGTGCCGCTGGTTGAGGGAACCGAAACATGTGCCTTGGCCTGCCGATGACCGTCGTCGATGGCGACGACTTTTCCGCTCTCTGCGAATGGCATGGAGAGACGCGGCGGGTCTCGACGCTGCTGGTCGGCAAACAGGCGCCCGGAGCCCGGTTGCTCGTACACCTCGACAGCGCCATTCGCGTGCTTGACGACGCGGAGGCCGAGGCGATCAGCCTTGCGCTCGATGGCCTCGCGGCCGCTGCGGAGGGGCGCCCCTTCGAGCATCTTTTCGCCGATCTCATGGACCGTGAACCGGAACTGCCTGTTCATCTCAGGAAATGAGGGCGCTCGGTCTGGAATCTTACGATAGCAATGGGCGCCGGCCGGGCTAGTCTTCCTGTCCAGTATCTGCGAAGCACCGAGGACGTGTCAGTATGAGTGCCAAGATCAAGCATGTTTTCCTAACACGCTTCAACGTGCCTTCGCCGGGGCGGGAACTCTACCTCCGCTCTCAACCGGGATGGTTGGCCGATCGGTTTCGCCTGTTCCGCGACTATTGCTTGCCGAGCGTCGCACAGCAGACGGAAACGGATTTCGACTGGGTGATCTTTTTCGATCGGGAGACGCCCGCCGAGTTCAAGCAGGTCATCGGTGATCTTCAGAGGGTTTTCCCATTTCATGCCGAGTTCACCGATCTCTTCATGATGCCGGAGATCATTCCGGCCGTTCTGCCTCGATATGCGGACAGCGACTGGCTCTTGACCACCCGTCTCGACAGTGACGACATCCTGGCCGTCGACCATGTCGCCCGGCTCCGCGAAGCGGCGCGAGCGGGCGCCGCCCAGGTGTTCAATTTTCCAAATGGCGCAATCCTTTCGGCAGCCAGCACCACACCGCGTCTCTATCGGATCGTCGACCGCAAGAATCCTTTCGCCTCACTGCTGGAGCCAATGGCGCTCGACGCCCGGACCATATGGGGCGAGATTCACGTCAACATCGCCCGATTGGCACCGGTCCGACAGATCGAAGGACGTCCGGCTTGGTTGCAGGTGGTCCACGGCGGCAACGTTTCCAACCGGATCAAGGGGACACGGGTCCGCCTCGAGTCCATGGCCGACCTGTTTACGACGATTCCAGCGCTTCGCGACGCCGAAGGTGAAAACGACTTTGAAATTGCCGCCGAGAACTACCTCCTTACGCCGTGGCGCCAGACGCGTGGTGTCGGTCGTTACGTCGTCGCTCGATTGAAGGGGCTGTGAGACCAAATCCATGTCCGCATTGATCGCCGCACTCGCAAACCGCCACGGCTTGCCGACCATCGACGCCGATATGCTCGACGCCTTCCTTGCGCCTGCCCCCGGCGAGCCGGACCATGCGCTGTTGTTCTTTACCGGCGACCCCGACCAGCGGAGCGACAGCGGTGACGTTGCCGTGGTGCTGCCGGAGCTGCTGTCCGCCTTCCATGGTCGTTTCCGGGCGGGCGTGGTCGCCCGATCGGCCGAAACGACGCTGAAGTCGCGCTGTCGGGTCGAGGTTTTTCCGTCGTTGGTCGTATTGCGTGATCAAACGGTGCTCGACGTGTTGCCTCGCATTCGCGACTGGAGCGAATATCTCGACCGTCTCGAAGCTGCGCTAAAAGAGGACGCACCGGCATTTGCCGCTCCAAGCCGCATCGAGATTACTGCAAATGCTCGGAGGGACGAGGCATGACGACGGATCTTCCGACAACCGGCCGAACCACGGGCACCGGTACCCTCGCCTTTCTGGCGACGTCCGACGCCGAGGCGCTGATTGCTCGCTGCCCCAGTGTCGCCCGTCTTCTTCCGGACATGGCGGCGGCGCTTGAACGGCAAACCGTGACGGCCCCTGGCTTGCTGTTCGACCTCGCCCCCTTGACCGATGACGAAAGGCGGCTGCTCAATGAGATCCTCGGCGAGGGCGAAGTGGCGGCCACGGTAGCGCTTCCGGACGGAGTGATGGCCGAGATTGTCGAGAGCGTCTTTGCCGGCCTCTGGCGCGTCCGTTTCCTGGGCTCCGATCACACGATCATCGCCGACTATGCCGAAGTCTCAGCCGTGCCGCAGGCGGTGCGCCGCGCCGCGGCGATGACGCTGCCGAACCTCGATCTCGGGGCCCTGCCGGACGGCGTGATGAATGCGCCGGCGGTTTTGGCGGAAATCGCCGATCGCGCTGAACAATACCGACCGGGCGAGCCCAACCACGTCATTTCGCTGACATTGATGCCGATGCTGGCGGAGGATCTCGAGCTTCTGGTCGATCGGCTCGGAACCGGCCCGATGAAAATCGTCTCGCGCGGTTATGGCAGCTGCCGCGTCCAGGCGACGGCCATCCACAATGTCTGGTCGGTACAGTTCTTCAACGCCATGGACGCCATCCTGCTCGACACCATCGAGATCGGCGACGTTCCGACCGCAGCGCAGGCAGCGATGGAGGACTTTCGCGACTCGGCCGTCCGTCTCCGCGAGATCGGCGAGGCCTACTTCCAATGACTTCTCGCCATAAAGATCGTTGGGAGTGCGGTGTCTGCTGGACGGTGTATGATCCGGCCGAGGGAGACGACGTGGCGCAGGTGCCACCGGGCACACCCTTTCAGGCATTGCCGGAGGACTGGCACTGTCCGAACTGCGACGGATCCAGGCTCAGGTTCATGAGGATCGACGATGATCGCTGATGCGCTCCTGTCCGACCTTGATGACGAGGGACTTGTCCGCCGCCTCGAGGATTTCTGGCGAGCGGCCGACAACCGCATGTCCACCCTCCCCGTTCACAATCCGGCGCTTGCCGTCATGGTGACACCGATCCGGCGCTTCGGCCGCTTCCGCTTCGCAGCGGTGGTCGCGCCTTGGTGCATGGTCGTCGTCGCCGTACCCGACGGCGGCATCACACTGCCGCCCGACGGTGTCACGCTGAGGCTTGAGTTACCGGCCGGCGAGGTCGATTTCGTGGTGGCATCTATGGAGAACGCCGGCCGCTATGGCACGGCGTCGCTGTTCTCGCCGATGGATGAGTTCGACGATCAAGTAGTCGCCGAAGAGGTCGCCTTGGCCGCTCTGGACGAACTGTTGCATGAATCGGAACCATCGGACGTCGGGCCGCTCTCCATCAGCCTGGACCGCCGCCGCCTTATGGGCTTCGGACACGGCGGGTAGGAGGTCGGGTCATGAGCGGCTTTGATCCAGGCAGAGTGACCGTCGGCTTTTCCCTAACGAATGGCGTGGTCACCGCGGCCTCGATCCGCTCGGCACGACCGTTGTCGCTAGCCTCGCGCTTTGCCGGACGACCAGTCGAGCAGGCGGTTGAGGCGGTTGGTCTCGTCAATGCCGTCTGTGGCGTCTCGCACGCCGCAGCACTGACTTTTGCCGCTGCGATGGCCGGCCAGCGCACCATTTCGAGGGACGTGGCGGAGCGTTGGCGTGTTCGTTTGGCGGCGGAGCGGGTCGCCGAGCATTTGCGCGAGCTGGTTCGTCTGGCTCCCGTCGCGGCCTTCCCCATTGTGCGCGAAGCACTTGAAGCCGCCCGCAAGGCGGCTCGGACCGGAGTCGCAGGCGAGGACATCCGAGCCATCGGGGCTGCCTTCGGTCTCGTGCCCGAGTGGTTGCCGGCGTTGCCGGACCACCCCGCCCAGCCTGATGCGCTGACCTCCTTCGACGATGAGGCCGTCGCGGCCGCGCTGGTGGAGGATGCCGAGTTTTCGGCCCGCCCCTTCCTCCCAGGCCGGCACCCCGAAACTGGCCCGGCGGCCCGCCTCGGCTGGTCCGCTTCCGTTCAAGGCGCGACGGACGCGGCCCGTCTCGTCGAGGCGGAGGAGGCGCTCGGTCTTCTTCTTGGCGGAGCCAGTAACGAGGGAGATTTCGGCCACTGGCTTACTGCAAATCGGACGCAGAACCATACGGGATACGCCTCAGTGGAAAGTCCACGCGGCAGGTTATATTATTCTGCCGTGGTGCAAGGAGATGGACGGCTCCGAGACGCCCGCGTTGTCGCCCCCACGGAATGGAACTTCCATCCCGACGGACCGTTTGCGCGTGCCCTCGTTGGGTTCCGGCCGGAAGGCGATCCGGTTCCGGCGATCGCCCGGTTGGCGGCGCGATTCTCTCCCTGTGTTGCCGTTGACGTCGTCCCTGAGGGGGCACTCGATGCATGAGATGTCGCTTTGCGAGGCGGTGGTGGAGATCGCCGTCGAGGAGGCGAAACGAAACGGTGCCAAGCACATTCGGTCGCTGGTTCTGGAGGTGGGCGTATTTGGCCATGTCGACCCCGACGCCTTGGCTTTCTGCTTTTCGGCCGTCAGCCACGGGACCCTTGCGGAGAATGCAAGGCTGGTCATCGAATGCATTCCCGGCAGTGGCTGGTGCCTCGATTGTGCTAAGACCGTGCCGATGACCGAACGCTTCGGCGCCTGCCCGGAATGTGGGCGCCGGCACGTGCAGATGAGCAGCGGTGACGAGCTCAGGCTGCGCGAACTGGAGGTGGAGTGATGTGCAAGGATTGCGGTTGCGGGTCGGGCGGTACCGGCTACAGGATCAACGGCAAGACGCCGGCGGAGCTTCATGGCCATCCCCACGATCATCCCCACGATCACGAGCATGGCCACGATCATCACCATCACGACCATGCTCACCCGCATGAGCACGACCATTCCCATAGTCATGATCATGACCACCATCATCACGACCACGATCACTCACATGATCACGGGCACTCCCATGATCACGGGCACTCACATCACGTACATGCCGCACCGCTTGCCGCCGTGCATCGGCCCGACATCGACAGCGAGCGGGTGATCCGCATCGAGCGCGACATCCTCGCCAAGAACAACGACGCCGCCCGGCAGAACCGCGCCCGTCTCGCGGCCACCGGCACGCTGGCGCTCAACCTGATGTCGTCGCCCGGTTCGGGCAAGACGACGCTTCTGGTGCGCGCCATTGAGGACCTGAAGGCAAAGTTCCCGATTTCCGTCATCGAGGGCGATCAGCAGACCGAGAACGACGCGGAGCGCATCCGCGCGACCGGCGCCCGGGCGGTTCAGATCAATACCGGCAAGGGATGCCATCTCGAAGCGGGCATGGTTGGCGCCGCGCTCGACGACATCAAGGCGGAGCCAGGTGGTCTTCTGTTCATCGAGAACGTCGGTAACCTTGTCTGTCCGGCCGGTTTCGACCTCGGGGAGGCGCACAAGGTGGTCGTACTCTCGGTCACCGAGGGGGAGGACAAGCCGCTGAAATACCCCGACATGTTTGCCGTCGCCGATCTCCTTCTCCTCAACAAGGCCGATCTGCTGCCGCATCTGAAGTTCGACGTCGGCAAGTGTCTCGCGGCAGCGCTCACGGTCAACCCGCACCTTCAGACACTGGTGGTCTCCGCCGAAACCGGCGAGGGAATGGCCGCTTTCTATGCCTGGATCGAAGCGCGGGCGAGCCTGTCTCGGGCTGCCGCTGTCGCGCAGGCCTGACGAGACGATGACCGCCGTGCCCACTCCCGACGCCTTCGCCTCCGTGGCTCGCCTTTTCATCAAGGTGAACGGCGCGGTGCAGGGTGTGGGCATGCGCCCCTTCGTCCATCGGCTGGCGACGGAGTGCGGCCTGACCGGTTATGTCCGCAACGGTGCGGACGGCGTCACCATCGAAGTGGAAGGCGTGCGCGTCGAGGAGTTTGCGCGGCGCCTGGGTTCGGAAGCGCCGCCGCTGGCCCGCATCGACACGGTCCATCGTAAGAACATGCCAGTGACTGGCGACACCGAGTTCGTCATCAAGGAGAGCCTCGACGGCGAGACCATGACGCGTATCGTGGCCGACGCGGCCACCTGCGATGCCTGCCTTGCCGAACTTTTCGACCCGTCGAGCCGCTACTTCGCCTATCCCTTCGTCAACTGCACCCACTGCGGGCCGCGCTACACCATCACCCGTCGCCTGCCCTACGACCGGCGGCAGACGTCGATGGCCTCGTTCCCGATGTGCCCGGATTGCGCCGTGGCCTACACGGACGTCCGCGACCGGCGGTTTCATGCCGAACCGGTCGCCTGCCCAGCCTGCGGCCCGAAGCTCAGCCACTCAGTCGCCGAGATCGCGTCTGCCATCCGGGCCGGCCGCATCGTGGCGCTGAAGGGTATCGGCGGTTTCCATCTCGTCTGCGACGGCCGCAACGCGGAGGCTGTGTCGGCGCTCCGGACAAGAAAGGCGCGCGAGTTCAAGCCTTTCGCGCTGATGGTGGCCAATGTCGCCTCCATCCCGGCCATCGCCGAAGCGTCGCCGGAGGAGCGCGCGCTCTGTTCGTCAACCGCCCGGCCGATCGTGCTGATGCGGGCGAAGCCCGACGTGCTGGCGCCCGCCGTCTCGCCCGGCCTCTCCCGCGTCGGCGTCATGCTGGCCTACGCACCGGTGCATCACCTGTTGTTTGCAGCGCTCGCCGATCATGACTTCGCCGGTCACGATCCGCATGCTGCCAACGACTTCGTTCTGGTCGCCACCTCAGCCAACCCAGGTGGCGAGCCGCTGGTGGTGGACGACCAGGACGCGACCCAGCGTCTTGCTGGCATCGCCGACCTGATCGTCACGCATGATCGGGCCATCGTCGTGCGCGCCGACGACAGCGTTACCCAGATCATTGCAGGAGCACCATCGTTCCTGCGCCGTGCGCGCGGCTACGTACCCGAGCCGATCGCTCTCTCCGAAGACGGGCCGGCGACGCTTGCCCTCGGTGCGCACCTCAAATCCACTGTGACGCTGACGCGCGGGCGTGAAGCTTTCGTCTCCCAGCATGTCGGCGACCTCGACACCGCCGAAACGCTGAGATTCTACCGCGAGACCATCGCCCATCTCACCGATATCGTCGGCGTTAAGCCCGAACTGATCGCTTCCGATCTCCACCCGGACTATCGCTCCAGTCAGATGGCGGAGGAGTTCGGCTTGCCTGTCGTGCGCGTGCAGCACCACGCGGCGCATGTGGCGGCGGTGGCAGCCGAAGCCGGAGTTGATGGCCCGGCACTCGGCCTTGCCCTCGACGGTCATGGTCTTGGAGACGATGGCGGGGCCTGGGGCGGCGAGTTGCTCGCGGTCGATGGTGCGACACACCGCCGCCTCGGCCATCTCGCTCCGCTACCACTGCCAGGCGGCGATCGCGCCGCTCGCGAGCCGTGGCGGATGGGAGTCGGCGCCCTGGCCGCTCTCGGACGGGTTGATCTCGCATCGGTGCTTTTCCCGGACCGATCCCTGGCCGGCCCGCTTGCCAACCGCGTTGCCTCGGGCGCCGAGCGGCTGTCCACGACCTCGCTCGGTCGATTGTTCGATGCGGCGGCGGCGCTACTCGGCGTCCGGTCCGTGCAGGACTACGAGGGGCAGGCGGCGATGGAACTGGAGGCGCTGGTCGATGAACCTGCAGTCCTGGACGGCGGCTTCACCTTGGAAGATGGCGTCCTGTCCTTCTCGCCACTTCTTGCCCACTTCGCCCTCGCCCGCCCCGACGCCCGCACCGGCGCATCGCTGTTCCATGGCACGCTGATCGACGGCTTCGCCGCCCTCGCCCGTCATGGCGCGGCGGCCGCCAGCCTCACGGAGATCGCGCTCGGCGGCGGCTGTCTGATGAATCGTGTTTTGGCCGCAGGACTTTCGACCGAGCTAGTCAAGTCCAACCTCACTCCCCTCCTCGCCCGGCGCCTGCCGGCCAACGATGGCGGCCTTTCCTTCGGGCAGGCCGTCCTCGCCCGCCGAGCCTTCTCGGAGATCTGACCCATGTGCCTTGCCGTTCCCGCCCTCGTCACCGAGATCCTGCCCGACAACATGGCCAAGATCAGCCTTGATGGCGTGTCGATGACAATTTCCGTCGCGCTGGTGAAGAACGTCGCCGTCGGTGACTACGTCATCGTTCACGTCGGCTACGCACTTTCCAAGGTCGACCCCGACGAGGCACGGCGTACCCTCGATCTGCTCGATGAGGCGCGCGGCGTGGCGGTGGCGGCCGGAGGTGCTCTATGAAATACGTCGACGAGTATCGTGACGGCGACAAGGCGCGTGATATCGCGGCGGCCATCGCTGCCGAAGTACGGCCCGACCGCTCATACGCCTTCATGGAGTTCTGCGGCGGGCACACGCACGCCATCTCCCGCTATGGCATCGAGGATTTGCTGCCCGCCAACGTGCGCATGATCCACGGCCCCGGCTGTCCGGTCTGCGTCCTGCCGATCGGCCGCATCGACGACGCCATCCGTCTCGCAAGGCGACCGGAGGTGACGCTCTGCACCTATGCCGACCTGATGCGCGTGCCGGCCTCCGGCGGCCTCAGCCTGATGAAGGCCAAGGCGGCAGGCGCCGACATCCGCATGGTCTATTCCTCACTCGACGCCATCCGCATCGCCGAGGCCAATCCCGAGCGGCAGGTGGTGTTCTTCGCCATCGGCTTCGAAACGACGACGCCGCCGACTGCTGTGGCGCTGAAGACTGCCGAGGCCAAGGGCCTCAACAACTTCTCGATCTACTGCAATCACGTGCTGACGCCGGTCGCCATGCGGGCCATTCTCGACATGCCGCCGACGCCGGATGAGCCGCCGATCGCCATCGAGGGCTTCGTCGGGCCGTCCCACGTCTCGACCATCATCGGGATGGAGCCCTACGAAGTATTCGCCCGGGACTATCGCAAACCGGTGGTCATCGCCGGCTTCGAGCCGCTCGATGTGATGTACGCCATTCTGATGCTTGTGCGTCAGGTCAACGAGCAGCGAGCCGAAGTCGAGAACCAGTACATTCGCGCCGTCCGAGCGGATGGCAACCGCGTCGCCATCGACCTCTGCGACGAAGTGTTCGAGCTGCGCGACAGCTTCGAATGGCGCGGACTTGGCGCCGTGCCGAGGAGCGCGCTCAAGCTGCGCGACGCCTTCGCCTTCTACGATGTCGAAAAGCGCTTCGCCATCGAGACGCAGCCGGCCGAGGACAACCCCGCCTGCGAATGCGGCGCCATCCTGCGCGGGCAGAAGAAGCCGGCCGACTGCCGCCTGTTCGGTACTGTCTGCACCCCGGAAACGCCAATCGGGGCCTGCATGGTGTCGTCGGAAGGCGCCTGCGCCGCCCATTGGACCTATGGACGCTTCCGCACCCGTCAGACCGATGCGGACCTCCGGAGAAGCGCATGAGCAAGACCTTTCGTCGCAAGCTCGACCTTAAGAACGGGCGTGTCGACATGAGCCACGGTGCCGGTGGCCGCGCCATGGCCGAGCTGATTTCCTCGATCTTCAAGGATGCCTTCGGCAACGAGCTGCTCGATCAGGGCAACGATCAGGCGAGCTTTCCGACACCGGTCGGCGGCCGCATGGTGATGACGACCGACGGCTATGTGGTGTCGCCGATCTTCTTTCCGGGCGGCGACATCGGGTCGCTCGCCGTGCACGGAACGGTCAACGATCTTGCCATGGCCGGCGCGAAACCGCTTTACCTTTCGGCGAGCTACATCATCGAGGAGGGCTTCCCTTTCGGCGATCTGAAACGCATTGCCGAGTCCATGGGGGCAGCGGCCAAGACGGCCGGCGTGACGATCGTCACCGGCGATACCAAGGTCGTGGAGCGCGGCAAGGCGGATGGCGTGTTCATATCGACGGCCGGCGTCGGCGTTGTGCCCGACGGTCTCGTGCTGTCCGGAGACCGGGCCAGACCGGGCGACAAGGTGATCGTTTCCGGGTCGATGGGCGATCACGGTGTCGCCATCATGTCGAGCCGCGAGAACCTTACGTTCGAAACGGAAATCCTGTCGGACAGCGCGGCGCTCAACGGTCTCGTCGAGGCGATGGTCGCTGTGGCCGGTCCTCACCTCAGGCTGATGCGCGACCCGACACGCGGGGGGCTCGCCGCGACACTCAACGAGCTCGCCCACCAGTCGGGCGTCGGCTTCCGCATTGTCGAGGATCGCATCCCCATCAAGCGCCAGGTCGCCGCCGCCTGCGAACTTCTGGGGCTCGACCCACTCAACGTCGCCAACGAAGGCAAGCTCGTCGCCGTCGTGGCACCGGAGGCCGCTGACAGATTGGTGGAAACGATGCGGGCGCACCCGCTTGGCGCGGATGCGGCCATCATCGGTGAAACGGTCGAAGACGATCAGCACTTCGTGCAGATGACCACCGGCTTCGGCGGCGGTCGCATCGTCGACTGGCTGGCCGGCGAACAGTTGCCGCGCATCTGTTGATCGAGGCGACGTCGCGACATCCGTGCAACAGCGCCGCGGCGTCGATCCAACTGAATTGATTGAATACCAACAAACAATTCCCGAGCCGCAGCCGACCCGGTATGCTTCGCGCCATCCTTTGAGTCTTCAATGACAGCCGCCTCGTCCGTCACCGATATCGATCGGGCCGGGATCGCGGCTCCCGCACCGGTCGGAGCGGGTTCGCCGGCGCCGACAGGCGCCTCGACGAGCAGATGCGCAAGCAGTCTCGCGCGTTGACCTCACGGAGCCGCCGGAAGCGGTCCGAAACCCGTTCGGGGTATGAAAGTGACAATGCCGATCGCAGCGGCCCTTCTGAGCGTCGCCGGGCTTGCCGGCGTCGCCGTGGTTGCGCCGATCCTCGTCGCCCGGCGCATTGCCTTGGCGACCTCCATCGTCTACGGCGCGAGCTTCGTTCTTGCCGCCGTGTTGCTTGTTTGCGGACTGTCGGCCCTTCTCGGCGGAAGCGCCTTCCAGGGTGCCGTCCACTTGCCGATCGGCCTGCCATGGATCGGCGCCCATTTCGTCCTCGACCCGCTCAGCGCCGCCTTCCTTGTGATCGTCGACTTCGGCGCCATGATCGCCTCGTTCTATGCCATCGGCTACGGTGCCCACGAAGAGGAGCCGGGGCGTGTGCTGCCCTTCTATCCGGCCTTCCTCGCCGGCATGAATCTAGTGGTGCTCTCGGCCGACGCCTTCGGCTTCCTGGTCGCCTGGGAGTTCATGTCGCTCAGCTCGTGGGCGCTGGTCATGGCGCACCACCACGACGCGGAAAACCGGCGTGCCGGCTATGTCTACCTGCTCATGGCGTCGTTCGGTACATTGATGCTGCTGCTCGCCTTCGGTCTGCTGGCCGGCCCGGACGGCGACTATATCTTCTCGGCCATCCGCACCGCCGCGCACGTCCCCTGGCTTTCCGGGCTGGTACTGGTGCTGATGTTGCTGGGAGCCGGTTCCAAGGCGGGTCTCGTTCCCTTGCATGTCTGGCTTCCGCTCGCCCATCCGGCCGCGCCGAGCCATGTGTCGGCGCTGATGTCGGGCGTTATGACGAAGGTCGCCGTCTATGCCTTCATCCGTGTC
This sequence comes from Pleomorphomonas sp. NRK KF1, assembly GCF_023721755.1. Lineage (GTDB taxonomy): Bacteria > Pseudomonadota > Alphaproteobacteria > Rhizobiales > Pleomorphomonadaceae > Pleomorphomonas. Next base: position 404,436 of record NZ_JAMDLH010000001.1, on the reverse strand, counting down.
GTGTTCGATCTGGTCGGCGAGCCAGCGTGGTGGTGGGCGGTGACCGTGCTGACGCTGGGCGCAGGATCGGCCGTGCTCGGCGTTCTGCACGCCGTCCTCCAGCGCGACCTCAAGCGCCTTCTCGCCTACTCGACGGTCGAGAACGTCGGTATAATCTTCATCGGGCTCGGACTGGGTCTGGCCTTCAAGACCAACGACATGACCGGTGCTGCCGCCCTCGCAGTCACCGCTTCGGTCTTTCACGCCTTCAACCATTCCCTGTTCAAAAGCTTGCTGTTCTTTGGGGCCGGCAACGTGCTGACCGGCTCCGGTGAACGCGACATCGAGAAACTGGGTGGCCTCGTTCACCGAATGCCCGAGACGGCCTATCTGTTTCTCGGCGGCTGCCTTGCCATTTCGGCCCTGCCGCCGCTCAACGGCTTCGTGTCCGAGTGGCTGATCCTGCAGGCAATCCTTCTCAGCCCTGATCTGCCGCAGTGGGCATTGCGCTTCCTGGTGCCCGCCTCGGGCGCCATGCTGGCGCTTGCCGCTGCGCTCGCCGCCGCCTGCTTCGTGCGGGCCTTCGGCATCACCTTCCTCAGTCGCCCCCGTTCGCCGGCCGCCGAGACGGCGCACGAGGCGAGCCGCTGGCAAATCCGGGCGATGTATGCCCTCATGGCTCTTTGCCTTGTAGCCGGCGTCTTTCCCGGACCGTTTCTGGATGCCCTGTCCCCGGTGTCGCAGTTGCTGGTGGGTGGCGCCATGCCCAAGCAGCCCATCCTGCCGCATTTCTCGATCATCCCGATTTCCGAGAGCCGAAGCTCCTATTCCGGCTTCCTGGTGTTCTTCTTCATTCTGATGGCGAGCTGGGCAGCGATCCGCGTCATCCACAACTTCGCCTCGCGAGCCATACGCAGGGCGCCACCCTGGGATTGCGGCTTTCCCGATCCTTCGCCGGCAACGCAATACACGGCCGACAGCTTCGCTCAACCGATCCGCCGCGTGTTCGGCCCGATTGCCTTCCGGGCCAAGATCGGCCAGGCGATGCCGCCACCCGGCGACATGGCGCCCGCTCGCCTGACGCTGTCGCTCCGTGATCTGGTCTGGGAGTTCATCTATGCCCCCCTCGAAGGGGCCGTTCTCTACGCAGCCGAACGGCTCAACGTTCTGCAGTTCCTGACCATTCGCAGCTATCTCAGCCTGGTTTTCGCGGCGCTGGTCCTTCTTCTCGTGCTGGTGGCAACATGGGCCTGATCCTCGCCATCCTTGTCCAGGGCATCCAGATGATACTGGTGCTGGCGCTTGCCCCCGGTCTTGTCGGCTTCACCCGCAAGGTGAAGGCGCGCCTCCTTCGTCGACAGGGTCCTTCGATCCTGCAACCCTATCGCGACCTTCTGCGCCTCGTGCGCAAGGAAGCCGTTCTGGCGGACAACGCCTCGTGGCTGTTTCGCAACGCGCCCTACCTGATCTTCGCCACCACCTGGGTCGCTGCGGCGCTGGTGCCGACTTTCGCCACCGGGCTGCATTTCTCGTGGGCGGCCGACCTTATCGCCATTACCGCGCTGCTCGGCTCGGCGCGCTTCTTCCTGGCGCTCGCCGGCATGGACATCGGCACCGCCTTCGGTGGCATCGGGTCGAGCCGGGAAATGCTGTTTTCGACATTGGCCGAGCCGGCGATGATCATGATCGTGTTCACGGTGGCGCTGGTCGCCGGCTCCACCCAGCTGTCGACGGTGGCCGCCTTCATGGTCGACCACAGCACGTTGCGCGTCTCTCTCGGTCTGGCGTTGATCGGCCTGATCATCGTGGCACTGACCGAGAACGCCCGCGTGCCGGTCGACAATCCGGCGACCCACCTTGAGCTGACAATGGTGCACGAGGCCATGGTGCTTGAGTACTCCGGACGTCACCTCGCGGTGATCGAGCTCGCATCCGCGCTGAAACTGCTGCTCTACATTTCCCTGATCGCCTGCATTTTCGCCCCCTGGGGCATGGCTCGCCAGGACGATGGTCTGATCGGGATGGCAATCGGCGCCGTCACCTGGATCGGCAAGCTCGCCGTCGGCGGCTTCCTGATGGTTCTGTTCGAAACGGCCATCGCCAAGATGCGGGTATTCCGCGTGCCGGAGTTCGTCGGCGGGGCGCTGATGCTCGGCCTGCTTGGCACGCTGTTGCTGTTCGTCTCGAGGAGCTTCTGATGGAACGCTTCTCCCTTGATGCCGCGCATCTCCTCGCCGGCGGCATGGTGTTGGTGAGCTTCATGATGCTCTACCAGAACCGCATCCTCGGCCTTCTCAACGTGTTCGCCGCCCACGCCGTGGTGCTGTCGCTGTCGGTTGCCTGGCAAGCCTACGTCCAGGCGGCACCGCATCTCTTCGTGACCGCCGCCATCGCACTGCTTCTCAAGGCGATCACCATCCCGGTGGCGCTGCACCATATGGTGCTGCGCCTCGGCGTCCATCGCGATATCGAGACGGTGGGCGGCATCGGCCCGACCATGCTGATGGGCATGGGCCTTGTGGCGCTGTCTATGGTCGTCATGCTGCCCGCCGCCGCCGAAGCCGACCCGATCGCCCGCGAGGATCTCGCGCTCGCCCTGTCGGTCATCCTGCTCGGCCTGCTGATGATGGTGACGCGCCAGAACGCCATCAGCCAGATCGTCGGCTTCATGAGCCTTGAAAACGGTCTGGTCCTGGCAGCAACCGGTGCCCGCGGCATGCCGCTGGTGGTGGAAATCTCCGTCGCCTTTTCGGTGCTGGTCGCCTTCATCGTCATCGGCGTCTTCCTGTTCCGCATTCGCGAGCGTTTCGACACCATCGACACCCAGGCTCTCGACGACTTCCGGGAGGGCCGGGAATGACCGCCTTTCTCCATCAGTTCCCGTTCGCTCCCATCGATGCCGTTCTGGTGGTGCCCGGTATCGCCGCCCTGCTCCTTGCGCTGATCCCGCAGTACAAGCTCGGTTCCCGCGTCAACATGCTGGCCTCGGGCCTCACCTTCCTTTGCGCGTTGACGCTCCTCATCGAGCGCCCAGATCCGGCGGTAAGCTTCCTGTTCGTCGACGACCTCAACGTCGTCTTCATCGTGCTCGGCACCTTCGTCGGCTTCACCACCTCGATCTTCTCGGCGAGCTACATCGGTCACGAGATCGAGATCGGTCGTCTGAAGCCGGGCTACATCCGTTTCTATCACGGCATGTATCAGGCGCTGTCCTTCTCGATGAATCTCGGGCTGACGGCCAACAATGTCGGTCTGATGTGGGTGGCGGTCGAACTCGCCACGCTGACCACCGTGCTGATGGTCGGCCTCTACCGCACGCAGGCGGCGCTGGAAGCGGCCTGGAAATACTTCATCCTGGGCTCGGTCGGCATCGCGCTGGCACTGTTCGGGACCATCCTGATCTACATGGCCGCCCGACCGGTGATCGGCGAGGGCCACGACGCCATGGTGTGGACGACGCTGATCGCCAATGCCGCCGCCTTCAGCCCGGAACTTCTGAACGTCGCCTTCGTGTTCCTGATGCTCGGCTACGGCACCAAGGTCGGTCTCGCGCCATTGCACGCCTGGCTGCCCGATGCCCATGCCGAAGGTCCGACGCCGATCTCGGCGGTGCTTTCCGGCCTTCTGCTCAACGTGGCGCTCTATGCGCTCCTGCGCTTCAAGATGTTGCTCGCCGCCAACCCCTTCGCCGTGGCGCCGGGGCCGCTTCTTGTGACCCTCGGTCTCGTGTCGCTGATCTTCGCGGCCTTCATGCTGTACCTCCGGCGCGACATCAAACGCCTGTTCGCCTATTCGTCGATCGAGCACATGGGACTGATCGCCTTCGCCTTCGGCATGGGCGGACCGCTCGCCAACTTCGCCGGTCTCCTGCACATGACCATGCATTCGCTAACGAAATCGGCGATCTTCTTTGCCGTCGGTCAGGTGGCGCAGGTCAAGGGCACGCAGAAGATCGCCGATATCCGAGGCCTCACGGAGAGTCATCCGACGCTGGGCTGGAGCCTTGTCGTCGGTGTCGCCGCCATCGCCGGCCTGCCACCCATGGGCATCTTCACCAGCGAGTTCCTGCTGGTGAGCTCGACATTCGCGCGCGAACCTTTGCTTGCCATACCTCTGGTCGTCGGTTTGCTTCTGGCATTTGGCGCCCTCATCTGGCGGCTCACCGGCGTGGCCTTCGGCAAGCCGTCGTCAAGTGTCGTCGATGCCGGTCGGCGACCGTCGATGCTGCCGCTCATCATTCATCTCGTTCTGGTCCTGATCGCCGGCATCTACCTGCCGGGGCCATTGGTGGCCTGGTTCCAGAACGTCGCCAGGATGCTGGGGTGAGATCATGAGCACGCTCCGCACCGCCCTCCTGAACACGGCCCTCACCATCGAAGAGCAGAGGCCCTGGCCGCGCATCACCGTCGATGTCGATACCTGGCGGCAGGCGACACTGGCTATTGCCGCCGGCAACGCCACCCTCTCCGGCCTCTGGGCCGAACCCGGCGCCGTGCATATGGCGCTGCTCGACGATGAGGACGGCGCCCTGATGGTGCTGACCCTCGCGACGCCAGATGGCCGCTTTCCGTCAGTCGGTCTCACCCATCCGCCTGCTCAGCGCTTCGAACGGGCGATCGTCGACCTCTACGGGTTCGTTGCGGACGGCATGCCGGATGACAGGCTCTGGCTCGATCACGATCGCTGGGGCGTTCGTGCCCCACTCGGCTCAGCTGCCTTTGTCCCTGCCGACGGCTCGGCCTATGCTTTCCTCAAAGCCGAAGGCCCGCCGCTGCATCAGATCGCCGTCGGCCCGGTGCACGCCGGCATCATTGAACCAGGACATTTCCGCTTTTCTGCCAACGGTGAGATCATCGTTCGCCTTGAGGAGCGGCTGGGTTACGTCCACAAGGGCATTGAGGGACTGCTCACGGACACGACGCTCGAAGCGGCGGCAAAGGTGGTCGCCCGCGTTTCGGGCGACAGCACGGTGGCCTACTCCCTGGCGTTCGCACGAGCAGCCGAGGCGGCCCTGGGCGTCGGCGTGCCGCAAAGGGCGATATGGCTGCGCGCCCTGATGACCGAGCTCGAGCGGCTCGCCAACCATCTTGGCGACATAGGCGCCATCTGCAACGACGCCGCCTTCGCGCTGATGCTCGCCCATTGCGGCATGCTCCGCGAAGAGGTGCTGCGTGCGGCCAAGGCCGCCTTCGGCCATCGGCTGATGATGGACCGTATCGTTCCTGGCGGGGTCACTGCCGATCTTCATGACTCCGGGGCGATCAAAGCGCTGACCGCTTACATTCGCCAGCGTTTTCCTCGTCTTGTGGAGCTCTACGACAACACGGCTTCGTTGCAGAACCGAACCGTCTCGACGGGGCGGCTCTCAGCCGGTCTCGCCCGTCGTTTCGGCGCCGGCGGTCCGATCGGCCGTGCCTCTGGCCGGGCTTTCGACGCTCGCAAGGCGCCCGGCTATCCGCCTTATGGCGATCTCGACTTCAAGATGGCGGTTCGGGACGCTGGCGATGTCGATGCCCGCATCTGGGTGCGCATCGACGAGGTCTACGAGAGCCTCGAACTGATCGAGCAAATCGTCGACCGCCTGCCACCCGGTCCGATCGCCTATCCGCTGGCACCGGCGCTGCGCGAGCGCAGAGTTCCCCAGGCCGGCGGCCTTGCCAACGAGCCACGCGATGGAGCGACCGAAGGACTTGCCTTGATCGAGAGCTTCCGTGGTGACGTGCTGGTATGGCTCAGGACGGATGAGACCGGCCGGGTACTGAGAGGAACCGTTCGCGATCCCTCGGCCTTTCAGTGGCCGCTTCTGGAGGCTGCGATCGAAGGCAATATCGTTGCCGACTTTCCCCTCTGCAACAAGTCCTTCAACTGCTCCTATTCCGGCCACGACCTTTGAGACGGAATCTCGACCATGCGTAGAATGTTGCTCGAAGGGCTTTTTCGGCGGCCGGTGACCGAAGGGACGCCGGCGGTCAATGACGCCGAAGTCGACGCTCTGGCTGAACGGCTCGGGGTGTCCGCCAAGACGCGCCTCGGCCGCAGCCTGTCCATCCGCGAAGTGGATGCCGGATCTTGCAACGGCTGCGAGCTGGAGATTCACGCTCTCAACAACAGCTACTATGATGTCGAGCGCTTCGGTCTGCGCTTCGTCGCCTCGCCCCGCCACGCCGACGTGCTGATGGTGACCGGACCGGTGACGGCCAACATGCGTGAGGGCCTAGAGCGCACCTATGCCGCCACGCCGGCCCCCAAATGGGTGGTTGCGGTGGGCGACTGCGGCGCCGGTTGCGGGGTATTCGGCAAAAGCTATGCGGTGATAGGCGCCGTGTCCGACGTCATCCCGGTCGACCTCGTCATTCCCGGCTGCCCGCCGGAGCCGATCGACATGCTGAAGGGGCTGATCGGCCTCATCGAGGCGAGCGCTCGCGGCTAGAGCCGCCGACCGAACCACCAGAGAATCAGCGGTTTGCGCCAAGCAGCGATTTCAGCCACCGGACCGTAGACTGGCGTCTTGGCGAGGGCGGCGAGATAGGGGCGAACGAAGGCAAGCGGTAGAAAGGCCGGCCTTGCTCTTGGATCGGTCTCGGCAAAGGCGGAAAGCGCCTTCTCGAGGTGACTGGTGGCGCTATCCCTGAGGTTGGCCAGAACGCCAGCCAGTTCCTCGGCCTTGCGACCGTGGCGCACATCGTCCGGTTCGATTCCGGCCGCTTTCAAGAGGTCGGCAGGAAGGTAGACCTGGTTGCGGCGCGCATGGATCGGCAAGGCGCGCATCAGTCCCGTCAGGGCATAGGCGACGCCGGCATGACCGGCAGCGTCGGCCGCCTTCGGATCGGCACCCTCGCAGAGCACCTGCGCCACTTCGAGAAACAGGACCGATGCCGTCTCTCCGGCGTAGCCTTCGAGATCGTTCAGCGTCGGCATGGCGTCGTCGTAGAGATCGAAACGTCGCGCATCCAACAGGTTGACGAAGCCCGATCGCCGCAACGAAAAGCGGCGAATGGTATCGATCAACGCGGCGGCGACGGGGTGTCCGGCGACGTCCCCCCTCGCCTCGCCCTCGATGGCGTCGATCCACCATTGCAGGCGAATCTCACCTGGCATCGCTTCGTGGATGCTCTCGCGGATGCGCGCAGCCTCGTAGGAGAAAGCATGAATGGCGAAGGCGTGCCGACGCTTGTCCTCGGGTAGGAGCCCGTCGGCAAGCCAGCGGTCTCGATCGTGGTCGCGAACGAGACCTTCGCAATAGCGGTAGGCATCGTTGAGGCGGTCCAAGGGCGCCATCAGTCGACCGCCAGAAGCGCGGCGGCGAACCGGCGTCGTTCACCCAGCATCACATTGAACAATCGGATGGCGGCCCCGGTAGACATGGCCTCATGCTTGACGCCACGTGCGCTCAAGGCTTCGGCCAGGCTGCGTGCGACCGGAATGAGGTCACGGCCGGTGCCGACGAGCAGCATGTCGATGTCCGCCGCCTCTTCGATAACCTGAGCCAGACTGTCGAGAGTGATGTCGGCAGGGGAAACCGCCGGCCAGCCATGCACCCCCGACGGCAGGATCAGGATCGATCCTCGGTGCGACATCCCGCCAAATCTGAAGCCACCGTTGCCGTAAGCCTCCACCGGCACCTGCTCGGGCAGGTGCTGCTCGCGGCGTTCCAGTGCACGGCCTCGCGGCCCGAACAGCTTCATCGGCGGCGCTCCCGAGAAGATACGCCCAAACTCACGCCGGCTCGGCGGCCTCTTCGGCGTCATCCTCGGCCTTTTTCGTCGACTTGTCGCCGGCCAATTGCGGATCGAGGAAGATCAGGACCGGAGCGGCAATGAAGATCGACGAGTAGGTACCGATCAGCACGCCGAACAGCATCGACGCGGTAAACGAACGAATCACCTCGCCGCCGAAAATGACCAGAGCGGCCAGCGCGATGAGCGTTGTCAGTGCGGTATTGGTGGTACGCGTCAGCGTCTGATTGATGGCGAGGTCGAGGAGAACAACCAGATTGAGGCGTTTGTACTTGCGCCTCATCTCGCGGATTCGATCATAGACCACGACCGTATCATTCAACGAGTAGCCGACGATGGTCAGGATGGCGGCGATGGACGAGAGGTTGAACTCGACCTGCGTGACGGCGAAGAAACCGATGGTCAGGACGACGTCGTGCAGCGTCGCGATCACCGCACCGAGCGAGTACTGCCACTCGAAGCGGAACCAGACGTACACCATGATGAGGCACAGCGCAGATATGATGCCGAGAATGCCGTTCTGGGCCAGCTCGCCAGAGACGCGCGGGCCAACCATTTCGGTGCGGCGATAGTCGACGCTGTCACCGAGAGCAGCTTGGACCTTTGTGACGACGGCGGCCTGCGCCTCGTCGCCGCCTTCCTGACGGGCGATGCGGATCAGCACGTCATCGTCGGTGCCGAAGGATTGGACCTGGACCTCGCCGAGGCCCAGTCCATTGAGCTGGCTGCGAATCCCTTCAAGGTCGGCAGGACCGGATTTTGTCTGGATTTCCATGAGCGTACCGCCCTGGAAATCGATGCCGGTGTTCATGCCGTGGGTGTAGAGAACCACAAAGCAAAGAACCGACGCGATGCCGGAGACGAGGAAGCTCCACTTCCTCCACCGCATGAAGGGGATCTTGGTGTCGTCGGGAAACAGGCGAAGCAGGCGCATGATGGAGCCTCGGGGTCCGGATCAGAGCGGAACGACAGACGGCCGCCGATAGCGGACCCAGGTCGCCACTACCAGTCGGGTGAAGGTAATGGCGGTGAACATGGTAGTGACGATACCGATCACGTGCGTGACGGCGAATCCCTTGACGGGACCGGAACCCATCTGGAACAGCACGATGGCTGCGATCAACGTCGTTATGTTGGCGTCGAGAATGGTGCCGAAAGCGCGACGGAAACCGGCGTCGATGGCCGAGACCGGCGATCGGCCCAACCTTTGCTCTTCGCGGATTCGCTCGTAAATCAGCACGTTGCTGTCAACCGCCATGCCCATGGTAAGCACGATGCCGGCGATGCCGGGCAGCGTCAGGGTCGCCTGCAATATGGTGATGATCGCCATGATCAGGACCAGATTGACCACCAGGGCGAGGTTGGCGAAGACGCCGAACAGACCATAGGACGCCAGCATGAAGATAACCACGGCCACAGTACCGATCAGCGCGGCCCGCTCGCCGGCGGCGATCGAGTCCGCGCCGAGCCCCGGACCAACGGTTCGCTCCTCGGCAACCGAAAGCTTGGCCGGCAGAGCGCCGGCACGGAGCAGCACGGCGAGATCGTTGGCCGTTTCGACCGTGAAGTTGCCGGAAATCTGGCCCGACCCCTGGGTGATCGGCTCATTGATGCGCGGCGCGGAGATGATCTCGTCGTCGAGTACAATGGCGAACAGCCGGCCGACGTTGTCGGAAGTCACCTGGGCGAACTTCCTGGCACCGGACGTCGACAGGCGGAAGGAAACCACCGGCTCGTTGGTCTGGCTCTGGAAGGACGTCTGGGCGTCGGTGAGGTCCTCACCAGTCATCAACGGCGTCTCGTCGACGACCATCGGCATGCCGCCTTCCTTCTGCTTCAGAAGGATTTCGCCTGGCGGCAGGTTGCCCTTCGCCGCTTCGTCGGCCGACACGTTGAGGTCGACGAGATGGAAGGTCATCTGGGCGGTACGGCCGATGATGTTCTTGAGGCGAGCCGGATCCTTCTCGCCTGGCGCCTCGACCAGAATACGATCGGAACCCTGGCGCTGGATGGACGGCTCGACGGCCCCCATCTGATCGACGCGCCGACGGATGACCTCGATCGACTGCTGAACGACGGTGCCGAGTCTCTTGTCGAGACCGGTTTCGGAGAACCCGAGGCGCATCAGGCCATCGGAGCCTTGATCGAGCTGAAACTCCGTGACGGCAGTCCCACCGAGGGCGCCGGTCGACAGCGGATTGAGCAAATTGCCCAGACGCTTCGCGGCTTCCTCCACCTTGTCGGCGTCGCGGATCTTCAGCTGGACCACATCGCCCTGAATGCCGAGCCCCGTATAGCCGATGCGCGGATCTTCGCGCATGGCCTGACGAATATCGCCCTCGAGCGCCTTGAGCCGCTTCTGCTTGTAGTCGTTCACGTCGACCTGATAGAGCAGATAGACGCCGCCCTGAAGGTCGAGGCCGAGGACCACCTGTCGTCCCGGGAGCCACGAGGGCCAGTAAGTCTTGATCTGGTCCGAGGTGAGGTAGTTGGGGATCAGGACCACGAGAGCGACGAAAATCGTCAGGAGAATCGTGGTTACCTTCCAGCGGGAAAAGTAGAGCATTTGCTGCCTCGGACCTTATTGGCCGAAAGCGGGCAGCCATGCTGCCCGCTGTCCATCTTGTTCCGAACGATCGGTCAGTTGCCTTCCTTGACGGGCTCGCCCTTGCTGCGAAGCTGCTGGACGAGACCAGAGGCAACGCGGACCTGCACCTTGTTCGTGCCGTCGCCGACATCGAGCAGCAGTTCGTTGTCGTCGACCACCTTGAGGATCTTGCCGATCAGGCCACCCTGCATCACGACCACGTCGCCGCGCCGCAGGTTCTTCAGCATGTCGCGATGCTCCTTGGCCTTGCGCTGCTGCGGCCGGATGAGCAGGAAATACATGATGACGAAGATCAGGATGAAGGGCGCAAACTGGATCAGGAAGTCGGCGCCACCGGGAGCGGCACCGGCCGCCTGCGCAAAGGCTGGGGTCACGAACATCAGGTCAACTCCATTGGCCTGCCACCGCCCGCGAGCCGGACCGACGAGGCACTGAGACATCGAAGAGCGGCGAACCGGCCATTCGAAAGTGGCCGGAATATACCTAGGCCGAAGGACTTTGCAAACCAAAGCTATGCACCGCCAGCTACCGATCGGCCTCTCTAGGTAGTCTCCGGCAGGAAATGCGACGAAGCGTACCGGAAACAGCCATCGCAGGTTTGCATCGGCCTATGGGCAGGGCTAGAGAATGCTTCGGAGTACCGCGCGGTACACAGGCGTGTGCTCAGGCATGTACCAGCGGGACAGAGGAGCATGAACGTGAGCGCTTCCCCCATCGAAACACTGAACGCCCACCTGGAGCGCATAGCCGACCTTCTCGAGCGGCTTGCACCCGCCCTGCCCGACAAACCCGACCTCGACGCGAGCGATGCGTTCGTGTTCATAGCAGAACCGGCCTCGTTGCAACCGGTCGGGCGCGTCAACCGGGTCGACATCGCACTCCTCAAGGGCATCGATCGCAACCGCGACATGATCGTCGCCAACACCGAGCGCTTCGCTCGCGGCCTTCCCGCCAACAACGTCCTTCTCTGGGGCGCTCGCGGCATGGGCAAGTCCTCATTGGTGAAAGCATCCCAGGCGGAGGTCAATCGGCGGCTCGCCGACCGATCCGGATTCACACCGGTGAAGCTGATCGAGATCCACAGGGAAGATATCGAGAGCCTTCCCGCTCTGATGAAAATGCTGCGTGACAGCCCTCATCGCTTCATCCTGTTCTGTGACGACCTTTCGTTCGACCACGGGGACACGTCATACAAGTCGCTCAAGGCCGTGCTGGAAGGCGGCATTGAGGGGCGGCCGGACAACGTCGTGTTCTACGCGACGTCGAATCGTCGCCACCTCCTGCCGCGCGACATGATGGAGAACGAGCGGGCGACGGCGATCAACCCCGGCGAGGCGGTTGAGGAGAAGGTGTCACTGTCCGATCGCTTCGGTCTATGGGTCGGCTTTCACAACTGCTCGCAGGAGGAATACCTTGAGATGGTGCGCGGTTACGTCGCGGCGCTGGAACTCGAAGTCGACGCGGATGTTCTTCGAGCGGAAGCTCTGGAATGGGAGCGGACGCGTGGCGCACGGTCGGGCCGAGTCGCCTGGCAATATGTCCAGGACCTTGCGGGCCGGCTCAGGCTTGGCGACTGATCGGTGCGATGTGGGAGGAGATGAGAGATGAGGCAGGTCATTGCGGTAGGCATCCTCGCCCTGCTCGCGGGCTGCGTATCGTCACCGGTGCCGGTCGTCTACAAGACCGGGTCCAGCTTCGCGGAGCGGCAAGCGGCGGCCGATCAATGCCGCATCGAGTCGCTTGAGAAAATTCCGCAAGCCATGGTTACGGTCGTTCGACCGCCGGAATACAGACCTGGATTTACCGAGTGCCGGGAAGACCCGGTGAGCGGTCGTCGCTACTGTCGCGAGACCGGCGGATTCGTCTATCCCGGCAGCAGCCATACGCGGGACGTCAACGCCGAACTGCGGGAACGCTATATCGGCGGTTGCCTGCGGCGCGCCGGATTTGACGTGATTGCCAAGCCGATCTGTGGCGGCGATGCCGGAGCCGCCTACGTGGCAGGCCGCGACAATCAGGCACCGGCTGCCTCGCTCGCCTGCGTCACAGAGGATGAGCGGGTCATACCGCGCGATTGGCGCTGAGCGTTCCCTGGGATCGCTCGAATAAAAAGGCCGGCGGCCGAAGCCGCCGGTTGAAGGAAATGTGCTGTCTGTACTGACGATCCGTCAGCCGCTGAGATAGGGCAGAGGATCGACCGGACGATTGCCGTTGCGGATCTCGAAGTGCAATTGCGGCCTGCTGACATTGCCGGTGGCGCCGACCTTGGCGATGGTCTGGCCGCGAAGGATGCTGTCCCCACGCTGAACCAGCACTTCACTGGCATGGGCATAAGCCGACACGAATCCATTGGGATGCTTCACAAGCACCAGATTGCCAAAGCCTTTCAGCTCGTTGCCGGCGTAGATCACCTGGCCGCCCTCGGCCGCCTTGATCGGCGTTCCCTCGGGCACTTCGATGTTGATGCCGTCATTGCGTTCGCCGCCGGGCTTGACGCCGAAGGCGGAAATAACGCGGCCACGCACCGGCCAGCGGAAGCTGCCGTCTGCGGCGCTTTCAACACCAGACGACGTCGGCGTGGTCGTCTTTGCGCTGGGCTGGGTTTGGCTTGGAGCCAACGCAGCGGTCTGCTGATTGGCCTGCTTGCCGGGTGCATTGCCGGCCGGAGGCAACAGGCCTGGCTTGGCATCCGTCGCCGTGGAGCTTGGCGCCATGGCCACAGCGGTAGTCGGAGCGCGTGCAGGCTTGCCCGGCGCGGCTGCTGCGACCTCGCTAGACACCGACTTCGGCACCGGCGGCTTCACGGGCGGCAGCTGCCCCAAAACCTGAGGTCCGGGCGCTGTTGTCGCGGCGGCAGGAGCGGCAACGGCGGCCGTCTGTTGACCGTAGGCGGGGATGACAATGTTCTGGCCAGGCGTCAGCTGAGCCCCGGCGACAAGACCGTTGGCGGCGAGAAGAGACGACTCGGCGACGCCATAACGGCGGGCAAGTACCTGCACGGTATCACCCGGCTTGACCGTGATGGCGGTGCCGTTCGAAGGCGTCCAGGGCTGGGTGCCGGTGGCTGCCCCGGTCGTCGGCAGCGAAGCGGTCTGGTTCGGACGAACGTAAGCACCATTGTTGACCACGGCGCCCGGTGCCGGCGGCAAGGTGCTGGAAGACACGGACCCCGATGAGGGATAGGTGGAGGCTGGCGCAGCATAGGTCTGCTGCGGGTAGGCCGGTTGCGCATAGGCGGGCTGCGCGTAGGTCGCCTGGGCGTTTATGGATCCGGTCGGCATCGGATCGGCGCGCCCAATGATCTGGTCCTGGTTGTCCGTTTCGGCAAACACGTTTCCGAAGCGGCTGACGTCGCCGCTGCAGCCGGCCGAAAAGCCGGCCAGTATGGCAACGGCGGCAACCTGGGCCAGGAAGCGGGAGGTCCGGCAGATCGCTAGGTTACTCATGATCATCAGGTCTCGCCTGCTCGACTTCAACTGTAATGATTAAGCCGCAGTAACGTTGATAAAGGCTTAAAGCGACAAGACATCCGGCATCGAGCGGCTTCCAGACTCTCGGAAAACGGCGGATTTCCTCAAGACTTTCGGTGAACGAGCGCGGCTTGAGAGTTGGGACTCAGAGCCGCCGGGCCACACCTTCCCTCAACGGGAACTGCCGGATCGCGCCAAGCTCGGCCCGATGAAACAGACGCCCATCGCGCGAGATTCGCACCAGCGTCTGCGTGTGGCCGACTCCCACCGGGGCGACCAGAATCCCCTTGTCGGCGAGCTGATCGAGGAGCGCCGTCGGCACCTTCTCAACCGCTCCATCGACGAGGATGCGATTGTATGGCGCGTGGCGAGTGAAGCCCTCGAGACCATCGCCGAGAAGGGTGATGACGTTGGATATCCTAAGCGCCGAAAGGCGGTCCTCGGCGATATCGATCAGGCTGCGAAACCTGTCCATCGTCACCACCTGGGCGGCGAGATGGGCGAGAATGGCCGCCTGAAATCCTGAACCGCAGCCGACCTCAAGCACCCGATCGCTTGGCTCGACGGCCAGCGCGGACACCATCAAGGCCACGGTGGAGGGGGCATTGATGGTTTGACCACATTCGATGGGCAAGGATCGATCGAGATAGGCGCTCGCCTGGTGGGATGCGGCCACGAACATCCGACGTGGAACGAGCTCAAGGGCACGCAACAGCCGGGTATCGGTGACACCCATGCCGCGGAGCTTCATCGTCAGCTCCGCGATCGCCACCTTGTCCGGCTCAAAAGGCCTCATCGACACCATTCTCTCGCGCAATGCCGCAAAACATGAATTGCGACGCTGCATTTATGACGGAGGTGTCAAAAGTAAGACGAACAGCCTTGAAAAAGGGTTTCGATCAGAACAGGGCCTGCAGTTTCTCCATGGTCGCCATGTCCGTCAGGTCGAGGCGAAGCGGACTGACGGAGACCTTGTTGCGCGAAATCGCAAACGCGTCGGTCCCTTGCGCGCAGAGCATCTCGCCGCGCCGGAAGGTCAGCCAGTAATAGGGCTTGTGGCGGGCATCGATTCGCTTCTCCACGTCGATGCCATGGTCGTAGGCGAAGTTTCCCTGCCGCGTCACTTCGACGCCCGCCACCTCTGATGGTCGACAGTTGGGGAAGTTGACGTTGATGAACGTGCCGTGGGCAATCCCCTGCCCCGTCAGCTTCCTGAGAATATCCGGCCCCAGGGCTTCCGCGGTCTCGAAGGGAATGCGCCCGACGAAATCCTCGTAGGCCTGGCTCAAGGCGACCGCGGGTATGCCGAGCAACGTCGCCTCGATGGCGCACGCGACGGTTCCCGAATAGGTGACGTCATCGGCCATGTTGGTGCCGGCATTAACGCCCGACAGCACGAGATCGGGACGCTCAGGCAGGATGTGGCGAACGCCCATGATGACGCAGTCGGTCGGCGTGCCGCGCACGGCAAAGCGGCGGTCGTCGATCTTGCGCGCCCGGAGCGGGTCGTGCAGCGTTAGCGAGTGGGCGAAGCCGGACTGGTCCGTCTCGGGAGCGACAACCCAGACGTCGTCGCTCAAGGCACGCGCGATGTTCTCGAGTGCCACGAGGCCCGGCGCATGAATACCATCATCATTGGAAATCAGGATGCGCATGGTCGGACCTTCCGTTTGACGATCAAGCTTTTTCAAGGCGCGCAACGCCGCCCATCAGAGGCAGCAGCACATCCGGGACGGTCACCGAGCCATCCTCGTTCTGCCAGGTCTCCATGACGGCAATGAGGGCGCGGCCGACGGCGACGCCGGAACCGTTGAGCGTATGCACGAAGCGGGTGCCCTTGGGCTCGCCGGTCGGACGATAGCGGGCGTTCATGCGGCGCCCCTGGAAATCACCGCAGACAGAGCAGGACGAGATCTCCCGGAACTTCTTTTGGCCGGGTAGCCAAACCTCGATATCGTAGGTCTTGCGGCTGCCGAACCCCATGTCGCCGGTGCAAAGCGTCACGACGCGATAGGCGAGCCCGAGGCGCTTCAGCACCTCTTCGGCGCAGGCAAGCATGCGCTCGTGCTCTTCGATCGACTTTTCCTGGGCGGTTATGGATACGAGCTCCACCTTGTTGAACTGGTGCTGACGCAGCATGCCGCGCACGTCGCGACCGGCGGACCCGGCTTCCGAACGGAAGCACGGCGTCAGCGCGGTGAAGCGCAACGGCAGATCCTTCTCTTCCAGGATCTCTTCGCGAACGAGGTTGGTCAGGGGCACTTCGGCCGTCGGGATCAGCCAGCGACCATCGGTCGTCTTGAAGAGATCCTCGGCAAACTTGGGCAGTTGACCGGTGCCGTACATCACCTCGTCGCGCACCATCAGCGGCGGGATCACCTCGGTGTAGCCATGCTCGATGGTGTGCAGGTTGATCATGAACTGGCCGAGTGCGCGCTCGAGGCGGGCGAGATGGCTCTTCACCACGGTGAAGCGGGCGCCAGCCAGCTTGGCCGCGCGCTCGAAGTCCATCATGCCGAGCCCTTCACCAAGCTCGAAATGTTCTCTCGCCCAGTTGAACTGGCGCGGCTCGCCGAAGCGGTGATGCTCGACGTTGGCATTTTCGTCCGGCCCGTCGGGCACGTCGTCAAGCGGCGTGTTGGGAATGACCGACAGAGCGGCATCGAGGGCGGCATCGAGTTCGCGCTCCTTCGCCTCGCCGTCCTGGATGAAGGACTTGATGCGCGCGACCTCTTCCATCAGTTCGGCGGCGCGAGCCTCGTCCTTGGTGGCCTTGGCCTTTCCAATCTCCTTGGAGGCAGCGTTGCGGCGCTCCTGCGCCTCCTGCAGCGACTTGATGTTGACCCGGCGCGCATCATCGAGACGGATCGCCTCCGACACGGTGGCTTCGGCGAGGTCCGCCGACTGGTTGCGACGCATCAGGGCGTGCTTCAGGGCTTCCGGATTGTCGCGAATCCACTTGATGTCGAGCATTGGCTTTCCCCGCGCGGCACGTCCGCCGGAGCCCTCGCATCAGCCTTCGGTGGTGGAGACGTCCCGGGACTCGCCGCGCTTGTTGATGTACCTGACGGCAATGATGGACACTTCGTAGAGAAGCATCGTCGGAACCGCAAGCAGGATTTGGCTCATCGGGTCGGGCGGCGTCAGCACGGCGGCCACGACGAAGGCGAGCAGGATGGCGTATCGACGCCAGGACTTGAGCCCGGCCTCAGTGACGACCCCAACGCGACCGAGCAGCGTCAGCACGACCGGCAACTGAAAAACGATGCCGAAGGCGAAGATCAGCGTCATGATCAGGCCAAGGTATTCGGACACCTTGGGAAGCAGTTCGATCGCCGCCTGGCCGTTGCCGCCGGCTTGCTGCATCGAGAGAAAAAACATCATGATGGTGGGCATTACAAAGAAGAACACCATCAGCGCGCCGAGCAGAAAAAGGATCGGCGTCGCGACAAGGAACGGCAGGAAGGCTTGCCGCTCGTGCTTGTAGAGGCCGGGCGCCACGAACATGTAGATCTGGTTGGCGATCACGGGGAAGGCAACGAACAAGGCGCCGAAGAGGGCGAGTTTGAGCTGTGTGAAGAAATACTCCTGCGGCGCGGTGTAGATGAGCTTCACGCTCTGCTCGGCTCCGGCCGCCCGCTCATAGGGGATGACCAGGATGTTGAAAATGTCCTGGGCGAAGAAGAAGCAGAGCAAAAAACAGACGAGGATTGCCGCGACCGACTTGAGAAGGCGCGATCGCAACTCGGTGAGATGCTCGATAAGGGGCGCCTTGGACGCCTCGAGCTCGTCTTCTTCCTGCTTGGTGGTCATGCGCTGCCCCCGCGCTTTTCATCGGAAGCCGTCGGCCCGGACACTTGTGCCTCTGTCTTCTCGGCATCGGTCGGTGACGCCATTTCCACCGGTGAGGCCGCCTCTGCCGATCCTTCCGATCCGATCGGGGCTTCGACTGCGGGCGGTAAAGAATCGGTCGAATCCGGACGCGTGACTGACGTGTCGGCCTTGGGCGGAATTGGCGCCATCACCGACTTCTTGAGGTCGTCCCCGAAATTACGCACGGGATCGAAAGTCTTCTTGAGATCGGTCAGCGGATTGGCACTCTGAACGCTGCTCTTGATGTCGCTCAGGTCGGCCTCTCGCTCGGCCTCGCGTAGCGCCTGGCTGAACTGCGCCTGCATGTCGCCCGCCATGCGCCGCGCCTTGCCCACCATCTGGCCGACGGTCCTGAGCAGGCGCGGCAGATCCTTGGTAGGAAAGACGATGAGCGCCACGATGGCGATCACCAGGATTTCCGTCCAGCCGATATCAAACATCGTTCACACGTCCGCCATCGGCGCCCATCACACCATTCGGGTGCGAGACCCTGAAAAGAACGCACCGCGACCGATCAGGTCCGGGGGGCGTCGTCCGTCTTGTTCTCGACGGGCTTCGGCGGCGTTTCCTCGTCGTCGGACATGCCCTTCTTGAAGTTCTTGATACCCTTGGCGAAATCACCCATCAGCTCGGGGATCTTGCCACGGCCACCGAACAGGATAAGGACCACGACCAAGACGATCAGCCAATGCCAGATGCTCAACGAACCCATTTCTGTCTCCTGAGGGCGCACGCCCAAAAGTGGCGGCACTCTTGCACAACGAACGCCCTGTCGCAAGAAACCGCGACAACGCTATGAAGGAAATCCGGCTTTCTCAAGATGACGCCGAGCCGATCCGCCAGAACCTCACTCTTCAGGCGGCAAAGGCGCATAATCCTGGAAATCAAGCTCGGTCAGGGGATCCTCATCGGGCATCAAAGCATCCGATGCATTGGGGACGGGAACGCGAAAGCCCGGCGGCACCGCGCCCTCCAGGAATCCGGCTGCCTTGAGATCGTCAACGCCGGGAAGATCGGTTACCGCATCAAGGCCGAAATGGACGAGGAAGGCTTCGGTGGTGCCGTAGGTGAGCGGACGTCCCGGCGTACGACGGCGGCCGCGCATCCTGATCCAGCCGGTTTCCATCAGCACGTCGAGCGTGCCCTTGTTGGTGGATACGCCGCGAATCTCCTCGATCTCCGCGCGAGTGACGGGCTGGTGGTAGGCGATGATGGCGAGCGTCTCCAGCGCGGCGCGCGACAACTTCTTCGGCTCGACCTGCTCCCGCGTCAGCAGGTGGGCAAGGTCGGGCGCCGTCCGGAACATCCACTTGCCGGCCACTTCGACAAGGTTCACGCCCCGAGACGCGTAGATGGTGCGAAGATCGGCCAGCACCTGGGGTACGTCGGTGCCGGGCGCAAGGCGTTCGGCAAGTTCATCGGCGCCGACCGGTTGCGCCGAGGCAAAAAGGATCGCTTCGGCGCCACGAATCGCCGTCATCCAGGCTTCGTACTCGGCAGGGTCGCGATCGCCGGCAAACAGCCGCAGCTGACCGTGCGGCGTATCGTCGCCGAGGCTCGAACGGTTCATTGGTCGCCCTCCTCCGGCACGTCCGGCTTGCCCTGTCCCTTGCGCATGTAGAGAGGAGCAAAAGGTCCCGACTGCATCAACTCCATCCGCCCTTCGCGCACAAGTTCCAGTGACGCAGAAAAAGCCGAGGCGCGAACGGTGGCCCGCGATTCCGGACCGGTCATGTAGCGGATGAGATAGTCATCAATGGGTGTCCAATCGGGAATCGCTCCGATCAGGCGTTCCAGAAGATCGCGTGCATCGGCCAGCGCCCAGACCTGCCGCTTTCGGACCGTATGGACGCGCACCATGTCGCGCTGGCGCTGTCGGCCGTAGGCGTCGAGCAGATCGAAAAGGCTCGCTTCCCAGAGCGAGCGTCTCACGAGACCCATTTCTTCCGGCGCGCCGCGCGGCAATACGTCGCGCCCCAAGCGCGAACGGTCGACGAGACGCTCCGCCAGGATGCGGATTCCCTCAAGCCGCTTAAGCCGCATCGCCAGCATGCCGGCGAGTTCCTCGGCGGAAGGTTCGTCTCCAGGGGCTTCCTCGGGCGGCAACATCAGGCGCGACTTGAGATAGGCAAGCCAGGCAGCCATGACGAGATAATCGGCGGCGAGTTCCAACCTCCGTTCACCCAACCGCTCGATGAAGGCCAGATACTGATTGGCCAAAGCGAGGATGGATATGCGGGCGAGGTCGACTTTCTGGTTGCGCGCCAGCGTCAACAACAGATCGAGCGGCCCTTCGAAGCCGTCGAGGTCGACCACGAATGCCTCTCCGGCTGTCGCATCGATATCGAGCCGGGTTTCGCTCCACTCGTCGGTTGTCGCCATGGAAGGCCGTTTCACCCCGCGTTGCGCCACTCACACAGCGACGGCGTCGTAAGCGGCCAGCGCAGCGTCGAGCCGGGCAAGAACGCCATCGGGATCATCATGCGGCGATCCCCCGCGCGCCTTCAATGCCCTTTCGGCCCGTGCCGCCGCTTTTCCAACGAGTTCGGGCGCTTCGGCGGCAACGGCCGCCATCTCGATCATGTCGCCCGAACAATGAAGCGCGATATCGCAACCGGCGGCGAGCGTCGCCCGCGCCCGCTCCGCCAGCGTTCCCTTCAGCGCATTCATCGACAGATCATCGGAAAAAAGAAGACCATCAAAGCCAATTCGGCCTCTGACAACTTCCTCGATGACAACGCGAGACTGCGTCGCGGGGTGAACCGGATCGATGGCGGTATAGACCAGGTGGGCGGTCATCGCCGCCGGCAGATCGGCAAGGGCTGCGAAAGGCATGAAATCGGCGGAGGCAAGGCTTTCGAGATCGGCATCGACTACCGGCAGCTCGTGATGGCTGTCGACCTTGGCGCGGCCATGCCCCGGCACGTGCTTGATGACCGGCAGCAGGCCGGCCGCCATCAGCCCATCAGCAAAGGCCCGGCCAGCTGCGGCGACGAGATCCGGTCGTTCGCCGTAGCTTCTGTCGCCAATGGCCGGGGTCATATCGGGTGTCGCGATGTCGAGGCAGGGGGCACAGTCGACATCGATTCCAACCGCAGCCAGATCGTCACCGATCAGATGGGCGACGTCGGCGATCAACCTGTCGTCGCCGGCCAGTCCCGCCGCTCCGGCGAGGCGTCGGCCGGACGGATACTTGCGCCACAGAGGAGCCGTCATGCGCTGAACGCGCCCCCCTTCCTGATCGATCAGAACCGGGGCCTGCCAGCTGACGGCATCGCGGAAATCTCCGGTCAGGCGCTTCAACTGGTCGGGGCTTTCAACGTTGCGGCGAAACAGGATGAGTCCCCAAGGCGCGGCCTCGGTCAGAAATGCGCGTTCCTCGGCAGAAAGCACCGTCCCCTTGAGTCCGGTCACAAAAGCGCGAGACATGGGCATCTCTCCAAATGACAGGCCGCGCCGAATGCCATCCGGCACCTCGACGCGGCCAATGATCGTCCATCGACATTCAGCGTGCGATCAGGCAGTCACCGCCAGCCGAACGTAGCTGTTCGCAAAGCTCCACCGCGGCGCTCTTGGTCGGCGCCCCGACGCGCGCCCGATAGTAGACGCCCTTCGAGCCCAGATCGGCCCTCTGAATATCCACCGAGGCCGCCCCCAGGATGGAGGGATACTTGCGCTGGAGCGAGGCAAACGCGGAGCGCGCCGCGTCTTCGCTCCGTTGCGACGACAACTGCACGTAGGCGCCGGCCTCTCCCGACGTGGGCGCCGCCTGAGTGGCGGCCGGCAGACTGGCCACCTCGGTCGGCGCAGCCGGCTGCGGCTGTGACGCGGCGGCCGTCAGATCGAGCGGCCCGGATGACGGCGCGGCCGAAGGAGCCGCCGGCTTGACGGGAGGCAGCGGAGCCGACGCGTCGGTCGGCACCGATGCCGTCGTTTCAACGGATGGATCCGCCTCCGGATTGGCCAGGGCGGCGAGATTGATCGGCATCGGCTGCCCGGAGGCGTCTGTCAGATTGCTCGACGGCAGACCTTGCGGCGTTGATGACGCATCGGAGGCGACGGTTTGGTTGTTCGAGGCAAGAGGCGGCAACCCGATTCCGACATCAGTGTCGTCGTTCGGCGTGTCGCCCGCGGTCTCGCTGCGAGCAATGATCTGGCCTGCGCCATCGCTGGCCGGCAACGAAGCGCCCCCAGCGTTGCCCGCCGTATCCGCCGGCGTCTCGATCAAGGAACCATCGGGGCGAACCAGGACCGTACGAACGCGGCGAGGCCCGGTTTCATTGGGATCGAAGCCCGTCGGAAGCTCTGCCTCGACCTCCTGACCATCGGGGAGCGTGATGCGCGAAACGTGCGGCGTGACCGCCGGCAGCGCGGGCACGTCTCCGCTGCGGGCGACAAGTCGCTCCTCGCTCTTTGGCGGCGTACCGCCAACGGTATCGTAGACCGAGGCACCTTCTGCCGAGGCAACCACTTCCTGGGCGTTGGGGTCGGGCTTGACCTTGTACGGGCCGTCGGGCGCCATGACCACCACTGCTTCGCCGAAGCCGGCACCGCCACCGAAAAAAGCCCAGCCGGCAAAACCCGCAGCCAGGACAAGAACGGCGGCCGCGGCGGCCGTCATGAGACCGCGACGACCACGCGCATCGGATTGCTCGGCTTCGACGCTTCCCGCGTGCGGCGGCAGAACGCCAAACTCGTCGACGACAGGATCGACGCCATCGCGCTCGAACTCGGCCATGAACTCGTCGAGCGCCTGATCGTCCCAGGGATCATACGCCGTGCTGGCCTTGCGAGTGTTGACAGGCTTGTAGACCTGGCCGGTGCGAACATCGACCGGATTCATCGAAGCAATATCCTGCTCCAGCTCGGCCGCGAGGGCGTCGACGAACTGGTCCATGTCGGCTTCGCTAGCTTCGCGACCGTTCAGGATATCCCGGTAGTAACGCTCATCGTCGGCAAGGTGATCGCTATCGACGGACACGGCAGGCCGCATCGGCGATTGTTCGGCTGCGCTGCTCCTAACCATCGGCGTAGCTCTTCCCGTCTTTCTTCGCCACCGCCAGGACCGAACGATCCGTCGAGGCTACTACCTCATCTCTTCGGGCGCGTTGACGCCAAGAACCTCAAGGCCCGAGGCAAGAACGTTCCGGACAGCCCTGACCAAAGCCAAGCGCGCGTGGGTCAACAGTGGTTCATCAGGGTTAACAAAACGCAAACTTACATTATCCTTGCCGGCGTTCCAGTGGCCATGGAAGTCACTCGCCAGCTCATACAGATAAAAAGCGACGCGATGTGGCTCGTGCGTATCGGCGGCGGCATCGATAATGCGGGGAAATTCGGCCAACTTCCGGATCAGCGCCAGCTCGCTCGGATCGGCTAGCAGCTCAAGCGGCGCGGTCGAATCGTCGGCCGCAGCGACATCCGGGGCCACTTCGCGCGCCTGACGCAGGATCGAGTGGCAGCGGGCGTGGGCATATTGGACATAGAAGACCGGGTTGTCCTTGCTCTGCTCCTTCACCTTCACGAAGTCGAAGTCGAGCGGCGCGTCGTTCTTGCGCATCAGCATCATGAAGCGCACGGCATCGCGTCCGACTTCCTCGACGACATCGGCGAGCGTGACGAAATCGCCCGAGCGCTTGCTCATCTTCACCGGCTCACCGCCGCGATAGAGCTTCACCAACTGGCAAAGCCGGACGATCACCTCGATGGTTCCGCCGGAAATGGCGCTTCCCACGGCTTCCAGACGCTTCACGTAGCCGCCGTGATCGGCGCCGAGAATGAAGATCATCTGCTTGAAGCCACGCTGATACTTCGAGCGCATGTAGGCGACGTCGGCGGCGAAGTAGGTGTAGCTGCCATCCGACTTGACCAAGGGGCGATCGACGTCATCGCCTGCCGTCGAGGAGCGAAACAGCACCTGCTCGCGATCTTCCCAATCCTCGGGAAGCTGCCCCTTGGGCGGCGGCAGGCGACCGTCATAGACCAGATCCCGCTTGCGGAACTCCTCGATCATCTCGGCGATCTCGGAGGGCTCGCTGCCGCGCGGATCGTGCAGGGTCTTCTCGGAGAAGAACAGGTCGTGCCGAACGCCCAGCAAGGCCAGGTCGGCGCGGATCATGTCCATCATCATGTCGACGGCGAGCTTCTTGACCACCGGCAGCCATTCGGCCTCCGACATCGTCAGGAGACGATCGCCCCAGGTGGTCTTCAGCGCCTCGCCGACTGGCTTCAAGTAGTCGCCGGGATAGAGCCCTTCCGGTATCTCGATGGTCTCACCCAGAGCTTCGCGATAGCGCAGGAAAGCCGACCGAGCCAGGACATCGATCTGTCCGCCGGCGTCGTTGATGTAATACTCCTTGGTGACGTCGAAACCGGCCTTGGCCAGCAGCCGGGCGAGCGCGTCGCCAACCACGGCGCCGCGGCAATGGCCGACATGCATGGGACCGGTGGGATTGGCCGAGACATACTCGACGTTGACCTTGAGGCCGTTGCCGAACCGGGTGGCGCCAACATCGAGCCCCTGGGCGAGCGAGGTCTTCAGGAAGCCCGTCCAGAATGCCGGCGACAGGCGAAGGTTGATGAAGCCGGGCCCTGCCACCTCGACCGCTTCCACATCCGCATCGCCCCTCAGAACGGCGGCGATCTCCTCGGCGAGGTCGCGCGGCTTCCGACCCAACGGCTTCGCCAGGAGCATGGCGGCGTTGGTGGCGACATCGCCATGGCTCGCATCGCGCGGCGGTTCGACGGAAACGCGGGAAAGCGCATCAGCCGGAACGTCAAGCGGCAAGGAAGCGATGGCCGAGCGAATGCGCTCGCCGAACACCTGGAAGATATTCATCGGGTACCTCGTGGGAGCCGGATTTCCGGCCGATCGGCGAGGGGCCTAGCGCAATTCCGGCGTATCGTCAAACCAGCGGCGATGCTCCTGGATGGCGAAGCGGTCGGTCATGCCGGCAATATAGTCGCCGACCCGCCGGGCAAGAGCCGTATCGTCTCCCGCGTCGAGATCGCTTCGCCACTCCTCGGGCATGAAGTCAGGGTGGGCCACGTAGGTGTTGAACAGGTCCCTGACCACGCGATCGGCGTCGTGTCGCACCCGCATGACTTCGGGATGCCTGTACATGCGAGGGAACAGGAACCCCTTGATGGCGGCGTCGATGGCGGCCATTTCGTTGGAGAACGTCACGATGGTGCGGCCAGCCTGCCGAATGTCGTCGGACGAGCGGGGGCGAAGTTCCGCGAGCCGGTTGACCGACGCGACGATGACGTCCTCCACCATGGCGGTGATCAGCCGGCGCGTGATCTCGTGGATGGTACGGTGCCGATCAAGCCCCGGATACTTCATCCCGATCGCATCGAGGAATCCACCGATCAGCGGCATCGGCCGAAGATCGTCGAGAGAAAACAGTCCGGCACGGAGCCCGTCGTCGATGTCGTGCGCGTCATAGGCGATATCGTCGGCAATCGCCGCACACTGCGCTTCGGCGCTGGCATATGTGTCGAGCTTAAGCGAGTGGAGGCCGGGATAGGCGAGAAGGGCCACCGGCAGCCCCCGCTCGGCATGACGACCGATCGGCTTGCCGTCCTTGTCGGTCAGCGGACCGTTGTGCTTGACGAGTCCCTCCAGCGTTTCCCACGACAGGTTGAGCCCATCGAACTCGGCATAGGAGTGCTCGAGCTCGGTGACGGCCCGGAAGGACTGGGCGTTGTGGTCGAAACCGCCGAAGTTTGCGAGGCAGGCGTCGAGCGCATCCTCGCCCGTATGTCCGAAGGGCGTATGACCAACGTCGTGAGCCAGTGCCAGCGCTTCGGACAGATCCTCGTTGAGTCTCAGGGCGCGGGCGAGCGCGCGGGCGATCTGAGCCACTTCCAACGTGTGGGTGAGGCGGGTTCTGTAGTGATCGCCTTCGTGGAAGACGAAGACCTGCGTCTTGTGCTTCAGCCGCCGGAACGTCGTCGAGTGGATGATGCGGTCGCGGTCGCGCTGGAACGGTGTTCGTGTCGGGCTCGCCGGCTCTGGATAGCGCCGCCCCCGACTTTCCTCGGGATGAGTCGCAAAAGGCGCCAGCGGCTCCGTACCAAACCCCAGACTTGCCACTGTCGCCTCCCGAAGCATTATCCGGTCAATGCAAATCCGCATGACGGGCTCTCGCAGCCGTCATTTGACTTTGCCATCCGCTGCCTTACGTATGTCAGCAGGGTTCACACTTTCAAGTCATTCGAGATTCTAGGGACCGCCATGGAAGCTCTCGCCGCCAATATCAGCATGACCGCCGGCGCGGCGCGCCGGATCTCCAAGGTGCTTGAAAAGCAGCCAGGCAAGACCGCATTGCGAATCTCGGTCGAAGGTGGTGGCTGTTCGGGCTTTTCCTATCGCTTCGATCTGGTGGACGGCCAGAACGAGGACGATGTCGCCGTGACGCGCGATGGCGCCACGGTGCTGATCGATGCCGTCTCGCTACCGTTCATGGATGGCTCGGAGATCGATTTCGTCGACGATCTGATGGGGCAGGCGTTCAAGATCAACAACCCGAACGCCACCTCAAGCTGCGGCTGCGGTACCTCGTTCGCCGTCTGATCCGGCTCCTAGACCGTCAATAGCGTCGAGCCCACGGTTTCGCGTGCCTCCATCGCCTTGTGACAGGCGACGGCGTTCGCCAACGTGAACTTCTGCCCGACGCTTACCTTCACGACATCATTGCGGATCTGCTCGAACAGATCCTCGGCGCAAGCGTCGAGGGTGGCTCGTGTTGCGGTATAATGCCCGAGGGTCGGCCGCGTCACGTAGAGCGAGCCTTTCTGTGACAGAATGCCGAGACCGAACTCCGACACCGGCCCGGACGAGTTGCCGAAGGAGACGAACAGGCCCCGTGGCTTGAGGCAGTCGAGCGAAGCGGGAAACGTGTCCTTGCCGACCGAGTCGTAGACCACATCACACATGGCTCCACCGGTGATCTCGGCCACGCGGGCAACGAAATCCTCCGTACGGTAGTTGACGACGTGGGTATAGCCACAAGCCCTAGCGATCTCCGCCTTCTCCGCCGAGCCGACGGTGGCGATGGAGGTGGCGCCGAGCGATTTCAGCCACTGGCCGGCTATCTGGCCGACGCCACCGGCACCTGCGTGGAACAGCACGGTGTGGTCGCGCGTCACCTTGAAGGTCTGGCGCAGCAGATACTGCACTGTCATGCCCTTCAGAAGGCTGGCCGCCACCGTGAAGCCGTCGATGTCGTCGGGAACGCGAACGAGCTTCTGGGCCGAGATGATGTGCGCCTCACTGTAGGCGCCTACCGATCCGGCATAGGCGACACGATCGCCGGGGCGGAACTGGACGACGCCCTCCCCCGCCTTCTCGACAATCCCGACGGCCTCGGCGCCGGGGATGAACGGCAGGCCACCGGGCGCGGGATAAAGGCCCTTGCGGTAGTAGGTGTCGATGAAGTTGACGCCGATCGCGGTGTGCTTCACGCGCACCTCCCCCGGGCCGGGCGCACCAACCTCGACCTCCTCGAAGGACATCACCTCGGGTCCGCCCGTCTCGCGGATGACGATCGCCTTCACCATGACCTGCACTCCCGATTAGCTTGAGACTACGTCGCGGAAGCGTTGGTACCACCAAGGGCGGCGGGCTCGCCAATCATCTTTTGTTGGCCGGCGGGATCGCTCGCCGGCGGATCGGCCTCGCGGGCGAAGACACCGGACATCGCCACGAACGGCAACATCAGCAGGAAGGCTGCGGTCAGGCCGAAGTGCTCGGCAACGAACCCGACACCAGGCGGCGCCAGCAGGAAAATAGCGGTGATGATCATCGACATCGCCGCGACGTTGCGCGCTGCGTCACCGGGCTTGTCGCCAGCCGCGGCCACGCCGATGGGCATCACCAACGATACGCCGACACCCATCAATGCCAGCGACAGGCCGGAAATGGCGATGTGCGGCGAGAAGATGAAGCCGACAAGCCCGACGGCCGTCGTGGTCGCACAGACGCGAACGATGCTCGATGCGCGATAGCGAGCCCGGAACCAGTCGCCGGCCACACGGCCGACGAACATGGTCAAAGGGAACGTCCCGTAGGCAACCGAGGTCCAAAAGGGACTGGGTTGCAGTTGCTCGCGGAGAAACAGGGTACCCCAATCGTAGACGGCGCCTTCGGCCAGGGTGACGCCGGTCGCCATGATGCAAAGCCCGATCAGGCCGACGCTCGGCAACGTGAAGAGTGGCAGCTTGGCAGCCTCGACGGGGCGGACGATGCGCTCGTACATCGGGTTCGGCAGAAGAAACGCGATGCCAACGCACGCGAGAACGCCCAGCGAAGCCATCATGGCGAGGTGCCAGACGAGCGGCACGCCGAACTGACCGAACAAACCAGCCGAAAGCGCACCGGCGACGAAGCCGAGGCTCCAGTAGCCGTGACATTGCGCCATATACTTGCCGCCGGTGGTCGCCTCAAGACGCTGGACCCCGGCATTGCCACCGATCTCGAACAGCGTGTTGCCGGCACCGGCGAAGAACAGCACGACAGCCAGCACCATCCAGTGACCGGCAAGCCCGATGCCGAGCAGCATCATCGCCGCCAGCACCAGCCCCCAGACGCCGACGCGGGCCGCAGCAAAGCGATCCATCAATGGTCCGGCGATCGGAGCCGTGACCAGCGCGCCGACCGGCCCCAGGAAAAGCGCCAGCCCCATGGTCGCCTTGTCGACGCCGAGATGGGCGAGCAGATCCGGCATGCGGGTCAGCCAGTTGGCCGTGAGGAAGGACGAGCCGAAGTAAAGGGTACCGATGCGCAGGGCGGTAAACACGGGTATCCCCGATAGAATGGGAATATGGCGGACCTGTTTGCTTGACCGCCACGACGCCTTTCTCGATAAAACGATTCAATCGGCCTCGGCAATGCCAATCGACGGGACCGGGACGGTTCCGCCGTCGATGGCGCCACCGCCGTGCCATCTTGGACACACCCGAAGAGCACCCGACTTTGGAAGGCCTCGGAAAAACGCCCTGCCCTCGGTTGCCATGTCGGTTCCGGTCGAGTATGTGAAAGCCCGTTCGCGCCGCCCCCGTTGCGGGATATACTCGGCGTCAGGCGACGATGATCGCCGTGATCAAGGTGGGAGCGCGTAGCTCAGTTGGTAGAGCACGTGACTTTTAATCATGGGGTCGAGGGTTCGAGTCCCTCCGCGCTCACCAATCTTTTTATTATCCGCCCCTGAGACATGGGGTTGTTTACGTCCGTGGCACGGGGAACAACCTCGTGCCGAACGCGTTGTCCAGGGCCTACGGCATCTCCGGCGGGATCGGACGAAGTCCGTCCGCGATGCGCGGCTTCGCGCAGATAAGCTTTTCCTGCCGCAACGGCTGCCACCAACGGAGATTGGTCTATGGACTGGCAATCCGTGTTCTTGAGCGACTGGAGGAGCATGGGGCGAATGCTCGTTGTTGGCGTCCTCGCCTACACAGTGCTTGTCGTTTTCCTGAGGCTCTCGGGGAAACGTACGCTCGCCAAGCTTAACGCCTTTGACCTGGTCGTTACCGTGGCGCTGGGATCGACATTATCTGCCGTTATCCTTCAGAAAAGCATTTCCCTGGTCGAAGGTGCGACCGCGCTTGCGCTTCTTATTGCCATGCAGTTTCTCGTCGCTTTCACCTCTGTCCGCTGGAAAGCATTCGCGAAAGCGGTTCGATCCGAGCCGACCCTTCTGGTCCGTCACGGCGCGTTCTGTCGCGCGGCAATGCGGTCAGAGCGCGTGACAGAAGCCGAAGCCATGAGTGCGCTCCGCGCAAACGGCAGCCAGAGTATCTCCGACGTCGAATCGATGATCCTGGAAAGCGACGGTACAATCAGCGTGGTCTTGGCATCGAAGCCTTGAGGGCCGTTTCCACCTTCGTCAGGCGTTCCAACGGCTCGCGCTGGGCGAGTGAAGCTCCTGTGCCGGCAAGGAGCTATCTGCCTAGAAGTCGTAGGTGTGGCGAACGGTAATCCGCCGACGTTCCTTGCGCAGGAGGAAGCAGCTTGAGGCGCATCCTTCGCTCCAGGCCCGCGGCACCGGATGACGGCACCGGATGAACGGACACTTGACGGCGTCCTGTGACAAATCGCTCATGATCCCTTCTCGCTTTGGTCGTCAGGCTGGTAGCGCTATACCATACGACTTTAGTATTAGTCACCCTTGTGACGATCACGAAGTCGCGTTCGCCTTGTCACGGATAGGCGGAATGTTCAGGCTCGGTAAACGTTCGGTTTTCCTACCTGCGACTTTGGTCTATGAAAGAGCACATCAGTCCTCGACTTGAGGTGCCGTCATGCCAGTCGCCATCGATTCCGCCCTTGACCAAGCCGGCATCGGCCCATTCCAGCGGCGCCTTCTCGGTATCTTCGGCCTCGTCTGGGCGGCGGATGCCATGCAGGTGCTGGCGGTCGGTTTCACGGCCCCATCGATCGCCGCCAGTTTCGGTCTTTCGGTTCCGCAAGCGCTGCAAACCGGCACTCTGTTCTTCTTCGGCATGATGCTTGGAGCGGCGTTGTTCGGCAGGCTTGCCGATCGCATCGGCCGCAGGCGGGTTCTGCTGGTCACCGTTGCCTGCGACGGCATCTTTGGTCTTGCCTCGGTTTTTGCTCCCAACTTTGGGCTTCTGCTCGTGGCACGCTTTCTCACAGGCGCCGCCGTGGGGGGAACGCTGCCGGTCGATTATGCCATGATGGCGGAGTTCCTTCCGTCAGACCGGCGCGGGCGTTGGCTGGTGATGCTGGAAGCCTTCTGGGCGATCGGCACGGTCGTTGTGGCGCTCGCCGCCTGGGCCGCCGCCTCGGCCGGCCTGCCGGATGCGTGGCGTACCATCTTTCTGATCACCGCCATACCGGCCTTGGTCGGCTTCTGGTTGCGACTGATGGTCCCGGAATCACCGCTCTATCTTTTGCGCAAGGGGCGGAACGAAGAGGCGCGCGCCGTCATCGATCGCGTTTTGACGACCAACGGTAAGGCGCCGCTCTCGGAGCCCCTGGCGGCCGGCGAGACATCCGAGACCGTCAGCCTCCTGTCGCCGGCCTTGAAAGCGCGAACGGTGCTGATGCTGGCCATCTGGTTCCTGGTGTCGCTCAGCTACTATGGCGTCTTCACCTGGATGCCGGCCCGCCTCGCCGGCGAGGGCTTCGGCTTCGTTCGCGGCTACGGCTTCCTCGTCATCGTGGCGCTGGCCCAGATTCCCGGCTACGCGCTGGCCGCCTGGGGCGTCGAACGAGCAGGTCGCAAGCCGACATTGATTGCCTTTCTGCTGCTATCGGCGGCCGGCTGCGTCCTTTTCGTCGTCGCTGGCAATGCAGCGCTGGTGGCAACGGCCATCCTGCTGATGAGCTTCTCTCTGTTGGGCACATGGGGGGCGCTTTACGCCTACACGCCGGAACTCTATCCGACAGCGGCGCGCGCGAGCGGCATGGGCGCCGCCGGCGCCATGGCTCGGCTGGGCGGCCTGTTGGCGCCCTCCCTTCTGTCGTTGCTCGTCGCCCGAAGCTTTGGGGCTGCCGTGGCGCTGTTTGCCATATTGCTGGTTCTTGCAGCGGTCGCCGCTTCGCGGATCGACGCCGAGACGAGGCAACAGGCCCTCGACTGATCAATTCAGAACGCTGCACCGCTTTCGATGCCTTGGCAGCCGAAGCGTTCGGAATCTGCTTTGCGGATTCCTACCCTCGGCTTTGTGGATAATTTTCAAAACCAATCATATTCGATCAAAATCTAGGGGTTCATGCGGGGTTGTGAGCGTCCCGAGCAGCCAATAGCTTTCAGTTTGGTTCAGGCCTCGGCCAATTTTCAGCGCCGGGGTCGACGTTCACGACGCCGACAAGCTGACGCTCACGCGCTTCGATCGTCGGCGGGCCGGCAAATGCGGCCTCAGGAGGAACTGAGCATGTCCCATCGCATGATTCTCAACGAGACATCCTATTTCGGCGCCGGCGCTCGCGCCGAAATGATCGGCGAGGTACAACGCCGCGGCTACAAGAAGGCGCTGGTGGTCACCGACGCAGTGCTGGTGAAGGCCGGCACGGTGGCAAAGGTGACCAGCCTGATGGATGCAGCCGGCCTCGCCTACGAGCTGTTCGACAAGGTGATGCCCAACCCGACCATCGGCGTCGTCAAGGACGGCGTCGCCGCCTTCGCCAAGGCCAAGGCCGACTATCTCGTCGCCATCGGCGGCGGCTCGCCGCAGGACACTGCCAAGGCGATCGGCATCATCACCAACAATCCCGAGTTCTCCGACGTGCGCAGCCTCGAAGGCGTCGCGCCCACCAAGAAGCCGTCGGTGCCGATCATCGCGCTGGCCACCACCGCCGGCACCGCCGCCGAGGTGACCATCAACTATGTCATCACCGATGAGGAGAAGCGCCGCAAGTTCGTCTGCGTCGACCCGCATGACATTCCCGTGGTCGCCATCATCGACAGCGAGCTGATGGCCACCATGCCGACGCCGCTCAAGGCCGCTACCGGCATGGACGCGTTGACCCATGCCATCGAGGGCTACATCACCAAGGGCGCCTGGGAGCTGTCCGACGCGCTGCACATCAAGGCGATCGAGATCATCGGCCGGTCGCTTCGCGCCTCCTGCGCGGGCGACGCCAAGGGCGTCGAGGACATGGCACTCGGCCAGTACGTGGCCGGCATGGGCTTCTCCAACGTCGGTCTCGGCTTGGTGCACGGCATGGCCCATCCGCTCGGCGCCTTCTACAACACGCCGCACGGCGTCGCCAACGCGGTGCTCTTGCCGACGCTGATGGCCTACAACGCCGACTACACGGGCGAGAAGTACCGGGCGATCGCCGCCGCCCTCGGCGTCAAGGGCACCGAGACCATGCCGATCGCCGAGGCGCGCAAGGCGGCGGTGGCGGCGGTTGAGACGCTTTCGAAAGATGTCGGCATTCCGGCCAAGCTCTCGGAAGTCGGCGTCAAGGCCGAGGACATCCCGGCGCTCGCAGAGGCGGCCTTCGCCGACGTCTGCACCGGCGGCAACCCGCGCGATACCAACGTGTCGGAAATCGAAGCACTCTACAGGTCGATCCTCTGACGGAACCGGCCTTGCTTATGCAGGTTGACGGCGCCCTCCGGGGCGCCGTTTGCATTTCCGGCCACGAAGTTTGCGGCGCAACAATGAGGGCAATCGGCCCTGAGGGTAACGTTCGGACAACAAGCAATGGAGAGTCCGCCGATGTCCCTTGATACGGTTACCCCAGTCACCACGCTCGACGTGCGCCGCCTGCCCTGCGAGCTGCGCCGCGCCACCATCATCGAGAGTTTCGACGCCCTTGAGCCGGGGCAGTCGATGGAAATCGTCAACAGCTTCGATCCGGTGCCGCTGCGCCAGCATTTCGAAGAACGCACCCTGGTCGGTTTCGGCTGGGACTACCTGGAACAGGGCCCGGAGATCTGGCGCATCCGTCTGACCCGGAGATAAGCCATGAAGTCTGAGATCCTCGCCGCCCTCGCCACCGTCGACGACCCCGAACTCGGCATCGACATCGTCTCCCTCGGCCTTGTCCGTCGTCTCGACATCGGCGAGGGCACCGTCACCATCGAACTGATGATGACGACGCCAACCTGCCCGCTCGGCGGCCTGATCGCAGAAAACGCCCGCGTCGCCGTGGAACGCGCAGTCGGAGCCGGGTGGACCGTGAGCGTCACCATCGACAAGGCCGCAGTCTGGTCGCCCGAGCTCGCCGACCCAAGTGTTCGGTCTCGCTTCGAACGTCAGCCATCACGGTTCGAAGCGGCGGTATCGAAGTTCGCCGCCGGCCTGTTCGGGCGCTGAGAACGAACGCGTTCTGAGTCCGCTCGCCAGGCTATAGCCTTTTACCCCTCTCTCCAACTCTCCCCCACAAGGGGGGGAGAGAGCACGGCTCGGTTCTTTCCAGAGCTTATCAGCTCTACGAACCCTCTCCCCATAGTGAGGGAGAGTTGGAGAGAGGGGTATTCCCGATTATTCCTCCGGATTGCACTATGAAACTCACTCCGTTTCTCCGCATCGCCCTGGCCGTAACGGCGGCGGCGTCGCTGATCGCTGGTCTCACAGGCGGCCTTGCCCGACTAGGCGTGGTCGCCCCGGTCGGCGATACGGCGGACATGCACGGAGCGATCATGGCCTCCGGCTTTTTCGGCACCTTGATCTCACTGGAGCGGGCGGTTGCCGACGGGCGCCTCGCAGCGCTGCTGGTCCCCGCCATGTCGGCGGCCGGCGCCGTTCTGCTGCTGTCGGGCTATGCCGAGGCGACGGCACCGTTGTTCCTCATCGCCGGCCTAGGTCTGACGATGCTGACCGGCCTGGCCACATGGAAGCTGCCGACATTGTTCACCGGGCTGATGACGGCCGCCGCTGCGCTATGGCCGCTTGGAACCCTCTACTGGATGCTTGGCCGCACGCTGCCGGAAGTCGGTTATGTCTGGCTTGGCTTCCTCATCCTGACCGTCGTCGCCGAGAGGATCGAGCTGTCGCGACTGCTCAGGCCGACGCTGGCCGCCCGTGCCCTGCTGGTTCTGCTCGTCGCGCTGTTCGCCTTGGCACTCGGACTGGGTCAGCCATGGAACGGCTCGATGCTTCTGTCCGTGGCGCTTGCCGGTATCGCACTCTGGCTGCTCCGGGAGGACATCGCGCTCCGTACCGTTCGCACCAAGGGTTTTGCGCGCTTCTCCGCCCTGCTGCTGATCTCAGGCTATGGCTGGCTGATCGTTGCCGCCGCCTGCCTGACGCTATTGCCGCCCGGCGAGACCCTTTACGGCCACGACGCCGCCATCCACGCCATAGCCGTCGGCTTCATCCTGTCGATGGTGTTCGCCCACGCGCCGATCATCCTGCCGGCCGTCACAGGCGCTCCGGTCCGCTATGTGCCGATCCTGTATCTGCCGGCGATTCTGCTGCAACTGGCGATCGGCCTGCGCATCGTCTTCGACGCCATGGACGCCACCGAACGACTATATTGCCCGGCATGGCTGACCATCGTGGCCATCGTGGCCTACGTCGCCCTGTTGCTCGGCACCATGGCGGTCCGGCCAAAAGCGATCCGGGCCCAATAAGCCGAACGCGCCCTCAACCGGCCTTCAGCCAGTCGTCCACTATCCGATCGTGCAGGGTTGACGAGGCGCGATAGGCGCGACACCGGTTCCGTCCGACGCGCTTGGCCTCGGTGAGCGCCGCGTCGGCGGCCACCATCAGAGAACCGATATCCGCACCGACGTCGGCAACCGCCGCCACGCCGGCGCTGGTGGTGAGCGGAACATGCTCGCCATTCTCGGTCAGGAGCCTCAGCTCTTCGGTCCGCCGGCAAAGATACTCGGCGATCGACAGACCGACGTCGAGCCTGATCGATGGCATGAACAGGGCGAACTCCTCGTCGCCAACCCGGGCGACGATGTCGGGGGCGCGCACCTCGCGATTCAGGACCTGGGCGAAAGCCTTCAGAGCCCGATCGCCTTCATCCCGACCAAAGCGGTCGTTGACGAAACGGAAGTGATCGAGATCGAACAGCATCAGTACGCCGCGTTCGCCACCGCCCTGTATCAATGCTTCGGCGGTGCGGAAGAATGCCGCTCGATTGGGCAAGCCTGTCAGCGCATCGATGTCAGACGATTTCCGGTGGAAGCGAGCATCCCGCTGTGCGAGCAAGGTCAGCATGGCCACGACGAGGAACAACGTGAAGAGTAGTGCTTCCAGCACGCCGAAGATGAACAGGGGCGACTGGTCGAACGCCGCGCCAAAACCGAAATCGGGCGCGATCACCAAAAGCGGCACCCGAAGCGCATAGAGCGCCCCATGAGCCGCAAACAACGCGGCGGTGGGCAAGCGGGCCGGCAGCGGCTCGATGCGCCGACGTTGCAGAAGCTTCCAGGCGATCGCTAGAGAGTAGATGGCCATCACCAGCGCCGCCAAAGCCCCGTGCAGGGCCGGCTCGTCGCGCAGGAAGGGAACGGCGACGAATGGAAGCCAGGCGACCGCGCCGATGGCCGCCTTCCAGACGGCGGGCCGGCAGCCTTCGAACAGCTGGAAACCGAGCCAAATCAGTCCGTAGGCAAACGCCAGCATGGCATTGCCGAACAGCACAGCCGTCCAGTCGGGCACAACCGGGCGCAAGATGTAGAAGGCGCAGGCAACGGCGCCGAACCACAGGGATGCCGACCAGACGACCAAGGCGTAGGTTCGCCGCTCCGTCAGCCAGATAAGCCCAAACGCCGTGCCCGCGGTCATGCCGCCGAGCACGCCAATCAATAACAGGGTCGGAACGCTGATCAACTCGGCCATGACGACCTCCACGCCACTGAACCGCGGGGTCACCTTTCGGGAAGAGCTATTCCAATACTCGATTGTGTCAGAAAAGTGTAGAATTCAGAGCTGCGGCCCAAGAATTTTTCATTCCGCGCAAGATTAACGCCGACCCTTTCCTTTGATCGAACTCAGAGACGGATAGCGCCCCTTGGCTACCGGCGCAGGTGGCGGCGGTGGCGGAGTCGGCTTGAGTTTCAGTTTCTGCGGTTCAAGCGGCGCCAGAGTCTTTGGCGCCCCGGATTTGGCGTCTTCGACCATGCGGACGAGCTTGAGCAGAACGGCCGCCGTCCCCCGGAGACGCTGCTCGGCCTCAGGCCAGTCGCGAGCCAGGACGATCTTCTGATCCGGCCTTATCTTGGCAAGTGATCCCTGCTCGCCGATGTACTGGACCAGGGCCGCCGGGTTTTCGAACTTGCCGTCCCGGAAGGAGAGCACCAGCCCCTTCGGGCCGGCGTCGATCTTCTCGATGTTCGCCTTGCGGCAGAGACTCTTGATGGTGATGGTCTTCAGAAGGTGCTCGACTTCCTCCGGCAGTGGACCGAAGCGATCGATCAGCTCCGCGCCAAAGGCGTCGATGGAGCCGCCGTCCTCCAGTTCGGCGAGACGCCGGTAGAGGCCAAGGCGAAGCTGAAGATCGGGCACGTAGTGATCGGGGATCATCACCGGCGTGCCGAGCGTGATCTGCGGCGACCACTGGTCCTCGACCACCTCGTCGACGATGCCGGCCTTGAGCTGGGCGACGGCCTCTTCCAGCATCTGCTGGTACAACTCGTAACCCACTTCCCTGATGTGGCCGGACTGCTCCTCGCCGAGCAGATTGCCGGCGCCGCGCAGGTCGAGGTCGTGACTTGCCAGCTGGAACCCGGCGCCCAACGTGTCGAGCGATTGCAACACCTTGAGCCGACGCTCGGCGACCGAGTTGACGCGGTTTTCCGGCGGCGTCGTGAAGATGGCGTAGGCGCGCGTCTTGGAACGGCCGACGCGGCCCTTCAGCTGGTAGAGCTGGGCGAGACCGAACATGTCGGCGCGGTGAATGATCAGCGTGTTGGCGGTCGGAATGTCGAGGCCGGATTCGACAATCGTCGTCGAGAGCAGGACGTCATACTGGCCTTCGTAGAAGGCGGTCATGATATCCTCGAGCTGCGTCGCGGCCATCTGTCCATGCGCGACGGCCACCTTCACCTCCGGCACGTGTTTCGCGAGGAACTCGTTCTGGCTGGTGAGATCGGCAATGCGAGGGCAGACGTAGAACACCTGCCCTCCCCGGTACTTCTCTCGGAGAATGGCTTCACGAACGATCAGGGGGTCGAACGGCGTGACGAAGGTGCGGACGGCGAGACGATCGACCGGCGGCGTGGCGATCAGCGACAGTTCGCGAACGCCGGTCAGCGCCAGCTGCAGCGTGCGCGGGATCGGCGTGGCGCTGAGCGTCAGTACATGCACGTCGGACTTCAGCTCCTTCAGCCGCTCCTTGTGCTTGACGCCGAAATGCTGCTCCTCGTCGATGATCAGCAGGCCGAGATCCTTGAACTCGATGCCCTTGGCGAGCAGCGCATGCGTGCCGACGACGACATCGACCGTGCCGTCGGCGAGGCCGGCCTTGGTGGCCGCGAGGTCCTTGGACGGCACCAGACGCGAGGCCTGCCGCACGTTGATCGGCAGCCCCTTGAACCGTTCGTGGAACGTGCGGAAATGTTGGCGCGACAACAGCGTGGTGGGCACGACGACGGCCACCTGCTTGCCGCTCATGGCCGCCAGGAAGGCGGCCCGCAGCGCCACCTCGGTCTTGCCGAAGCCGACGTCACCGCAGACGAGACGATCCATCGGCCGACCCGAGGCAAGATCGCCGGCCACGGCCTCGATGGAGTTGAGCTGATCCTCGGTCTCGTCATAGGGGAAACGAGCAGCGAAATCGTCGTAGAGGCCTTCGGGCGGCGACAGCACGGGAGCGGTCTTGAGCAAACGGGCAGCGGCCGTCTTGATCAGCTCGTCGGCGATCTCGCGGATGCGCTTCTTCAGCCGCGCCTTGCGCGCCTGCCAAGCGCCGCCGCCCAGCTTGTCGAGCTGCGCCTCGGCGTCGTCGGAGCCGTAGCGGCTGAGCAGTTCGATATTCTCGACCGGCAGGAACAGCTTGTCACCGCCAGCATAGACGATTTCCAGGCAGTCATGCGGCGCGCCTGCCGCCTCGATGGTCTTGAGGCCAACGAAGCGGCCGATGCCATGATCGACGTGGACAACGAGATCGCCCTCGGCGAGACTTGTCGCCTCCTTGATGAAGTTCTCGGCCTTCTTGCGACTCTTGGCCCCACGCACCAGCCGATCGCCCAGCACGTCCTGTTCGGCGATCACCACGAAACCAGGCACCTCGAAGCCGGTCTCGATGCCGAGGATGGCAAGCGGCAACACGCCTGAGGGCGCTTTCAGCGCCGCATCGAGATGGGGAGCGAGTTCGGTTACCTGACCACCATGATCACGGATGACTTGCGCCAGGCGATCGCGCGACCCTTCCGACCAGCAGGCGAGGATCACCCGGCGCTTGTCCTGTCCGAGTGCGGCGATATGCTTCACCAGAGCGTCGAAGATATTGACGTCGCCGGCCGCCCGCTCGGCGGCGAAGGAGCGGCCGGTTTTACCGCCGAAATCAACGACCTTAACCGACGATTGTTCGGGACGGTTGAACGGTGTCAGGCGAGCGACGGCGCGCCGGGCGAGAAGCCCCTGCAACTCGCTCTCGGCGAGGTAGAGCGTGGTCGGCGGCATCGGCTTGTAGGGAGCGCCGGAACCGCCCGTCTTCAGCGTATCGAGCCGAGCCTCGTAATGATCGACGACGGCTGTCAGGCGCTCGTTGATGGCTTCGTCCACCAGCGGATCGACCATGACGGGCGCATCCCCGGTGTAGTCGAACAATGTGCCGAGCCGTTCGTGGAACAGCGGCAGCCAGTGTTCGATACCGGCGTAACGCCGCCCCTCACTGACCGCCTCATACATCGGGTCCCCCGAGGTGGCGGCGCCGAAGGCGGCGACATAACCTTGCCGGAACCGCTTGATCGAGGCCGGCGTGATCTGCACCTCGCTCATTGGCACGAGATCGAGGCGTTTCAGCTGCCCGGTCGAACGCTGGCTCTCCGGATCGAAGGTTCGGATGGATTCGAGCTGGTCGCCGAAGAAGTCGAGGCGCACCGGCGCTTCGGTTCCCGGCGCAAAGAGATCGAGAATGCCGCCACGCACGGCGTACTCGCCGGTATCGCGCACCGTTGACGACCGGGAGAACCCGGCGTCCTCCAGCCAGGCTGTGAGCTTGCCCATGTCGGCGATGTTGCCGGGCGCCAGCGTCATCACCTGACCCGACACCATGGAAGGTGGCACCACGCGCTGAACCAGCGCGTTGACGGTGGTCAGAAGCACGAAGGGCCTGGCGTCGCCGGCATGCGCCGCCAGCTCCGACAGGGTCGTCATGCGTCGCGCCACGACGGCCGGGGTCGGCGACACGCGATCATAGGGAAGGCAGTCCCAGCCGGGAAACTCCAGCACGCCGACTTCCGGAGCAAAGAAAGCCAGAGCTCGCTGAAGCTGCTGCAATCGCTGGCCGTCACGCGCAATGTAGACCGCATCGAGACCCTTCCGCTGCTCCGAACGCACCAGTTCGGCAAGCGCAAGCGCTTCGGCACCATCAGGAACGGCGGCAACCGTGAGGGCGGAAAAGTCGGACAGCAGGCTGGACCAGGGTGTGGGCATGGCGAAGGGATATCGGCTCACGGGAGGAAACGTGATCTTCTAAAGCATCCCACAGCAAAAGAAAACCCCGTTACGGAACAATAAACCAATAAATTCCAATGAGTTAGCAAAGAGAAGGTCGAGACGAGCCTCAAATTACCATGGCAAGCCCGTTGGGCGACATGGTGGTGTGCGCGACGTTTACGCCTTCTTCAGCAAACTCGCACTTCCCCATGTCACTTAGGTAATCTGCTTAAGGAAGAGCATATATAGAAGGCTTCAGGGCTCGACCTTCTCCCGGTAGGCGATTTTTGGTTGGCTGACGCCGAAAAGGACCCCTTCGTGAGCACGCTTCTCTATATTCCGTCCCTGCTGATTGCGGCTGCCGTGACTGTTGCCTGCGTCTCCGTCGGCCATATCATGATCTGGCGGGGTACGCGCAACGAAACCAGCATTCCACTCTGGGGCGCCGCCTACGGTCTCTGCACGTGCGCCATGATAATGGTCGGTCTGCGAGGCAGTATCCCTTACTTTCTGTCCATTGTCGTCAGCAACGCCCTGCTGTTGGTAGCAGTTGGCCTCCTCTGGCTCGGATACCGACGCTTCATCGGAAAGACCGCTCGCCACGACCTTCTTCTGGCCCTGCTCGGAGGACTTGTCTGGCTCGGTTTTGCCTGCGACCGGCAGTTCTTCGCCGACATCAACACCAGGACTCACGTGGTCTCGGCCATTCAGTCCGTTTACCTTTTCGCCGTTGCCGTCGATCTCATCAACCACAAGCGAAAGGAGCCGTTGCCGGCACTGTCGCTTACGGTAGCGGCCATCGCTGTCCAGCAACTATTGTTGATCGTGCGGACCGTGCATTTGCTGATCACACCGCTCGATGCGAGTACGGCTACCCTCCCCTCGGGCACACCGATCGCATTGACCCTGATCGGATCGGTCGGCTTCGTCGTTTTCCTGGGGCTCATGCAGCTCGCGCTGGTCGGGCAACGTTCGGAGAAGCGGTATCGCGTCGCAGCCGAAACCGACGGGCTGACGGGTCTCGCCAATCGTCGGCGGTTCCTGGGCGAGGTGTTGTCGCATCTGAACGACAACCCCGATCATGGTACCCTTGTCCTGTTCGATCTCGACTATTTCAAACGCATCAACGACACCCATGGCCACCTCACGGGGGATCGAGCTCTCGTCGAGTTCGCCCGCATTCTGGCCAAGGCAACTCCCGACGGGGCGATCGCCGCGCGAATCGGAGGCGAGGAATTTGCCCTGTTCCTGCCCGATGGAGACGCCACGAAAGCAGCAGCCCTCGCAGACGGCATCCGCCAGCTCACACATGCCTTCGAGCTGGGGACCGACAGCGACAGCCTGAGAGTGACGGTCAGCGTCGGACTTGCCGATATCGCAGAGGTCGGCTCCGATTACGAGATGCTGCATGGAGCGGCAGACGTCGCGCTCTACGAGGCCAAGCGCGAGGGCCGTGATCGCGTCGCCGTCTATCGCTGGGAGCCGCCGCAAAGGCAAACCGCGGCGCCAAGCCAACTTGACCTCGGTCAGTTCGCCTCTTCGCCTGTCTGAACGGACTCAACCGGCAATCGGATGCGTTTGGGCGAAAGCCAGTACCTTGGCAAGCACCCCCTTCGGGGCGCTATGAGGTATCGGCGCTTTGCCAAGTATCCAGCCGAACAGTTCACGGTCATCGACTTCGAGCAGGGCCTCGAACTCGTCGAGCTCCTCTTCCGTCAGATCGCCTATGGCGGCGTCGGCGAAGCGACCAAGCAGGAGGTCCAGTTCACGCGTGCCGCGATGCCACGCATGATAAAGGGTTTTCCGGCGCCGGGGCGAAAGGTCTTCGGACGTTCGGCTGAGCCCGGACATCGGCGTTTCTCCAGGAATCGATGAGGAGTTCGGCTCACGAAGCGCATCCTCGCCTGGCGACTGTTAGCCGATTTTTCCTGTGAAAGTAAACGATCATCGGTTGTCCGCCATACCCGTGACTGCCGAAGGCTGCTATAGGAGGCGGCCTTTTTCGCTATTGCCTTGGCCTTTCTCGTCATGAACTCTCCTTCTTCCGGCCGTTGGTCCGAACTTTTCGCGCCGGCTTACCTTGCTGCCTCGCTGACATTGATGCTCGCGGCGGCCATTTTCGCATTCAACGCGTTCCTGGTGTCGACGGCGATGCCGACCGCGGTGGGCGAGTTGCACGGCGAGGCCTACCTGTCGTGGACGCTTACCGTCTACATCGTCGCCTCGATTACGGCGGGCGCTTCCGCTCCGCTCCTCAAGGCGCGCTTCGGCGCACGGCGGTGCCTGTTCGTGGCAAGCGGCGTGTTCGCCCTCGGCACGCTCGCCGCCGCCCTTTCTCCAAGCATGGAGCTGGTGCTGGTTGGCCGCGCCGTGCAGGGCGCCGGCGAAGGTCTCGTCGCCGCCGTTGCCTTTGCGCTGATTCCGCAACTCTTTCCGTCGCAACTGGTCGGAAAGCTGTTCGGCGCCGAAGCGATCGTCTGGGCCGCCGCGGCTTTCGGCGGCCCGGTTCTGGCCGGCATCATCACCGAGTTCGTCAGCTGGCGAGCGGCCTTTCTGATCAACCTGCCGATCGTCGCCATGTTTCTGGTACTGGTCCACATGGCGGTACCCCAGGACGTGCGCGATCACGACGCGGGCCTGTTCCCGGGCCTCAGGCTTGGACTTGTTGCGCTTGGCATGATGGCAATCTCGGTCGCCGCCGTTGCGCTGGAAGAGCCATGGCAGGCCGCCCTCGTCGTGGTCGGCGCCGCCATATGCCTGACTGTCGCCGTACGCATCGACCTGTCCGCTCGGGTGTCAATCCTGCCGCGCGGCGCCTTCGGCCTTGCAAGCGTACCGGGGCTCGGCCTCTGGACGATCTTTCTCCTGCCGCTCGCCCAATCGGTCACCGGCGTGTTCCTGGTTTACGCCGTACAGCATCTCTGGGGATATGGACCGGCCATAGCCGGCGGCATCGGCGCCATTCTGGCCGTCGCCTGGAGCACCGGAGCGGTGATCGTCGCCAATTACGACGGCACGGGAAAGCGCCTCGCATTTGTCGCCATCGGCGCATCGGTCGTGACGGCCGGACTGATCATCGGCCTCTCCTCCATGACGCAACAACTTCTGTCGCTGGTCATGCTCGGCCAACTGGTCACCGGTCTTGGAATGGGGGTGGCCTGGGGCAGCCTCTGTCAGGTGGTCATGGAAACCCACCCCGAAAGCGAACGCGACAAGGCATCGGCCTTGTTGCCCACCTTGCAATCGGCCGGCTACGCCGCGGGTTCGGCAGTGTTCGGCCTTGTCGGCAATCTCGCAGGCTTTGCGACCGACCGTTCGCCGGAAGGACTCCGCTTCGCGATGATCGTTGCGTTTGCCGCGGCGGTTCTTCTGGCATTGCCGCCACTTGCCCTGACGCTCCGCATGGGCCGGCTTCACAAAGCCGGCCCCGCGTCCTGATCGTCAGATCGTTACCTCGACGCCTGGGATGATTCCGGTGTCCTGCAGGTAGGTCACCACGCGCTCGGCGAGCAGATCGGCGGCGGCAGTCGTGGTGTCGAGGCGAACTTCTGCGCGCTCCGGCGCTTCGTAAGGCGAGGAAACACCGG
This sequence comes from Pleomorphomonas sp. NRK KF1, assembly GCF_023721755.1. GTDB lineage: Bacteria > Pseudomonadota > Alphaproteobacteria > Rhizobiales > Pleomorphomonadaceae > Pleomorphomonas. Next base: position 361,145 of record NZ_JAMDLH010000001.1, on the reverse strand, counting down.
TGAAGTGCGCGATCTCGCCGGCCCTTGCCTTGGCATATAGACCCTTGGGGTCGCGTGCCTCGGCAACATCGAGCGGCGTATCGACAAACACCTCGATGAACTCGCCATCTTCCACCAGTTCGCGGGCAAGCTGTCGCTCTGCCCTGAAGGGGGAGATGAAAGACACCAGCACGATCAGGCCTGAATCGACGAACAGCTTGGCCGTCTCGGCGACGCGTCGGATGTTCTCGACGCGGTCGGCATCCGAGAAGCCGAGATCGCGATTGAGGCCGTGGCGGACGTTGTCGCCGTCGAGGATATAGGCGTGGCGACCAAGCGCCGTCAGCTTCTTCTCGACGAGGTTGGCGATGGTCGACTTGCCGGCGCCGGAGAGGCCGGTGAACCAGACGACGGCCGGCTTCTGTCCTTTTGCAAGCGCCCTCGTGCGCTTGTCGACGTCAAGCGCCTGCCAATGGATGTTGCCGGCCCGACGAAGTCCATGATCGATCATGCCGGCGCCAACCGTGAGGTTCGACAGTCGGTCTATGATGATGAAAGCGCCCGTCTCGCGATTGACGGCATAGGCATCGAAGGCGACCGCTTCGGACAAGGACAGATTGGCGACGCCGACTTCGTTGAGGGCAAGGCTCTTGGCCGACAACTCGCCGCCGGTGTTGACGTCGATCTTGTGGCGGATCGCCGTCACCTGCGCCGTGACCTGACGGGCACCGATCTTGAGAAGATAGGGACGCCCGGGCAGGAGCGGATCGTCGGCCATCCAGATCAGGTGGGCCGCGAACTGGTCGGCGACCTCGGGCCGATCGATGGCGCCCGACAGCACGTCGCCGCGCGAAATATCGATCTCGTCGGCGAGCGTCAGCGTCACGGCCTCGCCGGCCGATGCGGCTTCGAGGTCGCCGTCGAAGGTGACGATGGACTTTACGGCCGACGTCCGGCCGGATTTTGCCACCACCACGGCGTCGCCGCGTCGCACGGTGCCTGATGCGATGGTGCCCGAGAAGCCTCGGAAATCCAGATTCGGTCGATTGACCCATTGCACCGGCAGACGGAAAGGCCGCTCCGCCGCGTCGTCGTCGACAATCACTGTCTCCAGATGCTCGACCAGCGTCGGGCCGTCATACCAGGGCATTTGAGGACTGCGCTCGAGGACGTTGTCGCCATAGCGGGCACTGAGCGGGATGGCCGTCAGCGCTTTGAAGCCGAGACCGGCGGCGAAGGCGCGATAGTCGGCGACGATGTCCTCGAAGATCGCCCGAGAGAAGCCGACAAGGTCGATCTTGTTGACCGCCAGCACGACATGGCGGATGCCGACCAGTGACGCGATGAAGGAGTGCCGACGGGTCTGGGTGAGCACCCCGCGCCTGGCATCGACCAGGATCACCGCGAGGTCGGAGGTCGAGGCGCCGGTCGCCATGTTGCGCGTGTACTGCTCGTGGCCCGGCGTGTCGGCGACGATGAACTTGCGCCGGTCGGTCGAGAAGAAGCGATAGGCGACATCGATGGTGATGCCCTGCTCGCGCTCGGCCTCAAGACCGTCGACAAGCAAGGCAAGGTCGATGTCGTCGCCGACGGTGCCATGCTTGCGGGAGTCCTTTTCGAGGCTCAGGAGCTGATCCTCAAACAACAGCTTGGAGTCATAGAGCAGGCGGCCGATCAGCGTCGATTTGCCATCGTCGACCGAACCGCAAGTGAGGAAGCGCAAAAGGCTCTTCTTCTCGTGCCGGCCAAGATAGTCGGTAAAAGCGGAAGCGTCCGCGGCGACGTTCGGATCGATGGCGTTCATCAGAAATAGCCTTCCCGCTTCTTCTTCTCCATGGAAGCGCTGTCGTCGTGATCAATCAGGCGACCTGATCGCTCGGATGTGCGGGCGATCAACATTTCCCGGACGATTTCCGGCAGGGTCGCCGCATCGCTCTCGACGGCGGCGGTCAGCGGATAGCAACCCAGGGTGCGGAAGCGAACGCGGCGCAGTTCGGGACTTTCGCCTGAAAGAAGCGGCAGGCGGTCGTCGTCGACCATGATCCACTGGCCACCGCGGTTCACCACCGGCCGCTCGGCGGAGAAGTAGAGCGGTACGATCGGGATCTTTTCGAGCAGGATGTATTGCCAGATGTCGAGTTCGGTCCAGTTGGACAACGGAAAGACGCGGATGCTCTCGCCCGGCCGGACGCGGGAGTTGTAGAGACGCCACAGCTCAGGACGCTGGTTCTTGGGATCCCAGGCGTGGGTATCGGTGCGGAAGGAGAACACCCTCTCCTTCGCCCTGCTCTTCTCCTCGTCGCGGCGGGCGCCGCCAAAGGCTGCGTCGAAGCCATGGGCCGTCAACGCCTGCTTGAGGGCCTCGGTCTTCATGACATTGGTGTAAGCGGAGGAGCCATGGGTGAACGGGGTGATACCGGCGGCCACGCCATCCGCGTTGGTGTGAACCAGCAGATCCAGTCCTTCGGCCTTCACCGTCGCATCGCGGAAGGCGATCATCTCCCGGAACTTCCAGGTCGTGTCGACGTGCAGCAAGGGGAACGGCAGCTTGCCCGGGTAAAACGCCTTGAGCGCAAGGCGCAGCATCACCGAGCTGTCCTTGCCGATGGAATAGAGCATCACCGGATTGCGAAACTCAGCGGCAACCTCACGGATAATGTGAATGGATTCCGCTTCGAGACGCTTCAAATGGGTCAGACGATCCTTGGACACCTGAGCTCACCTCGGCGCGACATGTGTCGCAGCTGCCTTCCCCGGTCCCATTGACCCGAGATCTTAGCGAAGCGGTATCAAGCCCCCCGGACGCTCTCAAGAAAGCGCACACTCCGGCAAAAGCGGAAAAGAGAAAATCTTTCCGTTGGCCATCATTTGCTTTGGCGGAACGCCTGCAACGGCCAACGACATCAATCAGCTACTGCTCCTGGGCTCCATTTTACGGACGGAAACCAGCAGCCTCCCCTGTCAGCCTCGCTCGGGCGCGGCTGCCGTCGATCCGCGCACGATGAGCTGCACCGGCCAAACCTCGGCGACCGTGCCCGGCTTCTGCCCGGCGACGCGAGCCAACGCCATCTCCGCCACGCGGGTGCCGGCTGCTCGGATCGACGAGCGCGTGGTGGTAAGCTGGGGATGAAACTGATCGGCGGGGAACGCAGGCATCTCGTCGTCATGGGCGATGATCGACAGATCGCGCGGCACTTCCAGGCCGAGCTCCGCGGCCGCGCGCAACACGCCAAGCGCGACCAGAATGGAACCGCACAGAATGGCGGTCGGCCGCTCCTCTTTCTCCAGTGCCTGCCGCGCGCTGCGATAGGCATTTTCCGCGGTCATCGGCATGAAATGCTCATCGAGCATATCGTTCGGCAGCCCTGCGGCGGCAAAAGCAATGGCGGCGCCCCGCGAACGATCCTGGGCGAACGTGAAGTGCTCCTCGCCGTTGATCAGCATAACCCGTCGATGACCGAGCTGAATGAGAAAGCTGGTCGCCTGCTGGAAGGCGCCGAAGTTATCGATGTCTATGTAGGAAATACCGGCAGGTTCGGGCGGGCGCCCATGCACGACGAAAGGAAACTTCAGCTCGCTGAGAAGGGAAATGCGTGCGTCGACGGTCTGGGGGGCAGACAGGATGACGACATCGACCGTGCCGTCGCGGGCCAGGCGTCCGAATGTCGCAATCTCATCGCTCGGCGTCGACGGACTGATGAGAATGTCGAATCCCTGCTTGGCGCTGGTCTCGGCCACGCCAGCAAGATATTCGACGAAAAGCGGATCCATGAGCACATTGCGCTCGGCATTGAAGACAACGCCTAATGCGTGGGCACGCCCGGTCGCAAGCCGCCGGGCCGCCGGACTGGGCCGATATCCGAAACGTTGCGCTGCGGCGAGCACGATTTCCCGCGTTTTCTCACTGACCTCGGGATATCCATTGAGAGCGCGACTGACAGTCGTTTGCGACAGATGCAGTTCCGCAGCCAATTCCTTAAGATTCATTATCAATTTCCGTCGTCATCGGAAGCCACCCCATTCTTCCCCCGTGGACCGGGAGCCGACACCGATGCGCCTGCCTTAGCATTTGTAGCGTTATTGTTACAGCCATTGTCCGGCCTGCTTAAAGGATCGGCACGGCCGAAAGCGCGACCCGGTCGCCCGATTTCCTTCCTGCAAACGGTTACATTGACCAGTTGACAGGGAAGCGGCTTTCAAGGATGATCTGAACGTTCAAAGCGCTTTGGAGGTTTCGAGCGCTTCGTACCCAGTTGCGGCATTCGGGAGAAGTGCCGCATTCAAGGGAGGACTTGATGTATCATTCAGCCCTGCGCGCCGGTCTTTTCGCCGGCGCGGTTTTCAGCGCATCCTTCGCGATGGCCGCCGAGCTTGCGATCGTGTCCGGAGACTCCGGCAACGGACTGGCTTTCTTGCAAAGCCAGTTGAAGGAGTTCGAGGCCAAGACCGGCAACACGGTCAAGATCGTGCCGATGCCGCCGTCGACCAGCGATCAGTTCGGCCAATACCGTCTGTGGCTCGCCGCCGGCAATGCGGACATCGACGTCTACATGACCGACGTTATCTGGGCGCCGCAGCTCTCCGACCAGTTCCTCGACCTGACGGATGCCGCCAAGGACGTCGTCAAGGATCACTTCCCGTCGATCATCGAGTCGCAGACGGCCAACGGCAAGCTGGTTGCCATTCCCGCCTTTACCGACGCGCCAGCGCTGTTCTATCGCAAGGACCTGCTCGACAAGTACGGCAAGTCGGTTCCCAAGACTTGGGATGAGATGGCCGCCACGGCCAAGGAGATCCAGGACAAGGAACGTGAGGCTGGCGCCAAGGATCTCTGGGGCTTCGTCTTCCAGGGCAACGCCTATGAAGGCCTTACCTGCAACGCCTTGGAATGGGTGAAGTCGTTCGGCGGCGGCCAGATCGTCGAGGCTAACGGCGACATCTCCATCAACAACGAGAAGGCGGCCAAGGCTCTCGAGACGGCCAAGAGCTGGGTCGGAACCATCTCGCCTCCAGGCGTCCTCGCCTACCAGGAAGAGGAAGCGCGCGGCGTTTGGCAGACCGGCAACGCGGTGTTCATGCGCAACTGGCCCTATGCCTATGCCCTCGGCAACGGTGAGGACAGCGCAGTCAAGGGCAAGTTCGGCGTCGCGACGCTTCCGGCGGCGACGGAAGGCGACAAGCCGGCCGCCACGCTTGGCGGTTGGAACTTCGCGGTGTCCAAGTACTCCAAGCATCCGGACGAGGCGATCCAGCTCGCCCTGTTCCTCGGCTCGACGGAAATCCAGAAGAACCGCGCCATCCAGCAGACAAACCTGCCGACAGTCATGTCGCTCTACGATGATGCCGACGTGGCCAAGGCCGCGCCCATCATCCCGCAGTGGAAAGAGGTGTTCATGAACGCCGTTCCGCGTCCCTCGGCGCCGACCAAGGTCAAGTACAACGAGGTATCCTCGCTGTTCTGGTCGGCCGTGCATGACACTTTGTCGGGTAACGGCACCGCCGCCGAGAACCTCGAGATTCTCGAGGCCAAGCTGACCGAGCTCAAGGGCTCCGGCTGGTAAGCCTACCTTCGCTCGACGGCCGCCCGACTGTCACCCCCCTTGGCGATCGGGCGGCCGGCTCCTTCCGAGTGGCTTGTTCCACTCCCTGCCTGTCTGGATCGGTTTTGGACTGATAGCCGTCGGGCCCCTCCGAACGACCTCAGACAAGAGACGGCTGCCGGAAACCTCTTTCAGGTTCCGGGCTGTGCGTAATCGGCGCCGCCGCGGCGCCAACGATGCCTTCCGCACTCCATTGCAGGATTTGCCATGGCCTCCACCCAATCGACGATCCGGATCGTGCCGGCCGGACACACCAAGCGGGCCAAGTCCGACTTGATGCGCCAGCGGCTGAGGGCCGCAGGCTGGTTCCTGGTTCCGATGCTGATCGCGCTCGCCATCGTCGCCGGATGGCCGCTTCTCAGAACCATCTATTTCTCGTTCACCAACGCCTCTCTGACCAACCTTTACGGCGCCGAGTGGGTCGGCTTCAAAAATTACCTGAACTGGACGGTGCTGAAGAGCGGACGTGTCATCTGGTCCGGCCTCCTTTCCGATCCTGCGTGGTGGAACGCCGTCTGGAACACCGTCCGCTTCTCGATCATCTCGGTGACGCTGGAGACCATCCTCGGGACAGTTGTCGCGCTGGTGCTCAACGCGGAGTTCAAGGGACGCGGCCTCGTGCGCGCCGCCATCCTCATCCCCTGGGCGATCCCGACCATCGTCTCCGCCCGCATGTGGGGCTGGATGCTGAACGATCAGTTCGGCATCATCAACGACGTGCTGCTGACGTTCGGGCTCATCGACCACAAGATCGCCTGGACGGCCTCGTCCGACACGGCCATGATCGCCGTGCTCATCGTCGACGTCTGGAAGACGACGCCGTTCATGGCCCTGCTCATTCTCGCAGGCCTGCAGATGATACCGCGCGACATCTACGAGGCGGCCGCTCTCGATGGCGTTCATCCGGTCAAGACGTTCTGGAAGGTCACGTTGCCGCTGGTGCGACCGGCCCTGATGGTCGCGGTGATCTTCCGTCTGCTCGACGCGATGCGCATCTTCGACCTGATCTACGTGTTGACGCCCAACAGTTCGCAAACGAAGACGATCTCGGTCCTGGCGCGTGAAAACCTGATCGACTTCGACAAGTTCGCCTATGGCTCAGCTCAATCGACCATGCTGTTCCTGATCATCGCGCTGATGACCATTCTCTACATCTGGCTCGGCAAGGTCCGTTTCGACGGGGGAGACCGGTGATGCTCTGGAGCTATACCAAGACCGCCTCTTTCTATCTGCTTGTGGCGATCATCGTCCTCGTCTCGGTTTTTCCGTTCTACTACGCGATCCTGACGAGCTTCAAATCCGGCACGGCCCTTTTCGAGATCAACTACCTGCCGACCCATTTCAGCCTCGACAACTATATCGCGGTGCTGACCACCGGCGTGTTCGTTCGCAATCTCGGAAACTCGATCCTGGTGGCGAGCTCGGTCGTCGTTCTGGCGCTGTTTCTCGCCGTGACGGCGGCGTTCGCGTTGGCTCGCGTCAGCTTCCGCGGCCGTGGCCTTCTCCTGATGACCATCCTGGCGGTTTCGATGTTTCCGCAGATCGCGGTGCTGGCCGGTCTGTTCGAACTCGTGCGCGCCTTCGGCCTCTTCAACACGCCTTTCGCGCTGATCTTCTCCTATACGATCTTCACCCTGCCCTTCACCGTCTGGGTGCTCACCACGTTCATGCGCGACCTGCCGGTGGAGATCGAGGAGGCGGCGATCGTCGACGGCGCCAGTCCTTGGGTCATCATCACCAAGGTGTTCATGCCGCTGATGTGGCCAGCGCTGGTGACGACAGGTCTGCTGGCCTTCATCGCGGCCTGGAACGAGTTCCTGTTCGCGCTGACCTTCACATCGTCCAACGAGACGCGCACCGTTCCGGTCGCCATCGCACTTCTGTCGGGGGCGAGCCAGTACGAGATTCCCTGGGGCCGCATCATGGCAGCCTCGGTCATCGTGACCGTGCCTCTCGTCGCTCTGGTGTTGATCTTCCAGCGCAAGATCGTACAGGGGCTGACGGCCGGCGGCGTCAAGGGCTAGGAAGAGAAGCCGCATCTCGAAGCGGGGCGAACGCCCAAGCTTTGCGTCCGCGCCACAGCTCGAACAAGATGGACCGTGCCGACGCCCTCCCCGCCGGCATCGATGAAAGAGAAAGACCGACATTAATGACGACACTCGAAAAAGCCGTTGCCAGCGTCGATCGGGCCGCCGATCCCGATTGGTGGCGGGGCGCGGTGATTTACCAGATCTATCCGCGTTCATTCCAGGACTCGGACGGCGACGGCGTCGGTGACCTTGCCGGCGTGACCGCTCGCCTCGGCTATCTCGAAGACCTAGGCGTCGACGCCATCTGGCTGTCGCCCTTCTTCAAGTCGCCGATGAAGGACTTCGGCTACGACGTTTCCGACTATTGCGACATCGACCCGATCTTCGGCACGCTCGACGATTTCCGGAAAATGGTCTCTGAAGCGCATCGTCGCGGCATCAAGGTGATCATCGATCAGGTGTTGAGCCACACGTCCGATCTGCATCCATGGTTCTCGGAAAGCCGGAAAGACCAGATCAATGACAAGGCGGACTGGTACGTCTGGGCTGACGCCCAGCCCGACGGCACGCCGCCCAACAACTGGCTGTCGGTCTTCGGCGGCTCAGCCTGGGAGTGGGATACCCGGCGCTGCCAGTATTATCTGCACAACTTTCTGGCCAGCCAGCCCGATCTCAACTTCCACACCCCCGCGGTGCAGGACGCCTTGCTGGACGTGTTGAAGTTCTGGCTCGATCTCGGAGTCGACGGGTTCCGCCTCGATACCGTGAACTTCTATTTCCACGACAAGGGACTGCGGGCCAACCCGCCGCAGACGCGACCGGTGGACACCATCGACGCACCCCGGGTCAACCCTTATCTCCGGCAGGATCATGTTTACGACAAGAGCCAGCCGGAAAATCTCGAGTTCCTGAAGCGCATGCGCAAGCTGCTCGATCAGTATCCTGGCTCGACGACGGTGGGAGAGATCGGCGACGGGGATAGGTCGCTCAAGACGATGATCGCCTACACATCGGGCGGTGACAAGCTGCACATGAGCTATACCTTCGACCTTCTGGGTGGCGAACCATCGCGGGCCTACATCGAGAAGACGCTAAAGACCTTCGAATCCGGCGCCGGCGATGCCTGGCCCTGCTGGGCCCTGTCCAACCATGACGTCGTCCGCTATGCGACGCGTCATCTACCCTATGCGCAGAACCCGGCCCAGCAAGGCAAGCTGATGGCTACCCTGCACCTCAGCCTGCGCGGATCGGTCTGCATCTACGAGGGGGACGAGCTTGGGCTCCCGGAGGCCGATCTTGCCTTCGAGGATCTGGTCGATCCCTATGGCATTCGCTTCTGGCCCGAATTCAAGGGTCGCGACGGCTGTCGGACACCGATGGTCTGGGAAGCCGAGGCCGCCAACGCTGGATTCTCGACCGGCAAGCCGTGGCTGCCGGTGCCGACGGTCCATCTGGCCAAGGCTGTCGACCAGCAGGTCGGCAATCCCGACAGCCAGTACGAGCTCTACAAGGCGATGATCGCTTGGCGCAAGACGAGCCGGGCCCTCACCAAGGGATCGGTGCGCTTTCTCGAGTCCGATGGCGATGTTCTCGCCTTTCTGCGCGAGGCGGGCGACGACAAGGTGCTCTGCGTCTTCAACTTCGGCAGGACCGGAGCGGGATTTCCCGTGCCTGCCAATCTCTCGGTAGCGGCAACCGCCGACCTCGGCTTTGCCTCGAGGGTCGTCGAGGGCATGGTGACGCTGCCGGCCGAAAGCGCCTTTGTCGCCAAGGTAAGGTGATCTGACGAGAAAGCCGGCCGCCTTGCGAAGGGCGGCCGGGTTCCAGGAACAGGGGTGGGAGACCCCTTCGGGAAAATCGCGGGAGGAGTTGCGCATGTCTGCCGGACTGAAGCTCAAGCAAGTCAAGAAGGCCTACGGCTCCGTGCAGGTGCTGCACGGCATCGACCTGGACATCAAGTCCGGCGAGTTCGTCGTCTTCGTCGGCCCCTCGGGCTGCGGCAAGTCGACGCTTCTCCGGCTCATCGCGGGCCTGGAGGATATCACCGAGGGAACGCTCGAGATCGGGGATGCCGTCGTCAACACCCTGCCACCCTCAAAGCGTGGCATCGCCATGGTGTTCCAGAGCTACGCGCTCTATCCGCACATGACGGTCTACGAGAACATGGCCTTCGGCCTGAAGCTCGCGAAGGCGTCGCAAGGCGAGCAGGACCGGCGCGTGCGGGAAGCGGCCGAGATGCTTCAGATCACGCCCTATCTCGACCGCCTTCCCAAGCAGCTTTCCGGCGGTCAGCGCCAGCGCGTCGCGATCGGCCGAGCCATCGTCCGCGACCCCAAGGTCTTTTTGTTCGACGAACCCCTCTCCAACCTCGACGCGGCGCTGCGCGTTGCGACGCGCCTGGAGATCGCCAAACTCCACGAGCGAATGGCCGATACCACCATGATCTACGTGACGCACGATCAGGTCGAGGCGATGACCCTCGCCGACCGCATTGTCGTGCTCAACTACGGCGTGGTCGAGCAGATCGGTACGCCCATGGAGCTCTACCACACGCCCGAGAATCTGTTCGTGGCGCGCTTCATCGGCTCTCCGGCCATGAACATCGTCTCCGCCACCATTGCCAGCACCGGCGCGCCGGCAACGGTGCAGCCCGACACCGGCAATCCGGTTGTCGTCAACGCGGAGGTCGCCGCCACTTACCTCGACGCCAAGGCAACCTTCGGTGTCCGGCCGGAAGACCTGACGCCCACCGACGGGCCAGGCCTCTTCACCGGAACCGTTTCGATCGTCGAGAAACTGGGCGAGGTGACGTTGGTTTATCTCGACACTGGTCTTCCGGAGCCGATCACCGTCAAGATCGACGGCGATGTGGAGATCGCCAAGGGCGCTACGCTCACGGTGACCGCGCCCGCCGACCGGCTGCATCTCTTCGATGACAATGGCGCCGCCTTCCCGCGCATGCGGCTCTCGAACGCCGCGGCTTGAACGAGGTTCGGCCGTCCTTCTGGGCGGCCGTCGCCTTTCAAAGAATACCGACCCGTTTCAGGAACCACCAAGCACCCCACACGGAACAGCCGCCGAGCGCGAAGGCGAGCAGTGTGCCGAAGTGCTCGCCGGCGAAAGGCAGGCCTCCGGTGTTCATGCCGAAGAATCCCGTTACCAGCGTCGGCGGCAACAGGAAAGCGGTCATGATCGAGAGGATGTAGAGGTGGCGGTTGGTCTCCGACGAAATCTTGGAGTCGATTTCTTCATGCAGAAGGCGCGCCCGGTCTTGCAGGCCCTGCATTTCCTGCGACGCCGAGCCCAGCAGATCGGCCAGTGTTTCGGCCATTTCTATCGTGCCGGTCGGCAAGGGATCGGGGTCGTCCCAACGCTGATAGCGGCGGAATAGCGCCACGGACGCCCTGAGCTGACGGTTCAGCCGGACCACCGTGCGCCGAACAGGGCCAAGACGGCGGCGCTCGTCGCGCGGTGCCGTCTCGAACACATAGTCCTCGATCCGGTCGAGCTCGTCTCCCATCTCGATGATGAGGGCGTCCACCACCTTCTCGAACTCGGTCACGACGGCGGCGAACACGCCAACCGTCTCGTGAATGGCAAGGCCGCGGTCTACCGCAAGCCGCGCCGCCTCAACGCACCGCAATGGATGCAGGCGAGCCGTGACGATCAGTCGCTCCGACGCGGCAAAGCGGAACCATCCGATGTCATTGGTCTCATAATCGAAGGCGCGTTCGATGTCGGTGAACACGCCGTGCAACACGCCGTCATCGGATGCCAGCACGACGTGATTGTCCCGATCGGTCAACGTGGCCCTGGCCGCTTCCGGAAGATCGGGGAAGCCCTCCAGGAACTTCGGCACCCGAGCGTCACTGAGCGCCAGATGCAGCCAGACGAACCCATCATCGACGATCAACTCATCGCGCGGCGTGGTCGGCGGCAGCGGGTGGCCGGCGCCGGTCGCAGCGTCGAAACGATAGGCCCAAACAAATCCGGGAATCTCGGGGGCAAGCAAGAACCGGGCACTCCTGACAGGCACGGCGAACCGCGTTTTTCCTGATAACACGCGAGGGTGACGGTCTTCCACTCCAGCTGCAACGCAAGCGGTCGGCCAATGTTCGAGCCATCGGGACTGCGAGCGTTCGGCGTCGGATCGGGCATCCGCCCATCCGACCGGTCGGCCGAGGGCGGATGCTGGCGTGAAAGGAGTGCGCTAACCGGATCAGTCCGGCAGGGCGGCCGTGATGATGAACTCGACCTTGTACTCCGGAGCGGCCAGCTTGGCCTCGCCCGTGGCGCGGGCAGGTGTGTTGCCCGGAGCAACCCAGGATTCCCACACTTCGTTCATGGCGGCAAAGTCGGCCATGTCGGCCAGCCAGACGATGGCCTGCAACACGCGCGTCTTGTCGGTGCCGGCAGCGGCGAGCAGGCGATCGACCTCGGCCAGCGCCTCGACGGCCTGCGACTTGACGTCTCCCTTCGGCGAGCCGATCTGGCCGGCAAGATAGACTGTCTTGTTGTGGACGACGGCATTGCTCATGCGCTTGCCGGGCTCGATGCGGGTGATCGCCATGGCGGGACTCTCCGATTCCTGGGGCGGGCGGCCCATCCGCCCGCAAGGTGATTGTTGCCTATCTTCTCGGCAGATTGCCCGCAACAGGAAAACCGATGGCAACCCGAACCGGAAACGGTCTCCAAGGCAAGCGGAGATCCGTTCGTCGTCACACTCGCGTCCCTGGATCGATTAGGGCCTTCCAACTTCCCCTGATGAGCGCTGCAACGGATGGTGAGCCCCTCTCCTGCCCCTTACAACCGATGTCGGGTCGGTCGTCCTCCCGGCGGACCGCCAGACGCGGAGCCCCTCATGTCCTTTTTCGGTCTTTATGGCCCGCTCACGGCCGACGACATAGTCGCGATCAACACTGTCGCCCGCTTTCTGGCGCTCGACGATCTCGGCGCGGCGGACAAGGGCACGCCCCCGGCTTTCGACTTGGTAGTGCTGGCCGGTAACGCACTGTTGTGGACGCTGGAAGGCGCTGTGAAGACGGCGCGCGCAACTGGCGTTCCGTTGTTGATTTCCGGCGGAATCGGTCATTCGACGGGGCTGCTGGCAACCGCCGTCGACGCCCACCCCGTCTATCGGAAGGCACTGGCCGGCCAGACCTCCGAAGCGCGCCTGCTTGGCGACATTGCCGCCGTGTTCCTCGGGCTCGACCAGTCCCGGCTGCTTCTCGAGGACGCATCGACCAACTGCGGTGAGAATGCCCGCTTCACCAGACGTGTCCTCGACGGACTGGGACTGGCGCCCGGCGCCATGCTGCTCGTGCAGGACCCGCTGATGCAACGACGGACCGATGCCTCCTTCCGGCAAGCCTGGGAGGACGCCCAATGCCCGAAGATCGTCAACTGGCCGGTGCAGATTCCGCAGCTCGGTTACCATGCAGGTCGCATCGACTATCTCAACAGCCCGAACAGCAAGAAGTGGACGCCGGAAAGGTTCATGTCCTTGCTGACGGGGGAAATTCCACGCCTCGTCGATGATGAGAACGGCTACGGTCCGCGCGGCAAAGGCTTCCTGCCGCATATCGACATTCCCCGCGAGGTGTTGGCAGCCTGGCGACACATCATGGGGTCCGGCAAGTTCGACACTTCGGCTCTGGGACGACCGGTCGGAGGCTAGCCCATGACGGCAGCCAAGACGCCACCCGCCTGGTAGATGCCAGGGAGTCGTTCGGAAAGGCGACCACTGCCGATCAGACTGTCTCGACCCATTTGACCGCTTTCTCAATGCACGGGGCAGCCGTCGCTGCGCTCATGGTCCGATCATTTCGTTGGTAGACTAAAGATTCCGCGTAGGTATCTTCACGCACAACTCCCGCATACGTAGTATTACGCCTCACCGCCGAGTCTGGGTGGAGCTGGCCGTCGTTTCCGACCGCTGGACAGACCGGGGTGAAGCATCACGATTTGGGAGGATTACCGATGACAGCAGTCAGTGTCGACCCGACGAAGTCGCCAGGTTCGACCACGATGACGAAAGAAGAGCGGCGCGTCATCTTCGCCTCGTCGCTCGGAACCGTCTTCGAGTGGTACGATTTCTATCTCTACGGATCCCTGTCAGCGGTCATCGCCGTCCAGTTCTTCTCCGGCGTCAATCCGACGGCAGCGTTCATCTTCGCTCTGCTTGCCTTCGCGGCCGGCTTCGCGGTTCGTCCATTCGGCGCGCTGGTGTTCGGCAGGCTCGGTGACATGATCGGTCGCAAGTATACGTTCCTGGTCACCATCCTGATCATGGGTGCCTCGACGTTCATCGTTGGCATCCTGCCCAATTATGCGACGATCGGAATCGTGGCGCCGGTCATCCTTATCCTGCTTCGCCTCCTGCAGGGCCTGGCGCTCGGCGGAGAGTACGGCGGCGCGGCGACCTATGTGGCCGAGCACGCACCCGACCATCGCCGCGGCGCCTACACGTCCTGGATCCAGACCACGGCCACGCTCGGGCTGTTCATGTCGCTCTTGGTCATTCTCGGATGCCGCGCGGCGATGTCGGCCGATGACTTCAACACCTGGGGTTGGCGCATTCCCTTCCTTGTCTCGATCCTGCTGCTGGCCATCTCCGTCTGGATCCGCCTGAAGCTCAACGAGAGTCCGGCCTTCCGACGCATGCAGGACGAGGGCAAGACCTCCAAGGCGCCGCTGACCGAAGCCTTCGGCCGCTGGAAGAACCTCAAGGTCGTCCTGCTGGCCCTGTTCGGCCTCGTCGCAGGTCAGGCGGTGGTCTGGTACACGGGCCAGTTCTATGCACTGTTCTTCCTGACGCAGACGCTCAAGGTCGAAGCACAGACAGCCAATCTCCTGATCGCGGCGTCACTTCTGCTTGCAACGCCCTTCTTCGTGATCTTCGGCTCTCTGTCGGATAGGATCGGCCGCAAACCGATCATCATGGTCGGCCTGCTGCTTGCCTGCCTTACCTACTTTCCGATCTTCAAGGGCATTACCCATTATGCCAACCCGGCCCTGGAACAGGCCATTGCCAGCGCACCGGTAACCGTCGTCGCCGACCCGAACGAGTGCTCCTTCCAGTTCAATCCTGTGGGAACAGCGAAGTTCACCACCTCCTGCGACGTTGCGAAGTCCGCCCTCGTGAGGGCGGGTGTACCTTACGAGAACGAGGCGGCGCCTGCGGGCACACCGGCCACGGTGAAGATCGGGGCGACCTCGGTCGCTTTTGGCACCGAAGCCGGTGCCGACGGGGCCACGCCCGCGCAGGTGTTCAGCAAGTCGCTGACCGATGCCATCACGACCGCCGGCTACCCGGCCAAGGCCGACCCTGCCCAGATCAACATCGTCATGGTGACGCTGCTGCTCTTCGTTCTGGTTCTTTACGTCACCATGGTCTACGGCCCGATCGCCGCCATCCTGGTCGAAATGTTCCCGACCCGCATTCGCTACACGTCGATGTCGCTGCCCTACCACATCGGCAATGGCTGGTTCGGCGGCTTCCTGCCGACAACCGCCTTCGCCATGGTGGCGGCCACCGGCGACATCTACTATGGCCTCTGGTACCCGATCGTGGTGGCGGCGGCCACGCTGGTGATCGGCGTGCTGTTCGTCCGTGAAACCAAGGACAACGACCTGCACGCCGATTACTGACCTGCGAGAAGCCTGACAGCGGGGCCCGGCCACAGTGGTCGGGCCCATTCTGTTTCAGATCAGCTGCGACCGGCGAACTGATCCAGCGTCTTTGCCGGCGTCACTGCCTGCGGGTCGAGGAAACAGTGGACGATCGCAGGCTTGCCGGAAGCCACCGCCCGTTCAAAGGCGGGCGCGAATTCGGCCGTTGCCCGAACGGTCTCGCCGTGTCCTCCATAGGCGCGCGCCAAGGCCGCAAAATCCGGATTCTTCAGCGAGGTGGCCGACACCCGACCGGGGTATTCCCGCTCCTGGTGCATGCGGATGGTGCCGTACATGGCGTTGTCGATGACGACGACGACGACCGGAATGTCGTATTGCACGGCGGTTGCAAACTCCTGGCCGTTCATCAGGAAGCAGCCATCGCCGGCAAACGCGACGACCGGCCTTTCGGGGAACTGACGCTTGGCCATGACACCGGCCGGCACCGAATAGCCGACCGATCCCGACGTCGGCGCCAACTGACCGGTGAAACTGCGATAGCGCCAGTAGCGATGCACCCAGATGGCATAGTTGCCGGCGCCATTGGCGATGATCGTCTCGGACGGCAGGTGTTCGCGCAGCCAGACCATGGCCTCACCATACTGAAAGTCACCCGGCAACACGGCGGGCTTGTCGGTCCAGGCCAGGAAATCGGCCCGAGCCGTCTTCGTCTCCGCCGACCAGGGGATTTCGACCGGCGGGTGGACAGTGGAGAGCGCCGAGGCGAAGGCGTGCGGACTGGCGACGATGCCGAGCGCTGGCTGGTAGACGCGGCCGATTTCTTCCGGGTCGGGGTAGACATGGATCAGCGTCTGCCTGGGCTGGGGTATGTCAATGAGCGTATAGGACGAAGACGGTGACTCCGACAGACGACCGCCGATGACGAGAAGCACATCGGCCTCGCGAACGCGGGCGGCCAGTTTCGGGTTGGGGCCGAGACCGAGGTCGCCGGCATAGTTCGGATGATCGGCCGGGAACAGCGAGGCGCGACGGAAGCTCGTGGCAACCGGCAGGTCGAAGCGCTCGGCAAACCGGATCACCTCGCGGCGCGCCCGCTCGCTCCATCGCGAGCCCCCCAGAATGACCAGAGGGCGTTTGGCGTCCCAGATCAGCTTCTGCAACCGCGCGAGATCGGCAAGCCCCGGCCAGATCTCCACCGGCTCGACGATCGGCGCATCGGCCACTTCGGCCGTTTCGGTGAGCATGTCCTCCGGTAGCGACACCACCACCGGTCCGGGCCGGCCCTGCATGGCGACGCGGAAGGCGCGGGCGACCAGCTCGGGTATGCGGACGGGATCATCAATCTCGACGACCCACTTGGCGACGGAGCCGAACACCGCCTTGTAGTCCATCTCCTGGAAACAGCCCCGCTCCAGCATGCCGCGCTCGGCCTGCCCGACGAACAGGATCAGCGGCGTCGAGTCATGTTCGGCGATATGGAGCCCGGGCGCGGCATTGGCGGCGCCAGGGGCTCGCGTTACGAAGCAGATGCCAGGCTTGCCGGTGAGCTTGCCGTAGGCATCGGCCATCATGGTGGCGCCGGCCTCGTTGCGGCAGACCAGCACGTCGATCGAGCTGTCGTGCAGCGCATCGAGGGCGGCGAGATAGGACTCGCCCGGTACGCAGGTCAGCCGTTCGACGCCCTGTCGGACCAGTTGATCGACGAGGATTTGACCGCCGGTGCGGGACGGGATGGACGAGGACAAGATTCAGAACTCCCCAAACGACCGGTGCGCAACCGGAATGTCGAGACTATCGAGACGGTCAGTCGATCAGCAGGTCAAGTCCGCGCCGTAGGCCGGCCTGCTCCCGCACCCGCCGCACGGCGAGCAGCGTTCCCGCCACATAGGGCGCGGCATCGGAGCCGGCATCGTGGCGAATGAGGAGGCGTTCGCCCGACGCGCCGAACTGGGCCTCACAAGACAGCACATAACCCGGCATACGCAGCGAGTGCACCTGCACAGCGCCGACGGTGCCGCCACGCGTTTCGCGGACACCACCAAGTTCGTTCACCGGTTTCGACGTGGCCGGCCGACGCACAGCGGAAAGCCGTTCGGCCAGCTCGCGCGCCGTGCCGGATGGCGTATCGGGCTTGCCGGCCGAGGCGTAGTCGATCACCTCGACGTCGGCGACGTGCTTCGCGGCCATCAGCGCGAACTTGGTCATCAGCGTGGCGGTAATGGAGTAGTTGCCGGCAGCGAACACGCCGACGGGCTTCGCCCGCGCGGCCGCGTCGATTTCCGCGTAATCGTCAGCCGATAACCCCGAGGTGCCGATGACCACGGCGACACCGGCCGAAATCGCCGCGAGGGCGTTGGCTTTCACGACCTGTGGGGCGGTGTAGTCGACAAGCGCGTCGGCTCCCGTCCTCAGCGCTTCCTCGACAGTGGCGACCACCGTCACACCGACGGCCGATCCGCCCAACGCCTCGCCAAGATCGCACCCGGCGGCCGAGCGGGCTACGGCGCCGACCAGCACCAGATCCTCGGACGTGAGAACCGCCCTGGCCACCGCACTGCCGGTCCATCCGGTCGCGCCGGCCACGATGACACGGATCGGCATGGGATCACTCCACGTCGAAGCTGACGCCCTGCGCCAACGGCAGGTCGCGGCCATAGTTGATGGTGTTGGTGGCCCGGCGCATGTAGGCCTTCCAGGCGTCGGAGCCGGCCTCGCGGCCACCGCCGGTCTCCTTCTCGCCGCCGAAGGCGCCGCCGATCTCGGCGCCCGACGGACCGATGTTGACGTTAACGATGCCGCAATCCGATCCTCTAGCCGACAGGAACGTCTCGGCCTCGCGCAGGTCGTTGGTGAAAATCGACGACGAGAGCCCCTGCGGCACAGCATTGTGCGCCTCAAGCACGGCATCGAAGTCCGTGTAGCGCATCACATAGAGAATGGGCGCAAAGGTCTCCGTCATGACCACGTCCGTCTGTGCCGGCATTTCGACCAGAGCCGGACGCGCATAGAAGGCGTTACCCCCCAGCTCTTCTTGGGTGCGCTCGCCACCATGAACAGTTGCGCCGTCGGCCCGCGCCTTCCCGAGGGCTTCTTGCATGCGGTCGTAGGAGGCCTTGTCGATCAACGGCCCGACCAGGGTGCCGGCCTCGCGCGGATCGCCGATCGTCACCGACGCATAGGCCTTCCTGAGGCGTGGCAGCAGGCCGTCGTAAACGCTGTCGTGGACGAACAGGCGCCGCAGCGTCGTGCAGCGCTGGCCGGCCGTGCCGATCGCGGCGAAGGCGACGCCACGCACCACGAGGTCGAGATCGGCACTGGGAGCGACGATGGCGCCGTTGTTGCCGCCGAGCTCCAGAATGGCACGGGCGAAGCGAGCCGCAAGGCGCGGCGCCACGGCGCGTCCCATGGCCGTCGACCCGGTCGCCGACACGGCGGCAACCCTGGTGTCATCGACCAGCGCCTCGCCGATCTCGCGTCCGCCGATGATAACCGCTGAAAGACCAGCCGGTGCCCCCGCCTTGGCCGCCGCCTTCTCGAACAGCGCCTGCGTGGCAAGCGCGGTGAGCGGTGTCTTCTCCGACGGTTTCCAGATGACGGTGTCGCCACAGACCAGGGCAATGGCGGCGTTCCACGACCATACCGCAACCGGGAAGTTGAAGGCCGAAATGACACCGACGACGCCGAGCGGGTGCCAAGTTTCCATCATGCGATGGCTCGGCCGTTCGGTGGCGATTGTGAGCCCATAAAGCTGACGGGAGAGACCGACCGCGAAATCGCAGATGTCGATCATCTCCTGCACTTCGCCGAGGCCTTCGGAAACGATCTTGCCGGCCTCGATGGTGACGAGGCGGCCGAGATCGGCCTTGGCCGCCCGCAGTTCCAGGCCGAACAGGCGGATCAGTTCGCCGCGCTTGGGCGCTGGCACGAGACGCCAGTTTCGGAAAGCCTCTTGCGCGGCCGCGATGGCGCCATCGCACTCGGCCGCATCGGTTTCACGAACCTCGGCAATCCGTTCGCCGGTAATCGGCGACGTGACGACCAGGCTACCACCCGTGTGGGCGCTTTCTGGAACACCAAGGCGGGCGAGCAGGTCGGTGGTTTCCTGAACAAGGCTGGAAGCGGACATCGGGCACTCTCGTCGGCGCCGCCGGCCAGCGGCACGGCGGGGATGGGGCTGAATGACCGTAAGTTATTGTCCCGAGCCCCCTACCCTGCAAACGATCATTTCTGGTAGGATCATGAGGAAAACTCATGACTGGACGAACAAATGGCCCGCGATCTTCTGCCGTCGATCGGTGCGCTGGTTGCCTTCGAAAGCGCCGCGCGCCATCTCAGCTTCTCGCGTGCCGCCGCCGAGTTGCATTTGAC
This sequence comes from Pleomorphomonas sp. NRK KF1, assembly GCF_023721755.1. Classification (GTDB taxonomy): domain Bacteria; phylum Pseudomonadota; class Alphaproteobacteria; order Rhizobiales; family Pleomorphomonadaceae; genus Pleomorphomonas. Next base: position 341,536 of record NZ_JAMDLH010000001.1, on the reverse strand, counting down.
GCAAGGCGCCATCAGCCGGCAAGTTCGCGAGCTGGAAACCCGGCTTGGCGTGCCGCTGTTCGAGCGCATCAGCCAGCGCGTTTTCCTGACCGACGCCGGCGAAGCCTACCGACAGGAAGTGACGCGCATCCTCGCCAACCTTTCGGCTGCGACCGAACGCACGATGGCCAGCGCCAGCGGCGCCGAGGTGCTCAATCTCGCCGTGCTGCCCACCTTCGCCGCGCGCTGGCTGGTGCCCCGGCTGCCTAAGTTCCTCGCGGATCACCCGCAGGCGACCGTCAACTTCGCGGTGCGCAACGAGCCCTTCTCCTTTGCCGACGCGTCACTCGATGCCGCGATCCATTTCGGCGAACCCACATGGCCCGGCGCGGTGTGCGAGTTTCTCTGCACGGAGGAAGTCTATCCGATCGCATCCCCGGCAACACGCGACCGGTTTGGCCTCGACGATGCCGCCGCCATTGCTCAAGCGCCGCTTCTTCATCAGTCGAGCCGACCGACCGCCTGGGCCGACTGGTTCGCCGCGGGCGGTTTGCCGACCGCGGGTTCGTATCGGGGATCTCGCTTCGACCAGTTCTCGATGATCGCCGAGGCCGCCGTCGCCGACATGGGCGTGGCATTGATGCCCCGGTTCATGATCGAGGCGGAGCTTGCATCCGGCCGGCTTGTGTTGCTCACGGAACGACCGCTGGGGGCCGGCAAGGCCTACTGGTTCGTCTATCCGGAAGCCAGGGTCCGCTCGCGGCTCGTCAGGGCGTTCGGCGAATGGCTGAAAGCCGAGACGGCCACGCCGGCGGCACCGTTCGCGTCCGCCTGAGTCCGTCCGCCAGCGCCTTCCGACAACACCGCAGACGGCCATCCGCAACCGCCAAGCTGCCGCCGGACGGAACCTTTCTCGCTTCGCTGCACTTATTAGGCCATGGTCCTCTCCGTCCGCAGCCGACGGCACGGGACCTGTCATTGAGACGGACACTCCGCCACTCATGCGACAGGAGAACATCATGGCCTCATCCCTTCTTGCGTCCGATAGCGCGCCAGCCGTCGAGTCGTCTTCTTCTTCGACCAGCTGGGGAGCAATCATCGCCGGCGCCGTCTCAGCTGCCGCCCTCACCTTCGTGCTCATGCTGCTTGGCTCGGGGCTCGGTCTGGCGATGGTCTCGCCATGGACGAACCAGGGCCCGGGCATCACGACGTTTGCCGTCTCCGCCGCTATCTGGATGATCGTGGTGCAGTGGCTTTCAGCGGCTCTCGGAGGGTACATGACCGGCCGGTTGCGGGTGAAATGGGTTGGCCTCCATACCGACGAGACATTCTTTCGCGACACGGCGCACGGGCTGCTGGCCTGGGCTCTGGCAACGCTGCTCGTCGTCTTCCTGGCGGGTTCGAGCTTGACGTCGGCCGTCGGAACGGGGGTGCGCACGGCCTCGAACGTCGCCTCCGGAGCCGCCATGGGCGCGTCGGCTGGGACCATGACGAGCGCCGATGACGACATCGGCGGCACGGCGACTTCCTACTTCGTCGATAGCCTGTTCCGATCCAACGATCCCTCTCGCCTTGCCGCTCCCGGAGCGGAAGGCGACGCAGCGGCGGCAGCCCAAGCCTCGCGTATCCTGATCGCAAGCGCGGCCGCAGGCGAGATGGCCCCGGCCGACAGAGCCTATCTTGGCCAACTGGTGGCCGCCCGTACCGGCCTTTCCGAAACGGACGCGAATGCTCGTGTCGACGCGGTGATCGCTCAGGTCGAACAGACCAAGGCCAAGGCACAGGAGGCAGCCGACACGGCTCGCAAGGCAGGGATCGCCTTCGCCTTGATGGCCGCACTTTCCTTGGTGATTGGCGCGTTCATTGCCAGTGTAAGCGCTGCCTTGGGCGGACGGCTGCGCGACGAGTGAACCAAAGCGAGCCTTTGCGGCCCGGAAGAGGTAATCTCGACGGCGATCGCTCGGTCGCCGTCGAGCCGCGTTCTGACCCAAGCCGGCCGATGGCCATCTTTCGAGGGGAGAACCTGCGATGTCCGATTACGAACTCTACTATTGGTCCGTTCCCTTCAGAGGCCAGTTCGTGCGAGCCGTTCTCGCTCACGCCGGAAAAAGCTGGAGCGAAGCCGGCGATGTGGCGATCTCGGACCTGATGGGTGCCCCTGTGACGAGAATGCCGGTTCCGTTCATGGGGCCACCCTTGCTCGTCGACAAGAAGGCTGGCTTCGCCATCGCCGAAATGCCGGCCATCATCCTTTATCTCGGTGAGACCCTGGACTTGCTGCCAAAGACGCCCGCTCTTCGCGCCATGACCATGAAGACCGTGAACGACGCCAACGACGTGATCGATGAAATCACGTTGGACGGCGGTCGCGAGATGTGGACGGAAAAGCGATGGCAGGACTTCGTCCCCCGCCTCAAGAAATGGATGACGCTTTGGGAAGAAACCGGCGAGCGCCATGGCCTGAAGTCCGATTCCGGCTATCTGCTCGGCGGTGATCAGCCGGGGATCGCCGATGTCGTCACTTCGACCCTGTGGTCGACAATGGCCGATCGATTCCCAGTCATCGGGGCGATCCTCGGCGAGAACGCTCCCAAGACCGCCGCCTTGACGCGGCGGGTGGCCGCACTGCCGCCGTTGGCCAAGCTGGCCGCCAAAGCCCGGGAAGACTATGGCGAAGCTTACTGCGGCGGCCGGATCGAGATGTCTCTTCGCAAGGTTCTGAACGCGCAGAACTGAGCGTGCAGTCCGCTTGGCCATCCGGCGCGAGGCATCGTTCGCCCCCACGTCAGCCGCTCGGACGCGAAATCAAGCCTGTGGATCGTCGGAAGCGTCTGTTTCCGGACGACTGGCGGCCCATGTGAGCAACGCATCGAGAGCTGGGCATAAAGCCTGTCCCCAGTCCGTCAGTGCATACTCGACCTTGGGAGGAACCTGATGGTGGACGATGCGGCGGACGATGCCGTCGCCCTCCATCTGGCGGAGCTGCTGGATCAGCATCTTCTGGGAGATTCCAGGAATGGCGCGTTCAAGATCGGAGAAGCGCATGACCCGGCCACCGAACAGGTGAAACAGGATCACCAGCTTCCACCTGCCCTCCAGCAGTTTCAGTGCCTGTTCGACGCCCTCGGCGGCCGTCTCCCGCGTATAAGCCTGGGGCTTACTTTCCGGTGAGTACCTAACTTTTTCGTGCGTTCTTGTCATTTCGTAAGGCTAAAGCCATTTTCCGCCTTACGCAATCCGCTGGCCAGCTGGAAGCGCCAACTCGAGGACAAACATCATGATCAACCTTCCAGCACCGATCTCAGACTACTTGGAGGCCGACAGGACGGATGGCGATGGCATAGCGAACTGCTTCACCAATACGGCGGTCGTCAAGGACGAAGGGCAAACCCATGAAGGGCGCGAGGCAATTCGATCCTGGCGACGTGAGGCCTCAACGAAATATAACTACGTCAGCGAACCCCAAACCGTCACTCAGGATGGCGATAGAATCGTCGTCACCAGCCGCCTGACCGGCAACTTCCCGGGCAGCCCGGTGGATCTTCGCTTCTTTTTCCGCCTTGATGGCGACAAGATCGCCGAACTGGAGATCAAGCCGTGAGCTTCGATCTTCAACTTGCCGGCCGTCGTGCACTCGTGACGGCCGGGACGAAAGGCGTCGGCGCGGCCGTTGTCTCCACTCTCGTGGCGGCCGGCGTCAAGGTCATCAGCACGGCGCGATCCATACCGGATGCCTCCTCTGACGGCGTTCACTACGTCGCAGCCGATATGTCCACCGCCGAAGGCTGTACCGCCGTTGCCGAAGGTGTTCTCGATCACCTCGGCGGCGTCGATATCATCGTCAACGTGTTGGGCGGCTCTTCGGCGCCTCCCGGTGGCTTCGCCAAGCTGACCGACGACGTTTGGGCAAGAGAGCTCGCCCTCAACCTCATGCCGGCCGTGCGCCTCGACCGTGCGCTCCTGCCGTCGATGATCGAACAAGCATCCGGCGTCATCATCCACGTCACGTCGATCCAGCACGAACTTCCGCTTCCGGACTCCACGACGGCTTATGCGGCAGCAAAGGCTGCCCTCTCGACCTACAGCAAAAGCCTGTCCAAGGAGGTGGCATCCAAGGGCATTCGGGTCGTTCGCGTCTCACCGGGATGGGTCGAAACGGAAGCCGCCGTGGCGCTGGCCGACCGTCTGGCAGCCGATGCCGGCACCGATCGCGAGGGCGGCAAGCAGCTCATCATGAATGCGCTCGGCGGCATTCCGATCGGACGACCGACCGGGCCACGAGAAGTTGCCGACCTCATCGCCTTTCTCGTATCGCCGCGTGCCGGCGCCATCACGGGGACCGAGTTCACCATCGACGGCGGTACGGTCCCCACCGCCTGAGACAAGCAACGGCGGAATGCGAACAAGTGCCAAGCCGAGCTAACCGCCTTGGCTTGGCTCCACCAGCAGGGAACGCGGTGATCTGTCGGCCGCCATGCCTTCGATTGCTCCATCCGCCGGCCCGCTTTGGCGCAGATGCAGCCCGAACCCCAACGCCTCGGGAGAGGCCAGATCGCGACGTAAAATGAGGCTCGGAATGTCATAGTCTCCGCCGTTCTGCCGGCGGTAGGCAATCGGCTCTGCGGTGCCGAGTGTCCGCATCCTCTCCCTGAGGTCGGTGCTTATGGCCGCAAATCCTCGCGCGTCGAGCCGATCCACGCGGTAGGCAACGAACGGCGGCAGCACGTCGAAGCCGGGATAGTAGAGAATGCCATGGTTGATCGGAAACAGCAGGTCATCGATTGGCCCGTTGATCCCTCGTGGCGAATAATGCTCTTCCCAGCCTCCCGTCGTCACGATGAGCATCGCTCTCTTGCCGACGAACCGGCCCTCGCCAAAGCGATCGCCCCAATGGCGATCGCTGTGTTCGCCGACGCCATAGGCAAAACCATAGGCGTAGACGCGATCGATCCATCCCTTGAGGATAGCCGGCATCGAGTACCACCAGAGCGGAAACTGGAGAATGACGGCGTCGGCCCAGTCGAGCTTGTCCTGCTCGGCTTTCACGTCGTCGGTCAACGCGCCGGCTGCGAAGCATTGGCCGGACGCGGCGGCGACTTTCAGGCGCTGCTCGGGGGCAAGCAGAGGAAAATCGGCTCGATCGACCGCAGACTTCCAGTGCATCGCGTAGAGGTCCGACACCTGCACCTTGTGGCCTTCGGCCTGGAGTTGGCCGATCGCCACATCGCGCAAGGATGCGGCGAGCGACTGCGGTTCAGGATGGGCAAAGACAATAAGAACGTTCACGGGAGGACCTCCGGTCGATGATTTCGACCGGCAAGGTAGGCCCGCCCCGAATATTCCGATACATCAATGGAATGGATATGATATTGCCGAAATATGGATAGATCGGACATCACATTGGAGCGGATGCGCACCTTCGTGCGCGTCGCCGAACGCGGAAACCTGTCGGCCGTTGCCCGTGAACTGGGAACCGGCCAATCGACGGTGACCCGGCATTTGCGCGAACTTGAGGAAGCCGTCGGCGCATCTCTGCTCAGCAGGACGACCCGTCGTGTCGCGCTGACCGAGGAAGGCGGTCGCTATTACGACCAGTGCATCCATATTCTCCGCCTGGTCGAACAGGCCGCCGATGGTGTTCGCGACACGCACGACGCACTCTCGGGCACCGTTCGTCTGTCTTGTACGGCGGCGCTTGGCGTCATGCACATCGCGCGGCTCATTTTCGCCTTCCAGAAGAACCATCCCGGCATCAACGTCGATCTCAGTCTGACCGACGAGCGCATCGATCTCGTAAAGGAGGGCGTCGACATTGCCCTCCGTCTGGGGCCACTCGCGGACAGTTCGATGAAACTGCACCATCTGGCGGAAAGCACGCGACTTCTGGTCGCCGCACCCGGCTACCTCGACCTGCATGGCAGGCCCGTCAAACCGGCGGATCTCGCGGCGCATAACGTCATCCGCATGTCGAACGTGGCTGGCAGCGAGGCTATGACACTCGTCGGGCCTGACGGCGCTCGTCACACGGTCTCGGTCAAAGGCGACCTGAAAGTGGATCACGGCCTCGCCGCGCGCGAGGCCTTCAGGAGCGGACGCGGTATCGGGTCGGCACACCGCTGGCTGGTGGACGACCTACTTGCGAACGGCGAACTGGAAGCATTGCTGCCGGACCATTCTCTCCCCACCACCCCGCTCAACATGCTGATGGTGCCGCAACGCTCCACGGTGGGACGCGTACGCCTGATGATCGACTACCTTGTCGGAGAGATCAGGCGATTGCCGGGCATGAGCTAAGCGCCCGTGCTCACCCGACATTCCGAGACAGGCCGCCCTTGGAGCTAATCGGCGTCACGGGCGATCTGTCCCATTTCAATGGAACCTCCGAGCGAAAGGGCGGTTTTCCAGAAAGCAGCCTGACGACAGGTCGTGCGCATCATCAAGAGTGAGAACAAGAAAGATGGAACGGAGATCCCATGGTTCCCGCTTGGCTTCACACAACTGCGCTGTTGTCGCTTGCGGCGGGTTTCGTGATCGCATTTTGGATCGGCGTTGATGAATGGCGCCGTCCGCAACGAATGTGGATCATGAATCTGGTCTGGCCCATAACAGCGTTGTTCGGCACCTTCATCACACTCGTCGGCTACCTTCTCTATGGTCGGCAACCGGCAAAAAGCGACACCAAGGAGAGCGACGACAGGCCGAAGGAAGAGATACCTTTTCCCGTAATGGTCGCAAAAGGTGCTACCCATTGCGGAAGCGGCTGCACGATTGGCGATCTTCTTGCCGAGTGGCTGGCGTTCTCGGTTCCAGCGGTCGCAGTCTGGTTGGGATGGAACACTCTTTTCGAAGAGAAGATGTTTGCCGTCTGGATCCTGGACTTCCTGTTCGCTTTCGCCATCGGCGTCGCATTCCAATACTTCACGATCAAGCCCATGCGGCAGTTGAGTGTTCGGCAAGGTCTCATACAGGCGGTCAAGGCAGACGCGCTGTCGCTCTCAGCCTGGCAGATCGGCATGTACGCTTTCATGGCCTTCGCACAGTTTCAGATCTTCCGCGGCCTTCTCGGCGTTCCGCTTGAGGTAGCCACCCCAGAGTTCTGGTTCATGATGCAAATCGCGATGCTCTTCGGCTTCATCACCAGTTATCCAGTAAACTGGTGGCTTATGAGCAAGGCGATCAAGGAACGCATGTGAGCCGAGGCCGCCGTCGCCGACATGGGCGTGGCGTTGATGCCCGGGTTCATGATCGAGGCGGAGCTTGCATCTGTGTTGCTTACGGAACGGCCGCTGGGGGCCGGCAAGGCCTACTGGCTCGTCTATCCGGAAGCCAGGGTCCGCTCGCGGCTCGTCCGGGCGTTCGGCGAATGGCTGACAACCGAGTCAGCCAACCGCCGATTATGAGCCTGGGTGCTAGAGCAATTTCAGCAAAAGTGGAAACCGGTTTTGCGTCCGAAATTGCGGCGAAACAAATAGTTAGAGCGCTTTCGGCGAACCAGGGTTTGCCGGAAATGCCCTAGAATCTGTCTAGGTCTTTAGCAATAAAGACCCGACCATCGTAACCCTCAGATATTTCCTTTTTCCACTTCTCAGTATTCTTCTCCGAAATCGTTAGCCCACCAACTAGATGAGTTGTTACAACCTCCTTCACATTTGCTTCACGCGCCATTTTGGCAATCTCGGAAGTGGTCAGATGATGCGCTAGAAAATGCTCTTTGATCTGCTCTTGTTTAGCAGCAGCGGCAGCGCTACCCGGTTTCTTCAGCCGCCCAAGTGCTTCGTCGAGATCAATGAGCTCAGTCACCAGCAAGTCGGCCCCGTTAGCGAGTTTGACGACATTGGCACTTGGACCCGTATCTCCTGTGTAGACGATGATGCGCTCCTTAGTTTCGAAACGGAACGACAGGGATTGGTATTTTCTATCTTCCGGGCTTCCATCAATGAAAGAATAGTGAGTATTTTTCGCGACCTTCAAAGTGAAATCATCCAATTTTACGACATCACCGTCTTCTATTTCATGCACCTGAACGAGCTCGTCAGTCGGAATGCTTTCCTCGCCAGGCACCCCATATGCGGCCTCCATGGCGGGCTTCATGCCTTTCAGAATTCCTGCTACCGTTTCCTCGATCCCCGGAGGGCCGTAAACCTGAAGCGGTTTCCCGGCATTGAGCTGAAAGCGCAGCCCAAGCGCAGCCATAAGGCCTCCGGTATGATCGAAATGAAGATGACTAATAAACACGTTGTCGATGTCCCGCAGTGACACGTTTACAGCGGCCAGTCTACTTGTGAATCCATCGCCTACGTCCACGAGCGAATATGAACTTCCGGCTTTCAGCAGATTAGACGGTTCTGTCCGGTCGGCCTGCGCCAAAGGCCCACCATTTGTCCCGAGCGTGACGAAAACGGCCTGGCCATCCGATGCGAGTTCGGCCGGCTGATCGCCTGCATATGTGATCGTTGGTACAGCAGCGAGGCAGGCGACAAGCGCCAATCTCGTCGAGAGCTTGGAGAGCGATTCAATGCCAATGCGATTCATGAGGGTGTCCTTCAAGTGAGGCTGGCGGCGGACAGGTGACCGCCGTTATGTGAGGACTATGAGAAGATAGTTGATAAAGTCAACCCTAGCTGATCGCGGGCCGGTCCCTCGCGTGAAGAGGGCCCGCCATCAAGGTGGCGGACATGTGCAATCGCTGGTTCACCAAGGGGCGGAGTTGGTCGGCACGGCGGAGCAGGAATCGGGATGGCCTCCGGGGAGGTGTGCCGTCGGCGCGGGATCAGTCCCGTTGGCAGTCTCACCCGCTCCCGGCGAACGCTGGAGGTTGGACTTCCTTTCGGATAAGCAATCCGAAAGCCCGCGCCGCCGCTCGCCAGACTTTGAACCATCAGCTATGGAGGCACTGGACTCTGGCCGGAAGATGGGAGTTGCCTGGCTCAGGTCAACCCGAAAGGAGCCTGCTTTGGACACCGACATTATTGACGGATTGAGCGATGTTGTCTTCGACTTCTATGTAAGACTACGGGCCGATGCAGTCTTTCAAGACAGTCACACTGCTCCATTTGAAGCCAGGCTGCTTGCGATGATCGAGCAAGCGCCTGGTATTACACAGCAACACCTGATCATCCGGACCAATCGTGACAAAGCCCAGATTGCCCGCCTAATCAAAGCAATGGGCGAGAAGGGCCTCATTCAACGTGTACCTGATTCAAAAGACAGACGTGTTTCCAGGCTTTATCTCACGACGGATGGAAGGGCACTGCATGCAGCCGTTCGGAAACGTAGAACGATGCTTCTTGAGGATATGCTCAGCGAGTTTGCAAGTACGGAACTAGAGAGCGTAAACACGTTTATAGAAAAATGGCGGGAAAGGTTTACTGAGCGTGTGGCTGATCAAACCGCGGTAGCGCCACGTTGAGTTCTCCGCTTCATAGCGATCTGATCTTAAGGTGAAAGGGCGGTTTTCCAGAAAGTGGCGCAATTACCGGCAAGAGCGGCATAGATCACTATCTTTGAACGACCGGGAGCCAAGGCTCACGCCCTCACTGTTGGGGGCTTAGTTCTGCAACGCGCGGCCAGAACCGCTCGGCCTGAGATATCGGCTCTCGTTCACGCGAGTCCTCCCAGCCACGCAGCCTGATCGCGCAGACGGCGCTTGTAGTCCGGCTCCGCCAGAATGCGACGGAACTCGCCGCAACGCTCGGCGATCGGTTCGAAGTTCGAATCGTTCAATGCCTGCCGAGACAACGTCTCCAGTTTCGCGGCATAGGCGCCCAATGCGGCAACCCGGCCCGGATCGTCACAATCGATCGAGATCTGCGCAAGCACATGAATGAACCGCAGGGCTGTCGTCACATCTCTCGCGCAGTACTGCATCAGCGAGCCCAGCGACTGGCCGAGGAACCCCTCGAAGGTTTCGGGATGGGCGATAACGCGTAACCTGCCGTCTTCATCCAGCCGAAGATGCGAAGGCAGCGATCGCCGCGCGAGTTCGGACAGCGCTGCACCCAGCCAGTCCAGGCAAGTGATCGCTGTGAATGGGTCATTGACACCCGGCGACAGCGCTCGGGCGGCAATCTCGACCAACTCATCGATCAGGAAGCGAAGATCCTGGAGCGCGGATCTCTTGGCTCCAATCCCGAACAGTTCCTGAACAGCCTCGGAAACGTCTTGATCGCACCGTCCCGGAGGCCAAGCCTCCACCAACGTTCGGCCGGCATGCACAAAATCACCGGGTTGGTATTGCAAGCGCAGCACCAGATCATGTTCGCTCGCAAGCTCCATGATCGTATCGTTATCGATCATCTGGATATAACCGGTCTTGGAAGCCGTGAACTGAGCTCGATCGGCAGATTCGTCATCCGTCGCATCCGCACGGAGAGCGATTGGTACCTCAGCGTCGCGGTCGCCAGTATCGCCCCCCTCGCCAATGAAGGTGGGAAATCGCCGATTGATTTCATGCAACAGACGGTCGCCGACTTCCTCGATCACGTTGTTGATGTGCAGTTTGCTCGGTACGTGATGGATGAAGAAGATCAGAACCGCCAGCGAGCAAAGCGCCAGCAGCACGCCAACCAGCAGGGCCATGTTTGGCACGAAGCCGGCGGCGTCGGATTCCTCAGGGGAACGGATCGTGCGCAGCACCAGCAGGCAGTAAAGAAAGGTCGCGATGAACGTACCCAGGGTCACCTGGTTGCCACGATCGGACATGAAGTTGCTGAGAAGGCGCGGCCCGTACTGGCCGGACGCGTAGACGACCGCTGCGATCGTGACTGAGAAAACGGTGCCGGCGACGGTAATCATCGACCCGCCGATCGAGGACAAGACCTGTCGCGCACCATCGGGTCGCGAAGCCTGAAGCCAGGCAAAGCGATCCATCCATGCCGCCCCCTCATAGCTGTCAAGCGCAATCATGCCGCCAGCCAGCACAATCGCCGCAAATGCCATGAGCGTGGGTACGAACCAGTAGCTCTCACGGAGATGGTCGGCCAGTCGAAGAAGCTGCGCTCGCATGGATAGCCCTTGGCTGAGGAAGGATGACGGTCCGTCTGATGGCTATTCTGAAAATGACCGAGGGCCACGGTCAGTTCCCCGAGTTTTCATATTATGAGCGAAGAGCCGGGAAGCATCTTTCTCGACTGCGGGAGCTCACCGCCTCCATGCCCCCCATCAGCCTTGTTCCAGGATTGGGCAAGGAATACCGCGAACACCCTTTCGAGTAACCTGGGAAAGCGAGCTTGATGCTGGGCCGAGCGGCTTGGCGCTGAACCTGCTATGGAACGCGGTCCTTGCAGTATCTCTCCGAGTCGCCGTGACCGCCGATCCCTTGCACATTCTGAAAGCCGTCTATGGCTACGACGCCTTTCGCGGCCCCCAGGCCGCCATCATCGATCATGTCGTGGCCGGCAACAACGCTTTCGTACTCATGCCAACGGGCGGCGGAAAGTCGCTCTGCTACCAGATACCGGCGCTCGTCCGACCCGGCATGGGTCTGATCGTCTCGCCATTGATCGCACTGATGGCCGACCAGGTCGCCGCGTTGCGCCAGGCCGGCGTCAAGGCGGCCGCGCTGAACTCCGACCTGCAGGGGGACGAACGCCACGCCCTGTGGAGAGACATATCGAGCGGTGGGCTCGATCTCCTTTATGTCGCCCCCGAAACGCTGCTGAGATCCGACATACTGGAACTCCTGCATTGCACCCCGCTGTCACTGATCGCCATCGACGAGGCGCATTGCCTGTCGCAGTGGGGACACGACTTCCGTCCATCGTATCGTCAGCTCGACTCGCTCGTCGCGGAGTTTCCGAATACGCCTCGCATGGCGCTGACGGCGACGGCCGATGCACCGACGCGCACGGAAATCCTGTCGCATCTCCAGATCGCCGAAAGCGATGCTTTCATCGCCGGGTTCGACCGTCCCAACATTCGCTACGCGATTGCCGAGAAGGACAACCCCAGGGCGCAGCTGAAGCGTTTCTTGAAGGAGCACGCGGGCGAGAGCGGCATCGTCTACTGTCTTTCGAAGCGAAAGACGGAGGAAACGGCTGCGTGGCTCTGCGGGCAAGGCTATGCCGCACTGCCCTACCATGGCGGCATGGACAAGGCGGAGCGCCAGGCAAACCAGACGCGCTTTCAGCGCGAGGAGGCCATCATCATTGTGGCCACCATCGCCTTCGGCATGGGCATCGACAAGCCCGACGTGCGCTTCGTGGCCCATCTCGATCTGCCCGGCAGCATCGAGGCCTACTATCAGGAGACCGGACGCGCGGGACGCGACGGTCTGCCATCTGAAACGCTGATGCTCTACGGCTCCGAGGACATCGTCCTGCGCCGCCGGTTCATCGAGGACTCCGACGCGCCGGAACAGCGCAAGCGAATAGAACGACAGAAGCTCGATGCGCTGCTGGGCCTCGCCGAAACGGCCGGCTGCCGGCGCCAGGCCCTTCTTTCCTATTTCGGTGATCACTCCGAGCCTTGTGGAAACTGCGACACCTGCGCGGAGCCGCCTGATCTGTTCGACGGGACCACCGCCGCGCTGAAAGCGCTGTCATGCATCTACAAGACCGGCGAGCGCTTCGGGCAGGCCTACATCGCCGAGGTTCTGTTGGGGGAAGCGAACGAACGCATCGCCCAGTTCGGGCACGATCGCATTTCGACCTACGGCATAGGCAAGGAGCACGACGACCGGACCTGGCGCGCGATTCTGCGCCAACTCATCGCGCTTCGTCTCGTCGATGTCGACCTGGGCGGTCATGGCGGTCTGTCGATCTCGGAGGCTGGGCGCCGGTTCCTGCGCGAACGTCCCACACTGATGCTGCGCGTGCCGACCAAGCCAAGGGCTGCGAGGACGAAAGGCGCCCAAAAGGCGCCGGCCATGCTGTCCGAGGCCGACCAGAGCCTGTTCCAGGCCCTCAGGGAGAAGCGCACCGAGATCGCCCGCGCCCAGAACGTTCCGCCCTATGTGATCTTCCACGACAAGACGTTGGTCGAACTGGCCGCCGCTCGTCCCGGTTCGCGATCGCAGATGGCGAAGATCCCCGGCGTCGGAGAGGCCAAGCTGGATCGCTATGGAGACGTCTTTCTCGCGGTGGTCGCGGAACACGAGTGACAATCGCAGTCGCCGCTATAGCTGCATCACCATGGCGCAACGCAGTTCCACAGGAATGCCGGCCTTCCCCTCGTTCTCGATAACCTTGAGCAGTCGCGGGGTTATTGCATCGTCCGCCAAGGTACGGAAGCCAAGGCGTTGATAATAAGGCTCATTCCACGGCACGTCGCGAAACGTCGTCAAGGTCAGGGCCTTCGCCCCTCTCTCTGCCGCGGTCCGGCCTGCCGCTGCGATCAGCCTCCGCCCGATGCCCTGTCCCTGCCAATCGTGATGCACCGCGATCTGCCAGATATGCAGGCCGTCCGGCGTCAGCTCTCCGTTCAGGAAACCGACGACTCCAGATTCCCAATCTTCGGCGACCAGGGCAACGCCTTGAGCAATCAAGGCCCGGTGCTGATCCGCCGACTGCACGGTGTCATCGGCAATCCACTCCAGCCCCGGCCATTCGCGAAAGATCGCGCCGGAACTCCGCTCGATGTCCGGGAGGTCGTCTGCGTCCTGATCCGACGCCGCTCGGATGGAAATCATAGGTCGAAATCCAAGAGTGTCTGTGTTCACCGATATGTAGCGCGGGTTCCCCGTGGCTTGCCTCACCTCGCTGCCGGAGGAGTACCCATCCCTTTTCAACCTGGGTGGAGACCCGGAGCTTCCTGACCCGTGCGGGCCACATAGTCGACATAGCCACCGCCGAACTGATGGATGCCCTCCGGCGTCAACTCGAGCACGCGGTTGGAGAGGGCCGAAAGGAAGTGGCGGTCATGCGATACGAACAGCATGGTGCCCTCGAACGTCGAAAGAGCCGAGACCAGCATTTCCTTCGTCGCCATGTCCAGATGGTTGGTCGGTTCGTCGAGCACCAGGAAATTCGGCGGATCGTACAGCATCTTGGCCATGACCAGACGCGCTTTCTCGCCGCCGGAAAGTACGCGGCAGGGCTTCTCGACGTCATCGCCGGAGAAGCCGAAGCAACCGGCGAGGGTGCGCAAGGCACCCTGCCCCGCCTGCGGGAAAGAGCCGTCCAGCGACTCGAACACGGTTTCGTCGCCGTCGAGAAGATCCATCGAATGCTGCGCAAAATAGCCCATCTTGACGCTGCTGCCGATGGTCACCGTGCCTTGGTCCGGCTCGGTTGCGCCGACCACCAGCTTCAGGAGCGTCGATTTTCCGGCGCCATTGGCGCCCAGAACGCACCAGCGTTCCTTGCGCCGCAGCTGGAAGTCGAACCCTTGATAGATCGGCTTGTCCCCATAGCCCTTGTGCACGTTCTTGAAGCTCGCAACGTCCTCGCCGGAGCGCGGTGGGGCGCGGAACTCGAACTGGATAGACTGGCGTCGCCGGGGCGGCTCCACCCGTTCGATCTTGTCGAGTTTCTTCACCCGGCTCTGAACCTGCGCCGCATGCGAGGCGCGCGCCTTGAAGCGCTCGATGAACTTGATCTCCTTGGCGAGCATCGCCTGCTGGCGCTCGAATTGCGCCTCGCGCTGTTTTTCCCCAAGCGCCCGCTGCTGTTCGTAGAAATCGAAGTTGCCCGAATAGGTCGTGAGCGATCCGCCATCGATCTCCACGACCTTGCCGACGATGCGGTTCATGAAGGCCCGGTCATGTGAGGTCATCAGCAAGGCGCCGTCATAGTTCTTGAGAAAATTCTCGAGCCAGATCAGGCTTTCAAGATCGAGATGGTTGCTGGGCTCGTCCAGCAACATGCCGTCGGGCCGCATCAGCAGGATGCGGGCGAGCGCCACGCGCATCTTCCAGCCGCCGGACAGCAGGCCGACGTCGCCGTCCATGCGCTCTTCCGTAAAACTCAGGCCAGCCAGCACCTCGCGCGCCCGCGCGTCGAGCGAGTAGCCGTCCAGTTCCTCGAAACGCCCCTGCACCTCTCCGTAGCGCTCGATGATGGCGTCCATGTCGCCAGCCCGATCCGGATCGACCATGGCAGCCTCGAGCTCGGCCATTTCGGCCGCGAGCGCGCTCACCGGCCCAACGCCATCCATTACCGCCGCGACGGCGCTCTGGCCCGACATTTCGCCGACATCCTGGTTGAAGTAGCCGATCGTCATGCCGGTATCGATCGACACCTGGCCGTCATCGGGCCTGTCATCGCCGACGATCATCCGGAACAGTGTGGTCTTGCCGGCGCCGTTCGGTCCGACCAGACCGACCTTCTCGCCTTTCTGGATGCTCATCGACGCATCGATGAACAGGATCTGATGGCCGTGCTGCTTGCTGATGCTATCGAGACGAATCATGAAGCCCGTGCTGACTTGAAGGGGAAGCGGAAGGGAGCTGTGGAAGCTGCGCAAATAAGGCAATCGATCGACCGCGTCGATGGCCGCCTGCGCCTGACGCTCACAAAAAGCGTAAGCCTCAAGCCCAACGAGAAGATGTCTACCGGACGGACATCCGAAGACAACCTGAGCCGACCAGGGGCTCAAACGCCATAGTAGAAATAGATCGCGGAGCACGTCGCCAGACCGACAATAATGTTCATCGGCAGCCCGATCTTGACGAAGTCACTGAAACGATAATTGCCAGCGCCATAGACGAGCGTGTTGGTCTGGTAGCCGATAGGTGTTGCGAAACTGGCACTTGCACCGAACATTACCGTGACGACCAGCGCCCGCGGTTCGATACCCAGTTGCTGGGCAAGGCCGATGGCGACGGGGGTGAAAATCACCGCAACGGCGTTGTTGGTCACGCACTCGGTCAGAACCGAGGAGAGCGCAAAGACGAGGAGCAAGACGACGAAGGGTGACACCTGCGCCATGATCGGCAAGACCGCGTCGACCACGAGCGTCACCGCGCCTGTCTCCTGCAGCCCCTGGCCGATGGCAAGCATCGAGAAGATGAGGATCAAAATCCCGCCGTCGATCGATCCCCACGCCTCATCCGCGTCGATGCAGCGCAAAATGAGGATGGCCGGCACAGCGATCATCGCCAGGATTCCGATGTCCATCACGTTCAAGGACGCAAGGACCACAACGAGCCCCAGGGCCAGAAGCGCCAGCGGCGCCTTGGTGGGGCGAAAGGCGCGTGCCGTGGAGCGAGTGACCGACACCAGTTCGCTCTGGTTCGAGAGTTCGTCGAGCGCCTCGGCCGTGCCTTCGAGCAGAAGTTTGTCTGCCGGCCGGAGCCTCACGTTGCCGAGATCCGGGCCCGGTACGTGCCGGTGTCGGTGGGCGGCGATGACCCGCACACCGAAGCGACGGCCAAGGGCAAGGTTGGAGAGGAGCGTCCCGTGGCTCAATCGGCCAGGTGCGACGACCGCTTCGACAATAACTCTTTCGCCGTTGCCCGTGATGCCTCGCCGTTGGCCCACGCGCAGTCCTTCGCGGTCATTCAGCGTGAGGAGTTCGGCCGACTTGGCAAGGACGATCACCCCATCCCCCTTCTTCAGAGTGATGCCCTGAAAATCCTTGCGCACGACCTTGCCGTCCGAGCGAACGCCGACGATGCGCAGGCCCGCCTGCTTGAAGTCGGCAATCTCGCCGATTGGCTTGTCGGTGTAGGGCCCGTCCGAAAGCACGGTCAGCTCTGAGAGAAACTCCGCCTCGTCCAGGCTGTCCAAATCGCTCGCCTCGTCTCCCCGATCCGGCAAGAGGAACTTTCCGAGCGCGAGCATGGTCAGGATGCCGGTCAGGGCTGTTGTGAGACCAACCGGCGTGATTTCGAAAAGCGAGAAGGGTTCAAGGCCATGCGTGCGCGCGACGCCATCGACGAGCAAGTTGGTGGATGTGCCGATCAGCGTCAGGGTGCCGCCAAGAATGGCTGCGTAGGATAGCGGGATAAGAAGTCTCGTCGCAGCCAGGTCGAGCGCGGCCGCCAGCCGAATAACGATCGGAATCAAGACCAGGACCACAGGCGTGTTGTTCATGAAGGCTGAGGCCACAAGTGCCGTCATCAGAAACACGGCAAGCGCGAGCTTTGGGTGTTTCCTGGAGCGGTCAAGCACGACGCCGGCCACACTCTCAAGAACACCGGTTCGCACCAAAGCACCGGTGAGAACAAACATGGCTCCGATCGTCAGAGGCGCCGAGTTGGAGAACACCCCCATCGCTTTTTCGGGCGGCACGAAGCCAAGCACGATGAAGATGGCAGCCCCTCCGGCCGCAGTGACGTCAGCCGGATACTTCTCCCAGACGAACATCGCAAACAGGGCGACCACCAACCCAAGCGCGATCTCGGCCTGATAGCCCGCAAGAAGCTCCATCATCACTTCGCCGCGCCCTCTCATGTTCACGAGCTAAACGCAAGACCATAGTTCCGGTTCACGGCCAAGACGCTGCCGGCGATCGGCATTCTACGACTTGAAGACGTTCACTGCTGCGACGCCATTATAACGTACTGTTCTTACTTGATAAAAACGACTCTCAGTGACGTCATACCGTCACATGGATCATCAAAAAAAGCGCTTCTGAAATACTAGTTTCTTGGCGCTCTCAGCGAGAACGTGGTTTCGCCATCTATCGCTACGCGCAGCAAGAACGTTCGGCCAGACATCACAGGCTCACCATCGCCGTCGATACGACCCACTATGCCGAGAGCGATTGAGCAATTCACAAACATACCGTCACGCCACCGGCTACGGATTCGAGCGCAACGAGGCGCGTTCGATCGCGTTGCCCCCCTCCCCCCTGTTCCGAGATCGCGACCAGACTTGCGCCACGCAGATCGAGCTCCCAACGGACTTACTCCAGTGCACTGAGGCCAAACTACCCAGTAGCAGCCACGATCATGGCCAAATATCGCACCACAACGATGCGCTGTGCATCACTTACGTCGTAACCTCGGACTAGAGGCGTCCATTGGAAGACAGCAGCTGAGCAAAGTGCGCGAGCGCGCGATCCCTCCCATCGCCTAGTTCAGGCGCACTGATCGCCAAGGGGTAGGTTCTTATGTCCGGCTTTTCCAGGGCAAGCCGGACAAGCCGATTGTTGGCAAGATCCGTCTCAATGAGATGCTTAGGCAGCCAGCCGAAGCAGTGCCCCCGACGCGCCGCGTCGACTGCAGCTTCGATGGAGTTCATCCGCCAGACTCTGCTTCGGCCCTGATGAACCCCGCTTGCTCGATCGAAACCGTAAATTTCTAGTCGATGGTAGTGAGCAAGAGTCGCAACACTGATTGGACGATCTGCTATGGCTAACGGGTGCCGCGGATGGGCGACGGCGACCAGTTCAACTCGCGCAATTATTTCTGCCTGCTTGGCGCCGGGCGCTGCCACCAGAATTGCAAGATCATAATCCGCCCAATTGACAGTTTCGATATTCTGCCGGACGGTCTCGTACAGGTCGATCGATACATGGGGCCACTCGGCGGCGAACCCTTCGATTGCGTTCAGCAACCGCTCCCTGGGAAATAAGGTGTCAAACAACAGCCTTATCTGAAGTCGCTCTCCGCGAGCGGCTGCAGCACTTCGGCGTTCAAGCCGGCGGAGGTCCTCGATCAGAGGCGTGACTTCGGCGAGAAGAGTGGCTCCTGCCGAAGTGAGCACGGCACGCCGTCCGTCGATGCGGAGCAGATCGACGCCGATGGCGCCGCGCAATCTCGCCAGCGCGTAACTAATCGTCGACTGGCTGCGGTTCAGTGCGGCGGCGGCCGCTGCGAAACTCCCGGTATCCACGACCGAACGCAGGACCGCCCACTGCTCGAGCGTCGACCGAGGTATAGAGCAATCGGATTTTTCGATCATTTAGACCCAATATCACAACGAGAAATCCGATTCAAATGGCCATACAGTATGGTCAGCACAAAGGAGCCTTCTATGTCTGACCCCTTCGAATCCACCCGACCGGACGAACTGACGGCCTTCATCGGCAAGCACTTCATCTATACTTATGAAAATGGCTGGCAGTATGAGCTGTATGTCAAGAACGAGCGGACGATCGACTACCGCATCCATAGCGGAATGGTTGGCGGCCGTTGGGTCCGCGATCAGGAGGCGCACATCGTCCGGCTTTCGGACGACGTCTTCAAGATTTCCTGGGATGAGCCGACCGGCACCACCGTCAGCGTGGCGTTCAATCTGACGACGCACATCATCCACGGTGTGATCTTCTTCCCGCAATGGGTCGCCCAAGACCCGAAGAAGACCGTGTGCTTCCAGAATGACCACTTGGACGAGATGCGCGCACTTCGCGATGCCGGTCCGACCTATCCCAAGCTCGTTATCGACGAATTCGCTGACGTCACCTTCACCGAGGACTGTGGCGCCGACGATCAGACCGTGATCTCCTGCGCTCCGTCGGAACTTCCCGAGGGCTACGCCGCGCGGCGGCACTAATCCCATCGTCCATTCGAGCCAATACCAAACAAAAGAGCGGCTGGGATGTCCGAAGGGCAGTTCAACGATCACATTGTCATGGTGACGGGTGCGACGACAGGTATCAGTCGGGTAATCGCTCTGGCCTTTGTGCAACAGGGCGCGAGGATCATCATCGGTGAAGTGGACGTCCGCGACGAGGACAGGGTGGTGACCATCACCGCCGCGGGTGGATATGCTTGTTTCGTCGAAACCGATGTTTCGCAGGCCACCTAGGTCCAGGCGCTAGTCGACACCATCTGAAGCCGCCGGTGTATCTCTCACGTCCGATCCGCAATGAGGAAGAGAGACGCTGAATGTAAGTGCTTCTTTTCTGGCTTTTTGACGCGGATCAGGAGATCGAAATGACCTTTCTTCCTTTGTCGCGCCGCACCCTATTCGGCGTCGGCACGGCCTCGCTGCTTTCCTTAGCGCTTCGCTCCACCCCTTCGATCGCCGCGACCGGGCAGCCCGTGGTCTCCCTCCGCGACGGCCGCGTGCGTGGCGTGCGTACGGCAGGCGTGGCATCGTTCAAGCGGATTCCCTACGCGGCCAATCCGTTCACAGCGGCAACGCGCTTTCAGGCGCCCAAGCCGGTTGTGCCCTGGGAGGGCCTCCGCGACGCCACTGCCTTCGGCCCGCCGCCGCCCCAGCCGAGTCGCGACCCGCAACCTGTGTTGTTTGGTGGCCCCGACGACTTGACGCTGAATATCTGGACACCGGATCCGGACGCCAAGGGACTACCCGTCATGGTGTGGATCCCGGGTGGCGCGTTCGTCCGGGCGGATGCCGGCGAAGCGGCCTATGACGGGACGCGGTTTGCTGCCGACGGCATCGTCGTCGTGACAGTCAATTATCGCGTCGGTGTCGACGGCTTCATGGCGATCGAGGGCGCACCGGCCAATCGTGGCCTTCTCGATCAAATCGCTGCACTGAACTGGATCCGGGACAACATCGCGGCCTTCGGTGGTGACGCGACCAATGTCACGTTGTTCGGTCAGTCGGCCGGCGCGGAGAGTGTCGCCATCTTGCTCGCCTCCCCAAAGGCGGAGGGCCTGTTCAAACGCGCGATCCTACAAAGTCCGCCCATGCAGGCGATGACCAGTGACGACGCCAAACGCGTGACGGATGTCTTCGCCAAGGGACTGGGTGTGGCGCCGACTGTGGCCGGACTCAGCGGTGTGCCGTTCGACACGCTCATCGCGGCAATCCAAGGTTTGGAGGCGGACCTCAAGGACCGCGCGAAATGGGGGAAATTGTCACTCGGAGGCACAGCCTTCCTGCCGGTGATCGATGGCGATATGCTCGGTGCCTCGCCGATCGACATGCTCGCGCGTGTGCCCAAACCGGGCATCCCGGTCATTGTCGGCAGCACGGACCAGGAGGCACGGATCTACATGGTCCCGGGAGGTGCTATCGATCACGTTACGCCGCAAGCGATCGACCAGCTCATCGACGAGCTGAAACTGCCCGCCGCTACGTTCGACGTCTACCGGACCGATCCGGCCAATGCCAACATCGGCGATCTCTACACGGCGCTACAGTCCGATTACACGTTCCACATGCCGGCGCTCCGGATCGCCGAACTGCTCAGCGGCGATCGGCGGACTTGGCACTATAATTTCTCCTGGCGGTCCCCGGCGTTTGGCGGTCGCCTCGGCGCGGCGCATTTCGTGGATGTGTCGTTCAGTTTCGACACCTTGTCATCGGACCAGGCGAAAACCTTTGTCGGCGCCAATCCTCCGGCCTCTCTGGCCGAAGCCATGCATGGCGCCTGGGTTGCCTTCGCCAAGACCGGTGATCCTGGTTGGCCTACCTACGACCTCGCCACTCGGACGACAAAGCGCTTCGATGCCACGTCGAGCCTCGTCAATGATCCGGAGAGGGCGATGCGCGATCTGTGGAAGGACGTCGCGTTTTGATGAAGGAGCGGATGCGCGGTGCGCGGGGGGCTTTCCGGAAACCTTCTGTGTTCGCGTCATGCCGCTTTCACGGGCGTGGAGGTCGATGTCGGAAGGGCTGAGCCGATCGCTCGCACAGCACGGCTCATACACCGGCGGATGACGCCAACCGAGATTACATGCCCTTGGTGCATCATCGGGCATCACCGCTTGGACAAGATTCTGGCGGAGCGCTTCCCTGATCTGGAAGTGGGCATCCGTCAGCATCCCGTCCTTCTGCTTCCAGATGCACTGGCGGAAGGTCTCTACATTCCCGACTTGCTCCGCAAGCGATACGGCATGACCGCCCCCCCAAGGCCGCGTTCGCTCGGCCTGAAGCGGAGCCACGCGCCTCTGGCCTCGACCGCCAGCTCTGGACCTACAGGACCCAGCCGGCGCACGGGCTGATCTTCTTGGCGGCGCGGGCGCGCGCCACACAGCACCGGCTCGCGGTCGCGATCACCGTCACCCATTTCCTGCAAACAAAGAACATCTCAGCCCCGGATGTCTTCGCGGATATCGCGTTGGCTTAAGGGTTCGAACGCGAAGAAACCCGGACGCTGCAGACATGTCGAACGGGAGGCGGCCCGATCGATAGAGGCCGGGGTCAGGTCTGTGCCTCACTTCGTTTTCGGCGGGCGCATCGCCATCAACGGGGGACTGAGCGAAGGCGAGATTGCATCCACCCATCCAACAGGCTGTCAGTGTCGCCGCTCAGGGCAAGCAGCGATCCGGGCACCATCGCTGCATACACTCAGGGTCCCGCCCGCAAAGGCCGATGCCTGATCAAAGTCGATCGCACACCCTAGCCGAGTGACGAAAAGAACCCGCGCGTCGGGGTATAGTGCGAGTCCTCAGCATGGCCAGTCGTGGAACATGCTCGATCAGCCTTCACAGCTATCGAAACGCCTCTTCGCCGATACCCCGACACACTATCCCACAGTATCCGAAAGTACGCCCCGTCATTCCCACTCGATCGTGCCCGGCGGCTTGCTGGTCACGTCGTAGACGACGCGGTTGACGCCCTTCACCTCGTTGATGATACGGGTGGCGGCGCGGCCGAGGAAGCCCATATCGAAGGGGAAGAAGTCGGCCGTCATGCCGTCGACCGAGGTGACCGCGCGCAGGGCCAGGACGCGATCGTAGGTTCGGCCGTCCCCCATGACGCCGACGGTCTGTACCGGCAACAGCACCGAGAACGCCTGCCAGATCTGGTCATAAAGGCCGGCCTTGCGGATCTCGTCGAGATAGATGGCGTCGGCCTTCCTGAGGATGTCCAGCTTCTCGCGCGTCACGCCGCCCGGCAGGCGAATGGCAAGACCGGGTCCGGGGAACGGATGCCGGCCGATGAAGCTGTCGGGCAGGCCGAGTTCGCGACCAAGGGCGCGCACCTCGTCCTTGAACAGTTCGCGCAGCGGCTCCACCAGCTTCATGTTCATGCGCGCCGGCAGGCCGCCGACGTTGTGGTGGCTCTTGATGGTGACGGACGGGCCGCCGGAGAAGCTGACGCTCTCGATCACGTCGGGGTAAAGCGTGCCCTGGGCCAGGAAGGTCGGCGCGCCGCGACCATCGGCGGCGATTTTCTTCGCTTCGGCCTCGAACACCTCGATGAACAGGCGACCGATGGTCTTGCGCTTCTTCTCCGGGTCGGCCTCGCCTTCGAGCTGGCCGATGAAAAGATCAGACGCATCAACGTGCACGAGCGGGATATTGTAGTGATCCCTGAACATGCCGACGACCTGCTCGGACTCGCCCTGACGCATCAATCCGTGATCGACGTAGACGCAGGTGAGCTGGTCGCCGATCGCCTCGTGGATCAGCACGGCCGCCACCGAGCTGTCGACGCCGCCGGACAGCGCACAGAGCACGCGCTCCTTGCCCACCTGCTCGCGGATCTTGGCGATCATCTCGGCGCGATAGGCCGACATCGTCCAGTCGGACTTCATGCCGACGATCCGGTGCACGAAGTTGGCCAGAAGCTTGGCGCCGTCGGGCGTATGCACCACCTCGGGATGGAACATGGTGGTGTAGTAGCGCCGCCGCTCGTCAACCGCGATGGCAAAGGGGGCGTTCTCGGAGATGCCGATCACCTCGAAGCCGTCCGGCGCCCGCGTCACGCGATCGCCGTGGCTCATCCACACCGGATAGCGCTTGCCGACTTCCCACAGCCCCTCGAACAATGGCGACGACTTGAGAATCTCCACATCGGCCCGGCCGAACTCGGCGGCATGTCCGCCCTCGACGCTGCCGCCGAGCTGAACGGCCATGGTCTGCTGGCCGTAGCATATGGCAAGGATCGGAACGCCGCTTTCGAAGACTGCCTGCGGCGCGCGCGGGCTGCCGTCGCGGGTCACGGAATCGGGGCCGCCAGAAAAGATCACGCCCTTCGGTCGCAGTTTCTCGAAGGCCGCCGCCGCCGACTGGTAGGGATGGATTTCGCAGTAGACGCCGGCTTCTCGCACCCGGCGGGCGATGAGCTGCGTCACTTGGCTGCCGAAATCGATGATCAGCAGGCTGTCGTGGGCGGGCTTTTCCATGGAAGGAACTCTTTCCGGTAAGGGGCCAGAAGGATCAAGCGGTTCCGCTAAGCCGAATCCGCTCGCCGGGCAAGCGGAAAGTCGCGGATATCGGCGGCTTCTGCCCGATGTCCAAGGTCGCGCCGCGAACTTGGACAACTCGGCGGCCGTCACACGCGGTCGCCGGGAACGAATGAAGGCACTTTGTCCACAGCCTACCCACAGGACACGGACAGCAAGCGCACAGCTTTTGAAGAGATAACCGCACAGTTTTCTCGGCTGGAGATCCACAAATGGTCCCCAGCTTCGCCACAGCTTGTCCCCGCTCAGGCCACTCGGTTTTCCCCAACCGTGAGGCCGGGCCATGCGGCTGCGCCGACCCGCGTCAGGTCGTCGGTGACGAACTCCGCGAAGCGCATGCCGCGGACCGCGCCGCCGGGAACGTCGACCAAGAGGTTGCCGGTAACGATCGTGGCCTGCTCGGATGCGAGCACCGATACGCCAATTCCCGTGCCGGCCCGCCTAATCACGTTGCCCGAGGCGACGACATTGCCGAGCATCGCCCCCCAGCCGAGCGAGAGGCCGAGATGCGGCGCCGCTTCGACGACGTTGCCCGTCACCGAGCCATGCGTCTCGACGTGGATTCCGACGCCTCCTGCCCGTTTGCCAGCCGCCCCGACCGCAGAAGCCTCGACGATATTGCGGACGACGTTTCCCTCGACAAGCGACAGACGATCGCCGCCGTCCGCGAGCAGCGCGATGCCGAGCACTGCGCCATCGATCGCGTTGTTGCTGACAGAGGTCCCGGCCGACGCGGCATCGGCCACGATAGCTGCCCCCTTGATGGCCTGGAGATCGTTGCCTGCGACCCGAACGGTGCCGGCTGAAGAGAGGCTGATGCCCGCTTCACCGACTCCATGGATGCGGTTGTCGCGCACCGTCGAGCCATCGTCACCCACCATCCATCGGCGCAGATGAATGCCGCCGCCGGCACAATCGCTCACCGTATTGCCCGCGATCGTCGTGGCGTTGCCTTCCGTCGACATGATGCCGACACCGCCGGCGCCTGAAACGCGACAATCCCGAACGCTTCCGCCCGTCCGCGTCAGCGAGACGCCGTGACCGGCGCTGCCCTGAACCGTGAGACCTGCAAGGTCGGCATCCTCGACGAAAGCCAACGACAGGAGACCGTCATCCTCATCGGACAACATGCGATTGGCCCCATCGAGGACAAGCCCTTCAAGCGAAAGCGTGCGCGCCTCTTCCGCATAGAGGAATCGCCCGCCGCCCGAATAGACGAGATGCGTTTCTCCGGGAACGCCGACGAGACGGGCGCGATCCGGCAGGCGGATGTTGGCGACTTCGTAGCGGCCGGCTGGAATGCGGAGCGGACGACCGGCGGCGGCGGCGCGATTGATGGCGGCCTGCAGCTCGGCGCTGCGATCCCCTGTTCGTCGAGCGACCGGACGTGTTTCGGGTACAGAGAGACTGCCGCGCAGCTCTGACAGATCGATACCGAGCGTGCCGGAACGGGCCACCGCCGGCAGGGCGAGGCTCGTGATCGTCCCGAACAGGAACGTGCGGCGGTTCATGAGTGCCTCCGGCGGACAGACATGCCATCTATAGAGCAAGCTCCGTTCCAGCCGCCCTGGAGGCCGGGATGATCATCGCGAATCCTTGATGTCCGATCGCCTTGCTTTTGCCGTCCGGAGGACACATCCTCTAGTCGCTAGAGGAGTAAGTGCGCATCATGACGGATATGCCAATCGGTGAAGTTTCCCGGCGCAGCCAGGTGAAGGTACCCACCATCCGCTATTACGAGCAGATCGGCCTCCTTCCGGCGCCACCACGGAGCGAGGGGAACCGCCGCCTTTATGGTGCGCGCGACCTGCGGCGCCTCTCGTTCATCCGCCATGCCCGCGACCTCGGTTTCGAGATCGATGCGATCCGGACTCTGCTGACCTTGCAGGACAACCCAAGCCTGCCCTGTGCGGAAGCCGACAGCATCGCGCGCGACAAGCTTGCAGAGGTCAACGCCCGTATAGAAAGCCTGATGGCGCTGAAAGAGGAACTGGAAGCAATGGTGGGCGGTTGCGGGCATCGCTGCGTCGGCGAATGCAGGGTGATCGAGGTGCTGGCCGATCATCACAAGTGCCTGCACGCGGAGCATTGAGCTGGCGGGCGGCCATTTCCAGGCCGAGGGGCTTGCCGAAACGTCACCATCCTGCGAAACCGCTATATAGTAGACGCCAGAGATGTTTTCGCTTCGGAGCCGACAATGACCTCGCCCATCATCACCGTTACGCTCAATCCGGCGATCGACCTCACCGTCACGCTCGATGATCTGACGCCCGGCAAGGTCCATCGCGCCCGTGCGGCGCAGTCGAATGTCGGCGGTAAGGGCATCAATGTTGCCGGCTGCATCGCCGACTGGGGCATTCCCGTCGTAGCGACCGGTGTGCTCGGTCGCGGCAACGACGCCACCTTTACCGATTTCTTCAAGGACAAGGGCATCCAGGACCGGTTCGTCCGAACCGCCGGCGATACCCGCACCAACATCAAGATCGCCGACGTCGTCACGGGAACCACGACGGACATCAACCTGCCGGGTCTGACCTTTGACGACGAGACCTACGACATGGTGCTCGACGTGCTGCGACGCGAGGTGATCGAAGCGGCGTTGGTGGTCCTCGCCGGCTCGTTGCCGCTCGGCCAACCGGCGAGCGTCTGGGCAAGGCTCACCGCCGACCTCTGTCTCCTTCGGTGCCGCGTCGTTCTGGACACCTCCGGCGCGCCGCTCGCCGCCTCTCTCGCCGCACCCCGCGAAAGCTTGCCGTTCGCCGTCAAACCCAACCGGCTGGAGTTGGAAGCGTGGGCAGGACGACCGCTCACGGAAGTGGCCGATATCGTTGCCGCCGCCCGCGAAGTTCAGGCGCTCGGCATCGAGCTTGTCGTCGTTTCGCGCGGCGAGCAAGGCGCCATCTTCCTGCGCGGCAACACGGCGTTGTCGGCACGGCTACCCGTTGTCAATGCGCTGTCGACGGTTGGCGCCGGCGATGCCATGGTGGCCGGCATCGCGTCCGCGCTCGCCGACAACCTCGGCCTTGAAGCTCTGGCTCGCCGCGCCGTGGCCTTCGCAACTGCCAAGCTCGGTCGAATCGGACCTCACCTCCCATCGCCCGACGACGTGCGCCAACTGGCCCGC
The DNA here is from genome assembly GCF_023721755.1 of Pleomorphomonas sp. NRK KF1. GTDB lineage: Bacteria > Pseudomonadota > Alphaproteobacteria > Rhizobiales > Pleomorphomonadaceae > Pleomorphomonas. Next base: position 314,499 of record NZ_JAMDLH010000001.1, on the reverse strand, counting down.
CGGGTCGACGTCGCCGTGCTTGCCAGCTGACCTCCGGGGCAGTATTTTGCCCGTGGAGGAAAACACGAATATTCAGCCGAACTATCAATTGCGTTCACGATTTTTTGGCGCGACCGGCGGTCTGAACCGAACTCACCTCTGGTAAATCGTGCTAAAGTCGTAGATATGAGCCAGTCTGTTTCGCCAGTCGCACGCGATAGGCGGGAAGGGCTCGGGACCACAGAAGAATTCGCGAAGGAGTTCCCTTATGGCGCTGGTTTCACTGCGGCAGTTGCTCGATCATGCCGCCGAACATGGCTATGGCATGCCGGCTTTCAACATCAACAACATGGAGCAGATGCTGTCCGTCATGGCCGCGGCCAAGGAGACCGACAGCCCGGTGATCATGCAGGCTAGCCGCGGCGCCCGCGCGTTCGCCAACGACATCGTGCTCAGCCACCTGATCAAGGCCGCCATCGAGCTTTATCCCGACGTTCCGGTCTGCATGCATCAGGACCACGGCAACTCGGAAGCCACCTGCCTCTCGGCCATCACCAACGGTTTCTCGTCGGTCATGATGGACGGCTCGCTCAAGGCCGACGGCAAGACCCCCGCCGACTTCGACTACAACGCCAACGTTACCGGCCGTGTCGCCGAACTCAGCCACATGGTTGGCGCGTCGACGGAAGGTGAGCTCGGAGTGCTCGGCTCGCTCGAGACCGGCATGGGTGACAAGGAAGACGGCCACGGGGCCGAAGGCGTGCTCAGCAAGGAGCAGCTCCTCACCGATCCGGACGAAGCGGTGAAGTTCGTCAAGCGCACCAAGGTCGACGCCCTGGCCATCGCCATGGGCACCAGCCACGGCGCCTACAAGTTCTCCCGCAAGCCGACGGGCGACGTGCTCGCCATCTACCGCATCAAGGAGATCCACGAGCGCATGCCGAACGTGCATCTCGTGATGCATGGCTCGTCGTCGGTTCCGCAGGATCTGCTCGACATCATCAACGCCTACGGCGGCCAGATGCCCCAGACCTTCGGCGTTCCGGTCGAGGAGATCGTCAACGGCATCAAGCACGGCGTGCGCAAGGTGAACATCGACACCGACTGCCGCATGGCCATCACCGGCGCCATCCGCAAGTTCTTTGCCGAGAAGCCGGCCGAGTTCGATCCGCGCTCCTTCATGAAGCCGGCCATGGCCGCCATGCAGAAGGTCTGCAAGCAGCGCTACGAGGAGTTCGGCGCCGCCGGTCACGGCTCCAAGATCAAGCCGATTCCGCTTGCCGACATGGCCAAGCGCTACGCCTCGGGCGAGCTCGACCCCAAGATCGCCTGATCGGACAGCTTTCGAGTTTGAGGACGGGGCGCTTCGGCGCCCCGTTTGCTTTTGGAGGCGACTTCATCCGGGGACGGGACTATGCGACCGCGTCGAGCGCCGGATCGCGTATCAGGAAGCGAACGACGCCATGCTCGGCATCGGCTGCCGCAATCCGCACACCGACCTTGGGACGCCCGTCGCCGACGTTGATGCGTCCGCAAACCCCGATCATACAAGTGAAATCCTCTTCGACATCGGCCTCTCCCTCCACGGACAGGCTTCCATCTCTTCGGAATCCGGCACTGACCCGGCATACGACTGGAACGGGCGGCCGGCCTTCAAACTCCAGAAGGGTGGCAAACCCTCGAATAGCTGACGCAACCACGGCTCATTCCTCCCTCGAAAGAATGGAGGACACTGGGCTTGAAGCCCGTGCAAAACGGCTCAAAATTGAAACTTGTTCTACAAACTACGGTATATTTGCTTATATCCTTTCGTTTGAAAAGTACAATTTTTGGTGGGAATATCCTGCCGACGTTTGCGCTTTGTCATGAACGGCTTGCGGATTGGAGACGAGCCGCGCGCTCTTCGAAATCGGCCTCGCACTCAGGCGCGACGGTTCTCGCGAGGGCCGTTTTCCGTCCAGCAGGTTGCGGACGAGCTCTTGCTCAGACGCTTCGAGCGGAGGATAAGAGGCAAACGCAAAATCGGAGGCCACCTATGACCGTTGCCGTGGGATCCCCTGCCCCAGATTTCACCCTGCCTACGGACCAGGGCGAGCTGTCACTCGCAGCGCTCAAGGGACACCCCGTCGTCGTCTATTTCTACCCCAAGGACGACACATCGGGTTGCACGCGCGAGGCAATCGGCTTTTCGTGTCTCGCCGACGAGTTTGCGAAGGCCGGCACCACGGTGATCGGGATATCGCCGGACACGGTGGAGAAGCACGGCAAGTTCCGAGTCAAGCACAAGCTGACGGTGGCGCTCGGTTCCGATCCCGATCACAAGGTCGCTGAATGCTATGGTGCCTGGGGCGAGAAGTCGCTCTATGGCAAGAAGTACTTCGGAATCATTCGCTCGACATTTCTGATTGGTCCGGATGGGACCGTGGCAAGAACCTGGCCGAAGGTTAAGGTCGAGGGGCATGCCGAAGAGGTCCTGGCAGCAGCCAAGGCATTGTAAATAAAAACTTTTCTGCAGGACATCGCCGCTTCAAGCCTTCATTAACCCTAACGGTCTCTAATCGCTCCCAAGGAGTTCCGCTCGCCGCATGCGGCGGTGCGGTCGGTTCCCGCCTGGAGCGTTGCGTTGATGAGACCACAAGCCGCAGATCGATACCGTAGCCAAAGCTCGGCGAGACGCATCGTCATCATCAGCCGAGACAACACGCGCACCTATACGTTCAGCCCGCTGGCCCTGTTCGGCGGCCTGACGCTTTTCCTGGCGGTTTCACTCGGCTTCCTGGCTGCCACTACCTATCTGGTCTTCCGCGACGATCTGTTCGATCTGGTGCGCGAGCGCAACGCCAACATGCAACAGGCCTATGAGGATCGTATCGCCCGGCTGCGGTCGGAGATCGACCGCATCTCCAGCCGGCAGATTCTCGACAGCGTGGCGATGGACGAGAAGGTCGAGAAGATCATGTCCGTTCAGCAGGGAATCGCGGATCGCCAGCGCGCTGTCGGTGAACTGATCGACAAGGCGCGAAGCATCGGCCTCATAGACGACGGCAACACCGCGGTTCCCGCCGACAGACGCGCCGCGCTGGCGCCGACCGACGTGACCGGATCGATCAACGCCTACGCCGACGCCGGTCGTGCCAGCCTGATCGACCGCCAGTTCGACGCGTTGACCTCGGCCACAGGGGTCCCCGCGATTCCCAAGGCGGACCTCCGTACGCCCGATGGCAAGCCGGACTTCAAGGCGATCTCCAAGCATCTGGCCGCCGTCGACGCCGAGCAGGCGAAAGCCGTCGAGGCGATTGCCGAGGCCGCCAACTCCCGCGTTGACGAAGCGGTGGAAGTCATTGCCAACGCGGGTCTGCATGTGAACGTGCCGGAAGCGCCGGACGGCACCGAGGACGCGGTCGGAGGCCCCTATGTTCCCCTCGCGGGAGCACAAGCGCTCACGGCTGCCATGCAGGACGCCGATCAGGCCTTCGACCGAATGGCGCGCGTCAAGGCCGCAGCGGCCAAGCTGCCACTCATTCGTCCACTACCGGGCGGCGACATGACTTCGAACTTCGGCTCGCGCCGGGATCCCTTCCTCGGATCGCTGGCGTTCCACGCCGGCATCGACTTCCGTTCGCCGACCGGCACCGATATCAAGCCGACGGCGCCCGGAATCGTCACGGTTGCCGGCTGGTCGGGTGGTTACGGCAATCTCGTCGAGATCGATCACGGCAACGGCGTCACCACGCGCTATGGTCACATGTCGCGCATTACCGCCCGTGTCGGCGACCGGGTGACGCGGGACACCGTGATCGGAGAGGTGGGCTCCACCGGCCGATCCACCGGCCCACATCTTCACTACGAGACACGCGTCGACGGTGCGCCGATCAACCCCGTCAACTACATCAATGCGGGCAACAAGCTGGCAAATCTTCTTCCCTGAGGGTTTGTCGAAGCCTTCCGGACATGAAAAAGGCGGGGCGTTTCGGCGCCCCGCCTTTGTCATTCCTGGCTCAACACTCTCGTGTCGGCAATCTCAGTCGATGTCCGAAATCTCGGCCGGCTGCTTGCCGAAGGCGCGCTGGGCCAGCGCCGCCTCCATGAAGCCATCGAGATCGCCGTTGAGCACGTCTGACGGCGAGGTGCTCTCGACACCGGTGCGGAGATCCTTGACCAACTGGTAGGGCTGCAGGACGTAGGAGCGGATCTGGTGGCCCCAGCCGATATCGGTCTTGCCGGCCTGCTCGGCGTTGGCCTTCTCCTCGCGCTTCTTCAGCTCCGCTTCATAGAGACGGGCACGCAGCATGTTCCAGGCGGTGGCCCGGTTCTTGTGCTGCGACCGCTCAGCCTGACAGGCGACAACGATGCCCGAGGGATAGTGCGTGATGCGCACTGCCGAGTCCGTCGTGTTGATGTGCTGACCACCGGCGCCCTGAGCGCGGTAGGTATCGATGCGGCAATCACTTTCGTTGATCTCGATCTCGATCTTGTCGTCGATGACCGGATAAACCCAGACCGAGGAAAACGATGTGTGCCGCCGCGCCTGGCTGTCGAAGGGCGAAATGCGAACGAGGCGATGCACGCCCGACTCGGTCTTCAGCCAGCCGTAGGCGTTGTGGCCCTTGATGAGCACCGTGGCGCTCTTGATGCCGGCCTCTTCACCGTCGTGAACTTCCAGGACCTCGACCTTGTAGCCGCGCTTGTCCGCCCAGCGCGTGTACATGCGCAGGAGCATGTTGGTCCAGTCCTGGCTTTCGGTACCGCCGGCACCTGAGTTGACTTCGATGTAGGTGTCGTTGGCATCGGCCTCGCCGGACAGCATCGACTCCACCTGCTGGCGAGCGATCTCGTCCTTGAGACCACGCAACGTGTTCTCGGCATCAGTGACGACGGTGGCGTCGTCCTCCATCTCGCCGAGCTCGATCAGCTCGATGCTGTCCTTGAGGTCGCGGTCCAGCTTGAGATAGCCGTTGATTCGGTTCTCAAGATCGGTCCGCTCGCGCATGATCTTCTGCGCGCGCTCGGGATCGTTCCAGAGAGTCGGATCTTCGACGAAACCGTTCAGCTCGGCCATGCGCTGCTGGGAGGCATCCCAGTCAAAGATGCCTCCTCAGCAGGGCCATACCCTGCTTGATCTCGTCGACGATGGCCTCGATTTCGGCTCGCATGTATGTGAGCTCCGGTCAGGAGGTTGAGTTGGCGCCGAGGCCAAAGGCATCGACGGGCGCCCGTCGTCGATCACGGGCGCGGCGGACCATAGGAACGGAAGTCGTCGATGTAAACCCACCGACCTCCATTCCGTCTTTTGTCAGGCCTGATGTGCTCTCAACGTCCTGCCGTCAATAGAGGCCGCCGGTACCGCTCACCGCCGCCTTGTCGGCCTCGGAGTTGACCTCGGTCGGCACGCCCCAGGCCATGCCATCACCACCGATGACCGAATAGACGTCGGACGGACCGGTTCCGGGCTTGAAGGCCTCGATGATCGCGCTTTCGCCCTCATAGGCCCGCATTCCGGTCTTGCGATCGATCGGGATCAGCACCATGCCCTCGGGCACCTTGAACTCCTGAGGCGGCTGACCGGCCAGAGCCTGCGCCATGAAATCGCGGAAGACGGGCGCGGCCATCGTGCCGCCAGTCGCGCCATGCCCCATGGGCTTCGGCGTGTCGAAGCCCATGAAGATGCCGACAGTCAGCTCGGGCGTGAACCCGACGAACCAAGCGTCCTTCTCGTCGTTGGTGGTGCCAGTCTTGCCGGCGATCGGACGATTGAGGCTCCTGACCGCCGCAGCCGTGCCGCGCTGGACGACGCCTTCCATCATGGAAGTGATCTGGTAGGCGGTCATCGGATCGAGCACCTGCTCGCGCTCATCGATCAGCTGTGGCTCGTCCTGTCCCTTCCAGTCGCTGGAATTGCATCCCTCGCAGACGCGTTGATCATGCCGGTAGATGGTGCGACCGAAACGATCCTGCACGCGGTCGATCAAGGTCGGCTGAACGCGGCGCCCGCCGTTGGCAATGATGGCGTAGGCATTGACGAGCCGCATCACCGTCGTCTCGCCGGCGCCGAGCGACATGGCCAGAACCGGCTGCATGTTGTCGTAAATGCCGAACCGTTTGGCGTATTCGGCGACGAGCGGCATGCCCATGTCCTGGGCAAGGCGCACGGTCATCAGGTTGCGTGACTTCTCGATGCCGGTCCGGAGCGTCGAAGGACCGCCGTAACCGCCGCCGTAGTTCTGCGGCCGCCACATGCCGAGGCCCGGGCCCTGGTCGATCTCGATCGGCCCATCCATGATGACCGAAGCCGGTGTGTAGCCGTTGTCGAGAGCGGCCGAGTAGACGAAAGGCTTGAAGGACGAGCCGGGCTGGCGCATGGCCTGGGTTGCCCGGTTGAACTCGCTTTCGGCGAAGGAAAACCCGCCAACCAAGGCACGCACGCGGCCCGTGGTCGAGTCCATGGCTACCAAGGCGCCGGAAATGCCAGGGAACTGGCGAAGCCGATAGGCTTCCAGCGTCCCGATGGCGGTCCCGGTCTTCTCGACGTAGATGACATCGCCGACCGACAGGACATCCGAGGCAGTCTTCACCGCCGCCCCCCGCTTGGGGCCGGTCTCCCACTTCGCCCATTTCAGCTGGTCGAGCGGGATGATACCCTCGATGCGCTCGTCATTCACTTTTCCGGTCGGCCCCTTGGAGGGCTGCAGGCCGATTCGGGCGGCGTCGCCGTCGAAGCCGAGCACGACGGCAAGGTTCCACTCGGGCACATCGGATATAGCCGCCTCGGCGGCCAACGGGATGCCCCAGTCGCCGGAGACGTCGATCTGCCTCTTGGAGCCGCGCCAGCCGTGCGCCTCGTCATAGCGCAAGAGCGCCCGCTGAAGCACACCCCGGGCGATAACCTGCATCTTCGGGTCGAGCGTCGTGCGGACGGATAGGCCGCCTTCGTAAAGCCCCTTCTCGCCATACATGGCCAGTAGGGAGCGCCGCACTTCCTCGACAAAATACTCGGAAGCGAACACCTTGGCCGACTGGTTGCGCTCGGCAATGACGAGCGGTGCCTTCATGGCGGCATCGCCCTCCTCCCGCGTCGCATAACCGTTCTCCACCATCTGCTGGATGACGTAATTGCGGCGTTCGATAGCGGCCTGACGGCTGCGGTAGGGATTGTAGTTCTCCGGCGCCTTCGGAAGCGCGGCCAGGTAGGCCACTTCTTCCAGCTTGAGGTCGGCCAGGGGTTTGTCGAAATAGGCCAGCGAAGCTGCCGCGACACCGTAGGAGCGGAAGCCGAGATAGATCTCGTTCAGGTAGAGCTCGAGGATCTGATCCTTGGTGTAGGCCTGTTCGATCTTCAGGGTCAGCATCGCTTCGCGAATCTTGCGATCGATGGTGCGCTCGTTGGTCAGCAGGAAAACCTTGGCGACCTGCTGCGTGATCGTCGAAGCGCCAACCATGCGCTTGTTCGAACCGGAAACGATGGTGTCGATGTTCTTGACCGCAGCCCCGGCGAGGCTGACCAGATCGATGCCCGGGTGAGTGTAGAAATCCTTGTCCTCGGCCGAGATGAACGCCTGCTTCACCCGATCGGGAATCATCTGGATCGGCATGAACAGACGGCGTTCATGAGCATATTCGGAGGCCAGCTCGCCGTCAGCGGCGTGGACGCGCGTCACGACCGGCGGCTGGTAGTTGCGCAGCTGGTTCGTGTCGGGCAGATCGGAGCTGAGGGAATGGATGTAGACGGCAACGCCGCCGGCGGCGACCAGGAACAGCAGCGCCGCGATCGAGAAGACCCAGCCGAAGAATCTTACGAAGATCATAGTCCGTCCATCATTCCCGTCGACACCAGCCGCGCCGGCGTACCTGTCCGTCTCGGCGGCATGACAAAGCCCGGTTCGTCCGGCTGCCATGCTTCAGCTTTTGGGTCAGCCGATATCTCAAAACGCCGCAGAATGCGAATGTTTCCGTGAGCGCGGACGTTCGCCGCTCTTTGTGGCAAAGGCTGGGCCGTGGCGTTGCCTCATGGCAACAATCCGCGTCCGCTATTTGCCGAGATAGGCGTATTTCTGGCCGAAGAAACGCAGAACCGCCTGCGTGACGGCTTCGGCAACGCGAGATCGCCATTCGTCCGAAGTGAGCAGCTTCTCGTCCTGATCGTTGGAGAGATAACCGATTTCCACCAGAACCGACGGCACGTCATGGGCCCGCAGGACCTGAAAACCTGCGGAGCGGTGCGGATTCTTGATCATCCGGGTCGCGGTGGCAAGGTCGCTGACGAGTCCGTTGGCAAAAGCGGCCGAGAAGTTTCGCGTTTCTCGCCGCGTGAGATCGACCAGGATATCTGTCACTTCGTCGGCCTCCTGTTGCAGATCGAGGCCGGCGATGAGGTCGGATGCGTTTTCCTTGGCCGCGAGCGCTGCCGCCTCTCGGTCGGAGGCCTTGTCGGACAGCGTGTATACGGTTGCGCCGCGCACCGACCCTTCGTGCTCGGAATCGGCGTGGATGGACAGGAACAGGTCGGCTGCGTGGTCACGACCAAACTGCACGCGGGCAGCGAGAGGCAGGAAGGTGTCATCTGTCCGCGTCAGAAGAACCGCGACCTTCCCGGTCCGTTCGAGGTTCTCCTGCAGCTTCTTGGCAAAGGCCAGGACGATGTCCTTCTCGAGGACGCCTGACGCGGAGACGGTTCCCGCATCGACTCCGCCGTGCCCGGCATCGATGACGACCAAGGGCTTTTCCCGCTTGCTGCGATCGGGCGGCGGCAGTTGGTCGGCCTTCTGCACCGGCTGGTTGGCACTGTCGCGGGCAAGCTGGCTTTTTCGCAAATCCTCGTCGAAGGCGGCAGCGGTCGTCTTGAGAAGATCGAGGACCATGCGAGCCGGCTGGTCCTCGACGGCCGACAACAGAAAGGCCTTGTCGATCTTCACCGGACCGGTAACGTCCAGCACGATACGTGATCGGCCGGCCGCAAACTGCCCGTAACGCCAGTCGCTTACGAGCCCTCGCCCGGCGGAGCCGGTGCCTGGCGGCAGGCGGAAGTCGACCTCGGGCAGATCGATGACGACACGGTAGGGATCGGCAAGGGTGAAGGCGCTGAGGTCGATCTCTCCGGAAAGATCGAGCACGAAGCGGGTCCGACTCTCGTCACCGACGACGCGACCGTCCGTTGCCACCGGGGGATCGCCGGCGAGAGCGACGTGCGTCAGGCAGACCAGCGTCGCCACGGTCAGGACGACGACGCCGAGAAAGACTGCGAAGCGGTTTACAACGGTCGTCAAATGATCGCTCCAACGATCCCATGAGCGGCCCAAACTGCCACAGACCGACGAGATGGCAACTCCCCTCACCCTCGCGGACGCATCTTCCCAGGATCTGCAGCATTCCTTGAACACTACCTAGGCCAATTTGGTTAACCATTTCCAGTCCCCCACCGATCGGGACGGCGAACACTTCACATTGCGAGGAATTGATTGGCGGCCTATTTGATCGCCTTGCATATGGGACTTCACGCAAGTAATAAGGGATCGGAGCCCGAATCCTTGCTCTCGGTACTTGAGAGCGTCCAGCCGGTTCACCTTCTGCTTGAAATGCAGGAGGAATGTGACCGGCAGTCGAGGGCCGAGAGGTCAGCGCAGCCGCCGGTTGGTTTTCCGGTCAATGCGCGGAACCCGGCCCTTCGCTCGTTGTGTTTCGCCCGGCCGTGCGCCGCGTTGCGGGAATGCATATGAGGACGCCCGTAGATCAACCGGAAAGATCGGTGCTTCGGTGCACGGCCACTCAGGCCGCCCAACAAGGCATTCGTCGTCGTTCCCCCGTATTGGCTTTGCCGAGCGGGTTTTTCAGGAGCGACGGTGTTGAAAAGAAAGAACGTGCCGGACGTGAAAGTCGTGAGGCCAAAGCAAATCGTCGAAAAGGCAGGATGGCGCAATGCATCTGCCGCTTCCCGATTTGCGGCTTCGGTTGGTCCGGCGCTTTTCCCTATTCCCTTACCCCTTATCGACGGCCGGTGCGGCTCCTTCCAGCGCGCGGCGATTCCAGGAACGGCTCCCAGGAGTCTTCCATCGGTGTCGCGGCGGTGCCGAGGGCGCACACGGCCGGGAGTCAGACTTAATGGCAAACAAGATGCTGATCGATGCCACCCACCCGGAGGAGACCCGGGTGGTTGTGGTGCGTGGACACCGCGTTGAGGAATTCGATTTCGAATCGGCGACCAGGAAGCAGCTCAGAGGAAACATCTATCTCGCCAAGGTGACGCGCGTCGAGCCGTCCCTGCAGGCAGCCTTTGTGGAGTATGGCGGCAATCGCCACGGCTTTTTGGCTTTCTCCGAGATTCACCCGGACTACTACCAGATCCCGCAGGCGGATCGTCAGGCTCTGATCGAGGCTGAAGAGGCCGAGGAGCGTGAAGAGGCCGAGCGGCGCGCCCGGATGCACCGTGACCGGCAGGCGCGTGCCCAGGCGGCGAAAGCTGCGGCCCGTCCCGCCGAGACCGTGAGCGAGACGCCCGCCGAGGACGGCGAGCCGCAGCCGGTCGAAGCGGCGAGCGTCATCGAGGCAACTCCAGTCATCGAGCCGGTCGACGACGAAGTGCCCACGCTCGAGACGGGCGGCATCATCGACATTCACGACGACCAGTCGGTCGAGACCATCAATGACGATGGCGAAGAACGGACGAGCGACGACGAGGAAGAGCACGTCGAGAGCGTCGGCGCCGAAGACGCGCTGGAAGAGGTGCCTGAGCGCCGCGTTCGTCGTGCCCGTCAGTATCGCATCCAGGAAGTCATCAAGCGGCGCCAAGTGCTGCTGGTCCAGGTCGTCAAGGAAGAGCGTGGCACCAAGGGTGCCGCGCTGACCACCTATCTTTCTCTGGCCGGCCGCTATTCGGTACTGATGCCCAACTCCGGCCGGGGTGGCGGCATTTCGCGCAAGATCACCAACGTGCAGGACCGCAAGCGCCTCAAGGAGATCGCCCACGAGCTCGACGTGCCGGAGGGCATGGGAGTCATTCTCAGGACGGCCGGCGCCGCCCGGACAAAAACCGAGATCAAGCGCGACTTCGAGTACCTCCTTCGCCTGTGGGAGAACGTCCGCGAGCTGACGCTTCGCTCGTCCGCGCCGAACCTCGTCTACGAGGAAGGTTCGCTGGTCAAGCGGTCGATTCGCGACCTCTACAACAAGGACATCGACGAAGTTCTGGTGGCCGGCGAAGACTCCTACCGCGAGGCCAAGGACTTCATGCGCATGCTCATGCCGAGCCATGCCAAGAATGTTCAGCCCTATCGCGACCCGATCCCCGTCTTCGGCCGCTTCGGCGTTGAACCGCAGCTCGATGCGATGTTCTCGCCCCAGGTGACTCTGAAGTCCGGCGGCTATCTCGTCATCAACCAGACCGAAGCGCTCGTCGCCATCGACGTCAACTCGGGCCGGTCGACGCGCGAGCACAACATCGAGGACACGGCGCTCGCCACCAACCTCGAGGCTGCTGAGGAGGTGGCTCGCCAGCTCCGCCTGCGCGACCTCGCGGGCCTCATCGTGATCGATTTCATCGACATGGAAGAGGCCAAGAACAACAAGGCGGTCGAGCGCAAGCTCAAGGACTGCCTGAAGAACGATCGTGCCCGCATTCAGGTGGGCCGCATCTCGCACTTCGGCCTGATGGAGATGAGCCGCCAGCGCATTCGCACCGGCGTGCTGGAAGGCTCCACCGAGCTCTGCCCGCACTGTCTGGGCGCAGGCATCGTCCGCTCCACCGAAAGCGTGGCGCTGCACGTGCTGCGCTCGCTCGAAGATCTGCTGATCAAGGGCGTGACGCATCACCTGACCGTCCGCACCCGGTCCGCGGTGGCGCTCTACATACTCAACCAGAAGCGCAAGCACCTTTCCGATCTGGAGACTCGCTTCGGTCTCACGATCACCATCTCGGCCGACGAGCACCTCGGTTCGCAGCATTTCGCCGTAGAACGCGGCGAGATCATCCTCAACCCTGCGCCGCCGCCGGCCGCGCCGACGCTGACGCCCGAAAGCGTGCAGCCGTATGACGAGGACATCGACGAGGATATCGAGGAAGAGGACGACGAGGAGGCCGAGGCCGAGAAGACCCAATCGTCCCGTGAAGAGCGCGGCGACGGCGATGCCCGCCGCAAGCGTCGGCGGCGTCGCCGCCGGCGGACGGAGGGCGGCGAAGCCGCCAACGGTGACAGCCAGGATGCGGCCGGAGACGGCGCCGAGCAGTCCTCTCCCGAGGGCGACGACGAAGGTTCCGAAGAGGACGACCGCGAGGCCCGCGCCGAGGGCGACAGCGAGGGCGAACAGCGCCGCAGGTCGCGTCGTCGCGGCCGTCGCGGTGGCCGCCGTCGGCATCAGCTTGAGGAAGACGTCGGCTCCGAGTCCACGGCCACTGCCCAGGATGGCGAGCCTGCTGCCACCCAGACGGCGGGAGATGAGGCTGAAAGCGGAACCGAAGCCGAAGTCCTCCCCGTTGCGGATGCTGCCGAAGCGGGAGCGACGGTTGCTCCGAGTGTGGTGAACGACGAGCCTGTGGAGACGCTGGCTGACGAGAGCGAAGAGGCTCCAGCAGAGGTGTCGGAGGCGGCTGCGCCTGCCCATACGCCGCTTGAAAGCGTCGCGGAACTGGTAGAGAAGTCGATCGAGGCCAACGAGCCGGTGCTGCAACCCGAGCCGGAACCCGAGCCCGAGCCGGAACCCGAGAGCAATCACCCGAAGAAGACGGGCTGGTGGCAGCGCCGCTCCTTCTTCTGACGGGAGCGCACGGAACATCGATCGAGACCGCCCCGGTCCATCCTGGGCGGTCTTTTCGCATCTGTCGCATCGACATTGCATGTCGACCAATCGATCGAGGTCGACCCATACCGACAACGCCGACACGAACGGAGCCCCGGCGTGGCGACGCAAGGTACCATGGCCTGGATGGAGGCGAGCGTGCGCGGCTATTTCAGCCAGGCGCCAATTCGTTCGCAGGCTTCCGCGATCTCGTCGGTCCGTCCGGCAAAGGAAAAGCGAACATAGGACGAGCCGCGCCCGGTATCGAAGTCGAGCCCTGGAGTCGCCGCGACGCCCGCCTCGTGCAGCATGCGGCGACAGAAATCGAGACTGTCGTTGGTGTGGCGGCTGACATCGGCGTAGAAATAGAAGGCACCGTCAACCGGCAGAAAGCGATCGAGGCCGATCTCGGGCATTCGCCGTAGAAGCAGTCGGCGGCTGGCCTCATAGCCGGCCTTGACCGCTTCGAGTTCCTCGCTGGCCTCGAAGGCACCAAGGGCGGCGCGTTGCGACAACTCCGACGGCGAGATGAAGAGGTTCTGGGCGATACGTTCGACCGGCCGCACCAGGCGTTCCGGCAACACCATCCAGCCGACGCGCCAGCCGGTCATGCAGAAATACTTGGAGAAGGAGTTCACGACCACGACGTCGTCGGAGAACTCGAGCGCCGTCACCTCGTCGCCGGCATAGACGAGGCCGTGGTAGATCTCGTCCATGACGAGGGTGATCTTCATGTCCCGACAGGCACCGACCAGCGCCTTGAGACCTTCGCGCGTCATCATGGTTCCCGAGGGATTGTTGGGGCTCGCCACGACGATTCCGGCGAGTGGCCGTTCCGCATGCGCCTTCTCGATTGCGGCAGCGCTCGCCTGCCAGCGCGCGTCGGCGGTCGTCGGGATCTCGACGACTTCGAGGCCGAGCGCGGTCAGGATGTTGCGATAGGCGGGATAGCCCGGAGTCGGCAACCCCACGCGATCGCCAACATCGAACATGGCAAGGAAAGCGAGATTGAACGCGCCCGACGAGCCTGCCGTGACCGCGACCCGTCCGGCCGGCACGTCGACGCCATAACGATCGGCATAAAGGCGTGCGATACGGGCGCGCAGATCGGGAATGCCAAGCGCCTCGGTATAGCCGATGCGGCCGCGATTCAGCGCTTCTTCGGCGGCGGCACGAACGGCGGCCGGCACCGGTGTACCGGGTTCGCCGAGTTCCATGTGAAGGATGCTTCGGCCCTCGCGGGCAAGGCGATTGGCGTCGGACAGTACGTCCATGGCGAGGAAAGGAGCCACATCACTTCGTCGCGAAACCCGCATTCTCCCCTCGCCTCCAAGATTTTGCCAGAGATGGATCGCAATGTATCGTGGGTTGGGCGCGTCTGATTTTTCCGTTGCGCCCGGGACGCGTTCTGCCCTTTATCAGGCTACGGACACACTGACGAGACTTCCGATAGTGAATCGCGCGATGATGAAGAGCTTCCGCCGCACCTCCGTCGCCGTCGTCACAGCGGCGGCGCTCGCATTTTCGTCCACTCTACCCGCGCTCTCCGTCGAGAGGAGCCGCAGTATATCGCTGCTGCGCGACGCGGAAGCGGAAGCGCTGATCGCCGACTACACGCGCCCCCTGCTGAAGGCGGCCGGCCTCGGCGCAGCCACGGTCCAGGTCAAGCTGGTCAATGACGATACCTTCAATGCCTTCGTCGCCGACAGCCGGCATATCTTCGTCAACGCCGGGGCCATCATCGACTCCACGACGCCCAACGAACTGATCGGCGTGCTGGCGCACGAGATCGGTCATCTCGCAGCGAACCATCTCGCCCAACTGCGAGCGGAGATCCGCCGAATGCAGATTCTTTCGGCGCTCGCCATGCTGGGTGGCGTCGCGGCGGGTGCGGCGGGCGGCGGCGGCGGGGCGGTGGGTGCCCTGGCCACAGGCGGAATGCAGTTCGGCCAACGTGGCCTCCTGATGTATGCTCGCGAGAACGAGACCGCCGCCGATCAGCTGGCGCTGAAGTATCTTGCCCAAACCGGTCAATCGGCAAAGGGCATGCTGGACACCTTCAAGCGCTTCGCCGATCAGCAGATGTTCATGTCGGCCCATATCGACCCGTATATCCAAAGCCACCCCCTGGCCGCCGACCGCATCGCCATGATCGACGAGATGGCCCGCAAGTCGAAATACTTCGACAAGGCCGACAGTCCGTCGCTCCAGGCGCGGCACGATCTCGTTCGGGCCAAGTTCGCCGCCTTTACTCGCAACGCCCAAAGCGTGATGCGGCTCTATCCACCGTCCGACACCAGCCTTGCCGCCGATTATGCCCGCGCCATCGTCGCCTACCGCTTCGCCGACTCCAAGTCGGCGATCGGCCGAATGGACGCGCTGATCAAGCGATCCCCCAACAACCCCTATTTCTGGGAACTCAAGGGGCAGATTCTGCTGGAGACCGGCAAGCCGAGAGAGGCCTTGGCGCCCCTCAGGAAAGCCGTGTCGCTGGCGCCGAACGCCGGCCCCATCCGCGTCCTGCTGGGTCAGGCTCTTGTAGGCACCGGGGACGGCAAGCTGACCGACGAGGCGATCGCCATGCTCACCAAGGGTATCGGCGACGACCCGGACCAGCCCGTCGGCTATCGGCAGCTTGCCATCGCCTATGCGCGCAAGGACAACATCGCCATGGCCGATCTTGCCTCCGCGCAAGGGAGCTTCGCCTCGGGCGACATCGAGACCGCCAAGAAATACGCCATCCGCGCGCAGGAGAAGCTGAAGACCGGCTCGCCGGCCTGGCTGCGCGCCGACGACATCATCACCTACAAGATACCAAGATAACCAGGCTTCCACCGCCTGGAACGAGGAGCAGTCGCATGTTTGCCCATTTCCGGAAAGTACTGTCGGCCACGCTGGTCGCTGCGGCTCTCCTTCCCTTCGCCGCTTCCGCCGAGGAGTTCACCGACAGCCAGAAGGCAGCGATCGGCGACGTCGTGAAGTCCTACCTGCTCGAGCATCCCGAAGTGATCACCGAGGCCCTGCAGGCGCTCGAAGCGCGCAACAAGGCAGCCGAGGAGCAGGGACGGGTCGACGCCATCCAGGCGAACAAGGAGGCCATCTTCTCTTCGCCGTACCAGGCGGTCCTCGGCGATCCCAACGCGAAGATCGCCCTGGTCGAGTTCTTCGACTACAACTGCGGCTACTGCAAGAAGGCCCTTTCCGATACCCGCGCCATCCTAGACAAGGAAAAGGACGTCAAGATCATCCTCAAGGAGTTTCCCATCCTGAGCGAAGGATCGGTCGAAGCGGCCAAGGTAGCGGCGGCCGTCAACATTCTCGACCCCAAGGCCTACGAAGCCTTTCACTTCGAGCTGATGGGAATCCGGGGTCAGGCCGACGGCGACCGCGCGCTGGCGGCGGCGGCGAAGGCCGGCCTCGACGAAGCGAAGGTAAAGGAGACGGCCGGTACGCAGGCGGTCGCTGAGGCGATCAACCACTCCTACGATCTCGCTCGCAAGCTCAACATCAACGGCACCCCCGCCTACATCATCGGCGACGAGATGGTCTATGGCGCCGTCGGCTTCGCCGACCTGAACCGCAGAATCGAGGCCATGCGCACCTGCGGCAAGACGACCTGCTGATCTTTGGTCGGGGCTGGACATAACCTCGCCCTACAGACGGGGATGAATCGGCGCTGCCTCTTTTTTTCGGAGCGGCATATGCCTATAAGGAAGCCGGCCAACGCCCACCGGTGGGTTGCGGCCTCCCCTGTTCCGGCCTTGAAAGGGAACCGACCGATTGCCCATTGAAGCGTTCATCCTCAACGGACCGAACCTCAATCTTCTCGGAACGCGAGAACCGGGCATCTACGGATCGCTGACCCTTGCCGACATCGAGGCGAACTGCCGCGAGAAGGCTGCCGAGCTGGGGTTTTCAGCCGTCGAGTTTCGTCAGTCCAACCATGAGGGCGTCCTCGTCGACTGGATCCAGGAAGCGGGACGGCGCGGTGCCGGCGTGGTGATGAACCCCGGCGCCTATACGCACACCTCAATCGCCCTCCACGACGCGATCAAGGGGACCGGTGTTCCCCTGATCGAAGTTCATATTTCCAACGTCCATGCCCGCGAGAGTTTCCGGCATCGATCCTTTGTGTCGCCCGTGGCGGCCGGAGTGATCGTCGGCCTTGGCCCTCTTGGCTACACTCTCGCGCTCGAAGCCCTCGCCGGTCTCCTGAAAGGGTGACCGCCGTCCCAATCCGGTGAGAACCGATGCCCCAGACCTTTGACTACGAACTGATCCGCCAGCTTGCCAACATCCTCGACGAGACCAACCTCACCGAGATCGAGGTGGAGCAGGAGAAGCTGAAGATCCGCGTGGCTCGGACGGCGGCGCCGGTCACCATTACCCAGGGTGGCGGCTGGGCCCCGCCGAGCGCGATGCCTGCGGGGGGCGCCCCTGTCGTCGCCGCGGCGCCCGTGGCCGTCGAGGCGCCGAAGGCCGCCGATCCCGCAGCCAATCCCGGTGCGGTCCCCTCACCGATGGTCGGCACCGCCTACCTGGCTCCGGAGCCGGGCGCGCGATCCTTCGTCGAAGTTGGCGACACGGTGAAGGAAGGCCAGACGGTGATGATCATCGAGGCCATGAAGCATCTCAACCACATTCCGGCGCCGCGCGCCGGCCGCGTCACCGCCATCTTCGTCGAGAACGGCCAGCCGGTCGAGTTCGGCGAGCCGCTGCTGATCATCGAGTGACCGGCCCCATGTTCGAGAAGATCCTCATCGCCAACCGCGGCGAAATCGCCCTTCGGGTGCTGCGCGCCTGCAAGGAGCTCGGCATCGGCACCGTCGCCGTCCATTCGACGGCCGACGCCAACGCCATGCACGTCCGCCTCGCCGACGAAAGCGTCTGTATCGGCCCGGCGCCAGTGCGCGAAAGCTACCTCAACATTCCCAACATCGTCGCGGCCTGCGAGATCACCGGCGCCGAAGCGGTTCACCCCGGCTATGGGTTTCTCAGCGAGAATGCCCGCTTCGCCGATATCCTGGCCGCCCACAACATTGCCTTCATCGGGCCTTCGGCGGATCACATCCGCATCATGGGCGACAAGATCGAGGCCAAGGCAACCGCCAAGCGCCTCGGCATCCCGGTGGTGCCCGGTTCGGATGGCGCCGTCGAATCCGAAGAGGATGCCCTGCGCATCGCCGCCGAGATCGGCTATCCGGTTCTGGTGAAGGCGTCGGCGGGTGGCGGCGGTCGCGGCATGCGCGTCGCCATGACCGAAGCAGAACTGCCGTCGGCGATGTCGGCCGCCAAGACCGAGGCGAAGAACGCCTTCGGCGACGACGCTGTGTACATCGAGAAGTACCTCCTGAAGCCGCGCCATATCGAGTTGCAGGTTCTGGGTGACGGCCAGGGCAATGCGGTACATCTCGGCGAGCGCGACTGCTCGCTGCAGCGCCGCCACCAGAAGGTCATGGAAGAGGCCCGCTCGCCGGCCCTCAATGACGACGAGCGCGCCAGGATCGGCAACATCGTCGCCAACGCCATGGCCGAGCTGAACTATTCCGGCGCCGGCACGATCGAGTTCCTCTACGAGAACGGCGAGTTCTACTTCATCGAGATGAACACCCGCCTGCAGGTGGAACACCCGGTGACGGAGATGATCACCGGCATCGATCTCGTCAACGAGCAGATCAAGGTGGCCTCGGGCCAAGCGCTGGGCTTCCGCCAGTCGGACGTCCATTTCAACGGCCACGCCATCGAATGCCGCATCAACGCGGAGAACGCCGCCACGTTTGCGCCGTCGCCCGGCAAGATCACTTATTGGCATCCCCCGGGTGGATTGGGGGTTCGCGTCGACAGCGGCGTCTATCAGGGCTACACGATCCCACCCTACTACGACAGCATGATCGGCAAGCTGATCGTTCACGGTCGCAACCGTGTCGAATGCCTGATGCGCCTGCGGCGCTGCCTCGATGAGTTCGTCGTCGACGGCATCGACTCTACGATCCCGCTTTTCAACCACATGCTAAAGAACGCCGACATCATTGATGGCGCCTATGACATCCACTGGCTGGAGAAGTGGCTGGCGACCAAGCCTTTCGAGGCCTGACAGGACCAAGCCGAAACAGCCTAAGCCGAGATGCAAGACGCCGCCCTCACGGGCGGCGTTGACGTATCAGCCGAAGTTACACGAGCACAGGTCGCTTGACCCGTCCCGCATCGCCGAACACCCGCAGATAACGGGCGATCTCGGCCGGATCGCCTGTTGCCTTTTCCGGGTTATCGGAAAGCTTCACGGCCGGTCGCCCGTTCACCTGCGTCACCTTGCAGACAAGAGAGATCGCATCGAAGTCGTCAGTCGGCTGTGGAGCGCAATCCTGGAAATCGTTGGTGAGGTTGGTTCCCCAGCCAAAGCTCATGTGAACGCGACCGCGGAAGTGGGTGTAGACGCGTTCGATCTCCTCGACGTCGAGACCGTCGGAAAAGACGATCAGCTTGTCGCGCGGATCCCTCCCCTTCGACTTCCACCAGGCGACGATCTCCTCTCCACCTTCGACCGGATCGGCGCTATCTGGACGGAACCCTTTCCAGTCGGCAACCCAATCCGGCGCGTCGCGCAGAAAGGACGCGGTACCAAAGGCATCCGGCAGAACCACCAGCAGGTTGCCGTCATAAAGCTCCTGCCAGTCGCGCAGTACCCGATAAGGCGAATGGCGCAACTCGTCCTCGGTGTCGGCAAGGGCGGCCATAGCCATCGGCAACTCATGAGCGTTGGTGCCGATGGCCTCGAGGTCGCTCTTCATCGCCAACAGAACGTTTGACGTGCCGATGAACGACGGGCCGAGCCCTTCTTTCAGCGCGTTGACGCACCAATCCTGCCAGAGATGCGAATGGCGGCGACGGCTGCCGAAGTCTGCAATCTTGATGTCCGGAAAGGCTCTGAGTCGCTCCACCTTGCTCCACAGCTTGGCTTTGGCGCGCGCATAGAGAACGTCGAGTTCGAAGCGGCGCATGGTCTTCATCACCGAACGAGAGCGCAACTCGTTGATGATGGCCAGCGCCGGGATTTCCCACATGGTCGTGTGGGTCCAGGGCCCGTGGAACTCGAGATGGTACTGGCCGTCGGCCTTCCTGAGTTCGTAAGGTGGCAGCTGAAAATCGCGCAGAAATTCCAGATACTCCGGCGCGAAGATCTGCCGCTTGCCGTAGAAGGTGTTGCCGGCGAGCCAGATCCACTCCTTCTTGCCGATTCTAAGCGAGCGCGCATAGTCGAGCTGGGCCCGAAGCTCGCCCTCGTCGATGTCGTCGGCCAGACGGATGCTGCTTGCCCGATTGATCAGGGAGAAGGTGACGTCGACGTCGCGGTAACGCTTCCAGATCAGCTGCTGCATCAGGAACTTGTAGATGTCCGTGTCGAGCAGACTGCGGATGATTGGGTCGAGCTTCCAGTTATGGTCGTGAACCCGCTTGGCGATATCGGTGGTGCTCATCGGTCAATACCCGTGACGAAGCGAGGCGACCCATGAACGTCGAAAAACGCCGACGAGGCGCCACCTGACAGAGGGGTAGCCTGAAACGATCTAGAACCCAAGCGAAATCCGTATAAACGCCTAGTCGGTCGATCGCGAGACTGGACGGGTCCGCCTCGAAACCGATGTGATAACAAACGGACAGAGCGGTCCATGCCACCTTGAAATCGCACAATGCAAAGGGCGGGTGGATCGAGCCGCCGCCCTCTTTCACATTCTCGATTTCCCTCGCCCTCAGGCCTTGGCCTTGCGACGCTTGCGGCTGGCCAGGATGTTGATCATCTCGACGCCCGCCGAGAAGGCCATGGCGAAGTAGATGTAGGCACGCGGCACGTGGAAGCCGACGCCGTCGGCGACCAACGATACGCCGATCAAGAGAAGGAATGAGAGGGCCAGCATCTTTGTCGTCGGATGCTTGTGAATGAAGTTCGATATCGGCTCGGACGCCACGAACATGATGATCATCGCGATGACGACGGCCAGAATCATCACCGGCACGTGCTCGGCCATGCCAATCGCCGTGATGATGCTGTCGATCGAGAAGACGATATCGATGGCGATGATCTGCGCCACGGTGGCGCCGAAGGCAGCGTGGACCACGTTACCGCTGTCGTCCTCCTCCCCCTCTATGCCGGCGTGGATCTCGTGCGTCGCCTTGTAGAGCAGGAACAGGCCGCCAGCGAGAAGGATGAGGTCGCGCCAGGAGAAGTCGTGTCCGAACAGGGAGAACACCGGCGCCGTCAGCCCGATCAACCATGACAGGGTAATGAGGAGCAGAATTCGGAAGACCAGCGCCATCGACAGGCCGAGCGCCCTCGCCTTTCGCGCGGCGTCCGTCGGAAGCCGACTGGTCAACACTGAAATGAAAACGAGATTGTCGATCCCGAGGACAATCTCCATGACGGTGAGAGTCAGGAGGCTGGCCCAGGCACTGGCGTTGAAAACGAGATCAAGCATTGAGGCGGTCAATCCCAAAGATGGCCGTCGGCGTCGCTGAGTTCCGAGAACATGAGAAAGGCGCTAGCTGCCTTTCCTCGCGTCAAGCTTTTCCGGTGCCAAAGAACTTGTCGATAAATTGCTGCACGGCCGCGACGAACGTCAGGTATGCCGTGGAAAGCGCCAGACCGATCTCAACGCCGATCGGCGGATTCAGTTCCCACGCCAGCGCCGCTGCCGCGAACAGGAACCAGACCAGCGTCACCGCAAGCGTCAGCGGCCGCCACTTCTCGACCCGCACCGGATGCACGAAGGCGATCGGGGCAAATGTCAGGATTGACAGGGCGACGGTGATGCCGATGACCGCGAACTGGTTGAGATCGAAGACGAAATAAAGGAAAACCACGCCGTTCCAGACCACGGGGAAGCCCCTGAAGGCGTTGTTTTTCATCTTCATGCGGGTGTCGCCAAAATACATCGCCGACGTGAAGACGATGATTCCAGCCAAGGCCAGGGCAATGGGAATCGAGGTGAACCCGGCCGTTGCGACGGCGAGCGCCGGCAGAAAGGCATAGGTCACGTAGTCGACCACGAAATCCAAGGCCGCGCCGGAGAAGGTCGGCAGACGGCTTTCGACGGACACCTTGCGCGCAATGGGGCCGTCGATGCCATCGACGACCAGCGCCAAGCCGAGCCACATGAAGAAGGTCGGCCAGTCCAGATTATAGGCGGCGAAGGCCGCCAGCATGGCCAGGACGATGCCGCTCGCCGTGAAGGCGTGGACGGCAAGGGCGATCAACGCATTTTGATGCCTGGTCACAAGTGTCAGTTCCGTCATCGCGCGCCGCTCCTCTCGTCCGAACCGACGGCCGGGCCGAGAGCCATCATGAACGGACGAAGCGCGTCGCCCGACGGAGCCCAAAAGATCATCGCCCAAAACCTTACCGATCCTGCCGGATGGTTACATCTGGTGACAATCTACCCGATGACGAGGCCGCTCGCCAAGATGACACTGGCAAGAATGAACAAAACCCCGAGGAAATACGTCAGCCAGACACCACTAATCAGCTTTTCCACGCCCATGAGAGCGCCGAGGATGGCCATGGCGGCCAGATTCATGAGCCCGGTGGCGAACATCACCGCCATCATGGCCCAGCAACAGCCGAGGCAGGCAAAGCCTTCTTCGACCCCGATCCTGAACGCGGCACCCGCCCCGACCTCCACATCGGAGACACGCGGATTGCGGCAGCGAAAGAGACAAGCCCATTTCAGGGGGGTGAACTGGTATATGCCCGCGGCGATCAGGATGGACGCTGAAAGCGCGACACCGGCCGGCGCCATATGCGGCGCGAGAGCACCAAGATGGATGAGACCGATCTGGATGGCCATGGCCACTAGGGAGGCCGCCAGCCAGATTGTCGTATAACCGGCGATCACGGCCATGGTGCCGGCTCCCACCGTATCGGCGTATGCCCTGAAGGTGGGGGCCGCCGTCGGCAGCATCATGGCGAAGACCATGGCCACCCACATGGCGAGTCCCAGCGCAAGACCGCCGGCGCTGAGATAGTCCTCCATCGCCGGCATCAGGGCCTCCGCCAGCCCCTCATTGGCGACGGAAGCGATCAACCACAGCCAGCCTGCGGCGGCCATGAACAGAACGGCAGCCATTGCAAGGCGACGTGGATGATTGCCGAGCGCGGCGGCGAAGCGGTTCATCAGGGTGCGTTACCGATCAAAGCAAAACCCCGTCCATGGCGGACGGGGTTTCCTTTTAGCGGACAAGAGCGATGCGGAGCAATCGTCTCACGGCTGACCGTTGGTCGAGAGCAGCGGGGTGATGCGACGCACGGTGACGCGGCGATTGGCGCGCTCCGCTCGTTCCGTCCGGACCTTCAGATAGCTCTCGCCATAGCCTTGCGTGACGAGGTTCTCTGGCGGGATGCCGTAGTGGTCGGTCAGGACGTTGGCGACAGCCTCGGCGCGCCGATCCGACAGCGAGAGGTTGTCCACCACCGAACCGACGGCGTCGGTATAGCCCTCCACGAGGAATACTTCGTTCGGGTTCCGGCGCAGCGCCGCATCAATGCCACGGGCGACCGCCTCGATGCCCGGCACCTGACTGCTCTCTACCGCCCATGCTCCGCTGGAGAAGGTGATGGTGTCGAGATCCACCGACCTGACCCGCTCGCGAAGATCGGGGCTGTAGATCACCTGGTCGAGCGTGTACTCCGGCTGCACTTCGACAAGCGGGGGAGCGGTCAGCGCCTCTTCCACGTAACGCGGCGGGGCGGAACGCATTTCCACGCGATAGCGTTCGCGCGGCAGATCATAGGCGGGCGGCGGCGGCAACCGCACGACCGGATGCCACGCGGGCTCGTCGACCGGACCAGGACCAAAGCTGCGATTGTCGAACAGAACATGGACCCCGCCGTCACGGTCCCGGCGTTCACGCCGGATCATCATGCCGTTGGAATCATAGAGCGTCCGCACTTCGCCGCCGTGACGCGTATCCACGATGACCTCTCGCCCGCCACCACGAGTGCGCCGCTCGCGATAATCGCGATCGTCCCGGTCGAAACGAGACCGGTCGTCATGGCGGATCACGGCCTGCTCGCCACTCTGGACGATAACGCGGCCACCGGGTTCCACCGTCACGCGGACGCCGTCCTCGTTGCTGATCACCCGACGCTCTCGTCGGACATCACCAATGTTGCCGGCCCTCTGATCGACGCTCCTGTCGATGGCCTCCGCCGTGGCGGCGCCTGGGTTGCCCAACTTTTCGATGAGCGCCGGCGGAGGAGCCTGCCTTTCGGCATTCTCAGGAGGCATCGGCGGCTGATCGCCTGGCTGAACCGGGGGCGGAGGCGGTGTGTCGCCCGCGCCGGCGTCAGGCACCGGCGGACGCGGAGGCTCGGGGGTTTCTCCCGGCTGAAGCGGTTCTGAAGGTGTCTGTTGAGTCTCGGATTCGGGAGCCGGGGTAGCCTTCGGCTGCGGAGCAACCGGTTCCGATGGAGACGACTCGGGCTGCGGCTCCGAACTCGGTGCCGGCTCGGTCTCTGGTTTGGGGGGGGCAGCCTCGGGCTCGTCGGTTGGACGCTCGGCCTCCGGCTCACTGCTCTCCGGCTTGGGCTCGGGGCTCGGGGTCATCTCGGGCGCCTCTTCCGGAGCAGGCTTGGGACTCTCCACGTCCGGCTGAACTGCCGGTTCCTCAGGTTGGATTGCAGGCTCGGAGGCAGGCCCCTCCGGCCGAACTTCCGGCTCAGGTTGGGGCGCGGGTGTTTCCGCCTGCGGCTCGGATTGCTCTGGCTGGACTTCCGGCTCGGGCTGGACCTCCGGCTCGGGGTGGACCTCCGGCTCGGGTTGAATTACCGGAGCCGGCGCTTCGGGCCGAACCTCCGGCTCCGGCGCGGGGGGAACGGCATCCGGCTCGGGGAGCGGCTGCTCGGCTTGCGGTTGGGCTTCGGGCTGCTTGGGGGCAACCTTCTCCGGTGGCACGCAGGTGGGATCGCCAGGCTCGCAAGCGGGTACGGGTTCGATCTGGGCCAGAAGGAGGGGCCCCTCCTCTGCACGGGCAGCCGCCTGCGAGACGATCTGCGACAGCGGCACGATCGCACAGGCCAGCAACAGCTTTCTCAGTCGAGTCATGAAATCCTCCAGCCTTCCTTGTGCCGTCCCGGAGTGCGGAGCCCGGACATTGCCGGGACCGCAGCTCGGCGCGTCAGCCGTTGAAACCGACGGGGACGGCCTTCGGTTCCGGAGCTTGCCCGGCCAATGGGGCATCAATCGGAAGGAAGGAGGCGAAAGCGTGTCAATTCAGAGATTTGACATGAATGCAGGATGAACGGGCGCCGACCCACCAGAAGTCAGAGTCCGAGCTTGGGCCACTTGCGTGTTGCCCACATCCACTGGCCGGGCTCGTCCCGTATCCACGTCTCGAACGTGGCGTGAAGGGCGAGCGTTGCCTGCTCCACATCGGCCTCGGGATCGTCGGTGTTCGGCAGCTCCAGGCGCTTCCCATCAATGCGGAACCGCGCCCCATCGACACGCAGGCAATGGGCCACGACCAAAGGCAAGCCTAGCCGCCTGGCCAGCGTGACGGGCAGCTTCGACAGAAGCGCCGGATGGCCGAAGAACGGAGACACAATGCCGTTGCCGTCCGGCAAATCCGCCATCATGGCAATCGCCGCCCCGCCCCGTGCCAGCGACCGCATTCGCAACACCGAGGATGTTCCAGCCGCCACCAACCCGGCCGGATATGCCGTTTCTCGGCGCGACCGAAAGTATGCTTCCGAGAGTGGGTTCTTGAGCGGCCGATAGACACCGACCAACGATTTTCCTACGTGGGCGCTGCCAACAGCGAGCAGTTCCCAGTTCCCCTGGTGCAGAGAGCAGAAAACCGCACCGCCCACCCCGATCGCCTTGATGTCTTCGGCCAGTTGTTCGCTCATGGCAATCCGCTCGGGATGACCGACGATGTCCGGAAGGAGAAGCCCTTCGGCGAAGGTGCGTCCGAGATTCTCCCACATGTCCAGCAGAATGCCGTTCCGCTGTGCCGAGGTGAGTTCCGGCATGGCTAGGGCGAGATGCTGGTCCGCCCGCGCGTGGCGCGGGTTGAAGCGAGCAACCCATCTCCAGATGCGCCCCATGAAAGCCGATGCACGATCGACCCCGAGGAGGGAGAGCAGCGCCACGACCACCCGCAACGCGGCATACTCAAGCCAAAAGCCGGCTTGCGTTCTGGCCTGTCGATAATCCAACGCGTCTAAGCCTCTCTACGGACGAGACGAGAAATGGGCGGTGCCTCTACGTTCGCCGCCTGAATCGTGCGAAGAGCTGTTACTCCATTTCTTACCCTCCCTCCACCCCGTAGCCGCCACGAGGCGGACGTTCCGGCGATCAAACATTCATGACCCAGGTTCTGGCGCTGGCCATGCCGTTCTTCGGCATCATTCTCATCGGCTTTCTGGCGGGGAAGCTGGCCCGCCTGCCCCGCGCCGGGCTTGCCTGGCTGGATTTCTACCTGATCTACGTCGCGTTGCCGGCACTGTTCTTCGACATCCTGTCCCGAACACCGCTTCACGAGCTGGCGCGCGGTTCCTTTGCGCTTGCCACCACCACCTCCACCTTCGTCACTTTCATGATCGCCCTTCTCGTCGGCCGGGCGCTGACCGGAGCCGGCATGCGCATTGCCGCGCTTCAAGGTCTCATCGGTTCCTATGCCAACGTCGGCTACATGGGGCCAGCGCTGACTCTGTCGGCCCTGGGCAGCGCGGCGGCCGCACCGACCGCATTGATCTTCTGCTTCGACGTCGTACTGATCTTTTCTTTGCTGCCGACGATGATGGCTGTCTTCGGCGAAGAAGAGCGGCCGATAGGCGCCACCGCCGCGCTCATCCTGCGAAGGATCTTCACGCATCCCTTTATTCTGGGCAGTATTGCCGGCGTGTTGGGCTCCGCTTTCGCCATGCAAGTGCCGGAGGCGGTCGCAACCACCGTCACCATGCTGCGCGCTTCGGCTGCGCCGGCCGCCCTCTTCTCGATCGGTGTAACCGTCGCCTTGCAGCCGGCGAGCCAGCCGCATCGCGAACTGCCGGCCCTTGTTGCCGTCAAGCTTCTTGTGCATCCGCTGATGGCCTGGACGATGGTGACGCTGGTGGGCGGCTTTCCGCCGGTCTGGGTACACGCGGCCATACTGATGGCCTGCCTGCCGCCGGCGGCGACCTGCTACGCCGCCGCGCAGCAGTACCGACTTTATGTCGAGCAATCGGCCAGCGGCATCCTCATCGGCACTGCGGCCTCGGTAGTGACGGTGACGGTAACGCTATATCTGGTCACTCACGGTCTGGTGCCGATCTTCGGCGCTCCCTGAGCGGCTATTGGGCGATGCGAAGGGCCGACAGCTTGTCGCCGATGGCACCAAATGCAGTAATAATATCACCTGCGGTTGCCGCGTTAAAATAATTATCGTCAGAACTAGCACATGACTTTAGTACAGATGCGTTCCCCTGAATAACCAGCACTGTGTAAATAGTAACCCCAGCAGATTTTGCGGCATTACATACTAAAGTCATCCTCTGATCAACCGATGACGCGCTTGACTTTCCATTTCCTCCAAAGCGATTCTCTGTATTGTCACCATCCGACAAGAGGATGATTGCATCCTGGTACTCGAAGTTAATGTCCTTGGCTGGTGCCGCAATCGGCGAGGTCTGCTGCAACGATTGCCAAGCCCAGACCAGACCAATCGTCTGATTGGTGGACCCGTTGGATGTCATGGCTGTCACGGCCGACTTCAGCGCAGACCAGTCGTTGGTCATCGGCGTCAGGGCAGATGGGCATGCGGAATACTGATCAACGAAAAACTTGGTTTTATATTTATTTGCATCTGGAACGGAAACCGAAATATCGTAATCCTTCTCGCGATCGCCGACACAGCCATTCCATTTTGATTTGTCGGTTCCGTACGGATATAGTTTCTCGCCGTAATCGCATGTACTGGAGTTGTAGTTGACACACACCCCTCCCCAGTACAACCAGGTTGCATTCTTGTTGGACTTACCCACATTAACGTCGCGATTAAATGGAATAATAGAAACATAGATGTCACCATCGGATGTCGACTGCGACTGCAGCTGGTCAATCAAGTTGTTCGTCGCTGTCTTCAGCGCCGACATTTTCCCAGAATAGGCCATTGAGCCAGTATTATCGAGAGCAAGCGCCACGCGCAGGCGCTTCGACGACCAAGCGGACTTTGACTGGACTGCCAGCGTCTCAGAGGTGATTCCGACGAGATTGAGGAAAGTCATTGGGACAGTTCCACTCGCCGACGCGGAGATTACGGCACCGTTGGCCTTGGTGAAGGTGGCGGATACGGTGACGCCCTCGGCCTTGCCGGATGGAAAGTTGACGTGGAATATCTGGTCGGCCCGCGCGTCGAGCTCGGTCTCGGTCAGCTTGGCCGCTTCGGAGGACAGTGCCAGAACCGTGGCATCGAGCGAGTGCTGCATCACCTCGCGCGCATCGGCCAGTCGCGCGTAGTCGACTGCCGCCCCGATACCGACAAGAAGGGGCACCAGACAGACGGCGAAAGTGATCGCCACGTTGCCGTCCCGACAGGCTAAAAACCGACGAGTTCCCATGGTCCCTCCTGAACCACAGGATAACGTCGGTTGGCCTAACAACAGATTGCGGGAATGGTGAGAATTTAAGACGATGTGACGATTTTCGTCGCCGATCACCGGCGTTTCCCGCCGCAAGAGATGAGTGCCTGCCGGCACTCCGCCTCTCGGCTCAGTCCACCCTCAGCACCGTCACCTCGGTGATCGGCTTCTTGCCCCAGCGCTCGTTGGCCGCCGCCCGAATCGACCGGCGCACCGCTTCGGCCACGAGATCCTCGTCCTTGCGGCGGGCCTTGGGAATGGAGACAAGACAGCCATCTACGGCGGCGGCGAGCACGTCCTCGAAATCCTCGCCCTTGTTGTCGGTCTCCGGCAGGCCGAAACAGTTGAGGCCGTATTCGCCGAGGATGTCGCCGCGCCCGTTCATCAGCAGCGTGCAGACGACGACGCCGGCAAAACTCATCTTGCGCCGCTCGACGACGCCCGAGCCTTCCGGATCGCGAACCAGGCTGCCGTCCTTGACCAGAATGCCGAAAGGCACGTGACCTATGGCCTTCGGCTCGTCGCCGGGCAGGAGGCGCAGCATCTCGCCGTTCCTGGTTCGCGCCACGCTCGGCACGCCGGCCTCGCGGGCGAGCCTCTCATGAGCGGCGAGATGGACGGCCTCGCCATGCACAGGCACGGCGACCTTCGGCTTGACGAGACGATAGAGCTCCATCATCTCGTCGCGGCGAGGATGGCCCGAGGTGTGCACCAGCGCATCGCCGTCGGAGACGATTTCGACGCCCTGCTCGACCAGCTTGTTCTTGATGGCGCCGACGGCCTTCTCGTTGCCGGGAATGGTGCGCGAAGAGAAGATCACCATGTCGCCGCGGTTCAGGGTAATGTTGCGGTGGTCGCCGGCTGCGATCTTGGCAAGCGCGGCGCGCGCCTCGCCCTGGCTGCCGGTGACGATGGCCATCACCTTGTCGGACGGAAGATAGCCGTAGGCTTCCTCATCACGGAACGGCGGCAGCCCCTCGAGCATGCCGAGTTCACCGGCAACGTCGAGCACCCGCTTGATGGCGCGACCGACCACGACGACCTCGCGATCGTTCTTGGCGGCGGCCTCGGCAATCGAGCGGATACGACCGAGGTTCGAGGCGAAAATGGTGACGGCGACGCGCTTCTTCGCTCTGGCGACCACCTCGGCCAGCCCATGGGCGACCTCGCCTTCCGACGGGCTGCGCCCGGCCCGGACGGCATTGGTGGAGTCGCAGATCATGGCGTCGACACCCTCGGCACTGATCTCGGCGAGCCGCTTCATGTCGATCGGTTGACCGACGCGGGGGTCATGGTCGATCTTCCAGTCGCCGGTGTGCAGCACATTGCCCATCGGGGTGCGGATCAGCACGGATGTCGGCTCGGGCAGCGAGTGCGACATGGCAATCAGCTCGATGTCGAACGGGCCGATGGAGAACCGCTGCCCCTGTTCGACGACGCTGGTCGGCACGCGCGGCGCGTTCGGCTCCATCTCGCGCTTGGCAGCGTGCAGGGCAGCGGCAAAGGGCGTCATATAGACCGGCACACCAAGACGCGGCCAGAG
Organism: Pleomorphomonas sp. NRK KF1; assembly: GCF_023721755.1. Classification (GTDB taxonomy): domain Bacteria; phylum Pseudomonadota; class Alphaproteobacteria; order Rhizobiales; family Pleomorphomonadaceae; genus Pleomorphomonas. Next base: position 284,605 of record NZ_JAMDLH010000001.1, on the reverse strand, counting down.
GTCATAGACGGCGCCATAATGATCTTCATGGGCATGCGTGATCAGAATGCCGACCAGATCATCCTTGTAGGCCTCGATGAAGGAAATGTCGGGCAGAAGCAGATCGACCCCGGGAAGCTCGGGACCGGCGAAGGAAATGCCACAGTCCACCATCAGCCACTTTCGGTCGGCTTCGGGTCCGAGGCCGTAGAGCGCGAGGTTCATGCCGATTTCGCCAACGCCGCCCAGCGGCAGGAAAATGAGCTCGTCGGCCCCGCTCTTCTTTTTCGTCACAGAGTATCTCCAATTCGCCGACCCCTGCCGGCGCGCACTTGTTCTTTCGTTTGTCGGGTTCTACGTGGACGCGAAAGGCGGCCGCGTCAAGAAATCTCTCGGAAGAGGACACTCGACAACGAACGATCGCACCCTGAGCCGTCGAATAGCGTCAGGAACGACCGAAGAACACGTCGCCAGCTGAGATCGCCTCCAGCCCGCCGTCGTGACGCAGCAACAACCGCCCTTCCGCGTCGAGACCGGAAAAGACACCGGCTATCTCCCGCGTGGGCAGGCGTACCGTGATCGCCTCGCCAATACCCCGTGCACGGTCGAGCCAGGCTTCGCGAAGAGAGGCGAACTCGCCAGCCTGCCACTCGGCGAGCCGACGGGCCATGGCCGCCGCCAGGAGCGCGAACAGCGCCTCGGGTTCGGTAGGATAACCGGCAGCGGCCAGATCCGTAGCGCTGTAGAGCGTAACGTCAGGATGGTGGTTGCAGTTGATACCGATCCCGGCCACGACCACCCTGCCCTCCGGCGTGCTCGATGCCTCGATCAGGATGCCGCAGATCTTGGCGCCGGCGTAAAGGACGTCGTTCGGCCATTTGATGGCGAGATCGGCTCTGGCAAAGGGCGGCAACGCCGCCGCAACAGCATCGTGAACAGCAAGCGCGACTACAAGAGGCAGTTCGCCGAGCCGCGCCTCCGCAATGGGATCGCGCAGCATCAGCGAAGAATAGAGATTGCCCGGCTCTGATGTCCAGATCCGTCCCCGCCGTCCACGTCCGGCGGTCTGGCGGCGGGCGACCACCCATAAACCCGACGCCGCGCCCTGCCGCGCCCGTTCGAATGCCTCGGCGTTGGTCGAGCCGACCGCGTCGAGGTGGATGGCCGTATAACCCGCGGGACAAACCAGCCCCGAACCTTCGTTCATCGTGCCGACCGCCTCAGAACAGCGTACGCGCGGCCGCCAGCGCCGCGTCACCAAGCGGTCCGAGCACCAGCGCAAAAGCGGCGACGAACAGGCCGGAGATGCCCAGCACCGCCTTCATCTCGCCCCCCATCGGTTCGAAGGCGCCCTTCGGCTCGTCGAGGAACATGATCTTGACGATGCGGAGGTAGTAGTAGGCGCCGACGACCGAGCTGAGGATGCCGATCACCGCCAGCCAGTAGAGGCCCGAGTTGATGGCGGCGGCGAAGACGAAATACTTGCCGAAGAAGCCGGCGAAGGGCGGGATGCCGGCCAGCGAGAACATGATGATGCCCAGGAGATAGGCCACCATCGGATTGGTGCGCGACAGGCCGGCGAGGCTGTCGATGTCCTCGGTCATCACGCCATCCCGCCGCATGGACAGGATCACGGCGAAGGCGCCGGCCGTCATGGCGAGATAGGTAGCGAGATAGATGAGGATGCCGTAGACGCCGGCTTCGGATCCGGCCGCGAGGCCGACCAGCGCATAGCCCATGTGACCGATGGAGGAGTAGGCCATCAGCCGCTTGATGTTGCGCTGACCGATGGCTGCGAAGGCGCCAAGGATCATCGAGGCCAGAGACATGAAGGCGACGATCTGCTGCCACTCGGCCTTGACCGGCTCCAGCGCTTCCATCACGACGCGGACAAACAGCGCCATGGCGGCGATCTTCGGGGCGGCGGCGAAGAAGGCGGTGACCGGCGTCGGCGCGCCTTCGTAGACGTCCGGCGTCCACATGTGGAACGGCACGGCCGACACCTTGAAGGCAATGCCGGCGGCGACGAACACGATGCCGAAGGTGAGGCCGAGCGAGGCCTGACCGCTGGCAGCGGCCGTGGCGATACCGGCAAAATCGACGTGGCCGGTGAAGCCGTAGATCAGCGAGGCGCCGTAAAGAAGCATGCCCGAGGAGAGCGCGCCAAGAACGAAATACTTGAGGCCGGCCTCGGTCGAGCGGCCGTCGTCGCGGTGAAAGGAAGCGACGACGTAAAGCGCCAGCGACTGAAGCTCCAGACCGAGATAGACGGCGATCAGATCGCCCGCCGAGATCATCAGCAGCATGCCGACGGTGGCGAGCACGATCAGTACCGGCAGCTCGAAGTGGAAGAACTTCTCGGCAACGGCGAAGCGCTGCGTCATGACCACCGCCAGCGCCGAGCCGATCAGCACCAGGACCTTGAGGAACCGGCCGAAGCCGTCCACCACGAAGGCACCGTCGAAGGTGGTACCATCGCGGCCCACAATCACCGCCACGGCGGCAATGATCAGCAGCAATGCCGACAAGCCGGAGACGAAGCCTGCACGCTTCTCACCGCCGTAAGCGCCGAGCAGGAGCAGAAGAAGGGCGCCGACGGCCAGGAGAATCTCAGGTCCGGCCAGGGCAAAATCGGGAAGTGCGGTCATTGTCTATGCCCTCAGCGGATCAGCGGCAGCGGCCCGGCCGAAGCGGTCTGGCCGGCGGCGTCGATCGCCGCATGGACGGAGCGAAGGAGCGCTTCCAGGGAAGCGGCCGTGGCGTCGAGCACCGGCATCGGGTAGACGCCGAACAGGATCACCAGCACGACGAGCGGCGCCAGGATGCCGATTTCGCGCGGACTTAGGTCCATCATCGCCTTGAGGTTCGCCTTGGTGAGCGAGCCCCAGACGACCCGGCGGAACAGCCAGAGGGCGTAGGCAGCCGACAGGATAACTCCGAGCGCCGCAAAGGCGGCCACCCAGGTGTTGACCTGGAAGGCGGCCGACAGCGTCAGGAACTCGCCGATGAAACCGGACGTTCCGGGCAGACCGACGTTGGCCATGGTCATGACCATGAACACCGTGGCGTAGGCCGGCATGCGGTTGACCAGACCGCCGTAGGCGGCGATCTCGCGGGTGTGCAGGCGATCGTAGACGACGCCGACGCAGAGGAACAGCGCACCGGACACGAGGCCGTGGCTGAACATCTGGAACACCGCGCCTTGGAGGCCCTGCGTGTTCAGCGTGAAGATGCCCATGGTGACAAAGCCCATGTGGGCGACCGACGAGTAGGCGATCAGCTTCTTCATGTCCTCCTGCACCAGCGCCACCAGCGAGGTGTAGACGATGGCGACCACCGAGAGCGTGAAGATGAAGGGCGCGAGATCAACCGACGCCAGCGGGAACATGGGCAGAGAGAAGCGCAGGAAGCCGTACCCGCCCATCTTCAGGAGAATGGCGGCCAGCAGGACCGAGCCGGCCGTCGGCGCTTCGACGTGGGCATCGGGCAGCCAGGTATGCACCGGCCACATCGGCATCTTCACCGCGAAGCTTGCGAAGAAGGCAAACCACAGCCACCACTGCATGGTTGCCGGGAACGGATGGTTGACCAGTTCGGTTATGTCGGTGGTACCGCTCTGCCAGTACATCGCCATGATCGCCAGCATCATCAGGACCGAGCCGGCCAGCGTGTAGAGGAAGAACTTGTAGGAGGCGTAGACGCGGCGCTGGCCGCCCCAGATGCCGATGATCAGGAACATCGGGATCAGGCCACCCTCGAAGAAGACGTAGAACAGCACGAGATCGGTGGCGCAGAACACGCCGATCATCAGCGTCTCGAGCACCAGGAAGGCGATCATGTACTCCTTGACGCGAACCTGAACCGACTCCCAGCTCGCCAGGATGCAGAAGGGCATCAGGAAGGTCGTGAGCAGAACGAACAGGATCGAGATGCCGTCGACGCCCATGCGGTAGGCGAAGAAGCTACCCGACCAGCCGGCCGCTTCGGTCAGCTGGAAGCCGGGGTTCTTCGGATCGAAGCCCGTCCAGATTCCGATCGACACCAGGAAGGTCGCGACTGTGGTGATCAGCGCCACGCGCCGGATGTTGAGGATCGCAGCCTCGTCCTGCGCCCGGATCATCAGGATGAACAGGGCGCCCGCCAATGGCAGGAACGTGGTCAGCGTCAGAAGCGGCATTCCGCTCATACTCATTGTCCCCCGGCGAACATGGCCCAGGTGATCAGGGCGGCAACGCCGATCACCATGGCAAAGGCATAATGGTAGACATAACCGGTCTGCAGGCGCACGACGCGGGCGGTGACGTCCTGCACGCGGGCAGCCACTCCGTTGGGTCCGAGCCCGTCGATGATGGCGCCGTCACCCGTCTTCCAGAACAGGCGACCGATGGCGAATGCCGGACGGACGAAGATGAGGTCGTAGAGCTCGTCGAAGTACCACTTGTTGAGCAGGAACTTGTAGAGCACCGGCAGCGCGGCGGCGAGCTTCTTGGGCAGCGCCGGGTTCAGAATGTAGAACCAGTAGGCGACGGCGAGACCGACCAGCATGGCCAGGAAGGGCGAGACCTTCACCAGGAACGACACCTCGTGCATGGCGTGCAGGATGTGGTTCTCCGGCCCATAGAAGAGCGCCCCCTTCCAGAACTCCGCCTGCTCCTCGCCAACATACTGGCCGTAGAACACCATGCCGGCGAGCACGGCGCCAAGCGACAGCACGCCAAGCGGGATCAGTACGACCAGCGGGCTCTCCTTGGCATGATCGTAGACGTCCTTCGGCGCGCGGCTCGAACCGAAGAAGGTGAGGAAGACCAGGCGCCAGGAATAGAAGCTGGTGAAACCGGCGGCGATCACCAGCAGGACGGCCGCGAGACCCGAGACCGGGTTGTGGCCGGCGAAGGCGCTCTCGATGATGGCGTCCTTGGACAGGAAGCCGGCAAAACCGATCTCCGTGCCGGGAATGCCGACGCCGGTGATGGCGAGCGTGCCGAGTGTCATCGCCCAGAAGGTCAGCGGAATCTTGCTCCGAAGGCCGCCCATCGAGCGCATGTCCTGCTCGTGGTGGCTGGCCATGATCACCGAGCCGGCGCCAAGGAACAGCAGCGCCTTGAAGAAGGCATGGGTGAACAGGTGGAACACGCCGGCGCCGTAGGCCCCGACACCGAGCGCCACGAACATGTAGCCGAGCTGCGAACAGGTCGAATAGGCGATGACGCGCTTGATGTCGTTCTGAACGAGGCCGACGGTTGCCGCGAAGAAGGCGGTGACGGCGCCGACCAGCGTGACGACGGTAAGCGCCGTCGGGCTGAGGTCGAACAACGGCGACAGGCGCGCCACCATGAACACGCCGGCGGTCACCATGGTGGCGGCATGGATGAGGGCCGACACCGGCGTCGGGCCCTCCATGGCGTCCGGCAGCCAGGTGTGCAGCAGGAACTGCGCGCTCTTGCCCATGGCTCCCATGAACAGCAAGAGGCAGATCACGGTGATGGCGTCCCACTCACCCCAGAGGAAATGAAGCGTCTTGCCCTCGACGGAAGCGACGTTGGCAAAGATGTCGGTGAAGCCGATGGTCCCGAACATCACGAAGATGCCGAAGATGCCCAGCATGAAGCCGAAATCGCCGACGCGGTTGACGACGAAGGCCTTGATGGCGGCCGCCGAAGCCGAGGGCTTCTTGTACCAGAAGCCGATCAGAAGGTAGGAGGCGAGACCGACGCCCTCCCAGCCGAAGAACATCTGCACGAGGTTGTCGGCCGTCACCAGCATCAGCATGGCGAAGGTGAACAGGCTGAGATAGGCGAAGAAGCGCGGCCGGTCCGGATCCTCGGCCATGTAGCCCATCGAGTACAGGTGGACCAGCGACGAAACGGTGTTCACCACCACCAGCATGACGACGGTCAGCGTGTCGACGCGGAAGGCCCAGTCGATCTGCATGGCACCGGAGGTAATCCAGGTCAGCACTCGGATCGACTGCGTCTCGTGTTCGCCGAAGCCGACGGAAATGAAGGCCACCCAGGACAGGATCGCCGAAACGAACAGCAGGCCGGTGGTCACCAGTTCGGCGACGCGAGAACCGGGCGCGGCCGGCTCGGCGGCGTGATGATGGTCGTCATGACCGCCGTGGGCGTGGTCGTCATGCTCGGCATGAACCGCATGATGATCGTCGTGGTGACCGTGGGCATCATGGCCGCCCTCGGGTGCGGGCACGGTGGCCGCCGCGCCCCAGAGCGCAATGGCGCCGGCAATCAGGAAGCCGATGAGCGGAAGGAAGACGATGAGGGAATACATCTCTTGCGTCAGCCCTTCATCACGTTGATGTCTTCCACCGCGATGGAGCCGCGGTTGCGGAAGAATGCGACCAGAATGGCAAGGCCGATGGCGGCCTCGGCGGCGGCGACCGTCAGCACGAACAGGGCGAAGACCTGTCCGACGAGATCGCCGAGGAAATGCGAGAAGGCGACGAGGTTGAGGTTGACCGCCAGAAGGATCAACTCGACGCTCATCAGGATGACGATGACGTTCTTCCGATTGAGGAAGATGCCGAGCACCCCGAGCGTGAACAGGATCGCCGCGACCGACAGGTAGTGGGCTAGACCGAGCGTCATGGCGTCAACCTTCCTTGTCCGTGGTGGAGTTGTGAGAACGGATCGTCACAGTCCCCTCCCCGGCTCGACATGCTTGACTTCGATGGCGGTGGCGCGGGTGCGCGCCACCTGAACGGAAACGTTCTGGCGCCGGACGGACGCGCGATGGCGCAACGTCAGCGTAATGGCGCCGATCATGGCCACCAGCAGCACGAAGCCGGCGACCTGGAAGAAGTAGACGTAGCGCGTATAGAGCAACTGGCCGAGCGCCAGCGTGTTGGTGACCCGGTCGGGGTCGGGGATCGGCGCGGAAGCGGTGGCCGTGGCTTCCGGCGCGAACACCCAGGCGCCCGCCACCATCAGAAGCTCGGCCAGGAAGATCAGCCCGACCAGCACGCCGATCGGCAGGTACTGCATGAAGCCCTGACGGAGCTCGACGAAATCGACGTCAAGCATCATCACCACGAACAGGAACAGCACCGCCACTGCGCCGACATAGACGACGATCAGCAACAGGGCGAGGAACTCGGCGCCAACTAGCATGAACAGGCCGGCCGCATTGACGAAGGCGAGGATCAGGAACAGCACCGAATGCACGGGATTGCGCGAGGAAATCACCATGACCGCCGAAGCGATGGTGACCGCCGCAAACAGATAGAAGAACAAGGCCTGTATCATCTCGCTTCGTCCCCGATGCGCCCGTCGGCGCGTCCAATCCCGTCAGTCTTGCCGTTCGGCCATCGCTCAGCGGTAAGGTGCGTCGGCCGCGATGTTGCGGGCGATCTCCCGCTCCCAGCGATCGCCGTTCGCGAGCAGCCGCTCCTTGGAGAAATAGAGCTCCTCGCGCGTCTCGGTGGCGAACTCGAAGTTCGGCCCTTCGACGATGGCATCCACCGGACAGGCTTCCTGGCAGAAGCCGCAGTAGATGCACTTCACCATGTCGATGTCGTAGCGCGTGGTGCGACGCGTGCCGTCGTTGCCGCGCGGGCCGGCCTCGATGGTGATGGCCTGCGCCGGACAGATCGCCTCGCAGAGCTTGCAGGCGATGCAGCGTTCTTCGCCGCTCGGATAACGGCGCAAGGCGTGCTCGCCACGAAAGCGCGGGCTCAAGGCCCCCTTCTCGAAGGGGTAGTTGATGGTCGGCTTCGCCTTGAAGAAGTAACGCATGGCGAGGAAGAACCCCGATACGAACTCCTTGAGGAGGAAGGACTTTGCCACCTGGCTGAGTTTCATCGCACCCGCTTCCTTCATTCCCGGACCAGCATCGCCGCACGGCGATGTCGGCCGAAATCATGTTCCGTCGCCATCAACCCGGCGCCTGAAGACCCGTTCCCGCCACCGAAACGCCCAGCCACCAGCCGAGGGCGGCGAAGACGATGGCGTTGACGACGAACAGCACCTTCATCAAAAGGTCCGCCCGCCGCGGCTCGATCAACCCCGGCCGGCGTTCCAGCGCCCGCCGCACGACCGATGCGATCACGCCGTAGTCGACGAGACCGACACCGATCCCGACCGCCGCTCCAACCACGCCCGCGAGCGACAGGTCCATCATACCCTCCCCGTCAGGCCGCCCAGCCGGTCAGCTGCAGCACGCCGGCCACCAGCACGACGTAGACGAGCGACAGCGGCAGGAACACCTTCCAGCCGAGACGCATCAGCTGGTCGTAGCGGTAACGGGGGACCATGGCCTTGGCCATGGCAATGAAGAAGAACATCAGGACGGCCTTCGCCAGGAACCAGACGATGCCCGGCACCCAGGTGAAGGGTGCGACGTCGATCGGCGGCATCCATCCACCCATGAACAGTAGGGCCATCATGGCGCACATGGTGCAGATGGCGACATACTCGCCGAGCATGAACATCATGTACGGCGTCGAGCCGTATTCGACCATGTAGCCGGCCACCAGTTCGGACTCGGCTTCGGCGAGGTCGAAGGGCGGACGGTTGGTTTCCGCCAGCGCCGACACGAAGAAGACCACGAACATCGGCAGGAGCGGCAGCCAGTACCAGTTCAGGAAGGAAAGCCACGGCAAGCCGATCATCGTTGCAAGGCCGGTTTCCTGAGACCGGACGATGGCCGAGATGTTGAGCGAGCCGGCGCACAGCAGCACCGTGATGATCACGAGACCGATCGACACCTCGTAGGAGACCATCTGCGCCGCGCAACGGAGGGCCGAGAGGAACGGATACTTCGAGTTGGACGCCCAGCCGCCCATGATGGCGCCGTAGACGCTGAGCGAGGAGATGGCGAGGATGAAGAGGATGCCGACGTTGATGTCGGCAATCACCCAGCCATCGGCCACCGGCACCACCACCCAGGCCAGCAGGGCGAGCGTCGTCGTGACCAAAGGCGCCAGCAGGAACAGGCCCTTGGCCGACCCCGAGGGTATGACCGGCTCCTTCAGCACGAACTTCAGAAGATCGGCAAACGACTGGAACAGGCCGAACGGACCGACCACGTTGGGGCCGCGGCGGATCTGCACCGCCGCCCAGATCTTGCGATCGGCCAGCAGGATGAAGGCGACGATGACGAGCAACAGCACCAGAAGCAGCACGCTCTGAGCGGCGATCACCACGACGGGCCAGACGATATCGGACCAGAAGCTCATGGGGCGTCTCTCATTCCGCTGCGATGGACTGCCCGGAGCGGGCGAGCGCCGAGCACTCGGCCATCACCTTGGAGGCGCGGGCAATCGGGTTGGTGAGGTAGAAGTCGGCGATCACCGGAATGAAGGGTTCCGGCCGAACGATGCCGCCGAGCGCGGCGAGCGAGGCTATGGCCTCTGGCTCGGCCGCCGGGATGGTATCGATCGCGGCGAACTCAGGATGGACGGCATAGAGCTTCGCCCGGAGCTGGGCCAGACTGTCGAACGACAGCTTGCGGCCCAGCACTTCCGATAGCGCGCGCAGCACCGCCCAGTCCTCGCGGGCCTCGCCCGGTGGGAAGGCGGCTCGGTTGCCCAGTTGGACGCGTCCCTCGGTGTTGACGTAGGTGCCCGACTTCTCGGCGTAGGTCGCACCGGGCAGGATGACGTCGGCGCGATGGGCGCCGGTGTCGCCGTGACTGCCGATGTAGACGACGAAGGTGTTCGGGCCGAGATGCTGCGCACCGAATTCGTCGGCGCCCAGCAGGAACAGCACGTCGAGCTCGCCCTTGGTGGACGCATCGATCATGCCGGCCACGTCGCGACCGCCCTCGCCCGGCACGAGGCCGAGATCGAGCGCGCCGACGCGCGAGGCGGCGGTATGCAGCACCGAGAATCCATTCCAGCCCTCAGTCACGGCACCGACGTTGGTCGCCAGCTTGGCGGCGTGCGACAGCAGTGCCAGCCCGTCATGGCGAACGAGCGCACCCTGCCCGACGATGATGAGAGGCTTCTCTGCCCCCTTCAGCACGTCGAGCGCGCCGGCGTCGAGATGTTGAAGCGCAGCCGGGTCGTCGCCCAGGTGGACATGCGGATAGGTGAGATCGACGGGCGCGCCGATGGTGTAGACCGGCAGCTTGCCGCCGCTTGCCCGCCAACGCTTGCGGATGCGGGCATTCAGCACCGACGCCTCATGCCGCGGATCGGCGCCGATCATCAGGATGGCGTCCGCATCCTCGATGCCGGCGATGGTGGCGTTGAACACGTAGCTGGCGCGGCCGAACTTCGGATGAAGGGCCGTGCCGTCCTGCCGACCATCGACCGAGGCAACGCCGAGCGCCGCCATCAGCTCGCGAAGCGCAAACATCTCTTCGACGGAAGCGAGATCGCCGGCAATGGCACCCATGCGCTCGGGCGTGCTCGACGTCACGCGGGTGGCGATCGTCGAGAAGGCGTCGGCCCAGGAGGTCGCGCGGAAACGACCGTCGACCTTCACATATGGACGGTCGAGGCGCTGAGTCCTGAGGCCATCCCAGATGAAGCGCGTCTTGTCGGAGATCCACTCCTCATTGACCGCCTCGTTGAGGCGGGGCAGCACGCGCATCACCTCGCGGCCACGCACGTCGACACGGATGGCCGAACCGACGGCATCCATCACGTCGACGGACTCGGTCTTGGACAGCTCCCAGGGACGGGCGTGGAAGGCGTAGGGCTTGGAGGTCAGCGCGCCGACCGGACAAAGGTCGATGACGTTGCCTTGAAGTTCCGACGACAGCGCCTTTTCGAGATAGCTGGTGATCTCGGCGTCCTCGCCGCGGGATATAAGGCCCATCTCGGCGATGCCGGCCACTTCCGTAGTGAAACGCACGCAGCGGGTGCAATGGATGCACCGGTTCATCGACGTCTTGATCAGCGGCCCGAGGTACTTGTCCTCGACGGCGCGCTTGTTCTCGATGAAGCGAGAACCTGAAACGCCATAGGCCATCGCCTGGTCCTGCAGATCGCACTCGCCACCCTGATCGCAGATCGGGCAGTCGAGCGGATGGTTGATCAGCAGGAACTCCATCACGCCCTCGCGGGCCTTCTTGACCATGGGCGAGTTGGTCAGCACCACCGGCGGCTCGCCATTGGGGCCGGGCCTGAGATCGCGCACGTTCATGCCGCAGGAGGCTGTCGGCTTCGGCGGGCCGCCCTTCACTTCGACGAGGCACATGCGGCAGTTGCCGGCGACCGACAGGCGCTCGTGGTAACAGAAGCGCGGGATCTCGGCGCCCGCCGCCTCGCATGCCTGCAGCAGCGTCAGCTCCGGAGCCACATCGATCTCGATCCCGTCGACGATCAGTTTTGCCATGTCGACCCAACCCTCGCTGGAGCCGCGCCGCCCATAGCCGGCGGCCGCCCTTCAAACTCGATCAAACCCATCCGCTCACTCGGCAGCCATGCCGTGCTGGGACACGTAGTCGTCGATCCGCGCCTCGATCACCGGCCGGAAGTTCCGGATCAGCGCCTGCACCGGCCAGGCGGCCGCATCGCCGAGGGCGCAGATGGTGTGCCCTTCGATCTGCTTGCTCACCTGGAACAGCATGTCGATTTCCTCGCGCGCGGCGTTGCCCTCGCGCATGCGTTCCATCACGCGCCACATCCAGCCCGTGCCCTCGCGGCAGGGCGTGCACTGGCCGCAGCTCTCGTGGCGGAAGAAGTAGGAGATGCGCGAGATCGCCGCGATCACGTCGGTGGACTTGTCCATGACGATCAGGCCACCGGTACCGAAGCTCGACCCAATGGAGCGCATGCCGTCGAAGTCCATCTGCGCGTCCATGATCTGATCGGCGCGAACAACCGGGCACGAAGCGCCGCCGGGGATCACCGCCAGGAGATTGTCCCAGCCGCCGCGAACGCCACCGGCGTGCTTCTCGATCAGATCCTTGAAGGGAATGCCGAGTTCCTCCTCCACCACACAAGGCGTGTTGACGTGGCCGGAGATCATGAACAGCTTGGTGCCCTTGTTGTTGTCGCGACCGAAGCTGGAGAACCAGGCGGCGCCGCGTCGCATGATGGTCGGCGTCACCGCGATGGACTCGACGTTGTTCACGGTCGTCGGGCAGCCATAGAGACCAACGTTAGCCGGGAACGGCGGCTTCATGCGCGGCTGGCCCTTCTTGCCTTCGAGGCTTTCAAGGAGAGCCGTCTCCTCGCCGCAGATGTAGGCGCCGGCGCCGTGATGGACGAAGACATCCATGTCCCAGCCCGAACCGCAGGCGTTCTTGCCGAGCAGGCCCGCGTCGTAGGCCTGATCGACGGCGGCCTGCAGCCGCTGGCGCTCGCGCACGAACTCGCCGCGGACGTAAATGTAGGCGGCGTGTGCGCCCATGGCGAAGCCGGCGACGAGACACCCCTCGATGAGGGTGTGCGGATCGTGCCGCAGGATCTCGCGGTCCTTGCAGGTGCCGGGTTCGGACTCGTCGGCGTTGACGACCAGATAATGTGGCCGCCCATCCGACTGCTTGGGCATGAAGGACCACTTGAGACCCGTCGGGAAGCCGGCGCCACCGCGCCCGCGCAAGCCGGACGCCTGGATCTCCTTGATGATGAAGTCGCGCCCCTTGGCCAGGATATCCTTGGTGCCGTCCCACTGGCCGCGCTTCAACGCGCCCTGCAGGCCCCAGTCATGGCGCCCGTAGATATTGGTGAAGATGCGGTCCTTGTCCTGCAGCATGACTGAGGTTCCCAGGGTCTTCGGTTCGATCTCAGACGGGCTTGTCGCCGTCCTTGTTGGACGGCCGCCAGCCGGTGGCCAGCTTTGACGACTGCTCGATCCACTTGTCGCGGAAAGCTCGGCCGCGGAAGCTGCCGAGATGCTGGTCGATCCATCTGAGGTTCATTTCATTCCAGCCGGCGATCTGGTCGTAATGATAGACGCCGAGGTTGTGCAGCATCTCTTCGAGCTTGGGACCGACGCCATAGATCAGCTTGAGATCGTCGGCCTTGCCCTCGCGCGCCGCTTCAAACAGTTCCGGCTTGTGGAGATCCGGCACTTTCTCGCCATCGGCCTGTCCCTGGGCCTCGACCACCTTCGGGATGGGCTTCTCGGCCGCCGGCTTGGCCGCGGCGGGAGCCGGAGCTGCGGGCGCCGGAGCGGCCGGAGCGGGCGTCAGTTCCTCGCGATCGAAGGCGCGGTACTTGCCGACGACAGAACCGTCGTAGAGCGCGCCGTCGGTCAACGTCGTATCGCCACCCTCGGGCGCCGAGAAGAAGCGGCCGTTCTGCGGGCCGGGCGCCGGCGGATTGCCGGCGGCAAGGCCGTCGATCAGGGCGTTGAAGGTTTCGGCGGTCAGGTCCTCGTAGGTGTCCTCCCCGACCGTGACCATCGGCGCGTTGACGCACGCACCGGCGCACTCAACCTCTTCCCACGAGAAATCGCCGTCGGCGGAGAGCTCGAAAGGATGGGCGGCAAGTCGGTTCTTGCAGATGCTGATGATCTCTTCGGCGCCGCGCAGGCGGCAGGGCGTGGTGCCGCAGACCTGGATATGCGCCTTGCGGCCTACCGGCGACAGCTGGAACTGGGTGTAGAAGGTAGCGACCTCCAGAACGCGTATGTCCGGCATGTCGAGCAGCTTGGCGACGGCCTCGATCGCGGGGCGGCTGATCCAGCCCTCCTGGCTCTGCGCGACCATCAGCGCCGGAATCACCGCCGAAGCCTGACGCCCCTCGGGATAACGAGCGATCACCTTCTGCAGATAGGCGGCGTTCTCCTCGGTGAAGGCGAAGCTCTCCGGCTGGTCGGGATGAAGACGACGGACGGACATCAGCGATCCACCTCACCAAACACGATGTCGATCGAACCAAGCACAGCCGACACGTCGGCCAGGAGATGGCCGCGACAGAGAAAATCCATGGCCTGAAGATGAGCAAACCCGGGTGCGCGAATCTTGACGCGATAGGGCTTGTTGGTTCCGTCCGACACCAGGTAGACGCCAAACTCGCCCTTTGGCGCCTCGACGGCGGCGTAAACCTCGCCCTCGGGCACCCGGAAGCCTTCGGTGTAGAGCTTGAAATGGTGAATGAGGGCTTCCATCGAACGTTTCATCTCGCCCCGGCGCGGCGGAGCGAACTTGCCCTGGAGCGTCTGAACCGGCCCCTTCTCGACCTTCAGCAGAGCGATGCATTGCTTCATGATCCGCACCGACTGCCGCATCTCTTCCATGCGGATGTGGTAGCGGTCGTAGCAGTCGCCGTTCTTGCCGACGGGAATGTCGAAGTCGAGTTCGCCGTAGATTTCATAAGGCTGCGACTTGCGAAGGTCCCATGCAGCGCCGGAACCACGCACCATCACACCCGAGAACCCCCACTTCCAGGCATCTTCCAGGCTGACGACGCCGATATCGACGTTGCGCTGCTTGAAGATGCGGTTCTCCGACAGGAGCGCGTCGAGATCGTCGACCGTCCCCAGGAAGGGATCACACCACGCCTCGATGTCGGCGATGAGCTGCTCGGGCAGATCCTGGTGGACGCCACCCGGACGGAAATAGGCGGCGTGCATGCGCGAGCCCGACGCACGCTCATAGAAGATCATCAGCTTCTCGCGTTCCTCGAAGCCCCAGAGAGGCGGCGTCAGGGCGCCGACGTCCATCGCCTGGGTCGTGACGTTGAGAAGGTGAGAGAGGATGCGGCCGATTTCCGAATAGAGGACGCGTATGATCTGCGCGCGTCGCGGCACAAGAATGCCGGCGAGCCGCTCGACGGCCAGACAGTAGGCGTGCTCCTGGTTCATCGGCGCGACGTAATCGAGTCGGTCGAAATACGGCAGCCCCTGCAGATATGTGCGGGCTTCGATCAGCTTCTCCGTGCCGCGATGAAGAAGACCGATATGCGGGTCGACGCGTTCGACCACTTCGCCGTCCAGCTCCAGCACGAGGCGCAACACGCCGTGAGCGGCCGGATGCTGAGGGCCGAAGTTGATGTTGAAATTTCTGACCTGGGCTTCAGGCATCGATCGCGCGCCTCAGTTCGTCTTGACCTTCTCGTCACCCGGCAGCACGTAGGTCGTGCCCTCCCAAGGCGACAGGAAGTCGAAATTGCGGAATTCCTGGTTGAGCCTGACGGGCTCGTAGACGACGCGCTTCTGGGTGTCGTCGTAGCGAACCTCGACGTAGCCCGTCATCGGGAAATCCTTGCGAAGCGGATGCCCGTCGAAGCCGTAATCGGTGAGGAGGCGACGCAACTCGGGGTGATCGGAAAACAGAATGCCGAGAAGGTCGTAAGCCTCGCGCTCGAACCACAGGGCGCCCGGGAAAACCGAGGTGATCGACGGAACCGGCGTCGCCTCGTCGGTCGTGACCCGAAGGCGCAGGCGGGCGTTTCGGGTCGGCGACAGCAGGTGGTAAACCACGTCGAAACGATCGGCACGCTCCGGATAGTCGACACCGCAGACATCGATGATGTTGATGAAGCCGAGATCCGGCGCATCACGCAACCGCGTCACGACATCGACGATACGTTCGCGGACGACCGTGGCCGTCACCTCGCCGAAGGCGACATTGACCGACAACGCATCGGCGCCGAGCGCATTGCCAACGGCCAGCGCCAGTTCGCCGATCAGATCGTTCGGGGCTTCGCTCATGTTTCACCCAGCCTCGTTTTCGCTCAGCGCTCGATGGTGCCAGTGCGCCGGATCTTCTTCTGAAGCAGCAGCACGCCGTAGAGCAGAGCCTCGGCGGTTGGCGGACAGCCGGGCACATAGATGTCGACCGGTACGACGCGATCGCAGCCGCGCACCACCGAATAGGAATAATGATAGTAGCCGCCGCCGTTGGCGCAGGAGCCCATGGAGATGACGTAGCGCGGCTCCGGCATCTGGTCGTAGACCTTGCGGAGCGCCGGAGCCATCTTGTTGGTCAGCGTGCCGGCGACGATCATCACGTCCGACTGACGGGGCGAACCGCGCGGCGCGAAGCCGAAGCGTTCGACGTCGTAGCGCGGCATCGACACCTGCATCATTTCGACGGCGCAACAGGCCAGACCGAAGGTCATCCACATCAGCGAGCCGGTGCGCGCCCAGTGAATGAGCTCTTCGGTGGACGTGACAAGCCAGCCCTTATCGGCCAGCTCATCGTTGATCCCTGTGAAAAAACCGTCGTCAGAGCCGATCGGCTTACCGGTACGGGGATCGAGAATTCCCTTGGGAGCGGGCGACACCAGCGTTTCTTTCGGGCTCAGTCCCATTCCAGCGCCCCCTTCTTCCACTCATAGGCAAAACCGATGGTCAGCACCCCGAGGAAAACCATCATCGACCAGAAGCCGAACACCCCGACGTCCTTGAAGGCGACGGCCCAGGGGAACAGGAAGGCGACTTCCAGATCGAAGATCACGAAGAGGATCGATACCAGATAGAATCGAACGTCGAACTTCATGCGGGCGTCGTCGAAGGCATTGAAGCCGCACTCGTAGGCCGACAGCTTTTCCGGATCGGGATTCTTGAAAGCCAGCAGGAAGGGCGAGACCAGAAGCGCCAGACCGATGGCCAACGCCACACCGAGAAAAATGATCACCGGCAGGTAGTCCCGAAGGAGTTCGTCCATTGTGACCTCGTTGGTTCGGACGCAACCCATTTGCACATCGCGACAATTTGGTTGGGAGTCGCGTGGGGTCGCCGAATTGCTTGTCGCACGGTTAGCGGATAGACCTTCACTTCGCAAGGGCGTCGAAGGTTCCTTTCTAAGGTTTATTACGCTCAGGGGTACCCCGGAGACAATCCACGAAACTTGACTTAAAAACGCATGTTTTTGCAAAGGGATATTGCCGCCTCTCCTCGCCATGCGCTGTGAGAGGGAAAAGCGTGGAAAAACATATGGTCGCCAACGAACAGTCGATCACGATCGACAGAATTCGCGCCGCCAGAAACGCGATTTCAGGTCAGGTGATGCATACCCCGTTCCTGCCGGCGCCTCGTCTCGGCCGGCTGACCGGGGCAGAGGTGTTCGTCAAGTACGAGAACCTGCAGGTAACCTCGGCCTTCAAGGAACGTGGGGCGCTCAATCGCCTGTTGGCCCTCTCGGCCGACGAGCGGCGTCGTGGCGTTATTGCTATGTCGGCCGGCAACCATGCGCAGGCCGTTGCCTACCACGCGGTGCGGCTCGGCATCGAGGCGACCATCGTCATGCCGGTGACCACGCCGCATGTCAAAGTGTCGGCAACAGCCGGCTACGGCGCCCGCGTCATGCTTGAGGGCGAGACGGTGGCCGAGTCGGCTCTGGCCGCCGCGCGCATCGGAACGGATGAAAACCTCGTCTTCATCCACCCTTACGACGACATCGACGTCATCGCCGGCCAGGGCACGCTGGCACTTGAGATGCTTGAAGAGCGGCCGGATCTCGACGTCATCGCCATACCGGTCGGCGGCGGCGGCTTGATTGCCGGAATGGCGACAGCGGCCAAGGCATTGAAACCCGACATCCGCCTGGTTGGCGTCGAAACGCGCATGTATCCGTCGATGTGGGCGGCTCTGAAGGGCATCGACGCCATGGCCGGCGGGGCGACACTGGCCGAAGGCATCGCGGTCAAGGTTGCCGGGCAGAGGACGCTGCCAATCGTACGAGAACTCGTCGACGCCATCGTCCTCGTCGACGAGAGCCATCTCGAACGGGCGGTCAACGCCTATCTGACGCTCCAGAAGACCATGGCCGAAGGCGCCGGCGCAGCCGGGCTCGCCGCAATGTTCGCCGAGCCGGATCTTTTCCGTGGCAGGAAGGTTGGACTGGTGCTTTCGGGAGGCAACATCGACCCGCGCATACTCGCCTCGATCATGATGCGCGAGCTGGCCCGCGAGGAAAGGATCGTCGCCATCCGTCTCGCCATTCCGGACCGGCCCGGCACGCTCGGCGCCATCACCACCCTGATCGGCGATGCCGGCGGCAACATACTCGAGGTGTCCCACCGGCGAACCGTGCTGGAAATACCGGCCAAGGGGGCATCGCTGGATATCACCCTTGAGGCGCGCGACGGGCACCATGCCGAGGAGATCATCGCCGCTCTCAGGGCGAAGGGATACGGCGTCGAGCGAAAATCGGCGGAATAGGCGGCCATTCGCGCGTGCGGCGCATTGAACTCGCGGACCGCATTCCCATATGCGGCTCATCGTTCTTCAGGGAGATTCCCATGTCCAACCGGACCTATGACGCCGCCGATTACATCGTTGACGAGGGGCGCCCCGGCCCCAGAGCCGTCGATGGTATCCGCACGCGCCGTGTCATTGCCTTCCTGATCGATGCCGTCATCATCGCCTTGCTCACCTTCGCCGTCGGCGTGGTGGTATTCTTCCTCGGCATCTTCACTCTCGGCCTCGGCTGGCTGCTCTACCCGATCCTCTGGCCGGCGGTGGCGCTCGTCTACTGCGCCTTCTCGCTGGGAGGTCCCCTCTCGGCCACGGTCGGCATGCGGACCCAGGGCATCGAAGCCCGTTTCATGGACGGCAGCCGCCTCAACCCCGGCATCGCCGCCATCCACGCGGTGCTGTTCTATTTCTCGATTTCGGTCCTGACACCCTTGGTCCTGCTGGTGTCGCTGTTCACCGAGAACAAGCGCCTGCTGCACGACATCGTGCTCGGCGTCGTCTTCGTCAATCGCTATTGACCGGTACGGACTGTGCCGCGTCATCGACAGGCCGTCCGACGCTGTGAGCCTCCGCGCCTTGAACATCCGTATGCGCCGTGGCTTGCCGGCAAATCCTGGTGGGTTCGGACAAATCGCTTCCGTTGATCTTGGTATCTCGCCAGAGCCGGCGAAAGATGCCAAGATCGACCGAAGCAGACCGACCAAGAACCCATGACGCAACACCCAACCGACGCGCCTCAATTCTTTCTGACCGCGCCGTCCGCCTGTCCCTATCTGCCGGGCAAGACGGAACGGAAGGTGTTTACGCACATGGTCGGCGAGCGTGCCGCCGCGATGAACTCCATCCTGAGTCACGGCGGTTTCCGCCGCAGCCAGAACATCGCCTACCGGCCGGCCTGCGAGGAGTGCCGCTCCTGCGTGTCCGTGCGCGTCCGCGTCGACGACTTCCGACCCGACAAGAGCCAACGGCGCAACTATTCGCGCAACAGCCACCTGGTCGGCGCGGAACTGCCTCCGGCGGCGACGGGCGAACAATACTCTCTCTTCCGATCCTATCTCGATGCGCGCCATGCCGATGGTGGCATGGTGGACATGACGGTGGGAGACTATGCCGCAATGGTGGAAGAGACGCACGTGTCGACCATGATGATCGAGTACCGTCGGCGCGGCATCAACACATTCCTGAGCGGCATGGGCGATGGGCCGCTGATCGGCGCCGCACTGACCGATGTGCTGATTGACGGTCTGTCGATGGTTTACTCCTTCTACGAGCCCGACATGCAAAGGGACGGGCTCGGTACATTCATGATTCTCGATCACATTGAACGAACGCGGCGGCGAGGCCTGCCCTACCTTTACCTGGGGTACTGGGTGCAAGGCTCGCGCAAGATGGACTATAAGCGTCGCTACAAGCCTCTCGAGTACCTGACCTCCAGCGGATGGGCGGTGCTGCCCGATGAGCCGGCGGAGAGCGAGTTCGCGTAAACAATATTCACCCAAAAGCCCGGAGCAATGACCGACCGGTTGGACTCGGTGTTTGCCCAGGCTTTTGTTTTGTATCCACTTTCTGTGGAACGCCTGCACCCCGGGGCGGGTTGCTCGGTTTGTTCCGCCGACCTTCCGACGGCAGTCCCATGGAGATGCCCAGTGACCGCTAGTATTCTCGACACCATCGGCAACACGCCGTTGATCCGTCTTCGTCGTGCTTCCGAAAAGACGGGTTGCGAGATTCTCGGCAAGGCGGAGTTCATGAACCCTGGCCAGTCGGTGAAAGACCGCGCCGCCCTCTACATCATTCGCGATGCCTTGAAGGCCGGACGCCTGCAACCGGGCGGCACCGTCGTGGAGGGTACGGCGGGCAACACCGGCATAGGCCTCGCGCTGGTCGGCAGTGCGCTCGGCCTCAAGACGGTCATCGTCATTCCAGAAACGCAGTCGCAGGAAAAGAAGGATTACCTTCGAATGGTGGGCGCCGAGCTGGTCGAGGTACCGGCCGTTCCCTACCGCAATCCCAACAATTATGTGAAGCTGTCCGGTCGGTTGGCCGACCAGCTCGCCAAGACCGAACCGCACGGCGCGATTTGGGCCAACCAGTTCGACAATGTCGCCAACAGGCAGGCCCATATCGAGACGACGGCCCGCGAGATCTTCGAGCAAACGGACGGCAAGATCGATGGGTTCATCTGCGCCGTCGGCTCGGGCGGCACCTTGGCCGGCGTCGGCATCGGCCTCAAGGACATGAAGCCCGACGTGAAGATCGGGTTGGCCGATCCGCATGGGGCCGCGCTGCACGCCTGGTATACGACCGGCGAACTCAAGGCAGAGGGCTCTTCAATCACCGAGGGCATCGGTCAAGGTCGCATAACCGCCAATCTCGAAGGCGCGCCGGTGGACTTTTCCTGCCGCATCTCCGACGAGACCGCGCTCGCCGAGCTGTTCGACCTGGTGGAACACGAAGGGCTCTGCCTCGGCGGCTCCTCCGGAATCAACGTCGCCGGCGCCATCGCTCTCGCTCGCGAGCTTGGCCCGGGACACACCATCGTCACCGTGCTTTGCGACGGTGGCGCACGTTATGCGTCAAAGCTGTACAACCCGACGTTTCTGAGGAGCAAGAATCTGGCGGTACCGAGTTGGCTAGATGCTCCGAGGAAATTCAGGCCGCCGTTCGAGGCGGCATGACAGAGGACTTACGATGACCGAGGCTCTGTACCTCGATAACCCTTACCTGGAACTCGCCGAGGCGACGGTGACTGCCGTCGGCACGGATGGGGGCCTCTACGTCGACCGCGCGATCTTTTACCCGCAAGGCGGTGGCCAGCCTGGCGACCGCGGATCGATCGAATGGGGGACCGGGTTCAGAACCAACATCAAGAACTCCATGTATAGCGCTGATCGGTCATCGATCATTCTTGTTCCAGAATCCGGGCAGGAGTTACCGCAGTTTGGGCAGACGATCATTCAGCGCCTCGACTGGGCGCGCCGCCATGCCCTGATGCGGATGCATACGGCGATGCATCTTCTTTCAGTGGTGCTGCCTTATCCCGTCACCGGCGGTCAGGTGGGCGTGGAGGAAGGCCGGCTCGACTTCGATCTTCCCGAAGGGGAGACGGTCGACAGGGCTTCGGCCACCGACGCCCTCAACGCGCTGATCCGCGCCGACCACGCCGTCACCACCGAGTGGATCACCGACGCGGAGCTGGCCGAGAATCCCGCTCTCGTCAAGACGATGAAGGTGAAGCCGCCAACGGGTGCCGGCCGAGTGCGCCTGGTACGCATCGGGACCGACGTCGACCTTCAGCCTTGCGGCGGAACGCACGTCAAATCGACCGGCGAGATTGGCGAAGTGCAGATTGCCAAGATCGAGAACAAGGGCCGCCTCAACCGTCGTGTCCGTCTTCGGTTCGCCCCAGCGACCGAAGCCGCTTGAACTCAATCTCCGGAGGTTCCGATGCCCGTGCATCCAGACGCTCACTTCGTCACCGCCGACTGGCTCCTGCGCCACATCGACGATCCCGATGTGATTGTGGTCGACGGCTCCTGGCACATGCCGGCAGCCGGTCGCAGCGGCCGGTCCGAGTATCTCGCGAGCCATATTCCGGGAGCGGTCTTTTTCGACCTCGATGCCATTGCCGACACCACATCGTCCCTGCCGCACATGTTGCCGACGCCGGATGCGTTTGCACGCGCGGTGGGAGCGCTCGGTATCGGCAACACGCAGACCATCGTCGTCTACGACAGCGTCGGTCTTTTCTCGGCGGCCCGCGTCTGGTGGAGCTTCCGGATCATGGGCGCGCGCGACGTCGTGCTGCTCGACGGCGGCCTTCCCGCCTGGATTGCCGCCGAGTACCCGCTCGAAGCCGGCGAGGTGTCTCGCGCACCGGCAACGTTCACGCCTCGCTTCGATCCGACGACCGTCAAGAATTTCGATGAGGTAAAGTCATCGCTCGGTGGCGGCACGCAGATCGTGGACGCCCGCTCGGCCGGCCGTTTTCATGGACGCGACCCCGAACCGCGCGCCGGTCTTCGGTCCGGGCACATGCCCGGCGCCATCAACTTGCCGTTCGGAGAGGCGATCGAGGGCGGACGACTGAAGTCGGCCAGCGATCTCCGGACCTTGTTCGCAAGTCGCGGCATCGATCCGAGCAAGCCGGTAATCGCCAGCTGCGGCTCGGGCGTGTCGGCAGCGGTGATTGCGCTCGCCCTCGACCTGCTCGGGGCACGGCAGGTTGCAATCTACGATGGCTCGTGGACCGAGTGGGCGGGACGCTCCGATGCGTCGGTGGTGACCGACTGACGGGAACCGCCTTTCGACAGCGTCCGGATGAGGCTCTCGGCCGCGTCGGCCGACTGCGCGGTGACGAGGCCGAAGGAAATGACGAACTTGGCGGCATCCTCGACGGTCATGTCGAGAATGACCACATCCTCGCGCGGGATGAAAATGAGATAGCCGCCGGTCGGATTGGGCGTGGTCGGCACATAGACGGTGAGCATGTCGTCGCCGCCCTCCAGCCGATCCGCGACCTCGCCGCGCGTCGCGCCGGCGACGAAGCCTATGGTCCACACGCCAGCATGCGGAAAACGCACCAGCGCCGCCTGTTTGAAGGCATTGCCCTTGTCGGCGAGCACCGACGAGAAGATCTGCTTCAATCCCTTGTAGAGATTGCGCACCAGCGGCATGCGATCGACCAGCTCTTCGGAGAACGAAAAGATCGAGGCGCCGACGATGTTGGCGGTCAGGAACCCAATGAGCGTGATGACGATCAGGGCGACTACCAGGCCATAGCCCGGGACTCGAAAGGGCAGATAAGTGTCCGGATTGTAGGCGAGAGGCAAATAGGGTTTCACCCAGCTGTCGATCCACGACACCATCGACCAGGTGATGTAGATGGTGATGCCGGCCGGCCCGGCCACCAGCAATCCGGTCAGGAAGTAGTTCCTAAGTCTCGTCACGCTCCCTGCCCTTCCGATTCACCGCCCAGTCATACCCCATATTGCCCATGCATCGGGAACAAGTGAAGTTTCGCGTCCACAGGCTTGCCTTGTCACGCCGCCGATGACGCAATCGTGAAACACTCGTGGGTAAGCACGACAACAGACGTCGGCAGCGACTCATTGTCCTTGAGTGAATCGGCTTCCTCATCCTTTATGGAAGAGACTGGCCGAAATGCGGCCTTTCGGCGTTTGGGGTGTTCTCGTGAACGGCGAGCGTGACGACAGATATGGCGGCGGAAACGGGGTTCCCGGTTCCGGCTCCTTTGCGTTGTCGGTGTGGTTCGCCATCGCGGGGCTGGCGGTGATGTTTGCCGTCGTCGCCCTCGTCTACGGCAATCCGGTTCGCGAGACGCCCACACCGCCACCACGTCCCGTCGCCTCGGGAGGCGGAGCAACCCTTCTGCGAGGCACTCCGGCCCCAGAACCGAGCTCGATCGCAACGACGTCGAGCGGCCGCAGCGACATGGTGGGCGCGCCAACGCAAGACGCCGACATCGCCACCGAGCTTGCGAAGGTGCGGATCGAGAACGCAGCGCTGCGGCAGACCACCGAGCTTCTGCGCGGTCAGATCGACGCCCTGTCGGAGCGACTCGGCAAGATCGAGGGGCGTTTTTCGGAGATGACCGGCAGCATCAGCGGAGCCCCCTCGGCGCCGACGCTCGGCACGACGAGTGGGCTGCCGTCGTCGACGCGCAGCTTCGACGATCTTGTGCCGCCTGACGGCAACTCGCAACGTGAAGCGGCCTACACCCAATTCGGCATGGAACTCGGCGCTTACGGCGACCTCACCACGCTCAAGAGCGCGTGGTCGGACCTCGTGAGGCAGTATCCTGCGCTATTTGAAGGGCTGGATGGCCTGGCCACCATCCGCGACCGCGGCGGCCGTACCGAGTTGTT
Source organism: Pleomorphomonas sp. NRK KF1 (assembly GCF_023721755.1). GTDB lineage: Bacteria > Pseudomonadota > Alphaproteobacteria > Rhizobiales > Pleomorphomonadaceae > Pleomorphomonas. The sequence goes on along the minus strand of NZ_JAMDLH010000001.1, from coordinate 260,682 downwards.
GCTGATCGCCGGTCCGTTCCGCAATGCCGCCGAAGCAGCGGAGCGCTGCGGCAAGGCCGAAGCGTCTGGCATCAAGTGCCTGCCCGCCTTTTACCTGGGGCAGCAGCTGTCGATGCATTGAGGCCGGTTCGCAGACCGACCTCGCGGTTGTCAGGGGAGCTTGGCCGGGCAGGCAGTCGCCGGATCGACCGAGTAGGGATCGCAGACCGACGGCTCGACAGGCTTGAACGCGGATTCGGTTTCCTGAATGAGTGCCTGCGCCTCTTCGTTCTGCTGCTGGCGCGCTACCGACAGGGCCATCACAGTCGACATGTTGTCGGAGGGCATCCGGTAACCGCGGCTCTGTGCCGCGAGCGCCGCGGCCAGCGCCGCCTGCTCGTTGGCATCGCGAACGATGGGCTTTTCGGCCTGGGGCTCACTGGAAGCCACGGAGAGAAAATCGGATGGCCCGCTTGCACATCCCCCCAGGGTGAGGACGGCAAGAACGGCGGTCGTGGCCGCAAGCGGCCATGAAGAACGGGACGTCGGGAAGCGCATGAAGCCTCGATACTCGTTATTGTCTGGATCATACACTAGCGGCAAAGTCTTTGCGATTTCCTTTTTGATGCGCCGTAAAAGGTGATCGTCGCGTGAAGATCCACGTTACCATTCGGGCCGTTCAACTCCGGCAAATTCTCTGCCTCCCATCTTGACGGCACTGCAAAAGCTCTCCATGCATCTCGGCCTCAAAAGCTCAGGATTTCACGGCCAATGACCACTGACGCCCGCTCCGACATTGCACCGAAGATCTCCTTCGTCAGCCTTGGCTGCCCGAAGGCCCTGGTCGATAGCGAACGGATCGTGACGCACCTGAGATCGGAAGGTTACGAGATCGCCCGCCGCCACGACGGAGCCGACGTCGTCATCGTCAACACCTGCGGCTTCCTCGACAGCGCCAAGGCCGAAAGCCTCGACGCCATCGGCAAGGCGATGGCCGAGAACGGCAAGGTCATCGTCACCGGCTGCATGGGCGCCGAGCCCGAGCAGATCCGCGATGCTTTCCCCGACGTTCTCGCGATCACAGGCCCCCAGGCCTACGAGAGCGTGATGAGCGCCGTTCACGAGGCCATTCCACCGGCCCACGATCCCTTCCTCGATCTGGTGCCGCCGCAGGGCGTCAAGCTCACGCCGCGCCATTACGCCTACCTCAAGATCTCCGAGGGCTGCCACAATCGTTGCAGCTTCTGCATCATCCCGAAGCTGAGGGGTGACCTCGTGTCGCGGCCGGTGGTCGACGTGCTGAAGGAAGCCGAAAGGTTGGCCAACGCGGGCGTCAAGGAGCTGTTGGTCATCTCGCAGGACACCTCCGCCTACGGCGTCGACATCAAGTATCAGTCCGGCATCTGGAAGGACCGGGAGATCCGCGCGCGCTTCTACGATCTGGCCGATGCACTCTCCGAGTTCGGCATCTGGGTGCGCCTCCACTACGTCTATCCCTATCCGCATGTCGACGAAGTCATCTCGCTGATGGCCGACGGCAAGGTTCTGCCGTATCTGGACATCCCCTTCCAGCACGCTTCCCCCAACGTGCTCCGCGCCATGCGCCGGCCGGCACACCAGGAGAAGACGGCCGAGCGCATCGCCAAGTGGCGCGAGATCTGCCCGGACCTCGCCATCCGCTCCACCTTCATCGTCGGATTCCCCGGCGAGACGGAGGAAGATTTCGAGATGCTGCTCAACTGGCTGTCGGAGGTGAAGCTGGAGCGGGTCGGCTGCTTCAAGTACGAGCCCGTCAAGGGCGCGGCCGCCAACGACCTCGGCCTGCCGCTGGTGCCGCCGGAGGAGCAGGAGCGCCGCTGGCACCGTTTCATGGCCCATCAGCAGGGCATTTCGGCCAAACTGTTGCAGCGCCGCGTCGGCAAGCGCATCCCGGTCATCATCGACGAGGCGAATGGCACGGTCGCCAAGGGCCGCTCCAAGTGGGACGCACCGGAAATCGACGGCTCCGTTCACCTGACGAGCCGTCGCCCGATGCGCGTCGGCGACATCGTCACCGCCAAGATCGAGCGCGCCGACGCCTATGATCTCTGGGGCACGGTGGGCTGAGCGCCCTCCTCACGGCGTGAGGAGGTCTTTCAGCGTCAGCGCGATCACTTCGGTCGCCGCCTTGAGATCCGAAAGCTGGACGTGCTCGTCGGCCGCGTGGGCGTTGGCTTCCAGAATCGAACGCGGACCAGCGCCGTAGAGAACCGTCGGGATGCCGGCCGCCGAATAGTGGCGGGCGTCGGTGTAGAGCGGCACGCCGGTCGGCTCTACGGCAACGCCGAGCACTTGCTCGGCATGCGCCGAGATTGAAGCCACGAGCCGGTCGGCACCGGGCAGCTCGCGCAAGGGTTCGGCCAGCATGATCCGCCGGCACTCCACCTCCAGCCCGTCAATCTTGGGCGCCGCCGCCTCGATCAGCGCCACCAGATTCTTCTCGACATCGGTGCCGATTTCCTCCGGAATGAGGCGGCGGTCGAGGCGCAGCGCGACACGATCGGGCACTACGTTGGTGTTGATGCCGCCGGATATCAGGCCAACCGTCAGCTTCGGCGAGCCGATGCCTTTCTGGGCCGAAACGGTGCCGCCGAGACGATGTCGCTCCTCGTAAACCGCCTTCAGGATCGGAACGGCGTGTTCCAGCGCGTCGACGCCGGTCTCGGGCATGGCCGCATGGGCCTGCTTGCCTCGGATGATGATCTCCATATGCAGCACGCCGTTGTGGGCGGTGGTGATGGCGTAGGAGAAACCGGCGGAAATGGCGTAATCGGGCTTCGACAGGCCCTGCTCGATCAGGAACGCCGGGCCGACGAAGCCGCCAGCTTCTTCATCAAAGGTGAGATGCAGTTCCACAGTGCCGTCGAGCGGCAGCTCGGAGGCAATCAGTGCCTTCAGTGCGAAGGCGTAGGTGGCGAAATCCGACTTCGAAACGGCGGCACCGCGACCATAGATCGCACCGCCCTTTTCTTCCGCCCCATAAGGCTGCATCGTCCAGCCCGAGCCCGGGGGCACGACGTCACCGTGGGCATTGAGGGCGATCACCGGTCCCTTGCCCGTGCCGAAAACATGGCGAACGATCAGGTTGGTCACCGAGCGCATGCCGTTCTGGCGGACGAAGGGTTCCGGCACCGGATGCCGCTCGACCCGGAATCCGAGGGCTTCGAGCCGGTCGGCGGCCGTCTCGGCGATCGGCGCGCAATCGCCGGGCGGATTGTCGCTCGGCACTCTCACCAGCGCTTTCAGGAAGTCGACCTCGGCGGTGAAGGCGGCTTCGATGATGGCTTTCATATCCGATCCCCTGAAGATGCGGCGTCTGTCGCCAGCCGCTCGATGGCCCTGATCAAGGCTTCCACGGCGAGTCCCATGTCGTCAACGGCGGCGAACTCGGCCGGATTGTGACTTATACCGCCACGGCAGCGCACGAACAGCATTCCGACATCCGTTAGGTGAATCATGGCGTGGCCGTCATGGCCCGCGCCCGAGGCGAGCCTTCGGCCCGGGAGCCCGAGATCGCCAGCGGCGGCGGCAAGAGCTTCCTGGAGACGCGGAGCGCAGGGAGTCGTCGGGCTTTCGTAGAACTTATCCATGGCGACCGAAACGCCGCGGCGAGCGGCGATCGCCTGGAAACGCGCGTCCAAATCGGCAATGGCGGTGAGGCGCGGCGCATCGGCATCGGCACGAATGTCGAGCGTGAAGATCACCTCGGCCGGAATGACATTGACCGCTCCGGGCCTTGCGGTGAGGCGTCCGACGGTTGCGACCATCTGATGGGCTTGACCGGCGCGGGCCACATCCTCAATGGCCAGAATCATCTCCGCACTGGCGGCGAGAGCATCGCGGCGCAGGAGCATCGGCACGGTACCGGCGTGGCCTGCCTCGCCGGCGACAGTCACCGAAAAGCGCGACTGGCCGGCGATGGAGGTCACGATGCCGATCGGCAGCCCCTCGGCTTCCAGTACCGGGCCCTGTTCGATGTGCACCTCAAGATAGGCGAGCGCTTCCTCTCGAGCGTAAGCAGCGGAAGCGATCGCTTCCGGGTCACCACCGAAAGCCAGAAGAGCGTCGCGCAACGGGACGCCATCGGCATCCCGCGCCTCGAGATCGGACGGTACAAGACAACCGGCCACCGCCGAGCTCGAGACGAGCGTCGTCGGGAACCGCACGCCCTCCTCGTCGCCGAAGGCCAGCACGTCGATGCCGAACGGCAGCTCGATGCCGCGCGCCCGGATCTCCTCGGCCGCGAGGATGCCGGCGACCACGCCCAGCATACCGTCGTACCGGCCAGCATTCACCACCGTATCGATATGCGAGCCGATCAGCAGGCGCCGGTTGCCCGCCCGTCCCGGCACCGTCGGCTTCAGACGGCCGCGCGCCGTGCCAAGCGCGTCGAAGCCGACGTCGAGACCGGCGGCGCGCATCCATTCGGCGACGTGATCGGCCGCCGCGCGGTGCGCTGGCGAGAGATAGAGGCGGGTAAGGTTGGCGTCGTCGTCGCTGAAGGCGGCGAGTTCGGCGAGCATCGCCTCGGCGCGGACGCCGAGTTCTATCGGTGTCCTCACGATGCGACCCGGTCTTCGATCCTGAAGCGGAAGATGCGCACGATCTCGTCGAGCGCACGTTCGAACTCCGTGTCCGGGCTGTTGCCGAGGCGCTCCTCGAACGAGGCGAGAATGTCCGCCTTGGTCGCCCCGCGCACCGCCAGAATGAAGGGGAAGCCGAAACGCTCCCGGTAAGTCTTGTTGAGCGTCTCGAAGCGCGCGAACTCCTGTGGCGACAGAGCATCGAGCCCGGCGCCGGCCTGTTCGCGGCGGGAATCGTCGGCGATGGACTTGGCCTTGGTGGCGAGATCGGGATGGGCGTTGATCAGTGCGAGCTTGGCGGCGCGGCCAGCGGCGCGCAACACCTGTTCGAAGGCGGCAACGATGGCGTCGCGATCCTGGAAGGGGCGCATTTCCTCGGCGGCCTCGGCCACCCAGGGAGAATGCTCGGCCACGTCGCCAAAGGTGGCCATGAAGGCCTTTGCACCCAGGCCATTCACGTCCTGGACAGTTGTCTGAAGGGTCATCGCGGTCCCCATTCGCGCTTACAAATCATTAACTGCAAGAGGTTGGCAAAATCACAGAGGTTCCGCAATAGGCCTCCGGATAGGCCTTACGGGTAGACGAATGTCATGAATCGACGTCCGGCCGTCGATGCGGGCAAGATGCAACAGCCGGTCCTCACCGAACGATCGGCCGGAAACGATGCGGAAGGCGCCGGGATCGGACAGCTCGGTCAGGGGCAGTTCGGCAATCTCGCCGCCGATGGTATCGCCGGAGACGACCACGGTCGCCTCATCGACCATTCCCGCTTCGATCAGTGACCGCGACAGACGAGCCCCGCCCTCGGCCAGTACCGAACTGATGCCGAGGCGGCCCATCTGGAACAAGACATCGGCCAGGTCGAGGCGACCGGAGGCCTCGCGCTCGGCGGTCAGCACCAGAACGCCTCGCTGGAACAAGGCCTTCACCCGTTCCTCGGGCGCATCGGGCGCCACGAAGATCCAGGTCGGCGAGGTTCGGGCCAGCGCAACGACGTTGGAACTCACCGGGGTGCGCGCCTCGGCATCGACGATGACGCGCACGGGAGACCGAGTCTCGCAACCCGGCAGGCGCGCCGTGAGACGTGGATCGTCGGCCACGACGGTGCCATAGCCGACCATGACGGCATCGTGCAGAAGGCGAAGGCCGAAACCATGGGCGCGCGCGGCGGCGGAAGCGATCGGTCGCGTGCCCTCGCCGGTGCATTCGACACAACCTTCGGCGCTGAGCATGAGCCGAAGGTGAACATGTGGCCTGTCGAGACGCGACCGGGCGATATGGCCGGCATGCAACAGCGCCGCCTCGCCGGCATGCACGCCGCTCGTCACCCTGATGCCGTTCCGCTCGAGAACGGCCAGACTGCGGCCGGAGTAGCGTGGATCGGGATCTTCGATACCGACCACGACATGGGCAACCCCGGCATTGACCAGCGCAGTGACGCAGGATGGCGCGGGACCGCCGTTGAGGCAGGGCTCCAGCGTCACGTAGAGCGTGGCGCCGCGCGCTCTCGCCCCGGCGGCGGCCAGCACCAGCGCCTCGGCATGAGGGCGGCCGCCGGGCGCCGAGACGGCACGGGCGATCACCTCGAAGCCGTCGGGCGCCTTGCGCACGAGAATGGCGCCGACGGAAGGGTGAGGCCGGGCGACGCCGGCATTCCGCCAGCCAAGGGCGATGGCGGCGGCCATGAAGCGACGGTCAAGTTCGGTCGGCTGCCCTCGGGCCACCGTCATCGCCGCCCTCACTCGCTGTCGGCGTTGAGTTCGCCAAGCACGCTCTCGAAATCCTTGGCCTCGCGGAAGTCGCGATAAACGGAGGCGAAGCGCACGTAGGCGACGTCATCCAGCGTCTTCAGGCCTTCCATGACCAAGCGGCCGATTAAGCCGGCATCGATCTCGCTCTCGCCCATGCTTTCGAGCTGGCGAACGATTCCGTTGACCATCCGCTCGACCCGCTCGCCCTCCACCGGACGCTTGCGAAGCGCGATCTGGACCGACCGCATCAGCTTGTCCCGATCGAAGGGTACGCGCCGGCCCGACCGCTTGATGACGGTCAGCTCGCGAAGCTGAACGCGCTCGAAGGTGGTGAAGCGCCCCCCGCAGGCGATGCAGACGCGACGGCGACGGATGGCGGTGCCATCCTCGGTGGGGCGGCTGTCCTTCACCTGGCTGTCTTCGTTGCCGCAATAAGGACACCGCATGGGGCTCACTCTCCGTCGAATCTGATAAAGCGGCACTATATCGATGCGGGGTGGACGATGCCACAGAGCCGAAGGACACGGGCGCCGGAGATCGAGACCGACCGGCTGATTCTGAGAGGTCACCGCCGCGACGATTTCCCTGCCCTTTCCGCCATGTGGGCCGACCCGGAGGTGACCCGCTTCATTTCCGGGCGGCCGGCGACGGAACACGAGAGCTGGATGCGCTACCTGCGCTACGCAGGCCACTGGATCGTCATGGGGTACGGCTTCTGGGCAGCCACACTGAAGGATACCGGCGCCTTCATCGGCGAAATCGGGTTCTCCGACTTCAAGCGCCCCATCGACCTGCCGGTGCGAGGCCTGCCGGAAGCCGGCTGGGCCTTCGTGCGGTCCGCCCATGGTCAGGGACTTGCCGGCGAAGCCCTCTCGGCCTGCCTTGCCTGGGCCGACAAGGTGGCGCGCTTCCCGCTCACCACCTGCATCATCGAGCCGCAGAACGCGCCGTCGATCCGGCTGGCCGAACGAGCCGGCTACAAGCAGGCCGCCGTCATTGCCGGAACGGAAGGTACCCCGGTCGGTCTTTACGAGCGCGCACGCCCCAAGAACAGACAATCCCCGGAATCCTGAGATCCCGGGGCGCATATCGTTTAGCGGACGGATACGATCAGCCGAATAGCTTGGCCGTGATCTTGGCGACGTGGGCGCCCTGATAGCGCGCGGCTTCCAGCTCGATCTCGGACGGCTGACGAGACCCGTCGCCGTCGGTGATCGTGGATGCGCCGTAGGGCGAGCCGCCCTTGACGGCTTCGACACCCATCTGCCCCTGGAAGGCATAGGGAAGGCCGACGTAGACCATGCCATGGTGAAGGAAGGTGGGGATCAGGCCAAGGATGGTCGACTCCTGACCGCCATGCTGGGTCGCCGACGCCGTGAAGGCCGAAGCGACCTTGCCGACGAGCTTGCCCTGGGCCCAGAGCGCGCCGGTCTGGTCGAGGAAGTTGCGCATCTGCGAGGCAACGGTGCCGTACCGGGTACCAGCGCCGATGATGATGGCGTCGTAATCGGCGAGCTCATCCGGCTTGGCGACGGGAGCCGCCTGATCGACCTTGTAATAGGAGGCCTTGGCAACGTCCTCGGGGACCAGCTCCGGCACACGCTTCACATCGACCGTGGCACCGGTCGAGCGGGCACCTTCGGCGACGGCATTGGCCATCGTCTCGATGTGTCCGTAAGCGGAATAGTAAAGCACAAGCACCTTGGCCATATTGAACGATCCTCAATGAAAGCCGGCCCAGCCGGCGAAAGTGGTGCCTTGAACTTAGCCCTTCGAGCGGTTACGCAAAGTCACGTAATGGGCGACACATCTTCCACCCAGGGTGAACGATCCACCCCTTTTCGCTGTTCATTTGTGCGTCCACATTGATCGACAATCGTCGTCTGCGCCCGCGCGGCGCGCCCTTCCTCAATTGCGGGAACCGATCATGGAATTCGGCATCGACAGCTTCGTCTCGACCACCTGGACTCCGACCAGCAAGACCGGCGATGCCGAACGCATGGCGCGTCTTCTCGAGGAAATCGAAGCGGCGGACGCAGCCGGGCTCGACGTCTTCGCCATCGGCGAGCATCATCGCGAGGAGTATCTCGCCTCGGCCCCGGCGGTCATCCTGGCCGCCGCCGCTGCGCGGACGAAAGCCATTCGCCTTGCCAGCGCGGTCACGGTGCTGAGCTCCGACGATCCGGTGCGGGTGTTCCAGCAGTTTGCCACGCTGGATCTGATTTCCAACGGCCGGGCCGAAATCATCGTCGGGCGCGGCTCGTTCATCGAATCTTACCCGCTGTTCGGCTTCGACCTCAGGAACTATGACGAGCTGTTCGCCGAGAAGCTCGATCTGCTGCTCACCATTCGCGACAACATCAATGTGACCTGGTCGGGCGAGCACCGGGCTGCGCTGACCGGCCAGGGCGTCTATCCCCGGCCGGTGCAGAAGCAACTGCCTGTGCGCATCGGCGTCGGCGGCACGCCGGCTTCCTTCGCTCGCGCCGGCTTCCTGGGACTGCCATTGGTCGTTGCCATCATCGGCGGCGAGCCGCACCGCTTCCGACCGCTGATCGATCTCTACCGCCGGGCGGGCGCCGAGGCCGGCCATCCGCCCGAGACGCTCAGCGTCGGCGTTCATGCGGTGGGTTTTCTCGCCGATACATCCGAAGAGGCCGCCGACATCTATTGGCCGGGCTATGAGCGGACTTTCTCGAAGATCGGGCGGGAACGCGGCTGGGGGCCGACGACCCGCGCTCAGTATGACGCGCTGCGCGGGCCGACGGGTGCGCTGATGATTGGCGGTCCCGACGAGATCATCGCCAAGATCCGCCATGTCAACGAGTCGCTCGGCGGCGTCGACCGCATCACCTTGCTGCTGCAAGGTCAGGAGTTGCCGCACGCCGCGGCACTCCACTCGATCGAGCTGCTCGGCAACAAGGTCAAGCCGGCGGTGAACGGCGGCACCGCCTGACCCGCTCCCCCTTCGACGCGGTCCGTCGCGCTGATGACGGACCCGTCCTGGCGGTCGTTCAGTTTTGAACGATGGTTTACAAAATCGGGCAATATGAATCGTTTTTTCGGACGCCTATATGCTTCTCCGGCAATCACCGGAGGCGACCATGCAAGACATCCTGACGTTCATCATCACCCGAGAAGGTCTCCGCCGACCCAGGCAAACCCACACCGCCGAGGCCGACCGGCTGTTCTATGACACGGCGGCACCGTTCGCCGCCAAGATCCACGCCGCCCGTCAGCGGCTGGCGCGTTGGCGGCACCGGCTGCCCCGGCGCGAGACAGCCGGCGGTTGATCGAGGGATCGAGTCCGCCCGGCGCGGCCGTTGGACCGATCGAAGGGCGGAACGAAGGCCGGCGGGACCAAGCCGCCGGCCTTTCCATTCATACGATGTTCTTTTCCCTGACCTGTCGCCCATCGCGGACACGCGTTGGCGACAACTCCGAAAGATCGAGGCTGCGATAGCCGCCATAGACGACAAGTTCGCTGAGCCCGCGGCCGACAGCTGGTGCTTGCTGCAATCCGTGGCCTGAGAAGCCGTTGGCAAGCAGGAAGTTCGGCAGTTCCGGCATGGCGCCGAGCAGCACGTTGTCGTCGTGCGCGCACATGTCGTAGTAGCCGGCCCAGGCGGCGCCCGGCTTGATGCGCTCGAAGGCGGGCACGCGAGTCGCGATGGTCGGCCAGATGTAGTCCTCGAACAGGTTCCAATCGACGTCGAAATCGTCTTCCACCTCTGGGTCGTCCTCGGCCGATGGCGCCCAACCGCAGATGAAGCCATCGCTGTCACCGCGCACATAGGTGCCGTTGGGATCGATCAGGAGCGGACAACGCTCGATCCGGTCCTCCGCCTTGAAGGTGAAGATCATCCTCTTCTTCACCTCGATGGGAATGTCGATGCCGGCCGTGGCAGCGAGCTTGCGACCATCAGCGCCGGAGGCATTGATCACCATGCCAGCAGAAATCACCTCGCCGTCTTCGAGACGAACACCGGTTGCCCTACCTGTCTCGACTTCGATGGCGGCGGCACGGGCCGGGCGGTACTCGACGCCAAGCGATCGCGCCTTCCGGCGAAAGGCCTGCATCATTCCATAGCCGTCAAACCACCCCTCGCCGGTCCTGCCGTAACAACCGGCCGAGAGATCGTCGACGCTGAGCCAGGGAAAGGTGGTGGCAAGAGTGTCCGGTTCCAGAAAAGCAATGTCGGCGCCCAGTTCGACTTGCAGCTTGTGATTTTCGGCGAGCGTGTCCCGCCCGGCATCCGTGGCAAGAAACAGATAGCCATCCTCGTGAAAGCCGATGTCCGGCCTGTCGCCATCGACCTCAAGCAGATCGCCGATGTTTCGAATGAACTCAATGCCGTATAGGGAAATCTTGATGTTCACCGCCGTCGAGAACTGCTGGCGGATCGAGGCGGCCGACAAGGCGGATGCGCATTTGCGATAGGACGGGTCCTTTTCGAGGACCAGCACCTTGCCGGAGAAATCGGGGTTGGCGGCAAGATGATAGGCAGCCGACGACCCCGTAACGGCGCCGCCGACGATCACGACATCATAGTGAGGCATTTGAGAACCTGAGATTGCCTTCGGGGGTTGGGCCACCCGGTAAGGCCATCAGAAGTTCTGCTTATCGCGCTGTCAAGCGGGCGACCGCCCAACCCTCTGGCAAGCGCTGCACAAACATTGCGCCAATGCCTTCAACGGCGGCTTTGCCTCGTTCTACGGGCGTTCCCGGGCGAGATTCGCCCGGGAACTCAAGCGGAGCGACGTCAGTCGGCCGCCTTTTCCACGTACCGCGGGAAGATGCCGACAGGCGCCGGCAGCTCGACCCCACCCGCGAGAGCAGCGCCCTCGCCCAGGCTGTCGAAGGCGCGCCGATCGGCCGGCACGGCCAGAAGGTCGAGCAGCTTCTCCATCGACGCCGGCATCACCGGCTGGATCAGGATGGCGACGTTCCGAAGCAGTTCGGCCGTCACCCACATGATCGTGGCAAAGCGCGCCTCGTCGGTCTTGCGGACCGTCCACGGCGCCTCGGCGTCGAAGTAGCGGTTGGCCTCGCCAAGCACGCCCCAGATGGCATTTAGCATCTGGTGGATCTGCTGCCCCGCTATGGCCTCGCGGCAAACCGGCAGCAGACCATAGACGCTCGCAAGGATCGTCCGGTCGGCGTCGGTGAGCGGCCCCGGCGTCGGCAGCACGCCGCCAAGGTTCTTGGCGATCATCGACAGCGAGCGCTGCGCGAGATTGCCGAGGTTGTTGGCGAGATCGGAGTTCATCCGTCCGACGATCGCCTCGTGGCTGTAGTTGCCGTCCTGACCAAAGGAGACTTCGCGCAGGAAGAAGTAGCGCACCGGATCGAGCCCGTAGGCGTCGACCATCTCCTTCGGGCCAACGACGTTGCCAAGCGACTTCGACATCTTCTCGCCGCGGTTGAACAGGAAGCCGTGGGCGAAGACGCGCTTGGGCAGCGGCACGCCGGCGCTCATCAGGAAGGCCGGCCAGTAGACCGTGTGGAAGCGGACGATGTCCTTGCCGATGATGTGCAGCGCCGGCCAGTAGTTCCGGAACAGCTCGCTTTCGACGTCCGGATAGCCGAGCGCCGTGATGTAGTTGGTCAGCGCATCGACCCACACGTACATGACGTGCTTGTCATTGCCCGGCACCGGAATGCCCCAATCGAAGGTGGTGCGCGAGATCGAGAGGTCCTTGAGCCCGCCCTTGACGAAGCTCATCACCTCGTTGCGGCGCTCATCGGGGCCGATGAAGTCCGGCTGCTCCTCGTAGAGCTTCAAGAGCTTGTCCTGATACGCGCTGAGGCGGAAGAAATAGCTTTCCTCCTCCACCCATTCGACAGGCGTGCCTTGCGGACCGAAACGGATTCCATCGTCGGAGACGACGGTTTCCTCTTCGCCATAATAGGCCTCGTCGCGCACCGAGTACCAACCGGCATACTTGTTGAGGTAGATGTCGCCGTTCTTCTCCATCGCCTTCCAGATTGCCTGACAGGCAATGCGGTGACGCTCCTCGCTGGTGCGGATGAAGTCGTCGTTGGACAGGTTCAGAAGACGGGCCATCTCCTGGAAACGGGCCGAGTTGCGGTCGGCGAGCTCGCGGGCGGTAATGCCCTCCTTGCGCGCCGTCTGCAGCATCTTGATGCCGTGTTCGTCGGTACCCGTCAGGAAGCGCACGTCATGTCCGTCGAGCCGCATGAACCGCGCCATCACGTCGGTCGCCATCGCCTCGTAGGCGTGGCCGATGTGAGGAGCCCCGTTGGGGTAGCTGATCGCGGTCGTGATGTAGAACTTCGGTTTCATGAGTTCGCTTCAGGGTTACGATGGTGCCGGACGGAAGGTCACAGGGCGTGTCCGAAAGGAACGCCGACGGCACAGCTCTGTGAATAGCTACTTAGCTACGCATCCCGCAAGGCTTTGCATCACCGAAATCACCGCCTGCCGGCGATCGAGGTTGATGCCGTCGGTCTCGGCGACGATGCGGTTCACAGTTTCCCAGGCGACGGCATAGCCGTTGAGACGGTCGACGCCGCTCCGCAGCGTGAGCCGCATGTGTTCGGAAAGCCAGCCACGGGCGAGATCGGCGCAGAGATCGAAACTGTCGGCGCCCTTGCGGCCGGCCACCGCGTCGGCGAAGCGGTAGAGGCGGGGCCGATCCAGGCGCGGAAAGCCATCGGCGAGCGATCGGAACAGGCGATAGATCTCGAGGCCGTCGTTCTCGATGCACTCGATCGCGCGGCGAACCGACCCTTCGGCCAGCGCCGCCAGCGCCGGCTTGTCGCCCTCGGCCACCGTCAGGCCAAGAGAGGTCAAGGCGGCATCCAGATCGTCGGGAACGAGGGGATCGAGCGACAGGCGGCGACAGCGCGACCGGATGGTCGGAAGAAGCCGGCCCGGAGCGTGGGAGAGAACCAGAAACAGCGACCGTTTCGGCGGTTCCTCCAGCATCTTGAGCAGCGCATTGGCTGCGGAGACGTTCATGTCGTCGGCGGCGTCGACGATGGCGATGCGATAGCCATCGACGCCCGCCGCGTTGCCGAAAAAGCTCACCGTCTTGCGGATTTCGTCGACGGTGAGCTGCGTCTTGACCTTCTTCGCCTTCTCGTCCCAGGGGCGACGGAGATGCAGGAGATTGGGATGGGCGCCCGTCGACACCATCGCGGCAACGCGATCGTCGGTCGGCAGCAGGCCAGAGGCCGGCGGCGGCGCCTCCGCAGGGTCGGGATGGCTCAGAACGAAGCGGGCGAAGCGGAAGGCCAGCGTCGCCTTGCCGATGCCCTTGGGCCCAGTCAGCAGGATGGCGTGGTGAAGCCGGCCGCCGGCGTAGCCCTCATGCAGCTCGGCAGCGGCAACGGAATGCCCGATCAGTTCCGTCTGTTCACGTGGCAGCGGCAGACCTTCCAGCCAATCGGCCTCGGTGGCGCGATCGTCCTCAATCGCCACGGGCATCCTCCCCGTCGAGTCCGAACCGGTTGGCTACCAGCGCCAGGATCTCGGCGGATACCACGTCCTTGTCCCGGCTTCCGTCGACGATGACGCAACGCTTCGGAAACCGGTCGGCGAGCGCGAGAAACCCCTGTCGCCGCGCTTCATGGACCGCCACCGTGTCGCTCTCGAAGCGGTCCGCGCCCTCCGAACGATGGCCGACCCGGGCAAGTCCGACCGAGACGGGTACATCGATGATGACGGTGAGATCGGGAATGGTCGAGCCGATGGCGGCGTCGATGAGACCATCGACGACATCGGCGGGCAACCCGCCGGCGGCACCCTGATAAACCCTGCTCGAGTCGGCAAAGCGATCGCAGACGACGAAGGCGCCACGCCCGAGAGTCGGTTCGATCAGTTCGGCAACGTGATCGATACGCGCGGCGGCGAAAAGATAGGCCTCGCCCAACACGCCAAGAGGCTTGGCCCGACCGGACAGGAGAAGGCCGCGAATAGTCTCGGCCGCAGGCGAGCCACCGGGCTCGCGCGTCAACACCACGTCAAGGCCACGCGCACCGAGAGCCGCCGCGAGGCGCTTCGACTGCGTCGACTTGCCGGTGCCCTCGCCTCCCTCGAAGGTGATGAATCTACCCCTGGTGCCGCCCACGCAATGCTCCCAAGTTCACGATATCCTCGATCGATATAGACCCGATCGTCCTGTACCACCAGCCGGCGAACATTTCCGTGAACCCATCGACCGCACGGTCGCGAATCTCGCCGCGCTCGACATCGGCAGCCGCTTCGAGCGGTACCGACTGATAGAGACGGTCGCCGACGCGCACCTCAAGACGGGCGATCGGTGCTCCGCGTCTGACCGGCGCCGGCACGGGCCCGTCATAAACAACGGTCAGGCGAAACTCCGAGCGATCGCCGGTCGGCAGCGTCAAGGTCACCGGAGCGCCTCCCGACGCGATGACTACCACATCGGATGCGTTGCCGCCGAAAATCTTGACGCGGCCAATCTCCGCCTGAGCCGGATAAACCTCGAACCGACCGTATTCCGAGAAGGCCCCTTCGATCAGCGCCTTGATGTCCTTGTCGCGATCGGTGAGCGACGCATAACCGCTCACGGCCAGCGTAACGCGACGATCGCCGCGCCCGGCCGTCAGCAAGGCGCCGAAGCCGGCCGCTTCGTCGAACGCCAGCACCATGCCGTCAACGCCCGGAAGTTCCTTCACGAAGCGCGTCTTGTTGGTCTGGTTGATCTTGTTCCAAAGAAACTCCGGCTGGCTGTAAAGCGCGTAGCGGTCGGGGTAGGTCGCCCTGACATGACCGGCCAGGGTCAGCATGTCGGCGAGCGTGGTCTTGGCTTCCGGATCCGGATAGCCGGTCGGATTGGCGAACCGGCTGTCCCTGAGGCCGATCCTCGCCGCATAGGCGTTCATCCGCGTCGTGAAGGCGGCTTCCGAGCCGGAAAGCCCCTCGGCCAGAGCGATGGCGGCATCATTGGCGTAGTCGACGACGAGGCCGCGCAGAAGATCGCCCACCGGCACGAAGGATTTCACGGCCGCGAACATGGTGGTCACGCGGGCCGGCGCGCCGCCGGTCCTCCAGGCATGTTCGCTGATCGGATAAAGCGTGGCGTCGGTCACTTCGCCGGTCTTCAACGCCTCGAAAACGACGGCGGCGGTGACGAGCTTGGCAAAGTTCGCCGGCGCGAAGGGGTGTTCCTCGTCCTTGGCAATCAGCAGCGAACCGGTCGTCTCGTCGTGCAAAGCCACGCGCGGTGCGACGCTTTCAAGCGCGACGGCTGGACCGGACATGAGACCAAAAACCAGAAGGAACGGCAGAACGAACCCACGCATGACGACGAAACGGGCCTTTCGCTTCCGGTATCTACACGCCGGATTCCCCTCGCCGCGCGTCATAGCCTCAGCGCAGGAGACGCGCTCCGTCGATGCCGGCCGCCTCGGCAGCGGCAATCGCGCGATCCGGAGTGACGGTCAGCGACGTGAGGCGCATCAGCTTCATCGCACGGCCGCTCACGGAAATGTCGGTCACGACGGCCGTTCCATAGGCAGAAAGCGCGGCGCTCACCTTGGCAACATTGTCCGGATTGCCGAAAACACCAAGCTGAACCACCGGTCCCGACAGCTCGTGCGCGACGGCCGGCTTCGGTTCGGCCAGCCCCTCAAGCTTGCTCACGAGATCCGACAAGCCGGTTCCCGCTCCTATGCCGTCGACGGCCTGATAGGCCTGCGACACGCGGTCGGCGGCATAGCCAGACGCGTTGGGCGGCAGTGGCGGCAGCGCCACGTCGCCGAACATGACCGTCGGCTGGTAAGTATTGGCGTCCGGAGCGGCATAGCTCATGCGAGGCTGCGGCAGCGGTACGGTTTGGGTGAAGGCGGCGGGCGTGAGAGCGGCAACCTGCGACTGGCCGACGAAATCAGCCGGATCGGCGGATGCGATCGTCACATAATCGAACGTCTCGACCGGACGAGGCATCGGCACGACGTCAATGGCGGGAGCCGGCGTACCGACGGCATCGGCCGGAGCAGCGGCGGCCATCACGGCAGGGGCCGCAACCGGTGCGGCTTTCGGAGCGTCCGAACCGTCGAAGACGTGCATCATCGTCTTCACACCCGGCAGGGACTCGACGGCGGCCAGCATGACATTCGGCTTTTCGGCCTGCGGTTCGTTCAGCGACGGGCCGCGATAGGAGGCAAGCAGGAAGGCGCTGTCGTCGCCCTCGGTCGGCGCCGGGCCGATATACTCGACGCGAACCTTTGCGACACCGGCGCGCTTGACGCCGAGCATGTCGGCGGCGCGCTGCGACATGTCGAGAACGCGATTGGAATGGAAGGGTCCGCGATCGTTGACGCGAACGATGACCGAACGTCCGGAAGCCAAACTGGTCAGGCGCGCATAGGACGGCAGTGGCATGGTGGGATGGGCGGCCGAAATCGACGCGGCGTCGAAAACTTCACCGTTTGCAGTGCGGCGACCATGGAAATCGGTGCCGTACCAACTGGCAAGACCAACCACCTTGTAGTCGGGATCGACTCTCGGGACATAGGTCTTGCCGGCGATCTGATAAGGCTTACCGACCATGGCGCGACCGCCACCCTTCGGCACCGCCTCGCCCATGGCAACCACGCGTGGGCTGGGCGCAACGCCATACTTGGGATCGACCTTCGCCTTGGCGGACTTCAGAGGGCCTTGCTCGGTTGTTCCGCAGCCCGCCACGCCGATCGCCAGAACAAGTGATGTGGACATCACCGTCAACAGCGTTTTCGTCGTCGAGCGCGTGCCGTTTCGCCCTGCAGTCATTCCGTACGCCTTGCCGTTCGAGCACTCATCACCATCGCAACTCCGGGGCCTGCGGGCCTCCGAGGTCTTCCAAGACGGAGCGTCGCACCGAAGTGCGTTTGCTCACTTTAGAACACCATCCCTAACCTCTTGTTAAAGATGAGATGGCGGCTCGATGATGAATCCCCTGGTCAATCCCTAGCGCCCGATCCCCGCAAAGGAGACCGGCAGCGTGCAATATGTACATTCGTTCGGCAGGTCCGTAAAGGCAGCAAAGACTGTGGCCAACGGGTTTCGTACACACCAAATGTAGTACTTAATCGTTACAGCCCAGGGCGACTCGTCAGAGTCCCCTTGGACCGAAGCTGTTCGATTTCGGGAATCCCAGCGGCGGCAGCCGTCCGGCGGTCGCACGATCGCCGATCCAGTCGGCGAGGTCGGTCATCGTCCGCTGGAACACGCGACCCGAAGCATCGGTCCAGACGAGACCGGCATCGGCCGCGAACACACGCGCATCCGAAACGCCGCCATCCTTGTATTTCTGAAGGCGCACGCCCTTGCCGCGCCCCATCTCCGCCACCTGGACAAGCGGGAATATCAGGAACTTGCGGTTCTCGCCGATGATGGCGACGTGATCGCCTTCGACAGGAACCATCAGCCTGGCCTTCTGACCGGCCGATACGTTCAGCACCTGCTTGCCCTTGCGGGTGGTCGCCACAAGGTCCGTCTCGGCAGTAATGAAGCCATACCCGTCCGACGACGCCACGAGAAGCTTGCGTCCGGGCTTGTGCACGAAGACATCGACGACATCGGCGCCATCGTCCATGTCGACCATCAGCCGGATCGGCTCGCCGGCGGACCGGCCGCCGGGCAGCTTGTCCGCCCCGAGCGTGAACACCTTGCCGTTGTCTGCGAAGACGATCAGCTTGTCGGTTGTTTCCGCCTTGAAGAACAGCTTCAGCCCGTCGCCGGCCTTGAACTGAAGGCCGGAAACGTCGGAAATGTGCCCTTTCAGCGTGCGAATCCAGCCCTTCTCGGAGACGACGACGGTGATCGGTTCGCGCTCGATCAGCGCCTCCATCACGTCGTCGACGGCGTGAGCGGACCCGTCGCCGAAGCTGGTGCGACGCTTGCCGATCCTGCTGTCGGGGCCGAATTCCTTCTTCACCTCGCCGATCTGCCAGCGCACCGTCTTCCACTGCTTTTTCTCGGAGCCCAGCAGATCCTCGATCTCGGCCTTCTCCTTGGAGAGTTCCGCGTGTTCCTTGCGGATCTCCATCTCCTCGAGCTTGCGCAGATTGCGCAGGCGCATGTTGAGCACGGCATCGGCCTGCGTCTCGGTTAGGCCGAACGCGCGGATCAACTCGACCTTGGGCTCGTCCTCCTCGCGGATGATGCGGATCACCTCGTCGAGATTGAGATAGGCGATGATGAAGCCTTCGAGCAGCTCCAGGCGAGCGTTTATCTGGTCGAGGCGATGCTGCGAGCGGCGGATCAGCACCTCGCGACGATGCGCAAGCCATTCGACCAGCACCTGCCGCACGCCGAGCACGTTGGGCACCTGGCCACGCGACAGCACGTTCATGTTCATCGGGAAGCGGCTTTCCAGCTCCGACAGGCGGAACAGCGCTTCCATCATCAGCTTGTCGTCGACGTTGCGCGACTTCGGGACGATGACGACGCGGACGTCCGTCGTCGATTCGTCACGGACGTCCTCGACGAGCGGCACCTTCCGATCGGTGATCAACTCGGCAATCTTCTCGATCAGCTTGGCCTTCTGGACCTGATAGGGAATCTCGGTGATCACCGCCTGCCACATGCCGCGATCGAGATCCTCGCGGTGCCAGCGAGCGCGAACCCGGAAGCCGCCTCGACCCGTCCGATAGGACTCCAGTATGGACTCGGCGCTTTCGACGATGATGCCGCCGGTCGGAAAGTCCGGTCCCCTGATCGGTCCCAGGTCGCGATTGACGAGCCCCTCCACCGGGGTCTCCGGCGCGTCGATCAGCTTGATGGCGGCGTCGCAGATTTCCGCGACATTGTGGGTCGGAATGTTGGTCGCCATGCCGACGGCGATGCCGGCGGAACCGTTGGCGAGAAGGTTCGGAAAGGCGCCCGGCAAGACCACCGGTTCCTTGTCGGCCTGATCATAGGTCTCGCGGAAGTCGACCGCGTCTTCGTCCAGCCCGTCCAGCAGCAGGCGGGCGACCTCGGTCATGCGCGCTTCAGTGTAGCGCTGGGCGGCGGCGCTGTCGCCGTCGATATTGCCGAAGTTGCCCTGGCCATCGACCAGCGGATAGCGTTGGGAGAAGTCCTGTGCGAGACGCACCATGGCTTCGTAGACCGCGCCGTCGCCGTGCGGGTGATACTTACCGATGACGTCGCCGACCACGCGAGCACACTTCTTGAAGGCGTTCCCCGGATCGAGGCGCAGGAGGCGCATGGCGTAAAGGATGCGCCGATGCACCGGCTTCAGGCCATCGCGCACGTCGGGCAATGCCCGGTGCATGATGGTCGACAGCGCATAGGCGAGATAGCGCTCTTCAAGCGCTTCACGAAGATTGATCGGCTCGATGCCGTCGGAGGGAATCAGTTCCTTGCCCATGGCACGATGGGTAGAATCGCCCCCGCCCAAGTGCAACAGAATGGCAAGCGGTTATCCGCCGGCGTGCACGTTTTGTCCCCGGATTAGTGTCAATCCGCCACGAGCGGCGCCGCCTTGGCATCGAGCGCCTTCACCGCGTCGGCCGGCTTCAAGTGAACCTGAAGGCCGCGCTGGCCGCCGTTCATGTAGACCGTATCGTGGACGAGAGCCGCTTCCTCGAAGGCGGTGGGCACGCGTTTCTTCTGGCCGAAGGGCGAAATGCCGCCGACGTGGTAGCCGGTGACGCGCTCGGCATCGGCGGGCTTCATCATCTGGGCCGATTTGCCGCCAAAGGCCGCTGCGAGCTTTTTCATGCTGACTTCATGGTCAGACGGCACGACGACGCAGACGGGTTTGCCGTCCACCTCCGCCATCAGCGTCTTGAGGACGCGGAACGGTTCGGCGCCGATCGCTTCGGCCGCCTGCATGCCGATACGGTCGGCGTCGGGATCATAATCGTAGGTGACCGTCTCATAGGCGACGCGCGCCTTGTCGAGGAACTGGGTGGCGCGAGTGGTGCGGGACATCGAAGAGCCTCTTGCGGCGAACGGAACTCAGGCGGAAAGCCCGGCCAGAAAATCGGGAAGCCGGCGATTGACGGCGACGGCCGCTTCGACATGCGGCAGATGGCCGACGTCCGGAATGACACAGCGCTCACCGCCGACGGCAGCCAGGCGATCCTCGTCGAGCGGATTGACGGCATCGCCGGCGCCCCAGATGACGAGACGCGGCAGGCCGGCCTCGGCCACCTTGTGGAAGGCGGCATCCGCCTCGGCGGAAATCGCCTTCATTTCCGAGGCGATGCGCGACAGCGCGGCGCGCCGGCCGGGTTTTTCAAGTTCGTCGAGCATGTAAAGCGCCAAGCGCCGATTGGCGAGGCTCTTCCTGACGAACAGGCGCTGGAGCAGATGCTCGGTTGCCTCGACGTCGGTCAGGGTCGGCAAGGTTTCCACGAAGACACGCGGCACCGGTCGACCGAGCCCGGAGGCAGCCAACACCGTCAGCGACCTGATGCGGCCGGGATAGCGGGCGGCGAACACGCCGGAGACCGCACCGCCAAGCGAATGACCGACCATGTCGACACGATCTACCCCCGCTGCGTCCAGAGCTCTGCGGATGGCGTCGGCAAAGGCGGCAGCCGACGGCGCCGGCCCCTCTGCCCAGGGCGACGCCCCGTGTCCCGGGAGATCGAGCGACCAGACGTCGGCAACCGCCGACAGGGCTGGCTGATTGGCGGTGAAAGTCCGGCGATCGGCGCCGAAGCCGTGGACGAGCACCAGCGGCGCCCCGTTTCCCCCGGAATGGTGGAGACGGACCTCGAAAGCGGCGGAAGAGTGAGTGGACAATCGCAACTCCGACTGGACGCGCGGACAATCGCAGATTGGCGGTTTGCCATTTGAAGGGCAAGGGCAAACCGTAAGGCTCTAGTCACTTTCACTTATACTTGACTCATAAATTCAAGTTATGCTCCGTATAGGCAAATCCTATCGCTGGAATCCCGCCATGAACGCGCCTCACCTTCCCCCCGAGAGCTGGCTCCCACAGGACGTCGAGGACCTCCTCGTCCTCGTGCGCTTCGTCGGCGCCGAGAAACGGCGCAACCCCGATGACAAATCGGTCGATCACCGACTGGACGCCCTCGCCTGCCGGCGTTTGACCGAGCGCTGCGCGCTGGTGCCCCGTCCACGCGCACCCGGCGGCTACACGGCGAGCCTGGTCGGCGTGTCGCGACTCTATCGCTTTGTTCACGCACCGGTCGGGATTGCTCCGGACATGCCGGTGGACCGCGAAATCGAGGTGCGACGCGTCGTGCTGGAAGCGCTTGACCCGCCCGATCGTACCGAAGTGGAAGCGCGCATGTGCGCGGAGCTCGTGGAGATTCGCGCCGGCATTTTCCGCTGCGCCCACGCGGATCTGTGCGCCGGGCGCGGCTGCCCGTTCGAGCTGGAGGTGTCGGCCGATGCGGTCGACCGCGCGCTCTGCGCCTTGTTGCCCAAGGGAAACTGACATGATGGGCAAGCCCGTCTTCTCGCTGCCGGGGCCTGTCGAGGCAGCCACGTCGCTATCCTCGCTGTCGCCGGACAGGTTGCCTCTTCGCCCTGTTCGTCATGAACGTCCAAAGATCTGGGACCTGCCGAAGAGCTGCCATTGCGTGACGCTCGGCACCTGTCTGACCTTGGCCGAGTTGCGCAAGACGGCAAAGCGGCTCGGCCTCTTCCATGGCATCGAGCTGATGACCGACTACGAACTGCACGGCGCCTTCGTGCATGCGATGTCGAACCGCAACCGCGCCTCCGGGGCCGTCCAGAAGCTTCTCGACGCCAATCACGCGGGAGCGGTGCGCAAGGCGTCGCGCTGTCGCTCCGAGGAGGAGCTTTCGGCCTTCTGGGATCGCGAAGTCGCCGAGGGGCAGATCGCCGGCGCCTTCTGGGCGGTGATGAGCCACGTGCATCTTGGCGGAGCGCTGGAGGTCCGCGTCTTCGGCGAAGTCCACATGATGTCGCATCTCTGTGGCGCTTCGCACCGTGGCGATGCGCGCGCCCGTTCGCTGGCAGAGCAACAATGCGCTGCCCTCGCCCGCCGTCTGGAACAGGCAAATGCGGGGCATGTGGAGGCCCTTGCGGCCCGCGACCGGGAGATCGAGCGGCTGAGCCGGCTCGTTTCGACCATCGAGCCTTTCGTACGGGAAGCGGCGGCGCTGCGCGCCCGCGTCGCCGAGATGGAGAGCGGTAAGGAAGCAGCGCGCCTTGCCGACAAAGCCGAGGACCTCGCTCGGCGGCTCGATCTTGCCCTACGCCGCAACGATCGGCTGGCCGCCGAGGTCAACGTCTTGACCGATCGCCTCGCCGCAGCCGAGGCGCGGACGGACGAGTTGCTCGATCGACTGGCCGAAGCCCCACCCTGCCCAGTCGGCACCTGCGCCGAAGACTGTCCGTTCAACCTCGAAGGACGCTGCATCGCCTACATCGGCGGGCGGCCGCGCACGGTGTCTCGCATGCGCGATCTCGTCGAACGTTGCCGCGGCTCGCTGATCCATCATGATGGCGGCGCCGAACAATCGGCCGAGACGCTTGATGGCGTGCTCGTTCGCGCCGACGTCGTCATGTTCCCCGTCGATTGCGTCAGCCATACCGCCGTCGAGAAGCTCAAGACGATCTGTGGCCGCATGAACAAGACCTACCTGCCCCTCTCCTCGGCGAGCTACTCTTCCTTCGCCAGCGAGCTCGCCCGCGTGTAGGGGGACGAACGGCTATCCCTACCCGGCTCGCCCCTGCTACCCTTCGCGATGACGGCACCAGCCGCCTCGGAATCAGGAGAGCGCCTTGCAGCGGGTAACCATCACACTGGACGACGATCTCGTTGAGGAAATCGATGCCTTCATCGCCCGGCGCGGCTATCAGAATCGCTCGGAGGCGATCCGCGACCTGGCGCGCGCCGGCCTTGGCGAGTTGGCGACAACCGCCGATCCCGAGCGCGACTGCGTCGCCGCCGTCGTCTATACGTTCGATCATGAGAAGAGGGAGCTGGCGCGACGGCTGGCGGCGGTGCATCACCACCACCACGACATGTCGCTCGCCACGACCCACGTCCACCTCGACGAGGCCAACTGCCTGGAGGTGACGCTCCTCAGGGGACGGGCGGGCGAAATCAGCCATTTTGCCGAGCACCTCACCGCCGAACGCGGCGTTCGCTACGGTCGCCTGGTGGTCGTTCCGATCGAGGGAAAAAGCGAACGGCCTGCGACACACGGGCACACGCACGACGCGGTGGACTGAGCCGAGCGCGCGCCAACGCGACCCTAGCCTTTTACCGTATTGCGCAGGTATGATGTTTTTGTATTTTCATCATACCGAAACAAAGCGGGAAATCCAATGCGCACCTTTGCTGCCGCTGCCACGCTGATCGCCCTCGCAACCCCGGCGTTCGCCCATTTCCAGGAAATCCTCCCGTCCGAAGATGTTTTGCCCGATGGCGGCAAGATTACCGTCGATCTCGTCTTTACCCACCCGATGGAACGCGGCCCGACCATGGACATGGTCAAACCGACGCGCGTCGGCGTCGCCACGGAAAATGGTATCGAGGATCTTTCGGGAACCCTTGTCGAAACCCCGATCGACGGCAAGCAGGCTTGGCGCCTCGAGCGCGACATCGCCGCGCCGGGCGCCCAGGTGCTGTTCGTCGAACCCAAGCCCTACTGGGAGCCGGCCGAAAACAAGTACATCGTCCACTACGCCAAGGTGGTGGTTGACGGCTACGCCTCCGGCGAAGGCTGGGATCGTCTCGTCGACCTGCCAGTCGAGATCGCACCACTCGTCCGGCCGACCGGCCTCTGGACCGGCAACCTGTTCCGCGGTGTCGTCCTCAAGGACGGCCAGCCGGTTCCCGGAGCCGAAATCGAGGTCGAGTGGGTGAACGACGGCTCGGTGACGCCGCCCAACGAAGCGTTCATCACCCAGGTGATCAAGGCCGACGAAATGGGCGTCTTTTCCTATGCAATGCCGAAGGCGGGATGGTGGGGCTTCGCCGCGCTGATCGATGGTCCCGAAGCGCAATCCCCGGACGGCAAGCCGGCCGCTACCGAGCTCGGAGCGCTGATGTGGGTGAAAGCGACCGACATGGGTGGCCCAAATTGACGGCCGAACAGGAAGCCTGACATGGCGCACATTCCCGACGGCGTCCTGTCGTTGCCTGTCCTTGCCGTCGGCACCTTGGCCGGTGCGGGCGGCTTGTGGCTTGGCGTTCGCAAGCTCGGTGATCGCGACATCCCGCAGACCGCCCTACTCGCCGCGGTGTTCTTCATTGCCTCGTCGCTGGCCTTCCCGCTCGGCCCAACCTCCGTCCACCTGCTGCTCGGCGGCCTGATCGGCCTGATGCTCGGCTGGAAGGCGTTTCCCGCCATCTTCGTCGGCTTACTGCTTCAGGCACTGCTGTTCGGCTTCGGTGGGCTGACCGTGCTTGGAGTCGATCTCGTCAACATGGCACTACCGGGCGTGCTTCTTGCCATGGCGGTTCGCCCGTTCATCAAAGCCGGGGCCCCGGTCCGTTCGGCCAGTCTTGCCGGCCTTTCGGCCGCGCTGTCGGTCATCGTCACCGCCGGGCTGGTCGGCGTCGAGATTGCCCTCTCGGAGCCGGCGTTCGCGCCGGCCGTCAGCGTGATGGCCATGGCCTACCTGCCGCTGGCCATTATCGAAGCCTTGGTAACAGCCTTCGTGACGCTCTATCTTCTCAAGGTGAAACCGGAGATGATCGGAGCCTCCACATTCATTGGAACAGTCCCGTGATCCGCCGCTTCGCCGTCACTCTCGCCGCGCTCGTCTGTCTCGTCTTGCCAGCCGAGGCCCATCGCCTCAAGCTCTTCGCACAGGTGACCGGCGATACCGTCGCGGGGTATGGCTTCTATATCGGCGGCGGTCGCCCCGAAGGCGCTGAAATCCTGGTGACGAAGCCGGACGGCACGGAGATCGCCCGCCTCAAGACCGGCAAGGACGGCGACTTCACGTTCACGCCGCCAACGCCCGGCCGCTATCGGCTCACTCTGGCCGGCGGCGACGGTCACTTCGCCAGCACCGACGTCTCGACCGACGGAACGCCGGCAGCGCCCTCTCCCACCGCTGTAACGCCCTCGACTTCCGCCATTCCGGCCGATCTCGACGCACGCATCGCCAAAGCGGTCGATGCGGCGGTGGCGCGGCAGATCGGTCCGCTGATGGAGGCCTACGACGCCGCCGACGGCCGGGTTCGCTTCAACGATCTGATCGGCGGCCTTGGCTGGATCATGGGCCTTGCCGGCCTTTGGGCCTGGTTCCGCTCGCGCCGGAGCGGCCATGGCAGCTGATGCGATCGACGCGGCCGCTCGCATTTCTCCACTCGACCGGCTGGACACGCGAACACGCGTTGTCGCCGCCGTACTCCTCGTTCTGGCGCTCGTCAGCCTCAGATCTTGGGCGTTGCTCGGCGCGGCACTCATCGTTGGCCTGTTGTTGACCAAACTCGCCGGCATCTCGACGAGGCAAACGATCCGCCGCCTGATGCATGTCGAAGGCTTTCTTCTGATCCTGTTCGTCGCCTTGCCACTGCTGACCCGGCTTCCGCCGTTCGTCGAGATCGGGCCACTCAGCCTGTCGCTGCCCGGTCTTGAGCGGGCGGTAACGCTGGTCCTTCGCATCAGCTCGGCCGCTCTTGTCGTGTTGCCGCTGATTTCAGGCCTGACGCCCATTCGTCTGGGACATGCTCTCGGCCGCCTCGGCCTGCCGGCGCGTCTCGTCCAGGTGTTCCTGTTTGCCATCCGTTACATCGAGCTTCTGCGCGCCGAGGCGCGGCGCCTTCATGACGCCATGCGACTGCGCGGTTTCGTGCCGGGCACCAACCTCCACACCATGAGAAGCTACGGCCACTTCATCGGCCAGTTGCTGGTCCGGGCCGTCGAGCGCGCCGAGCGGGTGAACGAAGCGATGCGCTGCCGGGGCTTCGCAGGGCGGTTTCCGCTTGTTACGCTGGAGAGGTTCGGGATCGTCGACATCGGCGCTGCCGGGCTGGCCTGCCTTCTCGTTGGCGTGGCCCTGCTCATGGATCGCTTTTGATGACCGCACTTCTCGATCTCTCCGGCATCAGCGTCCGACGCAATGGTCGACTGGTACTCGACCGGGTCGATCTCCGTCTCGAAAGTGGGGAACGGCTTGCGCTGGCCGGCGCCAACGGGGCCGGCAAGACAACGCTCCTGCGCTCCATCGTCGGGCTGGAAACGCTTGAGAGCGGAGAAATCGTCGCCTTCGGTCGCCATCGGCGCGTCGAAGACGATTTTCGCGACCTGCGTCAGAGGGTCGGCTTCCTGTTTCAGGATTCGGACGATCAACTGTTCGCGCCGACCGTCATCGAAGATGTTGCTTTCGGGCCTCTCAACCTCGGCTTCACACCCTCCCAGGCGATCGAGCGGGCGATGACGGTGCTTGCCGACCTCGATCTCCTGTCGCTGGAAAAGCGCGTCACCCATCACCTGTCCGGCGGCGAGAAACGGCTGGTGGCGTTGGCCGGCGTGCTGGCCATGGATCCGGACGTGCTGCTGCTCGACGAGCCGACCAATGCGCTCGATGAGGCTCACCTCGAACGCCTCGCCGCCATCCTCGCCGACCTGCCGGTCGCCATGATCCTGGTATCGCACGACGCGCATTTCCTCGCGACACTATCGACGCGGGCGGTCCTGCTGGAAGACGGAAAGCTGAAACCGGCGGTGGCGCACCGGCATCAACACCGGCACGACCACGTGCACTTCCATCCGATCGACGAGGATTAATCCACGGGCTCGTCGACGAGCCCGGTCACCGGCGCCGTCGAGCCGCGCACGATCAGCCGACCGGAGAGCATCACCTTGCGGGCCGGCGCCTTCGGCGCCTTCAGCCGATCGAACAGCAGCGTCATCGCCATGCGTCCGATATCGCCGACCGGCTGCTCGATGACCGTAAGCCCCGGTCCCACCAGTTCCGACCAGGTTTCGTTGTCAAAACCGGCGATGGCAACGTCATCCGGCGTTCTGAGAACCAGCCGCCGCATTGCCTTGACGACACCCAGCAGCATCAGATTGCTCGATGCAATGACGCCATCCGGCCGGTCGGGGCGGGAGAACACCTTGAGGATTTCGCGCTCGGCGGCCTCGGCACTCGGCGCGACGAAAAAGGCTTCGGACGACAGGCCGAGCGAGGCTGTGGCCGCGAGATAGCCGAGGTGGCGGTCGATAGCGGTCGATGACGTGTTGCCGAACAGACCGACGATGCGACTGCGGCCGATGGCATGGAGATGATGCACCAGGGTAGCTGTCGCCTGATGATTGTCGAGAACGACGCTGTCGTGGCGACCGACCGGTCCGCCCCGGTCGACCAACACCACCGGAAAAGGCAGGTCTTCGTCGGCCAACCGCTCGAGGCTGCCGCGAGTCGGAGCCCAAATGAGGCCGGTGACACGCTCCTCCTCCATGAGACGCAGATACATCGTCTCGCGATCCGTGCTCTCGTCGGTGTTGCAGAGGATCACCCGCATGCCTGAGCGATAGGCCTCATCCTCGACCACACGGCTCAATGCCGTGAAGAACGGGCTGCGAATGTCGGCCACCATCAAGCCGATGGTCTGGGAATGCTGGGAGCGCAACCGACGGGCCGAGAGGTTCGGACGATAGCCGGTCGCCGCGATAGCTTTTTCCACCCGTTCGCGCAGTTCCGGACTAACCGGCCCATTGCTGAAGACGCGCGAGACGGTGGCTACCGAAACTCCGGCCCTTTGGGCCACGTCCTTGATACTAATTGCCATTTTTATAAGGTCCCACGACCTCGTCCGAACTTTCCGATGGCGTCCTCCCCGCCCTGAAAGCCATTGAAAAGGATTACATGAAGCTTGCTCAGGCGCACCAATTTGAAATCAGTAATTTTTCTGATAGGATTCCAAAACGGTTTAGCAAGCCTGGGGAAGACTGCGGCCGAACTCCCCGGAACTCGTCGATTTCACCTTTTCTATCAATGCCCTTTAGAAGAATTTTGGCCGGTCTGTAGTACCACTACGCACTGAGGACTTAATCGGTTCAAGACTTGACCACCGGGCTGAAAACGATCCCATATGCAGCGGGACAAAACAAAGCGGATCACCGAATGGTCCGCAACCGCCTCGCCCTCAGGGTCAGACGCCCAGCCGGCCAGCCGCCAGACAATGGCGAGCTCCGGCGGAACGACAAGAATGCCTTCGGGACGAATGCTTGGAAGACAGGAGAAGAACATGCCAATCAACAGCCCGGCAGATCTCGACGCGCTGGTTTCCCGCGTCAAGCGCGCCCAGCAGATCTATTCGACGTTCTCCCAGGAGCAGGTCGATCTGATCTTCCGTCAGGCAGCCTTCGCCGCCGCCGCCGCCCGTATCCCGCTCGCCATGCAGGCGGCCGAAGAGACCGGCATGGGCGTGGTGGAAGACAAGGTCATCAAGAACCATTTCGCTTCCGAGTACATCTACAACAAGTACAAGGACGAGAACACCTGCGGTGTGCTCGAGGAAGACGAGCTCGGTGGCACCATCACCATCGCCGAGCCGATCGGCCTCATCTGCGGCATCGTTCCGACCACCAACCCGACATCGACCGCCATCTTCAAGGCGCTGATCAGCCTGAAGACCCGCAACGGCATCGTCTTCTCCCCCCATCCGCGCGCCAAGAAGTCGACCTGCGCCGCCGCCAAGCTGGTGCTTGACGCCGCCGTCGCCGCCGGCGCCCCGGCCGACATCATCGGCTGGATCGACACCCCGTCGGTCGAACTCTCCAACGCCCTGATGCGTCACCCCGACGTCAACCTGATCCTGGCCACCGGTGGCCCGGCCATGGTCAAGGCGGCCTACTCCTCCGGCAAGCCCGCCATCGGCGTCGGCGCCGGCAATGCACCGGTGGTCATCGACGAGTTCGGCGACATCAAGCGCGCCGTTGCCTCGATCCTGATGTCCAAGACCTTCGACAACGGCATGATCTGCGCCTCCGAGCAGGCGGTGATCGCCGTCGACAGCGTCTACGACGCGGTGCGCGAGCGCTTCCAGAGCCACGGCGGCTACATCCTCTCCGGCAACGAGCTCGGCGCCGTGCGCAACGTCGTGTTCCCCGGCGGCCATCTCTCTCCCGACGTCGTGGGCCAGTCGGCGGTCAAGATCGCCGCGTCCGCCGGCATCGCCGTTCCCGCCGACACCAAGATCCTGATCGGCGAAGTCGAGAGCGTCGAGGAGAGCGAGCCCTTCGCCCACGAAAAGCTGTCGCCGACGCTGGCCCTCTATCGTCGTCCGGACTTCGAGGCCGCCGTCGACGCCGCCGCTGCGCTGGTCGCCCTTGGCGGCATCGGCCACACCTCGGTGCTCTACACCGACCAGGACGGCCACAAGGAGCGCGTCGCCGCTTTCGGCGACAAGATGAAGACGGCGCGCATCCTGATCAACTCGCCGTCCGCCCTCGGTGGCATCGGCGACCTCTACAACTTCAACCTGGCGCCGTCTCTGACGCTCGGTTGCGGCAGCTGGGGTGGTAACTCGATCTCCGACAACGTCGGCCCGAAGCACCTCATCAACCGCAAGACCGTTGCGAAGCGAGCCGAAAACATGCTCTGGCACAAGCTCCCCAAGTCCATCTACTTCCGCCGCGGCGCCATCGCCGAAGCGTTCAAGGACCTCGAGGGCAAGAAGCGCGCGCTGGTGGTGACCGACCGCTTCCTGTTCCTCAACGGCTATGCCGACGGCGTCATCGAACTGCTCAAGACCCACGGCATGGACGTCGAGACCTATTATGACGTCGAGGCCGATCCGACGCTCTCCGCCGTTCGCAAGGGCACCGAGCGCGCCATGTCCTTCAAGCCGGACGTCATCGTCGCCTTCGGCGGCGGCTCGGCCATGGACGCGGCCAAGATCATGTGGGTGATGTACGAGCACCCGGAAGTCCACTTCGAGGATCTCGCGCTGCGCTTCATGGACATCCGCAAGCGCATCTACAAGTTCCCGAAGCTGGGCATCAAGGCCGAACTGGTCGCCATCCCGACCACGTCCGGCACGGGCTCGGAAGTGACGCCGTTCGCCGTCGTCACCGACGACTCCACCGGCATGAAGTATCCGCTCGCCGACTACGAGCTGACGCCCAACATGGCGATCATCGACGCCAACTTCGTCATGAACATGCCGAAGTCGCTGACCGCCTTCGGTGGCATCGACGCCGTCACGCATGCTCTCGAAGCCTATGCCTCGGTGCTGGCCAACGAGTATTCCGACGGCCAGGCGCTGCAGGCGTTGAAGCTGCTCAAGGACTACCTGCCGGCCGCCTACAAGGAAGGCGCCAACGATCCGATCGCCCGCGAAAAGGTGCACAATGGCGCCACCATCGCCGGCATCGCCTTCGCCAACGCGTTCCTCGGCGTCTGCCACTCCATGGCCCACAAGCTCGGCGCGGCCTTCCACCTGCCGCACGGCCTGTCCAACGCGCTGCTCATCTGCAACGTGATCCGCTACAACGCCACCAACAACCCGACCAAGCAGACGGCCTTCTCGCAGTATGACCGTCCGAAGGCCCGGGCCCGTTACGGCGAGATCGCAACGCACCTCGGCCTGCATGCCGAGCGCACGCAGCAGCGCGTCGACAACCTGATCGCCTGGGTCGAAGACCTGAAGAAGCAGCTCGACATTCCCGCCTCCATCCAGGCAGCCGGCGTGCCCGAGGCCGACTTCCTCGCCAAGGTCGACAAGATCGCCGTCGAAGCGTTCGACGATCAGTGCACCGGCGCCAACCCGCGCTTCCCGCTGATCTCGGAGCTGAAGGCCATCCTGGTCGACAGCTACTATGGTCGGGCCTATGTCGAGCCGACCGAGCGGGCTGAAGCGGCTGCGGCCCAGCCCGTCGAGGCGGCCAAGCCCGCCAAGGGCCGGAAGGCGGCCGAATAAGGGGCTCAGGGACCTGACGACGGAGGCGGGACACCCCGCCTCCGTTTTGCTTTTGAAGGCTTTAAAACCTTCTGAAGTGACAACTGCAGGTTATCGGCGTACACAGCGGATATCCGGCTTTCCGGAACTATTTTTGCGAGCACCGGAAGTTTCTCAATGAAGAGATTGCGGGATCGCGAAATATAAACAGCCCATCTGGGAGATGAACATGGCAGTAAAGGTCGCCATCAACGGCTTTGGTCGTATCGGTCGTAACGTTCTGCGCGCGATCGTCGAGTCCGGTCGCAAGGACATCGAGGTTGTCGGCATCAACGACCTCGGCCCGGTCGAGACCAACGCCCACCTGATCCGCTTCGACAGCGTTCACGGCCGCTTCCCGCATGAAGTGACCACCGGCGCCGACTGGATCGACGTCGGCACCGGCAAGATCAAGGTCACCGCCATCAAGGACCCGACCACGCTGCCGTGGGGCGAGCTGGGCGTTGACGTCGCCATGGAATGCACGGGCATCTTCACGGCCAAGGACAAGGCCTCGATGCACCTGACCGCCGGCGCCAAGCGCGTCCTGGTCTCGGCCCCGGCCGACGGCGCCGACCTCACCGTCGTCTACGGCGTCAACCACGACAAGATCACCAAGGACCACATCGTCCTGTCGAACGCCTCGTGCACGACCAACTGCCTCAGCCCGGTCGCCAAGGTGCTCAACGACGTCATCGGCATCGACACCGGCTTCATGACGACGATCCACAGCTACACGGGCGATCAGCCGACGCTCGACACGCTGCACAAGGATCTCTACCGCGCCCGCGCCGCCGCCCTCTCCATGATCCCGACCTCCACCGGCGCCGCCAAGGCCGTCGGCCTGGTGCTGCCGGAGCTCAAGGGCAAGCTGGACGGCGTCGCCATCCGCGTGCCGACCCCGAACGTGTCGGTCGTCGACCTGGTCTTCAATGCCAAGCGCGCCACCTCGGTCGCCGAGATCAACGAGGCCATCAAGGCCGCCGCGACCTCCGGTCCGCTCAAGGGCGTCCTCGGCTTCACCGACCAGCCGAACGTCTCGTCCGACTTCAACCACGACCCGCATTCGTCGATCTTCCACCTCGACCAGACCAAGGTCATGAACGGCACCCTCGTCCGTATCCTCTCCTGGTACGACAACGAGTGGGGCTTCTCCAACCGCATGGCCGACACCGCCGTCGCCATCGCAAAGACCCTCTGAAAGATCGGCTGATTTCCAGCCACATGGACCCCGCCCGCAAAGGCGGGGTCTTTTTTTTGCCGCCGTCACGGTTCGCAAAGCAGAGTTGCGACAACACGACGGAAGCGGCGCTTCCCCTCGCCGCGCCCTTGCGTGTATACGAGGGCAACGCTGGCAAGGACTTTTCCTTAGGGCTAAACCCGAGGGATTCTCCGGCCGGACGATTCACGGTCGACAGACGTCAAGGAGCAGACATGAGCGCGCCGGCAACATCGCGAACGGACAGCAATCCCAAGATCCGCCGGCGCCAGACCAAGGTGGTCGCCACGCTTGGCCCCGCCTCCGGGACCATCGACGTGATCCGCGAGCTGGTCGCGGCCGGAGCCGACGTGTTCCGGCTCAACTTCAGCCACGGGACCCATGACGAGCATCGCGCCCGCTTCGACATGCTGCGTCAGGTCGAGGCCGAAACTGGTCGACCGATCGCTGTTATGGCCGACCTCCAGGGGCCGAAGCTGCGCATCTCCACCTTTGCCGACGGCCCGATCGAACTCGTCGAGGGCCAGACCTTTCGTCTCGACCTTTCCACCGAACCCGGCGACGCCAATCGCGTCGGCCTGCCGCATCCGGAAATCTTCGCCGCTCTCAAGCCCAATACCGACGTGCTGCTAGATGACGGCCGCGTCCGCCTGCATGTGGTGAGCTGTGGCAGCGATCATGCCGTCACCACGGTGGTCAGCGGTCGGGCGCTGTCCAACCGCAAGGGCGTCAACGTGCCGGATGTGGTTCTGCCACTTTCCGCCCTGACGCCGAAGGATCGCAAAGATCTAACCTTTGCGCTGAAACTCGGGGTGGACTGGGTCGCCCTTTCGTTCGTTCAGCGGCCGGAAGACCTCATTGAGGCACGCGGGTTGATCGGCGATCGGGCGGCGTTGCTTGCCAAGATCGAGAAACCCCAGGCGATCGACAGCCTGAGTGCCATCATCGAACTCGCCGACGGTGTCATGGTGGCGCGTGGCGATCTCGGCGTCGAGATGCGCCCGGAGGACGTGCCGACGCTGCAGAAGCGCATCGTTCGCGAGGCGCGCCAGGCCGGCAAGCCGGTGATCGTTGCCACGCAGATGCTGGAATCGATGGTCACCAACCCTGCCCCGACCCGCGCCGAGGCCTCCGACGTCGCCACCGCCGTGTTCGATGGCGCCGACGCCGTGATGCTCTCCGCCGAAACCGCCGCCGGCGCCTATCCGGTCGCCGCCGTGTCGATCATGGACAGCATCGCCCAGCGCGTCGAGCACGATCCGCTCTATCGCCAGATCATCGAAGCGCAGCGTCTTCCCTTCGGGCCGGAAAGCTCTTCGGACGCTATCACGCACGCCGCCAAGCAGATCGCCGGCGCGTTGGCCGCAAAGGCGATCATCACCTTCACCGCCACCGGCTCGACCACACTGCGCGTCACGCGCGAGCGACCGGGCGTGCCCGTTCTCTGCGTCACGCCGGACCTCATCAAGACCCGCAAACTGATGCTCGCCTACGGCGTGCTTGTGATTCCGAGCCAGCAACACCGCCGGTTCCAGGACAAGGTCAACAGCGGCGTGGCCCTGGCCCGCGAGCTGGGCATCGCCAAGCTCGGCGATACCCTGGTGGTGACCGCGGGCGAAGGCGTCCCCGGCTCGACCAATCTGCTGCGTATCGTCACGGTCGGCGAAGCGTCCTTCTGATCGACCCAAGACCTTGTTCCGCCCGGTGCGATGCGGCTTGCAACAGCCGACGATCGCCGGGAAAAACGGCCTCACATCCCGCTGGCGTCACGCGCCGCTGGCGGGACGCACGATGTCATTGGCACAGAAGCCGCCGGGCCACCGCCGGCACGACGAAAGCTGCGTAATTCCCTCCTCTTTACATTTGCCCATCTGGCGGTATCGCTGGCGGCGAAAAAGTTGAACCGGAGACACCCCAAATGGCGAACACCGCGCCCGGACAGGCCAACACAATCCTCGGCCTCGATGCCTACGCGCCAGCCGAGATCCAGGACAAGGTCGAGAAGCTCGGCGTCAAGAAAGCGCGCATGCCGGCCCTGGCCAGCGCGGCTCTGGCGGTCGTCGCAGGCGGATCGATCGGACTTGGCGCGGTGTTCTTCGGAGTCGTGCTTGCGGATTCGACGCTCGGCTTTGCCGCCCAGCGCCTTCTCGGCGGCCTCGTCTTCACCCTGGGCCTGGCCTTGGTCATGATCGGCGGCGCGGAGCTGTTCACGGGCAACTGCCTGATCGTCATGGCCTGGGCCAACCGTCAGCTCGGCACCCTTGAGGTGCTTCGCAACTGGGCGATCATCTGGCTCGGCAACCTGGTCGGCGCGCTCGGCCTCGTCTTCCTGATCTACATGGCTCACACATCGGCACTGAACAACGACGGCTTCGGCGCCGGGCTCATCAAGCTGGCCGCCGGCAAGGTGGCGCCCGATGTGGTCACGATCTTCTTCAAGGGCGTGCTCTGCAACATACTGGTCTGCCTTGCCGTCTGGCTCAGCTACGCCGGCCGGTCGGTGACCGACAAGCTGTTCGGCATGGTCCTGCCGGTCACGGCCTTCATCGCCGCCGGATTCGAACACTGCGTCGCCAACATGTTCATCCTGCCTTACGCCTGGATCCTCGTTCAGACCGGCCACGCTCCCGAAGGCGTGGATGCGTCGGTGCTGACCCTCGGCGCGATCGCCCACAACATCATCCCTGCCACGCTCGGCAACATTGTCGGCGGCGCGGCCTTCGTGGGCGGCATCTACTGGCTGGTCTATCGCAAGGCACTGGGCGGCCTGACCCCGCTGCCGAAGGCAGAACCGCGCCGAGTGCAGGGCAGCCCTGCCCGAAACGGATAACCATTTGGAATTGTTCGACCGCGTGGCGCTGCATCGCATGCAACGCTGCTCCGCAGGCCTGCATGGCTCGGACACGACAACAGAATGAACAACGGAAGGCCCCATCGGGGCCTTCTCTTTTTAGTTGTCCACCTCCAGCCTGCGAAAGACGCTCTTGCAGCCACCCCGACTCTATTGCGGATCATTCTCAAGCCCTGAAATTTGGCTGATTTTCTTCATGTTTTCAAAAATCGCACTATTTGGCGATTTTCTAAAAGGTTTCAGTTTCCCAACCCAAGCCGCCCGCCTGCGGTGCGATCAACAGCCGCCGAAACTCGACTGCATCCAGAGCGTGTATGCAGTTCACGAAGGGCTGATCTTCAGGCAACGCGCGCCCGGTCTGGAAGCCCGGCAATAGCGCAGGATTACTTACTTAACCTTCGAACTCATATATTACATGAAGGGTGCGAAGCGCTTGCAAATCACCTTGATTTCGCAGGACTACGTAAGTGATTTATGTTATACGTTCTCGGACGCATAACTTTCCGGCCATCGAGCTGGTGATAAAACTGGAGAGAAAGCCATGAATGTCTATGCGCGCGAACCGTTCGACACGATCGACACGGAACTCTCCGCCCAGGACCCCTGGCGCGGCTTTCTTCCGGGCACCTGGACCCGCGAGATCGACGTCCGCAGCTTCATCATCGCCAACGTGACCCCCTTTGAGGGCGACGCCAGCTTCCTCGCCGGCATCACGCCCCGCACCGCCGACCTTTGGGAGAAGCTGAAGCTTCAGCTCAAGGCCGAGCGCGACAAGGGCGGCGTGCTGGACGTCGACGTTTCCACTCCTTCCTCCATCACCTCGCACAAGGCCGGCTATATCGCCGAGGATCTCGAGCAGATCGTCGGCCTTCAGACCGATGCACCGCTCAAGCGCGCCATCATGCCGTTCGGCGGCTACCGCATGGTCAAGAACGGGTTGGAGGCCTATGGCTTCAAGGCTGACGCTTCCCTCGACAAGGTGTTCCCCAAGCTCCGCAAGACCCACAACGACGCGGTCTTCGACGTCTACACCCCCGAAATGCTCGCCTGCCGCAAGTCCGGCGTTATCACCGGCCTGCCCGACGCCTATGGTCGTGGCCGCATCATCGGCGACTATCGCCGCGTCGCCCTCTACGGTGTCAACCGGCTGATCGAGGACAAGCAGACCCAGCTCAAGAGCTTCGAACTCGCCACCATCGACGAGGACGTGCTGCGCGCTCGCGAGGAGACTGCCGAGCAGATCAAGGCCCTCAAGGAGCTCGTCAAGCTCGGCGAGATCTATGGCTTCGATCTCACCCGCCCGGCCGTCAACGGCCGTGAAGCGGTGCAGTGGACCTATCTCGCCTATCTCGCCGCGGTGAAGGAAGCCAACGGCGCCGCCATGTCGCTCGGCCGCGTCTCCAGCTTCCTCGACATCTTCATCCAGCGCGACATCGCCGAAGGCGAACTCAACGAGGCCGAGGCGCAGGAGCTGTTCGACCACTTCGTCATGAAGCTCCGCATCGTCCGCTTCCTGAGGACGCCGGAGTACGACCAGCTGTTCTCCGGCGACCCGACCTGGGTCACCGAGTCGATCGGCGGCATGGCCATCGACGGCCGCCCGCTGGTGACCAAGTCGTCGTTCCGCATGCTGAACACGCTGAACACGCTGGGACCGGCCCCCGAGCCGAACCTGACCGTGCTTTGGTCCGAGCATCTGCCGAAGGGCTTCCGCGACTTCTGCGCCGAGACCTCCATCAGGACCTCGTCGATCCAGTACGAGAACGACGACCTGATGCGTCCCTACTGGGGCGACGACTACGGAATCGCCTGCTGCGTGTCCGCCATGCGCATCGGCAAGCAGATGCAGTTCTTCGGCGCCCGCGCCAACCTCGCCAAGACCCTGCTCTACGCGATCAACGGCGGTCGCGACGAGAAGAGCGGTGCGCAGGTCGGCCCCACCTTCGCTCCCGTCGTCGGCGAGTACCTCGACTACGAGGACGTCAAGGCCAAGCTCATTCCCATGATGGAGTGGCTCGCCCGCGTCTACGTCAACGCGCTGAACTCCATCCATTACATGCATGACAAGTACATGTACGAGCGGATCGAGATGGCGCTGCACGACCGCGACATCCTGAGGACCATGGCCTGCGGCATCGCCGGCCTGTCGGTCGCCGCCGACAGCCTCAGCGCGATCAAGTACGCCAAGGTCAAGATCATCCGCGACGAGCGCGGCCTTGCCACCGACTTCGAGATCGAGGGCGATTATCCCGCCTTCGGCAACAACGACGACCGTGTCGACGACATCGCCGTCTGGCTGACCGAGACGTTCATGGGCTGCATCCGCAAGCACAAGACCTATCGCAATGCCATGCCGACCCAGTCGATCCTGACGATCACCTCCAACGTCGTCTACGGCAAGAAGACGGGCAACACCCCCGATGGCCGCAAGGCCGGCCAGCCCTTCGCGCCGGGTGCCAACCCGATGCACGGGCGCGACAAGAACGGTGCCGTCGCCTCCATGGCTTCGGTCGCCAAGCTGCCCTATGCCCACGCGCAGGATGGCATCAGCTACACCTTCTCGATCGTGCCGTCCGCTTTGGGCTCCACCGAAGAGGATCGGGTGAACAACCTCGACAACCTGCTCAGCGGCTACTTCCTGCAGGGCGGCCATCACATCAACGTCAACGTGTTCGACCGCGAGACGCTGGTCGACGCCATGGAGCATCCCGAGCTCTATCCGCAGCTGACCATCCGCGTGTCGGGCTACGCGGTGAACTTCATCAAGCTGACGCGCGAGCAGCAGCTCGATGTCATCAGCCGGACCTTCCATGGCGCATCAAACTAACCTTCTCGACATCCGGGACGCCCATGGCGGCGCCCCGGTCCATGCCGACGGCGGGCATGCCCACCCTGCCCGCCGGCCGGTCGCCCACGGCTTCGTTCATTCGAAGGAAGCCGGTGGCGCCGTGGACGGCCCCGGCATCCGCTACGTGCTGTTCGTCTCCGGTTGCCCGCTCCGCTGCCTCTACTGCCATAACCCCGACACCTGGCATATGCGCAAGGGCAAGGAGACCTCGGTCCGCGAGATTGTTGCCGAGATGGCCAGCTATTCCAACTTCCTGAAGCGCGCCAAGGGGGGCATCACCATCACGGGCGGCGAGCCGCTCACGCAGGTTGAGTTCACCGCCGAAATCTTCCACGCCGCCAAGGCGATGGGCCTTCATACGGCGCTCGATACCTCCGGCTTCCTGGGCAAGCGCGTCACCGACGAGATGCTCGAGGACATCGATCTGGTGCTGCTCGACATCAAGGCTTTCACCGAGGAAACCTACTTCGAGGTGACCGGCGCCCAACTGCAGCCAACACTCGACTTTGCCCGCCGCCTGTCGGCCAAGGGCAAGAAGATCTGGCTGCGCTACGTGCTGGTTCCGGGCCTGACCGACAAGCTGGACGAGATCGAGGGGCTGGCAGCCTTCGCCGCCGAACTCGGCGTTGTCGAGCGTGTCGACGTGCTGCCCTTCCACAAGCTCGGCGAGTTCAAGTGGAAGGAATGCGGCCGCGAATACAAGCTGGCCGAGACCGAGCCGCCGTCTGGCGAACTGGTCGAAAAGGTCCGCTCGATCTTTCGTGACCACGGCCTGAAGGCCGGTTGAGACGATTGCAGCTCGTTCTGCTCAAAGACTTTGGGGGCGCCTTGGCGCCCCCCTTCTCGTTACAGTCTCCGATGCCGGCTTACGCAGCGGCAAGTTCCGTCTTGCGCTTGTCGACCACCTTCTGCGCCACCGGGCCGGTGATCTCCTGCAGGTGATCGAAGGCCGCCTCGAAGGTGCCGACGCCGGCCGTCGCCGACCTGAGTTCGACGATCAGCATGCCCATCTCCGCCTGCGGGATCAACGCTTCCGTCACATCCCAGCCCTGCCAGCCTTCGCGGCCGTCGAAGCCGAGCAACTGGCCACGCCGGCCGGTGACGATCTGGTTGATGCGAGCGGTAAACTCGCTCGGCCCGTAGAACTTCACCCTGAGGATCGGCTCCAGCAGCACCGGCGAGCATTGTGGCAGTCCTTCGCGCATGCCGATGCCGGCCGCCGTCTTGAAGGCCATGTCGGAACTATCGACGGGGTGGAACGAACCATCGGACAGCGTCACCTTGACGTCGACCAGCGGGAAGCCGAGGGCACCGCGCTTCAGGCTTTCGACGACGCCTTCTTCGATCGCCGGGAAGTAGTTCTTCGGCACGGCGCCACCGGTAACCACTTCAGCGAAAGCGAAGCCCTCGCCGCGCCCCTGCGGCTCGATCGTCAAGACGCAATCGCCGAACTGACCGTGACCGCCCGATTGCTTCTTGTGGCGGCCGCGCACGGTGATCGACGACTTGATGGTCTCCCGGTAGGGAATAACGGGATCGCGCGTCACCACGGCAACGCCGAACCGGTTCTGCAAGCGTTCGAGCTGAACGCGCAGGTGCATTTCCCCCTGCCCCTCGATCCTTGTCTCCGCCGTATCGGCGTCCTGCACCACGACCAGCGACGGATCTTCCTCAGCGAGACGTCCCAGCGCCGTCGACAACTTGACGTCATCCTTGGCTTCCTTGGGAGCCACCACCATGGAGATGAC
This sequence comes from Pleomorphomonas sp. NRK KF1, assembly GCF_023721755.1. Classification (GTDB taxonomy): domain Bacteria; phylum Pseudomonadota; class Alphaproteobacteria; order Rhizobiales; family Pleomorphomonadaceae; genus Pleomorphomonas. Next base: position 220,827 of record NZ_JAMDLH010000001.1, on the reverse strand, counting down.
CGGCGACGGAGGAACGAGCGGCACCAGTTCCTTCGGCGGCGTCTTGCCGGACGACAGCGTCAAGCCGGTCTCGGCGGGATCGACCTTGCCGATGCCGACCACAGAGCCGGCGATCGCCTCGGGCACCTTGCTCGGCGTTCCGGTCCCGAGCGCATATAGGCCGGATACACGGCCCGTAGCGCCATCGGCGGCCGTCAACGCCAGGCCATCGGTCAGCTTGCCGGAAAGCACACGAACGATAGAGAGCTTGCCGGCATGCGACGTCTGCACGGTCTTGGCCACCTGAACGATGGCTTCGGCCCCATCGGCGAGCCCAAGTCGCGCTCGCGTTTCCTCGATGCCGGCGGCGTCATGGCGCAACGCCTTCATAAGGCGGGTGATGCCGTTACCCCGCTCCGCCGAGCCGACGAACACCGGCGTGATCTGCCCGGACCGCATTTCCTTGCGCAGATCCTGGAAGATCTGGCTCCGATCGGGAGCGACGTCGGTCAGCAGCTCTTCCATCAGGTCGTCGTCATAGTCGGCGAGGCGCTCCAGCATCTCATAGCGAGCAGCCAGCTCGTCGGCCTGATGATCGGAGGGAATGGGTACTTCCTGGCTTTCGGCGTGTTCGCGGTAGACCAGCGCCCGTTCGAGGGCCAGCTCGATGGTGCCGATGGCCGCGCCATCCTTCCAGATCGGAATCTGGCGCAACACCAACGGCGTGGTCGATGCCGACTGCATCAGCTTCAGGGTGTCGCGAAGCGTGGCGTCGGCCTTGTCGATCTTGTTGACAAACAGCACGTGGGGAACGCCCGCCGCTTCGAGCTGCCGGAGCACCAGTTGCAAGGCCGGGATCTTCTTCTCGTCTGCCTCGCAGACGACCACCGCCACGTCGGCGACGGCCAGGACCGGCTGCATCTCGAATGAGAACTCAACAAAGCCCGGACAGTCGAGGAAGGTGTAGCGGTCGCCCAGGAACTCGGCGTCAGCGGCGTTGAGGTCTATGCCCATGCCGTGGGCGCGCGCTTCCTTGGAACGGTCGCCAACGCTGCTGCCCGCCGCCACGTTGCCGGCCTTCGGAATTGCCCCCGTCCGCTCGAGGATCGCCTCGAGAAGCGTCGTCTTGCCGCTGCCGTGAGGCCCCACGATGGCAACGCAACGGGGGCCGGCTGCTCTGCCGTCGGTGGTGGTTCCGGTATGTCCTGACATGGCTGACCTCCAGATATGTTTCCGTTATGTTCTCGCCCGTCCAATTCCGCAGCCCCCGATTCCCGGGACTGCGGAGCGCTCACTCTCGGGTCGGACACCCCTCCTGCGATGACCGACAAGGCAAGAATGTGCCTGTTTTCAAGGCTTGGCAATACGGGCAAGCGGCAGCCGGCATGGAACCCGACTAAGGGATGAAGGCGTTGCCGGGCTGGCGAGGGGCGCTGTGTGGAAACATCGGCGGAGGAGATGACGGAGCCAAAAACAAACGCGGGACGCCGATCCCACGATGCCGGCGTCCCGCGTCGCTGGAGCCGCCGCCCGCTTCGGGAGGAACTGAAGCAGGCGGCGGGAAGAGGCTCGGGAGCGGACGGTCTCCGCCCCCGATTGCCGGGCGATCTCAGCCGAGACGGGCCCATGCCGGCAGCATGTCGCCATGAGCGCGGCAGAGATCGTCGACCAGCGACCAGATCTGGTCGAGATCGAGTTCGGCAGCCGTATGCGGGTCCATCATGGCCGCGTGGTAGAGGTGCTCGCGGTTCTCGGTCATCAGCGCCGCCACCGTCAGCTCCTGGACGTTGACGTTGGTGCGGATCAAAGCCGTGAGTTGCGGCGGCAGGTCGCCGATATAGGTCGGCTGAATGCCCGAGGCGTCGACGAGGCAGGGAACCTCAGCGGCGCAATAGTCCGGCAGGGAGGTGATGCAGCCGTTGTTGCGGACATTGCCGTAGATCACCGACGGTTCGCCCGTCCAGACCGAATTGATGATCTGCGAGGCATACTCGTGGCTCTCCTTCACCTCGACGGTATCTGAGGCCTTCAGCGCCTCGAGATCCTTCTCCCAGCGGGCGATCTGCTCGACGCAGCGCTTGGGGTACTCGTCGAGCGGGATGCCGAACTTCTCGATCAGGTCGTCGCGGCCTTCCTTGATGAACCACGGCGTATACTCGGCGAAATGCTCGGAGCTTTCGGTGACGAAGTAGCCGAGCCGCGTCAACATCTCGTAGCGCACCTTGTTGGGGCAGCGCGGGTTCCAGCTCGACGGCTTGGGGTAGCGTCCCTCGCGATAGCCGCGCACCAGATCGGGATAAAGGTTGCGATAGCTGCCGTCCGCCTGCCGGTGCTCGAACTTCAGGTAGAAGGCCATGTGGTTGATGCCGGCCGCCCGGTAGCGGATCTCCGAAATCGGGATTTCCAGGTCGCGCGCCAATTCCTCGGCGGTACCCTGCACCGAGTGGCAGAGGCCGACCTGCCTGATCTTCGGATACTTGGCCGAGATCGCCCAGGTGTTGATCGCCATCGGATTGACGTATTGGAGCAGCACGGCGTTCGGGCAGACCTCCATCATGTCGGCGCAGATCGCCCAGAGATGCGGAACGGTGCGAATGCCGCGCATGATGCCGCCAACGCCCAGCGTGTCGGCGATGGTCTGGCGCAGGCCGTATTTCTTGGGCACTTCGAAGTCGGTGACCGTGGCCGGCTTGTAGCCGCCAATCTGGAAGGCCACGACGACGAAGTCGGCACCATCGAGCGCCTTGCGGCGATCGGTGTAGGTTTCGACCTTCGCCGGCGCATCAAGCAGCTTGACGAGACGGCCGACGACCATCTCGCTTTCCGCCAGACGCTTCTCGTTGACGTCCATCAGGGCGATGGTCGCGCCCTTCAGCGCCGGCCGGTGCAGCACGTCGCCGAGGATGTTCTTCATGAACACCGTCGAACCGGCACCGATGAAGGTGATCTTGGGATTGGCCGCCATTTTCCACTATCCTCCAGGCAAACAGATTTCCCGCACGAACCGGCATCGCCGGTCCGCCATCGGGGACAGGTTTGTTGTTTTCTCGTTCAGGGGCCGCCGCTCTCAACGGTTTGCCCCAGTCGGGCTCCGTCGTGCTCACCAGAGCAAGGCGAAGCCCGGAATTCCGCCGCCTAGGCGGCCACTTCGAAGGCCGCCTTCACCAGCTTTTCTGTATAGGCGGTCTTCGGCTTGAACAGGACCTCCTCGACCGGCCCCTCCTCGACGATCTGCCCATGCTGCATGACGATGACGCGATGGCAGAGCGCCCGGACGACCTTGAGGTCGTGGGAAATGAAGAGATAGCTGAGCCCCCGCTCGTCCTGCAGCTTGCGCAGAAGATCGATGATCTGAGCCTGGACCGACAGGTCGAGCGCCGAGGTCGGCTCGTCGAGCAGAATGAACTCAGGCTCGAGCGCGATGGCGCGGGCGATGGCGATGCGCTGTCTCTGGCCGCCCGAGAACTCGTGCGGGAAACGGGACAGAATGTTGGTCGGCAGACCGGCTGCCGTGAGCGCGTCGCGCACCCGATCGAGCCGCTCGGCCCGATTGGCGCCGATGCCGTTGACGATCAGGCCCTCCTCAATGATCTGGCACACCGACATGCGCGGGTTGAGCGAGGAAAACGGATCCTGGAACACCACCTGCATGCGCGACCTGAGCGGCCTCAGCTCCTCCCGGTTCTTGCCGTGGATGGGCTTGCCATCGAAGTAGATCTCGCCGCCATCGGGGTCGGATAGGCGGATCAGCGCCTGGCCGAAGGTGGTCTTGCCGGAGCCGCTCTCGCCGACGATGCCCAGCGTCTCGTGGCGCCGTAGCGTCAGGCTGAGATTGTCGACGGCGACCAGCTCGTGGAACTCGGCGTTGAAGAATCCGCCTTTCTTGAGCATGAAGGCAACGCGAACGTCCTTGCCCTCAAGCATCACCGGTGACTCCGCCGGCAAGGGGTTGGCGTGGCCACGCGGTTCAGACCCGAGAAGATGGCGGGTGTAGGAGTGCCGAGGATTCTCGAACAGCGCCTCGGTGGTGTTGTGTTCCTTCACCTCCCCCTTCTGCATCACGTAGACGTAGTCGGAGAACTTGCGGACCACCGTGAGATCGTGGGTGATCAGGATCACCGCCATGCCATGGCGCTGCTGCAGGTCGCGGATCAGCTGAAGGATCTGTGCCTGGACCGTCACGTCGAGCGCCGTCGTCGGTTCATCGGCGATCAGCACGTCGGGATTGTTGGCAAGCGCCATGGCGATCATCACGCGCTGGCGCTGACCGCCCGAAAGCTGGTGCGGGTACTGGTTGATGCGCGATTCCGGATCGGGAATATGCACCTCCCGCAAGAGCTCGATCGCCTTCTCGCGCGCCTTGGCCTTCGAGAGCTTCTGATGGATACGGATCGCCTCGACGATCTGCGTGCCGATCGAATAGACCGGATTCAGCGAGGATAGCGGCTCCTGGAATATCATGGAGATGCGGTTGCCGCGCAGCACGCGACGGCGCTGCGAGGACCACTTGAGCACGTCGTCGCCGTTGAAGAGAATGCTGGCTTCAGGGGCAACCCGCGCACGCTTCGACAGAAGCCCCATGATGGTTCGCGCCGTCACCGACTTGCCGGAGCCGCTTTCACCGACGACGGCGATGGTTTCGCCGCGATAAAGCTGCATCGACACGCCGCGCACCGCTTCCACTTCGCCGTCCTCCACCTTGAAGCGAACGGCGACGTTTCGGCAGTCGACAATCGGCTCTCCCTTGCGGCTGTCATGATCGAACCGCACGTCCGGAGCGAGGTTTTCGTCTCTGTCCATGAGCGGCTTCCTCAATAGGGGTCAATGGCGTCGCGCAGACCGTCGCCAAGAGCATTGAAGGCGAAGACGGTCGCGAAGACGAAGGCCACGGGCGCAAGAATCCAGGGATAGGAGCCAATGGCCGAGTAGTTGGAGGTATCCTGCAGCATCAGGCCCCAGGAGATCAGCGGAGGTTTCACGGCGAAGCCGAGGAAGCCGAGGAAGCTTTCCAGCAGCACCACGTTGGGAATGGCCAGTGTTACGGCCACGATGACGTGGCTCATCACGTTGGGGAAGATATGCTGGAAGATGATGCGTCGATCACGGGCGCCGATGGCCATCGCCGCGCGCACGTAGTCGATACGGGCGAGCGCCAGCGTCTTGCCCCGTACTTCGCGAGATAGCTGCGCCCAACCGAGGGCCGACATCACGAAGATGACGAAGGCAAGGAACACCGAGGTTGGCGCCGTCACCGGGATCAGCGAGGTCAGCGCCAGATAGAGCGGCAGTTGCGGGAAGGCCAGGACCAGTTCGACGAAGCGCTGGACCCAGACGTCGAAGCGGCCGCCGAAATAGCCGGAGACCATGCCGACCGTCGTGCCGACCACCGTGACGATCGACACCACGGTAAGAGCGATCATCAGCGAGATGCGCGAGCCGTAGAGGGCGCGCGACAGCACGTCGCGCCCAAACTTGTCGGTTCCGAGAAAATGCACCGGCTTGCCATCGGTGGCACCGAAGAGGTGCCGTTCGGCCGGGATCAGCCAGAGCAGCTTGTAGGGTGCGCCCTTGACGAAGAAGCCGAGGTAGCGGGGATTGTCGTAGTCCGGCCCGATCAGCGGCTGATAGGTGATCGGGTCGAGCTCGGCCCCTTCCACCATGGGATAGACGCGGGGCGTGATCGTCCAGCCGCCATCCTTGTCGGCGAAGGAAATGGTCTCCGGTCGGGAATATCCGACATCGGTGAACTTCGGATCGACCGGCGACAGGAAGTCGGCAAACAAGGCGATGAACACCAGCAGGATGACCATCACGAGGCCGGCCATGCCGGTCCAGGAGCGCTTGAGGCGCCGCCAGACCAGGGAGACATAACTCTCGCTGCCGTGCTTCTCGACGATTTCGCCGGCACCGTTCAGGGTGGATTCGCCAGGAACTAGCATCAGTTGGCTCCTCCACCAAGGCGGATACGGGGATCGAGAAGGGCAAGCAGGATATCGGCGATGATGTTGCCGACGATCAGCGTGGCGGAGAGCACGAGCATGAAGGTGGCCGTGACGTAGACGTCGCCGACGGCCATAGATCCGACAATGGCCGGTCCGACGGTCGGAAGGGCGAAGATGATGGCCGTCTCGATTTCGCCGGTCAGCATGTAGGGCAGCACCACGCCCTGGTACATGACGAGGGGATGCAGCGCATTGGGCACGGCGTGGCGCAGGATCACGACACCTTCCGAAAGCCCCTTGGCCCGTGCCGTCTCGACATACTGGGCGTTGAGCGTGTCGAGCAGATTACCGCGCATCACACGCATGTTGTAGGCGAGGCCGCCAAAGGTGGCGATGGCGACCACCGGCCAGACATGTTGCACGAGATTGACGAACTTGCCCCACGACCACGGCGCGCCGCCGTATTTTGGCGAGAAGAAGCTGTTGATTTCACTGACGTTGAAGTGGAACACCAGGATGTAGACGATCACCAGCGCCATGAGAAATCGTGGGACCGTCATACCCAGGAAGGATATGAAAGACAGGAGGCTGTCGACCCAGGAATACTGCTTCGTCGCCGCTATGATGCCGAAGGATATGCCGATGACCGAAGCCAGCAGATGGCATGTCAGCGCCAACAACAGCGTTCTGGGCAGACGCTCAGCCACCACGTCGGCGACCGGACGATTGTAGAAGAAGCTGCGGCCGAAGTCGCCCTCAGTGACCATGCCGACGATCCAGTTGACGTACTGGACCGGGATCGGCTTATCGAGCCCGTGCGTATGGGCATAGGCCTTGGCCTGGGCATCGGCTTGCTCGAAGGAAGCGCCGCCCTGGTTGATCAGCTGCGAGCGGATGAAGTCGCTGTAGTCGCCGGGAGGCGCCTGAATGATGGCGAAGGTGACGACGCTCAGGATGAAGAGAACCGGGATCGCCGAGGCGATGCGGATGAGCAAGAAGCGGAACATGGATCTGAGACTTCCTGACTCTTTGTCATGGATTTTGAAGGACCCATCTCTCGCGAAATGGGCTGGCTTGGATCGCCATCGGCTGGTGGCCGGTGATGGCTGGAGATCTTAGGCTCCCTCGGACTCCCGGACAATTCTGCGGAGGTCTCGGAAGAAGTGTCCCGGCGGCGGGGGGCACCGCCGGGACGCTGCAGCATCCGCCGATCGGGTTGGACCCGATCGACAAGCGGCTGCTCAGCCAGGGACTCGGAAACACTCTTGTGTTGCCGACCAGATCTTCATCTGGTCGGCGAGTGTCCGGGCCGTTCGAGTGGGAAGATTACTCGACGGGGCCCTTTTCACCCGGCTTGCCGGGCAGAGAGTCCGTGGCCAGCTCGTAGTCGCCCTGCTTGTCGGCGGGGACGTAGAGGCGTTCGCGGAGAACCGTGTCTTCAGCCCAGTTGAACATGAAGATCGGAGTTCCCGGAGGAACGTTGGCAAAGCGCTTGTTGATGATCAGAGCACCGGGATACTCGGTCAGACCGACGCTGTTGACGTTGCTCGTCGCGACCTTGTTGTACTCCTTCATCAGCTCGGCGCGTTCGGCGACGTCCTGAGTGGCGATGAACTTGTTGACGATGTCGACGAGCTGCTGCTCGAAGGGCATCAGGTCAAGCTGTCCGCTCTCCGGGGCGCGATGGAACCACGAGGTCTTCGGGCCGACCGGCGCGAGCTGCTCGGTGTTCTGCACGACGGCCGTCAGTTCCGGACCATGCCTGTTGATCGTCCAGTCGAACTTGCCGCCGTAGTTGGCGTTGTCGCGCTGCTTGCCGTCGAGGGCATTGAGGACGACGCGCAGACCGATCTTCTCCATCTGACCGATCACGCCCTCGGCGAGGTTCTTGTCGGTGGAGTAGTCGGCACTGACCAGCAGCGTGATCTCGACGTCCTTGCCCTTCATCGGGCCGTCCGTGTAGTTCACGACGCCGTTGCCGTCGGTGTCCTTGAGGCCGGCCGCTTCAAGCTCCTTCTTTGCCCCGTCGAGATCGAAGGGATAATAGAAGGTGCTCTCGCGGTCATAGAAGCTCGAACCGGAGGAGATGCCGCCGGGATAGATGGCCGTGAACGGACCCTTCACCAGCGCCTCACCGAGCTTATGCCGGTCGAGACCCATGGTCACGGCCTTGCGGAAGTGCTCGTTGCGGTTCAACTCGCGCACCGCCTGGCCACGCTCGTCCGGACCACCCCAGCCGTTGGCCGAGAAGTTCATGTAGAGGTTGTAGCCGATGAGACGCGGGCCGAACTCGAGGCGAGCCGGCGCGGTAGGCTGAGCGGCGCGCTTGAGCGACTCGACGAAGTTCTCGGGCTGCTCGAGGTTGGAGATGTCGCCGGAACCGGCCACGGCCTGCACGTCGCGGTCCGCCCAAGTCGACAACTTGAAGTGGATCTCGTCAAGATAGGGCAGCTGATTGCCGCTCTCGTCGACCTTCCAGTAGTAGGGATTGCGGCGAAGGACGATGATGTCATCCGGACGGTAGAGAACCGGCGACCAGGCGCCCATCACCGGCCAGTTCATGAAATCCGGTGGGAAGGCATTCTTGTACTGCTCATAGGTATTCTTGGAATACTTGGGATGCTGCGGCTTCAGCATGTGAGCGGGGCCGGGGCAGAAGGTGCCGTAGGCCATGTTGTACAGGTACTGCTTGGGGAAGGCGTCCTTGAACGTCCACTCGATGGTGTAGTCGTCGATCGCCTTCAGGGTCGTACCCTCGCCAAAGGTCGCCGCAGTAGCGCCGTTGGTCGGCGAAACGTTAGGATCGAGGACGTTGTCCTCCCAGTAGAACATGACGTCTTCGGAGGTGAAGGGCTCGCCATCCGACCACTTGGCGCCTTCGATGAGGTGCATGGTCAGCTTGTGACCGTCTTCGGACCATTCCCAGCTCTTGGCGAGGTTGGGAAGCGGCTCCATGTCCTCGGCCTTGATCTGGAACAGCTGCGCGGTACGCGTCAGACACTCGTACATGCCGATGTCGATGCCACCCCAGCCCTGCACCTGTCCGGCCTGGTAATTCCAGCCTTCGGGACGACCGCCGATGACATGGCGGAGCACATCGCCGTAAACGCCGGTGCCGTCGGGCATGTTGCCGGTCTTGAAGACAAGCGGCTCTTTCGGCAGACGATCCTTAACCGGCGGCAAGCGTCCCTTGTCGACGAAGTTCTTGGTGATGTACTCGGGTTCGCTATAGGACGGCAGTGCCTTGTACTCGTAAAGGTCGCTGCGTCCGACGTAGTTGACCTTGCCCTGCCCCTGGAACACCGGGGCCTCCGGCACGGCGGTCAGCTCGGACGCAAAGGCCGCCGTCGCAAAGAACGACGCGCCGAGCATCAGAGCCGACGTCAATTTCATCCGATAAGTCATTCCGTCATGTCCTCCCTCGTAAAACCGGCCACCGGCCACGAGCCGGCGGACGAACAATGCGATGGGCAGCGTCGGAACGCATCCCCCCGCGTCTCTTCCCAAGCCAACCGGCCTCCTCAACCGACCGGTCGACTTCCCCACTGCGGCAGCCCATGGTGCCTGCCGCGTCCGGCGCGGTTGTCCACGCCGGACAATTCTCGATGGCGTGCGATCGCTCAGACCTTGGTGCGCGCCTTCTCCTCTCGGATCTCGTCGATGCCGCGCGCCTCGCGACGGGCCGCTCCCTGCCAGTCGCGGGTCTTGACGGTCGACTTGGCGACCCTTTCCTTGGCCGCGTCGATGGCATGGGCATATTGCGGCAGCCAGCGCGCCTGGGCGACCAGCATTTCGTCGACCATCGCCCACACTTCCTCAGGCGTGCAGATGGCGCCGACCAGCGGATCGTGCAGCATGGCGAGCTTCAGGAGATCGACGTCGCCCGTCACCGCCGCATGCACCGACATGCGCTGCACGTTGACCGACGACAGGCAGGTGGCCGCGCAAGCCTCCGGCAGCGCGATGCCGGCCACCATGTTGATGCCGAAGCGGTCGACGAAGCCGGGCGACTCGATGATGCAATCCTCCGGCAGATTGGTGATGACGCCGCGGTTTTTCTGATTGAAGTGACCGCGATAGACCCTGCCCGTTTCCAGCGCCTCGATGATGTGGCTGGCATGCTCGCTCGAACGTCGCGCCGGGTCGATCTTTTCCTCGGCCTCCTTCAGGAACTCGGGGAACTCCGTCTCGAACCAGTTGCGCTGTTCGGTGGTGAAGCGCAGGTAACCGCCCGTCTCGCCATGGATCCAGTCGGACATGTCGATCCAGTTCATGATCTCGCCGGGCCGCTTGCGATACCAGGGCAGGTACTCCGACAGGTGGCCGTTGCTTTCCGTGGAGTAGACGCCGAAGCGCTTCAGCACGTCGATGCGGACCTTCTCCTGCTTGGAGTAGACGGGATGCGCCTCGAAGGCGGCGACGATCTCGTCCTTGGTCACCTTGCGGCCGCGAACGCGGACGTCGACGTACCAGGTCTGGTGATTGATGCCCGAGCAGATGTAGTCCACCTCGTCGTGGCCGACGCCGAAGATGTCCGCGATCTGCTCGCCGCCGTGCTGGACGCCATGGCAGAGGCCGATGGTGTCGACCTTGCCATACTCGATGGCAGCCCAGGTGTTCATGGCCATGGGGTTGGCGTAGTTCATGAACCTGGCGCCGGGCTCGGCAACCTCGCGGATGTCCTTGCAGAAATCGAGGATCACCGGAATGTTGCGCTGCCCGTAGAGGATGCCGCCGGCGCAGATCGTGTCGCCGACGCACTGGTCGACGCCGTATTTCAGCGGAATGCGGATGTCGTCCTGATAGGCGTCGAGGCCGCCGACGCGGACGCAGGAAATCACATAGCGCGCGCCTTCGAGCGCCTTGCGGCGATCGGTGGTCGCGGTCACCTTGGCCGGGAGCTTGTTGACTTCAACGATCTTTCTCAGGATCGTCGCGATCATCGTCAGATTGTGCTCGGAAATGTCGGTCAGCGCGAACTCGACATCGGCAAACTCCGGTACGCACAGAATGTCGGTAAAGAGCTTCTTGGTGAAGCCGACGCTTCCAGCGCCGATGATCGCAACTTTGAAGGCTGCCATGCTGTCCTCGTTCAATCGCCTAAAACGACCGGATAAGGATACTTCCAGACAATACAAAGGTGTTGCGCAAGCGACACTGTCGCGTTGCGCCTTACATCTTGTCCTTGGGGAAGTCCCTGGCTCCGTCCGTTCCGTTCTTCTTGTTGGCTGCATTAAGACGTAATATGGCTGCCAAGGCCAGACGAGGATTGTGCTTCGATGGGTAATTCTGTGCTCGACAAACTGCGACAAAATGGCCCGGGAATGACGACAATGTCATTGCCGCGGGGGCGCAATCTGCTCCATACGATGCCGACCAGCACTGGCTATGATATTCAAACTTCAAAGGAATATTCCTGGGACGGGCGCAAACGCGGACAAACTCCCTTCACGGTTCTCCAGCACACAATTTCAGGGCATGGAAATTTGCGCTACGAGGACAAGCACTATCGCATCGGCGAGGGCGAGGCGATGCTGGTGCTGGTGCCGCATAACCATCGCTACTGGCTGGAAGACGGCGGCCGCTGGGAGTTCTTCTGGATTTCGATGAACGGTGAGGAGGCGCTGCGGCTGCATCGATCGGTCATGGCCGTGACCGGTCCGGTTCTTCACCTTAAGCCGCGCACGGTGGAAACGCTGGCCGACTGCTCTCTTAGAATGATGGAGGGCGAAGGCGAGACGCCGGGCGCCGCATCGGCCCTGGCCTATCGCGCCGCCATGGCGCTTTACGACGACGTGTTCGCCGGCACCTATTCCGATGCTACCCAGGCAAGCCCGATGGCGCCGGTGATCCGGCACATCCTCAACAACCTGCAAAGCGACCTGTCGGTCGACGAACTGGCCGGCGTCGCGGGTCTCAGCCGAGCCCATTTCAGCCGCGTCTTCACCGCCACCGAAGGGCGGCCGCCATCGGAGTATGTGCTGGCCGAGCGGATGCGCCGCGCCGCGAAGTTGCTGGCGGTCAACACGGAGATCTCGGTCAAGGAGGTGGCAACGCTGACCGGGTTCTCCGACCCCAACTACTTCTCGAAGGTGTTCCGCCGCTTCTTCGGCGCCAGCCCGACCGAGTTCCGCACCACCGGCATGTACGCCACGCAAACCATCGGCACCGACCGATAGCGAACCGGCCGAAAAGTCGTCAGCCGCCGTTGGCAGCGATCCAGGCGCCCAGCGCGTCGCGTTCTTCGCGCGTCATGCCCGTTTCGTTGCCAAGCGGCATGACCTCCGAATCGACCGCCTGCATCTTGATGAGCGGCGCATAGCGGCGAATGTGCTCGACATCGGTAAAGACGAGGCCCTTTGGCGGCTCCGTGAATCCTTCATGAGTCGGCTTGGCGGAATGGCACATCACGCAATGCGTCGCGGCGAGGCGAAGCACGTCCGCATCGGTAACGGTCGAGGCATCCGCGACATCGGCAGAGCGCGGCAACGGCACGGTGGCGATGACAGCCAAGGTCAGAGCAACGGCCGCCCCCGGTAGGGCCCACCAGTACTTCCGGAATGGATCACCCGCCTCGTGGCGGTTGAGAAGGTGGCGTACCATGCCGCCGGTGACGAGAATCAGCGCCACCAGAAGCCAGCCGTGCGGGTGGCCGGTGAGCAGAGGATAGTGGTTGGACACCATCATGAGGAGCACCGGCAACGTCAGGTAGTTGTTGTGGATGGAGCGTTGCCGCCCCTGCAGTCCCAGGGTCGGGTCCGGCCTCTCGCCCGCCATCAGCGCGGCGGCGATTTTCTTCTGGTTGGGGATGATCACCCTGAAGACGTTGGCGGCCATGATGGTGCCGACCAGAGCGCCGACGTGGATGAAGGCGCCGCGCCCTGAGAAGACGTTGCTGAACAGCGCGGCGAAGCCGACGATCATCAGGAAGACGCAGAAGACGACCAGGCCGGGATGATCATCGGTCGTGTGCTTCATGAGTCCGTCGTAGGCCAACCAGCCGAGGAGCAGCGACAGAACCGAAATGGCGATCGCCTGCCATGGCGCGAGATCGGCCACGGAGGGATCGATCAGGTAGGCCCGGGCGTTGAAATAGTAGATTGTCGTCAGCAGCAGGAAGCCGGAGACGAAGGTGAGGTAGGCCTCCCAGCGGTACCAGACGAGATCCTCCGGCAGCTCTTCGGGCGCCACCGCGTATTTCTCGACGTTGTAGAAGCCGCCGCCGTGCACAAGCCAGGCCGTGCCGTAGACGCCCGGATTCATCTTCGTCCGTTTGCGAAGGCTGAGATCGAGGGCGATGAAGAAGAAGCTGGTGCCGATCCATCCGATGCCGACCACGAGATGGAACCAGCGGGCCAGAATATGAAGCCATTCAATGGCAAAGCTCAGCATGTGTAGGGCCTGGCGCCTCGTTGCGGACTTCGCCCGGCCTAGCATGTAGGCATGACGCATCCATACGCATTTAGCCGTAATCTAGCCCTTGGGAGCCGACTTGCGCAAGTCGGCTGGCAGATCGAAATGCCAATATTTCCGGCAGGTTGGCGGCTTTCCACAAAGCAGAGAGGCCGCCCGAAGGCGGCCCCGTGCGAGTTCAGCAACAAACAGAACAGCCGAAGCTTACTGCGGCAGCTTGTCGTCGACGCCCTTGACGTACCAGTTCATGCCCAGGAGATCGGCGTCCGGAGCGACGACGCCGTCGGCATAGCGCTCCTTGCCGTCCTGATCGAAGATCGGACCGGTGAAGGGGTTCCAGCCGCCAACGATCTTGGCCTCGGTCTCCTCGGCGAGCTTCTTGGTCTCGTCGGACATGTTGGTGTACTCGGCCATGTGGACGGTACCGTCCTTGATGCCTTCCCACACGTCATCGGCCTTCCAGGTGCCGTCGAGAACGGCCTTGACCGACTTGATGTAGTGCGGACCCCAGTCATCGACGATGGCGGTCATCTGCGCCTTGGGCGCGAACTTGATCATGTCGGACGACTGGCCGAAGCCTTTAAGGCCACGCTCTTCGGCGACCTGGATGGCAGCCGTCGAGTCGGTGTGCTGGACGATGATGTCGGCACCCTGGTCGAACAGAGCCTTGGCGGCGTCGGCTTCCTTGCCCGGATCGAACCAGGAGTTCACCCAGACGATCTTGACCTTGAAGTCGGGGTTGATCGACTGCGCGCCGAGCATGAAGGCGTTGATGCCCATCACCACTTCCGGGATCGGGAAGGAGACGATGTAGCCGGCGAGGCCCTTCTCCGATTCCTTGGCAGCAATCTGGCCGAGGATGTAGCGGCCCTCGTAGAAGCGAGCGTTGTAGAGGCCCATGTTGGGGGCGCTCTTGTAGCCGGTAGCGTGCTCGAATTTAACGTCCGGGAACTTCTTGGCCACCTTCAGCTCGGGATCCATGAAGCCGAAGGACGTACCGAAGATGATGCCGCAGCCTTCGCGGGCGAAGCGCTCGAAGACGCGCTCGGCATCCGGACCTTCGGCGACGTTCTCGACGTAGGCGGTTTCCACCTTGTCGCCGAGTTCCTTCTCGACCGCGAGACGGCCCTGATCGTGCTGGTAGGAGTAGCCGAAGTCGCCGATCGGGCCGGTGTAGACCCAGCAGGCCTTCAGCTTGTCGGCGGCCGAGGCGCCCGAGACGGCGCCGATGGCGAGCGCCAGGGCCGTACCGGCAAGAAGCGCAAGTTTCTTCATGTTCATTCTCCCCTGGTGTGGGTTTTCCCACGGTCTGTCACGGTCTTGAGTGAGGCGCCGGCCGACCGTATCGCCGACGCTTGTCGATGGCCTCTCCCGCCTTTAGCGGTCGGGCACGAAAGATTTGCCCAGACTGCTGGGCGTATTGAACAAGGTCGCCCGCCGGTTGCCGGAGATGGCGACCAGCACGATCACAGTGGCAAGATACGGCAGCATCGCAAGGAACTGCGACGGAAAACCAATGCCGAGCGCCTGGGTATGCAGCTGCAGCACGGTTACCGCGCCGAACAGGTAGGCGCCGATGGCGGCCCGCCACGGTATCCACGATGCGAACACCACCAGCGCCAATGCGATCCAGCCGCGGCCGGCTGTCATGTTTTCCACCCAGAGCGGCGTGTAGGCGACCGACAGATAGGCGCCGCCGAGACCGGCCATGGCTCCGCCGAAGATGACAGCGAGATAGCGCACGCCGATCACCGAATAGCCGAGGGCGTGCGCGGACGTGTGGTTGTCGCCAACGGCGCGCAGGATCAGGCCGGCGCGCGTCCGGTTGAGGAACCAGGAAACGCCGAACACCGCCGCAAAGGACAGGTAGACCAGGAGGTCCTGCCCGAACAGGATCTTGCCGACGAAGGGCAGATCGGTGAGGCCGGGAACATGGAGGCTCTGGAGCTTGATGCCCGGTTGACCGACGAAACTCTCGCCCATCAGGCCGGAGAGGCCGAGACCGAACAGCGTCAGCGCGAGACCGGACGCCACCTGGTTGGCGACCAGCGTCAGCGTCACGAAGGCGAAGATCAACGACACGAGCATGCCGGCGATGGCGCCGCCAACGATGCCGAGCAAGGGACTGCCGGTGGAGATGGTGACGGCGAAGCCGGCAACGGCGCCCATCACCATCATGCCCTCGACGCCGAGGTTCAGAACGCCGGACTTCTCCACGACCAGCTCACCGGTGGCCGCCAGCAGAAGCGGCGTCGCCGCCGTGATGATGGTGAGGATGATGGCCTCAAGCATGGGCGCCCTCCCCTTCGCGACCGGTAACCAAGCGCACCTTGTAGAGGATCAGGGTGTCGGCAGCCAGCACGAAGAACAGCAGCACGCCCTGAATGACCGTGGCGAGCTTGGAGGACATCTGCAGGGACGTCTGGATGGCCTCACCGCCCAAGTAGGACGAGGCGATGACGAGACCGGCAATCAGGATTCCGACCGGATTGAGACGACCAAGAAAGGCAACGATGATCGCCGTGAAGCCGTAGCCCGGAGATATGACCGGCTGCAGCTTGCCGATCTCGCTCATCACCACCATCATGCCAGCAAGCCCGGCCAGCGCACCCGACAGGGCGAAGGCGAAGGCGGTCATCCGGCGGTTGGAGAAGCCGGCGAAGGCGCCTGCACGTGGGCTCTGTCCGAGAACGCGGATTTCAAAGCCCTTCAGTGTCGAGCGCATGACCACAGCCAGGATTACGACTAGGAGCAAGGCGATCGGCGCGGAGAGGTTGAGATAGATGCCCCCGACGTCGACGGCATTCAGCACCGCCCACTCGTGGAAGTCGACGGTGATTGGGAAGTTGTAGCCCTGGGGGCTGCGCCAAGGGCCGCGGACCATCCAGTCAAGAAACAGGTTGGAGCAGTAGACCAGCATCAGACTGGTCAGGATTTCGTTGGTGCCGAATACGGTCTTGAGCTTGGCCGGGATCAGCGCGAACAACGCGCCGCCGGCCATGGCCATCAACAGCATCAGGGGCAGAACCACCGGGTTGACGAAGTCCGGGAAAAGGATCGGCAGGATCGATCCGACGATGGCGCCAATGGTGAGCTGCCCTTCAGCGCCGATGTTCCAGTTGTTGGAGAGGTAACAGACCGAAAGGCCGAGCGCGATGATGACGAGCGGCGTGGCCTTGGTGATCAGCTGCTCGACGCCCCAGAGCGACGTGATGGGCTCCAGGAAGAAATACCAAATGCCGGTGAGAGGGTTATGTCCCTGCGCGGCAAAGACGATGCCGGCGAACACCACGGTCAGGGCCACGGCGACCACCGGCGACAGCACGCTCATCAGACGGCTTTTCTCGCTCCGCTTGACCAGTTCCAGGCGCATCATGCCGCCGCCGCTCCCTTCTTCTCGGCGCCGCCGGCCATCAGCAGGCCAACCTTTTCCGGCGTCAGAGTGTCGGCGTCTTCCGCCTTGGACAAATGGCCGCGCGAGATGACCGCGATACGATCGGCGATCTCGAAGATCTCGTCGAGATCCTGCGAGATGACGAGGATGGCGGCGCCCTTGCGCGACAGATCGATCAACGACTGCCGGATCACCGCCGCCGCGCCTGCGTCGACGCCCCACGTGGGCTGGGCGACGATCAGGATCTTCGGCGTGCGCTCGACCTCGCGCCCGACGACGAACTTCTGCAGGTTACCGCCCGAAAGCGACCGTGCTTCGGGGTCCAGAACGCCCTTTCGGACGTCGAACAGACTCGTCACCGTCTCGACGATGCGACCGGCTTTGCCGAAGCGGGTGAAGCCGCGCCGGGCGATCCCTTCACCGGTGCCATGGCGAGTGAGCACGACATTCTCGGACAACTTCAGCGCCGGCACGGCGCCATGGCCGAGACGCTCCTCCGGAACGAAAGCCGCGCCAAGCAGGCGACGCTCGTTGATGTCCATCAGGCCGGCGGCTTCGCCGGCGAAGATCACCATGTCTTCCTTTTCGAGCGGCTCCTCGCCCGACAGCGCATCGAACAGTTCCTTCTGGCCGTTGCCGGCGATACCGGCGATGGCGACGATCTCACCGGCGCGGACGGACAGGTCGATGTCCTTGAGCGACACGCCGAAGGCTTCCTGCGAGACCTGCGTCAAACCCTTGAGGAGGATGGCCTCCGGGCCGAGCTTGCCTCTTTCTCGAACGACACGCGTTATTTCGTTGCCGACCATCAGTTGGGCCAGCGTATTCACCGTCTCCCTGGCAGGATCGGTCTCGGCCACCACCTTGGCGCGACGCATGATGGTTGCGTGGTGACAGAGCGCCCTCACCTCTTCCAAGCGGTGCGAGATGTAGAGAATGGCGCAGCCCTCGGCAGCGAGACGCCTGAGGGTCACGAACAACTGGTCGGCCTCCTGCGGCGTCAGCACCGATGTCGGCTCGTCCATGATGATCAGTTCGGGGTTCTGCAGCAGGCAGCGAACGATCTCGACGCGTTGCCGCTCGCCCACCGACAGGTCGGCGATGTGGGCGTTCGGGTCGAGCGGCAAGCCATAATTGGCGGAAACCCGGGCTATCGTGTCGGAAAGCTCGCCCGTCGCCCGGCAGTTGGGAAGCGCCAGGGCGATGTTCTCGGCGACCGTCATCGCCTCGAACAGGGAGAAATGCTGGAACACCATGCCGACGCCGAGCGCACGCGCCTCGGCGGGCGAACCGACCGTCACCGGCCGGCCCTTCCAGAAAATACCGCCGCTGTTGGGCTGCAGCGAACCGTAGATGATCTTGACCAGCGTCGACTTGCCGGCGCCGTTCTCGCCAAGCAGCGCGTGGATCTCGCCCGGCATGATCTTCAGCGATACGGAATCATTTGCGGTAAAGCTGCCGAAACGCTTCGTAACGTGACGAACCTCAAGAAGCGGCGTATCGCCCCCCACCCGGCGGAGCATTTCTCCGGTGCTGTCCCCAGTCCCTTCGCCCATCAGAGCCGTCGTCCCCGTTTCACCGCGCTTTGTCTATTTTCTGTGCAACATAGAAGCACGATTTCGCCCGTCGGACGCGCCAAAAGATTCAGCCGGAATGTCCGAATAAATGGGCAGACTGCTTAATTTCTGAGCTGACGGCCGCCTCACCGGCCGCGAACCCTCCGCCCGGGGTCCTACGAAGTTTCTCGTCGACAATCAACAGCTCTGCGACCACGGAGACAGCGATATGCTCCGGTTCTTTCGAGGTTATCCCCGGCACACCAATCGGGCAGGTGAAAGCCCTGATACGGGCTTCCGAGTGGCCGAGCTCGGCGAGGCGATGCTCGAAGCGGGCGCGCTTGGTGCGCGAGCCGATCAACCCGACATAGGGGAATCGGTCTTCTGACAAGGCGGCATGCAGAATATCGAGATCGAGGCCATGATCGTGGGTCATGATCAATACGAAGGCATCGGCGGAAGCGGTCCTGAGCTCCGCCGGCGGCGTGCCGGTGACCACCCGTTCGAGCCGGGCCAATGGCAGGTCGGGAAAGGCGCTCTGCCGGCCGTCGATCCAGCGGACACGGAAGGGCAACGGTGCCAGCGCCAATACCACGGCCCGGCCCACGTGCCCGGCGCCGAACAGCAGCAGGTCGCGCAAGGGTTCGCCGAAGCTCTCGTCGATCCGGCCATCGTCGATGATCGCGGTTGGCTCACGCCGCTCGACACCGATCACGCGCCGGTCGATCGGGGTGGTGCCGGCCCAGTTGCCGGTGGTCTGGAAAGGCCCCGCCGCCTCGGCTTTGGCAAGTTCGGCGACGGAGGCCAACCGGGACACCGTGAAGGTTTCGATCATCAGGCTGACCGCGCCGCCGCAACACTGGCCAATGGACGGGCCGAGCGCGAGATCGAGCCGTTCGCTGCCGTCGCGCCCCGCATGCAGCGCGGCCATGGCGCGCTCCATCGCGTCGAGTTCCAGCCGGCCGCCACCAATGGTGCCGGAGATGGCGCCGTCGATCGAGACGACCATGCGAGCGCCGGCCTCGCGTGGCGTCGACCCCTTCGCCCCAACGATCGTCACCAGTGCCGCAACGCCGTCGCGGCTCAGGAGACGATGAAGCGGGGCGAAGACGTCTTTCATGCCTCGCCTCGCCGCATGACCGCCACCGCCCGCATGATCGACTCCGGCGTCGCCGGCGCGTCGAGCGGCGGCACGGCGCCCGGTTTCAGGCTGGCGACAGCATCGAAGATCGCCGAGAACACCGAGCAGGCGAGCATCAACGGCGGCTCGCCGACGGCCTTCGAGGAATGGATGGTCTCTTCGCGGTTGGCGCCATCCCACAGGCGAGTGTTGAAGACGGTCGGCACGTCCCCGGCCGTCGGGATCTTGTAGGTGGACGGGGCATGCGTCGAGAGCCGCCCCTTGTCGTCCCAAACCAGTTCCTCGGTGGTCAGCCAACCCATGCCCTGGATGAAGGCGCCTTCGATCTGGCCGATGTCGATGGCCGGATTGAGAGACCGTCCGCAATCGTGGAGGATGTCCACGCGATCGACCTTCATCTCGCCGGTCATGGTGTCAATGGTCACCTCGGCGCAGGCCGCGCCGTAGGCGAAATAGAGGAACGGCCGCCCCTCGGCCTTCTGACGGTCCCAGTGGATCTTCGGCGTGGAATAGAACCCGGAGGCGGACAGCTGAACGCGGCCCTCGTAGCAGGACTTGGCGAGATCTGCAAAGGACAGCGAGCCGCTGGCATGACTGACACGACCGTCGGCGAACACCACGCTCTCAGGCGGCGCATTCGTCGTCGCCGCCAGATGGGCGACCATCCGCGCCTTGATCTCGTCGCAAGCGGCGAGCGCCGCCATGCCGTTGAGGTCGGAGCCGGAGGACGCGGCGGTCGCCGAGGTATTGGGCACCTTGGACGTGTTGGTGGCGGTGATGCGGACCCGGTCGAGCGGTATGCCGAAGGCATCGGCCGCAACCTGCGCCACCTTGGTGTTCAGCCCCTGCCCCATTTCGGTGCCGCCGTGGTTCAGATGAACCGAACCGTCGGCGTAAACGTGCACCAACGCGCCCGCCTGATTGAGGTGGGTCAGGGTGAAGGCAATGCCGAACTTGAGCGGCGTCAGCGCGATGCCCTTGCGAAGAATGCGGTTCTTCGAGTTGAAGGCACGACATTCCTGCCGGCGCTTGGCGTAATCGCAGGAGCGTTCGAGGTCGGCGACCAGCTCCGGAAGGATGTTGTCCTCGACCTTCTGGCCATAGGGCGTCACGTCGCGGCCGGGGCCGTAGAAGTTGCGCTTCCTGACCTCCAGCGGATCGATGCCGGTGACGATGGCGAGCGTATCCATGATGCGCTCGGCGGCGAGGATGCCCTGCGGGCCGCCGAAGCCGCGGAAAGCTGTGTTGGTCACCGTGTTGGTCTTGAGCCGCTCCGATTTAAGAGCGACGTTAGGATAGAAATAGGCGTTGTCGGCGTGAAACAGCGTGCGGTCGTTGACGCCGCCCGAGAGATCGGCCGAGTAGCCGCAACGGGCCATGAAGTCGATGTCGGCGGCCAGGATCTTGCCGGAGCTGTCATAGGCGACGGAAAAGGCCGTCGTCATGTCGTGCCGCTTGCCGGTCATCACCATGTCGTCGTCGCGGTCGAGCCGAAGCTTGCACGGCCGCCCGGTAACGCGCGCGCCCAGCGCGGCAAGACAGGCCCACTGGCTCGCCTGGCTCTCCTTGCCGCCGAAGCCGCCGCCCATGCGACGAACCTCCACGGTCACCATGGCATTCGGCAGCCCGAGCATATGGGCGACGCAGTGCTGGACTTCCGACGGATGCTGGGTCGACGAGTAGACGTGCATGTCGCCCGTCTCGCCGGGGATCGCTAGGGCGACCTGCCCCTCCAGATAGAAATGCTCCTGCCCTCCATTGCGGATGACGCCATCGAACCGCCGCTGGGCGCTGGCAAAGGAGCGCGCCACATCGCCGCGACCATAGCCATAATCGTCGAGCACGCGCAGTCCTTTGGCCTTCGCTTCCTCGATTGCGAGAACCGGCGTTTCCGCCTCGCCCTCGAAGAGAGCCAGCCGTGTGGCGCGACGGGCGGCGTCGCGCGTTTCCGCCACGACGCAGAACAGCACTTCACCCCAGAACTCGACCTCCTTGTCGGCGAGGATCGGATCTCCGCCGGTCGAGGTCGACCAGTCGTTGCGGCCTGGGATATCCGCCGCCGTCAGCACGGCGACGACTCCCGGCGCCTGCCGAACGCGGGACAGATCAATGTCGCGGATGCGGCCGCGCGCCATGTCGGGGCAGAAGCCAGGCGCGAGGTGCAGCGTGCCGGTCGGCTCGACCATGTCGTCGATATAGACGGCGCGGCCGGTGACGTGCAGCACGGCGCTGTCATGGGCGGTCGAGCGATGGACGACCCGCTCGACGGCCGCTTCGGAGATCTCGGATTCGGGCGCGTTCATCAGACAACCTCCGCTTCCGGGGCCTCGCGGCGGCCGATGACGCGGGTGCGGCTCGTCGGCGCGCCGGCACATTCGACCAGAGCCTTGGCAAGCAGCGCCTTCGCCGTTTCCATGCGATAGGCCGCCGACGCCCGCATGTCGGAAATCGGCGCGTAATCCTCGCCAAGCGCCTCGATGGCCGCCCCCCAACTTGCCGCCCGCGCCGGTTGGGCGCCTGTCAGCCGCGCCTCGGCGGTGAGGGCACGCTTGGGCGTCGCCGCCATGCCGCCAAAGGCGATGCGCGCTTCGGTGATGACGCCGTCATCTATGGTGAAGCGGAACGCTCCCATCACCGCCGAAATGTCCTCGTCGAACCGCTTGGAAATCTTGTAGGCGCGGAACACCTGGTTCGGCGCCAGCTTGGGCACCAGGAGACCGGCGACGAACTCGCCCGGCTGGCGATCCTGCTTGCCATAGGCGATGAAGTAATCCTCGAGCGGCAGCGCCCGCCCATCCTCGCCATGGGCAAGTTCGAGTGTGGCGCCCAACGCGATCAGGGCCGGCGGCATATCGCCGATCGGCGAGCCGTTGGCGATGTTGCCGCCGATGGTGCCGACGGCGCGCACCTGGCGCGAGCCAACGCGGCGGATGAGTTCGCCGAGGTCGGGATCGAGGTCGGCGAAGGCGGCGGCGGCGTCCTCGTAGGTCGCACCGGCGCCAAGGATCAATGCATCACCGACATCCTCGATCTGCCGCAGCGCCGAAACGCGACCGACGTGGACCACCTGCGAAATCGGCTGCATCCCCTTGGTCACCTTGAGGCCGACGTCAGTGCCGCCGGCAAGAAGCGTCGCCTCTGGGTATTTCATGACCAGTTGCGCCAAGGCCGAAAGATTGGCCGGCGCGGCGAAGAAAGCACTGTTGGAGCCGATGAACACGTCCTGCCCGTCGGCGAGAAACTGCAAGAGACCGGCGGTCTGCGGCATGGCCTCCGTGAACCGATCGGCCGGCGGCTCGGCCATGGCGGCGAGCGCGGCATCCACGATGGGCCTGTAGCCAGTGCAGCGACAGAGATTGCCGGCCAGCGCCGTGATGATCTCATCGCGTTCCGGCGGACCTTCGCGCCCCTCCTGATGGTAAAGCGCGAACAGGCTCATGACGATGCCCGGCGTACAGAAACCGCATTGCGAGCCGTGGGCGTCGACCATCGCCTGCTGGACGGGATGCAACCGGCCTTCGGGCCAGGCGATATCCTCGACGGTGATGATCTCCTTGCCATCCATGGCGCCGAGGAACTGGATGCAGGAGTTGACCGGACGATAGACGACACGGTCATTCTTCCATTCACCGATGACGACGGTACATGCGCCGCAATCGCCTTCGTTGCAGCCTTCCTTGGTCCCGGTTGCACGCTCCCTGAGGCGCAGATAGTCGAGCAGCGTCTCGGTTGGCCTGATGTCGTCGATTTCGACAATTCGCCCGCGGCGGACGATGCGGATGGAGTCGCGCATGAGGTCAGCTCCCGCGATAGGTTGAGTATCCGTAAGGCGAGATCAGCAGCGGCACATGATAGTGGGCCGAGGCATCGGCGATACCGAAACGGATGGGTACGAGGTCGAGAAAGGCGGGGTCGGCAAGGACATGGCCAGCCGCGCGCAAGTAGTCGCCGGCATGGAAGACCAGTTCGTAGGTACCGACGACGAACGTGATGCCGGAGAGCAGCGCTCCATCGATACGACCATCGTCGTTGGTGATCGCCTCGCGGACAAGGTCACGGGAGCCATCCAGGCGAATAGCCCAGAGTTCGATCCTCAGGCCGGCGGCCGGGCGGCCCGCCGCCGTATCGAGCACATGGGTTGTCAGACGCCCCTCAGCCAACGCACAGTCCTTCCTTGTTGGCGCCGGCGCAAAGCCGGCTTCTGTCGCAGACGTTTTGTCTGGCACGACTTGCCGCCTTTAGGAAGGCCCATTCCCTGAAACGGAGCCGTCGACCATAGCTTTTCCAGACGGAAACGACGATCCGCCCGACAGGAATTAGTATGGGCGACCAAACCCGTCGCGCGACTTTTGAAAGTAAGAGATCAGGATATGGATCGGGCGCCGCGGCACAACAGCCAACGGCGCCCGCGAAAAACTCAGTGCAGGATCTGGCCGAGGAACAGCTTGGTGCGCTCGTGCTTGGGATTGGAGAAGAACTCCTCCGGCTCGTTCTGTTCGACGATCTGGCCCTGGTCCATGAAGATCACCCGATTGGCGACCTGACGCGCAAAACCCATTTCGTGGGTCACGCAGATCATGGTCATGCCTTCCTCGGCGAGTCCGACCATGGTGTCGAGCACCTCCTTGACCATCTCGGGATCAAGGGCCGAGGTCGGCTCGTCGAACAGCATGATCTTCGGTCGCATGCAGAGCGAACGGGCGATGGCGACGCGCTGCTGCTGTCCGCCCGACAACTGGCCGGGGTACTTGTGGGCCTGCTCAGGAATCTTGACGCGGGTGAGGAAGTGCATCGCCACCTCTTCCGCTTCCTTCTTCGGCATTTTGCGCACCCAGATCGGCGCCAGCGTGCAGTTCTCGAGGATGGTCAGGTGCGGAAACAGGTTGAAGTGCTGGAACACCATGCCGACCTCGCGGCGCACCTCGTCGATGCGCTTGAGATCGTTGGTGAGCTCGATGCCGTCGACGATGATCTTGCCCTTCTGGTGTTCCTCAAGGCGATTGATGCAGCGGATGGTCGTCGACTTACCCGAACCGGAGGGACCGCAGATGACGATGCGCTCGCCACGTTTGACCGAGAGATTGACGTCGCGTAGGACATGAAACTCGCCGAACCACTTGTTGACGCCGATCATTTCGACGGCGGTCTCGGACTCGGGGGCGGTGGCTAGGGCAGTATCGGCCATGAATAGGGTCCCTTTGGAAGCAAGCGGGGAGCTGAAAAGCGCGGGTTACCGCTTGTGTCCGGTGTTGAGCTTTCTCTCCATGTACATCGAATAGCGTGACATGGAGAAACAGAAAACCCAGAAAACGGCTGCGGCGAAGATCAGACCCGTCGGAGCGATCGACGGCGTCGACCAGTTGGCGTCGGAAAAGTTGCGCTGGATCGAGCCGAGCAGGTCGTAAAGACCGATGATCATCACCAGAGAGGTATCCTTGAACAGCGAGATGAAGCTGTTGACGATGCCGGGGATGACGATCTTCAGCGCCTGTGGCAGGATGATCAGCCGCATCGACTGCCAGTAGCCGAGACCGAGCGAGGCGGCGCCTTCGTACTGCCCCTTGGGTATGGCCTGCAAACCGCCGCGGATGGTTTCGGCCATATAGGCGCCAGTGAACAGGGCGACGCCGATCAGCGCGCGCAACAGCTTGTCGAAGTTGACGCCGGTGGGCAGGAACAGAGGCAACATCACCGAGGCCATGAACAGCACGGTGATGAGTGGAACGCCGCGCCAGATCTCGATGAACACCACCGATACGATCTTGATGAACGGCAGCTTCGAGCGACGACCGAGCGCAAGCAGGATGCCCAGAGGCAGCGACGCCACGATGCCAGTGATGGCCACGACCAGCGTCACCAGAAGACCACCCCAATTGGACGTCTCGACGATCGGCAAGCCGAAACCACCATAAAGGAGCCAGAAGGTGGCGACCGGGAAGACGGTCAACATCAGCCAAACGCCTTCCCGGCGGCGCGGCATCTTCGGCACCGCGATCCAGAAAAGACCGGCAAAGAAGGCGATCATTACCAATGCCGGTCGCCAGCGCTCGTCGGCGGGGTAGGATCCGAAGGTGAACTGGGCCGCCTTGGCGTTGATGAAGGCCCAGCAGGCGCCGACCGTCTCATCGCCCTTGGGCAGACAGGCATCGCGGTTGTCGCCCGTCCAGACGGCATCGACGAACAACCACTTGAAAAGTGGCGGAATGAACCAAACCAGCAGGAACAGCATGGCAAGGCTGACGACGATGTTGAGCGGCGAAGAGAACAGGTTCTTGCGCGCCCAGCCCGGAAACCCGCCGAGTGAGGCCGGCGGCGCCTCCGGCTCGAGAAAGTCGCGACGGACGAAGACGGTATCGGTTTCGATGCGGCTCATGACCGTCTCCCTCAGCGTTCGACCAGCGCCACGCGGGCGTTGAACCAGTTCATCAGCGCAGCGGTGATGAGGCTCAGGGCAAGGTAGACCGCCATGGTGATGGCGATGACCTCGATGGCGTGGCCGGTGATGTTGAGCGTGGAGCCGGCAAACACGGCGACCAGGTCCGGATAGCCGATGGCCAGCGCCAAGGACGAGTTCTTGGTCAGGTTGAGATACTGGCTGGTGAGCGGTGGAATGATGACGCGCATGGCTTGCGGCACGACGATGAGGCGCATGGTCTGGCGCGGGCGAAGGCCCAGCGAGAACGCGGCTTCGCTCTGTCCGGCCGACACCGCGAGGATGCCGGCTCGCACCGTCTCGGCGATGAAGGTGGCTGTATAAAGCGAGATGCCGAGCAGCATGGCGATCAGTTCGGGATGCACGACCATGCCGCCGGCGAAGTTGAATCCCTTGAGCTCGGGAATCTCGAACGACAGCGGCGCGCCGAGGGCCAGGAAGATCACCAGCGGCAACCCGATGACAATTCCGAGCGACGCACGGAACACCGGAAAAGACTGTCCGGTGGTGGCCTGGCGGTTCCTCGCCCAGCGGGCCACGGCCCATGCCAGGGCGACGGCAACCGGCACCGACCACATGACGAACTCGAAGCCGTCACCGGCGATCGGTCGCGGCATGGTCAGGCCGCGGTTGGACAGATTGATGGAAAACGGCAACGCATAGCCCTGCCGCGGACCGGGTAGCACCGAGAGCACCGCCTTGTACCAGAACAGGAGCTGGAGCAGCAGCGGAACGTTGCGCAGCGTCTCGATGTAAACGGTCGCCGCCCTTGCCAGCAGCCAGTTGCTGGACAGGCGCGAAATGCCGACGACAAACCCGACGATCGTCGCCAGGATGATACCGAGCACCGAGACGATGATGGTGTTGAGAAGACCGACCTTGAAGGCCTGGGCGTGCGAGGAATCCAGCGTGTAGTCGATGGGCTTCTGCGAGATGTCGAAGCCGGCCCGCATGTTGAGGAAGTCGAAGCCGAAGGGAATGTTGGCCGCGCGCAGGTTGGCGGCCGTGTTGTGGATCACCCAGATGGCGAACAGGATAAGGCCCAGCAGAACCAGTCCTTGAAAAACCCAGCCACGGATCGTCGCATCATAGAGGACGGCGCGAACCCAGGATCGAGGCGTTTCGTCAGCCGTCTTGTCTCGGAGCGTCATGTCAGGCCTCGAGAGAGGGCGCCAGGCCGGCGCCAAAAGCACGTTTTGTCACAAGGAAGGAGTGCGCCCCGCGATTGCGCCACGCCCGGCGAGGCAATCTGCCAAGCATGCGCACGCACACCCAGCCGGAAGCAAACCGGCCGGACGCGACGTCAGCCGACGCTTCCCATCAATCCGAAGCTGGGGAAGCGCCCCTATCGGACGCCTCCCCTTTCACCTGTCAGATCAGCGGATCGGCGGGGCGTACTGCAGGCCGCCCTTCGTCCACAGAGCATTGAGGCCGCGAGCGATCTTGAGCGGCGATCCTTCGCCGACGTTCCGCTCGAAGGACTCGCCGTAGTTGCCGACGCCCTTGATGATGTTATAGGCCCAATCCTTGGTGAGGCCGATCGGGGTACCGAAATCGACACCCTCGCCAACGCCGAGCAGGCGCTGAACCTCAGGATTCTCGGACGTCTTCATCTCATCGACGTTGGCTTGGGTGACGCCGAACTCCTCGGCGATCAGCATGGCGTAGTGGCTCCAGCGAACGATGGACTCCCACTGGTCGTCGCCCTGGCGAACGGCCGGCCCGAGCGGCTCCTTGGAGATGATTTCCGGCAGAACGATGCTGTCGTCCGGATTGGTCATCTTGAGGCGGATCGAGTAGAGACCCGAAGCGTCAGTGGTGTAGGCGTCGCAACGGCCGGCGTCATAGGCGGCGTCCGCTTCTTCCTGCTTCTCGAACACGACGGCGTTGAAGGTCATGCCATTCGACTTGAAATAGTCGGCGAGATTGAGCTCGGTGGTGGTGCCGGACTGCACGCAGACGGAAGCGCCGTTGAGATCCTTGGCGGAGGAGACGCCGAGCGCCTTCTTCACCATGAAGCCCTGGCCGTCGTAATAGTTGACGCCGGTGAAGGTGATGCCGAGCTGCGTATCGCGGCTCATGGTGTTTGTCGAGTTGCGGGCCAGCATGTCGATTTCCTTCGACTGCAGGGCCGTGAAGCGCTCCTTGGCGGAAAGGCCGGTATACTTCACCTTGGAGGGATCTCCAAACACCGCAGCGGCGACGGCACGGCAAGCGTCGACATCGAGACCCGTCCAGTTCCCGGCGTCGTCCGGCGCGCCAAAACCGGCGAGACCGGCGCCATTGACACCGCACTGCACAAAGCCCTTGGCCTTGACCTCATCGAGAGTGCCGGCCGAAGCGGCAACAGCGCCAGCTCCGATGAAAGCGGCGCCAAGCAGCAGAGTCTTGAATGTATTGGAACGCATGAATGTCTCCCCTGATGACCAAGAGGCACGGCGTGTGGGTGCTTTTGTTCTTGTCGACACCCGCCTCGATCGTCGAGCGCCCGAAGCGCACCCAATCCACCGAGCCTCGCTCGAAGCAACTCCCGCAGGACATCCCATCGCGAACCAAGCCGAGGGATAGAAACCAATGGCAGCCGCTCCACGCCCGCCAAACCGACGGGCTTCTCAACTACTAGATTACAAATTATGCCGATGGTCAATCGCAAAGCGCCTTAAATTGACCACAAACTACACATGCGCAGATGATAATCAAACTATCGCCCACAAAATATGCAAACAGGTTATTTTTTATCCAGTCGCCAGGTTACTTAAGAAAAGCTGGAGCACCTATTCAACACAGAGCGAAAACCGACCCGCGAAAATCTCCAAAAAGGGTAAGGGATAGCCACGTGTTTCCACGTAGACACTCCTAACCTTGGACTTTTACGAGTTGCCGCGCGCTACACGCGTCGACGTTGCGTCGATAACCGCCGCCGACAGAGCCTCAACCCGGCCGTGGCAACTGAGCCTGGAGCTTATCACTTGGTCCAATCGGGCTCAGGCCTTGGGCTGGAAGGTATGCTCCAAGCCAGGAAAGCTGCGGGCCTTGACGTCCTCGGCGTAGGCGGCAGCTGCCTTCGACACTTCGGCCCCCAGATCGGCGAAGCGCTTCACGTGGCGAGGAATGAACTCGTTGTAGAGGCCGAGCATATCCTCGCTGACCAGGATCTGACCGTCGCATTGGGGCGAGGCGCCGATGCCGATCACGGGGATCGGCGCTTCCGCCGTGATCTCTCGCGCCAGCGGTTCCATGGTTCCTTCAAGCACGAAGCCGAAAGCGCCGGCTTCGGCGACGGTCCGGGCGTCGGCCTTGATCTTGGCAGCCTGGAACTGATTGCGCCCCTGCGTCTTGTAGCCACCGTAGACGTTGACCATCTGCGGCGTCAGGCCGATGTGACCGAGCACCGGCACGCCGCGCTCGGTCAGAAAACGGATGGTCTCGCCCATCTCTTCGCCGCCTTCGAGCTTCACCGCTTGAGCGCCTGTCTCGGCGAGAACGCGCGACGCCGAGCGGAATGCCTGCTCGCGTCCTTCCTGGTAGGAGCCGAAGGGCATGTCGACGACCACAAGCGACGTCGTCGAACCGCGCACCACCGCCGCACCGTGGGCGATCATCAGGTCGAGGGTCACCGGCAGTGTCGTTTCGAACCCATAAACCACCATGCCGAGCGAATCCCCGATCAGCAGGAAGTCGACATGCGGATCCAGCAGCGCCGCCATCGGCGCCGTGTAGGCGGTGAGGCTGACGATGGGACGCACGCCCTTCAGGGCCTTGATGTCGGCGACCGAGGTGCGGCGGGAGCGGACGGGTGCACTCATGTCAATACCTCCGGGACCGAGGTCCGGGCTGTCTCTTTTCAGGGAACGGCGACGACGCGCTGATCGATGAGGCGCGTGCGACCGATGCGGACGGCGATCATCAGAGCAATTGCCGAAGGCGGCGCCTTGGGATCAATCGGCTCAAGCGTGTCCGCCGCTGCGATGGCGACGAGATCCGGGTCGGCCAGCGGCTCGGCGTCCAGGACCCTTCGAATGACCGCTTCGATCTTTCCCGGCTCGACGACGCCGGCGCCGATGGCTTCGGCAGCCGCGGCGAGCGAGCGATTGAGCACGGGCGCGGCAGCGCGCTCTTCGGCGGACAGGTAGACGTTACGCGACGACAGCGCGACACCGTCGGCGTTGCGTACCGTCGGCACGCCGACGATCTCCAACTGAAAGGAGAGATCGGCGACCATGCGACGGATCACCTGAAGCTGCTGGTAGTCCTTTTCGCCGAAGTAGGCGCGGTCCGGCTGGACGATGTTGAACAGCTTGCCGACGACCGTGGCGACGCCGCGGAAATGGCCGGGCCTGCGCTCTCCCTCCATGCAGGCCGAAAGCCCTTCCACCTCGATGTGGGTGGCGATGGGACGCGCATACATTTCCTCGACCGAGGGGGCGAACACGATATCTGCCCCGTGAGCGGCGAGCAGCCTGCGATCGGCATCGAGGTCGCGGGGATAGCGAGCAAAATCCTCGTTGGGGCCGAACTGCAGGGGATTGACGAACACCGACGTCACGACGACTTCGTTCTCCGCCCTTGCCCGATCGACGAGCGTCGCATGGCCGCGATGAAGATAGCCCATGGTCGGGACAAGGCCGATGCTCTTCCCGACCCGCCGCGCCGGTTCCAGTCGTTCACGGAGTTCGGCAATGGTGGTTACGGTCTCCAGCGGCAATCTTCCCTCCAGGGCCTTCGCTTGCTGCGCCCTTTTACTGCCGCCAAAATCGCTTTGTCACCCAAGAATTGGGCAGGCTGGCAAAAACCCGATCACTAGGCTCCTTCTTGCCTGCGGCGCCGTGGAGCCAGCGCTTTTTTTGCGCGAGATTGCGTAAAGTCCTAGTCGTTCGCGGCCAGAATTATTCATCTCGTAACGTTCAAGGTGGCACAAATGGCTTTTCCCGGCGACTTTGTGCGCCTGGTTGATAACGATATCCCCAGGTTGCAGGCCGTCGCCGCGGCAGCTGGGAAATGCATGAGGTAGCACGATGTCCGGTCTGCGCATTCCAGAAGGATCATCCGGTAGGTTTTCAGAAGTGCGAGCGCTGGCAAACGACACTCGCGGTTCGATCGCCGTCATCATGGCGATCGCGCTGGTCGTTCTGATTGTGGCGGTCGGTGCGGCGGTCGACCTCGCCCAGGCCCTGCGCGCAAGAGAGATTCTGCAAGGCGCTCTCGACCAGGCAACCATTCGCGCGGCCTTGACCACCGGTTCGGGCTATGTCGAAGCCGGCCGAGCAACGCTGGCCGCAAACCTGACGAACACCGGCATCGCCGAGGAGAACCTGGGTTTCAGCTTCGTCCGCAACTCTGATGGAAGCGTTTCCGGCACAGCGACCGTCACCGTGCCGCTGTCCTTCATGGGGATCATCGGCAAGAACGACACGTCGGTCGGCGTTTCCGCGAAGGCAACGCCGAAGACGTCCACCACCAGCACGGCGGCCGGAACGGTCTGCATCCTGCTCACCTCGAAGAACTCGCAAGCGCTGCTCGTCAACTCCGGCGCCACCGTCAATGCCACCGCCTGCGAGATACATGTGCAGTCGAGCGCAGGCAGCGCGGCCATCTTCAACAATGGCACGACGATCAACTCGAAAAAGATCTGCATCAAGAGCGCCAGCATCATCGACAATGGCGGTACGCATCCCAACCTGGAAAAGGGCTGCTCGCCGGCGAGCGATCCTTATGCTGGCAAGCTGCCGGCCGTCACGGTGGGTGCCTGCAACTACAACAGCCGCAACATCGACGCCGCCACCTATACTTTCCAGCCGGGCGTGCATTGCGGCGGTGTCAACTTCAACAACTCCAAGACCGTCTCGACATTCAGCCCCGGCCTCTACATCATTAAGGGTGGTGACTGGAATATCCAGGGAACGCTGAAGGGCACCGACGTCACGTTCTACTTCGCCGACACGTCGAAGTTCCAGTTCAACTCGGGTGCCGGAACGTATCTCAAGGCACCGACCACCGGCGATTACGCCAATGTGCTCATGTACGAGACGACGGCCAACGTCAATCCGACGCAGTGGCCGTGGAACGACAGCCCGGGACATGAGCTTTCCGGGCTCATTCATCTGCCCAGCCGGCAACTCACCATGAACTCCGGCATGACGGCCTCGCTCGACAAGGTCACGATCGTCGCGGATTCGCTGATCCTCAATCAGACGACCTGGAATCTGGCGCCCGATGCGACGGCCATTCCCAACGGTTCGACGACGACAACGACCACCACCAGCGGCGTCTTCCTGTCGCATTGACGAAAAAGCCCGGAGCTGCGTGCTCCGGGCCTTTCCATTCAGGAAAATCGCTGTCCCTCAGGTGATGACGTCCGGGGCCTGCCGGCCGGTGCGTGCCTTGATCTCGGCCAGCGTGTCGGCGGCCTCGATCACCTTGGCCAGTGCGGCCTGGGCATCCTGGCCGTGCTTGGCAGCGTCCGGCTCGAAGCTTTCGAGATAGACGCGCAGGGTAGCGCCCTCGGTGCCGGTGCCGGAAAGGCGGAACACCACGCGTTCACCGCCTTTGAACAGAATGCGGATGCCCTGCTTCTTGGTCACCGAGCCGTCGACCGGATCGTTGTAGGCGAAATCGTCGGCGCTCGCGACTTCCAGGCCGGCCACCTTGGTGCCGGGCAGCGTCGGCATCATGTCGCGCAGCCTGTTCACCAGCCCTTCGGCAGCGGCCGTGTCCACGGCCTCATAGTCGTGGCGGGTATAGAAGGTACGGCCATACTCGGCCCAGTGCTTCTCCTGGATGTCCTTCAGGCTCTCGCCGCGCACGGCAAGGATGTTGAGCCACAGGAGAACCGCCCAAAGGCCGTCCTTCTCGCGCACGTGGTCGGAGCCCGTGCCGGCGCTCTCCTCGCCGCACAGCGTCACCTTGCCGGCGTCGAGCAAGTTGCCAAAGAACTTCCAGCCGGTCGGCGTCTCGTAGCAGTCGAGGCCCTTCTTCGCGGCGACGCGGTCGACGGCGCCGGATGTCGGCATGGACCGGGCGACACCGGCGAGGCCTTTGGCATAGCCCTTGGCAAGGTGGGCGTTGGCGGCCAGCAGCGCCAAGCTATCCGAGGGCGTCACGACGGCGCCCCGGCCAATGACGATATTGCGGTCGCCATCGCCATCCGAAGCCGCGCCGAAATCGGTCGCCTCGGACGACGCCATGAAGTCGTAGAGTTCCTTGGCGTAGATGGGGTTCGGATCGGGATGACCGCCACCGAAGTCGGGCAGCGGCACCGCGTTGACGACGCTACCGGGAGCCGCGCCGAGCTTGCCTTCGAGGATCGCCTTGGCGTAGGGCCCGGTGGCCGCATGCATGGCGTCGAAGCGCAGCGTGAAACCGGACCTGATCATCGCGGCAATCTTGTCGAAATCGAACAGCTTCTCCATCAGCTCGACGTAGTCGGCGACCGGATCGACCACTTCGATCTCGGTCTCGCCAGCCTTGGAGACGCCAAGACGGTTGAGATCGATGTCAGGGATGTCGGCGACACTGTATTCGATGATGGTCTTGGTCGCCGCGAAGATGGCGTCGGTGACGTTCTCGGGCGCCGGCCCACCGTTCGAGCCGTTGAACTTGATGCCGAAGTCGCCGTCCTCGCCGCCGGGATTGTGGCTGGCCGACAGGACGATGCCACCGAAGGCGCCGAGCTTGCGAATGACATTGGAGGCAGCCGGCGTCGAGAACAGGCCACCCTTGCCGATCACAAGCTTCCGGGCGCCGTGAGCGGCCGCCATCTTGATGATGGTCTGGATGGCCTTGTCGTTGAAGAACCGACCGTCGCCACCGATCACAAGCACCTTGCCGGTGACGCCACCGACTCCGGCGAAGATCGCTTCGACGTAGTTTTCGAGATAGCCCGGCTGCATGAAGACGCGGGTCTTCTTGCGGAGGCCGGAGGTGCCCGGCTTCTGGCCGTCGATCGGCTTGGTGGCGATTGTCTTGATCTGCATTCCCTGTCACTCCCCGAGAGGCAATGTCATCCTATATCAATTTCTCAGGCCTTTACCTCGACGAAAGCGAGGAAGGTGCGCCCAGGCACCTCAACCGCCTGCCATGCGCGACGCGGCGTTGCGGCGGCGGGACGTCCTGTTGGCATGTCGGACGTCAGAATGGGCTTCCAGCTGTGCTCAGCGCGCGTCGGCGGCAGGTGGAACCGCCGGTTGGCGCGATGAGCGTTCAGCATGAGGTAGACGGCCTCGCCATCCGCCTCGACGTGCGGCAACGCCGAGTCGCGCAACAATACGCCAAACGCCTTGCATTCGCGGCTGTTCCAATCACTGCCCGTCATGGGGCGGCCTGAAACAGCGATCCATTCAACGTCGGACAGCTTGTCTTGCGGCCGCGGCGTGCCGTGCAGGAAGCGCGTCTGCCGGAACACCGGGTGGGATTGCCGCAGGCGGACGACGTAGGCCACGAAGTTTGCCAGTTCCGCGTCGTCGGCCTGGTTCCATGTCACCCAGCCGACCGGATTGTCCTGACAATAGGCATTGTTGTTGCCGAACTGGCTGTTGGCCAGCTCGTCACCGGCCAGCAGCATCGGCGTCCCCTGCGACAGAAGCAGCGTGGCAAGCATGTTGCGCATCTGACGCTTGCGCGTGGCGACGATGACCGGATCGGTCGAAGGTCCTTCGGTTCCGTAGTTGGCGGAATGATTGTCGGAATGACCGTCTCGGTTGTCCTCGAGGTTGGCCTCGTTATGCTTGGCCGCGTAAGAAACCAGGTCTCTCAGCGTGAAACCGTCATGCGCGGTGATGAAGTTGACGGAGGCCGACGGACGACGATTGGAACGATCGAAGCGATCGGGCGATCCCAGCAACCGCGCCGCCAGCTCCGGGGCCACCAGTTCGTCGCCGCGCCAAAAGGCGCGCACCGTATCGCGAAAGCGGTCGTTCCACTCGGAGAAGCCCGGCGGGAAATTACCGAGCTGGTAGCCGCCCGGCCCTATGTCCCAAGGCTCGGCGATCAGTTTCACGGTCGACAACAGCGGGTCCTGTCGCAGGGCCGTCAGGAAGCTCCCCTCGGGGTCGAAGCCTTGCGGTTCGCGGCCCACCGAAGTGGCGAGATCGAAACGGAAGCCGTCGACGCCGATCGCCTCGACCCAGTAGCGCAGCGAGTCGAGGATCATCTGGGTCACGCGCGGATGGCCGGCATTCAGCGTGTTGCCGGTGCCGGTGTCGTTGATGTACCAGCGCGGGCGATCGGGGTTGAGCCGATAGTAGCTGGCGTTGTCGATGCCACGAAAGCTCAGGGTCGGTCCGAACTGATCGACTTCGCCGGTGTGATTGTACACGACGTCGAGAAGCACCTCGATGCCCGCCTCGTGCAACGCGCGCACCATGTCGCGCACGCGATCGATGATCGAGACGTCGCGCGCACCGTGATCGTAACGCGGTTCCGGTGCGAAATAGCAGAGCGGCGAGTAGCCCCAGTAGTTGACCAGCCCCTTGCGGGTCAGAAAACCGTCGTCAAGGAAGGCCTGGATGGGCATAAGCTCGATCGCCGTTATGCCGAGCTTGGTGAGATGCTCGATGGTCTCCGGTGCTCCAAGCCCTTCATAGGTACCGGCCTTGGCGCGAGGCAGCCGCGGCATCTGCATGGTCAACCCGCGAACGTGGGCCTCGTAGATGACCGTGTCGCGCCACGGACGTTCCGGTCGGAAGCTGACGCAGGGCGGCACCTTGGAGTCCGTGACCAGCGCCTTCGGCACGACGCGGGCGCTGTCACGGGTGTCGAAGCTGGCATCGTCGAGCGTCACCGGCTGATAGCCGGCCATGAGATCGTTCGAGCGCAACCGTCCGGTCAGGACCTTGGCATAGGGATCGATCACCAGCTTGTGCGGATTGAACCGATGCCCGCGCTCCGGATCGTAGGGACCATGAACGCGGAAGCCATAGGCGGTGCCGATGCCGATGCCGGAAACATAGCCGTGAAAAACCTCGTCGGTACACGCGGGCAGCGTCAGGCGCGCATGCTCGAAACCGGTGAGCGGTTCGAACAGGCAGACGTCGACGCGTGTCGCATTAGCCGAGAAAATGGCGAAATTGACGCCATCCCCGTCGAACTGCGCACCAAGGGGATACGGCCGCCCGGACCGGATCGTCACCGTCATGGGACCTCAGACACCCTCGGTCGTCAGCTCGCGGTAAAGCGCGACATAGTCGGGCGCCGAGTCTTCCCAGCCAACGGGATGGGCCATTGCCCGCGACTGCAGCGCTCGCCAGACTTTCTTGTTGTGGAAGAGATCGAACAGGCGCTCGATGGCGAACCCAAGACCACCGGCAGAAACCGGGGCGAACTGAATGCCGGTCGCGGTCCCCGCCCGGACCGAAGCGTCGTTGGCGTCGATCACCGTATCGGCGAGGCCGCCCGTCCGCGCCACCACCGGAATGGTGCCATAGCGAAGGCCATAAAGCTGCGTAAGGCCACAGGGCTCGAAGCGCGACGGGACGAGGATCGCGTCGGCGCCGGCCTGCATGGCGTGGCTGAGCGGTTCGCTATAGCCGATATGGACGGCGACGGAGCCCGGATTGGCGGCAGCAGCGTCGACGAAGGCGCGCTCCATGCTCTGCTCGCCGGCACCGAGGATGGCAAGCTGCCCGCCGCGGCGCAGGATGCCCTCCAGATTGGGCAGCAGCATGTCCAGCCCCTTCTGGCCGGTCAACCGGCTCACCACGATCATCAGCGGCGCGTCCGGATCGACGCGAAGCCCCATGCGGGTTTGCAGCTCGGTCTTGCAGACCGCCTTGCCGGCCATCTTGCGCGCGCTGTAGTTGGAAGCAATCAGCGGATCGGTCGCCGGATCCCAGCTCTTCGTGTCGATCCCGTTGACGATGCCGCTCAGCACGTTGGCGCGCTCGTTGAGCACGCCTTCCATACCGAAGCCGAACTCCTGCGTGCGGAGTTCGCGCGCGTAGGTCGGACTGACCGTGGTCAAGCGATCGGAGAAAACGAGACCGCCCTTCAGGAAGGAGCAATAGCCGTAATACTCGAGGCCGGCCGGCGTGTAGAAGCTCGACGGCAATCCGAAGGTGTCGAAATCGGCGCGACCGCAGATGCCCTGGAAGGCGACGTTATGAATGGTGAACACGGTCTTCGGTCGCCCCTCGGCCGGTCCGGCCAGAAGGTAGGGGGCCACGAGACCGGCCTGCCAGTCATGACAATGGACGATGGCCGGTTTCCAGTCGCCCACGCCCGATCGGCCCACCGCGGCGCCAATCGCCGACAGCGCGGCGAAGCGGCGGGTGTTGTCCCACCAGTCGTTGCCATCCGGCCCTAGGTAGGGATTGCCGGGGCGGTCATAGAGATGGCCGGCATCAAGCGCCAGCACTTTCAGACCGTCCGCCGTCTCGCCCGCCAGCAGGCGGCCCGGGCCGCCGAAAACATCCGGATAGACGGCGACTTCTTCAACGCCTTGAAGATGGCCGACCACGCCGGGATAGGCGGGCATCAGCACGCGGACGTCACACCCCAGTCCGGCGAGTGCCAGCGGCAGCGCGCCCGCGACATCGGCGAGGCCGCCCGTCTTGATCAGCGGATAGCATTCGGAGGCAACGAATAGGACGCGCACTTGATCACCCCGACAGGTTATGCCAACTCGCCAAGATGCTGACGCATCCGCTCGTTGAAGTCATCACGATTTTCTCATGCCCTTGGCTGGGATGAAAAATCCGGGACAGGAACACCGAGCGCCAGCCTGAGCGATGCCCGATCATGTCCGCGCAAGGCGGAGCGGATTTCGACCGATCCTTTTCGCAAGGAGGCGCCGCCTTCGGCTACGTGCCGGCGGCGACACCATTCCCGAGATCGGATCGGGCGCGGGTTTTGCCACGCCGCCGAGTTGTTTTCAACGCCGCGATCAGAGCTTCAGTCGATCGATCATGTCCTGGGTGATCAGGCAGACGCCACCTTCGCTCCGACGGAAGCGGCTGGCGTCCAACTCCGGATCCTCGCCCACGACGAGACCGTTCGGAATGATCACCCCCTTGTCGACCACGCACTTGGTCAGGCGAGCACCCCGGCAGACAGAAACGTAAGGAAGGACGACGCAATGCTCCACTTCCGAGTAGGAATGGGCATGCACGCCGGTAAACAGCAAGGACTTGTCGACGCGGGCACCTGAAATGATGCAGCCACCCGAGACCAGCGAACTGGTCGCAGTGCCGCGCCGGCCATCTTCGTCGTGGATGAACTTGGCAGGCGGCGTCAGTTCCGTATAGGTCCAGATCGGCCACTTCTTGTCGTAGAGATCGAGTGCCGGCACGAAGTCGGTCAGGTCGATATTGGCTTCCCAGAAGGCGTCGATGGTTCCCACGTCGCGCCAGTAGGGCTCGGCTTCCGACGACGAGCGGACGCAGCTGTCCGAGAACTTGTGGGCGATCGCCTTTCCACCCTTCACGATGGCCGGAATGATATCCTTGCCGAAGTCGTGGCTGGAATTTGGGTCGTCCTGATCCTGACGCAGCAGGTCGATCAGGAAGCTGGTCTTGAAGACATAGATGCCCATGGAGGCGAGCGCGAGGTCCGGATGACCGGGCATGGGCGGCGGGTCGGCCGGCTTTTCGACGAAGTCGATGATCCGGGCGTTCTCGTCGATCGCCATCACGCCGAAGCCGGTGGCTTCCATGCGTGGCACCTCGATGCAGCCGACGGTGACATCGGCGCCGGACGAGACATGCTGGTCGAGCATGATCTCGTAGTCCTGCTTGTAGATGTGATCGCCGGCCAGAATGATGATGTATTCGATGTTGTGCGCTTCGATGATGTCGATGTTCTGCGTCACCGCATCGGCGGTTCCGACATACCACTTGTCCTCGGCGACACGCTGCGAGGCAGGAAGGATGTCGAAGCTTTCGTTGCGTTCCTGACGGAAGAAGTTCCAGCCGTACTGCAGGTGCCGGATGAGGCTGTGCGCCTTGTACTGGGTCGCCACGGATATGCGGCGAATGCCCGAGTTGAGCGCATTGGACAGCGCGAAATCGATGATGCGGCTCTTTCCGCCGAAGTAGACCGCGGGCTTGGCCCTGCGATCGGTCAGTTCCTTGAGGCGGCTGCCCCGCCCACCGGCCAGCACGAACGCCATCGCTTCGCGCGCCAACCGTCGATTAGTGTGAGAATTGTCAATCATGCTGTCCTCCCGACTTCTCCGCCGTCGGCCCGGTTCCGTCGATGGCGCAGCCGGCATTGCCAGCCCGGAACGGAACCAGAGGCGAATCGGCCGGCGCTTCTTCCCCGCCCGCCCGCTCGCCATGATGGCTCGACGCAGAGGTACTATGGCGCGGCAAGGTTAATTTGTCTTCCCCCTATTTCGGCTGCGAAGGAATTCAAACCCTTGATGAAACAGCACTACGACGATTTGCGGACGGCCGCCCCGCATTCGGTGCGAGGCGGCACATGACTCAGACGACGGGCGCCGCCGGACGTTCCAAGACCTTGACGATGGTGCCAACCGGCACGCGTTCGAACAGGTCCATGACATCCTGATTGATGAGGCGAATGCAGCCCGAGGACACGTTGCTGCCGATCGTCCAGGGCTCCACTGTGCCATGAATGCGGTAGAGGGTGTCGACATTGCCCTTGTAAAGATAGTGAGCGCGGGCGCCGAGCGGATTGTCAGGGCCTCCGGGCATGCCACCGGCCCATTTCCGCGCCTTGGGATCGCGCGCCTGCATTTCCACCGGCGGGTGCCAGGACGGCCACTTCGCCTTGCGGCGAATGATCGCGCTGCCGGACCAGGCAAAGCCTTCGCGACCGACGCCGATGCCATAGCGCATGGCCCTGCCGTTGCCGAGCACGAGATAGAGATAGCGAGCCGGGGTATCGATGATGATGGTTCCGGCCGGTTCGTCTGTCGTGTAGCTGACCTCACGACGCAGGAAGGCTGGGTTGACCTGGGTCAGGTCGACAGCCGGGACGGTGAACCTGCCGTCCTGAACCTCGCTGTACATCGCCACGTATTCGGCGGACGGCCGAGGATAGCGTTTCGGCTTGGTCGGGTCGATGAGCGGCGGCATCGCCGGTGTCCCCGGAGCGGAAACGCAAGCAGCGAGAGCGAGGGGAAGCGCGGCGAGAAAGGCTCGCCTGGACGGTAGGTTCATAATCTCCACTTTCTGTCGATTCGGCGGTGACACCTCAGGCAACCCGATGAAAGCGAACTATTCCAGCCGGGTTGATAAACTTATCCAGCACATATCAGTTTTCCGGGATCGGGTGCAGGATCCGCTCGCCGTATCGCCTGTGAAAGGCCGTCATCGACTTGTCGGCAACCCGCACCGTGAGCCGCAGCGTGCCATCCTCGTCATCGTGACGCTCCAGCACCTCACCGTGATCGTAGAGCCAGGCAAGTCCCGCCCCGTCAGATGAATCAAGGGTCAGCTCGTGCACCGGCCGACCGCCGAGGAGTCGCGCCTCGATGACGGCAAGCAACTCGGGAAGACCTTCGCCGGTGACCGCCGAGACCACGCGTCGTTCCTGCCCTCCCGGCGTCTCGGTGTTGGCCTGGGCGAGCAGAACATCTCTCCGCCCCTCGTCGACGAGGTCGATCTTGTTCCAGACCTCGATGATCCGGTCGCGATCCGACGGATCGAGGCCGAGTTGCTTGAGCACCTCGGCCACGTCGCTGGCCTGGGCCTCGGTGTCCTTATGCGAGATGTCGCGCACATGCAGGATGATCGAAGCCTCGATGACCTCTTCGAGCGTCGCCCGGAACGCCGCGACGAGATGGGTCGGCAGGTTTGAAATGAAGCCCACGGTGTCGGACAGTATGGCGTCGGTGCCGTGCGGCAGCTTGATGCGACGCAGTGTCGGATCGAGCGTCGCGAACAACAGATCCTTGGCGAAGACGTCCGCTTCGGTCAGCCGGTTGAACAGTGTCGACTTGCCGGCGTTGGTGTAGCCGACCAGCGCCACGACCGGATGAGGCACCTTGCGGCGCTGGCGTCGGTGCAGGTCGCGCGTGCGCTTCACCTGCTCCAGATCGGCCTC
Organism: Pleomorphomonas sp. NRK KF1; assembly: GCF_023721755.1. Lineage (GTDB taxonomy): Bacteria > Pseudomonadota > Alphaproteobacteria > Rhizobiales > Pleomorphomonadaceae > Pleomorphomonas. Next base: position 179,966 of record NZ_JAMDLH010000001.1, on the reverse strand, counting down.
GATGCGGGTGATCTTTTCCTGAAGCTGCCGGCGGTCCGCCTCGATCTGCGTTTCACCGGGACCGCCGAGAAAGCCGAAGCCACCGCGCTGCCGTTCAAGGTGAGTCCACGAGCGGACGAGGCGCGACTTCTGGTACTTGAGGTGGGCAAGTTCCACCTGGAGCCGGCCTTCGCGCGTGCGGGCGCGCTCGCCAAAGATCTCCAGAATGAGACCTGTACGGTCTATGACCTTGGTCTTCCAGGCCTTCTCCAGGTTGCGCTGCTGGATGGGGGTCAGGGCGTGATCGACGATGGCGAGGTCGATCTCCTGTTCCCTCACCGTCTCGCCGATCTCCTCGACCTTTCCGGCTCCGAACAAGGTCGCCGGCTTGGGCTGGCTGACCGGCACGGGAATGGTTGCGTGAACGTCGAGATCGATGGCCTGCGCAAGACCCGAAGCCTCTTCGAGACGCGCCTCAAGATCGCGTTGGGTCGTTGCGGCAGCCTCTTCCCTGGCGCCCCGCTGACGCAAATCCGGGACAAGGACCAATGCCCTTGCCGGCTCTTCGACGCGATCGACACCCTTCTTGCGAGGACGGCCACCCCCTTCAAGATCCTGCTCGTCGTTCACTGCGCCTCCCGAAACCGCGCCGCTGGCGGCCAAAATACGATGGTTTCCGTGGACAGCCCGCCCGAGAGGCGAACCTCCACGGGCGGACACCTACGGAACAAACCGAACTCAGTTCGGTTCCTCGCTACCCTCGAAAAGGGCCAGAGGCTGAGCCGGCATGATGGTGGAAATGGCGTGCTTGTAGACGAGCTGGGAATGCCCATCGCGCCGCAAGAGGACGCAGAAGTTGTCAAACCAGGTGACCACGCCCTGCAGCTTGACGCCGTTAATCAGAAAAATCGTCAGCGAAATCTTGTTCTTACGGACGTGATTGAGGAAAGTGTCCTGAAGGTTCTGGGCTTTGTCCGCCATTTTTTTCGGCCTTTTCGACTTCGTTTTTTTGTGAGGGGCAAACGCCACACCGACGCCACGCGTCGCCCGAACTAATGGTTACGCCGGGCGCGTCCGAAATTACCAGTCCATTTCGGGCCCGCGTCGCCATCGACAGGCTCGTGCTATCCGTGTTTCGACTGGGATGTGACAATTTTGCCAAGCGAGATGCCGGCCGTCAAATCGGCGTGCGTTCCGCGAGGTCATGGAAGCGCTGCCGCAGACGGGCTGCAACACTTCCGGGAACGCCGTTGGCCACCGCCTCGCCGTCCACGCTGACGACCGGACAGAGAATCGCACCCGCTGAAGTCAGGAAAACCTCGCGCGCCGCCTTCATTTCTGCGACGGTGAAACGCCGTTCCACCACCGCCACGCCCTCGGCAGCCGCCACGTCCATCAGCACCGAGCGGGTGATGCCCCGGAGAATGCCGCGATCGGCCGGACGGGTGACGAGCCGCCCTTCCCCGTCGAGCAGCCAGACGTTGGCGGACGAACCTTCGGTCACAAACCCCTCCGCGTCAACGAAGATCGCTTCGAAAGCCCCCGCTTCACGCGCCGCCTGCTTGGCAAGCGCGTTGGGCAGAAGGCCGACAGTCTTGATGTCCACCCGCTCCCAGCGGTTGTCGGGCAGCGTGATGACCGGCACGCCCTTTTCATAGCGAAGCGCCGCGGCAGCGACGTCGAGCGGCTTGGCCGTCGCCGTGAAGGTCGGGTTCACGCCAACGGGGAAGGCATGGTCGCGCGACGCGGCCCCTCGGGAGATCTGCCAGTAGACATAGCCGTTCTCCACCCGGTTGCGTCGGGCGACTTCGCGCAGAACGTGGGTCATGGCCGCCCGGCTCATGGGCGAGGCGATCCTGAGCTCGGCCAGCGATCGGTCGAGCCGGTCGAGATGACGGCGAAGATCGATGATGGCTCCGTCCTTGATCTGGCAAGCCTCATAGACCGCATCGGCGAACTGGTTGCCGCGATCCTCGACGCTGACGACGGCTTCCCTGGACGGAACATAGCGTCCGTTGACGTAAGTGATGCGGGACGTCATGGCCGGATCTCCAGGAACAATGCGACGGGCGATCGCGAACTACTCCAGTTCGACGATCCGCCCTTCATCAAGGGTAATGCGCCGGTCCATGCGTTCGGCCAGCGCCATGTTGTGCGTGGCTATGATCGCGGCGAGGCCGGTAGCTCTGACCAGGGCGGCCAGAGCGTCGAACACGTAGTGCGAGGTCTTGGGATCGAGATTGCCGGTCGGCTCGTCGGCCAGCAGCACCTTCGGTGCGTTGGCAACGGCGCGAGCGATGGCAACGCGTTGCCGCTCACCGCCCGAAAGCTGCGATGGCAGATGGGTTCCGCGTTTCTCGAGGCGCATATAAGCCAAGAGGTCGTTGCCGCGCTTGGCAGCTTCCTTCTTGTCGAGGCCTGCGATCATCTGCGGAATCATCAGGTTCTCGAGGGCGGAGAACTCCGGCAGAAGATGGTGAAACTGGTAGACGAAGCCGATCTCCGTGCGGCGGAGCCGCGTGCGGACCGTATCGTCGAGCTTGCCGCAGGCCCTGCCTCCGATGACCACGTCGCCGGCATCGGGCTTCTCCAGAAGACCGGTGATGTGCAGCAGCGTCGACTTGCCGGCACCGGAGGGAGCGACCAGCGCCGTCAATTCGCCGGCGAACAGGTTGAAGTCGCAGCCACGCAGGATAGGCAGCGTGCCCGAGCCTTCCTTGTAGGACTTCTCGATGCCGACCAGCTTCAGAACCGGGTCTTCGACGCCGGTGATGAGGGTTTCGATAGCCGGCATCACTCGTACCTCAGCGCGTCGACGGGATCGAGACGGGCCGCCTTCCAGGCAGGATAGACGGTAGCGGCGAACGACAACACCAGCGCCATGATGAGCACGGTGACCGTTTCGTGCATCTGCATGTCGGCGGGCAACTGACTGAGATAGTAAAGTTCAGGCGAGAACAGCTCGGTCGAGGTCAGCCAGGACACGAACTGCCGGATCTTCTCGACGTTGAGGCAGACGACGAGGCCGAGGACGAAACCGGCAAGGGTACCGGCGACGCCGATCGCCGAACCAGTGATCAGGAAGACACGCAGGATGGCGCCGCGGCTTGCACCCATTGTCCTGAGAATGGCGATATCGTGGCTCTTGTCCTTCACCAGCATGGTCATGCCGGAGACGATGTTGAGCGCCGCCACCAGCACGATCAGCGTCAAGATCATGAACATGACGTTGCGCTCGACCTCCAGCGCCGAGAAGAAGGTGACGTTGCGCTGCCGCCAGTCGGTGATCAGCACCGGCCGTCCCGCGTCGATCGTCAGCTTTTCCTTGATGGCTCCGATGTCGTCGGGGTTGTTGACGAAGACGTCGATCGCGGTGACCTTGTCCTCCATCATGAAATACTTCTGCGCCTCGGCGATCGGCATGAACACGAAGGTACCGTCGTACTCGCTCATGCCGATCTTGAAGATGGCGGCAACCGGATAGGCCTTGACGCGCGGCGTCGTGCCGAGAGCGGTAACGTTACCCTTGGGGCTGACCAGCGTCACCTTGTCGCCGACCGTAACACCAAGACTCTCGGCGAGCCGCTGACCGATGGCGATGCCGATGCCGTCGTCGAACTTGTCGAAGGAGCCGACCTGGACGGTATCGTAGACGAGGGGCAGCTTCTGGAGGTCGGCGCTGCGCACGCCGCGCACCAGAACGCCAAATGCACCGGACGGGCCGGAGGCCAGGACCTGCCCCTCAACGAAGGGCATGGCGAGCCTGACGCCATCGACGCCGGCAAGGCGATCGGCGACGGAGGCATAATCGGTGAGCGGGCTGTCGATGGGCTGGACCACGGCGTGACCGTTGATGCCGAGGATCTTGTCCATCAACTGGCCGCGAAAACCGTTCATCACCGCCATGACGATGATCAGCGTGGCGACGCCCAGCATGATGCCGACGAAGGAGAAGCCGGCAATCACCGAAATGAAGGCTTCCTTGCGACGGGACCTCAGATAACGGCCGGCCAGTTTCCACTCGAAGGGGGCGAAGGGCCGCCCCGCTTTCGCCTCGCTCATCCAAAGACCTCCAAACGCCGGCCAAACTTAGGAACGCCACACCACCGCCGCGAAGACCGGTGGCCGACTCGGGCGCCACCGGACGGCGACGCGTGAGACTAGCAAATTCCGTCCGCCGACAAGCTGTCCTTTCCGTTTTTTCCAAACGGAATCGGGCAGCCGCAGGGGCGGCATGCGACCGCCCCTCTTCAGCGACAATCAGGCCTTTTCTGTGACGCGGGCGATCGCCGACTCCAGCGACACCAGTTCCTTGTCGCCAGTGGCGCGGCGTTTCAGCTCGACGACACCGTCGGCAAGCCCCTTCGGACCGATGATGATCTGCCAAGGCAGGCCGATCAGATCCATTGAGGCGAACTTGGCGCCCGGCCGGGCGGCGGTGTCGTCGTAGAGCGGATCCTTGCCGGCGGCGGCGAGCTTCGCATAGGCGTCTTCGCAGGCAGCCGTCACGGCCGCGTCGTCCGGGCGAAGGCTGATCACGCCGGCGCCGAAGGGCGCGACGCTCTCCGGCCAGATGATACCGGCGTCGTCATGGCTCGCCTCGATGATGGCGCCGATGAGGCGCGACACGCCGATGCCATAGGAGCCCATGATCACCGGCTGCTCGCTGCCGTCCGCCATGGCCACCTTGGCACCCATCGGCTCGGAATACTTGGTGCCGAAGGAGAAGATGTGGCCGACCTCGATGCCACGCGCCGACACGCGTCGCTCTTCGGGAAGAGCCGCAAAGGCAGCTTCGTCATGCATCTCGTCGGTGGCGGCGTAGCGGCTGGTGAACATGTCGACAACGGGCGAGAGATCGCCATCGAAGTCGACATCCTCTCCGGGAACCGGAAGATCGAGCAGATCCTTGTCGCAGAACACGGCGCTCTCGCCGGTGGAGGCGAGAATGATGAACTCATGGCTGAGCTTGCCGCCGATCGGACCGGTGTCGGCGCGCATCGGAATAGCAGTAAGACCGAGCCGCTTGTAGGTCCTGAGATAGGCGACGAACATCTTGTGGTAGGCGCGCAGCGCACCCGCCTGATCGACATCGAAGGAATAGGCGTCCTTCATCAGGAACTCGCGGCCACGCATCACGCCGAAGCGCGGACGCACCTCGTCGCGGAACTTCCACTGGATGTTGTAGAGATTGAGCGGCAGGTCGCGGTAGGAACGCACGTAGGTGCGGAAGATGTCGGTGACCACCTCCTCGGCGGTCGGGCCATAGAGCATCTCGCGCTCATGGCGATCGACGATGCGCAGCATCTCCTTGCCATAGGCGTCGTAGCGGCCGCTCTCGCGCCAGAGATCGGCAGGCTGGATCGAAGGCATCAGGATCTCGACGGCACCGGACCGGTCCTGTTCCTCGCGGACGATGGCCTCGATCTTCTTCAGGACCTTCAGTCCCAGTGGCAGCCACGAGTAGATGCCGGCGTTTTGCTGGCGCATCATGCCAGCGCGCAGCATCAGGCGATGCGAGACGATCTCCGCCTCCTTGGGCGCCTCTTTTAGAATGGGCAGGAAATACCGGCTGAGACGCATGGAATCCTCTCGGGCGTTGGATGAGCGCGCTACTCAAAGCGCATCGACCCTGAAAAAACAAGACCGATCGGTCACCGATCACCCGAAAGCAACGCGGCGGCACTCCATTCGCTATGACTTTAGTCTATGGGGCAAATCACGGATGAAGCTCCAATTCGGAACCGCTCCAGAACCCTCCGACAACCCATTGATATGGCGATATTTCCCGATCCAGATCGTAAAGTCGGCGAACGAAACGCCCTATGCCGAACAAGCATGCAGCCTATGCACAAATGGATGACAAACCAAAAAACGCAGTGTATGGTACCCGCCATAAATAAGGATGGCACGGCCAAAAGACGAAATGCTTCAGTAAATGAAGCCGTCAAAATAGGCAAAAGTAGAATGCCCTCCAGTTATCGCGGTCTGAGTCTTGGGAGGGAAAACCCATATAGGCGCGGAAAACGCTGCCGCCAGCGGATGGATTGGGAGGTCTTTCTATCTGTAGGCTTTATGGGCTGACACGCGGAACTAGAAAGCAGGGCTTCGGCCCTGCTTTTTTATTTCCTCCTTCAGATGATCCTGCCTGATCTTGGAAACCTCAGTGCGTTCAAGATGAAAACACCGTTCAACAAACGGCTGCTACCGCTCATCCGCAGAAGCCCTTATCCTGTCCGTCAGCAAGAAAGGACGGATCATGAGCATTCCCGGCAAGGGCGGCAACGACCGCATCGAGGAGATCATTCTTCCGAACGTCCGCGACCTCGGCGGCTTCAAGGTACGCCGCGCCCTGCCATCGGCGCAGCGCCGCATGGTCGGGCCGTTCATCTTCTTCGACCAGATGGGGCCGGTCATGTTTGGCGCCGGAGAGGCCGAGGATGTGCGACCACATCCGCACATCGGGCTCTCCACCCTCACCTATCTGTTCGACGGCGAGATGGTCCATCGTGACAGCGCCGGCCACAAGGAAACGATCCGGGCCGGCGAGGTGAACTGGATGACGGCCGGAAACGGCATCGTCCATTCGGAGCGCTTTCCCGCTGCGGTGCATGCCGCCGGAGGCAACCTGTTCGGAACCCAGATCTGGGTGGCGCTCCCCAAGGCGAGCGAGGAGATCGCCCCTCTCTTCAGCCATCACGATAAAGCGGTGCTTCCCGTTTTCTCCGATACCGGCATGCGGATGACGCTGGTGGCCGGTGAAGGCTTCGGCGTACGCTCGCCGGTACCGGTCTATTCCGACCTGATGTATGCCGACGTCCATCTCGAGGCCGGCGCACGCTTCAAGGTACCACCCGATCATGTCGAGCGGGCCGCCTACGTCATCAGCGGCGGCGTCGGCATCGAGGGGCAGGACGGCGTCTTTCCGCCGAACCAGCTCGTCATCTTCCGTCCCGGCGCCGAGGTGATCCTGGCCGCGACGGAGCCGACGCGTCTGGTGCTCATCGGCGGTGAGCCCTTCCCCGAGAAGCGCCACATCTACTGGAACTTCGTGTCATCATCCAAGGAGCGCATCGAGGCGGCCAAGGCCGACTGGCGCGCCCGGCACTTTCCGGAGATCGCCGGCGAGACGGAGTTCATCCCGCTGCCGCCCGACCCGGTGGGGCTGCGGATCAAGGACTGACAGCAGCAGCTTCCCAAGCTGAATACCAAAAGGAAAAGGGCGGCGCCAACGGCACCGCCCTTTCCATATCCCAAATCCGAAACCGGATCAGCGCTTCGAGAACTGGAAGCTCCGGCGCGCCTTGCGCTTGCCGTACTTCTTGCGCTCGACGACGCGGCTGTCGCGGGTCAGGAAGCCGAGCTTCTTGAGCACGCCGCGCAGGCCCGGCTCGTAATAGGTCAGAGCCTTCGAGATGCCATGACGCAGCGCACCGGCCTGGCCCGAGAGACCGCCGCCGGCAACCGTGGCGATGATGTCGAACTGGCCGTCGCGAGCAGCGGCGTAGATCGGCTGCTGGACGATCATCTGGAGCACCGGGCGACCGAAGTAGGCGGTGAACTCCTTGCCGTTCACGACGATCTTGCCGGAACCCGGCTTGACCCAGACGCGAGCGATGGCGTTCTTGCGCTTGCCGGTGGCATAGGCGCGGCCGAACTTGTCGAGCTTCTGAACGTGCACCGGGGCCTCGGCCACCGGAGCGACGTCGGCAGCGCCGAGTTCAGCGAGGGAGGAGAGCTCAGCCATGGATCAAGGCCTCGTGTTCATCTTGTTCATCGACTTGACGTCGAGGACTTCCGGCTGCTGGGCGGCATGGGGATGCTCGGCACCGGCGTAGACGCGGAGGTTGGAAAGCTGGCGACGGCCGAGCGGGCCCTCGGGGATCATGCGCTCGACGGCCTTCTCGAGCACTCGCTCGGGGAAGCGACCTTCGAGGATCTGGCGCGCCTTGCGCTCCTTGATGCCGCCGATATAGCCGGTGTGCCAGTAGTAGGTCTTGTCGGTGTACTTGCGGCCCGTCAGAACCACCTTGTCCGCGTTGATGACGACGACATTATCTCCGTCATCCATGTGCGGGGTGTAGGTGGCCTTATGCTTGCCGCGGAGGCGCATCGCGATCACAGTCGCGAGGCGGCCGACCACGAGGCCTTCGGCGTCGATCAAGACCCACTTCTTCTCGATGTTCGCCGGCTTCGCCGTATAGGTCGTCATGGGCGTTACCGTCTTCCGTTTGGGCCACCCGAAAGGCGGCCGGTTCGTCTTCTCTTCCGCACCGTTGCCGACACGAAAGGGCGGCTCCCGTCGCCGGATGCCGCCGTCGCGTTTGCAATATGGAAATGCCGCCCGTTTGTCAAGCAGACGGAGCGGCATCCAAACAAGCAAAAACAATGACTTATATCATACGGTATTATTATACCGCATGATTTTGACCAATCAGGCCAGACCGAGCAGGGCCTTGACGTCGGCAATGTCGGAGGGCTTGCCGAAATCGATCACGCCCTCGCCCGGCGCAATCCGCTTGATGAGTCCGGACAGGACCTTGCCGGCGCCGATTTCCACGAACTTGTCGACGCCGGCGCCGGCCATGGCCGACACGCTCTCGCGCCAGCGCACGGTGCCGGTCACCTGGGCGACGAGCTGCTGGCGGATCGCCTCGGGATCGGACGTCGGCGCCGCCGTGACATTGGCGAAGATCGGAACGATCGGCGCGTTGATGGTGGCTGAGGCCAGTGCCTCGGCCATGGCGTCGGCCGCCGGCTGCATCAGCCGGCAATGGAAGGGGGCGGAGACGTTGAGCAGCATGGCCCGCTTGGCGCCCTTGCCCTTGGCGATATCCACGGCGCGGATGACGGCGAGCTTGGCGCCCGACACGACGACCTGGCCGGGAGCGTTGTCATTGGCCGCCTCGCAAACATCGCCCTGCGCGGCCTCCTTGGCGACGGCCACAGCCGTTTCGAAATCGAGACCGAGCAGAGCGGCCATGGCGCCCTCGCCCACCGGCACCGCCTTCTGCATGGCGTTGCCGCGCGTCCGAAGCAGACGGGCGGCGTCGGTCACGGACAGCGCACCGGCGGCGGCCAAGGCCGAGTACTCGCCGAGCGAGTGACCGGCAACGAAGGACGCGTTCTGCTTGATGGTGATGCCTTCCGCCTCTAGGGCGCGCAGCGCGGCGAGGCTGACGGCCATCAGCGCCGGCTGGGTGTTGGCGGTCAGGGTCAAATGGTCTTCCGGACCGTTGAAGATGACGTCGGAGAGCTTCTCGCCGAGAGCCTCGTCCACCTCCTCGAACACCGCCCGCGAAGCGGCGTAATGATCGGCAAGGGCCTTGCCCATGCCGATGGCCTGACTGCCCTGACCGGGGAACACGAAGGCGTTGGTCATTTGTTGGCTTTCCTCAATGGTTTTCGGGCGGACACGACCATCTGGCCGCGCAAGAGTCAAGGCCGCGCCACAGGAATCCGGGGAAGACGACGCTACGGCCGCCGTGGCATCAGAGCCCCGACGGCGACCGACAGCCAGCCGAGGATCAGCGCGACACCGCCCGAGGGCGCCGCCATGGGAAACAGGCTCCTCGCCATCGCCGCCTTGAAGACCAGATCGCCCGAGAACAGGAGGCAGCCAGCCACGAACAACAGCGCCGACAGTCCTCTCAGCCGCTGCACGTCGCCATTGGCCAGCGCCAGCAGCGCCGCCGCGTGAAACAGGAGAATGCTTCCGGCAACGTCGAGGTTGGCGCCGGTGACGGCATGGGCGCCGACGGCCAACGTCGCCACGCCGACGGCACCGAGAACTCCGGCAGACAATCCGATCAGTCGTTGATGAGACATCTCGCAATCCTTTGGACGTGCCCCTCTGGAATCCGGGCCTCGCAGCTAATAACGGTGTCCCATGTTCCCCCGTCAAGAAGCGGAAGACAAAGCCATGATCATTCCGGTCACCGATCCGGCCGATCCGCGCCTCGCGCCGTTCATGAACGTCCGCGATCGCGACCTTCGACAGGCCCATGGAGACGCTTTCATCGCCGAGGGGGAAAGCGTGCTCGCCGTTTTCCTGTCCAAGGGCTCGCGCTTTCGGCCGGAAGCCCTTCTGATCGCCCGCAACCGTATCGAAACCGCCCAGGCCTGGTCGCCACCTGACGACTTGCCGATTTTCGTCGCCGACCAAGAGGTGATGGACACGGTTGTCGGCTTTCACATCCATCGCGGCCTCCTGGGCCTCGGCCGGCGCGCGCCCTCCCCGCCGCTCGTCGACCTGCTGGCCGAGCGGCCGCGCGTCGTGGTCGGTCTTGTTGGCATAGCCAATCACGACAATATGGGCGGCATTTTCCGAAATGCCGCCGCCTTCGGCGCGGGCGCGGTGGTGCTCGACGCGACGTCATGCGATCCGCTCTATCGGAAGGCGATCCGCGTGTCGGTCGGCGGCGTTCTGAACGTGCCGTTCACGCGGCTCGACGCAGATACGAGCGTCGCCACCGCCCTCACCGATCTTGGTTATCGAGCCCTGGCGCTGTCACCACGGGGTGCCATGCGGCTCCATGAGGTTCCGACCGATCGGCCGGTGGCCTTGCTCCTGGGGACGGAAGGGCCCGGCCTGCCGGATATCGAAATGGCCAGCGCCGAAACGGTGCGCATCGACATGGCCGGCGGATTCGACAGCCTCAACGTCTCAACAACCAGCGGCATCGCGCTCTACGAGCTGACGCGCAGGATAGCGGCGAAGGATTGAGCGCGTTGAGCGCGCCGGACCTGCCCAACCTCGCTTCCCGAGAAATAGGCTGGACAAGACATAAAGCGACGCCGGCCTATCCGGCCGAGATGACCGTGGCCATGTCCCGCCAGGAGCGCGCCGCCGTCGGCTCGCCCAGCGCCTTCTCGCGAGCGAACAGGGCAGCTTCCCGCTCGGCGATATAATCGCGGGTGATCGGCACAACGTCGTTCCGGTGGGTGAGCTGGAACTGGTAGACGACGACATCGAGGAAGCGGAAAGCCGCTTCGCACATGGCCAGATAGCACTCCCACATCCGGCAGAAGCGTTCGTCGTAGAGCGACAGCGCCTTGTCGCGCCGAGCCATGAAACGAGAACGCCACTCGCGAAGGGTGTCGGCATAGTGATGACGCAGCACTTCCACGTCGGCCATCATCAGTCCGGATTTCTCGACGGCGGTCACCACCTCTGACAAAGCCGGCAAGTGACCGCCCGGGAAGATGTACTTGGTGATCCAGCCGTTGGTCAGCCCCGGCGTCGATGTATGGCCGATGGTGTGCATCATGAACACGCCGTCGTCGGCCAGAAGATCGGCCGCCTTGCGGAAATAGGTGTCGTAGTTCTGGGGCCCGACATGCTCGAACATGCCGACCGAAATGATGCGGTCGAAGGTCCCGCGCGTGTTGCGGTAGTCTTCGAGCTCGAACTTCACATGGTCGTAGCCCTTGTCGCCGGCGCGTTTTCTGGCAATCGCCAGTTGCTCGTCGGACAGCGTGACGCCCTTGACGCGACCAGCCTGCCCGACCTCGGCGAGGTAGAGTCCGAGCCCGCCCCAGCCGGAGCCGATGTCGAGCACGCTCATGCCCGGATCGATCAGGAGCTTGGCGGCGAGGTGCCGGCACTTGGCGCGCTGGGCCTCCTCGAGCGTCATGTCCGGAGCGGCATAGTAGGCGCAGGAATACTGGCGATCGGTATCCAGGAACAGATCGTAAAAGGCTGCGTTGAGGTCGTAGTGATGGACGACGTTGCGGCGCGACCGAAGCAACGTGTTGCGCCCGACCAGTAGGTGCCGGATCTTGCGCGCCATCAGGAACAGCCTGCGACCGGTGAACTGGCGCATGCCCACGCCATGCTGCAGCAACAGCTCGAGAAGCTCGTAGAGCGTGCCTTCCACGATATCGAGCCGACCGTCCATATAGAGTTCGCCGAACCGGACCTCAGGGTCGCGGATCAGCTCAGCCGCGACCTTCCGGTCGGCGATGCGAACCACGACGCGCTTGCCGCTTCCATCGCCGAAGGTCCAGCGCGCTCCGTTGTAGAGTTCAACTTCAAATGAACCCCGCGTCACCAGCTTGTTCAGCAGGCCGCGGAGAATATTTTCCGCCCAGACCATCGCATGGTCCCCCACCTACGTTATCGCGGCGGCATCGGTTCCACGGTCTTCAACAAGGCCGAAATCGCAAACGTCCGATGGCGCCAACTGAAACTGCAACCGAGGCCGGAGAGGATCGTCGCCAATGAAATGAAGTCCGGTCCGGAGCCGGGGTCCGCCAGAGGCGGACGACGGCCCCTTTCGGCGGCCCGTACATAAGTATGATTGAAACCCGAAAAGGTTCCAGAAAAATCCTGAGGTCGTGCTAATTATTGCGATCACGACTGCGCGATCTATCTACTTGATCGATCAGAGATCCACATGAGCAGGATCTCGGAAGCCGCGCGGTTCACCCCTTCCGGTCGGCCGTCTTGTGAAGCGCCAATTGATCGGGAACCGGCAAACCGCGATCGACGAACAGGCGGATCACTCCGGCCGGCATGGCGCGACAGGGACAGTTCGCCGCGTGGCCGGCATGCCAGGCCATGCGCTGCTCAGGCGTCGGATTCTTCGGCATGGGGTTTGCCTCATGCCACGCGCGGTTAAGAATACTCACATCTGCCTCCGTTTGCTTGCCTTATCTGTGCGCCCGGCGATGACAGCAAGCGTCAGCAGGCGATGACATCGGGATTGCGACGTAGGCCATAAAGCAGAACGGCCCCCGTTGCCGAGGGCCGTCCTTCATGTCGTCAGCAAAGCCTAGGGCTTACCGGATAGATCAGTCCTTGAGGGACCAAACGGCCGGCGAACGCTCGAGGCGGGCGACCAGCAGCTGGCGCTCCAGCTCCATTTCCTTGGGCAGGCGATCGCCGAACTTGGCGAAGTGCGATACCTGGTCCTCGGCCTCGGCCAGACCCTTTTCCTTCTCGACCTTGACGATCTCGTCGTACTTGGCCTTCGGGAAATCGACGCCTTCCATGTTCAGGTCCGAGTAGCGCGGAACGAGACCATAGGGGCTCTCGACAGCGGCAGCCGTGCCCTTGACGCGTCCGACGATCCACTCGAGGGCGCGCATGTTCTCGCCGTAGCCCGGCCACATGAACTTGCCGTTCTCGTCCTTGCGGAACCAGTTGACGCGGAAGATGCCCGGGGCAGCCGGCAGCTTGCGGCCGAGGTTCAGCCAGTGCGCCCAATAGTCGGCCATGTTGTAGCCGCAGAACGGCAGCATGGCGAACGGGTCGCGGCGCATGGCGGCCTGACCGACGGCGGCGGCGGTCGCTTCCGAACCCATGGTGGCGGCGAGATAGACGCCGTGGCTCCACGAGAAGGACTGCATGACCAGCGGGAAGGCCTTGGAGACGCGACCACCGACGATGAAGGCGGAGATCGGAACACCAGCAGGATCTTCCCAGGCGGCGTCGATCGACGGAACCTGGCTGGCCGGAGCGGTGAAGCGGCTGTTCGCATGGGCGGCGGGACGGCCGCAATCCGGGGTCCAGTCCTTGCCGGTCCAGTCGATCAGGTGCTTCGGGGTCTCGCCGTCGAGGCCTTCCCACCACACGTCACCGTCGTCGGTCAGGGCGACGTTGGTGAAGATGCAGTTGGCCTTGAGGGTGGCAAGCGCGTTCGGGTTCGACACTTCGTTGGTGCCGGGGGCAACGCCGAACAGGCCGTTCTCGGGGTTGATGGCGCGCAGTTCGCCGTTGGCGTCCGGCTTGATCCAAGCGATGTCGTCACCGATGGTGGTGACTTCCCAGCCCTTGTAGGCCTTCGGCGGGATCAGCATGGCGAAGTTGGTCTTGCCGCAGGCCGACGGGAAGGCAGCAGCGACGTAGGACTTCTCGCCCTTGGGGTTCTTGACGCCGAGGATGAGCATATGCTCGGCCAGCCAGCCCTCATCGCGGGCCATGACCGAAGCGATGCGCAGGGCCAGACACTTCTTGCCGAGCAGGGCGTTGCCGCCGTAGCCCGAACCGAAGGACATGATCTCGCGGGTTTCAGGGAAGTGGACGATGTACTTGGTGTCGTTGCAGGGCCAGGCGACGTCCTTCTGGCCGGGCTCGAGCGGAGCGCCGACCGAGTGGATGCACGGCACGAACTCGTCGTTACCCAGCACGTCCAGCACCTTCTGGCCCATGCGGGTCATGATGCGCATGTGGACGGCGACATAGGCGCTGTCGGTCAGTTCGACGCCGATCTGGGCAATCTTCGAACCGAGCGGCCCCATGGAGAAGGGGATCACGTACATGGTACGGCCCTTCATGCAGCCCTTGAACAGGCCGTTCATGGTGGCGCGCATCTCGGCCGGATCGGCCCAGTTGTTGGTCGGACCAGCTTCTTCCTTGGTCTTGGAGCAGATGTAGGTACGGTCCTCGACGCGAGCGACGTCCGACGGATTGGAACGGGCGAGGAAGCTGTTGGGGCGCTTGGCGGGGTTCAGGCGCGTGAAGGTGCCGCCGTCGACCAGCTCCTGGCAGAGACGATCATATTCTTCCTGCGAACCATCGCACCAATAGACGCGGTCCGGGGTCGTCAGCTTGGCGACTTCTTCAACCCAGGCGATAAGCTTGGCATTCTTGGTAGGAGCTTGTGACATCAGCTTTTCTCCGATGGACATATCGCCGCCCGTTCCGGTCTCATTTGCGTAGAGAGGACTTATGAGACGATGCGCCGATAGGGGTGGGTAAGGTTCGCAGCCTGAAGAAAGAGACGTCCGCCGTGGCGGCTACACCACAAAAGAGTAGCATCGGGAACCTCTCGGCCCCATCAGACAACCCCATGACGATCAACTCTCCTACCAGTCTCTCCAACGCCCGGCACCCATAACCGAGCGGCCCGGATTAGCGTTCCTGAAAAAGACAATACCGACTGAAGTATGAGGGATCAATCGTTGTAAGACCGTACGAGGCGATAGATACCAGACGCAAAATAATAGAACAAAATATGAACATTTCACTCAAATCGGTCCAGTCAACTGAGCATTTCGGCTAATTTCCGGGCTTTTTCCTGCATCAAACGATCCGGTTACCGGTTTCGCCCAAAGTTCTACGTGCCACTACGTATTAAATACGTAGTTTGTACTATGAAGTTCGAAATAGCGCTCCATGGAAGGCACCAGAGTCGCGACTCCAATCCAAAAACGCCCGGATCGACGGCTTTCAATCGATTATGATTCCCATACCGAGCAAGTTCGGTGGAGGTTAAGCCATCCGAGTCCCACCCTCTGCCGAGGCGAGTTCGATGCGCCGGCCGATGGAGATGGCATTGAGAAAGGCCTCGTCGTGGCTCACAACCAGAAGTGCTCCATCATAGGCCCGAAGCCCGGCTTCCACGGTCTCGATCGACTCGACATCGAGATGGTTGGTGGGTTCGTCCAGAATAAGGAGTTGGGGTGGCTTGGCGCGGCCGAGCACGCAGGCCAGCCCGGCCCTGAGACGCTCGCCTCCCGACAGGCTTCCAACCGTCCTGAGCGCGGCATCGGCCCGGAACTTGAACCTGGCAAGACTCGCCCGGCAGGCTTCCTCGCTGGCTCCAGGGTCGAGACGGCGATAGGCATCGCGGATCGTCTCGCCCTCGTCGAGAAGCGAGACCCGCTGATCGAGAAAGGCGAAGTCGACGCGCCTGTCCGCCCGTCCCGACAGCGGCGGACGGTCGCCGATGATCGCCCTCAGAAGCGTGGACTTACCCGATCCGTTCGGTCCGGTGATCGCAACACGTTCCGGTCCCCGGACTTCCAGCGACAGGTCGCGGACGAGCGCCTTGTCGCCGTAGCCGACCGAGACCGCATCCAGCCGCAGAACGAGGCGATCGTCAACGAGACCGGATGGCGGCAAACTGACCGAGAAAGGAGCGAGAACCTCAAGCTTGCCACGGGCCTCCTCCACGGCCGAAGCGGCGGCGGCCATGCGGCGCTCGCCAAGCCGGGCGTCGGCGGCGCGCGTCTCTTCCGCTTTCCGCGCGAGGCCACCGGCCACGATCTTGGGCATGTCACCTTTCTTGGCCTTGCGCACCCCCACCCCGGCCCGTCGCGCCTGCTTTTCGGCCTGAATCTGGACCGACTGTTTCTCGCCGACGAGCCGCCGCTCGGCATCGTCGAGATCGTGCCGCGCCGCGGCAAGTTCGATGGCCTTGCGCGCCCGGTAGGCGCTCCAGCCGCCACCATATCGCCCGGCGCCGAGCGACGTCAGCTCGACAATGGCATCCATGGTCTCCAGCAGTTCCCGGTCGTGGCTGATCACCACCGCGCCGCCTCTCCAGCCGGCGAGAAGATCGATCACCGCCCGGCGCCCGTCGCGATCGAGATTGTTGGTGGGTTCGTCGAGCAGCAGCATGTCCGGCTCGCCGAAAGTGAGTGCTGCCAAGGCGGCTCGCGTCGCCTCACCACCAGACAATGCCGTAAGGAACGTCGCCGGTCGGACAGCGAGACCGAGCCGGGAGAGCGCGGCCTCGAGGCGCGTCGGAAGGGTCCAGTCGGCTTCGGCCAGTTCGGTGAGGCTTGCCTCGCCCGCCTCGGCGCGCTCAAGCAGCATCAAATCGTCTGCGACACCAAACAGGTCGGCGACGGTCATGTCCGCAGGCGGCGCCACGATCTGCCGCAACACGGCGAGGCGCCCGCCGACGGCGATGGTGCCCGAGCGAGGCGCCAGTTCGCCGGAGATCAAGCGAAGAAGCGTCGACTTTCCCACGCCGTTGCGCCCGACGAGACCGGTGCGCTCGGCGTTGAAGGCGATGCTGAGGTTGTCGAATAGAAGACGGCCGTCAGGCGTAGAATAGCTGAGACCGGAAAGCGTGATGGAAACGGGCATGAATGAGAGTCCTGATGGCAGGGAAAACGAGATCTGCGATCAGGCTGTCGTTCATTGCAGTCATTCCATTTGATACGGGCGGTTGCTGCCCGAGCGGCGGGGTATAGGCCGCTAGATCACGGCAAGCAAGGGGATGGTTCGGAAAAATCCGCCGTTTTTTACCCTTCGTCAACCAATGTCGAAGCGCCCTTCTTCTGTTCGAGGTGCGATTTTAGCGCCTCGACGAACAATCGCGCCTTTGGCGGCACCAATCGCGCTGTCGGGTAAACAGCCCAGATAGCGAGCCCTTCCGGTTCGCCGTCCTCGAGCGGCAATGCGACCAGACGACCGGCGGCGACATCGTCGGCAGCGTTCCATTCTGCGAGCAGCGTAATGCCCACTCCCCGCTGGCAAGCCTCGTGAAGAGCTTCGATTGAATTGCTGGAATAGCGGCCCGCGACGCGCAGGCGTCGCGTTCGGTCGCCGACGGCGAATGCCCAATGGGTCGCACCGGAAAGGACCAGGCACTGATGCTTTTCAAGATCGGCAAGCCGACGCGGCATGCCGGCGAACGCCAGGTACTCGGGAGAAGCGTACAGGCGGCGCGGGCTGTCGGCAAGGCGGCGCGCCACCAGCGAGCTGTCACGCAAAGGCGCGATACGGATGGCGACGTCCATGCCGGCGGCCACGATGTCGACGAGATCGTCGGTGAGCAGCAGGTCGACGCGAAGATCGGGGTTGGCAGCGAGAAACGCCGGCAGCATCTCACCAATCACCTTGCGGCCGAAGGGCTCGGAGGCTGTGAGGCGCAGCAGACCTGCAACGCCCGATGCCGACGGTCGGAGGGCAGCGCGCGCGTTGGCGGCATCCTCGATCATCGCCTCCGCATATGGCAGAAAGGCTTCGCCCTCGGCGGTCAGCGCCAGCGCCCGCGTCGTCCGATGAACCAATCGAACACCGAGTTCGGCCTCCAGGGCGGCGAGCCGGCGTGAGGCTGCCATGGGCACCAAGCCGAGTTCACGCGCGGCGGCGGCCAGACTGCCGGTTCGCGTAGCCTCGACGAAAACGGCAACGCAATCAATGTTCATTCTAACGATATCCGTTATACGGCCCTATCTCTTGGCCGCACTATACGCCAACTCGTTATGATTTGTACTATGCCCTCATGATCGACCATTCCAACGAGCCGCCCAGCGGCATGGAGCCCGCCGTGACCACGCCAGCCTCCGAGGGCAACCTTCCCGTCCTGTCCCGCGGACTCACATTGGCGATGGCCGCCGCCGCCGGCCTTGCCGTTGCCAACATCTACTACAATCAGCCGCTGCTGGGCGTGATGCAGAGCGACCTCGGCAGTCCGCTCACCGCCTACATTCCGACCGCCACCCAGCTTGGATACGCGGCAGGCCTGTTCCTGATGGTGCCGCTCGGCGACATCCTGGAGCGGCGGGCGCTGATCGTTGCGCAGTTCGTCATGCTGGCGATCTCGCTCGCGGCCACGGCGATGGCCCCGGGCGCCGCGACGGTGCTCACCGCTTCCTTCGCCGTCGGCCTCGCCGCCACGGTTGCCCAGCAGGTGGTGCCGCTGGCCGCCCATCTGGCCCCGCCGGAGCGACGAGGGGCGACGGTCGGAACGGTGATGGCAGGCTTGTTCGCCGGCATCCTGCTGAGCCGCACCGTGGCCGGCTTCGTCGGCGAGCATGCCGGATGGCGATCCATGTTCTGGCTCGGCGTTCCCGTCGCATCTGGCGCCGCCCTCTGGATGGGACTGCGCCTGCCAAGAAGCCACCCCGGCAACGGCCTCGGCTACGGCCGCCTGATGGTCTCTCTCATCCACCTGTTCCGCGAGTTTGCCGAGTTGCGTCTGGCTGCCGCCACGCAGGCGCTTCTGTTCGCGGCCTTTTCGGCCTTCTGGACGGCCCTGGCGCTTCGCCTCGAAGATCCGCGCTTCGGCCTCGGCGCCGATGTGGCTGGCCTCTTCGGCGTCGTCGGGCTCGTCGGCATTCTCGCAGCCCCGTTGGCGGGCCGGATTGCCGACCAGCGCGGTCCGCATGGGGTCATCGCTCTCGGCGCGGCGTTGACGCTCCTGTCATGGACCGTCTTCGCTCTCTGGTCGTCGATCATCGGCCTTGTCGTCGGCGTCATTGTCCTCGACTTCGCGGTGCAAAGCGCCCTGATCTCCAACCAGCACATCATCTACGCACTCCGACCGGAAGCGCGAGCCCGCATCAACACGCTGTTCATGGGGCTGATGTTCCTGGGAGGCGCAGCGGGCTCGGCACTGGCCGGTGCGGCCTGGCCACATGGTGGATGGCCCGCGGTGGCAGCGCTCGGCGCGGCCTTCGGGCTCCTCGCAACGCTGCTGCAGGTCGGCAGTCTCCTCCGGCGAACCGCCGGATGAGATGAAGGCTTCACAGTCTGGCAACGCCGCGTCGACGCAGAAGGTCGATGACACGCTGGGGCTCCTTGAAACAAGGAATGCCAAGGCGCTGCTGCTCCAAGATCAGTTCCAGAATCATGAAGTGACCTAGTGCGTTGTCCGGCGGTGCTTGCACGCGGAATCCGCGCACCGACGCCAGACCAACATAAGTCTTGCGATAGGCGTAATGGGCGAAAAATCTCCGCCGCATCGGCACCTCGCGATCGACGATCACGAGCTCGCTTCCCGACAGCAGGATCAACAGGCCGGTCGTGACGCGTCGGCGGTTCTGAGCGTTGCGGCAGGTTTTTCCGGGCGGCTCGAAATGGATCGGCAGCATGAACTGGCCGCCGTGGCGCTCCTCGGCCAGCATCGCGTTGAAGAAGAAATCCTCGAACTCCTCGGCCTCGTTGGCGAAAGCCGGACCAAAGTCGTCCGGCTCCATGAGTTGCTGTCGGACAAAGCCGACAACGCGAGCCATGAGATCGGCGGAGACGGAGTTGTAGGGCACCGTCAGTGCATCGCCCTCTTTCAGCAACAGTTCGAACTCGGCACGGAGAAGATTACTCACCAGACGTACGGCGGCCACTTCGTCCCAGGCCAGATATCGTCGGGCGAAGCCATCGGCGCCGTCAGTGGCCGTCAGCAGCGTGAAGCCGTCGACATCCAGTGCAAAGACAGCGTCGTAAAGGTCGGCCCCGGGAAATGCGTCGCGCCGGTCGATCGAGCGAGGGATCTTGATCAGGTGATCGGCATGCTTCAGCCCGCCGTAGGTCGATCGGAATCGCGGGGGCATCTCGGCCTCCGACCCGATCTGCAAAAGCCAGGGCCCGAAGGCATCGTACTCCCGAAGATCATCGGCATCGGCGCCGATCCGGCTCCATGCCGGGCGCTGCGGCGAACGTCTTCTGAAAGGTCCGAACACCCTGCCCCCCTTCACTGCCCGCACGCAGGCATCGATGAAGCCCATCCCGGTGCCACCATCAACGAAGCCAGCGGCACCTCAGGGTTGATCTCCATCCATCGGCTTCCGATTGTCAGGCTCATCAAACTCTACCACCAGGCGGCATCGCGTTTGAAGCGCCACTTTCGCCGCCTCTCCCGACGAAGGCGATGTGGTCGCCTCTCCTAGAGCCATTTCTGCCAACGTTTCAAATTCACAAAAAACCGCTGGTGCGCAAATCGGGTTCGGTGCGCTAGCGAAAACGCGGACAAGACACCCTTTGTCTTGAGCTGAAAGCGCTTTAAATCGGGGCAACTCGGCGGGAAAATTCCACTTTCCCTAAGTACAAACCCAAGGTGAGCTTGCATCTGACCCCGGAATGGGCCTAGACCTTTAGTCGTATCGTTTTCGTTGGCGTCATCAAAGAATGCCGCGTTTTCAACGAACCCAGGACAGGAGACCGCCAGCCTTCCGAAACGACCCCTTGGACATAAGTCGACGTTGCGTCTATTGCTCAACGCACTCTCCTGTGATACTCCATGGAAACGCTTCCACAACATGTTTGCTCACATGCGCCCGACGATCAAGGACATAGCAGAGAGAGCTGGGGTTGGCCTCGGCACCGTCTCGCGGGTGCTGAACGACCATCCGCGCGTCTCCGAAACGACGCGCGCCAAAGTCATGGGTGCGGTCCGCGATCTTGATTATGTTCCTAATCTGGCGGCGCGTGGCCTCTCGATGGGCAAGACGCAAAGCATCGCGGTCATCGCTCCTTTCTTTACGCGCTCGGTTTTCGTCGAACGTCTCCACGGCATCGAGGAAACGACTTCGGCAAACGGCTACGACGTCGTCATCTACAATGTCGACGCGGTCGAGAAGCGGGATCGCTATTTCCGGACCGTCCCGGATCCACGCCGGGTAGATGGGGTCATCGTCATCTCCCTGCCGCCGACGCCTCCGGACGTCGCACGCTTCCAGCGCTCGACCGTTCCGGTTGTCTTCGTCGATGTCGGCAATCCGATTTGCGAGCCGTTCGATCGTATCGTTATCAACGACGTGGCCGGTGGACGGAAGGCCACTCGCCACCTTATCGATCTCGGACATCGTCGGATCGGGTATATCGGCGACATCCCCCAGCCCGGCTTCAACTTCACCGCCGGCGAAGACCGTTTCGAAGGCTACCGGCGCGCACTGATCGAGGCGTCGATTGGAATCCGGCCCGAGTATCATCTCGATGGCCGCTTCGGGCGTGAAGTGGCGAGGGATCTCGCCACCCGGATGCTTAGCCTCAGCGAACCGCCGACGGCGATCTTCGCCTCCAACGACACCCAGGCGCTGGGCGTACTGGAAGCGGCGCGCGACCTGGGGCTCGATGTTCCCGGCGACCTGTCGGTGGTCGGCTACGACGATATTGAAATGTCTGACTATCTGGGGCTGACGACCGTTCGCCAGCTTCTTTTCGAATCCGGGCGTCGCAGCGTCGAGGCCCTTCTCAGGCGAATTGAGGAGCCGGAGAAGGGGCCGTCCTGCGATACGCTGCCCGTCGAGCTCATCGTGCGTCGGACGACTGCTCCGCCACGCTGATGACGCCGCCGCTTTCCGTCGAGGGGGAGGCGTCAAGATTGCGCGAGTTGCGCGATCGTTCTTTAGGAAGACCCGATTTGGGAGGTTTGTATGAAACTGAAATCGCTTAATGCCTGCCTGATGGCGTCGGCTTTCGCCGCTTTCGCCGCCGTCACGGCCGCCGCCGCGGCGGACAATGCCCCGTCGGAACTGGCCGACGCCTTCGCCGGCAAGTTCAAGGGCACCAAGGTCACCGCCTTCGGCCCCTTCACCGCCGGTGACGAGGTCCGCTTCAACGACACCATCAAGGCGTTCGAGGAAGCCACCGGCATCGACATTCAGTACGAAGGTTCGAAGCAGTTCGAAGCGACGATCGCCACGCGTTCCGACGCCGGCAATCCGCCCGACATCGCCGACTTCCCGCAGCCCGGTCTGCTCGCCAACTTCGCCAAGGCCGGCAAGCTGGTCGATCTGTCCAACAACAAGGACTACTACCTGCAGCAGTACATCCCGAGCTGGGTGGACATGGCGACCAAGGAAGGCAAGGACGGCAAGCCCGGTCTTTACGGCGTGTGGGAGCGCGTGAACGTCAAGAGCCTGGTTTGGTATCCGAAGAAGGCCTTCGACGACGCCGGCTACAAGGTGCCGACGACGTGGGCGGAGCTTCAGGCCCTTCAGGACCAGATCGTGGCCGATGGCGACACGCCCTGGTGCGTCGGCATCGAGTCCGGTGCGGCCACGGGCTGGCCGGCGACCGACTGGCTCGAGGAGTTCATGCTCCGCACGACCTCGCTCGAGAACTACGACAAGTGGACCGAGGGCAAGCTGCCGTTCGCCTCGCCCGAGGTGAAGCACGCCGCCGAAACCCTCGGCAAGATCTGGCTCGACGAGAAGTACGTCTACGGTGGCCGCAAGGGCATCGTGTCGACCAGCTTCGGTGACTCGCCGGTGAACATGTTCACCGACCCGCCGAAGTGCTGGCTGCACAAGCAGGGCAACTTCATCACCGCCTTCTTCCCGGAGAAGGCCAAGGCCGGTGTCGACTACTCGTTCTTCTATCTGCCGGGTATCGATGAAGCCTATGGCAAGCCGGTTCTCGTCGGCGGCGACATCTGGGGCGCCTTCAACGACCGTCCGGAAGTCAGGGCCGTCATGCAGTACTTCGCCAAGGCCGAGCATCTGAAGGCCTGGCTCGCCGTCGGCGGCGCCATCGCTCCGCAGAAGGACGCCGATCTCGCCTGGTACGAGAACGAAGTCGACAAGGGCGTCGCCGCCATTCTGGCCGGCGCGACCGCCGTCCGCTTCGACGGTTCGGACCTGATGCCGGGTGAAGTCGGCGCCGGTTCGTTCTGGAAGCAGATGACCGCCTGGGTGTCCGGTACCGCCGATCTCGACACGGCCCTCAAGGACATCGACGCCTCTTGGCCGAAGTAAGGCCTCGACTTAATCCGACTGTTCAACGAGGTTGACTTTCGGTTAAGACTTACGACAAGCGTGCCCCCACCTTCAACCGGTGGGGGCCGCAAACAGAAAAGGCGGACCGGAACATGGTGATGCTTGCAGAAAGCGTCTTCCTCCAGACCGACCTTTCACGCGGATCCACCGGGACGAAGCACCGCTTCCTGCCCGAACGGCACCGGCTTGAAGCCGACTGCTTGATGAGGATCCGCCAATCGGGTCGACACCGGGTCGGGAAGGCTCGGTCGAAGCACCCGGTTTTTTCAAACGCCGCTGTGCATATGAAAGAGCCGGCCGTCACGGGGTCGCGCTCCGGGGGACAGACATGACGCTTCTCAATCCCGACGCGGACGAGCACTCCGCGGAACTAGCGCGCGCCCGTAGACGGCGAAATCGCGCGATCTTCACCCTTTTGAGCGGCATTGTCGCGGCGCTCGTGCTGTTCGAGGGCTTCTTCGTGCTGCGCGACAGCCAGGCGCCAAAGCTGGTCACCGCCCTGTTCGCCATGATCTGGGGCGGCGGCGGCATGGCGATCCTCTACCTGATCGCCAATCAGCTGGTGGAGTTTACGCCGTCCAAATGGCAGCGTCGCCTGACGCCGGTCGTGTTTGTCCTGCCCGCCATCGCCTTCGTCGTCTACTTCCTGGCCCTGCCGGCCGTCCGCACCTTCATCGCCAGTCTGTTCGATCGTGACGGCTCCAGTTTTGTTGGCCTCGCCAACTACATCACGGTGTTCACCGAACCGTTCATGCTGGTCACGTTTCGCAACAACGTGCTGTGGATCGTGTTCGGCGCCAGCTTCACCATCATCTTCGGCCTGCTCGTCGCCGCGCTCGCCGACCGCAGCAAGTTCGAAAACCTTGCCAAGGCCATCATCTTCATGCCGATGGCCATTTCGCTCGTCGGCGCCGGCGTCATCTGGAAGTTCATCTACGCCGTTCGCGATCCCAGCGACGTTCAGATCGGTCTGCTCAATGCCATAGTCGTCGCCCTCGGCGGCGAACCGCAGGCCTGGGTCGCCATGCTGCAGCCCTGGAACAACCTGTTCCTGATCGTCATCGTCGTCTGGATGCAGACCGGCTACGCCATGGTGCTGTTCTCGGCCGCCATCAAGGCGGTGCCGACCGACATCATCGAAGCGGCCCGCGTCGACGGCGCCGGCGAGTTCAAGATCTTCTTCTCGATCATCATCCCGTCGATCATGGGCACCATCGTCACGGTGTCGGCCACCGTCATCATCTTCACGCTGAAGATCTTCGACGTGGTTCTCGTGATGACCGGCGGCCAGTTCGGCACCGACGTGATCGCCACCCAGTTCTACAACCAGTATTTCGTCAACCGGAACGCCGGTCTGGGCTCGGCCATCGCCATCGTTCTGCTTCTGACCGTCATTCCCGTGATGGTCTACAACCTGCGCCAGTTCAACAAGAGGGAGACCCTGTGATGGCCAAGTCAAAGGGCAACCCCTTCCCCCGCGTCTTCGTCAACACCACGCTGGTGATCATCTGCCTTCTGTGGCTGATCCCGACGCTCGGCCTGTTCGTTTCCTCCTTCCGCCCGCGCGACGACATCATGTCGTCGGGCTGGTGGACCGTCCTGCCACATCGCGTGTGGGTGACGACCGAGCAGTTCAAGCCCGATCCCTCCATCGACCGCAATGGCGTCATGACCTTCGAGGGTGCTACCGGCACCTTCGAAGAGTTGCGCCAGGGCGTGGAGTCCCCTGACGGCAAGCGCGTCATTTGGATTGGCAACAAGCGCGCCGGCACTATTCAGGTTCAGGAGCAGAAGTGGAGCGGCCTGCCGGCCACCACGCTGCAGAACTATCATGACGTGCTGGCCGGCAAGGACGTGACGATCTCGGGCAATGCCGAGGAGGCGGCCCGAAAGGGCGAGGACATGTCCGACGCCTTCATCAACTCGATGGCCGTCACCTTCCCCGCTGTGGTCATCCCCATCCTGATGGCCGCCTTCGCTGCCTATGGCTTCGCCTGGATGCGCTTCCCCGGCCGCAAGCTGGTGTTCGCGCTGATGGTGGCGCTTCTCGTGGTGCCCTTGCAGATCGCGCTGGTGCCGGTGCTCAGCGACTACGTTCACCTGAAGCTCAACGGCACCTACATGTCGGTCTGGCTGGCCCATACCGGCTTCGGTCTGCCGCTCGCGGTGTTCCTGCTCTACAACTACATCTCGACGCTTCCACGCGAGATCATGGAGGCGGCGATCGTCGATGGCGCGTCGCACTTCAAGATATTCTGGCGCCTGGTGTTGCCGCTGTCGACGCCGGCGCTCGCCTCCTTTGCCATCTTCCAGTTCCTCTGGGTCTGGAACGACTATCTGGTGGCGTTGATCTTCATCGGCAACGTGCCGGGCGTGCAGGTTCTGACCATGCGGCTTGCCGACATGGTGGGCTCGCGCGGTTCCGACTGGCATCTGCTCACCGCCGGCGGCTTCATATCGATGCTCTTGCCGCTGATCGTCTTCTTCTCGCTCCAGCGTTACTTCGTCCGCGGCCTGACGGCCGGCTCGGTGAAGTGATCGGCTGAACACAGGACAGCAACCCCGTGCGTGCGGTTCCGGGAAAGCGGAACCCGCCGGGCCTCAGGAAACAAGGGAGTAGGTTATGGCGAGCCTCACGATGCGCAATGTGCGCAAGAGCTTTGGGCGGGTCGAGATCATCAAGGGTGTCGACATGGACATCGGCGACGGAGAGTTCGTCGTCTTCGTCGGTCCGTCCGGCTGCGGCAAGTCGACGTTGCTGCGCATGGTCGCCGGTCTCGAGGAGATCACCTCCGGCGAGATCCTGATCGATGACAAGCTGTGCAACGACATCGCCCCCAAGGACCGTGGCATCGCCATGGTGTTCCAGTCCTACGCGCTCTATCCGCACAAGTCGGTCTACGCCAACATGGCCTTCGCGCTGGAGATAGCCGGCTTCTCCAAGGCCGAGATCGCCGAGAAGGTCGACAAGGCCGCGAAGATCCTCCACATCGAGCATCTTCTGGACCGCAAGCCCGGCCAGCTCTCGGGCGGTCAGCGCCAGCGCGTCGCCATCGGCCGCGCCATCGTTCGCGAACCGAAGATCTTCCTGTTCGACGAGCCGCTCTCCAACCTCGACGCCGCCCTGCGCGTCTCGACCCGGGCCGAGATCGCCAAGCTGCACGAGGATCTCGGTTCGACCATGATCTACGTCACTCACGACCAGGTCGAGGCCATGACGCTGGCCGACAAGATCGTCGTGCTGGAGGCCGGCAACGTCCGGCAGGTGGGCGCACCGCTCGAACTCTATCACCGGCCGCAGAACCTGTTCGTCGCCGGCTTCATCGGCTCGCCGAAGATGAACTTCCTGAAGGTGAAGGCCAGCGCGGTCGATGCCGACGGCATCACGGTGGCCGGCGACGGCGTTCCGACCCTCAAGGTCGCCGTGGACTCCACCGGCGCCAGCGTCGGCGAGGACCTGACGCTCGGCATCCGTCCCGAGCACATCAAGCTCGGCACTGAAGGTGGGTTGCCGGTCACCGTCACGTTCGTGGAACGCCTCGGCCATCAGACCATCGTCCAGGCCCATCGCGGCGACGACGAGACCTCGCTGATCGCCGTGCTCGACGGAGACGTTCCGGTCAAGGCCGGCGAACAGCGCCAGTTCCTCTTCTCCGGGACCGACTGCCACCTGTTCAACGCACAGGGCAACGCCTTCGCGCGCGGCTTCATTCCCGAGTGATCCTTGCCGTCGCCACAGGCGACGGCCCACCCGTTCCATCACTTCCGGGACGCCCCGGAAGTGATTTTCGTTTCTTCTCCGGGGCGCCCGCCGTCAGCCGATCCGGTTTGACCGGACGTCGACGCCCCGGCAATCCACAACAAGGCCGGACGGCTCCCTGGGAGACATGACCGTGAAGAACCAAGTCCAGCTCATCACCTATGTCGACCGGCTGACCGCCGGCGGTTTTTCCGATCTCAAGACGCTGGTGGATGGTCCCCTCAAGGGCGTCATCGGCGGCGTCCACCCCCTGCCCTTCTTCGATCCGATCGACGGCGCCGATGCCGGGTTCGATCCGATCGACCATACCCTCGTCGATCCGCGCCTCGGTGACTGGAACGACGTCAAGGCGCTGTCGGCGTCCGTCGACATCATGGCCGACATGATCGTCAATCACGTCTCGGCCGACGCGCCGGCCTTCAAGGACTTCCTGGCCAAGGGCGAAGCCTCCGAATTCGCCGACATGTTCCTCACCTTCGGCAAGGTGTTCCCCAATGGCGCCACCGAGGACGACCTCATCGCCATCTACCGGCCGCGCCCAGGCTTCCCGTTCAACAAGATGACCTTCGGCGACGGCTCGAAGCGCCTCATCTGGACCACTTTCACGCCGAAGCAAATTGACATCGACGTCTTCTCACGGCATGGCGCCGCCTATCTCGATGCCATCCTCGCCCGCTTCAAGGAAGGCGGCGTCACGGCGATCCGACTCGACGCGGCTGGCTATGCCGTCAAGAAGCCGGGAACGAGTTCGTTCATGATCCCGGAGACCTATGCCTTCCTCGGCGAACTGGCGGACAAGGCCAGGACGCTCGGCATGGAGGTGCTGGTCGAGATCCACAGCTACTATCGCGACCAGATCGAGATCGCCAGGAAGGTCGACCGCGTCTACGATTTCGCGCTGCCACCCCTGGTGCTGCATGCCCTGTTCACGGGCGAGGCCGGCCCGCTCTGTGAATGGCTGAAGATCTCTCCGCGCAACGCCATCACCGTGCTCGACACCCACGACGGCAT
This sequence comes from Pleomorphomonas sp. NRK KF1, assembly GCF_023721755.1. Lineage (GTDB taxonomy): Bacteria > Pseudomonadota > Alphaproteobacteria > Rhizobiales > Pleomorphomonadaceae > Pleomorphomonas. The sequence goes on along the minus strand of NZ_JAMDLH010000001.1, from coordinate 152,038 downwards.
CGGCGTCATCGACGTCGGCGCGGCCACCGACGGCCGGCCGGGTCTCCTGGCGCCGGCGGCCCTCGACGCGCTGGTGGAAACCATGCACGACCGCTCCGGTGGCGAAAGTCGGCAGGCGACGGGCGCCGCCGCGTCCAACCTCGATCTCTATCAGGTCAACTGCACCTACTACGACGCGCTCGGCAAGCGCGATGGCGAGTATCTGATCGCCCGCGCCATTCAGTTCTTCGCGCCCGGCATCCCGCAGGTCTACTACGTTGGCCTGCTCGGAGGCACCAACGACATGGAGCTTCTCCACCGCACCAAGGTCGGCCGCGACATCAATCGCCACTACTACACGCCGGAGGAAGTTACCGCTTCGCTCGACAAGCCGATGGTGAGCAAGCTCTTCGATCTCGCCCGCTTCCGCAACAGCCACCCCGCCTTCGATGGCAAATTCGCTGTAGAACAGCCGTCAGCCAATCGGCTGGTTCTCAACTGGACCAAGGGTAGCGAGCGGGCGACGTTGGACGTCGACTTCAAGGCGATGACCGCGACCGTCACCCACAAGGGGGCCGGCGACGACGGTCAGTTCGCAATCGGGTAACGCCCATCGGGCAGCTGAAATCAGGGATATGCGGAGCGGACGGTCCAACAAGCGGACCCCGCTCCGTTTGCGTTCAGGCTTCGCTCTCGTTCGAACCGTTCATCCGGTTGAGATAGCGGTAAATCGTCGTCTGGGAGCAGCCGAGCTTGTCGGCTACGTACTTGACGGCGCCCTTCATCATGAAGATGCCCTTGGCGTTGAGAATCTCCACAAGGGCCAGCTTGTCGCGGTGGTTCAGTCGCTCGCCATTGGCCTCACGGGAGCGCAGCTCTTCATCGAGCAGATGGTCGGTAAGCTCGGTCAGCGAGTTGGGAAAGCTCTCGCTGTTCTCGGCCGGTGGCGGGGTTGCCTGTACCGCCGCCGCTTCCTCATTGTAGGCGAAGTTCGTCTCGACGAAGATGTCGGGATGGCGCAGCTTCAGGATGCGATCGGACAGTTCCCTATAGCGACTGTCGTCGAAGTTGATGCAGAGCATGCCGACAAGACGTCCCTCCTCGTCTTTCACGAAAAAGGTAGACGATCTGAGCAGCTTGGTGCCGGCGACGCCGACATAGTTGAGGCGATAGTCCTGCGTCTCGTAGGAGTGATTGATGATCGACTGCAAGGCCACCGAGGTCAGCGGCGCACCGATGGTGCGGCCGCTGACGTGGCCGTTGGCGATGGCGATGATCGACTTGTCGGCGTCGCCAAGATCATGCAGCACCACTTCATAATCCGGTCCGAGCACGGACCCCAGAAACTCCGTCAGTTTCATGTAGCGCTGGATCCAACCGCCCGGCATCGGCACGTCTCCCTTCCGGACTTTCTCCGGCCTTCTTGCCTGACTTGCGGCGGTCGCATCGGTTTTGTCAATCCGGGTTCTCGGCCTGACTGAGCGAGCCGATTCTTCGTACATTTCCCGACAGTCTCCATTTACGACGCAATTGTTGGAAAGTCTCAGGTCATCCAGACGCAACACAATTTCCACCACCCGCGCCAATTGCAAAAATATCCACACATTCATTCCCGGAAATCCGAGGAAACCCTACCGTAATGTGAATTAATTGACATTTTTGCGGCGCGATGCCACAGATGTAAGTGCATGAGCTGCAAATCTTACGCTCATGTGGAAAAATGTTTGCAGATTCCTAGAGACGCTGTCCGCCAGTCGCTCGCGACGACCGGGGTGCCCAATGGTCTGTAGGAGGTAACGGACAAATGGCTATCAAGTATTTCCCCGAACCGTTCCGGATCAAGGCGGTGGAGCCGCTTCGTATGCTGACCGCAGAGGAGCGGGCAGCAAAGATCGCGGCGGCTCACTACAACCTCTTCAATCTGGCCGGCGAGGATTGCTACATCGATCTCCTGACCGACAGCGGCACCGGCGCCATGAGCCAGGAGCAGTGGGCCGGTGTGATGCGCGGTGACGAGGCCTATGCCGGCGCGTCGAGCTATTACAAGCTGCTCGAGGCGGGCAAGGACATCTTCAATTACGGCTACATCCAGCCGGTCCACCAGGGCCGCGCCGCCGAGAAGGTGCTGTTCCCGATCCTGCTCGGCAAGGGCAAGTTCGCCATCTCCAACATGTTCTTCGATACGACGCGCGCCCACGTCGAGCTGACCGGCGCCCGCTGCGTCGACTGCGTCGTCGCGGTCGCCAAGGACCCGTCGCATCGCGCGCCCTTCAAGGGCAACATGGACGTCGAGAAGCTCAAGAAGACCATCGCCGAACTGGGCGCCGAGAACGTCGGCCTGATCGTCATGACGATCACCAACAACTCGGCCGGCGGTCAGCCGGTGTCGATGCAGAACATGCGCGAAGTGGCCGAGGTCGCCAAGGCCAACGGCATTCCGCTCAACATCGACGCGGCCCGCTATGCCGAGAACGCCTATTTCGTGCAGCGTGACGAGCCGGGCTACCAGGACAAGTCGATCAAGGACATCATCCGCGAGATGTTTTCCTACGGCGACATGTTCACGATGTCGGCCAAGAAGGACGCCATCGTCAACATCGGCGGCATGCTCGGCGTCAAGGATGCGGACTCGCCGCTGATCCTGAAGATCAAGGCCAACTGCATCTCCTACGAGGGCTTCTTCACCTACGGCGGTCTTGCCGGTCGTGACCTCGAGGCGCTGGCCATCGGTCTCTACGAAGGCATCGACAACGACTATCTGCGCTACCGCATCGGCCAGGTCGAGTATCTCGCCGCCCGTCTCGACGACGCCGGCATCGGTTACCAGACCCCGGCCGGCGGCCACGGCGTGTTCGTCGATGCCCGGGCCATGCTCCCGCACATTCCCTACAACGAGTTCCCCGGCCAGGTCCTGGCCATCGAGCTCTACAAGGAAGCGGGCATCCGGTCCTGCGACATCGGTTCCTACATGCTGGGCAATCACCCGGACACGGGCAAGCAGCTCAAGGCCGATTTCGAGTTCACCCGTCTCGCCATTCCGCGCCGGGTCTACACGCAGGCTCACATCGACATCATGGCCGAAGCCCTGATCGAGATCAAGAAACGCGCCCATACCATCAAGCGCGGTTATCGCATCACCTGGGAGCCGCCGATCCTCAGGCACTTCCAGGCCCACCTTGAGCCGATCGCCAACGAAGTCGAGCGGACCAGGGAAGAAGAGTACACGGTCGCCGCCCAGTAATGGCGAACTGACCGGACCAATCAGGCGGGCGCCGCTATCCGAGGAGGGAACGGCGCTCGCCCCGACGGGGGACAACCGGATATCCGGCCGCCTTTGGCCCGTGCTATCCGGCTCAACGGGAGGACATCATGTCGTCAGACACGCAATCGCATCTCGCGCGCGGCCTCAAAAACCGCCACATCCAGATGATCGCCCTCGGCGGGGCGATCGGCACGGGCCTGTTCTACGGCTCGGCCGCCTCGATCCAGCTTGTGGGACCGGGCATCATCGTTTCCTACATCATCGGCGGCTTCGTGATGTATCTCATCATGCGCATGCTCGGTGAGATGTCGACCGAAGAACCGGTGGCAGGCGCCTTCAGCCACTTCGCCTACAAATACTGGGGCGAGTTCGCCGGTTTCCTGGCCGGCTGGAACTACTGGTTCCTCTACATTCTCGTTTCCATGGCCGAGTTGACCGTGGTCGGCATCTATGTCGCCTACTGGTTCCCGGATTTCCCGGCCTGGCTGACATCGTTGATCGTTCTGGTGACGATCACGGCGGTCAACCTGATCAACGTGCGCCTCTATGGTGAAGCCGAGTTCTGGTTCGCCATCATCAAGGTGCTGGCGGTGATCGGCATGATCGCTCTCGGCCTGGTACTGATCGTCTTCGGCCTTGGCGGCGAGGCGACGGGCCTCTCCAATCTCTGGGTCCACGGCGGATTCTTCCCCAACGGCATGTGGGGCCTTCTCCTGTCGCTGGTCGTCGTCATGTTCTCCTTCGGTGGTACCGAGCTGATCGGCATCACCGCCGGCGAGGCCGACGATCCCAAGAAGTCCATCCCGCAGGCCATCCGCCAGGTCATGTGGCGTATCCTGATCTTCTACATCGGCGCCCTCACGGTGATGATGATCATCTTCCCGTGGAACCAGGTCGGCATGGAAGGCAGCCCGTTCGTGACGATCTTCTCCAAGCTCGGCATCGGCTCGGCCGCCCATATCCTGAACTTCGTGGTGCTGACGGCGGCGATCTCGGTCTACAACTCCGGCATCTACTCCAACGGCCGCATGCTCTACAGCCTCGCCGAGCAGGGTAACGCGCCGAAGTTCTTCACCAAGCTTGGCGCCAACAAGGTTCCCTATGTGGCGATCCTGTTCTCGTCGGCCTGCACCCTGGTCGTCGTCGCCATCAACTACCTGATCCCCGAAGGCGCCTTCATGCAGGTGATGGCCGTCGCCACCACCGCCGCCACCATCACCTGGGTGATGATCGTGCTGGTTCACATGAAGTTCCGCAAGGCGCATGCCGCAGAGGCCGGCAAGCTGACCTTCCCGGCGCCCTTCTACCCGATCGCCAACTACTTCTGCGTCGGCTTCATGGCCGTGATCCTCGTGATGATGACGCAGATGCCGGACATGCGCCTGTCGGTGCTCGTGCTGCCGGTCTGGCTGATCGTCCTCTACATCGGCTTCCTGTTCCGCGGCAACGCCCGTACGGCCGCCGCCGAATAACCGGCAGGAACTACAAGAAACACGAAACGGCGCGGTCCTCATGGGCCGCGCCGCTTTGCTTATCGGTGAGAGAGTCAAGCGGCGGCGTTGTCGTCGAACTTGATAGAGCGCAGCTTGTCGACGCCAATGACCTGCAAGGCCAGTTTCTCGTAGAAGGGCTCGGATTGGCCGGTCCGGATCTTCCTCAGGAAGTATTTCTCGAAGCCGACCTTGGCGACGTGCACCCAATAGCCTGACGACGACCAGTTGACGTTGCGTGGCGGAATCTGCGGTTGGGCGACGAAGGCGACGCCGTTGTCGCCGAAGTCGGCGAGACAGATGGCGTTCCACGATGCCTCGGCGTTGGGCGCCTTGCCTTCGATCATTCGCTCGATGTTGTGGGCGGTAGCGGTCACCATCGATTCGATCATGAACCCGGTCTTGGGGACGCCGACCGGTACAGCCGTCTTGCCCATCGGCGGGATGGCGACGCAAACGCCGATGGCGAACACGTTCGGGAAGGTCTGGTTCTGCTGGTGGCGGTCAATGGTGACAAAGCCGCGCGGATTGACGATGCCGGTGGCGGATCGCACGGCGCCGACGCCACGGAAGGCCGGCAGGATCATGGAGAAGGCGAAAGGCAGGTCGTGTTTGGCCTTGTGTGCGCCTTCCTCGGTCAACTCCTCGACATGCATCACGTCGGCATCCACCGTTTCGATGCGTGCATTGGTGATCCACTTGATGTGATGGCTGCGCAACTGGCTTTCGAGCAGGCCCTTGGTGTCACCGACGCCGTCCAGGCCAAGATGGCCGATGTAGGGTTCCGGCGTTACGAAGGTCATCGGCACACGATCGCGGACCTTGGCGTCGCGCAGGGCCTTGTCCAACACGAAAGCGAACTCGTAGGCCGGGCCGAAGCACGACGCCCCCTGCGCCGCGCCGATGATGACCGGACCGGGGTTGGCGATCAGTCGATCGACGGCCGCCTTGGCCTCGACGGCATGACCAACCTGGCAGATCGACTGCGTATGGCCTTCGGGACCGAGGCCGGGGACCTCGTCGAAGGCGAGTTCCGGACCGGTGGCTATGACGAGGTAGTCATAAGAAACACTCTCCCCGTTGGGAAGCTCGATAAGGTTTTCTTCCGGGACCAATCTCTCGGCGCCCTCCGGACGAAGGGCAATGCCGGCTTTCGAGAAGACCGGCACCAGATCGACCTCCACCGAGGCCGGATCGCGCCAGCCGACCGCAACCCAAGGATTCGACGGGACGAACGAGTAGGTTGCTCCCCGGTTGACGACGGTTATCTGATGCTCGCGGCCGAGAACCTTGCGAAGTTCGTAGGCCATGATCGTTCCGCCCAGTCCTGCCCCCAGCACCACGACATGCGACATGTTCGCTCTCCCATGGCCAACGCGGCCATTCCAGTAATTTAGTATTTCATTATATACCGCGCTCAGAATAAACGCCGATGCGACTTTGGTCATGGCGTAAAGGCTCTCGGAGCCATCAAAAAGGGCCGTCACGCGCGTGACGGCCCTTCCCGGTTCTCCAGTGTTTATGTCGGCTCAGATGAACAGCGTGGCCGCCGACTGCTGCGCCTCGCCCAGGAAGGTCGCAACGCCGCCGATCTCGACGCCGTCGATCAACTCTTCGCGGCGGATGCCCATGACATCCATCGACATTTGGCAGGCCACCAGGGTGGCGCCGCCTTCGACGAGAGAGGCGAGCAGGCTCGCCGGCGTGTCGACGTTCTTGTCCCCCATCACCTTGCGCATCAGCCGACCGCCGAGGCCACCGAAGTTCATGTTGGAGAGATGGTTGAGCCGACGCGCGCCCTTGGGAAGCATGAAGCCGAAGGCGGCGTCGATCATCGGCTTGCGCGGGCTCGGCGCATCGGGCTTCCTCAGAACGTTGAGCCCCCAGAAGGTGAAGAACAACGTCACCTTCGAGCCCATGGCGAGCGCGCCGTTGGCGATGATCAGCGAGGCCATGACCTTGTCCAGATCGCCGGAGAAGACCACCAGCGTCGTACCGTCGCGAGGCGCCGCCGGCGTTCCCTCGGTCGGCGCCGGTTTCACCGCCACCTTGCGGATCCTTGCGGTGACGATGCCCTTTTCGGTTCCAACGCCGAGCAACTGGTTGCCGGTCTTGTCGGCCCAGGCGCGGATGTCGCGACCGAAGGCGGGGTCGGAGGCTTTCACCTCGAGAAGCTCGCCCGTCTCCATCGCCTCGATGGCGCGGAAGGTCTTGAGGATTGGACCGGGGCACTGCAACCCGGTGGCATCGAGCATCTGCACGTTGCCCGAGACGGCCACGCGGCAAGACCCCTTCTGGGCTTCCATCTCCGAGGGATCGCGGCGGCGAATACTCTCGTAATCGAAGAGGTCAGGGCTTTCCTGTTTCTCGGTCGCCCAGGCATAGGTCTTGAAGCCGCCGGTCAGGTTGCGCACATCCTTGAAGCCTTCCTGCTTCAGAACGCGATAGGCGAGATAGCCGCGCAGGCCGACCTGGCAGAAAACGATAACCGGCTTCTCCCGATCGATCTCGCCGATCCGTTCGCGCAAGTGGTCGAGCTCGATGTTTCGGGCGCCCGGCAGCGTCTGGATCGAGAACTCCTCAGGAGTCCGCACATCGACAAGCTGGGCGGAGGCGGGATCGTCCCGCAGGAGGTCTCTCAGCTCGCGCCAGCCGATGATCTCGTGGCTGCCGTTCAGCACGTTCTCGGCGACATAGCCGGCGACGTTGACCGGATCCTTGGCCGAGCCGAAGGGCGGCGCATAGGCCAGCTCCAGTTCGGTGAGCTCGGTCACCTTGAGACCGGCGCGGATGGCGGTGGCGATGACGTCGATGCGCTTGTCGGCACCGTCGACGCCCACCGCCTGGGCGCCCAGGATGGTGCCGTCGAGGCCGTAAACGAGCTTCAGGCTGATCTGCTGGCTGCCGGGATAATAGGACGCATGCGAACCGGAATGGGTGATGCTGGCCCGGTAGGGAATGCCGAGCGCCCTGACAGCCGTTTCGTTGAGGCCGGTGCAAGCGGCAGCGAGATCGAACACCTTGAGAATGGCGGTGCCGAGCGTGCCGCCATAGCTGCGGTAGCTCGCCTGATCGGCCGAGAGCATGTTGTCGGCGACGATACGCGCCTGCCGGTTGGCCGGGCCCGCCAGCGGGATCAGCGCCATGCGGCCGGCCACCTTGTTCATCACCTCGATGGCGTCGCCAACCGCGAAGATATCGGGATCGGAGGTGGCAAGGTGTTCGTCGACCTTGATACCGCCGACGCCGCCGAGTTCCAGGCCGGCGTCGCGAGCCAGCTTCACCTCCGGCCGCACACCGATCGCCAGCACCACGATATCGGCCTGGATGCGCTTGCCGGACGCCAGGAAGACGATGGTGTGGTCGGGACGGTCCTCGAAATGCTCGACCTTGTCGTCGAGGTGGAGCTCGATCTCCTTGTCGCGCATATGAGCATGGACGATGGCCGCCATCTCGTCGTCAAAGGGGGCGAGCACGTGCGGCGCGCCTTCGACGACGGTGGTGAACAGACCGCGCTCGTGGAAGTTCTCGGCAACCTCAAGGCCGATGTAACCGCCGCCGATCACCACGGCCCGGCGCGGCTGGTTCTCGGAGAGTGAAGTCATGATGCGGTCGAGATCGGGGATGTTGCGCAGCGTGAAGATGCGCGGCGAGGTGATGCCGGGGATCGGCGGCTTCAGCACTTCGGCGCCGGGCGACAGCAACAGCCGGTCGTAGCTCTCGGCCGTCTCCTCGCCGCTGTCGAGGTTGCGCAAGATCACCGTCTTGGCGGCGCGATCGATGGAGAGGGCCTCGGTGTGCGAGCGGACGTCGACATGATAGCGCGCCTCGAACATCGCCTCGGAAGTGACCAGCAGCTTGTCGCGCTCGGCGATGGCGCCGGAGATGTGATAGGGCAGCCCGCAGTTGGCGAAACTGATGTAGGGGCCACGTTCGACGAGAACGATTTCCGCCCGCTCGTCGAGACGACGCAGACGAGCCGCCGCCGTGGCGCCGCCGGCAACACCACCGATGATGATGATCTTCATGCTCAACTCCATTTCTTGAAGTTGTTATATACGCACGTACTAATCTACAAAAGTCGTAGGAAGACGGATGACATCGGTCATCCCCATAGGGGAGATGGCGGCAAGGCTTGTCGCATGCCCTTGTACGGAAAAGTCCTGAAGCGCGCCGGTCGGCACCGATCCTCGCCGGCCCACACCGCTTCTCTTGGCGAGCTGCGTCGCGCCCTGCCCCCGTATCAGTCGAAGGAAGGAAAGACGGCGATGATGCCGGCAAAGATCGCCAGGGACACAAGCGTGTGGACCGTCAGCACCTGCATGATCAGGGGGCGCTCGGCCGCCGCACGCGTGTCACCGGGCATGAACAACGGCACGATGAAGGGCGGCGGAAGGATCATCAGTGTGAACAGCGCCACCTGGTAACGCAGTTCGAAGCCGAGCAAGTGACCGAGAACCAGAAAGGCGGCGATACAGGCCAGCGGCAGTTGCACCAGCGCCCGGGCGCCCATGACCCGCACGATCTTTCGACCATCGACCGCCTCGAAGCGGAGGCCGTAGCCAACGACGATCAGAACCGCCGGAACCACCATGGGCGCCAGGAAGCGCAGGCTGTGGACGATTGCGTCGAGTCCGGGAATGGTTTCGAGTGTCGCCGTCCGAAGGCCGAGACCATTGAGCAGGAGGCCGGCGAGGATCGCCACCGTCACCGGATTGCGGACAAAGCCAAGAAGCAGGTCGCCCGGACGGGCCGAACCGTCGCGGGCGGCGATCAGCAAGGCGAAGAACACGAACCAGATGAAGAGTTCGTGGCCCAGCGCCACCACGGCAATCGACGGCAGCGCGCTCGCGCCGTAGGCGCCAACGAAGAGGCTGACGCCAAGCATGCCGAACTCATAGCCGCCGGCCAGGAAGGGCGTGAAGCGATCGGCCGGGTAGAGCCGTCTGATCAACATCCACGCCAATGCCAGACCGAGGCAGCACGTCAGAAACACCACCGCGATCAGAGACAGGTGGCCAACCGACAGGTTCATGTCGACGAACGACAGGAACAGCACCGACGGCAGCACCATGCGCACCACGATCTGGCGCAGGCCGTCGATGGCCTCGTCGGACAGCCAACCGAAACGGCGACTGGCGACGCCGAGGGCGATCAAAAGAAAGATCGGAAGAATCTGGCCGACGAGCGACATGGCGGTCCCCATGAGTCTGGAAAGCCAGTATCGCCCGAGCGGCCAGCACTCTGAATAGTCGTAGGAATCTCTAGACGGCGAGAGGCGGCGAATGCCCCTCTCACCGTCGTCCGACAAATCAGAGGCGCACCGGGCCAATCGGCCAGACCGTGCGGCCATAGACCTCGTTCAGGACCTGCGCCAGGCCGGCATAGATGGCCGAAGCGCCACAGAACAACCCTTCCCAGCCGGCAAGGCGGGTGATGGCTTCATTGCCGGTGGCATCGCCGATGGCGAGCAAGGCGAACAACACGGTCAGCGAGCCGAACACCACCTGCAGGGCGCGGTTCAGACGCAGCGTTCCGATGAACAGGATGGCGGTAAACACGCCCCACATGCCGAGGAAGGCCGGCATGGCGGCATCGGGCGACGGACCGGCGATGCCGAGCGAGGTCTTCTGCAGGACGATGAGGCCAACCAGCGCCAGCCAGAACATGCCGTAGCTGGTGAAGGCGGTGGCGGCAAAGGTGTTGCCCTTCTTCCACTCCATGATGCCGGCGATCATCTGTGCGAGACCACCGTAGAAGATGCCCATGGCCAGGATCATCGTATCCATCGGATAGAAGCCGGCATTGTGGAAGTTGAGAAGCACAGTGGTCATGCCGAAGCCCATCAGCCCCAGCGGAGCGGGGTTGGCGGTGGCGTCGGTCGAGTGGGCGGAACTCATCGGGATCAATCCAGGCAGGAGAGGCAAACGACCGGCGCCTGCCGGCGTCTCTCAACGCCCGCAACGGATTCCGGCGGCGCCATCCCTAGAGAAGATGCCCGGAAAAACGAGTTGGGAAAGACGCATATCGGCCGAGGCTATCAGTCGTCATCGCGCAGGAACATCACCGCGAAGCCCATCTGCACGCTGGAAAAGGTGAGCCCCACCGAAAAGGTCAGGATGGCCAGCGCCAGCCCCGCCGAAGAGGAGGCGAAAATCAGCTTGGCGATGCCGCCAATGTCGAAAGCCAGCAGCAACCCGACGAACAGTATGGCCACGCCGAAGCCGATCGCGGCATGGCGGATCAGGAAGCGAACCAGAAGCGGCAGGCTGGAGATGGTCATCGTCTCGCGTCCTTCGTTCGGCGCCACGGCGGTTGATCGGAGAAGCCGATACTAGCGCATTCCCGGCAAGAAGACGAGAAACCTGAAAATAACCGTCATGTTCCAGTGACTGACGTCATGCCTCTTCGGATGCTCGCTCCGAACGGAAGCGCGAGCGCTCGAACAGCAGCACCACCACCAACGCCATGATGAAGGGAATGATGAGATAGAACAGACGGAACACCAGCAGTGCGGCGATCACGTCGGCGTCGGCCATATCCGGCAGCCCCATGACGAAGACCAGCTCGAGTACGCCAAGACCGCCCGGAACGTGCGAGATCAGCGCTGCAGAGAAGGACATCAGAAAAATGCCGAGCACGATGAAATAGCCGGGATTCCCGGCTTCCGGCAGCGCGAAGTAGATGATGCCCGCCGCTCCCAACAGTTCGCATACCCCGACGGCAAGCTGCGACAGGGTCACGTGCAGCGACGGATAGACGACTGCCAGCGGGCCGATGTTCAGCGGTTTGAACCGCATCACGCTGCCGAGAACATAGAGCGCCACCAGCAGCAGCAGGAAAGCGCCGGTCGCCCGCGATGCCGTCAGGGGAAGGAGATCACCGAAGCGCAGCGTGATGTCGGGATCGAGCACCAACACGAGGCCGATCAGCGTCACCATGCCGAGGATGAAGGTGAACGAGCAAAAGGCGACAAGCAGGCCGATCTCGGCCGGCGACAATCCCTTGGTGGAATAGGCGCGGTAGCGAACGACACCGCCCGACACCACCGACGCGCCGATGTTGTGCGACAGCGCATAGGTGGTGAAGGAGCAGACGGTGATGAACAGCCAGCTGATTCGCTTGCCGAGCTGGAGAAGCGCCACCCGATCGTAGCCGGCCAGCGCCGCGTAGGCGACCAGGGTGCAAAGGCCGGCCAGAACCCAATGAAGCGCGGGGATCGCCGCCAGGCTGTCGCTGACCTTTGCCAAGGAAAGTCCGCGAAGCTCCCGCAAAAGAAGCCAGACGGACAGAACAATCGTCGCCGTCGCCACCATCGGCCAGAAATAACGCTTCAGCTTCATTCGCTCCGGCCGCTTAGAGGCACCTCGTATCGACAAGAGGCCCGAAGACCCCGGCGAAGCATTCAGTCTACGGGGGGCGATGCGACTGGATCAATCCTCAAGATTGGCCACTGAAGATGTGCCTTGTGCCATCGGCGATAAAGTTGAGTTTGCGAGAAAGCAAAGAAGCCCCTAGCGTCCCGTGACAGATTGCGAGCTGTTTGCAACTGGGGCGGGGACGCAGCGTGGGCTTGTGGGTGGGAAAAGCGAGGAGTCTGGCAGCGCTGGCGGCAGCCTTCGCCCTGGCGCTTCAGCTCGTCTTGCCGACACCACCACCTGCGACGGCGGCCGTCACCGACGTCACCCTCTGCCATTCTGAGCCCGCGCCGTCTCATCATGGCGACAGGCAGGATGCGCCGTCCGGCAAGGCAGGCTGCGACTGGTGCATGCTTTGCGGCAAGCTCGGTACGGCGGTCGGGCCTCTCGACCGGGTCGCCGATCTGCCGCAGCGCAGCGAAGCGCCGGTAGCGGTCCTTTCCGGCCCAATCGAGCTCGGCCATACCGTCGTTCGCGCACGGACAGGCCCCGTCGGAGCGAGGGCACCGCCAGACATCGCATGATCGGACCGAAACCATCATTCGATTCTGAAGGACCATCATCATGACCAGGACCAAACTGGCTGCTCTCGGAGCCGCCGTGCTGCTGCTCGCCCCCGCCTCCGCCCTTGCCCACGTCACCCTGGAGACACCCCAGGCGACGGCCGGCACCACCTACAAGGCGGTGCTGCGCGTGCCCCATGGGTGCGCCGGGGCCGCGACGCTGAAGGTGCGCGTGCAGATTCCCGAGGGCTTCATTGCCGTGAAGCCGATGCCCAAGGCGGGCTGGACGATCGACATCGTCAGAGGCAAGTACGAAGGCAGCTACGAGTTGCACGGCGGCAAGATCACCGAGGGCGCAAAAGAGCTCTCGTGGACCGGCAACCTGCCCGACGACTATTATGACGAGTTCGTCTTCCGTGGCACCCTGACCAAGACCTTTGCCGCCGGTTCCACCGTCTACTTCCCCGTGGTTCAAGAGTGCGAGGGCGGCACGGCCGAACGCTGGATCGAAATTCCTGCCGACGGCAAGAGTGCCGACGACTACGAGGCACCGGCGCCCGGCGTCAGGATCGTCGCGCCCGCCAACTGACGGAGCGGCGGCGCGGGAGACTGCGCCGCCCTTTTCGGGAATGCCCTCGATGCTGCGCTTCGTCACAAGCCTCGCCCTGGTCGTCATCGGCTGCGTCATGCTGGCGAGCCCCTGCCTTGCGCACGCCACTCTGGTCGGTAGCGAGCCCACCGAGGGCGGCATCGTTGCCGTCTCGCCGGAAAAGATCAGGCTTTCCTTCAACGAACCAGTCACCCCGCTGACCCTCCGTTTGTTCGATCCGGGCGGCCAGAGCACCGAGATCGCGGCGACGGCGGAGGGCAACGATCTAGTCGTCGCGGAGCTTCCCGCCGCCTACGATGGAACCTATGCGCTGAGCTGGCGCGTCGCGTCGGCCGACGGGCACCCGATCGGCGGAACCCTGACCTTTTCCGTCGGCCACGCCAGCCAACGCAGCGTCGCGGCCGACCCGTCGCGATCACCGGCCATTTCGTTCCTTATCTGGCTCATGCGCATCGGCGTCTACGTCGGCTGGATCGGTGGCGTCGGCGGCGCTTTTTTCCTGACGGCTGTCGCCCGACAACGCCCTGCCCTCGCCGATCGCTCGATTCTCGCGCTCATCGGTCTCGGAGCTGCCGCGTCCGTTGTCTCCTTCGGTCTGCAAGGGCTCGATGAGCGCGATGGCGGTCTTGCCGATCTCGCCGGCCTTGCCCCCTGGTTCGCCGGCCTGCAATCCCGCTACGGCGGGACGCTCGGCCTCGGCGGTGCGGCGCTCGTTGTTGCGGCTTGTGCCCTTTGCTGCCCGAGACGCAGGATGGCGACCAGTCTCGGCATGACATCGCTTCTCATGGTGGCCTTCGCGTTGACGCTGAGCGGCCACGCCAGCACCGCCGCGCCCGCCTGGATATCGCGCCCCGCCCTCGCCTTGCACGGGGCCGCCGCGGCACTGTGGGGCGGGTCGCTCCTTCCCTTGCTGATCCTCGTTGCGACGCGCCAGGACAACGCGGGCCGGGCCGCGCTGCGCCTGTCGGCCCTTCTGCTGCCGACCGTTGTTGTGCTGGCACTGTCCGGCTTCACCCTCGCCGTCATGCAAGGGGTCGGACCTGAGAGCCTGATCGGGACGGACTATGGCCGCCTGCTGACCGGCAAGCTGCTGCTGGTGTTCGTCATGCTCGGCCTCGGCGCGTTGAACCGTCGCCTTCTGGTTCCGAAGGCGGCAACGGGCGGCGACGTCCATCTTCGCCCCCTGGGCCGGGTGCTCGCCGTGGACGTCTGCCTGCTGGTCCTGGTGCTTGCCGTCGTCGCCGGCTGGCGCTTCACGCCGCCACCACGCAGCATTGCCGCCGCCGAGGCGGCGCTTCGTCACCGCCAGCTGCTGCATATCCACACGGACCGCGGCATGGCGATGATCCAGTTTGGCCAGCGCGGCAGCCTCGACATACGGCTGAGCGGTGCCGGCGGCCGTGCTTTGGCGGCGCGCGAAGTCCGCGTCAGCCTCGCCAATCCAGCCGCCGGCCTGGAGCCGATGCTGCGGCAGGCGACACGGGTGGAGGATGGGCATTGGCGCGTCGACGGGCTGGCGTTTCCGGTCGGCGGCGCCTGGACCCTGCGGCTCGGCATTCTTGTCGGCGACTTTGAAAGCCTGTCGCTGGAAGGAACCATGGCGGTTCCATGACCTCCCACCCGGCACGCCATTGAATGAACGCCATGTCGGGCGGAACCGCGCCTGTCCTCCGTTGGTTTCATCCGGCAGCCGGAGGACCGCTCAATGGCGTCTCACACGTTTTGGAAGGGCTACCTGAAGCTGTCGCTCGTCACCTGCCCGGTGACCATGCGGCCGGCCACCAGCGAAGCCGACAAGGTGCGCTTTCACGTGCTCAACGCGAAGACGGGCAACCGGGTGATCAGCCGCTATGTCGATGCGGAAACCGGCAAGCCGGTCGACGAGGACGATGAGGTCAAGGGGTATCCTGTCGACGAGGACGGCAAGCACGTGCTTCTCGAAGGCGAGGAGATCGAGGCGGTGGCCCTCGAAAGCACCCACACCCTTGATATCGACATGTTCGTTCCCTCCGATTCCGCGCCCTGGGTCTATTACGACAAGCCGCACTATCTCGTGCCGAGCGACCCGGTCGGCGAGGAGGCCTTCGCGGTGATCCGGGAGGCCATGGCTTCCACCGGGACGGTCGGCATCTCTCGCCTCGTGCTTTACAGGCGGGAACGGGCGGTGCTGCTGGAGCCGCGCGGCAAGGGCATCGTCTTGTGGACGCTTCGCTACGGCGACGAGGTTCGGCCCGAGAAGGACTATTTCGGCAAGATCGACAGCGACAAGGTCGAGCCGGAATCGATGAAACTGGTCAAGGAGCTGATCGACAAGAAGACCGTTCCCTGGGATCCCGACATGGTGTCCGACCCCGTGCAGGAGAAACTCCTGGACATCATCTCGGCCAAGAAGAAGAAGCGGGAGCGTCCGGCAACGGCCAAGACGAAGGCCGGTGAAAAGCCCAGCAATGTCGTCAACATCATGGACGCGCTCAGGAAGAGCGTGGCGTCTGAAAAGAGGAGCAAGGCCCGGTAGGGCGCCTTACTTGCCCTTGCCTCGCCTCCTTTTCCGTTCGACGAGCGGCACCGCCGCCGCGCGGAGGTCCTCCCATGGATCCGCCCGCATCGCCGCAAGGCGTGCCGGCAGGTTCGAAACCGTGAAATGGGCGGGGCCGATGCCGGGTTCCAGTTCCTCCCAAGTGATCGACGTCGAAACCGCCGCGCCGGGCCGGGCTCTCGTCGAATAGGGCGCAACCGCGGTGGAGCCGCGCTGATTGCGCAAGTAGTCGACCAGGATTTTGCCCCGGCGCTTGGATTTCGAGATCGTCGCCACGAAACGGTCCGGACTGTCGGCCGCCATGGCTTCGGCCAGCGACTTGGTAAAGGCCTTGACCTCCGGCCACTCGGCCGACGGCTTCAGCGGCGCGACGACATGCAGGCCCTTGCCGCCCGAGGTCTTCACGAACGGGGCGAGACCGGCATCGACAAGACGCTGACGCACCTCCTGCGCCGCGTCGATCACCGCCTGCCAGGGCACGCCCTCGCCGGGGTCGAGATCCAGGATGATGATGTCAGGCCGCTCCCAGTCGGCGACCGTCGAGCCCCAGGAGTGGACTTCCAGTGCGGCCGACTGAACGAGTCCCATCATGCCTTCGAGGTCGTTGATGCTGACCCAGGGATCTTCATCCGGATCCGCCGGGTCGGGAACGGTGACGATGTTGGCGTTCAGGCCCTTCCAGGCGTGCTTCTGGAAAAAGCGCTCGCCGTTGATACCGCTGGGGCAGCGAAGAAGGGCCAGCGGACGACCGACGACATAGGGAGCCATGAGCCTCCATACGTCGGCGTAGTAGTTTGCGAGGCCTTCCTTGGTAATGCCCTCCCCGGGCCAGTAGAGCCTGTCGGGATGGGTGAGCTTGACGGTCCGACGCTGGGGCTTCGGCGCCTTGGCGTCGGTCTTGGGCGCCTCACGGACGATCTCCTGCGGCGGTTTGTCTTCACGCAGGCCTCGGAACGAGGCGTGGCGGAGATGGCCGTCGGCCGTCCAGGCCCGGAACTCGACCTCCGCCACCAGTTCGGGTCGCACGTACCTGACGCCTCGCCGCTCGTCGGCCGTCATGGCATTGTCGAACGGCTTGTCGTCGGTGCGCAGCCTCTCCAGCCGGGTCTGAAGGTGCTCGGCGACCTCCGCGCCAAAGCCGGTTCCGACCCGGCCGACGTGCTGGAGCTTGCCCTCCTCATAGACCCCAAGCGCCAGCGAGCCGACGGCCTTGCGGGAGACCGTCGACGGCACGTAACCGCCGATGACGAACTCCTGGCGCGCCGAGCATTTCGACTTGACCCAGGTCTTTCCCCGGCCCGGACGATAGGGCGCATCGCGCCGCTTGCTGACGATGCCTTCGAGGCTCAGGCGGCAGGCATGCTGCAGCACCATGGCGCCGCTTTCGTCGAGATGGCCGCTGAAGCGAACCATGCCGCCTTCCGGGGGAACGAGTTTTTCAAGCAGGGTCTTGCGTTCGATCAGCGGCAAGCCGCGGAGATCAAAGCCATCGAGATAGAGAAGGTCGAAGACGTAAAAGACGAAGCGATCGGTTCGTTCGGCGCTGAGGTCGGCCTGAAGCGCCGAGAAGTCGGTGGCCCCGGAGGCGGTTTCGACAACGAGTTCGCCGTCGATAACGGCCGAACCCATCGGCAGGTCCTGCAGCGCCGCCAGAACGCCCTTCCCGAACTTCCTGGTCCAGTCGAGACCGCTGCGTGTCAGCAGCTTGACCCGCCCGGCCTCGATATGCGCCAGAAGGCGGTAGCCGTCGAACTTGATCTCATGCAGCCATTTCTCGCCGGTCGGAGCGGAGGGCACCGGCGTCGCCAGCATCGGTTCGACGACATCGGGCATGGGTGCCTTCTTCGCGCCCTTGATGGCGGCGGGATCCGGAACCTCGGGGCCGCCGTCGCCGTCCGGCTTGGAGGAATCCGGTTTGGTAGCAGCCTTGGCTTTTCTGGACTTGCGCGCCTTGGTCCGCCTGGCAGGCGCGTCTTCCGCAACCTCTTTGAGGTCACGCCCGGTCTTCACGGACTCAGGCCGCTCTTCGAGGATGTCGGTGTCCGTCTCCTCGCGGGCGAACTCGTCGTCGCCCTTGATGAGCAGCCAGTTCTCGCGCTTCTCGCCCGGCTTGCCATGCATGCGCACGAGATGCCAGCGCCCGGTGAGTTTCTCGCCGGACAGCTCGAACTCAAGGTGCCCCTTGGCGTAACCCTTGCGAGCGTCGCCGATCGGCGACCAGGTGCCCCGATCCCAGAGAACGACCGTGCCGCCGCCATACTGCCCCTTGGGGATGGTGCCTTCAAAATCGCCGTAGTCCAGGGGATGGTCCTCGACATGGACGGCGAGCCGCTTGTCGCCGGGAACGAGGCTCGGCCCCTTGGTCACCGCCCAGCTTTTCAGGACACCGTCCATCTCCAGGCGGAAGTCGTAGTGCAGGCGCGTGGCGTCGTGCTTCTGGACAACGAAAGCCTTGCCCTCGCCCACCGTGAGCTTGCCCTCGGGCTCGGGCGTCGATTTGAAGTTGCGCTTCTGGCGGTAGGTTTCGAGGGCCATGGTCAGCCTGCCTTCCTGCGCGAGCCGGACCGCGACGCCGAGCCGGTCTTGCCCTTGGACTTGCCCACCCGAGCGCTCTCGCGAAGCGCGGCCATGAGGTCGATGACCTTCTCTTCCTTGGGCGCCTTGCGCGGCTTGATCTTCCTGCCCTCGATCTTCGCCTTCACCACTTCGGCCAGCTCCGCCTCGTAGCGGTCGTCGAACCTGCTGATGTCGAACTCGCCCATCTTGGTGTCGATGATGTGCTCGGCAAGTTCCAGCATCTCTCCCTTGATCTTCAGGTCGGGAATCTCCCGAAACTCGTCGGCGGCCGCGCGGACCTCGTAGTCGAAGTTGAGCGTCGTGGCGATCAGCCCGTCTCCATGCGGCCGGATCAAGAGGGTGCGAACGCGGCGAAACAGCAGGGTGCGGGCGATGGCCGCGACCTTCTTCTCCCTGAGACCGTCCCGGACGATGGCATAGGCTTCCTGAGCCACCCGATCCGACGGCGCGAGATAGTAGGGCTTGTCGAAGTAGACGTCGTCAACCTCGCCGCAGCCGATGAAGGCGGACACCGCCAGCGTCTTGTCGCTCTCCGGCACGGCGGCCTTCACCTCATCGGGTGTCAGCTCGATATAGTTGCCCTCGCTCACCTCGTAGCCCTTGACCTGATCCTCGCGGTCGACCGGCTTCTCGGTTTCGGTGTCGATGTACTGGCGCTCGACGCGGTGGCCGGTAGCGCGGTTGAGGGTATGGAAGACGATGCGCTCGGAGGTGGACGCCGCCGTGTAGAGCGACACGGGGCACATGACCTCCGCGATCTTCAGCACGCCCTTCCAGTTCGCCCGTGGTGCCATCGGTCTCGTCCCGCTTTCGGGGGGCGGCGCTCATCGCCGTCATCCGTCGAAGCAAGAACTCACGGGCGGGAATGGTGGTTCCGGATGGTGACCGGCTCGATCAACCGCAGGCCGCCGTTTTGGAGTCCGTCGCGGGGGCCTCTCGATCCTGCGCTTGCGTGTCGACCGGCAAGGCCGACGAAAGGCGTGAACATGCTGCGTGGTCGCCCGGTTCAAGACCATAGCCCGGGGACAGTTCATGCAGAAAGCATGGCGGAGACGCGTATTCCCCGGCTTCCCAACGGTCTTCCGGTTCACCAGACATCGCAAAACTCCTGTCCGTTGCTGCAGTATGCATCTGCAAGATCATGAATCCTGCGCTGCATGAGGCTCCAATGCAAACAGAACTGGGCGCTGCGAGCGATTGAGAGCGCGCAGCTTCGTAGAGGAAGGTTGGCGATCGGCCGGCTAACTGCGTTATTGCAGAGTTTTTTCCATCGTGACGCAGGCCATTGCGATGCCATTTCCCAAGATATGTTCTCCGCGCTGCCTAACCGAGTAACCCAAGCGCATGTAGAAGGCTTCGGCGGTAAGGGATGAATCGACCCAAAGCCTTAGCACGCCTCTTGAGCGGGCTATCTGCTCAAGCTCGGCAACTATTTGCCGCCCTATCCCCTTTCGAGCGAACCCGGGCACGACGTAGCACGCCCGAAGCTCGGACAGCTCTGGGGCGACCTCTCCAACTCCCGCGACTTCCCCGTCGCTTAGAGCAAGAATTCTCTCGCCCGTCAGGTCAGCTTTTACGTGTTCGATGTGGGCTGCCTGGATGACGGGAGCCCAAGCGTTGATGATCGAGGCGGAATAATCGTTGGCCGCGATACCACGAACCGCCGCATGATGAACGCGCAGGAACACTTCGGCGTCACCGGGGTTGAAAGGACGAATGCTTATCGACATCTTGAGCCACCTGGATGGCATGAGTAGGCTCAGCGATAGGTGGACCGATGCGCGAAACCCGGATGGAATGCTCCGGGGTTTTAGGTATCTACATCTTTAGCTGCGTATCACATCAATTACAGCCGATCGTCGAGCCGCAGGGTCTCGCACGTCAGGCAGGTGCCGTTGCGGACCATGGTGAAGTTGCCGCACTCCCAGCAGGACTTGCCTTCGCAGTCATTCACGCGGGCGACGCCGGTCGCGTAGTTGCGCTGGGCCCGCGTGGAGCCGAGGACAACGGCACCAAGGCCTCCTGGGCGTTGCGGCGTAAAGCCGTTTCGACCGAGCCTTCCGGAAGATTCCGCAACGTCTCGACCGTTGCCAGAAGCGCTCTGACGATCACCTGGCGGCCGATATTCTGCTTGATCTCCATGTGACGGCAGACTTCCAGAAGGTCTCCGTAGGCCGCCCCGAAGCGAAGCCCCTCATCAGTGGGGATGGCTTCTGCCACTTGCACCACAGGATTGAGCAATGAGGCTTGCATTTTATGACATCTCCCGAACAAACGCCGCCTTTGCGGACCCGATGAGGCGATCCTGACAAAGCGCAGAACGGCGCCCGCCCTCCTCAGCTAATCGCCGCACCGAGTTACAAACAACTCGCCAGGTCGATGGTTCCAGGGTTTCGACTAGTTTTTCCAAAACAAGTACAAGTACTTACATAGTCAGCTCTGGCGCACGCGCCCTTCTCTACTGCCACAGCCGTACCTACCAGATTGTCATGATCGAGGCTTGGTCCGAGCCGACATGAAAGAAGCCCCGGATCGATCGATCCGGGGCTCCCAACTGTACTGCCTGTTCAAAGACGTCCGATCAGCTGCAGCCGCTCGTCGAGCCACAGGTGTCGCACTTCAGGCAGGTGCCGTTGCGGACCATGGTGAAGTTGCCGCACTCCGAGCACGACTCGCCTTCGTAGCCCTTCATGCGGGCGTGGGCGACGCGGGTGGCGTAGTCGGGCTGGGCCTGCGTCGAGCCGACCGACGACGGCGCGGGGGCTTCTTCGGCATCGCGGCGGAAGGCGGTGGCGGCAGAGCCGCCGACGCCGGTCACCGCCGCGCTGGCGCGGGCCGAGGCAAAGGCCGAGACGTTGGCGCCGGTCGCGCCGGCACCGGCCGAACCCTTGGGATCGGGCGTGGCGGAGACGAGCTTCAGTTGCTTGCCGCGCACGAGGCCCTTGGAGACCACCGCATCGCCACCGCGACCACTGGTGTCCCTGCCCTCGCCACCCGACGGCTTGAGATCGTCCGGCACCACATGCGCCAGCTCGTAGCGGCCGAGGTAGGACACGGCGAGTTCGCGGAACACGTAGTCGAGGATCGACGTGGCGTTCTTGATCATCTCGTTGCCCTGCACCATGCCCGCCGGCTCGAAGCGGGTGAAGGTGAAGGCGTCGACATACTCTTCGAGCGGCACGCCCCACTGCAGGCCGAGCGACACCGAGATGGCGAAGTTGTTGAGGAGGGCCCGGAGCGCCGAACCTTCCTTGTTCATGTCGATGAAGATCTCGCCGAGGCGGCCGTCATCATACTCGCCGGTGCGCAGGAACAGCGTGTGACCGCCGATCTTGGCCTTCTGGGTGTAGCCCTTGCGACGGGTCGGCAGCTTCTCCTGTTCGCGGTCGCGCACGTGCTTCTCGACGATACGCTCGACGATCTTCTCGGAGATCAGCGCCGCGCGGGCAGCGGCCGGCAGGGCGGCCAGCGCCTCGGCGGCATCCTCGGCCTCGTCGTCGTCATCGGCGAGCAGCTGCGAGTTCAGCGGCTGGCTGAGCTTGGAGCCGTCGCGATAGAGCGCGTTGGCCTTGAGCGCCAGACGCCAGGACAGCATGTAGGCTTCCTTGCAGTCCTCGACGGTGGCGTCGTTCGGCATGTTGATGGTCTTGGAGATGGCACCCGAGATGAACGGCTGGGCGGCCGCCATCATGCGGATGTGGCTCTCGACCGACAGGAAACGCTTGCCGATGCGGCCGCAGGGGTTGGCGCAGTCGAACACCGGCAGGTGCTCGGCCTTGAGGTGCGGTGCGCCTTCCAGCGTCATGGCGCCGCAGACATGCGTGTTGGCGGCCTCGATGTCGGCCTTGGAGAAACCGAGATGGGCGAGCAGCTCGAAGGCCGGATCATTCATCTGGGCGTCGCTGACGCCGAGCTTCTTCATCTCGTCGTCGCCGAGCGTCCAGCGGTTGAACACGAACTTGATGTCGAAGGCGCTCTTGAGGCTGCCCTTCACCTTGTCGATGGCGGCGTCCGACATGCCCTTGGCGCGCAGCGAGCCGGGGTTGACCGCCGGCGCCTGATCGATGGAGGCATGTCCGACGGCATAGGCCTCGATCTCGGCAATCTGGCTTTCCGAATAGCCGAGCGTGCGCAGGGCTTCCGGCACGGCGCGGTTGATGATCTTGAAGTAGCCGCCGCCGGCCAGCTTCTTGAACTTCACCAGCGCGAAGTCGGGCTCGATGCCGGTGGTGTCGCAGTCCATGACCAGACCGATGGTGCCCGTCGGGGCGATCACCGAGACCTGAGCGTTTCGATAGCCGTGCTTCTCGCCGAGGGCGAGCGCGGAATCCCAGGAGGCGACCGCAGCGTCGAGCAGCGGCTTGTCCTTGATCGAACCATGGTCGAGCGGCACCGGCAGCGTGTTGAGCTTCTCGTAGCCGGTCGCCTTGCCGTGGGCGGCGAGGCGATGGTTGCGGATGACGCGCAGCATGTCCTGGGCGTTCTTCTTGTAGCCCGGGAACGGCCCAAGCTCCTTGGCCATCTCGGCCGAGGTGGCATAGGCGACACCGGTCATCACGGCGCTGATGGCGCCGCAGATGGCGCGGCCCTCGGCGCTGTCATAGGGGATTCCGGAGGACATCAGGAGGCCGCCAATGTTGGCGTAGCCGAGGCCCAGGGTGCGGAACTCGTAGGAGAGCTGGGCGATCTGGCGCGAGGGGAACTGCGCCATGGTCACCGACGTCTCGAGGACGACCGTCCAAAGGCGGCAGACATGCTTGAAGCCCTCGACGTCGAAGCTCTTGTCGGCGTTGAGGAAGGGCAACAGGTTGACGGAGGCGAGATTGCAGGCCGTGTCGTCCAGGAACATGTATTCCGAGCACGGATTGGAAGCGCGGATCTCACCCGACTGCGGGCAGGTATGCCAGTCGTTGATGGTCGTGTGATACTGGATGCCCGGATCGGCGGACGCCCAGGCAGCGTAGCCAACCTTTTCCCAGAGGTCCGACGCTTCGAGCGTCTTGACGGTGCGGCCGTCCTTGCGGGCGGTCAGGTTCCACTTGCCGCCGGTCTCGACCGCGCGGAGGAAGGCGTCGGTGACGCGCACCGAGTTGTTGGAGTTCTGGCCGGCGACGGTCAGATAGGCCTCGGAATCCCAGTCGGTGTCGTAGACCGGGAACTCGATCGAGGTATAGCCCTGCTTGGCGAACTGGATGACGCGGCGGATGTAGTTCTCCGGCACCAGCGCCCTCTTGGCGGCGCGCAGCTCGCGCTTCAGGGCGTGGTTCTTCAGCGGGTCGAAGCGGTCGTCGCCCGATGCTTCCTCGGCGGTGATCGCCGCCATGATCGCGGTCAGGTGCTTGGAGCAGATCTTGGAGCCGGTGACCAGCGCCGCGACCTTCTGCTCTTCCTTGACCTTCCAGTTGATGTACTGCTCGATATCCGGATGGTCGATGTCGACCACCACCATCTTGGCGGCGCGGCGCGTCGTGCCGCCCGACTTGATGGCACCGGCGGCGCGGTCGCCGATCTTCAGGAAGCTCATCAGGCCCGACGACTTGCCGCCGCCGGCCAGCTTCTCGCCCTCGCCCCTCAGCTTGGAGAAGTTGGAGCCGGTGCCGGAGCCGTATTTGAAGAGACGCGCTTCGCGAACCCAAAGGTCCATGATGCCGCTTTCGTTGACGAGATCGTCCTCGACCGACTGGATGAAGCAGGCATGCGGCTGGGGATGCTCGTAGGCGGTTGCCGAGCGCACGAGCTTGCCGGTCTTGAAGTCGACGTAATAGTGGCCCTGGCTCGGACCGTCGATGCCGTAGGCCCAGTGAAGGCCGGTGTTGAACCACTGCGGCGAGTTCGGAGCGACGCGCTGGGTGGCGAGCATGTAGCGAAGTTCGTCGTGGAAGGCGTGCGCCGCCTCTTCCGACGAGAAGTGGCCGGCCTTCCAGCCCCAATAGGTCCAGGTGCCGGCAAGGCGGTCGAACACCTGCCGCGCGTCGGTTTCGCCGATGATGCGCTCGCCCTCCGGCAGCTTGGCGAGCGCCTCTTCGTCGGGCACGGAGCGCCACAGCCACGAGGGAACGGAGTTCTCCTCGACGCGCTTCAGCACCGCCGGCACGCCGGCCTTGCGGAAATACTTCTGGGCGAGGATGTCGCTCGCCACCTGACTCCAGGCGGCGGGCACGTGGATATCGGCGGCGCGGAAGACGACGGACCCGTCGGGATTGCGGATCTCGCTGACCGCCACGCGGAACTCGATTCCGTCGTATGGCGAGTGCCCTTCCTTGGTAAAGCGCCGCTCGAACAACATTGGTTAGCCCCTTGAAATTTGCTGGAAACACACCTCCGGGGCGCGCTCCGTCGATCCTATTCGGTCCATTTTACGTCCGCGCACACCATTTGCCGAATGGCGCGGGATTCCGGTCATTCGCCGGCCCCGCACTTCATCTAGTGTCCGCATCCATCAACTGGCCCCTACATGTAGGGTTCCGCCGATTCCGTAAATTAAGTGTTAATGCGTTTTCCCCAAACTTCGGAAGCTTTCAACAGGCTTCGGCAACCAGTTCGGTTTTCACGCACCGATGAGTGATTCCGTCTTGACGGAGCTTTGCCGGCAACCGATTCGCCGAGCATCCGAAGGCCGACTCTCGCGGGCACTCGCCCGACGAACAGACACGCGGCGCGCCTTTCGATCCTGCTCGAAAAGCCAAGACGGACTCACCATGGCCACCAAAAGATGGTAGGCCAATCATACGCACATGACAACATCATGTAGCGCAGAATTGATATGCACATACCATATATAGAAAACCCGGATTTTTCCCTCGACTTGGAAAGGAGGGATTCAGACGGCCTCAACCATATCGATTCAAGGGTTCTTGAGGCTTTTGTGGTCTGCTCGTCGCACTGAAAATTCGGCCACGCATCCTGACAACGCGCGCCGACACATACGAGTTCCGGAGCCGACGCGACATGCCTCACCACGCCACCTATGCCGTTCCCAACGAGCTGCTGGATGTCGCGGTCATCGACGATTCCAAGACCATGCAGGGCATCGTTCGCTCCATGCTGAACGCCATGAAGGTGCGGCGCGTCCGGCTGTTCGACAGTACCGAGACAGCGTTGCACGCCATGCTGCACGAGCCGCCCAATCTCATCATCTGCGAATGGAAGGCGGGCCTCGTCAGCGGGCACCAGTTGCTTCGCATGGTGCGCGCCCGTTTCATGGAGCCACTCTGCTACGTCCCGGTCATCATCCTGACTGCCACGCCGACGCGAGCCGTCATCGACAGGGCGATGGGCGCGGGCGCCAACCTGATCGTGGTCAAGCCCATCTCGCCGGCGGTACTGCAAGAACGCATCAGCTGGCTGCAGCGCGACCAGCGCGAGCTGGTTCTGGGCCCGCGCGGCGCCTT
The DNA here is from genome assembly GCF_023721755.1 of Pleomorphomonas sp. NRK KF1. Classification (GTDB taxonomy): domain Bacteria; phylum Pseudomonadota; class Alphaproteobacteria; order Rhizobiales; family Pleomorphomonadaceae; genus Pleomorphomonas. The sequence goes on along the minus strand of NZ_JAMDLH010000001.1, from coordinate 126,272 downwards.
CGAGATCGAAGGGGTCCGCGAAACCATGATGGCGCAAAAGGAGCGGGCCGCCGCCGTGCGCAAGGCGGCGACGACCAAGCCGGTTCGCAAGCCGGACGGCGCACCGCCCCCCGCCGCTCCGCCGGCGGCGGCCGAGAACGGCAACATGCCCGCCGACCAGTGGCAGGCTTTCCTGCGCACCAAAGAACAGCTCGAGCGCAAGGCCGGCCTCAAGCCGACCGAGGGTGAAGGCGAGCGGAAGCCGGCGGCGGTCAGTCCGGCCTGGACGGCTCTCCGCCGAGGTTGATCAACGCCGCTCCCAAAAAGCCCCCTTCCGGCTCTGGACAAGACCCCGCCGCCTCGCCATAGTCCGCGCAACTACGTGGATGGCGAGACCGTCGGTCGCGCCGGTGCGATGGGTTCGAAGATCATGACCTTCAAGGAACTGCTGACCGAAGTCTTCACCTGGTGGAACGGGCAGACCCTCGGTACCCGCTTCTACACCTGGCGGAAGGGCCAGCGCGTCGGCGAGGACGAGTTCGGCAACATCTACTATCAGACCAAGGGCGGCGCGCGTCGCTGGGTGATCTACAAGGGCGAAGCCGACGCCTCGAAAATCACCGCCGACTGGCATGGCTGGATGCATCACCGTGTCGACACGCCGCCGACCGCCGAGTCTTATCGTCGGCGCGATTGGCAGAAGCCTCACAAGCCCAACATGACCGGAACGGCCGCGGCCTATCGCCCCAAGGGATCGCTTGCCTCGGCCGAAGGGCGCCCCGTCGTCAGCGGCGATTACGACGCCTGGACACCCGGCTCCTGACAGGTGCTCGAGGACAGCAGCGGATCGACGACGGGACGGATTGCTCCGTCCCGTTTTTCATTGGGCGGCGGAAAAGCCACCCGGTGGAACCGACGCCGTTGGACTCCCCCAGTCGATGCGGATAAGGTCGCGATTCAAAGAGGTTAGAACAACCGCTACTTCGGTTGGCGGTGAACGGAGGAATGGTTCGGATGTCTCCACGCTCGATCATCATCGATACGGATCCCGGTCAGGACGATGCCGTCGCCTTCATGCTGGCGCTCGCCTTTCCGCAAGAGATCGACGTGCTGGGCATCACCACCGTCGCCGGCAACGTCGGCCTTGCCAAGACGTCGACCAATGCGCTGAAGCTCCTCGAACTCATCGGTCGTACCGACGTGCCGGTATTCGCCGGCGCATCGGCTCCGTTCGCGGTCAAGCTCGAGACGGCCGAGTACGTTCACGGCGAGACCGGACTCAACGGCTGGACCTTTCCTGATCCCGTGACGCCGCTTCGTCCCGAGTTCGCGCCGGACTTCATCGTCGAGACGGTGATGAGCCGGCCGGAGAAGTCGGTGACCCTGGTGCCGCTCGGCCCACTCACCAACGTCGCCCTGGCGATCGCCCGGGAGCCGCGCATCGCGACCCGGCTCGACAAGATCGTGCTGATGGGCGGCGCCAACATCGAAGGCGGCAACTCGACGCCCGCCGCCGAGTTCAACATCTGGGTCGATCCCCACGCGGCCCAGCGCGTGTTCCGTTCGGGCGCCGAAATCGTGGTGATGTCGCTCGACGTCACCCATCAGGCTCTGATCCGCAAGTCCTGGCTTGCCGACCTCGCAGCGCTGAAGCGCAAGGCCGCCGAAGCGTTCGTCGGACTCCTGTCGTTCTATGAGCGCTTCGACGAGCAGAAATACGGCTCGGACGGCGGTCCGCTGCATGATCCGACCACCATCGCCTACCTGCTCAAGCCCGAGTTGTTCGAAGGCAAGTTCGTCAACGTCGAGATCGAAACCACGCCCGGCCTGTGCTTTGGCCAGACCGTGGTCGATCGCTGGTCGGTGACCGGGCGCGAGAAGAACGCCACCTGGATCACCAAAATCGACGCCGACGGCTTTTTCGAGTTGATTCTGGAAGCATTCCGACGCCTGCCCTGATAAGGGATGCCCAGAGCTTGCCGCATTTGGCGTGTTGGGTGCCGCAAGGCCCCGCACCATCGCGGCAAGTCCCCAGCCCACGCCAGCAGACGCCATCCATGACGATCAAGTTTCTTCTCCCGCTTGCCGCCTTCGGGCTGACGACCGCCCTCGCCGGCCCGGCCGCCGCCGAGAAGATCGCCAACAAGGTGGCCGTCTTCACCGGGCTCGACAAGATCACCGGTCGGACGATCGATTTCGACGTCTACGTCGACGAGACCGTCCGCTTTGGTACGCTGCGCGTGACACCGAAGGTCTGTTACAGCCGCCCGGCCACCGAGGCCGCGGAGACCGACGGTTTCGTGGAAGTGGACGAGATCACTCTCGACAACGAGATCAAGCGGATCTTCTCCGGCTGGATGTTTGCCGCGAGCCCCGGTCTCAATGCGGTCGAGCATCCGGTCTACGATGTCTGGCTGATCGGCTGTCGCATGGACAGCGACATTCCGCCACCAGTAGCCAACAGCGTCGAGGTTCGCGTCGCGGTCTCGAACCAGACGGCTGGCGGCGCCGGCAACGTCGATGACGGAGCGCCGGTGGTGCTGACCTTCGTGGGCGGGATCCCACTTCCGCCGGACAAGCCCAGCATGCCCACCATGATGATGGAAGAAGCCGCTCCGGAACCGCCCGCCGAAGCAGGGACGGACGGCCAGATCCTCGACTGAGGCTTACGTTAGCTAAAGTCCCTTTGAACGAATCAAAACGGCTATTTGCGCCAGTTTTTGAAAGTACCCTGTGAAGTGCCGGTTCGCGCCGTCACGCCTCGCTTTGCTCTGGCCTCGGCAGCCAGCGGAGTGCTTCCTCGCCCGAAACCGATGGCCCCAATGCGTGGAAGTCGCCCTGTGCGGCGAGTGCCGCCGACAGGCGTTGGCCATAGATGCGCTTGGGGACCTCAATGGTGCCGAAACGGGCGAGATGATCGGTAACGAACTGCGTATCGAGCAGCGTGTAGCCACCGGCCCTCAGTCGCGCAACCAGATGCACCAAGGCGACCTTCGAAGCGTCGGTGACCGTCGAGAACATGCTCTCGCCGAAGAAGGCGCCAGCGACCGACACGCCGTAAAGCCCGCCAACCAAGCGCCCGTCCAGCCAGCTTTCGACGGTGTGGCAGTGGCCGCGCCGGAACAGCTCACCATAGAGCTTGCGGATGGTGGCGTTGATCCAGGTCTTCTCGCGACCCGGCGCCGGCGCGGCGCACCCATCGACCACGCCGAGGAAATCGGTATCGATCCTCATCTCGAAGCCGCCCCGCCTCACGGTGCGGGCAAGGCGCCGCGAGACACGGAAGTCATCGAGCGGAATGACGCCACGCCACTCCGGTTCGATCCAGAACAGGTTGGGATCGTCAGCGCTCTCGGCCATGGGGAACATGCCCACGGCATAGGCCTTGAGCAGAATATCCGCCGTGAGCGTCGGCACGCTCGAAGTCCGATCCGCCATGTCCGCGCGTTCCTCCCTCGTCGCAACCGGCTGTGACCGTTGCGTTTATAAACCCTTTGGTCAGTTGTATAACTTATTCTATCGCCTACTGCATCGGGTAGCACAGCGGGGACGAGATGGGCGGCTTGTCAGGATACGAGATCTCAGTACTCTCGGATAAAGCTGCCATTGTCTCTCTGCTCGCCACCCCCGGCCTCGAGCGGACTCCCTTTCAAACGCCTGCCTGGCTCGACGCCTGGTTTGCCATACTCCAGCCATCGGGATTCGACTGCTGCGTCGCCGTCATCCGCAAGTCAGAGGGCGGACAGCCGCTATTCGCGCTACCTCTCGTCCGCGAGCGATGCTACGGAATGACCGTGCTGACCCTGCCCGATCGTGGGGTCAGCGACTACCATTCGGCTCTCGTCAGTCCGGAGTTCACGCCGGATCGGGAGACGATGGACCGCCTGTGGGGCGCTCTCGTGGCAATGTTGCCGCCGGCCGACATTCTGTCGATCGAGCGCGTACTGCCCGAAAGCGCGGCGCGCATGGGGATCGCTCACCTTATGCGCCCATCGCGCTACTCGGCTCACGCCCTTCCGATCGACGCGGACTTTCCGACGATCCGGGAGCGCCGGTTCGATCCGTCCACCGGCCGTCGGCTCACCAAGAACCGACGCAAGCTGGAGCACAAGGGGCGGCTGGAGTTTGATTTCGTCACCGGCCCCGCAGCGCTTCCGGAGCTCGACCATCTGCTCGAATGGCGCCGCCAGCGCTTTCAGGACGTGAACGACGACAAGGAGACCGCCGCCCAACTCGCCTTCTATCGGCACCTGGTCGAAAATGGCAAGCTGGCACGGATCGGCCGGCTGCGCCTTGATGACGAGCTGATCGGAGGCTGCCTCGGTCTCATCGAGGGAGGGCGCATTCTGCTTCTGGCGGTCGCCTATAACAAAGCCTTCGCCAACTGGGCACCCGGCCTGCTGACACTGGAAAGCTGCCTCGCCGCCGCCGAAGAGATGGGCCTTGCAGTCTTCGATCTGACGATCGGTGACGAGACTTACAAGCAGTTCTTCGGAGCCGACACCGTTGGCCTTCTTGAGCTGCATCGCCCCCTGTCTCTCAGCGGTCGTCTCGCGCTCGCCATTGTCGCCCTCAAGCCGAAGCTGAAACGCTTTCTCGAAAAGGCTGGCCTCTTCGAGCTCGTACAGCGCCTCAGGGGCAGGACACCGGCAAAAAGCTGAATGTGCCCGGAAGGAATCCAACATATAAACAAAGGCTTGGGTAAAACTGCGGTCCAGCTGGCTCTTGTTTTGTTCTAGGCTTCATCCGGCGGGCAGCGAGTCGAGCCCGGAACGACAGGCGGAACGCAAGCCATGATGCCGGAGCGGCCCAGAGTTGCCCTTTACTATGCGAGCCACGACGGGCAGACGCGCAAGATCGTGGACCGCCTTGCCGGGCACCTCGCCGCGCATGGCGTCGATACCTTCATCACCGACCTCTCGGCCAACCCGGCTCCGGCGATCGATACCGAGGCGGACCTGGTGCTGCTTGCGGCCGCCATTCGCTATGGCTTCCACTTGCCAGCCGCGCGACGCTTCCTCAGCCGCCTGCGGGTCGAGATACCCGACGAGCGCATCGCCGTGGTCTCGGTCAACCTGACCGCCCGCAAGCCCGGACGACAGACGGCGGACGGCAACGTCTATTTGCGCAACTGGCTGAAGCGGACCGACCTTCGCCCACTCTTCGCGGCGGCGGTGGCCGGCAAGCTCGACTATCCCGCCTATCGCTGGTTCGACAGGATGATGATCCAGGCGATCATGACCATCTCCGGCGGCCCAACCGACCCCTCGACCGTCATCGAGTATACCGACTGGGCGGCCGTCGAAGCGCTGGCCGAGGAGCTGGCCATGCTCGTCAAGCCGACGCCGTAAAGACTTTCCTTACCATAACTTGCGATCCTGAGCTCGGAACGGAGCTTTTCCGCGCGTTTGCACCCTTGGGTTATAGGGGCAGCCGACGCGCCGATGCTTCGCCAGGGTAAGCGTTGAGTGAGTTTTGGCATGGCGACGTTGACAGCCTATTCAAGCGGTTACGAGCCGATTTCCTTCAGTTTGCCGTTTCGCTTTCGAGGCCTGCCGGTCGTTGCCGGCGTTGTCGCGGTGACCGCCGCTGCGACCGTCTGGATCGGGCTCAGCCTGACCGCGGTCGGCACTGTCAGCGAAAACCTCTCGGCCGCCCGCCAGTCGATCTACGACTCCGGTCTCTCCGTTCGCCCATTGCCGGCCACGCTGGCGCCGGCGAGAAAGCCTACCAAGTTCGACAAGCTTCCGGCCATTGTGGAGCCTGCCTCGGCCGATCTTTCCGCCGATGCCATCCTGCTGTCTCGACAGAACAAGGCCACCGCCGCCGTCGCCATGCGCCTGGCGGAAGCGGCGGCAGGGCTGAGGCAGAGGCAGTTCGAGGCGAGGTTCCGCTCCACCGCCTCCCCCACCACCCGCACCGCGCTTGCCATCCGGCATGACGAACTTGCCACGCCCGACGCCGGCCCGCGCGTGCCGATGATGCTTGCCGAAGCACCCCTGCCCGTACCGCGCCCACCTGCGCCCGCCAAACCGGTGGAGGCTGTCCCGGAAGCTCCGAAGGTCGCAATCGCGACACCCGCAGTTGCCGCCACGTCGACCGCGCCGGAGAAGAAGGAAAAGCCGGCCGTCGCCCTCGTCGATCCGAAACCGAGAACGGAGGTGGCCGTTGCTGCCCCGCTTCGGCGGCCGGGCGTCGCAGTCTACGACATCACCGCGGGCATCGTCCACATGCCCAATGGCGAGAAGCTTGAGGCTCACTCCGGTCTCGGCGCCTACATGGACGATGTGCGCTACGTCCACGTCAAGATGCGCGGTCCGACGCCGCCCGGAACGTACAAGCTGACCATGCGCGAGAGCCTGTTCCACGGCGTCGAGGCGATCCGCCTCACCCCCGTCGATGGAAAGAAGCCGTTCGGGCGCGACGGCCTGCTGGCCCACACCTACATGCTGCGCAAGCCCGGCGAGTCCAACGGTTGCGTCTCGTTCCGCGATTACGCACGCTTCCTTGCCGCCTTCAAACGCGGCGAGGTCAAGCAGATGGTCGTCGTTCCCAGGCTGGCCACCAAGGACGAGCCCAAGGTCGCCTCGCTGTTCTCGTGGTTCGGGGGCTGATCGGCACGGGTCCGACGTACCTCACGGAACGAAAACTCGGATCGCACCCGGAAGAACGCGGAAGACAGCCGGCGTCCGGGTGACGATCTCACCATCGGCATTGACCGGCATCGGCCGGCGGGTCCGGATCTCGAAGCGGGTGCCGTTCATCGTCCGTACGTCGTCGGCAAGGCCGTGCCGACCCTTGCGGAAGGCAAGCGCCATGAAGGGCAGCTTCCAGATATCCCTGAACTCAAGCGAATAAAGATCGAGACGGCCGTCGTCGATTTCGGCCGTTTCCTCGACGATCATCCCGCCTCCGTAGTGTCGGCCGTTGCCAACGGCGATCTGGAGTGAGCGGACGGCAACCTCCTCGCCGTCATCGGGACGGATGACGGCGCCAAATCGGCGGGCTTCGATCAGTACCTCGGTCGCGGTCAGAGCGTAGGCGAGCCGCCCCCAGCGCCGCTTGGTCTCACGGGTCAGCCGGTCGGCGAGCCTGGCGCTCATGCCGAGGCTGGCGACATTGAAGAACGGCTTGCCGTTGACCTCGCCGACATCGATCGCCCGAATGCGTCCGGCGGCGATTACCTTGGCCGCCCCGACCATGTCGAGCGGCAGGCCAAGGGTCCGGGCGAGATCGTTGGCGGTCCCTCCCGGCAGGATGCCGAGTGGCAAGCCGCTCTCGATCAGCGCCGGCGCCGCGGCGTTGAGACTGCCGTCGCCGCCAGCGATTACCACGAAATCGACCCTGTCGCCGCACCGATCAATGGTCGCGGAAAACGACTCTCCCTCGCGCCAGGCAGGCCTCAGCACGTCGATGCCAGCCTTGTGCAGCTCGGCGACGGCGGCGTCGACACCGACACCGGCGGAGCGACTGTGCGGATTGGCGAGGATGAGGGCTCGTTCCATTTGGTCTCAGATAAAGAGGTTGCCGAGGTAGGCTGCGACATGGGCACCGGCAAAGATCAGCACACCCGTCCAGGCAAAGGTCGCCAGGGCCAGTACGAGACCGACCATGAGAGCGAGGCCGTCACGGGCCACAAGCGACAAGCCGATGACCAGAAGACTGACAACCGGGCCGACGTTGCCGAAGGGAATGGGCAACGCCAGCACCACGGCGAGAAGCAACACGGGAATGCCAACGAGCACATGGCTCGAAGGCCCCGTCAACGAGCGCCATCGCCCGTGCCTGACCATGGCCTCGAACCGCCTAATCCAAGGCAAAGCACGCATGATGACCGCTGTCACGCCACCGGCCGCGAGATGGCGCTCGGCGAGAAATCGAGGCAAGGCGAGTCGTTGCCAGCCAAGCAGCATCTGAAAGGCGATCAGCACGAGGCAACTGCCGGTCACCATGCCGAACGGCCCGGGGATGGGGATCATCGCCGGAAGAGCCAATGCAATCAGCGCCAGACCGAACCCGCTTGGTCCCAGGTGATGCAACAGTTCACCAAACGACACTCGATCGCGACTGGAGATTTCGGCGGCAATGCGATGAAGCACCGACGAGGCGTAACCGCGGGCCTGCCTGCCAGCCGTCATTTGATCGGATCTCCTTCCCCCGGGGGCATCTCGGCTCCGACCGTGGTGGCGCCGCTCCTGCCATATTGGGATGCCGGTAGGTATATTCAATTACAGCGCCACTGGAACGACGGCCCGCTTCCGAAACCCGAGACGGGCGCGAACGCCGATGTCGAACGCCGGAAAAGCCAACGGGTTCCAAATGAGACTTTCGGACGGCTCTTCGAGAAATCTTGCGAAATCGGCGAGGCCAAAACGCTTCTAGTTATTTCCCCGATCTTTCTTGACCGTCCGGTAAAGATAATAGCGAGGGCTCCTGGGCTGAGACCCACTTTCCGCCGCAGCACGCAGGCGGACAAGCAAGAACCAAATATCTGGGGGCTGGATTGAACCTCTCGAGAAAGAAAAGCATCGCCGACCTGATGGCGCAGGCGGGCGGCAAGGCCTTGCCGCGCACGCTCGGCGCCTTCGACCTGTTCATGATGGGCATCGGCGTCATCATCGGCACCGGCATCTTCGTCATGACCGGCGTCGCCGCCGCCACCTACGCAGGTCCGGGCATTATCCTGTCATTTGCCTTTTCGGCAGTGGCCTGCGCCTTCATCTGCCTGGCCTATTCCGAGCTCGCCGCCGCGCTTCCCGCCGCCGGCAGCTCCTACGCCTATAGCTATGCCGCCGCCGGCGAGTTCGTTGCCTGGCTGGTCGGCTGGAACCTGATCCTCGAGTACACGGTGGGCGCCTCGGCGGTCGCGGCCGGATGGTCGGCCTACTTCGTCGGTATTCTCAAGGCCGGTGGCATCGAACTGCCGCACGCACTGACCGCCGTGCCGCACGACGGCGGCATCATCAACCTGCCGGCCGTGTTGATCATCGCCTTCCTGACCTTGCTGCTGGTGCTGGGCGTCAGGGAAAGCATCCGCCTGTCGCGCATCCTCGTCTTTATCAAGCTCGGGGCCATCTTCCTGTTCCTGCTGCTGGCGACACCGGCAGTCACGCCGCAGAACTGGGTGCCGTTCCTGCCCTTCGGCATGAAGGGCATCACGGCCGGCGCGGCGATCATCTTCCTCGCCTACATCGGCTTCGACTCGCTGGCGACGGCGGCCGAGGAAACGAAGAACCCGCAGCGCAACATGCCGATCGGCATCATCGCCTCGCTGGTTGCCTGTACCGTGCTCTACATGGCCGTCTCGGCGGTACTGACCGGCGTCGCGCCCTACACCGAGCTCAACAACGCCGAGCCGGTCACCTACGTGCTGCGCAAGATCGGCTACAACTTCGGCTCGGCCATCGTCGGCGTCGGTGCCATTGCCGGCCTGACCACCGTCTGTCTGGTGCTGATCTACGCCCAGACGCGGGCCTTCTTCGCCATGGCTCGCGACGGATTGATCCCCGAGGGCATCTGCAAGGTGCATCCGAAGTTCGGCACGCCGCACATCGCGACGATCCTGGTCGGTACGGTGATCGCGCTGATCTCGGGGTTCACGCCGATCGGCCTCGTCGCCGAGATGTGCAACATCGGCACGCTGTTCGCGTTCATCATCACCTCCGCCTGCGTGCTGATCCTGCGCAAGACCCACCCGGACCTCAAGCGGCCCTTCCGCTGCCCGGCTGCCTGGGTGGTCGCGCCGCTCGCCATCATCTGCAGCCTGGTCATCATGTTCAGCCTGCCGGGCGCGACCTGGGTGCGCTTCCTCGTGTGGAGCGTCATCGGCGGCGTGGTCTACCTCATCTACGGCGCTCGCCACAGCAAGCTGGGCACCGCCGACGTCGTCGCCGCTCCGGCGGAGTAAGACTCGATCGCCGATGACCGCTCGCGCGATTGTCATCGGCGATAACGCCTCTTCTCCTTGATGCGAATGAGAGGCGGCGGCACATAGGAGGATCACCGCACGGAGACCTCCATGCCGCCGCTTTCGATTCTCGAACTCGCCCGCGTCACCGAAGACACCGATGCGAAGGGCGCACTCGACAACGCCCGCGACCTCGCCCGCCATGCCGAGGGCCTCGGCTATCGGCGCATCTGGGTTGCCGAACACCACAACATGCGCGGTATCGCCAGCGCCGCCACATCGGTCGTGATCGCCCACATCGCCGGGGGCACGTCGACCATCCGCGTGGGCGCCGGTGGCATCATGCTGCCCAACCACGCCCCCTACATCATCGCCGAACAATTCGGCACGCTGGCCCGCCTCTATGGTGACCGCATCGACCTTGGACTAGGGCGAGCGCCCGGCACCGACCAGATGACGCTCCGCGCCATCCGCCGGCCGCCCGAGGCGGCCGAAAACTTCCCCGAGGACGTCATCGAGCTTCAGGCCTATTTCGAGCCGGCCGCCGAGGGACAGCGGCTGGAAGCGGTGCCCGCCGCCGGTACGCGCGTGCCGCTCTGGATTCTCGGATCGAGCCATTTCGGCGCCATGCTGGCCGCCGAGCTCGGCCTGCCCTACGCCTTCGCCTCGCATTTCGCGCCCGACCTGCTGCTGCCGGCGCTCGACATCTACCGCAGCCGTTTCAAGCCGTCGGCGACACTCGAACGCCCCTATGCCATGGTCGGCGTCAACATCATCGCCGCCGACAGCGACGAGGAAGCAAGGCGTCTGTTCACGACGCAGCAGATGTCGTTCGCGGGCATCCGGCGTGGCGCCCGCAGTCTGGCCAAGCCGCCGATCGACGACATCGACAGCTTCTGGACGCCGGAGGAAAAAGCCGTCGTCGAGCGCATGTTGGCCCGTTCCATCGTCGGTTCGGTCCAAACGGTGCGACGCGGCCTCGACGATCTCGTCGGCGAGACCGGGGCCGACGAGATCATGCTGGTGTCCGATGTCTACGACCACGCCAAGCGGCTGAAATCCATCGCTCTCATCGCCGAGGCAGCCGGCCTGACGGTTGATGCCACCTCAGCGGTTCTTTGACGCTCCGCCTCAGTTGAACCCCGCCACGGCGTGCGGCACGTAAGGACCCTCGAGGGCGGCGATCTCGTCGGCCGTCAGGCGAACGTCGAGCGCCGCCACGGCATCGTCGATCTGCCCTGGCTTCGACGCGCCGACGATGGGGGCCGATACCTCGGACTTCTGAAGTACCCAGGCGAGCGCCACCTGCGCACGCGGCAGGCCGCGCGCCGCGGCTATGGAAGCGACAGCTTCGACGACCTGACGGTCGGACTCCTCGGTGCCGTGGTAGAGGGTCTTGCCGAAGGCATCGAGCTCCTGCCGCCGGGAAACACTGTCCCAGTCGCGCGTCAGACGACCGCGCGCCAGCGGGCTCCAGGGAATGACGCCGATCCCCTCGTCGCGGCAAAGGGGCAGCATCTCGCGCTCTTCCTCGCGATAGAGCAGGTTCAGGTGGTTCTGCATGGTGACGAAGCGCGTCCAGCCGTTCTTCTCGGCGACATGCAGCGCCTTGGCGAACTGCCAGGCGAACATCGATGACGCCCCGATATAGCGGGCCTTGCCGGCCTTCACCACGTCGTGCAGCGCTTCCATCGTCTCCTCGATCGGCGTGCCGTAGTCCCAACGATGGATCTGGTAGAGGTCGACGTAGTCGGTACCGAGCCGCTTGAGGCTGGCGTCGATGCCGGCGAAGATCGCCTTGCGGGAGAGGCCGGAGGCGTTCGGAACCTTGCGCGCCTCGTTGAAAGCCAGCGGGAAGTAGATCTTGGTCGCCAGCACGATCTCGTCGCGGCGGGCGAAATCCTTGAGCGCCCGTCCCAGAATCTCCTCCGAGGTGCCGTCGGAATAGCTGTTGGCGGTGTCGAAGAAGTTGATGCCGGCTTCGATGGCCTGCTTGATCAGCGGCCGGCTCTGGTCTTCCGGCAAGGTCCAGGGATGGGCGCCCCGCTCTGGAACGCCGTAGGTCATGCAGCCGAGGCAGATGCGCGAGATGTCGAGGCCGGTACGGCCGAGCTTGGTGTAGTCCATCGGAATCCCCTCGATCCATGTCGTTTGCAGCGAGCCTAGCAGGTTCGACGTCGATCGAAAAAGCGCTGGTCGGCAGGTCAGCCGTGCGTGGGAAGCTCATCGGTGGCATAGACCGGAATCATCGGCAATGGCGATTTGTCGAGCGGCTCGCACCGCGATAAAACCGGCGTGTCAGATCGTTCGAGGGCGCCATGCAAAGCTTCACCTACTGGAACACCACCCGTATTCATTTCGGCAAAGGGCAGATCGCCCAGATCTCCGAGGAAGTGCCGGCCGATGCCCGCGTGCTCGTCACCTATGGTGGCGGCTCGGTGCTGAAGAACGGCGTGATGGATCAGGTGCGGGCGGCGCTGACCGGCCGAACGGTGTTCGAGTTCGGCGGCATCGAGGCCAACCCGCATTTCGAGACGCTGGTCAAGGTGGCTGATCTCGCCCGTGCCGAGAAGATAGACTTCCTTCTCGCCGTCGGCGGCGGATCGGTGGCCGACGGCACCAAGTTCGTCGCCGCCGCCGCCCTGTTCGAGGGCGACCCGTGGGACATTCTGGTGGAACGGGGCACCAACGTCAGGGCCGCGTTGCCGGTCGGCTGCGTCATGACGCTGCCGGCCACCGGCTCGGAGATGAACCGCAACGCCGTCATCACCCGCGCCAGCACGCAGGACAAGTTGCCGATGAACTCGGTGCATGTGATGCCGCGCTTCTCGGTGCTCGACCCGGAGACCACCTTTTCGCTGCCGCCGCGCCAGACGGCCAATGGCGTCGTCGACAGCTTCATGCATGTGCTGGAGCAGTATCTGACCTACCCGGTCGGCGCCAAGGTTCAGGATCGCTTTGCCGAGGGACTGCTGCTGACCATCATGGAAGACGGTCCCGTGGCACTCAGCGAACCGACCAACTACGCCGTTCGCGCCAACCTGATGTGGGCGGCGACCATGGCGCTCAACGATCTTCTGTCGCGCGGCGTGCCGGGCGACTGGGCGACGCATCGCATCGGCCACGAACTGACCGGCCTCTACGGGCTCGATCACGCCGCGACGCTGGCGGTCGTGTTGCCGTCGCTGCTCAAGGTGAAGCGGGCCCAGAAGCGGGAAAAGCTGCTGCAGTACGCCGAGCGCGTGTTCGGTATCACGACGGGGAGCGAGGACGAGCGCATCGATGCGGCCATCGGGCGGACGCGCGACTTCTTCGAGGCGATGGGCGTCAAAACCCGGCTTGCCGACTACGGGCTCGACGCGCGTGTCATTCCCGAGGTGGCGGACAAGCTTCGCCAGCACTGGCAGGTGCCGCTTGGCGAACACCGCGATGTCACGCCCGAGGTTGCCTCCGATATCCTTGAGTTGGCACTTTAGGAACGTAATATTTCCCAATATGAATCAAAAGACTGATCGGATTCCTTCACAAAGTGGTGGATCTCGACTCCGATGAGAGAAAGGGCGGCTGCGGCCGCCCTTTTCTAGTTCATTGCAATGGGCCGATCACCTCGACATGGCCGGCGTCGGTACGGGCCTGACGTTCCGGACGGTACATGTCCTCCAGCGTCGCGGCCGGCAGGTTGAAGCTGCCTGGGGCAATGGCGCGGGCCATGTAGGCGAACTGGAACTCCGTGGTGTCCTTCAGGTCGAAAGCCACCGTGAAGCGGTCGGTCTGGTACTCCGTGTGTGCGGCGTTGTCGAGCGGCGCCAGCCAGTCGAGCGCCGCCACGTCGCCGGCGCGCACCAGCGACGGGTTGTCGATGGCAAAGCCCGCTGGCAGCGGGTCGGTCAGCACGAGGCGCGCCCAACCGGATTGCGACGTGGTGACGGCGAGCACCACCACCATGCGGTCGCCCAGCTTGACCGCTGACGGATCGATCTCGTTGCCGTCGAGGTCATAATAGGCGCGGGTCAGCGCATAGCCGTTGCCCCCCGCCGGCTCCGGTGTCTCGGGAATGCCGGTGACCGTCACCCTGGCGTCCACCGTCGACTTGCCGACGTTCTTGATGGCGAGTTCCCTTGCGACATCGTCGGCCGCGTATTTCGCCGTGAAGACGCCATCGTGGCGGCTCCCGCCGATGTCGAGTTCGGGCTTCATGCCGTCCTTCAGCATGGCGTGAGCGGCCAGCAGCATCCACGCCTTCTCCTGCGTCGACGTGTAGGTGCTCTCCTTGTAGAGCTTGCCCACCTCGCGGCTGAGGCCCTGATAGTCGAAGGCGGACAGCTTCGATTCCGAGGCCAGCGCCAGCACGGCGGCACCGTCTCGCAGGTCGGAACCGTAGTCGGCGCGCCAGACGCGCACACCGTCCCGGCCCTCGTCGAGCAGGTCGAGGGATGAACGGAAAGCGCCCGAGGCCTTCTGGCTGTCGCCATAGAGCGCGAGCGCCGCGCCGAGCTGCGCACGGGCGAGCGGCGTCCCGAAGGAGTCCAGTTTGGTTTCGGCATAGAAGCGCAAGTCGCCGATGGATGCGCGGCCGTTGCGGGCCAGCACATAGAGGGCATAGGCAACGTCCTCGCCACCATCGGTGAAGTCGGAGGCGTAGGCGATACGGTTCTTGAGGTTGGTCACCGCCATGTCGTAGGCGACCGGCGGCACCGTGTAGCCCTTCTCCTTGGCGCGGGTCAGGAAGTCGGTGACATAAGCGTTGAGCCACAGGTCTTCCGATCCGGGTCCCCAGAGCCCGAAGGAGCCATCGGAACCCTGATTGACCAGAAGCGCGTCGATCGCCTTCTGAACCCGTTCACGCACCGGCGCCTCGCCGGCCAGACCGGCCGCCAGGATGACGTCGTCGAGGTAGACCAGCGGCAGTGCGCGGCTGGTCAACTGCTCCGAGCAGCCATAGGGATACTTGTCGAGCGCGTGGACGAGGCCCGGCAGGTCGATGCCGGCCACCGTGCCGACCGTCAGAGTCGCAACGCCGGTCGCAGGCTTCAGACCCGAGAACAGGTCGGACGTGAGCTTCAGCTCGCCGCTGCCCGCCTTCAGCGAGATATCGCTGATCCGTGTGACGGCGGGCTCGTTGTCGCGCACGCCGAGCGTCAGCGTCTTGGTGAACACCGTGCCGTCGGGCGCGGTCAACGCGGCGGTGATCGTCTCATCGCCGACCGCGTTGCCGGTGATGGGGATCAGCACGCGGGCCTTGCCCTTTTCGGGAAGGAAAACCGTGGCCTTGGCGAGCGTCTCATCGACACCGACGAGATCGCCGGCCGCCGTCACGTTCAGCGAGAAGTCGCCCGTCGGTCCTTCGACATGGGTGAAGTCGAGCGCCAGGCGCGAACGATCGCCCGGTGCGAGGAAGTTCGGCAGTGAGGCCTGGATCACCACCGGGTCTCGCACCAGAACGTCGCGCGAGGCATGGCCGACGCCAGTCTTCGACCAGGCGATCGCCATGACTTTCACCGTGCCGTTGAAGTCCGGCATCTTGAAGGACGCATGGGCGAGCCCGTCGGCGCCAACCTTGGTCACGCCCTGGAAGAAGGCCACCAGCCGTTCGGTTGGGGGCGGCCCCATCAGCTTGGAAATGCCACCGCCATCGCCGCCGGTACGAACCTCGCCCAGCGCGCCGAGCGTGGTGTCGATCAACTGGCCATAGAGGTCGCGGAACTCGATGCCCAGGCGGCGCTGGGCGAAATACCAGTCCTCCGGCGCCGGCGCCTTGAACTCCGTGAGGTTCAGAATGCCGACATCGACGGCTGCGATGGTGACGTAGGCGTCCTCGCCGGCCTTCGCACCGTCGACCTTGACGGCGATGTCGAGGTCGGTCTGCGGCCGCATGTCCATCGGCGCGTCGATGGCGACGCCGAGCAGGCGCTCGCCGGGATCAACGCCGGCCCAGGCAAGGCCGAGCGCGCGCGTCGGCATCCGCTTTTCGGCGATGTCGAGCGGACGGAGCAGCGACGCCGTCACGTAGGCACCCGGGCCCCAGTCGGCCGTGACCGGCAGTTCTATGGTCGAGCCGCCGGCCGGCACCTCGACGGTCTTCATGGCGATCAGCCGATCGTCCACCACCGACACCACCGCCACACCGGCAAAGCGCGGCTCGATGTGCGCCTTCAGCGTGTCGCCGATGGAGTAGCGCGGCTTGTCCAAGGTGATCTTGAGAAGATCGGGCGTTTCCTCCGATGTCGTCGGCACATACCAGCCGGCCTCGAAGCCGGTGGAAACCGGAATGAGCGCGCCGTCGGCACTGGAGACCGTGAGCTGGTACTCGCCCCACTCGACACGCGCCTCGATACGGGCGGGCTGGCCTGGCTCGACATCGAGCTTGCCGTCGGCGACGCGGGTCGAACTCTTGATGGCGTGGTAGTCCCAGGAGCCGTCGCTCTGGTACCACTGATAGTTCGTCTGGACGCGGGACAGCGTCCAGCTGAGATCCTTGGCGCCGATCCTGGCATAGTCGGCGTCGAGCACGGCGACGTCGAAGGCGGCGTTGCCGCCCTCCTCCACCGAGCCGTCGAACAGCGGTTTCACGCCGATCCGCTCATGTCCGGTCGAGACCGGCAACGTCAAGCGACGTTCGACCGGCCGGCCATTGGTGTCGAGCACGCGAACGTGGACGGCGGCCTGCAATGGGCGGGTGGTATCGGCCACTTCGGGCGTCGTCAGCGTGATGGCGGCATCGCCGTTCTCGTCGGTGCCGTCCGACTGGACGTCCTGAACGGCGGACGTGAAATCGTCGTCGGTGAGGCCGAAACGGTAGCCGGGCGCCGAGGAAATGTCAGCCGCCGGCGTCACGTAGACCTCGCCTTCGATGGCAAGGTTGGCAGCGGGGGCGCCGTAGAGCCAGTCGGCATGCAAGGTGGCGTCGACGCTTTCGCCGACATGCAGCAGCGTGGCGTCGGTTTTCACCGCGAAGTCGATGCGTTCGGGCTGGAAGTCCTCGACCTTGAAGGTCACCTCCTGCAGGGCGGCCGCCTTCGGATCGGTGTAGGCGGCGGCGCGCCAGGTGCCGCGCTGCGCGCCACCAGGCAGATCGAAGGTGAGGTCGCGACCGCCGGCGCCCTCGTCGGCGACGAGCTGGCGAATGAACTCGTTTCCGTCGGGGCGGCGCACCACCAGGGTCAGCGGCACATCGGGCAGCGCCGCGGCGGCCGGATCGCGGGTGAGTACCGTGAGGTTCACCGCCTCACCGGGCCGATAGACGCCGCGCTCGGCGGTCATGAACACGTCGACCGGCTTCGGCGGATCGCGCCCTTCGACGCCGCGATCGGTCAGATCGAAGGCGGCCTTCTGCAGGTTGAGGAAAGCGAAATCGCCGTCCTTGGATGCCAGAAGAAGCTGTGGCGCCGCACCGCCGGTGCCCTTCACGAGCCCGGCGTCGAAACGAGCGTATCCCTGGTCGTCGGTGATCGCCGATCCCAGCACGTCGTTGTCGTTGGCGATCAGCTTGAGGTCGACGCCGGCAACGGCCTTGGCGTCGCTGAGCCCCCTGATGACGACATGCAGGCCGTCGTTGCCAGTCATGGTGGCAAGGCCGAGATCGGACACCACGAACCATT
The DNA here is from genome assembly GCF_023721755.1 of Pleomorphomonas sp. NRK KF1. Classification (GTDB taxonomy): domain Bacteria; phylum Pseudomonadota; class Alphaproteobacteria; order Rhizobiales; family Pleomorphomonadaceae; genus Pleomorphomonas. The sequence continues at coordinate 108,788 of NZ_JAMDLH010000001.1, read as the reverse complement.
GCGTGGCGTCGGCCGACCACTCTTCCTTCTTGTTGATGTCGCGGACCACCAGCGCATAGACGCCGGGTTCCAGCGTCTTGACCAGTTCGCTCACGGGAACGGCCGTGGTCACCTCGCGGTTGGTGTCGCGCTTGACGGCGATCTGGCCGGACCAGACCTCGCGCCCCTCACGGTCGGCGACGGCGTCGGCGCTCCACTTGTCGAGCTGGCTCAGGAATCGATCCTGGCCGACGGCGTTGACCAGGTTGCGGTCGCCGATCTTCAGGACACGGGCGTCGAGCGTGTCGACGTTGACGGAGACGACGGGAATCGTGGCGTTCGGCGTCTTGGGCAGCACATAGGCCTTGCCCATGAAGCGAACCGAGGGATCGCGGTCGCGCACGTAGATGTCGAGATCGACGGTCTTGTTCAGTGCTTCCTCGCCGTCCTTGGCGGGAAGCCCCTTGCGAACGGTGACGTGATAGCGGTTGCCGTATTCGACGCCAGCGGCACAGATCTGGTTGTCCTCGGCCTCGATCGCAAGCCGCTCGCCGCCCTCCACGGCGAAATAGCCGGTGATCGAGGGATCGTTGCGGGCGATGGGATCGGAGAAGGCGACGCAGATGCGCGGCGTCGACGACTGCGTGTCTACCGAGTGGTCGGCGACGCGGAAGCCGTGCTGGGCAATCCAGTCGTCGAAGGCCGAGCGCCAGTCGGGGTCGTCCTGCAAGGCGAGGCGACGACGCAGCGTCTTGATGCCCAGATCCCAGTTGGCACGCGTCACGAAGGAGTTGGCGAGCGAGTTGAGAGCGGCGACCTGTTCGTCGACATCCGATGCGCGCAGGTAGGCGTTGATCGCCGCTGCGGTCGACTCGCGAATGAAGGTGCTGTGGCGATCACTGTCGTTGGGTACGAGGATCGCCTGGTCGGAGTAGCGCCACCAGAGATCGTTGCGGTCGGGATCGAGGCGGATGGCCTTGCGCAGGGTCTCGGCGGCCTGCAGGTTGTCACCGGCATCGATCGCCTTGTCGCTGGCGGCGAGCAGCCTGTCGAGCCTGCCTTCCGCCGGCTCGTCGGCGATGACGCCCTCCAGCTTTCGGGCTTCGTCGATGTAGCGCTGACCGATGAAGCCGATCTCCTCAAGGCGGGTGTCGGCAAGGGCGGGATCGGTCGCCTCGGAGGAGACGATCCGGCCGGCCACGGCCCCTGCGAAGGTGCGAAGGTCACCAACCGTGCCCTTCTTGAAGCACCACTGGGCCTTGGTGTTGTAGGTGAAGGCGACGCAGCGATCGTCGGCAACGCATGCCGCCTCGCAGTCGCCGAGTTCGACGCCCTTCAGTGTCTCGATGTCCTCGCCGAAATAGTCGGCGCCCTCCGTTATGACCGCCCGCCGCTCGGCCGCTTCGCCCGGCACTGCGAGGGCCAACCCCGCCGACGAAAGACACACGAGCGCGAAAAGTCGCGCCAAACGCCGAACGGACACCATGGATATCCCCCTCGGAAACCGGCAGTCGGCCGGACAATGACATCAATCAAAGGCAAATCAATGAAAACACCTACTCCAGCAATAGCCGGAGGCAGGCCCGTCGGCAACTCGGCCAAAGGCGATGTCTCCCCGAGGCGAGACGGTCAGGAGCGGGTCTTCACGGGATCGGCGGCGTCGACCACGCGGATGTTGACGCGCGGTGCGCCCTGCCACCAGTCGAGATCGACATGGCCGGCGATGTGCAGCGAGCCGCCCCGGTTGGCGGCCAGGAAATCACCGAGCGGCTGCCCGACGGCGCGGAAGGCCATGGCCTTGACCCGAGTACCGGCCGAGGAGGCCAGCGTCAGACGAAGGTGGTTGCGGCCGGCCGTGTCGAGATAGAGCAACCGATGCGAGGGAAAGACGAACAGCGGTTCGGGCTGGGCTGAGCCGAAGGGGCCGACCCGTCCGATCGCTTCGATCAGTTCCGGCGTGGCGCCATCGGCCGTCAAGGCCGCGTCGACCTCCAGCGCCTCGGCGGCGCGAGCCAGCGCCACCCCGTCGGCAACGGCGGCCGACACGAAGGCCCGGAAGGCATCGATGCCATCCGCCGGCAGCGATATGCCCGCCGCCATGGCATGCCCGCCGCCCTTGGTGATCAGGCCTCGTTCGAGCGCAAGGCGCACCACGGCGCCAAGATCGATGCCGGCGATCGAGCGCCCCGAACCGACCGCCCCGCCCACTCCGTCCAGCGCGATGGCAAACGTGGGACAGCGGTAACGTTCCTTGAGACGGGCGGCGACGAGGCCGACGATACCTGGATGCCAGTCGGCCGAGGCCTCGACGATGACGGGCGGCGCGTCTCCGCCGAGCCGGGCGACGACCATCAGCTCGGCCGCGTCCAGAGCTTCCGCCTCCAGCGCCTGCCGCTCCCGATTGAGCCGATCGAGCTCGACGGCGATGCGACCGGCCGCCACGTGATCGTCGGATATCAGGAGGCGCGCACCGAGGCCGCTGTCGCCGATGCGGCCGCCAGCATTGATGCGCGGCCCCAGCATGAACGCGAGGTTGTAGGGCGTCGGCGGTCCGTTGAGCTTGACCACGTCGGCGAGCGCGGCAAGACCACGGTTGCCGCGCGCCCTCAACACCGACAAGCCCTTGACGACGAAGGCGCGGTTGAGGCCGACGAGCGGCACTACATCGCAGATGGTGCCGAGCGCCACGAGGTCGAGCAGCGCCAGGAGATCGGGGGGCGGCGTGCCCTGTCGGTCGAACCAGCCACGCCGCCGAAGCTCGCGATTGACGGCCACCAGCGTCACGAAAGTGACGCCGACGGCGGCAAGATGGCCGTGGCCGGAAAGGTCGTCCTGCCGGTTGGGATTGACCAGCGCCAGCGTCGGCGGCAGCTCGACACCAGCCTGATGGTGATCGAGGGTAACGACATCCAGCCCGAGCCGCCCCGCTTCCGCGAAGGCCTCGAAGCTCGACGTGCCGCAGTCGAGCGTCACGAGCAGAGTGGCGCCACCGGCCGCCAACTCGCCGACGGCGCGCGGATTGGGGCCGTAGCCATCGACGAGGCGGTCCGGAATGTAGATGGAGGGATCGAGCCCCTGGCTGCGCAGATAGCGGACAAAGACGGCGACCGACGTGGCGCCGTCGACGTCATAGTCGCCGAAGACGGCGACCTTCTCCCCCCTCTCGACGGCGTCGGCGATGCGGGCGGCGGCCGGCTCCATGTCGGTGAACAGCGAGGGATCTGGCAGCAGCGTGCGGATCTGTGGATTGAGGTAGGCCTCAGCCGCCTCGGCTGGCACGTCGCGAGCCGCAAGCAGCCGCGACACGACATCCGGCAGTCCGACCTCCTGGGCGATCTGGCGAGCGAGCGCGCCGCCGCGCGTGTCGAGCCGGTCGCGCCAAGGGCGGTCGGTCGCCGAGCGCGTCACGCCGAGAACGGCACGGCGCTCGGCCGGAAGGGTCGACGAAGCGGATTCGGCGGGAGAGGTCATCGCTTCTCAATAGAGCAAGCGGCACCGCCGCGCAAAGCCATGGACTTGCGCGGCGGTGGATCGTTCAGCCGTTGCGGTGCTCGGCGGCGGTCATTGCGACCAGTTGACCGAGCATCGGATGGTCGGGCCAAATCAGACCGAGCAACTCGGTCGCAAAGGTCGACGGCGCGGTGCCCGGTGCTGTCACCAGGCTGCCATCGGTCACGGCGCGTGGCGACTCGACGTAGAGCGCTCCGTCGTAGTCCGGCACATGATCGCGCAGATAATCGGCAGCGTTGCTGGTGTGGCGGCGTTGGTTCAGCACACCGGCCCGAGCCGCGGCCAGCGTAGCGCCGCAGATCACGCCGACGGGCTTGCCCGCTGCCAGTGCCTCGCGGACGATGGCGCCGATATCAGGCGCATCGGCGGCTTCCCAACCGGAAGATCCAATCACCGCCAGAGCGTCGAACTGAGCGGACGCCAGCGTTTCAAGCGCCGCCTCGGGCGTGACGCTCAGGCCGCCCATCGACCGCACGACGCGGCCACCGGGCGTGTAGTGATCGACACGCGCACCGAGCCAGGCCCTGGCGGCCGCGGCGAACAACCCGTGCTCCCAATCGGCGAACTCGTCGATGAGCACGATGGCAATGCGTTTGGCTGTCATGGTCAGTCCTCTCGGTCAGTGATCAACAGCATTCTCCACTATGACGCGACAGTCTCGTGTCAGCAGCCCGGAAAGGTGAAGAACCTTCAAAAAGAAAAGGCCCGGCGCGGGCCGGGCCTTTCCTCACTTATTGGTCGAAGCCCAAAGCGCTCAGGCGCCCTTGACGACGCTGCGGCCGGCGTACTTGGCCTGGCTGCCCAGCTCTTCCTCGATGCGGATGAGCTGGTTGTACTTGGCGATTCTGTCCGAACGGGCCAGCGAACCGGTCTTGATCTGGCCGCAGTTGGTGGCAACCGCGAGATCGGCGATCGTGTAGTCTTCCGTCTCGCCCGAGCGGTGGCTCATGACGGCGGTGTAACCGGCCTTGTGGGCGGTCTCGACGGCGTCGAGGGTCTCGGACAGCGAACCGATCTGGTTGACCTTGACCAGGATCGAGTTGGCCGTGCCGGCCTTGATGCCCTGGACGAGGCGCTTGGTGTTGGTAACGAACAGGTCGTCGCCGACGAGCTGGCACTTGCCGCCGATCTTGTCGGTCAGCTGCTTCCAGCCGGCCCAGTCGTCTTCCGACATGCCGTCTTCGATGGTGATGATCGGATAGTCGGCCACCAGCTTGGCGAGATACTCGACCTGCTCGTCGACCGAGCGGACCTTGCCTTCGCCTTCGTAGTTGTACTTGCCGTCCTTGAAGAACTCGGTCGAGGCGCAGTCGAGGCCGAGGTAGACGTCCTTGCCAGCCTTGAAGCCGGCCTTCTCGATCGAGGCGACGATGAAGTCGAGCGCTTCGACGGCCGAGCCGAGGTTCGGAGCGAAGCCGCCCTCGTCACCGACGTTGGTGTTGTGGCCAGCCTTCTTGAGGCCCGACTTCAGGGTGTGGAACACCTCGGTGCCGATGCGCACGGCGTCGGCGATGGAGTCGGCGCCGACCGGCAGGATCATGAACTCCTGGAAGTCGATCGGGTTGTCGGCATGAACGCCGCCGTTGACGATGTTCATCATCGGAACCGGCAGGATGTGGGCGTTCGGGCCACCGACGTAGCGGTAGAGCGGCAGGCCAGCGGCCTCGGCAGCGGCCTTGGCGACGGCGAGCGACACGCCGAGGATGGCGTTGGCGCCGAGGCGGGCCTTGTTCGGGGTGCCGTCCAGCTCGATCATGGCCTTGTCGATGGCCAGCAGGTCTTCGGCATCCATGCCGGCGACCGCCTTGTAGATCTCGTCGTTGACGGCGGCGACGGCCTTGGTCACCCCCTTGCCGAGATAGCGAGAACCGCCATCGCGCAGCTCGACGGCCTCATGGGCACCGGTGGAGGCGCCCGACGGAACCGCAGCGCGGCCGAAGGAGCCGTCTTCCAGGGTGACGTCGACTTCGACGGTGGGGTTGCCGCGGCTGTCGAAAATCTGGCGACCGACGATATCGATGATGGCTGTCATTGTGCGATGCACTCCCAGTTGGATTGGGGTCGAATTCCTAAGAGAACCCGAGCGTTCTATAGACCGTCAGTGTGACGCTGCAAAGATGCGAACTGGCACGGATGTCAAGATTGCAATTGGTTTAGGTGAACCGTTTGACGGCGGTTCGAATCGACTTGTCCGGCCGCGTCCAGAAGACCCTTTTCGACGCTGGATTGGAAGAGACTGTTGGCGCCCAAGAACGAGCTCGCCCGTCAACCAACCGGCCATCTCGTAATTTCCGCGGCGAACAGCGCTGCCCAGATGGCAACGGGCTGGAATGGGAGGCGCACCCAGTAATAGATGCGAGATGATGGCAGACCATCCACGGACAGGCCGCCAACGGCGTTCTTGATGTTAGCCGGGAACACACAGACGAAATAGACTGCGAGGGCCCATCCGGCGGCAGAGCGCAACTCCGGCGGCCAGAGCCCAAGGCCACCCGCAATCTCGCAAAGGCCCGTCACGAGAACAACGGCGCGCGGGGCCGGGATCAGACTCGGCATCATGGGCAAGTAACGCTGTGGCGTGATCAGGTGGTCGATGCCGAAGAACAGCAGGGATGCCGAAAGCCCCCACCGAACCGCTGCCGCCGCGTCAAGGGGCACGCCGACCAACCAACCGACAACCGAGGCGACAACAGAGATTATCGAGAGCAAGGCAAAGAACAGCATCGTCGACTCCGTCATGGGCTTGTGCTCGCCGGCGCCACCCCAATGTTGACGGCGCCAACATGAGGGAGTATGTGGGCATTGTCAACATCCCGAAGCCAAGCTCGAAGCGGTTACGAGGCCCGACTCCCGCCCCGGGATCAACGATACCAGGCACGGAAGCACTCCGAAGGAAGATGGCATGGCCGGCAAACAACCGGATGAACAGGCGGCCTCTCGACATGACGTCGTCGCTTACCACCACGGGGACCTGAGGCGCACTCTGATCGCGGTCGGACGCGCACTGCTTGCCGATGGCGGCCCTCCCGGCGTTTCGCTGCGCGAGGTCGCGCGCGCAGCGGGCGTGTCGCACAACGCCCCGTATCGTCACTTCGAAAGCCGAGAAGCACTGCTCGCGGCGATTGCCACAGACGGTTTCGAGCAGCTTTCCACCCGCCTTGTCTCGGCGGCCAACGCGGAAGCAGGACGGGCCGAGCGGCTCGTGGCGATCGGGCGCGCTTATGTCGCTTTTGCGATCGAGGCCCCATCGCTCTATCGGTTGATGTTCTCATCCGAGATCAGCAAGTCAGGCTTTCCCGCTCTCCGCACGGCAGCCGACCGAGCCTATGAGCAGCTTGCTGCCGCCATACCGGTCTCATCGGCCAAACCACGCGACACGGCGCTCGGAGCCTGGGCCTTGGTGCATGGCCTGGCCGACCTCCTGACCACCAGCCAGGTGTCGGACGATCTGCGGGGGAGACTGTTGGAAGACGCGATCGACCACATACTGGAAGCCTACGCCGCTGGCGCCGTAAACCCTCGATCCATGCCTCTTCAGGAAGACTTAAGTTGCGGTGAAGACGATATTTATTGATCTCCGCTCGCCTATGGGCCCATTGAGAAGCAGTCTTGATCTCTCGGATCGGAGCGCATTATGCCCAGTCATCGCGTCGTCGTCGTGGGAAGCGGATTCGCCGGGCTGCAGCTCGTGCTCGATCTCAAGGGGGCAGCCGTCGACATAACGCTGATCGACCGGCGCAACCACCATCTGTTCCAGCCCCTGCTCTATCAGGTGGCGACCACGCTGCTCGCCACGTCGGAAATCGCCTGGCCGGTTCGGCGCCTGTTTCGCGACCGGCCGGAGGTGAAGACGATTCTCGGTCACGTCACCGGCGTCGACCGGCAGGAGAAGACCGTGCGGCTCCGGGACGGCACCGCCGTGCCCTACGACACGCTGGTGCTGGCCACCGGCGCCCGCCACGCCTATTTCGGCCACGACGAGTGGGAGGCCTTCGCGCCGGGTCTCAAGACGCTGGAGGATGCCACCACCATTCGCCGGCGCGTGTTGCTGGCCTTCGAACGGGCGGAACTGGAGACCGATCCCGAGAAGCGGCAGGCCCTGCTCACCTTCGCCATCATCGGTGGCGGCCCGACCGGTGTCGAGCTGGCCGGCATCATCGCCGAACTGGCCCACCGCACGCTGGTCGACGAGTTCCGGTCGATCGATACGCGCAGCGCCCGAATCCTGCTGATCGAGGCAGGGCCACGCATCCTACCAGTGTTCACGCCAGACATGTCCGACTATGGCGCCAAGGCACTGGAAAAGCTTGGCGTCACGGTGCGCACCGGCGTCCCGGTGACCGACATTTCAGCCGAGGGCGTCCGCGTCGGCGAGGAGTTCGTGCCGGCAAGGACGGTGCTGTGGGCGGCGGGCGTGCAGGCGTCGCGCGCCGCCGAATGGCTCGGCGCACCGGCCGACCGGGCCGGGCGTGCCATCGTCGAGCCGGATCTGACCGTCCCCGGCGCGCCGGACATCTTCGTGATCGGCGATACGGCGTCGGTGACGACGGCCAATGGCAAGCCGGTGCCGGGCGTGGCGCCGGCCGCCAAGCAGCAAGGCGCCCACGTGGCGAAGATCATTCGGAACCGCCTTGCCGGCAAGCCGGCGCCGGGGCCGTTCGTCTACCGTCATCAGGGTAATCTGGCGACCATCGGCCGCAGCGCCGCCGTGGTCGACTTCGGCTGGATCAAGCTGAAGGGCGCCATTGCCTGGTGGGTGTGGGGCATCGCCCACATCTACTTCCTGATCGGCACCCGCAGCCGCTTCGCCGTGGCCTGGAGCTGGCTATGGATCTTCATGTCCGGCCAGCACTCCGCCCGCCTCATCACCCAGAAGGAAACGCTGAAGGACGAGAACGGCCGCTGAAGTCGGTCTCTCGCCATCCGGGCACGAAACGCCTCATGCCGGCAGCAGACCGTCACCGATCGTCGCGCTCTAAATGCAAAAGGCGCCCCTTCCGGAGCGCCTTCTTGCTTCAACCAACCTCAAGAGGCTCCATCACTCGCCGGCGATCGCCCACTCCATGGGCTCGCGGCCGTCGCGCGTCTTCTTGATGCGTTCGGCGACCAGGAAGGCAAGCTCTAGCGCCTGATCGGCGTTGAGGCGCGGGTCGCAATGGCTGTGGTAGCGATCCGACAGCTGCTCGCCGGAAATGGCGACCGCGCCACCCGTGCATTCAGTGACGTCGCGCCCGGTCATCTCGATGTGGATGCCACCGGGATGGGTGCCCTCGGCGGCATGCACGTCGAAGAAAGCGCCGACTTCCTTCAGGATGCGGTCGAACGGCCGCGTCTTGTAGGAGTTGAGCGTGATGGTGTTGCCGTGCATCGGGTCGCAGGACCAGACCACCGCACGGCCTTCGCGCTGGACCGCCCGGATGAGACCAGGCAGATGGTCTTCCACCTTGTCGGCGCCGTAGCGGGTGATCAACGTCAGCCGACCCGGTTCGTTGTCCGGATTGAGCGTGTCGATCAGAGGGATCAACTCGTCCGGCGTCAGCGACGGGCCGCACTTCAGGCCGATCGGGTTCTTGATGCCGCGGCAGTATTCCATATGCGCGTGGCCGGGCTGGCGCGTACGGTCGCCGATCCAGATCATATGACCGGAGGTGGCATACCAGTCGCCCGTGGTTGAATCGACGCGGGTCAACGCCTGCTCGTAACCAAGCAGCAGCGCCTCGTGGCTGGTGTAGAAGTCGGTCGTCCGCATCTCGGAGACGCTTTCGGGGTGAATGCCGCAGGCCCGCATGAAGGCAAGGCTTTCGGTGATGCGATCGGCATATTCCTGATAGCGCGACGACTGCGTGCCCTTGACGAAGCCGAGCGTCCACTTGTGGACGTTGTCGAGATTGGCGTAACCGCCGCCTGCGAAGGCGCGCAGCAGGTTCAGCGTCGCCGCCGACTGGCGATAGGCCATCTCCTGACGCTGCGGATCGGGCGTGCGCGCGTCCGGCGTGAACTCCATGCCGTTGATGATGTCGCCCCGGTAGGACGGCAGCTCGACGCCATCGATGGTTTCAGTCGACTTCGAGCGCGGCTTGGCGAACTGGCCGGCGATGCGGCCGACCTTCACCACCGGCTGGGCGGCGCCGTAGGTGAGCACCACCGCCATCTGCAGGAAGACGCGGAAGAAGTCGCGGATGTTGTCGGCGCCGTGCTCGGCGAAGCTCTCGGCACAGTCGCCGCCTTGCAGCAGGAAGGCTTCGCCGGCGGCCACCTTGGCGAGCGACTTCTTGAGTTTGCGGGCTTCGCCGGCAAACACCAGCGGGGGATAGCTCGCCAGACGCGCCTCGACGGCGGCGAGCGCCGCCTGATCGGGATAGAACGGCACCTGCTCGACGGGCAAGGCACGCCAGGAATCGGGCTTCCAGGTGGTGGGCATGACGCGACTCTTCTTCTCGATGCGTCGCCCCGCGGAAACCGCCGCGGAGCAGTCCGAATTTGGCGCCTTTTACATGAGGCGCCGGTGAAGCACCACCACTAATGCGCGACGCGCAGTTGGGCGGTGCGGAAGGCCGGGCCCCGTTTCACCCGGTCCGGCACCAAGACCGGAGGCGGACGATCGGGAAGCCCCAAATGCAAAAACCCCGCCTTTCGGCGGGGCTCGTTCTCGCGCTGGGCCTGTCAGTCAGACAGCTGCGGAACCGGCCACGCCAAAGCGGCATGCCACGCATAAAAGCCCATAAAGCCGTAGGAGGTCGGAACCGCGGCCCGCGATAGCGGGGCGATCAAGGATGTCCGGATGTGCCGAGTGCGCAACATGGATATCGTCCGACGGGCGCTTCCGCAAAACTGCCGAAGCAAAGTTGACGGACAAGAACCATTGCGGGCCGATCACGTCAAGCAAAATCGCGTAGAGTCCGACCAAGGGAGCGTCAGATCAGCGCCAGTTCCCTCAGCGCCCGGCGCATGCCCTCGGGAATATCGCCGTCGATTTCCGACTGCCGGATGTCGGCGGGCGCCTCCTTGTCGACGAGGTAGCGCCAGCCCTGGAAGGCGCGACAGGGCTTGTACTCGGTGCGATGCAGCTCCGGATCGAGCACGATGCCGCAACGCTCGATGCCATCGCCGCCCCGTATGGGACGAAGATCGAGGATGCGCTGTCGAACCTGAACGATGCCCTTGATCACCCAGTAAAGCGAGCCACCATCGAGGATTTCATCCACCCGTTTCGGAAACATGCGGGTGACATGAATGCGCTCGTAGGCTTCACCGCGAGCGGCGTGGATCAGCACTTCCTCGCGATACCACTGGTCGAGTTCCTCGACCGTCTCGACGCCGACGCAAAGCTTGATGATGTGAAGCGGCATTCCTGACTTCCAAAACGCGGTATCCGTTCCGCCTATCATGGTTCTCCATCTCGGGCGATACAAGTGATCGCGAGCGAGGCGACCTCATGCGGGCGACCGATGTCCGAAAGGTCCGGGGCGCGCGAGGTCAACGAAGGCCGCCGCCGCCCTGCCGAAATAGCGCTCTCGGTGCCGGAGGGCATGAAAACTGCGGCCGGGCAGCGGCGTTTCCACCTGTGCCAGCGTTCCGGCTGTGAGCGCGGCGCCGACGACCATGTGCGAGAGAACCGTGACACCACCGCCCGCCTCGACGGCGACGCGAACGGTCTCGTTCGACGGCAATTCCAGCGCCACGTCGACCTCATCCGCCGACAGGCCATAGTGGGCGAGCGTCTCTTCCAAGGCGACGCGGGTACCCGATCCCTTCTCGCGCAGCACCCATCGGGCCGCCCTGAGGCGATCGCTCATGCTGCCGACAGTGGCGAGCCAGGGATCGTCAGGCGCCGCCACCAGAACGAGTTCGTCCTCGAACAGCCTGTCGACGGCGAGACTTGGCTCGTCCACCGGTCCCTCGACGAACCCGAGGAGCGCGGCGCCATCACGCAATCGCCCGGCGACGAACTCCGTATTGCCGAGCTCCAACGTCACCCTGATGCCCGGATAGCTCGCCCTGAAAGCCTGGATCACGCGGGGAAGCCAGTAGGTGCCAATGGTCTGGCTGGCAGCGATCGCCAACTCGCCCCGTCGATAATCGGCGAGGTCGGACAGCACCGCTTCGCCATCGGTGGCGCGGATCAGGATCGCCCTCGCCTCTTCCAGGAAGGTGCGTCCGGCGTCGGTCAACGCGATACGACGGCCGATGCGGTCGAACAGCTTGATCGCATAACGCCCCTCCAGCGCGGTGATGGCCGCGCTGACGGCCGACTGCGTCAGATGAAGATCGTGCGCGGCCTGGGTGACGTGTTCGCGCTCGGCGACGGCAACGAAGATGCGAAGCTGTTCGAGGGTCATGGAGGGCCGCGTTCGGAAGGGTCAGGTCAGCCTTATCAAGATCAGGCTCAGGCTGGCAATGAAAACACTGGCAATGGCGCCGGTCAGGGCTGGCTTCAGACCCTTTGCCTTCAGTTTGACAATGCTGGTCTCAAGCCCCATGGCGGCGAGCGCCATGGTCAGGAGAAAGGTGCTGACAACGCTGGTTTCCGCCTTCAGCGCCGGGGGTATGCTGATGACGCTGTTGACGGCGACGAGAGCGATGAAGCCCAGCACGAACAGCGGCAGCGGGGCCTTCGGCCGCTCCGCCCCCGCGTCGCCAAGCGAGGGCAGGAAAGCGGCCATCGCAAAGACCATCGGCGCCATGGTCATGACCCGCGTCAGCTTGGCGACGGTGCCGAAATCGCCGGCCTCGCGGCCGACGGCGAATGTCGCCGCCACGACCTGGGCGATCTCGTGGATCGACGAACCGGCCCAGAGACCATAGTCGCGCGCGCTCAGCCCGATGGCGCCCTGCAGCAGCGGATAGGCGAACATGGCGATGGAGCCGAACACGGTGACGCAGGCGACAGCGTAGGAGACGTCCTCGTCATGAGCATCGACGACGGAGTTGGCCGCCGCGACCGCCGAGGCGCCGCAGATCGACGTTCCCGCCGCGATCAGCCGCGTGAGGCGCGGATCGGCACCGAGGAGCCGTCCAACCGCCAACGTGAAAAGGAAGGTGGAGGCAACGGCTACGAGAATGACGCCGACGCCGCGAAAACCTGTCTCCGCCACCTGCCCGAAGGTCAACTGCACCCCAAGAAGGATGATGGCGAGCCGCAGCAGGCGGCGCATCGAAAAGCCGATACCGGTGGTAAGCGCAGCATGCGTACCGACGGTATTTCGGATCAGGATGCCGAGGGCGATCGCAATGATCATGGGGCTGAAATCATGGATGCCGGGAAGCGTCCTCACCCCATAGGCAACACCGGCGATTGCCGCGCAGGCGGCGATACCGGGCAATGCTCTGACGATGGGTCCTTGCTGGGCGGCGGCGGAAACGGGTTTCGATAACTCGACTGATTGTTGAAACATTTTGCTCTTGCTCGGGCATCCGACGTTATGGACGTCCTATCGCGCAAGAGTTTGACGCAAACCAACGCATTGTCATGCACGAACCGTTCGCTTGAATCGAACGGTTCACGCAAGCTCCCTTGAGAGCGATACACTTTCAGACAGTTTGCGACCCCTTCAGCTGAATCTTCAGCCCCGAACGGATCTAGGTTCGATCCATCGAAACAATCGGATCAGGGGGTAGCCATGAAAGGCTTCTTGATAGGTGTCGCAGTCACGATCCTGGTCATCGCCGCATTCCCCTCGGTCGGCCGATGGGTCACGACGATGCCCTTGAGGACAGCGGCCGTGTTCGGCTACTCGGCGCCCTCGCCGGCATCCTGGCAAGGTTCGGGACGAGGCGGCGGCCGCATGGGCGAAGGCCGCGCGCGCAACATGCCCGCCAGCTACTGGGAGTAGCCGAACTCAGGTCGGTTGCTCCTCGCGATCGCTCTTGCTGCCGGGGCCGAGAATACCAAGGTCGTCTTCGGCCTTGACCCGGGCCAGCCGCGCCTCCGCTTCGTCGGCCTCGCGCTGGCGCGCCCACATGGTGGCGTAAAGGCCGCCCTTGTCGATCAGCTCGGCATGCGAGCCGCGCTCGGCGATGCGCCCCTTTTCCAGCACGATGATCTCGTCGGCATTGACCACCGTCGACAGGCGGTGGGCGATGACCATGGTGGTCCGCCCCTCGGCCACCCGATCGAGCTCGGCCTGGATCTCGCGCTCGGTGTTGGTGTCGAGCGCCGAGGTGGCCTCGTCGAGAATCAGGATCGGCGGCGACTTCAGGATGGTGCGGGCGATAGCGACGCGCTGCTTCTCTCCGCCTGAGAGTTTGAGGCCGCGCTCGCCGACCGGCGTGTCGTAACCGCCCGGCAGTCCTTCGACGAAATGGGCGATGCGGGCCTGCCGCGCCGCCTCCCGCACCTCCTCGGGATCGGCGTCCGGCCGGCCGTAGCGGATGTTGTAGAAAATGGTGTCGTTGAACAGCACGGTATCCTGCGGAACCATGCCGATGGCGGCACGCAGGGATTCCTGCGTTACTTCGCGGACGTCCTGGCCGTCGATGGTGATCCGGCCGGACGTGACGTCGTAGAAGCGGAACAGAAGGCGCGACAGCGTCGACTTGCCGGCACCTGAGGGACCAACCACGGCGACGGTCTTGCCGGCCGGAATTTCGAAGCTGATGCCCTTCAGGATCTGGCGATCGGGGTCATAGGCAAACTGCACGTCTTCGAAACGAACCGAGCCGCCTTGCACCTTCAGCTGGGTGGCGTTGGGCGCGTCGACGATCTCGGCCGGCTCGGCCAGAAGGTCGAACATCTGCTCCAGGTCGGTCACGCCCTGCCGGATCTCGCGATACATGAAGCCGATGAAGTTGAGCGGAATGCCGAGCTGCATCAGAAGTGTATTGAGCAGAACAAAGTCGCCGAGGGTCTGTGTGCCGGCCATGACCTCGTGCGCCGACATCACCATGCAAAACGCGACGCCGACGGTGAAGATCACCGCCTGCCCCATGTTGAGCCAGGACAGCGAGTACCAGGTTTCGTTGGCGGCGACCTCGTAGCGCTCCATGGCCACGTCAAAACGGGCCGCTTCCATCTTTTCGTTGCCGAAGTACTTCACCGTCTCGAAGTTCAGGAGGCTGTCGACCGACTTGGTATTGGCGTCGGTATCGCTGTCGTTCATGCGACGGCGGATGGCGATCCGCTTGTCGGAGTAGCGAATCGAGAACCAGACGTAGAGCCAGATGGTGACGCCGATCACCAGCAGATAGCTGAGGCCGAAGTTCACCACGATCACGATCGCCGACAGACCGAACTCCAGCACCGTCGGCATGGCGTTGAGAATGGTGAAGCGAACGATGGATTCAATGCCCTTGACGCCGCGATCGATGACGCGGGTCAGGCCGCCGGTGCGCCGCTGCAGATGAAAGCGCAGCGACAGGCGGTGCATGTGGGCGAAGGTCAGGTTCGCGAGTCGGCGGACGGCATATTGGCTGACGTTGGAGAACAGCGCATCGCGCAGGTTATTGAAACCGTTCAGCAATATGCGGCCGACGTTGTAGGCCACGACCATGGCTACCGGATAGGTGAGCCACATCAGCGTCGGTTCGGGCACGTTCGCCTTGGGCGCCAGCGCGTCGGTGGCGAAGGCGTAGAGATAGGGAACCAGAACGGTGATCACCTTGGCGAGCACAAGAGCCGCCATGGACAGCACGACACGCATCCTGAGATCGGCGCGTCCGTCGGGCCACATGTAGGGCCAAAGCTGGAACAGGGTGGCCAGCAGCGACTTGTCGCCGCTGATCTTGGCCTGGCCGTCGGCGCGGGGATCGACTGAGCTCATGGTCCACCGGAAACGCGTTGTTCAAAAAACCGCCCGACGCGAACGCGCCGGGCGGCATGCCGTCATTGAGATAGTCTCTTTTTCCACCGCGTACCATGGTTCGAGCGCGCGATGGCGGGAATGTTACTGACCGATCGGCGTCCAGGCGGCGTCGCTCTCCGGGATCACGAACACCTGACCGGGATAGATGAGGTCGGGGTTGCGGATCTGATCGGTGTTCGCCTGATAGATCGTCGAGTAGCGAATTCCCTTTCCATACAAACGCTTGGCAATCATCCAGAGATTGTCGCCACGACGAATGATCAGGGTTGTCGGCTCTGCCGGCCTGGCTTCGCCAGCCGACCCGGCTCCGGCCTGGGCCGTGCCGATGCCCGACGCCAGAGTCGGAGCCGAAAGACCGTCTTCGGCAATCTGGAAGGGAACCTCGGCGCGAGCGATGACTGCACCATCGGCACCGATCTGGTCGATGCGAACGAGATGCTGCCCCGGCGCGAGCTCGACCTTGCCCTGGAAGAGCCAGCGTCCCTTTTCTGCCTTGGTGTCACCGATCGCCTTGTCGTCGACGTAAAGCCGGATGACCGCACCATTCGCAGCCGAGCCGGCGGCGTAGAAGCGATTGCCGTTCTCAAGCTCGACGGCGTCGATGGTGACGGCCGGCGACGAGGTTGCCGCCGGGGGGGCGTCCGGAACCGCAGCAGGCTCGGGCTCGGCCGCAGGCGTGGCAGCGGGCTCGGCGGTCGGCGCAGCCGGCGCCGTCTCCGCAGGCGTTTCGGAGGGCGCCGCCGGGCTTTCGGCGGCGGGCGCCACCGGCGTGTCTGTCACGGTGGGTTCGGCCTGCGCGACCGTCGTCTCCGACGGCTTGGCTTCGGCGGCCGGCGTCAGCGCGGGCGTGGCCGCGGCGGCCAGCATGTCGGCCGGCGGAGCCGGAATCTCGACCGTTGCCGACGCGGCAGCCGGTGCCGCTGCGGATTCGGTGGTGATGGCCGCGGCGGGCTGGGCCGTGGTCGCCGGTGTCGTCTCGTTGCCAGCGGTGGCGGTCGCCGTGGCAGTGGCGGACGTCGGGGGTTCGACGGCCGGCGCAGGAGTCGCGACCGGTGCTTCGACGGCAGCGACCTGCTGGGTATCGGCAGCCTCGGCGGGATCAACGCCGGCATCGGCCAGCTTGGCCTGCGCCTCCTCAAGTCCAGGAACCTGCAGAACGGTGGACGGCGACCCAGGCTGGTTCAGAACCACCAGAACGTCGCCATTGCCGCCCTCCGGAACCGACACGGCTACCGACTGCTCGGAAGAGGCAGTCTTGCCGTCCTTGCCGGTCACGCGAACCGACAGATCATGGGCGCCCGGCTTCAGCGGGTCGGCCAGAACGATCGCCCAGGAGCCGGTGTCGTTGGCCTTGCCATCGGCGACCACATCCTTGCCGGAAAGGATCTCCACCTTGGCGTCCGGATCGCTGCGGCCGGCGATCACCGCATCGCCCGTGGGCTCGACGCGGACGAGATCGAAAATCGGCACGACCGTTTCGCCGGCGGGCGTCGCGGCCGAGGCGGCGGCATCGGTCTTGGCCGGCGCCGGCGTCGCAACGACATCGCTCGAGGCGACGGTCTCGGCCGTCGGCGCTGGATGACCGGCGATCTGGACGTTGAGCTGGCGCAGAACGCCATCGAGCGCGCCTGAAAACAGACCGGCCAGAAGAACCGCGATTACGCCGACGGCGCCGATCAGAATAGTGCGAAGTTTCTTGTTCATCACCCGTCCACGCCCCCATCGGCTACGCCGACAAAACCAACCGCATCGACCAACCACCGAATGGCACCCGCCGGTCGATCCGTCCTCCACCGAAAGTCACGACGGATGATCCACCGAGTCGCGACCAATCGAACACAATGAATTGAGTTACCTTCAAGGCGACTCTTGTGCCTCAGCAGCACCAAATCATGGCGCGGTGGATTTTTTCATGCTTTATACTCATATGGTTAGGCTCACAAGTGCGGCAGTTTACAGGTTTGCGAGGCCCATAGAGTACATCAGATTCCATGAGAACCGATGCAAGAAAGCCGCACTTTTGGGCGCGCACCGGTGACCCGGCGACCGGGATTGGCTTTCCGCGGGTGCAGCCGTTCCCTGGACGAGACCAGACGCTTGACGGCTGCGATGCCTCGGTGCGACAAGCAAGACATGATCGAAATCAACAGTATCTGCGTGTTCTGTGGCTCGGCAAACGGCCGCAATCCTGCCTATGTGGCCGCTGCCGAGCGCCTGGGCGCCGACATGGCCGCGCACGGCATCCGCCTTGTCTACGGCGGCGGCAATGTCGGACTGATGGGCGCGACCGCTCGCGCGGTGATGGCTCACGGCGGCAAGGTGACCGGCATCATTCCGGAGTTTCTGGTCAGCCGCGAACGGATGCTCGACGGCGTCGACGAGTTGCATGTGGTTCCCGACATGCACACCCGCAAGCGCATGATGTTCGAGGCGGCCGACGCCTTCGTGACGCTG
Organism: Pleomorphomonas sp. NRK KF1; assembly: GCF_023721755.1. Lineage (GTDB taxonomy): Bacteria > Pseudomonadota > Alphaproteobacteria > Rhizobiales > Pleomorphomonadaceae > Pleomorphomonas. The sequence continues at coordinate 91,044 of NZ_JAMDLH010000001.1, read as the reverse complement.
CCCGGCGGCATCGGCACACTTGAAGAGGTGGTCGAACAGCTCACCTGGGCGCAGCTCGGGCAACACAAGAAGCCGATCGTGCTGGCCGACATCGAAGGCTTCTGGCAGCCGCTGGTCGAGGTGATCGGCCACATGAACCGGGAATCCTTCATCCGCGAAGGCTTCGACGTGCGGTATCATGTGGCACGGAGCGCCGCCGACATTCTGCCCACCGTGCTCGCGGCGGCCGGCAGCAATGGCGAGATCGCCGGAGACGCCGAGACCATCGCCAAGATGTAATCGGCTCAGGCCCCGGCGTGGCCGTTCTTCAGAAGCTTGTAGCTGATCGAGTCGTCGAGCGCCTCGAACGAGGCTTCGACGATGTTCGCCGATACGCCGACCGTCGACCAGCGCCGCCCGGTCGCCCGATCCAGGCTTTCGATGAGCACGCGCGTGACGGCGCCGGTGCCGCCGTTCAGGATGCGCACCTTGTAGTCGACCAGCTCGAGGGCGGCGATTTCGGCCTGGTACTTGCCGATGTCCTTGCGTAGCGCCTGATCGAGGGCGTTGACCGGGCCGTTGCCCTCGGCGACAGACATCAGGATCTCGTCGTCCACCTTCACCTTCACCACCGCCTCGGTGACGACGACGCGCTCGCCCATGGCGTTGATGCGGCTTTCCACCATGGTCCGGTAGGAGATGACGTCGTAGAAGTGCGGCACGCCACCGAGATGACGCAACGCCAGCAACTCGAAGGAGGCGTCCGCTGCCTCGTAGGAATAGCCGCGCGCCTCGCGCTCCTTGAGCTCCGACAGCAAGCCGGTGAGTCGGCGATCTTCCTTGGAATAGACGATGCCGAGCCGATCGAGCTCGGCGAACAGGTTCGAGCGGCCGGCCTGATCGGAGACGAGCAGGCGGCGACGATTGCCGACGCTATCGGGACTGACGTGCTCGTAGGTGCGCGGGTCTTTCAGGATCGCCGACGCGTGAATGCCGGCCTTGGTGGCAAAGGCCGACAGGCCGACATAGGGCGCATGCCGGTTGGGCGCCCGGTTGATGATCTCGTCGAAGGCCCGCGACACCTGCGTCAATGTCTTCAGCTGTTCGACGGAGACACCCGTGTCGAAGCGGCTTGCAAACTCGTCCTTCAGGACCAGCGTCGGCAGGATGGTGGTGAGGTTGGCATTGCCGCAACGTTCGCCGATACCGTTCAGCGTTCCCTGCACCTGGCGCACGCCGGCGCGAATGGCGGCGAGCGAGTTGGCCACGGCCTGCCCGGTGTCGTCGTGGGCATGGATGCCCAGGCGATCGCCCGGAACCACCTTCGTGACGGCTGTGACGATCTCTGCCACCTCGTAGGGCATGGAACCGCCGTTGGTGTCGCAGAGCACGATCCAGCGAGCACCCGCCTCGAAGGCCGTTTTGGCGCAGGCAAGCGCATAGTCGGGGTTGGCCTTGTAGCCGTCGAAGAAATGCTCGCAGTCGACGATCGCCTCGCGGCCCGCCTTCACGGCGGCCTCGACGGACTGGCGGATGCAGTCGAGGTTGTCCTCCGGCGTCGTCTTCAGGGCGACATCGACGTGATAGTCCCAGGACTTGGCGACGAAGGTCACCGCATCGACCGGTGCGGCCAGAAGCGCGGCCACGCCAGGGTCATTGGAAAGCGACACCCCAGGGCGCTTGGTCATGCCGAAGGCGGCAAAACGCGCCTTCGTCACCCGCTTCTCGGCGAAAAAGGCGTCATCGGTCGGGTTGGCGCCGGGATAGCCGCCCTCAATGTAGGACAGGCCCAGTTCCTCGATAAGGCGCGCGACGATGATCTTCTCCTCGACCGAGAAGTCGATGCCCGAGGTCTGGGCTCCGTCGCGCAGCGTCGTATCGTAAAGATAAAGGCGGGCCTTGTCCGTCATGGTCGCGCACTCGTTTTGAAGTGCGGCGAGCGAAGGGAGCCCGCCGCTTGGATGTTTTACCCTATTCACCCCTCTCTCCAACTCTCCCCCACAAGGGGGGAGAGGGCTCGTCGAGCCGAATGGAGACTGCCTGTTGGCCGGATAGGTTCTGTACTGAACCAATCGGCGCTCTCTCCCCCCTTGTGGGGGAGAGTTGGAGAGAGGGGTATTCAATCCTCGATCTATCAGTTCCTTACCCGGCAAAGCGGTCGGTGGCCGAAATCAGTTCATGCAGCAGGCCCGGCTCGACCAGCGAGTGCCCTGCCCCTTCGACAATGCGAAGGTCCGCTTCCGGCCAGGCCTTGTGGAGGTCCCAGGCATTCTGCAGCGGGGTACACATGTCATACCGCCCGTGGACGATGACACCCGGAATCCCCTTCAGCTTGCCGGCGTCCTCGAACAGCTGGCCGGGCCGCATCCAGCCCTCGTGGACGAAGTAGTGGTTCTCGATGCGGGCGAAGGCCAGCGCAAACTCGTCGTCGACAAAGCCGGAGGTGACGTCCTCGTTTGGGAAAAGCGTCAGCGTCGAGCCCTCCCAAAGCGACCAGATGCGGGCGGCGGCGAGCCGGGTCGCCCGATCCTCGGAAATCAGCCGGCGACGGTAGGCGGCGATCAGATCGTGGCGTTCGTCTTCCGGAATGTGCTCGCGGAACGGCTCGAACTTCTCGGGGTGGATCAGCGAAGCACCATACTGGTAGAACCACCTGAGCTCGAAGTCGCGCAGGCCGAAGATGCCGCGCAGCACCAGTTCGGTGACGCGCTCGGGATGCGTCTCGGCATAGGCGAGCGCCAGCGTCGAGCCCCAGGAGCCGCCGAACACCTGCCACTTGTCGACGCCGATCATCTTCCGGAGGCGCTCGATATCCTCGACGAGATGCCAGGTGGTGTTGGCTTCCAGCGAGGCATGCGGCGTCGACCGACCGCAGCCGCGCTGATCGAACAGGATGACATCGTACTTGGACGGATCAAAGCAGCGCCGCTGATTGGCCGAACAACCGCCGCCTGGACCTCCGTGCAGAAAGACGGCCGGCTTGCCACCCTTGCGGCCGACACGTTCCCAATAAACCTGGTGACCGTCGCCCACATCGAGCATGCCGGTCTCAAAGGGTTCGATCTCAGGGTAGTAGCTGCGCAGTTCGGTCATCATTCAGGCTTTCGGCAGCGGCCAGGCAACAGTGTCGTGGTCGGGATGCTGGTTGGAAACGACGTCGGCGACAAACTCGGCGCCTTCGAAACCTTCGTCGGTACGAACCCGCTTCAAAGAAGCGAGGCCTCCGGTGAAGGGAAGCTCGGCCTCGACGCCATATTGGACGGTCGGCGGCAGAGCCGAGGGATCGTCGAAGGCGCCGCCGGCGATCGACGGCTCATAGCCGTCGGCCTCGTAGGTCAGCGGCGTGCCGCAGTCGGCGCAGAAGGCGCGCGAGACGTGGTTGGACGAGCGATAGAGCTTGCGTTCGCCACGCGTCCAACTGACACCCCCCACCTCGAAGGCAACGAAGGGTGCGAAGTAGTTGCCGACGGCTTTCTGGCACATGCGGCAATGGCAGATCGATACCGACGTGACCTTGCCGGCATCGCAGGAGAAGCGGATGGCGCCGCACTGGCAACCGCCGGTCAGTATGGTCATGGCGTTTCCTCCCGATGCGTTGGAAGCCTACCTCTTGACGTCCCAACTGGTTTCGATCTCGCCGGTGTCCTTGTTCTTGCTGTCCTTCAGCACCACACCCATGGCGGCGAGCTCGTCGCGAATGCGGTCGCTCTCGGCGAAGTTCTTCGCCTTGCGCGCCTCAAGGCGGGCGGCGATCAGCGCCTTCACCTTGGCTTCGTCAATGTCGGCGGCCGGGCGGCGCGCAGCCCAGTCCGCCGCGCTCTCGCCGAGGAAGCCGAGAAGCCGCAGGGAGGCCGAGAGCGTCGCGGCGTCACCCTTGACGGCGTGCAGCTCGGCAATCGCCTTGGCCGTATTGAGATCGTCGGACAAAGCTTCGATCAGGCCTTCGGAAGGCTGGCCCGGCGGCGCGTCGGCGGCGATCGCGTACCACTCGTCGAGCGTCTTCCAGCCGTCTTCCAGACCCTTGATCGTGAAGTCGATCGGCTGGCGATAGTGCGTCTTCAACATGTTGAAGCGCAAGACCTCGCCCGGCCAGTCGTCCAACAACTCGCGGATGGTGAAGAAGTTGCCGAGCGACTTCGACATCTTCTCGCCCTCGACCTGCAGGAAGCCGTTGTGCATGAAGACGTTGGCCATGACGTCCTTGTGGAAGGCGCAACGCGACTGGGCAACCTCGTTCTCGTGGTGCGGGAAGACCAGATCGACGCCCCCCCCATGGATGTCGAAGGTTTCGCCGAGATGTTTCCAGCTCATGGCCGAGCATTCGATGTGCCAGCCGGGCCGCCCCCTGCCCCACGGGCTGTCCCAGCCGGGCTCGTCGTCCGACGACGGCTTCCACAGGACGAAGTCCATCGGGTCGCGCTTGTAGGGCGCCACTTCGACGCGGGCGCCGGCCATCATGTCGTCGAGCGAGCGGCGCGCCAGCTTGCCGTAGTCGGCCATGGCCGGCACATGGAACAACGCATGCCCCTCGGCGACATAGGCGAAACCACCGGCGATCAGCCGTTCGATGATGGCGATCATCTCGGCGATGTGCTCGGTGGCGCGCGGCGTCACCGTCGGCTTGAGGCAGCCGAGGTCGGTCACGTCCTGTTCGAACTGGGCGTAGGTCTTCTCGGTCAGATCGCGGATCGCCGCCACCGGCGCCATGTCCGGATAGTCACGGGCGGCGCGGGCGTTGATCTTGTCGTCGACGTCGGTGATGTTGCGCACGTAGGTGACGTGCGCCTCGCCGTAGAGGTGGCGCAACAGGCGGAACAGGACGTCGAAGACTATCACCGGCCGGGCATTGCCGATGTGGGCGAAGTCGTAGACCGTCGGGCCGCAGACATACATGCGCACATTGCCAGCATCGATCGGAACGAAATCGTCCTTGCCACGCGTCAGCGTGTTGTAGAGCCTGAGTGCCAAAAGCCCGTCTCCCCTCGACATGGAACGCAAAACAGGTCACCGCCGGGCCGGCCGGGGGAAGCCATCATCCGTTCTGGTCTTCGGAAAGATCGTGACGGGGACGTCCGCGGCCGGCGTGAAGCTCAGCCACAAATAATGCAAGCAGTGATGGTGATGCGCGCGTCCCGGAACATGGCCGTCGATATGCCGTGAAACGCGGTTCGCCGTCAAGGGAAGGCGCGAAAAATCGGCGATGGCAACGGACCGCTGAGGTGAATCCGGCCTATTTCAGCCAGTCGCCGCATTTCAACGCCGGGGAATCGCCCCACGGCATGATCGGCACGCTGGAGGTCGAGTTCTTGGGGCTGCCCTCGATCAGCTTGTCCGAATAGACGATATAGACCAGCACGTTGCGCTTGGCGTCGCAGCCTCGAACGATCTGCATCTTCTTGAAGAACAGCGAACGGCGCTGCTTGTACATGTCGTCGCCCTGCTCGAACTTCTCCTTGAAGCTGATCGGGCCGACCTGCCGGCAAGCAAGGGAGATGTCGGAGGTTTCCTCGGCAAGGCCGAACATGCCCTCGACGCCGCCCTTCTCGGGCAGCGTGAAATGGCAGGCGACGCCCTCCACCAGGGGATCGTCGATGGCGTAGACGGCGAGCTTGTGGTCGGGCGTCAGGAAATGCCAGACCGTCGACCGCTTGAAGATCAGGTCGGGGTCGTCGGACGCCGCCGATGCGACCGAAGGAACGACGGCGGCAAGACCCAGGGCGACAAGACCCAAGAACGACTTCACGACATCACGCATTTTCATGGCATCCCGGCTATCGGCGGCCCGTTTCGGCTCCAACCGTCATGCCGACATATAAGCGCCCGTTGCGACCGGCCAAGGCCCTTCAGCGAAAGACATCCTTGCCGAGGGCAGCTTTGGCAGCGGCTCGAAGCGTGTTTCCCAGCGCGACATATCCGGCTGTCGAGAAATGGAGATTGTCGTCGGCATAGTTGCCGCAGGCGAGCCGGGGCGCAGCAGCTCCGGCCTGTCGCGGCTTTCCAAATTGCCCACAGGTGAAGGCGTCGTCGTCGATCACGACGGCGTGCACGTTGGGCAAGCGGTCGGCGAGCGCTGCAATGGCCCCGTTCACTTCCAGGCGCCGATCGTCGAGGGCGTGGAAATCGGCGCCACGCGGCGGAATGGTCAGCACCAGGACAGGCGTCTGCGGCCAGATGGCCCGGAGCCGTTCGACGACCGTCTCGATGCCGGTCGCAACGGCGCAAGCGGGCGTACCGGCGGCGAGATCGTTGGTGCCGATCAGCAGCGCGACCGCCGAGGGGCGGAGCGGAGAAAGGTCGGTCTTCTCAAACCGCCAGAGCACGTTCGGCACCCGGTCGCCGCCCACCGCGAAGTCGTAGATCGCGGTTGAGGAGAAAGCGGTCGGCAGATCCGTGCGCCAGCCCGCGAACAGCGAGTCGCCAATCAGCACGACGTCGGCCCGTTCGGGACGAGCCGTCTCTACCTTCAAGGTTTCCTTGAGGCTCGCATAGATCATTGTCCGCTGCGGCGTCACGGTCAGGTCGATGGCGAGCGGATCGCACTTCGGCTCGCCCGCAAAAGCTTCGGCTATCGTCAGAAGGCAGAGGATAGCGGACAGGCCAACCCATCGCCTCATCGATCCGCCGGTATCGCGCATGTGACGTTCAGCCTCCGATTGCGGAGGACAGGCGCTCCCTCACCGCTCTCGCACCAATCAACGGCAGAAGCGGAGCCAGTTCGGGCCCATGATCCAGACCGGTCAGCGCCTTGCGCAGAGGAAGGAACAGGTCGCGCCCCTTGCGGCCGGTCCTGGCCTTCAAGGCGGTCGTCCATTCACGGAAGCTGTCGTCTGTCCACGGCTCCGGCGGGAGAACGTCGCGCGCGGCCTCCAGGAAATCGCGGTCGGCGTCCTCAACCACGGGCATCACCGGGCCGGTGATCAGCTTCCACCACTCCGCGGCGTCGGAGAGGCGGGTGCAGTTGCCCTTGACCGCCTGCCAGAACGCCGGATGGGCGGGAATGCCGAGATCGGTCAGGCGCTTCCTGACGGTGGCAAAGTCCAGGCCGTGGACGATGCGGGCGTTCAGCGTCTTGAGTTCGCTCGGATCGAAGCGGGCGGACGATCGAGACACCGAGGCAAGATCGAAGTCGGCGGCGAGCTCGTCGAGGGAGCCCACCTTTTCAACGGCATGCGACGTGCCGACGTTGACCGCAAGCGAGGCCACCGCCTGCGGCTCGTAGCCCTCGGCGCGCAAGGTGCGCAATGAGAGCGACCCCGTCCGCTTGGAAAAGCCCTCGCCGGTCGCGTCGGTCAGCAGGTTGTGATGGGCGAAAATAGGAACGGTGCCGCCCAAGGCCTCGAAGAGGGCCATTTGAACGCCGGTGTTGGTGATGTGATCGCCACCGCGAATGATGTGGGTGACGGACGTGTCGATGTCATCGACCACCGACGTCAGGGTATAGAGATAGGTTCCGTCGGCCCGGATCAGCACGGGGTCGGAGAGAGAGGCGAGATCGACGGTCTCCTCACCACGGCAGAGATCCTGCCAATGCACGACGTGGCGGCTCGGCGACAGCGGATCGCCATCGAAGTTGGGCAGCAGGAAGCGCCAGTGCGGCAGCCGTCCCTCGGCCTCCAGTCGGGCGCGATCGGCGTCGGTCAGCTTTAGAGCGGCTCGATCGTAGATCGGCGGCAAGTGGCGAGCCAGCCGGCGTTTGCGGGCGTACTCGAGCTCCTCGGCCGTCTCATAGCAGGGATAGAGCAAGCCCTTGGCGACCAGATCGGCCTTGGCGGCCTCGTAACGGTCGAGCCGGTCCGACTGGCGGAAGGACGCGTGCGGCCGGATACCGAGCCAGGAGAGATCGGCGGCGATGTTGGCCGCGTACTCCTCGGTCGACCTGATACGGTCGGTATCATCGAAACGCAGGATGAACCGGCCACCGGTCTTCAGCGCGAACAACCAGTTGAACAGCGCCGGTCGGGCGTTGCCGATGTGGATGTTGCCGGTCGGAGACGGCGCAAAACGGACGACGGTGTTCATGATCGTGGTTCTAGCTGAGAGCAGCGGCGAATGTCAGAGGTCTTTTCGGGACGTGAACAGATGGAACGGGCGATTGTTGCCTTTTTCATGCCTTGCGCACCCATCGAGCCTCGCCATCCTGCTGCCAGTAGGTGACGTCCAGGCCGCGGTCCTTGAGCGTCTTCCATGCGGCGCGGGCTTCGGCGCGCGCGGTTTCATCGGTACCGTCGAAGATCAGCACAAGACGCTCGTAACGCTCGGCATCGTCGGGTAGCGGTGCGCGATCGACCAGGAAGCGAACGGTGGCGCCGTTGGGTGTCTCCGGACCGGCGGCAAGGTAGATCGGCTGCAAAGCCGCATGGCCATCGGCGGCGGCGCCGTGCGGCAGGAAGGCCGCATCGTCGAAGGTCCAGAGGTGACTGTCGAGCGCGGCCAGTCGCTCCGGCGTTCCGGCTTCCACCACCACGCGCCAGCCGCGCTCGACCGACTTCTGCAGCAGGACCGGCAGAACCCGCTCAAGCGGCTGGCCGTCGAGATGGTAGAAAAGGGCCTCAGTCATCGATCATTTCGCCCAACGAGAACGGCCGACACCCGAGGTGTCGGCCGCGCTTCTTCTCAGCTCTCGAAGCGATTGCGGACCAGGCGGTCGAGCAGGCGCACGCCGAACCCCGAGGCCCAGGCCCGGTTGATGTCGGTCTCCGGGCTCGACATGGCGGTACCGGCGATGTCGAGATGCGCCCAGGGCGTTTCGCCGACGAAGCGCTTCAGGAACTGCGCCGCCGTGATCGAACCGGCATTGCGGCCGCCGGAGTTCTTCATGTCGGCGAAGCGGCTGTCGATCAGCTTGTCGTACTCCGGTCCCATCGGCATGCGCCACAGACGCTCGCCGGTATCCTCGCCGGCCTTGACGAGGTCGCCGGCCAACTGGTCGTCGTTGGAGAAGAGACCGGCCATCTGGGCGCCGAGCGCCACCACGATGGCGCCGGTGAGCGTGGCGAGGTTGATCATGAAGGCCGGCTTGAAGCGATCGGCCGCGTAGGTCAGCACGTCGGCAAGAACGAGACGGCCCTCGGCATCGGTGTTGACCACCTCGATGGTCTGTCCGGACAACGAGGTGAGAATGTCGCCGGGGCGGTAGGAGCCGCCGTCCGGCATGTTCTCGACAATGCCGAGCAGGCCGATGGCGTTGACCTTCGCCTTGCGGCCGGCCAGAGCCCGGAACAGGCCGGTGACGGCGGCCGCGCCGCCCATGTCGGCCTTCATGTCCTCCATGCCGGCGGCAGGCTTGATGGAGATGCCGCCCGAATCGAAGACGAGGCCCTTGCCGATGAACACGGCCGGCTTGTCTCCATCCTTGCCGCCGTTCCACTTCATGACCACGACGCGCGGCGGCCGGGCAGAGCCCTGAGCCACGGCGAGCAATGCGCCCATGCCGATCTTGCGGAGATCCTTTTCGCCGAGCACTTCCACTTCGACGCCCAGCTTCTTCAGCTTTTCGGCTTCTGCGGCGAACTCCTGCGGCCCGAGCGCGTTCGGCGCCTCATGGACGAGGTCGCGGGCGATCACGACGCCCTCGGCCACCGCTTCGACTTCGGCCCAGGCCTTCTTGAGCTTGCCGGCGTGCTCGGCGACGACGGTGACGGCAACGGGGCCGGCTGCCTCGTCCTTCTTCACCGTCTTGTACTTGTCGAACTCGTAGGCCCTGAGGCGCAGTCCCAGCAGGAACTCGGCGCCCAGTTCGGGGCTGAGCGGCCCGCCGGTTCCCTCAAGCACGATCGTCGCGGCCTTGGCCTTGAGCTCTTTCAGCTTGCCGTAGACCTGCCCGCCCAGCTTCAACGCCGCCGTCTCGTCGAATTCGGCCGCAGACCCGACACCAGCCAGAATCAGCCGACCGGCCGACAGCCCGGACGGGGCGAGAATGTCGAGAAACGAGCCGGGCTTGCCGGAAAAGCCGGTGGCCGCCACGGCTCGATCGAGACCGCCCGTCAACTGGTCGATCACGGCGCGTCCCATGGCGCCGGGCTTGTTGTCCGGATCGACGAAAACGACCAATACCGGGGCATCAGCCTCGAGAGACTTGGAGAAAGAAAGAGAGGGAGCAGCCGCCATGATATCTTCCTGATTGCCGGGCACCCATCAGCGGGTGCGGTCCGGACATGCCGGCCGAATGTGGCGCTTGATGGGAGCGAGAGCAAGACTGGAGTTTCATTCCACGCGGCCGCCACCGACGGACGTGAGGCCCGAACTCGAAAATTTACCCTTTTCGGGAAGGAAGAATTCACTATAGGGCTGCTAGCCTCGGCTGTCCTGCCCTCGGCAGGCTCGACATGGAACAACGATGCGGCGTTTCGGTACCTACCTTTTCTCGCAAACGCTCTATGCCTTCGTCGGCGTGATGATGACGCTTGCCGGCATTGCGTGGGTGACCCAGGCGCTTCGCCGTTTCGATCTGGTCACCGCCAAGGGCCAGGCCATAGCCGTCTATCTCGGCCTCACCATGCTCTCGATGCCGCGCGTTCTCGGCGTGGTGGCGCCGTTTGCGCTGGTCGTGGCTCTCGTCCTCGTGCTGCAACGCCTGCAGGCGGACAGCGGCATTGTCGCGATCACCGCGGCCGGCGTGTCGCAACGACGCTTCGCCCTACCCTTCCTTGCCGCGGCCCTGACGGTTGCCGCTTTCGTCGCCGCGCTGGCCTTCTGGATCAGTCCCACTTCTTCCCGGTCCGTCTACGACATGATGCAGACGGTGCGGGCGGACATCGTCGCCAACGTCATCCAGCCCGGACGCTTCACCCAGGTCGATGCCGGCCTGACCTTTCACATCCGCAACCGCGATGGGGACGGATCGCTGCTCGATCTGTTCATTCTCGACGATCGCAGCCCGGAGTTCTCCTATACCTATTCGGCCAAGCGCGGACGCGTTGCAGAGGTCATGGGCCGGTCCATGATCGTGATGGAACAGGGGACGGTCGAACGGAAAGCCAAGAGCAGCGGCGCCAACACCTTCGTCACCTTCGGCTCCTACGCCTTCGACCTCAGCCAGTTCGCCTCCAAGGCGGGCGATGCCAGCTACGGTCTGTCGGAGCGCACGCTCGGCGAGTTGTTGGAGATGCGCAAGACGGACGACGATCCGGAAATCATTCCCGAGATCATGAATCGCATCGCCGAGCCGATCTATCCATTGGCCCAAGCGCTCGCCGTGTTCCTCTTCCTCGGCTTTCCGACCAGCAATCGCCGGGGCCAGACGCTGCCGGTGACCATGGCGATCATCGTCGGCTCTGTGGTCCGCGTGCTCGGCTTCGCTGTCATGGGCATTTCCAAGGGATCGCCCGAAATTTCCTTCATGGCCGTTGTCGCGCCGACGCTCCTCGCGTTCGTCTTCGCGGTGATGATCGCCGTCGGCGTCCATCCGGTCGTTTCGACGAGCTTCGCCGACAGACTGATCGAACGCCTTCGGCGCGCGATATTCGCCCGGCAGGAGGCCGCCCGATGATCGGCCGGTCGCTCGCCAGCTATTTCACGATGCGGTTCGCCGGATGGATTCTTGGCGTTTTCGTCGGCATCTTCCTTCTGGTCTTCCTGATCGACGCGATCGAGCTGCTGCGCTCCACCGGGGGGCGCAACGACATCTCGGTGCCTCTCGTCATTGCCGCCTCGGCTCTGCGCGTGCCGGCGCTGATGGAGCAGGTCCTGCCCTTCGCGGTCCTGCTGGGTTCGATCGCCGCCTTCGTCACGCTGTCGCGCGGCTCGGAACTGATGATCGTCCGCGCGGCGGGGCTCTCGGTGTGGCAGTTCACCCTGCCTGCCCTCGCATTTGCCGTCGCGCTCGGTGTCGCGGCATCGACCATCTACAATCCGCTCGCCACGCTGGCCCGCAACCTGTCGAGCGACATTCTCGTCGGTTCGCGCGCGAGCGTCATGACGACGCTGCTGTCCGGATCGGCCACGCCGAGCTGGACGAGGCAGCGCACCGGAGACGGCAATGCCGTGCTGCATACCGAAGGCGTCTCGGACGGCGGACAAACGATCCTGCAGCCGGTCTTCTGGGTGTTCGGCGCCGACGGCATGCTCAGCGAACGGGTCGAAGCGCGAATCGGGCAGCTCGAGCCGGGGCAGTGGTCTCTCTCGGCCGTGACGGTGACCCGGAGCAGCGGCGTCCCGGAGCGCCACGACAGCTATTCTCTGCCGACCGAGCTGACTGCCGCGCAGGTGGCCGGCGGCCTCGGTTCGCCCGACAGCATCTCCTTCTGGCAGCTTCCCCGCGCCATCACCCAGGCGCGCGCCTCGTCGCTGCCGGCAAACAGATTCAGCCTTCAGTATCAATCGCTCCTGGCACGGCCGCTGCTGCTGGCGTCGATGGTGCTCATCGCCGCCACAGTGTCATTGGGATTTGCACGATATGGCGGTGGCGAGAAGATGATTCTCGGTGGCGTCGTCGCCGGCTTCGTGCTTTATGTCATCATCGAAGTTGCCCGTTCGCTGGGCAGCGAGGGGCTGGTGTCGCCGGTTCTTGCCGCGTGGGCGCCTTCGGTTGTGGCGATCTTGCTGGGTTCCACGGTTCTGTTGTTCCGCGAGGATGGGTGAGCGTGCGTAGATCTGTCGTATCGCAGGCATCGGAGCCGAGAGCCGCTGCGCGCCTATTGTGCGGCGTGGCGGTGTCTATTCTCGTTTTCCTGCCCGCCGGCGCCTTTGCCCAGTTCGTGACCGACACGTCCCTGACCGGCATGATCAGCTCGGCCAAGCAGCCGAGCAGTGACGAGAAGATGATGATCGAGGCCGATACGGTGGCCTACGACATGGACAGCGATTCGGTGACTGCGACCGGTCGCGTCGTCATCTACTATCTCAATCACGTGGTGGTCGCCGACGAGGTGGCGGTCGATCGCAAGAACAAGCGCGTGGCGGCCATCGGCCACGTCGAGATCACCGACCCCGCCGGAAACGTCGCCCGTGGCGACCGAATCGATCTCGACAACGACCTCGCCAACGGCGTCATGGAAGGGCTGGAGCTCGTCACGTCCGAGCGCGTCGCCTTCACGGCTCGAAACGCCGCGCGGAGCAAAGGCGACCTGACCGTCATGAACGACGGCACCTATCTTCCCTGCGTCGACTGCAACGGCGTGAAGGGCAAGAAGCCGATCTGGCAGATCAAGGCGAATCGCATTCTGCACAAGCAGAAGGAGCAGACGATCGTCTTCGAGAACGCCACCTTCGAATTTCTGGGCGTGCCGCTCGCCTGGGTGCCGGTGCTGTCCCAGCCCGACCCGTCGGTCAAGCAGAAGACCGGCCTCCTGATGCCAAGCGTCGAGCGCAGCAAGGCACTCGGTTACTCGGTGAAGGTGCCTTACTATGTGTCGCTCGATCCGAGCTACGGCCTGACGCTGACGCCGACCGTCTATTCCCGCCAGGGCCTGCTGTTTTCGGGCGAATGGCGGCAGCGGCTGGACAGCGGCCAATACTCGATCACGCTGTCCGGCATCCACCAGAATGCGCCCGAAGCCTTTGCAGGCCGGTCCGGCGACGAGCTTTGGCGCGGCTCCGTGGAATCGCAGGGCAGCTTCACGATCAACAGCAACTGGTCGTGGGGCTGGAACCTTGCCGTGGCGAGCGACACCACCTTCATGGACGATTACGGCCTCAAGTCCGGCAATTCGGACGTGGCGGTGAACGATATCTACCTGACCGGCGCACGCGGCAGAAATCGCTTCGACGCGGCGATGTACGGCTTCTTCGTGCAGCAGGAAGATTCGCAGACCTCGACACTGGCGCAGGATCGCGATCTTCAGGAGAAGCAGCCGTACGTCTACCCGGTGATCGACTACAAGGTCTACGCCAAGGACCCGATCTGGGGCGGCGAGGCCTCTCTTACGACCAACTTCACCAACCTTACCCGCACCAAGGACGACATCTACGAGATCGACAGCAACGGCAACGGCGTTCTGGATGCGGGCGAGAAGACCCGCATACGAGCCGCTGCCGGCACCTTCGATCGCCTCAGCATCGACGCCATGTGGCGCCGTCGCATGGTCGACCAGACCGGCGGCGTGACGACGCCTTTCCTTTACTTCCGTGGCGACGCCATTTTCTCCGACCCGCACAACAGCAGCGTCCTGCCGGAGACATCGAGCGGGATGCTGGTGCGCGGAATGCCTGCGGCCGGTTTGGAATATAGCTACCCGGTCGCCATCACCTCGCCGATTGGCAACCAGATCATCGAGCCGATCGCCCAGTTGATCGTTCGCCCGAACGAGCTGGAAGCGACCTATATTCCCAACGAAGATGCGCAGAGCCTCGTCTTCGACGCCAACAACCTGTTCGACTACGACAAGTTCTCCGGCTACGATCGTGTCGAGGGCGGAACTCGCGCCAACATCGGCGTCCGTTATTCGGGCTCGTTCAGCCACGGCTTCGGCGTCAGCGGCACCTTCGGTCAGTCGTTCCAACTGGCGGGCGTCAACTCCTTCGCCAAGGCGACCCAGTACAGCACGGGCTCCTACTCCGGTCTCGAGTCGGATGTTTCGGACTACGTCGCGGGGCTCAGCCTCAGCACGAAGACCGGCTTCCTGGCCAGCAGCGGCGTGCGGTTCGACAACGAGAATTTCGAGGTCAACCGCTTCGACGGCCAGATTCTCGGCATCGGCGGGCCGCTCACGGCCGCCCTGACCTACGCCTTTATCCGCTCGCAACCCGACCTCGGCATCGACGAAGATCGTTCGGAGCTGCAAGCCTCTGCCAGCCTTCGGCTGAACGAGAGCTGGCGGGTGTTCGGCTCGAGCCGCTACGACCTCATCGCCGACGAGTTCGTCCGACACGCGTTCGGCCTGGCCTATGATTCGGAAGAGTTCTCGGTCTCGTTCTCCTATTCGAACGACCTGACCACCAATCCGAGCGACCAGACCTTCTACCTCCGCGCGGGTTTCCGGACGCTGGGCGAGGTCGGCACCTCATTTGGCATCGACAATTAGTGCATCCGGTTGCCGTTCGCTCCAGATTTGGCGGACCATCGACTTGACAAAATCCGTTGGTAAATGCTCCGACGGTTCGAATGGCAACGGGTGGAGAAGGTAGACATGCACATCGTGACGATCGCAAGAAACATGCGGAGCGCGCTGCTGGCCGCAACCATTGCTGCGGTGGTCTCGATGTCGCCCGCCGGCTTCGCCGTGATCTCGCCCGTCCAGGCGGCAAGCACCATCAAGGTCGTGGTCAATGACCAGGCGATCACGACGATGGATGTTCAGGCGCGTGCCCGCCTGCTCCAGCTCGCCATGCATCTTCCGGCCGGAGCGGCCGCCAAGGCGGCCCAGGAAGAGCTGATCGACGAGCAGCTTCGCCTTCAGGAAGGCGCGCGACGCGGGGTCGTGGTCAGCGAGGACGCGGTGGTCGCCGCCCTGACCAGCATCGCATCGCGCTCGAAGATGACGCTTCCCCAGTTCGAAAAGGCGCTCAGCTCGGGCGGCGTGCCCATCAAGACCTTCAAGGACCGCATTCGTGCGCAAATGGTGTGGGGGCGCATCATACGGTCCAAGATCCAGCAGGACATCAAGGCGGAGTCCGCCGACCTGATCCAGCAGATGCGCAACCGCGAGAAAAACGCCGACGCCGTCACCGCCAACGACTACATGCTCCAGCGCGTGGTATTCGCCGTGCAGAGGAGCGCTTCCCCGGCCGTCGTCAGTCGCCGCAAGGCCGAAGCCGAGGCGCTGCGGGGCAAGTTCCGCAGCTGCAACGAAGGGCTCGCACTTGCCAGGGGCCTCAGAGAGGTGGCTGTCGTCAACGTCGGTCGCAAGCTGGCGAGCGAAGTGCCTCCGGCCTTGAAGGAAGCACTTGAGAAGACCGCCGAAGGCCGTCTGACGCCGCCGGAACGCTCCGACCTCGGCTTCGAGATGTATGCGATCTGCAGCAAGATCGCGGTGACCGGCGAAGCCGCCGTCGCAGCAGGGCTCGATGCCGAGGCGCTCGACAAGCGCGGCGAGGAAACCTCAAAGAAGCTCACCCAGGAGCTGCGGCAGAAAGCCAACATCATCTATCGCTGAGCAGGCCACATATGTCCGCCAACAAGCCGAGACTTCCTCTCGCCGTTTCGATCGGCGAGCCCGCGGGAATTGGAGCGGAGATCATCGCGAAAGCGTGGCTTCAAAGGCGGGAGAAGGAGCTGCCGCCCTTCTACGTGGTGGGTGATCCAGCTTTCGTGCGGAACCGCCTCGATCGCCTGGGCCTTGCGACGCCTCTCGTGGTGGCGACGCCGGAAACCGCATGCGATGTCTTCGCCGATGCCCTGCCGGTGTTCGACCTCGGACATCCGGTCGAAGATCGGCCCGGCGAGCTGTCGGGCGTGACGGCGGCGGCCACGATCGCCTCCATCGAGATGGCGGTCCGGCACATCCGCGGTGGTCTTGCCGCCGGCATCGTCACCGCACCGATCCAGAAGTCCAACCTCTATGCTGCCGGTTTCAAATTCCCAGGACATACCGAGTTCCTCGGCGAGCTTGCCCGCAGGCTGTGGCCCGATACTCCCCACGAGCCGATCATGATGCTGGCCGGGCCGGAACTCGCAACCGTTCCGGTCACAGTTCATATCGCTCTCCGCGACGTGCCGAAGACGCTGACCGGCGAGATGATCGTCAAGGCCGGCCGCATCGTCGACCGGGAGATGAAGACGAAGTTCGGCATCGCTCGACCGCGTCTTGCGGTGGCCGGGGTCAACCCCCACGCCGGCGAAGAGGGTGCCATGGGGCATGAGGACATGGAGATCGTCGCGCCCGCCGTCAGCGAGCTGCGCGCCGAAGGCGTCGACGCACGCGGGCCGCTGCCGTCCGACACCTTGTTCCATGCCGCCGCGCGCAAGACCTATGACGTGGTGCTCGCCATGTACCACGATCAGGCTCTGATACCGGTGAAGACCATCGCCTTCGACGAGACCGTCAATGTGACGCTCGGCCTGCCGTTCGTCCGCACGTCGCCCGACCACGGCACGGCGCTCGACATTGCGGGCCAAGGCGTCGCCGACCCGTCCAGCCTGATCGCAGCCTTCCGCATGGCCGGACGCATGGCGGCGATCGGAGCGACGGCATGAGCCAGATCGACGACCTGCCGCCGTTGCGCGACGTCATCGAGCGGCATGGTCTTTCAGCCCTGAAGAGCCTCGGGCAGAATTTCCTTCTCGACCTGAACCTGACCGCCCGCATCGCCCGCGCCGCCGGCAGTCTCGACGGTCGAACCGTCGTCGAGATCGGCCCAGGCCCCGGTGGACTGACGCGCGCCATTCTAGCGGCCGGCGCGGCGCATGTGCATGTCGTCGAGCGCGACCGACGGGCAATCGCCGCCCTTGAGGAAATTGCCGCCCATTACCCCGGTCGGCTGCACATCATCGAAGGTGACGCGCTTGAGGTGGACAGCGCCGCCCTTGGCGACGAGCCGCCGGTGATCATGGCCAACCTGCCCTACAACATTGCAACGCCGCTCCTCACCGGCTGGCTTTCGCCAGAGAGCTGGCCGCCGCGCTGGACGGCGATGGTGCTGATGTTCCAGAAGGAAGTGGCCGACCGCATCACGGCCACGGCCGGCGACGATGCCTATGGTCGCCTGGGCGTGCTCTGCGGCTGGCGGTCCTATGCCACGCAGATGTTCGACATTTCGCCCAAGGCTTTCGTGCCACCACCCAAGGTGACGTCGACGGTGGTGCATTTCGCTCCACGCCCCGAGCCCCTGCCCTGCGTTCAAGCCGACCTTGAGGCGGTCACCGCCGCCGCCTTCGGCCAACGCCGCAAGATGCTCAGGCAGAGCCTCAAGACCCTCGGCGTCGATCCACTTGCCCTTTGCGCCGCCGCAGGTATCGACCCGACGGCGCGCGCCGAGACGATCCCGGTCAGAGGATTCGTCGACATCGCCAACGCCTGGCGGGCGATGCGATAGGCATCAGGCCAGAAGCGTTCCGACGAAGCCTTCGATCCCCTCGGCCGCGCGCGAGCGACGGCTGCGCTCGGCGCGCAGGATGGCGGTGAGGTCGGCAAAGGCCGCGTCGAGATCGTCGTTGACCACCACATAGTCGAAGTTGGACCACTCGGCGATCTCGCGCCGGGCGTTGACCAGTCGCTTCTCGATCACCTCGGGCGCATCCTCGGCCCGGCGCGTGAGGCGCGAGCGAAGTTCGGCCATCGACGGCGGCAGAATGAACACCGAAACGACGTCGTCCGACATCTTCTCGCGGAGTTGCGCGGCGCCCTGCCAGTCGATGTCGAACAGCACGTCGCGGCCGGAGGCCAGGGCTTCCTCCACAGGTGCGTGGGGCGTGCCATAATAGTTGCCGTGCACCTCGGCCCACTCCAGGAGCTCACCGCCATCTCGCATCGACAGGAAGCGCTGCTGGGAGATGAAATGGTAGTGTACGCCGTTGATTTCGCTGGGGCGACGATCGCGCGTCGTCACCGAAACCGACAACGTCATGTCGCGGTCGGCTTCGAGAATGTTGCGCGACAGCGTGCCCTTGCCGGCGCCGGACGGCGAGGAAATGACGAACATGAGTCCGCGGCGGGGAAACCGAACGTGATCTGAAGCGACCATGATACTTACTCGACGTTCTGCACCTGCTCCTTGAACTGATCGACCACCGCCTTCAGGGCGAGGCCGATCCGCGTCAGGGCCGTGTCGTTGGACTTGGAGCACAGGGTATTGGATTCCCGGTTGAATTCCTGCGCCAGGAAATCGAGCCGGCGGCCGACGGCGGCATCGCTCGCCATCAGCTCCCGCGCCTGGGCGATATGGGCTTTGAGGCGGTCGATCTCCTCGCGAACATCGGCCCGCGTGGCGATCAGCGCCGCCTCGACGTGAAGGCGCTGCGGATCGATGTCTTCGCGCGCCAGCAGCACGGCGAGCTGCTCCTCAAGGCGATCGCGGATCGCTTCGGGCGTCCGGGCCGGCAGGGCCTCCGCCTCGGCGACGAGACGGGCAATCTCGTCGACCTGATCGCCCAGGATGCGGGACAGCGCCACGCCCTCGGCGGCACGCGAGGCCTGGAAATCGGCGAGCACCTTGCCGAAGGTCGAAACGAGCTCGGCCTCGAAGACCTTCGCGCTCTCTTCGTCAGGCGCCGCTTCGACCACCTCGACGACGCCACGCACGGCGAGAAGCCCGTCCAGCGACGCGTCGCGAATGCCGGGCGTTCCCGAAAGACGGCGCGCGGTGTCGATAAGGGTGGAAAGCAAGGCCTCGTCGATACGGAAGGTCTGGGTGGAGGTTTCGCGTGTCACCGTCAGATTGATCGACACGTTGCCGCGCGACAACGCCTCGGACGCCTTCCGTCGTACCGCCGCTTCCACCGCGTCGAAGCCGGGCGGCAGACGCAGCCGGAGGTCGAGACCTCGACCGTTCACGGCGCGCAATTCCCAGGCGAAGCGGTTGCCGGCCGCCGAGCCGTCGAGGCGGGCAAATCCTGTCATGCTGTTAAGCGGCATGGTCTCACCTCCAGTTCATGCCGGCTTTTACACCAGCGGGCCGAAGCGCCAAGGGAAAAAGTGGGACCAACCGCGCCAATGCGACGATCGTCTTCACAGCTCCCCGGTCGTGACATAGGTTCGGTCCCGGAACCAAGGGAGGAAGCCAATGGAATACCGTCTGCTCGGCCGCTCGGGCCTCAAGGTCTCGACGCTTACCATGGGCACCATGACGTTCGGTGGTAAGGGCGCCTTCGCCAAGGTCGGCGCCGTCGGCCTCTCGGAGGCGGCGCGGCTCGTGGATATCTGCATCGACGCCGGCGTCAATCTGATCGACACCGCCGATGTCTATTCGGAAGGCCTGTCCGAGGAGATCGTCGGCGATCTCATGCAGGAGCGCAAGGACAAGGACGTCCTCATCGCCACCAAGGTCCGCTTTCCGATGGGCGCCGGCCCCAATGATCGCGGTCTCAGCCGCCATCACATCGTCGCCGGTTGCGAAGCCAGCCTGCGCCGTCTCAAGATCGAGACCATCGATCTCTACCAGGTGCACCAGTGGGACGGGCTAACGCCGGTGGAAGAGTTCATGGAAGCGCTCGACAGCCTGGTGCGCGCCGGCAAGGTCCGCTACGTCGGCTGCTCCAACTTCTCGGCCTGGCACATAATGAAGGCTCTCGGCGCCGCGGCGGCGGAGCATCGCCAGCGCTTCGTGTCCCAGCAAATCCACTACACGCTCGAAGCGCGCGAAGCGGAATACGAACTGGTGCCGGTCTCGCTCGACCAAGGCCTCGGCATCCTGGTCTGGAGCCCGCTCGCCGGCGGCCTTCTGTCCGGCAAGCATCGTCGCAATGCCGCCGCGCCGGAGGGGACGCGCCAGCTCGCCGGCTGGACCGAACCGCCGATCCGCGACGAGGATCGTCTCTGGACCATCGTCGACACGCTGGTGGAGATCGCGGATGGGCGCGGCGTCAGCGCGGCCCAGGTGGCGCTTGCCTGGCTGCTGGGCCGGCCCGGCGTGACGTCGGTCGTCATCGGCGGCCGTACGGAAGCGCAGTTTGCCGACAACCTGAAGGCCGCCGATCTCCAGCTTTCCGAGGGCGAACGCAAGCGGCTCGACGAGGTGAGCGCCTTGCCGCTGCTCTATCCGTACTGGCATCAGTTCCAGACCGCCAGGGATCGCCTGGGACCGGCCGATCTCAGCCTGTTCGGGCTAACGCCCTGACCGGAGAAGACGACACCGCCGGTGAGGCTGGCTCACCGGCGGTGCAATGCAAACGAACCCTATGCGTCACTTCGCGCGCGGCGACGATGTGGATGCGCCGCGTATCAGCTCGATCGGGAGTTCGACCACGCGCCCACCGACATCGTCGGACTTGTCGCCAAGAATGAGCTCGACGGCCGCCTCGCCCTTGCCGATGGCCGGCTGATAAATGGTGGTGAGGGGAGGAATGGAGCTGGCCGCCTCCTCGATGCCGTCGAAACCGATCACCGAGAAGTCCTCGGGAACCTTGCGCCCCAGCGAGCGCAGGTAGGCAATAACATGGAGCGCCACGCGGTCGGAGGCGCAGACAAAGGCGGTGGTGTCCGGGTTGGCGGCGAGCACGGCATCGACACCGGCGCAGACGCCGTCGAACTCGGAGCCTGTCTCGAATACCGGTTGAGGTGGCAGGCCGGCAGCCCTGAATGCATCGCGGTAGCCTGTCAGGCGTCGACGCACCACCTCGAAGGAGGCCCGCTCGGCCCGGACATCGTCGACGAAGCCGACGCGCACTTCCTTCTCGGTCTCGAAGGTGAAGACGGCAAAATGCCGATGCCCCAGATCAAGCAGGTGCTGGGCCGCCTCGCGCGCACCGCGATAGTCATCGATCCGGACGACGTCGAAGCCGGGACCGACCGGGAAATCCACCGCCACGAACGGCAAGCCTCGCTTCTCGGCCAGTTCGACCAGCATGTTGCCTTCGTTGAGGCAGTTGAGAATGAAACCATCGACGAGAGCCGTTCGGATGTTCCAGGCGGCAATCTCATCGTCGACCGCCGACACCAGTGAAATGCCGGCGCCGCGCGCCTCGCAGGCCTTGGCAACGCCGGACAGGAACAGACGGGTATACTGATCGTCGAAAAAACAGTTGAGAGGCCCGACGGTCACGACCCCGATGGCGTTGACGCGGCCGGCTCTGAGCAGACGGCCACGCGGATCGGGACCGCGATAGCCCAGGGATTTCGCCGCCTCCTCGACCCGCTCGCGCAACTGTTCCGAAACCAGGCCGGGGCGGTTGAAGACGTTGGAAACCGTTCCCTGGCTGACACCGGCGGCGCGCGCCACGTCGGCAAGTTTCACGGTCTTGTTGTGCGGAGTTGAACTTTCACCCATCTGTCCGTCCGATGCGCCGGATAGCCGGCTGTACTGACGAGGGACAACGGCGTCTCTCTTCCTGAGATCGCAACCCAAATCCGCACGACGCCCACCGGTCAGGAACCGGCAAGCGTCGCCCGGAAGTCAGCCACCCATGCCCCCCGGCGAGTGGCCGACCGATCAGTTCCATTGATGCGACCGATCTCGTTGAAACGATATACGCAAAACCCTTGAGAACAACAAGAAACTTGCGCTTCAGAATCATTCGACAGGCCAAGGCCTAGCCGGGACAGGTGTTTTCAGCGCGTCTCCAGGCCGGATTCCTCCGGAAAAGAGCGCCAACTCTTCCCCGGAGGCGGGGCATCAGAGGATGAAACGGCTGAGGTCGGTGTTGTTTGCTAGATCTCCCAGAGCCGCCCTGACCGCCGCGCCGTCGACGGTGATCTCTTCGCCAGACCTGTCGGGGGCCGAGAAGGAGATGTCGTCGAGAATGCGCTCGAGCACGGTCTGCAGGCGCCGGGCGCCGATGTTCTCGACGGTGGCGTTGACGTGGACGGCGATCTCGGCGATGGCGTCGATGGCGTCGTCGGTGAAGGCGAGCGTCACGCCCTCCGTCTGCATCAGCGCCACATACTGCTTGATGAGGCTGGCCTGCGGCTCGGTCAGGATGCGGCGGAAATCGTCCTTGTCGAGCGGCTTCAGCTCGACGCGGATCGGCAGTCGCCCCTGAAGCTCGGGTAGAAGGTCCGACGGCTTGGCGACGTGGAAGGCGCCGGATGCGATGAACAGGATATGGTCGGTCTTCACCGAGCCGTGCTTCGTCGACACCGTCGTGCCTTCGATGAGCGGCAGAAGGTCGCGCTGCACGCCCTCGCGCGAAACCGATCCGTCGCGGCCGTCCTTGGCGCAGATCTTGTCGATCTCGTCGAGGAAGACGATGCCGTTGTTCTCGACCGACTCGATCGCCTCGGCGACGATCTTGTCCTGATCGATCAGCTTGTCGGCCTCCTCGGCGGTGAGCAGGTCGTGGCTGTCCTTGACGGAGACGCGGCGGGTCTTCTTCACGCCGCCCATCATCTTCTGCATCATCTCGGAGAGGTTGATCACCTGCCCGCCCGGCATGCCGGGGATCTCCATGCCGCCCGGACTACCGGTGGCGGTCAGCTCGACCTCGATTTCCCTGTCGTCGAGTTCGCCGGACCGCAGCTTCTTGCGGAAGGCATCACGCGTCGACGGACTGGACGAGGTGCCGACCAGCGCATCGAGCACCCGCTCCTCGGCGGCGAGATGGGCCTTCGCCTCGACGTCCTTGCGTCGTTGCGTCCGGACGAGCGAGATACCGACCTCGAGAAGATCGCGGACGATCTGCTCGACGTCACGGCCGACGTAGCCGATTTCGGTGAACTTGGTTGCCTCGACCTTGACGAAGGGCGCATTGGCGAGCCGGGCAAGGCGACGGGAGATTTCCGTCTTGCCGACGCCGGTGGGGCCGATCATCAGGATATTCTTGGGCAGCACCTCCTCGCGCAGCGAAGGATCGAGCTGAAGGCGGCGCCAGCGGTTGCGCAGCGCGATGGCGACGGCGCGCTTGGCGTCCTTCTGGCCGACGATATGGCGGTCGAGTTCGGAGACGATTTCGCGGGGCGAGAAATCGGGCATGGCTTTATCCTCGGGTGGAGCGATCCGGAGTGGCGCGCGGGGGCCAGCGATCCGGAGGGATGGAACTCAGGCCTTGGGAAGGCTTTCGACGACGACGTTCTCGTTGGTGTAGACACAGATGTCGGCGGCGATCTTCATCGCCTTGCGAGCGATGGTCTCGGCGTCGTGGCCGCTGTCGGAGAGCGCGCGCGCGGCAGCCAGAGCATAGGTGCCGCCCGAGCCGATGCCGGCGATGCCGCCCTCGGGCTCGAGCACGTCGCCCGTGCCGGTCAGAACCAGCGTCACATTGGCGTCGGCGACGATCATCATCGCCTCGAGGCGGCGAAGATAGCGGTCGGTACGCCAATCCTTGGCGAGTTCGACGCAGGCGCGCATCAACTGGCCGGGATACTGTTCCAGCTTGGCTTCCAGGCGCTCGAAGAGGGTGAAGGCGTCGGCGGTGGCGCCGGCAAAACCGGCGATCACGTCGCCCCGCCCGAGCGGCCGCACCTTGCGGGCCGTGTGCTTGATCACGGTGGCGCCGAGCGTGACCTGTCCATCGCCCGCGATCACCACCTTGCCGTCCTTGCGGACCGATACGATGGTGGTGCCGTACCAGGTGGACGGATTCGTGTGTTCCATCATCAGATGCTCCTTGTGGCAACGGCCAACCACCCGAAGCGTGGGAACCGTCCCTGAATGACGCCTTTATGTAGGACGGAAATGCCTTTATGCAACTTGCCTCTGGCAACGCCCACATCACGGTTCCGACACCGTTCCGACCCTCAGGAGATCGTCCGATGAAGCTCATGGCCTTCGGCCTCGGCTATAGCGCCAAGGCGGTGTTGCGCCGCCTCTCGCCCGAGCAAGCGGTCGGCACGACCCGTTCCGCGGCAAAGGCCGCCGCCTTGGCTCCACTCGCCGAAATGCGCCTTTTCGACGGATCGCCGGAGGCTGCCGAAGCGCTGAAGCCTGCCTTGTCCGGCGTCACGCACCTTCTCGTCTCCATCGCCCCCGCCGAGGGGCAAGACGGCGGCGACCGGGTGCTACCCGTGCTCGCCGAGGCGCTCGCCGCCGAGAAATCGCTCGTCTCCATCGCCTATCTCTCGACGGTCGGCGTCTATGGCGACCATGATGGCGCCTGGGTGGACGAGACGTCCGAATGCCGGCCGAGGAGCGCCCGGTCACTCGCCCGGGTGAAGGCGGAAAACGAGTGGCTGTCCTTCGGCGAAAAGGCCGGCGTACCGGTCGCCGTGCTGCGCCTTTCCGGCATTTACGGCCCCGGCCGCAATGGGCTCGTCAACCTTGCCGAAGGCAGCGCCCGGCGCCTCGTCAAGCCCGGACAGGTGTTCAACCGCATCCATGTCGAAGACATAGCCGCCGGCGTGGAGCGGGTTTTTGCGACAGGCGCCGGCGGCCTTTTCAACATCACGGACGACGAACCGGCGCCACCGCAGGATGTCGTCGCCTATGCCGCCGAACTCATGGGCGTGGAACCTCCGCCCGAGCAGGATTTCGAGACGGCGGACCTCTCCCCCATGGCCCGCAGCTTCTATGGCGAGAACAAGCGGGTGGCCAATCTCAAGAGCAAGTCCGAACTCGGGCTCGCCTATGCCTACCCGGACTACCGGACCGCCTTCGCGCGCATGTGGGCGGAGGGAACCTGGCGCTGAGCGAAAACGCCCCGTCACCAGCGGCGACGGGGCGGCTTCCGGCGATTTGAGAGCGATGATCAGGCGAGCGTTGCCGCTGCCTTCTGCAGCTTGTTGGCCGCCTCGTCGATCGATTGCGTCGAGCTGCTGATGTCGGCCAGCGCCTTGGCGATATCCTCGACGCCGCTCGCAGCGGTATGCATGCTGCCGGACATGTTCTGCGTCACCGCAGCCTGCTCTTCGACGGCCGTGGCGATCGACGAGGAGACCTCGTTGATGCGCGTGATGATGGCGGTGATGCCGTCGATGGACTGCACTGCCTTGGACGAGATGGTCTGCACCGCCGCGATCTCGCTGGCGATCTCTTCCGTCGCCTTCGAGGTCTGAGCGGCCAGCTGCTTCACTTCCTGCGCGACGACCGCGAAGCCCTTGCCCATTTCGCCGGCCCGCGCCGCTTCGATGGTGGCGTTCAGCGCCAGAAGGTTGGTCTGGCCGGCAATGGTGTTGATGAGCTCGACCACCTGGTCGATCTTCTGCGCCGCTGTCGCCAGACCAGACACCACCTGGGTGGCGGACTCGGCCTGCGTCACGGCCTCCTGCGAAACCGACAGCGCGACGCTCACCTGACGGCTGATTTCGCCGACGGACGACACGAGCTCCTCGGCGCCGGCCGCAACCGTCTGGACGTTCGAGGCGGTGATTCCCGCCGTCGAGTTGGCGCCCGCCGCCTCGGCGTTCGAACGGGCAATCATGTCGGCCACTTCGGCCAGTTCGCGGTTGATTTCGGCCTGAGCGGCTTGCCGCTTGCGCCGCCGTTCCATGACGGCGGTGATGTCGGTCGCGAACTTGGTGACGCGGACGAGCCGGCCGGTGCCGTCGAAGATCGGGTTGTAGGTCGCCTGCAGGAAAACGTCACGGTTTCCCTTGCCGATCCGGTGGAACTCGTCGGACTTGAACTGGCCGGCGCGAAGATCATCCCAGAATTTCTTGTAGGACGGGCTGTTGCGTTCCTCGGGCGTGACGAACATGGAATGATGCTTGCCGACGATGTCCGCGAGCTTGTAGCCGAGCGCCTTTTCGAAGTTCTCGTTGGCCTCGATGATCGTTCCGTCCGGTTCGAAGGAAATGACGGCCTGGGCACGGTTGATGGCGGCAATCTGCCCCTGGACCTTCACGTCCTCCAGCTTGCGATCGGTGACGTCGGTGGCGAACTTGACCACGCGGTAGACCTTGCCGGACTTGTCCAGCAGAGGATTGTATGTGCCCTGGATCCAGACCGAGCGACCTCCCTTAGCGATGCGGCGGAACTCGGCCGACATGAAGTGGCCGGACTGCAGTTCGCGCCAGAAAGCGGCATAGGCGGGGCTCTGGACCTCTGCGGGATCGACGAACAGGGAATGATGCTTGCCGACGATGTCGGCAAGTTCGTACCCCATGACCTTCAGGAAGTTGGCGTTCGCGGTCAGGATCTTTCCGGTCGGATCGAACTCGATGACCGCCAGGGAACGATCGAGAGCGGCAAGCACCGCAGCCTCATGACTTGAAAAGGGCCACATGATCCTCGCTCCTACCCTCTTTGCTGACCGGCATCACCAAATGCTTGCCTTCAAGAACAAAGAAAGCATGCAAGGTGCATACAGCGGCGACAACCTAGAACACATTGCGACCCGATGGCCGCCAAAACATCCATCCACCTTAATTAACTGAGCATTTATTGACGGAACGTTTAAACCGCGCGAATTCCCTATAAGTAAAATGCTCTACTTGAGGGTGCATATTCTTGATTCGCCTCGTTCTGAGCGTGACCAAGTCTTCCGACGACGGCCCACGAGCGACGCGGCGGCTTTCCACACGCCCAGGAGCCTCTTCGCCGCCTCCCGCCCATCGCAAACCTGTTCGGCGCCATGGGACTGGCATCCGTTCGTGGAGCCGTATAAGAAATGGGCGCATTTCAATCGCGGTGACCCCCAATGCTCAAAGCACGTGTCATCCCCTGTCTCGACGTCAAGGACGGCCGGGTGGTCAAGGGGGTCAACTTCGTCGACCTCATCGACGCCGGCGACCCGGTCGAGGCCGCCGCCGCCTATGATGCGGCCGGCGCCGACGAACTCTGTTTCCTGGACATCACCGCGAGCCACGAGAATCGCGGCACCATTCTCGATGTCGTTCGTCGTACGGCGGAGCGCTGCTTCATGCCGGTGACGGTGGGCGGCGGCGTCCGGTCCGTCGAAGACATCCGGGAACTGCTGCTGGCCGGCGCCGACAAGGCGTCGATCATGTCGGCCGCCGTCCGCGACCGCGATCTCGTTCGCCGCGCCTCGGAGAAGTTCGGCAACCAGTGCATCGTCGTCGCCATCGACGCCAAGCGCGTCAGCTCGGATGACGGCAAGGCGCGCTGGGAAGTGTTCACCCATGGCGGGCGACAGGCCACCGGCATCGATGCCGTCGAGTACGCGCAGGAAGTCGTCTCGCTCGGAGCCGGCGAGATCCTGCTTACCTCGATGGACCGCGACGGCACCAAGATCGGCTTCGACCTCGAGCTCACCCGCACCATTGCCGACGCGGTATCGGTGCCGGTCATCGCCTCGGGCGGCGTCGGCACGCTGGACCATCTCGTCGAGGGGATTCGCGACGGCCATGCCGGCGCGGTGCTCGCCGCCTCGATCTTTCACTTCGGTACCTTCACAATCGGCGAGGCCAAGGCGCATCTCGCCGCGGCCGGCGTTCCCGTCCGCCTCCAGGGATGATCGGCATGGCTGACAGCACCTTCACCCTCTCCGATCTCGAAACGATCGTCGCAGATCGCCTCAAGAACGGCGACGCCACCTCCTACACGCGCAAGCTGGCCGACAAGGGCATCGCCAAGGCGGCCCAGAAAGTCGGCGAGGAAGCCGTCGAGACGGTGATTGCCGCCGTGAACGGCGACGCCGACGCGCTGACCTACGAAAGCGCCGATCTCCTCTATCATCTCGTCGTGGTGCTGGCGCTGAAAGGCGTGCCACTCGACGAAGTGCTGGCCGAGCTCAAGCGCCGTACGGCCCAATCCGGCCTCCAGGAAAAGGCCAGCCGACCGGCCGACTGACCTCAAGACCATGGCACGCCGGCCGAGAAGCCGGCGGCCGTATCCCGCCATGTATCCGAGATCAGCGGATCGCCCGGGGCGATCCGGAGATGGTGACGAATGGAACAGTTCGTGCGGAAAGCGCTGTCGCCTTACGAAGTCTATACCCGCGCCGACTGGGCCGTACTCAGGGCCGGCATGCCCCTGACGCTGTCGCTCGACGACGTCATCCGCCTGCGCGCGCTCAACGACCCGGTGCAGCTCGACGAGGTGTCGGACATCTTCCTGCCGCTGTCGCGGCTCTTGTCGCTCTATGTCGAATCGGCGCAAACGCTGCATTCCTCGACGCGCCGCTTCTTCGGCCGCACCGATGCCAAGAAGCCGTTCATCATCGGCATCGCCGGGTCGGTGGCCGTTGGCAAGTCGACGACGGCGCGCATCCTGAGGGCAATGATGTCGCGTTGGCCATCGTCGCCGAAAGTGGACCTCGTCACGACGGACGGTTTCCTGTTTCCGAACGCCGTGCTGCGCGAGGAAGGCCTGATGGAGAAGAAGGGCTTTCCGGAGAGCTACGATCGGGCTGCCCTGCTCTCCTTCCTCACCGACATCAAGGCCGGCACGCCGAACGTCTGGGCGCCGGTCTATTCGCATCTCGTCTACGACATCGTGCCGGACGAACGCATCGTCGTCGACCAGCCGGACATCCTGATTCTGGAGGGCCTCAACGTCCTCCAGACCGGGAAGCTGCCGCGCGACGGGCGCGGCATCCCCTTCGTCTCCGACTTCTTCGACTTCTCGATCTACATCGACGCCGACGAAGCCGATCTCCAACGCTGGTATGTCGAGCGCTTCATGCGCCTGAGACAAACCGCCTTCCGCGATCCTCAGTCCTACTTCCGCCGCTATGCCGAGATCTCGGAGGAGGAAGCGCTGGACACCGCCGTCGGCCTCTGGACGCGCATCAACCTCGCCAATCTTCGCGAGAACATCCAGCCGACCCGCCTTCGGGCCGACCTCGTCCTGCGCAAGAGCACCAGTCATGCCATCGAGCAGGTGATGCTCAGGAAGCTGTGATATCGCTCGCGTCAGGTCTCGACCTTCCGGACGGAGCCTGACGGAAGCGCCCGACCGGGCGCCGGCCGGCCAGGCCGAAACCCGCTTGAGCTGGATGAGTCCAGATCAAGCGGAACCGCTATGAAGGAGCGGCTCAGGCCGAGAAGAGCCTGTTGCCGCCGATCCATGTCGACTTGAGCTCGAAATCCGGCGTCAGAAGCAGGAAATCGGCATCCATGCCGGGCGCGACCCGCCCCTTGCGGTTCCCGATGCGCATGGCTTCGGCCGGATAGACGGTGGCCATGCGGATCGCCTCGTCGAGGCCGATCTCGAAGTGATCGGCGGCGTAACGCACCGAAGAGAGCATGTCGATGTCGGCGCCGGCCAGAGTGCCATCGGCGAGTGCCAGGCGGCCGTCGCGGCGGAAGATGGTCCGGCCGTTGAGTTCGAAGTCCGGCAAATCGGTGCCGATGGTCAGCATGGCGTCGGTGACGAGGAAAATCCGCCCCGGCCCGCGCTTGGCCCTGAGCGCCACGCGCGCCGCCGCCGGATGGACGTGGATCCCGTCGGCAATGAGCCCGGCCGACAGTCCGCTGTCCAGGACCGCGCCGACCATGCCCGGGGTCCGATGACCGAACGGGCTCATGGCGTTGAAGAGGTGGGTCGCCGTGCTGGCGCCAGCGGCGATGTAGGCCAGCGCCGTGTCATAGTCGCAATCGGTGTGGCCGAGACTGACGATGCCGCCGGCCTCGGCGAGGCGACGCACGGCCTCGACCGAGGTCGATTCGGGGGCCACGGTCAGCATCGTCGGGCCGGCACTCGTGAGCGCTCCGATCAGCTCCCGGATATCCGCCTCCTCCATCTGGCGCACGTAGGCGACAGCGTGGACGCCTCGCTTGGCCGCCGACAGATGCGGTCCTTCGAGGTGCAGGCCAAGATAGCCCGGCACGCCAGCCGCCCGCGCCGCCTGACCGGCGGCAATGGCCTCGGTGCGGGCTTCACGACGGTCGGTGATGAGCGTCGGCAACAGGGCCGTCGTGCCGAAATGTGCGTGAGCGGCGCAAATGCGCTCGATGGTCGAAACGCTCGGATCGTCGTTGAAGTTGATGCCACCGCCGCCGTTGACCTGAAGGTCGATGAAGCCGGGCACCGCCAGAAGTCCGCCGGCATCGATCACCTCGGTGCCGGCCGGCAGGTTGTCGGCGGCGATGAAGCGACCATCCTCCACAGCAATCTCTGCATCGTCGTGCCAAGCATTGCCGTCGAACAGGCGGATACCACGGATGTGAAGGGCGGACATGGGAACGTCTCCTAGGGTGGTGACGGATCAGGATTGGGGGAGCGTCAGCTCGGCGACGAAGTCGTAGGCGTCGGCGCGATAGAGCGACCGGGTGAACTCGACCACCCGGCCCGAAGCGAGATAGGAAATCCGCTCGATGGACAGACCAGCTTCGCCGGCCTGAACGCCGAGCAGAGCCGCATCCTGGCCGCGAATGTTGCAGGCCGATATGCGCTGCACGGCACGTACGGGCCGGTGACCGCTCCGGGCCAGCGTCTCGTAGAGCGATCCTTCGACGGCGGCGGGATCGGGCAACACCTCGGCCGAGAGCGCCGCCCGTTCGAGGGCCAGCGGCAGGTCGTTGGCGATCCGGAGACGTTCGAGCCGAGCGACACGGCCGCCGCCGGAGAGTCCCAGCATCATCGCCTCCTCGGGCGAGGGCAAATGCAGCCCCCTGTCGAGCCAGCGCGAGCTGGCCTTGAGGCCGCGCCTCGCCATGTCCTCGGTGAAGGAAGTGAGCAGCGAGAGCGATTGCTCCACCCGCTCCACCGGTTTGACCACGAAGGTTCCGGAGCCATGACGTCGCACCAGGAGCCCGGCTTCGACGAGTTCGTCCACCGCCTTGCGAACGGTGACGCGGCTGATGCCCAGGGAATCGGCGATTTCCCGCTCGGGCGGCAGAGCATCGCCGTGCTTGAGCTGGCCGCCGCCGATGGCGGCCTCGATGGCCTGCCTCAGCTTGAGATAGAGCGGTCCGGTGGCGGCGGCCTGCAACCGTTCGGGAGACAGGATGCTGGAGATGTCGCCGCTCATGCCGCGCCTCCACCTTCGCCAAGGAAAAGCCGATGGGCGAGCGCAACGGCTCCGTCGAGCGCGCTTCCCTTGGGCGCCACCAGACGCGTCCGATGCCGCTCGGCAAGATAGACGGGATAGAGAGGCGCGAGACCGCCGAGCAGAGCCAGACGCTCGGCGCCATCGGCGACGATACGATCCAGCGCCCGATCGACCGACGCGGCGGCGGCCCTGACGATGTCGAGCGCCACGGGGTCTCCGACTTCGGCCGCCGAGAAAACTGCCGGCGCGAAACGCCCGAACTCGCCCGGCGTCGCCGTCCGGGCAAACTCGACCATCGGGCCGGGAACACCACCGAACTCGGCGATCAATCGCTCGGTGAGCGGGGATGAATCGGTGAAACGATCGTAGGCAAGCAGCGTGGCGGCAAGCGCCGACCGGCCGAGACTGGCGCCCGAGCCGAAGTCGCCGATCACAAATCCCCAACCGCCGTAGGAGTGAACGGCATCACCCACGCGAGAAAAGAACACCGACCCCGTGCCGAGGATGGCCACCGCGCCGTCGCCACCGCCTAGTGCGCCTTCAAGCGCAATGAGGCCGTCCGAGACGACCTCCACCCAACCGACCGGCAGCGAGGACGCGATGAAGGCGGCGGTATCCCCGACGTTGCTGCCGGCGAGCCCCAGAACCACGCCCGAGCGCTTGAGTGTTCCACCATCCAGCCCGGCTGAGGCAATTGCCACGTCGACGGCAGCCTGAATGTTGGCAAGAGAGCCGGCTCGATCGCTCAGAACGTTGGCCGCGCCACCGGCGCCGGTGGCCAAGATGCGTCCGTCACGGCCGGCTACGGCCGCCCGACAGCCGGTCCCGCCTCCGTCGACGCCGATCACGAAATCCACCATCGCGGCCCTCCTCCGCTGAAAGTACCAAAAAAATACCATTTGCCAATCGACTTGTTGTCGACGAGCTGCGCTTTTTTGAGAGATCCAGAACAGTATGTTGTTTAATAACAGATATTCGAGCACACTCGCTTTGATAACCGTTGGCATCCTGGCAAAAATGAATGAAGTATGATTGTCCCCCTAGACAAGTGGTAGCTTTTTGGCATTATTGTCCGAGTGGGGAGTGGCAGAATGACGGCAAAGCTCGGCACCGAGGATCGCGATGTCCATGCGAAGGGGTTCGACACCCTGTCGCCGACGCGGATACTCGACGTGCTGGCCGCCGCCCAGGCGAACGCCGCGCGCAGCGTCGAAGCGGCCATTCCAGCCATTGCCGACGCCGCCGAACGCGCCGCCGCCGCCCTGAGGTCGGGGCACCGCCTCGCCTACGTCGGCGCCGGCAGTTCGGGGCTGATGGCGCTTGCCGACTGTCTGGAACTGCCGGGCACCTATGGCATCGGGATCGACGAGGCCATCGTCATCCTGGCCGGCGGTCGCGACAGTCTCGTCGACATGATCGGCGTGGGTGAGGACGACGCCGAGGCAGGAGCCGCAGATCTCGCGGCCGCCGGCGTCGGACGGGGCGATTGCGTGATCGCCGTTTCCGCGTCCGGCTCGACCCCCTACACGGTCGCCGCCGCCCGCGCCGCCAGGGAACGCGGGGCCACGGTGATCGGCATCGCCAACAACGAAGGCGCGCCGCTTCTTGCCGCCGCCGACGTGGCGGTGCTGCTCAGGACGCCGCCCGAGGTCATATCCGGCTCGACGCGCATGGGGGCCGGAACGGCGCAGAAAATCGCGCTCAACATGCTGTCGACGCTGATGGCCGTCCACCTCGGGCATGTCCACGACGGCCACATGGTCAACGTCAGGGCCGACAACGACAAGCTCCGGGCACGCGCAGCCCGCATCGTGACAGATGTCACGGGAATCTCGACCGACACGGCAACAGGGCTCCTTCGGGAGAGCCGTGGCTCGGTCAAGCACGCCATTCTGCTCGCCGCCGGCGCGGGAGATATCGAGGCGGCCAATGCCGCTCTCGTCGAGGCCGGCCAAAACCTGCGTCGGGCGATGTCGCTCGTCGCAAAATCATAATCGGGGTTCTCAACGCGCGTCATCAAGACGCGAGCAAAGGGAGACGGACGATGTATCGCACTACGTTGCAGGGTGTCCTGCTGGCATCGAGCATCCTCGCCGGCGTCGGCTCGGCCATGGCCGCCGACGTCACGCTCAACATCGAGAGCTGGCGCAACGACGATCTTCAGATCTGGCAGGAACAGATCATCCCGGCCTTCGAGGCCAAGCATCCGGGCATCAAGGTGACCTTCTCGCCGAGCGCGCCGACCGAATACAACGCCGCGCTCAACGCCAAGCTTGACGCCGGCTCGGCCGGCGACCTCGTGGCATGCCGGCCGTTCGACACGTCGCTGCAG
This sequence comes from Pleomorphomonas sp. NRK KF1, assembly GCF_023721755.1. Taxonomy (GTDB): domain Bacteria; phylum Pseudomonadota; class Alphaproteobacteria; order Rhizobiales; family Pleomorphomonadaceae; genus Pleomorphomonas. Next base: position 57,436 of record NZ_JAMDLH010000001.1, on the reverse strand, counting down.
CTGTTCGAGAAGGGCAAGCTCGAGGACCTGACCGGCCTCGAAGGCATGAAGAACTTCTCCGAGGTGGCCAAGTCCGCCTGGACCACCGACGATGGCGCCAAGACGTTCTGCGTGCCGATGGCGTCCGTCATCCACGGCTTCATCTACAACAAGGAAGCCTTCGAGAAGGTCGGCGCCGAGGTTCCCAAGACCGTCGACCAGTTCTTCGCCGTACTCGACAAGCTGAAGGAAGACGGCACCTACATCCCCATGGCCATGGGCACCAAGGACATGTGGGAAGCCGCGACCATGGGCTACCAGAACATCGGCCCGACCTATTGGAAGGGCGAGGAAGGCCGCAAGGCGCTGATCGCCGGCACCGAGAAGCTGACCGACGAACCGTGGGTCGAGCCCTATCGGGTGCTCGCCAAGTGGAAGCCCTACCTCGGTGACGGCTTCGAGGCGCAGACCTACCCCGACAGCCAGAACCTCTTCACGCTCGGCCGCGCCGCCATCTACCCGGCCGGTTCGTGGGAAATCGCGCTGTTCAACACGGCCGGCCTGAAGCTCGGCGCCTTCCCGCCGCCGGTCGTCAAGGACGGGGACACCTGCTACATCTCCGACCACAACGACATCGCCATGGGCCTCAACGCGGCCAGCGCCCACAAGGAAGAGGCCAAGGTGTTCCTAGAGTGGGTCGCCTCGCCCGAGTTCGCCTCGATCTATGCCAACGCGCTGCCGGGCTTCTTCAGCCTGAACTCGACGGCCGTCGACATGAGCGACCCGCTGGCCAAGGAGTTCGTCTCCTGGCGCGAGACCTGCAAGCCGACCATCCGCTCGACCTACCAGATCCTGTCGCGCGGCACGCCCAACCTCGAGAATGAGACCTGGACGGAATCGGCCAACGTCATCAACGGCACCGATACGCCGGAAGCCGCTGCCAAGAAGCTGCAGGACGGCCTCGACAGCTGGTACAAGCCGGCCAAGTGACGTGAAACACGACGGCGGCGCGGCCTTCCACGCCGCCGTCACCTCACCCGTCGGTCGCCATCGACCGACCGGTCGCCGGCGCCACAGAGATCGACATGACTGACCTTGCACCCGAACAGGGCGAGCAAGCCTCGCGGCGGCGGCCGCGGCGCTGGCATATTCTCGTCTTCCTCGCCCCCGCCGTCGTCATCTACACGGCGGTGATGATCCTGCCGCTCTTCGAGACGCTGCGGCAGTCCCTCTTCAACGTCGTTGACGGCGAGCGCGCCTTCGTCGGCTTCGCCAATTTCGCGACGCTGTTCGGCGATCCGCGCTGGGCGTCCGATTTCTGGAACGCGCTCGGCAACAACTTCGTCTTCTTCCTCATCCACATGGCCGTACAGAACCCGATCGGCATCGCGCTCGCCGCGCTCCTGTCGCTGCCCGGTCTGAGGTTCGCCGCCTTCTACCGCACGGCCTTCTTCCTGCCGACGCTGTTGTCCTTCGTCATCGTCGGCTTCATCTGGAAACTGATCCTGTCGCCGATCTGGGGCGTCGCGCCCTGGCTCCTGGATCTCGTCGGCATGAAGTCCCTGTTCGCGCCATGGCTCGGCAAGCCGGGCTCGGCGCTGATCGCGGTGTCGCTGGTCTCGGTCTGGCAGTTCATCGGCATTCCGATGATGCTGATCTACGCCGCCCTTCTCAACATTCCGGAGGAGGTGATCGAGGCAGCCGAAATCGACGGCATCACTGGCTGGGGCCAGTTCTTCAAGATCAAGCTGCCGCTCGTCCTGCCGGCCATCGGCATCATCTCGATCCTGACCTTCGTCGGCAACTTCAACGCCTTCGACCTCGTCTACACCATGCAGGGAGCGCTGGCCGGGCCTGACAGGGCAACCGACATCCTCGGGACCTTCCTCTACCGCACCTTCTTCGGGTTCCAGTTGCAGCTCGGCGATCCATCGATGGGGGCCACCATCGCCACCATCATGTTCCTGATCATCCTGATCGGCGTCTGCATCTACCTGTTCGGCATCCAGCGGCGCATCCGCCGCTACCAGTTCTGACGGAGGCGCGAATGTCCAAGGCAAGACAATCGACGCTGCGCACCAGCCTCGTGCACGTGGCCCTGATCGCCTACACGCTGGTGGCGCTGTTTCCGGTGTTCCTCACCATCATCAACTCGTTCAAGAGCAAGCAGGCGATCTTCGGCCAGCCCCTGCGGCTGCCCGGCCCTTCCACCTTCAGCCTGATCGGCTACGAGACGGTGCTGAAGCAGGGCGACTTCGTCACCTATTTCCAGAACAGCACCGTCGTCACGGTCGTCTCGATCTTCCTGGTGCTGCTGTTCGGCGCCATGGCCGCTTTCGCCCTGTCCGAATATCGCTTCCGCGGCAACACGCTGATGGGGCTCTATCTCGCCATCGGCATCATGATCCCCATCCGCCTGGGCACGGTGGCGCTGTTGCAGGGCATGGTGGCGTCGGGCCTCGTCAACACGCTGACATCCCTCGTGCTGGTCTACACGGCGCAGGGACTGCCGCTCGCCATCTTCATCCTGTCGGAGTTCATGCGAACGGTATCCGACGACCTCAAGAACGCCGGGCGCATCGATGGGCTCAGCGAGTACGCCATCTTCTTCCGCCTGGTGCTGCCGCTGGTGCGGCCCGCCATGGCGACGGTGGCCGTGTTCACCATGATCCCCATATGGAACGACCTGTGGTTCCCGCTGATCCTCGCCCCCGGCGAAAGCACCAAGACGGTGACGCTCGGCGCCCAGCTATTCATCGGCCAGTTCGTCACCAACTGGAACGCCGTGCTGGCGGCGCTGTCGCTCGCCATCTTCCCGGTGCTCGTCCTCTACGTCATCTTCTCGCGGCAACTCATCCGCGGCATCACCTCGGGAGCGGTCAAATGACATCGCCCGTTCGCGTTCTTTCCGCCGGCCTCGGCAACATGGGAAAAAGCCACGCCCTCGCCTATCATCGCAATCCCGGCTTCGAGATCGTCGGCCTCGTCAACCGCACCAGGGTGGCGCTGCCGGACGAACTCCAGGGCTACGAAATCGCCCCCTCCTTCCCGGAGGCGCTGAAGGCGCTCAAGCCCGACATGGCGTCGATCAGCACCTATTCGGAGAGCCACGCCGATTACGCGGTGATGGCCATGGAACAGGGCTGCCACGTCTTCGTGGAAAAGCCGCTGGCCACCACGGTGGCCGACGCGCGGCGGATCATCGACTGCGCCGTCGCCAACAAGCGCAAGCTCGTCATCGGCTATATCCTGCGCCATCATCCGTCCTGGCAGCGCTTCATCGCCGAGGCGCGGGCACTCGGCGGTCCCTACGTCTTCCGCATGAACCTCAACCAGCAGTCCTCCGGCAAGACCTGGGAGACGCACAAGGCGCTGATGAACACCACCGCGCCGATCGTCGACTGCGGCGTCCACTATATCGACGTGATGTGCCAGGTGACCGATGCCGCCCCCACGGAAGTGCGCGGCATGGGGCTCCGCCTTTCCAACGAGATAGCGCCGGACATGTACAACTACGGCCACCTGCAGGTGTTGTTCTCCGACGGCTCGGTCGGCTGGTACGAGGCCGGCTGGGGACCGATGATGTCCGAGCAGGCCTTCTTCGTCAAAGACATCATCTCGCCGAACGGCTCGGCCTCCATCGTCATGCGGGAGGGCAAGTCGGACGATGTCGACGCCCATACCCGCACCTCGACCATCCGCGTCCACAAGGCGGCAACCGGCCCCGACGGCGCGTTCCTGGCGCCCGACGTCGACCACACGATGGCCGGCGAGCCGGGCCACCAGGAACTCTGCGAGCTGGAACAGGCCTACATGCTCAGGGCGATCATCGAGGACATCGACCTCACCCAGCACATGAACGACGCCCTGAAGTCGCTGGCCGTCTGCCTCGCCGCCGATGAGAGTGTCCGCACCGGCAAGCCGGTCAAACTGCAAGGATAATGCCCCGTGGGATCGCTTGAACTCAGGAACATCAGGAAATCCTTCGGTGCGCAGGAGGTGCTGAAGGGCATCGACCTTCAGGTGAAGGACGGCGAGTTCGTCATCTTCGTCGGTCCGTCGGGCTGCGGCAAGTCGACCCTGCTGCGCTCGATCGCCGGCCTTGAAGACGTCACCTCGGGCGCCGTGCTGATCAACGGTGAGGACGTGACGGTCACGCCACCGGCCAAGCGCGGCATCGCCATGGTCTTCCAGACCTATGCGCTCTACCCCCACCTCAGCGTGCGCGACAACATGGCGCTCGGTCTCAAGCAAGCCGGCACGCCAACGGACGAGATCAATACCCGCGTCGCCGCGGCGACGGAAATGCTGTCGCTGGAGCCTTATCTCAAGCGCCGGCCGGCGGAACTCTCCGGCGGCCAGCGCCAGCGCGTCGCCATCGGTCGCGCGCTGGTGCGCGAACCGGAGCTATTCCTGTTCGACGAGCCGCTCTCCAACCTCGATGCCGCGCTGCGCGTGCAGACCCGCGTCGAGATCGCCCGCCTGCATCGTCAGCTCGGCGCCACCATGATCTACGTGACGCACGATCAGGTGGAGGCGATGACGCTGGCCGACCGCATCGTGGTGCTGAACGGCGGCGTCATCGAGCAGATCGGCTCGCCGATGGAACTCTACAATCGTCCGGCCAACCTGTTCGTCGCCGGCTTCATCGGCTCGCCACAGATGAACTTCGTCGAGGCGGCGCGCATCGGCGAGGCAGGAGTCACCATCGGGATTCGGCCGGAACATCTGTCTGTGTCGCCAGCGGAGGGCCGTTTCAAGGGCAAGGTCATTCACGCCGAACATCTCGGCGCCGACACCAACCTCTATCTGGAAACCGAGACGGCCGGTCTCATCACCGTGCGGCTGTTCGGCGAGCATCGCTATGCCGCCGACGACGTCGTCCATGCGACGCCGGACCCCACCAAGATCCACCGCTTCGACGAAAAAGGCAGGTCGATCGTCGCCTGACTTCTTTCAGACTTTATGTTGCAGGACGCCGCCTTCGGGCGGCGTTTTCGTTGGGCCAGGCAATCTCGATCAAGCGGCCATCTCGGGCTTCTGGCATGAAGATGAGGTAGTCAGCGCCGCGAGGACGACATGGAAATCCTGGACAGGGCGATCCAGCATATCGAGCAGAACATTCGGGAGCCATTGACGCTTGTCGAGCTTGCCGACCTCTGCTGCGTCAGCCCCTGGCACCTGTCTCGTCTCTTCCAGGCCAACATCGGTCTCGCGCCGATCAGCTACCTGAGGGCCCGGCGGCTGACGATTGCCGCCCAAGCCCTGGCGAAGGGCGACCAGGAGATCCTGCCTGTCGCGCTCGACGCCGGCTACAACTCTCACGAGGCGTTCACCCGGGCCTTCGCCGGCTGTTTCGGCGTTTTGCCGAGCACGGTTCGGCAGACTCGTACGACCTGCAATCTCTCACTGATGGAGCCTTGGACCATGCGCAAGGACATGATCATCGATCTCACCCCACCGAAATTCCGCGAGCGCGGTGCCTTCCGCGTGATCGGCCTGTCGACCCGCTGCACCTTTGAGACGAATTCCGTCATCCCAAAGCTGTGGAAAGATCTCGATCCACGCTGCGGCGAGGTTCCCTCTCCTGTGACCGGTGCAGCCTACGGCGTCTGCTGCGATATGGAGGCCGACGGGCACTTCCGTTATGTCGCCGGCCTGGAATCGACGGCAACAAACGTTCCGGCCGGCCTCGACTCGGTCGATATCCCGGCTAGCCGATATGCGGTGTTCGAGCACGTCGGCTCTCTCTCGATCTTCAACAAGACAGTCTACACCATCTGGAACAAGGCGCTGCCCGACGCCGGGCTTCAGCCGGGCAAGACACCCGACTTCGAGCTCTATGACGAGCGCTTCGATCCGAAGACCTGCAGTGGGACGGTGGAAATCTGGATCCCCATCGCCTGACCCATAACCATCCGCCGCCGCCGTGATCCTCTACCTGTGGCGAACGGACGGAGTCCGCAGCGTGACCAGCTCCTCGGCGGCGGTGGGATGGACGGCCATGGTGCGATCGAAGTCGCGCTTGGTCGCCCCCATGGTCATGGCGATGCCGATGGTCTGGATCATCTCGCCAGCCTCCGGTCCCATGATGTGGACGCCGAGCACGCGATCGGTGATGGCATCGACCACCACCTTCATGAAGGTGCGCTCGTCGCGTCCGGCGAGGATGTTGCGCATCGGGCGGAACTCCGCCTTGTAGACGTCCACCGCCGTGTATGCCGCGCAGGCCGCCTCCTCCGACAACCCCACGGTGCCGACTTCCGGCGTGGTGAAGATCGCCGTCGGCAGGATTGAATGATCGGCGAAACTCTCGCGGCCGCCGAACACCGTATCGGCGAAGGCATGTCCCTCGCGGATCGCCACCGGTGTGAGCTGGGCCCGGTTGGTGACGTCGCCAACCGCATAGATCGAGGGCACGGTGGTTTCCGACAGCGCGTTGACGACGACGGCGCCATCCTGATCGAGCGCCACGCCCAGCGCCTCGAGACCGAGCCCGGTCGTGTTCGGGTGGCGCCCGGTGGCGGCGAGGACCAGATCGGTGTCGAGATCGGAACCGTCGGTAAGACTCACGGCCAGACCAACCGCCGTCTTGTCGATTCTCCGCACCTGGATACCGGTGCGCAAATCGATGCCACGCGCCCTGAGCGCGTCGGCCAGCTTGTCCCGGACCTCCCGGTCGAAGCCGCGCAGCACCTGCTCGCCACGATAGAGCACCGTGGTCGCAACCCCGAGACCCACGAGGATGGACGCAAACTCAAGGGCGATGTAGCCGCCACCCACCACCACCGCCTTCGCGGGCAGGGTCGGCAGATCGAACATGTCGGTCGACGTGACGGCGTGCTCGATGCCGGGAATGTCGGGCAGCACGGGGCGATTACCGGTGGCGATCAGGATGCGCTCCGCCGTGATGGTTCGCTCCTCGGCAACGAGGCGGATCTCGTTGGGACCTGTGATGACGGCGCGGTCGCGGATGACTTCCACACCGGATCGCTGAAGGTTGCCGGCATAGATGCCTTCGAGACGGGTGATCTCCCGCTCCTTGGAAGCCCTCAGCGCCTCCCAGTCGAACGACCGTTCGCCGACCGACCAACCGAAACCGGCGGCATCGTTGAACTCTGCGGCGAACCGGGAGGCGTAGACCAGCAGCTTTTTCGGCACGCAGCCGCGAATGACACAGGTGCCACCGATGCGCGACTCCTCGGCAATGGCCACACGCGCACCATAGCCCGCGGAAATGCGAGCGGCGCGAACTCCGCCGGAGCCCGCGCCGATGACAAAGAGATCATAGTCGAAGGATGCCATTACCAACCGCCGTGTAGAGGAACGTCCGTCCTCTTATCATCCCGGCGGCCGGTCGTGGCAACACAAGTGCGTCAGAAGCTGTAGCCGCGCTTGTTGAGCTCGTCGCGCGAGCGGGTGAGGATTTCCGTCGACAGGGCGTCGCGCCAGATGCCGGCCGAGCGCATCGAGTCCTGGATGATCACCGGCGCGAGCTGGCCGTACTTCTGGCCGACCGGCGAGTTGAAGAAGGCGGTGATCTGCTTCAGTTCGTCCTCGTTGAAACGACCGGCCCAGACGCGCTCGAGCTCGCGATCGAGATCGGGGCGACGCTTGGCAAGATCGAGGGCGACGGCACTCACCACTTCCTCGATGTCCTTGGCGGCACCGGGGTTGGAGCGCTGGAACAGCGCCTTGGTCTGCTCGGCCAGCACGATCAAGATCTCGTTGAACTGTTCCGAGGCGTGAGCGGCGGCAATGGTTTCGCGAGCCGCCGCGAGGTGGGACTCGGTGAAGTCCTCAGACAATGCCGGAGACGCCAGCGCGGCGATCACCATGGCCGCCGCCAGCGGGCGGCGGAGAAGGTTCAGGGTCCGGTGCATAAACAAATCTCCGATATCGACTTCGTCGTTTGGCTTCATTCGTCCCGAAGGGCAAGCCCCTTGTCACGATCACCCGTGGCGCCAGGGCGATTCCCATATGGAATCACCGGCGGTTTCGATCGCGCCATAGCGGCGTCGCCCAGCCTGTGAAACCGAAATCTGGCGAAATGATGCGCCCGCCGCGATCAAGCCCCATTTCCCCCGAAACGGCCCTCGCTGGTTTGCCGCAAACTGCGCAATGTCGCAAGCCCGTTGCACTGCAACGCGACCATTGTTGTCCCCTTGGGCATGGCGATAGTCCTGGCATCGGCCCAAGGGCATGCTAAATCCCGTCTATCACGGAAAAAGAAAGGCAGAGCGACCGATGCGCCCTGTTGTCGTTTTCGATCTTGATGGCACGCTCCTCGACACCGGCCCCGATCTTCTGAGGGCGCTCAATCGGATCCTCGACGGAGAGGGCCTCTCGCCGCTACGGCATGAGGAGGTGGCCCTGTTGTTCGGTCATGGCGCGCGGGCACTGATCGGCGAGGGATTTCGTCGTGCCGGCCGGCCGCTGGACGCCGCTCGACTGTCCGAACTGGTGGAGCGCTTCATCGCCTTTTACGCGGCCGAGATCGCCGTGGATACGCGCCCCTACCCTGGCCTTGGCGATGCACTCGCCGGCCTCTCCCGGCGTGGCTTCGGCCTGGCCGTCTGCACCAACAAGCGGGAAGCGCTCGCTCACGCGGTCCTTGAGGGTACCGGTCTTGCGAGGTTCTTTGGCGCGGTGATCGGCGGCGACAGCCTGCCCGAACAGAAGCCGCATCCGAGACCGCTTATCGAGGCGATCGTCCGGGCCGGCGGCACACCGAACGCGGCCGTCATGATCGGCGACAGCGAAACCGATATCGCCACCGCCCGCGCCGCGCGCGTCCCCGTCGTCGCCGTCACCTTCGGCTACGGCGGACGACCTGCGACCGAGCTCGGGGCCGATGCCGTCATCAGTCACTACGACGAACTCGACAGGGCGATAGAGCTGCTCCTGTCCTGCTGACGGGCCTACCCTCCTTCACGCGTTGCAAACAGGAAACGCCCGCTGGCTCGTTTCGTTCCGGTCGTGGTTGCCACCGTCCGTTTGCCACCTTGCACAACGGATGGCGGTCACTCGTCCTTGAGGCCGGTCACGGCCTGCAGACGGCGCAGCAGCCAGAGGATGACGATGCCGGCAAAGCTGGCGAGTAGCGCGACCGACCACAGGCCGAGACCGCAGGCGAGACCTATGGCCCCGGAGAGCCACATGCTGGCGCCAGTGGTCAGTCCCTTCACGTCCCCCTTGGTGAAGACGATGACGCCGGCCGCCAGGAAGGTGATTCCCGCCGTGACGGCCTCGACAAGCCGGATCGGGTCGAACCGCATGGCGGGGTTTCCGTCCGCCATCGTCTCCGTCATGTAGACGGTGATCATGCAGAAGGTGGAGACGGCGAGCCCGACCAGCATGTTCGTTCTTAGACCGGCCGGATTCTTGTGAACGCCGCGCTCCAGCCCGATCATTCCGCACAGAAGGGCAGCGCCGACCGTTCTGAGCACGAGAACTTCGATCGGCAAGGGAAACTCGAAGGTAAACTCGTCGACAAGGCTTTGCAGCATATCCCCTCTCCTGGTTCTCCGACGAAATAAGCGTCGAAGAGGAGGAATGGTTCCGAACCATGGGGCCGGCAGCCGTCGTCGTTACGCGCGGCACGCCACCGGTAACGCTTGCAGCAAGTTGTTGAGATTTATCAGGTCCGGAGCTCTCAAACTAAAGCGGACCACCATCATGACTAAAGCCTGACCCAATCCGCATTGTTTTCAAATATAGCCTCACCCACAACGCCCGCGAGAAACAACCAAAGGCGACACTTTTCGAAAAATACGAAATTATTCTTACGCTCAGGCTCACCTGGTTGCAGATCGCTCCGTTAAGACGATGGTCGAAGTCCTGAACATTGATCTTGTTGTGTAGCGAATATTTTTTCGTTGTTAACGGTTGACGGCTAGACAGGGTGAAGCTGCCAATCGGACAGCGATGTCAGAGCTGGGGGTTCCAGTGAACGTTCAATCGATTAAGGTCAAGATCGTCGCGCTTTCGGTCGTTTGCCTGGTCGCAACCGTGGCGGCTGTCGTTGGCTACGGCGTGTTCGCCAGCAACACGGTCAACGAGCAGACCAACAAAAGCGTGTCCCAACTGCTCGAGACCAAATCGCGCGAAGCCCTCCTGGGCATCGCCACCACGCAGGCCGGGGACATTCGGGCCGAAGTGGATACCGCCTTCGCGGCGGCCCGCAACATGGCGCGCGCCTTCGAGATGATGGTCGAGGACGGTGCATCCGCGACCCCGGCGGACCTGCGCCGCGCCCAACTCAACGCTACGCTGCTCAACGTCCTCAAGGACAATCCTCGCTTCAACGGCACCTACAGCGCCTGGGTCGCCGACGGTCTCGACGGCAATGACGCCGCTTTCAAGGGCAAGGCGAACGTCGGCTCGGACGGAACCGGGCGCGCCCTGCCCTACTGGACGCGCGACAGCGCCGGCAAGATCGCGCTCCAGCCGCTGGTCGAATATGACAGCCGCGAGAGCCATGCCAACGGCCTGATGAAGGGCGGTTGGTTCATCGGCCCCGAGGAAACCGGCAAGGAAAGCATCCTCGCGCCGTTGCCTTATATCGTGCAGGGCAAGGCCGTGTACCTCGCGACGATGTCGGTTCCGATCACCGTGAAAGGCAAGTTCCTGGGTGTTGCCGGCGCCGACTTCGACCTGTCGGCCATTCAGAAGCTCGCCGAAGCCGTCAATGGACAGATCTACGGTGGCGAAGGCGCCGTCACGATCGTGACCGACAAGGGCTTGGTCGTGGCTTCCAGCGTCGATCCATCGGCCATTGGCGGACCGCTGTCGAAGATCAACACGTCCTGGCAACAGGATATGGAGACGATCTCGGCGGGCAAGCAACTTGTCACCTACGAGGAATCCAGCGATCGCCTGCGCGTGTTTGCGCCCATATCGCTTGGCCGTACCGGCATGAACTGGTCCGTCATCATCGGGGTTCCACGTTCCGTCGTGATGGCAGACGTCAGCAAGCTCGCAGCCGAGACGGCGGAAGCCCAGAATGATAGCACCAGCAACCAGATCCTGGTGTCGATGGTGGTCGCCCTCGCCGGCATCATCGTCATGTGGCTGGTGTCGCTGTCGGTCAGCAAGCCCATCCAGCGCCTGACCACCGCCATGGAAGGCCTCGCGGCCCGCAAGACCGGCATCGTCGTGCCCGGCACCGACCGCAAGGACGAGATCGGCGCCATGGCCCGCACCGTCGGCGTCATTCAGGACAATGCCGTCGTCGACGCCAGGGAGGCAAGCGAGCAGGCCGCCGCCAACGATGCGCGCATTGCCGCCGAACGGAAGGCCGCGATGGCCAGGATGGCCGACGAGTTCGAACAGTCCGTCGGCGCGATCGTCGGTTCGGTCTCCTCGGCGTCGACCCAACTCCAGTCGGCCGCCCAGACCCTGACCAGCAATGCCGAGGATACCTCGGTCCGCTCCTCCGAGGTCGCCCATGCTTCCGAGGAGGCTTCGGCCAACGTCAACACGGTCGCCTCGGCGTCCGAGGAGATGGCGGTGTCGGTCCAGGAAATCAGCCGCCAGGTCGCCGAAAGCGCCAGAATGGCAGCGAGCGCCGTGCAGGAAGCCATCGGAACGGCCAAGACGGTGAAGGACCTTTCCGACGCCGCCCAGCGCATCGGCGAGATCATCGACCTGATCGGCAACGTCGCCGGCCAGACCAACCTTCTGGCGCTCAACGCGACGATCGAAGCGGCGCGCGCCGGTGAGGCGGGCAAGGGCTTTGCCGTGGTGGCCTCCGAGGTCAAGAACCTCGCCGACCAGACGGCGAAGGCAACCGCGCAGATCAGCGCCCAGATTTCCGGGATCCAGTCGTCCACCGAGACGGCGGTCACGGCGATCGACAGCATCTCGAAGACCATCGAGAAGATGGACCAGATCGCGGCCCTGATCGCCTCGGCGGTCGAGGAACAGGCGGCGACGACGCAGGACATCGCCCAGAACGTCCAGAGCGCATCCTCGGGCACGGCCGGCGTTTCCCGCAACATCGCGCTCGTGACCCAGGCGGCATCGGCGACCAGCGCGGCGGCCGAGCAGGTCCTGAGTTCCTCGGCGGAACTGTCGCAGCAGTCCGACATGCTGAAGGAGCAGGTCAGCACCTTCCTGACGACCGTCAGAGCGGCCTGAGCCAACCAAGACCAATCCGACCCGCGGGCGGCCGAGCGGCTTCCCGCGGGTCTTTTCGTTCTTGCCGGTCGGCCTTGCTTGCGCCCCATCATGGGCTGGAAAGCGCGACGCCGATACGCGATGATCTCGGCAGCAAGCCTTGCCGAGACCGGCACATCCTGGGAACCGACCGATGACCCTCAGCCAAGACGAAGTCCGCCGCTACTCGCGCCACCTGCTGCTGCGGGACGTCGGCGGTCCGGGCCAACAGAAGCTGAGGGAGGCAAGGGTTCTCTGCGTCGGAGCGGGCGGGCTCGGTTCCCCCATCATCGAGTATCTCGCCGCCGCCGGCGTCGGGACGCTCGGCCTCGTCGACGACGACGTGGTGTCTCTGTCCAATCTCCAGCGGCAGGTCGTCCATTCCACCACCAACGTCGGCAAGCCGAAGGTGGAGAGCGCCGCCGAGCGCGTCGCGGCGCTCAACCCGAACGTGACGGTGGAGCTCATTCCCGTTCGCCTCGACGGAGACAACGTCGCCGACATCGTCGGGCGCTTCGACGTCGTCGTCGATGGAACGGACAACTTTCAGACGCGCTTTCTGGTCGCCGATACGGCCTACGCGCTCCAGAAACCACTGGTAACCGCCGCTGTCCAGGAGTTCTACGGTTCGGTGACCACCCTCCAGCCCTATCTGTCGGATGACGATGGTCGCCCCTTGCCGAGTTGGCGCTGTCTGATGCCGAACGAGCCGGATGGCGAGGTGCCGACATGCGCCCAGGTGGGCATTCTCGGCGCCGTCGTCGGCGTGCTGGGGACCCTTGCCGCCTGCGAGGTGTTGAAGCTGATCACCGGCGTCGGAACGCCGCTGATCGGCCGGCTGCTGATGGTCGACATCCGCGACATGCGCTTCGACAGCATCGGCTACAAGCGCCGCCCCGATACGGTCGTGCCGCTCAGTCCCGCTCGAGCCGAATGATCTCGACGATCTCGCCCGCCGATATGGCCGGAGCGTGTTCGGGCCGGATGACGAGGGCATTGGCCGCGGCCATCGTTCGCATCAGGGACGAGTCCTGCCGTGCGAAGGGGGTCACACACAGCTGCCCGCCCTTTACGGTCGCTCGACCGCGCAGATAGTCGCGGCGCAGATCGTTCGACCCGAGCGGTTCCTCCAGCACGGCAAGCGAGGTTTCCGGCAGCACCTCGCCGCGCCCCAGCAGGGCGCGGATCAACGGCGCCAGGAACAGCACGCCGCACACCAGCGTCGAGACCGGGTTGCCGGGCAGACCGAGAACCTCCGCCTGCCCGAGCCGCCCATGCATCAGAGGCTTGCCGGGGCGCATGGCGACTTTCCAGAAACCGATCGCCGCCCCCTCCGCTTCGAGCGCGGCACGGGTGTAATCGTGATCGCCGACGGAAGCGCCGCCGATCACCACCACCACGTCGGCGCCGCCATCGATGGCCAGCCGGATATGCCGGCGCAACATGCCGAGATCGTCGGGGGCAATGCCGAGATCGAGCGGAACGCCGCCCGCTTCGGCGATGAGGTGGGCGAGCGGCACCGAAGACGACGCGACGATCTGGTGGGCTTGCGGAACGCTTCCGGGTGGCACCAGTTCGTCGCCGGAGGCGATGAGGGCGACCCGAGGCCGACGACGCACGGGAACGCTGTCGTGGTTCATGGCGGCGACAAGCCCAAGCGTGCCGAACCCAAGGCGCACTCCGGCAGCAAGACCGACTTCCCCTTCGCTGAAGTCGATGCCCCGCGCGCGGACATAACGCCCCGAAACCGGCTGTATCCTGAAGCGGACGCGGTCTCCGTCCCGCTCGACGTCTTCCTGCATGACGACGCAATCGGTCCCCGTTGGCAGCGGGGCGCCGGTGAAGATACGGACGGCCTCCCCCGCGCCGACTTCTCCGTCGAAAGCATGGCCGGCCGCGGCCTCTCCGACCACGCGAAGCCAGACGTCGCCGGAAGACGCCGCCGAGGCGGCGTAACCATCCATGGAGGAAATGGGAACCGGCGGCTGTGTCCGCCTTGCCTTGAGATCGGCGGCCAGAACCCGCCCCCCGGCCTCGCCGAGCGGCACCCGCTCGCTCACGGTCGGCCGGACGGCGGACAGGAGTTCGGCCTGGGCGGCATCCACGGAAATCAACGTCATGACGTCTCCTATCGGCGATCGGGCGCCGCCAGCCAGTGGCCGGACTTGCCTCCGCTTTTCTCGACGAGGTGAATGGCCTCGATGCGCACGCCTTTCTCCACCGCCTTGACCATGTCGTAGATCGTCAGGCAAGCAACCGAAACGGCGGTGAGCGCTTCCATCTCCACGCCCGTCTTGCCGGTGCAGCGAACCGTTGCCGAGATGGTGACGCCAGGCAGGGCCGGATCGGGATCGAGGTCAAGCTCGATGCCGGTCAGCGCCAGAGGATGGCAGAGAGGGATGAGATCGGAGGTCTTCTTGGCGGCCATGATACCCGCCAACCGCGCGGTGGCGATGACGTCGCCTTTCGGAATCCTGCCGTCGACGATCAGGGCCAGCGTTTCCGCCTTCATGATCACCCGGCCGCTGGCGGTCGCCGCCCGCTGGGTGACGTCCTTTTCGCCGACGTCGACCATATGGGCAGCGCCCTTGTCGTCCAGGTGACTGAGTCCATTGGTCATGGCGTGCTTATCTCCGGCAAGATTGAGGCTTGGGCCGCTTCGGTCATCGGTTTTTCCATCGCCCTCTTCAGTTTGCAACGCACCGTGGACAACTCGGTATGCAACAGAGATCGGACATCCCTCCCTGGCGGTCCCTGGCGGTCGACAGACGATTGGCAGCCCCCCGCGGAGTTCTTGCCGTCGACTATGACGGCACCATAGCCGAGCATGGCCGGGTCAGCGCTGTCACCGAGGCGACACTTCGGTCGTTGCGCGAGGCCAACTTCCGGCTGATCCTCGTATCCGGCCGGCGGCTTGAAAACATCCTTCCGATTTGCGACGTGCTCGACCTGTTCGACATGGTGATGCTGGAGAATGGCGCAGTATCCTACTGCCCTCAAACAGGAACCGACCAACTGATCGCGCCGGCGGTCGATCAGCGCTTTCTCGCCGATCTCGAGCGCGAGCTTCCTGGCGCGCCCCTGTTCATCGGTCGATCGATGGTGGCAACCAGCGCCAGGAATGCGGAACGCGTCGAGATGGTGATCCTGCGCGGCGGCTACGACCTCCACATGGTCGGTTGCGGCGGGCGGGTGCTGGTGCTGCCGATGGGAGTCAGCAAAGGCAGTGGTCTCTCCCACGCCCTCACCGAGCTCGGGCTGCGCCGGGATCAGGTGATCGCCGTCGGGGATGAGGAGAACGACATCGATCTTTTCGAGGGATGCGGTCTGCGCGCAGCGGTCGGCAACGCCTCTCCCCGGCTCAAGGCGGCCGCCGACATCGCGTTGCCGGGCGGGTGCGAAGAAAGCATCCGGCACCTTGCCGAACTGCTGCTCGCCGAAACCTCCCCAGGCGAGGCGACGGCCTGAACCGGCCCATTCGGCGTGATGGAATGGGCTCATGGTCGTGACAGGGCCCTTTTCTCAGCGCAAGACCCTAAGCTCTTCCTTGAGACTTTCGACGTCGGGAATGACGAAGGTGCGCGGCGCCGGCCGCTGAATGTCGCCCGACCGGATGAGCTCGGCCAGAACCGTCGACACCGACTGGCGCGCCGCGCCGATGGCCATGGCGAGGTCGTCGCCGTGGGGAGCGGAGTCGATGACGACGCCCGCCGAGGTCTGGCGGCCGTCGTGCTCGGCCATCTCGCAAAGATAGCGGATCAGCCGATAGCGGACACTGCGGAAGGCCATCTCGCCGACCATGGTCAGCGACCGGTTGAGCATCTTCTCGACGGCCGGCAGGATGCACATGCCGAACTCGGGATGGTCGCGCGTCAACCGCCGGAACAGCGTGCGCGGGATCACCGCCGCTTCGCCCTCCTTACGAACCTCGACCACCATCTCGGGCTGAAGCGGCACGGCGTCGCCGGGCCCCATGGTGAACAAGGTCAGCTCCTTGCCCTCATGGGAGGCGAAGCAGCGATAGCGACCCGACGCGACCACCAGGATGGCCTCGCCGGTCTCGTCCATCAGGTTGGCGCCATAGACCAGGTGCCCGACCTTCATCTTGCGCAGCTTGGGACCGCCTTCGTTTTGAAGAGTCTCGAGCACCACATGCGGCAGCGCATCCCGGCTGGCCGGATCGGCCAGCGCTGGCCGCGCCGGCTCGCGTTCGATCTTCTTCGTCGCTTCGGCCCCGCCCTGTCCTTTCAGCGGCATCTGCATGCGGGCGAAGAAGGTCGCTCCTTGCGCCGACTGCACAACGCACTCATCGGCCGACGCCTGTCGCGTGACGCTGGCGTGCTGGACCGAGAACAACTGCCGGAAATGCAGGACGCCGATCGCCGACCAGCTCAGGCCGATCAGTTCCACCGCCGCGCGGTTGGCGCCGACCAAACGGTCGCTGTCGAAGGCCAGCAACCCTTCGTTGGGGCCGCCGAGCAGACGCGGGTTCGAATGCAGGTGCATCTGCTCGAAGCGGCCGTATCGCCGTTCGAACAGACGCCGCTCGATCTCGTTGGCCGCCCGCTTCAGGAGCGGCAACGAATAGTCATGCGCCACCGTGACCGACGTCGAGAGATCGATGATGCCGGCAAGAGCCCCGCAAGGATCTATGACCGGCACGGCCGAGCAGCTGATATCGGTGTTGCCGTTGCAGAAGTGCTCGGCGCCGATGACAGACAGGGCGAAGCGCTCGGAAAGGGCCGTGCCGATGGCGTTGGTCCCCCTCGCCTGTTCCGACCAGTCGCCGCCGGCGCACAGACCGAGCCGTTCCGCTTCGTCGCTGAACGTGTTGTCGCCCAGGCGGACCAGCACCACCCCGTTGGGGTCGGTCAGAACGACCACGCCGCCGAGCGGCTGCGTCTCGCGACAGAGCGTGACGATTTCACCCCAGGCGGAAACCAGCAGTTCCTCGTTGCGCTCCCTCAGCTCCTTGAGCGCGGTCTCCGTGAGACGGGTCTCCAATCGGCGCGGCGTGCCGTTGGAAAGGCCATGCAAGCTGCTGCGCTCCCAGGAGCGCAAGATCGGCAGAGGGATGCCCTCGGGCACGATGCCGTCGGACATGAACTTCGAGCGAACGGCCAACAACCGCCCCTGATCGGGCAACGGGCCTGGACGCGCATTTCGCTCGTGCCGCCCCGAGGTGCTTCGACAGGTACCGCAAGCGGCTGGCCCGCTCACCGGAATTGCACATGTGTCGGCTTCGAGCCGCTTAGGCAGGACCATTTCAGCACCCTCCCAGGCGCGTCCATCGCTGAAATACCGACGACATCGATTGCATTTTCCGCAACCGGAGCGTCTCGGGTGAGCCACACGGCCTCATGACCGGACTTCAGGTAAAAGTGGGCTTTCCTGTCATGAATCCGATCATAGGCTCTGTCCGACTAAATCGTTATGATCCATCAGTCTAAGTGACCCAGAACCGAAGGATGACCTTGTTTTTCTAGATTTATCAACGAACTAGTCGTTACGCATATCCTCCAGAACCCGCCGCTTCCGGCAAAGCGGAGGCGACGGACCGGATGCCGTCTCGACAGCGATGTCAACCTCGGCCGATCGTAACGCCGGACCAATCGTCGGATGGGCGAGCAGAACGGAGCGAACCTCATCCACCGTTCCGGAAGCCAACGTTACGATCTCGACCGTGAGGCGCGGCTGCCGACCGGACTTCAGTTTCACCATGAAGTCGACGACTCCATCCACCGCGAAGATCGCATCGTCGAGTCCCTCCGGAAGCAACAGCCTTCCCTCCTCTCGCGGACTCGGATCGCCCATGCGCCCGCCGAGGCGAAGCCGGCGGAGAACCGAGCCGCAGCGACATGGGTCTTCGACGAGACTGCCACTGTCGCCGGTACGATAGCGGATGAGAGGCAAGCCCCGTCGCCGCAAGGTGGTGATGACCACCTCCCCTACGCGTCCGGGCGGCAGCGCCCGCCCCGTGTCGGCGTCGACGATCTCGACGTAGAGATCGGTTTCCCGGATGTGCAGACCATCGTGGGCCTCGCAGGCGAGTGCGCCGCCATAGCCCGTTTCGGTCATGCCCCAGTGTTCGAACACCTCCGCCCCCCAAATGACGGCCAGGGCGGCCCGGAAGCTCGGCGAAACGCTGTCTGCACTGACAAGCGCCGTCTCGATCCGGAGCGGAGGCCCGCCATCGGCCGACATGCGTCGGGCAGCGGCGCCCAGCGTCACCGGCATGCCGGCGATGGCGGCTGGTTGCAGCTCGCGCAAGGCGCCGACCAGCGTTTCCAGCGAGCCGTCCACCGGCAGCGCCACGGGAAAGGCGCCGAGCCGGGCAAGCCCGCGCATCAGGAGATCGCCGACGCTGTCCGGCCGCTCGGCGGGAAAGGCCACGGCGACGCAACTGCCCGGACGCACGATGGTGGCCATGCCGTGCTCGAAGTAGGCGACGGTCGCCTCGATGTCCTCTTCGGTGAAGAACAGTCGCTTCTGCGGCCCCGACGTTCCCGTGGTCGGGATCGTCACCAGGCGCACCGCGTCGCGAAGCGGCAGGGCGACGAGCGATGGCTCGCCGCGACCGAGATCGGCGGCCGTTGTCAGCGGGAACAGAGAGATATCCCCGAGGTCGGCGATCTGGCCCGGCTCCGGCCATCCGGCCAATGACCGGTAGAACGGGCTCCTCGCTCTCGCCGTCGCCAAGGTCTCGTTCAGGCTTCGAAGCTGGTAGGCGTCGAGGTCGTCGCGGGTCGGCAGCCCCCCGATCCCGATCGTCCTACCCACCCACGCGTCCAGCGTTCCCAACCCGTTCATGTCGACGGCTCGCGATAGAGCGATCGTCCGTCGAGATCGGTCAGATTGTAGGCGCAGAACGGGATCGCTCGGCCGTCCGACTTTGCCACGTGAATGTAGCACTGGCGCAAGCGGTCGAGGTCGAGCGTCCAGGCGTCCTGGAAGGCCATGGCCGACAGCGACAGACGCCGGCCCTGACGTTCCAGAAAGGCGTCGAAGGCTTCGAGTCCGGAAGCCGGCGTTTCATCTGACAGCGCGCTCTTCCATTGGCCCGCCACGTAACGCTGAGCGCGGGCCACTTCCGGTGATCGCCCGGAAGCCGTGCCGCAACAGCTCCCCTCCGCCGCGGCTTCTCCCGCGGCGGAACCGCAGCAACCGCCGGACACCGGTTCGGGATCGGCGACGAAGAGACCCGAGGGATCGACGGTGAAGCGCCCGCTGAACGAGCAGAACGGGTTCTCGGCCGAACCCGGACTGAAATCTTCAAGGCGTATGGTGCCCTGCGAGTGCTCAATCAGCGCCTGCATCACTTCGGGCAGCGTTATCCGATCCTCGTCGTGGGGCGCTTCCGGACAGCGCCCGAAGTAAGAAACGGGCTGGAAATGCACGGCCCTCACCGTCGGCATCTCCCCCTTGGCGAAGTCGACGATGGCGCCGATCTCATCGGTATTGACGCCGGGAACGAGCGTCGGCACCAGGACGACACCGATGCCAGCGGCGCGCGCACTTTCGATGGCGAGCCGCTTCGCAGCGAACAGGTCGCGGCCGCGCAGCCGCCGATAGACGGCGTCGCTGACACCGTCGAACTGCAGGAAGACGCAGTCGAGGCCGGCGTCGGCGAGCGCGGCGAGATAGTTCGGCTCGCGGCCGATCCTGATGCCGTTGGTGTTGAGCTGGACGAAGTCGAAACCTTTGGCCCGGACCAGCGCGACGATCTCCGGCAGGTCGTCACGTACCGTCGGCTCGCCGCCGGAGAGCTGGACATGCACCTGGCCGCTGCCCGCCCTCAGTGCGTCGAGGGTCGTGGCGATCTCATCGATTGGCATGTCGACGCCGTGCCGGTCCGCCGAGGCGAAACAGACCGGACAGACGAGATCGCAGCGCGACGTCACGTCGATCAGCACGCAACAGCTCTGCTGGCGATGATCGGCGCAGAGGCCGCAGTCCCTTGGGCAACCCTCGGCAACAACCGTCGCCACGGTGACCGGAGAGGCCGTGTTGCGACGGCTGCGGGACCATATGTCGTAGCTGCGCAAGCCCCGCCAGACCGGCGTAACGACGCGACCGTGTTCCGGACAGGTCTTGTCGAGATAAACCGTGTCGCCGATGGCGACGCGCTCGGCCGGAATGGTCTTGAGACACTCGGGGCAGACACTGCGCGTGCGGCCGAAGGACAGGCGGACCGGCCCGTTCATCGTCCGCTCTCCACCAGAGCGTCGGGCTCGCCAACACCATGAGCGTCAGGGAGAGGCCCGGTCACCGCTTCGACCGCCGCGAGCACGGCCGCGACGGCGGCATGGCGGCGCCGAACGCTGGCCAGCGCGGCGGGATCGGAGGCGAAAGCCGTGAATGCCGGAGCAAAGCGCTCCTCGATCCCGACACGCTGCTCGCCCTTGACGAGCTTGTCGGCAAGAAACACCACGTGACGCGGATCGATCGGCTCTCCCGGTTCGATGGCGCATTCCATATGGACCGCGACGATCTCGGCCACCTCGGCAAACCCGAACGCGGCGACACGCCGGGCACCGGCGGCGGCGTGGTCGGATTCGCCCTTGGCGATGTCGTGCAGGAGCGCTCCGGCACGGACGGCCGTGGTGTCGAGTGCATGCCCCCCGGCAGTCAGTCGGGCGGCGATGTCGACCGCCAGCCGCGCGACGGCACGGGAGTGGCGACGCGTCGGTTCGGGCGTGTCGGCGGCCTCCAGCATCGCCTCGCACTCCGCCTCGTCGGGGTGGCGGCGATGGGGCAACGACGCGGCCAGACGGCGATAGTCGTCGGGATAATCCATGTCGCGCACCATGCCACTATCGATCACGGCGACCGACTGAGCCTCGTCTTGATGACGGTCGAGAATGTCGCGCAGCGTCATCTTCGACGATGCGGCAAGAATCTCGGCGAACAGCCGGCGATGAACGAAGGGCGGATGCCCGGGGCGGCCGCGAAAGGTCGAGCGAAGCACGCACGCCTCACCCTTCCTGGCGCTTTCGGCGATCCGGCTCAAGGTATCCACCCTGACGAGCGGCACGTCGACCGGCAGGATCATCACTCCGTCCACCGTGTCGGGCAAAGCTGAGATTCCGGCCTTGATGCTGGACATCATGCCGTCGGCGAAGGCCGGATTTGCCACCGCCACCGCGCCTCGAACCTCAGCTACCGAAGCCACCCGTTCGGCCTCGTTGCCGACGACGACGTAGGCCGGCCCGACGGCGGCGGCTTCGATGGTCGAAAGCACGTGCCCGAGGACGGTGTCGTTGCCGAATGGCAGCAGCGGTTTCAGCGCACCCATCCGCGACGACCAGCCGGCGGCCAGTACCACGACGGCGATGCTCGATGGCCCAGACATGACCGGATCACTCACGGGTTCTCCTCCTCAGGGGGTACCGTGATATCTACCCCATGGTCGGCAAGCGTTTCCTTGATCTTGGCCCAGGTGGCGAGGATCAATGCCGGGCAGCGCTCATGCTTCAGCCCTTCGTCGAACTGCATGATCGCAGAGCAGTCGATCCCGCCGTACTGGCCGGTGGCGGCGGCGTTGAACCAGCCGGTGAAGTCGTCGAGCATGGCCGCCAACTCGGGATGCTCGCGCTCGCCGTCGCTTCCACGTCCGGCGTAGTAGCCGATGGCGCAGCAGCCCGCCGACAGCGCACCGCAGTTGAAGCCCTGCCCCATGCCGAGGGCAAGGCCAGACATGGCGCGCACGAGGTCGGGATCGTCGCGGCCCTGCGCTTCGAGAGCGAGCCGCATCAGGATGTGGCTGCACTTGAAATCGTCGATCAGCAACTCGGCGACACGAAAGGATTCCTCGCTCATGGACGTGAGATCCCTGACGGTTCGGCGATCCGCTCGGCAACGAACAGCCGATAGCGGGGCCGGCGGTCGGCGGTGGCGCAGCCGCGCTCGCCCCACAGGGGATCGAGCGAGCCATAGTGGAAGATGAAGCGAGCGACGAAGCCGGCGAACACGTCCGACCTGTCCTCGTCGACGAGAATGGCGAAACCGGCACGTTCGATATCTTCGGCGAGGCCGTCCCGCCCGTCGTCGCTTGGCCAGTCGACGTCGGCGAGCAGCAGCCGGCCACCGGGCCTCAGCACGCGCCACCACTCGCCGAGCGCCGCGCGCCGGTCCGCCATCTGGGAAAGACTGCATTCCGAGAGTATGGCATCGAGACAGGCGCTGGCGAATGGCAACCGCGCCCCGTCGCCATGGAAAAGCGCCGACTTCACGCGCGAAGCGGCAATCGCCAGCGTCCTCTCGTCGCGGTCGACGCCGATGCCGGAGTAGCCGTGACGCTCCAGCCAGGCGAGGCTCTCGCCGGCTCCGCAGCCGACGTCGAGCACCTTGGCGCCGAGGCGAAGCCCCGACCGCTCGAACAGCTCCCTGACGATCGCTCCATCGCCGGGTCGCAGCCATTCGCCGGCCGCGCCCTCGACGCAGCCGCAGCCGAACAGTCCAGGAAAGGACGCGGACTTCTCCATCACTTGTCCTCCAGCGCCTGTTCGACCTTCAGCATCCGACCCGAGGCGAGCTCCTCGGACACGTAGACGAAGCCGCAAGACGGGCAGCAGGGCAGCTCGACCGGGAAGGTCTGGCCAAGATAGCTCGCCTCAACCTTTCGCATTTCCAGCGGCTTGTCGCAGCGGGCACAGACGAGGTCGGGAACCTCTGCGGATAGGCCGCTCATGACTTCACCTCGACCTGCATGCGATGGCCATAGGCGCGATGGACGAGGAAGCCGCCGCCTTCGATCGGTTCGAACTCGACCCAGGTGGTCACCGTGCCGATGCGACCGGAAGCGGTGAAGCGGCCGCTCGCCCTGTCTTTCAGCATGCGCCCGGTTCTTTGCGCTTCGGCAATCACCTCGGCGATGTCGTCGACGAGCAGCAGCTTGCGCTCGATATCGGCGCGGACGGCGTCGGCTATGACGAGGGTGACGGAGGGAACGGGATCGCTCATGCTTTCTCCCCAGAGGTCGCGCAAGAGGCGACGGCGCAAACGCAGCCGATTGTCGCGACGGCCGGAAAAGCCGGGGTCGGGGCGCGCCGCCGGATCGTCCGCCTCGGGAAAGACAAGGTCAAGGAGATGAAGGGCGCGCTTGCCACGCCGGGCGAAGTTGTCGCGGCACATGGCGCAATAGGCGAGGAAATCGTCATCGCTTTCCTCGATGCGCCGGTCGACGAACGCGTTGCCGACCTCGGGGTTGGCGAAGGAGACGAGGCCGCCGTAGCCGCAGCAGGTGGTTTTCTCGGCGCCGGTGAGTTCGCGAACCTCGGCGCCCAGCGAAGCGGCGATCGAGCGCACCGCCGCCTGAACGTCGAGGGCATGCCGGCTGGTGCAGGGATCGTGGATGGCGAGCGGCCGTGCAACGGGTCGTGGCGCGGCGGCCTCCGGCAGGCCAATGGCTGCGAGTTCCGTCCAGAGCGAAACGACGGGGATGTCCGGCAGGAACTCGCCGATCTGCTTCAGGCAGGTCGAGCAGGCCGTGACGATGCGTGGTCGCCCCTGCTCTTCCCAGACGGCGCGGAGATGATCGAGCACCTCCTGGTGTAGCTCCCGGCGGCCGGACCAGTGTGCCGGCGCGCCGCAGCAATCGAGCATGAAGCCGACGCCGCCCGGCAGCCGGTCGCAGAGATGGCGATAGATCGCCTCGACCTGGTGCGGCGCGGAAGCCGGGAGCTGGCAGCCCGGGAAGAACAGCACGGCGCTTCGGTCGTGGCCGGGCTGATGGCGGACGAAGGCGATCTCGTCGGAGCGACTGAAGGCCATGTCGCGCAGTGCGAAGTCGTGGTGAGAGGCCGGCATGTGACCGCGCTCGACCATGCTTTGCCGCGCGTCGAGACAGACATCGCCCATGGCGAGGTCGTTCGGACAGAGCGTCTCGCAGAGGCCGCACAGGGCGCAACTGTCGATCATCCGGTTGGACTTGCGGTTGCCCATGACGATCGAGTCGTTGTTGTAGATCTCGCGAACCGCCCGCTTCGGATAGGTCTTGTAGTGGGCGAGGTAGGCGCAGGCCTTGACGCATTCGAGGCAATGGCAGGGGAAACAGCGGGCCGCTTCCTCCATGGCCTCGGCATGGCAGTAGCCGGCGGCGGGATCGGCCGGTTGGACGGGCGGCACGTCGGCATGGCGGGCCGTGTTCACATAAAGGCAGGTGCCGGTGGCGGTGTCGTCTGCACGGCTCGCCGTCAGCGAGGCGCCCTGCAGGAAGCGGTCGATGGACACCGCCGCCCGCCGGCCGTCGCGAACCGACAGGATGGCGGAGTAAGTCTCGTCATCACCGCCATGCAGGCCGCTGCCGAACACGGTCGGGTGCGAACTCGCCAGCGTCTGCGGGTCGAGATCGAGTCGCCCGGCGGACGTGAGGCGCAGCGTTCCGGAGAACTGGATGGCAGGACCGGGCCCGATGGCGAGAAGAACGGCGTCATAGTTGGCGATGAGATCGTCGAGCGACGATGGTCCGGCGTCGCCGGTCACCCGCTGCCGACAGCGGATATCGATGCCGAGCCCGATGAGCGCGCCGAGGTCGGCTTCGATCGCCGATGGCGGCAGTACGGCCGGGTCGATGTCGTGGCGAAGCCGTTCGAGCGGGCGGGCCTCCGCCTCAAGAACAGTGACGGCGTGGCCCTTCATGGCGAGGTCGGACGCTGCCGTGAGGCCGGCCAGACCGGCGCCGACGATGGCGATCCGCTTCGGCTTGCGCGCCCGTTGGGCGGTGCGACGCACTGTCGGATAGGCCTCCTCGACGAGCGCCCGTTCGAGCGCGCCGAGGCGGACGGCGCCGCCGGCTTCGGCCCGGCGACAAGCCGTCTCGCAAGGGTGTTCGCAGATATGGGCGATGATGGCGGGGAAAGGAACGACACGGGCATAAAGGCCCATGGCGCCGACGAAATCGCCGGCGGCCATCTTCTCGGCCATGGCACGCGCGTCGACGCGCAGGGGGCAGGCGGCGGTGCAAGCCGGCGGCTGTTCCTCGATGCAGAGCGCTTCCCAAGCCTTGACCTGATCGCCATCCATGATCGTCTCGATGCGTCGTTGTGGAGGCAAATGGGTTACGGGCGGCCCGGGAGAGGTCGGGCCGCCCGCATGTTCGAGGAGCGGGCGGGTAGCTCCTCGACTGTCAGAACTCAGTTGTGCTGGAGTTCAGACTTCGTGGTGGACTTTCCGGCCTTGGCCTCGAGCCCCATCCTGATCACCTCCGGCAAGGCGGGAACGCGGAACACGCGCACGCCGCAGGCGTTGTTGATGGCGTTGAGGATGGCCGGATGCGGCGCGGTGAGCGGCGCTTCGCCGACACCGGCGGCCCCGAACGGCCCGAGGTCGCGCGGCGTTTCGAGATAGAGGATCTCGATGTCGTCGGGAACGTCCTTCGGATAGGGGATGCCGCAGTCCTTGAGCGTGGTGTGCAGCTCCAGGTCCTCGAAGTCCTCGGTCAGGGCAAGACCGATGCCCTGGGCGAGACCGCCGTAGATCTGGCCGTCCACCGTCGCCTTGTTGATGATGGTGCCGACATCGACCGACGTGGTGAACTTGACCACCTTGGTCTCACCGGTCTCAAGATCAACCTCGACTTCCGGCAGGAACACCTCGTACATGTAGATCGGGAACGGGTTGCCCTGGGCCGTGTCGGGCGAGCAATCCGTGCAGGCCGCCGCCACCCACTTGCCGTCGTAGGACAGCGGAATGTTGTCGGCCACCATCTCCTTGTACGTGCGATAGCTGCCGTCCGGCTTCTTCATGGCGTTGAGCATCATCTCCGCCGAAACGCGAATGGCGTTGCCGGAGAAGACGTTGGAGCGGCTGCCACCGGCCGGGCCGGAGTTCGGCCCGAAGGTATCGGCCATGACAAGGCTGATCTGCTCGGGCTTGACGCCGGCGGCGCGCAGCACTTCATGCGCCATGGTCTGGGCGGAAAGGTCGGCACCCTGGCCGTGGTCTTCCCAACCGGAGTGGACGATGAAGCCGCTCGGCGTCATCTCGACGCGGGCTTCCGAGCTGTCGGGCCCGTCGAGACCGCAGCCGTAGATGCCGAGCGAAACGCCGACGCCACGCTTCTTTTCACTGTTGGCCTTGTTGAACTCGGCGCAGCGCTTCTTGGCTTCCTCGTACTTCGGCCGGATCATGTCGAACAGCTGCGGCAGAACCAGCACTTCCGGCTTCTGGCCGGTCGGCGTCGTCGAGGTCTCGTTGTAGAGGTTCTTGTAGCGGAACTCGAACGGATCCTCGCCCATCTTCTCGGCCAGCATGTCGATGGCGATTTCCGAGGCAAGGAAGGACTGCGGCGAGCCGTAGGCGCGGAAGGCCGAGCCCCAGGCATGGTTGGTCGCCACCGTGCGGCCCTTGCCGCGGATGTTCTCGAGGTGATAACCGGCGCCGGTGAACTGGGCCTGGCGCAACGTCACCAGATCGCCGAATTCCGAATAGGGGCCGTGATCGAGCCACCAGTCGGTTTCCATGGCGGTGAGCTTGCCGTTCTTGTCGCAGGCGAGGCGGATGTTGATGTTCGCCGGGCTGCGCTTACCGGTGTAGGTGATGTTCTGGTATTGATCGTAGACCAGCGACACCGGCTTCTTGGTGACAAGCGCGGCGACGCCGAGCAGCGCTTCCATGGTCGGCGAGAACTTGTAGCCGAAGGTGCCGCCCGTCGGATTCTGGATCAGCCGGAGCTTCTCGGGAGGAATGCCGAGGCCGGGGCAGATCATGGCGTGGTGCAGGTGCACGCCGATCGACTTCGACAGGATCGTCAGCACGCCGTCGTCATCGACGAAGGCCTCGCCGCAGTCCGGCTCCAGATGGAGGTGCGGCTGGCGCGAGCAGTAGGTGGTGATGTCGACCATGGCGGCGGCGCTGGACATCAGCGGCGCGGTATCGGCGCCCTTGACGACGCCCTGTTCGTAGTAGGCATTGGGAACGCCGGGGTGGATTTCCATGGCGTCGGGCGCGAGCGCCGCGAAGCCGGACATGTAGGCGGGCAGCACTTCGAGGTCGACCTTGACCTTCTTGGCCGCGGCGCGGGCATGCTCCTCGGTGTCGGCGGCGACGATGGCGATGGCGTCGCCGAACTGGAAGATCTTCTCCTTGCACAGGATCGGACGATCCCAGCCGTCACCCTTGTTGGTCGGGAAGGTGATGAGGCCGGTGATGGCGTTCTTGCCGCCCACGTCCTTCCAGGTGATGATCCGCTCGACGCCGATCATCTTCTCGGCTTCGGACGTGTCGATGTTCTTGATGAGGGCGTGGCTCACCTCGGCCTGAACGAGCGCCAGGCGCAATGTGCCGACCGGCATCTTGAGCGCCACGTCGGCGCCGAAGTCCCAGGTGCCCGTGACCTTGGCGACCGCCGACGGACGGATGTATTCGGTGCCGAGGATGGAGCCGTCTTCCTTGGCCTTCGGCATGACGTCGTAAATGGTCTTCTCGCCGCGCATGATGGCGGCGGCGTCCATCACGGAGTCGATCAGCGGCTTGTAGCCGGTGCAGCGGCAGAGATTGCGGTTGCGATGGAACCAGGCGCGGACTTCCTCGCGCGTCGGGGTGAGGGTCTTGTCCAGAAGCGCCTTGGCGGACATGATGAAGCCGGGCGAACAGACGCCGCACTGGGCACTGCCGTGGGCCATCCAGGCGATCTGCAGCGGATGCAGGTTCTCGGGCGTGCCGATGCCCTCGATGGTGACGATCTTGGCACCGGCGGCCAGCTTCTCCATCGGCGTCACACAGGCGCGGATGGGCTTGCCGTCGATCAGAACCGTACAGGAACCGCACTGGCCGTCGGCGCAGCAGACCTTGCAGCCCGTCAGCATCATCTGCTCGCGCAGCACGTCGGCGAGCGACCGCTTGGGATCGGCGACGACCCAGCGCTCAACGCCGTTCACATTCAGGGAAATGCGTTTCATGTCTTCCTCCTAGGTTGTAGCGTCCGTCACAGCATCCCCAATCAGCTGGCAACGGAGAGAGGCTTTCCTTCCTCGGCCGACCCGCACCAATCCATGGTCCGCGACAGCGAACAGGCCTTGTCGGCACCTCGGATGTGGGCGATCATTTCGGCGGTCACGGAGACCGCGATTTCCTCGGGCCCTTCGGCACCGATTTCGAGGCCGACCGGAGCGCGGACGCGGGCGAACGCATCGGGCGCAAAACCGGCTGCCACGAGATTCTTGTAGACGGTCAGCACCTTGCGCTTGGACCCGATCATGCCGATGTAGCCGGCCGGCGTGCCGAGCGCCCAGGCGAGCGCCTCCTGGTCGAGCGCATGGCCGCGCGTGGCGATGAACACCAGCGACGCGGCGTTGGGCGAGAGATGGGCCGAGGTCTCGGCGAGCGGGCCGGCATAGGTGCCGGCGGCGGCCGGGAAGCGCTCGGGGTTGGCGAACTCGGCGCGGTCGTCGACGACCACCGTCTCGAACCCGAGCGTCCGGCAGATGGCCTCGGTCATCAGGCCGACGTGACCGCCGCCGAAGATGTAGACGGTGCGGTTGGGCATGATCGCCTCGATGTAGAATTGCAGGTTGCCGCCGCAGATCATGCCGAGATCGAGCTTCGGGTTCTTGTGGAGGTCGATGGCCAGCATCTGCGACTGGCCCGTTTCGATGACCTGAAGGGCCACCTCGATCGCCTTGCCCTCGGCGGCGCCGCCACCGACCGTGCCGGCGATCGTGCCGTCGGCCCGCACCAGCATCTTGGCCGCCGTCGCCGAAGGCGTAGAGCCCGACTGGGTCACGATGGACACCAGCGCCGAACGGCGGCCGGCGTCGCGCTCCCGGATGAGTTCCTTGTAGATATCCATGTCGTCCTCCGGCGGCCTGCTCGACGCAACGCTCCCGGACGGCCAGCCATCTCCTTGCAACCCGCCACCCCATGTCTCCTCCACGGGGCGGCGCCGAGCGGCGACCTGTCCATGGTGAGAAGAATCCGCCTTCGCGAGGATGAAATCTGTCCGCTATTGGACTCGTTGCCCCGAAATCGCTGTCGCCTGCACGACGACTTCGGACGATTCAATGGCGGAAAGAGATGAAAAAGCCCGAAAAACCGCCATTCTCGACCACACCTATCTGCAGTGGGGGCAGGATGCGTATGAGCACGGATACGGGCGCCAGCCGGCGCTTCGCTGGAGAGAAAGTCGCGCACGGAGGCCGACGCGTCGGGACGACGCGGCCGTCCCAGGCTCAGGGATATGGAAAAGACGTCATACGCTTTCCGCTTGATCCGGACTCAGCCGGCTCAAGCGGGCGGCTCAAGCGGGTTTCGGCCTGACCGGCCGGCGCCCGGTCGGGCGCTTTCGCCTCCGTCAGGTTCCGCCCGAAGGGTCGAAACCTGACGGAAACGGTATCAGCCGCCCGTCATTGGCGGAAACAGAGCGATCTCCCGCGCCTCGCCGAGCGCCTCGTTCTGTTCGATATGCAACTGATCGACGGCGACACGAACGGTCGACGGCGATTCGAGCGCGTAGGCATAGTTGTCGCCGCGCCCGGACAGCCAGGCGATCATGTCGCCGGCCGTGCGGACGTGGTCGGGCAGTCTCAAATGCTCGTCGGAAAGACCGATGCGCTCACGCACCCAGGCGAAGTAGACGACACGGACCTCACGGCTCGACGCTTCCATCGGTCTCTCCAACGATCCACGGCACTCAGGCCGCTACCGGCGCGGCGGCATGGGCGGCGGCGATGTCGTCTGCGAGCCGGTCGAGTTCGGCAAAGGCGGCCTCCCTCGGCAATCCCTTGACCATCACCGGCTCGAAGAAGGTGGCGCCGAGTTTCGGCAGCATCGACTGAACGATCTCCGGCAGGTTGCCCTCCCAGCCGAAGGAGCCGATCACCGCCGCGTATTTGGCCTTGAGGCCGAGCACGTTGGCGAGCAGCGCCGCGTAGGCGACGCCCGGATGCGGCCCCGACAGCACTGTCGGCGAGGCGAACACCACGGTCGACGCCTCGACGAGGCTCATGGCGAACTCGCCGGTGTCGAGATCGACGACGTTGATCGGCTTGACGCCCATGCCACGTTCTACGAGCCGGTCGGTGAGGTAGGAGACCATCGCCGCCGTGCTCTCGTACATCGACACGTAGGGGATGACGACGAAGGGCTTGGGCGCGTCGGACGTCCAGCTGCGATAAAGGTCGAGAACGAAGGGCGGGCGGGCGTAGATTGGCCCGTGGCTCGGCGCGATATAGGACAGATCAAGCGCGCCGACCTTGTCGACCGCCTCCTTGGAGAAGCTGCGGTAGGGCATCATGATCTCGGCGTAATAGCGCTTGGCCGCCGTTTCGACCCGCGCCTCGTCGTCGGCGTAGAGATCGGTGGTGGCGAGATGCGCGCCGAGGAAGTCGCAGGTGAACGCCGTGCGCGCCTCCGGCACGTAAGTGCACATGGTGTCCGGCCAATGGACCCAGGGCGTCATCAGGAACTGCAGCGTCTTGTCGCCGAGCGACAGGCTGTGGCCATCGCCGACGGTGATGAAGGCGTCGCGGTCCACCGGCAGCGTGTCCATGATGAAGCGCTTGCACTTGGCGTTGGTCACCACCTTGGCCTCGGGGAAAAGGTCCAGCACGGCCGGAATGGAGCCCGAGTGGTCCTGCTCGGCATGATTGGCGACGATGTAGTCGATGCGCTTGACGCCGGACTTCTTGAGGGCGGCGATGAACTCGGCCGTCTTGGGCGGATAGATGGTGTCGATCAGCGCCGTCTTCTCGCTGCCCTCGACGAGATAGGCGTTGTAGGTCGTGCCTTCCGGAAGCGGCACCAGTTCGTCGAACAGCTCGCGATCCCAATCGATCGCCCTGTAGGAATAAATGCCGTCCGTTACCTTTTGCGGGATCATCTCCGGCTACCTTTCAGTTGAAGACATGAGAAACGGAAGAATGGATCAGCAGCACCCCGAGGCCGGAGCCGCGTCGATCTCCGCGCCGCCACCCGGCGCAGAACAGTCGAACCGGCCGAAATGCACGGCCCGGCTGCCATCGACCCGGAAATGCCGGCCAAAGCGGCTCTCGCCGATCATGGCGGCCGTGTTGCCGCAAACCAGCATCGGCTTTCCGGCTATGAAGCGATGATGATCGTCGAGAACGAAGGCGTTGGGCGAGTCGGGCAGACTGCCTAGGTAGGTCGCCACCTGACCGTAGTCCTCGCAGCAGTCCTCGAGCCCATCGAGCTTGAAGGCGCGCACCGTCATCGACCAGAAGGTCGTGGCGCCGACCAGGAGCTCGGCATAGGGATGGCCGATGGCGATCGGGCGCCTGGAAAGCAGGCGGAAGTCCGGCCAGCCGCTTGCCGACATCAGGCGGCGGAAATCCTCGACATAGAGCGCCCCGCCCAGGCATTCGCCCACCAACAGCGGGTCGGCGGCGACCTCCGCCGGCAGGCGACGGCTGGCGAAGACATCGGAGAACAGCAGTTCGCCGCCGGGCTTCAGCACCCGATGGATCTCGGCGAACACCCTCGCCTTGTCGGGAGAGAGGTTGAGGGCGCAGTTGGAGATCACCACGTCGATCGATCCGTCGGCGATGCCCAGGGACGCGAGATCCTCGAACTGTCCCTCTATGAAGCTGACGTTGGAGGCACGGTGACCGAAGATGCGTGCCTGCTCGGCCTGATGGTCGCGGCCGACCGCCAGTTGCTCCGGCGTCATGTCGACGCCGATGGACCGGCCGGCCTCCCCGACCAGCGCCGACACCATGAACACGTCGCGCCCTGTGCCGCAGCCAAGGTCGAGCACCGTCAAGCCCTCGACATCATCCGGCATGGGCGAACCGCAGCCATAGAAGCGATTGACGACTTCCGGGTGGATCGCATCGAGAATCGACCGCAATCGCGGCGACAGCGGCTCCGATGAACAACAGGCGCCGGTCTTGAGGTCTCCGCTCCCCTTGAGCCGTGTTCCGTAATAGTCCCGAACCGTTGCCGTCAGCCCGTCCATCGCAACCTCCCTGCTTCCCAAAGGCCAAGAAGCTTTGGAAAGCCCCAGTGGAGATCATCGCGCCAAACGGAGAAGCGGTCTGTCACCGACAGGACAGAGAGCAAGAATGGCCTGTCGGTGGCGCGACTCGGCGCCAGTCGAGCCGGTTCGTCCGACATACGTCTCGGAAGCTTCGACTACCGTTCAGTGGCGCCAGGGCAGCGTTCCGCTCGGAAGGCGATTGCCGAGGCGATCGACCAGCAGCGCCAAGACCAGCACGAAACCGATCGAAGCGACCGAAAGGGCTGCGGCGGCCGTCGAGTTGCCTTCGTACTGGAGCGAAAACACCATCACGCCGATGGTCTCCACACCGCTCGACCAGAGCAACGCCGAGACGGTCAACTCATTGAAGGCGGTCATGAACACCAGAATGGCGCCAGCCGCCGACGCCGGGGCGGCAAGCGGCGCGATCAGCCTGGCAATGCGACGGAAGGTGCGCGCACCCAGAATGCGCCCCATCTCGTCGAGACTGGGATCGAGACTGGCAAGCGCTGTCTGAACCGGTCCGATGGCCAGCGCCAGAAAGCGCGCGACATAGGCCAGCAGGAGGATCGTCGCGCTGCCATAGATCGACACGCCGATCAACGGCAGCGGCGGCAGGAACACGAGAATATACGCGAGAGCCAGAACCGTTCCCGGCACGATGAACGGAAGCTCGGCGAACCAGGCCACCCGGCGCGCGACCATCAGCCTGCGAACGGTTCCGAAATAGGCAAGAAGAACGGCGATGCCGGCCGTCGCGACGGCTGCGCCGGCCGACAAGAGGATGGAGTTGGCGAAAGCGCGCCGGACCGTGGCGCTGTCGATCAACGTCGAGCGGAACCCTGCCAGCGTCACGCTATCCAGCCCCAGGCGGACACCAACGGCGGGGCTGAGGGCGGCGCCGAGTAGCGCCAGGAGCGGCACCACCGAAAGCAGCGTGACGACGCTCCAGAGAGCAAAGACGAGGGGGCGGTGGAACCTCCCCGCCTCGAACGGCGCCAGCGGGCGACCGCTCCGGTCGATCGGAGCGGATCGGCGCAAAACGATCGCACGCAGACCAAGCGCGACGCCGGCCATTGAAACCAGCACCAAGGCCAGAACGGCAACCTGCCCGATCACAGCCGGACCGAAACCGTTGAGGCGCTGATAGATGAGCGTCGTCAACATCGGATAGCGTCCGGGGATGCCGAGCAGAGCGGGCACGCCGAAGTTGCCGACCGAAGCGGCGAAGGCGAGGCTCGCACCGGCGACCACAGCCGGCACGGCGAGAGGCAGCAGAACGCCGGTCACGATCCTGAACATGCCGGCCCCGCCGATCCGGGCCGCCTCGATGAGATCTTCCGGCAAGGTCGTCAGGCAGGCCCTCACCGCCAGGAAGACCAGCGGCATATGCTCGATGCCCATCAGCCAGACGATGCCACCGCGCGAGTAGAGCGGGTTCGTCTCTCCCTGCGCCTGCGCGAAGCCGAGCAGGCCGAGAAGCGGCGAGGACGATCCCATCAACTCGATCCAGGCGAGCGCCATGATCTGCGAAGGTATGAGCAGCGGCGACAGCACCAGAAAGGTGAGCGCAACCCGATTGCCG
Organism: Pleomorphomonas sp. NRK KF1; assembly: GCF_023721755.1. Lineage (GTDB taxonomy): Bacteria > Pseudomonadota > Alphaproteobacteria > Rhizobiales > Pleomorphomonadaceae > Pleomorphomonas. The sequence goes on along the minus strand of NZ_JAMDLH010000001.1, from coordinate 23,780 downwards.
ATCCTGAAGAGGCTGATCGCCAGTGCCAGCGGCAGCCCGAGCAGCACGGAGACGACCACCGAGGCGGAGGAGGTTTCCAGCGTGTTCCAGAAGGCCCGCTCGAATGCCCGACTGCTCAACGCTTCGGACATCAGGCCGAAGCTCTTTCCTCCCTCGCCGGTCCCCAACGCTTCGACGAACAGCCGGCCGAGTGGCCAGACGGCGAGAACAAGTACGACCAGAGCCAGAAAGGCGACGAACAGGGGTTCGTCGCCTCTCGACACGCGTTGCCGACCGGTTGGAGAGACTCGTGGCACCGAAAGATCAGCCACCGAACAGGTCCGCGAACTTCTGCTTGTTGGCGGCGTCGTCGGCCAGCATCTTGGCCGGATCGGCCGACATGATCTTCAGGCTGTCGAGCGCGGGATAGCCGGCCGGCGGGTTGACGCCGGCGAGGATCGGGAAATAGCCCTGCCCGACCGACTGTTCCTGCGCCGTCTTGCCGATCTGCCAGTCGACGAAGACCTTGGCCGCGTCGATGTTGTCGCTGTCCTTGAGGATGGCCACCGGCTGGGTGATCGACGACACGCCTTCCTTGGGGAAGACGAAGTCCACCGGCGAGCCCTTAGCCTTGGCGTTGAGGGCCATGTACTCGATGATGATGCCGTAGGCCTTCTCGCCACGCGCCACCGCCTCGACCACCGTGCCGTTGCCTTGGCCGGCCACCGCGCCGGCATCGGCGAGGGTTTCATAGTATTTCCAGCCGAACTCGGGCTGCTGCACCATGGTATCGACATGGATCACCGCCGCTCCCGAATAGAGAGGGCTCGGCATGATCAGCGATTTGGCGACATCCGGAGCCGTCAGGTCGGCCCAGGAGACCGGAGCCGTCTTGACGAGGTTGGTGTTGTAGATGATGCCGGTGGTGATGAGCTTGGTGCCGAAGAAGGTCCGATCCGGATCGATCACCGCCTCGGGCAGGCCCGCGGTGGGAGCGTCGGCATAGGCGTAAAGACGGCCCTCGTTCTTGAGCTTGGTCATCGCGACGGCGTCGGCGATCAGCATGACGTCGGCGGGCGTCGAACCGGCGGTGAACTCGGCTTCGAGCTTGGTCATCAACTCGGTCGTTCCGGTACGGAACACATCGACCGTTATCTCGGGATGATCCTTGTTGAAGGCGGCGACGACGGCCGCCATCTGATCGTTCGGCTGGGACGTGTAGACGGTGATGGTCCCGGAAGCGGCGAAAGCCGCTTGGGAAAACGCCAGCGCGGTTGCGACGGCGGCCAAAGACGCAAGCTTCATCGACATGGGAGCGACCTTCCTTTTGGTGATGCCGCAAACCTAGAGGCCGGACTTAACGTCTCCATGACGCCGCCCCCGAAATGGACGCCGGCTACCATTCGAACGAGGGCTGGAACACGAAATTCTCGCCGGAAAGCGTCCTGGCCAGCCGCCCGACGGCATCGGCTTCGAGAAACGCGGCCATGACGATCTCGGGACGTAACGCGGCCAGAAGGGCGCGAACGCAAGCCAAGCGAGGATGGACATTCCAGCGAGCGAATCCTGCCAGTCCTTCATCGGTGAGAATCCTGGCCGGTGTTTCGGCCGCCAGATGGCCGGTGAAGACGATCCGCCCGACACCGTCCGCGGCAATGCGCGTCGCAAGGCCGGCGGCAAAGCCGCCCGCGGCGTCCGCCGTGCCGGCGATGATCACCGCATCCGGCAGGCGGTCCTGGCTGGCGATACCCGGATCCAGGGGCAAGCTGCATCGAAGAAGGCGTGTGAGTGCCGCCGCGACGTCCTTGTCCGGGGAGGACTCCCACGCGATCAGCGTTTCGGCGACGCGCCGATGAGCGGGGCAAAGCATGACGCGGCGACCCGCATCCATGAAATGCAGCGCCATTTCCAGTCCGCGTCCGGCCGGCGGCGCCGGCAGAAGGCAGGGGCCATCGCCGATGGCCGCGTCGAGCCCCGCCATCTGTTCTGCCAGCGACACGTCGGCGACACCGTAGGAGGCGTCGAAGACCAATGCCCTGGCCGGAAGAGGGGCAGTGGCGGGAAAGAGCCGGCCTTCGTCGCTGTAGTCGCCGGTATAAAGGAGTCCTTCGGGGCCGCCGATCCGCATCCAGACGGCTCCGGGCGCATGGCCGGCCGGCCCCGTCTCGATCGCGATCCCGGCGACTTCGGTTCCGCCGCTCAGCGGCAAGGTGCAAGAAAACGCGGCGTGCGAGCCCTCCATCAGAGATCGCGTAAGGCCGGTCGCGAAGACGGGAGGCCGGCCAAGTTTCGAGACGAGGTCCAGCGCGCCGGTATGGTCATGATGGAGATGGCTGATCAGAACCGCATCGACCTTGCCGATGCCGGCAAGACCGGGACGCATAGCGGAATCGGGGCCTTCACCAAGGTCGAGAAGCAGTCGCCGTCCCTCAATCTCCAGCAAGAAGCAAGCCGGCCCCTTGGCGCCAAAACCGGAGAGCGCAAGGAGGCGATTCATGCCGCCTCGCGCGCCAGAACCCAGCCACCTCGGAGCGCAAGGCAGACGGCTTCGCCGATGGTGCCGCGTTGCGGGCTGAGAACATCGACCGAGCCGACGGCCCCGGTTTCTCCCACTTGCACCGTCAGCCGATGATCTCCTCCCTCGAAGCGGCTGCCGACGACACGACCGTTGAGCCGCTCTCCGCTGCCTCCGCCCTTGGCGAGTTGAACGTCACGGGCTCTGAGGCACAGCCAACCGGGACCGACCGGGGCTCGGCCTTCGACCTGGAACTCCGCGTTGTCCAGCCGAAAGCGCGTCGTTCCCTCGCCCGATGCCAAGACATCGCCGGCCAGGAGTCTGCCCTGCCCGACGAAACGAGCCACCATGGGCGAAGCCGGACGCGCAAACAGCTCTTCCGGTGGCGCCAGCTGCTGGAGCCGGCCACGATCCATCACGGCCACCTGATCGGCCAGAGCCATGGCCTCGTTCTGATCGTGGGTGACGAACACGAAGGTGGTCTTGGCCTGGGCGTGGATGCGACCGAACTCGGCGAGCATGGTCTGCCTGAGATGCGCGTCGAGGTTGGCGAGCGGCTCGTCGAGAAGGATGATCTCCGGACGGACCGCCAGGCTGCGCGCCAATGCGACGCGCTGCCTCTGTCCGCCGGACAGCTGATGCGGACGCCGCGCGCCTTCTGCGCTCAGTCCGACCAGATCGAGCGCTTCATGGACCCGTCGTCGCCGGTCGGCCCGGCTGAGGCCACGGCCGGCCAGACCGAAGTCGATATTTGCCGCTACGGTCATGTGGGGCCAGAGGGCATAGGACTGGAAGACCATGCCGAGACCGCGATGCTCGGGACCGACGAAGCCACCACGACCGGCAACGGGTCTCGCGCCCAGCGCTATCTCGCCGGCATCCGGTCTTTCCAGTCCGGCTATGAGGCGGAGAATGGTCGTCTTGCCGCATCCGGACGGCCCCAGGAGCGCGAAAAAGGAACCGTTTGGTACCTCGAAGGACACGTTATCGACCGCTACCTTGTCTGGATAGCGTTTGCTGACGCTCTCAAGCCGGATGTTCGCCATGGTCTTCGCCCTGCTGACTTCCGCGCGTAACGCACAGCCGGTGAAGCTTTCATGACGGCCCGAAGGTTTGGCCGGTGCCAAGTGCCGAGCGATGACCTGAAAACAAAAGGCCCCGCTGTCGCCAGCAGGGCCTTTTGTTGAATGGTGGGCGCGACAGGGATCGAACCTGTGACCCCTTCGGTGTGAACGAAGTGCTCTCCCGCTGAGCTACGCGCCCTGACCGTCATGCGGTGGCGCGATATAAGGGCCCTCGGCAGGGCAAGTCAAGGCGTCACGCGGACGAAAATTTGCTGGCTGGGGATCGGCGACGTCAGGACCGAGACGCTGGGTCGCAACTGGCGAAAACCGTACCCACGGTGACGGGCTGCAAGCGGTTCGCCTGAAAAATTCCGCGGCGCCCGGGGGGATCTCCGGGCGCCGCGCGCAGGGCGCTGCGTAGGGGAAGCGCTCTTCACCGGGTCAGGCAGCGGTGTCGAGCAAAGTACGCAGCGAAGGATGAATGTCCGGGCTTTCCTCGGACAAGAACTTTAAGAGCGCCCTTTCGTTGGCGTGGATGACGCCGTCGCGGCCGATGCGGTCGGCCAGCCATTTCACTTCCTCGGAGGTGACCGCTTCCGCCTCGCGGATGCGCGCCTCGTCGGCCTCGATCGGCTTCGAGGATGCGTCGTCTTGCTGGCTCCAGGCTGACCAGACGCCGCGCAGCCCGTTGGACAGCATGCTTGAGAGCATGTCGCCGAACAGCGCGGTGACGCCACCCGACGGCGCGTCGAGCCAAGCGTCGCGGCTCAACGTCTCCTCGCGCGACATCAGCGTGTAGCCACGCGCCGCCATCAGGAAGGAGGCGATGGCCTTGACGAACAGGTCCGACCAGGATGGATCGTTGTCGGCCTCGCGACTGCGGTCGTTGAGGTCGAACAGCACCTCCGCTTCCTCGCGGCTGATGCCGACGGAGCGCTCGTTGCCGAAGGCGTAAAGGATGGAGCGCATGCGCTCGACATCGGTGGCGGAGATGACCCCGCCCTCGCCGTCATCGGCACCCTTCAGCACGGACCGCGACACCTCGGCAAGCGCGAAGGCGGACAGCTCGACCGGCACCGAATCGGCGCGACGCATGATGTTGACCAGAAGGTCGACTTCAAGATCGGTGGTGATGCCATCGGCCGACAGCACGCCGATCAGCCAGCGGGCCATGTCCTCGCTGACGTGGCCGCTCGGGGCCGTCTGCAAGGCGACGTAGTCGGTCAGGGCCTCGATGTAGAGCTGACGGCCTGCCGGCGTGGGGAAGCCTTCCTCGGCGGCGAGGCGGCAGAGATGGCGGATTTCCTCGGCGTCGACGCCGCCATCGGCATAGACGGCGGCGCGCAGACGGGCGACCGCGTCGAGCGGTGCGGCGCCGGGCGCAATCGTCTTTCCGCTGTCGGTCATCGTTCCCACTCCCCGTGGCTTGCTGTCAAAGACGACGCTACACCACAATTCCGACTTCGAGCTTAAGGGAACGGGTTAAAAAACCATTGAAGACAAATGGTTAACGGCGAGATTCGGCGGATTGCCGCCCTTGGCGCAGCCATATCCGATGGTAGCGTCCCGAAATCGGTCGGATTACCCGCAATCGGTTCGCAACTCCGGCCACCGGAGCGCCGCGCGCGTTAACCTCACCCCTCGCCTTGTCGCTCACGGCGCAAGCGCGCCCAATAGTCGAGGCGCTTCCTGAGCTCGCGTTCGAAGCCGCGCTCGACCGGGTGGTAGAAGGAGCGGCGGCCCATCTTCTCGGGGAAATAGTCCTGGCCCGAAAAGGCGTCCGGCTCGTCGTGGTCGTAGCGATAGCCGCTCCCGTATCCCTCGCCCTTCATCAGCTTGGTCGGGGCGTTGAGGATATGGCGCGGCGGCACGACGCTGCCGAACTCCTTGGCCGCCGCCATCGCCGTCTTGAAGGCGGTGTAGACGGCGTTGGATTTGGGCGCCGTCGCAACGTAGACGACGGCCTCGGCGATGGCGAGTTCGCCCTCGGGCGAGCCGAGCATCTCATAGGCGCCCTGGGCGGCGATGCAGACGGACAGTGCCTGCGGGTCGGCAAGGCCGATGTCCTCGGCCGCCATGCGGATGACGCGGCGGATGACGTAGAGAGGATCCTCGCCGGCATCGATCATGCGGCAGAAGTAATAGAGGGCCGCGTCGGGATCGGAGCCGCGCACCGACTTGTGTAGCGCCGAGATCAGGTTGTAGTGGCCGTCCTGCGCCTTGTCGTAGACCGGCGCCCGCCGCTGGACGATCTCCTGCAGCGTCTTGGCGTCGAAGATCTCGCCCTCGCCGGCGGCGCGCCAGACGTCCTCGGCCAGCGTCAGCGCCGCCCGACCGTCGCCATCGGCCATGCGGACCAGCGCCGCCCTCGCCTCCTCGTCGAGCGGCAGGGGCTTGCCGGTTACCTCCTCGGCGCGATCGAGCAACTGGCCGATCGAGGTTTCGTCGTGCGCCCTGAACACCAGCACGTGGGCGCGCGACAGCAGGGCCGCGTTGAGCTCGAAGGACGGGTTCTCGGTGGTGGCGCCGATCAGCGTCACCGTCCCGTCCTCCATCACCGGCAGGAAGCTGTCCTGCTGGGCGCGGTTGAAGCGATGGATCTCGTCGATGAACAGCAGCGTGCCGCGCCCGAGCGCCCGGCGCTGACGGGCGGCGTCGAACAGCTTCTTGAGGTCGGCGACACCGGTGAAGATGGCCGAGGCCTGCTCGAAGGCCAGATTGGTCTCGTGGGCCAAAAGACGGGCAACGGTCGTCTTGCCCGAGCCCGGCGGCCCCCAGAGAATCAGCGAGCCGAGGGAGCCGGACGCCAGCATGCGGCTGATTGTGCCGCTCGGCCCGACCAGATGGTCCTGGCCGACCACCTCCGACAGGCTGGCCGGGCGAAGACGGTCGGCCAGCGGCCGGCCGGCGCGATTGTCCGCCGTGCTGACGCCGAACAGGTCGCTCATCGGAAGGCCATGCGCAGGATCTGGCCGTTGCGGTCGATGGCGACGCGCCAGAACATCGGATCGGAGGCGGCTGCCGCGGCGAGCACTCTGGTCTTGGTGATGTCGTTGCCGTTGACAGACAGCACGATGTCGCCCTTCTGAAGGCCGATGCGGTCGGCTGGCGAGCCGGACGCCACGGCGGTGATGACCACGCCGGTCTGACCACGATAGGACAATCCGATCTCGGCGGCGACGGCGGGAGAGACGTTAGCGACCGTCGCGCCCTGGAATGGCGAGCGGGCGTCGATCGTCAGCGTCTCGCGCGGGGTCGTCTCCGGCGCCGTCATCAGCTTCACCGGCACCTCGATAAGCTTGCCGGCCCGATTGACGGTGAGCTGGGCGACGTTGCCGACGCCCTTGGTGGCGAGGCGATAGTTGAAGACGCGCGGGTCGCTCACTTCGACCCCATCGACGGCGACCACGAGATCGCCGGCATCGAGGCCCGCAGCCTCGGCCGGGCTCTTGCGCAGGATCGAGGTGATCAGCACGCCCGAAGGACGATCGAGGCCCAGGCTTTCGGCAATGTCCGACGTCACCGCCTGCAGCTCGGCGCCGATCCACGGCAGCTCCACGGCCGAACCGCCCCGACGGGCCGATTCGACGAACACCTTCACCATGTTGGAGGGGATGGCGAAGCCAATGCCGTTGGAACCGCCGCCCCGGCTGAAGATGGCCGTATTGATGCCGACCAGCTTGCCGTCGATGTCGACCAGCGCACCGCCCGAGTTGCCCGGATTGATGGCGGCGTCGGTCTGGATGAAGAACTGATAGTCGGAGATGCCGACCTGGCTGCGGGCCAGCGCCGAGACGATGCCCTGCGTCACCGTCTGCCCGACGCCGAACGGATTGCCGATGGCGAGTACGAGGTCGCCGACCTGCAACTGGTCGGAATCGGCGAGCGGCAGCGTCGGCAGCGGTTCCTTGGGATCGCGCACCTTGAGCACGGCGAGATCGAGCTGCTCGTCCTTGAGGACGACGTCGCATTCGAGCTCGCGCCGGTCGGACAGCGCCACCTTCACCTCGTCGCCGTCCTCGATGACGTGGTTGTTGGTGACGATGAGGCCGGAGGGATCGACGATGACGCCCGAGCCGAGCGACTGCTGGTGCCTCTCGCGCTGACGACCGATGCCCGGCATGTTGCCGCCGAAGAACTGGCGAAAGAACGGGTCGTCCATCAGCGGCGACGAGGCGACCTTGATGGTCTTGGTGGAGTAGACGTTGACCACGGCGGGACCTGCCACCTTGGCCACCGGCGCAAAGGACAGCTTGACCTGCGCCTGCGATGCCGGCACCGCCCGTTCGGCAGCCATCGCGCCGCCAAGCGACACGCAGACAGCAAGGCCCAGAGCAATAATGGGGCGGGTCAATCCGTTGGGTCGCATCGCATGTCTCCGAAAGCGCTGGAGCACCCGCCGATCAGGTCTTCTCAACCTGATCGAAAAGCGGCTGCTCCAGCAAATGAGCCCGGAGCATTCGCTGGGCGACCAAATGGTCCAATCTGGTCGGCGAATGCTCTGGGTCGACAAGCCGTCTTGTACGCCGCCGAATATGGCAACGGAAGGACGCCCAAACAACAAGGGGCGACCCGACGGGCCGCCCCTTGCTCAACTTTCAGCGAAACGCTTCGATCAGGCGGCGGCCGTCTCGGCCTCGACCGGCTCGGCAGCCTGGCGGGCCTTGTCGGCGGCGCCCTTGGCGGCGACGTCGCGATCGACAAACTCGATCACCGCCACCGGGGCCGAGTCGCCATGGCGGAAGCCGGCCTTCAGCACGCGGGTGTAGCCACCGGCGCGGGCCTTGTAGCGGGGGCCGAGCACGTCGAACAGCTTCTTGGCGGCGATCTCGTTGTTCTGCAGCTCGGAGGCGAGCTGACGACGAGCGGCGAGGTCGCCCTTCTTGGCGATGGTCACCAGCTTCTCGACGATCGGACGCAGGTCCTTCGCCTTCGGCAGGGTGGTGACGATCTGCTCGTGCTCGACCAGCGAGATGGCGAGGTTGGCGAGCATCGCCTTACGATGGCTCTGAGTGCGGTTGAACCGACGGCCCGCATTACCGTGACGCATGGCCTACTCCTATTTGTCTTTCGCGCGGCTCACGCCGGGCAGTTTGATTTGAACGAGCCGGAGAGCCACGCCCTCCGGCGAGCGTGATGCTCAGTAGTTGTGGTCTTCGTAGCGCTTGGCCAGGTCTTCGATGTTCTCGGGCGGCCAGTTCGGGACTTCCATGCCGAGATGCAACCCCATCTGCGCCAGCACTTCCTTGATCTCGTTGAGCGACTTGCGGCCGAAATTCGGCGTGCGGAGCATCTCCGCCTCGCTCTTCTGGATCAGATCGCCGATGTAGACGATGTTGTCGTTCTTCAGGCAGTTTGCGGAACGGACCGACAGCTCGAGCTCGTCGACCTTCTTGAGCAGCGCCGGATTGAAGGCGAGCTCCGGAACGGTCTCGACCTTGGTGTCCTTCTGCGGCTCTTCGAAGTTGACGAAGATGGCCAGCTGGTCCTGGAGAATGCGGGCGGCGTAGGCGACGGCGTCCTCGGGCTTCACCGAACCATCGGTCTCGACTGTCAGGGTCAGCTTGTCGAGGTCGAGATCCTGGCCCTCGCGGGTGTTCTCGACCTTGTAGGACACCTTGCGCACCGGCGAGTAGAGGCTGTCGACCGGGATCAGACCGATCGGAGCGTCCTCGGGACGGTTGCGGTCGGCCGGGACATAGCCCTTGCCGGTGTCGACCGTGAACTCCATGCGGATCTCGGCGCCCTCGTCGAGGGTGCAAAGGACCAGCTCGGGGTTCAGGATCTCGATGTCGCCGACGGTCTGGATGTCACCGGCAGTGACGACGCCCGGACCCTGCTTGCGCACGACCATCCGCTTCGGGCCCTGGCCCTGCATGCGGACGGCGATTTCCTTGATGTTGAGGATGATGTCGGTGACGTCTTCACGCACACCGGCAATCGAGGAGAACTCGTGCAGCACGCCGTCGATCTGAACCGCCGTCACCGCCGCACCCTGCAGCGAGGACAAGAGGACACGACGGAGCGCGTTGCCGAGGGTCAGGCCGAAGCCACGCTCGAGCGGCGAGGCGACGACAGTCGCGAAGCGCTTCGGATCGCGGCTCGGGATGACCTCGAGCTTGTTCGGCTTCTTGAGCTCTTGCCAGTTCTTCTGGATGCTCACGTTGATACCCTTTCATATGAAGCGGTTCGCCGCGGGCCGCATCCCCCGCGGGGACCACCGCCTTGACGGGCCATGCCCGGCGCCATCGCGGCCACCGGACGTTCGCGGATGAGCGTCAGACGCGGCGACGCTTACGCGGACGGCAACCGTTGTGCGGGATCGGGGTAACGTCGCGGATCGAGCTCACCAGGAAGCCGGCGGCCTGCAGAGCGCGCAGCGCCGACTCACGGCCGGAGCCCGGACCGCAGACTTCGACTTCCAGGGTCTTGACGCCATGCTCGGCCGCCTTGCGGGCAGCGTCCTCGGCGGCCATCTGGGCGGCGTACGGGGTCGACTTGCGCGAACCCTTGAAGCCCATCGTGCCGGCCGACGACCAGGAGATGGTGTTGCCCTGCGCGTCGGTGATGGTGATCATCGTGTTGTTGAAGGTGGAGTTCACGTGGGCGATGCCGGACGTGATGTTCTTGCGTTCGCGACGGCGGACGCGGCCTGCGGCTTCCTTGGCCATGCTCTTCACTCTCTCGTTTTCGATCTCGTCACCGCCGTAATGCCAGCGGCTACACCGGAGCGCATGCCTCTAGGAGAAACCCCGCGCACCGGAACGAACCGGGGACGGGCACCCTGCCCTTCCCCTCAAGGCGAACGATCCTTCCAGACCTTCCACCATGGACAAAGCGCCGACCGCGATCGCTCGCGGAACCGGCGCCATGTCCGAACCTTTTCGCCGGACCGACGCAGAGCCGGACCGACGAAAGGGAATTACTTCTTCTTGCCGGCAATCGCCTTCGCCGGGCCCTTGCGGGTACGGGCGTTGGTGTGCGTGCGCTGGCCGCGAACCGGCAGGCCCTTGCGGTGACGCAGGCCGCGGTAGCAGCCGAGGTCCATCAGGCGCTTGATGTTCATCGCGGTCTCGCGACGGAGATCACCCTCGACGACGTAGTCGCGGTCGATCACTTCGCGGATCTGCAGAACTTCGGCGTCCGACAGCTCGTTCACGCGCTTGGCCTGATCGATGCCGACCTTCGACAGGATCTCCTCGGCGAACTTCGGGCCGATGCCATGGATATACTGCAGCGCGATCAGGGCGCGCTTGGCGGTGGGAATATTGACGCCAGCGATACGGGCCACTTCACTTCACTCCTGTCGTCGCGATCCTCTGGATCGCTCCCTCCCCCGTTCGAGCCGTGGAGGTCGGTGTCTTGACGGCGGCCCCATGAAGCGGCGCCGGCCGGGTTACCTTTTTCGCGATACCTGCGGCGAAACGTCCGACATGGACAAGCGCCTACGGGCCATCGCACGAAGAACCCGTGGATAGGTGGCGGTTCATAGCCGGATACGGCCTCTCCGTCAACCTTTCGGACACGGGTTTATCGCCGAAATCGCCGCCGGAAAGCCCGGTCGGCGACCGATCGCCCGGCGGCGGAACCATTGGTCCTCGCCGGGCGTCCGTCTCACTCGAGGGCGGCGCGAATCGCGCCGGCGACCTCTTCGATGGGGGCCATGCCGTCGACAGGCTTCAACAGCCCGCTCTTGGCATAGAAGGGGGTCAGCGCCGCCGTCAGCGCCCGGAACTCTTCGAGGCGCTTGCGGAACACTTCCGGATTGTCGTCCTTGCGCACCGGCTGGCCGGCGGCCTTGGCCTCTTCTGCGCGGCGAACGATTCGATCGACGAGCTTCTCGGCATCGACCTTGAACTCGATCACGGCGTCGAGCTTCAGCTTCTTGTCGGCCAGCAGCTTGTCCAGCGCCTCGGCCTGGGCCACGGTGCGCGGGAAACCGTCCAGCACGAAGCCGTTCCTGGCGTCCGGCTCGTCGATGCGGTCGGAGACGATGCCGATGACGATCTCGTCGGACACCAGCTGGCCGGCATCCATGACGGCCTTGGCCTTCTTGCCGATCTCGGTGCCGGCGGCGACGGCGGCGCGCAGCATGTCACCGGTCGACAGCTGAACGATGCCGTAGCGGTCCACCAGTTTCTGCGCCTGCGTACCCTTGCCGGCGCCCGGCGGCCCGAGAAGAATCAGCCTCATCTACGCTTCCCCCGAAGTTTGCTCTTCTTGATCAGCCCCTCGTACTGATGGGCGAGGAGATGTCCCTGGATCTGGGACACGGTATCCATGGTGACCGACACGACGATCAGCAGCGAGGTGCCGCCGAAGTAGAACGGAACACCGGTGGTCGAGATCAGGAACTCAGGCAGCAGGCAGACGACGACGAGATAGATGGCACCGAGGACGTTGATGCGGGTCAGGACATAGTCGATGTAGGAGGCGGTGCGCTCGCCCGGCCGGATGCCGGGGATGAAGCCGCCCTGCTTCTTGAGGTTCTCGGCCGTGTCGGTCGGATTGAACACGATGGCCGTGTAGAAGAAGGCGAAGAAGACGATCATCGCGGCGTAGGACAGCATGTAGAGCGGCTGGCCATGCGCCATCAGCGTGCCGAAGGTCTGCACCCAGCCGCCGGCGGCGTCGGTGCCGGCAAAGCCGGTGATGGTGCCGGGGATGAGCAGGATCGACGAGGCGAAGATCGGCGGGATGACGCCGGAGGTGTTGAGCTTGAGCGGCAGGTGGCTCGACTCGCCCTGAAACATCTTATTGCCGACCTGGCGCTTCGGATACTGGATCAGCAACCGGCGCTGGGCGCGCTCGAAGAAGACGATGCCGCCGATGACGACCACGGCCAGCACCAGAACGGCCAGGATGATCGGAGTCGCAAGCGCGCCCTGACGGCCCAGTTCCAGCATGCCGACGAGGGCGTGCGGCAGGTTGGCGATGATGCCGGCGAAGATGATCAGCGACGTGCCCTGACCGATGCCGCGCGAGGTGATCTGCTCACCGAGCCAGAGAAGGAACATCGTGCCGCCCATCAGCGACAGCACGGTGGAAATGATGAAGGTCGGGCCGGGATTGAGGACGATCGAACCCTGCCCCTGCAGGCCGACGGCAATGCCGTAGGACTGGACGGCGGCCAGCAGCACCGTGAGATAGCGGGTGTACTGGTTGATCTTCTTGCGGCCCGACTCGCCTTCCTTCTTGATCGCCTCCAGCGACGGGATGACCGAGGTCAGCAGCTGGATGATGATCGAGGCGGAGATATAGGGCATGATGCCCAGGGCGAAGATCGCCATGCGGCCGACGGCACCGCCCGAGAACATGTTGAACAGGCCGAGGATGCCCTGGCTCTGCTGCTTGAAGGCATCGGCCAGCGCCTGGAGGTTGATGCCCGGAAGCGGGATGTAGGTGCCGAGGCGATACACAAGAAGTGCGCCAAGGGTGAACCAAATCCGCTTCTTGAGCTCTTCCGCCTTGGCGAGCGCGCCGAAATTCAGATTTGCAGCGAGTTGTTCTGCCGCAGAGGCCATGTCTCACTCCGCCCGAATGGGATCCCGGTTGCGCGCCGCCCCATCGCTCGCGATGAGGTCGCCTCGCCTTGTCATTGGGGCCTGGGCGCCGCCGAAAGCGTCAGCGCCATCTCCCTTGCCCGGATGGCCGCCGGGGACATCCCCGCCGGCTCCGGCCGTCCGCTATATAGACCCGAGTCGCGAACGAAATAAGCCCCCGGACGACGCCAACCCCACGCGAAACGAAAACGTTCGCGTGAAAGCGGCGCCTGCCGAGGGCCTATGCATCACTCCTTGGCAGCGGCGGTCGGAATGACCACCTTGCCGCCGGCAGCCTCGATCGCCGCGACCGCAGGCGCAGAAGCGCCGGCAACCTCGAACGTCAGGGCCGTCTTGATCTCGCCACCGAGAACGCGGACGCCATCGAGCGGACGGCGCAGCAGACCGGCCGCAACCAGCGCCTCGACGGTCACCGTCGCCTTGGCGTCGAGCTTCTTGGCATCCACCGCCGCCTGAACCTTGGTCAGGCTGATCTCGTTGAGATCGAGCGCGAAGATGTTCTTGAAGCCGCGCTTGGGCAGGCGGCGATGCAGCGGCATCTGGCCGCCCTCGAAACCGGCGATGGCAACGCCGGAGCGCGAGGTCTGACCCTTGACGCCACGGCCCGAGGTCTTGCCCTTGCCCGAGCCGATACCGCGACCGACGCGCATGCGCGGCTTGGTCGCGCCTTCGTTATCCTTGAGCTCGTTGAGCTTCATTTCATCGATCCTTTCGACCGGCGGTATCTCAGGCCTCGTCCACGACGCGGACGAGGTGCTGGACCTTCGCGATCATGCCGCGAACGGACGGAGTATCCTCCAGCGTGGCGGTGCGATGCATCTTGTTGAGACCGAGGCCGATCAGCGTGGCGCGCTGGTCGGCGGGACGGCGGGAGGGGCTGTAGATCTGCTCGACCGTGACGGTCTTGCTCGACTTCTTCTTGGCCGACATGATGTTCACCTTACGAAAGCCAGTTTACGAATGAGGAGGGAGGCTGCCCTCCCCCCGTTCGATCCATCAGCCTTCGGCCGACGCCGCAGCTTCCGGGTCGATGTCGCGACGACGGGACTGCAAGGCCGAAACCTTGAGACCGCGACGAGCGGCAACCGACCGCGGGCTATCCTCGTTCGCCAAAGCGGAGAAGGTAGCGCGGATCATGTTGTAGGGGTTGGACGAGCCGAGCGACTTCGCCACCACGTCCTGGACGCCAAGCGTCTCGAACACGGCGCGCATCGGGCCACCGGCGATGATGCCGGTACCGGCCGGCGCGGTGCGCACGTAGACGCGACCGGCGCCCCAGCGGCCGGCGACGTCATGATGCAGCGTCCGGCCTTCCTTCAGCGGCACGCGCACGAGGGCCCGCTTGGCGGCTTCCGTCGCCTTGCGGATGGCCTCGGGCACTTCGCGCGCCTTGCCGTGGCCGTAGCCGACCCGGCCCTTCTGGTCGCCAACGACGACGAGCGCGGCGAAGCCGAAGCGACGACCACCCTTCACCACCTTGGCGACGCGGTTGATATGGACCAGGCGATCGACGAACTCGCTGTCGCGCTCTTCGTTGCGATCCCGGTCCCGGTTATTGCGTTCACGTTCAGCCATTGTCTTTATCTCTCTCGATCGGGACCGGCCTTAGAAGTCGAGTCCGCCCTCGCGGGCGGCATCCGCGAGCGCCTTGATGCGGCCGTGGTACAGGAACTGTCCACGATCGAAGATGACCGAGGTCACCCCCGCCGCCTTGGCGCGTTCTGCGATGAGCTTGCCGACCACGGCGGCCGCGGCCACGTTGGCCCCGGTCTTCAGAGTGTCGCGGACGTCCTTGTCGAGGGTCGACGCGGACGCCAGGGTGCGACCCTGAACGTCATCGATAACCTGAGCATAGATGTGCAACGACGAGCGGTGCACGGAAAGCCGGAGGCGACCGTTGGCCGCCGCCTTGATCGCGCGGCGCACGCGGGCGCGGCGGCGATCGTTGCCGGTGAGGTGAGCCATGATCGTCCCCTTACTTCTTCTTGCCTTCCTTACGGACGATGAACTCGCCCGCGTACTTCACGCCCTTGCCCTTGTAGGGCTCCGGCGGACGGTACTTGCGGATTTCGGCAGCGACCTGACCGACACGCTGGGCGTCGATGCCGGAGACGACGATTTCCGTCGGCTTCGGAACGGCGATCGCGATGCCTTCCGGCACCGGATAGGCGATGTCGTGGCTGTAGCCCAGCGAAAGCTGCAGGGTCTTGCCCTGAAGCGCCGCCTTGTAGCCAACGCCGGAAATCTCGAGCCGCTTCTCGAAGCCGACCGTCACACCCTTGACCAGGTTGGCGATCTGCGTACGGGACATGCCCCAGCTGGCGCGGGCCAGCTTGGACTCGTCCTTCGGCTCGACCTGGATCGAACCGTCATCCGTCTTGGCGACGTTGACGTGCTCGTTCAAATCGAATTTGAGCGTTCCCTTCGGTCCCTTGACCGAAACGGTCTGCCCAGCGATGTCGGCCGTGACCCCCGAGGGGACCGGAACAGCCTTCTTGCCAATGCGCGACATGGTATTACCCGTTTCCAGTCGAAGGTTAGAAGACGCGGCAGAGAACTTCGCCGCCGACATTCTGCTCGCGGGCGTCGTGGTCGGCCATCACACCGCGGGGGGTGCTGAGGATCGACACGCCGAGGCCGTTGGCAACTCGGGGCAGGTTCTTCACCGAAGCGTAGACGCGGCGGCCCGGCTTGGACACGCGTTCGATCGTACGGATGACGCCAAGGCCATCGTAGTACTTGAGCTCGATTTCGAACTCGGAACGACCGTCGGCAGCCACTTCGGCGTAGCCACGCAGGAAGCCCTCGGCGACCAGGACATCGAGGACGTTCTTGCGCAGCTTGGAAGCCGGCGTCGACACCTTCGACATCTTGCGCATCTGGGCATTACGAATGCGGGTGAGCATATCACCCAAAGGATCGGTCATCGGCATGGGGACCGTTCTCCTTACCAGCTCGACTTCACAAGGCCCGGGATGAGACCGAGCGACCCCAGCTCACGCAGGGCGATACGGCTCATCTTGAGCTTGCGATAATAAGACCGCGGACGGCCGGTGACTTCGCAGCGATTGCGGATGCGCACCGCGGACGAATTGCGAGGAAGCTCGGCAAGCTTCAGGCGAGCAGCGAACTGCTCCTCGATCGTCAGCGACTTGTCGCTTGCGATAGCCTTGAGGGCCTCACGCTTGGCGGAGAACTGCTTCACCAGCTTCTGGCGACGCTTGTTCTTCTCGATGGCGCTCTTCTTAGCCATTTAAATCCGAACCCCTCTCGTCACTGCCGGAACGGGAAATTGAAGCCCTTGAGAAGCGCGCGCGCCTCGTCGTCGGTCTTCGCCGTGGTGCAGACGATGATGTCCATGCCCCAGACCTGCTCGACCTTGTCGTACTCGATCTCGGGGAAAACGATGTGTTCCTTGATGCCCATGGCGAAGTTGCCACGACCATCGAAGGACTTCGGGTTCAGACCACGGAAGTCACGCACGCGCGGCAGCGCGATGGTGATGAGGCGGTCGAGGAACTCGTACATGCGCTGGCGGCGGAGCGTCACCTTGGCACCGATGTTCATTCCCTCGCGCAGCTTGAACGTCGCGATGGAGTTGCGGGCCTTGGTGATCACCGGCTTCTGGCCGGCGATGAGCGTCAGGTCGCCAACGGCCGAGTTGATCTTCTTGCCGTCCGCCACGGTCTCGCCGACGCCCATGTTCAGGACGATCTTGTCGAGAACCGGAACTTCCATCGCGTTCTTGTAGCCGAACTGGTCGATGAGAGCCTTGCGGATGGACTCGTCGTAGGTGCGCTTGAGGCGCGGAATGTAGACCGCATCAGCCATCGATCACATCTCCGGAACGCTTGGCGAAGCGGACCTTGCGGCCGTCGTCGAGCAGCTTGAAACCAACGCGGGTCGGCTTGCCGTCCTTCGGATCGGCAACGGCAAGGTTCGAAAGGTCGAGCGCCGCTTCCTTGGCGACGATACCACCCTCGGACTTGGCCGACTGCTTCTGGTGATGACGAACGATGTTGACGCCACGGACTACGGCGCGATTCTCGGACGGACGGACCTCGATGACCTCACCGGTCTTGCCCTTGTCCTTGCCTGTGAGAACCACAACCTTGTCGCCCTTCTTGATCTTGGCGGCCATGGTTACAGAACCTCCGGGGCGAGCGAGATGATCTTCATGTGGTTCTTGGCGCGAAGCTCGCGCGGAACCGGCCCGAAGATACGAGTCCCGATCGGCTCTTTCTGGTTGTTGATGAGAACGGCGGCATTCTTGTCGAAACGAATGACCGAACCGTCCGTACGCCGGATGTCCTTGGCCGTGCGGACCACGACCGCCTTCATCACGTCGCCCTTCTTCACGCGACCACGAGGGATGGCTTCCTTGATGGAGACGACAATGATGTCGCCCACCGAGGCGTACCGCCGCTTCGCGCCGCCGAGCACT
The DNA here is from genome assembly GCF_023721755.1 of Pleomorphomonas sp. NRK KF1. GTDB lineage: Bacteria > Pseudomonadota > Alphaproteobacteria > Rhizobiales > Pleomorphomonadaceae > Pleomorphomonas. The sequence goes on along the minus strand of NZ_JAMDLH010000001.1, from coordinate 6,215 downwards.
TTGATGCACATAACACGACGTGCGCCGGAATTATCCGCCACGTCGAGGTTGGTTTGCATCTGAATCATGACTTGGCCGCCTTATCTTTGATGCATGCACCCACCGGCGCCGGATGGCGCAGGCGGGCAGCGACTTGTTTTGGAACTCGGGAAATAGGGTACGGCGTGCCGGACCCTTCATTTCGAGTTCAACCCAGTCCCAGGCCGTATCCGCAGCCCGGGAGGCCCGACCCCTACCCTGCCGCCTCGTGAGGCGGCCGGAAACAAGGCCGGATGTCTCGCTTTCGCCGTCAAGTCGCGGCGCCCTCAGGCAGCCCCGACGAAACAATCCGAAACGGAACGGCATTGGCTGCCATTCCGTTCTGAAACCAGCGTCTGCCGCATAAGCCTCTCCGAGTCGGAAGTCAATGACCCAGGGACGCTATTTCGGGGAATACGCCGGTTAAGGCGTCCCCGAAACGACTCTTTGCTTCACCTGGCGCCTAAGGCGCCGGCAGCAAGCTCGCCCGCTCAGCTCGCGCTTGCGGTGGAGAGCACAACCCAGCGCTTGGTCTTCGAAATGGGCTTGCTTTCCTCGATGGAAACCACGTCCCCGACCTTGTACTGGTTCGTCTCGTCATGCGCCTGGTAGTTCTTGGTCCGGCGCACGGTCTTCTTGAGCACCGGATGGGTGAAGCGACGCTCCACCTTCACTACGACCGTCTTGTCGGTCTTGTCGCTGACGACGACGCCTTGCAGGATGCGCTTCGGCAACTCGTCTCTCCTTAAGCGTTCGCAGTCGCGCGCTTGTCGCGCAGAACCGTCTGGATGCGGGCGATGTCGCGACGCACGACCCGCACGCGGGACGTATTCTCAAGCTGGCCGGTCGCCTTCTGGAAGCGCAGGTTGAACTGCTCTTTCTTCAGCTTGGCCAGCTCGTCCTCGAGCTGGTCGGGCGTCATGGCCCGAACGTCGTTCGCCTTCATCGTTTTATCGTCCTAACAGTAAGGCCGGTCTTCCGATCGGGCATCCGCTGAGGTGGTCACGAACCAGCCGGGCGGATGCCCCGCGGATCACTCGGCGATGCGCTGAATGAAGCGCGTCTTGATCGGAAGTTTGGCCGCGCCGAGACGGAGCGCCTCGCGGGCGACCTCCTCGGGCACGCCGTCGAGCTCGAACATGATCCGGCCGGGCTTGATGCGGACGCACCAGAACTCGGGCGAACCCTTGCCCTTACCCATACGGACTTCAGTCGGCTTGGAGGTGACCGGAACGTCCGGGAACACGCGGATCCAGACGCGGCCGATACGCTTCATCTGGCGGGTGATCGCGCGGCGGGCCGCCTCGATCTGCCGCGCGGTGACGCGCTCGGGTTCCATGGCCTTGAGGCCATAGGCGCCGAAGTTCAGCTCAGTGCCGCCCTTGGACACGCCATGAATGCGGCCCTTGAACTGCTTGCGGAATTTGGTGCGCTTCGGTTGAAGCATCTTCCTTCTCCCAAAACTCTAGTTAGCGCGCACCATCGGCGTCGCGATCGCGACGGCCACGGCCCCGACCTTCACGGTCGCCACGAGGATCGCGCTCACGACGGCGGTCGCCGCCCGAACGCTCGCCGTCATTGCCGCCCTCAAGCGCGCGACGCTCGGAAGCGAGCGGGTCGTGCTCGAGGATCTCGCCCTTGAACACCCAGACCTTGAGGCCGTTGGTGCCGTAGGCGGTGTGAGCGGTGGCAATGCCGTAATCGATGTCCGCGCGGAGCGTATGCAGGGGCACGCGGCCCTCGCGGTACCACTCCAGGCGGGCGATTTCGGCGCCGCCGAGACGGCCGCCGGCGTTGATGCGGATGCCCTCGGCACCGAGACGCATCGCCGACTGCACCGAACGCTTCATCGCACGGCGGAAGGCCACGCGGCGCTCGAGCTGCTGGGCGATCGACGAGGCGATGAGCGTCGCGTCGGTCTCGGGCTTGCGAACCTCGACGATGTTGAGATGCACTTCCGAGGTGGTGAACTTGGCGATCTGCTTGCGGAGCTTCTCGATGTCGGCACCCTTCTTGCCGATCACCACACCCGGACGAGCCGAGTGGATGGTGACGCGGCACTTCTTGTGCGGACGTTCGATCACAACCTTGGACACCGCCGCCGCCTTCAGTTCCTCGAAGAGGAAGTTGCGGATGGCGAGGTCTTCATGCAGCAGGGCGCCGTACTCGGTCTTGCCGGCGAACCAGCGCGAATCCCAGGTCCGGTTGATGCCGAGACGCAGACCGATCGGATTGACTTTGTGACCCATCAGGCGGTCTCCTCGACTTCGCGAACCACGATGGTGAGGTTCGCAAACGGCTTCTGGATTTGACCGACGCGACCACGAGCCCGCGGCGAGAAGCGCTTCATGACGAGGCCCTTGCTCACGAAAGCTTCCTTGACGACGAGCGCGTCGACGTCGAGGTCGTGGTTGTTCTCGGCATTGGCAATCGCCGATTCCAGCGTCTTCTTCACGTCGCCGGCGATACGCTTGCGCGAGAACGCAAGGTCGGCCAGCGCCGTGTTGACCTTCTTGCCGCGGATAAGGGCCGCGACAAGATTGAGCTTCTGCGGCGAGACGCGAAGATTGCGGGTCACCGCCTGCGCCTCGTTGTCGGCGAGCGTGCGTTCACGCTTCGGCTTGCCCATGGATTACTTCCTCTTCGCCTTCTTGTCGGCGCCATGGCCATAGTAGGTACGCGTCGGCGCGAACTCGCCGAACTTGTGGCCCACCATGTCCTCATTCACGGACACCGGGATATGCTTCTGGCCGTTGTAGACGCCGAACGTAAGTCCGACGAAATTCGGCAGGATCGTGGAGCGGCGGCTCCAGATCTTGATGACTTCATTGCGGCCGCTGGCGCGACTGACTTCCGCCTTCTTGAGGAGGTAGCCGTCGACGAACGGGCCTTTCCAAACCGAACGAGTCACGGTCGTTCCTCTCTCTTACTGCGACTTCTTGCGCGCGTGGCGGCTACGGACGATGAACTTGTCCGTGGACTTGTTCGACCTCGTCTTCTTGCCCTTGGTCGGCTTGCCCCACGGGGTAACCGGATGACGGCCACCGGATGTGCGGCCTTCACCACCGCCGTGCGGATGGTCGATCGGGTTCATGGCGACACCGCGGTTGACCGGGCGCTTGCCCAGCCAGCGATTGCGGCCGGCCTTGCCGATCGACACGTTGGCATGGTCGGGGTTCGACACGGCGCCGATGGTGGCGAAGCAGGTGCCGAGCACCTTGCGCTGCTCACCGGAGTTGAGGCGAACCACGGTGTAACCCTGGTCGCGACCAACGATCTGCGCGTAGGAACCAGCCGAACGGGCGATCTGGCCACCCTTGCCGGGCTTCAGCTCGACATTGTGAACCAGCGTGCCGACCGGGATGGCCGACAGCTGCATCGCATTGCCGGGCTTCACGTCGGCGGCCGGGGCGGCGACGACGGTGTCGCCGACGGCCAGGCGCTGCGGGGCCAGGATGTAGCTCAGCTCGCCGTCCTCATACTTGATGAGGGCGATGAAGCCGGTGCGGTTGGGATCGTACTCCAGGCGTTCCACCACGGCGGGGATGCCGAGCTTGCGACGCTTGAAGTCGATGATGCGATAAGAGCGCTTGTGACCACCGCCCCGATGATAGGCGGTGATGCGGCCGAGGTTGTTGCGACCGCCGGTCTTGCTGAGACCCTCGGTCAACGCCTTCACCGGCGCGCCCTTGTGAAGCTCGGAGCGATCGACGAGGACCAGCTGGCGCTGGCCCGGGGTCGTCGGCTTGTAATATTTGAGTGCCATAATCGTCCTGCCGCTCGGATCAGAGGCCCGTCGTGATGTCGATCGAATGGCCCTCTTCGAGGGTCACGACCGCTTTCTTCACGTCGGACTGGGTACCGATGATGCCCCGGAAGCGCTTCGTCTTGCCCTTGCGCACGAGCGTGTTGACGCTCTTGACCTTGACCGAGAAGAGCTGCTCGACGGCAGCCTTGATCTCGGGCTTGGTCGCGGTCTTGGCAACGTTGAAGACCACCTTGTTGTTCTCAGCCTGGATGGTCGCCTTTTCGGTGACCACCGGCGTGCGGATGATGTCGTAGTGCTTCAGATTGGTCATTTGAACCGCTCCTCAAGCGCCGACACGGCCGCCTTGGTGAGAACCAGCGTGTCACGACGCAGAATGTCGTAGACGTTGATGCCCTGCACGGGCAGCACGTCGATCTGCGGAATGGCACGGGCCGCCAGGCGGAACTGATCCTGCGGATTGGCTCCGTCGATGATCAGCGCGTTGGTGAGACCGAGCGCGGCGAGCTTCGTCTTCAGGGCCTTCGTCTTGGGATCGGCGGCGACCGCCTCGTCCAGGACGACGATGTTGGCACCCTTGGCCTTGGCCGACAGGGCGAGCTTCAGGCCGAGGGCCCGAACCTTCTTGGGCAGGTCGTGCGCATGGCTGCGAACGACGGGACCGAAGGCCTTGCCACCACCACGGAACTGGGGGGCCGCCTTGTTGCCGTGACGGGCGCCGCCGGTGCCCTTCTGCCGGTACATCTTCTTGCCGGTCTTGGTGACCTCTGTACGAGTCAGGGTCTTGTGCGTACCGGCCTGGCGCTTGGCGAGCTGCCAGCGCACGACACGCTGCAGGATGTCAGCGCGCGGATCGAGACCGAAGATCTCGTCCGAAAGCGCGACCGTCCCGGCCACAGCGCCATCGAGGGTCTTGACTTCGAGTTCCATCACTCACCTGCCTCCGCGGTCGCAGCGGGCGCCGCCTTGCGGAACTTGCCCGGGGTGGGAACACCTTCCGGAAGCTTCTTCTTGACCGCGTCGCGGACGAGGATCCAGCCGCCCTTGGCACCGGGAACCGCGCCCTCGACCAGGATCAGACCGCGATCGGCGTCGGTGCGCACGATCTTGAGGTTCTGAGTGGTCACGCGCTCGTCACCGAGGTGACCAGGCATCTTCTTGTTCTTGAAGACCTTGCCCGGATCCTGGCGCTGACCGGTCGAACCCAGAACGCGGTGCGAGACCGAGTTACCGTGGGTGGCACGACCGCCGTGGAAGTTCCAGCGCTTCATGGCGCCAGCGAAGCCCTTACCGATCGAGGTGCCGGTAACATCGACGAACTGGCCGGCAACGAAATGGTCGGCCGTCAGTTCGGCCCCCACTTCGATGAGGTTCTCGGGGGACACCCGGAACTCGGCAAGCTCGCGCTTGGGCTCGACCTGCGCCACGGCAAAGTGGCCGCGCATCGCCTTCGAGACATTCTTGACCTTGACCGTACCGGCGCCCAACTGGAGCGCGGTATAGCCGTTCTTTTCTTCGGTACGGTGAGCAACCACCTGGCAGTTCTCAAGCTTGAGAACCGTCACGGGAACATGCTCGCCTGCGTCGTTGTAGACGCGGGTCATGCCGACCTTCTGTGCAATGACACCTGAGCGCATAGCGTTCTCTCTCAACCCGGCTCTTGTTCTCAGAGCTTGATCTCGACGTCCACGCCGGCCGCGAGGTCGAGCTTCATCAGCGCGTCCACGGTCTGCGGGGTCGGATCGATGATGTCCAGGAGGCGCTTGTGGGTGCGCATCTCGAACTGTTCGCGGCTCTTCTTGTCGATATGGGGCGAGCGGTTGACCGTGAACTTCTCGATTCGCGTCGGAAGCGGAACCGGGCCCCGGACCTGCGCGCCCGTGCGCTTGGCCGTGTTGACGATCTCGCGCGTCGAGGCATCGAGGATACGATGATCAAACGCTTTGAGACGGATACGGATATTCTGACCGTTCATTTCTCTACCTCTAGAGGAGACGTGGGCGGAGCGAACCCCGCCCCGTATCACCTCGAAACGATCAATTACTCGACGATCGAAGCGACAACGCCGGCGCCGACGGTACGACCGCCTTCACGGATGGCGAAGCGGAGCTTCTCTTCCATGGCGATCGGAACGATCAGCTGGACGTTCATCGTCACGTTGTCGCCCGGCATCACCATCTCGACGCCCTCATCGAGCGTCACCACGCCGGTCACGTCCGTCGTGCGGAAGTAGAACTGCGGGCGGTAGTTGGTGAAGAACGGCGTGTGACGGCCACCCTCTTCCTTGGTCAGGATGTAGGCTTCGGCCTTGAACTTGGTGTGCGGGTTCACAGAAGCCGGCTTGCACAGCACCTGGCCGCGCTCGACGTCTTCACGCTTGGTGCCGCGCAGCAGCGCGCCGATGTTGTCGCCGGCCTGGCCCTGGTCGAGC
>NZ_JAMDLH010000019.1 GCF_023721755.1 Pleomorphomonas sp. NRK KF1 | reverse complement strand
CTTGTAACTTAGCCCCACCGCGATCTGGTATCCTTTCGGTTGCGGTGGTGGACGGGAGACCGACGCCCCTTAGGGACACCAAGCCCGTGGGAGAGCAAGGGTCCTCGTCCGCCGTTCCATCGAACCCGAACAGTCGCTTGGGCCGCACAAAGCGAAGCCCGCTTGCGCAAGGATGGGATCAGATGGACGCACTCTACATCGGTATCGACGTCTCCAAAGACCGCCTGGACGTCGCTACGACTTCTCCCTCGGTAGTGGCTTTCCATGTGCCCCGTAACCACGATGGGTTGGTCGATCTGGCCGAACGGTTAAAACCGCTCGGTGCCGAACGAATTGCCCTTGAGGCCACCGGCGGCTTCGAAACCGTGGTGGTAGCAGCTCTCGCCGCCGCTGCGCTGCCGGTCGTTGTGGTCAATCCCGCCCAGGTCCGTGCCTTTGCCCGCGCACTCGGCAAGCGGGCCAAGACGGACCCGATCGATGCCGCTGTGATTGCTCGCTTCGCCGAAGCCACCAGACCGGACTTGCGGCCGCTGGCCGACGCGGAGACCGAAGCGCTATCCGATCTCGTCACCCGTCGCAGGCAGATCGTCGCCATGATCGGAGCTGAAAATCAACGCCTTAAGCGAGCCACCACTCGCGCGACCAAAAGCATCAGGCGATTGCTGAAGGCCCTTGAGAAGGAACTCGCCGACATCGATCAGGACATCGATGACAGCATCCGTCGATCGCCCAACTGGCTGGAAAAGGTCGAACTGCTGAAATCCGTTCCCGGCATCGGCGACCAGATCGCACGTACGCTGATCGCCGAACTACCGGAACTCGGCACGCTCGACAGACACCAGATCGCAGCTCTCGTCGGTCTGGCACCTTGGACGCGCCAGTCCGGACAATGGCGAGGCAAAAGCTTCATCGGTGGAGGCCGTGCCGCCGTCCGCGCGGCTCTCTACATGGGGGCTCTCGTCGCAGCTCGCCACAATCCCAGCCTTAAGGCTTTCCGCGACCGCCTCGTCGATCACGGCAAACCCAAGCTCGTCGCAATCATCGCCGTCGCCAGAAAACTCATCACCATCCTCAACGCCCTCATCCGGGACAATCAACCATGGCGCGAACAAAACGCTTGACCGACAAGACAGTCGCTCTC
>NZ_JAMDLH010000018.1 GCF_023721755.1 Pleomorphomonas sp. NRK KF1 | reverse complement strand
GCGGCTGAGTAATGCGCAAGTCAAGCAGCTTTTCGGCTTGGATCGAAGGCCCGGCGGGTGTGGATCATGGTCCAGAGGACGGTGACGCGCCTGCGTGCGAGGGCGATAAGCGCTTGGGTGTGGTGCTTTCCCTCGTTTCGTTTGCGGTCGTAGAAGGCCTTGGACAGCGGATCTTTGGTGGAGACGGCGCAGAAGGCACTCTGGAAGAAGACGCGTTTGAGTGCTTTGTCCCCGCCATTGGCGCGACGCCATCCCATCGACTTTCCGGACTGGCGGATGATCGGCGCCAACCCAGCGGCGCTGGCGAGAGCGTCGGCGGACGGGAAGCGGTCCATGGTGCCGATGCTGGCGATGAGTTCGGCCGTGAGCACCGCCCCCATCCCCGGCAGGGTGCGGATGAGGGCGCCGTCAGGGTGGCGGTCGAGAAGCGCCTCGATATCCCTGTCGAGCCGGGAGATGGTATCGCGCGCCTGAAGGGCCTCGACCGCGATCTCGCGGATCATGTCGGCGAAGAGGGTCTCGCCAGGCACCACGGTTCTCTGCGCCTGAGCGGCATCGAGCGCGGTGCGGGCCAGGGTTTCGGCTGCATGGAGATGCGGCGTCTTCTTGAGATAGGAGGCGATCCGCTTCTGGCCGGCGGCTCGGATCTGTCCGGGCGTGACATAACGGGAGATCAGGACGAGCGGTCCCTTGCCCGTCAGGTCGAGCCGTCGTTCCAGACCGGGATGGATGGCGCCGAGGAGTTGGCGCAGCCGGGAGATGCGGCGGGTCTGATCGTCGGTCAGCTCGCGACGGCGCGTGATCTTCAGGCGCAAGGCAATGACGGTCTCGTCGTCAGGCAGGATCGGGCGCAGCGCGCGGGTGCGGACCAGATCGGCGATGGTATGGGCATCGCGAGGGTCCGATTTGCGTTCGCCGCCGACGAAGCCGTGACCGGCCCGATTGACGGCGATACCGGGCACATGGACGAGGCGCAGTCCCTCGGCCAGCAGCACGGCCTCAAGAAAGCGGGCCAGCGAGCCGGTGATGTCCAGACCGACCACGACGTCGTCGCCGAGGGCACGGATCTCCTCGGCCAGGCGGTCGACATCGGATTGTGCGTTGTCGACGGCGCGGTTGAGAAGAACCCGGGCGGTGTGGTCGATCGCACAGACCCAGTGAGTGTGCTTTGCGACGTCTATTCCAACGAAAACCTCCATGGGGTGCCTCGCAGGGTTGGCAGCCAGCGCAGGCCCAGGCTCGCCGACATCGCCTTACATAGCCATCGCGGGCATCGAGCAATCAGCGGTCGATCCAGGGCGGTGAGGTGGACGGCGCAGCCGCCGGAGCCTTCGAGGACAGCCAGAATGACAGCCATATCCGCCTCACCTGCGCCGGGACAGTCTGCGGCCATCCGAGACGCTATGAAAAGGGGTAAGGCCGA
>NZ_JAMDLH010000017.1 GCF_023721755.1 Pleomorphomonas sp. NRK KF1 | reverse complement strand
TTGTCGGCAAGGCCGTTGATGCAGCCGACCAGCGGCACGATGAAGAGGTCGTTGCGGATGCCGATGTCGCCGTTCACCCGCTCGTAGGCCGATATCGTCGGCACCGGGCCGCCGTTCTGGGGACGGGCCGAGACATTGCCGGCGTATTGATAGTCGAGGATGTCGCCGAGCGCGGTCTTGAGATTGTGGACGTGGACATGCGCGCCCTTGGGAACCGCCTCGCGGGCGAGGCCGATCACCGCGCCATACTTGATCACCTTGTCGCCGGCGGCGATGTCCTTCAGGGCGAACTTGTGCGCCTGCGGCACGTCATCGCGGAGCGTGAGACCGAAGGCGGGGATGTCGGTGCCCGCCTCCAACGGCTCGAGGGCGACGGCGACGCTGTCATCGGGGTGGATCTTGAGAACGCGCGGCATGGCTCTCGTCCTGGGCTTTGAGGCAAGGGAACCGGCGCGGGGAGGGCGCCGGCCGTCTCTGGCATATGGGGGCGGAAGGCCGCCCCCGTCAGTGACTCACTCAGCGGGCGTCGATCAGCTGGCCCAGCCGTTCGATGCTCATCGGCGCGGCGGTGAGGTCGGCGAAGTCGGCGAGGACGGCACTGCGGAGCACCGGCGTGTCGATCGACCGGCCCCAAAAGGCGCTCTCGCCGAGATAGGCCGAGACCATGGCCTCGCGGCCCTTGTCGGTACCGTCATCAAGGGCGCCGATCGCCTTGACCCTGGCGATGATGTCGGCGCTGTCGCGCGGCGGATAGGCGTCCGAACCCTGGAAGCGGCCGAGGTAGAACACCAGCCAGGCGGCGAGCGCCAGCGTCATCAAGGGCGCCGGCTTGCCGTGGCGGTCGATGTAGGCGAGGAGGCGGTCAAGGTCGCGCGTCTGGTACTTGACGAGGCCGTTCAGCGAGATGTCGTACCAGAGGTGGCGGATGTAGGGATTGGCAAAGCGCCTCAGCACCGCGTCGGCAAAGGCCTGGAGCTCGTCCTTCGGCAAGGTGAGGAAGGGGATGACCTCCTCGGCGAGCAGCCGGTCGAGGAACTTGGCCCCCACCTTGGTGGTCACTGCCTCGCCCACCGTCGCAACGCCGGAGATCAGGCTCAAGGCGCAGAGCGCGGTGTGGGCGCCGTTGAGGATCGCCACCTTGCGCGCCTTGTAGGGCGTGGCGTCGGGCACCACGACGGTATCAGGGTCATGCTGGGCCAGCGGCAGACGCAGCTCCGGCTGGCCGGGCTTCCGCTCGATGACGAAGAAGTGGAACAGCTCGCCGGTGGTCATGAAGCGATCGGTGTAACCGAGTTCCCGCTCGATCGCTTCGGCATCGGCGCGTGGGTAGCCCGGCACGATGCGGTCGACCAGCGTGTTGTAGAAGGCATTGGCCTCCTTCACCCAGGCGATGAAGGCAGCCTCCAGTCCCCATTCCTCGGCGTGGCGCAGCACGATGCGGCGGAGTTCGTCGCCGTTGTGGTCGATCAGCTCGCAGGCGATCATCTGCCAGCCGGCGTCCGGCTTGCCGCCGAAGGCTTGCCAGCGCTCGTGCAGAAGCCGCGTCATCTTGCCCGGGAACGAGGCCTGCGGGGCATCCGCGTACTTCACCGTCGGCATGTAGGCGATGCCGGCATCGGTGGTGTTGGAGATGACGACGGTGATCTCCGGGTCGCGGGCGAGAGCCAGCACCTCGCTCCAGTGCTGGTGGGCGCCGATCTCCTTCAAGACCGAGCCGACGACGCGGGCTTCCGATACCTTGGCGCCGTCGTCGGCGACGCCGCGCGACAGCACGGTGTAGAGCCCGTCCTGCTCGTTGAGCCAGTGCGGGTTGCCCTCGGCGATCGGCCGGACGATGACGACGCCCCAGTCGAGGCCGCCGGCCTCGTTCATGCGGTCGATCTTCCAGTCGACGAAGGCACGCAGGAAGTTGCCTTCGCCCCATTGCAGGATGCGGGCTCGCGGCCGGGGACGGCCGTTGAGGGCGGATGCGTCGATTATGGTCATGATGGTGTCCTCGCCCTCAGCACTCGATCAGGATCTTCAGCGTCGAGGCGCGGGCCTCTGTCCAATAGGGCAGGGCCTTGTCGGCGTCCCTGAAGGGGAACACCTTGGAGATCAGGTCGTCGGGGGCATGGTCGAGCCCCTCGAGATAGGCGATCACCGCCTTGAAGTCGTCGATGGTGGCGTTGCGGGAGCCGTGGATGTCGAGCTCCTTCATGTTGAAATACTTGGTGTCGTAGGTGACCGGCGCCTTGGAGTAGCCGATGTAGACGATCCTGCCGGCAAAGCAGGCGAGGTCGACGGCCTGGGTGAAGGTGGCCGGCAGGCCGACCGCCTCGATCACCACGTCGGCGCCGTCGCCACCGGTGAGCTCGTTCACGCGCGCCACCACGTCGTCCTTGCCGGCGTCGATGGCGTGTTTGGCGCCATACTTCAGCGCCATGGCGGTCTTGTCGCCGAGATCGATGGCGATCACCTCGGCGCCGCGGGCGACCGCGCCGGCCACCGCGCCCATGCCGATCATGCCGCAGCCGATCACCACCACCCGGTCGCCGGCCTCGACGCGGCCGCGATCCACGGCGTGGAAGCCCACCGACAGCGGCTCGACCAGCGCCAGATGGCGCGGCGCCAGGCTGTCGTTGAGGATCAGCTTGCCATAGGGAAGCACGATCCGCTCGGCGAGGCCGCCTTCCTGCTGGACGCCGAGGGTACGGTTATAGCGGCAGGCGTTGACGCGGCCCTTGCGGCAGGACGAGCAGGTGCCGCAGGCCGTGTAGGGCACGACGATGACCCGCTTGCCCGGCGCATACTCGGCCGGCACGTCCACTCCGGTGCAGACGATCTCCGCGCCGATCTCGTGGCCGGGAATGCGCGGCAGGCTCACCAGCGGATTGAGGCCGGCAAACGTGTTGAGGTCGCTACCGCAGAGACCCACGTGCTTCACCGCCACCACCACCTCGCCAGCCCCGGCAACCGGCTCGGCGATCTCGTGAAACGAACTCAACCCACTGCCGTCGATCTTCAATGCAAGCATG
>NZ_JAMDLH010000016.1:1660-2958 GCF_023721755.1 Pleomorphomonas sp. NRK KF1 | reverse complement strand
CACCCATAGTTTCGGTGCACGGCTTGAGCCCCGTTACATTGTCCGCGCAGGAACCCTTGTCTAGACCAGTGAGCTGTTACGCTTTCTTTAAATGATGGCTGCTTCTAAGCCAACATCCTGGTTGTTTTGGGATTCCCACATCGTTTCACACTTAGCCGTGACTTCGGGACCTTAACTGATGGTCAGGGTTGTTTCCCTCTTCACGACGGACGTTAGCACCCGCCGTGTGTCTGCCGGATAGTACTCTCGGGTATTCGGAGTTTGCTTAAGATCGGTAAGTCTGTAGGACCCCCTTGCCTATGCAGTGCTCTACCCCCCGAGGTATTCATCCGACGCTCTACCTAAATAGATTTCGCGGAGAACCAGCTATTTCGAGGTTTGATTGGCCTTTCACCCCTAGTCACAAGTCATCCCCGACTTTTTCAACAGGCGTGGGTTCGGTCCTCCAGTGCGTGTTACCGCACCTTCAACCTGCTCATGACTAGATCACCTCGTTTCGGGTCTAATCCGTCGAACTGAACGCCCTGTTCAGACTCGCTTTCGCTGCGCCTACACCTAACGGCTTAAGCTCGCTCGACAGACTAAGTCGCTGACCCATTATACAAAAGGTACGCCGTCAGCATTGCAGCCTCCGACTGTTTGTAGGCATCCGGTTTCAGGTACTATTTCACTCCCCTCGTCGGGGTGCTTTTCACCTTTCCCTCACGGTACTGGTTCGCTATCGGTCGCTGAGGAGTACTTAGGCTTGGAGGGTGGGCCCCCCACGTTCAGACAGGATTGCACGTGTCCCGCCTTACTCAAGGATCAGTCAAGCATCTACACATACGGGGCTGTCACCCTTAACGCCGGCCATTCCAGACCGTTCTGCTTTAACTCGACTGACCACTGGCCTGGTCCGCGTTCGCTCGCCACTACTTGCGGAGTCTCGGTTGATGTCCTTTCCTGCAGGTACTTAGATGTTTCACTTCCCTGCGTTCGCCTCTAATCCCCTATGGATTCAGGGACTAGATATCTTCATTATCGCAAACAGTAACCGGATGGCAGCTTGGCCGAGCCGCTTTCCCTGCCGGGCGCGCTTTCGACTGCCAACTGATCACTGTTCGCTGAAGATGGGTTCCCCCATTCGGAAATCCACGGATCAAAGCTTGTTCGCAGCTCCCCATGGCTTATCGCAGCGTACCACGTCCTTCATCGCCTCTCAGCGCCAAGGCATCCACCAGATGCCCTTACGTCACTTGATCGCTCTCATTACCCATGCCCATCCCTCGCAGAAGTCCGTCTGCAAGACCCGACCGCTT
>NZ_JAMDLH010000015.1 GCF_023721755.1 Pleomorphomonas sp. NRK KF1 | reverse complement strand
GGGCGACAACGTGACGATGAACGTCCAGCTGATCGTTCCGATCGCCATGGAAGAGAAGCTCCGCTTCGCCATCCGTGAAGGCGGTCGTACCGTCGGCGCAGGTGTGGTGGCCTCCATCGTCGAGTGATGACGCGTACCCGGCGGCGTCAGTCGCCGGAATCTCCTGGATTTCCGGGCTGATCCACAGCCAAGTCGTTCGGGAGACAAAGAAATTGCCGCGCGGGGGTTGCCCCGCCGGCAGGAATCGGTAAGAAGGGCGCACCGCGCTTTTGGTGCTTGATCCGGAAGCCGGTTCGGCTATAAGCGAACGGACTGGCGTCCGCGAGCGGAAGTCTAGGGGTATAGCTCAGTTGGTAGAGCGGCGGTCTCCAAAACCGCAGGTCGCGGGTTCGAGCCCTGCTGCCCCTGCCATTTCCCTCTTGCGTGGACCTGCCGAACGCTATAGATAACGGTTCCTGTCTCGTGGCGCGCGGAGCTGACGTTCCGCGCGCCCGACCGTCATGAGTGGATGTATGGCCAAGACTAGCCCCCTTGAGTTTCTGCAGCAGGTTCGGACCGAGGCCGGCAAGGTCACATGGCCGACCCGACGCGAGACTGCGATCACGACGACCATGGTGTTCATCATGGCCATCCTCGCGGCGATCTTCTTCCTGGTCGCCGACATGATCATGAACTGGGGTGTCGGGTTGCTGCTCGGCCTCAGCGGCTGACGAACGACCGCCGAGGGAGCATCGACATGGCAAAACGCTGGTACATCGTGCACGCCTACTCGAATTTCGAGAAGAAGGTGGCTGACTCCATCAAGGAGCAGGCGCAGCAGCGCGGTCTCGCGCATCTCTTCGAGCAGGTTCTGGTGCCGACCGAAAGCATCACCGAGGTGCGTCGCGGCCGCAAGGTGGCGGCCGAGCGCAAGTTCTTCCCGGGTTATGTCCTGGTCCGCATGGACATGACCGACGAGGCCTATCACCTGATCAAGAACACGCCGAAGGTCACGGGGTTCCTTGGGTCCGACAACAAGCCGGTTCCCATTCCCGACCGTGAGGCCGAGCGCATCATGAATCAGGTCGAGGTTGGCGTCGAGCGGCCCAAGCCGTCCGTCAGCTTCGAGATCGGCGAGCAGGTCAAGGTTTCCGACGGCCCGTTCGCGTCCTTCTCCGGCCTTGTCGAGGAAGTGGACGAAGAGCGCAGTCGCCTCAAGGTGGCGGTGTCGATCTTTGGTCGCGCTACGCCGGTCGAACTCGAATACGGTCAGGTCGAAAAGGTCTGACGCACGTTTGCGATGCCGGTTCGCCGGTGTCGCGTTCGCCGTCCGGTTTTCCGGTCGGCACCCACCCCGTGGGAGAGGGGCCCCGGCCATCGCCGCCGGGACACGGTCCTCCGACCACGAACCTGAAGGCGAACCGGCTCATCCGGGTGCGCCGACGAGGAGAAGAAAATGGCGAAGAAAATCACTGGCTACCTGAAGCTTCAGGTACCGGCCGGTTCGGCGACCCCGTCGCCTCCGATCGGCCCCGCGCTCGGTCAGCGCGGTCTCAACATCATGGAATTCTGCAAGGCATTCAACGCGCAGACGCAGGGTATGGAAAAGGGCATGCCGATCCCGGTGCTCTTCACCATCTACGCGGACCGCTCGTTCACCTTCAAGCTCCGTACGCCGCCGATGACCTACTTCCTGAAGAAGGCCGCCGGTCTCGACAAGGGCTCGAAGACGCCGGGCACCGGCACCGCCGGTTCCGTCACCAAGGCGCAGGTGCGTGAAATCGCCGAGAAGAAGCTCGTCGACATGAACGCCACCTCCATCGACGCCGCCATGCTCATGGTCGAGGGCTCCGCCCGCTCCATGGGTCTCAAGATCGCGGAGTGACCGACATGGCCAAGCTTCCCAAGCGCGTCGCCGCTAGCCGCGAAGGCATCGATCGCAAGAAGTTCTATCCGCTGACCGAGGCCCTCGGCCTGATCAAGGAGCGCGCCACGGCCAAGTTCGACGAGACTGTCGAAGTTGCCATCAATCTCGGCGTCGATCCCCGTCATGCCGACCAGATGGTCCGTGGCGTCGTCCAGCTGCCGCACGGCACTGGCAAGACCGTCCGCGTCGCCGTGTTCGCCCGTGGCCTCAAGGCCGACGAGGCGACCGCCGCCGGAGCCGACATCGTCGGCGCCGAAGAGCTGGTCGAGACGATCCAGAAGGGCGAGATCAACTTCGATCGCTGCATCGCCACGCCGGACATGATGCCGCTGGTCGGCCGTCTGGGCAAGGTTCTCGGCCCGCGCGGCCTGATGCCGAACCCCAAGGTCGGCACCGTGACGCAGGATGTCGCCGCCGCCGTCAAGGCGTCCAAGGGTGGTGCCGTCGAGTTCCGCGTCGAGAAGGCCGGTATCGTCCATGCCGGCGTCGGCAAGGCTTCGTTCACCGCCGAGGCGCTGCTGGACAACGTCCGCGCCCTCGTCGACGCCGTCCAGAAGGCCAAGCCGACGGGTGCCAAGGGCACCTATCTGCAGCGCCTGTCGGTCTCCTCGACCATGGGCCCGGGCGTGAAGGTGGAAGTCGGCTCCGTGGGCGCCGCTTCCTGACGATGAATTCCGGCCTCAGGGCCGGTAGCTCCGATGAGGAGCGATGAGTTTCCCGTCGGCCAAGGCCGGCGGGATCGGTGGCCTCCCGGAGGACTTGTCCTCAAGGAGGCGCCGACCCTGTCCGAGATTGCGGGTGTCCGGCATATGCCGAGACCTAAGCCTAACGGACCGATCCCAGCTTCTGGGTGACGTCGGGGCCTGCATGAGACGGGAGTGAGATCCGTATCATCCGAAGGGCGGTCCGCCGTTCTTCCCATGACGAGTACCGGTTCGAACTCTTCCCTCCAGCTACGCCGGTTTTCCGGAACGGGTTGGCGGACAGGCCGCGAGCGTCGCGCCAAGCCCTCGGGCGAAGGCGTGGCAACAGCAACCTGACGACGGGGTGCAAGCCTTGTCGTTTATCTGGAGACAGGCCGTGGATAGAGCGGAAAAGCGGGAACTGATCGACGCACTCAACGCCTCGTTCAAGGGCGCGGGCGTCATCGTCGTGTCCCACTACCAAGGCCTTACCGTCGCTGACCTGCAGGCGTATCGCGCCCGCATGAGGGAAGCCGGCGGCAAGGTCAAGGTCGCCAAGAACCGCCTCGCCAAGCTTGCTCTTCAAGGCACCGATGCCGAGCACATTGCCGACCTGTTCACAGGTCCGACCGTCATCGCCTATTCGGCGGATCCGGTCGCGGCGTCCAAGGTCACTGTCGAGTACTCCAAGACCAACGACAAGCTCGTTGTTCTCGGTGGTGCTCTCGGCAAGACCAACCTCGATGCCAACGGCGTCAAGGCTCTCGCGAGCCTGCCGTCGCTGGACGAACTGCGCGCCAAGCTGCTGGGTATGATCAATACCCCGGCGACCCGCATCGCAGGCGTCCTGCAGGCACCCGCGGGCCAGCTGGCCCGCGTGTTCGGGGCTTATGCCAAGAAGGACGAAGCGGCGTGAGGCCGTTCGACCTGAAACAAAAATCTGGTTCGAACCGTTACTGAAGGAAGAAGTGAAATGGCTGATCTTGCCAAGCTGGTCGATGAACTGTCGGCCCTGACCGTCCTGGAAGCCGCCGAGCTGTCGAAGCTCCTCGAAGAGAAGTGGGGCGTGTCCGCCGCTGCTCCGGTCGCCGTCGCCGCCGTTGGCGCCGCCGGTGGTGCCGCTCCGGCCGCCGCTGAGGAAGAGAAGACCGAGTTCGACGTCATCCTCGTCGACGCCGGCGACAAGAAGATCAACGTGATCAAGGAAGTCCGCGCCATCACCGGCCTCGGCCTCAAGGAAGCTAAGGACCTGGTCGAAGGCGCTCCGAAGCCGGTCAAGGAAGCCGTCGCCAAGGACGAGGCCGCCAAGATCAAGAAGCAGCTTGAAGAAGCTGGTGCCAAGGTCGACGTCAAGTAATCGACCTGACATTTATGACGGTGGGCGGCTCGACAAAATCGGGCCGCCCAACGGTTGTTTTTGAGATGGCCTTTTTTTGGCCCGAATCGGATCGAATTGGCTAAAGACTTGGCCTGTCGGTCGACGGTCGGTTTGTCCCGAGCCCTTCGGCGGCGTGAGAGCGTTGCGTATCAAAGGGTTCCGGTCTGCCGATCACGGTGTACGAGGGAAGCAATGGCGCAAACGTTCAACGGCCGCAGGCGTGTCCGCAAGTTCTTCGGAGACATCCGGGAAGTTGCCGAGATGCCGAACCTGATCGAGGTCCAGAAGGCGTCCTACGACCAGTTCCTCATGGTGGAGGAGCCCAAGGGCGGACGTCCCGAGGAGGGCCTCCAGGCCGTTTTCAAGTCTGTGTTCCCGATTTCCGACTTCGCCGGCACGGCGTTTCTCGAGTTCGTTCGCTACGAGTTCGAAGCGCCGAAGTACGACGTCGATGAGTGCCGCCAGCGCGGCATGACCTTCGCCGCGCCGCTCAAGGTGACGCTGCGTCTCATCGTGTTCGATGTCGACGAGGATACCGGCGCCAAGTCGGTCAAGGACATCAAGGAGCAGGACGTCTACATGGGCGACATGCCGCTCATGACCGACAACGGCACCTTCATCGTCAATGGCACCGAGCGCGTCATCGTCTCGCAGATGCACCGTTCGCCGGGCGTGTTCTTCGATCACGACAAGGGCAAGAGCCATTCGTCGGGCAAGCTGCTGTTCGCCGCGCGCATCATCCCGTATCGCGGGTCCTGGCTCGACATCGAGTTCGACGCCAAGGACATCGTCTACGCGCGCATCGACCGCCGTCGCAAGATCCCGGTGACGAGCCTGATGTTCGCCCTCGGTCTCGACGGCGAGGAGATCCTCGACACCTTCTACAACAAGATCATCTACGAGCGCGCCAAGGACGGCTGGCGCATGCCTTACGATGCCAATCGCATGAAGGGCATGAAGGCTGTCGCCGACCTCATCGACGCCGACACCGGCGAAGTCGTGGTGGGCGCCGGCCGCAAGCTGACGGCCCGCGCGGCCCGTCAGCTCGCCGAGAAGGGCCTCAAGGCCCTGAAGGTGACCGACGAGGAACTCGAAGGCCTCTACATCGCCGAAGACGTCGTCAACATGCAGACGGGCGAGATCTACGTCGAGGCTGGTGACGAGATCACCGCCAAGATGCTGGCCATGCTTGCCGATCTCGGCATCGACGAGCTGCCGCTGCTCGACATCGACCACGTCAACACCGGCGCCTACATCCGCAACACGCTGGCCGTCGACAAGAACGAGTCCCGCGAGGGCGCCCTGTTCGACATCTACCGCGTCATGCGTCCGGGCGAGCCGCCGACCATCGACACCGCCGAGGCGATGTTCAAGTCGCTGTTCTTCGACGCCGAGCGCTACGACCTCAGCGCCGTCGGCCGCGTCAAGATGAACATGCGCCTCGACCTTCAGTGCCCGGACACCGTCCGCGTCCTCCGCAAGGAAGACATCCTGGCCGTCATCAAGACGCTGGTGGAGCTGCGCGACGGCAAGGGCGAGATCGACGACATCGACAATCTCGGCAACCGCCGCGTCCGTTCGGTCGGCGAGCTGATGGAAAATCAGTACCGCGTCGGTCTCCTGCGCATGGAGCGCGCCATCAAGGAGCGCATGAGCTCGGTCGACATCGACACGGTCATGCCGCAGGACCTGATCAACGCCAAGCCGGCGGCCGCCGCCGTGCGCGAGTTCTTCGGGTCGTCGCAGCTCAGCCAGTTCATGGACCAGACCAACCCGCTTTCGGAGATCACCCACAAGCGCCGCCTGTCGGCCCTTGGCCCGGGCGGTCTGACCCGCGAGCGCGCCGGCTTCGAGGTTCGTGACGTTCACACCACGCACTACGGCCGCATCTGCCCGATCGAAACGCCGGAAGGCCCGAACATCGGTCTGATCAACTCGCTCGCCACCTTCGCCCGCGTCAACAAGTACGGCTTCATCGAGAGCCCGTACCGCATTGTCGAGGACGGTCGGGTGACCGACAAGGTCGTCTACCTCTCGGCCATGGAAGAGAGCAAGTACACGGTCGCCCAGGCCAACGCCATCCTCGACGAGGAAGGCCGCTTCGTGAACGATATGGTCATCTCCCGCCATGCCGGCGAGACGGCCGCCGTCGCCAAGGAGCGCGTCGACCTGATGGACGTGTCGCCCAAGCAGGTCGTGTCCGTCGCCGCGGCGCTGATCCCGTTCCTCGAGAACGACGACGCCAACCGCGCCCTGATGGGCTCGAACATGCAGCGTCAGGCCGTGCCGCTGGTCCGCGCCGAGGCGCCGTTCGTCGGCACCGGCATGGAGCCGGTCGTCGCCCGTGACTCGGGCGCCGCGATCGCCGCCAAGCGCGGCGGCGTCATCGACCAGGTGGACGCCACCCGTATCGTCATCCGCGCCACCGAGGACCTCGAAGCCTCGAAGTCGGGCGTCGACATCTATCGCCTGATGAAGTTCCAGCGCTCCAACCAGTCGACCTGCATCAACCAGCGTCCGCTGGTGCGCGTCGGCGACGTGGTGGCCAAGGGCGACATCATCGCCGACGGTCCGTCGACCGACCTCGGCGATCTGGCTCTCGGCCGGAACGTGCTGGTCGCGTTCATGCCCTGGAACGGCTACAACTACGAGGACTCGATTCTTCTCTCCGAGAAGATCGTGGCCGAGGACGTGTTCACCTCGATCCACATCGAGGAGTTCGAGGTGATGGCCCGCGACACCAAGCTGGGTCCGGAAGAAATCACCCGCGACATCCCGAACGTGTCGGAAGAGGCCCTGAAGAACCTCGACGAAGCCGGCATCGTCTACATCGGCGCCGAAGTCCAGGCCGGTGACATCCTCGTCGGCAAGATCACGCCGAAGGGCGAAAGCCCGATGACGCCGGAAGAGAAGCTTCTGCGCGCCATCTTCGGCGAGAAGGCCTCGGATGTGCGCGACACCTCCCTGCGCGTGCCGCCGGGCGTGACCGGCACCATCGTCGAAGTGCGCGTCTTCAACCGCCACGGCGTCGAGAAGGACGAGCGCGCCATGGCGATCGAGCGCGAGGAGATCGAGCGTCTCGCCAAGGACCGCGACGACGAGCAGGCCATCCTCGACCGTAACGTCTACGGCCGCCTGATGGGCATGCTGATCGGCAAGACCGGCGTCGGCGGCCCCAAGGGCTTCAAGAAGGACACTGTCCTCGACCAGGAGAAGCTCGAGGAGTTCCCGCGGTCGCAGTGGTGGCAGTTCGCTCTCGAGAGCGAGCAGGCCATGGGCGAGATCGAGGCCCTGCGCAAGCAGTATGACGAGAGCCGCAAGCGGCTCGAGCAGCGCTTCATCGACAAGGTGGAGAAGCTGCAGCGCGGCGACGAACTGCCGCCGGGCGTCATGAAGATGGTCAAGATCTTCGTCGCCGTGAAGCGCAAGATCCAGCCGGGCGACAAGATGGCCGGCCGTCATGGCAACAAGGGCGTCGTCTCGCGCATCGTGCCGGTGGAAGACATGCCGTTCCTCGAGGACGGCACCCATGTCGATATCGTGCTGAACCCGCTCGGCGTGCCTTCGCGCATGAACGTCGGTCAGATCCTCGAAACCCACCTGGGTTGGGCCTGCGCCGGCATGGGCCGCAAGATCGGCGAGATGCTGGAGGCCTATCGGCACAGCAACGAGATCGAGCCGCTGCGCGAGCTGGTGGTCGACACCTACAAGGGGTCGCCCAAGACCGAGGACATCGGCAAGTACACCGATGACGAGGTCCTGCTGCTCGCCAACCAGGTGAAGAAGGGCATCTCGATCGCCACGCCGGTGTTCGATGGCGCTCGCGAGCCGGACATCAACGAGCTCTTGGCCAAGGCGGGGGTGAACACGTCCGGCCAGTCGGTGCTCTACGATGGCCGTACCGGCGAGCCCTTCGACCGCAAGGTCACCGTCGGCTACATCTACATGCTGAAGCTCCACCACCTCGTGGACGACAAGATCCACGCCCGTTCGATCGGCCCCTACAGCCTCGTCACCCAGCAGCCGCTGGGCGGCAAGGCGCAGTTCGGCGGCCAGCGCTTCGGTGAAATGGAGGTCTGGGCGCTGGAAGCTTACGGCGCGGCCTATACGCTGCAGGAGATGCTGACGGTCAAGTCGGACGACGTGGCCGGCCGCACCAAGGTCTACGAGGCGATCGTCCGCGGCGACGAAGCCTTCGAGTCCGGCATCCCCGAGAGCTTCAACGTGTTGGTCAAGGAGATGCGCTCGCTCGGCCTCAACGTCGAGCTGGTCAACTCCAAGGAGCACGCTGTTATCGCGGACGAGCGTCCTCAGGACGCGGCGGAGTGATCCGGCGCGCCTAAACGAAGGAAACGCCTTGAGCTGTCGGTGCGGAAGCGCCGGCAGTTCGGCGCGTCCTGAACCCCGGCGCCAGAAGCGCCTTAGAGATTTTTCATGCGGCCCCCGCCGGCGAGGCGGACAGACGGCGGTCGGGCTGCATCACAGGAGAACGAGCCGATGAACCAAGAGGTCATGAACCTTTTCAACGCACAGGCTCCCGTGCAGGTCTTCGACCAGATCAAGATCTCCCTCGCTTCCCCCGAGAAGATCCTCAGCTGGTCCTATGGCGAGATCAAGAAGCCCGAGACCATCAACTACCGTACCTTCAAGCCCGAGCGCGACGGCCTGTTCTGCGCCCGCATCTTCGGGCCGATCAAGGACTACGAGTGCTTGTGCGGCAAGTACAAGCGCATGAAGTACAAGGGCGTCATCTGCGAGAAGTGCGGCGTCGAAGTCACGCTGTCGCGCGTCCGTCGCGAGCGCATGGGCCACATCGAGCTCGCCGCGCCCGTCGCCCACATCTGGTTCCTGAAGTCGCTGCCGAGCCGCATTGGCCTGCTGCTCGACATGCCGCTCAAGGATCTGGAGCGCATCCTCTACTTCGAAAACTACGTCGTCACCGAGCCGGGCCTCACCCCTCTCAAGCAGCATCAGCTCCTCACCGAAGAGGACTACATGCGCGCCCAGGAGGAGTACGGCGAGGACACCTTCACCGCTCTGATCGGCGCCGAGGCCATCCGCGAGCTCCTGCAGTCGCTCGACCTGCCGAAGCTGGCCGAGAAGCTGCGCCAGGAGATCGCCGAGTCGACCTCCGAGCTGAAGCCCAAGAAGCTCGCCAAGCGCGTCAACATCATCGAGGCCTTCATCCAGTCGGGCAACAAGCCCGAGTGGATGGTCATGAGCGTCATCCCGGTCATCCCGCCGGACCTGCGCCCGCTGGTCCCGCTGGATGGCGGCCGCTTCGCGACCTCCGACCTCAACGACCTCTACCGCCGCGTCATCAACCGCAACAACCGCCTGAAGCGCCTCATCGAGCTGCGCGCGCCGGACATCATCATCCGCAACGAGAAGCGCATGCTTCAGGAGTCGGTTGACGCCCTGTTCGACAACGGCCGTCGCGGCCGCGTCATCACCGGCGCCAACAAGCGTCCGCTGAAGTCGCTCTCCGACATGCTGAAGGGCAAGCAGGGCCGCTTCCGCCAGAACCTCCTCGGCAAGCGCGTCGATTACTCCGGCCGTTCGGTCATCGTGGTCGGCCCGGAAATGAAGCTGCATCAGTGCGGCCTGCCGAAGAAGATGGCGCTGGAGCTGTTCAAGCCGTTCATCTACTCGCGCCTCGACGCCAAGGGCTTCTCCTCGACGGTGAAGCAGGCCAAGAAGCTGGTGGAGAAGGAGCGTCCGGAAGTCTGGGATATCCTCGACGAGGTCATCCGCGAGCATCCGGTCATGCTGAACCGCGCCCCGACGCTGCACCGCCTCGGCATCCAGGCCTTCGAGCCGATCCTGATCGAGGGCAAGGCGATCCAGCTGCACCCGCTCGTCTGCTCGGCCTTCAACGCCGACTTCGACGGCGACCAGATGGCCGTCCACGTGCCGCTGAGCCTTGAAGCCCAGCTCGAAGCCCGCGTGCTGATGATGTCGACCAACAACATCCTGCACCCGGCCAATGGCGCGCCGATCATCGTTCCCTCGCAGGACATCGTTCTCGGTCTCTACTACCTGTCGATCATGAACGACGGCGAGCCGGGCGAGGGCATGGCCTTCGCCGACTTCGGCGAGCTGCAGCATGCGCTCGACACCGGCGCCGTGACGCTGCACTCCAAGGTGCGCGGCCGCTTCAAGACCATCGACAAGGACGGCAACCCGGTCTCCAAGATCTACGAGACCACGCCCGGCCGCATGATGATCGGCCAGTTGCTGCCCAAGAACCACAACGTGCCGTACGACCTCTGCAACGAGCTCATGACCAAGAAGAAGATCTCGGGCATGATCGACGCGGTCTACCGCCATTGCGGCCAGAAGGAGTCGGTGATCTTCTGCGACAAGATCATGGCCCTCGGCTTCAGGGAAGCCTGCAACGCCGGTATCTCCTTCGGCAAGGACGACATGGTCATCCCGGAGACCAAGGCGAACCTCGTCGGCGAGACGCTGGCGTTGGTCAACGACTACGAGCAGCAGTACTCCGACGGCCTGATCACCCAGGGCGAGAAGTACAATAAGGTGGTCGACGCCTGGGCCAAGTGCACCGACAAGGTGGCCGAGGAGATGATGAAGCGCATCTCCGCCGTGCAGAAGGACGACACCGGCCGCACCAAGCCGATGAACTCCATCTACATGATGAGCCACTCGGGCGCCCGTGGTTCGCCGGCCCAGATGAAGCAGCTCGCCGGCATGCGCGGCCTGATGGCCAAGCCGTCGGGCGAGATCATCGAGACGCCGATCATCTCGAACTTCAAGGAAGGCCTGAGCGTGATGGAGTACTTCAACTCCACGCACGGTGCCCGTAAGGGTCTGGCCGACACCGCTCTGAAGACCGCCAACTCCGGTTACCTCACCCGTCGTCTCGTCGACGTGGCGCAGGACTGCATCATCACCGAGACCGACTGCGGCGCCGAGGACCAGGGCCTCCGCATGCAGGCGATCGTCGATGCCGGTCAGGTCGTCGCCACGCTTGGCGCCCGCATCCTCGGCCGCACGGCTGCGGAGGACATCACCGTCGCCGCCACCGGCGAAGTGGTGGTGCCGAAGGGCAAGCTGATCGAGGAGCGCGACGTCGAGCGGATCGAGAAGTCCGGCATCCAGTCGGTGAAGATCCGTTCGGTGCTGACCTGCGCCACCAAGATCGGCGTCTGCGCCAAGTGCTACGGTCGCGATCTCGCACGCGGCACGCCCGTCAACATGGGCGAAGCCGTCGGCGTCATCGCGGCCCAGTCGATCGGCGAGCCGGGCACCCAGCTCACCATGCGCACCTTCCACATCGGCGGCACGGCGCAGGTGGTGGATAGCTCGTTCATCGAGTCGACCATCGAAGGCACGGTCAAGATCCGCAACCGCAACGTCGTGCGCGACAGTGAGGGCAAGCTCATCGCCATGGGCCGCAACCTCGCCGTGGTGCTGGTCGACGAGGCCGGCAACGAGCGTTCGACCCATCGCGTGGTCTACGGCTCGCGCCTGCACGTCGATGACGGCGACAAGATCAAGCGCGGTCAGCGTCTTGCCGAGTGGGACCCCTACACCCGCCCGGTGCTGACCGACGTCGACGGTATCGTCGGCTACGAGGACTTGCAGGAAGGCGCCTCGGTGTCCGAGACGACCGACGAGGCGACCGGCATCACCAAGCGCGTGGTCATCGACTGGCGCGGTTCGGCCCGTACGTCGGACCTCAAGCCGGCCATCGTCATCAAGGACGCCAACGGCAAGATCGGCAAGCCGCAGAAGGGTGGCGATGCCCGCTACCTGCTCAGCCCCGACGCCATCCTGTCGGTCGAGCCGGGTTCGAAGGTACATGCCGGCGACGTGCTCGCCCGTATCCCGCTCGAAAGCGCCAAGACGCGTGACATCACCGGCGGTCTGCCGCGCGTCGCCGAGCTGTTCGAGGCCCGTCGTCCGAAGGATCACGCCATCATCGCCGAGATCGACGGTACGATCCGCTTCGGCCGCGACTACAAGAACAAGCGCCGCGTGCTCATCGAGCCGCACGACGCCAGCCTTGAGCCGCGCGAGTACCTGATCCCGAAGACCAAGAACTTCCACCTTCAGGAAGGCGACGTGGTCGAGAAGGGCGATTACATCGTCGACGGCAATCCCGCGCCGCACGACATCCTGGCGATCAAGGGCGTGGAGGCGCTGGCCGCCTACCTCGTCAACGAGATCCAGGAAGTCTACCGGTTGCAGGGCGTGGTGATCAACGACAAGCACATCGAGGTGATCGTTCGCCAGATGCTGCAGAAGGTCGAGGTCACCGAGGGCGGCGACACCGACCTGATGGGCGGCGACCAGGTGGACAAGCTGGAGTTCGATCAGATCAACGAGAAGGCGACCTCCGAAGGCAAACAGCCGGCGGTGGCTCACCCGATCCTGCTCGGCATCACCAAGGCCAGCCTGCAGACGCGCTCCTTCATCTCGGCGGCGTCCTTCCAGGAGACCACCCGCGTCCTCACCGAGGCGGCGGTCAATGGCAAGGTCGACACGCTCGAGGGGCTCAAGGAGAACGTCATCGTCGGTCGCCTGATCCCGGCCGGTACCGGCTCGCTGATGAGCCGCATCCGCCAGGTGGCCATGCGCCGCGACGAGCTGATCCTCGAGGAGCGCCGCAAGGACGCCCTCGGCGAGGGCGTCGAGGTGCCGGTCGGCGAAGTCGACAAGATCGGCACCGAGGTCTGATCGCTCGAACCTGATGACTCCGATGGCGCGGCGTTCCGAAAGGGGCGCCGCGCTTTCGTTTGAAGGAGGGCGGGATTCGCTTGGTTCGATTCCGGTGCCCGCCCCGATCGGATTCGGCCATGGATTCGCCATTCGGCCCCGGGAGATCGGGCAAATGGAAGAGGGGGATTGCATTTGTTGCGCCAAACCGTCATGGAATTGCTGCATCGTGCGTGTGGGGCAGGGGCGTGTCCGCAGAAGGCCGAGGTTTCCGGCTTTTTTGTCCGGCTGGCTTGACGGTTGGGGATAGTTTGAGTAGTGTCCGCGCCACTTGAAGAGTTGGTCTGTAACGCGTGATCGATCACTGGTCCTTAAGCCTTTGATCAAGCATCGTTAAACGCAATTCGCTCCACTGGTGGTGAAAGCTGTTGTACGCACGAACGGTGCCTCTCGGCATTGTTCCTCTGCTTTCCGCCGCGCCGGACGTGAGATTTCACGTTATCGGCGCGCTTCGTTTTGTGCGGGCGGGGTGCGGAGAGCTGCGAATTCGGTCAGGGAGTTGACCTGTTGCCTCGGTTCTGGCGGCGGTTGGCTCTGAAGGAAGTGAAGTTCCGGTCTTAATGAGGGTCCGGACGTTTGGATTGAAGGTGAAGGATGCCGACGATCAATCAGTTGATCCGTAACCCGCGCGTGGCGCCGGTTTACCGTGAGAAGGCTCGCCATCTTGAGGCTTGCCCTCAGAAGCGCGGCGTCTGCACGCGCGTCTATACGACGACCCCGAAGAAGCCGAACTCGGCCCTTCGTAAGGTCGCCAAGGTTCGTCTGACCAACGGCTACGAGGTCATCGGCTACATTCCTGGTGAAGGTCACAACCTTCAGGAGCACTCGGTCGTCATGATCCGCGGCGGCCGCGTCAAGGACCTTCCCGGCGTGCGCTATCACATCCTTCGCGGCGTGCTCGACACGCAGGGCGTCAAGAATCGCAAGCAGCGCCGCTCCAAGTACGGCGCCAAGCGTCCGAAGTGATCCCTGGCCGGATCTGTGCGTGAAGCCGGATCCGGTCGGTCTTATTTTGCTATACCCGGAGACGAAGTATGTCCCGTCGTCACAGTGCAGAGAAGCGCGAGATCAATCCCGATCCGAAGTTCGGTGATATCGTCGTTTCCAAGTTCATGAACTCGATCATGCAGGACGGCAAGAAGTCGGTCGCCGAAGCGATCGTCTACGGTGCCTTCGACAGCATCGAGAACCGTACCCGCCAGAGCCCGGTCCAGACCTTCCACCAGGCGCTCCACAACGTGATGCCGCAGATCGAAGTTCGGTCGCGCCGCGTCGGTGGTGCCACCTATCAGGTGCCGGTCGAGGTTCGTACCGAGCGCCGTCAGGCCCTCGCCATCCGCTGGCTCATCTCGGCCGCTCGCGGTCGCAACGAGAAGACGATGGTCGATCGTCTGTCGGGCGAGCTGATGGACGCTGCCAACAACCGCGGCACCGCCGTCAAGAAGCGCGAAGACACGCACCGGATGGCCGAGGCCAACCGCGCCTTCTCGCATTATCGCTGGTAAGCCGGACAGGCGGAGACGATCATGGCTCGTACGCATAAGCTCGAGGACTACCGCAACTTCGGCATCATGGCCCACATTGATGCGGGCAAGACGACGACGACGGAACGCGTCCTCTATTACTCGGGCAAGTCCCACAAGATCGGCGAAGTGCACGACGGCGCTGCCACCATGGACTACATGGAGCAGGAGCAGGAGCGTGGCATCACCATCACGTCGGCTGCCACCACCACCTTCTGGAATGGCAAGCGCCTCAACATCATCGACACCCCAGGCCACGTCGACTTCACCATTGAAGTCGAGCGTTCGCTGCGCGTGCTCGATGGCGCCGTCTGCGTTCTCGACTCGAACCAGGGTGTCGAGCCCCAGACCGAGACGGTGTGGCGTCAGGGCGACAAGTATCACGTTCCCCGGATCGTCTTCTGCAACAAGATGGACAAGACCGGCGCGAACTTCGACCAGTGCCTGAGCGACATCAAGACCCGCCTCGGTGCGCGTCCGATTGCCCTGCAGCTGCCGATCGGTGCCGAGTCCAACTTCAAGGGCATCGTCGACCTCATCCGCATGAAGGCGGTCGTGTGGGAAGACGAGCAGCTTGGCGCCAAGTTCCATGACGAAGACATCCCGGCCGACATGGTCGAGCGCGCCATTGAAGCGCGTGCCGAGCTGATCGAAGCCGCCGTCGAGATGGACGACGCCGCCATGGAGGCCTACCTCGAGGGCAACGAGCCCGACGAGGTGACCCTCAAGAAGCTGATCCGCAAGGCGGTTCTGGTTTCGGCCTGGTTCCCGGTTCTCGCTGGCTCGGCCTTCAAGAACAAGGGCGTGCAGACCCTGCTCGACGCCGTCGTCGACTACCTGCCGTCGCCGGTCGACGTGCCGCCGACCAAGGGTATCGATCCGAAGACCGAGGAAGAGACCGTTCGTCACTCGACCGACGACGAGCCGCTCTCCATGCTGGCCTTCAAGATCATCGAAGATCCCTATGGCGTGCTGACCTTCGCCCGCGTCTACTCGGGCGTGCTGACCAAGGGTTCGACCGTCCTGAACTCGACCCGCGAGAAGCGCGAGCGCATCGGCCGCATGGTCCAGATGCACGCCGACAGCCGTGAGGACGTCGAGGAAGCCCGCGCCGGCGACATCATCGCCTTCGTCGGCCTCAAGGACACCCGTACCGGCGACACGCTCTGCGACCCGCTGAAGCCCGTCATCCTCGAGAAGATGGAATTCCCCGAGCCGGTCATCGAGATGGCCGTCGAAGCGGCGACCAAGAGCGAGCAGGAAAAGCTCTCCATGGCCCTGCAGAAGCTGGCCTCGGAAGACCCGTCCTTCCGCGTCTCCACCGACCAGGAGTCGGGCCAGACGATCATCAAGGGCATGGGCGAACTGCACCTCGACATCAAGATCGACATTCTCCGTCGTGCTCCGCACAACATCAAGGTGAACGTCGGCGCCCCGCAGGTTGCCTACCGCGAGACCATCCGCAAGGCGACCGAGATCGACTACACCCACAAGAAGCAGACCGGTGGTACCGGTCAGTTCGCCAAGGTGAAGTTCGTGGTCGAGCCGAACGAAGTCGGCAAGGGTTTCCAGTTCGAGAACAAGATCATCGGTGGTGTGGTTCCCAAGGAATACATCCCGGGCGTCGAAAAGGGCCTGAACTCGGTGATGACCTCCGGTCCGCTCGCCGGCTTCCCGGTGGTCGACGTCAAGGTCACCTTGGTCGACGGCGCCTACCACGAGGTCGACTCCTCGGCCATCGCCTTCGAAATCGCCTCGCGCGCCGCTCTGCGTGAAGCCATCGAGAAGGCCTCGCCCGCTCTGCTCGAGCCGGTGATGAAGGTCGAGATCGTGTCGCCGGAAGAGTACGTCGGTTCCGTCATCGGCGACGTAAACTCCCGTCGCGGCCAGATCCAGGGCCAGGACATGCGCGGCAACGCCAATGTCATCACGGCCTTCGTTCCGCTCGCCAACATGTTCGGCTACGTGAACCAGCTCCGTTCGATGAGCCAGGGCCGCGCCAGCTACACCATGCAGTTCGACCACTACGAGCAGGTTCCGGCTGCCGTCGCTCAGGAAGTCCAGGCCAAGTACGCCTGATTTCCCGACGGCTGACCTCAACCGCTTACACGAGACAAAGGAAGATATCCGATGGCCAAGGAAAAGTTTTCGCGGACGAAGCCGCACTGCAACATCGGCACGATCGGTCACGTTGACCACGGCAAGACGTCGCTGACTGCGGCGATCA
>NZ_JAMDLH010000014.1 GCF_023721755.1 Pleomorphomonas sp. NRK KF1 | reverse complement strand
GTCAGGCCGTTCGACAGTGTCTGGTAGGTGATGGTGTAGTTCGACGCCGAGCCCGACGAGAACACCGCGTTCGACGCCGTGATGTCGTAGCTACCGACATTGGCGGTCGCCGCCGCGCCGGCGCTGGACAGCGTCACCGAGCTGATGGCGTCGCTGCCTTGCAGCGTGCCGAGTACCGAGTAGGCCGAAAGCGCTGCCAGCTGACCATAGGTCTTGGACACCGCTGCCGGCTTGATCACCAGCGTTAGCGCCGCCGGGTTGATGGTCAGGGCGCCGGCCACGTAGCTGATGTCGTAGTTGCCGGAGGTGAGGCCGGAGGCCGTGAGCGTGTAGCTGCCGGCGTTGACCGCCCCCTGGGCGTTACCGCCGTAGGTCAGCGTTCCGCCGAGCACCGACGCGGTCTCGCCATTGACCAGACCGGCGTAGGTCACGCCGTTGCCACCGGTGTAGGCGAGACCGTCATAGGTCTTGGACGCGCTGTTGGCGGTGACCGTCAGCGAGGCCTTGTTCACCGTCAGGGCTCCCGCGACATAGCTGATGTCGTAGTTGCCGGAGGTGAGGCCGGAGGCGGTGAGGGTGTAGCTGCCGGCGTTGGTCGCGCCCTGCGACGTGCCGCCGTAGGTCAGCGACCCGCCGAGTACCGTCGCCGTCTCGCCATTGACCAGACCGGCGTAGGTGACGCCATTGCCACCGCTGTAGGCGAGACCGTCGTAGGTCTTGGCGGCGCTGTTGGCGGTCACCGTCAGAGAAGCCTTGTTCACCGTCAGGGCTCCCGCGACATAGCTGATGTCGTAGTTGCCGGAGGTGAGACCGGAGGCGGTGAGCGTGTAGCTGCCAGCGTTGACCGCGCCCTGGGCGTTACCGCCGTAGGAGAGCGACCCGCCGAGCACCGACGCGGTCTCGCCGTTGACCAGGCCGGCGTAGGTCACGCCGTTGCCACCGCTGTAGGCGAGACCGTCGTAGGTCTTGGCGGCGCTGTTGGCGGTCACCGTCAGCGAGGCCTTGTTCACCGTCAGGGCGCCCGCGACATAGCTGATGTCGTAGTTGCCGGAGGTGAGGCCGGAGGCGGTGAGCGTGTAGCTGCCGGCATTGACCGCACCGTCGGCCGTGCCGCCGTAGGAGAGGGAGCCACCGAGCACCGACGCGGTCTCACCGTTGACCAGGCCGGCGTAGGTCACGCCGTTGCCGCCGCTGTAGGCGAGGCCGTCGTAGGTCTTGGCGGCGCTGTTGGCGGTGACCGTCAGCGCCGCCTTGTTCACCGTCAGGGCTCCCGCGACATAGCTGATGTCGTAGTTGCCTGAGGTGAGACCGGAGGCGGTGATGCTGTAGCTGCCGGCGTTGACCGCACCCTGGGCGGTGCCGCCATAGGTCAGCGACCCGCCAAGCACCGACGCGGTCTCGCCATTGACCAGACCGGCGTAGGTCACGCCGTTGCCACCGCTGTAGGCGAGGCCGTCGTAGGTCTTGGCGGCATTGGTCGCGGTGACCGTCAGCGAGGCCTTGCCGATGGTCAGCGATCCCGAGAGGGTGATGTCGTAACCGAACTGATCGGAATAGAGTCCGCCGATGTCATAGGTGCCGGCGTTTGTTGTGCTCGAAAGGTTACTACCGAGCGTACCGAGCAGTACCGCCGACGGGTTGGAGTAGCTGGCGGTATAGGCACCCGCGTAAGCCGCGCCGTCGTAGGTCTTGGAGACGTTGGTCGCAGTCACCGTGGTAGCGGTGAGGAAGGCGCGCAGCAGTGGTGCGGTATAGCCGTCGTAGATGCGCCAGACCGACGATGAGCCGCCGTTGGTGGCGAGGTCCCAGCCGGTGTAGGACGAGGCGTCCGTCATTTCGGCGCTGGTCAGGCCGGCGCCCTTGCCGGTGTCGGACTGGCCGGTGGACGTGCTGTCATAAAAGGAGCCGGTCACCGCGCCGGTGCCCGCGTTCCCGCCGACCAGCCCGCCGGTTAAGCTGCTGCCCGTCACGGCACCCGTCGCATAGGCGTCGGTAACTGCGCCATTGTTGTTCTGTCCGATCAGTCCGCCGACGTAGAAGTTGCCGGTGGCGCTGCCGGTCGCATAGGCGTTGGCGACCGTGCCGTTGTTCAGGCCGACGAGACCGCCCACATTGGATGAGCCGGCACCGCCGACGGCGCCGGTGGCAAAGGAGGTGCCGATGGTGCCGGCCGAGAAATTGCCGCCGACGAGGCCGCCCACATAGTTGGCACCCTTGACCGTTCCCGTCGCATAGGACGCGCTGATGACGCTGGCATTGCTGCCGACCAGTCCGCCGACGTAGACCGTACCGCTGACATTGCCGCTGGCATGGACGTTGGTGAGGGTGGACGACGAGGCGCTGACGCCGACGAGGCCGCCGATGTAGCCGCCGGACGTCGAGGTGACGTTGCCCTCCGCGTAGGAGTCGCGGATGGTGTTGCCCATGCCGTAGCCGACGAGCCCGCCTGCCTTGGTCGTCGCCTGGACGGCGCCGGTCGCATGGGAACCGTCGATCGTGCCGTAGTCGAGGCCCACCAGGCCGCCGACAGACGTCGTCCCGTTGACGTCGGCCGTCGCATAGGCGTTGGCAATGGTTCCGGCGTTCTGGCCGACCAGCGCGCCCACGTTGGTCTGGCCGGTAACGCTGCCGCCGACAAGCCCGACATCGCGGATCGCCGCGGTCGAAAGGGTGACGCCGAACAAGCCGACGTTGTCGGTCGTCGCGCGACTGATCGTCAGACCGGTGATCGTGTGGCCCTGGCCATTCAGCGTGCCGGAGAAAGCGATGGTAGTGCTGCCGATCGACGTGAATCCCGCGCCGGAGTTCCAGCTGGCGGTACCCGAGGCATCGATGTCATTGGCCAGCACGAAGTTCTTGAAGAGCAGGCTGGTCGAAGCCATGCCCTGCAGGCCGTAGACGTCGAACAACTGATAGGGGTCGGTCGACGCGCCGCTGCCCGCCAACGCGCGGATGAAGGTTGCACCCGACGAGACCCTGAAGTCCGCCGCGCTCAATGCGGGTTGTGCGTTGCCGACCTGGGTCCAGATACCGGAGGACAGTGTGAGCGAACCGACCGTCACATCTCCCAACGGGTAGACGCGACCTGCCGCCGCCAAGGTCAGGGAACCGGATGCTCCTGTCACGCTCTTCAGGCTGATATTGCCAACGCTCGACGAAAGCGAAAGCGTCGAGCTGTCGCTCCAGCTCGCAGACGACGCCAGAGTGAGGTTGCTACGGGCGTTCAAGCTGCGAACGCCGGTGATGCCAAAACTGCCGCCGACGCTCTGGAGGTAGAGCCCTCCCCCTGTGGAGATCACATTACCGTCGAGGGAATAGGGCGTCGAGCCAATGGCATAGAGATTGATGTCGAGACTTGCCGTCAGGCTCCCGCCGGCGACGGAAATTGTGCCGAGATCGCTGTCGCCAAAGGAACCGAGCGTGCCTTGAAGAAACGAAAGCGTATCGGACAGAGCGCTGCCCTGCGTCTGGATGACGAAATCGCCGCCCGTGAGGTTCAGGCCAGTCTGGCCCGCAGACGGCGTGACGTTGTCCGTGAAGGAAACGCCCTGCTCGGATGCATCGTCGAGATAGGTCAGAACGCCGGTGGCGCTCAGCGAGCCGCTGGGCGCGAGAATGTTGTAATAGCCGTTGGCGCCGGTCGAGATACTGCCGACATAGCTTCCGCCGGAAACCGCGCTCACCGTGACGCCCGCCAACGCGGTGGAACTGCTGCTGTAGGCAGTTCCGGAGACGACGACCGGTGTGCCGCCCGAATAGAAGCCTTTCAGATAGGCATAGCTCTTGCCGGCGACGATGGCCCAGTTGGGATCGAAACCCGACGGCAGGGCGGCCTGCAACTGGGTGGTTGTCTGCGGCGTGGTCGGGCCGGATGACGCCCCGGTGGTCAGGCTGTCGTAATAGACGTTGGTGAGCGTCGCCGCACTAAAATTATAACCGATGGCCCCGCCCACTTTAATCGCCGAGCCGGACAGATATCCGGCCGAATAGGCCTGTGTGAGCGGCACGTTGTTCTGTCCGACAAGACCGCCCCCCTCACCGCCGGAGGCGGTCACCGCGACATTGGCGTAGAGACGGGTGTTGAGATACCCGGCGACGGAGAGATCGTCAGCCTCGCCAAGCAGACCACCGACCTGCCAGCCGCCTGACACATGTCCAGTCGCGAACGAGTCGGTGACCTGGCCCGAGAATTGACCGCCGAGCGCGCCGACCATGTCTTTGCCGGTTATGTTGACGTTGGTAAGGCCGACGCGGGTAGCTGTCGCCCCGTAGGAATACCCGAACAGTCCGACACGGTCGGACGATGGGCGGTTGATGGTGAGGCCGCTGATGGTGTGATAGGCACCGTCGAAACTGCCGCTGAAGGAGCGGGCGAGAGTGCCGATCGGCATGAATCCGCTGTCGGCCCACATGTCGGAGGCGTTGCTGCCGGAGGTCGCCGAGGCGTCGATGTCGGTGGCGAGCGTATAGTCGGCGGAGAGGTCCAGCGCCATCAGCTGGAGCTGATGGGCGTTGGTGATGGTGGTGGAATACTCGCTGCGCAGGAACGGCCGGGTCTGGCCGTCGATCATGAACCAGATGCCGGAGTTGCCGAAACTGAATGCCGAATAGCTCGACGCCGTGCGGGCTTGGGCGGTCGTCAGGCCAACGGCAACATTGTAGGAGGCGGCATTGGTGTAGGACCCGATGCCGACAGACTGTCCGGTGGTGTCGATGTCGTAATAGGAGTCGAAGACTACGTTGTTGTTGGCCCCGACCAACCCGCCGACATTGCTCGTGCCGCTGACCGCGCCCGAGGCGTAGGTATACTGAATGTATCCACTGAGTTGATTGTAACCGACCAATCCGCCGACATTGCTCGTGCCGGACACATCTCCGATCGCATACGAGTTCCGGAGCGTAGCGCGGTTTATGCCGATCAGTCCGCCGACGTACTTCGTGCCGCTGACATTGCCGGAAGCGTAGGAGGTCTGAACCACGCCGGATACCGCGAATCCGATCAGCCCGCCGACCGAAGTGCCGCCGCTGACATTGGCCTCGGAATACGAAGCGAAGACGCCCCCGCCGTCCACAGCGCCGACCAGACCGCCGACATACCCCGAGGCGATGGTCGCGTCGCCCGTCACGGTGCCGGTGACGTAGTCGTTCATGAGCTGCGCAAAACTGAGGGCGCCGGCTATGCCACCGACCGTGCCCAGGCCGGTTATGTCGACATCGATGAGACCCAGATGCTGGACCCAGGTTGTGCTCGGACTGGTGGCCGAGGTGCCGACCCTCCCGAAGAGACCAACGTAGCTGGTCGTGGGGCGGTCGATGGTCAGGCCCGTGATGGTATGATCCTGACCGTTGAACGTGCCAGTGAACGCATTCGCGTTCCCGATCGGAACGAAGCCGGCGCCGAAATGCCAGCTCGCGGTGCCGCTCGCATCGATGTCGTTGGCAAGCGCCCAGTTCGCCGCCCGGTAGGTCGACGACGAGCCGACGCCTTGCAGGCCGTAGACGTCGGATATCAGATAGGGCGTGGCGCTGGTGCCGTCGCCGCCGGTGACGCGCAGGAAGGAGCCGCCCTGAATATCGAAATCCGTCGCCGAGAAGGTCGGCAGCGTGGCGGCGATCTGGCTGAAGGCGCCGGCGGTCTGGATGTAGCTGCCGACGGAAATGCCGGCGCTCGCGGAAATGGCGTTGCCCGCCGTCAGCGTCAGCCCGCCCGAGGTGGCGGTGATCGCCGCGTCGATGGCGATGTTGTTGTAGGCGTCGAGCGTCAGCCTGTTGCCGCTCGACCATGAGATCGCCGAGGCGATGGTGATGTCGCCGTTGCCGCCGGCGGTGACGACGCCAGTGCCGCTGGCCGTCGTGGAGGTGGTTTGCAGCGTCACCGATGTGGTGGCGAGGTTGGACGAGATGGTCGCTGCCGAGGCGGCATCCACCGTCAGATCCTCGGGGTCGACGAGCCAATTGCCGGTGGTGCCGCCGACCGCAGAGGTGTTTACCGAAATGCCGGTGAAGTCGACGCTGTGGCCCGATGTTTCCACCGTGCCGCCAGCGCCGCCGGTACCGCCCTGCGCCAGGAGGTCGCCGCTGTAGATGCCCTGACCCGAGGCGATGGCGATGATAGAACCGCCCGTCGTCCCTTCGCCTTCCGCTGAGGCGTCCACCGTGCCCGCAAGATCGACTGTGCCGCCGCTGACCACCACCTTGCCGCCATCGAGGTCGGCCGGCCGGGGGATCGGCAGTACCGTGACGGTGGGTGCGCGCGCGACGATGTGGGCGGTGCTTTTGACTTTGCCGCCGTTCTCCGCCGTCAGGAAGATCCGCCCGCCGGACGAGGACACGCCGGTCGCCTTGATGACCGACTCCGTGTTGCCGGCCAGCGCGTAGACGTTGCCGCCATTGGCGCGCATCTCGATCTCTGCGGCCTTGACCGTGCCGGAGTTGACGACCGCCGTGTCCGAGCCTCCGACCTTGACGGCGAACTTGCCGTTCTCGCCGGAGTTGTCGCTCATCAAGACGTCATAGCCGGCCGCCAGCGCCGCGGTGCCGTTGGGAGCATTGATGGTGCCGGCGTTCTCGACCCGGCGGGCGATCAGCGCCACATCGCCGTTGGCCGACGCAATCGTACCGTTATTGACGACGGAAGCGGTCGAGTTACCGGAAAACGTCGCCGACCCACCATCGAGATAATCCTGGTCGGTAATGTCGTGGGTCGAAGCGATGAACGACCCGCCAGTGGTCACCTTGCCACCGGGGCCGACAACGACGCCGGCCGGGTTCACCAGATACAGGGTGCCGGTCGCGGACAGCTGGCCGTCGATCTGGCTGGTGACGTTTCCGGTGACCCGCGACAGCGTCGAGCCGGAGCCGTTGTTGAACAGCACCGAGCCGCCGGCTCCGATGGAAAAGGTGTTCCAGTTGACGATCGCGGCGGAGGAGGTCTGGTTGATGACGAGGCTGTCGGGACTGGCGGCAACGGTTGCCGAACCAGCCACCACCTGAGCGCCGGTGGGCAAAACCGCGCCGGCCAAAACCTGGGCGGGCATGACCACGACCAATGTCACGACCGCCGTTGTCCGCATCAGAAGCCCATGGCGCGGCCTCGCTCCTCGATATGCGAGTGATGACGAGAGCTGACTCCTGACCGCGACGGGGGCAGCATGCAACGCCTTACGTCCCAACATGACGCCACTCCAAACTCAAAGCCGCCAACTCGCATCGCGACGCGGCTTTACCTCTGCCTCGCATGACTCCACCGTTCGCGGACGTCATGCGTCGACCACGTTTGTTGTCCTGCCCAAATGTCCTCACGGACGAAAAATTCTTCGTATCAAGCCCGGTCTCAAGAAAAACCAAGTTGTTATCTCAGACGAGCTTGGATCCGACAGAAAACCTCCAGTACAGACGGCCTAAGCTTGTGATGATTACCGCCTGGAACACCAACCCGTGCATGATCGCCTAGGCATTTTCCCCAATAGGCTTTGCGTCGTTCTACGGAACCTCAACTCGTCGGACAATCCCAGCGGAGAAAATAGAGATTATTTCGTATCTGAATAATGCAGACCTCAACCCGACGGTTACGGACCGATTGACGTGCAAAAAGACATTTGAATCAAATATTTGAAACCTTGGCACCCGCTGCGGAGCTCGACGAACGATGGCGCTCCCTCGCCCCAAAAAGTAACCATTTTGAAACGTAACGTCATTCACGGCCTATCACGGTCTCGGGCACGATCATCGCGGGCATCGCTAAATCTCCGCAGCGGCAAACAGGAGTTTGCATCGCGGACCCCAAATTGCGTGCCAGGAGCCGCGATTTTCCTTGCGGCATTGCCGTCTTCATGCCGAATCTGAATAGTCGTTGTGGTCGTCGAGGCTGAGACAACAGCAGATCGAGCGCGTCTGGCTCGAGTGATGGAAGCGGCGACCGAACGGGCATTTCTGGGAGAACGGGATGGATCTGCGCGATATTGACTTGAACATTCTCCACATATTCGAAGCGATCTACACCACCGGCAACATTACGCGGGCGGCACGGCAACTGGGCATGAACCAGCCGACGGTGAGCAACGCGCTAGGTCGCCTCAGGGAACAGTTCAATGACCCGCTGTTTCAGCGTGCCGACAAGGGCGTCGCCCCGACCCCGTTTGCAGAGAGCCTGATCGATCCGGTGAGACGGTCGCTCGCCATCCTCAGGGACGGTCTCTCGTTCAATCGCGATTTCGACGTGTCTCAGGCGGTCCGCACCTTTCGGCTCGCCCTCAACGACTTCACGGTTGTTTCGCTGATCCCGGGCCTGCTTGAGGACATCTCGAAACGGTCGACCGGGCTCAAGCTCTATGTTATGGGGCAGGAAGTCATGCCGCCGCTTGAGGCCTTGCTGGCCGGTGAAGCCGACATCGCCGTAGACAGCATCATGCGCGAAGTGCCCGGCGTCGATCTGATGCCGCTCCACGTTCCGTTGGCTGTCATCGTCGCCCGGCGCGGCCATCCGCAGATCCAGGGGACGATCAGCAAGCAGCAGTTTTGCGATGCGGCGCATATCGTCCTGAAACAGGACTCGCGTATGCGTGCCCATGCTGAAGCCGTCCTGCTCTCGCAAGGGATAACGCGGCGTGTGGTCTGCGAAGTCTCGAACTGCATCCAGATCCCGTCGCTGATTGCGTCAAGCGACCTGATCGCCATGCTCCCCGGCCCCTATGCCAGGACAGCCGCCCAGCATTACGATCTGCAGGTGTTGCCCCCGCCCTTTGAGACATCCGGCCATCGCATCCAGATCGCAACACTCGCCGAGAAGACGGCCGACCCGGGAATCGACTGGCTCCGCCAGCACCTCTACCGCGCCGCCCTCAACGCCGCGAGTTCGGAGAGCTGGCTGTCGCAGCCGGGGTAAGCGATGCTTCAGAACGGTTGGCGTCGAGCCGCCGGCCTGCGAACCAGTAGAGCGTACATGCAACAAGGCCGAAGGCCTGAAGCCCGAGGAGAGAGAAGCGAAGCGAGGCGCCATCGCCACTGCCGACGAGGGAACTCGCCCACCCGACGAGCGCCGGGCCGACCCCCATCCCGATGATCGTCGCCAGAGATAACAGCAGCGCCGATGCGAGAGGCCGCTGGCCCGGACTGACGGCGCCATGGATTAGCGAGATGGTCGGTGCATAGGTCGAAAGAAAGAAGGCGGCGGGCACCAGGAAGGCCGCAAGAAAGACGACGGGCTGGTCCGAGAGCAGAAACACTGCGGCAAAAGGTTTGGTCAACGCGAGGAGTACAGCCGGTCCCCACGCCAGCCAGGCCTGACGACGCAACGAAAGCCGCTGGATCACTCGGCTGCTAAGAAGCGTTCCGGAAATCGCCAACAGACTGGCTACCGTTATCAGAGCTGCGGTCTGCGTCGGGGAGAATCCGTGAACGCGCATCAGGAACGCCGGATACCAGACGACTGCCCCGGCGACGACGATCTGGTTGGTGGCCTCGGCAAGGGTCACCAGCCAAGCGGCAGGGGTGCCGAGAATGGTCCGCGCGACGTCGCGAAACCGCGATGGTTGCGGCAGCGAAGCGGTTTCGGCATCCTTCGTCTCTGGCAAGTAGGCGCGCGCCGGCTCGCGGGCCAGAAACAGAAACAAGCCCGGCAAGCTGCCGAGGACCCCGGCAACGATCATCGCTGACCGCCAGCCATAGGCTTGCCCGATCACGCCGCCGATGACCACCGCCAGCACCCCGCCGATCGACGGGCCGGTCATGAATCTGCCGAACGCCTTGAGGCGGTTTTGCTCGGCCGCTTGGTCGGAAAGAAGGGAGTGCGACCCCGGCAAGGCTCCGGCCTCGCTCAACGCCATGGCCGCGCGGGCACCCAGGAGCTGCCAGAAGCTGGTGGCAAGCCCGCAAGCGACGGTCATCGCCCCCCACAGCAGCGCCGACAGGGCCACCAGGTTGCGCCGGTTGCATCTCGCTGCCAGATAGCCGGCCGGGATCAAACCGACGGCATAGACCACCGAGAACGCCAGGCCGGACACCAGTCCCACTTCCAGAT
The DNA here is from genome assembly GCF_023721755.1 of Pleomorphomonas sp. NRK KF1. Lineage (GTDB taxonomy): Bacteria > Pseudomonadota > Alphaproteobacteria > Rhizobiales > Pleomorphomonadaceae > Pleomorphomonas. Next base: position 12,278 of record NZ_JAMDLH010000014.1, on the reverse strand, counting down.
CGGTGAAGTTCAAGTCCAGCCGGATCGGCTCCAGCAGCAGGCTGAAGATCTGTCTATCGAGGTAACTTGAGGCGTAAACGGCAAGCAACAGCAGCGGCATGGCCCGCATGAACGAGATCCTTCAACAAGCTTGGTGCGCAGGCTCACATCAGAAGTCGCCGTGGCGCAAGCGCAAAATGGGCTAAGGTATGGCGTGAAGCTGCGGGATTGAGAACTTTGGCTCCCCTAGGATCCACTGCCCGGTAGGGTAAACGGTCGCCGGTTCGTCCATGTTCTCAGGCTTTCGGTGGACGTTTATCGGCCATGACACCAACTCGCCGTTTACAGCAGTTTTGTCTTCTGTCGTCACCGTCTGTTCCGCATAGGCACGGTTTACAGGCCAAGTATCTGGAAGGACTGGATATTCCGCCTGACTCTTAATCAGCGGGTCTACGGTTCGATCCCGTACGCGCCCACCACTTTTCCCCTTGCAGTTTGAAAGCCTGAAGAGACCGCCTCGGTGCGGGCGATCGGTTGCTGGACGCGTCTCCGGTTATTGCCGCGACAAGCCGATGCCACCGGCAGCGTCCACGCAGGCGTCTTCGCACTGTTGGCAGGCCTCCGCGCAAACGCGGCAGTGTTCGTGCATCGAGGCATGACGCTCGCATTCGGCGCGACAGGCTTGGCAGGCGTCGCGACAGGCAAGCAGGGCCGCCTTCAGGACGTCATCGTTCGAGCCGGTGTAACGCGAAGCGATGGCCGCCGTCGCGGCGCAGATGTCGGTGCAATCGAGATTGAGGCGAATGCACTGGCGCAGGTCGGCGACTTGCGCCTCGCCGAGGCAGGCATCGGCGCAGGAGGTGCAGGTCTGGGCGCAGTCCAGGCATTCCTCGATGGCGCGCAGCAGGCTGGTGTCGATCGGGCCGTTCAGGGCGGGGTGGGTGCGGATCATGGCTTCGGCGTGCATGGCGGTCTCCGGAGTGCAAGGGGTGTGACCCGTGCCGACGCGACGCCGACAGAGCTCGACCAGAACCGTTCCGCGGCGAAGTTGTTCCAAGCCTTCGTCAATTGGGGGGGCGGCCGATGGTCCGCTTGCGGCGAGCCGCCATCATTGCATGTGGCTCCGGTTCCTGCCGTTCTTCTTGGCGACGTACATGGAGTCGTCGGCCCGCTGGATGAGGTCCACGGCCATGTCGTCAGGCGAGAGAGCCGATACGCCGACGCTGATCGTGGTGCTCTTGTCGAGTTGGTCGATCCGTTTGTTCTCGGCGGCGATGCGAATTCGCTCGGCGATCGACAGGGCTTCAAGCCTGTCGGTCTCGACGAGGATGACGGCGAACTCCTCGCCGCCGTAGCGACAGGCGGCGTCCGTCGCCCTCAAGCCGTTCTTCAGGACGGTCGCCACGGCCCGCAGCACTTCGTCGCCGACAACGTGCCCGTAGCGGTCGTTGACCTCCTTGAAATGGTCGATATCGATGAACAGGAGCGAGAGGGGGCGGTCGTATCGCTGGGCGCGCTGGATTTCCAGGTCAAGCCGCTCGTCGAAGGCCCGCCTGTTCAGGAGGCCGGTCAGCGGGTCGGAGTTGACCAGCCGCTCGAGCTCTTTCGTCCTTTGCGCGACGAGCTGTTCCAGCGTCGTGGTCGTTTCCTTCATCGCGGTGATATCTGTATCGGCTCCGATGAGGCCGACGAACCTGTCCTCGTCGAGCCGTGGCATGACTTTTTCGAGGACCCATTTCAGATGGCCGCCCTTGGCGCGGATCCGGTACTCGATCGTGCCGGCGTCGTGCTTGCGCAACCTCTCGTCCAGAAAGGCGCGGTAGCGCTCCCGGTCGTCGGGGGGCAGGAACAGGCTCCAGTCCGCGGCCTTCATGTCGGCTTCGGAGAGGCCCATGAACTCGGACCACTCCCTGTTGACGAACTCGCGCGCGCCGGAAGCGCCGGCAAACCACAGCATCGTCGGCGCCTGCTCGGCCAACTGGCGGAAGCGGCGCTCGGACTCGTTGAGCGCCGCGATCAGGATCTCCTGGACCGACAGGGAGGGGGCGTTCTCGTCGGCGCGTTCCGGCAGCGCGTGAACCATCCGGTGGTCGAGCTTCAGGATGTGGCCGACGAGCCAGTTGACGAGAAAGTTGAGGATCTCGTTCACCGCCTCGGCCTGTTCGAGATCGGCTTTCGCCGCGATTTCCTGCACGCGATTGTAGAAGGCGCGGTGCGCGCAGATATGCTGATGTCGTTTGGACTCGCCGAGCGACGAGCGACACATCAGCTTCTCTTCGTCGCAGAAGTGCGTGTTGGCATAGTCTATCAGTTCGGCCAGCAGGGCCTGGACTTCCGGCAGGGAACCCTGGCCCGAGACCGCATCGGCGATGTCGTTCGTCAGCTCGAACAGTCGCTTGTGCTGGCCGTCGATCTGAACGTTTCCGGTCTCCAGATGCGTGTTCCAGTAGAAGAGTGCCATGCGTCACATTCCGGCCTGCTTGCCTTCGGTTGTCGTCCATCGACAGTTATCACGAGGAAGACGATGGCTTTCCATTTAGCCTTTAGGCGTTTCCCGGCCAGAAACGTCCGATCAGCTTGCTGGCCTCGCGCAACCACAGCACCGAACTCGCCACGGCGGCGCAGAGCAGCCAGTCGGTCGCATTCAGACTGGTCGTCGAGAAGGCCTGTTGCAGGAACGGCGTGTAGATGACGGCGGCGTGCAGGACGAGGGACAGGCCCACGGCCGCCCAAAGCCAACGGTTCTCGAACATGCGCCGGAAGGCGCTCGCATGGTCGGAGCGGGCGTTGAAGACGTTGAACAGCTGGAACAGCGTCAGCGTCGTGAAAGCCATGGTCTGGGCATAGCCGATGGTGCCGCTGCCTTCGATGAACCCGCCGGGAAGCGAGGCGTCGAGCACCGCGAGCGTGCCGACCGCCATCACCAGACCGACGAACAGGATGCCCGCCCACATGGCCGGCGTAATGACGCGCTCTCCCCGTGGGCGCGGCGGTTGCCGCATGACGCGGTCATCCGCCGGGTCGACGCCGAGCGCCAGCGCCGGCGCGCCGTCGGTGACGAGGTTGATCCAGAGAATCTGCGTGGCGAGGAGCGGCAGGACGAAGCCGCCGCCGCCCGCCGCCATCAGGCCGATGGCATCGGCCAGCAGCACGCCGAAGAACATCGTCATGACCTCGCCGATGTTCGACGACAGGAGATAGCGCAGGAACTTGCGGATGTTGGCGTAGATGGCGCGGCCTTCTTCGACCGCCGCGACGATGGAGGCGAAGTTGTCGTCGGCGAGCACGATGTCGGCCGATTGCTTGGAGACGTCGGTGCCCGTGATGCCCATGGCGATGCCGATGTCGGCGGACTTGAGGGCAGGAGCGTCGTTGACGCCGTCGCCGGTCATGGCAACCGTCTTGCGGTGGCGTTGCAGCGCTCTGACGATGCGCAGCTTGTGCTCGGGACTGACGCGCGCGAACACCGACACGTCCCGCACGGTCTCGCCGAGCGCATCCTCGGTCATCGCCTCCAGTTCGGTGCCGGTGACGGCGCGGCCGTCGGACAGGCCGAGCTCGGCGGCGATGACCGAGGCGGTGGCCGGGTGGTCGCCGGTGATCATGATGGGACGGATGCCCGCCGCCTTTGCCTTGGAGATCGCGGTCTTGGCTTCCTCGCGCGGCGGGTCGATCATGCCGACGAGGCCGAGGAAGACGAGGTCGCGCTCGACGCTGTCGTCGAAGGCCTCCGTCGACGCATCGTCGCGGTCCAGTGTCCGGAAGGCCAGGCCGAGCGTCCTGAGCGCTTCTCCGGCCAGGCTGTCGTTGAGAGCGGCGATCTCGTCGCGGCGAGCGTCGGACAGCGGCCGCGCCTCCTCGCCGACCAACTCGTGCGAGCAGCGTGCGAGCAAGACGTCCGGGGCCCCCTTGGTGAGTATTCGGAGGTGCCCCGGCTTGTCGCTGTCGGTGTGGACCGTGCTCATCAGCTTGCGTTCGGATGAGAAGGGCACCTCGCCGACACGGTCGAAGCGGGCGTCGAGCGCCCCCTGTTCAAGCCGCGCCTTGCGGGCGGCGACGATCAGCGCGCCTTCGGTGGGATCGCCCTGGACCGACCAGTGACCGTCCTTCTCCACCAGGGTTGCGTTGTTGGCGCGGTCGGCGACCGTGAGGGCGCGCAAGGTTTCCGCGAGACGGTCGCCGCCGGGGGCGTCGTCCTCGCCGCCGAGCTCCCCTTCCGGGGCGTAGCCGGTGCCGGAGAAGGTCGTCCGTCCGCTGGCGGTGGCGACTACACGCACCGTCATCTCGTTTCGCGTGAGGGTGCCCGTCTTGTCAGAGGCGACGACGTTGGCCGAGCCCAGCGTTTCGACGGCGGCGAGGTGGCGGACGATGGCGTTGCGCTGCGCCATCCGCTGGACGCCGATGGAGAGAACCGCCGTTACGATGGCCGGCAGGCCTTCGGGGATGGCGGCCACCGCCAGCGCCACGCCGAGGATCAGCACGTCGAAGATCGCCGAGAGGCCATGCACGTCTTCGACCAGCAGGATGGTGGTGATCATGACCACGGCGATCACCACGACGACGGCGCCGAGAAGCCGGCCGACCTTGTCGAGTTCCCGTTGCAGCGGTGTGGTTTCCTCCGGCGTATCCTCCAGCATGCCGGCGATGCGGCCGATCTCGGTGTGCATGCCGGTCGCCACCACCACGGCGCGGCCGCGCCCGTAGGTTGCCGCCGTGCCGGAGAAGATCATGTTGGAGCGGTCGCCGAGGGGCACATCCGAGGCTATCGGCGCTGTGGTCTTCGCCACCGGCAGGCTTTCGCCGGTGAGCGGGGCCTCGGCCATCTGCAGCGAGACGGCCTCGATCAGTCGCGCGTCGGCCGGCACGGTGTCGCCTTCCTCGATGAGGATGATGTCGCCGGGGACGATCTCGGTCGCCAGCACGCTCTGCCGCGTACCGTCGCGCAGGACGTTGGCATGCGCCGCCGACATCTGCTGCAGGGCGGCGACGGCCTGCTCGGCGCGGGCCTCCTGAATATACCCCATGACCGCGTTGAGGATGACGATGGCGAAGATGGCCATGGCCTCGAAGGGCATGCCGGAGTCGCGCTCGACAAACCAGAGTCCGGCGGAAACCAGCGCGGCCACGAGCAGCAGGACGACCAGAACGTTGGCAAATTGCGCCAGGAACTTCTTCCACGCGGGCGGCGGGCTTTCCGAGGTCAGCGCGTTGGGGCCGACCTCGGCGTGTCGTTTCTGGGCCTCAATCTGGGACAGGCCGGTTCGCGCGTCGGTTTCGAACGAGATGACGACTTCGTCGGTCGTCTGCTTGTGGGCCGCCGCCGCTTCGGTTCGTGACATCGTACTGTCCATTCCAAGGTTCCGATCTGGGTCCGTGACGCGTCCCCGTCGCGGGGCATGCAACCTTAACGGATATGGACGGCAAAAGTTGCGGTTTCCAGGGTTGCCAGGAGAGGCAGGCCATGTCGGCAACGAAAAGCCCCCCGCGCCATTGGCGCGAGGGGCGATCATTCCGGTTACTTCGGGAGGCTTTGAGCGTTGGGGACGCTCAGGCGGCCTTCAGGTTGCTGATGAAGGCCTCGACCTCGCGGCGCAGCGTCGCCGAGTTGCCGTTCATGGCATCCGACAGCCCCATCAGTTGCGTGGCGGCGGCGCCGGTCATCTCGGCGGCGGTGCCGACGCCGGAGATGTTCTGGTTGACGGCCGCCGTGCCCTGCGCGGCACGCTGGGTGTTCTGGGCGATCTCGCTGGTCGCCGCTCCCTGCTGCTCGACGGCGCCGGCAATCGCCTCGGAAGCGTGCTGGATGGTGTCGATGGTCTTGACGATCCTGGAGATCGACTCGACGGCGACGCCGGTGGCGGACTGGATCTCGGTGATCTTGTTGTTGATCTCGCTGGTCGCCTTGGCGGTCTGGTCGGCGAGCTGCTTGACCTCGGCGGCGACGACGGCGAAGCCCTTGCCGGCCTCACCGGCCCGCGCCGCCTCAATGGTGGCATTGAGCGCCAGAAGATTGGTCTGGGCGGCGATGTTGCTGATCAGTTCGACCACCGTGCCGATCTGCTGGGCCGAGACCGACAGCGACTGGACGTTCTTGCTGGAGGTGGCCGCTTCGGCCGCCGCTTCCTTGGCGATCTTCGACGAGTTGGTCACCTGCTGCGAGATCTCGCCGACCGACGCGGACAGCTCCTCGGTGCCGGCGGCGACCGTCTGGACGTTGGTCGAGGCTTCTTCCGAGGCCCCGGCGACCGACTGGGCCTGCCGGGCCGTTTCCTCGGCGGTAGCCGAGAGGTTCCTGGCGGCATCGGCGACCTCGGTCGAGGACCCGGCGAAGGATTCGGAGAGTTGTTCCATGCGAGCGGCGAACTCGTTGGTCAGATCGGAGCGGCGCTTGAGTTCCGCCGCCTCGGCTGCCTTGACCGCCTCGGCGGCTTGGCGGGCATCCTCGGCCAGCTTGAGGCTGGAGCGGAACTCTTCCAGGCTGCTGGCGATCCGCCCGATCTCTTCCTTGCGATCCCGGTTGGCGATCGTCACGCCATAGTCTCCGTCCTGCATGGCACGCATCTGCTGGAGCAGGACCGACAGCGGTTGCGTGACCGACCGACGCATGCCGACGATGGCGACGCCACCAATCGCAAGGGTCGCCAGGAGAATGCCGGCTATGGTGACCCAGATCGTCTGCGTCACCGTTGCGCGATTGTCGTCGATCTGCAGTCCGACGTTTTTCAGGACCTGTTCGTTGAAGACCACCATGGCTTGCTGGATGTTGTTGATCGCCGGCTGACAGTCGCTGATGAGAAGCTGGAGGGCCTTGGCGTTCTGAGCGACATCGGTGCTGGTCGAGAGCTGCGCCACTTCGGAACAGACGCCGGCGAGCACTGCCTTGGCCTGATCCGCAAAGTTCGCGATCTCGCTCGCATGTGCGGGCAGGCGCTCGGCCGCCTTGGCGAAGTTGGCTTGCGCTTCGGCAAAGGCCTTGTCACGCGCGGCCGTGGCTTCGGCGTTATCCCGTTCCGTCGTGGCTGCGGCATTCTTGAACAGCGAGGCCACGACATCGGACAGGTTGCGGTTGGCGCGCGCCATCAGGAACGGAGCCTGGGCGTTGTTTTTCAGCAAGTTCTCATAGCTGCTGCTCACTGCGTTGGTCTGCCAACCGAAGTAGGCAGCGCCCGTGATGGCGACGAGACCGATGGTGCTGGCGACGAGGACAACCTTCGAAAGCAGTGACAGATTCCTGAGTGACATTTGGGACGAGGCTCCGGGGGAATACGTACTGCCATGAAGCCTGCCAACACTTAACAGGGAGATAAGGTCGAGCCTTTGGAATCAAACGTTTAGACGGTCTCTGAGGCTCTCGATTTTCGACGTGAACGAGCTGTTTCGTTACCTGATGAAAGTGCTAATGCCTTTCAATCTCAGTTGTTGCCGCCTCGTGAGTTTGCAGCTCTGGGAAGCCCTCGAGGGCGTGCTTCGAGGTGGTGACAGGGCGAGGTGACGACCGGCGGATGCCGCCGGCCGCCTTGCGTTCGTCAGCCTCGGTCGGGCTCGACGGTGGCGAAGACGCGGGTCGAGCCGTCCTTGCCGATCAACAGCACGTCGAACGGCTCGGCGTCGGCGTCCGAACCCATGCCGGGCGAGCCGAGCGGCATGCCGGGCGCGGCGAGGCCGACGGCGTCCGGTTTCTCGGTAAGCAGTCGGTCGACAAGCGCTGCCGGCACGTGCCCCTCGATGGCGTAACCCTCGACCATGGCGGTGTGGCAGGAGGCGGCATCCTCGGGAATGCCGATTTCCGTCTTGCGGGCCGTGATGGCGTCGTAGTCGAGTTCCGTGGCGGCCACCGCGTAGCCGGCCGCCTGCATGTGGCTGATCCACTCGTGGCAGCACATGCAGCCTTCGTTGAGGATGACGTCGACCTTCTGACCGGCGGCGCCGGCAAGCGAGGTGGACGCGACGAGGGCGAGAATCGCGAGAACTTGAGATTTCATGGTGTTTGCCTGTGATGATGTCCGTCCAGACGCGACGCTCCAGAAGCGTTAGGCGCTGGCGGAACCGATCGAAGATGTTGGATGGATGCTGTCGCTCAGGCGCGCGGCGGTTCCAGAAGCGGTGGCGGCGTCCGCCCCGTGAGGCCGATGGCGAGGAGGGGTTTCTCGGAGGCACGGTCCGCGACGAAGGCAAGGGCCGGCTCGATCGGCAACAGGGCGGGAGCGGCCATGAAACAACCGATGCCTGCGCAGTCGCCGGCAAGGTTCGTTTTCTCTATGGGCTTACCGGACGTCGTTTCGCAGCACTCATGGGCGAAGCTCGTCGCCGCCATCATGGCAACGTGACCCACGCCAGCCGGAATCGCTGCGCTCTGGCCGGCCAGAAGACCAAGCAGGGCAGCGACAGCGACAACGAAGCGAAGGCCGGCGAGAAAGCGCATGGCTTCAGTTTCACATCGATCCTGGTCCAGCCACAAGCGTTGTTTTGCTGATGGCAAACCGTCCCATTCACGGATCGGATGGAAACTCGACCAGCTCCCCTATGGAGGGCTGCGCCTGGTTCTCCGTCAGCTCCGAAGCGTGGGACGTGACCAACTCGACAAGTTTTTCCTGGAACGGTTTGGAGATGGTCTGGCGAATGAAGAGAATGCGGTAGATCACTGGCGCCACGAGCAGGTTCATCAGCCAGTCCGGCGTCGGCGCCGGTTCACCGCGGGCGATGGCCCGCCGACACAGAACGTCGAGATTGGCATAGGCGTATCCTGCCGTCTTTCGAGCCAGGACGACGTTGGCGACGCGCTCTTCCAGGAGAACCAGCCCCGGTCCGGACGAGACGTCGTCGATGAACTGCTCCAGCCACGTCGACAGGTCCGATTTGAACGTTCCCGTATCCGGAACCGCCGGATCTGCCAGGAAGCGCTGCTCGGCAACGGCCGCCAGGAGATCGGTAAGGTTGCCCCACCGACGGTAGATTGTGGATGGTGGCAAATTTGCCCTTCCCGCGATCTGCGCGATGGTGATTTCCTTGTCGGGGTTTTCAGCCTTCAACGCGTTGACGGCAGCATGAACGGCCTTCTGTATCCGTTCGCTACGCCCGCCGGGCCTGATGAGGACGCGTTCCGCCATTTAACAATCCGTTAATCGTACTAATGCTACTGGAATTGCATTAGCGATAGACCTCATCGTCTTGCGTTTCCTCGACCTCATGGGCCGGGGAGGGTTCCGAAGTTCCAAACAGTATGCGATTCCCGTTGCTCTCTGCCACGTTTCGGCCTGGAAATTCGCGCGACGCGCTCTCCAGAAGCCGACTGATGATTGTTTGCGTGTTGTTTACCGGCGTCTACTTGATGATCTGCGGCAAGCTCGCGCTCATCGGTCTGCAGGCCTCGCCCGAAGAGGAAGTGTCCACGCTCGACCGGACCGTCGCCCGGCCGGATATCGTCGACCGGAACGGTGCGATACTTGCGACCGATCTTCCGGTGCTCTCGCTGTTCGCCGAGCCGAGAAAGGTGGTCGACGCCGATGAAGCCTCGGAGGCCCTGGCGGGGGTTCTGGGCAACATGACGAGGGAGGAAATCTACAAGCGGCTGAAGAGCAGGGCGTCGTTCGTATGGCTGAAACGCGGCCTTACTCCAGATCAGGCCAACGAGATCAAGCGGCTCGGCATTCCGGCGATCGGCTTTCGCGGCGAAGTGAGGCGCTTTTATCCGCAGGGCAGGGAAACCTCTCACGTCATTGGACTGACCGATATCGACAACGGCGGCATTTCCGGTTTTGAGAGGTGGCTCGATCAGTCCAGTTTCGGCGCGCTCCGCAAATCCGGCCTGATGAATGGAGCTCAGATCAAAGCCAGCCAGCTGACGATCGATGCTCGGGTGCAGCATGCTGTGCACGAGGTGCTCGACAAGGCCATGGAGCAATACCATCCGGCCGCCGCCGGCGCTGTCATCCTGAATGCCAAGACGGGCGAAGTGATCTCGCTCGTTTCCTTGCCCGACTTCGATCCTGCCACTCCGTCCGAGGCTGCCGAGAAGGACCGGCTTAATCGGGTTTCCGGTGGCGTGTTCGAAATGGGTTCTACCATCAAGACCTTCACCACGGCCATGGCGCTGGAGTTGGGCAATGCCAAGCTCACGACGATTTACGACGCCAGTCATCCCCTGGTTGTCGGCTCGCAAGTCATCCACGACTCGCACAGCAAGGGAAAGCCGCTGTCCCTGGTCGACGTGTTCCTGCAGTCCTCGAACATCGGATCGGCCCGCGAGGCCATTGCCGTCGGGATGGAGAACCACAAGGCGTTTCTCGAGCGAGCCGGCCTTCTCAGCAAGGTGGCCTTCGAGCTGCCGGAGGTCGCCACGCCGGTATCTCCGCGCGTCTGGCGGCAGGTCAACTCGCTGACCAGCGCCTTCGGGCATGGTTTCGCCACGACGCCGTTGCAGACGGCGGTGGGCATAGCAGCCATCATGAACCATGGCCGACTGGTGCCACCAACGCTTCTGCCGCGCAGTGAAGAGGAGGCGCGTGCGCTCGCCGTTCAGATGGTCTCGGAAAAGACCAGCGAAGACATGCGCTATCTCTTCCGTCTCAATGCCGTCAAAGGGTCGGGGCGCAAGGCGAATGTCGCCGGCTTCCGCGTGGGTGGAAAGACGGGGACGGCCGAAAAGGTCATCGACGGTCGCTACTCGCACAACAACAACTTCAACGCCTTCGCGGCAGCCTTCCCGATGGAGGACCCGGCTTTCGTTCTTCTGGTCTTTATCGACGACCCACGGCCCGAATTTCCCGGGGCCGGCATTACATCGGCTGCCAATGCGGTTCCTATTGCCGCGGCCATCATCGAGAGATCTGCGCTTCTGCTCGACGTTCTGCCGGTCTTCGATGATCCAGAGGATACTGCCTTCGCTTCTCCCGACTGAAGCCGGTCGGCGGGCCCGTCCCTTTCGTCGCCGATCTCGTCGTGTCCAATCGTTGGCCCGCGATCCCTCTTTTCTTGTGGCCTGCGCCTGCTAGGTTCGTTCCGGACCACCGACCCGGAGAGCCCGATGCGCGTTGCCGTTTTCAGCACCAAACCCTACGACCGCACCTTCCTGAGCCGAGCCGCCGCCGGTTACGGCCACGACCTCACCTTCTTCGAGCCGCGGCTCGACCGGACGACGGCGCGACTCGCCGAAGGGTTTCCTGCCGTTTGCGCGTTCGTCAACGACACTCTCGACGCCGAGGTGATCGCGGCGCTGGCCTCGGGCGGTACGCGCATCGTGGCGCTCAGGGCGGCCGGCTTCAACAACGTCGCCCTCGACGCGGCGGAGGAAAAGGGCGTCACGGTGCTGCGCGTGCCGGCCTATTCGCCGCACGCGGTCGCCGAGTTCTCGGTCGGCTTGCTGCTGGCGCTCGATCGCCGCATCCACCGGGCCTGGGCACGGGTGAGGGAAAACAACTTCGCGCTCGAAGGCCTGCTCGGCCACGATCTGCACGGCCGTACGGTGGGCATCGTCGGCACCGGCCGCATCGGCGCGTTGGTGGCGCGCACCTACCGCCTCGGCTTCGGCTGCGAGGTGGTGGCCCACGACCGCTACGAGGTGGACGATCTCAAGGCGATCGGCGTCACCTATGTCGGGCGTGAGGAGCTGATGGAGCGATCGGACATCATCAGCCTGCATTGTCCGCTGACGCCCGAGACGCACTATCTGATCGACGAGGCGGCGATCGCCCGCGCCAAGCACGGCTTCGTGCTGATCAACACGTCGCGCGGCGCGCTGATCAACGCCGAGGCGGTGATCGGCGGCCTGAAGAGCGGCCGGCTCGGCGGTGTCGCTCTGGACGTCTACGAGCAGGAGGCCGACCTGTTCTTCGAGGATCTCTCCAGCGAGATCATTCAGGACGACGTGTTCCAGCGCCTGCTGACTTTCCCCAACGTGCTGATCACCGGCCATCAGGCCTTCTTCACCGAAGAAGCGCTGCTCGCCATCGCCAAGACGACGATGGGCAACATTGCCGACGAGGAAGCCGGCAAGGTGTCGCCCAATCGGGTGCTCAGCGAGAAGGTGGCCGGGAAGGGCTGAGGGGACGCGGGAGAATGAAGGCCTGTGGCCTTAACCCCTCTCTCCAACTCTCCCCCACAAGGGGGGAGAGAGCTCGTCGAGCCGAAAGGTGCAATCTTTCAAAGAAATAGGTTCTGACTAGAACCAAGCCGCGCCCTCTCCCCCCTTGTGGGGGAGAGTTGGAGAGAGCGACTGTCTTGTCGGTCAAGCGTTTTGTTCGCGCCATGGTTGATTGTCCCGGATGAGGGCGTTGAGGATGGTGATGAGTTTTCTGGCGACG
>NZ_JAMDLH010000013.1:5714-74148 GCF_023721755.1 Pleomorphomonas sp. NRK KF1 | reverse complement strand
ACGCAGGCGCGTCACCGTCCTCTGGACCATGATCCACACCCGCCGGGCCTTCGATCCAAGCCGAAAAGCTGCTTGACTTGCGCATTACTCAGCCGCTTCGGCGATGCTGGGGTTTATCGGCAGCCGGCAGACGACCCGCGTGCCAACGCCGATCTTGGAGGTGATCTCGACGTTGCCCTTGTGCAGTTCGACGAAGCTCTTGACGATGGAGAGGCCGAGACCCGGCCCGCGCCGGCGGGCACCGTTGGTGCGGCTTTCGAAGCGCTCGAACACCGCCTGGAGGTATTCGTCGGGGATTCCTCGGCCGTGGTCTTCGACGGTGAACGAGATCTCTTCGCCGGTGCGGCGGCATGAGAGAGACACGGAACCGCCGTCGTCGGAGAAGGCGATGGCGTTGGACAGGAGGTTGTAGAGCACCTGACGGATGCGCTTCTCGTCGGCGACGAACGAGCCGATATCCTCGGGAACGTCAAGCTTCAGGTCGATGTGCGCCTCGGCAATGCGATCGCGAAGACCGGTGGTGGCCGCTCCCACGGTCATCGGAATATCCACCGAGCCGAGCTCCAGCTCCATGATGCCGGCGTCGACGGTGGCGAGGTCGAGGATGTCGTTGATGATGGCCAGGAGCGCCGTCGACGAATCCATGATGTAGCCGGTGTATTCCCGCTGCTTGATGTTGAGCGGACCGGCATTGTCATCGGCGAGCAGCTGAGCGAAGCCGATAATGTTGGTGAGCGGTGAGCGCAGCTCGTAGGAAACGTGCTGGATGAAGGCGTTCTTCAGCTGGTCGGCTTCCTCGAGCGCCTCGTTCTTCTCCGTGAGGGCCCGCTCGACGTTCACCGAGTCGGTGACGTTGACGAAGGTGATCAGCGTTGCGCCGTCCGGCAGCGGAACGGTGGTGAAGTCGATGACGCCGCCGTCGCGGCGATCGAGCCGCCCGGTGAGACGATTGCGGCTGTCGGCGAGACCGGCGACGGCGAGGCGCACCTGGTCCCACGCCTCGCGATTGCCATGGGCGGCCATGCAATGACCGACAACGTCGTTGATATGCGGACGGCCGGCCAGCATCTCGTCGGAGAGCTTCCAGAGGCTGCCGAAGGCCGGATTGGACAGACGAAGGCGTCCGTCGGAACCGAACACCGCCACGCCTTCGGAGAGATGGTCGAGCGTCTCGCCCTGCACGCGCGTCAGCGCATTGTAGCGGCTCTTGAGCTCGATCTGCTCGGTGACGTTCTCGTAGACGTAGGTGACGCCGCCTTGCGGATGCGGATTGGCGATGACGCGCAGCGTCTGGCCCGTCGGCAGATGCCACCAGCTCTCACGAGCCTCCATCGCCTGATAGGCCGCAAGCTGCTCGCGCTTCCATGTGCGGAAATCGGCTTGCTCCGGCAGCTTGCGGGACACACGCAACTGGTCGAGCACGGCGGCGTCGTCCGGTCCGGATTCGAGGAAGGCGGTATCGAGATCGAACAGCGAGCGATAGGCGGCGTTATAGAACTTGAGCCGCTTGTCGGCGCCGAAGATGGCGACCGCGGTGGCCAGCTGGTCGAGCGTACGGGCGTGACTGTCGATGGTTCGGCGCAGTTCCACCTGCGCCTGTTCCAGCTCGGAGACGTCCGTGGCGATGCCTGCACTGCCGGAGGCCGTCTCGACGTCCACGACGTCGAACACCCGGCGCGCACCGCCCACCACGACCGACAGGCGCTTCTCGAACACCGGGGCGCCCTGGCGGCTGTCCGTGATGGCCTTGCGGGCAGCGGTATCGAGGAATTCGGCACCGACGGCCACCGCCTGAGTCGCGCTGGCGACTTCGACGGCGCGTGCATAGGCGGCATTGACCCAGACGAGCCGACCGGACTTGTCGCGCGTCCAGGCCGGCATCGGCACCTTGTCGATCAGCCCCTCGAAGGTCTCGACGAGCGTCCGCTGCCGTTCGAAGCGTTCGGCGAGTTCGGCGTACTGCTGTCGCTCGCGCGTGAGATTGCGGAAGCGGATGAAGCACCGCGAACCGTTGACCCGCCCGGCCGCCTCGATGTGAACGCCGGTGGTGGTGGTCAGCACGTCGAGGAAGGCCTCGCCATCGGTGCGCAAGGCCCGGGTGCGGGCCTCGAGAAGCTGGGCGGAGGCCGGCTCAAGCCATTGACCGAAGGCAAGGAAGCCGACCTGGCTGCGCGGCACGCCCGAAGCTTCCGGCAGTGAACCCATGACCTTCGGCGCCTCGTCCCGGGAACCCCAGATCACGGTGCGCTGGTCGTCGGCATTGAGCGCGGCTTCGGTGCGGTCGGCGGCGAGCTTCAGGTCGGCGTTCTCGCGCAGCAGGCGCTCGCGGTCCTCCTCGGCCATGCGACGCGCCCGGATCAGGGCGGCGGCCGATACCACGGCAATGCAGATGGCCGATATGAAAGCCGACAGGGCGGCCACCTGGAGCGGCTCGAAATAGATCGAGCCGTCGGTCCCGAACTTGATGGCCTGGGCGAGCGCCGGGCTCGCAGCCACAGGCGACAGGATGGTCGAGAGCAGGGCGATCTTCCCGACATGCCCCACAAACGGCAATCGTGTCCGGCCCAGCCCCGGCATGCATTTGTCCCCTTCTTGGCCGCATCCATGAAAAGGGCGGTAGCCTCTGAAGAGAGGTCCGCCCCGAACCGGCGCGTGCCCCACCGCCGATCCGAATCACCTCAAAATACCGCCTTTCAGGAGGGGCAAAAAGAGTCGTGGCCGGCCGACTTGGCGCGTCGGAGCGCATCAGTTCTTCCAGCCCAGCATGTTCCTGGAACGTTCCAGCATTCGGATGCTCCGGCGAAACGTCCGAGGGAGTCGACAACCATGGGCAGGGTGTCGCCAGAAGACTGACCGGACTCGCCTTATGCGGTTCGACCGGCATCTTTTTCTTAATGTCCCGTAAACATGGGCGGCTTCCCCCGGAAAAATCCGCATATGTTGAACAGCTGTGGATAAGGCTTTGCCGACAATGAAAAGCCCGCCCGATCCCCTCGGGGACCGGACGGGCTTCGGGAGCGGTCGACCGCGTTCTTAGTAGCGGTACATGGCCGATTTGAACGGACCGGTCGACTTGACGCCGATATAGTCGGCCTGCTCCGGCGTCAGCTTGGAGAGCTTGGCGCCGAGCTTGGCGAGATGCAGCTGGGCCACCTTCTCGTCGAGGTGCTTGGGCAGCACGTGCACCTTCTTCTCGTACTTATCGCCGCGGGTCCACAGTTCGATCTGGGCCAGCGTCTGGTTGGAGAAGGAGGCGCTCATCACGAAGCTCGGGTGTCCGGTGGCATTGCCGAGGTTGACGAGGCGGCCTTCGGACAGAAGGACGATCTTCTTGCCGTCCGGGAATTCGATCAGGTCGACCTGCGGCTTGACGTTCTTCCACTTGAAATTCCGGAGGCCGGCGACGTCGATCTCGTTGTCGAAATGGCCGATGTTGCAGACGATGGCCATGTTCTTGAGCTTGCGCATGTCGTCGACGGTGACGACGTGCAGGTTGCCGGTGCAGGTGACGATGATGTCGGCGCGGTGGATGTCATCCTCCAGCGTCACCACCTCGAAGCCGTCCATGGCGGCCTGCAGGGCGCAGATCGGATCGACTTCGGTGACCAGCACGCGGGCGCCGGCGCCGGCCAGCGACTGGGCCGAACCCTTGCCGACGTCGCCGTAGCCGCAGACGATGGCGACCTTGCCGGCCATCATCACGTCGGTACCGCGACGGATGGCGTCGACCAGGCTTTCACGGCAGCCGTACTTGTTGTCGAACTTCGACTTGGTGACGCTGTCGTTGACGTTGAAGGCCGGCCAGGGCAGCTCGCCGCGCGTTTCCATCTGGTAGAGGCGCATGACGCCCGTCGTCGTCTCTTCGGAGACGCCACGGATGTTCGCCTTGGCGCGCGAGTAGAAGGTCGGATCCTTGGCAAGGCGCGCCTTGATGGTCGCGAAGAGCTCTTCCTCCTCTTCGGACTTCGGGTCGGCGAGCACGGACGGATCGCTCTCGGCCTTGGAGCCGAGCGTTACCAGCAGCGTCGCGTCGCCGCCATCGTCGAGGATCATGTTGGCGGTCTCGCCATTGCCCCAGTCGAGGATGCGGTCGGTGTAGGTCCAGTAGTCCCTGAGGCTTTCACCCTTCACTGCGAACACCGGGATACCGGCAGCGGCGATGGCGGCGGCGGCATGATCCTGCGTCGAGAAGATGTTGCAGGACGCCCAACGGACGTCGGCGCCGAGCGCCTTGAGGGTTTCGATCAGCACGGCCGTCTGAATGGTCATGTGCAGCGAGCCGGCAATGCGGGCGCCTTTGAGCGGCTGGGCGGCGGCGTATTCGGCGCGGACCGACATCAGGCCGGGCATCTCGATCTCGGCCATGTCGAGTTCGGTGCGGCCCCAGTCGGCGAGCGAGATGTCCTTGACGATGTATTCCTTGGCGACCATCGGCGGATCTCCGGGTGTTGGGGTGAGAGTGTTCCGGTTGAAAGCAACGGGGCGGCATTCGGCCGCCGGTCAGC
Organism: Pleomorphomonas sp. NRK KF1; assembly: GCF_023721755.1. Taxonomy (GTDB): domain Bacteria; phylum Pseudomonadota; class Alphaproteobacteria; order Rhizobiales; family Pleomorphomonadaceae; genus Pleomorphomonas. Next base: position 69,643 of record NZ_JAMDLH010000013.1, on the reverse strand, counting down.
GCCTTATAGGAGAAGTCGGCCTTCGGTGCAATCATGATATAAAGAGATCCTTATATCATGATGAAAGTCCCGTGCTCACTTGAAAGCGGCGAGCGTAGACCCTGCAGCGCAGGAGGCAGAAGGCGGATGTAAAATCATGCACGAAAATCGGTCTCCCGCGCTTTGTCGCCTTTGGAGGGAACGGGCATGCTTTTCTCATTGCCGGACGAAGATCCGGCCGGTCGGAGAGGGCCCAAGCGGCCAGGAGGAAACGACATGAAAATCAAGGCGGTCGTTCTGGAGGGTGTCAACAATATCGCACTGCGGGAGATCGATGTTCCCGGCACGCTGACGCCGGCGGCCGACGAGGTTCGCGTCGCCATCAAGGCGGTGGGCATCTGCGGCAGCGACGTTCACTATCTGAAGCACGGGCGCATCGGCGACTTCATCGTCAACGAACCGATGGTGCTCGGTCATGAAGCCTCGGGCGTGGTGACGGCGGTGGGCGCCAAGGTGTCCCATCTCAAGGTCGGCGATCGCGTCTGCATGGAGCCCGGCATTCCCGACTTCGGCTCGCGCCAGACGCTGGAAGGCCACTACAACCTCGACCCGGCCGTGCGCTTCTGGGCGACGCCGCCGATCCACGGCTGCCTGACGCCGGAGGTGGTGCATCCGGCGGCGCTCACCTACAAGCTGCCCGACAGCGTGTCGTTCGCAGAGGGCGCCATGGTGGAGCCGCTGGCGATCGGTGTCTATGCCGCCGCCAAGGGCGCCATCCGTCCGGGCGATATCGCCGTGGTGGCCGGTGCCGGCACAATCGGCATGATGGTGGCCTTCGCCGCGCTGGCCTCCGGCTGCTCGGAGGTGATCGTCAGCGACGTCGCCAGGGCCAAGCTCGACATCATCGCCAAGGTGCCCGGCGTCGTGGCCGTCGACCTGACCCGCGAGAAGCTTGCCGACGTGGTCGCCAGGCGGACGGCCGGCAAGGGCGCCGACCTGTTCTTCGAGGCAAGCGGCGCTCCCAAGGCCTTCGACGACATGCTGGACGTGGTGACGCAGGGCGGCCGGGTGGTTCTGGTCGGCATGCCGCAGGACCGGGTTCCGCTCGACGTGGTGGCGCTGGAGGTCAAGGAGATCAGCCTGACGGGCATCTTCCGCTATGCCAACGTCTGGGATCGCACGCTGGCGCTGCTCGGCTCGGGCAAGATCGACCTGAAGCCGCTGATCTCGGCGAGCTATCCCTTCGACAAGTCGATCGAGGCCTTCGAACGCGCCGCCCAGCAGAACCCGTCCGACGTCAAGGTCCAGATCACCTTCTGAGGCACGGACAAAAGACCGAGGCCGGAGAAAACCGGCCTCGGCGTTAATGGCCAACTCTGCTAGTGTTGTCGGCTACGAACGGTCCCGTTATCCACCAAGGGAGGCGAAGGTGGGTCAGACAAAGCCCGTTTTGGAGGTGATCGAGGCTCCGCTGGAGCGCACGTTCAGGGTCTATTCGCACGACTATCCCTTCGCCTACTCCGGCTGGCATCACCATCCCGAGTACGAGTTGCACCTGATCCGTCGAAGCACCGGCCAGTTCTACGTCGGCACTTATGCTGGCGAGTTCGGCCCGGGCAACCTGGTCATGACCGGCCCCAATCTGCCGCACATGTGGGTGTCGGACGGTGCCGACCGCGGCGAGGACGGTTGCATCCGTGATCGCGACCTCGTATTGCAGATGGGGGCAGGTTTCGCCGAGCGCTGCATGGCCGAGTTTTCCGATTGCGCCGGTCTCTCGGCTCTCCTGGACGCGACGCGATCGGGCATCGAGTTCTCGCAAACCGCAGCCACCGAGGCGGCCGCTTTAATGGAGGCGCTGCTCGTCGCGGAGGGATTCGAGCGCATCGCCCTGTTTTTCGAACTGATGCGCGTTCTGGAACAGGACGGCGACCGCCGGTCGCTGTCGCTGAAAGGAATGGAACACCAGTGCGCTCAGCCCCGCCGGCTCGAGCGGATGCTTGCCTACATCGCCGCCAACTTCAATCGCCCCGGTCTCACCTGCCGTGAAGTGGCAGCAACCGAGGGCATGGCCCTTTCGGCCTTCTCGCGGCTGTTCGAGCGACATCTGCGCTGCTCCTGCGCCGAGTACATAAACCACCTCAGGATATACAAGGCCTGTCAGCTCCTGTCGGAGACCGAGGACATGGTGACCTCGATCGCCATGGATGTCGGTTACGAGACGCTGTCGACCTTCAATCGGAACTTCCAACGCCTGATCGGTCGTACGCCGTCGGCCTTCCGTGCCGAGCGGCGGGCCGGCCCACGTGGCAAGGCCCGCGCCGCCGCCTGACGGCTACAGCCGCCGCCCATCCTCGCCGAACAGGTGGATGGCAGCGAGGTCCGGCTTCAGGCCGATGCGATCTCCCGGCTTGAGGTCGACGCGTTCGCGCAGCACGGCGACCAGTGTCTGGCGTCCGCACTTGGCGAGCACCTGCGTTTCGGCGCCGGTCGGTTCGATGACGACCACCTCGGCGCGGAATCCGGTTTCGTCGAGCATCAGATGCTCGGGACGAATGCCATAGGTGACCGCACCGGCTTTGGCAGTCGCCGGCAGCGGAAGAAGCGCTCCGTCTTCCGTCACGAAGCCACCGTTTCCCGTTTTCCCCTTGAGAAGGTTCATGGCTGGCGAGCCGATGAATGTGGCGACGAACAGATTGTTCGGCCGATCGTAGAGCTCCAGCGGCCGGCCGACTTGCTCGACCACACCGCCTTTCATCACCACGATGCGGTCGGCCATGGTCATGGCCTCGATCTGGTCGTGCGTGACGTAGACGGTCGTGGTGCCGAGGCGCTGGTGCAGATCCTTGATCTCGGCACGCATCTGCACGCGCAGCTTGGCGTCGAGATTGGACAGCGGCTCGTCGAACAGGAAGACCTGCGGGCTGCGCACGATCGCCCGCCCCATGGCGACGCGTTGCCTCTGGCCGCCCGACAGTTGCTTGGGCAGCCGGTCGAGGTAGGGCTCGAGCGCCAGAATGGCCGCCGCTTCCCGGACGCGGGCGTCGATGGCGGACCGGCTTTCACCTTTCAGCTTCAGAGCGAAGCCCATGTTCTGCGCTACGGTCATGTGCGGGTAGAGCGCGTAGTTCTGGAACACCATGGCGATGTCCCGTTCCTTCGGCGGCACGTCGTTGACGAGGCGGTCGCCGATGCGGATGTCGCCGTCCGAGATTTCTTCGAGACCGGCGATCATCCGGAGCAGCGTCGACTTGCCGCAGCCGGACGGGCCGACCAGCGTCACGAACTCGCCGTCGGCAATGTCGATATCGATGCCGTGGATGACCTGGTGGTTGCCGTAGAACTTGGCGACGTTGTCGATGGAAACGCTGGCCATGATGTCCTCCCTGGGTCGTATCTAGAGGCCAAGCTGCCAGACGCGCGCGGCGGCGCGTCCTTGCGGGGCTTCAAGGCGAATGGCGGTGATGGGGGCGGGATCGGCGAGCCGCTTGGTACCCGCGTAGCGGCCGTCGTCGGCGAACACTTCGATCGATCCCCGGTCGAGGAAGACGTGGATCGAGCGGACCAGTGCATCGGCCGCAAGATAGCGCGGCGACGGCATGTCGCTGTTCTCACCCCCGTGGACGATGGCAAGACCACTTGTGTCGGCGGTGATCGCGAGTTTCAGCGTCGGGTGGGATAGCGCCAGTTCGAACGGGACGCCCGTCTCTTCGAACTCGATGAGGATCTCGGCGCCGCCGCTGTCGAGGGCTACCGGTTCGCCGGCAGCGAGGCGGTGGTCGTCAACGAGCGCTTGGCGCAAAGTGGTAGCTGCCTCGATCGGTGGCGTCAGCAACGCGCCGTTCCGGAACAAAAGCCGGCGCGGCAGCGTCATGGCCGTTGGCCAGTCGGTCGTCCTGACGATGTCCGTCCAGTTGGCGAGCCAGGCGATGCCGACCGGCCCGTCCCGGTCGACGAAGGCCTGAAAGCCGTAGGCATCGGTCCCGAAGTCGAGTTCCTGCCGAAACTCCGGCGTGAAGCTTCTGCCGTCGAAGCGTCCGACCATGCCGAAGGTGAGATTGCGCCGCCGCGTCGAGGGATCGCGACTCATCAGAAGGCCGACGATCAGCAGCCACCGGGTGTCGGGATCCGCAGCAGGACCATCGAGCGGAAGCATGGCGGGGCATTCGCCAATGGTGTGGCCGTATTCCCGTTCGCGATGAATGAGACCGACGAAGCGCCAGCCGGCGGTACCGGTCGGATCGTCCGTCTCGTGGAGCAGAACAACGCCGCCTTCGGCGTCGCGCCCGCCGAGGAGCATCTTGAGGCGCCCGTCCGGTCCCTGGAAGACGTAAGGGTCGCGGTTGTCGTCGCCGAGGCTCAATCCCTCCGGTCGACCCGCAAGCACGGTTTGCGGCGCGCCTGCCGTGAAACCGTCGAGGCAGCGGACCGCGCACTGGATCTCCATCTCCGGCTTTCGGGCGTCGATATGGTCGGTGAAAAACGCCCGGAAGCCGCTTTCTCCCGGAATGATCAAGGCGGAGCCCGAGAAGACGCCGCCGGCGCCGTTTGCCGCGAGTACCGCATCGCCCGGTTCGAGGAAGACAGGCAGGTGGCGCCAATGAATGAGGTCGTCGGAGACGGCGTGTCCCCAATGCATCGCGTGCCAGCGCAGACGATGCGGGTAGTGTTGGTAGAAGAGATGGGCGCGGCCCTCGAAGCGGCCGAAGCCGTTGGGGTCGTTCATCCAGCCGAAAGGCGGCCGGAAGTGGTAGCCGCCGGCGAACTCCGGCGGCGTCGGCGCCGGCCCGGCATGGAGCACGCGGATGCCGCTGTCGAGCACCGTGTCCGGATCATAGCTGTAGACGGCCGAAACAACGACCGTTTCCGGGTCGAAGCCGAGACTGTCGAGTGGCTTGGCGAGAACAATGCGGTGACGCTCGAAGGTGTCGGTTCGCCGGGCGATGACCTCGCCGTTGTCGGGTAATGCCACGACGGCGGGTTCCGGTCCCCGCGCCATCAGGAACAGTTCGACGGTCTCGCCGGCTGCCACCGAGGCAAAGGAGATCGTTTCCCGGCTCGGCTGGCCGGTCTCGGGAACGCTTTGAGACATGGTCAACCTTTCACTGCGGAACCGACGAAGGAGCTGATGAACCAGCGCTGGAAGGCGAGATAGAACACGAGGATCGGGATCATCATCATGACCGAGGCGGCCATGGCCCGGTCCCAGTAGATGCTGTCCTGGCCGAAGAAGGTGGCGATGGCGACCGAGATCGGCCGGGCATAGTCGGTCTGAGTGATGAGGATCGGCCAGAGATACTGGTTCCAGGTCTCGATGCCCATCAGGATGGAGACGGTGGCGAGCGCCGGCAGGCTGAGCGGCATGAAGATCGACCACCACGTACGGAAGATCGAGGCGCCGTCGATGGAGGCGGCTTCATAGAGCTCCTTCGGCAGCTGCGCGAAGAACTGATAGAACAGAAAAGTGTAGAGCGGGCTCGCCACGAACGGCAGGATCTGCGCGGTGAAGGTATCCGAAAGCCCGGCCCTCGACACGATGATCAAGAGCGGCATGATGATGCTTTCCTGCGGGATCACATAGAGCGCGATGATCACCGACAGGATCAGCGCCCGCCCCGGCAGGCTGCCCCAGGCCAGGATGAAGCCGGCCATCGAGTTGATCACGAGGCCGAGGCTCACCGTCGAACCCAGGATGAACAGCGAGTTGCCGAGGTAGCGGCCGAAGGCCAGTTCGCCGGCAAAGTTGCCGACCTCACGGAAGTTGTTGAAGGTGGGATTGTCCACCCAGAAGGCCCGGAACGAGCCCATATCGGCGAGGATCTGGAAGCGATCGTCCTTCAATGAGGCGATGAACAGCATGAACAGCGGCGAGATCACCACCAGCGCGATGACGAACACCGAGATCGACTGGACGATGCGATAGCCGTTCAAAGACGCTGCCGGCTTGCGGGAGGAAAGGGCGAGATCAGACATCGAAGCGCCTCATGAGCCTGCGCTGGATGAGCGCGATGACCAGGACGATCAGGAACAGGATCACCGACACCGCCGAGGCGTAGCCGAGCTTCTGCTCCTCGAAGCCGGCGCGCACCATGTAGTGGACGACGGTCTCGGTCGACGATCTCGGCCCACCCTGGGTGAGAATGGCCACCTGGGTGTAGAGCTTGAACGCCTGGATGGTGGTGATGACCAGCACGAAGACGTGGGTCGGCCTGAGCCCCGGCATCGTAACGTGCCAGAAGCGTCCCCAGCGACCGGCGCCGTCGATGCGCGCGGCGTCGTAGAGTTCGTCGGGAATGCCCTGCATGCCGGCGAGATAGATGATCATCTGGAAACCGTAGGCCTGCCAGGCCGACAGGAGGACGATCGAGAACATCGCCCAGTCCGGATCGCCCAGCCAGTCGATCGGTTCGACGTGGCCACCCGATAGCGTCACCACGATGTGGTTGAGCGGGCCAGTCGGATATTGGAACAGCGTGCCCCAGATGACGCAGACCACCACCATCGACGTGATGGCCGGCAGGAAGAACATGCCGCGGAACACGTTCCGGAACGGAATTTTCTGATTGAGGATCAGCGCCGTCACGAAGGCCAGACCGCATTGCACCGGCAACACCCACAGGGTGAAGCGGGTGACGTTCCAGAGCGACGTCCAGAACAGGTCGTCGTTGAGGATGCGCAGGAAGTTCTTGAGCCCGATGAAGCGCACCGGCGTCGGCCGGGGCACCAGCGGCTGGTTGGTCATGGCCGTCCAGAACGACAGCACGAAGGGCGTGATCAGGAAGACGGTCATCAGCACGATCGCCGGTGCCAGCATGCCGATTTCCTGAAGGAAACGCGGCCAGCCGACGCGGGCGATGATGGAACGGCGACGCCGCTTCGGAACGGTAGTGAGTGCGGACATGGACCCCTCGCCGGGCGATAGGTGGCAGGAGGGCGGCGCGCGCCCGAAGGGAGGGCGGGCGCGCGCCGGCAAGCCGTGCCGGGCATGCGCAGATCGGCGCCGCCCGGCGTTCCGATCGCAAACCCGCCGTCCCGGGGAACGTCAGGCTCGCGAGGCGGACATCAGTTGCCGTCGAACGGCGGATAACCGTCGTTGTCGGCGATGTCCTCGTCGATCTTCTCAGCGGCGGCCGTCAGCGCCTTCTGGGCGTCCTCGCCGTTGAAGATCTGGTCGACGGCTTGCATGAAAGCAGAGGTGATCGTCGGATAGGCCGGATGCGGCGGGCGCGGCACGGCCACTTTCGACGCCTGCTCGAAGGCGACGGCCATCGGACCACCCTCGGCATAGAGCGGCGACTGGGCGGCGAAGCTCTTGAGGCCGGGGTAGGCGCTCTGGCTTACGGCATAGTCGCGGTAGTCCTTGTCCTTCAGGAGGAAGCTCAGGAACTTGCCGGCGATGTCGGGGTGCTCGGACTGTGTGGTGATCGCCCAGATCCAGGTTCCGTCGGGGCTGGCGCTCTTGTCGCCGAACTTGGGTAGCGGCATGACCACCACGTCGTCCTTCAGCTTGGCGGCGGCCTCGGCGTAGAACCAGTGACCACCCCAGGCCAGCGCCGCCGGCTCTCCGTCGGCGTAGAACTGGTTGGTGCCGGACGACATCGGTACGACCCAGCCGTTCTTCACCCAGGTCTGCATCATCGTCAGCGCATCGACGCAAGGCTGGCTGTCGAGCGTGCCGGTGGCCGTCCAGGTCGTGCGGTCGATCAGGTCGCAGCCGAAAGAGTTGAGGATCGGCTGGTAGGCATAGGTCACCCACTCGGTCTTGATGCCATAGCCGCGGAAGGTGTCGATCGGCCACTTGATGCCGTCCACCTTGGCCAGCTTGGCGAGATAGTCCTCGAACTCGGCCCGCGTCCAGGCGTCGTCCACGGACGTCGGAATGCGGGCGCCGATCTGTTCGAGATACTTCCTGTTGCCATAGAGCACCACCGAGCTGTCGGTGAGGCCGATGGCGTAGAGATCCTTGTCGATCGGGTAGGTGCCCTGGGCGACGTTGGACTCCGTCATGTCGTCGAGGAGGTCCTGATCGATGTAGCTCTTGATCGGCTTGAGATAGCCCGACCAGACGTAATTGGCGAGGAATGGGGCATCGAGCTCCATGATATCCGGCAACTGCTTGGACATCACGGCCGACGAGAACTTCTCGTTGTAGGCGTCGTGCGGGGCATAGATCAGCTCGATATCGACGTCCGGGTTGGCGGCCTCGAAGCGTTCGGCGACCTTACCGTAGAGCGCCACCCAGCCGGGATCGCCCTGGTGCATCATGCGCACGACGGTCTTGGCGTCGGCGGCGGTTGCGACTGCCATCAGCGCGGTGGTGGCGGCAAGAACGCTAAGTAAACGATTACCCATTGTGAAAATCTCCTCCACTCTTTGGTTTTCTCGCCAGCTCAGATGGAAGCTCGTTCCACGAGCTGGAATGGGAGCAGTTTCAGCCCCCTCTCCGGCGGTTCGGCCGCCTGAAGTATCTCCGCCGCCATCCGGCCCATCGCTCTGTGCGGCAGCGCCATGGTGGTCAGCGGCGGGTCGAGACGCGTGGCGATATCGACCTGATTGTCGAACCCCGCCACGGCGACGTCGTCGGGAATGCCGGCGCCGACCTTTCGGAGCGCGGCATAGGTCTCCATGGCAACGCGATCGTTGCCACAGAGAATGGCATCGGGCCGGTCAGGACCGGTCATCAGATCGGTGACGTGCTGGACGACGAGGCTTCGTGCGCGATCGGCGTAAACGGCGCGCTTCACCGCCGGAAGCACGGCGACGGGTTCAAGTCCAGCCTCACTCAACGCAGCGCGAAAGCCGCGTTCGCGCAGTTCCCCGGCCAAGAGACCCGGCAGGTTTATGAAGGCGATCCTGCGCCGGCCGGCGTCGATCAGATGGTTGGTGATGATGTTGCCGGCGCCTTCCTCGTCGGGAACGAGCGAGGCCACGCGCCCCGATGCATCGCGACAGTTGATCATCACGCCGATGCGGTCCGCGACTTCAGGCGGCAGGACGACTTCCTTGTGGTACATCGCCGCGTAGCCGATGGCGCGCGGCCTGAAGCGACTGACGTCGTCATAGACCTTGATGATGTCGCGGTCGCCGCCGATGGTGGTGAAGAACACCGATAGGTCGGCCTTGCGGGCGGAATTGTCGAGTCCGCGGATGATCTCGGTGGCAAACGGTGAGGTGAGCAGTTCGTCGCCGATGATGGCGATCAGCGGCATCCACCCCTGGCGCATGCTGCGGGCGGCGAAGTTGGTGACGTAGCCGAGCTCGTCGGCGATCTTGCGGATCCGGTCGCGCGTTTCATCCGCCATGCGGGCCGAGCCGCCATGCAGCGCGCCGGAGACGGTCTTGACCGACACTCCGGCAATGCTTGCGATATCCTGCAGCGAAACGGCCACGAGCAACTCTCCTCCCAAGACGTTCCTTATATGCCGTCGACGATTTCCTCGTCCGTCTCCGACTTGCATCTTGAGTTATCGATTACCCAATGCCAGCCCACTCAGCCCTTGTCAAGAGATTAAGCATGTTCAGTTGTGCGCACTCGTCCTACGTTCTGCCAGAGCAAGGCCGCTCCGGACTGATGGGAAGGCAGGTGCGGCACGCTTGCCGTCTTCACGTGTACCAGTTCGCTGCCCTGCTCGGATCGAGGTCATAATCCTCGCGCGGTGTCGGGACGCGATGCCGGATAAGCTCGACGCTCAGGGCATCGAGTCCGATCACCTCCATCTTCGTCCCGCCCCAGTCGATCCCAATGTATGTTCTGCCGTCTTCGTCTGCGCTCGATCAGAGCGCCTTGCCATCGGCATCAAAGCGGTGGAGATGGCCGTCCTGCGGCGCCAACACGACATCGTCGCCTGCCGCCACCGGCATGTCGCCCACAGTACGGGCCGTGAGGCGGCTCGTATCAGCCATTTCGACATGGATGAACGTATCGCTGCCCAGATGCTCGGCTGAGACCACCCGCCCCCGCCAGCCATCGCCATCGCGGCTGACGACGAGATGCTCGGGGCGGACACCGATGGTGTCGGCGCCGGCCCTTTGGGCAAGATTGCCGGTGATGAAGTTCATCTGCGGCGAGCCAATGAACCCGGCGACGAACAGATTGGCCGGCGAGCGGTAAAGCTCGAGCGGCGCCCCCACCTGTTCGAGGCGGCCACTGTTCAGCACGGCGATCTTGTCGGCCATGGTCATGGCCTCGGTCTGGTCGTGGGTCACGTAGATGGTCGTCGTGCCTAGCCGTTGCTGCAGCTCGCGGATCTCGACGCGCATCTGCACGCGCAGCTTGGCGTCGAGGTTGGAAAGCGGCTCGTCGAACAGGAACACCTTGGGATCGCGAACGATGGCGCGCCCCATGGCGACGCGCTGGCGCTGGCCGCCCGACAGGGCCACCGGCTTGCGGCCGAGCTGACGCGTCAGGTCGAGAATGGTCGCCGCCTTGCCGACGCGCTTCTCGATTTCCGCCTTGGGCCGGCCGGACAGTTTCAGGGCGAAACCCATGTTGGCGGCCACGTTCATATGCGGATAGAGCGCGTAATTCTGGAACACCATGGCGATGTCCCGATCCTTCGGCGCGAGGTCGTTGACGACCTTGTCGTCAATGCGGATTTCGCCGCCGCGAGTGGTTTCGAGGCCGGCGATGCACCGCAACAGCGTGGACTTGCCGCAGCCCGACGGGCCGACGAGAGCGACAAACTCACCGTCGGCGATGTCGATCGTGATGTCGTGCAATACCTCGAGCGCCCCGTAGGCCTTGCGCAAATTTCTGATTTCGACAGTGGCCATGCGAACCTCCCAGACGCTGGCTTGACAACAAAGCAAAGTGATTTAATCTAATTGCTGTTGGTTTGGGAAGCCGTATTTTAGAGGAATGGCTTCCGCGCCTTCTGGGAGGAAAAGCCATGAAGAAATCTTTGATGGCGGCGCTTGCTGCCGCGACCGCGCTCGGCTGTCTGCCTGCAATCGCTGAGGATCTCATTACCAGCGACCGCGTCGGCCCTTCCGACGCCCCCAAAAAGATGGTGTTCCGTATGACGGGTGATGGCCCGTCGAGCACCGATCCAACCTGGGCGGCCGGCTACGCCAAGCTCTACACGGACTTCATCAACAACCACCCCGGCTGGCAGCTCGAGCTGCAGATGATGACCGGCGATATCAGTCAGGAGCAGGCGCGCATGCTGGAGCAGGCCAAGGCCGGCCATGCACCGGACTGCGCCGCCGTAGACAGCTTCGTGCTGCCGCTCTTCAAGGAGGCCGGCGTCCTGAAGTCGCTGTCGCCCTACTTCACCAAGGAAGAGATCGACCAGCTCTTCCCATTCGTGCGTGATGGCATCACCGGCAAGGACGGCCAGATCTATGCCTGGTGGTGGTCCACCGACCTCCGCGTGCTCTACCGCAACACGGAAATCGTGCCCAACGCGCCGGAAACCTGGGCCGACGCCAAGGCCGCCGCGCTCCAGTCGGTTGAAGCCGGCATGGAAGGCATCCTGTTCAATGGCAGCCGCTACGAGGGCACGACCTTCGATTGGCTCGGCAACTTCTGGGGTCAGGGCGGCAAGCTGGTTGATGATGCAGGCAAGCCGGTGTTCGCCGACGCCGACAATCGCGACAAGTTCGTGAAGGCTGTCAATTACTACCGCGACCTCGTTGAATCCGGCGCTGCCCCCAAGCGTGTCACCACCATCGGCAACTATGATGACCTCAACGCTGCCGCTTTGGCCGGAACGAGCGCATTGTTCGTCGGCGGCAACTGGCAGTATCGCCAGCTGCAGAATGCGATGGAGCCCGAAGAGTTCGCCAAGTGGAGCTTCTCGATGCTGCCGGGCATCACCGTCGACGAGCGGTCGACGGGCACCGGTGGCTGGACGGTTGCCGCCTTCTCGTCCGAGCCTGAAAAGGTCGAGATGTGCGCCGCGCTTGCTCGCGAGATCTACATGGGACCGGCCAATGCCCTGCAGGAGCAGCTGCCGACCCGCGCCGACCTCTACGACAAGTACGACGTCTTCAAGAGCGAGGCCAACCAGACCTTCGCCAAGGCGCTCAAGGTCGGACAGGCTCGCCCGGGCGTGCTGATCTATCCGGAAATCTCCAACCAGATCCAGATCATGATGGGCAAGGTGCTGACCGGCGCCGCGACCACTGACGCCGCCGTGGACGACGCCTTCAAGGCAACGCTCGACGCCTACGCCCGGCTCTGATGCCCCGCCGCCCGCCGTCCCTCCCGGCGGACGGCTTCCGGCCAGATGGCGGTTCCGATAAATGCCTCGGAGCCGCTACGCCGAGGGCGGCCGCCTGCCATGGCGGCCGCTTTCGCTTCGCCGACCCATTGCTACAGAGGTGCCCATGTCCGCACGCGCCGTGAGGCCGAAGCTGTCCTTCCTTGGAGTGGCGGGCCGACACAACCGCGTTCCATCCCCGTATCCCTGGCTGATGCCGGTGATCCTGGTTATGGGGCTGTTCTATCTCTATCCGGTGGTCGACGTTTTCCGTTACGCCTTCACCGACCTCACCCTTCTGGGCGGTGAGGGACATTACACGCTCTCGACCTTCGCCAACGTGCTGACGCGTCCCGAGCTGTTGCAGATCGTCTGGGTGACCTTCGTCTTCACCGCCGGTTCGGTGGTCGGTCAGCAGCTCATCGGCCTTGCCATGGCGCTGGTCGTCGTGCGAGCCGAGAAGCGGCATCTTTTCGGAACGACAATCCTTAGAACCACAGCCCTGATCGCCTGGGTCGTGCCCGGCATCGCCGGCGGCATCATCTGGAAGATGCTGTTCAACGAGGCTCCCTTCGGTGGTCTCAACTCGCTCTTGCGCCTGATGGGCATGGCGCCCGTGCAATGGCTTTCCGATCCCGACGTGGTCATGTGGTCGGTGGTGTTATCCAACGTCTGGCGTGGGACCGCCTTTTCCATGGTCGTGATGTATGCGGCTCTGAAGGCGATCGATCCGTCGCTCTACGAGGCGGCCGAGGTCGATGGCGCCAGTGCGCGGCAGAAGCTGTTCTTCGTGACGCTACCACAGCTCCGTCCGGCGATCCTGGTCAACATGATCCTGATCACCATCCAGACGCTCAACACCTTCGACGCCATCATTTCGCTGACCGGCGGCGGTCCGGGCCGAGCCACCGAGGTGCTGTCGCTCTACACCTTCAATGTGGTGTTCCGGAACTACGACCTCGCGGCCGGCAGCGTGCTGTCGATCCTGATGCTCGTCATCAGCCTTGGCTTGGCGCTCGTCTACGCTTCCTTCCTGCCGAAGGATGAAAAGGCATGAAACTCAGCACCCGCGACCGTCTCGGCGACTTCCTGAGCTATGTCTTCATGGCGGTGATGTTCGTCTTCTTCTCCTGGCCATTGATCTGGCTCCTCTCCATGGCGCTCCGCACCCGCAAGGAGGTGTTCCTGGGAGTCGCCCGGTTGATTCCCAAGTATCCGACCCTCGACAACTTCAGCGCGGTGCTGACCTCCAGCCAGTTCCCGGTCTACCTGTTCAACGCCCTGAAGCTGTCCTGTCTGTCCGCCGTTGGCTGCCTGATCATTGCCGCGCCGGCCGCCTATGCCTTCTCGCGGTTTGATTTCAAGGGCAAGGGCGCGTGGATGCTCGGTATCCTCGCCTTCCAGATGATCTCGCCGCTGGTCATCATGGTGCCGCTCTACCGCTACATGAGCCGGCTCGGTCTGATCGACAGCCACTTCGGCACCACCATGGTCTATATCGCCCTCGGCGTGCCCATGGTCACCTGGCTGCTCAAGGGCTACATGGACGGCATTCCGAAAAGCCTGGACGAGGCGGCCCTGATCGACGGCTGCAACCGTCTCTCGGTCTTCATCCGCATCATACTGCCTCTATCGACGCCGGGCGTGGCCTCGGCCTTCATCATCACGGTGATCGCCGGTTGGTCGCAGTTCCTGGTGCCCTTCCTGTTGATCACCAAGGACTCGCTCGTCCCGATCGGCGTCGGCATCTTTCAGTATGCCGGTACGCAAAACGCCAGCACCATTCAGGTGCTGGCCGCTGCCTGCCTTATCTCGGTCGTGCCGGCCATCATTGCCTTCCTTGCCCTGCAGCGGCTCATCCTGAGCGCCATGACGGCCGGAGCCGTCAAGGGCTAGCCGCACACGCTTCGATCCGTTTTCGGTTTGAATTGGATATCCCAAATGTCGCTTACTCTTGCTCAACGACTTGATCGCCTGAAAGTCCGCGTCGCCGAATTGGAGTCCTGGAAGGTTCGCTCGACGGCGCCGCTAGCCGCCATCGCCTTCGAGGGGGGCGCGATCGAAGTTGGCGCCCCTTGGCCCCGCAAGGATGGCCTCGTCCACTTCACGCTAGAAGGTCGCGTCCCTTCAGACTGGCCGCTCGATGACACCCGTCTGAGCCTGGACCTCGGCGGCGAGAGCCTGATCGCAGTCGCCTGCGATGGCGGAGAACCGGTGTCCTACGGTCTCGATCCCTACCACCAGAGCTTCCCGCTTTCGGGGCGCAGCTTCAAGGTGACGACGGAAACCGTCGCTCGTCTACCCTTCGGCGAACCGGTTCGGCGGCCGCATGTCAACCGCGCCGAACTTCGATTGTCAGAGCCGTCCGTCGAGGCGCTGTGGCTGTTGGTCACCCAAGTCATCGAGGCGGTGAGCGTGCTCGATGGCCATGACGTGGTGCCGCATCTGATCGCGGCCGCCGAGGACACCTTGCGCGGCCTCGACTGGCCGTCCTCGACGGCCGACTACATTGCCCGTACGGCCGGCAGCGAAAGCCAACAGAAGATCTGGCAGCTACCGGAGCTGATCGAAGCGCCGGCTGGTCTTAACCAAGCCGAGCAGGCGACCGTTGCCGCCGCCCATGATGAGCTGATCAAGCGGCTCGAAGCTCTGCAGCAGCGCTTCCCGCCGGAAGGCGAGATCGGCCTGACCGGTCACGCTCATATCGACCTTGCCTGGCTGTGGCCTTATGGCGAGACCCGCCGCAAGACCCGCCGCACCTTCTCGACGGCCATCTCGCTGATGGAGACGTCGAAGGATTTCCGCTTCAACCAGTCGACCGCTCACTACTATGCGCAGGTGGCCGAGGACGATCCGGCTCTGTTCGAGAAGATCGCCGCGCGGGTTCGCTCCGGCGAATGGGAAACGTTGGGCGGCAGCTGGGTCGAGCCGGACACCAACATGCCCACCGGCGAAAGTCTGACGCGCCAGTATCTCTACGGCCAGCGCTTCTTCGAGAAGACCTTCGGCATCCGTCACGACATCTGCTGGCAGCCCGATTGCTTCGGCTTCACCGGCGCCCTGCCGCAGCTTCTGAAGCAGGCCGGCATCCGCAGCTTCTTCACCATCAAGGTCAACTGGTCGGAAACCAACCATATCCCATCCGACCTGTTCTGGTGGGAGGGTCTCGACGGCAGCCGGGTGCTCGCTCACACCTTCGATAATCCCATGCAGGGCTACAACGGCTTCGTTCGCCCCGATTGTCATGTGCCGACCTGGCGGAACTTCCGCGAGAAGGCGCTGCACCCCGAGACGCTGCTTTGCGTCGGCTACGGCGACGGCGGTGGTGGTCCGACGCCGGAAATGGTGGCGCGCGAAGAGCAGCTGCGCGTCTTCCCGACATTGCCCAAGGCGCGCTGGACTCGCGTCAAGGACTTCTTCGATCGAGCCCATCGAACGGCCGTGGAGAAGAAGCTGTCGGTCTGGCAGGGCGAGATCTATCTCGAGCTCCATCGCGGCACGCTGACGAGCCAGAGCGTGGTCAAGCGCCTGCATCGCAAGGCCGAGCGGGCGCTGATCACCGCCGAGACGACCGCGTCGCTTGCCCATCTCCTCGGGGCGCCGAAGCCGGAAAGCCTTGAGCCGGCATGGCGCGTCGTGCTGAAGAACGAGTTCCACGACATCCTGCCGGGATCATCGATCCGCGAGGTCTATGAAGACGCCGCCGAGGAACTGGGCGAGGTAATCGATACCGGCCTCAGGGTGCAGGCTGCGGCCCTTGATGCCATCGCCGGAACGCTGCCCAAGGCGAAGGGCGAGCGCCTCCTGGTGGTCAACCCGTCGCTCGACGCCCGGCCGATCCGTCTGACGCTCGAAGACGGGACCTTCGTCTCGTCGGCAGACGTTCTGTCTCCGCTTGCCGTCGCCGTCGTCGATGCCGAGAGCCTCAAGCCTGACGGTTCGCTGTCGGTCAGCCGCTCGCACCTCGAAAACGACATTCTGCGCGTGACGCTGGCCGCCGACGGCTCCATCGTCTCGATCCAGCACAAGCCGACCGGCCGCGAAGCGCTCGACGGCTACGGCAACCGCCTCATGGCCTACCCGGTCGACAAGCCGCGTAACTGGGACGCATGGGACATCGAAGGCGACTATGCCGAGCGGGGTGAGGAAATCACCGATCTCGAAAGCCTGGAGGTGATCGAGAATGGACCGCATCGCGTCGCCGTCAAACTCGTCCGTCGCTTCCGGTCGTCGACCATCACCCAGGTTCTGAGCCTTGCCGCGGGTGCTCGTCGCCTCGACATCAGGACGACACTCGACTGGCACGACCGCCGCGTCTTCCTGAGGACGCTCACCGCCGTCAATGCCAAGAGCCGCAACGCCACCGCCGAATGCGCCTATGGCGTCGTCTCGCGCCCGACCCATACCAACACCTCCTGGGACGCTGCGATGTTCGAGGCCGCGGCGCATCGCTTCCTCGACCTTTCGGAGCCGGACTTCGGCGTTGCTCTCCTCAACGACGCCAAGTATGGGCACAGCGTTCGCGAGAACGTGCTCGGTCTCAGCCTTCTGCGCTCGCCCGTTTATCCCGACCCGATGGCCGACGAGGGAGAGCAGACCTTCACCTACGCGCTGATGCCGCATGCCGGCGCCTGGCATGACGGCGGCGTCCGCGAGGAAGCCGACGATCTCAACCAGCCATTGCTCGTCCGGTCGGTTCCCGATGTGGCGGCGGGCGTCTTCCAGCCGGTCGTGGCCGAGGGCATCCCGGCGGCGCTGTCGGTGCTCAAGCCGAGCGAGGAAGGCGACGGTCTGGTTCTGCGCGTCTGGGAGCCGGCGGGCCGCCGGGGCGATTTCGGTCTATCGCTCAAGGATGGCTGGAGCGTCGGGGAGCCGGTGACCATTCTCGAAGAGCCGATGGACGTGCCGGTGCGCGGCCTCAAGCCGTTCGAGGTGAAGAGCTGGCGCCTTTGCAAGGCATGAGGCCTCGGGCTAATCTCTTTCTGTCCGCCGGTCGTCCGGCGGGCGGGGAGGGAGTGCCGGTGAATTTTCTCGGGTCGAACGCCGAACAGGCCGCCGCGAAGAATCGCCAGCTTGTGCTGGCAACAATTCATCGCGGCGCGCCAATTTCGCGTACCGAGCTCGCCGAGCGTTGCGGTCTGACCAAGCAGGCCATCGCCCGCATCGTCGACCGTCTGGTCGATGAAGGCCTCGTCATGGAAGCGCGGCGCCGGCACGGCCTTCGCGGGCAGCCGGCCATCGAGCTGGAGATCGACCCGGAGGGCATGTTCTCGGTCGGCGCCAACATCGATCGCGACCATCTGACGGTGGTGGTGGTTGACGCCACCGGCACGGTGCGCGGCCGCGTCCATCACGAGAAAAGCTTCATTCTTCCCGACGAGTTCATGGCGCTGTTCTCCGACGCGCTCTCCACCTTCCGCCGCCGCAAGCTGGTGGACGAGGGGCGCCTCGCCGGTGTCGGGCTCGCCATTCCCGACTGGCTGGGCGAAATTGACGTGATCGGTCGCCCGGATGCCTATGCTGCATGGACCGAGTTCGATCTGCGCGGCGCCGTCGAGGCGGTGACACCCCATCCGGTGTTCATCGATAACGATGCCAACGCTGCCGCCCTCGGCGAGATCGACTATGGCCTCGGCACGGAAATCGGCTCCTTCTTCTACATCTTGGCCAATGCTTGCGTCGGCGGCGCCCTGGTGATCGACGGCGTCCGTCACAAGGGGGCGGGGGGCATCAACGGTGAGATCGGTTGCCTGCCGGTGCGCGAGGTCGACGAGAGCGGTGCAGGACGCATCCGGCAGCTTGGCGAGCTGTTCTCGATGTTCCTGCTCTACGATCATCTTCGTGCCCATGGCATCGTCGTCAACACCCCGACCGAGCTCGCCGCTTTGGACGGACGTGGCCGGGCGTTGGTGTCCGATTGGATCGGCCGCGCCGCCGGCTGGCTGGCCGAAGCGGTGTCGCACATTGCCTTGATCGCCGATCCCGAGGCGGTGCTGATTGGTGGGCGCATGCCGGTGCGCCTGATCGACGAACTGATCGTCCAGGCGCAGAAGGAGTGCCTGCGCGCCGGTTTGCCGCAGGTGACGCTGCACCGCGCCGTCTGTTCGGAAGACGCCGCGGCTCTCGGCGCAGCAGCCATGCCGCTCGCCCATCGGCTGGGCCTGCCATCGGCCGATGCCGGGCAGCTTGAGCGTGTGCCCCTCAGGACCGATCACACCCTTGCCGCGGCGCCCTCGGTTTGAGTGGGGGCCTCCCGGAGCCGTCTTGGATCCGGTAACAGAAACTCGACGATCGGCAGCAAAGCCGCGCCAACGGTGACGCCGGCCGCAGGCAACGATGATCGGCAAAGCGGTGGCATCCAGGATGTGGTTGTCGGTCGTCCGCCGATCGCCACCGGCGCGGCCAGGATTTCGGCGACGACCGCGTCGATCGCGTCGTCCGGCAGGTCGCCGCCGATGACGATGAGGCCGGGCACCACCACGCCGGAGATCGCCACCACCGCGTCGAGCAGATGGTCGGCTGCCTCGCGGGCCCAGTCGGCGATTGCCGCCGCACGGTCGTCGCCGGCGGCGATGGCAGCATCGAGCCGGTCCGGCGACAGTCCCTCGGCCAGCGGTGCGCGATCCTGGCCGGTGCGCATGGCGCCGATGCCGCCGGCAAAGCCGTGCATGCCATGGAAAGGCCGACCGCCGATCGACAACCCGGCCCGAACGCCCGAACGGGTGACGAGAATGCTGACGAAGCCGCCGTCCCGGTCACCGGCGCCGATCAAGCGTTCGGCCGTGGCGGCGGTGGCACTGTCGGCATTGGCCAGCACGGTCAACGGCGCGAAGGCGGATCGTACCTCTTCGAGGCCGACACCATCGTCCGGAGACAGGGCGACGCCAACCCCCAGAACTTCGGCTTCGGCCGGCTTTCGTTCGAGCAGCATTTTCCCGGTGGCGATCAGCTTGTCCGGTGAAATGTCGCACTGTTCGGCGATGACGCCACCGGCCGCATCGATGAGGACAGCCGTTGCTGCCCGTCGGGCGAGCCTCAGACCGAGCGACACACACCCCTCAGGCCGCATCATGAATTCGGTGACGGGATAGCGGCTCGCATCGGTCTGTCGTCGCGACGTGACGAGACCGCGCCCTTCCAGGCGCCGGAGTATGCCGGTGATGGCCGGTTCGGTCAGTCCGAGACGCTGGGAAAGCTCACGGCGCGTGAGAACGCCGAAGACGCGCAGGAGCTCGAGCACGATGCGGGAGTTGTGGTCGGCAATGTCGCCGTGGTTGATGCCCGGCCCATCCTTGATCGAAGACGGCGTCCGCCGAAGGCGCGTCGTCGTCGACCGAAGATTTCCCGTCATCGCCCCGTCCCTGCAATCGTTCTCCAGCCCGTCCGAAATGTTGCTTTCCGGGTGGAAGCCCTAGCGATACAACGATGCCGTCCGAAAGCAAAGTTCCGCCAAACCCTGACGGCGGCGTGTTGTGTGGCAAGTGCGTTCCTGTCGCGCCCCGAATGGAGATCGTTGTGTCCGTCATCGTCATTGGCTCGGTCAACGTGGACATCGTCACCTATGCCGACCGGGCGCCGCGCCCGGGCGAGTCGCTCACCGGCCATCGCTACTCCATGGTGCTCGGCGGCAAGGGGGCCAACCAGTCGGTGGCCGTTGCACGGCTGGGTGCGCCCGTGCGCTTCATCGGCCGCATTGGCGCCGACTCCTTCGGCGAGTTCATCCGCTCAAGGCTTGCCGGCCTCGGCGTCGATCCCACCTATCTGGCTATCGATGCGTCGTTGCCGACCGGCATTGCCGTCATCGGCGTCGATGGCCGGGGCGAGAATGCCATCACCGTCGTACCCGGCGCCAATACCGCCCTCGCAGTTGAACAGGTCGCGGCGGCTGCGCCGTTGTTCTCCGGCGTAAAGGTTCTGCTTGCCCAGCTCGAACATCCATTTTCGGCCACGCTGAAAGCCGTCGAACTGGCACGCCGGGCTGGCGCGCTCGCCATTCTCGATCCGGCGCCGGTTCCGACCTTCCCCTTCGAGGCCGACACCATCCGCATGTTCGACGCGCTGACCCCCAACGAGATCGAAACCGAAGCGCTGACCGGCATCGCGCCGGTCGATGTCGAGGCGGCGGCGGCCGCCGCCGGCCGGTTGAGGGAGACCGGGTTGCCGCTCGCCCTCGTCAAGATGGGCGCCCGCGGCGTCTACGTCGACAGCGCCAACTTCCGGGGGCACGTGCCACCCTTCGTGGTCAAGGCCATCGATACCGTGGCGGCCGGCGACTGCTTTGCGGCCGGACTGGCCGTGGCGCTGGCCGAGGGAATGGCGGTGGAAAGCGCCGTTCGCTTCGCGGCGGCGGCCGGCGCGCTCGCTTGCACCAAGGAAGGGTCTTCCGAGGCGGCGCCGACGCGGCAGGAGGTTGAGGCTCTCCTGGCAGAAAACAGCCGCGCGTCCTGAGGCGCGCGGCCATCGGCATCAATCCGAGGAATCGATCAGCGCCCTTCGCGCGTCTCGATCTCGCCGATCATGTCGACGCGGCGGGCATGGCGTCCACCCTCGAACTCCGCGGTGAAGAATTCATCGACGATCATCAGGGCCAGGTCCTGCCCGACAACGCGGGCGCCGAAGGCCAGCATGTTGGCATTGTTGTGCTGGCGCGACAGGCGGGCCGTGTAGGGCTCCGAGCAGACGGCGCAACGGATGCCCTTGAGCTTGTTGGCGGCGAGCGAGATGCCGAAACCGGTCCCGCAGATGACGACGCCGAAGTCGGCCTCGCCGGCCTGAACCATGCGGGCGGCCTTTTCGCCCCAGGTGGGATAGTCCGTGCGCTCGGCACTCGCCGGGCCGACGTCCTCGACCGCATGGCCGAGTGCCGTGAGGTGGGCGGCGACGGTCTTCCTGAGGTCGAGGCCGACGTGGTCGGAGGAGATGACGATCTTGAGCTTGCCGGTCATTGGACGGCTCCGAATTTGCCGGCGACATAGAGGCAGGCGCCGCG
The DNA here is from genome assembly GCF_023721755.1 of Pleomorphomonas sp. NRK KF1. Lineage (GTDB taxonomy): Bacteria > Pseudomonadota > Alphaproteobacteria > Rhizobiales > Pleomorphomonadaceae > Pleomorphomonas. Next base: position 48,472 of record NZ_JAMDLH010000013.1, on the reverse strand, counting down.
CGCGCCGCTATCGCCGAGGTTGGAAGCGAGGCGCACCTCAAGCACGTCGCGCGGGAAGGGCGCACGGGCGTGGGCGAGAAGCCGCGTCTTCAGGGTGTCGAAGGGGAAGGCCGGCATTTCGAGGACGCCGCCGCCCAGGAACACCAGCTCGGGGTCGATGATGTTAACGGCGGTCGCGATCCCCATGGCCGCCGTCTCGACGAAGTTGACGATGTCCGGGTGATCGCCATGGCGAGCGAAGATCTCGGCGATGGGCGTCTCCGGGACGTTGCGTTCCTGCCAGCCTTTCAGCCAGCGGCCGCAGCAGACCGTTTCGAGACACCCGACCTTGCCGCAGCCGCAGGTGCCGGTCGCACCGGGCACCGGAATATGGCCGAGCTCGGCGGCCGAGCCGTGGGCGCCGGTGTAGAAACCGTTGATCCACACGGCATTGCCGACGCCGGTGCCGATGTAGACGCCGAGCGCCACCTTGGGCGTCCGCCCGCTGGCCCTCATGTCGTGGAAGAACTGGAAATTGACGTCCCGCTCCGCCACGACCGGCACGCCGAAGGCGTCCTCCAGAAGCGACACCACATCGAGCCCATCGAGCCCGTCGACATTGGGTGCCGACAGAACGACGCGACGATCCGCATCGAGGGTCGCCGGCAGACCGATGCCCACCGCCTGCGGCTTGAGGCCGGCACGGTCCACGACGTCCCGATAACGGGCGATGGTTCCGGCGAGCTCCGGCCCGGCCGCCATCAGGTCGGCGGTCCCGTATTTCTCGGACAGCATGAACTCCCCATCCGCCATGACGGCGAAACGGGTGTGCGTGCCGCCGAGGTCGATGCCGGCGAAGACGCTCATTGCGCGGCTCCGAGGGCCGCCTCGATATCGGCGGTCATGATCTTCCAGGCCTCGGCGATATCCTCATGATTGTGGAAGAGACCCGAGGTGCCGACGATGAACACGTCGGCGCCGGCTTTGGCCAGGCGCGCATAGGTGCGCTTGTTGCAGGAACCGTCGATTTCGATCAGGAAGTTGAGGCCGCGTTCCTCGCGCAGGCGCTTGGCTTCAGTGATCTTGTCCAGCATCTCCTCGATGAACGGCTGGCCGGCGTAACCGGGATCGACCGTCATGATGGTGATCTTGTCGATCAGGTGAATGTAGTGCTTGAGGCTGTCGAGCGGCGTCGCCGGATTGATCACGATGCCCGGCTTGCAGCCGAGTTCGCGGATCTTGGCGATGATGCGGAAGGCGATGGCGTTGATGGTCTCGGCCTGCGGCGAGATGTAGCCGGCGCCGGCCTTGGCCATGATCGGCACCCACATCCACGGGTCCGTGGTCATCAGGTGGCAATCCATCGGCAGCTTCGAGACCTTGGCGACGCTTTCCATGAAGAAAGGGGACAGCGTGAGGTTCGGCACGTAGTGGCCGTCCATGATGTCGATGTGCAGGAAATCGGCATGGCTGTCGAGGAAGGTAAGCTGTTCCTTGAAGCGCAGGAGGTCCATGCACATCAGGGAGGGGGAGATCTTGATCTTCATCGGGTCGTCCTGGTCTGGGCCGGAGCGTTCCGGCATGTCCCCCGCCGTGGGGAGGAACGGCGAGGGCGGGCCGCCCCGCCGGGAGGAAGGCGGGACGGGACTGCTTATATGGTGTCCGGCGTGTTTTGCATCAGCGCATGCGGGCGATCAGACGATCGAGCGCCACGGCCGAGATGATCAGGCCGCCCATGACCACCAGCTGGTAGAAGGTGGGTACGCGCAGGATGTTGAGGCCGTTGTTGATGGTGCCGATGATCAGGCCGCCGATCACCACCGAGGGGATGCGCCCCTTGCCGCCGAAGAAGCTGGTGCCGCCGATGATCACCGCCGCGATGGCATAGGTCTCGAAACCCGTGCCGGCCGCCGGCTCGGCGGCGCCGAGGCGGGCGATGGACAGCACGCCGGCAAGACCTGCGCAGAGGCCGGAGATCATGAAGACGATCAGCGTGTGCAGCTTGACGTCGATGCCCGAGTAGAAGGCCGATTCCTTGTTGCCGCCGACGGCGTAGATGTTGCGGCCGAGACGTGTTTTGGCGGTGAAGAACCAGAGCACCGCGGCGAACGACAGCGCGAAGATCACCGGCACCGGCACGAAGCCGACAAAGCCCGTCACCGTGTTCACGAAGTCGTAGGAGAAGCCGAACACCGGGCTGGCGCCGGAAATGATCATCGTCACGCCACGGAAGATGGCGTTGGTGCCGAGCGTGATGATGAAGGGATGCAGGCCGGTGAAGTTGACGAGCAGACCATTGACCGCGCCGAGCGCCAGACCGCCGCCGACACCGCCGATCAGCACGGCGAGCGTCGGATCGAAGCCGGCCACCATCAACTGGGCGGTGATCATGCCGGTGAGAGCCAGGACGGATCCGACGGAAAGGTCGATGCCGGCGATCAGGATCGGGAAGAACTCGCCGAGCGCGATCATGATGGTGATCGAACTCTGCAGGAAGATCTGCACGATGTTTTCGGGACGTGTGAAATAGGTGGGGGACAGGGCGCTGAACAGCACCACGATCACCAGGAGGATGCAGAGCGTCCCGTAGATGTCCCAAAGTTTGCCGAGTTTAAGCCGCTGGCTCATTTGCCGTCCCTCATTGCGACGCTCAGAATGGATTCCTCGGTTGCCGTGGCGCCGTCGAGGATGTCCATGATGCGGCCGTTGCGGAACACCGCGACGCGGTCGCAGACGGCCAGGATTTCGGGGAGTTCGGACGACACCATGATCACCGCCTTGCCGGCGGCAGCGAGCGTCCGGATGATTTCGTGGATCTGCGACTTGGCGCCGACGTCGATGCCGCGCGTCGGTTCGTCGAAGATGATGACGGAGGGAGCGATCGACATCCATTTGCCGACCAGCACCTTCTGCTGGTTGCCGCCCGACAGCTCCAGGATGCTCTGATCGATGCCGGCGCAGCGGATGGAGAGCTGCTTGCGTTGCTCCTCGGCGATGACCCGCTCGGCCTTGCGGTCGACGAGCCCCCAGGTCCCGCGGAACGGGGCGTCCTTCACCGATTTGGTGACGGCAATGTTGCCCTCAATGGTGAAATTGGGGGTGAACCCGGTCTGGCGGCGGTTCTCGGTGAGGTAGGCCATGCCGGACTTCACCGCGTCGACGGGATTCTTCGGCGTGATATCCTTGCCGTTGAGGACGATCTTGCCGGCGGCGCGCGGCTCGGCGCCGAACAGGCAGTTCATGAGATCGGTGCGTCCGGACCCCACAAGGCCGGCAAAGCCCAGAACCTCGCCGTGATGCACCTCGAAGCTGACGTCGCGTACCCGCTTGCGGTCGGCGCTGGTGACGTTCTCGACCTTGAGGACCGGCACCGCCGTGCGGTCGATCGGCTCCTCGGCGAGAAAGCGCTGCTTGACGACGCGACCGACCATCATGCGCACGAGGTCGTCGTTGGTATACTCCGAGATGCGGCCGTGGCCGGTGGAGACGCCGTCCTTCAGCACCGAGAAGGTGTCGCCGATTTCGCGCACCTCATCGAGCTTGTGGGAAATGAACAGGATGGCCGTGCCTTCCGCCTTGAGCTGGCGGACGAGGGCGAACAGCCGCTCGGTTTCGACCGAGGTGAGGGACGACGTCGGCTCGTCCATGACGAGCACGCGCACGTTCTTCATCAGCGACTTGGCGATCTCGATGATCTGGCGGTGGGCGATCGGCATCTCGCCGACCGGCTTGTGCAGATCCAGATTGCCGAGACCGAGCCGGCCGATGATCGACCGCGCCTCGTCTTCCATCAGCTTCCAGTCCACGACGGGAACGCCGAGGCGGCGCTTCACCGGCAGGCGGCCGACGAACAGGTTCTCAAGCGCCGACAGCTCGTTGATGACGGAGAGTTCCTGATAGATGATCGAGATGCCGGCTTCGCTCGCCTCGCGCGGCGTCACCAGCGAATGGGACACGCCGTCGAGCATGATCTCGCCGCCGGTCGGCTCGTGGATGCCGGTCAGGATCTTCATCAGTGTCGACTTGCCGGCGCCGTTCTCGCCGAGGAGGACGTGCACCTCTCCGGGGCGAATGTCGAGATTGACGCCTTTCAGCACCGCGACGTTGTTGAAATGCTTTTCGATGCCGATCATGCGGACGATCGGAGCGGCTTCTTCGATGCCGGTCGGACCGGCGGTGTTCGGAGCCAGGTTTGACATGTCGATCTCGCTAGGGCCGTCGATCGGTCGGCTGTTCAGAAATCGTCCGGCGCGCCGGGGGAGTGACGCGCCGAACGGAGGAGGATGGAGGCGGTCGCATGCGCGACGACCGCCTCATCCGGCCAAGTCGATCACTTGGTGACGAGAACCGAGTCCACGGCCACTTGCTTGGGCTCGGCGCCGACAGCCGTCAGCGTGCCCGCCTTGACGGCCTCAACCAGGATTTCGAGGCTGGTGGCGCCGATCTGGGCCGGGTCCTGGGCGACGGTCGCCGTCAGGCGGCCGGCGGCCACCATCTCGCGGGCTTCCGGCGCGCCGTCGGTGCCGACCACCAGCACCTTGCCGGCCTTGCCGGCGTTCTGCACCGCCTGCATGACGCCGAGCGCCATGGTGTCGTTGGCGCAGTAGAAGGCCTTGAGGTCGGGCGAGGACTGCAGGATGTTGGTGGCGACGTCGAGCGCCTTCAGGCGGTCCCAGTCGGCCGGCTGGCTAGCCACCAGCTTGACGTTGGAGGTCGCCTCGAAGGCGGCCTTGGCGCCGTCATGACGGGCCTGACCCGAGGCGTTGCCCGCCTTGCCCTCGACGATGGCGACTTCACCACCCTCGGCGCCGAGCTGATCGATGATGAACTGGGCGCCCTTCTCGCCGACTTTGACGTTGTCGGTGGTGACGAAGGCTTCGACGTTGGCGCCGGCGGCCTCGAGGGCCTTCATGTCGACCTTCTCGTCGATATTGACGATCGGCTTGCCCTTCTTGTAGGCGGCAGCGGCCGGATTGACGAGGTTGACCGGCGACAGCGGCGCGAAGCCGAAGGCCTTGTAGTCGCGGTTCAGCATGTCCTCGAACAGCTGAAGCTGGGCCTGGAAGTCTTCCTCCGACGGCGAGGCGACGATGTCGACCTCGACGCCCAGTTCCTTGGCCTTGGCCTCGATGCCGTCCTTCATCTGCACCCAGAACGGGTTGGACAGCGTCTTGAGGACGATGGCGTAGTCGGCGGCCATGGCGCTGGCCGAGAAGCCCAGCACGCCGGCAGCGGCGACGGTGGCGATGAGCAAACCTCTGATTTTCATAACTCCACCCTTTTCCTTGCGGTTTCCTTCGCCGGCTGGACGCCGTCCGGCGAGTTTTTGTCAGCGCGGGGCGTGCCGCGTCTTTCGGTCCGGCCACGGTCGTTCGTCGAATAGACGGCGACTGAGGTCAGCACCTTGTTCAGGTTCCGCTCGGCGGTCTCGTAGTCCTCGCGCGCCAGGCAGATGAACATCGTGTCGAGGATGGCGAGCTGTGCGATGCGGGCCGCGGCGTTCTGTCCCATCAGCGGGGCTTCCTTGGCCGGTGCGCACAGCACGACATCCGAGTTGCGGGCCAGCGTCGAGGCGATCGAGTTGGTGATGGTGATCACCTTGGCGCCGGAGGCGCGGGCCACTTCCGCGCCGAGAATCACGTCCTTGGATTCGCCCGAGTGCGAAACTACCAATGCCGCGTCCCCCTCTTCGAGAAGGCTCGCCGACATGGCGATGAGGTGCGCGTCGGAAAAGACGCTCGACCGGATGCCGATCCTCAGGAACTTGTGAGAGGCGTCGGCGCACACGGTGGCCGAGCCGCCGACGCCGTAGAGGTCGCGGTGACGCGCCCTCATGAAAATACGCGCCGCCTCGGCGATGGCGTCGATGTCGAGGATGCTTTCCACTTCCTCCAGCGCCGAACGTTCCGTCGCAAACACCTTGCGCACGATCTGCGGGATGGAATCCTCCCGCCTGAGCTCCTCGTCGATCTCCACCCTGAGGTTGGCGTAATAGGCCATGAGATCGGCGCGCAGCTCCTTGAAGCCGCCGTACCCAAGCCGACGAGCCACCTTGACGACCATGGCTTCCGAAATGCCAAGCGCGGCGGCGACTTCACCGATCTTTGGGTTACTCGTCAAATTACCACGCTCCAACAACCAGAGGGCAACAGTCTGTTCCCCCTGTGAAAGCGCAGGTAGTAGCATGCGAATATGCGCCGCGACCGCCATATGGTCGCGAGTTTTGCTTTCTTTCTGGTTGGCAGTCCGCTCCTTGCTCGTCATGTAGCCAAAACCTCGCGCGTCTGCCGTCACCGTGCGTGATGGCCAAAACTTTACGAAAGTGATGTCGAGATGTAAAGTACAAACCGACGGGTCTTTTGCGTCCAGTGTTTATACTTATGGATGATGGCAGCGTGCGAAAGCGTGCCGACGCGGCCCGGGGAGGCGTGTCCGCTTGGTTGGCGCTGTGGTGATTCGGAGGATCGAGCCTGTGCGGGGTGGCGGATACAGGCTTTGGGTCGTCGACCGGATTATCTGCCCGCTGGCGTCGACAGATGCGGATTGGCGGCCGGCCTCATGAGGCGAGGCCGGCCGCCTCCCATCAAGCCAGATCGAAGCGATCGGCGTTCATCACCTTGACCCAGGCCTTGGCGAAATCGCGCACGAACTTCTCACCGGCGTCATCCTGAGCATAGACTTCGGCCAGCGCCCTCAACTGGGAGTTCGCCCCGAACACCAGATCGACGCGGGTGGCGGTCCACTTCACCTCGCCGGTCGCCCGGTCGCGTCCTTCGAACAGCGTCTCTTCGCCTTCCGAGATCGGCCTCCATTCGGTGCCCATATCGACGAGGTTGACGAAGAAGTCGGTACTGAGCACCCCCGGTCGGTCGGTGAAGACGCCATGCTGGGTTCCGCCCCAGTTGGCGCCGAGCACGCGCAACCCGCCGACGAGGACAGTCATCTCCGGCGCGGTCAGGGTCAGGAGCTGCGCTCGATCGATCATCAGCTCCTCGGTGGCCACCGGTCGGCCGGCCTTCGCATAGTTCCGGAAAGCGTCCGCCTTCGGCTCCATCGCTTCAAAGGAAGCGGCGTCCGTCTGCTCCTGTGTGGCATCCGTGCGCCCCGGAGAGAAGGGCACATCGACGGTGTATCCGGCCTTCTTCGCCGCTTCCTCCACGGCTGCCGTTCCCGCGAGGACGATCAGGTCCGCCAGCGATATGAGGCGTGGAGAGGTCGTATTGAACGCCCGCCGGATTTCTTCCAGCACTGACAGCGTGCGGGCGAGCCGCGCTGGCTCGTTCACTTCCCAGTCTTTCTGGGGAGCGAGGCGGACACGGGCACCGTTGGCGCCGCCCCGCATGTCGGAGCCTCGGAAGGTCGAGGCAGACGCCCAGGCGGTCGAGACCAGTTCGGCGACTGTCAGGCCCGAGGCCAACACCTTCGCCTTGAGCGCGGCGATGTCATCCGCATCGACCAACTCGTGATCGACGGGCGGAACCGGATCCTGCCAGATCAGATCTTCGGCCGGCACTTCCGGCCCGAGATAGCGCACCTTCGGCCCCATGTCGCGGTGGGTCAGCTTGAACCAGGCGCGGGCAAAGGCGTCGGCGAAGGCGGCGGGGTCGTCGCGGAACCGCCGGGCGATCGGTCCGTAGATCGGGTCGAAGCGCAGCGACAGGTCGGCGGTGGTCATCATCGGCCGATGCTTGATCGTCGGGTCGTGCGCATCGGGGATGAGGTCCGCCTCCGCCACGTCCTTGGCCAGCCACTGATGGGCGCCCGCCGGGCTTCTCACCAGCTCCCATTCATAGCCGAACAGGGTATTGAGATAGCCCATGTCCCATTGCGTGGGGTTCTTCTTCCATGCGCCTTCGATACCACTGCCGGTGGTATGTATGCCCATGCCGGAGCCGAAGGCGTTCTTCCAGCCAAGCCCCATCGTTTCGAGCGGCGCGGCCTCCGGTTCGGGGCCGACCAGCGTCGGATCGCCGGCGCCGTGGCACTTGCCGAAGGTGTGTCCGCCGGCAACCAAAGCTACCGTCTCCTCGTCGTTCATCGCCATGCGGGCGAAGGTCTCGCGCACGTCGCGACCCGAGGCGACGGGATCGGGGTTGCCGTTGGGCCCCTCGGGATTGACGTAGATGAGGCCCATCTGGACGGCGGCCAACGGGTTTTCCAGGTCTCGCTCGCCGCTGTAGCGCTTGTCGCCGAGCCATTCGGTTTCGGCGCCCCAGTAGACGTCTTCCTCCGGCTCCCAGATATCGGCCCGCCCCCCGCCGAAGCCGAAGGTTTTGAAGCCCATCGACTCCAGGGCGCAGTTGCCGGCGAGGATCATGAGGTCAGCCCAGGACAGGCTGTTTCCGTACTTGCGCTTGATCGGCCAGAGAAGGCGGCGCGCCTTGTCGAGGTTGACGTTGTCGGGCCAGCTGTTGAGCGGGGCGAAGCGCTGATTGCCGGTGCCACCACCGCCACGGCCATCCATCAGCCGATAGGTGCCGGCGCTATGCCATGCCATGCGGATGAACAACGGACCATAATGCCCCCAGTCGGCCGGCCACCAGGGCTGGCTGTCGGTCATCAACGCGTAGAGGTCGGCCTTCACGGCCTTGAGATCCAGCCTCTTGAATGCCTCGGCATAGTCGAAGTCCGGTCCCATGGGGTCCGACCGGCTGGAGTGCTGGTGGAGGATTCGAAGATTCAGCTGGTTTGGCCACCAGTCCCGATTGGACCGGCCGGCGGAAATCGCGTTGGGACTGACCCCATGCATGACCGGGCACTTGCCGGCGCCGAGATGATCAACCTTGTCCATGTCGCCCTCCCTTTGTCGCTTGCGCCGATGCTCGGCACGCCTGCCGTTCCGGGCGCCTTCGCAACCAAGCCGATCATAGGCGCGCCCGCATCTTTCACCAATCCGCTTTGAGGAGGGGATGAGGGCGGAAATCCGCCGTCTTCCGCGCCGTTCCGCAGGTTGCAGCGCTGGGGTGGCTCTGGATAAGTGCCGCGGTTTCGGTCATAGAGAAAAGGCGGGCCGGCATCGCTCGGCTCCGGTTTGAGGGGGAGGGGCGTCGTTGGCCTGGACCGAGCATCTGGCGCTCGTCTACTTTCTGGTCGAGTGGTCGATCCGCCTGGTCATGGTTGTGGTGGTGCCTCTGCGCCGCCCGCCCGAAGCGGCGCGTAGCTGGCTCCTCCTGGTTTTCTTCCTGCCGTTGCCGGCCCTAGTTCTCTACCGCCTGATCGGCCGACCGCGCTTTCCTGCCTGGCGGCAGCAACGCTTCGCCGAGGCCGCCGTTGTCCGCCGGCGCGTGGCGATCTCCCTGCCGCGGCCGGCCCAGTTGGTCCCCGGAATCGCCGACCTGGCGGAGCGGCTCGGCGAGTTTCCCGTGACGGGCGCCTCAAGCCTGGCGCTGATCGGCGACTATGAGCAGTCGATCGACCGCCTTGTGTCCGATATCGACGCGGCCGAGGCCAGCGTTCACCTGCTGACCTATATCTTTGCCGACGATGCAACGGGCCGGAAGGTCGCCGCCGCGCTCGGCCGTGCGGTTCGTCGCGGCGCCGACGTTCGAGTCCTGATCGACGCCATCGGGTCTCGTCCTTGGGCGCGACGAACTCTGGCCATGCTCGAAGCCGAAGGGGTACAATGCCGGCTTACCTTGCCGGTGCGCTGGTGGACGACCGTGCGGAGGGCGCGGGCCGACCTGCGCAATCACCGCAAGATCGCGGTAATCGATGGCCGCCTCGCCTATGTCGGCTCGCAGAACATCGTCGATCGCGATTTTCGCCGTGGCATCGTCAACGACGAGTTGGTCGCTCGCGTGGAGGGGGCGGCAGCGGCGACCGTCGCCGGGGTCTTCGCCAGCGATTGGTATCTCGAAACCCGAGAGATCCTGTCGGCCCCACCGGTGTCGGAAGAGGCCCTCTCCCCCGTTCAGATCATGCCGAGCGGGCCGGACTACGGCGTGCCGGGCTTCGAGCGCCTTCTGGTCGCCCTCATCCACGCCGCGAAGACGCAGGTGACGCTGGTCAGCCCCTATCTGATACCCGACGAGGCGCTGCTTGCCGCTCTCCAGACGGCGGCCTATCGCGGCGTCGTCATCGACCTCGTCGTGTCTCGTGTGGTGGACCAGAGGCTGGTTCGTCTCGCCCAGCGCTCTTTCTACGACGAGTTGATGTCGATGGGCGTTCGCATCCACCGCTATCGCGACCACCTCCTGCACGCCAAGCATGTTTCCATCGATGGACGAGTCGGCGTCATCGGTTCGGGCAACGCCGATCTCCGGTCCTTCATGCTCAACGCCGAGGTCAGCATGCTGCTCTACGACCCGGCTCACGTGGCCGATCTGGTTGCCAGGCAGGCCGAGTGCATGGCGCGGAGCGATCGCCTGGATCTCCGGGAGTGGCGGCGCCGGCCGATGGCGGTGAGCCTTGCCGAGAATCTGGCACGGCTGGTCAGCCCGTTGCTCTGACCAGCCGCCACCATCGCGACGAGCGGCAGCCGCTGCCCGCTACAGCACCTCGTTGAGGAAGCGCTGGAGGCGCGGGCTGTTCGGCCGGTCGAAGATGTCGTCGGGCGTGCCGGCCTCGACGATGCGCCCTTCGTCCATGAAAACGACCTGGTCGGCCGCCTTGCGGGCGAAGCCCATCTCGTGGGTGACCACGATCATGGTCATGCCTCGCTGGCCCAGTTCGGACATCAGATTGAGGACGCCCTTGACGAGTTCGGGATCGAGGGCGCTGGTCACCTCGTCGAACAGGATGACCTCGGGCGCCATGGCAAGGGCTCTCGCAATGGCGACGCGCTGCTGTTGGCCACCGGAAAGGCTGCTCGGCCGATGATCCATGCGGCTGGCAAGCCCCACGTCGGAGAGCCGCGCCTCGGCGATGCGGCGGGCTTCGGCCGGCGGCATCTTCTTCACCTTGGTGAGCGCCAGCATGACGTTCTCCAGCGCGGTATGGTCCGGGAACAGGTTGAACTGCTGGAACACCATGCCGACGCGCCGACGCAGCGTCTCGGGCTTCATGGTCAGGATGGACGCGCCGTCGATCATCACGTCACCGGCCCTGGGCTCCACCAGCCGGTTGAGACAACGCAGGAGCGTCGACTTGCCGGAGCCTGATGGGCCGATGATGCAGGTCACCGTGCCGGCCCTGACGTCGAGGTCGATGTCTTTCAGCACCTCGAGGTCGCCATAGGCCATGCCGAGACCGCGCACGGTGAGGCTGCCGCCCTTGAAGGTCGGGAGCTTCTCGGTCTCCTTCGCCGAGGCGGTGCTGCCTTGAAGCTCGCCGACCTCCTCGAGACCGGACACCAGCGTCGTCGGGCGCCGGCCGGTCCGGAGGCGGTTGTCGACATAGTTGACGAGGTGGGTGAGCGGCACCGTGATGACGAGGTAGAAGATGCCGGCAAGCAGCAGCGGCGACAGATTGCCCGTCACCACCGACTGGTCCTGGCCGACCCGGAAGATTTCGCGTTCGGATGCGAGCAGGCCGAGGAAGTAGACGAGGCTCGAGTCCTTGACGTTGCCGATGAACTGGTTAACGAGAGCCGGCAGCACCCGCCGAATGCCTTGGGGAATGACGATGAGGCGCATGCCCTGGCCGTAGCTCATGGACAGCGCCCGGCAGGCTTCCATCTGGCCGCGTTCGACACTCTGGATGCCGGAGCGGAAGATTTCGCCGATGTAGGCGCCCGCGATCAGGCTGAGCGCGATGATGCCGAGCGGATAGGGGGAGGGGCCGAAGAGTTCCCGACCGATGCGCGCGAAGCCCTGCCCGATGATCAGGATGGTCAGGATGGCCGGCAGGCCGCGGAAAATGTCGGTGTAGATACGGGCCGGCAACCGCACCCAGGGCGACCGGGAAATACCCATCACCGCGAGGACGATACCGACCAGCACGCCGAGAATCGTCGAGGCGAAGGCGAGGATGAGCGTATTCTTGAGACCGATGAACAGCATGTTCGGCAACACGGCCGCCATCGCATCGAAGTCCAGAAAGCTGCGACGAACGTTCTCGAACCAATCCATTGTGGAAGACTTTCCAAGTCGGCTGCTGCGCAAGACAAAAAGAAACCGGGCACGCGAGAGAGCGTCCCGGTCAAGGGGGCCGTCCGGCAGGGGGCGGACGGCTTTCACGGGGACCGGTCGCCGCGCCCGAACCCAAGTCCGGGCGCGGATGGCCGTCTTACTTCTTCGACGGCAGGTACTGGTCCGGCATCGGCGAGCCGGGGAACCACTTCTGGTAAAGGTCCCGCCACGTGCCGTCTTCCATGGCCGCGTGCAGGTTCTCGTTGAGGGCTTCCCGGAAGGCGTCGTTGCCCTTGCGGACGACGAAGCCGGCCGGCGCGTCAAAGGACGGAATGTTGATGGCGAGCTTCAGGGCCGGATAGGTCTCGCCATATTGCTTGGCGGCCTCGTAATCGAGGAAGTGGGCATCGATCGTGCCGTTGTTGAGGCCGGAGACGGCCGAGTTGTTGTCGGGGAACTTCACGATGTCGGCTTCGGTGAAGTTCTTCTCGGCATAGATTTCCTGCAGCGTACCCTGCACCACGCCAAGGCGCTTGCCCTTCAGGCTGTCGGCGTCGGTGATCGAGTCCTCGGACGTCAACACCGTCAGGTAACCGGCAAGATAACCATCGGAGAAATCGACGTTCTTCTTGCGCGCCTCGGTGGTGCCGATGGCGGCGACCGCCACGTCGAAGCGGCCGTTGGCAACCGACGGCATGAGGGCCGAGAAATCCTGACCCGTAAAGGTCACGTGATCCTTGTCGAAGCCCATGCGCGAGACGACGTTGAGGAAGAACTCGATATCGAAGCCGCTGAACTGGCCGTTGGCGTCGACGAAGGCATAGGGCTTGGCGTCGCCCATGGTGCCGACGCTGATGGTCGCCGGATCGATCAGGTCATAGGGATTGTCGCTGGCGGCCAGGGCGGTCGAGGCGCCGGTTCCGGCGAGAACGGCCATAAGGCCAAAGGTGCGGATCTGGCGGCCCAACCCTTTCATTGCACTGCTGATCATGTGCTGTTCTCCTTGTTGTTTAGCTTGTTGTCGTCGACTTCCGCCGTTTCATTCGTGGTGGCGGTGACTTCGCTCCGGACGGATGTCCTTTCGGTATCCCGGCCGGATTTCTTCGAAAGACGAAGTAAAAGACACTCAGCTTCGCCCGGGAAAGATTCCAACGCGCTCCGTAACCCTGCGGACCGGTGGTATAACCTGTGATTGTCCCTCATGACGATGAATGTTGATTCGCATCCATCGGACATGCCTGTTTTCAACGTTGGTACCGGTTCGGATGTATTATGAGACCGGTCTCAATTGGGAGGTTATTGCGACATTGACGTGACGTCAATCGCTATGTAGTGCTACAGCCCATGGACAGAAAAACGTCTCCCTTTCGCCCCGTGACGGTGGCCGACGTGGCGCGGCGAGCCGAAGTCTCCAAGGCGACGGCCGCGCGTGTGCTGGGTGGCTATGGCCCGGTCAGCGAAGAGGTGAAACTGCGCGTCCAGGCCGCCGCCAAGGCGCTTGATTACCGTCCCAATGAACTGGCCCGCTCGGTGAGCACCGGCAAGTCGGGCACCATTGGCATCGTGGTCGGCGACATCGAAAACGCCTTCTTCGGCATCGCGGTTCGCAGCATCTCCGACACTGCCCATCGGCACGGTTTCAACGTCATCCTGGCCAACTCGGGCGAGGAGGTGGAGGCGGAGAAAGCGGCACTCAAGGTGCTGGTCGGCAAGCGGGTCGACGGCCTGATCGTCACGCCGGCCGACAACCGGACCATCGCCCATTTGCGGGATATCGTCCGGTCCCGACGCCCACTCGTGTTGTTCGATCGCCCCATCGAAGGACTCTCCGTCGATGTGGTGGCTACCGATGATCGCGATGCCGCGTACGCTGCAACGATGCGCCTCATCGAGGCCGGTCATCGGCGCCTTGCCTATGTGACCGCGCTCCACGCCGAACCACCTGTCTTCATCGGTCCGGAGCAGCTCTATACGTCGTCGGTCAAGGCGCGCATCGACGGCTTTCTCGCTGCCTGTCACGCCGCCGGCATCGAGGCGCCCGAGCAAGGCATCTGCCTTGCCGGCGGCGCCATTGCCGGCCAGCAGCGAGCATCGGTCGAGCGGCTGCTGGCCGATCCCGAGCCGCCGACGGCGATCCTGGCGTCCGACAGTCTCGTTGCTTTCGAGATATTCAAGGCGACCCAGGCGCGGGGTTTGCGCATCCCCGATCACCTGTCGCTGATTTCCTTCTATGACGCCGAGTGGACGTCGGTGACGACGCCGCCGATCAGCGTCATCGATCAGCCCGTCTACGATATGGGTACGCGTGCCGCCGAGCTTCTGATCGCCCGCATCAACGGCGAAACGTCGCCCGTTCGTCAATGCATCCTGCCCACCCGTTTCATCGCGAGGGAGTCCATCGGTGCGCCGCGCCGGTTGTTGGCGGCTATCTGATTGCCGGTCTGTCGTGGCTCCTGGGAAGCGCTGGATCGTCGCGGCGGGCAAGGCGGCCTCAGTCGCTGGCTGGGTGAGGATAGCCGAAAGCGCCGAAATAGCCGCAGGTCGCGGCGGCGCATTCGGCGGCGAAATCGAGTGCCGATTCTATGGAGCGGCCGGTCAGGACCCCCGTGAGATAGCCGGCGAGGAACGAATCGCCGGCTCCCAATGTGTCCACAACCTTCGCCGGCTTGATCCCTTGTCGATAACGCTGCCCGGCGGCAAGCCAGAACGCGCCGTCGCTCCCGCGCGTCACGCCGACCGTGGTGACGCCGAAGCCGGCGACATAGTTGATGAGATCGTCGACATCGCCGTCGGACAGGCCGGAGCCGGACAGGAAAGCGCCTGTGATCTGCGGTGCGACCGAGGCGATATAGGCAGGATCGCGGTGGGTCGAGAAATCGAATGTCAGGGTTTTGGCATGCGCCCGGATCTTGGGGAGTTCGGGTTCGATGTAGCTGAACACCGACGTATGGACGTTGCCGAAGCTTTCGATGGCGTCGATATCCTCGCCGTCCATGCGAAGGGAGAGGGCCCGCTGAATGCCGCCCTTGTTGGAGCCCAGGAAGACGCGATCACCCTTGTCGTCGAGCGAAACCACGGCCTTGCCGTTCGGCCCGACCGCCTGCCGGAGGCGGTCGATCCAGATGCCTTCCCGCTCAAGACTGTCGCGAACGTGGGCGCCTTCGGGGTCGTTGCCGATCAGGCCGATATAGCCGGCACGGGCAAGACCATAGCGCTTGGCCAGCACCGGGACGTTGAGGGCGTTGCCGCCGGGAAAGAACTCGCCGCGATCCCTGTAGAAATCCACCACGTTGTCGCCGATGCCGAGCAGGGCCGACGAGGACACCGAAGCCACCATCATTCATCCTTTCGGCCGTCGCGGCACGGCCACGCCACACAGGAAGCATGCGCGGGGCGGCAATCCGCCCCGCGGCAAACTATCAGTATTCCATGCGCCACATGTAGCGGCGAACGGTCAACGGGTGGCCCCGGCTGTCGGCGAGCGCCACCGCATAGGCGCGCAGCAGCGCCGTGAACAGCATCGGCGTCAGATATTCGGCGGCGTCGCCGGCCTGTGCCTCAAGGCCGAACTCGGCGGCGTCGAGCACGAGCAGGCGCTTGGAGTACTTCTCGGCGAAGGCGACTGCTCGCTCATCCATCTTGCGAGCATTGCCAAGGCCCTTGAGGATGATGAAGGGCACGTCGAAGTCGGTTACCTCGAAGGGGCCGTGGAAGTATTCGCCGGCGTGGATCGCCGCCGAATGCACCCATTGCATTTCCTGCAGGATGCAGATGGCGAAGGAATAGGCTGAACCCCAGTTGGCGCCTGAACCCATGGTGTAGATCACCGGCTCGCGCTTGTAGCTCTCGGCCCAGGCGGCGATCGATGGCTTGTGGCGTGCGATGACATTCTCGATGGTCGTCGCCATGCCGCCCAGCGCCTTCTCGACCTTGGCGAGCTTGCCGTTGCCCTCGCGGGCGGCCAGGATGCCGAAGACGAGGCGCATCAGCATCGGCGCTGCGTGGTCTTCGGACACGGCCAACGGATTGTACTGGTAGAGGATGGTCGCTTCGGACGCCTGATCGAGCGGCGAGTTCTCGAGATTGGTGAACGAGATGGTCAGCGCGCCGGCCTTGCGGGCGTATTTCGCGGCGGCCACCGTCTCCGGCGTGTTGCCCGAATGCGAGCAGAGAATGACGACCGAACTCTTCCCGAGGCGCTTGGGCGCACGGGCCAGGAACTCGGCCGAGCTGTAGGAGAAGCTGGCGATCTTCTCGGCCTCGCGTTCGACCGCGTAATGGCCGGACATGAGCAGGGCGTTGGAGCCGCCGCAGGCCACGAAGAAGATGTCCGTCACCGCTTCGCGGGCGGCCGCTGCCTTCACCGCCGCCTCGACGTTCTTCACCACTTCCGTCATGATTGATTCCTTGATAACGTCCTATGACGTCATATACGCTAATATGGCTGGTCGATGTCTGTCAACGGCGTTTTCAAGGTGGAGTGTCAGCAAGCGCAAGAGCCCATGGCTCGACGTGGAGGCGGTGACTCGGCAGGTGTTCTGTGGCACGGTCACCCGTATTGCAATCCGTAGCCGGGGAGAAACACTCGTCTTGTCCCAGTCCGCCGACGGTCTCGCGAGGCAGGATGTCTCGCCGCTGTATCTCCAGCTCAAGAACAGCCTGACGGAGGCGATCCGGAGCGGGCGCTATGCGCCCGGCGAGCCGGTGCCGACCGAGACGCAGCTCTGCGAGCAGTATGCAGTGAGCCGCATTACCGTGCGGCGGGCGATCAGCGAGCTGCAAGAGGAAGGCCTCTTGGAAAAGCGGCACGGCAAGGGCACCTTCGTGTCCTTCCGTCGCATGGAGACCAGCCTCGTCGACCTCGCCGGCTTTTCGGAGACCTACTCGCTGCGGGGCTACAAGGTCAGCAAGGTGCTTCTCGGGGTCACGGAGGGTGTTGCCGACAGCGCCCTTGCCCAGAAGCTCGCGATCTCAAAGGGGGCGCCGATCCTGACCATCCGGCGGTTGATCATGGCGGCCGAAGCGCCGATGACCATCGAGATCTCGGACTTTCCGCTGGCGCTGTTTCCCGGCCTTGCCGATGAAATTGCCGGCGCCAGCTCGATCTACAAGTTGCTCAAGATCCGCTATGGCCGCGAGGTCCGGCACGCCCGCCGGGTGATCAACGTGCGCCTCGCTGGCCCCGACGAGCGCGAACATCTTCATTGCCGCAGCGGCGAGCCGCTGTTCGAGGTCGAGAAGATCGTGTTCGACGACGCGGGCACCCCGCTACAGCGCTCGCTGCTCCTGACGCCCAGCAATCGGGTCAACTTCGTCATTCAGGTGTAGGCGCCAGCGCGTCGGCAGTCGACGCGCGGGCACGATCGTGGGCGGCTAGAACCGATAGCTGGCGAGACCGAACGGACGCGCGAGCGCGCCATCTCCCTCCTCCAGATTTCGCTCGAGCGCATCGACGGGCGTTGCGACCCTGCCTTCTGGCAAGGCGAGCGAGAAGGCTCCGCGCCGTCCGGCCGCTTCCGACAGGCGCACCACGTAGCCCTCTCCAACCTCGGCCGGCTTCAGCGCATGCAAACGCACCTGCTGACCGGAAAGGCCGATCGGCGCGATGTCGTAGTCGGTATCGGAACGTGCGCTGACGAAGATAGGCGGTGTGGCGAGACAATCGGCCTCGGCTTGCACCGCTTCGCTCCACCAGCGGCCGTCGTGCGGCAGAATCGCATAGACGAAATGGTGACGCCCCTCGTCGGCCAGCATGTCCGGGTACATCGGCCCGCGGATGAGGCTCAGCGTCAACAGGTTGCCCTTGGCCGAGAAGCCGTATTTGTCGGCCGACAGCAGCGCTGCTCCCCAGTCAGTTTCGGACAGCGAGGCGAAGCGGTGGCCGCAGGCCTCGAACTGGGCGCGCTGCCAGGTGGTATTGTCATGAGTTGGCCGGCGGGTGACGCCGATCGCCTGGTCGAACACCGCTTCCTCGGCCAGAACGGTTACTGGGAAGGTGGCGCGCAAATAGGTGCGGCGATCGTGCCAGTCGAGATCGGTCACGACCTCAAGGCGCGGGCTGTTGGCCCAGAGGCGCAGCCGCTGGCGGATGGTACTGGCCGAATGCCGGCGAACGATCTCGACTTCGGCGAGATGCGGCCCCTCCGCCGTCACCCGGCGACTCTCGACCGACAGCCATTCCTCCTCGCCGAGCTCGAATCCGGCTTCGATATCCCAGGCATCGTACTGGCGCGGCAGATCGTTGCGATAGAGCATCAGCCGGTTGCCGGGGCCGTCGAGCAGTTCACGGCTGCATCGCTTGTCGAAGAGGCTTGCGAGGCGGCCGAACTCGTCGAGTGTCACTCTGACGAAGTCGTTCTCCATCACGTTGCCATCCGTCGTGACGGTGCGTGTGCCGGCTGTTCCCATGAAGGCGAGCGACAGAGGGGCAACCGGGCGATCGATGGCCGCGACATAGCCGCCTTCGATCCGTTGCGGCTTGAACCCGGCGGGCAGAGGATCCCGGCTTTCGAGTTGTAGCGCCGTCTTGGCCGAGCCCGAGATATTGGCGAGAAGCACGCCATCGCAGGGGCCCGAGCGTCGGGCAGCGATCGCGGCGAGGCGCTGATGGCCGATGGCCGTGGCATGGTAAACCACGCCGGAAAGCTCCTTTTCGGTCTGCTCGTAGACCTCACGGACCGATGAACCCGGCAGGATGTCGTGGAACTGGTTGCGCAACAGCAGCGTCCAATCGGAGGTGAGGTCGGGCATCTCAGGCGCTCCGCCATCGAGCGCATCGATCACCGACAGCGCCTCGGCGGCGACAAGGCCGGCTTCGGCTCGCCGGTTGAGCTGCTTGACCCGCGCCTGCGTCGTCAGCGTTGCGCGATGGTATTCGAGGTAGAGTTCGCCCCGCCATGTTGGCAGCGCGCTGTTTTCAAGGCTCTTGGCCAAGCCGAGCACATGCGGTTCCAGGGCGCCGTGGCTGACGGTCGGGATCGCCGGCATGGTGTTGAGAAGCGGTAGGGATTCGATCTGATCGGGATCCGGTCCGCCGCCGCCGTCACCCCAGCCGTAGGAGGCGATGACGGTATCGGACAGGTCCTTGCCGCCATGGTTGCGCCAGACCTCCAGGAGGGCGGGCGGCGAGATGGTCATATTGTAGCCTTCATGCGCCGAGGCGTCGAACGTGTGCACGAACACCCGTGAGCCGTCGTTGCCCTGCCAGCGGAACAGGTTGTCGGTCAGCCGATTGGTCTCGTTCCAGGTCACCTTGATGGTCACCAGCGCCTCGATGCCGGCGTGGCGCATGATCTGCGGCATGGCGCCGGTGAAACCGAAGGTATCCGGCAGCCATGCCACCTGGCTGATGCGCCCGAAATGCTTCAGGAAATAGCCCTGTCCCATCACGAACTGGCGCAGGAAGGCTTCCGCCGAGGGCATGTTGGTGTCGCACTCGATCAGCATGCCGCCGATCGGTTCCCATCGCCCTTCGGCGACCCAGCGACGGACTTGCTCGAAAAGGGCAGGGTCTTCCTCTTCGATATGGGCATAGAAAATCGACGACGACTGCAGGAAGCGGAAATCCGGGTGGCGCTTCATCAGTGAGTTGACGCTCGAAAAGGTGCGGACGATCTTGCGCACGGTTTCCGGCTGCGGCCACAGCCAGGCGTAATCGATGTGGGCATGGCCGCTGACCAGCACATTGCCCTGCTTGGGATAGGCGGTGCGTAGCTCGGCGACGAGCTCGTCGAACCGGCGGCTGGCCTCCATCACAGAAGCGATGACCTCGTCGGACAGTGGTACCGGCTCGGATGACGGCTCGAAACTGCGTTCCCAGATGTCGCGTGCCCAGGCGCGATCGGCGAGGCGCGGCCCGATTTCGGAGGTCACTGTCGGCAAGCGCAACCCCGAAACGACGACAGAGGCCGCTTCGAATAGCGACCGCGCCAACTCCTTGTCGTCAACGGCATCGGCCGTCGCTCTCAGTGTCGCGAGCTGGCGGCGCAAATGGCGAACTTCCGGGTAGTACTCGTAGATTTCGGCCATGCCGAGGCGCGGCTCCCGATTGGGGATACCGAACAGCGTACGGGCGGCGGCCTCCACCACGATGCGGAAAGGAACGCCGCGCGGCGCGTCGAACCGGCGATGGCGCGGATTGGCGGAGAAGCTGTCGATGAGGGCTCCGTCGCTGCCGACGAGGCGTACCAGGGACTCACCGCCGAAGTCGAAGCGGAGTTCGACGCCCGGCCCTTCCGGCAGCGTCACCGGCTCGTCGAGTTCGAAGCGATGGATGCCGTGGCGGTCGCCCCATCCCTCACCGATGGCGACCTGTCGCCGCGCGCCGTCAGGGCCGATTTCCAGGAATGGACCGAGATGTCGGCGAGCCTTCAGCTCGAATGCCTCCAGCTCGTCCATCCAGGTAGCGATGTGATGGGAAAGCTGTTCCAGGCTTCTCTGGCGGTCGCGGTAGGGACGCATGTCTGATTTCCAGTCGGTGAGGGTGGACGACTGTCCTTTGGAAGGCGGTCGGGAGGAGGAAAGGGTGGTCGAGACGCGTCAGGCCGTCGCACCCCATCGGGTCGAGCAGGTGAGCGTGATGGTATCGGGTTTGTCGTCCCCGGCCTGATGTCGTTCGATGAGCTCCACCACGGCGTTGATGAAGGCGACATGGTCGAGACTGAGCGTGGTGAGGTCGTTGCAATCCCACGCCGCCATGGCAATGCCATCCTGCCCGACGACGGCAACATCCTCCGGCACCGACTTGCCCAGCACGCGTTTCACGGCGTCGCGGGCGCCGATCGCCATCACGTCGTTGCCGCAGATGATGGCGTCGGTCTTGAAGCGGTGGACCAGCGGCACGGCTTCCTTGAAGCCGCTGTCGTAGGAGTAGGTGCCGGTGGCGTCGGCCACGAAGGCGAGGCCGCGCCGCGCGAGTGCGTCGGCGAACCACTTGCGCCGGAGCTTGTCGATCCAGCTCGAGCTGGTGCCGGAGAGATAGGTGAAACGGCTTTTGCCGTTGGTCGTCAGCCTGTCGACGATCTCGTCCACTGCCGCCGAACCGTCGATACGAATGGCCGAGACATCCTCGTTGTCGAGCGGCTCGAAGGAAACGATGATCGGCTTGGTGGTGGGAAAGATGTCAACAGCGTCGCGCAGCGACACCATGTCGGAGAAGATCACCACATGATCGACCTGATAGGTGGCGGCGAGGCGCATCAGTTGCAAGCGGTCGCTATGGTCGCCGCAGCACAGGATGATCGGCAGCAGCTGCCGCGCCTGAAGGGCGTGAACGAGCAACTGCTGTTCTTCGGCTTCGCAAGGGTTGCCGATGGCATTAACGACCACGGCGACGAGGCGCGATCTCTGATTGTTGAGGGAACGGGCGATGGCGTTCGGCTGGTAGCCGTATTTGCGCGCCGCCGCCAGAATGCGGCTCCGCGTCTCCTCGCCGATGCGGGCATCCGGCGAAAAAGCTCGCGAGATGGTCGCCGACGACACACCGACGAGTTCCGCGAGTTCTTTCGACGTAATGCGCTTCCTGCTCATCGATCCGCCTGCCCCTCATCTCTGCCGATGTGAACCGGGGCGCCGTTTGCCCGTGCCGACGCCTTTATGGCATCCCACAACCGGGCAAATCTCAACCCCATCTCCACCGACCCGGTGTTCTCCATGCTGCCGGCGCGGATGGCAAGAAAGCTTTTGAGGGGATTGTCGAGGATTTCCGCGGTCTCGCGTGGCTGTGACGCCCCGTCCAGAATAAGCTCGCGCCAGCTGCCCCAGGCGTCGATGCGGACGATGGCCTTGGTGAAGAAAAGCGAGATGAACGAGGCGCAGCCCTTCGGCCCCTCTCCCGCCGCCGTCAGCGTCGCCAGAGCGCCGTTGGCGAGGCGGGCGGATACGGCAGTGACGATGTCGACCGGCGCTCCGCGATTGTCCATATAGGCGCCGACGCTGGCGAAATCGGAGTTGGCGAGGAGGCAGACGGTGTTCATCAGGTGAGCGCCGGTGTCGAACATGAAACCGCCGCCGGAGATTTCCGGCTTCTGCTTCCAATGGCCGGCGTAGTTGCTGGCCCAGCTCTCCCAGATCATGCCGGAAATGGCGACCAGTTCCCCGAACTCGCCGGCCAGTGACCGCCTGCGCGTATCGAGCACCAGCGGCGACAGCCCGCCCTGGAACGCGGTGACGATGGTTCCCTTGCCGCGCCTTTGCGCGGCGATCAGCGCCTGGGCTTCGGAAACGGTCGTCACCATCGGCTTTTCGAGAAACAGATCGATGCCGCGCTCGGCAACGGCAACCGCCTGTTCGGCGTGGAAGGCGTGCGGCGTCGAGACGTAGACGATGTCTAGCCTGTCGCCGCAGGTGGCGAGCATGTCTCGATAGTCGGAGAAGCACTGCGGCCGCGCTGCGCCGGCGGCCTCACAAATATCCGCCAGCCTGTCGAGCGAGGCGGGCGAGGTGTCGCTTAGCGCGACGAACTCGATGTCCGGCATCGCCACCCAGCTTGCGGCATATTCGGCCGCCTTCAGGCCTGCGCCGATCACCCCCATCCGCAA
Organism: Pleomorphomonas sp. NRK KF1; assembly: GCF_023721755.1. Classification (GTDB taxonomy): domain Bacteria; phylum Pseudomonadota; class Alphaproteobacteria; order Rhizobiales; family Pleomorphomonadaceae; genus Pleomorphomonas. The sequence continues at coordinate 25,947 of NZ_JAMDLH010000013.1, read as the reverse complement.
CCGCGTGATCATTTTGTGAAATCCCCGCATCTCTTTGTGCAAACGTGTACACGGGCGCATTTTTCCTGACAAGTCGATTTTTATCGGGATTTTTCAGTATGTTGTGAGGGGTATCAGACGAAAGGATAGGGTTACTTGTCGATATTGCGAAAACGTGTACACTCCTCGCGACCGACGCTGGAGGGCGCCGGGTCGTCCATCATGGGAGGATTGTCCGTTGAAAAAGACGGTCTTTGGTGGCCTTTGCGCCATCCTGCTTGGCTGCACGTCCACGCTCGTGCAGGCCGAGACGCTCCGTCTGGCCAATCACGGCCAGGCCGGTATCGACGCGATGAAATCGACGGTAGAGCGCATCGAGAAGAAGCTCGGCGTCAAGGTCGAGGTTGTCGAATACCCGGCGCCCGACAAGGACTATCTTTCCAAGCTTCTGACCGAGCTTGGCGCCGGCAATGGTCCGGACCTGTTCTCCATGCCGTCGACGGCCGCCGTGGCCGACATGGTCGAAGCCGGCTATCTCGCGCCGATCACCGCCGAGATCAACGCCTGGGAGGGCTACAAGAACTTCTACGACGTCGCCAAGAAGCTGGCGGTCAGCCCCGACGGCGAGACCTACGTGATGCCCTACATGCTGGGCATCCAGGAGATCTACTATCGCAAGGATGTGCTGGATAAGGCCGGCATTTCCACCGAACAGCCGAAGACCTGGGATGACCTGCTCGTCCGCGCCGAGGAGATCAAGGCCAAGACCGGCGCCTACGGGCTGCTTTTCCCGGCCGGCATCAGCTGGGGATCGGGCGCCTTCGACGAGGGCTTCCAGCATCTGATCGTTGGTTCCAAGACGCCTCAGATCGTCACCGACGACGGCAAGCTCGACCTCACCGGCGAGGGCGTCAAGGACGTGTTCAATGTCTACAAGACGCTGATCGACAAGGACTTGATGCCGGTACAGCCGCTGCTCGGGCCCGAACCCTGGGTGATTCCCAAGTATGAGCAGTTCCCGGCTGGCAAGCTCGTTGCCACCACATGTGGCTCCTGGTGCTACATCTTCGATTGGGGTCGCGAGAGCAAGAACCCGATACCCGACGTGACCGAGGTGGTCGGCACCTGGACCGTTCCCGGCCAGTCAGGCGGCCAGTTCGTGCTCGCCAATCTCGCCGCGCCCTGGGCCGTCAATGCCGACTCGGCCAACGTCGAGCTCGCCAAGAAGGCGCTGCTCGAGATCGGCTCGGTCGAGACGCAGGTCTCCTACGCGGCCCGCATCGGCAACATTCCCGCCAGCAAGGATGCCGCCGCTGACCCCGAGTTCCAGAAGCTCACGGAACTCGTTCCGATCCACGCCGCCGCCGAGAACGGTACGTTCCTGAAGCAGGCGGCCGGCTTCGGCACAGTGGCTGAAGGCGTCGCTCGCGCGACCGACGCTCTGCTGCGCAAGGAAGTCGACGCCGCCGGCGCTCAGAAGATCCTCGTCGACTACGTCAAGGAAACGCTCGGCGACGAAGCGGTGAAGTGAACCTCACTCATCGAACAAGGAGACGCGGGGCCTCGCCTCGCGTCCCCCGGTCTTTCGAACAGCCAAGTGAGACCCATGGCCAAAACGCTCCAGGAACGGCGCGCCGAACGGCAGCTGATGATCGTGCTTCTGCCGTCGCTGCTGCTGCTTTTCGCCTTCGTCATCTATCCGGCCATCTATTCGGTCTATCTGTCGTTCACCAACGAAGCTTTGACTGGCGCCGCCGCCCGTGCGCCGCGCTTCGTCGGCACGCGCAATTACGCGCGCCTCTTCAACGACGCCAAGTTCTGGAACGCCCTGTTCGTCACCTTCGTCTTCGTGCTGGGGTCGGCGATCATCGGCCAGTTCGTTCTCGGCCTCGTTTCGGCCCTGGCTTTGCGCCGTCGCCTCGTCTTCCGCACCTTGTTCTCATCGATCATCCTGTTGCCCAACGCGGCGCCGGAAGTCGTGGCCGGCTTCATGTGGATATCGATGCTGGCCGGAGGCGATCATGCCACGCTTAGCCGCGTCGTTTCCTTCTTCGGCCTGCCGACCGCCGATTGGCTGCAGGTGTTCCCGCTGACCATGATCATCGTGGTCAACACTTGGCGCGGCATCGCCACGGCGATGATCCTGCTCACCGCCGGTCTCAGCACCGTTCCGCAGGAGATCTACGAGGCGGCCCGGATGGATGGTGCCACGCCATCGCAAATGTTCCGCCGCATCACCGTGCCACTGATGATGCCGACCATTCTTCTTTACATGCTGATCTCGACAGTCTCGACGATCGCCGTGTTCGGCCTCGTCTATGCGTTGACCCGTGGCGGCCCCGGCGGCGCCACCGAACTCATCAGCATCTACATCTACAACCAGTCGTTCACGGCCTACCAACTCGGCTATGGCGCGGCGGTGGCGGTGATCGCCCTGCTGGTGTCGCTGATGCTCGGCATCGCCTACGTTCGCGCCGCCAAGGTGGAGATCTGACATGTCCGTGGCTCCCCCCGGCGAATCCGCCAACCGCCTTCGCGGCGACCTGATGGCCTATGCGACGCTGTCGCTGATCTCCATCTTCTGCGCCGTTCCGTTTTTCTGGCTGTTGATTGCCTCCTTCGACGGCAACGCCCAGCTGTTCCTGCGCTGGCCGGAAACCTGGACCTTCGCCAACTACCTGCGCGTCTTCGCCAAGGAAGATGGCGCCAAGTGGCTGTTCAACTCGCTGTTCGTCGTGGGCTCCGCTACGCTTCTCGTGATGGTCCTTTCAGGGCTCGGCGGCTATGCGTTGTCGCGAACCCGCGCCTGGTGGAAACTGCCCTTCCTCTACGCCATCCTGCTCATCCGCGTGCTGCCGTCGACGGCGCTGATCGTGCCGCTCTACAAGTTCCTGCTGACGCTGAATAACGCCGAAAGCGCCCTGCTGCGCCCCATCTTCGGCAGCGCCACGCGCGACATCATGCGCTGGACCGGTTTCATCGACGGCTATCTCGGCCTGATCCTGGTGCTCGCCACCATGCAGCTGCCGCTGTCGCTGTGGATCATGAAGACCTTCTTCGACGGTCTGCCGCGCGATTACGAGGAAGCCGCCCTGATGGACGGCGCCACCATGATCCAGCGCATTCGCAGGGTGCTGGTACCGCTGGCCCTGCCGGGCCTCGCCGCCTCCGGCCTGTTCGCCTTCATGTCGGCCTGGGGCGATTTCCTGTTGCCGCTCATCCTGCTGTCGTCGCCGGAACTGCAGACGCTGCCGCTCGGTCTCTTCCGCGCCTTCCTGCGCATCAACGAGATCGACTATGGCCTGCTGACGGCCCTTGCCTTCATCTACCTGGTTCCAGCCGTCGTCGCCTTCGGCTTCGCGCGCCGCTTCCTCGTCCAGACCTTCTCGGGTGGCGTGAAGGGGTGAGACCAAACAAGAGTTCGAGCCAATGATTCACCTCAACAACGTCCGCAAGTTCTACGGCGCGCTGGAAGTCATCAAGGGCGTCGACGTGACCGTCGACGATGGCGAGTTCGCGGTCTTCGTCGGTCCATCGGGCTGCGGCAAGTCGACGCTGCTGCGGATGATCGCCGGTCTAGAGGGCATCGACAGCGGAGACCTGGTGCTGAACGGCACGCGCATCAACGACGTGCCGCCCGACAAGCGCGGTATCGCCATGGTCTTCCAGTCCTATGCGCTCTATCCGCACATGACGGTGGCCGAGAACATCGGCTTCTCGCTGAGCCTCAAGAAGGTGGCGCCGGCCGAGATCCGCCGCCAGGTCGAGGAAGTCGCCGAGATCCTGCAACTGCGCGAGTTGCTCGACCGGCGGCCGGGCGCACTGTCCGGTGGTCAGCGTCAGCGCGTCGCCATCGGTCGCGCCATCATCAAGAAACCGTCGCTGATCCTGTTCGACGAGCCGCTGTCCAACCTCGACAGCGCGCTGCGCGTGCAGATGCGCGCCGAGTTGCAGCGACTTCATCGCGAGCTGTCCGCCACCGTCGTCTACGTGACGCACGACCAGGTGGAAGCCATGACCATGGCTGACAAGATCGTCGTGCTCAACCAGGGCACCGTCGCCCAGGCCGGCCCGCCGATGGACCTCTACCACCGGCCGGACAACGAGTTCGTTGCCACCTTCATCGGCTCGCCGAAGATGAACGTCCTGCCGGTCACCATGACCCGCGAGGGCTCGGAGAGCATCCATCTTGCCGGTCCGCTCGGCATGGCGTTGACGCTGGCCGACGCGAACGCCCCGCTTCCCGATGGCGCCGCCAAGCTGGGCGTGCGGCCCGAACATCTCAGGGTGGTCGCTGAGGAAGCGGCCCATTTCATTGCCGAGGTGGCGATCGTCGAGCGGCTGGGTGTCGAGACCTATCTCACCGTCGGTTCGATCGATCAACCGATCGTCGTCCGCGTCGAGGGCGACGTCACCTTCCGCCCGGGCGACCGGGTGCCGCTCGCCGCCGATCCCACCGCCTGCCACATCTTCAGCGCCGACGGGCGGATCCTCCGCTCCGCCAACGCTGCCTGATCCGAAGAGGAACGCATGTCCATCAAGGTAACCATCTGGAACGAGGGCCGTCACGAACAGGTCCACAAGGCGGTGAGCGACATCTATCCCGACCGCATCGACGGCGCGATCGCCAAGGGCATTGCCCAGGCCGATTTCGAGATCCGTCGCGGCACGCTCGACGATCCCGACGAAGGACTGCCGCAGAGCCTTCTTGAGGATACCGACGTTCTGCTCTGGTGGGGGCACATGGCCCATGACGACGTCAGCGACGGCCTGATCGACCGCGTGCAGCAGCGCGTGCTCAGGGGCATGGGCCTCGTGGTGTTGCACTCGGGCCATCATTCCAAGCTGTTCAAGCGGCTGATGGGCACCAACTGCAATCTCTCTTGGCGCGAGATGCCGGAAGGCGACCTCGAACGCGTCTGGGTCGTCAATCCGTCACATCCGATCGCCGAGGGCCTGCCGCCCTATTTCGAGGTGGCGGCCTCAGAGATGTATGGCGAGCCCTTCGACATTCCCCAGCCGGACGAGATCGTCTTCATGTCCTGGTATTCCGGCGGCGAAGTGTTCCGATCCGGCTGTACCTTCCAGCGCGGTCGTGGCCGCATTTTCTATTTCAGTCCCGGCCACGAGACCTTCCCGATCTACCACGATCCGATGGTTCACAAGGTCATTTCCAACGGCATTCGCTGGGTGAAACAGACCCACACCGACGGCCGCATCCTCGAAAACTGGCACCGCGCCGAACCGCTGCACCCGAGGCCAAGAGCGAAAGGGTGATCGACCGGCCGTCGCATCGGTGACCTGGTGTTCTTTCCGGGAACCGATGGTTTCAGGCAGCAGGCATCTCGGCGGCCAGGGAAAGGCGGGTTTTCAAGGAGAATACGGCGAGCAGTCCTCCGTTTCCATAACCCGCCTTTTCGCCGAAATTCGTTGACGACCTTCGCTGCTGAGTAGATGCATTGTCGCAACAATGGCTCTAGCCCAGAAGCAAAGATGCAGTTCGAACGTTCCGCCATAGACGGCCTGTTTGTTGTTGTTCCCCATCGCCACGGTGACAGTCGCGGTTATTTCGTCGAGACGTTTCGCGAGGACCTGTTCTCGGCAGCTGTCGGTCCTGTTCATTTCGTTCAGGACAACCAGTCGATGTCGGCCGAGGTCGGCACGGTGCGCGGCCTGCATTTCCAGCTGAACCCACGGGCGCAGGGCAAGCTGGTCCGCTGCCTCGTCGGCTCAATCCTCGACGTGGCCGTCGACATCCGCCGGGGATCGCCGACCTATGGCCAGCACGTGAAGGTCGAGCTCTCCGCCGACAACGGCCAGCAGCTCTGGGTGCCGCCGGGCTTCGCGCACGGCTTCTGCACGCTCGAACCCAACACCGTCATCGCCTACAAGGTGACCGACTATTACAGCCCCGAGCATGATCGCGGCCTGCGCTGGAACGATCCGGCGCTCGCCATCGACTGGCCGGTGGCCGAGGATAAGGCAATCCTGTCGGCCAAGGACCGTGTGCAGCCGCTTCTTTCAGAACTCGATGCCGATTTCATCTACGCCGGCTGAGCCTTCCTCCGGCCAATTCCTTTTTGTCATTCTCCGACGCAAGGTGGTTTCATGCGCGTTCTCGTCACCGGCGGCGCCGGCTTCATCGGATCGGCGGTCGTCCGCCATCTCGTGCTCGTCAGGGGCTATGAGGTGCTCACCGTCGACAAGCTCACCTATGCCGGCACGCTCACCTCGCTGCGCGCCGTTGACAACCACCCGAACCACCGTTTCCTCAAGGCCGATATCTGCGACCGGCAAGCGATCACTGAAGCCTATGACAGCTTCCGGCCCGATAGGGTGATGCATCTCGCCGCCGAGAGCCATGTCGATCGCTCGATCACCGGCGCTCGCGACTTCGTCGAGACCAATGTCATCGGCACCTTCACCATGCTGGAGGCGGCACGCCATTACTGGACAGGTCTGTCGGCCGAGGACAAGGCCGCCTTCCGCTTCCTGCACGTGTCGACCGACGAGGTCTACGGCTCGCTCGGGGCGCAGGGGCTGTTCACCGAGGAGACGCCTTACGATCCCTCTTCGCCCTATTCGGCCTCGAAGGCGTCGTCGGATCACCTCGCCAAGGCCTGGCAGCGCACCTACGGGCTGCCGGTGGTGGTCTCCAACTGCTCCAACAACTACGGCCCCTATCACTTCCCCGAGAAGCTGATCCCGCTGATGATCCTCAACGCGCTGGAGGGCAAGCCGCTGCCGGTCTACGGCACCGGCGCCAATATTCGCGACTGGCTCTACGTCGAGGATCATGCCCGTGCCCTCGATCTGATCGCCGAGCGTGGCCGCCCCGGCGAGACCTACAACGTCGGCGGCCGCAACGAGCGCAGGAACCTCGACGTCGTCCAGCGGATCTGCGCCCTGATGGACAAGTACCATCCGGCCGGCGGGCCGCACGATCGCCTGATCACCTACGTTGCCGATCGCCCCGGCCACGACGCCCGCTACGCCATCGACGCCACGAAGCTGGAGACCGAACTTGGCTGGAAGGCTGAGGAGACCTTCGACAGCGGCATCGACAAGACGGTTGAGTGGTACCTCGCGAACGACTGGTGGTGGGCGCCGCTGCGCAAGGGCTATGACGGCAGCCGCCTGGGTCTGCTGAAGCCGGAAGAGGTGAAGGCATGACCCGCCGCATCCTGGTGACCGGCACCGAAGGGCAGGTGGTCGGCTCGCTCGTCGAGGCGGCGGCCGGGCGCCACGACATCGAGCTCACGCTGATCGGCCTGCCCGAGCTTGACCTCACCGCCACCGACAAGATCGTCCCGGCGATCGAGGCGCTCAGGCCCGACGTCATCCTGTCGGTCGCCGCCTATACGGCGGTCGATGCGGCGGAGGGCGACGAGGCGACGGCGCTGGCTGTGAACGGCACGGCGGTGGGCGAGATCGGCACGGCGGCGGCCCGTCTCGGCGTGCCCGTGGTGCATCTCTCCACCGACTACGTGTTCTCAGGCGACAAGCCCTCTCCTTATGTCGAGACGGATCCGACGGGGCCGCTCAGCGCCTACGGCCGCACCAAGCTGGCCGGCGAGCTGGCGCTGGCCGCTGCCACGCCCAACCACGCCGTTCTCCGGACGGCCTGGGTCTACTCCCCCTTCGGCAAGAACTTCGTCAAGACCATGCTGCGCCTCGGCGAGACGCGCGACAGCGTCGCCGTCGTCGCCGATCAAGTCGGCAACCCCACCTCCGCCCTCGACATCGCCGACGGCCTGCTCAAGGTGGCCGACAACCTCATCGCATCAAACGATCCGGCACTCCGTGGCACCTTCCACATGACGGGTCGCGGTGAGACGAGCTGGGCGGGCTTTGCGGCGGAGATCTTCCGCCTGTCGGCCACGCTCGGCGGCAAGCCCGTGACGATCGATCCGATCCCCACCAGCGCCTATCCGACGCCGGCAAAGAGGCCGGGCAACTCGCGGCTCGATTGCGGCAAGCTGGAGTGGCTGCACGGCGTGCGCTTGCCGGACTGGCAGGGCTCGACGGAGCTGGTCGTCCGGCGGCTCCTCGCCGGCTGACGCTCGCAGCCTTTTTGGCACCACTCGATTTGAGACGGATATTTTGAAGGAGTTCGTTTGATGAAGGGGATCATTCTGGCCGGCGGCTCGGGCACGCGGCTCCATCCGATGACGCTGGTGACGTCCAAACAGCTGATGCCGGTCTACGACAAGCCGATGATCTATTATCCGCTGTCGACGCTGATGCTGGCCGGCATCCGCGACATCCTGATCATCTCGACGCCGCACGACCTGCCGAGCTTCCAGCGCCTCTTGGGCGATGGGTCGCAATGGGGCATCTCGCTCAGCTACGCCGAGCAGCCGTCACCGGACGGCTTGGCGCAAGCCTACATCATCGGCGCCGACTTCGTCGGCTCCGAGCCGTCCTGCCTGATCCTCGGCGACAACATCTTCTACGGCCACGGCCTCACCGACCTGTTCGCTAGCGCCGCCTCGCGCCCGGTGGGGGCGACGGTGTTCGCCTACCACGTCACCGATCCCGAGCGCTACGGCGTGGTCGAGTTCGACGGCACGATGAAGGCATTGTCGATCGAGGAGAAGCCGGCCAAGCCGAAGTCTCAGTGGGCGGTGACCGGGCTCTACTTCTACGACAAGGATGTCGTCGAGATCGCCGCCAACCTCAAGCCGTCGCTGCGCGGCGAACTCGAAATCACCGACGTCAACAAGGCCTATCTCGAACGAGGCAAACTCAACGTCGAGCTGATGGGCCGCGGCTACGCCTGGCTCGACACCGGCACGCCCGACAGCCTGCTCGAAGCCGGCGACTTCGTCGGCACCCTCCAGCGTCGCCAGGGCATCAAGATCGCCTGCCCCGAGGAAATCGCCTTCCGCAACGGCTTCATCGATCGCAACCAACTGGAGACGCTCGGCAGGAAGCTCGGAAAAAGCGAGTACGGAAGATACCTCCTGAACCTCGCCCCCCTGCCGCGCCGCTGAACCGTGACCGGTTTGCTTCACGGAAGACAGTTTGGCTGGATGTGGTTGACACTGTGCCGTAATTGAAAGTACCATTAGCTATTAGTCTTAGACGGGCTCGGCTTGAATGGTTCCGTATAGGACCATGGCTTTTATGTTTCAGAATTGGCGCAGTAAGTTCGGGGATTTATTGCGGCGATCCAAAGTTGAGTTTGGTGTTGCATCGTGCCTGCGCCAGCCTGAACGATGACTGATTGGTTTGTGACTCTGACGTCGGCATTTGTGCTTTCGCGAAAAGTGGCGCGATAATTGCTTTAAGTTATTTGGTGATCGCAATGACTCCGCAGGAGTTTCATTTGGGATCAAGGGGTGTGCGGTAATCGCAAAAAGGGGCCTTATGGAAAGTTCGTTGTCCCAAGAGGCTGCTGACATATCGGGGTCTGCTTCGGATCGACCATTGGAGGGCGAGCGTTGGTTCGCCGCCATGACCCAGCCGCAGCGAGAGGGGGTCGCCGTCGACAACCTTCGCCGCCAGGGCTTCCACACATTCTCTCCCCTTGAAAAGGTGGTGCGCCGCCACGCGCGCAAGACGATTGCGACGACGGCGCCTGTTTTTCGTGGCTATGTCTTCGTCCGGATGGATCCGACGCGGGCGCGCTGGCGCTCCATCAACGGAACGCTGGGCGTCCGGTCCCTGGTGGCCAACGGCGCCTCTCCCTTGCCGATCAAGCCGGGCGTCGTGGAAACCCTGGTCGCCTCCACCAACGGCGAGGGTATTCTCGAGTTCATCGATCCGTTGCAGCCTGGAACGATAGTGCGCCTCAGGGCGGGGCCATTCGCCGACGAGCTCGGGGTGATCGAACGGCTCGATGGCGGTGGCCGATTGGTGTTGTTGATGAGTTTGATGAGTGGCCAGGTGCGCGCGGGTGTCTCTCGCGACATGGTCCTGAAGGTGGCCTGACCGGCTGCTAGCTGTTGCGTTGATAGCCTCCGTTCGAGGCGTGGGAGAGCGATCCTGCGGCTGTTCGTATGTGGCGATAATGAATTTGGTCCGCGTGAAGCGATTTCACCCGGAGTGCGGTAGCTTTTGTCTGGGTAAGGCCGCCGGCATGTTTCGAGATTTGGCCTTGTTTGCGGCGCGGCCTACGTTTTGAAGTCATCGGATTGGAGTATCGATTTTGAAGATCGTGATGATTGGTTCTGGCTACGTCGGCCTTGTATCGGGAACGTGCTTTGCCGATTTCGGCCATGACGTGGTCTGCATGGACAAGGCGGTGGAGAAGATCGAGGCGCTGGAGCGTGGCGAGATCCCGATCTACGAGCCGGGGCTGGATGCGCTGGTCGCCGCCAACGTCAAGGCGGGGCGTCTGACCTTCACCACCGATCTTGCCGGCCCGGTGGCCGAGGCCGACGTGGTGTTCATCGCCGTCGGCACGCCGTCCAGGCGCGGGGATGGCCATGCCGACCTCAGCTATGTCTACGCGGCAGCCCGCGAGATCGCCGCGGCGGTCAAGGGCTTCACCGTGGTGGTCACCAAATCGACCGTGCCGGTCGGCACCGGCGACGAGGTCGAGCGCATCATCCGCGAGACCAACCCCGAGGCCGACGTCGCCGTCGTCTCCAACCCGGAGTTCCTGCGCGAGGGCGCCGCCATCGACGACTTCAAGCGGCCAGACCGCATCGTCATCGGCTACGAGGACGAGCGGGCCAGGGAAGTGATGACCGAGGTCTACCGGCCGCTCTATCTCAACCAGGCGCCGCTTCTGTTCACCAAGCGCCGCACCTCCGAGCTGATCAAGTATGCCGGCAACGCCTTCCTCGCCATGAAGATCACCTTCATCAACGAGATCGCCGATCTCTGCGAGAAGGTGGGCGCCGACGTGCAGCAGGTGGCGCGCGGCATCGGCCTTGATGGCCGCATCGGGGCGAAGTTCCTGCATGCCGGCCCCGGCTACGGTGGTTCGTGCTTCCCCAAGGACACGCTGGCGCTGGTCAAGACCGCCCAGGACTATGACAGCCCGATCCGCCTGATCGAGACCACCGTGGCGGTGAACGACACGCGCAAGCGGGCCATGGCGAGGAAGGTGGTCCAGGCGGTGGGCGGCGAGGTGCGCGGCAAGACGATTGCCGTGCTCGGCCTCACCTTCAAGCCGATGACCGACGACATGCGCGACAGCCCGGCGATCTCCATCATCCAGGCACTGCAGGATGCCGGCGCCAAGGTCCGCGGCTTCGATCCCGAGGGCATGGACAATGCCAGGAAGCTGATCGACAACATCGCCTATGTCGGCAGTGCCTACGAGGCGGCCGAGGGAGCCGATGCGCTCTGCATCGTCACCGAGTGGAACGAGTTTCGCGCCCTCGACTTCCCCCGCCTCAAGGGCGTGATGAAGGCACCGGTGCTGGTCGACCTCAGGAACATCTATCGCCCCGAGGAGATCGAGAAGCACGGGTTCTTTTATGAGCGAGTTGGGAATGGGGGGCGGAGAAAAAGAATTTCGTCGGGATGTAGCGTATAATCAACGGGTGGAATCTTTCTAGTAAACTGTACCTTGCGCTTCTGCAAAATAAGAGATTCTGATGCGTAATAAATTAGTATATATTTCGACACGCTGGCCGTGGCCGATCAGATCTGGTCGTGAATTTATGATTTCGCAAGGTTTAAATGCATTGAACATAGATTATGATATTACATACGTATACATAGGAGAAAAGTATCCACCAGAGATTCCGAAAATAATAAAAGACGTTGTCGTGCTGAAACCGCCGTCGCCGCTCCAGGTTTTGGTAAATCTGATATCTCGCAGATCTGCGGCGTTGCAGGAGGCTTTGTTCTATTCTCCTCAGAATGGGAGAGAATGTTCCGACATCGTTAAGGCCGTCAAGCCCGATATTCTAATATGCGATATGGTTCGTACGGCTAGCTATGCATTCCGTGTGCGCGATGACACCAGTGGACAATGCCCTTTAATCGGTTGCGACATGGACGATTTGTTATCCCGGCGATATAAGCAGTTACAAACATCGGCCACGAAGGTTGATTTTTTCGGCACCTACGATCGTAGTATCTTCTGGTCGTTTATAGAACCAATGCTGGCGCTAGCAAGAAATCTAGTTCTGCGTCAGGAGGCAAGGCGGATGGCTCGCCGAGAGTTGATGGTTGGTCGAAGCTTTGATTTCGTCTACCTAGTTTCAAAACATGAGGCGAATCTACTTGAATATAATTGCCCGCAGGGTAGAATTATCCATTTCCCGCCTGCAATCGAACTGAATCACATCTCGCGGAGAACGAGAGAAGACAATACTGACCCGGCGTCAACTCCTCCATATCTTCGGGTCGGTTTTATCGGCGACATGCGAACATCTGTTAATCAAAACGCCGCACTTTTTATTCTTGATAAGTTAAGTCCAGTGATGGCGTCACGAAATATAAGCTTGATATTTGCCGGCCGCGCTCCCAAGTTTCTAGTGGAACGCTTCAAGTCCGCAAACGTAAATTACATGGGTTTTGTGACGAAGGTGGATGATTTCTACGGTTCTATCGATCTTTTGCTTGCGCCATATCAATCTGGTACGGGAATAAAGATCAAGATAATTGAAGCGATGGCTTACGGTGCGGTCGTGCTCACAAACAGTATTGGCGTCGAAGGGCTGGATGCGCGTGCAGGCTGCGAGTTTTTGATCGCCGAGACTGTAGATGCATACTTGGACGCGCTGGATCTGGCGCGATTGCCCGGGATTCGTACTGAACTCTCGCGCAATGCCCGAGCCTACATTGATGCGAGTCATTCGTTAAATGACGTCACTAAATCCCTGCTGAGCTTCCTAAGGGCGTTACGCAAGGCAAACGAGCTAGCGGCGGCGAAGGAGGCTGGCCCCACCGGACAAACACCAATTAGTTGCGGCAATAGTGCACTTCGGCCGCCAAGCTGCAATCCGTTTTAGGAGGCCATGTCGTGCTGCCCATAATTCTTATCGATGGCCGTGAGGTAGACAAGAAGCGTGGAATCGGCCATTTTACTCGCGAGCTGCTTTTTCACTTAAGTCAACTGCAGCCAACGTTGCCGTTTCGTTTCGTTTGTATTGTGCCGCGCGAACAAGCCGCCAAATATGCGTCTCTCTTGCCTAATATAAGATTCATAATGGGTTCAGGGCTCATAGGCGCGGTACTTTGGGAGCAGATCCTTGTTCCCGTCACCGCGCGGTCGCTTAACGCCGCCTTCGTAATCTGCCCGAACAACACTTATCCCTTGGTGACCCTTGGCCAAACTCGGCGAATCATTGTTCTACACGACCTCATATTCTTGCATTGGTGGCGTATCGCCGGCCCACTAAAACTGAAGGTCGGCAATCTATATCGATCTTTAGTTATTCGCTGGATTCGGCAGAGTGATCTTTTCATTACCGTGAGCCAGCACTCGGCGAAACTTATCTGGCGACACTTGTGCGTTCGTGCGACGGTCTGCCCGAATTCCTGCGATCATCTACGCTCAATATTGGTCGGAGCTAGGCCCTACCCACACACAAAGCGCTATTTACTACATATCGGCGGAGACGCTTCTACGAAGAATACACTGCGGGTCATCGAGGCATTTATGGCTGCTCGAACGCGGCTCGGGAGTGCTGCTCCGGATCTCATAGTCCTCGGGACGTCTCCGCAGTTTGCGGCGAAGAACTTCTCGGGATACGGCGGTGTCGGTATAAAGCCGCTTCACGGAGTTGCAGACGAGGTGAAGTGCAGCCTGCTTATCGGTGCGGTAGCGGTCCTGTTTCCATCGCTGAAGGAGGGATTCGGCTTGCCTATTATCGAAGCCCATGCGGCGGGAAAAACGGTTATTACTTCGAATCGTCACCCGATGGTGGATCTTGTACAGCCAGGGGACCGGGTTGTGGATCCTTTGTCCGTCTCATCTATTGCTGATGCAATTGTCAATGTTTGCTTCGCGTCACAGACTCCGGAGAATCTACCCCCTCCGATAGCTACTAGCCAGACCAAAGGCGTGCTTAGCAGTTTCTTTCAAAACCTCGCTCGGGATATTGAAGAAACCAGTTGATGGTTGCCCTAGCCAGGTTCGGCGAGCTGCCGACCGTCAAGGACGCGGCCCCCTTCTCATGCACATGGCGATACGGCTAAGCAGATCCTGCGAGTGTAACTTGGTTCGAGATGAAACGCCAACCTCAAATTGAGTACTCGGAACGCACGGGAGCTATTATGTCGCAGACGCGAGTCAGCAGTTCCGGAGCCTACCTAAACATTCTGGGCAATCTTGTCGGCTCAATCGGGCCAGCTGCGATTTCGCTCCTGACTGGCATTTATCTTGATAATTCAAATTACGTGGAATTTACGTACAAATTTTCGGTCGCAAGTATATTGACAATAATGTGCTTCGAATGGGCGCGTCTATTGTTTGGATCTCTTATTCTGGAAGGCGAGCCCTATAGGGTTATTCAGATAATAGTTGCAACAAACAGTGTCATGGCGTCATTAGCTTTAGTTATAATATATTTCTACGGTGGTGTTGCGGGGCCTATAGTTTCTTCTCTGCCCATTCTACTGCTCTATTGTCTTGGAAGTGCTAGTGCTGACCATTTGGTATATCTTGATCGACTATTGGGAAGCTCGCTCGCTGCGTTATATGTTCAAATCGCCAAGGCGCTGATGATCACTATTCCTGTCATATTTGCGCTGGTTGTATTTGGAACGTCGCAAGGGGTATGGACTCTACTTGGTTTCGGCGGTGTCCTATCTTTAGCAATGGTTAGCTTCCTCACGAAACCCTGGACTGCCAAACGCGGGGACTTTGCGCTGTTTGCCCAACCACACCTGCGCTTACGCGCCGTTACTTTCGGCGCGGTAGCGATTCCAAACATTCTGGCGGTCTTCGGAGAGCGAATCGTGCTTATTGCGCTGCTGCCGTCATCCTTTGCGCCGGGTTATCTGTTCGCGATCGATGTAGCGTTTCGCATCTATTCAATCTACGGCGGGGCTGTCAGCAACTATTTCCTATCGCTCAGGCGTCAGAATCGCTTCGGTAGCCGCAATATCGTTATCTACGGTTCGCTGCAAGTGCTGCCTGCTGTCGTGTTCGGGGCGTTGCTGCCTGTGTTTCAGTCTGACCTTATCCGTCTGATCTATAGCGCCAGCCAGAAGCAGGTCAGCCCCATGGCATTGAGTCTCTCTCTGTGTTATGGAACGTTATACTTGCTGCGCAACATGCTGTTCGAAGCTATTTTCTTCGCAGCTGGGAACCCGCGTCAGATGGTTAACAATAGTCTTTTGGTTCTTGGCTGCTCATCGGCTGTATGGATATCGGCTTACGTGCTCGATATCCCGTTCCTTTCAGCATTTGGTGGTGTAATTGGTAATTCGGTAGCTATTGGGCTTTCATTTTACCTGTTGCGTAGTGAGAAATACATAGGGCCGCTCGCCTTTGCCTGCGTAATTGTGCTCGTAACGATCGCTGGTCAGGCAGTCTTCGGAGCGCTAAGTCCACTCTCGGTGTCCCCGGTTGTGGCCGTTGTCGCTTTTGGCGTATGCATCGCGGCCTTTTGTGTCGGTTTCGCTATGCTGATCCGTTGTGTACGATGATCCGGCCGGGGCAATTGGCCCATACATTCGCCATTTGCGGAAGGCAAATGACCTCAACGTCGACATCAATCGCTAGGCCACGCACCATACTGCCAGAGTCGCCGAGTGCCGGCCATCAGCTTCAAGCAAAAGATGCCAAATGTCCCAATGCTGCGCTACGTCTCCAGGTCGAGCGATCAAACCTCGCACTGGGCTAATTCTTGTGATTATTGTTCTGCTTTACGATTGTTTTGCGGGTTTCGTGCGCTTTGCATTGAGCTCGCTCGGCCTAACCCTACTAATATACGCGGTTCTTGCTTCAGCTTTGTCGTACTCGATGTTTACGATGTTTCAGCGTGCGCAAAGTCAGCGAAGAGATAGTTTTATATGTATAATCTTGCTATTCTATATGATATATAGTGCCGCCGTCGGCCGCACGCCATTTGAAATATTCTTCTCACTGTATGTCGTCGGGGCGTTTTTTCTCGGCCTTGTTACGTCGCCATCAACGTTCCACTTTTTTACGACGCGGCTGTCGATCCTAATATGGATCACCGCTGTCATCGGCGTGTCGATCAACTCGGTGGTCGAAATGCCATGGGCAGGGACCTCGTTTATTGTCAACGATGTGGTGACAGTGACTTCGCGTGTTTGGGAGGATTTTGGTGTCAGCCGTCTGGCAGGTTTTGCGCGATCAAGCGACAATGCCGCTAATCAAATAGCGATTACTGCTGTCGCATTGCTTTGTCTAACGACCAGTGTTATTTCGTTCGCTGGTGTAGCAACGATCTCGACGTACGTTATCTACCTGACAACGTCAAAGGGACCGCTGCTTGCCTTTCTGATCTGCGTGGTGATGGCAGCTTGCTATCACTGGCTACGTTTCGCCCACAAACCCAGGCACTTTAAGCTACTTACTCTTGTCCTCGGCCTCACCGCCATCATCATTATGATTCTACTTCCCCTGTTTCCGGCAACGGCTTTGAACCAACTCAACAGTTTTCTTGGTGGAGTGGGTAATACAACGAACTCATTCAAAGTGCGTCTGACGGAGATGTGGCCCAACGCGTTCCTTCTTGTTGAGTTGGACCAGAACCCGATCGAGTATATCTTCGGGCGTGGTATAGGTGGAATCGGCGCAGTACAGTTCGTTGGCCGATATCTGCACCCGAACTCGGCCGATAACCTGTTTGTATTTCTGTATGTCTCAGTTGGCCTATTCGCGTTGCCGCTGCTGACAATGCTCTTACTGTCTCTCGCTAGAACACAACCGCAGATGCCGGCTATATCAGCGGCGGTCGCACTAATGCTCCTTTACACGCTCATAGCCTGCATTACCAATGGGGGACTTGAGACAATAGTCATTGCCTTTGTGCTAGGCTACGGAATGTCGGCCCAACGCAACTGATCTGCTATGTCGTCAAGGTATATCCCAACTCGGCTAGGAGTGTGAAATGTTTTCCCCTATCAAGCCGCCGTATATGGGGTTGTTATTTGGATAGGTTGTGCGCCCGCCCAATCAAGCCGAAGAATTTCATATATCGGGATCAGTAACCGACAGAGTGGGTATAGTCATATATGTGGCCATGACTCTATTTATTCTATCAACCCTCTTATAGGCAGCTCCCTTGACAATTATCCACCGGTCAATCCAGGGAGGGACGAGGCCAGTCTCTTCCGCTTTAATCATCAAGGATGTTGACGACATGAGTCAGTCTATTCCCCGCCGCGTGCGCATTATGCAATTCTCCTCCCTGTGGCGGGAGTATCGAATTGGGGGAGCGGAGGCCACCGCGGAGGAGATCGCGAAGCAATACGTGCGAATGGGTAATGCCGTGACGGTCGTAACGTCTGTGCCGCGACGTCCTTGCCCTGTACGACGTCGCGATGGTTATCGACTTATTGAGCTACGCTCGCGCAATGTCTACTGGCGCTTCGGTAATGCCCAGCACAGCCTGCCCTTTCAGATACTGTGGTATCTGGTATCTATGCTGTCATTCTATCGAGTGGTCGAGTTCCTGCGACTCATCTGGCGCGTGAGGCCTGACTTCATACAATTGCATGTCATAGAGGAGTTCTCGCCCTGGCTATTGGTAGCGTGCCGGCTGAGTGGTGTGCCAACGCTGCAGGTCAACCACGACTATTTCTCAATGTGCGTGCGCGGCAGCATTTTTCGTCGCGGCCAAGAGTGCAAGAATACTTGCGCTATGTGTAAGCCGCAGTACTATCTCCGTAAGCGGATGTCTCGGAAGATTGACTGCCAGGTCTTTATAAGTGCAGCCCAGAGAAGAATTTTCTTGCAACGTGGCCTCTTAACGAACAGAAGAAGTTGCGTGATCTATAATGGCATCATGCACGACCCAAAACTGTTACCAGAGGGCCGGCTGTTCTCGTCGCTCGAGGCTTTGCGTGTCGGCTATATTGGTCGAATTACGCCTGAGAAAGGACTGGACCAGTTTATTGACGCGGCGCGCTTCTTCGCCGAGAATAGAATTCCAGCAACCTTCTTAATTGCGGGCAACGGCCCCGCCGACTATGTAGCTACGCTACATCAACGCTTACCGGACAATGCCAAACTGATCGGGTTTCAGAACGCCATCGAGTTTCTGAAATCCGTCGACATCTTCGTAATGCCGTCTCTATGGCCTGAACCATTTGGACGCGTCACCGCAGAGGCGCTCTATTGTCAGTCCGCATTGGTGGCGAGCGATGTTGGCGCTTCAGCGGAACTTGCCAAGTTCTTTACGCATAGTCGTTTGTTCAAGATGGGAGATGCGCGTGATCTTTACAGGGCATTGCTGGAGATTCGGACGGCGTGTGCTGGTCAGATGCGACACTATAGGGACCCTGTTGCTGTGCGCGAACTCTTGTCAGTTGAACGCCAGTGTAAAGAGTTACTCGCTCAAATGAGAATCATATTGACGGAGCGGTAAATATTACATCGAATCGTCCCCTGTTTAAGCTAAGTTGAAAGAGTTGCCTTTGGCCTGTGGGGAACTTGATTCAAGGGGCCTTCTGAGTGGAGGCTATCTATCCGGGTGATTTGAGTGACGCTATGCGGAAAATTGTTTGATCACTGCTGTCTACTGACAAGCGCAATGGTTGACTCCGTAACGGCTCAAGCCGGTCTCGGGCTGCGAGCGAAAGAGGCGAACTCATGAGAACGCTCTTGGTCCAAAGATGCGTTCTCGACTTTGTCGCGACTGATGGATGGAACGCTCTTTCTGACTCCCTCGGCGTGTAAGGCATCCTTCTAGCCATGCTGGTCGCATAACTAGAAGGATTGCAATCGACTAGAGCTTCGGTGCCGAGAATGTTCGCTCTAGTCTGTTGGGGCGCGCGATACTACCGATAATACTACCACGGAAGATTCGCATCGAGCCACTGCGTGCTCCGGACTACATGTCCAAGGATTGCGCCTGAATTGCCAAAACTCTCGCAGCGCTATTGCTCAGGGGGCCTAATCTGCAGCGATCGCCAGCCGGCCCTTGATCGCAAAGAGTTGATAACGCCCTGATTGTAGATGACGTGAGTAGACCGTTGAGTGGGCCTTTGTAAAGACCTGCGACTTTCATCTTATCTTGTAGCGCGTAAACGAAAGCATTCTCGTTAGCCCAACGGAGAGAGTTAAGCATACCCAATTGGAGCGGTGCTGGCGCATCCCAGATACGCTTTGACACCGCCGCAAATGCCTTACTATCGGCCGCTGCGGCAGCTTCAATTAACACTTTTTCTTGCATCAAACTGTTGGGATCATAAGCCGCTGCATAGCGGTCAATAAGGCGAGCGGCAGTCGCTGGCGATTTTCGGACTACTTCGCCGCGACCATTCCTATAAAGCGTCACTAGAGCACGAGCGGCCTGGCGATTTCCGGCCTCCGCCGCATCGGTCAACAGCTTTATGGCCATTTGCGGCGCCTTGGGGAGTCCCCCTCTGCCGCTCATGTACGCGTCCGCTAACGCTGGTGCAGCTCCCTCAACCCCAAGTTCTTCAGCTTTACGCAACGTTATCACGCCTAATGTTGTATCTGAGAGTGAGCCAAACCTCTTATTGAGATGTCCATCCGCCAGCGCTAACATACTCAATCCATGGCCTGCGAGAACGTTTTGCTTCAAGAGAGCCAGGGCGCGCTGAGGATTCCTTGGTATACCCTTCCCGCCGTCACGATTTATGATGGCGAGCTGGTAACGTGCGGCCATGCTACCCTTTGTAGCGGCGTCCTCATAGAGTTGCAGAGCACGTTCTTTGTCAGTGGCTACATACTCTCCATTATAGAGAACAGTCGCTAGCTTGAGCGTTGCATTTAGGTCTCCCATGGCGATGCCCTGCTCAAGCAGGTCTATAGCTCTGTCCACATCGCGCGGCTGACCAATACCTTGCAAGGCGGCGTCCGCAAGGCTGGTAAAGGACGACTTCGATCCCGCCTCGACCGCTTTCTGGAACAGCTCTGTTGCCTTGGTGCCATCAGCAGGCACTACCGTTCCGTCGCGATAGAGTTCACCAAGGCGAATATAGGCCGAAATGTTGCCTTCATCTGCCGCGCGCTGCAGAAAGTCGATCGCCTTCTGGCCGTTGACAGGAACCGCGCCGCCACGCGTATAGAGATCGCCAAGTTGATAGAGCGCGTTGGCGTTGCCACTTTCGGCGACTTCTTGGATCAGAGCGAGGCCCTTATCTACATCGGCCGGAACGTTCTGCCCTTTCGCGAGCA
>NZ_JAMDLH010000013.1:0-5616 GCF_023721755.1 Pleomorphomonas sp. NRK KF1 | reverse complement strand
CGCTGATGTTGCCCGCCTCGACCGCTTTCTGGAACAGCTCTGTTGCCTTGGTGCCATCAGCAGGCACTACCGTTCCGTCGCGATAGAGTTCACCAAGGCGGATATAAGCCCAAGTATGGCCTTCATCTGCCGCGCGCTGCAGAAAGTCGATCGCCTTCTGGCCGTTGACAGGAACCGCACCGCCGCGCGTATAGAGATCACCCAGTTGATAGAGCGCGTCCGGATCACCACCCTCAGCCGCCTGCTCCAGCTGCTGCAAGGCGGCTTTGGCGTCGGGCGAATCTGGGGAGGTCTTGATCACCTCGGCGGCGGCCTTGACGTCGAACTTGGCAGAGGGTTCGGCGCTTTCCTGGCCGAATGCGTTGGCTGCGAAAACAAGAGAGGTCGAAACCAGGAGAATGCTCAGGGTGCGCATGACGCCTCCAATTGTGAATTTCAAAAGCAAATAGTGAGCCCCGAAGGGCGGTCGTCAGGAATTTTGCGGAAAGGGTAAAGCCGATGCCACGGCTTGGCAACCTCAGAAAAGGAGAAGGACGGCCAGTGCTCCTTTTGGTAAAGCGCCAGTGTTGGCCATTTCGCGCGGGAATATCGCCCAAGCGGCTGAGTTGAATACCGAAACCGATCAAGCCAAATTGACTGAAACGTTACTGCGGCGGCCGTCCGTTCAGCCTCGCTGTCATGCTTCGGTTGCCGAAGCTGCGGCCGAAGAGATCCTGAGCTGTTGGATACTTGTACCGGGCCGTTCGGCTCGATGCCGGCGCTTTTGGCAGGCCTCGCCGGCCGGGTGAACCATTCATTGACGAAAAGGTTGCAATAGTACCTTTGCGCTACTTGAGGGACGCAGGCTGTTTCCCCAGCATGGGGCGGTTCTGGAACGTCGGAAGCAGGCGCGATGGAAAGCCCGGCGTCAACGGCGCTGGCATGGTGCTCTCTCACGCATACGCTCGGGAGCGGGGTCTATGAAATGTCCTCCGGTATTGCCGACGGAAGTGGAGCGGCTGCAGGCCCTGTCCGAATACGGGCTCGCCGATGAAAAGCCGCTGCCCAGCCTGGATTCGGTGGTCCGGATCGCGGCGCGCATGTTCGGCATGCCGGTGGCGGCGGTGAACATGATCGGCAGCGATCACGTTTTCTTCGCGGCCAGCATCGGCGTCGGCGAGGTCGACATGAGCCGCGACGTGTCCTTCTGCGCGCATGCCATCACCCAGGATGGCGTGATGGTCGTGCCGGATGCCACCACCGACGAGCGCTTTCACGACAACCCCCTGGTGACCGGCGCGGCCAACCTCCGCTTCTACGCGGGCGTGCCCCTGCTGTCCGCCAGCGGCTTGCCGCTGGGCGCGCTTTGCGTGATCGACAGCAAGCCGCGTCAGGACTTTTCTTTCGACGACATGAGCCGCCTGCGCGAGCTGGCGAACATGGCGACCGACCGGCTGGAGCTGCGTCGCATCGAGGTTTCCGCCGAACGGGCCGTCCAGTCCGGCATGTCGAAGGATGCGCCAGCCTATCAAGGCGACGCCGGGGAGCTCTACCGGCTGGCCAACTTCGACATGCTCACCGGGCTGGCCAATCGCGGCCGGTTCTTCCGTCAGGTGGAGGAAGCATTGGCGCGGCCCATGGCCATTGCCGTCGTGATGATCGATCTCGACGGCTTCAAGGACATCAACGACACGCTCGGCCACGCCGTCGGCGACGGCATCCTGCGGGAGATCGCCTACCGGCTGGAAAGCTGCGTCAAGGACGCCGGCACGGTGGCGCGCATCGGCGGCGACGAGTTCGCCATTCTTCTGAACGGAATCACCGACGCTCAAAAGGCCTTGGCCGTTTCCAACGCCCTGAACGACGAGATCGGCAAGCCGATCATGGTCGACGAGCAGGAGATCCGCGTCGCGGCAAGTTGCGGCGTCTCTCTCGCTCCCCTGCACACCAACAACCCCATCGAGCTTCTCGGCAATGCCGATCTCGCCCTGTTCAGGGCGAAGACGAACGGGCGCGGCAGATCGCTGGTCTTCGAACCCTCCCTTCGCATGGAGGCCGCGGCGCGGCGCCTCTATGGCCTGGAGATGCACCGGGCGGTCAAGCAGGGCGAGTTCCTGCTCGTCTACCAGCCCCAGATCCGCCTGACCGACGGTGCGCTCACCGGGGCCGAAGCCCTGATCCGCTGGCGCCACCCCGCGCGCGGCCTGTTAAGTCCGGCGGCCTTCCTGCCAGCGCTGGAACAAGGTCCTCTGGCTGCGACCGTCGGTTCCTGGGTTCTCGACGAGGCCTGCGCCCAGGCGGCCCTCTGGCGGCGCAGCGGCAACGACGCCTTTCGCATGGGGGTCAACCTGTTCGGCGCCCAGTTTCGAGTTGGCGATTTCGCCGGGGAGGTGATGGCAACCCTCGAAAAGCATGGGCTGCCGCCGAGCTCTCTTGAGCTGGAGATCACCGAGAACATTGTGCTCGACCACGATGACTTCGTGTTGGAGTCGCTGCAAAAGCTCAGGGAACACGGCGTCGGCATCGCCTTCGACGACTTCGGAACCGGCTTCGCCTCGCTCAGCCTCTTGAAGCGCTACCCGCTGACCCGCATCAAGATCGACCGCTCTTTCGTCGACGGCATGCTGGTATCCGAGAAGGACGCTTCGGTGGTGCGGGCCATTCTCGACATGGCCAAGGCCTTCGGTCTGGAGACGGTTGCCGAGGGCATCGAGCGCGAGCCGGAGCGCGATTGCCTCCTGCTTCACGGGTGCACCGAGGGTCAGGGCTATCTGATTGGAAAGCCGATGCTCGCGACGCACTTTGCCGAAGCCTTCGGCATTGTTCCACCCGCCGCGATGATCGCGCCACGGCAGGCACAGGCGGTCGGGTGAACTAAACCGCGATCGCCGCCGCTTCTCTCGCCAGCTGCTCGATGCGCATCCAGTCGCCCACCTTGACGGCGTCGGCCGGCGCCACCCAGGAGCCGCCGACGCAGACGACGTTCTTCAGCTTGAGATAGTCGGCCGCGTTGTCTAGGCTGACGCCGCCGGTCGGGCAGAACACCATCTCGCCGAGCGGCGAGGCGAGCGCCTGCAGGTACTTCGGGCCGCCTGCGGGACCGGCCGGGAAGAACTTGACGATGCGATAGCCCTTGTCGCGGGCCACCATGGCTTCCGATGCCGTGGCGACGCCCGGCAGGAGCGGAACGTTGAGCTCGATCGCCACGTCGAGCAGATCGGGCGTCGCTCCGGGGCTGACCAGGAACTTGGCGCCGGCGTCGACGGCAGCCTTGGCCTGGGCACGGTCGAGCACGGTTCCGGCCCCGACCACGCCGCCTTTGATCCGGCTCATCGCCCGGATGGCGTCGAGCGCCGCCGGCGTCCGCAGCGTCACTTCCAGCGCCGGCAGGCCACCCTTGACCAGCGCGGTGCCGAGCGGCACGGCGTCTTCCAGGCGGTCGATGATCAGCACCGGAACCACCGGCGCGCGGCGGAGAACGGCGAGAAGGGCGGAGGTGTCGAACATGGGTATCTGTTCCGAAGGCTAGAAGGTGCCGAGGTCGGCGACGGAAGTAAAGGGCGCAAGAGCACCGCGGTGGCGGATCACTCGAGCCGCGACCGCGTGCCCCAGCCTGGCGGCTTCGATTGGCGAGCGACCGGCAAGGCGCGCAGCAATGTAGCCGCCATTGAAGCTGTCGCCGGCGCCGGTTGTGTCGATCGGTTGCACCTCGGTCCTTGCGGCAATGGTGGCGTCCGAGTCGCCTGCGACACGCAGAAGCACCGGGTCAGATCCGTTTTTCACCACCACCTCGCGAACGCCCAGGGCAGCAATGCGGTTCGCCGTATCGCTGGGCGACGCGTCGCCGTAAACGTCCGCCTCGTCGGGGAAAGTCGGCAGTGCGATGGTCGCCGCCCTGTATCCGTCGGTCGTGACCCGCGCCATGGTCTCCCGATCGCTCCAGAGACGCGGTCGGATGTTGGGGTCGAACACCACCTCGCCGCCCCTTTCTCGGAAAGTAGAAAGAACGGACAGCAACCTTACCCGATCCTCGGGTTCGAGAATGGCCAGCGTGATGCCGGAGAAATAGGCGACTCCAACACCATCAAGCGCCGCCTTGAGCCGCCCGACGTCGGAGGCAAGGCGTCGCGCGGCGGAATCCCGGCGCCAGTAGGTGAACGAGCGTTCGGCACCAGTGAGTGTGATGAGATACAGACCGACCGTCCGGTCCTCGAAACGGGTCATCGAATGGGTGTCTATGCCGGCATCTGCCAGGAAGCCGAACATGGTATCCGACAGCGCGTCCGAACCGACGGCCGACACGTAACGCACCTTGCGTCCGTTACCGCTCGTCAGGGCGCGGACATACCAGGCGGTGTTCAGCGTGTCGCCGGCAAAACCTTGCCGGTAGAGACCGTCGCCGGTCGGCGACAGTTCCACCATGCACTCGCCGATGCTCGCGAAGTCTCCGGAGGCGAGACCGTTCCTCACAGCGTCACCCCCGTCTTGAAGATGACGATCTCTCCGATATCGTTGGTCTCGTTTCTGGTTGGCTTTCCGGAAGCGATCTGGAGGACGGCGTCGGCGAAGCTGTCGCGGAGGCCTTCGACGGTGGTCTCTCCGGTGGCGATGGGGCCGGCGTCGAAGTCGATCCAGTGCGGCTTGCGGGTGGCAAGGTCGGAGTTGGTGGCGATCTTCATGGTGGGGACGACGCCGCCGAGCGGCGTGCCGCGTCCGGTGGTGAACAGCACCATGTGACAGCCCGAGGCGGCGAGCGCGGTGACGGCGACGCCGTCGTTGCCGGGGGCCGACAGAAGGTTGAGGCCGGGTTTCCGGATCTTGCCGGTGTAGCCGATCACGTCGCGCACCGTGGAAAGGCCGGCCTTCTGCGTGCAGCCGAGCGACTTCTCTTCCAGCGTCGAGATGCCGCCCGCCTTGTTGCCCGGCGACGGGTTCTCGTAGATCGGCTGGTTGTTGTCGACATAGTAGCGCTTGAAGTCGTTGATCAGCGCCACCGTCTTGTCGAACACCTCGCGGCTCTCCGAGCGCTCCATCAGCAGCTGTTCGGCGCCGAACATCTCCGGCACCTCGGTCAGCACGGTGGTGCCGCCGATACCGGTCAGCCAGTCCGAGAAGGCGCCGAGCAGCGGATTGGCGGTGATGCCCGAGAAGCCATCCGAACCGCCGCACTTGAGACCGATGCGGAGGCGATCGGCGCCAACCTCGGTGCGCTTGTCCTCTTGCATCTTCTGGGCGAGCTCGCGGCAGAGGGCGAGCGCTTCCGTCCTCTCGTCACCGGCCTCCTGGCTGGTCAGGAAGCGGACGCGGTCGGGGTCGGGCAGCTCCAGCCCTTCCCGGAAGTAGGCCTTGGTGTTGTTCTCGCAGCCGAGACCGAGCACCAGCACGCCGCCGGCATTGGGATGCGCCACGTAATTCTGCAGGATGCCGCGCGTGTTGGCGAGGTCGTCGCCGAGCTGCGAACAGCCATAGGGGTGGGAGAGCACGGTGACGCTGGAGCCCTCGGGCAGCAGGCCCTCCTTCTCCACCGCCTTGGCGATATTGTCGGCAAGGCCGTTGATGCAGCCGACCAGCGGCACGATGAAGAGGTCGTTGCGGATGCCGATGTCGCCGTTCACCCGCTCGTAGGCCGATATCGTC
>NZ_JAMDLH010000012.1 GCF_023721755.1 Pleomorphomonas sp. NRK KF1 | reverse complement strand
CCATTCCAATCAAACCCCCGAAAGGGCCCAACCGAAACGGTCCTTAGTATCAAGAAACGTGAATTCCGGACTTAGCTCTTCTTGACACACAACAAACCCTTTCAGGCTCGTCACGTGCCGAATGCCCTAAGCGCCGGCCACGTTTCTCTTTCTTCCTATTCACTTGTCAAAGAACCGAGGGGATTACCCTCAAAGCGAAACCTCAAGAGCGCACTGAACCCTGATCTGCCAAACCCGTCAACGTGACGACCTCGACCGACCAAAACGCCCGGACATGCTCTTAACGTCCGTTCAGGAAGATCACTGATGACCCGACCGTTTCCGGCGTTTCATCTCCCTTCCGAGGCCGTCGCTCTTGGCGACAACCGCTCCGCCGGCACCACGTCGCCGCAGCGCCGCCGTCGATGGAGCGGGTTATAGGAGGGCCTTCCCGACCTGTCAACGGCTTTTCTTCAAAAAACCGTCACAGAAGCCGATGGACCGCCAACGCCCGGTTTTCCGGGCTTTTCGTTAGCCGTCTCTATCCACAGACCCGGAGGCCCTGATGGCCGACCCCGGCTTTTCCGGCCTTTTCCATCCAGCTCCGGGAAAGCCTCCGCCAATAGCGTGCGGTTTCCACGGCGACACGATGCAGATATGGTAAACAAAACGGAAACGACAAGGAGTCGCCGTGCCGGACTTTTTCACGACCACCACCCTCGCCGAGGCGATGCCGGTCATCGTCATTGCCTCGATCCTGGTGGCGGGCCTCTTGATCCTTGCCTTGACGAATGCCGCCGCCCGTCGCCGTCTCGCCGAAAGCGAAGCGGCCGGCCGGCTGGAGCTGGCGCGCCTCGAGGAGCGCGCCTTGCGCCTTGCCGACGCCGACAGCCAGCTCGCCCGGCTCAAGGAGCAGCATGCCGCTCTCAACACCGATCTCGCCCGCACCCGCGCCACGCTGGAAGAGCGCGACAACGAGACGCGGCGCCTCGACCGCGAACTGGAAGCGGCGCGCGCCGCGCTCGCCGACACCAAGAGCCGAAACGAGGAAGACGAAGCCGACCTGCGCGAGGCGCTCGGCACGGTCCAGTCCAAGCTCAGCGCCGCCAACGCCGACCTCCGAGCCAAGACTGAAGAAGCGGAAGGCTTGAAGGCCGATCTTCTCAAGGCCCGAGAACAGCGCGAGGAGGCGCAACGGCTGCTCGGCGAAGCCCGCGTTGCCCTCACCGACATGCGCTCGCGCGCCGAGGAGGAGCGCAAGGCATCGGCGGAAAAGCTCGCCTTGCTGCAGGAGGCGCGGACGCAGCTCTCCGACCAGTTCAAGGCGCTGGCCGCCGACATACTGGAGGAAAAGTCCAAGTCCTTCTCTGAAGCCAACCGCGTTTCGCTCGGCACGCTGATCGACCCGCTCAAGGTGCAGCTCGCCGACTTCAAGGGCAAGGTCGAGGAAGTCTACATCAACGAGGCCAAGGAGCGCTCGGCGCTCGGCGAGCAGGTGCGGCAGCTGTTCAGCCTCAACCAGCAGCTCTCGCGCGACGCCAACAACCTCACCTCGGCCCTGCGCGGCCAGAACAAGAGCCAGGGCAACTGGGGCGAGCTGATCCTCGAGCGGGTGCTGGAAGCGGCCGGCCTCGTCAAGGGCGTGCACTTCGTGCCGCAGGAGAGCCATTCGCGCGAGGACGGCAGCCGCATCCAGCCCGACGTGGTGCTGAACCTGCCAGGGCAGCGCTTCATGGTGATCGACAGCAAGGTGTCGCTCAACGCCTACGAGCTGTTCTCCTCCGCCGAAGAGGACGCCGCCCGCGAGGCGGCGCTGCGCCGTCATCTCGACAGCATTCGCGGCCACATCAAGGACCTGTCGGCCAAGAACTACCAGGAGATCCACGGCCTCGCCGCGCTCGACTTCGTCATCCTGTTCGTGCCGATCGAGCCGGCCTTCCTGGTCGCCATCACCCGCGACGCCGAACTGTGGCATCAGGCCTGGGAGAAGAACATCCTGCTGGTCAGCCCGTCGTCGCTGTTGTTCGTCGTGCGTATCGTCGCCCAGCTGTGGCAGAAGGAACAGCAGACCAAGAACGCTCAGGACATCGCCAAGCGAGGCGCCGAGCTCTACGACAAGTTCGTCGGCTTCGTCGAAGATCTCGACAAGGTGGGCAAGGGCCTGAAGGACGCCCAGACCGCCTACGATCGCGCCTATGGCAAGTTCGCCACCGGTCGCGGCAACGTCATCCGCCAGGCCGAGATGCTGCGCGCCCTCGGTCTCAAGACCAGCAAGAAGCTCGACGCCAACCTGCTGGAAACCGCTGACGCCGAAGACGAGGACGAGGACACCGGCGCCCTGCCCGCCCCGGAAGATCAGCTGTCGTAATCGGGATTGCCGGCAAAGCGCGGCAGCTCGTCGGCAAGGCAGAGCCAGCTGGGGCGGTCGCCGTCCCAGCCATGAGCGACCGGCGCCACCGCCTCCTTGTCGTCGAGCGTGCCGAGCGTGACGCCGACCGAGCGTCCCGCGTCGTCGGTCATGTAGAGCTGGCTGCCGCAAACAGGGCAGAAATGCCGGGTGGCGCCCGGCGACGAGCGGTAGGCGGCCGCCTTGCCGGTCGTGACGCGAAAGCGATCCGGCGACACCTGCATCCACGCCACCGTGGCGCCGCCGGTCGAGCGACGGCAGCTGTCGCAATGGCAGTAGTCGACGATGGCGCCGTCGCTTTCGGCCTCATAGCGCACCCGGCCGCAGAGGCAGCCGCCCGTCAGAAGCGCCATGATCACTCCTCGCCGATCGGCGCCCGCCGGTCGCGCTTGATGGCCCCGCGCTTGGTCTTGGCGTCGACGCGGCGCACCTGGCTCGCCCGCGTCGGCTTGGTGGCGACGCGCGGCTTGGGTGGAATGGCCGCCTCGGCGAGGATGGCCTTGAGGCGATCGAGGGCATCCTCGCGGTTGCGCTCCTGAGAGCGGAAACGCTGGGCCTGGATGACGATCTCGCCGGCCTGGGTGATCCGCGAGGGGCCGGCGATGCGCGAGGCGCGCACCTTGGTTTCCCAAGGGATGCCGGACGCGTTGTAGAGGTCGTAGCGCAGCGCCACCGCCGTCGCCACCTTGTTGACGTTCTGCCCGCCCGGCCCGGACGCCTGAACGTAGGAGAAGGAAAGGTCTTTCTCGTCGATATAGAGGCGGTCGGCGACGTAGATCATGGTGCAAGAATAGTGGGCGGCGTTCGCCTCCGCAAACCCCTCGTTATACCTTCAGGAAACGTCCGCTCGCCGCCACGCCGATCAGGAACACCGAGATGATCATGAAGGCGGTCGGCAGCGAGGCGACGTGGGCGACGAAGCCGATGGCCGCCGGCCCCATCAGGATACCGGCATAGCCCAGCGTCGTCACCGCCGGCACGGCCACGCTTTCCGGCATCAGCGTCTGCTTGCCGATGGCGCTGTAGAGCACCGGCACGATGTTGGAGCAGCCGGCGCCGATCATTGCAAACCCGACCATCGCTGCCAGGACTGACGGCACCAGCGTCGCCACCAGGAGACCCGACGCGGCGAGAAGCCCGCCGACCAGGATGATGGTCGTCCGGCTGACCCGCCGCACGATGGCGTCGCCCGAGAGGCGGCCGATGGTCATGGTCGTGGCGAAGGCCGCGTAGCCAAAGCCGGCGTGCGCCGGATCGGCGCCGCGCGTGAAGGTGAGGAACACCGCGCTCCAGTCGAGGATGGCGCCCTCGGTCAGGAAGACGATGAAGCACAGGACGCCTATGAACAGCACCACCCCGCGCGGCAGCGCGAAAGCCGGACCGGAAGTATCGCCGCCGAAGCCGAGGAAATGCGGCGCCGCCCAGATCAGCATGGCCGCCGTGAAGACCGCCGCGACCAGTGAAACCGTGACCGGAGAGGCGCCGAGGCTGAGCAGACCGGCGCAGCCGGCGGCGCCGACGATGCCGCCGACGCTGAACAGGCCATGGAAACCGCTCATCAGCGCCTTGCCGGCCGCCCGTTCGACGATCACCGCCTGGATGTTGATCACGCAATCGACCGAGCCGACGCCGGCGCCAAGAATGAACAAGGCGGCGGCGAGCAGAGGCGCGCTCGACACTGTGGCGAGCGCCGGCAAGGCCACGCAGACCATCAGCGACGAGGCGATCAGCACGCGCCGGCAGCCGTATTTGCCGGCCAAGGCGCCCGCGAGCGGCATGGCGATGATCGAGCCGATGCCGAAGGCCAGCAGCAGCAGGCCGAGCCCGCCGGCTTCGAGGCCGGCCCGCGTCTTGGCGAAGGGCACCAGCGCCGCCCAGACGGCACCGCCGAAGCCGGCGATGAAGAAGGCGACGCGGGTCGAAAACTGCTCGGCGCGCCCGATGCTGGCGGACGTCAGGATGGCGGTGGACATGGCGAACGACGGCCCCTCAAGAAAACTGCCGTCCTCCCTCGAGACGGTCCGATGCGAACCATGACGACACGGCCATTGATTCGATTCAAGCAGGGTTCGTCAAGAGGTGGCCGCGGCCTCGCACGTTTTGCGACGGCGCTGTGGCTTTGCTGCGGCCGGACGCCTCGCTCCGGACGACCATGGGAAGCAATCGACCCGCAACGTTCACAATAACGGAACCATGCGCCGGCCCGAACGTTGCCGCCACAGTCGACGGGATCCCTCGGGCAGTTTCCAGGCCTATTTCGCAGTGGAAATGCGGTCGCCATTCCGTCCTCGCCGTCCCGCTTCACGCGAGGCAAGACCGAAACGCCACCCATATCGGAGGCGACACATGACCCTTCTTCCAACAACGCGCCGGTCACCATGGCCGGTTCTTCTTCTCGCGCTGATAATCGGCCTTATCGGGCTCATCCTGTTCTTTGGCGGCGCTTATCTCATCTATGTCGGCGGCTCGCCCTATTATGCGCTGGCCGGCCTCGGCCTTCTGGCGACGGCCGGTCTTCTCTGGCGCGGCAGCGTCCTGGCCTTGTGGGTCTATGTGATCGTCTATGCCGCCACCCTGATCTGGGCGGTCTGGGAGACGGGCTTCGACGGTTGGGCGCTGGTGCCGCGCGTCGTCGCGCCGACCGTCCTGCTGCTGTTCGTCGTCGCCACCATTCCCGTATTGACGCCGCGGCTCGGCAACTGGCGCTCGGCGCTCGTCGCCGACGCGGTGATCGTCGTTCTCGTGGCGGCCATCGCGCTGATCCTGCCCAATCCGCACACCACCACCTACGCAGGCGCTCTGCCGCCGGCCGGCCCGGCCAACGCCATGTCCGACCCTTCGCTGTGGCATGCCGGCGCCGACTGGCCCACCTATGGCGGCAGCAACAGCGCCCGGCGCTACTCGCCGCTCGACCAGATCACCCCGGATAACGCCGGCGAGCTCCAGCGCGTCTGGAGCATCCACACCGGCGATCTGCCCCAGTCGTCGTTCGCGGAAGGCAAGTATGGCGCCGAGACGACGCCGCTGAAGGTGGGCAACGCGCTCTACCTCTGCACGCCGAAGAACATCCTGATCTCGCTCGACGCGGCGACCGGCAAGGAGCGCTGGCGCTATGATCCCAGGGTCAGCGACGACTGGATTCCCTACACGGCCGCCTGTCGCGGCGTGACATACTACAACCTGCCCGGCGTCGCTCCGACGGAGCTGTGCGCCAGCCGCATCATCGAAGGCACGCTCGACGCCCGCCTGATCGCCGTCGACGCCAACACCGGCGCCCCTTGCGAGACCTTCGGCGACAACGGCTCGGTCGACACCAAGGTCGGCATGGGTGAGGTGGAGCCGGGCATGCTGTCGATCACCGCAGCACCGACCATCGTTCGCGGCATCATCGTCGTCGGCCATCAGGTGCTCGACGGCCAGAAGCGCACCGCCCCGTCCGGCGCCATCCAGGGGTTCGACGCCGTCACCGGCGCCCTGCGCTGGGTCTGGGACATGAAGCAGCCCGACCTCAACGGCCCGCCGCCGGACGGCGAAAGCTACGCGCGCGGTACGCCCAACATGTGGACGGCGGCAAGCGGCGACGAGGAACTCGGCCTCGTCTACCTCCCGCTCGGCAACTCGGCGGTCGATTACTGGAGCAGCGAACGCAGTGACGTGGAAAACGAGTACGCCACGTCGCTCGTGGCGCTCGACGTCGGCACCGGCCGCCCCGTCTGGCACTTCCAGACCGTGCACAAGGACGTCTGGGACTACGACCTCGGCTCGCAGGCCAGCCTCATAGACTTCCCGGCCGAAGGTGGCAGCGTGCCCGCCTTGCTGCTGCCCTCCAAGCAGGGCGACATCTACGTCCTCGACCGCCGCACCGGCGAGCCGCTGACCAAGGTGGAGGAACGGCCGGCGCCCATCGGCGGGGTCGAGCCCGAGGAACGTTCGCCCACCCAGCCGCACTCGCTCTACCACACGCTGCGCAAGCCCGATCTGACGGAAAAGGACATGTGGGGCATGTCGCCGATCGACCAGATGGTCTGTCGCATCCAGTTCCGCACCGCCAGCTACCAGGGCTTCTACACGCCGCCGACCACGTCGCGATCCAGCATCGAGTATCCCGGCTACAACGGCGGCTCGGACTGGGGCGGCATCGCCGTCGACCCCGGACGCGGCATCATCGTTGCCAACTACAACGACATGCCCAACTACCTGCGCCTCATCCCGCGTGACAAGGCGGACGAGCTGGGCTGGGCGCCGCGCGGTCAGGCCCGTGGCGAGATCGGCGGAGCCGAGGGCGCCGGCGACCCGCAGGCGGGAACGCCCTTCGCCATCAACGTCAACGCCGGCTGGCGTCTGCCGTTCACCGGGCTCCTCTGCAAGGAACCGCCCTATGGCGGCATCCGGGCGATCGATCTCAAGACCGGCAAGACGCTGTGGGACCGGCCCTTCGGCCAGGCCCGCACCAACGGCCCGTTCGGCATCCCCTCCATGCTGCCCATCGACATCGGCACGCCCAACAACGGCGGCGCCGTGGTGACCGCCGGCGGCGTGGTGTTCATTGCCGCCGCCACCGACAACCTCATCCGGGCGATCGACCTCCGCACCGGCGAGATGCTGTGGAGCGACACGCTGCCCGGCGGTGGCCAGGCGACGCCGATGACCTACGAGGTGGATGGCAAGCAGTATCTCGTGATCATGGCCGGCGGCCATCACTTCATGGAAACGCCGATCAGCGACGAGCTGATCGCCTATGCCCTGCCGTGATCCGGCATGAGCCCCGGTCGGCCTGCGTGGTCGGCCAGGGCTTTCCCTTCCCGACCATGAGCGCGCGGAGGCCAAGCTGACCCTTTTCCAAGTCTTTGCCCTGCTGGTCTTCGTGACCGCCGGCTTCAGTTGGCTCAACCGCCGCTTCATCCGCCTGCCGGAACACATCGCGCTGCTGCTGATGGGGCTCGGCGCGGCGGTTCTCCTGTTGGCGGTCCAGTATCTGGTGCCGTCGCTATGGCCGGTCAGCACGGTGGAAACGATGCTGCGGCGCATCGACCTCGAGTCGACGCTGATGGACGGCATCCTCGCCTTCCTGCTGTTCGCCGCCGCGGTCACCGTCGAGTGGGAGGAACTCAAGCGGCGCAGCCTGGCCATTACGCTGCTCGCCACCATCGGGGTGGTGCTGTCGGCCCTGCTGGTAGCGGCCATGCTGTTCGTGGCGGCTGAGGTCCTGGGCCTGTCGCTCTCCTTCGCCTGGTGCTTCGTGTTCGGCGCCCTCATAGCGCCCACCGATCCGATCGCCGTTTCGGCGGTGCTTCAGCACGTCACGCTGCCCGACCAGTTGCGGGTGGACGTCAAGGGCGAGTCGCTTTTCAACGACGGCGTCGGCGTGGTGCTGTTCTCGCTAGCGCTGTCGATGGCCACCGGCAGCGGCGACACCGGCATCGGCCTCGCCACGCTGGAGATGCTGGCCGAGATCGCCGGCGCCCTGCTGCTCGGCTCCGCCATCGGCTTCGCCGCCCTTCATGCCTTCCGCCAGATCGACGACTACTCGGTCGAGGTTCTCATTTCGCTCGCCGTGGCCATGGGGGGCTACGCGCTAGCCGAGGCCATCGCCGTCAGCGGGCCGATCACCGTCGTCGCCTCCGGCGTGCTGATCGGCAACGTCGGCACGTCGCGCGGCATGAGCGAGCGCACGCGCGCCTATTTCTACGGTTTCTGGCGCCTCGTCGACGACTTGCTCAATGCCGCCCTGTTCGTGCTGCTCGGGCTCGAGGTGCTGGTCCTCCACCTTCAGGCGACACCCTTCCTGTTCGGTCTGGTCGCCGTGCCGGTGGTGCTCGTCGCCCGCACCGTCACCGTCACCGCCGCGCTCGCCGTGCTGGGGCGCTGGCTGCATTTCGAGCGGGGGGCCGGCACCATCCTGATCTGGGCGGCGGTTCGCGGCGCCATCTCCGCCGCCCTCGCCTTGTCCTTGCCCGATGGAACGGAGCGGGAGCTGATCCTGGCGGCCACCTACGCGGTGATCCTGTTCTCGGCCATCGTCCAGGGCCTGACGCTGGAACGGGTCATCCGTCGTGTGACCGACGTGCCAGCGAAGGACGAGAACAAGTGAGGCCTGAAATGAAGGACGGATCGCGGGGAACCCGAGCGCCCTTTCCGCGTTGGGCCGAGGGGGCCTTTCTCCGGCAGGGGCCCTGCGCACCATGGGGAACGGCCATGGCCGTTCCAAGGGATCGCTTCGGAGATGTTGCCGTGTCCATCATCGATAGCCTGAGGCGCGCCCGCAGCCTCGCGACCCGCCTGCGCTCGGCGTCGTTGGTCCTTTGCCTCGCCCTCCTCGCGGCCGGGTGCCGGTTTCCCATCCTGGACCCGAGCGGCCCGATCGCCGCGCGGGAAAAGCAGCTCATCCTCATCTCCACCGCGCTGATGCTGCTCGTGGTGGTGCCAGTCATCGTGATGGCGCTGCTCTTCGCCTACCTTTATCGCGCGTCGAACAAGCGCCCGCACTCGATGCCCGATTGGGCCCGTTCCAATGCCATCGAGGCCGTCGTCTGGATCGTGCCGCTGCTCATCGTCGTCGCCCTGGGGTCCCTCGCCTGGACGACCACCCACGCCCTCGACCCCTATCGCGCCCTGGAACACGATGGCGAGACGCTGGAGATCGACGTCGTCGCGCTCGACTGGAAGTGGCTGTTCGTCTACCCCGACCAGAACATCGCCAGCGTCAACGAGGTGGCCTTTCCCGTCGACACGCCGGTGCATTTCAACATCACCTCCGACACGGTGATGAACTCCTTCTTCATCCCCGGTCTCGCCGGCCAGATCTACGCCATGGCCGGCATGCGCACCGAGCTCAGCCTGATCGCCAGCGAGCCCGGAACCTTCGGAGGCATGTCGGCCAACTACAGCGGCGCCGGCTTCTCCGGCATGCGCTTCAGGGCGCTCGCCACCTCGCCTGACGAGTTCGAGGCCTGGACGCGCAAGGTCGCCGCAAGCGGCCGTCCGCTCGACGAAGCCGCCTACGAAAGGCTCGCCCAGGAAAAGGCCAACGCGCCGGTCATCCACTACGCGCCCGGCAATCCGGACCTGCTGCAGAGCCTCATCGACAAGTACCGCCATACGCCGCCGCCGAAAACGACGGGGTCACCGAAGCATTGAACCCGCCATCGTCATCGTGACGGCAGCCCAGGAGAGCGCGACGTGAACGCCATTTTCGGAAAGCTCACCCTAGAGGCCCTTCCCCTCGACCAGGTCGTCACCATGACGGCGGTCGGCCTGGCGCTGCTGGCGGCGCTCGGTGTCGCGGCGGCGATCACCTACCACGGCCGCTGGTACTGGCTGTGGGCGGAATACATCACGTCCGTCGATCACAAGAAGATCGGAATCATGTACATCCTGCTCGGCCTCGTCATGCTGCTGCGCGGCTTCACCGACGCCGCCATGATGCGCATCCAGCAGTCGATGGCCCTCGCCCCCAATCCCGGCTACCTGCCACCGCATCATTACGACCAGATCTTCTCGGCCCACGGCGTCATCATGATCTTCTTCGTGACCATGCCGCTGGTCGTGGGCCTGATGAACATCGTCGTGCCCCTGCAGATCGGCGCGCGCGACGTCGCCTTTCCCTTCCTGAACTCGCTCAGCTTCTGGCTCACCTTCTCCGGCGCCATGCTGGTCAACGCCTCGCTGGTGTTCGGCGAGTTCGCCAAGACGGGCTGGGCAGCCTACCCGCCGCTGTCGGAACTGGCCTTCAGCCCGGACGTCGGCGTCGACTACTATATCTGGAGCCTGCAGATCGCCGGCGTCGGCACGCTGCTCACCGGCGTCAACTTCCTGACGACCATCCTGCGCATGCGGGCGCCCGGCATGAAGATGATGCGCATGCCCATCTTCACCTGGACGACTTTCTGCACCAACGTGCTGATCGTCGCCGCTTTCCCGATCCTCACCGTCACGCTGGCCCTGCTCGGCCTCGACCGTTACGTCGGCACGCATTTCTTCACCAACGACGGTGGTGGCGAGCAGATGATGTACGTCAATCTGTTCTGGGCCTGGGGTCACCCGGAAGTCTACATTCTGGTTCTGCCCGCCTTCGGCGTTTTCTCCGAAGTCGTCGCCACCTTCTCCGGCAAGCCGCTGTTCGGCTACAAGTCGCTGGTCTGGGCGACCATTGCCATCACCTTCTTCTCCTTCGTCGTCTGGCTTCATCATTTCTTCACCATGGGCGCCGGCGCCAGCGTCAATGCCTTCTTCGGCATCGCCACCATGATCATCGCCGTGCCCACGGGCGTGAAGATGTTCAACTGGCTGTTCACGATGCTCGGGGGGCGCGTACGCTTCGCCGTGCCGATGCTGTGGACCATCGGCTTCATCGTCACCTTCACCATCGGCGGCATGACCGGCGTGCTGCTGGCCATGCCGGGCGCCGACTTCGTGCTGCACAACAGCCTGTTCCTGGTCGCCCATTTC
This sequence comes from Pleomorphomonas sp. NRK KF1, assembly GCF_023721755.1. Lineage (GTDB taxonomy): Bacteria > Pseudomonadota > Alphaproteobacteria > Rhizobiales > Pleomorphomonadaceae > Pleomorphomonas. Next base: position 92,706 of record NZ_JAMDLH010000012.1, on the reverse strand, counting down.
CACAACACCATCATCGGCGGCGTGGTGTTCGGCATGTTCGCCGGCCTCAACTACTGGTTCCCCAAGGCCATGGGCTTCCGCCTGTCGGAACCGCTCGGCAAGGCCTCCTTCTGGTGCTGGCTGATCGGCTTCTACCTCGCCTTCATGCCGCTCTACGTGCTGGGCTTCATGGGCATGACGCGCCGGCTCAACAGCTACGACAACCCGGACTGGCACCCCTGGCTGGTGCTGGCCGCCTTCGGCGCGGCGATCATCGCGGTGGGCATCGCCTGTTCGATCCTGCAGATCGTCTACAGCATCTGGAAACGCGACGAGTTGCGCGATCACACGGGCGACCCGTGGGACGGCCGCACCCTCGAATGGGCCACCTCGTCGCCGCCGCCGATCTACAACTTCGCCGAAGTGCCGCGCGTCACCGAGATCGACGCCTGGGCCAACATGAAGGCCGACGGCGGCGGCATGTTCGTGCGCTCGACGCCCTATTACGACATCCACATGCCCCGGAACACGGCGATCGGCTTCCTGATCGGCATCTTCAGCATCGGTCTCGGCTTCGGCCTCGTCTGGTACATCTGGTGGATGGTCGCCGTGAGCGCCGTCGCCATGCTCGCCGTCCTCCTCTACCGCCTGTTCTGGGAAGACATCGCCTACATCATCCCGGCCGCAACGGTGAAGGACATCGAAATGCAGCGTCTTGAGGAGATCGGCCAGTCATGACCATCCCGCTCGATCTTCCCGAAGCCCACTCGGTCCACGCGCCGCAACACCCGGCAGCCGCGGTGGACGACGCCGAACTCACCGAGAAGACCGTCTTCGGCTTCTGGCTCTACCTGATGAGCGACGTGGTGCTGTTTGCCACGCTGTTCGCCGTCTACGCCGTCGTCTGCCGCAGCTATGCCGGCGGCCCCACCGGCCGCGAGCTGTTCGATCTCGGCTTCGTTCTGGCCGAAACCGGCGTCCTGCTCCTGAGTTCCGTCACCTTCGGCTTCGTGACGCTCGCCGCCCAGGAGAACCGCAAGCAGGCGGTCTTCCTCTGGATGGCCGTGACCTTCGTTGTCGGCGCGGTGTTCATCGCCATGGAGCTCTACGAGTTCAACCACCTGATCGAGGAAGGCGCCGGACCCAGCCGCAGCGCCTTCCTGTCCGCCTACTTCGCGCTGGTGGGCACCCACGGGCTGCACGTCTTCACCGGCCTGCTCTGGATGATCGCGATGATCGTCCAGCTGGCCCGCGACGGCCTCACCGCCGCGGTCCATCGCCGCCTCGGGCTTCTCGGCCTGTTCTGGCATTTCCTCGACGTGATCTGGATCGTCGTCTTCACCGAAGTCTATCTGATCGGAGTGCTCTGACATGGCCGACCGCAAAACCGAGCATCTCCCTGGCGCCGGCGCCTCGCTCCATCACTATGCCCGCGGCATGCTGCTGTCGGTGATCCTGACCCTCGCCGCCTTCGCTCTGGTGATGACCGGGGCGCTGCCGCGCAACGCCACCATCTTCGTCATCCTGGTTCTCGCGGCCATCCAGATCTTTGTCCATCTGGTCGACTTCCTGCACATCGACGGTTCGCTGGAGCAGCGCTGGAATGTCTACGCCGCCCTGTTCGCCCTGCTGGTGGTCGGCATCCTCGTCGGCGGCAGCATCTGGATCATGTTCAGCGCCCACGAGCGGATGAAGCCGGACATGCCGGGCATGACCATGCCGCCAGAGACCTTCTGAGATGACGACGCTCAGCCGCAACCCCTATGTGCGCCTCGTGAAGCCAGGCATCGTCGGCGGCAACCTGATCGCCACCGCCGGCGGCTTCCTGCTGGCGGCGCGCGGCGCGGTGGACTTCCGCCTGTTCGTCGCCACGCTTGTCGGCGTCGCCCTGGTGGTGGCCGGCGGCTGCGTCATCAACAACGTCATCGACCGCGACATCGACGCCCGGATGGCTCGCACGGCCAGCCGCCCCATGGTCACCGGCGCGGTCGGCGTTCCCACCGCCTCCGCCTACGGCGGCCTGTTGGCCGGCGGAGGGCTACTGTTGTTGGCGCTCATTTCCGGCCCGCTCGCGGCGACCGTCGCCGCCTTCGGCCTGGTCATCTACGTCGGCCCCTACAGCCTGTGGTTCAAACGGCGCTCGCCGGTCAGCGTCCTGGTGGGCAGCCTTGCCGGCGCGACGCCGCCGGTGATCGGCTATTGCGCCGTGACCGGCCGCTTCGACGCCGCCGCCGTCATCCTGTTCGCGATGTTCGCGCTCTGGCAGATCCCGCATTCCGATGCCATCGCGGTGCTGCGCCGCCACGACTACGCCGCCGCCGGCGTGCCGACCTATCCGTTCCGGCACGGCATCGCCGCCACACGGCAGCGCATCCTCGTCTCGATCGGCGCCTTCGCCGCCACATCGGTGGCGCTGCCCTTCGCCGGCTTCACCGGCATCGCCTATCTCTGCACGGCAGTGGCCTGCGGCGGCTACTGGCTGCATCTCGCCGCCAGCGGCCCGACGCCCACGACCGAACGCAGCTGGGCGAAGCGCATCTTCCTGGCCTCCCTTGGCTGCCTGCTGGCGCTCTGCGTGCTGATGGCGATCGATTTCCGCTGATGCCTACTGCTGTTCGGTGAGCGCCAGTCGCACCCCCAGCAGCACGAAGGCGCCGGCGAACAGGCGGCGCATCATGGCGAGCACCACCGGCCGCGACAGCACCTGGTCGCGCACCGTGGCGGCGGCGACGCCATAGACGACGAACACCGCGAAGGTCATCGCCATGAACACGCCGCCGAGCTCCACGAAGCGCAGCGTCGGTTGCGCCTCGCCATGGCCGATGAACTGCGGCAGGAAGGCGAGGAAGAACACCGTGAGCTTGGGGTTCAGAAGGTTGAGCAAAATCGCCCGTACGGTGATGTCGAGCGCCGACGCATCCCGCCCGTCCGCCGCCACGGCCAGCGCGCCGGTTTCCTTCAGCGTCATCCAGGCCATGTAGAGGAGATAGGCGACACCGGCCACGCGCAGGATCTCGAAGGCGAGAACGCTCGTCTGCATCATGGCCGAGAGGCCGAGCACGGCGGCGGCGAGATGCGGCAGGATGCCCAGCGTGCAGCCGAAGGCGGCGATCGTCGCGGCCCGGGCGCCCCGGCCGAGACCGGCGCCAAGGGTGTAGATGACGCCGGTACCCGGCGAGGCGACGACGATCAGCGAGGTGAGCAGGAATTCGGGAGATGTAAGGGCGGACATTGGCGGGCTCCGGTGACGTTTGCCCGATCCTGCTGCCACCCAACGACCGACGCCACCCGATTTCGGAAACGAGCCCTATATCGGCCGCTCGCCCCTTTCGGCCTGAGGTCCCCGCCTTCGCGGGGATGACAGAATTATACAATAAAAACAGATATATAGATTGTCATCCTTGCGCAGGCGAGGACCTCAGGCCGAAAGGGCTGCAACGCCGATATAGAGCTCATCTCTTCCAACTCCCTCCACAAAACGAAACCGGGCGACCTTTCGGCCGCCCGGTTCCTTCATTCAGCTATGGTCGTTGGTTCACACCAGCGACTTGTAGACCGGTTCCCAGGTTTTGGCCTTGATGGCGGCCTTGATGGCGGCGTCGTCCATCTTCGGGGCCAGGCCCTCGGCCATGGCCTGCTTGGCGACGGCGACGGCGATGTGCGAGGAAACCTCACGCATGCGGTCCAGCGTCGGCAGCAGACGGTCGCCGGGGTTGGTCTTGGCGGGCGACAGCTCGGCAAGGGCGCGGGCGGCGGCCAGGAACATGGCGTCCGTCACGCGCTTGGCGCCGACGGCCAGCGTGCCCAGGCCGACGCCCGGGAAGATGTAGGAGTTGTTGGTCTGGGCGAAGTGGTAGGTCTTGCCCTCGAAGTCGAAGGGCAGGAACGGCGAGCCCGTGCCGATGATGGCGCGTCCCTCGGTCCACTTGATGATGTCCGACGGCTGGGCCTCGACGCAGGACGTCGGGTTCGACAGCGGAAAGACGATCGGACGCTCGGTGTGCTTGCCCATCTCACGGATGATTTCTTCCGTGAACATGCCCGGCTGGCCGGCGACGCCGACGAGCACGGTCGGCTGGGCGTTCTTGATCACTTCGTAGAGCGAAGCCTTGCCGGCCTCGGCGACGTCCCAGCCGTCGATGATCTTGCTGTCCTGACGGAAGCCGAGCTGGAAGGTGTCGAGGTTCGGGGTCTTCTCGGTGACCAGGCCGTAGCGGCCGACGATGAAGAAGCGCTTGCGGGCTTCCTCGTCGCTGAGGCCTTCGGCGACCATCGCCATGCGGATCAGGTCGGCGATGCCGACGCCGGCCGAACCGCCGCCGAGGATGGCGACGCGCTGATCCTTCAGCGACTTGCCGGTGATCTGGATGGCCGACAAGAGCGTGCCGGTGGCGACCGAAGCGGTGCCCTGGATGTCATCGTTGAACGTGCAGAGCGCGTCACGATACTTGTCGAGCAGACGGTTGGCGTTGTTCTTGTGGAAGTCTTCCCACTGCAGCAGAACGTTCGGCCAGCGCTTCTTCACGGCTTCGACGAACTGGTCGATGAAGCTGTCGTACTCTTCGCCACGGACGCGCTCGTGCTTCCAGCCGAAGTAGAGCGGGTCGGCGATGCGCTCGGCGTTGTTGGTGCCGGTGTCGAGCGTGATCGGCAGCACGGTGTCGGGGGCGATGCCGCCGCAGCCGGTGTAGATGGCGAGCTTGCCGATCGGGATGCCCATGCCGCCGACGCCCTGGTCGCCCAGGCCGAGGATGCGCTCTCCGTCGGTGACGACGATGCACTCGACGTTGTCATAGCGCGGGTTGGCGAGGATCTCGTCCATCTTGGCGCGGTTCGGATAGGAGATGAACAGGCCACGCGGACGACGGAAGATGTGGTGATACTGCTGGCAGCCGGCGCCGACGGTCGGCGTATAGATCATCGGCAGCAGTTCATCGAGGTTGCGGGTGATCACCGCGAAGTAAAGCGTCTCGTTGGTGTCCTGCAGGTCGCGCAGGTAGACATAGCGGTCGAGGTTGGTCGGCAGGGCGCGGATGGTCTCGATCGAACGGGCGACCTGGGTGTCGAGCGTCTCGACGACGTCGGCGAAATAGCCGTTGAGCTTGAAGGCGTCGCGCTCGGCCTGGGTGAAGGCCGTGCCCTTGTTCAGCAACGGGTCTTCGATCAGGGCCTGGCTCGTCGGGATCGCCTTGACGGGGGCGTCCTTGAGGGTCACGTCAGTCATTTGATGCTCCATCCTTCTCTATCGAACCGGGCCCGCCGTCTGGCGGAACACCCCGAGGTCGGCGCGGTCGCCCCCCCGCTTTTCGGGCCACTTACTGCCTCTTTTGCGTCAGGAAATCTTCCGTAGAAACACGACGTCGTCTTTGCCCGCAGGAGCTTAAACGCGTAAATCGAGGGGTGAACGACTACTATATCGATGTAGTTGGCAATCATTGTCACAAACGCGACATCGATCTGGCCGGTTTTCTCCAGCCAACGGAGCATCTTTCTTCAGGAAAACCCCGGATATCCAGGTCTCTTCACGACTTGGCAAGGTGATTGCAATTGCTGGCGGCAACTCGACACGCAACGGGAGATCGATCTTGCCGACCGCCGGCCGCACCCAGAACGACAGATACGTCACCTTCGAAGGCATCGATTTCGAGGGCAACATGGAGGCAGTGCTCGCCCACCTCCGCCGCTACATCGACAACCCCGCCTTCGCCAATCCCTTCTGGGACCGCTTTCGAGAGCGGCTTGCCGCCGCCGTCGAGGCCGAGCGGCCTGTGGCCGACCGACTGCTGCTGATGCACGCCCACGTCTACTACATGGCCGAGCTGTTCGAGGACAACGACGACGCGGACGCCATCGCCGCCCTGCGCCGCCTGGAAGTAGAATGCTTCTGATATTCGCTCGCAACTCAACCCGTCGTCATGGACGTCTGGCAGGACAAATACAACGCAGAATGCTTTTCTTTGTATGTCATATAAAATTCATATGATTACTTATGCATATTTAGGTCTCATTAAGCGGCGCCCGGCTTATTCATCGTGAAAACCGCATGAACCGGGGCATATACGATGCGAACAGGCCAGAGCATTACCGCGCAGCTTTTCTTCTTCGCGTTCCTCCTCGTCCTGCTCGCAGGCGCGGCCGGCGGCGCCGGCTTCTTCGGCCTGATGCGCACCGGCAGCGCCATCGACGCGGTGACCGGCGTGTCGACCGCGCTCACCAACATCAACACCGCCACCGCCGCCATCCAGTCGCTCTATGCCTCCGGTCGGCCAGAGGATGCCGAAGCGGCCCTCGCCGGCATCGCCGCCGTCGACCAGGGGGTTGCCGCCACGCCCGCGCTGAGCGGCGTCACGGCCGGCCTCGCCGAGGCGGTGAAGGCACTTTCCGACGGCTGGCGGGATATCGACGCGGCAAGCGGCGACATCGACCGCGCCTTCTCGGCGCTTTCCGCCGCCGCCGCCAAGCTTGAGGCGAGCGCCGTCGAGGACCTCGACAAGGCCGAGACCGACCTCGAGACGGTCAGCTTCGCACTGGACGGCACGCGGGCCATCGTCTCCGGCCTGACCGACGCCGAGCTGCGGCTCGTGCGAGGTCGGGCCGCTTTCGAGGCCTATCTGCGCACCGGCGAGTTCACGCAGCTGACGGCCGGCCAGAACGCGCTGTCCATCGCGGCCCGTCTTGCCGAGGACACCCGCGTCATGAACGAGGACGCCGCCTTCGCCGAGGACCTCGGCGCCATCTCCACCCTCACCGCCGGCCTATACCAGACCGTCGCCCGCAAGAGCGACAACAGCCAGTTCATCGACCTTGCCACCGAATGGCCGCGCCTGTCGCCGCGCCTCGCCACGGTCGACCAGCGCATCGACGCGGTGAACGCCAAGGCGCGCGAGAGCGCCGACAAGGCGTTCAACAAGACGGCCGGCCTGTCGATCCGCCGCGATCACGCCGCGGCCTTCGGTATCGCGGTCCGGGACTTTCGCACCGCCGCCTACGAGTTGCTGCTCGCCACCGAAAGCTATCGGCTGCGCCCCGACGCTGCCCACGGCAAGGCCATCGACGCCGCCCTCGACAGGACCGGCGCCGCCATCAACGCGCTCGGACCGGACGTCGCCAAGGAGGTGGCCCTCCCCTTCGCCGACTATCGCAAGGCGACAGACGGCCTGCGCCGGGCCACCGAAGCGCTGGAGACCGCCCGCGCCGACGCGACACGCCTGTCGGCCGCTGCCGCCGACGCCCTGCACCGGACGGCCGATGCCGTGGCCGACGACGCGCAGGCCGATCGCGACCGCGTCAGCCTCCTCGTGCTCGTGGTGATCGCCGGCATCGTCGGTGTCGCCATCCTGGTCACCGCCCTCCTCAACCGCCGCATCGCCCGGCCGCTGCGCGCCCTGACCGAGGTGATGCACGCGCTCGCCCACGGGCATCTCGACGTCGTCGTTCCCGTCCGCAAGGGCCGCGACGAGATCGCCGCCATGGGCGAAGCGCTCCTGGTGTTCCAGGCCAGCGGTCGCGAACGCGAGGAACTGCGACAGGCCGCCGAGCACGACCACGCCCAGCGCGAGGAACGCCGGGCCGCCCTGGAGGGGGCCATCGCCGCCTTCGACGGCGCCGCCGCCGAGGTGATCGCCACCGTCGAAGGGCTCGCCGACCAGCTTGGGCGCGGCACCGCCGACCTCTCGGGCGCCGCAACCCACGCCTCCGAACTCGCGGGGCGGACCTCGCTCGCCGCCGGCAGCGCAGCCGAAAGCGTCCGCACCATGGCATCGGCGGCCAGCGAGCTCGCCCGGTCGCAAACGGTCGCCCGCGACCAGGCCAACGCGGCCGTCTCCGTCGCCGGCACCGGCGCCGCCCATGCCCGAACGGCGAGCGGCGTCATCGCCGGCCTGTCGGATTCGACCGCCCGCGTCGGCGAGGTGGTGGACCTGATCGGCTCCATCGCCGCCCAGACCAACCTTCTGGCGCTCAATGCCACCATCGAGGCGGCGCGAGCCGGCGAGATGGGCAAGGGCTTCGCCGTGGTGGCCGGCGAAGTGAAGAGCCTCGCCAACCAGACGACGCGCGCCACCGACGACATCCGCAAACTGATCGACGGCATCGGCAGCGCCACCCGTTCGGCCGTGGAGCTGATCCGCGACATCGCGGCGTCCATGGCCGATATCGACGCCGCCGCCGGCGCCCTGTCGGAATCGGTGATGGGCCAGGGCGACGCGACGTCGGAAATCTCCGGCAGCGCCGCCATGGCCGCCGCCTCCACCGACGACATGGCCGCCGGGACGCTGGAACTGGCCGGCGCCGCCGACCACACCCGCACGGTCGCCGGTGAGGTCACCGCCACCGCCGGCACCATCCAGACGGAAATCGTCCGCATGCACGGCCTGATCGAGTCCTTCTCAAGGGATGCCCGGGCGGCGTGAGAACTGGAAGTGTTCGGTGACCGCAAACCCTACAATGCCAGGTAGCGATTCAGTCCGATTGGAGACCTATGTCCGCCGATCGCTTTGTTCGGCCCGAGGTCCTGCGCCTTCGCGCAGGATGACAATCTATGTATATGATATTTATATAAATTTGTCATCCTGCGCGAAGGCGCAGGACCTCAGGCAGAATGGAACACCCGGCACATATCAGGCTCCGATAAACCCCTACCTCGCCCTCGGCTTCCTCGTCGCTCCACCACCCACTGGCTTCCCGAACGTCCCCTTGGTCAGGAACTTCTGCGCGCCATTCTTGCTGCCGGTGCGGCGGCCCTCACCCCCACCGAGGCCCGTGCCGGCCGGCTGGAAGTTGGGGATCAGGTGGTGCTTGCCGTTGCCGATCAGGTCGGCGCGACCCATCGACTTCAGCGCATCGCGCAACAGCGGCCAGTTTTCCGGATCGTGGTAGCGCAGGAACGCCTTGTGCAGGCGGCGCTGCTTCAGGCCCTTCACCGTCTCCACCCGCTCCGAACCGCCGCGCCGCACCGCCTTCAGCGGGTTGACGCCGGAGTGGTACATGGCGGTCGACAGGGCCATCGGCGAGGGAAGGAAGGTCTGCACCTGGTCGGCGCGGTAGCCGTTCTTCTTCAGCCAGATGGCGAGGTTCATCATGTCCTCGTCCGAGGTGCCGGGATGGGCGGCGATGAAGTAGGGGATCAGGAAATACTTCTTGCCAGCTTCGGCCGCCGCCGCGTCGAACAGTTGCTTGAATCGGTCGTAGGCGCCGATGCCCGGCTTCATCATCTTGGAAAGCGGCCCGGCCTCGGTGTGCTCGGGGGCGATCTTCAGGTAACCGCCGACATGGTGGCGCACCAGCTCCTTGATGTAGGTGGGACTCTTGACGGCGAGGTCGTAGCGCACGCCGGAGGCGACCATCACCTTCTTGACGCCCGGCACCGCCCTGACCTTGCGGTAGAGCTGGATCAGCGCCTCGTGGCTGGTGTTGAGGTTGGGACAGATGTCCGGGTAGACGCAGGACGGCTTGCGGCAGGCGCTCTCGATCTTCGGGTCCTTGCAGCCGATCCGGTACATGTTGGCGGTGGGGCCGCCGATGTCGGAGATGATGCCGGTGAAGCCCTCGGTGCGGTCGCGGATATGTTCGATCTCCTGGAGGATCGAACCTTCAGACCGGCTCTGGATCACCCTGCCCTCGTGCTCGGTGATCGAGCAGAAGGAGCAGCCGCCGAAGCAGCCGCGCATGATGGTGACCGAAAAGCGGATCATCTCCCAGGCGGGGATCTTGGCCTCGCCATAGGACGGGTGCGGGCCGCGCGCGTAAGGCAGCTCGTAGACGCCGTCCATCTCCTCGGTGGTCAGCGGGATCGGCGGCGGCGTCACCCACAGTTCGCGGTCACCGTGGCGCTGGACGAGCGGTCGGGCGTTGCCGGGATTGCTCTCGCGGTGGAGCACGCGGGACGCGCGAGCGTAGGTCTCGGCATCCGCCTCCACCTGCTCGAAGGCCGGCAGGCGCAGCACCGTGCCGGCGCCGAGCTGGCGGGCGCCCTCGTCGGCGCTGTCGATGTCGTCGGCATGCGCCTCCGTCCAGCCGTCGGGCACGGCCGACTTCATCAGCGCCACGCCGCGCATGTCGTCGAATGTGGTGGGATCGCCCCCCTTGGCGATGCGGTGCGCCACCTCGACGATGGCCCGCTCGGCATTGCCGTAGAGCAGGATGTCGGCCTTGGAATCCACCAGGATCGACCGGCGCACCTTGTCCGACCAGTAGTCGTAATGGGCGATGCGCCGCAGCGACGCCTCGATGCCGCCGAGCACGATCGGCACATCCTTGTAGGCCTCGCGACAGCGCTGCGAATAGACGATCACCGCCCGGTCCGGCCGTTTGTCGCCCACCCCGCCCGGCGTGTAGCTGTCGTTGTGACGGATGCGCCGGTCGGAGGTGTAGCGGTTGACCATCGAATCCATGTTGCCGGAGGTCACCCCCCAGAACAGGTTCGGCTTGCCGAGCGCCTTGAAGGCATCGGCATTGCGCCAGTCCGGCTGGGAAATGATGCCGACGCGGAAGCCCTGCGCCTCCAGGAGGCGACCGATCACCGCCATGCCGAAGGAGGGATGGTCGACATAGGCGTCACCCGTGACGACGATCACGTCGCAGCTGTCCCAGCCGAGCGCGTCCATCTCGGCGCGGCTCTGCGGCAGGAACGGCGCCGTGCCGAAGCGGGCGGCCCAATGTTTCCGGTAGGAGAAGATCGACTTTGCGGCTTCCATCATGGCCTTGCCGTTAACAGATTTGCCCCGGCGAGGAAACGACTGAAGCAGCCACCCCGCAAAAGGCGTCGCCCAATGGGTCGAGCCGAACGGAACGCCGGAAACCCGCCTTTTCCCGGCCGAGCCGGCTTACACGTATAAACCCTAATGGGGGAAACATCCAAAAAATAACAGCGCTTGGGGCGATTCCCTTTTGTCTCGGACGGTGTCTTTTGCTAAGATTAAGCCATGATGAATTTCTGGGCGCAGGTTTTCTGGCCCTTTAAATAAAAAGCCGTTCTGGAAACGCCCTAGGCCGAACGAAACAGAAAAGAACGATACGGAAGTTCGATTTTCATGACGTGAAGCTAGACGCCCCGAGCGAGCAGTTATCGTTTAGGAAATATTTTACAGAAAAGCCGGAACAATTTTGTTCCGGCTTTTATTTTGCCTCCAGAAGCTCGCCTTGACGATGATCGGCCCAGAAAAGACGGGCGCGCGTGGCGGCAGCCGCGAGTTCTACTGTCATGTCGGCAAACCAGGCGTCGAAGTCGGAAAGCAGTTGATCGGACAGGCTCACCAGGCGCCAGGCCGGCGCCTCCGTTGCCAGCAGCCCTTGCGCCTCCGCCCCGTGCAGCAGATTCCAGATCTGGCTTTTCGAGACGCAAAAGGCCGAAGCGGTCTCCATCACGTCGAAGGCGACCTGACGGGACCCCGTTCTCTGCCACTCCCTCAAGAGCTCCAGCAGCATCGAGAAGCCGCCGTCGCGCATGACGAAGAAGGCGATGGTCGGATGACGATCCAGGAACTCCGCCGCCTCGACCGGCGCCAGCGCCCAGTGGTAGCGAAAGGCCAGCACGAATTCGGGCACCGCCCGCTCTTCCTCGGTCAAGTGGAACAGTCCGAGTGGGTCCAGCGGCGCCAGCTGCGCCATCAGCCAGCGATGGTCCTCGCGCACCATCTTCTCGGTCGGCTGGAGCAGACGCTGGCGGCGGTCGCTGCCGGGCCGCGCCTCCAGGTAGCCGAGCTTGCGCAACAGCAGCGTCTGCGCCGCCACACGCCCGGGGCTGACGTTGCGATAGTCCGCCGACAGCTTCTGCAGGCAGGTCAGCGTCGCGGCCGGGGCGGCGGGATCGAAGACGCGGCGGGCATGAATGTGCAGCGCGCAGCCGAAAATGGCGTGGCGCGGCAAGGTGTTCACCGCCTTGTTGAGGAGGCCGGTGTCTCGATAGAGAGCGCTCGCCCCTTCGATATAGACGCCTCGTGCCTCTGAGAATTCCATCGCACCCCCGTCCAGCGACCTGGCGATGATACTTTTGTATTATACTCCCACAGTCATATTTTTCAAAGTGTGTCTCCGGTATTGCGAAATGTGTCTATTCTGCAGTTGTTCACCCATGCGCCAACGCCCATGCCATTTACATGTCCGAGAGAGAGCTCCAGCTCGCTTGAAAGCAAACGCAACGTTGAGTTTGACTTTTGAAATCCGGCTGACATAAGGCGCCAAACCAACTGACAAACCGAAAAGTTCCCGGGTGGACGAAATCATGGCGGACGTGGCGATCGTCGGTGGCGGGCCGGCCGGATTGATGGCGGCGGAAGTGCTGGCGAACGCCGGCTGTCGCGTCACCGTCTACGACGGCATGCCAAGCCCTGCGCGCAAGCTGCTCCTGGCCGGCAAGAGCGGCCTCAACCTCACCCACGCCGAACCCTGGGAGCGCTTCGTCACCCGCTACCATCCCGCCGATCCAGCCCTCACCGCCGCGCTCGACGCCTTCCGCCCGGACGCCCTGGTCGCCTGGGCCAACGACCTCGGCGCCGAATGCTTCGTCGGCTCGTCGGGCCGGGTATTTCCCAAGGCGATGAAGGCCTCGCCGCTGTTGCGCGCCTGGCTGAAACGCCTTGCCGACCTCGGTGTCACGGTCAAGACGCGCCATCGCTGGACCGGCTTCACGGGGGACGGCCTCACATTCGACACGCCGGATGGTCCCATGAACATCCGCGCCGACGCGATGCTCTTCGCACTCGGCGGAGCCTCATGGCCACGCCTCGGCTCCGATGCCGCCTGGGTGGCGCCTTTCAAGGCCATCGGCATCGACGTCGCCGACCTCAGACCGGCCAACGCCGGCTTCGACGTTGCCTGGGACGAACCCTTCGTCGAGCGCTTTGCCGGCGCGCCGGTCAAGTCGGTGACGGCGACGTCCGATGCCGGTACCACGCCGGGCGAGTTAGTCGTCTCCCGCCACGGTATCGAGGGCAGCCTCGTCTATGCCCACTCCGCCGCCCTGCGCGACCGGCTCGACCGCGACGGCACGGCGGATATCGTCATCGATCTGGCGCCCGGCCGCAGCGCCGAACGCCTCGCCCGCGACCTCGCCCGCCAGGGCGCCAAGGCGTCGTTCAGCAATCGCCTGAGGAAGGGGGCGGGACTTGATGGCGTCAAGGCGGCGCTGGCCCGGCTGTTTTCAACGGAGGACGAGCGGCACGACCCGGTGAGGCTGGCGGCGCGCCTCAAGGCCCTGCCCATCCCCCTCGCCCGCATCCGGCCGATCGAGGAGGCCATCTCCTCGGCCGGCGGCATCCGCTTTTCCGACATCGACGCCCGCTTCATGCTCAAGGCGCGGCCGGGCATCTTCGTGGCCGGCGAAATGCTCGACTGGGAGGCGCCGACCGGCGGCTACCTCCTCACCGGCTGCTTTGCCACCGGCCGCGCGGCGGCCAATGGCATTCTTGACTGGCTCGAAAGGTCTTAGCCGGCGATCCGCCGCGCCGCCGAATCCAGCGTGTTCAGCATCAGGCAGGCGATGGTCATGGGCCCGACGCCCTTCGGCACCGGCGTGATATGTCCGGCCACCTCGGCAGCCGAGGCGAAGTCGACGTCGCCGACCAGCTTGCCCTTGCCGTCCACCTCGATGCGGTTGATGCCGACGTCGATCACCACGGCACCCGGCTTCACCCAGTCGCCCTTCACCATCTGCGGGCGACCCACGGCGGCCACCAGCACGTCGGCGGTGCGGCAAAGGGCCGGCAGGTCGGCGGTCTTGGAATGGGCGATGGTCACCGTGGCGTTCTTCTGCAGGAGCAGCTGCGCCATCGGCTTGCCGACGATATTGGAGCGGCCGATCACCACGGCATGCTTGCCGGCGAGGTTGGGCAGAATGCGGTCGATCAGGATCTGCGAGCCGCGCGGGGTGCAAGGCACGAAGCCCGGCAGACCGATGGAGAGACGGCCGGCGTTGACGGGGTGGAAACCGTCGACATCCTTGTCGGGATCGATCAGGCCGAGCACCTTGTCGGCGTCGATCTGCTTGGGCAGCGGCAGCTGCACCAGGATGCCGTGCACCGCCGGATCGGCGTTGAGCTTGGTGACCAGATCGAGCACGTCGGCCTCCGAGGTATCGGCCGGCAGGATGTGCTCGAAGCTCTTGAGGCCGCACTCGGCCGTCGCCTTCAGCTTGTTGCGCACGTAGACGCCGCTGGCCGGATCGTCGCCGACCAGCACCACGGCGAGACCGGGAACCACGCCATGCCTGGCTTTCATCTCGGCGGCGCGGACGGCGATGTCCTGGCGGAGCTCGGCGGCGATGGCAAAGCCATCGATAATCTGTGCGACCATGGCGGTGTCCCCTCGTGGCTGGTGAGCGGGCCTAACCAGATAAACCCGACGATTGCAAGCGGCGCGAAGGGATCAATCGAGTAAGGTGGCGGAATGGAGGTAGCCCCATCCGATCCGAGGGATCTGCCCGAACGGGCATCGCGGTTTGGAACAGCCTATATCTTTCCCCTGCCTCTTTCTGCCCGAGGTCCTGCGCCTTCGCGCAGGATGACGACCTATATATCTGTTTTAATTATATAATTCTGTCATCCTGGCGCAGGCCAGGACCTCAGGACGAGAACGCGAGCGGCCAATATCAGCCACCCTCAGCTCTCCAGCGCCCCGCCATCCTTCGCCGTGACCGAGCGGGTGTCGCCAACGATCTTCACGAGATCGTCGCCGATGCGTATGGCGCGGGCGAGGACGCGCGTCAGCACCAGACCCGGCGCCACGGCATGCACCGGCACCGACGGTTCGCCCGGCACCGGGATCATCTCGGCGACGAGCTGGCCGGCCTTGACGACATCGCCGGGCTTCACGTGGAAAAAGGCCATGCCGCCGACCGGCGCGCGCACCATCTCGACATAGGACTGCGGCACGCCCTTGCCGGTGAACGGCCCCACCGGCGCCGCCGACGTGTCGTCGATCACTCCGCGCCCGACCAGGAAGCGATAGAGCCCGTCGCCGTCCTTCTCAGCCGTCTCCGGCCCAACGTCATGGATGCCCTTCAGCTCCACCGTCGCCACGACGCGGCGCTCGAAGTTGCCGGTCGCGAGATGGGGCCGGAATGCCGCCTCGTCGAAGGAGGCGTCGGTGCCGCCCTCGAAGGTCAGCACGGCGCCGCAGTCAAGCGCGGCGGCGAGATCGGCGCTGTGCGGCCAGAGTTCGGCCGGCATGTAGAGATAGTTCGGCCCCTCGTTGTCGCAATGGAGGTCAAGCACAAGGTCGGCATCGAGGGCCAGCGTCTGCAACTCCGCCTTCAGGCGGCGATCGCAGGAGGCGGCCTCCGGCGCGGCGAGCAGCTTCGGATCGGGCCGGTCGATCAGCGCGAAGGCGCGGTTGAAGTTGGTGCGGCTGCCGTAGAAGAAGCGGCCCTGATGGTCGTCCCACTGGAACTGGTTGAGGCCGATCGGATTGGCGAAGGGCACGACGGTGACCGAGCCCTTGAGCCGCCCCTCGGCTTCGGCGGCCCTGAGCTTGGGAATGAGGACGTGCAGCGCCGCCACGCCCGGCAGTTCGTTGCCGTGCAGCGCCGCCTGCAGATAGGCCTTGGGTGCCTTGGGGTCGGTGCCGCCAAAGCGCAGCACCGTCAGGGAATAGCTGAGGCCCGGCATGTCGCCGGGGATGGTCACTATCGTCTTGTCCATGCCGTCCGTCCGAAAGTTGAGCGAATGCTTCCTAACACCACGGACGGCGACAAGGCGATGAAAAACAACGGCTCAAAGCGCCACGGCGGTTTCCGCCGGGACACTGACCGGCGTTCCCGTCTCGAACACCTTGCCGATGCCGATCACCAGCGGCTGGTCGGTGGGCACCGAACCGAGCGTCACGAGATCGGCGAGGCGGTGACGCTCGAGCTTCTGCCCGCGCTGTCCCACGCCGAAGCCGAACGCCACCGGCGTTTCCGCCGAAAGTCCCTCGGCGATCAGCCGCTCGGCGACCCGGCCGGCGGTACGGCCGCCCATGTAGACGATCAGCGTCGTGTCGGGATCGGCGAGGCCGCGCCAGTCCAGCCCCTCGTCGAGCTCGCCGCTCTTGGCGTGGCCGGTGACGAAGCGCAGCGAATGGGCGGCGTCGCGGTGGGTCAGCGTGGCGCCGAGCGCGGCGGCCAGCGCGATGCCGGCGGAAATGCCCGGCACCACCTCGACCGGAATGCCCTCGGCCCTGAGGCGGTCGATCTCCTCGCCGGCCCGGCCGAACACCGTGGGATCGCCGGCCTTGAGGCGCACGACACGTTCGCCGGCCCGCGCCAGCTCGACCATCAGGTCGTTGATGTCTTCCTGCTTGCACGACGCCTTGCCGCCGCGCTTGCCGACGACGACGCGCCGCGCCTCGCGGCGGGCGAGCTCCAGCACGTCAGCGGAGACGAGATCGTCGTAGAGCACCACGTCGGCCGATTGCAGCGCCCGCACGGCCTTCAGCGTCAGAAGCTCCGGTTCGCCCGGCCCGGCGCCGACCAGGATCACCTTTCCCGGCTGTTCGCCCGCCTCGGCAGCGCCCGCCGCCTCGGCGACGAACCGCGCCGCGTCGGCTTCTTCCGGCGCCGGTCCGAAGGCACGCTCGGCAAAGCGCTCCCAGAAGGTGCGCCGTGGGGCACCCGGCGCGAGACGGGATGTGACGGCCTCGCGGATGCGGCCGGCCAGCGAGCCCCAGGCGGCCAGCGTCGGCGGCAGCAGCGTCTCGATGCGGCGGCGGATCGCCTGCCCCAGCACCGGCGCCGCGCCGTCGGTGGAGATGCCGATCACCACCGGCGAGCGGTTGACGATGGAGCCGAACAGCACGTCGCAGGCGTCGGGCTTGTCGATGACGTTGACCAGCGCCCTCGCCGCATGACCGGCCGCCTGGAAGGCGGCGATCTCCTGGGACTCGTCACTGTCGAGCACGGCGAGCGCGGCGCCGGCGAGGTCCGCCTCGGCCCAGGCCCGACGATGGAGCGTCAGCCGGCCCGGCGGCGTGCCGCGCTCGACCACGGCCACCAGCTCCACATCCGGCGCCTCGGCGAATACATGGACGTCGCCGCCGGCCGCCGAGAACAGTTCCGCCTTCCAGGCCACCGCCTCCGAGGCACCGGCGACCACCACGCGCCGTCCCGTCAGGTCGACGAACAGCGGCAACCGCGACAGCGGCTGCATGCGGGCCGGAAAGGTGCGGAGCGGGGCGCGTGCGTCGCGCTCGGTCATCTCGGGTCTCCTGGTGAAGGTTGGAAGGGCCTCGTTGCCCTGAGACTATCTCACTGGCGGAGCCGCGGCAGAAGAACCGCCGTGCCAAACTCCGTCCATAGCCGGATTATCGTTGCGCGAATACAGCGATCGACAATCAGCTTTTTCCCGGAGCACCAGACCAACCCAACCGCAGGCGCCGTTGCCTTGCGAGGGCCGCCGCCGGCACCAGCCCTAACAGGCGGGCGACGATGCCGGCGACGATGGTGCGTTTGACCCTGTTTCGGGCCGGTTCCCTTGAAAGGTGCGCCGTGCTCGGCCCACTCGGGTCGTTAAAAAGCAGGAAGCGTGCCAGCCGCGCGAGGCCCGATCGGGGCTTCGAGCGGCGGCAAGACCGCATCCGGACCGCCTATTTCCAGGGCATCTGCCTATCGGTCAGCCAGCACCTATGGCGAGATCGGCCACCAATCCCATGTCGATCAGCGCCCCGCGCGCCTGGATCACCCGCGCCGCCACGGCATGGCCGTGCCGCACCGCTTCGGCCGGCGAGCGGCCACCGGCCAGGCGGGCGGCGAGATAGCCGGCGTTGAAGCTGTCGCCGGCGCCAGTGGTATCCACCGGATGGTCGACGCGCTCGGCCGCCACCCAGGCGTCAAGACCGCCGGCCCTGACCAGCGTCGGATCGGCGCCGGCCTTGACGATGATTTCTTCGACGCCCAGCGCCGCGATGCGGTCGGCCGTCCCCACGGCGTCGGCGTCGCCATAGAGCTCGGCGTCGTCGGGCGAGGTCGGAAGCGCGATGGTGGCGGCGCGATAGCCCTCGATGACCGCCGCCGCCATGGTGGCGCGATCGGCCCAGAGGCGCGGACGGAGGTTGGGGTCGAACACCACCTGACCGCCGCGCGCCCGCACCTTGGCCAGCGAGGCGAACAGCGTGCGCCGGTGCTCCGGCGACAGGATCGCCAGCGTGATGCCGGAGAAATAGGCGACGTCGACATCGGCGAGCGCAGCGTCGAGACGCGCGCCCACCGAAGCGAGCAGCTTGGCGGCGGACTCGTTGCGCCAGTAGGTGAACGAGCGCTCGGCGCCATTCAGCGTGATGAGATAGAGGCCGACGGTGCGGCCGGCGATCCGCTCGGCGGCGGAGGTGTCGATACCGGCCCTGGCGATGAAATCGACCATCTCGTCGGAGAGGGCGTCGGTGCCGACGCCGGTCACGTATTTGACCAGCGACTGACGGCTGCCGAGCAGCGCCCTCAGATACCAGGCGGTGTTGAGCGTATCGCCGGCGAAACCGCGCCGATAAAGGCCGTCCGCCTGCGGCGCCAGTTCGACCATGCACTCGCCTATGCTGGCAAAGCGTGCCGCCATCGTCTTCTCCCCCGAAAGAACGGCCGAACCTATGCTGGCCCTCACCGGCAATCAAGGTCGCAACCTGACGGATCGGAAGTGCTGAACAATCCCCTGACGGAGGCTGAAACCTGCCTGAGCTGGAGAAGCCGGATCATGCGGAACGGATTTGATACGGCGACGCGCCGGGTTGGGGGGACCCGGCGCGTCGATGGTCGGCTATGGCGGGACGGGGGAGGGGCAACCCGCCTCAGAGCACGACCAGCGTTTTCTCGATGTTGCCGCGCGTCGCGTGGCTGTAGGGGCAGACGACGTCGGCCTTGTTGACCAGATCCTCGACCACCGAGCGCTCAAGGCCGGGCACCTTGATCTCGAGCTTGGCGGTAATGCCAAAGCCGCCGCCGTCCTCGCGCGGACCGATACCGATATGGGCGTCGATCGATGCGTCGGCGGGAATGGAGACCTTCTCCTTGGAAGCAACGAACTTCAGCGCGCCCATGAAGCAGGCCGAATAGCCGGCCGCGAACAGTTGCTCGGGGTTGGTGCCCTGACCGCTGTCGCCACCCAGCTCCTTCGGGGTCGACAGGTCGATCTTCAGGCGACCGTCATCGGTCTCCGAGTGGCCGGTGCGGCCGCCGGTCGTGTGGGCATGGGCGGTGTAGAGAACGTTCATGGCTTCCTCGCCTGTTTGTGTTCCGATGCCCATATTAATTGCGCGCAATTAAATTTCGAGCAATTCACATTCTCGTGATCACAGGCGTTTTCCGCTGGGGAAATGCGATCTCCGCCTTATATTGAGCCCCGTGACAGCCCGAAAACGCCGAGCGAGGCAAAAGGTTCCATCCGGATCGACATGACCAACGCCCCCAAGCTCTCCGACCAGCTCTGCTTTGCCGCCTACTCCTTCACGCACGCCCTCAACCGGGCCTATCGGCCGCTCCTGGAGCCGCTCGGCCTTACCTACCCGCAATATCTTGTCATGCTGGTCTTGTGGGAGGCTGACGGCCAGACGGTGAAGGAGATCGGCGAACGCCTGAAGCTCGATTCCGGCACGCTGACGCCGCTCCTCAAGCGTCTGGAGACGATCGGCTACGTGTCTCGCCGGCGCGGCAAGGCGGACGAGCGACAGGTGATCGTCCACCTCACCGACGATGGACGTGCCCTGTCGGACAAAGCTGCGGGAATACCGATCGAGCTCGGCTGCGCCATGGGCGCCGAACTGGCCGAGATCGCCGACCTGCGCGAGCGCCTCCTGGCCATGCGCGACCGCCTCGGCGAGACGGGCTGCGCCGTCGGCGAGGCGGAGGGGTGATGCCCCCGCTCAGCCCCGCTTCCGGTAAAACAGCACCCGCCCGGACGGAATGAGCTGGAGCAGGTAGTCGAAATCCTTGATGTTGCCCGTCACCACGGTAAGGCCCAGCTTGATCGACTGCAGGAACAGGGTGCAGTCCTGAAGGGCGCGCAAGCGAGCATCCTTGTCGTATCCCTGAAGGCGACAGAGCATTCCAGAGAGAAGCGCCGCCCGCCCCAGGAGGTCCGCATCGGGCGTGAAGATCCTGTGGGGTCGCATGGCCCGAAGGACGATGCCGATCTGCCGTATGACCGCCTTTGTTTGCGAGTGACCGGGGTCGAGAACTCCGATGGTGTGCATCAGCTCCTGGATCGCCACCGTGGAGTGGTTGGTCTTTCTGATATCCAGAAGGGTGAGCAGCGCTTCGGGCGCCCTGCCCTGCAGGCTGTCGATATAGACGCAGGTGTCGAGAAGAACTTCCGACCCAGCCTCCGGCTCTTCGGCAAGAAAAGGCAGGTTCGCATCGCTTCGTCGCGCCAGCGCCCGTTCGGGGTCGAAGCGCGCCCAGCGCACGGCGGCATCGAAATCGAAGTCGGCCACGTCAGTAGCCCAGTTTCACATCCGGCGAGACGGTGCCTTCGAGCTCACGCAGAACGCGGCCGAAATGATCGTCGAGCGCGATGGACGCCAGCGCGAACTCGATCAACTCGGAGTCCGCTTCGATCCCCGTCTGCTTCTTGGCCTGTTCGACCAGCGCCGGGCTGATCCGTCCGCCGATGCGATGGCTCTTTTCCCCCAGCATCCCAGCCTGATCCGCCGCCTTCAGGACCGAGTGAACGCGGAGCGAGACATCGGGATCGACGGCGGCCCCCATACGGCGTTTGGACGAATGCCGGTTGCCAGCCTGCTTCTCGATACGCGTCTTCATCGCCGCCTCAATGTTTAACAATTTTCTATTTTGTCTAACATAGTGCGAGAATGCATCGCCTGCAAGCACGCAAAGCCAGCCCGCTGGGAGCAAAAGCCGAGCCATCCCCCTCCCCCGCATGGCTCGCATGTCCTCACTCACCTTGACTTCTTGGCCCCCAGGCCTCATGTGAAGACCCAACGGGCGGCAAGCTGCCCCTTATTACGGCCGCGTGAGCGGATCGGTTTCGATCCTTGGCCGTTCCTCCTCCCGATAATTGGCCCGATCACGCGGGGCCGGTTGCTCCCCGCGAACGCCACCGGCTCCTCCCGCCGGCGGTGACGCATGGTTTGAAAGCAGTTTTCCCTTTGACATCCTTTTCCGATTTCGGCCTCGCCGACACGCTGAACCGCGCCCTTGTCGACGCGGGCTACGAGACCCCCACCCCCATTCAGACCCAGGCGATCCCCGACCTTCTGAAAGGTCGCGACCTCCTCGGCATCGCCCAGACCGGCACCGGCAAGACCGCCGCTTTCGCTCTCCCCATCCTGCAGCGCCTGGCGCCGGGCAAGCCGGCCGCCCCGCGCCGCGTCCGCGCCCTCATCCTGTCGCCGACCCGGGAGCTCGCCACCCAGATCGCCGAGAGCTTCAAGCTCTATTCGCGCTACATGAACCACATGTCGATCGCCGTGGTGTTTGGCGGCGTCGGCCATCGTCCGCAGGAAGACCGGCTGAAGCGCGGCGTCGACATCCTCGTCGCCACCCCCGGCCGCCTGATGGACCACATGGCCGCCGGCATGGTCTCGCTTGAGACGACCGAGATCTTCGTGCTCGACGAAGCCGACCAGATGCTCGACATGGGCTTCGTCCAGCCTGTGCGCCGCATCGTCAAGCACCTGCCCAAGGCGCGGCAGAGCCTGTTCTTCTCGGCCACCATGCCGAAGGAAATCGGCCAGCTGGCCGGCGAACTGCTGTTCAACCCGATAACCGTGTCGGTGGCGCCGGCCGCCACCACCGTCGAGCGCGTCGAGCAGCGGGTGATCCACGTCGAGACCGCCGCCAAGCGCCGGCTGCTGCTTGACGTGATCGTCGCCGAGAAGCCCGAGCGCGCCCTGATCTTCACCCGCACCAAGCACGGCGCCGACCGCGTCGTCCGCCAGCTCGGTCAGGATGGCGTCGACGCCGCCGCCATCCACGGCAACAAGAGCCAGGCCCAGCGCGAGAAGGCGCTCGCCGCCTTCAAGGCCGGCACGACGCAGATCCTCGTCGCCACCGACATCGCCGCCCGCGGCATCGACGTCACCGGCGTCAGCCACGTCATCAACTTCGATCTGCCGAACATCCCGGAAAGCTACGTCCACCGCATTGGCCGCACGGCGCGCGCCGGCGCTTCCGGCGTCGCCATCTCCTTCTGCGCCGACGACGAGCGTCCCTACCTCAAGGACATCGAGAAGGTCACCCGCCAGAAGATCCCGGCCGAGGATCGTCGCGGCACCATCTCGGTCGCCGAGCGGGCCGACACGGCGGAGCGCGGCGAGCGTCCGTCCGGCAAGCGCCCGCAGCCGGGCAATCGGTCCGGCAACCCGCGCAACAATCGTCGCCCTGCCCCGCCGGCAGTTTCGGCCGAGCAGCAGCGGCGCGACGCCATGCCCGCCGCCAAGGCTCGCCAGCCCGGCGCCGCCAAGCCCTCGCATGCCGCCCATGGCAAGCCGGGCCAGTCCAAGGCATCGCAGCGTCCCAGCCACCGCGACACCGGAGCCGCCGAGGAGACCCTCGGCCGCGTCGGCTTCCTGGCCGGCGGCCGTGAAGGCATGAAGCGCCGCCCCGAAGGGCGCGGCCAGCGCGACGGCCGCTAAGCTTTGTTGCCCCTCGCTCTTCTCTGGTTCTATAACCGCCGGAGACGAGCGAGGGAGCGACACAATGGCCTATGAAGCAGCGGCAACCCGTTACGACGACATGATTTACCGCCGCGTTGGGCGGTCGGGGCTGAAGCTGCCGGCCATATCGCTCGGCCTCTGGCAGAACTTCGGCGAGAACGCGCCTCTCGAACGCGGCCGCGCCATTTGCCGCACCGCCTTCGATCTCGGCATCACCCACTTCGACCTCGCCAACAACTACGGTCCGCCGCCCGGCACCGCCGAGGAAGCCTTCGGCAAGATTCTAGCCAGCGACTTCCGCCCCTACCGCGACGAGATGATCGTCTCCACCAAGGCCGGCTATGGCATGTGGCCCGGCCCCTATGGCGAATGGGGCAGCCGCAAGTACCTGATCGCCTCGCTCGACCAGAGCCTGAAGCGGATGGGCCTCGACTACGTCGACATCTTCTATTCCCACCGCTTCGATCCCGAGACGCCGCTCGAGGAGACCATGGGCGCGCTCGACCATATCGTCCGCTCCGGGCGGGCGCTCTACGTCGGTATCTCCTCCTACAATTCCAAGCGGACGCGCGAAGCGCTGGCGATCCTGAAATCGCTCGGCACGCCCTGCCTCATCCACCAACCCAGCTATTCGATGATCAATCGCTGGGTCGAGGAGGACGGCCTGCTCGATACGTTGGACGAACTCGGCGTCGGTTCCATCGCCTTCTCGCCGCTCGCCCAGGGCATGCTGACCGACAAGTATCTGAAGGGCGAGGTTCCCGAGGGCAGCCGCGGCGCCCGCAAGGGTCCGCTGAAACCGACCTTCCTGTCCGAAGACAATCTCGCCCGCATCCGCGCCCTCAACGACGTCGCGGCGGCACGCGGCCAGACGCTGGCCCAGATGGCGATCGCCTGGGTGCTGCGCGGCGGCCGCGTCACCTCGGCGCTGATCGGCGCCAGCCGGCCGGAACAGGTGATCGACTGCGTCGGCGCATTGAAGAACCTCGCCTTTTCCGACGCCGAGCTCAAGCAAATCGATACCCAGGCGCCTGATCTCAACGTCAACATCTGGGCCGCCTCGGCCGAGCGGCAGGGCCCGTCGCGCTGATCCGACCGCCCCTCGCGACCGCGAAAGCCCCTCTCCGGTTTTCGCGGTCGGCATTGCTCCATTGATAGTTCGGCCGCCGACCTAAAATTTGGAAGAGTAGATTCACCTAAAATATAGGTTTCAGGAACAACTCGCTTACTACCAGCACGAGCGTCATCCAATATTCATAGTTTACGTTGTTTACAATTACTCAACTTGGCAAGCCCTACAATCGCGCACTTCCAATTGGAGATCCGTGATGCGCACCGAGGGCAGTCTTTCCACCCGCCTCCTCCTGACCACGGGAGCCACAGTCGGCCTTAGCATCGTGCTATCCGTCGCGGTGACGGCCTGGAACTCGGCCAAGATGGCCGAGGCAGACATCATGGCGCTGGCCACGGAGAAGGCGGCCAGCATCGCCCGCAGCGCGGAAAACCAGATCACCGAGGCCGTTTCGGCTGGCACCACCCTGACGGCCTCGCTGTCAGGCCTCGCCGTCAAGCGCGGCACGCAACGCGCCGACGTCATCGAGATGATCAAGGCGGTGCCCTCGGCCTTCCCCGACATCTTCGGCGCCTGGATGTGCGACCTCGCCGACCGCCCGGCGGGAGAACTCTTCAAGGGAACCGACGGCGCCAACGACGCCGGCCTCTTCACGCCTTACTGGACCAAGTCGACCTCGGGCGAGTTGTCCTTCTCGACCTTCACGGTCGACCCGAAGGCCGGCTGGTACGCCGCCCCGCTCGCCGTCGGCAAGAGCCTGATCTCCGAGCCCTATCAGTCCGAGCAGAAGGATCTGATCACCTCGATCACCGTTCCTATGCGCCTCGACGGCAAGATCGTCGGCCTGGCCGGCGTCGACATCAAGCTCGACAAGCTCGCAGCGAGCCTCAGTGAGATGCGTCCCTTCGAGGGCGGCCGGGTGATGCTCATCTCCAACGCCGGCAACTGGCTGGTGCCGCCGGATGCCGAGGCGCTGATGAAGCCTTACGCCGGCGTGGGCGAGGCCGACGTCAAGGCCGCGCTCGCCGACGGCAAGATGCGCACCGTCTCCGGCTTCGATGACGGCTCGACCCGCATCGTCTATCCCTTCTCCGCGCCGGGCATGAACACGACCTGGGCCGCCGTCATCGAAGTGCCGCGCGCCGTGTTCGTCGACCCGGTCTACGCCAGCGTGTTCGAAACCATGCTCAGCGGCCTGCTGGTGCTGGCCGCGGCGCTGGCGGCGATCCTGTTCTCGACGCGCGTCGTGGTGAGGCGCCCGCTGGTCCAGACGCTGGCCAGCGTCAACGCCCTCATCGAGCGCCGCTATGACGTCGCCATCCCCGACACCAACCGCCACGACGAGATCGGCGCCATCAACAAGGCCCTGGAAGTCTTCCGGGACAAGGCGCAGCAGGCCGAGACGCTGGCCGAGCAGCAGGAGATCCAGCAACGCGAGCAGATCGAGCGGGCCGAAACCATTCGCAGCGCCTCCCAGCGCTTCGATCACGACGTCACCAGCCTGACCGATCGCGTCCTCAGCCTGGTCGAGGAGTTGAACAAGGCCTCGGACACTCTGACCCAGGGGGCCGACGACACCAGCATGAAGAGCGCGGCGGTGGCGTCCGCCTCCGAGCAGGCCTCCGCCAACGTCGGCGCCGTCGCCTCGGCCGCCGAGGAGCTGAACACCTCCGTCGACGAAATCGGCCGCCAGATCATGCAGTCGGCCGAGATCGCCTCGCAGGCGGTCGGCCAGGCGACCGACGCCAACAGCCGCGTCGATGCCCTCGCGGGCGCCGCCCAGCGCATCAGCGAAGTGGTCCAGCTCATCAACGCCATCGCCGAACAGACCAATCTCCTGGCGCTCAACGCCACCATCGAGGCGGCGCGCGCCGGCGAGGCGGGCAAGGGCTTCGCGGTGGTCGCCGCCGAGGTCAAGCAGCTCGCCGACCAGACGGCCAGGGCCACCGGCGAGATCGCCGTCCAGATCCAGTCGGTCCAGTCGGTGACCGCCTCGACGGTGGACGCGATCCAGGCGATTTCCACCACCATTCAGGAAATGAACCGCATCTCGCGCAGCATCCAGACCTCGGTCGAGCAGCAGGGCAGCGCCACGCGCGAGATCGCCACCAATATCCACGAAGCGTCAGCCGGCACGCGGGAAGTGTCGCAGAACGTCTCGGCGGTCGCCAGTTCGGCGACGGCGACCGGCGGAACCGCCCGCAAGGTGCAGCAGGTGGCCGTCAGCCTGTCCGATCACACCCAGGATCTCAGGGCGACGGTGGCCGGCTTCATCGACAGCGTTCGCAAGACCGCCTGACAAGAGGGCGGGGCTACAAAGCCCCCTCCTCCTACTCCGCCGCGAGCGACCTGTGCAGCGACGCGGTGGCCTCGATGAAGCCGCCGCCCAGCACGCGCGCCTCGTCGCCGGGAGCATCGTAGAGCACGCAGGCCTGGCCGGGCGCGATGCCCTGCTCGCCGTCGAGGAGTTCCACGCCGACCCTGCCGTCCTGGCGGACGAGCATCGCCGCCTGCGGCGGCCGCGACGAGCGCACCTTGGCGAACACGGTGCGGCCGCTGTCGGCCTCGGCGTCGAGCGACGTGCCACCGATCCAGTTGAGATCGCGCAGGGTCAGCCGATGGGTGATCAGCGCCTCGCGGGGGCCTACCACCACCTGCCGGCGCGCCGCATCGAGGCGAACGACGAACAGCGGCTCGCCGGTGGCGACGCCGAGACCCTTTCGCTGGCCGACGGTGAAGTGGATGATGCCGGCATGCCGGCCGAGCACCCGGCCGTCGACGTGCACGATGTCGCCGGCCGCCGCCGCTTCCGGCTTCAGCTTCTCGATGACGTCGGCATACTTGCCCTGCGGTACGAAGCAGATGTCCTGACTGTCGTGCTTGTCGGCGATCTCCAGGCCGAGGTCGCGGGCCACCGCCCGCGTTTCCGGCTTGGTGAGGCCGCCGAGCGGAAAGCGCAGGAAGTCGAGCTGGTCCTGCGTGGTGGCGAACAGGAAGTAGCTCTGGTCGCGGTCGAGATCGACCGGGCGATACATGGCGCGATGCCCGTCCACCAGGCGCGAGCGCACGTAGTGGCCGGTGGCCAGCGCCTGTGCCCCGAGGTTGCGTGCCGTGTCCAGGAGGTCGGAGAACTTGACCGTCTGGTTGCAGGCGACGCAGGGCACCGGCGTCTCACCAGCGATGTAGCTCTCGGCGAAGCGGTCGATCACCGCCTCGCGGAACCGGCTCTCGTAGTCGAGCACATAGTGCGGAATGCCGAGGCGCGCCGCCACGTCGCGGGCGTCGTGGATGTCCTGGCCGGCACAGCAGGCGCCCTTGCGATGGACGGCTTCGCCGTGATCGTAGAGTTGCAGCGTCACGCCGACGACGTCGTAGCCCTCGCGTTTCAAAAGTCCGGCCACGACGGATGAATCGACGCCGCCGGACATGGCGACGACGACACGGGTGTCCTCAGGGCGGCCTTCGAGATCGAGCGAGTTCAGCATGGCGTCTTTCCGGCGGAATGGCTGGGCTCGGCACTGCCGACCCGCTCCGCTCACAACTCGTTCCTAATAGCTGCTTTGGTCGCGAAGCTCCAGAGGCGCGCCGGCATGGCTGGGTCAATTCTGCCGAGTAGCGGCAAGGCTTGCCGGCCCGGCGGGCCCACCCTCCAGCCACCCGGCGCTGCGGTGTAGTAGAAAATCACAATATTTCAACAGGTTGCACTACAGCCTCAACGCGCGACACTTGGCCCTTGGTTTGCACACGGGAAGGAAGACCGAGTTGTCCCGCGTGTAACGGATCCGTTCATGGCCACTGTCGCTCCCGTCCAGCCGCTTCCCCAGCCCGCCCCGCCCGTGGCGGCGACCACTGCCGGCACAGCCGCCACCCGGGGCGTCGACAACGACTTCCGCGACATGGTGGCCGAGGCGACCGACCGCGAGCCCTCCACCCCGCCGACCCGCGATGCCAGCGCGCAGCAGCGGCCCGAACGGGTCGATCGCACGGACCGGACCGAGCGCTCCCGGCGTGCCGACGCCAGCCCCGGCCGCCGGGCCGATCGTACCGATCGCGCCGACCGGGCGGATAGCTCTTCCGAGCGAGCCGACGCCAAGCCGGCGCGACGCGCCAACCGCAGCGAAACCGCCGCGCCCATCCGCAAGGCCGCCGCCGATACCGCCGGCACGGATGTCGATGCCGCCCAGACCCAGGACGGCGCCACCAACACGACCGCCGATGCCGCGCCGGCCCAGCCGATCGCCGCGCCTCTCGAAGTGGCAACCTTCTGGTCGGCCCAGCCCGATGCGCAGACCACAGGAGAAGGCGAGACCGCCGCCATCGCGCCGACCGCCGCCAGCCAACCGGCCGGCGAAGCGCCCGCCGCCTCCCCTGCCGGCGAAGAGTTCCTGCAAGCCCTCGCCGACGCCGTCAAGGAAGCGACCAGCGAGACGGAAACGGCGGCGCTGCCGAAGCAGACCTCCGAGACAGACGGCGACAAGACGGAAGCGAAGACGGCCGCGCCGACCGCCGCCCCGTCCGTCGAAACCGACGCACCCGCCAAGCCGATGAACGAAGCCGCCAAGGCCCTGGCCGCCGCGATGGACAAGGCGGCGGCCGCCGCCACGGCGCCACAGACCGCGACGGTCTCGTCTGCCACCGCGCCTGCCGCACCGATCCCGACCGATCCGGCCATCTCCTCCGCGGCTGACGACGCGACCGTGACCGTCGCCGCCGCGCCCGTCGTCGCGACCACTGCCAAGGCGCCGGAACAGCCGACGCCGGTCGTGCCCCAGGCCGCCGATGCCAACGCGGCGCAGCCGGCTGCCGACACCCTCAAGCCGACCGTCGACATGACCTCGACGCAGAAGCCGGCCACCACCGTCGAGACCACCAAGTCGTCGCCCGCCGTCGACAACGCCCCGCAACAGGCCGCGAACAAGACCGACGCCCCGGTCGTCGAGGTGCCGAAGGCTGCTGCCGCTCCGCAGCCGGCCAGCAACGATGCCGCCGACGCGCCCAAGCTGTCGGTCGTCGATGCCGCGCCCCAAACGGAAGCCGCTCCCACCGCCAAGCCGACCGCAACCGTCGACAAGCCCGCGGCGCCCCAGGCGAGCACCGTCGATGTCGACGCCGCGCCCGCCGATGACGGCGTCCAGCCGGCCACGACGACGCGCGCTCCGACGCCGCCGGTATCGCCCAATAATGCTCCGGCAGCCACCGGCACCGCCGCCTCGACCGCCGATGTCGCCATCGACGAGGTCGCGGCCACGACCGGCATCGCCGCGGCCGCCGGGGTCAAGCCCGCCGCTGACAAGACCGCGCCGGAGAAGCCGACCAAAACGGAGGAATCCTCCGGCGAGCGCACCACGGCCAGCGACAAGGGCGCAGCGCCCAATCAGGCCGCCGACAACGGGCTGGCCAAGACCAAGACGGTGAGCGGCGTCTCCAACGCGGCCCGCGCCTTTGCCGACCGCATGCGCGACGTTGGCGCCAGCGCCAGCCAGTCCGACACCACCCAGACCGCTACGCTGCCCACCGGCCAGACGAGCTCCACCGCCGCCACGGCCCAAACCGCCGCCGCGGCGACCACCGAAGCCGCCGTCAAGCTCCACGACGTCGGGGCGACCATCGTCCGCCACGTCAAGGCCGGCGAAACCAGCTTCTCCGTCCGTCTCGACCCGGCCGAACTCGGCAAGGTCGACGTGAAAGTGGATTTCTCCGCCGACGGCAGCGCCAAAGCCCATCTCGTCGTCGAGCGCCGCGACACCTTCGAGGCGCTGCATCGCGACACGCGCCACATCGAGCAGACGCTGCGAGACGCCGGCTTCGAGGTGAAGGACGGTTCGGTGTCGCTGTCGATGCGCCAGGACGGCAACCAGCAGGACCGCGCCGCCTTCGCGCGCCAGGAACAACAACAGCAGCAGCAGCAACAACAACAGCAGGCCCGTCAGGCCCAGGCTGAGAACCTGGCCCGGAACCGGACCGAGGAAGACGCCAGGGCGACGATCGTTCCCGGCGCCTATCGCCCGCACGGCGACGGCCGCATTGATATCCGCGTCTGAGTATCGAGTATCAGGAGACCATCATGAGCGTTTCTGGTGTCAGTTCCTCCTCTGGTAGCGGCAGTAGCGCCTCGGCAGCGACCAACTCGCTGACGTCCAACTACACCACGTTCCTGACGCTGCTCACCACGCAGCTCAAGACGCAGAGCCCGCTCTCCCCGATGGACGTCAACAACTTCACCCAGCAGCTCGTCCAGTATTCGGCGGTCGAGCAGCAGATGCAGACCAACGCCAACCTTCAGGCGATGATGGATACGCTGACGTCCAGCGCCGCGCTCCAGCTGGTCAATTACGTCGGCAAGTCGGTTACCGCCTATTCCGACACCACCAAGATGGACGGCGGCAAGGCCGATTGGACGATCAACTCCTCGGCCGCCGCGAAGGACGCCACCGTCACCATCACCGACGACGCTGGCGGCGTCGTCTACCAAGGCACCACCGATCTGAAGAGCGGCCAGAACACCTTCTCCTGGGATGGCAAGGGCACGCCAAGCGGCGACTATAGCGAATCCTCCGGCGCCTTCACGATTTCGGTCTCCGGTGTCGACGACAATGGCAAGAAGGTCAGCATCACCACCGAGGTCACCGGCAAGGTGCAGGCGGTCGATACCTCCTCGGCCCAGCCCTACATCAAGGTCAACGGCCGCTTGGTCCCGCTGTCGGCGTTGACCGAAGTGAGCGAGTGATCCTAGAGCAATTTCAGCAAGAGCGGGAACCGGTTTTGCGTCCGAAATCGCGGCGAAACAAATAGTTAGAGCCTTTCCGGCGAACCAGGGTTTGCCGGAAAGGCTCTAGACGCCACATTCTCCTGACAAGCCGCCGTCGGCGATCGTGTCGACGGCGGCTTTGTCATATCCCGCCGTGACGGACCTCGACGGGCTATGAGGCCAGGCCGCTTCTTCGGCCGCCGCGACGACGGTCGCGGCGGGAACGTCGATTGTCGTAGCCCAGACTATAGCCGAACCGGCGCGGATAAGGCCCCGACCATGGAACCAGGCGGCGTGGTCGTAGCCGTCCTCGTCCAGCCGGCTCGATGCAACGGACCAAGCTGTCGAGAATGGCCGCGCGATGGCGCCCGAGATCGCCCGCCGCTTCGAGCCAGTGCAATGACCAGCTCTCCATGAAGCGTTCCGCCATTGAGCACCTCCAATCGCTGTCGCCGGAATTTGCCACCACGCCGAATAAGTGGTTTTCCCGATCGACTGGCATCGTTGCAAAAGGGTCATGGGCTTCGCCGGGTAAGCTGCGCACAAGCCCCGGGACATGGGCCCGTTAATCTTTCGACGGCCAAATCAAGTCTTTTCCGCCACCGGACGGCCCAATTCCTAAAGCGCGGCAAACCGCAGGCTTTCTGCAAGTCGTTCAAAATCTTACTGAATTCTTGCAAGTGAATTAGGCGTTTTTTAAACGGCTTGATTTAGGATGCTCTCCTGAAGGTCAGATTTGTGTGAGAGTAGAATGACCGAACAGATGCGTCCGCGCGTAAAATACGTCATAGGACCCGATGGGAGTCCGTTGACGATCGCCGATTTGCCGCCTGAGGGCACTCAGCGCTGGGTGATCCGCCGCAAGGCGGAAGTCGTTGCCGCCGTTCGTGGCGGCCTCCTGTCGCTGGAAGAAGCCTGCAAGCGCTACACCCTCACCGTCGAGGAGTTCCTGTCCTGGCAGCAGTCCATCGACAAGCATGGGCTCGCCGGCCTCAGGGCCACGCGCGTTCAGCAATATCGTCCCTGAGCGGGACTTAACAACGCCACTTTCCAAGGGCGGCCGGTCCGGACGGATCGGCCGCCCTTGTCTTTTGCGACGCTTTTTGACCACACCCGGCAAAAAATGCCGTGAATAATGCAAATCTTCATAAACCGGTTCCTGCGGTTTTCCGCCAATCCCGCCGGATCGCCCTTTGGGCGTTAATAACTTGTTTACCATAAGCGTGTGGAAATAATTGCCGCCTTGGTCCACGGCGGCGTCGACGATTCACGCCGTGTCGAACAATGGGGAATGGGTGTGGGTGGATTTGGAGAATTCATGAAGAGCCTGGGGCCGAGCCGGCTGGCGGCGATGGGTGCCGTCGCGCTGGGCCTCGTCGGCTTCTTCGTCTTCATCGTGCTCCGCTTCTCGGCCATCCAGCAGGTTCCGCTCTATACCGGCCTCAGCATGGGCGATTCCGCTGCCATCGCCCAGCAGCTCACCTCGGCCGGCACCGCCTTCACGATGAAGGACAACGGCACCACCATCCTGGTCGACGAGACCAAGCTCGACGAGACCCGCATGACGCTGGCCCAGCAGGGCCTGCCGGCCGGCGACAGCGTCGGCTACGAGATCTTCGACAAGACCGACGCGCTCGGCACCACCTCCTTCGTGCAGTCGGTCAACGCGCTGCGCGCCCTTGAAGGCGAGCTGTCGCGCACCATCCGCACCATCCGGCAGGTCGATCAGGCCCGCGTCCATCTGGTGCTGCCGGAGAAGCAGCTGTTCAAGAAGGACGAGCAGAAGCCCACCGCCGCCATCGTGCTGAAGACGCGCGGCACGCTCGACCCCGGCCAGATCCGCGCCATCCAGCACCTCGTCGGTTCGGCCGTTCCCGGCCTCGATCCCTCGCGCATTTCGGTGGTCGACGAGACCGGCCGCCTGCTCGCCCAGGGCAACGGCGACGAAAGCAGCGCCGCCTACCTCGCCACCAACGCCGACGAGCGCACCGCCGCCTACCAGACCCAGGTGGAGAACCGCGTCCGCGACATCGTCGAGAGCGTGGTCGGCGCCGGTAGAGCCCGCGTTCGCGTCGCCGCCGAGCTCGACTTCAACCGCATCCAGGAAACGCAGGACACCTACGACCCCAACGGTCAGGTCGTCCGCTCCACCCAGACGCGCGAGGAAAAGTCGCTGAGCCAGGACAATCAGGGCAACCCGCCCGTCACGGCCGGCAACCAGATCCCCAACGCCAACCAGGGCCAGAACGCGCAAGGCACCTCGCAGACCTCCGACAACGCCCAGACCACCGAGGAAACGGTCAACTACGAGATCTCCAAGGTCACGCGGACCCAGGTGACCGAGGTCGGCGGCGTCAAGCGCCTGTCGGTCGCCGTGCTGGTCGATGGTCGCTACGAACCGGATGCCAACGGCGTCATGGTCTACGCGCCGCGCCCGCAGCCCGAGCTCGACCAGATCACCGCGCTGGTGCGCACCGCCATGGGCTTCGACGACAAGCGCGGCGACCAGCTGCAGGTGGTCAACCTCCAGTTCGCCGACAGCCCGCCCACCCCGGCCGACTTCGCCACGACGCCCGCCTCGATGTTCGACTTCTCGCGCGAGGACATCATGCGCTTCGCCGAGATGGGCGTGTTGATCCTGGTGACGCTCCTGGTGCTTCTCTTCGCCGTCCGTCCGCTGATCCGCCGCATCCTCGGCTCGGACATCGACGCCGAGACGCTGCCGGCCATCACCTCGGCGCTGAGCGAAGCCGCCGCCGCCGGCCGTGGCGCGGTGACGGTGGTGCTCAACCCGGACGGCAAACCGGTGGTGCTCGGCCCCGACGGCCTCGAAACCGTCGCCGAAACGCCCGAGCTGCCCGCGCCACCCTCCGACACCCGCATCGAGAACGCCAAGGCGCAGGGCGCCCAGCAGCTCGACCAGGTGCGCAAGGTGGGCGAACTCGTCAACGACAATCCCAACGAGGCGGCGATCATCATTCGCAACTGGCTGTCGGAGGTTCCCGCGTAAATGGCCCTGTCCCCGACCGCGCTTGTTGCCAAGGGCAACACGCTCACCATCTCTTCCGACGGCGAAAGCCGCGCGATGAACGGCGCCGAGAAGGCGGCCGTCATGATGCTCGCCCTCGGCGACCGCTACGGCGGCCCCATCTGGAAGCTGCTCGACGAGATCGAGATCAAGCAACTGTCCGTCGCCATGTCCAAGCTCGGGCCGATCACCCCGAGCATGCTCGACGACCTGATGATCGAGTTCGTTACCCGCGTCTCGTCCTCCGGCGCCCTTCTCGGCAACTACGACACCACCGAGCGCCTGCTGCTCGCCGTGCTGCCGCAGGACAAGGTCAACGCCATCATGGACGAGATCCGTGGTCCGGCCGGCCGCAACATGTGGGAGAAGCTCTCCAACGTTCAGGAGAACGTGCTCGCCAACTACCTGAAGAACGAATACCCGCAGACCGTCGCCGTCGTCCTGTCCAAGATCAACTCCGACCACGCGGCGCGCGTCCTGTCCAAGCTGCCCGACGAATTCGCCCTCGAGGTCGTCGACCGCATGCTGAAGATGGAGTCGGTGCAGAAGGACATCCTCGAGAAGGTTGAGCAGACGCTGCGCGTCGAGTTCATGTCGAACCTCACCAACACCCAGCGCCGCGACGCCCACGAGCTGATGGCCGAGATCTTCAACTCCTTCGACCGCAACACCGAGGCCAAGTTCATCGCCGCGCTGGAGGAGCACAACCGCGACGCCGCCGACCGCATCAAGGCGCTGATGTTCACCTTCGACGATCTCGGCAAGCTGGACGCCGGCGCCATCCAGACGCTGCTCCGCCAGGTGGAGAAGGACAAGCTGGCCATGGCGCTGAAGGGCGCCAAGGAAGGCGTGCGCGACTTCTTCTTCGCCAACATGTCGGCCCGCGCCTCGGCCATGCTGAAGGAAGACATGGAGGCCATGGGCGCCGTCCGCCTGCGCGACGTCGACGACGCCCAGGCCGCCCTCATCAATCTCGCCAAGGATCTCGCCGCCAAGGGCGAGATCATGATTTCCAAGAACAAGGGCGAAGACGAACTCGTCATGTGACGAGCCTCTCGCCAAGGAGTATCCGCTGATGGCGGCACCGGCCCGCTTCCTGTTCGACAACGACTTCTCGGCCCCTTCCGGGCGCGCCGATGCCGCGCCTGCGACCGTGATGGTTCCCGAGCCGGAGCATCTTCAGCGCCTCGCCGAGGCGGAAGCCGCCGCCTACGAGCGGGGCCTCGCCGCCGGCCGCGAGACCGCCGAGGCCCAGGCGGCCGACCGAACCGCCCGCGAGGCCATGCGCCTGTCCGACGAGGCGCAGCGCCTCGCCAGCGCCGCCCAGTCCATCCTCGCCGTTCTCGACACCGAGCGGGTGCGCATCGAGGCCGACGCCATGCGCCTTGCCGAGACCGTGGCGATCAAGATCGCCGGCTCGCTGGTCGAGCGGCAGCCGCGCGAGCGCATCCTCGCCCTCCTCGAAGAGTGCTTCGCCCCGCTCCGGGCCGCGCCGCACCTGGTCGTGCGCCTGTCCGACATCGACGCCGAGCCGATCCAGACCGAGTTGCGCCGCCTCGTCGCCGACCGTGGCTTCGAGGGCCGCCTCGTGGTGATGGGCGAGCCGGGCATGGCGCGCGGCGACTGCCGCATCGAATGGGCCGACGGCGGCATCGTGCTCAACCACGCCGCCATTATCGCCGACATCGAGGCGGCGATCGCCCGCCACCTGCCGGCCGAAGAGCCGGCCGATCCCACTTCCATGAGCGGAGCCGCCACATGACCCCCGCCGACGAACCTTCGGGCATCGACCTCGAATCCCACGTCGCCGAGCGCCGGCGCGGCGACGACGGCGACGATCAGGCCGTCACCCGCTCCGCCGCCGAACTGGAGGCGGTGTTCGACGTTCCCGTGCGCGTCTCGGCCATTCTCGGCCGCGCCCGCCTCGGAATCAGCGACCTTTTGCAGCTCGCCCCCGGCTCCGTGCTGGAACTCGACCGCAAGGTGGGCGAAGCTATCGACATCTATGTCAACGACCGCCTTGTCGCCCGTGGCGAAGTGGTGCTGGTCGAAGACAAGCTCGGCGTGACGATGACCGAAATCGTCAAGTCCGACCGCTGACCGGAGACAGTCTCATGCGCCTGCTTATCGTCGGCTCACTCAACGGGCAGCTCACCGCCGCCACCCGCATCGCCATGGACAAGGGTGCCTCGGTGCTGCAGGCCGACACCATCGACACCGCGCTTCGGACGCTGCGCTCGGGGCGCGGCGCCGATCTGGTGATGATCGACGTATCCTTGCCCATCCAGCGGCTGATCACCTCGCTGGAAGAGGAGCGCATCCACGTTCCCGTGGTCGCCTGCGGCATCGCCACCGACGCCAAGGCGGCCGTCGCCGCCATCCGCGCCGGCGCCAAGGAATACATCCCCCTGCCGCCCGACGCCGAGCTGATCGCCGCCGTCCTCGCCGCCGTCACCGCCGACAGCCGCGACCTCGTGGTGCGCGACGAGGCGATGCAGGCGGTGCTGAAGCTCGCCGATCAGGTGGCCGGCAGCGAGGCGTCGATCCTGATCACCGGCGAAAGCGGCACCGGCAAGGAAGTGCTGGCCCGCTACGTCCACCGCAAGTCGGCCCGCGTCGACAAGCCCTTCGTCTCCGTCAACTGCGCCGCCATTCCGGAGAACCTTCTGGAATCGGAACTGTTCGGCCACGAGAAGGGCGCGTTTACCGGCGCCGTCGCCCGGCGCGTCGGCAAGTTCGAGGAAGCCTCCGGCGGCACGCTGCTGCTCGACGAAATTTCCGAAATGGACGTCCGCCTGCAGGCCAAGCTCTTGCGCGCCATCCAGGAACGGGTGATCGACCGCGTCGGCGGCGGCAAGCCTGTGCCGGTGGACATCCGCATCATCGCGACGAGCAACCGCAACCTCACCGACGCCGTCAAGGAAGGCCGCTTCCGCGAAGACCTTCTCTACCGCCTCAACGTCGTCAACCTGAAGATTCCCGCCCTGCGCGACCGCCCGGCCGACATCCTGGCGCTGGCCGAGCATTTCGGCCGCAAGTACGCCGAGATCAACGGCATGCCGGAGCGGCCGCTCTCCTCCGACGCCAAGCGCGAGCTGATCGCCGCCCGCTGGCCGGGCAACGTCCGCGAGCTGGAAAACACCATCCACCGCGCCGTACTGCTCGCCAGTGGCGTCGAGATCGGCGTCGAGGCCATCCGCTCGCCGGACGGCGCCCGCATGGAAGGCAACGTCACCGTGCCGCGCTCGACCGACCCGGCCGCCCGCGCCGCCCAGACGGCGGAAGCGGTGACCCGCGCCCTCGTCGGCCGCACCGTCGCCGAGGTGGAGCGCGATCTCATCCTCGACACGCTCGACCACTGCCTCGGCAACCGCACCCACGCCGCCAAAATCCTCGGCATCTCCATCCGCACGCTTCGCAACAAGCTCAACGAATACGAGGCGGAGGGCATCGACGTGCCCGATCCGGGGACGAGCCGCATCGCGACCGCGTAGTCATCCCGGACCTTGACGGGCGCGGAGCAACAATCGCGGGCCTTCCCGGTGAATTGAGAGACACCGGGAGGGCCCTATCTTTGCCTGACCGGTTTCCGCCTCGGCAACAACCGCATTGAAATCACCCACCGTCCGGTTATGCATAGGCGGCGCAACCGAACCCCGAGACCGATGTGAAACCGCGCACGACAATCCGTGACGTTGCCAGGAAGGCCGGCGTGTCCGTCGGCACGGTGTCGCGGGTCGTCAACGGGCATCCGTCGGTCACCGAGGCCAAGAAGCGCATCGTCAACGAGGTCATCGCCGAGCTGGGCTTCCGGCCGGACGCCGCCGCCCAGAGCCTGAGGCGCGGCACCAATCGGACGCTCGGCGTCGTCATCCCCGACCTGCGCAACCCCTTCTTCGCCGACCTGATGCAGCACCTCGAATTGCGCGCCAAGGAGCGCGGCTACAGCGTGCTGTTCGCCAGCTCCGACGAGCAGGTCGACAGCGAGGCGGCCCTGATCGCCAACCTCGCCCGCAGCAAGGTCGAGGGCGTGGTGGTGGTGCCGAGCAACCGCGCCACCTCGATCGCCAATCCCGATGGCCTGCGCTTGGTCGTCGTCGATCGGCGCCTTGCCGGTCATCCCTTCGTCGCCGCCGACCACCGCGCCGGGGCGCGCATGGCGACCGAGCACCTCGTGTCGCTCGGCCACCGACGCATCGCCTGCATCTCCGGCCCCGAGAACTCCTTCGTCGCCCGCGAGCGGCTCGCCGGCTTCATGGACGTAATGGCGTCCCGCCTCGCCGAAGCCGGTCTCGACCCCGCCGCCTGGATCGTCTCGGCGCCGTTCAACTACGAGGGCGGGCGCGAGGCGGCCAAGACGCTGCTCGCCGAGGACGGCTTGAGACCGACGGCGGTGTTCGCCTGCTCCGACCAGCAGGCCATCGGCGTGCTGCGCGCCGCTTTCGACCGCCGCATCGCCATACCCGGCGAGTTGTCGGTCGTCGGCTTCGACGGCATCCTGATCTCCGATCTGGTGGTGCCGCGCGTGACGACCGCCGTCCAGCCGGTCGCCGCGATCGCCAAATGCGCCATCGATCTGTTGATCGGCGGCGAGCCGCTCGACGCCGACGCGAGCTACATCTTCCCCTGCGTCATGGCGCTGCGCGAAACCTGCGCTTCACCCTCCTAAAATCGTCCCATCAAAGCGAAGTCTGTTTGCCTGGCAGCGTATATCGCTGTTAATAAACGGTATTTTCTACGCACTCAACTTTGGTCGGAATGTCGCCTCTCGTCTTGATGCGGTTGTTCTATACTGGTAGCGTCATTTGGAAACGTTTCATCGGGCCGGTACATTGGGTCCGGCTCAAAGAAAACGTTCGCTTGGGAGGGTAAAATGACTTCATTTTCTTCGGACGGGCGGAGTCTGTCTGGCGTAAGCCGTCGCCGGTTGCTGCTGGCCGGCGCCGCCGGTTCGCTGGTTCTGGTCTCGGGCGTCACTCCGGTATTCGCTGAGGCCAAGAAGCCCAAGGTCGGCCTCGTCATGAAGTCGCTCGCCAACGAGTTCTTCAAGCAGATGCAGGCCGGCGCCGAGAAGTATGCGGCGGAGAACGCCGACAAGTTCGACTTCAAGGCCGTCGGCATGAAGGACGAGCGCGACTTCGCCGCCCAGGTCGACGCCGTCGAGAACTTCGTGACCCAGAAGTACGACATCATCGTCGTCGCCCCGGCCGACTCCAAGGCCATGGTCACCCCGCTCGCCAAGGCCGTGAAGGCCGGCGTCGCCGTCATCAACATCGACGTCGAACTTGACCAGGAAGCCAAGAAGAAGGCCGGCATCGACCTCGCCTTCTTCGGCCCCGACAACCGCGAAGGCGCGCTCCTTGCCGGTACCGCGCTGGCCAAGGACCTCGGCGAAGGCGGCAAGGTGGTCATCCTCGAAGGCAACCCCGAGGCCGACAACGCCCAGCAGCGCAAGAAGGGCTTCGACGACGCCGTCGCCGCCGGCAAGCTGCAGTTGCTCGACAGCAAGACGGCCCATTGGGAGACCGAGGAAGCCAACACGCTGATGACCAACTTCCTCACCAAGTACAACGACATCCAGGGCGTCATGGCCGCCAACGACTCCATGGCTCTCGGCGTCGTCAAGGCGCTCGACAGCGCCGGACTCTCCGGCAAGATCAAGGTGGTCGGCTTCGACAACATCCCGGCCGTGCAGCCGTTGATCAAGGACGGCAAGATGCTGGCGACTGTCGAGCAGTACGGCGCCCAGATGGCCGCCATGGGCATCGAGTACGGCCTGCGCCAGATGGCGGGCGAGACGTTCACCGGCTGGGTCAAGACCGACATCAAGCTGATCACCGCCGCCGATCTCTGATCGGTCGGAACCGGCTTCGATCCGGCACGGGGCACCCCGCGCCGGATCCTCCCCTGCCGCGCCGAAGCATTCAGGGCAGTTCTCGTCATGACCACAGATCCCCATGAAGTGGCGCCGGTTCTCGAAGCCGATGCCGCCGCGCGGCACAATCAGGATGCCGGCCCCATCCTGAGGCTTCAGGGCGTCGGCAAGCGCTTTCCGGGCGTCGTCGCCCTGCGCAACGTCAGCTTCGACATCCAGCGCGGCGAGGGCCACGTGCTGCTCGGCGAGAACGGCGCCGGCAAGTCGACGCTGATCAATCTGCTCGGCGGCCTGTTTCCGCCCGACGAGGGCAGCATCTGGTTCAACGGCGCGCCCTACAGCCCCGCCTCGCCATTGGAGGCCTTTTCCAAGGGCATCCGCGTCGTCCACCAGGAGCTCAATCTTCTCTCCAACCTGACGGTCGCCGAGAACCTCTTGTTCGAGCATCTGCCGAGCCGGCGCGGCCTCGTGAACTACCGCGAGATGAACCGTCGCGCCGCCGAACTGCTCGCCGAAGTCGGCCTCGACATTTCGCCTTCGACCGTGGTGAGCCGGCTCGGCGTCGCGCAGATGCAGCTGATCGAGATCGCCAAGGCTCTCGCCCACGAGAGCAAGCTCCTGGTGCTCGACGAGCCGACGGCGACGCTGACCTCCAAGGAGGTCGACCGCCTGTTCGAGATCCTGCATCGCCTCAAGGAACGCAAGGTCACCACGCTCTACATCTCCCACCGCCTGCAGGAGATCTACGAGGTGGGCGACCGCGTCACCGTGCTGCGCGACGGCCAGCACGTGACCACCGAACCGCTCAAGGGCCTCGCCATTCCCGACATCGTGCGCCTGATGGTCGGCCGCACCGTCACCGACCAGGGCGTCTTCCGCGAGGACATCAAGCCCACCGGCGAGGCGCTCGCCGTCGAGGGGCTTCGCCTGACGGAGACGAGCCCGCCGATCGACTTCTCGGTGCGCAACGGCGAGATCGTCGGCATCGCCGGCCTCGTGGGCAGCGGCCGGACCGAGGCTGTCAGGGCGATCTTCGGCGCCGATCCCAAGGCTTCCGGCACCATCCGCGTCAATGGCCGCCCCGTCGCCATCGCCTCGCCCAAGGAGGCCGTGGCCGCCGGCATCTGCCTGATGACCGAGGACCGCAAGCAGCAGGGCCTTCTGCTCGAAATGAGCTGCGCCGAGAACATCACCATCACCGATCTCAAGCGGCTGTCGCGCAAGGGGCTGCTCGACCGCGCCATGGAGAACGCCGCGTCGGAGCGGCTGGTCGCCGGGCTGCGCGTCAAGACGCCGACCATCTTCCAGAAGGTCGGCACCTTCTCCGGCGGCAACCAGCAGAAGGTGGTGATCGCAAAGTGGCTTTATCGTGGATCGAGCGTGCTGATCTGCGACGAGCCGACGCGCGGCATCGACGTGGGCGCCAAGGTGGAAATCTACGAGCTGATGGGTCAGCTCGCCGCCGAGGGAAAGGGCATCCTCGTGGTGTCCTCGGACCTGCCGGAGCTGATGTCCATCTGCCACCGCATCCTGGTCTTCTCCAACGGGCGCCTTGCCGGCGAAGTGCCGCGCGCCGAGTTCGACCAGAACCGCATTCTCTCGCTTGCCTATGAGGAGTATGGACGTGTCCGAGGGAACTGAAAGCGCCGGCGAGCGCAAGACGGCAACCGTGTGGGACAATTTCCTGCGCATCTCGATGCGCGAGGCGGGCGTCGCCATCGCGCTGGTGATCATCGTGCTGTTCTTCTCGGCCACGGCGCCCTATTTCGCGACGCCCGAGAACTTCCTGAAGATCTTCGTGCAGATCGCCATCAACACCGTGCTGGCCGCCGGCATGACCTTCGTCATCCTGACCGGCGGCATCGACCTGTCGGTCGGTTCGGTGCTGGCGCTCTGCACCGTGGTCGGCGCCACCATCATGGTGCGCGAGGACCTGTCGCCGTGGATGTCGATCCCGCTGGCGCTGCTGGCCTGCATGGCGACGGGGGCTGCCTGCGGCGCCATCAACGGCTGGGTCTGCGAGAAATGGAAGCTGCCGTCGTTCATCGTGACGCTCGGCATGCTCAACGTCGCCAGCGGCCTCGCCCGCGTCGTCTCCGACAACTCCACCATCACCGGCCTGCCCCAGCCCTTCGTCGATTTCGGCAACCAGATCTACTTCGGCGTTCTGCCGTCGATCTTCCTGATCGCCATCATCGTCATCCTGATCGGCTGGTTCATCCTGCGCTTCACCGTGTTCGGCCGCTTCGTCTTCGCCATCGGCACCAACGAGGAAGCGGTGCGCCTGTCCGGCCACAATCCGCGCATCTTCAAGATCGCCGTATTCACCATCAGCGGGCTGACCGCCGGCATCGCCGCCATGGTGTTCCTCCTGCGTCTCAACGTCGGCAGCCCGATCGCCGGCATCGGCTACGAGCTCAACGCCATCGCGGCGGTGATCATCGGCGGCACGTCGCTGTCGGGCGGCAAGGGCTCGATCATCGGCACGCTGGTCGGCGCCTGCATCCTTCAGGTGCTGGCAACGGGCCTGCAGCTGCTCGGCGCCGAGGACAACGTCAAGCCGATCGTCATCGGCACGGTCATCGTGCTGGCCGTGGTGCTCGACACCTACCGCAACCGCTATCTGCGCAAGTTGGAAGCGCGCTGACCCACGCCGTTCACGCGCGCTTCAGCTCGGCGTTCTCCTTGTGAAGCGTCAGAAGCTGCTTGAACGGTCCGTCGACATAGGCCTCGAACGTCGGCAGCTGCGACGGCGAAGGCCCACCCTCGGCCACGAAATGGGCGATGATGTCGTCCGATTCCGTCATGTAGCTGTCGCCGAGGCGCAGCGTCGGATAGCTGACCTTGGCAACATGGGGCGCCAGCTCTTCCTTCATGGCGTCTTCCTCCTCGGGCGTCCGGCTCTCGCGCAGAGTGACGGTGTCGAGAAGGCCGGCCTCCAGCAGATAGAGCCGGACCTTCAGGCTGAACGGACAGGTATGCTTGACGAACAGAATGGGATTTTCCGAAATGAGCGACATGGCGGTCTCCTGGCTTGACCGAGGGAAACCGCCTTGTCGTGCTTAAGTTCCAGTCGCGATGCCGCCGTTCGCCTTTGCATCAGCCCGAGGAGGCCCATCTGGAGTTCCGAACAGACCCCTTTCCCACCGAGGCCGACATCGAGCCCCTCTGGCGCACCGCCTGGGGTAGCCCACCGCAGCCCCGCTTTGCCGACATCCTGCCGCGCTCCCTTGGCCACGTCGGCGCCTATGACGGCGACGCGCTCGTCGGCTTCGTCAACATCGCCTGGGATGGCGGCGTTCACGCCTTCATCCTCGATACCTGCGTCCATCCGGATTATCGCCGGCAGGGCATCGCGACGCGTCTCGTAAACGAGGCGGAGCGGCTCGCCCGGCTGCGCGGCGCCCACTGGCTGCACGTCGATTTCGAGCCCCACCTCGAGACCTTCTATCGCGGCTGCGGCTTTCGCCCGACCGCCGCCGGGCTGATCGATCTCGGAGAAAGTCGAGGGAGCCCATCATGACGGTTCGTGGGCGGACCGAGCCGGAAGGTATCGCCCTGCCGTCGTCGGTGGCGGCAGTGGTGGACCGCTACCTCGCCCATCTTGCGGCCCATAAGGTCGACTTCCTGCGCGGGGTGTATCTTCTCGGCTCGGTCGCCCTCGGTGACTATCAGGACGATCGCAGCGACGTCGATTTTGCCGCTGTGACGGATCACCCGTTAGGCGACGAGGAGATTGCCGTCCTCGTCCGCGTTCACGCGGCGATGACGGGTTCACCCTGCTTCGACGGCTTCTACATCGCGGCAGACCGTCTTGCCGAGATGCCGAACTCCGATCTCGTCATGGCCTTCGTGCAGGACGGTCAGTTTCGCATCGGCCCGTCATTTGAGGCCAATCCCGCCACCTGGCATCTCTGGACTCGGCATGGAGTTGTCTTGAAGGGACCGCCAGCCGACGAACTCGGTCTGATCCTCAATGACGTGGCGCTCCGTCGCTTCGAGACCGCCAATCTCGGAACCTACTGGCGCGACTGGATTGGCCGTATGCGTGCCTTGATGTCGGCAAGCACGACGACCGACTCTGCCGATGCCGGTATCGTCGCCTGGGGCGTTCTCGGCGTGGCCCGCATTGCCTGTGCGCTCGCGACCGGCCACATCGTCTCCAAGACCGACGCCGGCCGTTGGGCCCTGACGGAATGCGAAGGACAGGACTCGAAAATCCTGGAGACGGCATTGGCCGCGCGGCGTGGCGAAATACGCACCGTAAGCGTCGACGCGGTTTTGGAGGCCCTGGCTTTCATGGAAGAAATGATCGAAGGAGCGGGTTCCCAGGCGGAATGAGATCTGTTGCCCCCGTCGATCGCATTTGTCGACCTCCCGTCCGGTGATCGCGGAGCACTTGAGAAGCTGCGTCGAACATCACCAACGTATTGCTTGCCAATATCGAGGCGGGCCAGAAGAATGACCGACGAGTCGATTCCGATATCGACGACGAACGTTGGAAGACCAGGGGGCCGGAAATGTTCAAGCGCTTCATCATCAATCCGCCGGTCTTCTTCGGCTCGGTCATCATCATCGCCATTTTTCTGGCCGTCGGCGTCATCTTTCCCAACCGATCGGGTGCGATCTTCAGTGGCTTGCAAGCGAGCATTCTCGGCGCCTTCGGCTGGCTCTACCTGCTGTCGGTCGGCATCTTCCTGATCGCCGTGCTGCTGCTCTGTCTGGGC
Organism: Pleomorphomonas sp. NRK KF1; assembly: GCF_023721755.1. Classification (GTDB taxonomy): domain Bacteria; phylum Pseudomonadota; class Alphaproteobacteria; order Rhizobiales; family Pleomorphomonadaceae; genus Pleomorphomonas. Next base: position 48,705 of record NZ_JAMDLH010000012.1, on the reverse strand, counting down.
CGCTACGGACGATTGAAGCTCGGCCCCGACAACTCGACGCCCGACTTCCGCTTCGTGTCCTGGATCGCCATGCTGTTCGCCGCCGGCATGGGCATCGGCCTGATGTTCTACGCCGTCGGCGAGCCGATGACGCATTTCATGGCGCCGCCCACCGCCGAGCCACGCTCGATCGCCGCCATGCGCGAGGCGATGAGCGTCACCTTCTTCCACTGGGGCATCCATGCCTGGGCGATCTACGCCGTCGTAGGCCTGTCGCTGGCCTACTTCGGCTACCGCTACAATCTGCCGCTAACCATCCGCTCGGGCCTCTATCCGCTCTTGAAGGAACGCATCAACGGACCGATCGGCCACGCCGTCGACATCTTCGCCATCGTCGGCACCGTCTTCGGCATCGCCACCTCGCTCGGCCTCGGCGTTTCGCAGATCAACGCCGGCCTCAACTATCTGCTCGGCGTCGAGGTCGGCCTTGCCGTCCAGCTGCCGCTGATCGCCGTCATCACCGGTCTGGCGACGGTGTCTGTCGTCAGCGGCCTCGACAGGGGCGTGCGCATCCTCTCGGAGACCAACCTCGTTCTCGCGCTGCTGCTGATGGTCTTCGTGCTGGCGGTCGGCCCGACCAACCTGATATTCCGCGACTTCGTGCAGAATCTCGGGCTCTATCTCGACACGCTGGTCCTGCGCACCTTCAACATCTACGCCTACGAGCCGACGCCCTGGATCGACGCCTGGACGCTGTTCTACTGGGCCTGGTGGATTTCCTGGTCGCCCTTCGTCGGCATGTTCATCGCCCGCATCTCGCGCGGGCGCACCGTGCGCGAGTTCGTCACCGCCGTCCTGTTCATTCCCGCCGGCTTCACCTTCTTCTGGATGACGGTGTTCGGCAACACCGGCATCTTCATCGACACCGGCGTCGCCGCCGGCGATCTCGGCCGGGCGATCGCCGCCGACGTCTCGGTCGGCCTCTTCCACTTCTTCGAGTATCTGCCGTTCTCCGGCCTGACCTCGACGCTGGCCATCCTCCTCGTCGCCGTGTTCTTCGTCACCTCCTCCGACTCCGGCTCGCTGGTCGTGGACTCGATCGCCGCAGGCGGCGAGACGCAGACCACCATCGGCCAGCGCATCTTCTGGTGTGCGATGGAAGGCATCGTCGCCGCATCCCTGCTCGTGGCGGGCGGCCTCGGCGCGCTGCAGTCGGCCACCGTCGCCAGCGCCCTGCCCTTCACCTTCGTCATGCTGGCGCTGGTCTGGTCGCTGTTCGTCGGCATGCGCGCCGACCTCGCCCAGCAGGCGCACCGCGTGTCCTTCCCCACCGCCCAGCCGGCGGCGGGCGTCACCTGGCAGCGCCGCCTCGGCCTCATCCTGCACGCGCCGACCGAGACCGAGGTGCGCCGCTTCATGGCCAGCGACGTCAGGCAGGCGCTCACTCAGGTGGCCCGTGAGCTGTCGGAGCGAGGTCGCGAGACGGTGGTGGTCGACGAGGAGAACGGCGCCATAGCCTTGCGCTCGCCGGCCGAAGGCGTGCGCGACTTCGTCTACGGCGTCAGCCTTCACGCCAAGCGGCTGGCCAGCTTCTCGCCGCTCGATACCAGCAAGCCGGAGTATCGATACGAGGCGCGCACCTACTTCTCCAGCGGCGGCAGCGGCTACAACGTCACCAACATGTCGCGCGACCAGCTGATCGCCGACATCCTGGTGCAGTTCGAGCGCTACCTTCACCTTGTGCGGTCGCCGGAGGTGCAGCTCGTGCAGGGCGCGCCGGAGCACGAGAACGGGCATTGAAGGCGCGCCTCGCGGAGCTGATCATGCCGATGGACGCAGAGACGCGCATGCGGCCCGTTTCGAAGGCGCGCAGCCTCATCGACTCGCAACATGAGTGAACTACTCGTCCGCCCGGCCCGTGCCGAGGACGAGGCCGCCCTCGGCGCCCTCAAGCTCCGGTCGTCACTGGCCTGGGGCGATCACGTCGAGGAACTGCGGGCACTCCCCGAAGCCCGACAGGTTCCGCTCGCCCATATGCCGCATGTCATCGTCGCGGAACTCGCGGGGACGATCGTCGGCTTTGCAACGGTGCTCGGCGGCAAGGACGGCGGCGAGGCCGAGCTGGAGGATCTGTTCGTCGCACCCGAGCAATGGCGAGCGGGCGTTGGCAGCGCGCTACTGGTCGAAGCCGAGCGACGTGCCATGGACGGCGGCGCGCGCGTCCTGCATGTCGTCGCCGGCGAGCGAGCCCGTTCCTTCTACGAGACATCGGGATTTCGTTTTGCCGGAACGGTCGCGACGGCATTCGAGCCGGCGGCCGAACTCCGCAAGACGCTCGGCGACCGTCGTCGCGTCCGCACTCCACGGACCGACCGGCGATGATCTGAGCGGGCCTCGGCGTCGACAAGGCGCAGATGATGGCCCCAATCCCTAGCCACGAGAGAACCGCTCACACCTTCGTCGCAGGCCAGGTCCGCTCCGCGCGCTCATGGAGCCATACCTTTGGAACTCCAAGCAAAAGAGCGTTGGCCGGACCGCGCACGCATGCTAGCGTGCAACAGGATCGCTCCAGTTGTGGAGGTTGCCCGGAACGCCATGGACACACCCCGGTTGGAGGCTCTGGTCGGCGCCGCCGTATTCGTCGGAATGTGTTGCGCACCCGCTGCCGCGCATCGACCCTACTTTTCCCAGCCCGAGGCCATTTCCGCCGAGGGATACTCCACCGTCGAGCTCAAGCTCCTTCACGGCGACGGTGTCCTTTTCGCCGATCCCATTCGGGCGGTTGTCGTCGGGCAGGATGGGGAGCTGCTTGCCGCCTCGCCGCAATCGCCGGCTCTGCAACTCTCGTGCGACGACGCGATGGGTCAATGCCTCGTCTATGACGAACTCGCTTTCACGATCTACGAGCCGGCGGCGGACAAGTGGCAAGCCAGGGGCCTTGTCGAACAGGACGGCGAACCCCAGCGTTTCCCCGAGGATATCGAGGCCGACTTCGGCTTTGACGCGCGGCGGGCCACCCTCTCGGAAATCGTCCGGTTCGAAGCCGCCGGCCTCGCATCGTCCTGGATGACGACCGTCTTCGCACTTGCCTGGTGGACGGCGTTCTGCCTACTCCTGCTGACCGTCGGCCGCGATGCTTTCGGCAAGGCGCGCCGGCTGACGATCCGCGCGATCGTCAGCCTCCTGGCGCGAACCGCCGCGGCCCTCATGATGATACCGCTGGCCACCTATGCCTGGCTGCTGGCGCCCTACTCCGTCGTCTATCTGGCCGTGGTCATGACGGCGGGGGCGGCGGTGGCCCTGCCCATCGCCTTTCGCCGTCGCGAGGTGGCAACCCAATAAGTCTCCGCCCCGGCTTGATGCCGGGGCGGACCGTCCAGAGCCCGTCCGGCAAACCCAGGTTCGCCAACGAGCTCTAGGCTCTTTGTCTTCACGCAGCTCCGGACGCAAAACCGGTGGCTACTTTTGCGGGATCTGCTTTGGCTCAGCGCTTGGCCGGCTTGTCCTTCACGATCGAGCGAACCATGCGGCCGAAGGCTCGGTCGCGTTCGCGCCGCTCGGCAAGGCTGGCCGAGTTGAAGGCTTCCTCGCGCTGGAGTTTCTGCCAGCGTTTGAGCCGCGCCTCGTCGATCTCGCCCGAAGCGATGGCCGCGCGCACGGCACAGCCCGGCTCGTCCTCGTGACGGCAATCGCTGAAGCGGCAGCGCGCCGAGAGTTCGGTGAGGTCGGCGAACACCTCGGCGATGCCCTCGGCGGCGTCGGTCAGCTGCAGCTCGCGCATGCCCGGCGTGTCGAGCACGGCATAGCCTTCCGGCAGCACGTAGAGATGCCGGCCGGTGGTGGTGTGCCGCCCCCGGTCGTCGTCCTCTCGGATGCCACCGGTCGCCGCGGTCGTCCGCCCCGACAGGGCGTTGACCAGCGTCGACTTGCCGACGCCCGACGAGCCGAGAAAGGCGACGGTGCGCCCCGGCTTGCACCAGGGGGCGAGCTTCTCCTTCGGCTCGGAACCGAGCGCATCGAGCACCACCACGGGAACCGGCATCGGCGCCGCCACCGACACCTCCTCCGCCGCCGCCGCGAAGCCCTGGGGATCATCGGTCAGGTCGGCCTTGGTCGCCACGATCACCGGTTCGACGCCGGCCTCGAAGGCCAGCGCGACATAGCGTTCGAGGCGCGCGACGTTGAAGTCGCGGTTGCAGGAGGTGACGACGAACACCGTGTCGACGTTGGCGGCGATCAGCTGCACCTCGCGGCCGGTGCCGGCCGCCCGGCGTCGAAACAGGCTCTTGCGAGTGAGAAGCCGGCTGGCGCCGGGGCGAGCGGCGTCATGCAGCAACCAGTCGCCGACGGTGGCGTCGGCGCGTGGCGGCAGCGCCGCCTGGAGACCGTCGCCCTCGACGCGGAGGCCGCTGCGCTCCACCGAGGTGACGCGCACCGGCGGGGTGCGGGAGAGATCGTCGACGCCCACCTGTTGGGCGAAGTGGCTGGTCCAGCCGAGCCTCTCGAGACCGGTCGGCGTGTGTATGCGGGAACCGCCCGTGAGGGACGGCATGAAGCGGGAATAGTCCCGTGCCATTGCGGTAGGCTTTCCAAGTTGATCGGCCGTGGGCGCAGTGCCCCGGCGCATCACTGTCATTTTGGGAAAAGCGCAAGCCTCCACGCGCCCGCGTTCTCCGCCGGGCGGCATCAGGTGGATCGAACTTGCGAGGGGAGGACCTTTGGCCTCCCCGCCTTACCGGGGCATACAGCCTCCATGAGGCAACCCGGACGAGAACCTCGTCCCACAAGTTGCGTCAAAGCGAAAGGATCGAACCTGCCCAGCGAACCCGTATCGCCGGACTTGTCCTGTGAAACGGCCGGAAAATACGCCTGCCGGCCGTTTCTGTCAAAGCATGAAGGCCGCCCTTAGCCAACCAGCCGGGCCGGCGGCTCCTCGCTCGCCATGCCGGCGAGCGCGCCTTCCTCGCCGGCCGAACGGGCCAGCGTTCTCACCACGTCTTCGAGACCGACCCGTCCGACGACGGCGCCGTTGGCATCGGTGACGTCGGCAAACGACAGCCTGGCCTCGACGAGCCGCAGCGCCGCGTCGGCGAGCGGCAGCGACCCGGAGATCCGCAGGGCGGCCGGCGGCCCCGACACCGATCTCGCCAGCGCTCCGACCTTGACGACGCGGCCGCGATTGACCTGCCGCACGAAGTCCTCGACGTAGGGCGTCGCCGGCGACAGGACGATGTCCTCCGGCTTGCCCTGCTGCACCAGTTCTCCATCCTGCATGATGGCGACCCGGTCGCCGATCCTGAGCGCCTCGTCGAGATCGTGGGTGATGAAGACGATGGTCTTCCTCACCTCTTCCTGCAGGTCGAGCAGGATGGCCTGCATGTCGACGCGGATCAGCGGATCGAGCGCCGAGAAAGCCTCGTCCATGAGGAGGATCGGCGCGTCGTTGGAGAGCGCCCGGGCGAGCCCGACCCGCTGCTGCATGCCGCCGGACAGCTGGCTCGGATACTTGTCCTCGAAGCCCGCGAGACCGACGCGGTTGATCCAGTGATGGGCCTCTTCCAACTGCTCGGCCCGGGAAACGCCGCGGATTTCCAGGCCGAACACCACGTTGCCGATCACGGTGCGGTGGGGCAGCAGGGCGAACTTCTGGAACACCATGGCCGTGGAAGCGCGGCGGAAGTTGCGCAGCGCCTTGGGCTTCAGCGCCCGGACATCGGTTCCCTCGACGATCACCTCGCCGGCCGTCGGCTCGATCAGCCGGTTGATGTGGCGGATCAGCGTCGACTTGCCCGAACCGGACAGGCCCATGATCACCTGGATGTGCCCGGCCTCGATGTCGAGCGACACGTTCTTGAGGCCCAGCACGTGGTTGTGCTTTTCGAGCAGGTCGCCCTTGCACATGCCGCCGTCCCGAACCGCCTCGATATAGCGTTCGGGATGCGGACCGAAGATCTTGTAGACGTTGCGGATCTCGATCGAGGTGCTGGACTCAAGCATGTTCGGCCTCGCGATGCTTCTGGAGCCGGCGGCCGAACGCCTGGCTGGTCCGGTCGAAGATGATGGCGATGCCGACGATGGCGAAGCCGTTGAACACGCCGAGCGTGAAATACTGGTTGGCGATGGCCTTCAGCACCGGCTGGCCGAGCCCCTGCACGCCGATCATCGAGGCGACGACCACCATGGACAGGGCGGCCATGATCGTCTGGTTGATACCGGCCATGATGTTCGGCAGCGCCAGTGGCAATTGCACCTTGCGCAGCTTCTGCCAGGTGGAGGCGCCGAAGGCGTCGGCCGCCTCCAGCACGTCGGCATCGACGAGGCGGATGCCGAGGTTGGTGAGGCGGATGATGGGTGGCGCGGCATAGATCACCACGGCGATCAGGCCGGGCACCTTGCCGATGCCGAGCAGCATCACCACGGGGATGAGATAGACGAAGCTCGGCATGGTCTGCATCACGTCGAGCACCGGCAGCATCACGGCGCGCGCCCGGCCGGACCAGGCCATCAGGATGCCGAGCGGGATGCCGATCGCCACCGAGATCAGCGTCGCCACGACGATCATGGCGAGCGTGCGCATGGTGTCTTCCCACATGCCGAAATAGCCGATGACCAGAAGGGCGGCGGCCGCCCCCGCGACCAGGCGCCAGCTGCGGCTGGCGAGATAGACGAGGCCGACGATCACCAGGAGCACCAAGGGCCACGGCGTGGTGACCAGCAAGCGCTCGACGAAGATCAGGAACGTCCTCAGCGGCAGGAAAAAGTCCTCGACGGTGGCGCCGAACTCGCGCGTGAAGGCGCGGAAGCCACCGTCGATGGCTTTCTTGAGAGCTGTGAGCGTGTCGGCATCCATGACCGGAAAACCGTCAAATGACATCATGCGTCGAAGGTCTCCATGTTCGGCGAGGTGGCGCCGCCCCGGAGACGGACGGGGCGGCGCCATGGGAGCCGTCGCCAAGGGGCGACAGCCACGCCAATACCCTCACCGGGATTCGAAAGATCCTGAGGGGGGAAACGGAGCCGAACCGCCGGCCCCGCCTACGCATGCCGGCGCGCCCCGGGCACGCCGGCTTTCAACTCGTGAGGATCAGAGCGCCGCCTTGACCTTCTCGGCGACCTCGGCCGGAACCCACTTGGTCCAGATGTCGGCCTTTTCCTTGAGGAAATAGCGCGCGGCTTCCTCGCCGGTCGCCTGGTTGTCGGTCATCCAGGCCAGCATCTCGTTGACCGGCTCGTTGGTCGGGAAGGCCCGGGTCTTGATGTAGTCGTAGGCCGGCCCCGCCCTGTCGGCGAAGGACTTGGTCACCACGGTGAACACTTCCGACTTGGACCAGGCGTTCTTCTTGGGCTTGTCGCAGTCGGGCACGGTGGTGCAGGACTTCCACTCGGCCTCGTCATAGGGCACGTCGAAGTCCAGGCGGACCAGGTGATACTTGCCGAGAATGGAAGTCGGCGCCCAGTAGTAGCCCAGCCAGGGCTGGTTGCGCTCGAAGGCCTTGGCGATCGATCCGTCGAGACCGGCGGCCGAACCGGGGTCGATCAGGTTGAAGCCGCGCTTCTCCGCGTCGTAGGCCTTGAAGAAGTTGCCGGTGGTGACCTGGCAGTTCCAGCCCGAAGGGCAGCTGTAAACGGCGCCCCGCGAGGGATCCTCCGGGTCAGGGAACAGATCGGGATGGTTGAGCGCGTCGTCGATCGTCTTGATGTCGGGGTGGGCCTCGGCGATGTAGTCGGGGATCCACCATCCCTCGACGCCGCCCTCACCAAGAGCCTCGACCGCATAGACCAGTTTGCCCTCGGCCACCGCCTTGTCGAGCGGTTCGCGCATGGCGTTGATCCAGCCCTCGGGGGCGATATCGGGCTCGCCCTTCTCGGTCATGGAGGCAAAGGTGGGTTGGGTGTCGCCGGGTACGAGATCGACCTCGCAGCCGTAGCCGTTTTCAAGGATGGCCTTATCGAGCCAGGCGATGAGTTCGGCGGACTGCCAGTTCATGTTCGCAATCGTGACGCGTCCGCAGGTGCTGTCCGCCGCGAGCGCCGGAACGAGCGAAGCCGACGCTGCTACGAAAAACGTGGTCGCGAGAAGCTGTTTCATCTTGGTCTCCGGGCTTCGCGTTTCGTTCGGTGCGAATGGTGAGACAGCCCACGACCCCGGACCTCCAAATAGCGGGGCGCCATGCCTTCGGAACTGGGCGTTCAGTCATTCGTCGACGTGCCCGCCACTGCCGAGCACGCGCAGGCAGTATATAGGCCAACAACCCCAAGGCAACTTCAAATTTACTTTGAAAAAACATGCGATATCTAAAGAAAAATAGATTTTTGGGGCAATTTGAGCCGATTTAAACATCAAACAGGAAGCCAGAAGAAAATAATAGACTAGATTCACACGCTGATTTGATCATAGGGAGCCACAGTTAGTCCTTTTTATCCCGCATTTCGGACTCCGGTTTATCGGGCATGCCAAGCCTTTCGGAAATCAACCGCTTTTCCGCATACGCGCTTTCAGGTTGCCATATCTGAAACGACATCCGAAGATTGATTCAAATATTAATCGCCTCGCTCTTCTTCAAAATTTCGCCATCTGACGGCCACCTGCTCGACACATTTCGCGGACGGACGGAGAGGCCCGTCGACAAACAGTCGGGGACGCAGCCGCCACCGTTAACCACCCGTTAACCATGCACTCGGCAAATTCTGCCGGGTGGCGCAAGGTGCGTCGCAGCCGGCAATTCGGAAACGATCGACTTGAGCGACATCACCTCAGCCCCCGAGACGGCGCCCTCCAGGATTCCTTTCGGTCTCAGCGTGCCCACGGGCTCGGACCTTCGCTCGACACTCCTGCGCGGCGACATCGGCCTCGCCGCCGGCATCATGCTGATCATGGTCATCCTGATCCTGCCGATGCCGGCGATGATGCTCGACTTCATGCTGGCGGTGTCGATCATCTTTTCCGTGCTGATCATGATGACGGCGCTGTTCATCCACACGCCGCTGGAGTTCACGTCCTTTCCGACCATCCTCCTGATCTCGACGATGCTGCGTCTGTCGCTCAACCTCGCCTCGACGCGCCTCATCCTCAGCCATGGTCACGAAGGCACCGACGCCGCCGGCCACGTCATCCAGGCCTTCGGCGGCTTCGTGATGGGTGGCAACTTCGTCATCGGCATCATCGTCTTCGCCATCCTGATCATCGTCAATTTCATCGTCATCACCAAGGGTTCGGGCCGCATCGCCGAAGTCGCCGCCCGCTTCACCCTCGACGCCATGCCCGGCAAGCAGATGGCCATCGACGCCGACCTGTCGTCGGGCCTGATCAAGGAAGACGAGGCGAGGAAGCGCCGCAAGGATCTGGAAGCGGAAAGCGCCTTCTTCGGCGCCATGGACGGTGCCTCGAAGTTCGTGCGCGGCGACGCCATCGCCGGCCTGCTCATCACCTTCATCAACGTGATCGGCGGCATCATCATCGGCACGATGCAGATGGGCATCACGCTGTCGGAAGCCGGCCACTCCTACACCATCCTCACCGTCGGCGACGGCCTCGTCAGCCAGATCCCGGCGCTGATCGTCTCCACCGCCGCCGGCCTTCTGGTGTCCAAGGCGGGCGTTTCCGGCTCGGCCGACAAGGCGCTCTCCGGCCAGCTCACCGGCTATCCGGCCGCGCTCGGCATCTCCGGCGTCGTCATGGGCCTGCTGGCGCTCTTGCCCGGCCTGCCCTTCCTGCCGTTCGCCACCCTCGGCGCCGGCGCCGGCGGCCTCGCCCTCTGGGCCAAGCGCCAGAACGCCAAGCGCGAGATCGAGGCCGTCATGGCCCAGGCGGAAGCCGATGCGCCCCCTCCGCCGCCGGCCGAGGAGCCGATCGCCACCGCGCTCAAGATGGACGACCTGCGCGTCGAGCTCGGCTACGGCCTGTTGCCGCTGATCAACGACAACGGCAAGGGCGGCGAGAAGCTGTCCGACCAGATCAAGGCGCTGCGGCGGCAGATCGCCTCCGACCTCGGCTACATCATGCCGCCGGTGCGCCTCCTGGACAACGTGCAGCTCGGCGCCAACGAGTATGTCATCAAGATCAAGGAAGTGGACGCCGGAAAGGGAACGCTGTTCCCCGGCCAGTACATGGTCATGGACCCGATGGGCGGCAAGGTGACCATCCCCGGCACCCAGACCACCGAGCCCACCTTCGGCCTGCCGGCCACATGGGTGGACGGCCGCCTGCGCGAGGAAGCGGCGATCCGCGGCTACACCGTGGTCGACCCGGCCACCGTGCTCTCCACGCACCTCTCCGAAACGCTGAAAACCAACGTTTCCGAGCTCCTCTCCTACGCCGATGTCAAGAAGCTGCTCGCCGAGGTGCCGTCCGATCAGGCCAAGCTGATCGACGAGATCGTGCCGAGCCAGATCACCGTCTCCGGCATCCAGCGCATTCTGCAACTGCTGCTGGCCGAGCGCGTGTCGATCCGCGACCTCGGCACCATCCTGGAAGGCATCGCCGAGGGCCTGTCCATCTCCCACGCCACGCAGACCATCACCGAGCACGTGCGCGCCCGCCTCGCCCGCCAGATCTGCGCTTCCAACATGGCGCAGGGCGGCTACCTGCCGCTCATCAGCCTGTCGCCCGCCTGGGAGCAGGCCTTCATCGAGAGCATCGTCGGCGAAGGCGACGACCGCCGCCTCGCCATGGCGCCCAGCAAGCTGCAGGAGTTCGTCGGCACCGTTCGCGATCAGTTCGAGGAAGCCGCCAAGAAGGGCGAGCTGCCGGTGCTGATGACCAGCCCGATGAACCGCCCCTTCGTCCGCTCCATCGTCGAGCGCTTCCGCGCCCACACCACGGTGATGAGCCAAGCCGAGGTCCACCCCAAGGTCCGCCTGAAGACGGTGGGACAGATCTAGAGCGTCCGCTCCGACGGTTGCGCGACATCTCGGATCGGGATTGCTCCCGAGCCGCAGCGATCATCAACGAAATCACGCTGTATCAATAGCTTACTGGGGGTTCCCCACAGGCATCGCCGATCTTGGCGCCAAACGCCGGGGAACCATTGACACCATGGCCCCCGCTTGCTAGCCATATGTTATGTTATAACGTTGCATTTAGTGAGTTGCCGATGCCCCATCTCCCCGTAACCGTACTGTCGGGCTTTCTCGGCTCCGGCAAGACGACGCTTCTCAACCACATCCTCAACAACCGTGCCGGCCGCCGCGTCGCCGTCATCGTCAACGACATGAGCGAGGTGAACATCGACGCCGACCTGGTGCGCGAGGGCGGCGGCCTCTCCCGCGTCGACGAGAAGCTGGTCGAGTTGTCGAACGGCTGCATCTGCTGCACCCTGCGCGACGACCTGCTCGCCGAGGTCAGCCGCCTCGCCCGCGCCGGCCGCTTCGATTACCTGCTGATCGAAGCCACCGGCATCGCCGAGCCGCTGCCGATCGCCGCCACCTTCGATTTCCGCGACGAGGCCGGCGTCTCGCTGTCCGACGTCGCCCGCATCGACACCATGGTGACGGTGGTCGACGCCATCAATCTCACCGCCAACTTCGGCTCGCACGACCTCCTGGGCGACCGTGGCGAAACAGCCGGCATCGACGACGAGCGCACGCTCGCCGACCTCCTGACCGAGCAGATCGAGTTCGCCGACGTCGTCATCCTCAACAAGGTGTCCGATGCCGGCCCGGAACGCGCGGACCAGGCCCGCAAGATCGTCAGGGCGCTCAACGCCGACGCCAAGCTCATCGAGGCGGATTTCGCCCGCGTGCCGCTCGAAAGCGTGCTCGACACCGGCCTGTTCGATCGCGACAAGGCGGAGCGGCACCCGCTCTGGGCCAGGGAGCTTTACGGCTTTCGCGATCATGTGCCCGAGACCGAGGAGTACGGCATCGCCTCCTTCGTCTACCGCGCCCGACGCCCGTTTCACCCTTGCGCCTTTAGCGCCTTCCTCCGCCAGAGCCTTCCCGGCGTCATCCGCGCCAAGGGGCACTTCTGGCTTGCCACCCGCCCCGAGTGGTGCGGCGAACTGTCGATCGCCGGAGCAGTCTGCCGCACCGGGGCGCTCGGCCGCTGGTGGGCGGCGGTGCCGAAGGAACGCTGGCCCGATCATGCCGAATGGCGCGAGGTCATGCGGCGCAACTGGCATTCGCACTGGGGCGACCGCCGGCAGGAGCTGGTGTTCATCGGCTCCGGCATGGACGAGACGGCAATCCGCGCCAACCTCGACGCCTGTCTCGTCGGCGAAGCCACGATCATGACCCGCTTCAACCCCGACCGCTACCGCCATCTGCCCGACCCGTTCCCGGCTTGGGGATTGGCGTCCTGAATCGCTTTCCCATCCATGACGGGAGACGGCTGCTCACCCCCATCCTCGGCGCCCCTCGCGGCAAACCGCGCCTGTCGCAACCCGTCTGTATCGGCGTCCTCTGAGCTTCCGCAGTCCTTTCGCGCCCCGTCGCCCGGCGGAACGTCTGACCGGGCGGCCTGCGCTTTGACAGGGCCTTTGGCCGGAATATCGGTCAAGGATATCCGCGCCGCGATCAAGGCCGCCGGGGGCTGTTCGGCGGCCTGAGCATGGTGCATGCTGGGGGCGACGCGTCCGTCTCCCTCCATGATCGGTCTCTTCGAGCGGCAATGCCCCTGCCAAGCGCCCCTAGCCGTCAGCTTCGCCGAACCGGCTTTGCGCGCCGCGTGACGATGGTGCTTGCCTGCGGTTCACTGGCGCTGTCGCCGGGCCACGCAGCCGATAACGCCCGACGGATCGCCGCCGAACTCGATATCCCCCGGCGCGCATGGACGATCTGCACCGTCAACGAGATCGGCCAGACGGTTCAGCGCGACCGAACCTTCGACGCGGCGACGGCGGCCGACGGCGCGCTCACCCGCTGCGCCCCGGAAGAGCAGGCTCTCAGGACGAAAGCCGTCCAACTGCTGGGCGCCGAAGCGGGACAGCGCGCGATGGAAAGACTGATAGCCGAAGCGCGCGAGGCATTGATCGGATCGGCCCGCACGATGCAGGCCACCATTGCTGCCGGCACCGAGGTCGCGCCCGCCTGGCCACGCGTTGTCACGCCCTCCCGCTGAGCCGTCACCGCCCCTCGGCATAACGCGCCAGGCGCTCGTCCAGCGTGCCGGTGTGCAGCTCGAACAGGTGGTTGTCGTGGTCGTGGAAGTAGATCGACCGCCCCTCGCCGGGCACTCGCGAGCGGCCCTCGCGCACGTCGAGCCCCATGTCCCTGATGCGCCCGAGGCAAGCCTCGTATTCGCCATCATCGATCTTGAAGGCCACGTGGTTGTAGGTCCGCGTCGACAGCGCCTCCCCTTCCATGATGGCGATCCAGGTGGCGTTCGGCTCGGCGCCGACCACGAAGAACCGCTCCTTCGACAGCGAGAACGTATGCTCGCCGCTGTCATAGACCTTGCGGGCGCCGAGGATGCCGACGAGCATCGCCTCCGTCCGGTCGAGATCGGCGACGATGAAGGTGATGTGACTGATCCCTTGAATCATGCCTTGCCTCCTTGCCGCGGGGCCGTTCGGGCCGATGCCGCCCGGTTTTCCCCCGATTAACGTAAACCGCCCCTTAAGGCATCGGCTCTAAACTGTGCGCATGAGACCCTCTCGTATTGCGTCCGGTCTGCTCTCGCTGTTCGTGTCCGCCGCCCTGGCGGGCTGCGGCTTCTTCGAATCCGAGGAGCGCGCGCCATGGCGCGCCCAGGCGGAAGCGGCCTGCTACGCCCGCAACATGGTCAAGCTGACGCCGTTCATCCAGAAGGCCAGCGCCATCCAGGGAAAGGGCATCTGCGGCATCGACCGTCCCCTGAAGGTCAAGGCGCTGGAAGACGGCACCGTCAGCCTCGGCTCCCGCTCGCTGGTGCTCTCCTGTCCGATGACGGCGGCGCTCGAACGCTGGGTCGCCGAGGTCGTCATGCCGGCGGCGCTGGCCCGCTACGGCCTGCCGGTGGTCGAGATCAAGAACTTCGGCACCTACAACTGCCGCCCGCGCAACAACATCGCCGGCGCCCGCCTCTCCGAGCACGCCTTCGCCAATGCCTTCGACTTTGCCGGCGTCGAGCTGTCCAACGGCTATACCGTCACCGTCAAGAAGGGCTGGTACGGCAACCCCACCGACCGCGCCTTCCTGCGCGAGGTGACGCGCGGCGCCTGCGGCGCCTTCACCACCGTGCTCGGCCCCGGCGCCGACCGCGCGCACGACGACCACCTGCACCTCGACCTCGCCCGCCACAACAACGCCGGCACCTATCGCTACTGCAAGCCGCAGCCGCAGGTGCCGCCGCGCGGTGCGCCGATGTTCACGCCCGACCCGAACATGCCGATGGCGAGCAATCTGCCGGCCAGTCCGGTCTGGCCGGCCGCGCCGCAGCCGATGCCCACCGAACCGACCTACGCTGCCGGCAATCCGTCCTTCGACGCGCCGCTGCCGCCGGCCCCGATCGGCAACGGCGCCTATCCGGTCGCCCAACAGCCCGCCTATCAGCAGCCCGCGTACCAGCAGCCCCAGCCGATCTACGCCGACGCGCCGGCCGCCCAGCCGCCCGGCTGCCCACCCGGCTACATCTGCACGCCGGTGGGCCAGGGCACCTACGTACCGCCGCCGGCAGGCGCGGGCAACATCGGCTGGAACGTCGGCGCGCAGCCCCTCCAGGGCTATTCTTCGACCGACATCACCGGCTCGATCCCGGGGCCGTATTCGGACGATTGAGTTTGCCCCATACGCTTCGGAAGCCATGGTTGAGACGTCATGATCCATCATGATACAGTCCTGCCAGATATGGAGGTGTGTCATGACGTCCCACAGCCGCGAGAAGTTTGCGACCCAGGTCGACTCTGAAATTCTGTCGACAGTGCGCGATCTTGCGAAAAGCGAGGGGCGCCAGCTACAGGCACTTGTGGACGAGGCGTTCGCCGATCTGATCGAGAAGCGCAAACACGGCAAGCCCCGTGCGAGCGTCATGGCCGTCTATCAGGCTAGCCACGATACGTTTGCGCCACTGTATAAAAAGTTGGCGGAATGAGCGACTTCCTGACAACGATCGAAGTTCTAGCGATCCTTGAGGATCAAGTGGAACGATATGGCGGCATTGCCGGCGTCAGAGATCCCGGTCTGCTGGAAGCCGCCCTATTTCGCCCGCAGACAGGCTATTATGCCGACTTGATCGAGGAGGCGGCCGCCCTCTGGGAGAGTTTGGCGCAGAACCATCCGTTCCTCGATGGAAACAAACGCGTTGCCTTTGCCGCGACCTACACGTTCCTGGCTATCAACGGAACCTTCATCACGGCCGGCGCTGACGAGACCTTTGCTTTCATCGATGGTCTCTACCGGTCGGGACACTTCGAGTTCGGCCAACTTGTAGCCTGGCTTCGCGCCAATACGACAGAGCGTCGGTAGGTCCCCTCCCCTCGCCCTAAGCGTTTCCCCGATCACATTTTGCTGACTCCGGCCATCCGGGCTGGAAAAAACGTCTCTGAAACGCTACAAGACACGCCCAGGCAGGCCGCAGCAGTATTTTGTTTGCGCGTCCCGGCATTCTCCGGGCTCTGCTTTCAGCATTTTAGGTTTCGTCATGACTACCACGACCGGCTTGCCGGCTCGCCAAGGTCCCGGCTTTGCCGAGACCGTCGCCCTCATCGCCGCCCTGATGGGCCTTACGGCCCTTGCCATCGACACCATGTTGCCGGCACTGCCCGCCATCGGCGACAGCTTCGGCCTTGTCGAGGCCAACGAGCTGCAGCTCGTCGTCTTCTCCTACATGGTCGGGTTCGGCATCGCCCAGATCGTCTACGGACCGCTGTCCGACGTCTGGGGACGCCGCCCCTTGGTGATCGCCGGCCTCGTCATCCTGATCGTCGGCGCCATCATATCGGCACTGGCCACGGGCTTCACCGGCCTGTTGGTCGCTCGCGTGCTGCAAGGCATCGGCGCAGCTTCCGCCCGCGTCATCGCCGTGTCCATCGTCCGCGACCGTTACGAGGGCCGCGAGATGGCCCGCGTCATGAGCTTCACCATGATGGTGTTCATGATCATCCCGGTGCTGGCGCCCACCTTCGGCGGCCTGCTGCTGGCGCTGGCCGGCTGGCGCTCCATCTTCGCCACCATGGCCGCCCTGTCGGTCGCCGTCGGCCTGTGGTTCTACATCCGCATGCCCGAGACGCTGCATCCCGAGTTCCGCCGCGCCCTGTCGGTACGGTCGATCGTCGAGGCCGCGCGCATCTGCGTCACCAATCGCGAGGCGGTCGGCTACTCGCTGGCCATTGGCCTGCTCTTTGCCACGCTGATGGGCTTCATCGGTTCGGCCGAGCAGATCCTCGGCTCCGACGGCTATCGTCTCGGCGCGCTGTTCCCGGCCGCCTTCGCGTCGGTGGCGGTCACCGGCGGCATCGCCGCCTTCGTCAACAGCCGCCTGGTGCGCAGCTGGGGCATGCGCCGCCTGTCGCACAGCAGCCACGTCATCCACGTCGCTCTGGCGGCCATCTTCCTTGCCGCCGCCTATGCGTGGGACGGACTGCCGCCACTCTGGCTGTTCATCGCCATGATGGTGGCGATGCAGTTCTTCTTCTCGATCGCCATGTCCAACTACAACGCGCTCGCCCTCGACCCCCTCGGCGAAGTGGCCGGCACCGCCTCCTCGCTGATCGGCGCCTTCACCACGCTGATCGGCGCCGTCGGCGGCGCGCTGATCGGCCAGGCCTTCGACGGCACCATCATGCCGCTGACGGCCGGCTACTTCGGCCTGTCGACCCTGACGCTGCTCATCGTCTTCTGGACCGAGCGCGGCCGGCTGTTCCAGCCGCACTATCACCCGGCCGTAGCGGCCAGCGCGGAGTAGCATCCAGCAGCCGGCGATATCGCCGATGTCGTCCAGACAAGAAAATGGGGCGTCGATCCGAGTTGGTTCAGATCGACGCCCCAATCGTTTCATGCAACTGCCGTCCGCTCGAGCCGGATAAGTCCGGATCAAGCGGAACGCGTATTACTTGGCCGCGGCGCGCGCGTCGGCCAGCCAGCCGTCGACGGCCGCCTGGTTCTTCTTGACCCACTCGGCGGCCTGCGCGTCGACCTTGTCGTCACCGGCATTCATCGCCGCGTTCTGGGCGAAGATGTCGTCGAGCGGGATCTGCACGCCCTTGAGAAGGGTCGCCACGGCGGGGTTCTTGTCGAGGAAGGCATTGTTGACGACCGGCACGATGTCGTTGGCGACGAAGCCCATGCGGCAGGGATCCTCGACGCAGGCCTTGATGCCCTCGGCGGCCGCCGGCGTCTCGACGCCGTCCTTCTCGGGAACCTCGATCCACACGACGTCGTCGCCGAGCTTCAGCTCGTTGACGGTCCAGTTCGGCGTCCAGGTGTAGAACAGGATGTGCTCACCGCCCTTGTAGGCGGCGATCGCATCGGCCATGGACGCGGAGTAGCCGGCCTTGATCGGGTTGATGGCGTCGTCGAGCTCATAGTTCTTCATGTGCTCGGAAATGGTGACCTCGCAGCCCCAGCCCGGCGGACAGGCGACCAGATCGGCCTTGCCGTCGCCATTGCGGTCGAAGGCCTTCATCACCTCCGGACGCTTGAAGTCGTCCAGCGTCTTGATGCCGAACTCCTCGGCGGCGGCCTTGTCGACCAGATAGCCCTGCAGCGCGCCACCCTTGGCGATGGCCCCGACGATCGAGGCCGAACCGTCGAACGTCTCCTTGTAGGTGTCGTGCAGCGGGAACCAGCCATTGACCCAGAGGTCGACGTCACCCTGGGCGACCGACTGATAGAAGATCGGCGCGTCGAGCGTGGTCGGGCCTTCGACCGTGTAGCCCAGCGTTTCGAACATCTGCTTGTAGATCGCGGCCTGGAACCAGCCGGTATCCCATGTCGCCTGAGCCATCTTGATGGTGGTGCCCTTGCCCGGCATATCCTGGGCGCTGGCAAGACCTGCGGAAAGACCGACGGCGCCGGCGATGAGCGCCACGGCGGTCATCGTGTTGCGGATAGCATTGGTCATTTCTGATCTCCAGTTTGAAGGTGGGCGTCTCGGGGCCGCGCCATCAAGCGCGACCACCCCGTTTGAACCGGCGCAAAAGCGCGCGGCATCCAGAGCAGCTCCAGCAAAATGGACGCCGGTTCTGCGCCCGGAGCTGCATGAAAACAATGAGATAGGGCGTGCTGGCGACCCAGGCTCGCCGGACATGCCCAGTGTCTTCAGACCGCCTTGTCCGGTGCGGCGGCTTCGATGTCCTGGCTGCGGAACAGCGACTTGAACGAGCCGAGCAGCGGTTTCTTGCTGCCGGAGCCCGGTTCCGCCAGGCCTTGCGTGATCCGGTCGAGCACGATCGCCAGGATGACGATGCCCACGCCGCCGGCGGTCGCCTGCCCGACGTTGAGACGGCCGAGACCGGTGTTGACGATCAACCCCAGCCCGCCGGCGCCGATCAGGGCGGCGATGACCACCATGGACATGGCCAGCATCAGCGTCTGGTTCAGGCCGGCCATGATGGTGCGCATGGCGAGCGGCAGCTGAACCTCGATCAACGTCTGCGTCCGGGTGGCGCCAAAGGCCTCCGACGCCTCGATCAGGTCCTCGCGGACGTTGCGGATGCCGAGATTGGTCATCCGGATGATCGGCGGCAGCGCGAAGATGATGGTCGCGATGATGCCGGGCGCCATGCCGACGCCGAACAGCATGACGATCGGCACCAAGTACACGAAACTTGGAACCGTCTGCATGATGTCGAGGATCGGCCTGACAACCTTCCACGCCATGTTGGAGCCGGCCACCAGAATGCCGGCGGGAATGCCGATGAGGGTGCAGAACAGCACCGAGGTCAGGATCATCGCCAGCGTCGTCATGGTCTCGGGCCACAGCTGGATCATGTCGATGAAGACGAAGCCGACGACGGTGATGATCGCCATGGTCCGCCCCACCACCCGCCACGCGACGAACGCGAAGACCAGCGTGACCACGAGCATCGGCACCCAGGCGAAGAATCCGTCGAACGCCTGCAGGACCTCGTTGACCGGAACCTGCACGGCGCGGAAGAACGGGCGGAAGTTCGGAACCAGGAATCCGCGAACGAAGGCGTTGACCCAGCCATCGAAGGGAATGACGAGAAGATCGGACGGGCTCACAGGCTTTTCTCCTTCTGAGCATCGACAATGTTGGCGGGCTCGGTCTCCGTTTCATCGGATGGCGGGCCTGCGTCTTCCTTGCCGTCGTCCTCCTCGGCTTCGGTCGCCGTCTCGGTGTCGGGGGTCAGATGCCCGAAGATCGCCGTCGGCTCCACGGAACCGACGAGCTTGCCGTCGCTGTCGGTCACGGCCATCAGAACGCCGTTCTGGGCCGTGGCGTACATCTCGTTGATATAGGCTTCGCTGGTCACGCTCGGCGCATCGGGTTCCATCACCTCGACGACCGGCGTGTTCGGCTTCACCGCCGTCAGGGCTTCGCGCGTCACCATGCCCGCCAGCACGCCGTCCTGATCGACCACATGCGCCACGTCGACGCCGGCCTTGTCCATGACGACGAGCGCGCCGAGAACGCTCTCCTTGAGCGGAATATGATCGGCATCCTGCGCGATATCGGATGCGGTGAAGACGCGCGAGCGGTCGATGTCGGCCACGAAGGCGCGCACATAGTCGTCGGCCGGGTTGGAGACGATGTCCTGCGCCGTGCCGACCTGCACGAAGGCGCCGTCCTTCATGATGGCGATGCGATTGCCGAGCAGCAGGGCCTCGTTGAGGTCGTGGGTGATGAAGACGATGGTCTTCTTCAGTTCCTTTTGCAGCGCGATCAGTTCGTCCTGCATCTCGCGCCGGATTAGCGGATCGAGCGCGCCGAACGGCTCGTCCATCAGCAGGATCGCCGGGTCGGTAGCGAGGCCGCGGGCCAGCCCGACACGCTGCTGCATGCCGCCGGACAACTGTCCCGGAAAGCTGTCGGCATAGGCATCGAGCCCGACCTTCGCCAGGGCCTCGATCGCCGCCTTGCGCCGCTCGGTCGGCCCGACACCCTTCACTTTCAGGCCATAGGCGACGTTCTCGACCACCGTCTTGTGCGGGAACAGCGCGAAATGCTGGAAGACCATGGTGATCTCCCGGCGCCGTATGGCGCGCAGGCGCTTCATGTCGCAACTGGCGACGTCTTCCCCTGCGATGAAGATCTTGCCCGACGACGGCCGGATGAGCCCGTTCAAGGTTCTGACGAGGGTCGACTTGCCCGAGCCGGAGAGGCCCATGATGACGAAGATCTCGCCCTCGTTGACCTCGAAGCTGACGTCGTTGATGCCGACGGTCACGCCCGTGCTGCGAAAAATCTCGTCCTTGGTGGCGCCGTCTCTCAGCAGCGCCATGCCCTCTTTTCGCGTATCGTTGAATAGTTTGAATACGCTTTCAACTTTAAGTTTAACTGTCATATTGCTCCAAGTAGCACATTGTGGCGAAAATTGGAACCCTGCAGACGCCAGTATTGGATAACAACCCCAGGAGCCAGGATAATCCAGCCGCGAGAGGCGGGCATATCAACGCACGAGAGGGCCAACATCCCCTGTGTTATGGGGATTTTCTGGATAGATATGCCGTCAAAATGATCATCGCGATTGATCACGAGATACAGCGCGTCAATCCGCGGAAAGAGCCAATATGATCGGCGACTCGCACCGACAGATCGGGAGACTATCCAACATCAATGGGACTACCTTCGAGCTGCTCCGGGGCTTCAACAAACGCCCTCGGCTCCCCATATATGAAGAGCCACGTTAAGGGTCCTCCGGCGGACACCGATGAGGCGTTCGTCCGACAGGACTCCGCGAGACACGAGGAGTTAGCCATGGACAAGAAATCCCTGATGCCATTCGGGCGCGGTTCGGCTCCCTCTCGCTCACACGAGGATCCGTTCCTGTCGCTGCGCCACGAAATGGACCAGCTGTTCGACAGCTTCACCCGCGGTTGGGGCCTGCCTCCGCTCGCCGGCGGCGGCGAGAGCATCCTGAGCCCGCGCGTCGACATCGCCGAGACCGAGACCGGCCTTGAGATGACCGCCGAACTGCCCGGCATCGATCCCAAGGACATCGATCTGGAGATCGACGACGAGGTTCTCACCCTCAAGGCCGAGCACAAGGTCGACCGCGAGGAGAAGGACGACAAGCGCCACTATCGCCTGACCGAGCGCTCGAGCGGCACCTACATGCGCTCGTTCGCCCTGCCCTTCACGCCGGACCGTGACAAGATCACCGCCGAGTTCGACAAGGGCGTCTTGAAGGTGACGGTGCCGCGTTCGCCCGATCAGCCCAAGACGACCAAGCGGATCGACATCCGCCCGGCGGCCCTGCACTGAACGGGGGCGCAGTCACCAACGTTGGGGGGCGCTTTGGCGCCCCCCCTGTCATGTCAGGGCGGAGCCTCATTTCAAGGCAGAGATAACCGCCTTGTCGGGATAGCAGGTCACGGGCAGACCGTTCCTGGCCTGCCAGCGGCCGATGGCGACGCGGGTGCGGAAGCCGACCAGTCCGTCGGCCGTTCCCACATCGTGCCCCATGCCCTCGAGCCGCCGCTGTACGGCCCTGACGTCGCCACGGCTGAAACCGGTCACCCGTCCCCAATCGCCCCGGATCGATTGCGGCCCGCCCAGCCGGTCGCCCACCATGCCGATGGTCAGGGCGTAGACGTCGGATTCGTTATAGGTCTTCAGCACATAGAAGTTGTGCGACACCAGGAAGGCCGGCCCCATGCGCCCCGCCGGCATCAACAGGTGTCCGGTCGGCCCGACATCGCCCAAGGCCAGCGGCCGGCCGTCGGCCCGCGTCACGCCGGCCCTGGCCCAGGCGGCAAGTGGCTGGCCCTGATCGGGGCCTTCCAGGCTGCACGGCACCGAGGCCGGCAATCGCACCTCGACGCCCCAGGGGACGCCCGCCTTCCAGCCGCGCGACTTCAGGTAATGGCCGATCGAGGCCAGAACGTCCGGCGTCGAGCGCCAGATGTCGCGGCGGCCGTCACCATCGCCGTCCACGGCGTCCGACAGGAACTTCGAGGGCATGAACTGCGGCTGGCCCAGCGCGCCGGCCCACGAGCTTTTCATGGCAGCGCGGGAGATATGCTCCTGTTCGAGGATGACCAGCGCCGCCACCAGTTCGGGAAAGAACTCGGCCCGGCGCGAGCCCATGTAGGCCTGCGTCGCCAGCGTGCGCACGGCGTCCTTCTCGATCTTGGCGGCGCCGAAGGCCGATTCCTTGCCCCAGACGGCCAGCACGATGCCTGGGGGCACGCCGGTCGCCCGCGCCACCTTGTCGAGAGTGGCGCGATTGTCGGCATATCGCTTGCGCGCGCCGGCGGCCAGCGCGTCGAGCTTGGCATCGGCGAGATAGGTCGCCGGGCTGCGGAACTCCGCCTGGAAGGCGTCGCCGCCGCCGGTCGGCTTGAGGTCGGGCAGGCGAAGGTCGGGTTCGAGGCCGGCCACCGCCGCCTCGAAGGTGGCCCGGCTGACGCCGGAGGCTTTCGCTGCCGGCCACACCTTGTCGCCGAGCCAACGGGAAAAGGCGGCGTCGGCCGCCGCCGCGCCGATCGGGGCAAGCGCCAGCACGCCGGCGAGGAGGAGTGCGATTCGCTTCATCCCCGAATGGAATCGCGCCGACGACCGGGGGTCAAGCCTCACGAACGCCCACCGGCGAGCCCGGCTTTTTGCGCCTTGGGGAGCGCCGCCGGCAAAGGGTCATTACGGGGGCAATGGCGCTTGACAGCCCCCCTCCCCCGCCCTTATATCGGCGCACTTTCCGCCGGCCAGCCGGTGGGTCGTGGCAGTGTAGCTCAGTTGGTTAGAGCGACGGACTCATAACCCGTAGGTCGGCGGTTCGATTCCGCCCGCTGCTACCACTTCTCCTCACGGAAAATCCCGCCAAAAGAAAACGCACCCAGCGAGTTTGCGTTCGCCGAGTGCGTTGCCGTCCGTTCCAGGACGTCGGCGGGAACGCTGGCTCCCGCAGACGCCGATTCCCCTCAGCCGGCCGACTGCGGATAGACCGCCTTCGCTCGCTCCGGCGTGATGTAGCCGTCGCGGATGTCGGCGGCCACCTTGGCCGGATCGCGCTCCGCCGGATCGCCGAAGCCGCCGCCGGTGGCGGTGTAGATCTCGATCACCTCGCCCTCGTCGACGCGGATGCCCGAACCGTAAGCGTAACGCGTCCGCGTGCCGTCCTTCTTGGCGACGATGGCATAGTTGGCGCTGCCCTCGTTGCCGCCCTTCAGCGACCACGGCAGAATGCGCGAGCGGGTGTAGCCGAGCGTCAGGAAGCTGTCGTCGCGGCGGATGCGGTAATCGACGCGGATGCCGCGACCACCGCACCACTCACCCTCGCCACCCTCGGCGATGTTGAGTTCCATGCGGTCGACGATGAGGCCGTTGCGGGCTTCCGATATCTCCGCCGGGCAGTTGTAGGTCTCGCCATGGACGGCCGAGAAGATGGCGTTGTTGCCGTCGCGCCCCTCGGCCGCGCCCCATCCGCCGATCTGCGGTTCGATGATCGTGTACTGGCGCCCGGTATCGGGGTGAATGCCGCCGATGAAGGTGCCGGCGATCGACGAGAAGTGGCCGGCCGGCAGCTTGTGCGGCACGTGAGGCGCGAGACAGCGCCAGATGAGGTCGGTGACGCGGATGCCGATCTCGTAATAGAAGCCGATGGCCGCCGGTTCCCTGGCGTGGAAGGTCGTTCCCTCCGTGGTCAGCACCTTGAGCGGCCGGAAGGTACCCTCGTTGGCCGGCGACAGCGGGTCGGTCAGCGCCTTGAAGATCACCTGCACCGACACCAGAACGTCGTCCCGGCTGGCGTTGTTGGGACCGGCATCCTGCGGCGGGTTGTCGCGCAGGTCGACCACGAACTCGCTTTCGGAGATCGTCAGCTTGACGTTGAACAGCCGGCCGTCGTCCTGCTCCTCGGTCAGCTCGAAGGTGCCGCGCGGCAGCTTGGCCAGCTCCTTGAGCGTCACCTCCTCGCCGTAGTCCATGAACGAGGCCATGGCCTTCTCGAAGGTCTCGACGCCGTATTTCTCGGCGAGTTCGGTCAGCCGGCGCGCGCCGATGCGCACCGAGGCGATGGCGGCCCAGAGGTCGCCGCGCAGGAAGTCGGGCATGCGCGAGTTGACGGTGATGATGTCGAAGATGCCGGCGATCGGCTCGCCCTTCGAGATCATCTTGATGGCCGGCAGTCGCAGGCCCTCCTGGAAGATGTCGGTGGCGTCGGCCGACAGCGACCCCGGCGACTTGCCGCCGACGTCGGAGTTATGGGCGATGTTGGCCGTCCAGGCGATCAGCTTCTCGCCGGCGAACACCGGCATCGCCACCACCAGATCGTTGAGGTGAGTGACGCCGCCGTAATAGGGATCGTTGGTGATGAACACGTCACCGGGCTCGACGTCGCCGGGCTTGCCGAACTTGTCGACCAGCACCTTCACCGACTTGTCGAGCACGCCGACGAAGCCGGGAATGCCGGCGCCCGAGCTGGCAAGCTGCCCCTTGGCGTCGAGAATGCCGGTGCCCATGTCGAGCACCTCGTAGATGATCGAGCTCATCGCCGTCTTGCGCATGGCGGCGAACATTTCGTCGGCCGTCGCCTGCAGGGAGTTCTGGATGATTTCGAGCGTGATGGGATCGTCGTGTGTCATGGCTGGCTCGCTCGCGCTCAGAGTTCGATGTGGATGTTGCCGTAGGCGTCGATCGACACCCTGTTCTCAGGGTGGATCACCACGGTGGTGCCCGGGTCCTCGATGATGGCCGGCCCGACGAACTGCATGCCCGGCAGCAGCTTCTCGCCATCGTAGATGGCGGCCTGATGCACGCCCTCGAGCGCATAGTCGACCGCGCGCCTGCCCTTGAGGGCGCTGGCCGCCGGCGCACTCGACAGCGGCTGCGCCTCCATCGTCAGCTTGCCGACTTCCGCCGATGCCACGATGTGGATGCCGACCAGCTCGACCGGCGCATCGAGCCGATAGGTGTACTCGCGCTTGTAGGCGTCGTGGAAATCGGCCTCGATTTCACTGAGCCGCGCGTCGGACACTGCGCCGCCGCCGATCAGCACCTCGGTGGTATGTTCCTGATTCTGATAGCGGAACTTGCCGTAGCGCAGGAAGCCGACCTTGTCGGCCGCGATGCCCTCGCTCGCAAACTGCGCGAGCGCCGTGGCTTCCGCCTCCTTGAACAGCCCCTCGATCTCGGAGGCCGCGCCCGGCCCGAGATCGGCGAGGTGGGTGACGAAATAGTCGCGCCGGAGGTCCGACATCATCATGCCCCAGGCCGAGAACACCGAGGCGCCGGCCGGGATCACCACCTTCTTGGCGCCCAACTCGCTGCCGAGCGCCACCGCGTGCATGGCGCCGCCACCGCCGAAGGCGACCAGCGTGAAGTCGCGCGGGTCGAAGCCCCGGTTGAGCGACACCAGCTTCAGCGCGTTGACCATGTTGTTGTTGGCGATGCGGATGATGCCGCGCGCCGCCTCGTCGGCCGAAACGCCCAGCTTGGCGCCAAGGTCGGTCATGGCCAGGCTGGCCGCGTCCATGTCGGCCTTCACCGCGCCGCCGCAGAAATAATCGCGGTTGATGCGGCCGAGCCAGAGGTTGGCGTCGGTGGTGGTGGCGCTGGTGCCGCCGCGCCCGTAGGCGGCCGGTCCCGGCTGGGCGCCGGCCGACTGCGGCCCGACGTGCAGTTTGCCGAAATCGTCGACCCAGGCGATCGACCCGCCGCCGTTGCCGATCTCCACGAGGTCGACCACCGGCACCATGATCGGATAGCCGGCGGACGTGCGGCTCTTCTCGATCCAGTAGTCGGTCATGATCCTGACCTTGCCGTCCTCGATCAGCGAGCACTTGGCGGTGGTGCCGCCAATGTCGAGGGCCAGCACGTTCGGCTCGCCGATCAGCTTGCCGAGTTCGGCGGCGCCCCAGAAACCCGAGGCCGGGCCGGATTCCACCATGGTGATCGGAATGCGCGACACGCTGTCGAGCGTGTCGACGCCGCAGTTCGACTGCATGACGTAGAGGTTGCCGTCAAAGCCGCGCTCGCCGAGGCCCGAGGCCAGCCGCTTCAGGTAGCGCTCCGCCGTCGGCTGGACATAGGCCGACATCACCGCCGTGCTGGTGCGCTCGTACTCGCGCCACTCGCGGCTGATCTGGTGCGAGGACACCGTGGCCACCTCCGGCCACAGCCGGGCGATCTCGGCCTGCGCCGCCTGCTCGTGCGCCGGGTTGGCGTAGGAGTGCAGGAAGCAGATGGCCACCGCCTCGACGCCTTCGGCCTTGAAGTCGGCGACGATGCCGGCGAGCGGCGCGAGGTCGAGCGCCTCGGTCTCCAGCCCCTTGTAGGTCATGCGGCCGGGCAGTTCGCGGCGCAGGTGGCGCGGCACGAACACCGGCGGCTTCTTGTAATAGAGGTTGAAGAAATCGGGCCGGTTGCCACGGGCGATTTCCAGGCTGTCGCGGAAACCGAGCGTGGTGACGAGGCCGACCTTGCCGCCCTTGCGCTCGGTCAGCGCGTTGATCACCACCGTGGTGCCGTGGGCGAGAAAGTCGATGGCCGCCGGATCGATGCCGCCCTTGGTCAAAACGTTGAGCACGCCCGCCTCGAAGTTCGGCGGCGTCGTGTCGGTCTTGGCGGTGACGATCCGCGACCGCCCGGTCGCCATATCGGTTTCGAAGGCGACGAGATCGGTGAAGGTGCCGCCGACGTCGGTGGCAACGCGCAACGTTTTCTCAGACATGGGCGGCCTCCTCGGCCTTCAGCTTGCTATTGAACAGAACGCAGACCGTACCGGCGAGCTTCAGCGCCTCGGCGGCGGCCACCCGGTCCGGCGTGTAGTAGCCGGCGTCGTGCAGGCAGTTGAGCGTGCCGATCACCCGGCCGTCGACGATGAGCGGCACGTTGATGCAGGATTCGCAGCCCAGCGACTGGATCAGCTCGCTGTCGAAGAACACCTTGGCGATGTCCTCGATGGTGTTGGCGACGAATGTGCGCTTGCCGCGCAGGACGATCTCGGTCCAGTCGTTGTCCTCGTAGGGCTTGAGGCCGTAGACCGGATAGGCGTCGGGCATGTTGGAGTAGAGGCGTTCCGAATGCATGGTGCCGGTCTCGACCGTGGTCACCGTGAACAGCTTGGCGCCAACCTCTTCGACCACCAGGTCCTTCAGGGCCTCGAAGGCCGCGTGTGGCTGGTTGCCCGGCTCGGCGAGGCGGGCAAGGAAGGCGTCTTGGTCAAAGGTCGGCATCGAGAGGCTCCTGAAGCCGGTCGCGCAATTCCGCTTCGCGCCGGCTGGTCACGGGAACCGCCGAGATCAGGCGGCGGGTGTAGGGATGGCTGGGGTTGGCGAACAGGTCGGCGGTCGGCGCGATCTCGACGAGCCGCCCCTTCTCGAACACCGCGACCCGGTCGGCGATGTTGCGCACCACGGCAAGGTCGTGGGTGATGAAGATGTAGGTCAGCCGGCGCGCCCGACGGATGTCGGCCAGAAGCTTCAGCACACGGGCCTGAACCAGCACGTCGAGCGCCGAGGTCGGCTCGTCGAGCACCAGCAGTTCCGACCGACAGGCGAGCGCCCGGGCGATGGCGACGCGCTGACGCTGCCCGCCGGACAGCGCGGCGGGCGAGCGGCCGGCGAAATCGGCCGGCAACCCAACCTCTTCCAGGAGTTCGCCGACCCGCGCCTTGCGCCCGGCCCGGTCGCCGATGTCGTGGACGTCGAGGGCGAGGCGGATCGACGCCCCGACGCTGCGGCGCGGGTTGAGCGACGACAGCGGATTCTGCTGGACCAGCTGGATCGCCTGCTTGAGGGCCAGCGGCCGGACGTCGGGCAACTCCTTGTCCTGGAACAGCAACGCACCCGAGGTCGGCTGGTAGATGCCGAGCACGATGTTGGCGATGGTGCTCTTGCCCGAGCCGCTCTCGCCGACGATGGCGAGGCACTCGCCGGCGAGCACGCTGAAGGAAACGCCGTCGAGCGCCCGCACGGGTTTGCCGCCGGCATCGAACGTCTTGCTGACCTCGAACACCTGGAGAAGGGGCTTCATGGCCGGAGCTCCGCTTCCGAATGGCCGGGATGGGCGACGAGCGGGGCGTAGAAGCCGGTCTGTTCCTCGTCAATTTCCGGGATTCCCTCGCCGGTGATGCGGGGAACGGCGGCCATCAGCGCCCGCGTGTAGGGATGGAGCGGATTGTCGAACAGCGCCTCGGTCGGTCCCTGCTCGACGATGCGCCCCTTGTAGATGACGTAGACCCGATCGGCGAACTCGCGGACGACGCCGAGATTGTGCGAGATGAACAGCATGGAGGTGCCATGGCGGGCGACCAGTTGCTGCATGAGGGTCAGCGTCTGGGCCTGCACCGTCACGTCGAGCGCCGTACCGGGTTCGTCGGCGAGCAGAAGGGCGGGATTGTTGGCGAGCGCCATGGCGATCAGAACGCGCTGGTTCATGCCGCCCGACAGCTGGAAGGCGTAGGAGCTCAGAACCCGCCCGGGATCGGCTATGGCGACATCGGCGAGCGCCGCCACCGCCCTCTCCCGCGCCTCGGCCGTGCCGATGCCCGGAGTGCCGCGCAGCAGCACCTCGTGGAACAGCGTGCCGATGGTGTAGACCGGATTGAGCGACGACGTCGGGTCCTGGAAGATCATGGAGATGCGGTCGCCCCTCAGCGCCTCGCGCTCCCGGCGCGACAGCGCGCCGAGGTCGCGCCCCTCGAAGGCCATCCGCCCCGAATAGCGGGCGCCGCGCAGCTCCTGCACGAGACCCAGCACGAGGCGGGCGGTGACCGACTTGCCGGACCCGCTTTCGCCAACCAGTGCGACGCGCTCGCCCTTGGCGATATGCAGCGAGATGCCGTGCAGCACTTCCACCGTGCCGGCCCAACCGCGGAAGCCGAGACGGAGGTCGTCGATGGCAAGCGTGGGCGCTGTCATTGCTCGACCCCCAGGATTTCGCGCAGGGCGTCGCCGATCAGGTTGAAACCGAACACCACCACGAGGATGGCGAGGCCGGGAAACACCGTCAGCCACCAGCTGTCGGGCAGGTACTTGGCGCCCTCGGCCACCATCGACCCAAGGTCGGGGGTCGGCGGCTGCACGCCGAGGCCCAGGAAGGACAAGGATGAGGCGATCAGGATGACGAAGCCGAAGTCGATCGTCATCTTGGTCAGGATCGACGGCACGCAGTTCGGCAGGATCTCGCGGAACATCACATGCAGTCGCGAGGCGCCGATCACCTCGGCGGCGAGAACATAGCCCTCCTCGCGCTCCGATCGGGTCAGGTTGTAGACGAGGCGGGCATACCAGGGCCACCACATGACGGTGACCGCCATCATGCCGTTGGTCAGCGACGGCTCCAGCAGGCCCATCATCGACATGGCCAGCACCAAGGGCGGAATGGACAGGAAGACGTCGGTGACGCGCATCAGCACGAACTCGGTCCGTCCGCCGATGTAACCGGCGATCAGCCCGACGGTGACGCCCACCGGCACGGCGAGCGCCAGCACGACGACGCCGAGGGTCAGCGAGATGCGATAGGCGAACAGGATGCGGCTCAGGATGTCGCGGCCGACCAGATCGGTGCCGAACAGATAGGGCCACTCCGGCGCCTTGTTGAAGTTGAGGAAGTCGACGACAGCGCCCTTGTGGTCGGGGAACGGGGCCACGTAGTCGGCGAAGACGGCGGCCAGCACGACGAGGCCCACCAGTGCCAGACCGAGCACCGACAGCGGGTTGCGCAGGAGGATGAAAACCGCTCGCTTCATGACGACCTCTGGGACAGGCGGATGCGCGGGTTGATCAGCGCCACCAGGAGATCGACCACGATGTTGACGATCAGGAACATGGCCGAAATGATCAGCACGGTGCCGACGATGGCGTTGAGATCCTTGCGCAGGATGACCGCCACGCCGTAGCGCGACAGGCCCGGCCAGGCGAAGATCTGCTCGACCAGGAAGGCATTGCCCAGCATGGAAGCGAGGTCGAGGCCGATCACCGTCAGCGACGGGATCATCGACGGCTTGAAGGCGAAGCGTCGGGCAATCCGCCCCTGCGGGAAGCCGAAGGCCAGCGCCATCTCGATGAAGGGCTTGCGGTAGGTCTCGACCATGTTGGCGCGGGTGAGACGCGCCGACTGGCCGATGCCGGCAAACGACAGCGCGAAGGCCGGCAACGCCAGATGCCAGAGAACGTTGCCGAAGGCGGCGAAATCGCCGGCAATCAGGCTGTCGATGGTGAGAAAGCCGGTCACCGGCGGCACGGCGAAGCTGTCGGAAATTCGCCCGGCGATCGGGAAGATTGGCAGGAAATAGGCGAAGATCAACATCAGGATCACCGCCCAGACGAAATCGGGCGCCGACACGCCGAGCATGGTGAACAGGCGGATGCCGTGGTCGAGCGGCCGGTCGCGGTAGCGGGCGGCCAGCATGCCGAGCGGCACGCCGATCAGGATCATCGTCGTGCCGGCGAAGAACACCAGTTCCAGCGTCGCCGGCAGATAGGCGGCGATGTCGGCGGTGACGGGCCGGTTGGAATAGAGCGACTGCCCGAGGTCGCCGCGCGCCAGATCCGCGACGAAGTAGCCATACTGCACCACGAAGGCGTCGTTGAGGTGCAGCTTGTCGCGCAGGGCCTCCACCGCCTCGGCCGAGGCGTTCGGACCGAGGGCGATGCGAGCGGGATCGCCCGGGATGACACGGGCGATGGTGAAGATCAGAAGCGAGACGCCGACGAGCACGATAAACGACGTGGCGATCCGCTTGATCAGCAGACGAACGACTGGCGACATGTCGATGGGTTCCGGGGACGGTGGAGGCGGAACCGAGGATCCGCCTCCAATATCGGTCAGGGATGCATTTCCATGAGGCGGAAGGTGAAACCGAAGGCGGCGACGCGGAACGCCTTGGCCGGGTCCTCAAGGGCGGGGACGCTCACCTTGTCGGAGGCGGCGAACACCGCTCGCTGGTTCTGCGCGTAGATGGTGGGCGCCAGCGCGATGAGCCGCTTGTCGAGCGCCTTGTAGATCTCGCTACGCTCGGCTTCGCTGGCGCTCGCCCGCCCCTTGTCGAGCAGGCTGTCGACCTCCGAGTCCTTCAGATACTCGGGCGACATCCAGGTGCCGCCGGCACTGGAGTGATACATGCTGTAGAGCAGCGTATCGGTGTCGCCGTCCATGGTGTCGACGAACACCTGCGAGACGTTGGGCGTGTTCTCGGGCTTGGTCACCTGCTCGGTGAACAGCGTCCAGGGAACCTTCTTGATCTCGGACTTGACGCCGATCTGGTTGAGGTTGGCCTGGAGAAGCAGGGCGAAGCGCTCCTCGAGCGGAACCTCGCCGATCCACGACAGCTCGACGTTCATGTCCTCGGGCTTGTACTTGCACTTGGCGAGATGGGCCTTGGCGGCGTCGAGATCCTGCTTGAAGGCTGGCGCGTCGGGATCGGCGCCCATGCCGCCGACGGGAATGGCGCCGGTCGACGGCGCGCCCTGCGAGACCGTGTCGGTCACCGCCACCATCTTGATGCCGGTCGAGTAGTCGAAGGCGTTGGCGATGGCGAGCCGGCACTCCTGATCGTCGAAGGGCGGCTTGGCGGTGTTGAGCTTGATGTAGAGCTGGGCGGTACCGGACTCCGTCAGAAGCTTGAAGCCGTCCTTGGACAGCGACTTCAGCACCTCGGGCGGCAGCCACTGCGAGGAGATGTCGTGTTCGCCCTGGCTGATCAGCGTGCGCACGGTCGCCGCTTCAAGACCGTAGCGCAGGCGCACCTTGTCGGGCGCCGCCTCGGGCACACCAAGGAAATAGCCGGGATTCTTGGCCATGACGGTTTCGGCCTGGGGATCGTGCGAGACGACCGTATAGGCGCCCGAACCGGCGGTGTTGAGGTTGAGCCAGGCCTGCCCCCAATCCTTCATCTCACCCTCGCCGTCGCCGAGGTGTTCCATCACCAGCTTCTTGTCGAGGATCGGCAGGCGAACCAGCGCCGCGACGAAGGGCGCATACGGGAACTTGGTGGTGAACTTGACGGTCGTGGCGTCGACCGCCTCGGCCTTCTCGACATTGTCGAACAGGAAGGAGAAGCCGCTCTTGATCGCCATCATGCGATCGAAGGAGAACACCACGTCGTCGGCGGTCAGCGCGTTGCCGCTCTGGAACTTGACGTCGGGGCGCAGCTTGAAGGTGAAGCTGTTGCCGTCCTGCGTCCAGCTCTCGGCCAGGAACGGCTGGTAGCCGGCCTCGCCCTGCTTGGGGATGACAAGCGTGTCGTAGACGTTGAACATCAGGATGGAGTCGGCGTAGTCGGTCGCCTTCGCCGGATCGAGCTCGCCGATCGGCGTCTCGTCCAGGCGCAGCGTCGTTTCGGCCGAGGCGACGCCAACGAGGGCGGCGCTGGCCAGCAGGGATGCGGCTAGCAGTCTTGAAGGCACGTTCATGATGCGGACCCCTCTTTTTTGATCGGCTTTGTTGAGTATCTCTTGCGCTTGGCGGCGCGGTTGATGGCGATCGCCCCTTCGCCGCCGGCCACGACCGGTGGGTCGGCATAGACGTCGCCGAACACGTCGATGGTGCAGGTGTGCAGCACGATCGTCGTCTGATCGGTGTGGTTCCAGGTCGCGTGGACGCGCGACGACGGGAAATGCGCGCTGTCGCCCTGGTTGAGCACCGTCGAGACGCCGTCGATCTCCAGCGTCAGCGAGCCGCTGACGATGTAGAAGATCTCCTCGCCGTCGTGGGAGAAGCGCTCGCTCTGGTAGCCGGGCGGCTCGTGCATGATGACGGACCGCAATACGTTGCCGGGAAAGGCCGCCGACAGCCGCTCGTAGACGACGCTGGTTTTCTGCGGGCCGCCGAGCCCGAAGGTGATGCGATCGTTGTGGCGGGTGAAGGGTTCCGGCGTCGCCTGCGAGGACAGGAAATCGCTGGCCTTCATCTCGAGGATCGAACAGACCGATATCAGCGACGTCAGCGACGGTATGGTGAGCCCGCGCTCGATCTGCGAAATGAAGCCGTTGGAGAAGCCCGAGCGCGAGGCGACCTCGCTGAGCGTCAGGCCGAGTTCCTTGCGGCGAAGCCGCAGCTTCTGCCCGAGCGAGCCGACCGCACCCTCTTCACCATCTGCCTTGCCCCGAGATCCCATGTCGCCACCCGAGTTTAGTATAAGTAAAATTCTCAGGCGGGCAGACAGGGCGATCAAGGGCAAATTTTAGCCATGCTAAAAACTCCTATCTCGTTGTGTGGCATCCGGATACCGACGCGGCTGCACCATCGCTGTGCGGCCCATGCAACGATCTGCGCGATTCTTGTGCAGGAACTGGAAGTGCGGCCTCCGCCAATTGCCGGACATCCGGCGTCTTGAAGCATCGCGGTCGGAGCGCCACATCCGAGGCTCCTGGCCCGAGCAAAATGACGAGGAGTACGAGGGATGCGCCACGAAGACGGTAGTGCCGGCGATGCCGATTACGGCCGGATCGGACAGTCCTACAGCAGCTACCGCCAGCCCGATCCGCGCATCGCTGCCATGATCTCCGAAGCACTGGGACCGGCCGGGACGGTGCTCAACGTCGGTGCGGGCGCCGGCTCCTATGAGCCTCTCGACCGCGAGGTCACCGCCGTCGAGCCGTCCGCCTCGATGCGGGCGCAACGGCCCTCGCATCTGGCGCCGGCCATCGACGCCACCGCCGAGCACTTGCCCTTTGCCGACGACAGTTTCGACGCGGCCATGGCGAGCTTCACCATCCACCAATGGGCCGACCTCGAAGCCGGCCTCCGGGAAGTACGCCGCGTCACGCGCGGCCCGGTGGTCATCCTCACCTGCGATCCCCTGGAGGTCGAGACCTTCTGGCTCAACGACTACGCGCCGAAGGTGCTGTCCACCGAGGCCAAGCGCTATCCGTCGTTCGAGCGCGTCGCCGAGGGCCTGGGCACCTCGATCGACCGCATCGCTGTGCCGATTCCCCTCGACTGCCGGGACGGCTTCAACGAGGCCTACTACGGCCGACCTGAAATGCTTCTGGAGCCGGCGGCCCGCCTCTCCTGCTCGGCCTGGAGCTTCGTCACCCCCGACGAAGCCAACACCGCCGTCGCCCACCTCGCCGCCGACCTAAAGTCCGGCGCCTGGGATTCGAAACACGGCGCGCTCCGCCAACAGCCGGCCTACGTTGGCTCGCTCTATCTGCTGGTGTCCTCGGGAAAGACAAACCTCTAGATCAGCCAACTTTCGAACCGATCAAGCTCAAGACCCCCTCACCGGTTCCAGCGCATAGAGGCTGACGTCGATACGCCCCGTACGGAACCCCGCTTCGCAATAGGCGAGGTAGTAGGACCACAGGCGCTTGAAGGTGGGGGAGTAGCCGAGGTCGGCGATTCTGGGCCAGGCCGCCTCGAAGCGCTGCCGCCAGTCGGCGAGCGTTCGGGCGTAGGAGAGGCCGAAGTCGAAGCTTTCGGTCAGCGCGAAGCCCGCCTCCCTGGCCACCTTGGCGAAGACGGCCTTGCTCGGCAGCATGCCGCCGGGGAACACCAGCGTCTGGATCATGTCGGGGTGGGCGCGGTAGTGCTCGAAGCGATCGTCGGCGATGGTGATCACCTGCAGCACCGCCCGTCCCCCGGGCTTCAGCGCCTGCCGCACCTTGTCGAAATAGCCGCGCCAGTAGGCCTCGCCCACCGCCTCGAACATCTCGATCGACACGACGCGATCATATTGCCCCTCGACGTCGCGATAGTCGCGGAGCTCCAGCGACACCCGATCGTCCAATCCGCGCGCCTGTATTTTCTGCTGGCCCACGGCGAGCTGGGCCGGCGACAGGGTGATGCCCCGTACCGATCCGGCGCCCGCGTCGGCGAGATAGGCGGCAAGGCCGCCCCAGCCGCAGCCGATCTCCAGCACCGACTGGTCGCCATCGAGACCCAGCATGTCGGCGATGCGCTGGACCTTGCGGCGCTGGGCGGCTTCCAGGTCGTCGCCGTCCGCGTAGACGGCCGAGGAGTAGACCATCTCGCGGTCCAGCCACTCGGCGAAGAAGGCATTGCCGAGGTCGTAGTGGGCCATGATGTTGCGCCGGCTGCCGGCCTTCGAGTTGCGCCGGAGCAGCATCAACAGGCGCTGCATGAACCGCACCGGCAACGACGCCTTGGCCACCTCGGTCAGACTGTCGAGGTTGTCGGCGCAGAAGGTCAGGAAGGCGACGAGATCGGGCGTGTCCCAATCGCCATCGACATAGGCCTCGGCAAAGCCGATGTCGCCGCCGCGCAGCAACCGATTGACCGCCCGCCAGCGCAGGATGCGGACTTCCGCCGCCGCGCCGGGCGCGTGCCCGGCAGCGGACAGCTGCGAGCCGTCCGGCAGCGTCACGGAAAGGCGACCCCGCTCGACATGATTCAACAACCGCCGGACCAGATCGACGCGCAGCCGGGTCGGCAATGCCCAACCGACGATCGAGGGGATGATCATGGAGCTCGACAATGACGTCATCCGGAAGACCTTTCCGTTGGATTGAAACCCTTGGGGCCGCCACCGGGGCGGGAATGGAAGGGGATGCGCTTCAGCCACAGCTTCAGCGCTTCCCAATGAATGGCTGCGATGACCTTCAGCGTCATCAGCGGGAATCTGCCGAGCAGGCGGAGAACGGCGCGATCGCCGAGCGCCTCGCGCATCAGCGACATCGAGGCCGTCAGCATCAGGCCCTCGCGATCGTGATCCTCAATGGCGATGGTGAAGCGCTCGGCCGGCGGCTTGACGTGGAAGCGGTAGCGCATCTCCATCGGCAGGAAGGGCGAGACGTAGAAGTCCTTCTCCGCCGCCTGATGGATGGTGCCGATGGTCTCCGCTGCGACGTCGGCGGCATAGTGATGCATGCCGCCGAAGGTGTTGCGCACCTCGTAGACGATGGCGGAAAGACGCCCGTCGGCATTGCGGCAGAAATAGACGCTGAGCGGGTTGAAGACGAAACCGAAGAGCCTGGGCATGGCGATCAGCGTCACCTGCGTGCCGTCCCAGCCGAGGCCGCGTTCCATCGCCAACCGCCGGATACGCGCCGCCAGCGGGCCCTCTCCCGCCGGCCCGTGGTCGGCCTCGCGGAAGGACAGCAGATTCCAGCGGTTCACCGACAGCAGGCGGCTCGCCCGGTCGAGCTCGCCGAGCCGGTCGAGATCGGCATGCAGCATGTAGACCCCGTATTTCAGGCTGTGCGCCGCGGGCCTCATGCGACGATGAAGCACGTCGCCGACGTAGAGCGAGGGCGTCATGCCGCCGCCTCGCCCCAGACGTCGGGGTCAAGGTGAATTCGGCCGGACTCGTTCTTGACCAGCCACGGCCGGCGCGGTGCGCCCATCGCCTCGGCGGCGGCGAGCCCGGCTTGCAGGCCATCCTCGTGGAACCCCGCGCCGAAATAGGCTCCCGCGAACCAGACGTTGCCGACGCCCTGAAGACTCCAGAGCCGCCGCTGCGCCTCAATGGCCGCCTGGTCGAACAGCGGATGCTCGTAGGTGAACTGGTTGTAGACGCGGTCGAGGCGCGGCTCGACGACCGGATTGAGCGTGACGAACAGCGGCACCGACGGATCGATGTGCTGCAGCCGGTTCATCCAGTAGGTGACCGAAGGGCCGGACGAACGGTCGCTGGTCGCCAGATAGTTCCAGGCCGCCCAGGCAGCCCGCCGGCGCGGCATCAGCCGCTCGTCGCCGTGCAGAACCGCATAGTTGCGGCTGTAGCGGAAGGCGCCGAGGATCTGGCGTTCGGCCTCGGTCGGCGCCTTGATCACGTCGAGCGCCTGATCGGCGTGGCAGGCGACCAGCACCTTGTCGAAGCGGCGCTGGCGCAATCCGTCCTCGATCACCACGCCGGCCGACGACCGCTCGACGATCTTCACGTCGCGGCCGATCATCGCCTGCCCGTTGAGTGGCTCGGCCAGCTTGGCGACATAGGCGCGGCTGCCACCCTTCACCGTGCGCCATTGCGGCCGGCCGCTGAGCTTGAGGAGGCCGTGATTGTCGCAGAAGCGGATGAAGGCCTCGGCCGGATAGGCGCCGACCTCGTCGGCCGGGGTCGACCAGATGGCCGCCGCCATCGGGTAGAGGTGATCCTCGCGGAAGGCGCGGCCATAGCTGTTGGCGTCGAGATAGTCGGCCAGCGTCACGCCCTCGAGCCGGCCGAGATCGCGCGGCGCCTGCCGGTAGAAGCGCAGCAGGTCGGTCATCATGGCATAGAAGCGCGGGCGAACGAGGTTGGATGGTTGGGCGAGAAGGCCGGCGAGATCGGAACCGGCATACTCGAGCCGGCCGCCGTCGATTGACACGGCGAACGACATCTCCGTCGCCTCGGTCTCGATGTCGAGGTGGGCGAACAGGGCCGTCAGGTTCGGGTAGGTGACCTCGTTGTAGACGATGAAGCCGGTATCGACCGGAATGGACGCGCCGTCCGTCGGCGCCAGCACGGTGTTGCTGTGGCCGCCGAGCCGCCGATCGATCTCGTAGAGCGTCACGTCGTGGCGGCCCGACAGCAGCCATGCCGCCGACAGACCGGAGATACCCGACCCGATCACCGCGATCTCCAGTCGCCTGTCGGTATCCTTTGTCGCCTCGCGCATGTAACCTCCGCTTGCCGCCGAAACTGCTATACGTTCCATTCTACGATGGTCCCTGCGTGAAGGATCACCACGCGGACTGCGGAAATGGTCGTAGCATCGGCGCCGGTGATCCGTCGTTTCCAGGCAAACGTAGAAGAGGCATGAGACGTGAACGGGCGAACTCTTTTCCTCTCGCTGCAACCTCCGAACCGGCGGTCAGTTCCATGAGACCGGCCGACGCGGCGGTGCAGCCGTTTGATGGCGCCGAGGCGGCGCGCCTCGTCGCGGCCATCGCCCGCGAGGGCGACCGGCAGGCCTTCGCGCGCCTGTTCGCCTTCTACGCGCCCCGCCTCAGAACCTTCCTCGCCCGTCAGGGCTTCGGCGCCAGCGACTGCGACGACCTGATCCAGGACACCATGCTCGCGGTCTGGCGCAAGGCCGAGCGGTTCGACGCCGAGGCCGGCGCCGTCTCCACCTGGATCTTCACCATCTGCCGCAACCTCGGCATCGACCGCCGCCGCCGGCTGGGCCGCCGCCTCGCCGAGATCGAACCGGTCAGCGACATCGACCCCAGCCCGTCGGCCGAAGGCGAGATCATCACCCGCGAGGAGGAGACGCGGGTCCGTCGCGCCCTCGATCAACTGCCGGCCGAGCAGGCCGAGGTCATCACCCTTTCCTTCTTTTCCCAATCGCCGCAGACCGAAATCGCGAGAGCGCTCGGCATACCGCTCGGCACCGTCAAGTCGCGCGTCCGCCTCGCCATGAACCGCCTGCGCCATCTCCTCGACGAGCCGTCATGACCGTGAGCCGCCACCCAAGCCCCGAACTCCTGGCCCGCTACGCGGCCGGCTCGCTGCCGCCCGCCGCCGCGCTGGTGGTGGAGAGCCACCTTTCGCTCTGCGACACCTGCGCCGCCGCCCATCGCGAAGCACTGGCGCTGGCCGGCGTGCTCCTCGAGCGCCAGTCGCCGTCCGAACTCGACGCCAGCCTGTTCGAGCGGACGCTCGCCCGCCTCGACGAGAAGCGCCCTGCGCCCACGCCGGCTCAGGCCCGACGCCCCCCGCGCGACCTTGGCATCCGCCTGCCCGCCCCGATCGCCGAGCGGGCAACGTCGGGCTGGCGCTGGATGGGGCCGGGCATGGCCTTCGCCCGCCTCGACGTGCCGGAAGACCCCAAAACCAACCTCGTTCTCCTGAAGATCGGCGCCGGCAAGCGCATGCCCACCCACGGCCATTCCGGCGAGGAACTGACGCTGGTGCTCCAGGGCGCCTTCGAGGACGAGCACGGGCGCTGCGCCGCCGGCGACCTCGCCGAGGAGGACGACGATACCCATCACACGCCCGTCGTCACCGGCGAGGAAACCTGCATCTGCCTCGCCTCCATCGAGGGGCGGCTCCGGCCGCACGGCCTGATCGGCCGCCTCGTCAGCCCGCTGATCGGACTGTAGCCATGCTGACCGGTGCACTTCTCTCCCTGGCGATCCTGGTGCTGGCGATGGGCGCTGCGGCGGTGATCGCCGAGCGCACGCGCCGGTCGGGCTTCATCGACGGCATCTGGGCGCTGTCGACGGGCGCCGCCACGCTGGCGCTGATCCTCACCCTCTCCCTCCCCGTCGAGCGCCCGCTGATCGTCGCCGCGCTGGTCGCGGTCTGGGCGGTCCGGCTCGGCCGCCATCTCCTCACCCGCACGCTCAAAGGTGGCGGCGCCGACGATCCGCGCTACGCCGCGCTTCGTCGCGAATGGGGAGACGCCGCGCCGCGCAAGCTCTTCATGTTCCTTGAGGCGCAGGCCATCGCCGGCTGGCTGCTGGCGCTGTCGGCCGCCGCCGCCGCGTCGCGCCCCGGCCCGCTCGGCTGGCAGGACGCGCTCGCCCTTGCCATCGTCGTTACGGCGCTGGTGGGCGAGTGGTGGTCCGACCGAGAGCTCGCCGCCTTCCGGCGCGACAGCGCGGGCAAGGTCTGCGATCGCGGCCTCTGGGGCTGGTCGCGCCACCCCAACTATTTCTTCGAGTGGCTGTTCTGGGTCGGCATCGCCGTGCTCGGCCTCTCCGGCTTCAACGGGCAGACGGCGCTGGCGCTCGTCGCGCCGATCGCCATGTACTGGCTACTCGTCCATGTCTCCGGCATTCCACCGCTGGAGAAGCACATGCTGGAAAGCCGGGGCGAGGCGTTCCGCGCCTATCAGCGACGCGTTTGCGCTTTCTTTCCCCGGCCTCCCAGACCAGCTCACGACGTGAGCCAGCGCGACAGCGCCAGGTAGCTGATGGTGGCGGCAAGGCCACTGGCGATCGTTCCCCAGGCGATGTCGACGAGGGTGACCGTCAGCGGCCAGCCGCGCAGCGTCGCCTGATTGGTGAGATCATAGGTGGAATAGGCGATGAAGCCCAGCGCCGCGCCGGCGACAAGCGCCGTCTGCCACTTGCCGGCGGCCAGCGCCGGCTGAATGGCGAAATAGGCGAGCCCCCCGGCGTAGATCAGGTAGAAGATCGCCGCCGGCAGCGGCTGGAAGGGATCGGCGACGAGGTCGCCCATGGCCGGCTTGTAGAGGCGCGGCACCATGGTGCCGAGCCAGATGGCGTCGAGAACGAGAAAGCTGATCAATCCGGCTGCGTAGATGGCGATGGCCTGCATGACGACCTCCGTTGTGTCCGTCTTTATACGCGCGAGGTCGCCTTTCAGATCATTTGCCTCGGTCCTCGGCGCCGAAAGGCGGGCCGAACCGCCGGTCCGGAGCCGCCGAAAGACAGGAACAATCGCCGGGATGACTTGTTGAGCCCGCGCGGCCGACAAACCGGCCCGAGCCAGGCCACTTCCCCAGCCACTCTCCAGGAGACTGTCATGAACGACAACAAGAACACCGAGCATCACGAGCAGGACCCGGTCGAAGGCGCGCGCGACATCGTCGACCGCGAGCTGAAGCGCCAGGACAACGAGGCCGGCCGACGGGCCGCCGAGGGCAAGCCGCTCGACCCGACCCTCCTGCCGCTCGAGGAACGTCCACAGATCAACCAGAAGAAATGAATGGTCCGCTACTGCCCCGCGACTGGAAACGGCCCGGATCGCTGCGATCCGGGCCGATCTCAATCAGGCCGTCACGTCGCGGTCGAGCCCTTCGAGACAGGCCCGGAGATTGTCAAAGCGCGACGACACCTGCGTGGCCCCGCCGAGAAGCTGGCGCGCCGTCATCAGGGCGAAGGCCAGGACGTAGCGATCCTTCTCGCCCATTTGCACGTGATCGCGAGAAAAGTCGGCGAGCGCGGCGATCTCCGGCGAGGTGGCCGAGTCGGCTTCCATGAGCTTCAGACGGTTGATGAGAATGCTCGGCCGCGCGACGTCGGTCTGCTCGGCGGTCAGATGCAGTTTATAGCGGTATTTTCGCTCGTTGGTGAGCCGTCCCATCAATGCGCTCCACTGGTGTCGATCGGACCCTTCGGCTTTGGCGCCAGCCAGGGCAGCATGGCGGCGAAGACGAAGACCACGGTGATGACCGCGAACATGTCCAGCGTGGCAAGTAGCACGCTCTGCTGCTCGACGATACGGCTGAGGCTGGCGACCGCCACCTCGTGCGAGGCGCCTCCCTCCACCATGCCGGCGATCACCCTGTCGCCATTCTGCATGGCGCTCACCAGTTCGGTCTGGTTGACGCGGGCCGAGTTCGCCCATCCGGTCTGCACCAGCGAGGTGGCGAAGGCGCCGGCCAGCGTACGCATGAAGTTGGAGAGGCCGGCGGCGTTGGCCTGTTCCTCCGGCGTGACGCTGGCGATGGCAAGGCCGGTGACCGGCACGAAGAACATCACCATGAACGGCCCGGTGAGCAGCGTCGGCCAGGCCATCTGCAGGAACGTCACGTCCGAGTTGAAGGTCATGCGCCAGGCCGTCATGGCGCCGAGGCCGAGGATGCCGATCGACAGGATGGCGCGGGGATCGAACTTCTCCGTCGCCTTGCCGACGATCGGCGCCGACACGAAGGCCAGGAGACCCATGATGCCGGTGGCATATCCCGCCCAGGTGGCCGTGTAGCCCATGTTCTGCTGCAGCCACAGCGGCAGGATGACGATCGAGGCGAAGAAGGCCGCGAAGCCGCCGGCGAAGGTGACCGCCGCCGCCGAGAAGCCGCGATGGCGGAAGATCCGGAGATCGACGATCGGGTGCGCCTCGGTGAGTTCGTAGATGACGAAGGCGAGGAAGCCGATCGCCGCGATGACGGCGAGCACCTGGATTTCGGTGGAGGCGAACCAGTCGTGATTGCGCCCCTCGTCGAGCACGACCTGAAGCGCGGCGACCCACAGCACCAAGAGGGCGAGGCCGATGGCGTCGATGCGCGCCTTTCCCGTCGGGTCGGGCTGGCCCATGGTGGCGAAGAACACGACGGCGCCGCCGAGAATGGCGATCGGCACCTTCATGAAGAAGATCCACTGCCAGCCGATGCCGTCGCAGATGATGCCGCCGAGGATGGGGCCGGCGATCGGGCCGATCAGCGTCGTCATCGCCCAGATAACCGAGGCGATGGTGGCCTGCCTGGGCGGGAAGATCCGCATCAGGAGCATCTGCGACAGCGGCATGATCGGCCCGCCGAACAGGCCAAGCAGCACGCGCCCGCCGATCAGCATGCCGAGGGATTGCGACAGGCCGCACAGAAGCGATATCGCGGCGAAGGCGAAATAGCAGGTCAGGAAGACGCGCATCGCCCCGAAACGCCGGCTGAGCCAGCCGGTCAGCGGCACGGTGATCGCCTCGGCCACCGCGTAGGAGGTAATCACCCACGAGCCCTGCGACACGGAGACGCCGACCGAGCCGGCGATCGTCGGCACCGACACGTTGGCGATGGTGCTGTCGAGCACCACCAGGAAGTTGCCGGTGCCGATGGCCAGGGCAGCGACCATCAGCCGGACGCCCGTCAGCGGGGCGGCGGTTTGCAGGGCGGGCGCGGTCATGGCGTCACTCGGCGAGCGAGATGTCGGCGGTCATAGACAGACCGACCTGCAGCGGATGGGCGGCAAGTTCCGCCGGATCGAGGGCGATGCGGACCGGCAGCCGCTGCACCACCTTGATCCAGTTGCCGGTGGCGTTCTGGGCCGGCACCACCGAGAAGGCGGCGCCCGTGCCGCCGGAGAAGCCGACCACGGTGCCGGTGAACTCCACGTCGCTGCCGTAGAGATCGGAGACGAGCGTCACCTTCTGGCCGGCCTTGACGTGGGCGAGCTGCACTTCCTTGTAGTTGGCATCGACATAGGCGGCCTGAAGCGGCACCACCACCATCAGCGTCATGCCCGGCTGGACGCGCTGGCCCACCTGCACCTGACGGCGGGAGATGACGCCGTCGACCGGCGCCCGCATTACGGTGCGTTCGAGGTTGACCTGGGCCTGGTCGCGCGCCGAGCGGGCGGCCAGCACCTCCGGATTGTCGTCGATGCCGACGCCGGAGATCATGGCGGCATTGGCCTCCTTGGCGGCCACGGCGGCGTCATGGGCAGCGGCGGCGCCAGCGGCTCCGGCCCGTGCGGACGAAAGATTGGCCTCGGCGGTTTTCAGCAAGGTTTCGACGGCGGTGATCTCGTCCCCCGACACCGAGCCATTGTCGGCCAGCGTCTTGCGGCGATCGAGATCGATCTTGGCCTTGGCGTATCCCGCCTCGGCGGAGGCAAGCTGGGCGGCGGCCTGCGCCTGATCGGCCTCACGGCCGACGATCTGCGCGGCAAGCGCCTTGTCGTTGGCGACCAGCGCCGTCACCCGGCGGATGGCGTTCTGATAGGTCGCCTCGGCCATGGCGAGCGCCAGCCGGGCATCGGTGTCGTCGAGGCGAACGAGCACGTCGCCCTTCTTCACCGCCTGCGTATCGCTGACCAGCACTTCGGCCACCGGCGCCGCCACCAGCGGCGTGATCTGGGCCACGTCGGCGCCGACATAGGCATTGTCGGTGATGGCGTGCTTCGACGCATAGAGCGTGTCATAGGCGTAGTAGCCGCCGCCTGAGGCCGCCACCGCCAGGATGAGCCCGAGGAACAGCGGGCCGCGCTTCTTGGGATTGACGGCAGCCTTGGCGGCGTGGGTTTCTTCGACGTCGGCGTCGATCTTGCTCATGTCGTTCACGACTGCTTCTCCGTGCTGCGGAACCCGCCGCCGAGGGCGCGGACCATCGCGATATCCAAGGTAAAGGCGCGGGCCTGCAGGGCGGCCGT
Organism: Pleomorphomonas sp. NRK KF1; assembly: GCF_023721755.1. Classification (GTDB taxonomy): domain Bacteria; phylum Pseudomonadota; class Alphaproteobacteria; order Rhizobiales; family Pleomorphomonadaceae; genus Pleomorphomonas. The sequence continues at coordinate 5,027 of NZ_JAMDLH010000012.1, read as the reverse complement.
GGCGCGGCGGGCGCTGATCAGCGCGTCTTCGGCCGTCAGCACTTCGAGATAGGTGGCAAGGCCGCCGTTGTAGCGGTCGCTGACGACGCGCCACGCCTTTTCGGCGGCGGCGGCCGACCGCCGGGTGTTGGCCAACTGGCTGGCAAGCTGGCGCTTGCTCACCACGGCGTCCGCCACCTGGCGCAGAGCTTCCGTCAGCGTCCTGTCGTAGCCGGCGACGGCGATCTCATATTGCGACACGGCGCTGCGTTCGCCGGCCCTGAGGCGGCCACCGTCGAAGATCGGCAGCGAGACGGCCGGGCCGACCGAGCCCAGCGTCGAGCCGGGGTCGGTCAGCATGTTGAGGCCGAGCGCCTGCTTGCCGATCATCGCCGCGAGGTTGACGTTGGGATAATAGGCGGCCTTGGCGGCGTCGATGTCCTTGAGGCCGGCCTCGGCCGTGGCGCGGGCGGCCACGATATCCGGGCGCCGGCCGAGAAGATCCGCCGGCAGGCTCTTGGGAACGCCGGTGAAGCGGCCACCCTTCACCTTGGGGCGGGCGATGGCGAGGCCGCGATCCGGCCCGGCGCCGACGAGAGCGGCGAGCTGGTTCCTGAGGAGGCCGATCTGTTCGTCGACCTGAGCCAGCTCGGCCTCGGCCGCCGCCTCCGCCGCGCGGGAGCGCTCCAGCGCCCCTTCGTTCTCCAGGCCCTTGCCATAGCGATCGCTCATCAGCGACAACGTCTGCTTGCGCACGCCGATGGCGCTGACCACGCTGTCGCGATCGGCATGGAGCGCGGCGAGACGGCCGTAGGCCTCGGCTATGCCGGTGGACAAGGCAAGGCGGGTGGCTGCGGCCTCGGCCTCGGCGGCGGCGACCCTGCCCTTGGCGGCGGCCAGCTTTGCCCGGTTCTTGCCCCAGAAGTCGATTTCCCAGTCGAGGGAGAGCGAACCGATGCCGGCGTCGTTCCAGCCCTTGGGCACAAAATCCTCGCCGATCAGGTAGTTGTAGGACTGACGCTCGCTGTCGGCCTTGGCCGATGCGCCGACGCTCGGCAGCAGCGAGGCCCGCGACGCGCCGACGCCGGCATGAGCCAGTGCCACCCGCGCCTCGGCGATGCGCATGTCGGAGGCGCCGGTCAGCCCCTCGCCGATCAAGGTTGCCAACTGCGGATCGCCATAGGCCGTCCACCAGTCGTCCGCCGGCCATGCCGCGTCCTTGGCGGGCGCGAGGCTCCGGTCCGACGCATAGGCATCCATCGGCTTGACCGACGACAGGGCGGCGTTCTCGGGCAACATGGCGCATCCGCCATAAAGCGCTGATATGAATAGAAGAAAGCTGGCGGAATAGCCTGTTTTGACGAGCCTGGAACGCATGCGGCACCTTTATAACCGTACGGTACGGTTTAGTTATAAAAGCTACTTGCGGCGGTCAAGTCCGAAACCTACCCTGCCGATCACAAAAAGGAGACCTTGATGCGCGCGAAGACCGATGAGAAGCGCAACGCCATCATCGCCGCGGCGACGGCCGTGTTCGAGGAGGTGGGCTACCGGGGCGCCAGCATGGCGATGATCTCGGCGCGGCTCGGCGGCTCCAAGGCGACGCTCTACGGCTACTTCCACTCCAAGGAGCAGTTGTTCGCCACCGTTGTGACCTCGGCGCTGGAGGAAACCGGCGAGGAAATGCTGGCCTCGCTCGCATCGGACGGCGACATCGCGACAGCCCTCACCCGCTTCGGCCGGCTCTACCTCGACCTGGTCACCCAGCCGGAAATCCTGGCGATCCAGCGCACCGTCCTCAGCGAGAGCCAGAGCACCGGCCTCGGCCGCGAAGTCTACAAGCTCGGCCCCCAGCGCGGCATCGACGCCATTACCCACTTTCTCGCCGAGCGCGCGGCAAAGGGAGAGATCGACCTCCCCTCGCCCGAGCTTGGCGCCCTCTACCTCAAGAGCCTCCTGGAAGCCGGCATCGCCGAGCCGCTCCTCTATGGCCTCGACGAGGTCAGGGACAAGGCCCAAGCCGTCGAAACCGCCGTCGCCGCCTTCATGAAGATCTACGGCAGGCCGTGACAGGGCGGCGCGTTTGCCTGACGGCCTGTCAGCGACTACATCTGCGGCTTCAAGGACCATTCGCCGCCTTCGGCAGCCGGAGACCACATGACCGCAACGGACGCGCCGCGACGCGGCATTCCCATGGGATCGATAAACGAGGACAGCATCCACGCGCTGGTCCACGGCTTCTACGGCAAGGTGATGGACGACCCGGACCTCGCCGCCATCTTCGGCCGCGAGATCGAGAAGCACCAGTGGCCCGCCCACCTCGACAAGATGTGTGCCTTCTGGTCGTCGGTGCTGTTGCGCTCGGGTCGCTACGAGGGCCGGCCGATGCGGCCGCACCTTATGATCGCCGACATCGAGGACCGCCATTTCGAGCGCTGGCTGACGCTGTTCGCCGAGACGGCGCGACAGGTCTTCGACGACAGCGACGCCAACGGCGTCATCGCCACCGCCGAGCGCATCGGTCACAACTTCCGCCTCGCCCGCGCCCAGAATCGCGGCCTCGACAGCACGCGCATGGAGATGATCCGCGCCGAGCCGGACGGCCCGCAACAGCCGGCCGTCTGGACCCCGCCGGAGTAGACCCGGCCTTATCCCCGGCCGCGATAGGTCGCCACGCCCTGATCGGGCAGCCAGAGGTCCTTGGGCGGCGCGCCGGTCTGCCAGAAGACGTCGATGGGGATGCCGCCGCGCGGATACCAGTAGCCGCCGATCCTGAGCCAGCGCGGCGCGAGGCGATCCACCAGCCGGCGGGCGATCATGATGGTGCAATCCTCGTGAAACGAGCCGTGATTGCGGAAGGACGTCAGGAACAGTTTCAGCGATTTCGATTCGACCAGCCACCGGTCGGGCACGTAGTCGATGACGAGATGCGCGAAGTCCGGCTGGCCTGTGACCGGACAGAGCGAGGTGAACTCGGGCGCGGTGAAGCGGGCGAGATAATCGATATCCGGATGAGGGTTGGGCACGCGGTCGAGCACCGCCTCGTCGGGCGAGGCGGGGGTCGCGGTCGCCTTGCCGAGCTGGTGGGCGCCGGTGGCATCACTGGTCATGTCGATCGTCCGGAACAGAGGATACGGGCGGCATCCGCCCTGAGATGCGCCGATCCTTAATCGAAACGGGGCCGGAGTTCAAAACCCGGATCACGCCATTTCGGTCATGAACCGGGAGAACAACTCGCGGTCCTGGTGCTCTTCGGGCAGGCCCTCGACCCGGTTACGGCCCTTGTTCTTCGCCAGATACATGCAGCCGTCGGCGCGCGAGATCGCGGCGAGCGGGCTGTCCTCGGGCTCGGCGGCGGCATAGCCGATGCTGACGGTACAGACGGCATGCGGCGAATGGAGATGCGGAATGGCAATCGCCTCCACCGCGTGCCGCAGCGCCTCCAGATGCTGCCTCAGCTTGTCCGGATCGGTCTCGGCCAGGATGAGGGTGAACTCCTCGCCGCCGTAGCGCGCGGCGATCTCGTCGGTCCGGCGGGCAAAGCGCTGGATGGTCGCGCCGACCATCTGCAGCACGTCGTCGCCCGTGCCGTGCCCATATTGGTCGTTGAACGGCTTGAAGGCGTCGATGTCGATCATGACGACGGTGAAGCCGACGCCGTGGCGCTTCAACCTGTTGAGGCTTGTCAGAAGGAAGCGGTCGAGCGCCCTCCGGTTGGCAAGCCCGGTCAGCGCATCGGTGTTGACGGAGGCCTCCAGGCTGTCGAGCATCATGTTGACGGACCGGCCGACCAGGGCGAGATCGGGCAACAGCGGCTTCTGGGTGATCCGCGACGTCCAGTCGCCGGCCGCGACCCGCTCGGCCACGTGGACCACCTGCCTCAGCCCGCGCAGCACCAGCCATTCCAGAAGGCCGAGCACGACCGCCACCATGCCCAGGGCGACGAAGCCGACCAGCGCCAGCCGCTCGACCATCGCCTGGGTGGCCGCGGAGCGCACCGCCTCGGTCGACACGCCGAAGCCGATCAGGTTGGCGGTGCCCGGCAGCCTCGCCACGCCGAACACCTCGTCGCCCGCACCGTAGGTCCCCGGCATGACCAGCCCGGTTCCGATCTCCGCCATCCGTTTGGTCGTCTCCTCCGACAGGCGACCTTCGACGCCCGGCATGGCGCCGCCGTCGAGCACGGTACCGTCGGAATCCAGAAGCATGCCGTAGGTCAGCGGCAGCGAGAACTGGTCGATCGACACCTGGCGCAGATAGGCCGTGTTGAGGGCGATCGCCAGCACGAAGTCGACCCGATCGCCTGTTCGGATCGCCTTGGCCGACTGCAGGATTCTCTTGCCGGTGACGCGGCTCAGGATGAAGTCGCTCCACGCGACCGTCTTCGAAGCGAGGGCGTCGGAGAAATACTCCCGGTCGCCGAAGTAGACGCCGATGGCCTTGGGGTCGGTCGAGCAGTAGGCGATACCGTCTGGTGTCAGAAGAGAGATGCGTTCGACCTTCTGCTGGATCTGGAGAAGGTGCGCGACGCTCTCGTTGCAGTCTTCCGGCGAAAGGCTCTTGAGGTTCCGGGACAGGGCGATGGTCTCGGACAGCCTCTCGACCTCCAGGCGCGCTTCTACGAACGCCTTCTGGTTGCGCCTCAGCGAGGTCAGCATGCTTTGATTGATCGCGTCGAGCTGCCGCGTCATGTCGGCGCGCATGCGGATGAACTCGCTCGCCACGAAGGGAACGAGACCGAGGAAAACCGCGGCCAGAATGACGATACGGATCTTGAGCAGCCCGAACATGGAATCCGACACAAATGTTGCCGGACCAACTTAGTTCGCAATGTATATATAAAGCTCTAAAACCTTATGTAGGATACGCGCATCTAGACTATATTGACCTAAATAGAAAGACGTATGTCTGGCGCTACTTTAAAAATAACTCAAATACTCGACAAATCGTCACTCGGCCTTACCCCTTTTCATAGCGTCTCGGATGGCCGCAGACTGTCCCGGCGCAGGTGAGGCGGATATGGCTGTCATTCTGGCTGTCCTCGAAGG
>NZ_JAMDLH010000011.1 GCF_023721755.1 Pleomorphomonas sp. NRK KF1 | reverse complement strand
TAGGTCGCTGCCAGGCCTGCAAAGGGCAAGACAAGACAACAAAACACACGACACAAACCTCTTCACAAAACGAACAAACACACAAAGCCCTCCGAGAGAAATCTCCGGAGGGCTTTGTCGTATCCAAAACGCCGAACAGTACCAGAGCGACGCCGCCAGTGACGTTGGTATCACCCCGGCTCGTGGCTCATCGTGTCTGGAAGCTCGGCCGACAGGAAGGCCATCAGTTCCTTCTCGTTATAGGGCTTGAGGATGATAGGTGCGCCCCTGAGATCGGCGGGCACCACGTCCGGCGCAACCAGGCCCGTCATGAAGGCGAAGCGGACGCCACGTTGCTGCAATTCTCGGGCGACATCGAAGGACGTTCCGTTGAACAGATAGATGTCGAGCAGGGCGGCCCGAAGCGGCGCGTCGCCGAGGCCATCGAGAGCGGCGGCGGCGGTCGAGAACGGGCCGACCACCGTGAATCCCTTGGACGACAGAAGATCTTCGAGGTCCATGGCGATCAGCGGCTCGTCCTCAAGGACGAGAATTCGTTTGCCGCCGGTCATGTATCCACCTCGCGCTTCCGCAGCCGCTTGAAATTATTCCTGCTTTGAGACTATGGATTTTACTGACGAGGGGGCTCTCTGTATGTCCAATACTGAACACAGAGTGAAAGTCTTTCGCGTTTTTTACGTCGGTAGGAACACGTATGGCGGCGATTTCGACGTTTGAGGGCAAAACCGGCAACAATCTCATCGATGCGTTGCGCCCTCGGGAACGGGAACGTCTGGTTTCGCATCTTCATCCCTGGGCGGGCGAAGTTGGTCGCACGCTGCAGACGCCCGGCACACGAGTGGAATGGGCCTACTTCCCGATCGGCAGTGCCATGGCCTCCTATCGTGTCACCTTCGGCGACGGACGAGAGGTGGAAACGGCGCTGATCGGCAGGGAGGGGGCCGTTGGCGGCATCGTCAGTCGGGGGCATCTGCCGGCCTTCGCGTTGGCTGTCGTGCTGTTCGGCGGCACCTTCGCCCGGATCGCGCTCGGCGATCTCGAGGATCTCAAGGCCCAGGAACCAACCATCGACTCGCTGTTCAACCGCTATGCCGATTGTCTTCTCGCCCAGGTGTTCCAGGCCAGTGCGTGCAACGCGGCCCACACCATTCAACAGCGGGCGGCGCGCTGGCTGGTGGCCGCCAGCGAGCGCACCGGCTCGGACGAGCTGACGCTGACCCAGGACCAGCTCGCCGGCCTGCTGGGTGTCGGTCGCAGCTACACGACGCGCGTCATCGGACGCTTCAAGGCGGAAGGGGTGGTCGATACCCAGAGAGGGCGCCTGACGGTGCTCGACCACGACCATCTCGCGAAGATGGCTTGCGCCTGCAACGAGGTGGTTCGCGGCCACTTCGACATGGTGCTGAAGGGCGTTTATCCCGAGCCGTGAGCGTCTCTACAGAACCCTGAGCCCGAGCTCCTTCAGGAGGTCGGTCGCCTGGGCGCGGGATATGATGGCGCCTCGGAAATGTGCCGCGTCGCCAAGGCGGATGCCGCCGAGGTCAGCGCCGCGCAGGTCGGCCCCCTCGAAGCGGGCGCGGATGAGCTGGGCGTCGCGCAGGCTGCTCTCTTCAAACACCACGCCTCGGAAATCGGCCCCTTCCAGCAGGGCGCCGGAGAGATCTACCTGCTTGAGCGTCTGATCGCGGAAGGAGACTTTCGGCAGCCGCGCGTCGACGGCCAGCACTTCCTCAAGCTGAAGATCGACGGTGCGGGCGTCGGTGAAGTCGGCGCCGGTCAGCTTGGAGCGACGGAAAGCGGCGGAGGTCAGCACAGTCTGCCGGAACAGGGCATTGTTGAAGTCCGAGGAGACGATCTCGGCATCGACCAGATCGGCGCGACTGAGATCGACAAAGGCGGCCTTGCAGGCCGACCATCTGCTGTCGGCAAGCCGGGTACGGACGAGCTTGCAGTGGGTAAGGTTGCAGCCATCGAACTGCCAGCCGCAGAGATCGACCTCGCCGAAGACGAGGCCGTCGAGTTCGGCGCCAACAAGGCGGCGCGGCCCATCGCCGGCAAGCAGGCGGTTGAGCCCCGCCTGATCGACGGACTGGCCGGTAAGATCGATGGTCCGAATGTTGGTCATGAGATGGACTGCCCTGCGTCGCGACCGGTGAGGCGGCCACGCTAGAGTTTTTCCGGTGAACTCGGGTTCGCCGGAGAAACTCTATCTCCTTGTTAAGACGCAGTTCCGGACGCAAAAACCGGTACCCACTTTTGCTGGAACTGCTCTAGGCCGGATCGGTCACTCGCCCTCGAAGGCGATCAGCGTTCGCACATTGACGTTGAGGGCGCGAAGCTTGTCGGCCCCGCCGAGCGCCGGCAGGTCGACGATGAAGCAGGCAGCTTCGAGCTCGCCACCCATCTGGCGGATCAGCTTGGCGGCGGCGCTGGCGGTACCGCCGGTGGCGATGAGGTCGTCGACCAGCAGGACGCGCTCGCCCGGCAGGATGGCGTCCTTGTGCATCTCGATTTCGTCGACGCCGTATTCCAGGCTGTAGACCATCGACACCGTCTCGTGCGGCAGCTTGCCCTTCTTGCGGATCGGCACGAAGCCGGCGCTGAGCTGGTGGGCGACGGCGCCGCCCAGGATGAAGCCGCGCGCCTCGATGCCGGCCACCTTGTCGATCTTGCCGCCCGCCCAGGGCTGCACCAGCTCGTCGACGGTGCGACGGAAGGCCCGGGCATTGCCGAGGAGGGTGGTGATGTCGCGGAAGATGATGCCCGGCTTGGGATAGTCGGGGATCGCGCGAATGGTGTCGGCCAGATTCATGGAAGGGCTTCCCGAAGAAGTTACGGCTCGTTGTAGACATCCGGAGCCGGCATCGCAACAGGCGCGTTGCCCCACTTCACCGCCGATCCCCGTGTTCGCGGTCCGGTCTTGGCCGGATTGACCACAGGCTGTCTCGTCACTACGACACAACCGAAGAAAAGGGACGGATGATGAGACGGGGCTTTCGAACGGCGGTCCGTGCGTTGATGCTGCTGGTGCTCCCCGTCGTTGTCGGCGGTGCCATCCTCTCGGCCCGCTATGCTTTCCGCACGACCGAGGTGCCGGCCGACGAAGCCGGCGGTTTCTCCTCGAGCTATTATCTTTATGAGCCGAGCGAGACGGGAGCCCGCCCGACCTTCATTCTGGTCCTGCCCAACAACACCGGCCATCCGGACGACGACGCGTCGGTTCACCGGCGGTCGGCGGCGGCCATGAGCTTCATGGGACATCTCGCCTTTTCCGGCATGGATGTCGCCATCCTGGTTCCCGAGTTTCCGCGACCGAGCCGACACGACCGCATCTACACCCATGCTCTCGACCGCGATTGCCTGACGACCGAGGTGGATGGGCTGGGGCGGCTGGATCTTCAGCTGATCGCCATGATCGACGATGCAACGCGCCGGCTCCGGGCTGAGGGACGGCGGGTCGAGGACAAGGTGCTGATGGCCGGCTTTTCGGCGAGCGGCATGTTCGTCAATCGCTTCGTGATGCTGCATCCGGAGCGGGTGAGGGCGGCTGCGATCGGCTCGCCCGGCGGATGGCCCATCGCCCCGGCCGAACGCTGGAATGACGAACCGCTCACCTATCCGGCCGGCATCGCGGATGTCGCGGATCTCGCCGGACAGCCGGTCGATCTGTCCGAGGTCGGCAAGGTTCCGATGTTCTTCTTCATTGGCGACCGCGACGCCAACGACTCCGTGCCTTACTCCGACAGCTACGACGATCGGGAGCGCGAACTGGTGCTGAAGTTGTTCGGCAGGACGCCGCTCGACCGCTGGGACACGGCGCGTCGCCTCTACGAGATGGCCGGGCTGGAAGCCGAGTTCCACCTCTACCCCGGTGTCGGACACGCCATCACTCTCGGCGAGCTGGGCGATGTTCGCCGCTTCTTCCGCCGGGTGATCGCAACGGAGTGATGCCCGCGTGGCTGGGCCGGGGACACGCCACAAAAAAGGGCCCTGTGACGGGCCCTTTTGCGTCGCTTCGACAGATGGGATCAGTGCGGGGTGCCGCGCCAGACCTGCCGCTTCACAAAGTAGAGGATGCCGGCGAAGATGATCAGGTAGAGCATCACCTTGAGGCCCAGCTCCTTGCGGGCGTCGAGGTGGGGCTCGGCCGCCCACATCAGGAAGGCCGACACGTCCGTGGCATACTGTTCCTTGGTCTGCGGCGTGCCGTCCGAGTACTCAACGAGGTCGTCGTCGAGCGGCGGCGGCATGCGCAGCGAGACGCCGTTGATGAAGTGCGGGTTGTAGTAAGTGCCTTCGGGCACCTCCACGCCTTCCGGCGGATCCTGGTAGCCGGTGAGCAGGGAGGCGATGTAGTCCGGGCCCTGCTCCTGGTACGGCCAGAACATGTCGAAGACGAACCAGGGGAAGCCGCGATGGACGGCGCGCGCCTTGGCGATCAGCGACAGGTCGGGCGGCAGGGCGCCGCCATTGGCGGCGCGGGCCGCGTTGTCGTTGGGGAAGGGCGAAGGGAACGGATCGGACGGCAGACGAGGCCGCTCGAACATCTCGCCGGCATCGTTGGGGCCGGCCTCGATGGCGTAGGTGGCCGCGAGCACCTTCACCGCGTCCTCGGTGAAGCCCGGTCCGCCCTCGTCGGCGAGGTTGCGGAACTTGACGTAGCTCATCGCATGACAGGACGAGCAAACGTCCTTGTAGACCTGGTAGCCGCGCTGCAGCTGGGCCTGGTCGTAGCGGCCGAAGATGCCGGCGAAGGACCATTCCTGGCGGGTCGGCTTGATCAGGGGATACTCGACCGTTTCTTCGGCGGATGCGATCGTGGCCGTGAGGGCGATGCCGGCGGCAAGAGCGGCGGCGGCCCAACGGATCATCTTGGCAGTCATGATTTCTCTCCGTCGGGCGTCAGTGGGCAGAACCGGGGACCGATTTCGCCAGGATCGCATCGTTGATCGACACCGGCAGCGGCTTCGGCTTCTCGATGTAGCCGAGCACCGGCAGGATCACCAGGAAGTAGGCGAAGTAGTAGAAGGTGCTGAGCTTGGCCCAGCTGACCGCCTGCAGGCCGGCGATGATGGCGTCGGTCGCTTGCGAGCCGAGGTAGCCGAGGAACAGCGCGTTGACGCCGAACACCCAGAAGGCAACCTTGAAGATCGGCCGGAAGCGGCCCGAGCGCACCTTGGAGGTGTCGAGCCAGGGCAGGAAGGCCAGCACGGCAATGGCGCCGAACATGGCGAGCACGCCGCCGAGCTTGGAATCGATCGGCCCGATATTGAAGTCGATGGCGCGCAGGATCGCGTAGAACGGCAGGAAGTACCATTCCGGCACGATATGGGCCGGCGTCGACAGCGGGTTGGCCTCGATATAGTTGTCGGGATGGCCGAGGAAGTTCGGCTGATAGAAGACGAACCAGCCGTAGAAGATCATGAACAGCACGATCCACAGCACGTCCTTGGACGTGGCGTAGGGCGTGAAGGGCACGGTGTCCTTCTCGCTCTTCACGTCGATGCCGAGCGGGTTGTTCTGGCCGACCACGTGCAGCGCCCAGACGTGCAGCACCACGACGCCGGCGATCAGGAACGGCAAGAGATAGTGCAGCGAGAAGAAGCGGTTGAGCGTGGCATTGTCCACCGAGAAGCCGCCGATCAGCAGCGTCTGGATCGGCTGGCCGACGATGGGGAGCGCCGTGAAGAAGTTGGTGATGACGGTGGCGCCCCAGAAGGACATCTGGCCCCAGGGCAGCACGTAGCCCATGAAGGCGGCGGCCATCATGAGCAGGTAGATGATCACGCCGAGGATCCACAGGATCTCGCGCGGGGCCTTGTAGGAGCCGTAGTAGAGGCCACGGAAAATGTGGATGTAGACGGCGATGAAGAACATCGATGCGCCGTTGGCGTGGAGATAGCGGATCAGCCAGCCCCAGTTGACGTCGCGCATGATGCTCTCGACCGAGCGGAAGGCGATCGTGCTCTCGGCGGCGTAGTGCATGGCCAGCACGATACCGGTGACGATCTGCACCACCAGCATCATGGCGAGGATGCCGCCGAAGGTCCAGAGAGCGTTGAGATTGCGCGGCGTCGGGTAGGAAACAGCGGTGTCGTGCAGGAGGCGGACGACCGGAAGGCGCGCCTCGAACCACTTCCCGATGGCCGTCTTCGGGACATAGGTCGAATGACCGGACATGGAATACCTCGTCGGGAAGGTGATCAGCCGATGCGGATCTTGGTGTCGGAAAGGAAGGCGTAGGGCGGGATCGGCAGGTTTTCCGGCGCCGGGCCCTTCCGAATGCGGCCGGCCGTGTCGTAGACCGAACCGTGGCAGGGGCAGAACCAGCCGCCGAACTCGCCGGACTCGTCGAGCGGAATGCAGCCGAGGTGGGTGCAGACCTTGGTCATGACGAGGATGTTTTCCTTGCCGGTCGCGGCGCGGTTGGCATCCGTGGCGTCGGCGGCGGCATCGGTATTGGCGTTGCGGGCCAGCGGATCCTTGAGATCCTCGAGCTTGACCGTCTTGCCTTCCTCGACTTCCTTCTCGGTGCGATTGCGGATTACCACCGGCTTGCCGCGCCACATGACCGTGATGGCCTGACCGGGCTGGACGCCGGAGATGTCGACCTCGACCGACGCCAGCGCACGGGTGGAGGCATCGGGATTCATCTGGTCGACGAACGGCCAGGCCGCCGCAGCAACGCCGACCACGCCGAAAGCACCGGCGGCGTGCAGGAGGAAATCGCGGCGGGTTGGTTCTGCCGGTGTATCGCTCTCAGCCAAGATCGCTTCCTTTCGCGCGGGGAGCGGTCGCCACCGATCGGCGGGCGGCCGCCTCATCATCCTCGTTGGCGCCACCCCGTCCGCGGCGTCGATGCGAGGTTGAAGAAAAGGGGTTCAACAACTTGCACGGCTTCCGACGCAAGCGCGACTACGCCTTGCTACGGATGCCTTTCCGGCCCTCTTTATGCATCAACGCCGGGCGATGTCCAGTTGGTGGGCTTGAGAATTTGGTCTGATTTTTGGATTTATTCCAAAAAGTAAGAGCGCCGTTGCCGGGGGTCTACGGTCCGTTTGCCATCGGTTCGTTTTCGGCCCGGTCCGGTCTTGCCGATGCCGGGCAACAGGCCGCTTCGCGAACACGGTCATGAAGTGCGCGGCGTCATCCCGCCTTGAGAGCGCGCGGGGCGGCTTTTTGCGCAAAGCGAAGCGTGGCGCTGCCGTTCAAGCCGCCTCGTCGTCGTCGAGATTGAGGAAGCCGCCGGTCTGGCGGCTCCAGAGGCCGGCGTAGAGACCGCCGCGGGCGACGAGTTCGGCGTGGCTGCCCATTTCGACGATGCGTCCGTGCTCCATGACCACCAGACGGTCCATGCGGGCGATGGTGGAGAGGCGATGGGCGATGGCGATCACCGTCTTGCCCTCCATCAACACGCCGAGGTTTTCCTGGATGGCGGCCTCGACGTCGGAATCGAGCGCCGACGTCGCTTCGTCGAGGACGAGGATCGGCGCATTCTTCAGCAGCACGCGGGCAATGGCGATGCGCTGGCGCTGGCCGCCGCTGAGCTTGACGCCGCGCTCGCCGACAAAGGCGTCGAAGCCGGCGCGCCCCTTGTTGTCGACGAGATCGGGAATGAAGGCGTCGGCGTGGGCCATGCGGGCGGCGGCCAGCACCTCCTCCTCGCTGGCGTCGGGGCGGCCGTATCTGATGTTGTCGCGGATCGAGCGGTGCAGCAGCGAGGTATCCTGCGTCACCACGCCGATGGCCGCGCGGAGCGAGTTCTGGCTGACGGCGGAGATGTCCTGTCCGTCGATGCGGATGCCGCCGGTCTCGAGGTCGTAGAGGCGCAGCAGCAGGCTGACCAGCGTCGACTTGCCGGCGCCGGAGCGGCCGACGAGGCCGATGCGCTCGCCCGGCGCGATGGACAGCGTCAGATCGTCGATGGCGGTCCGGCTGGAGCCGTAGCCGAAAGTGACACGGTCGATCTCGATGCCGCCGCCGCTCACGACGAGCGGACGGGCGTCGGGACGGTCGGTGACGAGCTGCGGGCGCGACAGCGAGCGCACCGTGTCGTCGAGCGTGCCGATGCTCTCGAACAGGTCCGAGAGGCTCATGGTGGCCATGCGCGACAGCTGCTGGATCTGCATGGTCATGGCGATCACCGAGGCGATGTCGCCCGGCGTGGCGAGGCCATGGCTCCAGAGCTGCACGCCGACGAGGCCGCTGGCTGCAAGCAGCAGGCCGTTCAACAGGGTGAGCAGGGTGGAGAGGCCGGTCAAGAGACGCATCTGCTTGCCGGTGGCGGTGACGCCGCTTTCCAGCGCCTCGCGCACATAGGCGTCCTCGCGCGTCGAAGCGGTGAACAGGCGCACCGTCATGTAGTTGGAGTAGCCGTCGACGAGGCGACCGGAGAAGATCGATGCCGTGTCGGCCACCTCGCGGGCGGCGGCGCGGCTCCGTGGCACATAGGTGTAGACGAGGATGGCGTAGGCGATCGTCCAGACGATAAGCGGGGCGGCGAACAGAGGATGCTTGACCAGCAGGTAGCCGATGACGCCCACCATGTAGAGCACCACGAACAGAAGCTGGTCGGCGAACAGGCGCAGCAGCGATCGGATCGCCTGGCCGGTCTGCGTCACCTTTGTGGCGATGCGGCCGACGAAGTCGTTCTGGAAGAAGGAAATGTCGGCGCGGGCGACGAACTCGTGCGTACGCCAGCGGACGAGGGTTCCGACATTGCGCGACAGCACCTGGTTGCGGACGAGCTGGGCCAGGAAGGCAACCAGCGGCCGGGCGGCGAGCAGCAGCAGCATGAAGAACAAGATGACGCGCCAGTCGACGACGCGGATACCGCTCTTGTCGGCCTCGGTCACCGCGTCGATCAGCCAGCCAACGCTGATGGGCAGCGTCACCTCGATGAGCGACAGCAGCAACGTCAGCCCGGCCATCACCGCCAGCGGCCAGCCGGTTTGCCCCAGGAAGAAGCGGAGGATGCGCCATTTCGTGGTGGGCGGCGTCAGCGGGTGGCGGCCCGTTGTCGGCTTGAAGGGATCGATCCGGTTCTCGAACCAGGCGAACAGGCGGGTTGCGGCGGATCGGAGAGAGGACATGCCTCGAATGTGGCCGTCTCACAGGATGGCGCAAGGGAGAAATGTCGCCGTCCCGCGAAAATTCTCGTGAGGTCGGCGGTCCGACGGAGCAGCCACATCCTTACACGCGGCCGCCACCTTCATCATCGAGCTGCGAAAGCACCATCAGGTCGGCGCGCAGTCGATCGGGATCGGCCAAGCCCGTCTCGATCTCCGCATGAACGGCCTTCCAGATCGGCACGGCATCGATGAGAACCGCCCGTCCGGCCGGCGTCAGGCGCAGCAGGCGGGCGCGCTTGTCCGTCGGGTCGGCTTCCGTTTGGACGAGGCCGCGCCGCTCCAGTGGCTTGAGATTGGCGGTGAGCGTCGTCCGGTCCATGGCAAGCAGCGCCGCCACGCTGCCGACCTTCGGCGGCTGCGGCCGGTTGAGCGACATCAGGAGCGAGAACTGGCCGCTGGTGATGCCCACGGGCTTCAGCGCCACGTCGAACCGGCGGGCGAGCGCCCGCGCCGCCCGCTGCGCATGCAGGCACAGGCAGGTATCGCGCACCAGAATCGTCGTCTGGAAGCTGGGATTGACAGGCGTTTGCATTTGAGTGGTTGACTCGGTCATTCTTTTACGTTGATATCAACCTATATGGAGGGGCGTCAATCGGTATCCGCCGCCTGTAGCCGACGGGCCAATGGGTAGCTGACGGAAAATGGCGGCCTCGCCCGGCAGTCTGTGCCGGCGGACGGCAAGGCGGGGCAGGGCGCTGGACGGGCGTCGTGTCGAAGACAAGCGCGGTTACGGCGTCCGGATTTGCATCATGACGATGAGGGAGGGAAGACCCATGAAGATCGTGACCAGCCTTAGTTTCCAGGGACAATGCCGCGAAGCGTTCGAGTTCTATGCCAAGGTGCTCGGCGGCAAGATCACCGGCGCCGTTCCCTATGGCGATGGCCCGCCCGACATGCCGATCACCGACCAGAAATACAAGACCTGGCTGATGCATTGCTGGCTCGAGGTCGGCGATCAGGCGCTGATGGGCGCCGACATGGATGTCCAGTGGGCCAAGAACATCGACAAGCCGAAGAATGGCTTCGACGTGACCCTGCATACCGAGGACATGGCCGAGGGGCGGCGCTGGTACAGCGAGCTGTCCGAGGGCGGCACGGCGGTGATGCCGTTTGCCGAAACCTTCTGGTCGCCCGGCTTCGGTTCGCTGGTCGACAAATTCGGCATACCCTGGATGATCAACGTCATACCCTCGGCCGATTGGAAGCCTCAGCGGGGCTGACGAAAAGAGCTTTCGTTTTATATCAATAGCTTATTTGCGTTACGTCAGTCGGGCGCAAGCCCAGAGAGACAATCATGAGCCATTCCTATCGTTGGGTCATTGTCGCTGCGGGCGGCCTCATGGGCTGTGTCGCCGTCGGCGCCATGTTCTCGCTGCCCGTCTTCCTGCAGCCGATGGCGAAGGAGACCGGCTGGTCGGTCACCGGCATCTCCACGGCCATGACCATCGGCTTCCTCGCCATGGCCGTGGCCAGCATGGTCTGGGGCGGCCTGTCCGACCGCTTCGGGCCTCGGCCGGTGGTCTTCACGGGATCTGTCGTGCTGGCCGCTAGCCTGGCGCTCGCCAGCCGGGCAGGGTCGCTCATCGAGTTTCAGGTTCTGTTCGGGCTGCTGGTCGGCGCGGCGACCGCCGCCGTCTTCGCACCGATGATGGCCTGCGTCACCGGCTGGTTCGACACGCAACGCGGCCTTGCCGTGTCGCTCGTGTCGGCCGGCATGGGCATGGCGCCGCTCACCATGGCGCCGTTTGCCGCCTGGCTCGTCACCATCCACGACTGGCGCACTTCCATGTTGATCATCGCCGGCATCGCCGCCGCGCTGATGATCCCCGCGTCGCTCCTGGTGCGCCGGCCGCCGGCGCTGGAGGGCGGCCACCCCGAGATGATGGGACACGAGCCGCAGTCGGGCATGACGGTGCGCGAGGCGGTGATGTCGCCGCAGTTCATCACGCTGATGCTGGCCAACTTCTTCTGCTGCGCCACCCACTCCGGCCCGATCTTCCACACGGTGAGCTATGCCGTGACCTGCGGCATCCCGATGATCGCGGCCGTGTCGATCTACAGCGTCGAGGGGCTCGCCGGCATGTTCGGCCGCATCGGCTTCGGCCTCGCCGGCGACCGGTTCGGCGCCCAGCGCGTGCTCGTGCTCGGACTGCTGGCGCAGGCTTTCGGCGTTCTTTCCTATGCCTTCGTCGGCCAGCTCGGCGGGTTCTACGCGGTGGCGATGATCGTCGGCTTCATCTACGCCGGCACCATGCCGCTTTACGCAGTGATCATCCGCGAGAATTTCCCGCTGAGGATGATGGGCACCATCATGGGCGGCACGGCGATGGCCGGCAGTCTCGGCATGTCGACCGGTCCGCTGGTCGGCGGCATGATCTACGACCGGTTCGACGGCTATGCGCTGATGTACATCGCCTCCTGCGGCATGGGCGTCGTCGCCACGCTGATCCTCCTGAGCTTCCGACCCTTCCCGACACGACAGCAGGGCGAGTTGGCGCCGGCCTGAGGCCTCTCTCGAAGCGCGGCTCGCAAAGCGAAGCGGCCGCTGCTTCGTGTCGGATCTGAGATCCATATGAGCCTCGCGCCCCATTCTGCCTGAGGTCCCCGCCTGCGCGGGGATGACAGATTTATATAAAAGAAACATATAGATAACCTGTCATCCCCGCGAAGGCGGGGACCTCAGAACGAATAAGTCGAGCGGTCGATATCGGGGACCCAGCCCCCCAACACCATCGCCGTACATGAAGCTCCAGCGCGCAGGAGGCCGACATGGCCAAACTGGTCTATGCCCTGAACCAGTCGCTCGACGGCTACGTCGACCACATGGCCTTTGCGCCCGACCCCACACTGTTCCGCCATTTCATCGACGACGTGCGCGCGGTATCCGGCAGCATCTACGGCCGCCGCATGTACGAGGTGATGCGTTACTGGGATGACGATCGTCCCGACTGGGACGCAGCCGAGCGCGACTACGCCGTAGCCTGGCGGAGCCAGCCGAAATGGGTGGTGTCGCGCTCGCTCCGAGAGGTTGGCCCCAACGCAACGCTCGTCAATGACGACATCGAGGCGACGGTCCGCGACCTCAAGGCCCGGCTCGACGGCGTGATCGAGGTCTCCGGACCGGAGCTGGCGGCAAGCCTTGGCAACCTCGGCCTCGTCGACGAGTACAGGATCTATCTCCACCCCGTGGTGCTCGGCGGTGGCAAGCCGTTCTTCGCCCGCCCACGCGGCCCGCTCCGCCTCGTTGCCAGTGACCGCATCGGCAACGAGGTGATCAGACTGACTTACGTTGCGGGATAGTTGCCGGTCGGCCGGGGTGTCGCCGAGAAGGGGAGATCCGCCCGGAAAGTCTCGCGACTGTCCGGGCGGATGTTTTCTCACGCTTCCGCCGGTTCCGAAAAGTCTGCGACTTTTCGGGCGGGAATGCCGCTTTCGTCGACCAGGAAGCCGCCGGTCTGGCGGCTCCACAGGCCGGCGTAGAGGCCGCCTCTCGCGACGAGTTCGGCATGGCTGCCCATCTCGACGATGCGGCCGCCGTCCATCACCACGAGGCGATCCATGCGGGCGATGGTGGAGAGGCGGTGGGCGATGGCGATCACCGTCTTGCCTTCCATCAACGCGCCCAGGCTCTCCTGGATCGCCGCCTCGACGTCGGAGTCGAGGGCCGAGGTGGCCTCGTCGAGCACGAGGATCGGCGCGTTCTTCAAGAGAACGCGGGCGATGGCGACGCGCTGACGCTGGCCGCCGGAGAGCTTGACGCCGCGTTCGCCCACGTGGGCATCGAAGCCGGCCCGGCCCCTGTTGTCGACGAGATCGGGAATGAAGCCGTCGGCGTGCGCCATGCGCGCCGCTTCCTGCATTTCCTCATCCGTCGCCTCGGGCCGGCCGTACTTGATGTTGTCGCGGATCGAGCGGTGCAGCAGCGAGGTGTCCTGCGTCACCACGCCGATGGCCGCGCGCAGCGAGTTCTGCGTGACGGAGGCGATGTCCTGTCCATCGATGCGGATGGCGCCGCTCTCGATGTCGTAGAGACGCAGGAGCACGTTGACCAGCGTCGACTTGCCGGCGCCCGAAGGACCGACGAGGCCGATCTTCTCGCCCGGCGCGATGGTCAGGCTGACGCCGTCGAGCGCGCCCTTCGCCTTGCCGTAGTGGAAGGCGACGCGGTCGAACTCGATGCCGCCGCCGGTGACGACGAGCGGCTTGGCGTCCTTGCGGTCGATCACCGTCTGCGGCTTCGAGATGGTGGTGATACCGTCTTGAACGGTACCGATGTTCTCGAAGATGCCGGTCAGCTCCCACATGATCCAGCCGGACATGTTGATGATGCGCACGACCAGACCGCCGATCAGAGCGATGGCGCCGGTGGTGACGGCGCCTTGCGTGAACAGCCAGACAGCCAGCACGCCAGTGATGGTCATCTGCAGGCTGTTGATGGTCGTCAGCGACATGGTCATGCCGGTGATCAGCCGCTGCTGGGCGTAGAACACCGACGTGTGGTCTTCCAGCGCCTCGCGGGCGAAGTCGTCCTCGCGCTCGGCGTGGGCGAACAGCTTCACCGTGTGGACGTTGGTGTAGCTGTCGACCACGCGACCGGTGAGCAGCGAGCGCGCCTCCGACATCTCCTCCGACTTCCGGGCGATGGCCGGAATGAAGCGCCGGAGCACCATCAGGTAGGCGACGATCCAGATGATGAGCGGGATCGCGAGGCGAATGTCGGCCTCGATGAACAGCACCAGCGCCGACACCGTGTAGATCAGCACGAACCAGATGGCGTCCGCCGCCTGCGTGGTGGATTCGCGCAGGGACGGTCCGGTCTGGATGATCTTGTTGGCGACGCGGCCGGCGAAGTCGTTGTTGAAGAAGGCAATCGACTGGCGAAGCACATAGCGGTGGTTCTGCCAGCGGATCAGGTTGGTGACGCCGGGGGCGATGGTCTGGTGGATCAGGAGATCGTGCATGGTCTGGAACACCGGGCGAGCGATCAGGATCACCGCGCCCATGCCGATGAAAGCCCAGCCATGGCGGGACATCACCTCGGAGGGCGGAGTGGTGCTGAGATAGTCGACGATGGCGCCGATGTAGCGGAAGATCGACACCTCGATCAACGCGACGAAGAAGCCCACCACCATGACGGCGGCGAAGCTCGGCCAGACCTGGCGGAGATAGTGCCAATAGAAGGGAATGAGGCGGTCCGGCGGCTGGCCGCCCGGCCCCTTGGCATAGGGGTCGATCAGACGTTCAAAAAAGGCAAACATGACAGCACCGAATGCAGGCGGTGAGCCGGCGACCGGATGGCCGCGGCTGAAAGCTGGAGGTTGAAATCAGGGGGCGAATGGGTCCGGGACGGCGCACGCCATGCGGGCGCGGTCCGAAACTGGCCACGGATGTGCGAGCCGGAAAAACGGCCCGACCGGGTCAAGCTATAAGCAGAGAACCACCATTCGACGCTCCTCCTTGTGACTGGAGCCGGCAAACGGTAGCAGAAGGCGTTCTCAGTGCAACCGTTCACACGTCGGTGCGCTAATACGATTCAACAAGGGTGGCGGAAATG
Source organism: Pleomorphomonas sp. NRK KF1 (assembly GCF_023721755.1). Lineage (GTDB taxonomy): Bacteria > Pseudomonadota > Alphaproteobacteria > Rhizobiales > Pleomorphomonadaceae > Pleomorphomonas. The sequence goes on along the minus strand of NZ_JAMDLH010000011.1, from coordinate 110,938 downwards.
CCACTCTCCATCACGCCCATCGATCGAAATCCATCGGAATCGTTGATGATCGACCTTGCTCTCTACCAGCCGGACATCGCCCAGAACACCGGAACGCTGATCCGGCTCGCCGCCTGCCTCGGCACGACGCTGCATGTCATCGGGCCGGCGGGTTTCGACATGTCCGACCGCAACCTCAGGCGGGCCGGCATGGACTACATCGAACTGGCGACGGTGGTCCGGCACATCGGCTGGACGGATTTCGAGGCCTTTGCCACGACGGCGGGCCGGCGGCTGGTGCTGGCGACCACCAAGGGGTCGGTTCCCTATGCCGACTTCGTCTTCCGGGACGGCGACATCGTGCTGATGGGGCGGGAATCGGCGGGCGTGCCGGAGGCGGTGCACGAGCGTGCCGATGGCCGGGTGGTCATCCCGATGCGACCGGATGCCCGGTCGATCAACATGGCGTTGTCGGCCGCCATGATCATGGGTGAAGCGCTGCGGCAGACCGCTGGTTTCCCGATGCTTCAGGGAGCGTGATCGTCGGCATCATCGAAATGCGTTGGACGGCGGCATGACATTGTCCGATCTTCCGCGCTTCGGATTTCGGAGAGACGACATGAAGCTGCTCATCGCCAACAAGAGCTATTCCACCTGGTCACAACGCGCCTGGCTGGTGCTCAGGCACTTCGGCATTCCCTTCGAAGAGATCATGCAGCCGCTCTACGTCGATGGCTGGAAGGAAGCCATCCTGAAGCTGTCGCCGTCCGGCAAGGTTCCCTGCCTCCTGGATGGCGACATCACCGTCTGGGAAAGCCTGGCCATCATCGAGTATCTCGCCGAGAAGTACCCCGATCGCGGCATCTGGCCGGTCGACGCGGCGGCGAGGGCGCATGCCCGATCGGCGGCGGCCGAGATGCACGCGGGTTTCCAGAACCTCCGGCGCGACTACACGGCCAACTGGCGGCGGACCTATCCGTGGAAGGCGCGGGGCGACGGTTCGGCATCGGAGGACGCCAAGCGGATCTTCGCGCTCTGGAAGGAGGCGCGGCAACGGTTCGGCCAGGGTGGGCCGTTCCTTTACGGGGCGTTCACGGCGGCGGACGCCATGTATGCGCCGGTGGTCGGCCGCTTCACCACCTATTCCTGGGTGGTCGACGCGGAGACCGAGGCCTATATGGGGGCGGTGCGCAGCCTGCCTGCCTATGCGGCATGGGTCGAGGCCGGACGGGCCGAGCCTTGGACCATTGCCCAGTACGAGTACGACGAGTAGCGGCGGGGCTGGCAGGAACCCCTAGGGGCGTGGTGCGTTTAGGCACCATGCCCAGCCAGGAGGCTTCTACGATGTTCAAAGCCATTACCACCACCGTCCTTGCCGCCGTCATGGCGGCCACTTCCATCGTTCCCGCCGGGGCGACGTCATTCTCCATCGGCGGCTATTCGAGCCCGATCGAGATGGTTCAGTATCGGTCCGGGCGGCACTGGGATCGTGACCGTGCCCGCTACTGGCACGGTCATCGCGGTTATCGCCACCATCGCCCGGGTTATCGCCGTCACAATGACGGCTGGTGGTATCCGCTGGCCGCCTTTGGGCTTGGCGCGGCGATCATTGGCGGCATGGCGGCGCAGGCGCCACGATCGAGGCTCGGGCCTGCGATGCCGGTGAACCACGTGCGCTGGTGCCAGGGGCGCTATCGTTCGTACGATCCCCGGACCAACACCTTCCAGCCCTATCACGGGCCGCGTCGGATCTGCGTGTCGCCCTATTCTCGCTGATATTTGAACGGCGCGAGGCGGCGGCAAAACCCGCCGTTTCGCTTCGGCGCTTGGCAAGAACGGGTGAAAGCGCCTAAATCACGCTCCGTCAAAACCCGGAGTTCGTTCATGCCGACCAGCGCCGCCTCTCTCGCTTCGACCGAGCTGCCGCCCGACATCGAGGGCAAGAAGGCGCTTGCCACCGACTGGTTCGCCGACCTTCGCGACCGCATCTGTGCCGTTTTCGAGGAGATCGAGGACGAGGGGGCGCCCGCGGCGGGCATGGAGCCCGGCCGTTTCGTGCGGACGCCCTGGCAGCGCACAGATCACAGCGGTGCGCCCGGCGGCGGTGGCGCCATGAGCGTGATGCGCGGCGCCGTGTTCGAGAAGGTGGGTGTTCACGTCTCGACCGTGCACGGCGAATTCGCACCCGAGTTCCGGGCGCAGATGCCGGGCGCCGAGGAAGATCCGCGCTTCTGGGCCAGCGGCATTTCGCTGATCGCCCACATGCAGAACCCGCACGTGCCGGCCGTTCACATGAACACCCGCACGGTGGTGACGACCCGCCAGTGGTTCGGCGGCGGCGCCGACCTGACGCCGACGCTCGACGCCCGGCGGACCCAGGACGACCCCGACACCATCGCCTTTCACTCGGCGATGAAGTCGGCCTGCGCCGCCCATCCGCACATCGACTATGCCGACTACAAGGCCTGGTGCGACGAGTATTTCTTCCTCAAGCATCGCGGCGAGGCGCGCGGCGTCGGCGGCATCTTCTACGACTATCTGCATTCGGATGCCGGCTGGGCGGCGGATTTCGCCTTTACCCGCGACCTCGGGCTCGCCTTCCTCGACATCTTTCCCCGCCTCGTCCGTTCCAACATGCGCACCCCCTGGACGGCGGCCGAGCGCGAGGAACAGCTGGTGCGGCGCGGCCGCTATGTCGAGTTCAACCTTCTCTATGATCGCGGCACGGTGTTCGGCCTGAAGACCGGCGGCAACGTCGACGCCATTCTGTCGTCCATGCCGCCGCTCGCCAAATGGCCCTGATGCCTCACCAGGGCGTCTCGCCGTCGGGCTCCACAAAGCGCCCTGATACGGCGTCCTCGCCGAGCAGAGCATATTTGACCGGCAGCTTCGCCCCTTCCTCGGCCGTCATGAAGCCGGTGTGGCCGGTAAGGTCGGTCTTCACGTAGCCGGGGCTCACCGAGTTGACGACGATGGCGGTGTCGCGCAGCTCCGCCGCGAGCTGGACGGTGAGCATGTTGAGCGCGGCCTTGGAGGCGTTGTAGCCGATGAGGCGCGCGGAATAGTAGGGCGAGGTCGGGTCGCCGTTGACCGCGAGCGAGCCGAGCGAGCTCGACAGGTTGACGATCCGCCCGGCTGGCGATCGGCGCAGCAGCGGCAGCATGGCCTGCGTGACGGCCAGGGTGCCGATGAAGTTGGTCTCCATGATCCGCCGTGCCGCCTCGGGCGAAGCCGACGATGGCGGGCCGTCCTGGGCGTCGACGATGCCGGCGTTGTTGACGAGAATGTCGAGGCGGCCATGGCGGTCCCGTATCGTCTCGGCCGCTGCGGCGATGCTCTTGTGGTCGTTGAGGTCGATCCGGATGGGCTCGGCCTTCAGGCCTGAGGCGGCAAGCTCCTCCGACGCCGCCTGTCCCCGCCCGGCATCGCGGGCGCCGAGGACGACGGTGACGCCGGCCTCGGCGAGCTGTCGGGCAATCTCCAGTCCGATGCCCTTGTTGGCGCCGGTGATGAGGGCGATGCGTACCATTGAACTGTCCTTTCGTTCTCAAGTTTGTGCTAGACCTGAGAATATGAAGGATCGTTCAGTTTGAGGATTCGCTTTTGCTGACCAGCCCGCCGCCGTATCTGTCGCCGCGGAAAAGGCCGCGCCAAGCGCGTGCGGCCGTGACGCTCGACGCGATTTTCGAGGCGACCATTCAGGTTTTGATCGCCGACGGACCGCGCCGGCTGACGACGACGCGGGTGGCCGAAAGGGCCGGCGTCTCGGTCGGCACCATGTACCAATACTTCCCGCACAAGCAGGCGTTGTTCTATGCGCTCAACGAGCGCTACCTCGATATCGTCGCCGAGAAGGTGGAGGCCACCTGCCGGGCGCAGCGGGGCGCCGAGGCCGAGGCGATGGTCGAGGCGCTGGTGACAACCTACTGGCAGGCCAAGACGGAGCGGGCCGAAGTGACGCAAGCGCTCTACAAGTCCGTGGTCGAGCTCGACAACGAATCGCTGATCGAAGCCTTCGCCCGACGCGTCGACGTGGCGACCGCCGCCATGTTCGCCAGCGCCGCCAATACCGCCTTCGCCGATCTCAACACGGTGGTGCTGACGCTGCTCACCAGCATCTTCGGCACGGTTCGCAGCGTGTTCGAGCGCAATCTGCCGGTCGAGGAGGCGGAGGCCGTGCTGCGGCAACTCGTCCTGATGTGCGTCGCCTATCTGCAGGCGGTCAAACTTCCGGCCGAAGGCGTGACGGCATCGGTGCGCCGGCAAGCTCATCTTTCCGCGCGTGATGTCGCCTGATCCTCAGCGGATGGGACCCTCGCTCATTTGTGTACCGATTCATAAAATCGGTTCATACTTGTTTATGCGTGTTGTTGTTCTCGTTTGTGCACGCTATAAGGCGGCATGACCGATGAACTGCCGCTTGCCCGCCGTGATCTGATCGCCGCCCGTCTCGCTGAGGGGCAGTCGGTGGCGTCCGTCCAGTTGGCCGCCGAGTTCGGCGTGTCGGAAGATGCCATCCGGCGCGATCTCCGGGCGCTGGCGGCCGATGGGCTTTGCCGGCGCGTCTATGGCGGCGCGTTGCCGCTGGCCGTCAGGCCGCTGTCGGCGCGGCTGGGCGAAGGCGTCGAGGCCAAGCGGGCGCTGGCGGCGCGTGCGGCGACACTAGTCGAGCGGGGCGACCTGATCTTTCTCGATGCCGGCAGCAGCCATGTGGCGCTGGTCGACGCCCTGCCGGAAGACTTCGGGTTGACGGTGGCCACCAACTCCGTGGATGTCGCCGCCGCCGTGATGGGGCGGCAGGACCTCGATCTCCTGATGATCGGCGGGGCCGTGGATGCCGCCATCGGCGGGGCGGTCGACGCCGTCGCCATCGAGGCGGTGACACGCCTTGCCTTCGACCTGTCCTTCATCGGCGTCTGCGGCGTTTCGGCCGAGGACGGCGTCGGCGCCCTCAATCATGCCGATGCCATTTTCAAGCGCGCGGTGATGGCGACGAGCCGCCGGCGGGTCGCGCTTGTCACCTCGGACAAGTTCGAGGCTCGCGCGCCCTATCGGATCGGGCCGGTGCGCGCCTTTTCGTTTTTCGTGGTCGAGCAAGATGCCGCCGAGGCTTTTGTCCCTGGTCTTGTCAAAGCCGGGGCCGAGGTCGTCTCGGTTGGTGATCCTCCATGAGTTTCAGTTTTTCGCGCGTCCGCCGGTCCGGGACATCTCACGGATTTGGGGCGGATGCCTTGGGAGCCAACATGATATCCGCAGATCGACCGGCCACCCGGCTCGCAACGCGCCTCGCCTTCCTGGTGGCCGGCTTCGGCGTCGCCTGCTGGGCGCCGCTCATTCCCTATGCCAAGGCGCGCCTTGGCGTCGACGACGGCGTTCTCGGCGTGCTGCTGCTGTGCCTGGGCATCGGCTCGGTGGTCGCCATGCTGATGACGGGCATGCTGAGCGCCCGTTACGGCAGCAAGCCGATCATCATCGGCGGCGCCGTGGGCATGGCTCTGTTCCTGCCGCTTCTGGCGGTGGTGTCGACGCCGCTGACGCTCGGGCTGACGCTGTTCGTGTTCGGCGGCTCGCTGGGCTCGCTCGACGTCGCCATGAACATTCACGCCGTCGAGGTGGAAAAGGCGGCCAAACGGCCGCTGATGTCGGGCTTCCACGGTCTCTACAGCGTCGGCGGCTTCATCGGCTCGATGTTTGCCATCTTCCTGCTGTCGGTGCAGCTCGGGCCGTTGCCGACCATGCTGGTCGCTTCTGCGCTGATGCTGGCGGCGACGCTGGTCATCGCGCCGCGCCTGTTGACGGCGGCGAAGGCCGATGGCGGCCCGTTGTTCGCCGTACCTCGCGGCTTCGTGCTGCTGCTCGCCATACTCACGGCCATCGTCTTCCTGGTGGAAGGGGCGGTGCTCGACTGGGGCGCGCTCTACCTGACCGGCGCCGGACTGGTGGGGCCAGAGCAGGGCGGCATGGGCTACATGGTGTTCTCCATCGCCATGACGGTGATGCGGCTCGCCGGTGATGCTGTGGTCGGTCGAGTTGGCGACCGGGCCACGCTGTTCTGGGGCAGTGTGATCGGCATCGCCGGCTTCGCGGTGGTGCTCCTGGCGCCGTTCGCCGCCGTCGCCATGCTCGGCTTCCTGCTGGTGGGCTTCGGCCTTGCCAACATCGTGCCGATCCTGTTCCGCCGGGCCGGCAACCAGACGGTCATGCCGGGCGGGCTCGCCATCTCCGCCGTCACCACGGCCGGTTATGCCGGCGTTCTGCTGGGACCGGCCGGCATCGGCTTCGTCGCCCAGATGACCAGTCTTCCCGCGTCGCTGTGGATGCTGACGGCGCTGATGCTGCTGGTGACGCTGACCGCCGGTCGCGTGACCGGATCGATGCACTGAAGGAAATGCCCATGCGTCTTGCCCATGTCGCCCTGTGGACCCTCGACCTCGATGCCGCCGCCGCGTTCTGGGTGCGCTATTTCGATGCCGAGGTCGGCGAAGTCTACGAGAGCCGCAACCGGCCGGGCTTCCGGTCGCGCTTCGCGCGGCTGCCGGACGGTGGCGCCGTCGAGCTGATGGCCGGGCCGTGGGTCGAGCCGACCGCGGAGGTCGAACGCACCGGCTGGGATCACATCGCCGTCTCGCTGGGCAGCGCGGCCACCGTCGATGCGCTGGCCGCCCGCTGCAAGGCGGATCGATGCCTCGTCTCGGGGCCACGCTGGACCGGCGACGGCTTCTATGAGGCGGTGATCGCCGCGCCCGACGGCATCCGCGTCGAAATCACGGCGTAAAAGCTAGACCGGCGCCCAGACGACATCCTCGATGGAGCGGGCGCCGCTCGCCAGCACCACAAGCCGCTCGAAGCCCAGCGCGATGCCGGAGGCTTCGGGCATGTGGGCGAGGGCGGCGAGGAACTCCTCGTCGATCGGGTAGCGTTCGCCGTAGATGCGTTCCTTGATCTCCATCTCCTCCTCGAAGCGGCGGCGCTGCTCGGTCGGATCGGTCAGCTCGCCGAAGGCGTTGGCGAGCTCGACGCCGCAGGCATAGAGCTCGAAGCGCTCGGCAAGGCGCGGGTCGCGGGCGACGGGGCGGGAGAGGGCGGCCTCGCACACGGGATACTCGTAGAAGATGGCCGGCCGTCCGAAGCCGAGGTTCGGCTCGATGCTCTCGACGAGGATGCGCGAGTAGATGTCGGTCCAGCTGTCGTCGGCGACGACGCGGTAGCCGCGCGCCTCGGCCCGCGCGGCGAGGCCGTCGCGATCGGGCGCGCCGGGGTCGTCGGTGAGCGTTGCGAGAAGATCGATGCCGGCATGGCGCTCGAAGGCCTCGGCGACGGTGAGCCTTTCCGGTTCGGCGAAGGGATCGGCGGTGTGGCCGCGCCAGACGAACCGGTCGCGCCCGAGCGTTTCGGCGGCGAGCCGCATCAGCGCCACGGCGTCGTCCATCAGTTGCTCGTAGGGCTCGTTTGCCCGGTACCATTCGAGCAGCGTGAACTCGGAGGAATGCAGCGCGCCCTTCTCGCGGTTGCGGAAGACGCGGGCGAAATCGAAGATGCGCGTCTCGCCGGCCGCCAACAGCTTCTTGGCGGTGAACTCGGGTGAGGTGTGGAGGTAGCGCGGCGTCCGGCTGCCATCGAGGCCGACCTTTTCGGTGGCGAAAGCGTGCAGATGCGCCTCGTTGCCCGGCGAGACCTGCAGGGCGGGGCATTCGACCTCGGTGAAGCCGGTGTCCTCGAACCAGGAGCGGATGGCGCGCTTGATCTTGCCGCGCGCGGCAAGGAACGGACGGCGGGCAAGATGCCGTTCGACCGACCACCATGGCGATTCTCCGGCCGTTTCGTACATTCCGCCTCTTCCTTTTCCGCTTCAAAAATGTCAGGAGAGACGCGAAGCACGCCCGGAGCCAACGTTCCGAGGCCACGCCACCCTTTTGTCAGGATATCCGATACGTCATGGTCAAGGTCATCGCTAGCCAAATCCGCAAGGGCAACGTCGTCGAGCTGGATGACAAGCTCCACGTCGTCCTGCTGGCCGAAAGCTTCCACCCGGGCAAGGGCACGCCCACCACGCAGATCGACATGCGCCGCATCAACGACGGCGTGAAGGTGTCGGTGCGCTACAAGACCACCGAAATGGTCGAAAAGGCGATGATCGACGAACGTCCCTACACCTTCCTCTATGAGGAAGAGCATGGCTTCGCCTTCATGCAGATGGAATCCTACGAGCAGATTTCCGTTCCGAAGGAAGTGGTCGGCGATCGCGCGCCCTTCCTGGCCGAGAACATGGAGTGCCATGTCGGCGTCTATAACGACATTCCGGTGTCGATCGAGCTGCCGGCGCGCATGACGCTGGAAGTCGTCGAGACCGAGCCGGCGGTGAAGGGCCAGACGGCCGCTTCTTCCTACAAGCCGGCCATCCTGTCGAACGGCGTACGCACCATGGTGCCGCCCTTCGTCTCCGTCGGCACCCGCATCGTGGTGATGACCGAGGACGCCTCCTACGTCGAGCGTGCCAAGGATTGATCGGTTTCAACCGGCGAGAGTCTTGCCGGTTTGCCCATGCGACGCCCGGAAGCCAGTCTTCCGGGCGTTTTTCTTTGTCGGGATGGAACCGAAGACACGTTCCGCGCGTCTCTGGAACAGGCCGTTCGGCCGCGATCCAACTGGAAAGGATCTTCCATGTCCGTAAAATCCATCCTCAGCATCGGTGTCGTCGCTCTTTCGGTCGTCGCTTTCGGCGGCTGCGCCAACACCATCCGCGGCGCGGGCCAGGACACGGCCAATGCCGTCAATGCCACCCAGGCCGCCGGCAACAATATCGGCAATGCCGCTGCCCGCTGATCTTCCTCCGGCGTTCGCCGGCATGGGATGACATGGGCGAACGGGTTCGTTTCGGCCTCCAAACGCCCTTTTCCAGGCTCCGCCGGTCCGTGAGGATGGCGGGGCCTTTTGTCGTTCCACAAAAGCCGCTCAGTTTCTATTCGGCAGCTTCTGCCGGCCGAGGAGCCGGGCGGCTGCCCTGTGCGCCCGAGTTGGAAGAGATGGTCCGCCGATTGCCCTGTATATCTGCCGGGGATCGGCCCGATCCGGTCTCCCTGCGGCCGATGAACCACTTGTTAAGCCTAACGCCTCATAAATGTGGAGAGCTGCCCTCAGGCAGTGCGTGACGCTTGGCTTTCGTTGACGCCCATATGATCCCATGCTATCCCAAATCATCCCGGCAAGCAGGTGATCCGAACCCGATGTCTCCCTCGATTCGAGAGTCGGACGGGCATTCGAAGCGGGGGTCTGCCGAGACGGAGGCTTGCAAAATGCAACGACCGTCCTGGCCGTCGGTCGTGTCCGCGTTACGCGAGCCGCCAGGTCGGATTGCTTCGCAAGAGGCAGGGTTCCGACCCCAAGAACAGGATGTCAGGCACCGCTCGCGGCGGGCTGCGGGGATCGATGAACGGCTTCGTATCGCGCGTCACCAACAGGATCGACCGGAAGGGGCGGGTATCCATCCCGGCGCCTTTCCGTCAGGTTCTGGCGCGCGACGGCTTCGAGGGGCTCTACTGCTATCCCTCCATCGACATGGAAGCGGTGGACTGCGGCGGCAACCTGCTGCTCGCCGAGATCGAGCGCAATCTTGCCCGCTACGCCCCCTTTTCCGAGGATCACGACCTCCTGTCGACGGCCTTCTACGGCTCGTCGGACCGGCTGACCATCGACAGCGAGGGGCGCATCGGCCTGACGCCGGCGCTCCTGGACATTACCGGCATCACCACCGAGGTGACCTTCGTCGGCCAGGGCTACAAGTTTCAAATCTGGGAGCCTTCGCGCTTCGCGGCCTACGAACTGACGGCGCGCGAACGGGCGAGGGCGCTTCGGCGTTCGTCGAGGCCCGCCCCGCAGCCGGAGGGCGGCGCATGACCGAGCTTGCTGCCGCGCCGCACGTTCCCGTTCTTCTCTCTGAGGTGCTGTCCGCGCTGTCGCCGCTTGAGGGCGTCGTCGTAGTCGATGGCACCTTCGGCGCCGGTGGCTACAGCCGCGCCATTCTGGCCGGTGGCGCCGGTCGCGTCATCGCCATCGACCGCGACCCTACGGCCATCGAAGCCGGCGCCGCCGTGGTTGCCGCAAGTGGCGGCCGCCTGACGCTGGTGCCCGGCACCTTCTCCGAGCTCGACAGGCTGGCCCGGGAAGTCGGCGAAGCGTCGGTCGACGCCGTCGTGCTCGACATCGGCGTGTCGTCCATGCAGCTGGATCGGGCCGAGCGCGGCTTTTCCTTCCGCGCCGACGGTCCGCTCGACATGCGCATGAGCCTTTCCGGCCCGACGGCGGCCGACGTGGTCAACACGCTCGACGTCAAGGAACTCGCCCGCCTGTTCTGGATCTACGGCGAGGAAAAGCAGTCGATGCGCATCGCCAGGGCGATCGTGGCGCGACGCGACAGCCAGCCGTTCAGCCGCACGGCCGAGCTGGTCTCGGCTATCGAAAGCGTGCTGGGCGGCAAGCGCTTCGGCGAGATGCACCCGGCGACGCGCGCCTTTCAGGCGCTGCGCATCCACGTCAATGGCGAACTCGATCAGCTGTCCGATGCCCTGGCCGCCGCCGAACGCGTGCTGAAGCCGGGCGGCCGGCTCGTCGTCGTCACCTTCCATTCCCTCGAGGATCGCATCGTCAAACGCTTCTTCGCCGACCGCTCTCGCGAGCGGGCCGGCGGATCGCGCCACCAGCCGGAGGCCACCGTGCCGCCGGCTACCTTCCGTCTCGATGGGCGGCAGCCGGTCGAAGCCGGCGAGGCGGAGCTTTCCACGAACCCGCGCGCCCGATCGGCCAAGCTCAGGTTCGGCATTCGCACCGAGGCGCCGGCCCGTCCGATCGACCGCGCCGCGCTCGGCGTGCCCAGTCTTGCGAGGGAACGGCCATGACCCGCTATATCAACGCCCTCCTGGTGTTCCTGATGGTGCTGTCGGCGGCGGCCGTCTACGACATGAAATACGAGGCGGAGATCGCCGCCGAGAACATCAAGCAGACGCAGGCGGAAATCACCCAGGCGCGAGAGGACATCTCGCTGCTCAAGGCGGAGTGGGCGCTGCTCACCCGCCCGGCCCGCATGCGCGATCTTGTGGAGCGGCATCAGGACATCCTGAATCTCACGCCGCTGTCCTCCAACCATATCGGCACGCTCGCCGACATCCCCGAAAAGCCGGTGGCGCCGCCGGTCGAAGCGCCGGTCGAACGTTCGGCCGACGGTTCGGCGGTCCTGCCCCAGATTCAAGACGATACGAGACGGGTACAATGAACTTCCGGTTTGGTCCGTTCAGAAAGTCCGCCGAGCCGGTGGCCGCCGCCACCGGCCAGGAGTTTCGCGCATCGGCGCGGCGCGGCGCGGGCGATACCATGCGCGGCCGGATCATTCTCGCCTCGGCGTGCTTCATTCTCGTCTACGGCACCATCGTCGGCCGCCTCGTCCAGATGGGCGTCAGCCTGCCGCAGGAGTCGGTGACGCTGGGCAACGCCCAGGCGGCGGTGTCGGCCGCCCGTCCCGACATCCTCGACCGCAACGGCGAGATCCTCGCCACCGACATCAAGTTCGCTTCGCTCTATGCCGAGCCGCGGCGCGTCGTCGATCCCGACGAGGCGACCGAGCAGCTTGCCACCGTTTTCCCCGACCTCGGCACCGACGCGGTGCGCCAGCGCCTCGCTTCCAAGCAGGGTTTCCTGTGGCTCAAGCGTGAGATCACGCCGGCCCAGCAGGCGGCGGTGCATGCCCTCGGCATTCCCGGCATCGGCTTCCTGACCGAGAACAAGCGCTTCTATCCGTCGGGCCGGACGGTCGCCTTCGTGACCGGCCACGTCAACATCGACAACCAGGGCATCGCCGGCATCGAGAAATACATCGACGACCAGTGGCTCGGCGACCTGCAGAAGGCCGGCATGGCCACCAACCTCGAGCCGATCAAGCTGTCGATCGATCTGCGCGTGCAGCAGGTGCTGCACGACGAGATCACGGCGGCGATGCAGCGCTACACGGCGAAGTCCTCGGCGGCGGTGGTGCTCAACGTCAAGACCGGCGAAGTCCTCGGCATGACCTCGGCGCCCGACTACGACCCGATGAATCCGGCCGAGGCGCTCGACCCCAACAACATGAACCGCGCTTCGGCGGCGGTCTACGAGATGGGCTCGACGTTCAAGATATTCGCCACCGCGATGGCGCTCGATTCGGGCAAGGTGACGATGAACGACACCTTCGACGCCACCAAGGGCCTGACCATCGGCGGCTTCACCATCCACGACTTCCACGGCAAGCACCGCGTGCTGACCGTGCCGGAAATCTTCATCTACTCCTCCAACGTCGGCACCGGCCGCGAAGCGCTCAAGGTCGGTTCCGCCGGCCAGCAGGAGTTTCTCAAGCGCCTGGGGCTGATGGACAAGGTGCCGACCGAACTTCCTGAGATCGCCCGGCCGATCCTTCCCCGGCGTTGGTCGGATCTCGTCACCGTCACCATCTCCTTCGGCCACGGCATCTCCGTGTCGCCGCTTGCCACCGCCATGGCGGCCAGCTCGGTGATGAACGGCGGCATCCTCATTCCGCCGACCTTCTTCCCGCGCAGCGAAGAACAGGCCCGCCTGATCGGCAAGCGCGTGCTGAAGCAGTCGACGTCGGACCAGATGCGCTACCTGATGCGCCTCAACGTGCTGGCACCGGGCGGTTCGGGCAAGTCGGCCGACATTCCCGGCTATCGCATCGGCGGCAAGACCGGCACCGCCGAGAAGGTCGAGAACGGCCGCTATTCCAACAACAAGCGCTTCAACGCCTTCGTCGCCACCTTCCCGATCGACGATCCGCAGTATCTCGTGCTGGTGGTTATCGACGAGCCCAATCCCGAGCGTCCCGGCCTGCCGGCGACCGCCGGCATGAACTCCGGCCCGACGGCCGGCAACATCATCGGCCGCATCGCGCCGATGCTCAACGTCGAGCCGCGTTTCGACGACGTCGACGTGCCGCTGATGGCCGCTTACTGAGAAAACCGTCCCTCGCCGGCGGCGAAGCGAAGGACGGTGTGGATAGAGTGAGTTGTCCTCATTTAGATCGCAAATCGAGGACAGTGTGCGGCGTCCCGCGATCAAATAATGGACGGTCATATGAAACTCGCCGAACTTGCGCCCGACATCCTCACGCTCGATCCGGCCCTTCGCCGCGTATCGATTACCGGCGTTACCGCCGACAGCCGCGAGGTGGTACCCGGTTCGCTGTTCGTGGCGCTGCCCGGCACCCGTGCCAAGGGTACCGATTTCATTCCCCAGGCCATCGAGAAGGGCGCGGCGGTGGTGCTCGCCGACACCGAGGACGACCTGCCGTCCGGCCTCACCGTGCCCGTCCTGCGCGACAACGATCCCGCCCGGCGCTTCGCCCGCATGCTCGCCCGCTTCTATGGCCCGCAACCGAAGACAGTCGTGGCCGTGACCGGCACCAACGGCAAGACCTCGGTGGCCGCCTTCGTCCGGCAGATCTGGCTCGCCGCCGGCTACGAGGCGGCGTCGATCGGCACGGTCGGCGTGACGACCAAGGCCGGCAACGCCTACGGCAACATGACGACGCCGGATGCCGCGACACTGCACCGGACGCTGCACGACCTTGCCGCCGACGGCATCGACCACGTGGCGATGGAGGCCTCCTCGCACGGGCTCATCCAGCGCCGGCTCGACGGCGTCGAGGTGGCCGCCGGCGCCTTCACCAATCTGTCGCGCGACCACCTCGACTATCACGGCTCCATGGAAGCCTACATGGCCGCCAAGATGCGGCTGTTCGACACCATCCTGCATCCCGGCTCCGGCGCGGTGGTCAACCTCGATGACGTCTACGGCGAGGCCTTCGCTTCGGCGGCGCGCATCTCCGGCCTCGATCTCCAGACGGTCGGCGCCGCCGGCAGCCGCATCCGCATTCTCGACGTCGCCCGCGACGGCTGGGCGCAGGTCGCCACCGTCGACATCGGCGACGGGCCGCGTCCGGTGCGCATTCCGCTGGTCGGCGCCTTCCAGGTGTCGAACGCGCTGGTCGCGGCGGCGTTGGCCGCCGCCGACGGCTCGGTGTCGCTCTCCGACGCGCTCGACGCGCTCGACGGCATCAAGGGCGCCAAGGGGCGACTGGAGCTGGTCGGCTATGCGCCGTCCGACGCGCCGGTCTTCGTCGACTTCGCTCATACGCCGGCCGCCCTCGAAGTGGCCTTGCAGACGCTTCGCCCCTTCACCTCCGGCCGCCTGATCGTCGCCTTCGGCGCCGGCGGCGACCGCGACAAGGGCAAGCGGCCGCAGATGGGCGAGGTTTGCGCCCGCCTCGCCGACGTCGCCATCGTCACCGACGACAATCCACGCACCGAGGATGCCGCGACCATCCGGGCCGAAGTGATGGCCGGTTGTCCCGGTGGCGTCGAGATCGGCGATCGCACGACGGCGGTGCGCGAGGGCATCGCCATGCTCGGCCCGGACGACGTGTTCCTGATCGCCGGCAAGGGCCACGAGACCGGCCAGATCATCGGCCGCGAGACGGTGCATTATTCCGACCATGAGGCGGTGCTGGCGGCGCCGGGCGTGACGCCGGCCGACCGTTCGCTGTGGCCGGCCGACGACTTCGTCAAGGCGCTCGGCGGAAAGGCCGAAGGCGAGATCCCACCCGTCGACAGCATTTCCATCGACAGCCGCACCGTCGAACGGGGCGGGGCCTTCTTCGCCATCGCCGGCGACCGTTTCGACGGCCATGACTTCGTCGAGGGCGCGCTTGGCAAGGGCGCGGCGGTGGCCGTGGTGTCGAGCGAGAAGCGCGCCGCGCTGCCGGCCGACATCGGCCCGCTGGTGGTGGTCGACGACGTGCTCGCCGGTCTCGGCCGGCTGGGCGTCCGGGCGCGCGAGCGCACCGCCGCCAAGGTGATCGCCATTACCGGCTCGGTCGGCAAGACCTCGACCAAGGAAGCGTTGCGCGAGGCGCTGACGCCGTCGGGCTCGGTGCATGCCTCGGCCAAGTCCTTCAACAACCACTGGGGCGTTCCGCTGACGCTCGCCCGCATGCCCTCCGGCAGCCGCTACGGCGTGTTCGAGATCGGCATGAACCACCCCGGCGAGATCACGCCGCTGGTCGGCATGGTGCGTCCGCATGTCGCCATCGTCACCACCGTGGCGCCGGTGCACCTTGAGCATTTCAGCTCCGTCGAGGCGATCGCCGAGGCCAAGGCCGAGATCTTCTCCGGTCTCGAACCGGGCGGCACCGCCATCCTCAACCGCGACGGAGAGTTCTCCTCGCTGCTGGCCGAGCGCGCCCGCGCCCATGGCGCCAAGGTGGTGTTCTTCGGCGAACATGCCGAAGCCGAGGCGCGGCTCATCAAGTGTTCGCTGAACGAGACCTGCACCGCTATCACCGCCGACATCCTCGGCGAGGTCGTCACCTACAAGCTCGGCGCGCCGGGTCGGCACATCGCCCAGAACTCGCTCGCCGTCCTGGCGGCGGTCAAGATCGTCGGCGGTGACCTCACCCGGGCGATGCTGGCCTTGCAGGCGCATCAGCAGCCGAAGGGGCGCGGCAAGCGCCACGAACTCGTGGTGTTCGGCGGCACGGCGCGGCTGATCGACGAAAGCTACAACGCCAACCCCACCTCCATGCGGGCGGCCATCGAGCTGCTCGGCTCGGCCACGGTGGAGGGGCAGGGGCGCCGCGTCGCCGTGCTCGGCGACATGCTGGAACTGGGGCCGGGGGCGGCGGACCTGCACGCGGGGCTGGCCGAGCCGCTCAAGGCGGCCAAGGTGGATACGGTGTTCTGCGCCGGACCGCTGATGCACAACCTCTGGCAGGAGCTGCCGCGCGCCATGCGCGGCGCCTATGCCGAGACGTCGAAGGCGCTGACCGACACGCTTCTCGACGACGTCAGGGCCGGCGACGTGCTGATGGTCAAGGGCTCGCTCGGCAGCGCCATGGGGCCGCTGGTCGAGGCGCTGATCGCCCGCTTCGGCAGCGAGGCGTCGAGCTGAGTTGTCATGCCCCGACGCGGGTAGGCAACGCGTGGAAGAGGGACTAATACGGGGCCGCGCCGCGAACCACGAGGGCAAAGATGCCCGGACGCGACGATGGAATGGAGAGCTTTAAAAAATGCTGGTCTACTTGGCCGATTGGGCGGGGCAGTTGTCGGTCCTGAACGTGTTTCGCTACATCACCTTCCGCACCGGCGCGGCGGTGATCACGGCGCTTCTGTTCGTGTTCCTGTTCGGCCCGGCCATCATTTCCTCGCTGCGCATCCGCCAGGGCAAGGGGCAGCCGATCCGCGAGGACGGCCCGCAGACCCACCTTGCCAAGAAGGGCACGCCGACCATGGGCGGCCTGATGATCCTCTCGGGCATCCTGGTGGCGACGCTGCTCTGGGCCGATCTCGCCAGCCCCTACGTCTGGACGGTGCTGCTCGTCACCGTCGCCTTCGGCACCATCGGCTTCTATGACGACTACCTCAAGGTGACCAAGCAGTCGCACAAGGGCCTGTCGGGCCGCGCCAGGCTGATGCTGGAGGCGGTGATCGCCATGCTGGCCTGCCTCGTCATCATGTCGGCCGGGCAGGCCGGCGCCGTGCCCAGTGAGGAACACCTCGCCACGTCGCTGACCTTTCCCTTCGTCAAGACGCTGATGATCAACCTCTGGTACTTCTATGTGCCGTTCGGCGCCTTCGTGATCGTCTCGGCCGGCAATGCGGTGAACCTGACCGACGGCCTCGACGGCCTCGCCATCGTGCCGGTGATGATCGCGGCGGCGAGCTTCGCGCTGATCTCCTACCTCGCCGGCAACTACGTCTTCGCCAACTACCTGCAGATCCACTATGTGGTCGGCACCGGCGAGCTCGCGGTCATCTGCGGCGCGGTGATCGGCGCCGGCATCGGCTTTCTGTGGTTCAACGCGCCCCCGGCCGCCATCTTCATGGGCGACACCGGTTCGCTGGCCCTCGGCGGCCTGATTGGCACGGTGGCGGTGGCGGTGAAGCACGAGATCGTGCTGGCCATCGTCGGCGGCCTGTTCGTGCTGGAGGCGGTGTCGGTGATCATCCAGGTCGCCTCCTACAAGCTGACCGGCAAGCGCGTCTTCAAGATGGCACCCATCCACCATCATTTCGAACAGCTCGGCTGGACCGAATCGCAGGTGGTGATCCGCTTCTGGATCATCGCCGTCGTGCTGGCGCTGATCGGTCTGTCGTCCCTCAAGCTGCGCTGACGGAGGCTCCGGCGATGATCCCCATCACCTCGATGAAAGGCAAGCGAGTCGCGGTTTTCGGCCTCGGCGGTTCCGGGCTGATCACGGCCGAGGCGCTGATGGCCGGCGGGGCGGATGTCATCGCCTGGGACGACAATGAAGCGGCGCGCGCCGCCGCCGAGGCGCGCGACATTCCGGTCACCGACTGGCGGGGCAGCGAGTTCGGCGCCTTTTCGGCGCTGGTGCTGGCGCCCGGCGTTCCGCTCACCCACCCCGAGCCGCACTGGACGGTGAAGATCGCCCGCGACGCCGGCGTCGAGATCATCGGCGACATCTGCCTGTTCGCCCGCGAACGGACCTACCGGTCGCCGACGACGCCCTTCGTCGCCATCACCGGCACCAACGGCAAGTCGACGACGACGGCGCTGGTCCATCACATCCTGAAGTCGGCCGGCAAGGACGTCGAGATCGGCGGCAACTTCGGGCCTGCCGTGCTCGGTCTCAGCGACTTCGCGCCCGACCGCTTCTATGTCGTCGAATGCTCGTCGTTCCAGATCGACCTCGCGCCGGGCATCGACGCCAGCATCGGCATCCAGCTCAACCTCACCGAGGACCACCTCGACCGCCACGGCTCGATCGAGGGCTACGCGGCGGTGAAGGAGAAGCTGGTGGATGGCGCCAAGGTGGCGGTCGTCGGCGTCGACGATGCCTATAGCGCCGCCATGGCGACGCGACGCGAGTCCAAGGGGCTGGAGACGATCCGCATCTCGACGCGCGGCGCCGTGGCGCAGGGCGTCTGGGCGGTGTCGGGCCGGATCATCGAGCCGATGGGCCTTGCCCAGACGGTGGTCTACGACCTGCACGGCCATCCGATCCTGAAGGGCGTCCACAACGCCCAGAACGTGGCGGCGGCGGTGGCGGCGACGCGCCGGCTCGGCCTGGGGCTCGATCAGGTGCGCAAGGGCATCGAGACCTTCCCCGGCCTTGCCCATCGCATGGAGCCGATCGGCCGGTCCGGTTCGGTCATCCTCGTCAACGACAGCAAGGCGACCAACGCCGACGCCGCGGCCAAGGCGCTCGCCAGCTTCGACAACATATACTGGATCGCCGGCGGCAAGCCGAAGAGCGGCGGCATCGCCCCGCTCAGCGGCTTCTTCCCGAAGATCGCCAAGGCCTACCTGATCGGCATCGCCGCCGAAGAGTTCGCCGCCACCATCGACGGCGAGGCGCCGCATGCCGTCGTCGAAACGCTCGACCGCGCGGTGTCCGAGGCGCTGACCGACGCGCTGGCCGCCACCGAGGCGTCCGGCGGCGAGGCGGTGGTGCTCCTGTCGCCGGCCTGCGCCTCCTACGACCAGTTCAAGAACTTCGAGGTGCGCGGCGATCACTTCCGCGAACTCGTGCTGACCGACCCCCGCGTCAAGCCGTTCCAGGAGAAAGCCTGATGGTCTCGCGTGCCGAACGCAACCCGGTGGCCGACTGGTGGTTCACCGTCGACAAGCTCC
The DNA here is from genome assembly GCF_023721755.1 of Pleomorphomonas sp. NRK KF1. Lineage (GTDB taxonomy): Bacteria > Pseudomonadota > Alphaproteobacteria > Rhizobiales > Pleomorphomonadaceae > Pleomorphomonas. The sequence goes on along the minus strand of NZ_JAMDLH010000011.1, from coordinate 92,269 downwards.
TGCTCATCGCCTTCCTGGCGCTGATCTTCGGCGGCATCGTGCTGTCGCTGGCGGCAAGCCCCGCCGTCGCCGAGCGCATCGGCATCGCCGACAGCTACTACTTCGTGAAACGGCAGGCGATGTTCGCCATCCCGGCGATCGTCACGCTGATCGGGGTTTCCTTCCTCAACCCCAAGCAGATCCGCCGGGCGGCGCTGGCCGGCTTCGTCGTCTGCGTCGTGCTGCTGGTCCTGACGCTGCTGATCGGCCCCGAGGTCAAGGGATCGCGCCGCTGGATCACCATACTGGGCATGTCGGTGCAGCCGTCGGAGTTCATGAAGCCGATGTTCGCCATCCTCGTCGGCTTCCTGCTGGCCGAGGGGCAGAAGCGGCCCGACCTGCCGGGGCGCAGCTTCTCGATGCTGCTGCTCGGCATCGTGGCGGCGCTGTTCGTGGCCCAGCCCGACTTCGGCCAGACCATGCTGATCTGTCTCACCTGGGCGGGCCTGTTCTTCATCTCCGGCATGAGCTGGATGTGGATCGTGGCGTTCGCCGGGGCCGGCGTCACCGGCATCCTTTCCGCCTACACGATGGTGCCGCACGTGCGCTCGCGCATCGAGCGCTTCATGAACCCCGAAGCCGGCGACACCTTCCAGGTGCAGACCGCGCAGGAGGCCTTCATCAACGGTGGCTGGTGGGGGCAGGGGCCGGGCGAGGGCACCTTCAAGCGCATCCTGCCCGACAGCCACACCGACTTCGTGTTCGCCGTGCTGGGCGAGGAGTTCGGCCTCGTGCTCTGCATGTGCCTGGCGCTGGTGTTCGCCTTCGTGGTGCTGCGCGGCATGAGCCACGCCATGAGGGAGAACGACGGCTACGTCCGCCTCGCCACCACCGGCCTCATCATGCTGTTCGGCTTGCAGTCCTGCATCAACATGGCGGTGAACCTGCACCTGATGCCGGCCAAGGGCATGACGCTTCCCTTCATCTCCTATGGCGGTTCGTCGCTGGTGGCGGTGGCCCTTTCGATGGGCATGCTGCTGGCGCTGACCCGCAAGCGGCCCGACCAGACCCGGTTCGTGGCGCCGATGGAATTTTCGCCGCTGCCCGGCCGAGGCTGACCCATGACCCGCACAATCCTGATCGCCGCCGGTGGAACCGGCGGTCATCTCTTTCCCGCCGAATCCCTCGCCCATGCGCTGGCTCCGCGCGGTTTCGACATTCATCTCGCCACCGACCACAGGGCCAACAACTACGGCTCGGAGTTTCCCGCCCGCGAGATCCACATCATCGCCTCGGCGACCTTCGGCGATCGCTCGCCGCTCGGCCTCGCGAAGTCGGCCGCCAACCTGGCGCGCGGCGAGGTGCAGTCGCTGTCGCTGGTGCGCAGGCTCGACCCGGCCGTGACCATCGGCTTCGGCGGCTATCCGACGCTGCCGCCGCTCGTCGCCGCCTGGCTGACGAAGCGCCCGACCATCGTTCATGAGGCCAACGCGGTGATGGGCCGGGCCAACCGGTTTCTGGCGCCGCGCGTCACGGCCATCGCCACCACCTTCAAGGACACCGGCCTGATGGGCTCGGGCGCTGCCCGCGCCGTCGTCACCGGCAATCCGGTGCGGCCGAAGGTGCTGGCCGCCGTCGCCCCCTATCGCGAGCCCACCGAGGGCGGCAAGATCGACCTCCTGGTGTTCGGCGGCAGCCAGGGCGCGCGGGTGTTCGGCGATCTGATGCCGCCAGCGCTCGAGAAGCTGCCGTCTGATGTGGCGGCGCGGCTCCACCTCGTGCAGCAGGTGCGGCCCGAGGACATGGAGCGCGTCGGCGCCGTCTACGCCCGGCTCGGCATCGAGCACGCAATCGCGCCCTTCTTCGTCGACCTGCCGGACCGCATCGCCAACGCTCACCTCGTCGTCTGCCGGTCGGGCGCCTCGTCGGTGGCCGAGCTGACCGTCATCGGTCGGCCCTCCATCCTGGTGCCGCTGCCGCACGCGCTCGACAACGATCAGAAGACCAACGCCCTCGGCCTGGAAAGGGCGGGCGGCGCCATCATGGCCGAGCAGGCGTCACTGACGCCAGCCAAGATGGCCGATCTCATCACCGGTCTCGTTCGGGCGCCGGAGCGCCTTTCCGCCATGGCTGCCGCGGCCAGGGGCGAGGGACGTCCGGACGCGGTGGAACGACTGGCCGATCTCGTCGAGTTCATCGCTTCCGGCGGCAAGCCCGCCGATTTCGCTTCCAGTTTTGCTTCCAGGGAACTACGTCCATGAAAATGCCCCGCGACATCGGGCCGGTTCATTTCGTCGGCATCGGCGGTATCGGCATGAGCGGCATCGCCGAAGTCCTGCAGGATCTCGGCTACCGCGTGCAGGGCTCCGACCAGGCCGAGAATGCCAACGTCGAACGCCTTCGCGCCTCGGGCATTCCGGTGACGGTTGGCCACAAGGCCGAGAACCTCGGCGCGGCCGAGGTGCTGGTGGTCTCCTCGGCCATCAAGCGCGACAATCCCGAACTGGTGGCGGCCCGCGAGCGGCACCTGCCGATTGTCCGCCGCGCCGAGATGCTCGCCGAGCTGATGCGCTTCAAGCAGGCGATCGCCATCGGCGGCACCCATGGCAAGACGACGACCACCTCGCTGGTGGCGGCGCTGCTCGACGCTGGCGGGCTCGACCCCACCGTCATCAACGGCGGCATCATCAACGCCTATGGCACCAATGCCCGCATGGGCGCCGGCGACTGGATGGTGGTGGAGGCCGACGAGAGCGACGGCACCTTCGTCAAGCTGCCGGCCGACATCGCCATCGTCACCAACATCGATCCCGAGCATCTCGATCACTACGGCACCTTCGACGCCGCCCGCGCCGCCTTCCGGCAGTTCATCGAGAACGTGCCCTTCTACGGCTTCGCGGTGATGTGCCTCGACCATCCGGAGGTGCAGGCGCTGGTGTCCAAGATCGAGGACCGGCGCATCATCACCTACGGGCAGAACCCGCAGGCCGACGTCCGCTTCGCCGATCTCCGCATCGAAGGCGGCCATTCGCGCTTCTCGGTGGAGATCCGCGACCGCGTCACCGGCGTCGAGACCGTCATTCCGGCGCTGGAGCTGCCGATGCCCGGCCGGCACAACGTCTCCAACGCCACGGCGGCGATCGCCGTCGCCCATCGGCTCGGCATCTCGGCCGAGGCGATCCGCAAGGGGCTCGGCGCCTTCGGCGGCGTCAAGCGTCGCTTCACCCGCACCGGCGACTTCAACGGCGTCACCATCTACGACGACTACGGCCACCATCCGGTGGAGATCATGGCGGTGCTCAGGGCGGCGCGCGAGGGCGCGACCGGCAAGGTGGTGGCGGTGATGCAGCCGCACCGCTACAGCCGCCTGCAGTCGCTGTTCCCCGACTTCTGCAAGGCGTTCAACGACGCCGACACGGTGATCATCGCCGACGTCTATCCGGCCGGCGAGCAGCCGATCGAGGGTGCCGACAAGGACCATCTCGTCTCCGGCATCAAGGCGGCCGGCCATCGCGATGCCCGCGCCCTCGAAGGGCCGGACAAGCTGGCGGCCACCATCGCCTCGATCGCGCGGCCCGGCGACATGGTTGTCTGCCTCGGCGCCGGCAACATCACCCAGTGGGCCTATGCGCTGCCCGGTCAGCTCAAGGCGCAGGCGGAGGGCGAGGGATGACCGTGGTTCTCTCGTCGGGCCGCTTGACCGCTACAGAGGGCTACCCCTCTCCCTGTCCCTCCCCCACAAGGGGGGAGGGGACGATGGGACCAGCGACCAAGCCGTTGAAGTCGCGCCGAGTATTCCAGCTGGCCAAGTCGCACCAGCCGCGTTCCCTCCCCCCCTGTGGGGGAGGGACAGGGAGAGGGGTAACCCTTTCCAAACGCGAGCGGAGTATCCAGTCATGACCGTCTCGTTGCGCGACCGCCTCGGCGACACCTCGCATATCCGTGGTCCGATCGAGGACAGCCGGTCGCTGAAGGACCTCGTGTGGTTCCGGGTCGGCGGTCCGGCGGAGATCCTGTTCCAGCCCGCCGACGAGGCCGATCTCCAGGCCTTTCTGAAGCTCGTGCCGGCCGATGTGCCGGTCACGGTCATCGGTCTCGGCTCCAACTTGCTGATCCGCGATGGCGGGATTTCCGGCGTGGTGATCCGCCTGTCGGTGCGCGGCTTCGGCGGCACCGAGGCGCTGTCGCCCACCCGCATCCGGGCCGGCGCCGCCATTCCCGACAAATTTCTGGCCGCCAAGGCGCTGGAGCTCGGCCTCTCCGGCTTTGCCTTCTACCACGGCATTCCCGGCGGCCTTGGTGGCGCGCTGACCATGAACGCCGGCGCTCATGGCTCGGAGACCGCCGAACGGGTGGTCGAGGTGCGTGGCGTCACCCGCGAGGGCGAGTTGCTCACGCTGCCGGTCGGCGACCTCGGCTATTCCTATCGCCATTCGGCCCCGCCGCCGGGCTTCATCTTCACTTCGGCGGTGCTGGAAGGCATCCCCGCCGACAAGGAAAGCATTTCGGCCGCGATGAAGGCGGTGACCGAGCACCGCGAGGCGGCGCAGCCGATCAAGGCACGCACCGGCGGCTCCACCTTCAAGAATCCGCCGGGGCATTCGGCCTGGAAGCTGATCGACGCGGCCGGCTGCCGCGGCTTCAAGGTCGGCGACGCCCAGGTCAGCGAACTGCACTGCAACTTCCTGATCAACACCGGCGAGGCGACCGCGCATGACGTCGAGTTGCTCGGCGAGACGGTTCGCGCGCGCGTGCTGGAGACGGCCGGCATCCGCCTCGATTGGGAGATCAAGCGACTGGGCGCCTTCGCGCCCGGCGCAGAGGTCGAGCCGTTTCTCGGCAAGTGATCCGCACGGCGGAATTTGAGCGGCTGTATCGCGTCGGGCCGCCAGCAAGGGGGACAGAGCGATGGCCAAGCATGTGGCGGTACTGATGGGCGGTTGGTCGTCGGAGCGGCCGGTCAGCCTCAATTCGGGCAAGGCCTGCGCCGACGCACTGGAGGCGCGCGGCTACCGCGTCACCCGCGTCGACGTCGATCGCACCATCGCTTCCGTGCTGGAGGAGCTTCGCCCCGACGTCTGCTTCAACGCGCTGCATGGCATCTACGGCGAGGATGGCACCGTGCAAGGCATCCTCGAAGTGATGGACATTCCCTACACCCACTCGGGCGTGCTGGCCTCGGCGCTGGCCATGAACAAGCCCAAGGCCAAGCATGTGATGAAGGCGGCTGGCATTCCCGTGGCCGAACACAAACTTGTCCACAGGCTTGAAGTGGTTAACGAGCACGTGCTGGAACCGCCCTATGTGATCAAGCCGCCGGCCGAGGGGTCGAGCTTCGGCGTGCTCATCGTTCCGGCCGGCGCGGCCCATCCGCCGCAGGAACTCGCCCGTCCCGACTGGCGGTTCGGCGACATGGTGATGGTGGAAAAATACATTCCGGGGCGGGAACTTACATGCGGCGTGATGGGCGACCGCGCCCTCGACGTCATCGAAGTGTTGCCGCAAGGCGATGCTTTCTATGATTATGACGCCAAGTATAGGCCCGGTGGCTCCAAACACGTTCTGCCGGCCAACCTTTCACCCTTTATTTACCAAAATATTCAAACATTAGCCCTCGAAGCGCACCGTTCGCTCGGCTGCCGCGGCGTCAGCCGGGCCGATTTCCGCTTCGATGACAAGGGCGACGGCACGGGGCAGGTGATCTGCCTCGAAGTGAACACGCAACCGGGAATGACGGCGACCTCGCTCGTGCCGGAGATGGCCGCCTACGCGGGCATCGGCTTCGGCGAGCTGGTCAGTTGGATGGTGGAGGACGCAAGTTGCAGGCGATGACGACAGGCATGGCGAAGCCGGCGGGGCGAAAGAGGTTCTTCCTCTTCGGTCGTCGCGGTGTTTCGCGCCTGCGTCGCAAGCCCGTCTGGCGTCCGGCCGGCCTGCTCGCGGCGCTGCCGCGCGGCGCCGGCGTCGCCATGTCCGTCGCCTATCTTCTCGCCTGGGGCGCCTACGGCATGGTGCTGTCGGACCGTACCGGCGAAGTTCTGAACGACACCACCGCCGAGCTCGGCTTCCGCGTCTCCGCCGTCCGCATCACCGGGCAGCGCGAGATCGACGAGGCCGACGTGCTCGACACCCTGTCGATCCATTCGGGCCAGTCGCTGTTCTTCTATGACGCCGCCGCCGCCCGCGAGCGCCTGCAATCCATTCCCTGGGTGAAGGACGTCTCGGTCATGAAGCTTTATCCCGGTACGCTCCGGGTGATCATCGAAGAGCGCGTGCCGGCCGCCCTGTGGCAGCCGACGATCGACGCGCCCGTGGTGGTGATCGACAGCGCCGGCAAGGTCATCACCGACCGTCTCGAAACCCGCTATTCCCGTCTGCCGCGCGTGGTGGGCGAGGGCGCCCAGCTCAAGGTCGCCGAGATCACCTCGCTGCTCGACGACGTGCCGGACCTGCAGAAGAAGGTGCGCGCCTCGATGCTGGTCTCCGACCGGCGCTGGGACCTGTTCCTCGACAATGGCGTGCAGGTGATGCTGCCGGAAGTGAATGCGCAGAAGGCGGTGACCGAGCTGCAGGAAACCGACAAGGAATCCGGCCTGCTCGACCGCGACATCACCGTCGTCGACCTGCGCCTGCCCGACCGGCTGGTGGTTCGCCTCAGCGACGAGGCGCGCAAGGCCCGCGACGAGCTGGTGGCGGCGCGCAACAAGGCCCTCAAGAAGCGGGAGCAGGGCGCATGACGCACGCATCCGACGCCCGCGTTCAGCGCATGCGGCCGCTGCCGCCCAAGCGGCCGGTCATCGTTTCGGTGCTCGATGTCGGCACCTCCAAGATCTGCTGTGTCATCGCCCGGCTGACGCCGCGGCCGATCGGCGACATTCTGCCCGGCCGCACCCATCTCATCGAAGTGCTCGGTTTCGGCTATCAGCGCTCGCGCGGCATCAAGGCCGGCGCGGTTGTCGACCTCGACCAGGCCGAGAAGGCGATCCGCCTCGCCGTCGACGCGGCCGAGCGCATGGCCGGCCTGACCGTCGAGTCCCTGATCGTCTCGCTGTCCTGCGGCCGGCTCGGTTCGGAGACCTTCTCGGTCAAGTACGATCTGTCCGGCTCGGAAGTCAGCGAGCACGATATCCAGCGCGTGCTGGAGATCGGTGCGTCCTACAAGGTCAAGGACGGCCGCACCATCGTTCACGCGCTGCCGATCGGCTACGCGCTCGACAACAACCGCGGCATCCGCGATCCGCGCGGCATGATCGGCTCGTCGCTGTCGGTCGACACGCATCTGGTCTCGGCCGACGCCGTGCCGCTGCGCAATCTCGAGATTTCGGTCAACCGGGCGCATCTCGAAGTTGAGACCATGGTCGCCACTCCCTATGCTTCGGGCCTGTCGACGCTGGTCGACGACGAGACGCAGATGGGCGTCGCCTGCGTCGACATCGGCGGCGGCACCACCAAGATTTCCGTGTTCGCCGATGGCCAGTGCGTCCATGTCGACGCCTTCGGCCTGGGCGGCCATCACGTCACCATGGATCTGGCGAGGGCGCTGTCGGCCCGCCTCGTCGACGCCGAGCGCATCAAGGCGCTCTACGGTTCGGTGATCGCCACCGACAGCGACGAACGCGACATGGTCACCGTCGAGCCGGTGGGCGACGACGACGTGGCCCATCAAGTGACTCGCGCGCAACTGGTCGAAATCATTCGTCCGCGCGTCGAGGAGACTCTTGAGGTGGTGCGCGATCGGTTGCACGCCTCGGGATTCGCGGGTCGCGTCGGCCGGCGCGTCGTGCTGACCGGTGGCGCCAGCCAGCTGACCGGCCTGCCGGAACTTGCCCGCAAGGTGCTGGGCCGCAACGTCCGTCTCGGTCGGCCGGTCGGCGTCGCCGGCTTGCCGGAAGCGGCGCGTGGATCAGCCTTCGCCACGGCGGTGGGTCTGATGATCTATCCGCAGGTGGCGCAGATCGAACAGTTTTCCGGCCGGCGAAAATCGATGGCGTTGGCCGCCAACGGCGGCTTCGTTTCCCGCATGGGAGCGTGGTTTCGGGAGAGTTTCTGACCCGCGCCGGCAACGGCGCGGATCGGTGCGTAACAGGCGTGGGAAAGTAGCGTGCGGTTGCAGCGGCGGCCGCTGATTTGAGGACAGAGGACGTATCGGCGAGAGCCGCTTGCAGAATAACGAGGCAACCATGACGATTAACCTAAAGATGCCCGACCTCACGGAGCTCAAGCCGAGAATCACCGTCTTCGGTGTCGGCGGTGCCGGCGGCAACGCCGTCAACAACATGATTCAGTCCGGCCTGCAGGGCGTCGAGTTCGTCGTGGCGAACACCGATGCGCAGGCTCTGGCGTCCTCTCGGGCCGAACGCATCATCCAGATGGGCGTCGCCGTCACCGAGGGCCTTGGCGCCGGTTCGCAGCCGGAAGTCGGCCGCGCGGCCGCCGAGGAAGTGATCGACGAGATCAACGACCACCTCGCCGGCAGCCACATGGTGTTCATCACCTGCGGCATGGGCGGCGGCACGGGTACTGGCGCGGCGCCGGTGATCGCCCGCGCGGCCCGCGAGCACGGCATCCTCACCGTCGGCGTCACCACCAAGCCCTTCCAGTTCGAAGGCGCCCGCCGCATGAAGATCGCCGACGCCGGCATCCAGGAGCTGCAGAACTCGGTCGACACGCTGATCTGCATCCCCAACCAGAACCTGTTCCGCATCGCCAACGAGCGCACCACCTTCGCCGACGCCTTCGCGATGGCCGACCAGGTGCTCTACTCGGGCGTTGCCTGCATCACCGACCTGATGGTCAAGGAAGGCCTGATCAACCTCGACTTCGCCGACGTCCGCTCGATCATGCGCGGCATGGGCAAGGCGATGATGGGCACCGGCGAAGCCTCCGGCGAGAAGCGCGCCATCCAGGCCGCCGAGGCGGCGATCGCCAACCCGCTGCTCGACGAAGTGTCGATGCAGGGGGCGCAGGGCCTCCTGATCTCGATCACCGGCGGCAAGGATCTGACGCTGTTCGAGGTCGACGAAGCGGCCACCCGCATCCGCGAGGAAGTGGACTCCGAAGCCAACATCATTCTTGGCGCCACCTTCGACGACACCATGGAAGGCATGATCCGCGTGTCCGTGGTCGCCACCGGCATCGAGCCGGAGCTGGTTCGTCAGGAATCGGTCGTCCGCAACAACAGCGCCGATGCCGTGGGGCGCACCTCGCCGACCCGCCCCGTTCAGGTGACCACCTCTGCTGCCGCCGCCGTCGCGGCTCAGGAGGTGCGGCAGCCTTTTAACCAGCCGGCCGTGCGCCCGGCGGTGATCCGCGAGGCCGCCCCGGCCGCGTCGATCGCCCCTGCGCCCGCGCCGGTTCCGAACTACACCCAGGCCGCCGCCGCTGCCGCGCAGGTCTCCGTCGAAGCCATCGAAGCGGCGCTGGCGCTGCCCGAGGCGGCCATCGAACCCGAACCGGTTCGCTCCGTCACGACGCCGCACGATCCGCGCGTGTCGATCGAGCCCTACGAGCCGGCGATGAACCACTACGACGCGCCCGCGCCGGCCGCCCAGCCGCAGTCGGTCCGTGCCGCCGAGCCGGCGCCTGCCCAGCAGCCCTACGTGCCGCCGGTCGCCGAGCGTCCGTCGGCCGTCGCCCAGCGCAGCCGTGTGCCGTCGATCGAGGAGTTCCCGCCGATCGCCCAGCGTCAGGCCGCCTCGGTGCAGGTGCACCCGGAAGACCACGACGAAGAGCGCCGTCCGCTCGGCCTGCTCCGCCGCCTCGCCACCGTCGGCCTCGGCCGTCGCGAGGAAGAGGCGCAGCCCGAAGCGCCGCGCGCCGCTGCCCCGCAGCCGGCCGTGCGCCCCTCGGCGGCGAGCGAGTTCGTGAAGCGTCCGGCCGCGCCGGTCCAGGGAGCCGCCGGCCGCCTCGACCAGCAGGGCCGCATGGCGCCGCAGCCGGCGCCGCGCGCCGCCGACGACGACATGGAGATCCCGGCCTTCCTCCGCCGCAAGTGATCCGGTCACGAGCGTAAAAAGACAAAGGCCCGCGAAGGCGACTTCGCGGGCCTCTTTCTATTTGGGGCGCGTCAGAGAAAGGCGAACCGCAACAGCGCGGCGACGGCGACTCCGATGGCGACCGTGGCGATCAGCGGCAGCCGCAGCGCCAGGAGGAGCACCACCAGACCGGCCGCCGCCTCGATGGGGCCGGACATGACGATGGGGGCGATGACGGCCACCAGCACGGCGGGCGGCAGCGCGTCGAGGGCGACGCGGACCGGGCCCGACTTCGGCAGCCGGTCGGCGATCAGGAAGCCGAGGATGCGCGTGAAATAGGTGAGGGCGCCCATGGCCAGGATGGCGGCGAAGTTGACGGGATCGATGGTCATCGCGTCGTCTCCCCGGCCAGAGCCTTGGCGGGCCGCTCACGCGGCGCGGTGATCACGGCGGCGGAGATGCCGGCGATAGCGCCGGCGATCACGTACCAGGCACCCGGCACCGTGGCGTGGACGGCGACCGCCACGACGGCGCTTGCCACCAGCACCGGACCGGTGCGACGGGCGCCCTTCCAGAAGCCGAGGGCAAGTGCGATGAAGATGGCCGGGAAGGCGAAGTCGAGCCCCCAGGCCTCGGGGTGTTCGAGATAGGCGCCGAAGACGGTGCCGAGCACCGAGGCGGTTTGCCAGAAGAAGAACATGGTCAGCGCCACGGTGAAGTAGAAGGTGCGGCTGATCGGCCGGTCGAGGGCGCGACGCTCGCTGAGCGCCCAGGCCTCGTCGGTGAGCAGGAAGGCAGCGACCCAGCGCAGGCGGCCGAAGTGGGCGATCTTGCCCGACAGCGAGGCGCCCATCAGCGTATGGCGGAGATTGACCAGAAAGGCCATCAGCGCCAGCGCGGCGACTGGCGCCGGCGTGCTCCACAGGCCCACGGCGATGAGCTGCGAGGACCCGGCGAAGACGATGGACGACATGGCGAGCATCTCGGCCGGCGTCAGGCCCTTGGCCGTCGCCTGCTGGCCGAGGATAAGGGCAAAGGGCACGGCGGCAGCGACGGTTGGAAAAACCGCCACCAGACCGGCCCGGAAGTCGGCGAGAGGTGTTGTCATGTCCAGCTTTCCTTAGGTCAATATGGCTGACCTTTATAGGTCAGCGTGTATGACCTATTATTGGGGCACTGTCCACCCGAAAACCGCAATATCCGAGAAAATGACCGCCCGCCGCCGCAACAATCCTAAACGATCCGGTCGCTCGTGGTCCGCGCGATGCCGGCAGCGGCCATGTCGGCCCAGGCCCGTTTCAGCGAGCCGGAGAGGTCGATGGCGCGACAGGCGTCCTCGATCACGGTCACCTTGAAGCCGGCGCCGGCCGCATCCAGCGCCGTCCAGCCGACGCAATAGTCGGTGGCGAGGCCGACGACGTGAACCTCGTCGACGCCCCGCTCCCTGAGATAACCGGCGAGGCCGGTCAGCGTTTCGCGGTCGGCTTCGCGGAAGGCGGAATAGCTGTCGACGCCCTGATGCCAACCCTTGCGGATGACGAGCTGGGCGGAGGTCACGACGAGGTCGGGATGCAGGTCGGCGCCGGGCGTGCCCTGCACGCAGTGGTCGGGCCACAGCACCTGCGTGCCATAGGGCATGTCGATGGTGTCGAAGGGTTCGCAGCCGTGGTGGGCGGAGGCGAAGGAGGCGTGCCCCTTGGGGTGCCAGTCCTGGGTGACCACCACCTGCTCGTAGCGGGGCACCAGCGCGTTGATCACGGGCACGATGGCGTGGCCGCCGCCGACCGCCAGCGCGCCGCCGGGGCAGAAGTCGTTCTGAACGTCGACGACGATGAGGGCGGTGGTGGAGGAAGGCATGGCGCGACTCCGGGTTGGCTGGTCGGACTCGATTTATTGCACTGGCAAGGGGAGGCGGCAAGCGAGCTGGCGGGCCTCAGCTGGCTTCCTTCGGCCCAAGCGATTTTCGCATCGGCAGGCCGCCCTGCGCATTTGAGGCGTCCTGCGCCTCGGCATCCTCGTAGCCCATGGCAATGTAGAAGGTGCGGGCGGCCTTGGTGCTGGTCAGCGTGATTTCAGGGCACCCCAGAAGGCTGAGATAGGCCTCGAGCGATTTGAGGATCGCCTTGCTCACGCCCCTGAAGCGCGCCTCCGGCGCCACGTAGTTCAGCGTGATCTCACCGGAATGCGAGGCGCCGCCGACGCCGATAATGGCGCCATTCTCCTCTACCACAACGATGAAGCGGTCGGGCGCTTCGATCCAGGCGCGGACGTTCTCCGGGGTCTTGTTGGCGAGCCACTGCGCCAGTGTCTCGGCATCGCCGCTGTGATCGGACAGGCAGAGATCGCAGATGGACCGGCGCAGGACCGAGGCGGCCTCCTCTGCATCGGCGGCCATGGCGGGACGGATCAACATCTCGGATTCTCGACTAAGGCTTCTCGTGAAATCATAGGATGCTTTTCCCGCCGTCGGGAAGGGTATCAGCCCGTATGGCCGACCGGTTTCCCGCCCTCTTTTCGTTCAGCCCTTCATCCGGGTAAGATGGCGCCATTATCCCGGTATAAGGGCATTCCGCATGGACGCTCAGGTTCGCAATGACAACGCGCTCGGCGCCTTCCTACGCGATCGGCGCTGCCGCATGGACGCCGCCGCGCTGGGTTTCTCGATGGCGCGCCGGCGAACGCCGGGCCTCCGGCGCGAAGAGGTGGCCCAGCGGGCCAATGTTTCCGTCACCTGGTACACCTGGCTGGAGCAGGGGCGGGGCGGTGCGCCGTCGGCCGACGTGCTCGACCGTATCGGCAGGGCGCTGATGCTGACCGACGTCGAGCGCGAGCACCTGTTCCTGATCGCGCTCGGCCGGCCGCCGGAGGTGCGCTACCGCGAGAGCGAGGGGGTATCGCCGCGCCTGCAGCGGGTGCTCGACGCGCTGGAGCTCAGCCCGGCGCTCGTCAAGACCGCCACCTGGGACGTCGTCGCCTGGAACCGGGCAGCCACCGTAATGCTCGCCGACTACGGCGCTATGGCGCCGCACGAACGCAACGTGCTGCGCATGATGTTCTGCAATCCCGCGGTCCGTGCGCGCCAGCTCGATTGGGAGAGCGTCGCCCGCTTCGTCGTCGCCACCTTTCGTGCCGACGCAACCCGGGCCGGCGCGTCCGGCAACGTCGAGGCGCTGGTCGATGAACTGAGCCGGGCCAGCCCGGAGTTCCTGACGATGTGGCGCGAGAAGCAAGTCGGGCAGAATGGCGAGGGCACCAAGACGCTCCGCCACCCGACGCTCGGCGTGTTGTCGCTCGAATACTCGTCGTTCGTGGTCGGCGGGCGGCCGGATCTTTCCATGGTGGTCTACAACCCCGCGACGCCCGAAGTCGCGGCGGAGGTGCGGCGGCTGATCGAGGAGGCTAATGCCGCTGTCAGTGCCCCTTGAGCAACCGCTCGGCGGCGGCGCGGGCTTCCTCGGTGATGCGACTTCCGGCCAGCATGCGGGCGATCTCCTCGCGGCGGTGGCCGTCGGGGAGGCGCGATACCGAGGTGGCGACGCGGGCACCGTCGTCGACGCTGTCTTTCGCGATCAGGAAGTGATGGTCGGCACGGGCGGCGACCTGCGGCGCGTGGGTGACGGAGAGCACCTGCACCTTGCGGGCGAGGCGGGCCAGACGGGTGCCGATGGCCTCGGCCACGGCGCCGCCGACGCCGGTGTCGATCTCGTCGAAGACCAGCGTCGAGGCCGATCCCTTGTCGGCCAGAGAGACCTTCAGGGCGAGCAGGAAGCGGCTGAGTTCGCCGCCTGAGGCCACCTTCATCATCGGTCCGGGACGGGTGCCGGGGTTGGTCTGCACCCAGAACTCCAGCGTGTCGATGCCGTCGGCGGTGCGCGTCTCGGGGTCGGCCAGCTGGTTGACGATGAAGCGGGCGCGTTCGAGCTTCAGCGACGGCAACTCGGCGGCGACGGCGTCCTCCAGAAGGCGGGCCGCCTTCTCGCGGGCGGCCGACAGCTTGGCCGCGAGCTTGTCGTAGTCGGCGCGGGCGGTGGTGGCCGACTGCGCGAGCGCGTTGAGCCTGTCCTCGCCGGCGTCGAGATCGGCAAGGTCCGAGGCCATGCGGGTGGCCAGCGCGCCGAGGTCGTCGGGCATCACCGAATACTTGCGGGCGGCGGCGCGGATGGCGAACAGCCGCTCCTCGGTGCGCTCCAGCTCGGCCGGGTCGAAGTCGGCGGCGCGCAGGGCGGCTTCAAACACGGCGCGGGCATCTTCCAGCGCGTCGAGCGCCGTGGAGATCGATTGCAAGGCCGGACCGGCCAGCGCCGCCACCTCGCCCTTGCGCTCCAGGCGGCGCAGCAGGCCGGACAGCTCGGGCACCGGCGAGCCGGAGCCGTTGAGATGGTCGTAGGCCTCACGCAGGTCGACGGCGACCTTCTCGGCCCGCATCATTTCCTGGCGACGCTCGGCCAGCGCCGTTTCCTCGCCCGGTTCGGGAGCGAGTTTCTGCAACTCCTCGACCGAGGCGCGCAGGTAGTCGCCTTCGCGGCGAGCGTCGGCGATGCGGCGTTCGAGGTCGGCCAGCGCCTTCTCGGCGTCGCGCCAGGTGCGATGGGCGGCTGCGACCGCCTTCACGTCGGCTTCAAGGCCGCCGAAGGCATCGATCAGGCCGCGATGGATGGCGGGATCGACCAAGGCACGGTCGTCGTGCTGGCCGTGGATCTCGACCAGGGCGGCGCCGAGCTGGCGCAGGAGATTGGCGGAGACGGCGCGGTCGTTGACGAAGGCGCGGGTGCGGCCGTCGGCGGTCTGGACGCGGCGGACGATGACGTCGCCATCATCGTCGAGGTCGTTCTCGACGAGAAGGGCGCGGGCCGGGTGGCCGATCGGCAGATCGAAGACGGCGGTGACCTGTCCCTGGTCGGCGCCATGGCGAACCAGACCGGCGTCGCCGCGCCCGCCAAGGGCGAGCGACAGCGCGTCAAGCAGGATGGACTTGCCGGCGCCGGTTTCACCGGTCAACACCGTCAGACCGTCGGAGAAGGCGATCTCAAGCCGCTCGATCAGAACGATGTCGCGGATTGCGAGCGTCTGCAGCATGGCGTCCCGTCAGAGCAACGCGGCCTTGAATGCCTTGGAGATCCAGGATTGGCTGTTCTCGCGCGGCTCCAGACCATTGGTGTTGAGGAGCTTATAGGCGTCCTTGTACCAACGGCTGTCAGGATAGTTGTGACCGAGCACGGCGGCGGCCGTCTGCGCCTCGTCGACGATGCCCATGGCGAAATAGGCCTCGGTGAGACGCTCCAGCGCCTCTTCGATGTGACGGGTCGTCTGGTACTCCTGAACCACCACCTTGAAGCGGTTGATGGCGCCGATGTACTGGTTGCGGGCGAGATAGTAGCGACCGACTTCCATTTCCTTGCCGGCGAGCTGGTCCTTGGCGATGTCGAGGCGCTTGCGGCCCTCGGCGGCATAGGGGCTGTCGGGGTAGCGGTCGACCAGTTCCTGCATGGCCACCATGGCCTGCTGGGTCATCTTCTGGTCACGCGTGATGTCGGGCATCTGGTTGAAATAGGATTGCGCGATCATCCACTGCGCATATGCGGCGTCTTCCGAGCCGGGGTAGAGCGTCAGGTAGCGCTTGCCCTGGGTGATGGCCTCGGTGAAGTTGCCGCGCGTGTAGTTGGTGTAGGTGGTCATGATGAGGGACTTGCGCGCCCACTCCGAATAGGGGTGCTGCTGGTCGACCTCTTCGAATTTCTCGGTGGCCTTCTTGTAATCGCCCTGCTGCAGGTAGGCGATACCGGCGTTGTAGGACTGCTCCGCCGGGATTTCCACGAAGGGTTCCAGCGGCTCGTCGGACGAACACCCGACGAGGGCGGTGGCGCCTCCGAGGAGAACGAGCACGGCGGCCACACGAACGAAACTCTGCCTCATGAAAACCCCATCACCGTACGCAACCGCTCGCGGCCGCCATCCATCCCACGCGTACTGCCCGCCGGTCACCGCCCGATGCAAGCCGCCCATGGCTCCGGCGCGAGTCGGGCGCGCTCCGGATAACAGGAAGCTCTTTTATCGCAAAGCCGTCGCGGATGCTACGTGCCCGTGATGTTCGGCCACATTATGGCGAGAAGGCCGCGAAGCCCCGGAAAGCCGGGGTGTCGTCAGTCGCGCGAGGGCGCCAGCGCGGCGGTCTGAAGGATGCCGCCGGCCGTTTCGCGGGTCGTCACGGCGTCATGGACGATCTCGTAGGCGCCGGTGTCGGCAACCAGCGCCTTGACGGCCATCCAGTTGAGCTTGTGGCCGCCCTTATAGGAACGGAAGTGGCCGATGAAGGGCATGCCGATCAGCGACAGGTCGCCCACCGCATCGAGCGTCTTGTGGCGGGCGAATTCGTCCGGCCAGCGCAGCCCTTCGGGGTTGAGAATGCGGTCCTCGCCGATGGCCACCGAGTTCTCCAGCGACGAACCGAGCGCGAAACCCATCTTCCACAGCTTCTCGACGTCGGACATGAAGCCGAAGGTGCGGGCGCGGGCGATGTCGCTGGCAAAGCTGCGCGGATTGAGGTCCAGCACGTAGGACTGGTGGCCGATCAGCGGATTGGCGAAGTCGATGGTGACGTCGTAGCGCGTGCCGTCGTAGGGCAGGAACTCCAGCACGGCGCCGCCCACTTCGAGGTGCACCGGCTTGAGGACCCGCAACACTTTGCGCGGCGCGGCGAGACGGCGCAGGCCGGCCTCGGCGATCAGGTCGATGAAGGTAGCCGAGCAGCCGTCGGCGATGGGCATTTCCGGACCGTCGATCTCGACGACGACATTGTCGACGCCGGAGGCGGCCAGCGCGGCCATCAGGTGCTCGATGGTGGCGACGGTGCGGCCGCCTATGCCGATCATCGTGCAGAGCTCGGTGGCGACCACATTCTCGTGGCGAGCGGCGATCTCCACCTCCTCGCCGTCGGTGCGAACGAAGACGATGCCCCGGTCGGCGTCGGCGGGGTGCAGGACGATGGTCGCCGGCTTGCCGGAATGCACGCCGATGCCCGAGAACCGGACACTTTCGCCGAGGGTGGTCTGCTTGCCGTAGGACATTCGCATCGAGTATTTTCCAAAAAAGACCGGTAAGCGCAGTACGAGCCGAGCCGGCACATTTTTCATAAAACACACGGGAGCGCCCCAGGAAAGTCACTCTTTCTTACCGAGTGTTACGCTGTCGGCGACGTGTTTTCTCCTTGAGTTTCAAATGATTGCCGGAAGGGCAACTCGCGCGGCCGCAAGGCCGCGCGAAAGGCGTGAAAAAACCGAATCGGCGTCAGGCGGCCAGCGGCGCCGTGGCGGCGACAAGCCAGGCTCGGTCGGCTTCGTCGTTCAGAAGCGGCAGCAGCTTCTCGCGGACCTCGGCGTGATAGGCATCGAGCCAGGCGCGTTCGCGTGCCTCCAGCATCGACGGCCGGATCAGGCGGCGGTCGATGGGGCAGAGCGTCACCGTCTCGAAACCCATCATCGGCCGCTCGCCGCCATCGATCGGCTCAGGCGCGGTGACGATGACAAGATTCTCGATGCGGATGCCCCAGGCGCCGGCCTTGTAGAAACCGGGCTCGTTGGACATCAGCATGCCCGGCTCCAGCGGCACGTGGCCGGTCTTGGCGATGCGGCCCGGTCCCTCGTGAACCGAGAGATAGTGGCCGACGCCGTGGCCCGTGCCGTGGTCGAAGTCGAGGCCGGCCTCCCACAGTTTTCCGCGGGCGAGCACGTCGAGATGGGCGCCGGAGGTGCCCTTGGGGAAGCGGGCAAGCGTCAGGCGGATGTGACCGATCAGCACGCGGGTGAAGCGGTCGATCATCTCCTCGGTCGGCGTGCCGACGATCATGGTGCGGGTGATGTCGGTGGTGCCGTCCTGATACTGGGCGCCCGAATCGACCAAGAGGATGCCGTTCATCTCCACCTTGCGGTTGGAGGCGGTGCTGACGTGATAGTGGGGGATGGCGGCGTTGGGGCCGGCGCCGGCGATGGTGTCGAAGGAGATGTCGCGCAGCGCACCGGTGTCGGCACGGAACTCTTCGAGCTTCTTGGTGACGGCGATCTCGTCGAGCCCGCCCTTCGGCGCCTCGCGGTCGATCCAGGCGAGGAAGCGCACCATGGCGACGCCATCGCGAACATGGGCGGCACGGATGCCCGAGAGTTCGACGGGGTTCTTCAACGCCTTGGGCAGCAGCACCGGGTCGGCGCCGGCCACCACCTTGCCGCCGCCGGCCTCGACGCGGCGCACCACCTCGAAGGCGGCCGAGGCCTTGTCGACCAGCACGGAGCCGCCGAGCGCGGTCAGTGCCGGAGCGAAGCCAGCGGGCGGCTCGACGGCGGCGATCTGCTCCAGCCGGTCGCGGACGACGTTGTCGAGCTTGGCGCCGTCGATGAACAGGGAGGGCCGGCCTTCCTTGCGCAGGATGGCGAAGGACAGCGCCTCCGGCGTGTGCGGCACGTCCTCGCCACGGATGTTGAAGGCCCAGGCGATGGAATCGGGGCGCGTCAGCGCGGCGGCATCGGCGCCGGCCTTGCCGATCGCTTCGCCGAGGCGGGCGAGCTTGGATTCGGCGCTTTCGCCGGCCAGGTTTTCCGGGAACAGCGACACCCGGCCCTTGGGAGGCTCGGGACGATCCGTCCAGACCGCGTCGACCGGGTTGCCGTCGACGGCGACGAACTCGGCGTCGCTGGCGGCCAGCGCCGTCTCGAAGCGTCCGACTTCGGCGGCGGTCATCAGCCAGGGATCGAAGCCGATACGGTCGCCCTTCTGGGCGACGGTCTTCAGCCAGTCGTGCGGCGGCTCCTCGATGAGGTGATGAGGCTCGATGACCGTGAGGTCGACCTGCTCGCGCACCTGCAGGGTATAGCGGCCATCGACGAAGATGGCGGCGCGGTCGTCGAGAACGATGGCAAGGCCCGCCGAGCCGGCGAACCCTGTCAGCCAGAGCAGGCGGGCGGCGGCGGCGGGGATGTACTCGCCCTGATGCTCGTCGGCGAGCGGCACCAGGAAACCCTTGAGGCCACGCCGCTTCAGCTCGGCCCTCAGGGCGGCGATCCGCGCCTTGCCGTGGCTGGGATCGCTGACGTTATCGAATGTCTGGAACACCTCTGTCACTCCGCCATGCTCTTGAGAGCGTGAGTTGTGGCCCCTGCTTTCGGGTGCCGTCAAGGCGGCAGCCGGCCTTGATCGTCGGTGGCCCGGCCATTGCCGATCACTTCCCCGTTGGCTGCGTCCGTGGCGCTGTTGTCCCACCCGTCGGCTTTCGTTCGGCTTCAGGCAAGGTGGGGCGTTTATGCCGCGTTTATCCTTTGGGCCGAAATCCGGCGGCAAGGGAGGGTTGCGGCGAAAGGGAGGCGGCAGCCATGAGTCACCTGCAAGGGTGGCCTGCATTGTCACTCGTTCATACTAAAGTCTTAGTCTGCTACTACAAGAACAGTTCGGAGGGCTGGTTTCGCGTCCCATGAGGATAACGGCGCTTTTGAGAACCTTCGGCGGAAGCCGATGACATTCAAGAGGTGCTAAAATGAGCCGATTTGCCCCGACTACCGCTACATCCTACCGAAGTGGCGTTTTCCGCAGGACCTACGAGACCACGCTCGGCACGCGCGAGCGGCAGGCGCAGCGTTATGTCGCGCCCTATCTTGCCTCGCTCGACGATCAGGCCGGGCGCGAGCAGGGCTCCGGCCGCAGTTCGACCGGCATCATGCGGTCGCGCGCCATCGACGCCGCGCTTTAAACCTCAACCGTCGCGGTTCAAGGCTTGAAAGGCTCTCCGAGCGAGGCGACGCCGTTGAGCTTGAGAAGGCGTCGGTTCGAGGAAATGATACCGAGGACGACGATCGTCACCAGATAGGGCATGCTCGCCAGTAGCTGCGACGGCAGTTCCACGCCGCCGGCCTGCGCGGCGAGGCCGGCCAGCGAGACGGCGCCGAACAGGCAGGCGCCCCAGAAGATGCGGGCGGTCAGCCAGGTGCCGAACACGACGAGGGCGAGGGCGATCCAGCCTCGCCCGGCGATCATGCCGTCGGCCCAGAGCGGCGTATAGACCGTGGCGGCGTAGGCGCCGGCGAAGCCGGCCATCAGCCCGCCGAATGCCACGGCGGCGACGCGAATGGCGATCACCGGATAGCCGATGGAATGGGCCGCCTTCGGATTCTCGCCGACGGCCCTCAGCAAAAGGCCTGTTTTGGTGAAGGCGAAGGTGGCCCAGATGGCCAGGGTCGCGGCCAGCGACAGCCAGACGACCGGATCTTGAACGAACAGCCCGCCCACCACCGGCAGGTCGGAAAGGCCGGGCACCGAGAGCTTCGGAAGGCCTTTGACCGTCAGGCTCTCGTAGGTCTTGCCGAACAGCGCCGACAGACCCTGACCCAGAATGCCGATGGCAAGGCCCGCCGCCACCTGATTGGCCTGCAACCCCAGAGCCGCAAAGGCGAACAGCAAGGCCAAGAGCGCGCCGGCAAGGCCCGCGCCGGCGAAGGCCAGGACATGCCCACCGCCATGATAGACGATGATGAAGGCGATCGCCGCCCCGAGCGCCATCAGCCCCTCGACGCCAAGGTTGAGCACGCCCGCCCGTTCGCCGACGAGTTCGCCGAGCGCCGCCAGAAGAAAGGGCGTCGCCGCCGCCAGCATGCCGGAAAGGATGAACTCCACCGCGATCATGCCGCCACCTCGCTGACGGGGCGCGCGAAGGCGAGCCGGTAGCGCACGAAGGTCACCGCCATCAGATAGGCCAGCAGCAGGCTGCCCTGGAACACCCGCACGGCGGCGATCGGCAGATCGGCCGACACCAGCGCGTTGTCACCGCCGATGTAGATCGCTGCCATGACAACGGATGAGAAGATGATGCCGATGGGGTGCAAGCCACCGAGATAGGCGACGATGATCGCCGCGTAGCCGTAGCCGGTGGAGATCGAGCGCTGCAGCTGCCCGATTGGCCCGGCGACTTCGGCAGCTCCCGCAAGACCGGCTGCGAAGCCGCCGATCAGGAGCGATATCCAGATGGCGCGTCCCTCGGAAAAGCCGGCATAGCCGGCCGCGCGCGGGGCAAGCCCGCCAACCTCCAGCTTGTAGCCCATGAAACTCTTCTGCATGAACACATAGGCCGCGAGCGCCAGGGCGAGGGCGATGAGCAGCGACGCATTGACCCGCGTTCCCGGGATGATGAGAGGCACCATCGCGTCGTACTGGAACATGACCGACTGCGGAAAGTTGAAGCCGTTCGGGTCCTTCCACGGGCCGAGAAGCAGGTAGTTGAGCACCTGGGCGGCCACCAGGCTCAACATCAACGAGACGAGGATTTCGTTGGCGCTGAGGCGGACCCGCCAGAAGGCGGTGATCGCCGCCCACAGCGCGCCGCCGACAGCGCCGGCCAGCAGCATCGTCGGCCAGATCCATTGCCCTGTCGCCATCGGATACCAGACCGGCAGCGCGGAGGCGAAGATGGCGCCGATGATGAACTGGCCCTCGGCGCCGATGTTGAACACCTTGGCGCGATAGCCGATCGCCAACCCCTCGGCGATCAGGAGCAGCGGCCCGGTCTTGAGGAGGACCTCGGAGAAGGACGGGAAGGAGATGAACGGCTCAAGGATCATGGCGTGAAACACCGCCACCGGGTCCTTGCCCATGAAAACGTGGAGCAGCAGGTTGATGAGCGTCGCCGCCACCAGCGCCAGAAGCGGGGCAAGGATTTTCAGGGACAATGACGGCCGGTCGCGCTTGACGAGCATGGGCCGGATGCGAGTGGCGTTCATGCGGCGGCTCCCGCGCCGATCATGTAGCGGCCGATATCCTCGGGGCGGGTCTGGCGCGTTTCCAGCGACGGACTCAGCCGCCCGTGGCTGAGGACCTGAATGCGATCGCAGATGTCGAACAACTCGTCGATCTCCTCGGAAATCACCAGTATGGCAACGCCCTGGTCCCTGAGGGCCACCAGCTTCTGGCGAATGGCGGTCGCCGCCCCGATGTCGACGCCCCATGTCGGCTGGGCCAGAAAGAACAGCTTCGGCGCCAGCATCATCTCGCGGCCGACGATGAATTTCTGCAGGTTGCCGCCGGACAAGCCGCCCGCCTCGGCATCCGGGCCGGAGGTGCGCACGTCGTGATCGGCGATGCAGCGCCGGGTGAACTCGCTGGCCTCTCCCATGGCGATCAGCCCGCGCCGGATCAGACCCAGCGGATGGGCGGTGAGCAAGCTGTTGCGTGCCAGCGACATCCCTTGCACCGCACCGCGACCCAGGCGGTCTTCCGGCACGAAGGCAAACCCGAGCTTCCGCCGTTCGGCCGGACCGAGATGGCCGGCCGGCTCGCCCATCATCTGCACCTGCTCGCGGGTCTCGAAGGGCAGGCGGATTTCGCCGGAAATCAGCTCGGACAGTTCGGCCTGTCCGTTGCCGGAAATGCCGGCGATGCCGAGGATCTCGCCGGACCTGAGGGTCAGGGCCATGTCCTTGAGCGGCATGCCAAAGGGATCATCCGGCGTGTAGTTCAGGCCGATCAGCTCCAGCACGGTCTCGCCCGGTTTCGCCGGCTTCATCGGCGGGGGATCAGGCATGTCGCGCCCGATCATCATCCGGGCCAGGTCGTGGGCGTCGTGTTCGCGGGGATCGACGTTGCCGGTCACCCGGCCGGCGCGCAGGATGGTCGCGCGATCGCAGATGGCGCGAATTTCCTCGAGCTTGTGGGAAATGAACAGCACGGAGATGCCGCCGTCGCGCAGCCTTCTCAGCGTCTCGAACAGCTTGTCGACCGATTGCGGTGGCAGCACGGATGTCGGCTCGTCGAGGATCAGCAGCTTCGGGTCGGTCATCAGGCAGCGGATGATCTCGACCCGCTGGCGCTCGCCGACCGACAGTTCGTGGACATGGGCATGGGGATCGACCTCAAGGCCGAACTCGGCGCCCAGTTCCAGGATGCGCGCGACCAGCGCCCTGGCCTGCCCCGGCACCACGAGGCGGATGTTTTCGATGACCGTCAGCGTTTCGAACAGCGAGAAGTGCTGGAACACCATGCCGATGCCTCGTCGGCGGGCAGCCGCCGGCGAGGCCAGTGTCAGGGGCGCCCCTTCCCAAAGCATCTCCCCGCCGTCCGGCGTCTCCACGCCATAGATGAGCTTCATCAGCGTGGATTTGCCCGCGCCGTTCTCGCCCAGAATGGCGTGGATCGACCGCGGGGCGACGTCGAGATCCACGGCCTGATTGGCCCTGATCTCGCCGTAGCGTTTGGAGATGCCACGCAATGACAGGAGGGGCGTTGCCATGCGCGCTTTTACTTCGGCAGCGGCGTGGAAACGCCCTTCACGTGCCAGTCCATGGCGACGATGGCGGCGTCGTCCATCGCGGCGCCGGACGCCACGCCTTCGCTGCCGTCGGCCTTGGCGATCGGGCCGGTGAAGGGCGAGAAGCTGCCGTCGGCGATCTTGGCCTCGATGTCCTTGATCTTCGCCATGGTTTCCGAGGGTATCGCCGGGTTCCAGTCGACCGTCTGCACCACCTTGTCGGTCACGCCGAGGAAGGCGCTGGCGCCGGTGAAGTTGCCGGCCAGATGGGCGTCCACCTGGGCCTTGAAATAGGGCGACCAGTCGGTTGCGACGCAGCCAAGATAGGACTTCGGCGCGTAGCTCTTCATCGAGGAGTTGAGGTTGAAGGCATAGACGCCCGCTTCCTCGCAAACCGAGATCACCGAGGGGGTGTCCTGCGCATTGGAGAAGACGACGTCGCAGCCTTGCGCGATCAGCGCCTTGGCGGCCTCCTGCTCCTTGGCGGGGTCGAACCAGGAGTTCACCCAGACCACGGACACCTCGATGGCCGGGTTGACCGCCTGGGCGCCCAGCGTGAAGGCGTTGATCGAGGTGATCAGCTCGGGGATGGCGAAGGCGGAGACCGAGCCGAGCTTGCCGGTCTTGGACAGGGCGGCGGCGGCCATGCCCATCAGGTAGGTGCCCTGATAGTAGCGCGCGGCGAAGGGCGAGAAGTTCGGCGCCACCATGTAGCCGGAGGCATGCAGCACGGAAACGCCGGGATTGCGCCTGGCGATCTGCATCGCGCCGTTCTGGTAGCCGAAGGATCCGGCGACCAGGAACTTGTTCCCGTCGGCGACGGTCTTGTTCATGATGCGGTCGGCGTCTGGACCCTCGGGGATGTTCTCCAGAACGGTGATCTTGACGGCGTCGCCATAGGCGGCCTTCAGCGGCTCCAGTCCGGCCTTCAGGGCGTGGCCCCAACCGACGTCGCCGATCGGCGAGGGAACGACGAGCGCGATGCCGAGCGGCTCGGCGGCGACGGCGAAGCGGCCACCGACCGTGGTGGCGACGCCGGCGAGCGCCGCCGTCTTGATCAGGTTGCGACGGGTAATGCCTCTGGTCATTGTGGTTCGCCCTCTCTCGGCTGGATCAGAAGTCGATGGTTGCAAGCGTTGCCTCGGCGTCGGCGGCCATTTCCGCCTCGTCGATGCCGGGGAACTCTCCGTTGGCCCAAACGACGCGGCCGTTGATCATGGTGAGGTCGGTGGTCGTGCCGACGCCGAGTTTGGCCGGAAGGCTCAGCGGATCGTGGCGCGTACCCACGTAGTCCATGCGCCGGGTGTCGATGGCGAAGAGGTCGGCGGCCATGCCCGGCGCGAGACGGCCGATGTCGCTGCGTCCCAGAAGGGAGGCGCTACCCGTCGTGGCGAACCGAAGGAAATCGACCGGTGCCGGTACGGGATGGCTGCGGGACGACGCGACCAGACACTGCAGCATGTAGGCCGAATGGATGCAGTGCATCAGATTGGAGTTGTCGTTGGAGGCCGAGCCGTCGCAGCCGAGGCCGACGCGCACGCCGAGCGCCGCCATCGCCGGAATGTCCGTCACCTCGGCGCCGACGAGATAGACCGGCTCCGGACAATGCGAGACGCCGGTGCGCGACGCCGCCATCTTGGCCAGCTCGCCGTGGGTGAGTTCCCAGCAGTGGGCGTAGAACACGTCTGGACCGGCGAAGCCCATCTCTTCGAGATAGTCGACCGTTCGCTTGCCGTGGCGGGCCTCGATCACCGGGCTCTCGCCTTCGCCGACATGGGTGTGCAGGAAGACGCCCTTGTCGCGGGCAAGCGCCGCCGATTCCACGAAGGTCTCGCGATAGCTGTTGACCGGCTGGCAGGGCGAGATCACCACCTGCCGCAAGCTGAAGGGCGAGGCGTCGTGATAGCGGTCGATCAGCCGCTCGCAGTCGGCCAGGAACTCGTCCGTCGTCTCCAGCATCGCATCGGGGATGGTCGAGCCTTCGGACTTCGGCAACGTGTTGCCGCCGCGTCCGGCGTGGTAGCGGATGCCCAGCCGCTCCGCCGCCTCGAACTGCCGGTCGGCCAGATATTTGCCGGCGTGGCGCGGATAGCAGTACTGATGGTCGAGTGCCGTGGTGCAGCCGTGCTTGATCAGCTCGGCCATCGCCGTCAGCGACGAATGATAGAAGCAATCCTCGGTGAGCTGCGAGAAGATCGGGTAGATTCTATCAAGCCATTCGAGCACCGACAGCTTCGTCCAGTCGAGCTCGGCGCGATTGCGCACGAAGGTCTGGAAGAAGTGATGGTGGGTGTTGACGAGGCCCGGATAGACGAACCAGCCCGAGGCGTCGATCACCTCGGCGCCCTCGGCCTCCGGCGTCGCGCCAAGGCCTGATCCAATGGCGCGGATCGCCGGGCCGGCGGTCAGGATGTCGACATCGCGCCGAACGCTCGGACCGGCGCCGTCGTCCACCATCACCGCCGCGCAGTTCTTGAGAAGATAACTGGTCATGTCAAACCGTCTCCGGCGTTTCGGTTGAAAGCGGTTCCGGCTTGAGCTCGTGCAGGCGGTGGATGCCCGGCATCTCGATAAAACCGGGCAGCATGCGGATGGCTCGCGTCCAGAGACGGATCGATGGATAGGGGTCGAGCGACACGCCGCCGTCCGGGGCGAGGGCCACATAGGGGAAACAGGCGATGTCGGCTACCGTCGGCCGGTCGCTGGCCAGGAAGGTCTGACCCAGGATGCGCCTTTCGGTGAGGGCTGCCTCAAGCTCGCGGAGGTCGAGGGTGCCGGCCCGCTGCAAGGCCGGCAGGTCGCCGGGCTCCGACAGCATCTCGGTTGCGCGCGCGCCGCCCAAGTGGTCGGTCAGCCGACGCGAGAAGGCGAGCCATTGCTGGACGCGAGCCGCATTCGCCGCATTGTCGTCGCCCAGCCATGTCGGCGCTTCGAGCCGCGCCAGATAGACCAGCATGGCGGCGCTTTCGGTGAGTATCAGGTCGCCATCGAGCAGGATCGGGATCGACCCGGCGGGATTGAGCGCGCGCAGGGGCTCGGATTCGTGCTCGCGGCCGGGATGCACGTCCACCGCCCGAAGGTTCAGCTTCACGCCGGCCAGCGCTGCCATCAGGCGAACCTTGTAGGCGTCGGGCGAGAGTATGTAGTCGTAGAGGATCATTGGGCCACCAGCTGCGCGCCATAGGTGAACTGATGCCGCTTCAGCCAGCGGCGATAGGCGACCGAGGTGAGGTCGGCGCGGGTCGGAATCTCCCGCCCGGGGTCCAGAGGCAGGAGGCGCGGGATCTGGTTTTCCAGAATCGAGCGGTCCTGCAGGAAAATCATCTGCTGGAAGTGGATGAGATCGGTCAGCGCCGTCTCGTCATCGAACAGCGCCATCCACGGCCAGACGTCGCAGAGCTCTTCCGTCAGCGGCTGGACGAACAGCGTGATGACGTCCCATTCGCCGGGGCGTGCGGGGCAAGTCTTGTAGAGCACCGTCGAGGTCGGCGCCGGTACCCGGTACATGTAATCGGTGGTGATGCCGCCGGTCGCCGACTTCGCGGCCTGCGGCTGGTAGAATTGCACCTTGGTCGCCCAGACCTCGTCCTCTTGCTCGCGGATCTCGACGTCGTACTTGCCGACTTCCGTGTGGGGTTCGGCACCGAGGATGTCGGTGTGGACGAAGGGGAAGTGGGCGATATCCAGGAAGTTCTCTACGGCGCGAAGCGGCGAGCAGCGCACCCGCACGACGCCGACCTCGACCAGGCGGCGGCCGGGCTGATCGGCTTCGGGAATGTCGAACAGCTCCTTCGCAGGATCGCCGAGCGACGTCCAGACGTGGCCGTAGCGGACGGTGATCCGGAGATCGCGGCCGTCGGCGGTGACGACCCGGATCGGCTCGCCGGGGAGAACCGTGATCGGCGTTCCCATCAACTGCGTGGCGCGTCCGCCGGCCGGCAGCTGGCTGGCGAGCGCCACCGGGTACCACTGGTCGATCATCGGTTGGCGGTCCATGGTCATGACGCAAGGTCCTTGCGGCCGAGCCGCTCGCAGTCGCGCCGCCAGCCTTCGGCGGCCCTCGACGCGGCGACGCACTCGACCTCGGAGGCGGCCGCGTCGACCATGACATGGGCGACCGTTTCGCTGCCGCCGGTCCCGACGATCAGCAGAAGCGCGTCGATGCCGGCCAACCGCATCCGCACGTCTCTGCTGCCGGCGATGAGCTCGGCGTCCGCGCCGACGGTGATCGAACGGAGCGGCTTGAACCCCTCCAGCGCGGGCGGTGGCGTTTCGGGTTCTTCCTGGGCGATCCAGATCACGCCGTTCCGCTCTTCCGCCGCATAGTTCGCCGCCTTGATCGCCGCTGGCGGGGCTAGGTCGGGGTGGGCGGGAATGCGCTGGCACTGGCCGTTCCGGCCATAGCTCCAGCCGTGATAGATGCAGGACAGCGCCTCGCCGCGCACGAAACCGTAGGAAAGGCGCATGCCTCGGTGCGGGCAACGGTCGGCCAGGGCGGTGAGCTTGCCGCTTGCGCTGCGCCACAGCGCCAGGATGCCGGACGGCGTGTGCGCGGGAACGACTGTCGCGGCCGGCAGGTCAGCCGAAAGGGCCACCGGGATCCAGTCGCGGTGCATCTCAACAGGCATGGATTCGTCTCAAATCAAGAATGTCGACGAGGGGACTCTGCCGAAGGGCGTCCGCCTCACTTCACCTAAGTAGATATCCTATGCATAATATTATTGCATCTACAGACGAGATCAAAATTTAAGCATACGCGGCGGGTGCGTGCCAACAGTGAAGGCGAAGAGCCTTCCAAAAAGGCGGCCGCTTGCCGGGCCGCTTTCGGTTCCGTCGTCAGGCGGAAGGACTCGGCGTGCGATCGATGGTTTCGACCCAGACGTCGATCGGGCCGAGCAGGCAACCCATTTCCATGGCGTCGATCAGATCGATGGGGCCGAGGAGGTCGATGTCCACCTGCTCCGCATCGGCGTGGCGTATTTCGCCATCAAGGCCGAGCCGGGCCGCATGGCGGGTAATCCACGGCAGAAAGCTGTCAGCGCCGAGGCGACCACGGATCGTCAGGCGTTCGCGGGCATCGAGCATGGGCGGAGCATCTCCATTCGGTCGGCTTGAAGGCTAGCAGACCGGAGTTCGCTTTCGCCACCCCGTCGGGGTTGCTTTCTCGCCAGATGCCCGGCCTCAGCCGGCGTAACGCAGCACCAGGGTGCTCCAGACGTCCTTGACGAGGTGCCGCTCGCGCACGAAGCCCTGTGCGCGGAAGGCGGCCAGCACGCTCTCGGCCTGGGTTCTGAGGATGCCCGAGAGCACCACGGCAGCGCCCGGCAGGGCGTGGGCGCGGAACTGCGGCGACAGCATCTTCAAGGGATCGGCCAGGATGTTGGCGACGATCAGGTCGAACTTGCGGCCGACGATGGCCGGATGGGCGAAGCCGGCGGCCGTGACGGCGGTGACGAGATTGGCGGCGCCGTTGATCTCGGCGTTTTCCAGCGCGATCTCCACCGCCAGCGGATCGATGTCGGAGGCGAGCACCGGTCGCTTGGTGGCGAGCGCGATGCCGATGGCCAGCACGCCCGATCCGGTGCCCAAGTCGAACACGTTGTCGAAGCGGTAGACGGCGAGCAGGCGGGAGAGGGCGGTCAGGCAGCCCCAGGTGGTCGGATGGTGGCCGGTGCCGAAGGCCTGGTTGGCCTCGATCTGCAAGCCGATCAGCCCCTTGGGGATGCGGTCGCGGTCGTGGGCGCCATGCACCACGAAGCGGCCGGCCACCACCGGGCTGAGGCCTTCGAGACTCTGCGCCACCCAGTCGACATCCTCGGGAACCGGCTCGACCGTCACCAGCGCGGCATCGACGATGCCGCCGAGGGCAGCGCGTGCCGGCGCCAGAATCTCGTCGCCGTCCTCGGCGAAGAAGAAGCCGTCCACCGCCCAGCCGCCGTCGGTCTCGTACCAACTCACCGGACCGGCCTCGACGAAGGCAGCCTCGACCGCATCGGCAATCGTCTCTGCGGCCGCCGCATCGGCGGCGGGGATGTGGAGCTGGTACTGGCGCATGGCGGTTCCTGAAACGGGTTCCCGGGGGCAGGGTTCCTGCGCTTTAGTCCGTGCCCCTCGTCTTGTCAAAGCGCCCGAGGCCTTCCGCGTTGCGAACGGGCGAATTTCCCTTGCAAGCTCGCTCCACTCAATATATGTACACTCGTACATATTAAGCGGAGTTGCGATGGTGCAGGAGTCGGAGAAGCCGGCGGGGCCGCGCGGACGGCGGACCAAGGACATGCCCAGCGGGCGCGAAGCGTTGCTTTCGGCGGCTATCCGGCTGTTCGCTGCCCAAGGGTACGACGGAACGGACATCAGAGGCGTGGCCGCGGCGGCCGGCGTCGGCGCCAACCTCGTCCGGGTGCATTTCGGCGGCAAGGCGGAGCTGTGGACGGCGAGCGCCGAGCGGGTTCTGTCGCGAGCCGCGCCGATGATGGAGCTTGTCGAACAGATCTCCGGGGACTCCGCGATGAAGGTCGAGGAGCGCCTGGCGATCATCATCCGAAAGACGGCCGAGTTCTACAAGGACAACCCGGAGATCCGAGACTTCGTCTTCAGGTCCATCGCCGATGGCGGCGAGCGGGCGGATTTCGTCGCCGACAACCTGCTTGTGCCGGCCTATGCTTCGGGCAATGCGACCTTTGAAGAAGCGATGGCGACGGGGATCATCCGCAGCCGTCATCCGGCGCTGTTCTTCATCATCCTGACCAATGCGCTCAGCCAACCGCACGGGTTTCCCGACATTCTGGCCAAGCTGGCGCCGGAAATCCCGAGGGATGACTCCTACCTATACCTGTCCATGTCTGTGACGGAGCTCTTCTTGCACGGCATCTAGGACCGTTTCACCAGCAGTTCGGCTTCGGTCTATCCGGGAAAGCGCGGCTTTCCCCGGCGGCGGAGCCTTGTCTTCCGGCGGGTGCCACCCGCTATACGAGAGGTGCGAGATGCGTGGTTGGCTTTCGGTGGCGAGCGTCGCGACGGCGGTGGTCGCCAGCCTGTTGGGCGGATGCGAGCAGGACAAACCGCCGGTGCCGGAGGCCCGTCCGGTCAAGTCCGTGGTGGTCGGCCAACGGCCGGCCGGCGAGCCGGTGATGCTGACCGGGCAAGTGAGGGCGCGCACCGAGATCAACCTGGCGTTCCGCCTGAGCGGACACATGATCGATCGCGTGGTCCGCGTCGGCGATCAGGTGGCGCCGGGGCAGGTGATCGCTCATCTCGACGACCAGATCCAGAAGAACACGCTGTTGCAGGCCGAGGCGCTCTTGTCGGCCGCCAGGGCGCAACTGGTCGAGGCACGCAACACCTACGCGCGGCAGAACGGCCTCCTGAGCAAGGGCTTTGCCAGCAACGCCCAGTTCGACCAGGCGCGGCAGGCGCTGGAGTCGGCCGAGGCTCAGGTCGCCTCCGCAGAGGCGCAGGTGAAAAGCGCCAGGGAGCAACTCGGCTACACCATCCTGACCGCCGATGTCGCCGGCACCGTCATTACCACCGGCGCGGAAGCCGGCGAGGTGGTGGCCGCCGGCCAGCCGGTGGCCCAGATCGCCAGCGACGGCGGCCGCGACGCGGTGTTCGCCGTGTCGGGCCAGATCATTCGTGCCCTGCCGGAGAATCCCGCCTTCACCGTCGCTCTGACCGAGGACGCCGCGATCGGCACCACAGGCCATATCCGCGAGATCGCGCCCCAGGCCGATCCGGTCACTCGGACCTACACCGTGAAGGTGGCGCTCGACAATCCGCCTGAGGCGATGCAGCTCGGTTCGACGGTGTCGGGCACCACGCTGCTCGACGCGCCGGAAGGCATCGAGGTGCCATCGTCTGCCCTCGTCCACGGCGGGACGGCGAGCGCCGTCTGGGTCGTGGACACGAAAGACCTGAGCGTCTCGCTGCGCGACGTCACCGTCGTCCGATACGAGCCGGCCAGTGTCATTCTTTCGGGTGGACTGCAGCCGGGCGAGACCATCGTCACTGCCGGCGTGCAGTCGTTGCATCCGGGGCAGAAGGTGCGCCTTCTGGGAGGCTCGTCATGAAGGGTTTCAACCTTTCCATCTGGGCCATCGGCAACCGATCGCTGATCCTCTACTTCATGCTGGTGATCTCGCTCGCCGGCGCCTGGTGCTACACCGGCCTCGGGCGCGGCGAGGATCCTTCCTTCACCATCAAGACCATGGTCGTCGTGGCGCAGTGGCCGGGCGCGACCATCGAGGAAACGCTGAAGCAGGTCACCGAGCGCATCGAGCGCAAGCTCCAGGAAACGCCGCATCTCGACTACGTCAAGAGCTACACCCAGGCCGGCGTGACCACCATTTTCGTGACGCTGGAGGGCTCGGCGCCCAAGGCCGAGGTTGCGGACATCTGGTATCAGGTCCGCAAGAAGGTGGGCGACATCAAGGACACGCTGCCGCAGGGCGCCCTCGGCCCGTGGTTCAACGACGAGTTCGGCGACACCTACGGCATCGTCTACGGCTTCACCTCCGACGGCTTTTCCAGCCGGGAGCTGCGCGACTATGTCGAGGACATCCGGTCGCGCCTGTTGCAGATCCCCGACGTGTCGAAGATCGACATGCTCGGCGTGCAGGACGAGCGCATCTACATCGAGTTCTCGACCGATCAGATCGCAGGCCTCGGCCTCGACAAGACGTCGCTGATCGCCGCCCTGATGGCGCAAAACGCCATCGCGCCGGCCGGCGTGGTGGAAACCGAGAACGAGAAGATCCTGGTGCGCACGTCCGGCGGCTTCAAGTCGGAAAAGGACATCCTGGCCGTCAATTTCGCGGCCAACGGCCGGCTGATCCGCCTCGGCGACATCGCCAAGGTCACGCGCGGGCCGTCCGATCCGCCGCAGCCGCTGTTCCGCGTCAACGGCAAGGAGGCGATTGGCCTCGCCGTTGCGATGCGCGACGGTGGCGACGTGCTGGTGCTCGGCGATAACATTCGCGCCGCCATGGCCGCCATCATGGCTGATCTCCCGCTTGGCATCGAAATGCATGAGGTGGCCGATCAGGCGGAGACCGTCGAGCACGCGGTGGGCGAGTTCACCGAGGCGCTGTGGGAAGCCATCGGCATCGTTCTCATCGTCAGCGTGGTCAGCCTCGGCTTCCGGGCCGGCTCGATCGTCGCGTTGTCGATCCCCCTGGTTCTCGCCATCGTCTTTGTCGCCATGCAGATCCTGGGCATCGACCTGCAGCGCATCTCGCTTGGCGCGCTGATCATCGCGCTCGGTCTCCTGGTCGACGACGCGATGATCACCATCGAAAGCATGATCACCCGGCTTGAACGGGGCGAAAGCAGGGAAGAGGCGGCGTCCTTCGCCTACCGGTCCACCGCCTATCCGCGCCTTGCCGGCACGCTGGTGACCATCGCGGGCTTCGTGCCGATCGGCTTTGCCAAGTCCATGGCCGGCGAATACACCTTCTCGATCTTCGCCGTGGTCGGCATCGCCCTCATCGCCTCGTGGTTCGTGGCGGCCCTGTTCTCGCCTCTGCTCGGCGTATGGATCCTGAAGAAGCCGAAAGGCGAACACCACGAGGTCGGTAACGGGCCGATCCTCCGGGCCTTCCGCGCCGTCCTCTCCACCGTCATGCGCTGGCGTTGGGCGACCATCGGCCTCACACTGGCCGTGCTCGCCGTCGCCATCTACGGCATGCGCTTCGTGCCGCAGCAGTTCTTCCCCTCCTCGGACCGCCCCGAGTTGCTGGTCGACCTGAAGCTGCCGCAGAACGCCTCCATCGAGGCCTCGCGGGAGATTTCGGCCAGGATCGACAAGATGCTGTCGGATGACGCCGACGTCGATCACTGGAGCACCTATGTCGGCCGCGGCGCCGTGCGCTTCTACCTGCCGATGGACCTGCAACTGCCCAACGACTTCTTCGCCCAGTCGGTGGTGGTGACCAAGGGCCTCGCCGAGCGCGACCGCGTCAAGGAGAGGCTCGAGAAGGCGCTGACCGAGGAGTTCCCCAATGTCATCGGTCGCGTCTATCCGCTGGAGCTCGGTCCGCCGGTCGGCTGGCCGATCCAGTATCGCGTCAGCGGCCCGTCCGAGGACAAGGTGCGCGAGATCGCCTATCGCGTCGCGGCGGCCATGAACACCGACGGGCGCGTTGAGAAGATCAACTACGACTGGATGGAGCCGGTCAGGACGATCAAGATCCATGTCGACCAGGATCAGGCGCGACTGCTCGGTCTCAGCTCGCTGCAGGTGTCGCAGGCGGTCAACGCCATCGTTTCCGGTGGAACGGTCACGCAGGTGCGCGACGACATCTATCTCGTCAACGTCGTGATCAGGGCGAAGGCCGAGGAGCGCATGTCGCTGTCGACCATCCGCACCCTGCAATTGCCGCTCTCCAGCGGCAAGTCGGTGCCGCTCAGCCAGGTGGCCCAGGTGGACTACGGCCTCGAAAGCCCGCTGATGTGGCGGCGCGACCGCAGCCCGACGCTGACGATCGCCGCCGACGCGGCGCCCGGCGCCATGCCTGCCTCGATCGTGGAATCGCTGAGCGGTCCCATCCACGAGATCGCCGCGAGCCTTCCTTATGGCTACCGCATCGATGCGGGCGGCGCGGTCGAGGAGAGCGGCAAGTCGCAGGCCTCGGTGATGGCCGTGGTTCCGTTGATGCTGTTCCTCATGGTGACCATCCTGATGGTGCAACTGCGCTCCTTCAACGGCGTGTTCATGGTGCTGAGCGTGGCACCGCTCGGGGTGATCGGCGTGGTGATGGCGCTGTTTGTCGCGCAGAAACCCCTGGGCTTCGTCGCCATGCTGGGCGTGCTGGCGCTGATCGGCATGATCGCCCGCAACTCGGTGATCCTGATCGACCAGATCGAGCAGGAGAAGCGAGCCGGTCTCGACGACTGGAACGCGGTGATCGAGGCGGCGGTAATCCGCTTCCGGCCGATCCTGCTCACCGCCTCGGCGGCGACGCTGGGCATGATCCCAATCGCCCCCACCATCTTCTGGGGTCCGATGGCCTACGCCATCATCGGCGGTCTCGCGGTGGCGACGGCGCTGACGCTTCTGTTCCTGCCGGCGCTCTATGTGGCCTGGTTCCGGATCCAGCCGGCCGGCGCCTCGCCGGGCTGAGGTGCGCGCCCGCTTCGGGGGTTGGGGGACGATGCGATGTCGAGAAAGGTTCGGATCGGCCGGGCTTCCCTGCGGCGCCTCCTGGTCCGCGGGGCGACCTCCGGGATCGCCGCGCATGTCGTGAGGGCCGTCACGACCCATCACGACCGGACTTCGGGCCGCTTCGGCGCCCCTGCGGACTGGCGGCGGCTCTGTGCCCTCGGGGCGATGCTCTCGGGTCTCGCCGGGCTCCCGGTCGCCTCTTTCCTGGTTGGCGGCCTGACCGGCGACTACCTGACCGACGACTACCTGACGGGGTTGGCCTCCATCGTCGGCGGGCTCCTCCAGGTCCTGCTCATCCTGCGGATCGGAAGCCCGGACGTTTACGGTGACTGGGTCTCGCTGGGCATGCTGGATGCCTGCCTCGGCATGTTGCTCACGTTCGATCCCGGCCTGGCACTCTGGACTTCGCCGGCCCTGTTCGCGCTGCTGCTTGCCGCGTCGTCGCTTGTCCGGATCTGGATCGGCCTCACCCTTGCCACAGGCAGCGCCTTCACGTGGCTCGGAACCAGCGGCCTGATGGGTTTCTTCCTGCTGCTGTGGCTGGTGGGAGCGACCCATGCGCTCAGCGGGTTCGATCGCCTGATAGCGTTGGACCTTGTGCTTCGCGTGGACCTCTTTCTACGCGGGGCGGCCATCGTCGGTTTCGGGCTGTCGCTGTCGCGCGGCTGATCGACGCCAGCCGTTTCGAGGGACCGGTACGTCCTGCAAACGGAACGACGGGCGAAGCCTGGAGCCCCGCCCGTCGTGTCGATCACACCCTGAGGCCTTGCCGTTATATGCGTTCCGCTTGATCCGGACTCATCCGGCCCAAGCGGGTTTCGGCCTGACCGGCCGACGCCCGGTCGGGCGCTTCCGCTTCCGTCAGGTTCCGCCCGAAAGGTCTAAACCCGTCGGAAACGGTATTACTTCTTCGGAGGCACGTAGTCGGCCGGGGTCGCGTCGGTGATGCGACCGTCGGTGTAGGGCTTGTAGGGGTTGTGGGTGGTCAGGTACTCGGCCACCGCGTCCTCGAGGTTCGGACCGTAGTCGTAGGCGTTGACCGCTTTGGTGGCGAAGGTCTTGAAGCCGTCGCCGCCGCCGCGCACGTAGTTGTTGGTGACGACGCCATAGGTCTTGGCCGGGTCGAGCGGCACGAAGGCGTCGCCCTCCTTCACCTCGACGGAGGTGATCCGGCTGCCGACCGGCTTGGAACGGTCGAAGGTGTATTTCAGGCCCGACACCTGCGGGAAGCGGCCGGCGCCTTCATCCACCTGGCTGACGCCATTCTCCAGCGCTTCCTTGATGCCGGCGCCGTCGATCTGGAAGGTGGCGATGGTGTTCTGGAACGGCAGCACCGTCAGCACCTCGCCCATGGTGACGTCGCCGGCATCGATCGACGCCCGGAGACCACCGCCGTTGGCGATGGAGATGGTGATGCCCTGGCTGGCAACGCGGTCGAGCGCGGCGTCGGCGACGAGATTGCCCATGGAGCACTCAACGGCGCGGCAGGACTTGCGATCGCCGTCGATGGTTTCGGCGGCCGAACCCACCACCTTGGCCTTCAGCTCCTCCAGCGGCTTGCCCAGTTCCTTGACGCGTGCGGCATATCCCTCGTCCGGCGTCACCGAAGCGTCGAGCAGGACCGGCGCGCCCTTGGTGGCGGTGACGACGCCCTGGTCGTTGAAGTTGACGGTGAAGTCGCCGAGATACTTGGAATAGGCATAGGCGGTGACGATGGGTACCGCGACGCCCGACGGGTTCTTGACCAGCGTCGGATAGGGGCCGGACGCCTTCTCGTCGGTGGACGACAGATAGGTGTGGCTGTGGCCGCCGACGATGACGTCGATGCCGTCGACCTTCGACGCGATTTCCTGGTCCTTGACGTAGCCGACGTGGGTGAGGGCGACGATCTTGTTGACGCCCTCGGCCTCGATCTCCTTCACCGCCTTCCGGAGGTAGGCGATCTCGTCCTCGAAGGTGATGTCCTTGCCGGGCGAGGAGGTCTCGGCGGTGTCGGTCGCCAGCACCGAGACGACGGCCACCTTCTCGCCGCCGAACTCCTTGATGACGTAACCCTTGTACTTGCCGTCGAGCAGCGAGCCCTTGGCGGCGATGGTGTTGCCGGAGATGATCGGGAACTTCACCGCGCCGATCAGCTTGTCGAGCTCCTCCGGGCCGTCGTCGAACTCGTGGTTGCCGATGGCCATGGCGTCGAAGCCGATGCCGTTCATGAACTCGGCGACCGGGGCGCTCTTGAACTTGCTGTAGTAGAGCGAGCCCTGGAACTGGTCGCCGGCATCGAGCACCAGGAGATTGGCGTCCGCCAGCTCCTGGCGCTTGGCGTCGATGGCGCTCTTCACGCGGGCGATGCCGCCGAAGCACTCGCCGGCGTCGCTCTCCTTGGCCGAGCAGGTGGAATCGTACTTGTTGATCGGCTCGATGCGGGAGTGAAGGTCGTTGATGTGCAGGATGGTGAGCTGGAAGTCGGCCAGCGCCGTACCGGCCGACAGCGCCAGTGCGCCAGCCGAAAGAATGCCGATGGCCAGTCTTTTCGTCATGCTCCTGTCTCCCCGTTCATGCGGCGCCGGCCGTGTGGCGCGGTCGCTCAGGCAATCTTGGCGTGTTCCGTCTGTCGGCTTCAAGCCATGACGGGTAGTTTTGCACGGCGAGGATCGGTTTTTATGACAGGGAGGCCGCCCATGATCACCGCCGACGCATGCCCGAAGGCCGGGCCGGCGATTGCGAGTGGGGCAGGGTCACCTGCCGGTTTCCGTCCGCTCCGGCTCCTGTCCCGCCAGAAGCTCTGATGCGTCGAGTACCGCCGCGACGCCCGGCTCGTGATTGCCGAGCATGGCCGCGACGCGTTCCAGGGAGGCGATCAGCATGGCCTGTTCCCAGTCCTCAAGATCCATGAACTGCTTGTTGAACTGGGCGTGCGCCCCGTTTGGCGCGATTGCGAGGGCCTTTCTTCCAGCCTCCGTCAGTGACAGCCAGACCTGACGCCGGTCATGTTCGCCCCGGCGGCGCTGGATCATGCCCATGGCTTCCAGCTTCTGAAGCAGCACGGTGGTCGTCGCCTGTGTGATGCCCATGCGGGAGGCGACATGCCCGGCAGTCTGCTCGCGCTCTTCGTCGAGGATTTGCAGGAAAATGAGCTGCGAGGGCGTCAGGCCGGTCTCTCTCATGACTTGTTTGCTGTTGAGTTCCGTCGTTCGCAGGATTCTGCGCATCGCGGTCAACGCACGCTTGGTCCGATCTTCCAACATGGCACCCTATCGATCATCGGTGCGATCATACCCTGCATGCTCGCCGAACCCAAGCCGGCCTCGCACCGTTGACAATCGCAAAATAGTTAGTTCGTACTAATTATATTGTTGGTTCGTCGAATTTTCGACGCTTTGTTGAAAATGAACATTTTGTGTGGGCCTAAACGCCGGATTCTCAGGAATTTTCCAGACATTCGGGCGTCGTTCAACCCCTGCTCGGTCCTATGGGTGGTTGACACTTAGTTTTTTGTAGCTAAGTTGTAGCCATGATTTACGGCGAATCCATTTTGACAGCTACAGACACGTGGCGCAAAAAGGCGCCCGTGGTCAGGGTGCCCCGAGCGAGCGACGGTCCGGGCGTCTGGAGCCTGATCGACTCGACCCCGTCGCTCGACAAGAACTCGCTCTACTGCAACTTGTTGCAGTGCAGCCATTTCGCTTCGACCTGCGCCATTGCCGAGCTGGATGGTTCGGTCGTGGGGTGGTTGTCCGGTTACGTGCCTCCACAACGTGGGGACACGTTGTTCGTCTGGCAGATTTGCGTCGGCCAGCGTGCTCGCGGGCAGGGTTTGGGCAGGCGCCTCATCGCGGACGTACTGGCTCGACGTACCTCAAGCCATGTCCGCTACCTCGAGTGCACCATCACCGAGGCTAACGCCGCATCCTGGGCCCTGTTCGATTCCGTGGCCCGGGCGATGGACGCCGAGACGCGGCGATCCGAACTCTTCTCGCGGGATATCCACTTCGGCGGCGCCCACGACAGCGAGATCGCCCTGACGATCGGGCCGTTCAGACAGGACCGGGTCGCGTCCCTGAGGGGCTGATCCACGTTTCGCACGCCACTCTTGTCCACAAAAAACAGAGGAGACGCGCCAATGACAAAATCATCAAACGTAACGACCCTTGCCACGTTCGATCGTGTCGAGAGCCGGGTTCGATCCTATTCGCGAAGCTTCCCCAAAATGTTCGACAGGGCATTGGGCGCCAGGATCTACGACAGCGAGGGACAGTCCTACATCGACTTCCTGGCCGGCTGTTCGAGCCTGAACTACGGGCACAACGACCCCGACCTCAAGGCGGCGTTGATCGATTACGTCACGCATGACGGGATCGCGCACGGCCTGGACATGTTCACCCAGGCCAAGGAGCTGTTCCTTTCGAGTTTCGAACGCCTGATCCTCAAGCCGCGCGGGCTGGACCATCGGGTCCAGTTCACGGGGCCGACCGGCGCCAACGCGGTGGAGGCCTCGTTGAAGCTGGCGCGCAAGGTCACGGGCCGCGACAACGTCATCTCCTTCACCAACGGCTTTCACGGCGTGACGCTGGGGGCGCTGGCGGCGACGGGCAACGGCAAGCACCGGGGCGGGGCGGCGACGCCGCTGTCCGGCGTCACCCGGGCGGCCTTCGACGGCTACTACGGCCCCGACATCAACACCGCTGATCTCCTGGACAGCCAGTTGTCCGATCCCTCCAGCGGCATCGACGCGCCGGCGGCCATCATCGTGGAAACGGTGCAGGGCGAAGGCGGGCTCAACGCGGCATCGCCGGAGTGGCTGCGCCAGATTCAGGACATCGCCCATCGCCATGGGGCGCTGTTCATCATCGACGACATCCAGGCCGGCTGCGGCCGCACCGGCGGCTTCTTCTCGTTCGACGGCATGGGGTTGAAGCCCGACATCGTCACCATGGCCAAGTCTCTGTCCGGCATGGGATTGCCGTTGGCGGTGACGCTGATCAAGCCGCAGTACGACGTCTGGAAGCCGGCCGAGCACAACGGGACCTTCCGAGGCAACAACCATGCCTTCATCACGGCGGCGGCGGCACTGGAGAAGTTCTGGGCCGACGGCGGCTTTGCCGACGAGGTGGCCGAGAAGGCGGGGTATCTCGCCCGTCGCCTCGAAGCCATCGCCGACGAGTACGGCCTGCGCGTCAAGGGGCGCGGCATGATGCTGGGCATCGAAACCGGCAGCGGCGAGCAGGCCTCCGCCATCTGCAGGCGTTGCTTCGACAACGGTCTGATCATCGAGACCTCCGGCAGCTTCGACGAGGTCGTCAAGGTGCTTGCCCCGCTCACCATTGCCAAGGCGGACCTCGCCGCCGGTCTCGACATCATGGAAGCGGCCTTCGGCTCGGTCTTGGGGGCACGCCGGGCAGCGGCCGAATAAGGAGAAACGAAACAATGATCGTCAGAGAGCTCACCCAAACCCGCGGCACCGATCGTCTGGTCAAGGCCGACGGCTGGGACAGTACGCGCCTGCTGCTGGCGGGCGACGCCATGGGCTTCAGCTTTCACATCACCCGTATCTACGCCGGTACCAGCCACGTGTTCCACTACAAGCACCACTTCGAGAGCGTCTACTGCATCTCGGGGGAGGGCACCATCGAGGAGCTCGACACCGGGGTGGTTCATCAGATCCGGCCGGGCGTCATGTATGCGCTCGATCTCAACGACCGGCATCAACTGTCGGCCCATAGCGAGATGGTCATGGCCTGCTGCTTCAACCCGCCGGTGAGCGGCCAGGAGGTCCATCGCGCCGATGGCTCCTACGCTCCCCTCGAAGACGCGTGAGCCCGTCCCGCTTTCCAACCGAACAATGAAAGGCGTCGACATGACACTCGCAGCCATCAACAACGCCAATCAAGACGACTATCCGACCCGCCTGCCGCAGGAGCGCTGGCTTGA
The DNA here is from genome assembly GCF_023721755.1 of Pleomorphomonas sp. NRK KF1. Classification (GTDB taxonomy): domain Bacteria; phylum Pseudomonadota; class Alphaproteobacteria; order Rhizobiales; family Pleomorphomonadaceae; genus Pleomorphomonas. The sequence continues at coordinate 51,960 of NZ_JAMDLH010000011.1, read as the reverse complement.
ACGCAAGGACCCCACCGTCTGGCGGCAGTGGAGCCCGGAAGCGCCGCTCACTCGCGCCGAAATGCAGGCGTTCGACAAGAACGGCTTCCTTATCCTCGAGAACGTGTTCTCCGAAGCGGAGATCGCCGCGCTTCAGGGAGAGTCGGCCGGACTCCGCTCGGGCGGCGCCGATCTGGCGCCCGAGGACGTCATCACCGAACCGGATTCGGACGAGGTCCGCACCGTGTTCCGCCTCGACGAGCAGAGCGCCCTGTTCGCTCGCCTCGCGCGCGATCGGCGCGTTGCCGGCCGTGTCAGCTTCCTGCTCGACGACGACGTCTACCTTCATCAGTCGCGCCTCAACTACAAGCCGGGCTTCACCGGCAAGGAGTTCTACTGGCACTCCGATTTCGAGACCTGGCACGCCGAGGACGGCATGCCGCGCATGCGGGCGATTTCAGCCTCGATCCTGCTGACCGACAACGGCCCGCTGAACGGTCCGCTGATGCTCATCCCCGGCTCGCACCGGACCTTCGTGGCCTGCGCCGGCGAGACGCCGGAGGACAACCACAAGACCTCGCTGAAGCGCCAGGAAATCGGCGTGCCGTCCCACGAGAGCCTGACCCGGATGGCCGAGAAGTTCGGCATCGACTACGCCGCCGGGCGTGCCGGCACGGTGATCCTGTTCGACTGCAACACCCTGCACGGGTCGAACGGCAACATTACGCCGTTCCCGCGTTCGAACGCCTTCTTCGTCTACAACGCCTGGTCCAACCGTCTCGGCGCTCCCTTTGCCGCCAAGGCGCCGCGACCGGCGTTCCTGAGTTCGCGTGATCCGCAGGCGCCGCTCGCCATCGAGAGCGGCGAGCTGGGCTGATCGAACCGAGTGACGACCAACACAGGCAGCGCTTCCCTTTCCGGGGAAGCGACTGGGAACCCATGACCGAGACGAACATGAGCCATACCGTTGAGAAGATCGGCGGCACCTCGATGTCCCGAACCGGCGAACTGCTGGATACCGTGTTGATCGGGGACCGGAAGGGAGCTGCACTCTACAACAGGATTTTCGTGGTGTCGGCCTATTCCGGCATCACCAACGCGCTGCTGGAACACAAGAAGACCGGCAAGCCCGGGGTCTACGCCCTTTTTGCCGACGCGGGGACAGGCGCGGCGTGGACCGATGCCCTGACCGCCGTCGCCGACCAGATGCGGTCGCACAACGAGCGCATCTTCACCGACGCCAATGACCGCCGGATCGCCGACGGCTTCGTTCACGAGCGGGTCGAAGGCGTTCGCTCGTGCCTGACCGACCTGCGGCGCCTGTGCTCGTCGGGCCATTTCCGGCTCGACCAGCACCTGCTGACGGTTCGGGAGATGCTGGCCTCGCTGGGCGAGGCGCATTCGGCCTTCAACACCACGCTGCTGCTCGACCGGCGCGGGGTTCGTTCGCGTCTCGTCGACCTCACGGGCTGGCGCGACGACCGCGAATTGCCGCTCGACGAGGTGATCGAGCACGGCTTTGCCGATGTCGACGTCGCGTCCGAGCTCCCCATCGTCACCGGCTATGCGCAGTGCCGCGAGGTGCTGATGGGCACCTATGACCGGGGCTACAGCGAGGTCACCCTGTCGCGGGTGGCCGTGGTCACGGGCGCGCGCGAGGCGATCATTCACAAGGAGTTCCATCTCTCCTCGGCCGACCCTTGCGTGGTTGGGCTGGAGAACGTGCGGGTGATCGGCGAAACCAACTACGATGTCGCCGACCAGCTCTCCAACCTGGGCATGGAAGCGATCCATCCGCGCGCGGCCAAGGGGTTGCGGCAGGCCGGGATTCCTCTCCGCGTCAAGAACGCCTTCGAGCCGGAACACGAGGGAACGGTGTTTCGCGCCGACCTCGGGGCCGGCGCGCCGGAGGTGGAGATCGTGACCGGCATCCGGAACGTCTTCGCCTTCGAGTTCCACGACCAGGACATGGTGGGGGTGAAGGGCTACGATTCCGCGATCCTCGACGCGCTGAAGCGCCACAGGGTCGGCATTCTCTCCAAGACGTCGAATGCCAACACCATCACCCACTTCCTCAAGGGCAAGGCGAAGGCGATCGAGGCAGTCCAGGCCGACCTCGCCAAGGCTTTCCCAACCGCTCAGATGACCCTGCGCAAGGTGTCGCTCGTCTCGGCGATCGGTCGCAACATCGGCGACAACTCGATCCTGACGAGCGCCATCGGCGTCCTGGCGGCGGCCGGCATTCACCCGCTCGGCGTGCACGACCTCATCCGCAAGGTCGACCTGCAGATCGTCGTCGAACCAACCGATTTCGAGGCCGCGATCTCGGCGCTGCACAAGGGGCTGGTCGAGGACTGGGCGCAGGCGGAACCGGCACGACTTTCCGCGGTCGCCTGACCGTAACCGGTCGTCATCAACGGGGTGAGACCGGACATTTCCTATCCAATTAAAGGAGGACGACATGACCATTTTGAACAAGACGACCATGCTGGCGGTTTCCACGCTGGCCCTCATGGCGGTGGCCGGCGCGGCCAGCGCCGCGTCGCTTGAGAAGATCCGCGAAGACGGGACGATCCGCATCGCCGTCGCCAACGAGATTCCCTACGGCTATGTCGACCCGCAGGGCGAGGCGAAGGGGGCCGGTCCGGACGTCGCCAAGGCGCTGATGAAGGAACTCGGCATCGAGAAGATCGAGTGGGTCACCACCAACTTCTCCTCGCTCATTCCGGGCCTGAAGGCCGACCGCTTCGACATGGTCGCCGCCGAGATGGCGATCCTTCCCGATCGCTGCGGTCAGGTGTTGTTCTCCGAGCCCAATACGTCCTACGGCGAAGGGCTGCTGGTGGCCGAGGGCAACCCCAAGGGCATTCACGCCTATGCCGACTTCGCCGAAAAGCAGGACCTGAAGGTGGCCATCATGGCCGGCGCCGATCAGTTGGAGATGATGCAGAAGCTGGGCGTGTCGGAAGGCAGCCTGGTGACCATCGCTTCCAATGCCGACGCCATCTCGACGGTGTCGACTGGCCGCGCCGACGCTTACGCCGCCACCGGCCTGACCGTGAGCGGCCTTGCCGAGCAGGGCAAGGGAGTCGAGGTTGCCGGCGAGTTCACCGATCCGGTGATCGATGGCGAGGAAGTGCGCAGCTGGGGCGGCTTCACCTTCGCCATGGGCAACGAGGAATTGCGCGACGCCGTCAATGACGCCCTCGCCAAGTACAAGCAGACGCCCGAGTGGTCCAAGGTCCTGACCGGCTACGGCTTCACCCAGGCCGATGTCGACGGTTCGGGCAAGCACACGACGGCCGAGCTCTGCGCCGCCGAGTAGCCGATCTCTCCCGAAAGCTGCTTTGGGCGGGTGCTTCGGCGCCCGCCCTTGGCGCGTTACACCTCCAGAGCGCGTCCGGCTCGTTGCATCGGATCGACGCTCCAAGATTTGTTTTGGAAGCATCATCTTATCGATCCTCGCGACACTCCGGTCGGATGATGCCCAAGTAGGCTGGATCAATTCATGCAATTGACAGACTATATTGCGCCGCTGATGCAGGGCGCCTGGGTCACCGTCCAGCTGACGCTGTACTCGACGGTCCTGGGCGCCATGCTTGCCTTTGCCTCCGGCATCGGCAAGCTATCCCGCAACCGGGCGATCAACGCCATTTGCGTGGCATATATTGAACTTTTCCGCGGAACCTCGCTGCTGGTTCAGCTTTTCTGGCTGTACTTTGCCTTGCCGCTCGCCGGCAGTGCGATGGGCCTCGACCTGCGGCTTCCCCCGGTTCTTGCCGGCGTGCTGGCGCTCAGCCTCAACATCGGAGCCTATGGCGCCGAGGTGGTTCGGGGCGCCATCACGGCCGTCCATCAGGACCAGCGCGAAGCGGCGCGGGCGCTGAACTTCAGCGAACGGCAGACGCTGTGGGACATCGTGATCCCGCAGGCCATTCCGGAGATGATGCCGCCCTTCGGCAATCTTGCCGTTCAGAACCTCAAGGATACCGCGCTGGTTTCGCTCATCAGCCTCGGCGACCTGACGTTCAGGGCCGAGCAGATCCGCAACTACACCCAGGACAGCACCACGATCTACTCGATGCTGCTGGTGATGTACTTCGGCATGGCGCTGGTTCTCACGGTCATGATGCGCGGCCTGGAGCGCTACGTCACCCGTTGGCGCAGGGCGAGGAGCTAGGCCATGCTGTTCGGTTTCGAATGGGACCTTTCGAGTCCCGCGGCCTATGCCGCCTCCATCCTTCCGATCCTTCTGATCGGCATGTGGGTGACGATCCAGGCGACGGTGATCGGCTTCATCGTGGCGCTGGTGCTGGGACTGGTGTGGGCCGTGCTGAAGGCCGCCCCGTTCCGGATCATCGCCTGGCCGGCGACGGTCATGACCGAGTTCATCCGAGACACGCCGCTGCTGGTGCAGCTGTTCTTCCTCTACTACGTGCTGCCCGAATACGGCATCGTGCTGCCGGCCTTCATGACCGGGACGCTGGCGCTCGGCATCCAGTACAGCGCCTATACCTCGGAGGTGTACCGCGCCGGCATCGAGGCGGTGGCCAAGTACCAGCACGAGGCGGCGCGCGCGCTGAACCTCACGCCTGCCCGCACCTTCACCCATATCGTCGTGCCGCAGGCGGTGCCGCGCATCGTGCCGGCCATGGGCAACTATCTCGTCTCGATCATGAAGGACGTGCCGGTGCTGTCGGTGGTGACGGTGCTGGAGATGCTCAACGTCGCCAAGATCGTCGGCGACAGGACGTTCAACTATCTCGTGCCGCTCTCCATGGTCGGCGGCCTTTATCTGGTCATGACGCTGGTCGCGTCGGCGGGCGTGCGCCTGCTCGACGGCTGGCTGCCCAAGCAGGGGGTACCCTTGAAATGAACGACCCCATCATCAAGTTCGACAAGGTCATCAAGCGCTTCGGCGACCTGACCGTGCTCGACGAGCTCGACTTCGAGGTCGGGCGCGGCGAGAAGGTGTCGATCATCGGCCCGTCGGGGTCCGGCAAGTCGACCGTGCTGCGCATCCTGATGACCCTCGAGGGGATCGACGGCGGCGTGGTGACGGTGAACGGCGAACCTCTCTGGCACGAGGAGGGGCCGGACGGTCTCAGGCCGGCCAGCGAGGCGCATCTGCACAAGATGCGCACCCAGCTCGGCATGGTGTTTCAGCAGTTCAACCTGTTCCCCCACATGACGGTGCTCCGCAACATCACCGAAGCACCGGTCAAGGTGCTCGGCCTCAGCAAGGCCGAAGCCAAGGGGCGGGCCGAGGAGTTGCTGGAGCTGGTCGGCCTCGCCGATCAGGCGCAGAAGTATCCGCACCAGCTGTCCGGCGGCCAGCAGCAGCGGGTGGGCATCGCCCGGGCGCTCGCCATGCGGCCGAACGTACTGCTCTTCGACGAGCCGACGTCGGCGCTCGATCCGGAACTGGTCGGCGAGGTGCTCAACGTCATCGGCCGGCTGGCCGAGGAGCACGATCTGACCATGCTGCTGGTCACGCACGAGATGCGCTTCGCCCGCGAAATCTCGGACCGCGTCTGCTTCTTCGATCAGGGGCGCATTCGCGAGGAGGGCACGCCCGAAGAGCTGTTCACCGACCCCAAGGAAGATCGCACCCGCGAGTTCCTGAAGGCGGTTCTGGATTAGCCTCGTCCAACGTCGATCAAGTCTTGTCGAGGAAGCTGTCCACCACCCGCTTCTGGCCGGCCTTGTCGAAGTCGACGGTGACCTTGTTGCCGTCGACGGCGGAGACCGTGCCGGGGCCGAACTTGACGTGGAACACCCGGTCGGCGACGTCGAACTTCGGCGCGCCCGATACGACCGACTTGGCGATCAGCTCGCCCTCGATCAGCTTGGGCTGCGCCCGGCCATAGGACGATTGCGTCGGGGCCGAGAAGCCGCCACGGCCGCCCGCCGCTTTCTGGGCCTTCTGCGCCCGCTGCCAGCCGGGTGTTTCGTAGTTCGACTGGAAGCGCTCGACGCTGTCGAAGCGTGAGGCGCCGTAGGGGTTCTGGCGGCCGAAGGACGAGCCGTAGCCCCCATAGGCGCTGCCGGTTTCCTTGATCTCGACATGGGCGGCCGGCAGCTCGTCGAGGAAGCGCGAGGGGATCGACGACTGCCAGGAGCCGTGGATGCGGCGGTTGGACGTGAACCAGATCAGGCAGTGCTTCTTGGCGCGCGTCAGTCCGACATAGGCAAGGCGGCGTTCCTCTTCGAGGCCGGCTCTGCCGCCTTCGTCGAGGGCGCGCTGGTGCGGGAACAGACCTTCCTCCCAGCCGGGCAGGAACACCGTGTCGAACTCAAGCCCCTTGGCCGAATGCAGCGTCATGATGGAGACGGCGTCGAGTTCCTCGCCGCTGTCGCGGTCCATCACCAGAGATATGTGCTCGAGGAAGCCTTCCATGCTCTCGAACTCGTCCATGGAGCGGATGAGTTCCTTGAGGTTTTCGAGCCGCCCCGGCGCTTCGGCCGAACGGTCGTTCTGCCACATGGCGGTGTAGCCGCTCTCGTCTAGGATCAGTTCGGCGAGTTCGGTGTGTTTCATCGCGGGCACGAGGTCGCGCCAGCGTTCGACGCTCGCGAGGAAGTCGCGCAAGGACGTGCGCGTCTTGCCCTTGAACTCTTCCGTGGCGACCAACTGCCGCGTCGCCTCGGTGAGCGGTACGCTTTCCGCGCGGCCATAGTCGTGCAGGGTGCGGACGGAGGTGTCGCCGATGCCGCGGCGGGGCGTGTTGACGATGCGCTCGAAGGCGAGGTCGTCGGCCGGCTGCATGACGATGCGGAAATAGGCGAGGGCGTCGCGGATCTCGGCCCGTTCGTAGAAGCGAGGGCCGCCGATGACGCGATAGGGAATGCCCGAGGTGACGAAGCGGTCTTCGAACTCGCGCATCTGGAAGGAGGCGCGCACCAGGATGGCGATGTCGTTCAGCGCCGTGCCGTTCCTCTGGCAGCGCTCGATCTCGTCGCCGATCGATCGCGCCTCTTCCTCCGAGTCCCAGGCCGAGGCGACGAACACCTTGTCCTCGTCCTCGGCCTGCGGCAGGTCGGTGAACAGCGTCTTGCCGAGCCGTGCCTCGTTGTGAGCGATGAGGTGCGAGGCGGCGCCGAGAATGTGGGCGGTGGAGCGATAGTTGCGCTCCAACCGGATCACCTTGGCGCCGGGGAAATCGCGTTCGTAGCGCAGGATGTTGTCCACCTCGGCGCCGCGCCAGCCGTAGATCGACTGGTCATCGTCGCCGACGCAGCAGATGTTGTGCGAGCCCTGGGCGAGCAGGCGCAGCCAGAGATACTGGACGACGTTGGTGTCCTGATACTCGTCGACCAGGATGAAGCGGAACCGCTTGTGATAGTCGGCGAGAACGTCGGGGTTCTGGCGCAGGAGCGTCACCGCTTCGAGCAGCAGGTCGCCGAAGTCGACCGCATTGAGCACCTTGAGGCGCGCCTGATAGGCGGCGTAGAGCTCGCGCCCCAAGCCGTTGACATAGGCGCGCGCCTCGCCCTCGGGAATGTCGGCGGGGCGAAGGCCCTTGTTCTTCCAACCGTCGAGGGCCGAGGCGAACTGGCGCGCCGGCCAGCGCTTCTCGTCGATGCCTTCGGCCTGGATCAACTGCTTGATGAGGCGAAGCTGGTCGTCGGTGTCGAGAATGGTGAAGTTGCTTTTGAGGCCGACCAGTTCGGCGTGCTTCCTCAGCATGCGGACGCCGATGGAGTGGAAGGTGCCGAGCCAGGGCATGCCCTCGACGACGCCGCCGACCAGCTGGCCGACGCGCTCCTTCATCTCGCGCGCCGCCTTGTTGGTGAAGGTCACCGCCAGGATCTGCGAGGGAAAGGCCCGCCGCGTCGCCAGTATATGGGCGATGCGGGTGGTCAGGACGCGCGTCTTGCCGGTGCCGGCGCCGGCCAGCACCAGCACGGGACCATCCAGCGCCTCAACCGCCTCGCGCTGCTCGGGGTTCATGCCGCTGAGATAGCCGACGGCGCCACCGGAGGGGCGGGCGGCGGCCATGGCGCGGGCGGCGATGCCGAGCGAAGGAGAGGCGTCGAAGTCGGTATCGTCGTGATTCTGGGAAGCAGTCATGACGAGAACAATAAAGCAACGAAGCGACGGGCGCGAGAGTGTCGTGGGCTTTTGGAGCCCCTGTCTCTCCCGCCATCGGAAATAGCATTCTGGTTGTGTTTATCCCGACTTGACCTCCTGCGCTCCATGCCTAGCAGTTGCGAGGGGCTTTAGGGGAGGGGCGCGTGGAGACGGATAGTCGGCCGAAACGGTATTTCTGGCGGCGCCTCGGCGCTTTCCTTATTGATTTCGCTCTCGCCTACGCTTTGGCGGTGGTCATTCTCATGACCGTCGATGCGGTAACAGGAGGGGACTTTTACTACTGGAAAGGGGTTTATAGTCAAACCGCTTGCGTGACTGCTCCCCCGTCTCCCCTTCTGGACGAACTCAACAAGGTCCTTCCCGCTGTTCCTGATTGGCAAAGAACGGAGGTCGTTTGCCGAACCCTGCCCGCAGGCGGAAAACCGAGTTACGTGCTCACTGTGAAAAATGAGATACGGGAGGGGAAAACCACTCGTCTCCAGTATGTTGGCGCTTCAGTCACCGCTTCGGGCGATCGGCTCAACACCAGCCTTCAGCTCGATCCTACGGTTTCTGTGGCCTATTTGTTTATGCTTGCCTGGGCGCGCTATTTTGGGCGCTCGCCCGGCAAACGTTTTCTTCGGCTTACTGTGCGTGCCTGCGACTGTGGGGGTGACACTTCTCCCCATCTACTCCGGCGCGAGTTCTTCCGCCTCGGGCCGCTACTCCTGTTCTCGCTGGTCGGCGTTGCCGCTGGTCTGACCGCATGGTGGTTTGTTGGCTCGATGACTGACTACCTCTGGCTGATAAGGCAAATGCTGGATGCTCCCATTGCATGGGCTGTCCCCAACGCCGTCCTGAGTTTGGCCCTTGCGGTCTACTATCTCTTCCCATTTCTCCGCTGGCGCGGACAAGCTTTCTACGATCGGTTCGCCGGAACAGTGGTTGTGAAGGACTGAGCCTTCGACGGGGTGTCATTGGTTAATGGAAGGTAGTTTCCTTGGTATTTTTCACTAACGTTGTGTAGTTTCTGAAATGGTCCAAGGAAAGCCTATGTTTTCGATTTTGTTCTGAACCGTATTTGTGGAGACTAGAAAGGGAGTTTCCGGTTTTCGTTTACCGGTCCTTCAAGGATTGGGCGCCAAATCGTCTCGTTGGCCGCCGATCAGGCCTTTTCTCCAAGGAGAGAGGACATGAAGATGACCTCCGATGGGACGCTTACCGCAATCAACACTTATTTCATCGGAGTGCCTCCGGCCAATGTCGGCCGCGCAATGGCGGTGAACGTCGAAGATGCCGACAATGAGGCCTGGCGGCTCGAACCCGGCCACTATCTCGATACGGTGGGCGGCCTCGTCGCCGCGACGCCGGAACTGGCCTCGCTGGCCATCTCCTGGTCGCGTGGCTGAGCGCATGCATAGAAATCCTGTCGGCCGGGCTTCCGGGCTCGATTTTCGCGCCTGCGGCGCCCACCGCACCAAGGACGTTGGCGACGAAGCGTTTTCGCCGCCGATGCCCTGGCTGTCTCCACGGCGCAAGACGGCGCGGCACTTCTGCCCGGTCTGCGCTGACCCGCTGAGAAGAGGTGCTCGCTTGAAGCAACCTTCAGCACGCTCGGACGCGTTGCTCGTTTAGGCTTGTCAGGGGCACTGCCCGTTGGCGTTGCCCGCTTGGTTTTTCCAAAATGCTTTGCCGGCCGGATCGAGGTGTCCGGCCGGTGCTCGCACTAAAGGCCCTTGATCCGGTCGAGCCAGGCGTCCTCGTCGATCACCTCGATGCCGAGTTCGGACGCCTTGGCGAGTTTCGAGCCGGCGCCAGGGCCCGCCACCACCAGATCCGTCTTCTTCGACACGGAGCCGGCCACCTTGGCGCCGAGACGTTCGGCGGTGGCCTTGGCTTCGTCGCGCGTCATCTTCTCCAGCGAACCGGTGAAGACCACCGTCTTGCCGGCCACCGGGCTGTTGGTTGTCACCGGCGCCTCGGCGTCGAGCGGCGTAATCTCCTGGAGCAGGGCGTCGATGGCGTCACGGTTGTGATCCTCGCCGAAGAAGTCGGTCAGCGCCTCGACCACCACGGCGCCGACGCCGTCGATGGCGTCGAGTTCGGCCAGCGTTTCCGGGTCGCGGTCGGCCGCCTTCTTCATGGCATCGTAGAAGTGGGTCCACGAGCCGTAGGCGCGGGCGAGCAGCTTGGCGTTGCCCTCGCCGATGTGGCGAATGCCTAGGCCGAAGATGAGACGGTGCAGGTCGATCCGGCGGCGCGCCTCGATGCTTTCGAAGAGGTTCCGAACCGAGGTCGCGCCGAAGCCGGGGAAGTTGGATAGGCGGTTGAGGCCGGTGGCTTCGCGCCGGGCAAGCGTGAAGATGTCGACCGGCGTCCGGATGGAAAGGTGCTCGTCTTCGAGGGCATGGAAGAACTCGATCTGCTTGTCGCCGAGACCCTCGATGTCGAATGCCAGGCGCGAGACGAAGTGCTTCAGGCTCTCCACCTGCTGGGCCGGACAGATGAGGCCGCCGGTGCAGCGGCGCACCGCGTCGATCTTGCCGGTCTTCTCATTGGTGTCGCGCACGGCGTGGCTGCCGCAGCGCGGGCAGAGGGTGGGGAAGGCGTAGGGCAGGGCGTCATCGGGGCGTTTGTCGATCAGCACGTCGACCACCTGGGGGATGACGTCGCCCGCGCGCTGGATCACCACGGTGTCGCCGACGCGGATGTCGCGGCCGTCGCGCAGCGGCAAACCGTCCTGGCCGATGCCCTTGATGTAGTCCTCGTTGTGCAGCGTGGCGTTGGAGACGACGACGCCGCCCACCGTCACCGGTTCCAGCTTGGCAACCGGTGTCAGCGCGCCGGTGCGGCCGACCTGGATCTCGATGGCCTTGACGGTGGTGGAGGCGCGCTCGGCCGGGAACTTGTGGGCGGTGGCCCAGCGCGGCGAGCGCGAGCGGAAGCCGAGCCGCTCCTGTAGCGCCAGGCTGTTCACCTTGTAGACCACGCCATCGATGTCGTAGCCGAGGTCGGCGCGCTGGCTCTCGATCAGCCGGTAATGGGCGAACAGCTCCTCCTCGGAGTGGCAGAGCACCATCAGTGGGTTGACCGGGAAGCCCCAGTCGGCGAAGCGCTTCACCGTGTCGTACTGGGTCGAGGCCAGGGGTTCCGAGAGGTCGCCCCAGGCATAGGCGAAGAAGCTGAGCGGTCGGCCGGCCGTCACCTTCGGATCGAGCTGGCGGAGCGAACCGGCGGCGGCGTTGCGCGGGTTGGCGAACAGCCTGCCGCTCTCGTTCATCATCCGCTCGTTGAGGGCGGCGAAGTCGGCCTTCTTCATGTAGACCTCGCCGCGCACCTCGACGACATCGGGCGCACCGGCCGGCAGTTCGTCGGGGATCTCGGCGATGGTCCGCACGTTGGCGGTGACGTTTTCGCCGGTGGTGCCGTCGCCGCGCGTCGCCGCCGTGACGAGGCGGCGATCCACATAGCGTAGCGACATCGAGAGGCCGTCGATCTTGGGCTCGGCGGTGAAGACGGGCGTCTCGCTGGCGCCGAGGAAGCTCTTCACCTGTTTGACGAAGTCGTGGAGGTCGGCCTCGCTGAACAGGTTGTCGAGCGACAGCATCGGCCTGACGTGGCGGACCTGCGAAAACGTCTCGGAGACGGGTGCGCCGACCTTGAGCGACGGCGAATCGGAGCGGACGAGCTCGGGAAAGCGCGCCTCGATCTCGCGGTTGCGGGCGCGCAACGCGTCGTAGTCGGCGTCCGAGATCTCCGGCGCATCGTTGGCGTGATAGAGCCGGTCGTGGCGGGCGATCTCGGCGGACAGGCGCTCCAGTTCGGCGGCGGCCTCGTCCTGGGTGAGGTCTTCGACGGGAATGGAATTCGTTTCGGCCGACATCGCGCGTCTCCCGTGGGACTCTTTTCGGCTCCGGTTAAAGCCGAATACTCGGGCAGGGCGCAAGATCCCAGGTGGCGGCGACAGCTTCCGTCACCATGAGGACGATGCGCGGGACGGAGGCGACGTCCGCGCCCTGTGAATGGTGAACTATGTCTTAATCCCCGTTTCCCAGCGGCGCTGCGATTTGCTAAGTCTTTGGGAGAGGGGCGGACGGCGCCATGGTGCGAACCTTGCAGGGCGGCGTGGAAGTTTATCGGAGCATCGCGCGGTTGGACGTGAGTCGCGCCAACGTCTCCGAAGTGGGTATACGGGAGCCAAGACGCTGAATTCGTTGTATTTCGGTATCGGATTCACGGTCATCCTGGCGCTCCTCGTGGCGCTGGTCGGGCCGCTGTTTGTCGATTGGACGGCCTATCGAGCCGCTTTCGAGACGGAAGCCGCGCATGTTCTGGGACACAAGGTGTCCGTTCGCGGGACGGCCGACGCCAGCCTGTTGCCCTATCCCTCGCTCTCCTTCTCCGACGTGGTGATCGGCGACGATCCCAACGCGCCGCTGATGACCGTCGGCCGGTTCAACATGGAGATCGAGCTGTTTCCGCTGCTGTCGGGCGAAATCCACGTCACCGAGATGCAGGTGGTGCAGCCCGAGCTCAACGTCCGCATCGACGAGAACGGCGCCTTCGAGTGGATGGCGGCCGAAGGCGGCATCGGCATCAATCCCAGCCGCGTGATGCTGTCGGGCGTCGACATCGAGGACGGCCGCCTCGTCATTGCCGATGCGCGCCACAGCCAGCCGGTGGTGATGGACGGCATCAAGGCCCGGCTCGACGCGCCGGCGCTGGCCGGGCCCTACAAGGTGGACGCCACGGCACGGGTCGGCGGCGACACCCTCGCCATCAAGGCGGCGACCGGCGCCGCCGACGGCAGCGGCGCCTTCGCGCTCAAGGCCAACGTGCGCTCGGCGGCCCACCCGGTGGCGGCCAGCTTCGACGGCCAGCTCAAGTTTGCCAACCACCGGCCGACCTGGGCCGGCAAGGCGACGCTCGACCGGGTGATCGCCAAGGAAGACCAGGCGACCTTGCCCTGGTCGCTCACCGCCGATCTCGACGTTTCCAACCGGGCGGTGCTCGCCAAGGCGCTGGAGTTCCACTACGGAGCGGAAGAACGGCCGTTCACCATCTCCGGCGCCGCGACGCTGGATCTCGCCGCGGTGCCGAGCTTCGAGGCGGTGCTGTCGGCCCGTCAGATCGACCTCGATCGTACGCTCGGCGCAGGGCCGGACAAGCCGGTCTCGCTTGACGGCGCGCTCACCGCCTTCGGCGCGGCCATTGCCAGCCTGCCGGTGCCGAGCGTCCCCGGGCGCATCGGCTTTGACATTCCCGGCGTGGTGGTCGGCGGCAGCATCATTTCCGATCTTCGAGCCGATCTTGTCACCGCCGCCTCGGGCTGGACCATCGACACGCTGGAAGCGACGTTGCCGGGCAAATCGTCGCTCACGGCGCATGGCCGGCTCTCCACCGCGCCGACCATCGGCTTCGATGGCGACGTCTCGCTCGCCTCCGACCAGCCGGCGACGCTGATTGCCTGGTGGGCGCCCAACCGGCCGAAGGTCGGGCTCGATCCCTTCCGCTTCTCGGCCAAGGTGGCCGCGTCGATGGATGGGTTAAGGCTCGACGACGTCGACGCCCGTCTCGACGAGGGGCGTATCAGCGGCTCGCTCGATTTCCTGCCGGGCGTGGCCGGCCGCAAGCCGCGTCTGACGCTGGCGCTCGATGCCGATCAGTTGAGGCTCGCCGACGTGCAGACGGTGGCCGGCCTCGCGACGGGGCAGGGCGTCGGGGCCGACGTCGTAGTCAAGGCGGCCATCGGTGCGCTGATCGCCGGCGATACCCGGGCCGAGGGCTTCGACGTGTCGGCCTCGCTCATCGACGCCACGCTCGACGTCGACCGCCTGTTCGTCCGCTCGCTGTCCGGCGCCCGCGTCACGGCGGCGGGCACCATCCGCGACGTGACGACGACGCCCGACGGCTCGATCCAGATGCGCGTGTCGGCCGAAAAGCTGGAGGGCGTCGCCGACCTCGTCCGCGCTCTCGCGCCCAATACGCCGGTGGTCGGCTTTCTGCGCGACGCAGCGCCCCATCTCGGACCGGCGAGCTTGGAGGGCACCGTGCTCGCCAGGGCATCGGGCGAGGGGACCGACGTCAAGGTCGAGCTGAACGGTTCGGCGGCGGCCACCGACATACGCGGCGAACTCGCCTTCAAGGGGCGCGTCGATGCCTGGGATACCGCCGACGTGTCCGCCGACGTCAGCCTGACCGGCCCCGACGGCGCCGAGCTGATGCGCCAGTTCGGCCTCGCCGTGCCGGATGTCGACCGGCCGGGCGACGGCAGCCTTACCCTGTCGGCCATGGGCAAGTCGAAGGAGGGCCTCGCCGTGGTGGTGCGCGGCGCCATGGGGCCGACCGAGGTGACGCTCAACGGTTCGGCGACGCTCGCGCGCGGCGCGCCGCCCAGCGCGGAGCTCGACCTCGACCTGAAGTCGCCGGACGTCGGCTCTCTCCTGGTGCTCTCGGGCAATATCGTTCAGGGCGTCATGCGATCGACGCCGGCCGACGTCGCGGCCCATCTGTCGATCGGCAACCGCAAGGTCCTGGTCAACCGCATCGAAGGCAAGCTCGACGAGGTGCCGACGGTCGGGGACATTTCCATCGACTTCGCCCCGGCCGTGCCGAGGGTGACGGGCACGCTGTCTTTCGACGAGGGATCGCTCGCCGGTCTCGGCGAGGCCATCCTGGGACCGGCCGTCTTCGACTTCCCGATCGTCCAGAGCCGCAATCCCTGGCCGGAGGCGCCGTTCGGCGCGGCGTTGATCGACGGCTTCGACACCGACCTCGCCCTCAAGTTCGGCCGGCTCGACATCGAGGGCGGGCCTGCGGCCAAGAGCGTGGCGCTGTCGCTGTCCAGCAATGCCTCCGGCACCGGGCTCGACGGCATCGAGGCGACGCTGGCCGGCGGCAAGCTTTCCGGCGACCTGATGATCAAGCGGGATCTCGACGGCACGGCCGGCGTGTCCGGCACGCTGCGCCTCCAGGGCGCGGCGGCCGAGGAGTTCGCCTGGCGGCGCGACGGCCGGCCCTTGGTCACCGGCGTGCTGGGCGTCGACGTCCAGATCAATGCCACGGGACGGACGCTGGCCGGCTGGATGTCGTCGCTGACCGGCGGCGGCAGCTTCTCGCTCAGGGATGGTCGGCTCGCCCACATGACGACGCGGGCGTTCGGTCAGGTGATCCGGCTGGCCGATGCCGGCAAGGAGCTCAGCGAGGATCGCATCCGTCAGGCCTTCACCGACAACGTCGACATGGGCGATCTCGCCTTCGAGCGGCTCGATGCCGCCTTCACGCTGGCTGGCGGCACGCTCAGGGCGCCCAACATCGTGGTGACGACGAAAGACGGCGCCAGCTCCGGTTCGGCGACGGTGGACATCGCCCGCCTGACGGTCGACAGCGAGTGGCGCCTGTCCCACGACGTCGGCGACGCGGCGGCCGGCGGCGGCGTGCCGCAGGTGTCGGTGCTGTTCAAGGGGCCGCTCGCCAACCCGTCCCGTCGCGTCGACGTCACGGCCTTCGCGTCCTACCTCGGCATCCGTGCGCTGGAGAAGGAGACGCAGCGCGTGCTGATGATGCAGGCCGACATTCTCGAACGCGAGCTTCTGTCGCGTCAGGTGCTGCGCGACCGCGAGGCTCTGGACCGCCGCAATCGCCTAATGCTTGAGGCGCGCGAGCGCGCCGCGGCGGCGGCACTGGCCGAGAAGGCCAAGGCGGCGGCGCTTCTCGCCGCCCAGAAGGCGCGGGCGGAGAAGGAAAAGGACAAGGCGGCGGGCGACCCGCTCGACGCCATCGGCAAGATCCTGGAGAATGGCGCGCCGGCGGCGCCGGGCACCAAGCTGAAGCAACTGCCGAGCTCCGACGTCGGCTTGCCGCCGGGCGGCGTGACGGAGACTGCCCCATGAGCTCATCGCCCTCCCGCCTCGGCCGCCACGCCCGCCGACCCAAGCCGACCACCCGCGCCGCCACACCCGACGACATCGAGGTCATCTCCGGCTTCATTCGCTCGCTCGCCGCCTACGAGAACCTGTCCGAGAAGATGGTGGCGACACCGGAGGACTATGCGGCCGCCCTTTTCGGCGACAATCCGCGCGTGTTCTGCGAACTTGGCTTCATCGGCGACAAGCCGGCCGGCATCGCCGTCTGGTTCTACTCCTTCTCGACCTTCCTCGGCCGGCACGGGCTCTATCTCGAAGACATCTTCGTCGATCCGGCGGCGCGCGGGCAGGGCGTCGGCAAGGCGCTGCTGGCCCGGCTGGCCCGGCGTTGCGTCGACGAAGGCCTCGGCCGCTTCGAATGGACGGTGCTCGACTGGAACAAGTCGGCCATCGATTTCTACGCGGCCATGGGCGCGCCGCTCAACGATGCCTGGGTTCCGGTGCGCATGACACCCGAAGCCATCGAGAAACTGGCGAAGGAGTGCCCGTGAACCGTCCTCTCCTCGACATCGTCGTTGCCATGGCCGAGAACGGCGTCATCGGTCGCGACGGTGGCATGCCCTGGCATCTGTCCACCGATCTCAAGTACTTCAAGGCGCTGACGCTCGGCCGCCCCATGCTCATGGGGCGCAAGACCTTCGAGTCGATCGGCAAGCCCCTGCCGGGCCGCGAAACCCTCGTGGTGTCGCGCGATCCGACCTTTCGGCCGGATGGCGTTACCGTGATTGGCGATCTCGGCGCCGCCCTCGACGCGGCGGCCGCGAGCGCCGAGGCGAAGGGGGCCTCGTCCTACGTGGTGGCCGGCGGCGGCGCGCTCTACGCGGCGACGATCGGCCGGGCTGACCGCCTGTTCATCACCCGGATCGCTGCCTCGCCCGACGGCGACACGCGCTTTCCGACGGTCGATCCGGCGCTTTGGGAGCTCTCCGCCAGCGAGCCCATGGTGCGCGGCGAGCGCGACAGCGCCGACGCCGTTTTCGAGACGTGGATTCGCCGCGGCTGACCGCGCCGAAAGAATCACGCGCGGACGGTTGATCGGAACATCCAGACACCCCAAATGGCGATTGAACTCTGCGCGCGTTGAAGAGCGAGGCGTTGCCTCCTATGATCGCCGTCAGACCGAGCCGGAGCGTTTCCCGTCGGGCAGCCTTGCCTGACCATCACGGAAGCGCTCCTGATTTTTACTTACGGAGGAAGGGACCCTAATGCCCTGGAGCAATCAGAGTGGTGGCGGCGGCTGGAAAGGCGGCGGTAACGGACCGTGGGGACAGCCGCCCAGAGGGCCGCAGGGTGGCGGTGGTGGCGGCAACGAGCCCCCCGACCTTGAGGAACTGCTCCGGCGCGGACAGGACAAGATCCGTCGGCTTCTGCCCGGTGGCGGTGGTGGCGGACGGCCCGGGCAGGGCGAGCCCACCGGCATTCTGACGGCGTTGCCGCTGATCGCGGTGGCCGCGGTCGGATTCTGGCTCTACCAGAGCATCTACGTGGTCCAGCCCGATCAGGTCGGCGTGGAGCTGCTGTTCGGCAAGGTCAAGCCAGAGCTCAACGAGCCGGGTATCCATTTTGCCTTCTGGCCGATCGAGCAGGTGGAGACGCCGGCCCTGCTCAAGGAAAACCAGGAAGTGCTCGGCGGCGTTGCCGCCGGTGGCGCCGACTCCATCATGCTTTCGGGCGACCAGAATCTGGTCAGCGTCGAGTTCTCGGTGCTCTGGCGCATCGCCGATCCCGTCAAGTATCTGTTCCGTGTCGCCGACCAGCCGGACATCGTCCGCAAGGTTTCCGAATCGGTGATGCGTGAAGTGGTCGGGCGCACCCGTGCCGACGAGTTCCGCACCACCGGCCGCGAAGCGGCGCAGACCGCGGTGCGCGAGCGCATCCAGCAGACGCTGGATTCCTACGACGCCGGCGTATCGATCACCGCCGTCAACGTCACCCGCGCGGATCCGCCGCTGGAGGTGCAGGACGCCTTCGGCGAAGTGCAGCGCGCCCAGCAGGACCAGGACAAGTTCAAGCAAGACGCGCAGGCCTATGCCAACAAGCGGCTTGGCGAGGCGCGCGGCGAGGCGTCGCAGATCCGCGAGGCGGCGCTCGGCTATCGCGACCAGGTGATCGCCGAGGCGACCGGTGGCGCACAGCGCTTCACGTCGGTTTACCAGGAGTACGCCAAGTCGCCCGACATCACGCGCGAGCGCATCTATCTTGAAACCATGGAGGGCGTGCTCTCCAAGACCAACAAGGTGATCCTCGACAGCGGCTCGACGCAAGGCGTGCTGCCCTACCTGCCGTTGCCCGAAATCGGGCGTCCGGCGACATCGGCCAGCACGGGAGGTACCCAATGATGCGCACGATCGCTTTGCCCTTCGTCCTGATCGTCGTCGCCGTTGCCGCGCTGGTCGTCTATTCGTCGGTCTTCATCGTCACCGAACGCGATCAGGCCATCCAGTTGCGCTTCGGCGAGATCCAGCGGGTCATCACCGAGCCCGGAATCTACTTCAAGCTGCCGACCAACATTGTCGACAGCGTGCAGATTGTCGACAAGCGTCTCAACACCATCGAGATCGACAACAACGTCGTGCAGGTGCGTGACAGCCGCCAGTATGTGGTGGATGCCTTCGCGGCCTACCGCATCGTCAATGCCCGGGCCTTCCGCGAGAGCGTCACCGGCAACATGGCGATGGCGGAAATGCGGCTCAGAACCCGTCTCGATTCGGCGTTGCGCCGCGTCTACGGCACGCGCTCATTCGGCGACGCGCTGTCCGAGGAGCGGGCGGCGATGATGCTTGAGGTGGCGGAGTTCGTCCGTCCGGAAGCGGCCAATCTCGGCATCGACATCGTCGAGCTCAGGATCCGCCGCACCGAACTGCCGAACAACGTGCTCGAACAGACCTACGACCGCATGCGGTCGGAGCGTCTCGCCGAGGCGGCCGAACTCAGGGCCGAGGGTACGCAGGAAGCCGCGCGCATCCGCGCCGAGGCCGATCGTCAGGCCACCGTGCTTCTGGCCGAGGCGCGTCGTGATGCCGATATCCTGCACGGCGAGGGCGATGCCGAACGCAACCGCATCTACGCTGAGGCCTATGGCGCCGACAGGGGCTTCTTCGAGTTCTATCGTTCGATGCAGGCTTACGCCTCGTCGCTGGCCAATGGCACGACCATGCTGCTCAAGCCTGACTCGGAGTTCTTCCGCTTCTTCGGTGGATCGACCGGGATGGCGGGGAACGCGGCGGCTCCGGCCGTTCCGGCCCAGCCTTGAACGACTTCCTGGT
Source organism: Pleomorphomonas sp. NRK KF1 (assembly GCF_023721755.1). Lineage (GTDB taxonomy): Bacteria > Pseudomonadota > Alphaproteobacteria > Rhizobiales > Pleomorphomonadaceae > Pleomorphomonas. The sequence goes on along the minus strand of NZ_JAMDLH010000011.1, from coordinate 32,716 downwards.
CGCCGTCGGCCTGATGGTCGTCCTTGAGGGGCTGCTGTACGCGGCAGCCCCTTCGCTGATGCGCAAGGGGCTCCGCCAGCTGCTGGAAGCCTCCGACTTCTGGCTCAGGACCGGTGGCGTTGCTGCGATGGCGGTCGGCGTCGCCGTCGTCTGGGCGGTGCGGGGCGGATGACCGGCCGTCAGTCGTGCGCGGGTGGGGTTTGTCTCCATCCGTGAAACGGATTATGACTTCGCCGAATGCGTAGGGCGCGGTCGCTGATCGCGCTCATCCGGAACAGAGGCTTCACCGCCCTTGCTTCCGGTTTTGTTTTCTAGCGTCCAGGCGCTCCGGAAGGCCTGGGACTTCGCGGACGGACGCTCCAGTGGAGGAAGACCGGCTATGGTCTCATGGAACAGGACAGTGCCGGATGTCGGCCGGCGGCGCGGATCGGGGCTCGCGGCGCTGATGCTGGCGGCGGCGCTCGCCCTTGGCGGCGCCGGCACGGCCACCGCCGAGCAGGGGCCGGACTCCGTCGCTGATCTGGCCGAGAAGCTGATCGGCGCGGTGGTCAACATCTCCACCACCCAGACGGTGGCCGAGACGCGGCAGGTGCCGCTGCCCCAGGTGCCGGAAGGCTCGCCTTTCCAGGACTTCTTCGACGAGTTCTTCGACAAGAACGGCAATGGCAAGGGCGGTGACCCCGGCGATGGCGCCGATAACGGCGACGGTGGCTCCGACGAGGGCGGCGACCCGCGCAAGGTGCAGTCGCTCGGCTCGGGCTTCGTGATCGACGGCGCGGGCATCATCATCACCAACAACCACGTCATCGAGGACGCCGACGAGATCGTCGCCAACTTCTCCGACGGCAGCAAGCTGAAGGCGGAGCTGGTCGGCCGCGACGCCAAGACCGACCTCGCGGTGCTGCGCGTCAAGCCGGACAAGCCGCTCACCGCCGTCAAGTTCGGCGACAGCGAGAATATGCGCGTCGGCGACTGGGTGATGGCGATCGGCAACCCGTTCGGCCTCGGCGGCACGGTGACCACCGGCATCATCTCGGCCCGCAACCGCGACATCAACTCCGGCCCCTACGACAACTACATCCAGACCGACGCGGCCATCAACCGCGGCAATTCCGGCGGTCCGCTGTTCAACGAGAAGGGTGAGGTGATCGGCATCAACACCGCCATCATCTCGCCGTCGGGCGGCTCGATCGGCATCGGTTTCGCCATCCCCTCGGAGATCGCCGTCGGCGTCGTCGACCAGTTGCGGGAGTTCGGCGAGACGCATCGTGGCTGGCTCGGGGTCAACATCCAGGAAGTGACCGATGATCTTGCCGAAAGCCTCGGCATCGATCGGCCGCAGGGCGCGCTGGTGGCCGGCGTCACCGAAGGCGGGCCGGCAGCGGCCGCCAAGCTCGAGCCGGGCGATGTGATCGTCGCCTTCGACGGGCATGCCATCAAGACCATGCGCGAGCTGCCCCGCCTCGTCGCCAATACGGCGGTCGGCAAGGAAGTATCCGTCACGCTGATCCGCAAGGGCAAGGAGCTGACGCTTCCCGTCAAGCTCGGCCGCCTTGAGGAAGGCGAGAAGATGGCCGAGGCGACGGGTGACGAGCCGGCGGCCGAACAGCCGAAGGACGAACCGAAGGTTCTCGGCCTGACGCTCGGCGCTCTGGATGACGACGCCCGGGAAAAGTACCGCCTCAACGCCGAAGTTCGTGGCGTCGTGATCACCGGCGTCGATCCGGCGAGCGCGGCGGCCGAAAAGGGCATCGCGGCCGGCGACCTGATCGTCGAGGTGGCGCAGGAACAGGTTCTGTCGCCCGACGACGTGACCAAGACCGTCGAGAAGCAGAAGACGATGGGCCGCAAGTCCGTGCTGCTGCTGGTCTCCAACGCCAGCGGCGATCTCCGCTTCGTCGCGGTGAGAATGGAGTGACGGACGCCACCGTCCGAAAGAGAACGGCGGTCGGTTCCTCGCGGACCGGCCGTTTTTCATTGGTGGATATCGACTGTCTCGCAGACGGGCAGCCATCCGCTATGGAGACGCCTCGGGTCTCACCCCTCTCTCCAACTCTCCCCCACAAGGGGGGAGAGAGCGCGTCGAGCTGACCTGCGCGAGTTCGCGATCTGGTGTTTCTGGTTGAGCCGGGCCGGACTGTCTCCACCTTGTGAGGGAGGGAGCAGGGCGAGGGCTGTGGCAGGTTCTGGAAGGAAACTCTTCCGTGCCCTCTCCCCCCTTGTGGGGGAGAGTTGGAGAGAGGGGTACTGGCACGACCCTCAGTCGGTCGGGCGGCGGATCAGCGCTATGTCGATGTTGCGCTCGGGGTAGAAATCGGTGGCGGTCAGCTCGAAGGTGGTCGGTCCGGTCTTTTTGACGCCGTCGCCGCAGAAGGACACCAGCGTGTCGGTATCGCCCTTGTCGACCGTCAGGTGGAAGCGGCCGATGGTTCCGCCCCAGTTGGCGCCGGTGGTGAGCACGTAGGAAATCCAGCTTTCCTGGAGGTAGGTATTCGTCGTCCGCGCCGCATCGAGGCGCTTGGCGACAGCCCTGAGGAAACTGTCGTCGAAACAGTAGCGCTGCTTCTCCCTCTCGAAGCCCTCACCAGCGAAGGGATCGTTCTCGTCGGGGCCGAGAAAGGCGAGGCCGGCCGTGGCGCCGACGCTGGGCGTGTAGCGGTGGGCGACGCGCAGGTCGCGACCGGCAGGGAAGGTGGTGCGCCACCAGTAGGTGGTCTTGAGCCGCCAGACCGGCACGTACTCCGTCTTCCAGCCGCTGCCGTCGTCATATTCCATGGGAATGACGATGCCGCGCTCGATCCAGTCGGCGACCGTCTGCTTCGGCAAGGCGGCGAGGGCATCGGTCGTCGCCGCGCCGAACGGCAGCAGCGGGATGCCGTGCTGTTCGAGGAGGGCGGTGATGTCGACCTCGACGGCGAAGGCGTGACGGTCGATTTCCGGCTTCACCGGCTGGTCGTCGATCGTCACGGAGAAGTTCATGAAGTTGTCGGACTCGGGATTGGGGACCGAGACCATGAAGTCGCCGCTGCCCTCGATATCCGGCATGGGAAAGGCGACCACCGTTGTCCGGTCACGGTCGCCGTCGTTGTGGAAGACGTAGTCGACGCGGACTTCCTTCGGCGAGATGTAGAGATCCTCGCTCTGCATCTGGACATTTTCCGCATAGACGAAGGTCAGCCCGCCGGCGGCCAGTTCCGCCATGGTGTCGTTGGCATGAACCACGACCGGCACCCCCGCGAAAGCGGCGGCGATTCCGAAGGCGGGCAGTCTCTTCATACGGCGACCTCGGCCTTGATGTGCGGATGCGGATCATACCCCTCGACGGCGATGTGCTCGAATCGGAAATCGCGAACGTCGGTTATCCCTTCGGCGAGCTTCAGCCGGGGCAGGGGGCGCGGTTCGCGGGTGAGCTGCAGCCGGCTCTGGTCGAGGTGGTTGCGATAGAGGTGGGCGTCGCCGAGCGTGTGCACGAAGTCGCCGGGCTTGAGGCCGGTCGCCTGTGCCATCATGGCCGTGAGCAGCGCGTAGGAGGCGATATTGAAGGGCACGCCCAGGAACACGTCGGCCGAGCGCTGGTACATCTGGCAGGAGAGACGGCCGTTGGCGACATAGAACTGGATGAGGAGGTGGCAGGGCGGCAGCGCCATCTTCGGCACGTCCACCGGGTTCCAGGCGGTGACGATCATCCGGCGCGAGTCGGGGTTGCGGCGGATGGTCTCCTGAACCTCGGCAATCTGGTCGATGGTGCCGCCATCGGGCGTCGGCCACGAACGCCACTGGTGGCCGTAGACCGGACCGAGATCGCCGTTGTCGTCGGCCCATTCGTCCCAGATGGAAACGCCGTTGTCCTTCAGGTACTTGATGTTGGTGTCGCCCTGCAGGAACCAGATCAGCTCATGCACGATCGACTTGATGTGCAGCTTCTTGGTGGTCAGAAGCGGGAAGCCCTCGGCGAGGTCGAAGCGCATCTGGTGGCCGAAGACCGATAGTGTGCCGGTGCCGGTGCGGTCCTCCTTGGCGGTGCCGGTGTCGAGGATGAGCTTCAGGAGGTCGAGATATTGCTGCATGACGGTCCGCTGCGTGCGAGGGGCAGAAGAGACTAGCCGGAGTCGCGCGCCGAGTCAGCCTGGGGCGCCGTGTCATCCGCAGGGGGCGCCGGGGGCGGAACGGCGAAGTTGCGGGCGAGGGCGTGATAGACGCCCTCCGGCGCGATGAGGCTGGAGATCTTGCCGGCGATCAGCGCCACCAGCATCAGCGGCAACAGCATGGAGTGGTTGAGCGTCATTTCCTGAACGATCACCACCGAGGTCAGCGGCGCCTGCACCACGCCGGCGAGGTAGGCGCACATGCCCAGGAGCGCGATGGCCTGGAGGGCATCTACGTTCAGAAGATAGGCGACGTCGAGGCCGAGGCCGGCGCCGATGGACAGCGAAGGCGAGAAGATGCCGCCGGGAATGCCCGACAGGGTCGAGGCCAGCGTCGCGAGAAGTTTCGCCGGGCCGTACCAGAGGCCGACGTCGGCCGGTGTCTGGTGGATGGCGGCGCGCGCCGCTTCGTAGCCGGTGCCGCTGACGTCGCTGCCCGAGGCGAGGCCGAGAACGGCGACCAGAAGGCCGAGCAGGGCGGCGGTGGCGATCGGGCGGCGGCGAATGAAGGCGCCGGCCTTGCCGGGCACGCCGCGCGACCAGACGACGTTGAGGCGGTTGAACAGGCCGCCGAGTGCGCCGCCGACAATCGCTACTACCGGAACGGCGACCCAGGCGACGCCCTGTGACAGCGTCACGTAGGACGAGCCGAAATAGGTGTAGTCGCCGAGCAGCATCTGCGCCGTCAGGCCGGCGAGCATCACCGTCATGATGACGATGCCGCTCGCCTTGCTATCGAAGGACCGGCTGAGTTCCTCGATGGCGAAGACGATGCCGGCCAGCGGCGTGTTGAAGGCGGCGGCGACGCCGGCAGCGCCGCCGGCCAGCAGCAGCGACGAGCGACGGATGGAGGCGACGCGGCCGGCCGCCTGCATGATGGCGGCGCCGACCTGCACCGTCGGGCCTTCGCGGCCCAGCGAGCCGCCGGCCAAAAGGCCGAGCAGCATCAGCAATATCTTGCCGCCGGCGATTCTCAGCGAGACGAGGTGCCCTGACGGCTCGGCGGACGGCAGCTTGCGGGCGGCGATCACCTGCGGAATGCCGCTGCCCTGCGAACCGGGAAACAGGCGCCGGGCGAGGAAGCACGAGAGTGCGAAGCCTGCGGGCGTGACGATGAGCGGCAGCCAAGGCAGCGCGGCGACGCCGGCGCGAAAGACATCCTGGGCGAGATCGGCGGCGCGGGCCATCAGCACGGCGGCGATGCCGACGCCGATGCCGCCGACCAGGAACAGGATCTGGCGGCGGAGGCGGGACGCCTCGACGCGGGAATAGCGGGCGTAGACTTTCGGCCGATGCAGTCGCAGCATGGGAACTCGCCGGTTTTGTGCTTTTCAGCGCTTCTATCGGACCTGGAAAGGGGCACGGTCAAGGTTGGATGGTGCATGGCGGCGTCCCGCGATGGGGACGGATCGTTTGCCGCCTCTTCACAGGCGGGCCGGCAGCCCCTATATGTCTTCCTGCCGGAGCAATCCGGCTATGGTGATAAACGGACTGCGTAATAAACCATTCGGACCCGGGGGCGGTACCCGGCGCCTCCACCCAAGGCCTTGCAAAGCCAATCGGCGCAAGGCTTTCGGCGGGGGCGAAATAGGATCGACGGGGGCGTAAAGGCGGCTCTTTCACTCGGCATTGTACCACCGTTATCGGGCTAACCTTATAGTTGCGAATGACAACTATGCTCCGGTGGCCGTCGCCGCGTAATGCGGTGCCCAAACTGGGAATCAAGCCCTAGGGGGTTGCACCTTTAGGCGGGGTTCGGAGGCACCTGGCAACAGAAGCCTCCACTTAATTCTCTTCCCAACTTTGCCGTGTTTCCCGCGCTTTCGGCGATCCGCCGCGAAGCCGTTTACACTGTTGCGCCGGATGCTTTAAACTGCCGGCAACGACGCGGCCCCATCGGTCGCCTGCGATTTCCTCAAGGCGGAGCCTCAATGCCCAAGGACATGATCCGTTACGACGTTCTGGCTCAGGAGGCCTTCCGCGGCCTTGTGAAGAAGGTGCTGGCGGAAGTGGCGCATGCCGGCCTGCCGGGCGAGCATCATTTCTACATCATCTTCGATACCCGGGCGCCGGGCGTGCGCATTTCCGCCCGCCTCAAGGAGCGCTACCCGGACGAGATGACCATCGTCATCCAGCACCAGTATTGGGAGCTGGTGGTGAACGAGACCAGCTTCGAGATCGGCCTTTCCTTCTCCGGCGTGCCCGAGAAGCTGGTGGTTCCCTTCGCCTCGGTGCGCGGCTTCTTCGATCCGTCGGTGGAGTTCGCGGTGCAGTTCCCGCTGGTCGACGAGAGCGGCAACGCCGCCGACATGCCCGAGGAAGGCCCGCTCAAGGCGATCGGTCCGGCAAGCGGCGAGGCCAAGATTTCCGCCCGTCCGCCCAGAGGGCAGGCCGCCAAGGAGCCGGCCGCCAAGCCGGAAAAGCCCGCTGCCAAGGCGCCCGAGGAGCCCAAGCCCGCCGAAGAGGCGAGCGAGGAGCGCGCGAGCGGACCGACGGTGGTATCGCTCGACGCATTCCGCAAGAAGCCCTGATCGGCGATGGGCGAACTCGTCAATCTTCGCCGGGCACGCAAGGATCGTGATCGCCGCCGCCGCGAGGACGAAGCGGCGGAAAACCGCATGAAGTTCGGCCGCAGCAAGGCGGAGAAGCAGACGGCCAAGGCGCAGGACGCGCTGGAGGCGCGCCGCCTCGATGGCCATCGTCTCGATTCCCCCGCCGATCCGGAGCCGTCGCCGGACACCTCCTCATGAACGTCAAACGGTCGCTGTCGCTGGCCGGGCATCGGACCAGCCTGGCGCTGGAGCCGGAGTTCTGGACGGCTGCCGAGCGTCTCGCCGAGCGGCGCGGCCAGAGCCTTGCCGCCTTCGTTCTCGACATCGACCGCACGCGCGGCAATCGCAACCTGGCGAGCGCCGTCCGCGTAGCCGTTCTCGCCCATCTCACCGCTCCCGCTTCTCTGCCAGAGCGCGCTTCCTCCTGATCCCGAGTCCGCATCTTGGTTGAGCTTTCCCTGCACCTCCTGACGGCGCTGTTCTTCGCCGCCCTCGTCGCCGGCTTCATCGATTCGATCGCCGGTGGTGGTGGCCTCATCACCGTGCCGGCGCTGATGCTGGCCGGCTTCACGCCGCTCCAGTCGCTAGGTACCAACAAGCTGCAGGCGCTGTTCGGTTCGGCCTCGGCGACGCTTGGCTACGCGCGGGCGGGGCAGGTCGATCTCCGCGCGCAGTTGCCGATGGCGCTGATGTCGGCTGGCGGCGCCGTGTTGGGGGCACTTCTCGCCACGGTGTTGCCGGGCGACTGGCTGCAGATCGCCATGCCGATCATGCTGATCGTCATCGCCGTCTACTTCGCCTTCAAGCGCGGCCTCAACGACCTGGACCGCCACGCCCGGATCACGCCGTTTCTGTTCACGCTGACATTCGTGCCGCTGATCGGCTGCTACGACGGCCTGTTCGGGCCGGGCACCGGCTCGTTCTTCATGCTGGGCTTCGTGTCGCTGGCGGGTTTCGGGCTGCTGAAGGCGACGGCGCATACCAAGATGCTCAACTTCGCGAGCAACATCGGCAGCTTCTTCGTGTTTCTCGCCTCCGGGGCCATCTTCTGGAAGCCCGGCCTAGTGATGGGCGCTGGTCAGTTCCTCGGTGCGCAGCTCGGCTCGCGCCTGGCCGTCAGGGGCGGCGCCAAGGTCATCCGACCGCTCCTGGTGATCACCTGCATCTGCCTTGCGATCAAGCTCCTGGCCGATCCCGCCAATCCGGTGCGGATGTGGGTGATGGGGCTGTAGGGGAGCGCGTCAGGCCCAACTCTGTGTCTGGTGAGGCCGAATTACACCGCCGCGAATTCCTCGCGGGTGAAACCCTGAAGGTAGAGAACGGCGGTGAGATCGCCGTGGCGGATCGACACCTCTGCCGCTTCCGCCACCTTGGGCTTGGCATGGAAGGCGACGCCGAGGCCGCTTTCGTTGATCATGTCGAGATCGTTGGCGCCGTCGCCGATCGCCACCGTCTCGTGGTGGGCAAGGCCGCGCGCCTGACGGAGTTCGATCAGCGTGGCGAGCTTGGCCGCCTTGCCGAGGATCGGTTCGGCGACGAGGCCCGATAGCCGGCCATCCTCGGTCAGCAGGCTGTTGGAACGATCCTCGTTGAAGCCGATCATGTCGCGGATGCGGTCGGTGAACAGGGTGAAGCCGCCGGAGACCAGGGCGGTATAGGCGCCGTGCGCCCGCATGGTGCCGATCAGCTCGCGGCCACCCGGCGTCAGCGTGATGCGTTCGCGAAGCACCTCGTCGACGACGGCGGTGTCGAGCCCCTTCAAAAGGGCGACGCGCTCGCGCAGCGCCGGTTCGAAGGCGATCTCGCCGCGCATCGCCCGCTCGGTGATGGCGGCGACGTGCTCCTTGAGGCCGACGAAGGCGGCGAGCTCATCGATGCACTCCTGGCCGATCATGGTGCTGTCCATGTCGGCGACCAGAAGCTTCTTGCGTCGCCCTTCGGCCTCGATCACCGCGAAATCGACGGCCGCATCGCCGACGACCTCGGCAACGCGGTGCACCGCCTCGCTATGCGAAAGATAGTCGGCGACGGCGATGTCGGCGGCGATTCCTTCGGCCAGCACCTTGTGGGCGTCGCCGCCCAAGCGCCGCGACACGCTGACGGTCAGAGCATCGGTCACTTGCGGATTGACCGGAGATGAGACAAGCGTTGCGACAAGCGACATTGGGGAGGCTCCAGGCGTGACGGCGGAGACGGTAGAAAGGCGCGCGGTTCTGATAGCCGGACCGACGGCGAGCGGCAAGTCGGCTCTGGCGCTGGCGATCGCCGAGCGCTGCGACGGCGTGGTGATCAACGCCGATTCGATGCAGGTCTATCGCGAACTGCGCATCCTGACGGCGCGACCGTCGCCGGAGGACGAGGCGCGGGCGCCGCATCGCCTCTATGGCCATGTCGGCAGCGGCGAGGGCTACACCGTCGCCCGCTATCTGGACGATCTGGAAAAGACGCTGAAGGAGGTCGCCGGCCGGCCGGCGGTGATCGTCGGCGGCACTGGCCTTTACTTCAACGCCATGACGCAGGGTCTGTCGGATGTCCCGCCCATCGACGAGCGGGTGCGTGCCTTCTGGCGCGAGCGGGCGCGGACGACGAGCCCGGCCGCGCTGCACAAGGAGCTGGCCGTCGTCGATCCCGTGCTCCACGGGCGTCTGCATCCCAACGACACGCAGCGGGTGCTCCGGGCGCTGGAGGTGGCCGACAGCACGGGGCGGCCGCTGTCCGAATGGCAGGAGAAGCGCTCGCGGCCGGCGATCCCCGGTGGCGGCATGGCCCGTGTCGTCATGGCGCCGGCGCGGGACTGGCTGCACGAACGCATCGAGGAACGCTTCCATGCCATGGCGGCGGCGGGCGGGCTCGACGAGGCGCGGGCGTTCGACGCTCTGCGCCTCGATCCGGCGCTGCCGGCCATGAAGGCGATCGGCGTGCCCGAGATGATGGCGGCGGCGCGGGGCGAAGTGGACGTCGAGGACGCCATCGAGGCGGCGGTGACGGCGACTCGGCAATATGCCAAACGGCAGGAGACCTGGTTCCGCAACCAGATGCCCGAGTGGCCGCGCCTCGATCCGGCGGCGTCGCGACATTTTCTTGCTGTGGTCGACGACATTGCGCAACGAATGAAATAGGCTCTTGACCTGTCAGCCGGCTGCCGGTACGTTGCCGGCCAATCCGGGGTTGTCCCGGCGAACGAACCAGAGGGCGGCATGCGTTCCCTTCTCGTAGTACTTACATGGCGCACCGTGTCGGAGGTCTCCAGCTGAGGCCTGCCGGTAAATCATGGTGCGCGGAAATCGGGTCCCTCTTCGGGGCCTTTTTTATTACCTGAACAACGCAACGAAGCCCCGGGACGACGGGACGAGAGCTTGAGGTAACAGGCGATGACACGGCAGATGACAGGCGCGGAAATGGTCATCCAGGCGCTGATCGACCAGGGCGTCGACACCATTTTCGGCTACCCGGGCGGCGCGGTGCTGCCGATCTTCGACGAGCTGTTCCAGCAGGAGGAAGTCCGCCACGTCCTCGTTCGCCATGAGCAGGGCGCCGGTCACGCCGCCGAGGGCTACGCCCGCTCCACCGGCAAGGTCGGCGTGGCGCTCGCCACCTCCGGCCCCGGCGCCACCAACATGGTGACGGCGCTCACCGACGCGCTGCTCGACTCGATCCCCATGGTGTGTATCACCGGTCAGGTTCCGACGACGCTGATCGGCACGGACGCCTTCCAGGAGGCCGATACCGTCGGCATCACGCGGCCCTGCACCAAGCACAACTGGCTGGTGCGCCGCATCGAGGATCTGCCGGGCATCCTGCACGAGGCCTTCCGCATCGCCACCACCGGACGTCCCGGCCCGGTGCTGGTCGACATCCCCAAGAACATCCAGTTCCAGACCGGCACCTACGAGAACTGCAAGGACAAGGCGCTGACGCAGTATCATCCGGCGGTGAAAGCCCCGGACGCGGCCATCCGCGAGGCGGTCGAGCTGATGGCGGCGGCCAAGAAGCCGATCCTCTATACGGGCGGTGGCGTCATCAACTCCGGCCCGAAGGCAGTGGCGCTGCTGCGCGACTTCGTCAAGCTGACCGGCTTCCCGATCACCTCGACGCTGATGGGCCTCGGCGCCTATCCGGCCTCGGGCAAGAACTGGCTCGGCATGCTGGGCATGCACGGCACTTATGAAGCCAACCTCGCCATGCACGACTGCGACGTGATGGTCTGCATCGGCGCGCGCTTCGACGACCGCATCACCGGCCGCATCGATGCCTTCTCGCCCAATTCCAAGAAGATCCACATCGACATCGACCCGTCCTCGATCAACAAGAACGTGGTGGTCGACCTGCCGATCGTCGGCGATGTCGGCTCGGTTTTGGAAGACATGATCGCGGCATGGAATGCCCGCAAGCCGGTGCAGGACAAGGCGGCGCATGCGGCGTGGTGGAAGCAGATCGACGGTTGGCGGGCGAAGAAGTGCCTGACCTATCGGCCGTCGGCCGAGGCGATCATGCCGCAATACGCTCTCGAGCGGCTGCACGCGCTGACCAAGGATCGCGACACCTACATCACCACCGAGGTGGGCCAGCACCAGATGTGGGTGGCGCAGTACTACGGTTTCGAGGAGCCGAACCGCTTCATGACGTCGGGTGGCCTCGGCACCATGGGCTACGGCCTGCCGGCGGCCATCGGCACCCAGCTCGCCCATCCCGGCGCTCTGGTGATCGACGTGGCGGGCGACGCGTCGATCCAGATGAACATTCAGGAGCTGTCGACGGCGGTGCAGCACAATGCGCCGGTCAAGGCATTCATCCTGAACAACCAGTACATGGGCATGGTGCGCCAGTGGCAGCAGCTGTTGCACGGCAACCGGCTCAGCCATTCCTACGTCGACTCGCAGCCCGATTTCGTGCGTCTCGCCGAGGCCTATGGCGCGGTGGGCATTCGCTGCTCGAAGCCGTCGGAGCTCGATGACGCCATCGAGGAGATGATCCGCATCGATCGGCCGGTACTGTTCGACTGCCACGTGGTCAGTCTCGCCAACTGCTTCCCGATGATCCCCTCGGGCAAGGCGCATAACGAGATGCTGCTGGGCGCCGACGTCTCCGACGAGGAGATCGAGACGGCCATCGGCACCGCCGGCAAGGTTCTGGTGTGAGGCGCGGCACTTTGCCCCTCGCATCCTCCGCAACGCTTTATCGGAAATGACATCATGATGATCGTCGCAGGTCAGTCCCAGTCCGCCTACTTCCTGGAAGAAGAGCTACCCTCCACCGAGCGTAGCCATACGCTGTCGGTGCTGGTCGACAACGAGCCGGGCGTCCTCGCCCGCGTCGTCGGCCTGTTCTCGGGGCGCGGCTACAACATCGAAAGCCTCACCGTCTCGGAGATCGAGCACTCCAGCCACATGTCGCGCATCACCATCGTGACGACGGGGCGACCGCCGGTCATCTCGCAGATCATGCATCAGCTCGGCCGTCTGGTGCCGGTGCACAAGGTGATCAACCTTACCTGGGCCGGCGACGCGCTGGAGCGCGAGCTGGCCTTGGTCAAGGTTGCCGGAAAGGGCGAAATGCGCGACGAGGCGCTGCGCCTCGCCCAGGCTTTCAATGCCCGCATCGTCGACGCCACGCTCGACTCCTACGTGTTCGAGATCACCGGTGCGCCGGCCGACATCGACCGCTTCGTCGGGTTGATGAAGGAATGCGGGCTGGTGGAACTCGCCCGCACCGGCCTCGCGGCTCTGGCCCGCGGCAAGACGGGAATCTAGCGGCTCCGGCTCCGACGCCTGCATTCGGGGGAACTCATCTTCCCTGTAAGTGTCGGAGCCGCCACCAACCGGCAGTCAGGCCGGTATGTTGTTTCGGTGTTTTGTTCAGAGGACGTCATGCCTTCCTTCTGCGTAGTACTTGATTGGCGCACCGTGTCGGAGGTCTCCATCTGAGACCTGCGGTCAGTCATGGTGCGCGAAAGTCAGGTCCCTCACGGGGCCTTTTTTATTGTCCCTCATTCCGAGGTATCAGGCGATGACACGGCAGATGACAGGCGCGGAAATGGTCATCCAGACACTGGTCGACCAGGGCGTCGACACCATTTTCGGCTATCCCGGCAGCGCGGTGCTGCCGATCTTCGACGAGCTATTCCAGCAGGAGGAGGTCCGCCATGTCCTCGTCCGCCACGAGCAGGGTGCGGGACATGCCGCCGAGGGCTATGCCCGCTCCACCGGCAAGGTCGGCGTGGCGCTCGTCACCTCCGGGCCCGCCATTGCCAACATGGTGACGGCGCTGGCCGACGCTCGGGCCGATTCCATCCCGATGGTGTGCATCACCGGCCAGGTTCCGACGACGCTGATCGGCACGGACGCCTTCCAGGAGGCGGACACGGTGGGTATCACGCGGCCCTGCACCAAGCACAACTGGCTGGTGCGCCGCATCGAGGACCTGCCGGGCATCCTGCACGAGGCCTTCCGCATCGCCACCACCGGACGTCCCGGCCCGGTGCTGGTCGACATCCCCAAGAACATCCAGTTCCAGACCGGCACCTACGAGAACTGCAAGGACAAGGCGCTGACGCAGTATCACCCTGCGGTGAAGGCCCCGGACGCGGCCATCCGCGAGGCGGTCGAGCTGATGGCGGCGGCCAAGAAACCGATCCTCTATACGGGCGGCGGGGTCATCAACTCCGGCCCGAAGGCGGTGGCGCTCTTGCGCGAGTTCGTCAAGATGACCGGCTTTCCGATCACCTCGACGCTGATGGGCCTCGGCGCCTATCCCTCGTCGGGCAAGAACTGGCTCGGCATGCTCGGCATGCACGGCACCTTTGAAGCCAACCTCGCCATGCACGACTGCGACGTGATGGTCTGCATCGGCGCGCGCTTCGACGACCGCATCACCGGCCGCATCGATGCCTTCTCGCCCAATTCCAAGAAGATCCACATCGACATCGATCCATCGTCGATCAACAAGACCGTCATGGTCGACCTGCCGGTCGTCGGCGATGTCGGACAGGTGATCGAAGACCTGATCGCCGCCTGGACGGCCCGCAAGCCGGTGCAGGACAAGGCGGCGCTTGCCGCCTGGTGGAAGCAGATCGACGCTTGGCGGGCGAAGAAGTGCCTGGCCTATCGTCCGTCGGCCGAGGCGATCATGCCGCAATATGCCATCGAGCGGCTCCATGCGCTGACGAGGGGGCGCGACACCTACATCACCACGGAGGTTGGCCAGCACCAGATGTGGGTGGCGCAATACTACGGCTTCGACCAGCCCAACCGCCTGATGACGTCGGGCGGGCTCGGCACCATGGGCTACGGCCTGCCGGCGGCCATCGGCACCCAGCTCGCCCATCCCGGCTCACTGGTGATCAATGTGGCGGGCGACGCCTCGATCCAAATGAACATCCGGGAACTGTCGACGGCGGTGCAGCACAACGCGCCGGTCAAGACGTTCATCCTCAACAACCAGCATCTGGGCATGGTGCGGCAGTGGCAGAAGCTCTTCCACGGCAACCGGATCAGCCATTCGACCACCGACGCGCAACCGGACTTCGTGCGCCTCGCCGAAGCCTATGGCGCCGTTGGCATCCGCTGCTCGAAGCCATCGGAACTCGATGACGCTATCGAGGAGATGATCCGCATCGACCGCCCGGTGCTGTTCGACTGCCGCGTGGTCAACCTCGCCCACTGCCTCCCGATGATCCCGGCGGGCAAGGCGCACAACGAGATGCTGCTGGGCATGGACGAGGAGAACGAGACGGTCGGCGGTGGCGCCGACAAGGTTCCGGCGTGAGGCGCGACGATGGCATTGGAACTCGATCATCTGTTCGTTTTCGTCGAGCCGGACGAAGCGGCGCCGGGCGGCCGCGCGTTCGAGGCTCTCAAGGCGCTCGGGCTCGAACCGTCGTTCACGCGCCGGCACGTGGGGCAGGGGACGGCAAACGTCTGCTACGCCTTCGACAACGCCTATCTCGAGCTCTTCTACGTCCTCGACGAGCGCGAGCTCGAGGCGACGTCGCTCGGCCGTGCCGACTTTATCGCCCGGGCGGCGTGGCGGGAGACCGGCGCCTCACCCTTCGGCATTGCTTGCCGAGGCGAGATGCCGGGAGATAGCTGGGTCTACGGCAACCCCAGCTTCCCACCGGGCGTATCGATCACCATCTCGACGGAAGGCGACGATCCGGCGATGCCGCTGGCGTTCACCTCGCCCGGCAACGCACCGCCGTCCGAATGGACCGACGGGCGGGCAGGGCGACGACAAACGGCGGCCGGCTTCACGCGCCTCACCATCGAGCGCCTGACGCTGTCGAAGGTGCCGGTGGCGGGCGACGCCCTCGATGCCTTCCACCGTGCCGGCCTCGTCGAGGTACTGGAGATCGCCGAGGGCGAGCCCGAGATGCTGATCGGCCTGGCCCCTGGCCGGCGGCTCCGCGTGCCGGCGTTCATCCCCACCTGATGGTTGCTTGTGCCATACGGGCTTGGGGATTATCGTCGCGCGTCCCAACGTAGGCCCTTGCGATGTCTCACACCAAGCTCTCCGTCAACGTCAACGCCATCGCCCACCTGCGCAATCGGCGCGACCTGCCATGGCCGTCGGTCGCCGGTCTCAGCCGCATCGCGCTGGAAGCGGGCGCCGCCGGCATCACGGTGCATCCGCGTCCGGACGAACGGCACATCCGCCATACCGACGTGTTCGCCTTGCAGGAGATGCTGAGGACCGACTGGCCCGGCCGCGAGTACAACATCGAGGGCTATCCCACCGAGGACTTCCTGAAGCTCTGCGAGGCGGCCCGCCCCGATCAGGTGACGCTGGTGCCGGACATGCCCGGCCAGAACACCTCCGATCACGGCTGGGACTGCGTCGCCAACCAGTCCTTCCTGTCGGACGTGGTGCGGCGCATCCAGGGCGAGGGCATGCGCGCCTCGATCTTCATCGACGCCGATCCGACGCAGGCGGCGGCCGCCGCGCTCACCGGCACGCGGCGTATCGAGATCTACACTGGACCCTACGGCCATACGTTCGATCCCAACGAACAGCGGGCGCGGCTCGAAGAGGTGGCGATGACCGCCGAGGCGGCGGTGAAGCTCGGCATGGCCGTCAACGCCGGCCACGACCTGACGCTCGACAACCTGCCGCCGCTGGTGAAGCGGACCCCGCACATCGCCGAGGCATCGATCGGTCACGCGGTAATCGCCGATTGCCTTGTTTACGGCATGGCCGAGACGGTGCGCCGCTATCGCTGCGCGCTGGGGGATTCGGACGCGTGATGGCGTCTGATATCTTTGATGCGCCCCATTCTGCCTGAGGTCCTGCGCCTGCGCGCAGGATGACAGAATTATATAATTGAAACAAATGTCTAGCTGTCATCCTGCGCGCAGGCGCAGGACCTCGTGCAGGAAGGGGCAAGGGGGGCGATATAGCGCTCCCCTCGCAAAGTTGCCCTTACTCCGCTGCCGCCTTCATCTCTCCAGCCAGCGCGAAATCCACCGCCGCGTTCGCATGGATCGTCGTGCTGTCGAAGCCGGGCAGAGGCAGCTTCTCGGGGTCGAGCAGCAGGCAGATTTCGGTGCAGCCGAGAATGACGGCATCGCACCCGTCCTCATCCTTGGCCTTGGCGATCAGGTCGAGGAAGGCGGCGCGGGACTCGTCGCGGACGACGCCGGCGCACAGCTCGTCGAAGATCACGTCGTGAACCACGGTGCGGCCGGCCTCACCGGGCGTGGTCATGGCAAGGCCGTGGGCAGCCATGCGGCGGGCATAGAAGCCGTGTTCCATCGTGTAGCGCGTGGCGAGCAGCAGCGGCCGGCGAACGCCGGCGGCGGAGAGCGCCTTGGCCGTCTCGTCGATGATGTTGAGGAGCGGAATCTTGACCGCTTCGGCGACCTCGTCGGCGACGAGGTGCATGGTGTTGGTGCAGATCAGCACGCAGTCGGCGCCGGCCCGCTCAAGCCCCTGGGCCGCTTGGCCGAGATGGGCCGCGGCGGCGTCCCAGCGGCCGGCCTTCTGCAGGTCGACGACGTCCTGAAAGTCAACCGAGTGCATGACCAGCCTGGCCGAGTGCAGGCCACCCAGGCGGGTCCGCACCGCCTCGTTGATCATCTGGTAGTAGACGGCGGTGCTCTCGAAGCTCATGCCGCCGATGAGGCCAATGGTGCGCATGACAGTTCCCCTTGTCGCGATGGCCGATCATAGCTCCGATACGGCGCAAGGCGTTTGCAAGCGTCTGCGCTTGATGATGCGCACGCGCAATTATCTGGCGCTATCACGTCAGATCGTGCAAAATGGGCGCGCCGTACTCTGTGGATGAGGGAATCTAGGGCGCATGCTCGACGAACGCGATCGGAAGCTCCTGGAGCTCCTGCAATGCGACGCCGGCCTGTCGGTGGTCGATCTCGCCGACCGGGTAGCGCTGTCGGTGTCGGCCTGCTCGCGGCGCATCCAGCGGCTGGAGGCCGAGGGTTATATCGCCCGCCGCACGGTGGTGCTCGACCGGGCTAAGCTCGGCGTGCCGACCACCGTCTACGCCTTGATCCGCACCGCCCATCATTCGGCGGAGTGGATGGAGCGCTTCGCCGCCGTCATCGCCGACATCCCCGAGGTGGTGGAGGCGCACCGCCTCACCGGCAATGTCGACTACATCCTGAAGCTGGCGCTGCCACGCGTCGAGCACTACGACGTCATCTACAAGAAGATCGTCCGCAAGGTTGAACTGTTCGACGTCAGCGCCGCCATCTCCATGGAAACGCTGAAAGACGGAGCGCCATTGCCTGTCGACTATGCGAGCTGAACGTCCGTGCCCTGAGCTGGCGAGGCGCTGCGCAGCTGTCACTTCCTGACGGATGGATCGGGCACTCTCCCGTCGGGAGAGAAAAATGATCGGTCTTTACGATATTTCCGTGCCGGTGTTCGCCCGCTATCTGGAGCGGCTCGACGGGCTCGTCATCATCACGGCGGCCCATGCCGCCGATAGCGATTTGCCGGAAGAGGCGCTGCTTCAGTCCCGCCTCGCGCCGGACATGTTGCCCTTCGAGGCGCAGGTGCGGATCGCCGCCCGGTTTTCGCTCCGGGCGCTCGGCCCGCTGGTGCCGCGCTTGCCCGATCTCCGGTTCGAAGAGGCTGCGTCCTTCGCGGCGCTCAGGGATGACATCGCCGCCGTCTTCTGGCCGCTGTCGCGCCTGACGCCCGACGATCTCGACCAGCGAGACACGGGGATCGTCACCGATCGCGCCGGTCTCGCCGACATCGAACTGCCGGCGGCGCGCTTCATTGTCGAGTACGCGCTGCCCAACATGCTGTTTCACCTCACCACCGCCTACGCCATCGCCCGCTGGGAGGGCGTGAAGCTCGGCAAGGCGGATTTCGACGGGTGGCACAGGTACTAGACTTCCGCTTCTGGGTTACTCTAGCGTCGTTATTGTGAGCCCAAATAGTCTGCGGCTGACATGTCAATGAAAGCGGAACGAAAGTGCAGAGCATGAGACTTTGGAAAGAAGTCGCCCTCGTAGGGCTCTTCCTCCTGGCGGCTCCCCAACAGAGTTTTGCCGACTGGCCGGGTCTTCTGGAGGCCCCTCCAGGGTTTAACAATCTTCCCTTTTCGCTTCCGGCGGGTGACGCACACTGGTGCTACAATCTTCGCCGCGAGCTCAAGCCAGTTTTGAAGGAAGAAGCTTCATTCTTGTTTGAAGGGCAGAAACGCTACCTCGCCGAGCTCCTAGCCAGCGGTAGTGCGAAGATCTTTCGCTTGCCGCACTCAGACGTTGCTGTGGTGGCACGGCGCGGTTGTGGTGAAGTTTGCAAGGTCGATATTGTGATAAGATCTACTTATAACTTTGAGATATATCATAATGTTACGGTTGGAAATCGCGCCTCGGTCGAGGTGAATACAAGTAATGATGACTGGAAGTCGCGTTTTGGGTTTGTTGCGGCAATACATGATCTTAGGCGTAACGGAAAAAAGTCAGCCTTTGTCTATCAGATGAGCCGAAGCGCCAGCCGAACCAAGGCCAAGGATAGCGTCGAGTATGGCTTCGAACCGGAAAAGTATGACGATTGTCAGACAAAGTGACGCAGGGCGCGCGCCCCTGCATCACACGTCATCTGGATGGGCCGCTCACTCCGGCCCGATCATCCGCTCCGGCCGCACCAGGGCGTCGAACTCGGCATCCGTCACGTAGCCGCCGCCGACGGCTTCCTCGCGCAAGGTGGTGCCGTTCTTGTGGGCCGTCTTGGCGATCTTGGCGGCGGTGTCGTAGCCGACCTTGGGGGCCAGCGCGGTGACCAGCATCAGGGAGCGGCCGAGGGCGGCCTTGATGTTGTCTTCGCGCGGCTCGATGCCGACGACGCAGTTGTCGGTGAAGGAGATGGCGGCATCGGCGAGCAGCGTCACCGATTGCAGGAAATTGTAGGCCATCACCGGATTGTAGACGTTGAGTTCGAAGTGGCCCTGGCTGCCGGCGAAGGTCAGCGCGGCGTGGTTGCCGAACACCTGGACGCAGACCATGGTCAGCGCCTCGCACTGGGTCGGGTTGACCTTGCCCGGCATGATCGACGAGCCCGGCTCGTTCTCCGGCAGCGACAACTCGCCGAGGCCGGAGCGCGGGCCGGAGCCCAGAAGGCGGATGTCGTTGGCGATCTTGAACAGGCTGGCGGCGACAGTGTTGAGGGCGCCGTGGCTCATCACCATGGCGTCGTGGGCGGCCAGCGCCTCGAACTTGTTGGGCGCCGAGGTGAAGGAGTGGCCGGTCAGCTCGGCAACGCGGGCGGCGATCTTCTCGGCGAAGCCCTTGGGGGCGTTGAGGCCGGTGCCGACGGCGGTGCCGCCCTGGGCGATCTCCATCAGCATCGGCAGCGTCTGCTCGATGCGCTTGATGCCGTTCTCCACCTGCTTGGCGTAGCCGGAGAACTCCTGACCAAGGGTCAGCGGCGTGGCGTCCTGGGTGTGGGTGCGGCCGATCTTGATGATGTCGGCCCAGCTCTTCGCCTTGGCGTCGAGCGCCTTGTGGAGGTGGTGCAGCGCCGGCAACAGCTTCTCGATCACCTCGGAGGCGGCGGCGATGTGCATGGCCGACGGGTAGGTGTCGTTGGACGACTGGCTCATGTTGACGTGATCGTTGGGATGCACCGGCTTCTTGGAGCCGAGCGTGCCGCCCAGGATCTCGATCGCCCGGTTGGAGATCACCTCGTTGGCGTTCATGTTGGTCTGGGTGCCGGAGCCGGTCTGCCAGACGACGAGCGGGAAGTGGGCATCGAGCTGACCGTCGATCACCTCCTGCGCCGCCGCGACGATGGCCTCGCAGAGCTTGGGATCGAGCTTGCCTAGATCGCGGTTGACCTCGGCGGCGGCGCGCTTGAGGACGCCAAGCGCCTTGACGATGGCCTTGGGCTGCTTCTCCCAGCCGATCTTGAAGTTGCCGAGGGAGCGCTGCGTCTGGGCGCCCCAATAGACCGATGCGTCGACGTCGATGGGACCGAAGGTGTCGGATTCGATACGGGTGGACAAACGCGAACTCCCCTGTCTTGCCTGTCGTCCGAGGCGGCGGGACGTTAGGCGATTTTCATCAGGGATTCCACCCATGCCCGAGGAGAAAGGCGGCCGCTTCACCGAAATGTGGTTGTGACGGGGAGGCGCTTGACAAGGGGCGCGGCTGGAACTAGAACACGGGAACCGTACCGTACGGTACATTCATTTCGACCTAGCGACAGAGAGCGACCGCCTCATCATGGAGCCCTTCACCCCCCGCCAGAATGCCGTGCTGGAATGCGCGCTGCAGCTCTTGGTCGCCGGTGGCGAGCGGGCGTTGACCACCGCCGGGCTTGCCCGTGCGGCCAACTGCTCCAAGGAGAGCCTCTACAAGTGGTTCGGCGACCGTGACGGGCTGCTCGCGGCGATGATCACCTACCAGGCGAGCAAGGTGAGGACGCCGGGGCCGCGCGACAGCATGCCGACGCTCGACGATTTCAGTCGCAGCCTTGTGGTGTTCGCCGAGGATCTGATGGGCGTGCTGGGCGGCGACGTGTCCCTGGCGCTCAATCGCCTCGCCATCGGTCAGGCCGACCGCGACGGCGCCCAGCTTGGCGCGCTGGTGCGCGAGCATGGTCGGTTGCCGATCGAGACCCGCGCCCGCGCCCTGCTCGAACTGGGCCGCCGGCACGGCTACCTCAAGTTTTCCGACACGCACGAGGCCTATGAGACGCTCTACGGCCTTATCGTGAGGGACAATCACGTCCGCATGCTGCTCGGCGAGTCGCCGGCGGGCCTTTCGGAAGATCGGCCGCGGCGGGCGCGGCTGGCAATCTCGCAGTTTTTCCGTCTCTTTGGGCACGGCGCCCAGGACATCGAGTAACCCGATTTCATCTGTGAAATGGCGGCCGGCGGGGGTCGGCCGCTTCAAGAACGCCAGTGGCGAGGAAGGACAACAACATGCGTGTCTATTATGATCGTGATGCCGATCTCAACCTGATCAAGGGTAAGAAGGTCGTCGTCGTCGGCTATGGCTCCCAGGGCCGCGCCCATGCGCTCAACCTCAAGGACTCCGGCGCCAAGGAGATCGTCATCGCCCTGCGTCCGGGTTCGGCGACGGCCAAGAAGGTCGAGGCCGACGGCCTGAAGGTCATGTCGGTGGCCGACGCCGCCAAGTGGGGCGACTTCCTGATGATCGCCACGCCGGACGAACTGCAGGCCGACATCTACCGCGACGAGATCGCCCCGAACATCCGTGACGGCGCCGCCATCGCCTTCGCCCACGGCCTCAACGTCCACTTCGGCCTGATCGAGCCGAAGGCGACCCTCGACGTCGTCATGATCGCCCCGAAGGGCCCCGGCCACACGGTGCGCGGCGAGTACCAGAAGGGCGGCGGCGTGCCCTGCCTCGTCGCCGTGGCGCAGAACGCCTCGGGCAACGCCCTTGAGCTGGCGCTCTCCTACGCCTCGGGCGTTGGCGGCGGCCGTTCGGGCATCATCGAGACGACGTTCAAGGAAGAGTGCGAGACCGACCTGTTCGGCGAGCAGGTCGTCCTCTGCGGCGGCCTCGTCGAGCTGATCCGCAACGGCTTCGAGACGCTGGTCGAGGCCGGTTATGCGCCGGAGATGGCCTATTTCGAGTGCCTGCACGAAGTGAAGCTGATCGTCGACCTCATCTACGAGGGCGGCATCGCCAACATGAACTACTCGATCTCCAACACCGCCGAGTGGGGCGAGTATGTCTCCGGCCCGCGCATCATCACCTCGGAGACCAAGGCCGAGATGAAGCGCGTGCTGAACGACATCCAGTCGGGCAAGTTCACGTCCGAATGGATGCAGGAATACAAGGCCGGTGCCGCCCGCTTCAAGGGCATCCGCCGCAACAACGACAGCCACCAGATCGAGGCCGTCGGCGAGAAGCTGCGCGCCATGATGCCGTGGATTGCCAAGAACAAGCTGGTCGACAAGGCTCGCAACTGATCGCGAGTTGGCAACGCCTGTTCTATGCCTTTACAGCGCTCGTCCTGTTCGAGCGAACACAAGGTTCGGGATAGGTAGCCGTGTCATTTCTAGATGAACGAAGCCGGAGAGCCTCGGGTTCTCCGGCTTTCTTGCGTCTGCTCGGAGCTGGCTGCTCCCGGGTTAGCCTTTCGGTACGGTCTACGGGTTTTCCCGCGAATTGCAGGTTGCATCTACAACCTTTGTTCAGCAATGCAACCAAAAAGCGCTCTCTGGCTAAATATATCGCAAAACGAATATTCCACCTGTTAACAACTCGGCAATGGAAACATTTCTATTCTTTGGAGAAGCAGCCAAGACTGCCTAGTTCCAGGACCGCGAGAAAATGAAAATCCAAGGAAAGCTCTACTCGATCGTCGCCGTGCTGGGTGTCATCGCCATCGGCGTGGCGCTGCTCGGCATCCGTCTCATGCAAGGCTACAACGAGCAGGTCGATGCCTTCCAGTTGGCCTCGCAGCGCGCCTATGACGGCGAGCATCTCAACCGGTTGATCACCGCCGTGGTGATGGATTCACGCGGCATTTATGCCGCAAAAGATGTCGAGAAGGCCAAGCCTTTCGCCGATGGTATCGTCAAGAGCCTCAAGGCGATCGATGACCTGCTGGTCGAATGGTCGTCGCGCGTGCCAGACGATCGCAAGGCGGCGTTCGATGCGGTGGTGGCCAAGGCCAAGGAGTTCAAGACCTTCCGCACCGAGACGGCCCGCCTGGGCATCGAGGAGTCGCCGGCCGCCGCCAACGAGCAGGGCAACAACGACGCCAATCGCAGCAACCGCAAGCAGTTGCAGGCCGACGTCGACAAGCTGGTCGACCTCGACCGTCAGGATCTCGACGCGGTGCGCGCGTCGATCCACGATTATTTCGTCGCCGGCCGCCAGACTCTGATCATCTTCGCCATCGTCGGCATCCTGGCCGGCATCGGTATCGCTTCATGGATCGGCACGGCCAAGATCGCCGGCCCGCTCAAGCGCGTCAACGGCGCGCTCGCCGGTCTCACCCAGGGCAACATGGACGTTTCCATTCCCCAGAAGATCGGTCGCGACGAGATCGGCGTTCTGTGGAGCACCGTTGGCACCTTCCGCGACACGCTGGTCGAGACCGAGCGGCTCAAGGCGGCGCAGGCGGACGCCGAGGAGCAGCGCCGCATCGAGCAGAAAGCGCTGCTCGACAGGCTGGCTCGCGAGTTCGAAGCGGAAGTTGGTGAGGTGCTCGCCACCGTGACCCAGACCGCGCAGTCGACGCTCAAGGCCGCCGAGGTGATGGTTGCCGACGCCGAGGAAACCTCCGGCCGATCGATGGCCGTGGCCAGCGCCTCCGAGCAGACCTCCGCCAATGTGCAGGCCGTGGCCGGCGCATCGGAAGAACTGTCGTCGTCGATCGCCGAGATCGGACGGCAGATCGGGGAGGCCTCGACCTTGATCGGCGCCGCCGTCGAGCAGGCCCGCCTGACCGACCATGACGTGCGGTCGCTGGCCGACAGCGCCTCCAAGGTCGGCACTATCGTCGCCATGATCCAGGCCATTGCCGAGCAGACCAACCTCCTCGCCCTCAACGCCACAATCGAGGCGGCGCGGGCCGGCGAGGCGGGACGCGGCTTCGCCGTCGTTGCCTCGGAAGTCAAGGCGTTGGCCAGCCAGACGGCCAAGGCTACGCAGGACATCGAGGCGCAGATGGGCACCATCCAGGGCGCCACTCAGCAGTCGGTGGAGAAGATCGCCGATATCTCCCGCCGCATCGCCGAGCTCGACCACATCACGTCGTCGATCTCCGGCGCCGCCACCCAGCAGAATGCGGCGACCGGCGAGATTGCCCAGAACATCTCCGAGGCGGCCGTGGGCGCCGCCGAGGTGGCGCAGACCATCGTCGGTGTCCGCACCACCGCCGAAAAGAGCGGCGCCGCCTCGCGCGATCTCCTCGATCGCATGTCGCACCTCGCCAAGCAGTCGACGGCGCTGGAGCAGAAGGTGGCGGCGTTCGTCGGCACCATCCGCGCCGCCTAGACGGACCTGCCCCAGGTCATCTCCGCATTGCTTCGATCCCCGTCGGTCTCCGGCGGGGATTTCGTTTGGTCAGGAGCGGTTCGGTCACGCGCGCATCGCGCCGTTCGGGCTCGTGACGGGCAGCCGATAGGTGAGGGGTTCGGTGGAGAGGCGCGTTTCCATCCTGATGTCCATTACATCCATGCGGTCCGCTCCGTGGCGACGAAGGTGCCCAAGGAGCTGGCCGGGCGGCCAAGAATGTTGGGTACTTCAGGTGAAACCCGAGCCTCGGACCCATGCGAGATAGCCGTATCCATCGCGGCAAGAACGCGGGCATAGGCCGGTTTCATGCCTGAGGCTACGAAACGGTCGGCGAGTTGATCCTCCGTCAACCGGACATGCTCGATCCGCTTGCCGGTGGCAGCGCCGATCATGTTTGCGACATCGTCGTAGCTGAGCGACGCCGGGCCGGTCAGGATCGCGTCGCGGTTAAATGGGGTCGGGCTCGTTAGTGCTTCCACGGCCACCGCAGCGATATCACCCGCGTCAATGAAGGCGATGCGGCCGTCGCTCGTCGCCGAGTACACACGACCTTCGTTGCGTATGGTCTCCAGGTGCTGCTGTTCGGAAAAATTCTGCATGAACCAGGTTGGTCGTAGCACCGTCCATTCCGGCGCGTGCTCTTCGAGGTAAGCGTGAACGGAGCCCATCATCGGCCCGCCCTTGGGCAGTGAAGACGCGCTGAGCAACACGAGACGCCGGACGCCCCGCCGCAGCGCTTGTTCGAGGAACGGTCGCATCGCCTCCAGCGGTTCGGCGACATTGGATGGCGCAAGCAGGTAGATGGCAGAAACATCGTCGAGCGCAGTGGCGAAGGTGGCCGGATCGGCCCAATCGAAACGATGGTTGGCGCCGGCGCCCGTTCTCGAAACCGGCCGCACCGCCCGTCCGGCGGCTGAAAGTAGGGCGGTGATGCGGCGGCCCGTCTTTCCGGTTCCCCCGGTGATCAGGGTCACGCTCATTTCGGGCCGTCCTGCAACAGAGCATCGCCCAGGGCGGCAAGTCCCACGAGGGGATTCCAATAGTCGACATAGCGGGCAATCTTGCCGTCCTTCAGCGTGATGACGGAAATATAGCGCTGGTTATAAGGCTGACCGGTCTTGAGTCCGCGTCCAATGCATCCGAATTCCAGAATGGCGACGTTGGGGTTCTGCGTCAGATGCACGGTTGGCTCCGTCAAGGAATCGATCGCCATCACGCCACGGAAGCCGTCGAGATAGGCGGCCAGAGCCTCGCGTCCCTCGACGCGGGTGGTTCCGTCGGGGGGAGCATAGGGGAACTCCATCACCCCATCAGGCGCCATCATTTCCACGAAGCCGTCAGCCTCCTGATCGACCAGAGAGCCGAGCGCTCCCTTGAGCATGTCGGAAAAGCTCGAGAGGTTGATTGCCTTTTCTGCCACTTGCTCCTATCCCCATCATCGATGGAACGGATACGTTCCGTCGCAACCGATATATGGAGTGTGCGGATGGAACGCAACCGTTCCGACGAAAAAAAAGACAAGCGCCGTCGGACGCCGAGTGGCGCCGCCATCATGCAGGAGAGGGTGACGCGGGCGATCGAACGCGCCGTATTCCGCGAGTGGGCAGCCACGGGATACGCGGCTCTCAGCATGGAGGCCGTGGCTCGTCGCGCCGGTGTCGGCAAGGCTGCCCTCTACCGGCGTTGGCCGTCGAAACTGGCCATGGTGTCGGACGTGATCACCCGCGTCGATCTGTTACTGGCCAGCAAGGTTGAGGGAAGGACGCTGCGGGATGATGTTGCGGCATTGCTCCGGCAGGTGCGGCGCATGTTGCGCAACCCGCTGGTGGCGCGAATCCTGCCCGATCTCCATGCCGAAATGCCGAGGAATCTCGATCTCGCGGCCGCTATCCGTTCCAATGTGCAGGTTAACCGGCGTGCGCGTGCCGAGGAGATACTTGAAAGGGCGATCATGCGTGGCGAACTGCCTGTCGACATCGACAAGGATTTGGCGATCGACATGCTGGGTGCGCTTCTCTACTGGCGGATGATCGTCATCCATCAGCCAGCTGACGACGCTTATCTCGACCGGTTGACCGATTTCGTCTTGCGAGCCCTCGGCGTCTCGATCGGGCATTGACTTCGGTCCAGACGAGCGCTGGCTCTTTCTCAGATAGGACGCACAACACGCTGGCGTCTTATTGCACGACTACTCTACGGTTCGATTCCATTGGTCTTCGCGGAACCTCCCATGCTCTACGACATCACCGACATCCGCCTTCGCCTCAGGCCCGGCGCGTGGCCCATCGCCGACGAGATGCGTCCCAGGATCGACGCGCATTGGGCGGCGTGCATCGCCGCCAACCCGCATCTCTGGAACGGTCGCGTGCTGGGCACCATCGCGCCGGGCGAGCCGGGCGGCATCGCCATTGACGGCGGCGTGCTGACGGGAGAGGCGGTGGAAGGCGATTTCGCCGGGTTCCTCGCCTGGCGCGATTGGGGCTTTCCGGAGATCGGCATCCGCAACCTGTTCGGCTCGGCGCTGGTGCTGTCGTCGGATGGAGCGCTGATCCTCGGCAAGATGGGCGCGACGACGGCCAATGCCGGCAAGATCTATCCGCCGGGCGGCAGCCTGGAGCCGTCCGACGTCGATGCCGACGGCAATGTCGGGGTGATGGCGTCCATCGAGCGGGAACTTCGCGAGGAAACGGGGCTGAGTGCCGCCGACGCGGTGACGGACGGTATGCTGGCCGCCTTCGACGGGCCGCGCGTGTCGATCGGGCGGGTGTTCCGGTTCCCGATGCCGGCCGAAGAACTCGTCGCCGTCATCATGGCCGAGCTCGACCGGCAAGAGGACCGCGAGCTGGAGCGGGTCATCGCCTTCCGCTCCGTCTCGGAACTCGATCGTCCGGAGGTCACCTGCTACAGCCGGGCCTTCGCGGCCCGACTTCTGGCGGGATAAAGAACCGCCCGCCTGGAGGTCGCGGCGGGCGGGGGAGGTACTGCGATCTGCCTGGGGTGGTGGCTTTTCCTGTCAGCCGCCGAAATACGGCGACTGGCAGGGGCGCAGGTTTCCGCGGTTGTCGACCCACGTATTGTCGTAAGGATTGTAGGAGCGATAGCGCCCCGAGCACCAGGCCTGATGCTCGCTCGGCGCCGCCGCGTAGACCGGGGCCGGCTGCCGATAGACGACAACCGGAGCCGGCCGGTAGACGACGGGCGGCTCGTAGTAAACGGGCGGAGCCGGCTCGTAATAGACGGGCGGCGGAGGCGGCGAGGCCAGCGCGGCGCCCAGGATGGCGCCTCCGAGCAAACCGATCGCGCCAGCGGCGGCGACGTCGCCGCCATCGTAGCGATGGTGCCTGTGATGATAGCCATCCGCCAAGGCCGGCAGCGCCAGCGAGGACAGGACGGCGGCGATGGCGACAGGGGCGGCAATCCTAGACAGCCTGGACATTTCACGTCTCCACGCCCGGTCGTCGAAGCTTGACGCACCGGTGCATCCTTTCCGTTAGTCATAGCTGGTAATTTTGGTCGCATTTTGGAAGGGGCGTGGTGAAATTCGGGTGATAACCGACGTGGACTAAAACCGAAGTCACCACTATGGTGGCCGGCACCCGTGCGCCTCAGGAGAGAACCAAGTGGCTCGTCGATATGCGATTCTCGATGTTTTCACCGCGAAGGGACTGACGGGCAATCCGCTGGCGGTCGTGCTGGATAGCGCCGGCCTCGACAGCGCCGCCATGCTGGCGATCACCAAGGAATTCAACCTGTCCGAAACCGTGTTCGTGGAGCCGCCGTCGCGGCCCGGCACGTCGGCCAGGATTCGCATCTTCACGCCCGGGCGCGAACTGCCGTTCGCCGGTCATCCCACCGTTGGCACGGCCGTGCTGCTCGCTCACGAGCGACTGCAGGGAATCGAGCGCGAAACCGACGCCATGGTCGTTCTGGAAGAGCAGGTGGGTGTCGTCCGCTGCGGCGTCACCATTTCGCCGGAACGATCGGGCCGTGCCGTGTTCGACCTGCCGAAGCTGCCCGAAGAGCGGCCGTTCCATGGCGACGTGGGGCTCGCCGCCTCGGCGCTGGGGCTGAGCCGGGGCGATATCGGTTTCGAGAATCACGTGCCCTGCGTCTTCGACGGCGGCGGTCCGGTGTTCGTCTTCCTGCCTCTGGCCGGCCTCGATGCCATGCGCCGCATCCGCGTCGACAAGTCGCTGTGGGCGGGCGCCTTCGGTTCCGCCGAACTCGACCTGTTCGTCTATACGCGCGAGGTGGTGACCAACGGCCACGACTTCCATGCCCGCATGTTTGCGCCGCATCTCGGCATCGGCGAGGACCCGGCCACCGGTTCGGCCGCCGCCGCCTTCTCGGCCGTGGTGCGCCGCTTCGACCGGCCGGCCGATGGCGAGCATCAGCTCGTCATCGAGCAGGGCTTCGAGATGGGACGGCCGAGCCTTATCGAGCTCGAGATCATCATCGAGAAGGGTAAGCTCACTGGCGGTCGCATCGGCGGCGAGGCGGTGATCGTCGGGCGCGGCGAACTCTACGTCTGACGCCGGATTATCGGATCGATGGCAAACGCGGCGGCCCGAAAGGTGCCGCCGTTTGTTTTCGTGCGACCGCGCGGGGTCTCGCTCGAGTGAGTCTCAGGTGTGGAGTGATCTCGTCTAATATTTTGAAAACAAAGGATTTTCATTTTTTTCGCCTAACAGACCGAAAAGAGCTTGCGCCCGATCTCTGCCATGGTTATAAGCCCGCCATCGCTTCCGGACGACACCAACGTCCGGCGAGAAAAGTGGGCGCGTAGCTCAGTTGGTAGAGCAGCTGACTCTTAATCAGCGGGTCTACGGTTCGATCCCGTACGCGCCCACCACTTTTCCCAAGATAATCAACAATTTGCCTATAGTTCTCTGATTCCAGGCCAAGAGGTCTAGGCCACCGAGTTTTTGGTGCTTCTCGGCCTTGCGGCGTTCTGGATGGCCGCCAACAATGTGTCTAGTCCGGCAATCGGGACGCCGCTCTCGTGCTCCTTCAGGATGCCGATGATCTGCTCTTCGCTGAAGCGACTACGCTTCATGTCCTGATCCTCTCAATGGGCCAGAACGAACTTCAAACCGGATTATGCTCGTTGCGCTTGATCCGGAGTCTTCCGGCTCAAGCGGGTTTCGGTCTGACCGGCCGCTGGCCGGTCGGGCGCCTCCGCTTTCGTCGGGTTTCGCCCAAAAGGTCAAAACCCGACGAAAGCGGTATTAGGCCGAAGGGGCAACGTCAACTTGGCGAGACCTGTCGTCAAACTCCGGCATCCATGGCATTCTTGAATCCCGCGAGTGAAAGGGGGAGTGCGACAGGCTGACGCTGCGCATCGACGAAGCTGAGCGTCGCCGGCTTGTCGGAGGTCTTCATGGCGCTGACAGTCGCATCGTCGAGATTGGTCTGCGCAAAGCAGACCTGGACGCACTGTTTGAACTCGATCTTGAGCGGAGTCTTGGCACCGGGCACGCTGAGACTGACACCGTCCGGCAGCCAAACGCCCGGAGCGAGCTGAATGACGACTTGGATCGGTTCGGCCGGAGCGGGGCGACCGACGACGACGCGAGCGGCAACCCCCTTACCGTCGCCGGCGAGAACGGCTCCGGCTGCCTCGCACGTTTTGCCGCCGTCCTTGCCGACAACGCAATGCAGCTGCCAGTCGCGATAGAGCGCCGTGGTCGCCTGGGGCGTATCGGCATTGACGTCGTTCGCAGCGCCAGCAGCCTGAGCGCAAGCCGGGCCAAGCGCGGCCGGACCCATGACAGCGAGGGTGGTCGACATGAGCAGGAGAGCGGGGAGGGTGCGGGACTTCTTGTTGTTCATGTACATCACCTTTGAGATAAGAGGGAAGTAGCTGGGAAAGCGGTCAGAATTTGACGTCAAGCTGGCCAAAGACCGTCCAGTCTCCGGCCTTTGTCGAGCTGGCGTCGGTCATGGCCCGCCCGACGACGAGGCTACCGGTGACATGATCGGCGACGACCATATCGAGGCCAGTGCCAAGCGAGATCATCGTCTCGGAGGTCTTGCTCGAAAGATCCTCGCCCCAGGCAGCATCGGCGAATAGGTAAGGTGAGAAGCTTGCCGTGATCGGCGAGTCGGCCGGGGTGGAAAGCGTCGGCGCGCGCAACTCGTTGCGAAATATGACACCTTGATCCACCGCGACAGCGGAAAAGTCGTAGCCGCGCGAGCCGGAGGTGCCGCCGAGTGCCAGCCGTTCGGTGTCGGGCAGCGCCGTACTGGCGAACACGCCGGTGAGCTGATTGACAAGCGAAAAGCCATCGTTCCCCAAAAGCGGCGGCAACTGGGTGTGCCGCGTCAGGTTGACGACGCCGTAGAGGTAGGAGGCGTTGGTGACCCGGCCGTTGGTATAGCTCGACCACGCGGCGTCATCGGAGTTTGCAAGGGTAGCCCCAGGATTGGCGACGAGGCTTACATCGAACGCGGTCTGTCCATGGGAATCGCTGATGGTGTCGGTCCAGCCGAATGCGAACTCCATCAGCGCGGCGCTGCCGGAAGACACCTCAGAACCGGAATAGTAGACTTTGCGCTCAAGGCCCTTGAAAGTGACGACGCCGTAAAGATCGCCCCAGTAATGCCCTGGAAAAAGGTTCGAAACCGCTGTGCGGTAGGTGATCGGCAGCTCGAAGGTGAGGTTCTGAACCGAAGTGAGGGCGTCGATATCCTGTCTTGTTGCCACGAGGTTTGGTGCAAACTCAATCTCTTGACGTGCAAGGGTCGGGACAACGATCCGCGCCGCTTCGCTGAGGTAGGCCGGATAGTCGCCGTCGGAAAGCAAGAGGCGATCCGGATGCGCGATGAGATTGTCGCCGCCCGTCAAGAGCACAGACAGCGTCGCGCCGTTGGCCCACGGCAGGAAAACGCCGGCGCCTAGCGAGTAGCGCTGGAGGCCGGTGGCATTCGACCCGCTGTTCGACCAGCCCGCCGACAGCGTCCAGGGCTTGGCCTCGTCGACTTCTAGCGAAAGGTTGGAGAGAGCAATCGCCTCGCCGGGCGAGAAGACCGCGCCGACGTGGCGATAGGGATTGCGGTTAAGCCAGTCAATGTCTTCGCTGAGCTGGCTGCCGTCGATCGTATCGCCGTTCTTGAGGCGGATGCCCGCTTCGATCACGTCGGCGTCGGGTGGCGAGCTTCCATTGGTCCCGTCGACCCTGACTGTGCCGGCGCGGAAGGCTATCACCCTAAGCTGGATGACACCGTCGGTGATCTCCTGCGGCGGCGCCGTCACCGAGATGAACGGCATCCCGAACGAACGATAGACCGCGGCGACTGTCGCCTGCAACGCGGCGATCTCATGGGCGGAAAGAGGCTTGCCGAGGGCGGGGAGCAGCGCCGAGGCCAAGGCTGCACGCAACCCGCCCTTGCCTTCAGGCTGCGGAGCGGCTTCGACGATAACGCCGTCGGCGGGCTCGGCCAAGACCGCGTCATCCTCTCCGATCAAGGTGACGCCGACTAGGTCTACGCCATAGGGCGTGGTGTCGTCCGACCCGTAGGTCGCGGCGTCGATCGTGATCGCGCTCGGCCTCGGAGACGGCACAACGACCCGATGGCGTTCGATCGGGGCGCCTTGCGTCGCCGGCTGGGCCTGCCCCGGCGGTGACAGCACCATCATCAGTGCCGCGAGTACCGCCCTCCTGCACCCCAAAGTCCATCTCATGCGTTGCATTCAGCCTTTACCCCAATCTTTTTTAGCAACACCGGCTCCCCCGTCTCTCTAGCCAATTTCTCACGGCTCCCGTGCCTTACCTATCCGCCGTCGCTCGCCACATTGCAGGGATAGGGAATGCCGGCAGATGCCGCGCCGGCAACGCCCACGCTGCACGCCGGCTCGGCAAGGGAGGAAGCCGCTGACGCCTCACCATCGCCATCGTCGGCGAAGACGCCCAGGATGGCGAACGTCCCGGGAGCAAAGACCAGAGTCCTCGTTCCGGTATTGGTCTGCGAAGCTGCATCGTCTGGCATGCTGTCGCTGGAAACGGCACCCGTTATCATGTTGTAGGTATCGTAGACGGAGTTGTCGAAAGCGACATTGGAAGCCGGGGAAACCGATGCCGTGCGCAGTTGCGCTGAGGTCTCAGGCAGGACAAAGCTCAGTGTCGTCCCTGGTGTCGGACTGATGCGCCCCTGGGCGAAGGCGTTATGGTCCGGCTGGCTCGCGTCTGCGAACAGCCCAACCGCCAAAGTGATCGGGTTGATGGTCAGGGCTCCCGCGACATAGCTGATGTCGTAGTTGCCTGAGGTGAGGCCGGAGGCGGTGAGGGTGTAGCTGCCGGCGTTGGCCGCACCCTGAGACGTGCCGCCGTAGGTCAGCGTTCCGCCGAGCACCGACGCGGTCTCGCCATTGACCAGACCGGCGTAGGTGACGCCGTTGCCACCGGTGTAGGCGAGACCGTCGTAGGTCTTGGCCGCGCTGTTGGCGGTGACCGTCAGCGAGGCCTTGTTCACCGTCAGGGCTCCCGCGACATAGCTGATGTCGTAGTTGCCGGAGGTGAGACCGGAGGCGGTGAGCGTGTAGCTGCCG
>NZ_JAMDLH010000010.1 GCF_023721755.1 Pleomorphomonas sp. NRK KF1 | reverse complement strand
CTTGCTCTCCCACGGGCTTGGTGTCCCTAAGGGGCGTCGGTCTCCCGTCCACCACCGCAACCGAAAGGATACCAGATCGCGGTGGGGCTAAGTTACAAGACGGGCGCATCAACGCTGACGGATACGCGCGTGCCCTCGGCGAGAGGAGCTGCGCTTCCGCGACGAACCCGCAGCAGGTGATCGCCGATCCGGACGGTGTAGTGGACGTCGGCTCCCATGAAGACCGCCGCGTCGACGACGCCGGGGCCGGCGGGATCGGCGACGAGCGAAAGGCACTCGGGCCGCAAGGAGATCTCGCCGCGCCCGCTCGCCCTTTCGGCCAGGGCCACCGCCCCACCCCAAGGCAGACGCGCCCGATCGCCGTCGACATCGACGGGTACGATGTTGGTATGGCCGAAGAACAGCGCCGTGAAGCGCTGGCGTGGGCGCATGTACAGCGCACGCGGCGCGCCGCTTTCCACCACCTGACCGTCCTTCATGACGATGATCCGGTCGGACATGCTCATCGCCTCGCTTTGGTCATGCGTGACATAGAGCGTGGTGGAGCCTGTCCGCTTGTGAAGAGCGATCAGTTCCTCGCGCAGCGTCTCCCGGAGCTTGGCATCGAGGTTGGAGAGCGGCTCGTCGAGCAATAGCAGGGCCGGCTGCACCACCAGCGCCCGCGCCAATGCGACGCGCTGCTGCTGGCCACCGGAGAGCTGGCGCGGCGAACGCGTGACGAGGCGTTCAAGACCGCAGATGGCGACCACCTGGTCGAACCGGCGCTTGCGCTCGTCCTTCGGCACCCGCTTCATCTTCAGTCCGAACAGGATGTTGTCGGCGACGCTCATGTGCGGAAACAGCGCATAGGACTGGAAGACGATGGCGATGTCGCGACGCTCCGGCGGTAGGCGGGTGATGTCCCTGTCGCGCAGCAAAATGCGCCCGCCGCTCGGCTCGGTGATGCCGGTGATGATGCGCAGCAGTGTCGACTTTCCACACCCCGACGGCCCGAGAATGGTGACGAACTCACCTTTCTTCACGGCAAACGAGGTGGGCAGGAGTGCCCGCGTTCCGACAAAGGCCTTGGAAACGTCCAGGACGTCGAGTTCATTCGCCTGTGTCGTCACGGCGGCCACTCCCTTTTCTTGCTCAGTTCTCGAGAACCTTGGCCGCGAAAGCATCGCGGACGACCTTGGACATGATCGGATTGGGGCTGGAAATCTGCCGTTCCGCGAACAGCTTGGTGGGCAGCAGGAACTTCCGCACGTCCTCGGGGATCATGCCGTCGTCAAGCCCGGTCTTCGGCGACCGCGAGGCGAAGCCGACCAGCTTCCAGGCCTGATGCTCGGGCGCCAGCATCTCGTCCATGAACAGGAGCGCGGCGGCGAGATTGTCGGTGTTGGCGGGAATGAACGCGCCTTCCGCGCCGCCGGTCTGACCGCCCTCCAGGATCGTGACGCGGATCGTCTCCGGCAGCTGCTTTCCCTTGATGTAGGAGAAGGTCAGGTCTTCCCAGGCGGTGCCGATCGTGGCGACGCCATTGGCCATGAGATTCAGCGTATCGGTGTTGCCGTTGGTGATCTGGGCGGTCTGGAGCAGGGTCTTGAAGTAATCCCAGACCGGCGCAAAGCACGGGCTGTCGTTGACCAGGGCCTTCGACTGCGCCTCGTCGCTGGTGAGGTCCATGAACTTCGCTACGCACTCGGCCGACATCTTCTGCCGGGCGAGCGAGGTCAGGAAACCGCTGCCGGAGCCACCGCGCAGCGGCGAGGTGACGGCGACCTTTCCGGGATGTTGCTCGGAGTAGGCGAGCAACTCGTCGAAGGTCTTCGGTGCCTCCTCCACCATCGCCGAGTTGAAGGCGATCACCGTCTGGTTGGCATGGAAGGGAACGTAGGCGCCGCCGTGGGCGATGCCCCGGTAGGTGCGGGCGTATTTCGGATCGATATCCGCCGCGTTCGGCAGCAGGTCGACCAGACGAATGTTGGCGATTTCATCGAGGCTCGCCGGCAGATCGGACGAGAAGTAGGCGTCCATCGGCGACGGCTTGCCCTCCTTGAAGGTCGCATCGAGCTGCGGCAGGCCGACGTTGGTCTCTACGGAGTTGAAGTTGACCTTGATGCCGTATTTCTTCTCGAAGGACGGGATGATCTGCTGCTGGTAGACGACGAGCGGCGCCGGCGGCCAGTAGCTGTAGAAGGTCAGGCTGCCCTTCGCCTTGGCCAGCGGCACCAAGGTTTCATAGAAGTTGGCGCGCGTGAGCTTGTCGAGCGGCACAGAGGTATCGGTGACGTTGAACTTCTCGCCGAAAGCCGGCGATGCGACATCGGCTGCAAGAGCGGCCGTCGAGATCAGCGCCAGGGCGGCGACTGACGCGACGAGGGACGTGGAGGACATGACAAGGCTCCTTGTGAGACGGACTGCGCTCGGGTGGCGCCCTGTGACTTAACGACGGTCAGTGACATTTTCTTTACAGAAAGAAAATTAGTGGCGATATTGTTTCCGGTCGCCCGATCCGGCATCACTGAGACCGGCCCGCCCTCTTCGCCACAGGACCGTCATGCTGCAGCCCAGCTTCTCCCTAGGCCACAATCACCGACGCATTCTTGAGACGTTGCGGCTCTACGGCCCGATGCCGCGCATCGAAATCGCCGATCTCACGGACCTCCAGCCCGCCACCCTGACGCGTCTCAGCCAAGACTTGATCGACTGGGGGATGCTGGAAGATGTCGACTTCGAAAGCGTCGCTCAGCCCCGCTCCGCCGCCAAGCGCAAGACCCGCCTGCTGCGCGTGAACAGCGACAGGCTGCGCATGGCCGGTATCGCTTTCACGGTGGATCGGGTTGCGGTGTCCCTCAGTTCGCTGACCGGTGAGGTTATCGCCGAGCGGATGGTGGAAACCGAGATGCGCGACCCCGGCGCGGTCGCGGCGATGACGGCCGACATCGTGCAGGAGTTGCTGGAAGGCGCCGGTCTTGATCGACAGCAGCTGTTGGCCGCCGGCGTCTCGCTGCCGATCAACCTGACCGACAATGAGCGGCGCTTCTTCACGCCGAGCGAGTGGCCGCTCTGGCGCGGCAGCAAACCGCGCCAGATCTTCGAGGCAGCGCTTGGCGTGCCGACCTGGGTGGAGAACGACGGTCACGCCGCTGCCCTCGCCGAAGCCTATTTCGGCGTCGGCGCCCAGATGGAGAACTTCTGCCTGATCTACTTCGCCTACGGGCTTGGCGGCGGCAACATCCTGCACAGACGCCTGTTTCGCGGCTCGCTTGGCAACGCGGCGGCATTCGGCAGCCACTTTCCGCAGGACATCCCGCGTCCGAGCGGACGCGACCTGATGCGGTATCTAGAGGAAATGGGCGAGAGCCACCGCAGCCTGTTCGACCTGCCCGAGACGCTCGGCACCGACACGCGCATCGACGGCTGGCTGCACCGGGCGGCATCGCAGCTCGCCCCGCTCGTCCATCACGCCCAGATGCTCCTCGATTGCGAAGCGGTCGTCCTGGGCGGCCTTTTGCCGCGCAGCGTGCTGGAGGCCCTGGCGGAACATCTGCGGATACTGGTGAGCGAGCCACCGTCCGACACGCAGATCCTCGTTTCGCAGATCGACCGCGAACACTTCCATCTCGGCGCGGCGAGCATCCCCCAATATGAGGTCACCGCCCCCCACAAATATCGAGGCCGGGCGGTGAAAGGCATCTAGCGGACGGTCTGGCAGTGATCGAACTGCGATCAGCAGACCGCCGCGCTTGCCGTGTCGGTCAACTACTCGATCCCTGGCGACAAGGCCGGTCTGGTCTACAGCGATTACGGCAACGAAGAAAACCTCATGTCGCGCCTCGTCGAGCGCAAGCTGATGGCTCAGGTCAAGAACGTCTTCGGCCAGTACAACGCGGCCCGCGCCATCACCGAGCGCGCCAAGCTCAACGCCGACATCCAGCTCGCCCTTCAGGAAGCGGTCGAGGGGCCGGTCACTATCGAGGCGGTTCAGGTCGAGAACATCGACTTCTCAGCGGCCTACGAAGCCAAGATCGAGGAGCGCATGAGTGCTGAGATCGAGGTCCAGAAGCTCAAGCAGAACGCCGAGCGTGAAAAGGTCCAGGCGGAGATCACCGTGACCAAGGCAAAGGCCGACGCCGACGCCACCCGTGCTCAGGCTCAGGCCGACGCCGATGCTGCCCGCCTTCGAGGTGAGGCCGAAGCTGCCGCGATTCGGGCGAAGGGTGCCGCTCTGCGGGACAACCCGAACCTCGTCGAGCTGACTGCGGCCGAGCGCTGGAACGGCGTTCTCCCGACCACGATGGTTCCGGGAGGGGCTACTCCGTTCGTTCGTGTTGCTCCGTAAGCTAAGATCGACTGGGCAAGTGGGGAGTCCTCCCTGCCACTAATCCAATCTTGCCTAGCTGGGGGGAGTTAAGCTACACACACGGCAGGGCTGAGATAATTCACCACGACGTCGAGAAAGAAACTCTGTTTCGTCATAATCTCGTCGAAAGTGGAGCTACTGATAAAGCAATTGTCAACGGGATGTCGCTATCAATGGGTTGAGGCGTCACGTTGGAATGAGCATATATGCATTAGCAAAAGAACAAAAAGCCAGGAGTCGTCCGATGAAAAAGGCATTCAAAGCAGGTTTGGTGGATGGCTTCTCCGCACCGTTCGCGTTCTTTGTAAGAAAGTCCCTGCCCGTCGATACTTATCAGACAACGGTGGGCAGCGCATGGCGCGAGGTCGGTGACGCCTTCGAGCGAGTGATGACCACTGAGGAGGTCGGCACTCGTGGCGAGAAGCGTGACACAACCGCAAAAAGGTGTTCCCGGGCAGAAGAAGCAGCCTGAAACACCCCCGAGCTTGGCGGAAGCTCCGGAGAACATAGAAGTAGTCGTTGAGCAGCAGCTCGACTCTATTCTCTCGAGTATGAAGAACCTGAATGATGTGCAACGAGGGCAGATTGTTGCCCGCGTTACTCAGGTTGTTCAAAGCGAGGCGTTCTCCGGACCGCTGCCGCATCCTCGACATTTTGCGCAATACGACGCCGTCCTCCCCGGCGGAGCTGATCGTATTCTGACCATGACCGAGAAAGTGGTAGACAGCAATATCGCGGTCACTCAGAAAGCACAGAAGAATGATCAGTTTTATCGGATGACGGGCATGTTTATTGGAGCGACCATCCTCTTACTACTGATCGTTCTATGCTTTATTGCGGGTATGTATGAGCACACGGCACTCGCCGCGATACTTCTAGGCTCGACAGTTGTGACTGCAGTGGGGCTGTTCGTTCAAGCGCACCGCCCGAAATAGAGCGGTTAGGGCTCACTCGATTACTGTGAACCCTGCTCGCCCCAGGAGCGACACCACAGCACTGAAACGCTCCTTCACGTACATAACGCGGTTCTCGGCGGCGGTCGTGACAATCGTAGTCCCGTCTCCGTTCGGAGCAACTGAGATAATTTGCTCCGGGTTCACCAAGACCGCTTCGTCACTTTGCGACATGAACTTCAGGAATAGCATTCTGTCCCCCTAGGTGGTGCGGACGGCGGGACTTGAACCCGCAAA
Source organism: Pleomorphomonas sp. NRK KF1 (assembly GCF_023721755.1). Lineage (GTDB taxonomy): Bacteria > Pseudomonadota > Alphaproteobacteria > Rhizobiales > Pleomorphomonadaceae > Pleomorphomonas. The sequence goes on along the minus strand of NZ_JAMDLH010000010.1, from coordinate 159,573 downwards.
GCCAATGGCTGGCAGATTTTAAGTCTGCTGTGTCTACCGGTTTCACCACGTCCGCATCACCACTCGCTTTATATGCTCTGCATTTTCACGGCAAGAACCGCCCCCGAAACTTGTGACCAGCTTGTGACCAAGAGGGACGGTTGAACCATCTCTCGTGACCGAACGAAGACCATATTTCCCCGGATTTCCGCCATTCTGCCCAGACACCCAGGCACTTAAAATCCCTCGGCCTTGGTCATGCGGGTTCGATCCCCGCCGTCCGCACCAAGCGCTCGCAGCATCTCCTCCGCTCAGCGCGTTCTCCCGCATCCAGCCCCAACACAAGACCAAGTAGTTTCCCTCACAGTAAAGCTGACTATTCGCTACATATAAACCGTTTATATCTAAGACCCAAATACTTAAACGTTTTTAGTTAGCTTGAGTTTTTGCGACCAAAGTCTGATCTAGACATCAGGAAATAACTCCTCCAGCGGCAGTCGACCTCCCGACACCGCCTCAGAATTCGCAACCGAGAGCCCGCCTCCACCGCCTCCCGCAAGGAGCCGGACCGGACCGCCATGTCCGGACGAGCCCTCCCCTCGTTCCGACAAGGAGACAGAGATGACCGTGATGAACTTCTCCATCCCCCGCACCATCATTTACGGCGAGGGCTCGCTCTCCAAGCTCGCCGACCTCAAGGGCAAGAAGGCGGCTCTGGTCACCGGTGGTAGCTCCATGAAGCGCTTCGGCTTCCTCGACCAAGCGATCGAGATCCTGAAGAAGGGCGGCATCGAGTCCATCGTCATCGACGGCGTCGAGCCCAATCCCTCCGTCGAGACCGTCTGGCGCGGCGCCAAGGCCATGCAGGCGTTCGAGCCCGACTGGATCGTCGCCATCGGCGGCGGCTCGGCTCTCGACGCCGCCAAGGTGATGTGGTGCTTCTACGAGCATCCGAACCTCACCTTCGAGGACATCATCCCCGTCGGCGCCATGCCGCCGCTCCGGAACAAGGCCCGCTTCGTCGCCATTCCCTCGACGTCCGGCACGGCCTCCGAGATCACCGCCTTCTCGGTGATTACCGACACGGAGAACCACATCAAGTACCCGATCGTCGCCGCCGACATGGTGCCCGACATCGCCATTCTCGACCCGGCCCTGCCGATGGTCATGCCGGCCAACGTCACGGCCAACACCGGCATGGACGTCATGTGCCACGCCGTCGAGGCCGTCGCCTCCATCGCCGCCACGTCCTTCACCGACCCATACGCGGTGGAAGCCATCAAGCTGGTGCTGGAGAACCTCGAGAAGGCCTACACGACGCCTGATGACAAGACGGCCCGCTTCAACATGCACAACGCCTCGGCGCTGGCCGGCATGGCCTTCACCAACGCCTCTCTCGGCCTGGTGCACTCGATGGCCCACAAGATCGGCGGTGAGTTCGGCGTGACCCATGGCCTCGCCAACGCGATCATGCTGCCCTACATCATCGACTTCAACCGGCAGTTCACCGACAAGTACGCCTATGTGGAGCGGGTGCTCGGCATCGAGGATCTGGCCCAGGCGATCCGCGACCTCAACAAGAAGCTGGCCATACCCTCCACCTTCAAGGACTGCGACGAGGTCGACTTCGACGAGGCCAAGTTCAAGACCGTGCTGAACCGCATGAGCGAGAACGCCTTCGCCGATCCCTGCACGCTGACCAACCCCGGCACGCCCTCGGTGACCGACGTCAAGGCGCTCTACACGGCAGCCTACTACGGCTGAGGCAAACGGCCGACTTCGGGCGGGCGCGGCATCCTGACAAGGGTGTCGCGCCCGCTCTTTTGTATTTTCGGATATTCTGTCTCAAGATTTTCGTCCGTCCCCGCATTTTCCCGGATTGCCCGGCCACGTGAGGGACGGTAGAAATGATAATCATTTGCAACAAGGAAGCGCGGATGCGAATTGCTGCCGCCGAGGCGCTTCCAGATGGTATCGCATCGTCTCCGGGCCTTGCTTGGTTGTTCAAAGGATGGCGGTCGCTGGTCGCGCGGCGCCCGTCGTCTTCGTCGCCGCGGATCAGTCACTCCTCCTGCGACGGTGGTGCTTCGGCGGTTCCCGCCAAAACGATCGGCTCCCGCTTGTCCGTGCGGACGATCGCAGACTTCAGGCCGGGTATCCTCATGGATATCCGGCCTTTTCTTTTCCCCTCCCCCGTTCGGACGATGCCGCATCCATCGATGGGCGCCCCCGCGCAAATGGCGCTTTGGAATCGCAGACCGATGATCTAAACAAGACGGAAATTCAGCCTCTCGGGAGAAAGAGATGACCTATTGCGTCGGCATCCTCGTCAAGGAAGGCCTGACGATGATCGCGGACACGCGCACCAACGCCGGTCTCGACAACGTCTCCCAGTACAAGAAGCTGCACATCTTCGAAAAGCCGGGTGACCGCATGATCGCGGTGGCTACCGCCGGCAATCTCGCCATCACCCAGGCAGTTCTGTCCTTTCTGAATGAAGGCATCGAGAACAAGGAAACCGGCCAGATGGAGACCATCTGGACAACGCCATCGATGTTCAAGACGGCCCAGCTCGTCGGCCGCGCCGTGCGCGAGGTCTACCGCATCGACGGCGAGGCACTGGAACAGTCCAACGCCGGCTTCGAGGTGACCATGCTGGTCGGCGGCCAGGTGGCCAAGGGGCGCCTCCGCCTGTTCATGGTCTACCGACAGGGCAACTTCATCGAGGCCACGGAGGACACGCCCTTCCTGCAGATCGGCGAGCACAAGTATGGCAAGCCGGTCCTCGACCGCGCCATCACCTTCTCCTCCGATCTCATCGAGGCGGTGAAGCTGGGTCTGATCTCGATGGATTCGACCATGCGCTCGAACCTCGGCGTCGGCATGCCGATCGATCTGGTGACGGTCAAGCGCGACGCCATCGCGCATGACATCCTGCACCGCATCGAGCCGGGCGAGCCCTATTTCCACGATCTGCGCGAACGCTGGAGCGCCGCCTTGCGCGCCGCCTACCGGGCGATCCCCATCCCGCCGTACAAATAGGAAGGCCCCGCCCTTCCCCTACCCTCGGTCGCGGAACCGGTTGGTGATCGGATAGCGGCGGTCGCGGCCGAAGTTCTTGGTGGTGATCTTCACGCCAGGCGCCGCCTGCCGACGCTTGTACTCTGCGATGTAGAGCAGATGCTCGACCCGGCGCACTGTCGGTTCGTCGAAACCGGCGGAGATCAGTTCGGCCACCGTCTTCTCCTCCTCGACGAGACCGTTCAGGATAGCGTCCAGCACCGGATAGGGCGGCAGGCTGTCCTGGTCGGTCTGGTTCTCGCGCAACTCGGCCGTCGGCGCCTTGGTGATGATGCGCTTCGGGATCACCTCGCCGGCCGGCCCCTTCAACCCCTCCGGGCGATGGGCGTTGCGCCACTCGGCCAAGCCGTAGACCTGCATCTTGTAGAGGTCCTTGATTGGATTGAAGCCGCCGTTCATGTCGCCGTACAGCGTGCAATAGCCGACCGACATCTCGCTCTTGTTGCCGGTGGTCAGTACCATCGACCCGAACTTGTTGGATACGGCCATCAGGATCGTGCCGCGGGCGCGCGACTGAAGGTTTTCCTCGGTGGTGTCGGCCTTGGTGCCCTCGAACAGCGGCCCGAGCGACTTGAGGAACCCCTCCACCGGATCGGCGATGGCGACGACGTCATAATGGACGCCGAGCAGGGCGGCACATTTCGCTGCATCCTCAAGGCTGTCGGCCGAAGTGTAGCGATAGGGCAGCATCAGGCAGCGGACCTTGTCGGCCCCGAAGGCATCGACGGCCATCGCCGCGACGACGGCCGAGTCGATGCCGCCGGAAAGACCGAGCACAACGCCGGGGAAGCGGTTTTTCTCGACATAATCGCGAAGTCCGACGACGCAGGCGAGCCAGTTGGCCGCCTGAACGTCGGGATATGGGGCGACATCGCCGGGAACGACCCGCCAGCCGTCCGCCCCCTCGGCGAGCGTGACCAGCGCCACCGCCTCGGCGAAGGCCGGCAGGCGGCAGGCCACTTCGCGGTCGGGATTGAGGCAGAAGCTGGCCCCGTCGAAAACCAGCTCGTCCTGGCCTCCGACGGTGTTGAGGTAGACCATGGGAAGACCGCTTTCCACGACGCGCGCCGTGGCGATCTCGACCCGCTCACCCATCACCGTCCAGCGGTAGGGCGAGCCGTTGATGACGATCAGGAGCTCGGCGCCGGTCTCCGACAGATGCTCGACGACCTCGGACTTCCAGATGTCCTCGCAAACCGGCAGGCCGAGCCGGATGCCGCGGAAAGTCACGGGCATGGGCAACGGACCGGGCTGGAACACCCGCTTCTCGTCGAACACGGAGTAGTTGGGCAGGTCGGCCTTGAAGCGCAGAGCGGCAACGACGCCGCCGTCGAGCAGGGCCGCCGCGTTGCGCAGCGCTCCGTCGTCGTCCAGCCAGGGCGTGCCGATGAGCACCGCCGGCCCACCGTCGGCCGTCTCGGCGGCCAGACGCTCGATGGCCCGCCGGCAATCGCGCTGCACGGCCGGCTTCAACACCAGATCCTCCGGGGTGTAGCCGACGATGTAGAGCTCGGGCAGAATCAGGAGGTCGGCGCCAAGCCGCGCCGCTTCGGCGCGGGCCTGTCGCGCCTTGTCGAGATTGCCGAAAATGTCGCCCATTACCGGGTTGGCCTGGGCGAGCGCGAGCTTCAGGGAGCGAGGAGAGCTTGTCATGATGGCGGCGATTTAGCCAGAAAGCCCTCGCTACGGCAACGGAATCAATGGGTCGGCTTGCTCAGAAAATGTGAACGCACCCGAATGATTTCGCTTGGCCCGTCATGGATGACCTTGGCCGGCGGCACGGCCGGCACCAGCCGGTTGCCGCGCCGTGCATAAAGCTGCCGCGCCGACGACAGCTCGGCAAGCCGTTCGTAGAGACGCCGCGCCGACAATGGCTTGACCAGCACGTCGTTGGCGCCCAGTTCCACCGCCGAAAGCATACGGCGTTTGTCGGCATAGGCGGTGACCATGACCACGGCGAGGGTCGAGACCCGCTCGTCGGGATGGCGGCGCAGAAGATCGAGCAGCGCGGCGCCATTGCCAGCCGTGCCGAGATTCCAGTCGAGCAGCAACACGTCCGGCGACTGCGTCATGACCATGCTCAAGGCCTCCGCCTCGGTGGCGGCCTGCAGGATGACGCGTACGCCAAAAGCCCCCAGCATCGTTTCCGCAAGTTTGCGAAAATAGGCGCTGTCGTCGACGATACCGACGCGCAGGGCGTCGAGACGCACGTATGTACCTTGATCCGTCGGATCGATCATGAAGCGAAAAACCCTACGACAACAACCTGCTAGACGTAATAGCTCCTCTTCCGAGCTTGAGGCTTGCCATGGAATGAAGAAAATTTGGTTTACGACCGCAACGTTTTCTAAACGATGATCGGGCGCAAAAAAGGGCGCCCGACCGGGGCGCCCGTTTATTTTTCGGTTGGAATGCGAGAACGCGTCAGCCGACGATTTCGGTCTCGGAGAACCAGTAGGCGATTTCCTGGGCGGCCGTCTCCGGCGCGTCGGAACCGTGCACCGAGTTCTCGCCCATCGACAGCGCGAACTCCTTGCGGATGGTGCCTTCGGCAGCCTTCTCGGGGTTGGTGGCGCCCATCACTTCGCGGTTCTTGGCGATGGCGTTCTCGCCTTCGAGCACCTGCACCACGGTCGGGGCCGACGACATGAAGTCGACCAGCTCGTCATAGAAGGGCTTGCCCTTGTGGACGGCATAAAAGCCCTCGGCCTCTTTGCGGCTCATCCATACGCGCTTGGAAGCGACGACGCGCAGGCCGGCCGCTTCGAGCTTGGCGGTGATGGCGCCGGTGAGGTTACGACGGGTCGCGTCGGGCTTGATCATCGAGAAGGTACGTTCGATCGCCATGGAAGTCTGCCCCTCTGTGGTTGGCTGCAAGGCCGGGGTCCGGTCGGTGCCGGAGCTCTGGTCAGGCGCGCTTATAGCGGCGGGACGGCACCGGGGCAAGCGCGGCAAGGACTGTGAGACCGCGGAAATCCTTGCCCGACAAGGAAATCGAAGGAGCGCCGCGCTCCGGTTTGCTGGGATGTCCTTTCACCTCGGCAGGTCAATGATCGCCGGCTTCATCCCGGCGATCAGGCCGGCGATCTGCCCGCACAACTCCGACAACGGGCTGCTCTTCCGCCAAGCGAGACCGACCGTGCGATGCGGCTCGGGCGCATGGAAGCGACGGAGATGGACACGGACGGCATCGAGCGGCGTCGCGGCGAGGAAAAGCTCTGGTAAAAGAGTGACCCCCTGCCCCGCCGCCACCAGTTGCAGAATGGTGGCCAGCGAGGTGACGCCCGCCCGCGTCAGTCGCCGGGCGTCGAGTGCGCCGCAGGACGCGAGCGTCTGATCGCGCAGGCAGTGGCCGTCTTCCAACAACAGGAGCGCTTCGGTGGGAATGTCGGCGGCGCTTTCGAAGACGCCGAGCGACAGCGGCCCCGCCGCCGGCATCGCCAGCAGGAAGGCATCGGTAAACACCGGCATTTCCGAGAACGACGGATCCCCGAGCGGCAGGCTGGCGATGACGAGATCGAGGCCGCCATCCTGCAGCTCGCCCACCAGGGTGGCCGTCACCGTTTCGCGCACGCTGACCTTGAGAGCGGGAAAGACCTCGGCCAGAGCCGGCAGCAGCTTCGGCAGCAGATAGGGACCGATCGACGGAATGATGCCGAGCCGCAAGGAGCCGGCCTTGGGATCGGCGGCGACACGGGCGAAGGTTTCGAGATCGCCGACCTCGGCGAGAATGCGCCGTCCACGTTCGACGACGACGGCGCCGGCCGCCGTCAGCCTGGCGCCGGATACGGCGCGCTCGACCAACTGGCAGCCGAGCGCGTCCTCGAGTTCGCGGATCTGGGCCGACAGCGCCGGCTGGCTGACCGCCGCCCTGTCGGCGGCGCGGCCGAAGTGACCTTCGGCGGCGAGCGCATCGAGATAGCGCAACTGACGCAGGGTGATCCTCATAGGAAAATCCTATCAGCCCGGCCGGACAAAGCAATTGGAATGATTCCAGAAAATGCCGTCATGTCGGGGGCAACAGACACAAAACCAACCTCCGTCAGGAAGAGCCGCCATGACCGACAGACCGATCCAGACCACCACCGCCGGCGCCCCGATCGCCGACAACCAGAACTCGCTCACCGCCGGCTCACGCGGTCCGGTGCTGATGCAGGACTGGCAACTCATCGAAAAGCTCGCTCACCAGAACCGCGAGCGCATCCCCGAGCGCGTCGTTCATGCCAAGGGCTGGGGCGCCTTCGGCGAGCTGACGGTGACCCACGACATCACCCGTTACACCGGCGCCAAGCTGTTCTCCGAAGTCGGCAAGACAACGCCGCTGCTCCTCCGCTTCTCCACGGTGGCCGGCGAGCTCGGCGCCGCCGATGCCGAGCGCGACGTGCGCGGCTTCGCCCTGAAATTCTACACCGAGGAAGGCAACTGGGACATCGTCGGCAACAACACGCCGGTGTTCTTCGTGCGCGACCCGCTGAAGTTCCCCGACTTCATTCACACCCAGAAGCGGCACCCGCGCACCAACCTGCGCTCGCCCACCGCCATGTGGGACTTCTGGTCGCTGTCGCCGGAAAGCCTACACCAGGTCACCATCCTGTTCTCCGACCGCGGCCTACCGACCGACGTCCGCCACATCAACGGCTACGGCTCCCACACCTATTCCTTCATCAACGAGGCCGGCGAGCGCTTCTGGGTGAAGTTCCATTTCAAGACCATGCAGGGTCACCGCCACTACACCAACGCAGAGGCGGCGGACGTCGTCGGCCGCACCCGCGAATCCACGCAGGAGGACCTGTTCGGCGCCATCGAGGCCGGTGACTATCCGCGCTGGAAGTTCTTCGTCCAGATCATGCCGGAACTCGACGCCGAGAAGACGCCCTACAACCCGTTCGACCTCACCAAGGTGTGGCCGCATGCCGACTACCCGCTGATCGAGGTCGGCACCTTCGAGCTCAATCGCAACGCCGACAACTATTTCGCCGAGATCGAGCAGGCCGCCTTCTCGCCGTCCAACATCGTGCCCGGCGTCGGCTTCTCGCCCGATAAGATGCTGCAGGCCCGCATCTTCTCCTACGCCGACGCCCACCGCTACCGGCTCGGCACCCACTATGAGGCGCTGCCGGTCAACGCGCCGAAATGCCCCGTCCATCACTATCACAAGGACGGTGCCATGAACTTCATGCCCAACAAGGCCAATGTGGACGCCTATTACGAGCCCAACAGCTTCGGCGGTCCGCGTGAAGCGCCGGAGTACCGCGAACCGCCGCTCCGCATTTCCGGCGACGCCGACCGCTACGACCACCGCGCCGGCAACGACGACTATTCGCAGGCCGGCGCCCTGTTCCGCCTGTTCGACGAGGGACAGCGGCAGCGCCTTTTCCAGAACATCGCCGCCGCCATGGCCGGCGTGCCGCTGGAAATCGTCGAGCGCCAGCTTGGCCACTTCGAGAAGGCCGATCCGGCCTACGCGGCCGGCGTCCGCCAGGCGCTCCGCGTCGCCTGAGCGGCGCGCCACAGAACAGAAAAAAGCCCGGCTGGGAGACCCGCCGGGCTTCGTTCGTTTCGAAAGGCGCCCTGATCAGGGCTTGGCAGCGGCGCCGGAGGCGGCGTTCTGCGCGTCCAGCAGCTTCTGCTGGGCTTCCTTGGCCTTGCGCTGCACCTCGGAGGCGAGCTGCTCGCGCTGGCGCTGCAGCGCCGCGGTGTCGATCGCCGGGCCCTCGTAGGACGCGGTGAAGCCCGTTAGCGAGATCGGGAAGTTCAGCGCCTTGGCCTGCTGATTCTGCGTGGTGATGATCAGGTCCTTGCCCTTCTTCATCGACGCCGTGAAGTCGTCGGTGATCGGGATCTCGGCGAAGCAGGCGTTGGGCATGCAGATGGTGTACTTGCCCGGCACCTGGGTGTTCTGGTCAACCTGAACGCGGATGCCCGGCTGAAGCAGCATGGCAACAGGCGTCTGCACCAGAAGAATCTTTCGGGTCTCGCCGTCAACCTCGCGCACGCCGGCAGAGGCCAGGAACTGACCGCTGTCGGTGCGCAGCTCCCGAACCGTGAAGCAGACCTGCTTCTTGGTGCGCGCATCCTGGCCGCAGAGCTTGTTCCAGGGGTTGTCGGCCGACGCAGCGGGGGCAGCCGCATCGCTGGCGGCCGGAGCCTCGGCCGGCGCGGCCGGCTTGTCCTGAGCCAGAGCGGCCGTCGCCGACAAAAGCAGCGCCGCCACGCAGCCCAGAGTCCTGAAGGAGTTAACTGTTGCCATTCGCCCAATCCTTTGCATGCGTCGATCCGGAGGCACACATCTGTGGCGCTACCGATCGTCTGATTTCGATCGACTTGTCAACAGCGCTTCGCGCAATCTCAGCCCCAGGAAGCCTGCCGAAAGTGACTTTCTCTCTCCCCTGCGGCGCGCGGGGCGCACCTCGCCCCACCGCCCGGAAGTCGCAAAACCCGATGACGTCAAAATTGGGCAACACGGTGACCCGATGGTCCCAGACGGAAAAAGCCGTGTTCCAGCGTGCGGTTCGGCGGTGGACCGCGCACCGCTCGAACCAAAAATCATCGGTCCGAACAGGACGAACGTGTTAACGTCTCGGAAAGATTCGCTTCCGAACGGAGCCTGGTTCATGTCTGGCGTCATTACTCGCCGCGTCTTTTGTCTTGGCACCGCCAGCGCCGCCCTCCTTCTGTCGCTGCCGGCCCGCGCCGCGCCGGCCCACGGCATTGCCATGCACGGCGAGCCCGCCCTTCCCGCCGGCTTCGACCATCTTCCCTATGCCGATCCCACCGCCCCCAAGGGCGGCACTTTCGCCCTTGGCTTCCCCGGTTCGTTCGACAGTCTCAATCCCTTCATCGTCAAGGGCAACGCGCCGCGCGGCCTGTCGGACGTGCTCTACGGCTACAATGTCTGGGACACGCTGCTCCATCGGTCGGCCGACGAGGCCTTTTCGCTCTATGGTCTCCTCGCCGAGAGCGTCGAAATGCCACCCGACCGCAGTTGGGTGGAGTTCACGCTCAATCCGGCGGCCACTTTCGCCGACGGTCAGCCGGTAACGGTCGACGACGTGCTGTTCACTGTCGACCTGCTGAAGACGAAGGGGCGCCCGGTCTACAAGCGCCGCTTCGACAAGGTGGTATCGATCGACCGCGTCGGCGAGCGCACCCTGCGCTTTTCCTTTGCCGATGGCGGCGACCGCGAGCTGCCGCTGCTCATTGGCGGCTACACGCCGATCCTGCCCCAGCATGCGGTGGATCCCGAAACCTTCGACCAGTCGTCGATGAAGCCCATTCTGGGCTCGGGCCCCTATCAGGTGGCGAGCGTCGACGAAGGTCGGCAGGTGGTGCTGAAGCGCAACCCGGACTATTGGGCGCGGGAGTTGCCCATCAAGCGCGGGCTCGACAATTTCGACGAGATCCGTATCGAGTATTTCAAGGACAGCACCGCTTATTTCGAAGCTTTCAAGTCCGGCGCCTTCGATGTCTACATCGACACCGACCCCGGCCATTGGGCCAAGGCCTACGATTTCCCGGCCGCCAAGGACGGCCGCGTCGTCCTCGAAAAGATAGCCAACGGCTCGCCCAAGGGAATGACCGGCTTCGTGTTCAACACGCGCCGGGAGATCTTCAAGGACGTCCGCGTGCGCGAGGCGATGACGCTGCTGTTCGACTTCGAAGCCGTCAATCGGACGCTCTACTACGGCGCCTACGCAAGAAGCGGCTCCTATTTCGAGGGGTCGAGCCTGTCGGCGCTCGGCGTCCCCGCCTCGGATGACGAGAAGGCGCTGCTCGCCCCCTACGAGGATCAGGTCAGGCCCGACGTCATGGACGGTACCTATGCGCCACCGGTCAGCGACGGCACGGGCCGCGACCGCAAGGCGCTGCGTGCCGCCCTCGACCTTCTCGGCGAGGCCGGCTGGAAGCTCGACGGGAAGCGGCTGGTGGATGCCGACGGCAAACCATTCGCCTTCGAGTTCATGGCCAAGGTGCCCGACGAGGAACGTCTTGCCCTCGCCTATCAGGCGACGCTCAAGCTGGTCGGCATCGACATGTCGGTGCGCCTCGTCGATTCGACGCAGTATTACGACCGTCAGAAGTCCTTCGACTTCGACATGCTGCAGATGCTCTGGACGGCGTCGCTGTCACCGGGCAACGAACAGATGAACCGTTGGTCGCAGAAGGCCGCCGTCACCGAGGGCACCTTCAACTATGCCGGCGCATCGAGCCGGGCGATCGACGCCATGATCGACGCCCTTCTCGCCGCCACCGGCCGTGACGAGTTCGAGGCGGCCGTGCGTGCCCTCGACCGTCTGTTGATCTCCGGTCTCTACTGCATACCGCTCTATCACCTGCCCACGGATCTGGTCGCCCGCTGGACGCGTGTCCATAGGCCGGAGACGACGGCACTGACCGGCATCCAGCCGCCCGCCTGGTGGGCGGACGGCAAGTCCTGACGCCACGTAACGGAACCCGAGCGCATACAGGGAAACGCGCGATGATCCTGACGTCCGAACAACGAGCCGAAACCTACGTCGCCTCCGGAGTCTGGAGCAATGTGACGCTCGTCGAGCTGCTGCGCCGCACCGCCGCGGTGGCGCCCGAGACGATCGCCTTCGAGGACGTCGGCGTGGGCGCGGTGCCCGGCCTTTCCGCCACCTACAGCTTTGCTGGGGCGGAAAAGCGGATCAATGGCCTCGCCGCCTTCTTCGCCGCCGTCGGCCTACGGCCGGACATGGTGCTCGGCATTCACCTGCCGCCCTGCGCCGACGCGGCCATCATCCTGTTTGCGGCTCTGAAGGCCGGCCTCGTGGTCGCGCCACTGCCGATCTACTGGACCAAATCGGAAATCGAGGCGGCCATCGAGGCAGCGTCGATCAAGGCCATGGTCACCGCTTCGGAAATCGAAAGCGAACCTTCGGGCGAACTGGTCCGCGATGTCGCCGCCGATACCTTCGCCATCCGCTTCGTCTTCGCCGTCGGCGACGGCCAGCCGGACGGCCTGATCGACCTCTCCGAAGTGCTGGCCGATCTCGATGCGCTGGGCGAACCGCCCGAGGTGACGCGGCGCGGCGAAGCGGCCGACCACATCGCCCTGCTCTCCATGGCCCGCACGCCCGACGACGAGTTGCTGATCGTTCCCTACAGCCACAACCAACTGATGGCGATCGCCACCGGCCACCTCCTTGAGGCAGGCATCGTGGCGCCGGAGACGATTGTCTCCACCATGCATCCGGCCAGCCTGGCCTCGGTCGCCGGCTCGATCGTCACGGCCCTGATGTCCGGCGGCCGCGTCGCCTTCCATCACGGCACATCGCTCGCCGGCCTCGCCGAGGCGGTGGAGAGCGTGGGCGCCGACCGCATCGTGCTGCCGGAAGTGATGGTCGCCCCGCTCGCCGCTCAGCTCGACCGTCCCCTTGCCTTCTCGGCCGTCGGTGTCGGCCTCGGTCTGGCACCGGCACCGGCCGCTCGCACCGTCGACCTGCTGACGCTCGGCGGCCTCTGCCTCATACCGCGCGCTCGCGATGCCGACGGGGGCTCTGTGGCGCTGCCGGCGGGCGCGGCGCACATGGGTGGCCTCAGCGCGGCGCCGATCCTGTTCGAAGCGAGGGTCAAGGCCAAGGCTGGCGCGCGCGGCCGCAAGGCGGACGGCGGCGAGTTGCTGCTCGGCGGCGCCCTCATTCCCGATGCGCCCTGGCCCGAACCGCAGTCCGGCCGGCGCAGCGCCCTGCTTGGCGTCACCTCGGATGGTTTCCTTCGCACCGGCCTCGCCGCCGAGGAGCGCGAGGGACGCCTGACCATCACCGGCACTCTCGACGAAACCATCGGCATCGCCGGCATCACCGTGTCGCCGAAACGGCTCGATGCCTTGTTCTCGCGTCATCCCAGCGTCGAGGACGCCGCCGTTTTCCCGATCGAAGCCGGCCCGGTGGGCCATCGCCTGGGCCTCGCCGTGGTGCCGAGAAGCGGCGAGCGGCCATCGCTGACCGATCTCCTGATCTGGCTGGAGGGCGAGGAGGCCGGCAAGCTCGACCGCCCGGCGGCGTTGGTGTCCGTGCCGGAGATCCCGCGCAATGCCGACGGCACGGTGCGCCGCGAGGCACTGTTTCTCGCCGCTGTGGCGTGAGTCACTCGGCCAGTATATCGAAATCCAGATAGGTTTACCCCTCTCCCTGTTCCCTCTCCCACAAGGGGCGAGGGGACGACCGGATTTGTCGCCCCCCTTATTCTGAACCGGACGAGCTTTCCAGAAGTGGGTAGGCTCCAACCGCGTCCCCTCGCCCCTTGTGGGAGAGGGAACAGGGAGAGGGTAAGGTAACACTCTGGGTAACCAAGGAAATCTACGATAGGCCGCGCCGTTCGGCTTCCAGCTTGCCGAGCATTTGCGTTCGCGCCGTCGGCAGATCGATCGCCCGGGGGCCGGCGACATGTCGGTCGAGAAAGAAGCCCGTGAGTTTCAGTGCCGCGACGACATCGGCGGCATCCGGACTGTCGTCCGCGCCAGACAACAGGAAGGCGGGCAGCTTCAGCAAGCGGTCGGCATAGGGCGCGCCGGCTTCGGCCGAGACCGCACGGGCCGACCTGGGGCTGACGAAGCGAAGATCGTCGGTTCGTCCTGTCGCAGCGCAACAGGACAGATCGAGCCCGAAGCCCAGTTCGTCGAGCAGCATCAGCTCGAAGCGGGCGATCAGCGCCGCCGATTGCAGCAAGCCGTCGAGATGGTCGAGCAGCGCGATCGCCGCCCGGTAGAGACCCGCATGCGCCTCGCGTTCGGCCAGGAGCCTGAGGTGGCCGGCAACGATCTGCACGCCGAACACACCGGAGGCGCTTTCCATCAGCCGCGCCGCCCGCGCTTCCGACAGTTCGACGGAAAACAGACCGAGATGCGTCTCAAGCCGCGCCCGCCAGTTGACCAGCAGCGAGTTTCCCGTCTGCAGAACCGGCTGCAGGCGCCGCGAGCGGGCGCCCTTCACAAGGCCGAGATGACGACCGTAGTCGGGCGTCATCACTTCGATCACCGCGCTGGTCTCCCCATGCGGGCGAAGGCCGATCAGCAGCGCTTCCGACACCCATTCCATCGACGACAGTCTCAAATCGCGCCGAGCTTGTCCTCGGCTTCCTCAAGCGACAGTAGCACGACGGCGCGTCCGAGCTGAGTGGCAAAACCCTGCCGCGCCAGGATGGCGATCTCCCGGTTGAGACCGTCCCGATCCGGTCGCTCGCCCCGCCGCCACGGACCGATCCGTCGCCGACGGCAGAAGCGGAGCGCCGCGACCGTCTCGTCGGTGCCCTCGTCATCGATGGCCGCCCGCGCCAGTTCGCCGTCGACGCCCTTCGCCCGAAGACCGAGAGCGATCTTGAGGCGCGAGGCGCCCTTGCGACGCGCCGAGGCAACGCGCGAGGCGGCAAAGCCGGCGTCGTCGAGAAGGCCGAGCTCGCGAAACTCCGAGGTCAGCTCGGCGACGAGATCGGCAGCGCGGGCTTCGCCCAAAGCGACGTAGCCCGCCGCCTCCCATCGCCGAAGCTTCTGCTCCATCAGGCCGGAAAAATGCGCTTCCGAAGCGGAGTGGCGCTGAAGATAGGCAAAGCCGGAGCGACGCAGCTTGTCGCGCAGCTTCCGGGGTTCGGTCGGTGTCGCCCGGATCGAGCCATCCGGCTCGTCGGGGATGCGGTCCCAGCCATCAGCGCCGGGAGGCGCGCCGCTCACGGCTGCGCGTCCTCGTCCGCCTCCGTCCCGGCGGAGGGCCGCCCCTTGAAGCCCTTGGCGACGACGTACATCTCCACGCTTTCCTGCCGCGAAGACGGCGGCTTGAAGTGGAAGACCTGCGCGAAGTTCTGCTTCAGCGTCGCCAGAAGCTCGTTCTCGGTACCGCCCCGGAACACCTTGGCGACGAAGGCGCCGCCCGGCCGAAGCACGTCGACGGCAAAGGCGGCCGCCACCTCGCAGAGGTAGGTGGTGCGAAGATGGTCGGTCTTGTGGTGGCCGGTGGTCGGCGCCGCCATGTCGGAAAGCACCACGTCGGGCGTGTGCCCGCCGAGGGCGGCCATCAGCGCGTCCGGCGCGTCGTCGTCGAGGAAGTCCTTCTGAAGCAGCGCCACGCCCGGCACGCCGTCCATTTCAAGATAGTCGATGCCGACCACCAGCGGATTGCCCGGCGTCGACCCCGTCTTCCTGGCCGCCACCTGGCACCAGCCGCCCGGCGCGGCGCCCAGGTCGACCACCCGGTTGCCCGGCTTCAGGAGGTGGTACTTCTCGTCGATCTCGATCAGCTTGAAGGCGGCGCGCGACCGCCAGCCTTCCTTGCGCGCCTTGACCACATAGGGGTCGTTGAGCTGGCGCTGCAGCCAGCGCACCGACGAGGCGGTACGGCCGCGCGCCGTCTTCACCTTGACCTTGAGGCCCGTCTCGGCCCGCCCTTTACCCTTGGACTTGTCCGGACCGGCCGGCTTGTCTCCACCGGATTTTCCCTTGTCAGACATGCGCTTCCGTCCTTGCGGGCTGAGGCCGGCGACGCCAGACGCCGTCGCGGGCCATGAGTTCGACCAGGATACCCTCGCGCAGACCGCGATCGGCGACGCGCAACCGCTGGCAGGGCCACTTGCGGCGAATGGCTTCCAGAATGGCGCATCCGGCCAGCACCAGATCGGCGCGATCGGAGCCGATGCAGGGGTTGGCGACGCGTTGATCGTAGCCCATGCCGGTCAGGCGATCGATCATGTCGTCCACCTCGCCGCCATCGAGCCAGACGCCGTCGACGCGGCGACGGTCATAGCGCTTGAGGCCGAGATGAATGCCGGCCAACGTCGTCACCGTGCCGGACGTACCCAGCATGTGCGCACCGCCCGAGGCCACCAGCTCGGCGGCGCCGTCCATGCCGTCGAATCCCTCAAGAAGCCCCACCACCTCCTCGACCATGTCGCGGTAGATGTCGGGCGTGACCATGTGGCCGCCATGCCGCTCGCTGAGCGTGACGACGCCGACCGGCAAAGACGTCCAGCTCTTGATGAAGCGGGTGAGCGCGAAGCCGCGCGCCTCGCCCCGCCGCCGGAGATCGAGCCAGACCAGCTCCGACGAGCCGCCGCCGATGTCGAACAGCAGCACGCCCTGAGAGCGCGGATCGATCAGCGTGGCGCAGCCGGCCACGGCAAGTCGCGCCTCGGTCTCCCGACTGACGATTTCCAGGTTGAGGCCGGTCTCCCGCCGCACACGATCGAGAAACAGCGGGCCGTTGTCGGCCAGCCGGCAGGCCTCGGTTGCAATCAGCCGCATCCGGCGAACCTTGAGATCGGCCAGCTTGCCCCGGCAGACGGCGAGCGCGTCGACCGCTCGATCCATCGCCGCGTCGGAGAGGCGTCCGGTCCGGCCTATGCCCTCGCCGAGCCGGACGATGCGCGAATAGGCATCGACGACGCGAAAGCCACGATCCTGCGGCTCGGCCACCAGCAGGCGGCAGTTGTTGGTGCCAAGATCGAGCGCCGCGTAGAGCGGTCCCGTCGCCGGCAGACCACGACGGCCGTCGCGCCCGTGCGAACCGTGATGGCCATGGTGTCCCTGGCCGGCGGCCGACCGTGCCTCGCCGGCATCGGCATGCCGATCGCCGCCCTTGCGGCGGTCGCCCTCGCGGCTTCGTCCGTCGTCGGAGCGACCATCCTCCCGGCCGGGCTTGCGCACGCCGCGCAGGGCACCCTTCGAAGGACCGCGTCGCCGCCGGCGCCTGGCGCCATCGTCGCGCGTCCGGCCGGCCGGCGCTTCCGACTTGTCGGCAGACGGCTTGTCGGGGGATGAAATGGAAGGCGAATCGGCACGCGCCGGCTGCGCGGTTGCCCGCTCCGGCGGCTTGTCGCCCGGTGTTGGCGCATGTCCCACCGAGGTCCTGTCACCCGCCGTGCCCGAACCGGACCGGCGCTTGCGGCGGCGTCGCGCCGCCCGCTTCGACAGGACACCGGACGCTCCGTCCCCCGCATTGGCTGCGGAATCGGCACGTCCTCGCGTGGAGTCTGCGCGGTCGCTTTGGTCGCCCGCGTCACCCACTGAGAGTACTCCGGCGCGCCGCGATCCAGGAGCCGGCGTCCGTTGCGGGACAATCCGGCCAATCATCCGCACGCTCCCTTTCGGGAACGACACGGGGGCTCGAGCGGCACGCTTGCTCGTTTGTCGTCGGATCGACAGTACCAGTTGCCGGCAGCAAACGCCAGTAAAAGCCGCGCAAAGGCGGCCGGTCGCGGGAGAACCGATGGAAACGCGCGTCAGTCTTGTGGCAGGAGGGCGAAGGTGTCTCCCCGCCAGACGTAGGACTCATAGGTGCCGCCGCTCCAGTCGCCCTTGGCGTCGAACGTGACCTTGCCGAGCACGGTGTTGGCGCCGCTCCCACGCAGGAACTCCGCCTGCGCGGCAAGGTCGCCACCCGCGTTCAGCGCGGCGATCGCCGCTTCCGTGGCGGCATGGGCGGTAAAGACGGTATCCGTCGGCATCAGCTGCCGTTCCTCGAGCGACAGCAGCAGCCCCACCGCCTGTGGCAACGACTTGTCGACGAAGGGCAGAAAGAACACCGTACCCTCGGCGGCGTCGCCCGCCAGCGCCTTGAACTCGGACAGCGCCAGCGACTCATTGCCGATGAGCGCCGCATCGAGGCCGCGCGCGCGCATCTCGCCGGCGATCACCGCCGCGTCCGCCTGGAGGGCGCCCATCACCACCGCCGACACCGCAGCATCCTGGATCTTGCCGATCAGGTTGTTCTGGCTCTTCTCGCCGGGCGTGAATCTCTCGGTCATGGCGACGGCCCCGCCTTGGTCGGCGAACAGCTTGGCCGCCTGCTCGACCAGCCCCTGGCCATAGACGCTGCCGTCGTGAACGAAGGCGACCCGCTTGCCGTCGAACCTGGCCTTCAGGTAGTCGGCGATCGCCCGCCCCTGCCGATCGGAGCGGATCGTCAAGCGAAACACCCCGTCGCCGACCTTCTCGTCGGTGAAGCGCGGGTTGGTGGCGGCTGGCGACAGGAAGAGCACGCCAGCGTCGGCGTAGACGCGGGCGGCCGGCAGCGCCGCCGCCGTGCAGGCATGACCGATCACCGCCCGTACGCCCTTGCCGATCAACTGGTTGGCAACCGCCGCAGCGGTCTCGGCCTCGCACTTGTCATCGACGGCGACGGTCCGGATCTTCTCGCCGCCAATGCCGCCGCGCGCGTTGGCCGTCGCCACGGCGATCTCCACGCCGGCTTTGATGTCGCGGCCGACATCGGCAAAGCTTCCGCCCATCGGGCCGGCGATGCCGATCACCACCTCGGCCCGCGCCGGCACAAGGATGACGGCCAGGGCCGCGACCGAAAGACAAGCCCGACGAATGCCGCCCAACATGCTCATCATGACCAACCGATGCCCTCTGCCATCCACCCTGTTGCAGGCAGCAATAGCAGCTTGGCCTGCAAAACGGAACGCCGCCGGAGTGACCGGCGGCGCCCGATGCGAAGTGCCTGTTCCGGCCGCCGAAGCGGCCGAAGGACGACTTACGGCAGCATCTTGTAGGTGATCTTGCCGTCGTCGGCCTTGTACCACTCGTAGACGGTGTAGTCGGCGTCCTTGCGGTCGCCCTTCTCGTCATAGGCCAGCTCGCCGATGACCGTCGCGA
The DNA here is from genome assembly GCF_023721755.1 of Pleomorphomonas sp. NRK KF1. Taxonomy (GTDB): domain Bacteria; phylum Pseudomonadota; class Alphaproteobacteria; order Rhizobiales; family Pleomorphomonadaceae; genus Pleomorphomonas. The sequence continues at coordinate 140,906 of NZ_JAMDLH010000010.1, read as the reverse complement.
TCGGCTCGCCCTTGCGGACGTTCTCGGCCACCGCCTGCGGGTCGGTCGAACCGGCCGCCTTGGCGCCGGCGGCGATGATCTGCACGGCGGCGTAGCTGTAGAGCGTGTAGGCCTCGGGCTCGAAGCCGGCGTCGCGGAACTTCTTCACGGCGTCAGTAGCGGCCGGGTTCTGGCGCGGGTCGGGGCCGAACGTCATCAGCGTGCCTTCGACGGCCGGACCGCCGATGGCGGCGAACTCGTCGGAGGCGATGCCGTCACCCGACATCATCGTCGCCTTGAGGCCGGCTTCGGCCGACTGGCGGGCGATCAGGCCGCCTTCGGTGTGCAGGCCGCCCCAGTAGATGACCTCGACGCCGGCTTCCTTCATCTTGGAGATGAGGGCCGAGAAGTCCTTGTCGCCGACATTGACGCCTTCATAGAGGGCTTCGGTGACGCCGGCGGCATTGAGCGCCTTCTTGGTCTCGTCGGCGAGGCCCTGACCGTAGGTGGTCTTGTCGTGCAGCACGGCCACCTTCTTGCCGGCGAGCTTCTCGGCGATGTACTTGCCGGCGACGGCGCCCTGCTGGTCGTCGCGACCACAGACGCGGAAGGTGTTCCACAGGCCACGCTCGGTGAAGCTCGGGTTGGTGGAGGCCGGCGTCACCTGGAAAATGCCATTCTCGGCATAGACGTCGGACGCGGGGATCGAGACCGACGAGTTGAAGTGGCCGACCACGAACTGGACGCCGTCACCCACGAACTTGTTGGCGACCGAAACGCCCTGCTTGGGATCCGACACGTCGTCGCCAAGCTCGATCACCACCTTCTCGCCGTTGATGCCACCGGCGGCGTTGATGTCGGCGGCGGCCTGCTCCGCACCCTTCTGAAGCTGCGCGCCGAAAGCGGCGTTCGGACCGGTCAGCGGGCCGGCGACACCGATGATGACGTCGGCCGAAGCTGCGCCGGCGAAGGCGAGGCCAGCGGCAAACACGACGCCGGACAGGAGGAACTTCTTCATGTTGTGGTCTCCCATTTTTCTGTCACTGGAAGTCTAGCGGGCCCATTCCCGAGCCCTGGGTACTAAGCGGCGGCCGGCGGAGAAAACCCCTGCTCCATTTGCCGGTCGCCACCCGGAACGCCTGGCCACGGCTGAAATTCCAGCCCCGGCCTCGCCGTTTCCGCTCAACCGCGCCCCTTCCAGGAGAAGGGACCGGTCAACTCGTAGAGCCAGTAATACTGCGTAGCCATTTGCCGCGCGCGCGTAAACTGGAATCCGGCGAAGGCGATGGCTTCGAGCACGATCGCATCGACGAGGTAGTAGTGCAGCGACAGCAACGTGCCGCTGAAGATGGAGAAGTGGATGAAACGGATGCCGACGGAGAGGATCGCCACGTAAACCGCCATCACCGGCCTCGGCCGCCACGTCTTGGCGCAGGCGCGGCCGGTCATCCAGGCGCCGAGGCCGCCCAGAAGAAGCGTGACGAAGATAAAGGTGAGGCTCGACGCCTCTTCGTAGAGGATGCCCTGCATGATCTTTCTCCTTAGGGCCTGCCGGGGAAAGCAGAACCGCTCTCCCACGACCACAGGCCCAGCCAGTGTTAGTGGGCACCACCCTCGAGATACGCGGCGCGCACCTCGGGGTTCTCGAGAAGTTCGCGGCCGGAGCCACTCATGGTGATCACGCCGTTGACCATCACGTAGCCGCGATGGGCGAGCTTCAGCGCATGGAACGCGTTCTGCTCGACCAGGAACACCGTGAGGCCGTCGCGCCGGTTGAGCTCGCGGATGGCGTCGAAGATCTGCTTGACGATCAACGGCGCCAGACCGAGCGACGGCTCGTCCAGCATCAGCAGCTTCGGCCGGGCCATCAGCGCGCGGGCGATGGCGAGCATCTGCTGTTCGCCGCCCGAAAGCGTGCCGCCGCGCTGGTTGAGGCGCTCCTTGAGGCGGGGAAACAGGTCGAACATGTACTGGATGTCGGTGTCGAAGAACTCCATGTTGTCGATCGACGCGCCCATCTGCAGATTCTCGAGCACGGTCATGCGCGGGAAGATGCGTCGCCCCTCGGGCGACTGAGCGATCCGGAGGCGGGCGATCTCGTGGGTCGGCAGGCGCGTGATGTCCTGTCCGTCGTAGACGATCGAACCCTCGCGGGCCCTCGGGTTGCCGCAGATGGTCATCATCAGCGTCGACTTGCCGGCGCCGTTGGCGCCGATCAGCGTGACGATCTCGCCCTGGTGGACGTCGACGTCGACCCCTTTCAGCGCGATGATGTTGCCGTAATAGGTCTTGACGCCCCTGATGGTCAGCAGGGGCTTGGTGTCCGTGGCGCTCATGCCCTGCCCCCTTCGCTGCCGGTCGTCTCGTCGAGCTCGTGCTCGATCTCTTCCACTTCTTCGTCGTCGACGCCGAGATAGGCGGCGATGACGCGCGGATCGTTCCGCGTCTCGGTGGGCGTACCGTCGGCGATCTTGGTGCCGTATTCGAGCACGACGACATGGTCGGAGATTCCCATCACCACCGACATGTCGTGCTCGATGAGCAGGATCGAGGTGCCGTCGTCCTTGCGGATCGACAGCAGCAGCGCGTTGAGCTCGGCCGATTCACGCGGGTTGAGGCCGGCCGCCGGCTCGTCGAGGCAGAGCAGATCCGGACCGGTGCACATGGCGCGGGCGATCTCCAGGCGGCGCTGGGCACCGTAGGGCAGATCGCCGGCCGGGTCGTCGGCACGATCGATGAGACCGATCTTGTCGAGCCAGTAACGGGCCCGTTCGATCGCTTCCCGTTCATGGGTCTTGTAGCCGCCGATGCCGAGCACGCCGAGAATGGTCATGCCCGAAGCGATCATCAGCGGATTGTGCTGGGCGACCAGCAGGTTTTCCAGAAGCGTCATGCCCGAGAACAGGCGGATGTTCTGGAAAGTGCGGGCCACCTTGGCCTTGCGCGCAACCACGAAGTCGGGCAGCCGCTCGAGAAGATGCAGCGATCCGTCCCGCGTCCGCATCGACATCATGCCGGTGGTCGGCTTGTAGAAGCCGGTGATGCAGTTGAACACCGTCGTCTTGCCGGCCCCGTTGGGACCGATCAGCGCCGTGATGTCGCCCCGACCGACGGAGAAGCTAAGGTCGTTCACCGCCACGAGACCGCCGAAGCGCATGGTCAGATGCTCGACGGTGAGGACAGGATCGCTGTCCCAGTTCCGATGAGAGGTGGTCATGTCAGCCGTGGCCTTCCTTCACGAGATCGCCTGAAACCGTCTTCCGCTTGAACAGGAAGGCGGTCGGCTGACGAGCTGAGACGAAGCCTCTCGGTTTCCACACCATGATGATCACCATGGCGAGGCCGAACAGCAGCATGCGGTACTGGTCGGGGTTGAAGTCCTTGCCGAACACCAGCTTCAGGAAGTCGAGCTCGCGCAGGAGCTCGGTGCCGCCGATCATGGCCACCGCCGCCAGCGCGACGCCGATCATCGATCCCATGCCGCCCAGCACCACGATGGCGACGATGACCGCCGACTCCATGAAGATGAAGGATTCCGGCGAGACGAAGCCCTGACGGGCAGCGAAGAAGGATCCGGCGAAGCCACCGAACATGGCGCCGATGGCGAAGGCCGTCAGCTTGGTGTTGGTGGTATTGATGCCGAGCGACCGGCAGGCCACCTCATCCTCGCGCAGCGCCTCCCAGGCGCGGCCGATCGGCAGGCGGCGAAGCCTGATGGTGATGAAGGCGGTGAGCAGCGCCAGAAGCAGGATCAGGTAGTAGAGGAACACCTTGTAATAGGCCGACGACGGCGAGAGATGGAACGCCTTGATGAAGCTGTTGGAGGCGCCCATGTCGAAGGAGTAGATGCCGAACAACGTCACCTTGGGGATCGACGAGATACCCGCCGAGCCACCTGAGAAGTCCTTCCAGTTGATCAGCACCAGACGGATGATCTCGCCGAAGGCCAGCGTGACGATGGCGAGATAGTCGCCCCGGAGCCGGAGCACCGGGAAGCCGAGGATGATGCCCCAGAAGGCGGCGAGAATGCCGGCCACCGGCAACAGCACCCAGAAGCTGAGGTGGAAGTTGATGGCGAGCAGCGCGTAGGAGTAGGCGCCGACCGCATAGAAGGCGACGTAGCCGAGGTCGAGCAGTCCGGCGAGGCCGATGACGATGTTGAGGCCCCAGCCCAGCATCACGTAGATCAGGATCTGGACGCCGTAGTTGTCGACCCACTTGATCGATCCCTGCACGCCGAACAGCGAGATGATCAGGATCGGGTAGACGAACAGGAAGACCAGACCGGTGACCGAAAGCCCCCGGGTGACCCTTGCCCGCGCCTCCAGCTCGGCCAGCGTCACCGCCGACTTGCTGCGGCGGCCGCGCGCGGCGATCCATGGGTAGATGAAGGCCGACAGCAGGAACCTGCCGACGCCGATGATCACCGACAATATGGCGGCGAGGCCGAGCCTGTTCTGCAGGATCAGTTCGTTGGCCATGTTCTGGTCGGTCTTGAGGCCGACCAGAGGCCCGAGCAGGGCGAAGGCGACGATCCCGATGAGCACGCCATCCTTGAGGGCGCGGCCGAAATCGATGCCCGCCCCGTCTTTGGACTTCACAGCTGAGTTCATGATCAGACCTTCTCGACTTCCGGACGACCGAGCAGGCCCTGCGGCATGAAGATCAGCACGATGACCAGGATCGAGAAGGCGGCGACGTTCTGGTAGTCGGCCGAGACATACTGGCCCCACAATGTCTCGATGAGGCCGATCAGGAGCCCGCCGAGAACCGCGCCCGGCAGCGAGCCGATGCCGCCGAGAACCGCCGCCGTGAACGCCTTGACGCCCGGCGTGAAGCCGTCGGAGAACACCACGACGCCGTAGTACATGAGGAACAGCGTACCCGCGACGGCGGCCAGCGCCGCGCCGATGACGAAGGTCAGCGAAATGGTGCGGTCGACATTGACGCCGAGCAGCGAGGCCATCTTGCGGTCCTGCTCGCAGGCGCGCTGCGCCCGGCCGAGCGCCGTCTTCTGCACCACGTACCAGAAGGCGGCGAGCAGCAGCGCCGTCACCACCCAGATGATGATCTGCTTGAGGGAAAGGTTGACCGGGTAGCCGTTGGCGCCTTCCCACAGCGTGTAGACGTCGCGCGTCACCGGCGGGATCGGCTTGTTGCGCGGACCCTGGGCGACCTGGATGAAGTTCGACAGCACGATCGACATTCCGATGGCCGAGATGAGCGGCGCGAGGCGGAAGGAGCCTCTGAGTGGCGCATAGGCGACGCGTTCGATCGCCCAGACGAGCAATCCTGTCAGCACCATCGCCACGACCATGACGAGAATAAGCGCCAATGTCATCGAGGCGATGCCGAGCCAGGACGTCAGCACCAGGAGAAAGATGAGAGCGAAGAAGGCAGACACCATGAACACATCGCCATGGGCGAAATTCACCATGCCGATGATGCCGAAAACCATGGTGTAACCAATGGCGATCAGACCGTACAGCGATCCGATCGTGATCCCATTGATCACCTGCTGGACGAAAACTTCCATAAACTGAGACCCCCTGCAGACGCCCTTGGTGGCAGCATTTTCCAGGCTGCTTCATTTGTGGGCGTTATGGATTCCATTAACAGGATCGATCGATCAAGACAACCGAGCCCCTTGTCATTGCATACGGAATCCCCCCTCAAGAAGATAAATTCGGCCATTTGCACCAATAGCCGGCGAATAACCCTGTGATCAGGCTATATTTCGGTGATTTACGCGTAATCTCCGAAAAGGCTCGATCAAAGTGCAACCCGCGCCCCGCCACCCCTATGCAAGAAGTTTGCCGTTTTTGGCGTGACCGCATTATGGGGGGTCTGACAGGCGCTCCGTTCGTGATAAGCGTAGGCAGATCAACGGATTCGCTTTGCGAGAGACGACAATGGCCACCGACAGCACAGCCGAGCGCGACTTTTCTGGGCAGGAAAGCGCCACGAATGCACTGTCGCCGGCCACCGGCGAGGCATTTCGCGATGCGATCGCCCGCTTGCCCTCGGGCGTCAGCATCGTGACCACCGCAGGTCCTGCGGGAAAGGCCGGTTTTACGGCCACCGCCGTCGCCTCCGTGTCCGACGATCCGCCGACTGTGCTGGCCTGCCTCAACCGCAAGAGCCCGCAAAACAGGCTTATGCAGGAGAATGCTCAGTTCTCGATCAACCTGCTACCTAAAGATGCAGTAACACTGGCCAATATTTTTGCCGGCCGGACCGGACTGCACCTGGAAGACCGCTTCAAGCACGGCGACTGGACGGTGCTTTCCACCGGTTCGCCCGTTCTGAAGGATGCCATCATGGCGCTCGATTGCCGCCTGCTGTCGTTCCAGGACGTCGGCTCGCATACGGTCTACTTCGGCACCGTGGTCGCCACGCTGACCAAGCCACGCGATTCCGACGGCGCCAAGGAAGTGTTGATCTACCACGACAGACATTACAGCGAAGCCTGAACCGACCCACCGAGTCAGAAAACCGTTTAAAATCATATAATTACTGTTGAATTCGGACTCAGTTCATGAGTCTCCGGACTGCCGGGCTGCGCGCGGCGTTGCGAGGCCGGTTGAGCCCCCTCGCCCTTCCTGCTAAACCGCGCCCATTCCCACAAGAGAAGGCCGAGCCATGATCCCGCGCTACGCCCGCCCCGAGATGACCGCCATCTGGAGCCAGGAGACCAAGTTCCGCATCTGGTTCGAGATCGAGGCGCACGCCACCGATGCCCTCGCCGCCATCGGCGTGGTGCCAAAGGACGCGGCCAAGACCATCTGGGAGAAGGGCGGTGCAGCGACATTCGACGTCGACCGCATCGACGAGATCGAACGGGTCACCAAGCACGACGTCATCGCCTTCCTGACCCATCTGGCCGAGTTCGTCGGCCCCGACAGCCGCTTCGTCCACCAGGGCCTCACCTCCTCGGACGTGCTCGACACCTGCTTCAACGTTCAGCTGAAGCGAGCCGCCGATCTGTTGATCGCCGACCTCGATGCCCTGCTCGCCGCGCTGAAGCGCCGCGCCAAGGAGCACAAGCGCACCGTCTGCATCGGCCGCAGCCACGGCATCCACGCCGAACCGGTCACCTTCGGGCTGAAGATGGCCGAAGCCTACGCCGAGTTCGACCGCTGCCGCGCCCGTCTCGTCGCCGCTCGCGAGGAGATTTCCACCTGCGCCATTTCCGGCGCCGTCGGCACCTTCGCCAACATCGACCCGCGCGTCGAGATCCATGTCGCCGAGGCGCTGGGCCTGCGGCCCGAACCGGTTTCGACGCAGGTCATCCCGCGCGACCGCCACGCCATGTTCTTCGCCACGCTCGGCGTCGTCGCCTCGTCGGTCGAGCGCCTCGCCATCGAGATCCGCCACCTGCAGCGCACCGAAGTTCTGGAAGCCGAGGAGTATTTCTCCCCCGGCCAGAAGGGCTCGTCGGCCATGCCGCACAAGCGCAACCCGGTGCTGACCGAGAACCTCACCGGCCTTGCCCGCGTCGTTCGCGCCGCCGTGACGCCGGCTCTGGAGAACGTCGCCCTCTGGCACGAGCGCGATATCTCGCACTCGTCGGTGGAACGCTACATCGGCCCCGACGCCACCATCACGCTCGACTTCGCCCTCGCCCGTCTGACCAACGTCGTCGACAAGCTCCTGGTCTACCCCGAGCGCATGGTCGCCAACATGGATCGTCTCGGCGGCCTCGTTCATTCGCAGCGCATCCTGCTGGCGCTGACGCAGGCCGGCGTCTCGCGGGAGGACGCCTACCGCCTCGTCCAGCGCAACGCCATGAAGGTCTGGGAAAGCTACCACCACGGTGGCAGCTCGACCGTCGACTTCCTGTCGGAGCTTCTGAAGGACAGCGAGGTGCGCGCCGCCCTCTCCGAGGAAGAGATCCGCGACAAGTTCGACCTCGACTATCACTTGAAGCACGTCGAAACGATCTTCGCCCGCGTGTTCGGCGAATGACAGCGATGGGAAGCCCCGGATCACCGGGGCTCCCGTCCACCACGGAGGCCGCTCAGGCCGCCGTGCTCTCGGCATAAAGCCCGAGGATAAGCGTCCAGCCGCCGTCCGAGCCGAGCATTTCGGCCACCGCCGCCGCCCTGGCGCCGAAGCGCTCGATATTGCGATGCTCAAGCTCGACGCGGGTTCCCTCGCCGTCGGGGACGAACAACACCTCGACTTCGGTGATCAGGTCGGGGTCATATCTCCAGTCGGCATCGATCTGCCAGGCGAGAACCAGACGCCCCGGCGGCTCGTAGGCCAGCACCTTCCCCCACTCGCAGGTCGAGCCATCCTCGCCCACCTCATACCAGCGGCCGCCGATCTTCGGCTCCAGCACGGCATCGACGAGCGGCTTGCCGCCGATGGCATGGCTCCTCGGCCACCACCGGCCGATGTTGCCGACGAAGGCCTGGAAGGCCCGCGCCGGGTCCGCCCTGACGGTCACCGAACGGCGAACGGGGGCGGCAACGATCGTGTCAGTCATGCTCGTCATCCTTTGCTTGCGTTTCGAGATCGGCGGCGAAGGCGTCGAGAGCCGCACCCCAGAACTGATCGAGCCACGCCCTGAGCGGTCCGAGCCCCCGGGGATCGATACGATAGATGCGTCGCGCACCTTCGGCATGATCCAACACCAACCCGGCCTCCTTCAGCACCTTGAGATGCTGCGACACCGCAGGCCGGGACACCGGGAGCCCCTTGGCAATGTCGCCCACGGGCGCAGGGGATCGCGCCACGCGTTCGAACACGGCGCGACGCGTGGGATCGGCAAGAGCGAGCAAGGCGGAGTTCATGTTAGCCATAACTTACCGTAAGCCAATACTTACATAACAGTCAAGCCAGCCCGGATCACCGGCGGGCTTCATGTTGAATCTGAACATCAGGATGCCGCTTGAATCAGCATCGCAACGACCGGCACGACAAGGACTGCCAGAGGGACAAACACCAACCAACCCGTTGATAAAAAACGAATTCAAGTTGAATCTTCACATGAACTTCAGCACAGGCCGAATGCGGATTCAGAATCTGAACCAGACCGACGGCCACGAGATGGCTTGCCTTGCTTTCCGCTCGAAAGCCATTCAAGGTCGCATCATGAAGACCTCCGAATGTGACATCCTCATCATCCCGGGCTGGAACAACTCGGGCCCCAACCACTGGCAAAGCCGCTGGGAGAAGCGCCTGCCAACGGCGCGACGCGTCGCCCAGCGCGACTGGGCCAAGCCCGATCGAGACGCCTGGGTGTCCGCCCTGGGCATCGCCGTCGGCAAGGCAAGCCGACCGGTGGTGCTGGTCGCCCACTCGCTCGGCGTCGCCACGGTGATCCACGCCGCCCCCTATGTCGGGCGCAAGGTGGCCGCCGCGTTCCTGGTCGGCCTGCCCGACGTGGATCGACTTGAGGTTCCGGAGATCGCCAGCTTCGCCGGCCTGTCCACCGACCCCCTGCCCTTTCCGTCAATGCTGATAGCGAGCCGCGACGATCCCTACTGCGCCTTCGAGCGAGCCGACGAGTACGCCGCCGCCTGGGGATCGGATTTCGTCGATGCGGGGTTTGCCGGCCACATCAACGACAAGACCGGCTATGGCCCGTGGCCGGAAGGATTGACGCGCTTTGCAACGCTCTTGAAGCGCGCCGGAGCACCCGCGACGCCCTGACGGCGCCGCGACTGCGAAGTCCGTCAGCCACCCTCAGCCTCGGAGATCGCCGCCTTCACGGCGGAGTCAATGAGATCCATGTCGGTCGAAAGAGTGGCGAAGGTGAAGCCGAGCCCGAGATAGCGACGCACCAGCGCGGCATTCGCGCCAAAGGCGCCGCACACCTTGCCGGCCGCCTTGGCCTGTCGGACCACCCGCTCCATGGCAGCGATCGTATCGGGCCGATCAAGACCCGGCTCGCCCTCGGGCGACAGGGCGATGGAAAGATCATACGGACCGACGAACACGCCATCAATGCCGGGCACTGCCAGGATGGCATCGAGGTTTGAAAGCGCGGCCCGCGTCTCGATCATCACCACGGCGAGCGTCGAGGCGTTGGCCGAGGTCCGATAGGCATCGGCCGAAAGGCCCGACAACTGCACTGCGCGGGCAGGCCCGTAGGATCGTTGCCCATCCGGCGGATATTTCATGAAACTCGCAAAGGCGCGCGCGTCCTCGGCGGTCTCGATCATCGGCGCTACAACCATCTCGGCGCCCCAGTCGAGCAGCCGGGAGGCCGACTGATACTCGCCCACCGGAATGCGCGCCAGCGCGTGCCCACCGGCCGAGCGGATGGCGGTGAGCATGGCCGGCGTCGCGCCCATGTCGATCACGCCATGTTGGAGGTCGAGCAATACCGCTTCGAAGCCGGCGCGGACCATGATCTCGGCAGCCAGCGGATCGGGCAGGCACGACCAGCCGACCCTGAGCGGACGGGCACCGGCAAGCGCGGCGCGCAAGGATGGAGTTTCCATCATCTCCCTTTCGGACGGATCAGGCTTCGGTCCTGATCTCGAGCTCGGCGCGCGCCATGAAATCGCGCATCGCCGTCTGTATCTCGTCGTCCGTCACGGGAACTCCGGCGTCGGCGAGGTCCGCCGCCAGCTTGGCGGAGATGTCGCGACCGCCGACCCGCGTGAGATCCGCGAAGACGACCGCACGAGCATAGTCGGCCGCCTCGGACTCGCCCATCCCCAATTTCTGCGCCGCCCACAGACCGATGAGCTTGTTGCGCCGCGCGGTCGCGCGGAACCTCAACTCCTCGTCGCGGGCGAACTTGATTTCGAAGGCTTTCTCGCGGTTATCAAAGACTGCGATGTTGCCATTATGGTCACTTTCACCTGACAAAGGCAGGCTTCGGCTCCATGTCGTGGACATCCGAACCTCCTTTCTCTAAAAGGCAAAAGCTCAAACACTCTCCTTGATTTGAATATAAGCTTTCACGCCTCTGTGATCAACTTGGCCGGAAGTAGGTAAGTAGCCGAAAAAATTAAGGAATGACCACTACGCGAAATTGCAGCGCGACGGGATTGTTATCCGGAACCCGATCGGATAGTGTGCCCCACAGGCGAGGGAGCGGGCGGACGTCAGTTCGCCCGCTTTCTGTGCTTAGAATGTGCCCACGCTGACGGTGCATTGCGTACCGATCGTCGTGTTGTCGCATCCTGAATTCCCGCCGAGGCGACAAGCGGGCTAGTTGTAAATCGGACCCGGAGCCCCGGCCTCATGGATTTCATCAACAGACCACGGTATATCCCCATGAACCGCCGCCGGCGTATCTACGAAGGTAAGGCCAAGATCCTGTACGAAGGTCCCGAGCCGGGTACGTTGATTCAGCACTTCAAGGACGACGCTACGGCGTTCAATGCCAAGAAGCACGAAATCATCGACGGCAAGGGTGTTCTGAACAACCGGATTTCGGAATATCTCTTCACCCATCTCAACAACATGGGCATTCCCACCCATTTCATCCGTCGGCTCAACATGCGCGAGCAGTTGATCCGCGAGGTGGAGATCATTCCGCTTGAGGTGGTGGTGCGCAACGTCGCGGCGGGCTCGATCGCCACGCGACTCGGGATCGAAGAGGGCACGCAGCTGCCGCGCTCGATCATCGAGTTCTATTTCAAGAGCGACGAGCTCAAGGACCCGATGGTCTCCGAAGAACATATCACCGCCTTCGGCTGGGCCTCGCCGCAGGAAATCGACGACATCATGGCTCTGGCCATCCGCGTCAACGACTTCCTGGCCGGCCTGTTCCTGGGCGTCGGCATCCGTCTCGTCGACTTCAAGATGGAATGCGGGCGCCTGTGGGAAGGCGACATGATGCGCATCGTCGTCGCCGACGAGATCAGTCCCGACAGCTGCCGTCTGTGGGATATCGCCACCGGCGACCGGCTCGACAAGGACCGCTTCCGCAAGGATATGGGCGGCCTCGTGGAGAGCTACACCGAAGTCGCCCGGCGCCTCGGCATCCTCAACGAGTCCGAGCAGACGCGCCCCTCCGGCCCGACGCTGGTGAAGTGAGGGCGGGCGCCGCGAGAAGCAGCGCCATGAAAGGCGGAGACGCCGCGAAAACCGACTTGTGAATCCGAGAACGCCGGGTTATTCCCCCGGCGTTCTTCATTTTCGGGATACGGCCATGAAAGTGCGCGTCACCATCACCCTCAAGGCGGGCGTTCTCGACCCGCAGGGCAAGGCGATCGAGGGCGCGTTGCGCGGCCTCGGGTTTGCCGGCATCGACGGCGCCCGCCAGGGCAAGATCGTCGACCTCGCCCTCGCCGAGACCGACCCGGACAAGGCTCGCGCGGCGGTGGCCGACATGTGCGAGAAGCTGCTCGCCAACACCGTCATCGAGAACTACGACATCGCCATTCTCGGCTGAGGCGAACATGGCCGACGGCCCTGACGATACGCGCCGGATCATCCGCTTCATGCTGGTCAAGGCGGCGATCTTCGTCGGTATTCCGGTCGTCGCCGCCACTCTCGCCGTTCTGTTCCTGATGCCCTGACCTTTCGAGGAGAACACGATATGCGCTCGGCCGTCGTCCTCTTTCCCGGTTCCAATCGCGACCACGACATGGTCAAGGCCCTGCATTCGGTGACCGGCGTCGAGCCGACCGTCGTCTGGCATCAGGACGCGAGCCTGCCGGATGTCGACCTGATCGTCCTGCCCGGCGGCTTTTCCTACGGCGACTACCTGCGTTGCGGCGCCATCGCCGCCCGCTCGCCAGCCATGCTGGACGTGGCGAAGAAGGCCAAGGCCGGTGTTCGCGTCCTCGGCGTCTGCAACGGCTTCCAGATCCTCACTGAGGCGGGCCTCCTGCCCGGGGCGCTGATGCGCAACGCCCACCTTCGCTTCGTCTGCAAGGAAGTGAAACTCGAGGTCACCAACAACGACACCGACTTCACCCGCGCCTACGCCAAGGGCCAGGTGATCCGCTGCCCGGTGGCCCATCACGACGGCAACTACTTTGCCGACCCGGAGACGCTGGCGCGTCTTGAGGGCGAGGGACGCGTTGCCTTCCGCTATGCCGAGGGCACCAATCCCAACGGGTCTATCAACGACATCGCCGGCATCCTCAACGAGGAAGGCAACGTGCTCGGCATGATGCCGCACCCGGAAAACCTGATCGAAGCGCTGCATGGTGGCCTCGATGGCCGCGGCCTGTTCGAAAGCGTCGCCACCTCGCTCGCCGCCTGACACGTCGTGCGCACCATCGGTTGCGGTGGTGCGCATTGACAGTTTTTGCGAGCTCATTAACCTCAACTTACCTTAAGCGGCAGATAGCGCCCCGTTTTCTCGGCAACGCCAGCTCCGGTAACCATTTGTCTGCCACGTGGGGGCATGTGTGAAAGCCGGATCAACATTGGCCGGAGCCTTCTGCCATGCTGTCTCGCCTGGTGTTCTACGGTCGCACCAACGTCAAGATCGGTGAATCCGCCGGGATGATCAAAAGCATCCTGGCCGCGGCCAGCGATTACAGTCCTGCGTCGGGCCTGACCGGCGGCCTGGTCTTCAACGAAAAGTACATGATGGAGGTCATCGAGGGCGCCCGCGAGCAGGTTTCCAAGCGCCTGCGGCTGCTGTTCGAGGATCCGCGCATCGAAGACCTGACCGTGCTCGCCATATCGACCATCGACAAGCGCGTCTTCGAAGGATGGGCGGTGGGCTACGCGGGACGCACCATCGATGCCGAACGACTCTACTTGAAATACAGCCCGACGGTCGACATCAATCCGACGACCATGTCGGCGGCGGCCGTCCTCGACTTCGTTCGCGAGTTCTGCGCCCTCGATACGCTCTATGTGCAGCGGACCGGGCTCGCCGAGCAGCGAACGCCCGCTCCTCCCCTGCAGGCAACTCCCACACGCCCGACGCCGCCCAGGCAGGACCCGCCGGTCGAAACCATCAGGGTCGTCAACACCAAGACCATGGCGCCTACCTGACGGTGTCGGTCATTCCGGCCTGAAAAAGCGGCGACACGCGCTTTTTTGTGCGGCCGCTTTCTTGCGGTTTCTCGCCAGTCGTTCTATCCCCTGCCCAACCGTCGGCCCGGTCTCCAAGGGGATTGCCCGTGTTCCAGAACGACATCGAAATCACGCCCGACCTCATCTCTCGTCACGGGCTCAAGCCCGACGAGTATGACCGCATCCTCCAACTGATCGGGCGCAAGCCGACGCTGACCGAACTCGGCATCTTCTCGGCCATGTGGAACGAGCACTGTTCCTACAAATCGTCCAAGAAGTGGCTGAAGACCCTGCCCACCAAGGGCGACAAGGTCATCATCGGCCCGGGCGAAAATGCCGGCGTCATCGACATCGGCGATGGCGATGTCGCCATCTTCAAGATGGAGAGCCACAACCACCCGTCCTACATCGAGCCCTATCAGGGCGCGACGACGGGCGTCGGCGGCATCCTGCGTGACGTGTTCACCATGGGTGCGCGCCCCATCGCCGCCATGAACTCGCTGTCCTTCGGCGAGCCCGATCATCCCAAGACCCGCCATCTGGTGGCTGGCGTCGTCGCCGGTGTCGGCGGCTATGGCAACTCCTTCGGCGTGCCGACCGTCGGCGGCGAAGTGCGCTTCCACGCCCGCTACAACGGCAACTGCCTCGTCAACGCCTTCGCCCTGGGCATCGCCAGGCGCGACGGCATCTTCCTCAGCGAAGCCAAGGGCGTCGGCCTCCCTGTCGTCTATCTCGGCGCCAAGACCGGCCGTGACGGCGTCGGCGGCGCCACCATGGCCTCCGCCGAGTTTGACGACACCATCGAGGAAAAGCGTCCCACCGTTCAGGTCGGCGACCCCTTCACCGAGAAGCGCCTCCTGGAAGCCTGCCTGGAGCTGATGAAGACCGGCGCCGTCGTCGCCATTCAGGACATGGGCGCCGCCGGCCTCACCTGCTCGGCCGTCGAAATGGGCGCCAAGGGCAACCTCGGCATCCGCCTCGACCTCGACCGCGTGCCGCAGCGCGAAGAGGACATGACGCCCTACGAGATGATGCTCTCCGAAAGCCAGGAGCGCATGCTGATGGTGCTGGAGCCCTCCAAGGAAAAGGAGGCCGAGGCCGTCTTCCGCAAGTGGGAGCTCGACTTCGCCGTTTGCGGCGAGACCACCGACGACCTGCGCTTCCGCATCATTTGGCAGGGCAAGGAAGTGGCCGACCTGCCGATCAAGGAGCTCGGCGATGAAGCGCCGGAGTACGACCGCCCCTGGGTCGAACCCCGAAAGGCAGCGCCGCTCCCCGACGACGCCATTCCCGCCGTCAACGACGTCGGCGCCGCGCTCGTCCGCCTGATGGGCGCGCCCGACCAGGCCTCGCGCGCTTGGGTCTACGAGCAGTACGACTGCCTTGTGCAGGGCAACTCGGCCCAGATCCCCGGCGGCGACGCCGGCGTCGTCCGCGTCGAGGGCACGGGCAAGGCGCTGGCCATGTCGGCCGACGTCACGCCGCGCTACTGCGACGCCGATCCCTTCGAAGGCGGCAAGCAGGCGGTGGCCGAGAGTTGGCGCAACGTCACCGCCGTCGGTGGCGATCCGATCGCGCTGACCGACAACCTCAACTTCGGCAATCCCGAGAAGCCTGAGGCCATGGGCCAGTTCGTACGGGCGCTGCAGGGCATCGCCGATGCCTGCCGCGCCCTGAACTTCCCGATCGTCTCGGGCAACGTGTCGCTCTACAACGAGACCAACGGCGAAGGCATCCTGCCCTCCCCCACCATCGTCGGCGTCGGCCTCCTGCCGGACGTGACGAAGATGGCCACCATTGCCTTCAAGGCGGACGGCGACGAGGTTTTCCTTGTCGGTGGCCACGGCAGCCACCTCGGCCAGTCGGTCTACCTGCGCGACCTCCACGGCCGCGAGGAGGGCGCGCCGCCGCCGGTCGATCTGGCGCTTGAGAAGAAGAACGGCGACTTCGTGCGCGGCCTCATCGCCTCGGGTCGCGTCTCCACCTGCCACGACCTCTCCGACGGCGGTCTTGGTGTGGCGCTTGCCGAAATGGCGATGGCCGGTCAGCGCGGCGTTCGCGTCGAGCTTGGCGGTCTTGATCCACACGTGGCGGTCTTCGCCGAGGATCAGGCCCGCTACCTGATCGCCGTGCGCCCCGCCGAGAGCGCCGCCATCCTGGCGGACGCTGCCAAGGCAGGCGTGAAGGTCGAACGAGTCGGCACCGTCGGTGGCGACGCCGTCGACTTCGGTCCCGCCGGCAAGGCGCCGATCGCCGACATCAAGGCGGCCTTTGACGGCTGGTTCCCGGCTTTCATGGGCGGCAAGGCCTGAGACCTCTCCGATGGCCGGCCGCACGGTGGTCATCGGAATATGCCCGAAGGTATCAGCCCGGAGCATTCCCTTTTGGGCCGGATGATGCCATCTGATCGGAAGAAGCTGGGCGAATCCTGGCCGGCAACGAAGAGAGGGGTGTTCGACATGGCCATGCAGGCAAGAGACATCGAGGCGATGATCAAGGAAGCGCTGCCGGACGCCAGCGTCGAAATTCGCGATCTCGCCGGGGACGGCGACCATTATTCGGCCATCGTCGTGTCCGAGGCCTTTCGCGGGCTGACGCGGGTCAGGCAGCATCAGCTGGTCTACGACGCGCTCAAGGGAAAAATGGGCGGCGAGCTGCATGCCCTTGCACTTCAGACCAGCGCGCCTTAACTTTGAATGCTTCCAATTCGGACCTTGAATCCGACCGACCGAGGTAGACCCATGGCTGACATCAAGTCGTTCATCGACAACGAAGTGAAGAGCAACGATATCGTCCTGTTCATGAAGGGCACGCCGGATTTCCCGATGTGCGGCTTCTCCGGGCAGGTGGTGCAGATCCTCGGGTATCTCGGCGTGCCCTACAAGGGTATCAACGTGCTGGACAATCCCGAGCTGCGCGACGGCATCAAGACCTATTCGAACTGGCCGACAATTCCGCAGCTCTACGTGAAGGGCGAGTTCGTCGGCGGCTGCGACATCGTCCGCGAGATGTTTCAGAAGCAGGAGCTGCAGGCCCACCTCAAGGAGGCCGGCATCGCTGTCAACGAGGCTGCGGCCGAGTAAGAGACGCGATACGTTCCCTGTCGCTTTCCAGAGCCCTCGCCGAGACCGGCGGGGGCTTTTCGTTTTTCGAGCCCCTCTGAGAGCGACCTTCAAGCGACATGGACGGCGTTTTTCCGCCTCGGTAGAGCTTTTTTGTCCTCGGGATCGACGGCCTTTCGTGAACGACGCTTGATTATTCTCACATCGTAACCAGCCTGGTGTGAGCGATCGAAGTCCGGTTTCCTGCAGCGTACCGCGGGTTTCTCCCAACCACCCCTATACGTTCAATTCCGTAGACACATTTTCGCGACCCTTGTTCAACTGGATCGCTCGCACACGTCAGCGGAGTTCGGTTTGAACGTGAACGGCCACGCTCCAAATGAGGGTCATCGGCAGCGCAAAACCTCCCCGCTGCCAAGACGCGAAACCGGCCTTCGATAGAAGACCATTCCATGGAGTAGATGCCATGAATACCAAGTTCCTCCTCACCGCCGCCCTCGCCGCCGCTCTGGTCCCCTCGGTCGCCAGCGCCGCCGGCGTGACGTTCGATCCCGCCGCTCGCGACAACGAGCCGCAGTTCGTAGACACCTTCTTCAATGACGGTGGCGTCAACGCCGCTGCCGCCAGGGCCGACGCCGCCCGCTACGCCGCCGCCGAAGAGGCACTGAAGTCTGGCGCCTTGATCGCTACGCATGGTTCGGAGACGGCACGACTCGTCACCACCTTCAATCCGGCAGCGGACGATAACGAACCGCAGTTCAAGAACACCGTCGTGATCGAAAACCCGGCCAACGCGGCCGCTGCCCGGGCCGACGCCGCCCGCTACGCCGCCGCCGAGCAGAACCTTGAGTCCGGCGCGCTTTTCAGCACCCACGGCTCGGAAGGCGCGCGCGTCATGACCTATTATGATCCGGGTGCCGACGACAACGAGCCGCAGTTCAAGAACGTCGTCGTCTTCCCGAACTGATAGCGGAGCCTAAAGCTCAACGATATCGGGCCGCCCAAACCAGGGCGGCCCTTTTTCGTTTCTTCAGGCTCCCGGCCGCCCCGGCATGGTGAAGCTCCGGCCGGTTTCCACCAACGTCTTCAGACGAGAAATCGCCTCGACCCAGCCAGCCGACACCATGCGGCTGGTGGCCGTGTCACCCCCGAAATCGTCGTGCACCAACGTCAACTTCGTGGCTCCCTCCCCCGCCGGTTCCAGCTCCCAGGTCACTCGCGAGGGTGGGTCGCCCGCGACATCCTCAGCCCAACGGGCACAGAAGCTGTGCGACAGGCGCTTCGGCGGTGTCAGCTCCAGTACCTCACCGACGATCATCGCATGCCCGCCCAGCAGGAACTCGATCTTGCCACCGACGCGCCACTCGGTACGCGAATCCATGTTGAAATGCTGCCAAAGCGGCGTCTTAGCGTCATCGGTCAGGATCGCCCACACCGCTTCCGGCGTCGCATCGATGAGAAGCTCATAAACATGCTTCGGTGCAACCATCACAGTATTCATTCTGAAAACCCCTTGCTGGAAGCCGCTCTTCAAATCGGCAAGACCGCGCGCAAACGGCATGGCATAGCGCGAGATCCAACGATCGCTCACGTCCTGAATGGGGACGGGGTTGAGATAGTGGAACTTCTCGCGCCCGACCTTGCGGGTGACCACCAGCCCGGTTTCCTCGAGGACGCCGAGATGTTTCATCACCGCGAAGCGCGACAATGGCAGACAGGCTTCGAGCTCACCCAGCGTCTGGCCGTCCCGCTCGCGAAGAGAATCCAGTAGCCGGCGGCGGTGAGCACTGGCAAGGGCATCGAAGACGTCAACCATGGCGCGATAATAAGTTCCATTTTAGTAACGTGTCAATATGGTAACCTATAGACGCATCCGGCGGTGCGGTATGCCCTCGGTCTCCTGTCACAAACGGACCCGAAAAGGGTTAGGCTGTCAGTCGCCGGACCAAGGAAGCGAGTCCGAGAATGCAGGGTGAGGAGCAAGCCAGGTGGGCAGGACCATTCGGTTTTCAGGCGTCGACGCCGTTGTCGACAAGGCCGCCGGTCACAAGATCGTCGGCGCCAACATATTGATCTCGCTGAACGGTGACCTCGTCTACCAGCATCAGGCCGGTTTTCTCGATCGCGAGGCCGGCAGGCCGATGGCGCCGCGCACCATTTTCCGTCTCGCCTCGGTGAGCAAGCCGATGGTCTCCGTCGCTGCCCTTGCCATGGTCGAAGCCGGCAAGCTGCGCCTTGACGATCCCGTGACGCGCTACCTGCCCGATTTCCGCCCTCGCCTGCCCGATGGCGAAGCGCCGACGATCACCATCTCCCATCTGATGACCCACACGTCCGGGCTCACCTATGACATCGACAGCGGCAACGGCAAGCGCCCCTGCGGCGGAACAGGACCGTCCGATTTCGATCTTGCCGAGAACATCGCCCGCATCTCGACCCTGCCCCTCGCCTTCAGGCCCGGAACCGGATGGCAGTACTCGCTCGGCATCGACGTGCTGGGCGGGGCGATGGAGGTTGCCGACGGACGATCCTTGCCCGAGATCGTCAAGGCGCGCGTCACCGGACCGCTCGGCATGGACGATACCGGCTTCTGGTCGACCGATCCTGATCGTCTGGCCGCTCCCTATGCTGACGGCGCGCCCCCGACACGGATGGGCGAGGTGGAGCGCGTCAAGGATGGCGACGGCTTCATCGAGTTCTGGACCGGTCGCGCCTTTGACAAGACGGCTTTCCCGTCGGGCGGCGCCGGGATGATCGGCTCGGCCGAGGACTTCCTGACTTTCCTCGAGGCCATGCGCAAGGGCGGTGCGCCTGTTCTCTCTCCGGCCTCGATGCCGCTTCTTGCCGAGGCACACACGGTGGATATCGATCCAGCGCCGTCAGGCCAGGGCTACTCGCACGGCTGGTCGATCTACCGCGACCCCTCGGTACAGAACCAGCCCTGCAAGCCCGGCACATGGGCCTGGGGCGGCATCTACGGGCACCAGTGGTATGTCGACCCGGCAACCGGCCTCACGATCGTCAGCTTCACCAACACCGCCATAGAGGGCTGCAACGGCGCCTTCCCGAAGGACATCTTCCGCGCCGTCTACGCGGATCTCGGCCTCTGAACGGCAAAAAGGCCGCCCACAGGGCGGCCTTTCCACAGATCCGAAGCGTCGGAAACCTATCAGCGCGAGTAATACTCGACGACCAGGTTCGGCTCCATCTTGACGGCGTAGGGAACGTCGGCCAGGGCCGGCACGCGGACGAGCTTGGCGACCTTCTTGGCGGTATCGACCTCGATGTAGTCGGGCGTGTCGCGCTCGGCGAGCTCGACCGACTCGAGAACGATGGCCAGTTCCTTCGACTTCTGACGAACCTCGATCACGTCGCCGATCTTGCAGCGATAGGAACCGACGTTGACCTTGCGGCCATTGACGGTGACATGACCGTGGTTGACGAACTGACGGGCCGCGAAGGGAGTCGGCACGAACTTGGCGCGGTAGACGACGGCGTCGAGACGGGTCTCGAGCAGGCCGATCAGCGCTTCCGAGGTGTCGCCACGCAGACGGACGGCTTCCTCGTAAATCTTGTAGAACTGCTTCTCGCTGAGGTCACCGTAGTAACCCTTCAGCTTCTGCTTGGCGCGCAGCTGCAGACCGTAGTCCGAGGTCTTGCCCTTGCGGCGCTGACCGTGCTGGCCGGGGCCGTATTCACGCTTGTTGACCGGGCTCTTCGGGCGACCCCAGAGGTTCTCGCCCATGCGGCGGTCGATCTTGTACTTTGCACTATGGCGCTTAGACATCGCGTATCCCGCTTTTTGTCAGTGTTCATTCAGGACGCGCGCCCTCCTCTGCTCCGATCTGGCCCGAGAGCCACCCGAAACCGACAGGGAAACACTGCGCGCGGCAGGTCCCCCACGGGACACGTGAACGGCCACGCCGGCTCCTCGTTGCCAAGGAACCGGCGGGTTGAGGGGTCAATAGTCGAGGGAGCGGCCGCTGTCAAATCGAAAGCGCAGTTTTGCCGGCTTTCGCGCCGTCGATGGCGCTTTTTGGCTGACCATCGCGGAAGAAGGCCTCGCCCTCCACGAATCCAAAAGCTTCCAGCATGGCGTGCGCCGGCCACCGGCCAGTTGAGAAGAAGCGATGCGGGGCGCCCTCGCCACGCGACGGAGCGGCGCCCTCGGTCACGGTCGCCACGCGGCGGGCGATCGCCGGTGCCGGATCGATCCACTCCACCGGCCAGGGCGCCAGCGCCTTCAGCCGGTCGAGCAGGAGGGGATAGTGGGTACAGGCGAGCACCACGGCATCGGTTCGCTTCCCGGCGTCCTCGATGAAGCAGGGGGCGATCTCCGTCAGCAGCTCGGCGTCGGTCACCTGTTCACCGGAGAACTGACGCTCGACGAGTCCGGCCAGTCGCTCCGACCCGACCAGCGTGAAGCGGCAATCGCCGCCGAAGGTCTCGATGAGGTCGTGCGTGTACTCGCGCTTCACCGTGCCAGGTGTCGCCAGCACCGAAGCCATGCGCGTATGGCTGTGCTCGGCGGCCGGCTTGACGGCCGGCACCGTGCCGACGATCGGCAGCTTGAAGCGGGCGCGCAAGGGCGGCAGCACCAGGGTCGAGGCGGTGTTGCAGGCGATCACCAGTGCCGCCGGATCGAGCACGGAAAGCGCCTCGTCCATCAACGACACGACTCGGTCGATCAGGACATCCGGCTCAAGAGCGCCGTAGGGGAAGACGGCGAGGTCGGCAACATAGTCCATGCCGGCAGCCGGCAGCGCCTTGCCGATTTCGCGGGCGACCGAAAGGCCGCCGACGCCACTGTCGAACACCAGGATACGCATGGGATTTCCTAGAGTCTGCCTCGTTCCGTCAGCTGTGCCAGCCGAATGCGGCGACATCGGGCCAAGCACCGTTCAACGTCGACCGACAGCGTTAACGAAGCCTTGGCCTAAACCTCGCCGCCATCGACGATCCGCTTCTTTGGACGGTGGTTCTTGCCGTCGAGACAGGTGATGATGCCCCTCAGCGTCCTGATCTCCTGTTGCGTCAGCTGCTGACGCTGGAAGATGGCGCGGAGATTGTGGATCATCGTCGGCCGCTTTTCGGGCGGATGGAAGAAATGCCGTTCGTCGAGGACCGACTCCAGATGGTCGAACAGGCCGAGCAGTTCCGCCTTGCCGGCCGGCGGCGAGCGGTCCGAGGCGGCAAAGGGCAACGCGGCATCGGGATCCTCGAAACCGGCCTTGCGCCACTCGTAGGCCACCACCAGCACCGCCTGGGCGATGTTGAGGGAGGCATATTCGGGCACCACCGGCAGCGTCAGGATCTCGTCGGCCAGCGCCACTTCGTCGTTGTTGAGGCCCCAGCGCTCGCGGCCGAACAGCAAGCCCACGGCCGCGCCCTGCCCTTCCAGATGCCGCATGTGCTTGGCCGCATACACCGGCCCGCGCACCGCCTTGGTGACGTCGCGGTCACGCGCCGTCGTGGCATAGACGAAGGAGAGATCGGCGATGGCATCCTCCAGCCGATCATAAACGCGCGCGGCGTGGATGATGTGCGTCGCCTTGGCGGCGTTGGCTTCCGCCTTCTCGTTGGGCCAACCGTCGCGCGGGGCGACGATCCGAAGATCGGATAGCCCGAAGTTGGCCATGGCGCGCGCCGCCGCGCCGATGTTCTCGCCCATCTGCGGCTCGCAGAGGATGATGGCCGGTCCGCGCCCGGCCGTGGTTTCGTCCGACATGATCTTGCCTATCCCGCTTTCGGCGCGGGTTTGGCACATCGAGCCGACCAAGAAAAGGGGAGAAATCCCCGACCACGACCGGTTCGGAAGGTGGGTGGCGCCTCATCGCGCCACCCGAAGCACCAATCAGCGGGGAGTGGCCACCGAGGCCGTCCGCTCGGTGCCCTGGCGCTCCAGCATCCAGCCGGGATATTCGGCCGGCAGCGCCGAAACCGCATCGAGACGGGAAAGCTCGTCGGCCGACAGCACCACCTCGCTGGCGGCGATGTTGTCATCGAGCTGTTCGACCGACTTGGCGCCGATGATCACCGAGGAAACGAACGGCTTGTGCAGCACATAGGAAAGCGCGATCCGCGCCACCGACACGCCCTTGTCCCTGGCAATCTCGGCCATCACGTCGACAGCGTCGAAGGCCCGGTCCTTGTTGACCGGCGGGAAGTCGAAGTTGGCGCGACGCCCCTCGCCCTCGCCGTCGCGGTTGTACTTGCCGGACAGGAGACCGCCGGCGAGCGGGCTCCACACCATCAACCCAACCTTCTCCGATAGAAGCAAGGGGGCGATCTCGCGCTCGAGGTCGCGACCGGCGATGGTGTAGTAAGCCTGCAGGCTGGCGATGCGGTCGAGGCCGAGCCGGTCGGCGATGCCGAGCGCCTTCATGATGCGCCAGGCCGGCCAGTTTGAAACGCCGACATAGCGGATGAGACCCTCGCGAACCAGATCGTCGAGCGCCCTCACCGTCTCCTCGATCGGGGTCACCACATCGGTCCCGTGGATCTGGTAGAGGTCGATATAGTCGGTACCGAGTCGCTTCAGGCTGCCCTTGACGGCATCCATGATATGGCCGCGCGAGGCGCCGCGATCGTTGACGCCCTTGCCGGTGGGGCCGAACACCTTGGTGGCCAGCACCACGTCCGAACGGGATCGACCGGAGTTGCGGATCGCCGCGCCGGTGATCTCCTCCGACAGGCCTTCGGAGTAAACGTCGGCGGTGTCGATGAAGTTGACGCCCTTGTCGAGGGCGCCGGCGACGATGCGATCGGCCACCGACTGGTCGAGCGAACCGACGACGGTCCAGAAGCCCTTGCCGCCGAAGGTCATGGTGCCCAGGCAGATTTCGGAAACGAGAAGGCCGGTGCCACCAAGCGTGTTGTAGCGCATGTCATCACCTTGAAGAATGGATTGAGGAACGAGAAAGCGATCGGCGCCAAAGCGCGACGGGCGATGCGGCACGACGAAGGCTGCCCTGACGCCCACCAAGAACATAGGGTGCCCCGGCTGGCCGGACTAGCCGCGCCCGATCGCACAGCCTGATTAGTTGATCTATACAATCATGGCCTATTGCGACTGCTATTATGCCTCCGCCAGAACGGCTCGCCAAATCACGCCTCGGAGAGCCCGTGACACCGCCCTTGGAGAATCCATGGCCCGAACCGACCTCTTCGATGGAATCAGCGAGTTTCTCACCGTCGTTAGGCGGGGCAGCTTCCGCGCCGCTGCCCGCGAACTCGGCGTCACGCCGGGTGCCGTCAGCCAGGCGGTGCAGACACTGGAACGGCGGATCGGCCTGCCGCTTCTCCACCGCACGACGCGCCGCGTTGCCCTCACCGAGGCCGGCGAGCGGCTTCTTGCAGAAGTCCGACCGGCCGCAGAGGCGATTGCCGGTTCGCTCGACACGCTTGCCAATCTCAGTGCACGACCGTCGGGCAGGCTTCGCCTTCTCACCCACCACATCGCCGCCCGCCAAGTGTTGACGCCGATGATGTCTTCCTTCCTGACGACCTACCCCGACATCGCCGTCGAAGTCATCACCGACACCAAGCGGCATGACCTGGTCGGTGGCGGCTTCGACGCCGGCATCCGCATCGGCGAGTTCATCGACCAGGACATGCTGACGGTTCGCGTCACTCCACCTTTCTCCTGGGTGGTCGTCGGCTCGCCGGCCTATTTCGCCGCCCATGGCCGGCCGGAGACGCCGGACGATCTCGCCCACCATGCGTGCCTGCGCTTCCGTCTGCCAGACAGTGGCGACCTCTACCGGTGGGAGTTCGAGCGCGAGGGCGTCGCCGTCACCATCGAGCCTCCGGGGCAGCTCACCTCCGACGACTCCGAACTGCTGCGCGCCATGGCCGTGGCCGGTCTCGGGCTCACCTACGCATCGTCGCAGAACGTCCGCCGCGAGCTTGCGGAGGGGCGCCTCGAAACCTGCCTCGGCGGCTTCTCGCCGGCCCAGGACGCGCTCTACCTCTACTATCCCAAGTCGAGCCGGCTGCAGCCGAAACTGCGCGTCTTCGTCGACGCATGCCTCAGAAGCATGCGCGAGCGATCGAAGGATTAGCGCAAGAACCCGGCGGCGAAGGAGCCGACCGCCAGGACACCGAAGACGAGGATCAACGCGCCGGACAGCCGCCCGACCCACAGGGCGAAACGATCGCTGACCTTGTGACGCACCAGCGCCACGCCACCGGTCAGGATGATCCACCAGGCGAGCGAACCTGCGAACACGCCGGCGACCACCACCAGCGCCGAGGCTGCGTCCGCCGCCGATGCAAGGCCCAACCCGGCAAAGAATACGGCAAAGGACAAGATGGTCGTCGGATTGGCGATGGTGAGCAGGAAGGTGGCGCCAATGGTGCCGAGAAGATCGCGCGCTCCCACTTCGGCCGCCGGACGCGGCGGCTTCGGCTTCATGCCCTGCCAGCCAAGCCAGATCATGGCGAGGCCGCCAATGAGGCGCATCGGTCCGTCGATCGTGGCGAGAAAGGCCGAGAAGGCGGCAAAGCCCAAAGCCGCCAGAGCACCGTAGGCCGCATCGGCGAGCGCCGTTCCCAGCCCGCCGGACAGCCCGACCCAGAAGCCGCGTTGCAGCGTCCGGTTGATGCACAGCGCTCCAATCGGTCCGAGCGGCGCGGCAACGGCAAATCCGAGGGCAAAACCCTTGGCGGCGAACAGCAGAAGGCTCACGATCTGTCTCCACGAGGACGGAACGGCGGTTCGACGACGGTCGAAAGGGCAATCATCGTCTCGCTGCGGGCGATCAGCCGCCGCCGCTTGAGATCGTCGAGAAAGGCCTCGATACCCGCGAGCGACGCCACCCGGATCTTGACGAGATAGTTCCAGGCGCCAGTGACGTGCTGGCATTCGACGATGGCGGGATGATCGGCGGCAACCGCCCTGAACACCGCTTCGTCGGCATCCGCCGCAAGCCCGACGAAGACGAACGCGGCAATGCCCAGCCCCATTGCAGCCGCATCGGCGTCGACGGTGAAGCGGCGGATCACCCCACTCGCGACGAGGCGGCGAATACGCTCGTTCACCGCCGAGGTCGACAGACCGACCTCGCCGCCGATGTCGGCCAGGGAGCGACGAGCGTCGTCGCCAAGGCACATCACGATTTGACGATCGATTTCATCCATGCCGGACATGCTCCCACATTTTACCGAAACGTCAACATAATTTCCCGTTAAATCGCTACATGACAGGACATTTTCCCGAAATTCTCTGAGCAAGCCGCAAAGTTCGAGTGCGTGGACAGCATTCGGGGAAATCCCATATAACAAGAACGAAAGTTCCCCGAACGAAGGAGAGAAGCATGGCCTATGACGTGGCAGTTCTTGTCGGCAGTCTGCGCAAGGGCTCGTTCTCGCGGGCGGTGGCCGAGAACCTCGCAACACTCGCCGACGACAAGCTCGCGCTCCGCATCGTCGAGATCGGCGATCTGGCGCTCTACAACCCGGATCTCGAAGGCGATGCACCGCCGGAAGGCTGGGCCAGATTTCGGAGCGAGGTTTCCGGTGCCGATGCCGTGCTGTTCGTCACGCCCGAATACAACCGGTCGATCCCGGGCCTGCTGAAAAACGCCCTCGACGTGGGTTCCCGTCCCTACGGCCACAGCGTATGGAAGGGCAAACCCGCCGCCATCGCCAGCGTCTCCCCGGGCCTGCTGGGCGCCTTCGGCGCCAACCACCACCTTCGCCAGCCACTGGTCTTCCTGGACATGCCGGTCATGCAGCAGCCCGAAGTCTATGTTTCCAAGGTCGGCGACCTCCTGGACAAGGACGGCAAGCTGGCGAACGATGATACCAAGGCCTTCCTCTCCGGCTTCCTCGCCGCCTTTGCGACCTGGATCGGCAAACACCAATAGACGCCTGAGGGCGCCACGAAAGTCGACATGACCATTACCAACGAAGATGAACTCGACGGCCTCAAGGCGATCGGCCGCGCGGTGGCCGACGCCATCGCCGCCATGGCCACCGCCGTCCGCCCCGGCATCACCACCGCCGAGCTCGATGAAATCGCCGGCCGCGTACTGGACGAAGCCGGCGCCGTCCCCGCCCCGAAAGAGAGCTACGGCTTTCCGGGCATCGCCTGCATCTCGGTCTGCGAGGAGATCGCCCACGGCATTCCAGGCGACCGGGTGCTGAAGGCCGGCGACCTGATCAATCTCGACGTGTCCGCCTCCAAGGACGGCTTCTTCGCCGACAGCGGCGCGTCCTTTGCCGTATCCCCCGCGCCGGCCAAGCTGGACAAGCTCTGCCGGGACGGCCGCCGCGCCATGTGGGCCGGCATCGGCGCCGTGGCGCCGGGCAAACCGCTGGCTGGCGTCGGCCGCGCCGTCGGCGCCTTCGCCCGCAAGAACGGCTATACGCTCGTGCGTAACCTTGCCAGCCATGGCGTCGGCCGCTCCCTGCACGAAGAACCTTCGGAAATCGCCACCTGGCCGGACCCGCGCGAGCGGCGCATCATCACCGACGGGCTCGTCTTTACCGTCGAGCCCTTCCTGTCGCTCGGCGCCGAATGGGCCGAGGACGGAGATGACGACTGGACGCTCTACTCCGAGCCGCGCGCGCCGACCGTTCAGTTCGAGCACACCATCGTCGCCACCCGCAACGGCCCCTTGGTCGTTACCCTTCCATCCTGAGACCTTCCGTTTACGTTAGCGTACGCCCAAAAGCGGTGCGGCCGCACTGGCCTCGACGGCAACGTCATGCTACAGGCGGTGCATCCGTGCGTTTGCGTACCGGCAGGCGCACGAACCGGCCCTCAAGGCCCGGCCACACGTTCGGAAGGTCACCCCACTATGGCGAAGATCAAGGTTGCGAACCCGGTTGTCGATCTCGACGGCGACGAGATGACGCGCATCATCTGGCAGTTGATCAAGGACAAGCTGATCCTGCCCTATCTCGACATCGACATCGAGTATTACGACCTATCCGTCGAGAACCGCGACGCCACGGGCGACCAGGTAACGGTCGATGCCGCCCACGCCATCAAGAAGCACGGCGTCGGCATCAAGTGCGCCACCATCACGCCCGACGAGGCGCGCGTGAAGGAGTTCAACCTCAAGGAAATGTGGAAGTCGCCCAACGGCACCATCCGCAACATCCTTGGCGGCGTCATCTTCCGCGAGCCGATCATCTGCAAGAACGTGCCGCGTCTCGTGCCCGGCTGGACGCAGCCGATCGTCGTCGGCCGCCACGCCTTCGGCGACCAGTACAAGGCCACCGATTTCAAGTTCCCCACCAAGGGCACGCTCTCCATCAAGTTCGTCGGCGAAGACGGCGCGGTGATCGAGAAGGAAGTGTTCAAGGCCCCCGGGTCCGGCGTGGCGCTCGCCATGTACAACCTCGACGAGTCGATCCGCGACTTCGCCCGCGCTTCGTTCAATTACGGCCTGCTGCGCAAGTGGCCGGTCTACCTGTCGACCAAGAACACCATCCTCAAGGCCTATGACGGCCGCTTCAAGGACCTGTTCCAGGAAGTGTTCGACGCCGAGTTCAAAGCCGAGTTCGACAAGCTGGGCATCACCTACGAGCACCGCCTGATCGACGACATGGTTGCCTCGTCGTTGAAGTGGTCCGGTGGCTACATCTGGGCCTGCAAGAACTACGACGGCGACGTGCAGTCCGACACCGTGGCGCAGGGCTTCGGCTCGCTCGGCCTGATGACCTCCGTGCTGCTGACGCCCGATGGCAAGACGGTGGAGGCCGAGGCCGCCCACGGCACGGTCACCCGCCACTACCGCGAGCATCAGAAGGGCAAGGAGACCTCCACCAACTCCATCGCCTCGATCTTCGCCTGGACGCGCGGTCTCGCCCATCGCGCCAAGCTCGACGACAACGCGGAGCTCGCCAAGTTCGCCGACACGTTGGAGAAGGTCTGCGTCGACACCGTCGAAAGCGGCTTCATGACCAAGGATCTCGCCCTCCTGATCGGGCCGGACCAGAAGTGGCTGTCGACCACCGGCTTCCTCGAGAAGGTCGCCTCCAACCTCGAAGCCGAAATGGCCAAGTGGTAAGCTGACACCTTAGGCAAAAATCTGCGCGGCGGGCTGGAAACGGTCCGCCGCGTTTCGTTTGGCTATCCATAAGGATGAGAAGCCGGAGCTGAATTCATACCTGAAGAGCAATGACAGCCTTCAAGCTCGGTAATACTTTCGAACGGGATGGTGCTGTCCCCGGATCGCCACCGCAAGGCAGCATAATGGACAGATCATCCACCGTCTGGAGTTTCAAACGGAGGGGAAAACATGGCGCACAAGTTCGAGATCAAGAAGAACAAGGCTGATGAGTACGTCGCCTACTTCAAGTATAACGGCGAAATCATATTCTGGACCGAAGGCTACAAATCCAAGGCCTCGGCCATCAACGCCATCGAGTCGATCAAGAAGAACGGCCCGGACGCCCCCACCGAGGACAACAGCTGAGAGATTTGAGTTCGCCAGCCGAGCGAGAGCATCCGGCTGCCCGGCGAATGACGGAACCCGCCGGACCGGAGCCGGCGGGTGTCCTGCCCTCGTCAAGTCGCCACGGCGAAGACGCGGATGCGATGCCCATCGGGATCGGTCAGCATCAAACTGCGGCCGAAGTCCAGATCGACCGGCGCCTGGAAAACCGGCAGCCCGCGCGCCAGCCAGCGCTGGTGAAACGCATCGACGTCAGTGGGCGACTTCATCGCAATGCCGATTTCCAGGGCGCCCGGCGCCCCGCCGGTCACCGGTTCAACAGTCTGCTTGGACCAAAGGCCGACCTTGATGCCGCCATGGAGAACGAACAGCACGAAGGTTGGCGACGACTCGACCGGAGCCGTTTCGAACAGCTCGCGGTAGAAGACGCCGCTCGTCTCGGGATCGGCGACATGCAGCAGATAGTAAGTGGGGGTAATCACGGGCGCCTCCTCGCATTGCGATAAAACACCCATAGAACAAACTGCTGCCAATTTTTGGCAGCATCAAAGCGTCAAGCAAAGAATCCGGAACACACGTCAGACGCGGCGGCGCAGGAAGAATGCGGGCAGCCGGAGGTGAACCAGCGTAGCCCCAACGGCATACGCGACCTCGAAGAAGATGGCCGCTTCTACGATGTGAAGAGCCAGGCGCGAACCGGAAGCGCCAAGGGTCATGGCTTCCAGGGATGCACAGATGCAAGCCGCAAATGCCAGCGGAGCCATGGCGATGACGCGGAACTGCGTTCCGACGACAAGGCCGGCGACGACCAGCACAAGGACCAGTTCAAGCGCAAGCATGTATCGGCCTCCGATACTCGGGATCGCCCTCCCCCGCCGCGGGGCCGGAACGAACCGTCAGCCTGGGTTTTTAATCCAGTAGGAATCTATCATGTTTAAATCTTGCCAATCAGTCTATTTCTACTTAGTCGTAGTACCACGTGAAATGGTTAATGTCCTCTGGACATCTCGCTGGAAGTTGCACTGAGGACGCGGATACCCCTTTTTATTCAGCCACTTGTTAAGAATAGAGCCTCGACTAGACTTTAGTCGGCACGAAGGTCATCGACGACTTCTCGCCGCCCACTCGGCCTTTTGCTCCCGCTCGCGCTCCTCGCGTTCCGGGTCGAGCGTGCGATAAAGCGAAATACTATCGGTCGGTCGATATCCCAGCGCCGCGTAAAAGGCGAGCACAGCCTGATTTTCGCTGCGAACGAGCAGATTGAGCTTCGGGGCACCGCGCGCCCGACACCAGCCCTCAGCCGCCTCGACCAAGGCTCGCCCGACACCGCCGCACCGCTGATCCGGATCGACGCCCAGATAGTAAAGCGCGCCGCGATGACCATCATGACCGGTCATGGCAGCCCCGACGATGCGTCCATTCCGCCGCGCGACCAGAACAGTGGCGTTCTCCGTCGTCTCGGCCAACGCCATGTCCGCCACGGGATCGTTCCACGGCCTTGTCAGGCCGCAGCGCGTCCAGAGCGCGATGACGGCCTCGCGCTCGGCCCCGTCCATCTCATCGATCACCAAGGCACTCTCGAAATCCACGTCCTGCCCTCCGGAAATGACACGGCGATAGCCGGGACATCGCCAACACCACTTCAGATATAGCCGATCTCAATCGGAAATGCGGCGCCCCATCGCCGTCAGGCACCACGCGACGCGAAAAGCCATGGAGGAGTAAACTCTATGTATCTCAACAACTTCGAGCAGGCATCCATCGTCCGGCATCATGTCCGCGCGACACTCCGCCCCAGTTTTCTTCGCACCAACGGCGTCGGCCCTCTTGAAATTCGAGTCACTTTCGATATATCTAATTACATCACGAGATAACAGGAGCTATCTATGCATCACAGATTCCACCAAAATGACGACATTCACTGCCGGGATGACCGCCGTGCCGCCGGTAGCCGCGGTCCTTTCGGCCGGCCCTTCTGGGGCGAACGTGGAGATCGGCCGGAGCGTCATGGCCCCGGCCAGCGCGGCGGCCCCTTCGGTCGCGGTCGCTTCTTCGACAATGGCATGCTGCGCCTCGTCGTTCTGGCGCTGATCGCCGAACAGCCGCGCCATGGCTACGAGATCATCAAGGAGATCGAGGACCGTACCGGCGGCGCCTACGCGCCGAGCCCCGGCGTCATCTACCCGACCTTGACGCTGCTTGAGGAAACCGGGCAGATCGAGGTGATGAATTCGGAGGGCAACAAGAAGCTCTACGCCGCCACCGAGGCCGGTCGCACCACCGTGGAAGAGAACCGCGCCGCCATCGACGCCGTACTCGCCCGCTTCGCCGAGGCCGGCTCGGACCGCCGTCCCGAACACAACCCGCGCCTGTTCCGGGCCGTCGAGAACATGCGCCTCGCCATGCGGCTGAAGATGCAGAGTGCGGCCCTGACGCCAGAGCAGATCGACGCGCTGGCCGATCTGCTCGACGAGACGGCCCGCAAGATCGAACAAATCTGAGGCGGCGTCCTTTCGCAAAGCAAACGCCCGCCCGAGCCTCCGCTCGGACGGGCGTTTTTTTCTGCCTGACGATCAACCCGGTTCAGCCGGCGAGCGCCTTGCGGATGGCCTCAAGCGCCTCGGCGGCCTTGGCACCGTCCGGACCGCCGGCCTGCGCCATGTCGGGACGGCCGCCGCCACCCTTGCCGCCAAGCGTTTCGGACGCCACGCGCACCAGATCGACGGCGGAGAAGCGCGCCGTCAGGTCGGCCGTCACGCCGACCACCACGCCCGCCTTGCCGTCCTCGGAGACGCCGACCAGAGCCACCACGCCGGAGCCCAGCTTGGCCTTGCCCTCGTCGACGAGGCCCTTCAGATCCTTCGGGCTGACCCCCTCGGCCACGCGGCCCAGGAACTTGACGCCGGCAATCTCGGCCACCTCGTCGGCGGCAGTGCCGCCACCCATGGCGAGCTTGCGCCTGACGTCGGCCAGTTCGCGCTCCAGCTTGCGACGCTCTTCGACCAGCGCCGCCACGCGATCGACGACATCGCCGACGGGCACCTTGAGCTCGCGAGCAACGTTGCGAACCGTCTTCTCCTGATCCTCGAAATAGGCGCGGGCGCCATCGCCCGTCAGCGCCTCGATGCGGCGCACGCCTGCGGCGACGGCGCTTTCGGCGACGACATGAACGAGACCGATCTCGCCGGTACGCGACACATGCGTACCGCCGCAAAGCTCGGTCGAGTAGGTCTTGCCGGCCTTCTCGCCCTCGATGGCCGTGCCCATGGTGACCACACGCACCTCGTCGCCATACTTCTCGCCGAACAGCGCCATGGCGCCCTCGGCGATCGCCTCTTCCTGCCCCATCAGGCGGGTCATCACCGGACCGTCCTGCAGCACGATGGCGTTGGCGAGGCGGCTGACCTCGGCCAGTTCCGTCTCGTCCATCGGCTTGGGATGGGAGAAGTCGAAGCGCAGGCGATCGGGCGTCACCAGCGAGCCCTTCTGGGCCGCATGCTTGCCCAGAACCGAGCGCAGCGCCTCATGCAGAAGATGCGTCGCCGAGTGGTTGGCGCGGATGCGCGACCGGCGGGCATGGTCGACCGCCAGCTCGACCGGCTCGCCAACCTTCACGGTGCCTTCCTCGACCGTCACCTGATGCACGAAGAGACCGTCGGCCTTCTTCAGCACGTCGGTCACGGCCAGACGGAAGCCGGCGCCGGAGATGCTACCCGCGTCTCCCACCTGACCGCCGGACTCGCCATAGAACGGCGTCTGGTTGACGACAAGCGAGCCGGTCTCTCCGGCCTTGAGGTCGGCGACCTCCTTACCGTCCTTGACCAGGGCCACCACGACGCCCTCGGCCTTCTCGGTATCGTAGCCGAGGAACTCGGTGGCGCCGACCTTCTCGCGCAGACCAAACCACACCGTCTCCGTCGCAGCCTCGCCCGAGCCGGCCCAGTTGGCGCGCGCCTCGGCCTTCTGCCGTTCCATGGCGGCGGCGAAACCATCCGTATCCACGGAGATGCCGCGCGCCTTGAGCGCGTCCTGGGTGAGATCGAGCGGGAAGCCATAGGTGTCATAGAGCTTGAAGGCCGTCTCGCCGTCGAGGCTGCCGCCCTTCGCCAGGCCAGTCGTCGCCTCGTCGAGCAGCCCCAGGCCGCGCGCCAGCGTCCGGCGGAAGCGGCTTTCCTCAAGTTTCAGCGTCTCGGTGATCAGCGCCTCGGCTCGAACGAGTTCGGGATAGGCCTGGCCCATCTCGCGCACCAGCGCCGGAACGAGGCGATGGAGCAGCGGTTCCTGGGCGCCAAGCAGATGGGCATGGCGCATCGCCCGGCGCATGATGCGGCGGAGCACGTAACCGCGCCCTTCGTTGGACGGCAGCACGCCGTCGGCCACCAGGAAGCTGGAGGCACGCAGGTGGTCGGCGATGATTCGATGCGAGGCGAGCTGGCTGCCCTCGGCGGCGACGCCGGTCGCCTCGACCGAGGCGCGGATCAGCGCCTGGAACAGGTCGATGTCGTAGTTGTTGTGAACGCCCTGCAGCACGGCCGCGATACGCTCAAGGCCCATGCCGGTGTCGATCGACGGCCGCGGCAGATTGACGCGCTCGTCCTTGGAAATCTGCTCGTATTGCATGAACACGAGGTTCCAGATCTCGATGAAGCGGTCGCCATCTTCCTCGGCCGAGCCCGGAGGGCCGCCCCAGACGTGATCGCCGTGGTCGTAGAAGATCTCCGAGCAGGGACCGCAAGGACCGGTGTCGCCCATGGCCCAGAAGTTGTCCGAGGTGGCGATGCGAATAATGCGATCCTCGGAGAGACCGGCGATCTTCTTCCAGTAGGTCGCAGCTTCCTCGTCCTCGGAATAGACTGTCACCAGAAGCTTGTCCTTCGGCAGCCCGAACTCCTTGGTGATCAGGTTCCAGGCCAGCTCGATCGCCCGGTCCTTGAAGTAATCGCCGAAGGAGAAGTTGCCCAGCATCTCGAAGAAGGTGTGATGGCGGGCGGTATAGCCGACATTGTCGAGATCGTTGTGCTTGCCGCCGGCGCGGACGCACTTCTGCGACGTGGTGGCGCGGCTGTAGGGACGCTTCTCCAGGCCGGTGAAGACGTTCTTGAACTGCACCATGCCGGCGTTGGTGAACATCAGGGTCGGGTCGTTGCGCGGCACCAGCGGGCTCGACGACACCACCTCGTGACCGTTCCTGCCGAAATAGTCGACGAAGGTCTTCCTGATCTCGTTCACACCACTCATGACGATCCGCCTGCCTGCGCTGGGGCGGCGCCCGCGCGACACGCGCAGTCGATCCGCCCGAACCCCATTTCCCGCGAGCCGCTCGCACGCTCCCGCAACCAATGCCCTGCATCGAGCGACAGCGAAAAAGGGACCGGCCGGCGGGGGTCGTCTCGGCAATCCGTATGGCGCCTCGTGACGGCAACCTTTCGGAGGGAAGGACGCGCAGGCCAGACCGGCTCCGACGTCATCGGTTCCAAGCAAGGCAAAGCGTTATTTAGCCGCCGGCCATGCGCCTGTCCAGCGGCGGCGGTCCGCAGACCGCAAGGATATTCCGCCGCCGTGCGCGGCGCTCCAGCCGTCGGGACCCTCAGCCTTCCGGAGCCTCGCGCGCCGCCCAGGCGTCGATCTCCACCTTGAGGGCGGGCGAGGCCAGCGCCGACACGTAAAGCAGCGTCATGCAGGGCCGATGGGCGCCGAGAAACGCATCCAAAACCTGCCGCCGGCGGTCAGCGTCGATATCGCCGACGAGTTAGAAGGTCAGCTTGACGAGGTCGCCCCCCCATGCCGGCCGCTTCGAGATTGCGGCGAATATTGTCGAGCGCCACCTCGATCTGCCCCACCGGATCGGATGGCGGCACGCCATCGAGACCAAGTCCGATCTGGCCGGACAGAACCAGCCAGCGAGCACCCGGCGACACTTCGATCTGGTGGCTATAAGCGGCGACCGGCGCATGAACGCCGGCCGGATTGCGAAGTTGCATGAAGACTCTCTAGGTCCAGCGCCGAATGGCCGCCG
This sequence comes from Pleomorphomonas sp. NRK KF1, assembly GCF_023721755.1. Lineage (GTDB taxonomy): Bacteria > Pseudomonadota > Alphaproteobacteria > Rhizobiales > Pleomorphomonadaceae > Pleomorphomonas. The sequence goes on along the minus strand of NZ_JAMDLH010000010.1, from coordinate 105,492 downwards.
GCCTTACGCCCGGATAGGAAGCAAGGCCGGGCCATCGATCTTACTCGCCGTCGGGCGCCGTTCCCTCGGCGTCATCCTCGGGCGCACCCTTCAGAATGGAGTCGGCGATGACGCCGGCATTCTGACGGATGGCCGCCTCGATCTCCGTGGCGAGGGCTTCGTTCTCGCGTAGGAACTGCTTGGCGTTCTCGCGGCCCTGGCCGAGACGCTGGCTGTTGTAGGAGAACCAGGCGCCGGACTTCTCGACGATGCCGGCCTTGACGCCAAGATCGATCAGCTCGCCGACCTTGGAAACACCCTCGCCGTAGAGGATGTCGAACTCGACCTCGCGGAACGGCGGCGCCAGCTTGTTCTTGACCACCTTGACGCGGGTCTGGTTGCCGACGATCTCCTCGCGGTTCTTCAGCGCACCGATGCGGCGGATGTCGAGACGCACCGACGAATAGAACTTGAGGGCGTTACCGCCGGTGGTCGTCTCCGGGCTGCCGAACATCACACCGATCTTCATGCGGATCTGATTGATGAAGATCACCATGGTCTTCGACTTGGAAACCGACGCCGTCAGCTTGCGCAGCGCCTGGCTCATCAGGCGAGCCTGCAGGCCCGGCAACTGATCGCCCATCTCGCCCTCGAGTTCGGCCCGCGGCGTCAGCGCCGCCACCGAGTCGACGACCAGAACGTCGACGGCGCCCGAGCGAACCAGCGTATCGGTGATCTCGAGCGCCTGCTCGCCGGCATCCGGCTGCGAGATCAGAAGATCGTCGAGATTGACGCCCAGCTTGCGGGCATAGACCGGATCGAGCGCATGCTCGGCGTCGATGAAGGCGCACACGCCGCCGCGCTTCTGCGCCTCGGCCACCGTGTGCAACGCCAGCGTCGTCTTGCCCGACGATTCCGGACCGTAGATCTCGACGATGCGCCCCTTCGGCAGACCGCCGATGCCAAGCGCGATGTCCAGGCCGAGCGAGCCTGTCGGCACCGTCTCCACTTCCACCACCTGGCCCTTGCCGAGGCGCATGATGGACCCCTTGCCGAAGGCCCGTTCGATCTGCGACAGGGCGGCGTCGAGCGCCTTGGTCTTGTCCATGGAGGTTCCTTCCACGAGGCGAAGTGAATTCTGCGACACTGGCTTCGCTCCTTATTTCACGGCCGTTCCCGGATTTCAAACTCGCCGTCAATGTACACGATTTGTTCCTGAGAGCAAGCGGCATATATGTCCTTGACACATAAAAGCAAGTCTGGTTTCGTTCCTGTCGTGTTCCGGCTGGTCCGAAACGCCGGAAATCGGGGAGAAAACTGCTGGCTACGGGGAATCGAAACGGGGCTTTCGGGCCGCTCATGGTGGTCGGCGGCTGTCATCAGGACGTACTCGGCCGCGCCGGCCTCATCTACGAGCCGGCGACCTCGTGCCCAGGCATCGTCACCCGTCGTCCGGGCGGCGTGGCGCGCAACATCGCCGTGTTGCTGGGGCGAGCCGGAGCGCCCTGTCGCTTCATATCCGTGGTCGGCGACGACTCGGCCGGCCGGGAACTGATCGCCGAACTCGACGCGGCAGGCCTCGACACCAGCGCGATGGGGATCGATGCGGCCGGCCGCACAGGCACCTACCTTGCCATTCACGACGAGACCGGCGAACTCGTCTCGGCCATCTCCGACCTCGGCCTCTACGATTCCTTCGTGCTGCCGGCGGCTGCACTTCACGCCGATGACAACGTCCTGGTCTTCGCCGACGCCAATCTCGCGCCCGGCGAACTCCTCCGTCTTGCCGACGCTCATGGCGACAGGCTGGTGGTCGATGCCATTTCGCGAGCCAAGGCCCCGCGTCTCAAGCCTCTCGTCACATCGGGCGCGCTCTTCATCTGCAACCTCCCGTCGGCGGAGCACCTCGTCGGTCATCCGGTGAGCCGGCCGATCGAGGCGGCCGAACGTCTGGCGGCAGCCGGCGCGCGGCGGGCCGTGATCACCGGCGGCTCGAAGCCGCTCGCCATCCTGCATGACGGCCGCATCACCGAGCTGACACCTCGACCGACCGAGGTAGTCGACGTCACCGGCGTCGGAGACGCACAGACGGCGGGCATCCTGCTGGCCCTGTCGGCGGGCGCGCCGCTGCTTGCCGCCGTCGAAGTGGGCATGGCAGCAGCCCGCGCCGCGCTTGCCACCGTCGGCGCCTTGCGCAGCCTGCCGGAGGATGTGGTCGCCTCGGCCGTGGCAACGGCCGGGATCTAGACCAAGCTAGGTTTATCAAAGTCCCATTGAAAGATCAGGGCGATTTCCGTTTTTTGCCGGATGTCGCGTCTTCCCCCTTTCACGAGGCAGTCATCCTGGCGTATAGAGTGCGGCTCGGAGATCCATCACTCGCCGCCGACGTCGCGTGCCCGCTCCGTGGCCTAGTCGTGCGGCCACAATCGGAGGCATGATGGCATCCCTGCCACTCGTCTATTCGCCCGAAGTCGAAGCCGCGATCGCAGCCGGCAAGCCGGTCGTCGCGCTTGAATCGACCATCGTCACCCACGGCATGCCCTATCCGGACAACGTCGAGACGGCCCGCGCTGTCGAGACCGAAATCCGCAGCCGCGGCGCCGTGCCGGCCACCATTGCCGTGCTCGACGGCAAGATCCGCGTCGGCCTCGACGCCGAGACGCTCGACAAGCTCGGCACCATGACCGGCGTCATGAAACTGTCGCGCGCCGACCTCGCCTTTGCGCTCGCCACCGGCCGTCCCGGCTCGACCACCGTCGCCGCCACGATGATCTGCGCCCGCCTCGCCGGCATCGACGTGTTCGCCACCGGTGGCATCGGTGGCGTCCATCAGGGTGCCGAGGAGAGCTTCGACGTCTCCGCCGACCTCGAGGAGCTCGGCCGCACGTCGGTGATCGTCGTCGCCGCCGGCGCCAAGGCCATCCTCGACCTGCCGAAGACGCTGGAGGTTCTCGAAACCAAGGGTGTTCCGGTGGTCGGCTATGGCACCGACGAGTTCCCGGCCTTCTGGTCGCGCGGCTCGGGCCTGAAGGCTCCCTTGCGACTCGATTCTGCCGCCGAGATCGCCGCCTTCCAGAAGGCGCGCGAGACGATCGGAATCGACGGCGGCATGCTGATCGCCAACCCGGTGCCGGAGACCGACGAGATCCCGGCCGTCCGCATGCAGGGTTTCATCGCGGCATCGCTCGCCTCGGCCAAAGCCGCCGGCATCTCGGCCAAGCAGGTGACGCCCTATCTGCTCGCCGACATGTTCGAGCGCACCGCCGGCTCGTCGCTCAAGACCAACATCGCGCTGGTCATGAACAACGCCCGCCTCGCCGCCGACATTGCCAAGGCCCTGAAGGGCTGATCGCAAGACCTGACCGCAAACGCTTCGGGGCCGGTCGCCCGGCCCCGACGAAATCAGTCTGCTGCAGGAAGCGCCGCCAACCTTATTCGGCCAGCGTTTCCTTCACCGTCGTCGCCAGCTGCTTCAGCGAGAAGGGCTTGGGCAGGAAGTTGAACTGCTCGTTCTCCGGCAGGTTCTTCTTGAAGGCGTCCTCGGCATAACCGGACACGAAGATGATCTTGAGATCGGGCTGGGTCTTGCGCAGCTCGCGCAGCAGCGTCGGTCCGTCCATCTCCGGCATCACCACGTCGGACACCACCAGATCGATCTTGCCGCTCACCTCGGCCATGACCTCCAGCGCCTCGGCGCCGGTCGATGCCTCGTGGACGGTGTAGCCACGCGAGGCCAAGGCGCGCGCGGCAAAGGCGCGCACCGCCTCCTCGTCCTCGACAAGCAGGATCGTCGCGTTGCCGGTGAGGTCGGCGATCGGCGTCGCCTCGACGTTCTTCTTCGGCACCGCGTCGGCCGGCGCCTCATGGCGCGGCAGGAAGATGTGGAAGGTGGTGCCGACACCCACTTCCGACACCGGATAGATGTAGCCGCCGGTCTGCTTGACGATGCCGTAGACGGTGGAAAGGCCGAGACCGGTGCCCTTGCCCACTTCCTTGGTCGAGAAGAACGGATCGAAGATCTTCTCCATGATCTCCGGCGTCATGCCCGAGCCGTTGTCCTCCACCTCGATATGCACGTAGTCGGCGGCCGGCATGCCCTTGAAGGGATAGGACCGGGCGCACTCGTCCGCCGTGACGTTGGAGGTGCGGATCTCCAGCTTGCCGGCTCTGGTCATGGCGTCGCGGGCGTTGACGGCGAGATTGATGACCACCTGCTCGAACTGGTTGAGGTCGGCCATCACCGGCCACACGTCGCGACCGTTGTTGACCTTGAGCTGAACCTTCTCGCCGAGAAGACGGCTGAGGAGGTTCGACAGCTCGGCCAGGACGTCGGACAGCACCAGCACCTGCGGCCTGAGCGTCTGGCGGCGCGAGAAGGCCAGGAGCTGCCGGACGAGACCGGCGGCGCGGTTGGCGTTCTGCTTGATGTTCATGATGTCCTGGAAGGACGGGTCGGTCGGCCGGTGGTTGTTGAGCAGCAGGTCGGAGAAGCCGATGATGGCGGTCAGCACATTGTTGAAGTCGTGCGCCACGCCGCCGGCCAGTTGGCCGACCGCCTGCATCTTCTGCCCTTGCGCGAATTGCGCCTCCAGCGCCCGCTGCTCGGTGGTCTCCAGCGCGTAGACGATGGCCACCTCGCCGTCGCCGGCGCCCTCCTCGACCGTCGACACATAGAAGCGGGCGGAGCGGTCGCCCTCGCCGGCCAGCGACACGTCGATGCCCGAAATGTTGCCCTGCCCGTTCACCGCCGACACGAGTGCCTCGGAGATCGCCTTGCGATCGCGTTCGGCGATCACGTCGGTCAGACGGCCGCGCGGCGCCGACGGATCCGGCCGGACCGAAGACCCGAACAGCCGCATGAACGGCGCGTTGTTGCGGCCGATGCGGCCCTCCTTGTCGATGGAGGCGATGGCAGCCGGTGTGTTGTTGAAGAAGCGGGTGAAGCGCACCTCGGCGGCACGCAGCGATTCCGACACGTCCTCGCCGGGCGAACGGTTCAGGACCAGGGTGCGGCTGTCGCCCACCGCACCGTCGCTGCCTACGGGCACGCGGTGGATGATGCGGACCGGCAGGATCTGGCCGTTGCGCTTGACCATGTCGAGGTCGACGATGCCGGTCTTCACCTCGCCGGACGCTCCCCGAATGCCGTCGAGCAGCGCCACGCCGTCGCCGACGACGATCTCCTTGAGCTGCATGGCGCCCGCCTCGAACTCGGTGAGGTCGTAGCCGAGCCAGTCGGTCAGCGTGGCGTTCATGTAGACGACGCGGCCGAGCGCATTGGCCGACAGGAAGCCGGCCGGCGCGTGATCGAGGAAATTCACCGCCCGCTGCAGCGCCTGGAAGCTGTTCTCCTGCTCGTCGCGGTCGCGCGTGATGTCGGCCACCTGCCAGACGTTGAGCGGCATGGAAAGGCCGGTGAGCGGCCTGACGCGGATGCGGTACCAGCGGGCCGGGCCGTCGATGCGGCCGAGCGGATGGGCGACGCGCAGCTCCTCCATCGCCCGCCGCCCTTCGCGCGACGCTTGCGCCAGGCGGAAGATCACGTCGGCGGTGTCCGGGTCGCCCGAAAACACCCGCTCGACGGTGCGGACATCGACGGCCGATTCGGCGCGGATCAGCCGGCCATAGGTGGCGTTGGCATAGACGATGCGGCCGTCGCCGTCGGTGACGCAGACGCCGTCGGTCATGGTGTCGAGAAAGCGCTTGGCGAGTTGAACCTGTCCGTCGTTGCGCGAGGAAAGGCGCACGAGGCCAATGGCGATGGCGAACAGCGAAAAGACGCCGATCACCGCCAGAAGGCCCAGAAGGCCGAGCACATAGGGTTCGGCCGCTGCCCGGTCGAGCACCGCGAACACCGCCGCGGCGGCCACCAGCGCCAGCGCCAGCGCAATGACCAGCCCCACGTTGCCGCCACGCTCGGAGCGATCGACGATCGGCGTTTCGACGGAAGGTGCCGACGGCTCGGTTTCGTTCATGCTGCTCTCGCCCTGCCCGCCTGCCGGCGCCGCACCGGATGGATTGACGCGGCGGCCGGGAATCGTCTGTTCACGCCATGATCTTTAGCAATCGCCCGTGACGAGGCAAACGCCGACTTGCGCCTTTTCGCCGATCCGGGCCGATGATACCAGCTTTTGAAGCCCACCCGCGCCGCGCTTGCCACCATCAGGACCGCCAACTCGGCTTCTTCTTGAGGTTCAGCACGTAGCCCACGACTTGCGCCACGGCCTTGTAGTGCTGTTCGGGAATGGCCTCGTCGAGGTCCACGCTGGCGTAGAGCGCGCGGGCGAGCGGCGGATTTTCGACGATTGGCACATCGGCGGTCTTCGCCATTTCGCGGATGCGCAGCGCCACCTCGTCGACGCCCTTGGCGACGCAGACCGGCGCCGGCGTCGTGTCGTCATACTTGAGCGCCACGGCATAATGCGTCGGGTTGGTGACGACCACCGTCGCGTCCGGCACTTTCTGCATCATGCGCTGCCGAGCCCGCTGCATGCGCAGCGAGCGGATGCGGCCCTTGACGTGCGGATCGCCCTCGGTCTGCTTGTGCTCGTCCTTGACCTCCTGCAGCGACATGCGCTGGCGGTGCATGTAGCGATAGCGCGACCAGAAATAGTCGGCGGCGGCGATCAGGAACATCAGCGCCAGCATGAAGCCGAGCATGCGGAGCGCCAGCGATTTCGCCACCGACAGCGTGCGGGCGATGTCGATGGTGACGAGCGCGTCGAGCCGGTCTCGCTCGGGCCACAGCACCATGGTCATCACCGTGCCGAGCACCGCCACCTTCAGAAGCCCCTTGACGAAGTTGGCGAGGCTCTCCGGCGAGAACATCCGCTTCAGGCCGGCAAGCGGCGACACCTTGTCGAGCCGTGGCTCCAGCGACTTCCACGAGAAGACCATGCGATGCTGGGCGAGATTGCCGGCGATGCCGCCGAGCGCCATCAGCAACAGCGGAAAGGCCAGCGCCAGCAGAAAGCCGCCGACGATCGTGAGATAAAGCCGGCGGAGACCGCCGCCATCGACGGCGATCTCGGCGGCATGTTCCACAAGCCCACGCAAGGGCGACAGCAGCGCGCCGGTCATCGCGGTTCCGGTGAGCCCGATGACGGCGGTCACGGCGACGAGCCCGAAGAACGTGCTCACCTCCATGCTCTTGAGGACGTCGCCCTGCTCGTGCGCCTGCTCGAGTTTTCGTTGTGTTGGTTCTTCTGTTTTGTCGCTGTCGTCGTCCGGACCGGCCATGGCGCTGCCCTCAGGTGGGAACGAGGCGCATCAGGCCGGTTTCCATGAAGGACCGGTAGAGGCCGAGAATGGTGGCGACGAGCGAGGCGAGAATGGCAAGGCCGATCATGATCGTGAGCGGCATCGCCAGGAAATAGACCTGGAACTGCGGCATCAGCTTCTGCAGCACGCCGAGACCGAGGTTGTAGACCAGCGCAAACACCATGAAGGGTGCGGCGATCTGCAAGGCCGTCTTGAAGGACTCGGCGATCGTCAGGATGGCGGCATCCTTGAAATCGCTGACAGGCACCAGCTCGCCGGGCGGAAACATGGTGTAGCTGCCGGCAATGCCGGCAAGCGCCACATGATGCAGGTCGGTCGCGAAGATGATGGTCACGCCCGTCACCGACAGGAAGGACGAGATGATGGCGCCCTGCTGGCCCATGGTGGGGTCGACGCTTTGGGCGAAGCCGAGGCCGATGTCGGAGGCAATCGCCGTACCGGCAATCTGGATCACGCTCATCAGAAGGCGGGCGGTCAGGCCGATGGCGACGCCGATGATGACCTCGGCGATCAGCGCGAAGATCAGCCGGTTCGTGTCGTTGGCGAGCCCGGAGGGCAGCCGGCTCGACAGGAGGGGGTAGAAGACGGCGGTGAGAAGCAGCGCGAAGGTCAGGCGCGCGCGTGACGAGATCGTCGGCTCGCCGATGCCGGGCATCAGCATGCAGAGCGTGCCGATGCGGGCGAACAGCAAGAGGAACAACACCGTCACGTCGGGAAGGATGCGGATGGTCATCCCCGGACGATCCATTCGCTGAGCGTCACCATAAAGCTGTTGAGCGAGTCGGCCATGAACGGCAGCACCAGCATCAGCACGATGAAGATGGAGAGAATCTTCGGGATGAAGGCCAGCGTCTGTTCCTGGATCTGCGTCAACGCCTGAAACAGCGACACGACGAAGCCAACCGCGAGGCCGGCCAGCATCACCGGCGCCGCGATCTTGATGGTCACCCAAATGGCGGTCCGGGCCAGGTCGAGAACCTCAGCGCCACCCATGCCGTCCGCTCCGCACCGCGCCGGCGTCAGATCGCCATGCGCATGATTTCCTCATAGGCCGAGATCACCTTGTCGCGCACCGACACCATGGTATCGAGCGCCACCTCGGCTTCCGACACGGCCGTGACGACATCGATGATGTTGCCCTTGCCGGCCATGTAACTCGCCTGCTTGGCTTCCGAGGCATTGCCCTGATCGATCACCTCCCGCACCTGATCGCGCAGCATGGAACCGAAATCGGGAGACATCGCTCCGGCGGCCCCGGCAGCCGCGTCGCCAGCCTGCCCCGCCTGACCGTGATTCGCCAGCCTCGACATGGCGCCGTACACATTGCTTGCGTTGAGCGCGGTGGTGGTGAGCGCCATGATAACGGTCCTCCGTGATTACGCGCTCAGCCGCGCAGGATGTCGATGGTCTTCTGGAGCATGGCGCGGGTCGACGAGACCACGTTAAGGTTGGCCTCGTAGGTGCGCTGGGCGCTCTGCATGTCGACCATCTCGATGAGCGGCGACACGTTGGGGTACTTGACGTTGCCGCTAGCATCGGCCGCCGGGCTGTTCGGCTCGTACTTCAGCTCGAAGTCGGAGCGGTCGGGCACCACGCGTCCGAGACGCACCATCTCGGCGCCCAGTTCCTTGTCGAACTTGGAGGTGACGGTGGGAATCTGCCGCCGGTAGGGATCGCCGCCCGGCGTCGACGCCACGGAATCGGCGTTGGCGACATTCTCGGCGATGACACGCATGCGACCGGTCTGCACCTTGAGGCCGGCGGACGAGATCATCAGCGTCTTCAGAAAGTCCATGACTTCACCTCACCTCTTGCCGACGGCGGTCTTCAGAAGGCCGAGGCTGCGCTGGTAGAGCGACGTCACGGCCTGGAAGTCCATCTGATTGCCGGTAACCTTCATCATCTGGTCTTCGAGCGACACCGCGTTGCCGTCCGGCGTCACTTCGTAGCCGCCGACCTTTTCGGGCCGGAGCGGCCCAACGTTGCTGATGCGAGGCCCGGCGATGTGCATCGGGTTGGTCAGGACAGTGGCGACACCCCCGTCCCCCTCGCCTTCGACCGCCATGCGGAAGAAGTCGGGAGCCTTGAGGTCGCGCGCGGTGTAGCCAGGCGTCTCGGCGTTGGCCACATTCTCGGCGAGCACCTTCTGCCGCGTCTCATGGAAGCGCAGCTTGCCTTTGAGGGCCTGCAGGACCGGAAGATCGGTCATCGACATCGAAGAACTCACCACAGTTGGCGGCCGATGGGGCCGCCTGTTACACCGCTCGGGGAGCGGCGCCCTGCAAGTCGCGATCCGTCACAAGGATTCGCAACCTGAAAATCCTAGGCAATATTTGCCGAGCTCACGGTTAATGAATGGTTAACAATCTATTCTTCTACCCCAGGAGAGACTTGAAAAACGCCCGATTTGGCTGGTAGCTGGGGAAAAGTGCCTAATGGGCTTATGGTTGCGCTCTGCAACGCCCTGGTGAGGGGGAGGCGTGGGAGCCAAGCGGAACGAAGCGATCGACGGCGGAAGACGTTTCCGAATAATTTCCCATTTCGAGATAAACCGGCTATCGACTTGACGAACTGGCGCCTTCAACGAAACAGGTCTTGAGTGGAAAAGTGAGATGCAGGATTTGCTGGTAACTTGGTTTGGTGCCACGGGGGCAACCGTCGTGCGCTATGCCCTGGCCCTCGCGGTGGTAGCCGGGCTGCTGCTGCTGCTCCGCTGGGTCCTCCGGAACTATGCCACAGGCGGCCAGCTGTCGATCGGTCGGAGCCGCCACAATCGGCTGACGGTCGTCGAGCAGATCGCCCTCGACCAGCGTCGGCGCCTGCTGCTGGTACGGCGAGACGGCGTCGAGCATCTTATCCTGGTGGGCGGCGGCAACGACCTGGTCGTTGAGCCGACCATCATCCGGGGCGTTCCGGTCGGCAGCCTCGGACGGACCGCCCGCCCGGCGACCGCCTCGGCGTCCCCCACCGAGGGTGCCGAACCATCCGCCGCCGACATGCCCGCCGTGGGAGCTGCCCCCGCCGCTCCGATGGTCGAAGCGCCCGCCACGGTCCGCCCTGTCACCATTCCGAGGCAACCTGCCGCCGCCGAGTCCGTCCGCCCCGCCTTCCCGTCCCACGTGGCCGGCGAGCATCCGAAGGCGACGTCGATCCAGGCACGCCTCAACCGTGCACAGCCTCGCACGCCCGACATCGCCAGGGGCGCACCGCCATCGCCCTACATCCCGCCGGAAGCCCACCGGGTCGAGCCGACGGTAGCGCCTATTTCGCCGATCGTGCCCGACAAGCAGTCGGCGGACCGGCTTGAGCCCACGCATGAGGCCCCGGCGGAGCGCAAGCCCGAGCCGGCACGTGTCGTACCCGTCGAGTCCATTCCAGACGTGGAAGAAGGCGCCGGTTTCGACGACCTTGCCCGCCAGCTCGACGAGGCGCTGAAAAGCGAAATCGAGGAAATGAAGATCGAAGCGGCGGAGCCGCCCGTTGCCGTCACTCCGGAACCGGCACCCAAGCCCGAGCCGCCGAAGCCGGTCGCGTCCGCCGCATCAGCCTGGCTTCGGCCGCGCACAACCCAGGCCCCGCGTCCGATCGCGCCGCGCGAACCGGTAGCGCCCCGGGAACCGTCTCCGCCGCGCGAGCCGGTGGCAACACGCGAGCCCCCGGCGCCTGCGATTCCGACACGTTCGCAGGTCAGGCCACTCCCCGCCGAGCCTCGGGTCGTCGAGTCTGCTCCGGAACCGGCCGCTCCTCCGGAACCGGAGGCGGCTCCGCGCGCGGCCGAAAAGCCCGTCGCCGAGAAGCCGGAGGAAGACGTCCGCAACAGCCCCGAATTCTCCTCGCTGGAAGACGAGATGGCCCGTCTGCTCGACGATCTGGCCGGTGATTCCAAGGGAAAACGCTGACCTCTATCGCGCTTTCGATGCCTGTCGCCTTGAGCCGCCTGCCGGCCGGGGCGACAGTGTCGCGAGATGCCGGATGATTCGTGTCCGGCCGCGATCGGACGCGTGACGCGCCGGTCCTCTCGGATGGGCGCGATGACGACGGACGACAACGGAATGGACGGACGGGAAGCGAAGACGGTGCCGCGCAGCTGCCTCGGCATCCGGCGATTCGTCATCTTGCTGTGTCCGCTTCTTCTCGGCCTCCTGTGGCTCGGTCTATCGTCCGGACTGGCCCTCGCCCAAGACGTCAGCATCACGCTCGGCGAAGGATCGACGCTGACCGAGCGCGCGGTTCAGCTCGTCGGGCTGCTCACCGTTCTCAGCCTCGCTCCCTCGATCGTCGTGATGATGACTTCGTTCACGCGAATCGTCGTCGTGCTGTCGCTGCTCAGGTCGGCGATCGGCCTGCAAACCGCGCCGCCAAACGCAGTGATGATTTCGCTGGCGCTATTCCTCACCGCCTTCATCATGGCCCCGACTTTCCAGGAGGCCTACACCACCGGCATCGAACCCGTGGTCAACAACCAGATCGAGCTGACCGAGGGGTTCACCCGCGCCATGCAGCCGATGCGGGCCTTCATGCTGGCTCACGCCCGCGAGGTCGACCTGCGCCTGTTCGTGGACCTCGCCGGCCTGCCGCAGCCGGAAACCCAGGAAGACCTGGAAACCCGGATCATCATCCCCGCCTTCATGATCTCCGAGCTGCGCCGCGCCTTCGAGATCGGCTTCCTGATCTACCTGCCGTTCCTGATCATCGACATGGTGGTGGCGTCGATCCTGATGGCCATGGGCATGATGATGCTGCCGCCGCAGGTGGTGTCGCTGCCGTTCAAGCTGATCTTCTTCGTGCTTGTCGACGGCTGGGCCATGCTCGCCGGCAGCCTTGTTCGCAGCTACGGCGGCGGATAGGAGACTCAGCCGGCGCTGGTCGTGCCGCCGGCATCCACCTGCGCGTTGGACTCCGTCTGCTTCGGCGCGACGGCCCCCTCGGGAGGCGTCACCATGTCGGGCTTGTCGCCGGTTTCGACATCCAGGTAGCGCTTGCGGTAGTCGGCGAGGAAACTCTTCATGGTGTCGGCGTCGGCGATCGACTTGACGATGCTCTGGAAATCGCTTCCGCTCGCCACGATCGGGCCGGTCACCGCATCGAAGGCCGAACCGTTGGCGGTCGGCGCCATCTTCTCGGTGTACTTGGAGCGAAGCCGGTCGACACTCATGCGATCGCCGGCCAAGGTGTAGGCGATGCCGGCCTTGAGCACGCCCAGCTGCTCGCTGTCGCTGAGCGGCATGGCATCGGTCCAGCGGGCGCCGAGCGTCCGCTCATAAGCCGTTCCGGCGTCGGCATAGCGATTGGCCGACCAGAGGATATCGGCCCTGAGACGGCCGATCTCGACCCCGTCGAGCGGTGCCAGCACTTCCAGCGCGCCGTCGGGATTGCCGGATTCGGCCATGGCCTTGGCCTCCACCGTGCGCCGCTGCCGCTCGATCGCCACCGGCAGCGAGGCCTGGCGCGTGGTCGACAGCGTGAACATCGCCTTGTCCGGCCGATCGTCGAGCAGATAGACCATGGCGAGATCGGCGGCCACCTGAGCACGGGCGGCGCCACGCAGACGGTTCTTCACCTGATACTCCAGCAACGAGGCCGCCTGCGGCAGCAGGTCGACCTCGACGAGGCGGTCGGCCAGCTTGCGCACCATGGCGTCGCCCCGGCGTCCGCTCGGCGTCAGCTCGCGATAATCGTAGTAGAGCGACAGGGCCTGGACCGGGCTGAGATCGGACTGTTTCTTGTCGAGGAAGACCTGAGAGAAGGCCGTCTGCATCTCCTCGGTCATCTGGCGGGACGTGGTGGAGTTCGGATTGACCTGTTCGGCAACGCGCATCACCTCGAAAGCGCGGCGATAGTTTCCGGCTTCGATCGAGTACTGGCCGAGCAGGCGCAGCGTCTTGAGTTCCATTTCGTCGCCGCGCCAGGCGACGGCCAACTGCTCGAGCCGGTCGATGGCCTGGTCGAGGGTGATCAGCCCCTCCCGCCGTTGTAGCTGCACAAGGCGATAGGTGGCCTCGGCGGCCACCGGCCCCTTGTCCTCGCGGACGATGTTCGACAACAGCGTCACGGCATCCATGGCGTGACCGGCCGCATCGCGCGCCAGGGCGTTGAGCAGGTCGAGCCGCGAGCGCTCGCTGGCGCTGACGCTGTTCGGATCGAGCCGCGCCAGCAGATCGCGCGCCGTGGTGTAGTCCTTGAGATCGATGGCCGATGCGATGTGGCTCAGCGCATAGCGCCGCTGGATGGTGGGCGGAAAGCTGCCGATCACCGAGTCGCCCTTGGCGAACTCCGCCACCGCCTCTTCATGCCGCCCCAGATCGCTGAGCGCCATGGCCTTCCAGACCGCGGCATCCGGACTGTCGGCGAACTCGCGACGATCCAGCAGCTTCAGCGTCTGCTCGGGCCGATAGGTGAAATACTCACCGCCCGCCCTCACCGCGGCCATGCGGCTCGACACGGTCTCTTCCGGCGCCAGCTTGCCGACGAGGTCCAGGATACCGGTGGTTTCGGGGCCGAGCCCCTGCGCCAGCGCAAAGGTCGCCGCCTTGTACCAGCGGTCGACGCGCTCGGACAGATCGCGCGCCTGGGTGACATCGGTCATCAGCTTGTGACGGGCCTGCCAGTAGTTGGCGGGATCGATGTTGCGAGCTTCGCCGAAATCGATGACGGCCGCCTTTCGGGCGACCGAGGAACCGAGTGCTGCCGGCAGATCGAACAAGGTCGCCTTCTTCTCCTCGGCGAGCGTCGACACCGCCAGCCCTCCGGGCCGACCGATCGACACCAGGATGCCATCCGACGTCACCGCGAGGTCGTCGACCTTCGGCACAAGGGCAAGACCGTGAATGGAGGCGAGCGCATCCAGTTCGGCGAAGGCATGCGACTTGACGAGACCGCGCGCCTGGCCCTTGCCGGTCACGACGACGACCGTGTCCTCGCTGCGCGGGTCGGTCAGCGTGTGGATGCGAGAGACGGGGCCGAAGGGGATGTCGAGCGACTTCGAGCCGTCCGGTCGAACCTGCCGGCCGATGGACAGCGGTCGCGTCGGATCGGTCACCAGCTCGCCGATCGTCACCACCCACTTGGGACCGTCGGGACTCATGGTCGACACGAAGCGATCGGTCATGTCGATACGGATCAGCTGGGCGCCGTCGAGTGTCGTCGGCTCGATGCTGCGGGCAAAGCCGACGAAAGCATCCTGCAACGTGGCGGCGTCGATGGGCGCCGCGTCGTCGAACACCATCCAGAGCGTGCTGTCGCGCATGAACAGGGCGGCGCCCACTTCCTTCTTGTAGGGGAAGGTGATGTGCACGGCCTGGCCGACCCGCTCGGACTCGACGCGGATGACCCCGTCAACCAGCGCCCGCGCCACCGCGTTCTCCGGCAACTCGGCAATATCGGCATGCGGCTTGTCGGCCGACGAGACGATCACCGGGCGGGGGGGAGTGGGCTGGGCATCGGGATGCTCCGGCGCAGCGCCGGCAGCTACCTTGGCGGCACCATGTTCCTGAGGAACCGTCTCGGATTGCGGAAGCGAGGCAACCTCATGCGCACCGGAAGGCGCATCGGAAGCAACGATGGGCGTCGAATGGTCCGCCGATGGCGCAGCGTGATCCGCCATCGGTGTGCCGTGATCCCCAGCCGGCGCGGCCGGCGCCGAATGATCTGCCACCGGTGCGGCATGGTCGGCGACCGACGCAGCGGCATGATCGACGGTGGGAGCTGCATGATCGGCAGCGGGCGTTGCATGATCGGCGACGGTCGCTGCGTGATCGGGCGATGACGCATCATGACCGCCGGCATTGACCGTTTGCGTCGCACCGGCCGGAACGGCGGGCAACGGCGAGACGGCCGCCTGAAGCGCTCGATCAAGCGGCGTCATCGCGGCCGGGTTGTCCGGGCCGCGCACGTCGACGACGTAGCTGTCGTCGTCCTTGTAGGCGCGAACGTCGGCGACGCTGTCGGTGAGTATGTGAACGACCAGTCCCTGATCGCCCTGCTCGGCGGTAATGTCGTTGACGAAAGGCGGCGGATCGGAGCGGATCATCGAGAGATCGGGCGTCGCCACCCGGTTGAAGCGAAGATCAACGCCGAGATCTGTACGCCGGAAATCCACGTCGAACGGGACGTTCCACTTGAAGTTCAAGCGGCTGAATGTCGGAGCGCGCGCGGCCGCGACGTCGACCCGGATCGGCTTCTCGGTCTCGGCGATGAGCCGTTGCGCCGCCGCTGCGGCCTTGGCCATCTCGTCGGCTTTCCGGGCGAGAGCGGCCACCACCTCGTCGGGCAGGCGTGGCGGCTCGCCCTTCCAGGTGCCCGGCAGGAAATCGACGAACAGCTGCGGCCCCGCCTCCATCACGTTGACCTTGACCGAGCGGGCCAGCGCCATGCGCACGCCGAGGCCATCGGGATCGGTTCGCACGATCAGCACGTAGTCGGCGAGCCTGGTCACCGCCGCCTCGGCGTTGAGGGTAACCGGCTGGTCGAACTGGATCACCAGCACGCCGCTGTCCGACGTCACCTTGTGCGGCGGAAGAAGATTGAGGTTGGGAAAGGTCAGGACCATGCGGCCGAAATTGGGCGTGTTCCGGAAGTCGACAGTCACCGGCTCGACGGTCTGCTGAGCCGCCGCAAAACCCGACGCGCCGATCGTCGTCCCGACGGCTGCAAGACAAAGCGCCACGGCAACGGCCGCATGACGGGCCGACGACCGAGTACGCAAAGCAACCTCACGCAGCAACCGGGCACAACGCATGAACACACCCCGATGGCGCCGAAACACATCGGCGCTCCGGGAAGCCTAGGAGCCATGCGCTTAATTTGCCGTTACTTCAGCCTCGAAAATGACCGGATTTTCAGGGAAATGCCACAGACTCCATCGCCTTTTCGGCACTACGGCGCCGGCATGATCTGCGGCAGTTGCGAGGTATCGGTCGCCCCAGCGGCGGCGCCTTCCGGCAGCGAACCAAGCGACGGCGCCACCTGCTCCACCTGAACGACCACACGCTTCTGCGCCTGCTGGGCGCCAACCATCAGGCCGGTGATGCGGCTGGCCTTTTCCGGATCCATGGCCGCCATGATCGGCGACAGCTTGCGCGGATTCATGCGAGCAGCGAGCTCAAGCAGCGTTCCCGTGTCGAGCTTGTCGAACACGGCGGCTGCGGCCTTCGGCTTCATGCCCTCATAGAGCGAGACCAACGCCGCGAGCCGATCGTCCACCGGCGGCTGCGCTGCTCCCGGAGCGTCGCCGGCTGCCAGCGCGCCACCGCCGCCTGCTGCCGGCTCCGAAGCCGGTGCGGAGGCAGGACTCGCAGCGCCTGCCCCGCCGCCTCCGGCCACCCCGAGCTGAGACTCGATGGATTGGAGTTGATTCAGTCGCTCGTTGAGGCGCTTTTCCGTCGCCTCCAGCAACTTGGCCCGAAGATCGAGATCATGCGCGCGCTTGTCGAGTTCGTCCCGCCGCACGGCGAGGCCTTCGAGAATCGCCCGCTCCGACGAACCGATCGGCGGCGAGTATTCCTTGGGGCGTTCGGTGTAGACATCGGTCGGCGTCTTGGCGCCGTGTCCGTCCTCGGCCGGCGCGCCATGCCCCCCATCGGCGGGGGCGCCGTGACCGGCGTCGGCGGCGGGAGCTGCCTCATGACCACCTTCCGCGGAGGCGGCGTGCCCGGCGTCGGCAGGAGCTGCGTCATGGCCGCCCTCGGCGGGCGCTGCATGACCGGCGTCGGCTGGCGCCCCATGCCCGGCATCGGTCGCCGACGTCTCTCCATGAGCGGCGCCTTCGGCCGGCGCCGCATCGTGAGCCGCCGGCGCTTCGCCATGCCCAGCCGCTGGCGTATCGCCGCCATGCCCGGCCGGCGCTTCGCCGTGTCCACCGCCCTTCTCCTGTTCCTCTTTCAGCTTCTTGTACTCGTCGGCCAGATCGATCGGCGCCGTCAGGCGATCGACGGCCGACGTATCCGGCGCACCACTAGTATCCGCCGCCGCCTCGCCATGCCCCGCGGGCGCCTCCCCGCCGGAGGCAACCGCCTCGCGAGGGCCGACCGCGAGTGGCTCCACCCCCATCACGAAGCCGAGCACCTTGACGGCAAGCAGCGCCGTAACGGCGATCAGCACCAGCGGGAGCAGGCGGATCTTCTTCACGCAGCCGCCTCCCGCTTGCCGCGCCGCAGCGCCGACAGACGTTCCGCCGCCGCTTCGGCCGCCGCCTTGAGATTGCGCGCCGTGCTCTCGCGCCCCATCGGCTCGGCCTCGATCTCGCTCATCGGCGCGACCGTGTTGGTACGCGCCGCGCCGACGATGGCGCCGATGCGCTTCACGATCTCGTTGCCGGCGGTCAGCCGCTGGTCGAGATCGCCGAGCAGCGTCTCGGCAGCCAGCATACGCCCGCCCAATGCTCGCTCGCACTCGGAGGCCGTGGCCTTGAGACCGAGGATCGCCCGCTCGGCGATCTCGGTAGCAGTGATAAGCTCGGAGATCGTCGCGCGCAGCACTTCCTCGTCGGCCCTGAGGCGCGTCAGGCGGCGGTTGAGGATGGCGCAGTAGACGATGGTGAGCGCGAGAAGGATGGCAACGACGATCTCAATCGCCACGCCGAGATTGAGGCCGGAAATCATGTGTTCTGCATCTCCTTCTGAACCGCACGCTCGAAAGCGGCCAGCGTCATGCGCGGGCGCCTCAGATTCCTGTTGACCTTGACCGATACCTTGTCGCCGAGCCGGCCGATATTGCCCGAGGTGATATGCACGTCGCCGCACTTGATCGCCACCGGGTCCTCCGGCGACACGCCGAACAACAGCGTCTGCCCCACCTCAAGGTCCATGACCATGGAGAGCGGCAGCTCCTCCTCGACCAGAACGGCGTCCACCTCGATGTCGGCGTTGTAGATCTCGGTGGCGAGATGGCCTTCCCAGATGTTGTCGCGGCCGAACTTCTCGCCCATGATCATCTGCAACAGAAGGTTGCGAATGGGCTCGATGGTGGCATAGGGCAGCAGCATCTCGACGATGCCGCCGCGATCTTCCATGTCGACGCGGAACTGGATGAGGATACAGGCGTTGGCCGGACGCGAGATCGGAGCGAAGCGCGGGTTGGTCTCCAGACGCTCCAGCGTGAAGTTGATCTGGGTGAGCGGCGCGAAGGCCTTCTCGCAGTCCGCGAGCAGCAGGTCGATCATGCGACGGACTAGGTTCATCTCGATCGTCGTGTAGGGCCGCCCCTCGACGCGGATCGCCGAGGTGCCGCGCCCCCCGCCGAGCAGCACGTCAATGATCGAATAGATGAGCGACGAGTCGACCGTCATCAGGCCGTAGTTGTCCCACTGCTCGGCCTTGACCACCGCCAGGATGGCCGGCAGCGGAATGGAGTTGAGATAATCGCCGAAGCGCACCGACGAGATGCCGTCGAGCGACACTTCGACGTTGTCGGAGGTGAAGTTGCGGAGCGTCGTCGTCGTTTCCCGCACGAAGCGATCGAAGACGATTTCCAGCATCGGCAGGCGTTCGTAGGAAACGAGCGCCGAGTTGACCAGCGACCGGATGCCGCTCTGGTCGTTGGAGACGTGATCCTCGACGTTGAAGCCGAGGAGGTTGTCGATTTCTTCCTGGTTGAGGACGCGGTCGGCGCCACGGCTCGACGCATCAAGTTCGGCGTCGTTGTCGTCTATCATCGCCGCCCACTGGGCAGCCACCGCGTCGGCGTTCTCGACGCCCTGCTCTTCGAGCGCCGCGCCCCACTCGGCGGCGAGGTCGTCCATGTCGTCGCCGCTGTCAGCCCGTTGCTCGGCCAGTGCCGCGCCCCAGTCCGCCGAAAGGTCGTCGTCGTCAGCCATGCTCGACATCCTTATTGCACGATGACGTTCTTGAAGAGCACGTCGTCGACACGGGCCGGATAGACCGCGATGTTGACGCGCCGCTGCAGCTCTTCCTTCAGGCGAAACAGTCCGGCCGAACCCTGCAGATCGGAGGCCCTGAGCTCGCGCATGTAGGTCTGGAAGGCATCGAGCACGCGCGGCAGATTGGGCTTGATCACCTCCAGCATCTTCTCGTCGCTGACCTCGAGGGCGATCTCCATCTTGACGAAGGTCGGACGTTCGTCGGCCGTCGACAGATTGAGGATCATCATCGGCAGGTCATAGTAGTAGGCATGCGGCTGGGAAGCCGCTTCGACGGCGGCGACATCGCTCACCGCCGGGGTCGCGGGCGTGCCGCCCATCAGAAAGAAGGCCGCGCCGCCACCGACCAGAACCACCGCCGCGGCCGCGCCGCCGATGATGATCAGCTTCTTCTTCGAAGAACCGCCACCGGCCTCACCGCCGTCCTGCTCGCCGTCTGCTTTCGGGGTTTTGGCCATGGCCCTTGGCGCCTGCTCCGGAATCGGGGAAGCCGAACGCCTCCACCTCAAAGCTATGGGTCGGCCCCTTCCCAGCGACAACGATTCTTTGCCGGTGCCCACAGCCCTTTCATTGGCCTTCAGGATAGTTAATGATTGGTTGATAATTGGTTAACGGCCCGGCAAAAGTTGCCGCCCAGACATGGCGTTTCTTGCCGGCCGGCAAGCTCGATGCAGCGGCGACAATACGATAACCAATTGAAATGCATGTAAATTCAAGTTGGCACGTTCCCTGCGATACAGGTTTCGGGCAGCGACGCTGGGGAGCGTGACGCCGCCCGACTGGGACTTGGGAACGATTTGCCATGCAGAATGCAACTCTGGTGGCGCTGTCGAGTCAGGTTGCGCTGAGGCGCAAGCTGGACGTCATCGCCAACAACGTGGCCAACATGGACACCGCCGGCTTCAAGCGCGTTTCGCTCGACTTCGAGGAAACGACGATGCCGAAGGCGTCGGCAACGCTTTTTCCTCGCCGCGATCGCGATAACCGCTTCGTTCGCGAGCTGGCCACCGTGCACGACTTCTCGGCCGGTTCGGTCGAAATGACCGGCAACGACCTCGATGTGGCCATCGAATCCGACAACAGCTTCTTCGTTGTCAACACGCCGGCCGGCGAGCGCTACACTCGCGCCGGCGACTTCGCCATCGACAACACCGGCCGCCTGGTCACCGCCGACGGCAAGCCAGTGATGGGCGACGGAGGCGAGATCGTCTTCGGCAACGAAGAAACCAACATCGCCATCGCCCACGACGGAACGATTTCCTCCAGCGCCGGCCTGAAGGGCGCCCTCCGCATCGCCTCCTTTCCGGACATCACGGTACTCTCCAAGGACGGCGAGAACCTCTATTCGGCCAGCGCGGCGCCCCAGGCGCCCGCCAGCATCCGCGTCCGCCAGGGCGCCCTCGAGAAGTCCAACGTCTCGGGCGTCGAGGAACTCACCGCCATGCTGGACGTCCAGCGCGCCTACGAGCGCATCTCCAACATGGTGAAACAGCAGAACGACCTCAGTGCCAAGGCGATCGAGCGCCTCGGCTCCGTCAACGCCTGATCCGGGAACGACCGCACATGAAAGCCCTGACCATCGCCGCCACCGGCATGAAGGCCCAGGAGACCAACGTCTCGGTCATCTCCAACAACATCGCCAACATGCGCACCACCGGCTACAAGAGCCAGCGCGCCAACTTCCAGGATCTGCTTTACCAGACCCTGCGCCGGCAGGGTTCCACCACGTCGGACGCCGGCACCCAGGTACCGGCCGGCGTGCAGCTCGGTTCGGGCGTTCGCGTGGTCGCCACGCCGCGCAACATGACGCAGGGCGACCCCGAGGCCACCGGCAACGACAAGGACATCGCCATCCGCGGCGAGGGCTTCTTCCAGATCAACCTGCCCGACGGCCGCACCGCCTACACCCGCGATGGCGCCTTCGAACTCGATTCCACCGGTACTCTGGTGACCGCCGACGGCTACACCGTGCAGCCGGCCATCACCGTGCCGCAGAACGCCAGCGACCTCACCATTTCCAACACCGGCCAGGTGCAGGCCAAGATCGGCAACGCCACCACGGCCACGGTGCTCGGCCAGATCGAGCTCGCCCGTTTCGTCAACAAGAACGGTCTCGAGCCCATGGGCGACAACCTGTTCCTCGAGACGGCGTCGAGCGGCACGGCCCAGACCGGTAACCCCGGAGATGCCGGCTACGGCACCCTGCTGCAGAGTTACCTCGAGTCCTCCAACGTCGAAGCGGTGAACGAACTGTCGTCGCTCATCTCGGCCCAGCGGGCCTACGAGATGAACTCCCGCATCATCACGGCCGCCGACGAGATGTCCCAGACGACGTCCAACCTCGGCAAGTGAGGCAAGACCATGATGCCCGCCATCGTCCTTAGGATCGTCCTTGCCGCCGCGCTTGCCACGCTGGCAGCCGGCTTCATTGCCACCCACCAGGCCGCGGCGGCCGAACTCCGCCCGCGCGTCGAGATCGACGCCGCCATCGTCACGCTCGGCGATCTGTTCGACGGAGCGGGCGAGCTTGCGGACCGCGCCGTGTTCCGGGCGCCCGAGCTCGGCGTCACCGGCGCCCTGCCTGCCAACGAAGCGGTCAAGGCCGCCGTCGCCGCCGGCCTCGCCGTCGACCGCCTGCCGACTTTTGCCAGCGTCACCGTCGTGCGCCGCGCCGTCACCATCGACGATGCCACGCTCAAAGCCCAGGTCGCCGACGCCGCTGCTGGCCGGCTGGGCGCCACCGTCGACACCATCGACGTGACCCTGGACGAGCCGGTTGCTCCGATCATCGCCGCCACGACCGCCTCGACGCCGATCGCACTTGCCGATTTCGTCCTGCAGCCGGCATCCGGCCGCTTCAGTGCCACCTTCACCGTCGATGTCGGCGACGGCAGCCACTCGGTCTCGCTGACCGGCCGCGCCGTCGAGACCCTGGCCATCCCCATGCTCAACCGGCCGATCGACCGCCGCGCCGTCATCCATGCCTCCGACGTGACGATCGTCCGCATCGAAAAGCGTCGCGTGCCGGGTTCGGCCGTCATCGACGCCGACGAGATCGTCGACATGGCCGCCAAGCGGCCGCTCCGGGCCGGCGAAGTGATCGCCAACTCCGACGTCGAGCCACCTCGAGTCATCATGCGCGGCGACCTCGTCACGCTCCAGTACACCCGCCCCGGCCTGACCCTCTCCGCCCGCGGCCGCGCCCTCGCCGACGGCGCCAAGGGAGACATCGTCTCCGTGCTGAACGAGCAGTCCAAGCGCACCATTCAGGGCATCGTCACCGGCGCCGGCATCGTCTCGGTCACCGCGTCGAGCGCCCCGGCCGTCGTCAAGACGGCAATGAACTGAGCCAAACCGAGGATCTTCAGATGCGTTTGTCCACCACCCTCGCCATCGCCCTCCTCGGCATCGGCCTTTCCGCCTGCGGCAGCACCATGGATCGCCTGTCTCAGGTCGGTCAGACGCCCAAGCTGACCGCCATCGAGAATCCCACCGCCCAGCCCGGCTACAAGCCGGTGCAGATGCCGATGCCTACCGTGCAGCCCGTCGCCTACAGCCCCAACTCGCTATGGCAGTCCGGCTCGCGCACTTTCTTCAAGGACCAGCGGGCCCGCAATGTCGGCGACATTCTCACCGTCAAGGTGGACATCTCCGACAAGGCAGCCTTCGACAACTCCTCGGAGCGCTCGCGCGCCTCAAGCGACTCGACCGGCGTCGGCGGCGCGCTTGGCACGGCGATCGACAACATCATCATGCCGGCGGGCATGGCGGCCAGCGACATCGCCTCGACCACCGGCGCCTCGTCCTACAAGGGAAGCGGCACCATCGACCGGTCGGAAAGCCTGTCGACCAACGTCGCCGCCGTGGTGACCCAACTGCTGCCCAACGGAAACCTCGTCATCGAGGGCCGTCAGGAAGTGCGCGTCAACTACGAGATCCGCGAACTGGTGGTGGCCGGCGTTGTGCGACCCGAGGACATCGCCGCCGACAACACCATCGAGAGCACCAAGATCGCCGAGGCCCGCATCTCCTACGGCGGCCGGGGCCAGATCTCCGACGTGCAGCAGCCGCGCACTGGCCAGCAGGTTCTCGACATTCTCCTGCCGTTCTGACGACACGCCCATCGGCTCGCGCTCCCCAAGCATCCCAAGCGAGCCGTATCGCCGAAGGACCGCTCCCCAATTGGTCCGAGGCGATCCCGCCGGCCCCTTCCCAAATCCGGGCCGGCTTTCCCCGAGCGGCGCGACCTCCCTTCCCAAGTCATCACGGAGGTCGCGCCCAGGCGGCATCATCCGATCTGGAAATCGAGCCCCACCGCTCGACGCGCACACGAAAAAGGGGCATCCGCCAGGACGCCCCTTCATCATGTTCCCGGAAGGCAAGAGCCTTCATTCGTCGCGATAGACTTTCTCGCGTCGCTCGTGACGCTCCTGCGCCTCGATCGACAGCGTGGCGATCGGGCGGGCGTCGAGGCGCTTCAGCGAAATCGGTTCGCCGGTTTCCTCGCAGTAGCCATAGGAGCCATCCTCGATCCGCTTGATGGCCGCCTCGATCTTGGAGATCAGCTTGCGCTGGCGGTCGCGCGCCCGAAGCTCGATCGACCTGTCGGTTTCCGACGATGCCCGGTCGGCGATGTCGGGAAGGTTGGTGTTCTCGTTCTGAAGGTTCTGGAGGGTCTCCTTGCTTTCGCGCAGGATGTCCTCCTTCCACTGAAGAAGTTTGCGCCTGAAGTATTCGCGCTGGCGATCATTCATGAACGGCTCGTCGTCGGACGGCCGGTAGTCATCCGCAAGCTCAATCGACATCGACGGTCCTCACACACCACGAAGGCGGGCGGAATATAGCTATCTGACCTCCACCCTACAACGGCAAATGCAAGAAAATCACCAAACCTTGTAGGGATGGCGTTTACCATTACATATCAATCGATTAAGCCAAACGCACCGTTGGCGCTGCCCGTCGCGGCGCCTCAGCTCCGGAAGTAGCCGAGCTTTGCAAGCTCCACTTCGGCCCTGAGAGCGATGTCCTCCATCAGCTCGTCGAGGCGTGGATCACCGGTCGCTTCGGTCTCGTCGAGAAGGCTCAGGATCCGGGCGATCGCCTCGCCCGAGAGCTGCCCCGAGAGCAGCCCGATGCGAATCTCATCGAGACGATCAAGAAGGTCGCGCCCTCGCTTCACCGCCTTCCGCTTCTTGCGCGGCGCGTCGGCATCGACCGCCTGCAGGGCGATGAGAGCGTCGAGCCCGGCCAACGCGTGGGTCGCCGTAGCGGTGGCCGTCTTCGGAGCCCCACCTTCGGACTCCGACGGCAGCGCGAACCCCGACCCATCGGTTCGCTTTGTCTGCGACCCCGAGGAAACACCCCCGAGGCGGTTCGGACCCTGAATGCGCATCGATCGTCCTTTGAAGCTGACCCGGCAGTTTCGACCTGCCAAGGTTACCGCTTCCCCACTCGCCCGGCAAGAAATGCCGGCTCGAAAACGCGAGCAGCCCTCTACCCCACGGCCGAGCGCAAAGATATTCGATAAAAATCAACAGCTTAGATAGATGCCGCTTCAAGTTGAGAGTCTGGCACGACGATTGCGAATTCCCCGTCGGGAAGCCGTGTCGGGAAACACGGGGATGATGACAATGCGGATTAGGATTCTCGGCGCACTGGGCGCCCTCATGATTGGCCTGATGAGCGTCGAAGCGGCGATGGCTGCCTCGCGCATCAAGGACATCGTCGATGTCGAGGGCGTTCGCGAGAACCAGCTCATCGGCTACGGCCTTGTCGTCGGCCTGCAAGGCACCGGCGACAGCCTCAACAACTCGCCTTTCACCAAACAGAGCCTGCAGGCGATGCTGGAGCGCCTCGGCGTCAACGTGCGCGATTCCACCATGCGTACCGCAAACACGGCCGCCGTCATGGTCACCGCTAAGCTGCCGGCCTTCGCCGCCCAGGGCACGGCCATCGACGTGACCGTCAGCGCCCTCGGCGACGCCAAGAACCTTCAGGGCGGCCAGTTGCTGGTCACGCCGCTGATGGGCGCGGACGGTGAAGTCTACGCCATCGGACAAGGCGCGATCGCCGTCGGCGGCTTCGACATCCAGGGCGAGGGAGCCAAGATTTCCCGCGGCGTCCCGACCCAGGGGCGCATCAGCAACGGCGCCGTCATCGAGCGCGAGCTGCCGTTCAAGCTGGCCGACCTCGGCGCCGTCCGCCTGTCGCTGCGCAATCCCGACTTCACCACGTCGCGCCGCATCGCGCTGGCCATCAACGACCTCTACGGCGCACCGGTCGCCGAGCCGACCGATCCGTCCACGGTTCGTCTGTCGATGCCCCCGAAATTCAGGGGCAACATCGTCGACCTCCTCACCGACGTCGAACAGCTGATCGTCGAGCCGGACCTGCCGGCCAAGGTGGTGGTCGACGAGGCCACCGGCATCATCGTCATGGGCCAGGAAGTGCGCGTGTCGACGGTCGCCGTCGCCCAGGGCAACCTCACCGTGATGATCACCGAGGACCCGCAGGTGTCGCAGCCGGCGCCCCTGTCGGACGGTGAAACCACCGTGACGCCCCGCACTCAGATCCAGGTCGCCGACGGCAAGGAGCACCAGCTCGCCGTCGTCCGCTCCGGCGTGACGCTGCAGGAACTGGTCGACGGCCTCAACGCGCTCGGCCTCGGCCCGCGCGACCTGATCTCCATCCTCCAGGCCATCAAGGCGGCCGGCGCGCTGCAAGCCGACGTGGAGGTGATGTGATGGAAGCGAACAACCTCACCTCCGTCGCCACCGCCTTCGCCTCGAAGACCTACTCGGGCATGGACAAGAGCGCCGTGGCCAAGAAGGCCCATGAGGTCGCCGCCGACTTCGAGTCCGTCTACGTCGCCGATGCCTTCAAGGCGATGTTCAAGGATATCTCCGTCGATCCGCTGACCGGCACCTCCAACAACTCCAACGAGACTTGGCGCGACATGCTGATCGACGAGTACGCCAAGGATTTCGTCAAGAAGGGCGGCATCGGTATTGCCGACGGCATTGCCGCGCAGCTGATCAAGATACAGGAAGGGCACCTCGGATGAGCCTAGCGTTGCAGGAGAACCGCCCGAAGCTCGTCACCAGCCCGGAAATCGCAGGCAAGCTGGTCGAGAAGCTCGGCTCCGCCATGGAAGACCTTCTCGTGCTGCTCCGCCAGGAGACGGCGCTGGTCAAGGACGGCAAGCTCCGTCAGGCCGGCGAGCTCGCCATGGACAAGGAAGAGAAGGCTGCCCTCTACACCCGCCTGATGCTCGCCGCCCGCGACGAGATCGAAACGCTCAAGGCCTACGTGCCGGTCGAGACGGCGGCGCTCCTCAAGCGCCACGAGCTGTTCCGCTCCGAGGTGCAGATCAACCTCGCCGTACTCGACACGGCCCGCGACGTCGCCGAGGACATCCTGCGCACGGTGGCAAACGAGGTCGGCCGGGCCGAGACACCTTCGGTCTACGGCCGCAGCGGCCACCCTCAGGCCGCCTACGCCGTGAGCGCGCGCGGGGTCGCCATCAATCGCAGCCTCTGACGCTTGAGGGTTGGGCCGGGCCCGTCCACGCGCTTCGTGCTGGGCCCTGCCCTTCCGGTGCGGGCGGAGAACGGCACCACCACTACGTGTTGTTGCGAATTGTCAGTCTTTCCATGGCGGCGCCGCCGTTTCTTTCGCTCTTTGTTAAGACTTGGGCCCTTATCTGGACCGGCCGGAGGAGCGACAGCCCGTACTCTCCCACACAACTCGACCATCCTAAAAACCTGCGGAAAACGCCGGATCGATAAAACTTTACCGATTTCCTAAACGCCGCCTTTATTTCTCGATGCTAACGTCCTTTCCAGGCGAACCCTATGGGATTCGCACGAAAGGACTTAGGTCATGGATATCGGCAGCGTGAGACCGGTCATACCCGGCATGAACGCGCCGGTGCCGAGAGCGCCGGCGGCGGCGGAACAGGCGGCAAGCACCGACCTTCCGGTTGGGTCGGCTGTCGTCAAGACCGACGAAACGGCCCGCCCCGGCAGTGACACGCGCGGTGGCGCCAATCAATCTCAATCCTCCGTCTATTCATCAAACCTCAAGTCCACGGTGACCCGGGACGAGGAAGCCGATATCATCGTCTATCGCCAGATCGACAAGACGACGGGCGACGTCGTCGACCAGATTCCCGACGAAAGCCGGCTGCGCCTCAGGGCGATGATCAACGCCTGGACCGAGGCGGTGCAGAGCCCGACGACGTCGGCTGCGAGCACCTTCGTCTAGGAGGGCGCGGCGCGCCTACGCGAACAGCACAGAGCCCATAAACAACAAAAAGGCGCCTCCTGGGCGCCTTTCTCAGTTCCAGGGAATCTCCCCTCGCCTACTCCTCCTCGGCCTGCCCACGCAGCCCCTGCGCCAGCGACCGGTTGATGGAGATCAGCGCCGACAGCTTCTCGGGCGACGGATCGTCCATGATCTCCAACGTACGCTTCAGGACGAACACGGTGAGATTGCCGATGTTCTCCTTGATCGCATCCGGCAGCGGATTGCTGTCGTCTGTCGCCGACGTGCCGAGGATGGTCCAGAGCTTGCGGTTCAGCATCAGGGCTTCCGCAACGGCACTCTCGTCATATGACCAGTTGTCCTTGAACGACTGCAACTGAGCCGCCGCCTTGAGCAGCAAGTGCGCTTCCAGCTGGCGCGGACCCAGTGTCGTCTGGACCCGCTGGTACGCCGACGCTCCATACCCGTTCATCGAACAAACACTCCCCGGTGTTTTCGGGCCTGTTGGCCTACCGGCCAGGGCCTGTTATCAGTCCACCCCGCCATGCAGCAGCCATCGGCCCTCATGATGGGCGGCTTCGTTCGCCGCGATCCGGTGTCCGGAGACCCGGTTCGAACCGGCTCCTCCATTGTCACAACTAGACACCCATCACGGTTAACAACTGGTTTCCCTAAAGAAACTTAACAACAAACGAAGTTAACGACTCGCAAATCTGCTTCGCTCCGGAAACAAAGCAAGAATTTCTTCAACCAGGAAAAGAAAAAGGCGGACCTTTCGGCCCGCCCTTGTACTTCTCTTGCGCTTTCGACCCAGCTCTCAGCGGAGAAGCTGCAGCACGTTCTGGTCGGCCTGGTTAGCCATGGAGAGCGAAGACGTCGCCAGCGACTGCCGGGTCTGCAGCGCCACCATATTGGCCGCCTCTTCGTTCATGTCGGCCAGCGTCAGGTTGCTGGCGCCACCCTGCAGGGTGTTCATCATCTTCTTGGTGAAGTCCTGGCGATTCTCGACGACCGAAAGATTGGAGCCGAAGGTCGACGCCTGGGCGCGGACCTGGGTGATCGCCGCCTTCACGTCGTCCAGAAGCGAGTCGATACCGCTATCGGTATCGAGATCCTTGGCCACCATGGTGGTCGGCAGGCCGAGCTCGGTGGAGTCCACCGACTTTCCATCTTTCACCTGAATGTCGATCGACGAGGTGCCGGTCTCGTTGAAGGTGATCTTCAGCTTGTCGCCGCGCAAAAGGTTGACACCGTTGAACGAAGCGTCGTCGGCCATCTTGTCGAGCTGGTCACGCAGAACGTTGAACTGGTCCGCAAGCCCGGAACGAACCGAGTTTCCGTCCACCACCGAACTGTCGCTGCTGTCGCCCGTAGCCTTGCCGGACGTGTCGGTGCCCTGCACGGTCAAATCCTGAGTCGACAGGTTCTGAATGCGCAACTTACCGTCGTCGTTGGAGGCCTTGATGACCCCCTTGGTCGTGGCGTTGTTGTTGATTTCGGCAACGAGCGTGTCGATGGTCTTCATCACGACGAGCGCCGCATCCGTCGTACCGGCGACGCTGGTGACATCCGGCGTCGCCGAGAAGATATCGGCGTCGGCGCCGGTAACCTGAAGAGCGCCGGCATTGGTCGTGGCGCCCTGAATCTGCAGCGTCGAGCCGGGTCCGATGACCGCTTTGAACTTCGAGCCAGCCGATGCAAGCTGGTTGTTGACGTTCTCGACCGCCGTCGTCACGTCAGAACCGGTCGTGGAGTCGAGTGTGATGGCGACACCGTTCACCGAGAACTCATACTTGCCGGACGCGCCGCTCACGTCAGCCGCGCCACCCGTCAGGAAGTTCGCAATGTTGCCGGTCGTGGTGATATCGCTGTTCACGGTGTCCTTGGCCTGCAACTGCAGGGTACCACCGACCAGCTTGGCTTCCAGCTTGCCATTGAGATCGCTACCGGCGATCGCCTGGTTGATCGTGGTAACGACGTCGGTCGCATCCGTGTTGGCCGCATAGTCGCTGAGAGTGACGGAGACCGATTTGCCCTGATAGGTGATCGTCGACACGCCGTTACCGGTAATGGTCGCAGCTCGGGCATTCGTCAGATCGACGGCGCTGTTCAACGTCGCCTTGGCCGCCGTCGCAGCCGGAGCCGTGTAGGCGGCATTCGAAACCACCTTTTGGCCGGACGCGGTCGTGGTCAGATCGATGGTCGGGGTGGACGTTCCGAATGCGCCACCGACCAGGGTCAGCTTTGCTGCACCGGGGGTCAGCGAAACGTTGGCCGGCGAGAGGGTATAGGATGCAGTCTCGAAGGTCTTGTCCTGGCGGGCCTGCCGCAGCGTCGACTGCATCGACTCCAGCGTCTTGGTGATCGAGGTCAAGCCGTTGTCCGCCGCTTCCAGCGTCTTCACGCCGTTGTTCATCGAGTCCAGCAGGGCATCGAGTTCGCCGGCTCGCGAGTTGAGCGAGGACGCGGTGAAGAAGTTGGTCGGATTGTCGAGGGCCGTGTTGACCTTGTTGCCGGTTGCCAGACGATTTTGAGTCGTCGCCATCAGCTTGGCGGTGTTCTGCAGAGACAGAAGATTCTGGCGAACTGCCTTGGTCAGATTGATGTCGCTCATTTCTGCATCCCACTTCCTTGGGGCTGACGGGTTTCTTTCACCCCGAAAACGAACCGGACCTGACCGTCGACCATCCATGTTGGGAGGACGCGGCGGTGCCTTTCACGTGGGAGTTAACACCCGACATGGTTAACAAAAAGTTTCTCAGTCGCGTTTTGCAACGAAGCGGAATTAATTCCGATAAACTCTTGTTAACCGGCGCAAAATCGAACGGCGCCTGCCGGCAAGGCGCGTGAGCACGCCCCACCTGCCCGGCAACCGGCGAATCCGGATGGACAGCCGCCTCCCGGAGTCGGGTCGGACCAAAACGACGTTGATTCTATTGAACTTCTCGCACAATCGCAGGCCAAACCGGCCAACAAGGGCGCCAACGCCGCGAGATCTTCCGCCCGGGAAAGCGAAGCAGATCGTTAAGAAAGCAGAAAGAAACGTTTTCCACCTCGCCAGACGCGTGGGCGCAAAAAAGAAGGGGCGGGCCTTCTGGCCCGCCCCAACTTCTGTCGTATGATTCGGCCAGACTTGGCGTCAGCGGAGAAGCTGCAGCACGTTCTGGTCGGCCGAGTTGGCCATGGAGAGCGAGGAGGTCGCCAGGGACTGGCGGGTCTGCAGCGCAACCATGTTGGCCGCTTCCTCGTTCATGTCGGCGAGCGTCAGGTTGCCGGCGCCCGTCTGCAGAGTGTTGATCATGTTCTTCGAGAACTCCTGGCGGTTCTCGACGACCGACAGGTTCGAGCCGAAGGCCGAGGACTGCGAACGGACCGTGTTGAGGGCCGTCTTCACCTTGGCCAGGGTGGCGTCGATGTCGGTATCGGCATCCAGGTCCTTGGCGGTCAGCGTGGTGGGCACGCCGAGCTCGGTCGAGTCGACCGACTTGCCTTCCTTGGCCAGGATATCGATCGACGAGGTACCGGTCTCGTTGAACGTGATCGTCAGCTTGTCGCCGCGCAGCAGGTTGATACCGTTGAACGAAGCGTCGTCAGCCAGCTTGTCGAGCTGGTCGCGAAGTTCGTTGAACTGATCAGCGAGGCCCGAACGAACCGAGTTGCCATCGATCGTCGCGCTGGAGCTGTTGCTGCCGGTGATTTGACCCGCGTCGTTGGTGCCCTGAACCTGCAGGTCCTGGGTCGACAGGTTCTGGATGCGCAGCTTGCCATTGTCGTTGGAAGCCTTGATCAGTCCCTTGGTCTCGCTACCGTTGTTGATTTCGGCGACGAGCGTGTCGACGGTCTTGAGCAGGGTCAGCGCGCTGTCCTGCGTGCCGGCGACGCTGGTGACGTCGGCGGTGGACGAGAACAGGTCGGCATCGGTTCCGGTGATCTGAAGGGCACCGGCGTCGGTGGTGGCGCCCTGGATCTGGATCTTGCTGCCGTTCGCGACCGCCTTGAACTTCGAGCCAGCCGTCTCGAGCGTGTCGTTGATGGTCTTGAGGGCAGACGTCAGCGTGGTGTCGGTCGAGTCGAGGGTAATCGCCGTGCCATTGACGGAGAACTCATACTTGCCCGAAGAACCGGCCGTGTTGGTGGCGCTAGCCGTGGCTGCGGTGCCGAAGTAGGCGGCAGCAATGCCGGCATCCGAGCCCGTGAAGTCGATCGCGCTGTTGTCGTTGCCAATAGCCTCGATCTTGACGCCCGTTCCGGCCGTGTTGTCGCTCGCCTGCAGCTTATCGGCGAGATCGCTTCCTGCGATAGCCTGCTGAATCTCCGACGCGATATCCGACGAGTTCGTGCCAGCGGCAGAACCAATGGACGACAACGTCACCGAGACGCTCTTGCCGGCATAGTTGATCTTGAGTGTACCACCGGTGATGGCGGTCGCAGCGTCAAGATCAATGCTGCCCTCGGCCTTAGCCTTGGCGGCAGTGGCCGGAGCCGCGTAGTTCTGGTCGGAAACGACCTTCTGGCCCTTGCCCGTCGTGGTCAGATTGATCTCGGGGGTGTCGGTACCAAAGGCGCCGCCGATCATCTTCAGCTTGTCGCTGCCGTTGAGGGAAACATTGGCCGGAGACAGGCCAAACGATGCCGTCTCGAAGGACTTGTCCTGACGGGCCTGACGCAGCGTCGACTGCATCGACTCGAGAGTCTTCGTGATCGAGGAGAGGCCGTTGTCGGCGGCTTCGATGGTCTTGATGCCGCTCGCCATCGAATCCATCAGGTTACCGAGATCGCTGGCACGAGAGTTCAGCGACGCGGCCGTGAAGAAGTTCGAAGGATTGTCGAGGGCTGAGTTGACCTTGTTGCCGGTGGCCAGCTTGTTCTGCGTCTTCGCCATCATCGAGGCGGTGCCCTGCAGCGTGAGCAGGTTCTGACGGACGGCCTTGGTCAGGTTGATATCAGACATTTTTTACATCCCATTCCTTGGGTGAACTCATCTTCCCCTTTCTGAGGAAGTGCGCCGACCCTAGCGCCCAGGTGTTGCCGAGGCGTTAATGGATTGGTTCAAATGCCGTTTCGACCGTCGAATTTCGCGCAAACAAGACTTTGGTCGCAGAGGCCGCCACGTGCCGGCCGGATAAAAGGTTAATGACGGAAAACAGAAGATTCGGCCGCATTTTCGGGCTGTTCCCGTCTTTTCTTCGCGCCTTGAACAGCTATTTTTAACGAATTGGACGTTATGATTCTCAAATTGCAACGAGCAGCTCCCTGGGGCATCCACGAAAGACACGCGCATGGTCGACATTTCCCTGACGAAATCGCTGCGCAGCACCGTCGCGACGCTGAACTGGGTGAGCGAGGAATCCGCCGCCGCCAACCAGCGTCTGACGAGCGGCGTCAAGATCCAGTCGGCGCTCGACGACCCCAGCACCTTTATTTCAGCCAAGAGCCTGTCATTGCATGCCGCAGCGCTCGACAAATATCTTGAGCGCCTGGATCAGGGGCTCGGCGTCATCAATGCTGCCGACAACGGCCTCTCGTCGATCAGTGACAGCATCAACACGTTGAAGGGCGTGGTCACGCGGGCCGCCGCCAGCAAGGACGCCTTCGAGCGAGCCGACCTCGTCAAGGAATACAACGACATCCTCGACAAGATCGTCGATACGGCGAAGGACTCTTCCTACAACGGCAAGAACCTGCTGCTCGGCGACGGCAACGATCTGACGCTTTTCCTGTCGACCGATCAGAACGAGTCCGTCACGATTGAAGCGGTGGACTTCACCGATCTTCTCAATACGCTCGGCCTCAAGAAGCTCGACGAGGGCAAGCTTGCCACCTACGAGACGAAACTGACCGACGGCGGAGCCCCCGCCAAGCCGCTGAAGACGACCAGCAAGCTCGTCGAGTCTCCGGAGTATGCCGTCGGCGACGAGATTGCCGTCAAGGATGCCTCCGGCACCATCATCAGCACGCTGAAGATCACGGCCGACACCACGGCAGGCGACCTGGTCACTGCCCTTTCCCTGCCCGACAAGGGGCTGCGGGCCACGCTCGGCAGCGACGGCGTTCTGAACGTCGAGTCGGCAAACAAGATGACCGTCGACGTCACGCGCGCCGCCGACACGATTGCCTCGGCCGGTGCGCCTCCCTCCGCGACGACCGCCCCGCTGATGATCGGCGCGACGCCTGCCACCGGAGCCGACCTGTTGACGGCAACCGGCCAATACAAGGAAGGCGACGTTATTTCCATCCGCCAGGGGAACACCGTCGTCGGGTCGCTGACGGTCGGCGCCGCCACGACGGTGGGCGATCTCGTGAACGCGTTCAACGTTCCCGCGTCAGGCCTCAGCGCCACGCTGGATGCCGCCGGTGTCATAACGATCGATTCCGCGTCGGCGGCTTTCGCAATCGACAAGTCTTCGATCTCGGCCGACCTGACCACGGCCACGGCTTCCGCCTGGGTGAAGCGCACAGACGCCGAGGACGCGCAGCAGACCGTCACCGACGCTCGTCACGCCGCCGAAAAGCACGCCACGAACATCGGCATCGGTCTGACTCTTCTGAAGAGTCGCGCCGAATATGTCGGCAGCTTTTCCGACATACTCGGCGCGACCGCCGAATCGATGCGCGCCTCTGACAAGAACGAGGAGGCCGCCATCATGCTGGCGCTCGATACCCAGCAGCAGCTTGCCATCAGTTCGTTCTCGATCACCCAGACCGCCGACAACGGGATTCTCCGCCTGCTCGGCAGCAAACTCGGCTGACCCCCAGACAGGATTGCGAAGAGATGACCCTCAAGGTTGAACTGAAGCCCGGCGAGCGCATCATCATCGGCGAGTCGATGATCACCAACGACGATCAGCGCACCCGTCTTTACATCGAGGGCAATGCCCCGATCCTGCGCGAGAAGGATATCCTGACCGTCGAGTCCGCCGACACTCCGGCCAAGCGGATCTATCTCGCGGTGCAGCTCATGTATCTGTCGCGGGAAGTCACCAAGTTCCAGGATAACTACTTCTCGCTCATCCAGGACATCATGCAGGCCGCCCCGAGCACCATCCCCTACGTGACCAAGATCAGCAACCACATCATCGCCGACCAGCTCTACAAGGCGCTAAAGGAAGCCCGCGCGCTGATCGAGCACGAGAGAAAGATCTTCGCCGCCCTCCAGCCGGCCGCCATGGCCGTCGAGGAAAAGTAACCCCGCCCATCGCGACAAAGCCTCGAAAACAAGCCGCCGACCAGGTCATCACAACCTGATCGGCGGCTTTGTCGTTCGGGCCGTGGCCCTCGCCTACTTCATGTAGTTGAGCAGGCTGAGGTTGTTGAGCAGCATCGACGTGGTGTAGCTCGCTTCCATGCGGGTCTGCAGCGTCAGGATCTGCGCCGTCAGCTCTTCCTTGTTGATGCCCTCGACGCCGTCGAGCATCACCTGCAGCGTCGTCTTGGAGTTGATCTGTCGCTCGGCCGCGCTCTTGGCGACGTTGCCGGACACGGCGACCTCCGTGTGGATGTCGGTCGGCTTCTGGCTTCCGTCGGCGAAGGCCAGAACGCCGTCGACGCGCGAGGCCAACGCCGAATAGCGGGCCTTCTCGACCTTGAGGTTCTGTTGCCGCTCGGCATCGGTCGTTGCGTTGGGATCACCCAGCGTGCCGGCCTTCGGATCGAATTCGGCAATGGTCATGACGGCGAGCGAGCGCACCATGTCGGCATAGGCCGACTCGTTGGCGCGAACGCCGTAACCGACGTCGATGTTGCTGTCGACCCGCGCGATCACGTCGTTGCGCGGCGAGGTGGCGCTGTCGCTGGGATCGATCGTCGCGTTGTAGCCGACGTACCACTCGACCGTGTCGGTGTCCGTGCCGTCGCGCAGCCCCGTGGCGGTGGCCAGCTGACTGTTGTCGGTGGGATCGGCGACATCGACCCGCTGCGGCTTGCCGCCGCCGGCGGTGTCGAAGAAGGTCTCCGACGCGCGCATCATCGAGGCCGCCTGGAAGGTGGTTTCCGTCTCGATCTTCAGGCTGTTGTCGAGACGATCCATGAAGTTGGCGGCCGTCGCCGCGGTGTCGACGGTCGGAGGCGTGGTGCTGGTATCCTGGGCGATGGTGAACTGCCCCTCGCCGGGCGGGCTGGTCAGCGTGGCCGTCAGCTTGACGGTCGACTTGGTACCATCGGGGTTCTCCAGCTCCAGCGACACGCTGTCGCCGGCCTGAAGATTGGCGCCGAACTGAACGCCATAGGCGGTGTTGACGGTGTTGCCGGCACTGTCGAGGCCGGTGGTCGGCGTCACCGAGATGTGGGAGGTGTCTGTCGTCGAGGCCGACGCGGAGGCGATCTTGTAGCCGAACTCGGCCGAGGGCGGCGTGCCCTGACGGGTGATCGTCACGGTATCGGGGGTCGCCACGGGATTGTCCAGTTCGAGGCGGCCGAGCTTGCCCGTGCCGAGGTCGGCCGTGTAGCGCTCCGCGACGACCTTCTGCAGCCCGTATTTGCTGCCGGTGCCGTAGAGCATCTCGTTCATGTTGACGACGGGCTTGGTGTCGGTGGTCTTGCCGGACATCAGGTAGCGGCCGTCGGCCTCGGAGTTCAGAAGGCCGATCACCTCGTTGAGGGCGATCTTGGCGCCCTTCTGTCCCGTGGTGGTTCCGGTGGAATCGATGTTGTAGGTGTTTGGGTCGATGGCGGCCGACGCCTCGCTGGGAATATCCTCAAGGCGGCTCATGGACTTGTCGAGCAGCGAGATGCGCATGTTCAGAACGTCGGTGTTCTGCAGGTAGCCGTTGATCTCGGAAATCTTCGAGCGGAAGGTGATCGATTGCGTGCGCCCGGCGCCGAGCGTGCCGTAGGTCGCCGCCTTCTGCCCGGTACCGAGCTGGCGCTGCATGTCTTCCAGCTGCTCCCGCATGGTTGACAGAAGCGACATGTTGGGGCTGACGAGCACATTGTTGATCGGCATGGCATCCTACCCGTGTTCAGGCGGCATCCGGTCGCCTACTTGAACGTGTTCATCAGAACGTCCATCAGCTCCTGCGCCACGGTGAGCACCCGGGCGTTGGCCGAATAGGAGTTCTGAAGCTGGATGAGCGTCATCAGCTCGGTGTCGAGATCGACCGCGCGGCTGTTGTCGTAACGCTCCTTGAGGTTGGAGGTGACGACCTTCTGGCCGTCGGCGACATTCTGGGCGTCCTCGACGAGGGCGCCCTGGGTGTTGACGACCTGCGACACGAGGCCCTCGAACGTGCCCCTGAACGGCGTCGTCGCCGAGCCGATGCCGATCGAGGAGGAGTAGGAGTAGACGCGGCTGTCGAGCGCATCGAGGATAGCCTGCGGCCGCGTACCGTCGCCCGACAGCGTGCTGCCGCTGTATTTCACCGTCAGCGACGGATCCGCCACCACCTTCGGATTGACCGAAATGCGGGCGGCAAGGCCGGTGATGGTGTCGGTGCCGTTGGTGAGGCCGGTGTAGGGCTTGCCGGTGGACCCATCGAGAAACAGCGGGAACTCCTGGTAACCCGACTGCTCGGTGGGCGAGGAGATCTCGCCGGTCACACTACTGATGCTGCCATGGCTGGCCGGCACCGTCGTCGCATTGATGGTGACCGAGGTCGCGGCGCTCGGCGGCGCGGGCAGCGCCGAACCGGAGAAGTCGGTGCCACCGGTCGCCGTGTTGAGCGCAGCCGCGATTTGGGCGCCGATGTCGGTGCCGCTCGTGAGGTCGAGGCCGACGACGGTGTCGTTGGGATCGGGCGTGAAGCCGTTGCCGGGAGCCGTGCCGCCATTGTAGGCGACGAAGGTGAGCGTGCCCTTGGTGCCGGACGCGTCGACATACTCGACCTTGAGGGTGTTGCCCTCGGTGAGGCCCGAGACGTCCAGCGTGTATCCGGCCGTGCCGGCGCCACTCACGGCAGTGCCCGAGGCCTGGCGCGTCGAGGTCGCCTTCGACAGCGTCGCGGCAATGGTGTCGAGCTGGGCCTGCGCGTCGACCAGCGTCTCGTCGCGCAGTTCCTTGTAGGCGGCGATCTTGCCCGAACGGATCGATCCGCTCTTGAAGAGATCGATGCCGGCGCCGGGACCGTCGGTGATGGTGATGGTGCCGAGCGAACGCTTGCTGTCGTCGGTCGAGTAGGCGCGCGATGCGTCAACCACGCCCTGCTGGTCGAAGTTCAGCGTCACCGGCTCGTCGTCGTAGAGCTGTGTCCCGTCCGACAACGCGATGGAAACGGCCCCACCGATCTGGTCGCTGACGCGGATGTCCATGTATTCGGACAACTCGTCGATGGCGGCGTCCCGCTTGTCCTGCAAGCCGGCGGTGCTGTTCGTACCACCCGCGCCGACGGCAACGATCTGCTTGTCGAGTTCGGAGACGGTCTGCAGCAGCGAGTTCACGCGGCTGACGGCATTGGCGATGTTGGACTCCGCCTCCTGGCGCAGCGACTGCACGTCGCCCGACAGTTGGTTGAGGCGGCTGACGAGGTTTTGCGAGGCGGACACCGCGCTGCCCTGGATCGCCGTGTCGCCCGGGGTCGTCGCCAGTTTCTGAAGCGTGGCCGTGAAGTTGCTGTAGACCGAGCTCAGCGAACTGGCGCTGTTGGGCGCGCCCCAATAATTGTCGAGCGCCGACAGCGCGGTGACGCGCGTATCGGCATAGGCGGAGTTGGCGGTGGACATCCGCCACTGCTTCTGCACGAGAAGATTGATCTCGCGCGTGACCTGGT
This sequence comes from Pleomorphomonas sp. NRK KF1, assembly GCF_023721755.1. Lineage (GTDB taxonomy): Bacteria > Pseudomonadota > Alphaproteobacteria > Rhizobiales > Pleomorphomonadaceae > Pleomorphomonas. Next base: position 67,392 of record NZ_JAMDLH010000010.1, on the reverse strand, counting down.
TGGCCTCGACACCGTAGACGCGCGAGTTGGCGACCTGCGCCGTCGACGACATCGTCTGGCGGCTGTAGCCGGCGCTCTTGGCGTTGGCGATATTGGCCGACGTCACGCCCAGTTGTTGCTGGGTCGTCCTGATGCCGGACAAAGCCGTGGAAAGGGCACTCGATACAGCCATATCCGTCTCGCAATCGACGATGGTCGCGGATTGGGGAGGCGGCCGTCACGCAGCAGGTGCGGCGGCCGCCGAAGACATCAGCGGATGATCTGCAGGATGTCGGTCATCATCTGGTTGGCCGTGGTGATGACCTTGGAGTTGGCCGAGAACGCCTGCTGGGAGACGATCAGCTTGGTGAACTCTTCGGAGATATCGACGTTGGACGCCTCGAGCGCCGAGCTCGAGAGCGCGCCGTTGATATCGATCGGACCGCCGCTCTGGATGGTCTCGGTGTAGGCGCCACCATCCTCGGCCTTGAGATAGCTCGCGCCGTTGAAGGCGACGATGGGGATCGACCACTTCTTGACGGTCTGGCCGTTCGAGTAGTTGTAGCTCATGACGCCGCTGTTATCGTCGATCGACACGCCCTCGAACTCGCCGGTGGCGTAACCATCCTGCGTCAGCTGATTGGTGGTCGCCTGCCCGTTCTTGTCGGCGAACTCGGTGGCGGCGAGGTCCATCGTGATGCCGGAAAAGTCCTTGCCCTCGATGGTGATGGTGCCGAGATTGATGGACGACGTGTCGTCCTGCTGGATACCCTTGTCGTCGAAGAAGAAGGCGCCGCTGGCGAGAGCGCTGTTCGGGGTTGACGTCGTATCCTGCGTGGCCGTCGTCTTGATCTGCTGCCAGGCTGGGTCGGTCGGGTTGGTGGGATTTTCGTCGGTGCGGTAGAAGAGGCCCCACTCGCTGCGGCCTGTATCGGACTCGGTGAGCTTCACCCAGCGGAGCTGTACGATCGACGGCGTGCCCTGCGCGTCGTAGATGGTTCTCGATCCGCCAGCGATCGAGTTGTCCATGAAGGTGGACAGCTCGGACTTCGGCACGGTGCCGGCTGCGATGGCCGCCACCGACGCGCTCGGATAGACCGCGGCCTTGGATGTCGTCGACGGCTCCGTCGGCAGGTTCAGCTTGTAGGTGATTTTCTCGGTCGCCTTGGCGCTCTGCGACGTCTTGTCGATGGTGATGACGGTCTTGTCGCCGATCGGCTTGCCGGTGGTCGGGTCGATGGTCTGCCCCATCAGCGAGTAGCCGGAACCGTTGCGGAGGTAGGTCTGACCGTTGCGCGAGTCGTAATACTGCTCGAAATCACCGGCGCGGGTGTAGCGGGCGCCCAGGCTGCCATCGAGCGGGTCGGCCGACACGCAGAAGAAACCGGTGCCGTTGATCGCCATGTGGGTATCGACCTTCGAACCCTGAATGTCGCCATCGAGCGTGATGGTGGAGCGCGACCTGGCCGTGACGCCGCCGGACGTGACGCGGGAGGCATTGGTCGTGTTGGAGCGCACGAGGTCGCCGAAGCTGGTGTCCTTGCGCTTGAAGCCGGTTGTCGAGGAGTTGGCGATATTGCCCGAGATGTTCTCGAGGGCGAAGGACTGCGCTCCGAGGCCACCGACGGCCGAGTTCATTGCGGTCAGGATACCCATGCTCGTTTCCCTTACGATCTGCAACGCGGTCGGCCGGACGAATGGCCGCTACGGACCTAAGGGCAACGGGCGTGCCAAACGGCGCTCCCTAGTTTTTCCGTTTGTTTTCAGGAAACAGGCGCTTGGCTAAGGTGAACGAGAAGTTAACGCCCCGGCAAGGTTCGGCGCACCGGGCAAATCCTGCCGGGCCGAACCGGCCACCCGGCACTATTTGGCGCCCGGTGCGCGAATGCCGGCCATGATCTCGGAGATCTGAGGACGCCGCCGTTCGAGGAACGGCAGGGGGCGGCAAACGTCGATGGCGGCGACGCCGACGCGGGCGGTCAGCAGCCCGTTGATCACCCCTTCGCCGAGGCGCGCCGACAGCTTGGCGGCAAGGCCGTGGCCGATCAGCTGCTGGGCAAGGCCGTCGCCGACGGCGATCGAACCGGTCACCGCAAGGTGGGTGAGAACGAGCCGAGTGAGCCGCGCCAGGCCCATGAAGCCGGGTCGCCCGCCATAAAGCGCGGCAAGCCGGCGGATCAGACCAAGCGTCGCCACCACCACGAACACCACGTCGATGGCGGCGCGCGGCGACACCGCCGTCACCACCGACACGCGGGCGGCGGCGTCCGACACTAGGCGGCGCGCCGCCGCGTCGAGCGGAGCCAGCAGGTCCGCCTCGGCCAGCACCAGCCGGTCGCGCCCGTCGATGACATCGTCGACGCGCGCCTCGGTCGCCCGCCGGCCGGGCGCGAGATCGACCCGGTCGGCATAGAGCACCATCAGCTCGCCCACCACCGCCTCGGCCTCCGGCCGGTCGTCACGCGCGGCGGCAAGGTCGGCGCGCGTCCGCATGCGGTCGATGCGCTTCAACCAGATCAGGCCGGAGATCTCGCGGGCAGCGATGGCGACCACGGCAACGACGGCAAGCGCGATCAGGCCGATCGCCAGCCAGCCGAGCCAATCCTCGCGGGCGAACAGCTCGCGCACCAACTGGTCGAGCCAGAGCCCGATGGCCAGCGACAGGATGCCGGCCACGGCGCCGAAGAACAGCCGCGACCAGGCGAAACGTCGACGGACGGGTGGCAGGGGAACGGGCAGATCCTCCGTCTCCGCCGCTTCCTCGACGATGACGCCGGTGGCGTCCGATGGAGACGCCTCGCCGGGACGAACATGGCTGACGTGGTCAGCCCCGAGATCGAAGGCGGTGGGACGGCGCGTCATGCCAGGCGGTCTCCGATCAGGAAGTCGAGGGCGCGGTCGAGACGGATGTGCGGCAGCGACAGGCTGACGCCCTCGGCCGTCACCTCCACCGGTGGCGGCCGGAAGCGCAGGAAGCGCAGCGCGTCGAACGCCGGATCGTCGGGCTCCGGCTCACGGAACAGGGCCTGCGGGTTCTCCGGAAGATCGCCGGGAAATAGCGCGATTTCTTCGTTGCCGTCATAGAGATGGTCGTCGAGAAGCTCGCCCTGCTGCGGCACGCCGAGAATGCAGGGCAGGCTCTCGCCATTGCGCCGCACCGTCGCCTCGCGGGTCGCCCGCACGGCGGCGAGCGCCTTGACGTCCACCTCGGCGCCGGAGAACGAAGCGCGGGCGATCGCCCGGTCGGTGAGGCGACGCAGGATCAGCTCCAGCCGGTCGTGGCTGGCGTGGTGAAGGTGATCGGCCTTGGTGGCGGCGAACAGGATGCGGTCGATGCGGCGCGTCAGCACCTGCCCCAGCCAGGAGGAGTGGCCCGGACGGAAGCAGGCGAGGATCTCGCCGAGCGCCACTTCGAGGTCGATCAGCGCCTCTCGCCCGCCGTTCAGCGCCGCCAATACGTCGACCAGCACCACCTGCCGGTCGAGCCGGGCGAAATGCGTGCGAAAGAACGGCCGGACGACCACGTCCTTGTAGGCCTCGAACCGGCTCTCCATCAGCGCCCAGAGGCTGTCGCGTGGCGCCTCGCCCGTCTCCGGAAGGTCGAGCGGCGCGAAGGTCAGCGCCGGCGAGCCCGCCAGATCGCCCGGCATCAGGAAGCGGCCCGGCGGCACCATGGACAGCGACAGGCTGCCGCCGCGCGCCGCGCCGAGATAGGCCGAGAACAGCTCGTGCAGACGCCCCGCCGCCTCGTCGTCGGCCGGCCCCATGGGATCGATGCCCGACGTGTGGGTCAGCCAGTCGGCTGCAATGGCGGTGCGGCGCGGCTCGCGGGCCCGCTCCAGCGTCTCGGAGCAGAAGGCGCGGTAGGTCTTGGAGAGAAGAGGCAGGTCCAGCAGCCATTCGCCGGGATAGTCGACGATGTCGAGATCGAGCTTGCCGCGCCCCAGAGATCGGCCGAGGAAGGTGGCGCTCTCATAGGCGATGGTCAGGCGCAGTTCGGAGATCTGGCGCGTCGAGTCCGGCCAGATGCGCGCATCGGTCAGCTTGCGCACGTGGCCGCGGTAGTCGAAGGTCGGAACGTCGGGATGGAGCTGCGGCCGGATGTCGGCGCCGAGAAGGCGCCCCGCTCGCCACGGCTCGAACATAGGCAACCGACCGCCGTGGATCAGATTGTGGATCAGCGCCGTGATGAACACGGTCTTGCCGGCACGGGACAGTCCGGTGACACCGAGCCTCAGCGACGGCGAACCGAGGCTCCAGGCGAAATCGGCCATGTTGTCGAGCGCTATGCGCGCTTCGTCGGAAAGCGTGGTGAAGCTCACGACTTCGTCGAACCTCGTCCGGCGCGGAAGGCGCCGCGCCTCTATGTAGGCACGGCCCGCGCGAGAACAATGGCTTAGTCGCCGTCGGGACCGCCGAGGTCGGCCGGCGTCACGAAGGAGATCAGCCGCCCATCCCCCGGTCCGAGATCGCTCCACGCGCCGGAGAACTCGATCACGGCGAGCGAGGCCGTCGGAAACTTGGCGGAGAGCCTCTTCATCAGGGCGGGATCGCCCTCCCCCGGCAAGGTCGACGCCAGCCGGTGGATCGATGGATTGTGTCCGACGACCAGAAGATTCTCCGATCTGTCGGCGTGGGTGGCGATCACCTTGAGCATGGCACCCACAGAGGCCTCGTAGAGGTCGCGTACGAGATCGACGGCAACGCGCTCGGGCAGAAACGGCTTCACCCCGTCGAGCGTCTCGCGCGTCCGCGCCGACGGCGAGCAGAGCACCAGATCGGGCACGTATCCCTCGTCGGCCATATGGCGGCCGACAGCCGGCGCGGCCTCCCTGCCCCGCGCGGTGAGTGGCCGGTCGAAGTCCTTCTGGCCGGAAACGGCCGGCGGCGACTTGGCATGTCGGAGAAGAAAAAGGCGTGGCATTGGCGGCCTCCGGGACTCCCATCGCGCCGGACTTGGCGTAATGTCCAATCATTCTAACCTGATTCCGGGCTGCCGACGCGGCCTCGACGATCCGCCACCCCCTCGGGGCTCGCGAGTTCGGTCGGTCAGGTCGCCGAGGATCGCTTCATGCCCACCTCTTCAGACGTCGCGCCACGCTTTTCCAACCAGGCCGACGCCATTCACTGGCTCCGCGACCGTCGCATCACCGAGGTCGAGTGCATCATCCCGGACATGAACGGCATCATGCGCGGCAAGATCGTGCCGCGAGAGGATTTCATCCGCATCATCGACGCCGGTGTGCGATTGCCGGAGTTCGTGTTCTTCCAGGCGGTGACCGGCGACAGCGCCGTCGAAAGCAAGATCGTCAACCCGCTCGACCGCGACATTCGCTGCCTCCCCGATCTCACGACGCTGCGCCTCGTGCCCTGGTACGACGAGCCGACGGCGCAGGTGATCTGCGACTGCCACTTCGCCGATGGTCGCCTCGTCGACTTTGCGCCGCGTTCGGTCTTGCGTCACGTCGTCGAGCTTTACGCCGCGCGCGGCATCCGACCGGTGGTGGCGCCGGAGGTCGAGTTCTACCTTACGGGGCAAAACGACGATCCCGACCTGCCGCTCGAGGTCCCCATCGGTCTTTCGGGCCGCAAGGAGAGCGGCAGCCAGGCCTATGGCATCGAACACGCCAACGATTACGACCACGTCGTCAACCAGATGTACGATTACTGCGAGGCCTCGCGCATCGAGATCGCCACCATGGCCCACGAGGCCGGCCCGGCGCAGCTGGAAATGAACTTCCGCCATGGCGATCCGATCGAGCTTGCCGACCAAACCTTCCTGTTCAAGCGAACCGCCCGCCTCGCCGCCCGCAAGTTCGGCATGGTGGCCACCTTCATGGCCATGCCGCACCAGGAAATGCCAGGCTCGGCCACTCACATCCACCAGTCGGTGGTGCGCGCCGACGACGGCAGCAACATCTTCTCCAATTCCGACGGCACGGATACCGACAAGCTGGGGCACTACATCGGCGGCCTGCAGCGCTACGTTCCGAAGTCCATGAGCCTGTTCTGCCCCAACGTGAACAGCTACCGCCGCATTCGCCTCGAAAGCGATGCGCCCATCAACGTCCACTGGGGCCGCGACAATCGAACTTGCGGCCTGCGCGTGCCGGATTCGGGGCCGGAGTCCCGCCGCGTCGAAAACCGGGTGATTGGCGCCGACAGCAATCCCTACATCGCCATGGCGACGACGCTGGCCTGCGGCCTGATCGGCCTTGAGGACAAGGTGGAGCCGGACGAGGTGGTGACGGTCGATGCCAAGACGCTCGGCGTGACGCTGCCCCTGCATCTGTCGGACGCTCTGATCGAGCTCGGCGAGTGCGAGCGCCTGAAGACGGTGCTGGGCTCCCGTTTCGTCGAGGCCTACATCGACGTCAAGCAGCTCGAGCTCAGGCTCTACAACCGCGTCATTTCCAGCTGGGAACGCGAGTACTTGCTGCTCAACGTCTGAGACCTGCCGATGCGCTTGGCAATCCTCGCTGCGAGGCGTTGGCCCGGCAGCTCGATGAACCGCCACGTGACCGCCGACAGCGCCAGGACCCAGGCGATGTAGATCGCCGCGACCGCCGCCTCGCGCAACGCAATGGCGTCGGGCAGGAACTGGCTGACCGTCAACGACAGGCGCGGAACGACATACGCGACCAGGAACAGGTGGGTCAGGTAGATCGAGTAGGAGAGACGACCGAGCCACTGCATCGGCATGGTCGCCATCAACCGCGACAGCGGGCCGCGATCGCTGGCGTGAGCGAACACGAGGGCGAAGAACACCAACGGCCCGGCATAGTGAGCAGCCGGATACGAGGCAGCGACCCAGAGCAGGACGACGGCGGCGAGCGCAGTGGGGATTTCGGCCTTCCCATTGGCAAGGGCCGCGAACGTCCCCCGCCGGTGCAGCCATTCGGCGACGACGCCCGAGAAGAAGCCGAGAAGGCAGCGCACGATGCCGAACACGTCCGTGCTGAGCATGCCGCGACCGGTGACATCGACGAACAGGACCAGCCAGGCGGCGACCGCTATGGCGCCGGCGACGATCACCCGTCGGCCGGAGAACCCGGCTGTGCGCAGGGCGACCAGCGCGAAGACGGCATAGGCCCAGACTTCGGCCGAAATGCTCCAGCTCGGGAAGTTCCACGTCAGCTCCGGCCCGAGACGGGCCGTCTGCAGGAACAGCGCGATCGGCAGGATGTCCTGGGGATTGCGCGGACCGGTGAAGGCGGCGTGCTCGGGTGCGAAACCCGTCTCGCGCTGAAGCGCCAGCTTCGCCAATTCGACGGCGATGAACAGCGCCAGCATGAACAGGTGGAGCGGCCAGAGACGGCCGAGGCGCCGAACCACGAAGACCGCGACCCGCTCGCCATCGACCAGATCGTCGGCGTAGACGCGGGCCATGACGAAGCCGGAAAGAACGAAGAAGAAGTCAACCGCCAGGATCCATGAGTCGAGCGACGGCGCCGAGGTCAGGTAGCCGTTGAGCTGCAGATGGATGAAACAGACGGCGAGCGCCCCGATCCCTCTCCAGCCGTCGAGTGCCTTCATGCGCATGGCGACGCTCCAGTCCGCTGCCCGCATGCCGGAACAGGTCCGGCCATGCTGCGGCGACAATCCGACGAACAAACTCCGTCGGTAGGCTCATCTTTAATGCCGGCGGCCGGTTGGAAGCAATCTAAACAAGAAATTAAGGATAACGGCGCCTTTCGGTGCCGGTCAGGCCTGTCGCGCCGGAATGTGGACCACCAGCCCGTCGAGATCGTCCTTCACCTTGATCTGACAGGAGAGGCGCGAGGTCGGCTTGGGATCGGCAGCGAAATCCAGCATGTCCTCCTCCATCGGCTCGGGCTCGCCGGCGGCGGCCACCCAGGCCTCGTCGACATAGACGTGGCAGGTGGCGCAGGAGCAGGCGCCGCCGCACTCTGCCTCGATGCCGGGAACGAGGTTCTTGACGGCATTCTCCATCACGGTGGTGCCAACCTCGGCCTCCACCTCGTAGCGGGTGCCTTCGTGGGAAATGTAGGTGATCTTGGGCATGAAAACCTGTGGCTGCGGGGCGCCGCCCCTCTGGCCAACGGCCCGGCTTCGACACCCGCACCCATCCGGCGAAACCGGAGTGCGAAACGCAAAGCGCGCGGAACCATCGGCAAGTTACTGTTTCAACGAGGCATTCGAACTCGACATCCGACCGGACGGCGGCGTCCGCATGAACTCGGATATGGAGTTCGGTCCATTGGTATCTGCACATATAGAAGAGTTGGCCGCCGTCAACCCCTACCGCCGAGACGCGCCTCGATAAACGCGGTGGCGGCGACAACCGCCTCCCTCAACCGGACGAGATCGGCGCCTCCGTCGAAGCCGCGCAGCAGGGCTGCCTCCAGCGCCGAAGCCGCCTCGGCCACCGCCCTCGCCCCGATGCCGCGCGCCGACCCGAGCAACAGATGCGCGGCGCCGGCGTCGGGCGCCGTCGAGAGCCGATCCAGGCAATCGCGACTTTGCTTCAGGAACAGGCGCAGCACCTCCGCCTCAAGATCGGCGTTGCCGAAGGTCTGTTCGGCAAGGTGCCCGAGGTCGATGGGAGAGCCGGACACTCGCTCGTCGTCGTTCATCGCTGTCGCCTCATTGCTCTCTCGGAGGGCCGTCCGTGTCTTCCGCGCGGGCATCGAACAGGACTTGAAGTTGACCCGGTTGCTCCGAGGAGCGGCCGGAATTCTGAAGATATGGTTAATTCGCCGGATGCAATCCAAGCCTGTTGCCGCTGTGAAGAATGGCAAGGCTGCGCAAGGAGGCCGGGGACGCACCCGATACGGGCGATGACCGAGATCGCAACAACCGGCAAGCCGGTCGGTAACCATATGTTTTAAGCCAATATTCAACTCGACGGCCTAGCGTCTTGACTGTGTCTGTCCGGCATCTTTGCCATTTTGGACGCCGGCACGCGCACCAACGGCGAGGGATCGTCGCCCCCTGGAACATCCGCCCTCGGGTCCGGAAATAACAACCAGAAGATGAATAACAATGTTTGACGCCTATTAGCGGCTTGTTAACAATACGGGTCGCCGGGGGAGCTTTCCTTGTTCGGAAGGGCCTGTTGTGCCATTACGTTTTATTAGGCATTCCTCGGCCGGCGTAGCTATTGCTGTCTCTTCAGGGGACGCATGGCGGTCGGGAAGGCCCGAGTTCGTGTCGTTCGCCTAGGCCGGGCGGAGGCACGGTTCGACCGGGACGGCAACCGGGAGTACGCTTCCGGGTACCGTCCGGCTTCAAGTATGCGGACATGAGGGTACCATGGTAAAAAGCACCAAGGCATCGGATCCGGCGGAGGCCGCACTCTCCGCCGTCGAGGAGGCCCTGAAGATCGACTTCGGCGTCTCGGCCGATGCGCCGAATTCGCCCGACCAGGATACCTTCACCGAAAGCTCTGACGCTGCTTCGCGCCAGCCGCTTGCCGACAACGCCGATGCGCCACGCACCTCGGCGCGTCCCGGCCGCGCCCCGGCCAACGACGACCGCCGGTCGGTCGCGACGCTGCTCTATCAGATGCAGCGCCGGCCATCGGCCGCTCCCTTCTGGATTGCCCTCGCCGCTTCCGTCATCTGGGTCGCCGGCGGCTTCTACGTCGCTCGCGCCGCCTTCGGCGACTTTTCGGTTCTGGCCGACCCGGCCGCCCTGTTCGCTCGACCCGACGGCTTCGCCCTCGTCGGCGGCATCGTCGCTCCGGTCGTGCTGTTCTTCGCCATCGCCACGATGATCTGGCGCGCCCAGGACCTGAGGCTCGCCGCCCGCTCGCTCTCCGAAGTCGCCATCAAGCTCGCCGAGCCCGAGATGTCGGCCAAGGAGAACGTCGTCACCGTCGGTCAGGCCATCCGGCGCGAAGTCGCCGCCATGGGCGACGGCATCGAACGGGCCCTCGCCCGCGCCAGCGAGCTCGAGGTGCTGGTCCATAACGAGGTATCCTCGCTCGAACGGTCCTACGCCGAGAACGAGATGCGCATCCGCAGCCTGGTCGAGGAACTGGTCAGTCAGCGCGAGAGCGTGATCGCCAACGCCGAGAAGGCGCGCACCGCCATCTCCGGCGCCCATCAGAACCTCTCAGAAGAGCTGCGCACCGCCGGCGATCTTCTCACCAACCGCATCGACGAGACCGGCCGCAACGTCACGCGCACCTTCGGCTCCAAGGCCGAGGAGCTTGCGCTGGCCTTCGAGGCCGCCGGCAACTCGGTTACCGAGACGGTGGCCAAGCGCGGCTCCGACTTCCTGGCGACGCTGGGCGCCGAGCGCGAAAGCCTGATCAGCGGCCTCGCCGAAACCGGCACCGCCATCAACGAGGCGATCTCCACTCGCAGCGAGACGCTGACGCGCACCATCACCGAGGAAGGCGGCCGCCTCACCGCCGCCATCGGCAAGGAAACCGAACAGCTCGGCAGCGAACTCGCCAAGCGCTCCGACGAGCTGGTGTCGACCATCGCCACCCGCGCCGCCGACCTGTCGGCCGCCCTCAGCGACGGCACCGGCGAACTGGCCTTCACGCTGGCCTCGCGCACCGAGGAGCTGGTTTCCACGCTGACCGCCCGCTCGGAGGAGCTGTCGTCGACCCTCACCGATCGCACCGCCGACATCGCCTTCACCCTGTCGGCCCGCACCGAGGAAATCGTCTCGTCCATCGCCGCCCGCTCCGACGAGCTGTCGTCGACGCTGTCGGTCCGCACCTTCGAGCTTGGCAAGACGCTCGGCGAGAAGGCCGAAGAGATCGGCGCCACGCTGGAAAGCCGTACGACCGAGTTCTCCACCGCGCTCGCCGAGAAGAGCGATGCCCTGGAGAGCACGCTCGCCCTGCGTTCGGCCCAACTGGCCAGCACCATCGAAGCTCGGACCGGCGAACTCAGCGCCGAGCTGACCGACAAGACCCAACTGATCGACCAGACGATCTCCGGCCGCACCAACGAGCTCGCCGAGACCCTGTCGACGCGCGCGGAACTGTTCGGCGCCACGCTCGCCGAGCAGTCGGCCAACTTCGACCGCACCATCGGCCACCGTGTCAACGAGCTGGTTTCGACCGTCGCCACATCGACGTCGGTCATGGAGACGCAGCTCCTCACCCGCACCGACAATCTCGACAAGGTGCTGACCGAGCGGTCGCAGGAAATCGCCTCCGCTCTGGAGAGCCGGACCGGCTCCCTCGATACGCTGCTGCGCGACCGCAGCGACGCCATCATCTTCTCGATCGACACCACCGTGGCCGCCCTTGAGGAAAACCTCACGCTGCGCACCAAGGAGATCGACGAGACGCTGGCCCGCTCCGGCCAGACCTTCGCCGAGGACATCTCCCAGCGCGCCTTCGCCGTCAGCGAGCAGGTCGCCCGCACCACGGACGAAGCCTCCAAGGCGATGGCCGAGAAGATCGAGACCATCAACGAGACGCTGCGCTCCACGTCCGAGGGCGTGCTGCTCGACCTGTCGATCCGCGGCAGCGAGATCACCGACCGCCTCGACCAGACCGGCAACATGATCACCTCGACGATCACCGAGCGCGGCACCGATCTCGTCAACAAGCTGGCCGTCACCGGTGAAGCGGTGCACACGGCGATCAACGTCAACGGCGTCGACCTCGCCGACCGCATCGCCGCCAGCGGCCATGAGGTCGCCCGCATGATGGACGACCGCACAACGTCGATCCGCGGCATCATCGACGGCGCCACGCTGTCGGTGGAGACGCTGCTCGCCGACAGCGGCAGCCTGTTCTCCGAGCGCCTGTCGACCATCGGCGCCGAGATCGCCCGCGCCGTCAACGCCCGTGGCGAACGCGTCGCCGAGACCATCCTCGCCGCCGGCAGCCAGATCGCCAACCTGCTCGACGACCGGTCGGACAGCATGTCGGTCAGCTTCGCCGAACGCATCCGCGTGCTCGACGAGATCATCAACGGTCGCGCCGCCGAGCTGGTGGAAAGCCTCGTCAGCCGCACGTCGATGCTCGACGGTTCGCTCGAAGAGCAGATCGCCCGCATCGAGGCGGCGCTCGCCGAGCGTACGCTCACCATCCAGAACGCTCTCGCCGAAGGCACCAACGCCCTCGAGGCGACCCTCAGTGGCCGCTCCGGCGCCATCACCGGCCTCATCGACGAGCGCGTCGAGCGCCTCGGCACTGAGTTCGACAAGCGTTCCGGCGCTCTGGTCGAGACATTGGACGGTCGCACCCAGGCGGTGCTCACCTCTCTGGAAGGCCGCGCCGGCAGCTTCGGCGAAGCGCTGGAAGGCCAGCTCGCTGCCTTCGACGGCAGCGTCGGCAAGCGCCTCGAGGATGCCACCCGCACCTTCGCCGACAAGGCGGATGCGCTGACCGGCACCCTGGACAACCGCATCGAGCTGATCGACCACGCCCTTGACGGCCGTGCCCGCCAGATCACCGAGACGCTGATGGCCCGCACCCGCGACCTGGCCCAGGCTTTCTCGGCCGGCCAGTCGGAAATGGTCGACGCCATCGAGGGCCGTCTCGACGCTGTCGGTCGGTCGCTGCAGCGCAAGACCGAGGAGTTCACCGAGACGCTGGCCGACAAGGTGGCCGAGATCAACGTGTCGCTCGGCTCCAAGGTGTTCGAGGTTGCCGAGACGCTCGACAGCCGCGCCAACTCGCTGGAAGTGTCGCTCACCCAGCGCCTCGCCTCCATCGTCGACATGCTCGGCAGCCAGACCGAGACGGCTCGCGAGGAACTGGCCCGCGCGCTCATCAACGCGGCGTCCGTGCTCCAGAAGGAAAGCGCCCGCGTCCGCGAGGATCTCACTGGCTCCGTGGAAGCGGCCACCGACAAGCTGCGCGTCGAGGCCGACCGGGCCAAGGAGATCGTCACCGAGGCCATGAACGCCATCGCCCACGAGATGGAAAGCGGCTCGGTTCGGGCTCGCGACGTGGTCGCCGGTGTGCTGGAAGGCATGTCCGAGCGCCTCGCTGGCGAGAGCGAGCAGGTTCGGGCCGTCGTCGTCTCCGCCATCGACGGGGCCGCGACGCGCCTTGCAACCGAGGGCGAGAACACCTCGCTTGCCGTCAGCCAGTCGCTGGCCGGCGCCGAGGATCGGCTCGCCAGCCTGCGCGACGAAACCCACGGCACGCTCAACGAGCTCATCAGCACACTGTCCGACGTTCTGTCTACCGAGAGCCAGAAGGCCCGCGAGAACGTCTACGAAGCGATCACCGCCGTCGAGGGTCGCCTCGCCGGTGAAAGCGAGCGCGTTCGCGACACCATCATCGGTTCGGTCGACGACGTCACCGGCCGCATGGCGGCGGAAAGCGAGCGGGCACGTGCCGGCCTGATCGGCGCCATCGACGAAGTCACGGACCGCCTGTCGGAAGAGACCGCCCGCGCCCGTTCCAACCTCATCGGTTCGGCAGAGGCGGTCACCAGCCGCATCGCCGGCGAGACCGAGCGGTCGAACGAGGTTCTGGCAGCAGCCATCGCCAGCGCCACCGAGCGTCTCGCCGACGCGACGCGCGATCTTGAGGCGGTGCTCAATGCCCGCACCGAGGCCGCCGCCGACGCCATGGACAGCCGTGCCGAGAAAGTGGTCGACGTCGTCACCCGCCGCATGGCCGAGCTGGCCGAACTGGTCGACGGCCGTGGCGGCGATCTCGCCAACGCCTTCCTCTCCAGCACCCGCGCCCTCGACGAGGCCGTCGGCAGCCGTGGTGAGGAAGTGGCCGGCATGGTCCGCAACGCCGCGGGCGATGTCCTGGCGGCGCTGGCCAAGGGTGGCGAGGGCGTCAGCCGCGCCATCACCCAGCGTGGCAACGACGCCGCCGAGGCGCTGAAGCAGGCGACGCTGTCGCTGATGGCTACCTTCGACGAACAGGGTCGCGAAGTCCTGCAGTCGCTCGACGACACCACGACGCGCGTCAAGACCGACGTCGTCGCCGTGCTGGAGCAGGTGGACGACGCCAACCGCGGCCTCCGCTCGCTCGTCGACCAGGCGGCCGGCAACCTTGCCCGCATCGAGCGCGGCCTCGAGCAGCAGACCGGCGACCTTCGCCTGTCGCTCGAGCGCGTCGTCGCCGACACCAGCGCCTCCAGCACCACCGTCGCCGAGACGACCGAGGTGCTGCGCGAGGTGTCGCGCACCGTGCTGGCCGACATCGGCACCATCGCCTCCTCGCTCGCCGAGCAGACCGGCGATCTGCAATCGTCGGCCCGCGCCCTGTCGTCCGTCGGCGGCACGCTCCAGGACGTCATCGGCGATCGCCTCTCGGCGCTCGACGGCGTGGTCTCCACGCTGCAGGAACGCAGCGAGACGATGTCCGAAAGCCTGCAGTCCATCGCCGGCCAGATCCAGGAGACGCTGTCCAACGCCGAGCGCCGCGCACGCGATGTGGGCTACCAGCTGGCCCGCAACGCCGAGACGGCCATGAACGGCGTCACCCAGCAGCTCGAACAGCTGTCGGTCAGTGCCGAGGAAGAAGGTCGCAAGACGCAGGTGACGATCGAACGGGTGCGTGGCGAGCTGATCTCCGAGATCAACGCCTCCATCGGCTCGGCCGTGGACCGCTTCGCCGGCGCCACCGAGGAAATGCGCAAGGCCACCCGCGCCGTCGGCCGGGAGCTGGAGCAGATCCGCGAGGATCTGAACCGCGGCGTCCTCGACCTGCCGGAAGAGACCAGCCAGCACACCGCCGCCATGCGCCGCGTGGTCAGCGAGCAGATCCGCGCCCTGAACGAACTCTCCGAGATCGTTTCGCGCCAGCTGCCCGGCGAAGCCGTCTCCGACATGCCGGTCCGGGCCCAGGCTTCGGCCCAGGCGCACCGCAGCCTGCCGGTCCAGAGGCCGTCGCAGCCGTCCGAGCCGCGCGCCTTCAGCCGCCAGCCGGCCAACCAGCCGCCTCGCCCGGCCGTCGCCGAGCGTCGCCAGGAACCGGCGGCGCGCCAGCCGGCCTCCGAGGAGCGCGGCGAGCGGTCGAGCGGCTGGATCTCCGACCTGCTGCGCCGCGTCAACGACGAGGATACCCCCTCGCCGCGCCTGCCGTCGTCCGACCGCAACAAGGGTGGCAACCCGCTCGATGGCCTGGGTTCGCTGACCTCGGACATCGCCCGGTCGATCGACCCCGAGTCCTACACCGAGCTCTGGGATCGCTACCGGCGCGGCGAAGGCAACGTGTTCACGCGTCGCGTTTACACGCTGCAGGGCCAGCAGACCTTCGACGAGGTTCGCCGTCGCTATGGCCGCGAGGCCGACTTCCGCGAGGCCGTCGACCGCTACATCGATCACTTCAGCGCCCTCTACGAGGAAGCCGTCCAGAAGGACCCGAATGGCCGCCTCGCCGAGAACTACCTGAACTCCGATACCGGCAAGGTCTACACGCTCCTGGCGCATGCCAGCGGCAAGCTCGGCTGAGCCAGAGCAACAAAGCATCACGGGAAGGGGCGCCACGCGGCGCCCTTTTTCGTTTCTGCCCGGAGTGACGACCGATCACGCGTTCGTGATCGTCCCGTCTGTAACAAAAGCCCCTCCCCCTCCGAGTACCGCATGTGCCCCGACAATGGCGCACGTCGAACCACGGAGAACACGGATGCTGAAGGCTTCGATTACCACTGCCATCCTCGCCGGCGCGGTCACCACGGCCCTCGCCACCCTTGCGAGCGCGAGCCCCCTGACCAAGGCCGAAGCGGATGCCGCGACCGCCGCCCACAAGGAGAAGTGCTACGGCGTCGCGCTCAAGGGCCAGAACGATTGCGCCGCCGGTCCGGGAACGACCTGCCAGGGGACGTCGATGAAGGACTTCCAGGGCAACGCCTGGAAATTCGTCCAGGCGGGCACCTGCGCCTCGCTGGAGCTGCCCGGCGGACGCCAAGGCTCGCTCATGCCGCTCGACCGCGACATCTGACCCTGAAGCCCGGAAAGCGGAGGTGGCCATGGCCAAGGTCGATATGACTTCCAGCGATTCCGCGAGAGCGGAACCAACACCCCGCTTTCCGGCATTGACCGTGACCGGACAGGACGGCACCAGTTTCAAGCCGGAGCACCTTCAGGCGATCATGGCCGAGAGCGGCTCGCAAGGCTTCTTCGAGGTGCACGCCGAGAACTACATGGGCGACGGTGGCCCGCCGCATAGGGCCCTCGAAAGGGTAAGACGGGATCATCCCGTCTCGCTGCACGGCGTCTGCATGTCGCTCGGCGGGCCGCAGCCGCTCGACAAGGAGCACCTCGCCCGCTTCAAGCACCTCGTCGACCGCTATGAGCCAGCGCTCGTCTCCGAGCATCTCGCATGGTCGACCCACCTCGACACCTATCTGAACGACCTGCTGCCACTGCCCTACACGAGCGCGACGCTCTCCCGCGTCTGCGACCATATCGACGAGATGCAGGCGGCGATCGGCCGTCCGATCCTCTTGGAGAACCCATCGACCTACGTGCTGTTCGCGGCCTCGTCGATGAGCGAGACCGAGTTCATCCGGGAGATCTCGCGGCGAACGGGCTGCGGCCTTCTGCTCGACATCAACAACGTATTCGTCTCCGCCACCAACCACGGCTTCTCGGCGCTCGACTACCTCGGCGACTTCCCGCTGTCTCAGGTGGGCGAAATCCATCTGGCCGGCCATGCCGAGCAGGAAGACGACGAGGGCGACCTGTTGCTGATCGACAGCCATGACGGACCGGTCGCCGATGCCGTCTGGCGCCTCTACGAGCTCGTGATAGCCCGCCGCGGCCCAATCCCCACGCTGATCGAATGGGACAGCCAGATTCCCGATTGGCCGGTGCTGCGCGCCGAGGCCATGGCAGCGCAGGTCATCCTGGACCACTACGCCCAAGGAGACCCGTCCCATGCGCTCGGCTGACATCCTGCCGCTCTATCCAAACGGGATTGACTACGCCGGGCCGTTCTCTGCTGCCCTGCTGGCTCCCGACAGCCCGGCTCCGACGCTGGTAACGGGACCTCGCGGCAAACGAGCCGAGATCCGCTACAACGTCTACCGCAACAACGTCACCGTCAGCCTGATCGGCGCCCTGTCCTCGATCTTCCCGGCAACCGAACGCATCACGGGGCCGGATTTCTTCCGCGCCATGGCTCGCTTCCATGTGCGGGAGACCCCGCCAACCTCGCCGCTGCTGTTCGAATACGGGCGCGCCTTTCCCGATTTCATCGACCGCTACGAGCATGCGGCGGGCATGCCCTGGCTCTCGGACGTGGCGCGGATCGAGCGCCTGTGGCTCGACAGCTATCACGCTGCCGACGCCCCTACCCTCAAGGCCGAGATGCTGTCGAGCGTGCCGCCCGAACGGCTCGGGGCGCTCGTCTTTGTCCCGCATCCGGCAACGCGGTTGATCTCCTCGGTCCATCCGGCCATCACGGTCTTTGCCATGAACAGGAGCGCCGCCCCGGTAGGCCGCGTGGAAGACCGCCCCGAGGACGGACTGATCACGCGGGTCGACGACGAGGTGACCGTCCGTCTCCTGCCTCCCGGCAATCTCGTCTTCCTCAAGGCGCTGATTGCCGGATACCCCCTGGCGACGGCGGCCGGTGCAGCCTTCGCGGCCGAGCCAGCCTTCGATCTCTCCGACGCCATCGGCGGAATGATCGCGGCCGGCGCTTTCTCCCACGCCGAGATGGAGACCTCCAATGTCGAGCCTGCCTGATTCAATGCCTCGCCATGGTGCGCGCATCTCCCTTGCCAGGGTCGTGGCGTCGGCTGACGGCCTCGTTGGCAGGATGGCGCAGCCGGATGTCGTGCTGGCCGTCCTCCGCGTTGCCCTCGCCGTGCCCTTCTGGCGATCCGGCATCCTGAAATGGGATGGCGTCCTGCGACTGAACGACACGGCGGTCTATCTGTTCAGCCAGGAGTTCATGCTGCATCTTCCCGGAGGGCCCTATCCTTTCCCGGCGCCGGACGTGGTGGCGTTCCTGTCCGGTTGCGGCGAGGTCGTGCTTCCGGTGCTGCTTGTTCTGGGGCTGGGCGCTCGCTTCGCCGCCCTTGGCCTGCTTGTGATGACGGCCATCATCCAGATCACGGTCCCCGATGGCTGGCCGATCCACCTGACATGGGCGGCGATGGCACTTGCCCTGATGCGGCACGGGCCGGGGCGCCTCTCCCTCGACTATCTGATCGCGAGGATCTCTTGCCGCGGCGCTCGTCCATCGTGACCGGGGCCGACACAGCTCTGGCGCTTTCGCCCTCCGGTTCGCCAGGGACGGAGCGCCGGTCGGGTTCTCTTGCCTTTTGCCAGTCGATGGGTTCATCTGGCGCTGGTGTCTCCTTGTCGCTCGCAAGCCGCGCCCGAGGCCGCGACGATGACGACGCTGGTCCGCGCGGGGGGACATGGCGGATGAACCATTCGGCCCGGGAAGAGGAGTGGGCGGCCTGGATGTGCGCGGCGATGGCCGGCGACACGATGGCCTACCATCGCTTCCTGAAGGCCGTGACGCCCTATCTTCGATCGATCGCCAGCCGACGGTGCGCTCAGTACGGAGCGCCGCCCAGCGAGGTGGAAGACGTGGTGCAGGAAGTCCTGCTGGCCGTTCACCTGAAACGCGGAACCTGGGACGTCTCGCGCCCCGTCGGCCCGTGGCTGTCGTCCATCGTGCGCAACAAGCTTATCGACAGCCTGCGTCGGCGCGGCCGCCACGTCAGCATCCCCATCGACGACGTGATGGAGACCCTTGAAGCCATACCGCAGGCAGAGGCTGGCGAGTCTATCGACGTCGACCGGATGGTCGAGAGCCTGCGGGACCCGCAACGCGAGATCGTGCGATCCATCTCGCTAGGCGGCGCCGGCATTCGCGAGACGGCCGAGCGATTGCAGATGACGGAAGGCGCCGTGCGGGTGGCGCTGCATAGAGCGTTGAAAGGGCTGGCCGCCCTCTATCGGAGCGACGGACGTGCAAACGGATGATCTGATCGAACTGCTGGCGAAGGATGCCAAGGTGCGCGCCCGCTTCGGACACGCGTTCGCGGTCGCGCTGGCGATCGGATTGGCGGTCTCGGCCGGCCTGCTGCTGTCGACCTATGGCATCCGGGACAACATGGTCTCGGCGATCGAGACGCCGCGCGTCCTGTTCAAGCTCGGCCTCACCCTGTTGCTGGCGGTCACATCCACCCGCCTCGCCTTCCTCATCGGCAAGCCCGGGCTATCCCTCCGCTCGGCGGTCCTCTCGCTCGTCTGGCCTCTGCTCGTCCTGCTCGCCGGCATTGCCATCGAGCTGACCGTCCTGCCGCAAGACGCCTGGGAGACGAGCCTTAAAGGGCAACACTGGGCTTTTTGCCTCGTCTTCGTGCCCACCCTTGCCATCGCGCCGCTCGCCGCCCTGCTTTACTCCGTCCGCCAGGGCGCGCCGGAAAACCCTGGACTGGCCGGCGCTGCGGCGGGACTCGCGGCGGGCGGCATCGCGGCCGCCATCTACGCCTGGCACTGCCCGGACGACAGCCCTCTGTTTGTCGCGACCTGGTACACCATCGCCATAGCCATCGTGACGGCGATCGGCTTTCTGTTCGGCCGCCGCATCCTTCGCTGGTGAAGCGACCGCCGAGCCGAACTACAGCGTCGACGCCGTCCAGATGACCACGTCGGCCACAGCCGCCGATACGGCCTGGTCGAAGGCGGCGATGGCATCCTTCGGTCGATCGGATGCCGAGGGACGGCTGACGTCGAACACGCGGCTTGCGCGCACCTTGCCGGTCCGCTCGTCCAGCAGCTTGACGCCGAGCGCAACATGCGCGACGGGAGCGCCGGTGACATCCAGCTCGAAGGCGCGGATATCTACGATCACTTGATCGTCGATGGCGAGACTCTCGCCCGGCTTGCCGACCGCCTTCACCCGCCCCGAATTCTCGAAGGCCCGAACCATGATCGTCTGCACAAGCGGCGGCAGTTCGTCCGACCAGGACACGCCCGGCAGATAGGAGATCGCGCCGCCATCGGAGCGCACGGCGATCAGCTCCGACGCCAGGGCATCGCTGGCGCTCGGCAAGGGCACGAGAATCTGGGCAGAAGACCGTCTGATCGCCCCGTCGAAGGCCGTGGGAGCGGCGAGATCGTAGATGTCATCGGGTTTCGGCGTCGTCCCCAGACCGAGCGTCGAACAGCCAGCGAGCGCGAACGCCAGGCAGAGCGCAGCAGCGGAAACCAATCGCCGTCCCGGATGAGCTGAAACCAACATAGCCTCCTAGAGCATCTGCCCGAAACGCTGCGGCCTTTTCGGAAAAACCGGATGCGTGAGATACAACGCACAGGGCCGAAAGCCGTTGCGATCCATGATCCCCTTTAGCGGCGCGGCGCGTATTGCGGCACGCCCTGCCCGCCGAAGATGAACTGCTGCGGATTCTTTTCAACGCCTTGCAGCACGCGGTCAAGCCGTGCCAGTGCCTGCCGACCCTGATCGGCCAGCGCGACAAAGCTGTCGAGCCCGCGACCGGAGAACTTCGAGACGTTGGAGGTGATCGGTCCGACCTGCGCATTCAGCTTGTCGGCCACCTCGCGGATCGACTTCGCCGCCGCCGTCGCCTCCGCCACGAGCCCCTGCCCGTCGCCGGTGACGTAACCATCCACCTTCTGGAGAATGCCGTCGGCCCGCGCGGCGATGCCGTTCAGCTGCTCGGCGAGGGTGCGCGTGTCGCGCACGATGCGGTCGACGTCGGGCGTTCGCGCATCGATGGTATCGCCAAGGTTGGCAAGACTGGCCGAGGCGCGGTTGACGTCGGCCATGATGGCGTCGAGCTGCGGCTTGTAGCCCTTGAGCATGGCGGCAAAATCGCTGACGTCGGTCACCGTCGACCGGACCTTCGCCGGATCGACCGCCTCGACGACGCCGCGCGCCGCGCCAAGCGTCTGGCGCGCGTCATCGACCACCATGCCCAGCGAGCCGGACGCCGCCGCAATGTTCTGCGAGGCAGTATCCACGGCCGACACCACCGACTGCACCTTCTCGGTATCGACGGCCGCCAGCAACTCGTCAGCCCGCGTCGCGGTGGCGCGCAACTCGTCGGATGTGGCGGTGATGCTCGCCACGAGACGGTCGACTTCCTGCGGGTCGACCGCCGTCAGGATCGCCTTCGCCTGGGCGACGGTCTCGTCAAGCGTCTTTGCGGCGTCGGCTATGTTGTTGACGACGCCGTTGACCGCTTCGGGGTCGATGCCATCGGCGATCACCTTGGCGCGCTCCAGCACGGCCGTCAGCCGCTCCGACGAGGCAGTAAGCCGTTCGGTGATCTCCGTCACCCGCTGGGGATCGACGGCGTTGAGGATGCGCGTCACCTGCGCCGCCGCGCCCTTGAGATCGCGCGAGATGTCGCCGATGGAGTCGGCCGCCGACGAGATCGAGCCCATCGCCTTGGAAATGTTGTCGGAGTTGTCGGCGAGCGCCGCCGAGAACTTCTCCACGTTGTTGACGGTGCGATTGAAGGCGGGGCCGTTCTCCGTCACGAAATCGTCGATCGCCGCCATGGCGCTGTCGGCGCGCGTCAGCACGTTGCGCGCGCTTTCGAGAATATCCTGGAAGGGTGAGATTTCGCCCAGCATCGTCGGCATGCCGTCGGGCGCCACGTCGAACACCCCCGGCGCGTTGCGCGAGCCGCCCTCCAGTTGAAGCGTCGCCGCGCCGGTCAGCCCCTGATAGGACAGCATGGCGCGGGTATCGGTCTTGAGCGGCACGTCGCGGTTCACGCGGATGATGGCGATGACGGTGCGCGGATCCTTCTCGTCAAGCCTCAGCTCCCGCACCTCGCCGATCTTGATGCCGTTGAACAGCACACCCGAACCGGTGGAAAGCCCTGTCACCGCCCCGGAGAACACCACGCGTATCTCGGCTTGTCGCTGGCTTTCTCCGGCGTTGCCGAGCCAGCCGAGGAACGCGAGGCCAAGCGTCAGCATGACCAGGACGAAGGCGCCGATCACCGCGTAGTTGGCCCGAGATTCCATGGCGTTTCCTATCCGAAGGTAAAGTGCTCGGCGCGCGGGCCGTTGAAGTAGGCGCGCACCCATGGGTGGTCGAAGGACTTGAGCTCGGCGAAGGTCCCGTCGACCAGAACGCGACGATTGCCGAGTACGGCGATACGGTCGGTGATGGTGACCAGGCTGTCGAGATCGTGCGTGACCATGAACACCGTAAGACCCAGCGTGTCACGCAGTTTCAGGATCAGCTGGTCGAACTCGGCGGCGCCGATGGGATCGAGGCCGGCCGTCGGCTCGTCGAGGAAGACGATGTCCGGATCGAGCGCCAACGCCCGCGCCAACGCCGCTCGCTTGATCATGCCGCCCGAAAGTTCCGCCGGATACTTGGCGCAGGCATCGGCGGGCAGACCGGCCATCTCGATCTTCAGTCGCGCCAGCTCGTCGGCCAGCTTCTCCGGCAGTCGCATGTGTTCGTGAAGCGGCACCGCCACGTTCTGCAGCACCGTGAGCGAGGAAAACAGCGCCCCTTGCTGGAACAGCACGCCCCATCGCCGGCCGATGTCCTGCCGCTCCTGGCCGGAGATGTCGTCGAAATCCTTGCCGAATACCTTGATGGTGCCGGCCGAGGGCCGGTTGAGGCCGATGATCGTTCTGAGCAGCACCGACTTGCCGGTGCCCGAGCCGCCGACGACGCCCAGGATCTCGCCGCGCCAGACGTCGATGTCGAGGTCTTCGAGGATAGGCTCGCCGGAAAAGCCGACCACGAGCCCCCGGGCGGTAATCACCGCCTCGCGTTCCCCCTCATCCTGCCGCGTCGCTTCGCCGTTCATCCGTCAGATTCCGATCGTCGCGAAGATCATGGCGAAAACGCCGTCGGTGACCACCACCATGAAGATGGCCTTCACCACCGCCGCCGTGGTGTGCTCGCCGAGCGACTCGGCCGAGCCTTTCACCTTCATACCCTCGACGGCTGCGATCAGGCCGATGATCGCCGCCATGAACGGCGCCTTGGCAAGGCCGATCAGCACGTAGGTGATTGTCAGGGCCGCCTTGAGGCGATCAAGGAACACATCGGTGGGGATGCCGATGTAGAAAAGCCCGACCACCCAGGCGCCGGCCAGCGCCGCCAGGTCGGACACCAGCGTCAGGATCGGCAGCGCGATGACCAGCGCCAACAGGCGCGGCAACACCAGCACCTCCACCGGCGACAGGCCGAGCACCTTCAGCGCGTCGACCTCCTCGCGCATCTTCATCGAGCCGATCTCGGCGGTATAGGCCGCGCCGGAGCGACCGGCGATCATGATGGCGGTGAGCAGCACGCCGATTTCACGGCAGGTCAACACGCCGACGAGATCGACCACCAACACGTCGGCGCCATAGGTGGAGAGGTAAAAGCCGCCCTGCTGGGCGATGATCATGCCGATCAGGAAGCTCATCAGCGCGATGATGGGCACCGCCTGGATGGAGGCGCGGCTGATGTTGTTGAACAGGGCCGCCCAACGCATGCGCCGCCTGAACAGCAGCACGTCGACGAAGGCGACGGATGCCTCACCCAGGGTGGCCAGCAACAGGACGGCATCCTCGACGATGCCCGCCGCGCCGCGACCGACCTCCTCCAGCGTCCAGGTGATCGGGTTGACACGCGGCGGTGCCGGCAACCGCTCGCGGCCGAGCGGATCGATCTCTGCGACCAGCGTCGCTGCCGGCTTGGAAAAGTCCTTGAGCTCGGACGAACCGCCAGCCTCCTCCTGCTGACGCATCAACCCGATGAGCGCCCAGGCGCCAGCGGTGTCGAACCGTCCAAGTTCGCTCCCGTCGAAAACGAGATGCCGGCCGGGCGCCACCTTATCCGCGACGGAAGGCAACACCTTGCCAACGGTTTCCACCGTCCAGTCGCCGGCAATGCCGAGCACTGTCACATCGTCCCGCGCCCCATCTGCCGACTGCACGCCATTACTCCTTGAGCACCCTCGCCGCGCCGAAAGCGCCGCAGCCGAGCATCCCGCCGATCCTGTGACTCGGTAACGACGAATACAGGAACGCACGATACATCAGCGTCGACCGCCGACGCCAGCCTCGAACGTGCTGCGCTTCGCTGTCGGCGCATGACCGACGTCAGCTAGACCAAAGATAAGGGTTTCGACCTAGCGGCGCCCCTTTACGGATTCCCATTCGGCCTTGATATCTCTAGTCTGGGGAGCGATCGGCCGCGGAGGTCGAGCGTCCGTGGACCAACTGATGGACAAAGTTGACTGAAACGGACAGTTGTTCGGTCCCCATGATGGGACGCTTTTCCGGCGTCGTGCCGGCGGCATCCGTCGAAGCCGCCCCGCCGCCACGGAAATCAATGTGAGGTCGCCTTGCGTAAGCTCAGCCTAGCCGTCGAGAGGTTTCCCATCGCCGGCACCTTCACCATCTCCCGCGGCTCCAAGACGGAGGCGGTCGTCGTGGAGGCCACCATCAGCGAGGATGCCGTATCGGGACGGGGCGAAGGCGTGCCCTACGCCCACTACGGCGAAACCGTCGAAAGCGTGATGGCGCAGATCGAATCCGTCCGCGACTTCATAGAGAAGGGCGGAGACCGCTTCGCCCTGCGCGCGACCATGCCGCCCGGCGCCGCCCGCAACGCGCTTGACTGCGCGCTGATCGATCTCGAGGCCAAGGCGACCCAGCGCGGCGTCGCCCATCTGCTCGGTCTGCCGCCGCTCGAACCGGTCAATACGGCCTTCACCATCTCGCTCGACAGCGTCGACGCCATGGCGGAAGCTGCCAGATCGGCCAGCGACCGGCCGACGCTGAAGGTGAAGCTCGGCGGCGACGGGGGCCGCGAACGCCTCGTGGCCATTCGCCGCGCCGCGCCGCGCAGCCGCATCATCGTCGATGCCAACGAGGGTTGGACGCCGGAAATGTTCCCGGAAATGATGGAGGCCTGCATCGA
Source organism: Pleomorphomonas sp. NRK KF1 (assembly GCF_023721755.1). Classification (GTDB taxonomy): domain Bacteria; phylum Pseudomonadota; class Alphaproteobacteria; order Rhizobiales; family Pleomorphomonadaceae; genus Pleomorphomonas. The sequence goes on along the minus strand of NZ_JAMDLH010000010.1, from coordinate 42,623 downwards.
ACTCGGCGTCGCCATGATCGAACAGCCGCTGCCGGCCGGCGCCGACGACTATCTTGACGAAGCCAAGCGGCCGGTGCCCGTCTGCGCCGACGAAAGCGCCCATACCACCGCCGACATCAAGCGGCTCGTCGGCCGCTATGACGCCGTCAACGTCAAGCTCGACAAGACCGGCGGCCTCACCGAGGCGCTGGACATGATCGCCGCCGCCGAGGAGGAAGGGCTGATCGTCATGGTCGGCTGCATGGTGTCGAGCTCGCTGGCCATGGCGCCGGCCTTCGTCGCCGCCCAGCGCGCCCAGTATGCCGACATCGACGGCCCGCTCCTGCTCGCCCGCGATCGTGTTCCAGGTCTGATGTTCTCCGGCTCGATCGTCCATCCGCCCTACCCCGACCTCTGGGGCTGAGGCCGAAGTCACCTCACCGTGGCTTCACCTGCGGCGACGCTGACGGTCATCGTCGCGTCATGCGCCGGCAGACGCCGGGCGCCGCCGCCGGCAGCCGTCAGGATGATCAGGCCGATAATCGGGAAGATCGACATCACCACATAGACGTCCGAGCCGAGCGCCGGCACCAGCCGCCCGGCCAGCGCCGTGCCGAGCGCCATGGCAAGGCCGTTGAAGATGACGAAGGTGCCTTGCGCCGACGCCGCGCGCTCGGTGGGCACCACCTCGCGCAGGAAGCGCATCAGCCCGATATGGGCGAGCGCGAAGGAACCGGCGTGCATTACCTGCAGCACCAGCGTCGGCAAAAGCGGCAGGTCCAGCGAGAACAGCAGCCAGCGGAGGCAGCCGATCGCCGCGCCACCGGCCATCAGCTTCAGCGGCGAGACGACGCGGAACATCCGTCCGGCCAAGGCGAACAGGATGATCTCGGCAATGACGCCGATGGCCCAGAAGATGCCGATGGTGAAGTCGGAAAAGCCGTTGGCGCGCCAGAGGATCGTGCCGAAGCTGTAGAGCGCGGCGTGTCCCGCCTGATTGACGGCGTGCCCCAGCAGCACGGCGAGGAACGCCGGCTTGCGCAGCACGGTGAGGGCCGCCGCCGAGGTTTGGGTGTTCGCCGGCGGAGGCGGCGGAATGGCCACCGTCGACAGCATGGCCACGGCGAAGCCGAACAGCACCAGAAGATACACCGCCGTCGACCCGGAGTGGTCCATGGCATAGCCGCCGACGACGTTGCCCAGAATGAAGGACACCGAGCCCCAGAGCCGCATCTTGCCGTATTCGCCGAGGCCGTGGCGGTCCATGATCATGGCGAAGGCGTCGGCAAGCGGCCCGACGCAGTAGGACAGCACCAGGAGAACGGCACCGACCGCCATGACCGCGATATCGCCCTTGGCAATGCCGAACAGCAAGGCAAAGCCGAGCGTCAGGCCGATGACGCCGGCCATCACGTGGCGCCGATCGCCCGCCCGATCCGAAAGGCCGCTCACCACCGGCATGGTGAACATGCGCATCACCTGCGGCGTCGCCAGCACGAAGGCGATCTGCTCGCCGCTGAGCCCCTTGACCTGCAAGAGAACAGGAAAGAATGGGGTCATCACTCCATTGACGAAGAAGGCGATGGCGTAGAAAGCGCTCATCAAATAGGCGGGGGCAAATCGCCCGATCATTCTTGTCAACGGTGCAACTCGGCATAAACTCGTTGTGAAGGATTCGCGGCGATGATGGCGGCTCGCCCGATTGAATCGCTTGCCTGTCTTCGGCCGGCGCTTTACCTGTAGCTTGGTCCGTTTCGTCTACAAAGGGGTCTGCGGCGAAAATATGGAAAATTCGCAAGCCCTCTCGCCCTTGCGCGAATCCGATTACGAGGCCATCGAAGCCGCCGTCATGGAGACGGAAAAGGGCCGCTGGTTCCTCTTCGAATACGCACGGCGTCATCGGTCGGCCGATACCGATCTGGTGATGGGCGCCATCGGCCGCCTTGAGACCCTGCTGAAACGCGAGCGCCGCCCGGACGCCGACCGCATTCGTCTCGACATCGGCGAGATGAAGGATGCCATCGAGCGCACCAAGCTGGAGATCGCGCAGATCAAGAGCGACGGCCGTTCGCCGCTGAGCCGCTTCGACCGCGCCTCCAACGAGCTCGACGCCATCGTCGAGCAGACCGAGGGCGCCACCTCCGAGATCCTTGGCTCGGCCGAGAAGATTCAGGAACTCGCCTGGACGATGCGCGAAGCCGGCGTCGACAACGCGCTTTGCGACGAGGTCGAGAACCTCACCACCAACATCTACATGGCCTGCTCGTTCCAGGATCTGACCGGCCAGCGCACGCAGAAGGTCGTGCAGGTCCTGCGCTATCTCGAAAACCGCATCAACGCGATGATCGAGATCTGGGGCATGGACGACGAGGAGGTCCACAAGACCTCGATCGATCGGCGCGTCGAAGTCAACGCCCACGACAGCCGGCCTGATGCCCACCTGCTCAATGGCCCGGCATTGGCCGGCGAAGGCATCGAGCAGAACCTCGTCGACGATCTTCTGGTCGAGGACGCCGATGCCGACCGCGCCGCTCTCGACGCGGTCACCAGCCACGCCATCGACGAGATGGACTTCGAGCGCATCGAGGCCATGGCAGGGCTCGGGCAGGCCCCTGCCCCGTCGATGGTCGGGGCCGACGGACAGATCGACTTCGACTCCATTCCGACCGACGCGCCCGAAGACGCCGCAGCGCTTGCCGACAGTATCGACTTCGACTCGATCGACACCGAGGAGAGCTTGCCGGAAGACGCGGCAGCCCTCGCCGACAGTATCGAGTTCGATGCCGTCGAAGCCGACGAAGACCCGATCGGAGATGCTGCGACGCTTGCCGACAGCATGGAGTTCGACGCCATCGAGGCGAGCGACGATCTGCCGGAAGATGCCGCGGCCCTTGCCGACAGTATCGAGTTCGACGCCGTCGAGGCCGACGAAGATGCTGCGACGCTAGCCGACAGCATCGAGTTCGATGCCGCCGAGCCGGAAGCCGAGGTCGAGCCGACCGACGAAGCGCTGGCTATCGCTTCGGAAGCCGTGGATACGGCCATAGAGGCGCTGAAGGAAGTGTCGGACACCGTGCGTCAGGGCAAGGATTCCGACGATCCCTTCGCCAAGATGACCAAGGCCGAACGGCAGGCGCTGTTCTCCTGAGTTAACTCAGTTCGCCCTGCGCGTTTCCCGAGAGGCGCGAGACGTTTGTCTCGGGCCGACGGTTGTCATAAGCGGCCCGGTTCTCGCGTCGTCGGTTCTGCCTGGAGTAACGGCTTGTCAATCTTTCGGTCGCCTACTCTGGCCACTGGAACAACCAGATGGCGCGAGGACCGAAAATGGACATTGCGACGACCGCCTCGACCATGCTGCAGGCCAGCACCAAGAGCGACATCGGCATGGCAGTGATGAAGATGGCGCTCAAGTCCGACCAATCGGCCGCCGACCTGCTGAGCAAGGCCGCCGAGTCGGCAGCCTCTGCCCCGCCACCGGCTGGCATGGGCAAGAACGTCGATCTGACCGTCTGAACGCCGCCTGGAGCCCAACCATGCAATCTGCTCCGACAAGGGCGGGGCAAGGTTGATAATCCGGAATTTCTCGCAGAGAGCCAAACCGGCCGGCGAGCCTGGTTCGCCGGATTGTTCTACGCTGTCGCCGGAACGAAGGGCGCCTCATCCAGCGTTTCGCCGTTGGCAAGCCGGACATTGTCGAGAAACTGCATGGCCGCGCGCCGCCAGCTGAAGGACAGCGCCAGCTCGCGCGCCGCTGCGGGGTCGATAGCGAGGGCGCCGAGGCACACTGCCCTCAGGTCTTCGTCGAGAATGCCGGCGTCGCTGTCGCCCAGTATGTCGAGTGGCCCCATTACTGGATACCGAAACATGGGCAGAAGACCATGGGAAACCGCCAGCAAATTCATCAGCCCAGAAGCTTAAGAGGACAATTAATAGGACAGCTAATAGAAAATTCTGCTGAGATTAGAAAGAAACTGATCGCAGCTTACGTCCCACGTCCTCTCCAAAGCGTATTCTCGACACTTCTGCCGATTTATGCTCAATGCCTCAATACACGCTTGCTTCAAGTTAGCACTCAAAACTCCGACGGGAGCGTTTCCAATGACATCGATTGGTCCTGTAACAGGGTACGCGGCCACCGGGACTCCGCACGCGAGTGCCTCAAGCTGAGAGTTTCCAAATGTGTCTGTCGTGCTAGGAAAGACAAAAACATCCGCAGCAGCGAGGTGCCGCGCCAGATCACGTCCCGTTTTCTCTCCCAGAAAAACCGCCTCGCGGTACTTCTCCTTCAGCCGCTGTTCGTCCGGTCCTTTCCCAATAACAACTTTTGTTCCGGGTAACTCCAGAGACAGAAACGCTTCCAGATTTTTCTCGATTGCAACCCGCCCCATGCTCACAAATATCGGTCGTTTATAACCCAATGTTATAGGGCTCTCGTTGGTAAATAACTCTGTATCCACCCCGCGCCCCCATGCCACTAGAGATTCAAATCCATACTGTTTCAGTTCTGCAATAAGTGAGGGGGTTGCGACCATTGTACGATCCGCAGCCGCATGGAAGCGCCTTAGTATCCTATATGACCATGACTTCGGTAGCCGAAATCTCTTCTCGATGTACTCTGGAAACTTGGTTGTAAAGCTCGTAGTAAATGGAATACAACGCTTTCTGCATACGAACGAAAAAGCATATCCGACAGGACCCTCTGTCGTAATATGAATGGAATCTGGTTTAAATTCATCAATAATACTTTTTATTCTATGTATACGAGGTATCGCTAGTCGTATCTCTGGGTATGTCGGTGCAGGAATTGTAACAAAATCATTAGGTGGCACGATTTTTATTATTATACCGCGATTTCTAGCCACTTTACTGACCGAGTCCAGCGTCCGTACCACTCCATTTACCTGCGGATGCCACGCGTCAGTCGCAATAAGAACGCGCATTGTACCCCCCCACAAAAAGACACTCTATTCTATATACACCGACATCCAACTTAATAATCTCATAATCAAAGTATATCTCAGTAAAATTACAAGTAATATGCACTATTATGCATACTTATACGAATCAACAACTCCGAGGAGATCAAAATACACTACCAGCTACCATCTAATATCCATGATATATCTAATAAAGACGACGTACTAGGCCAACTGTCCGACCTCGGCACTCCACCGGTAACCCACCCACAGGCCTGCCCGAATGCCCCCCTTCATAGAACTGCTCTCCCTGATGTACCTGCCGCATTTAGTCGCTATGCAGCCAAAGAGAAACGAGGTAAAGGCGAAGGCTCGCATCCTTTGCGCTTTTGAGCTCACCAGTGGAGGCCACAGGTTCGAACGCTGATCATCTATCGCCAATAACGCGCCCTGGATTACAGTTAAATGACGCGCGCAAGCACTTCAGCGACTTTCCTCTCAGCTGCCCTGCGCCCAGCCTCGATAGCAAATTCCCTTTTTGAAATATCAAATGCGCGCATATCACCCAGCCGCGGCTCAATTACAATACATTTCCTGGCCGCAATTTGGCAGCGCCCGTAATGGTAGTATGTTATGTCGTAGCTTTTCAAAAGATACTTCGAGATTGTCTTAAATGGTAGGTGCCCCCACAAGCGAAAGCCTCGATCAATACCAAGATTCCAATCTGGGCGGACTGATGAGTCGATAACCAGTTCGATATTTCGCTCTGGAAATAGTCCAAACGGGATGGGGCAAGAATAGCCACCGTCTCCATATATTGTACCATTCCAGACCATGGACTCGAAAAAACCTACCAACGTACAGCTAGCTAGCAAGGCTGGTTTAAGATCACCTTTTGCAAATATCTCCGTCTGTCCAGATGTCATATTTGTTGCAACAACACCTAGTGGTATCTTCAGTTGTTCGAAAGTTTCAGAGTCAACCATCGCGTCTATGAACGCCCTTAGCGTGCAGCTAGACAGCACACCAGATCCACGAAAGGATGGGCGCAGTGTCCTAATGAACTTAAAGCTCAGTATTTTCTCTTTAATTTCATCCGGCGTTTTCCCTTCACAGATTGCAGCTCCGATTATTGCACCAATGCTAGACCCGGAGACGCTAGAAAACCATATATCACGCTCATATAGACACTTAATGCTGCCTGCAATCGAGAAGCCACGGGCCCCGCCGCCCGGCAAAATTAGCGAGATACCGTCCATGTCATAACCCCCAAAATGAAAGTTCTTATATCGTCAGAGTATAATAAATTGATCATCCATATAGATAAAGGAAGAATAGAAACAAAAGCTGATTTTGATATAGAAAACAAACCGATCGATTTTAAGCTAATGCTATTTATATGCGCATATATATTATGAATTGCATCCACTGCTACTAGTGATTTAATAATGTCATCAGAACGAGAATGGGTCGAAGATGAGCGTTGAGCGCAGACAAGAACCGAAATCTCCTTCATATGGAAAGAGTATTCGTATTCAATCGGATGTAAAAGCTTCGCCTTTCCACAATCAAGAACTGAGAATATTGTTTTGAGCGGAAATACAAAAACTGCGACAAGAGAGAACGTATAAAGAGTCGTTCCGATTAACGACCATACATCGGCACCAAATACGAACACCCAAGCTATAACGAAAATAACACCAGATCCGCAAAGTGAAACGGTAAACAATATCAAGTTGGCTATGGCGCTGAGATCGCCATCTCCGTTCACATATAGAGGGTTAATGGAGACGCGGCCAGCAACAGAGTTAGTGTGAAGAAAATAGAATATTCTTGTCAGCGTAACGTATATGTACCACAGCGCATTCGATAGGCAGACAACAAAAACAAGAAAACTGCCGATTATTGCTGTAGCGAAAGGGAGAGGATGCTCCGCTGGCAGCAGCGCCCAAGTTTTAAGCCATACGCCGAATATTGGAAGAAACACCTGCATAACAGAAAAACATGTAAATAAAAATACCAGAATCATCGAGAAGTGGCGCCGCCCAGAAAGATTATCAAGAAGGACATATCTCCTTATTTGCTCAATACTTTCGGCTACCGGGGCCTCATCTACTACACCTGAGAGAGCATCAATAGCCAGAATTACTGACGCAATGAGCTTTCTCAGTATTATCATAGACATTAAAACGGTAGCCAAGAGTGCCGGTACTGCGTAGTCGTCCTTGAATCCAACAACTCCATCACTTAAGACAAGCGCATCATCGATATAACATGCAGCATAATTCGCTGAGTAGGCAATATATACTAGAATAACACTCCATATGGCTGATGATCCATTACGGAAATGGATGAGACGAACGATATCGACACCGGAGAAGAGAGAGAATAACTTTTTAGAGAGTTTGGTGACCGTGCTCTTGATACAACCGAGAGGCTTGCAGCGCGTTCTTAATTTCATCGATGCCCCCATCTTCGCCTGATCGTTACGCAATAAGGAACCAAATAACAACAGATATCCGGTGAAGCACAACTTGGGTAGGGCAGGTCCAAGTGTCTTCTTAAGCTGCCCTCTTAAGCTTCTTGGCCGATCAAGAAGTTGTCGATGGCGACGAGGCTGCCCGGTGTGATCGGCCTTGATATGGCGTTCGGGGAACTCGGGCGAGAGATGTTCGAGGGGATCTGGCGCTCGGAGGCCTCCTTCTCCAGCCTAAGCAGCCATTCATGCTTGGTAAGCAGGTTGTCGCGTTACCAGACGCCGCGCACGCCGGCCGACGAGAGGGATGGTCGAGCGTTTGGGCGAGCACGGCTTGTTCGATCTCAGTAGCAACCCGTTGGAATGCGGCCCTTGGTGCCGGGAGCCCAGTCGATCCGGCCTTAGGCGCCATAGGTCCGGAAGTTGCGCCAGATCTCGTAGAGCTGCTGGCGAGAGTAGCCCATCATCTTGCAGGCGCGGCTGACACTAGAAAGTTCGCTAGCAAGGTCGAGCAGAGACGGCTTGCGACGGCTATCTTGTCCTTTGTGTCTATACGCGATGTCCTCGAGTTGGGGGCCTTTGGCGACACCATCAAGCCCGCTTCGACTCGGCGACTAGAATCTCAGGACAGTCCGCTCGATCGAACGGACGACGCCGTTGACCTGCGGATGCCAGGCATCGGTGACGACGGTGATGCGCGTCATTCCGCAGCCTCGGCGCGCGGCAGCATCAGCGGCTGCCGCCGTTCGTGCTCGAGACGGGTCCAGCGGATGATTTCCAGGCTGCCGTCGTGGTTCTCGGCAATCGCCGTGCAGCTCTCCACCCAGTCGCCCGTGTTGACATAGGCGATGCCGTTCATGTCGCGCATGGTGGCATGGTGGATATGGCCGCAGATGACCCCATCCGCGCCGACACGCCGCGCCTCGTAGGCCAGCGCATCCTCGAAGGCGCCGATGAAGTTGACGGCGTTCTTCACCCGAAGCTTGGCCCAGGCCGACAGAGACCAGTAGGGCAACCCGACGAAACGCCGCGCCCTGTTGAGCCAGGTGTTGATCCACAGCGCCGTCTCGTAGGCCCAGTCGCCGAGATAGGCGAGCCAGCGGGCGTGGCGCACGACGACGTCGAACTGGTCGCCATGGATGACCAGGAACCGGCGGCCGTCCGCCGCCTCGTGCAGGCAGCGATCCATCACCTCGACGCCGCCGAAGTGGGTGCCGAGGTAGTCGCGCAGGAACTCGTCGTGGTTGCCGGGAATGTAGACGACGCGCGCGCCCTTGCGGGCCTTGCGCAACAGCTTCTGGACCACGTCGTTGTGGCTCTGCGTCCAGAACCAGGAGCGCCGCATCCGCCAGCCATCGACGATGTCGCCGACGAGATAGATCGTCTCCGCCTCGTGGACCCGCATGAAGTCCAGCAGAAGATCCGCCTGGCAGTCGCGCGTGCCGAGATGAATGTCCGACAGGAACAGCGCTCTGAGGCTTCGGGTAGTATTGGCGTCCGTCATGGCAAACAAAGATGCGCGTCGCATCTTCTCCGAGGCGGGAATCAACGGCAACTCGCCCTTCCCGTTTCCTCCTTTTGTCCCGACAGCTTCTCAGTTTTATGACAAGGCGGCCAATTGTGTCACATCGAACCGCTCGACGCCCCACAAATGCAACACGGCCCGGTCGAAACCGGGCCGCTAAAAGTTAGGGTCGCAGAAAGTTTGGCTCGTAATTCGCTGAGGCGCGGCAGAATTCGAAGCTAGATGCCCGGCTCAGTAGAGTTTCGGGCCGGACTTTCAAGGACACCAGAGAACCTTGACCAGCTTCTCCGACTTGAGAAGGCTGCGCACCGGCATCTCCAGCACGTCGTCGCCGGCCACGGCCTTCTCGAAGGCGGCGCGCTTCTCGGCGCCCTCGATGTGCAGCAGGATTTCATCGGCACCCAACAGCAGCGGCAGGGTGAGCGTGATGCGCGGCTCGCCGGCGGCCTTGGCGTTGATCGCCATCACCTGCGCCTTGCAGTCGGGCGAATTGGCGGCGGCAAGGTTGTCGCCACCCGGGTAGAAGGAAGCGGTATGCCCGTCCTCGCCCATGCCGAGCACCACGGCGGCGAACGGAAGCGGCAGATCGGCGATCACCTTCCCCACCTCGGCCACGGCCTCCTCGGGCGTCGGCACCGGCCGGTAGAGCGGCACGAACTCGATATTGCTGAGCGGCCCCTTGAGGAGATGGCGGCGAGCGAGACCGGCATTCGAACGCTCGTGCGTCTCGGGAACCCAGCGCTCGTCGACCAGCGTCACCACGACGTCATTCCAGGGCATGCGATAGCGCGACATCGCCTCGAGGAAGCGCACCGGCGTCTTGCCCCCCGACAGTGCCAGCGCCGCCTTGCCATGCAGGCGGATAGTGTGGGCGAGCGCACCGGCGACCTCGACAGTCAAGGCATCGGCAAGCGCAGCGCCATTCTCGAACTCCTGAAACTCGTACATCCCATCCTCCAGATCGGCGACCCCGTGACGCCGCCGGCTGTCATCGGCTGCACGGTGGTTCGGCCAAGGCATCGGACGGTGCCCGTGCCGGCCAGCTTTCCCCTTGTTCAAATATACACAATCGGCCGGCGTTGGCACCGGCCGACTTTGCGCAATCCCTGAAAACCCGCGTCAAGACGCCTCACGGCAACAACAGCACGGGAAGAGCCGGTGGCGAAAGCGCTCGCCGGCTCCATCGCAAAGGTCAATCCTTTCGCAGCGCCTTGATGGCCGCAACCAGTCCCTTGGTCGACACGTCCTGACTGGCAGCCGGCTCGGCCTCGCCCTTGAGGACGGGCAGGAGACGGTTGGCCAGCTCCTTGCCGAGTTCGACGCCCCACTGGTCGTAGGAGTTGACGCCCCAGATGGTGCCCTGCACGAACACCTTGTGCTCGTAGATGGCGATCAGCCGGCCGAGCGTCCTCGGATCGAGCGTGCGGTAAAGGATGGTGTTGGTCGGGCGGTTGCCCGGGAAGGCCTTGTGCGGCGCCAGCGCGGCGACGTCGGCGTCCGACTTGCCGGCCTTCTTCAGCTCGGCGGCGGCTTCCTCGACGGTCTTGCCCAGCATCAGCGCCTCGGTCTGGGCGAGAACGTTGGACAGGAGCTTGGCGTGGTGGTCGCCCACCTGCTCATGCGGCACGGCGGCGGCCAGGAAGTCGGCCGGGATGATGTCGGTGCCCTGGTGGATCAACTGGTAGAAGGCGTGCTGGCCGTTGGTGCCCGGCTCGCCCCAGACGATCGGGCCGGACGCGCGCGGCACCGGCGTGCCGTCGGTACGAACGCCCTTGCCGTTACTCTCCATGTCGAGCTGCTGGAGATAGGCGGCGAAGCGGGAAAGGCGCTGGTCGTAGGGCAGCACGGCATGGGTCGAGAAGCCCCAGACGTTGCGGTACCAGACGCCGAGAAGGCCGAGGATGACCGGGATATTCTTGTCGAGCGGCGCGGTGCGGAAGTGGTTGTCCACCTCATGGGCGCCGGTCAGGAACTCGACGAAATTGTCGAAGCCGACGGCGATCGCCACCGGCAGGCCGATGGCCGACCACACCGAATAGCGGCCGCCGACCCAGTCCCAGAAGCCGAAGGCGCGCTTCACGTCCATGCCGAAGGCGGCCACCTTGTCGAGCGCGGTCGAAACGGCGCAGAAGTGGGCGCCGACGGCCGCTTCGCCGAGGTGCTTCTTGATCCACTCGCGGGCGGTGCCGGCGTTGGTCATCGTCTCGGAGGTCGTGAAGGTCTTCGAGGCGATGACGAACAGCGTCGTCTTCGGATCAAGTCCGGCGAGCGTATCCGAGATATGAGCGCCATCGACGTTGGACACGTAGTGGAGGCGCGGGCCGTTGCCCCAGTAGGGCGACAGCGCGATGGTCGCCATGGCCGGGCCGAGATCTGAACCGCCGATGCCGATGTTGACGACGTCGGTGAACTTGGCGCCGGTCGACGAAGCGATCTTGCCGGAGCGAACGCCCTCGGCGAAATCCTTGATGCGGCCGAGCACCTCGTTGACGTCGGGCATCACATCCTTGCCGTCAACGACGACGGGCGTGTTGGACCGGTTGCGCAGCGCCGTGTGCAGCACGGCTCGCTTTTCGGTGGTGTTGATGATGGCGCCGGAGAACATGGCGTCGCGGCGCTCGGCGACACCCGCAGCCTTGGCCAGCTCGATCAGCAGGGCGAAGGCATCGGCGTCGAGGCGATTCTTCGAGAAATCGAGCAGCATGTCGTCGAGATGCACGCTGAAGCGATCGAAACGACCGGCGTCCTCGGCAAACAGCTTGCGCATGGGGCGATCGGCCAGTTCGGCCTTCTTGGCTTCCAGACGCTTGAAGATAGGATCCAGCTCCGCGACCATGTTAACGCACTCCCAATGCCGGGCCGTTGCCCGCTTATGTTCCACCGATTGGCGCGGGATATTACGGAGCGTCGCGGAGCAAGGCTAGTACCTTCGTCTAGGTTTGATTGCGAACTCGGCCGATTTGCCGCGACAAATCGCTGAAAACGCGACGGGATTGGGCGCCCATCAACTGCTCGTGTCACCACCAGGCGTGGAAGTGATGGACCGGGCCGTGGCCGTGGCCGATCTCCAGCCGGTCGGCGGCGACGATGGCCGAAGTGACGTAGGCCTTGCCCTCGGCGACGGCGGCGGTCATGTCGAGCCCCTTGGCAAGGCCGGCGGCGATGGCCGAGGACAGCGTGCACCCGGTGCCATGGGTGTTGCGCGTCGCGTGGCGCGGCGCCGTCAGCCAGCGCTCTCCGTTGCCGTCGAGGTAGAGATCTGCGCTTTCGGCCCCGCTGCCGTGACCGCCCTTGATGAGCACCGCCTTCGGGCCAAGGGAGAGCAACTCGCGCGCCGCCGCCAGCATGTCCTCGGGCCTTTCGTCGACCACCCGCCCCAAGAGCTTGCCGGCCTCGGGAAGGTTGGGCGTGATGAGGCTGGCCAGCGGAAACAGGTCCTCGCGCAGCGTCGCCACCGCTTCGGCCTTCAAGAGGCTATCGCCCGAGGTCGCCACCATCACCGGGTCGAGCACGACGCGACTCTGGCCGTAATCCCGGAGACCGGCGGCAACAGTGCGGATCAGCTCGGGACTTGCCAGCATGCCGATCTTCACGGCGTTGACCGCCAGGTCGGAGAACACGGCGTCGATCTCCGCCCGGACGAAATCGGCAGGCGCCTCGTGGATCGCCGTCACGCCGCGCGTGTTCTGCGCCGTCAGCGCCGTGATCACCGACGCGCCATAGACGCCGAGCGCCGAGAAGGTCTTGAGGTCGGCCTGGATGCCGGCGCCGCCGCCCGAATCCGACCCCGCGATGGTAACCGCGATCGCCGTCATGCCCGCGCCTCCCATCCCCTAGCCGTATCGAGCCATTCGGTCATCCGAGCCTCCGGACTGGCGGCGGACAATACGTCCGAGATCACCGCCACGCTGTCGGCCCCGGCGTCCCAGCAGATCGGCGCCCGGTCGAGCGAGATGCCGCCGATCGCCACCAGCGGCTTCCTGGCGATGCGTTTCCACTCGGTCAGCAGCTCCGGCCCGCTGGCGGGCGCCGCGTCATCCTTGGAGACGGTCGACCAGATCGGCCCGAGCGCCACGTGATCGGGATCGACCGCCAGCGCCCGATCAAGCTCCGCCCGGTTGGCGGTGGAGACGCCGAAGCGAATGCCCGCCGCGCGGATCGCCTTGAGGTCGGCGGTATCGAGATCTTCCTGGCCGAGATGCAGCCACTCGGCGCCGAACTCGATGGCCTCCCGCCAGTGGTCGTTGACCACGCACATGGCGCCGGCCGCCTTGCAGAGAGCAAGCGAGTCGGCAATTTCCTTGCGTCGGGTTTCGATATCGGGCGCCTTGGTGCGGATCTGCACCAGCTTCAGGCCGAGCGGCAGGAGGCGCGGCAGCCAGGCGGCACGGTCGATGATCAGGTAAAAGCGGTCGAGCATGGGCAGTCCGTCAAGAAACAGGAAAAGGCTGGCTCAGTGGCGCATTGGCCGGCTGGCGTGGATGACCTTGGTCGCCTGCGTGTAGATCACGCGCAATAGATCCTCGGCAATGGCCGGCGCCACCATCCAGCCATAGCGGAACAGGCCGTTGACGGCGATGATCCGCTCGCCGACGACCACCTTCGGCACACCGTTCATCAACACCGGCATCAAGCCGGAGCGTAGCTCCAGCACCTCGGCGTCGGCAAAGGCCGGCAACAGCGACACGGCATGCATCATCAGTTCGCCGGCCGACCGCACCGACACGCCGCTGCGGTCGTCATCGACCGTCGTGGCGCCGATCACGTAGACGCCCTGGCCACGCGGCGTCACATAGAGGGAGTGCCGGTTGTGCAGCAGTCGGATCGGACGGCTGAGCTCGATCTTGTGGCTGCGCACGATGGCCATTTCCGCCGTGACGGCCCTGAGTTCGGGAAAGCGGTCGCGCGCCCCGAGACCGCGCGTGTCGACGATGCGCTCGGCGTGCAGCCCGTCGATGGTGCCGACCCAGTCGAAACGAATCCGTATGCCGCCGGCTTCGAGCACGTCCTTGAGGCCGCTGAACAGAATGCGCGGATCGGCGTGCGCGGCCTGCGGGAAGAATATGCCCCTGTTGTAGATGCCAGCGAGCGACGGCTCCAGGGCGGCGATCTGCTCCTCGTCGACCCAGTCGTAGTTGAGGACGAAGGTGGAGTAGTCGTCGAGTGCCGTCGGCTGGCGGCGGTTGCCAAGCACCAAGGCGCCGTTGGTGATCATGCCCGAGACCAGCGTCGGCCAAAGCTCGATCGAACGGCGCCCGAGATCGACGATGGTGGCATCGGCCGCATCGGCCTCGCTGTCGGGCGCAAGGACACCGGTCCCGTTCCAGGCCGGCGAGGCGGAAAAATCGCTCTGCCGCTCGTAGATCGCCACCTTGAGGCCGGCACGGGCGCACATCAGGGCCGTGACGAGGCCCATGGGACCGGCGCCGACGATCGCCACATCCACCGTTTCGCGTTTGCCATTCGCAATTTCGCTCATCGGATATCTCTCACGCAGAAGCCTTTGCTCGCGCGCCCTGCCGCATCTCTTTGGCCCGCACCTCGAACGGTGTCAACGCCATCCCGCTCACCGCAGGACACCCCTACCTAACGACACTTACCGGTAGCCCCCGAAGTCGCCTTGGCGGCTTCCGGCGCCAAGCGGCGCCGCGCGGAGCGAGTCTTTCGTGGCGAAGCCCCGAAAGACGAAAAGCGAAGCGAAAGCCAAGGCGACGGATGTCGCCGCCGGCGCCTGAGGCCAAGAATCAAGTCGGCGTGTCGGCGCTCCGCGCCTTGGCCTTGGCTTCGAGGATGCCGAGACGCCGCTCCCGCCAGACGACGAACACGCCGGAAGCAATCACCACCAGCGAGCCGGCGAGCACCGCTATCGTCGGCACGTCGCCGAACACCATGTAGGAGATGATCACGATCCAGATCATGTTGATGTAGTCGAAGGGCGCGATCACCGAGGCCTCGGCAAGGCGGTAGGATTGGGTCATCAGCACCTGCCCGATGCCGCCGAATAGGCCGGCGACGATCAGCATGGCGACATCGGCGAGATCCGGCACCACCCAGCCGAAAGGCAGCGTCACGAAGGAGAACACCGAGCCGCAAGCCAGGAAGTAGAAGACGATGGCGCCAGTGGTCTCGGTCGCCGTCAACTCGCGTACGGTGACGGCAGCAACCGCCCCGAGCATGGCCGAGGCCAGCGCGCAAGCAGCGCCAATCGCCCGGTCGCCCTGCAGGCCCGCACTGAAACCACCCATCTGCTCCGACAGAACAATCAGCACGCCGAGAAAGCCGATGCCGACAGCACCCCAGCGGAACGCCCGCACACGCTCGTGCAGCAGGAGAGCGGCGAAACAGACGCCGAACAGCGGCCCGGAATAGCTGATGGCCGTAGCGTCCGGCAGCGGCAGATAGGAGACCGCCGTGAACCAGCAGAACATCGAAGCGGTTCCGACCAGCGACCGACGCACATGGCCCAGTGGGCGCGTCGTGGCAAGCGAGGCGGGGAAGACACCGAGAACCGCGAGATAGACGATGACCGGGACGATGCCGAAGAAGGAGCGGAAAAACAGGATCTCCCCTGGCGGCACGCGGCCCGACACCAGCTTGATCAGCGTCAGCATGATGGCGAAGGCGATGGTCGATGCGAGCTTGAAAAGAACGCCCGCGGCAGTCGGCGACATGGGAAAGTGAGCTCCTTGCTCAGCCGCTTATATAGGGATTTGCCGCGGGACCAAGTCCCGATTTGTCATATTTTTCGACTTCGCCGTCACCAGGCCAGCTTCAGGCAAGATGGGACTTCAGGAAATCCACTGTGCGCTGCCATGCGAGATCGGCCGCCGCCTTGTCGTAGCGCGCCGCCGACGTGTCGTTGTTGAAGGCGTGGTTGACGCCTGGGTACATGTGGAGCTCGTAGGTTTTGCCGGCCTCCTTCAACGCAGCCTCGAACACCGGAATGCCGGCATTGATGCGATCGTCAAGGCCGGCGTAGTGCAAGAGCAGCGGCGCCTTGATGGCGGCCACCGTTTCCGCCACCGGCTGGGCACCGTAGTAGGACACCGCCGCGCCGAGCCCGGGATCGGCCACCGCCGTCTGCAGCGACAGTCCGCCGCCCCAGCAGAAACCGACGCTGCCGGACTTGCCGTTGCCGCCCTCACGGCCGCGCAGGAAGGTGGCTGCCGCCACCGCGTTGCCCACGGCCTTCATCCTGTCGAGCGCGCCGATCATCTCGCGCGCCTTGTCCTCGTCGGCGGGCGTGCCTCCGGCCGGCGACAGGAAGTCCGGCGCCAGCACGAGGAAGCCCTCAAGGGCGAGGCGGCGGGCGACGTCCTCGATGTGGGCGTTGAGCCCGCGGTTCTCGTGAATGACCATCACCGCCGGCAACGGTCCGGTCGCCGACTTGGGATGGACGAGATAGCCCTTCATCGTGCCGCCGTCGCCGGGGAACTCCACCGCCGTCGCCTCGAGCCGGTCGTCGGTCGCTTCGACCATGGCCGCCTGGGCCTGCCGAGCCTCGATCATCGGCACGATGGCCACTGCCGCCGCGCTCGAACCGGCCAGCTTTGCGAGCTTTTCCATGAAGCCACGGCGGTCGTATGTCAGGTGGGTGTACTCGTCGTAGAGACGGATCATGTCCTGGGTGATGACGATGCGTTCGCTCATGTCGATGCTCCCTGGGGTCCGTTTGGTGCCCGTGCTCGCCCGGCATGACTCACGAAGCGAATAGCGAAGCAAAACGAACCACTTACGGTCAGGTGTTTCGGTGGAGCTTTTGGATTCAGAACTTGAATCTCTTGATGAGGACGAACGTAAAAGCCGACCTCAGCTCCCCGGATGCAAGACGCTTCAACGCCCGCGCTGACAGTCACGTATTTTTACTGACATGTAAACCGCATAATTCCGCCACCGCTGATAATCAGTCCAGCGACAGATCGTCGGCACGGCGCTCCCAGATGGCCTTGGCGCGTGCGCTGTGCCAGCCGAGGCAGTAGCCGATGGCCCGCTCCACCGCGCCCGCCTTGGGTCCGGCGGCATGGATGTCGTCCAGCATCAGATGGGCCATGTGGATGTCGTTGAGCACACCCAGCACATTCTGGGCCGCCTTGACTCTCGGCAATAACTTGCGCCGCACCGACTTCGGCAATAAATCCTCAAAAAAATCATAGGCATAGCGCAGGCGCTTGAATCTTTTCCTGAGTTCGTGCCGCTCATCCGAAGACAGCGCTTCAGGATCGCGCCCCAGCTTTTCGACCTTGCGCCGCAGGCGGCCGACAATGTGGTCGGCGAATGGCTCGATCGGCGCGGCCAGCCCCAGGCTCTGGCCGATATCGTCGGTGGACAGCCAGCCGCGCGTCTCGGTGAATGCCAGAAGGTCGAGCAGGAAATCCCCGGTGCTCCGATCGGCGAGAACGGCCGCGAGCCGCACCCGTGCCGCCTTGCGGCGCTTTTCGAGAAGCTCGATCAGCGCCGCCATGTCGCCGCCTTCGAGCGGGGCGACGAGTTCGTCGATCAGCACGTCCATGTCGCGCGTGGCGGCAACCTCCTGGGCCAGTCGCCGCGCCTCGGTGGCGAGCGGATCGCCGGACCCCGGCGCCATCACGGAAGCGAAGATCTTCAGCGCGGTGCGGAGGCGACGCAGCCCGACGCGCAACTGATGCGCGCCCTCGGGATCGTCGTCGGCCCGCAGCGCCGCCACATTGGCGGAGATCTGGATGGCGCAGGATCTCAGTACCCGCTGCAGCGCCATCTCGACCGACATGTCGTCGTCGAGGTCGGCATCCGTCGCGGTCTTCGGTTCGGCCGCGCCGATCTCGCCTTCGAGCAGCGCGTAGCCGAGATCGGACTTGGCCTCGGTCGAGAAATGAAAGGCGACGCCGTTGAGTGCCAGCCGCGCCGCCTCGAACAGGGCTCGCCGGTCGCCCGAAAGGAGCTCGAACTCAACTTCGCGAATGTCGGCTCGTCGGCTGCCGGCCGTGGCCGTGCCACGGTCGAGCGCCATCTCGACGCGATCGCCACCCGGCGTCGCAATTTCCCAGCGCCGCCGCGTCACCCGCATGGAGAACAAAGGCACCAGCGGACGACCGTCGACGAGCCTGGTCAATTCCGCCGCCGCCTCCTCCGGCAGGCGGGCAAGATCGGGCACCCGGCCCGCGTGGGCCACGTTGAACTCCGGCCGCTCGGCGAGACCAAGCGAGAAGCTGCCGGAGAACTTCACCGTCTGTTCGCCGCTGCGACCCGACCGTCGCAGGCGAAGGCTGATGCCCTTGGCGCGTAGAGCAAGATCCGGCGTGTCGAAGTAGGTGCTGACGAGCCGCTTGTCGCCCTTGGCGACGACGGTCAGCCCAGGCAGATCGGAAAGGCGCGCCAGCCGCGAGGCGCCAGCCGCGTCCACGGCCACCTTGAGTTCGGCCTCGATCCCGTCCGCCATGCGCATCCTCCTCCACGTCGACGCGATCCTATCGCCGGCGGAAGGCTTTGACGAGCCACCCACGGAAACGATTCGGGGTTCGGACCGCCCTCCGTCCGCCGAAACCGGGACACGGTCCGCGTCGGGGCGGTCGGATGCCGCATTTCTGACCAGGCGGGAAAAAACGCTTGCCAACCGGTCAATTGTCGGTTCGGATAAAGGCTCGCCGGCCGACGGGGAAAAGTGACAAGAAGACCGTCCGGCCAGGCACGGGGTTCGCCGACCTCGCTCGGCAACAGGGGAGTATACCTTATGAAAACGATGTCCCGCCTTCTGGCGGCCACCATGCTCGTGGCCGGCCTTGCCGGTGCCGCCCACGCCAAGACCTTCGTCTACTGCTCCGAAGGTAGCCCGGAAGGCTTCGACCCGGCGCCGTATGCCGCCGGCACCACCTTCGACGCCTCATCGAAGCCGGTCTACAGCCGCCTGACCGAGTTCGAGCGCGGCACCACCAACGTCATTCCCGGCCTCGCCGAGAGCTGGGACATCTCCGAGGACGGCACGGTCTACACCTTCCATCTTCGCAAGGGCGTCAAGTTCCACACCACCGAGTATTTCACGCCGACCCGCGACTTCAACGCCGACGACGTGATCTTCTCGTTCCAGCGCCAGAACGACAAGAACGACCCCTGGTACGCCTACGCCGGCGGCACCTGGGAATACTGGACCGGCATGGACATGCCGAACCTCGTCAAGTCGATCGAGAAGGTTGACGACTACACCGTCAAGCTGACGCTGACGGCCGCCAACGCGCCGATGCTCGCCAACCTCGCGATGGACTTCGCCTCGATCCTCTCCAAGGAATACGCCGACAAGCTGGCCGCCGAAGGCAAGCAGCCCGACCTCAACCAGCTACCCGTCGGCACCGGCCCGTTCCAGTTCGTCGCCTATGAGAAGGACGCGGTCATCCGCTATCAGGCCTTCGCCGACTACTGGGGCGGCAAGCAGAAGATCGACGATCTCGTCTTCGCCATCACCCCGGATGCCTCGGTCCGCGTGCAGAAGCTGAAGGCCGGCGAATGCCAGCTGATGCCCTACCCGAACCCGGCCGACGTCGAGACCCTGCAGTCCGACGACAGCATCCAGCTGATGAGCCAGGCCGGCCTCAACGTCGGCTACCTCGCCTACAACACCATGATGAAGCCCTTCGACGACGTGCGCGTCCGCAAGGCCCTCAACATGGCGATCAACAAGAAGGCGATCATCGACGCCGTCTTCCAGGGCACCGGCCAGGAAGCCAAGAACCCGATCCCGCCGACCATGTGGTCCTACAACGACAACATCCAGGACGACCCCTACGATCCGGAAGCGGCCAAGAAGCTGCTCGCCGAAGCCGGCGTCAAGGACCTGTCGATGAAGGTGTGGGCGATGCCGGTGTCGCGTCCCTACAACCCGAATGCCCGCCGCATGGCCGAGCTGATCCAGGCCGACTACGCCAACGTCGGCGTCAAGGTCGAGATCGTCTCCTACGAGTGGGCCGAGTACCTGAAGCGCAGCCAGGACAAGGAGCGCGACGGCGCCCTGCTGATGGGCTGGACCGGCGACAACGGCGATCCGGACAACTTCCTTGCCGTGCTGCTCGGCTGCTCGGGCGTTGGCGGTTCCAACCGCGCCAACTGGTGCAACGAGGAATTCAACAACCTCGTGACCAAGGCCGCCGCGGTGTCGGACATCGCCGAGCGCACCAAGCTCTATGAGGACGCGCAGGTCGTCTTCAAGAAGGAAGCGCCCTGGGCGACCATCGCCCACTCGACCACCTACGTGCCGATGTCCAAGGCCGTGATCGACTACAAGGTCGATCCGCTCGGCTCGCACCGCTTCGACGGCGTCGACCTCGCCGAGTAAGCGACACCACCAAGACGGACGCGGTTCCGGGGAGCGATCTCCGGAACCGTTTTCGCATCCGGAGACTGGTCCGGACGACGGCGCGCCAATCGCTTCTCATGCGGGAAATCATGTAGAATGGCGGAAATCGTGGCAGTTTCATGCCGCGAAAATGGTCAAATATCGACGTTGTCGCTTGCGGCCCGGGTTTTCGGCCGCTACTGGAACCCCCATGCCTAACGCGCCCATCCTCCGTCCATATCGTTCCGACGACCGCGCCGCGGTCGTCCGGCTATGGCACGACGCTTGGCACGACGGCCATGGGTCGGTCCTGCCGGCGCATGTGGTTGCCGAGCGGAGCCCGGAAAGCTTCGACCTTCGCCTCGGCCCGCTCGAGGCCGGCACCCTCGTCGCCGATCTCGACGGCAACGTTCTCGGCTTCGCCGCGATCGAGGGGGAGGAGATCGACCAGCTCTACGTCGCCGCCGAGGCGCGCGGCACCGGCCTTGCGGCCGCGTTGCTGGCCGCCGCGGAGGCGGAACTCGTCCGGCGCGGCATCCGCGACGCGGCGATCCAGTGCTCGGCCGGCAACGATCGCGCCTATCGGTTCTACGCGCGGGCCGGATGGCGCGACAGCGGCGTCCGGCAAGCCCCGATCTGGACTCCGGACGGGCGCCATGAAACGCATCCGACCCACATCTTCGTCAAGCAACTCTCGAGTCAGGACTGACCCCGCACCATGTTCGGTTTCATCCTCCGACGTCTCGGCCTCTTGATCCCGACCTTCATCGGCGTCAGTCTGGTCGCCTTCTTCTTCATCCGCCTGCTGCCGGGCGACCCCGTGCTCCTGCTGGCCGGCGAGCGTGGCATATCGCCCGAGCGTTACGCGGAGCTGATGCACCGCTTCGGCTTCGACCTGCCGCTGTGGAAGCAGTTCATCTACTATTTCACCGACCTGATGCACGGCGATTTCGGCACCTCGATCTCCACCAAGAAGCCGATCTTCAACGAGTTCTTCACGCTGTTTCCGGCGACGCTGGAACTGTCGATCTGCGCGGTGATCTTCGCCGTCGTGCTCGGCGTGCCGGCCGGCGTCATCGCCGCCGTCAAGCGCAATTCCTGGTTCGACCACACGGCCATGGCCACCGCGCTGGTCGGCTACTCCATGCCGATCTTCTGGTGGGCACTGCTGCTCATCATCGTCTTCTCCGGCATTCTCGGATGGACGCCGGTGTCGGGCCGCATCTCGCTGCTGTTCTTCTTCCCCAAGGTGACCGGCTTCATGCTGATCGACAGCTTCCTGTCCGGCAAGGCGGGGGCGTTCCAGTCGGCGGCGAGCCATCTCATCCTGCCGACCATCGTGCTGGGCACCATTCCGCTGGCCGTGATCGCCCGCCAGACTCGTTCGGCCATGCTGGAGGTTCTCGGCGAGGACTATATCCGCACGGCCAAGGCCAAGGGGCTCAGCCCGTTCCGCGTGGTCGCCGTGCATGCGCTGCGCAACGCCCTGATCCCGGTGATCACCACCATCGGCCTGCAGATCGGCGTGCTGATGGCCGGCGCCATCCTGACCGAGACGATCTTCTCCTGGCCGGGCATCGGCAAGTGGATGGTCGATTCCATCTTCCGCCGCGATTATCCGGCCGTGCAGGGTGGCCTCGTGCTGATCGCCCTCATCGTCATGGGCGTCAATCTCGTGGTCGACATGCTCTACGGCCTCGTCAATCCCAAGATCCGGCACCAGAGGTAACCCGATGACCGCCGTCTCCGCTTCCGTCCGTCCGGGGCGCCTCAAGGAATTCTGGCGCTATTTCTCGGAAAACCACGGTGCCGTCGCCGGCCTCGTGCTGTTCGTGGCGCTGGTGTTCGTCGCGCTCGCCGCGCCGCTCTTCGCCCCCTTCGATCCCGACCAGCAGTTCCGCGACGCGCTTCTGGTGCCGCCGCTCACCCATGGCACCGAGGGCATCTTCCTTCTCGGCACCGACGCGCTCGGTCGCGACATCCTGTCGCGCCTGATCTTCGGCTCCCGCTTCTCGCTGTTCATCGGCGTGGTGGTCGTCTCGGTATCGCTGATCGGCGGCGTGATCATCGGCATGTTCGCCGGCTTCTTCCGGGGCTGGGTCGACACCGTGATCATGCGCATCATGGACATCATCCTTGCCTTCCCGTCGCTGCTGCTGGCCCTGACGCTGGTCGCCATCCTCGGCCCCGGCCTCACCAACGCGATGATCGCCATCGCCATTGTGGCGCAACCTCACTATGTGCGCCTGACCCGCGCCGCCGTGATGTCGGAACGTAACCGCGACTATGTGACAGCTGCCCGCGTCTCCGGCGCCGGCCCGCTGTGGCTGATGTTCGTCACCATCCTGCCGAACTGCATGGCGCCCTTGATCGTCCAGGCCGCCCTCTCCTTCTCCGGCGCCATTCTCGACGCCGCCGCCCTCGGCTTCCTCGGCATGGGAGCCCAGCCTCCGACGCCGGAATGGGGCACCATGCTGGCCGAGGCGCGCGAGTTCATCACCCGCGCCTGGTGGGTGGTGACCTTCCCCGGCCTCGCCATCCTGATCACCGTGCTCGCCATCAACCTGATGGGCGATGGCCTGCGCGACGCCCTCGATCCGAAGCTGAAGAGGTCGTGATGCCCATTCTCGAAATCAGCAACCTCTCGGTCGATTTCCGCACGGTGGGCGGCCAGTTCCGCGCCGTCGACGGCGTGTCGATGACCGTCGAGCCCGGCGAGATCGTCTCCATCGTCGGCGAAAGCGGTTCGGGCAAGTCGGTGTCCATGCTGGCCTTGATGGGCCTCCTGCCATGGACGGCGACCATCACGGCCGACAAGATGATGTTCGACGGCAAGGATCTCCTCTCCATCTCGCCGCGCGAACGTCGTCGTATCATCGGCAACGACCTTGCCATGATCTTCCAGGAGCCGATGAGCTCGCTCAACCCGTGCTACACGGTCGGCTGGCAGATCGGCGAGGTGCTGAAGGTCCACCTCGGCCTCAACAAGCGCGCCCGGCGCGACCGAACCGTCGAGCTGCTCGAGCTCGTCGGCATCCCCTCGGCCGCCGAACGCCTCGACACCTACCCGCACCAGATGTCGGGCGGCATGAACCAGCGCGTGATGATCGCCATGGCCATCGCCTGCAACCCCAAGCTCCTGATCGCCGACGAGCCGACCACCGCGCTCGACGTGACCATCCAGGCGCAGATCCTCGACCTCCTGGCCAAGCTGCAGCGCGACGCCGGCATGGCGCTGGTGCTGATCACCCACGACATGGGCGTCGTCGCCGAAACCGCCAATCGCGTCTCTGTGCAATATGCCGGGCAGAAGGTGGAGGAGCAGCCGGTCGCCGAACTGTTCGCCGACCCGCATCATCCCTATACGGCGGCTCTCTTGTCGGCGCTGCCCGAGCGGGCCACCACCCGCCGCCTGCCGTCGATCCCCGGCGTGGTGCCCGGCCAGTACGACCGACCCGCCGGCTGCCTGTTCAGCCCGCGCTGCGAGTTCGCCACCGAGCGCTGCGTCGAGAAGGCGCCGGTCACCCAGGGGCAGGCCGCCGGCTACGCGCTCTGTCACTATCCGCTCAACCAGGGCAAGCCGGTCGGCCATCCCGGCCCGGCCGCCATCCTCGACCGGAGGATTTCGGCATGAACGCTCCCGTTGCATCCACTGTCGTCCTCGAGGCGCAGCATCTTGCCCGCCACTACAGCCTGAAGCGCGGCATGTTCGGCGAGCCGGCCACCGTGCGCGCGCTGTCGGAAGCCTCCTTCAAGCTCACCGCCGGCAAGACGCTGGCCGTCGTCGGCGAGTCCGGCTGCGGCAAGTCGACGCTCGCCCGCCTCGTCACCATGATCGAGCCGCCGACCGCCGGCGACCTGATCATCGACGGCAAGCCGGTCCACCTCGATCAGACGCCGAGCCATGAGCTCCGCCGCACGGTGCAGATCGTCTTCCAGGACCCCTATGGCTCGCTCAATCCGCGCCAGAAGGTCGGCACCATTCTGGAGGAGCCGCTGCGCCTCAACACCTCGCTGTCGGCCTCCGAGCGACAGGCCAAGGCGCGGGCGATGATGGAGAAGGTCGGCCTCCGGCCCGAACACTACGACCGCTATCCGCACATGTTCTCCGGCGGCCAGCGCCAGCGCATCGCCATCGCGCGCGCGCTGATGCTCAACCCGAAGATCCTGGTGCTCGACGAGCCGGTATCCGCGCTCGACGTGTCGATCCAGGCGCAGGTGCTGAATCTCCTGATGGACCTGCAGCAGGAGTTCGGCCTCGCCTACCTGTTCATCAGCCACGATCTTTCCGTGGTGCGCCACATCGCCGACGAGGTGATGGTGATGTATCTCGGCCGCCCGGTCGAGTTCGGCACCGCCGACGAGATCTTCAACACGCCGCGCCACCCCTATACGCGCGCGCTCCTCTCGGCGACGCCGACCACCGAGCCGGAGAAGCGGCGCGAACGTATCCGCCTCACCGGCGAGTTGCCGTCGCCGCTGCGCCCGCCCAAGGGCTGCGCCTTCCATCCGCGCTGCCCCTTCGCCTACGAACCCTGCGACGTCGACCAGCCGAAGCTCTTGCAGGCGCCCGGCGGCAACGCCAAGGTCGCCTGCTTCGCCGTGCAGGGCGAACTGCTGTGAGGCCTTAGCGGCCGATCGATGCCAGTGCCTTTGAAAGCGGGGTCGCCACGAGCGGCCCCGTGATCATTTCAAGGCGCCGGTCGGCGAGCCGGTGCGGCACGCGCCAGAGGTAGGCCATCTCGCGCGAGGCGCGGATCACCGGGTCGAACAGGCCGAGCAGCGTGAACATGAAGCCCGGCACGCGTTGCACCCGCATCGGTCGATGGTGGACGACCCCGGCGGCATCGGCGATGTCGGCAATCGACGCGGTGTGCCCTTCGAAGTGGAAGACCTCGAACGGGCCGAGGCGATCGCGCTGTTCGGCCAACCGCACGAAGGCGCGGGCAAGATCGGGCAGATAGGCCCAGGCGTGCGGCACGTCCTCCGGACCCGGCGAGCGAATGACGCCCTGCCCGGCCTTGGCGGCGATCAGGGCCGACAGCCAGCTTTGCCCGGTGATCGTCGGGCCGAAGAAATCGCCAGCCCGGAGGATGCAGGTCCGAACCCGACCGGCGCGCGCCGCCTCGGCGAAACCCCGTTCGATCTCGACGCGAATGCGCCCCTTCTCGGAGGTCGGCGCCGCGACGAGATCGGGCGTCAGCCGATCGGGCATCCTCTCGCCGAAACCGTAGACGTTGCCGGGAAAGAGATGCAGCGCACCCAGGCGTTCGGCGATTGCGAGCGCTGCGTCATAGAGCGGCTTCGCCAGTTCGGCCCAGCGATGATAGGGCGCATTGAGGCCATCGAAGACCACGTCAACAGGCGAACTCGCCGCCTTGGCCACCGCCTCGGGATCGTTGAGATCGGCCTCCACCGGCCAGACCCAGTCCGGCAGATCGCCGGCCCGTCCCCGACGCACGAGGCCCGACACCTGCCAGCCCTGGCGATGGAACTCCTCGGCAACCGCCCGGCTCACGCCGCCAAGGGCGCCAAGGACGAGAACATGTCCGCTCATCGTAGTCTCCCGAAACGTAAAATATTCCAACTGACTAACTTGCGGTTGGCCGCCGCCCCCCTCTCCCTGGTCCCTCCCCCACAAGGGGGGAGGGGACGCAGCTTGGGTCTACCCCCTGCTGGAAGATCCGGCCTGCCTCGGACATGGGTAGGCAGCTCCAATCGTCCCCTCCCCACCTGTGGGGGAGGGACCAGGGAGAGGGGTGTTTTGTGTACGAACCGGCAACCTCTGATCCAATCATTGATGTATTTCCATTCGCACATCAATTCGCTATATCTGTCGCAATCATATTCATTTTTGCATGACAATGCTCGACTGGACCCTTCTTCGCTCCTTCCTTGCCGTGGTCGACGCCGGCTCTCTGTCGGCCGCCGCCGATCGGCTCGGCCTCGTCCAGCCGACCGTTGGTCGGCATATCCGCGAGCTTGAGGAAACGCTCGACACGCCGCTGTTCCGGCGGCAGCCGCGCGGTCTGGAGCCGACGCCGGCCGCCCTCGACCTCATCGAAGATGCCCGCCGCATGGGCGAGGCGGCGCTCGCCCTGGAGCGAAAGGCGAGCGGCACCGGCGACAGCCTCGCCGGCACGGTGCGCGTCACGGCGAGCCGCATGGTGGCGACCTACCTGTTGCCCGGCATCGTCGCGGCGCTGCATGTCGATGAGCCCGATGTCGACATCGAGATCGTCGCCAGCGACGAGACGCAGAACCTGCTGCGTCGCGACGCCGACATCGCGCTGCGCATGTACGAGCCGCGCCAGCCCCAGCTGATCCGCCGTCGCATCGGCGACCTTCCGCTCGCCGTCTACGCGTCGCCCGCCTATCTCGCCCGGCGCGGTACGCCGACCCGCCTGGTTGACCTCCTGGAACACGACATCATCGGTCTCGACCGCGCCGACGATCTTCTGCAAGGCTTTGCCCGCGCCGGCCTGCCGGTGCCGCGCGAGTGGTTCCCGATCCGCTGCGACGATCACGTCGTTGGCTGGCAGATGGTCATCGCCGGCGCCGGCATCGGCTTCGTCCAGGTGCCGATCGCCGACGCCGAGCCGCGCGTCGTGCGCCTGCCGGTCGAAGATATCGGCTTTGCGCTGCCGCTCTGGCTCGCCTATCACGAAGACCTCAAGCCGAGCCGACGCATCCGCTTCGTCGCCGATCGTCTCGCCGAAGGTCTCGCCCGCCGCATCAAGCCCCGGAAGGCCAAGTGATCGCCACTCTCTCTTCCCGTCCCGCCGTCGAGCTGGCGCCGCTCTTGATCGGCGCCACATTCCTGGTCGACGGCGTCGGCGGCATCATCGTCGAGACCGAGGCCTACGAGGCCGACGACCCCGCCTCGCACTCCTTTGCCGGCGAGCGGCCTCGCAACCGCGCCATGTTCGGCCCGCCGCTCACGGCCTATGTCTATCGCTCCTACGGCGTGCACTGGTGCGTCAACATCGTCACCGGCCCGGTGGGCTACGGCGCCGCCGTGCTGCTGAGGGCCATCGAGCCGACCGCCGGTCTCGCGACGATGGCGGAGCGACGCCGGACGACCGAGCCGCGCCTTCTCGCCTCCGGCCCCGGCCGGCTGACCGAGGCGCTCGGCATCTCCATCGCCCACGACGGCTTGCCGCTCGATGCGCCGCCCTTCGAGCTGATCCCGCGCCAAGGCATCCCCGACATCGTCGCCGGCCCGCGCATCGGCATCACCAAGGCCGCCGATCGCCCCTGGCGCTTCGGCCTCCGGGGATCGCCCTACCTCAGCCGGCCCTTCCGCTGAGCGATCACCGCAACAATCGCAGCGAGCCGGTCAGCGATTTCACCCACTTCGCCGGGCCACACAGGCCGACGCCGTCGATCATCTCCTCGGCGAGG
Organism: Pleomorphomonas sp. NRK KF1; assembly: GCF_023721755.1. GTDB lineage: Bacteria > Pseudomonadota > Alphaproteobacteria > Rhizobiales > Pleomorphomonadaceae > Pleomorphomonas. The sequence continues at coordinate 15,024 of NZ_JAMDLH010000010.1, read as the reverse complement.
CGTTTGTCCGGCAGCATCGCCTCATATTCGCGATAGTCGTGCAGCGACCGCGAGAAGGCCGGAAAGACCACCAGCGCACTGTCGTCGCCGCGCGGCATCGCCTTCAGCATCAGTGTGCGAATGGCCTCGGGCGTGGCTGCCAGGATCGGCACCGGCAGGATGGAACTGTCGTCGATGACCTGGTTATCCAGATCGGTGAGCTGTCGGTTGCCGAGCCATGGCAGACGGGCACCGAGGCCGATGCCGATGGCCCCAACCGTATTGGCGAGCAGACCGAGCGGCAGATCGGGATTGACGACGATGGCGAGGCGATGGTCGGGCGGCATGGCAACTCCTGAACGCTGAACGATGCCGGCAAGGTAGTCGCGTGTCCAAGGCATTTCATGCCGGAGTTTGCGCAGGATCGATGAATTGAGGTAGGATCTACCAAGTTCAACCAAATGAGAGACAGAACATACCGAACGCCGAACTTGAGACGGTCGATATCAGAATTCTGGAGGCGCTCCAGGGTGACGGCCGCCTGACCAACCAGGCGCTCGCCGAGGATGTCGGTCTGTCGACGTCGCCCTGCTGGCGGCGCGTGCGTCAGCTTGAGGAGAGCGGCGTCATCGGCGGCTATCGCGCCGCGCTAGATCGCCAGAAGATCGGCCTCGGGGTGCTCGCCTTCGTCCGCGTCAAGATCGACAGCCACAGCGAAGCAGAGGCTGAGGAGTTCTCGAAAAGCGTCGCCCGGCTTCGCGAGGTGATCGCCTGCTACTCCATCGCCGGCGATGCCGACTTCCTGTTGCAGGTCGTCTCGCCCGACCTCGACACCTACGCCGACTTCGCCATGACGGTGATCCGACGCCTGCCGCGCATCAAGGAAATGCAGACAACCTTCGTCCTGAAGGAGATCAAGCCGTTCACAGGCTTTCCGGTGGGGCTGTGAGACGGCGTCATCGGGCAGGCGACCTATATCGGCCTCCCGCTTTATTCTGACCGAGGTCCTGCGCCTTCGCGCAGGATGACAACATTATATAATAAAAACAAATATTTAGATGTCATTCTGTGCGAAGGCGCAGGACCTCATGCCGAAAGGGGCAATCGGCGGCTATAGCCCACTCGGAGCCTTCAATACACCGGCTTACCACCGATGGTCAGCAGCCCGAGCATGTCGTCGTCGTCGGACACCCAGCGCTGCAAGGCCGCCACCGTCACCATGTCGGTGCCGCCCTCGTCGCCGACACCGGCGATGTGATGGTAGGGCTCGAATGGATCGCCGAGGTGCGACAGCACGGCGAAGGCGGTGCTGAAATCGTCGTCGCCCGCGTAGCGGCTCGGCGTGACGATGGTGCGAATGCCGGCCGCCGTGGCGGCGGCAAGACCGGGGCCGTTATCCTCGAACACGATCGCCGCGCGCGGCGTCAGACCCAGCTTCGCCAGCGCCAGCTCGTAGACGTCCGGCGCCGGCTTCGGCCGCACGGCCCCCGCGCCGCCGACGATGGCGGTGATCTTCTCGAGCCCGTCGAGCCCGAAGTTGGCGAGGATCAACGCCTCGGCATTCTCGATGCTCGACGTGGTGGCCAGCACCACGGCAAGCCCCTGCGAACGGGCATCCTCGATCAGCCGCTCGATGCCGGGCCGGGGACGGGCGAGCCGGCGATCCACCAGCTTGGCGAACAGCCGCGTCTTGGCCGCGTGCAGTTCGTCGATCCTTTGCCGCCCCTCGTCGGCCTCAGGCGGCGCGTAGTGCTCGATGAAATGCGCAAGCCGCGCCCAGCCGCCATGAACGGCCAGGAGCTCTCCGTAGAACTCGGGCTCCCACACCCAGGGCAGTCCGGCCTCCGCGAAGGCGCGGTTGAAGGCCAGGCGGTGAACCTCCTCGGTTTCCGCCAGCGTGCCGTCGACGTCGAAGATCAGTGCCTTGATGGGTGCCATCACGCCCTCTTGGCCAGAGCATCGCGCGGCGATGCGGTCTATCGAAGCTTCTCCAAGACTGCCGGAAGACCCCGGAAATCGTCCATGACAAAATCGGCGTCCAGCTCGTCGGCGGGTATGTCGGTATAGCCGTAGCGCACCACCGCCACCTTGACGCCGGCGGCCTTGGCCGAGGCGACGTCGTTGGCGCTGTCGCCGACCATCAGCAAATCTTCCTTCGGCAAGCCGAGCCGTTCGGCCACCAGCCACATCATGTCGGGCGCCGGCTTCGGCGTGACGCCGCTGTCGCCGCCCACCACCACGGAGATCTCCGCACCGATACCAAGGCTGTCGACGATCTCACGCGAAACCGCCGCCGGCTTGTTGGTGCAAACGGCGAGCCGGTAGGTCCTGGCGAGCTCCTTCACCATGTCGGCGGTGTGCGGGAAAAGGCGCGTCAGGCGGGTGGCGCGCGGCTCGTAGAAGCCGAGATAGGTCTTCACCTGCGCGGCGAGCGCCTCGCCTTCCATGGTCACGCCATGGGCGGCGAAGGCCTTCTGCACCAGCACGGGCACGCCCTTGCCGACCATGGACGCCACGGCGCGCTCGGCGTGCGCGGCGAGGCCATTCTTGGCCATCAGGTCGTTGATCGCCTCGGCGAGGTCGGGCAGGCTGTCGACCAGCGTGCCGTCGAGGTCGAAGATCAGGGCGCGAATGCTCATAGGCTGTCTCTCAGGGCTTGGATGTTGCGGCGGTAGTCGGCCTCGGTGCCGCCCTTGAACACCGATGTGCCTGCCACCAGCACGTCGGCGCCGGCGCGGGCCAGCAGGCCGGCGTTGGCGGTGGAAACGCCGCCGTCGATCTCGATGTGGATCGGCCGGTCACCGATCAGCGCCTTCACCTTCTTCACCTTCTCGACGACGGCCGGAATGAACGCCTGGCCGCCAAAGCCGGGATTGACGGTCATCACCAAGACGAGGTCTATCTCGTCGAGCATGTACTCGAGGCCGCCGACGTCGGTACCGGGGTTGAGCACCACGCCCGCCTTCTTGCCGAGCGAGCGGATCACCTGCAGCGAGCGGTGGACGTGCGGCCCACCTTCCTTGTGGACGCTGATCACGTCGGCGCCCGCATCGGCGAAGGCGGCGAGGAACGGATCGGCCGGCTCAATCATCAAGTGCACGTCGAACGGCAGCTTGGTGTGCGGACGCATCGCCTTCATCACCGCCGGGCCGAAGGTGATGTTGGGCACGAAATGCCCGTCCATGATGTCGATGTGGACCCAGTCGCCCCCCGCCCTTTCGACGGCGGCGAGCTCTTCGCCGAGGCGCGAGAAATCCGACGACAATACGGAGGGAGCGATCTTGACGGTCATGGGAAGCGTTCCGGCAAAGGTTTCAAAAGCCAGACGTTCTTAAAGCAAGACGCCGCCGAGTGCTAACCCCGTTTCCCCCGTGCAGGGGAAAAACCCGGCGTAATCGATCAAGAGCCGACGGCGGCCAATGGGACCGCCGCCGGCACTTTCCTTATCGATTGTCAGGCTGGGCGCGTACAAGCTCCAGCCCGCGCTGGGTGATGCGGTAGGGCTTGCTGTTCTTGGACGCGATCGCCCGCTTGTTCTTCAACTTGCGAAACATGACGAGGTTGAAGTCGGTGTAGAGCCAGCCGTCGCGGCTGAAGCAGGAGAGCTCTTCGATGTCGCCGCGATCGTCGCGGACGATCTCGATGCGTCCGCCTTGAGCGAGCAGGTGCAGGATGCGCTGCTCGGCGCGTGAAATATCCATGGGTCTGAAGTCCGGAAGTGGCGCCATCTGGGCGCACCAAAGCGTTCCGGAAGCTGGAAGCCTCCGGGGCGACAATGGGAATCGGCCCGCGTTGCCGGCACCACGCCGGGCGGGCCTTCACCGGGATTCAGACAGACGTGACATCCACGCTCCTGTTGTGACGGGCCGATCCTTGCCCATCGCGCCCCCAGCGGTCAACGGCGGGCAGCCTCCGCCTGGATCGTGACCTGTCGAATGTGGCTCCCTGGCCACGATCCCGTCGCTTTTGGCGAGCAGGCAAGGGGCCGACCTCCGGGGGCGCGATGGAGCTTTCATCTTTTCCCCGCGACAATGGTCGAAACGGCGCCGGGCAAATGGCGCCTGAGGATAGCTTGCGGTAAGCTTCGGAAGACCATTGTGATTCCGGAGCGGGCACCCTCGCCGGGCACACCGGCAGCGGGACATGGAGAGACGGGAATCCGAGCATGCGCCACACGACTTTGAAGCAGCTGCGATTCCTGTCGGCGGTCATCAAGACCGGCACCGTCACCGCCGCCTCCTCCGCCATGAACGTCACGCCGCCGGCCATCACCGCCCAGGTGAAAGCGCTGGAGGACCTCGTCGGCCTGCCGCTTCTGGAGCGCGTCGGCGACCGCTTCATCGCCACCTCGGCCGGCAAGGAAATCGCCACCACGCTCGACCGCATCGAGGCGCTGCTCAACGAGTGCTCCGGCGCCCTCGCCGAGATGCGCGAAGCGGGGTCGGGTCGTGTCGCCGTCGGCGTCGTTTCCACCGCCCGCTATTTCGCGCCGACCGTGCTCGCCGCCTTCCGCAAGGAGCGCCCCAAGGTCGATATCGACTTCATCGTCGGCAACCGCGACGAGACCATCCAGCGCCTCCGGAACTACGAGGTCGACCTGGCGGTGATGGGCCGGCCGCCGGTCGAGTTCGAGGTCGAGGCCAAGCCCATCGGCAAGCACCCGCAGGTGATGATCTGCGCGCCCGACCACCCGCTGGCCCACGAGCGCAACATTCCCATCGAAGCCTTGATGGGCGAAACCTTCCTGGTGCGCGAGGTCAACTCCGGCACCCGCAACTCCTTCGGCCAGATGATCAGCCAGCACGACGGCGGGCGCGACGTCCGCGAGTTCGAGATGGGCTCCAACGAGACCATCAAGCAGGCGGTGATGGCCGGCCTCGGCATCTCCTTCATCTCCTCGCACACCATCGCCGCCGAGGTCGAAGCCGGTCGTCTCGTCATCATGGACGTGGTCGGCCTGCCGCTCATGAAGACCTGGAACGTCGTCCGCCGCACCGACAAGCGCCTGCTGCCGTCGGCCGAAGCGATGTACCGCTTCTGGGTCGAGCACGGCGGCGAGTATCTGCCCAAAATCACCGGTCACGTCGAGTAACCTTGGAAACCGACGATCTGTTCGCCGCTTTCTAGCTTGCCGTCCCCTTTCCTGCTTTCTTGGATGCGCGCGGCGCGGATTGCCGTTCGCGGTCGGCGCACGGGAGCCGAAGCATGTCCGAAGCAAAGAAGCCGGGCATTCATATCGCCGAACCGAGCGTCGCCCCAAGCGCGGTGCTGCAGGCGCCGACGGCCGTGCCGGCGTTCGTCGGCCATACGGAGAAGTTTGGCGACGGGGCTTTCAAGCCCAAGCGCATCACTTCGCAGGCGGAATACGAGAGGGCTTTCGGCAAGGGCGCTATCCCGCGCTTCGCCATTGTCGAGAAGACAGACCCTACAGCGACGACCGATTTTCAGTTGTCAGACGCAAACGGCAAACTTGTCGATCACGTGCTCGAACAACCGGTTGGAGCAGCTGGCGGCCGCTATCTCCTCTACAACGCCATCCGCCTCTTCTATCGGAACGGTGGCGGCCTCTGCTACATCGTGCCTGTGGGCGACTACGAGCACGACTTCGACTCGTCCCTTTTCCAACGCGGCTTCGACGCCCTGTGCCAGGAAGAGGAACCCGCGATGCTGGTGGTTCCTGAGGCGGTATCGCTCGAACCACTCGCCTGCTTCGACTTGCAGCAGAGGATGCTGGCACATTGCGGGGCTGTGAAGAACCGCTTCGCCATTCTTGACGTCTGGGGCGGCGACAAGCCGCGCAGTGCCCCTGATGGGGACCCGGTCGAACGCTTCCGCCAGGGGATAGGCACCCAGTTTCTCGACTACGGTGCGGCCTATTATCCTTGGGTGAACACCACACTGTTCGAGGCCACCGACCTCGGCGAAAAGAACGTCATTTCTGGGAGATTCCTGCAACGAAGCCCAAAGGAAGCCTCAACCATCGCCAGGGCGATGCTGGAAAAGCTGAACTGCATGCCGCCGAGCGCGGCGCTGGCCGGCATCTACGCCACGATCGATGCCCAGCGGGGCGTTTGGGGGACGCCTGCCAATGTTGCCCTGGCCGGAGTCTCGTTACCAACGACTCCAGTCTCCGTTGACGAGCAAGAGGACCTCAACACTCCCGTATCGGGGAAGGCTGTCAACACGATCCGTGCCTTTGTCAATGAAGGTACGTTGGTGTGGGGCGCGCGGACGCTGGACGGCAACAGCCAGCACAATCGCTACATCAACATGCGCCGCACGCGAATGATGCTGGAACAAACGGTCAGGCAGGCGCTCAAGGCTTACGCGTTCGATCCGAATACTCCTGAAACCTGGATTGCGGTCAAAGATGCGCTGCGCACCTTTCTGACTGAGATCTGGACACTTGGCGGCTTGGCCGGCGCAAAGCCCTCGGAGGCGTTTGACGTTCGATGCGGCCTCGACGAAACGATGACGTCCGATGATGTCGTCGGGAAAGCCTTGCGCGTCTCTGTACTGATTGCCCCAACCTCTCCGGCGGATTTCATTGAGATGACGTTCGAGCAGCGTATGAGATGATCTCAGGTGGGTAGGCATCACGAGCGCCACCGGGCGGTTCGAAACGCCGATATGTGGCGGCAGCCTGCCGCCGACCGGAACAAGGAGAGGCCGATGACAGTCGCCGCGCGTCCCTTCCAGGTGGTCGAAAGCCTGTGCGCCACCGGCAAGGAATCGGAGGCGAAGAAGGAAGATCGCCTGGTCGTCACCGAAGACTTCGCCGCCGTGATCGACGGCGCCACATCTTCCGGCCCGATCGACGGGCGGCCGGGCGGCATCGTCGCCGCCGAGGCGGTGGAGCAAGCGGTCAGGGCGCTGGCGCCGGACGCCACGGCCCGCGATTTCGTCGATCGCGCCACGGCTGCCATCGCCCTGGCAATCGGCGACTGGCCGGATGAGACGATCATGCGCCCCTCGGCGGTGGCCGCCGTCTGGTCGCGGTCGCGCGGCGAGATCTGGCGGGTGGGCGACTGCCATGTTCGCATCGACGGTCGGGACTATCACGGCGGCAAGGAGATCGACCGCATCGGCTACGAGTTCCGCTGCGCCGTCATCCGGGCGCGCCTCCGGCTCGGTCTCACCAGTCTCGACGCCGAACTCAGGGTGCCGACGATGGAGCAGCCCTTCCGGCCGCTGGTCCTCGCCCAGCACGCCTTCCTCAACCTCGACAGCGACGATCCCCTCGCCTACGGCGGCCTCGCCGGCACCTACGTGCCCGACCGCTTCGTCGAGGTGTTCGAGGCGGCGGATGCCCGCGAGATCGTGCTCGCTTCCGACGGCTTCCTGTCGCCGGCAGCGACGCTTGCCGAGGGCTTGGCGGAGATCGCCGATGTCAGGGAGAACGATCCGCTGATGGTGGAGAGGGTCATGGGGTCGCGGCCGTTCATGCCGGGCCGCGACTATTTCGACGACACCACCTATCTGCGGCTCGCCATCGGCTGATAAGGCAACTACTGCGCGGCGGCGCGCTCGTCGTCCAGCCAGCGCGCCTCGTAGGCGGCGAGCATGTCCCACGTCGCCTCGTGGTCGGGCAGACGGCTGTCGACGCCCGCCACCTTGCGGCCGATGGTGATGCCGAAGCCACCGAGGTCGCGCGCCATGAAGAAGCCGGGCTCGTCGGGCGTGTCGTCGCCGACATGCACCGGCACCCGGCCGAGGAACGGCTTGTGTTCCATCAGGAAAGCGATGCCGGAGCCCTTGTTGGCGCCCCGCGGCACCACGTCGACCGACACGCGCCCGGGAATCACCGCCACGTGGCCACCGGAATGGCGCTCGGCCAGTGCCGCCGCCTCGAGCGCAATCGGATCGCCCTCGTTGTAGACGATGGCCAGCGCACCGATCTTCCACTGGATGTCCATGGTGGGATAGGTTTCGGCCACCACTTCGGCGATCTCTTCCAACGCCTTGCGCTCTTCCGGGGTCTGCACCGGCGTGAAGCGGCGTCCGTCGGCAAAGCGGCGATCGGCGCCCTGCAGCGCCGCGACGGGCAGCTTCAGCGGCGTGAACATCGGATCGACCGTTTCCACCGAACGACCGCTGACGATGGCGAGCGCGCCGCCGAGGAGGTCATACAGCCGGTCGATCAGGGCGATGCGATCGGCGGCGATGCCGCGCTCGCGGTCGGCGTAGGTGGGACCGATCAGCGTTCCGTCGACATCGAGGAACAGGGCGAGGCGGTCGGGCGCGGGCAGACGGGCGGCAAGGTCGAGCGGATCGGAGAAGGACATGGGCCTGCTGTGGTCGGCGGGAAAGGAAAGTCACTCAGACGAAAGTATCGTCCGCAACACTCCCAATCTCTACAGCCAACGCCGTCCGCCGACAATGCCTTGGCGGTTGAATCGATATGAAAGCCGCCAGATAAGCCGAAAAGCGCCGTTCACACTTCAAAATCGTAGACGAGGATGCCTTCAAGTCCACCCTCGGCCGCCGCCACGATCTTGTCGCCGACCTTCACGTGCTCGGGATGGACGAGATAGGCGTCGCGCGCCGCTGCGTCGGTGAAGGTGACGACGAAGCCGTGCTGGAAGCCGTGACCGAGGCCTTCCGGCGAGGCGTTCGGGCCGGCCTTGAAGTCGACCATGCCGGGCACGAACGACTTCAGCGCCGCCACGGCGCCATAGAGCTTCAGGACGTCGGCCGACGAAGCGGCGGCCGGCATCTTCATGAACACGCAATGCAGGATCATTCGAACTCCTCCCTCGCCGACCGACCCGGCCGGCCAGACCTTACTCTTCGACAGACGGCGGCGTACGGCCGCGCAACGGTCGCTCCTCGATGCGGGACAGCAGCACCAGCGACAGCAACTGCGCCGCCGCGGCTGCGAAGAACAGCGCCCTGAAGGCCGCCACCGCGCCCTCCCGGGCCGCCGGCGCCAGCGCGCCTTCGCTGATATGGTCGCCGATACCGGCGCTGCCGACGATGGCGCCCAGCACGGCGATGGCGACGACGGAGCCCAGCGACCGCACGAAGGTGTAGGCGCCGGTGGCCGTGCCGAGATCGCGCGGATTGGCGGCGTTCTGCACCATCACGGTGCCGACCGGGAACAGCGTGCCTTGGCCGAAGGCGGTCAGCGCCGCCAGCGCCTCGATCACCCAGAAGGACACGTCGCCCGCAAGGAGGCCGACCACCGCCAGCGACACCATCGACAGGGCGCTACCGAACATCGGCAGCCGCTTATAGTGGCCGCCCTTGCGCAGGATCCGCGCCGAGATACTGGAGCCCGCCACCGATCCGAGCATCGGGCCGAGCAACGCCAAACCGGCCGCCGAGGCGCCGAAACCATCGATCAGTTGCAGGTAGACCGGATAATAGACCGAGAAGCCGAACATGCCGGCCGCCGCCAGGAAGGAGGTGGCCGACGTGAGAGCGATCACCCGGTCGCCGAAGATGCGCGGCGGTAAAAGCGGCTCTTCGGGCTGGAACTGGTACCAGGCGAACAGCACGAAAGTGGCCGCCGACAGCGCCAGCATTCCGAGAACGAGCGGCGAGCTCCAGGGATAGGCATGCCCGCCGAGCGTCAGCGGCAACAGAAACAACAGCGTCGCCGCCATGATCATCAGCGCGCCGAGGATATCCAGGCGGTGGTCGCGGCGGATGTCCGGCAGGCGCGACAGCGGCTTCATCGACAGGCTGACGGCCACGATGCCGAGCGGCAGGTTCAGCCAGAAGATCGCCGACCAGTGGACATACTCGGCCAGAAGGCCGCCGAGCACCGGTCCGGCGATGCTGGACGTCGCCCAGACGGCGGAAATGTACACCATGTACTTGCCGCGCTCGCGCGGCGGCGCAACGTCGCCGATGATGGTCTGGACGAGCGCCATCAGTCCGCCGCCGCCGAGGCCTTGCAGCGCGCGGCCGGCGATCAGCACCGCCATCGACGGCGCCATGGCCGAGATCAGCGAGCCGGCCACGAAGATGCCGACACCGGCGTAGAGCACCGGCCGCCGCCCCTTGAGATCGGCCAGCTTGCCATAGAGCGGCGTCACCGCCGTCGCCGTCAGGAAATAGGCCGACACGATCCACGACACCCATTCGCCGCCGCCCAGCGAAGCGCCCATCACCGGCAGCGCCGGGGTGACGATGGTCTGGTCGAGAGCGGCCAGGAACATGCACAGAAGGGCGGTGACGACGATCTTGGTCTTGTCGTCCTCGGTGAGAACCGGCTGGTCGGTCGTATGCGTCATGGTCTGGTCCGGCGGATTGCGGGCGCACCCTATCCGCTGTCCAACGCGAATGCCAGCGGCGGCGTTCCGGCGTCCTCGCTCTGTGAAGAACGCCCTTCGGCCTTTCGCCCCGTGGCCGAGCCTCTATACTGAACCGAACGAACCGGAACCCAGCGATGACACCTCCCCGCTCCGTCGATCTCAATGCCGACCTCGGCGAGGGTTTCGGCGCCTACCGCATCGGCGACGACGCCGCGCTGCTCGACGTGGTCACGTCGGCCAACGTTGCCTGCGGCCTGCATGCCGGCGATCCCGAAATCATGGCCGAGACCTTCCGCCTCGCCAGGGAGGGCGGCGTCGCGGTGGGCGCCCATCCCGGCTTTCCCGACCTCTGGGGCTTCGGCCGCCGCGTCCTGCCTTATTCGGCCGGCGAAATCGAGCGCCTCGTCGCCTACCAGATCGGCGCGGCGGCGGCGCTGTCCTCGCTGGCCGGCCACCCGATCGCCTATGTGAAGCTGCACGGCGCGCTCGCCAACCTCGCCGTCGCCGACGCCGACATCGCCGCCGCCAGCGTCAGGGCCATCAAGGGCGTCGACGCCTCGCTCGCCTGCCTCGCCATCGCCCACGGCGAGCAGGAGCGAGCGGCCCGCGACGCCGGCCTCCGCACCTTCTCCGAGGTCTTCGCCGATCGCGGCTATCGGGACGACGGCAGCCTGGTGCCGCGTGATCGCCCTGGCGCCTTCGTCCACGACCCGACTGAGGCGGTGGAGCGGGCCTGCCGCATGGTGCTGTCCGGCGAGATCGTCTCGGTGAGCGGCAAGGCGCTGCCGACCTCCGTCGACTCCATCTGCGTCCATGGCGACAGCCCGACGGCGCTGATGACGGCGCGACTGCTCGCCGAGCGCCTCGCGGCCCAGGGGGTCGCGCTCGCCCCCTTCGTGGGCAAACCATGATGGACGACGCGCTGCTCGACCGCCTCGTCGCGCTCCTCCACGACACCGGCCTTCGGGAGATCGAGTTCGAGGAGGGCGACATCCACATCCGTCTCGTCAAGGATGACGACGGCGGCGTTCGGCCGACGGCACCCGCCGTGCCCACCGCCGCTACCGAGTCGGAACCGATCCCTGCCGGCGATCACGCCATCGTCGCCGGCCTCACCGGTACCTTCTATCGGGCCGCCTCGCCGGATGCTCCGCCCTTCGTCGAGATCGGCGACCGTGTCGAAGAGGGACAGACCATCGGCCTTCTCGAAGCGATGAAGATGCTGAACCCCATCGAGGCCGATCGCGCCGGCCGCGTCACCCACATTCTCGCGGACAACGGCGCACTGGTGATGCGCGGCGTACCACTCATCCGCCTCGCCCCGGACGACGCATTATGACCTTCGAGGAGATCGAAGCCATCGTCCGCCGCCTCGATAACAGGGGCATCGCCAGCGCCGACATCCACGTCGGCGCGGCCCGGTTGAGATTGCGCTTTGCCGTCGAGGAGAGGCCCGATCCGGCTCCGACCGAACCGTCGCCCGCTCTCGCGGCCGCGCCTTCACCCGGCCGTTTTCGGCCCCTGCACCCGCTGGAGATGGCGTCGCGCTTTGCCGACGGCGACCGGGTCCGGCAGGGCGAGACGATCGCCTATGTCGAGGCCAACGGCCTCCTGCTGCCGGTCGTCGCGGCCGCCGACCTGACGCTCGGCCGCGCCCTGGTGGAAGACGGCGAGGCCGTCGGCTGGGGAACGCCGCTCTACGAGACGCGATAGAGCGCCGCCGCCCCTCGCAGCCGGTCGAGCCACTCGGCGACCTCGCGAAGGGCCTCCAACGCCTCGCTCCGCTCAACCACGACAAAACGCAGGTCGTCGCCCGGCATCGCCTGCCCGAGCCACCAGAGATCGGCGTCGATCACCGTCGCGATCTTGGGATAACCGCCGCAGGTGTTGGCTTCGGCAAGCTGGACGATCGGCCGACCTGCCGGTGGCACCTGCACCGTCCCCGGCACGATGCCGTGCGACAAGAGCTCGCGCCGCTGCTCGCGCACGAGCTCCGGTCCATCGAGCCGGCAGCCCTGCCGGTCGGCCTCGGCAGTCACGCGCCAGCTCGTCTCCACGAACAGCCGGCGGGCTTCCTCGGAGAAGTCAGGCCACTCGGCGGCCGGCAGCACGCGCAACGGCCGGCCGGCCTCGCGCCGCCGCGGCGGCAGTGGTGCGCCGATTCCGCCGTCAGGCAGCTTTCCCGGCCGCCGGAGCCCCACCGACAACCGGTCGCCACGCTTGAGTCCCCTGCCCTCGTGGCCGCCATAGCCGCTCTTGAGCTCGGTCGCCCTGGCCCCGAGCAACAGCGGCACATCGGCGCCACCACCGATGGCGACATAGACGCGGGCCCCGAGTGTCGGCGGATCGATCGTCAGTTCGTCCCCCGCTTTGGCCTCGATCGCCCACCAGGGCGGCACGCGGCGGCCAGATAGTCGTGTTTCGGCGAGAGCGCCGGTGACGGCCAAGGTCGCCGCCACATCGAAACGCAGCCGGAACGGAAAGGCGGCCACCTCGATCGCCGCCGCATCGGGTTTGTTGCCGACAAGCGCATTGGCTGCGTCGAGAGCCACGATATCCATGGCGCCGGAACGGGAGACGCCGCTCGACAGCAAGCCGCGTCGCCCGCGATCCTGCACCGTGTTCAGCGCGCCGGACGACAGGATCTCGATCACGGCTTCACCCCCGCGACCGTGAAGCGCACCGTATCTCCCGGCCTCAGCGTTGCCGGCGCGGCGCGATGCGGATCGAACAGAACGAAGTCGGTATGGCCGAGAATATGCCAGCCCGACGGCGCGGTGATCGGCATGATGCCGGCCTGACCGCCACCGACGATCACCGCGCCCTTCGGCACGCCCTGCCGAGGCACCGCCCGGCGCGGCATGGCGAGCGTCGAATCCAGACCGGAAAGATAGGGAAAGCCGGGCATGGCGCCGATCGCTGCCACCTTGTAGACGGCGGTCGAGTGCCGCTCCACCACGTCGGCAACGGCAAGGCCGAGATGCGCCGCCGTCTCCTGAAGGTCCGCCCCGCCGTAGACGACAGCGATCTCATGCTCTCGGCCAGCTTCATCCGCCGCCACGGCGCCCGCCCACCCCTGGGCAAGGCGGCGCTCGATCTCACCGGCATCGACCAGAAGCGGATCGAAGACGACCATCAGGTTGTTCATGCCGGGGACGATGTCCTCGACGCCTTCCACGCCGTCGAGATTTGCCGCCAGCGCCAGCAGGCGCGCCTGCCGCGCATCGTCGAAGGCGCCGCCGATGGCAACGTCGAGCAGAAGCGCGCCGGTTCCGGCTTGGGAGAGGGTGAAATCGTCGACCAAACCGGTCCCCTTGGGTTGAAGCCTATTATCGGTGGCCAATGCCCACCACGCAAGGGAGCCACGCGGCAATGCGGTTGGTCGTTGCTTGCCGAAAGTCTATACTCCCGCCCCGATAGCCGACCGAGAGACGTCGGCACACCCCGGAGCGAAGGCCAGCTTCGCTCCTGCCTTTTATGTTCGTCAGCCTCCGCTCGTGCTGAAGTCTGCGACTCTCCCGGCCGGATGCTCTTAAGGACCGCACAATGACCCCTGAGACCCAAGCCCGCCTCGCCGCCCTGCGGGAGCGGATGGTCGCAACCGAAACCGGCCTCGTCGCCGTTGCCCCGGGCTCGCACATGCAGTGGCTGCTCGGCTTCACCCCGGCATCCGACGAGCGCCCCTGCCTGCTTCTGGTCTCGCCGGGCGGCACCGCCTTTCTGATGCCCGCCCTCAATGCCGACGACGTGCGTCAGCAAACCGATATCGACTTCTTCCGCTGGTCCGACGAGGTGGGGCCGCATGTGGCGCTCTGCCAGGCGCTGGCCGCCATCGGCGCCAACGCCCCCGACCGTGTCGCCCTCGACGAAACCATGCGCGCCGACTTCGCCCTGCTCGTGCTCGACGCCCTGCCCACCGGCGTGTTGCGCACCTTCACCGCCGACACGTTGGGCGGCCTGCGCATGCGCAAGAGCGCTCGGGAGTACGAGCTCCTGAAGATGAACGCGGCCATCGCCGACCGGGCGATCGAGGCCGCCGTCGCCGCCCTCAAGCCCGGCATGACCGAAAACGAGCTTGCCGCCATCATTCGCAGCCATTTCCTCAAGGAAGGCGCGGCGCCAAGCTTCTGGATCGTCGGCAGCGGCCACAACGGCGCCTTCCCGCACCACACCGCCTCCGATCGCCACATCGTCGAGGGCGATGCGGTGGTGATCGATATCGGCGGCATCAAGTCGGCCTTTCCGAGCGACATCACCCGCGTCGCCGTCGTCGGCCACCCGCCGGAGGGCTTCGCCGAGATCCACGCCATCGTCGAGCGGGCCGTCGAGGCGGCCCTCGCCGCGGCCAAACCCGGCGCGCTCGCCCGCGACGTCGACGCCGCCGCCCGCACGGTGATCACCGAAGCCGGCTACGGCAAGTTCTTCACCCACCGGACCGGCCACGGCATGGGCATCGACGGCCACGAGCCGCCTTACATCACAGCCACCTCGGAGACCGTGCTCGAGGAGGGCATGGTGTTCTCCATCGAACCCGGCATCTATCTGCCCGGCCGCTACGGCTGCCGCCTCGAGGAGATCGTCATCCTGAGGAAGGACGGCCCGGAAATCCTGTCCGGCCTGTCGCGCGACATTCTGGTGGCGAGGGGATAGCCACCGGCGCCTTCTCGAAAAGCGTGGTGTTCACCCCTTGTAACTTAGCCCCACCGCGATCTGGTATCCTTTCGGTTGCGGTGGTGGACGGGAGACCGACGCCCCTTAGGGACACCAAGCCCGTGGGAGAGCA